>NZ_JBVASY010000002.1:0-4618840 GCF_057814235.1 Cupriavidus sp. F041
TGTTGACAATCAGCAGACCCAGATGAATGCGGCGGCGAGCGCAACGAACGATGAGAAACGTTCGGAGAGCTTGTCGTAGCGCGTGGCAACGCGGCGGAATTGCTTGATGCGGCAGAAGAAGCGTTCGACCAAATTTCGTGAGGCATACAGATGCTCGTCCAGGGGGCGTTGTTCAAGACGATTGGCGCGACTGGGGATGACGGCTTGAATACCCGCGGACTGCAGGTGTTGCAGGATCGCGTTCGAATCGTAGGCTTTGTCGGCGGCCAGACTGGCGGGCTTCAGTTCGTCAAGCAAAGGCAGCGCTTCGGGGCTGTCTCCGGCCTGGCCGCCGGTCAGGCGAAAGCGCGCGAGCATACCCAATCCATCGACCAGCGCATGAATCTTGGTGGTCAATCCGCCACGCGAGCGGCCGATCGCCTGATCGCCTTTTTTTGGGGCGCGCCGGCGGCATGCTGGTGGGCACGCACAATGGTGCTGTCGATGAAGACTTCCTCGAAGTCGGCGTCGCCCCCAAGCTCAGCAAACACCATGTGCCACACCTGCGCCCGAGACCATCTGGCAAAGCGCTGGTACACACTGTTCCAAGGTCCGAAATCGGGAGGTAGATCGCGCCATGGGCTGCCGGTACGCGCCATCCACAGCACGGCCTCGACAAACAGTCGATTGTCTGCCGCCGTTCGACCCGGGTCCGTTGCCTTGCCGGGCAGCAAGGGGGCGATCCGTTCGTATTGTTCATCGCTGAGCATCAACCTTGGCATCCTGTCTTTCCGCAAAAGACAGGATGTAAACAGATTTCTTCACAAGTTAACAGCCCACTCGTTGCTGATTGTCAACAGGCCCTTCTATGAGCAGTCCCTTGTCAAGCCGTTTTGCAAACTGACTGATTGATCGATATACGAATCCTCCCTTATCGCGACAGAGCGGGTTGGCTCCGTTGCGGTGAAACACGATGGCCCGAAGCCGGGTCTTGCGCTCGTGAGAAATGACGTCTCACCACCTTCTATCCGCTGGCGTGAAGCCAGCCTCATCCTGCATGCGCATTACGCCGGAATTGTCACCGGGAGCATGCCCCATCTAGAAAATCGGTTGCCTGTGCAACCCGGGTCTGTTACGGGCATGTTCACTTCAGGCTGTATGGATTGCGTATCACCATCCCCTGCATCTTCCTCCAAACCTCAATGGATTAAGCCGGCTTCAGTTGTGCCCCTTCGGGGATCACGCCATCCTTCAGATAGCGCCACATCGCAATCGCGAGACGTCGTGCCACCGCGACGATCGCAATCCGTCGGGCCCTTCGGTTCGGGCCTGTGCTCTGGGTGCGCTGGTTGAACCACTGCGTCAGTGCGCTCTCTGGCTGGTAGCGGATCCAGGACCACGCCATCTCGATCAGGAGTGCCCGCACCCGTCGGTTTCCCTGTTTGCTAATGCCCTGGTCCACCTGGCTCTCGCCGCTGTCGTAGGGTTGCGGTACAAGGCCAACGCACGCACCGACCTGGCGGCGGTCGCTGAATTCCCGCCAGAACAGCTCGAGCGCCAGTCGCGAGCCGCCAACCGGTCCGATGCCTTTCAGGCGAGTGAGGTGATCGACCCGGGCGCGTGCTGGCGCAGGCAGCTTCGTCGGAAGCGTCTGCTCCAGTGCGGTCAGTTGCTGCTCGGCTACTGCTAGCCGTTCGCACTCGCGTACCAGTCGATCGTTTAGCTCTGCTGGCAGTGGTGTGCCATCGTGACACCGTACCTCGCCGCGGGCGAGTCGGCCGGCGAACTTCCTGCTGTCGACCTCATCCCAGCAACCGAATGTGGCCAGCAGTTTGCGCATGCGGTCGCGGTGTTGCAGGATTTCTTTTTGCAGTTGTCCGCGATCGCGCATGAGATGGCGGGACGCTTCGTCCTGCAAAGAGGGCACCCGGATTGCGCGCATCCGGTCGCGTTCGCCGCGCAGCCAGGCACGTAGGTTGATCACCAGCTTGATCGCATCGAGGCGATCCGTCTTCGCGCGCCGTTTCTGGCGCTCAACGGGAATGCTCGCGGGATCGACGACATGACATTCGATCCCGCGAGCCTGCAGCGCGCGACAGATCCAGAATGCGTCCTGGCCGGCTTCATAGCTCACGACAACCCGTACATCCGCCGGCAGCGACCACTCCTCCTTGTACCGTTCAGTCAGGGCCAGCGCTGCCTGCAGCCGCAGCGTAGCCTGCGGTTGCGCGACAGTGTGTACTGTAGGACTATCACGACGGCCGTCGTGCAGTGCAACCATCCACTTGGCCGCCGCCAGCTCAAGTGACACCGCCAGCACCATGTGCCCGGTGTACGTCGTATCTGCCAGATCTGTGCGCATGATGCCCTCCATTAGGTCAAGCCTCGACACGCTGATTCTATCTATCCGTTGATTGCCTCTCCTGCTACATAGGATCTAGTCTTAACTGTACGGTCAGGCGATGTTCTGCCGACCGTATATTCTTTAAGCTGCACCGGGCCGCTACAGTGGCCGCATTCACCAGAATCACTCGACAACCCCGGTGCGGCGCAACCGCCGCCGCCCGAGCCAATGCCCTGAGGAGGACGTATGGATGCCGCCAAGACCGTGATCCCCGATCTCGATGCCCTGTGGATGCCGTTTACCGCCAACCGCCAGTACAAGGCGGCGCCGCGCCTGCTCGCCTCGGCCAGCGGCATGTACTACACCTCGCATGACGGCCGCCAGATCCTCGACGGTTGCGCCGGCCTGTGGTGCGTGGCTGCCGGCCACTGCCGCAAGGAGATCTCGGAAGCGGTCGCGCGCCAGGTGCAGACCCTGGACTATGCGCCGCCATTCCAGATGAGCCACCCGCTGACCTTTGAGGCCGCCACCAAGCTGGCTGCCATCATGCCGTCCGGGCTGGACCGCATCTTCTTCACCAATTCGGGTTCGGAATCGGTCGACACCGCGCTGAAGATCGCGCTGGCGTATCACCGCGCGCGCGGCGAAGGCCAGCGCACCCGCTTTATCGGCCGCGAGCGCGGCTATCACGGCGTGGGCTTCGGCGGCATGGCAGTGGGCGGCATCGGCGGCAACCGCAAGGTCTTCTCGGCCAACCTGATGCCCGGCACGGACCACCTGCCGGCCACGCTCAATATTGCCGAGGCTGCCTACTCCAAGGGCCAGCCGCAATGGGGCGGGCACCTGGCCGAGGACCTGGAACGCATCCTGGCCCTGCACGATCCGTCCAACGTGGCTGCCGTGATCGTCGAGCCGCTGGCCGGTTCGGCCGGCGTGCTGGTGCCGCCGGTGGGCTACCTGGAAAAGCTGCGCGAGATCACCAGCAAGCACGGCATCCTGCTGATCTTCGACGAAGTCATCACCGCCTTCGGCCGCCTGGGCGCGGCCACCGCCGCCGAGCGCTTCAAGGTCACGCCGGACCTGATCACCATGGCCAAGGCCATCAACAACGCGGCCGTGCCGATGGGCGCGGTGGCGGTCAGGCGCGAAGTGCACGACACCGTGGTCAATTCCGCCGCGCCGGGTGCGATCGAGTTCCTGCACGGCTACACCTATTCCGGCCATCCGCTGGCAGCGGCCGCGGCCATCGCCACGCTGGATATCTACAAGAACGAGAACCTGTTCGGCCGTGCCGCCGAACTGGCGCCCAAGTTTGAAGCCGCTGTGCACGCCGTGCGCGGCGCCCCCCACGTGAAGGACATCCGCAACCTCGGCCTGGTGGCCGGCATCGAACTGGAACCGCGTCCCGGCCAGCCCGGCGCGCGCGGCTACGAGGCCTTCCTCAAATGCCTGGAACGCGGCGTGCTGGTGCGCTACACCGGCGATATCCTCGCCTTCTCGCCGCCGTTGATCATCACGGAAGAGCAGATCGGCGAAATGTTCGACACCGTGAAGAAGGTCCTGCAAGAAGTGCAGTAAGTACGCACGCATGGCAGGAACAACACAAGGAACACTGACGTGAACATCGCAGAAAACCGGCAGATCGCCGACATCGCGCACTACATCGGCGGCACCGTGCGCGCCGCCTCGTCGGACCGTTATGCCGACGTATTCAACCCCGCCACCGGCGCGGTGGCCGGGCGGGTGGCGCTCGGCTCCGCGCAGGACGTGGATGCCGCGGTAGCCGCCGCGCATGCGGCCTTCCCGGCGTGGTCCGAGACTGCGCCGCTCAAGCGCGCCCGCATCCTGTTCAAGTTCAAGGAACTGCTCGACCGCCACCATGACGACCTCGCCGCGCTGATCACGCGCGAGCACGGCAAGGTGTTCTCGGACGCCAAGGGCGAAGTCACCCGCGGCATCGAGGTGGTGGAATTCGCCTGCGGCATTCCCAACCTGCTCAAGACCGACTTCACTGACAACATCGGCGGCGGCATCGACAACTGGAACCTGCGCCAGCCGCTGGGCGTGGTGGCCGGCATCACGCCGTTCAACTTCCCGGTGATGGTGCCGATGTGGATGTTCCCGGTGGCGCTGGCCTGCGGCAACACCTTCGTGCTCAAGCCGTCCGAGCGCGATCCCTCGCCCTCGCTGCTGATCGCCGACCTGCTCAAGCAGGCCGGCCTGCCGGATGGTGTGTTCAACGTGGTGCAGGGCGGCAAGGAAGCCGTCGACGCGCTGCTGGCGCACAAGGATGTGCAGGCGCTGTCCTTCGTCGGCTCGACCCCGATCGCCGAGTACATCTATACCGAGGGCACGAAGCATGGCAAGCGCGTGCAGGCCCTGGGCGGCGCCAAGAACCACCTGGTGGTGATGCCCGACGCCGACCTCGACCAGGCCGTGGACGCGCTGATCGGCGCGGCCTATGGCTCGGCAGGCGAACGGTGCATGGCGATCTCCGTAGCCGTGGCGGTGGGCGACGTCGCCGACAAGCTGGTCCCGCGCCTGGCTGAACGGGCACAGTCGCTGAAGATCCGCAACGGCATGGAAGCCGATGCCGAGATGGGTCCGCTGGTGACCGCCGCGCACAAGGCCAAGGTGGAAGGCTATATCGCCAAGGGCGTGGAAGAGGGTGCGAAGCTGGTGACCGATGGCCGCGGCCACAAGGTCGAAGGGCATGAAGATGGCTTCTATGTCGGCGGCACGCTGTTCGACAATGTCACGCCGGACATGACGATCTACAAGGAAGAGATCTTCGGGCCGGTGTTGTCGGTGGTTCGGGTGCATGACTTTGCCCAGGCGGTGGACCTGATCAACGCGCACGAGTATGGCAATGGCGTGTCGTGCTACACGAGCGACGGCGGCGTGGCGCGCGCTTTCTCGCGCCAGATCCAGGTTGGCATGGTAGGCATCAACGTGCCGATCCCGGTGCCGATGGCATGGCACTCCTTTGGCGGGTGGAAGCGTTCGCTGTTCGGCGATCACCATGCCTATGGCGAGGAAGGCATCCGGTTCTATACGCGCTACAAGAGCATCATGCAGCGCTGGCCGGACAGCATCGGCAAGGGCGCGGAATTTACGATGCCGGTGGCTAAGTAGGTTTCACGCGCATCGCTTGACGATGGGACTGGAAAGCACGGGTTTGCGCCCGTGCTTTTCTTGTTCCTGGGGCATGCAACGTGGCGCAAGCCTTCGGATGGCTATCAATGGTTGCCGATGGCTAACGCGGCAAGCCACGTAATCCAATGTGACGAGTCCGCCGGCTCCACGCGCTAGAATACGGCGCTTTTCAAAGCCGCCCAGCGCGCCCCAGGAGTACCCGCCGATGAGTCTCTTCCGCACCAAGAACATCGAGGCCATGCTGGCCGCCGCCCGCGACGATGGCCTCAAAAAAGTGCTCGGACCGGTGGACCTGATCCTGATGGGCATTGGCGCCATCATCGGCACCGGCATCTTCGTGCTCACCGGCACCGGCGCGCTCACCGCCGGGCCCGCGCTGACCGTGTCCTTCGTCATCGCGGCGCTGGCGTGTGGGTTCGCCGCGCTGTGCTACGCCGAGTTCGCTTCGGCGATTCCCGTCTCCGGCTCCATCTATACCTACAGCTACGCCACCCTCGGCGAGATCGTGGCGTGGATGATCGGGTGGGACCTGCTGCTCGAATACGGCCTGGCGACCTCGGCGGTGTCCGTGGGCTGGTCGGGTTACTTCCAGTCGCTGATGGCGGGCTTCGGCCTGCACCTGCCGGCCATGCTCACCGCGGCGCCGGGCGCGGTGCCAGGTGTGCAGACGCTGTTCAACCTGCCTGCCGCGCTGATCATGCTGGCCATTACGTGGGTCGTGTCCTATGGCGTGCGCGAGTCCACGCGCCTCAACAATGTGATGGTGGCCATCAAGATTGCGGTGGTGCTGCTCTTCATCGCGGTGGGCGTGTGGCACGTCAAGCCGGCCAACTGGCACCCGTTTGCACCGTTCGGACTGGACGGCATCTTCAATGCGGCGGCGCTGGTGTTCTTCGCTTTCATTGGCTTCGATGCCGTCACCTCGGCCGCCGAGGAAGTCCGCAACCCGCGCCGCGACCTGCCTGTCGGCATCATCGGCTCGCTGGCCGTGTGCACCGTGCTGTACGTGACGGTGGCAGCCATCATGACGGGCATAGTGCCCTTCGCCAAGTTCGCCGGCATCGATCACCCGGTCTCGCTTGCGCTGCAGTACGCCGGGCAGAACTGGGTGGCGGGCTTCGTCGATCTTGGCGCCATCCTGGGCATGACCACGGTGATCCTGGTGATGACCTTTGGGCAGACGCGCATCATCTTTGCCATGTCGCGCGACGGCCTGCTGCCGGAGCGCTTGTCGAAGGTGCATCCCGTGCATGCCACGCCGTTCTTCGCCACCTGGACGGTGGGCATCGTGTTCGCGTTTATCGCGGCGTTCGTGCCGCTCAACGTGCTGGCGGAGCTGATCAATATCGGCACGTTGTCGGCCTTCACGCTGATCTCGGTGGCGGTGCTGGTGCTGCGCAAGACCCGGCCGGACCTGCCGCGCGCTTTCCGCTGCCCCGGTGTGCCGGTGGTGCCGCTGCTGTCCGTGGGCTTCTGCCTGTTCCTGATGGCTCACCTGCAGGCACTGACCTGGATCGCGTTCTCCAGCTGGCTGGCGATCGGGCTGGCCATCTACTTCCTCTACGCGCGCCGCAACGCGGTGCTGCACGGCGGTTGACGCCGCCCCGCCGTCACCGTTCGCGCGCGCCGGCCTCCCGCAGGAAGGCCAGTGCGCGTGGCTCCTCGACAAATGCGGAGTTGATGCGGATCCATGCCGAGGTTTCGCCACCCGGCCGGAAGTAATTGCCGGGCGCCAACGTCACGCCGTGCCGCTCCGCGAGCGTCACCAGTTCGCGCGAATCATCGATCCCGCGTGTGCGTGCCCATAGGAAATTGCCCCCCGCCGGTTCGCAAAACACCTCCCAGCCAAACTCGCCCAGGCGCCGCACCGCGCCGGCGGTGGCCTGCCGCACCCGCAGGCGCAGCCGTTCCATGTATTTGCGATAGGCGCCCCGCTCCAGCAAGGCCGTGGTGACGGCTTCCGCGAAATGCGAGCCGGCCACGCTGGTCAGCACCTTCACATCCACCAGTTCCTTCACCAGCGCCTTGTCGGCGACCAGGTAGCCGATCCGCAGCGAGGCCGACACCGTTTTGGAAAAACCGCCGATATAGATCACATGTTCGAGCTGGTCGAGCGTGGCCAGGCGATCGGTGAAGTGGGTCTGGAAGTCCGAGAAGATATCGTCCTCGACGAAGCGGAAGCCATGCCGCCGTGCCAGTTCGAGCAGGCGGAATGCCACCGGCGGCGCCATGGTCGAGCCGGTCGGGTTCTGCAGCACGCTGTTGGTAAAGAACAGCTTGGGCTTGTGCTCGCGCAGCAGCGCCTCCGCGGCGTCCGGGTCCGGGCCATTGCGGGTTTGCGGCACGCCCACCAGCCGCACCCCGTGCAGGCGCAGCAGGCCGAACAGGTTGTAGTAGCCGGGATCTTCCACGAATACCGTATCGCCTGGCTTGAGCAGGCGGCGCACCACCAGGTCCAGCGCCTGGCTAGCGCCGGTGGTGATCAGTACCTGCGGCAGTTCGGCGGCGATGCCGAGTTGCCTCACGCGGGTCAGCACATGCTGGCGCAGTTCCGGAAGGCCCATTGGCGTGGCGTAATGGATCACGCTGCAGACGTCGGTGCGCGAGACCTGGCGGATCGCCTGCGTCAGCCCGTCCAGGTCGCGCCAGGTCTCGGGCACGAAGCCGCCCGCCAGCTTGAGGGTGGCGCTGGGGTGGTTGAACTGTTCCAGGATATGGTCCGACAGGTCCTCGGCCAGCTTCGGATCCGACCAGCCATTGGCGGCCCGCGCCAGCAGCGGGCTGTCCGCGACAAAGAAGCCCGAGCCGTGGCGGGAGTCGAGCAGACCCTGCGACACCAGCCGGTCATAGGCCTCGATCACCGGGAAACGGCTGATGCCATGCTCCGCCGCCAGTTGGCGGATCGACGGCAGGCGGGCGCCGGGACGCACCTCGCGCGTGCTGATCCAGGTCTTGACCTCGTTGACGATCTGGTCGGTCAGGGGCACGCCGGTGGCGGGGACTAGGGTCAGCTTCATGACGGGCGCGCTTGCAAAGTGTCAGGAAAAACTACTGAACAGTGCATAGAAAACTGTTCGCAACTGTTCATGGGATTGTAGTAGCCGCTGTGAATAATGGAAGGCATGCGGAGGAGGGTGCCGGCACCGGCCAGGCCGGGCGGCACGAGACATCACCGCAATGCAGAAAGGAGTGGCGAAATGCGCGAACTACGGATCTTCGAACTGGATGAACCCGGCCGGCCGGTGAGCTGGCGCGCCCCCGAAGGGCAGAGCGTGAAGGTGCTGGAAGGGCACCTGTGGCTGACACTGGAGGGCCATCACGCTGATATCTGGCTGCTGCCGGGCGCCGTGTACTCGCTGCCAGCCGGCGCGACGGTATGGCTGTCGGGAGAAAGCGAAGGCGCGCGATTCACGCTCGCCGAGTCGGCCGCCCCCCTGTGGTGGCGCTGGCTGGGCGGGTTGACTGGCGCGCTGAAGCGCCGGTTTGGCGAGCGCCGGGGCAACGGCGCGGGCGAATGCCCGGAGCCGGGTCTCTGACGTGATGCAGGCTGGCTGGCGCGGGCGAGTGGCCCCCCGCCGGCCGGCAACGGGCGCGCCGGTTCCCGGCCCGCCCGCGGAGCCCGAGGCCGCTTGCGCGCGCCGCGGATGCCTCCGCCCCGCCCGTTTTCCCCCCTCAGAATCCATCACACCGCCTCGCCAACTGTGCGAGGATGTCCGTCATGGCAGCCCGCGCCGCGCGGTAGGCAGGGTGTCCCTGGCTTGATTTCCGTTAACGTAAACGTCATATAATCAAGCCGCCGGGCCGGCGCCAGCCAGACCGCTCGCATGCGGGATCCGAGCCGCCTCCAGAGCGGCAGCCATGGACGTCATGCGACCAGCCAGAACACCGAACATGGTGGAGACAAATGACCGATCTTTCCGATGTGCAGAAGGGTGCCCAACCCGGCGTTTCCCATCAGGCGCAGGGACCGAAAGGCCCCGTCAACAAAGTGCGCTTCGTCACCGCGGCTTCGCTGTTCGACGGCCACGATGCCTCCATCAACATCATGCGGCGCATCCTGCAGTCCTCGGGCTGCGAGGTGATCCATCTGGGGCATAACCGCTCGGTGCAGGAAGTGGTCAGTGCGGCTCTGCAGGAAGACGTGCAGGGCATCGCCATTTCCAGCTACCAGGGCGGCCACGTCGAGTACTTCAAGTACATGATCGACCTGCTGCGCCAACGTGGCGGCGGGCACATCCAGCTATTCGGCGGCGGCGGGGGCGTGATCGTGCCGGACGAGATCCGCGAACTGCAGGCCTACGGCGTGGCGCGCATCTTCAGCCCGGAGGACGGCCAGCGCATGGGCCTGGCGGGCATGATCGCCGACATGGTGCAGCGCTGCGATATCGACCTCGCGCGCTATGCGCCGACCGCGCTCGACGCGGTGAAGGGCGGCGACCGCCGCGCGCTCGCGCAAGTGATCACCGCGCTGGAAAACGGCAAGGCGGAACCGTCGCTGGCCGACGCGCTGCGCGCCGAAGCGGCAAAGGTGAAGACGCCCGTGCTCGGCATCACCGGCACTGGCGGCGCCGGCAAGTCCTCGCTGACCGATGAACTGATCCGCCGCATCCGGCTGGACCAGCAGGATGCGCTGTCGATCGCGGTGATCTCGATCGATCCCTCGCGCCGCAAATCCGGCGGTGCGTTGCTGGGCGACCGCATCCGCATGAATGCGATCAATCATCCGAACATCTTCATGCGCTCGCTGGCCACGCGCGAGGCCGGCTCCGAGATTTCGCAGGCGCTGCCGGATGTGCTGGCAGCGTGCAAGGCGAGTGGCTTCGACCTGATCATCGTCGAGACCTCGGGCATAGGCCAGGGCGATGCGGCCATCGTGCCGCATGCGGACCTGTCGCTGTATGTGATGACGCCCGAGTTCGGCGCCGCCAGCCAGCTCGAGAAGATCGACATGCTGGACTTCGCCGACTTCGTCGCCATCAACAAGTTCGACCGCAAGGGCGCGCGCGACGCGTGGCGCGACGTCGCCAAGCAAGTGCAGCGCAACCGCGAGCAGTGGCATGCAAAGCCCGAGGAGATGCCGGTGTACGGCACCCAGGCGTCCCGCTTCAACGACGACGGCGTGACCATGCTCTACCAGGGCCTGCGCGAAGCGCTGTGCGCGCGCGGCATGCGCGCGCCGGCGGGCGTGCTGCCGCTGCTGAGCGGACGCATCTCCACCGGCCAGAACGTGATCGTGCCGCCGGCGCGCAACCGCTACCTGGCGGAGATTGCCGACACCGTGCGCGCTTATCACCACCGCGTGGAAGCGCAAAGCCAGCTGGCGCGCGAGCGCCAGCAATTGCGCGAGGCACGCCGCATGCTGCTGGCCGCGCCGGAGCCAACGCCGGGCGATGCCGGCGACGCGCTGCAGGCGCTCGCCACGGAACGCGACGCCGCGCTGGGCGCGCAGGAGCGCAAGCTGCTGGCGATGTGGCCGGAGATGCGCAAGGCCTACAGCGGCGACGAGTACGTGGTGAAGATCCGCGACAAGGAAATCCGCACCACGCTCACCTCCAGCACCTTGTCCGGCACCACGGTGCGCAAGGTGGTGCTGCCGCGCTTCGCGGACGATGGCGAGGTGCTCAGGTGGCTGATGCGCGAGAACGTGCCCGGCAGCTTCCCCTACACTGCCGGCGTGTTCGCCTTCAAGCGCGAGAACGAAGACCCCACCCGCATGTTCGCCGGCGAGGGCGATGCCTTCCGCACCAACCGCCGCTTCAAGCTGGTCTCCGAAGGCATGGATGCCAAGCGCCTGTCCACCGCCTTCGACTCGGTCACGCTGTACGGCGAGGATCCGCATACGCGACCGGATATCTACGGCAAGGTCGGCAATTCGGGCGTGTCGATCGCCACGCTCGACGACATGAAGGTGCTGTACGACGGCTTCGACCTGACCAGCCCGTCGACCTCCGTGTCGATGACCATCAACGGCCCCGCGCCCACCATCCTGGCGATGTTCATGAACACCGCCATTGACCAGCAGCTCGACAAGTTCCGCGCCGACAACGGCCGCGATCCCACCAGCGACGAGGAGGCCAAGATCCGCGCCTGGGTGCTGCAGAACGTGCGCGGCACGGTGCAGGCCGACATCCTCAAGGAAGACCAGGGGCAGAACACCTGCATCTTCTCCACCGAGTTCTCGCTCAAGGTGATGGGCGATATCCAGGCCTACTTCGTGCACCACCAGGTGCGCAATTTCTACTCGGTCTCGATCTCCGGTTATCACATCGCGGAGGCTGGCGCGAACCCGATCTCGCAACTGGCATTCACGCTGTCCAACGGCTTCACCTATGTGGAGGCGTATCTCGCGCGCGGCATGCATATCGACGATTTCGCGCCCAACCTGTCGTTCTTCTTCTCCAACGGCATGGACCCGGAATACAGCGTGATGGGCCGCGTGGCGCGCCGTATCTGGGCCGTGACGATGCGCGAAAAATACGGCGCCAACGAACGCAGCCAGAAGCTCAAGTACCACATCCAGACGTCCGGCCGCTCGCTGCATGCGCAGGAGATCGACTTCAACGATATCCGCACCACGCTGCAGGCGCTGATCGCGATCTACGACAACTGCAATTCGCTGCACACCAACGCCTACGACGAAGCCATCACCACGCCCACCGGCGAGTCGGTGCGCCGCGCGCTGGCGATCCAGCTCATCATCAACCGCGAATGGGGCGTGGCCAGATGCGAGAACCCCAACCAGGGCAGCTTCCTGATCGATGAGCTGACCGACCTGGTGGAGGAAGCGGTGATGCAGGAGTTCGAGCGCATCGCCGAGCGCGGCGGCGTGCTGGGGGCGATGGAGACCGGCTACCAGCGCGGCAAGATCCAGGAGGAGTCGCTGTACTACGAGCAGCGCAAGCACGACGGCACGCTGCCCATCATCGGCGTCAACACCTTCCGCAATCCCAACGGCGAGCCCGCCACGCAGACGCTCGAACTGGCGCGCTCCAGCGAAGAGGAGAAGCAGGGACAGCTCGCGCGGCTGGCGGATTTCCATGCGCGCCATGCGGATGCGGCGCCTGCGATGCTGCAGCGCCTGCGCCAGGCCGTGATCGACAACGACAATGTGTTTGCGGTGCTGATGGATGCGGTGCGCGTGTGCTCGCTGGGGCAGATCACGCATGCGCTGTTCGAGGTGGGAGGACAGTACCGGCGCAATATGTGATGTGTCAGCCGGGGGCTGTTTCGTGCGAGGCCCCTGCGTTAAACTTGACGTTTGCATAAGGCCATAACGCGGCCATAACGCGGCCATAGCGCGGCCGTCGAGCGCCAGGGCCAAGCCAATACCAAGACAAGATCAAGACAAGATCAAGACAAGACCAATCAGGAGCACCGTGTACGATCCAAACAATATCTTCGCCCGCATCCTGCGTGGCGAATTGCCTTGCAACAAGGTGTATGAAGACGCCGACACCGTTGCCTTCATGGACATCATGCCCCAGTCCGACGGCCACGTACTGGTGGTGACCAAGGAGCCGGCCGCGGAGATATTCGACCTCTCCGACGCCGGCGCCGAAGCCGCCATCCGCACCACCAAGCGCGTAGCCCGCGCGGTGCGCGCCGCCTTCAGGCCGGACGGCATCTCGATCGGCCAGTTCAACGGCAGCGCCGCGGGCCAGACCGTCCCGCACGTGCATTTCCACATCGTGCCCCGCTATGCCGACCGCACACTGCGCGGCCACGGCACCGACATGCAGGATCCGGAAATCCTCAGCCAGCACGCCGATCGCATCATCGCCGCGCTGCGCGACGCCTGACCCTATGAAACACCGGTCCGCCGCACCCGCGGCGGGCCGGATCTGCATCAAGCAACCAGCAACAAGGAAGAGAAGATGGGAATCAGGACAGTTGGCATCGTAGGCGCCGGAACCATGGGTAACGGCATCGCGCAAGCATGCGCCGTAGTGGGCCTGGACGTGGTGATGGTGGACATCAGCGACGCAGCGGTGAACAAGGGCATCGCCACCGTTGCGGGCAGCCTGGACCGCCTGATCAAGAAGGACAAGATCAGCGAAGCCGACAAGGAAGCCGCACTGGCGCGCATCAAGGGCTCGACCGCCTATGAATCGCTCAAGGCCACCGACATCGTGATCGAAGCCGCCACCGAGAACTTCGACCTCAAGGTCAAGATCCTCAAGCAGATCGACAGCATTGTCGGCGACAACGTGATCGTGGCGTCCAACACTTCGTCGATCTCGATCACCAAGCTGGCGGCGGTCACGACCCGGCCGGGCAACTTCATCGGCATGCACTTCTTCAATCCGGTGCCGATGATGGCGCTGGTGGAACTGATCCGCGGCCTGCAGACCAGCGATGCCACGCATGCGCTGGTGGAAGAACTCTCCAAGGCGCTGGGCAAGTACCCGATCACCGTGAAGAACAACCCGGGCTTCGTGGTGAACCGGATTCTCTGCCCGATGATCAATGAGGCGTTTTGCGTGCTGGGTGAAGGCCTGGCGTCGCCGGAAGAGATCGACGAAGGCATGAAGCTGGGCTGCAATCACCCGATCGGCCCGCTGGCGCTGGCCGACATGATCGGCCTGGATACGATGCTGGCGGTGATGGAGGTGCTGTACACCGAATTTGCCGACCCGAAATACCGTCCGGCCATGCTGATGCGCGAAATGGTGGCAGCGGGCTATCTCGGCCGCAAGACGGGCCGCGGTGTGTACGTCTACAGCAAGTAATATTGAAGCAGTAAGAGATGGAAAGTCCCCCTTCCCCAGGGCGGGGGAAGCTAAGAAAGCTGGCAACGGAGCGATCCGTTGCCAGCTTTTTTTCGTTTGCGGAACGCCCCTGCCTGCCGGTTCTCCAGCATGTCGTGATCAATGAACCATGCCCCTTCCGGTACCTGACGATTTGCTGTCTGCTTGAATTTTCAAACAAGAATCGATATCAATATGAATTAAATAGAACGAACGTATTAAAAAATATTGTCAAGCCTTTGGCGGCGATAAAGCCGATTAACACCGAGTGAAATCAATCTCGATCCAAGTGAAACCGGGTGAATGTCTTCATTTGTCCCTAATCGCTAAAGCTTTGCACAGACATTTCCGTAAACGCTGAAATGCACTACGCGCCGCCGCAGTCGTGGCACTGTCTGTGCGTCGCGTGCTTTGGAAAACCGATGGGGAATCTTTATGCGCAACAACCAACCCGTCTCGCAGCGCGAATACGAACTGTCTGAGAATGCGACGCTGATGTCGACCACCGACACCAAGGGCCGCATCGCCTACGCCAATGCGGCCTTCGTCGATGTCAGTGGCTTCACGCGCGAGGAAATCCAGGGGCAGCCCCACAATATCGTGCGGCACCCGGACATGCCGGCCGAGGCGTTCGCCGACATGTGGGCCACGCTCAAGGGCGGAGAGCCCTGGACGGCGCTGGTAAAAAACCGGCGCAAGGACGGCGACCACTACTGGGTACGCGCCAACGCCATGCCGCTGGTGCGCAACGGCAAGCCGGTGGGGTACATGTCGGTGCGCACCAGGCCCTCGCGCGAGGAGATTGACGCCGCCGGGCGGCTCTACCAGGACTTCCGCGAGGGTAGTGCGGGCCAGCGGCGCTTTCACAAGGGCTTGATCATTCAGGGCGGCTGGAAGCGGTGGGCATCGGCCTTCAAGACCATGCCGGTGCGCTGGCGCATCCGCGGCGCCCTGGCGACCTTGCTGCCGGCCTCGGTCATTGGTGCGGCGGCGCTTGGCATGAGTGGGATGCCGCTGGCCGGCCTGGGCGGCATCGTCGCCGCCATGCTGCTGCTGGTCTCCGGCTGGCTGGAGGCGCAGATCTCGCGGCCGCTGGAGCGGGTCATGGCACAGGCCTTGCGCGTCGCGTCAGGCGAAAGCCAGCAGGTCGAGCATATGGACCGCGTGGACGAGATCGGCATGACCCTGCGCACGATCAGCCAGCTTGGCCTGATGTTCCGCTGGCTGATCGACGACGTGAGCGAGCAGGTGCTGAACGTGCAAGGCGCAAGCAGCGAGATCGCGCAGGGCAACAGCGACCTGAGTCAGCGTACCGAGCAGGCGGCATCCAACGTACAGGATACGGCGTCGTCGATGACGCAGATGACGGCCACGGTCAAGAGCAATGCCGAGACCGCGGCCCAGGCAAACGAGCTGTCCGGCTCCGCCAGCACCGAGGCGGCCAAGGGCGGCAAGGCGATGTCGCAGGTGGTGGCGACCATGGAGGAAATCAGCAGCAGCTCGAAACGGATCGCTGACATCATCAGCGTGATCGACGGCATCGCCTTCCAGACCAATATCCTTGCGCTGAATGCCGCGGTGGAAGCCGCGCGGGCGGGGGAACAGGGCAGGGGCTTCGCGGTGGTGGCCGGTGAGGTGCGCGGGCTCGCGCAGCGCAGCGCCAGCGCGGCCAGGGAGATCAAGGCGCTGATCGGCGCCAGCGTGGAAAAGGTCGACTCGGGGGCGCAACTGGTCAACGACGCCGGCCAGACCATGGACAACATCGTGGCCCAGGTCAGGCGCGTCTCCGACCTGATCGCCGGGATCAGCCTGGCTACGTCCGAGCAGAGCGCGGGCATCAGCCAGGTTGGCGATGCCATCGGCGACCTCGACCGCATCACCCAGCAGAACGCGGCGCTGGTGGAGCAGAGCGCGGCCGCCGCACAGAGCCTGAAACGGCAGGCCAACCGGCTGGTGGAGGCGGTCGGCGTATTCCGTTGATTGCGCGACAAACCGCGTCGGGCCATGGCGCAAGGTGGCCGCGAGGGGCGCGGCGGTCCTATTCGCCGTACTGCCGCAGCCCTTCCAGGTCCAATACCTCGATCACGCCATAGTCGACCTTCACCAGTCCCTGCTGCTCCAGCACCTTCAACGCCTGATTGGCCCGCTGCCGCGATATGCCCGCCAGCAGGCCGATTTCTTCCTGCGAAATCTCCAGCGTGGTTCCCAGGCCGGGGTACAGGTGCTCGTTGAACAGCGACGACACCGCGCGTGCCACCCGCGAATCGATATCGAGCAGCCGTTCGTATTCCACGGCGGCAATGAACTGCCCCAGCCGCTCGTTGAACTGCGTCAGCAGGAACCGCGTGAACGGCAGGCTGGTATCCAGCAACCACTGAAAAGTCTCGCGCGGAAGAAAAGCAATCCGCGAGCGCCGCAGCGCCATCACATCGTATTTGCGGATCTCGGCCTTGAGCACGGCGCCTTCGCCGAACCAGCCGCCGGTAGGCACGCCGGTGAATGTCACCGACTTGCCGGAAGGCGACACCGTAGTGATCTTGACGATCCCTTCCAGCACCCCCAACCAGTGCTCGGCCTTGTCACCCTTGTGACAGACGTAATCGCCCTGGCTATATTCGCGCACGCACATGGCGCGGCGGACCACGTCGCGTTGTTCCGGACTGAGGTCGGCTGCCCACACGCAGCGGTCGACAAAATCGTTGAGCATGAGCTGGAAAACCTTCCCGTAGGGATTAACCCGGAATTGTCATCGGCGTGACAACCGGGGGAAATGGCATGCACTATCTTACGATCACACCAACCGCGAGTGCGTGCCAGGACAAGGCACGACGGACTTGTTGCGCTGCGGCAGAAACCGCGCGGGGCAAAACAGGCCAAGTATAACCAGCGGAAGCAGGCTTGACACCGGTGGCGGATCCCCGCCCCGGAGGGACAGGAGACAGCGATGCAGGAACCGTCGGCGACGACCTTCCCGCGCCTGCTGCTTGCGCATGCGCAGCAGCGGCCGGAAAGCCCGGCTTACCGCGAGAAGGATCTCGGAATCTGGCAAACCTATAGCTGGGCGCAGACCGCGCAGGAGGTCCGTGCGCTGGCGTGCGGGCTGGCCGCGCTGGGCTTTGCGCGCGGCATGAACCTGGCGGTGGTCGGTGACAACCGGCCGCGCCTGTACTGGGCCATGAGCGCGGCGCAGGCACTGGGTGGCGTGCCCGTGCCGCTGTACCAGGACGCGATCGCGGGCGAGATGATCTATGTGCTCAACGATGCCGAGATCGATTTTGCCATCGTCGAGGACCAGGAGCAGGTGGACAAGCTGCTCGAAGTGGAGGAGCAGCTCGCCGCGCAGGGCCGCAAGGTGCGGCACATCATCTATGAAGACCCGCGCGGGTTGCGCGACTATGATCATCCGGCGCTGATGTCCTACCAGCGCGTGCAGGAAATCGGCCGTGAATTCGATCGCGCCAATCCGGGCTTGTTCGACCAGGCCGTTGCCGCGGGCGCGCCCGACGACACTGCCATCATCCTCTACACCTCCGGCACCACCGGCAAGCCCAAGGGGGTGTGCCATTCGCACCGCGGCCTGATCGGCTCGGCGCGCAACGGTTGCGCTTTCGACGGCCTGACCGCGAAGGACGATGTGCTGTCCTACCTGCCGATGGCGTGGGTCGGCGACAACCTGTTCTCCTACGCGCAGGCCCTGACGGCGGGCTTTACCGTGAATTGCCCGGAATCGCGCGAGACGGTGATGACCGATCTGCGCGAGATCGGTCCCACCTATTACTTCGCGCCGCCGCGCATCTATGAAAACCTGCTCACGCAGGTGATGATCCGCATGGAAGACGCGGGCTGGATCAAGCGCAAGCTGTTCCACTGGGCGATGGACGTGGCGCGCCGCTGCGGCACCGACATCCTCGACGGGAAGCCGGTGGCGCTGGCCGACCGGCTGCGCTACGCCGCGGGCGAAGCGCTGATCTTCGGGCCGCTGCGCAACGTGCTGGGCATGAGCCGCATCCGCGTGGGCTACACGGCGGGCGAAGCGATCGGGCCGGACCTGTTCCGCTTCTATCGTTCGATCGGCGTCAATCTCAAGCAGTTCTACGGCCAGACCGAAACCTGCGCCTATGTCTGCCTGCAGCCGGACGGCAAGGTCAAGTTCGATTCGGTGGGGCCGGCCGCGCCGGGCATGGAGATCCGCATTGCCGACAACGGCGAGGTGCTGGTGCGTGGCGTGGGGCTGCTGAAGGCTTACTACAAGCGCGACGATGCCACCCGTGAGGCGATCAACGACGATGGTTACTTCATGACCGGCGACGCGGGCGTGATCGATGGCGACGGCCATCTCAAGATCATCGACCGCGCCAAGGATGTGGGCAAGTTGTCGGACGGCGCCATGTTCGCGCCCAAGTACATCGAGAACAAGCTCAAGTTCTTCCAGTACATCAAGGAAGCGGTGGCGTTCGGCACTGGCCGCGACAGCGTGTGCGCTTTCATCAATATCGATTTCGAAGCGGTCGGCAACTGGGCCGAGCGGCGCCACCTGGCGTACGCGGGCTACATCGATCTTGCCGCGCAGCCGGAAGTGATCGCCATGATCGCCGAGTGCGTCGAGCAGGTGAATGCCGATCTCGCCACCGATGCCATGCTGGCCGGCTCGCAGATCTCGCGTTTCCTGATCCTGCACAAGGAGCTGGATCCGGACGATGACGAGCTCACGCGGACCCGCAAGGTGCGGCGTGGCTTCATCGCCGAGAAGTACGGCGTGCTGGTCGAGGCGCTGTACGCCGGCAAGACGGAGCAGTTTATCGAGACGCGCGTGAAGTTCGAGGATGGCCGCGAGGGCAGTGTATCGGCCACGCTGAAGCTGGTTGACGTGAAGCGCATCCCGCCGGCCTCCGCCGGCGCGGCACGCGCGGCATGAGCAGGGGCGGGAGGATGACGCAAATGGCATGGAAAGGCGTGGAGCGCGGCGGCGACGGCCAGCCGGTGTGGAGCGGCGCGTCCGCGGTGGCGGGAGCCACGGCGGAGCTGCAAGGCGGTGTGCAGGCCGGGCATGCGCAGGCGCAGGCGCGGCAGGCCGGCGAGGTGATACTCGACCTGCAGCATATCTCGCTGTCCTTCGGTGGCGTGAAGGCGCTGACCGATATCTCCTTCGATGTGCGCGAGCATGAGATCCGCGCCATCATCGGACCCAACGGCGCGGGCAAGAGCTCGATGCTCAATGTGATCAACGGGGTCTATCACCCGCAGCAGGGCCGCATCGTGTTCCGCGGCGAGGAGCGGCGCAAGATGCATCCCACCGCCGCGGCCCGCCAGGGCATCGCGCGCACCTTCCAGAACATCGCGCTGTTCAAGGGCATGACCGTGCTCGACAACATCATGACGGGGCGCAACACCCGGTTCCGCAGCGGCCTGCTGGCCAATGCGCTGTGGTGGGGCCCCGCGCGCAACGAAGAAATGCGCCACCGCCAGAAGGTCGAAGAGGTGATCGACTTCCTTGAAATCCAGGCCATCCGCAAGACGCCGGTGGGACGCCTGCCCTACGGTTTGCAGAAGCGCGTGGAGCTGGCGCGCGCGCTGGCGGCCGAGCCCTCCATGCTGCTGCTCGATGAGCCGATGGCAGGCATGAACGTGGAGGAGAAGCAGGACATGTGCCGCTTCATCCTGGACGTGAACCACCAGTTCGGCACCACCATCGTGCTGATCGAACACGACATGGGCGTGGTGATGGACATCTCCGACCGCGTGGTGGTGCTCGACTACGGCAAGAAGATCGGCGACGGCACGCCGGAGGCGGTAAAGGCCAACCCGGACGTGATCCGCGCCTACCTCGGCGCTGGTCACTGACGCAGACGCAACGCACGGAACGATACAAGGATAACCATGACGTTCTTCTTTGAAATCCTGATCGGCGGCCTGTTGTCGGGATTGATGTACTCGCTGGTGGCGCTGGGCTTCGTGCTGATCTACAAGGCTTCGGGCGTATTCAACTTCGCGCAGGGCGCGATGGTCTACTTCGCCGCGCTGGCGGTGGTCGGGCTGATGGACAAGGGCCTGCCGATGTGGGCGGCGGTGATCGGCGCATTCGGCGTGATGGTGGTGGTAGGCATCAGCACCGAACGCCTGGTGTTGCGCAAGCTGGTCAACCAGCCGCCGATCACTCTGTTCATGGCGACCATCGGGCTGTCCTTCTTCCTCGAAGGACTGGGGCCGCTGCTGTTCGGCAATGAAGTCCGCCCGATCAACCTCGGCATCGTCGACGAGCCGATCGAATCCATCCTGACGCGCTTCAATATCGTGGTGTCCAAGTTCGACCTGGCGGCGGCGGGCATCGCCGGCCTGCTGGTGGGCACGCTGGCGCTGTTCTTCCAGTACACCAAGGTGGGCCGCGCGCTGCGCGCCGTGGCTGACGATCATCAGGCAGCGTTGTCGCTGGGGATTCCGCTGCAGCATATCTGGGCCATCGTGTGGGGCGTGGCGGGCTTCGTCGCGCTGGTGGCCGGCATGCTGTGGGGCTCGCGCAATGGCGTGCAGTTCGCGCTGACGCTGACGGCGCTCAAGGCGCTGCCGGTGCTGATCCTCGGCGGCTTTACCTCGGTGCCGGGCGCCATCGTCGGCGGCCTGATCATCGGTGCCTCGGAGAAGCTCGCCGAGATCTACATCCCGCCCGTATTCCAGTCCGCCTTCGGGGGCAACTTCGGTGGCATCGAGGGCTGGTTCCCGTATGTGTTTGCGCTGTTGTTCCTGCTGGTGCGGCCCGAGGGGCTGTTCGGTGAGAAACATATCGATCGTGTCTGACCGGCCTTTGCCCCAGGAGACAACCCATGTTCTACCGTGAATCCGGCCAGTTCAAGACCAGCTACCTGGCCGATAGCCAGATCTTCCCCATCCGCCAGGACCGCATCGGCTTTGCGGTGCTGATGGCGGTGGCCTTTATCGCGATTCCCCTGACCGGTTCGGAATACTGGTTCTCGGCCATCCTGATCCCGTTCCTGATCTTCGCGCTGGCCGCGCTCGGGCTGAATATCCTGACCGGCTACGCGGGACAGCTCTCGCTCGGCACGGCAGCCTTCATGGCCGTGGGCGCCTATGCCGCCTACAACTTCCAGTTGCGCATCGAAGGGCTGCCGGTGTTGCTGACCTTCATCCTCGCGGGATTGTCGGCGGCGCTGGTGGGTGTCGCCTTCGGGCTGCCGTCGCTGCGCATCAAGGGCTTCTACCTCGCTGTCGCGACGCTTGCCGCGCAGTTCTTCGTGGTGTGGGCGCTGACCAAGTTTCCCTGGTTTTCCAACAACAGTTCCTCCGGCGTGATCACCGCGCAGCAGCTGAACCTGTTCGGCATCGCCATCGACACCCCGGTAAAGAAGTATCTGTTCGTGCTGATGCTGGTGACGGTGCTGGCCATCGCCGCCAAGAACATGGTGCGCTCGTCCACCGGGCGCGCATGGATGTCGGTGCGCGACATGGACGTTGCGGCCGAGGTGATCGGCATTCCGCTGATGCGCACCAAGCTGCTGGCCTTCGCCGTCAGCTCGTTCTACTGCGGCGTGGCCGGCGCGCTCTATGCGTTCTGCTACCTGGGTTCGGTCGAACCCGACGGCTTCTCGCTCGACCTGTCCTTCCGCGTGCTGTTCATGATCATCATCGGCGGCGTGGGCAGCATCCTCGGCTCTTTCCTCGGCGCGGCCTTTATCCTGCTGCTGCCGATCTTCCTGGACAACGCGCTGCCGCCGCTGGCCGCGCTGCTGCACCTGCCTTTTACCAATGCCGCGGTGTCGCATATCCAGTTGATGGTGTTCGGCGCGCTGATCATCTTCTTCCTGGTCGTGGAGCCGCACGGTCTCGCGCGGCTGTGGCAGATCGCCAAGGAGAAGCTGCGGCTGTGGCCATTCCCGCATTAAGTACCAACGCATTGACGCTTTGACGTTTTCTAGGCCGGATCAAGCAAACGGGTATTCCATAACAAACACACACCTGCCAAGGTGAAGGAGACAGTCATGACCATCCTGATTCGCAATCTGCAGCGCATTGCCCTGGCGGTGGGAGCGTCCGCGGCGTTGCTGGCGCCGCTGGCGGTGCAAGCGCAGAGCGGCGAGCAGTTCGTCGCCCTGCCCAGCTATCGCGTCGGCCCCTATGGCGCCAACGGGCAGTCCTTTTACGGCGGCTTCGTCGACTACCTTAACTACGTCAACCTCAAGGAAGGTGGCGTGAATGGCGTCAAGCTCTCGTGGGAAGAGTGCGAGACGGAGTACAACAACGCCAAGGGCGTGGAGTGCTATGAGCGGCTCAAGAGCAAGAGCGCCGCCAGCAAGGGCACCGCGTATCACACCATGTCGACCGGTATCTCCTACGCGCTGGTGGACAAGACCGCGGCCGACAAGGTGCCGCTGGTCATGATGGGCTATGGCCGCACCGATGCGGTCGACGGCTCGGTGTTCCCCTATGCCTTCCCGCTGGTCACCACCTACCAGATGCAGGTCTCGGCCATCGTCAAGTACCTGGCCTCCAAGAGCGGCGGCTCGCTGGCGGGCAAGAAGATCGTCTACCTGTATCACGACTCGGCCTATGGCAAGGAGCCGATCGTGGCGCTGGAGGCCGAAGCCAAGCTCGGCAAGTTCAACCTCGTCGAGATCCCGGTGGCGCACCCTGGCAACGAGCAGGGCGCGCAGTGGCTGAAGATCCGCCAGGAGAATCCTGACTACGTGATCTTCTGGGGCTGGGGCGTGATGAACCAGACCGCGCTCAAGGCCGCGCAGAAGGTGGGCTTCGCACGTGACAAGATGGTCGGCTCCTGGTGGGCTGGCTCCGAGGAAGACACCTTGCCCGCCGGTGACGCAGCCAAGGGCTATATGAGCGCGACCTGGAACGTGGCCGGCAAGGGCGTGCCGGTGATCGCCGATATCGACAAGGTGGTCTACGGCGCCGGCAAGGGCAATATGCAGGACCGCAACAAGGTCGGCTCGGTGCTCTACAACCGCGGCGTGTCCGCCGCGGTGGTGACCGTGGAAGCGATCCGCGTGGCGCAGGCCAAGTATGGCAAGGGCAAGGTCATGAGCGGCGACGACATGCGCTGGGCCTTCGAGAACCTGAACCTGACCAATGCGCGGCTTGCCCAACTGGGCGCGACCGGTCTGCTGCCGGAGATCAAGACCAGTTGCGATAACCACGAGGGTTCGGGCAAGGTGAAGATCCAGCAGTGGGATGGCACCAAGTGGGTGGTGGTGTCGGACTGGATCGAAGGCAACAAGAACCTGATCCATCCGCTGTTCAAGGCGAGTGCCGCGCAGTTCGCGAAAGAGAAGGGCATTTCGCCTACGTGCATGAAGTCTTGAGCGGGCGCCGCGAGGCGTTTGTTGTTGACTCCGCTCTCCCGCGCACGGGGGAGCGGGGATGAAGCAAGCCAGGAACCACCAACCGAGCCGCATCATGAGCCTGTTGTCCGTCAACAATATCGAAGTCATCTACGACCACGTCATCCTGGTGCTCAAGGGCGTTTCGCTCGACGTGCCGGAAGGGCGGATCGTGGCGCTGCTGGGCGCCAACGGCGCGGGCAAGACCACCACGCTCAAGGCCATCTCCAACCTGCTGCATGCCGAGCGAGGCGACGTCACCAAGGGCTCGATCGAATATCGCGGCAACCGGGTCGACCGGCTCACGCCCAACGAGCTGGTCAAGCGCGGCGTGATCCAGGTGATGGAAGGGCGGCATTGCTTTGCCCACCTGACGCTGGAAGAAAACCTGCTGACCGGCGCCTATACGCGCGGCCTGTCGCGCAGCGAGACGCGCGATGCGCTGGAACGCATCTACGAGTACTTTCCCCGCCTGAAGACGCGCCGCAAATCGCAGGCGGGCTACACCTCCGGCGGCGAGCAGCAGATGTGCGCGATCGGCCGGGCCATGATGGCCAAGCCCAGCATGATCCTGCTCGACGAGCCGTCGATGGGCCTGGCGCCGCAGATCGTCGAGGAGATCTTCGAGATCGTGCGCGACCTCAACCAGCGCGAGAAGGTCAGCTTCCTGCTGGCCGAGCAGAACACTATGGTGGCGCTGCGCTATGCGGACTACGGCTACATCCTGGAGAACGGCCGCGTGGTGATGGATGGCGCGGCCGAGGCGCTGCGGACCAATGAGGATGTGAAGGAGTTCTACCTGGGCGTGGCGGCGAACGATGGAGAGGGCGGCGGGCGGAGTTCCTTCCGCGACGTAAAAAGCTATCGCCGCCGCAAGCGCTGGCTGGCCTGAGAAGAGCTCTCGGTCTTAAACACAACGCCGATCGGTGAGCGCTGCCTCACGCGGTTCATCACGCGACTACTACGCGAACTACGCACCATGTCTGAACACTTCGATTCGCTCGAAACGCGCGCCCCTGAAGTCCGCTCGCAGGCTTTGCTGGCGGCCTTGTCGCGGCAAGTCGCGCATGCCAAGGCGCATGCCCCTTATTTCGCTGAGGTCTTGCGCGATGTGGATCCGCGTGCGCTGGATTCCCGCGCGGCGCTGGCGGCACTGCCGGTGACGCGCAAGTCCGAGCTGACGGCGCGGCAGAAGGCGATGCCGCCGCTGGGCGGGCTCAATGCGACCCCGCTTGGGGGCTTGCGGCATATCTTCCAGTCGCCGGGGCCGATCAACGAGCCGGACGGGCACGACGCCGACTGGTGGCGCATCGCGCGCGCCATGTTCGCGGCAGGCTTCCGTTCTGGCGATCTGGTCTACAACACCTTCTCCTATCACTTCACGCCAGCCGGCATGATGATGGAAACCGGTGCCCATCGCCTGGGCTGCTGCGTGTTTCCCGCCGGCGTGGGCCAGACCGAATCGCAGGTGCAGGCGCTGGCCAGCCTGCAGCCGGCGGCCTACGCGGGCACGCCATCGTTTCTGAAGTTGCTGCTGGAGAGGGGCGACGAACTCGGCCTGCCTTGCCGCAGCCTGGGCAAGGCGCTGGTGTCCGGCGAGGCGCTGCCTCCCTCGCTGCGCGCGTGGTTTGGCGAGCGCGGCATCCGGGTGCAGCAGATGTATGGCAGCGCCGATGTGGGCCTGATTGCCTATGAGACCCAGGGCGGCGATGGCTGGGTGGTGGACGAGAACGTGCTGGTCGAGATCGTCGAGCCGGGTGGCACGCAGCCGATGCCGGAGGGCGAGACCGGCGAGGTGGTGGTGACCGTGCTCGGCAACGGCGACTATCCGCTGATCCGCTTCGGCACGGGCGACCTTTCGGCGTTCGTGGCCGGTTCGGGCGAGCGCGCCAGCCCGTGCGGGCGAACCAACCTGCGCCTGAAGGGCTGGCTTGGACGCGCCGACCAGACTACCAAGGTCAAGGGCATGTTCGTGCATCCCGGCCAGGTGGGCGAGGTGGTGCGGCGCCATCCCGAGGTGCGCGCCGCGCGCCTGGTGGTGACGGGCAGCGTTGGCGCCGACGTGATGACCCTGCATTGCGATGCCACGCGCGACGATGCGAGCCTGGGGCGAGCCATCGGCGAATCGCTGCGTGAAGTCATGCGCCTGCGTGGCGAAGTGCGCTTCGTGGCGGCGGGTTCGCTGCCGCAGGATGGCAAGGTGATCGAGGACGCGCGCAGCTACGACTGAGCGCGATCGCCAGTTTGCTCGGGCGGCGCGGCGTGGCCGCCCGGTGGGCGCGTCGGCAGCCGTAGCAGCCACGCGCTGACGGCCGCCGCGGTGGCAACCAGCGCCAGCGACGCCAGCGGGCGCTCGCGCATCAGCCACGCGGTGATGCCCATCGACGGCCACATCATCCCGATGGCCAGGCACTTGGCACGCAGCGGCACGCTGCGGTGCACCTGCCAGTCATGCACCAGCGGGCCGAAGCGCGGATGCGCCAGCAGCCGCGCATGAAAGCGCTCCGAGCCGCGCGCGAAGCAGGCGGCGGCCAGCAGCACGAACGGCGTGGTCGGCAGCACCGGCAGGAAGATGCCGGCAATGCCCAGCAGCAGGCTGAGCACGCCAAGCACCACCCATAGCGCGCGCAGCGCCCGCTGCCTGCGGCCGCGGATCATGCCGGCTCCGGCGGCGCCGGGCGGGGACATTGCGCTCAGACCGCCAGCCCCAGGCGGGCGCGGGCCTCGTTGTACTCGGCCTTCATGCGCGCCACGATTTCGCCGGCGGTGGGGATGTCGTGGATCTGGCCCACGCCCTGGCCGGCGCCCCACACGTCCTTCCATGCCTTGGCCTTGGAGGCGCCGCTGGAGAAGTCCATCTTGGTCTTGTCGGCCACGGGCAGGTTCTCGGGATCCAGCCCCGACGCCTCGATGCTCTCGCGGATATAGTTGCCGTGCACGCCAGTGAACAGGTTGGTGTAGATGATGTCGGCCGCGGCGGAGGTGGTGATCGACTGCTTGTAGGTCTCGCTGGCGTGCGCTTCCTGCGAGGCGATGAAGCGGGTGCCCACATAGGCGAAGTCCGCTCCCATGGCCTGCGCGGCCAGCACGGATTCGCCGTTGGCGATCGAGCCCGACAGCGCGATCACGCCGTCGAAGATCTTGCGCACTTCGCCCACCAGCGCGAACGGCGACAGCGTGCCGGCATGCCCGCCGGCGCCGGCCGCGACCAGGATCAGGCCGTCCACGCCGGCTTCGATCGCCTTCTCGGCGTGGCGGATGCTGATGACGTCGTGCAGCACGATGCCGCCATAGCTGTGCACCGCGTCGATCATCTCCTTGGGCGGCGCGCGCAGCGAGGTGATGAAGATCGGCACCTTGTGGTCCACGCACACCTTGATGTCGTGCTCTAGCCGCGCGTTCGAGACGTGCACGATCTGGTTGACCGCGATCGGTCCAACCGGCTTGTCCGGATTGGCGGCGCGGAAGCTGGCGAGTTCCTCTTCCATCTGCGTGAGCCACTCGCCCAGCATCTCGGCCGGGCGCGCATTCAGCGCGGGGAAGGAACCGACGATGCCGGCCTTGCACTGCGCCAGCACCAGCTCGGGGTAGCTGACGATGAACATCGGCGAGGAAATCACGGGCAGCGCCAGGTTTTGCAGGACCTGGGGCAGTTGTTTGGCGGCGGGCATGGCGTCTCCTGGACCACGTACGGGCGCCGGTGGCGCCCTGGATATGAACGATCGTTCGATTATAGGGAGTTTCGGCTTGCGGGCGTTAGAAGGGGCAATCTACGCCGCGGTGATCGCTCTCTCTTCACCATAGACGACCGGCGGCATTGGCGAAGCCGGGCGGCCTGGCCATGGCGGCACCGGACGCTGCCACTTAGCGGATGCACATGGGGTGCCCTGCCATGTCCTTCCGTTGACGGCTCATCGCTTCGTCGCCGACAAACGGCCGGAGCAAAAAAAACCCCGCTACGCCGCGGGGCCAACTACCACGAAGACTGATAGGAAGAGGCGGAAGGGCACCTGCCAATGCCGCGTCCGCACACCGGACTATAGGTGGCGTTTGTGACGAGCCGAAGACGCTCGCGTGAAGGCGGGATGACCGTTGCGCGCGCCTGGCTTGCCCATGAAAAACGGCGCACGCGGGCGCCGTTCATCCTTGGCCGAGGCGCCCGGATTTCAGATCTTTTCCAGCAGGAGGCCCTTGAGATACTCGCCTTCGGGGAAGGCGGCCAGCATCGGGTGATCGGTGCCGGCCGAGAGGCGGCGCAGGATGCGCGCATCGGCACGGGCGTCGGTAGCCGCGCCAGCCACGATCTTCTGGAACAGCTCCATGCTGATCGCACCCGAGCACGAATAGGTGAACAGCAGGCCGCCCGGACGCAGCAACTGCAGGCCGACCAGGTTGATTTCCTTGTAGGCGCGCGCGGCGCGGTCGATGTGCTGGGCGGAGGGCGCGAACTTGGGCGGGTCCAGCACCACCAGGTCGAACTGGCGGCCTTCGGCGCGGAACTGGCGCAGCGACTTGAATACATCGGCATCGAGCCAGCTCGCGCGCTCGGGGTCGAAGCCATTCAGGGTGACGTTGCCAGCGGCGGTCTTGAGTGCTTCGCCGGAGGAGTCGATCGAGGTCACCGCGGTGGCGCCGCCACGCAGCGCCGCCAGCGAGAAGCCGCCGGTGTAGCAGAAGCAGTTGAGCACCTCGCGGCCGTTGGCGAGGTCGCCCACCAGCTTGCGGTTGTCGCGCTGGTCGACATAGAAGCCGGTCTTGTGGCCGCTGCGCACGTCCACGTAGTAGCGCACGCCGTGTTCGGTCACGCTGAGTTCAGGATCGGGTTCGGCGCCGGCCAGCACACCCGTCACCAGCGGCAGGCCTTCGCGTTCGCGCACGGCGGCGTCGGAGCGCTCGTACACGTTGGGGCAGCCGGTTTCCTTGACCAGCGCCTGCACCAGCGCGTCCTTCCACGCTTCGACGCCGGCGGCGTTGAATTGGCACACCAGCTGGCCGTTCGCGCCGCTGCCGTAGTAATCGACGATTAGTCCAGGCAGGCGGTCGGCTTCACCGAACACCAGGCGCACCGCGTCGCTGTCCCTGACCCACTGCTTGCGATGGGCGACGGCGGCGGAGACACGCCGCTTGAACATGGCGTGATCGACCGGCTCGTTTTCGTCGAAGCTCCACACCCGCACGCGAATCTGGGAGCTAGGGCTGTAGGCCCCGCGCGCCAGGAAGCGGCCGTCGGCGGCGCGCACGATCACGGTGCTGCCGGATTCACAGCGGCCTTCGATGGTGTCCACGCCGGTGGCATAGACCCAGGGGTGGCGGCGCAGCAGGGATTTTTCCTTGCCGGGCTTGAGGGTGATGGTGTTCATGGTTTGTTGTTTTAGGCGCCAGACGAAGCCGGGCGAATAGGCCAACCCGGTCCGAAGTGCCTGATTGTTGTTACTCCCTCTCCCCTCAGGGGGCCTCAGGGGGAGAGGGGCGGGGAGAGGGGTGGCTTAGCCAGGAGCCACAACGAGCAGAGCCAAGTTCTTGTCCAGCACGGTAACATTGGATACGCCCGCCCTCTCCCCCAGCCCCTCTCCCGCCAGGCGGGAGAGGGGAGCCACGCAGTGCATGGCGGGAGGATTGTGGCAAGCTGGCCGGCCCGCTACACCGCCCAACCGCTTAGAGCACCACCTTCACCATCGGGTGGGAAGTCAGCGCGCGGTACAGGTCGTCGAGCTGTTCGCGGCTGGTGACCCATACCGTGACGGTCAGGCCGAGGTAGTTGCCCTTGCTCGAAGGACGCATTTCCATCTTGCCGGCGTGGAAGTCGGGATCGAAGCCCTGCACCAGCGTCACGATGGCTTCGGCGAAGCCATCCTGCATGCTGCCCATCACCTTGATGGGGAAATGGCTGGGATACTCGATCAGCGACTCGCGCGGCGGGACGTTGCCCGGCTTGCCCTGGTCGGACTTGTCGTTGCTCATTTCAAGGCCCTCCAACTTACTTGCGCTTGAACCACAGGCGGATGGTATCCCACAGGCGGCCGAAGAAGCCTGCCTCGGGCACGTCTTCCAGCGCCACTACCGGGAATTCGGCCACCTTGGTGGCGCCGTCCATCAGCTTGACCGTGCCGACCTGCTGGCCGGCCGCGATCGGGGCCAGCAGCAGTTCCTGGCGTTCCAGCACCGGCTTGATGCGGCCGCCCGTGCCCTTTGGCACGGTGATGTACGTTTCGTCCTTGACGCCGATCTTGACGGTGGATTCCTTGCCCTTGTAGATCTCCGGCGTGGCCAGCACCTGCCCGCGGTCGTACAGGCGCAGGGTGTCGAAGAACTGGAAGCCGTAGTTGAGGATCTTCAGGCTTTCCTGCGTGCGGACCGCTTCGGTGGTGGTGCCGATCACGATCGAGACCAGGCGGCGCGAACCGTTCGGCACATTGGCCAGCGGACGCTTGGCCGAGGAGATCAGGCAGTAGCCGGCCGACTTGGTGTGGCCCGTCTTGACGCCGTCCACGGTCGGGTCGATGTAGAGCAGGCGGTTGCGGTTGGGCTGGCGGATCTTGTTGTAGGTGAATTCCTTCTGCGAGTACATGCTGTAGTACTCGGGGAAGTCCTTGATGATGCGCGTGGTCAGCGTGGCCAGATCCATGGCCGTGGTGTAGTGGTTCGGATCGGGGATGCCGTCGGTGTTGGTGAAGTGGGTGTTCTTCATTCCCAGTTGCTGTGCTTCGCGATTCATCATCGCCACGAAGCCTTCCTCCGAGCCGCCTACCGCTTCGGCCAGCGCCAGCGCAGCGTCGTTGCCCGACTGCACGATCAGGCCCAGCAGCAGGTCGCGCACGCTCACCGGCTTGTTGGGCTCCAGGAACATGCGCGATTCGTCGCTCTTGACCTTCAGGACCAGCGTGGTCGGCACCACGGTCTGGTCGATCGTGAGGCGCTTTTCCTTGATAGCGGCAAACGCCAGGTAGGCGGTCATCAGCTTGGTCAGCGAGGCCGGCTCGATGCGCGCATCGGCGTTCTGCGAAGCCAGGGCCTGGCCGCTGGTGACGTCGTACAGCATCCAGGACTTGGCCGCGACCTGCGGCATCGGCACGCCCTGGGCGCGCACGGGCGCTGAGGCAAGTACCGTGGCCGCGCCGACGATGGCGGCGGTGACGATGGCGGACGTGTTGGCGGACGCGAAAAGCGGCGTGGCTCTATTCAACATGTTTCAGTTTCCGACAAAAAAAAGGGGCGGGGAATGCATCCGGTGACATGGCAGGGCGGCGCGCCGCTCCCGTCACTGGTCCCACGCATTGACGACGAGCTGCTTGATCAGGTGCAGCTTGCGATGAAAGAAGTGGTCGGCGCCGGGGATCACGATCACAGGCAGTTCCTGCGGGCGGGCCCAGTCGAACACGCTTGCCAGCGGTACGGTGTCATCCTGCTCGCCGTGTATGACGATAGTGTCGGCCGGCACCGTGGCCACTTCCCAGCGGCTGGCGGCGGTCCCCACCATGACCAGGCGCTGCGCCGGCGTGCCGGCCTCGGCCAGGCGCCGGGCCACATGGCTTGCCACGAAGCTGCCGAAGGAGAAGCCGCCCAGCGCCAGCGGCAGCGTGGCGGCATCCGGCGACCACGCGGCCTGGGTGCGCATCCAGGCAATCACCGCCAGCAGGTCGTCCTGCTCGCCCACGCCGTTGTCATGGCTGCCCGCGGTGCCGCCGACGCCACGGAAGTTTGGGCGCACGGAGGCGTATCCCAGCTGCACGAAACTGCGCGCCAGCGTTTGCGCCACCTTGTTGTCCTTGGTGCCACCAAACAGCGGATGCGGATGGGCCACCAGCGCGAGGCCGCGCGGGGCGCCGGCCTGGGGCAGGTCGACCGAAATGTCGATGGCGCCGGCTGGGCCGGCAACGGTAAGTACCTGGGTATGCGCGTTCATGGAAACAGGAAGCGGGTGACTGGCTAAAGCGCGGCTGCGCCCGGGGTTCAGCGGCTTATCGGTTCAGCGTATCTGCGTGGCCGCCGGTCAGCGATCGAGCATCAGGCGTTCGACCGGCTTGCCGCCCACCAGATGGCTGTCGATGATTTCGTCGATGTCATGCTCGTCGACGAAGGTGTACCAGACGGCCTCGGGATAGACCACCAGCACCGGCCCGAGTTCACAGCGGTTCAGGCAGCCAGCCTTGTTGATGCGCACCCGCCCTTCGCCGCCGCTGATGCCGAGCGCCTTGCAGCGTTTCTTGGCGTATTCCTGCATGGCCTTCGCATTGTGGTCAGCGCAGCAAGCGCCGCCATCCTCGCGCTGGTTGAGGCAGAAGAAAACATGGTGCTCGTAGTAGCTGCTCATGCGTGGTGGGCGTTCGGCGGCTTGCGGCACCGCAAGGCAAAGGTGCCCCGGGCGCGCGCCGGCCGCCAGGGAATGGGTGGAAGGGCTGAATTATACGGTGTGAAGCGGGGCGGTTCGACGCTTTGGGCCCCGGCTTAGATGCCGCGGGCGCCGTGCCGCCGGCATGGGTGGCGTAGCGCGCACCCGCGCGGACTGGATCGTCCGGATCCCCGGACGCGCATTTTCCGGATTTCCGGAAAGCCGGAGTGAACGCGCGGCCGCTTTTCCAGCTTCCCTTTGAAATCAGGGACTTGGCGCGGCGTGACGGGCTGGCATGGCGGTTGCGATTACTAAGGCAGACGCGTTCCATTTGCAGGGCGCGCGAACCTGCCGCCGCTGCGGCGGCGGGCACGGTCAAAATACCGAGGACGACATCATGAGGAAACCCTTCTACAAGATCCTGTACGTGCAGGTGCTATTCGCCATCGCGGTGGGCATCGTGCTCGGGCACTTCTGGCCCGCTACGGGCATTGCAATGAAGCCGCTGGGCGACGGCTTCATCAAGCTGATCAAGATGATCATCGGGCCGATCATCTTCTGTACCGTGGTGTCCGGCATCGCCGGCATGCGCGACATGAAGAAGGTGGGCCGCGTGGGCGGCAAGGCGCTGCTGTACTTCGAGGTGATCTCCACCTTTGCGCTGCTGATCGGCCTGCTGTCCGCGCACATACTGAAGCCGGGCGTCGGATTCAACATCGATCCGGCCACGCTCGACACCAAGGCGATCTCGCAATACGTGACGCAGGCGCACGGCCAGAGCACGGTCGAGTTCTTCATGCACATCATCCCGGACACGATGGTCAGCGCGTTCGCCAACGGCGACATCCTGCAGATCCTGCTGATTTCGCTGTTCTTCGGCTCGGCGCTGGCGGCGATGGGCGACCGCTCGAAGATCGTGTTCGACTTCGTCGAACAGGTATCCAAGGTGTTCTTCCACATCGTGCATGTGATCACCAAGGTGGCGCCGCTCGGCGCGTTCGGCGCGATGGCCTTCACCATCGGCAAGTACGGCCTCGGTTCGCTGGTGCCGCTGCTCAAGCTGATCGGCACCTTCTACTTCACCGCGATCGTCTTCGTGGTGGTGGTGCTGGGTACGGTGGCGCGCCTGACGGGTTTCAACATCTTCCGCTTCATCTCCTACATCAAGGAAGAACTGCTGATCGTACTGGGCACCAGCTCGTCGGAAGCCGCGCTGCCGCACCTGATGGAAAAGCTGGAAAAACTGGGCTGCTCCAAATCGGTGGTGGGGCTGGTGGTGCCCACGGGTTACTCCTTCAACCTGGATGGCACCAACATCTACATGACCATGGCGGTGCTCTTCATCGCCCAGGCCACCGGCATCGAGCTCACGCTGCTGCAGCAGCTCACCGTCCTGGGCGTGGCGATGATCACCTCCAAGGGCGCCAGCGGCGTGACCGGCTCCGGCTTCATCACGCTGGCCGCCACGCTGGCTGTGGTGCCGGATATTCCGGTGGCGGGCATGGTGCTGATCCTGGGCATCGACCGCTTCATGAGCGAATGCCGTGCGCTGACGAATATCATCGGCAACGGCGTGGCGACGGTGGTCATGTCGGCGTGGGAGCATGAACTTGACCGCGTGCAGCTTGACCGCGCGCTGCGCCCTGGCGGCGATGAAACGGACGAACTTGCCGAAGCCGGCGCCGGCGCCCGCTGAGGTCCCGGCCTCCGGGGCGGCGGCGCCAGCCGGCGCCGCCCGCCAGCGGGTATCATCGGCGCGTGTCCCTTCGCGTGCGCCGATGTCACATTCCGACGATTTCCTCGCTGTGCATGATCCCGCTTCCGCCCGCCTGGTGCATGCGCCGGGCGATGGCGGCGGAAGCTGGCGAGGCTTTGCCGCGGCGTTGATCGTCGGCCTGCTGGCGCTGTGCTCGCTGACCTGGCTGGTTTCGGTGCAGCGCGGCGTCGATGGCCTGCAACAGACCACGGCGACCCGCGCCGATCGCTACGCGGCCACGCTGGAAAGCACGCTCGACCGCTACGAGTTCCTTCCCGCGCTGGTCTCGCTCCATCCTTTCGTTCACGACCTGCTGGCCGCGCCCGCCGATCCCGCGCGGGTGGCGGCGGCCAACCGCTACCTGTCCGACGTCAATCGCCGCGCGCGCGCCTCGGCCACCTATGTGATCGCCGCCAACGGCCTGGCGCTGGCCGCCAGCAACCATGACCAGCCGGGCAGTTTCGTCGGCACCGACTATCGTTTTCGCCCCTATTTCCAGATCGCCTCGCGCGGGGAGGTCGGGCGCTTCTACGCCATCGGCATCACCAGCGACGAACCCGGCTATTACATCGCCCAGCCCGTGAAGGTGGGCAGCCGGGTGGTGGGCGTGACCGTGGTCAAGCTCAACCTGGAGTGGTTCCAGCGCGCGGGCGCCGGCGGCGCCGAGCCGGTGATGGTGAGCGATGACCACGGCGTGGTTTTCCTTTCTTCGGTGCCGGCCTGGCAGTACCGCACGCTGCGGCCGCTGCCGCCCGAGTTGCAGCAGGAGCTGGACCGCACCCGCCAGTACCACGACCAGGCGGTCAAGCCGCTGCCGCTGGAGGCGCTGCAATCGCCGGTCACGCGCTGGCTCGGCCATACGGTGCTGGGCGAGGGCGCGCGGCTGGTGCGCATCGGCACAGGTGGCAGCGCCGAGCGTTACCTCGAGATCAGCCGCAAGGTGGGCCCGGCCGACTGGACCATGCACGTGATGGCCTCGCTGGACCCGGTGCTGGCGAGCGCGCGCAATGTCACCGTGGGCGCGGCGCTGGCCTATGCCTGCATGTGCCTGCTGCTGTTCAACTGGCGCCAGCGCCGCCAGCGGGCGCGCGACATCGAATACGGCAGGCGCCTGCTCGAAGCCGCTTACGACGAACTCGAGCGGCGCGTGGAGGCGCGCACGGCTGACCTGATGGCCATCAACGAGCAACTGGAAGCCGAAGTGGCCGAACGCACGCGCGCCGAGGGCGAACTGCGCGCGGCACAGGACGAACTGGTGCAGGCCAGCAAGCTGGCGGCGCTGGGCCAGATGGCGGCGGGCATTACCCATGAGCTGAACCAGCCGCTGGCGGCCCTGCGCACCTTTTCCGACAACACCCGCGTGCTGCTGGAGCGCGGCAAGTTTGATGCGGTGACCGACAACCTGGCCGCCATTGCCGATCTCACGGCACGCATGGGCAAGATCACCGGGCAGCTCAAGCTGTTCGCCGGCAAGGCGCGCCAGCGCCGCCACGCGGTGCATGTGCGCGCCGCGCTGGATCACGTGCTGGCGCTGATGGCGCCGCGGCTCGCCCACGTCACGCTAAGGGTGGAGGGCTTGTCGCAGCCGCCCGGGCCTGCGGTGTGGGCCGACGAGCTAAAGCTTGAGCAAGTGCTGCTCAATCTCATCGGCAACGCGCTGGATGCGCTGGCCACCGCTGCGCCGGATGCGCCATGCGTGGAAGTGGCGGTTAGCGAGCACGGCGACACCGTCAGCATCGCGGTGCGCGACAACGGCACCGGCATTCCGGCCGACGTCTTGCCCAGGCTGTTCGAACCCTTCTTTACCACCAAGGAAATCGGCCAGGGCCTGGGCCTTGGACTGGCCATCTCCACCTCCATCGTGCGCGAATTCGGCGGCCAGCTGAGCGCGGCCGACCAGCCGGATGGCGGCGCCGAATTCGTGGTGGTGCTGCGGCGCGCACCTGCGCCCGATGGCGCCGCGCCCCGCGCCGCGCCAAGATCCACCTCCCCCACCCATACTGAGTGAGCATCGCCATGCAAGACGGATTGCGTGTCCTGTTCGTCGAAGACGAACCCCTGGTACGCCAGGCTACCGCGCAGAGCCTGGAGCTGGCTGGCTTCTCCGTGCTGGCGCTGCCTTCGGCCGAAGCCGCCATGCCGCACCTGTCGCCGGAATTTCCCGGCGTGCTGGTGACGGACGTGCGGCTCACCGGCGCCAGTGGCCTGGACCTGTTGCAGCACTGCCGCAACGCGGCGCCGGGCGTACCCGTGATCCTGGTCACCGGCCACGGCGACATCACCATGGCGGTACAAGCCATGCGCGAAGGCGCCTATGACTTTATCGAGAAGCCCTTTGGCGCCGACCGCCTGACCGAGACCGTGCGCCGCGCGCTGGAACGGCGCGCGCTCGAACTGGAAAACCGCGCCCTGCGGCGCGAGTTGGCCGGCCCGGCCGCGGGCACCCGTATCATCGGGCGCTCTCCGGCCATCGAGCAGGTGCGCATGCTGGTGGCCAACGTGGCCGCCACCGACGTGCCGGTGATGATCAACGGCGAGACCGGCACCGGCAAGGAGCTGGTGGCGCGCAGCCTTCATGCCTTGTCGCCCCGGCATCAAGCACCGTTCGTCGCGCTGAATTGCGGCGCGGTGCCGGAAGCCATTTTCGAGAGCGAGATGTTTGGCCACGAGGCGGGCGCTTTCACCGGCGCCGGCAAGCGCCGCGTGGGCAAGCTCGAGCATGCCTCGGGCGGCACCCTGTTCCTCGACGAGATCGAAAGCATGCCGCTGGCGCTGCAGGTCAAGCTGCTGCGCGTGCTGCAGGAGGGCACGCTGGAGCGGCTCGGGTCCAATGCGTCGATCGGGATCGATGTGCGCATCGTGGCGGCGGCAAAGGGGGATATGGAGGCGCTGGTGGCGCAAGGCACGTTCCGCCAGGATCTCTACTACCGGCTCAATGTCGTCACCATCCCGCTGCCCCCGCTGCGCGAGCGGCGCGAGGATATCGTGCCGCTGTTCGAGCACTTCATGCTGGTGGCGGCGGTGCGCTACCAGCGCCCCGCTCCTATCCTCTCCGAGCTGCAGCGCCAGGCGCTGATGCAGCGCGCCTGGCCCGGCAATGTGCGCGAGTTGCGCAACGCCGCCGACCGTCTGGTGCTGGGCGTGCCGGAGGGCGGCACGCGCGCCGATGCGCCCGATGACTCCACGCCGCTCAAGGAGCGAATGGAACACTACGAGCGTGCTGTCATCGCCGATACGCTGGCACGCACCGGCGGCGCGGTCAGCCAGGCCGCGGACCTGCTGCAGGTCGGCAAGGCCACGCTGTACGACAAGATCAAGCGCTACGGGTTGTAGGGCAGCCTGCTGTCAACGGCGGCTCAACGCCACATATCCCGCATGCGCCCGGCCAGGTCGAGCCTGGGCAACGGCGCCCTGGCTGGCGCGTCCGCCACCGGCGGGGGCGGCGGCCAGGCGCGGCTGTGGAACAGCGGCATCACCCGGTTGGGCAGGAAGCGCGTGCGCGAAGCGTAGACGTGGCGATCCCCGTAGCCGGTTTGCTGGTGCACATAGAAGCGCTGCGGCACCACGATGTCGAGGTGGTCGCGGGCGCGGGTCATCGCCACATACAGCAGGCGGCGCTCTTCCTCGATTTCCTCGGTGGTGCCGGTGGCCAGGTCCGAAGGCATGCAGCCGTCGACGGCGTTGAGCACGTAGACCGCCTTCCATTCCTGGCCCTTGGCCGAGTGGATGGTCGACAGGATCAGGTAATCCTCGTCGCGCAGTGGCACGCCGGATTCGTCGCTCGATGCATCCGGCGGGTCGAGCGTGAGTTCGGTCAGGAAGCGCTCGCGCGAGGCGTAGGTGGCGGCGATCCGTTCCAGTTGCTGGAGATCGGCCGCGCGTGCGGGAGCGTCGTCGTGCAGGCGTTCCAGATGCGGCTGGTACCACGCCACCACCTGCTCGAAGGCGGAGGGCCACGGCGCGGCCGGCGCCATCAGGCTGCGCGCCAGCGCCAGCAGATCGGGCCATGCCTCGGCAGCGGCCGGCGGTGCATCAAAGGATTCCAGCGCGAACAGCGGCTCGGTGGCGATTTCCACCGCGTCCAGCGCACGCGCGGCGGTTTTTGGTCCCACGCCGGGCAATAGCTGCAGGCTGCGGAAGCCCGCCATGCGGTCGCGCGGATTTTCCAGCCAGCGCACGACCGCCAGCACATCCTTTACGTGCGTGGCTTCCAGGAATTTCAGGCCGCCGAACTTGACGAAGGGGATGTTGCGCCGGACCAGCTCGATCTCGAGCTGCGCGCTGTGGTCGGCGGCGCGGAACAGCACGGCCTGCGACAGCAGCGCCAGCCCGGCCTCGCGCCGCGCCAGGACCTGCTCGACCACGTAGCGGGCCTGGTCCGCTTCGTCGTTGACCACGACGATCTCCGGCTTCTCGGCCGAGCCGCGCTCGGACCACAGGTCCTTGGTATAGCGTTCGGCCGCCAGGCCGATCACCGCATTGGCGGCGGCCAGGATGGGCTGGGTCGAGCGATAGTTCTGCGACAGCGTGACCACGTCCGCGGCCGGTGTGAACTGTCCGGGGAAATCGAGGATGTTGCGCACCGTGGCGCCACGGAAGGCATAGATCGACTGGGCATCGTCACCCACCACGGTCAGGCCGCGTCCGTCGGGCTTGAGCGCGAGCAGGATGGCGGCCTGCCGCGCATTGGTGTCCTGGTACTCGTCCACCAGCACATGGTCGAAGCGCGCGCCCATGTCCTGCGCCAGCACGGGTTCGGCCAGGGCCTGCGCCCAGTAGAGCAGCAGGTCGTCGTAGTCGAGCACCTGCTGCTTCTGCTTGGCCTCCACATAGCCGGCGAACAGCCCGCGCAGCGCATCCGTCCACATGGCATAGCGCGGGAACCATTGCTTGAGCACGTCTTCCAGCGGGGCCTGCGTGTTGACCACGCGCGAGTAGATCGACAGGCAGGTTTCCTTGCGCGGGAAACGCGAGGCCTGCGCGGACAGGCCGAGGTCATGGCGCACCACATTCATCAGGTCGGCGGCATCGCCGCGATCGCAGATGGTGAAGCTGGGCGACAGGCCGAGCGTCTCGGCGTACTCGCGCAACAGGCGCGCGCCGATGGCGTGGAAGGTGCCCGACCACGTCAGCGCGGCGCGGCCCGCGCCGGAGGTCTGCATGCCGAGCGCCTGATCCACGATGCGCTCGACCCGCCGCCCCATCTCCGACGCCGCGCGGCGCGAGAACGTCAGCAGCAGGATGCGGCGCGGATCGGCGCCGCCCAGCACCAGGTGCGCGACCCGGTGCGCCAGCGTGTTGGTCTTGCCCGAGCCGGCGCCGGCGATGATCAGCAGCGGCGCGGCGGGCTCGTGGGTCACGGCCGCGCGCTGTTCCGGGTTCAGGGTGGACAGGTAGGCGGGCGTGGCGCAGGCATCCTGCCTGTTGGCGGGTGCATCGCAAAGCACGGCGCTGGGATCGGGGTCGAGTAACACGGCGGGGCCTTTGGGGATGCCGGGCGTGCAAGTGCGCTGGCCGGCATGGGCGGGGAAAACTGCCGGTAACTGTATATCCATACAGGCGAACTGTGCAAGGCCGGGGCCGTTGCGTGGAGGCTGCCGCAATAAAAAAGGTGCCATGGAAGGCACCTTTCTGGCGGATTCGGGCGGGCTGCGCGGATCAGGCCGCCTTGGCGAGCGCGCCGTCGAGCAGCTTGTGCAGCGCATCCCACTCCGGTTCGCCGACATAGCGCTTTAGGATGCGGCCGTCCTTATCGATCACAAAGGTGGTCGGGGTCAGTTGCACCTCGCCGAAAGCCTTGGCCGCCGCGCCGTCGGAGTCCATCGCCACCTTGAACGGCAACTTGCGGGTTTGCGCATAGTTCATCACGTACATCGGCGGGTCGTAGCTCATTGCCACCGCCACGAACTCCAGGCCCTTGTCCTTGAACTTGTCATAGGTCTTGACCATGTCCGGCATTTCCTTGACGCAGGTGACGCAACTGGTGGCCCAGAAGTTGACCAGGTAGACCTTGCCCTTGAGATCGGCGGTGCTGACCTTCTCGCCCGACAGCAGCGTGAAGGTGGCGGGCGGTGCCGCATTGGCAGGGGCGATGGCGCGGTAGCCGAACCAGCCCAGCACGGCAACCAGCAGCACGGCGGCGATCGCGGGCCAGAGCTTGCGCCGGGCCGGGCTTGCCGCGGGAGGGGCGGTTGGGGAAGTGGAGGTCGTCATGATGCTCGCCGACAGGTCAGACAAGCCGCTATTCTACTGCCGCTGCCGCGGCGCTGCCGGATGCGTGCATGGAGGCGCCCGCGCTGCGGCGATTAGCCGCAGCGCGGGCGTGGATGGTGGGCCGTCCGCCCCGCAGTTCAGTCCGGCGTGGCGGCCAGCGCCGAGCGGGCCTTATCCAGCGCCTGTTCCAGGTAGGCACCGTAGAAGTCAGGCTGCATGCCGCGCAACGGGGTGGCCAGCGAGCGGCCGCGCGCGTCCAGGAAAAGCACCGTGGGCGCCACCGTCACGTTGCGGCTGCGGGCCCATTCACGCGCCGTGGTCATGCTGCCATCCGCATTGCGCAGCGGCGTGTTGGCGGTCATGTCGAGCTCCCGCGCCACGATCTCGCCCGCCGCGGCCTGCGGGCCGAGATAGTTGCGGCGCACGGTTTCGCAGTAAACGCAGTCGGGCAGCGTGACCAGCACCACCAGCGGTTCGCCGCGGGTGGCCGCTGCCTTGGCCTGGGCGGCCAGGTCGGTTGCCGCGGGCAGGTGGGTGCTGGCGGCCAAGGCGCCATGGCTTGTCGTGACCATGAGGGCACCCATCACCGCCGCCGCGGTGCGCAATGCACGGCGTGCGGGCGTCCGGCGCGGTTGCGGCGTGGACGGGACTGACGGGAGGCCTGGCGACGGGATTTGCATGGGCTGGCAATGTGGATGCGCGCTGGCACGCAGGTTCCCCGATAATAGCGGCTTCCGTCCGCATCCGTGGTGCCGCGCCCGCGCGCCCAGGATGCGGGATCGCACAATCCCGGGCACTGTCCCCGGCAATGTCCGCCGAACCGTTGCCGCACGCTGCCGTACCCACTGCCGAGATGTCCCACCGCCGGTTTTCCCGCTTGTTACCGTCCTCGCTTGCTACCGCCCTCGCCGTGACCGCGCTCGGCGCCACGCTGATCGCCTGCTCGCCGCGCTATGACTGGCGCACCATTCAGTCCAACGAAGGCGCGTACGCCGCGCTCTATCCGGGCAAGCCAAGCGGCGCCGCCCGCGAAGTGGCCATTGCCGGGCGCAAGCTGCCGATGACGATGGACGCGGCCCGGATCGACGAAACCCTGTTCGCCGTTGGCGTGGTGACCTTGCCCGCCGACGATGCCGCGATGCGGCAGGCCGCGCTTGAATCGATGCAGGCGGGGTTGCTTGGCAACCTCGGTCCCCACCCCGCGGAAGCGGTCAAGACGCGCAAGGTGAAGGTGATGTCGGCAGCGACACCCGCCGTGGCGCTTGACGGCGTGGAGGTGCAGGTGGCTGCGGTCTCGCCGCAGGACCAGTCGCCTCGCAGGCTGACGGCGCGGCTGGTGGCTTCCGGTGTGCACGTCTACCAGGCGGTTGTGCTGGAGGCCGGCGATGCCGCGCGCGACCAGCGCCAGGCGGAGCAGGTCGACCAGTTCCTCACCGGTTTTCATCCGTTTTAAGCGCTACCGAGCTTTATTGCGCTTTAGCCGGCCCGCAATGCGCGGGCCGATCAGTCCGTTCAAGGGAGTTCATTCATGCGTTGGGAAGTTTGGCTGGCTTATTTCGCGGCCTGTTGGGTGATTGCCGTTTCGCCGGGTTCGGGGGCGGTGCTATCGATGAGCCATGGCCTGTCGTACGGGCTGCGCAAGACCACCACTACGATCTTCGGCTTGCAGACCGGCCTGGTGATCATCCTGCTGGTGGCGGGCGGCGGCCTGGGCGCGCTGCTGCTGGCGTCCGAGCATGCGTTCGCCGTGGTCAAGACGATCGGTGCGCTCTACCTGATCTACATCGGCGTGCAGCAGTGGCGCGCCCGCGTGGATAGCGCCCCGGATGAGGCGGCGCAGGGCCAGGAGGCGCCGCGCGTTGCCGCGCTGAGTCCGCGCCGCCGTTTCGCCACCGGCTTCCTGACCAATGTGACTAATCCCAAAGGCATCATCTTCATGGTCGCGGTGCTGCCGCAGTTCATCGACCCGGCCCATGCGCTCGCGCCCCAGCTCGCCATCCTGGCCGTGACGATGTGCGCCGTGGACCTGGTGGTGATGCATGGCTACGCGTTGCTGGCCTCGCGCATGCGCGGCCTGTTCCGCAATGCGCGCGCGGTGCGCTGGCAGAACCGGATCTTCGGCAGCGTGCTGGTGGCCGTGGGCACCGCGCTGTTCTTCGTCCGGCGCCATCCGGCTTGAAGAAGCGGGGCCGGCATCCGCGCCGGCCCGCTCTGCCGATCTGGCGCTAGCTTCCCGCAGGTGCGTTTGCTTCAATAGGTAGGACGACCCAAGCGGAGGTAAGCAATGCGAAGCTCTTCCACCCTGCAGGCCAGGTTGCATGCACGCCCGGCCCATACCGTGCCGCCGGACGAGGAGCCGCCGCCGCCGGGCATTCCGCCCGATCTCCCACCCATCGAACACCCACCGCCGCCGACGGAGCCGCCGGTGGCGGTGCCTCCGCCCCGGCGTGGCTGAGTGCGAACCGGACGCGCGCCGTTGCTACGGCGTGCGCAGCGCCCGCCGGTACTGGATGGCCTCGCCCACATGGCTGGGCTGCAATAGCTCGGCTCCCGCCAGGTCGGCAATCGTGCGGGCGATCTTCAGCGCCCGGAAATAGGCGCGCGCCGACCAGGCCAGCTTGGTCATGGCGCCGCGCAGCAAGGCTTGCGCCTCGGGCGTGAGCGGACAGTGCTCGTCGATCTCACGTCCTGAGAGCGCCGCGTTGGGTTTGCCCTGGCGCGCGTGCTGCAGGGCGCGGGCGGCCAGCACGCGCTGGCGCACCTCGGCGCTGGACTCGCCGGGAGGGCCATCGAGCATTTCGCGCTGATCCTGGGCAGGTACCTCCACTTGCAGATCGATCCGGTCGAGCAGCGGCCCCGACAGCCTGGACTGATAGCGCAGCACCTGGTCCGGCGTGCAGCGGCAGGGACGCGACGGGTGTCCCAGGTAGCCGCACGGGCACGGATTCATGGCGGCCCTCAAACTGGAACCGGGCGGGGAAGTCGGCCTGGCGCGTGGCGCGCGAGATGGTGACGCGGCCCGATTCGAGGGGCTCGCGCAGGACCTCCAGCACCCGGCGGTCGAATTCCGGGTTCATCCAGGAACAGCACGCCTTGATGGGCCAGCGAGATCTCGCCGGGGCGAGGGTTGCTGCCACCGCCCACCAGCGCCGCCGCCGAAGCGGTGTGGTGCGGCGACCGGTAGGGCCGCTCGCGCCAGCGGGCGGGGTGGAAGCCGGCGGCGGTGAGGCTCTGCACCGCGGCGGATTCCAGCGCTTCCTCCAGCGTCATCGGCGGCAGCAGGCCGGGAAAGCGCTGCGCCAGCATGGATTTGCCAGTGCCAGGCGGTCCGACCAGCAGGGCCGAGTGCTGTCCAGCGGCCGCGATTTCCATGGCGCGGCGCGCCTGCGGCTGGCCTCGGACGTCGCGCATGTCCGGACCGGCGGGCTCGCCTTCGCCGATCTGCGCAAGCGGTTCCGCACGCGCCAGCCGGGCTTCCGGCAGGGGGCCCAGGTGGGCGCAGACTTCCAGCAGGGAGCGTGCTCCGTAGACCGTGACCCCGTCGATCAAGGCGGCTTCCGGAGCATTTTCTGCGGCTACCACGAAAGTTCGGGGCGGGCCTGCGCCCGATATCTGCCGCGCGGCGTTGTCGCGCCCCAGGCTCATTGCCATGGCCAGCGCCCCGCGCACGGGGCGCAACTCCCCGGATAGCGACAACTCGCCGGCGAACTCGCTGGCATCCAGCCCGTCCAGCGGGACCTGGCCACTGGCGGCCAGGATGCCGAGTGCGATCGGCAGGTCGAAGCGTCGATTCCTTGGGCAAATCCGCGGGGGCCAGGTTTACCGTTGCCGGCTGGGAAACTCGAAGCGGCTGTTGAGGATGGCCGGGCGGACCCGCTCACGGCTTTCACGCACCTCGGTATCGGCCAGCCCGACGATCGTGAAGGCGGGAAGGCCGTTGGCCAGGTGCGCCTCGACCGATACCAGCGGTGCCTCAAGGCCGGTCAACGCGCGGCTACGCAGCAGTGCGAGGCTCATCTCACTCCGAAAGCGTCAAGGATGTGTTAACGAAAATGGCCGCCGGAATACGGCGGCCATCGGTCGGGATCTTGGCCCAGGTTCATCTGACCACCTGGGCGAGCGTGCGGCGCAGCAAGGGCTTCAGCCGGAAACAGGCGTGTCGGACCCGCCTGCCGCGCGGCTTTCCAGCGCCTGCACGCGGGCTTCCAGTTCTTCCAGCCGCGCGCGGGTGCGCGCCAGCACCTGCGATTGCACATCGAATTCCTCGCGGGTGACCAGGTCGAGCTTGGAAAACCCTTGCGTCATCATGCTGCGCACGTTTTTCTCGATGTCCTTGGCGGGCGAGTTGCGCAAGGCCTCGCTGATCTTGGCCTGGAAATCGTTGAACAGGTCGGTGGGCTTCATTGTGATTCTCCTTTTGCACCGCCTTGGTGCGTGTAATTGGGTGAGCGGATTCGGCGTGCAGCATCGCGGTGCACCGTAATGGGGTGCGGACGAAGGCGGTGCGCGCACGGCACTTGCCGCCGGCATGGGCCGATTATCGCGCTTCAGGCGTCGCCGGGAAAGCGCCGGCGCGGGCTGGTAACACCTTTTAACGTTACTGCGCTCGCCGGGAGCTAGCCAGTACAGTCATTCAAAGCGTCTATATGGGCACAAATAATAATTTGTAATCATCGTTTTCAGCCTGGCACGGCAGTTGCAGTAATGGTGGCGGGAGTGTCGTTTCGCAGATCCTTCTTAAACACACAAATACCGAGCCAGAGGAAAAGGAGAGCAAACCCATGAAGAAGTTGGCCCTTGCAGTCAGCGCCAGTGCAGTTGTGCTTTGCGGGCTCACCCCCGCAGCATTCGGCCAGAGCAGCGCGCAGGAGGGCGGTGCACCTGCCGACGCCGCTGCCGCCGCCGAAGCCTCGCCGCACACCTTCACCGCCAACGTGACCTTGGCCAGTGAGTATCGCTATCGCGGCTTGATGCAGACCAACCGCCGCCCGGCCATCCAGGGCGGGTTTGACTACGCGCATTCGAGTGGCTTCTACGTGGGCAACTGGAACTCGAGCATCAGCTGGCTCGGTGACAGCAATCCGCAAGTCTCGGCGCCGATCGAGATGGACTTCTACGGCGGCTTCAAGAACACGGTGACGCTGGGCGGCCTGGAGTGGAACTATGACGTAGGCGTGCTGCAGTACTACTACCCGGGCGACTACCCGAACGGCTTTACGCGCCCGTACACCACGGAAGTGTATGTCGGCGCCGGCTACGGTCCTGTGTTCTTCAAGTATTCGCAGGCGCTGACCAACCTGTTCGGATTCGCCGACAGCAAGTACAGCTACTACGCCGACCTGTCGGCCAATGTGCCGCTGAATTTCTGGGACCTGACGCTGAATGCCCACGTGGGCTACCAGAACGTGAAACACGTGAACAGCGCCTCGTACACGGACTGGAAGCTGGGGCTGACCAAGGACCTGGGCAAAGGCTTCGCACTGGCGATCGCCTATATCGACACCAATGCCCACAACTCGGTCTACACCAATACGTCCGGCCGCTATGTCGGCAAGGCGACGGCCTGGGCTTCAATCACCAAGACTTTCTAAACACGCATCAGGTTGAGCGGGCGCCGGACGCACGCCGGGCCGTCCCGCTCAGAGGAGAAATCGGATGAAACTGATCATCGCCGTCATCAAGCCGTTCAAGCTCGACGAGGTGCGCGAAGCGCTCTCGGATGTGGGCGTGTCCGGCATCACCGTGACTGAAGTCAAGGGCTTCGGTCGCCAGAAGGGTCACACCGAACTGTACCGGGGCGCGGAGTACATCGTGGATTTCCTGCCCAAGGTGAAGATCGAAGTGGCCGTCCCGGACGACGTGGTCGATCGGGCCATCGAGGCGATCGAGAAATCGGCGCGGACCGGCAAGATTGGCGACGGCAAGATCTTTGTCGCGCCCATCGAGCAGGTCATCCGCATTCGTACCGGCGAGACCGGCGGCGACGCGCTGTGACGCACAGCCCAACGACAAGAGGTTAATCACAATGAAATCCTGGTTCAAGCGCATCCTGACAACCGGCGCCGTGGCGCTGGCCCTGGGCACGGCCGGCATCGGCCTGTCCACCCACGCCGTGGCGCAGGACAAGCCCGCGCCCGAAGCCTCCGCGCCGGCCGCTGCCACCGCCGTACCTGCAACTGCCCCTGCTCCCGCGGCAGCGGCGGCTGCGCCTGCAGATGCTGCCGCTCCCGCCGCAGCGCCGGCACCGGTGCCCAACAAGGGCGATACCGCGTGGCTGCTGGTTTCCACGGCCTTCGTGATCCTGATGACGCTGCCGGGCCTGGCACTGTTCTACGGCGGCCTGGTCCGCTCGAAGAACATGCTGTCGGTGCTGATGCAGTGCCTGGTGATCTTCTCGCTGGTGTCGCTGCTGTGGGCCATCTACGGCTACAGCTTCGCCTTCACCGAGGGCAACGCCTTCTTTGGCGGCACCGACCGGCTCTTCATGAAGGGGCTCAACGTCGATGCCGTGGCTGCCACCTTCAGCAAGGGCGTGGTGGTGCCAGAACTGGCTTACTTCGCATTCCAGTGCGCTTTCGCGGCCATTACCTGCGGCCTGATCATTGGCGCCTTCGCCGAACGCGCCAAGTTCTCGGCCGTGCTGGTGTTCGTGGTGCTGTGGTTCACCTTCTCGTACATCCCGATGGCCCATATGGTCTGGTTCTGGCCCGGTCCTGACCTGTACACCGACGCGGCAGCAGGTACCGCAGCCACCGCCAAGGCTGGCTGGCTGTTCCAGAAGGGCGCGCTCGATTTCGCCGGCGGCACGGTGGTGCACATCAACGCAGCCGTCGCTGGCCTGGTGGGTGCCTTCATGTTCGGCAAGCGCATCGGTTTCGGCCGTGAGGCCCTGCGTCCGCACAGCCTGACCTTCACCATGGTCGGCGCCTCGCTGCTGTGGTTCGGCTGGTTCGGTTTCAACGCCGGTTCGGCGCTGGAAGCCAACGGTTCGGCCGCGCTGGCCTTCGTCAACACGCTGCTGGCGACCTGCGCCGCAGTGCTGTCCTGGACCTTCGGTGAATGGATCAGCAAGGGCAAGCCCTCGATGCTGGGCGGCGCTTCGGGCGCGGTGGCAGGCCTGGTGGCCATCACCCCGGCGGCCGGCTTCGTGGGCCCGATGGGCTCCATTGTGATCGGTATCGCCGCTGGCCTGCTGTGCCTGTGGGGCGTGACCGGCCTGAAGAAGCTGCTGGGCATGGACGACTCCCTGGATGTCTTCGGCGTGCACGGCGTGGGCGGCATCCTGGGTGCGTTGCTGACCGGCGTGTTTGCCTCGCCGAGCCTGGGCGGCACGGGGATCTACGACTACGTGACCAACAAGGTGGCGGACGACTATTCGATCATGGGCCAGTTGTGGATCCAGTTCGAAGGCGTGCTCACCACCATCGTGTGGTCGGGCGTGGTGGCCTTCGTGGCCTTCAAGCTGGTGGATATGCTGATCGGCCTGCGGGTGCCGGAAGAAGAAGAGCGCGAGGGCCTGGATATCACCTCGCACGGCGAGACCGCGTATGAAGCCTGATTGTAAAGGTGTTGTGCTGGAGAGCTGATTGGGAATCTTCTCTCAGGAGTTTCGCCCGGCCTTGTGCCGGGCTTTTTTCATTCAGGCGCCCGCTTTGTGGCGGTATCGGGGCGCATCCTGCCGTCATTGGCCGGGATGGCGGCACTGTTCTTCGCAAAGTGCTTAAATCCGATCTTAAAAAGCTTCAATTGTTTTCAGGGGGTAGCGCACATACAGTGCGAGTGAGGCAGTTTCCTCCACCTGCAGAACGCTCCCCGTATCTGTCAGGCCATTTGAAAGCGCGGCTCCGGTCGCGCTTTTTTTTTCCTGCCCGCGGCCCTCGCCGGCAGGTCGCCCGGAAGTGCCTCCGATTGCTCCTGCGCCCACCCCCCTTTTATTCCTGAGCCGCACCCCCATATCCGTATCCCTTATCCCTTATCCCTTATGCTGTCGCTCGCATATGCTTATTCAGGCGGCGCCAGCAGCCAATTGGCCGTTCCTCTACAATCTGGGCGAACGATAAAGACGATCACTAGGATGTATATGGTCCCGCATCTCATCACCGCGCTGAACGGTCCGCTGCTCGAGCTGGAAAAAAAGATCCTGGATGCGACGCCGTCCATCGAGCGCTGGTTCAGGCTGGAATGGCAGGAACATACGCCTCCGTTCTACTGTTCGGTCGACCTGCGCAATGCCGGCTTCAAGCTGGCCCCGGTCGATACCAACCTGTTCCCCGGCGGCTTCAACAACCTTGCGCCCGAAATGTTGCCGCTGGCGGTCCAGGCGGCCATGGCGGCAATAGAGAAGATCTGCCCGGACGCCAAGAACCTGCTGCTGATCCCCGAGCGCCACACCCGCAACATGTTCTACCTGCAGAACGTGGCGCGGCTGTCGCTGATCATGCGCCAGGCCGGTCTTAATGTCCGCCTGGGCTCGCTGTCCGAAGACATCACCGAACCGACCCCGATCGAGTTGCCCGACGGCCAGACGCTGGTGGTGGAGCCGCTGGCCCGCCTGGGCGCGCGCGGTCGCCGCCTGGGGCTGAAGGACTTCGATCCCTGCTCGATCCTGCTCAACAACGATCTCTCCGCCGGCATTCCGCCGATCCTGGAGAACATCAACGAGCAATACCTGCTGCCGCCGCTGCACGCGGGCTGGTCGACGCGCCGCAAGTCGAGCCATTTCGCCGCCTACGACGAGATTGCCAAGAAGTTCGCCAAGCTGATCGACGTCGATCCGTGGATGGTCAACCCGTACTTCGCCAAGTGCTCGGGGATCGATTTCCACGAGCGCGTGGGTGAAGAGGCACTGGCCGACTCGGTCGAAGGCGTGCTCAAGAAGATCGCCAAGAAGTACCGCGAGTACGGCATCAAGGAAACCCCCTATGTGGTGGTCAAGGCCGATGCCGGCACCTACGGCATGGGCATCATGACCATCAAGGATCCTTCCGAAATCAAGGGGCTGAACCGCAAGGAACGCAACAAGATGAGCGTCGTCAAGGAAGGCCTTGAGGTCAACGACGTCATCATCCAGGAAGGGGTGCACACCTTCGAGAAGGTCAACGAGGCGGTGGCCGAGCCGGTGGTGTACATGATCGACCGCTATGTGGTCGGCGGCTTCTACCGCGTCCATACCGGCCGCGGCAACGACGAGAACCTGAATGCGCCGGGCATGCATTTCGTGCCGCTGGCCTTCGCGCCCAACGGCATTCCCGACAGCCATGCCAAGCCTGGCGCGGCGGTGCCGAACCGTTTCTACATGTACGGCGTGGTGGCGCGGCTGGCCTTGCTGGCGGCGTCGCTGGAACTCGAGAAGACCGACCCGAATCCGATTCTCTGAATTGCCTGAGATGGCGCTGTCCTGGTGGCGGCGCCTTGACGCGCCGCGCAATTCGCGCGGCAACCCTGCGACCGGGACGAGCCATCATGCGTATTCTGTTTATTACCGACCCGCTGCACACCTTCAAGACCTACAAGGATTCGACCTACGCCATGATGGTCGAGGCGGTTGAGCGCGGGCACGAGCTGTTTTCTTGCCTGCAGTCGCAGTTGTCGCTGTCGGCCGACCAGGTAGAGGCGGTCGTGCATCCGCTGCAACTCACAGGCGATCCGCATGACTGGTACCGCACCGGCGAGGCCAGCCTGCAGCCCCTCACCGGCTTCGACGCCGTGCTGATGCGCAAGGATCCGCCGTTCGACATGGAATACGTCACCAGCACCTGGCTGCTGGAACTGGCGGAGTCGCAGGGCGCCAATGTGTTCAACAAGCCGCAGGCGGTTCGCGACCATTCCGAGAAGCTGGCGATTGCCCAGTATCCCGAATTCATTACGCCGACGCTGGTCACGAGGGATGCCGATCGCATCCGCGCTTTCCACGCGGAGCATCGCGATGTCATTCTCAAGCCGCTCGACGGCATGGGCGGGATGGGAATCTTCCGGGTTGGCCCGGACGGCATGAACCTTGGCGCCATCATCGAGACCCTGGGCGAGGACGGAGCGCGCACCCTGATGGTGCAGCGCTATATCCCCGCCATCAAGGACGGCGACAAGCGCATCCTGCTGATCGGCGGCGTGCCCGTGCCGTATTCGCTGGCCCGCATTCCCAAGGATGGCGAAGTGCGCGGCAACCTGGCCGCGGGTGGTACCGGGCGCGCCCAGGAGCTTTCCGCGCGCGACCGCGAAATCGCCGAGTCGCTGGCGCCGGGCCTGTGGGAGCGCGGTTTGCTGCTGGTCGGGCTGGATGTGATCGGCGATTACCTCACCGAAGTAAATGTGACGAGTCCAACCTGTTTTCAGGAAATCACCCAGCAGACCGGCTTCCAGGTCGCCGCCATGTTTATCGATGCGCTGGAGCAAGCCGTGCAGGCCCGTGGCCGCTGAGCTGTTGGCGCCGCGCCAAACCGGGGCGCCGAGCTGAATCTCCGGCCAGCGTGCCTGCTACAATCGCGTCAATCCAACGGATTCACCACCATGGCAGGCATCCTGATCATCGCGCACGCCCCGCTGGCTTCGGCATTGCGCGAGTGCGCCGCCCACGTCTACTGCGGCCAGCCGCAACGGCTTGAAGCCATCGACGTCATGCCCGACGCCGAGCCCGCGGCCGTGCTTGCCGAAGCCCGGCGGCGCCTGGCCGAGGTCAGCGAAGACAATGGCGCGCTGGTGTTGACCGATATCTTTGGTGCCACGCCGGCCAATATCGCGGCCCGCCTCGCCGAGCCGGGCCGCGTCAAGGTGCTCGCCGGCGTCAATCTTCCCATGCTGGTGCGCGCCATTTGCTACCGTACCGAGAAACTCGACCAGCTTGCCCTCAAGGCGCTGGCGGGAGGCTCGCAGGGTGTGTTGCAGGTAGGCTCCACCACCGTCCAGAACCAGATCGCAAATCATCCCGACAAATATGCTGCAGAGGGACACCAACATCATCAATAAGCTCGGGCTGCATGCACGGGCTTCCGCCAAGCTGACGCAACTGGCGGGTAACTTCGTCAGTCAGGTCAAGATGTCGCGCAATGGTCGGCAGGTCGACGCCAAGAGCATCATGGGCGTGATGATGCTGGCCGCGGGCATCGGCTCCACCGTGACCATCGAGACTGACGGGCCCGATGAGCAAGAGGCGATGGACGCGTTGCTGGCGCTCATCGCCAACCGCTTCGGCGAAGGAGAATAGGAAGCCGATCCGGGATGAAGGCGGCGGCACGGAACGCCGCGGCGCGCCTGGCCAGGGCCGCTTCGTTTCATCCTGGCACCGCTTCCAAGGTTGCTGGCCCTGGCCAGACTTTTTAAACGTTCCTGACGGAGCGGTACATGCCATTTGCCCTGCACGGCATCCCGGTCTCGCGCGGCGTCGCCATCGGGCGCGCGCATTTGCTGGCGCCTGCTGCGCTTGATGTCTCCCATTACCTGGTCGACGAAGACCGGCTTGAGGCCGAGGTGGAACGCCTGCGCTCGGCACGCGCGGCGGTGCGGGCCGAACTGGTCACGCTAAAGCGCGATCTCCCGCGCGAAGCCCCGGAAGAGCTGGGCGCCTTCCTTGATGTGCATGCGATGATCCTCGACGACGAGGCGCTTGCGCGCGAGCCCGAGGCACTGATCCGCAACCGGCGCTATAACGCCGAATGGGCGCTGACCACGCGGCTCGAAGAATTGATGCGGCAGTTCGACGAAATCGAGGACGAATACCTGCGCGAACGCAAGGCGGATATCCGCCAGGTGGTCGAGCGCATTCTCAAGGTGCTGGCCGGCGCGGCCGTGCTGGCGCCGGCCCCGGTGCCGCCTTCGTCGCTGGCGCCCGATGGCGAGCCGGCACCCGGCGTGATCGTGGTGGCCCACGACATCTCGCCGGCCGACATGCTGCAGTTCCGCCATACCGTGTTCCACGGCTTCGTGACCGATCTCGGCGGGCGCACCTCCCATACCGCCATCGTCGCGCGCAGCCTCGACATCCCTGCCGCGGTGGGCGTGCAAAGCGCCAGCGAACTCATCCGCCAGGACGACTGGGTCATCATCGACGGCGACGCAGGCCTGGTCATCGTCGATCCGTCGGCCATCATCCTCGAGGAATACCGGCACAGGCAGAGCGAGCGGGCGCTGGAGAAAAAGCGCCTGCAACGCCTGCGCCATACGCCTGCCGTGACGCTGGACGGGCTTGAGATCGACCTGCTGGCCAATATCGAGATGTCTGAAGACGCGACCGCGGCGCTGACCGCCGGCGCGGTCGGCGTGGGCCTGTTCCGCTCGGAATTCCTGTTCATGAACCGACGCGGGGAGCTGCCCGACGAGGAAGAGCAGTTCCAGGCATATCGCGGCGCGGTGGACGCCATGCATGGGCTGCCGGTCACCATCCGCACCATCGATATCGGCGCCGACAAGCCGCTGGATGGCCGGGAGGGACGCGATGGGCGCGGCGACGATTTCGAGACTGCGCTCAATCCGGCGCTGGGCTTGCGCGCGATCCGCTGGTCGCTGTCCGAGCCGGCCATGTTCCTGACCCAGCTGCGTGCATTGCTGCGGGCCTCGGCCTTCGGGCCGGTGCGGCTGCTGATCCCGATGCTGGCCCACGCGCGCGAGATCGACCAGACCCTGGACCTGATCGCGCAGGCCAAGCGCCAGCTTGACGTCCGTGGCCAGGCTTTCGACCCGTATATCAAGGTCGGGGCGATGATCGAGATCCCGGCCGCCGTGCTGATGCTGCCGCTGTTCCTGCGGCGCATGGATTTCCTCTCCATCGGCACCAACGACCTGATCCAGTACACGCTTGCCATCGACCGCGCCGACAACGCCGTGGCTCATCTCTATGACCCGCTGCATCCGGCGGTGCTGCAGCTGATCGCGCGTACCATCCGCGAGGCCAACCACGCCGGCGTGCCGGTGGCGGTGTGCGGCGAAATGGCCGGAGATCCCGCCATGACCCGGCTGCTGCTCGGTATGGGGTTGCGCGAGTTCTCGATGCATCCTTCGCAGTTGCTGCGGGTCAAGCAGGAAGTCCTGCATGCCGACTGCGAGCGGCTGGAACGGCTGGTCGAGCAGGTGCTGAGCGCCTACGAGCCGGAGGAACTGGCCTGCGCGCTGAAGCAGCTCTGATTGCGACTGACAACCCTGAGCGGACTAAGGTTTTTCGGGAAATACAACACTCTTTGCGGGCTTTGAAAATCACTTTTAGGCGACTTGTGACGCCACCTTAATCCACGATTTCCCGCGTAAGTGCCGTGTTATTGGCATGTACATTTTGTGGATTAATGGGAATTGTTATCATTTTCGATCTCTGATATTCTGACGTACATCGCGGGTGACATGCCGGTGTCACCCCTCTCCCAAGGAGGGATTTGTGTACGTTTGCATCTGCAATCAGGTTACTGACCGAGAAATCCATGGGGCCGCGCATCTTGGCGTGGCCACGCTCGACGAGCTGGCTGAAACGCTGGGCGTGGGCACCTGCTGTGGCCGTTGCCGCGAATGCGCGCAACAGGTCCTTTGCGAAGGCGTTGCCGCGGTCCGCAATGTCAAGGTCGCCACCATCCAGGTCGTGGACATTTCCTCCTGTTCGCCTTCGGGCCCACGTGCCATAATGGACACTCGGGACCCGGCAGTCGCGAACGATCAGCGTACCGAGCTGGTTGCTTGAACTCGCCCGTAACTATCAGGTTACGGCGTGTTTTCGCTTGTTCAGACTGCATGCGGCGCGTCTTGCGCCGCTTCGCGTTTTTGCGGGGGCCCGTAGCTACAGGAGCCTCCTATGAAAGGTGACAAGAAGGTCATCCAACATCTGAACGCGCAGCTGAAGAACGAGCTGACCGCGATCAACCAATACTTCCTGCATGCTCGCATGTACCGCCACTGGGGCCTCAAGAAGCTCGGCGACGTGGAGTACAAGGAATCCATCGGCGAGATGAAGCACGCCGATCGCCTGATCGACCGCATCCTCATGCTCGATGGGCTGCCCAACCTGCAAGACCTCAACAAGCTGCTACTGGGTGAAGACACCCCCGAAATGCTCAAGTGCGACCTGAAGCTCGAGCAAGGCGCGCATGCCACCGTCAAGGAAGGCATCGCTTACTGCGAATCGGTGGGCGACTACGTTAGCCGCGAGATCCTGGTCGACATCCTGACCGACACCGAAGAGCATATCGAGTACCTGGAAACGCAGCTCGACCTGATCGACAAGGTTGGCCTGCCGAACTATCTGCAGTCGCAGATGGAGCCGGGCGAGCAATAATCCGCCCAGCAGTCGGCCGCGGGTTCGCAAGAACGCAGTGGCCGCGCCCGCGCGGCGCCGTTCGGTGCTGCCGCCTCTCCCCGCATCCGGGTAGTAACCCTTCTCATTCGGATTCCCATTCCTTGCCAGTCGCTTCGCAGCCATCGCCGTTGCCGTGCCTGCGCCAGCTTGCCCGCAATTCGCGCGTGCAGCGGCGAGAGGCGCCAGATAGCATATAGGGTGCAGATGAGCCAGCGCACGCATTCGCAAACGCCACGAAACAGGAGCCGAGGATCATGGCAGAACCCATTCGCCTGACGCAGTACAGCCATGGTGCCGGCTGCGGCTGCAAGATATCGCCACAGGTGCTCGATGTGATCCTGGCCGGCAGCGGCAATCAGCATCTCGACCCACGCCTGTGGGTCGGCAATGCCTCCCGCGACGACGCGGCCGTCTACGCGCTGGACGGGCTGGATCACGGCCGCGGCGTGGTTTCCACCACCGATTTCTTCATGCCGATCGTCGATGATCCCTTCGACTTCGGACGCATCGCCGCTACTAATGCCATCAGCGACATTTATGCGATGGGGGGCGATCCGTTGCTGGCCATCGCCATCCTCGGCTGGCCGGTGAAGTTGCTGCCACCCGAGGTGGCGCGCGAGGTGGTGGCCGGTGGTCGGCGCGCCTGCGAGGATGCCGGCATCCCGCTTGCCGGCGGGCATTCCATCGATGCTCCGGAGCCCATCTTCGGGTTGGCGGTGACGGGCGTGGTCGACCGCGCGCACCTGAAGCGAAATGATACCGCCGCCGCGGGGTGCCGCCTTTACCTGACCAAGCCGCTGGGCATCGGCGTGTTGACCACGGCCGAGAAGCTGGGCCGGCTGCGCGCGCAGGATGCGCACCTGGCGCGTGACTGGATGTGTGTGCTCAATCGCCCCGGCAGCCGTTTTGGCAAGCTGGCCGGCGTGCGGGCCATGACGGATGTGACCGGCTTTGGCCTGCTAGGGCACCTGGTTGAAATGGCCGATGGCAGCCGCCTTACCGCTCGCCTCGACTACTCGGCGGTGCCGCTGCTGCCGGAGGTATTGCGCTATGTGGAGGCCGGCTGCGTGCCTGGCGGTACGCAGCGCAACTTCGATAGCTATGGCGCGCGGATCGGCGCCGGCATCGGCAACCAGGGCAGTGCGCTAAGCGAGGTGCAACGCGCCGTGCTGTGCGATCCGCAAACCAGCGGCGGTTTGCTGGTGGCGGTCGAGCCTGCGGGTGAAGCCGAATTCCACGCTGCCTGTGCCGAGTCCGGCCTGGCATTGGCACCGGTTGGTGAGATGGTGGCGCAGGGCCAGTACGCCGTCGAGGTAATCTGATGCGCGACGATGCGTGCGATTTCCGCCGGCTCTTCCTGTCCGGTGCCGCTTTGCTCGATGTACGCGCGCCGGTGGAATTCGCGCGCGGTGCGTTCCCCGGCGCGGTCAACCTGCCGCTGATGGACGACGACGAGCGCCACCAGGTGGGTTTGTGCTACCAGGAGCAGGGGCAGCAGGCCGCGATCGCGCTGGGCCACCGCCTTGTGAGCGGCGACGTCCGCGCCGCGCGCACCGCCGCCTGGGCGGCGTTTGCGCGGGCGCATCCGGAGGGCTATCTGTATTGCTTCCGGGGAGGCATGCGTTCGCAGATCGTGCAGCAGTGGCTGCGCGAGGATGCCGGCATCGCCTATCCGCGCGTGACGGGTGGCTACAAGGCAATGCGCGCTTACCTGATCGACGTCATCGATGCCGCCGCCGCCGAGTGCGGCCTGCTGATACTGGGCGGACTAACGGGCAGCGGCAAGACCGAGCTGATCGCCGACCTGATGGCCAGCCAGGATGCGGCCATCGACCTGGAGGGCGAGGCCCGTCATCGCGGCTCCAGTTTCGGCCGGCGCGCGGTCGCGCAGCCCACGCAAATCGATTTCGAGAACGATCTGGCGGTCGCGCTGTTGCGCCACCGCGCGAGCGGGCGTGCCGCCCTGGTGGTCGAGGACGAAGGGCGCTTCATCGGCGCCCGGAACCTGCCGCAGTCCTTCTACCTCGCCATGCAGGCGGCGCCGCTGGTCTGGCTCGAGGAGCCTTTCGAGGCGCGCGTGGATCGTGTGCTCGAGGACTACGTGCTTGGCCTGTCGCAGGAATTCATCGGGGCGCTTGGCGAGGAGGCGGGATTCGCCGCTTATGCCGCACGCCTGCGGGATGCGATGGCGGCAATATCCAGGCGGCTCGGCGGAGCCCTCTACGAGCGGCTCTCGGACTTGCTGGGGCAGGCGCTGGAGCGCCAGGCCGAGTCGGGCCATACCGAGCTGCACCGGGGATGGATCGGGGTTTTGCTGCGGCAATACTACGATCCCATGTATGCCTACCAGCGCGAGCGACGCGAGGCCAGGATCGTGTTCCGCGGCGAGCGCGCCGCCGCGCTCGCCTTCCTGCGCGAGCGCACGCGCGCATGACTGGCGCTTAGTGGCCGGCGTCCCCGTGGGCCTCGCCGCCGCAGACTTCGCAATCCGGCACGCGCCCAAGGCGCATGGTGGTCCATTCCATGCCGAGCGCATCGACCATCAGCAGCCGGCCGGCCAGGGTGGTGCCGATCCCCATCAGCAGTTTGAGCGCCTCCGCCGCTTGCACGGTGCCGACCATGCCCACCAGCGGCGCGAATACGCCCATGGTGGCGCAGGCCACTTCCTGCGCCGGCTGTGAGGGCGGGAACAGGCAGGCATAGCAGGGCGCGCCCGGCTGGCGGCGGTCGAACACGCTGATCTGCCCGTCGAAGCGCAGCGCAGCGCCGGATACCAGCGGCACGTTGTGCCGCACGCAGGCGCGGTTGACCGCTTGGCGCGTGTCGAAGTTGTCGCAGCAATCGAGCACCACATCGGCCCCGGCCACCAGTTGCGCCAGTTCGGCGGCGCCCACGCGAGCCCGCACCAGGCGGACGTCGATGCCGGGGTTGATGCGCAGCATGCCTTCGCGCGCGGATTCCACCTTGGGCCGGCCGACATTGGCGGTGGTGTGGATGACCTGGCGCTGCAGGTTGGTCAGGTCGACCACGTCGTCATCGACCACGGTAATGGTGCCAACGCCGGCGGAGGCCAGGTAGGGCAGGGCTGCGGCGCCCAGGCCACCGGCGCCAATCACCAGCGCGTGGCTGGCCAGCAGCCGGCTCTGTCCCTCGATGCCGAGTTCGTCGAGCAGGATATGCCGCGAATAGCGCAGCAGTTGATCGTCGTTCATGGCGTGCAATGCAAAAGCGGCCCCGCGGGGCCGCTGTCGTCCATCAGGTTTTCAGGGAGCCTTGCCGGTCGGCGTGCCCAGCGGCGTTCCAATCGGAGCGCTCGCCGGCGGGGCGCTGGCCGGTGTCTTGCCGCCAGCTTTGGCCGGGTTGGTGCCAGACTTCGCGGATGCCGGCTTGGCCGGCTTGTCCGACACGGCCACGGCTTCGAGCTTGGACTTCGAACGCTTGACCGGCTGCCCTTCGAGCTGCGCGATCGCCTGCTGCAGCATGAAGTCCTCGGCCGAACCGAATTCGATCGGCTTCTTCTTGCGTTCCTTGTCGCGCTCTTCCGGCGACTTCTTGGCGTTTTCTTCTTCCAGCCGGCGCAGCTCCTCGACGCGGCGCTGCTCGCGCTCGTTCATCTCGGGCTCCTCCGATTCCTGCTTGTTATGCAGGTGGCGCTCGGTGTCGATTTCGCGCGTGATCAGCGCGTCGTCAGGATCGCCTTCCGGGTTCTGGTCGACCGGGATGTCCGGGCGGATGCCCTTGGCCTGGATCGATTTGCCCGTCGGCGTGTAGTAATACGCGATGGTCAGCTTGATGCCGGTGTCGTTGGTGAGCGGACGCACGGTCTGCACCGAGCCCTTGCCGAAGGTGGTCTTGCCCATGATCAGCGCACGCTTGTGATCCTGCAGCGCACCGGCGACGATTTCGGAGGCCGACGCCGAGTAGGCGTTGGTCAGCACCACCATCGGGATCTTCTTGTACAGCGCCGGCAGGCTCTTGAGCGGATCGTCTTCGAGGGACGACAGCCGGTAGTTGTTGAACGTGGTCTTATAGACGCGCTTGGCGTCGGGCACCTGGCCGTTGGTCGAGACCACGGTCACATCTTCGGGCAGGAACGCTGCCGCCACCCCGACCGCACCTTGCAGCACGCCGCCGCCGTTATTGCGCAGGTCCAGGATCACGCCCTTCAGGTTCGGGTTCTTTTGCGCCAGTTCGTCCAGCTTCTTGCCCAGGTCCGCCACGGTGCGTTCCTGGAAGCTGGTCAGCCGCACCCAGGCGAGCTTGTCGTTGTCGATGAGCTTGGCCTTGACCGACTGCACGCGGATCTCGGCGCGCGTGATCGACACCGGGAAAGTGCGTTCCTCGCTCTTGCGATAGATGGTCAGCGTGACCTTGGTGCCAGGTTCGCCGCGCATGCGCTTGACAGCCTGTTCGAGCGGCAGGCCGCGCACGGGTTTGTCGTCGATACGGGTGATCAGGTCGCCGGGCTGGATGCCGGCACGGAAGGCGGGTGTGTCTTCGATCGGGTTGATCACCTTGACCAGCCCTTCTTCCTGGGAGATCTCGATCCCCAGGCCGGCGAAGCGGCCGCGCGTGCCTTCCTGCAGTTCCTTGAAATCCTTCTCGTCCAGATAGGCCGAATGCGGATCCAGGCTGGCGACCATGCCCTTGATGGCTTCAGTCAGCAGCTTCTTGTCATCGACCGGCTCTACGTACTCGCGCTTGATCTGGCCAAAGATGTCCGCCATCAGGCGCAGTTGCTCCAGCGGCAGGGGCCCTGAAGAGTTCTGCGCAGTGGCGGATAGCTGCAGCGTGGCGAGCACGCCGGCAACGAGTCCGGCAGAAACAAGACTTATGTTCTTGAGCGTCTTACGCATGAGGGCTGCCTGAACGTGTGAGGATTGTGCTGTGTCGGAGCCGGCCTGGCGTATCACACCGGCCGGTTTTGTCCGACAGTATAAGAGGGAGCGGCAAAAAAGGCCTGATCCACTGCATGAGGCGGCCGGGCGATGCACCTGGGCGGCGCCCGGCCGGCCCTTGCCTCAGCGTGCCTTGCCCTGGTTCGCCACGGCGGCCAGGGAGGCGGCGATCGCTTCCTGGTCGCCCAGGTAGTAATGACGCAGCGGGCGCAGGTCGGCGTCCAGCTCGTACACGAGCGGGGTGCCATTGGGGATATTGATGCCAACGATATCGTCATCCGAGACCTGGTCCAGGTACTTCACCAGCGCACGGATGCTGTTGCCATGGGCTGCGATCACCACGCGCTTCCCCGATTTGATGTCTGGCGCAATGGATTCGTTCCATAGCGGCAGCACGCGGGCCACCGTGTCCTTCAGGCATTCGGTCAGCGGGATCTGCTCGTGCGGCACCTGGGCATAGCGCGGATCGTCGTACGCGGCGCGCGGATCGTCCGTTTCGAGCGCCGGCGGCGGCGTGTCGTAGCTGCGGCGCCATACCAGCACCTGCTCGTCGCCGAACTTGGCGGCGGTCTCGGCCTTGTTCAGGCCCGACAGCGCGCCGTAGTGGCGTTCGTTCAGGCGCCATTCGTTCCGGACCGGGATCCACATCAGGTCCATTTCGTCCTGCACGTGCCACAGCGTGCGGATAGCGCGCTTCAGCACCGAGGTATAGGCTACGTCGAAGCCCAGGCCGGCTTCGCGCAGCAGCTTGCCTCCCAGCTTGGCCTGGGCCACGCCGGTGTCGGTCAGGTCGACGTCGACCCAGCCAGTGAAGCGGTTTTCGAGATTCCACGTGGATTCGCCGTGGCGGATGAGAACGAGTTTGTACATGCTGCTTCCAAAGCGTGAGAAACGTGTGTGCGCCATGCCACATACCGCCGCAGTTGTGTCAAGTAGGAGACAATGGCGGGTCGCGGGCACGAAACCGTCTATTTTATAATGCCGCCGACTCAACCCACCGGAATGCCAACGTGAATTTCTTCGCCGACTACAACAACCTTGCCTTGATCGCCCTCGCCGTGGTGTCGGGCGGCCTGCTGGCCTGGCCCGCCATCACGCGCGGAACCGCCGGCAAGACCGTCAATCCGGCCGCCGCGACCCAGCTGATCAACAAGCGCAATGCGGTGGTCGTGGATATCCGGGAAGCCACCGAATACGCCAAGGGTCACCTGCCGCAAGCCAAGAGCGCGCCACTCGCGGACCTTCCCAGCCGTGCCGCCGGCCTTGCAAAGGACAAATCCGTCCCAATCATCGTCGTGTGCCAGACCGGCCAGCGCTCGGGTAAGGGTCAAGCAGCCTTGAAGGAAGCCGGTTACAGTGAGATCTATTCGCTCGAAGGCGGCCTGGCCGCCTGGCAGCAAGCCGGCCTGCCCGTAGTCAAGTAAGGGGCGCCTGAAGCGGTTCCGGGGGCACGCCCCGTCGCCGCGCCAGCAGGGCGCCCGTCTTTGTCCGGTGTGGCGCAGTCCTGGCTTGCCGGCACCCGAGCTACGTCCAAAATCCCGTTTTTCAAGGAGAACCGCATGGCCCGCGTTGTGATGTACAGCACGGTAGTTTGTCCGTATTGCCAGATGGCCGAGCGCCTTCTGAAGGCCAAGGGCGTGGAGGCGATCGAGAAGATCCTGATCGATCGCGAGCCCGGCAAGCGCGAGGAAATGATGACGCGCACAGGCCGCCGCACCGTGCCGCAGATCTACATCGACGAGACCCATGTGGGCGGCTTCGACGACCTCTCGGCGCTCGATCGCCAGGGCGGGCTGGTGCCCCTGCTGGTTGCCTGAAGGCCCCCCAGCCTCGGCGCGGGTGAATTCGTCACCCGCGTCATGTACCATATGCGTTTTCCAACCGGGTGCCGACCCGGGCCGTTAGCCAGGGCCATTCCAGCCCGTGGCGCAGATGGTCCGTACGCCAGGTGCCCAACGCCTCTTTCCGGAAGCCTTTCATGAGCGACCAGCAAAACAATCAGCAGGAAGACCAGCCGTTCTTCAACATCCAGCGTGTGTACCTGAAGGACATGTCGCTCGAACAGCCGAATTCGCCCGGCATCTTCCTCGAGACCGAAGCACCGGCCGTGGAAGTGCAGGTGAACGTGGGTGCCTCGCAGTTGCAGGAAGGCATCTTCGAGGTGGTGGTGACCGGTACCGTGACCACCAAGGTGCAGGACAAGGTTGCCTTCCTGGTGGAAGCGCACCAGGCCGGCATCTTCGATATCCGCAACGTGCCGGTGGAGCAGCTCGACCCGCTGCTGGGCATCGCTTGCCCGACCATTCTCTACCCGTACCTGCGTGGCAATATCGCCGACGTGATCACCCGCGCCGGCTTCCAGGCCATCCACCTGTCGGAAATCAACTTCCAGGCGCTGTACGAGCAACGCCTGCAGGCAGCCATGGAAGAAGCCGAAGCCGCCCAGGGCGGCAGCAGCGGCATCGTGATGCCCGACGGCAGCCAGGCTCGTCACTGATCCTGCGGTAGTCAGTTGCAAAGACGGGGCCTCGGCCCCGTTTTGTCTTTCCGGCCCGCGTTACGTGACGAATGCGGCTTTGAAGCTGAATCAGCGAGGCGAACCGCCATGAAAATCACTGTCTTCGGTGCTGGTGCCTGGGGCACCGCGCTCGCCAGCCATGCCGCCGCGGCCCACGATGTGGTGCTGTGGGGGCGTGACGCCACGCAGCTGGCAGGCATCGGCGCCGACCGCGTCAATGCGACCTACCTGCCCGGCGTACCGTTGACCGGGCGGCTGGCGGTCGAGCCGGATTTCGAGCGTGCCGCGGCGCATGCCGATGTTGAACCCGATGGTCTCGTGATCGTGGCCACGCCGGTCTCGGGCCTGCGCGAAATGACGCGCAGGCTGGCAGCGCGCCAGACCGGGGCGTTGCGCATGCTCTGGCTGTGCAAGGGCTTCGAGGCAGGCACCAATGCACTGCCGCACCAGATGGTGCGCGAAGAGCTCGATGCCGCCGGCCGTCTGCATGACACCAGCTACGGGGTGCTGACGGGCCCCAGTTTCGCCCGCGAGGTGGCGCTTGGCCTGCCGTGCGCGCTGACCGTGGCGGGCACGTCGCCCGCGCTCGCGGAACTGGCGCAGCATGCATTCCATCACCATGCCATGCGCATCTACGGCAGCGACGACCTGGTCGGCGCCGAGGTAGGCGGCGCGGTCAAGAACGTGCTGGCGATCGCCACAGGCGCCAGCGACGGGCTGGGCCTGGGCCTGAACGCGCGCGCCGCGCTGGTGACGCGCGGCCTGGCCGAGATGACGCGGCTGGGCATGGCGCTGGGCGGCCGTGTTGAAACCTTCATGGGTCTGGCGGGCATGGGCGACCTGATCCTGACCGCCACGGGCGACCTCTCGCGCAACCGCAAGGTTGGTCAGCAACTGGCCGAGGGCAAGACGCTGGCGCAGATCCTGGCCGAACTGGGCCACGTTGCCGAAGGCGTGCGCTGCGCGCAGGCGGTGGCGGCGCTGGCAGCGGCAAAGGGCGTCGATATGCCGATCACGCGCGCGGTTTGCGCGGTGCTCTTCGAAGGGCTGCCCGCCGCCGATGCGGTGGCGCAGCTGCTGCAGCGCGACGCACGCTATGAGTGAGCGTGTGCTGACCCGGCAGCCATCGCGGATCTCCCGCGCCTGGCCGGTCGCTGCGATTTGCCAGGGGCGCGAGCCCCTTCCCGATTGATTTCATTGAATCCGGCGGCGAAACGCTTGCGCATTTGCCACCGCCTTGCATCATGTCCCAAGACTTCATCGCGGCCCGCCGCCGCACCCTGATCGCCCTTGCCGCCGGCGCCATGTCCGGCATGGCAGGGACGGTAACGGCTTCGCCTGCGGCCGCCCAGCCCTGGCCAGCGCGCCCGATCCGCATGGTGGTGCCGTTCCCGGCCGGGTCCTCGCCCGACCTGATCGCGCGCCTGCTGACCGAGAAGCTGGCCGTCGCGCTCGGGCAGCCCGTGGTAGTGGAAAACCGCCCGGGCGCCGGCGGCAATATCGGCACCGGCATGGTGGCAAGGGCCGCGCCGGACGGCTATACCTTGCTGCTGACCATTAATGGCCCGCTAGTCACGGCGCCAACCCTGTCGCGCCATCTTGGCTACGACCCGGTGCGCCAGCTCGCGCCCGTGTCGCTGGTGGCAACCTCGCCCAATGTCCTGGTGGTGGATGCCCGCCTGCCGGTGCATGATGTACGCGAGTTCGTGGCGCTGGCACGGTCCCGTCCGGGCGCGCTGAACTACGGGTCGGTCGGCAACGGCAGCGCTTCCCACCTGGCGATGGAGCAGCTCAAGGCCGCGGCGGGGATCGACCTGCAGCACATTCCCTATCCGGGCTTCGCGCAGATCACCACCGCCATGGTCGGCGGCCAGGTGCAGGCTGGCTTCATGGTGCCGGCCATCGCCATGCCCCTGGTGACTGCCGGCAAGTTGCGCATCATCGCGGTCACCACCAGCGGGCGCACCAGCCTGTTGCCCGCGGTGCCAACCGTGGCGGAATCCGGCTATCCCGGCTTCGAGGCGATCTCGTGGCAAGCGGTGCTGGCGCCGGCGGGAACGCCCGCGCCGGTGATCGACCGGCTCTATCGCGAACTGGTGGCCATCATCGGCAGCGAGGATGTGCGCGCCAAGATGCGAGCCCAGTATTTCGTGCCGGCAGGGACGGCGCCACAATCGCTGCGCCAGACCATGGCGAGCGAAAAAGCGCGCTGGGACAAGGTGATTCGCGTCGCCGGCGTGCAGCCGGAATAAAGCGCTTTCGTCAGCCCGGATCAGGCGCCGCCGGCAAAGCCGTTCTGGCGCCAGGCTTCGAACACCACGACGGCGACGGTATTGGAGAGGTTAAGGCTGCGGTTGTCCGGCCGCATCGGCAACCGGATGCGCTGCGTGGCGGGAAACCACTCGCGCCGCTCAGGCGCCAGCCCGCGCGTTTCCGAGCCGAACACGAACCAGTCGCCAGGCTGGAAGCCGACCTGTCCGAACGGCGTCGAGCCGTGCGTGGTCAGCGCGAACATGCGGGTAGGGTCGGGTTGTTCGCTTTCCATCAGCGCATCCCAGTTCTCGTGCACGCGCATGCTGGCGTACTCGTGATAGTCCAGCCCGGCACGGCGCATGCGCGCATCCTCGAGCGGAAAGCCGAGCGGCTTGACGAGGTGCAGGCGCGCGCCGGTGTTGGCGCACAGGCGTATCACATTGCCGGTATTCGGGGGGATCTCTGGTTCGACCAGGACGACATTGAACATGGGAGTGGGCGGGCCGGAGGCGCCGCAGCCTTGAAACGCTGCGCAGCTTACCCTGCCGGGGGCCGGCTGTCACGCCGGGCAGTGGCGAGGAGGGTCAGCGCGTACTTCACTGGATTGCGGCGCCGGGCCTAGGGTGTGCGCAGCGGCACCAGCAGCGTCACACGCGTTGCGCCGTGGGCCTTCAGGACCCGCGCCGCCTCGCCCAGGGTGGCGCCGCTGGTCATCACATCGTCGACCAGGCCGACATGCAGGCCCGCGACATCGTTCCCGGGGCCGAGGCCGAATGCATCTTGCAGGTTGGCCTGGCGCGCGGCCAGATCCAGCGTGGCCTGCGCCGGGGTATCGCGCAGGCGCGCCAGCAGCGTCGGCGCGGCGCGCACGCCGAGACGGCGTGCCAGTGGCCGTGCAATTTCCCAGGACTGGTTGAAGCCACGTTCCGCCAGCCGTCGCGGGGACAGCGGAATTGGCGCCAGCACATCGGGCAGAGCCAGTCCGCACGTGGCGGAAGCGGCCTGCCAGCGGCTTGCCAGTTCGCCCGCGAGCCAGTCCGCCAGCGGCAGCACGCCGCCGAATTTCAGCGCCAGCACCGTGCCGTCCTGCGGGCTGGCGTAGTCGCCGAGCGCGAGGGTGGCATCGAAGGGCGGCGGTTCATAGCGGCATTGGCTGCAGATCGGCGCATTGCCGGGCCCCGCGGCGCGTCCCAGGGGGCGGGCGCAGCAGCGGCAGCGCGGCAGCGGCGCCAGCAGTTCCTCCGCGCAGCCGGCGCAGACGGTTTCGTCCTGCATCGTGCCGCACAACGCACAGGCCGCCGGCAGCAGCGCGCGCATCCAGCGCCGCGCATGCTGGCGCAGTGTGCTGTCGCCGGGGCATGCCGGCAAGTGCAATGCGGGCGTGGAAGCCGGATGTGTTGCCGGGCCGCCGCCGGCAGGCGCGGCGGCGGGCGCGTATACTTGCGGTCCGGTCGCGCTGTCCGCTGGCGCGCGCACCGTTTCCCGGACGGGCGCATCGCTGCGGCCGCCATCCCCATTCTCTTGCCGCCTGGTTTGACCGTGTCCCTGCATGACGCCGACTCCCCCGATGCCTATTTGCCGCCCACGCGGCTGACCCGCCTCGCCTTCGACCGGCGCAGCGCCGGTTTCGGCCAGCTCGATTTCCTGCTGGGCGAGATCGGCCAGCGCATGCAGGAGCGCATGCAGATGATCCGGCTGGCGCCGGCGCGCGCGCTCGACATTGGCTGCGGCCACGGCCGCGGCCTGGCCGCGCTGCGCGCCCAGTACCCGGATGCGCAGATCGCCGGCCTCGATATCTCCGGCGCCATGCTCCGCGAAGCGGCACAGCGCGATCCCCAGCGCCAGTCCGGGTGGCTGGGGCGCCTGCTCGGCAAGCGCCCCACATTCGACCTGGTGCAGGGCGATCTTGCCACATTGCCCTTCGCGCCGGCCAGTTTCGACCTGTTGTGGTCCAACCTCGCGCTGCACTGGCATCCCGAGCCGCATCGGGTCTTCCCGGAATGGCACCGGGTCACCCGCGACGAAGGCCTTGTGCTGTTCTCCTTGTTCGGGCCCGATACGCTGGCGGAGTTGCGCGCCGCGTTCGCCGAAGTGGATGGCGACACGCATTCCCTGCGTTTTGTCGATATGCACGATATCGGCGACATGCTGGTGCACAGCGGCTGGTCGACGCCCGTGATGGACATGGAAACCCTGACCGTCACCTACGAGTCGCCGCGGACCCTGCTGCGTGAAGTGCAGGCCTTCGGCGGCCTGCGCCTGCCGCCGGTGGCCGGCAAGCGCAGGGGCTTGCGCGGGCGCGCCTGGCTCGACGCGCTGCTGGCAGCGCTCGAGCGGCGCCGCAATGCCGATGGCCTGATCCCGCTCACGTTCGAGATCGTCTACGGTCATGCCTGGAAGCTGGCGCCGCGCGGCAAGCAGGCCGTCGACGAGCTGGGGCATGCTGTCGTCCCGCTCGACAAGATCGGCCGCGCACGGCAGCGCAAGTAAAGTGGCCGGCGCCGTTGCATGCATCGCTCGCGCAGTCAAGCAGGCTTTCGCACGCACCGCGCTGAAGCACAAAAACTTGTCGCGCGCTAGCCCGTTGGTCAAGTAGCGGCCTTGTCCGTGTAGGCGAAGCGCCCTATAATGCGCCAGTTTGTCGCAGTGGTCTCCCTGGCACTATTTGCCCGAAATCGCACCCCAATGGTGCGTCCCAGGCGCAATCGTCCAGGCGTGCATCCGGTCACAGCGGTTGGCGATGCAAGGTTGGCGATGCAAGACTTGGGTATCGCATTCCAGACGGCGCAAGACGAATCCGACGGCAGGTCCGGCGGATCCGGCGCGCCGGACAAAGACTGGCTGATGAAGCGGAATTGCTCGCTGTCTCCACGCCAGGTTGGCTGGTTTTACCTCTCGATCGTCAGCGTTTCGCTTGCCATTGCCTTGTTTTTTGCGTGGCGAGGGTCGTGGCTCGTCCTTCCCTTTGCCGGGTTGGAGCTGCTTGGGCTGGGCATTGCCCTGCTGGTGCATGGGCGGCACGCGTCGGACTACGAGCGCGTCAGCCTGGCCGACGGCAGGCTGGTAGTGGTTTCGGTCAGTGCAGGGCAGCTGACACGGCATGAGTTCAACCCGCTGTGGGTGCGGGTCGAGCTGGATGAATCATTACGAGCGCTGGTGTTGCTGCGCTCGGGCGGGAGCGCTGTGCAGGTGGGGTGTTTTCTGGACCCGTACAAGCGGCGAAAGTTCGCGCAGGAACTCGTATCGGCTTTGCGTTATCTCTGAGAGGCAGCGAGGGCCCCGCGAGTGACAGATTTGAATCTGTAAATTGGGTAGATAACAAATGAAAATGTGGAAGAAGGCATCCGCAGCGTGTCTGGTGGGCGCGTCCCTGCTCACTAGTCATGCAGCCCTGGCAGTGGAAGACATGCCAGGCGGCCCTGCAGTGCGTCAGCTCAATCTGACCGAGCCGGTCACCAAGATCGCCGAGCAGATTCACTGGCTGAATTGGATGATGCTGATCATGTGCACCGTGATCTTCATCGGCGTTTTCGCGGTGATGTTCTACTCCGTGTTCAAGCACCGCAAGTCCAAGGGCGCGAAGTCGGCTTCCTTCCACGAAAGCATCACCGTCGAGGTGATCTGGACCATCATCCCGTTCCTGATCGTCATCGGCATGGCCCTGCCCGCCACCAAGACGGTCGTGGCGATGAAGGACACCACCAATGCCGACATCACCATCAAGGCCACTGGCTACCAGTGGAAGTGGGGCTACGACTACCTGAAGGGCGACGGCGAAGGCATCTCCTTCGTGTCCACCCTGACCACCCCGCGCGAACAGATCAACAACGAGGCCCCCAAGTCGAACACCTACCTGATGGAGGTGGACAACGAGATGGTGGTGCCCGTGAACAAGAAAGTCCGCATGGTGCTGACGGCCAATGACGTCATCCATGCCTGGATGATCCCGGCCTTCGGTGTCAAGCAGGATGCGATCCCCGGCTTCGTGCGCGACACCTGGTTCAAGGCCGAGAAGGTTGGCGTGTACCGTGGCCAGTGTGCCGAATTGTGCGGCAAGGAACACGCCTTCATGCCCATCGTCGTGCGCGTGGTTTCGGATGCCGACTACGCCAAGTGGGTCGACGGCAAGAAGAAGGAACTCGCCGCCAAGGCCGACGACCCCAACAAGACCTGGACCCTGGAAGAACTCAAGGCCCGTGGCGAGAAGGTCTACACCGCCAACTGCGCGGTCTGCCACCAGCCGAACGGCAAGGGCGGCGGCGCGTTCCCGGCCCTGGACGGCTCCAAGGTTGTCAACGGTCCCGATGCTGGCCAGATGCACATCCTGCTGGAAGGCAAGGGTGCCATGCCGGTCTGGAAGCACCTCTCCGATACCGAACTCGCTGCCGTCATGACCTACACCCGCAACAGCTGGGGTAACAAGACTGGCGAAGTGATTCAACCGAGCGATTTCGTGAACGCCCGTGCCGGCAAGTTCCGCGAAGGCGGTGGCGCACCCGGCGCCAGCGGCGGCGACGCTGCACCGAAGACGGAAGACAAGCCCGCTGCCAAGCAGGCAAGCGCCGCGGGTGACCGCGCGGCAGGCTGAACAGGATTTCAGGAGTTTTCGCGATGAGTACTGCTACCCCGGACGCGCTCGCCCACCCGCACGACCACGCCCACGATGAGCACCACGATCATCCGCACGGCTGGCGCCGCTGGCTGTTCGCCACCAACCACAAGGACATCGGTACGCTGTACCTGCTGTTCTCGTTCACCATGCTGTTGTCTGGCGGCGCGCTGGCACTGCTGATCCGTCTCGAACTGTTCGAGCCGGGCCTGCAGTTCTTCCGCCCGGAACTGTTCAACCAGTTCACCACCATGCACGGCCTGATCATGGTGTTCGGCGCGATCATGCCGGCCTTCGTCGGCTTCGCCAACTGGATGATCCCGCTGCAGATCGGCGCATCCGACATGGCCTTCGCGCGGATGAACAACTTCAGCTTCTGGCTGATGCCCCCGGCGGCCCTGCTGCTGGTGCTGTCGTTCTTCGCACCGGGCGGCGCCACCGCCGCCGGCTGGACCCTGTACGCGCCGCTGTCGGTGCAGATGGGCCCCGGCATGGACATGGCGATTTTCGCCATGCACATCATGGGCGCCTCGTCGATCATGGGTTCGATCAACATCATCGTCACGGTGCTCAATATGCGCGCACCCGGCATGACGCTGATGAAGATGCCGATGTTCTGCTGGACCTGGCTGATCACCGCCTACCTGCTGATCGCCGTGATGCCGGTGCTGGCTGGCGCCATCACCATGGTGCTGACCGACCGTCACTTCGGCACGAGCTTCTTCTCGGCGGCCGGCGGCGGCGACCCGGTGATGTACCAGCACATCTTCTGGTTCTTCGGCCACCCCGAGGTCTACATCATGATCTTGCCAGCCTTCGGGATCGTCTCGCACGTCGTGCCGACCTTTGCCCGCAAGCGCCTGTTCGGCTATAGCTCGATGGTCTACGCGACCGCCTCGATCGCCATCCTGTCGTTCATCGTGTGGGCTCACCACATGTTCACGACCGGCATGCCCGTGACCGGCCAGTTGTTCTTCATGTACGCCACCATGCTGATTGCGGTGCCGACGGCCGTGAAGATCTTCAACTGGATCGCTACCATGTGGCGCGGCTCGATGACGTTCGAGACCCCGATGCTGTTCGCTATCGGCTTCATCTTCGTGTTCACCATCGGTGGTTTCACGGGCCTGATGCCGGCGGTTGCACCGATCGACATCCAGCTGCAGGACACCTACTTCATCGTGGCGCACTTCCACTACGTGCTGGTGGCGGGCTCGCTGTTCGCGATGTTCGCGGGCTTCTACTACTGGGGTCCGAAGTGGAGCGGTTTCATGTACAACGAGACCCGCGGCCAGATCCACTTCTGGGGCTCGATGATCTTCTTCAACATCACCTTCTTCCCGATGCACTTCCTCGGGCTGGCCGGCATGCCGCGCCGCTATGCCGACTACCCGACGCAGTTCGCGGATTTCAACGCGATTGCTTCGATCGGTGCCCTGGGCTTCGGCCTGATGCAGGTGTATTTCTTCTTCTTCGTCGTGCTGCCGTCCTACCGTGGCGGCAAGGCGGCCGGAGACAAGCCTTGGGATGGCGCCGAGGGCCTGGAATGGACCGTGCCGTCGCCGGCCCCGTTCCACACCTTTGAAGTTCCTCCGCAGGTCAAGTAAGCAATGATGCGCGGAAGGATGGGCACGGCCCGTCCTTCCGCGTCACGCAGGCAAGGTGTTATGCAGGATCCAAACAAAAGTCCATCGCAGGCAGACCGCAAGGCCTCGAATCGTCGTCTCGGCCTGATCCTTTTCTCCATCGTGATGGTTTTCTTTTTGGGTTTCTTCGCCAAGATGATTCTTCTTGGCTGAAGCTGCAGGGTATTGAGATGAGCGTGAACCAGCAGTCAAACGATGCCACCGACAAGAAGTTCAACCGCGGGATGCTGCTGCGTCTGCTGGTGGTGGTGGCGTTGATGTTCTCGTTTGGCTATGCGCTGGTGCCGCTGTACAAGAAGATCTGTGAACTCACCGGCCTGAACGTGGTGACCACGCGCGATCTGTACGGCGGCCAGGTCAAGAATACGCAGGTGGACAAGACCCGCACGATCACGGTCGAGTTCGATTCCAACGCGCGCGGTCCGTTTGCCTTCCGTCCGGTCAAGAGCAGCATGGAAGTGCACCCGGGCGAAATGACCACGATCGTCTACGAAGTGGCGAACGGGCGGACGCGCGATATCTCGGCGCAAGCCATCCCGAGCTACCTGCCCAAGCTGGCCACGCAGTATTTCAAGAAGATCGAGTGCTTCTGCTTCAAGGAACAGACGCTGAAGGCGAAGGAAGCACGCGAGATGCCGGTGGTGTTCGTGATCGATCCGGACCTGCCGAAAGACGTGAAGAACATTACGCTGTCCTACACCTTCTTCGAGATCGGGACGCCGGTGGCCCAGGTGCCACAGGGCCCGCTCGAGGCGCAGCCGGCCGGAGCGGGCAAGGGCATTTGAGTAGCAGGTGAAGTGGTTGTAAGGGGTAGCCGTGGATGAGATGAAGGACGCGGTCAAGCGCAAGCTGTCTTTTGCGCAGACCCTGCGCGCTGTGTTCTGGTCGTTTATCGGCCTGCGCAAGGGCAGCGAGCATGAACGCGACATGGCACAGCTCAACCCGGTCCATGTGATCATCGCCGGCCTGATCGGGGTAGCCATCCTGATCGCCGTGCTGATCACCGTCGTGCGTGTGGTGGTCGGGTAGACAGACTGTTGCGTGCGGGACCGGGCAGGGAGAAGTAAAAGCAGGCAAAAGCATGCCGCCGGCCAGCAGTCGGGGCCGGATGTGCGGATAACGATTACTGAATCAAAGACTCTGAGCTGGAGATAAAAGAATGAGTGCGAATCGCGCAAACGCTCCGTACTACTTCGTACCGGGCCCCTCGCGCCATCCGATCACGGCAAGCTTTGGCTTGTTGCTGACGGCTGGGGGTGCTGCTGGTTGGGTAAACGGGCAGAGCTGGGGGCCGTATGTCTGCATCCTGGGCCTGGTGTGGTTCCTGTTCGTGCTCAAGAGCTGGTTCGGCGACGCGATCAGCGAGTCCGAGACCGGCAAGTACGGCAAGAACATCGACCTGTCCTTCCGCTGGTCGATGGGCTGGTTCATCTTCTCCGAAGTGATGTTCTTCGCAGCATTCTTCGGCGCGCTGTTCTATGCCCGCAACATCGCCATGCCGTGGCTGGGCGACCTGAACAACAAGATCCTGTGGCCCGACTTTTCCGCCGTGTGGCCTAACTTCGGCCCGGCGGGGGTCGTCGAGTCCTTCCAGACCATGGGCCCGTGGCCGATCCCGACGATCAACACGGCGCTGCTGCTGATGTCCGGCGTGACGCTGACCTGGGCGCACCATGCGCTGCTGGCCAACAAGCGCAGCCAGTTGATCCAGGGCCTGGTACTCACCATCCTGCTGGGTGCGGTCTTCATGTGCTTCCAGGTGTACGAGTACCACCATGCGTACACGGAACTGAACCTCAAGCTGACCTCGGGCATCTACGGTTCCACTTTCTTCCTGCTGACCGGCTTCCACGGCTTCCATGTGACCATGGGCGCGATCATGCTGACGGTGGTGCTGGTGCGCGTGCTGAAGGGGCATTTCACCCCCGATCATCACTTCGCCTTCGAAGGCGCGGCCTGGTACTGGCACTTCGTCGACGTGGTGTGGCTGTTCCTCTACATCGTGGTGTACTGGCTGTAAGCACCCGACTGCAGTGCCCGCCGGCGATGCCGGCGGAATCGCCGGGAGCGATCTCCTCCCGGCGAAGAACAACAAAAAACAAGCGCCGCAGGAGTTTAGCCACTGCGGCGCTTGTTTTTTGTGGTTCGAACGCGTGTAGCGCTGTCGCGCCGGCCGGCGCGCCAGGCTCAAGGCCCCATGCGGATGCCCGTGCTTTGTATCCAGCCCATCCAGTGAGAGAACAGGATGAAGACGAACAGCGCCACGGAAAAACCGACCCGGAACATCAGAGAGCGCATCATGTTTGGCGTCTTGCCGCGGTCGCGCATCATGAAGAATAGCGCCGAGGCCAAGCTGCCGATGATGAGGATGAACGCGATGATGATGACAATGCGCATGGAGGGCCCGCAAGTACGGGGTCGGCTAGAGATAATGTGCCATTATCGCATCGCCGCCCTCGAGGAAGCACTCGGGAGCCGCCCGTGAAGCTTTGGCGCGCGCTGAGCCCGGTACCCACCATCGCCGCGCTGGTGGTGATTGCCGTCACTTGCGCGCTCGGCAACTGGCAGCTTGACCGCGCCCATGAGAAGCTGGCGCGGGCTGCGCGGCTGGAGGCGCTGGCTGCGCAGCCGCCCCTGCTCGTGGGCAGTGCCCCGGTCGAAGGGCAGGTAGCGGAGCGCCGGGTGCATGTGCGCGGCCGCTTCGATGCGGCGCATACCGTTTTGCTGGACAATCGCCCACATGGCAACGGCACCGACAGCCGTGCCGGATTCATGGTGCTGACGCCACTGCGCGTCGTGGCGAACGATCCCGGCGCGCCGGCAGTGCTGGTGCTGCGTGGCTGGCTGCCGCGCGATGCGCAGGACCGTACGCGCATCGCGCCATTCCCGACCGCCGAGGGCGACGTGGAACTCGATGGCACCGCGCTGGCCGCGGTACCCAGGGTATTCAGCCTGGGCCAGGGCGCCAGTGCGGAGGCCGGGCAGAAGATCCGACAAAATGTGTATCTCGCTGCATTCGCGAAAGAACTCGGCGTGCCGCTGCAGCCCTTCGTGCTTGAGCAGCGCAGCGATAACGGCGACGGGCTGGCGCGCGATTGGGCACCAGCGGATACTGGCGCCGACCGCCACTATGGCTACGCCTTCCAGTGGTTCGGCCTGGCGGCGCTGACGCTGGTGCTGCTGGTGGCGTTGAGCTGGCGGCGTGCCGCCCGCATGGCGGCTTGAGAGACAGTTACGGCGGCAGACGGCACATACCAGCACGCGACAGGATTGCCGGCGCAACCACCAGCGAACCACAGCGGGAACGGCACGGTCAGATGACCGCAGCCGTCCCTAACGACAGACAGACGAAACACTATGCAACAGCCAGATCCCGCTTCCGCCCAGGCCGCCCGCGCCGCGCCGCAAGATTCGCGCATCGACGCCCGCACCCGCCGCGGGCGCATCCAGATGCTGTTGCTGCTGCTGGTGTGCGCTTCGCCTGTGATTGCCTCTTACCTCACTTATTACGTGTTCAGGCCGGCGGGCGGCTCCACCAACTATGGCACGCTGGTCGAGCCGCAGCGCCCGATGCCGGCGATGCAGATCGGCAACGAGCGGGCCGAGACCGTGCCGCTGGATAGCTTCAAGGGCAAGTGGCTGCTGGTCACGGCCGATGGCGCTGCCTGCGACGAGGCTTGCGCCAAGAAGCTGTTCACCATCCGCCAGATCCGTGCGGGGCAGGGGCAGGACCGCGAGCGCATCGTGCCGGTATGGCTGATCAGCGACGATGGCCCGATCGATCAGCGCCTGTCGGCCGCCTACAACGAGCCCTATGCTGGTGTGCGCTTCCTGCGCGCCAATCGCGAAACCATGCAGAAATGGCTGCCGGCGGAGCAAGGCGGGCGGATCGAGGACACGCTGTTCCTGGTCGATCCGCTGGGCAACCTGATGATGCGCTTTCCCAAGGACCCGGACCCCAAGAAAATGAGCTCCGACCTGAAGAAGCTGCTCAAGTACTCTCGCATCGGGTGAGGCGCGCATGCTGCTCCAACTCGCCATCATCGGCGTCCTGATCGCGCTGTTCCCGCTCAGCTACGTGCTGGTCAAAGGGGATCGCAGCAAGTACCGCAAGCTGGTGTGGATCACCGCCTTTCTGACGCTGGACCTGATCATGTTCGGCAGTTTCACGCGGCTGACCGATTCCGGCCTTGGCTGCCCGGACTGGCCGGGCTGCTACGGCCACTCCAATCCGCATGCCGCGCAGGAGCATATCCGCGCCGCCGAGACCGCCCTGCCGAGCGGGCCCGTGACCATCACCAAGGCGTGGATCGAGATGATCCACCGCTACTTCGCCATGGCGGTCGGCGTGCTGATCATCACGCTGATGGTGCTGGCCTGGGTCAAGCGGCGCGAACTCAGGCGGTCGCCCTGGTTCGCCACCGGCGTGCTGTTGCTGGTGTGCGTGCAGGGCGCGTTTGGGGCCTTTACGGTGACGCTCAAGCTCCAGCCCATCATCGTTGTCACGCACCTGATGTTGGGCATGGGCCTGCTCGCGGCATTGATCTGGCTGGGTTCGCGCAGCGACCCGCCGCTGGCGATCGCGCCGCAAGCGGGCGCGCTGCGCTGGCCGGCACGCATTGCGCTGGCGCTGCTGGTCATCCAGATCTTCCTGGGCGGCTGGGTGAGCACCAATTACGCGGTGCTGGCCTGCACCGACTTCCCGCTGTGCAACGGCCAACTGGTGCCGGACATGGACTTCCGCCACGGCTTCACCCTGTGGCGCCAGCTCGGCATGACCGCCGACGGCGATTACATTCCGCACTCCGCCCTGGTGGCCATCCACTGGGTGCATCGTGGTTTTGCCTTCGTCGTGCTGGCTTTCCTGGCCTGGTTCGGCCTGCAGGCGCGCCGCTTTGGCGGCCTGGCGCGCAGCGCCGGCTGGCTGCTGGGCGTGCTCGCGCTGCAACTGGCCACCGGCCTTTCGAACATCGTGTTCGACTGGCCGCTGGGCGCCGCGGTGGCGCATAACGGCGGCGCGGCGCTCTTGCTGCTGCTATTGGTTCGTCTCAATTACAATATAGGGCTCGCGGCCCGGTCCGCGAACATCGCTACGGACGTGCCGGCTGCCGCGCGCGCCACATGAAAGACAAGAACTCCCCAGTGGTTACTGCTACCCACACACATCCCTTCGGACGGGTTCGCCACCTGGTCCGCCAATACGCCGCCCTTACCAAGCCCCGTGTGACGCAGCTTGCCGTCTTCTGCGCCATCATCGGCATGTTCCTGGCCACGCCGGGCATGGTGCCCTGGCCGGTGCTGATCGGGGGCGCCGCCGGTATCTGGCTGCTGGCGGGCGCCGCTTTCGCCATCAACTGCCTGGTGGAGCAAAAGGTCGACGCGCTGATGCGCCGCACCGCATGGCGCCCCTCCGCCACCGGCGAGATCACAACCATCCAGACCCTGGTGTTCTCGGCGGTGCTGGGCGGCGCGGGGATGTGGCTGCTGCACGTTTATACCAACGATCTGACCATGTGGCTGACGGTTGCCACCTTCGTTGGCTATGCCGTGGTGTACACGATCCTGCTCAAGCCGGCCACGCCGCAGAATATCGTGATCGGCGGCCTGTCCGGCGCCATGCCGCCGGCGCTTGGCTGGGCGGCTGTCGCTGGCGAACTGCCGGCCGAAGCCTGGTTCCTGGTGCTGATCATCTTCACGTGGACCCCGCCGCACTTCTGGGCCCTGGCCCTGTATCGCCGCGCCGACTACGCCAAGTCCGGCTTGCCGATGCTGCCGGTAACGCATGGCGAGCGCTTCACGCTGCTGCACATCCTGCTGTACACGCTGATCATGATCGCGGCCACGCTGCTGCCTTTCGTGTACGGGATGTGCGGTTACATTTACCTGGCGGCGGCGCTGATCCTGGGGGGCGGTTTCCTCGCGTACTCCTGGAAGATGTACCGCAACTATTCCGACGCACTGGCGCAGCGGACTTTCCGCTTCTCGATCCTTTACCTCTCGCTCCTGTTCGCCGCGCTGCTGGTCGATCACTACTTCAAGTTCCTGCCGCAAGGCTGAGCGGCCGGACGGCGGCTTGCGACATCTTGTCGCGGCCTGAGCGCGCGGCGGCCCCAATCGGCGATACTGCATCACATCTGTTAATGTGACCTTGCCGCGTCCGGCCGATTGCCGGACGGTCATGGCTCGCCAAACCACCCGAACCCGCATGCTGAACCGCTTCCCTCCTGGCTTCCTGCCCACCTTCGCCACCTTCCGCCGGTTGTGCCTGCTGGCGTTGTGCTCGCTGCTGCTTGCTGCATGCGGCCAGCAGCGCGCGTCTTTCAAGAACGTAGATATCACCGGCGGCAGTGAATTCGGCAAGGATTTCGTCCTCACCGATCACAACGGCAAGGTGCGCTCGATCGCGGACTTCAAGGGCAAGGCGGTGGTGATGTTCTTCGGCTATACGCATTGTCCCGATGTGTGCCCGACCACCATGGCTGAGTTGAAGGCGGTCATGGAGCAATTGGGGCCGGATGCCGACAAGGTGCAGGTGCTCTTTGTCACGGTCGACCCCGAACGCGATACGCAGGCGCTGCTGGCGCAATACGTGCCGGCCTTCGATCCGCGCTTCCTGGGCATGCGCCCGGCCAACGACGCCGCGCTGCAGAAGGTCGCCAAGGACTTCAAGGTGTTCTACGCCAAGGTGCCAGGTACATCGCCGTCCAACTACACCATGGACCACTCGGCGGGCAGCTATGTGTTCGACCCTAGCGGGAAGCTGCGGCTGTTCATTCGCCACGGCCAGGGACCGGAGCCAATTGCGCACGACATCAAGCAACTGCTTGCTTCCTGAGGGGCGCGGCCGGTGTAACCGGCAGACAAAATGAAACAGGGCCGGTCGCGAGACCGGCCCTGTTGCTTTCGGGAAAGAGCGGGGGTGAAATGCCCGCCGCCGCCCGGCGCGCCTCAGGCAAATGCCTGCAGCGCTCCCTTCATCTTCTTCATCGCCGCGGTTTCGATCTGGCGGATACGTTCAGCGGAGACGCCGAATTCGTCAGCCAGTTCGTGCAGCGTGGAGCCGCCGGACCCGTCGTCGTTGACCTGCAGCCAGCGCGCTTCGATGATGCGGCGGCTGCGTTCGTCGAGCTTGGACAGCGCTTCCTCCAGGCCTTGCACCTGCATGCGGTCGTGGCGCTGGGCCTCGATCACGCGGGTGGGTTCGTTGTGGTTGTCAGCCAGGTAGGCGATGGGAGCGAATTCCTCTTCGCCGTCGTCGATCTGGCCTTCGAGTGCCAGGTCGCCACCAGACAGGCGGGTTTCCATCTCCATCACTTCTTCCGGCTTGACGTTCAGCTCGCGCGCAACCGCGTCGATCTGTTCCGGGGTGAAGGTATGGGCACCCTGCTTGTGGCTGCGCAGGTTGAAGAACAGCTTGCGCTGGGCCTTGGTGGTAGCCACCTTGACCATGCGCCAGTTCTTCAGCACGTATTCGTGGATCTCGGCCTTGATCCAGTGCATCGCATACGACACCAGGCGCACGCCCTGGTCCGGGTCGAAGCGCTTCACGGCCTTCATCAGGCCGATATTGCCTTCCTGGATCAGGTCCGCATGGGGCAGGCCGTAGCCAAGGTACTGGCGGGCGATGGACACTACCAGGCGCAGGTGCGACAGCACCATGCGGCGCGCCGCATCAACGGAGTCATGCTCGCGCAGCTCGCGCGCGAGCCGCTGCTCTTCCTCGGGGGTGAGCAGGGGAATACGGTGGACAGCCTGGATATAGCTGTCCAGATTTCCCAGCGTTCCGGGAAGCGTCAGCGCAAACGTGCCGGTACCTTGGGGCACCGTGGGCAGACGGTTGGTCATTTGGGTTTGGTCAGCAGATAGGACCGCGTTCACTCTGATTGCTCCTTTTGCATCCGGCGGGTGGGTTGCCCGCGTACGCCAACCCATGGGGGGCTACGCACTGCATTGCAACACATATTAGCACTCAAGCCGGGGGACTGCTAAGTTGGAGTAGTTATAGGGTTGATAGTTCCTGGTAATCGAAATCTGTTTTTGCATAGCGTTTTCTGCGCGGGGCTTTGCGTGATGTGGCGCGGCCACTATCTCAGGCGAGCCCTCGAACGATCCGACATGGATTAGAGGGAACACGCGCCCTTCGGTTCTATCGCCAAATGAGATGCAGTGTTTCTACAGCGGCTACACTCTTTTCATTTGCGCTAACCGCCAGCATCGACCGAAACGGGGAGAATTCATGTCTGCTATCGAACACTTGCTCAAGCCACATACGCGTGACCTTGGCGACTTTGCCGTCAGCCGGCTGCTACCCGCGGCGGCAACGCAGACCGTCGGGCCGTTTATCTTCTTCGACCATATGGGACCAGTGGCGATGCCTCCGGGGGAAGGTGCCGACGTGCGTCCGCATCCACATATCGGGCTGGCGACCGTCACTTACCTGTTCGAAGGCGAGATCCTTCACCACGACAGCCTTGGCAGCAAGCAGGTGATCAGGCCGGGCGACGTGAACTGGATGACGGCGGGAAAGGGCATCGCGCACTCGGAACGCTCGCCGCAGGCCGCCCGCGATGCCGGGCCGCGCCTGCATGGCATACAGACCTGGGTGGCGTTGCCAAAGGAGTTCGAAAACGTCGAACCGTCCTTCCATCATCACCCCGCCGCAACGCTGCCCAAGCTGGAGCGCCCCGGGGTGCGGATGACGGTGATCGCCGGAGATGCCTTTGGCGCGGAGGCTCCCGTGAAGGTGTTCAGCCGCACGCTCTATGTGGCCATCGAGCTGGATGCGGGTGCCAGCCTGGAGATTCCGCCGGAGCATGCCGAACGTGGCATCTATCCGGTGGACGGCAGCGTTGCGCTGGATGGCGAAATACTGCCGGAACGCCATTTGGCGGTGTTGGTGCCGGGCGTGCCGGTGACGCTGACGGCGCAGGCCCCTTCGCGCGTGATGCTGCTGGGCGGCGATCCGACCGACGGGCACCGATTTATCTTCTGGAATTTCGTCGCCAGCAGCAAGGAAGCGATCGAGGCGGCCTCCCAGCGCTGGGAGGATGACCAGTTCCCGCGCGTGCCTGGCGAGGACGATCGCATCCCGTTGCCGCAGCGCAAGCGCTGAAAGCGCCAGGGCCTGCCTCAGACCGGGCTGGCCCAGGTCACGCGCGTTCCCTGTTGCAGGCAGTCGCGGATCGCCTCGATCTGCGTAGCGATTGGAGCCGGGACGGATGCCTTGCCGTCCAGCACGAGGCGGATCCAGGCCGCAGTCTGGCCCACGTCGCTACCAGGTGGCAATTCCGGCACTTCGGTGATGGAGCCCGCGGTGGGATCGACCAGTGTGCGCTGATGTCCGTCGTGCAGCCAGTCGATGCGGCTGCTGCGCCGCGCATCGGCCACCACCTCGCCTTCGGTGCCGCGCGCCAGCAGCACATTGGCGGGTTCGCGCGAGAAGTAGTCGGTCAGCGTTTCGCGGTACTCGGGATGGGTGTAGCTGTACAGGCGCAGCGCCTCCGCCGGGGAGTGGGTGCCCACCGGCTGGAGCATCTTGACCACCGTGTGCGCGGAGTTGCGCAAGCCGATCTGCATGCGCCTGTCGAGCATGGCGGCCAGCGCCGGCGACAGCACGTCGATCGGCAGCACCGCCAGCGGGCCCGGCTGGCTGTCCTTGCTGCGAAGCTGGGCTTCGGCCTGCGCCACGGAACTGCACGGCGCGATGCCCAGCGCCTCGAACAGCGATAGGCTGGTCACGCGCCCGTTGAACTGGCGGCTGCCGTGCACCAGCACGGGAATGCCTTCGCGCGCCAGCAGCAGGGCCAGCAGCGGTACCAGGTTGGGCTGCTTGCGCGCGCCGTTATAGCTTGGGATGGTCACAACGATGCGGTCCGGCGGCGCGGCAAGCGGCAGGCAGTGCGCGTGCGCGGCATCGAGCATGCCGGCCAGCTCGTGCGGGGCTTCGCCCTTGATGCGATAGGCCATCAGCACCGCGCCCAGTTCGATATCGGCCACGCGGCCGGCCAGCATGGCATCGAACAAGGCCTGCGCGTCCTCGCGCGGCAGCGCGCGGGCGCCGTTGACGCCCCGGCCGATTTCCTTGATGTACTTCGCGGCAGCGAAAGTCGGGGCGGCGGGCGTGGCAGGCGTGGTGGTCATGGCGGGCTGGGGCAGTGTGGTTTGAGGTTCATGATAGCGGAGCGGACGAGCCGTGCCCATCGCATTGGCCAATGCCGGCCTGCCATGCCGCCGCGCCCGCTTGCCGGCGTCTGCTCAGGCGGCTTCCTTCAGCGCCGGATTGCGCTGCTTGCGATACAGAAAGTCCAGCACCGCGGTCCGGCACGCGTGATAGTTCTTGTCGTCGGCCAGCGCCATGCGCTCGCGCGGCCGTGGCAGGTCCACCTTCAGCACTTCGCCAATCGTGGCAGCCGGGCCGTTGGTCATCATGACGATGCGGTCGGCCAGCAGCACAGCTTCGTCCACATCATGGGTCACCATCACCACCGTGCTGCGGGTCTTGGCTACGATCTTGATCAGTTCGTCCTGCAAGTGCGCGCGGGTGAGCGCATCCAGCGCGCCGAAGGGCTCGTCCATCAGCAGCACCTTGGGCTCCATCGCGAGCGCCCGCGCGATGCCCACGCGCTGCTTCATGCCGCCCGAGATTTCCTGCGGATACTTGGATTCGGCATGGGTGAGCCCGACCATGGCCAGCGTGTTGTGGGTGCGCGCCTTCAGTTGCGCCTTGCTTTCGCTGCCGCCGAACACGCGTTCCACGCCAAGGTAGACGTTTTCGAAGCAGGTCAGCCAGGGCAGCAGCGAGTGGTTCTGGAACACCACCGCCCGATCCGGGCCGGGCCCGGCGATCTCGCGCTCGGCGCAGATCAGCGCGCCGGCGCTGGGACGGTCCAGTCCGGCCAGCAGGTTGAGCAAGGTGGACTTGCCGCAGCCGGAGTGGCCGATCAGCGTGATGAACTCGCCGCTGGCGATGGTCAGGTTGACATCGCGCAGGGCGACGAACGGCCCCTTCTTGGTCTTGAAGATCTGCCCGACGTTTTCGATACGGACGAACTTTTCCATGAGGTTCTCCTTGGCGCTGCGCGCGGTAGCCGTCTTAGTTGCCATAGCTGAAACGCTTCGCCAGGCTCAGCAATGCGTATTCGAGCAGCAGCCCGACCACGCCGATGATGAAGATCGCGATGACGATGTGCTCCACCTTCAGGTTGTTCCACTCGTCCCACAGCCAGAAGCCGATGCCGGTGCCACCGGTCAGCATCTCCGCGGCCACGATCACCAGCCAGGCCGTGCCGATCGACAGCCGCACGCCGGTCAGCATGTAAGGCAGGACGGCCGGCAGCAGCACGCGCGTGAACACCTTCCATTCCGACAGGTCGAGCACGCGCGCGACATTCAGGTAATCCTGCGGCACGCGCGTCACGCCCACCGCGGTGTTGATCACCATTGGCCAGATCGAGCAGATGAAGATGGCCCAGATCGCCGCCGGGTTGGCAGACTTGAACAGCAGCAGCCCGATTGGCAGCCACGCCAGCGGCGAGACCGGGCGCAGCAGGCTGATGATGGGCGCCATCATGGCGTTGAGAAAGGCGAAGCGGCCCAGCGCGAAGCCGGCCGGGATGCCGATCAGCGCCGCCAGCCCGAAGCCTGCCGCGACCCGTGCCAGCGACGCCAGCACGTTCCAGCCGATGCCCTGGTCATTGGGGCTGTTGCGGTAGAAGGGGTCGGCGAACAAGGGCACGGCGGCATGCCAGGTAGCGGCCGGCGTGGGGATGGCTGGGATCATCGTGGCAATACCGTGCCAGACCAGCAGGAACAGCGCAAAGCCGGCAGCAGGCGGCATCAGCTTCAGCACGATGGCCGCGAAGGCATCGCGCCGCGCCGCGCTGCGCCGGGCGCGTTCATGGGCCTGCTGGTCGCCAGGCACGGCGAGACCGGCGTTGGTGCCGCTGTCGGCGGGCGCGGCTTGGGTGCCGGCATGGGTGGCCGGCTGGGCAAGTGCATTCACGTCAGGCTCCTTCAGGGGCCGGCGTGTCGCCACGCCGGCGTTCAAGCGGCAATCAAATTGGAATCACTCGGCAGTCGAACGGTGAGGCCGGCGCGATATCACGCGATATCGCCCGGCGCTCAGGCCTTGATCTTGAAGCCGTCGGCGTAGGCCTTCGGGTCCTTGCTGGCGTCCCACACCACGCCGTCCAGCAGCTTCGCGGTGCGGAAGTCGCTCTTGGGTACTGGCACCTGCGCGGCCGCGGCAGCTTGCTTGTAGACGTCGATGCGGTTGACCTTCTTCGCCACCGCCAGGTAGTCGGGGTGGTCCTTGAGCAAGCCCCAGCGCTTGTGCTGCGTGAGGAACCACATGCCGTCGGAGAGGAAGGGATAATTGGTGCTGCCGTCCTGGTAGAACTTCATCGAGTCCGGATCGTCCCACGTCTTGCCCAGGCCATTGCTGTAGCGGCCAAGCATGCGGTCCAGGATGATGTCCATATCCGTGTTGACATAGGACTTGGCGGCAATCGTTTCCGCGGTCTTGCGGCGGTTGGAGGCCGAGGCGTCGATGTACTTCGATGCCTCCAGCACGGCGGCAACCATGGCGCGGGCCGTATTGGGGTACTTCTGCACGAACTCGGCGGTGGTGCCCAGCGTCTTTTCGGGGTGATCCTTCCAGATCGCCTGCGTGGTCTCGGCGGTAAAGCCGATCTTGTCGGCGATTGCGCGCGCGCCCCAGGGCTCGCCCACGCAGAATCCGTCCATGTTGCCCACGCGCATATTGGCCACCATCTGCGGCGGCGGCACGGTGATGGCCTTGGCGTCCTGCATCGGGTTGATGCCGTTGGCGGCCAGCCAGTAGTACAGCCACATCGCGTGGGTGCCGGTCGGGAAGGTCTGGGCGAAGGTGTAATCGCGCTTTTCCCTGGCCATCAGCGCTTTCAGGCTGGCGCCGTCCTTGACGCCTTTTTCCGCCAGCTTGGACGAAAGCGTGATGGCCTGGCCATTGTGGTTCAGGTTCATCAGCACGGCCATGTCCTTCTTGGGCCCGCCGATGCCGAGCTGCACGCCGTAGATCAGGCCGTACAGCACGTGTGCCGCATCCAGTTCGCCATTGACCAGCTTGTCGCGCACGCCGGCCCAGGAGGCTTCCTTGGTGGGCGTGATCTTGATGCCGTATTTCTTGTCGAAGCCGAGCGTGCCGGCCATCACTACCGAAGCGCAGTCCGTCAGCGGGATAAAGCCGATCCGCACTTCCGGCTTTTCCGGCGCATCCGAGCCGGCTGCCCAGGCTCCGGCGCGCACGAGCGGGTCGACCAGCGTGATTACGCTGGCGCCGGCGATGGTGGCCAGGGCGCGGCGGCGGCCGCTGCTGGCGGGCACCGCATCGGCGCCGGCGGCGCTGGCATCGGTGGCAACCGCGGCGTGCAGCGGCTTGGCAATCTTCAGGCGAGAGGGCATTCCACGGCTCCAAATGAAAAGCGTCCTGAACCGCGCCGCTTTCGCCAGGAATGCGGGGCAGGTCAGGACGCCGTTGTCCCGTGATGCGGCACGGCCGTCGTTGGCGGCGCACATCGGTTTGTGATCGGCCGTCGTTGGCCGATGTCCGGATTACGCAAGCCGCGTGCCAAGCTTGTTATGTGGGGGGGCAGGCAAAATTCGCGCGAGCGCGGCGACGCCATCGGCCGAACGGGCAGGGCGGCGGGCGGTACCGGTGCGCGGGCGGCAAGGCGGCAGCGCCATCCTTGTGCATTGCACCAAGCGCGTGCGGGGCGCGCCCACTCCTTAACTCATTACATCGATGACGCGCCGTGCCGCTTCGACGAGCTTGATGCCACGCTCCATGGCCATGCTGCGCAGCCGCTTATAAGCCTCTTCCTCGCTCATGCCGCGCTCTTTCATCAGCAGGCCCTTGGCACGTTCGACCTCCTTGCGCTCGGCCAGCTGCAGGCGCGTGGCATCCAGCTCGGCGCGCAACTCCTGATCCAGTTCGAAGCGCGCATACGCCACGTCGAGCACGGTCTTCACGCGATCGGCGCGCAGCCCGTCGACGATGTAGGCGGTAATGCCTGCCGTCAGCGCGGCCTTGATGCGCTGGGCGTCGTCGTTGTCCGTAAAGAGCACGATGGGGCGCGGCGCGTGCTGGGTGGAGACGCATACGTGCTCGACCGTATCGCGCGCCGCCGATTCCGAGGCGATGATGATCAGGTCCGGCTGCCGCGCGGCGATCGCGTCGGGGAGCCGCAGGTCGGCGTCCACCGTCTCGATGTCGGTGAAGCCCGCCGACACCAGCCCGGCATGGATCGTCTCGACGTTGAGCGGGTCGGCGTCGTGGGGATCGCGCACCAGCAGGATGCGCAGCGTGCGCGAACCCGCGGCGGAGGCGGGCGCGGGACTCGTCGGACTGGGAGGGGCTGGAGGGCGTCGGTTCATGGCGTCACTTGGGATCTCTCGTGCCATGCAAGATTCGCGCCGAGATGCTTCTAATTGTATTGCGGGGTTTCCCGGATTCAATGGTTTGCCGGCATACGCGGCGGGAACCGCCGGTGTATGCTATTGCCCTGCTGCGCGGCGGGGCGTCTGCTGGCGACGCCGCATGCCGGTGCGTAGCCCAAAACACAGTGCACAAGTCTGGAGAGAAGGATGACCGAATTCGTATTTGCCCCGCCGGCGCCCAACGGCGTGCCCGTGCGCGGCAGCAGCGCTCAGTTCCCGGTGCGCCGGGTTTACTGCGTGGGCCGCAATTATGCCGCGCATGCGCGTGAAATGGGTTCGGATCCCGACCGCGAGCCGCCGTTCTTCTTCTGCAAGCCCGCCGACGCGGTGAGCTACGTGGCCGACGGCAGCGAAGGCACCTTCCCCTATCCGCAGGGCACGGGCAACTGCCACTATGAAGTGGAGCTGGTCGTCGCCATCGGCAAGGGCGGCAAGGACATCGCCGAGGCGGACGCCGCCAGCCACGTGTTCGGCTATGCCCTCGGCCTCGACATGACGCGCCGCGACCTGCAGAACGAATCCAAGAAAACCGGCCGCCCCTGGGAAACCGGCAAGGCCTTCGACAAGTCCGCCCCCATCGGCCCGATTGTGCCGGTGTCCGCCATCGGCCATCCGGAGAAGGGCGCGGTGACGCTATCCGTCAATGGCGTCGAGAAGCAGCGTGGCGATCTTTCCGACCTGATCTGGTCGGTGCCCGAGATGGTGTCTTATCTCTCCAGGCTGTTTGAACTGCAGCCCGGCGACCTGATCTATAGCGGCACGCCCGAAGGCGTGGGCCCGGTGGTGAAGGGCGACGTCATGCTGTGCAAGATCGAAGGCGTGGGCGAACTCACCGTCAAGGTGGTCTGAGCCTATGTTCAAGCTCTACAGCTACTTTCGCAGCTCGGCGTCGTACCGGGTGCGCATCGCGCTGCGGCTCAAGGGCCTGCCTTATGAGTATGTGCCGGTGCATCTGTTGCGCGACGGCGGCCAGCAACTGCTGCCGGCCTACCGCGCGCTCAATCCCGATGCGCTGGTGCCGACCCTGGTCGACGATGACCAGGTATTGATCCAGTCGGTGGCGATGGTCGAGTACCTCGACGAGACGCATCCCGAGCCGCCCTTGCTGCCGGGCACCGCGCTGGATCGTGCCTACATTCGCGCGGTAGCGCTTGAGGTCGCGTGCGAAATCCATCCGCTGAACAACCTGCGCGTGCTGAAGTACCTCAAGCACACGCTGGGCGTGGCGGAGGAGGCCAAGGACGCCTGGTATCGCCACTGGGTCGAGCTGGGTTTCGAATCGGTGAATACCAACCTGGTGCGCTCGGGCAAGGCAGGGCGTTTCTGCTTCGGCGATACGCCGACGCTGGCCGATATCTGCCTGGTGCCGCAGGTGTTCAACGCGCAGCGTTTCAATATCGATGTTGGCCGCTATCCGGCCATTGCCAAGGTGTTCGAGTCCTGCATGGCGCTGCCCGCGTTCCAGCAGGCCGAGCCCAAGACGCAGCCGGATGCCGAGTAAGCCTGGCGCGCAGGCCAGGCGCAGGCAGGCGTAAAGAAAAAGCCCCGCAAGCAGTTGCGGGGCTTTTTCGTTGCCGCTGCGTTCAGCCCAGCAGCGCTTCGGCGAATTCGTCGGCATTGAAGGGCTGAAGGTCTTCGACCTTTTCGCCCACGCCGATGAAGTAGACCGGCACCGGCCGCTGGCGCGCGATCGCGGCCAGGATGCCGCCCTTGGCGGTGCCGTCGAGCTTGGTCACGATCAGCCCGGTCAGCCCCAGCGCATCGTCGAAGGCCTTGACCTGGGACAGCGCGTTCTGGCCCGTATTGGCATCGATCACCAGCAGCGACTCGTGGGGCGCGGTAGGCATCGCCTTGGCGATGACGCGCTTAACCTTCTTCAGCTCCTCCATCAGGTGCAACTGCGTGGGCAGGCGGCCCGCGGTATCGGCCATCACGATATCGATGCCGCGTGCGCGCGCCGCGTTGACCGCGTCGAAGATCACCGCGGCAGGGTCGCCGCTCTCCTGCGAGACCACGGTCACATTGTTGCGCTCGCCCCAGATCGTCAGTTGCTCGCGCGCGGCGGCGCGGAAGGTGTCGCCGGCGGCCAGCAGCACGGACTGGTGATAGCTCTGGAAGTGCTTGCACAGCTTGCCGATGCTGGTGGTCTTGCCGGCGCCGTTGACACCGGCGATCATCATCACCATCGGTTGCTCGCGGCCCAGCACCATGGTTTTCTCGAGCGGGCGCAGCAGCTCGGCCAGCAGTTCGCGCAGTGCGATCTTGACGCCCTCGGAGGTCTCGATGCGTTCGTTCTTGACGCGGCGGCGCAGCGCGCTCAGCAGGTGTTCGGTCGCCTCGACGCCCGTGTCCGCCATGATCAGGGCCGTTTCAAGCTCCTCGAACAGGTCTTCGTCCACCTTGACGCCGACAAACAGCGTGCCCAGGTTGCGGCTGGTCTTGGACAGGCCGGTGCGCAAGCGGTGCATCCAGCCGCGCTTGGCTTCGGCGGTAGCGGCCGGCGGCGGGGTCAGGACCATATCCCCGAAAGCGGGCTGGGCAGACGGGACGATGGGTGAGAAAACCGGTTGGGCGGCCGGCGCGCTGACGGCCGGCGCGTGTGCTGACGGGGCGGGAGGGGCGGAGGCCGGGCTGGGTTCAGCAGCGGGAACCGGGGCTGACGCGCCGGCGGGCGCCGGTGCGGGCGCTGCAGCGGGCGCGGGGACCTGCGCCTCGGGTGGCGCGCTGGCCGGTTCGGCCTTGCGCTTCTTCCAGAAACTAAACATTGGGAAAGGGGTCAATACCCCGGTAGAATCAATCGCCAAAATTCTAGCAGACGGGGTCGCATGAACCATTGTGCTGTCAGGTCCAGGTCGGGCGCCGCCCGTACCGCATCGCATCTTGCCGGCGCCGGCGCTATTCGCCCGGCCGCTTTCTCCCGGCGCCTTATTTCCGCCCTCCTGTTGATCGCCATGCCCTGGTTCGGCGCCGCTTACGCGCAGACCGGCGTGGTGGCGCCGCCACTGCCCACCGGCCAGGCCACCGCGTCGCAAAGCGCCGCGGCGGAGGCCAATACCACCGAATTCAAGCTGTCCAACGGCATGCGGGTCATCGTCAAGGAAGACCACCGCGCGCCCACCGTAGCACACCAGATCTGGTACCGCGCGGGCGGCATGGACGAGGTCAGCGGCACCACTGGCGTGGCGCACATGCTTGAACACATGATGTTCAAGGGTACACCAAAGGTCGGGCCGGGGGAGTTTTCCAAGCAGATAGCGGCGTTGGGCGGGCGCGAGAACGCCCTGACCAACCGCGACTTCACGCTGTACTACCAGCAGATCAGCAAACAGTACCTGCCCAGGATGATGGAGCTCGAGGCAGATCGCATGGCCAATCTCATCATCAAGAAGGATGAGTTCGAGCGGGAGATGAAGGTCGTGATGGAAGAGCGGCGCCTGCGCACCGACGACTCCGCGCGCGGCACCGTCTATGAGCAGTTGCTGGCCACCGTGTTCACTGCGGCGTCCTACCGCCATCCCGTGATCGGCTGGCCGGCCGACCTCGTCAATATGCGCGTCGAGGACGTGCAGGCCTGGTACAAGAACTGGTACGTGCCCGACAATGCCCTGCTCGTCGTTACCGGCGACGTCACGGCGGCCGAGGTCAGGACGCTTGCTGAACGCATCTACGGCAAGCTCAAGGCGCATCCCCTGCCGTTGCGCAAGGACCAGGTCGAGCCGGTGCAGAAGGGCATCAAGCGGATCTGGGTCAAGGCGCCCGCGGAGAACCCGTACATAGTGATGGCGTACAAGGTGCCGCGCCTGCACGATGTCGAGAAGGACGTCGATCCCTACGCGCTGGAGGTCCTGTCGGCCGTGCTGAACGGCTACGACAATGCCCGCTTGACGCGCGACCTGGTGCGCGAGCGCCGCATCGCCGATGACGTCAACGTTGGCTACGACAGCATCAACCGCGGCGAGTCCATCATGGTGCTCGATGGCACGCCGGCCAATGGCCACACCACCGAGGAGATCGAGCGTGCGCTGCGCGACGAGATCGCCCGCATCGCCCGCGAAGGGGTTTCGCCCGAAGAACTCAAGCGCGTCAAGGCGCAGGTCGTGGCGGCGCAGATCTACAAGCGCGACTCGGTGTTCGGCCAGGGCATGGAGATCGGCGTGGCCGAGATTTCAGGCATTTCCTGGCGCAAGCTCGACCGCATGCTGGAGAAGATCAAGGAAGTCACGCCTGCGCAGGTGCAAGCGGTGGCCGGCAAATACTTCAACGACGATAACCTGACCGTGGCGACCCTGCTGCCGCAACCGATCGACCCGAACAAGCCAAAGGCGCCGGTTGACTCCGGCTCGCTCCGCTAAAGCCTTTCAGAGGACCGACGATGTCTCTCTTTGCCCCGACGATCCCGTCGCCGCGCCTGCTGCGCCGCATCGCAGGCGCTGCCTTCGGCGCGCTTGCCCTGATCGCTTCGCAGGCCTCGCTGGCTGCCATCCCGATCGAACAATGGACCACCTCCACCGGCGCCCGCGTGTATTTCGTGCGCAGCCCGTCCATCCCCATGCTCGACGTCAATATCGATTTCGACGCCGGCAGCCGCTATGACCCGCCGGGCAAGGCCGGCCTTGCCACGCTCGCGTCAGCCCTGCTCGACAAGGGCGCAGCCGCGCAGGACGGCCAGCCAGCGCGCAACGAAGCGCAGGTTGCCGACGCCTTCGCCGACACGGGCGCTGATTTCGGCGGTGCCGCCAGCAGCGATCGGGGCGGTATCGGCCTGCGCACGCTGACCTTCGAGCCGGAGCTCAGCCAGTCGCTCGCGCTGGCTGGTCAGCTGATCAAGGCCCCGGTCTACCCAGACGCCGTGGTGGCGCGCGAGAAGCAACGCCTGATCACGGCGATCCGCGAGGCCGATACCAAGCCAGGGGTGATTGCCGACAAGATGGTGTCGAAGGCGATCTATCCCGCGCATCCGTATGGCGTTTCGCCGACCGCGGCCTCGGTCGAGTCGATCACAAGGGCCGATATCGAGCGTTTCTGGCGGGACAACTACGCGCCATCGCGTGCTGTTGTGACGCTGATCGGTGCCATCGACCGCAAGCAGGCCGAGACCATCGCCGAGCAGCTGACCCGCGGCCTGCCGGCCGGAGCCACGCCGCCCGCGATGCCGCCCGTGCAGCCAAAGATCCCGGCCAGCGAGCAGCGAGTGCCACATCCGGCGCAACAGGCTACCGTGGCGATTGGCCAGCCCGCCATTGCGCGTGGCGATCCCGACTACTTTGCCTTGCTGGTGGGCAACTACGTGCTCGGCGGCGGCGGGTTCAGCTCGCGCCTGACCGATGAGGTGCGGGAGAAGCGCGGCCTGACCTACGGTGTCGACAGCTACTTCGCGCCGGCCAAGCAGGCAGGGCCCTTCGGCATCGGCCTGCAGACCAAGAAGGCGCAGACCAACGAGGCATTGGCCCTGGTGCGCAAGGTGTTGGCGCAATACGTGGCGGAGGGCCCCACCGACGCCGAACTGAAGGCGGCCAAGGACAATCTCATCAACGGCTTCCCGTTGCGCATCGACAGCAACCGCAAGCTGCTGACCAATGTGGCCAATATCGGCTGGTACGGGTTGCCGCTGGACTATCTCGATACCTGGACCAGGCAGATCGGCAAGATCACGCGAACCCAGGTCAAGGAAGCCTTCCAGCGTCACGTGCATCCCGACGCCATGGCGACCGTGATCGTGGGCGGGCCGGAATGAGGGCGTGAGTGGTGCGGGCGCTTCGGTCCTTGGCGCTCGCGCGATCTGACCCGCAGGCTCTACAATCACGGCATGAATTCGCGTACCCGATCTCCCTCGCCCGCTGCCAGCGGGCGAACCTCTTCCCCCTCGCCGCGGCAGGCGCCCGCGCAGGTCCGCATCATCGGCGGCAAGTGGAAGCGCACGCCGCTGCCCGTACTCCACGCCGAAGGGCTGCGTCCCACGCCCGATCGCGTGCGTGAAACCCTGTTTAACTGGCTCGGCCAGGACATGTCGGGGCTGGCCTGCCTCGACCTGTTTGCGGGTTCTGGCGCACTTGGCTTCGAAGCCGCTTCGCGCGGTGCGCAGCAGGTCACGATGGTGGAAGCCAACCCGCGCGTGGCCAAGCAACTGCGCGACAACCAGTATCGCCTCGACGCCCAGCAGATCCAGGTTGTGCAGGGTGATGCATTTGCTACGGCGGCGCAGATGCCGTCCGCGAGCTTCGACGTGGTTTTTCTCGATCCGCCGTTTGCCGAGGACTGGCTGGGTCCTGCGCTGGAGCATGCGGCACGGCTGTCCCGGCCGGGCGGTGCCGTCTATGTGGAAACCGATCGTGCGTTGACCGGCCCGGATGCCCCAGTGCCGGCGGCGCTGGAGATCGTGCGGCATGCCCGCGCGGGCGCGGTGCATTTCCATTTGCTGCAGCACAGGAATAATCGATTCGGGGGGCCGGACGCGGCATGACCGGCCATCGCACGCTAGATGCGGCACTGCCGCGAAAGCGTGTTGCAATGGCTTCCAAGTACCGCGTTTAGAGTTACACTACGCCGCTGTTGCCAACGCTCGTCACGCAGCCTTGGCTCCAGCCCTCAACCATAGTGGGCGGGGTCGATCGGTCCATCCAGGACCGGCAGCGGGCAGAATAAGGAGGAAGCATGGTCGTCGCGGTCTATCCCGGCACTTTCGACCCAATGACCCGGGGCCACGAGGATCTGGTGCGCAGAGCGTCCAATATCTTCGATGAGCTCGTGGTCGGTGTGGCGTATAGCCCCAACAAGCGCCCATTCTTTTCCCTGGAAGAGCGCATAGGCATCGCTCGCGAAGTCCTGGGACATTATCCCAATGTGCGTGTCGAAGGTTTCTCCGGCCTGCTCAAGGATTTTGTGCGCAAGAACAATGCGCGGGTGATCGTGCGGGGTTTGCGCGCCGTCTCCGATTTCGAGTACGAGTTCCAGATGGCGGGCATGAACCGCTACCTGTTGCCGGACGTCGAAACCATGTTCCTGACGCCCTCCGACCAATACCAGTTCATCTCAGGCACCTTCGTGCGCGAGATCGCGGTGCTGGGCGGCGATGTCAGCAAGTTCGTATTCCCATCGGTCGAACGCTGGCTTCAGGAGAAGATTGCCAAACCGGAATAAAATAGAGCTTTGGGACATGCTGGCCGCGGCCGGTCGGGCGCGGGCATGTCTGGCTTAAAGGAAACACCATGGCACTGATGATCACCGACGACTGCATCAACTGCGACGTTTGTGAGCCCGAGTGCCCAAACGAAGCTATTTCGATGGGGCCCGAGATCTATGAGATCGACCCCAACAAATGCACGGAATGCGTCGGACACTTCGATGAGCCGCAATGCCAGCAGGTTTGCCCGGTGGCTTGCATCCCGAACGACCCCAACCGGGTCGAGACGCGCGATACCTTGATGCAGCGCTATCGTCTGCTGACGGCGGCCAAGCGGGTGGCTTGACGCGGGCATTGCGCCCTGCGGCACAAAAAAGCCCCGTCACCGAGAGGTGACGGGGCTTTTTCATTGGTCCGCCTGCGGTTTGCTGCTTGCGAAGCGCCTTCAGCGGGTGGTGTGCAACTCCAGCATGGCGCGTTCGCTCTCGCCCCTGGCCAGCAGCGCCAGCGGCGCCAGGCTACGGTCGATGGCTTCGTCGATGGCCTGCTGCTCCTCGCGGCGCGGCGGCTTCAATACATAGTTGATCACATCCTCGCGATCGCCGCCACCGCTTGCCGAGTTGCGCGGATGGCCCACGCCGATGCGCAGGCGCCAGTACTCCTGCGTCGTCAGGTGCGCGGCAATATCCTTGAGTCCGTTATGGCCGCCGGCGCCGCCGCCGCGCTTGAGCTTGACGGTACCGGGCGGCATGTCCATTTCGTCGTGGGCTACCAGGATTTCGTCAGGCAGGATCTTGTAGAAACGCGCCAGCGATACCACTGACTGGCCGGAGCGGTTCATGAACGTGGACGGCTTGAGTAGCCAGATGTCCTGGTCCCATAGCCGCGCGCGCGCGGCCAGGCCGTGGAAGCGGCCTTCAACGCGCAGGGTGACGCCGCCCATGCGGGCCAGTTGGTCGACCAGCCAGAAGCCGGCGTTGTGGCGGGTGGCTTCGTATTCCGCCCCGGGGTTGCCGAGGCCGACGATGAGTTTGATCATGGGTTGGACTGCTTGGTTGAAGGGACCAGGTTTGATGCGTGGGTGCGCTTGTTACTGCAACTGATTAACTTCAAAGTCAAAAGCAGTTTCACCACCCCTGCGGGGCGGCGACCTACTTTTTTGTCTTGCCAAAAAAGTAGGCAAAAAAGGCGCGCCGGATGGGGCGCCCCCCCCCTCGTCGGCAGACAAAAAGAGCGGCCGGGGGCCAAACTCACATCGCCTTAAGGCGATGTGAGTTTGGCCCCCTCTTTTCCGCTCTTTTTGCCTGCCGACGAGGCGCCCCATACGGCCTGGTACACCTTGACGGCTCACTTCGCATCGCGTGGGGGGGTTGTTCGCATCGCAAGGATACGCGATCCCTGGCACAAAAAAAAACCGCCGGCGCCGGCGGTTTTTTCTTGCGGCTGCGAGAGCCGTCCTGTTGCGCGGCCCGGAGGCCGCGTAAAGGGTACTCAGGCAGCAGGCGTTTCTTCGGCTGCAGCAACGCCGCCGGCCGGCAGCGAGATGCTGGCGATAGCGGGGTTTTCGTCGCCGTGGGTGATGGCGCTCACGCCCTTCGGCAGCTTGACGTCGGACAGGTGCAGGGTCTGGCCCAGTTCTGCATTGCCCAGGTCCACTTCGATGAACTCAGGCAGGTCGGCCGGCAGGCACGACACTTCCAGTTCGTTCAGGATGTGGTTGACGATGCCATGGCCCAGCTTCACGCCCGGGGCGTTTTCCTGGTTCATGAAGTGCAGCGGCACCTTGACGTGGATCTTGTCGGTGGCCGACACGCGCTGGAAGTCGACGTGCAGGACCAGCGGCTTGAACGGGTGCATCTGGAAAGCGCGCAGCAGGGCCTTTTCAGCCTTGCCTTCCACTTCGAGGTCGAGAATCGACGAGTGGAATGCTTCTTTCTTCAGTGCGTGGAACAGTGCGTTGTGATCCAGTTCGATCATCTTGGGCTCGGCTGCGCCGCCATAGATGATGCCGGGGGTCTTGCCGGCGTTGCGCAGGCGGCGGCTCGCACCCGTTCCCTGTACGCTACGCTCGAAGGCTACTACTTTCATGATGACTCCAAATGTAAGAGGGCTGTCCGCGACCAGACAGCCCGATGAATCGCGCCTGCACCGTAACCGGGGTGTCCCCGAAAAGCGGCCGCAAACGCGGTAAAGCCTTGGATTCTATCAGGAATCGGCAAACAGCGACATGATCGAGTCGCCCTTGACGATCCGGGTAAAAGTCTCTGCCAGCAGCGATGCGGTCGACAGTTGGCGAATCTTGCCGGACTGGATGGCATCGTCGCGCAGCGGAATGGTGTCGCACACCACCACTTCATCCAGCTCGGAGTCGGCGATGCGGGCAGCCGCGCCGCCGGACAGGACCGGATGGGTACAGTAAGCGAATACCTTCAGCGCGCCGCGTTCCTTCAGCACCTGGGCGGCCTTGCACAGCGTACCGCCGGTGTCGATCATGTCATCCATGATCACGCAGTTGCGGCCGTCGACTTCACCGATGATGTTCATCACTTCGGCCACATTGGCCTTGGGACGACGCTTGTCGATGATGGCCAGGTCGCAGTTCAGCTGCTTGGCCAGCGCACGGGCGCGCACCACGCCGCCGACGTCGGGCGAGACCACCAGCAGATTGCCGTAGTTCTTCTCGCGCAGGTCGCCCAGCAGAACCGGGGAGGCGTAGATGTTATCAACCGGGATATCGAAGAAGCCCTGGATCTGGTCGGCGTGCAGGTCCATGGTCAGGACGCGCTCGACGCCGGCGACTTCCAGCATATTGGCTACCACCTTGGCCGAGATCGCGACGCGCGCCGAACGCGGGCGGCGGTCCTGGCGGGCATAGCCGAAATAGGGCATGGCGGCGGTGATGCTGCGTGCCGAGGCGCGCTTGAGCGCATCGACCATCACCATCAGTTCCATCAGGTTGTCGTTGGTCGGCGCGCAGGTGGACTGCAGCACGATAACGTGCTTGCCGCGAACATTTTCCTGGATTTCAACTTGGACTTCGCCGTCGGAGAACCGGCCGACCTGGGCTTTCCCGAGCGGGATGCCGAGGTGCTGCACGACAGCCTCCGCGAGTTTGGGGTTGGCGTTGCCGGTAAAAACCATCAAGCCTTCGCTGCTCATTCGGTGCACCTGTCTTGCTTCTTGCTGCTGGAGGGGGAACGGTTGCTGCCGGCTAATGCCGGCAGCTTTTCGTGCAGGTCCGTTAGGACACTGTAGGATGTAATGGCAGGGGAAGAAGGATTCGAACCTTCGAATGCCGGAATCAAAATCCGGTGCCTTGACCAACTTGGCGACTCCCCTACACAACCGGGCACGTCCATCGTCACATTCAACTGCCTGCGACGCCGAACGAAAAACTATCTATGCGAGCGTTGCGAGCGGGTGGTGCGATAAACTCTTCGCACACCTGCCATCCCATTCGGGAGGCAACCGGTCTAGTACCTGCTGCGCCGTTTGCGAGTCGTTGAATCGCGCAAACACGCAGGCTCCGGAACCGGTCATCCTTGCATGGGGACTGTATTGTCGCAGCCATTCAAGGGCTCGGGCAACTTCGCCGAACTTCACTGTTGCTATCGCTTCCAGGTCGTTGCGACCGAAACCGAACTTGTTTGTGCATCCAGTGAAGTCCGCTATTATGCTGACGGGCGTATCCCTTGTCAAGCGTTCATCCGAAAAAATTGCAACGGTAGGAACATGCTGGCGCGGGTGGATGATCACGAACCAGCTTTCGGGCAATGCGACCGTCGTCAGCTCCTCGCCAACACCCTCGGCGAAGGCGTTTTCCCCGTGCAGGAAGAACGGCACGTCCGCGCCCAGCGCGAGGCCGATACGCTTGAGCTCATCGCGGTTCAGGTGCAGCCCCCACAGATGGTTCAGGGCCAGCAGCGTGGTGGCCGCATCCGAAGAGCCGCCGCCAATGCCGCCACCCATCGGCAGCCGCTTGGCGATGGCGATGTCTGCGCCAAAGCAGGTTCCGCTGGCCTGCTGCAGCGCCCGTGCGGCGCGCACGATCAGGTCGGTCTCGGCCGGGACGCCGGCTACCTCGGTGGTGCGCTCGATGCGGCCATCTTCGCGGCGGCGGAAGTCCAGCGTATCGCTCCAGTCCACCAGTTGGAACACCGTCTGCAACATGTGATAGCCATCGTCACGACGCCCGGTCACGTGCAGGAAGAGATTCAGCTTGGCGGGAGCAGGGCAGCCGCGCAGTTCAGCGGGGGGCAGGGTACGGGCAGTATTCATTGCGCTTGCTCCGGATCGATCACAAGGCGCACGGAGAGCGGGCTGCCGTCGCCATCGCGTGCCAGGTCGATACGGCGCGGCAGCGCCGTGGCTGCGGTTGCCGCGGCAGGGGTTTCCTGCCACGCCACATAGCGTACTGTCCAGCCGTTCTGCGCCAGGGTGGCCAGCCGCCCGCTATCGTCGCGTGTGGTGCGCGCCGGGCTGCCCGGCGCGGGGCGCGCGTGCAGCCAGTCGCGCATGCCGGCCACCGGCAGCGAGAAGCCAAGCGCCTCTTCCAGCAGGGTATCCACCTCGGGCGCGTTGCGCGGGGGCTGGTTGGGGAGGTCGAGCGTCGCGCCGGAAGGGGTGGACGTGACCACGGCGAGCGTCTGCCCCAGCGGCGAGATCAGGTCCAGCCGCACATTGCGGCCTTGCTCGTGCCATTGAAAGCTGCCCTGCACGCCTTCCTCGCGGCCGTAGCGCACGTAGTTGGCGGCGAAGCGTCCGCTGAGGTCGCGCGCCCTGGCGGTCTCGCCGGCGTCGAACTGCCGCGTGGGCGTGATGCTGGCGCAGGCGGCAAGCCAGACGGGGGCGCTCAGGCAGAGCAGGGCTAGGCGTCGGGATTTATGCATGTAGTCTTGCGCCCGCACCGGCGCAGCCGGGCGCCGGGCGTCCGGCCCGGCGGAGGATTGCGGGCTGTCGGATGAATCGGGAGATTACTTGAGCGCGGAGAGCGGCACGTTATAGCGCCGCAGCGTGTCGATCAGGATGACGTTGTCCGGCTCGATCTTGGCGGCTTCGTTCCAGGTCTTGCGTGCTTCGTCCTGCTGTCCGAGTTGCCACAGCACCTCGCCCAGGTGGGCCCCGATTTCCGCTTCGGGCGCCTTGGCATAGGCGTTCCGGAGCAGCTCGGCAGCTGGCTGCAACTGGCCCAGGCGGAATTTGACCCAGGCCAGGCTATCCATGATGTAAGGATCGTCCGGGCCCAGCGCGGAGGCCTTCTCCAGCAACTGGAGGGCTTCCGGCAGTCGCACGTTTCGGTCTGCAAGGGAGTAGCCGAGTGCGTTGTAGCCCTGCTTTGCGTCGGGCTGCATGGCGATCACCCGGCGCAGCCGCTTTTCCATGCTGTCGTAGCGCTTCTCGCGCTCGTCGAGCATGGCCAGCTCGTAGACCCAGTCCGAATTGTCGGGCTCGGCAGCGACGCGCTCCTCCAGCACCTTGCGGACGCGGTCGTAGGCTTTGGCATCGATCAGCATGCCAACCTCGGCTTGCCGGATCGCGGTCATGCGCTGCGCGCGCTGGTCGGGCTCGGCGATATCCTCGGCATCGGCCAACATATCGTTGAACACGGCCTGGGCGTCGTCGAGCTTGCCCATGCGGCCAAGCAGCTGGGCGCGCTTGACGGCGGCCGCGGGCGCCAGGCGGCTGTCGTCGATGCGGTCGAGCCACGCAACGGCGGCGGGGTAGTCTTTCTTTTCCTCGGCGATCTGCGCCAGGTACTGGTAGGCGATATCGGGGCTGGCGGCCGGCACCTGCTCGGCCAGTTGCAGATACTCTTTCAGGTACTGCTCGGCTTCGTCATAGCGTTTGGACTGCAGGCTGGTCAGGCCAAGGGCAAGCGGCACGCGCGGGTCCTTGGGCGCGATCTTGCGCAGGGTCTCGAACTCGGCGCGGGCGGCTTGCAGGTCGTTCTGCTGCAAGTACAGGCGCGCCAGCGTGATATGGCCGTTGACCGAAGCAGGGGCCTTGCCGACGAACGACTTCAGGCCGGCGATGGCCTCGTCCGGTGCGCTGTCGGCGCGCAATTCGGCCGCCATCAGCGCGGCGGCTTCATAGTCGGGGCGGATGCGCTGGGCCTCGTCGAGTTCGGCCAGGGCGCCGGGAATGTCGTTGGCGGCTTCCTTGGCGCGGGCGAGGGCAAGGTGGGTTTCGGCAGAGCGGGCGTCGCTCGCCGTCAGGCGCTGCAGCAGGGCGGCGGCACCGGCGGGATCGCTGGTTCGCGCAAGCTGCTGCTGCATCTGGAGGATCGCCTCCGGCCGGTGGCTCGGCGGCACGCCATTGAGCTGCAGGGCCAGCAAGGGTTCGGCTTCGTCCCAGCGGCCGCTCAGGACCAGCAGGGTGGAAAGGACTTGCCGCGCACCAGCCGAGGTGGGCGCGAGTTCGGTCCACAGGCGTGCAGCGTCGAGCGCTTGCTGCGCGCTGCGTGCATTGAAGGCGATCTCGGTGGCGCGCTGGGCAAAGCGCGGGTCGCGCGTATTGCGGGCCAGTTCCAGGTAAGTCTGGTAAGCCGGACCGACCACGCCGCGCTGGGCCGAGATTTCCGCCGCCAGGACCCGGTACAGGATGTCGGCGCTCAGCGGCACCGCCGGCAGCGGCATCTTCGGCGGCAACGGGTTCGAGCGGACTGGCGTGGCGGCTTCCGCCGCCACCTTCATCGCGGGCTTGCCCTCCGGGGGCGCGGCATGGCTGGCAAGCGGCGCCATGGCGCAGACCGCAAGCGCGGCCGCAGCCGTGGCTGCGAGCCTGTGACGCAGCGGCCGCCGGGTAGAGTGCCGGGTAGGAAGAATTTGAGCGATGGTCATCGGGGTACGGTCCAGGCGGTCCGACATGTGGGTGGGTGCTCCAGCACTCAAGGCGACGGGAATGTTAAAGGCATTGTAGCCTGCCGCTACAATGCCTTGCTTATCCGCATGGCACCAGTATGACTGGGTCTCTGGCGGTTGGAGTGGCACAAAAGGGAGAGGTTCGATGCCAGAGTTGCCGGAGGTCGAAGTGACCCGCCGCGGCTTGCTGCCGCACGTGGTGGGGCGGCGTATAGCCGACGTGGTGGTGCGCCATCGCGGCCTGCGCTGGCCGGTTGAACCGGACCTCGAGTCACAACTGACCGGCCGGGTGATCGCTCGCATCGAACGGCGCGGGAAATACCTGCTGCTGGAGTGTGTGCGCCAGGCTGCGGCCAGCCTTTTCCCGGATGGCTCTCCTTGCCTGCCGCCAGTGGATGACCGGGGCTGGTTGCTGATCCACCTCGGCATGACGGGTACCTTGCGGGTGCTGCCGCAAGCGCCGCCGCCGGGCAGCCACGATCACCTCGACCTGATCCTCGCGGACCCCGCCGACACGCACGCCGATACCGGCACCAGCCTGGTGCTTCGTTTTCGCGACCCGCGCCGCTTTGGCGCGGTGCTCTGGAGCCCGCTCGAAGAGTCGCAGTTGCCAACACATCCGCTGCTGCGCAACCTTGGTGTCGAGCCTTTCGATCCACGCTTCGACGGAGCTTGGCTGTACCGCCTCGGGCGCGGGCGCAGCGCAGCCATCAAGACGGTGCTCCTGGCGGGAGACGTCGTGGTGGGCGTGGGCAATATCTATGCGTCGGAGAGCCTGTTTGCCGCCGGCATCCGTCCCACCACGCCGGCTGGCCGGCTCTCCCTGGCGCGCTGCGAACGCCTTGCCGTCGCGGTGCGGAACACGCTGGCCCGTGCCATCGAGCGCGGCGGCAGCACGCTGCGCGACTTCGTCGGCAGCGATGGCAGCAGCGGCTACTTCCAGCTGGATTGCGCCGTGTATGACCGTGCCGGGCATCCCTGCCGGGTCTGCGGCACCACTATCCGGCAGATCGTCCAGGGCCAGCGCTCGACTTTCTATTGCCCTACCTGCCAGCGCTGAAACCGTGCCGCCTTCCTCACGGCCGACGCTCCACCGAAGTGTTTATAGAGTAACTTCCCGATTCTGTTTCGCCGGGCCGATGGGCCGGCGCAACAGCGAGGCCCGCAGGCGACGCGAATTTCACAAAAGTCCCACGGAAACCTGTATCTTCAATAAAGTAAAAAAGTGTTACAAAGACACCATGTCACCGCCCGGGTGCAGGCTATCGGACATCAAGACGCCAGGCCTGCAGCGCCGTCGCGGGGGCTTTTCGCCAAGCCGATCCCAGTGCCAATGACAACCCTCGCCCTTCAATTCGAACAATACGGCGCCTGGAGAACCGGGGTGCTCAATTCCCTGGCCGAATTCCGCTCCTGGCTGCAGCAGCACGATCTCTACGACGCCCAGGCCGACGAACGCGTCCAGCGCATCCAGGGCGTGCTCAAGAGCGACCGGCTCAAGGTAGCCTTCATCGCGGAGTTCTCGCGGGGCAAGAGCGAACTGATCAACGCCATTTTCTTTGCCGACTATGGCCGGCGCATCCTGCCGTCATCCGCCGGGCGCACCACGATGTGCCCGACCGAGCTGCGCTACGACGAGGCCGAGGCGCCGTGCATCCGCCTGCTGCCGATCGAGACGCGCCTGCAGGAAGCCTCCACTGCCGATTTCCTCGACGTCGACGTGCACTGGCATACCGTGCCGCTCGATCCTTCGTCGCCGGATGGGATGCTAGATGCGTTCCGGCACGTGATCGAGACCAACCGCGTCACCCGAGAGATGGCGGAGTCGCTGGGCTTGTATAGCGAGAACGATCCTGACGCCGCCTACGCGCTCGATGCCGATGGCATGGTGGAGATTTCCCGCTGGCGCCATGCGGTTATCAATTTCCCGCATCCGCTATTGCGCCAGGGCCTGGTGATCCTCGACACGCCAGGTCTCAACGCAATCGGCACCGAGCCCGAACTGACGTTGCGGCTGATTCCGGATGCGCATGTCGTGGTGTTCATGCTCGCCGCCGATGCCGGCGTGACCAAGAGCGACCTGGATCTCTGGCGCAGCCATGTGAGCGCCGGCCACCGCAAGGGCTGCCTGGCGGTGCTGAACAAGATCGACGGTCTGTGGGACCCGCTCAAGTCGCCGGCAGAGACCGCGGCCGAGATTACGCGCCAGGTCACCAACAGCGCCCAGGTGCTGGGGATCGACGAGTCGCGCGTCTATCCGGTGTCGGCGCAGAAGGGCTTGGTGGCCAAGGTCACGCACGATGACGACTTGCTGGCGCGCAGCGGCCTGCCGCAATTCGAACACGTCCTGTCGGATCAACTGATCCCGCAACGGCGGGAGATCGTCGCCGACCAGGTACAGCGTTCCGTGGAGGAAATGGCGCGTGGCGCGCAGCAATTGCTGCAGAGTCGCCGCCGCAGCATCGTCGAGCAGTTGTTCGAGCTGCGCGGCCTGCGCGGCAAGAACCACGCGATGGTCAAGCACATGCTGATGCGTGTGCAGTCCGAGAAGGAAGAGTTCGAGCAGAGCATCGCCAAGTTCCAGGCGCTGCGTCTTGTGTTCGGTCGTCACAGCGCCGACATCATCAAGAGCCTGCAACTGCGCGACGTGCGCCATACCATGCGCGAGCGCCGCGAGCAGATGAAGGAGCGCTTCTTCTCGCGCGGCATGCGCGAAGACATGGACGGGCTGTTCGCCCGGCTAGGCGAACTGGTCAGCGAGGCTGACCAGAAGATCGTCCAGCTCCACCAGCTCACCGACAGCATGTACCGCCGCTTCAATGCCGAGCACGGTTTTACGTTGCCGGCGCCGATCCAGTTCGTCACCGCGCGCTACGTCAGCGAACTGCAGCAGACGCTGGCACTGGCCCAGACGCACTTCGGCGCCATGAGCATGCTGACCCGCTCGCGTCCGCAACTGGTGCAAAACGCGTTCTCCACTGTTGCAAGCCGCGTGCTGGAAACCTTCCGCGATCTCAACCGCGATATCGAGATCTGGCTCAAGTCAGTGATGACGCCGCTGGAGGCGCAGGTACGTGAGCATCAGAAGCAACTGCGTCGCCGGGTCGACTCGATCGAGCGCATCCACGAGGCGACCGACACGCTGGAAAGCCGCATCGCTCAGCTGGAGGAAGTGCTGAACGGGCTGGACGAGCGCAGCGGACGCATCGAATCCTTCTCCCGGCAGATCCTGCGGCCTGACGCCGAAGACGGCCAGCTCAGGGCCGTCGCCGCCTGAAGCACGGCCGGCGCGCGGTGCCGGAGGCGGCAAGGCGGTATCATGACGCGCCGCCGCTTCCGGCGCTGCCGCCTTTCCCGTCACGTTCCCGATGCCCCGCAAGCCAGCCGCTACTCCTGCCGTTTCTTCCGCCGATCTTTCGCTGACCGCCGTTCCCGCTGATTTCGCCACGCGCGTGGTGGATTGGCAGCGCCTGCACGGGCGCCATGACTTGCCGTGGCAGAACACCCGCGACCCTTACCGGATCTGGTTGTCGGAGATCATGCTGCAGCAGACCCAGGTCAGCGCGGTGATCGAGTATTTCCAGCGTTTCGTCGGCCGCCTGCCTACCGTTGCCGCTCTGGCTGAGGCTAGCGCGGACGAGGTGATGGCGCTCTGGGCGGGGCTTGGCTATTACTCGCGCGCGCGCAACCTGCACCGCTGCGCCAAGAGCGTGATGAGCGAGCACGACGGCGTGTTTCCTACCGATCCCGAGGTACTGGTGACGCTGCCCGGCATCGGCCGCTCGACCGCGGCGGCCGTGGCCGCCTTCAGTGCTGGCGTGCGATCCCCCATCCTGGACGGCAACGTCAAGCGCGTCTTCGCCAGGTTCTTCGGCATCCATGGCCATCCGGGCGTCAAGGCGGTGGAGAACCGCATGTGGCAAATCGCGGAGGAGGTGTTGCCCGCGAAGGGGCCTGGACAGGCCGAGGACATGGTGTCCTACACCCAGGGCGTAATGGATCTCGGCGCCACCGTCTGTTCGCGCGGCAAGCCGGCCTGCCTTGCTGCCGCAGCGTCGTGCCCGCTGGTCAGCGACTGCGTGGCGCGACGCGACGGCCTGACCGCCGTGCTGCCCACGCCGAAACCGCGTGCAGCCATTCCCGAGCGCAGCACCGTCATGCTGCTGGTCCGGCGCGGCCGCGAAGTCCTGCTGGCGTTGCGACCCGATAGCGGCATCTGGGGCGGCCTCTGGAGCCTGCCTGAAATGCCGGTGGATACCGTGCCCTTCGATGCCGAACTGGCCGAAGACGCCGCCCTCGAACGCGCCCGCGATTTCGGCACGCCCGGCACCGCCAGCATGGTCGGCGAACTCACCCACGTCTTCACCCACTTCCGCCTGCTGATCCGCGCCATCCGCGTGGACGTCACCGGCCTGACCGCCCACGACGCAGTCAATGGCACCGCGCTACGCTGGCTCTCGCTGGACGATCTCGATGCGGTGGGCACACCGGCACCGGTACGAAAGCTGCTCGAAGCACAGGCGTTGGGGGGATTGTTCTAAAGCTAAAGCCCTTTGCCGCGTGGGAGGCTCAGAGAATATGGTGTTGACGCATGTACTTGTGCACGATCTCGATCCGCATCCCCGCGTCCGGCAGCGCCATCAGCATCTGCTTGGCCTTGAGCGGCACGGGCAGCAACTCGCATAGCCGATTGGCCACCCAGCTCGGGTCATCCCACAGGAACGGCTCGGCAAACGGAAGCTTGCCCGGATGCTCCGCGTGGAGCGAGGCGACGATACGGCGCAGCACAGCAAGGCATTCGCCCAGCAGTTCAAGCTTGCAGTCGATGATGTCGGGCGGCAGCAATTCCGCCTGGCCCACCAGCAAACCATCGGCGCGCACACTGTGGCCTAGCAGCCGGAAGCGCTGGCGCCCGCGCGCACTGATCAACAGCACGCCAAGCTGCTCCATATTGCAGTCGACGATATCCGCCAGGCAGCCGATGGTCTCGGGCATGGTGGGCTCATTGGGGCGAGCTACCTCGTTGCCGCTGGCGATCAGGCAGACGCCGAAGGGTGTGTGATCGCGCATGCATGCGCGCACCATATCCACATAGCGTGCTTCAAAAACGCGCAGCGGCAGAAGGCCATCCGGAAAGAGTACGGTGTGCAGCGGAAACAACGGCAGGCCATCCAGCACAGGCGGTACCGACGATGTACCGGACGAAGCGGTGGTCGAAGCGGATGGGCCGGGCGTGGCGTGTGAGGACATGCTGAGCCAGCAGAGTTTCGGGCGGGAATTGCCGAGCCTGGCCGCGAAACCTGCAGCTGCGGCGTTCAGCCGCCCGGTGCGAGCTCGCGGTGTCTCACCAGCACATTACCATGGGCGCGAAAATAGTTGGCAAGTCTTTCAGCGATGTACACGGAGCGGTGCTGGCCGCCGGTGCAGCCAATGGCGACGGTCAGGTAGCTGCGATTGTCCGCGATGAAACTTGGCAGCCACTTTTCCACGTAGGCACGGATGTCATCGGCCATGGCCAGTACCATCGGCTGGCTCTGCAGGAAGTCGATCACGGGCTCGTCACGTCCGGTCAGCGGTCGCAGGGCCAGGTCGTAGTAGGGGTTGGGCAGCGAGCGGACATCGAACACCAGGTCGGCATCGCTGGGTACGCCGTGCTTGAAGCCAAACGATTCGAACAACAAGGTGAGCTTCAGGTCATCGCCGCGCACGAATTCCTTGATCCACGCGCGCAGCGTATTGGTGCGCACGTTGCTGGTGTCGATACGGTGCGCGGCCTCCGCCAGCGGGCTGAGCAGCTCACGCTCCATCTCGATGGCTTCGATCAGGGACGTGTCGTTGTATGGCGCATCGAGCGCATTGCCTGCAACGCCCGCAGGTTCGGCATTGGCCGAAAGGGCCGCCTTGTCGATACGCATCGACAGCGGATGGCGCCGCCTCGTTTCCGAGTATCGCTGCACCAGCGCATCCGTATTGGCGGTCAGGAAAACCACCCGGACCTGGTGTTCGGAGGCTAGGTTGCGCAGCGTGCCGGGCAATTCGTCCAGCGATTCGCGGCTGCGGATGTCGGTAGCGACGCCAAGATGGGTGTAACCCTGGCTTGCGAGATAGTGAGCCAGCGCCGGAATAAACTGAGCCGGCAGGTTGTCAACGCAGTAGTAACCTGCGTCTTCCAGTACGTTCAAGGCAACGGATTTGCCGGAGCCGGAGATCCCGGTGATAAGTATGATGCGCATAGCATGACAAGCATAACATCAGGTGATGACGCCGTCATGACGGCGAGGCGCCAGCAAAAATGGCGAACCGAAGGGTTCGCCATGGCCGCATGGTAAGTGACGCGGAGGCTTTACTTGGAGAGGCACTCGCTCATGAAGGCTTTGCGCTCGTCGCCCTTCTTGCCGGTAGCGTCCTTGTTGCACGCCGTCATCTTTTCCTGCTGGCTGTTCTTGGCGGGAGCGGCGGCAGGTTTGTTGGACAGGCAGTCGCTCATGAAGGCCTTGCGCTCGTCGCCCTTCTTGCCGGCGGCCTGCGTATTGCAGGCCTTCATCTTGTCCTGTTGGGCATTTGTCGCCGCGGGCGCCGCCGGTGCTGCCGGTTTTGCGGAAGTTGCGGGTGCCGCGGGCGTTGCGGTTGCTGCGGGCGTTGCGGTTGCTGCGGCCGGTGCATTCTGGGCGAAGGCGCCGGTGGCGAAAAGCGGGGCTACCAGCACGCACATCGCGATCATTTTCTTCATGCTTGCTCTCCTGGCTGTGGAAAACTTCATGGCTGCTGGCCATGTCGGCACGGCAACTCGGGCTGGGTTCAATGCCCATTACTGCACAAAACGGCCTGTGCCCCAAACGCGTTGACGAGGGAAGAGCGGACGGATGTAATCAATTGAAAACAGCTCAGGCGCGGCGCTGGCTGCCTAGAGTAGCCGGCCCTGGCCTCGCGACGCCACATCGGCTTGCATTGCGGCGCGCTGGCGGTCCATGAAATCGCGCAGCGTGTCGATGCCGCGCAGGCGCAGGATGGTGTTGCGGACGGCGGCCTCGACCAGCACGGCGAGATTTCGGCCGGCCGCCACCTGGATCTTGACCATGTGGATGGGCAGGCCGAGCACATCCAGATACTGGGAATCAAGCGGCAGGCGTTCGAATTCGCCGTCGTTGCGGCGCACCAGTTGCACCACCAGTTTCAGCTTCATCTTCCGGCGCACCGCGGTCTCGCCAAAGATCGTCTTGATGTCGAGCAGGCCCAGGCCGCGCACTTCAAGCAGGTTTTGCAGCAGGGGCGGGCAGCGGCCTTCAATGAAATCGGGCCCGAGCCGGACAAAATCCACGGCATCGTCCGCCACCAGCCCATGTCCGCGTGAAATCAGCTCCAGGCCGAGTTCACTCTTGCCCAGGCCGGATTCACCCATCACCAGCACGCCCATGCCGAGGATGTCGAGGAATACGCCGTGCATGGTCACGCGCGGCGCGGAAATGCGCGACAGGTAGAGGCGCAGGTGATCGATCACCGCCGCCGAGGACACCGGCGTGGTGAACAAGGGCGTGGAGGAACGCGTGCAGCGCAGTTCCAGGTCGGGCGGCGGCTCCATGCCGTCGGCAATCACCAGGAAGGGCGGTTCCAGCAGGATCAGCTCACCCATCTGGCGCTTGCGCATCTCGTCGTCGAGACGCTGGTAATAAGTGATCTCGGGTTTGCCCAGGACCTGGATCCGGTTCGGGTGGATCAGGTTCAAGTGGCCGACGAGATCCGCCGCGGAAGTGGCTTCACGTGCGAACTCGACATCGAACGCCCGGTCGGCGCCCTCCAGGCCGGCTACCCAGGAGAGTTTGATATCGGCTGCGTTGTCGTCGAAGATCGACTGCGAGGTGACGCCAGTGAGTTCCATGCGGGTGCTTTCAGGAGCAAGCTTTCAGACAGCGGGGACAATTGCCCTGCTCGCCTGCGTAAAGATCGCCGAGGCCGGTCAGGGGTGCCATTGCGTCAGCAACTGGTGCACGTCATCGGGGGTGGGCAGGGTAGCCAGTCCTTCGCGCATCTCGCGGTCGGACAGCAGTTGGGCGATCTCCGAGAGAATCTCCAGATGCTGCTGGGTGGCCTGTTCGGGTACCAGCAGGAAGATCAGCAGCGCTACCGGCTTGCCGTCGGGAGATTCGAAGGGGATCGGCTCGGCCAGGCGCATGAAGGCAGCCAGTGGCTGCTTCAGTCCCTTGATGCGGCCATGCGGAATGGCAACCCCGGCGCCAAGACCAGTGGACCCCAGCGATTCGCGGGCGAACAGGTTGTCGGTCACGGTAGCGCGCGCCACGCCATGGTTGTTCTCGAAGAGGAGCCCGGCCTGTTCGAACACGCGCTTCTTGCTGGTGACGCTGACGTCGAGGTTGATGTTGCCGGGTGGCAGCAATTTAGCCAAACGATTCATGTGGAATGCGCAGGGTTTTCTAGTAAGCAGGCCCGGGGCCGGGAGGCGTCGCGCCGGGCAAAAAAGAAGAAAAAACCAAGGTCCGAAGTTTCACCGGGTGTCCCCCTGCCGGTGTCGGGCGTCTGGCCATTATAGAGCAGGCCCGCCCCCGCCTTGTGCATTGCAATACCCGATGCGCGGAAGCGGTGCCGCGTGCACGGAAAAATCGTTGAGGCTAAGAACTATGTATTGCACAGCATACACCGGTCCATATGCCTTGCGGAATCCCCCGCGTGGTCCCGGGCGAGCGCCAGGAACGAAAAAGCCGCGCTATGGGCGCGGCTTGATTCCGGTTTCAAGGGAGTGACACCGGCGGCCCGGTCTGTGGGCCACCAGGCACGGTCATTGCTGCATCTGCGATGCGGCCATCTGATACTTGACCGCTTCGCGGTCGTGGCTTTGCACGCGATCCTTATGGCGAATCACCTGCCGGTCGAGCTTGTCGACGAGCGCGTCGATAGCGGCATACAGGTCTTCATGATGCGCTTCGACAAAGATGTCCTTGCCCTTGAGATGTAGATTGATTTCCGCGTACTGCCGCCGGTCCTTTTCTTTTGTATTGTCGACAGAGAGCAGCACACTTACGCCAATGACTTGATCAAAATGCCTGACGATACGCTCCAGTTTCGTTTCCACGTACTCACGCAGCGGGGGCGTGATGTCCAAGTGGTGTCCACTGATCTTGAAGTTCATAGCGTTTCTCCTTCTGAAAGAGTTGCACCAGGCAGGCGATGCAACTCGGCTACAAAGTCTTACGGAGAGTAACTGCCGGAATCTTGAGCGCCTCGCGGTATTTGGCAACGGTACGCCGTGCCACTACGAAGCCTTGCTCGCCGAGCAATTCGGCAATCCGGCTGTCGGACAAGGGATTCCTGGCGTCTTCGGCTCCTATCAGTTGCTTGATCAACGCACGAATTGCCGTTGACGAGGCCGCGCCGCCGGTTTCTGTGGAAACGTGACTGCCGAAGAAATACTTCAGCTCGAAAGTCCCCATCGGCGTTGCCATGTATTTATTGGTAGTCACCCGAGAGATGGTGGACTCGTGTAAACCCAGTGTATCGGCAATCTCCCGCAAAACCAAGGGGCGCATCGCAATTTCACCGTGGGTGAAGAAGTTCTTTTGACGTTCGACAATTGCTTGTGCAACGCGCAATATCGTGTCGAACCTTTGCTGGATATTCTTGATCAACCAGCGTGCCTCCTGCAGTTTTTGCTGCAGTCCCGCGGCACCCGCATCGCCTTTTGCACCGCGCAATATCTGTGCGTACATGTCGTTGATACGTAGCCGCGGCATCACATCCGGATTGAGCTGCGCAATCCAGCCGCCATTCAGTTTTCGGACAAAAACATCGGGCACGACGAAGTCGGCTTCGGGACGGCTGTACGCATGGCCTGGATAAGGCGCCAGCGAGCGGATCAGTTCATGCGCCGACTTCAGTTCCGGCTCATCCACCTGCAACGCTTTTTTCAGGCGCGTGTAGTCGCGCACCGCGAGCAGTTCCAGGTGATTGGTGACAATGGTCAGCGCCAGGTCGCGCTGCGGATGCTTGAGGCGGCGCAATTGCAGCGCCAGGCATTCGGCCGCATTGCGTGCGCCGACACCAGGCGGATCGAAGCTTTGCAGCAGGGTAAGGACGGCCTGGATCTCGTCGACCTCGAATTCGAGTTCCTCCGGCAGTTCGCTGCAGATTTCCTCGAGCGAGGCGCTCAGGTAGCCGTCGTCGTCCAGCGACTCGACCAGGAAGATGGCCAGCCCCTTGTCGCGCAACGAAATTTTCAGCGGCGCGAGCTGTTCCATCAGATGTTCGCGCAGCGTGGGTTCGGCGTCGCGCAACTGCATCGGGGTCTTTTCGTCGTCGTCGCCTTGCGGGCGGCGGGCGAAGTCGTCGAGGCTCCAGTCGTTGCCGTAGTCCTCGTTGCTGTCGGAATAGCTGTCTTCGGCCTCGGGCGCGCCGTCGGGGCGGTTCTCGCTGGTGCCCTGGCCGTCGGCGGGCGCCGGCGCGGGAGCGCTCTGCATGTTGACCGAGCCGTCGGCCGCAACGCGCAACGGGCTGTCGAGCCAGTCGTTCTCGCGTTCGAGCAAAGGGTTCTCGGTCAGCGCCTGTTCCACTTCCTGCTGCAGTTCGAGCGTGGACAGTTGCAGCAGCCGGATCGACTGCTGGAGTTGCGGCGTAAGCGCGAGATGCTGCGAGAGGCGGAGCTGTAGCGACGGTTTCATGCGACCTATTTTATGCCCAACTTCCGTGCCGGTGGAACGGAAATTGCTATCGCTGATGACGCCGTGATCGTTGCAGGGTAAAAGGCGACACCGGGGCCACCTTGGGCACAAGGTCGCCGCAGCTGCCGCTTGCTGCCGTGCGCCGCGTTACATGCGGAAATTCTCGCCCAGGTAGACCTTGCGCACCGACTCGTTGGCGATGATGTCTTCAGGCCGGCCCGAGGCCAGCACAGCGCCTTCGCTGATGATGTAGGCGTGATCGCAGATGCCCAGCGTCTCGCGCACGTTGTGGTCGGTGATCAGCACGCCGATATTGCGCGCCTTGAGGAAGCTGACGATGCGCTGGATCTCGCCCACCGCGATCGGGTCGACGCCGGCGAAGGGCTCGTCGAGCAGGATGAAGCGGGGCGCCGAGGCCAGGGCGCGGGCGATTTCCACGCGGCGGCGTTCGCCGCCTGACAGTGAAAGCGCCGGATTGTCGCGCAGGTGGGCAATCTGGAGGTCATCGAGCAGCGTGTCCAGCCGGCGCTCGAGTTCGGCCTTGCCAAGTGGCTTGCCGTCCTGGATCTGCAATTCCAGCACCGCGCGGATGTTCTCCTGCACATTCAGCTTGCGGAACACCGAAGCTTCCTGCGGGAGGTAGGACAGGCCCATGCGTGCTCGTTCGTGAATGGCCAGGCCGCTGATGTGCTTGTCGTCGAGCACGATGTCGCCCTCGTCCAGCGCCACCAGTCCCACGATCATGTAGAAGGAGGTGGTCTTGCCCGCGCCGTTGGGCCCCAGCAGTCCGACCACCTCGCCGCTCTTTACGTCGAGGGACACATCCTTGACCACTGTGCGCGAGCCGTAGCGCTTTTTCAGGTGGCGCACGACCAGCGTGCTGCTGTCCTTCAGGGTGGCGGGCTGGGAGGGTGCGGTTTGGGTAACGGTCATGAAGGGTGAATCCGTGGATCGGGCGACGCGGCGGCGTCAGGGATTGACGGGGGCGGGCGCAGGCTTGAGCGGCAGCGGGGCGCCGGCGGCGCCGCTGGCGGGTTGCTCCTGGCGCGGCGACAACACGGCGCGCACGCGACCGGACGGGCTGCCCGCCGTCGCGTTCTCCGCGCCGCCGCTGGCGGTGTAGAACTCGTTGCGGCTGTCGTAGGTGATCACTGCGCCGCGGATCTCGTCGACCAGCTTGGCGCCGGCCAGCCGCGCCATGCGTGCGCGGCTGATCAGCTTGGACAACTCCTGCTTGCCGTCATACTCAATGCGGTCGCCCCAGCCGTCGATGTATTCGTCGACGTTGTCGCGTTTCTGGCGGATATAAGCCTGCTTGCCGCCCTTGGACGTAGCCACGGCGTACTGGTAGCCCTCGGGATCGGTGCGCACTTCGGCCGCGTCGGATTTCAGCACCATGGTGCCCTTGGTCAGCACCACGTTGCCAGTCAGCACATAAACCTGCTTGACGTCGTCATAGCTGGCGTTGTCGGCTTCCAGCACCAGCGGTTTCTCGCGGTCGGCTTTCTCCGCGCTGGCGGGCGCGGCCAGCGTGAGGCCGAGGACGGCTGCCAGCGTCAGCAAAGCGGCCGTGCTGCGGCGGCGACAGGACGATGTCGTCAGGAATGAATTCATGTTGGCGTGATGGCGGTTGGCGCGGACGGCTGTGGCCCGCGGGCGGCTTCGTTTCCTGGCGGCTGTTTCCGGGCAAAGCGGGCAGGGCTGCGCGGGCGGCACCCGCCTGGGTACCGTTTGCGCCCGCTCGCCTGGCCAGCACTGCTTCGCTTCATCTGGCAACAGCCTCTCGGGTCTTTGTTATCTGGGCTACTTCGCGGGACTCGCCGGCGGACCCGTAATAATGGTGCCGCGTACGTTACCCAGCAATTGTACTTCGCGGGTGACATTGTTGAAGATCAGCCCGTTTGCCGTCATCACCGACGGGCCGCGGGTCAGCTTGACGGCTTTATCGGTCTTCACGATGTCATCATTGATCAGCACCTGGAAGTACTCCGAGGCGGCTGTCATCCGGGGATCCTTGGCCGGGTCCGGCCCTTGGGCGCGCACGATAAAGGCATTGCCGAACAGGTCGATCACCGAGCCTTCCGCGTTCATCGTGCCGCGATCGGAGTGGCCCGTGACGGGCGGCCGGTCGATTTCGTATGCCCGCATGGCCGGACGCGTCACTTCGTAGGTCTGGTCATCCTCGAAGTGGATCATCTTGTCGCCGGTGAACCGCATCTTGGTGTTGCCGTCCTCGGCCAGTTCGGTGGCGGAGAAGCGGATCATGTAGTAATCGGGCTCATGCTTCTTGCCCACCGGCCCGGTGGCGGCTTCTTTCGGGGAATTGACCTGCACCAGCCAGAAAGTGCTGCCCGCCACTAGCGCCATCAACAGCAGCGGCAAGGCGCGCATTCCTAGCCGGCTCAGGGAGGACAGGATATCCCGCATAGTTTGTGCGTGCCCTCAGATGACCTTGGCGCGGGTCAGGTCGTGGATGTGCAGGGCACCGACCAGGCGCTGGTCGGCATCGACCACCAGCATCTGGTTGATGCGGTTCGCCTCCATGACCTGCACGGCTTCCACCGCCAGCTGGTCCGGCCCCACCGTATGCGGCGAGCGGTGCATCACCTCGCTGATGGGCACGGTCTTCCAGTCGCGAGGGGTTTCCAGCAGGCGGCGCAGGTCGCCGTCGGTGAAGACGCCGATCAGGCGGTCGTCCGGATCCACCACCGCAGTCATGGCCATGCCCTTGCGGGTGATTTCCATCAGGGCCTGCGCCAGCGGCGTGCTTTCGCGTACCTTGGGCACCGCGTTGCCGCTGCGCATGACGTCGCGCACATGGGTCAGCAGCTTGCGCCCGAGCGCGCCGCCCGGATGCGAGCGGGCAAAGTCTTCCTCGCCGAAGCCGCGCGCGTCCAGCACCGCCACCGCTAGCGCATCGCCCATCGCCAGCGCGGCGGTGGTGCTGGCGGTGGGGGCCAGGTTAAGCGGGCAGGCCTCTTTCTCCACTCCGGCGTTGAGGTGGGCGTCGGCCAGCTTGGCCAGCGTGGAGGCGGGGTTGCCGGTCACGGAGATCAGCTTGGCGCCGATGCGCTTGACGATTGGCACGATCGACAGCAGTTCGGCGGTCTCTCCGGAATTGGAAAAGGCAATCAGCACATCGTCGCGCGTGACCATGCCCAGGTCGCCATGGCTGGCCTCGGCCGGGTGCACGAAAAAGGCCGGCGTGCCGGTCGATGCCAGCGTGGCCGCGACCTTGCGGCCGATGTGTCCCGACTTGCCGATGCCCGACACGACGACGCGTCCGCTGCAATTCAGAGTGAGTTGCACGGCCTGCGCAAATTCGCCGTCCAGGCGGCCCGCGAGGGCGGCGACGGCATCGGCTTCGATCTGGAGGGTCTCGCGAGCGAGCCGAAGTGCTCGATCCGCATTGAAATTAGCTATCATGGCGACGAAGTATACCAACGAATGCGATGGCGCTTGGGCTGTTCCTGGGATCGGGCGGCCGGGGCGGCTGCCGTGCTTGCCGCAATCCGCCGGCAGGGCCGCCCGAGCCGGGTTGTCCTGGCCCGGTGGTGGCGTACCCTGATCCTTCCGATGCACTCTCCGCTGGACCTGACCCTTGTGCTGCTGGCCGCCGCCGTGTTCGGCGTGGTCGCCTTTCGCATGCTGCAATTGCCGCCGATGCTGGGGTACCTGGTCGTCGGCATCCTGATCGGGCCGCACGCGCTCGGCCTGGCCAGCGATACCGCGCAGACCAAATACCTGGCCGAGTTTGGCGTGGTCTTTTTGATGTTCTCGATCGGGCTGGAGTTCAGCCTGGGCAAGCTCAAAGCCATGAAACGGCAGGTATTCGGCCTGGGCGGCTCGCAGGTGGTGCTGTCGCTGCTGGTGGTGATACCGGCGAGCTGGGCGTTCAACTGGCTGTTTCCGCTGTCCTGGCAGGCTTCGGTGGCGCTGGGCGGCGCGCTGGCCATGTCGTCCACCGCGATCGTCTCCAAGATGCTGTCGGAGCGGCTGGAGCTGGAAAGCGAGCACGGGCGCAATATCATCAGCATCCTGCTGTTCCAGGACCTGGCGGTGGTGCCGCTGCTGATCGTGATTCCGGCGCTGTCGCGCGAACCCGGCGACATGGCGATGGCGCTCGGCCTGGCCACGGTCAAGATCGTGGCGGCCCTGAGCCTGATCTTTTTTGTCGGCAAGCGGGTCATGAGCCGCTGGTTCCATGTGGTGGCGGCGCGCCGGTCGCAGGAACTGTTCATGCTCAACCTGCTGCTGGTCACGCTGGGCATGGCGGCGCTGACCGAGCGGCTGGGCCTGTCGATGGCGCTGGGGGCCTTCATCGCCGGCATGCTGATCTCCGAGACGCCGTACCGCCATCAGGTGGAGGAGGACATCAAGCCCTTCCGCGATGTGCTGCTGGGGCTGTTCTTCGTCACCATCGGCATGTTGCTCAATATTCACGTGGTGCTGGATCACCTGTGGCTGGTGCTGGTGTTGCTGATCGTGCCGATCATCTTCAAGCTGCTGCTGATCGCCGGCCTGGCGCGCCTATTCGGCTCGCGCCAGGGGGTAGCGATCCGCACCGGCCTGGGGCTGGCGCAGGCTGGCGAGTTCGGTTTCGTGCTGCTTAACCAGATCGACGGCCTGAACCTAGTCGATCCGGTGCTGATCCAGGTCATCCTGGCCTCCATGCTGCTGTCGATGCTGGCGGCGCCGTTCCTGATCCAGTACAGCGACGCCATCGTGCTGCGCTTTGCCGCCAACGAATGGCTGATGCAGTCGCTCAATATGACGCGCATCGCGGCGCAGAGCCTGCAGACCGAAAAGCACGCCATCATCTGCGGCTTCGGCCGCAGCGGCCAGAACCTGGCGCATATGCTGGAGCGGGAGGGCATCACCTACGTGGCGCTCGACCTTGACCCGGATCGGGTGCGCGAGGCCGCCGCCGCGGGCGACACGGTGGTGTACGGCGACGCGGGCCGGCGCGAGGCGCTGATCGCGGCGGGCCTGCATCGGGCGGCTGCCTTGATCGTCACTTATAACAACACGCCCTCCGCCCTCAAGGTGCTGCACCACGTGCAGGAGCTGGAGCCGGCGCTCCCCGTCATCGTGCGTACCATGGACGACTCGGAGCTCGACATCTTGCAGAAGGCGGGCGCCACCGAGGTGGTGCCGGAAAGCATCGAGGGCAGCCTGATGCTGGCCTCGCACGCCCTGGTGCTGCTGGGTGTGCCGATGCGGCGGGTGGTGCGCGGCGTGCAGCAGGCGCGCGATGCGCGCTACAGCCTGCTGAGGGGCTACTTCCACGGACGCGACGACGAGGAGGATATGGTCGAGCGTGAGTCGGTGCGGCTGCAGTCGGTCTCGCTCGGCCCCGAGGCCACGGCGATAGGGCGGCGGCTGGGCGCGCTAGGGCTGGACCGCATCGGGGTGGAGGTGACGGCGGTGCGCCGACGCGGCATCCGCGCGTTCGATCCGCAGCCGGAAACCGTGCTGGAGCCGGGCGATATCGTGGTGCTGCGCGGGCAGCCCGAGGCGCTGGAGGCGGCCGAGCAGCGCATGCTGGCCGGTTGAGACGCCGCGGCAGGGAATGCAGCCTTATGCCGCCGCGCGGCTGGCCGGGCGCGCCGCTTCCGCCCAGGATGGCGGCAGGCCTTCCAGCACGGCCCGCGCATCGAGCGAGCCGACCGGCACGCTCTGATCGGCGGGAATGCGGCCTTCGCCTTGTAGCAGCAGGTAGCGCAGGCAGCACACGCGCAGGAATGACGTGAAGTTCGCCGCCTCGCCCCGGTACGCCGTCAGTTCGTCGTGCAGCCGGGTGATGAGCTGGCCCACGCTCATGCCGTCGCGCCGCGCCAGCGTTTCGAGCACTTCCCAGAACAGGCTTTCCAGCCGGATGCTGGTGGCCACCCCGTGCAGCCGCAGGGAGCGCGACTGGCCCTCGTACGACTGCGGGTTGGCCCGGATGAAGATTTCACACATAGAACAACTCCCGTGCGTGGCGGCCCGCGAGGGTATGCTCGCGGGCCGCGTTCGGAAGTCTCTAATGTACGATCCGGGTGCCCAGGACCGCAAGGAACTGCGCCAGCCAGGCCGGATGCGCGGGCCATGCCGGGGCGGTCACGAGGTTGCCATCGGTGTGTGCCTGGTCGACCGGGATGTCGGCGTACTTGCCGCCGGCCAGGCGTACTTCGGGCGCGCAGGCCGGATAGGCCGAGCAGGTCCGGCCTTCCAGCACGCCGGCCGCGGCCAGCAGTTGGGCGCCGTGGCACACAGCGGCGATCGGCTTGTTGGCGCTGGCGAAGTGACGCACGATCTCCAGCACCCGTTCGTTCAGGCGCAGGTATTCGGGGGCGCGGCCGCCGGGGATCACCAGCCCGTCGTAGGCTGCCGGATCGATATCGGCAAAGCTCGCGTTCAGCGCAAAATTGTGCCCGCGCTTCTCGCTGTAGGTCTGGTCGCCCTCGAAATCGTGGATGGCGGTGGGGCAGCTGGCGCCGGCCGCCTTGTCCGGACACACCGCGTGGACCGTGTGGCCCACCATCTGCAGGGCCTGGAACGGCACCATGGTTTCATAGTCTTCGGCATAGTCGCCGACCAGCATCAAGATCTTTTTTGCCATCGCGGTCTCCTGTATGGTTACGGCTGTCAGGCCGGGGGCCGCACCGGAATGCCCGTGCGGCCCGCCTGAGCCTTGTGCCCATTGTGTTGCCGTTTGCGGCTGCCCGGGTAGTAACCCATTACCGCATTCAGCCTGCCGCCGCGGCTGGCTGTCCGACCGAGTCCCCATGCCCAATACCACCATCCAGTCGTCCGCCCTTGGCGACGTCACCCACTACCTGCGCGAACGCATCCGTACCGTGCCGGACTGGCCGCAGCCCGGCGTCATGTTCCGCGACATCACGCCGCTGTTGCAGGACCCCAAGTCGCTGCGCGTGCTGATCGATGTCTTCGTGCACCGCTATATGGACACCCGGCTTGACATGGTGGCAGGCATCGACGCACGCGGCTTTATCCTCGGCGCCATCCTGGCTTACGAACTCAACCTTGGCTTCGTGCCCATCCGCAAGAAGGGCAAGCTGCCCTTCCAGACCGTGGCGGAGGAGTACGAGCTCGAATATGGCAGCGCCACGGTCGAAATCCACGCCGATGCCTGCAAGCCCGGCGACCGCGTGCTGCTGGTGGATGACCTGATCGCCACCGGCGGCACCATGATGGCCGGCCGCAAGCTGCTGGAACGCCTGGGCGCCACAGTGGTGGAGGGCGCCGCCATCGTCGACCTGCCCGAGCTGGGAGGCTCGCGCCACCTGCTCGACAGCGGCCTGCCGCTGTTCACGGTTTGCCGCTTCGACGGACACTGACGCCTGGCCAGGGATCATCCGCGCTCCGCCCATCCCAGGCGGGGCGCGGTATTGCGGCCCTTCCAGGCCATGCGCCCATGGCGTTGCCCGCACATGCACGCGGGAGCATAATGCCCCATTGACAACGATACGATGGCCGGGCGGAATCGTGCGATCTGCATTTGCTTATCTGCATTTGCGTCTGCAAGCGATGGAGGTACCGGTCACATAAGGGCGGACCATGGGCGTACTACTTCATTTGCTCTCTGGCGTGGCGCTGCTGGTGTGGGGCACCAACATCGTCAAGGTCGGCATCCTGCGCGTGTATGGCGCCAACTTGCGCCACGTGCTCTCCTCCAGCATCTCCAACCGCTTCACGGCGTTTGCCGCCGGCCTCGGCGTGACCGGGCTTGTCCAGAGCAGCAACGCAACCGCGGTCATCGTCAGTTCCTTCGTGGGCCAGGGCCTGATCGCCGTGGCCCCGGCGCTGGCCATCATGCTGGGCGCCAACGTCGGCACCGCGCTCATGGTGCAGGTGTTTTCGCTGGACCTCTCGTGGCTGTCGCCGCTGCTGATTTTCGTCGGCGTGATCCTGCATTTGTCCTGGAAGGGCAACAAGCCCGGCCACGTGGGCCGCGTGCTGATCGGCCTCGGGCTGATCACGCTGGCGCTCGAGCTGATTTCCATCGCCACCCGGCCCGTGGTGCAGGCCGCCGGAGTCAAGGTGCTGTTCGGTACGCTCACCGGCGATCCCACGCTGGATATGCTGATCGGCGCCTTCCTCACCATCCTGTGCTATTCCAGCCTGGCGGTAGTGCTGTTCTGCGGGGCGCTGGCCTCGGCCGGAGTGGTGTCGCTGCATGTGGCGATGGCGCTGGTGCTGGGCGCCAACCTGGGCTCCGGCATCTCCGCGCTGCTGACCACCTCCGGCAATAACCAGCCCGGCAAGCGCGTCACCCTGGGGAACCTGCTGTCGCGGCTGCTCGGCTGCGTGATCGCGCTGCCTTTGCTGGGGCAGGCCGAGCACCTGCTGGAGCTGGTCGATGCCGATCCGCAGCGGCTGGTGGTCAATTTCCACCTACTGTTCAACGTGGCGCTGGCGGTGCTGCTGCTGGGCGCCACCGGTCCGCTGGCACGCCTGTGTGAAAAGGTGCTGCCGGGCCGCAATACCGGCGACAGCCAGGTCACTCCGCGCCACCTTGATCCGGCCGCGCTGCCCACGCCCGCGCTGGCGCTGTCCAATGCCGCGCGCGAAGTGCTGCGCATCGGCGACCGCATCGAGCAGATGCTGGACAATATGCTGCGCGTGCTGCGCACCAACGATGCCAAGCTGGCCACCGCCACCTGCCGCATCGACGACGAGGTGGACGATCTCTATACCGCGATCAAGCTCTACCTGACCCAGATCAGCCTCGAAGCGCTGGACGAGCGCGATGGCCGGCGCTGGACTGAAATCATCTCGCTCACCATCAACCTCGAACACGCCGGGGACATCATCGAACGCATCCTGCAGGACGCGCGCGACAAGAAGATCGCCCATAACCTGGCGTTCTCGGAAGCGGGCATGCAGGAGATCTCGCAGATGCACGCGCGCGTCGTGGCCAACCTGCGCCTGGGGCTGTCGGTGTTCCTCTCCGGTGACCTGAAAAGCGCGCAGCAGCTGATGGCCGAGAAGGCCACCTTCCGCGATCTGGAGCGCAAGTTCGCCCGCAGCCATCTGCAGCGCATCGCCGTGCAGACCGCCGAGAGCATCGAGACCAGCTCGCTTCACCTTGATGTGATCAGCGACCTGAAGCGCCTGAATTCGCTGTTCTGCGCCACTGCTTATCCGGTGCTGGAAGAGGCTGGCGTGCTTAATCGCAGCCGCATGAAGGAAGACGATGGCGAGCCGCCTGCGCGGGCATTGCCGTCCGCGCAGGCGCACTGAAGGGCCTGCGCGAAGGGTCGGCTACAGCTTGTAGCCGATCTCCCGAAGCAGGTCCCGCCGCCACGCAATGTCGAGCTCGGTTTCCAGCCCGAGCGGCGAAGCGCCATCGACCACGCCAAGCACCGCGCGCCCCAGCGCGGTCTGCGCCACCACCACTTCGGTCGGGTTGGCCGTGGCGCAGTAGATCCTGCATACCTCCGGCACCGCGCGCACCGCGGTCAGCACATTGACGGGATAGAAGCCATCGCCAAGAAACAGCAGGAAGCTGTGGCCGGCGCCGATCGCCATCGCGTTCTCGCAGGCCAGGTCGATCATGGCATCGTCGGTGCCGGACCAGCGCACCAGGCGCTTGCCCGAGGCCTCGCAGAACGCCAGGCCGAAGCGGATACCCGGCACCGCGCCGACGAGCGCCTCGTGGATATCGTCCACGGTCTTGATGAAATGCGACTGTCCAAAGATGAAATTGGTCGCCTCGGGCTTGGTGACCGGCACTACGATGAACTCCATGGCCGTGCTCCTGCGTTGGCCTGCGTCAGTCGTCAGATCGGCTTCGAATGGCCCTTCGCAGTCTATGGTAGGCCGGGCAGGGTCGAATGCAAGGTGCCGCGCGGGACTACTTGCCCGGCGGGGACGCGCCGTTGCGGCGCCGGCTTCGCATGTGCCGGAGCATGATTGCGATAGCCGCGAGCAGGAGCGCGCCGCCTGTCGTCAAGGACACGGTAAAACCCTCGCCGCCGGCCTTGCCTGCTGCCTGGGCCGCGCTGGCAGGCTCCGCTGGCCGGGCGGCTTGCGCGGGTGCGGCCGATGCCGCTGGCGCGGCCGGCTCTTCGAGCGCGCGCGCCTGCGGCGCGGCCAGGTCGATCGGTGTGACGGTCGCCTGCGCCGCGGCCGGGCTGGCGGCAATGGCGCCGCCGAGCAGCAGCGCACATTGCCAGGCGCAAAGGATCAGGCGGGTACCCAGGCGCACGGCACCCACTCAGCGGCGCTCGAGCAGCGGCGCCAGGTACTTGCCGGTAAAGCTGGCCTTGCTCCCGGCCACGGCTTCCGGCGTGCCCTTGGCGATCACCTGGCCGCCGCCGGCGCCGCCTTCGGGGCCCATGTCGAGCAGCCAGTCGGCGGTCTTGATCACGTCGAGGTTGTGCTCGATGATGACCACCGTATTGCCCTGGTCGCGCAGCTTGTGGATGACCTTGAGCAACAGCTCGATATCGTGGAAGTGCAGGCCCGTGGTGGGCTCGTCCAGGATGTAGAGCGTGCGGCCGGTGTCGCGCTTTGACAGTTCCAGCGACAGCTTGACGCGCTGCGCCTCGCCGCCCGACAACGTAGTCGCGGACTGGCCCAGGCGGATGTAGCCGAGGCCGACATCGAGCAGCGTCTTCAGCTTGCGCCGCACCACGGGCACCGCCAGGAAGAACTCGTGTGCCTGTTCCACCGTCATGTCGAGCACTTCGTGGATGTTCTTGCCCTTGTAGAGCACCTCCAGCGTTTCGCGGTTGTAGCGCTTGCCGTGGCAGACGTCGCAAGGCACGTACACGTCGGGGAGGAAGTGCATCTCGACCTTGATCACGCCATCGCCCTGGCAGGCTTCGCAGCGGCCGCCCTTGACGTTGAACGAAAAGCGGCCCGGATCGTAGCCGCGCTCCTTGGCCGAGGGCACGCCGGCGAACAGCTCGCGAATCGGCGTGAACAGGCCGGTGTAGGTGGCGGGGTTTGAGCGCGGGGTACGGCCGATCGGGCTCTGGTCAACGTTGATGACCTTGTCGAAGTGCTCCAGCCCGTCGATGCGGTCGTGCGCCGCGGGCTCCGCGGTGGAGCCGTACAGGTGGCGCGCCACCGCGTGGTAGAGCGTGTCGTTGATCAGCGTCGACTTGCCCGAGCCGGAGACGCCGGTCACGCAGGTGAGCAGGCCCACCGGGATATCGGCGCTGACATTGCGCAGGTTGTTGCCGGTGGCATTGATGATGCGCAGCAGCTTTTCCTCATCGGGCGCGGCCCGCTCCTTGGGCACCTCGATGCGGCGCGCGCCGGACATGTACTGGCCGGTGAGCGAGTTGGCCGATTGCTCGATCTGCAGAGGCGTGCCTTCGGCGACGATCATGCCGCCATGCACGCCCGCGCCCGGGCCGATGTCGACCACGTAGTCGCAGGCGCGGATCATGTCTTCATCGTGCTCGACCACCAGCACGGAGTTGCCGATATCGCGCAGGTGCTTGAGGGTGCCGATCAGGCGGTCGTTGTCGCGCTGGTGCAGGCCGATCGACGGCTCGTCCAGCACATACATTACGCCGGTCAGGCCCGAGCCGATCTGCGAAGCCAGCCGGATGCGCTGCGCCTCGCCGCCCGACAGCGTGTCGGCGCTGCGTTCCAGCGACAGGTAATCCAGTCCCACGTTATTGAGGAAGTTCAGGCGCGCGCTGATTTCCTTGACGATCTTGTCGGCGATCTCGCGCTTGGCGCCATGCATGTCCAGCGTAAGGAAATACGTGAGCGCGTCGCGCAGCGGCCAGCCATTGATCTCGTAGATGGCGCGCGCCTGGTCGTTTTCGCCCAGCTTGACATGGCGCGCCTCGGTGCGCAGGCGGGTGCCATGGCAGGCGGGGCAGGGCTGGTTGTTCTGGTACTTGGCCAGTTCCTCGCGCACCGCGATCGAATCGGTCTCGCGGTAACGCCGCTCCAGGTTGGGGATGATGCCCTCGAAGGCATGCTCGCGCACCGTGGTGCGGCCGCGCTCGTTCATATAGGTGAACGGGATCTCCACTTCGCCGGAGCCATGCAGCACGACTTCCTGCACCTCGGCCGGCAGGTCCTCGAAGGCCGTATCGAGTTCGAACTCGTAGTAGGCCGCCAGGCTCTGCAGCATCTGGAAGTAGAACTGGTTGCGGCGGTCCCAGCCCTTGATGGCGCCCGAGGCCAGCGACAGGTTGGGGAAGGCCACCACCCGCTTGGGGTCGAAAAAGGTGATCTGGCCCAGGCCGTCGCAGGTCGGGCAGGCGCCCATCGGGTTATTGAACGAGAACAGGCGCGGCTCGAGTTCCTGGAGCGAGTACGAGCAGATCGGGCAGGCGAACTTGGAGCTGAACACGTGCTCCTGGTTGGTATCGATCTCGAGCGCGATGGCGCGGCCGTCGGCCAGGCGCAGCGCGGTCTCGAACGATTCCGCCAGCCGCTGCTTGATGTCGGGGCGCACCTTGACGCGGTCCACCACCACCTCGATGGAGTGTTTCTCGGTCTTCTTCAGCTTGGGCAGCGCGTCCACCTCGTAGACTACCGCCGGCGCCTCATGCGTGGTGCCGCCGCCCGAACGCACGCGAAAGCGCACGAAGCCCTGCGCCTGCATGGTGTCGAACAGGTCGGAATGCTCGCCCTTGCGGTTGGCCACCACCGGCGCAAGGATCATCAGCTTGGTGTCTTCCGGCAGCGCCAGCGCGGCATCCACCATCTGCGAGACGCTTTGCGCCTGCAAGGGCAGGTTGTGATCGGGGCAGTAAGGCGTACCGGCGCGGGCGTACAGCAGGCGCAGGTAGTCGTGGATCTCGGTGACCGTTCCCACTGTTGAGCGCGGGTTGTGGCTGGTGGCCTTCTGCTCGATGGCGATTGCCGGCGAGAGTCCTTCGATCAGGTCGACGTCCGGCTTTTCCATCAGCTGCAGGAACTGGCGCGCGTAGGCCGACAGCGACTCCACATAGCGGCGCTGGCCCTCCGCATACAGGGTGTCAAAGGCGAGGGAGGACTTGCCCGATCCGGACAGCCCGGTAATCACGATCAGCTTGTTGCGCGGCAGATCGAGATTGATGTTCTTCAGGTTGTGGGTACGGGCACCACGGATTCTAATTTCTTCCATATACCGATTGTCTTCGCCAGGCGGGGCCGCCGGTCAGGTCGACAGGCCGGGTCTCACGGAATTTCAAGAAAAAAGCATGCCAGCAGGGCTGCCGCCGGCTTCAGGCCAGCCCCAGGCCGGGCTTTGCCAGCCTGCGCCGGGGCTTGCGGCGTCCGATCCGGACCCTAAAGCGCAGCGGAGCAAACCTGTTAATATACCGAACTTCGGTTTCCGGGGGTTGCATGGGCCATCAGACGTGTCCTGCAATGCCCACATCCGGCATGCTGCTGAGGGTTGTCAGGCAAGGATGCTTCCGTCTTGGCGGGCGCCCGGCGCAACGGTGACAGAAGGGGCCGCAACTTCCGGGGCCGCAACTTCCGCTCCGGCCATGGATCGAAGTTGTCGCCGCCCCGTCAGCACTGGGGTGATGCGGTACGTGCGCGGTGCACGAGCCGGCAATCCGTCAGAGAAACTCCCCACGATCGCAATGTCGTCGATCCATAGCTCCTCCCAAGATGCGGCCAAGGCCGACGATTCCAAGGTTCAGCCCGCTGCCGGGCGCGACCGCATGACCCGTATGGAACTGCGGGCCAGCATCTCGCTGGCCAGCATCTTTGCGCTGCGCATGCTGGGCCTGTTCCTGATCCTGCCCGTCTTCGCCGAATACGCCAGCGGCCTGCCCGACGGGCACGACGCCCAGCGCGTGGGCCTGGCCATGGGCATCTACGGCCTGATGCAAGCTTTTCTGCACATTCCGCTGGGCTGGCTGTCCGACCGCGTCGGCCGCAAGCCGGTGATGGTGGCGGGCCTGCTGCTGTTCATCGCCGGTGGCCTGGTGGCGGCCGGCTCGGACACGCTCACCGGCATCATCCTCGGCCGTTCGCTGCAGGGTATGGGCGCGATCTCCGCCGCCATTACCGCCTGCATCGCAGATCTCACCCGCGAGCAGCACCGCACCAAGGCCATGGCCATGGTGGGAGGCAGCATCGGCCTGACCTTCGCGCTGTCGCTGGTGATTGCCTCGCCGCTGCTGCACAGCATCGGCATGCCGGGCATCTTCACGCTGATGTCGGTGCTGGGCGTGATCGCGATCCTGGTGACGCTGTTCCTGGTGCCCACGCCGCCGCCGCCCCATCCCGTGCGGCTGCCGTTCCGCGCCGTGCTGCTCAATGCGGACCTGATCCGGCTGAACGTCGGCGTGCTGGCCTTGCACGCGTCCCAGGTGGCCATGTTCATGGTCGTGCCGGCCATGCTCAGCGACGCCGGCATGCCGCTGGATCAGCACTGGAAGGTCTACCTGCCGGTGGTGCTGGTCTCGTTCGTGCTGATGCTCGGGCCGATGATGGCCGCCGAGCGCTACGGCAAGGTGCGCCCGGTGCTGCTCGGCGCGGTTGGATTGATGACCGCGGTGCAATTGATGTTCGCCGCCGTGCACGGTTTGTGGGGAATCGTAGGCGTGCTGCTGCTGTTCTTCGTGGCATTCAACGTGCTGGAAGCCATGCAGCCTTCGCTCGTGTCGCGCTATGCTGCCGCCGCGCGCGGGGCGGCACTTGGCGTTTACAACACCACGCAGGCGATGGGCCTGTTCCTGGGCGGTGCGGTCGGTGGCTGGTTGCTCAAGCACGAAGGCCGCGGTGCGGTCTTCCTCGGCTGTGCCGTGATACTGCTGCTCTGGCTTATAATCGCCTGGAACATGAAGTCGCCGCCGGCCCGAAAGAGCAGTTCCCCGGCCGTCGCCGCCTGAAGTTGGCGGCCAGCGTGGCGACCGGCCCGAAAGGGTCGGCCGCATCACTTCGTAAAGCTTTTTGCCGCAAATAGGCACTAGCATGACCGCGCGTCCGACTTCTTGGCCGGGGGCGCGTTATTCGTTTACGCATCAGTCAAGGCATTGCCACGCCGCTTGCAGCAGAGGGCGTGGCCCTGGGAGAACATTCACATGGCATCGATCAACAAAGTCATCCTCGTCGGCAACCTGGGCGCGGACCCCGAAACCCGCTACCTGCCCAGCGGCGACGCCGTGAGCAACATCCGCCTGGCGACCACCGACCGCTACAAGGACAAGACCAGCGGCGAAATGAAGGAAGCCACCGAGTGGCACCGCATCGCCTTCTTCGGCAAGCTGGCCGAGATCGCGGGCCAATACCTGCGCAAGGGCTCGCAGGTCTATATCGAAGGCCGCATCCGCACCCGCAAGTGGACCGACCAGTCCGGCGTTGAAAAGTACAGCACCGAGATCGTCGCTGAGCAAATGCAGATGCTGGGCTCGCGCCAGGGCATGGGCGGAGGTGACCGCGGTGGTGACGACATGGGCGGTGGCGGTTACGGCGGTGGCCGTGAATCGTCGGGCGGTGGCGGCTACGGTGGTGGTGCGCGCAGCGGTGGCGGCCAGGCGGCTGGTGGCCAGCAGGGTGGCGCTGCGCGCCGTCCGCAGCAGGCGCCGTCGAACGGGTTTGAGGATATGGACGACGATATTCCCTTCTAATGGTCCGTAAGAAAAAAATGTAAAGATCAACCCCGCTTACAAGCGGGGTTTTTTCTTTTGGATCAGCATCTTATGGGCGGTGGGGGTAGCTTCTCAATAAAGCGGGGCAAACGGCGGCACGCGGCTCAGGTGGAGAGAGCGATGCGCTGTCCGAGGATGTGGGGAAGGAGGGGAATGTGATTGGTGTGTGAGATGCGGTCGGCCAGGTATTCCCAGAACGAGATTCCCAGCTTTCGACAGGTCTTCTTCAAGCTCGAGAAGGTGTCACGGCATTGGCGACCGAGTTCGCTGCGCGTGCCGCCACTGATCTTCTGCTTTTTCACGTGGTCGCGAATGTCGCGTTCACTGCCGTTGGTATGCAGTGGGATCTCGGGGCGTTCGAGCACCAAGAGCAGCTCGGACTTGTTCTTGTGAAGGCGTCTGAGCAAACGGTCCAGCGTCGCGTAACGGGTCTTTTGGATGAAGACTGCGTCAAAGCGTTTTTGCAGTTCGGCTTTGCGCTGGATCGTCGGATTCTGCTTGTATTCCTTCAGATCCGCATAGAGCGACCAGATATCGCCGCGCACACGGGCAATATCCTCGCGATGTAGGTCATTGAGCGGCAGCAGCTTGTGCACGAGACGCTCGGCGTGGACCCAGCATAAGCCGTGAATCAACACATTGAACTGTCCCGCATCATCGCTAATGATGGCCAGATCCTGGGCGACGCCACGTCGCCTCAGGCTGCCCAGTAACGCCCCTTCGGTGGCGATGTTCCGGTGGCGGGTAACGTCCATGCCCAGGCTGTCCAGGTGAGACAGCCACGCACTCTGGTCGGCAAAGCTCGCGCACTCATGCTGACGCAGCCCATCAACGAACGCCTGTGGGAGCCCACGCTTTTTCATGGAGGAGAGGGCCTCGTCGTTGACCTGGTAGCCATGTCCCGCCGCGAGCAGTTCGAGGAAATTGATGCGGCTCTTCGTGCTTGTGCTTTTGAACCAGGCGAAATGTTCGTTACCGATGTGGGTGACGTAGCCGTTGCGGCCCTGATGCCGCGTGCCGGTGTCGTCGACCGTCACATACGCCGAGAGCGCCAGCCCCGTCGACAGCAGATCCTCCTTTTCCTCGTGGAATCGCCCCTTGTCCTCCTGCAGCAGCGCATTCATCTGCCCGGACGAGATCTCGATACCCCATTCCCGCAACTGCTCGCACAGCAGCGGCTGCGTCACGTGGCAGTGGTGATATTGGTACAGCACGTAACTGACCAGTGTCGCGCCAAAGTGGCTGCCGGCAACGGCCTTGGGCAGTTGCCCGGTCAGCGTTTGACAGTCCGGGGTCTGCCAGCGTGCGAGCCGGTAGCGCGTATTGTGTGTCCCCATCACGAGGTCCTGGACCACGAAATCCCGGTAGCCCTTGAACCGCGAGCCAGACGGGATCGACTCGGCCGGCTGGATGACTTGCTCGCAATCGATCTTCAGCTGCCCCGTCTTGCTCCTGGCGGGCGAACCGCGTCGTCTGGCTGGTTTGCCCTGCTGCTGCCGATTGGACTCGCTGGTTTTGCCGGCCTCCTCATGCATACGGCTTGGTTTGAACGTAGGGCGCTTCTTCTCTCCCTTGAGCACCGCGACTTCGTCCTTCATGTGCCCCGCGTTCTCCACCAGACGATGGATGAGCTCCACCAGACCTTCACCCCAGGCCAGCACCTTCAGCACCGCCGGCGTGCGTTCGGCCTCGGCAATGAACGGCGCAACAAGTTTCTTCTTCACGGCCGCAGTCAGGCTACGCGCGCTTTTCCGCTCTTCTCAACTCGGCGAGTTCCTGTTCCAGTTGCTCCGTCTCCTGCTGCAAGCCATTGGCCATGTCGACCAATCCCTCAACCCATGCCAACACCTCAAGTTCTTTTGGCGTCAATCCTTCTCGCGCGATGTCCGGCGGCGTGAATTTTTGGCAAGTGGTCATGATCGGGCAGCGTGAATGGCGACGGCGAAAGTTAACATCCCCACCCAGCGTTTACAAGTGGAACGCGTTGCGGCTTGCGGCAAGCTCGCGCCGATATTTCCACGCCGACATTCCAGTCACCGGCCACGCCTCACCACCTGGCCTTGCCCCGGCTTATTGAGAAGTTACCGGTGGGGGTGTGGAAAGATTCGAGATGCCGTTAGTGCAAGCGGACAAGATCTTTGTCAGTAAGGCGTTCTGTAAACTTTCGGGCGGCAGGTCACGAAAAGCTGGCACGAGGCTGCTTGACCTGGCCGAGCATCATCAGCATGACAACGGCTGCGACGCCGAGCCCCGATGACAGCCACAGAGCCCCGACGCCGAATGCGTCAAGGCAAATGCCGAAAAGCCATGGCGCCAGCGCTTGGGCGATCCGCGCCGGGACCATGAGAACACCCTGGCGATGGCCGTAGCCGCTCGGGCCGAAAATCACCAACGGCAGCGTGCCCTTGGCGATCGTCAGAATGCCATTGCCCGCACCATGCAAAACGCCGAACAGGGCAGCAGCGGGCGCGCCGAATAGGCCGAATGCAATGGCGCCGAGGGGGTGAAGAGCGGCGGCGATGCGGGCAGACAGCAGCGGATGAATCTTGCGCAGCAGTCCAAACTCGAGAATCCGTGCGCCGACCTGCGCGGGGCCGATCATGGCGCCAACCATCACTGCTGTGGCCAGCGTGGCACCGCCGGCCTGAAGCAATCGTGGCAGGTGAGCCGCCATGGCCGTACTGATGAACCAGGTGGCGGCGAAAACAAAGGCGAGCGCGAATGAGGCAAGTCGCTGAGACGGCGCCTCATCGTCAAGAGGTTGTGACGAAGCCGCTTTGACGGGTGATACGCCAACGACCGTACTGCGTGGCATGCTGAGATTGAGCGCCAGTCCCAAGGTCGCATGAAGGGCGGCCCAGGCAAGGCAGGCGCCGCGCCATCCGATGTGCGATTCCATGAACGTCGACAGTGGCCAGCCAATGGTGCTGGCGAAGCCCGCTATCAGGGTGATGCCAGTGATCGCGCCGCGCGAACGATTGCCATACAGCGCAACGAGCGTGGCGAAGGCAGCTTCGTAGAGGCCTGCGCCCATGCCGATACCGAGTATGAGCCAGGCGGCGAAGAGTCCCATGACGCCATGGGCGATGCCAAGTCCCGCCAGCCCAATAGCAAAAATGCCGCTGGTAGCGGCTAACACCATGCGTCCGCCGGTGCGGTCGATCATCCTCCCAGTGGAAGGACCGATCAACGCCGACACGATGAGCGCCGCGCTGAATGCCGCGAAGATCGTGGGCGGCGATACGCCGAGATCCCGGGCCATGGGCGTGGCCAGCATGGCTGGCAGATAGTAGGTTGAACCCCATGCCATTGTCTGGGCAATGCCCAGCCTGGCGATCACACTACTTGTTGGCGCCATGGCCATCCCGTTCGTTGATTATTCGACTTCGCCGCTATCGGTATCGCTGACCTGAGCGTCCTTCTCATGACTCATTGCTGCCGCAGCGAGCGTGGCGGCGATAGCTGGCGCTGCTTCCTTGCGCTCGCTGTACCGGTCCGTCAGGTAGTCGCTGCGATCGCGAACCAACAGCGTGAACTTGTAGAGTTCCTCCATGACATCGACCAGGCGGTCGTAATAGGAGGACGGTTTCATGCGGCCGTTGGCGTCGAATTCCTGGTACGCCTTGGCGACAGAAGACTGGTTCGGGATCGTCACCATTCGCATCCAGCGCCCCAGCACGCGCAGCGCGTTGACGGCGTTGAACGACTGAGAGCCGCCGCAGACCTGCATCACCGCCAGCGTACGCCCCTGTGTGGGCCGAATCCCGCCCATCTCCAGCGGCAGCCAGTCAATCTGGTTCTTGAAGACGGCAGTTAGCGTGCCGTGGCGTTCGGGACTGCACCACACCTGACCCTCCGACCACTCCGAGAGCTTGCGCAGTTCGACCACCATCGGATGATCCGCCGGCACGCTGTCCGCCATGGGCAGGCCATGTGGGTCGAACACGCGGGTCTCCGCGCCAAAATGCTGCAGAATCCGTTCGGCTTCCCGCACGAGCAGGCGGCTGTACGACGTCTCGCGCAGCGAACCGTAGAGCAGCAGGATCCGGGGCGGATGGGTGCTGATGCGTGCGGGATCCAGCTTGTGCAGGTCCGGAGTGTCGAGCACAGCGGACACGATGTTGGGCAAGTCCGTGCTCATTGGACATTCCGTCCTTGCGCATCGATCACGACCTCACCGTCCTCCTTGGCGAACGCGCCTTGCTGAGGCGAGGACAAGATGTCGAGCACGACTTCCGACGGCCGGCACAGCCGCACGCCAAGCTCCGTGACGACGAAGGGCCGGTTGATCAGGATAGGATGGGCCAGCATGGCATCGAGCAACTGGTCATCGGTCAGCGCCGGATCGGAGAGGCCCAGTTCGGCGTAGGGCGTGCCCTTCTCGCGGACAGCTTCGCGCACGGTAAGGCCAGCATCGCGGATCATCGCCTGCAACGTCTGTCGGTCCGGTGGCGTGTTCAGGTATTTGATGACGATCGGCTCGATGCCCGCATTGCGGATCATGGCCAGAGTGTTGCGCGACGTGCCACACGCGGGGTTGTGATAGATGGTGACGGACATGTTGGTTCCTCAATGCGATTCGTACCAGCGCTGCGAGCGGTTGACCACGCCCACAACGAAGAGCATCACGGGTACTTCGATCAGCACGCCCACGACGGTGGCGAGCGCCGCGCCGGATTGAAAGCCGAAGATGCTGATGGCGGTAGCCACGGCCAGTTCGAAGAAGTTGCTTGCGCCGATCAGTGCCGATGGGCCAGCCACGCAGTGGGCTACGCCGAGCTTGCGGTTCAGCAGGTAGGCCAGGCCGGAGTTCAGCAGTACCTGGATCAGGATTGGCACGGCCAGCAACAGAATGATCAAGGGCTGTTCGACGATTGAATTGCCCTGGAAGCCGAAGAGCAGCACGAGCGTGGCGAGCAGTGCTGTGATCGAATAGGGTCCCAATGCGCTGACAACGCGCCTGTATGTGGCTTCGCCGCGAGCCAGCAGCGCCTTGCGGATGAGCTGCGCGATCAGCACCGGAATGACGATGTAGAGCCCGACCGAGGCGATGAGCGTATCCCACGGCACGGTGATCGACGAAAGGCCCAACAGCAGGCCGACGACAGGCGCGAAGGCCACGACCATGATCGCGTCGTTGAGCGCCACCTGCGACAGAGTGAAATATGGATCGCCCTTGCAGAGCTGCGACCAGACGAAAACCATCGCGGTACAAGGCGCCGCAGCCAGCAGAATCAGGCCGGCTATGTAGCTGTCGAGCTGGTCGGCCGGCAGCCATGCCGCGAAAAGGTGGCGCACGAAGATCCACCCCAGCAATGCCATCGAGAACGGCTTCACGAGCCAGTTCACGAAGAGCGTCACGCCGATACCGCGCCAGTGGCCCGCGACCTGGCCCATCGCGCCGAAGTCGATCTTGATCAGCATGGGAATGATCATGATCCAGATCAGCACGCCCACCGGCAGGTTCACCTGCGCCACTTCCATGGCTCCGATCGCATGGAACACCGCTGGCAGCCATTGGCCGAGCAGGATGCCGGCGACGATACAGAGCGCAACCCAGACGGTCAGGTAGCGCTCAAAGAAGCCGATGGCACTGGGTTGCCTTGCCCCGGCCGTCCGTTGCGCCGTGCTCATTCCTCTGACTCCACGGGTTGTTCGCCGATGGCGCGCATCTCCTTCTGGATGGCATTGCGGTCCAGCACGTGCAATGGCAGGTTCACGAACTGGCGCACGCGATTCAGGATCTGGCGGAACACCTGGTCGAATACCTTGCGCTTCTCTTCGTCGGAGCCCTGAATGGCTGCGGGATCCATGAAGCCCCAATGCGCCGTGATGGGCGTGCCAGGCCAGACCGGGCAGACCTCGCCGGCGGCCTGGTCGCAGACGGTAATGACGAAGTCCATCTTGGGCGCGCCGGGTACGGCAAACTCGTCCCAGCTCTTGCTGCGCAGGCCCGAAGTGTCGTAGCCGATCGACAGGCAGCGCTCGATGGCAAAGGGATTCACCGTGCCCGACGGATGGCTGCCGGCACTGTAGGCGTGGAAGCGGCCTTTGCCGAGCACATTGAACAGTGCTTCGGCCATGACGCTGCGGGCGGAGTTGCCGGTGCATAACACCAGGACATTGAAGATCTTGTCGGACATAGTGGTCGTTGGGGCGAGCAGGGGGCCTCCTCGTCCGAGGATCGGTAGCGGAGGCTTTGTTAGCGAAAGCTCAGCAGCAGCCGGATTCCGGCGCGCAGCGGGTGGTCCTTGCAGGTTGCTTCGGAGCGGTGTTCAACTGGGCCGGCGCGCAACAGGCGGCGGCTTCAGCGCTGCGATCATGCGATTCGCCATACGTTGGCGCACTGCCGAGCGTGTGGAAGAACTCCCACGCGATGCCTTGCGGGTCGACAGACCAATGCTTGTTCGAGGTCGCGTAGCAGCAGTTCGTCGCGGCCTGCGATTGCATTGGCAGGTCGGCATTAGCCAGCCGCGTCTGCATCTCCGCAAGTTCCGCGTCCGTCTCCACCTGGATACCCAGGTGGTCGACGCCGTGCTTCTCGGTGCGATTGGAGATGGCGAAGTTCACGCGAGGGTCTTCCAGCGCCCACTTCGCATAGTCGTCCCTGACGACGGTCGGTTCCGCGTCGAACAGCGCGGTGTAGTAGCGGATGCTTGTGGGCAGATCGGCCACGCTGACGTGGGCGTGAAAGCGCTTCATGGTCAGGACTCCGTGGCAACGGAACAGGAAGACACCGGCGAACACGGCGCGCCGCCGCAGCAGTTCTCGGTGAGGTAGCCAAGCAAGGCATTCATGGTCTCGAACTGAGCCATGTAGATGATCGACCGGCCTTCCTGACGGCTTGCCAACAGGCCGGCCCGGTGCAATTCCTTGAGGTGGAACGACAGCGACGAGGCTGGCATCTCCATCAATTCAGCAATGCGGCCCGCCGGCAGGCCTTCAGGCCCCGCCTGCACGAGTAGGCGGAACACGGCCAGACGGATGGCGTGAGCAAGTGCGGAGAGCGCTTCGAGGGCGTTATCGGTTTCCATAATTCGACTATAGTCGAATTATGGAATTGTTGCAATCGCCAGTTCGTGACACGGAAAAGTCGCAGACACCACCTATGGTGATTCGGACGCTTCGGCCGAGGGGAAATCTATGCACACCCGACTCCATGTGGTGACCGTGCGGCATGCGCAAGCTCGTCGACTCGCCAACTACCGTAGCGCAGCGCCTGCAGGTCGTCACCCAGTTCATTCGTTGGCACTTGGAATGTGCCATGCCGAAAATGCCGATGGCAGCCCGGAACTGAGCGACATCAGGGAGCGGATTGCCACGATGTGACACGCCTTGGCCACGGCGGGGCGAAGGCGTGTCACTTGAGCTCGAAGGGGGGGCTGCGCTCCCGCTCACCGCATTCCGTGCTCGCCCTCGAATCCTTGGCAACCTTGTGGCCACAGGCATCTCATGACTGCCTCCTGATTCCACAAATCATATATATGAGTTAGTTGACTTGGGGCGACGCTGCCTACTATGATGGGACCGCCCCCGCATCGTTCACGCACCCTCTCATTTTGCTGATCGAATCCGTCCTTTCGCAGACGCAGCTCACGCCCCTTGAACTCGCCTGCCTGGCGCCCATCGTGCTGTGGGCCTATACGATCTTCGGGCTGACAGGGTTCGGTTCTTCCATCATGGCGATGCCGCTGCTCACACAGATCGTCCCGCTGCGCACGGCGGTGCCGATGATCCTGTTCTTCGATCTTGTCGCGGGGACCCTGCTGGGCATGCGCAGCCGCAGCCATGTGCATGTGGGTGAGTTGCGGCGGCTGCTGCCGAGCGTCGTGATTGGCATGGTTGCAGGCCTGGCGCTGCTGATGTTCGCGCCGGAGCGTCCGCTGCTGCTGTTGCTCGGCTCGTTCGTGCTGCTGTATTCCGCGTGGAACCTGCTGTTCAAACGCGGCTTCAGCGAACTGGATACGCGGCTGTCGGTGCCATTCGGCGTAGTGGGCGGCATGCTGACCGCGATGTTCGGCACTGGCGGCCCGCTCTACACGATCTACCTGGCAGGGCGCTTGCGAGACGCCGCGCAGTTGCGGGCCACCACCAGCACGCTGATCGTGCTGACGGCGTTCGGGCGGCTGATACTGTTTGCGCTAGCGGGGCTGTACGCCAATGCCGCCATCTTCACGCTGGCGGCGCTGCTGATGCCGTGCGCCATTGCCGGCTACTTCGCGGGCGGCTGGCTGCACCGGCGCATCGCGCCGGCGAAAGTCATCCGCTTGGTATGGACGATCCTGATCGCTGCGGGGCTCGGCCTGGTTTATCGCAGCGCGCTGGGATAGGGCACCGGCGCGCTGCGCCTCTCAGTTGCGTGCCACCACCGGCGCGGGCACGCCTTCCATCTGCACATTGACGCAGGCCGGTCGGCCCGACGCGATGGCGCGCTGCACGGCTGGCAACAACTGCTCCGGCGCCTGCACGAATTCACCATGTCCGCCAAATGCCGCGCAGACCTGATCGTATCGCGTGGGCAGCAGTTCGCATCCCACCAGCCTGTCCTTGCCGTAGCTGTTGAGCTGGATCTGGTACTCCGCATTCCAGCGCGCGTCGTTGCCAACCACGGCGACGAAGGGCAGCCCGTAGCGTACCGCCGTGTCGAACTCGGCGATATGAAAGCCCGTGGTGCCGTCGCCCATCATGGCGATGACCGGCGCGTCCGGCTTGGCCAGCCGCGCCGCCAGCGCCATCGGCAGGGCGCTGCCGATGGCGCCCGCCGGACCGTTGATGACGCGGTGCGGCGCTTGCAGGCAGGCTTGCGCCCACTGCCCGAATTCGCCGCCGTCGGAGACCAGCACCGCCTCCGGGTGGCTGTCCAGGATCGGCTGCAGGGGACTGCACACCTGGACCGGGTGCAGCGCGTGCGTCGACGATGCGGTCTTCCATGATTCGGGACGATGGCGGATTGCAGCCTTCACATCCTCGAGCCATGCGTGATGCTGCTCCCGCCCGGCCGCGCAGGCGATCAGTTGCGCGAAGGCGCTGCCGACATCCGCGCGCCGTGCGAGCAGCAAGCGGGCGCCGGCCGCACGGCGGCTTCGCTCCAACTCGGCATCGTCCGCATCGACCTGCAGGAAGTTGCAGCCGGCCGCGAAGGCGGGAGACTGGCCAAACTTCAGCGTGAAGTCGAGGCGCTTGCCCAGCAGCAATATGCAGTCGGCCTGCGCCAGCATCTGCGCGAAAGCGCCGAGGCTCGGATCGTTGTTGCCACGGGGGCTTTCCATGCCGACGACGGGAATGCCGGTGCGCGCTTCCAGTTCCGCCATGCCGCTGCGCCCGCGCGCCGTGAGCCACGCGGGACCGGCGAGGATCAGCGGGCGCTTTGCCGCCGCCAGTGAAGCCAGTACGTCGGAGGTCGTCTGCGCATCGAGCGCGGGCGCTTCCTGCGGCGTAGCGATCGAGGCCGGCTCGCCGGCATGCGTCACGGCATTTTCCAGCGCATCGGTGGGCAGGCTGAGGTGCACCGGGCCGGGCCGCCCGGATGCCGCGATGCGCATGGCCAGCGCGATATCGGCAGCAACGGTGTCCGCACTGGCGCAGGCCCACGATGCCTTGGTGACGGGTGCGGCCATCTCGGCCTGCCGCATTTCCTGGAAGGCCCCAAAACCGCGCAGGCTGTTTGGCGCATGGCCAGACAGCAGGACCAGCGGCGACTCCGACATCTGCGCGGTATAGAGCGCGGATACCGCGTTGGCGTGGCCGGGTCCGCCGGTGACCATTGCCACGCCGACTTCGCCCGTGATGCGCGACCAGGCATCGGCCATGTGCACGGTGGCGGCTTCATGGCGCGTGTGGATCAACGCGATTTCCGCGTCGAGGCAGGCATCGAACACCGGCATGATGTGATTGCCCGACAGGGTGAATATGCGCCTGGCGCCGGTCTTGGCCAGCGTGCCGGCCAGCGCATCGGCGCCGCGATGGGACTTCGCCATGGGAGTTCCTATTTGAGCTGGATGTTGAGGGACTTGCCCAGTTGTTCGTACATCGCCACCTGGGCTTCGACAAACTTGTGCGTCTCGGACGGCGACAGGATCATGGGGATCGAGGCAATGGTGAGGACCCCGGTTTTCCACTGCGGATCGCTCGCGACTTTCGGTAGCACCGCGGCCCATCGTTCCACCAGGGCGGGGTCCATGCCCGGCGGGCCGTACATCGCGCTCCAGCCATTGAGCGCCTCCAGCCGGGGATGGCCGGTCTCGCTCGCGGTCGGTACGTCGGGCAGGTCCGGCAGGCGCTGCGGCGAGGTGGTCACCAGCGCGCGCAGTTTTCCGCCCTTGATATTACCGATCAATGCGGTCAGGTTGTTGCAGGTGAAATCGACCTCGCCGGAGAGTACCGCCGCAGTAGCCTCGCCACCGCCCTTGTAGGCAACCTGCACCACCGCCTGTTTGTCGAGCCGCGCCGATTGCAGCAAGGCCTGGGATGTCAGGTTCAGCACCGTGCCAGGGCCGGAGGTGCTGTAGTTCAGCTTGCCGGGCTGGCTGCGGATGACGGCGAGCAGGTCGTCCAGCGTCTTGTAGGCGGCTGCCGTTCTGACCACGCAGACCACCGGGTTCAATTCCAGCAGCCCGAGCAGCGTGAAGTCATTCCACTTGTAGCCCAGGTCGGGCTGCAGCGCCGGCAGGATCGCCTGCGCGCCGACGCGGCCGAGCAGCAGCGTCTGTCCGTTCGGCTTCGCGTCGCGCACGAACTGCGAGCCGATGGCGCCGCCGGCCCCGGCCTTGTTGACGACCACCAGGGTGTCGCCAGTCACGTTCCTTACCCCGGCGGAGAGGTTGCGCGCTGAGAGGTCCGCATCTCCGCCCGCGCTGTAAGGCACCACAACGGTAATCGGCCGCGCTGGGGCGCTTTTGGCCGACGCAAGGCTGCCAACGCAGAGCAGCATAACGGCGAGCGCCGCCGCGCGCAGTGTCTTCTTCTTGTTCATTGAGTCTCCTCCACCTACGCACTACATCAGGCCGCCTCCTCCAGGATCGTCTGCCCCGGAGCGACGCGGGTAAATTGCACGGGAGAGCGGGTCAGCTGCAGCATGCCGCCGCGCTGGCGCACCACGGTGAAGCTGGACCCGAGCAGGTCGCCGGTGGCCGGGAAATCCTCGCGGAAATGCGCACCGCGCGAATCCTCGCGGGACAGGGCGGCTTCCACGATGACCTGGCTTACGCCGATCAGGCTGCCGAGGTTCATCCAGTCGTGCCACGTGACATTGAAAGCGCGATGACCGTCGGCGACGCCGGTTGCCTTCAGCGCCTGTCCCAGTTCCGCCAGGCGTTGACGAGCCCGCAGCAAGCCGTCGCGCGTGCGCATGATGCCGACGTGATCCCACATGCAGTCGAACAGCGCCTCGCGGATCGGTTCCAGGCCGCCAGCGGGCTTGCCGAATGGCGCTTCCATGGCGGCGATGGCGGCTGCGATCGCGGCTTCATCGGGCGCGCGCAGCGTGTTGTTGCGCCGCGTCCAGGCGGCCATGGTGTCGCCGGCGATGCCGCCGAACACGGTCGAGTTGGCGACGCCGTTGCCACCCAGGCGGTTCGCGCCATGCACGCCGCCCGTGTCTTCGCCGGCGGCAAAGAGGCCGTGCAGCTCGGTGCTGCAGTCGGGGCGGAACTGCACGCCGCCCATCATGTAGTGCGCGGTTGGCACCACCTCGACGAGATCGCCGGCAAGGTCGAAGCCGCAGTCCCCGCAGCGCTCGACCATGCCCTTGAACTGCTTGCGCACCTTGTCGGGCCCGAGGTGGCCCATCTGGATATACACGCCGCCATTGGGCGACGTCCGGCCCGCCCGCATCTCCGCATAGATCCCGCGCGACACGATGTCGCGCGTGGCGCGTTCGCCGCGCGGATCGTAGTTGTGCATGAAGCGCTCTTTGTCGCCGTTGAGCAGGTAGCCGCCGGCGCCGCGCAAGCCCTCTTCCAGCACGGTGCCCGTCATGCGCGTGTCCTTGCCCGCCAGCAGCCCGGTGGGGTGGAACTGCACCATCTCCATATCGCGCAGGGGCAGGCCGGCGCGCAGCGCCATCGCCAGGCCGTCGCAGCTCTTGTCTCCCGAGGGCGTGTGGAACTTGTACATGGTCGGCCCGCCGCCCGTGGCCAGCAGCACGGCCTTGGCCTGCACGAACACGAATTCGCCGCTGCGCATGTCGATCATCAGCACGCCGGACAACGACTTGCCGTCCGGCGTCTTGATCAGTTCGACGGCACGGTGTTCTTCCAGCCGGTTGATGCCGCGGCTCCAGACCTGCTCGGCCAGGCGGTTGATGATCTCGATGCCGGTCAGATCGCCCTTGTGCACGGTGCGGTCGAAGGTCTGCCCGGCGAAGGCCTTCTGGTGGACCGTGCCGTCCGGGTTGCGGTCGAAGAAACACCCCAGCTCGTTCTCGAGTTCGTGGATGCGCTCGACCGCCTTGGTGACCAGCGTCCACGCCAGGTCCTGGTCTGACAGCCACTTGCTGCCTTCCACGGTGTCCATGAAATGGCGCTCGACCGAATCGCCCTGCGCCAGCGCCACGTTGTAGCCGCCCTGGACCATGCGGGTGCAGCCGCATTTGCCCAGCAGGCCCTTCACGGCCACGGTGATCGACAACTCCGGCGCTTGCTGGTGCGCGTGCAGCGCGGCGAACAGCCCGGCGCCGCCGGAGCCGAGGATCAGCACGTCGGTCTGCAGTCGCTTGATGGTCTTCATGGTTTTGCCACTCCCAGGCTGGCCAGCACGGCAGCGCGCTGGTCGGCGGTGTTCTGTTTGACGGCGGTGTAGAGACTGTTGCCGTGGCTGTCCATGGCCACCAGCAGCGGGCCGAAATCGCGGATGCGGAAGCGCCACAGCGATTCGGGGTTGAGGTCGTCGAGATCCACGTCCTCGATCTGTTCGATCCAGGTGGTTTCCAGCGCCGCCGTGCCACCGATGATCGCCAGGTAGACGCCGCCCAGTGCCTGGAATGCCAACTGCGAGCCTTCGCGCATGCCGCCCTTGCCGACGATCATGCGTACGCCGTTCTGCGTCATCAGCGGGCGGGTGAAGCGCTCCATGCGGTCGGAGGTGGTGGTGCCGATGCAGATCGGCTGGTAGCCGGCGGGATGCTCGGCGCTGGCCGGCACTTTGCGCACATTGGGCGCGGTATGGATGACCGCGTGGCCGCCGAGATCGAAACGCGTCGCGCGGCCGCGGTCGAACATATGGATCTGCGTGGCGTCGCGGATGCCGAACAGGGTTTGCTGCAAGGTCACGGTGTCGTTGACGCGCAGCTGACGGATCTGTGCCTCCGTCACGGGCGTGGAGAGTTCGTAGTGCGCCATGGTCAGAATCCGTAGCTGATGCCGTCAGCGGTGAAGGTGGCGCAAGCGCGCCGCGCGGAATGGCACTGCATGTTGACGGCAATGGGGTTCATCGTGATATGCGTCGAGGCAAGCTCGATATGCACTGCGAAGGCAGTCGCATCGCCGCCCAGGCCTTGCGGGCCGACACCGAGCCGGTTCACTGCCCGCGACAGATCCGCTTCCAGCGCCGCGCCGTCGGGATCGGCGCATTGCGTGCCGAGCGCGCGCGTGGCTGCCCGCTTGGCCAGCGCCACGCACAGGTCCGAGGTACCGCCGAGGCCCACGCCGACGATGGTCGGCGGGCAGGTCTTGCCGCCCGCGGCGATCACGCTGTCGATGACGAAGGTCTTAATGGCATCCATGCCTTCGGCGGGAATCGCCATCTTGAGGAAGGAGTTGTTCTCCGAGCCGCTGCCCTTGGGCACCATCTCCAGCGTCATGCGCCCCGGCGTGTCGTCGAAGTCGATATGGATCACCGGCACCTCGATGCCGCAGGAAGTGTGGTTGTTCTTGCGGGTCAGCGGATGCACCACGGAAGAACGCAGCGGGTGCTCGCGCGTGGCGCGCTCGCAGCCGCGCCGGATGGCCTGCTTGAAGGCGTGTCCGTCGACTGCGACGCCGGTGCCGATCGTCATGTTGTAGATCGGCACGCCGGTGTCCTGGCACAGCAGGTTGTTGGTGTCCTCCGCGATGCGGATGTTCTTGCTCATGGTGGCCAGCACGCTGCGCGCCGTGGCGGAGGTTTCGTGTTCCTGCAGTTGCGCGATGCCGTTCTTGACGTCGGGCGGCAGTATCTTCAGCGCGCGGATATACAGTTCCCTGGCCGCGTCTTCCAGGAGGGTGAGATTTATCTTCATGCTTGTCCTCGATGCTCGGCCTCGGCCTGGATGGGCCGGGGCGCGCTCAGTTGGCGCTCAGTTGGCCGTCAGGTTGCGGTTCTTGACGATCTTTTCCCATCTCTGCGATTCCGTGGCGATGGCTGTGCTCAGTTGCTGGGGCGTGTTGCCGACCGGCTTCATGCCCTGCGCGAGCAACCGTGCCTGGGTGTCCGGGTCCGCCAGCACCTTGACCGTGTCCTGCTGCACCTTGCTGACGATATCGGGTGGCGTGCCCGCCGGCATCACGAAGCCGAACCAGCCCGTCACGTTCTCCATGCCCGTGAGGCCGGCTTCCGCGACGGTCGGTACGTCGGGCAGCATGGGCGAGCGCTCGTTGCCGGTGACCGCGAGCGCGCGCAGCTTGCCGCCCTTCACGAACTGCGAGGCTGCGGCGATATTGCCGACCATCAGCTGGAGCTGCCCCGCCATCAGGTCGTTGTAGGCCAGCGATTCGCCCTTGTAGGGCACATGCGTGATGTTGATCCCGGCGGCGTCGGCGAAGGCCTCGCCCGCCATGTGCACCTGGCTGCCGGTGCCGGCGGAGCCGAAGTTGAGCTTGCCCGGCTGGGACTTCGCCAGGCTGATCAGTTCCTTCAGGTTCCTGGCCGGCACACCGGGATTGACGACGACCAGCATCGGGCCGCTGGCCACGTTGGTGATGAAGGTGAAGTCCTTGGCGCTGTAGGGCAGCCGCTGGTAGATAAACGGGTTGACCGTGAACATGCTGCCCGAGGCCAGCATCATCGTATAGCCGTCGGCCGCCGCCTTGGCCGTGACCTGCGCGCCAACGGCACCGCCCGCGCCCAGACGGTTCTCGACCACCACGGTCTGCTTCCACATCTCACTCAGCTTCTGCCCGATCACGCGGCCGAGCACATCGGTGCTGCCGCCTGCGGCGAACGGCACGATCATCGTGACCGGGCGGGTCGGCCATGCATCCGCCCGCGCATTGCCGGCCGCAACCACTGCGGCGGCGCCGAGGCAGAGCGCAAGGCAGCGCCGGCGGATCGTGGACTTCGGGGAAAGCGTCATGGTGGTCTCCTTTGGGGTTGTGGGCATGGCGACGCTTCAGCCGGCGGCGCTCATGGTTGTTGGCCTACGAAAACAGCGAGAGCATGAATGCCAGGCCCGCGCAAAGGCCCGCACCGAGACTGAACGCGACCCAGTCCTTGCGCAGGCCCGTCCACGGCCGGAACTCGATCAGCAAGAGCCGCACGCCGCCCATCATGTGCAGCGAGAGCAGGATCACCAGCCCCCACTCACCTGTCTTGAACAGCGGGTTGTCGGTGAGTTTCAGGAAGCCGTCGAGCGCCGCCTCGCCCTGGATGGCATGGCCCAGCGCCCAGAAATGCACCGGCAGGAACAGCGCCAGCGCGAGGCCGGAAAGCCGGTGGATCAGGAAGGCCCAGTAGGCGGCATGGTTGCGGGCGCGCATGTCGTTTCTCTTCATGGCATCACCACCGCGTAGACGGCGCGCAGGCCAGCCAGGCCCAGCACTGCGGCAAACAGCCATGCAGCCGTCACCACGCCGCGCGAACGCCATGCCAGCCATTCCTCGGCGATCCGCATCAAGCCGATCGGCACGTGCACGGTGCAGGCGAGCACGAAGCAGGCGTAGAAGGCGCCGAAGGCCCAGTTGCCACGCGTGCGCGCCAGCACTTCCGCCCCGGAGAGCCCGCCGCGCACGGCGACCATGATGACGATGAGGTGTCCCACCACGCACAGCGCCAGCACCATGGCGCTCAGACGCTGCCAGTACCAGAGCCTGGCCTGGGTACCGACCGAAATCGCTTTGTTCATAGCTCCCCCTTGATGGCGGCCTTGGCGACAATGCGCTTGAGTCCGGCGATGCCCGCCGTCGGCGCCAGTTGCTTGGGGCAACGCTCGGTGCAGGAGCCCTGCGTATGGCAGCTGTGGCATCCGGCGTCGCCGGCAACGGCGCGCAGGCGTTCGGTGCCCGCCACGTCGCGCACATCGTTGACCAGCGTCCACGCGCGGTTCATCGCGGCCGGGCCGAGATAATCGGGGCGCCAGCTGACCACATCGCAAGAGGCGTAGCAGACGCCGCAGCCGATGCACTCGATGCCGGCATCGGCGGCCTTGCGCGCGGGGGAGGCGGGCTCGACGCTGGCGAATGCGTCGTGGCGCGTGGTGGCACCCTTGAACTGTCCTTTGGCCGCTGCCCACTTGTCGAAGAAGGCCGTCATGTCGGTGGCGAGGTCCTTGATGACAGGCAGGTTCGAGAGCGGGGCGATTTCCAGCGCGTCGCCCTGCACGACCTTGGCGACGTGCGTGCGGCAACTCCAGCGCGCCTTGCCGTTGACGGTCATGGCGCATGAGCCGCACATGCCGACGCGGCAGGCGAAGCGGTAGCCGAGGTCCGGCTCGAGGTGACGCTGGATGTAGGTCACCACGTCGAGTACCGTCTGGCTGGCGTTGCGCGGCACCTGGTAGGAGACGAATTCGCCGTCTTCATTGCCGCGCCATACACGAACGTTGAGAGTAGTCATGGGGTCGATTGGGGGAGGGTTTCGGTGCGCCGCCGAGCTGTCCGCGGCGCTTGTCGATGCGGGCGGTCCGTTCGTATTGTTCCGGATTGCATGGCGAGCAAAAAGCTAGTAATTCTCTGGTCCAGATAAAGGAATTCTTTCTCTGCACCGCCGCTTTCCCCGCACCGCCATCCCGGAGCCGCAATGTCTTCCATCCGCACCCTCAAGACCTTCCTGGCCGTGGCCCGGTGCGGGACGTTCGCGGCGGCTGGCAAGCAGATCGGCCTGACGCCCGCCGCGGTCGGATTACAGATCCGTGCGCTGGAGGAAGACCTGAACTGCCAGCTGTTCGACCGCAATGCGCGCGCGGCGATTCTCAATCCCGCCGGCCGCGCGCTGGTGCCGGAACTCGAAGCGCTGGTGCAGCGATATGAAGCACTGGCCTCCGGACAAGAGGATGGCCTCTCCGGAACAGTGGCGATCGGTGCTCTGGTGTCGGTGCTGATGGGCGCGTTCGCCGATGCCTTGTGGGCGATCAAGCAGGAGCATCCGCGCCTGGACGTGCGGCTCTTCGCCGGCCTCTCGGCCGATTTCGCGCTCAAGGTGGAACACGGCGAACTGGATGCCGCGGTGGTCACGCGCTCGCCGCGCCCGCTGCCGCGCAACCTGGTGTGGACCGAGCTATATACCGAGCCGATGGTGCTGATCGTGCCGCGCCATCCGCACTTCTTCCTGCCCGACGATAGCCGCGAGATGCTGGCCGAAGCGCCGTTCATCCGCTTCGAGCCGGGCACCTGGACCGGCAACCTGGTGCAGGAGGTGCTGGACCAGTGCGGCGTGACCGTGAACGAGAGCATGCAGCTGAATTCGAACGAGGCGATCATCGAACTGGTGCGGCAGGGGTTCGGCATTTCGATCGTGCCGCAACTGGCCAACGTCATCTGGGAGGGCGACAGCCTGTTGCGCCTGGTACCGCTCGACGGCGTCGACGTGCGGCGCCGCGTCGGTCTGCTCGAACGCTCGACGCATGCGCGCCTGGCATTTACGGATGTCATCAAGGGATACTTCCGGCAAAGCGGTGCGATTCGCGGCGGCAGGCAGCCGGAGGCCGCACGCGATCAGCGTGCAGCCCCTTGAGGACCGAGGGACCAAGGCGGCAGCGCCGCCTCTCTCAGTCGGCGTGGATGTCCTGTTCCTTGATCAGCTTGGCCCAGCGCGCCACTTCGCCATTGAAGTAGGTGGTGAACGCGGCGCTTGCCATCGGCGCCGGCGTGAAGCCGCCGGCGATGATGCGCTCGCGCACGCTCTTCGTCTCCAGCATGCTGGTCACCGAGCTGCCGACTTTGTCGATCACGGCCTGCGGCGTGCCGGCGGGCATCATCAGGCCGGTCCAGTTCTCCACGATGAGATCGGGAAAACCGGCCTCGGCCACCGTCGGCACATCCGGCATCAGCGGATGGCGCTCGCGCGTCGTCACCGCCAGGGCGCGCAGCTTGCCACCTTTGACGTTCTGCAGCGATTCCGGGAAGTTGGAGAACACCACGTCGATCTGGCCGCCGATCAGGTCGGTCATGGACGGCGTGCCGCCCTTGTAGGGCACATGGGTGATGGTGGTCTTGGTGATCCGCTCGAACAGTGCAAGCGCCAGGTGCGGCGGCGTGCCGTTGCCGCTGGAGCCGGCGGTCAGGCGGCCCTTGCGCGCCGCTTCCGCCAGATCCTTCAGCGACTTGATCGGCGAGCTGGCCGGCACTACCACCATCATCGGCGACGAGGCGATGCGCGCCACCGGCACCAGGTCCTTCTGCATATTGAATGGCAGGCGGGGAAACAGCGTCACGTTGGACGAATGCGCCAGCGTCACCGCCAGCCACGTGTAGCCGTCCGCGCTGGCGCGGGCCACCTGCTCCGCACCGATATTCGCATTGCCGCCGGGCTTGTTCTCCACCACTACCGGCTGCTTCCATTCCTCGGCCAGGTACTGGCCAACCTGCCGTGCCGAGATATCGGTGAGGCCTCCGGCGGCAAACGGAACGACATAGCGGACCGGCTTGGCCGGGAAGGCTGCAGGTGTGCTGCTGGCTGCGGCCGGTCCGGCGAGCAGCGTGAGCAACAGCAGCGACGGGCCGGCGATGCGCCGGAGGAAGGTGCAGTGCATGGTGTCTCCTTTGGTGGGACCGGCGCCTTCTGGCGGGCGCCGTGGATGCGGTGCGGTCAGGCTTGAGCTAGCGTGCGCAACTCCTTTTCCAGTGCTTCGGGGATCTCGATACCGTGCTCCCGGGCTTTGGCCTGCGCGTCGACGCGCCGTGTGCCGGGCAGGCGGGTGCCGCTATCCGAAAGCATGGTGGCGATCAGGGCCTCGAGGCGGGCGTGGTACGCGGCATCGCCTGCGAAGCCGCGCGGATTGAATGCCAGGAACAGCTGGCCGATACGTGGCTGGTTGCCGGCGTCCTCGAAGAAGGAATCGGCTTCCGCGCCAAAGTGGGCGCCGGCCAGCGACACGATCAGCGTCTCCACCAGCAAGGCGAGCATCGCGCCCTTGACACCGCCCGCGGGCAGCATCGAGCCGCGCAGCGCGGCCTGCGCATTGGTGGTGGGCTTGCCGTCGGCATCGAGCGCCCAGCCCAGCGGGATCGGCTTGCCTTGCCGGGCGGCGACCATGATCTTGCCGCGCGCCACTTCCGAGAGCGACAGGTCGATGACCAGTGGATCGGCATCCTTGCGAGGAAACACGGCAGCGATCGGATTGGTGCCGAACAGCGGCGTGCGGCCACCCCAGGCCGGCATGGCCGCCGGCGAATTACCCATGGCGATGCCGATCATGCCGGCTTGCGCCACAGGGTCCAGATGCAGCGCCGCCGCCCCGAAGTGATGGCTGTTGGTCACCACACCGGCGCCAATGCCGCATTCGCGCGCGCTGGCGATGGCGGCCGAGACCGCCTGCGCACAGGCGGGAAAGGCGAAGCCGGATTGCGCGTCGATCAGCGTGGTGCCCGGCGTCTGTCGCGCAACCGTGGGCTGGGCGTTCCCGTTCACGCGCTGGTGGCGCAGGTGCGCCACATACATGGGCACGCGCGAGACGCCGTGCGACGGCAGCCCGGCGAGGTCGGCCTGCACCAGCGCGCGGGCGGTGGGGCCTGCCTGCGCCGCGCTAGCGCCCGCGCTGCGCAGGGCGCTCGCGGCGAGTTGTTCCAGTTCTTCTGCCCGGTAGGCGGTCATGCATGCACTCCCAATGCGTTTTTGACTGCGTCTGCAATCATCATGGAAACGCGCACGTTGGCCTCGAAACTGACGCCGGCGATATGCGGCGTCAGCACCAGGTTCGGCGCGTCCGCCAGGATACCGCCGGCCCCCAGTGGCTCCGCTTCGAAGACATCGAGCGCCGCGCCCGCCAGCGATCCCTCGCGCAGCGCCGCCGCCAGCGCAGCCTCGTCGACCACGCCGCCACGCGCGGTGTTGACGAGGACCGCGCCGCGCTTCATGCCGCGCAGGCGCTCCGCGTTGATGAGATGGCGCGTAGCCGGCACCAGCGGCACATGCAGGCTTACGGCATCCGCGCTGGCCAGCAGTGCCTCCAGCGTCATCGGTGTCACGCCGGTTTCGCGCCACACCGGATGATCGTCAGGCAGTGCCGGATCGTGCGCTGCTACCTGCATGCCCAGCGCCTGCGCAAGCCGCGCGGTCAGCCGCCCGATATCGCCAAAGCCAATCAGGCCGAGCGTCTTGCCTAATGCCTCATGCCCCTCCGACAGGCGCGCGCGCGGCCACTTTCCGGCCACCATGCCGGCATGGCTCAGATAGGCGCCGCGCAACAGCATCAGCGCCGTCGTGACCACGTACTCGGCCACCGAGCGCGCGTTGGCGCCGGTGGCCGGAATCACGCGGATGCCGCGCGCCTCGCAGGACTTGACGTCGATATTGTCCAGTCCAACCCCAAGCCGGCCGACCACCCGCAGCGCGGGCGCGGCGTCGAGCAGTTCGGCATCGACCCGGGTGCGGTTGCGCACGATCAGCGCATCGGTTTGCGCCAGCGCGCCAAGCAGGGCGTCGCGCTGGTCGACCCAGGCCGGTTCGTAGCGCAGCCGCACGCAGGCGTCCAGCGCCGCCACGGCATCGGCGTCCATGAACTCGCTGATGCAGACCTGTTTCATCAGGCGGACTCGTGGATGCGCGTGAGCACGAACTCGCGGTGGCCCAGCGCTTCCGCGGCGGTCCAGCGGCCGTTGATGGTGGCCATCATGCATTCGAGCAGCTTGTCGCCGGTCTGGTCCAGGGTCTGTTCGCGCTGCAGCAGGCCCGAGCAGTCCACGTCCATATGCTCGCTCATCAGGCGCACGGTGCGCGGATTGGCGCACAGCTTGATCACCGGCACGATCGGGTTGCCGATGACGTTGCCCTGGCCGGTCGGGAAGAAGTGCACGACATAGCCGGAAGCGGCGCACAGCGTGACCATTTCCGCCGCGGCCGAGGACGAGTCCATGAACCACAGGCCGGGACCGGTCGGCTCTTCGGCCTTGTCCAGCACGCCGTCGACGGTGCATTTCTTGCCGATCTTCTGGATATTGCCGAGCGCTTTTTCTTCGATCGTGGTCAGGCCGCCGGCGATATTGCCCTTGGTCGGCTGCGATTCGGACAGGTCGGTGGTCTTCCAGCGGTCGATCATGCCCTGGTAGCGGTTGAACATCTTCATGAAGTCCTGGCGTACCTTGTCGTTGGCGCAGCGCGCGGCCACGATATGTTCGCCGCCGGTGAGCTCCGAGGTCTCGCCGAATACCAGCGTGGTGCCCAGCGGATGCAGCTTGTCGAAGGCGTTGCCCACGGTCGGGTTGGCGCCGCAGCCGGAGGTGGTGTCGGATTCGCCGCACTTGGTCGAGATCCACAGGTCGCTGATCGGGCATTCCACGCGGTGCAGGCCGGTGGCGTACTGCACGAACTCCTTGGCGGCCTTGGAGGCGCGCATGATGGTGTCGTGGTCGCCGTGGCCTTCGATGCCGAAGCCTACCACCGGCTTGCCGGTCTTGGCGATGCCGTCCACCACCTTCTTGGTCCAGCCATCCTCGATGCCGATCACCACCACGGCCGCCACATTGGGGTTGCTGCCAGCGCCGATCAGGGTGCGGAAGTGCAGGTCCAGGTCGGGACCGAACTGCAGGCGGCCGTACGGGTGCGGAATCGCCATGGTGCCCTTGATGGCGGCGGCAACGGCTTCGGCAGCGGCGTTGGAGAGGTCGTCCAGCGGCAGGATGATGACGTGGTTGCGCACGCCGACGCGGCCGTTGTCGCGGCGATAGCCCCGGAAGGTGGTCTGGTTGTCGATGACGGACATGGATGTTCTCTCGGTAAGTTGTATTGGGGGACGGGGGAGCGGCGCGGCTTACCAGCGCTTGGTCTTGATGTTGTGGACGTGGGCGTGGTCGCCGGCCTTGATGGGCGCGACCACCTTGCCGATGTCGATGCCGTACTTGAATACGGTCTGGCCCACTTCCATGTCGCGCAGCGCCACCTTGTGGCCGATCGGGATGGGCTGCTTGGCAACCACCGTGATGACCTTGTCCTCGTCCATGATCCAGGCGTTCAGTTCGGTTCCGGCCTCGATCCCCTCGACCACCGCTACGGCGACCGTGTCTTTTGCATCGTGCAGCACTACGTGAATCATTGCTCCTCCTTTGGGGGTTTTTGTTACGGTGCAGCAAGCGGTGAGCGGCAACCGATGGAACAAAGGATAGTTTCCGAATTCCTTCATGTCAACTATGTCATATGTATGAGTTGTATGAGTTATTCTCTGGTACATTCCAGTCATCCAGAGAAAGCACCAAGCCATGAGCAACCTACGAGATATCCCTCCGCCGGGTGGCGTCCTCTACAAGGACGTCAAACGGCATGTATTGCAGGCGCTGGCCGATGGCGAATGGAAGCCCGGCGAGGCGATCCCGTCGGAGAAGAAGCTGACCGAACGCTTCGGCGTGTCGATCGGCACGCTGCGCAAGGCCATCGACGAACTGGTGGCGGAAAGCCTCCTGATCCGGCATCAGGGGCGTGGCACCTTCGTGGCCACGCACCGGCGCGACGATCATTTCTTCCGCTTTTTCAAGGTGGCTCACCAGGACGGCCATCGCGGCTATCCGACCGTGGAGCTGGAGTCGTTCCGCAAGATCAAGGCGGACAAGAGCGTGTGCGCGTTGCTGGGGCTGGAGGCAGGAGCGCGGGCGTTCCAGTTGACCAACGTGCTGTCGCTGGACGAACGGCCGATGATGATCGACGAGATCGTGCTGCCGGAGCGGTTGTTTGCCGGGCTGACCGAGGCGCAGTTACGTAGCCGGCCAAATACGCTCTACAACTTTTACCAGGAGTCCTTCGGCGTCAATGTGATCCAGACCGAGGAGCGCTTGCGTTCGGTGCTGGCCACCGAGCGGGAGCAGGCGCTGCTCGGCGTGGCGCCGGGCGCGCCGCTGATGCGCATCCACCGCGTGGCATTCACCTACCACCGGCAGCCAGTGGAGTGGCGGGTGTCGACGCTGAATACGGCGGAGCACGAGTTCATCGTGTCGCAGATGCCGAAGGAAGAGAGCTGATCGGCGGTACGCCGCGCGGGATGGCTGTAACCGCTTAACCTCGGAGTCAGCTTCAAAGGCCGGTTTGCTCCCCTCTCCCACGAGTGGGAGAGGGAGCGACAGCCGTCGTCATTCCAGATGGCTTTGGCGCATCCGCTCGGCTTCGGCCAATGCCTCAGGTTTTTTCCGGCACCATCAGTGCGGCATGGCCGTGAAGTCCAGCGCGTTGGTCAGGTCGCCCATCGCCTTGCCCTTGTTGGCAAGCAGCGCGGTGTCGCGTTGCTGCAGGCCGGGCAGGGTCGGCAGGACGAAGCGGCGGGTGATGAAGCGCAGGGCGGAGGCCGTGTCGTATTGCGTATGGTCGACGAAGCCTTTCTTCGCGTACGGCGACACCAGGATGGCCGGGATACGCGTGCCAGGGCCCCAGCGGTCGCCGGTGGGCACTTGCGCGTGGTCGTAGAAACCGCCGTTTTCGTCGTAGGTGACCAGGATCAGCATGTTCTTCCACTGCGGGCTCTTCTGCAGCTGCGCGATCACGTCGGCGATATGGCCGTCGCCAGCGGTCACGCTCGCGTAGCCGGGGTGCTGGTTCAGGTTGCCCTGCGGCTTGTAGAACGCGACTGCCGGCAGGGTGCCTGCCGCGGCGTCCTGCAGGAACTGGCTGTCGAAGTCCTTCAGGTGCGCGCTGCGGTTGGCGGCCTGGGTGACCGGATCGAAGTTCGCGTAGTAGTTGAACGGCTGGTGGTGCGCCTGGAAGTTGGGCACCGTGTTGTTGTAGATGGCGGTCGGGTCCTGCGTGGCCTTGGCCCAGGCGCCGGCATACCATGCCCAACTGATGCCGCGCGCGCTCAGCAGGTCGCCGATGGTGGTCTGGGTCTGCGGCGGCAGCGTGGTCGCCTTGGCGGGGTCGGCGTAGAGGCCCGTGGTATCGGTGGCGGCGGGCTTGTTGCCGCTCGGCTGGTAGTCCGGCTGCATGGTGTTGACGGCGTAGAACATGCCGCTGGCGTCCTTGGGCGTCAGCGTGCTGTCGTTCAGGTACACCGCCTTGCCGGCGAGGACTGAGGCGGGATTGCCGGTGCCGGGCGTCATGCGCGCGAAGTTGCCATTGGCGTCGACATCGATCGCCGAGATCGAGCCCTTGGCGGGCGAGCTGGCGGCGTCGGCGTTCGGGTACCGCGGTGCGCAGGCGCAGATCAGGTATTGGTGGTTGAGGAACGAGCCGCCAAAGGCACCCATGTAGAAGTTGTCGGCCAGCACGTACTGCTTGGCGAGTTGCCACATCGCCATCTTGCTGCCGTCGTAATAGCCCATCGTCAGGCCGCCTGCGTCCGAGAACGCGGCGTACTTGTCGTTCTTGCCGCCATTGATCTGCATCTGGTTGTTGTAGAAGCGGTGCACCAGGTCGCGCGTGGTGACGGATTGCGAGATTTCCACGCCGCTTCCGTTGACGCCGCCAGACGCAAGCGGGGTGTCGATCTGGAACGGCTTGTTCGCCCAGTTGGCGGTGCTGGCCTGTGGCAGCTGCACGGCTTGCCCTGCCGCGGTGAGCCCGCCCCAGGTCGGCGGCAGCACCGGCAGCACGGAGCCGTCGAAGTCCTTCTGCGGCTCTACGGTGCCGGTCGAAGTGGGGTTCACGCCGGGGATGCCATTGGCGCCGGGGAACAGGCCGTAGAGATTGTCGAAGCCGCGGTTTTCGGCATAGATCACCACCACGGTCTTGATGTTGTCGAGGGCGACCCGCCTGCCGACGCCGTCGCGCAGCGCCTGGCCGATGTCGCCGCCGCCGGCGACCGAGTCCGCGATGAGGTCGATGGTCTGGTCGATCTCCGCCTGCAGGGTCGTCTTGATGGTCTCGTCGGTTTCCTTGTTGTGGTCGGCGAGCAGCTTGTCCGCCGTCACCCCGATGCGTGCGGCCAGTCGTGCCTTGGCCGCGGTGAGGTCGCCGCCGTTGGTCTCCATGATGGAAACCAGCTCGGTCGTGATGGCGCTGATCACGCCGTTGGCGCCGGCCGGTGCGCGGAACACCAGCGGCCGGGTCACGGCAGCGTGGCCGCCGGCGTCGTCGTTGCGGAAGGCGTCGCTGCCGATTTCCGCGGCGATCGCGCCCTGGCCGGCCAGCTTGAAGGCGCCGTCCTTACCGGTGTACGTGCTGGTCTCGCTGCTTTCGCACTTGCCATTATTGTTGGCATCGATGCACACTTTGGCATGTTCGAAATAGCTGCCGGTCACGACGCCCGACGTGGTGACGGCAGCAGGCGTACTGGCGCTACCGGAGTCGCTGCCACCGCAGGCAGCCATGGCCGCGGCGGCCATTGCCGCAAGGGGATAGAGTCTCAAAGCTCGGCGCATGGATTTTCCTGTTTGGTTTCTTGTGAGGAGGTTCTTGTCGGACTGCGTCGCGATTCTCGCGCCGCTCCATGTCAGATTGATGATGGCAGCCGGGCGGAAATCCGACGCAAGGCCCCGCGTCTGACACGCCAATGTCATGCGAGGGTGCTAGCTTGGCGGGCCATCCTTGAACACTTGTGCCTGGGCTGCCGCACCATCCACGCCCTCGCCATGCCACCGTCCCGCAGAGATGCCACCGCGCTCCGGCTTGTCGCCAGTTCCTTCCCCGATCCTCCGATTCGCCGCTGGTGCCTCGCTGCTGGCGTTCGCGCTGACACTGCCGGCCTGCGGCAAGTCCGGGCAGGAAGCGGCGGCCGCGCCCGCGGCGCCCGCATCCGCGCCGGCCGTGGGCCGGGAGGCCCCCGCGCGGCCTGCTTATGCCAATGCGTTCTACAACCTGATGGCGACGCGCCGGCCCTCCGTGCCGGCGATGGCGGCGCTCGGCAAGGCGCTGTTCTTCGATCCCGCGCTGTCCGCGTCGGGCCGGCTCGCGTGCGCGAGTTGCCATAGCCCGGACCACGCCTACGGCCCGGGTAACGATCTTTCCGTGCAACTGGGCGGCACCGATATGCGGCGCACCGGCGCGCGCGCCGCGCCCTCGCTGCGCTACGTGCAGAACGTGCCATCGTTTTCCGAGCACTTCCACGAGAACGACGGCAACGACAGCGAAGACCAGGGTCCAACCGGCGGCCATAACTGGGACGGGCGGGCTGCTTCCACACACGAGCAGGCGGGCATTCCGCTGCTGTCGCCCCATGAGATGGCGAACGCCGATGTCGCGGCGGTGGCGGCCAGGCTGCGCGGCGGCAAGCACGCGCAAACGTTCCGCGAGGTGTTCGGCGCCGATATCCTGGCGCGTGACGAGCTTGCCTTCAAGGCGGCGCTGATGGTGCTGGAGGTATTCCAGGAGACGCCGTCCGAGTTCTATCCCTACACCAGCAAGTACGATGCGTTCCTGCGGCGGCAGGTCAGGCTGACCGAGCAGGAAGCGCGCGGCCTGCGCCTGTTCAACGACCCCGCCAAAGGCAACTGCGCGTCGTGCCATCCGAGCGCGATCAGCGCCGATGGCGTCTTTCCCGCCTTCAGCGACTTTGGCTTTATCGCGCTGGGCGTGCCGCGCAACCGCAAGCTGGCAGCCAACGCCGACCCTGCCTTCTTCGACCTGGGACTGTGCGGGCCGGATCGCACCGACCTGAAGGACCGGGCCGAGTACTGTGGCCTGTTCCGCACCCCAGGGCTGCGCAACGTGGCGCAGCGCAAGACCTTCTTCCACAACGGTGCTTTCCATTCGCTCGAAGACGTGCTGCGCTTCTATGTGGAGCGGGACAGCCGGCCAGGCAAGTGGTACCCGCGCAAGGCAGACGGCAGCATCGACAAGTTCGACGACCTGCCCGCCCGATACCGCGAAAACGTCAATATGGAACCGCCGTTCGGCGGGGCGCCCGGCGGCAAGCCCGCCCTGTCGGAGGCCGAGATCCGCGATGTCATCGCGTTCCTGAAGACGCTCAGCGACGGCTACCGCATTCCTGCAACCCATTGAGGATCCTGGCAGGAATCCTGGCCCCAGCGGCTGTCCACCGGCACGCACAGCAGCACGCTGGGCGTCAGCGCGACCATGCCACCCGGTTTGGGATCCTTGGTGAAATCGCAAGGGAGCGTCTTGGAGATGCTGCGCGCCATGCCTAGGCTGACATAGCCGGACAGGCGCACCAGCTGCACGGCGTCACCGGCGTGGCGGATCGCCAGTTGCGCCTGCCGCCAGAAGGCCAGGCCCGCGTTCGTGGGGACGCGCCCGCTCGCCTTCGAACCGGCTGATCTGCTGGCTCAGCGCCGATGTGACCACGCCTGGCTTCCGGGCCGCCTGTTCCATGCCGGCGAGATAGTCATCTTCTTCCGCTTCTTCAAGGCGGCGCACAACACGCTGGCCAAGCACGGCATCCGGACATTTTGGATTTATATCCTCCGATGGATTTGATCGTCATCGCGATAATCCGGAGTGTGCAAACGATCAGTACGCAGAAGCTCAGCGCGATGAAGAAACTGGGCTTCAAGCGTGATTCCGAGTTGTTCAAGTACGCAGGGAGCTGGCACGATCAATCGGGATGACGCCGCTTCCCTGACATCGTTTCTCATACTGATGGCCTGTTGTCTGCCGATCACGATAAGGATGGACGCATGGCGCGCTATAGCGCCCACGCGATCAGACAGGACTCCAGCGCGGACTGCGCGGTGTCATAGCGTGTGCTGACGAACCCTGGCGCCGTGCAGCATTCCTGCAACTCCATGTCCTCTACCATGCGCGCGGCCCGCGCCTGTTCAGCGATCCACCAAACGCAACTGCGCAGCCTGCCACTCGAGCGCGATCAGTGCTTTAGCACCTTCTGAAATCGCGCCCCGCAGCGGCCTTGCAAGGCGCGCGGGGGCTTTGATTCCCGTCATGTGTCCCCATTTCCTCCTGACACCGTGCTGTCAGGAGACGTCAGGGCCACACATTGCCGCGCGGCACGCCGCCGCCCTTCGGGATACGATAGCGGCCTGACCGTACCAATGCCGCGATTTGCGGCGGCTTTTCGCCGCGCCTTTGAGGTGCGCGGTGCTGTGGGCAGTACCCGGCGCAGCGCCAGGCGGGCGCAACGGGATTGTCCGTCTGGCACCCGCGCCCGGCCCTCCGCCGCCCGCACGTCGCATCCCGCTCGCAAGCATTCCGCCAGCCACCCGCATCAAAAGGACGCAATCCATGTCATCCGGTGTCATCCGTATCCGCGGAGCCCGTCAGCACAATATCAAGAATCTCGACCTCGACCTGCGCACCGGCGAAATGACCGTGGTGACCGGGCCGTCGGGATCGGGCAAGTCGAGCCTGGTGTTCGATACGCTCTACGCCGAAGGGCAGCGGCGCTACGTCGAGACCTTCAGCGCCTACGCGCGCCAGTTCCTGGACCGCATGGACCGGCCGCAGGTGGACCGGGTCGACGGCGTGCCGCCGGCCATCGCCATCGACCAGACCAACCCGGTGCGCAGCTCGCGCTCCACGGTCGGCACCATGACGGAGCTCAACGATCACCTGAAGCTGCTGTACGCGCGCGCCGCCGAGCTGTTCGACCGCCAGACCGCGCAGCCGGTGCGGCACGACTCGCCGGAGACCATCTACGCCGAGCTGCAGGCACGCGCCGCGCAGGCGCCGGACGGCGACCCCCGTCTGGTTGTGACCTTCCCGGTGGAACTGCCGGAAACCACTACGGACGCCGAGATCGAGCAGTGGCTGTCCGTCAGCGGCTATACGCGGGTGCAGGCGCAGCGCGTGGTGGCGTCGCCCACCGGGCCGCGCAAGGTGCTCGACGTGGTGGCCGACCGTTTCCGCCTCGGCAATACCGAGAAGGTGCGGGCGCTGGAAGCCATCGAGGCCTCGCTCAAGCGCGGCAGCGGCCGGGTCAACGTCTATGTGCCCGACACTGCCAATGAGGGCGCGGAGCCCCAAGTGTGGCGCTTTTCCACCGGCCTGCATAGCCCGGAGAGCGATATCCGCTATGCGGATCCGCAGCCGGCCTTGTTCTCCTTCAACTCCGCCTACGGCGCCTGCGAGACCTGCCGCGGCTTCGGCCGCGTGATCGGCGTCGATCTCGGGCTGGTGATTCCGGACGAGCGCAAGACGCTGCGCGGCGGTGCCATCAAGCCGATGCAGACGCCTGCCTGGAAGGAGTGCCAGGACGACCTGATGCGCTACGCCGCCAAGGCGGGCATCCCGCGCGATGTGGCCTGGTCCGGCCTGACCCCGGCAGAGCGGGCCTGGGTCATCGACGGCTCGCCGGACTGGAACGGCAAGTGGAATACGCACTGGTATGGCGTCAAGCGCTTCTTCGACTACCTGGAGTCGAAGGCGTACAAGATGCATATCCGCGTGCTGCTGTCCAAGTACCGCAGCTATACGCCGTGCGAGACTTGCGGCGGCGCGCGGCTCAAGACGGAGGCGCTGCTGTGGCGCCTGGGCAGCAAGCCGGGCGCCGACGCCGTGTGCGCGCCGGAAAAGCGCTTCCTGCCGCGCGGCGTGGACTGGGACCGCACGCAGCTCGAAGCGCTGCCCGGCCTGACCGTGCACGACCTGATGCTGATGCCGATCGAGCGCATCCGCAGATTCTTCGACGAACTCACGCTGCCGAGCCTGATGCTCGACGACGCGCTCAAGCTGCTGCTGGCCGAGGTGCGCACGCGCCTGAAATACCTGTGCGACGTGGGCCTGGGCTACCTCACGCTGGACCGCCAGAGCCGCACGCTGTCCGGCGGCGAGGTGCAGCGTATCAACCTCACCACCGCGCTGGGCACTTCGCTGGTCAAGACGCTGTTCGTGCTCGACGAGCCGAGCATCGGCCTGCACCCGCGCGACCTGAACCGCATCGTCGAGGCCATGCATCGCCTGCGCGATGCCGGCAATACGCTGGTGGTGGTGGAGCATGATCCTTCGGTGATGCTCGCTGCCGACCGCCTGATCGACATGGGCCCCGGCCCGGGCGAGCGCGGGGGCAACATCATCTTCGACGGCACGCCGGCCGCTATCCGCGGTTCGGGCACGCTTACCGGCGAGTACCTTGCCGGACACCGCCAGGTGACCGATCTCTCCCGCTGGGAACCGCGCGCGGTGGATGCCGCCACGCCGCGCATCGTGCTGGAAGGCGCGAGCGAGCACAACCTGCGCGACGTCACCGTGGAAATTCCGCTGCAGCGGCTGGTGTGCGTGACCGGCGTGTCCGGTTCGGGCAAGTCCACGCTGCTGCAGGACGTGCTCTATCCCGCCATGGCGCGCCAGTTCGGCAAGTCCACGGATGCCCCCGGCGCCTTCCGCAGCCTGACCGGCGCGGAACAGGTGGCCGATGTGGTGTTCGTCGACCAGTCGCCCATCGGCAAGACCGCGCGCTCCAACCCGGCCAGCTATGTCGGCGCCTTCGACGAGATCCGCAAGCTGTTCGCCAAGGCGCCGATGGCGCTGCAGCGCAGCTATACCGCGGGCATGTTCAGCTTCAACTCCGGCGACGGGCGCTGCCCCACCTGCGGCGGCTCGGGCTTCGAGCACGTCGAGATGCAGTTCCTCTCCGACGTCTACCTGCGCTGCCCGGACTGCGATGGCCGGCGCTACCGCGCTGAAATCCTTGAAGTGAAGATCGAGCGCGCACTGCCGGACGAAGCGCCGCGCGCGCTCAGCGTGGCTGATGTGCTTGAGCTGACCGTGAGCGAAGCCGTGGCGTATTTCGCCGGCGATGCGGCGGTGCTGCGTGTGCTGCAGCCGATCGTCGACGTGGGCCTGGAGTACGTCAAGCTGGGCCAGCCGGTGCCCACGCTGTCGGGCGGCGAGGCCCAGCGCCTGAAGCTGGCCGGCTATCTGGCCGAGACCGCGCAGGCAAGCAATACGCGCGTCAAGCCGATGCCGTACGAGTGCAAGCTGTTCATGTTCGACGAGCCCACCACGGGGCTGCACTTCGACGATATCGCCAAGCTGATGCGTGCCTTCGGCAAGCTGCTGGACGGTGGGCATTCGCTGATCGTGATCGAGCACAACCTCGACGTGGTGCGCGCAGCCGACTGGATCATCGACCTTGGTCCCGAGGGCGGCGACGCCGGCGGGGAAGTGCTGTGCGTGGGCACGCCGGAAGATGTCAAGCGCTGCGCGGACTCGCATACCGGCAAGGCGCTGCTGCAGTACGACCGCGCCGTGGGCCATACCTTCGTGGCCGAAGATGCTGGCGTGCCGTTGCAGGCCGCCTTGCGCGCGGCGCGCGCGCGCCGCGCCATCGAGGGCGAGGACGTGGTGCGCATCGTCAACGCGCATGAGCACAACCTGAAGGCGCTCAACGTCGATATCCCGCACGGCAAGTTCAACGTCATCACCGGGGTGTCAGGCTCGGGCAAGTCCACGCTCGCGTTCGACATCCTGTTCCACGAAGGGCAGCGCCGCTACCTTGAATCGCTCAATGCCTATGCGCGCTCCATCGTGCAGCCCGCCGGGCGGCCGGAGGTGGATGCGGTGTACGGCATCCCGCCCACGGTGGCCATCGAGCAGCGCCTGTCGCGCGGCGGCCGCAAGAGCACGGTGGCGACCACCTCCGAGGTCTGGCACTTCCTGCGGCTGATGTATGTGAAGCTGGGCATCCAGCATTGCATCCACGACGGCGCGCCGGTCACCTCGCAAAGCCCCGAGTCCATCGCCGCGCAGTTGCTGCGCGACTACAAGGGCCAGCACGTTGGCCTGCTGGCGCCGCTGGTGGTCAACCGCAAGGGTGTCTATACCGACCTGGCCAAATGGGCCAAGGCGCGCGGCAATACGCACCTGCGTGTCGACGGCGAGTTCCTGCCGGTGGACCCGTGGCCGCGCCTGGACCGCTTCCGCGAGCACACCATCGAGCTGCCGGTCGGCGACATCATCGTGTCCGCGGACAACGAAGCCGCGCTGCGCGCGATGCTGGGCCAGGCGCTGGAAGCCGGCAAGGGCGTGATGCACCTGCTGGCGCCGCTCGACGGCCTGCAGCACGCGATGGGCAATGGCGGCACCGCCCGCGTCGGCAGCACCACCGTGTTCTCGACCAGGCGCGCCTGTCCGGTGTGCAGCACCAGCTATCCCGAACTGGACCCGCGCCTGTTTTCCTACAACAGCAAGCACGGCTGGTGCGCCAGCTGCGTCGGCACCGGCCTGACCCTCACGCGCGAGCAGCGCGCGGTCTACGACGATACCGTGATGGCCGACGACAATCGCGGGCGCGAGCAGACCTTGCCTTCGGAGCAGCAAGAGCCCGATGACGTCGCCGATACGCCGTGCGCGGATTGCGGCGGCACGCGGCTGAACCCGGTGGCGCGTGCGGTGACGTTCGACGCGCACCCCATCGTGGAAGTGGCGCAGTGGACGGTCTCCGATACGCACCGCTGGGTGCAAGGCCTGCACCTCGCAGGCCGCGAAGGCGAGATCGCGCGCGACGTGGTGAGCGAGATCCGCAGCCGCCTGCAGTTCCTGGAAGAAGTCGGCCTGGGCTACCTCAGCCTGGACCGCGCCGCGCCCAGCCTCTCCGGCGGCGAGGCGCAGCGCATCCGGCTTGCGGCCCAGCTCGGCAGCAACCTGCAGGGTGTCTGCTACGTGCTCGACGAGCCCACCATCGGCCTGCATCCGCGCGACAACCAGATCCTGCTCGACGCGCTGCGCAAGCTCGGCGAGAAGGGCAATACGCTGGTGGTGGTGGAGCATGACGAGGACACCATCCGCCGCGCCGACCACATCATCGACATCGGCCCCGGCGCCGGCAAGCGTGGCGGCACGCTGGTGGCGCAGGGCGGCGTGGCCGCGCTGTCGGCCAGCCCGGACTCGCTGACCGGCCAGTTCCTGGCCCGGCCGATCCTGCATCCGCTGCAGCCGCGCCGCGCGGTGAAGCCGGAGGGCAAGGACGGCGAGGCCGTGCCCGGGCGCTGGCTGACCGTGCACGGCGCCCGGCTGCACAACCTGCGCAACGTCACCGCCAGCATCCCGCTGGGGCGGCTGGTGGCCGTCACCGGCGTCAGCGGCTCGGGCAAGTCCACGCTGGCGCGCGATGTGCTGATGGCCAACCTGCTCGACGCGGTGGGCCGTTCGGTAATGTCGTCGCCGGCCACGCGGCGCGCGCGCAAGGCGGCCGGCAGCGAGGCGCCCGCGCGCTCGCAGGCCACGGCACGCGCCGAGCCGCGCCGCAAGCTGGAGGTCACGCACGACTGGCAGGGCTGCGACAGCATCACCGGCTTTGAGAGCATCGACCGCGTGCTGGAAGTCGACCAGACCCCGATCGGCAAGACGCCGCGCTCTTGCCCGGCCACGTACATCGGCGTGTGGGACACCATCCGCAAGCTGTTCGCGCAGACGCTGGAAGCCAAGGCGCGCGGCTATTCCGCCTCGCGCTTTTCCTTCAACACCAGCGACGGCCGCTGCCCGGCCTGCGAAGGCCAGGGCGTGCGCACCATCGGCATGAGCTTCCTGCCCGATGTGAAGGTGCATTGCGACGTCTGCCACGGCCAGCGCTTCAACCCGGAAACGCTGGCGGTCACCTGGCGCGGCAAGAATATCGGCGACGTGCTGACGATGGAGATCGACGAGGCGGTGGAGTTCTTCTCCGCCATGTCCAATATCGCGCACCCGCTGCAGCTGATGAAAGATGTGGGCCTGGGCTACCTGACGCTGGGCCAGCCGTCGCCCACGCTGTCCGGAGGCGAGGCGCAGCGCATCAAGCTGGTGACCGAGCTGTCCAAGGTGCGCGACGACATCACGCGGCGCGGGCAGCAGGCGCCGCACACCTTGTACGTGCTGGACGAGCCGACCGTCGGACTGCATATGGCCGACGTGGCCAAGCTGATCCGCGTGCTGCACCGGCTGGCGGACGGCGGCCACAGCGTGGTGGTGATCGAGCACGACCTCGATGTGATCGCGGAAGCCGACTGGATCCTCGACCTGGGTCCCGAAGGCGGGGTGGCTGGCGGCGGCATCGTTGCGGCTACCGACCCGGAGGGGCTGGTGCGGGTGCGGGCCAGCCATACCGGTGCGGCGCTGGCGCCGGTGCTGGCGCGTGGCAGGCAGGAGGGCAAACGGGGCAAGCAAGCCGGCAAGGCGGCCGCCTGAGGCAATGGCGGGTGCCGCAATATGGCAATGCCGGCGCTCGCCGGCCTTCCGGAAAGCGAGGCCCCGGGCGGTTTTCACCCGGCGGTCCCGGTAGCTGACACAATGCGATATTCAGCAACTGGTGGCCGCCGCCGGTCCTGCCGTTCGCTCATGCGTGGGCCTCCGGGCGGATTCGGCATCGCCGCCGCGTGACAGTGTGACCTCTAAATCCCTTTTTCCTATCATGGCGTTGCTATGGCTCGCCCTGGCCAGCCCGGCCCTGCTGGCGGCGCCCGCCGCGTCCGAGGCCGGCGGCGCCCGCGCGCCAGCCAAGGCAGGCACGGGCACGGGCCGGACGCCAACTTCGCCGGCCGTCCAGCAGGCCACCCAGCAAGCCACGCAAGGCAACCACGACCAATACGCGCTGCGCCCCGAGCGCGATGTCCAGCCGCGCAGCAGCTTCGGCCTGCGGATGAAACCCGGCTGGCAGCAGCAGGACGATCCGGGCCGCTAGAGGGCCACTCCCGGGCCACTCCGGTGCTGCGATGCCGCGCATCGCATGCCACGCCAGCGCCGTGCTCAGCCCCTGGCAAGGGCGCACGGTCAGGTCGAGTGAACCTTCGATATGGAGCAAATGTCCGGTCATCAGCGCGGTGGCGTTGGATGCAGGCGCGGTCATTCGCGGCATTGACCCGCACGGGTGCCTTTGCGGTACGCTTTCTCACCTGCCGCAAAACGGGCCGACTCCCACGGCATCCGGACCGGCATGACCCGCACACCACAAGGAGTCCAGATGTCCGTCAGCCCGACCGGCTTTGCGCCTGCCCCGGCCGCAGCCCGCGCCACCGTCCATGACCTGCGCGCTTCGCGCATCCGCGAGGTGGCTAACGCCGGCATCGGCCTGCCCGATGTGCTGCCGTTCTGGTTCGGCGAATCCGACCAGGTCACGCCCGCCTTTATCCGCGATGCCGCCAGCCATGCGCTGGCCGGGGGCGCCACCTTCTACACGCACAATCTCGGCATCGCCCCGCTGCGCGGCGCGCTGGCCGAGTACGTCAGTGCGCTGCACGGCGCGACGGCGCTCGACAACGTGGTAGTCACCAGCGCGGGTGTCAACGCGCTGATGCTGGCGGCACAACTGGTGGCCGGGCCCGGCGACCGCGCCGTTGCCGTCACGCCGCTCTGGCCCAACCTGGTGGAGATTCCCAAAATTCTCGGCGCCGAGGTGGAAACCGTCTCGCTCGATTACGGCGAGCATGGCTGGACCCTGGACCTCGACAAGCTGCTGGCCGCGCTCACGCCCGAAACGCGCCTGCTGATGATCAACTCGCCCAACAATCCCACCGGCTGGGTGATGTCGCGCGCGGACCAGCAAGCGGTGCTGGCGCATTGCCGCCGCCACGGCATCTGGATCATTGCGGATGAAGTCTATGAGCGGCTGTATTACGGTGCAGGCGATGGCGCCGTCGCGCCGTCCTTCCTGGATATCGCCAGCCGCGACGAGCGGGTGATCTGCGTGAACTCCTTCTCCAAGGCGTGGCTGATGACCGGCTGGCGCCTGGGCTGGATGGTGCTGCCGGCGGCGCTGACCGACGATCTCGGCAAGCTGGTCGAGTACAACACGTCATGCGCGCCTTCCTTCGTGCAGGAAGCCGGCATTGTGGCGGTGCGCGAGGGCGAGGCTTTCACCCGCGAACTGGTCGGGCGGCTGCGCGCGGCGCGCGATCACCTGGTGGGTGCGCTGGCGGCCGTGCCGGGGGTGGATGTGCATGCGCCGGAAGGGGCGATGTATGTGTTCTTCCGGCTTGCGGGCGCGGGGGACAGTCTTGCGCTGTGCAAACAGCTGGTGCGCGAGGCGCGGCTGGGACTGGCGCCGGGGAGCGCGTTCGGGGAGGAGGGGGAGGGGTTTGTGCGCTGGTGCTATGCCTGCGATCCGGCGCGGCTGGATGAAGGCGTGCGGCGGTTGCGCGGGTTCCTGGGACGCTGAGCAGCTTCGCTGCGATATGGCGTGGTTGCGGGCACGATCCGCCAGCCCCGGCGCGAAGCGATCTGCCACGCTCCTTCTCGCGGGCGCCACTGGGCGTCGACTATCGCGCGGCTGACTCCTGCGGTTGCCACCAGCCGCCGCCCAGTGCCTGTAGCAGCGCCGCGGAATCGGTGAAGCGGCTTGCGGTGGCCTGCGCCAGGGCGAGCGCAGCCTGCCGGTATTGCCGTTCGGCATCGAGCAAGGCAAGCTGGCTGACACCGCCAAGACGATACTGGCCCGACACCACGGCAAGCGTATCGGCCGCCTGCCTGGCGCTGTCCGCGCGTGCTTGCAGCGTGTTCGCATCCGCCTCCAGCGCGCGCAGTGCATCGGCCACTTCGCGCAGGCCCGTCAGCACTGCTTGCTGGTAGGCCGCCAGCGATTGCTCGTAGGCGGCCTCGGCGGCGCGCTTGCGCGCCACCAGCTCGCCCCCGCGGAACACCGGCTGCACCAGCCCCGCGGCCAGCGACCACACGTTGAGGCTGCCGAACAGGTCGCGCGCGGACAGGGACTGCGAGCCGGCGTTGCCGGATAGCGTCAGCTGCGGATAGAGCTGCGCCGTGGCCACGCCGATATTGGCCGATGCCTGGTGCAGCAGCGCTTCGGCCGCGCGGATGTCGGGGCGCCGTTGCGCCATCGTGGAGGGCAGGCTGAGCGGCAGCGTGGCGGGCAGCGTGAGATCGGCCAGGCGGAATTCGGGCAGGTCGGCGCTGGCCGGCGCTTGTCCCAGGTACACCGCAAGCTGATGGCGCGTGGCCGCAAGTTGTTGCGCGAGGCCTGGCAGCAGGGCCTGGCTCTGCGCCAGTTCGTTGCGCTGGCGCTGCACGTCGACCTCTGCCACGCCGCCGGCGCGCAGGCGCTGCCCCGCAATGTCGAGCTGGCGCTGTTGGGCCTGCACGATGGCCTCGGTGTCGGCGATCTGCGCGCGCAAGCCTGCCTCGCGGATCGCGGCGGTGGCTACGTTGCCGGCCAGCGTCAGGCGCGCGGCCTCCAGTTCGAAACGCTGGTAGTCCACCGCCGCGCGCAAGCCCTCCAGCTCGCGCCGCTGGCCGCCGAACAGGTCGAGCGTGTAGGAGATTTCCACGCTGGCGCCATACAGCGTGAACGGCCCCGGACTGGGAAAGGCGGTAATGCCCAGCGAGGTGAAATTGACCTGCTCGCGGGTAGTGTTCAGCCTGGCGTCCACGCGCGGCAGCAAGCGCGCGCCGGTGGTGGCCGCCAGCTCCTGGCGCGCCTGCTCGATGCGGGCCTGTGCCTGCGCCAGCGTCGGGCTGGCATCCAGCGCCGCGCGGATGGTGCGGTCCAGCGCCGGGCTGCGGAACAGCGCCCACCATTGCGCCGGCACGTCGGCGCCGCTCTCCAGCGCCTGCGCCTGGCCGTGCGGCACGTCGGCGGCGCTGGTGCGCTCCGGTTGCGTGCCGGCGGTGTAAGCCGGCACCGCGGGCGCGGCCGGCACGGTGAAGTCGGGGCCGACCGCGCAGGCCGTCAGTGCGGCCGCCGCCAGCATGGCGAGGGCCGTGCGGTGCGATCCGATCCGGCGTTGTGGCGAGGCTTGCATGGCAGGCTCCCTCAGTCGAGCGTGCGGCGATAGAAGCGCACCGCGATGGTCATGACGACTAACGTGAACAGCGCCATCGGCCACACGTTCGGCCATAGCTCGGTCCAGCCGTTGCCCTTGAGCAGGATGCCGCGGACCAGGCGGTTGAAGTAGGTCATCGGCAATACGTTGCCGATGACCTGCGCCCAGCGCGGCATGCCCTGGAAGGGGAACATGAAGCCCGACAGCAGGATGTTCGGCAGGAAGTAGAAGAAGGTCAGCTGCACCGCCTGCAACTGGTTCTGCGCCAGCGAGGAGAGGGTGATGCCCACCGTCAGGTTGGCGGCGATAAACAGCAGCGCCGACAGGTAGACCGCTACCACCGAGCCGACGAAGGGCACGCCAAACACCCAGCGCGCGGCCAGCAGGATGATGGTGGCCTGGATCAGGCCGATGAAGATGTAGGGGATGATCTTGCCGGTGATCACTTCGAGCGGCCTGACCGGCGTGGCCAGCAGGTTCTCCATGGTGCCGCGCTCGCGCTCGCGGGTCATCGCCAGGCCCGTCATCATGACCATGGTCATGGTCAGGATCACCCCCATCAGGCCGGGGACGATGTTGTACTGCGTGAGGCCTTCCGGGTTGTAGAGCCGCTGCACCTGCACGTCGAAGGGCGGCTTGCCGCCTGCCAGGTGCGCCAGCGCGCCCTGCAGGTCCCTGTCCGCCACCGAGAGCGGCAACTGCGACAACGCGGAGATGGCCATGCCGGTGGCGGAAGGATCGGTGGCGTCCGCCTCGACCAACAACGAGGGGCGCTCGCCGCGCAGCAGCCGGCTGGTGAAATCGGCCGGGATGCTGAGCACGAACTGCACCTCGCCCTTCATCAGCGCCTCGCGCCCGGCGGCCTCGTCGGGCAGGGTGCGCACCACGTCGAAGTAGGTGGACGTCTGCATGGCGGCGACGAAGGTGCGGGTGAACTCGCTCTGGTCCGCGGCGATCACCGCGGCGGCCATGTGGCGCGGATCGCTGTTGATGGCGAAGCCGAACAACATCAGCTGGATGATCGGCAGCCCGACGATCATGCCGAAGGTCACGCGGTCGCGGCGCAGTTGCAGGAACTCCTTGAGCACGATGCTCCACCAGCGGTCCAGGGAGAACGAGAAGCGGGCGCCGTTGCTTGCATCGTCGCGCTTCATGTTCTGGCCCCCTTGCGGCTGGCCTGGCTGGAGACGCGCATGTTGTCCTCGGCCCGGCTCATCATGTGGATGAAGACATCTTCCAGGCTGGTTTCGATCGGCTCGATCCGGTGCTGCGGGCCGGCGACGCGGCGCAGCGTGGCTTCAAGCGCCGGCGCGTCGTGCCCGGTGACATGCAGCGCGCTGCCGAACACCACAGTTTGCTCCACGCCGGGCGCGCCCTGCAACTGCTCCGACAGCGCGGAGAGCTGTTCGCCCAGCACGCTCCAGGTGACCAGCTTCTGGCTGGCGACCACTTCATTCGCCGTGCCTTGCGCCAGCAGCTTGCCGTAGGCGATGTAGGCCAGCTTGTGGCAGCGCTCGGCCTCGTCCATGTAATGCGTGCTGACGAGGACCGAGATGCCGCGGGCGGCGAGCTGGTGCAGGTGCGCCCAGAAGTCCCGGCGCGCCTTGGGGTCGACCCCGGCGGTGGGTTCGTCGAGCAGCAGCAGCCGCGGCTCGTGCAGCAGGCAGGCGGCCAGTGCCAGGCGCTGCTTCCATCCGCCCGAAAGCGAACCGGCCAGTTGCTGCGCGCGGCTGGCGAGGCCGAGGTCTTCGAGCGCCCGGTCCACCACCTCGCGGCGCCCCGGCATGCCGTACACGCGCGCCACGAAATCCAGGTTCTCGCGAATGGAGAGGTCGTCCCAGTAGGAGAACTTTTGCGTCATATAGCCCACGCGCCGCTTGATCTCGGCGGTCTCGCGCAGGATGTCGTAGCCCAGGCAGGTGCCGGAGCCGGAGTCCGGCGTCAGCAGCCCGCACATCATGCGGATCGAGGTGGTCTTGCCGCTGCCGTTGGGGCCGAGGAAGCCGAAGATCTCGCCGCGCGCCACCTGCAGGCTGAGGTTGTTGACCACGTGCTTGTCGCCGTAGTGCTTGTTGATGTCGTGCACGTCAATGGCCAGGCCGGTCGTTTCACCGGGCTGGCTGTTGCGCGGTGCGGTGTCGGCAAGGGGCGCGCTCATGGCCTTGCCACCTCGACCGGCTGGCCCGGATGGAGCTTCGGCGCATCCGCCGGCGCGGGACGCGCTTCCACCAGGAACACCAGCTTGCGGCGTGTTTCATTGCTGTAGATCACCGGCGGCGTGTATTCGGCCTGGTTGGCGATGTAGCTGATGGTGGCCGCGACGGGCGCGGCGCAGCCATCGCAGCGCACGCGCACCGTCTCGCCATGCTTGAAGGCGCCGACCACCGTCTCCGGCACGTAGAAGCGCACCTTCACGTTGCCCGGCGGCAGCAGCCGCACCACAGGGCTGCCGGCCGGCACCCAGTCGCCCAGGCGGAAGGGCGTGTCGTAGACCAGCCCGGCCTGCGTCGCGCCGACGGTCTTGCGCGACAGCTTCCACTGGGCCTGCGCCAGCGCGGCGCGCGCGGCGGCCACCTGGGCTTGCTGCGCGGCCTGCTGGGCGGTACGTCCCGGCAGCAGGGCCACGTCGATATTGCGCTGCAGTTCGCGCACGCGGGCGGCATCGGTCGCGGCGGTGGCGCGGCTGTCTTCCAGCTGCGCCAGCGCGATCCCGCCGATGGCGTACTGCGCCTCGTCGCGCTTGCGCTGCGCGGCGCTGCGTGCCGCGGCGGCCTGAGCCTGCGCGAGCTGGGCGCGGCTCACGTCCACTTCGGGCACGCGCTTGCCGGTTTGCAGGTCGGCCAGCTGCGACTCTGCCGCGCGCATCTGCTCCTCGGCCTGCTGGCGCGCCGCGCGTTCGTCTTCGGCTTCCAGCGCGAATAACGGCGCGCCGCTGGCGACCTGCTGGCCGCGCTGGACCGAGAGCTGGTCCAGGCGGCCGGCGAAGGGCGAGGCCACGCTGACGAATTCGCCTTCCACATAGCCTTGCCATGAAGGCGGCGCCTTTTCGCTGCAGGCACTCAGCAACGCGGCGCCGATCACCGCAGCCGGCGCGGCTGCCCGCCACGAGTGCGCGGCCCGGCGCGTGGCGAATGCGGAGGGATCTGGGGAATGGTGGCGTGGCATACGGGCTCCGTGGCTGGCGGGCTGGATTCAGGCAGAGGGCGGCGGCGCGATTTGCGCCTGCGGCGACACGGCCAGGCCATGCGCCAGGAGCGCGCTGACGTGGCGCACCAGGGCCTCGCTGTCGATGGTTTCGGCACCGGGCAGGCGGCGCCAGATATGGGTGGTGGCCAGCGGCAGCAGCGTCAGGCCGATCAGCGACACCATCAGCAGCGCAGGCTCCAGTCCGGGGTTGATCTCGCCGCGCGCGCGCGCGGCGGCCAGCGGGGCGATCACGAGCCCGGCGCGCTGCATCGCGATCTTCTGCAGCACGCGCTGGTGCAGTTGTCCGTCGGCACCGACGATCTCGCGGATCCACAGGCCCGGGAACCATGGGGTAGCGGCCGCGGTGCGGATCAGCCGGCCGGCGATGCCCACCAGCATGGCGGCGGGGTCGGCGCTGTCGGCCGCGGCGGGCAGGAACACTTGTTCGACCAGGGGTTGCAGGCGCTCGTCGACCACCGCATCGAGCAACTGGTCGCGGTCGCGGAAGTAGTAGTGCACCAGCGCCGGCGTGACGCCGGCATGGGTGGCGATGGTCTTGATCGCCGTGGCGGCCACGCCGCGTTGCGCGAACAGTTCGGTGGCGGCATCGAGCAACTGCTCGCGCTGGCCGGCGTTCCCCGCTTTGGTGGCGGCGGGGCGGCCGGGACGGCGGCTGGTGGGCGGGTTGTCTGCGGCAGGGGGCATGGCGGGCTCCAGGCTATGCAGATAATATTAATTTTTGAATTAATTAATTCAAGAGCGGTTACAAAGTCAACAGACCGCAACTTTGGGAATGGATATGCTGCGTTGCAGCAATGCAAGGTAGACATGTCATACAGGCTTGGCTATGCTTCGTGCGCCAGCCAGCGGGCACTTATCCTTCACCCGCCCGCCGCTGTTCCTCCGGATTTTTCATGTTGCTTCGTCGATTCCCAGCCGCCCCGGCGCGGCCACGCCTGTCTTTTGCCTCTCGCCTGGCTGCGGCTGCCCTGTCGCTGGCCGGTCTTGGCGGCATGGCATCGATACCGGCGCAGGCGCAGGAGCAGGAGCAGGGCGCGGCAAGCGGCGACGTGCCTGTGCAGGCGGATGCCCCGGAGAACTTCGCCTTCCACGGCCAGGCCACTTATATCTGGCAGCGCAAGCCGTCCTTCGGCGCGGCCTACTCGGGCGCCAACAGCCTCACCACGGAGCGTGCCAAGAGCTATTCCTTCAGCAGCACGCTCGACCTCGGTGTGCGCCTGTGGCGCGGCGCGGAGTTCCATTTCAACCCGGAAGTGACGCAAGGGGTGCCGTTCTCGGAGTTGCATGGCCTGGGCGGTTTGTCCAATGCCGAACTGGCCAAGGTGTCGAGCACCAACCCGGTGTTCTACCGGGCGCGCGCCTTCATCCGGCAGACCTGGGGCCTGGGCGGCGGCAGCGAGCAACTGGATGCCGACTTCAACCAACTGGCCGGCAGCGCCGATAAGCGCCGTGTGGTGCTGACCGCCGGCAATTTCGGCGTGCTCGACGTCTTCGACCAGAACGAATACGGTTCCGACCCGCGCACCCAGTTCATGAACTGGTCGTTCCTGACGCACGGCTCCTTCGACTATCCGGCGGATGCGCGCGGCTACAACTGGGGCGTGGCGCTGGAGTACATCGGCGATGCCTGGTCGGTGCGGCTTGGCCGTTTCCTGCAGCCGCTGGAGTCCAACGGCCTGGAGCTGGATACGCGGATGTTCGAGCACTATGGCGACATCCTCGAATTCGAGAAACGCTACAGCCTGGCGGGCAAGCCTGGCGTGGCACGCCTGCTGTTCTGGCGCAACAAGGCGCGCATGGGCAGGTTCAGCGATGCGGTGCAGTTTGGCGCCGCCACCGGCACCACGCCGGATGTGGCCGATGTGCGCGAGGAGCATACCAAACTTGGCGTGGGCTTGTCGGTGATGCAGCGGGTGAACGATTCGCTCGGCGTGTTCGCGCGCGCCAACATGTCCGACGACAAGACCGAGACCTACGCGTTTACCGAAATCGGCCGCCAGGTGGCCGCCGGCGGCGTGCTTAACGGCAATGCTTGGGGACGGCCGCGCGATGTGGTGGGCCTGGCCATGTCGGTGAACATGCTGGGCTCGCATCACCAGGCCTATCTGGCCGCGGGCGGGCAGGGTGCATTCCTGGGCGACGGTGCGCTCAGGTACGGGCCAGAGCAGATCGTGGAACTGTTCTACAGCTTCCAGCCGGTCAAATACCTGAGCATCAGCCCGGACTTCCAGTACATCCGCAATCCCGGCTATAACCGCGACCGGGGCCCGGCGAAGTTCTACGGCGTGCGCCTGCACGCGGAGTTCTGAACCGCCAGGGCTTGAGCATGATGCGTAAAAAAGCCCGGCGCACGCGCCGGGCTTTTTTACTTGCAGCTGCTTACGGCATCACTGCCGTGCATTGCGCCGGTTGTCCGGCCACGGCGTGTTGAAGTTGGTACGGAACGGATTGATATCCAGCCCGCCGCGCCGCGTGTAGCGGGCATAGACCGCCAGCTTCACGGGCTTGCACTGGCGCAGCACGTCGGTGAAGATCCGCTCCACGCATTGCTCGTGGAACTCGTTGTGGTTGCGGAACGAGATCAGGTACTTGAGCAGCGCTTCCTGGTTGATCGGCGCGCCCACGTAGCGGATCTGCACGCTGCCCCAGTCCGGCTGGCCGGTCACCAGGCAGTTCGACTTGAGCAGGTGCGAGACCAGCGTTTCTTCCACCGGCGATTCGTCCTGGCTCGCGTGCAGCAGGTGCGGCGCCGGTTCGTAGATATCGGTCTCGATGTCGAGCCGGTCCAGCAGCAGGCCATCCAGCTCACCCATCTTCTGGGTGCCCAGCTCGGCTTCGGTCACCAGGCGAACCTGCACCGTGCCGCCGGTGGCTTCGGACAGGTCGTGGTGCAGCAGTTGCTGCAGCGCTTCGGGCGAGGCGATCTTGCTCTGGTTGAACGAATTCAGGTAGAGCTTGAACGACTTGGATTCGACGATATTGGGCGTGTCGGCGGGAATGATGAAGCTGGCCAGCGCCACTTGCGGCTTGCCCTTCATGTTCAGCCACGAGAGCTCGTACGCGTTCCAGATGTCCACGCCGAAGAACGGCAGCGCGCGGCCCTCGGCCAGCCCGATCTCGGTGCGCTTGGGCTGGCGCGGGATGGGGAACAGCAGGGTGGGGTCGTACTCGGTCTTGTAGGCCGAGGGTTTGCCTAGCGGCGATTGTTCGGGAAGGCTCATGGTTGCCTCGCGTGTGGCTCCGCGCATGCCTTTCGGCAGGGATGCGCAGGGACCACGGGATTGATCAGGACAGGAACAGCTTGTACACCGGGTTCTCGGTCTCTTCCCAGTGTACATAGCCCAGCGTGGCGAGGAAGTCGCGGAAGGCGCGTTTCTCGTTCCTGGGCACCTGGATGCCAACCAGGATATTGGAGGTGTCGCCGCCCTGGTTGCGGTAGTGGAACAGGCTGATATTCCAGTTCGGGCTCATGCTCGACAGGAAGCGCATCAGCGCGCCCGGACGCTCCGGGAACTCGAAGCGGTACAGCAGTTCGTCATGCGCCAGCGGCGAGCGTCCGCCCACCATGTAGCGGATATGCTGCTTGGCCAGCTCGTTGTTGGACAGGTCCAGCGTATCGAAGCCGTGGCGGCGGAAACCGGCGGCGATCTTCTCGTTCTCCGCGCGGCTCGTGATCTGCACGCCGACGAAGATATGGGCCATGCTGTTGTCGGCGATGCGGTAGTTGAACTCGGTCACATTGCGCGTGCCGACCTGCGCGCAGAAGCGCTTGAAGCTGCCGCGTTCCTCGGGGATGCTGACCGCGAACACCGCCTCGCGCGCCTCGCCCACCTCGGCGCGCTCCGCGACGAAGCGCAGGCGGTCGAAGTTCATGTTGGCGCCGCAGGCAATCGCCACCAGGTGCTGGCCCTTGAGCTTCTCGCGCTCGGCATACAGCTTCAGGCCGGCGATGGCCATCGCGCCCGCGGGCTCCAGGATGCTGCGGGTATCCTGGAACACATCCTTGAGCCCGGCGCAGATGGCGTCGGTGTCCACCAGGATGATCTCGTCGACCAGTTCGCGCGTGATGCGGAAGGTTTCCTTGCCGACCAGCTTGACGGCGGTACCGTCGGAGAACAGGCCCACTTCCTTGAGTTCCACGCGCTTGCCCGCATCCACCGAGCGCTTCATCGCGTCCGAATCCACGGTCTGCACGCCGATCACCTTGATCTCGGGGCGCACGGCCTTGATGTAGGACGCGATGCCGGAGATCAGACCGCCGCCGCCGATCGCCACGAACACCGCATGCAGCGGGCCCGGGTGCTGGCGCAGGATTTCCATGGCGATGGTGCCCTGGCCGGCGATGACTTCGGGATCGTCGAAGGGGTGGATGAAGGTCAGCTTGTGCTTCTTCTCCAGCTCTGCCGCGTGGTTGTAGGCATCGCTGTACGAGTCGCCGTGCAGCACGATTTCCACCCACTCGCCGCCGCGCTCGCGCACCGCGTCGATCTTTACCTGCGGAGTCGTGACCGGCATCGCGATCAGCGCCTTGCATTTAAGCCGCGCCGCCGACAGCGCCACGCCCTGCGCATGATTGCCGGCCGAGGCGGCGATCACGCCGCGCTTGAGTTCCTCCGGCGACAGCGAGGCCATCTTGTTGTACGCGCCGCGCAGCTTGAACGAGAACACCGGCTGGGTGTCCTCGCGCTTGAACCACACCTTGTTGCCGGTGCGCGCGGAGAGCAGGTTTGCATAGGTGAGATCGGTCTCCTGGGCCACGTCATACACCTTGGCGGTCAGGATCTTTCTCAGGTAATCGGGTTTGCGGGTCATCGTGGACAGCCGGGGCGGGGATTGGCAGAAACCGCTAATGATAAAGGATGGCGCGGTGCGGCGATGCCGGCACCCCGGATCCGGTGGCCGCGAAGGGCAGGCCGGCGCACCTGCAAGGCCGCTGCGAAATGGCGCACCGCGGCGGTGCCGGCGCCATTGCGGCGCGGTGCGTGCAGCGGCGCACCGTGTAGGACGTTGCCCGGTGGACGGTGCGGGAATACTCGTGCTACGGTGTCACGCGATGCCCAACCTACCTCTTATCGAACCAAACACGGCACTGTTCCTGGATTTCGACGGTACGCTGGCCGATCTCGCGCCACGTCCGGACCTCGTGCGGGTCGAACCGGAACTGGTGGGGACGTTGCGCGCCCTGCATCGGCACCTGGGCGGTGCCGTGGCGCTGGTTTCGGGCCGGCCGATCGCCGAGCTGGATCATTTCCTGCAGCCCCTGCAACTGCCTGCGGCAGGCGTGCACGGCGCGGAATTGCGCGATGCGGGTGGCCGCCGGCTGCGCCAGCCGGACCCCGGCGTGCCCCTGTTGCTGCCACCCCTCGAAGCCCTGGTCAACGCGCATCCCGGCTTGCAGCTGGAGCGCAAGTCGGTCGCGGTCGCGGTGCACTACCGCGCCGTCCCCCATCTCGAAGGCCTGGTACGCAACTTCGCGGCGCAGGTCGCCAGTGGCGTGCCCGGCATCGAAGTCTTGCACGGCAAGATGGTGGTGGAACTCAAGCCGGCCGGCATCGACAAGGGCGGCGCCATCGATACCTTTATGCGCGGGCCGCCATTCGCGCGGCGCATGCCGCTGTTTGCCGGCGACGATATTACCGATGAGGCCGGCTTTTCCGTGGTGCGGCGCCTGGGCGGCGTCGCCTTGCTGGTAGGCCAGCGGCCCAGCGCCGCCACCGTCAGCGTGACCGGTCCGGCCGCGCTGCGCTGCTGGCTGCATCGCTCCGCCAGGGCGCTGGAAGCCATGGCCGCCGCGGATGGCACGCTGGCGGCGGGAGCCACAACCACAACGACGTCTTGAGGGGGGATTCGCTGTGAGCAACCTATCTACCGAGGGTACCCAGGTGAGCGTCGAGGGGGCAGGCCGCCACGCCGATCCCTCGCTGTCGCTGGGCATGATCGGCAACTGCGCGATCTCCGCGCTGGTCGACAGCCGCGGGCGCATCGTCTGGTGCTGCCTGCCGCGCTTCGATGGCGACCCGGTTTTCAACGCCTTGCTTGATCCTGGCCAGAACGCGGGCCACTTCTCCATCGAAATCGAGGACTTCCTTGAGTCGGAGCAATGGTACGAGCCCAATACGGCCGTGCTGCGCACGCGGCTGACCGACCAGCATGGCAACTGCCTGGAGATCACCGATTTCGCGCCGCGACTCTTCCGGCTGGGCCGCTACTTTCGCCCCACCACGCTGATCCGGCGCATTCGTCCCGTAAGCGGCGCGCCGCGCGTGCGGGTGACGCTGGCGCCGCGCTTCGACTGGGGACGCGTCAAGCCCGAAATCACGCGTGGCAGCAGCCATGTGCGCTATATCGGCGATGGCACGACGCTGCGCATGACCACCGATGCGCCGCTGACTTATGTGCTGTCGCAGACACCTTTCCTGCTGACCCGCGATCTCAACTTCATCCTCGGTCCCGATGAAACCCTGCAAGGCGGCGTGGAGGAAGTCGCGCGCGACTTCGAGCAGGAAACCACGGCCTACTGGAAGATGTGGAGCCGCCGCCTCGCGGTGCCACGCGAATGGCAGGACGCGGTGATCCGCGCCGCCATCACGCTCAAGCTGTCGCTCTATGAAGAGACCGGCGCCATCGTCGCGGCCATGACCACCAGCATTCCCGAGGCGCCGGGCAGCGGGCGCAACTGGGACTACCGGTTCTGCTGGCTGCGCGACGCCTTCTTCGTGATCCGCGCGCTCAACAGCCTGTCCGAGGTCGGCACCATGGAGGACTACCTGCGCTGGTTGTCCAACGTGGTGATGCAATCCAGGAACGGCCATATCCAGCCGCTGTACGGCATTGGGCTGGAACTCGAATTGCCGGAGAGCGTGCTCGATCACTTGTCGGGCTACCGCGGCATGGGCCCGGTGCGCGTGGGCAACCAGGCGCAGGAGCACTTCCAGCACGACGTCTACGGCAACGTGGTGCTGGGCGCGGCCCAGGCTTTCCACGACCATCGCCTGCTGCACCGGGGCGGGGTGGCCGAGTATCACGTGCTGGAAACCGTGGGCGAACAGGCGGTACGCGTGTTCGGCACGCCCGATGCGGGCATGTGGGAGCTGCGCACGCGGGCGCGGGTGCATACCTCCTCGGCGCTGATGAGCTGGGCCGCCTGCGACCGTCTCGCCAAGATCGGCGATGCGCTGCAACTGCCCGATCGCGCGGCTTACTGGCGCCAGCATGCCGACGGCATGAAAGAGCGCATCGTGCGCGAGTCCTGGAGCGAGGAACGCCAGGCATTCGCCGAGAGCTTCGGCGGGCGCGAGCTCGACGCCAGCGTGCTGCTGATGGCCGAGGTGGGCTTTATCGCCCCGCGGGACGAGCGCTTCATGTCGACGCTCAAGGCCCTGGAGGAGTCGCTGTGCGATGGGCCATATATGCGCCGCTACGAGGCGCCGGACGATTTCGGCAAGCCGGAGACCGCCTTCAATATCTGCACCTTCTGGCGCATCGACGCGCTGGCGCGCGTGGGGCGCCGCGAGGAAGCGCGCGAGATTTTCGAAGCCATGCTGGCGGCGCGCAACCCGCTTGGCTTGCTGTCCGAGGATACCCATCCGGTGACCGGCGAGATGTGGGGCAATTTTCCGCAGACCTACTCGATGGTGGGCCTGATCAACGGCGCCATGCGCCTGTCCGCGCCATGGGATTCGGTGATTTGAGCACCCGATTTCCAGCGCGTGGGGCAGGGTTCTAGCAAAGGAACATATGGGCAGACTAGTCGTGGTATCCAACCGCATCGCCGATCCGCGCAATGTTGCCGCAGGCGGTCTCGCGGTGGCGTTGGGCGAGGCGCTCAAGGCCACCGGCGGGGTCTGGTTCGGCTGGAGTGGCAGGATCGTGGATGCCGCCCAGGGCGGCACGCCCGGCGAGGGCGAGTTGCATATCCAGCAGGCCGGCAATGTCACGCTGGCAACCGTTGACCTGTGCCGCGAGGACCACGATGCGTACTACCAGGGCTACAGCAACGGCGTGCTGTGGCCGGTTTTCCACTACCGCATCGACCTGGCGGATTTCGATTCCGGCTATCTCAACATCTATCGCCGCGTGAACCAGCTGTTTGCGCGCAAGCTGGCGCCGCTGCTGCGTCCGGACGATGTGATCTGGATCCACGACTACCACCTGATCCCGCTCGCCTCCGAACTGCGCGCCATGGGCTGCGGGCAGCGCATGGGGTTCTTCCTGCATATCCCCTTGCCCCCGCCGCTGATCCTGGCTGCGATCCCGCAACACGAGTGGCTGATGCGGGCGCTGTTTGCCTATGACCTGGTCGGCTTCCAGAGCCAGCTCGATCTGGAACATTTCTCGCGCTATGTGCAAAGGGAGGCGCAGGCCGAGCCGATGGGCGAGTACCGCTTCCGGGCCTTCCACCGCACCGTGCGCGCGCAGGCGTTCCCGATCGGCATCGATGTCGACGAATTCGCCGAGCTTGGGAAATGCGAAGAATCGCGCGAGACCTACGAGATGATGCGGGGCCAGTACGCGAGCCGCCGGCTGTTGCTGGGCGTCGATCGTCTCGATTACTCCAAGGGGCTGCCGCAGCGGCTCAAGGCGGTGCGGGCGCTGATGGCGCAGTATCCGGAGAACCGGCGCAGCGCCACGCTGATCCAGATTGCCGCGCCGTCGCGGGAGACGGTGGATGCCTATGCGGATCTGCGGCGCGAACTGGAAGGGTTGTCGGGGGCGATCAATGGGGAGTACGGGGAGCTGGACTGGATGCCGGTGCGGTATATCCATCGCACGACCGCGCGGCGCCGGCTGCCGGGGTTGTACCGCGCGTGCCGCGTGGCACTGGTTACGCCGTTGCGGGACGGAATGAACCTGGTGGCCAAGGAGTTCGTGGCGGCGCAGGATCCGGATGATCCGGGGGTGCTGGTCTTATCGCGGTTCGCCGGGGCTGCCGAGCAGCTTCGGGAGGCCTTGCTCGTCAATCCCTACGATATCAATGCCACGGCGCAGGCGATCCAGCAGGCGTTGCATATGCCGCTGGCCGAGCGCCAGTCGCGGCACCAGAAGCTGTTGGAGCGCATCCGCGGGCAGGATGTGCATTGGTGGAGGGAGGAGTATCTGAGGACGTTGGCGGAGACGGATGGCGGGTAGGGGGCAACTGCCACGGCCTGACTTCAACGACGCAATACGTTCTGCCAGCAAACCGCTACGCCAGATCGCCCGGCGTATCCACATCCCTGAACGCCCCTTCGTCATCGGTGAGAATTCGCATCACCGGCTGCGTTTTCAACAATTCCCGCGCGCCTTCATCCCCGTCAAGCTTGAGGAGCGCTTCCCGCCAGGCGGCGCCAAATCCGACCGGATGCCCACGCTGCCCGTCCCGCCAGGGCGCGGCAATGGCGTCGCGCGTGGTGATCGTCAATGCCACCGCGCGAACCAGTTCGGCCGGCAGCCACGGCATGTCGGCCAGCGCCACCACCCAGCCGCGGGCGTCCGGCGTGGCGGCCACCGCCGCGGCCAGCGCGGCGCCCATGCCGGCCTCCGCGGCAGCAGTCTCCAGCACGCTGCAGCCTTCCCGCCGCAATTCGGCCGCCAGTGCGGCGTTGCCCGGGCGGATCACGGCGAGCGCCCCGGGCAGGACGGCGGCGAGCGTCCGCGCGCTGCGGCCGGCCACCGTGTGCCCGTCGGGCAGCGTGGCGAGCAGCTTGTTGCGCCGGCCGGCGGCATCGAAGCGGCGCCCGTAGCCGGCGGCCAGCAGGATGCCGGTGGGCAGCTCGGCGGCGTTGATGGCGCCGTTGAGGGGGCCATTGGCGGGGCCGTTCAGCGCGCCGGTCACGGGGCGGGGCTGCAGGTGCTGCCTTCGCTGGCCGCCATTTCGCGGGCGGCCTTGGCGCCTTCCACCTGCAGGATGTCGGGCAGCGAGACGTGGTTCTTGGCGGCCACGACTTCGGCCAGGATCGAGATCGCAATCTCGGGCGGCGTGCGGCTGCCGATGTAGATGCCCACCGGCCCGTGCAGCCGCGCCAGCTGCAGATCGTTGAGGTCGAATTCCTTGAGCCGTTCGCGGCGCGCCTGGTTGTTGCGGCGCGAACCGAGCGCGCCGACGTAGAAGGCGCGCGTGCGCAGCGCTTCCATCAGGGCCAGGTCGTCGAGCTTGGGATCGTGCGTGACGGCGATCACCGCGCTGCGCTCGTCGAGCTGCATCTCGGTCACGGTGTCGTCCGGCATGGTGCGCACCATGGTGACGCCGGGGATGTCCCAGGTCTCGGTGTATTCCTCGCGCGGATCGCACACGGTGACCTGGAAGCCCAGGCCGACGGCGATCTGGCACAGGTATTTCGACAACTGCCCGGCGCCGATGACCAGCATGCGGTAGCGCGGCCCGTGGATGGTGAGCAGGGTGTTGCCGTCGAAGGCCAGGCCGTCCGTGGCTTGCGCCGGGCCGAGCGTGGCGCGGCCGCTTGCCATGTCAAGCGTGCGCGCCACCAGCTTGCCGCTTTCCACGGCTTCAAGCAGTTCGTCCAGGTGGCTGTCGGCGCTGAGCGGCTCGGTCACCAGTTCGATGGTGCCGCCGCAAGGCAGGCCGAAGCGGTGCGCTTCCTCGGCGCTGATGCCGTACTTGACGGCTTCGGGGCGCCCGCTGGCAATGCCTTCGCGCCGTACCCGGTCGATGATGTCATCCTCGATGCAGCCGCCCGAGACCGAGCCCACCACCAGGCCGTCGTCGCGCACGGCCAGCATGGCGCCTTCCGGCCGGGGCGAGGAGCCCCAGGTTCTGACTACCGTTACCAATAGCGTGCGGTGGCCTTCGGCCAGCCAGCGTACGCTGCTTTTCAGGACTTCGAGATCCACGCTGTCCATGATCTTTTCCGCTTCGTTTCACTAGTTTGTTCATCGGGCGTGCTGCCATCGCCGGCCGCCGCTCCATCCTTGGCGACATCCTCGCCCGTGCCCGCTTCGTCACCTTGCTCGCCGGGCCCGCCCAGCGCCGCCGTGAAGCGGTCGAAGAAGGTATCGGCCATCTTGCGCGCGGCGGCATCGACCAGCCGCGAGCCGATCTGCGCGAGTTTGCCGCCAACCTGGGCGTTGACTGTATAGGTCAGCACCGTCTGCTCGCCTTCCGGGGCCAGCGTGACGCGCGCGGTGCCCTTGCCGAAGCCCGCAACGCCGCCCTGGCCGTCGAACTGGATGGTGTAGCTGTCGGGCGCCTGGATGTCCTGCAAGGCCATGCGCCCCTTGAAGCGCGCCTTGACCGGGCCCACCGCGGCGGTCAGCGCCACCAGGTAGGCGTTGTCGCCGTCAGGCTCGATGCTCTCACATCCGGGGATGCATTGCTTGAGCAGTCCTGTGTCGTTCAGGGCTTCCCAGGCGTCTTGCCGCGCTACCGGCAGTTGCCGCGTCTGTGTCATTTCCATGGTGGGGGCGTCTCCTTGGTGTCCTTCATGTTCTTCATGTGTTTAATGTCTCTGGACATCGGCGCCGCGGGGAAAACCGGTATGGCCAGTGGTTCGCGCGCGGCAAGCAGCGATTCCAGCGCGAACAGGCTGTCCAGGTTGTGCGCCGAGCGCAGCGCATCCACGTGCGGCAGGATGGCTTGTACGCCACGCGCCTGCGGCGCGAAGCCGGCATAGCGCAGCAGCGGGTTGAGCCAGACGATGCGATGCGCGAAGCGGCGCAGGCGAGCCATTTCCGTGTCCAGCAAATCGATGTCTTCGTGGTCCAGCCCGTCGGTGACCAGCAGCACGGTGGCGCGGCCGGACAGCGTGCGGCGGGCCCACTGGCGGTTGAAGGTGGCCAGCGCGGCGCCGATGCGGGTGCCGCCGGCCCAGTCGCGCACCTGTCCGGTGATGGCGCCGACCGCCTCGTCGGGGTCGCGCTCGCGTAGCGAGCGGGTGATGTTGGTCAGCCGGGTGCCGAACAGGAATACGGACAGCCGCTCGCGCGATTGCATCAGCGCATGGCAGAAATACAGCACCGCACGGGAGTACTGGCTCATCGAGCCGGAGATGTCGAGCAGCAGCACCAGCGGCGGGCGCCGCTCGGCATGGCGGCGGTATTTCCAGCGTAGCCATTCGCCTTGCTGGCGCACCGCCAGCCGGGCGCTCGCGCGCAGGTCGGCGCGCGGCCCGCTGGCGGCGGCGCGCAGGCGGCGCGTGCGCTCGGTGGCCAGGCGCGCGTGGCGGGCGCGGATCATGTGCTGCAACGCACGCCATTCTTCCGCGCTCAGGGTTTCAAAATCGCGCTGGGCCAGGCGTTCCTGGGCCGAGAAGGTGAGCGGGGCGGTAAAGCGTTCGGCGCTGTCCTCGGAGCGCCGGCCGGATTCGGGCGGGCGCTGGGCGGCGAGCGCATCGGCCAGCCGGTTGTTGCGCGGGGGCGGCGGAGCGCCGGCGTCGACGCGCGGCAGCAGCAGGGCGCGCAGCTTGCCCTCCCAGTCGGGGTCGCGCCAGAACAGGTCGAAGGCGGCGTCGAACAGCGGGCGCTGGTCGGGCCCGCTTACCATCAGGGCCGCCATCGCCGCGCGCACCTCGTCGCGCCGGCCGATGTCCACGTATTGCAGCGCCAGCAGCGCGTCCACGGCCTGCGCGGGCGAGAGCCCGAAGCCGGCATCGCGCAGCAGGCGCACGAAGTGCGTGACGTTGCGCGCGAGCATGGGCAGCGTGGCGGCGGGTTGCGCGGCGGCAAGGGGGGCGTCCGGATGCAGCCTGGGCATGCCTCAGCCTCCCGGCGCCCGGCTGGCCAGCAATTCCGCCACGGTCGGGCCGTCAACGCGGGCCAGGTCGTCCTGGTACTTGAGCAGCACGCCCAGCGTGTCGCGCACCGATTGCGGATCGAGTTCGCTAACGCCGAGCGCGGCCAGGGCGCGGCACCAGTCGATGGCCTCGGCAATGCCAGGCGACTTGAACAGGTCGATGCCGCGCAGCCGGTGAATGAAATCGATGGCCTGGTGCTGCAGCGCGGCAGCCGCCTCGGAGGCGCGCGCGGCCACGATCTGCAGTTCGCGCTCGCGTTGCGGATAGCCCATCCACTGGTACAGGCAGCGGCGCTTGAGCGCGTCATGCACCTCGCGCGTACGGTTGGAAGTGACGATGATCAGCGGTGGCTGTTCGGCCCGCACCACGCCGATTTCGGGAATCGACACCTGGTATTCCGACAGCACCTCCAGCAGGAAGGCCTCGAAGGGCTCGTCGGCGCGGTCGATCTCGTCGATCAGCAGCACGCGCGGGATGCCCGGCGCGGCGGGGTCGGGCAGCAGCGATTCCAGCAAGGGCCGCTTGAGGAGGAAATCGTCGTGGTAAAGCGATTGCGCGTCGGGCCGCTCGCCGCGGGCTTCGGCCAGGCGCAGCGCCATGATCTGGCGCGGGTAGTCCCATTCGTACAGCGCGCTGGAAGCATCGAGCCCCTCGTAGCATTGCAGCCGCAGCAGGCGCGTGCCGAGCGCGTCGGCGATGGCCCGCGCCAGCGCGGTCTTGCCGACGCCGGGCTCGCCCTCCAGGAAAAGCGGCCGCTGCATGCGCAGCGCCAGGTAGAGCACGGTGGCGGTCTCGCGGTCGGCGAAATACTGCTGCGCCTCCAGCAGGGCAGCGGTTTGATCGATGGACTGGGGAAGCATGAAAATAGCCGGATGATGCTATGTGCACAGAGGGTCGGCGCAGGATGGACGCCTTCCTGATTGCGCCCTCCCTCTCCCCCGGCCCCTCTCTCGCAAGCGGGAGAGGGTGGCAAGCCGGTGGCCGGGGGAGCGGGTTCGGGCCGGATGGCTCGGCCCTAACCCTTGAGCGCTTGCTCCACCGCCCGTGCCGCCAGCACCGGGATCAGGTGCGCGCGGTACTCGGCCGAGGCATGCAGGTCGGCATTCAGCTGGCCTGCATCGACCACCACCGCGCGCGCTGCCGCCGGTGTGAAGCTGGCCATCAGCGCCTGTTCCAGCGGCGCGCTGCGGAAGACGCTATCCGCCGCGCCCGTTATCGCTACCCGCACGACCTTGCCGAACTGCGCCACCATCACACCCACCAGCGCGAAACGCGACGCCGGGTTGCGAAACTTGATGTAGGCGGCCTTATCCGGCGTGGGGAAGCGTACGGCGGTAATCAGCTCATCGGCTTCCAGCGCGGTTTCGTAGAGGCTCTTGAAAAAATTGTCGGCGGCGATATTGCGGCGGTCCGTCACCACGGTGGCGTTGAGGCCGAGTACGGCCGCCGGGTAGCAGGCGGCCGGATCGTTGTTGGCGAGCGAGCCGCCCAGCGTGCCCATCGCGCGTACCTGCCGGTCGCCGATGCCGTTGGCGAGCGCGGCCAGCGCCGGGATGCGCTTGAGCACGTCGGCATTAGCCGCCACGTCGGCGTGGCGTGCCGCCGCGCCGATCACCAGCTCGTCGTTCTCGACACGGATATCCGCCATGCCGGGGATGCGCGCCACATCGATCAGCGCGGACGGCGCTGCCAGCCGCAGCTTCATCGCGGCCAGCAGGCTCTGGCCGCCGCCGAGGAACTTGGCGTCGCTGTCCGCCTTGAGCCTGGCCACCGCCGACGTGGCATCGGCGGCGCGTTCGTAATTGAATGCGTACATGGTGTGCCTCCGGTGTCAGTTGGCGGTCTGCGCGTGGCGAATCGCCTGCCATACGCGGTGCGGTGTGGCGGGCATCTGGATGTCGCTCACGCCCAGCGGCGAGAGCGCGTCCACCAGCGCATTGATGAATGCCGGCGGCGAGCCGATCGCTCCTGCCTCGCCGCAGCCCTTCACGCCCAGCGGGTTGTGCGTGCAGGGCGTGCCCTTGGCGGTCTCCACCGTGAAGTCGGGCAGGTCGCCGGCGCGCGGCATGGCGTAGTCCATGTAGGAGCCGGTCAGCAACTGGCCGCTGTCGTCGTCGTAGATGCACTGCTCCAGCATGGCCTGGCCGAGGCCCTGGCCGATGCCGCCATGCACCTGGCCTTCGACGATCATCGGGTTGATGATGTTGCCGAAATCGTCCACCGCGGTGAACTTGATCACCTTGCTTTCGCCCGTATCGGGGTCCACCTCCACTTCGCAGATGTAGGCGCCGGACGGGTAAGTGAAGTTGGTCGGGTCGTAGAAGGCGTTTTCGTTCAGGCCGGGTTCGAGCTTGTCGAGCGGATAGTTGTGCGGCACGTAGGCGGTCAGCGCAACCTCGCCGAAGGTCTTGCTGCGGTCGGTGCCGGCCACGCTGAACACGCCGTTCCTGAACTCGATGTCGGCGTCCGAGGCTTCCAGCAGGTGGGCCGCGATCTTCTTGGCCTTGGCCTCGATCTTGTCGAGCGCCTTCATGATGGCCGAGCCGCCTACCGACAGCGAGCGCGAACCATAGGTGCCCATGCCGAAGGGCACGCGGCCGGTATCGCCATGCACGATTTCCACCGCTTCGAGCGCAATGCCGAGTCGCTCGGCGACGATCTGCGCGAAGGTGGTCTCATGCCCCTGGCCATGGCTGTGCGAGCCGGTGAAGACGGTCACGGTGCCGGTGGGGTGCACGCGGACCTCGCCAACCTCGAACAGGCCCGCGCGCGCGCCCAGCGCGCCGGCGATATTCGATGGCGCCAGACCGCACGCTTCGATGTAGCACGAGTAGCCCAGGCCGCGCAGCTTGTCGCGCTGCTTCGCTTCGTCGCGCCGCGCCGGGAAGCCCTTGACGTCGGCCAGTTCCTGCGCGCGCGCGAGGCACGGCTCATAGTCGCCGGTGTCGTAGGTCAGGCCGACAGGGGTGGCGTAGGGGAAGTCGTGGATGAAATTCTTGCGGCGCAGCTCGGCCGGGTCCATCTTCAGTTCGTGCGCCGCGGTTTCCACCAGCCTTTCCACCACATAGGTGGCCTCCGGGCGGCCCGCGCCGCGGTAGGCATCCACCGGCGAGGTGTTGGTGAACACCGCGCGCACCTCGGCGTAGATCGCCGGGGTGGTGTACTGCCCGGCCAGCAGCGTGGCGTACAGGATGGTCGGTATGCTGGAGGCGAAGGTCGACAGGTAGGCACCCATGTTGGCGGTGGTGTGCACCCGCATCGCCAGGAACCTGCCATCGGCATCGAGCGCCAGCTCGGCCTTGGTGACGTGGTCGCGTCCGTGGGCATCGGTCAGGAAGGATTCGGAGCGCTCGGCGGTCCACTTGATCGGACGCTTGACCTTCTTCGAGGCCCAGGTCAGCGCCACGTCTTCCGCGTACAGGAAGATCTTGGAGCCGAAGCCGCCACCCACGTCCGGCGCGATGATGCGCAGCCGCGATTCCGGCAGGCCCAGCACGAAGGCCCCCATCAGCAGGCGCTCCACGTGCGGGTTCTGGTTCGAGACGTAGACGGTGTAGCTGTCGTCCTGCCGGGCGTAGCTGGCATTGACGGCGCGCGGCTCGATCGCGTTGGGGATCAGGCGGTTGTTGACGATCTCGAGCGTGGTCACGTGGGCGGCCTTGGCAAAGGCGGCGTCGGTGGCGGCGCGGTCGCCGTGGCCCCAGACATAGCTGGTGTTCTCCGGCACGTCGTCGTGCACCAGCGTGCTGGCCGACGCTGCCTGCGCGGTGTTCACCACGGCGGGCAGTTCCTCGTATGCCACGTCGATCTTCTCGGCCGCGTCCTTGGCCTGCTGCAGCGTCTCGGCTACCACCAGCGCGACCTGGTCGCCCACGTGGCGGGCCTTGCCCTGCGCCAGCACCGGGTGCGGCGGCTCCTTCATCGGGCTGCCGTCGATGCTGTGGATCAGCCAGCCGCAAGGCAGGCCGCCGACCTTGTCAGCGGCGACGTCGTCGCCGGTGAAGATGGCGATCACGCCGGGCGAGGCCAGTGCCTCGGCCTTGTCGATGGAAGCGATGCGCGCGTGGGCGTGCGGCGAGCGCAGGAAGTAGCCGTAGCTTTGCTGCGGCAGCACGATATCGTCGGTGTACTGGCCGTTGCCGGTGAGGAAGCGGTAGTCTTCCTTGCGCTTGACCGAAGCGCCGATCAGGTGCTGGTCGTCAGGTGCGTTCATGGCGGTCCCCTTATTCGGCGCTGACGCCATGCATCGCGGCCTGGCCTTCCTGCACCGCGCGCACGATGTTGTGGTAGCCGGTACAGCGGCACAGATTGCCCTCGAGCTGCTCGCGGATGGCGGCGGCGTCGGCATTCGGCTCGGCCTGGACCAGCGCGGTGGCGCTCATGACCATGCCTGGCGTGCAGAAGCCGCATTGCAGCCCGTGGCAATTGCGAAAGGCCTCCTGCATGGGATGGAGCTGGCCTTCGGGGGCCAGACCTTCAATGGTGGTGATCCTCGCACCATCCGCCTGCAGCGCCAGCATATTGCACGACTTGACCGCGCGGCCGTCCATATGGACGGTGCAAGCCCCGCACTGGGCGGTGTCGCAGCCGACATGGGTGCCGGTGAGGCGGAGTTGTTCGCGCAGGAACTGGACGAGAAGGGTGTTGGGTTCTACCTGGGCATCCACGGCGCGGCCGTTGACGGTCAGGCGGATAGGAATCGCCATGCTTGTCTCCATGTGGGTGGACACGCGCATGACCAATCCGTGAATCCCGAAAATGCGCGGGACTGGCCACGACGCGTTACTGCCGTTTGTTGGTGACGGCTATTTCGTGATGTTGGTACTGCGGTGCTGCGGGCACTACGCATTGCTGCAGGTACTGCAGATGCTGCATGTGCTGCGGGTGAAACCGGTAAGGCCAGGATGGCCGGGCCGCGAACGATTGGGCGCAGCAGGCTCTAACAGTTAATCACAAATCGCCGGCGCGTGCCATGCGGGTTGCCCCGCCGGCACCTTGCGCCGCCAGGACGCTGGCGGCGCGCTGCTAGAATGGCCCGCCGCCCGACCGCTAACCTGCACCGGCACCAATTCTCTCTATATGGAAGGCTTCATCGACTGGTTGTTCGAAACCGCCGCCCTGCCCAAAGTCGGGCTGCCGGCCATCTTCCTGGTCAGCCTGGTGTCCGCCACCTTGCTGCCCCTGGGTTCCGAGCCTGCGGTGTTCGGCTATATTAAGCTCAATCCGCATATGTTCTGGCCCGCCATCATCGTGGCCACGCTGGGCAATACCGCGGGCGGAGCCATTGACTGGTGGCTTGGCTACGCGGCCAAGCTGGCGCTGGTGCGCTACCGCAAGCGGCGCCAGCAGCGCCAGCATGAGGAAGAGCACGCCGAGCACCGGAAGCACCCGCGCAAGCCGCGCAAGCCGGCCCTGGACGCGCGCTATTTCCGCTGGATGCGCAGGCTCGGTCCGCCAACCCTGCTCGCATCGTGGTTACCCGGGCTTGGTGATCCTTTGTGCACTTTGGCGGGCTGGCTCCGGCTGCCGTTCTGGCCAAGCCTGGTTTACATGGCGATTGGCAAATTTCTGCGCTACCTTGCCATGACCATGGCCCTGCTATGGATCCCCAACAGCTTCTGGCATGGCATCGCCGCCAGCCTCAAAAGCCTGTTCTAGCGCGGCTTGCAGGCGCGTCTGACGATGTGATGCGACCCTTGCCCAAGCAAGGTTCTGCCATGTTGCGGTGCGGCGAAAGCAGGCCTTGAAGTACAATTGCCCTTTAAAGACGATCCGGCGCACCGTCCCCGTGCGCTACAGGAAGCGGTCCCTCCCCATGAACGCCCCACTCGTGCTCGATGCCAAACTCGCCTCGCAGGATGCGCCCCCGCGCCTGCGTGAGATCCCATATAACTACACGTCATTCTCGGATCGCGAGATTGTCATCCGGCTGCTGGGCGAAGAAGCCTGGCGCATCCTGCACGAGTTGCGCGCAGAACGCCGCACCGGCCGGTCCGCCCGCATGCTGTACGAAGTGCTGGGCGATATCTGGGTGGTGCGCCGCAATCCCTACCTGCAGGACGACCTGCTGGAGAATCCCAAGCGCCGCCAGATGCTGGTGACCGCACTCCACCATCGGTTGTCCGAGGTGGAAAAGCGCCGCGCCGCCGACCGTGCCGAGCATGCCGAACCGGCGGCCGAGGACCGCTCCCACCGCGTCGAGCAGCTGGTCAGCTTTGCCAAGCAGGCGATCGAGGACTTCAAGCAGGAGTTCGCCGACGCCTACGACCTGCGCAAGCGCACCCTGCGCGTGCTGGGCCGCATCACGCAGAAGGACAACATCAAGTTCGACGGCTTGTCGCGCGTCTCCCATGTGACCGACGCGACCGACTGGCGCGTGGAATATCCCTTCGTGGTCCTCACGCCGGACACCGAAGAAGAGATCGCCGGCATGGTCAAGGGCTGCTTCGAGCTTGGCCTGACCATCATCCCGCGCGGCGGCGGCACCGGCTACACCGGCGGCGCCGTGCCGCTGACGCCGATGAGCGCGGTCATCAATACGGAAAAGCTCGAGCAGCTCGGGCCGGTCGAGCAGACCGACCTGCCTGGCGTATCGCACAAGGTCGCGACCATCTTCTCCGGCGCCGGCGTGGTGACGCGCCGCGTGGCGGATGCCGCCGACAAGGCGGGGCTGGTGTTCGCGGTCGACCCGACCTCGATCGACGCCTCCTGCATCGGCGGCAACGTGGCCATGAACGCCGGCGGCAAGAAGGCCGTGCTGTGGGGTACCGCGCTGGACAACCTGGCCTGGTGGCGCATGGTGGACCCGGAAGGCAACTGGCTGGAAGTCACGCGCCAGGACCACAACCTGGGCAAGATCCATGACGTGCCGGTCGCCACATTCGAGCTGAAATGGTCGGATGGCAACCGTGCGCCCGGCGAGAAGCCGCTGCGCACGGAAACGCTGGTCATCGAAGGGCGCAAGTTCCGCAAGGAAGGCCTGGGCAAGGACGTGACCGACAAGTTCCTGGCCGGCCTGCCTGGTATCCAGAAGGAAGGCTGCGACGGCATCATCACCAGCGCCCGCTGGATCCTGCACCGCATGCCGGCGCATGTGCGCACGGTCTGCCTGGAGTTCTTCGGCCAGGCGCGCGACGCCATTCCGAGCATCGTCGAGATCAAGGACTACCTCGACGCCGAGACGCGCACCCCCGGCGGCGCCATCCTGGCCGGCCTGGAGCATCTGGACGAGCGCTACCTGCGCGCGGTGGGCTATGCCACCAAGAGCAAGCGCAACGCTTTCCCCAAAATGGTGCTGATCGGCGATATCGTCGGCGACGACCAGGACGCGGTGGCCCGCGCCACCTCGGAAGTCATCCGCATGGCCAACGGCAAGAGCGGCGAAGGCTTCGTCGCGGTCAGCCCGGAGGCACGCAAGAAATTCTGGCTGGACCGCTCCCGTACCGCCGCCATCGCCAAGCACACCAACGCCTTCAAGATCAATGAAGACGTGGTGATCCCGCTGCCGCGCATGGGCGAGTACACCGATGGCATCGAGCGCATCAATATCGAGCTGTCGATCAAGAACAAGCTCCAGCTGACCGACGCGCTGGAAGCCTTCTTCGCGCGCGGCAACCTGCCGCTGGGCCGCAGCGACGACGCCAACGAGATTCCCAGCGCCGAACTGCTGGAAGACCGCGTGCAGCACGCCTTGCAGCTGCTGCGCGAGATCCGCTCGCGCTGGACCTATCTGCAGAACCATCTCGACACGCCGCTGGCCACCGCGCGCGCCGCGCTGATCGGCCACGGGCTGGGCCTGCTCGGCCAGGCCTTCGAGGCACGCCTGGCGCAGCAGCCGGACGCCACCGTGTTCCACTTGCTGCAGGACCGCACCATCCGCGTGTCCTGGAAGAGCGAAGTGCGCGCCGAGCTGCGCAATATCTTCAACGGCGGCGAGTTCAAGCCCATCCTCGACGAAGCGCAGAAGATCCACAAGCAGGTGCTGCGCGGCCGCGTTTTCGTGGCGCTGCACATGCACGCCGGCGACGGCAACGTGCACACCAATATCCCGGTCAACTCCGACGACTACGACATGCTGCAGGACGCCCACCGCGCGGTGGCCCGCATCATGGCGCTGGCGCGCTCGCTCGACGGCGTGATCTCCGGCGAGCACGGCATCGGCATCACCAAGCTGGAGTTCCTGACCGAAGACGAGATCGGCGAGTTCCGCGAGTACAAGCAGCGCGTGGACCCGCAGGGCCGCTTCAACAAGGGCAAGCTGTTGCCGGGCGCCGACCTGCGCAACGCCTATACGCCGTCGTTCGGGCTGATGGGGCATGAGTCCATCATCATGCAGCAGAGCGATATCGGCGCCATTGCCGACAGCGTCAAGGACTGCCTGCGCTGCGGCAAGTGCAAGCCGGTGTGCGCCACCCACGTGCCGCGCGCCAACCTGCTGTACAGCCCGCGCAACAAGATCCTGGCGACCTCGCTGCTGGTGGAGGCCTTCCTGTACGAGGAGCAGACCCGCCGCGGCATCTCGATCAAGCACTGGGACGAGTTCTCCGACGTGGCCGACCACTGCACGGTCTGCCACAAGTGCGTGACGCCCTGCCCGGTCAAGATCGACTTCGGCGACGTGTCGATGAACATGCGCAACCTGCTGCGCAAGATGGGGCAGAAGAAGTTCAATCCCGGCACCGCCGCGTCGATGTTCTTCCTCAACGCCACCAACCCGCAGACCATCAACATGACCCGCAAGGTCATGATCGACTGGGGCTACAAGGTGCAGCGCCTGGGCAACGACGTGCTCAAGAAGTTCGCCAGGAAGCAGACCGAGCACCCGCCCGCCACGGTGGGCCGGGCGCCGGTGCAAGAGCAGGTGATCCACTTCATCAACAAGAAGATGCCGGGCAACCTGCCCAAGAAGACCGCGCGTGCGCTGCTCGATATCGAAGACAACGAGATCGTGCCGATCATCCGCGACCCGAAGCGGACCTCGCCCGAGACCGAGGCGGTGTTCTATTTCCCGGGCTGCGGCTCGGAGCGGCTGTTCTCGCAGGTCGGCCTCGCCACGCAGGCGATGCTGTGGCATGTCGGTGTACAGACCGTGTTGCCGCCTGGCTACCTGTGCTGCGGCTATCCGCAGCGCGGCAACGGCCAGTACGACAAGGCCGAGAAGATGGTCACCGACAACCGGGTGCTGTTCCACCGGGTTGCCAACACGCTGAACTACCTCGATATCAAGACCGTGGTGGTGAGCTGTGGCACCTGCTACGACCAGCTTGCCGGGTATGAATTCGACAAGATCTTCCCCGGCTGCCGCATCATCGATATCCACGAATACCTGCTGGAGAAGGGCGTCAAGCTGGAGGGCGTGACCGGTACGCGCTACATGTACCATGATCCCTGCCACACCCCGATCAAGACCATGGACCCGACCAAGCTCGTCAACGAGCTGATGGGCGGCAACGAGGGCGGCGGCAAGATCGAGAAGAACGAACGTTGCTGTGGCGAGTCTGGCACCCTGGCGGTGTCGCGTCCGGACATTTCCACGCAGATCCGCTTCCGCAAGGAAGAGGAAATGACCAAGGGCGCGGACAAGTTGCGCACCGACGGCTTCGTCGGCGACGTCAAGATCCTGACCAGCTGCCCGTCCTGCCTGCAGGGTTTGTCGCGCTACAAGGAAGACGCCACGGTAACGGCGGACTACATCGTGGTGGAAATGGCCAGGCACCTGCTGGGCGAGAACTGGATGCCGGACTACGTGGCCAAGGCCAATTCGGGCGGCATCGAGCGGGTGCTGGTGTGATGGAAGGGGCGAGGGCGGTGAGCACGATGCGCTTCGGCAAGCCTCTGGTTTGCGCGCCTCTCCCGCTTGCGGGAGAACAGCCAACCCCGGGCAGCGGACTGATGCCCTCGGCGTCCCGGGAGTGATCGCATGAACCTCGTCCCCGACTGCCCCCTGTGCGAGACCGACGGCGGCGAACTGGCCTGGCGCGGCGAGCGCGCCCGCGTCATCCTGGTCGAGCACGAGCGCTTTCCAGGCTTTTGCCGGGTGGTCTGGAACGGCCACGTGGCCGAGCAGACCGACCTGCCCGAGGACGACCAGGCCTGGCTGATGCGCCTGGTGGCGCGCGTGGAGCGCGCGGTGCGCGAGACCATGTCGCCCGACAAGGTCAACCTTGCCGCCTTCGGCAATATGGTGCCGCACCTGCACTGGCATATCATTCCACGCTATCGCTGGGACACGCATTTTCCCGAAGCCGTCTGGGCGGCCCCGCAGCGCGAGCCCGATGCCGCGCGCCTGGCTGGCCTTGCGCAGCGCCTGCCGGCATTGCGTGCGGCCCTGGCGAAACTGGACGAAGTACGCTGAACCAAGGCGCGGATTGCTGCCGGTTTTTTGGAGTTTCCGGAACCAGCCGGGCAGCGCCGTCTTCTAACACCCGTTGTCTTCATTCCCACAAGGGCGGGGCCGGTGGATCAGCCATGGCCCGCCCGCGCGAAAGGTGCCATGTCCACACCGACTTCCGTTACCGTTCCAGGCCCGGCCGTGCCGGCCCGTGCCCTCAAGGTCCAGAGCCGCCTGCGGATGGGCGAGACCTGGGACCTGATCAAGCCTTACTGGATATCCGAGGACCGCAAGGCCGGGCTGGGGCTACTGACCTTCGTGGTCGCGCTCAATCTCGGCATCGTCTATATCAATGTGCTGCTCAATGACTGGACCCGCGTGTTCTACAACGCGCTGGAGCAGCACGACTACGGCTCCTTCAAGGCGCTGCTGATCCGCTTTTCGTGGATTGCCGGCTTCTTCATCGTGGCGGCCATCTCGCGCCAGTACTACACCATGATGCTGCAAATGCGCTGGCGTACGTGGATGACGGGGCGCTTCATGGACCACTGGCTCAGTCATCAGGCGTACTACCGCATCGAGCAGACCCATACCACCGACAACCCTGACCAGCGGCTGGCCGACGACCTGCGCTCGTTTACCGATGGTGCCCTGACGCTCTCGCTCGGGCTGCTCAATTCGGTGGTAACACTGCTGTCCTTCGTCGGCATCCTGTGGGCGGTGTCAGGGCCGATCAGCTTCATGCTCGGCGGCAACGAGATCATCATTCCCGGCTACATGGTGTGGTTCGCCATCGGCTACGCGGTGATCGGGTCGCTGATCGCCCATCTGGTGGGGCGGCCGCTGATCGGGCTGAGCTACCAGCAGGAGCGGTACGAGGCGGATTTCCGCTTCACGCTGGTGCGCCTGCGCGAGAACAGCGAGCCCGTGGCGCTGTACCGGGGGGAACCGACCGAACAGGCCGGCCTGCGCTCGCGCTTCGACCGCATTCGCGCCAACTGGAACCAGTTGATGCGTTATACGCGGCGCCTGACCTTCGTCAATTCCGGCTATGCCCAGTTCGCCATCATCTTCCCGCTGATCGTGGCCGCTCCGCGCTACTTCGCCGGCAAGATGACGCTCGGCGGGTTGATGCAGGTGAGTTCGGCATTCGGCCAGGTGCAGGGCGCCCTGTCCTGGTTCGTCGATAACTACGCGACGCTGGTCGGCTGGAAGGCCGCGGCCAACCGGCTGATCGATTTCCGCGACGCCATCCGGGTGGCCGAGCGGCAGGACCAGGAGCACACCGGCGTGCGCGATATCGAGGTGGACCAGGCTGATGCCGACGGCATCCGCATCGACACCCTCGCGCTGGCGCTGCCGGTGCGCACGGGCAATGGCGGCGAAATCCACCAGCGGCCGCTGGTGGCGCCGTTCTCGCTGGAGATCGGCGCCGGCGAACGCTGGCTGGTCAGCGGTCCCTCCGGCTGCGGCAAGAGCGTGTTGTTCCGCGCGCTGGCCGGCATCTGGCCATATGGCAGCGGCACGGTAGCCATGCCGCGCGCGGCCAGCTTGCTGTTCCTGCCGCAACGCAGCTATCTGCCGATCGGCTCGCTCGCCGATGCGCTGGCTTATCCCGACGCCGGCACCGCCCACAGCCGCGAGGCTTTGCAGGAGGTGCTGCGCCAGGCCCAGCTCGGCGCCCTGACCGAGCAGCTTGATGTGTTCGACAACTGGTCGCTGCGTTTGTCGCCGGGCGAACAGCAGCGGCTCGCCTTCGCGCGCGCGCTGCTGCAAAAGCCTGACTACCTCTTCCTGGACGAAGCCACCAGCGCGCTCGACGAGGAGACCGAGAGCGCGATGTACCGCCTGATGGTGGAATCGCTGCCCGGCGCGGCGATCATCAGCATCGCCCACCGCAGCACGGTAGCCGCCTTTCATGATCGCCGCCTGCGCTACGTTGCCGCGGACGGAGCGCACTGGAAGACAGAGCAAGATGGGCAAGGCGAGGCGGCTGCGGTAAGCTATCGGGTCGTACACGAAGCGTGAAGGCGGGTGTGGCCGCGATTTGCGGCGCGCCGAAAGCCGCGCGCCACCCATCATGGCAGGCCTCGAAAAAGATACTCCCCACCCCACCGCCCTCACCGTGCACACCCAGTCGCGCGTGCTGGAGGTGGGCTTCGACAACGGTTCCAGCTTCCGGCTGCCCTTCGAGTACCTGAGGGTGAACTCGCCCTCGGCCGAAGTGCAGGGCCACGGCCCGGGCCAGGAAGTGCTGCAGACCGGCAAGCGCGATGTCACCATCGCTGCGGTCGAGCCGGTTGGCAACTACGCCATCCTGATCCGTTTTTCCGACGGTCACGATACCGGCATCTATTCCTGGGAACTGCTTTACCGCCTGGGCGCAGAGCAGGATGCCATCTGGCAGGCCTACCTGCAGCGCCTGGAAGCGGCCGGGGTCGACCGCGACACCCCGATGGTGGCCGGCGGCGGCCATGCCTGCGGCCATCATTGAGCGCCCCGCGGGCCATTACTGAATTCTGGAGCGAGTTATGAGCGAAACCCACTTCGGGTTCGAGAAGGTCAAGGAAGAAGAGAAGGCCGGCAAGGTGGCCGAAGTCTTCCATTCGGTGGCCAAGAAGTACGATGTCATGAACGACCTGATGTCCGGCGGCATGCACCGGCTGTGGAAGATGTTCACCATCGCCCAGGCCGGCGTGCGGCCCGGTTTCAAGGTGCTCGACATCGCCGGCGGCACCGGCGACCTGGCCAAGGCCTTCGCGCGCCAGGCCGGACCTGCCGGCGAGGTCTGGCTGACCGATATCAACGAATCCATGTTGCGGGTGGGTCGCGATCGCCTGTTGAACAAGGGCATTGTCATCCCCACCTGCCTGTGTGACGCGGAGCGGATTCCCTTCCCCGACAATTACTTCGATGTGGTCACCGTATCCTTCGGGTTGCGCAACATGACCCACAAGGACGTGGCGCTGGCCGAGATGCGCCGCGTGATCAAGCCGGGCGGCAAGGTCATGGTGCTGGAGTTCTCCAAGGTGTGGAAACCGCTGGAAAAGGCCTACGATCTCTATTCACTGAAGTTCCTGCCGTGGCTGGGGCAGCGCGTGGTACAGGATTCCGATAGCTATCGCTATCTGGCGGAATCCATCAGAATGCATCCAGACCAGGTTTCACTTGTACGTCTTATGGAACATGCGGGCCTGGACAATGTCGAATACTTCAACCTGACGGCAGGCGTGGTGGCACTCCACGTCGGGCGAAAGTACTAGACTGATATAGGCTCACGGAAAAATGAGCGAACTTAACAGGGGAAGCACTGATATGTCGCTATTTCGCGCAAGATTCATGGCGGGTGTGCTGATTGGCACGCTTGCCCTCGGCATGGCGCTGGACGCCAACGCCAAACGCCTCGGCGGGTCTCGCAGCGTTGGCAAGCAATCGTCCAGCGTGACGCAGCGCCAGCAGGCGCCGGCACAGCAATCGCCGAACCAGACGCCCGCGCAGCAGCAACCGGCCCAGCAAGCCGCGCCGGCCGGTGCCGCTGCTGGCGCTGGCGCGGCAGCCGCTGCCGCACCCAAGCGCAACTGGGGAGGCATGCTCGGCGGCATCGCCGCCGGCCTGGGCATTGGCTGGCTGTTGTCGCACTTCGGCCTGGGCGGCGCCGCCATGGGCTTCTTGTCCAACCTGATCCTGATCGCCCTGGTGGCGTTCGTCGCGATCTGGCTGATCCGCAAGTTCCGCGGCGGCGCGAGCCGTCCGCAGCAACCGGCCTATGCCGGAGCGGGTGCTGGTAACGGCCCGGGTGGCATGGGCGGAAGCAACGAGCCGGTGCTGCGCCAGCAAGTGCCTGCCGGTGCACAGGATCCCGTGATGCCCGCATCTGGCGCTGCCTCCCCGTTGCAGTCCGCCGCGCCGGTGATGGCCGGCGCCGCGGCTGCCGCGGCCGTGGCCCAGCCCTGGGGCGTGCCAGCCGACTTCGACACCGAAGCCTTCCTGCGAAACGCCAAGGTTTACTACGTGCGCCTGCAGGCTGCCTGGGACGCCGGCAATCTCGATGACATCCGCGAGTTCACCACGCCGGAAATGTTCGCCGAGATCAAGATGGACTTGTCCGAGCGCGGCGCCGAGGTCAACAAGACCGACGTGGTCACGCTGGAAGCCGAGCTGCTCGGCATCGAGGACAGCCCGGCCCAGCATCTGGCTAGCGTGCGCTTCTCTGGCATGATTCGTGAAAAGGCCGGCGATCCGGCACAGCCTTTCGCTGAAGTCTGGAACCTGGCGAAGCCGGTGACGGGTAGCGGTGGCTGGCTGCTGGCTGGTATTCAGCAGGTTTCCTGAGAGCGGGGAGTGCCTTGCCGGCCGCTGCACGGCCGGCAGGTGGCATAGAATGGAGGCCCACGTGAAAACGTGGGCTTTTTTTGTCTGTGGGGTGGGGGGATTCTGTTGCTTGACTTCAAGGTCAACGTCAAGGGCTTAAAGTCAAAGGCAGTTTCACCACCCCTGCGGGGCGGCGACCTACTTTCTTGTCTTGCCAAGAAAGTAGGCAAAGAAGGCGCCCCATACGGCAAGGTAAACCTACACGGCTCGCTTCGCATCGCGGGACGGTGTTTGCCGCCCCTCGGGCGGTAAACACGGCTACAACCTGAAGGTTTGAGTTGACCATTGGTTTGCTCCCCTCTCCCGCTTGCGGGAGAGGGGCCGGGGGAGAGGGCGGCGTTTGCAAGAGCGGGTCCGCCAAGGTAACGATTGCTAGCCGTGTGGAGCGCCCGTGAGGGCGGGCCACACCGTTCCGCGATGCGAAGCGAGCCGTGCAGGTGTACCAGGCCGAGGGGGTGTCGCCCCATCCGGCGCGCCTTCTTTGCCTACTTTCTTGGCAAGACAAGAAAGTAGGTCGCCCCCCGCAGGGGGGCGAAACCGCCTTTGACTTTGCAGTTAAGCAGTTAAGCAGTTGACGTTGCCTTTGACTTTGACACTAGAACCGTCCAACCACCAACACCTCCTGAAAGGCCCGCCCCCAACCCCCACCCAACCATGACCACCCTCCCGACCCCTCTGGCCACGCCGCCCGTCACCGCCCTGAACCACCTCCTGGAACAGGAACCCTGGGCCACCTCCATGCTCCAGCCCTTCGCGGGCCGCGTCATCCGCTTCGACGCCGCCGCGTTCACGCTCGCATTGAAGGTGACGGCGCAGGGACTGACGGAACTGGCGCAAGCCGATGAGATCCCGGCCGTCACGCTAACCGTGCCCTTGCAGCAATGGCCGCTGGTGGCGTCGGACGTGGCGGGCGGCGGCCAGGCAGCCGCGATGAAGCACGTGCGCATCGAGGGCGACGCCGAGTTGGCCAACACGGTATCCACGCTGGCGCGCAGCCTGCGCTGGGATGCGGCCGAGGACCTGTCGCGCGCGTTGCGCGGCCTGTTGGGCGGCCCGGTCAGCGACAGCGTCGCGCAACGGGTGGTGGACGGCGCGCAGCAAGTCCATGCGCAAGTCACGCGGCTGGGCCGCACGCTGGTGGACAATGTGACCGAATACCTGCTCGACGAGCAGCCAACCCTGGTGCGGCACGTCGCGCTGGACGAGTTCAGCGCCGGCGTGAGCGCGCTGCGCGACGATCTGGCCCGGCTGGAAAAGCGGCTGGAGAAGCTCGAGCAGCGCAGCCGGTCCGGGCGGGGCGCTGCAGGCGGTTCCGGCACGCTGCCTTCCGCCCACCGCTGATCGCCGATTGCAACTGATCATCCGCCAGCCGACACTGGCCAATCCGCACCGCCCCCAATACTGAAGAACCTGCATGACCCGCTTCCTGCGCCTTTGCAAGATCGTTTTCGTCATCCTCTACTACGGCCTCGACGAGCTCGTACTGTCGGGTTTCAAGAGCCGCCGCATCCGCTTCCTGGTGCGCGTCATCACCATCGGCCGCAAGCTCGACATGCCGCGCGGCGAGCGGCTGCGGCTGGCGCTCACCCGCCTGGGCCCGATCTTCGTCAAGTTCGGCCAGGTGCTATCCACCCGGCGCGACCTGATGCCGGCGGACATTGCCGACGAGCTTGCCAAGCTGCAGGACCAGGTGCCGCCGTTCGATTCGGTGGTGGCGGTCAAGATCATCGAGCGCTCGCTGGGCCGGCCGCTGTCCACGCTGTTCGAGAGCTTCGACCACAAGCCGGTGGCCAGCGCCTCGATCGCCCAGGTGCATTTCGCCACCTTGAAGGGCGGCCCCAGCGAGGGGCGCGAAGTGGCGGTGAAAGTCCTGCGCCCCGGCATGCTTCCGGTCATCGACAGCGACCTGGCGCTGATGCGCGACCTCGCGGCCTGGCTGGAGCGTTTCTGGGCCGACGGCAAGCGCCTGAAGCCGCGCGAGGTGGTTGCCGAGTTCGATAAATACCTGCACGACGAACTCGACCTGATGATCGAGGCGGCCAATGCCAGCCAGCTGCGCCGCAATTTCGCCGACACCAAGCTGCTGCTCGTGCCCGAGGTGTTCTGGGACTTCTGCAGCAGCGAGGTGTTCGTGATGGAGCGCATGCACGGCATCCCCATCTCGCGCACCGAATCGCTCAAGGCGGCCGGCGTCGACATGCACCTGCTGGCCGAGGAGGGGGTGGAAATCTTCTTCACCCAGGTGTTCCGCGACGGCTTCTTCCATGCCGACATGCACCCTGGCAACATCCTGGTGTCGGTGGCGCCGCAGAGTTTCGGCCGCTATATCGCGCTGGACTTCGGCATCGTCGGCGCGCTTTCCGAGTTCGACAAGAATTACCTGGCGCAGAATTTCATCGCCTTCTTCCGGCGCGACTACCATCGCGTGGCCCTGCTGCACGTGGAATCGGGCTGGGTGCCGCCGAACACGCGGGTGGAGGAGCTGGAAAGCGCCGTGCGCGCCTGCTGCGAGCCCTATTTCGACAAGCCGCTCAAGGAGATCTCGCTGGGCATGGTGCTGATGCGCCTGTTCCAGACCTCGCGCCGCTTCAATGTCGAGATCCAGCCGCAACTGGTGCTGTTGCAGAAAACCTTGCTGAACATCGAAGGGCTGGGCCGCCAGCTCGATCCCGACCTGGACCTGTGGAAGACCGCCAAGCCCTTTCTCGAGAAGTGGATGCACGAGCAGGTGGGCTGGAAGGGCGCCTGGGAGAGGATCCAGGTGGAGGCGCCGCAATGGGCCAAGATGCTGCCCGACTTCCCGCGCCTGGCGCACCAGTTCCTGGAGCGCCGTGCGCTGGTCGACAACAGCCAGCAAGAGAGGCTGCTGACCGCCCTGATCACAGAGCAGCGCCGCACCAACCGCCTGGTGGGCACGGCGTTGCTGTTGGTGGGAGGCTTTGTCGCCGGCGTGGTGCTGACCGAATTGCTGGCCTGGGTTGGCTATTGGTAGCGCCTGCAGCGGCACAGCCAGCATGAACAAAGGCAATTGAATATAGAGACAGTTGAGGCGCGCTTGACCAATTCCGATAACACAGCCGGCAAGCCCGGCGCTACGCCAGCCTTCGCCACCCGCAACGCGGCCGATCCGGCCTTCTGGGACGAGCGCTTCGAGAAAGGATTCATGCCGTGGGACCTGGGCGGCGTGCCTGCCGATTTCGAGGCCTTCGCCAGCGCGATGGCGCCGTGCCCGACGCTGGTCCCCGGATGTGGCAATGGCTGGGAAGCCGGCTGGCTCCATGCGCGTGGGTGGCCGGTGGCCGCCATCGATTTCTCGCCGGAGGCGGTGGCGAGCGCGCGGCGCGCGCTGGGGCCTGCCGGGGCTATCGTGCACGAGGCGGATTTCTTTGCGTTCACGCCCGAGCCGGCCTGCCAGCTCATCTACGAACGTGCCTTCCTGTGCGCCTTGCCGCCAGCCATGCGGGCTGCCTATGGCCGGCGCGTGGCGGAGTTGCTGCCGCCGGGCGGCCTGCTGGCCGGCTACTTCTTCCTGGATGAAACGCGTGGCGGGCCGCCCTTCGCGATGCCCGAGGCGGAACTGCGCGCGCTGCTTGCGCCGGCGTTCGAGCTGGTGGAGGCGCGTGCCGCCACCGGCTCGCTGCCGGTGTTCGCCGGCCGCGAGCATTGGCAGGTCTGGCGCCGCCTGGCCTAGGCGCCGGTTTTTCCCCTTAGCCGCGCACGCGGCCGTTGTGCTTGTCGTGGTAGATCGACCGGCTGTCGCGGTTTTCGGCGCGCTGGATGCCGCGTTGTTCGGCCGCGCCCACGTGGCCATTGGCGCCGGCAAGCGCTTCGCGCCGGTCGACGTGGGCCTGGCCGCGTTCGAGCTTGCCGGCTTCGCGGTTGGTCAGCGAGCCGTTGGCCACGCCGTTCTGGATGCGTTGCTCCTGATTGATATTGCGTTGCACATCGGCCTGCATGCGCTGCGATGACAGGCTGGCGGGGTTGCCGCTGATGCCGTTATGCGTGTCGCGCGAGATATCGCGGCTCACATTGTTCTCGGCACGCTGGATCGACGCCTGCTCGCGCGGCGAGACCGAACCGTTGGCAAGGGCATGCGCTTCCATGCGATCGACCCGCGCGGTCTGCTTTTGCAGGCTGGCCGCCTCGCGCGTGCTCAGGCTGCCGGATTGCAGGCCATTCTCGATACGCTGCTCCTGGTTGACGTTGCGCTGCACATCCTGCGCGACCGCCGCGGTCTGGGCGCTGGCCAGACCGGCGCCGAGCAGGCCGGCGGCAATCATCAGGGTCTTGAGCATCAGGGTTTGGCGGTTCGGCATGGTGTTCTCCTTTTCCTTTCGGGGACGTGGGCGGCAGCGCGGCTCGTGGGCTGTGTGCCCGATATCTGCTGCCTTGCCGCTCTAATGCGCGGCGGTGGCGACGCGCTGACGCGAGCTTTGTAATCCGTGTAACCGCGCGTTATCCGGCCCCTTCCGCACCATGGCGGCGCGCCGCGGCCAATGGTCCCGACCGGAGGCAGGAGGCGGTCTTGTCACCTGTGGCGCGTGCGCTGCATCGACGCCGGCAATTTCCGCATGGCGGGGATTTTTCTTCGCCCGGCGCGGTCTGCATCGCTATAATCCGCGTTTTGATTCGGCTACGACCGCAGGCTAGATCAGCCACCCATGCGGCCCCGACCGATGAATTGGACTCCGGGCAGGGCAGGGGAACGTATCCCGCTCACCGGCAACCGGTTTTTCGCCGCAAGGGCATTTTTGGGGTAGGCAGCAGCATGCTGATCTGGTTCGTCATCATCTACTGGGTAATCTCTGTCGGCATCGGCCTGTGGGCCGCGCTGCGCGTACGCAACGCCACCGACTTCGCGGTGGCCGGCCGCAGCCTGCCGTTCTACATCGTCACCGCCACCGTGTTCGCCACGTGGTTCGGCTCGGAGACGGTGCTGGGCATCCCCGCGGTCTTTCTCAAGGAAGGCCTGTCCGGGGTGGTGTCCGATCCCTTCGGTTCCTCGCTCTGCCTGATCCTGGTCGGCTTGTTTTTCGCGCGTCCGCTATACCGGATGAACCTGCTCACCATTGGCGATTACTACCATAACCGCTACGGGCGGCTGGCCGAGGTGCTGACCACGCTGTGCATCGTGATGTCCTACCTGGGCTGGGTCGCCGCGCAGATCAAGGCGCTTGGCCTGGTGTTCTTCACCGTTTCGGACGGCACCCTGTCGCAGGAAACTGGCATGATGATCGGCGCCGCCAGCGTGCTGGTCTACACGCTGTTTGGTGGCATGTGGGCGGTGGCGGTAACCGACTTCCTCCAGATGATCATCATCGTGATCGGTATGCTGTATATCGGCTACGAGGTCAGTGGCCAGGCCGGCGGCGTGGCCGCGGTGGTGTCGCACGCGGCGGCGGCCGGCAAGTTCGAGTTCCTGCCCTCGCTGGACCTGATACAGATCATCGGTTTCGCGGCGGCGCTGTTTACCATGATGCTGGGGTCGATCCCGCAGCAGGACGTGTTCCAGCGCGTGACCTCGTCGCGCACCGAGAAGATTGCCGGGCGCGCCTCGGTGCTGGGCGGCGTGCTGTATTTCTGCTTTGCCTTTATCCCGATGTTCCTGGCCTATTCGGCCACCATGATCGATCCGGAGATGGTGCAGAAGTACATCAACACCGATTCGCAGCTGATCCTGCCCAAGCTGATCCTGACGCACGCGCCCATGTTCGCCCAGGTGATGTTCTTCGGCGCGCTGCTGTCTGCCATCAAGAGTTGCGCCTCGGCAACGCTGCTGGCGCCGTCCGTTACCTTCGCCGAGAACATCCTGCGGCCTTATTTCCGCCATCTCGACGACCGCCGTTTCCTGCGCGTGATGCAGGCGGTGGTGCTGGTGTTCGCGGTGCTGGTGACGCTGTTCGCGCTGAACTCGCATCTTTCCATCTTCCATATGGTGGAAAATGCCTATAAGGTAACTTTGGTCTCATCGTTCGTGCCATTGGCCTTCGGCATGTTCTGGAAACCGGCCACCCGCCAGGGCGGACTGGCCGCCATCCTCCTGGGCCTGACTGCCTGGCTGTGCTGCGAGATCGCCTTCGCCGACGCGGCGGTGCCGCCGCAGATGGTTGGTTTGCTGTTCTCCATCGGCGGCATGGTCTTCGGTTCGCTGCTGCCGCAGTGGATCGGCGACCATCCGCGCGTCGAGGAAGTGCATCTGGCCTGACCGACGCGGTGCCGGGCGTGGTGCGCGTGCCTCTGGCGGCATTTCTGGCCCTTTTTCAGCCGGCCCGCTGTTCTTAGAACGGTTTATAATTCAAGGCTTTGCACCGCAAGGTGGCGCACGGGAGCGGCAACTTCCCCGTCGGCGCGACTGCGCGGTCCCCCCATTTTCCGTTCCAGAATCCTCGCGGAGAGCCACTTATGCCGATCTATGCCTATCGTTGCGACGCCTGCGGCCACGGGCGCGATGTGCTGCAGAAAATGAGCGATGCACCGCTTACTGACTGCACATCCTGCGGCGCAACGGGCACGTTCAAGAAACAACTGACCGCTGCGGGCTTCCAGCTCAAGGGTTCGGGCTGGTATGTCACCGACTTCCGTGGCGGCAGCGGCGGCACCGCCGCGGCGGCCGCTGGCGCTGCCCCGGCAGCCGCCGCCGGCGCGGCCGATAGCGGCAGCACTGCCGCGGCTGCGCCTTCCTCCGGCGACACGTCCGGCTCCACCAGCACGGCCTCCGCAAGCGCCACCGGCGGTTGCGGCAGCGCCTGCGCTTGCCATTGAAGGCAGAACGCACCGTGGCAGCGAAGAAAACGTCCGCCCTCAAGACCTGGTTCCTGACCGGGCTGCTGGTGCTGGTGCCGCTGGGCATCACGCTTTGGGTGCTGAATCTCGTCATCGGCACCATGGACCAGAGCCTGGCGCTGCTGCCCGAAGCCTGGCAGCCCGACAAGCTGTTCGGCCGGCGCATCCTGGGCCTGGGCGCGATCCTGACGGTCGTGTTCATCCTGCTGGTGGGGCTGCTGGCCCACAACTTCATCGGCCAGCGGCTGGTGCGCTGGTGGGAAGCGCTGTTGCGCCATATCCCGGTGGTGGGGCCGATCTACACCAGCGTCAAGCAGGTATCCGACACGCTGCTGTCCTCGTCCGGCAATGCCTTTCGCAAGGCCTTGCTGGTGCAGTATCCGCGTGAAGGCTCGTGGACCATCGCCTTCCTGACCGGCCGGCCCGGCGGCGATGTGCAGAATCACCTGCAGGGCGAATATGTCAGCGTCTACGTGCCGACCACGCCCAATCCGACCTCGGGCTTCTTCCTGATGATGCCCAAGGCCGATACCATCGAACTCGACATGACCGTCGACGCCGCGCTGAAGTACATCGTCTCGATGGGCGTGGTGGCGCCGACCGAGCTGCCGCGCAAGAGCGGCCCGGTGCGCGCTGGCGAGGCGGATGCCGAAGCCCTCGCCGAGTCCGCCGACTCTTCGCATTCAAATTGATCGCCGGCCGCATCGGCGGCCGCGTTATTCCTGGAATTCTCCTATGTCCATGCGTACTCACTACTGCGGTCTCGTGACCGAACAACTGACGGGCCAGGAAGTGGCCCTGACCGGCTGGGTGCAGCGCCGCCGCGATCACGGCGGCGTGATCTTCATCGACCTGCGTGACCGCGAAGGCCTGGTGCAGGTGGTGTGCGATCCCGATCGCCCAGAGATGTTCAAGGCCGCCGAAGAGATTCGCAACGAGTTCTGCATCCGCGTCACCGGCAAGGTCCGTGCACGTCCGGAAGGCACCGAGAATGCCAACCTGACCTCCGGCAAGATCGAGGTGCTGTGCCATGAGCTGACCGTGCTCAACCCGTCGGTCACGCCCCCGTTCCAGCTCGACGACGACAACCTGTCCGAGACCACCCGCCTGACCCACCGCGTGCTCGACCTGCGCCGCCCGCAGATGCAGTACAACCTGCGCCTGCGCTACAAGGTGGCCATGGAAGTGCGCAAGTACCTGGACGCGCAAGGCTTTATCGACATCGAGACGCCGATGCTGGGCAAGAGCACGCCCGAAGGCGCGCGCGACTACCTGGTGCCCTCGCGGACCAACCCGGGCCACTTCTTCGCGCTGCCACAGTCGCCGCAGATCTTCAAGCAGATGCTGATGGTGTCGGGCTTCGACCGCTACTACCAGATCACCAAGTGCTTCCGAGACGAGGACCTGCGTGCCGACCGCCAGCCCGAGTTCACGCAGATCGACTGCGAGACCTCGTTCCTGAACGAGCAGGAGATCCGCGACCTGTTCGAGGACATGATGCGCACGGTGTTCAAGAACGCCATCGACGTCGACCTGGACGCCAGCTTCCCGGTGATGGAGTTCCGCGAGGCCATGGCCCGTTTCGGTTCGGACAAGCCTGACCTGCGCGTCAAGCTCGAATTCACCGAACTGACCGACGCCATGAAGGACGTCGATTTCAAGGTGTTCTCCGGCCCCGCCAACAGCGAGAACGGCCGCGTGGTCGGCCTGTGCGTGCCGGGCGGCGCCGCCATCTCGCGGAGCGAGATCGATGCCTACACCCAGTTCGTCGCCATCTACGGCGCCAAGGGCCTGGCCTGGATCAAGGTCAACGAAGTGGCCAAGGGCCGCGACGGCCTGCAATCGCCGATCGTCAAGAACCTGCATGACGCGGCCATCGCCGAGATCCTGAAGCGCACCGGCGCCAAGGACGGCGACATCATCTTCTTCGGCGCGGACAAGGCCAAGGTCGTCAACGACGCCATCGGCGGCCTGCGCCTGAAGATCGGCCACTCCGAGTTCGGCAAGACCCACGGCCTGTTCGAGGACGTGTGGAAGCCGCTGTGGGTGATCGACTTCCCGATGTTCGAGTACGACGAGGAAGATGCCCGCTGGGTCGCCATGCACCACCCGTTCACCAGCCCCAAGGACGAGCACCTGCAGTACCTGGAAACCGATCCGGGCAAGTGCATCGCCAAGGCCTACGACATGGTCCTGAACGGCTGGGAAATGGGCGGTGGCTCGGTGCGGATCTTCCGCGAGGACGTGCAGAGCAAGGTGTTCCGCGCCCTGAAGATCGGCGAGGAAGAAGCACGTGCCAAGTTCGGCTACCTGCTGGACGCGCTGCAATACGGCGCGCCCCCGCACGGCGGCCTGGCCTTCGGCCTGGACCGCATCGTCACCATGATGGCCGGCGCTGATTCGATCCGTGACGTGATCGCCTTCCCCAAGACCCAGCGCGCGCAAGACTTGCTGACGCAAGCGCCGAGCTCGGTCGACGAGAAGCAGCTGCGCGAGCTGCATATCCGCTTGCGTGCCGCGGAGCCGAAGACGGCCTGAGCCGGGGTTTCGACTGCCTGAGGAAGGGCCGCGCGCAAGCGCGGCCCTTTTTATTTTTTGTGCGCCCAGCATGGGCGCACTCCTGCGGGTGTAAGTCCCGCCATAAGCTGGTCACGGCGAATGAAGTGAAGCGCAACCGCATGAGGGCGACCGAGTGTGGGGAGGAAGCGTGGAGCGTAAATCGCGAGCCGATGGACAAGAACTGCATAGAAGGCGCTGCCGAGCAGGGCGAGCGGGCAAGAAACCGCGAAGCTCTTGTGACCAAGGCGAAGTGGCGTAAATGCAGCGGCTGTGCGGTGAAGGAGTGCGTTCTTACCTGGGGAGGCCTCGCCTCATGCCTGAAAGGGCAACGACGTCGAGTCGGAGCGAGGAGTCAGCAGAGGCCAAAGTAGTTGGGCGGCGTGGCTGGGAAAGCTAAAGCTGCCGGCGAAGGGCCGAAGGAATGGGAGGGGGAGCCCTCTGGTTATCGGAAGTGAAGCGCCTCAGATGTTCGCGAGAGCGAAGCTCGTCGGTAGGGTGGATAGGGTGAAGCCCGACAGGCCCCGGCAGCGAGGAATCAGTTCCGCCGAACCGGACAAAGGCAAGCCTGGGCGTCGGGTCGGGAGCAACACAAGCCTGACGACCTCAACCATTCCAACCGCCTGGTGCGGACCCGCATGCCAGGTGGTGTGGGAGGGGACCGGTCAGATTACCTGACCGCCCCTATCCCGATTTTCGGGCATATCAGATGCTCGTCGCGGTCGCGGTCGCGGGCAAGCTGGCCTCTCGCGCTCGCCCCGCCAGCACCACGCACATCAGCGATAGTGCCGCAAATCCCGCATAGAACACCGCCATCGGCCACCACTGCGGAAAGAACCTGTCCGCCAGCAGTGTTGCAAGCAGCGGAGTCAGGCCGCCGGCGAAGGCGCCGCACACCTGGTACGACAGCGAGATGGCGGTGTAGCGGATGCGCGCGGCGAACATGCCGGTGACAAAGCCGGCAATGACGGCGTAGTAGCCCGTTTCACATAGCGTGGCGATGGCGATGCCCAGGAACACCGTGTGCGGCTGGCCAGTGCGCACCAGGGGCAGCATGACGAACGGCACGGCGATGGCGCATGCCGCAACGATGGCCAGCACGCGCCGGGTGCCGAAACGGTCGGCCAGATGCGCCGCGCCCAGTTGCACGAAGAACTGCAGCACCGCCACCCAGAACATGCAGTCGAGAATCATCTCCCTGTCCAGCGCCAGGTACTGCGTGGCATAGGAGATCATGAAAATGTTGCTGAAGTACACCCCGGCGATGCCGTACACGTTGGCGCCGATCGCCAGCACGATTAGCGGCCACGCGCGTAGCGCTTCGGCCAGCGGCTGGCGGGCCACTTCGCCGGTGGCCTGCATCGCCTCGAATTCCGGCGATTCGTTGACCGACAGCCGGATCACGAAGCCAACCGCCAGCAGCACTGCGCTGGCCAGGAAGGGCAGGCGCCAGCCCCATTGCATGAGGGCGTCGTGATCGAGCCGGCTGATGGCGCTGAAGGCGAGCATCGACAGGATCAGCCCGCCCGCGCTGCCAAGTTGCGCGAACGAGGCGAAGAAGGTGCGCCGGCCGGCCGGCGCGTGCTCGCCTGCCAGCAACACCGCGCCGCCCCACTCGCCGCCGACCGCGATGCCCTACAGTACGCGCAACGCCACCAGCGCCACGGGCGCGATCCATCCGGCCTGCGCATAGGTCGGCAGGCAGCCGATCAGCACCGTGGCGATGGCCATCAAGGACAGCATGCCCATGAGCGCGCGCTTGCGCCCAAGGCGATCGCCGATGCGCCCGAACAGAACGCCGCCAACGGGCCGCGCCAGAAAGCCGATGGCGAACGAGCCGAACGAGGCCAGCAGGCTCAGCAGGCGGCTCTCGCCGGGAAAGAACAGTGGTCCGAAAACCAGCGCCGCGGCTGTGGCGTAACTGTAGAAGTCGTACCACTCGATGGTGGTGCCGACGAACGATGCCAGGGCCGCGCGGCGGGGTTGGGGGGCAGGCTGCTTGGTCTGCATGGTGGGTCTCCTGTTTATGGCTTTGGCGAAGGCATCAGGCGTCGCGGTATTCGACGCCGGGCAGCACGCACAGCAGTTCGAACGCCAGATTGGCCCCGAGCAGCGCCGTGGTGCCAAACGGGTCATAGGGCGGCGATACCTCGACCAGGTCGGCGCCGACGATATCCAGCCCGCGCGCGCCACGCACGATCTCCAGCGCCTGTGGCACCGTCAGCCCGCCGATCTCCGGCGTGCCGGTGCCGGGAGCGTAGGCAGGGTCGATGCCGTCGATATCGAAACTGATGTAGACCGGGCCGCCCCGCAGGCGCGCGCCGACTTCCTCCATCAGGGGTGCCAGCGACCGGTGGCAGCATGCTTCGGCAGTGACCACCTGAAATCCCTGCTGGCGGCACCAGTCGAAATCCTCGGCGGCATAGTCGGTGCCGCGCGCGATCTTCTCGCCAAACATGGTGTCGTTCACATCGGCATGCGCATCGACATGGATCAGTCCGACGCGGCCATACCTCGCGTGCATGGCGCGCAGGATCGGCAGCGTGACGGTGTGGTCGCCGCCCAGCCCGACCGGGCGGCACCCCGTGGCGATGATGTCGCGGTACGCTGCCTCGATGCGCGCGATGGAATCGTGCAAGTTGTATGGATTGGTCGCCACGTCGCCGATATCGGCGACGCGCAGCGAATCGAATGGGGCGGCGCGCGTGGCCATGTTGCAGGGGCGCAGCAGCACGGATTCGGCCCGGATCTGGCGGGGCCCCAGGCGCGCGCCGTTGCGGTTGGACGTGCCCAGGTCGAACGGCACGCCGACAAAGCAGGCATCCAGCCCGGCGGTGCTCCCGGCGGCGGGCAGCCGCATCATGGTGGCGATGCCGCCAAAGCGCGGCATGGCGTTGCCGGACATCGGCTGGAAGGGTTCGGCAGCGCCGGCCGGGTCGAGTAGCAGCTTTGCATTCATGGGGATAGATTCATCATGCCGCGCCCGGTGGCATGTCATGGTGGAGAGATCTGAATTCTTGCTGATTGTTTTGACGCGTAGAATGCGAAACTTCTGAACCAAACATTGATCCGGATCGATGTACCAACCATGCTGGGACAACCCTCCGATCTTGACCTGCGCCTGATCCGCGTTTTCCTGGCGGTAGTGGATGCCAACGGCATCACACCCGCGCAGGCGACGCTCAACGTCGGCCAGTCCACCATCAGCACGCAACTTTCAACGCTGGAAACGCGGTTGGGCTACCGGCTGTGTGAACGAGGGCGCAGCGGTTTCCGGCTGACCCCGCGCGGCCGGCAATTTGTCGAATCCGGGCGCAAGCTGCTGACGGCGCTGGATGTCTTTGGCGCAGAAGCGCGCAAGGTGGGGCGCACGCTGGTGGGCACGCTCAACCTGGGCTTGATCGGGCATACGCCGGTGAGCGCCAATGCGCGCATCAGCCAGGCAATCGAGCGCTTCCGCCAGCGGGACGAATCCGTGCACTTCTCGGTGTCGGTGCGTTCACCGGGAGAGCTGGAAGGACTGCTGCTGGACGGCAAGATCCACATGGGTATCGGCTACTTCTGGCATCGCGTGCCCGCGCTGGACTACACCACCATCTTTCACGAGACGCAGCTTGCCTATGCCGGACGCGGCCATCCGCTTTTTGCCGAGGCCGGGCGCATCGACCCGGCGGTCACGCTCGGCCATGCGTGGGCCTGGCGCAGCTATCCGCTGCCGGAGGCCGCGGGCTCGCCGGCAGACCGGCTGGTGACGGCGATGGCGGACAACATGGAGGCAGTGGCGATGCTGGTGCTGTCCGGCCGGCACCTGGGCTATTTGCCGGCACATTTCGCGGCGCCCTACGTGCTGCAGGGCCAGTTGGCCCCGCTCGCGCCGGACGCGATGCGCTATGAGGTACCGTTCGACATGGTGGTGCGCCGCAAGCCGCACGCCAACGATCTGCTTGACGCCTTCATCGCCGACATGAAGGCGGCGCACGCCTGACGCGCGGCTTTTCTGGTCAGGTCAGGCGATCGTCTTCCGCGCGCGCCGGCCATTCGGCACCCCGTGCCTGGTTTCCAATTGTTACATCGCGGAACGAAGCCCCCTCCCGTCCAGTCTTCTCCCTTTATAGCGCCAAGCCGCAAGCCCATTTCGAAGGCACGCCGGCCGCGCGGGAGGAATTTGCCGTGCACCTGGATGTAGAACTGATTCGCCAGTTTTTTCTGGCCCATGCCGAGACCATCGTCACCTGGCTTGTCGCCGGGCTGGCGATGATGCTGCTGGCGCGTTTCGAGTTGCGGCGCGCGGTGCGCCGCTCGGCGGTGGCCATGTCGGAGTCCGTGGCGACCACGGTGGCGGCCTGCGTGCCGGATATCGCGCATGCGGCGCAGACCGGCGGCGGTGCCGTGCCAATGCCGGAACCGGTGGAGATGCAGCGCGCCGAAGCCCTGCGCCGGGTGGCGCTGGATACGGTGGGAACGGTCATGGCGCGCGGACGCTGGCTGGAAGACCTGGGCAACCTGCGCCTGGCCGACGACGCCCTGGTTCAGGGCAGCCGCGCCGGCGGCGCGGATCCGCTGCTTGTCGTAGCGCCCCAGCCGGTGGTACAGGCTTACCTGCTGGCGCAGCGTATCTTCGACGAGCACGCGGCGCACCTGCGCGACGAGCGCCGCGAGGCGCTACGCCTGCAGGACGGATTACAGGCGCTGGCGGCGGAGGCCACCCATATCGAGCAGGAAACCGGCAGCATCGTGATGCGCTTCGAGCAGGTCAACGCGCAAGCGGCCCAGGGCGTGGAAGCCGGCGACTACCAACGCTTCCTGATCCAGAAGTACAACGCGCTCGGCGTGCGCGAAAAGGAGATTGCGCAGGAACGCTTGCAATTGCAGGCGCAGTTGCGGGAATGCGCCGAACGCCTCGCCGCGCATGCGCACGCGGCTTCGCGCGAGTACACCCAGGCGCTCACGCCGCTGATGCAGCAACTACGCGCCGCATGGGGCCACGGCGACTCTCCCGGCGTCTTCGAGACCTGGCTGCGCGAGGCGCCGGTCCAGTCCAGCGTTCACGCGGCTTGAGTGTCGTCCGGGCGCCGGAAGCCACGGGAAGCGTTGCCAGGTTCCAGCCGCGCCTGATTCGTCCCCTCCCATCATGCATCCAGCCCGCGAGACCGTCCCGGCGACCATGTTTCCCATGGCGGCCGGGTGCATCTGCGGTAAGCTTGGGGACGCCGTTTGTCCTATCCCCATGTCCTACAAAATCCCTGAATCCGTCCTGGTCGTGATCCACACGCCGGACCTGCAAGTGCTGTTGATCGAGCGCGCCGACCGGCCGGGTTACTGGCAGTCCGTCACCGGCAGCCTGGACGCATCCGACGAGCCGCTGGCCATGACGGCCGCCCGCGAAGTGGCGGAGGAAACCGGCATCATCGCCGCCGAGCATCAACTGGACGACTGGCAGCGAACCATCGACTACGAGATCTATCCGCAGTGGCGCCACCGTTACGCTCCCGGCGTGACGCGCAACACCGAGCACTGGTTCGGCCTGAGGGTGGCGCAGCCGGTGCCGGTGACGCTGGCACCACGCGAGCACCTGCAATATCAGTGGCTGCCGTGGCGCGAGGCCGCCGCGCTCTGCTTCTCGAGCAGCAATGCGGAGGCGGTGCTGCAACTGGGCTGGCGCGTGCAGGGACAGCGCGCTGCCTGTGGAGCGGGCTCATGAGACTGCGCGTCGTTACCTACAACATTCACAAGGGCGTGACCGGCATCAAGGGCAAGTCGCGCATCCATAACGTGCGCGACGGGCTGCATGTGGTCAATGCCGACATCGTCTTCCTGCAGGAAGTGCAGGACCGCAATGACCGCCTGGTGGCAGCCGCCTTGTTCGACCCGGACTATACGCAGCTAAACTACCTGGCCACCGATGCCTACCCGCACTCGGTGTATGGGCGCAATGCGGTGTATGACCACGGGCACCACGGTAATGCCATCCTGTCGCGCCATCCGATCCTGATGTCGGAAAATCTCGACATCTCCGACCATCGCTTCGAGCAGCGCGGCCTGCTGCATGCGGTGGCGGATATGAACGGCGTCGAGGCCCATCTGATCTGCGTGCATTTCGGGCTGTTCGCCCGCAGCCGCGCCCGCCAGGCGGAGGCGCTGGTCAAGCGCGTGTGCGACGTGGTGCCGGGCGATGCGCCGCTGGTGATCGCCGGCGATTTCAACGACTGGAACCACCGCCTGGACAACCTGATCTGCACCACGCTGGGGGCGACGGAAGTTTCCCATGCGGGCGGTGCACGGCTGCACACCTTTCCCAGCCACATGCCTTGGTGGCAACTCGACCGCATCTATGTGCGCGGATTCGAGATCGAGCACGCCAGCGCGCTGACCGGCCGCGAATGGGCCCAGCGTTCTGACCACGTGCCGTTGATGGCCGAGCTCGCCCGCATTTCCGTCCCGGAGCGGCCGGTTGCCCACAAGGCCAAGGCCGGCATCTCTTCCTGAGGCCCCGCGCCGGCGCGCGCGCTGTCTTCAGGCCCCCATTTTTTCCAGCATGATTTCGACGAAGCGCGCCTGCTTGGGCAGAGGCCGCGGGTCGCGCGGATAAAGCAGGTGCACGGGCCTCGGCGCTGGCGTAGCGTCTTCCAGAAGCGGTACCAGCAGGCCCGCGGTGATGTCGGCCGCCAGCAGCACTTCAGGCTGCATGACGATGCCGCAGCCGGCCAGCGCGGCGCGCCGCAACGCCTGGCCGTTATTCGCGGCGAGCGGTGCCGCGGGCACCTGCCGGGGACCGCCCTCGAATGCCGGCCAGCCCATGCCTTGCGGCCACAACAGGTGGTTCAGGCAGCGATGTCCGGCCAGGTCTGCCAGTGAACGGGGATGGCCCGCCTGCGCCAGGTAGGCCGGCGCCGCGCAGATCGCCATGCGGTAGGGCCGCAAGAGGCGCGCGACCAGGTGGTCCGAACTGGCCAGCGCGCCGATGCGGACGGCAGCATCGAAACCGTCGGCAATCAGGTCGGTAAAGGCGTCGTCAAGCACCAGTTCCACCGTGACTTCCGGATAGTTCAGAAGGAACGCCGATACTGCCTCGGCGACCGCTGTCTCTCCCAGCGTCACCGGGGCGGTGACACGCAGGCGCCCGCGCGGCTGGCTGTGCAGGCGTTCCGCAACGGTTTCCGCGTTGCGCACGCGCTCCAGTATCAGCCGGCATTCCTCCAGGAACAGGCGTCCGGCTTCGGTCAGGCTCTGGCGCCGCGTGCTGCGTTGCAGCAGGCGCACGCCCAGATGGCGTTCGAGCTGGCCCACATGCTTGCCCACCATCACCGCCGACAGGCCCAGCGCATCGGCGCAGGCACTGAAGCTGCCGGCTTCGGCGGCGGCGGCGAAGACTTCCATGCTGCGTAGCTTGTCCACGGATTGCTAATCAAAAGTTAGGTATCCGCGAAATCGTAGCCCATTTATCCGTGTATGGCCCACTTTCATAATCGGTTCTTGAAGCGGAGGGAAGGAATCCCCCGCACCTTGGGTTAGTGGACGAACGGAGAATGGGATGAAAATTATCGTGATCGGGGCCAGCGGCACGCTTGGCCAGGCGGTGGTCCAGAACCTGTCGGCGCGCCATGAAGTGGTGCGCGTCGGCAAGTCGGGTGGCGATCATCGGGTCGACCTGACGCAGCCCGGGTCGGTGCAGGCCTTGTTCGAATCGACCGGCCGGGTGGATGCCATCGTCGCCACCACCGGGAGCCTGTTTTTCGGCCCGCTCGCGCAGATGCGCGCCGAGGATTTCGCGATCGGGCTGCAAGACAAGTTGCTCGGGCAGGTGCGCCTGGCGCTGGTTGGCCAGCACTTCCTGAACGATGGCGGCTCGATCACGCTCACCAGCGGGATCGTCGGCAGCGAGCCGATCCGCATGGGCGCCAATGCCGGCAGCGTCAATGCCGCGCTGGAAGGGTTCGTGCGCAGCGCGGCGCCTGAACTGGAGCGTGGCCTGCGCATCAACGTGGTCAGCCCGACCGTGGTGCAGGAGTCATGGCCCGCTTATGGCGATTTCTTCCCCGGCTTCGAGGCGGTGCCGGCGGCGCGTGTCGCACTGGCCTATCAGCGCAGCATCGAGGGACCGCGCAGCGGCCACGTCTATCGCGTCTGGTGAGACTGCGCCAGTGTGGCGGCCAGTGCTGGCGTGAGTTCGAGCGCGCCATCCTGGATCAGTTGGCAGATGGCATCGAGGTCGGACAGGTCCAGCACGGGCAGGGCAGTGAGCATGGCCACCGCCTCCGGTTTGTCGCTGGCGACGGCCACAATGCTCTGCACCTCCGGCCATAGCGGCGGCCTGCCAAGGTCCGGCCGGAACACTTCCAGCTTGGGGAAATCACTGCGCTTGTAGCCTTCCACCAGCACCAGGTCGGTGCCGGCGGGCAGCACGGCAAGCGCATCGGCCAGTTCGGGCGAGGCTTCGGACTCGGGATAGTGGCGCATCAGCGTCAGGTGGCGCGCGCCCACCAGCACAACATTGGCGCAACCGGCCTGGCGCATGCGCCAGGAGTCCTTGCCAGGGGTGTCGGGGTCGAAGCCGTGGTGGGTGTGCTTGACGCCGGCCACGCGCAGCCCGGCTGCGACGAAACGCGGGATCAACTGATCCAGCAGCGTGGTCTTGCCGCTGCCGGACGAACCGGAGATGCCGAAAACCTTCACGATGTCGGGGCTGTGGGGGGATAAAGCGCCGACGATAGCAGAGAAAGGCGGTAAAGGCCGCAACAGTGCGCCATGCGCGTCGCCTGGAGCACGCATGGGACATCGGCGTGGCTGATAATGTGCCCCATGTCCCCGATTCAGATCCCACACGAGCCATACGTGCTGCCCTGGGGCAACGCGGCCTCGCGCGACGATGCCGATGCGCCGGCGCCCCCGCGCGCGCCGCGGCACGCCGGTCCGCTGCGTTCCGAGTGGCGCCGCGGCAAGCCCATGGGCGGCAACGCCGTGCGCCTGTTGCGTGGCGGCCAGGAATTTTTCCCCGCCCTGATTGCCGCTATCGACCAGGCCGTGTTCTCGGTTTCGCTGGAAACCTATATCTATGCCGATGACGAGGTTGGCACGGCAGTGAGCGATGCCCTGATCCGCGCTGCGGGGCGTGGCGTGATCGCGCACCTTGTCGTGGATGGCTTCGGCGCCGGCGACATGCCGGCCGGGCTCGCCGCGCGCTTGCGCGATGGCGGTGTGTGCCTGAAGATCTTCCGCCCCTTGCGCCGCTTCAGCCTGGCGCGGCGCAACTTGCGCCGGCTGCACCGGAAGCTGGCGGTGATCGACCAGCAGATCGGCTTCGTTGGCGGCATCAATATCATCGACGACCACAACCACGGGCCTTTCGAGAGCGCGGGGCTGGGCCCGCGCTATGACTTTGCCGTGGCGGTGCGAGGCCCGCTGGTCAACCAGATTGCGCTGACCGCCGAACGCCTGTGGTGGCAGCTTTCCCTGCGCGGCGAAATGCGCACCGTCGGCCTGGCCGGCGTGGCCGCCGAGTTCCCGCTGATCACCGACCTGCCGCTGCCACGCCAGGACCTCGCCGGCGGCATGCGCGCCGCGCTGCTCTTGCGCGACAACCTGCGCAACCGCCGCGCCATCGAGCGCCAGTACCTGCAGGCGCTGGGCGGCGCGCGGCGGGAGGTCATCATCGCCAATGCTTACTTCCTGCCCGGGCACAAGATGCGCCGCGCCTTGCTGGCCTGCCGCAAGCGCGGCGTGCGCGTGCGGCTGCTGCTGCAGGGCATGGTCGAGTACCGCCTGCAGCACTATGCGACGCACGCGCTGTATGCGACCTTGCTCGGCGCCGGCGTGGAGATCCACGAATACGGCGAGAGTTTCCTGCACGCCAAGGTGGCTGTGGTCGACGATGCCTGGGCCACGGTGGGATCCAGCAACATGGACCCATTCAGCCTGCTGCTGGCGCGCGAGGCCAACGTGGTGGTCTACGACGGCGCGTTTTGCGCCGAACTGCGCCAGGAACTGGAGCTTGCCATTGCCTCGCGCAGCGTCGAGGTCAAGGCCGCCACCCATGCGCGGCGCTCGGCGTTGCGCCGCATGGGAAGCTGGGCCGCGTATATGGTGCTGCGCGTCGGCGTGATCATCGCGGGCGTGACAGGGCGCTACTGATCGCGGGACAATGCGCCCGGCCGCGCGGGCATGTTGCTTTGCGGCACGGGGGGCGGGAAATATCGCTGCCTCGCTGCGCCGCGGCATGTTGCAGCGCAAGAGGCACGGCCGCTGCGTTTAGAAACCCCGATCTAATTAAAAGCTTGCTGCCGGCGAGCGTCATCACAATAATCTGAACGATCGTTCTTTTTTGCCTTAGACTGCGTGCATTCGCGTCTGCCGGGCGGTGATAACAGGTAGCCAGGCAGCGAAAAAAGCACTACGTCAGGGTCAAACGCTGCGCGATCAGGATCGCGCAGCGAAGAACGGAGAAATAATCATGCGACACCAGTCAGCTCGTCTCGAATCCGGCACTTCCGCGTCCCCCGCGCCCATGCGCAAGGGGGAAATGACGCGCGTGGCGATTCTGGATGCCGCGCTGGAGCTGTCGTCCCGCGACGGGCTCGAAGGCTTGACCATCGGCTTGTTGGCGGAACGCATGCAGATGAGCAAAAGCGGCGTGTTCGCGCATTTCGGTTCGCGCGAGGACCTGCAGGTGGAAGTGGTGCGCGAGTATCACCGCCGTTTCGAGCAAGAGGTCTTCTACCCCTCGCTGCACGAACCGCGTGGCTTGCCGCGCTTGCAGTCCATGGTGCGCCGCTGGATGGAAAAGCGCATCCAGGAAGTGACCACGGGATGCATCTACATCAGCGGGGCGGTGGAGTACGACGACCGCGCGGAAAGCCCGGTGCGTGACGAGCTAGTCAAGAGCGTCACCATCTGGCGCGCCGCGCTCACGCGTGCCATCGACCAGGCCAAGGAACAGGGGCACCTGCGCGCGGACTGCGATCCACGCCTGATGCTGTTTGAAATGTACAGCCTTGAACTAGGCTTGCATCATGACGCCCGTTTCCTGCGGCTGCCCGCCAGTGCGGAGCTTGCCATGGTCGCACTCAACAAGTTGATTCAGTCTTACCGTACCTGACGCCGCCGCGGCGTCCCGTGCCGGATCGTGCACGGGCGGCGTAGCGGCTTTGCAAACCTCCAAGGAGTCTTTGATGGGCCAGTACACCGCACCGTTGCGCGACATGCAGTTCGTGCTCCATGAATTGCTCGGCGTGGAAGCCGAACTCAAGGCGCTGCCGAAGCACGCAGACATCGACGCGGACACCATCAACCAGGTGCTCGAGGAAGCCGGCAAGTTCTGCTCCGAAGTGGTGTTCCCGCTCAACCAGAGCGGCGACCGCGAAGGCTGCACCTACGTCGGCGACGGCGTGGTGACCGCGCCCAAGGGCTTCAAGGAAGCCTACCAGCAGTACGTGGAAGCCGGCTGGCCGGCGCTGGGCTGCGACCCGGAATACGGCGGCCAGGGCCTGCCCATCCTGGTCAACAACGCCTTGTACGAGATGCTGAACTCGGCCAACCAGGCGTGGACCATGTACCCCGGCCTGTCGCACGGCGCCTATGAAGCGCTGCACGCGCACGGCACGCCGGAACTGCAGAAGCTGTACCTGCCCAAGCTGGTGTCCGGCGAATGGACCGGCACCATGTGCCTGACCGAGCCGCATTGCGGCACCGACCTGGGCATCCTGCGCAGCAAGGCCGAACCGCTGGGCGACGGCTCGTACAGCATCACCGGCACCAAGATCTTCATCTCGGCCGGCGAGCACGATCTCTCCGCCAATATCATCCACCTGGTGCTGGCGCGCCTGCCGGACGCGCCGCAGGGCACCAAGGGCATCTCGCTGTTCGTGGTGCCGAAGTTCATCCCCGACGCCAATGGCAACCCGGGCGAGCGCAACGGCATCCAGTGCGGTTCGATCGAGCACAAGATGGGCATCCACGGCAACGCCACCTGCGTGATGAACCTGGATGGCGCGCGCGGCTGGATGGTGGGCGAGCCCAACAAGGGCCTGAACGCCATGTTCGTGATGATGAACGCCGCCCGCCTGGGCGTTGGCATGCAGGGCCTGGGCCTGACCGAAGTGGCCTACCAGAACTCCCTGGCCTACGCCAAGGACCGCCTGCAGATGCGCGCGCTGACCGGTCCCAAGGCACCGGACAAGCCGGCCGACCCGATCATCGTGCACCCCGACGTGCGCCGCATGCTGCTGACGCAGAAGGCCTTCGCCGAAGGCGGCCGCGCGTTCAGCTACTGGACCGCGTTGCAGATCGACCGCGAGCTGTCGCATCCGGACGAATCCGTGCGCAAGGAAGCCGGTGATCTCGTCGCATTGCTGACGCCGGTGATCAAGGCCTTCCTGACCGACAATGCGTTCACCGCCACCAATGAGGGCATGCAGGTGTTCGGCGGCCACGGCTACATCGCCGAGTGGGGCATGGAGCAGCATGTGCGCGACGCGCGCATCAACATGATTTACGAAGGCACCAACACCATCCAGGCGCTGGACCTGCTGGGCCGCAAGATCCTGGGCGACATGGGCGCCAAGATGAAGGCCTTCGGCAAGATCGTGCAGGCGTTCGTGGAAGAAGAGGGCACCAACGAAGCCATGCAGGAGTTCGTCAACCCGCTGGCGGACCTGGGCGACAAGGTGCAGAAGCTGACCATGGAAATCGGCATGAAGGCCATGGCCAACCCCGACGAAGTCGGCGCTGCCGCGGTGCCTTACCTGCGCGTGGTGGGTCACCTGGTGTTCTCGTACTTCTGGGCCCGCATGGCCAAGATCGCGCTGGAGAAGGAAGCCAGCGGCGACAAGTTCTACACCAGCAAGCTGGCTACCGCGCGCTTCTACTTTGCCAGGCTGCTGCCGGAGACCGCGTCGCAGATCCGCATGGCGCGCGCCGGTTCGGCGACGCTGATGGCGCTGGACGCGGATTTGTTCTGACTGGCCGTCTTGAATTAACACGGTTGTCTTAGCGCGGCTGCAGGCTATCGCTGCCAATGGTTGGCTCCCCTCTCCCGCAAGCGGGAGAGGGGAGCAGGCCGCCAGCAAAGCCAGCGCCACGCGCCGCCAACCCACCTCATTTCAACGCTCACTTTCCTAGGAGCGCGCATGTCCAATTTCATCGTCAAGAAGGTCGCCGTGCTGGGTGCCGGCGTCATGGGGGCGCAGATCGCCGCCCATCTCGTCAATGCCCGCGTACCCGTGGTGCTGTTCGACCTTCCCGCCAAGGAAGGCCCCAAGAACGGCATCTCGCTGCGCGCCATCGAGAACCTGAAGAAACTCTCGCCGGCGCCGCTCGGCATCAAGGACGAAGCCGCCCTGATCCAGACCGCCAACTACGAAGACGACCTCGCGCTGCTCAAGGAATGCGACGTGGTGATCGAGGCGATCGCCGAGCGCATGGACTGGAAGCACGACTTGTACAAGAAGGTCGCGCCGCACCTGGCCTCCCACACTATCTTCGCCACCAATACCTCGGGCCTGTCGATCACGGCGCTGTCCGACGGTTTCGACGCGGACCTGAAATCGCGCTTCTGCGGCGTGCACTTCTTCAACCCGCCGCGCTACATGCACCTGGTGGAGCTGATCCCGACTGCCACCACGCAGCCGGCGATCCTGGACCGCCTGGAAACCTTCCTGACCTCCACGCTCGGCAAGGGCGTGGTGCGCGCCAAGGACACGCCCAACTTCATCGCCAATCGCGTTGGCATCTTCTCGATCCTGGCGGTGTTCGCCGAGGCCGAGAAATACGGCATCCCGTTCGACGTGGTCGACGACCTGACCGGCTCCAAGCTGGGCCGCGCCAAGTCCGCCACCTTCCGCACCGCCGACGTGGTGGGCCTGGACACCATGGCCCACGTGATCAAGACCATGCAGGACACCCTGCTGGACGATCCGTTCGCGCCGGTGTACAAGACGCCCGCCGTGCTCAAGGGTTTGGTGGATGCGGGCGCATTGGGCCAGAAGACCGGCGCCGGCTTCTACAAGAAGGAAGGCAAGGCCATCAAGGTGCTGGATCCCAAGACCGGCCAGTACGTCGACTCGGGCAAGAAGGCCGACGAGATCGTCGTGCGCATGCTGAAGAAGGAGCCGGCCGAGCGCATCAAGCTGCTGCGCGAATCCACTAACCCGCAGGCGCAGTTCCTGTGGGCCGTGTTCCGCGACGTGTTCCACTATATCGGCGTCTACCTCGAGCAGATCGCCGGCTCCGCTGCCGATATCGACCTGGCGATCCGCTGGGGCTTCGGCTGGAATTCCGGCCCCTTCGAGGACTGGCAGTCGGCTGGCTGGAAGCAAGTTGCCGAGTGGGTGAAGGAAGACATCGACGCGGGCAAGGGCTTGTCCAACGCAGCGCTGCCGTCGTGGGTGTTCGAAGGCCCCGTCGCTGACAACCAGGGCGTGCACGGCGCGCGGGGTTCGTGGTCTCCCGCCGCGCAGGCCTTCGTGCAGCGCAACGCGCTGCCGGTCTACGAGCGCCAGGCGTTCCGCGCCGCGGTCAAGGGCACGGCTGCCGCCGATCCGCGCAAGGCAGGCCGTACCGTGGAAGAAAATGATGCCGTGCGCATCTGGGTGAGCGAAGGCCAGGACGATGTGCTGGTGGTCTCGTTCAAGAGCAAGATGAACACCATCGGGCCGGACGTGATCGACGGCCTGACGCGCGCCATCGACCTGGCGGAAGCCGGGTACAAGGGTCTGGTGGTGTGGCAGCCCACGTCGCTGCAACTGGGGGCGCCGGGCGGCCCGTTCTCCGCGGGCGCCAACCTGGAAGCCGCGATGCCGGCCTTCATGATGGGCGGCGCCAAGGGCATCGAGCCCTTCGTCAAGAAGTTCCAGGACGGCATGATGCGCGTGAAGTACTCCGCAGTGCCGGTGGTGTCGGCAGCGTCCGGCATTGCGCTGGGCGGCGGCTGCGAACTGATGCTGCATTCGGCCAGGCGCGTGGCCGCGCTGGAAACCTATATCGGCCTGGTGGAAGTGGGCGTGGGCCTGGTGCCGGCGGGCGGCGGGCTGAAGGAAGCGGCTTTGGCGGCTGCGCGCGCGGCACAAGCCGCGGGCAGCACCAACTACCTGCAGTTCCTCACCAACCGCTTCCAGGCAGCCGCCATGGCGAAGGTTTCGGCTTCGGCGCTGGACGCGCAGAAGATGGGCTACCTGCAGCCGTCGGACACCATCGTGTTCAACGTGCATGAACTGCTCTACGTGGCACAGAACGAAGTCCGCGCGCTGGCCAACGCAGGCTACCGCGCGCCGGTACCGGGCACGCTGGTGCCGGTTGCCGGCCGCTCGGGCATCGCCACCATCAAGGCGTCGCTGGCCAATATGCGCGACGGCGGCTTTATCTCCGCGCACGACTTCCTGATCGCCAGCCGCATTGCCGAGGCAGTGTGCGGCGGCGACGTGGAGGCCGGCTCGCTGGTCAGCGAGGAGTGGCTGCTGGCGCTGGAGCGCAAGGCCTTTGTCGACCTGCTCGGCACGGGCAAGACCCAGGAACGCATCATGGGCATGCTGCAGACCGGCAAGCCGGTGCGCAACTAAGGCAAGCGAGGAACCGACATCATGAAACAACTGCAAGACGCATACATCGTTGCCGCGACCCGCACGCCGATCGGCAAGGCACCCAAGGGCGCTTACAAGAACACCCGCCCGGACGACCTGCTGGCCACCATCCTGCGCGCGGCCGTGGCGCAGGTGCCCAATCTCGATCCGAAGCTGATCGAAGATGCCATCGTCGGCTGCGCGATTCCCGAGGCGCAGCAGGGCCTGAACGTGGCGCGTATCGGCGCGCTGTTGTCCGGCCTGCCGAACACCGTGGGCGGCATCACCGTCAACCGCTTCTGCGCCTCGGGCGTGTCGGCGGTGGCGATGGCGGCCGACCGCATCCGCGTGGGTGAATCCGATGTGATGATCGCCGCCGGCGTGGAGTCGATGAGCATGGTGCCGATGATGGGCAACTCGCCGTCGATGTCGCCGTCGATCTTCGAGCGCGACGAGAACATCGGCATTGCCTACGGCATGGGCTTGACCGCCGAGAAGGTCGCTCAAAAATGGCAGGTCAGCCGCGAGGACCAGGATGCCTTCTCGCTCGCTTCGCACCAGAAGGCGATCCGCGCGCAGCAGGCCGGCGAGTTCAAGGACGAGATCACCCCCGTGGATATCGTCGAGAAATTCCCCAACCTGGCCAGCGGCCAGGTCGACGTGAAGACGCGCACCATCTCGCTAGATGAAGGCCCGCGTCCGGAGACCTCCATCGAAGGCCTGGGCAAGCTGCGCCCGGTGTTTGCCAACAAGGGCAGCGTCACCGCCGGCAACAGCTCGCAGACCTCGGACGGCGCAGGCGCGCTGATCCTGGTTTCGGAAAAGATCCTCAAGCAGTTCAACCTGGTACCGCTGGCGCGCTTCGTGTCGTTCGCGGTGCGCGGCGTGCCGCCCGAGATCATGGGTATCGGCCCGAAGGAAGCGATTCCCGCGGCGCTGAAGGCAGCCGGCCTGACGCAGGACCAGATCGACTGGATCGAGCTGAACGAAGCCTTCGCCGCGCAATCGCTGGCGGTGATGCGCGACCTGCAGCTGGACCCGGCCAAGGTCAACCCGATGGGCGGCGCCATTGCACTGGGCCACCCGCTGGGCGCCACCGGCGCGATCCGTTCGGCCACCGTAGTGCACGCGCTGCGCCGTAACAACCTGAAGTACGGCATGGTGACCATGTGCGTCGGCACCGGCATGGGGGCCGCAGGTATCTTCGAGCGCGTTTGAACGCGCCACTGGGGAGTTGGATCGTGGACGGCAGCGTGTGCCCGTGATCCACTCCCCGACTCTCTATCAGGTGAAGAAAGCAGTGCCATAACAAGGAGACAGCTGCCGCCTCGACGCGGCTCACCTGACAGGGAGGAGACAACCAGATGCAGGAGACGGTGATTCTGGCCGACGCCGCGTGCGATATGCCGCGCGCGCTGATGGCCGAACTCGGGGTACAGACGGTGCCGTTCCGCATCCGCGCGGGCGACCGCTTCGTGGCCGACGTGCGCGACGAGCCCGCCTTGCCGTCGCTCTACAAGCAGTACCTGGTGGGCAAGCAGGACCATTACGCCGAATCCGTTCCCTTGCTCGAGCGCGAAATCGAAGACCACATGCTCAGGCATGTGGTCACTTCGTGCGATCGCGCGCTACTGCTTACCATCGCCGGCACGCGCAGCAAGCTGTACGCGCACGCCACCGGCGCCGTCGTTGGCACTGTGGCCAAGAGCTTCAAGCTGCGCAAGGACGCGGGGCGCACGGGGCTGTTCGAGTTGACGGTGATCGATACGGGTGCGATCGGCCCGGGCCAGGCGCTGATCGTGCGCGAAGCGGCCCGCATGCTGAACGGCGGCGCCAGCGCACAGGCCGTGGTGGACGCCGTCGAGTCGCGCCTGCGCGATGGCGCGCACATGTTCCTGGTGCCCGACGAGTTGCTCTACATGTATACGCGGGCCAGGCACAAGGGCGAGAACAGCATCACGTGGGGACGCTATATGCTAGTGTCCTGCGTCAGAAATTCATTGCATTATTGACACTACGTAGTAGTCTGCGTTGAAGGCACGCAAACGGCGAGGCGGTGATGAGAGGAAGACCAAAGGCGGAACTTGTGTTGAGTGCGGTCGAACGTGAGCAACTCAAGGCGCTGACGATGCGGCGCAAGACGGCACAGGCGTTGGCCTTACGCGCGCGCATTGTGCTGGCTAGCGCTGAAGGCTTGGACAACAAGACCGTCGCGGCAAGGCAGCGTGTCACTCAGCAAACCGTATCGAAATGGCGTGCGCGCTACGTGGCACATCGGCTCGATGGACTGCTCGATGCACCGCGACCAGGGGCACCGAGGACCATCGGTGATGCACAGGTGGATGCGATTATTGCCCAGACGCTCGAATCCGTGCCAGCCGGCGCCACCCACTGGAGCACGCGGAGTATGGCTCGCGCGGCGAATCTATCGCCGTCGACCGTGACGCGTATCTGGCGTGCCTTTGGACTGCAGCCTCATCGACAGGAGACCTTCAAGCTCTCCACCGACCCATTGTTCGTGGAGAAGGTGCGCGATATCGTGGGGTTGTACCTCGACCCACCGCTCAAGGCCATGGTGTTGTGCGTTGACGAGAAGAGCCAGATCCAAGCACTGGACCGTACGCAGCCCATCTTGCCGCTGGCGCCAGGCCTCCCCGAGCGACGCACGCACGACTACATGCGCCATGGCACGACAACGTTGTTCGCTGCGCTGGACATTGCCACAGGAGAAGTTATCGGTGAATTGCATCGCAGGCATCGCAGCAGTGAATTCCTGCAGTTTCTACGCACGATCGAAGCCAACGTGCCACCCACGCTCGATGTGCATCTCGTCATGGACAACTACGGCACGCACAAGACGCCGTCGATCAAGGCTTGGTTCGCTCGCCATCCGCGCTTCCATGTTCATTTCACACCGACCTCTGCCTCATGGATCAATCAGGTGGAGCGCTGGTTTGCGACCATCACTGAACAATACATTCGCCGCGGCACGCATCGCTCAACCCGACAACTTGAGCAAGCCATCCGCCAATACCTTGACCTGAACAACGCCAACCCCAAGCCTTTCGTGTGGACGAAGTCTGCCGATGACATCTTCGCCAGCATCAAGCGATTTTGTCTACGAATTTCTGGCGCAGGACACTAGGCAGCGCTTTCAATATCCGCCCCGTCGTGCATATGCATCGCGGCCAGACTGAGCCGGTGGCCAAGGCGCGCGGCGCGGACGAAGGCATGCGCCGCGTGATGGCGCATGCGGAGCATTGCATTCGTAGCGGGCGATTGCTGAGTCCGGCGGTGGCGCTCAGCTATGCGGGGCATCCGGAGACGATACGCGCCCTGCCAGCGTTTCAGTCGCTTGCACGCACCGCGCAGCAGCACGATGTGGAACTGATGCTGGCGCCGATGAGCCTGACGTTGGCGCTCAACGTCGGAGCAAAAGCGTTCGGGATGAGCTATCTTTGCGAAGATCCGCCGCCGCTCGAATAAGTGGAATAAGTGGAATGAGTGGGTTTGTTTCCCTGCGAAGGGGAAGGCAGACAAGTCAACCTGGCAGTAAGGAGAAGACGATTTCATGAGCATCCTGACCACTATCGAACAAGGCATCCTGACCATCGAGTTCGATCGTCTCGATAAGAAGAACGCCATCACCGCAGCGATGTACCAGGCCATGGCCGACGCACTGCGCGCCGGCGATGCCGATCCCGCCGTGCGCGTGATCGTGATCCGCGGCAAGGCGGAAGTCTTTACCGCGGGCAACGACCTTGAGGATTTCATGCAGCGCCCGCCCACCTCGGGCGAAGGCGATCAGCCGGCACCGGTGTTCCAGTTCCTGCAGCAGATCAGCCAGGCGAGCAAGCCGCTGGTGGCGGCGGTAAGCGGCCCGGCAGTTGGCGTGGGCACCACGATGCTGCTGCATTGCGATCTGGTTTACGCCTCCGAGACGGCGAAGCTGTCGCTGCCGTTCGTGCAACTGGGCCTGTGCCCGGAAGCGGCATCGAGCATGTTGTTGCCGCGCTTGCTGGGTCACCAGCGCGCCGCGGAGAAATTGCTGCTGGGCGAGGCCTTCGGCGCGCAGGAAGCGTTGCAGATCGGCCTGGTGACGCGTGTGCTGCCGGTGGCGGAGTTGCACGATTTCGTGCAGCAGCAGGCGCGCAAACTGGCCGCGCTGCCGGCTTCGTCGCTGCGGGAAACCAAGCGGCTGATGAAGGGCGGCGACAAGGCGGCCGTGCAAGCGAAGATGGCGGAGGAGGGCGAGGTGTTCCGGCGCATGCTGCAGGCGCCGGAAGCCAAGGAAGCCTTCAAGGCGTTCTTCGAGAAGCGCCGCCCGGACTTCTCGCGCTTCAGTTGAGCCTGCGGGCGTCCCTGGCCGATACGGCGGATGGACCGCCCCTGCCGCTGCCGCCATTTGCACGGCATCAAGGCCGAGGCCAGGGTCAGGGCGTCGCCCATTCGCGCAGCAGATTGTGGTTGACGCCGGTGAGGCGCACCACGGTGGCGTGTCCATGGCCAAGCGCATGCCCGATTTCCTGGATGGCGGTGTCCAGGTCGAACAGGAGGGCGCGCTGGCGCGCGTCCCGCAGCAGGCTCTGGATCCAGAAGAACGCGCATAGCCGCGTGCCCCGGGTCACCAGGCTGACACGGTGCAGGCTGGAAGCCGGATACAGGATCATGTCGCCGGCGGGTAGCTTGACCGCGTGCGTCCCATAGGTGTCCTCGACGATCAGTTCGCCGCCGTCGTAATCGTCGGGCCCGCACAGGAAGAGTGTGGCCGAGATGTCCGTGCGGATGCTGTCCGAGCCGTCCGGAAGGTAGCGGATGGCATTGTCGACATGCGTGCCGAAGGATTGTCCGCCCGCATAAGCGTTGAACAGCTTGGGGTAGATCCTGGCCGGCAGCGCCGCCGAGAAGAACAGGGGATGGCGCCGCAAGGCCTGCCCGATCATCGCGGCGATTTGCCTGCCCTGCGGGGAGTCGTGCGGCAATTGCAGATTGTCCTTGGCGAGGGAGGACTGGAATCCTGCGGTCGCCTTGCCGTCGGCCCAGTCGGCCTCCGTCAGCAGGCTTACGCTTTCCCGCACCTGTTCCGGCGTCAGGACGCCGGGTATGTGAATCATCATTTGGCTGACCCCGGCGCGTAGCGTTAGAAGGAGTAGACGGCCGACAGCACCGCGAACCGGCCATCGCCATACTCGATCGCGGACGAGCGCGATGCACTGCCAAGCGTCTGGCGCACCCGCTCCACGTAGGCCTTGTTGAACAGGTTGTCGATGTTGAGCTGGAACTTGAGGCTCTTGTTCGGCGCATAGCCGAGCATGGCGTTGTGCACCAGGTAGGCACCAAGCGTGCCGTCCCCCACCGACGTCACGTTGCGCCTGCCGATGAAGCGCGCGCCGTAGCCCAGCGTCCAGCCCGCCGGCAACTGGTAGGTGGTCCACAGGCTGAAGGAGTGCGCCGGTGTGTTGGCCAGCGCCTTGCCTTCGCGCTCGGGCAGCGACAGTGACTTGAGTGTCTTGCTGTTCAGGTAAGTGTAGTTGGCGAAAACGTCCCAGTTCGGCGTCACCTTGCCAGCCGCGCCCAGCTCGACGCCGCGCACGCGCTGCTCGCCGGCCAGGGCATAGCTGCCATCGGAGAGGCGTTCGCGCGTGTTGTCCTTGTCGACCTGGATCAGCGCCGCGTTCAGCCCCAGGCGCCGCTCCATGAACTCCCATTTGCTGCCGAGCTCATAGGTCTTGTTTTTCTCGGGCGCCAGTCCCCCCGTGGCTTTGTTCACGCCCGAGCCGGTGCTGACCAGGAACTCGGCGGACGGGTTGAAGGACGTGCCGTAGGCGAAATAGATCCTGCCGTTGTCCGTGGGCTTGAACACCAGTCCCGCCCGGCTGCTGAGCTGGTTGGTGGTGCTGTCCGCGCGGTCGGTCGCCTTGCCCAGCGGCGTGCTCTCGGCGCTGCCATCTATCCAGTCGTAGCGCAGGCCGAGGTTCAGGTCCCAGTGCTTGCCCAGGGCGATGGTGTCAAGTGCGTACAGCGCCTTGACGTCAAGCCACGTCTTGTTGCGCGCGCTGTCGCGCCGGTCGGTGGGCGCGCTCCAGTAGCCTGGCGGGCTGGAGAGATCGAAACCGTTGGCGGGATAGGCAGTATGACTTCCCGTGAGGCGGAGGCTGGCCTGCCGTGAGGAATCAAACGCGGGTTAGCATGACTGCCAGAGCCGCATGGTGTGGACAGCGCCACACCCGGCGATTTCCAGCGCGGAGGCCAGCATGGAACACGATAGCACTTTGTATGTCGGTTTAGACGTCCATAAGGATTCGATCACCGTCGCTTATGCACTCGGCATGGCCGAGGTCGAACTGCTTGGCAAGATCGGCACGTCGAAGGCCGATATCGAGCGCCTGTGCAAGCGCCTGCAGTCTAAAGCGCGCCGGATCCGCATCGTCTACGAGGCAGGCGCCGTCGCTGATCCCGAAGAAACCCGGCGAGCGCGTCAAGACCGATCGACGTGACGCCGTGAAGCTCGTGCGTTCGCTCCGCGCGGGCGACCTGTCGGCGGTGTATGTGCCCACCGTGGAGGACGAAGCATTCCGCGATCTCTCACGTGCGTGGGTGAGTGCCAAAGACGATCTGAAGCGTGCCCGGCAATGGCTCAAGGCCTTTCTGCTCTCGCATGGGATACGCTATGCGGGTCGGGCCGACTGGGGGCCAGCGCACCGGCGCTGGCTGAGCACCTATGCGTTCGACAGCACATGGCAGCAACTGGCGGTCGTCAACTGGCGCTTTTATCCGGCTGTACTGGGCCTGCAGACGATGCGCGGCGTGCAGTTCACCACGGCGGTGGGCATGCTCGCGGAATTGGGCGATCTCTCCCGCTTTGAGCATCCGCGCCAATTGATGGCCTGGCTGGGGGTGACGCTAGCCGAACACTCCTCCGGGGATAGGCGCCGTCAGGGCAGCATCACCAAGACTGGCAACAGCTATGCAAGGAAGCTGCTCATCGAGGCCGCCTGGAGCTACCGGCACCCGGCACGCGTAAGCCCCGAGATTCAACGACGGCACGAAGGCATCCCGAAGGTTATCATCGATCGCGCCTGGGACGCGCAGATCCGGCTATGCCGGCGCTATCGCAAGCTGGCAGCACGCGGCAAAAACGCGAACATCGCGGTAGTCGCGACGGCTCGCGAGCTGGCCGGGTTCATTTGGGATATCAGCCAACTGGCCATGTCGTTGGCCGTATCGGGAGAGGCGCACGCGGTGTAACACAGCGCTTCGTCAAACACCCACAACACACTGGAGGAGTTTCCTGAAGGCGGCGTAGCCCGGCACCGAGTAACCCGCGAAGATACTACGCAAGGAATGTCATCCGATTTGCGAACATAGGTAGCGGCAGGCTCTTTGGACGGACCTCTGTAATGCGGTAGCCAACCCGCGAATATCAGTGTGATCCACCGTCGAGACTTACTGCTACGTCGCCCTCAGGAAATTCAGATCAAACGCACAGACCAAAAACTGAAAACCGATCCCGATTGACACGGGAAGTCATATCAGTATCTGGCGAGATTGTAGGAATAGGTGGTCCGGTCGTAGGTCTCGCGTGAGATCTCGAAGCCACTGACCAGGGTGTGTCCCAGCCCCAAGGTGTCGAAGCGGCTGGTCAGGTTGGTCTGGTTGATCCACAGCTCGGTGGCCGAGTCGCGGCCATAGCCCTGCGGTCCGGCCGGCAGGTAGCGGCCCGGCGGCAGCCCCTTCTGGTTCACGTGCGAGGCCGAGATCACGGTGTCGCGGTGCAGGCGCGAATAGCGGGTCAGGTTCTGCAGCTTGAGGTTGTCGTTGAACTCGTGTTCGAACTTGACGGTGGCCGCGTCGGTGGTGATGTTCTCCCGGTCCACGTTGCGCCAGCCGAAGTAGGCGTGCCGGCTGACGCCCGCGAGCGGCTGGCCGTTCAGCGCCGGCACGCCGTAGTCGGGCAGGTTGTCGTCGCGCTGGTGGAAATAGCTCAGCGTCAGGCGTGTCGGCGATTGCATGCCGAAGGTGATCGACGGCGCGATGCCCCAGCGGCGGCGTTCGAGGACGTCGCGCCCCGGCACGTCGTTTTCGTGCGCCATCAGGTTCAGGCGGACGACAGTTGCGGGCCCGTCCCACGGCAGCGGCTGCTTGGTATCCAGGGTCAGGCGGTGGAAGCCGGCCGTGCCGAGCCCGCCGCCGACGTGCGTGAACCTGTCCGCCTTGGGTTGCTTGCTGATCATGTTGATGCTGCCGCCGGTGGTGCCGGCGCCGCCGAAGACCGAATTCGGCCCCTTGATCACCTCAACCGCTTCGAGGTTGAAGAGGTCGGAACGGTTGTTCTGCCCGCTGTCGCGCAAACCGTCGATCTGCATGTTCGCGTTGGCGCTGAAGCCGCGGATATTGATGCTGTCGCCGGAGCCGCCGCCGCCCTCGCCAGCGTTGAAGGTGATGCCGGAAACGTTGGAAAGCGCCTGCCGCAAGCTCAGGGCGTTCTGCTCCTCCAGCACGTGCTGCGGCACCACCGTGATGGTCTGGGGCGTATCGAGCAGCGGCGCCGCGTATTTGGCCGAGCCGGAGGCTTCGACCTTGGAACTGGGTGCCTGCGTTCCCGTGACGGTGACCGGCGCCAGTTCGATGTGTTTGCCCTGCCGCTGCAAATCGTCTGCCAGGACTGGTGTGGCGCAGGCCGCGGCCAGGACGACGGAAGCGAGGGGGCGCCGCGGCGGCAGCGCGGCAGACCTGATGTACGAACGCATGCAATTCTCCTTAAATGAAAATGATAATCATTAGCATTTAATGACCCGAGGCGAGGCGGGGCAATCAGAAGCGGCTGCATGTGCTTGCGGAAATTTCCGCTTTTCCTCGCGGGCGTTCAGAGCATTCAGAGCCGACGCTGAATCCTCGCGCCGGCGCCCCGCCAGGAATGCCTGACAGGGGAGCCGGCTTCAGGCGGCCGCTTATACCGCTGGCAACACCCGCGGTTGCCTTGTGTCGTCCGTCGCCACATAGGTCAGGATGGCTTCGGTCACCTTGACGATCTCGTGGCTGTGGCGCATGCGCTGCGCATAGACTTCCACCGACACGGTGATCGAGGTGCGGCCCGTCTTCTCGATATCGGCGTAGAAGCTCACCAGGTCGCCGACAAAGACCGGATGCTTGAACAGGAAGGAGTTCACCGCCACGGTGGCTACGCGGCCCTGGGCGCGTTCCACCGCCGGGATCGAGCCGGCGATGTCCACCTGGGCCATGATCCAGCCGCCGAAGACGTCGCCGTGCACATTGGCGTCCGCCGGCATGGGGACCACGCGCAGGGCGGGATTCTTGCCAGGAGGCAGGCAGGGGAGGGCGTTGGCTTGGTTCATGATGGCTTGAGGCTGGATAGGGTTGGGGCGGGGTAGCAAGGGCGGCGGCGGGGTGCCGGCGTGCCGGTGCGCATGCCGGAGTGACCTTGCCGCCGTGCGGTCCGGGCGTCGAGGCGGTTCCGTGACGGGGATAAGCGGCGTGGCGCCGGCTAACAAAGACGATCTCTGCCACAATCGCATATTCGCCCGAATTCTAACGTATGCGACGCTACTCTACGTCGGCCGAGCCGTCCCCCGCCCAGCCTTCCTCCCTCTTCGGCAGTTCCAACGTTCCGCGCAGCGACTGGCAGACCGTGCGCAACCTGTTGCCCTATGTCTGGCACTACAAATGGCGCGTGATGCTGGCGCTGGTGTGCCTGGTGGCGGCCAAGGTGGCCAACCTGGGCGTGCCGGTCCTGATGAAGAAGCTGGTGGACAACATGAACGTGCCCGCCGGCAGCGCTACCGCACTGCTGGTGGTGCCGGTCGGGCTGATCGTCGCCTATGGGGTCTTGCGGCTGTCGGGGACCTTGTTCACCGAATTGCGCGAGATCCTGTTCTCCAAGGTCACGCAGAGCGCGGTGCGCGAGATCGCCTTGCAGGTGTTCCGCCACCTGCATGCGCTGTCGCTGCGTTTTCACCTGGACCGGCAGACCGGCGGCATGAGCCGCGACATCGAGCGCGGCACGCGCGGCATCCAGTCGCTGATCTCGTATTCGCTCTACAGCATCCTGCCGACCCTGGTCGAGATGGGGCTGGTGATGGGATTCTTTATCCTGCACTACGACATCTGGTTTGCCGCCATCACGGGCTGCGCGCTGGCGAGCTATATCGTGTTCACCATCGTCGTGACCGAGTGGCGCACGCATTTCCGCCGCAGGATGAATGAGCTGGATTCCCGCGCGAACCAGAAGGCGATCGATTCGCTGCTCAACTTCGAAACCGTCAAGTACTTCGGCAATGAGGAGTACGAGGCCCGCCGCTATGACGAGAACCTGCTTACCTACCGCGCGGCGGCGATCCGCTCGCAGAACTCGCTGTCCTTCCTGAATTTCGGCCAGCAGGCCATTATCGCCACCGGGCTGATCCTGATCCTGTGGCGCGCCACCGTGGGCGTGGCGGCAGGCAAGCTCACGCTGGGCGACCTGGTGCTGGTGAACACGCTGATGATCCAGTTGTACATCCCGCTGAACTTCCTCGGCGTGATCTACCGCGAGATCAAGCAGGCCACCACCGATATGGACCGCATGTTCGTGCTGCTGGGCACCAACCGCGAGGTGGCGGACGCGCCGGGCGCGCAGACCCTGCGCGTGAGCGGCGCCGCCGTGCGCTTTGCCCATGTGGGTTTTGGCTACGAGAGCAACCGCGTGATCCTGGACGATGTGGACTTCACCATCGCGGCGGGCACCACCACCGCGGTGGTGGGACATAGCGGCTCCGGCAAGTCCACGCTGGCGCGGCTGCTGTTCCGCTTCTATGACGTGGGCAGCGGCGGCATCGAGATCGACGGCCAGGATATCCGCGCGATCACGCAGGACAGCCTGCGCCGCGCCATCGGCATCGTGCCGCAGGACACCGTGCTGTTCAACGACAGCATCTACTACAACATCGCCTACGGCCGTCCCGACGCCAGCCGCGACGAGGTCATCGAGGCAGCGCGCGCGGCCCAGATCGACGCCTTCATCCGCGAGTTGCCGCAGGGCTACGACACGCCCGTGGGCGAACGTGGCCTCAAGCTGTCGGGCGGGGAAAAGCAACGGGTGGCGATCGCGCGCACGCTGCTGAAGAATCCGCCCGTCCTGGTCTTCGACGAAGCCACCTCGGCGCTGGATTCGCGCACTGAACAGGCCATCCAGGCCGAGCTGATGCGCCTGGCGCAGAACCGCACCACGCTGCTGATCGCGCACCGGCTTTCCACCGTGGTGCACGCCGACCAGATCCTGGTGATGGATCACGGCCGCATCATCGAGCGCGGCACGCATGCCGAACTGATGCGGCTGGATGGCCGCTACGCCGAGATGTGGCGCATCCAGGCCCGCAGCGCGGCAGATGGCGAGGCGCCGGTGGAGGATGTCTCCCTGGCCATTGAAGCAGGCGACGCCACGCAGGATGCCTGATCCGCGCCGCCGAACCCGCTGGCGCGGACGCCAGGATGAGTTGTCGACAATTCATGCCGGCAAACCGTATCGACATATCCGGTTGCACGAATTTGGTTCGACAATAAGTGGCGTAATCGCCCTGTGTTGGTGCGCGATTACATGGCACGCGCCTTGCAGACGAACTCTCCAGGAAGACGACCAACAGGAGAGAGTTCAATGCCGCTATTCCGCGCCGCCACCCAGTTCGATGCCATTGCCGCCCGCGTTGGCGCCCGGCGTACCGATGCCGCAACCGGCGCGGCCGCGTCCCCGGCGCGCCGCCGCCTGTTGCAGCTTGGCATGGCGCTCGGCACCGCCCTGGTGCTGTCGACACAATTCGCCGGCGAGGCGCACGCCCAGACCAAGGTGCGCTTCCAGCTCGACTGGCGCTTCGAAGGCCCGTCGGCGCTGTTCCTGCTGGGCGAGCAGAAGGGCTACTACAAGGCCGAGAAGCTGGATGTATCGATCGACGCCGGCAACGGCTCGGGCAACGTGGTCAACCGCGTGGCCTCTGGCACCTACGACATGGGCTTTGCCGACCTGGCCTCGGTAATGGAGTTCTACGGCAACAACCCGGATGCGAAGAACAAGCCGGTGGCCGTGATGATGGTCTACAACAACACGCCGGCGGCCGTGGTGGCGCTGAAGAAGTCCGGCATCAAGGCCCCGCACGACCTGGCCGGCAAGAAGCTCGGCGCACCGGTGTTCGACGCTGGCCGCCGTGCCTTCCCGATCTTCGCCAAGGCCAACGGCCTGCAGGCAGCCAGCTTCAACTGGCAGGCCATGGACCCGACGCTGCGCGAAACCATGCTCACGCGCGGCGACCTGGACGCCATTACCGGCTTTTCCTTCACCTCCATCCTCAATCTCAATGCGCGCGGGGTGAAGGACGAGGACATTGTGGTGCTGCCCTATCCGCAGTTCGGCGTGAAGCTCTATGGCAATGCCGTGATCGCTTCGGAAGACTTCCTCAAGAAGAACCCGGACGCTGTGAAGGCCTTCCTGCGTGCCTTCGCGAAATCGGCCAGGGACGTGATCGCCAGGCCCGAAGACGGCATCAAGGCCGTCAAGGCGCGTGACGGCATCATCGACGAGAAGCTCGAGACCAGGCGCCTGAAGATGGCGCTGGACAGCGTGGTCAGGTCGCCCGACGCACGCGCCGAGGGCTTCGGCCGGGTCAACAAGCCGCGCCTGTCTCTGATGGCCTCGCAGGTAGCCGACGCCTTCGGTACCAAGGGCCGCATCAACCCCGATAACCTGTGGACCGACGCCTACCTGCCGTCGGCCGCCGAACTGGATGTGCTGCGATGACGGTAGCCAACGCATTCCTGCGCGCAGGGGCCGCGGCACCGTCGGAACTGTCGGCCGAACCGGCTGCGAGACCCTTCGTCGATTTCAATCGGGTCTGGCTCGCCTATAACGACGAGCTTGCCCGCAAGGGTGAGTTCGCGATCGAGGACATCTCGCTGCAGGTGGAGCCGGGCGAGTTCATCGCCATCGTGGGGCCCTCCGGCTGCGGCAAGTCCACCTTCATGAAGCTGGCCACGGGGCTCAAGCCCGCCACGCGTGGCGTGGTCAAGATCGCCGGCGAGAAAGTCACCGGGCCGCTCAAGATGGTGGGCATGGCCTTCCAGGCGCCGACGCTGCTGCCGTGGCGCACCACGCTGCAAAATGTCATGCTGCCTCTGGAGATCGTGGAGCCATACCGCTCCAAGCTGCGCCAGAAGCGCGGGGAATACACGGCGCGGGCGCGCGAGTTGCTGCGCACCGTGGGGCTGGCCGGCTACGAGGACAAGTACCCGTGGCAACTCTCCGGTGGCATGCAGCAGCGCGCTTCGATCTGCCGCGCGCTGATCCACGAGCCGCGAATGCTGCTGCTCGACGAGCCCTTCGGCGCGCTCGATGCGTTCACCAGGGAGGAGTTGTGGTGCGTGCTGCGCGACCTGTGGCAGGCGCAGCGCTTCAACGTGATCCTGGTGACTCACGATTTGCGTGAAGCCGTGTTCCTGGCCGATACCGTCTACGTGATGAGCCAGCGCCCCGGCCGCATCCTGACGCGCAAGGAGATCGACCTGCCGCGTCCGCGCGACCTCGATCTGACCTATACCGAACCCTTCGCCGAACTCGTGCACTCGCTGCGCGAGAAGATCGGCCGCGTACGGCAGCACTGACCATGAGCACGTTTTCTTCCCCGATGAGCGCTGCCCGGCAGCGCCGCGTGCAGCGCGTGGCGCCGTGGCTGCTGCTGGCTACGTTTCTGTTGCTGTGGCAGGGCGCCTGCCTGGTGTTCAACGTGTCGGACTTCATCCTGCCCAGCCCGAGCGCGATCGTCTCATCGCTGTTCGCGTATTGGGACGTGATCGCGGGCCATGCATGGCGGACCTTCTGGACCACCATGGTCGGCTTTGGGCTCGCCATTGCCGTGGGCGTGGTGCTGGGTTTGCTGATGGGTTCGTCCAAGCTGGCCTATGCGGCGGGCTATCCGTTGATGACGGCGTTCAATGCCTTGCCCAAGGCGGCGTTTGTGCCGATTCTGGTGGTGTGGTTCGGGCTTGGCGCCGGCCCGGCGATCCTGACGGCGTTCCTGATCTCGTTCTTCCCGATCATGGTCAATATCGCTACCGGGCTGGCTACGCTGGAGCCGGAACTGGAGGATGTACTGCGCGTACTTGGTGCAAGGCGCACCGATGTGTTGCTCAAGGTTGGCCTGCCGCGTTCGATGCCTTACTTCTTTGCTTCGCTGAAGGTGGCCATTACTTTGGCGTTCGTGGGGACTACCGTGTCGGAGATGAGCGCCGCCAATGAAGGCATTGGCTATCTGCTGGTCTCGGCCGGTTCGGCGATGAAGATGCCGCTGGCATTTGCCGGCCTGGTGGTGATCGCCGTGATGGCGATGGTGATGTATGAGTTTTTCGCCGTGGTGGAGAAGCGGATGACGGGGTGGGCGCATCGGGGATGATGCAGGCCGACCCGCGGCCCGCCGCCGTCTACGCGTAATCCAGCGGCAGCGCCGTCGTGTACTTGATCTGCTCCATCGCAAAGCTGGAACTCACGTCCGCCAGTTCGGCGCCCTGGATCAGTTTCTTGTACACGCGGTCATAGGCGGCGATATCCGGCACCACCACGCGCAGCAGGTAGTCGGTATCGCCCGCCATCCGGTAGAACTCCGTGACTTCGGGGATCGATGCGACCAGGTCGTGGAAAGTCTTCAGCCACTTGACGCTATGCTGACTGGTCCGCACGGACACAAACACCGTCACCCCCACATTCAGCAACGCCGGATCCAGCAACGCCACGCGCTTGCGGATCACGCCGCTTTCCTCGAGTTTCTGCACGCGCCGCCAGCATGGCGTGGAGGTCAGCCCAACCCGCTCCCCCAACTCGGCCACCGGCACGGTGGCGTCTTCCTGAAGGGCGGCGAGTATCTGGCGGTCGTAACGGTCCATGGCAATTCCTGTCGGCGCGCAGCGTTGTTCCGGTGTCTGGCCGCACGCTGGCCGAAAACTCAAGCCACGTCCACCAGCAGGTTCACACCGCTGCCGATGTGTTCCTGGTCCACTCCATAGATATGCAAGGACACCGCTACCTCGTCGCTGTCGTTGCCGAGCGCATGGATATGGCGCAGCCCCGCCGGTACGCTGAAGGTGTCGCCCGCCGTGCGCGTGATCTCGCCACACGGCCGTGCCTGGCGCTCCTGCGCGTCCCAGCGGTAGTGGCGCTCATGTAGCGTGCCGCGCAGCACCCGGTAGGCACACCAGGTCTGGTGCCCGTGCACCGGGCTGCGCTGGCCCGGCCGCCAGACGATCAGCATGGCGGAGTAGCGTGCCAGCGGATCGGCGTGCACCAGGTGGCGCACATAGCCCCGGGCCGAGCCCTCGCGCAGCGCCTCGGGCAGCAGCGCCAGCAGCGTGGCCGCATCCGGCAGGCTGGCTTCGATGCCTTGCGCCACCATGCGCGCGCTCGCGGCAAAGGCCGACGACATGCCCTCGGAAAGCGGAGCGAAAAGGCCCGGCCGGCCGTCGATCGCGTCGAGGGTGCCGAGAACGGTAGCGCTACGCGCATGGTTGGCAATATCGGCGGCGCTGGCTTGCTGGGTGGCCATGATGGGCTCCTTGTTGGTCTGCGACCATCATAGCGTCCGGCCTGTAGCAAACACGTGCGTCTTGTCGTGTAAATCTGGCTGTAAGTGTAATCACATTCCAAAAATTATCAAGTTTATGGAATTTAATTCCTGACGGTGGCGAAAACGCAGGCAGCCGGTGGATAATGCCGCCTCATGGAAATCAAGTGGCTTGAAGACTTCGTCAGCCTGGCCGAGACGCACAGTTTCTCGCGCTCGGCCGAGCAGCGTCATGTGACGCAGCCTGCGTTCTCGCGCCGGATCCAGTCGCTCGAGTCCTGGGTGGGCACGGAACTGATCGACCGCTCCAGCTATCCCACCAGCCTGACGCCGGCGGGCAAGGTGTTCTACGAGCAGGCGCTGGCCATGCTGGCCCAGGTCAGCGAGACCCGGGCGCTGATGCGCGGGCAGCGCTCGGCCAATGCCCAGGTGCTGGAATTCGCCGTACCGCACACGCTCTCGCTGACCTTCTTTCCCGAATGGCTCAAGGCTGTTGAGCGCGAGATCGGTACGCTGCCGTGCCGCTTGCGCGCGCTCAACGTGCACGACGCGGTCCTGGCACTGGTTGACGGGGGCTGCGACCTGGTGATGGTCTACCACCATGCCCGCCAGGCCATCCAGCTCGACCCGGCACACTACGACATGCTGGTGCTCGGCATCGAGCGGTTGTCGCCGTACAGCGTGCCGGACGCCGCCGGCAAGCCGCTGTACCGCCTGCCAGGTACGGACAAGAAGCCGGTGCCTTTCCTCAGCTATACGCCCAATGCCTTCCTTGGCCGCATGGTCGACATGCTGCTGGCGGAAACCACGGACGCGCTCAAGCTGGACAAATGCTACGAGACGGACATGGCCGAGGCGCTCAAGGTGATGGCGCTGGCGGGGCACGGCATGGCCTTCCTGCCGGAGAGCGCGGTGCGCGAGGAACTGGCCCAGCACCGGCTGGTGCGGGCCGAAGCGGCGCGCGGGGCGCCGATGTCGATCGACATGGAAATCCGCCTTTACCGGGAGAAGCCGGGTGAACACGTCAGCGAGCGGCGCAGCGCGCAGGTCCGCAGCAAGCGCCAGCTGGTGGACCGGGTCTGGTCCTCGCTCGCGGCGCAGAGCTTGCCCGCGCAGCCGGGCACCTGATCCGGCGCGGTTGCCATGGTGGGGGGCTGCACAGGCCCCTCCGGCAAGGTTATGCAATCCGTGCATAACGGGATGATCAAACGGCATTGGCTTCGGCAGTACCGCCTCCCCTAAGCTGGCGGCACCTTCACACCGGAACCAAACGATGTCTTCCGCAGCACCGTCCAATCCTGCCGTCAAGAACCATTCCCTGCCTTCTTACCTGAACGCCGAGGACCTCGGCCCCTGGGGCATTTACTTACAGCAGGTCGATCGTGTCACGCCGTATCTGGGTTCGCTGGCCCGCTGGGTCGAGACCCTCAAGCGTCCCAAGCGCGCCCTGGTGGTCGATGTGCCCATCGAGATGGACAACGGCACCATTGCCCACTTCGAAGGCTATCGCGTGCAGCACAATATGTCGCGCGGCCCGGGCAAGGGCGGCGTGCGCTTCCACCAGGACGTGACCCTGTCGGAAGTGATGGCGCTGTCGGCATGGATGTCGGTCAAGAATGCTGCGGTCAATGTGCCTTACGGCGGTGCCAAGGGCGGTATCCGCGTCGATCCGCGCACGCTGTCGCGTTCGGAGCTGGAGCGCGTGACGCGCCGCTACACCAGCGAAATCAACTTCATCATCGGACCCAACAAAGACATTCCGGCACCCGATGTCAACACCAATGAACAGGTGATGGCATGGATGATGGATACCTATTCGATGAACTCCGGCAGCACCTCCACCGGCGTGGTCACGGGCAAGCCGATTTCGCTGGGTGGCTCGCTGGGCCGCCGCGAGGCCACGGGCCGCGGCGTGTTCGTGGTGGGTTCCGAGGCTGCTCGCAACCTGGGCTTGGACATCAAGGGTGCACGCGTGGTGGTGCAGGGTTTCGGCAATGTGGGCGCCGTGGCCGCCAAGCTGTTCCACGAAGCCGGCGCCAAGGTGGTGGCGGTGCAGGACCATCGTATCGCGCTGTACAACCCGGCCGGCCTGGACGTGCCTGCCATGATGGAATACGCCTCGCATAGCGGCACCATCGAAGGCTTCCAGGGCGAGACCATTTCCGCCGAGCAATTCTGGCAGGTGGATTGCGAAATCCTGATCCCGGCCGCGCTGGAAGGCCAGATCACCGCCCGGAACGCGCCCCACATCAAGGCACGCATGATCATCGAAGGTGCGAACGGCCCGACCACGCCCGAGGCCGACGACATCCTGCGCGAGCGCAATATCCTGGTGGCGCCGGACGTTATCGCCAATGCCGGCGGCGTTACGGTTTCCTATTTCGAATGGGTGCAGGATTTCTCCAGCTTCTTCTGGACCGAGGAAGAGATCAACCAGCGCCTGGTACGAATCATGCAAGAGGCATTCCGTGCGATCTGGCAGGTCGCTCAGGACAACAAGGTTACCTTGCGCACGGCCGCCTTCATCGTGGCCTGCACGCGGATTCTGCAGGCGCGCGAAATGCGCGGCCTCTATCCCTGATGCAAGGCGCGGCTTGCCGCCGCGGCATCGCTGAGTAGCGATGCTGCGTTGCAGCAACCGATTTGGCATTGGTAACGCGGCTGCCGGGCTTCCCGGCAGCCGCGTTGTCGTATGTGCCCGCTTCCCCCTCGCGCGTGGGGCAAGCGGAGCCCGCGCTGCCGGACCGGCCGTCTGGCGCGCAGGAGCAAGGGCTTTGCGGGAGTGGAGGGAGGCCTCGGTTTTGCCCCGCAAACCATGCCCCGATTGGCTCTGTTAGGGGAAAAACCCGTTGTCTTGAGTGCGTGCGTGCGCAATACTATTTCGTCGGCGGGTGGTTTTTTGTTAGAGTCCCGCCTTTCTCTTCATGGTCAAGGAGATGTTATGAATGTTGCCAAGTTGGCTTCCCTGATGATTGCTGCTGGCGTGCTGTGCGGAACCGCGCAAGCTGCTGAGCAACTGACGGGCACGCTGCAGAAGATCAAAGACACCGGTGTGATTACGCTTGGCGTTCGTGAGTCGTCGATTCCGTTCAATTACAACCTCGGCGGCGTGCGCCAGGTGGGCTATTCCTACGACATCAATGTCAAGATCGTGGAAGCCATCAAGGACCAGCTGAAGCTGCCGAACCTGCAGGTCAAGGAAATCCCGATCACCTCGCAGAACCGCATCACCCTGCTGCAGAACGGCACCATCGACATCGAGTGCGGTTCCACGACCAATAACCTCGAGCGCCAGAAGCAGGCTTCGTTCACCACCAGCATCTTCATCATCGGCACCCGCATCATGGTGAAGAAGGATGGCGGCATCAAGGACTGGGCCGACCTCAAGGGCAAGAACGTGGTGACCACCGCCGGTACCACCTCGGAACGCCTGCTGCGCAAGATGAACGATGACCAGAAGCTGGGCATGAACATCATCAGCACCAAGGATCACGGCCAGTCGTTCCTGACGCTGGAGTCGGGCCGCGCCGTCGCCTTCATGATGGACGACGCGCTGTTGTACGGCGAACGCGCCAAGGCCAAGAACCCGGCCGACTGGATCGTGGTGGGCAAGCCGCAATCGCGCGAGTCCTATGGCTGCATGATCCGCAAGGATGACGCACCGTTCAAGAAGCTATCGGACACCGTGATCAGCGGCATGATGAAGGATGGCTCGATCAACACGCTGTACACCAAGTGGTTCCAGCAGCCGGTACCGCCCAAGGGGCTGAACCTGGACTTCCCGCTGTCGGAAGACATGAAGGCGCTGTTCAAGACGCCGAACGACAAGGCGCTTGACTGATACTGGGATTCCGGTTGTGTGAAACGGAAGGCATGTCCTTCCGTTTCTTTTTGAGGACACATCATGAACTACAGCTGGCATTGGGGTGTATTCCTCGAACAAGCGGCCCAGAACGAGACCTACCTGGACTGGATGATTTCCGGCCTGAAGGTCACCCTTGCGCTCGGCCTCTCGTCGTGGATCATCGCCCTCGTCATCGGATCCGTGCTCGGCGTGCTGCGCACGGTGCCCAACAAGTGGCTGTCCGGGCTGGCCGCCACCTACGTCGAAATCTTCCGCAATATCCCGCTGCTGGTGCAGTTGTTCATCTGGTATTTCGTCATGCCCGAGCTGTTGCCAGGTGGCGAGGCCATCAAGCAGATGAACCCGTTCGCGCAGCAGTTCATTGCAGCCATGCTCTGCCTGGGCACCTTTACCGCGGCGCGGGTCTGCGAGCAGGTACGCTCGGGGATCAACTCGTTGCCGCCCGGCCAGAGGAACGCCGGCCTGGCGATGGGTTTCACGCTGGCCCAGACTTACCGCTACGTGCTGTTGCCGATGTCGTTCCGCGTCATCGTGCCGCCGCTGACCTCCGAGTTCCTGAACATCTTCAAGAACTCCGCGGTGGCGTCGACCATCGGCCTGCTGGAACTGGCCGCCCAGGGGCGCCAGCTGGTGGACTACACGGCGCGCCCGTATGAGTCATTCATTGCGGTGACGTTGATGTACGCGCTGATCAATATCGTCGTCATGCTGCTCATGCGCTGGGTCGAAGGCCGCACCCGCGTGCCTGGCTTCATCGGCAGCAAGTAAGGGGAGACGTCATGGCATATTCATTTGATTTCAGCTCGATCAACCCGACCACGCTGGAAGTGCTGGGCGAGGGCATGCTCATCTCGCTCAAGATCACCGTCACGGCGGTGGTGGTAGGCATCGTCTGGGGCACCATCCTGGCGATGATGCGGCTGTCTTCCGTCAAGCCGCTGAACTGGTTCGCGCAGGGCTACGTCACCATCTTCCGGTCGATCCCGCTGGTGATGGTGCTGTTGTGGTTCTTCCTGATCATCCCGCAGCTCCTGCAGAAGACGTTCAACCTGTCGCAGGCGTCGGACCTGCGCATGACCTCGGCGCTGATCGCCTTTGCCTTGTTCGAAGCGGCGTACTATTCCGAGATCATCCGGGCGGGTATCCAGAGCGTGTCGCGCGGGCAGATGTTCGCCGCGCAGGCCATGGGCATGACCTACGGGCAGTCGATGCGGCTGGTGATCCTGCCGCAGGCCTTCCGCAACATGGTGCCGCTGCTGCTGACCCAGGGCATCATCCTGTTCCAGGATACGTCGCTGGTGTACGTGAGCGCGCTGGCGGACTTCTTCGGCCAGGCCTACGGCATCGGCGAGCGTGACGGCCGCATCGTGGAGATGCTGCTGTTCGCCGGCCTGGTGTATTTCATTATCTGTTTCTCCGCATCGCTGCTGGTTAAGCGTTACCAGAAAAAGGTGGCCGTATGATCGAAATCAATAACGTCTCCAAGTGGTATGGCGCCTTCCAGGTGCTGACCGATTGCACCACCAAGGTCGCCAAGGGCGAGGTGGTGGTGGTGTGCGGCCCGTCGGGTTCCGGCAAGTCGACGCTGATCAAGACCGTCAACGCGCTGGAGCCGTTCCAGAAGGGCGACATCATCGTGGATGGCACTTCGGTGGGCTCGCCCAAGACCAACCTGCCCAAGCTGCGTTCGCGGGTTGGCATGGTGTTCCAGAACTTCGAGCTGTTTCCCCACCTGTCGATCACCGAGAACCTGACCATCGCGCAGATGAAGGTGCTCGGCCGCTCGAAAGAGGAAGCCACCGCCAAGGGCCTGAAGTACCTGGACCGGGTGGGCCTGAAGGCCCAGGCGGCGAAGTATCCTGGCCAGTTGTCCGGCGGCCAGCAGCAGCGCGTGGCGATTGCCCGCGCGCTGTCGATGGATCCGATCTGCATGCTGTTCGACGAACCCACCTCGGCGCTGGACCCGGAAATGGTCAACGAAGTGCTGGACGTGATGGTGCAACTTGCGCAGGAAGGCATGACCATGATGTGCGTGACCCACGAAATGGGTTTCGCCCGCAAGGTGGCCAACCGCGTGATCTTCATGGACCAGGGCAAGATCGTCGAGGACTGCGCCAAGGAAGAGTTTTTCGGCAATATCGAAGCGCGCTCCGAGCGGGCCAGGCAGTTCCTGTCGAAGATCCTGCATCACTGATGATGCGCCAAAACCATCAGCCATGACGACGGCTGTCACTCCCTCTCCCCTCAGGGGGAGAGGGGTAGCCAACGGTTTTATCCAGCGCGCGGCGGGTCTTGATGCGCCCGCCACATTCGCAGATTCAACTCCCGCGGCAATCGCGGCTCACAGTATCCGGCTCGCCGACTGGAAATCGGCCGCCTGCAGCGTCAGTTCCCGCATGGCGCCGACCAGCGGCCGCGAATCGTCGCGCCGCGATTGAAAAGAGTAGGCAAGGGGAGGCAGCGGGGGATCGCTGCGCAGGACGCGCAGCGCCCCGCGTTTCGCCAGCGATTGCGCCCAGCTCTGGGGCAGGATGCCGACACCTATTCCTTCGACCAGCATCCCGGCCACGGCGCCCCAGTGATTGCAGACGATGCGCCGTTCCGGCAGGCTGCCCCGGCCATCCAGCCATTCATCGAGCAGGCGCGTCACGCCCGAGCCGGTTGGCAAGGTCACCAGGGGCCTGTCGCCGAGGGTTTCCGGGCTGATCGGGGCGGAGCGGCCAGTTGCCTGTGCCGACATGCACCAGACAAATTTCGCCTGTGCTATCGCATGGGAAGCAATGGTGCCGCGCGTTGACTTGCCGGCCACCACGGCGAAATCGAGCTCGCCGTCTTCGACGCGCTTTTCCAGTGCCTCGCCAATGCTGACATGGGTTTCCAGTTCCAGGCCGGGATGTGCCTCGGTGATCATCCGCACCAGCCGTGGCAGCCAGGTCAGGGCGGTGAGTTCTCCCACGCCGAAGCGGCATTTGCCGTGCAGGCCCGCCACGGTGCCGATCTCGATGCGCAGTTCGTCGGCCGCGCGCAGCAGCGCATGGGCGCGCGGAACCAGCCGGTTGCCGGCGTCGGTGAGGGCCGCCTTGTGCCCGCTTCGATCGAACAGGGCCTGACCCAGCGAATCCTCAAGCTCGGCGATGCGCTTTGAGAGCGATGACAGGGAAAGATGCAGTCGCTGGGCCGCAATGGCGAAGCTCGAGCAGGTGGCCGCCCAATAGAATGCTTCGAGTTGTTTGAGGGTCATGATCTGGTGAGGTCAGGCCGGCCGGCGCGTAGTGTGCCGGCTTCTCCGCAGCGGTTTCCCCTGGAGGGCGATGCCTGATGCTACTTGAATAAAAGAGAACATATTATCGGAAATAAATTCGCTTTATGGAATAAATAGGCCGGCATAGAGTGCGTGTCATCGATCCGCACCCATACCCCGACCATGACTTCAGCTACGGATGCAGCCGCCTCCACCCGGCCGACCAACCGCGGCTTCGCCGCCCCGCTGAAACAGGCCTCGCGCGAGTTGCAGCGCATTCTGTCCCTGGATGATTTCGAGCAAGCTGCCAGGCGCCGCCTGCCACGGCCGATCTACGGCTATATCGCGGGCGCGGCGGAAGACAACCGCTCGCGCCAGGAGAACCGCGCATCCTTCGACGACTACGCGCTGAGCACGCGCGTTCTTGTGGACGTATCACGGCGCACCCAGAGCGTGGAGCTCTTCGGCAAGACCTATGCCTCGCCCTTTGGCATTGCGCCGATGGGACTGAGTGCGCTGTCGGCTTACCGCGGCGATATCGTGCAGGCGCGCGCGGCGCAGGCGGCCTGCATCCCGATGGTGCTGAGCGGCTCGTCGCTGATCCGCATTGAAGACGTGTTCGCGCAGGCCCCGGATGCCTGGTTCCAGGCCTATGTGCCGGGCGACGCGGCACGTATCGATGCCCTGCTGGACCGCGTGCAAGCCACCGGCTGCCGCACCCTTGTCGTGACCGTGGACATTCCGGTCGCGGGCAATCGCGAGAACAATGTGCGCAGCGGGTTTTCAACGCCGCTGCGGCCCAGCCTGCGCCTGGCGTACGACGGCATCACACGCCCGAAGTGGCTGGCCGGCACGTTCGCGCGCACGCTGCTGCGCCACGGTATGCCGCATTTCGAGAACTCCTTTGCCGAACGTGGGGCGCCGATCTTGTCGGCCAATGTGCTGCGCGACTTTTCCGCGCGCGACCATCTGGACTGGAGCCACCTCGAGCATATTCGCCGCCGTTGGAAGGGGGTGCTGATCGTGAAGGGAATCCTCAGCGCGCAAGACGCCACGCTGGCCCGCGACAAAGGTGCCGATGGCATCGTGGTATCGAATCACGGCGGCCGGCAGCTCGACGGGGCAGTGGCCCCCTTGCGCGTGCTGCCCGAGATCGTGGCGGCGGTTGGCACACTGCCGGTGATGATGGACGGCGGCATTCGCCGCGGCACCGACGTCCTGAAGGCACTGGCGCTCGGCGCGAAGCTGGTATTCGTCGGGCGGCCCTTCAACTACGCCGCATCCGTGGCGGGCGAAGCCGGCGTGACGCACGCGATCAACCTGCTGCGCGACGAAGTCGACCGGAACATGGCCATGCTGGGAGTTCGCCAGTGCGCCGAGCTGAGTCCGGCGTTGCTACATCACCGCTGACCGCTGACCGGTCGTCGGTCCATTCCAGACTAATATCAAGGAGACCGCATATGAACAGGCTTTCTTTTCTCAAGCTGTGCACCATTTCCATCTGCGCCGCTGGTGCGCCGGCGATCCATGCCCAGTCCTACCCGACCAAGCCGGTGCGGCTGGTGGTGCCGTTCTCTCCCGGTGGCACGACCGATATCGTGGCCCGCGTGATTTCGGCGCCGCTGAGCAAGGAACTCGGGCAAACCGTAGTGGTGGAGAACAAGGCCGGGGCAGGCGGCGTGCTCGGCGCGGCTGAGATCGCGCGGGCCAACCCGGACGGCTACGCGCTGGGCGTGGCGACGGTGTCCACTACGGCCACCAATCCGGCCATCAACCCGAAGATTCCCTACGATCCGCTCAAGGACTTCACGCCCATCATCAATATCGCGGCGACGCCCAACGTCCTTGCGGTGCATCCTTCGTTTCCGGCGAAGAACTATCAGGCCTTCATCGCCGAGTTGAAGAAGAACCCGGCCAGGTACAGCTATGGCACGGCGGGCACCGGCTCCATCGGGCACCTGCAAATGGAGCTCTTCAAGAGCCTGGCTAACCTGTCGATCATGCATGTGCCCTACAAGGGTTCGGGTCCGGCGCTGAACGACGCCGTGGCCGGGCAGGTGGGTATCGTCTTCGATAACCTGCCGTCCGCGCTTCCCTTTATCAAGGATGGCCGGCTGATTCCCATTGTCGTGTCCGCGCCGGCGCGGGTGGCACAGCTGCCGAACGTTCCCACCTTCAAGGAAGTCGGCCTCGAGCCTGCCAACCGCATGGCGTTCTACGGTATCTACGGACCGAAGGCGCTACCACAGGCCGTGGTGGAACGCGTCAACGTGGCGGTGAGGAAATCGCTCCAGGATCCCGCCGTGCGCAGCCGCATCGAAGCCACGGGATCCCTGGTGGTGGCCAATACGCCAGAGCAGTTCCGCCAGCAGATCGCGCAGGAATACGAAATCTACAAGCGTACGGTAGCCGTGCAGAAACTCACGCTCGACTGAGGGCTGGCGGGGAGCGGTGCCGCAGGGGCATCCGGGGGGGATGGTTCAGGTGCAGGCGCTGTTGGCGGCGTTCTTGGCCTGGACTTCGGGCGGGATCGGCACGGTCAGCGTCATCACCGCGCGGCCCTCCTCGAACATCATCAGCTCGCCCGGCGCGAAGGCGGTCCAGGTCTCGTTGTCGGTCAGCGGCGCGGTGGCGATCACCGCCACGCGGTCGTCGGGCGTGGTGACCTGGGCAAAGTCGATCGACAGGTCGGCGTCGATCAGGTGTGCGGTGGAGAACGGCCACTGGCGCACGATGTAGTACAGGCGGGTGGAGCAGTGGGCGAACAGCGCCTGCCCGTTCGACAGCAGGAAGTTGAAGACACCATGCAGCGTGATCTCGCGCGTGATGTCGGCCAGCGCGTGGCAGAGTTCGTTGAGCGGCGGCTGCGAGCCGGGGAAGCGCTTGCGCAGCCCCTGCATCAGCGTGCAGAAGGCGAGTTCGCTGTCGGTATCGCCTACCGGCTGGTAGACCCCGGACAGGAAGGGCGAGAAGTCCTTCAGGTCGCCGTTGTGGGCGAAGATCCAGTGCCGGCCCCAGAGCTCGCGCATGAAGGGGTGGCAGTTCTCCAGCAGCACCGTGCCCTGGGTCGCCTTGCGGATATGCGAGATGACATTCTTGGACTTGATCGGGTAGCGCTTGATCAGTTCGGCCACCGGCGAGGTGCCGGCGGACTGGTTGTCGATGAACAGGCGGCAGGCCTTGTCCTCGAAGAACGCCACGCCGAAGCCGTCGGCATGGTGATCCGTGACGCCGCCGCGGGCGGCGAAGCCGGTAAAGGAGAACGTCACGTCGGTCGGCGTGGCGCAGTTCATGCCGAGCAGCTGGCACATGGCGGGGCACCGGACCGGCAGCGGGCTGCCGGATTGCAATAGAATGCTCCATTATCCGGCCTGCCCGGGTTATCTGCCAAGCGCATCGCGTTTTGCAGTGCGTTCCCTCCCGATTTCAAAACCCGTTCAGCGGGTCTCCGAGACATGAGCAAATACAAGATCGCAGTCATCCCAGGCGATGGCATCGGCACCGAAGTGATGCCCGAGGGGCTGCGCATGATGGACGCCGCCGCGCGCCGCTTCGGCATCGACATGCAGTTCGACCACTTCGACTTCTCCAGCTGCGACTATTACGCCCGCCACGGCAAGATGCTGCCGGACGACTGGTTCGACACCCTGGTCAAGTACGATGCCATCTACTTTGGCGCGGTGGGCTGGCCGGACGCCGTGCCCGATCATGTCTCGCTCTGGGGCTCGCTGCTGCAGTTCCGGCGCTCTTTTGACCAATATGTCAACCTGCGCCCGGTGCGGCTGATGCCCGGCATCCGCAGCCCGCTGGTGGACCGCGACGGCAATGCGCGCAAGCCCGGCGACATCGATTTCTACGTGGTGCGCGAGAACACCGAGGGCGAATATTCCAGCATCGGCGGGCGCATGTTCCCCGGCACCGACCGCGAGGTGGTGATCCAGGAGACAGTGATGACGCGCACCGGCGTGGACCGCATCCTCAGGTTTGCCTTCGAACTGGCGCAAAAGCGGCCGGGCAAGCATCTGACTTCGGCCACCAAGTCCAACGGCATCTCCATCACCATGCCGTACTGGGATGAGCGGGTGGAAGCCATGGCGGCGAACTACCCCGGCGTGAAGGTCGACAAATACCACATCGACATCCTGACCGCGCACTTCGTCCAGCACCCTGACTGGTTCGATGTGGTGGTCGCCAGCAACCTGTTCGGCGACATCCTGTCCGACCTGGGCCCGGCCTGTACCGGCACCATCGGCATCGCGCCCTCGGGCAATATCAATCCGGACCGCACCTTTCCCAGCCTGTTCGAGCCGGTGCACGGCTCCGCGCCGGACATCGCCGGGCGCGGCGTAGCCAACCCGATCGGCCAGATCTGGTGCGGCGCCATGATGCTGGAACACCTGGGCCAGCCGGAAGCCGGCGCGGCCGTGCTAGGTGCCATTGAAAAGGTGCTGTCGGCAGGGCCGGACCATGCCCCGCTGACACGCGATATCGGCGGCAAGGCCGGTACGGCCGACCTGGGCCAAGCCATCGCGGAGGCCCTGTGAACGCGATCGCCCAATCCCTCCCGGCCAGCGCGGCCGAAGCGCGCGCGTTGCTGCTTGATACCTTCCACGCCGCGGTGGCGGCGGCCGACCCGTTGCGCATCGTGGCGGACCACCTGCCGCCGCCCCAGCCAGGCGGGCGCACCCTGGTGGTCGGCGCGGGCAAGGCGGCGGCCTCGATGGCACTGGCGGTGGAGCAAGCTTATGCCGCGCTGGACCGCACCCACGTGATCGAGGGCCTGGTGGTCACGCGCTACGCCCACGGCCTGCCGACCGAACACGTCCGCGTGATCGAGGCCGGCCATCCGGTGCCGGACGAAGCCGGCGAGCGCGCCGCCGCCGAGATCCTCGCGCGGGTGAGCGCACTCGGCCCCGGGGACAGCCTGATCGTGCTGGTTTCGGGCGGTGGCTCGAGCCTGCTGTCGCTGCCCGCCGAGGGCATCGCCATGGCAGACCTCAAGGCCGCCACGCAGGAACTGTTGCGCTGCGGCGCCCCCATCACGGACATGAACATCGTGCGCAAGCACCTGTCGCGCATCCAGGGCGGGCGGCTCGCCCAGGCCAGCCGCGCTCCCGTGACCACGCTGATCGTGTCCGATGTGGCCGGGGACGACCCGAGCGCGATTGCGTCCGGCCCCACCGTGCCGGATCCGAGCACCTATGCGGATGCGCTGGCTATCCTGCGCCGCTACGGCGCGGTGGTGCCGCCGGTGGTGCAGGACTACCTCGAACGCGGCGCCCGCGGCGAAGTGGCGGAAACGCCCAAGCCCGGCGATCCGCTGTTCGCGCGGGTCGAAAACCGCGTCATCGCCACTGCCCACGGCAGCCTGGTGGCCGCTGCGGATCACTTCCGCGCTCAGGGTATCCAGCCGGTGGTGCTGGGCGACACGGTGACGGGCGAGGCACAGGAAGTGGCGCGCGTCTATGCTGCGCTGGTCCGCGAGATTCGCGCGTACAATGCGCCGTTCGCGGTCCCGGTGGCACTGATTTCCGGCGGTGAATGCACCGTCACGCTGCCGCAGGGCGGTGGCGGGGCGGCCGCAAAGCCCCGTGGCGGGCGTTGCTCGGAGTTCCTGCTGTCGCTGGCGCTGGAACTGGACGGCGCCGATAATGTGTACGCCATCGCGGCCGACACCGACGGCATTGACGGCTCCGAGGACAATGCCGGCGCGTTGCTGGACCCGTCCACGCTAGACCGCGCGCAGGCCGCCGGCGCCCCGGCACGTGCCCGGCTCGACGCGCATGATGCCTGGGGCTTCTTCGAGTCCGCGGGCGATCTCGTGGTGACCGGCCCCACGCGCACCAATGTGAATGACTACCGCGCCATCCTGATTCTGTAATCCCAAGAAAAGAGCCAGCCGTAACCGGCGGCTGGTTCCCCCCGAAGCCATGACCCAGACTCTCACCATCACCCGCCCGGACGACTGGCACCTCCACCTGCGCGACGGCACGGCCCTGGCGGCCGTCCTGCCCGACACCGCGCGCCAGTTTGCCCGTGCCATCATCATGCCCAACCTGAAGCCGCCCGTGACCACGGTGGCGCAGGCCGCGGCCTACCGCGACCGCATCCTGGCCGCGCTGCCGGCGGGGCTGGCATTCGAGCCGCTGATGACGCTGTACCTGACGGACAAGACCAGCGCCGAGGAGATCGTCGCGGCCAAGGCCAGCGGCTTCGTGCACGGGGTCAAGCTGTATCCCGCCGGCGCCACCACCAATAGCGATGCCGGCGTGACCGATCTGCGCCACTGCGCCGCCGCGCTCGAAGCCATGCAACGCGTTGGCCTGCCGCTGCTGGTGCACGGCGAAGTGACCGACCCGGCAATCGATATCTTCGACCGCGAAGCCGTCTTTATCGACCAGGTGATGACGCCGCTGCGCCGCGACTTCCCCGCCCTGAAAGTGGTGTTCGAGCACATCACCACCAAGGACGCCGCCGAGTACGTGCGCGACGCCGAAGGCCCGGTCGCCGCCACCATCACCGCGCATCACCTGCTGTACAACCGCAACGCCATCTTCACCGGCGGCATCCGCCCGCACTATTACTGCCTGCCGGTGCTCAAGCGCGAGACCCATCGCGAGGCTCTGGTTGCCGCGGCGGTATCGGGCAGCCCGCGCTTCTTCCTCGGTACCGACAGCGCACCCCACGCACGCGGCCTGAAGGAACACGCCTGCGGCTGCGCCGGTTGCTATACCGGGCTGCACGCCATGGAGTTGTACGCGGAAGCCTTTGAGGCGGCCGGCGCGCTGGACAAGCTGGAAGCCTTTGCGAGCTTCAATGGCCCGGCCTTCTACAGCCTGCCGCGCAACAGCGGCACGCTCACCCTGAGCCGCGAGGACTGGCAACTGCCGGCCGAACTGCCCTACGGCGATACCACTCTGGTCCCGCTGCGTGGTGGTGAAACACTGCGCTGGAAGGCCCGCTAAGCCGCGCTGGCGAAGCGGAAGCGGATGCTGTAGTGGAAGTGAAGAACCAAGGCCGGGCCACGTTAGCTTCACATGATGCGGCCGCCGGGACCCGGCTGGCCGCAGCGGTGGCGGAGGTCGACTGGGCCCGGCCATGGTTCCGCCCCTTCGCCGCGCACGGCACGGCGCTTGCCGCGGCGCTGCAGGGCGCCGCCGACTTGCGCGCTGCCCTCAGCGAAATAGCCGCGCGGCTCGCGTTGCGCAATGCCCGCGGCGTGCCCTTGCGCTTCGTGCCGCAAGCGGAACTGCCGGCAGGCACCGCCTACGAGGCGCATATCTTCGCTACCGGTGCCGTGCCGACGCGCGACAACCTGCACGACTTCTTCAATGCCCTGATCTGGCTGCATTTTCCCCGGTCCAAGCGCGTGCTGAACCGGTTGCAGGCCCACGCCATCGCCGCGACTGGCGAGCAAAGCCGCCGCGGCAGCCTGCGCGATGCCGCCACCTTGTTCGACGAAAATGCTGTCCTCTTCCTGAGTGCCGATAGCGGCCTGGAATCCGTGCTGCGCGGCTTTGGCTGGGAACATCTGTTCGTGGCGCGGCGAGCGGTCTGGGTGGGCGGCGGCGACGCGGACGGCGAGGGCGCCAGCTGCAGCGTGGTGCCCTTCGGTCACGCCCTGCTGGAAAAACTGGTGCGGCCCTACAAGGCCCTGACCGCGCACGCCTGGCCGCTGGCCGTTCCGCCGGAAGCCGGTGCGGCGCTGCCCGGCTCGCTGGATGATTCCGTGTGCGCCTCGCTCGAGGCCGCCGAACTGCACAGTGGCCGCTTTGCGCCATTACCGGTGCTGGGCATCCCCGGCTGGTGCGAAGCCAATTGCGATCCGGCCTTTTACGCGGATACCAGTGTGTTCCGCAGGGGGCGCCGCGCCCAGGCCGCCTAGCGGGCAAGGCGCGCGGGTGGCGGTTTTGCGGGCCAGGCGGCCAATCGGTGTTAGACTGCGGGCCGCAAAGCAGGCCAGACAATCGCTGCTTGCACCCGCAAGGTGTGCAAGGGGAGGAAAGTCCGGACTCCACAGGGCAGGGTGTTGGCTAATAACCATCCACGGCAACGTGCGGAATAGGGCCACAGAGACGAGTCTTGCCACCGGGTTCGCCCGGTGGGAAGGGTGAAACGCGGTAACCTCCACCTGGAGCAATCCCAAATAGGCAGGCATTGAGGCGGCCCGCTGAGCCTGCGGGTAGGGAGCTTGAGCCGGTCGGTAACGGCCGGCCTAGAGGAATGATTGTCACGTGCCGGCAACCGCAAGGAAGCCGGTGCGCACAGAATCCGGCTTATCGGCCTGCTTTGCTTCTCGAATTTCCTGGCGTGGCCAGCCGCCCATCCGCATGGGCGCGCGCTGGCCGGGCCTGCCGTGCGGGGCTTATGCCTCGACGATCTCCACCGTATGCGTGATTTCCGCCGTCTTGGCCAGCATGATCGAGGCCGAGCAATACTTGTCGTGCGACAACTGGATGGCACGTTCGACGGTGGCGGGGTTCAGGTTCTTGCCGCTGACCGTGAAGTGGAAGTTGATCCGGGTGAACACCTTGGGATCCTCGCCGGCGCGCTCGGCTTCGAGCTTCACGCTGCAGCCGCGCACGTCTTGCCTGCCGCGCTTCAGGATCAGCACCACGTCATAGGCGGTGCAACCCCCGGTACCCAGCAATACCATTTCCATCGGACGCGGCGCCAGGTTGTGGCCACCGCCTTCGGGCGCGCCGTCCATTGCCACGATATGGCCACTGCCCGTCTCGGCCACGAAGCTCATGCCGTCGGTGCCCATCCAAGTCACTTTGCATTCCATTTTGTTCGTTCCTGCGCTCTGGTGAGTGCGTATCCGATCACGAACACGCGATTTCGAAACTTGCTTTTTTGAGTATAGGGCACTTGTCCGGAAGTGCCGTTATTCGGCTATTTTGCCGAAAACTGAAGCTTTCCTCTAAGATGACAGTGAGGTGGCAGCGCACATTCAATCTAAGTATTTGATTTTTATGAATAAAAATTAAAATCCTGTGCCGTGACAATTTTTTACAATGCGAAATGACATTTCGCACTGCAAATTTCCTTGCGCTGCGAAGGCGCTCGTGTATAATTTGAATCATTGAACGACGGCGCAAACGGCACCGCAGAGTGCGAAAGCGAGCCGCACCACGAGCCAGCCCCGTCGATCACCCAGTGTCTCCTCCACCCTCCTCCTTTGGTGGATTCAAGCCCAAGCTCGATAGCTTGGGTTTTTTTTATTCTGCGCCTGCCTGCGCAAGCGCGCCGGCCAGTCAGGTGCGCATTGCGCTGTTTCTGGTCGCCGTTATAGGGGATGGCGGCGAACCACCAGCGGCAGCGCTGGCACCAGCTTGACGTAATCCCTCAACTTTGCTTGTACTTGTGCCTGATTCCGCAGTATACTCGTTGGCTTTTCCGTCATGCCCGCGGGAAAGAATTCAGGGAGAGCCTGCACACACAAGCAGGAAGGTCAGATCCTAAGGGTCGACCGACGACGCAAGTCATGTTTCGGGCAGGTTCTACAAGTCTCAGGAAAAATCATGAAGACCTTTTCCGCAAAGCCTGCAGAGGTTAAGCGCGACTGGTACGTGATTGACGCGACGGACAAAGTCCTCGGCCGTGTTGCCAGCGAAGTGGCACGCCGACTGCGCGGCAAGCACAAGCCGGAATTTACTCCGCACGTCGACACGGGTGATTACATCATCATCGTCAACGCAGCCAAGCTGCGTGTCACGGGTACCAAAGAAACCGACAAGAAGTATTATCGTCACTCGGGCTACCCGGGCGGCATTTATGAAACGACGTTTGGCAAGATGCAGCAGCGTTTCCCGGGCCGCGCCCTGGAAAAAGCTGTCAAGGGCATGTTGCCGAAGGGCCCGCTGGGCTATGCAATGATCAAGAAGCTGAAGGTTTACGCCGAAGCTGATCATCCGCATGAAGCACAGCAGCCTAAGGCGCTGGAAATCTAAGGGGGCCATCCATGATCGGAAATTGGAATTACGGTACTGGCCGCCGCAAGAGCGCCGTGGCTCGCGTCTTCATCAAGTCGGGCAAGGGCGATATCATCGTCAACGGCAAGCCCATCAGTGAATATTTCGCTCGCGAAACCTCGCTGATGATCGTGCGCCAGCCGCTCGAACTGACTGCCAACGTAGAGACCTTCGACATCAAGGTCAACGTGACCGGCGGCGGTGAAACGGGTCAAGCCGGCGCAGTGCGCCACGGCATCACCCGTGCACTGATCGACTACGATGCCACTTTGAAGCCGACGCTGTCCAAGGCCGGTTTCGTCACGCGCGATGCGCGTGAAGTGGAACGTAAGAAGGTTGGTTTCCACAAGGCGCGTCGTCGGAAGCAATTCTCGAAGCGTTAATGTGTGTTCGGCGGATCCGGTGCAACCGGATCTGGCTGCGCAAAAAAAAACCGCACGGTTCGCCGTGCGGTTTTTTTTTGCCGTGCCTGGCTGCAAGACGCGGGAGTTGCGCTCAATGACGGGTTTTAACCACCTTTTACAAATACTTTGCATCTCCCCGGATACAATCCCTGCTCCTATCGCCCGGAGAACCCGCCCATGAGCCGTTGGCCAGACAGCCCGCACCGCGCCGGCCTGCTTGCGCTGTGTACCCGTGGCGCATGAAGTACCGTTTGCTGCGCCCGCGCCGGAGCTCGCTGTCCAGGCGCCTGGCGGTGCGTTCGCATCTGCCGTGGCCGTTGCGCGCGCTGGCTGCGGTGCTGGTTGTCGTTGTCGGGGTGCTCGTCGCAGGGTGGGCGTATGACGCCGGCCGGCGGTTGACGGGCACGGCGCCGGACATGACGGCGGAGAACGCGGCGCTGCGGCAGCAGGTGGCGTCGATGGCGGCGCAGCGTGAACGCTTGCAGGCGGTGGCCAATACGGCCGAAGCACAGCTGCAGATGGCGCGTGCCGCCCAGGAAGGCCTGGCCCAGCAGTTGAAGGCGGCGGAAGGCGAGGTCGCCCAGGTCAAGGAGGATCTGGCCTTCTTCGAAAGCCTGCTGCCGGCCAGCGGCAATACCTCCGGCATCCATGTCCGGAGTTTTCGCGTCAGTCTCGATGAAGCCGACACACAGAAAGTGCATTATCGCTTGCTGATAATGCAGGGCGGATCCAAGGCTTTTTCATCCTTGCCGGCGTTCCGGGGTGAGTTACAGTTGGTCGTTTCGCTGGTGAGGGATGGCAAGCCGGTCACTTTGAGCCTACCCGAAGCCGGGACCAGCGCGCTGCCGGGCTTGCGCCTGACGCATTACCAGCGGATCGAAGGCGCTTTCGCGCTGCCCGCCGGTACCGTGGCGCGGGCAGTGACGGTACGAATTTTGCAAAACGGTCAGTTGCGCGCGACCCAGACGGCACTGCCGTGAGGCTTGCGCTGGGCCAGCAACGAGAAGAGGGACCTATGTTGTTTTCCAAGAAGAAAGGCCTGGCGATCGATACCCTGATCGGCCAGCACAGCGTGATCGAGGGCGACCTGACATTCTCGGGTGGCCTGCGCCTGGATGGACGGGTGCGTGGCAATGTGACGGCTGCCGCCGATCAGACCAGCATGCTGGTCATCAGCGAAAAAGGCGTGGTCGAGGGCGAAGTCCGCGTCGGCCACCTGATCCTGAACGGTACCGTCACCGGTCCGGTGCACGCTACCGAGCTGCTGGAGTTGCAACCGCATGCGCGCGTGCAAGGTGAAGTGCACTACGCTGCGCTGGAAATGCACCAGGGCGCGTTGGTGGAGGGGCGTCTGGTGCCGCTGGGCGGCGGCGAACCCAAGGCACTCCCCAACCTGCTCCTTGCCTCGGGTGCGCAGGAATCCGCCTGATACCGTATTCCCGGTCAGTCCAGGCAGCAGAACCCCTTGAATTCACAGGGTTTCGGCACGATCTTGCCAGAGCGCTTAAAATACAGGCGTATCTAAATAGGAGAACCCCATGAACGCAGTCGCAGAGGCACCCGTTACCGAGGACATGCCGGCCCCGTTCGTCTTTACCGACAGCGCTGCCGACAAGGTCAAGCAGTTGATCGAGGAAGAGGGCAATGCCGATCTGAAACTGCGCGTGTTCGTGCAGGGCGGCGGTTGTTCCGGCTTCCAGTACGGCTTCACCTTCGATGAAGAGGTGAACGAGGACGACACCACGCTGGACAAGAACGGCGTCACGCTGTTGATCGACTCGATGAGCTACCAGTACCTGGTGGGCGCGGAGATCGATTACAAGGAAGACATCAACGGCGCCCAGTTCGTGATCAAGAACCCCAACGCAAGCACCACCTGCGGCTGCGGTTCTTCGTTCTCGGTGTAAGGCTCGCCAGAGCGCCGCGGATTCCGCGGCAATAAAAAAGCGCACCTCGGTGCGCTTTTTTTGTTGCTCACGACCGCCGACGGCTTATTGGTCCCGGCGCCACACAACCGGAAACCAGTCCTCGCGCATCCGCTCGCCGCTGCGCAGCCCGATTCCAGGGAAGGGCGGCGAGGTGCGCCCCGGCCGCTCCAGGTAGCGCACGTCGTCGCCCAGGAAACGGGCCGAGAAGGCGCGGCGGCGCCCCGTGCCGGTATTGCCCGCGGCGCCATGCACCGTGCGGAAGTCGAATACCACGGCATCTCCCGGCTCCAGTTCCGGCGTCAGGATGGCGTGGCTGCCGTCGTCCACGTCCGGCATCTCCATGAACTGGTCGTCGCCGGCATAGAAATTCTCATTGCTGGCCCAGCGTTTTGGCCGCACCAGCTTGGGCCAGCGGTGCGAGCCCAGCACCACGCGCAAGGTGTTGGCCGTGGTGACCGGGTCCAGCGGGATCCAGTAGCTCGCGGTCTGCAGTCCGTCCACGCAGTAATAGGGCAGGTCCTGGTGCCACGGCGTGGGCTTGGCCGTGCCGGGTTCCTTGACCAGGATGTGCTCGTGGAACACCTGGACCGCCTCGGCCTGCATGATCTGCCCGGCGATCGCAGCGGCCGGGGAGTGCTGGATGAATCCGGCGAAGGGCGCGATGCGCTGCCAGTTACAGTAATCCTCGAAGAAGCGGCCGCGTTCGCCGGTACCTACGTTCTCGATGGCGAAGGGGCCGGGCTCGGCGAGATTCTGCTCGAACCCTTCACGCAGCGAAGTCACCCAATCGGCGAAGGCGCCGCGCAGTACCAAGGCGCCGTCGCGCTGGTAGGTCTCGATGTCGGCTGCAGTGATTTGCATGATGGTCCCTTGGGTGGCTGGTCTGGGACGAGTATCGGGCCAGGGCATCAATAGGAAAAGAATATATTTCCTATGTTGTAGTATAGGAAATCATGATCGCGTTCTCCTTCCGCCAGCTTGAGTACTTCGTCGCCGCCGCAGAGCACGGCAGCATCAGCGCCGCGGCTCGCGCCCGTCACGTATCGCAGCCCTCGGTGTCACAGGCGGTGGCCCAGCTCGAAGAGGTGCTGGGCGAAACCTTGTTCCGGCGTCAGGTGAGCCGCGGGCTGGAATTGACGCCGGCGGGACAGAGGCTGCTCGGGCGCGCGCGCGATATCCTGGCGCTGGCGGCCGGCCTGGCCACGGAGGGTGCCGGAGAGGCGGCGCGTGGCCTGAGCGGGCAGCTTTCGCTGACGTGTTTCCAGGACCTCGGCGCCTATTACGCGCCCCGGCTGTTGGCCGGATTCCGCCGCCTGCATCCGCACGTTGCCGTCACCCTGTTCGAAGCCGACCTGGCCACGGTGCACCGCGCGCTCGCCGCCGGAAAGGCGGAACTGGCGCTGACCTACGATCTTGGTTTCGACCAGCGCATCCCGCGCTGGATACTGGCCCGGCTGGAGCCCTACGCGTTGCTGCCCGCCGGCCATGCACTGGCCGGGCAGCCGAGCGTGAGCCTGAAGAACCTGGCAGGCGAGCGGCTGATCCTGGAGGACATCGCGCAGACACGCGAGTACTTCCTCTCGCTGTTCTGGGCACATGGCCTGCGGCCGCAACTGCACCAATACACACAGACCTTCGAGATGCAGCGCGGGCTGGTGGCGCATGGCTATGGCGTAGCCCTGTCGTGCACGCGGCCGGCGGGCGATCACAGCTATGACGGCCGACCCATCGTCTGCCTGCCGCTGCGCGAAGCCGTAACGCCCCAGCGCGTAGTGCTGGCGCGTTCGCCGGCAATGCGGCCTTCGCCGGTCGCCGAGGCGTTCATCCAGTGGGTTTGCGAGGCAGGGCACGCCGAGCCGGCATAGCGGCGGAGATGGCCGTGTGCTATCGCGGGTAGAGCGCGCCCAATACGCGCGGACCGGCCGCGCCGGTGACGGTCGGCACATTGCCGGGTGCGCGTCGCAGCATCTGGCGCGCCAGCCAGGCAAAGGCGATGCCTTCCACCTGCGATACCGGTACGCCCAGGTCGTCCGAGCTTTGCACCGTCACGCCGGGGAGCGCCCGCGCGAGCAGCGCCATCACGAAGCTATTGCGGGCGCCGCCGCCGCAGACGATCAGCCGCACGGCGTCGGGCGCGTGCGCGCGGACATCGCGGGCAATGGCCTCGGCCGTCAGCGCGGCCAGCGTGGCTTGCACGTCGGCGGGATCAAGCGGCTGGCCGAGCTGGGCGAGATGGCCCTCCAGCCAGGCGGGATGGAAGAGGTCGCGGCCGGTGCTCTTGGGCGGGGCCACGCTGAAGTAGGGCTCGGCAAGCAGGCGCGCCAGCAAGGCCTGGTCGACCTTGCCGCTGGTTCCCCAAGCGCCGTCGGCGTCGTAGGGCAGGCCGTGGTGCCGGTCGATCCAGTAGTCGAGCAGCACATTGCCCGGGCCGCAGTCGAAGCCGGTGACGGGACGTGCCGCATCGCCTTCGCCAGTGGCGGGCAGCACGCTGATATTGGAAATGCCGCCGATATTGCAGGCCACCCGCGTCTCGGCTGCATCGCCGAAGAGGGCCTGGTGCAGCGCTGGTACCAGGGGCGCGCCCTGGCCGCCGGCGGCCACGTCGCGGCTGCGGAAATCGGCCACCACATCGATGCCGGCAAGCTCGGCCAGCAAGGCCGGCTGCTGGCTCTGGCGCGTATAGCCGATGCCGTCATAGAGGCCGGGCCGGTGGCGCACGGTCTGGCCATGCGCGCCGATCGCCGCGATGGCGGACGGTGCCATGCCGGCATGGCGCAGCAGCGTCGCCACACAAGCGGCATAGACGCGCGCCAGCCCGTTGGCGGCCAGCGCCTCGCGGTGGATTTCATCGTCGCCGGGCTGCTGCAGCGCCGCGAAGGCCTCGCGCAGTTCTGCCGGGAAGGGCTGGTGGGCGGCCGCGAGGACCGCGGGACGCGGTCCCGAGAAATCCACCAGCACGCCGTCCGCGCCGTCCATGCTGGTGCCGGACATGATGCCGATAAAACAATCCGGGGGTGCGGTCTGCATGCTGGCTGCGGCTCGTTTAGTTGTTGGCGGAAGCCACGTTGTAGGTGCGCAGCGCGTTGATGCGGCTCAGCATCTCGCTCGTATAGCTCAGGAACTGCTGGCGCGCCGGGCCTGACAGCGCGGGCGTGTCGAGCGCGGCGATGGCCAGCGGGTTCAGCGGCACGTCGTTGACGCGGAACTCATAGTGCAGGTGCGGGCCGGTGGCCCAGCCGGTCTGGCCAACGTAGCCGATGACCTGCCCCTGCGACACGCGCTGCCCGCGCTGCATGTTGGCAAAGCCGGACAGGTGGGCGTAGAAGGTGGAGTAGCCGCTATGGTGCTTGAGGATGACGATGTTGCCGTAACCGTTCTGCTGGCCGACAAACTCGACCTGGCCGTCGCCCGCGGCCATGACCTTGGTGCCTGAAGGCGCGGCAAAGTCCACGCCCTTGTGCTGTGCCCATTGATGGTGCAGCGGGTGGTCGCGTCCGCCGAAGCCCGACGATACGCGCGAGAACTCCACCGGCGAGCGCAGGAACGGCCGCTTCATGCTGCGACCGTCAAAGGTGTAGTAAGCGCCCTGCGTGCTGCCTTCCGGGGCATACCAGAGCGCCTGGTGCAACTGGTTGTTGTTGATCAGCTCGACCGCGACCACCCGGCCATTGCGCACAAAAGTGCCGTCGCGGAAGCCGGCTTCGTACACGATGCGGAAGCGGTCGCCGCTGGTGATGTCGTGATGGAAGTCGATCACGCCGGAGAAGATCGAGAGCATCTGCTGCACGATGTCGTCGGGCACGCTGGCTGCATCCATGGCCTTGAAGAAGCCGCCTGTGGCGATCGCGCCGGACAGCATCTCGTAGTGCAGTTCGTTTTTCACCGATTGCACGCGCGCCTTGTAGACCGGTTCGTCGTCGCCGACGCGCTCGATGACCAGTTCGCGCGAGGCCTTTGCGTCACCCCCGAGGTTGGCCTGCAGCGACATCAGCAGGTTGTTCTCGTCGACCTCGGCCTGCACGGTCTGGCCGGGGTTGAGCTCGAACAGGCCGCGCGCCGTGGTGTTGCGGCGGATAAAGGCCTGCGCATCGGGGTCGTCCACGCCGAGCCGCTTGAGCAGGCTGGCAATGGTGTCGCCGCGCTGCATGCGCTCCTCGCGCACAAAGGTGGCGTCGGTTTCGGTAAGCTGTTCAAGCTGGGCGCGCAAATCCGGCAGCCGGATGGCCTCCCGTACACGTGGAGCCTGGGGGTCGTCGTAAGCGTTACGGGGGGCCACGCCCATGGCGGCGGCCATGCCCAGCGTGAACACCGTGCCAACCGCTGCCGTCAACTGCTTGCGCCTTCGGGCGTGCAGGGCATTGGTCGGATCGACTAGAACCACCAGCTCACGCGCGAAAACTTCGCGGAGTCTGGACCACATCACGTAAAATTCACTCTTTGGTTCGGGCTGCGCTGCCGCGACGATTTTTTGCCTCGTCTGCCTTCCTCCCCCGAGGTGCGGCGCCTGCCATATTGGTTTGCCGCCTAGAATGGCGGTTGGCCAACGGGATTGTTCCCGTCAGCACAAGAAGCGCGGATTATACCAAAACCGGCCGCAAGCCGTTTTTGATCCCCCGTCTGAATTCTCATGTTTTTCAAAGACTTACGTCATGACTGAAGTTTCCTCCGGCGCTGCCACCTCCTACCCCCTCACGCCTACCGTGATGCACGCCCTGGAGGTGTCCAAGCGTGGTTGCGACGAACTGCTGGTCGAATCCGAATGGCTGGCGAAGCTCGCGCGCAGCGAGGCCACCGGTGTGCCGCTGCGCATCAAGCTGGGCCTGGACCCGACCGCGCCCGATATCCATATCGGCCACACGGTGGTGCTCAACAAGCTGCGACAGTTGCAAGACCTGGGCCACCAGGTGATTTTCCTGATCGGCGACTTCACTTCCACCATCGGCGATCCTTCCGGGCGCAACGCCACCCGTCCGCCGCTGACCCGCGAGCAGATCGAGGCGAATGCCCAGACCTACTACAGCCAGGCCAGCCTGGTGCTCGATCCGGCCAGGACGGAGATCCGCTACAACAGCGAGTGGTGCGATCCGCTGGGCGCGCGCGGCATGATCCAACTGGCCGCCAAGTACACCGTGGCGCGGATGATGGAGCGCGACGACTTCACCAAACGGTTCCGCACTGGGATTCCCATTTCGGTGCATGAGTTCCTTTATCCGCTCATGCAGGGCTACGATTCCGTCGCGCTCAAGGCCGACCTGGAGCTTGGCGGCACCGACCAGAAGTTCAACCTGCTGGTCGGACGCGAACTGCAGAAGGAATACGGCCAGGAGCAGCAGTGCATCCTGACCATGCCGCTGCTGGTGGGCCTGGACGGCGTGGAGAAGATGTCCAAGTCCAAGGGCAACTACATCGGCGTGGCCGAAGCGCCGGGCGAGATGTTCGGCAAGCTGATGAGCATCTCGGATGACCTGATGTGGAAGTACTTCGAGTTGCTGTCGTTCCGGCCCATGAGCGAGATCGACCTGATGAAGCAGGAGATTTCCCTGGGCCGCAACCCGCGCGACTGCAAGGTGATGCTCGCGCAGGAGATCGTCACGCGCTTCCACAGCGCCGCCGATGCCGACCGCGCGCTGGAAGATTTCAACCACCGCGCGCGCGGCGGTGTGCCCGACGATATCCCCGCGGTCAGCCTGACCGGCGCGCCGCTGGGCATCGCCCAGTTGCTCAAGCAGGCCAACCTGGTGCCGTCCACCTCGGAAGCCAACCGCAATATCGAGCAGGGCGGCGTCAAGATCGACGGCACCATCGTCAGCGACAAAGGTTTGAAGGTGGCGGCCGGCACTTATGTAGTACAGGTGGGCAAGCGCCGTTTCGCGCGCGTGACGCTGGCTTGAGCCCGGCCGGGAACCGCGCATGATCGCGCTGATCCAGCGGGTCGCACAGGCCCGCGTTACCGTCGGCGGACGGACCACCGGCGAGATCGGCGCCGGGCTGCTGGCGCTGGTTTGCGCCGAGCGCGGCGATACCGAGGCGCAGGCCGAGCGCCTGCTCGCCAAGTTGCTGGCCTACCGCGTGTTCTCCGACACCGACGGCAAGATGAACCTGCCGGTGCAGGACATCGATGGCCGCGGTACGCGCGGCGGCCTGCTGGTGGTGTCGCAGTTCACGCTGGCCGCCGATACCAACAGCGGCACGCGGCCAAGCTTCACACCGGCCGCGGCGCCGGCGGACGGCGAACGCCTGTACAACCATTTCGTGGCCAGGGCGCGCGCCGCGCACGGCGAGGTGCAGACCGGCGAGTTCGGCGCCATGATGCAGGTCAGCCTGGTCAATGACGGGCCCGTCACGTTCTGGCTGCGGGCACCGGCCGCCGCCGCGCGCTGATGCCGTAGCCGCCGCGCCCACCGGATCGCCCATGACCCAGACCGTTACCCTTTTCATTGCCACCAGCCTCGACGGCATGATCGCGTCGCCCGACGGCGGGGTGGACTGGCTGTTTACCGCCGGCGACTACGGCTTCGAGCCCTTCCTCGCCAGCGTCGACCGTATCGTGTCGGGCCGTGTCACCTACGAGCAGAGCCTCGGCTTCGGGCCGTGGTCCTATGGCGACCGCGCCTTCCATGTATTCAGCAGCAGCGCCGAGCCGTTGGCGCGGCCCGAAGGCGGCCCCTGGCGGATCGAACAGGAGGCCGAGCCGGTCCAGCAATGGCTGGCCCGCTTCAAGCATGAGCACAAGGACCGCGACGGGCACATCTGGCTGCTCGGCGGCGCGCAGGTGGCGCAGGCTTGCCTGGCCGCCGGCCTGGTCGATGCGATGGAACTGTTCGTCCATCCGATCGTGCTGGGGCGGGGCATTGCCCTGTTCGCCGGCAGCGGGCGTTCGGACTGGCGCCTGGAGGCGCATCGCGCTTTCGACGACGGCCTGCTACAACTCAGCTACCGCCTTACCTCACCGCCGGGACCGGCCACGGCCTGATCCCGCACGCCGCGCCGCGCGCGGCGCCTACCAGCAAGGAGAGACACATGAAACTTTGGAGCAAGGCCTTTGCCGACAACGGGCCCATTCCCGTCGAATTCGCCTTCTGCGCGATCGATCCCGCCACGCACGTGACGCTGTCGAGCAACCGCAATCCCGACCTGCACTGGGATGAAGCCCCGGCCGAGACGCGTTCCTTTGTGGTGATCTGCCATGACCGCGACGTGCCCAGCCGTGGCGACGACGTCAACCAGGAAGGGCGCGAAGTGCCCGCCTCGCTGCCGCGCGTGGACTTCTTCCACTGGGTGCTGGTGGATATTCCGCCCGGCCTGCGCACGATCTCGGCCGGCAGCCACAGCGATGGCGTGATCGCTCGCGGCAAGCCGGGCCCCGAGGCAACCGGCGGCACCGCCGCCGCGGGCGGCCTGCGCCACGGCGTGAACGACTACACCGGCTGGTTCGCCGGCGACCCGGACATGAAGGGCGATTACTACGGCTACGACGGTCCCTGCCCCCCGTGGAACGACACCCTGGTGCACCGCTACGTGTTCACGGTCTACGCGCTTGACCTCGACCGCCTGCCGCTGGAGGGCACCTTCACGGGGGCACAGGTGCGCGAAGCGATCCAGGGCCACGTGCTGGCGCAGGCAGCGATCACGGGCACCTATACCCTCAATCCGAAGCTCGCCGGCCACCCGGCACAGTAAGCTACCGGCAGGCGGTGCGAAGGCACTGTCTGCCAGGGCCGCCACGAGACCGCGTAGCGTCGCGTAAAGGAAACGGCATGTCGCAATTGCCCGGGCCGCATTCGCTGGCCTTCACCCACCTGATCCTGATCCGTCACGGTGAGACCGCCTGGAACCGCGAGCGGCGCCTGCAAGGGCAGCTCGACATCCCGCTCAACGCCACTGGCGTGGCACAGGCGGGTGCGCTGGCCCAGGCGCTGGCGGCAGAGCCGATCGACGCGGTCTACGCCAGCGACCTGTCGCGCGCAATGCAGACGGCGGCGCCGCTGGCCGAGGCGCTCGGCCTCGCAGTGCAGCCGGATCCCCGCCTGCGCGAACGCTGCTACGGTGCGCTCGAAGGCATGACCTACGCGGAAGTGGCCGAACAATTGCCCGAGGATTTCGCCAGGTGGCAGGCGCGCATCCCCGACTATGCGCCCGATGGCGGGGAGTCCTTGGTGGCCTTCCATGAGCGCGCGGTGGAAGCCGCGCTGGCGCTGGGGCGCCGCCATCCCGGCGAGCGCATCGCCCTGGTGGCGCACGGCGGCGTGCTGGACTGCCTGTATCGCGAGGCCAACGACATGACGCTGGAGGCGCCGCGCCGGCACGAACTGCTTAACGCCAGCATCAACCGCCTGCGCTGCGACAGCGTGCGGCTGACGGTCATGCAATGGGCCGACGTGGGCCACCTCGAAGCGCTGACCCTGGACGAGGTCGACCGCCGGGTCCCTTAGCCGCTGGCCGCTGCCCGTCAGACGCGCAGGCGGAAGGGCGTGAAATTGGTGTTGCGGTCGTAGTAGTCTTCGCGCTCGGCGTGCTTGAGGAATCGCACCACCTTGTAGGTGACCGGCGTCATCACCACTTCCCAGCTGGTCTTGAGGATGTACTGGGCGATGGCAACCTGGATCACCTTTTCCAGCGGCCAGATGCCGTAGAAGGCGATCACGTAGAACAGCGAGGAATCGACCAGTTCGCCGGCCAGCGTGGAGCCGATGGTGCGCGTCCACAGCCAGCGGCCTTCGGTCCACAGCTTCATCCTGGCCAGCACGTAGCTGTTGGCGAAACTGCCGCAGCAGAACGCGATCAGCGAGCCCAGCGCGATGCGCCAGGTATTGCCGAATACATCTTCCAGGCTTTTCTGGTAGTCGCCCATGAAGGGCGCCACCGGCATCTTCAGCACCACCAGGCTCATGAAGGTGGCGAACGCCAGGGCGGCGAAACCGGCCCAGACCACGCGGCGGTCGCGCCCGTAGCCGTACACCTCGGTCAGCACGTCGCCAAAAATATAGGAAATCGGGAAGAACAGCACGCCTGCGCCGAAGGTCACCGGGCCGATCCACGGCAGCGTGACCTGGGCCGCCTTGGCCGCGCCGATCAGATTGGAGCAAAGCAGGACCGTGACGAACGCCACCATCACGAGGTCGTAGTAACGGTAGACGCGCCCGGTGTGACCGGGCGTGGCGGTGGACGTGGTCATCGGGGTGTTCCGGGGGCGGCTTTGCCGCGATTATGCCAGCCACGCAAACACCGTGCCTGTCACGCAGGCGAACGTAGCCCTGGCCCGGAGGCCAGGGCTGACCGACATGGCCCGGAGCTAGATGCTCAGCTTGCCGATCTTGGCGCCATCCAGCGATATGTCGAACATCAGGCCCGCATTGGTCTGCACGAAGCCGATCACCGGCTGCTGGCCGGAAATGGTATCGATCTTGCCATTGGCCCCGACTTTGGCGAGCGCCACGCTGGCATCGGCGCCGACCGTCCAGCCGCTGCTGATGACGAACTTGTTGTAGGCCTCGGGCGTCATGAACATCAGCACCATGGACTTGGACTGGCCGCCTGCCGTCAGGCCGATCATGCCCGAGGTGGTGCGGTAGTAGCCCACCGACGCTCCCTTGGAGCGCAGCACCCCTTCGCCGTATTCGCCGCCGATCCCCAGGCCCGCCGACAGCACGCGCGGGAAGATCAGGATCCCTTGCGCGCGCGCGGCCAGTTCGCGCGAGCCATCGACCGTCGAAAACAGCCGGTTGATTGCGCCATCGGCGCCCGCGTCGATCTCTTGCCTCTTTGCCGCGGCATCGGTTGGCGAATTGGTGCCGGTGGTGGTGCAGCCCGCGGTGAAGGCGGTGGCCACGACCAGGCCCGATCCCGCCATCCGGGTAACAAACTGGCGTCGATTCATGTGCTCTCTCCTGTCTGGGAAAAGTCAGCCGGCCGTCTGGCGTCTCGCGTCGCCTTGCCTCGGCGGTCGGGGCTAAGTCATTGTGGACAAGGAGGCAGCCGCCAGCAATGCACGACAAAAGAATTGTCTGCGGGGCTCGAAAGTATTTAATGCGGGGAGAGGCAGGAGGAGTCCTATACGCCGCTCGCGGTGGCCCGGCTGCAGGAAGCGGTCGCAAAGGCTGCGGGGAGACCGGGCTGCAACCGGCTGACTTCAAGGTCAAAGTCAGTTTCGCCCGCTTGCGGGGGGCGAGTGGTTGCAAGCGATTGCTATTTCCGGCTTACGCCGGCGGCAGCTCGCCGCTTTCGACGCTCCCGCCGGGCGCGGCCAGGCCGAAGTGGCGGTAGGCGGCGGCAGTGGCCATGCGGCCCCGTGGCGTGCGCTGCAGGTAGCCCTGCTGGATCAGGAAGGGTTCAAGCACATCCTCGATGGTGTCCCGCTCCTCGCCGATGGCGGCGGCAAGGTTGTCGACGCCTACGGGGCCGCCGCTGAATTTGAGCAGGATCGCTTCCAGCAGCTTGCGATCCATCAGGTCGAAGCCGACTGCGTCCACGTCTAGCATGGCGAGGGCGGCGTCGGCGATGGTGCGTGTGATGTTTCCGTCTCCTTTGACCTCCGCATAGTCGCGCACGCGGCGCAGCAGGCGGTTGGCGATCCGTGGCGTGCCGCGTGCGCGGCGCGCGATTTCCAGCGCGCCCATCGGGTCGATGCGGGCGCCCAGCAATTGCGCCGAGCGCGTGACGATGCGGCCCAGTTCCTCTGCGGTGTAGAACTCCAGCCGCGCGACGATGCCGAAGCGGTCGCGCAGCGGGTTGGTCAGCATGCCGGCGCGGGTGGTGGCGCCGACCAGCGTGAAGGGCTGCAGATCGAGTTTGACCGAGCGCGCGGCCGGGCCTTCGCCGATCATGATGTCGATCTGGTAGTCCTCCAGGGCCGGGTACAGGATTTCCTCGACCACCGGCGAGAGGCGGTGGATCTCGTCGATGAACAGGACGTCGTTGGCTTCCAGGTTGGTCAGCAATGCGGCCAGGTCGCCGGGGCGCTCCAGCACCGGGCCGGAGGTCTGGCGCAGGTTGACGCCCATCTCACGGGCAATGATGTGCGCCAGTGTCGTCTTGCCCAGTCCAGGCGGCCCGAACAACAGGACATGGTCGAGCGCTTCGCGGCGGTTGCGCGCGGCATGCATGAAAATGTCCAGCTGGCCGCGCACTTTCTCCTGGCCGACGTATTCGTCGAGCAGCTTGGGGCGCAGCGCCCGCTCGAAGGCCTCCTCGTTGGGGGAGACGGCGGTGGGGGCGATCACGCGATCGGCGCTCCGGTCGGTGGCTAGCTTGTCGGTTTCGATCATGTTTCTGGTGCGGGCAAAGTGGTTGGATTGTAGCCCTTCCGGGCACGGCGCCGGCCGCACGGGCCCGGTGCAGCCAGCGCAGGCTCAATCCTGGAAGCGCCCCCGGCTTGCCCTCGATCCGGCCCGGTCAGCCCTTGGACAGGGATTTCAGCGCAAGCTTGATGCCGTCCGACACGCCGGTGCCCGCCGGCACCTGCTTGATGGCCAGCGCCGCCTCTTTCTCCGAATAGCCGAGCGCCAGCAGCGCGTTGAGGATGTCGACGGCGTTGTCGTGCACCGGTGTGCTGCCGGGCGCGTGGCCAAGCTCGGCGCCGAGCTTGCCCTTGAGTTCGAGCAGCAGGCGCTCGGCGGTCTTCTTGCCGATGCCAGGCACCCGCGTCAGGCGTCCGGCTTCCTGCAGCGTGATCGCCTGTGCCAGTTCGCTGACCGACATCCCCGAGAGCACCGCCAGCGCCATGCGCGCGCCGATGCCGGTGATCTTGATCAGCTCGCGGAAGGTGTTGCGCTCGGTGGCGCTGCCGAATCCGTACAGCAGGTGCGCGTCCTCGCGCACGATCTGCTGCGTCAGCAGGGTGACGGGCTGGCCGACGGCGGGCAGGTTGTAAAATGTACTCATCGGCACGTCGATCTCATAGCCGACGCCGTGGCAATCGACCAGCAGGTGCGGGGGATTCTTCTCGATGAGTGTGCCGGCGATGCGTCCGATCATGGTGTGGTGTCTGCTGCGAATTGCGGCGCGCGCGCCTGGAATCAGTGAAGTGCGACAGGAGCGGCGCCCGAAGCGTCTCGCCGTCGCGAAGCCCGCCAGTGTAGCCCAGCGTGCGGCGCGCCGGCGATCCGCGCGCCGCTTTCCCGGTTTGCTCCGGGCTAGCGTCCCGGCGTGTCCACCGCTTGCCGGCCCAGCGCCGGATCATCAGTGAAGAAACCGTCGATACCGGCGGCGAGGAAGGCCTGTACCTCGCGCACCATGCCGGCGGGACTGCGCGTGGCATCGTCGCCGCCGGTGCGCAGGTTGCGCGGCAGGAAGCCGTTCTCCGGGCGGAAGGTATAGGGATGGACCAGCAGCCCGGCGGCGTGCGCGCTGCGCACCAGCGCGGTCGGCGTGCCGAGGTTGCCGTTGGCGTCGCGCGGCACCACGTTGGCTTTCTCCGGGCCGATGCCGTTGGCGTAGCTGGCCACCTCGCGCAGCCCGACCGGCGTCATCATGTCGGCGAACGTGCGCGTATCGCCGGCCAGGCGCCAGTCGGCCGGGCGGTTCCTGGCGCCGCCCACCAATTGCACGAGCTTTACGTTGGGCATGCTGTTGCCCAGGCGCTGGTGCAGATCGCGCAGGTTGCCGGTCTCGAACGACTGCACGAAAACCGGCGCGCTGCGCGTGTATGCGTGTGCCCGCAGTGTGGCCACCAGCTTTTCTTCCAGCGGCAGGCCGATGCCGCGGAAATAGCTCGGGTGCTTGGTTTCCGGATAGAGCCCGATCACCCGTCCGTTGCGCTGCGAAGCCTTGGCCACCATCTCGATGATTTCATCGAAGGTGGGGATGTCGTACTTGTCGTTGTACTGGGTATTGGCCTTGCGCAACTGCGGAATGCGCTCGCGCGCGCGCAGCGTCTTCAGTTCGGCCAGCGTGAAGTCTTCGGTGAACCAGCCATCCAGGCGCTCGCCGTCGATCACCTTGATGCGCTTGCGGCTGGCGAACTGAGGCAGCTCGGCTACGTTGGTCGTGGTGCCGATCTCGTTCTCGTGGCGGGCCACCAGCACGCCGTCGCGGGTCATCACCAGGTCAGGCTCGACCACGTCGGCGCCGTCGTCGATGGCGCGCTCGTAGGAGGCCAGCGTGTGCTCAGGGCGCAGCGCGCTGGCGCCGCGATGCCCGATCACCAGGGCCTTGGGTGCGGCAGGCGCCGGGCCCGGAGCCGGGGTTGCGGGCGTGGTGGCAACAGGCGGCGCCGCACAGCCGGCGAGGATCGCGGCGGCAAGCGTGGACAACAGCGCAGGCAGGCGGAGGGATCGGGACGAACTCAAGGCGCGGAACGAGCGGGGCATGCGGCATCCATTGGCAGGGAACCGCTCGATTGTAAGAGACTTGCCGGTGCAGGCCGGGCTTAGCCGATCAGGCGGCCGCGCCGTACGCGCATGCCCTTGCGTATCAGGTCCGGAGCCAGCCCGGTCAGCGCGTCGAGCGTATTGCTGCCATTGGCATGGCAGATGGCCATGCCAAGCGCATCCGCGGCGTCGGAGCTGGGCCGGCCCGTCAAGCTCAGCAGGCGCATCACCATCTCCTGCACCTGCTCCTTGTTGGCGCGGCCGTAGCCGACGACTGCCACTTTCAACTGGAGGGCGGTGTACTCGAACACCGGCAGGCCGTAACTCACCAGGCCGCAGATTGCCGCGCCGCGGGCCTGGCCCAGCAGGAGCGTGGATTGCGGGTTGACGTTGACGAACACCTTCTCGATCGCTGCGCAATCGGGGGCGTAGGTGCGGGTGACTTCGCTGATGCCGTCGAAGAGGGTCTTCAGCCTTGCAGGCAAGCCGCTGTCGCCGTCGCTCTTGATGGTGCCGGAAGCGATGTAGGTTAGCTTGTTGCCGTGCTTTTCCAGCACGCCGAAGCCGGTGGTGCGGAGGCCGGGGTCGATGCCGAGGATACGCATGGGGTTTGTTGCTCGGCTAATGAGGGTGATTGCGTGATTGGGGGATTGTAGCGCTGAGTTTGCTTTTGGGGATTCTGGGGGGGGCGTCGTTAAAGGCAACTGCTTGACTTCAAAGTCAAAAGCTTAAAGTCAAAGGCAGTTTCACCACCCCTGCGGGGCGGCGACTTACTTTCTTGTCTTGCCAAGAAAGTAGGCAAAGAAGGCGCGCCGGATGGGGCGACTTCCCCTCGTGATTCGACGAAAAGAGCGGCCGGGACCCAAACTCGCATCGCCTTAAGGCGATACTCAGACGTGGGTCCCTCTTTTCCGCTCTTTTCGCCGAATCACGAGGCGCCCCATACGGCCTGGTACACCTTGACGGCTCGCTTCGCATCGCGGGCTGGTGTGGCCTGCCCCTGGGGCGCTCCACACGGCTACACCGAATTTTGATCGGGCGGTATCGCTGTTTCTTTGCGCTGGTTGGCTTCCCTCTCCCGCTTGCGGGAGAGGGGCCGGGGGAGAGGGCGGGCGCTTGCTATGCCGCGATGGGTTGTTTGCCCAGCCCGTGACAACCGCCCGGACCGGGCCCGGACCTCAATGCCGGAAGTGACGGACGCCGGTCAGCACCATCGCCACGCCGCGTTCGTCCGCGGCGGCGATCACTTCGTCATCGCGCATGGAGCCGCCCGGCTGGATCACGCAGGTGGCACCTGCATCCACCACCACGTCCAGGCCGTCGCGGAACGGGAAGAAGGCGTCCGAAGCCACCGCCGAGCCCGCCAGCGTGAGACCGGCGTTTTGTGCCTTGATGCTGGCGATCCGGGCCGAATCGACCCGGCTCATCTGGCCCGCGCCAACGCCCAGCGTCATCCCGCCGCCACAGAACACGATGGCGTTCGACTTGACGAACTTGGCCACGCGCCATGCAAACATCAGGTCGGCCATTTCCTTCGGGGTCGGCTGGCGCTTGGTCACCACGCGCAGTTCGTCCTGTTGCACATTCCTGGCGTCCGGGCTTTGCACCAGCAGGCCGCCGCCGACACGCTTGAAGTCAAACGGGTTGAGGCCCGCGCCCAGCGGGATTTCCAGCAGGCGCACGTTCTGCTTGGCGGCGAACACCGCGCGCGCGCCGGCGGTGAAGGACGGGGCGATCAGCACTTCGACGAATTGCTTGGCCACGATCTGCGCGGCGGCTTCGTCGAGTTCGGCGTTGAAGGCGATGATGCCGCCGAAGGCCGAGGTCGAGTCGGTCTTGAAAGCCTTTTCATAGGCTTCCAGCGCGTTCGCGCCTACCGCCACGCCGCACGGGTTGGCGTGCTTGATGATCACGCAGGCGGCGCCGCTGGCGGGGTCGAAGGACTTGACGCATTCCCAGGCGGCGTCGGCGTCGGCGATGTTGTTGTAGGACAGTTCCTTGCCCTGCAGCTGCTTGTAGTTGGCCAGCGCGCCTTCGGGTGCCTTCAGGTCGCGGTAGAACGCGGCCGACTGGTGCGGGTTCTCGCCGTAGCGCATTTCCTGCACCTTCTCGAAGGCCAGGTTGAGCGTCTGCGGGTAGGCGCTGCGGGTCTGGTGCGACTTGTCCGCGCCGAGGCTGGTCAGGTAGTTGGTGATTGCGCCGTCATACTGCGCGGTGTGGGCGAACACCTTGGTGGCCAGGCGGAAATTGGTCTCGTAGCCGACGCTGTTGGCGTTGGCGCGCATTTCGGCCAGCACCGGCGCGTAGTCGGCCGGGTCCACCACGACGGTGACGTCGCGGTGGTTCTTGGCAGCCGAGCGCAGCATGGTGGGGCCGCCGATGTCGATGTTCTCGATGGCGTCCGGCAGCGTGCAGTCATCCTTGGCCACGGTCTGCTGGAACGGGTACAGGTTGACCACCAGCAGGTCGATGGTGGGGATGTTGTGCTCGGCTAGCGCGGCCATGTGCTCGGGCAGGTCGCGGCGGGCCAGGATGCCGCCATGCACCTTCGGGTGCAGGGTCTTGACGCGGCCGTCGAGCATTTCGGGGAAACCGGTGTAGTCGGCCACTTCCGTGACCGGGAGGCCGGCTTCGGCGAGCAGCTTGGCGGTGCCGCCGGTGGAGAGCAGCGTGACGCCGAGCGTGTTGAGCTCGCGGGCAAAATCGACGATGCCTGTCTTGTCGGATACGGAGAGGAGGGCTTGCTTGATCATGGCTGTGGGGAACACTTCAAAGTAAACCGTGCTGCTGCAACTTCTTGCGCAGCGTATTGCGATTGATGCCCAGGTAGGCGGCGGCAAGCGACTGGTTGCGCTCGGCGCGCGCCATCACTGCTTCAAGCAGCGGCCGTTCCACGGCTTCGAGCACCATGTTGTACATATTCGACGGCTCTTCGCCGTCCAGGTCGCGAAAGTAGGCACCCAGGCTGTCCCGGATGCACTGGTCGATAGCGTTGCGGCTCATGCGGCAAGCAACTCCCCGTTATTGTTGTTGTTCGACTCGTTGCGTTTATCTTCGTCGGCGTCGTCCGCGCCTTCCTCCACATAGACCAGGCGCTCGGACAGTTGCGCCTGCTCGTCGAAGAAGGCGTTGACTGCGGCCAGCTGGGCCGTGGTGCTGTCCAGCGTGTTCATGCGGTGGCGGAACAGGTTGGCGCCGGCCAGGCCGCGCGTGTACCAGGCAATGTGCTTGCGCGCGGTGCGCACGCCGGTGAACTCGCCGTAGAAGTCGTAGTGATCTTCCAGGTGCGCGTTCATGATGGCGCGGATCTCTGCGACTTCCGGCGGCGGCAGCAGCTCGCCGGTGGCCAGGTGGTGCTCGATCTCGCGGAACAGCCAGGGCCGGCCCTGCGCCGCGCGGCCGATCATGATGGCATCGGCGCCCGTCACGGCGAGCACATGCCTGGCTTTTTGCGGCGAGGTGACATCGCCATTGGCGACCACGGGAATCGAGACCGCTGCCTTGACCGCGGCAATGGTCTCGTACTCGGCTTCCCCCTTGTACAAATCGGCGCGCGTGCGGCCGTGCACGGTGAGCATGCTGATGCCGGCATCCTCGACCATGCGGGCCACGCGCAGCGCATTGCGGTTCTGGCGGTCCCAGCCGGTGCGGATCTTGAGCGTGACGGGCACGCGGTCGCCAACCGCGGCGACCACCGCCTCGACGATGCGTACCACCAGCGGCTCGTTCTGCAGCAGCGCCGAGCCGGCGGCGACATTGCACACCTTCTTCGCCGGGCAGCCCATGTTGATGTCGATGATCTGCGCGCCGCGATCCACGTTATAGCGCGCCGCCTCGGCCATCATGGCGGGCTCCGCACCCGCGATCTGGACCGAGATCGGCTCGACTTCGCCGGTGTGGTTGGCGCGGCGCATGGTCTTCTCGCTCTTCCACAGCTGTGCGTTGGAGGCGACCATCTCGGACACCGCATAGCCCGCGCCGAGCTGCTTGCACAGCTGGCGGAAGGGCCGATCCGTCACACCGGCCATGGGTGCGACGAACAGGTTGTTGCGGAGTTGGTGCGGTCCGATTTGCACGATATAAGACTGGCGAGGGCCGCTGGGCGGCCCGCAACGAGACAAAAATGAAAATGGCATACCCTGCCGAAACGTTGCTCGGCGTCATTCAGTGGGCATGTGCGAGGGCAGGATTTTACCGCCAAACAGCCCGGGTTGCTCAAGATTTGAGCAAATATTGCTCCAGGCCGGGTGGCAGGCGAGGGTGCCGGCGCCGCCACTAGCGGCGCGTGCCGTACATCATCTGGCGCGCCAGCGCGTCTTTCAGCGGGCCCAGGCAGGCAAGCGCCGCCAGCGACGCGCCGCGCGCGTGGGCGGCAAGCGGGTAGGAGACGCCGAACAGGCGGGGCAGCAGGTCGGTTACGCCGATGGTGATGGCGCGATCCCGCTTTTGTTGCGCCGCAAACGCCAGCAAGGCCTGGGGTCCGCAGTCGGCGCGCAGGGCGCCAGCCAGGGCAAAGGCGTCGCGCAGGCCCAGGTTGAGGCCCTGGCCGGCGACGGGATGGAGTGTCTGCGCCGCATTGCCGACCGCGACGATGCGGCCCTGCACGGTGACTGGCGCGGCATTCAGCCCGAGCGGGAAGGCGTGCCGCTTGCCGATGCCGGTGAAGCGGCCCATGCGCGGGCCGAAGGCTTGCTCCAGCTCGGCGAGGAACTCGGCCTCGGGCAATGCCAGGCGGTGCGCCGCCTGCTCCGGCGGACAGCACCAGACCAGGGCGTAGCCGGGCGTGCCGTGCTCCTCGTGTGGCAGCAGGGCCAGCGGCCCTTCCTCGGTGAAGCGTTCCCAGGCCCAGCCCGGCTGCGGGCGCGAGCACGCCACATGGGCAACGATCGCGGTCTGGCCATAGTCGCGCCGGTATTTTTGACCCTGGATGCCGCGGGTGGACTGCTGGTGGAACAGCCCGCCTTCGGCTTGCACAGTCAGGCGCGCGTTAAAGACGACGGGCTGGCGGTCATGCGTATGGCCGCTCAGGTGTACCAGCCCGCCGCTTTCGTTTGCAATGCGGTCTGCGCCGGCATGCGGGGAGCGCTGCTCCAGGTGATCGATGCGCGTGTCGTAGGCTCGCGCCAGGCGCTCGCCGTCGGTGCCGGGGGCGGCATGGATCGCCTGGCCCAGCGCGCGTTCAAGTGATTCGCACAGATCGCCGTAGCGCACCACGTAACCGAGAGCGGGAACATCGTAGTCGTCCCGGTGCAGCTTGACGTGGCCAAAGCGCCCGCGTTGCGATACGTGGATATGCTCGATCGGCGTGACCGCCCGGGGCCAGGCGCCGATCTGCTCCAGCAACTGGCGGCTGCCATAGGACAGCGCAATGGCGCGCGGGTCGCGCGCCGCGCGCGCCGGGGTGGCGGCGTCGATCAGCGTCAGGCGCCACGGGCTCCTGCGCAGCAGCAGGCATGCCAGCGCGAGGCCTACCGGCCCCGCGCCGACGATGGCGATATCCGCGAGGTCCGCGCCGGGGGTGCGTTCAGTGCTTGCCGGACTCATGCGCGCTGTCAGGTTGGGCGGCCGGGTGACTGTCGTTGCCCGCGTTGCCCGCGTTGTCCACGTTGTCCGAACGGGCCTCCACGGCCTGCGCGCCGCGCTTCCAGCAGTTGGCATCCGTGCGGTGCTTGCCCGCTGCGGCATCGCGCAAGGCGTTGTCCAGCTTCTGCTGGCTGAAACCGGGGAAGGCCTGCAGGCGTTCCACCAGCGCCGCGTGATTGACCGCATTGAGCGGCACCACGCAGCCCCGGGGCGTGCCGTCGGCGGCCGGGTCGCCGACCAGGATCAGCCAGGCTGGGCCAGCCCACGGTTCACGGTTCGAGACCCGCACCACTACGCGTTCGATCGCGTCCCACTCAAGCTCTTCGCGCTGGCCGTCGGGGCGATGCACCACCACGCGGTCATCGTAGAGATTGACCACGAACGGTTGCGCGGGATCATAGGAGGACGCGCGGCTGGTTTCCGCGCGATTGCCTACCGGAAGTACCTTGCGTAGCCAGCCAATCATCGTGCACCTCCCGCGTCGCGCATCAGAGCTTCAATCTCGTCAGCCTTGACCGGGGCGCCGCGCGTCATCAGCTCGCAGGCGCCATGGGTCACCACGGCATCGTCCTCGATGCGGATGCCGATATGCCAGAAGCGCTCCGGCACATCAGGTGCCGGGCGCACGTAAATGCCGGGCTCCACCGTCAGCACCATGCCGGGCTCCAGCGGGCGCCAGGGGCGCTCGCCCTCGGCCGGCGCGGCGCCGGGCACGCGGTACTCGCCCACGTCATGCACGTCCATGCCGAGCCAGTGGCCGGTGCGGTGCATGTAGAACTGGCGGTAGCTGCCGTTGGCCAGCACATCGTCGATGCTGCCGCAGCGGTTGCGGTCGAGCAGGCCGGTATCGAGCATGCCCTGGGCCAGCACGCGCGTGGCGGCGTCGTGCGGCACGTTGTAGGGCACGCCGGCGCGGGTCTCGGCAATGGCCGCTTCCTGCGCGGCCACAACCAGGTCATACAGCTCGCGCTGGGCCGGCGAGAAGCGGCCGGAGACGGGGAAGGTGCGGGTGATGTCGGAGGCGTAGCCATCGAACTCGCAGCCCGCGTCGATCAGGCACAGTTCGCCGTCGCGCAGTTCCGCGGGGCCGGCGCGGTAGTGCAGCACGCAGGCATTGGGTCCGGCGGCGACGATCGAGTTGTAGGCGACGCTCTGCGCGCCGTGGCGGCGGAACTCATACAGCAGCTCGGCTTCCAGGTGGTACTCGCGCAGCCCCTGGCGCGACGTGCGCATGGCGCGCACATGGGCCTGCGCCGAGATCTCGGCGGCGCGGCGCATGGTGGCTATCTCGCCAGCGTCCTTGAACAGGCGCATCTCGTCGAGGATGGTGCGGATGTCGATCGCCGTCGACGGCGCCGTTACGCCGGCGCGTCCTTGCATGCGTACCGTTTCCAGCCAGCGGCGTACCTGCATGTCGGTGCGGGTATTGGAGGCCAGCGGGTAAGCCACCACAGCGTGGTTGGCCAGCAGCGGTGGCAGCAGCGCATCGATTTCCTCGACCGAATGGGCTTCGTCGAAGCCGAAGGCGGCCTGCGCGCCTTCCGGGCCATAGCGGAAGCCATCCCAGATCTCGCGTTCCTCGTGCTTGGGGCGGCAGAACAAAATGCTGCACTCGGCGCCGGATGCCTGTGCCACCAGCACCAGCACCGCCTCGGGCTCGGTGAAGCCGGTCAGGTAATAGAAATAGCTGTCGTGGCGATAGGGGTAGTCGCTGTCGCGGTTGCGCATGGCTTCCGGCGCGGTGGGCAGGATCGCCACGCCGCCGCCGGCGGCGCGCAGTTGCTGCAGCACGCGGGCGCGCCGGTCGCGACAGGCGAGAAGGAGGGCGGAGTCGGGTGCGGACATGTATGGGGCCACGTGGATGGGGAATAGGGCAGATTCTACCGCCGCCGGATTGCCGGCGGCGGTACTTGGCCTGGCAGGCTGGTCAGTGCAGGGGCGCGGCGGCCGCGCCGCGCCGGGCTTGTACCTGGGCATCCAGGGCCGCCAGCTGGGCCGGCGTACCAACGTTTTCCCAGATGCCGTCGAAGCGCTCCCCGCTGGCCAGGCCGGCGGCCACCGCCGCGCGGTAATAGGGCGTCATGGCAACTTTCTGCCCCGGCTCGATGGCGATGAACAGCCTGGTGTCGTACAGGCCGATATTGCCGAAGGTCAGGGCCGGAGTTGCCGGCGTTGGCGCGGGCAACAGCACGCCATCCGCGCCCAGCGCGAAATCGCCGCCCGGATGGAACGGCGGATTGGGCACCATCACCAGGTGCATGCGTGGCTCGGGCGCGCCGGCCATGGCAAGCGCGCGGGGCAGCAGGGCGCGGAAGTCGAAGTCGGTGAAGATGTCGCCGGATACGGCCAGGAAGATCTCCCCGCGCGCGGGCGCGGCCGACAGCAGCGGCAGCGCCTGGGCAATGCCGCCGGCGGTTTCCAGCGCGCTGGACTCGGCCGAGTAGGCCAGGCGCACGCCGAACCGGCTGCCGTCGCCGAGCGCTTGTTCGATCTGCCCGCCAAGCCAGGCGTGATTGATCACGATGTCCTTGAAGCCGGCACGCGCCAGCGCCTCGATCTTCCAGACGATCAACGGCTTGCCGCCGACCGCCAGCAGCGGCTTGGGGCAGGTATCGGTGAGCGGGCGCATGCGCTCGCCGCGCCCGGCTGCAAAAATCATGGCTTTCAATGCACGGTCTCCGGCGCTTATTTCAGCGCGTGGTTCAGCAGGTACGTCATCGCGGTCAGGGTGGCCATGCCGCCGGCGATGGTCCAGCCGATGCTGCGTGTTCTCGCTGCAATGACGGTGGCCACCAGGCCGGCCACCAGGCGCGCATTGCCGGGGCCGATATCGACCTGGCCGCCGCGCATCAGCAGGTCGGGCGCAATCAGCGCGGACAGCATGGCGGCCGGCACGAACTGCAGCGCGGTGCGGAACCACGGCGGCAGCCGCACGCGGCCTTCCACGGCGATGAACGACAGACGGATCAGGAAAGTGGCGAGGCCGGCACCGAGGAACACCAGCAACAAGGTCATCTGGCTCACGCTGCGGGCTCCGTGGAGGCCGGCTTGGGCTGCCCGCGGTCCTTGCCCAGCAGCAGCATGCCGGCGGCAATGCCGCCGAGTGCCGCCACCATCAGGCCAAGTTTGTGCGGCATGCCGAAACAGGCCACGGCCAGCGCCGTCGCCACCAGCGCCGCGGCGGCGTGGGAGCGGTGCTTGATGCCCGGCACGATGATGGCGATGAAGGTGAGCGGCAGGAAGAAATCGAGCGGCCAGTCGCGCGGGACCTGGGCGCCGACCAGCACGCCCGCCAGCGTCGAGACCTGCCAGCTGGCCCACAGCGCGAAGCCCGCGCCAAAGAAGAACCAGTGGCGGTAGCGCTTGTGCGCGTCGTCGTCGGACAGGCGCCGCGTCATGGCGGCGAAAGCCTCGTCGGTCAGCAGGTAGGCGATCAGCGCCTTCCAGCGGCCCGGCAGGTGCGCCAGCGCGGGAGCCAGTGTGGCCGAGTACAGCGCATGGCGCAGGTTGACCATGGCCACGGTCACGGCGATCAGCACGGCCGGCGTGCCCGCCGCCCACAACTGCGTCAGAATCATCTGCGAGGCGCCGCCGAATACGATCGCGCTCATGGCGCAGGCCAGCCATGCGGGCATGCCGGCGTTGACTGCCAGCACGCCATAAATCAGGCCGAACGGCGCCACGCCGAGCAGCATGGGCGCCAGCGCGCGCACGCCCGCCCACCATTCGCCCCGGCGGGTGAGGGTAGGCGGAGGTTCGCTACCGGGCGTGATGGGCGTCACATGCGTCACTGCGGGATATCAGAACGTATAGCCGACCGGGCGCTCGACGTCGTCGAGCGCGTCGAACAGGCGTACCAGCTTGCGCAGTTCGATGTAGCGGCCGGCCACTTGGCGGGCGTACTTCAGCACCAGCGGCAGGTTGGCCAGGTAGCCGTCCTTGCCGTCGCGGTGGTACAGGCGGGCAAAAATGCCGAGTACCTTGAGGTGGCGCTGCAGGCCCATCCACTCGAAATCCCGGTAGAACTCGCCAAAATCGGCGGCTACCGGCAGCCCGGCCTTGCGCGCGCGCTCCCAGTAGCGGATCAGCCAGTCAAGCTGCTCCTGCTCGTCCCATTCGATGTAGGCATCGCGCCACAGCGAGACCGCGTCGTAGGTGATGGGGCCGATCACCGCGTCCTGGAAATCCAGGATGCCGGGGTTGGCCCCGCCGTCCAGCACCATCAGGTTGCGCGAGTGATAGTCGCGGTGGACATAAACCTGCGGCTGCGCCAGGTTGTTGGCCAGGAGCGTCTGCATCACTTCGGCCAGGCCGGCTTCCTGGTCGGGCGTCAGCGTGACGCCGAGTTGCCGGGCTACATACCACTGCGGGAACAGGTCGAGTTCGCGCTGCAGCAGGGCGCGGTCGTAGGCGGGCAGGGCGCCGGGCCGGGTCGCGAGCTGGATTTTCACCAGCGAAGCGGATGCATCGTCATACAGCTGGCGCGCGCTGCCAGCGTCCAGGCGGGACAGGTAAGTGGTGTTTCCGAGGTCGCTCAGCAGCAGGAATCCTTGCTCGAGATCCTGCGCCAGTACCCTGGGCACGGTCACGCCGGCTGCGCCGAACAATTCCGCCACATGGATGAAGGGCCGGCAGTCCTCCTGCGCGGGAGGCGCATCCATCACGATGACGGTGGGATATTCTGGGTGGCTGGTGGTGGCACGGAAGTAACGCCGGAAGCTGGCATCGGCGGATGCCGGGATGCAGGAATCGGGGTTGACTGGCCAGGATGGACCGAGTCCGGACACCCAGACTTTGAGCTGGTCGAGACGCGGGTCGAGTGGATGAGCTGCCATGCCGGAAAGGGAGAATAGGATGCCCCGTATAATACCCGACCAGACCCGGGCCCCGGGGCGGCTCCCAGGCGGGCCGTCCATGGCCCGACAGCCTGCTCCGGCGGCGGCTGGCGGCTGCTGTGCCGCCGCCGCCGCTCTGACTCATGACCCGCTCGCATGACCGAACAACGACGATCACCGAACCAGAAGGCAAGCAAGACATTGGCGCGACGCCCCGGAAGCGCATTGCGCCCGCTCGTGTTGGCCATGGCCGGCTGGTCGGTAGGCGTTCACGCGCAGGCCGTGAGTTCCGCCATCCCCGACCTGCCGGTGGCCGAGCCCGTCGCCGAACAGGTGCCCGAAACCCCGCCGGTATCCGGCGAGCTGGTGCCGCGCCTGGCCGAACCGGGCAACGCCAAGACCAGGCCCGCCGAGCCGGACGACAATCCGCCCACCTTTGCCTCGGGCGACCGCATGACCGGCTATAACCAGCGCGGCGTGGAGCTCGAAGGCAACGCAGAGCTGCGCCGCGCGGGCGGCGTGGTCAAGGGCGACAAGCTCACTTACGACCAGGACAGCGACGAGGCTTTCGTCCACGGCAACGCCCGTATTTCGCGCGACGGCTCGCTCGCGGTCGGGCCGGAAGCCCGGTTGAAGGTGGAGGCCAACGAAGGCTACATGCTGTCGCCGGACTACTATTTCCAGCAGACCGGCGGCTCGGGCAAGGCTGAGCGCATCGATTTCATCGACAAGAATCTCAGCACGATCAAGCGCGCCACCTATACGACTTGTTCGCCCGACAATGCGGACTGGTATTTCAGTGCCCGCGAGCTCGATATCGACAGCGACCGCCAGGTCGGCACCGCCTACGGCGGCGTGCTGCGCTTCTTCGACGTGCCGATCCTGGGGGCGCCGGTGTTCAGTTTCCCCTTGAACAGCGAGCGCCGCAGCGGCGTGCTTCCGCCGCTGTTCGGATATGGCTCCAAATCCGGCGCGGACCTCACGGTTCCGTACTACTTCAATATCGCGCCCAACCGCGACCTGACAATATTCCCGCGTGTGTTGACTTCCCGCGGGGTGCAGCTGGGCTCCGATTACCGCTATATCGGCGAGGGCTATTCGGGACGCATCCGCGGCGAATTCCTGCCGGACGACCAGAAGACCAAGACCAACCGCTGGGCATACTCGGTCCAGCACTACCAGAACATCGCCAAGGGCCTGAACGCGTACGTCAACCTGAACAAGGTATCGGACGACCAGTACCCCGACGACCTGACCCGCTCGGTAACGCAGGCAACCCTGCGCCAGTACACGCAGGAAGGCGGCGTCAGTTACAACTGGCAGGATCTGACCGTATTGGCGCGGGTGCAGAAGTTCCAGACGCTGGCACCGAGCCAGCCCTCGTACGAACGCGTGCCGCAGCTCAATGCGAAGTACATTCGCTACGACCTGGGCGGTTTCGATGTGCAGGTGGATACCGATTACACGCGCTTTCGCATTCCGCTGAGTACGACCGGCACGCAGCAGCCCCAGGGCGAGCGGGTCTATTTCCAGCCCTCGATCAGCTACCCGATCGTCCGGCCGGGCTGGTTCGTCACGCCCAAGGTGACATTCAGTGCCTCCCAGTACCAGATGGAGCCGTCCAGCAACACGCCCGGTGCGCCGAATACGCTGACCCGGACATTGCCGACCGTGAGCCTGGACTCGGGCATGACCTTCGAGCGCGACGCGCCGAGCGTGAGCCGGCTGTTTGGCGTCAATTACGTGCAGACGCTCGAGCCACGCCTGTTCTATGTTTACACGCCATTCCGCGACCAGAGCCAGTTCCCGCTGTTCGATACGGTACAGTCCGACTTTGGCTACGGCCAGATTTTCAGCGAGAACCCGTTCACCGGCTATGACCGCATCGCCGATAACAACAAAGTGACGGCGGGCGTGACCACGCGCCTGATCGAAGCCAGCAGCGGGATCGAGCGCTTCCGCGGCACGATTGCCCAGCGCTATGACATTACCGGCCAGCGCGTGCAGCTCAACGGCACCGACCCTGCCGGCCAGACGGCTTATTCCGATCTGCTGGCCTCCACCACGATCCAGATGTTCAAGGGTTACTACCTCGATGCCGGGCTGCAGTACAACCCCTCGAGCGATCGGGTGATCTATTCGAATCTCGCTTTCTCGTGGCGGCCCGAGGCGCGCAAGACGCTGAATGTCGGCTATCGCTACCGCCGCCCGACCTCGGTGACGGACAATACCGCCATTGACCAGTTCGAGATTTCGAGCCAGTGGCCGGTGACCCAGCGCACCTATGGCATAGGCCGGGTAGCGTTCGACCTGGACGCGAACCAGCTGGTCGATGCGCTGGCCGGCTTCGAATACGCCGCGGATTGCTGGGTGGGACGTGTCGTCTACCAGCGCTTCCGCAACACCACGCAGGGCTACACCGGACGCATCTTCTTCCAGGTGGAGTTCCGCGGGTTGTCCAAGATCGGCTCCAATCCGCTGGATGTGCTGCGGCTGAACGTGCCGGGTTATGAGCCCGTCGTCGCCAGGCCTGTGATCCCATCCCAGCTCGACCACTATGAATGACGGACCATGATGAAACGTCAAGAATTCACCGCGATCTCCTCCTTGTCGTCCCGCCTGACCGGCTGGCAAAGCCTTTTGCTGACCGCGCTGCTGGCCGCTTTCGCGCTGCCCGCTGCGGCGCAGCTGAAGGCGCCCGGGCAGAAGGCCACCGGCATTTTCATGCCCCAGGCCGGCGGCAGCGCCGCCGCTTCGCCCAGCCAGCCGCGCCTGGGCGTATCGCAGCCTGGCACGAGCGCCCAGCGCTCGCAACTGGTGGACGAAGTGGTGGCGATCGTCAACAGCAGCGTGATTACCCGGCGTGAACTGCTGGACCGCGCCGACGATATCGAATCGCAGTTGCGCCAGGCCAACCGGCCGGTGCCGGCGCGTGCCGACCTGCTGGGCGAGGTGCTGGAGCGCCTGGTGATGGAGCGCGTGCAGACGCAGGCCGCGCAGGAAGCCGGCATCAAGGTGACAGACCAGGAAGTCGACCGCGCCATCGAGTCCGTGGCGCAGCAGAATAAAATGAACGTGACCGACCTGCGCAGCCAGGTCGAGCGCAGCGGGATGACCTGGACCAAGTACCGGGACGAGTTGCGCAAGCAGGTGCAGGTGATCCGCCTGCGCGAGCGCGAGGTGGATTCCAAGATCCAGGTCTACGACGGCGAAATCGACAACTATCTCGCGGCGAATGGCGGACAGGGAACGGCCGCCGCCGGCCCCACCGAATACAACGTGGCCCAGATCCTGGTGCGCGTGCCGGAAGATGCCTCGGAGGCGCAGAAGGCAGCCTTGCGCGCCAAGGCCGAAGGGCTGCTCAAGCAGGCCCAGGGTGGCGCGGATTTCGCCGGGCTGGCGCAGGCATCCGATGCGCCCGAGGCCGCCAAGGGCGGCTCGCTCGGCTTCCGCGAGATCGGCCGGCTGCCGGCGCTGTTCGCCAATGCCGTGCTTGACCTGCAGGTCGGTGGCGTGGCGCCGCAAGTGATCGAGAGCGCCAATGGCTTCCACGTGCTCAAGCTGCTGGCCAAGCGCGCCGCGCCGGCGGCATCGTCGAGCCCGGCCGCCGCCGACAAGATTACCCAGACCCAGGTACGCCATATCCTGATCCGCACCGGCCCCAACATGCCGGAGGCCGAAGCGCGCCGCCAGCTGGTCACGGTGCGGGACCGCATTACCCACGGCGGAGACTTTGGCGAAGCGGCCAAGCGATTCTCCCAGGACGGATCGGCGTCGAACGGCGGCGATCTCGGCTGGGTATCGCCGGGCGAACTGGTGCCGGAGTTCGAGCAGGCCATGAACCGGCTGCGCCCGGGCGAGGTGTCTGAACCCGTGGTCAGCCAGTTTGGTGTCCACCTGATCCTGGTGGTCAATCGGCGCGAGACCGAAGTTTCGCCGGAGAAGCAGCGCGATTTCGCCCGCGCCGAGGTACGCGAGCAGAAGCTGCGCGCGGCCTATGAAGACTGGCAGCGCCAGTTGCGCCAGGCCGCCTACGTGGAATACCGCGTTAACCGCCAGCGCTAAACACGCTAAACAGAAAGCATCGCCGCCATGTCAGAGCCGCTCGCGCTAGCCATCACCACCGGGGAACCCGCCGGCATCGGTCCCGACATCACCGTGGGTGCCTTGCTGCAACTTGCGGGCGAGCATCCGCAAGTGCGCTTTCACGTGCTGGGCGACGCGCGCCTGCTGGCTGCGCGCGCCGCGGCGCTGGGCGTGGCGCAGGCCTGGGCGCGCAGGCTGGCGGACGGCAGCGTGGTGAGCGAAGACATCGCACTGGACGTGCCGTGCGAAGCCGGCCGGCTCGATGCGCGCAACGGGGCCTACGTGCTGGCCTTGCTCGATGCTGCCATCGACGGCTGCACCGGTGGCGCGCACGGCACGCCGCGCTATGCCGGCATGGTGACAGCGCCGGTGCAGAAGAGCACCATCAACGATGGCGGCGTGCCCTTCACCGGCCACACGGAATACCTTGCCGAACGCGCCGGCGTGCCGCGCGTGGTGATGATGCTGGCCGGCCCGCAGCCCGCGCATGCCAACGCGATGCTGCGAGTGGCGCTGGCCACCACCCACCTGCCATTGCGCGCGGTGCCCGATGCGCTGACGGTGGCCATGCTGGTGGAGACGCTGACCATCGTCGACGCCGACCTGCGCCGCCATTTCGGCATTGTCCGCCCGCGCATCCTGGTGACAGGCCTGAACCCCCACGCCGGCGAAAGCGGCCACATGGGCCATGAGGAGATCGACGTGATCATCCCCGCGCTGGCCCACGCCGTCGACGCGGGCATCGACGCACGCGGCCCATACCCCGCCGACACGCTGTTCCAGCCCCGCCACCTCGACGGGGCCGACTGCGTGCTGGCGATGTACCACGACCAGGGCCTGGCGCCGCTCAAGTACGGTACCTTCGGCCACGGCGTGAATATCACGCTGGGCTTGCCTTTTATCCGCACATCGGTCGACCATGGCACTGCGCTCGACCTGGCCGCGAGTGGCCGGGCAGAGCACGGCAGCATGATCGAGGCGATCCGCAGCGCCATCGCCATGGCCGGCCACGCCAACGGCCGGCCGCGCGGCGCGCCGCTGGCGGCAACACGCTGACGCCCGAGCGAGACCTAACTATGCGTTCCAACGTACACCAGGGCCATGTGGCCCGCAAACGATTCGGACAGAACTTCCTGGTCGATGACGGCATCATTCACGGCATCGTCAGTGCCATCGACCCGCAGCATGGCGATATCCTGGTCGAGATCGGCCCCGGTCTCGGCGCGCTGACCCAGCCGCTGCTGGAGCGCCTGCCGCAGATGCAGGTGGTCGAGCTCGACCGCGACCTGGTGGAGCGCCTGCGGCGCCGCTACGGCGATCGCCTGGTGATCCATGCGGGCGATGCGCTGGCCTTCGATTTCGGCAAGCTGTGCGAAGCCGGCAGGCCGCTGCGCATCGTCGGCAACCTGCCGTACAACATCTCCAGCCCGCTGCTGTTCCATCTGGCCGAGTTCGCCGACCAGGTGCGCGACCAGCACTTCATGCTGCAAAAGGAAGTGGTCGAGCGCATGGTGGCCGTGCCCGGCAGCAAGGCCTTCGGGCGGCTGTCGATCATGCTCCAGGTGCGCTATCACATGGAGCATGTGCTCGACGTGCCGCCGGCGTCGTTCAATCCGCCGCCCAAGGTCGACTCCGCCGTGGTGCGCATGATTCCCTGGCCGCGGCAAGCCGACGGCCTGTTGCGCTCGCCTTATCCCGCCTGCAACCTGACGGTGCTGGGCGATGTGGTGGCCGCGGCTTTCTCCCAGCGGCGCAAGGTCCTGCGCAATACGCTGTCGATGCTGCGCGACCAGGTCGATTTCGACGCGCTTGGCTTCGACCTGGCCCGGCGCGCGGAGGAAGTCCCCGTCGCTGAATACGTTGGACTGGCACGGCAACTCGAGGCCACACCCTGATGATGCGTGCGCCCATGCCCCATAGGTGGCGCTGCTGAAGGCAGCGGCACGTCGTCATCCCCCGATCCCGACTCTAGCCGCCGCAGCCCGGTCGGCAGGCCTGTGCCCCCGCTGACCGGTGCCCGCGGCGCTTCTCTTACCGAAGGAAATGCCATGACTAGCGAAACGCAGGCGCCCCAGCGCAAGGTCATCCTCACCGGCGACCGCCCCACCGGCCAGCTTCACCTTGGCCACTACGTTGGCTCGCTCAAGAGCCGCGTGGCGCTGCAGGACACCCACAAGCAATATCTGCTGCTGGCCGACACCCAGGCCATGACCGACAACGCGCACGATCCGGAAAAGGTGCGGCGCAACGTGCTGGAGGTGGCGCTCGACTACCTGGCGGTCGGCATCGACCCGGCCAAGACCACCATCACGGTGCAATCGCACCTGCCGGCGCTGGCCGAACTCACCCTGATGTACCTGAACTTCGTCACGGTGGCCCGGCTGGAGCGCAATCCCACCATCAAGGAAGAGATCCAGGCACGCGGCTTCGGACGCGATATCCCTGCTGGCTTCCTGTGCTACCCGGCCTCGCAAGCGGCCGACATCACCGGCTTCAAGGCCCAGGTGGTGCCGGTGGGCGAGGACCAGGCGCCGCTGATCGAGCAGACCAACGAGATCGTGCGCCGCATCAACCACCAGGTTGGCCGCGAGGTCCTGCCCGAAGCCGCCGCGCTGATCCCGCGCTTCGGCCGCCTGCCCGGCGTCGACGGCAAGGCCAAGATGAGCAAGTCGCAAGGCAATGCGATCCCGCTCGCGGCCACGCCTGAGCAGATCAAGGAAGCGGTCATGCGCATGTACACCGATCCTAACCACCTCAAGGTGTCGGATCCGGGGCAGGTCGAGGGTAATATGGTGTTCACCTACCTCGATGCGTTCGACGAGGCGGTCGATGAAGTGGCCGAACTGAAGGAACACTATCGGCGCGGCGGACTGGGCGATATGGTGCTCAAGCGCCGGCTGGAGGGCGTGCTGCAGGCACTGCTGGCGCCGATCCGCGAGCGCCGCGAGGCACTGGCAAAGGATCCGCAGCACGTGTTCGATATCCTGAAGCACGGCACGGAGCAGGCCCGTGTCGTTACCCAGGCGACGCTGGACGAAGTGCGCGAGGCGCTCGGCATGTTCAGCTTCTAGCCCTGGCGCATCCGAGCGGGAGTAGTAAAAGAGCCGGCACATGCCGGCTCTTTTGCATCTTTTACGGTAAGCCGGGCGCGTTCGCTCAGGCCCGCCGGTTGACCAGCACGATGCCGGCCAGCACCAGCACCGCCGCCACGGCAAACCGCATGCCCACGGTATCGTGCATCAATACCACGCCGAATGCCACGCCGAACAGCGGCGTGAGGAACGAAAACACCGATAACCGCGACGCCAGATATTGGCGCAGCAACCAGAACCACGCCAGGTAGCTGGCAAAGGCAATTAGCACCGACTGGTAGAACAGGCTTGCCAGCACCAGGCCGTCAACGCGCGCGTGCAGGTGCTGGCCGGCGGCAAGCGCCATGGCCAGCAGCATCACCGCCGACACGGCCAGTTGATAGAGCAGCGTCTTGCTGGCCGGCGCCGATGCCAGACGGCTGGCACGTACCACCACCGTGGTGGCTGCCCACAGGAGTCCGGCAAGGATGCCCAGCGCATCGCCCAGCAGCGTGCTGCCGCCATGCGCGGCAGGCGCGGCGATGCCATCGGCAAAAGCCAGCGCCATGCCGCAGAAGGCCAGCCCCACGCCTATCCACTGCCCGCGCCGAAGCCGTTCCCCGGCGACGGTCATGTGCAGGCCGAGCGCGGTGAAGATCGGCGCGGTATAGAGGAACACCGCCATGCGCGAAGCGGTGGTGTGGCCAAGGCCAACGAAGATGCAGAAAAACTCAGCGCCGAACAACAGGCCGGCCAACAATCCCGCGCCCAGCGTGCCGTCGCGCTGCCACAGCGGCGTGCGGCGCCAGGCGGCGAAGCCGAACACCAGCAAAGCCGCCAACGCTGAGCGCACGCCAGCCTGGAGCACCGCGCCCATCAATGGCGCTGTCACTTTGATCACCACTTGCTGCAGCCCCCATGCCAGGCATAGCACGACCATCAGGGTGATGGCCATGCCGTCGAGCGGGCGCCGGGTGAGCGGTTGGGCGCTCACTTCAGGGGCGGCTGGCGTCGCGCGTGGAATTGCGCTCGATCAGTTCGATCTTGTAGCCGTCCGGGTCTTCGACGAAGGCGATCACCGTGGTGCCGCCCTTGACCGGGCCGGCCTCGCGCACGACATTGCCGCCGGCGGCGCGGATGCGCTCGCAGGTGGCCACCGCGTTGTCGGTCTCCAGCGCGATATGGCCATAGGCGGTGCCCATTTCGTACTTGTCGACGCCGTAGTTATAGGTCAGCTCAAGCACGGCCGTTTCGGATTCCGGGCCATAGCCGACGAAGGCGAGGCGGTACTTGTATTCGGTGTTGTCGCTTTCGCGCAGCAGTTGCATGCCGAGGATGCGGGTGTAGAAGTCGATCGAGCGTTGCAGGTCGCCGACGCGGAGCATGGTGTGGAGGAGTCGCATTTTGGGAGAGATATGATTTTTCTTGAATGGGGCGGATATTCTAAACGGGATGCGCAAGGCGGGTATGCCACTAGCGCGGATCGCCATTTTTCCGTTTTAAATCAAGGGCCTGATCCTCGCATTGCAGGGCTGCGCCTGCACCGTGCCGCTCGCCTGGCGGAGTGCCAGGCCAGGACGCTGGCCTCAGAACGTCGGCAGCAATTCCGGCGGATGCGCCCTCAATTGCGCCCGGGCATCCCGGAATTCCGGAAAGATCGATGCCACCGTATCCCAGAACCTGGGGCTATGGTTCATCTCCTTGAGATGCGCCAGCTCATGCGCCGCCACGTAGTCGATCATCGACAGCGGAAAATGCATCAGCCGCCAGTTCATCCGGATCTTGCCGTCGGCGGTGCAACTGCCCCAGCGCGTCGCGGCCGATGTCAGCGAAAACGCGCTGTGCCGCACGCCGAGTTTCTCGGCGTAGATATCGAGCCGCTGCGCCAGCAGCCGCTTGGCCTGGTGCTGAAGCCACCCCTGCACGCGATCCTTGATCTGCTGTTCATCGGCATGCACAGGCAGCGCAAGATGAAGAATGCGGGTGTCGGCGTCGAACACCAGTACGCCGGTGGGCGATTCGAGTTGCAGCGTGATGGGCTTGCCCAGGAAGGGCAGGCTCGCGCCTTCGCGCCATTGCACGGTGGGCAGCACGCGCCGGGCTTCGCGATGCTGCCATTCGCCCAGTTTGTTGAAGATCCAGCGCTGTTTTTCGAAGATGGCGGACTCGATGTCGGCCAGCGTCACCCAACGCGGCGCCGTGATGGACAGGCCGCGGTCGTCCACGGTGAAACCGATGGTACGGCGCGACGAGCGCTTGAGCGTGTAGTGCACGCTGTGTTCGCCCACCAGCAGCCGCCGCGCATTGGGCTGCGGCTGCGGCCACGGTTGCGAGGCTGGCGGGACAGGTTGCGCCGGCGTAAGCCCCGGTGCCATACCCGGTGCCATGTCGGCGCCGGCCAGCGCGTCTGACAGCGGCAGCTCCATCTGGGAGCCGGGGGCATCGGGGGACGGGCGCAGCAATTTCATGCGGGCGTTTTGCTCCGGTAGCTCTCGGCATCGATTCTACGCATATCTCGTTCGATCCACGCCTCGACCTCTTGGTTGACCTGGTCCGCGGTCTTGTTGGCCGAGGAAATCGGCGCGCCGACGGAGACCGTGATCATCCCGGGATATTTCAGGAACGAGTTGCGCGGCCACAGTCGCCCGGAGTTGACGGCCATCGGAATCACCCACGCGCCGGTTTCCACCGCGAGGCGGGCGCCGCCGCTCTTGTAGCGGGTCCTCTCCAGGCCGGACGGCGTGCGCGTGCCTTCCGGGAACATGATGATCCAGGCGCCTTCGGACAGCCGCTCCCGGCCCTGCCGCACGGCCGAGGCGAAGGCGCGCGTGCCTTCCTTGCGGTTGATATGCACCATCTTGAGCATGCCCAGCGCCCAGCCGAAGAAGGGCACCAGCAGCAGTTCGCGCTTGAACACGAAGCACATCGGCTTGGGCAGCGTGGCCAGGTAAGCCACCGTCTCCCACGCCGACTGGTGCTTGGACAGCACCACGACCGGCTTGTCGAGCATGCCGTCGAAATGCTCGCGGCCTTCGTAGCGGTAGCGAATGCCGCATATCACGGCGGCCGCGGCGGTTACCAGGCGCGGCCAGCCGCGCACGAAGCGGTAGCGGCGGTCGGCGTTCATGAAGGGAAAGACGATGAAGCACGCGCAGGCATAGGGCGGCGTCACTATCAGAAGGAACAACGCGAACAGCAGGGAGCGGAGAAAAATCATCGGTGCGGGAATTGGGTTCAGGAACCGGCCTGGCGCGGAGCGCCATCGCCGGTGAGCAGCCAGCGCGCGAAAGCGCGCAGGTCGTCGTGGATCAGCGTGCCGGGCGGCAGGCCGCCCTTTTTCTCGGTCTTGGCGCCTTTGCCGGTCAGCACCAGGTGCGGGGCGCAACCCACCGCCAGCCCCGCCTCGAGATCGCGCAGCGAGTCGCCTACCAGCGGCACGCCCTTGAGCTCTACGCCAAAGCGTTCGGCCAGTTGCTCAAGCATCCCGGCCTTGGGCTTGCGGCAATCGCAGCCGTCCGCCGCCGTATGCGGGCAGAAGAAGACCGCGTCGACGCGTCCGCCGAGATTGGCCAGCGCCTTGTGCATTTTCTCGTGCATGGCGTTGAGCGCGCTCATCTCGAACAGGCCACGGCCGATACCGGACTGGTTGCTGGCGATCACCACGCGATAGCCGGCCTGATTGAGCGCGGCGATCGCTTCCAGGCTGCCATCGATGGGGATCCATTCGTCCGGCGTCTTGATGAACTGGTCGCTGTCGAGGTTGACGACCCCGTCGCGATCGAGCACGACAAGCTTGGGCGGTGTCTGCGGCATGATGGCCTCCCGTTATGGTGCCCGGCCGCTCAGGCGGCCAGCTTGGAGATGTCGGCCACGCGATTGGCCAGCACGTGCAACGAGGCCAGCAGCGCCAGCCGGTTGGCACGCAGTTGCGCGTCTTCGGCCATCACCATGACGTCGGTGAAGAACTGGTCGACCGCCGCGCGCAGTTGCGCGAGGTCGCGCAGCGCGGTGGCGAAGTCGCCGTTGGCGAAGGCGGCGTCCACCTGCGGGCGCACGCTTTCCACCGCCTTGTGCAGCGCGCTCTCTGCGGCTTCCTGCAGCAGTGCCGGCTGCACCGTGCCAATGGGGTCGGTGTTCTTGCGCAGGATATTGGTGATGCGCTTGTTGGCCGCGGCCAGCGCTTCGGCCTCGGGCAGCGCGGCAAAGGTGCGCACCGCTTCCAGGCGGGCCAGGATGTCGTCCAGGCGCTGCGGGCGCAGGCTTACCACGGCTTCCACCTCATTGGTGGTGTAGCCCTTGTCCTTCAGGTAGCCGCGCAGGCGGTCGTACAGGAAGTCGGCGATCGCGGCTTGCGCGGGCTTGACCGCGGCGATGCCGGCGAAAGCCTGCTGGGTGAGTACCAGCAGTGCGTCGATCGACAGCGGCAGCGGCGTCTCGACCAGCATGCGCAGGATGCCGAGCGCGTGGCGCCGCAGTGCGAACGGATCCTTCTCGCCGGTGGGCGACAGGCCGATGCCCCAGATGCCGACCAGCGTCTCCAGTTTGTCGGCCAGCGCGACAGCCAGGCTCACAGGGCCGGCGGGCAGGGCGTCGCCGGCAAAACGCGGGCGATAGTGCTCGGAGCAGGCCAGCGCCACGGATTCGGCTTCGTCGTCGTGACGCGCGTAGTACGTGCCCATGGTGCCCTGCAGCTCCGGGAACTCGCCGACCATGTCGGTCAGCAGGTCGGCCTTGGCCAGTTCGGCGCCGCGCATGGCGGCCGCTTTTTCCACGGCAATGCCGGCGGCGCCCATCGCGTCGGCGATGTGGCCGGCGATCTGCTGCAGGCGCTGCACGCGGTCGAGCTGCGAGCCGATCTTGTTGTGGTAGACCACATTGGCCAGTTGCGGCACGCGCGAGGCCAGGCTCTTCTTGCGGTCCTGGTCGAAGAAGAACTTGGCGTCGGCCAGGCGCGGGCGCACCACGCGCTCATTGCCGCTGATGATGGACTCCGGCGTGTCCGTGGCCAGGTTGGAAACCACCAGGAAGCGGTTGCGCAGGTGGCCTTCTGCATCGGTCAGCGCGAAGTACTTCTGGTTGGTCTGCATGGTCAGGATCAGGCATTCCTGCGGCACTTCGAGGAAGACCTCCTCGAAATGGCAAGGATAGACCACCGGCCATTCCACCAGCGAATTGACTTCGTCGAGCAGGGCATCGGGCATGACGACCTGGTCCGCGCCGGCCTGCTCCAGCAGCGCGTTGCGAATGCGTTCACGGCGCTCGGTGTAGCTGGCCAGCACGCGGCCTTGCGATTCCAGCACGGCGGCATAGTCGCCGGCCCGGGCAATCTCGATCTCGCCGCCGGACAGGAAACGGTGGCCCTGGGTGGTCCTGCCTGCCTGGAGCCCCAATGCACTGACCGGCACCACTTCGGTGCCGAGAAGGGCCACCAGACGGTGCGCGGGGCGCACGAAATGCACGGTACTGCCGTCCGGACGCTGGTAGCTCATCACCTTGGGGATGGGCAGCCTGGCGATGGTGTCGTCCAGTGCCGCCTGCAGGCCCGCAACCAGTTCGGCGCCGCGCGCGGTGTAGCGGTAGAAGAAGGCATCGGCCTTGCCGTCGGAGGCGCGCTCCAGGGTTTGCCAGTCGATCGCTTCGACGCCCACCGATTTGGCCAGCGCCGCCAGCTTCTTGGCCAGCGGCGCCGTCGGCTCGCCGTTGGCGTCCAGCGCCACCGTCAGCGGCAGCACTTTTTCGCGCTGCTCGCGGTCGGGCGCGCTGCGGCGCACCCCGGTGACCTGCGCGGCCAGCCGGCGCGGCGTGGCGAAAGAGGTGACGGCGGCGCCGTCATCCAGCAGGCCACGCTCGGACAGGCCGGCGAACAGGCCCTGCGCGAAGGCGTCGCCCAGGCGCGCCAGCGCCTTGGGCGGCAGCTCTTCGGTGAACAGCTCGATCAGCAGCGTATCGTTCGAATCGGTCAGGGTTTGCGACATGAATCGTTTCCAACAAGTTGTGGCACGCGCTGCGCCTTAGCAGCGCGGTGCAATAGTAGGTTCTACGCCGGACAACAGCCACAGGCCGTTTTGCTGGCGGAATTGCAGCGTGGTCGCTACGCACTGGCTGTCCGTGCTGCCGCCGCTGCTTGCGCTGCTGCCGCGGGTGCCGGGGGCGGGACGCGGTGCGAAGAAGCGGGCATCGAGCCGGCGCAGGCGCTTGTCGTAGCGGATCTCGTCGATGCGGCCACTTACCCAGAAATCGATCTTGGGCGGCAGCTGCGCGGCCGAGTAGTACGTCTTGATCTGGCGGCGCACACGGCCGTTCACCGTCTCGGTCTCGGTCCACGTGAGCGGGTAACGGATCGCGCTTTCATAGGCGCGCAGCGGCACGCGGTGCCAGCCCAGATCCTTGGAGCCCGACAGGTCGCACGAGAACGTGCGCACCAGCTGGGTCCACTGGTCCAGCGAGTTGTTCGGGCCGAAGGCGCCGTGCCAGTGCCGGTCGATGGCCTGCTGCAGTGCCTGCGGATTGGCTTCGCAGATATTGGACAGGTCGGCCGGCAGGTACAGCGCCTGCGGGCTCGGCACGGGCGCCGAGGCCTGGGCGGCGCCGGACGCTCCCAGGGCCAGCATCGCCAGGGCAGCGCATCCGCGCAGCGCGCTGCGCGCTGCGCGGGTCATGCGGCGGCCTCGCGTTCGCACATCGGAAAGCCGAGCGACTCGCGCGAGTCGTAGTAGGCCTGGGCCACCAGCCGCGACAGGTTGCGGATGCGGCCGATATAGGCCGCGCGCTCGGTGACCGAGATCGCGCCGCGTGCGTCCAGCAGGTTGAAGGTGTGGGCGGCCTTGAGCAGTTGCTCGTAGGCGGGCAGCGGCAGGCGCCTGGCGGCATCGGCCGGCGCGGCCTGCCCGGCGTCCTGCTTCGCCTCGGCGGCACCCATCAGGCGCTTGGCTTCCGCTTCGTGTTCGGCGAAGTGGCGGAACAGGATCTCGGTGTTGCTTTGCTCGAAATTGTAGGTGGATTGCTCCACTTCGTTCTGGTGATAGACGTCGCCATAGGTCAGGCGGCGCGTCTTGCCGTTTTCTTCCCACTCGGTCCACACCAGGTCATAGATGTTCTCGACTTTCTGCAGGTACATCGCCAGGCGCTCGATGCCGTAGGTGATCTCGCCGGTGATGGGCTTGCAGTCGATGCCGCCCACTTGCTGGAAATAGGTGAACTGCGTCACTTCCATGCCGTTGAGCCAGACTTCCCAGCCCAGGCCCCATGCGCCCAGCGTGGGATTTTCCCAGTCGTCCTCGACGAAGCGGATGTCGTTCTGCTTCAGGTCCAGGCCCAGCGCTTCCAGCGAGCCGAGGTATAGCTCGAGGATGTTCTCGGGCGCGGGCTTGAGCACGACCTGGTACTGGTAATAGTGCTGCAGGCGGTTGGGGTTCTCGCCATAGCGCCCGTCCTTGGGGCGGCGCGACGGCTGCACATAGGCGGCGCGCCAAGGCTCCGGCCCGATCGCGCGCAGGAAGGTATGCACGTGCGAGGTGCCGGCGCCGACCTCCAGATCGATGGGTTGCAAGAGTGCGCAGCCCTGCCGGTCCCAGTAGGCCTGCAGGGTGAGGATCATTTGTTGGAAGGTCAGCATAAGCGAAGACTAGTAAGGGCCTGCACACAGGCCAGCAAGCAAGCAAGGGCGGGCGCCGGGCGGCAAAGTTGCCACGGCGCCTCACGAAGATCGTGCCAAACCCCGAATTCTATCGGTTTTTTTCGGGCTGCCCGCCATCGGCACGACCCTTGCATGAGTCACGGCATCCAATCCCGCCAGCGGGGCTGGCATGTGGTGTCGGCGTTTTGCAACGAATCGGGTAAACACCGAAGCCCGCTAAAGCTCTACCGGATACTGGCCGTTAGTGTTTTTGTATACAGTATTAAGTAGAGTTGTGCATAACAGCCGCAACCGTCCGAATCAATTCATCAGGGGGACACCGGTCATGTCGCTACTTTCTCGGAAGCCTTATCTCGTCGCCATCGCAGTGATGATAGCCGTCGCCTTGCTGTCGGCAGTGGCTGGCGTGGCAGCCTGACGCGCCTGCTGGCCTGTCTGCCGGCCCGGCCGCCGTCAGCGATGCTGGCGGCGGCGCCAGGCCGCCAGGGCCAGCACCAGCAGGCAGGCTGCCAGCGCCGGACTATTTCCCCAGCGCACATAAGGGGTGAACCCCTGTGTGCCCTGCACATTGGCGGTGAGCGTGCCGACCGTGAAGGCCGGCAAGCGTGCGGCCACCACGCCGTCCGGCGTCACCACGGCAGTCATCCCGGTATTGGTCGAACGCAGCATCGGCCGGCGCATTTCGAGCGCGCGCATGCGCGAGATCTGCAGATGCTGGTCCAGCGCAATGGTGTCGCCGAACCAGGCCAGGTTGGTCACATTGACCAGGATATTGGCCGGCACCGGCTGGCTGCGCAGCGTCTCGGCGATTTCCTCGCCGAACAGATCCTCGTAGCAGATATTAGGTGCCACCATGATGCCGCGCACCGGCAGCGGCGCCTGGTCCAGTCCGCCGCGGCGGAAGTCCCCGAGCGGCATCTTCATCATGTCCACGAACCAGTGGAAACCCAAGGGAATGAACTCGCCGAACGGTACCAAGTGGTGCTTGTTGTAGCGATACAGCCGTTCGGTCAGCGGACCCAGGCCGAAGACGCTGTTGGTGAAATCGACCGGCGAATCGGCGCCGGCGGCGCCAAACAGCACGGAGGTGCCGCTGGCCACGGTGAAGTCGCGCACCGCGATGGCAATATCGACGGGCAGGTCCTGCAGGATCACCGGGAAGGCGGTCTCGGGCGTGACCACGAGATCGGCCGGGGCGGCGGTGATCAGGTCGCGGTATAGCTCGATGGAGCGCTGCACGCCGGCCGGTTCGAACTTGATGTCCTGTGCCACATTGCCCTGCAGCAGCCGCACGGCAATGGGCTTGCCGGCCGGGGTAGTCCAGGCGACCGGCACCAGCGCGGCGCCGCCCAGCGGCAGCGCCACGGCTCCCGCCAGGGCGAGCGCGCCGGTGCGCTTGCCGCCCGGGCCGGCGCTGCCGAAGCCGCGCACCGCTGCCACCAGCAATGCAGCCACCGTGGCCGCCAGCGCGCCGATGCCGTAGACCCCGATCAGCGGCGCGAAGCCGGCCAGCGGGCCATCGGTATGGGCGTAGCCGCTCGACAGCCAGGGAAAGCCGGTGAACATCACGCCGCGCAGCCATTCGGACAGCCCCCAGGCCGCGCCGAAGGCGAGCGGCGCCAGCAGCGTCAGGGAGGCCGTGCGCGCCATCAGCCAGTGCCATGCGGCGGCGGCCAGCGCCGGAAAGAGCGCGATGAAGCCGGCAAGCAGCAGCACGGCAAGCAGCGCCATCCAGGCCGGCATCTCGCCATAGACGTGCATGCTGATATAGAGCCACCACACGCCGGAAAGGAACCAGCCCAGGCCAAAGGCGTAGCCGGTCGCGGCCGCGCCGCGGGTGCGGGGCGCGTCAGCGACCAGCGCCACCAGCCCAGCCAGCGACAGCAATTGCAGCCACCACCAGGTATGGGGCGCGTAGGCCTGGGTATGGGCGACGCCCAGGACGGCGGCCAGCAGCAGTCGGGGCAGGCTCACGCCGCGCGCGTTGTCGCGCCCGGCGCTGGCGGCGCCGGGCCATGCCTGGAGCAGGCGCTTCATGCGCCGTCCACTTCGGGCGGGTTGAGCGGGGCCTCGCGGCGCACCAGCAGCAGGTGAGCCTGGCGGGCGTCGGCGCGCAGGACTTCGAAGCGCATCGGGGGCAGTATCACCACTTCGCCGCGATGCGGCACGTGGCCGAGGTGGTTGCTCAGCAAGCCGCCCACGGTGTCGACGTCGTGATCGGAGAAGTGCGTGCCGAAGGTTTCGTTGAACTGCTCGATCTCGGTCAGGCCATGCACGCGCCAGCCGCCATCGGGCAGTTGCACGATCTTGTCATGGTCCTCGTCAAGGTCGAACTCGTCCTCGATGTCGCCCACGATCTGTTCCAGCACGTCCTCGATGGTGACCAGGCCGGCGACGCCGCCATACTCGTCCACCACCATCGCGATGTGGTTGCGGTTGATGCGGAAGTCGCGCAACAGGATATTGAGGCGCTTGGACTCGGGGATGAATACAGCCGGGCGCAGGGTCTCGCGCAGGTCGAACTCCTCGTCGGTGTAGTACCGCAAGAGGTCCTTGGCCAGCAGGATGCCGATGATGTTGTCGCGGCTGCCTTCGTAGACAGGAAAGCGCGAGTGCGCCGTCTGCCGCATGAAGGGGATGAAGCTCTCCGGCGCGTCGGCGATATTGACGGTGTCCATCTGGCCGCGCGGCACCATGATGTCGCGCGCGGTGAGTTCGGAAACCTGGAACACGCCCTCGATCATGGAGAGGGAGTCGGCGTCGATCAGGTTGCGCGCATGCGCATCCTGAAGCACCTCGAGCAATTCAGCGCGGGTATCGGGCTCGGGAGAGATGAAATCCGAGAGCCGTTCGAGCAGGGATCGGGGACGGTCGGCTGACTTCGAACTGGGGTAAGGGTCGTTCATGGCGCGGCGAGCGCGAGGTGGATATCGCTTGAAGGATACACTAAAAGGGTTTGGGATCTGTGACGGGAGGTGTTGGGGCGGAGTTTTTTGGCGGCGTTTGAAACTGCGACTTCAGCTTCAACTGCTTAACTTCAAGGTCAAAAGCAACTGCAGTTTCACCACCCCTGCGGGGCGGCGACCTACTTTTTTGTCTTGCCAAAAAAGTAGGCAAAAAAGGCGCGCCGGATGGGGCGACCCCCCCTCGTCGGCAGACAAAAAGAGCGGCCGGGGGCCAAACTCACATCGCCTTAAGGCGATGCTCAAACATGGCCCCCTCTTTTCCGCTCTTTTTGCCTGCCGACGAGGCGCCCCATACGGCCTGGTACACCTTGACGGCTCGCTTCGCATCGCGGGTGGGTGATTCCCGCCTTGGGGGCGGGAATCACGGCTACACCTGTCTTCTAGACTTTGTTTTTGACGTTGCCGTCGGCCAGGTACGGGTCCGCGAAGCCCAGGGCTTGCAGCGTTTCCGTCTCGATTGCTTCCATTTCCTCAGCCTCGGCGTCCTCTTCGTGCTCATAGCCCTGTGCATGCAGCACGCCGTGCACGATCAGATGCGCATAGTGCGCCTCAAGCGGCTTCTTCTGCTCGCGCGCTTCCTGCTCCACCACCGGGCAGCACAGCACGATATCGCCGCTGACCGGATCGGACTCATGCTCGGCATAGGCAAACGTCAGGACATTGGTCGCGTAATCCTTGCCCCGGTAGCTGCGGTTCAGGCCGCGGCCTTCTTCCTCGCCGACAAAGCGGATGGTCAGCGTGGCATCGGCGTACAGCGCCGACTTGGCCCAGGTCTGCACCTTGCGCTGCGTCGGCAGGCCGCGCCGTCCCTTGACAGCTTCGCCGTACTGCAGCGCGAGTTCCAGCGACGGCGGCGTGGCCGGGGTGCCGGTGGTGGTGACCACGGGCGTGGCGGTGACGGCCACGGATAGCGCGTCGTGGTTGTCCGGGCGCACCAGCAGGCCGGCCTGCTGGCGGTCGTCGGTGTGCTCGGCCAGCAGCGCGAGCACGCCGTCGGCGGCTTGCGAGAGGTCCACGGTGATGCTGCGGCCGTCAGGCAGCTGCACGCGCACGGCGTGCGCCTGGGTCTTGCGCGCGCGGCCGTCGGCGTCGAACAGGATCAGGCTGGCGGGGGAGGAGTTTGCGTTCACGATGTTGCGTTCAGTTAAGCGTCTCGGTGTTGAGCGTGATATTCGTCATAGGCATCGACGATGCGGGCCACCAGCGGATGGCGCACCACGTCGAGGCTGGTAAAGCGGGTCATGGCCACGCCGCGCACCTCGCGCAGCACGTGCTGCGCTTCCACCAGGCCGCTCTTCTGGCCGCGCGGCAGGTCGATCTGGGTGGTGTCGCCGGTGATCACCGCCTTGGAGCCGAAGCCGATCCGGGTCAGGAACATCTTCATCTGCTCGGGCGTGGTGTTCTGCGCTTCGTCCAGGATGATGAAGGCGTGGTTCAGCGTGCGCCCGCGCATATAGGCCAGCGGCGCGATCTCGATCATCTGGCGCTCGAACATCTTCTGCGTGCGGTCGAAGCCGAGCAGATCGTACAGGGCGTCGTACAGCGGGCGCAGGTAGGGGTCGATCTTCTGCGCCAGGTCGCCGGGCAGGAAGCCCAGGCGCTCGCCGGCTTCCACCGCCGGGCGCGTCAGCACGATGCGCTTGACCGAGTCGCGTTCCAGGGCGTCCACCGCGCACGCCACGGCCAGGTAGGTCTTGCCGGTGCCGGCCGGGCCGATGCCCAGCGTGAGGTCATGCGAGAGCACATTGCGCAGGTAGTCGCGCTGCATTGGCGTGCGCCCGTGCAGGCCCGTGCGGCGCGTGTGCAGTACGGGCGATTCGTCCTCGAAGGCGTCGGCCTCGGCGGCGCCGGCGCCGTCCGGCACATAGGCGCCGTGCGCGGCGACCTGGCGCGCTTCGACCAGGCCGAGCTGCACGTCGTCGATCGACAGCGCTGTGCGGGCCTGGTTATAGAAGCGCTCCAGCGCGGCGGCAGCGTCGCGCGCGTAGGTGCCTCGCACCGTCATGCGGTGGCCGCGGCGCAGGATGGTGACGTCGAGCGCCTGCTCGATCTGGCGCAGGTTCTCGTCAAGCGGCCCGCACAGGTTCTGCAGGCGGGGGTTGTCGTCCTTGGGGGCGACGAATTCGGCTGAGGGAATTTTCATCTGGGAACGAGTGGCGGCTTCTTGCGTTGCACCCGCCGGCGGCGGCCGGCAGGCGCAACCCGGCCTGGATTACTGGCGCACTACGATTTCGCCGCGCAGCGAGTGCGGGAAGGCTTCGGTGATGGCCACGTCCACCATCTCGCCGACCATGCGGTCGCGGCGGTCCTGGGGCACGCCCGGCAGCGCGAAATTCACCACGCGGTTGTTCTCGGTGCGGCCGTGCAGCTCGGTCGGGTCCTTGCGCGCCGGGCCTTCCACCAGGATGCGCTGGACCGAGCCAACCATGCCTTTGCTGATGCGCTGCACGTTTTCCTCGATAGTGGCTTGCAGGTGCTGCAGGCGCCGCAGCTTGACCTCGTGCGGCGTGTCGTCGGCTAGGTTGGCCGCCGGCGTGCCGGGGCGCGGGCTGAAGATAAAGGAGAAGGAGGTGTCGTAGCCGATCTCCTCGATCATCGCCATCAGCTTGTCGAAGTCCGCCTCGGTCTCGCCGGGGAAGCCGATGATGAAGTCCGACGACAGCGACATGTCCGGGCGCAGCGCGCGCAGCTTGCGGATGATGCTCTTGTACTCCAGCACGCTGTAGCCGCGCTTCATGGCCATCAGGATGCGGTCGGACGCATGTTGCACCGGCAGGTGCAGGTGGTTGACCAGCTTCGGGCAGCGCTCGTACAGCTCGATCAGTCGCGGCGTGAATTCCTTCGGGTGGCTGGTGGTGTAGCGGATCCGCTCGATGCCGGGGATCTCGGCCACGTACTCGATCAGCAGCGCGAAGTCGGCGATCTCGCTGGTGTCGCCCATGGCGCCGCGGTACGCGTTGACGTTCTGCCCCAGCAGCGTGACTTCGCGCACGCCTTGCCCGGCCAGCCCGGCGACCTCGGCCAGCACGTCCTCGAACGGGCGCGAGACTTCCTCGCCGCGGGTGTAAGGCACCACGCAGTAGCTGCAGTACTTGGAGCAGCCTTCCATGATCGAGACAAAGGCGCTCGGGCCTTCGACCCGCGCCGGCGGCAGGTGGTCGAACTTCTCGATCTCGGGGAAGGAGATGTCCACCTGCGAATGGCCGGTCTGGCGGCTGCGGTCGATCATGGCGGGCAGGCGGTGCAGCGTCTGCGGGCCGAACACCACATCGACATAAGGCGCGCGCTTGACGATGGCGGCGCCTTCCTGGCTCGCCACGCAACCGCCCACGCCGATCACCAGATCGGGCTTGAGCGCCTTGAGCGCCTTCATGCGGCCGAGTTCGGAGAACACCTTCTCCTGCGCTTTTTCGCGCACCGAGCAGGTGTTGAAGAGGATCACGTCCGCATCTTCGGGGTTGTCTGTCTTTTCCAGGCCTTCGGCGGCGTGGAGCACGTCGACCATCTTGTCCGAGTCGTACTCGTTCATCTGACAGCCGTAGGTTTTGACGAAGACTTTTTTCATGGTGCCGATCTCAGTGGTTGACCTGGGGGCATCAGGGTTTTATGGGGACTCAACAAATCCGGGAGCCACGGCACGTTGCCGCGGCCCGGACGACGATCATTGCGCGGTTTTCTGTTCCTGCTCGCTCAGCACCCAGGCCGTCAGCAACTGGCCGTAGAGGTCGAGCTTGAACCGCACCGGCAGCTTCTGGCCGGCCACCGCCGCGATGGGCAGCAACTGGTTGTCGGTGCCGAACAGCCGCAGGCCGGGCGCCACGCCAACGGTCTTGCCGTCCAGCGTTGCCGATTGCGGCGCGCCGGGCGACGGCGCGGCGAGCACCAGCCTGGCTTTCGCCGCGTCGGCCGGGATCACCCGCAACGGCTGCTGCGCCTGTGCCGTTGCCGGCAGCAGCACGGCGCATGTGGCGAGCGATGCGGCAAGCAGGGTTGCCCGCAGGAACAGGGCAGGGCGCGCGGCACGATTGGCTGACATGGAGGCTCCGGCGAAAAACGGTTCGGGAAACGAAGGCGATGCGGGTTGTCCGCGGCAAGCGGCGCACCAGCCAAGTCTACGCGCACCGTGCCGCCGCGCCTGGCGGACGGGCGCGGCGTGCGTGGCGCAGGCCGGGCAACCCGATATTCTACCCGGTCGCCCGCCGCCCGCGCTGGCCTAGAACAGTCCGGATGCTTCCTGCAGCACACGCCGCTTTGAGACCGTCCCCATCAGTTCGCGCCCGCCGTTATCGCGGATCACCGGGATGCGGTTGAGTGCGTGATGGGTGAACAGGCTCAATGCTTCGGGCAGGCGCGACTCCGGTGTGAGCGTGGGGAAATCGCGTTCGCACAGCGTAAGCAGGTCGGCATCCGGCTGCTCGCGCAGCGCGCGCTGCACGGCGTGGATCGACAGCGCGCCCAGCAGGTAGCCATTGGGCGCCACCATATACAGGTAGCGCGTGCCGGTCTCGGCGAACTTGTCGCTGGCTTGTTCCAGCGTCGCGTCCGGGCCGATCATGGTGTCGGTGGGCTCGCACAGCCCGGCCAGCGTAAGCGCCCGCGCGCGGTCCGCAGCGGCCGAGGCTTGCGTACGCTCGGCCACCACGCTGTACAAGGACAAGGTCTGGCAGCGTGAGGCGGTGTAGTAGGCCGCCGCCGCGCCGATCATGCCGGGCAGCAACAACGCTGGCGCCAGCGTCATCTCGAACACCATCAGCACCGACATCAGCGGCGCCTGGCTGGTGGCGGCCAGGAAGGCGCACATGCCCACCAGCGGCAGCAGCGGCGCGCCGCTGCCCCCCGGCACGGCGGGCGCCAGCAATTGCCCGAGCGCGGCACCCACGAACAGCGAAGGGGTGAACACGCCGCCCACCGCGCCAGAGCCCATGCTGAGCACGGTGGCCAGCAGCTTGGCCAGCAGCACGGCCGCCAGCGACACGCTCAGGGGATGCGCCATCAGGATCGACTGGATGGTGTAGTAGCCATTGCCCACCACCTCGGGCACCCAGATCGCCAGCACGCCCACCAGGGCGCCGCCCAGCGCCAGGCGCGGCACCATGCCGCCCGGCAAGCGGGCGAAGGCGCCCTTGGCCAGACTGGAGGCGCGCATGAAGAGGGCGCCCGCGACGCCGGCCAGCACGCCCAGCAGCACGGCGGCGAGCAGCATCGGCGCGTGCAGCATGTCGGACGGCACGTTCAGGCCCGGGTACAGCGGTTGCAGGCCGCCGTGCAGCTGGCTGACCACGGTGCCCGCCACCGAGGCCAGGAACAGCGGCATCAGGCGCTGCACCGCCACCGCGCCGAACACCACCTCGGCGACAAAGACCGCGGCCGACAGCGGCGTGTGATACACGGAGGCCAGCCCCGCGGCCGCGGCGCAGGCCGTGAGCATGCGCCGCAGGTTGGTGTCGCCATCGGGACCGGCTCTGCCGCGCGCCGACGGAAACAGCGAGCCGCACAGCGCGGCAAGCTGGATCATCGCGCCCTCTTTACCGACCGAGCTGCCGGTGACGATGGAGCAGAACGACGACAGCGCGCGCAGCAATGTGATGCGTACCGGCAGCCGCCCCGTGCCGCTGGCGACTGCTTCCATATAGTCGGAAACGCCGGGCTGTGCCGCATTGAGCCTGGCCGCGGCGGTCAGCAGCAAGCCCGCGACCACGCCACCGAGGGCCGGGATCAGCACCCGCCAGGCCAGCGCCAGCCCGGCAAACACGGTGACGATATCCGCATGCGTGCCAAACATCACATAGCCGCTGGCGTCCAGCGCTTCCTTGAACAGGGTGGTGACGATGGCAGCGGCGATCCCTACCGGGATGGCTGTAAAGAGAGTGACTTCCTGGTCTTCGATGAACCTGAACCGCATCGTGACGTCATCCGGGGGGGAGGATGGAGCCGGGCCGGGCGTGCCCGTGCCCGCGGGGGGGCACGGCCAGGCGGGACCAGGGCGTGGCTGGCCGCCATGATAGCGCAGCGCCACCCGGACCCATCGGGCCCATCGGGGCGCCTGGCGCGCGGGATAGCGCCAGGCTGGTACACTAGCGGCCTTTCCTCCTAAAGAAGCGGGGGCAGTCGCCTCGTTTCGCCGGTCGCTCTTTTCCGGTTTTCGGTTTTCTCACTCACGTCGCCCCCGCGATTGGCGCACCACATGCGCAAAGGGCGGCCGAAGCGTCAATTCATGTCTTTTTCCGATCTTGGCTTGTCCGACAAGCTTATGCGTGCCGTGGCCGAACAGGGCTATACCACGCCGACTCCGATTCAAGCGCAGGCGATTCCCGCCATCCTCAAGGGGGGCGACCTGCTTGCCGGCGCGCAGACCGGCACCGGCAAGACGGCCGGCTTCACGCTGCCGCTGCTGCAACTGCTGTCCGAATCCCCGGCTGCCCGCGAACCCGCGCGCGGACAGCGCCTGCCGGTGCGTGCGCTGGTCCTGACCCCCACCCGCGAACTGGCGGCCCAGGTCGAGGAAAGCGTCCGTAACTACGGCAAGTACCTCAAGCTGCGTTCGATGGTGATGTTCGGCGGCGTGGGCATCAACCCGCAGATCGAACAACTCAAGCGCGGTGTCGATATCGTGGTGGCCACGCCTGGCCGCCTGCTCGACCATCTGTCGCAACGCACCATCGACCTCTCGCACGTGGAAATGCTGGTGCTGGACGAAGCCGATCGCATGCTGGACATGGGCTTTATCCACGACATCCGCAAGATCCTCAACGTCCTGCCGCCGAAGCGCCAGAACCTGCTGTTCTCGGCCACCTTCTCCGACGAGATCCGTGGCCTGGCCGACCGTCTGCTCGACAATCCCGCTTCCATCGAAGTCGCGCGCCGCAACACCACGGCCGAGACCGTGGCGCAGCGCGTCTACCCGGTGGACCGCGAGCGCAAGCGCGAACTGCTGGCCCACCTGGTGCGCGAGAATGACTGGCACCAGGTGCTGGTGTTCACCCGCACCAAGCACGGCGCCAACCGCCTGGCCGAGCAGCTCGACAAGGAAGGCCTGTCGGCGCTGGCGATCCACGGCAACAAGAGCCAGTCGGCCCGCACGCGCGCGCTGACCGAGTTCAAGGCCGGCACGCTGCGCCTGCTGGTGGCCACCGATATCGCCGCGCGCGGCATCGACATCGACCAGCTGCCGCACGTGGTCAACTACGACCTGCCCAACGTGCCCGAAGACTACGTGCACCGTATCGGCCGCACCGGCCGCGCCGGCGCCGAGGGCGAGGCGATCTCGCTGGTCTGCGTGGATGAAACCGCCTTGCTGCGCGACATCGAGCGGCTGATCAAGCGCCAGATCGAACAAACCATCCTGCCGGGCTTCGAGGTCGATCCGAGCATCCCGGCCGAACCGATCCAGAAGGGCCGTCAGGCCCGCGGCCAGGGCCAGGGCCAGGGCCAGGGCCAGGGCAATGGCGGAGGCCGCGGCCGTGGCGCGCCTGCCGGCGGTGGCCAGCCGCGCGGCCGGGCACCGGCGGCGGAAGCCGGCGAGCGTCAGCAACGTCCGGCCCGCGCCCCGCAAGGCCGCGGCCCGGCGCCTGCCGATGGCGAACGCCGCGCGCCGCAGGCCCAGGGCCAGCGCGCTGGCCAGGGCAGCGGCCGTCCGGCCGCGGCCGGGCAAGGCAGCCCGCGCAACGGCCAGGTGAACGGCAACCGCGCCGCCGGCAACGGCAATCGCAATGGTGATGTCGACGGCAACCGCGCCGGCGGCAATGGCAGCCGCAGCCGCGCTAGCGACGTCAACGGCAATCGCGCCGGCGGCAGTGCCAATGGCAACAGCCACGCAGCGCAGTCGCGCACCGGACAGGATGCCGCCCCGCGCGGCCGCCGTCCGGCGCCGCAAGCCGCGTTGCTGGGCGGCCAGCGCGCCAAGCCCACGCGCTGATCAGCATCGAGGCGGCCGCACGCAATGTCCAGCCCTGGTCATGACCTTCCGGTTCCCGGCGATGGCGATGCGCTCGCCGATGACGGTGGTGTCCCGTATGCCACCCTCACGCCGGACCTGATGCTCGACGCCATGGAGGCCGCCGGTTTCGAACCCGACGGCCGCCTGCTGGCGCTCAATAGTTACGAGAACCGGGTCTGCCAGGTCGGGATCGAGGGCGGCGCGCCGGTGGTGGTCAAGTTCTACCGGCCTGGCCGCTGGAGCGACGCCGCCATCCTGGAAGAGCATGCCTTCGTGCAGCAACTGGCCGACGCGGAGATTCCGGCGGTGCCGGCCATCGCGCGCGACGGCACCACGCTGCTGGCGCATGGCGGCTTTCGCTTCGCAGTGTTTCCCCGCTGTGGCGGGCGCGAGCCGGAGCTGGACCGGGCCGATACGCTGACTTGGCTCGGGCGCTTTATCGGCCGCATCCATGCGGTCGGCGCCACGCGCCCTTACCAGGCGCGGCCCACGATCGACGTGGAGAGCTTTGGCGTGGCCCCGCGCGACTGGCTGCTGGCGCAGGACTGCATTCCGGTGGAACTGCGCCCGGCCTGGCAGGCCGTCGCCGATCTGGCCATCGAGGGGGTGCGCCGTTGCTATGAGCGCGCCGGCGATGTGTCGCTGCTGCGCCTGCATGGCGATTGCCATCGCGGCAATGTGTTGTGGATCGAAGAGTCCCAGGCTGGCTCGCGCCCGCCCGGGCCGCATTTCGTCGACTTCGACGACAGCCGCATGGGGCCGGCGGTGCAGGATCTGTGGATGCTGCTGGAGGGCGATCGTGCCGCCATGCAGGGGCAGATGGCGGATATCCTGGCCGGGTACGAGGATTTCGCGGAGTTTCAGCCGCGGGAGCTTTATCTGGTTGAGGCGTTGCGGACGCTGCGGTTACTGCATTACAGCGCTTGGCTGGCCAGCCGGTGGCGGGATCCTGCTTTTCCGGCGGCGTTTCCTTGGTTTGGGAGTGCGCGGTATTGGCAGGACAGGATTCTGGAGTTGCGGGAGCAGGTGGCTTTGATGGATGAGGCGCCGCTTTGGCCGGTATGAGGGGGGTTTGGGGTTTGACCGCTTAACTTCAACGGCTTAAAGCCTTAAAGGCTTAAAGTCAAAGGCAGTTTCACCACCCCTGCGGGGCGGCGACCTACTTTTTTGTCTTGCCAAAAAAGTAGGCAAAAAAGGCGCGCCGGATGGGGCGACACCCCCTCGTCGGCAGGCAAAAAGAGCGGCCGGGACCCAAACTCGCATCGCCTTAAGGCGATACTCAGACATGGGTCCCTCTTTTCCGCTCTTTTTGCCTGCCGACGAGGCGCCCCATACGGCCTGGTACACCTTCACGGCTCGCTTCGCATCGCGGGACGGTGTGGCCCGCCCATCGGGCGCTCCACACGGCTACACCGAATCCTTGATCGGGCGGTGGCGTTTCTGTCCTCGACCCTTCGGCCTTTCGGGCCTTACTTCTTTCCCGGTGCTTTCACCAGCACTACCGGGCACGGCGCGTGCGCCAGCACGCGTCCCGCTACCGAGCCAATCACCGCATCGAAGAATGAGCCGCGTCCGTGCGTGCCCATGACGATGGCGCGCGCGTCCACGCTGGCGGCATAGCCGACGATGCGTTCCGGCGCGAAGCCGTGCAGTGCGTGCTGCTCGAAGGCGATGCCCGCGGCGGCGAGGATGTCCGCTACGGATTTCATGGCTTTCTCGCTTTCTTCCTGGTGCCAGGCGTCGATGGTGTCCTTGCTGACGAAGGCGCGCACCTGGCCGGTGACTTCGGGCGTCACATGGACCACGTGCACGGTAAAGCCGCTTTGCAGCAGCTTGCCTTCGACGATAAAGCGGGCGGCTGCGTCGGCAAAGGGCGAACCGTCGGTGGCGAGCACGATGTTGGTCATGGCGGCTATCTCCTGGTATGGCTGCAATCGTTGTTGGAAAGGGCGGCGCCTGCATGTGTGTTGGGGGCGGCCACTGCGACCATCATGGCACCCGCGTGCCGGCCTTGCCAGGATCCAGATCAAATTGCGTGCATCTTTCCGCGCTTTGGCGATGTCGTCCCTTGCCGCTTTGACGGCTTCTTTGCACCGCGCCACGGGCATCTAAGCGCCTTTTTGATGTGCCGGAGCCTACCCTGCAGACAGGAAAGCTCTGCCGGTTCTTCCGGCTTGCCGCCATGTGGATCTACTATCGGCTGGCAATCGGCGCGCTGGCCATGCTCGCGCTGATCGTGCTCTTTGCCAGGGAATTCGGGCTGGCCAGTGCCATCGCGCGCCGCGAGGAGGGTTTTGCGCGGGAGCCCGACGAGCAAGGGCCCTGAGGGAGAGCCGGCGCGTGGACAAGTTGCCGGCCGCGGTTCAGACTGCCGGTGCACATGCCCACGGCAAAGGAGAACAGCAAATGACGCAAGCCAAGCAAGATCCCACCGCGTATACGCAGACACCGGCTTTCGAAGCCGGCCGGGAGGTACGTTCGGAGGTCATGGGGGCGCAATACGTGCAGCGCGCTTTCGAGGCCGCGCAACAGCAGGGCGATGTCGGCCTGCAGCAACTGGTGACGGAATTCGCCTGGGGCACGGTGTGGACGCGCGACGGGCTCGACCGCAAGCAGCGCAGCCTGGCCACGGTGTCGATGCTGATCGCGCTCAACCGGCCGCAGGAGCTCACCGGGCATTTGCGCGGGGCGCTGGCCAATGGCGTGACGCCGCAGGAATTGCGCGAACTGGTGGTGCACAGCGCGGTGTACTGCGGTTTTCCGGCGGCGCTCGATGCGGGCCGAAAGCTGACGGATGTACTGGAGGCGGCTGGCGCGAAGCAATGACGGGCGGATGGCGGCGATTGCCTGCCGCGCTTGTCAGCGCTGCAGTGCCTGCGCCGCGAAGCTCACGAGGTAGCCGCTGCCCAGGCAGGCGGCAATCCATCCGGCGAGGATCAGGGCAGTGTCTTTGATGGTCATGATGCGTTCCTGCTGTCTGTCAGTGCGTCCCGGACGGGGCGGTGCGCACCGCCGTCGCCCTTCATACCGCGAAGCCGAATGGATAGTCCTGGAATACCGTGCGGGCGCCGTCGCTGAAGGCGTCGACCTTGCGCGCGCCGTCGGTGTAGGCATCGGTGGCGCGGTGCACGTAGCCGTAGTCGTCCCCGGCGTGCGTGCCGGCGGCAAAGGCGGAGTTCAGCGAGAGCAGGGCGGTGCCGGCGATGGCGGCAGCGAGGAGCAGGCGGGCGGTGGTGATTTTCATGATCTATTTGTCTTGTTGAAATCGGGAGAACATGTTGCGTCTCCATGTGACAAAGGATAGATCTGGCACTGATCTGGCGCGAGGCCCTGTATCGTATTTGATGTTCAAATTTTTTGATTAATCGTCGCTTGCTGTTCCGGGCGTTCTGCCTGGCGGGCCGCAAAATCCTGCGCCGCGGCCAGCAGCCACGTACGCAGGCGCGACATGGCGTCGCTCACGGGCCGCGAGTCGGGCACGACGAGGTAGTAGGCGCGCTGCGAGCGCATGGCTTGCGCCACCGGCATCACCAGCAGGCCCAGCGCCAGGTATTCCTCCACCAGGAAACGCGGCACCAGGCCGACGCCCAGCCTGGCGCGGGCGGCGCTGATCACCATGCTATGGTGGTCGTAGCGCGTGCCGCGCATGGCGTTGACGTCACCGACGCCTGCCGCTTCCATCCAGTTCTTCCAGTCGAGCCGCCGCGTCGAGAGATGCAGCAGCGGCGCCTGCGCGATCCGCTCTGCGCTGACCGGCGCCTCGCCGGCGAAGAAGTCCGGATGGCAGATCGGCACGGATTCCTCGTCGAACAGGGGATCGGCGCGCCCGCCAGGGTAGTTGGCCTCGCCGTAGTGGATGGCGGCGTCATAGGGCGTGCCATCGAACAGGAACACATCCGCCTGCGCGCTGAAATTGACCACCACCTGCGGATGCTGCGCATAGAACGCGGGCAGCCGGGGAATCAGCCATTCCACCGCCAGCGTCGGCACGCACGCCAGTTCCACGATGCCGCCCACACCCTCGTGCGCCATGATGTCCAGCGTATCGCGCTGCAGCTTCTGCAGGCTTTCCCGCACCTGGTCGCCGTACAGGGAACCGGCCGGGGTCAGGCTGACGCGCTGGTTGGCGCGATGGAACAGCGCCACGCCGAGCTGGCCCTCCAGCGTGGCGATCTGGCGCGAGACGGCGCTCTCGCTCAGGCATAGCTCCGCCGCGGCGCGGCGCAGGTTCTGGTGGCGGGCGGCGGCTTCGAAGGCGCGCAGGCTGCTCAGGCTGGGAATGCGGGAGGCGCTCATGGTCTCAATGCTTTGGTGGGAATCCCCTGGCGGGAATGGGTACTGCAACCTGATGCAAAAAAGTCATCATCCTATGCGCAAATCTCGCTTGATGTAAAAAAGTTGATGACTAAAAATGCCGATCTCCGGGAGCCCAGCATCCTGGGTTCCCGCGTCCCCCGCCCCCCGAGAGACGGACCACGAGACGGGACATCACAACCATAAGGAAACGAGGAGACCGGCATGAATCGACTGCTTCGCATCATCAGCCATTGCGGCATTGCAATGGGCCTGCTCGCGGCGGCTACGGCCAGCGCGGAAGAATTCCCCAACAAGCCGGTGCGAATCATCGTGCCGTACCCGGCCGGCGGCACCACCGACATGGTGGCGCGCATGATCGGCGACCAGCTCACCGCGATGTGGAAGCAGCCGGTGCTGGTGGACAACCGTCCGGGCGCGGGCGGCATCGTCGGCACCGGCGTGGCGGCCAAGTCGCCGGCCGACGGCTATACGCTGCTGATGGGTTCGGTCGGCGAGTTCGGCATCAATCCCACGCTGTACAAGAAGCTGCCCTATGACGCCGCGGCGGACTTCACGCCGGTATCGCTGGTCGCCAAGGTGCCCAATGTGGTGGTGCTTTCGCCGGCGTTCGCCGAGCGCGCCCGCGTGCAGACGCTGGCGGAGTTCATCACTTACCTGAAGGCCAATCCCGGCAAGGTAAACATGGCTTCGGCAGGTAACGGCACCTCGACCCACCTGGCCGGCGAGTTGTTCCAGCGCATGACCGGCACGCAGATGAGCCACGTTGCCTACAAGGGCAGCAGCCCGGCGCTGGCCGACCTGATGGGCGGCAGCGTTGACGTGATGTTTGACAACCTGCCGGCGTCGATCCAGTTCGTCCGCTCGGGCAAGCTCAAGGCGCTGGCCGTGACCTCCGCCGGCCGTTCGGCGGCGCTGCCCAATGTGCCTACCGTGGCGGCGGCCGGTCCGGTCGAGGGCTTCGACGCCAGCCCGTGGTTCGGGCTGTTCGCCCCCAAGGGCCTGCCCGCCGCGCTGGCGCAGAAGATCAGCCGCGACCTGGCACGCGCCACCAGCGATCCCGCCATCCAGGCCAAGCTGCGCGAGCAGGGCGCCGAACTGGCGCCGAACACGCCCGAGGCGTTCGCCGAACTGGTCCGCAACGACCGCCGCAAGTGGGGCGAGATCGTCAAGCTGTCCGGCGCCACGGTCGACTGAGCGCGGCTCACGCCGGGCCCCGCGCATGCTGCCGCGCGGGGCTGGCCAGATTTCTCGCCGTACGCCGCGCAGCCCCGCCTTTGCCTCTCTCCGCCTGCATTCCATGAGCACGCCAGTCCATCCGTACGCCTTCGCGCCCGCCATGCGGGAGCCGCAGGGCTCGCCCATCCGCGAACTGTTTCCCTACATGAGCCTGCCGGGCATGATCTCCTTCGCCGGCGGCTATCCCTCCCCGGCCAGCTTCGATGCCGGCGCGCTGCAGGACGCCGCGGCCAGGGTCATGGCCAGCGACCCGGCACAATGCCTGCAATACGGGCCGACCGAAGGCATGCCAGCGCTGCGTCGCGAGTTGTCGGCATTGATGGCCGGGCGCGGCGCCCCCCTGCCGCCCGAACAGATCGCGGTGACATCGGGCTCGCAGCAAGGGTTCGAGCTGCTGGTGCAGGCCTTCGTCGCGCCCGGTACGCCGGTGTGGGTGGAGACGCCGACCTATCCCGCCGCCGTGCAGGCGCTGCGGCTGGCCGGCGCCGCGGTGCGCGGCATCCCGTCCGACCAGGGCGGGCTGTGCGTGCAGACCCTTGCCGCCATGCTGGCTGACTGCCGTGAAGAGGAGCGGCCACGGCTGCTTTACCTGGTGCCCACTTTTGCCAACCCGAGCGGCCGCACGCTGGCGCTGGAGCGCCGCCGCGCGCTGCTGGCGCTCGCCGCGCAGCATCGCATCGTGGTGGTGGAGGACGATCCATACGGCAGCCTGCGTTTCGACGGCGAACCGCTGCCATCGCTGTTGTCGCTGGCCGCGCAGGACCCCGCGCTGACGCCCTGGGTGATCTACCTCGGCAGTTTTTCCAAGACCATGGCGCCCGGGCTCCGGCTGGGCTGGATGGCGGGGCCCGCCGAGATCCTGCGGCGTGCCGTGATCGCCAAGCAAGTGTCCGATCTCTGCACGTCGCCGTGGCTGCAACTGGCGCTGGCAACCTGCCTCGCCGACGGCCTGCTGGCCCGGCAGACCGCGCGCATCATCGACCTGTACCGCCACAAGCGCGACCTGATGGTGCGGGCGCTGGCCGATGCCTTTGGCCCCGCGCTGCGCGGCGAAACCCCGCAGGGCGGCATGTTCCTGTGGTGCGAGATCGAAGGCGTGGCCGATGCGGCGAGCCTGCTGCCGCATGCCATCGCAGCGCGGGTGATGTATGTGCCGGGCGCCAGCTTCAGCGTGGACGGGCAGCGCTCGGGCGCGCTGCGGCTGTCGTTCGCCACGGCTTCGGATGAGCAGATCGTGCAAGGCGTGGAGCGGCTGGCGCAAGCGGTGCGCGCCAGCCAGGGCGGCGCGGCGGCGACGGCCGCGGCGGGCTGAGCCGGTTCCGCCTATGGGATACTGGGGCGATCTTCCAGCCCCGGTATCCCTGCTCACCATGCCCGCTTCCTGGCCCCGCGACGCCTGGCCCCATTCCGGTTTCGACCCCGCCGCCCGCGACAGCGACGGCAAGCTGCTCCCCGGCGATCACTTGCTTCGTACGTGGTGGTGCCGTCCCGAAGTGGTACCGGTGGAGGCGTCGTGCGACGCCGAGCGCGCGCTGCACGCCGCGCTGATCGCGGATCCCCGGCGGCCGGTGGCCGCAGGCGAGATCGCCGCGCTGGAGGACGCCGATGCCCGCGAGAACTACGGCGTGGTGCTGGCCATGCGCGAGCGCCTGCTAGCGGCGCCCACCGTCGAGGCGGCTTACCTGGAAATCTTTCGCCAAGGCAACGTGACAGTACCGCCGGTCTTTATCGACCAGCTCGCGCACCTGATCGTGCGCGGCATCCTGCATGACAACCCCGACCCGATGGAATGGCGCGCGGCGGAACTGTTCTCCCGCGCGCAGAAGGTGTCGTTGCAGGAGGGCGCGGTCATGCTGGCCGATGCCGAAACGGTCGAACTGCACGCATCGGGGAGCGTCTACGGCGAACTGGGGCGCGTGCTGGCGCAGGCGCAGATCCCGGCGCGCAAGGTCGAACTGGATGTGCTGGATCGAGACAACGCCCAGGCTTACTGGACCCGCAATGAACGCCACGACACCGTGATCCGCTTCGCCAGCGGCAGCGCGGCGCTGGGCGCGTTCGGCCGCGTGATAGCACGGTGGGTGCGGCATTTCTTCGGGGTGGAGGTGACGGTGATGCCCTTGAGCGCGATCGAGGATCGCCGCTGGGCCTGGCACATCGGGCTGGACGCGCAGGCCACGCAGATCCTCAACGACCTGTACCGGGGGGTGGAACTGGAACCGGAGCGGCAACGGCGCATCCTGTCGCTGTTCCGGCTGGATTTTGCCGATCCGTCCGTGGTCAGGCCGGACGTTGCCGGCCGCCCGGTCTATCTGGCCGCGGCGATGAACGAGGCCGGCGTCTTCAGGATGAAGCCGCAGAATCTGCTGCTGAATCTGCCGCTGGCCTCGGTGTCGTAGGCACTTGCCGCAATAGCAGCAGTGCCAGCAGAAGCAGCCATGTCCTCGCCATCAGCGGCGCCAGTCGCGATCACGGTCGCGCCATTCGTGCTCATGCTCATGGCGCTCGCGTTCGCGCCAGCGCTGCTCGCGCCATTCGCGTTCACGCCATTCGCGCTCGCCGCGGCCATAGTATCTGGGACCGTAGTAGCCAGGCCCCGCCACCACGACCGGCTGCGGCGCGACATATACCGGGGCCGCTTCGTAGACCGGCGCGGCGCGGTAGACCGGGGCCGGCTGGTAGACGGGAGCCGGCTGATAGACCGGGGCAGGGGCGACGAACACCGGGCCGGGCAGGCCGATGCCGATGTCCACGTCCACGCGCGCGAAGGCCGCGCTTGAAGCAAGGCCCGCGACAGCGGCAAAGGCGCAAAGGGTGGCAAGTTTCCGCACGGGTGACTCCGGTTAGTAGTTGCCGCCACTGTAATGCGGCGCGCCGTTGTCAGGTATTAGCGGGCCAATACAACTGTGTCTTCTTGTAACTCCGGTGGAAATCAAGCGCTGCGCCATGGCAGGCGCCGCCCCAGCCAGGGCGCCAGTGCGGAGGTTGCGACGCCCAGCGCGATCAGCGCGAGCCCGGCCGAAAGATCCGCCGAGATGCGCTCCTGGAACGCCACCGCCGACACCACCAGCCCGATTACCGGCACGCACAGCATGGCGATCGAGGTCGCGGCGGGCGGCAGGGTCTGCGTCATGTTGAGCACCACGATAAAGGTCAGCGCGGTGGCCAGCGGCCCGGTGTAGAACAGCAGCGGCCAGATCTCGGGCATCGACAGGAAGTGCGGCGCGCCGTCGGGCAGCAGCGCCAGCAGCACCAGCGGCACCGAGGCCACCGCGGTCTCCCACGGGATCATGTCGGCGCCCAGCCGCACCGCGCGGTTGGCGCGCAACTGGATGATGCTGAGCGACCAGGCCAGCGACGAGCCGAGCAGCATCACCAGGCCCACGGCGGTATGCAGCTGCCAGTCGCGCAGCGCCGGCGCGATCATCAGCGCGATACCGGCATAGCTCAGGCCGGTGGCGATCCATTGCGGGCGCGACAGCCGCTCCTTGAGCACCAGCGACGACAGCGGAATCACCCAGACCGAGGTGGCATAGGCAATCACCGAGGCGCGGCCCGGCGGCACGTACTGCAGCGCCCACAGCGCCAGCGCGGTGAAGGCCGCCATCTGCAGCAGGCCCACGCCGATCACCATCGGCCACTCCTGCCGCGTCGGCAGCCGCAGCCGGCGCAGGGCGCCCAGCACCAGGAAGCTGATCGCGGCGGCCGAGACAAAGCGCGCGGCGGCAAACCACAGCGGGCTGACGTGGGTCAGGCCCAGCTTCATGACCGGCCAGTTGCCGCCCCAGATCGCCACGGCGCAGGCGAGGGGAATAAACCGGCGCCATCCTTGTTGTGCTTGCATGCTTCTACTCGATTCCGTGACCAGATTGCCCCGCCGCCGCGGATGGGTGGGGGAGGCTGGAAAGTCTACGGTCTATTGCGCCGCAGCAAAAACCGAAGTCAACTGCAAATCCCGGTTGCTGCGGCATAGAATGCTGCTATTCGAAAAAGTGGGGGCGCAACGTGCTGGACATTGACCTGGACGCCACGGATATCCGGATTCTCAACGAGCTGCAGCGAGACGCCAGCCTGACCAATGTGGAGCTGGCCAGCCGCGTCAGCCTGTCGCCCTCGCCGTGCCTGGCGCGGGTCAAGCAGCTGGAAAAACAGGGCGTGATCTCGCGCCGGGTGACGCTGCTGGATGCGCGCCGGCTCGGCCTGAAGGTGGTGGTGTTCATCCAGATCTCGCTGGACAAGCAGCGCCGCGAAACGCTCGATGCCTTCGAGCGGCGCATCACCACCTTGCCGCAGGTGATGGAGTGCTACCTGATGTCGGGCGATGCCGATTACCTGCTGCGCGTGGTGGTCGCCGACGTGGAAGCGCTGGAGCGGCTGATCATCGACCAGATCACGCGCATCCCCGGTGTGTCCAGCATCCGTTCGAGTTTTGCGCTCAAGCAGGTGCTGTACAGCACGGCATTGCCGCTGGGCTGAAGCGCTGGCTCAGGAGGACGCCCGCAGGGCTTCGCGTGCCGTGAGCGCCACCACGCTGTCGATGCGCGTGTCGGCACAGGCCACGGCGATGCCGTCGGACAGCAGGGGCGCGGCCAGCCGCGTCAGCACATTGCCGGGCGGCATCTCCACCGCAAGGCGCACGCCGCATTCGCGCGCCAGCAGCATGGTCTCGTGCCAGCGAACGGGCACGGCGAGGTTGCGCGCCAGGTCGGCGCCGATGCGGGCGGGGTCGCGCAGCTCGCGCGCCGCGCTGGCGCTGAAGTAGCGCAGGCGCGGCCGGTTGAGGCGCACGTCGGCGAAGGCATGAACGAGCGCGTCCGCCGCGCCGTCGAGCAGGGCGCAGTGCGAAGGCACGCTGATGGCGATGGGTTTGGCCGCATGCGCGCCGCTGTCCATCGCCAGCTCCGCGACGCGCGCCATGGCCGGTGCGGCACCCGCGATCACGAACTGGGCGGGCGCATTGAGGTTGGCCAGGTAGACCGGCGACGCTGGCCCGTGCACGTGCGCGATCGTGCGCTCCAGCGGGCCGAGTTCTATGCCCAGGATCGCCGTCATGCCATAGCCGTCCGGATACGCCTGCTCCATCAGCTGGCCGCGCAGCGCAACCAGCCTGAGCGCATCGGCATAGTCCAGCACACCCGCGCACACCGCGGCCGGATAGGCGCCGATCGACAGGCCGGCCACGGCATCGGGTTTGGCTCCCTCGGCAAGCAGGCAGCGCGCCATGGCCACGCCGGCGATAAGCAGGCTGAGCTGCACGGCCACGGTGGAGGCGAGTTCGGCGGCACTGTCGAGCGCGAGCGCATCGCGCCCGAGTGCGTCGCCGGCTTCGTCGAGCGCGCCGCGCACGGTCGGATGAGCGGGCAGCGCGTGCAGCATGCCGGGACGCTGGGCGCCCTGGCCGGGGAAGGTGAACAGCGTGCTCATGGCGTGCCCATGCAAATCCGGGGGTGCCATGGATCTTCGCTCATGACGGGACCGTTTGCCGTCTTGAGCAGCACGCGGCCGCCCGTGCGTGCGCGTTCGCGCAGCGCGAAGGCGCCGAAGGGCGTGGATACCTGGATGTCGATGCGGGTATCGGTAGCGTCGAGCAGGGCGGTGAGCGCCCGTTCGGTGCCGGTGGCAAGCGGCACGGTGGCGGTGACGAGTAGATCGAGATCGCTGCCGGCATGCAGCACATCGATGCCCGAGGCGAGCGTGAAACCGGCTCCGCCCGTCACGCCCCAGTTCACCTGCGCATCGTCCAGCAGCGGCGCCACGCGAGCGAGCGCGGCCAGCGCCGGCAATTCCCGGCGGCGCGGATGGTCCCGCCAGCGCGCCTGCCGCGCGATCATGCCCGGCGTCACCACGCGCGCCACCTGCGTATCGGGCAGCCACGCCGCGTGGCGCTGCGCGCGCGTGGTGCCGCGCAGCCCGACCGGGACGCGGGCACCGTCAAGGCGGTCGCGCCGCACGACAAGCGGCGCGCGCGCCAGCCATTCGACCGTCGCCCAGGCAGGCAGCGCATTGGCACCGGCGAAGGCCTGCGGGTCGGTGAGCCACAGCAGGTCGTGCGGCAGCAGCGTGCGTGCGGTCATGTCGTTGCCCTGCGTTGCGGCATGCCCTGGCATCAGTCCTGCCACTGCTGCGCGAGTACTTCGCGCACGCGGCCGGAGGCCTGCCGGTTTTGCCCGCCGAGGCGGCTGCGCAGATCGGGCTGCGGGTCGGCCTGGATATCGGCCAGCGCCGCCAGCAGCGCGCCATGCACGGCGTCGAGATCGGCAGCATCCGGCTGCGCGGCGTGTTTCACGCCGATCCTCTTCCACAGCAGCCCCAGCGTGGCGTAGTTGCCGATGTCGTACGCCATCGGCGGCACGCTGGCGGCAAAGCTCTCCAGGTCCTCCACGCTGCGCATGGTGATGCGGGCGGCGGCCTGCTTGCCCATCGCGTGCACTTCCACGCCGGCATCGTCCAGCGCGATCAGGCGATTGGCCTGGTAGCCGTGCGCCAGGAAGGCCCCGGACATGGCGCGCCCGACCAGCAGCGCGATCACGGGATGCCCTTGCAGCCGCGCCGTGGCGTAGGCGCCGGCCGCGCCGGCCAGGGCCTGGTGGATGCCGAAGGCTTCCTCGCGCCGGCCATAGGCCTGGCTGGGTGTATCGACGATGGCGACGATGGGCCGCCTGATCGTGGCGTCGCGGTCGGCCTGCACGACTTCATGCACCGCCTGCGCGAGCGACCAGCCTTCGAGCAGGCCCACCTCGCCGCCGCGCACGCGCGGGTAGGCGTTGGCGGCGTCGGGCACCACCGCGATAAAGCGTGCCGGCCGGCCGCCAAGCTCCGCGTCGGCAACCTGCACGGTGGCGGGATAGCCGGGGCGGCGCGGGGCGTTGCGGGTCAGCGCCGCGAGCCAGGTTTCGCCTCGGCCTTGGGTGCTTGCTGTACTCGTGCTTGTACTCATGACTTTGCTCCGGGTGCGTAGATGGCGCGGACGGTCTCCGGCTCCGGCTGTCGTGCCGGATCGTATTCGGCCAGGCATTGCAGGTAGTGCGCGTGGCGTTCGCTGCGGTGCGCGGCCGGCACGCCGCCTGCCAATAGCGCTTGCACGGCGGCACGGATGGCATCGCTGTCGTCTTCGACGTAGCGGTCGGCCAGGCCGGTGGCGATGCGCTGCTCGCCGCCGGTAAAGCTCCAGATAAAAGGCCGGTCGCGCGAATCGTATTCAGCGACGCCCGCTTCCTGCTCGATCACCTGTGGGCCGTTGAGGCCCAGCCGCGCTTCGCGCGTCACCACCAGGTAGCTGCACAGCCCCGCCGCGATCGACATGCCGCCGAAGCAGCCCACCGTCCCGGCGATCACACCCACCACCGGCTGGTAGCGGCGCAGGTCGACAATGGCCGCGTGGATGTCGGCGATGGCGGCCAGTCCCAGGTTGGCTTCCTGCAGCCGCACGCCGCCGGTCTCGAACAAAATCACGGCGCGCGTGGGCACGCCGCGGCGGTTGTCCTGCGCGGCAAGTTCCAGCGCGCCGGCGATCTTGGCGCCGCCCACTTCGCCCAGGCTGCCGCCCTGGAACGCGCCCTCGATGGCGAGGACCACGGCGGGTTGTCCGCCGATGCGGCCCTTGGCCACCACAACGCCGTCATCGGCCTGCGGCACTACGCCCTGGCGTTCCAGCCACGGCGAGACCAGTCGATCGAACGGGCCCGCCAGTTCGCGGAAGCTGCCGGGATCGAGCAGCGCATGTGCCCGTGCGCGTGCGCCCAGCTCGACAAAGCTCTCGCGCGTCAGTAGCGATGCGTGGTTCATGATGGCTCCCCGCCATCGGCGCCGAGCGCTTCGAAGGCTTCCGCCAGCCGCATGCCCACCACCCCCGGCGTGGCGCCGAAATCGTGGATGCGGATGCGCATGGCGGCGCGCGGCCCGGCGCTGAACACGCGCGAGAGCTGCGCGTCCCAGACCTTGCCGTAGCCGTCCACCGAGGTGGTGACATGGATGGTGGTGGTGCCGGATGTACCGGGCTCGACCATCACTTCAAGGTCGCCGGAGCCAACCACGCCTACCAGCACGCGCTGGCTTGCCGGCGCACCGGCGGGATATTCGAACTGGAGCTGTTCCATTAGTTGTCTCCTTGCACGGGGCAATGGACCGGGGGCGTCGCGGACGGCAACCGGTCCAGGAAAAAAGTAGCGGCGAGCAGATCGGCCGCGCCGCCGGGCGAGGCGTTGCAGGCCAGCATGCCGGCTTCCAGGCGGCGCAGCAGGCGGCGTCCGGCGAGCGTGGCGATGCCGCCCGCCGCGAGCACCTGGCTGGCGCCTTCCTGCATCAGCGCGAGCCCTTCGCGGCCGGCGCGGGCCAGCACGCAGGTATCGTCGAGGCGGCGCATGATCGCCAGCAGCGCGTTGACGCGCGCGCTGGGCTCCGCGTCGCCGCGCGCGCGGCTGCGCTGCAGCTCAGGCAGGCCGGCGCGCAGCACATGCGGGAAGCCAGCCTGCGCCTGGCCGCGCGCGCCGCTGACGCCGTAGTCGATGCACGCGCGTTCGCCCTTGTTGCCGGTGCGCGCGGGGCGATGGCGGTCGGGCAGGCGCGCGATGGCGCCGGCGGTGCGTGCTACGGCATGCGCACTGCGCTTATCCCGGTGCAGGCCAGCCGCGCCCACCAGCAGGCCCAGGCTCCATATCGCGCCGCGATGCGTGTTGATGCCGCCGGTGGCGCGCAACATCGCGGCCTCGGCGTCCCGGCCGAGCGCGCCCAGCCGCTCGCGTAGCGCCACGCCGGGCCGCGCGGCGCGCATGCCCGCCGCCGCCATCTCGGCGAAGGCGGGGTGCAGCGCGCGCGCCGAGATGCGCATCAGGTCCAGGTTGAGATCGGCATGCGCGCCATTGCCGCGGCTATCGACCAGCCCGGGCTTGGGCGACAGCGCGGCCTCGTCGATCAGCGCGCTCACGGCGAGATCCGCCAGCGCAATCGCTTCCGGTTCGAAGGCGCCATCGATGCCCGGCCCGGCAAGCCATGCGGGGCTCGCCATCACCAGCTCCGGAACCGTGCGGGCGGCTCGTACAGCCCGCCCGACCAGTCGACCAGGTCGGCCATGCTCTTTGCCGCGAGCAGCGAACGGGTCGCCTGGCTGCGTTGCACGCCGAGGTCCTCCGGCAGCGCAATCAGGCCGTCGCTGCGCATGCGGCGCGTGGTGCCGGGGTCGTGCCGCAGGCCGACCGGCGTCACGCCGGCGACCGCTGCCAGCATGGCGCGGCGTTCTTCCAGCGAGCGCGCCTTGTAGAGATACGCGATGCCTTCCTCGGTCAGCACATGGGTCACGTCGTCGCCGTAGATCATCACCGGCGCCAGCGGCATGCCGCTGTCCTTCGCCACCTGCACCGCGTCGAGCGATTCGACGAAGGTCGGCTTGCCGCCGGCCTGGAAGGTTTCCACCATCTGCACCACCAGCTTGCGGCCGCGCGCCAGCGGATCGTCGGTCTCGATCAGGTCCAGCCAGGCGGGCGTGGGGTGACGCCGCCCGCCGGGGTTGTGGCCCATGTTTGGCGCGCCGCCAAAGCCGGACAAGCGGCCGCGCGTGACTGTGGAGGAATGGCCGTCGCCGTCGATCTGCAGCGTGGAGCCGATGAACAGGTCCACCGCGTACTGCCCGGCAAGCTGGCAGAAGGCGCGGTTGGAGCGCATCGATCCATCGGCGCCGGTGAAGAACACATCGGGCCGAGCGGCCACGTAGTTCTCCATGCCGAGTTCGCTGCCGAAGCTGTGCACGCTTTCCACCCAGCCGGATTCGATGGCGGGAATCAGCGTGGGGTGCGGGTTCAGCGTCCAGTACTTGCAAATCTTGCCCTTGAGTCCGAGCGACTCGCCGTAGGTAGGCAGGATCAGTTCGATGGCCGCGGTATTGAAGCCGATGCCGTGGTTGAGCGATTGCACCTGGTGGCGCTCGTACACGCCGCGGATCGCCATCATCGCCATCAGCACGTGCACCGGCTTGATCAGGCGCGGATCGCGCGTGAACAGCGGCTCGCAGAAGAAGGGCTTGTCCGCCTGCACCACGTAGTCGATCCACGAGCCGGGGATATCCACGCGGGGCAGGCCGGCGGGGTCGTCCACGATCTCGTTGACCTGGGCCACCACGATGCCGTCGCGGAAGGTGGCGGCCTCCACCAGCGCGGGCGTGTCCTCGGTGCTGGCGCCGGTGTAGAGGTTGCCGTCGCGGTCGGCCTTGTAGCCGGCGATCAGCACGATGTTCGGCGTCAGGTCCACATAGAGCCGCGCGTACAGCTCAATGTACGTGTGGATGGCGCCGACTTCCAGTTGCCCGTCTTCCAGGAACTGCGAGATGCGCAGGCTCTGCGCGCCGGCAAAGGCAAAGTCCAGCTTCCTGGCGATACCGCGCTCGAACAGGTCGAGGTGTTCCACCCGGCTCACGCTCGGGATGATCATGTGCAGTCCGTGCACCTTGGCCGGGTCCACCCCGGCCAGCGAGCGCGAGAGGAAATCGGCCTGCTTCTGGTTGTTGCCCTCTAGCACCACGCGGTCGCCCGGCGCGGTGATGGCTTCGAGAAAAGGGATGATGTCGGCGGTGGGCACGACGCGGCCGCTGGCAAAGGCGGCGCCGCGCTCGAGGCGGCGGCGCTTCTCCGTGCGGCGGGTGTCCCACTGTCTGTCCGTGGCTGGGTTCGGCATCGCGTCTCCGGTGTGCATTGATGCGGGTGATGGCATCAAGATACGTACGGCGTGCGGCACAAGCAATGACGCTGCCCGCGGCATCGTTACTCTAGGTGTAAGTGTTGGCGGCACGACATGCAAGCCGTTCACTCTCACTGCGTGCGCACCGCGCGCCGCCGCGCGGCGGGCAAAGGCCTGCCCGGTCACTGCGGGCATCCACATCTGCTGGCGCGACGTTAATCCCATGCTAACGATTCACTGCCCGGGTTGATTGATGCGCTGCGGCGGCTCGCCTAGATTGCATCCATACCGGACGGATGTGCGCGCGCAAGCCCGCTCCCGGCACCGGCGGACCCGCCGCCCATAGAGCGGGCCAACCCACAAACCTAGAACCAGCCTGCGCGCAAGCACGCGGACAGGCCATCAGGAGACAGCACCATGATCATCTACGGAACCGCCTTGCTGGCGCTCTGCCATCTCGTCGGCCTGTTCCTTGGCGAGTTGCTTGGCATGGCGATCGGCGTCAAGGCCAACGTGGGCGGCGTCGGCATCGCGATGCTGCTGCTGATTTCGATACGGCTCTACCTGCACGGGCGCGGCCTCTTGCCCAAGGAGACCGAAGCGGGTGTCGGCTTCTGGGGCGCGATGTATATCCCCGTGGTGGTGGCGATGGCTGCGCAGCAGAACGTGGTGGCCGCGCTGCGCGGCGGGCCGGTAGCCCTGATCGCGGCAATCGGCGCGGTGGTGGTGTCGGCCTGCTGCATCGCCGTGCTCAGCCGCACCGGCAACCACGCGCCCTTGCCGCCGCTGCCGTCACCTGAAGCCACCCCCAGCCACGCTTCGCACTGAGAGGCCGCCATGTCCATTTCCACCGCACAATCCATTCCCCACCTGCTGGATACCATTCTGCTGCAAAACGGCCTGGTCACCGCCTTCGCTGCCGTCGGCATCGTCATGTGGTTGTCCTCGCGGCTGTCGCGCTGGCTGACCTTCGGGCGTGTCCATGCCTCCGCCATTGCCATCGTGATAGGCCTGCTGCTGGCCTACTACGGCGGCATCGCCACCGGCAAGGAGAAGGGCCTGGCCGACATCTCGCTGTTCTCCGGCATCGGCCTGATGGGCGGCGCCATGCTGCGCGATTTCGCCATCGTCGCCACCGCGTTCGAAGTGCAGGCCACCGAGGCGCGCAAGGCGGGGTTGGTAGGCGCCATATCCCTGCTGCTCGGCACCATCCTGCCGTTTATCGTGGGCGCCGCGGTGGCGCGCGCGTTCGGCTACAGCGACGCGGTCAGCATGACGACCATCGGCGCCGGGGCGGTGACGTATATCGTGGGGCCGGTGACCGGCGTCGCACTGGGCGCCAGCTCCGACGTGATCGCGCTGAGCATTGCCACGGGGCTGATCAAGGCCATCATCGTGATGGTGGGCACGCCCATGGCGGCTGGCTTCCTGGGGCTGAACAACCCGCGCGCGGCGATGGTGTTCGGCGGGCTGGCGGGTACTGTCAGCGGTGTATCGGCGGGGCTGGCGGCGACGGATCGCAGGCTGGTGCCTTATGGCGCGCTGGTGGCGACGTTCCACACCGGGCTGGGGTGCTTGCTGGGGCCGTCGTTGTTGTTTCTGGCAACCAAGGCGGTGGTGGGTTAGTCCGGCTGCGGCGCCCGCATCGCCAACCTGCACACCGCCGCCAGCGCCAGCAGGTTCGGATCCCGCTCGCGCCGCCGCAAGAAGCTCAGCCCGATGGTCTGGCGCAGCCGGTATTGCGAGGACAGCGGGATCAGCGTCACCTTGTGCGGGAACACGTCGCGCACGCGGCCGGGAAGCAGGGCGTAGCCCACGCCGCCGCTGACCAGGTTCATCAGCGAGAAGATGTCGCCCACCTTCATCACCACATTGGGCGTGAAGTCGGCAATGCGGAAGGCCTCCATGAAGCCTTGGTAGGTGATGAAACCTTCGCTGAGGCTGACGAAGGATTCGTCCCGGCATTGGCGCAGGTCGATGGATGCCTGCCGCGCGTAGGGCGAATCGGCCGGCGCGGCGAAGTAAATGTCGTCTTCGAACAAGGGAATGGACTCGATCTCCGGATCCGGCTCTGGCATGGCCATCAGCGCCGCGTCGATGGCGCCTTGCTTGAGCTTGAAGAGCAGGTCCGCGTTGGAACCCAGCACGAGTTCCGCCTGCAGTTCCGGCCGCCTGACCTTGATGCCGATCACCACGTCCGGCACGGTGCGGATGGTCAGCGAATAGAGCGAGCCGATTTTCATGTGATCGGCCGAGTACCCGGCGGCCTGGCGCGTGGCGCGGATGCCGTCGGCCATGGTCTTGATCACATCGTCGGCCACATCCGCCAGCACATGCGCGGCCTCGGTCGGCAGCAGGTTGCGCCCTTCGTGGCGGAACAGGGCGCAGCGCATGCCTTCTTCCAGCGAGTGCAGCGCGCGATGCACGCTGACGGTGCTCACGTCCAGCGCCTCGGCGGCTTTGGCGAGGTTGCCGGTCTCCATATAGGCAAGCAGGACTTCCAGCTTGCGGAAGGTGATTTCTTCGTTGATCCGGTTTCGCATAGGAGGCGCGGCGTTCGTGCGGGCGGTGGCGGTGACCGGAGCATGATAACCAGATTCGAAGCCGCGCGGCCCCGTGGACAGCACCGGGGCCTCGCAAGCGGCGCTTTGGTTCAGCGCGGCGTCATGCGGATCGCGCCGTCCAGGCGAATGGTCTCCCCGTTCAGCATGGCGTTCTCCAGGATATGCAGCGCGGTCGAGGCGAACTCATCCGGCATGCCCAGCCGCGCCGGGTGCGGCACCGACGCGCCGAGCGAGGCGCGCACGTTCTCCGGCAGGCGCGCCAGCAGCGGCGTATCGAACAGGCCGGGCGCGATCGTGCAGACGCGGATCATGCGCTGTGCCAGGTCGCGCGCCGCCACCAGCGTCATGCCGACGATGCCGGCCTTGGCCGAGGCGTAGGGGATCTGCCCGATCTGCCCTTCGTAGGCGGCTACCGACGCCGTCAGCACGCAGGCGCCACGCTCGCCGTCGACCGGTTCGTTGCGGGCCATGCGCGCCGCCGCAAGACGCAGCGTGTTGAAGGTGCCGACCAGGTTGATGCGCACGATCGACTCGTACTTTTCCAGCGAGCCGGGCTGGCCGTCCTTCTCGACCAGGCGCACCGGGCCGCCCACGCCGGCGCAATGGATCAGCGCGCGCATGGTGCCGAGCGCGTCCGCCGCGTCGAACACGCGGGTCATCTGCGCGGTATCGCAGACATCGGCCTGGACAAAGCGGGCCAGCTCGCCGAGTTCCCGCACGGCGGCGGCGCCATTCTCTTCGGACAGGTCGGCGATCACCACGGCCACGCCGCGCTCGGTGAGGCGGCGGGCGCAGGCGAGGCCCAGCCCCGAGGCGCCCCCGGTGACGACGGCGGACATATTGGCAAGTTTCATCTGGTCTCCTCGTTCTTGGTATGGATGCACAGGTGCCGGCTCAGAGCCGTTCGATGATGGTGGCGTTGGCCATGCCGCCGGCCTCGCACATCGACTGCAGGCCGTAGCGCTCGCCGCTGTCTTCCAGCGCGTGCAGCATGGTGGTCATCAGGCGCGCGCCCGAGGCGCCCAGCGGATGGCCAAGCGCGATCGCGCCGCCGCGCGGGTTCAGGCGCGCGGGATCGGCGCCGAGCGCGCGCTGCCAGGCCAGCGGCACGCAGGCAAAGGCTTCGTTGATCTCGTAGTGGGAAATCGCATCGAGGCCAAGGCCGCTCTTTTCCAGCGCGCGCTTGCTTGACGGGATCGGAGCGGTCAGCATGGTCAGCGGGCTGTCGCCGCACGCATCAAAGGCCACGAAACGCGCCCGCGCATTCAAGCCCAGGCGCGAGGCGGTGCGCTCGCTCATCAGCAGGATGGCACAGGCGCCGTCGCTGATCTGCGAGGCATTGCCGGCGGTCACGTGCCAGCCGATCTGCGGGAAGCGCTGGCCCAGCGCCTCGTCGCGAAACGACGGCGCCAGCGTGGCAAGGCGCTCGGCCGTGGTGGCGGGGCGGATGGTTTCATCGTGCTGGACCAGGCCGGCGGCGGTGCGGATCGGCAGGATCTCGCGGCGGAAGGCGCCAGCTTCTTGCGTCTGGTGTGCGCGCTGGTGTGATTGCGCGGCGTAGTTGTCGAGGTCGCCGCGCGACAGTTCCCACTGCGCCGCGACCAGCTCCGCCGCCACGCCCTGCGACACCAGCCCGGGCGCGTAGCGCGCCTCGAAGGACGGCCCGTAGGGGTTCTGCCCGATGCGGCCGGAGCCCATCGGCACGCGGCTCATCGATTCGATGCCGCAGGCGATCACGATATCGTAGGCGCCCGCCATGATGCCTTGCGCGGCAAAATGCACGGCCTGCTGGCTGGAGCCGCATTTGCGGTCGATGGTGGTGGAAGGCACATGCTCGGGAAAGCCGGCCGCCAGCCACGCGACGCGGCCCGGCGTGGCGGACTGCTCGCCCACCTGGCTGACGCAGCCGGTGATGACGTCTTCCACCAGCCCTGGGTCCAGCTTGTTGCGTTCCACCAGCCCGGCCAGCACCTGCGCCAGTAACTCCGTGGGGTGCAACTCGGTAAAGGCCGAGCCGGGCTTGGACCGGCCCATGGGGGAACGGATGGCGTCTACGATGACGGCTTGCTGCATGGCGGTGCTCCGGATGTGTGGTGGATGGAAGTTGGTGTGGTGCCGGATCAGCTGCCGGTGAACGCCGGCTTGCGCTTGTCCAGGAAGGCGGAGACCGCTTCCCGATGGTCCGAGGTCTGGTGCGACAGCGCCTGGAAGCCGGCTGACAATTCCAGCAGTGTATCCAGCCGCGTGTGCAGCGCTTCGCGCAGCAGGCGCTTGGCCAGCCGTACCGCATGCGGCGGATTGGCGGCGATGCGCTCCGCCAGTTCATTGGCCGTGGGCAGCAACTGCTCCGCCGGCACGACGCGCGAAACGAGATTCCACTCCAGCGCCTGGCGCGCATCGATGACCTGCCCGGTAAAGGTCAACTCCGCCGCTCGCGACAGCCCGATCACGCGTGGCAGCAGCCACGCGCCGCCATCGCCCGGAATGATCCCCAGTTTGACGAAGCTCTCGGCAAACTGCGCCTGCTCCGAGGCAATGCGCATATCGCACATGCACGCCAGGTCGAGGCCCGCGCCCATGGCCGCGCCATTGACGGCGGCAATCACCGGCACCTCCAGGTTGAACAGCGCCAGCGGCAGCCGCTGGATGCCCAGGCGATAGTCCTGGCGAATCTCCATGCCTGGCACCTGGCCGGAGGCCTGGCGCTCCATGTCGCGGATATTGCCGCCCGATGAGAACGCGGTGCCGGCGCCGGTGATGATCACCGCGCGCACGCTGGTGTCGCGGTGGATGCGGTCGATGGCATCCAGGAAGTCGGCCACCGCGGTATTGCCGGTGAGCGGGTTGCGCCGGTCGGGCTCGTTCATGGTCAGGGTCACGATGTGGCCCTGTTGTTCGTAGCGCAGGAAGCTGGTCATGCGGAGTCTCCTAGTTGGCGTGTCAGGGGTGTCAGGCGTGCCTGGTTGGCCTTGCTCTGGTCACGAATGTCATGGCATTGGGAATGCCGGCGCGATCGGTGCCGGTGTCGGGTGGGAACGACACCACCAGCCTGATGGGCCGCTGCGGGTTGCCGGCGCGCGCGGCGCCGGTTCCCAGCACGAGTGCGCTGGCGGCGGACAGGGTGCATCGGGTCTCCTCTTGTACCCCGGCTCCGGGGCCGGGTTTATCCCAAAAGGCTAAGGGAGCGTGCCGCTGGGTGTCCAATATTCATTTCAGCGGCAGTGATATCCCACGGATATCGGTGGCAGCATGCGTGCACCGCCACCTGGCAGCTCATGTGATGCATTCTTCGCGTGACGCAATACGATATTGCTTCGCATGGTGATCATTTGCATCCTAACTATATGGCTGCTATCATTTAGTCCATGCCTCCTATCGACGCCCTCCGTTTCGCCTTTACCGGGCAGCTCATGCTGGCCGGCCGCCAATGGCGCCAGATCTCACAGGGCGCCGTCACTGCCTACGGCATTTCCGCCGCGGCCGCCGGGCCCTTGTTGTTTATCCGCCGCCTTGGCGGCGGTGTGCGCCAGGTCAGGCTGGCCGACTATGTGGGGCTCGAAGGCGCATCGCTGGTGCGCTTGCTCGACCAGCTCTGCGCCGCCGGCTTGGTGCGCCGGGAAGTCGACGCGAACGACCGCCGGGCCAATACGCTCTGGCTGACCGACGCCGGTGACGCGCTGGCCGAAAAAATCGAGATCGAACTCAAGCAAGTGCGCGCCACGGTTTTCGCCGACATCAGCGAACAGGATTTCGAGGGCGCCATGCGCGTTCTCGACGCACTTGCACGCGCCGCCGAGTCCGCGCCCAATACCGCTTCCGGGTCCTGAGAACATGTTGAGCTGGCCAACCGGAAGAGACTGGATCTTTTCCTTTAAAGCCTTTGCAGCGGCCATGCTGGCGCTGTTCATCGCGCTGTACCTCGGTCTGCCGCGCCCCTACTGGGCGATGGCTTCCGTGTATATCGTGGCGCATCCGCTCACCGGCGCGACCCGCTCCAAAGCGCTGTACCGCGTGCTCGGCACGCTGCTGGGCGCGGCCGCGGCGGTTGCCATGGTGCCGCCGCTGGTCAATGCGCCGGTCTTGCTGATGGCCGCGGTTGCGTTGTGGATCGGGGTCCTGCTCTATATCGCCCTGCTGCACCGTACGCCGCGCAGCTATGTGTTCATGCTGGCGGCCTATACGCTGCCCATGGTGGCGTTGCCTGCCGTGGGCGATCCCGGCAGCGTGTTCGACATCGCGGTGGCGCGCGCCGAGGAAATCTGCCTGGGCATCCTGTGCGCGAGCATCGTCGGCTCGACCGTCTTCCCGGCCAAGGTGGCCACGGTGCTCGGCCAGAGATCCGCGCAATGGCTGGCCGATGCCGCGTTGTGGGCCACCGATATGCTGTCCGCGCTGCCGGCCGCCAAGGTCTCGCGCCATCACAGCCGGCACAGGCTGGCCGCCGACATCCTCGCGCTCGACCAGTTGATCAGCCAGCTTTCTTACGACGCCGAAAGCGCCGCGCGCGTGAAGCACGCGCAGGAGTTGCGCGGCCGCATGACCATGCTACTGCCCGTGCTGTCGTCGCTGGCCTCTGTGGTGGAGGCGCTCCACCAGCACGCGGCGGGCGTGCCCCGCCGACTGTCGCAGAACATGGCGCTGGTCTCGGCGTGGATCAGGGAGGGCGCGCGAGCGCCGCTGCCCGCGTTGCAGTTGTCTGCTGCCGCGCCTGTCGATGACGCGGGTCTCGATGCCGGCAGCGCCGGCCCGGACTGGCACGCCGCGCTGGCCGCCACCGCCGAAGGCCGTTTGCTCGAACTGATGGAGCTATGGCAGGACTGCGTCTCGCTGCAGCGCCGCATCGGCGAGGCCGCGCCGCAGGGCGACTGGACGCCAGTGTTCCAGCGCTGGGGCGTGGGCGCGGCGCGGCACTACGATCACGGCATGCTGCTGTTCTCCACCGCCACGACCGCCCTGGCCATCTTCTGCATGGGCCTGGTCTGGATCTGGACGGGCTGGGCGGACGGCGCCGGCGCCGTCGCGCTGGGCGCGGTGTCCTGCTGCTTCTTTGCCGCGATGGACGAGCCGGCGCCGATGATCCGCTCCTTCTTCCGCTGGAACGTGGTCTGCCTGGTGCTGGCAACGGTCTACCTGTTCGTGGTCCTGCCCAACGCGCATGACTTCGAGATGCTGGTGCTGATGTTCGCGGCGCCTTACCTGCTCATCGGCCTGATGATGGCGCAGCCGCGGCTTGCGCTGATCGCCATGCCGCTGGCGGTGGTCACGGCCAACGATATTGGCCTGCAGGGCGCATACAACGCCGACTTCAATGCCTTCTTCAACGGCAACGTGGCGGGTATCGCGGGCATCCTGTTCGCATTGGTGTGGACCCTGGTGGCCCGCCCCTTCGGCACCAGGGCGGCGGTGCGCCGGCTGGTGCGCGCGAGCTGGGGCGACATTGCCCGCAATGCCACCGGCCGCGAACCCGGCGAGCACGCCAACCTGCGCGCCCGCATGCTGGACCGGCTGGCGCAGATCGTGCCGCGGCTGGCCGCCAGCGAGGATGAAACCACCAGCGACGGCTTCACCGAAGTGCGCGTCGAACTCAGCACGCTGGCGCTGCAGCGCGAGCTGCCCGCGCTGGCGCCGGAACACCAGCGCGCCGTGCGGCGCGTGCTGCAGGGCGTGGCCAGCTACTACCAGGCACGCCTGGATGCCAGGGCCGAAGTCCCGCCGCAGGTGCTGCGCGACAGGATGGGCAACGCGATCCGCAAAGTGGCCTCGCGCGCCGACCAGGCCTCGCGCGAGGCGTTTGCGGCGCTGGTGGAAATGCACGTCGCCTTGTTTTCGGCAGCGCCCCTGGCCATGAGCCCGGCCGTGGCCCAGGCCGCAAGCCCGGCCGGAATCGAGAAATGAGCATGGAATCGATCAATAAAGCGAGCAATACAGCGAGCAAGAGCTATGAGCGGTGAAGTCGACGTCTATGGTGTGTTTGTCCCGAGCCTGCTGGCGTGGATGCTGGTGGCTTTCCTGATCACCGCCTGCACGCGCGCCGTGCTGGCGCGTGTGGGTTTTTACCGGCTGGTCTGGCACCGGTCGCTGTTCAATCTGGCTTTATACGGGATCGTCCTGGGTGGCACCGTCTACCTGGCCTATCGGCTGCAGTCATGAAACTCAATCTTCGTACGCTTGGACCCATCGTCCTCACCCTTGTCGTCACCGCGGTCGCGGTCGTCGTCGTCAAACACCTGTGGGACTACTACACGGTCGCGCCATGGACGCGCGACGGCCATATCCGCGCCGACGTGGTGCAGATCGCGCCTGACGTGTCCGGCCTGGTGACCAAGGTCCTGGTCAAGGACAACCAGCGCGTGCAGCGCGGCCAGCCGCTGTTCGAGATCGACCGCGACCGCTTCGCGCTGGCGCTGCAGCAGGCGCAGGCCACGGTGGCCGCGCAAAGCGCCACGCTTGCCCAGGCCCGCCGCGAGGCGCGGCGCAGCCAGACGCTGTCCGAGGTGGTTTCCAAGGAAGTGGTGGAAGAAGGCCTGGCCAAGGTCCAGCAAGGCGAAGCCGCGCTGGCGCAGGCACAGGCGGCGGTCAACATCGCCAGGCTCAACCTGGAGCGCACCATCGTGCTCAGCCCGGTGGATGGCTACCTGAACGACCGGCTGCCGCGCCTTGGCGACTACGTCAACACGGGCCGCCCGGTGCTGTCGATGGTCGATGCGAATTCCTTCCACGTGGAAGGCTATTTCGAGGAAACCAAGCTGCACGGCATCCATATCGGCAATCCGGTGGAGATCCGCATCATGGGCGAATCCGGCGTGCTGCATGGCCATGTGCAAAGCATTGCCGCCGGCATCGAGGACCGGGACCGCAGCAACGGGTCCAACCTGCTGCCGAACGTGAACCCGACCTTCAACTGGGTCCGCCTCGCGCAACGCATCCCGGTGCGCATCGTGCTGGACAATCCGCCCGCCGACCTGCGGCTGGTAGCGGGCCGCACCGCCACCGTATCGGTGCGCGAGCTGGCCGGCAAGGACAAGATCGCGGCCTCGGGCCAGGGTGCCGCAACCCACGGAGCCGTGCAGTGAACGCCTTGCGCCTAGCCTTGCTGCCGGCCCTGGTGCCGCTGCTGTTCGCCTGCACCACCGTCGGCCCCGACTACCACGTGCCGGAAAATGCGACCGTAAACGCGCCCGCCGCCAATGGCCCCTTGCTCGGCACGGACAACCCGGCCGTGTCGATCGGCGCCGTGCCCGACGGCTGGTGGCGCCTGTACGACGACCCCAAGCTCGACAAGCTGGTGCAGGAAGCGCTGACCGCCAATACGGATCTGCGCGTCGCCGCCGCCAATCTCAAGCGCGCCATCGCGGTCTATCACGAGGTGGAGGCGGAGAACCTGCCCGAGGCCCATTTCCTGGCCGGTGCGCAGCGTGGGCAGATCGCCGGAGAGCCGCTGCTCAAGGAAGAGAAGATTCCGGTGATGAACTTCGGCGACGTCGGCCTTAACGTCTCCTACCTGATCGACTTCTTCGGCAAGCTCGCACGCGCGGACGAAGCGGCGCTGGCCGGCGCGCAGGCCAGCCAGGCTGCGCTCGACCAGGCGCGTGTGGGCGTGGTCGCGGAGACGGTGCGGGCCTATGTGCAAGGCTGCGCCGCCACGCATGAACTGGAAGTCGCCGAGCACCAGCTCGAGTTGCAGCGCCGCGGCGTCGAGCTGGCGCGCAAGATGGTCGACGCGGGGCGCGGCCAGCCGGTCGACCTGTTGCGCTCCCAGGCCCAGGCCGACACGCTGCGCGCTGCATTGCCACGCTTCAAGGCCGAGCAGGAAGGCGCGGCGTACCGCCTGGCGGTGATGCTGGGCAAGCCGCCCACCGCGGCGTCGCTGACGGAGTACGCCTGCCATGAAGAACCCAGGCTGAGCCAGGCCTTGCCCGTGGGCGACGGCGCCGCGCTGCTCAAGCGCCGGCCCGACGTGCGCCAGGCCGAGCGCGAACTCGCATCGGCCACGGCAAAGATCGGCGTCGCCACGGCGGATCTCTATCCGTCCATCCGTATCGGCGCTTCCGCTGGCTTTACCGGCATCCTGGACCATCTTGGCCAGGCGCCGACCGCGCATTGGGGCTTTGGCCCGCTGATCACCTGGAACATTCCGACCAGCGGCACCCGCGCGCGCATCCATGGCACCGAAGCCGGCGCCGAGGCGGCGCTCGCACGCTTCGACGGCGTGGTGCTCAAGGCACTGCGCGAAACGCAGTCCGCGCTGAGCAGCTACACGCGTGAGCTGGAGCGCACCGCGGCCCTGCGCGATGCCCGCGACAAGGCCGACGAGGTGGCGCGGCAAAACCGCCAGCTCTACCAGGCCGGCCGCTCGCCGTACCTGTCCAGCCTCGATGCGGACCGTACGCTGGCCAGCACCGAAGCCTCGCTGGCCGCGTCGGAAAGCCAGGTCGCGCTGGATCAGATCAACCTGTTTCTCGCGCTTGGCGGCGGCTGGCAGGATGCGCCGAAAGTGAAGACGCAGGCGATGGGCGGGGATTGAGCGCACGGCGAGCGCCCGTTTACACTCTCATGCCCGGCATATTGCCTGGCCGAACCCGCCGGATCAGCCGAACCAGTACAAAGCGTACAAAGAGTACAAAGGAATAGCAGCACCATGTTTTATCCCTCGATCCAGAAAACCCTGTCCATCGCGATCGCCACGCTTGGCATCGTGGCCTCGGGCGCCGCGCCGGCGCAGGAACAGACCTTGCGCGTCGGCACGGTCAGCGGTCCGGATGCGCAGGTCTGGCAAGTGGTCCAGAAAGTCGCCAAGCGCGAAGGGCTGAATATCAAGGTCGTGGAGTTCAACGACTATGTGCAGCCCAATGCCGCGCTCGACGCCGGCGACCTCGACGCCAACAGCTTCCAGCACCAGCCCTATCTCGACAGCCAGGTCAAGCAGCGCGGCTACAAGATGGTCAGCGTGGGCTACACGTACATCTCGCCGCTGGGCATCTACTCGCAAAAGCTGAAGTCGCCCAAGGACCTGCCGCAAGGCGCCAGGGTGGCCGTTCCCAACGATCCCTCCAACGAGAACCGCGCGCTGCTGCTGCTGGCTGCGCAAGGCGTGATCAAGCTCAAGAGCGGGGTGGGCACCAATGGCGTCAACGCGACGCCGCTGGACGTCAGCGACAACCCGAAGAAGCTGAAGATCGTCGAACTCGACGCGGCGCAACTGGCGCGTGCGCTGCCCGATGTGGCGGCGGCCGTGATCAACACCAACTACGCGCTGGCCGCCGGCCTGCAGCCGACCCGCAACGCCATCGCGCTGGAAGACATCCACAGCCCGTACGCGAACATCATCGCGGTGCGCACCCAGGACAAGGACAAGCCGTGGGTGAAGAAGCTGGTGGCTGCCTACCAGTCGGAAGAGGTGAAGCAGTTCATGAAGAACGAGTTCAAGGGCGCGATGGTGCCTTCGTTCTGAGTGCGCGGGCGATGCGGGGGCTTCCTTAGTCCCGCGCTGGCTTGCCAGGACAAAACCCCCTCCGGATCCTGCGATCCGGAGGGGGTTTTTCGTTGGGCCTTGCAGTCTGGCTGCCTGCCTATTCCCTCGGCATAAAGGTGATGATGACCTTGGCGGGCGCCAGGCCGTTCTCGTCGCGCGGCAGCGGATCGGATCGCTCCACCGCGCGCAGCACCGCGTTGTCCCAGCCGGCATTGCCGCTGGACTTGGTCAGGCGGGCCGACAGCAACGAGCCATCCGGCGCCAGTTGCACCGTAACCACCGCGGCCGGGTTGCCGGCCACCTCTTCGGCGAAGATGATGTTCGGCTTGACGCGGCGCCGCACGCGGTCCGCGTAGCCGGGCGACGCAGCGCCGCCCGCGCCGGCGCCGGTGCCCGCACGGTTGCCCACGCCACCGGTGGTGGGGGCGCTGTTGGCCATGGCTTTCAGCCGTGCCAGTTCGCTCTGGCGCTGTTGCTTGAGGGCCGCCTGACGCTCGCGCTGCTCGGCCTGTCTGGCTTCTTCCGCCGCCGCGGCCTGGCGGCGCTTCTCCGCCTGCAGCGCGATATCGGCGTTATCCTCTGGCGCCGGCTTGACCACGGTTTCGGGATTCGGCTGGACCACCGGCTGGGGTTGCGCAATGTCGGGAACACTGTCCCACAATTCGGCTTCCACGCCCGCTGGCGTGCGGCTTTGCCAGTGCACGCCGTAGTAGAGCAGGATGCCCAGCAGCAGATGCATGAACAGAGCCAGCAGGAAACATTTCAGCGTTCCCCGCTCCTGTACCAGTTGATACGGATAGGCGTTGGGCTTCATGGTGCGGGCTGGCCAGAGGCCGCCGGTGTTCCAAGCGGTGTTTCTCTGGCATCACTCTGCGATCAATATGAAAGGAGTCTTCGCGATGGTTTGTGCACGAACCCGCGCATAGGATCCTCTGCATGGAGCTTAGGTCGGCATTGGCTGCCTAGGCAAGCGCGATTCCGTGGGGCTGCTGCCGCCACTGCCGGACTCCGTCCATTGCAGAATCTACATATCCAGGCCGCTGAGCTTGCACGTCGAGACATCGTGTCCACGCCACAAAAAGTGGCGAGTCTGCCGCCACGTGCATTCGTGCTTTCAACCCTTTGCCGGGCACGGTCTAAGCTATATGCGAAAGATCCCGCTCCCGTCCTCGCAGGGTGATCCATCATGGCCGCTCGTTCCATCGCTTCCCTTTCCCTCAGCTTCGGGCTGGTCTCGATTCCGGTCAAGGTGTACACCGCGACGGAAAGCCAATCCGGGGTGAGCTTCAACCTGCTGCACAAAGGGTGCGGATCGCGCCTGAAACAGCAGTACATCTGCCTGCGCGAAGATGTGGTGGTGGAGCGCTCCGAGATGGTGAAGGGGTACGAGTTCGAGAAGGATCACTATGTGGTCTTCGAGCCGGAAGAGCTGGATGCGCTGGAGGCGGAGGCCCGCCATACGATCGACATCGTGGCGTTCGTGCCGGCCGGCGCGATCGATCCGATCTACTTCGACAATGCCTATTACCTCGGCCCGGACAAGCGCGGAGCGAAGCCATATGCCTTGCTGACCGAAGCGATGCGCCGGACCGGCACCTGCGCGCTGGCCCGATGGGCGTGGAAAGGCAAGCAGTACATGGTCCAGGTGCGGCCCGGCGACGATGGCCTGATCCTGCAGCAGTTGCTCTATGCCGACGAAGTACGTCCCATGGCCGACCTGCATGTGGAGAAGGCGGATGTACAGCCCGCGGAGCTGGCGCTGGCGCAGCAACTGATCGAGCAGAATTCGGTGGGCAGCTACGACCCCGCCGCCTACGCGGACGAAGAAAAGGCGCGGGTCCTCGCGGCCATCGACAAGAAGATCGCCGGCAAGAAGATCACCGTGACGGAACAACGCGAAGCCACGCAGGGCGCGGAAGTCATCGACCTGATGGCAGCGTTGCGCGCCAGTGTGCAGCAGCGCAAACGCGCAGCCGGGAAAGCGGCCGCGGCGCCGGATGCGTCGAAGGCACGCAAGACCGCGCGCCGCGCCACCGCGCCCGCGCCGGCACCCGCGCGCCGCGCGGCAGGCAAGAAGTGACCGGCAGATGACGCTATATACGTTGCGCGAGGTCCAGGCCATGCTCGGCATCCCGCGCTCGGTTGCCGCCAGGCTGATAGCGGATGGCGTGGTCACGCCAAGCCGCGGTGCGCGCCGCGAATACCTCTTCACCTTCCAGGACATGGTGATGCTGCGGACCGCGAACTCATTGCGCGAGGCGCAGATCCCGAGCCGCCGCATCTCGCGCGCGCTTTCGAAACTGAAGGCCTCCAGAGGACAGGAGGCACCGCTGACCGGCGTGCGGATTCGCGCGATCGGCAACGAGGTGGCGACCCGCGACACCGTCAGGCAGTGGCGGGCGGAATCGGGCCAGCTGCTGATGGATTTCGAGCCGGATGAGGCTGGCGCTGCCGCCGTCCATTCCCTGCATCAAGCCCCTTCCGCCGAAGCGAGCATCTGGTTCCAGACCGGTTGCAAGCTGGAAGCCGAGGCGCCTGGCGAAGCGGAGCAGGCATATCGCCGTGCGCTCTCAGCCGATGGGAGCTATCTCGAACCCTATCTCAACCTGGGGTGCATGCTCTGTGCCGCCGGCCACTTCGGAGAGGCGATCGCGCTCTACCGCTGCGGGCTTGCGCATCTGCCGGACGAACCGCTGATGCACTTCAACCTGGCCGTCGCGCTGGAAGACGATGGGCTGCAGGCAGAGGCGCTGGCCAGCTATGGGCACTGCATCGAACTCGCCCCGGAGTTCGCGGATGCCCACTTTAATGCAGCGCGGCTGTATGAAACCTTGGGGGACGATATGCGTGCGATCCGGCATTTCAATGCATACCGGAAGCTGCAGCCGCGGTGAATGCCCGCCGCGCGTGGCGCCGGCGGCGCTCGCCATCGGATGCTTCCGCACGGTTCCCCGCTTTGAAAAAGCGGCGGCCATTTTGTAGGATTAACGCAAAGGAGGGGCTGGGACCATGAATCACGAAGACATGGCGAGCGCACCATACCCGGCAGGGCAACCGGTCGTCGGCGACGTGGTTGCGGTTGGCGCCATCCGCCCGCAGGCGGGCGACCTTGTGACAGTGCGAAGCCGGATCGATCCCCAGGTGGAATTCAATACGCGCCTGACGCTCTCGGTGCCCGACGGCACCTGGAAGGCTGTGGTCTTCAGTATCGAGCGAGCCGGCCAGCGGCTTGCGGAATTCGGCGGAGTCAGGCTGGAGGACGAGGTCGAGATCTCGATGGATCACTTCGCCTCCGTGCTCAGGTGCATGCCTGCGCATTGAGAGGCCGCCAGCGCCGCACTGCCACGGGCCGTACGCATCCTTCAGGGTAGATTCGCCCCGCGTGCCGGGATGTTGTCATTTCGAGGATCGCAGGGCCACATTCAGCTGGTCAACCACTTCCGCCCAATCGGCGTCCTCCAGGATTTCGTCCTGCAGCAGCGCCGCCTGGGCGGGCGTCCAGAACGGTGCGTCCGCGAGCGGCACGTCGTCGGCTAACGGGGAATGCGTGGCGATGAAGATCCGGATCTCCGCTTCGCTGGCCGGCAATCCCAGTTGCGCGAACAGTTCGGAAAAGTGATGAAAGCCCTGGTCCATGATGGTTGCCCCTTCTGCTCAAGAGATCGATATCCGTGCAACTCGGAGAGTGCATTGCCACCATGCTATGCGACAACGCAGCTTTTGTGCGCAACATCGAACGGTACAGTCTACTGGCGGGCAACGGGCGGCGGCACCGCTCGACTCCGCCTTAATCCAGCTTGATCTTCAGATCCCGGATGAGCTTGTGCCAGCGAGCGGTCTCGCTGCGCAGCAGATCGGCAAACTGCGCCGGCGTACTGCCCACGGGTTCCACCCCGAACTCCACCAGCCGCTTGTTGACTGCCGGCTCCCTGATGGCAGCCACGACCTGTTTGTTCAGGATGGCGATCACCTCGGGAGGCGTGGCCGACGGCGCTACCATTCCGACGAGCGCGGCGGCCTCCACGTTCTTGTAACCTGCCTCTGCGAAGGTCGGCACATCGGGCAACTGCGGCAGGCGGGTGGGATTGGCCACGGCCAGTGCCTTGACCTTGCCGCCCTTGATGAAACCGGCGCCCGAGGCAAGATCCACCATCATGGCCGGGACCTGCCCGCCGGCAACGTCGGCCAGCGCAGGCGCCGCGCCGCGATACGGCGCGTGGACCATGGTCAGGCCAGCTTCCACCTTGAGCAGCTCCATCGCCAGATGATGGGGGCTGCCTGCACCCGCGGAAGCATAGTCGATGCCGCCCGGCTTGGCCTTCGCCGCGGCAATGAACTCTTGCACGTTGTTTGCACGTATCCCCGGACCCACCACCAGGATCATCGGGAAGCGGCCAAGCAGCGTAACCGGCGCCAGGTCTTTTAGCGGATTGTAGGAAAGGGACTTGTACAGCGCGGGGTTGAACACCAGCGTGCCGTTGTCCGCCGACAGCACTGTGTAGCCATCCGCCGGCGCGCGAGCGGTTTCCGCCGCGGCGATGGCGGTGTTGCCGCCGGGTTTGTTGTCCACCACGACCGGCTGGCCCAGGCGGGTCGAAAGCGGCTGCCCGATGGAGCGCGCCAGGAAGTCCGAACCGCCTCCGGCGGGGTAGGGCACGATCCAGCGCACGGGCTTGCTCGGGAAGGCGGGTTCCGCGGCAGCCGTTGCCGCGGTCCAGGGCAGGGCAGCCAGGCCGAGGCCAACTGCCATCAATTTGCGGATGGTGATCATCTTGTCTCCTGTTTTGAATTTTGCTTGCGGCGTTGTCTTCCGCTTTTTTGCTTTCTTTTTTATCTGCCGGGCCGCCTGCCGCCGTTCATCCGGCGCGGGCGGCACCGCTGCCCGGACTCAGGCGCCAACTTGGCGCAGGTCAAGTACGCGCTGGGCCTTGCCGGTGGCCGTTGTCTTGATCTCACCGGCGTTCAGCACGCGCACCGCCGTGGAAACGCCCACCATGGTCTTCACCCGGTGCTGCAGTTCGCGTTCCAGCTGCGCACGGTCGCTGTCGGTGAGCGCGTCGCAGACCCCGGCGCGCGCTTCGACCGAGACGGACAGGGAGTCCATATGCCCTTCGCGGGTGATGCACAACTGGTAGTTGCCGCTCAGGCGGCCGATGCCCAGGATCAGCTCCTCGATCTGGCTCGGGAACACGTTGACGCCGCGGATGATCAGCATGTCGTCCGAACGCCCGGTGATCTTCGCCAGCCGGCGCATCGAGCGCGATGTCGGCGGCAGCAGCGTGGTCAGGTCGCGCGTGCGGTAGCGGATCATGGGCATGGCCTCCTTCGACAGCGAGGTAAATACCAGCTCGCCCTGGCTGCCGTCGGGCAGCACTTCGCCCGAAACAGGGTCGATGATCTCGGGATAGAAGTGATCTTCCCAGATGACCGGTCCATCCTTGCTTTCAATGCACTCGCACGCAACGCCGGGGCCCATGATTTCCGAGAGCCCGTAGATATCGATGGCCTGGATGCCCGCGCGCGTCTCGATCTCGGCGCGCATGCCCTGCGTCCACGGCTCGGCGCCGAAGATGCCGATCTTCAGCGATGACTTCGCCGGATCCATGCCCTGGCGCGCCATCTCGTCGAGCAGGTTAAGCATGTAGGAGGGCGTGACGAGAATGATCGACGGCTCAAAGTCGCGGATCAGCTGGACCTGCTTCTCGGTCTGTCCGCCGGACATCGGCACGACCATGCAGCCGAGGCGCTCCGCGCCGTAATGGATGCCCAGGCCGCCGGTGAACAGTCCGTAGCCGAATGCGTTGTGCAGCGTATCGCCGCGGCGGCCGCCCGCCGCGCGGATGGAGCGGGCCGTTACGTTGGCCCAGGTGTCGATGTCCTTCGCGGTGTAGCCCACCACGGTCGGCTTGCCGGTAGTGCCGCTAGATGCATGCACGCGCACGACCTCGTCCCTGGGGACGGCAAACAGCCCGAACGGATAGTTGTCGCGCAGGTCTTTCTTCGAGGTGGTGGGGAATTTCGCCAGGTCGGACAACTGGCGCAGATCGTCCGGGTGCACGCCGGCGGCGTCGAAGGCGCTGCGGTAGTGCGGCACGTTGTCATACGCATGGCGCAGCGACCATTTGAGCCGTGAGAGTTGCAGCGCCTGGAGCTCATCGCGGCTGGCGAGTTCGATGGGCTCGAGTTCGCCCGGTTGGGGAATTGGCTGGACCACGGTTGTCTCCTGAGGGTGAAGCGACTGAATAGGATTGAACGGTGGCGGGATTGGGGGCGCCACACGACGGCTCGGCAACCCGGCTATGCGCGGCAACGGTCTTCGCCGTGGTGCCGTGCCAGGTCGTCAAGCATCCGGGATTCCATAGCGGCGCCCACCCGGCCGACGCTTGCGCGCCGGCCGGCCAGATAGCGGGCACCCTGGCTTGACTGCGGATGACGATGCGAAGCCACCTGAACGCCCGGGACGGGCGCATCCGCGGCTTCGTCAGCGACGCTTACGAGGGCTCACGTTGCGGGACATGCCGGCGGCTCTGCACGACGCGGAAGCGGTTGGCGACAAACGCGGTATCGGCAAGGCTGGCGTTGGCCGCGGGGTTTGCGCCCGTTGCGTGGAAGTCCGAGAAGGCCGCGGACTGGTTCACGAAGACGCCGCCCGTCAGGTTGACGGACAAGGCGACACCTCCGTCCACGGCGGCCTCCCCGGCGGCATCGAGCACCGCCTCGTCCGTGCTGTAGACGGACAGCGTCAGGGCACCGCGCGTGCGGGCGATGCGCGCCGCGAGTGCCAGCGACTGCGCGCTGGAGTCGGTCGCGATCACAAACGCGATCGGGCCAAACCATTCCTGCGTGAAGGTAGCTTCGTCGCGGCTGGCGTCGAGCTGCAGCAGGATCGGGGTTGCGATCGTTGCGTCGGGGAATTCGGGATGCACGAGGCGCTGGCTGGCGAGCAGCGGCGTGCCGAGCGCGGCGACCTGGTCGATCCGGGCGAGCACGCCCTGGTTCTGGATCGCGCCGGTGAGTTCGACGGCACGGGCCGCATCGGCAGTCAGCTTCTGCACGGCGCCGGCGATGGCCCGGGCGACCTCTTCAAACGGGACGGTGCCTTCGGCAGTCTTGATGCCGCCGCGCGGCACATAGATGTTCTGCGGCGCGGTGCACATCTGGCCGGAATACAGCGCGAGAGAAAACGCGATGTTGCGGGCCACCGCCTTGAGTTCGTTCGCCGAATCGATCACGATCTGGTTGACGCCGGCCTTCTCCGTGTAGACCTGGGCCTGCGGCGCATGTGTCTCGAGCCAGTCGCCATTGGCGGTGCTGCCGGTGAAATCGATCAGCCGTATCTCGTCGCGCGTGGCCAGCGACTGTACAAGCGGGCCGTCGTTGGGCGCGGTCGCCAGCAAGGTCACGACGTTGGGGTCGAAGCCGGCGTCCTGCAGCACTTGCCGCGCGATACGCACGGTGATGGCGAGCGGCAGGATCGCAGCCGGATGTGGCTTGACGATGACGGCATTGCCGGTTGCAAGGTCGGCGAACATGCCCGGATAGCTGTTCCAGGTGGGAAACGTGCAGCAGCCAATCACCAGGCCGATGCCGCGCGGCACGACGGTGAAGCGCTTTTCCATGGCGAGCGGCGGATTCTTGCCCTGCGGCTTTTCCCAGTAGGCCGTCTCCGGAATGCCGCGCATCGCGTCCCACGCGTAGGCGATGGCCTCGAGCGCGCGATCCTGCGCGTGCGGGCCGCCAGCCTGGAACGCCATCATGAACGCCTGCCCGGTGGTGTGCATGACGCTGTGCGCGATCTCGAAGCTGGCCTGATTCAGCCGCGCCAGGATTTCCAGGCTCACGCCCACCCAGGCTTTCGGACCCGCCTTGCGGTACTGTGCCTGCGCCTTCTGTGCCGCCGCGATCAGCGCGTCCGGATCCGCTTTGGGATAGCCGATATGCAATACCTGGCCGAATGGCGAGCGCTCTTCGCCGACCGTGCCGTTGCTGCCGGGTTGATCGAGTGTGAAGGGCTGGCCAAGCTGTGCCTTGAATGCCGCTTCGCCGTCGGCGGCGGCCGTTTCACCATAGGCGCGCGGGCTGGGCGTCTCGTTGAAGGGGCTCCAGTAGCCGCGCGTCCGGATGGCTTCCAGGGCGCGCTCGAGCGTCTTTTCGTGTTTGCTGAAGAGGGAATGATTCATTGCGGGGGGCGTATTTTTTAGAGGTTGCAGGACTTCGATTACCGTTTACCGTTCGTCGTAGCTGACGACAACCCGATCCGACACCGGATGGCATTGGCAGGTGAGGACGAAGCCATCGTCGATTTCATGTTGTTCGAGCGTGTAGTTCTTTTCCATCTTCACTTCGCCTTCGAGGACTTTCGCGCGGCACGTGCAGCACACACCGCCCTTGCAGGCATAGGGCAGGGCAAGGCCCGCTTTCAGGCCGACATCGAGCACGCTGACCCCCACATAAGGCAGCCGCAGCTTGCGCCGCTTGCCGTCGATGATCACTTCCAGGTCCGCCGCGGGCATGTCGTCGGTGATTTCGATGGGCGGCACGCCCGCTTGCGGCAGCGGTGTGCCGAAGCGTTCGACGTGCACCTTCTCCGGCGCCACGCCGGCTGCCTTGAGCGCGGCTTCGGCGGCGTCCATCATCGGGCCGGGGCCGCAGATGAACGCCTCATCGATTTCGTCGGCCGGCGTGAGCGTTTCCAGGAATGCCCGGCATTTCTCCTGATCCAGCACGCCGTTGAACAGTTCGACTTCCTGCAAATCATCGGACAACACGTGATACAGCGAGAACCGGCTCATATAGCGGTTCTTCAGGTCTTCCAGTTCCTCGGCGAACATGATCGCGTCGACGCTGCGGTTGCCGTACACCAGCGTGAACCGGCTGGTCGGCTCCGTCTCAAGCGTGGTCTTGATGATCGCGAGCACGGGCGTGATGCCCGAGCCGCCCGAGAACGCCACGTAGGTTCGCGACAGGTCGGCGTTCAGGTGCGTGAAGAAGCGGCCATCGGGTGTCATCACCTCGATCTCATGGCCAGGCTGCAGCGTGTCGAACGCGAAGTTCGAAAAGCGCCCGCCGCGCACGCGCTTGATGCCGATGCGCAGTTCGCCATCGCGGTCGTAGTCGGTGACGCCCACGCAGATCGAATACGAGCGCCGGGTCTCCTCGCCATCGAGGTGCGCCTTCAGCGTGACGAATTGTCCTTGCGTGAAGCGGTACGCGTCGCGCAGGTCCTCGGGCACCTCGAAGGAGACGGTCACGGCATCGGCGGTTTCGGGCCGTACCTCGCGGATACGCAAAGGATGGAATTGTGGAGTCGCCATAATGTCGGTCCAGGTCAGTACGGTCAGTACGGTTTGAAGTAATCGAACGGCTCGCGGCAATCGATGCAGCGGTACAGCGCCTTGCATGCCGTCGAGCCGAACTGCGCGAGGAGTTCGGTGTGCACCGAGCCGCATTGCGGGCAGGCTGGCTTGTCCGGGGCAGCTGCGCGAGGCACGAAGCGGATGGTCTTTTCTTGCGGGGCATCGCCGCTGCCGCAGTTGCCGGCAGGTGGCGCGATGCCGTAGCGGCGCAGCTTGTCGCGCGCTTCGCTGGTCATCCAGTCGGTGCTCCACGCAGGGGCAAGCACGGTGACGATGCGATGGGGGACGATCCCGGCGGCGTCCAGCGCCTGCCCGATATCCTCGGCAATCTGCGACATCGCCGGGCACCCCGAATAGGTTGGCGTGATGACGACTTCGACGGCGTCGTCGGCGCCGCGGCGCACGTCGCGCAGGATGCCCAGCTCGCGAATCGATACCACGGGGATCTCCGGGTCCGGTACCGCCTCAAGTACGGTCCAGGCGCGTTCCAGCGTGGTGTCGGCATGCATCAATGTGGCTGCGGTCATCGCGATCTACCAGGTAGCGCCGGGATGCTGGCGTGCCAGGGACTGCATTTCGGCAAGCAGGAAGCCCATGTGTTCCGAATGTTCGCCGTGCTTGCCGGTCGTAACGTGTTTCACCGGGGACGGCAGCTTGAGGGTCGCCTGGGCAATGACCTGCTCAACGTCTGCCTGCCATGCGGGTTCGAGGCCCGCCACCAGGGGGCCGACGCCGGCCTCGGCCATCGCGATCTCCACCGCATCGGTTGCAAAGAACTCCCGCGTGTATGGCATCAGGTAATCCAGTGCCGCCTGTGCGCGCCGGTGCGACTCCGCCGTGCCGTCGCCGAAACGGATCAGCCACTCGCTGGCATGGCTGAGGTGATAGCGCGTCTCCTTCAGCGATTTCGCGGCGATGGCCGCCAGTTGCGCGTCGGTGGACGATTGCAATGCCGTCCACAGATGGGCCATCAGCGCGGAGTAGAGGAAGTTGCGCACTATCGTGACGGCATAGTCGCGCTCGGTGCGTGCGGTGCCGGCGAGCGGCCCGAAGTGCGGCAGCTCCACCATCGTGTAGTTGGCGAACTCGCGCTCGGAGCGGAAGTAGGCGTAGCTGTCTTCGGTTTTCTTCGCGCCGCTCAGCGCTTCGTCGAGCGTAGCCGCGTGCGAGTACAGCAGCCGCGCCTGGCCGATCAGGTCGAGGCTGGTATTCGCCAGCGCGATGTCCTCCTCGAGCGCCGGGCCATGGCTGCACCACTCGCTGTTGCGCTGGCCGAGGATCAGCGCGTTATCGGCCAGGCGCAGCACGTACGACAAATGTTGGGGCGTGTTCATCATTGCGTCTCGTCTTACATGTGGTCGATTTCGGCAGGCAGCACGAAGAAGGTCGGATGGCGATAGATCTTGTCGCCGGCCGGCTCGAAGAAAGACTCCTTGTCGGCAGGATCGGACGCCGTGATTGCCGCCGACGGCACCACCCAGATGCTCACGCCTTCCTGCCGGCGCGTATAGACGTCGCGCGCCATGCGCAGTGCCGCGCTTGCATCGGATGCGTGCAGGCTGCCGCAGTGCTTGTGGTCCAGGCCCTGCTTGCTGCGCACGAACACTTCCCAGATCGGCCATTCCTTGTTCATCTTCATCTCCTGTTCAAGCGGCTTGCTTGTGAGCCCGCGCGGCCTGTTTTTCGGCATACGCCAGCGCGGCTTCGCGCACCCACGCACCATCGTTGTGCGCCTTCACCCGGGTGGCGAGGCGCTCCTTGTTGCAAGGCCCGTCGCCGTTCACGACGCGCCAGAATTCTTCCCAGTCGATCGCACCGTAGTCGTGCGCCTTGCGCTCTTCATTCCACTTCAGGTCCGGATCGGGCAGCGTCACGCCGAGGATGCGGGCTTGTTCGACGGTCGCATCGACGAACTTCTGGCGCAGGTCATCATTCGAGATCCGCTTGATGCCCCATTGGAACGACTGGCCGCTGTGGATGGAGTCCTTGTCGCTCGGGCCGAACATCATCAGCACCGGCCACCACCAGCGGTCCACCGCCTGCTGCACCATGTCCTTTTGCGCCTGGGTGCCCTTCATCATCGACAGCAGGGCGTCGAAGCCCTGGCGCTGGTGGAAGGACTCCTCCTTGCAGATGCGGATCATGGCGCGGGCGTACGGGCCGTAGGTGCAACGGCACAGCGGGATCTGGTTCATGATCGCCGCGCCATCCACCAGCCAGCCGATCACGCCCACGTCCGCCCAGGTCGGCGTGGGGTAATTGAAGATGCTCGAGTACTTGGCTTTGCCGGCGTGCAGGGCGTCGACCAGTTGGTCGCGCGACACGCCCATCGTTTCGGCTGCGCTATACAGATACAGGCCATGCCCACCCTCGTCCTGCACCTTGGCGAGCAGGATCGCCTTGCGCTTCAGGCTCGGGGCCCGGCTGATCCAGTTGCCCTCGGGCTGCATGCCGATGATTTCCGAGTGCGCGTGCTGGGAAATCTGCCGGATCAGCGTCTTGCGATACGCATCTGGCATCCAGTCCTGCGCCTCGATCTTGCCGTCAGCCGCCATCAGGGCGTCGAAATGCGCTTGCTGCGGCGAGGTATCGGCCGGCGCAGTGCCGGGCGGTTGCGCGTTGCCCGGGAGATCGAGAGATTGGGTGTACATGGAGATTTCCTGTGAGGCGATGCCGCAGTATATTTATAAACCGACCGGTCGGTCGATGAATTGTTTGGATGACTTTAATCAAGCGATAGTTTTGAGGGGTGAGTGTGGAGGGTTAGCTACGCGGCGTAGAGCGGGTGTGCGCGAGGCTGCCTGCAGCGGGGTTGATCCGTCGTTGGCATTGCCGGATTTGACGGTTTTCGTTCGCTGCGGCTGGACCACCCGCTAGGAGCGGGGAAACGACCTCCAGGGCGCATGTGGACCGGTCGGAGTTTGCCGAATGGTCATCGCAATTGGGCGGGCGCCCCCCGCGCCGCCGGGCGTGCGCAAGGCCAGCCGCTCGGCAAGCCGTAGTTGCCGGTCCAGCCAGGCCTGCGTGCGGCTGGCCTCCGGTGACGGGTCGTGTAGCCAGACGCCAAATGTGGAGAGAAAGATCCCGGTCAGCACGACCTCTTCCGCCTCCCGGCGCAAGCCGGCCGCCGGCAGGCAGCCGGCCTCCCGGATCCATTGCACGGTGCGGCTGATATGCAGCAGGCCTTGCGCCTGCAGATGCAAGTGCTCCGGCTGCAGCTTGTAGCGCAGCATCTCTGCGGTGAGCCGCCGATGCGGCGCCAGGGCCTCCAGCCAGGCGAGGATGGCTAGCGAGAGGCGCTCGCGCGTGGACAGGCCATGCCAGCCTTCGCGCTGGGTTGCGCAAACCAGCGCGAAGTCGGCCCGGCCGAACCAGGCCTCTGCCAGGTCGTCCTTCTGCCGGTAGTGCCGGTAAATGTCGGCCAGACCGATCTCCATGGACGCGGCAATCTCATGGAGATGCAATGCATCCCATCCGCCGCGCTCGGCGAGTATCAGCGCGACCTCCAGAATCCTGTCGGCCAGATCGGCGTGCTCCTTCATGGCTCGCACTTCCTTGAGAATCCGTAACTGCGCCACTTCCAAGGATAGCGAGCCGGCGCCGGAGTGGCCAAGCGCGCCGGGTCCGGCCCTGCCCGCCTCGACAAAGCTGGCAGGCGGTCTATCTTAAGGGTGTGTCACTCTGTGCCGCTATCCGAGCACCCTGTACGCCACATTTGCCGCATTCCCTCAGTAGCGGCGGGCGCGCCGCCGGCTTGGACGGAACGGCTGCCATGCGCATGGGACCAAATTCACCCTCCCGGGAAAGCTACGACAACGCGCTGCTCGACATTGTCCGGGAGATGTCGTCGGCAGTGCAGCAGCAGGGGACCGCCGAGATGCCGGTCTCGCTGGACAGCACGCTCGAAGGCGACCTGGGCTTCGATAGCCTGACGCGCGTCGAACTCCTCACCCGCGTCGAGCAGCGGTTTGGCGTCAGCCTGCCCGAGCAAGTCCTGGCCCAGGCCGACACGCCGCGCGCCCTGCTGCGTGCCTTGATGGCCGCCAAGGATCTGCCCCCTGGCACGGGCGGATCGCTCCCGCGGCGTGCCCGCCCGCTGCCGGCGGCCCAGGCTCCGGAGAGTGCCGTCACCTTGACCGATGTGCTCGGCTGGCATCTGCGCCGCCATCCGGCCCGCACTCATATTATCCTGCAGGACGGCAGCAGCGACGACATCCCGATCAGCTTTGCCCAACTGCACCAGCGCGCGACGGCCATGGCCACGGGGCTGGCCGAACGGGGTCTGCGTCCGGGCACGGCCGTGGCCATCATGCTGCCCACCAGCCCTGAGTACTTCTACAGTTTCTGCGCCGTGCTAATTGCCGGTGGCATCCCCGTTCCGCTCTATCCGCCGGCGCGGCTGGCGCAGATCGGCGATCATCTGCAGCGCCATGCCGGCATCCTGGCCAATGCCCAGGCACCCATCCTGGTCACCGTCGCGCAAGCCAAGCCGCTGGCCGCACTGCTCAAGGCCAGCACCGGTACGCTGCACGACGTGGTGACGCCGACGGAACTGGAGGCTTGCACGGGCGGCGGCGCGCCGGTGCACGCGATCGTGCGTGCGCACGATATCGCCCTGCTGCAGTACACCTCTGGCAGCACCGGCTCGCCCAAGGGCGTCGTCCTGACCCACGCCAACCTGCTGGCCAACCTGCGGGCCATGGGGCAGGCCCTGGGCGTTGGCTCCCAGGATGTCTTCGTCAGCTGGCTGCCGCTGTACCACGATATGGGGCTGATCGGGGCGTGGCTGGGCAGCCTCTACTACGCCTATCCCCTGGTCGTGATGTCGCCGCTGGCTTTCCTTGCGCGGCCAGAGCGCTGGCTCTGGGCGATCCACAAGTATCGGGGCACGCTGTCGGGCGGCCCCAACTTTGCCTATGAACTCTGTCTGCGCAAGCTGGCCGATGCGGCGCTGGCCGGACTTGACCTGGGTAGTTGGCGCTTCGCCTTCAATGGTGCCGAGCCGGTAAGCGTGCAGACCATGCGCGCCTTTGCGCAGCGCTTTGTACGCTACGGCCTGCGCCCGGAGGCCATTTCCCCCGTGTATGGGCTGGCGGAGGCCTCGCTGGGCCTGAGCTTTCCCCCGTTGGACCGCGGCCTGCTGGTCGATCGCATCGGCCGGACCGAATTCATGCGCGCCGCCAGGGCAGTCGCCGCGGCGGAGCAGGATAGCGATGTGCTGGAGTTCCCCGCCTGCGGCCGGCCGCTCCCCGGCCATGAAGTGCGCATCGTCGATGCCAGCGGGCGCGAGTTGGCCGAGCGCCACGAGGGGCTGCTGCAGTTCCGCGGCCCGTCGGCTACCAGCGGGTATTTCCGCAATCCGGAGCAGACGCGCCTGCTCTTTGATCACGACTGGGTGAACACCGGGGATTACGCCTATGTCGCCGGCAATGATGTCTTCATCACCGGCCGCGCCAAGGAGATGATCGTGCGCGGCGGCCGCAATATCTACCCGTACGAGCTCGAGCAGGCGATCGGCGCCATCGCGGGCATGCGCAAGGGCTGTGTCGCCGTTTTCGGTTGCCCGGACCCCAGCAGCGGCACGGAACGCATCGTGGTGATGGCCGAAACCGCCGTGAAGGATCTACATGCGCGCCGGATGCTGCACGGGCAGGTGCTGAAGACGGCCATCGACGTGCTGGGCCTGCCTCCCGACCACATTGCCCTGGTCTCGCCGCACAGCATCCTGAAGACCTCGAGTGGCAAGATCCGCCGCGCCGCCTGTCGGGAGCGCTTCGAGCAAGGCCGGCTCGGCCGGGGGCAGGGCGCTCCCTGGCTGCAGATTGCCCGCTTCGGATGGCAGGCGATGCTTCCCCAACTGCGGCGCATCCGGCAGACCGGCGCAGGCCTGGCCTATGCCTGCTACGCCTGGGCCTTGTTCGCCGCGCTGACCCCGGCGACCTGGCTGGCCTCGGTTGCACTGCATCGGCCGCAACTGGGCTGGGCCGTTAGCCACCGTGCCGCAAGGCTGCTGCTCAGGCTGAGCGCGATACCCTGGTTCGTGGACGAGGCCGAGCGCCTGCCGCGCGACCAGCCGTGCATCCTGGTATCGAACCACGCCAGCTACCTGGACGGTATCGTCCTGGTGGCGGCCCTGCCCAGGCCGATCTGCTTCGTGGCCAAGCGCGAGCTTCAATCCCAGCGCATACCCGGCGCCTACCTGGCCAGCATCGGCGCGGATTTCATCGACCGCCTTGATCCGCGGCGAGAGCACGAGGACGTGGAGCGGATCGTGGCGGCGGTGCGCGCCGGGCACTCTGTCCTGTTTTTCCCGGAGGGCACGTTTGGGCGCACGCCCGGCCTGCAAAGCTTCCGTACGGGCGCATTCCTGGCCGCCGCGCACGCCGGCGCGCCGGTGGTGCCGGTCGCCATCCGGGGTACGCGCTCCGTACTGCGGGACGGACAATGGCTGCCGCGGCGCGGACCGATCGGCGTGGTCATCGGCAGCCCGCTGTGGCCGGATGGCGACGACTGGCCCGCCGCCGTGCGCCTGCGCAATACCGCGCGCACAGAGATCCTGCACTATTGCGGCGAGCCGGATGGCTTGCGCGCGACACACCGGGGTTCCAGGCGGGTATAGAACCATAGCCCATGCCCGGCGATCGCCATCTTGCGCCAGGCCATGCTGCTGGCTCGCTCAAGGCTCGGCGCGAACACCTTGGCTTGCCTGCGTTCAAACGAACCGAGCAGCGCGCTGGTGAAGTTCCACTCGGACGTGTCCGGCTCGCGCACGTGGGGCCAACGCGAAAACGCTGGTGTCAGCGGTACACCAGCACGGGGATCTTGCTGTGGGTCAGCACCTTCTGTGTTTCGCTGCCGAGCAGCACACCCTGCACGCCGCGCCTTCCATGAGACGCCATCACGATCAGGTCACACCCCCTGTCTTCGGCAGTCTTGATGATGGCTTCGTACGGGTGATCGTCGACCAGAAAGGTCGTCGCACAAGTCACACCAGCCTCGGCTGCCTCCAGCGCGACCCTTTCAAGATACTTCTTTGCCGCTTCCCCAATCTCTTCCGCGAACAGCTCCCGGCTGTCCGTCAGCATTTCGGTGTGATAGGCGAACAGGTGGTACTTGGGCCCGACTCGCAGCGCAGTGATCCGCGCTTCCATTTCCTGCGCCAACAGGAGCGCATTGTGGAATGCGGCGTCGGACAGGGGGGAACCGTCAACCGCCAGCAGAAGGTGCGTAAACATACTGCTCTCCTTATCCCCCCGCTTCGGGGCTCATGGAGCCGGTTGCGTTTTCGCGCCGGAAGGCGTGCGATGGCAAGGCGACAATCGAAAGCGCAAGGCCCCATTGGTTGCCTCCAGTCGCCCGCCACCTGAAGTGAGTATAGGTGCCGAAGGCCTCACGTCAAACGGCCCAAACACGCGCTTGCAGGACGCCTTGCTCTGCGCCACAGTTGTTCTATCGGATCAGGCTGGAGACGATGATGAGAAACCGGCTCGCCACAGAAACCTCTCCTTACCTCCGACAACACGCGGACAATCCAGTCGACTGGTATCCCTGGAGCGAAGCGGCCTTTTGCCGTGCGCGCGACGAAGACAAGCCGGTTCTGCTTTCCGTCGGCTACGCCGCGTGCCACTGGTGCCACGTCATGGCACACGAATCATTCGAGAACTCCCGGATCGCCGGCCTGATGAATGAACGTTTCATCAGCATCAAGGTAGATCGGCAGGAGCGTCCCGACATCGACGACGTTTACCAGAAAGTCCCCCTGATGATGGGGCAGGGCGGCGGCTGGCCGCTGACGGTGTTCCTGACCCCGCAAGGCGAACCGTTCTTCGGCGGCACCTACTTCCCGCCGGATGACCGCTACGGCCGGCCAGGGTTCGTGCGGCTGCTGCTGAGCCTGAGCGATGCCTGGACGCATCGCCGCGACGAGCTGCACGACATGGTCAAACAGTTTCAGTCGGAGTTCAGACGGCTCGACCAGGCGGACCTGCGCCGTGAAGCCGCTGAAGTCGAGGACCTGCCCGCAGAGACAGCTCGCGCCCTGGCACGAGGCACCGACCCGGTCCATGGTGGATTTGGCGGCGCCCCCAAGTTTCCCAACGCGAGCGGCTACGACCTCGTGCTGCGGATCTATCACCGTACCGGTGAACCCGCGCTGCTTGAAGCGCTGGAGCGCACGCTCGACAGCATGGCGGCGGGGGGCATCCATGACCAGCTCGGTGGCGGCTTTGCGCGCTACAGCGTTGACGAACGCTGGGGCGTGCCCCACTTCGAAAAGATGCTCTATGACAACGGCCAGCTCGTCGCGCTCTACGCCAACGCCTATCGCCTGACTGGCAAGCAATCCTGGCGCCGTGTCTTCGAGAACACCATCGCGTACATTCTGCGCGACATGACGCATCCCGATGGCGGCTTTTACGCTGGCGAAGATGCCGACAGCGAAGGGGCGGAAGGCCGGTTTTATGTCTGGACGCCGGCCGAGGTGAAGGCGGTCCTGGGCGACTCCGAGGGCGCGCGGGCTTGCCTGGCCTACGGCGTGACCGATCGCGGGAACTTCGAACACGGTACATCGGTGCTCCACCGTGCTGCCGCGCTGGACGCATTGGACGAGGCGCGCCTCGAAGACTGGCGCGAGCGGCTCCTGGCGGCGCGCACCCAACGCGCGCGCCCTGGCCGTGACGACAACATTCTCACGGGCTGGAACGGCCTCATGATCCAGGGACTCTGTGCGGCTTACCAGGCGACGGGCGCCGTTGCGTACCTCGCTGCCGCGAGGCGTGCCGCCAGCGCTATCGAGGAAAAACTCACCATGCCGGACGGTGGAGTGTACCGGGCCTGGAAGGACGGGGTAGCCAAGGTGCCTGGGTTCCTCGAAGACTATGCCTTCCTGGCAAACGCGCTGATCGACCTCTACGAGTCCTGCTTCGACAAGCGTTACCTGGATCGCGCGGTCGAACTCGTGGCGCTCATCCTCGACAAGTTCCGCGAGGACGGACTGTATTTCACGCCCCGCGATGGCGAGCCATTGGTGCATAGGCCCCGGGCGCCGCACGACAGCGCCTGGCCGTCAGGCATATCAACCAGCGTGTTCGCCTTCCTGCGCCTGCATGCGCTCACCGGCCTCGATTTCTATCGTGACATCGCCGAGCAAGAATTCGACAGATACCGGGCCGCCGCCGCCGCGGCCCCGGCCGGCTTCCCACACCTGCTGGCCGCCCGGGATTTCGCGCAGCGCGGCCCGTTCGAGATCATTCTTGCTGGCGACAAGGCGGCGGCAGCGGCTCTCGTGGAAAGCGTTCACCGCGCGTACCTGCCGGCACGCGTCCTGGCATTTGCCGAAGACGTCCCGATCGGCCAGGGGCGGCACCCCGTCAAGGGCCGGCCGGCAGCCTACGTGTGCCGGCATCGCACCTGTGCAACGCCGGTTACGAGTGGCAAGGCGCTGCTCGAACGCTGCGCGGAAGGCGCAGGCGCGAAGCACCCCGTGCGTGCGCAAGCAGGGAGGCCATTGTGAAACCAGCGATGCTCCTGCTGCACATCCTGATTCCGGCAATCGCGCTGGCGGTGGCGTCCGCCGGCGTCCGCGCCGCCGACGATTTTGCGTCGCTCCGGACCCTGATGGTCAAGGAAATCGCAGCGTTATCGGTTCATACCGGCGCCGAAACGGGCAGGCATGCCTTTGATGCGCGCGTCATGGCGGCCATGGAGAAGGTGCCCCGCCACCAGTTTGTTCCGCCGGAGCAGGAGGGCAACGCATATGAGAACCGCCCGCTGCCCATTGGCTATGGCCAGACCATCTCGCAGCCTTACATCGTTGCCCTGATGACCGACCTCATGAGGGTCAAGCCCACCGACGTCGTGCTGGAAATCGGCACCGGCTCCGGCTACCAGGCGGCGATCCTCGCAGAGCTGGCGCGAGCGGTCTATACGATCGAAATCATCGAGCCGCTGGGGGCACAGGCGCAGGAACGCTTGAAACGCCTCGCATACACGCAAGTGAAGACCAAGGTGGGCGACGGCTACTACGGCTGGGAGGACAACGCACTCTATGACGCCATCATCGTCACCGCAGCTGCAAGTCATGTTCCGCCCCCGCTCATCCGGCAATTGAAACCCGGCGGCAGGATGGTGATCCCGGTGGGCGCCCAGTTCCTGACCCAGTACTTGCTACTGATCGAGAAAGCGGGGGACGGCACGATTTCCACCAAACAGATCTTGCCTGTCAGGTTCGTGCCGTTGGTCGGTGGGCGCTGATGTCGTCCACGCCATCATGCTCTCCCCGCCGCTCTTCGCCCTTTCCCTGCTTTCCGCATCCGCGCTTGGCTACGAAATCCTGCTGATGCGCCTGCTCTCCATCATCCAATGGCACCACTTCGCCTACATGATGATCAGTGTCGCCCTGCTGGGCTACGGCGCGGCCGGTGCGATCGTGGCCCTGATGCAGCGCACGATCACGCCGAGGTTTGCAGCGGTGTTCGTGACCGGCGCACTGCTGTTCGGCGTTTCTGCGATCGCTTGTTTCGCGCTCGCCCAGCGCGTCGCATTCAATCCTCTGGAAATCTTGTGGGAACCGCGGCAGGCGCTGCGTTTGCTGTTGATTTATCTGCTCCTGTTCGTTCCCTTTTTCTGCGCTGCGACGTGTGTCTGTCTCACCTTCACGCGGTTCCATCATCAGGTCCACCGCATCTACAGCTTTGACATTCTGGGAGCCGGGATAGGCTGCGTTGCCATCATCGTTGCCCTATTTGGCTTGACGCCTGTGAATGCGCTCCGCCTTGTGGGCAGCGCGGGTCTGGCGGCGGCCGCGCTGGCAAGCATCGAGTGCCATTGGCATCGGCGCTGGTTGCCGGTACTGCTTGTGGCCGCAGCGGCCATTGTGCCGGCTAGCCTGCCAGGCGACTGGATCGCGCTGCGGCCCTCCGAGTACAAGGAGTTGAGTCAGACCCTGCGCATCAAGGGCGCACGGGTGGCCGCCGAAAGCTCAAGCCCATTGGGTTTCATCACGGTGGTGGAAAACGCTTCGATCCCTTTCCGGCACGCACCCGGGCTGAGCCTCAACGCGGCCCTGGAACCGCCGCCACAGCTGGGCGTGTTTACGGATGGCGACGGGCTCTCCGCGCTCAATCGCTATGACGGGCGGCGAGAGCCACTTAGCTATCTGGACTACCTCACCTCCGCGCTTCCCTATCACCTGCTGGAGCGCCCCCGGGTCCTGATACTTGGAAGCGGCGCCGGGGCCGATGTGTTGCAGGCGATTTACCACCAGGCGCGCGCCATCGATGCGGTAGAGTTGAATCCGCAGGTGATCGACCTGGTGCAGGACCGCTTTGCCGGTTTCTCCGGCAAGCCCTACAGCGCGCCCAACGTCCGTGTCTTCGTGGGCGAAGCGCGCGGCTTCATGGCTGGTCGCGGCGAACACTACGACCTTATCCAGGTCGCGCTGCTGGATTCGTTTGGTGCCTCGTCGGCCGGCCTCTACGCGCTTTCCGAGAGCTATCCGTACACGGTGGAAGCGTTCCAGGACTACCTCCGCCATCTCAATCCCGGTGGCCTGCTGGCAATCACGCGCTGGGTCACGCTACCGCCGCGCGATATCCCCAAATTATTCGGCACCGCGCTGATCGCGATGGAACGCAACGGCGTGTCGCAGCCGTCGCGCCGGCTCGCGCTGATTCGTGGCTGGAAGACGGCCACGCTGGTGGTCAAGAACGGGGACATCAGCGGTGCGGAAATCGCCGCGTTGCACGAATTCTGCCGTGCCCGTTCGTTCGACGTCGACTACTACTCCGGCATGGCGGCCGCGGAGGCAAACCGGTACAACCTGCTCGAGGAACCGTATTTCTTCGACGCGGCGCAAGCCTTGCAGGGCACCGATCGCGACGGATTCTGGGCGCGCTACAAGTTCGATGTCCGGCCCGCCACCGACGATAAGCCGTACTTCTTCCACTTCTTCAAATGGCGCTCGCTACCCGAACTCCTCGCCCTGAAGGCGCAAGGAAGCCTGCCATTGCTGGAGTGGGGCTATCCCGTGCTGGTCGCGACGCTGCTTCAGGCCGTACTCGCAACCCTGGTATTGATCGTCCTTCCGCTCTGGGTGATAAGACGCCGTCCCGGGCTGGTTCATGAGCCGTCGCCGCCGGCGACATCCCTTGCCGGCGATGGCACAGAAGCAAAGGGCCTGTCGGGCCGGCGCGTCGTGCTCTACTTCCTGGCGGTCGGCGCCGCCTTCATGTTCGTCGAGATCGCGTTTATTCAGAAGTTCATCCTGTTTTTGAGTCACCCGCTCTATGCGGTGGCGGTGGTGTTATGCGCCTTCCTGTCGTTTGCCGGACTGGGAAGCCGATACTCACAGCGCCTGCAAGCAGGTGGCCCGCCTTCACGCGGCCCCACGCCGGATCCGAGCCGGAGGACGGGGCGGTGGTACCCGCTCGGGTGGATCGTTTGCGCGATCTGTCTTATCTCGCTGCTCTACCTGGCGATCCTGCCAACCTTGTTTCGGCTGCTGATATCCCTCCCGGACCCGGCCAGGATCGCCATCTCCGCATTGCTGGTCGCGCCGCTCGCGTTCGCGATGGGAATGCCGTTTCCGCTGGGACTCGGGCGCGTTGCCTCCCGCGTTGAATCGCTCGTGCCATGGGCCTGGGGCATCAACGCCTGTGCTTCGGTGGTGGCCGCAGTCCTGGCCACGCTGTTAGCGATCCATCTTGGCTTTACCGCGGTGGTGCTGATAGCGCTTTTGCTGTATCTCGCCGCGGCATTCATTTGTCCATGATCTCCGGGCGTCGCATTCGCCGTGCGGTTCGCCGCGCGGCCGAAAGCGAAGACCCAATTGCTCAGTCGACATCGGTGGCGAAAACCTCTGCGACCACGGAGCGCAGCCATTTCGATTGGGGTCGTCTACCTGCTGCACCTGCTGCTGCAACGTGCCGAGCAACAGAGGCCCGGCAGCCTTGATGAACTGCTCCGCGGCGTACAGGCTGATCGCGCCGGGCTGTCGCCTAATATAGCTGGCCAGGACGAGACGCTGCGTGTCTTTGACGAAGCCCTGCGGATGCTTGGCCTTGCCAACGACCAGATGAAGGACGTTGGTCGCGCGGCAGCTAGCGGCTCGCCGGCATGTGATGAATAGGGCTACCCGCGGGCGGTTCTTTTGCCTGCGCGTCCTTGCCGATAACTGTTGTTGAGCGCAATGAATCGGCTTGCGTGACGATTGAAAGCGGCATATGCTTTGGCATATGCTAGGAGATCAATCGTGACCACCACTACCGAAGGCCGGCATGTCCGGCTGTTCCGCAATGGCCGCAACCAGGCCATCCGGATCCCGCGCGAGTTCGAGCTGCCGGGCGAGGAGGCCATCTTGCGTAAGGAAGGGAACAACCTGGTGATCGAGCCCATACCGACGACACCGCTGCGCGCGTTGCTGGCCCAATGGGCGCCGCTGGAGGAAGCCTGGCCGGACATCGACAATTTGCCTGCCGAAGCCGTGGACCTGTGATGCCAGTCTATCTGCTCGACACCAACATCGTTTCCGATGCCATTCGTAACACCCGAGGGACCTGTGCTGCCCGCATCGGCGCGGTCGATCCCGATTCGTTGTGCACGTCAATCATCGTGGCGGCTGAGTTGCGCTTCGGCGTGGCTAAGAAGGGCTCCGCAGTGTTGGCGCAGCGCGTCGACCAGGCCCTAAGCGGCCTGCGCGTGCTGCCGCTCGATGGCGACGCCGACTGGCGCTATGGGCAACTCCGCGCCGACCTGGAGCGCCGGGGGCAACTGATCGGCGCCAACGACATGCTGATCGCGGCGCATGCGATGGCCCTGGACGCTGTGCTGGTGACGGACAACACCGCGGAATTCTCGCGCGTCAATGGGCTGCAGTGCGAAAACTGGATCGCTTGAGCAGAAAACGCCCCCACGGGGGAGCAGAGAATAGCGCCAGTTGGGGCCAGGAACGTGTAAAGGAACGGCATGCGCCTGCAGCTTGTAATCAGCCCTTCGCACTTTGTTGACCGCTTTGGTCGCCGGGTTCTGACCGATGGTGGCCAGCCAGGCATGGACGGCAAGGAAGGCCTCGGCTCCACCACAGAGCAATCTCGCAATCGCGTTTTCCCAGCCTCTTAGCCGCAGCAATGCGACCAAATCTGGGGGAGAGAAAAATGCGGTCGAGATCGATCGGCTGGAGGCGCTTTATCGCCAGGTGTCCGCAGACGGCGCGACAGAGAGGCGAGCGGAGTTCATCGGGCGTGCTACGCAGCCGTACCATGACCACTAAGTCAATCGATTCTGCCAGATAATTGGCCGCTCTGAACCGCGGACCAGCCGCTCACGTTGCGTGGCTTCCCCTTAAGAGTCAACGCGCTCGCAGCGGCAAGCAGCCTTGCGCTAGCGATTCTTCAGATCAGCCAGGAGCGCTTGCGCCGTGCGAATATCAGTGAGTTCACTTCCTTCCCTTATGCTTTCGCAGGCGGGCTGCAGCACGGCGTATGCATTTTCAATGTCACCCGTTGCTGCCAACTGGCGTGCAAGGCTGATCGCCGCCCGAAGCCCGGGAAAACTGGCGCCCTGCCTTTGCGCAACCGCAATCGCCTCGCGAAGGGACGCGAGTGCTTCTTCTTGTCGCACGGGGCGCTGAGCTGCGAGCAATTCGCCTTTCAGACGCAGCATTTCCGAGAGCTGGAAGCGTCCGCCGTGCTGATTGACAGCGGCGAGCGCCCGATCGATCTCGACGAGCCCTGCCTCTGGTTTGCCCGCGCGGCCAAGTGCTTCGCCAAGCAGCGCATTGAAGTACGGCAGCCCCATTTCGGCACCCGTTGCACTGATTGCCGAAATGCCCTCCCGCATCCGTTCTATGCCCTCGTCGAGATCGCCCAGCTGCGCCAGCGCCCAACCCAGTTGAAATGTCCCTTGCGACAGCAGCAAGGGCAACACGTACTCCTCGCAAATTGCAATTTCCCGCGCCGCCCACTCTCTCGCCAGCTCCGGCTCGCCACGCAGGAGATGCGCGAAGCTACACGTCCAGTATGCCAATGCCGTCGTCAGTGGATGACCAAGTTCATGCGCGAGTTCCAGCGCCTCGTCGCAAATCGACAGCGATTTGTCCGGGTATCCGCGCAGGCACTGCACCAACGCGGTGAAGCATCGGCAGCAGACACCAGGATCATGTCCAGAGTATTTGAATGTCAGCGCGTGGTCTCGCTCGCGCTCGTAAAGGGCCATTCCGCTTGTGCTATGAAACTCTGCAGTAGCGTATTCACCCATGAAAAAACTATTCGTCCAGAAAAGATGATGCGTCTCGATTTGCATCCCGTGGTCATGCGAACCCGCCGTCAGGGCTGTGCAACGGTTGCCGAGTTCGCGGGCGATTTCCGACTCGCCACGGATCATCCGATACTGTCCTTCGCCCCGTAGCACGGTGAACAGTTCGCTCTCGTCTCCAAGCTCCTCGCAGAGCGCCCTCGCCTGCGTATACGCGTCAAGCACTTCTTTCGCCGCCCAGCCCTTCGCCGCCATCATGGTCACGCCCAGGACCTTTTGATAATCGAGTTCGTGCCTGAGCAGGGCAGGGGTTCGAGGCAATGTCCGGATGATCTCGAGCCCCCTGTTCAGGTGCTCAACCGCCTGCTGATACGCGGACCGCTGAAGCGCCTTGCGCGCGGACTGGTACAGATAATGAACTGCCTTGTCCCACAGTTCGCCAGCAAGCGCGTGATGCGCGAGGCGTTCGATATGCTCGTCGAGACGTTGCGCGTGAAGTCGCTCGATGACATCCACAAGCTGTACGTGCACTGAGCGTCGCCGCTCTTTGAGTACGCTTGCATAAGCGACACGATGCGTGAGCGCATGCTTGAAGGTGTATTGCTGATGCGGCAACAACCGGGTCTGATAGACGAATTCAGCCGCCTGCAGATCAGCCAGCAGATCGAGCACCTGTTCGCGGTCGAGATCGGCTATCGGCTGCAGAAGATCGACCGGAAACTCCTGACCGATAACGGCCGCCATCTGCAGCAGGATCTTCTGCTGCGCGGACAGGCGATCGATCCGCGAAGCAAGGACCGCATGCACGGTCGATGGAATATCGACCGTGTCGATGGCTCGAACCATCTGGTAGGCACCCATCTGGCCGACCAGTGCGCCCGCATCTGCCAGCGCACGAACAGACTCTTCCAGGAAAAGAGGCGTGCCTCCCGTGCACTCGATCAGGCGCCGGCGAAGCGCTGAAAGCCCGCCGTCGTCGCCGAGCAGCGACCGCAGCAGCAGTTCCGCGCTTTCGGCGCCGAGACTGTCCACGTGCAGTTGGGAAAAATAGCTCTTGCCAAACCAAGTGTGCCGATACTCGGGTCGATGGGTCACGAGAAGCAACACGCGCGACGCACCGATGAAGTCGACGAGATGATCGAGCACAGCCTGGGTGCCGTTATCGATCCAGTGCAGATCCTCGACAACGAGTATCAATGGACGGCGCTCACTCGCGCAGATCACAAGAGAGGCAACCGCTTCGAGCGTGCGCTTGCGCCTTTGCGGCGGACTCGCCATCTCCCATTGCGGATCGTCCGGCGGCAAGTCCAGCACTGCAGCCATCGCGGGACGCGTCGACGCGAGTGCCGGGTCGACCGCGTCGACGCCGCGACGAAGCTTGTCGGCTGCCTCGGCCAGTGTGTCGCGCTCGCCGATGCCGAACCATGTCCGCAGCAGATTGGCGAGCGGAAGATAGATCGCCCTCGTGTCGTGTGAGGTCGTGCCGGTCTCGAATATTGTCCAACCGGCCGCTTGTTCCGAGTTGACAAACTCGTGCACGAGGCGAGACTTTCCCACGCCCGGTTCTCCGACGATCGCGCATACCTGGCCTGCGCTGCGTCCGGCACGCTCGAGCATCCCCTGCAAACTGGCCATCTCCGCGTCGCGGCCGACAAAACGTGTGAGGCCGCGTACGGTGCGAGCGTTCCAGCGAAAACGCAACGCGGACTTCGTACGCAGCATGAAAATTCCGACGGGAGGCGTCGTGCCAGGAAGCGGCCTCGCGCGAGGATCCGAGAGTTCGATGAAGCCTTCGGCACACCGCACCGTGTCGGCGCTCACGCCGATCTCTCCGGCAGAGAGCGCGGCATCGATCCGATTTGCAAGCTGCGGTACGGAGCCAAGCGCGTCATAGTGTTGCGACCGGTCGTTTTCAATCGTCCGGACGACGGCCTCGCCAGAATGTATGCCGATGCGTACGTCGAGAGGCCGGTCATTGAGCGCCGAAATGCCTTCGCGCATCGCGAGCGCCGCATAACAGGCTTGGACCGCATGGTCTTCATGTGCGGCAGGCGCCCCAAACAGTGCCATCACACCATCGCTTCTGAACTGGGTGACCAAGCCGCCGAATCGCTGAACAGAGTCGACCATTGCTTTCAGCACAGGGTCGATGCGCTCAAGTGCCATTTCGGGATCCAAGTCGCTAATCGGCTCGCGCACGCGCGCGCAGAGCACACTTAGCTGTTTACGCTCCGCCGGCAATACCGTCGCATTGTCTGCTTCGTACTCAGCGCGCCACGCGCTCCCGGACTGCTCAGCCGGCTCCCCGACAGACACAGCTCGACCTGCAGGCCCTGAATCCTGCTGGATTCGGGCTGCCAGGCGTTGCGTGCCCTCTCCGGGGGCAAAACCAAGTTCGGTATTGAGTACACGGACGCATTCCTGATATTGGCGAACGGCAGCGTCCCGGCGTCCCGTCCTCGCATACAGCCTCATAAGCACCGCATGGGCCCATTCGAGTAATGGGTCCAAAGCCAGTACGCTGCTTGCCGCCGCAATTGCACGATCAAATTCGCCAGACTGCTCATAATGGCTGACGAGTTCGGCGAACACTTCCACAGCGCGCTCATGAAACCAGCGTCGCTCGACCATCATCCACTGCTCGAAGGGCTCTTCACGCAGGCCAAAACCATCGAGTAGTGCTCCCCGATAGAGCGCGACAGCCTTTGCCAGTGAATCCGGAGACCGCTCAGTCGCGAGGTGCGTGAATTGCAGCGCGTCGACTTCCACGAGATGTGCGTCGAGCCATATGGCATCCGGCTCCGCTTTCAACAGTGGCGGCGCGTTCGGCAGAATCCTGCGCAAGCTCGACAGTGTCTGCCGCAAACTGGCTCTTGCCTGCTCTTCAGCGCTGCGCTCCCAGAACACGCTTGCCAGTTGCTCTCGCGAGCGCAGCATGCCTGGCGACAAGGCAAGGTAGGCCAGGATGGCCTTGCTCTTCTTGGTGGGAAAGTCCAGCGGCACATGCTGCCCAGCAAGCCGGATGTGCAAGCCTCCGAGGATTTCGATCTTGAGCCGGGTCATGTCGTGCGTGAGGTGATGCGTCGCCCTCAAACAGTTTACTCCGCGCTGCACGACATTCAGGCATCCCATGCAGACTGCCCGCCCGCCTGTCCTTCATGAGTCTCTTTTTTTTTGACGGCGTTTTTACGCGGCCTCGCACGCTGTTCACGGATCGATGACGTCCGCCAACGATAGTTGGATCGTGACGATGCCGTACGCCCAACCTGGCTGACTCGTTCGAGGGGCTGGGAAATCCCGGGCGGCACCGGCACAGTACGCCAGGCGGCAACTCACGCACCCTAGAGCCTCCGAACCGCCGCCCGGCTGCCGAACACGTGCGGGGCGAGAGGACAGTCGTCGCTCGCGGCGGCCACGGGACGTGTGAGGTATCCGTGAATCGCAATTGAAGGAGATGTTTCAATGGAAATCATGACTGATGGGCATAAGCTCAACACCAACCGCTACGCCAAGTGCGTCGCTGCGTCCAAGCGCGTCCGCTGGGATATCGACCGTGACGTGATTCGCGGCCGATGCTTCGATTTCACGAAGAAGTTTCTCCCGGACGCACTATCGAAGGTCGATTCTCTCGCCTTTCTTGGTCCCGACGAGCAGCGCCTGCTCAGTCAGATTCAGGGCCGCACTTACGCAAACATGTTTGGCCTCGTCGAACGCTTCATTGCAGCGAAGGTACTGGAGATGAGCGGCCCATACCGCCTCGGCGACCAAAGCGCGTTCGAAGCGCTCGTTCGGTTCACCGATGAAGAAATCAAGCATCAGGAACTGTTTCGCCGCATCGAACGCATGTGCGCCGAAGGCATGCCAGCCGGTTACACGTTTTTGCCGGAAGCAAACAGCGTGGCGTCGTTCGTACTCGCGAAGTCCACATGGGCAGTGCTCGCTCTAACCTGTCACATCGAACTCTTCGTGCTCGCGCACTATCGGGGCAGCATCGACGAGGACCCGAATTCGTCTGAACTATGGAAGGATGTCTTTCTCTATCACTGGCGCGAGGAATCACAGCATGCGATTCTCGATGAAATCGAATGGCAACGCGAAGATGCGAGGCTTTCGCCTGAAGAACGTGACGCAGGTGTCAACGATCTGATCGAACTGATCGCCGCCGTCGACGGCATGGTGCAAACACAGGCTCGCGCGGACGCTGATTACTTTGCGATGATCTGCGGACGATCGCTGCCGATGGCTGACAAAGTATCCGTGCGCATGAGCCTGCTTGCAGCATACAGGTGGCAATACATCATTTCCGGAGTGCAGGAACCCCGCTTCAGTCAGATTCTCAGCGGCATGATCACCGGGAACCAGGTGTCTCGAATCGGAACTGCGATGGCACCAATCATGAGTTAGCGCGCGACAGCGCCGGCTGCAAACTTTCCCGTTCGCGGCCGGTAAGTATCAACATGCGCTTTGCGACGAAATGGCGGAGTCGCGGCTATGGGGGGGACAAGTTGCCGAACGCCACAATCTTGGGACATCGAAACAGTGAGCTAACGAACTACAACGGCGACAGCTTCGGCACATGGGAAGCGGCCAACGTCATCGACGCAAGCTGGATGAGCAAGTGAGCGCGAGGCTGAACTACCTGCCGCTGCCACGGCAGTATCCCTAGCTGCCACCGTCGCTCGCCTACATAGTTCGCTTGCTCAAAAAGGGACGCTCCGAACCGAAAGTCGAGCGATGAGGACGTCCGTAGTGACCTATAACGCGACGATGGTCATTCAGGGAGAATGACTGCTGCCGGAGTGGATCGGGTCGCTCGAGTGATAATTTTTGCACACGCATAAATGTCAGGAACTGGCCGGCAAGCGACGACCGCAATCGCCGGGCGACCTGTCGTACCGGGTATGAAAATCACGGGGTAGTCCACAAAACCCCCAAAGAAGACAGGGGGCAAAGTTTGATGCATTCTCGGCCTGCCTAGACGCGGAAGAGGCTGGTCAGTATGCCGTAAAACTCCAGGACTTGTTGATCGCCACATCATTTCGCGAGCCGACGAAAGTCGCTGTGTATGTGCCGGCAGCGATGGGCTGCGTGGGGAGCAGGAACACTACCCCTCGAAACAAGCTCGCGTCCTCGATAGCCGAAGCAACCGAGCCAGCCTTGGATTCGGCAGGCACCAGGATGCGAGCCGGTACGCGACTGCCGCCAGGCCCCGTCAGGATGAAGTTCGAGACCGTCAGCACGTCAGATGGCTTTTCAACGTTGACGCGGAACATGATCGGGGGACCGGCTCTGGCCAGATCGGGCGCTGGATTCGGGATCTCGTCGCCAGGAATGAACAAGCCGTGGACGTTGGCATTGTCGGCTGGGTAGTGGGCGCCAGTGCCGGGAGGCAGCTGTTGGCCGCCCCACTGGGCGAGGCCGTAGCCGCCGGTTCCGGCTGCGGTCACCACACCAAAGTTCGTCACGCAGTAATTGTCATGCATGGCGAGGCCGATGGTCTCCTGATTGCTGGTAATCCCTTGCAAGTGGTAGACCGAGTTCGCCATCGAGGCAAGACAGCGGCCAATCTCGCCGTTGTAAGCATTCTGTCCAACCCATTGCTTGTGCCAGCCGCCCACGGTGAGTACTTGCTGGTACGGATCGGGACTGGTGAAACCAGGATTCCCGGGGATCTCCGTGTGGCTCATCACCGCGTTGAGCTTCATATACTCCAGGTGGTTCTCGGCCGCGGCGTCCAGGGCGGCGTCTTGCCGCAACGCGCCTACACCCATTGCGATGCGCAGGGAGTTGAGCGCATTGAAGAATTCGAGGCGCGGGTCGGTTCTGGAGTAAGTGGATGTGAGCGCAATCACAATCGAAGCAGAAGAAGACGGTTCCTTCCTGATGGTCGGTGTGCGTGGCAGGTTTGAAGCAATCGTTGGAGGGGTGGCGCCAGCGCTACCAATGCTGGCGCAGACCGCGACGAAGGTAGACATCGCGGCAATTGCGAAGAGGCTCTGTTTCACGTTTTTCCGGTTATTTTAGGTCTGTACAAGCGGGGCTAAGGATCCGCGGGTGACCCTGGCAAGTCCGCTTCCAGAGGCTTAACGTGATATCGGGAAGATTCGTGCACAGGAGCATGCGCGCCTGGTGCGGCAAGCTGGGGGAGTGGGTAGGGCGCGCCGTCGGCGCCCATGCAGATGCAAGAACCTAGAGACTGTCCGGGTGCCCACGGAGAGGGATCTGAGTATTAGTGTTTGACCCTGCAATTGGGTGGCGGCACAGGAAAAGCAGCTTATCGCCAACCTGCGGGGAGAACGAAGGTCGCAGATCGACCCGTTGCAGTCCCTCAAGCTTACGCTTGCGAACGTCTGGAAGGGCAATGAGTCCAGTCGGTCAGCGCTCTACTCACGGTATCAGTTCCTTTCCGGTCATTGAAGCAGCCACGCGGCCCTCTCAGGCCTGCCTGAGCAGGTTCACGGACGCCGCCACGGTGGCGGAGCCCGCGGCGAGTTGCGCACAGAGGTCAAGCAGCGACCCCAGCCGCGTCATGCCGTCCGGACCCGGACGTGGCCGGGGAACGATGTCGAGGTCGATCACCGGGCGGCCAAGGCTGTCGAGGTCTTCGTCCTGGTGGCCACCCCCGCCGCCGGAAAAGTCGAATCCGGGGATCGGCGCGCCCAGGCTGTCCAGCTCCTCTCCCGTACTTCCGACCGTGCCGCCTGCCGCCACGACGGCCCTGAGTGCACCGAGCCAGCGTCCGTAGCGTGCATTCGTATCGCCCAGGCTGTCGATCCCTTCCTCGCCGCGCCACGCACGTCCGACTAGGGCGAGCAGCGTGTCCCGGTCCATCCCCGCCAGGCGGCCGTCCGGATTGCCCTCCTGGTCCCCGTCGTCCCCGTCGCCCGCTGGCAGGCCGGTCTGGGCATCCGCATCCGGGTCGGGATGGTCGTCGTCGTCGGGGGGGGGGGCGGAGTCGTTGGCGTTGTCCGCCACATTGCTATTAGCGTTGTCGTTGTCACCGCCGTCGCCGGAGTCATCCGAGTTCTCCGAGCCATCGGCATTGCCGGCGGTGGGGCCGGCCACGATCTTGCCGCCCTTGACGGTCTTCGGCTCGCCGTTCGTGATCTTGCCGTCCTTGTCCACCGAGTCCATCTGCTCCGTGCCGTCGCCGTTCTTGTCGACGGTACGCGTCTTGATGGTGTAGCTCCCGTCCGCATGCCTGGCCACTTCAGTCGTGGAGGTGTTTCCATTGACGTCGGTCGAACTAGCGGCGGACCCGGTGTCGCCGTTGGACGACCAGTCCGTCCTGTCCATGGACGACGAACCGTCGGGCTTCTCGTGCCTGCTGATGGTGTATTCCGTGCTTGTGCCGTCGGGATTGGACTCGGTGCCAAACTCCACCGAGCTGTGCCCGTCGTCGTGCTGCCCCATCGGATTTTCCTTGTCGTCGTTGACGTCGATCTTGATCCACGACTTCGCCGGATTGATCCCTTCGTCCGACACGCCCCTGGTGCTGCTTCCCGTTTCGTGGCCGCGTCCCGGAGTCGGCTCGTACGTGCGGACGATGTGGACGTGCGCGCCGTCGCGCTGGGTGTAGTCCTTGACCTCCACCACCGTATCGTCCGCGCCCTTGTAGGTCCGGGACGAGGTGCCTTGCGAGTCGGGCCCGGTCCATTGCATCGTCTGCTGGCCACCGCCTTTCACGCTGGCATCGCCCAGGGCCTTGCCGTCGCTGCGGAAGAAGGCGCCGTGCAGCCGGCCCCGCTTGCGTTGCCAATCGGCCGTCCAGAGTTCCTTGCCATCCGGCGCGGTCGCCACGGCGCGGAAGCTGCCGTTGCTGTGTCGGATATAGCGCGTGGTGCGGCCCGGCCGGACGTCCTCGCGCGTCCATCTGCCCGGTCCCACAGCAGGCGCCGACCAGACATCGGTGCGGGTGATGCGGGGGCTGTCGAGTCGCCGCTCCCACTCGACATTGCCGCGTGAATCGCCACGCAGCCGGGACCTGCGCATGACCACGCCGCCGGCCTCCACGTGGCGCCGGATAACCGTTTCCTCGAAGCCGTCCGGGCCGATATCGATCGTGTGCAGGGCGCCTCGTCCGTCATGCTCGACGAGGCTGGCTGTGCCGTCCGCGCCGGCAGAGGCCAGCGTGTAGGCGCCGGAGGTCCACATCCTGAGTCGAACCATTTTTTGCTCCATGTTCCGCTCCCTCGCCTGCCACTGACATTTGAATATACTGGCCCGCCGGCCTTATCCCAAGGCGGTGTTCGCCAATCGACGGTTCTGGAACCGACGGTCCCCGCCAGAGAGTGATCGGCCGTTCATCGGCCGTCTCCGTCATTGACGGTTCAAGATCGGCTGACTCAAACTGCCCGGGAAGAGCCGTCCGCCGTCTTGTCGGCCAACGGCGGCTTATCGGCCTTCTCGGCCATTCGGGCACTCTATGCTATGCCGAACGGCCGAAACGGGTAGGAGGCCGTTGGCGCACTGCTTGCCGAATGATCGAAACGGCCGAAATCCGTTCGTTCACGCGTAGTCTGGCGACGTCTGCTCCTAGCCGGATTGCTCACCTAACACGCTCACTATCAGACTCCATCCAACTCAGCAGGAGTCTGACATGGAGCGCATATCTACCCACGAACCGTGGAACAAGGGCAAGTTGATTGGCCAGAAGCCGCCTCTCAAGCGGTCTCGCGGCCATGGGCCTGCAATTCACCCAGGGTCATCTCCGGGAATTGCTCAAGCAGGCGCAGCATGCTGGTCATGCGCTCGGGGTCCACGCCGAGCCAAGGCGCGAGTCGCACCGCCGAGAGAGCGAGCAGCTGCGCCACGTCGATGGCCGTGCCTTGCTCAAGCGTGACGGCCAGATCCTGCTGAGCCGGTAAGAATACTTCGGAGACGAACTTGCTGTCATCGGCAACAAAGCGCGATGCCAGGCGTTTTTGCAGCGTAAAGCCCGGCTGGATCTGACGCACGCTCAGGCCGGTAAGAAAGGGGTCGAGGGCAGGGAGAACTGTGGCGGCGAACGTATAGTGACCGAGTGTTGTGCGATTGGTAGGCAGGCCAAGTTCCTTGAGCCGGCTCTCCAGTTCCCTGACTGAGATGATTGAACCAGTATCCGCTTGTAAGGCATCACGCAGGTCCAGGATGCCGGTAGCCTTGTCCCAGAAAGACATCTCGCCCCTGACGTCGTTCTCGATCAGGTGGCTGGCCAGCACATCGCTCTCGCTCTTCCATGTCCAGTAGAAACACATCACCGTCCCAAAGCGCGGATCCTCGGTTTCGTGCCACAACTCCTGCGTCGCGCGCAGCCGTGTGTTGCCGGCCTTGCCTAGCATGTAGCGCAGCGTATTGGGGCGCCGGGTCACGATCAGCGGGTTCTCCAGGCCTTTGGCACGGATGGACGCCTTGATGTTCTCTTACTCGGGGTTCGGCGTGGTGCGTGGATTCCGGTCATAAAAGTCGATCTCCATGACCGGGAGATCGATGGTGCTGGCGTCGGTCATCGCATACGGCGAGAGGCCTGTCACGGCCGGCGGTGGATTGGGGACCTGCAGGCTGTCGTGGACCATGGTCTTGAGGCGCTGGCGCACGTCGTCCTTGGAGACGGCCTTGAGGCCTTGCTTCTCGGCGAGTTCGACCGCGCTCATGCTGCGCGGCACGGGGATAGCCTTAGCCTTGCTCATGGCCGCTCTCCTCGACAGTCGGGGCGGCCGGCGCGGCGGTGACCGCAAAGCCACCGGCGTAGACGTCCTTCAGGCTGGGAATGAGTTCCCAAACCAGCTCGTGCATGACCTGTGAGGCGCTCTTCATGGTCCCCGGGTGGCGGGTCTCATGACGATGGACGGGGATACGCTTGGTGGAGGCCTCGGTGTAGGCCTTGGCGAGGGGGACGGGGGTATTGAGCAGGGTGACGCGCCCGCCCATGGGGATGAAGTCGTCGCGCAGGGCCTGGGCGACGTGCCTGGCATCGGCCGTGCGGCTTTGCTTGTAGAGGACGGCCCTGACAGGCCCCAGACGGAACCCGAACTCGGTGCCGACTTACAGGCGCTCGAGCAATTCCATGGTGCCGGTGGTGAACTCGCGGGCAGCGAGAGTCTCAGGGACCACAGGCAGAATGATCTGGGAGGCGGCCAGGGCGGCGTTGTTCTGAAGGTGGCCGGCACCACCCTGGGTGTCGATGATGACGACGTCGTCGTTGTCGTCGGACATGATGGGGGAGGCGAGGGCGCGTGAGAGCCGGAACATGCCGTCGGCGCGGGTAGCCAGCTTGTGCTGGATGGCGCCTTCGGGGTCATCGCTGAGTATGATGTCCAGGCCGTCGATCTCGGTGTGGGAGATGCATTCCTGGGTGATGGCCCCGTGGTCGATGACGTAGGTGAGGCCTTTGGGGGCTTGGTGAGAGAGGGGGTAGTACTTGGAGAGGGAGGGCTGGATATCGGCGTCGATGAGGAGGACGCGCAGGCCCATATCGGCAAGCAGGCCGCCGAGGGAGGCGGCGAGCGTGGTCTTGCCGACCCCGCCATTGGTGGACAACATGCAGAGCTTGATCATTTTTGGCGCTCCAAAAGTGGAAACTTCGGGAGGGCCAAAAGCAAAACCCCTTCAGGTCTGAGACCTGAAGGGGCTAGCAAGTACTGATTTCCTACAGAAATACTGGTGGCGAATCAGGGATTCGAACCCCGGACCTGCGGATTATGATTCCGTCGCTCTAACCGACTGAGCTAATTCGCCAACGAAGACCGCAATTATACATGCGGATTTGGACCTGTCAACACCCTCTCCTAAAAAACTTTGAGGGGGTGCAAGGCGCCTTCGCCGCGCCCACAAAAAAACCGGCGGACCTTGCGGCCCGCGCCCGCCGGGTGGAGCGACTGATTACCGGATCAGTCGTGCATGAGCTTGTCGCCCCGGATGCCAGGATCAGTCGTTGGCGTAGATGTTCACATCCTTGGTTTCGCGGATGAACAGCGAGCCGATGACCAGGGTGACGCCAGCGATGATGATCGGGTACCAGAGCCCGTAGTAGATGTTGCCGTTCTGGGCCACCAGGGCAAAAGAGATGGTGGGCAGCAGGCCGCCGAACCAGCCATTGCCGATGTGATACGGCAGCGACATCGAGGTGTAGCGGATCCGGGTCGGGAACATTTCCACCAGCATGGCCGCGATCGGGCCGTACACCATGGTCACGTAGATCACCAGGATGACGAGGATCACTAGCACCATGATGGTGTTCATCTGCGCGGGGTCCGCCTTGGTCGGGTAGCCGGCCGAGGCCATCGATTCGCCCACCTGCTTCTTGAACGCGGCGATCTGTTTCTTGCTGGCGTCGTCGAAGCTGTGGCCCGCCGGTACCAGCGCGGCGTTGAAGGAGGCAATCTCCTTGTCGCCGATCTTCACCGATGCCACCGTGCCGGCCGGGGCTTCCACGACTTCATAGCTGGCCGAGGCTTGTGCCAGGGTCCGCTTGACGATGTCGCAGGAGCTGCGGAAATCGATTTCGCGGGCGATCGGGCTGCCCTGGAAGGAGCATTGCTTCGGATCGGCGGTCACCACGATCTGGGCGCTTTGCTGCGCGCGCTCCAGCGCGGGGTTGGCGTAATGGGTGAGGGCCTTGAACAGCGGGAAGTAGGTCAGCATCGCCAGCGCGCAGCCGGCCAGGATGATCCACTTGCGGCCAACCTTGTCCGACAGCGAGCCGAAGAAGATGAAGAAGGGCGTGCCGATCACCAGGGCGCCCGCGATCAGCAGGTTGGCGGTGGTGGCGTCGACCTTCAGCACCTGGGTCAGGAAGAACAGCGAGTAGAACTGGCCCGTGTACCAGACCACGGCCTGGCCGGCGGTCAGGCCCACCAGCGCCAGGATCACGATCTTCAGGTTGCGCCACTGGCCGAACGATTCGGTCAGCGGTGCCTTGGAGGTCTTGCCCTCGGCCTTCATTTTCTGGAAGGCGGGCGATTCGCTCATCGACAGGCGGATATACACCGATACGCCGAGCAGCAGGATCGAAACCAGGAACGGAATGCGCCAGCCCCATACGTCAAAGTTCGGGCCGGTCAGGTTGCGGCACACCAGGATCACGATCAGCGACAGGAACAGGCCGAGCGTGGCCGTGGTCTGGATCCAGGCCGTGTACGCGCCGCGCTTGCCGTGCGGCGCGTGCTCGGCCACATAGGTGGCGGCACCGCCGTACTCGCCGCCGAGCGCGAGGCCCTGCAGCATGCGCAGCCCGATCAGGATGATCGGGGCGGCCCAGCCAATGGTGTTGAAGCCAGGCAGCAGGCCCACGATGAAGGTCGAGACCCCCATGATCAGGATGGTCACCAGGAAGGTGTACTTGCGCCCGATCATGTCACCCAGGCGGCCGAACACCAGCGCGCCGAACGGGCGCACGATAAAGCCAGCGGCAAAGGCGAGCAGTGCGAAGATGAAGGCCGCGGTCGGATCCAGCCCGGCGAAGAACTGCTTGGCGATGATGGCCGCCAGCGAACCGTAAAGGTAAAAGTCGTACCACTCGAACACCGTGCCGAGCGAGGAGGCAAAAATCACCTTCCTCTCTTCGGCGGTCATCGCCGAGCTCTGGGCGCTGCTTGCGGGCACCGCCACGTTCTGTGCATTAGCCATTGTCTCCTCCGTTTGTGATCGGAATCTTTCGGGGCTGCATGCGCGCTCTAGCTCTAGCACGCACGATTACCTCCGAAGTTGCAATGGATTGTGGGTGGTGAAACTTACTGCGTTCTGACAATTTCCGCGCCGTACACCGCAAAGTGCTCGGGGTATACGCTAGGCAAAAAACGGGCGTGGCATTGCTGCGCCGCGACGCGCGCGGCTGCGGAAAATCGCACCGAAACCAGTGTTAAGGGGTGCGCCTGTATTTCTTGCTATGCAGCATCGTCATGCTGCCGGGCGGGCGCGCCACCGTTGTCGGCATCTTCGTCATTGTCGCGGTTCATGCGCCAGGCATAGAGCGCTGCCATCAGGACGTAGACGAGCAGCGCCCCCTGTGCGCCGACCCAGAAGGAGAAGGGCCAGCCGAAGAAATCGAAGCGCAGGTCGCGGGCGAACCAGGCCACGCCGAAGGTGACCACGAACCAGATCGACAGCAGCACGGCGATCCAGCGCAGGTTGCGATGCCAGGCGCGCCGTTCGGACTGGTCGGCCTGGTCGCGCCCGCCGCGTGTGTGATCGGGATCGTTCATGCTGGCTCCAGGGTGGAGGGCCGGCGCAGCGTAATGCGGAAGCAGGCGCCGGCCAGGCGCGGCTCCGTCTGGTAGACGTGATCGAGAATGCTGACGTCGCCGCCATGCTGCTGCACGATCTCTCGCACGATGGCCAGGCCCAGGCCACTGCCCTGGGTCTTGGTGCCGAGTACGCGGTAGAACCGCTCCATCACGCGCTCGCGTTCGGACACCGGGATGCCGGGCCCGGTGTCTTCCACTTCGAGATACGCGAAAGGCTCGAATGCATCGGCGCTGACCCGCACGGTAGCGTGGCCATCCGCGGGCGTGTAGCGGATGGCGTTGTCGATCAGGTTGTTGAGCATCTCCGTCAGCATCAGGCGGTTGCCTTGCACCATCACGGGGTGGTCGTCGGCATCCACGCCCAGATCGATGCGGCGCGCCCAGGCCTGCGGCAACCAGTCTTTGACCACTTCGCGCGCCAGGGCCGCCAGGTCAAGCGGCGCCATGTTGCCCGCGCCGGCCAGGTTTTCCATGCGCGCCAGCGACAGCAGCTGCGTCACCATGTGGGCGGCGCGCTCCGAGCTGCCGGCGATCTGCGCCAGCGATTTGCGCAGTTCCTCCGGCGACTGTTCGCGCTGCGCCAGTTCCGCCTGCATGCGCAGCCCGGCCAGCGGCGTTTTCATCTGGTGGGCGGCATCGGCGATAAAGCGCTTTTGCGTCTGCACGGAAACGTCGAGCCGCGCCAGCAGGTCGTTGAACGAGGCCACCAGCGGCGTGATTTCCTGCGGCGCGGCGTGTTCGTCGATGGGGCTGGTGTCGCCGGGATTGCGTGCGCGGATGCGCTGCTGGATCGCGGTCAGCGGGGCCAGCCCGCGCGTCAGGCCGAACCACACCAGCACCACCGCCAGCGGCAGGATCACGAACTGCGGCAGGATCACGCCCTTGATGATTTCGTTGGCCAGGCGCGCGCGCTTGTCGAGGGTTTCGCCAACCTGCACCAATACCGGCTGCGCGTCGCCGCCCTGCTTGAGATCGACATAGGTGTAGGCCACGCGCACGTCGTTGCCCGCGATGCGGTCGTCGCGCAGCGAGACCAGCCCGGCATGGCCGCGGTCGTCTTCGCCTGGCAGCGGCATGTCGTTGTCGCCGGCGACGAATTCGCCATGCGTGCCCACCACCTGGTAGTAGATATTGTCGGTTTCATCGGCGCGCAGGATCTCGCGCGCGGACAGCGGCAGTTGCAGCGTGACGCGCCCGTTGACCTCGCGCACCTGCTGCGAGAGCACGATTGCGCTGGCCTCCAGCGAGCGGTCGAAAGGGCCGTTGGCGATCGATTTTGCCACCAGGTAGGTCACGGCAATGCTCATCGGCCACAGCAGGAGCAGCGGCGCCAGCATCCAGTCCAGGATCTCGCCGAACAGCGAGCGCGGCGACGGGTGGCCGGCGCTGTCTTCAAGGTGTGGCAGGGCCTCGGCCAGCGCTTCGTCGCTGACGATCTCGTCAGGCGCGGAGGGAGGAGGGGCGGCGCGCGCGGGCCGCTGGCGCCGCCGGGGCAGTCGCAGCAGGCTCATTGGGAAAAGGTGTGGCAGGGCCTGGCGGCGTGGCCGGCAGGCAATGAAGCAAGGATGGCGCGGGTTCTGTTGCTGATTCCGATTCTAATGGCGACTCCTAGTCGTGCGCCACGGCGGCCTGGAATTTCTCCAGGCAGTAGCCCAGCCCGCGTACCGTGGCAATGCGGATGCCACCCACCTCGATCTTCTTGCGCAGCCGGTGCACATAGACTTCGATGGCGTTGTTGCTGACCTCCTCGCCCCATTCGCACAGGTGGTCGACCAACTGCTCCTTCGACACCAGCCGCCCGGTGCGGGTGAGCAGGATCTCAAGCAATCCCACTTCGCGCGCCGAGAGATCCAGCATCTGATCGTTCAGGTAGGCGATGCGGCCGACCTGGTCGAAGGCGAGCGGGCCGTGGTGGGTCAGCGTGGCGCCGCCGCCCGTGCCGCGCCGCACCAGCGCGCGCACCCTCGCTTCCAGTTCCGACAGGGCGAAGGGCTTGGCCATGTAGTCGTCGGCGCCCAGGTCCAGGCCCTTGACACGCTCGTCGACGCCATCGGCCGCGGTCAGGATCAGCACCGGCAGCATGGCGCCGCGCGTGCGCAGCCGCTTGAGCACCTCCAGCCCGGGCATGCGCGGCAGGCCGAGATCGAGGATCAGCAGGTCGAAGGTCTGGGTCGACAGTGCGGAATCGGCTTCGACCCCGCTGGCCACATGGTCGACGGCATAGCCCGAGTGACGTAGCGAGCGCGTCAGGCCGTCTGCCAGCACATCGTCATCTTCGGCGATCAGAATACGCATGGTTGTCTCCACCCTGGCCCGGCTGTGTCGCCCCTTTCCATCAAATGACGCGGGCGGGACTTGCCAAGCATACTGTTTTTTTATACAGTACCCGCTTATGCCGGTCGCATTCGATTTGTCTTCGATGCAAACCGGGCTTTACCGAATTTGTACTGGTTTTTTACCGAACGTTCGCCCCAATGTTTGCCCCTGCTGCCAGGTTCATCGTCATCAGGAGTTCGCGGCGCGGCGCGGGCTGGGCGGTTGCCCGCAAAAAGCGGGTGGCGCGCCACATGCGGCCTATTTATACACCATTGACGGAAGGACGACCATGGATGACGGCAAGAAGGCGAGTGCTGGCGTAAGCGCCGAAAAGCAGAAGGCGCTGGCGGCCGCGCTGGCCCAGATCGAGAAGCAGTTCGGCAAGGGCTCGATCATGAAAATGGGCGATGCCGAAGTCGAGCAGGATATCCAGGTCGTGTCCACCGGCTCGCTGGGCCTGGACATCGCGCTGGGTGTCGGCGGCCTGCCGCGCGGCCGCGTGGTGGAAATCTACGGTCCGGAATCCTCGGGCAAGACCACCCTGACGCTGCAGGTCGTGGCCGAGATGCAGAAGCTGGGCGGTACCTGCGCCTTTATCGACGCCGAGCATGCGCTCGACGTCAACTACGCCAGCAAGCTGGGCGTGGCGGTTGGCGATCTGCTGATCTCCCAGCCGGACACCGGCGAGCAGGCCCTGGAAATCACCGATGCGCTGGTGCGCTCGGGCTCGGTCGACCTGATCGTGATCGACTCGGTGGCGGCCCTGGTGCCCAAGGCCGAAATCGAAGGCGAGATGGGCGATTCGCTGCCCGGCCTGCAGGCCCGCCTGATGAGCCAGGCGCTGCGCAAGCTGACCGGCACCATCAAGCGCACCAACTGCCTGGTGATCTTCATCAACCAGATCCGCATGAAGATCGGCGTGATGTTCGGTTCGCCCGAAACCACCACCGGCGGCAATGCGCTGAAGTTCTACGCCTCGGTGCGCCTGGATATCCGCCGCATCGGCTCGATCAAGAAGGGCGACGAGGTGATCGGCAACGAAACCAAGGTCAAGGTGGTCAAGAACAAGGTCTCGCCGCCGTTCCGCGAAGCCTTCTTCGACATCCTCTATGGCCAGGGCATCTCGCGCCAGGGCGAAATCATCGACCTGGGCGTGGACGCCAAGATCGTCGAGAAGTCCGGCGCCTGGTACAGCTACAAGGGCGAGAAGATCGGCCAGGGCAAGGACAACGCGCGTGAATACCTGCGCGAAAATCCCGATATCGCCGACGAGATCGAAAACAAGGTGCGCGAATCGCTGGGCGTGGTGCTGATGAACGGTACGCCGGCCGCCGCCGTGGCCACCGCCGAAGACTGAGCTTCGCCGGCCGGGGCGCTCCCGGCCGCGAACCCCGCCCGGGGCGGCACGCGCAGCGACGCGCGCCGCCCCGGTTTGCGTTTTTGAAGCGCATTTTCGTAGCTCGATGTCGAGCTCACACTACCGAGCTCCGTCTTCATGGCCACCCGTCCCCCACTTTCCCTGAAGGCCCGCGCCGTGGGCTTCCTGTCGCGGCGCGAGCACAGCCGGGCGGAACTGGCACGCAAGCTGGCCCCGCACGCCGACTCGCCCGAAGCCCTGGAGCAACTGCTGGATGCGCTGGAGCGCGAGAACTGGCTGTCCAACGAGCGCTTCGTCGATAGCCTGGTGCACCGGCGCGCCAGCCGCTATGGCGCCGCCCGCGTCATGCAGGAAGCCCGCACCCACCAGCTCGGCGGCGAACAGCTCGCCGACCTGCAGGAGCGCCTGCGCGGCTCCGAACTGGAGCGCGGCCGTGCCGTCTGGCAGAAGCGTTTCGGCACGCCACCCGCCACGCCCGAGGAAAAGGCCAAACAGATCCGCTTTCTGGTGGCGCGCGGTTTTTCCCGCTCGGTGGTGAGCCAGGTGATCAAGGGGGCGGATGAGTGGCTGGACGGCAGCGACTGATGCCGCCGGCGGACCTGTCGGATCGCGGTCCGAAGTGATGCCGCGATGGCGTCTTGCACTGGCGCGGTGCGCATACCTGTATTGCCAGTAGGCGTATTCCGCGCTGACCGCATGTGATCCGGGCACCGGTTCAGTCCCGCGCATCCGCGCATATTTGCGCTCCACAGCGCTTGCCCGTCACTCGACAATTCCCGGCAACAGCCCGGGGTGCAGTTTGTTCCCGGCCAAAGTTGGCCGGCATGTTAAAATCCTGCGGTTTTCCGGCCCAGCCGTCCTTTTCTCCCGCTCCTGCCTGGTGTTATGCCGCTTTCCCCGCCCGTCAATCGCGCCCTGCGCCACCGTCGTGCCATCACGGCCGAGGCCTATCTTAGGGACGATGGCCTATGGGATATCGAAGCGCGCCTGACCGACACCAAGCCCCGCGAGATCCCGCTTGCCGGTGGCGGCGTGCGCCCGTTGGGCGAGCCGCTGCATGATTTGTGGCTGCGCATCACCATTGACCTGCGCATGAACGTCGTGGACGTCGATGCCTGTTCAGACTGGGTACCGTATCCCGGCCAGTGCGACACCATCGGCCCGGCCTATCGCAAGCTGATCGGCCTGAACCTGATGAAGGGTTTCCGCAAGGCGGTGAAAGAGCGCTTGTCCGGCGTGTCGGGCTGCACGCACCTGACCGAACTGGCCGGCGTGCTGCCGACCACCGCGATCCAGGCCTTTGCCGGCGACGTGTTCAATATCCGTGACGCCGGCACCGAAGACACCAATCCCGAACCGCCTTACCAGTTGCACGGCTGCCATGCCCTGCATTTCGAAGGTGAGGTGGTGCGCCAGTTTTACCCGCGCTGGTATGGTCACCAGCCAAAGCCGAGGATCAAGACCGAAGGGTCGCAGATCCCGGCGGCGCAACCTTCGGAGGCGCTCGCCGCCACCGATGGCGGCGCCACGTCCCGCAGGCCTACCGGCACCTCCGGCTAAGCCAGGCCGGCCTGCTATCCGCCGAGATTCCATCTCCACTTTTTACGCCTACCCGAAAGGAAACACGCATGAATATCCATGAGTACCAAGGCAAGGAAATCCTGCGCAAATACAATGTGCCGGTTCCGCGCGGCATCCCCGCGTTCTCGGTCGATGAGGCCCTGAAGGCTGCTGAACAACTGGGCGGCCCGGTATGGGTCGTCAAAGCGCAGATCCACGCGGGCGGCCGCGGCAAGGGTGGCGGCGTGAAGGTGGCCAAGAGCATCGACGAGGTCAAGACCTACGCCACCAACATCCTGGGCATGACCCTGGTCACGCACCAGACCGGCCCGGAAGGCAAGAAGGTGAACCGCCTGCTGATCGAAGAAGGCGCGGACATCAAGAAGGAGCTGTACGTCAGCCTGGTCGTCGACCGTGTTTCGCAAAAGGTGGCCCTGATGGCCTCCAGCGAAGGCGGCATGGACATCGAGGAAGTCGCTGCCCACAGCCCGGAAAAGATCCACACGCTGATCATCGACCCGTCCGCCGGCCTGCTGGACGCTGACGCCGACGATATCGCCCGCAAGATCGGCGTGCCCGACGCAAGCGTTCCCCAAGCCCGCCAAGCCCTGCAAGGCCTGTACAAGGCGTTCTGGGACACCGACGCATCGCTGGCCGAAATCAACCCGCTGATCCTGACCGGCGACGGCAAGGTGATCGCACTGGACGCCAAGTTCAACTTCGACTCCAACGCCCTGTTCCGTCACCCGGAAATCGTCGCGTACCGTGACCTGGACGAAGAAGACGCGAACGAAATCGAAGCTTCGAAGTTCGACCTGGCCTACATCTCGCTGGACGGCAACATCGGCTGCCTGGTGAACGGCGCCGGCCTGGCCATGGCCACCATGGACACCATCAAGCTGTTCGGCGGCGAGCCGGCCAACTTCCTCGACGTGGGCGGCGGTGCCACCACCGAGAAGGTGACCGAAGCCTTCAAGCTGATGCTCAAGAACCCGAACCTGAAGGCCATCCTGGTCAACATCTTCGGCGGCATCATGCGTTGCGACGTGATCGCCGAAGGCGTGATCGCTGCATCCAAGGCCGTGTCGCTGTCCGTGCCGCTGGTCGTGCGCATGAAGGGTACCAACGAAGAGATCGGCAAGAAGATGCTGGCCGACTCGGGCCTGCCCATCATCGCGGCCGACACCATGGAAGAAGCCGCCCAGAAGGTCGTGGCTGCTGCCGCGGGCAAGTAAGCCAGACGCGAACACGAACGCCAGCAGCGCGCCGGGGCCAGGCCTTCGCGCGCTGCTTTGAGCCAAGCAAAGGATTACAGCATGTCGATTCTGATCAATAAAGACACCAAGGTCATCACCCAGGGCATCACCGGCAAGACCGGCCAGTTCCACACCCGTGGCTGCCGCGACTACGCCAACGGCAAGAACTGCTTCGTTGCCGGCGTGAACCCGAAGAAAGCCGGCGAAGACTTCGAAGGCATTCCCATCTACGCCAGCGTCAAGGATGCCAAGGCATCGACCGGCGCCACCGTTTCCGTGATCTACGTGCCGCCCGCCGGCGCCGCTGCCGCGATCTGGGAAGCCGTTGACGCCGACCTGGACCTGGTGGTCTGCATCACCGAAGGCATCCCCGTGCGCGACATGATGGAGCTCAAGGACAAGATGGTGAAGGGCAACAAGAAGACCTTGCTGCTCGGACCCAACTGCCCGGGCCTGATCACGCCTGACGAAATCAAGATCGGCATCATGCCGGGCCACATCCACCGCAAGGGCCGCATCGGCGTGGTGTCGCGCTCGGGCACGCTGACCTATGAAGCAGTGGGTCAGCTGACCGCGCTGGGCATGGGCCAGTCGTCGGCAGTGGGCATTGGTGGCGACCCCATCAACGGCCTGAAGCACATCGACGTCATGAAGATGTTCAACGACGATCCCGAAACGGACGCCGTGGTCATGATCGGCGAAATCGGTGGTCCGGACGAAGCCAATGCGGCTTACTGGATCAAGGAAAACATGAAGAAGCCGGTGGTTGGCTTTATCGCTGGCGTGACCGCGCCTCCGGGCAAGCGCATGGGCCACGCCGGCGCGCTGATCTCGGGCGGTGCCGACACGGCGCAAGCCAAGCTGGAAATCATGGAAGCCTGCGGTATCAAGGTCACCAAGAATCCGTCGGAAATGGCTCGCCTGCTCAAGTCGATCCTGTAATAGCGAACAGCAGCTTTTCCGCCTGCGGGCGGGAGAGATTGCCGGAGCCGGTGCGGCTGCATGACTGCAACCGCACATCGGATCTCGATGCCCCCGCCTCCGTGCGGGGGCATCTCATTCTGGAGCGCCAGTCACCTAGGGTATCTCCGGAGGCGCGCGACATGCCGATTGAAACCGAATCGAAAGCTTGATACGGTAAATCTTCATGTCTGAAGACTCAGACATCCGAAATTCCGTGAGCACCGGTGATAATCGGTACGCATGTGGCGTTCGAATCATAATTTAGAAACTCGAGGAGCTTTACCGTGGAACTGCTGTCCTCCACCGCGTTCTGGATCGCGTTGGGATCCATCATCCTGACCAACATCGTGCTCTCCGGCGACAACGCCGTGGTGATCGCACTGGCCTCCCGCAACCTGCCGCCCGCCCAGCAGAAGAAGGCCATCTTCTGGGGCAGCGCCGCTGCCATCATCATGCGTGTGGTGCTGACGGTGGCCGCGGTCAAGCTGCTGAGCCTGCCTTACCTGAAGATCGTCGGCGCCTTGCTGCTGGTCTACATCGGCGTGCAGCTGCTGACCGGCGAAGACGACGAGGACGGCCACGACGCCAAGGACAATATCTGGTCCGCGATCCGCACCATCCTGATCGCCGACCTGGTGATGTCGCTCGACAACGTGGTGGCCGTGGCCGCCGCAGCGCAGAAGGGACCGGAAGGCAGCCAGCTGATGCTGCTGATCGTTGGCCTGGGCCTGTCGATTCCCCTGATCGTGTTCGGCAGCACCATCCTGCTCAAGGTCATGGACCGCTTCCCCATCATCATCGTGCTGGGTGCGGCGCTGCTGGGCTACCTGGCAGGCGAGATGCTGGTGAGCGATCCGGTGGACGCTGCGTGGTTCGAGATGCATGTGCCGCATGCACACCTGGTGTTCGGCGCCATCGGCGCGGCGCTGGTGGTGGTGGTGGGCAAGCTGCTGCAGAAACGGTCGGTACAACCGGCCTGACGGGCGAAAGTCCGCCGGCAGACTGCCTGTCCAAATAGAAAAAGCGCCTTTGGGCGCTTTTTCTTTGCCTGCTCCCCGAGCTATCATCCGCCTTTTGCCAACGTGGCATAACAAGGCGCTCCGCATGCTGCCCTCCCGGTCAGCCATACCCCTCAGCTTCCTCGCCGTCGCACTGATTGCGCCGCTACTGGTCTCCCGTCACACGCTCCCGCTTGCCACTTTCTACGGCGAATGGGCCTCGGCATTATTGTTCGCGCTGGCCGTCATCGCGCTTGCTGCCGCGGCAAACCGGCAAGCCTCGGGGCTCGCCTATCGAGACGTTCCCGCTCAATTCCCCTGGATCGCCGCCTTTCCTCTTTGGCTGATCGCCACTGGCGTCACGCAAGGGCTGACCGGCATGAGCGACCTGTCGGGCAGCCGGCTGATCACCGAAATCGTGCTCGCGCTTGCCGCCGCGGTGATATGGGCAGCCTGGCGGCAAGGCCGGACAGCGTCCCCGCTGGAGCGCCAGGCGATGACCGATGTGCTCGCGATTGCCTGGCTGGTGGCCGGATTGCTCGGCACGCTGGCGCAGTGGGTCCAGGTCTTCGGCCTGGAGCCCGACACGTTCGGGATGGTTTCCACCTACTTCTACGACGACAACCGACGCCTGTGGGGCAACCTCAACCAGCCCAATCACCAGGCCACGGTTGATGGCCTGGCGCTTGCGGCGGCCGTGTGGCTGGCCGCGCGCGGCTGGCTGCGGCCACCAGCCTGGCTGGCGGCGGTGCTGTTGCTGGAGAGCGGTATCGTGTTGTCCGGATCGCGCACCGGTGTCCTCCATGTCGGGCTCGCCTCGGCCTACGCATTGCTCGCCGCATGGATGGCGCACGGGGCAGGGCGGGCCGGGCCGGGTGCGATGCAACGTCCGCGCTACGCCGGCCGCAACCCCATGAGCCGGCCAGCCGGGCTTACCTTCGCCGCGGTGGCGATGGTGGTGGTGCTGGTGATCCTGCAGCCGCTGATGAAGAGTGCGGGACAGGTCTTCGACTGGCGCCTGTTCGATACGCTGGCGCAGTTGCAGGGAGCGGACCAGGTGTCGGCGCGCGGGGCGCTGTGGTCCCATGCCTGGGCGATGTTCCGCGCGCATCCCTGGCTGGGGGTGAGCTGGGGCGAGTTCGGCTGGGCGCAGTTCCAGCAGTTGGCGCAAGTCGGCGTGACGGTGGAAATGTCCCTGCATGCGCACAATGCGCTGCTGGACCTGCTGGCGAAGACGGGCCTGGTCGGCACCGCCGGCGTCGTGCTCTCATTGCTGGCCTGGCTATGGCGCGTAGCGCACCGGCGGCTGTGGCTTGGCGACGGGCCGGACCGGGCGCAGACGGTGGTGGTGCTCACGTGGCTGGCGATGCTATGCGCGCATTCGATGCTGGAATACCCGCTGCACTACCTGTATTTCATGCTGCCGTTCTGCTTCATGCTGGGCTGGCTGGAGCCCTCGGGGTTCGGCCGCGTGCGCGCGCCGCGCTGGCTTGCAGTGCTGGCCGTTGGGGCGTTCATCGGCGTCACGGCCGCCATCCTTGCCACCATGTGGCAGGACTACCGGCGTGCCGAGGCACGCGAATATGCGCGCGCCGAAAACCGGGAAGCGCTGCCGATGCCGCATTTCTGGTTTCGCCAGGCGGCCGCGGCGGACGCGACCGAGGATGCCAGGATCACGCCGGAGAATGTAGCGCAGCTGCTGGCGCCCCATATCGCCGCCGTCCACCTGCTGCCCACGCCTACGCTGATTGCCCGCACCGCCTGGCTGCTGGCCTTGAGCGGCGATCCCGTCCAGGGCCGCGCATGGCTGGAGCGCTTGCATTTCTACTTTGCTGGCGACGAGGCAAACCAGTTCGCCGAACTGGCCCGCTTCTGCACCGAAGTCGACGCGGCGGCGCGGCCACGCGATTTCTGCGACTGGGTGAAGGCGCGCAATAAGGGCAAGCCGGAATAAACGCTCCACGTCAGGCGGATCGCGGCGCGCGGGGTCTGCCTACGCGGCTGCAGCACCACGGGCCGGGGCTCGCAGGGTTACTGCGGCGGGTAGTAGCCCGGAGGGGGCGGCGGATAGTAGTAAGTCGGCGCGGCAGGCCGCGGGGCCGCCGCCATATTGCCGTAGACCGGCACCCGATGACCGCTGGCGTACATGCACTGCACATAGGCAGCGTCGTACTGGCGCTGGCTGCCGTAGCCGGCGTATTGGGCATTGCTCGCGCCGATCGCCGCGCCGGTGAGCAGGCCGACGCCTGCACCCACTGCCGCGCCGGAGCCGCCATTGAACGCCGCACCCGCTGCCGCACCCAGCGCGGTGCCGACCGCGGCGCTGCCGACCGCGCTGTTGGTTGCCGCCTGGTTGGCGGTCACGCCACCCACCTGGCCGAAGGCGAACTGGCGGCAGGCATAGTCGTCGGCCCGGAACTGGTCGAAGTTCTTGCCGGTGCCTGGCAGCACCATCACGCTGGGACCGCTGGGCATCACGGCACAGCCGGCCAGAACAAGCGCCGCCAGCGGCAGGCTCAGCAAGATCGGGAGTCCAGGCAAGCTGGGGCGGTCAAAGGCATTCATCTCGGCACCTCGGTACCTCGGTCATCGAAACATTGCGCACAGCGGTACTGCTCGCCGCAGGTTGAAAACGCGCTCCAGGCGCTAAGCGGGTGGCTCCGCCGGAACCTTCTGCCAGCCGCCGGGGCAGGCCTTGATATACGGGTAGTAGCCATCCGGCCTGGCGCAGTGATACCAATACGCCTGCTGCTGGGGCGCCGGTGCCGCGACAGCGCCGCTGTTCAATTCCAGCGTGCCGTCCTGGCCCTGCTCTATGTATTGCGGTGGCGAAGTCGGCACTCCCACTGCCGCCGGCGGATAGTAGTAGCCAGGGGGGTAATAGTAGGGGTAGTAGGGGTAGCCCCAGCCATATCCATACCCAAAGCCGGGACCGACATAGATCCCCACGCTCCCATGCCAGCCACCGCCCCCGTGCCAGCCTCCACCGCCATGTCCGCCCCCGCCCCCGCCGTGGCCGCCTGCCAGGGCCGTCCCGCCCGAACCCAGTGCCGCCAACACCAGCAAAAGCTGGCCAACCCTACGCCCGTTCATGTTGCTCACCCTGGATCGACGCGGAACGATGTCCCGCGGGGGCTGCACCTGCACCCCCTTAACTGCATTGAATACCAATTTGACGCATGTGGCGCGGTGCCCCCTGCTGGCGAAATGCGGCGTTACGCTTGTTACAGCGGAAGGGGCCACGGCGTAAGCGTGTGTCGTGGCGGATAAGAGAGTCGGGGGGCGGTGATGTGGATCGGATACTTGCAGGCGCGCGCCAGAGATCCGGCGGGATCCCATCTTTGATTGCCGTGGGCCACTGCCCTGCAAGTGCAGAGGGGGAGAAATCCCTGGATGAAGTCGAAACCAAGAACGTAACGGGCTCCTGCGGTGCGTCAATCGTTCGTGTCTTGGGGATAACGGATGTTGTTGGTGATTTTCATGGCATCGAACTGGACGCCGGGAAAATCATTGTTCGATCGTGTCTGTCCAAGGAGATGGTTCTTGGATTTGATAACGGTATTTTGTCTGACCAAAATGGCGTCGCGTGGGCCCCGACAAAATCTGGAAATAGACCTGGGAATTTGGCTGAAAGCTTAGTGGATAACGCTTTTTCGGAGTAGTGTTCATACCATTGCCGGTAGTGTCGTCTACAGTGAACTGGCTTTCGGGGCCCCGCGTCGCCGGCGTGGCGACGCGGGGTATAAGGTAGAGCCTACGCAGACTCACTGCGCCTTGAGATAACCTACATAGTAGATGCCGATGACTCTGCCAAGGGGATCCTGTATTGGCTCATAGCCTGTGATATAGGACTTTCCGAGAATGTCGGCATCGCCATAGTACGCGCCACCGCCGCGAATTGCCGCGATAGCCTTGCCGTTGGGATCGAGTACGGTGCCAATGGCACGCGACCCATCGTCTTTCTGCACATTCGTTGCCACACGGATGAATTCCTCACCGCTCTTCACGAATAGCGTTGCGGTACCGCCCACCGTGTTTTTCACATCGTCAACCACGGTAAAATTATTGTTCATTTTGTTGGCGCCAAAATACAACGCCGGCGCGGGCTTTCCGGCAACGGCTTCTTCTCCTTTGATCGCCGGTGCGCCCATATTGAGCGCTTTCATCTTCAACAGCACCATGCCATACCTGACGTTGTCCACCGATTGCGCATGACCCATGGTGGGGAGAAAAATCGAGAATGCAATTCCATGTGCTGCCAGGACAACCCAGCGCAAAATGAAATTCATCCGCTTTACATTCGGCATCATGTCATCTCCGAACAGGATTGCCGATGCAACGGGGCGGCAACATCCCCGGGACAGGATCGATTGCCCATTCATCCGTTTGGAGTATAGGTTGCCGTGATTTGCTTACTAGCACGATGGCAAATAGCACTCCTGGAAACCATTACTTGGCGACAGCGGGAAATTCAACGAATTGGGGGCGATAAAAGTCGTTGCTTCCGGTGGAAATCCGTTGCGCGAAACCCGGCCCTGCCGCTTGTTCCCGATGCCGCATCGATCCCATCTCCCGTGTCCATTTGGAGAGAATTTGGGCAAAATCGATTCTGCGTCACCCCATGGCAGCCGTTGCTGTCAAGGCAATGAGGCAATTGGTCAGCGGGGCGGGCGATGACGTGCGTCAGGCTAAGGCTTGTCAAACAATCGCTTAACTGTCGCCGGCCACCCAGTCCCCGGACTTCCCCCCATGCTTCTCCAGCAGCTTCACATCCCCCATCACCATCCCCCGGTCCACCGCCTTGCACATGTCATAGATGGTCAACAGTGCCACCTGCACGCCGGTCAGCGCTTCCATCTCCACGCCGGTCTGGCCGTGCGTCTCGGTACGCACGGTGCAGCGGATGGTGCCGCTGGTTTCGTCCAGCGCATAGTCCACAGCTACCTTGGTGAGCGAGATCGGATGGCATAGCGGGATCAGGTCGGCGGTGCGCTTGGTGGCCATGATGGCGGCCACGCGGGCAATGCCGAGCACATCGCCCTTCTTGGCGGTGCCGTCCCGCACTAGCGCGAATGTGGCGGGCAGCATGGTGATGGTGCCGGTGGCCACGGCCACGCGGTGGCTATGGGCCTTGGCGCCGACGTCTACCATATGGGCTTGTCCGGCGGAATCGAAATGGGTTAGCTGGCTCATGGCGTGGACCTGCGGAGTCGAGAGGAAAGCGTGGCGGAGGCGTCTGCCGCATTTGCCGCGCTGGCCGGGGCAGGGCGTGGCAAGACCGGGCGATGCCCGATGGGAATGGCCTCCGGAGGCCGCTATCATAGCAATATGCGCAAGAACCAAACGCTCGCCGGAGCGCTCTCCTCGCCCGCCCGACAGGCGCGCCTCAAGTCTCGCATGGGCCCTGTGCGCCATACCGATGCCGATCCCGCCGCCGCACCCTTGCGCGTGCCCGCGAAACCGGGGCGCATCGTGCGCCGTTCGCTGGCGGCGCTGGTGGTGCTGACGATGGCGTTTCCCGCCTGGCCCCAGCAGCGCATGCTGCTGAACGATCCCGCGCGCACCGCCGCAGCCGCCACCACAGGGGCGGATAGCGGTGGCAGCGACCAGGTCTACGACAACCTGAACCGCAGCGTCAAGGCGGGCCAGAAGTCCGATTTCGGGCTGCGCAGCAACAACACGGTGGTGGAGACCAACGGCGCGCAGTTGCCCGACCTGGGAGACCCGTCCACGGCGTCGCTGACGCCGGATATGGAAAAGCGCCTGGGCGATCGCATCATGCGTGATATCCGGCGCGATCCGGACTATGTGTCGGATCCGCTGCTGGCCGATTACCTGAACATGCTTGGCTATCGCCTGGTTCAGGCGGCGCGCCGGCAGAACATCTCCGGCTCCAACGGTGCCGGCACCTTCGCGACCGGCTTCGAGCTGTTCGCGGTGCGCGACCGCACCATCAATGCCTTTGCGCTGCCCGGCGGCTACATCGGCGTGCACACCGGCCTGCTGGTGCAGTCGGATACCGAGTCCGAGCTGGCTTCGGTGCTCGGCCACGAAATCGGCCACGTGATGCAGCGGCATATCGCGCGCGGCATCACCACGCAGGACCAGTCGATGTGGATCGCACTGGCATCGATGGTGCTTGCGGGACTGGCGGCCACCAAGAGCGGCGATGCGGCCGCGGCGCTGGCCATGGGCGGGCAGGCGGCCGCCATCTCCAACCAGTTGTCCTTCTCGCGCGGAGCGGAGCGGGAGGCCGACCGGGTCGGGTTCCAGATCATGACCGCCGCCGGCTTCGATCCGCAGGGCATGCCTGACTTCTTCAAGCGGCTGCAGCGGGTGATGGGGATCTCGGAGAATTCGGTGCCGGCTTACGTGCGCACCCACCCGCTTACCTCGGAGCGGATCGCCGACATGCAGGACCGCGTGAGCCATGTGGCGGTGCGCAAGGTGCCGAACACCCCGGAGTACGAGTTCGCGCGCATGCGTGCCCGCATCATCCAGGAAACCACGCCTAGCGACCTGCAGAACGTGCGTGCCGCGCTGCAGACGCAACTGGCGGCAGCCTCGCCGGTGCGCTTGCCGGCACTGTATTACGGGATGGCTTTCGCCGAGCAGCGGCTGGGCCGCAACGCTGCCGCGGAGCAGTCCCTGGCCGAAGCCCGCCGGCTGTACGGCAATATTCCCGGCGCCACTTCCGGCAGCGCCATGCTCGATGTGATGGCGATCGAGCTGGCGCGCGCGCAGGGCCGGCAGCAGGATGCGCTGAATCAGGCCATGGTATCGATGAAGGCGTTTCCGCTGTCGCACGCGGTGGCGCTGAGCTACGCGGCGACCTTGCTCGGCGCCGGCCGGACGGACCAGGCGGTGACCTTCCTGCGCGAACGCACGCGCGAAGAGGTTGCGCGTTCCGAGTGGTGGGACATGCTGGCGCGGGCCTATGCCGCGCAGGGCCGGCGTGTGCAGCAGCACCAGGCGCTGGCGGAGAAGTACGCGGTCGATGGCGCCTACCAGGCCGCCATCGAGCAGTTGCAGATCGCGCGCAAGGCGGGCGATGGCGATTTCTACACGCTGTCGGAGGTCGACGCGCGCCTGCACCAGCTGGAGCGCCAGTTCCGCGAGGAGAAGCAGGACAGCAAGGGCATGCCTAACTGACGGCCACGCCCGCTACTGCTGTTCCCGCCGCCGCCGCTCAGGCGGCCTGCTCGCCCGCGGGCGGCAGCGGCTGGCGCACGAAGCCGTAGCGCGTCGGCACCTCGTCTTCGACAATCGGTTCGATCGCCACGTCGGCGCCGTTGAAATGAAACACGCCGAGATTGCCGCCGCAAGCCTCGCCGTGCCAGGTGCAGGCGCTGCTGAAGGCATCGAGGTCATGGTCGTGCAGCAGCGCGACCTGCGGCTTGCCCGCATCCCCGCTTTCTCCTTCCACCTCGCCGACCAGCAGCACATTGCCATGCTCGTCCGCATGGCAGGCGCGCAGCGCGAAGGTGTGCTGCGATGTGGTCCGCAACTGGCCCTGATGCAGCCGCGCGATCCACGGCGCGTAGGCCAGCGACACGAACACGCGCTGCGGGCCGTTCTGGAAGTACCAGGCGCCGCGCTCGTCGCGCTGGTAGTTGCGCTCGATAAACGCGATCAGCGCTTCGTGCCGGATTGGGTCGCCGGACAGGCCGTGCTGCTGGGCGTACTCGTTGCGCATGCGCCATTGCCCGCGCCGGTCCAGCGCCAGCCAGCCGTAGCAGTTGGGGACGTTGGGCCAGCGGGCCATTGCTTGCTTGACTGTGTCATCCATCGTCGCTGTCTCCTTGCGGGGCCGTTCATGCCGTCCATGAAGGGCATCCCGCTCGCATTCATTCAGGTGGCTGCCGGGGTTTGCCATCCGTTCGCAAGGGGTGCGCGGGGCTGCGCCGGCGCGCTAAGCCACGGCGTCGAAAAACCGCAGGATGCGCGCTGGCAGCCACTCGATATGCCCCGCATAGGGCAGTACCGGCAACACGCGCAGCTTATCTTCGCGCGGCGTCATGAAACCGACGTGACCACCGTGCTCTGGCTGCTCCAGCCAGACCTGCGGGCTGACGTCCGCCGGGCCCGGCAGGTGGCGCGCCGGCAGGAAGGGATCGTTGCGCGCGTTGAGCACCAGCGTGGGCACGGCGATGCCGTCGAGCACGGGCTTGCTGGAGGCGCGCGCCCAGTAATCGTCGGTGTCGCGAAAGCCGTGCAGCGGCGCCGTGACGATATTGTCGAAGGCGTACAGGTCGCGGCTGGCGAGCATGGCTTCCCGGTCGAACAGGCCGGGATACTGCTTTAGCTTGGCCAGGGACTTGCGCTTGAGGGTTTGCAGGAACATGCGCGTGTATAGCATGTTGAAGCCCTGCGACAGCGCCGCGCCACCGCCGGCCAGGTCCAGCGGCGCCGACACCGACGCCGCGGCGCTGATGAAGGCCGCGCCGCTGCCCTGTTCGCCGAGCAGGCGCAGCAGGGCATTGCCGCCCAGCGAGATGCCGACCACCAGCAGCTTGCGCCCATGCGCGCAATACTGCCTGTGCAGCCGTTCCAGGATCCAGTGGATCTCTTCCGAGTCGCCAGAGTGATAGAAGCGCGGCGCCAGGTTCAGCTCGCCCGAGCAGCCGCGAAAGTGCGGGATCACGCCCTGCCAGCCGCGCGCGGCCAGCGCATGCATCATGGCCTGCGCGTAGTGGCTGCCAGAGTCGCCTTCCAGGCCGTGGAACATCACCAGCAGCGGGGTATCGGGCGTCACCGGGTGCGTGGTCCAGTCGAGGTCGACGAAGTCGTCGTCGGGAGCGGTCCAGCGCTCGCGCTTGAAGGCCACGCGCGCAGGGCGCTGCGTGAAGCGCGCCGGGATGATGGTCTGGGCGTGGCCGCCGGAGAGCCACCACGGCATGCGGCGGCCGCCGCCGAACGAGGAGGCGGCCGGAGCGGGTGACACCGTCCCGGGGGGGCTGTGGTGCGATGACGGAAGCTGGCTCATGCCTGGATGCTTGGAGCTGGCGGGCTGCCGGGCCGTGGCGCCGCGCCGGATCCCGCTAGTGAAGGGCCTGGCCCGGCGCCGTGCTGACGGTGGCGACCTGGCTGGCGTTGGCCGGGCTGCAATGTATATGCGCCAGCCGCCAGCCCTCGTGGTTCTGCATCAGCACATAGGTGGTGTGCACGTAGAGGTCGGCTTCGATGCGGTCGTCGCCGAAGCGCAGGGCTTCGGTCACGTCGAAGATGGCGACACCCATCGAGGTATGGCTGCTGGTCTCGATCACGTCGATCAGCACCGGCTGCAAGGCCAGCAACTGCGCGAAGGCCTGGCGCAAATGCTCGTGGCCGATCAGGCGCTGGCCGTCGGGCATCACGCACGTCACCGAGTCTTCATCCAGCCACAGGCGCAGGGCGCCGTCCGCATCGCGCAGCTTCATCGCCTCGCGAAAGGCTTCTACGATGTCTTCGGCGGAATCGAACAGGCGGGCAAAACGAGGCATGGTGGACTGGGCTCAGGGATTCGTTGGCCGGATGATTACGAACGGCGGGTCAGCGCTTCAGGCCCGGTGCAGGAGCTTGCGCAGCTCCACAAACACCATTTCGGGCTCGATGTCCTTCAGGCACCGCAAGTGTCCGAGGGGGCACTCACGTTTGAAGCACGGACTGCATTCGAGCTGCAGCCACATGATACTCGCAGCCTGCGACAGCGGGGGAGTGTGGCGTGGGTCACTGGAGCCGAACACCGCCACCTGCGGCCGGTTCAGCGCAGCGGTGACGTGCATCAGGCCGGAGTCGTTGCATACGGCGCCTTCGGCCATCGCCAGCAGGTCGACGGCGTCGTCGAGCGAGGTCTGGCCGCAGAGATTACGCACGAACGGCGCGCCTTTGACGATCTCGTCGGCGATCTCGGCATCCTTGGGCGAGCCAAGCGTGATGATCTGCGCATACGGGAACGAGCGCTTGAGCATCTGCGCCAGTTCCGCGAAGTGCGCCGCCGGCCAGCGCTTGGCCGGGCCGAATTCCGCACCCGGGCAGAAGGCGATCAGGCGTGTCTGCGGCGCAATGCCAAAGCGCTCCGCGGTCTTGGCCATGCGCACCGGGTCGATGCGCAGGCGCGGCTCGGGCAGGTCTTCGGGCAGGCGCGCTCCTGGCTTGAGCGCCAGCCGCGCGTAATGCTCGACCATGGGCGGGCGGTGGTCGCGCGGCGGGTTGCCGTGGCGGATATTGAGCAGGCCGAAGCGCGCTTCGCCGCGATAGCCCACGCGCAGCGGGATGCCGGCCAGCCAGGGAATCAGGGCCGACTTGAGCGAATTGGGCAGCACGTAGGCCGCGTCGTAGCCTTCGTTCTTGAGCTGCTGGGCGAACATCAGCCGCGCCGAGAGTTGCAGCTTGCCGTGCGCCAGTTCGCTGGGGAATACCTGGTGGATCTCGGGCATGCGTGCCAGCACCGGCGCCACCCATTTAGGGGCGAGTGCGTCGATCTGCAGGCGCGGATGGCGCGCTTTCATCAGCGCGAAGAGCGGCTGCGCCATCAGGGCGTCGCCGATCCAGTTGGGGGCGATGACGAGGGCTTTTTTCATGAATGGGGCGCTGCCGGAAGAATGAGCGCGGCGCGGTCTGTGCGCGCCACGCACGCCAACGCTCCGGCGCGCCGCTTGGCGGGCCGGAGCATCGGGGTGGTGCGGTGAGACGCGAGACGTGTCAGTGGTGACCCTTGATGACGGTGCCTGGCTTGAGCTTGTAGACGGTACCGCAGTACGGGCATTTCACCTCGCCGGTGTCGGTCACGTCGAGGAAGACGCGCGGATGATAATTCCAGGCGGGCGTATTGCCGGTGGGGCAGTGCAGCGGAAGATCTTCTGCGCCGATTTCGATTACGGATGCGGTTTGCGTCATGGTGTTGCGGGGATGGACTTGGTCTTTTGTCAGGACTGGGTAGGTGGCTGGCCGGTGCTCAGACCAGGGTCAGCCAGTGCTTGTATTGTTCGCTGGTGCCACCGACGGCGGCGAAGAAGGCATCCTGGATGCGCTTGGTCACCGGGCCGCGCCGGCCTTCGCCGATGACGCGGCCGTCGAGTTCGCGGATCGGCGTGACTTCGGCGGCGGTGCCGGTGAAGAACGCTTCGTCCGAGCAGTACACCTCGTCGCGCGTGATGCGCTTCTCGCGCACCTCGATGCCGAGATCGTGGGCGATGGTGAGGATGGCGTCGCGGGTGATGCCGTCCAGGCACGAGGCCAGGTCAGGTGTATAGATCACGCCGTTGCGCACCACGAACACGTTCTCGCCCGAGCCTTCGCTCACATAGCCTTCGGTATCCAGCAGCAGGGCTTCGTCGTAGCCCAGGCTGGTGGCTTCCTGGTTGGCCAGGATCGAGTTGATGTAATAGCCGCTGGCCTTGGCCCGCACCAGCGAGACATTGACGTGATGGCGGGTGAAGGAGGAGGTCTTGACGCGGATGCCGCGCTCCATGCCTTCCTCGCCTAGGTAGGCGCCCCAGGGCCATGCGGCGATCGCCACGTGGATGGTGTTGCCCCGGGCCGAGACGCCGAGCTTTTCCGAGCCGATCCAGACCAGCGGGCGGATGTAGCAGGATTCGAGCTGGTTGGCTTTCACCACCTCGAGTTGCGCCGCGGCCAGCGTGGCCTCGTCGAACGGCATCTGCATCTGGAAGATCTTGGCCGAGTTGAACAGGCGGCGGGTGTGCTCCTTGAGGCGGAAGATCGCGGTCCCGGCCGGCGTCTTGTAGGCGCGTACGCCCTCGAACACGCCCATGCCGTAGTGCAGGGTATGGGTCAGCACGTGGATCTTGGCGTCGCGCCACTCGATCAGCTTGCCGTCCATCCAGATTTTTCCGTCGCGATCCGCCATCGACATGGTTCTTCTCCGTGAGCGCCGTCAGCAATGCAAAGGAGGCATTGTAAACCCCGGGACCCCTTGTGCCAACGCGGGCGCGGGCCCGCGGGGGTCTAAAATCGTCACATTGCGTATGCCGCCACCGCCGCCCGTGCCCCTTTCTCCATCACCACCACCCACCGCCTCTGATTCCGACCCGCTTGCCGGTTTGCGCGCCGAGCGCCTGTGCGGGATGCTGTTCTCCGGGGCGCCGGAGGCGGAGATCGACGAATTGCTGGCCTCGTGGGAGCCGGGTCCCGGCCTGCCCAGGCTGCTGGTGTCCGCGGCGCTGGGCGGTGGCGGGCCGGCGGCGCTGGCACAGGTGGTATCGCCCTGGCGCTGGCGCATGCTGCACGCGGTGCTGAATGCGCTGTATGCGGACTGGGAGCCGGCCCTGCGGCCCTATCTGGACTACCTGGCCGATGCGCAGGCGCGCGGCAACGGCGAATTCGCCACGGTGCCGGGGCGGCTGCGCGGGGTGCTGGCCGAAGGCTTGCTGTATGGCGGCGAGCGCCAGCGCGCGCTGGCGGTGCTGGCCACGGTGCCCGGCAGCGGCCAGGCACTGGCGCTGCATGCCTTTACGCATGCCGGGGACGGCGACTGGGCGGGGGCCCAGGCCGGTTTCGAAGCCGCGTTCAAGAGCCTGCGATCCGAGCGCGGCCAGCGTACCGGCTTGCTGTCGCCCGCGCTGGCGCCGTACTACCCGCTGTCCTTGCTCGCCCAGCGCACGCCCGCGCACCTCGAGCAGGCACGCAAGTTCTGCCAGGCGGAAGCCGGCTCGCGCACCCCGGCGCCGACCGGGCGCTGGGGGCTGTGGTGTCACGCGCTCGCGGTGCATCGCGGTGACGCCCGCCTGGACGAAGCCGCATTTGAATTGCGCCCGGAAGTCCCGCCGCTCGCACAATTCTGGCGGGTGATGCTGCGCGCCTGGCTGGGCGATGTGGCGCAAGCCAGCGGACGCCGCCAGCCGGCGGCTGCCCGCGCCGAAGCCATCGACGGCCTGCGTGCCCGTCTGCAAGCCTGTGGCCTGCCCTGGTTAGGGCAGCAACTCGATGCCGCCCGGATGCTGGAGGCCGGCGAGCCGGTGCCGGACGCTTTCTTCGCCGGCCAGCGCCAGGAGAGCTGGCGGCTGGCGCTCGAGGCGCTGCAGGCCCTCGCGGGCGAGGCGCGCGCGCCCGACGGCGCCAGTGCCAGCCGCATCTTGTGGGCGCTCAGCCTGGACGCCGACGGCGCGCTCGGCACCATCGAGCCGCTGGAGCAACTGCGCGGTCCGCGCGGCTGGAACAAGCCGCGCCCGCTGCCGCTGGCCCGGCTCGCCGAGGACGACCGCCTGGAGCCCTGGGATGCCCGCGTAGCCCGGGCGGTCCGCCGTGACCAGTCCTACCACCGGCGCTACGTACTCGATCGCGCCGCGGCCATGCTCGCCTTGGTCGGGCATCCTGGCGTCGTGCTGGCGCAAGCGCCCGAGCAGACGCTGGAAGTGGTGGAAGGGGCGCCCACGCTGGAAGTCGTGCGCCAGGGCGGGCGCTATACGCTGCGGGTCTCGCCGCCGGTGCGCGAGGCGCCGGCGCTGGACAGCTTCCTGCCCGCCGGCAGCCGCGCGGATGCCGAGGCCTTGCGCCAGATCACCGTGCTGCGCGAAGGCTCGCAGCGCCTGCGCGTGATCCGGCTGACGCCCGCGCAGCAAGGCGCGGCGCAACTGATCGCCGACGGGCTGGCGGTGCCAGCCGAAGCACATGCCCAGCTCGACGCCACGCTGCGCGCGCTGTCCGGCCATTTCCAGGTGCACTCTGACCACGACGGCAGCGCCCGCGAACTCGAGACCGAGAGCCGCCTGCGCGCCGAGCTATCGCCGCTGGGCGAGGGCCTGGCCCTGCGCCTGGTGGTGACGCCGCTCGGTCCGCTCGGGCCAAGGCTGGCGCCGGGCAGCGGGCGCGAACGGCTGATGGCGGCGGTCAAGGGGGAGAGCCTCGCCACGGTGCGCGATCTCAAGTCCGAGCTGACCCACGTGGCCGAAGTCTTCGACGCGTTGCCTTTCCTGGTGCCGCGCTCGCCCGAGAGCGGCGAATACGACTGGACCCTGGCCGACCCGGAGGAAGCGCTGTCGGTGGTCGAGCAACTGCCCGGGCTGCCTGGCGTGCTGGCGGTGGAGTGGCCCAGGGGCAAGGAAATACGCGTGGTGGGCGCCGACATCCCGCAATTGGCGGTGCATATCGAAACCGGGAGCGAATGGTTCAAGCTGGTCGGCGAGCTGAGCGTGGCCGAGGGGCTGGTGCTGCAGCTCGGCCAGCTGCTGGCGTGGGCCGGCAGCCATGCGGGGCGCTTCATGCCAATGGGCCAGGGCGTCTACGTAGCGCTCACGCGCAGCCTGCGCGCACGGTTGCGCGACCTCGCGAGCGTGGCGCACAGCGTGCCTGACGGCATCAAGGTGCCGCTGATGGCGGCGCCCTGGCTGGACGACGTGCTGGCCGGCGCGGGCATCGATCCCGACGCGCATTTCCGCCAGCGCGTGGCGCGCTTGCGCCGGGCGCGCGATGGCGATGCGCGGCTGCCGGCCAACCTTGCCGCCGAGTTGCGGCCTTACCAGGAGGACGGCTTCCGCTGGGCCATGTCGCTGGCCGAAGCCGGCTTCGGCGCCTGCCTGGCCGACGACATGGGGCTGGGCAAGACCCTGCAGGCGCTGGCGGTGATGCTGGCGCGGGCGGACGGCGGCGCCGCGCTGGTTATCGCGCCGACCTCGGTCTGCGGCAACTGGGCCGAGGAGGCACGGCGCTTCGCGCCGACGCTGCGCGTGCACATCTATGCCGAGGGCGAGCGCGCGGCCTTGCTGGAACAGGCCGGCCCGCATGACATGGTGATCGTCTCGTACACCTTGTTGCTGCAGGCGCGGGAAGCGTTCTGCAAGCGGGAATGGCACACGGTGGTGGCCGATGAGGCGCAGGCCTTCAAGAACGCCGCCACCAAGCGCTCGCAGGCGATGTTCGAGCTGCGCTCCGGCTTCCGCATGGCGCTGTCGGGCACGCCGGTGGAAAACCGCTTGGCCGAGTTGTGGTCGATCATGCGCTTCTGCAACCCGGGCCTGCTTGGCTCGCTGGTCCGCTTCAATGAACACTTCGCCGTGCCGATCGAGCGCAACGGCATGCGCGAGGCGGCCCAGCGGCTGCGCCGCATGATTGCGCCGTTCGTGCTGCGCCGGACCAAGGCGCAGGTGCTGGACGAACTGCCGCCGCGCACCGAACTGGTCTTGCGCATCGAGCCGGAGCTGGTGGAGGCGGCTCACTATGAAGCGCTGCGCCGGCAGGCGCTGGCCGAAGCCGAGGCGGCGGTCAGCGGCCCGAAGGCGCGCCGGACCGCCGCCGGCCAGCCCGGCGCCGAAGCGCGCATCCATGTGCTGGCGCAACTGATGCGGTTGCGCCGCGCCGCCTGCGACGCGCGCCTGGTCACGCCCGAGCTGGATCTGGGGCAGGAGGGCGCCAAGGTGCGCGCGTTCGTGCAACTGGCCGGCGAACTGGCCGCCAACGGCCACAAGACGCTGGTGTTCAGCCAGTTCGTCGACTTCCTGCAGTTGTTGCGCCGGGGACTGGACGAGGCCGGGCTGGCCTGGCAGTACCTGGACGGCGCCACGCCGGCAGCCGAGCGCACCCGGCGCGTCGCGGCTTTCCAGGCGGGGCAGGGCGATGTCTTCCTGATCAGCCTGAAGGCCGGTGGTTTCGGCCTCAACCTGACCGCGGCGGACTACGTGATCATCGCCGACCCGTGGTGGAACCCGGCCGCCGAGGACCAGGCCATGGGCCGCGCCCACCGCATCGGGCAGCAGCGTCCGGTGACGGTGTACCGGCTGATCAGCGCGGGCACCATCGAGGAGCGCATCCTTGCGTTGCACCACGGCAAGCGGGCGCTGGCCGACGGCATCCTGGAGGCCGGGGAGGGCGGCGGAGATGGTTTGATCGGCGCGGCGGCCGCGCTGCCGGACATCGACGAACTGGTGGGGCTGCTGCGCAGCTAGGGGAATTCTTGCCTATCGCGATTCCGCTCCATGTCTGCTTATACCAACATGGCATACCTTCAAGCGAACTCCATCGTTGGTAATGCGGCGGATCGTTGGTATCTTGCTGTTTTGGGCCGGGGCGCCAGACCCCGGCCGGCAGCCCCGACCCGCATTCATTTTTCCGACGGTACCCCCATGCTCCGCATTGCATCCCGCCGCATTTCCCTTGTTTCCCGTCCGGTTTCGCGCCTGGCAGCCGGTCTGGGCGCCCTGGCCGCGCTTTGCACGCTGGCCGCGCCGGCCCGTGCCCAGGACCCGGCGTGGCCCGCCCAGCCGATTACCATCCTGATGGGCTTTACCGCCGGTTCGGGCGTGGACATGGTCGGCCGCACCCTGCAGGAATCGCTGCAGAAGTCGCTCAAGACCACCATCATTTATGACTACCGCCCCGGCGCGGGCGGCAACGTGGCCTCCGAAGTGGTCGCGCACGCCAAGCCCGACGGCTACACGCTGCTGCTCGGCACCGCCGCCACCCACGGCATCAACCCGGCCCTGTACAAGAGCCTGCCGTTCGACGCCGAGGCCGATTTCACGCCCGTGGCACCGCTGGTGGAAGTGTCCAATGTCCTGACAGTCAACCCGTCCGTGATCGACGTGAAGTCGGTGAAGGAATTCATCGAGAAGGTCAAGGCCAGTCCGGGCAAGTACAACTACGCGTCCACCGGCAACGGTACTGGCACTCACCTGGCCTTCGCCGAGTTCAACGCGCGCGCCGGCCTGGACATGGTCCATGTGCCGTACAAGGGCGGCCCCGATGCGCTGCAGGCCGTGCTCAAGGGCGAGGTCTGCTGCATTTTCAACCAGGTACAGAGTGTGTTGCCGCAATACAGGGCGGGGAAGGTCCGGCTCCTGGGCGTGACCACCAAGAACCGCGTGGCGGTGATCCCGGAGGTGCCAACGATTGCCGAGAGCGGCCTGGCCGGGTTTAACAGCACTATCTGGTTTGGCTTCTTCGGACCGAGGGGACTGGACCCCAGGATCAGCAAGAAGATCAATGACGCGGCCCAGGTCGCGCTGGAAACGCCGGCGATCCGGCAGAAACTGGTCGAGGCCGGCAATTCGCCGCGGATCGAGACGGTCGAACAGTTCCGGTCCACCGTGAAGGCGGATCGCCAGAAATGGGCCGGCGTGGTGAAGAGCGTGGGCGCCTCGATCGACTGAATCCCGCACGGCCGTCCCCACTTGCAGGGCCCCCGCATGCGGGGGCTTTTTGTTTGCAGGCAGCCCAGCCAAACGCAACGGCGAATCTGTTAAGCGGTTGCTTACGAGTGGCCGGGGCTGGCCCTATAATGGGGCCTTGCCCGCACGCCCCGCCCTTCGGGCAACTCACATGCCCCAGGCTTCCCACTGTGGCGGAGCCGGCGCCGCTTCCCCCCATACCTTAGAACATGACATTCCGACCGCCCCAGGCCCTGCTGCGTCCCTGGCATCGTATCGCCCCGGCCGAGCGGGCCGGCTTTATCGAGGGCGCGCGCTATTTCGCCCCGTCCCTGCCCGCGGTGTTCTCCTGGGGGCTGGTGACCGGCGTGGCCATGAGCAAATCGGTGATGAACGTGCCCGAGGCGATCGGCATGTCGCTGCTGGTCTACGCGGGCTCGGCCCAGTTGTCGGTGCTGCCGCTGTTCGCGGCGGGTTTGCCGCTGTGGACGGTCTGGCTGACCGCCGCCATTGTCAACCTGCGATTTGTCATCTTCAGTGCGGGACTGCAGCCGCATTTCAGTTACCTGCCGCTGTGGCGCCGCACCCTGCTGGGATCCTTCAACGGCGACCTGCATTTCGTCTACTTCATGCAGCGCTATGCCACGCCGGGCCACGAGCCGGGCAAGGAGGGCTATTTCTGGGGCATGGCGCTGACCAACTTCGCCATGTGGCAGGTCTCGTCCATCATCGGCATCGTGCTGGCCAGCGCGTTCCCGGATAGCTGGGGCCTTGGGCTGGCCGGTACCCTCACGCTGATCCCGGTCATGGTCTCCACCATCAACTCGCGTTCCACGATGCTGGCGGTGGCGGTGGCTTCGACCCTGGCGCTGCTGTGCTTCCATCTGCCTTACCGGCTGGGCCTGGTGGCGGCAGTGGTGGGCGCCATCGCGGCCGGCATGGCCAGCGACGAACTGGCGGCCCGGGCGACCTTGCGCGGTATCCGCCGCCGCAAGCTGGAGCATGCGGCGGCGCAGGTGCCTCCCCAGTCTGCGGAGGAGCGTTCATGAGCCATCTCGAGATCTGGGTCGCGCTTGCGGGCATGGCGGTGGTGACCATCGTCACCCGCGCGCTGTTCCTGATGGCGGGCGAGCGCGTGACGGTGCCCGACCGCATCCAGCGCGCGCTGCGCTACGCGCCGGCGGCGGCGCTGGCGGCCATCATCCTGCCCGACCTGATGACGTGGCACGGGCATTTCACCATTGCACCGGGCAACTACAAGCTGGTGGCCGGGGCAGTCGCCCTGGTGTTCTACCTGCTGACGCGGCGCATGGTGGGCATGATCGCGGCAGGCATGGCCGTCTATACAGCGCTCCGATTGCTCGGTTGAGCGTCGGGCGCGGATTCCGGAGCAGGGGCTTCCGTGCCGGCTAACCCGGGTTGGCGGACCCGGCATCCGCGCCGGGCCCGAGCGCGCTACTCAACTGGGTCAGCATCCTTGCCAGCCGGGCCTGCGTGGTGGCGCCGGTCTTGAGGAATACCGCCTTGAGCTGGCTGCGCGCGGTCTCGTGCCGCACTCGCAGGCGCTCGCTGGCTTCGGGCAGGCCGATACCGGTGGCCAGCAGGGTGGCCAGGCGGATCTCGGCCGGGGTCAGGCCGTAGATCTCGCGCAGCAGGTGCGGGAGTTGCACTGGCGCATACGCGTCTTCATGGATCACCACCAGCGCACTGGGCTTTTGCCAGGGCAGCGCAAAGATGTGGGACGGCGGCAGCGGCATCACGATCAGCTGCGCGCTGCCACCATCGGCATGGCGTGCCATCGCGGCCTGTGCCGGCACCGTGCTTTGGAGCGAGCAGGCCGTGGCTATCATGTCCGGCAGCGAGCGCGACAGCTGCCACTCGCCGGTCTTGCCGGCGGGGTCGAGCCGCCGCACCCAGCGCTCGCCGATGCTGTTGCTCAGCAAGACGCGGCGCTCGGGCGAGAAGGCGATCACGCCAAACGACAGCCGTTCCAGGATTTGCGCCGATAGCTGCGCCAGCGTGGACAGCTCGACGGTACGGTCGCGCATGGCTATGGCGCTGCGCATATGGGGCAGCGCCCAGTCCAGCGCGCTGACGTCCGCCGCCGTGAACATGCCCTGCGAGAACGCGCGCTGCAGGGAGAAATACACTTCATAGTGCGGCTTTCGCTCCACCAGGCAGGCCGCATAGGAGCACAGGCCGAAGCGGTGGAAGAAGTCGCGGTAGAACGGGCTGCGCTGCATCGCGCCCTCGCCGAAATCGCGCACGTCGATGTACCACTCGCCGGGGCTCAGGTTGTGGGCGAACAGCTTGCCCGGGTCGATTTCGTGGAACTCCTTCTCGTAGGCGCTGAACAACTCCTGTACCGGTCGCACCATTTCGTTGACCGTCATCAGGTCGCGATCCGTGTCGCGCACGATCATCGATGCATGCGCGCTGCCGACGATGCCGCTCATGGTGTACAAGCTCTGCTGCCACGCCTGCGCGTCAAGAATCCCTTCGTACAAGCCACGGATTGCCCCGTGCATGTCTTCGTTCATGATTAACCCCCCTGCCTTCGCGACAACGGCATCTGCCGTGTGGCGCCGGCGCCGCTCATCGCTGGGCGTGCTCGGCTCCCGTGCCTTGGGTCCCGTCTGTAGCGGGCCTCCGGCTATGTTTTTGCGTGCATATTTTGTGCATGCATCGCTCGCTTCGACATGAGCGTACGAGACCCAGGCCGATTGGCGCACCCTTCCTTCAGGGGGTGCGTTGCAAGAGCGCGGCACGTTGGTCGTCGCATGTGGCTAATGCGGCACCCACAGGAGGGCGCATCATGGTTCCAATCACGCAAAATGGCCCTTGCGATCAGGTAAAATGCCGATTTTCCCCGATTTTCGCTCTCCAGCCACCGCCATGACCTCTGTCCTGCGTCTTTCCGATCTCATCTCCGAAGGCAAAATTGCCGGCAAGCGTGTTTTTATCCGCGCCGACCTGAACGTGCCGCAGGATGACGCCGGCAATATCACCGAAGACACCCGTATCCGCGCCTCGGTGCCCGCCATCGAGGCTTGCCTCAAGGCCGGCGCTGCCGTCATGGTGACGTCGCACCTGGGCCGCCCCACCGAAGGCGAGTTCAAGCCCGAGGATTCGCTTGCCCCCGTAGCCGCGCGCCTGGGCGAACTGCTCGGCAAGCACGTCAAGCTCGTGCAGAACTGGGTCGACGGCACCGGCGAAGTCAGCCAGGTCAAGCCCGGTGAAGTGGTGCTGCTGGAAAACTGCCGCATCAACAAGGGCGAGAAGAAGAACAGCGACGAACTGGCGCAGAAGATGGCCAGGCTGTGCGACGTCTATGTGAACGACGCCTTCGGCACCGCGCACCGCGCGGAGGCCACCACCCACGGCATTGCCAGGTACGCCCCCATCGCCTGCGCCGGCCCGCTTCTGGCCGCCGAGATCGATGCGCTGGGCAAGGCCCTGGGCCAGCCTGCGCGCCCGCTGGTGGCGATCGTCGCCGGTTCCAAGGTGTCCACCAAGCTGACCATCCTCAAGACGCTGGCCAGCAAGGTCGACAACCTGATCGTCGGCGGCGGCATTGCCAATACCTTCATGCTGGCGGCCGGCCTCAAGATCGGCAAGTCGCTGGCCGAGCCGGACCTGGTAGCCGACGCCCGCACCATCATCGACCTGATGGCCGCGCGCGGCGCTTCGGTGCCGATTCCCGTGGACGTGGTGTGCGCCAAGGAATTCAGCACCACCGCCACGGCTACCGTCAAGGATGCGAAGGAAGTGGCCGACGACGACATGATCCTCGACATTGGCCCCAAGACCGCGCAGATGCTGGCCGAGCAGCTCAAGGCCGCCGGCACCATCGTGTGGAACGGCCCGGTCGGCGTGTTCGAATTCGACCAGTTCAGCAACGGCACGCAGGTGCTGGCGCATGCCATTGCCGAGTCCAAGGCCTTCTCGATCGCCGGTGGCGGCGACACGCTGGCGGCCATCGCCAAATATGGCATCGCTGACCGCGTGGGCTATATCTCCACCGGCGGTGGCGCTTTCCTGGAATTCCTGGAGGGCAAAAAGCTGCCCGCCTTCGAGGTGCTGGAACAGCGCGCCGCGGGCTGAGGGTGACGGCTCTGCGGGGGATTGGCGGGGACATGGGCGGCAGGCGCGGCCTGGCAGCGATGCTGCTGGCCGCGATGCTGCTGGCCCTGGCCGCCTGCGGCCGCCCGGGCGGCGCGCCCGACGGGCGCACCCTGGCTGCCGCGCCGGCCGCGGGCATGGCCGCGGCGGAAATGGCGCGCGGGCAGGGTGGACAGGGAGAGCAGCAGGAAGCGTTGCGCCGCTACCTCGCGCTCAAGTACGCATTGACGGTGGAGAACACCGCCGATGCCCTGGAGGCCGGCTGGAAGAGCGTGGTGCAACGTTGCCAGGCGCTGGGCTGCGAGTTGCTGGAGGCGGGTTTCACGCGCAGCCGCGATGGCGCATCGCCGCGTGGCGAGCTGCGCGCGCGCATCGCGCCGAAATCCTTGCCGGACCTGCTGAAAGCGGCGGAGCAAGGCGGCACGGTGGTATCCAACGCCGTGTCGAGCGAAGACAAGACCGACCAGGTGATCGATGCCGAGGCCCGCATCAAGAACACCACCGAGCTGCGCGACCGCCTGCGTGCCATGCTGCAGAACGCGCGCGGCCCGCTGCGCGACGTGATCGAGCTGGAGCGCGAACTGGCGCGCGTGCAGGGCGAACTGGATACCATCCACGGCCTGCGCAAGATGCTGGCGGCGCAAACCGACCGCAACGAGGTCCGTATCGACTTCGTTGCGCGCGAGAGCTTTGTCAGCCAACGAAAGGTATCGCCGCTGCGCGACGCTTTAAACGATATCGCCGAGTTGTTCCTCGGCAGCCTGGCCATGCTGATCCGCGTGGCCGCCGGCGCGCTGCCGTGGTTGCTGGTTGGCGTGCCGCTGCTGTGGCTGGCGCTGGCCTGGCGCCGGCGCCGCGTGGCGCGCAGGAAGCAAGCCGTGCCGGCGTCGCCGGACGGCGCTGGCCCTCGATAAGGAAGAATTGCCAATGACCCGCTCGACCAAGATTGTCGCCACCATCGGTCCCGCCTCCAGCACGCTGGAAATGCTCACGCGCATGATCGCGGCAGGGGTCGACGTGGTGCGCCTGAACTTCTCCCACGGCGTAGCCGCGGACCATATCGAGCGCGCCCGCCTGGTGCGCGAGGCGGCCCGGGCCTGCGGCCGGGAAGTCGCCATCATGGCCGACCTGCAAGGGCCGAAGATCCGCGTCGGCAAGTTCGAGAACGGCAAGATCACGCTGCAGCCGGGCGACGCTTTCATCCTTGATTCCACCTGCACCCTGGGCAACCAGGAGCGGGCGGGCCTGGATTATGAAGACCTGCCGCGCGACGTGGGCCCGGGCGACCTGCTGCTGCTCAACGACGGCCTGATCGTGCTGGTGGTGGACCGCGTGCTCGGCCACGAGATCTTCACCACCGTCCGGATCGGCGGCGAGCTGTCCAACAACAAGGGCATCAACCGCCAGGGCGGCGGCCTGTCGGCGCCGGCGCTGACCGCCAAGGACATGGAAGACATCAAGACCGCCATGGCGCTGGGCGCGGACTATGTCGCGGTGAGCTTTCCAAAGAACGCCACCGATATGGAAATGGCCCGCCAGCTCGCCGCCGTGGCCGGCCAGCCGCACCAGCACAAGGCTCGCATGATCGCCAAGATCGAGCGCGCCGAGGCGATCCGCCCGGGCGTGCTGGAAGAGATCCTGCAGGCCTCCGACGGCATCATGGTGGCCCGCGGCGACCTGGCCGTGGAAGTGGGCAACGCGGCCGTGCCGGCGCTGCAAAAGCGCATGATCCGGCTGGCGCGCGAGGCCAACAAGCTGACCATCACCGCTACCCAGATGATGGAGAGCATGATCGTCAACCCGGTGCCGACGCGCGCCGAGGTGTCGGACGTGGCCAACGCCGTGCTGGACGGCACTGACGCCGTGATGCTGTCGGCCGAGACCGCCGCCGGCCGCTATCCGGTGGAAACTGTGGAAGCCATGGCCGCGGTCTGCGTCGAGGCGGAGAAGTCCGAGGTGGTCCAGCTCGACACCGATTTCCTCAACCAGACCTTTGGCCGCATCGACCAGTCGATCGCCATGGGCGCGCTGTTCACCGCCTATCATTTGCAGGTGAAGGCCATCGCCGCGCTGACCGATTCCGGTGCCACGGCGCTGTGGATGAGCCGGCACCGCATCCATGTGCCGATCTACGCGATGACGCCCAACACGGCCTCGCAGCGCAAGATGCAGCTCTACCGCAATGTGGTGCCGTTGCCGCTGGAAGCCAGCGCCGACCGCGATACCGCGCTGGAGCAGGCCGAGGAACTCTTGCTGTCGCGCGGCGTTGTGCAGCGCGGCGATTTTATCGTGCTGACCATTGGCGAGCCGATGGGCCAGCCGGGCGGCACCAATACGCTGAAGATTGTCCGCGTCGGCGCCTGAGTGTGCCGCGCCGGACAGAACGCCGGCCGCCGTGCGCGCAGGATCAGCCGAACACGCATAGCCAATATGCGAAGACGAATAAACGAATACCGAGACACCCCATTCTTTCTTTAGGAGTTTTGACATGCCACTCGTATCGATGCGCCAGCTGCTCGACCACGCCGCCGAAAACGGCTACGGTCTGCCCGCTTTCAACGTGAACAACCTGGAACAGGTTCAGGCCATCATGCAGGCCGCCGACGAGGTCAATGCGCCGGTGATCATGCAAGCCTCCGCGGGTGCGCGCAAGTATGCCGGCGAGCACTTCCTGCGCCACCTGATCGAAGCCGCCGTGGAAGCCTACCCGCATATCCCGGTGGTGATGCACCAGGATCACGGGCAGTCGCCGGTGATCTGCCAGGCCGCGATCGACCTGGGCTTCTCCTCCGTGATGATGGACGGCTCGCTGCGTGAAGACGGCAAGACCCCGGCCGACTACGAATACAACGTCGACGTAACCCGCAAGGTGGTGCAGATGTCGCACGCCATCGGCGTGACCGTCGAAGGTGAACTTGGCTGCCTGGGCTCGCTCGAAACCGGCGAAGCCGGCGAGGAAGACGGCATCGGCGCCGAAGGCAAGCTGGATCACTCCATGCTGCTGACCGACCCGGAACAGGCCGCCGACTTCGTCAAGGCCACCCAGCTCGACGCCCTGGCCATCGCCATCGGCACCTCGCACGGCGCCTACAAGTTCACCCGCAAGCCCACCGGCGACATCCTGGCGATCAACCGCATCAAGGAAATCCACGCCCGCATCCCCAACACCCACCTGGTGATGCACGGCTCGTCCTCGGTGCCCCAGGAACTGCTGGCCGAAATCCGCCAGTTCGGCGGCGACATGAAGGAAACCTACGGCGTGCCGGTCGAGGAAATTCAGGAAGCCATCAAGTTCGGCGTGCGCAAGATCAATATCGACACCGATATCCGCCTTGCCATGACCGGCGCGATCCGCCGCTTCTTTGCCGAGAACCCCAGCAAGTTCGATCCGCGCGAGTACCTGAAGCCGGCCCGCGAAGCCGCCAAGCTGGTTTGCAAGGCACGCTACATCGCCTTCGGCTGCGAAGGCCAGGCATCCAAGATCAAGCCGGTCTCGCTGGACGCCGTTGCGCAGAAGTACAAGTCGGGCGAACTCGCCCAGGTCGTGCAGTAAGCTGAACCCCGTGCCGTCCCCGCCCTGATCCCGTAACAAGGAGAGGCGCGGGGACGACGCTTTTCAGGCCCCGGCGCATGTTGCCGGGGCCCGAGAGGCGCTAACAAAATGATGCGCAGGATCACTCAGGATCACTCAGGATCACGCTGGATCATTCTGTTAGTGCCTCCTATCGGAACCACCATGTCGAACGCTCTCTATCAGTCCTCCATCACTTCGCTGCCGCTGCTTGGTCACGGCAAGGTCCGCGACAACTACGCCGTCGGCGACGACAAGCTGCTGATTGTCACCACCGACCGCCTGTCGGCCTTCGACGTCATCCTGGGCGAGCCGATCCCGGCCAAGGGCCGCGTGCTCAACCAGATGGCCAACTTCTGGTTCAAGAAGCTGGCCCACATCGTGCCGAACCACGAGACCGGCGTCACCGCCGAGAGCGTCGTGAGCCCGGCCGAGGTCGAGCAGGTGCAAGGCCGCGCCGTGGTGGTCAAGCGCCTCAAGCCGATCCTGGTGGAAGCGGTGGTGCGCGGCTACCTGGCCGGCAGCGGCTGGAAGGATTACCAGGCTACCGGCAGCGTCTGCGGCATCGAACTGCCCGCCGGCCTGCAGAACGCGCAGAAGCTGCCCGAGCCGATCTTCACCCCGGCCGCCAAGGCCGAGATGGGCGAGCACGACGAGAACATCTCCTTCGCCGAAACCGAAGCCCGCATCGGCACCGACCTGGCCCGCCAGATGCGTGACATCTCGATCCGCCTGTACAAGGAAGCGGCCGACTATGCCGCCACGCGCGGCATTATCATTGCCGACACCAAGTTCGAGTTCGGCCTGGACGAGAATGGCACGCTGACGCTGATGGACGAAGTGCTGACCGCGGATTCCTCGCGCTTCTGGCCGGCGGACTCGTACCAGGTCGGCACCAACCCGCCGTCCTTCGACAAGCAGTTCGTGCGCGACTGGCTGGAATCGGTGCGCATCGACGGCAAGCCGTGGCCCAAGACCGCGCCGGCACCGGCGTTGCCGGCCGACGTGATCGAGAAGACCGCCGCCAAGTACCGCGAGGCGCTGACGCGCCTGACCGGCGAGGAACTGCAGTAATTTTCGGGGTGGTGTGGGCGCTGGCCGGAGCCGGCAGGTGCGCCAAAGCCGCCTGAAATGCCCAATGCTGTTTACCCCCTCTCCCCTCAGGGGGGAGGGGAGCAAACCGCTGCAAAGCTAGGGTTGGCGCGTTCATCAGGCGCCAGATGGATTTTTAAGGATTTAACGTGAGCAATACAGCCAAGCCGCTGGTCGGCGTTGTGATGGGCAGCAGTTCCGACTGGGATGTGATGCAGAACGCGGTCGCCATGCTGAAGGATTTTGGCGTGGCCTTCGAAGCACGCGTGGTATCCGCCCACCGCATGGCCGACGATATGTTCGAATACGCCGCCACGGCGCGCGAACGCGGCCTGCGCGCCATCATCGCCGGTGCCGGCGGTGCCGCGCACCTGCCCGGCATGATCGCCGCCAAGACCATCGTGCCGGTATTCGGCGTGCCCGTGCCGTCGCGCTACCTGCGCGGCGAGGACTCGCTGCTGTCGATCGTGCAGATGCCCAAGGGCGTGCCCGTCGCCACCTTCGCCATCGGCGAGGCCGGCGCCGCCAATGCCGCGCTGCACGCCATCGCCACGCTGGCCACCACCGACGACGCGCTGGCCGCGGCGCTGGAAGCGTTCCGTGCCAGGCAGACCGAAGCTGCGCGCGCGATGACGCTGCCGGTATAACTCGCAAGCACCACCAGACCAGCCGACTAGCTTAAGCCCCGAATCCGGAAAGACGCGCAATGCCCACCGATATCCATCCCCACCTGGTCGAAGCCCACACGCCGGAGTCGCGTGCCGAGTTCGGCATCGACAACCCCAGCGCGCCGGTGCTGCCCGGCGCCTGGCTCGGCATGCTGGGCGGCGGCCAGCTCGGCCGCATGTTCACCCATGCCGCCCAGGCGATGGGCTACAAGGTCTGCGTGCTCGATCCGGACCAGGACAGCCCGGCCGGCACCATCGCCGAGAAGCATATCTGCGCGGCCTATACCGACGAAGCCGCGCTGGCCGAGATGGCTAGGCTGTGCCCGGCGGTGAGCACCGAATTCGAGAACGTGCCGTCGCTCTCGCTGGACCGGCTCGAACAACTGGGCGCCTTTGTGGCGCCGCGCGGCTACTGCGTGTCGATCGCGCAGAACCGCATCGGCGAGAAGAAGTTCTTCGCCTCCTGCGCCGAGCGCACCGGCGTGCCCACCGCGCCGCACTGGGTGATCCAGCACGACGCCGACGTCGACCAGTTGCCCGAAGACCTGCTGCCGGGCATCCTGAAGACCGCACGCATGGGGTACGACGGCAAGGGCCAGGCCCGCGTCAAGAGCCGTGAAGACGTGCGCGCGGCCTGGCGCGCCATGCAGCACGTGCCCTGCGTGCTGGAGAAGATGCTGCCGCTGGCCTACGAGGTCTCGGTGCTGGCCGCGCGTGCCGCCGACGGCAGCACCGCCACCTGGCCGCTGGCCGAAAACGTGCACCGCGACGGCATCCTCTTCTCCACCGTGATGCCCGCCACCAGCGTGTCCGACGAGATCGCCGCGCGGGCCCGCGCCGCCGCCGCCACCATCGCCACCGAGATGGGTTATGTGGGCGTGCTGTGCATCGAGTTCTTCGTGCTGACTGACGGCTCGCTGGTTGCCAACGAAATGGCGCCGCGCCCGCACAACTCGGGCCATATCACCATGGACGCCTGCGAAACCAGCCAGTTCGAGCAGCAGGTGCGCGCCATGGCCCGCCTGCCGCTGGGCAGCACGCGCCAGCATTCGGCGGGCAAGATGCTCAACCTGCTGGGCGATGTGTGGTTCGAGTTTGGTCTGGAGCGCACGCCGGCCTGGGACGAAGTCATGGCGCAGTCCGGCGCCAAGCTGCACCTGTATGGCAAGAACGATGCGCGCCCCTCGCGCAAGATGGGCCATGTGAACTGCGTGGGCGGCGAAGCTGCCGATGCGGGCCGTGCGTTCGACGCTGCCATGAAGGCGCTGCACATCGCGTCGTGAGCGCTTGCCTGGCCGGGTGCGCTGTCGGCGTGCCCGCCGGGTTCTCCCGCTTTCGCAGTCTTGTTGTTTCGTAGTTTTGAAGTTTCGTAGTGACGCCCACCCCAGAGATCCCCGATGTCGCGCATGCCCACGTCCGCCGAACTTGACCAAGCGGTCCAACTGCTGGAAGCCGGCGAGCTGGTCGCCTTTCCCACCGAGACCGTCTACGGCCTCGGCGCTGACGCGGAAAACCCCCAGGCCATCGCCCGTATCTACGCGGCCAAGGGCCGGCCGTCCAACCATCCGATCATCGTGCACGTGGTGGACGGCGGCGATATCAGCTACTGGGTCGACGACGTGCCGCCGGCCGCGCAGCAACTGATCGACGCCTTCTGGCCCGGCCCGCTCACGCTGATCCTCAAGCGCGCCAGTCATATCCCGGCAGCGGTGGCCGGCGGGCAGGACAGCATCGGCCTGCGTTGCCCCTCGCACCCCGTCGCTCAGGCGCTGCTCGCACGCTTCAAGCGCGGGCGAGGGGGCATTGCCGCGCCGTCGGCCAACAAGTTCGGCCAGGTCAGCCCGACCACCGCGCAGCATGTGCGGGATGAGTTTGGCGACGCCGTCTTTGTGCTCGAAGGCGATGGGGTGGAGGTCGGCATCGAATCGACCATCGTGGATCTTTCGCGGCTGGAGCAGGGCATTGGCCCCGTATTGCTGCGACCTGGCGCGATTACGGCGGCGATGATGGCTCAGGTGCTGGGCGTGACGCCCTTGCCGCCGGATGCCGCTGCGCCGCGGGCTTCGGGGACGCTTAAGGCGCACTATGCGCCGCATACTTCGCTGGCGTTGTCTTCCGCTGCCGATTTGCCGGCCCAGTTAGCGGATTTGCCTGCTGATGCCAAAGTGGCATGGGTGGGGGCCGAGGCGGCTGCCGATCCGCGGTGCGTTTGGGTGCAGGCGCCTGCCGGTGCTGAGGCTTATGCTCGAGAGCTTTATCGGTTGTTGCGGAGGTTGGATCGGGAGGGGTATTCGAGATTGGTGTTTGAAGCTTTGCCGGATGGGTATGAGTGGGATGGGGTTAGGGATCGGTTGCAGCGGGCTGCTGCTGCGTTTGGGGAGTGAGGGGGGGCTCTTGGGCCCTTGGTTTTGGCGGTGTTGGTTGTTGGGTCCAACAACCAACGCCGCATAAACCAACCCCCAAACCCGCAATCAAAAACCAACGGTTCTGCAGCAAGCACGCCGCCAAGGCCACCCGGCCCCAAAAAGCCAACCCCTTACGGCGCCCCCTGATAAACCCACTGCAACAACGCATCATGCGCATCCCGCGCCTGCGATGCATTCGCATGGTTGATATAACTCACCACCACATACCGATCCCCGTTCAGGGCATCCACATACCCCGCCAGCGCCCGGACATCGTTCAACGTCCCCGTCTTCATATACGCATTGCCGGCCGCCCCGGCCCTCGTCAGCCGGTTCCGCAACGTGCCGTCCACCCCGAGGATGGGCAGCGAATCGATCAACACCGGCCCAACCTCGCTGGCAAGCGCCTGCTGCAACAACCGCGACATATCGTACGCGCTGATCCGTTCTTCGCGCGACAGCCCTGAACCGTTGTCCAATACCAGGTCCGGCATGGTCAGCCCCTGGCGCGCCAGCCAGCGTTGCACCACTTTCTCCGAGCGTGCGGTGCTGGCAGGCCCGCTGCGATCCATCTCGGCGCCGATGGTCAGGTAGAGCTGGCGGGCCATCACGTTGTTCGAGAACTTGTTGATGTCGCGCACGATATCGGAGAGCGGCTGGCCGTAGTGGCGTGCGAGCAGGAAGGCGCCGCGCGGGGGGCGGCCCATGCGCAGCGCCGGCTGGTGGGTGAAGCGGCCGCCGGCGAGTTGCCATTCGGCGACGAAGCCGCCCCAGGCGAATTCGTTGTGCGAGAGGGTGGCGATATTGACGATGTGTTCGCCACAGTCGGCGGCGTAGCTGCCGTCGAAGGAGGCCAGCACGGTGCCGTCGGGCTGTTGCGTGACGGAGGGCCGGGCGCGTGCCGACCAGTCGCCGCATTTTCCGTTGGACAGCGCGAGGTGGTTGTCCAGCTTGAGCTGCGCCAGCGCGGGCGTGACCGATACCGCTACCGACTGGCTGGCCGGGTCGGGCGTAATGGTGAACGACAGCGTCTTGAAGGCATACAGCAGCGCGTCGGGGCTGACGTTGTAGGCGCGCTGGGTCTCGCCGTCGATGGTTGCGCCGCTGTCGAGCGCGGAATCGAAGTAGCTGCGGTCCAGCACCAGGTCGCCATTGATGGTGGTGGCGCCCGCGGCGCGGGCCTTGGCGACCAGCTTGGCCATTTCTTCCGGCACGAGCTTGGGGTCGCCCTGGCCGCGCAGGTAGACGTTGCCGTTGATGGTGCCGTCGGCGCCTGGCTGGCCGTCGCCGTAGAGCGAGGTTTGCCACCGGTAGCCGGGGCCGAGCAGCTGCAGGCCGGCAAAGGTGGTGACCAGCTTCATGGTCGAGGCCGGGTTCATCGGCTTCTGCGCGTTCCAGCTCGCGCGGGGCGCCGGCGCGCCGACCTTGATCACATAAAAGCTGGCGGCCGAGGCCGGCACGTGCGCGCGCTTGAGCGCGCCCGTCACGCTGGCCGGCAGGCCCGATCGCGGCTCCGCCTGTTCTGTCGGCGTGGTAGCGGCGTGGACGGCCTTGGCCTTGTGGACGGCGGTCTTGGCGGTGGCGGAGGGCAGGCCACCGATGCATAGCAGGCCGGCGACGCAAAGCGGCAACAGGCGGTGAAGGAATGGGGAGGGGCGTTTCGGCATGGTGCCCATGTTAACGCATGGGCATGAGCGCGGATGACGCGAAGTTCAGATTTCCGTGAGGCTCGCGGGTGGTGCCGGCTGGGCCATGCCGGTGGGACAGGGCGGCGCCAGCTTGCCGAGCAGCGCGCGCAGCGTATCCTGCTCCTGCGCCGATAGCGCGGCCGCAACGCGCGCATCGTGCGCACACACGGCGGTGGTGGCGGACACCAGCGTGCGGCGGCCCGCTGGTGTCAGCACCAGGCTGTAGGCCCGGCGATCGTGTGGCGCGGGACGGCGTGCAACCAGCTTCATGTCTTCCAGCGCATCGACCAGCAGCACCGCGCCGGAGCGCGCGATGCCCAGGATGCTGGCCAGTTCGGTCAGCTTGAGATGCGGGTTGCGCGAGATGATCACCAGCGCGGAGAAACGCGGCGGCGTGATGTGCCACTGCGCCAGCGACTGGACGAAGTCCTCGTAGATGCGGATCTGCGCGCGGCGGATGGCGTAGCCGACCAGGCTGTCCAGCACGCCGTAGTCGATGTTGGGGATATGTGGGTCGAAGCCGCCGATGGTGTCGGCCGCCTGGCTGGCGCCGGCGGGATCGGGGGCGTCGCGGCTGCGGCGCGGGCGCGCCTTTGCTGTGGTCATGGTGCCTTGGCGTCGGTCGAATGGAACTGAATCAGATGACGCGAAAATACCGCATTTCCACCCGGTCGGGATAGCGGGCGCCGGTGGCGATGAACAGGTGCTGCATGAGCCAGTCGTAACCGGGCGATGCCGTTTCGAAGCGCGGCGCGGTGCGGAAGTAGATCAGGCGCGGATCGATCACCTCGCCGGCGCCGAGCCGCGCGATCAGTTCGCCGGGGCCGCTGCGCAAGCCGGCGTTGACGATGTAGATGCGCGCGCCGTCGGTGGTCTCCAGCACGTAGCGCGCTTCGATATCGGCCACGACGATGCCGTTGCCCGTGTCATGCCGTACCAGCTGGAAGTCAGCGCCGCCAGGCAGGATGCGCCCTTGCAGGCGCGGTCCGCTGACCGCGCCGTCCAGGATGGGGATCACCCGGCGGTTGCCCAGCGCGCTCGCGCCCACCTCGGTGGCCGGCGCCAGCCGGAAGCTGAAGTCGGCCACATGTTCCAGCGTGGGGGCGGGCAGTGCGTCACTAACCAAGGGCGCGGTCATTTCAGCAGCTTCCAGTTGCCGTTGTCGATGGTCAGCAGCACGCGGCCGCGCGCGTCGAAGCCGAAATGATCCTGCGCCGTGTAGTTCAGCACCCCGTGCGAGACCACGATATTGCGCTCGCTCTCCAGCGCCGTCTTGAGTGCCTTGCGGAATTCCGGCGTGCCCGGCTTCGCCTGCTTGAGCGCCACCGGCACGATGCGCTGCAGCACCAGGCCGGCATCGTAAGGGTGCGCGCCGAACTGGGTGCGGCTCTCGGGGCCGTACTGCTTTTCATAGCGCCCCACATAGTCCAGCCCGGGCTTTTTCGCCGCGGCGTTGTCCGCCAGTTGCTCGGCCACGATCACCGGACCGGCCGGGAGGATGGAGCCGTTGACGGCCTTGCCGCCGATGCGGATCAGGTCCTTGGTGGCGGCGCCGTGCGTGTGGTAGACCGGGCCCGCGTAGCCGCGCTCGCGCAAAGTGGTGTGCGGCAGGGCGGCGCCGGTGCCGGCGCCCGCGATCAGCACCGCGTCGGGATGGGCGGCGATCAGCTTGAGCGTTTGCGCGGTCACGCTGGCATCCGAGCGCGCATAGCGTTCGGTGGCGACGAGGAGGATGCCGCGCGCGGCGGCTGCGGCGGTGAACTCCTTGAGCCAGGTCTCGCCGTAGGCGTCGGCAAAGCCGATGAAGGCAATGGTCTTGACGCCCCTGGCGTGCGCCGCTCCCGCCACGGCTTCGGCCATCAGCCTGACCGGCTGCGCCAGGCGATAGGTCCATTCGCCGCGGCCGGGCTTGAGTTCGATGGGCGAGAACGCCAGCTGCACGGTCTGGCTCTCGTCCGCGACTTCGGCGATCGCGATCGACGGCGCCACCGCCGACGAACCGAGGATGATGTCGACCTTGTCTTCGCTGACAAAGCGCCGCGCCACCTTGGTGGCCTGGGTGGGGTCGGAGCCGTCGTCCAGCACCACGTAGCGGATCTTCTCGCCGCCGATGCTCTCCGGCAGCAGGGGCATGCTGTTCTTCTGCGGGATGCCGAGCGAAGCCGAGGGGCCCGTCGACGAGATGCTGACGCCGACCGTCACTTCGGCCAGCGCGGGCGCGGCGGCAAGCGTGGCGGCAAGGGTTGCGGCCACGGCCAGCGCGAGGCGGACAGCGGTAGCGGGGCGGATAGGGCTGGGGCGCGGCAAGATGTCTCCTTTTTCTCTTTGGAATGACGCCGGCTTCTCAGGGCCGGTCGTCGGGCTTGATGCGAGGGACGAAGCAGTGGGCTAGCGCGCAGGTACCTGCAGCGACTGCCGGTCGAAGCCGGCGAGCTGCTTGTAGCGCAGTGCGATGGCTTCGAGTTCCGCGCGCGGTATCACGGCGTCGATATCGCTGAAGCCTTGCGGCGCGCGCTGCTCGGCTAGCTGCATGACCTGCTCGGGCCCGTTCAGGCGGTTGCGCAGCACGATGGCGGCGGTGCGCGGCAGCCGCTCCGCCTCGTACTCGCGCAGCGCGTAGCCGGCGCCGGACGCATCACGCGGCGCGCCGTTGGCCAGCAGGCTGTCCATCAGATAGCGCGCATCCAGGATGGCCTGGGCGCTGCCGTTGGAGCCGATCGGGTACATCGGGTGGGCGGCGTCGCCCAGCAGGGTCACCTGGTCGAAGGTCCAGCGCGGCAGCGGGTCCTTGTCGACCATGGGGAATTCGTAGATGGCTTCGGCGCCGTCGATCAGCGCGGGAATATCGATCCAGTCCCAGCGCCAGTTCGCAAAGGCCGCGCTGAACACGGACTTGTCGACCTGCTTGTTCCAGTCGCTGCGCGGTGGTGTGTCCGAGACGTGGTCGGGCACGCGCAGCTCGGCGATCCAGTTGACCAGCGAGCGCCCCTGGCGGCGCAGCGGTTCGGAGATCGGGTAGGCCACGAACTTCTGGTCCTGGTGGCCCGCCATGAACATCGAGCTGCCGTCCAGGTACGGCGGCGCTTCGGTGACGGCACGCCACAGCGTGCGGCGCGAGAAGCGCGGCGCGTCGCCCTGCGGATAGAAGTGCCGGCGCACCGCGGAGTGGATGCCGTCGGCGCCCACCAGCACATCGGCCCGGGCCGTGACTTCGGCGTTGTCGCTGCGACGGCGCAGCGTGAACGCCACCGGCTCGCCGGCGCGCGCACCGGTGCTCACCACCGATTCGAATGTATGCCCGGTGTGCACGCGATCGGCGCCCAGGCGTTCCACCGCGGTGCGGTAGAGCAGCATCTGGAATTCGCCGCGATGAACGGAAAACTGGGGCAGGTCGTAGCCCGCCGCGCGCCCGCGCGGTTCGTGCCAGACGCGCTGGCCCAGCTTGTTGTAGTAAGACAGTGACGAGGTCTGTACCGCCAGTTCGGCCAGCGCATCGAGCAGCCCCAGTTCGGCCAGCTCGCGCACGGCGTGCGGCAGCAGGTTGATGCCCACGCCGAGCGGGCGCAGCGCTTCGCTGGCTTCCCAGACCTCTGCCTCGATGCCATGCCGGTGGCAAAGCAGTGCCAGCGTCAGGCCGCCGATGCCGCCGCCGGCTATCGCGATCTTCATGATGTCGTCTCCACAGCTTGTTATGGATTGCCCGCGCCGGGTGGGCCCCTCATGCAGGGTCGGCGGCAAGCAGCAATATTGTTATGTAGTATAACTAAATGAATGGGCGCATCAAGCTCTGAAGCGTGCGGAGAAACCCGCAATACCGGGCATGCCGGAGGAAATTGCTGCACGGCGCGCGCAGACGGCCGGAGCGGCGCCAGCGGAAGCCTGTGTGGAAGCTTGTGGGATTCCTCTGACAAGAGGTTAGGCCCCTTGCCGGTCGCGCGTGACTTACCCGGCATCCATACTGGAAGCAACTGCCGCAATGCATGGGTGCATTGCCAGGCGCAAAGCTAATCCATCAAGGAGCCCCATCATGCGTACCGTGACCCTGTCCCTCCTGCTTGCCACCGTGCTTAGCGTAGCGGGCTGTGCCGACATGACTCCCAAGCAGCGCAATACGGCGATTGGCGCCGGCGTCGGCGGCGTCGCGGGTGCGGCGCTGATTGGTGGACCGGCGGCCACCATCGGTGGCGCGGCCCTGGGTGGCGTGGTTGGTAATGTGGCGACCCCCGACCGGAGGTAAACACGACTAGCAGCCGGCCGGTCTACGATCCAGACCGTTGCAATCGGGATAGGGGCGGTCAGGTAATCTGACCGGTCCCCTCCCACACCACCTGGCATGCGGGTCCGCACCAGGCGGTTGGAATGGTTGAGGTCGTCAGGCTTGTGTTGCTCCCGACCCGACGCCCAGGCTTGCCTTTGTCCGGTTCGGCGGAACTGATTCCTCGCTGCCGGGGCCTGTCGGGCTTCACCCTATCCACCCTACCGACGAGCTTCGCTCTCGCGAACATCTGAGGCGCTTCACTTCCGATAACCAGAGGGCTCCCCCTCCCATTCCTTCGGCCCTTCGCCGGCAGCTTTAGCTTTCCCAGCCACGCCGCCCAACTACTTTGGCCTCTGCTGACTCCTCGCTCCGACTCGACGTCGTTGCCCTTTCAGGCATGAGGCGAGGCCTCCCCAGGTAAGAACGCACTCCTTCACCGCACAGCCGCTGCATTTACGCCACTTCGCCTTGGTCACAAGAGCTTCGCGGTTTCTTGCCCGCTCGCCCTGCTCGGCAGCGCCTTCTATGCAGTTCTTGTCCATCGGCTCGCGATTTACGCTCCACGCTTCCTCCCCACACTCGGTCGCCCTCATGCGGTTGCGCTTCACTTCATTCGCCGTGACCAGCTTATGGCGGGACTTACACCCGCAGGAGTGCGCCCATGCTGGGCGCACAAAAAAAAAAGCGGATGCCGGTGGCATCCGCTTTTTGCATTCGGAGGGGCGCTGCTCAGGCGGATTCCCCGACAGCCTTTGTTTTCGTCCTGGTCCGGGCGCCGGCGCCAACGCCAACGGGGAACACTGCGTCATAAGCCCAGTTGTAGATGAAGGCATAGACCACGTAGAACGCCGCCACCGCGATATCCATGATGAAGGCATCGAGCAAGCTCATGTCCAGGTACCAGGCCACCATCGGCAGGAACACCACCAGCAGGCCCAGTTCGAACAGGATGGCATGCAGCACGCGCATGGCCACCGGCTTGCGCAACTGTCCGGTGAACCGGAGCATGGCCTTGTCGAAAAGCAGGTTGTAAAGATAATTCCAGCCGGCGGCGATCACCGATGCCACCACCGCGATGATGCCCATCTGGTGCAGGGTGAAGCCAAATAGCCAGCTGCCCACCGGCGCGAAGATCAGCAGGCCGATCAGTTCAAAGCCGATGGTGTGACGGATTCTGTCCTTGGTGCTGCGCATGATACTTCCTGTCTGGCGTCAATGCAGGCCATTCTATCTATAATCGTGGGATAGCCAAGTTGGTATCCATCGCTAAAAACGATGGATGTGACGGCGTCGCGCCATCAGGAATCCCATGAGCCTTTCCCTGGAACAATTGCAGGCCTTCGCGGCCGCCGCCGAATGCGGTTCTTTTTCCGCCGCCGCGCGCCGCCTGGGCAAAGCCCAGTCGGTGGTCAGCGCGGCCGTGGCCAACCTGGAAATCGATCTCGGCAATCAGTTGTTCGACCGTGCCGGGCGCTATCCGACCCTGACCGCCGCGGGCGAACGCCTGCTGGCCGAGGCGCGGGTGATCCTGGAGCGTTGCGAGCATTTCCGCGGTGTGGCCAAGAGCCTGGGCGAAGGCGTCGAGAGCCGCCTGGTGCTGGCGGTGGATGAGCTGTATCCGGAGGAAACCCTGGGCGTGCTGCTCGAGGAGTTCTCGGCGCGCTTTCCGGCGGTGGAACTGGAGCTGCTGTTTCCCTTGATGGAGGATGTCAGCCGGCTGGTGCTGGCCGGCTCCGCCGACCTGGGCCTGATGTGGCGCCAGGAGGTGTTGCCGCCGGAGCTGGGTTTCCGTGCGCTGGGCTGGGTGCCGATGCAGATCATCTGCGCGCCCGACCATGCGCTCGCGGACCAGCGCGTGGGCTGGGAGGAACTGAAACGCTACCGGCAACTGATGGTGGCGACCCGCAGCGATAGCGAGGAAAAAATGCGGCTGCGCGTGGCCGCCGAAGTCTGGTGGGTGGAGAGCCAGTGGGTTATCGTCGAGCTGGTCAAGCGCCGGCTGGGCTGGGCCTTCGTGCCCTGGCACGTGGCGGCCAATTCGCCGGCCGCGGCGCAACTGGTGTCGCCGGTGCTGGAGTTCGACGACCAGGACTGGCCGGTGGCGATGGAGCTGGTGTGGCACAAGCAGCGGCCGCTCGGCAAGGCCGCTACGTGGCTCAAGGAACGGGTGAGCAAGCAGCCGCTGCCGCGTCCGGAGAAGCGGCCGGCATAGGGCTGCTACTCCGGAGGCTCGCGCACGTCGCCGCCTAGCGGACCAGGCCGAACTCCTTCGCCAGCGTGCCGTAGCGTTGCACGGTGTCCTTCACATAGGCGTCGAGCGATGCCGCGCCGCCCAGATCGGCGGGGAACAAGCCCTGCTCCGAGCGCAGCCGGGCGAATGCCGGGCTTGCCTGCAGGCGCTCGAAGCGGACAGCCCAGCGCTGGTAGTCGGCCTGCGCGACCTTCGGGCCCATGTAGAAGCCGCGCAGGATGGGCCAGGTGATGTCGTAGCCTTGCTCGCGCGCCGTCGGCACGCTGGCAAGCCTGCCCGGCAGGCGCCGCTCGGCCAGCACGGCGAGGATGCGGATCCCGCCCGCGCCGAGTTGCATCGCGGCTTCCGAGACGTCGCCCGACACTGCCTGCACGTGCCCGCCCAGTAGTGCCGTGAAGGCCTCGCCGCCGCCTTCGAAGCCCACGAAGCGCATGCGCTTGTAGCCAACGCCGGCCTGCCTGGCCACCAGCGCGGCCTTCATCCAGTCCTGGTTGCCGATGGTGCCGCCGGCGCCGAACAGCACCTGGTCGGGATCCGACTTCAGCGCGGCCACCAGGTCCTTCAAGGTCTTGTAAGGCGAATCGGCGCGCACCGCGATCATGCCGTAGTCGGTCCCGAGCGCGCCGACCCAGCGCACGTCGGCCACGCCATACTTGCCGAACTTGCCTTCGGCCAGCGCCAGCAGCGAGCCGCCGGAGAAGGCGACGATGGTATCGGGCTCGGCGGGGCGCTGCGCCACGATGCTGTTGTAGGCCACGGCGCCGATGCCACCCGGCACGTAGACCAGCCGCATCGGTTGCCCGGTCAGTCCGGCTTCCAGCAGGGCTCGCTGCGCCAGCTTGCAGGTCAGGTCGAAGCCGCCGCCGGGCTTGGCGGGCACGATGCACTCCGGCGCGGGGGACGCATGCGCGCAAATCGCCGCCAGGGCGAGCGCGGCGCAGGCGAGACGCAGGGCGGCCGGGACGATGCTCATGGATTCTCCTAGGGTGAGGCCGGACGACGGGATAGAACGACAACGCGGCAGACAGCTTACCGGGAAATCCCGGGCAAATCCGCTGGCTGCCGGTGAGAAAATCAGGCATAACGGAGTGCCAGAAGCGCAGGAGAAGAACCTTCCATGAGAGTACTGCTGGTCGAAGACCACGACGAACTGGCCACCTGGGTGATGCAGGCGCTGCGCGCCTTGCATTTCACCGTGGAGCGCGCCGCCGACGCGGCCAGCGCCGAATCCCTGCTGTTCAGCACGCACGCGGGCGGCACCAGTGCCGGCAGCGACTACGCGCTGGTGCTGCTGGACCTCACGCTGCCCGACCGCGACGGCCTCGACCTGCTCGCCCGCCTGCGCGGCCGCGGTTGCCGCGTGCCGGTGATGATCCTGACCGCGCGCGGCGAAGTGGGCGACCGGGTCAAGGGCCTTGACCTGGGCGCCGACGACTACATGGCCAAGCCCTTCGATCTCGCCGAGTTCGAGGCGCGCGTGAAGGCCCTGCTGCGCCGCGCGCGCCAGACCGAGGCGCCGCTGGTGGTTTGCGGCGGCCTGGGCTTCGATACGGTGTCGCGCCATTTCCAGGTGGGCGGCGTGCCGCTCGCGCTGACGCCGCGCGAGCACGCGGTGCTGGAGATCCTGATGACGCCGCCCGGCAAGACCGTCAGCAAGGACCGGATCTACGCCGGCATCTTCACGCTGGCCGACGAGACCCAGCCCGACGTGATCGAGGTCTATGTGCATCGCCTGCGCCGCAAGCTCGAAGGCTCCGGCGCGGCCATCGTGACCTTGCGCGGGCTGGGCTACGTGCTGGAGCCCAGCGTTGGCTGAGCAGCGCAGGCGTCCCGCCAGCCTGCGCGCGCGGCTGCTGTGGTGGCTGATACCGCCCATGCTGTTGCTGCAGGCGGTGTACGGCGTGGTGGCGTATTCGAATGCGCTGGCGTCAGCCGACCTGGCCTACGACCGCACGCTGCTGGCCTCTGCGCGCAATATCTCCGAGCGCATCACGCTGACGCCCGAAGGCGTGCGCGTGGACGTGCCCTATATCTCGCTCGATACCTTCGAGGTGGGCATGAACGCCACCATGTTCTATCGCGTGAGCGGGGTGGATGGCGAGTTCGTCTCCGGCTACGACGACCTGCCGCCGTTCGACGCCAGCCAGCCCCGCACCAAGCTTTATCCCGCGCTGGTGAGTTTCTACGACCGCACTTACCGCGGCCAGCCGATCCGCATCGCCGCGCTGCGCCAGCCGGTGATGGACGCGAGCGGCACGCACGGCGGCATGGCGCTGATCGAAGTCGGCGAGACCCTCGACTCGCGCCAGGCGCTGACGCGCAACATCCTGTTCGATGTGCTGTGGGGCCAGCTGATGCTGGTGCTGGCGGTGGTGCTCGTGATCTGGCTGTTCACGCGGCGCGCGCTGGCGCCGCTCGATGCGCTGCGCGCCGAGGTGGCGCAGCGCCAGCCCGGCGCCACCACGCCGCTGCCTCTCGATAGCGCGCCGCGCGAAACGGCGCCGCTGGTGGAGGCGATGAACGGCTATATGGCGCGGCTGGAACAGGTGCTGGCCGCGCAGCGCCGCTTTATCGCCGACGCGGCACATCAGTTGCGCACGCCGCTCGCGGTGCTGCACACGCAGGCGCAACTGGCGGCGCGTGAGCACGATCCCGCCGAGCAGCGGCGCATCGCGCAGGGCCTGGCCGACAGCACCGCGCGCATGGCCGCGCTGGCCGACCGCCTGCTGTCGATGGCGCGCGCCGCGCACGGCGGCGCGGAGACACCGCGCGTGCTGGACCTGGCGGCGCTGGTGAGGGAAGTCTGCCTCGAACTCACGCCCGCCGCCCGCGCGCGGCGCATCGATCTGGGTTTCGAGGGCGAGGGCGCGCTGCCGGTGCTTGGCACCGACCTGCTGCACGAACTGGTCACCAACCTGGTCGACAACGCGCTGCGCTACACGCCATCGGGCGGCGTCGTCACGGCGCGCGTCCATCGCGCTGGCAAAGCGGTGGTGCTGGAGGTGGAAGACGATGGCCCCGGCATTCCGCTGCAGGAACGCGCGGCGGTACTGGAGCCGTTCTGTCGCGGCAACGCCGCCGGTTTGAGAGCCGCAGGGGAGGCGAACCCGGGCGGCTCCGGGCTCGGTCTCACCATCGTGCGCGACATTGCCGCCGCGCACGGCGCCACGCTGGCGCTGCTGGAGGCCGAGGGCGGCAATGGCCTGCTGGTGCGGGTGCGTTTTCCGCCGGCATAGGGCGGCGGAACGCCACCGGATGCCAGCGACGGCTACCGCCGCGCGGCCACGCTGGCGGCGGAGCGCGCCGGTGCGATCGCCGGTACCGGCGCTGCGCCTTGCGTCCCGGCGGGCGGCGGCATGCCGCCAGGGGCCGGCGCGGCTGGCACGGTACCTGGCGCAGCCGGCGCCGCGTTCGACGCATTGTCCGTCTCGATATGCCACCCGCCGCCCAGTGCCTTGATCAGCACCGCGCTGGTCGTGTACTGGCGGCCTACGATGGTCAGCGCGGTGCGCTCCGCCGTGTAGGCGGTGGTCTGCGCCGTTAGCACGTCCAGCAGGCTGGCGGTGCCGGCGCGGTAGCGGTTGTTGACCAGGGCCAGCGCGTCGCGCGCCGAACGCAGCGCGTCGTTCTGCACCACGGATTCCTGCTCGAGCAGGCGCGCGGCGGCGAGGCCATCCTCGACCTCCTGGAAGGCGGAGAGCACCGTCTGGCGGTAGTTGGCCACGCTCTGGTCGTAGGCGGCAACCGCCTGCGCCTTGGCGGCGCTGCGCAGGCCGCCGTCGAACAGCGTGCCGGCCAGCGCGGGGCCGATCGACCACACGCGGTCCGGCAGCGCCAGCCAGCGCGCCAGCGTGCTGGCGGAAAGACCGCCGGTGGCGGATAGCGTCAGCGTCGGGTAGTAAGCCGCCTGGGCCACCCCGATCTGCGCATTGGCAGCGGCCATGCGGCGCTCGGCCGCGCCGATATCGGGCCGGCGTTCCAGCAGCGCCGACGGCACCGCGATGGGCACGCGCGGCACGGCGGCGGCGTAGTCCTGCGGCGTGATGGCAAGGTCTGCCGGTGGCTTGCCTGTCAGGACGGCGATGGCGTGCTCCAGCTGCGCGCGCGTGATCTGGATATCGATCTGCTGCGCCTGCGCGCTCTTGAGCTGGGTCTCGGATTGCAGCACGTCGGAGCGCTGGGCGGTGCCGGCTGCGTACTGGTTGCGCACCAGCTGCAGCGATTTCTCGTAGTCGACCACCGTGCGGTCCAGCAAGGCCTTCTGCTGGTCGGCGATGCGCAGCAGGAAATAGCTCTGCGCCAGCGTGGACTGGGTTGACAGCAATATCGAAGCCAGGTCGGACTGGCTGGCCTGCGCGCTGGCTTCGCTGCTTTCCACCTGCCTGCGTACGCGGCCCCACACATCGATTTCCCAGCTGGCCGACAGCGTGGCCCTCTGCCCGTTGGCGACCTGGCCGTTGCTGCCGCGCGTGCGGTCGAGCCCGGCCGATGCGTTCACGGTCGGGAAGTAGCCCGCGCGCGCCGATTGCAGCGCCGCCAGCGCTTGCTGGTACTGCGCCTCGGACGCCTTGATGTTCTGGTTGGAGACCTGCACCTGCGCCATCAGCTTGTCGAGCTCCGGATCGGCGAACACCGCCCACCAGTTGCTGCGCTCGCTAGTGTCCTGCGGTTCGGCCGGCTTCCACTCGCCCCATTGCGAGGCGTCGGCTGGCGCCTCCTTGAAGGCCGGCGTGGACGGCGCATCGGGGCGCTTGTAGTCGGGCCCCACGGCGCAGCCGGCCAGCAGCAGGGCGCACGCCACCGTCATCGCGGTCGCCGGGAAGGAAAGGGTAGGGAGGCGGAGAAAAGCGTTCATGGATCGCATTCAGGGTTCGAGGCTGGCCGTGGCCGCAGGCACGGCCGAACGGCGCTGGCGCCAGGCTTTCACCTTCAGGCGCCAGCGGTCCAGCGTCAGGTAGACCACGGGCGTCGTGTACAGCGTGAGCAACTGGCTGACCACCAGCCCGCCGACGATGGAGATGCCCAGCGGCGCGCGCAGTTCGGCGCCGTCGCCACGGCCGATCGCCAGCGGTATGGCGCCCAGCAAGGCCGCCATCGTGGTCATCAGGATGGGGCGGAAGCGCAGCAGGCAGGCGCGGTAGATGGCATCGCGCGGCGACAGGCCCTCGCGCCGCTCGGCATCGATGGCGAAGTCGATCATCATGATGGCGTTCTTCTTGACGATGCCGATCAGCAGGATCACGCCGATCAGCGCGATGATGCTGAAGTCCGTGCCCGAGGCCAGCAGCGCCAGCAGCGCGCCGACGCCCGCCGATGGCAGGGTGGACAGGATGGTGAGCGGATGCACGTAGCTCTCGTACAGCATGCCGAGCACGATGTAGATGGTGATCAGCGCGGCCAGGATCAGCAGCGGCTGGCTCTTGAGCGAGTCCTGGAAGGCCTTGGCACCGCCCTGGAAGTTGGCCTGCAGCGTCTCCGGCACGCCGATGCGCGCCATCGCATCCTTGACCATGTCCGTGGCCTGCGATAGCGCGACGCCCTCGGCCAGGTTGAAGGAGATGGTGGAGGCCGCGAATTGGCCCTGGTGATTGACGCCCAGCGGCGTGCTGGTGGGTGCGAACCGCGCGAAGGCCGACAGCGGCACCCGCTTGCCGCCGCCGGTGACCACGTAGATATCGTTGAGCGCATGCGGGCCCTGCAGGTACTCGGGGCTGAGTTCCATCACCACCCGGTACTGGTTGAGCGGGTGGTAGATGGTGGACACCAGCCGCTGGCCGAAGGCGTCGTTGAGCACGGCATCGATCTGCTGGGCGGTGACGCCGAGCTTCGACGCGGTGTCGCGGTCGATGATGACCGAGGTCTGCAGGCCCTTGTCGTTGGTGTCGGTATCGACATCCTCCAGCCCCTTGAGGTTGGAGATGGCCGCGCGCACCTTGGGCTCCCACTCGCGCAGCACGTCGAGATCGTCCGACTGCAGCGTGAACTGGTAAGCCGAACTGCTTTGCCGGCCGCCGATGCGGATGTCCTGCACCGAGGTCAGGAACAGGCTGGCACCGGGCTCCTTGGCCAGCTTGACGCGCAGCCGGGCGACGATGGCGTCGGCCGAATCGCGCTCCGAAATCGGCTTGAGCGTGACGAACATCTGGCCGGTATTGCGCTGCGAGCCGCCGGTGAAACCCGTCACGTTGACCACCGCCGGGTCGGACTGCACGATCTTGATGAAGTTATCGAGCTTGGGCCGCATGGCCTGGAACGAAGTGGCCTGGTCGGCCCGGATAAAACCGATCAGGCGCCCGGTGTCCTGCTGCGGGAAGAAGCCCTTGGGCACGATCGTGTAGAGCCAGACATTGAGGCCGATGGTGGCCAGCAACACCAGCCACACCAGCGCGCTGTGGCGCAGCGACACGGCCAGGGTGCGCGCGTACAGGTCGTGCATCCAGGTGAACACGCGTTCGCTGGCGCGGTAGAAGCGGCCCTGCTGTTCCGGTTTCACCGACTTGAGCAGGCGCGCGCACATCATCGGCGTGGCGGTCAGCGACACCACCAGCGATACCAGGATCGCCACCGACAAGGTGATGGCGAACTCTTGGAACAGGCGTCCGACGATGCCGCCCATCATCAGCAGCGGGATAAACACCGCGATCAGCGACAGGCTCATCGACAGCACGGTGAAGCCCACCTCGCGCGAACCCCTGAGCGCGGCTTCGAGCGGCTTCATGCCCTCCTCGATATGCCGCGAAATGTTCTCCAGCACCACGATGGCGTCATCGACCACGAAGCCGGTGGCGATGGTCAGTGCCATCAGCGACAGGTTGTTGAGCGAGAAGCCGGCCAGGTACATCACCGAGAAGGTGCCGATCAGCGACACCGGCACCGCCACGCTGGGAATCAGCGTGGCGCGCGCATTGCGCAGGAACAGGAACACCACCATGATCACCAGCGCCACCGAGATCATCAGCGTGTGCTCCACTTCGCGCAGCGAACCGCGGATGGTGGGGGTGCGGTCCATCATCACTTCCATCTTGATGGCGGACGGGATCATCTGCTGCAGCGACGGCAGCACCTCGTTGACCCGGTCCACGGTCTCGATGATGTTGGCGCCGGGCGAACGGTTGAGCACCAGCAGCACCGAGGGCTGGCCGTTGGCGGAGCCGGCGTTGCGCACGTCCTGCACCGAGTCGGTCACCTTGGCCACGTCCGACAGCCGCACCGGCACGGCGAAGGAGTTCGGGCCGCCGCTGCTGGTGTTGCCGCCGGTGGCGCCGGTGCTGATGGTGGTGGTGCCGCTGCTGGTGGTCAGCGTGGTGGTGGTAACGCCGTTGACGGTCTTGGTGCTGACGCCGCCGCCCGCGGTGGCGTTGGCGGTGCTGGCGATCAGCGCGCCCGCCGAGGCCGAGGAAAATGTGCCCGGCGTGGCGTAGCGCACGATCAGCGGCATATAGTCCGCCGCCTTCATGGCCTGGTCGTTGGCGTAGACCTGCCAGTTGGTGGTGGCGTTTTCCAGCGAGCCAAGCGGACGGTTGGCGTTGGTGGCGCTGATGGTGTTGCGCACGTCCTCCAGCGAGATGCCGTACTTGTTGAGCGCGGTGGGGTTGAGCTCCACCCGCACCGCCGGCAGCGAAGAGCCGCCGATGGTGACTTGCCCGACGCCCTCGATCTGCGACATCTTCTGCGCCAGGATGGTCGAGGCCGCATCGTAGAGCTGGCCGCGCGTCATGGTGGGCGAGGTCAGCGCGATGATCATGATCGGCGCGTCGGCCGGGTTGACCTTGCGGTAGGTCGGGTTGCTCGGCAGGCTGGTGGGCAGCGTGGCGCGCGAGGCGTTGATGGCAGCCTGCACGTCGCGCGCGGCGCCGTCGATGTTGCGCGACAGCTCGAACTGCAGCGTGACGCGGGTCGAGCCCAGCGAGCTGCTGGAGGTGATCTCGGTGACGCCGGCGATGGCGCCCAGCGCGCGCTCCAGCGGCGTGGCCACGGTGGCGGCCATGGTCTCGGGACTGGCGCCGGGCAGCGAGGCGGACACCGAGATGGTGGGGAAGTCCACCTGCGGCAGCGGCGACACCGGCAGCAGCCGCAGCGCCGCCAGCCCCGCCAGCAGGATGCCGATGGTCAGCAGCGCGGTGGCGACCGGCCGATGGATAAAGGTAGCCGACAGGTTCATCACGGCCTCGGCTCGGCGGCGGGGCCGCCGGTCTGATCGCCATCGCCGGTGTCGCCATAACGGCGCCGGCGCCAGTCCTTGAGGCGCATTGCCAGGCTGTCGAACGCCAGGTAGATCACCGGCGTGGTGAACAGCGTCAGCACCTGGCTGACCAGCAAGCCGCCCACCATCGTGATGCCCAGCGGGCGGCGCAGCTCGGACCCGATGCCGGTGCCGAGCATCAGCGGCAGCGCGGCCAGCAATGCCGCCATGGTGGTCATCAGGATCGGGCGGAAACGCAGCAGGCAGGCCTGGAAGATCGCCTCGCGCGGCGCCATGCCGCCCTCGCGCTCCGCTTCCAGCGCGAAGTCGATCATCATGATGGCGTTCTTCTTGACGATACCGATCAGCAGGATGATGCCGATGATCGCGATGATGCCCAGGTCCTGGCCCGAGACCAGCAGCGCCAGCAGCGCGCCCACGCCGGCCGAGGGCAGGGTGGAGAGGATGGTGACCGGATGGATGGTGCTCTCGTAGAGCACGCCCAGCACGATGTACATCGTGATCACCGCCGCCAGGATCAGCCACAGCGTGTTGGACAGCGAGGCACGGAATGCCAGCGCTGCGCCCTGGAAGTCGGTCTGCATGGAGATCGGCAGGCCGATTTCGTGCTCCACCTTGGTGATCTTGTCCACTGCCGCGCCGAGCGATTCGCCGGGGGACAGGTTGAACGAGATGGTGGCGGAGGGGAACTGGCCCTGATGGTTGATCACCAGCGGGCCGGTGCGCTCGCTGATGCGCGCGAATGCGCCAAGCGGCACTTGCCCGCCCGAGGACGAGGGCAGGCGCAGCTCCGCCAGTGACTGCGGATCGGTGCGGAACTCGGGCATGGCTTCCAACACCACGCGGTACTGGCTCGACTGGGTGAAGATGGTCGACACCAGCCGCTGGCCGAATGCGCTGTACAGCGCGCTGTCGATCACCGCGGTGGTGATGCCGAAGCGCGCCGCGGCGTCGCGGTCGATATCCACGTAGGCGCGCAGGCCGTTGTTCTGCTGGTCGCTGGCCACGTCGCGCAGTTCGGGCTCCTGTTTCAGGCGCTCCACCAGCCTGGGCACCCAGGTGGCCAGCGTGACGGGGTCCGGGTCCTGCACGGTGAACTGGTACTGGGTGCGGGACACGCGGTCCTCGATGGTCAGGTCCTGCACCGGCTGGGTGTAGAGCGAGACGCCGCCGAGCTTGTCGACCGCGGCCTGCAGCCGGCGCGTCACGTCCTCGATGGAATCGCGGCGCTGGTCCTTGGGCTTCAGGTTGATCAAGAGGCGCCCGGCGTTGAGCGTGGTGTTGGTGCCGTCCACGCCGATGAAGGAGGACAGGCTTTCCACCGCGGGATCTTCCAGCACCACCTTCGCCACCGCCTGCTGTTTCAGTGCCATGGCGGGGAAGGACGTAGTCTGGGAAGCCTCGGTAATGCCCTGGATCACGCCGGTGTCCTGCACCGGGAAGAAGCCCTTGGGCACCAGCATGTACAGCAGCACGGTCAGCACCAGGGTGCCGACGGCGACCAGCAGCGTGAGTTTCTGGCGGTCCAGCACCCAGTCCAGGGCGCGCCCGTAGCTGGCGATCACGTTGTCGAAGAAGCGCCCGGTGGCCCGGTGGAAACGCGAGAGTTTCTCTTCGGGCACATGGTGCAGCAGGCGCGCGCACATCATCGGCGTGAGCGTCAGCGAGACTACCGCCGAGATCAGGATCGACACTGCCAGCGTGATGGCGAACTCGCGAAACAGCCGCCCCACCACGTCGCCCATGAACAGCAGCGGGATCAGCACGGCCACCAGCGAGAAGGTCAGCGAGATGATGGTGAAGCCAATCTGCCTGGACCCCTTGAGCGCCGCCTCCATGGGCGAATCGCCCTTCTCGATGTAGCGCATGATGTTCTCGATCATCACGATCGCATCGTCCACCACGAAGCCGGTGGCGATGGTCAGCGCCATCAGCGTCAGGTTGTTGATCGAGAAGCCCGCCAGGTACATCATCCCGAAGGTGCCCACCAGCGACAGCGGCACCGCCACGCCGGGGATGATGGTGGCCGGCACGTTGCGCAGGAAGACGAAGATCACCATCACCACCAGAGCGACCGCCAGCAGCAGTTCGAACTCCACGTCGCGCACCGAGGCGCGGATGGTGGTGGTGCGGTCGGTCAGCAGCTGCACCTTGACCGAGGCCGGCAGCGAGCTCTGCAGTTGCGGCAGCAGCCCCTTGATGCGGTCCACTACCTCGATCACATTGGCGCCGGGCTGGCGCTGGATGCTCAGCACGATGGCCGGCTTGTCGTTGGCCCAGGCGGCCAGCCGGCTGTTCTCGGGGCCGTCGACGATATTGGCCACGTCGGTGATGCGGATCGGCGCGCCGTTCTGGTAGCCCACGATGATCTGGCGGTACTCGTCGGCGGACTTGAGCTGGTCGTTGGCGTCGATGGTGGAGGCGCGCGCGGGGCCGTCGAAGCTGCCCTTGGCGCCGTTGACGTTGGCGCTGCCGATGGCCGTGCGCAGGTCGTCGATCGACATGCCGAGCGCGGCCAGCGCGGTCGGGTTGGCCTGGATACGCACCGCCGGGCGCTGCCCGCCGCTGATGCTGACCAGCCCCACCCCCTGCAACTGCGAAATCTTCTGCGCCACGCGCGTATCCACCATGTCCTGCAGCTTGGGCAGCGGCATGGTGTCCGAGGTCATGGCCAGCGTCATGATCGGCGCGTCGGCCGGGTTGACCTTGCTGTAGACCGGTGGCATCGGCAGGTCCGCCGGCAGCAGGTTGCCGCCGGCGTTGATGGCCGCCTGGACTTCTTGCTCGGCCACGTCCAGCGACAGCGTCAGATCGAACTGCAGTGTGATCACCGAGGCGCCGCCCGAGGACGACGACGACATCTGCTTGAGGCCCGGCATCTGGCCGAACTGGCGTTCCAGCGGGGCCGTGATCGACGACGTCATCACGTCCGGGCTGGCGCCCGGGTAGAGCGTGGTGACCTGGATGGTCGGGTAATCGACCTCCGGCAGCGCCGACAGCGGCAGCAGCCTGAAGGCCACCAGCCCGGACAGCAGGATGGCGACCATCAGCAACGCGGTGGCGACCGGCCGCTCGATGAAGAGGCGTGAGGGGTTCATGCTGAGTCCTTACTGCGGCCGCTGGGGCGCCGCGCCCGCCGGGGCGCCATCGCCGCCGGGAGCCGGGGCGCTTGCGCCATCGCGGTGGCGCCGTCCTTCGGCATGGGCGCCGGAGGCACCCGCCGCGCCGGAAGCCCCGCTGCCGCTGGCACCGCCCGGGCCACCATCGCGGCGGCGTCCGCGCCCGCGTGGCGCGCTGGCCGGCACCAGCGCGGCAGCGCGCGCTGCCGGGTCCACGGTTTCCACCGTCATGCCTTCCTTGAGCCGGTCCGCGCCGTCGATCACCACGCGCTGGCCGGGCTGCACGCCCTTGGTCACGACGGTGCGCTCGCCGTCGGACGGCCCCAGCGTGACCACCTGGACCTTGACCTTGCTGCTCTCGTCCACCACATACACGAAGGTGCCTTGCTGGCCGCGTTGGATGGCCGCCACCGGCACCACGGTGGCATTCTCGATGGTGTCCACGTGCGTGCGCATGTTGACGAACTGGTTAGGGAACAGCAGGCCGTCGGTATTCTGGAAGATCGCCTTGAGCTTGACCGTGCCGGTGGTGGTGTCGATCTGGTTGTCGGTGGTCAGCAGCGTGCCCTCGGCCAGGCGGTTGCGCGCCTGGCGGTCCCAGGCCTGGACCGGAATGGTCTCGCCGGCATGCAGGCGCTTGAGTACCGAAGGCAGGTTGTCTTCGGGGATGGTGTAGAGCACAGCGATCGGCTGGATCTGGGTGATCAGGGCGATGCCGTTGGTGTCGCTGGTGCTGACGATATTGCCCGGATCGACCTGCCGCAGGCCGATGCGGCCCGAAGCCGGCGCCACGATGCGGGTGTAGCCCAGTTGCAGGCGGGCGCTGTCCACGTTGGCCTGGTCGGTCTTGACCACGCCTTCGTACTGGCGCACCAGGGCATCCTGGGTGTCGACCTGCTGGCTGGAGATCGAGTCCTGCCCAAGCAGGGTGCGGTAGCGCTTCTGGTCCAGGCGGGCGTTTTCGAGCAGGGCGCGGTCGCGCGCCAGCGTGCCCACGGCCTGGTCCAGCGTGGCCTGGAACGGGCGCGGGTCGATCTCGGCAAGGACATCGCCGGCCTTGACCATCTGGCCCTCCTTGAACAGCACCTTGAGCAGCGGACCCGACACCTGGGCCCGCACGGTCACGTTGGCCACCGGCGTGACGTTGCCCAGGCCGTTGAGGATGACGTCCATATTACGTTGGGCCACGGTGCTGACCACCACCGGCGAGCGCTGGCCGCCGGGGCCGCCGGGACCGCCGCGGCCGCCCGGACCAACGGCTGCGCCGGGCGCCCCAGGGGCGCTGGCGGCGGGGGCACGGTGCTTGTACCAGTACCAGCCGCCGCCGGCCAATAGCAGGATCAGCGCGGCGACGATCAGTTTGCGGCGGCGCGTGGCGGCCTTGGGCGGCGGTGGCAGCTTAGCCTGTTGATGTTCTTCGGGTTTGGCCATGACCGGATCCTGGGAGCGACGCGAAAAAGAGAGCGCGTTCGGACAAATTTCGGGGTAAGAGAGGCAGCAGTATGCCGTAATGCCATCGGCACGTGCCGCAGGCAGCACGCGGCTTGTAGTGGCCGGGCGGCATCGGGGCGGGTCCGTTTGATCCGGCGACCGCCGGCAACGGCAAACATAAGCGAAGCATAATGCGCCTTGATGCCCTTGATGTTTCAACGCCGGCATCCATTCTTACAGACCATTACCAGCGGCTCGGGTGTAATGCCCTGAAACAATTCGCCCGGATTGCCGCGCCCAGCCTAGCTATCATCTGCCTATGCGAGCCAATCAGCCTACCCAGATACTGGTCGTCGACGACGATCCCGAACTCCGCGACCTGCTGCGCGAGTATTTAAGCCAGCAGGGTTTCGCCGTGTCCGTGCTGCACGATGGCGAAGGTTTGCAGGCGCGCCTGGAGCGAGAGCGGCCGGCCCTGATCGTGCTCGACCTGATGATGCCGAAGGTGGATGGCCTGACGGCGCTGCGCAACCTGCGTGCCAAGAATGACGACATTCCCGTGATCCTGCTGACCGCGCGCAGCGACGAGATCGACCGCATCGTCGGGCTGGAGATTGGCGCCGACGATTATCTCGGCAAGCCGTTTTCGCCGCGCGAGCTGCTGGCCCGCATCAATGCCGTGCTGCGCCGCAAGCTGGCGCGCCCGGCCGCCGCGCCGGAGGACCGCGAGGGCATGGCCTTCGGGCACTTCCGCGTCAACTTCCGCCAGCGCGCGCTGGCGCGCGCCGGCGAGCAGGTGGCGATCAGCGATACCGAATTCGCGCTGCTCAAGTTGCTGCTGATGCATCCGCTGGAGGTGCTATCGCGCGAGCGCATCGTGGAACTGATGTACGGCACCGCCAGCGGCATCAGCGATCGCGGCATCGACGTGCAGATCTGGCGTCTGCGCCGCCTGCTCGACGAGGACGCCCAGCGTCCCCGCTACATCCAGACCGTGCGGGGGCGAGGCTATACCTTCGTGCCTGACGAAGCAGACGACATACCGCAATGAAGCTGCGCATCGATACGCTGTTCGGACGCATCGCGCTGCTGATCGCAGCCGTGCTGGTGCTGAGCCATTTTTCCTGGCTTGCCATCCTGCGCATGGATCGCCGCCAGCAGCAGATGGATTACTCCGTCGAACAGATGATGTTCCAGTTCGAGAGCATCCAGCGCGCGCTTGCGGCGCAGCCGCCGGTCAAGCTGCCGAGCCTGGTGGAAGTGGCTAGCGAGGCCAGCGCGGCGGAGCATACCGTGGCGGCCAAGGGCAGGGCGCGCCGGCTGGTCGAGAAGTTCGCGCAGCGCATGCCGGCCGGTACCCAGGTGCGGCTCGAAGAAGAAGAGACGTCGCGCATCTGGATCAAGCTACCCCAGCGGCAGGACTGGATCGCGATGCCGGTGCTGTGGGTGGTCAACCCGCCGCCCGACAATCGCCTGCTGCCCGGCGTGATCCTGGTGGTCGGGGTGGCCATGGCGGTGGCCTTGCTGATCGCCTGGCAGATCCAGCGCCCGGTGCGCGACATGGCCGCGGCCGCCGAGCAGCTGTCGCGCCAGCACACCGTCGAGCCGCTGCGCGAACGCGGCCCGCACGAGTTGCGCCAGCTGATCGTGCGTTTCAATCGCATGATGGCCGACCTGACCCGTATCGACCAGGAGCGCAACACCATGCTGGCCGGTATCGCCCACGACCTCAAGACGCCGCTGGCGCGGCTGCGGCTGCGCGCCGAGATGCTGGCCGATCCCAAGGCGGCGGCCGGCGTGACGCGCGACGTCGAATCCATGTCGGCCATCGTCGAACAGTTCCTCACCTTTGCCCAGAGCGGCGAGCCTGCCGCCCGGCCGGTGCCGGTGGATCGCCGCATCGGCGAACTGGCCGCTTCGCTGGCGGAGCAGGACAAGTCGGTGGAAGTGTCGCTGATGGCAGGCGACGGATTCCGCATGATCGCCACCCAGCTCGACCGCATCGTTGGCAACCTGATCGACAACGCGTATGCCTATGGCGCTCCGCCGGTGCTGCTCAGTACCTCGCGCCAGGCCGATGGCTGGCACATGGTGGTGGAAGACCACGGCGAAGGCATTCCGCCGGAGGCGATGGACAAAGTGACGCTGCCTTTCGTGCGGCTGGATCCGGCGCGCGGCGGCAATGCGCATTCGGGCCTGGGCCTGGCCATCGTGGACCGGCTGGTGCGCCAGGCGGGCGGCCGGCTCGTGCTGGAAAACCGTGCCGAGGGCGGGTTGCGGGTGGAAATGGTGTTTCCGTTCGCGGCGCTGGCACAGGCGGCCTGAACGCCGCTTCAAATGCAGCTTCGGCGCCGCGCCGGATACTGGCCGCGGCGTCCCGGAGCGTCTCAATCCTGGAACACTTTCGGATAATTTCTCCCGCCGCGGGCGCTTCAGCCTGGTGTCATGACCACGCGGGCCAGATGATGTCTCGCATGGTACGCAGATTGCAGCACGTATTTGCTCTGTGCGCTTTGGCGACGCGTAGTGCCATTCCAGTTGATCAGGAGACGCATCATGGCAACTTTCGTAGCACTCTTAAACTTTACCGACCAGGGAATCCGTACCGTAAAAGACACAACCAAGCGTGCCGCTGCCGTTCGCGAATTAGCGAAGAAAAACGGCATCGACATGAAAGATATCTACTGGACGCTCGGGCAATATGATCTTGTAGTGACCTTTACGGCGCCAGACGAAGCTACCATGACCGCGTTCGGCCTGTCCCTGGGCATGGCGGGCAATGTGCGCACCCAGACGCTGCGTGCCTTCTCCGCGGACGAGATGAACGACATCCTCAGCAAGATGCCGTAAGCGCATTCCCTCTTTCCGCCTCGCCAAAAAGAAAGCCCGCTTCGCGCGGGCTTTCTTTTTGGCTTTGGAGGCTTTCCGCCTTCAGGCGCCGGGCACCTTCTTCTTTTCACCGATGCGGCTTTCCTTGCCCGCCAGCAGCTTGCCGATATTCTGGCGATGGCGAACCACCAGCAATACGCTGATCGCAAAGACCGCGCCGGCGATCACGTCCACGCCCTGCATCAGCACATAGAAGAAGGGCGCGAAGATCGCCGACACCAGCGCCGCCAGCGACGAATAGCGGAAGAAGAAAGCCACGATCAGCCAGGTGGCCAGCGTGCCGGCACCCAGCAGCGGGTCGATGGCGAACAGGATGCCGGCTGCGGTAGCCACGCCCTTGCCGCCGGCGAACCGGAAGAAGACCGGGAACAGGTGGCCCAGGAAGACCGCCACGGCCACCAGCGAGATGCCGGTGTCGTCGAGGCCGTAGGCCGGGCCGAAACGCTCCGCCAGCCAGACCGCCAGCCAGCCTTTCAAGGCGTCGCCGATCAGCGTCAGGACGGCGGCCTTCTTGTTGCCGCTGCGCAGGACGTTGGTGGCGCCAGGATTGCCGGAGCCGTAGGTGTGCGGGTCAGGCAGGTTCATGGCCTTGCTGACCACGACGGCGAAGGAAATGGAGCCGATCAGGTAGGCGGCGAGGGTGAAGATTAGGTTGGCCATTTGGGGGAACCGGGTATTTGAGGCTGGCGGGATTGTAGCGTGGAAGGGGGGTGGGGGGGCGGGCTATGACGGCGTGCAAAACCGTTGGCTTTTGATTTTGGTGGTGTTGGTTGTTGGACGCTGTTGGGTCCAACAACCAACACCGCCAACCCCAACCCAGCAATCAAAAACCAACGGTTTTGCCCCCAACCCCCAACCAGCCCCTCAATCCACCAACGCACACTCCACCACCTCCGCCCCCACCAACCCCGTCAACACCTGCGGATCAATACTGACCAGATACCCCCTACGCCCGCCATTAATATAGATCCGCCCCATCGCCAGCACCCCAGCTTCCACATACACCGGCATCCGCTTGCGCGTCCCAAACGGCGAAGTACCCCCCACCATATACCCGCTATGCCGCTGCGCCACCTCCGGCTTGCACGGCTGCACGCTCTTGCGCCCCGTCTGCCGAGCCAGGTTTTTCGTCGACACCGAACAATCCCCGTGCATCAGCACGATCATAGGCTGCGCCTTCTCGTCCTCCATCACCAGCGTCTTGATCACGGCGTGTTCATCCACGCCAAGCTGGCGCGCCGATTCCCCGGTGCCCCCATGCTCGACATAGTCATAGGCATGTTCGCCAAAGGCAACGCCATGCTGTTTGAGGAACTGGGTAGCGGGGGTTTCCGAAACGTGTTTGGACTTGCTCATGATGGAATGACTGTTCGCAATGACCGCGCGAAAAAACCTACCCGCGCGGATGATGCTGCTGATGCAGATCCCGCAAGCGCTCGCGCGCCACATGCGTATAGATCTGCGTAGTGGAAATATCGGCATGCCCCAGCAGCAACTGCACCACGCGCAGGTCTGCGCCGTGGTTGAGCAGGTGGGTGGCAAAGGCATGCCGCAACGTATGCGGGGACAACGGCGCGTAGATCTCGGCGTCGCGCGCGTGGCGCTTGATCAGGTGCCAGAAGGCCTGCCGCGTCATGCCCTCGCCGCGCTGGGTGACGAACAGCGCGTCGCAGGCGCGCTCGCCCAGCAGCGTGGGCCGGCCTTCGGCGAGGTAGCGGCGTAGCCAGTCGCCGGCTTCGGTGCCGAAGGGAACCAGCCGTTCCTTGTTGCCCTTGCCGCCGACCACGCGCGCCACGCCTTCGTTGAGGCCGACTTCGATGGTCTTCATCTGCGTGAGTTCGGACACGCGCAACCCGCTGGCATACATCAGTTCCAGCATGGTGCGGTCGCGCAGGCCGAGCGGGGTGGCGGTGTCCGGCGCTTCAAGCAGGGCTTCGACCTGGGCTTCGCTCAGCGTCTTGGGAAAGCGCGGCGGCTGCTTGGCCGGGCGCAGCAGCAGGCAGGGATCGGCCGTGATCATGTGCTCGCGCACCGCCCACTGGTAAAACCGCCTGAACACGGTGAGCCGCCGGTTGGCCGACGATGCGCGCGTCTCGAGGTGGCGCGATGCGAAGTAGCCATTGAGGGCGGTATCGTCCACCCCCAGCAGGGTGGACGTAGCCGTGGCATGCAGCCAGCGCGACAGCAGCGTCAGGTCGCGCCGGTAGGCGTCGATGGTGTTGCGCGCCAGCCCGTCTTCCAGCCACAGCGCATCGCAGAAACGATGGACCATGTCTAGGTCGGCAAGCAGCTCGGGGCTGTCCTGGGCTTCGGTGCCGCCTTCGACGGGGGCGATATCGTTCATGCCAGCATCACCCCTTCGTGGATCAGCAACCAGCGTTTGATGTCAAGGAAGAAGCCATCGCCCTGGTGGTTGGCAAAGCCGCCGATGCCCCTGGCGCCGACCACGCGGTGGCAGGGAATCACCACCGGGAAGTAATTGGCCCCACACGCCTGCCCGACCGCGCGCGGCGCGCTGCCGATCTGCCGCGCCACGGCGCCATAGGTGGTGACCTTGCCGCGCGGCACGCTCGCGATGGCTTGCCATACCCGGCGCTGGAAGTCGCTGCCGGCCGGCGCCAGCGGGATATCGAAGGGAGCATCCGGATCGGCGTAGTAGGCCTCGAGTTGCCGCGCCAGCCGTTGCGCGACCGCATTGGCGGGCTCGATGAGCTTCATGCTCTTGGGCAGGTAGACGATCTCGCGGATGGTTTCGCCGTCGGTACGCACGCCGATCTTGCCGAAAGGCGCGGGAAGGATGGCGTCGAAGATGGAGTCCATGGCAGGGTGCGGAAGGCGCGAGCCTGGATTTTAGAGCATGGCGGAGCCGGTGGGATGCCCGGTGGCGTGCGAGGCGCTCGGGCGGTGCTTTGGTGGTGGCATGCAACCGCTTGCCTGCGGGTTTCCCCTTCCTTGAGTTCTGTCTCTCCCTATTATTTAATTCAAACTGAATTAATTAATGCAGCGGCGAATCCTTCCTGTGACCCAGGCGGCGCCCAGAACAACAGCGGAGACGATATGAACAGTGCCAAGGCCGGCCGCGGCGTGAATTCCGCCAGCCTGCGGCTGTACAACGAGCGCGCGCTGCTGCTGGCGCTGCGCCGGGCCGGGGAGGCGTCCAAGGCCGATCTCGCCCGCATGGCCCAGCTCACCAACACGGCGGTGGGCAGCATCGTGCAGACGCTGACCGAGGATGGCCTGATCGAAGTGGCCGGCCGCCGGCAGGACGGGCAGCGCGGCCAGCCGGCCAGCCTGATCCGCCTGCAGCCGAAGGGGGCGTTCGGCATCGGCGTGCGGCTGGACCGCGCCAGCATCGAGTGCGTGATGGTGGATTTCGGCGGCGAGATCCTCGCCACCCGTGCCCACCAGATGATCCTGCCGCACCCGGATCAGGCGCTCGAGATCGTGCGCGGCGATGTGGCCGCGCTGCGCGCGCAGCTGACGCCGGCCGAACGCAAGCGCCTGCTCGGCATCGGCGTGGCCCAGCCCTACAACCTCGGCGCCTGGCTGCGCGAACTGGATCTGCAGGACGAGGCTTCGCAAGCCACCTTCCGCGCCTGGGATGCCGTGGACTTCGCCGCCGAACTGGCGGACGCCACGGCCATGCCGGTGTTCGGCGAGAACGACGGCACCGCCGCTGCAGTGGCAGAACTGTTCTACGGCCGCCACCACGCGCAGAGTTTCCTCTATGTCTTCCTCGGCCCGGCCATCGGCGGCGGCGTGGCGCTCAACGGCGACTGCGTGCGCGGGGTGTCGGGCAATGCCGGCGATATCGGCATGATGCCGGTCCAGCCGAGCACGCTGGCCTCGGCGCCGCGCACCGTCAAGCGGCGCGACATCCTGCTGGCACGCGCTTCGCTCAATGCGCTGACCCGGCACCTGCGCCATCACGGCGTGACCATTGACGGCCACGCGGATCTGGAAGCGCAGGTGCGCAACCAGCATCCGGCGGTGGGGGAGTGGCTGGACGACTGCATCGACGCGCTCGCGCCGGCCATGCAGTCCGCGCTGGCGGTGCTCGACGTGCCGCTGATCATCCTTGACGCCGACATCGATGCCGGCCTGGTGGCGGCGCTGATCGGGCGCCTGCAGGCCGAACTGGACGAGGGCGCGCCGGAGGCGCGGCGCCCGCCGCGCGTGGTGCGTGGTTGCTTCGGCGCCAACGCCGGCGCGGTGGGTGCCGCCTCGCTGCCAATGTTCATGAACTTCTCGCCGCGGGCTGAAATGCTCAGGGGCGCATCCGCCATGATTCCGGAGGCCAACCATGCCATCGTCTGACCCGTCCGATTTTTCCGGCGCGTGCGCCAGGCCGCCCTTGCTGGCGCTGCGCAATATCTGCAAGACCTTCCCCGGCGTGCGCGCGCTGCGCAATGTCGAGCTGACAGCCTATGCCGGCGAGGTCCATGCCCTGATGGGTGAGAACGGTGCCGGCAAGTCGACCCTGATGAAGATCCTGTCCGGTGCCTACACCGCGGACTCCGGCGGCGAATGCCATATCGACGGGCAGCGGGTGGAGATCGACGGGCCCCAGTCCGCGCGCGATCTCGGCGTGGCGGTGATCTACCAGGAGCTGAGCCTGGCGCCCAACCTGAGCGTGGCGGAGAACATCTACCTTGGCCGCGCACTGCAACGGCGCGGGCTGGTGGCGCGCGGCGAAATGGCGCGCGCCTGCGAACCGACGCTGGCCCGGCTCGGCGCGGATTTCTCGCCCGTTGCCTGTGTCTCCAGCCTGTCGATCGCGCAACGCCAACTGGTGGAGATTGCGCGTGCCGTGCACTTCGAAGCGCGCATCCTGGTGATGGACGAACCCACCACGCCGCTGTCCACGCACGAGACGGACCGCCTGTTCGCGCTGATCCGCCAGTTGCGCGGCGAAGGCATGGCGATCCTCTATATCAGCCACCGCATGGCCGAGATCGACGAGCTGGCCGATCGCGTGACGGTGCTGCGCGATGGCTGCTTCGTCGGCACGCTGGACCGCGATCACCTGTCGCAGGCGGCGCTGGTCAAGATGATGGTGGGGCGCGACCTGTCGGGCTTCTATACCAAGACGCATGGCCAGTCGCGCCAGGGCGAGGTGATGCTGTCGGTGCGCGACGTCGCGGACGGGCGGCGCGTCAAGGGCTGCAGCTTCGAGTTGCGTGCCGGCGAGGTGCTGGGACTGGCGGGCCTGGTCGGCGCGGGCCGCACGGAACTGGCGCGGCTGGTGTTCGGCGCCGATGCGCGTACGCGCGGTGAGGTGCGCATTGCAAGCCCGGCCGGGATGGTCACGCTGCCACCCGGCGGCCCGCGCCAGGCCATCGATGCCGGCATTGCCTACCTGACCGAGGACCGCAAGCTGCAAGGCCTGTTTCTCGACCAGAGCGTGCACGAGAACATCAACCTTATCGTGGCCGCGCGCGATGCCCTCGGGCTCGGGCGCCTGAACCGGCCGGCCGCGCGCCGGCGGACCACGGAGGCCATCGACACGCTCGGCATCCGCGTCGCGCATGCGCAGGTCAATGTGGGGGCGCTGTCGGGCGGCAATCAGCAGAAGGTGATGCTGTCGCGGCTGCTGGAAACCCAGCCGCGCGTGCTGATCCTCGATGAGCCCACCCGTGGCGTGGATATCGGCGCCAAGTCGGAAATCTACCGCCTGGTCAACGCGCTGGCCGAGAGCGGCGTGGCGATCCTGATGATTTCCAGCGAGCTGCCAGAAGTGGTGGGCCTGTGCGATCGCGTTCTGGTCATGCGCGAAGGCGCACTGGCCGGCGAGGTCCGCCCCGCCAGCAGCGCCGCCGAGACCCAGGAGCGCATCATCGCGCTGGCCACGGGCGCGGCGCAGCCGGCGGCCGGCTGGGTTGGCACGCCATTGGCCGCAGCCGGCAACGCAACAAGCAGCATGCTGCACTGAGACAGGGCGGAGCCTCTCCGCCACCCGCGAGAGATATTGACGCCGCCCGGCAGATTCCCGCAGCCGCCGGCGCAGGAGACAACCATGCACGAATCCATCACCCGTCCCGTTCCTTCCACCGGTCCGGCCGCGCCGTCGGCGTCCCTCGGCCGCATCACCACGCAGGAGCGCCTGCGCGCGCTCGGCATGCTGCCGGTGCTGGTGCTGCTGTGCATCGGCTTCACGGTGCTCACCGAGAACTTCGCCGGCTGGCAGAACCTGTCGATCATCGCGCAGCAAGCTTCGATCAATATGGTGCTGGCCGCGGGCATGACCTTCGTGATCCTGACCGGCGGCATCGACTTGTCGGTGGGGTCGGTCCTGTCGATCTCGGCGGTGGTAGCGATGCTGGCATCGCTGTCGCCGCAGCTAGGCATGCTGAGCGTGCCGGCCGCGTTGCTGTGCGGCTTGCTGTTCGGCATCGTCAACGGGGCCCTAGTCGCTTTCACGAAACTGCCGCCGTTCATTGTTACGCTCGGCACGCTGACCGCCGTGCGCGGGCTGGCGCGGCTGGTCGGCAACGACAGCACGATCTACAACCCGGATATCGGCTTCGCCTTCATCGGCAATGCAGAGGTGCTGGGCGTGCCCTGGCTGGTGATCATCGCCTTCGCCGTGGTGGCGGTGTCGTGGTTCGTGCTGCGCCGTACCGTGCTGGGCCTGCAGATCTACGCGGTGGGCGGCAATGCGGAAGCGGCGCGGCTGTCCGGCATCAAGGTGTGGGTGGTGTTGCTGTTCGTCTATGCGGTCTCGGGTTTGCTGTCCGGCCTCGGCGGCGTGATGTCCGCCTCGCGGCTGTACGCAGCCAACGGACTGCAACTGGGCCAGTCGTATGAGCTCGACGCGATCGCGGCGGTCATCCTTGGCGGCACCAGCTTCGTCGGCGGCACCGGCTCGATCGTCGGTACGCTGGTGGGGGCGCTGATCATCGCGGTGCTGTCCAACGGGCTGGTGCTGCTGGGTGTGTCCGATATCTGGCAGTACATCATCAAGGGCCTGGTGATCATCGGCGCGGTGGCGCTCGACCGCTACCGCCGCAAGGGCTCGGCACGTACCTGATGCGCTTGCGCTGAACACACCGGCTACTGGAGACACGACATGTCCAAGCATTACCTGGCGGTACTCGCGCTGGCGGCAATGAGCGTACTGTGCACCGGCGCGGCGGCGCAGGGCGCGCCGGACCCGGCATCGGCGCCCGCGGCCGCGCAAAAGCCGTTGAAGAAAGTCGGCGTCACGCTCGGCTCGCTCGGCAACCCGTACTTCGTGGCGCTGGCGCACGGCGCCGAAGCCGCGGCCAAAAAGATCAACCCGGACGCCAAGGTCACGGTGCTGTCCGCCGACTACGACCTCAACAAGCAGTTCTCGCATATCGACAGTTTCATCGTGTCGAAGGTGGACCTGATCCTGATCAACGCGGCCGATGCGCGTGCCATCGAACCGGCGGTGAAGAAGGCGCGCAAGGCCGGCATCGTGGTGGTGGCGGTGGACGTGGCGGCGGCGGGCGCCGACGCCACGGTGCAGACCGACAACACCCGGGCCGGCGAGCTTGCCTGCGGCTTCCTCGCCGAGCGGCTGGGCGGGCGCGGCAACCTGATCATCCAGAACGGCCCGCCGGTGTCCGCCGTGCTGGATCGCGTGAAGGGCTGCAAGACCGTGCTGGGCAAGCACCCCGGCATCCATGTGCTCTCCGACGACCAGGATGCCAAGGGCTCGCGCGAGGGCGGCCTGAACGTCATGCAGCTTTACCTGACCCGTTTCCCCAGGGTCGATGCGGTGTTCACCATCAACGACCCGCAGGCGGTCGGCGCCGACCTGGCCGCGCGCCAGCTGAACCGGCGCGGCATCCTGATCGCCTCGGTCGACGGCGCGCCTGATATCGAGGCCGCGCTCAAGGCCAACACGCTGGTCGAGGCCTCGGCCAGCCAGGATCCCTGGGCCATCTCGCGCACCGCGGTGGAGATCGGCGTGGGGCTGATGAACGGCAAGCCGCCCGCAAGCCGCACCGTGTTGCTGCCGCCTACATTGGTTACGCGCGCCAATGTGAACGACTACAAGGGCTGGTCCGCGCCGCGCTAGCGTGGCCAGGGGACACGCCAACCCGCTTCAAACCGATGAATCGAATAACCAACCGACTGGTGACATGATGCAAAGCAATGCTGTAGGCGCAGTACCCGAATTCGACTTCGTGCTGTTCGGCGGCACCGGGGACCTGGCCACGCGCAAGCTGCTGCCGGCGCTGTTCGACGCGCACTGCGTGGGCTCCCTGCACCCGCGCGGGCGCATCCTCGCGCTGGGCAGCCAGCCGCTCGGCCAGGAAGCCTACCTGGCCATGCTGGAGGCCAAGGTGCGTCCCGCGCTGCCGGCGGCCGCGGCCTCCGAGACATGGCGCTCGTTTGCCGAGCGCATCCTCTACCTGCAGGTGGATGCCAATGCGCCGGAGGGCTTTGATTCCCTGGCCGAACTGGTGCGCGCGCGCGCCGCGCCGGTGGTGGTGTTCTACCTGGCCACGGGGCCGCACCTGTTCGTGCCGATCTGCGACCAGCTGGCCCGCACCGGGCTGAATCACGCCGGCGTGCGTATCGTGCTGGAGAAACCGCTGGGCCATGACCTGGCCTCGTCCGACGCGATCAACTCCGCGGTGGCGCGCCATTTTGCCGAAGACCAGATCTATCGCATCGATCATTACCTGGGCAAGGAATCGGTGCAGAACCTGATGGCGATGCGCTTTGGCAATGTCCTGTTCGAGCCGCTGTGGCGGCGCGAATGGGTGCGCGATGTGCAGATCACCATCGCTGAGGAAATCGGCGTGGAAAAGCGCGGCGCCTTCTACGACGGCATCGGAGCGCTGCGCGACATGGTGCAGAACCACCTGCTGCAACTGCTGTGCATGGTGGCGATGGAGCCGCCCTCCAGCCTGTCCGAGGACGCCATCCGCGACGAGAAGCTGAAGATCCTGAAGGCGCTCAAGCCGATCGCGCTGAACGAGGTGGCCGAGAAAGTGGTGCGTGGACAGTACTGCCGCGGCGCGGCGAGCGGCGATGCGGTGCCGGGCTACGTGAACGAGCCGGCCGTCTCGCCCGACAGCCAGACCGAAACCTTCGTCGCCATCAAGGCGGAGATCGCCAACTGGCGCTGGGCCGGCGTGCCGTTTTACCTGCGCACCGGCAAGCGCATGCAGTCGCGCGTGGCCGAGATCGTGATCCAGTTCCGCGACGTGCCGTATTCCCTGTTCCCGCGCCCGCTCGACCACGAGCCCGGCAACCGGCTGGTGATCACGCTGCAGCCGGAGGAAAGCATCCGCCTGCATTTCCTGGTCAAGCATCCTGGCGACACCCAGGCGCTGCAGCCCGCCACGCTGGATCTGCAACGCATGTTGCCGCGCGGGCAGGGCGGTCGCCATGAGCGCAAGACCGGGGCTTACGAGCGCCTGCTGCTCGACGTGATCCGTGGCCGCCTCGGGCTGTTCGTGCGGCGTGACGAACAGGCACAGGCCTGGCGCTGGGTCGCGCCCATCCAGCAGGCATGGGCGCAGAGCAATCTCGCGCCCAAGCTCTACACCGCGGGCACCTGGGGGCCGGCCGCGTCGAGCGCGCTGCCTTCGCGCGATGGCGCGGTCTGGCATGAAGAGCTGTGAAGTCAGTTTGAGGCGTACCGCCGCACTGGCGATGGCCAATTGCCTATGGCCTATGGCCTGTTGCCCGTGCGGCGGCGAGTACAGGAGTTGAACCGATGTCCGATATGTCCCCTCACCTGCCCAGCTGGCAACGGCTGCAGGCACATGCGCAAGTCATCCGCGATGCCCACCTGCGCGACTGGTTCGACGGCGAGCAGGGCGAAGCCCGCGGTGCCCGCTTCGTGGCCGAGGCGGCCGGCCTGACGCTGGACTATGCCAAGAACCGCGTCACCGACACCACGATGGCGCTGCTGTTCGAACTCGCCAGCGAGGCGGGCGTAGCCGCGCGGCGCGATGCGATGTACCGCGGCGAAGCGGTCAATACCACCGAGCGCCGCGCCGCGCTGCACATGGCGCTGCGCGCGTGGCCGGAGGATGGCTTCCATGCGCAGGGCGTGCCGGTGGCCGGCGACGTGGCCGCGGTGCTGGCGCAGATGGAACGCTTTGCCGGCGCGGTGCGCGGCGGCACATGGCGCGGCTGGAATGGCCACGTGATAACCGATGTGGTCAACATCGGCATCGGCGGCTCGGACCTGGGTCCGCGCATGGTCTGCCGGGCGCTCGCGCATCTGGATAGCGGAGGGCCGCGCATGCATTTCGTCGCCAACGTGGACGGCAGCGATCTCGCCGCGGTGCTCGCGCGGCTGGATGCCGCCAGCACGCTGGTGGTGGTTTGCTCCAAGACCTTCACCACGCTCGAGACCATGGCAAACGCGCAGACCGCGCGCGCCTGGTGCCTGCGCCACGGCGTGCCGCAGGCGCAGCTGGCCAGCCATTTCGTCGCCGTTTCCACCAACCGGGAGGCCGTGGTGGCGTTCGGCATCGATCCCGACAATATGTTCCCGTTCTGGGACTGGGTGGGCGGGCGCTTCTCGCTGTGGTCGGCGGTGGGCCTGTCGATTGCGCTGGCGGTCGGTTTCGACCGCTTCCGCCAGTTGCTCGACGGCGCCCGCGCCATGGACCGGCATTTCGCCGAGGCCGACGCGCCGCGGAACATGCCGATGATCCTCGGCCTGCTCGATGTCTGGTATCGCAGCTTCCTGGGCACCGGCAGCCGCTGCGTGGCGCCGTACTGCGAGCCGCTCGAATTGCTGCCGGCCTTCCTGCAGCAGCTTGAGATGGAGAGCAACGGCAAGTCCGTGCAGCTCGACGGCGCCGCCGCCGCGCAAGGCACCGCGCCCGTGGTGTGGGGCACCACCGGCACCAACGGCCAGCATGCCTACTTCCAGATGGTGCACCAGGGTTCGCACTGGATGCCGGTGGATTTCATCGCCGCGCTCGAACCGGCGCACCCGATGCCCGGCCACCACGGCAAGCTGCTTGCCAACTGCTTCGCGCAGGGCGAGGCGCTGCTGCGCGGCCGCACCGCCGACGAAGTCAGGGCGCTGGGCGTGCGGGACGAGGCGCTGGTGCCGCACATGGTGTTCGAAGGCAACCGGCCCAGCAATACGTTGCTGCTGCAGCGGCTCGATCCCTGGCACCTGGGCGCGCTGATTGCGCTCTCGGAGCACCGTACCTTCGTGCAGGGCGTGCTGTGGAACATCAACTCGTTCGACCAGTGGGGCGTGGAACTCGGCAAGCAACTGGCTGCGCCGATCGCCTGCGAGCTCGACGGCGGACCGGTGCGGCCCCACGATGCTTCCACCGCCGGCCTGATCCGGCGCGCGCTGGCGGTGGCGTCGGCGTGGCAACGCTGAGGCGCGGCGCGCGGCGGCTATCCAACACAGTAGAGGATGCAATGACAACGACACCATGGCCTGCGTACGTCGTCTTCGGCGAAGCGTTGACCGATATGGTCCACCAGGGCGGCCGGGACTGGCTCGGCCTGCCCGGCGGCTCATGCTGGAACGTAGCCCGGGTGGGCGCGCGGCAGGGCATTCCCACCGCGTTCGCCGGCGCGATCAGTTGCGACACGCTGGGCGACCAGCTCGCCCTGGCCAGCGAGGACGCCGGCCTTGACCTGCGTTTCCTGCAGCGCGTCGAACGCTCGCCGCTGCTGGCCTTCGTCGGCGCGCAGCACCCGCCGCAGTACTTCTTCGTGGGCGACGACAGCGCCGATCTCTACTTCGATCCCGCGCGTCTGCCGCAGGGCTGGCGCCAGGCCGCGCGCACGGTGCACTTCGGCTCGCTCAGCCTGGCGCGCCAGCCGTTGGCCGCGCGCCTGTGCGAAGAAGCCACGCAGGCAGCGGCAGCGGGCAAGCGCATCGCCTTCGACCCCAATTTCCGCACGCCCATGCGCGCGCCGGCGTACCAGGCGGTCTTTGCGCATCTCGCCGGGCTGGCGGACTACATCAAGGTCTCGGACGAGGACCTGCGCGGCCTGTATCCGGCGCTCGACGAACACGCCGCGCTGGCCGCGCTCAGGGCGCTGGCCCCGCGCGCGAGCGTGCTGCTGACGCGCGGCGCCGATGGCATGACGCTGCTGCATGGGGATGAGGTTTGCGAACAGCCGGTCTTTGCCGTCGATGTGGTCGACACCGTGGGCTGCGGCGATGCCGCCATGGGAGGGTGGATGGCGGGATTGCTGCTGGATCCTGAGGCGACGCTTGCGCAGCAGGCGCGATGGGCGGCGGCTAGCGCGGCGGTGGCGGCTACGCGGGCGGGGGCGTATTCGCCCACGGTTGCGGAGGTGGAGGCGCTGCTGGGCAAGATGGCCGTTCCAGCCTGACGGGGCCGGAACGACAGCCATACGGCGCGGCATCTGTTGAATCTTTCTTTCAATACCGCTAGAATTTTTCCGTACAACCATTTAACGGAACCGAGGTTCCGAAAAACGGAACCAAAAATTCTAGCCGGCCGCACCGCCGGGTGACGGGTGCGGCCCGAAGGAAAAGATCCCGCATGAGCATTCTTGAAGGCGTCGAAAGCGTGCTGGGCCTGTTCGAACAGGGCCGCCACGAGATTGTCTTTAACGACATCACCGACGAACTCGGCCTGGCCAAGAGTTCCGCGTCGCGCCTGCTCGCCCAAATGGTGAAATACCGCCTGCTGGAGATGCATCCGGCCACGCGGCGCTATCGCCCTGGCGTACTGCTGATCCGCGCGGCGCAAGCGGCCACCCAGGCACATCCCTTCGACGAGCAATGCCGCGACCTGCTGGCCGCGCTCTCGGAATCCACCGGTTTTACCGCCTACCTTTCCATGCTCGACGGCACCGACACCGTGGTGCTGCAGCGCTTGAACGGCAGCAATCCCGTCCAGGTGCTGTCCCCGCCCGGTACGCGCCGCTCCGCCTTCACCACGGCGATGGGGCGCGTGCTGCTGTCGCGCCTGTCCGGCGAGGCATTCAGCGAGCGCTACGGCAAGTCGGCCGGCAAGAAGCTGTCGGATGCCCCCGCCGGTTGCCCCGCGACGGTGGGGGAATTGCGTGAGCGTGTGGCGGCCGCGCGCGCCGAGCGCAGCGCGATCGCCATCAACGAAGGGATGCCGGGCATCGGCGCGGTTGCCACCACGATTGCCGATCCGGCGTCGGGTGACTTGCGCGGCCTGTGCTTGTCCTTTACCGCCATGCAGGTCGGCCAGGCGCAGGCGCAGGCGCTGCGCGACGCGCTGGTGGAGGCGGTAGCTGCCCTCGGCCAGCGCATTGGCGATCCGCTGTGGCTCGAAACGTCGGCGCCCACATATGAATAACGCAGAAGATCCCCGAACTCCCATGGAATTACTGTTACTGAGCAATTCAAGCAGCGACGAGGGTTACCTCGTCCATGCACACGGCGCGATCGCCGAACTGGCCGGCGGACGCCGGCAGGCATGCTTCATTCCTTTCGCGGGCGTGACGCGCGAATGGGACGACTACGAGGCCCTGGTGCGCGATGCGCTGTCGCCGCTGGGCCTGGCCACGCACTCGCTGCATCGCGCGGCCGATGCGGGGGCCGCCATTGCCGCCATCGAAACGGCCGAGCTGATCGTGGTCGGCGGTGGCAATACCTTCCGCCTGCTGCAATGCCTGCGCGAGCGCGGGCTGCTCGCCGCGATCTCCGCGCGGGTTGCGGCCGGGCACGCCCGCTATCTGGGCTGGAGCGCGGGATCCAATCTGGCTTGCCCGAGCATTTGCACCACCAATGACATGCCGGTGGTCTATCCGGGCGGCTTCGACGCGCTCGGGCTGGTGCCGTTCCAGATCAATCCGCACTACTTCAATCTCACCGTGCCTGGTTTCCGCGGGGAAACGCGCGACCAGCGCCTGGCGGAGTTCACCACGCTGGCGCCACATATGCCCGTGCTGGGCTTGCCGGAGGGCAACTGGCTGCGCGTTTCCGGCGAGCGGTTCGACATGGGCGGGCCGCACCAGGCGCGCTGGTTCAAGGGGCCGTCCACCTGGGACGTTGCGCCGGGCGCACTGGTGCTTCCAGAGTAAGCAGGGCAGGTCCATTTGGAAATGAGCGCGCGAGTCGCGGGAGGTCAGGCAGGATGTCGATGAAGCAGGTTATTGAGTCGATCGAGTTGCTCTCGGCGGCAACGGTCGACGGCGAGACGGTCGCCGCGCTGCTGCGCGCGCGCGGCGTGGCCGATGTCACTGTCACGCGCGTGGAAGAGGGCGGGCTGTACACGGATTTCCTCGCCTGCACGCTGCCTGGCCGGGACCCGGGCCTGCCCGCGCTTGGCCTGGTCGGGCGGCTCGGGGGCGTGGGTGCGCGCCCGGCCGTGACCGGGCTGGTCTCGGATGCCGATGGTGCCATCGTTGCGATTGCCACCGCGCTCAAGCTGGCCGACATGGCTGCCACCGGCGACGTGCTGGCCGGGCCGGTGCGGATTCACACCCATATCTGCCCGCACGCGGCCACGCGGCCGCATCATCCGGTGCCGATGATGAAATCGCCTTTCGCGATGCGCAGGATGATGTCACATGAGGTGCATGCCGGGATGGCCGCCATCCTGTCGGTGGACACCACGCGGGGCAACCGCTTCGTCAACCGCCGCGGCGTGGCGCTCACGCCGGTGGCCAAGGAGGGCTGGCTGCTGCGCCTGCCGGAGCGCATGCTGGACGTGATGGGCTGGGTCAGCGGCGAACTGCCGGCCGTGCTGCCGCTGACCACGCAGGACATCACGCCGTACGAAAACGGCCTCTGGCACGTCAACTCCATCATGCAGCCGGGCATCGTCACCACCGCGCCCGTGATCGGCGTGGCGCTGACCGCGCAGACCACGGTGCCAGGCTGCGCCACCGGCGTGACCAACGCCTTCGACCTCGACGTGGCCACGCGCTTCTGCATCGAAGTGGCCAAACTGTTCGGCCCGGGCAACTGCGCCTTCTACGATGAAGCCGAGTGGGCCGAATTGCTGCGCCGCTACGGCTCGCTGGCTCATCTGCAAACGGTGGGGCGTGAAGCATGATGCCGGCCCGCCGTGAACCGCGCGTGGGGTTCGTCACCATCGGGCAGTCGCCGCGCGTGGATGTGGTGCCGCAGATGATGGCCGACCTTCGCATGCCGGTGGCGGCGGAGGAGTTCGGCATTCTCGACGCGCTGGACGCCGCCGGCATCGCGGCAATGGCGCCGGGCGCCGGCGAGTATCGCTTTGCCACCCGCATGCGCGACGGCAGCCAGGCGGTGATCGGCAAGCCCGTTGCGCAAGCGCGCCTCGCGCGGCTGCTGCAATCGCTGGACGACGGCCGCTTCGATGTGCTGGTGCCGCTATGCACCGGCACGGCGCTGCCACCGCTGAACACGCTGGTGGTGGAACCCCAGCAGGTGGTGGATCACCTCACCGTGGCGCTTGCGTCCGGTTGCAAGCGTCTTGGCATCGTGCTGCCGCTGGAAGCGCAGGTGAAGGACTTCCACCTGAGGGTGCCTTGCGAACTGCGCGTGACCCACGCCTCGCCCTATCTCGATGCCATGAGCGGACGCTTCGCGCAGGCCGGCGAAGCCCTGCGCGGCTGCGACCTGATCGTCATGCATTGCATGGGCTTTACCGAGGCGATGCGCCTTGAGGTGGCGCGGCATGCGCAGGCACCGGTATTGCTGTCGAACCGCATGGTGGCCACCGTGCTGGCGCAGGTGCTCGATCGCACTGATGCCGCGCGGGCATAAGCCGACTAACCGGGGTGCGGGCAACCCGGCAGACCTGTTACCCATTGCCCATGACATAGCTGGAGCGCGACTCAAGATGGAAAAGCTGGTGAAACGCATGCGGCCGCTGCTACGCGGCTTGCTGACGGTGGGCGTAGGCATGGCCGCGGTATCGACGGTATCGGTTGCGCAGGCGCAGGAGTGGAAGCCAGCCAGGCCGGTACGGCTGCTGGTCGGCTTTGCGCCGGGCGGCTCGGCGGACCTGCTGGCGCGGCTGGTGCAGGCGCCGCTGTCGGACAGCCTGGGGGTTCCCGTGGTGGTGGAGAACGTGCCCGGCGCCGGTGGCAATATCGCCGCCGACAAGGTTGCGAAGTCCCCGGCGGATGGCTACACCATCGGCATGGGTGCCGCTGGCGCGATGGCCGTGAGCCATCTGCTCAATCCCAAGGGAACGCCCTACAAGGTGGAGGATTTCACGCCCATCGTGATGCTCGCCACGCAACCCAATGTGGTGATCGTCGCACCCACCTTGCCGGTGCGGAACATGGCCGACTTCGTCGCCTACGTGAAGCGGACCCCGTCGGCCACCTTCGGCACGTCGGGCGTCGGCACGTCCAATCACCTGATCGCCGAGACCATGCTGCACCGGCTCGGGATCGACATGGTCCATGCGCCGTACAAGGGCGCCACCCCGGTCATCACCGACCTGATGGGCGGGCATATCGCCATGACCGTGGACAATATCACCACGGCAGCCAGCCTGGTCCAGGCTGGCAAGGTCAAGGCGCTGGCCGTCACCGGCAGCACGCGCTCCGCGTTGTTGCCCGGCGTGCCGACGCTGGCGGAAAGCGGGCTCAAGGGCTTCGACATGCCCACCTGGCAGGGCATTTTCGGCCCCAGGGACCTGCCAAAGCCGGTCGTGGAGCGCTTCAACAAGGAACTGGTGAAAGCGCTGGCGCGGCCGGAGGTGAAGAAGAAACTGGCGGAGTTCGGCTCCGAACCGGTGGGCGATACGCCTGAGCACTTCGCCAGCTTCCTGGCGCAGGACCGCAAGATGTGGGCGGGGGTGATCAAGTCCGCCAACGTCACGCTCGAATAAGCGGCACCGGGGCGCAAATGCCCGCCAAATAAAAAGGCCCCCATATCGGGGGCCAACGATGCGCTGAAGCCTGGCGTTCATGCAGGCAGGAGCGGTATCACTGCTCCAGCTTGATGTTCTGCACCTTGACCAGGTGTTTCATCTTTTCGAATTCCTTCTTAATCTCGGCCGAGTGCTCCGCCGGGGTGTTGCCCGAGGGTTCGGCGCCGGCGGCGCGCAGGCGCTGCTGGAAGTCCTTGTCCTGCAGTGCCTTGACGGCGGCTTCATTGAGCTTCTTGATGACGTCGTCAGGCGTGCCGGCCGGGGCCACCAGCCCGTACCAGGCCGGGTCGTTCGGCTCCTTCAGGCCCAGTTCGCCGAAGGTCGGCACGTTCGGCAGCGCGTCGATCCGCTTGTTCCATGCCACCACGATCGGGCGCAGCTTGCCGGCCTTGATGTAAGGCATCGAGGAGGGCAGGTTGTCGACAATGATGGGCACCTGGCCGGCCAGCACGTCGTTCAGTGCCGGGCCCGCGCCGCGGTAGGGGATATGGACCATGAAGGTCTTGGTCGAGACCTTGAACTGCTCGCCCAACATGTGGCCGAAGGCGCAGGTGCCGGATGTGGCGTACGAATACTTGCCCGGATTGGCCTTCAGCGCAGCCAGGAACTCCTTGTAGTCCTTGGCCGGGAAATTCGGGTTGACCGCGATCACGTTGGCTACGTTGGCCAGGTTGGTGATGGGCTTGAAGTCCTTGATCGGGTCATACGACAGCTTGGGATTGCAAGCCGGGTTGACCGCCATGGTGGACACGGTGGAGATGCCGATGGTGTAGCCGTCGGGCGCGGCCTTGGCGATGGCGTCGGCGCCGATCGAGCCGCCGCCGCCGGCGCGGTTTTCCACCACCACGGGCTGGCCCAGGATGCGGCTCATCTGGTCGGCCGCGCCACGGCCCACGATATCCGTGGTGCCGCCGGGCGCGAACGGGATAATCAGCCGGATCGGCTTGCTCGGGAAGCTTTGTGCCTGCGCCAGGGTGGCGGCGGCTGCCAGGCCCAGGGCCAGTGCGATTTTGCTGGATTGCATGAGATCGTGTCTCCCGTCAAAAGACCGGGCGGGGATATCCCGCCCTAGGTAAAGAACGCCGGCCAGGCATCCGCGGTGGCGGAGCGGCGAGGCCGGCGGCGTGAGTTCTGGCGGGCGGGCTCTTTAGCCGCCCTTGGCGGTCAGCCGCCCAGGAGTCCGCGCTTGAGTTCCCGGTCGACCGGATGCTCACCAAGGAAAATGCGCAGCACCGCCTGGTAGAAATCCTCGCCCGGGATCGGCTTGCCGCGCGGCGTGCCGTTGATGGCGACCATGGTGCCGCCATCGGGCGAGAAGTCGAAATTGATCACGTCGCCCTTGCGGGCCGTGCCCATCTGCTCCATGGTCTGCCTGAGCTGGAGCATGCGGTCGGATAGCCGCTGCAGCTGGATCTCGCTGTGGTTTTCGCGAAGCCCGTCGTTCAGCGCCTTGATAAAGGTATCGGGTGCGACTTCGCGCAGCGGCCGGATCTGCAGGCGCTTGGGACCGTGGCCGCCCAGCACCACAGTGGCGTTGCGCGCCTTTTCCGGCAGGTAAAGCGCGGCCACATAGCCCTTGAGAATGAACGCCGAGCGCAGCCCGGTGCCATTGAGCTGCAGTTCCTTGCCGCCGACCCGGATTGCATCGTCGATGCGCATCCCCTCGACAACGTTGGCGCGCGCGTGCCCCGGCGGCATGGCCAGGGCCGCGCCCACGCAGAGTGTGAGCGCCAGCTGGCTGGCGCGGCGGCGCAGCGATGCACGCGCGGACGGGGTACGACGGGAAAACATGGAAGCTGGACGGTACGACGGAACGTGCCATATTCGTCGATTTCTGAAACAATACCAATTGGTATCTGCCCTAGTCTGCACTTGGCGTGACGCGGCGGCCATCACAATAAATAAAACGAGACGATGTCTTCTGCTCTCCTGCTGGTGCCTGATTTCAGCCTGATCCTGATAGGCTGGCTGCTGGTGCGCTACACCGCGTTCGATCGGGCCTTCTGGTCGGGCGTGGAGCGCCTGGTGTACTTCGTGCTGTTCCCCGCACTGCTGCTGCAGTCCACCAACAGCGCCAAGTTCGATTTCTCCTCCACCTCGGCCATGCTAGGCCTGGCGCTGCTGACCACGGCATTCGGCATGGTGGGCGGCTATGCCGTCAAATGGGTGCTGCGGCCCGAACCGCTGGATTTCGCTTCCGGGCTGCAGACCGCATTCCGCTTCAATTCGTATATCGGGCTGGCGCTGGCCGCGCGCCTGGGCGGCAGCGAGGGGCTGGCCATGATGGCGGTGATCGTGGGCTGCACGGTGCCGCTGTGCAATGTGGCCGCGGTCTGGGCGCTGGCCCGCCACGGCGAAACCCGGCTGTGGCGCGAACTGGCGCGCAACCCGCTGATCCTGGCCACCGCGGGCGGCCTGCTGACCAACCTGATCGGCCTGCACCCGCCGGAAGTGGTGGCGATGACGCTGAACCGGCTCGGCTCCGCATCGACCGCGCTGGGGCTGATGACGGTAGGGGCCGGCCTGCAGATGAGCGGCGCCACGGGCGCGATGGGGCCGGTGGCGTGGTGGAGCGGGGTCAAGCTGCTGGCCATGCCTTGCTTTGCCTGGGCGGTGGGGCGGATGTTGCCGCTGACCGGGTTGCAGTCGCAGATCGTGGTGCTGTTTGCCTCGCTGCCGACCGCGTCGAGCGCTTATATCCTGGCCGTACGCATGGGCGGCAACGGGCCGATGGTGGCGGCGACGATTTCGGTCATGACCGTGCTGGCCATCGTCACCACGCCGTTCTGGCTGTCTCTGGTCAGCTAGCGCGGGCCTCGGCGGCGCGATCCTGCGCCAGCGCCCAGTCGATATGCTCGCGCACCAGCGGGCTGGCCTCAGGCTGGCGCGCCACCAGCGCGGCGCGTATGCGGGCGGCCAGCGCTGCGTCGCCGCTGGCACTTGCCGCGCGCAGGCTGTTGCCCAGCCCCACTGCCAGGTTGCGCAGCCAGCGTTCGTGGCCGATGCGGCGGATCGGGCTGCCTTCCAGCCGCTGGTTGAATTCCGCCTCGGTCCAGCCGAACAGCTCGGCCATGTCGGGCGCGTCGAAGCCATTGCGCACGTCGAAGTCGGGCAGCGTGGCGCGGTGGGCGAACTTGTTCCAGGGGCAGGCCAGCTGGCAGTCGTCGCAGCCATACACGCGGTTGCCCATCGGCGCGCGCAGCGCCTCGGGGATGGCGCCCTTGTGCTCGATGGTCAGGTAGGAGATGCAGCGGCGCGCGTCGATCCGGTAAGGCTCCAGGATGGCCTGGGTCGGGCAGATATCGATGCAGCGGCGGCAATTGCCGCAGTGGCCAGGCTCCGGCGCGTCGGCGGGGAAGGGCACATCGACCAGGATCTCGCCGAGGAAGAACATCGAGCCGCCTTCGCGGTCGAGCAGCAGCGTGTGCTTGCCGCGCCAGCCCAGCCCGCCCTGGGCGGCCAGCGCCACCTCCATGACCGGCGCCGAATCGGTGAACACGCGATAGCCGAACGGTCCGATGGCGGTCTCGATGCGGCTGGCGAGCTGCTGCAGGCGGTTGCGCAGCACCTTGTGATAGTCGCGGCCCCGCGCATAGAGCGAGATCACGGCGGTGGCGGGGTCATCGAGCCGGGCGAGTTCGTGTGCGCGCCAGTCGTCGCGGCCCGCGGCCGGCAAATAAGGCATGCGCGCCACGATGGCACGTACCGTGCCGGGCACCAGTTCGGCGGGCCGGGCGCGCCGCAGGCCGTGGTTCGCCATATAATCCATGTCGCCGTGGTAGCCCTGCGCCAGCCACGCCATCAATCCTGCCTCAGCCCGGCTGAGATCCACTTCGGCGATGCTGACCGCGTCGAAGCCAAGCTCCGCGCCCCAGGCCCGGATCGAGCGCGCCAGGTCCGCCAGCCCCGCGGCGTCCGTGCCCGGACGTGCAAGGGACGGCCCGGTGCCAGGCTCGCCCCGAGGGTCGGAGCCGCTGGCAGGAGGGGGCGAGGCGGCTGGCGCCTGGGCTGCTCGGTCGATCATTCCCGAATTGTACGCAATGCCCCTGCTCCAACAACGCACACTCAACCTGCTCGACGAAGCGGCCACCGCCCGGCTGGGCGCGGCGCTGGCCGATGCCGTGCGCAAGCTGCCGCCGCAGACCGTGCACCTGCAGCTCTCGGGCGACCTCGGCGCTGGCAAGACCACGCTGTCGCGCGCCATCCTGCGCGCGCTTGGCCATGCGGGCAAGGTGCGCAGCCCTACCTACACGCTGTGCGAACCCTACTCGGTCACGCGCGCCGATGGCTCGCCGCTGACTGCCTATCACTTCGACCTGTACCGTTTCGCCGATCCGGAGGAATGGGCCGACGCCGGTTTTCGCGATTGTTTTGCCGAACCGGCCGTTAACCTGGTGGAATGGCCGGAGAAGGCCGGCCGCCTGCTTGGGGAACCTGACCTGCACCTGTTGCTCCAATCGGACACAAGCGACGCCGACGACGCGGCCGAACGCCGTATCGTTACGCTTAGTGCCTATACTCAGACTGGACTTATCCTGCTTTGCGCATGCTGATCAAGCGACTCGCCACCGACCGCCCCGACGATATCCAGCTGGCCCGCCGTAAATGGTTGGCGCAGTGCCTCAAGGCGAGTGCCGGCACCGTGGTGCTGACAATGGCCGGACCGCAGATCGCCTTTGGCGCCGGCATTGTCGCGGTGCGGGTCTGGCCTGCCGAGGAATACACCCGCGTCACCATCGAATCCGATGCGCCGCTGGCCGCCGTCCACCAGATGGTCCACGGTCCCGACCGCCTGGTGGTGGACATCGATGGCCTGGATCTGTCGCCGACCCTGCGCGAGCTGGTGGCCAAGATCACCTCCAACGATCCCTATATCCAGACCGTGCGCGTGGGACAAAACCGCCCGCGCGTGGTGCGGCTGGTGTTCGACCTGAAGGAAGACGTCTCGCCGCAGGTGTTTACGCTGGCGCCGATCGGCAGCTACCGCAACCGCCTGGTGTTCGACCTGTATCCGGTCAACCCGCCCGACCCCCTGTGGAAGCTGGTGCGCGATACCGAAGACAAGCAGCGCCGCTTTGCCGCCACGCAGCCGCCGGCCGGCGCGGACGGCGTCTCCGGCGCGCCTGCCACCAGCGAGGAGGACGTTATCGGCGCGCTGGTGCGCAAGTTCGACGACAAGGGCGACAACCCGGTGCCCGCCTTGCCGCCGATGGCCGCCACCCGGCCCAAGCCGCCGGCACCGTCAGTTGCGCCATCCGTCCCGCCGCTGGCACAGAACAATCCGCCTCCGTCCCTGCCGGCCAACAACCCGCCGGCGGACCGTCCCTTCAAGATGCGCCGCCTGCTGACGGTGGCGATCGATCCCGGCCACGGCGGCGAGGATCCCGGCGCAACCGGCGCGTCCGGCTCGCGCGAGAAAGACGTGGTGCTTCAGATCGCGCACCGCCTGCGTGCCAAGATCGATGCGCAGCCCAATATGCGCGCCATGATGACGCGCGACGCGGACTTCTTCGTGCCGCTCAATGTGCGCGTGCAGAAGGCGCGCCGGGTGCAGGCCGACCTATTCGTGTCGATCCATGCCGATGCCTTCCTGTCGCCGGAAGCCAAGGGCGCCTCGGTGTTCGCGCTGTCCGAGCGCGGCGCATCGAGCAGCGCCGCGCGCTGGATGGCCAACAAGGAAAACGCCTCCGACCTGATCGGCGGCGCCAATATGGGCAACAAGGATGCCCAGGTGGCGCGCGTGCTGCTGGACCTGTCCACCACCGCGCAGATCAACGACAGCCTGCAGGTGGGCAAGGCCGTGCTGGCGGAGATCGGCGGCATCAACCGGCTGCACAAGGGCAGCGTGGAGCAGGCGGGCTTTGCCGTGCTGAAGGCGCCGGATATTCCCTCGATCCTGGTCGAGACGGCGTTCATCAGCAATCCGGAGGAAGAGCGCAAGCTCAACGACGAGAGCCACCAGGAGCAACTGGCCAATGCCATCCTGCGCGGCATCCGGAATTATTTCGCGCGCAATCCGCCGCTCTCGAAGAATCCGTCGGTGTAAGGGGGAAAGGGCGGGGCAAAAAACAAAACGGCCGGCAATCACTTTGCCGGCCGTTTTTCATCGGAGTGGGGTGAAACTCAGGCGCGGGCGGCAGCGCCTTCAGGCAGCGCGTCGCGGCTGGCGTAGCGCGAGGCGATCACCGAGCATACGATCAGCTGCAACTGGTGATAGACCATCAGCGGCAGCACCAGCAGGCCCAGCGCCGGGTGGCCGGCAAACAGGATCTTGGCCATCGGGATGCCGTTGGCCAGGCTTTTCTTGGAGCCGCAGAACACCGCGGTGATCTCGTCTTCCACCGAGAAGCCGAGGCGGCGCGCGGTAAAGGTGGTGGTGGCCAGGATCACCACCAGCAGCACGGCGGCGAGCGCCATCACGGCACCGATGGTTTCCCAGCTGTATTTGTGCCACAGGCCGGCGGCCGTGGCGTCGCAGAACGAGGAATAGACGATCAGCACGATCACGCCGCGGTCGATCTTGCTGGTGATCTGCTTCTTCTTGGCCAGCCAGCTGCCGATCAGCGGGCGGGCCAGCTGGCCCAGCGCGAACGGCAGCAGCAGTTGCAGCGCCACGCCGGTCAGCGCCTTGCCCAGCGGCATCGAAGAACCGCTGGCGCTGATCACCAGGCCCATCAGCAGCGGCGTGACGGCCATGCCGATCAGGCCGGAGATGGTGGCATTGAAGATCGCGCCAGGCACGTTGCCGCGCGCCATCGAGGTCATCGCCACCGAGGAGGAAACAGTCGACGGCAGCGCGCACAGGTAGAACACGCCCAGCAGCAGTTCGGCGGGCAGCGCGTTGCGCAGGCCGAACATCAGCGCCAGCCCGACCACCGGGAAGACGACATAGGTGAAGCTCTGCACGAAGGCATGCAGGCGCCAGTGGCGCGCGCCCGCCACCAGCTTGTCGCGCGAGAGGGCGGCGCCGTGCAGGAAGAAGACCAGGGCCACGCCCAGGTTGGTCACCATGCCAAGGTGCAGCGGGCCGTCGCCGGCGCCGAGTTCCGGTGCCAGCAGCGCGATGCCGATGGCGGTGAGCATGATCAATACGAATCCGTCGATCAGGTCGTAGATTTTCTTGAGGGGTGAGAGGATGGCGGACATGACTGCAAGGTTGGATTAGGGTTTCGCCTAGTATTGGACGCCAGCGAAGCCTAGAATGCAAATTCATTTATCGCATCCATTCATCTCATAGACGCATGAATTACACCCTGCGCCAGTTGCGCGTCTTTCTTGCCGTGGTCGGGCATGGCAGTTTCAGCCGTGCCGCGGATGCTGTCGGCCTGACCCAGCCCGCGGTCAGCCGCGGCGTGGCGGAGCTTGAGGAAGCACTTGGGGTACGTTTGCTCGACCGCACCACGCGGGAGGTGGTGGTGACCGATGCGGGGCAGGCGCTGGCGCCGGCGATCGAACGCCTGCTTGGCCAGCTGGACGACACGCTGGAAGAAACGCGGCAACTCGGCGAGCGCTATCGCGGCCGCGTCGTGATTGCCAGTGCGCCCACGATTTCGGCCCGCCTGATGCCGCTCTATGTGTCGGCCTGCGCGCGCCAGTATCCGGATATCCGCCTCAGCATTCGCGATAATGTGCAGGCCGACGGCCTGGAGCAGATCCGGGCGGGGGCGGTGGATTTCGGCGTGCTGATCGATCCGCAAGCACCCGAAGGGCTGACCATCGCGCCGCTGGCCACCGATCCGTTCTGTTTCGTGTGCCGGCGCGATCACCCGTTGGCGGACGCCGACTCCGTGCCGTGGTCGGCGCTCGATGGCATGCCGCTGGTGCTGCTCGATTTCGCCTCGGGCAGCCGGCCCCTGATCGACCGTATCTTCGCCAGTCACGGCATATCGCCCAACGTGGTGCAGGAGCTGGGGCATTCGGCCAGCGTGTTCGGCATGGTCGAGGCCGGCATCGGCGCCTCGGTGTTGCCCTCGTTCTCGCTGCCGCTGCCCGCCGCGTCGCCGCTGGTCTGGCGGCCGCTGACGCCGCGCGAGGAACGCCGCATCGTCATGGTCTGCCGGGAAGACCGCTCCCTGTCGCCATCGGCGGCGGCCGTCTGGCAGATGGTGCGGAGCCTGCCGCTGCCGGCCGAGCCCGCCATGCCGTAGCCTCCGGCGGCCGGCAGGCTTAGCTGCGCGAGGCCGTCAGCATCACCGCTTCCAGCGCAAAGCTGCCATCCTGCTTGACCAGGTAGTGGTCACGTACTTCCGCCGGCGCCAGTTGCCACAGGTGCTGGATCGCGGCCACCGCCACGGGAGGCGTGCGCATGCGCTGCACCCAGGTGGCGAACTCAAGCTCGATGCGCCAGACCGGGGACACGCTGGCGCTGAAGCCCGCTGCCTCCAGCATGGCTTGCCAGGCGGGCCCGGTGTAGTCGCGGATATGGGAAGGATCGCGCAGCAGTTCCACCGATTGCAGCCAGGTGTCGAGCAGCGGGTCTTCCGAGCCGGCAATGTCGATCAGCACGACCTTGCCGCCCGGCTTGAGCACGCGATGCATCTCCGCCAGCGCTGCCGGCACGTTGCGCCAGTGGTGGGCGCTCATGCGCGAGATCACCGCATCGAAGCTGGCATCGCCGAAGGGCAGCGATTCCGCCGCGCCCTGACGGGTGCGGATGTTGGCCAGGCCCTTGTCGCGGGCTGCGCCTTCCACCACCGCCAGCATTTCGGCTGACAGATCGTAAGCCGTCACTTCGGCTGCAACACTCGCCGCCGCGAAGCTCGCGTGGCCGGCCCCGCAACCCAGATCCAGCACCCGCGCCGCCGGCAGGCTTGCCAGTTCCTGCGCAAGCTGCTGCAGGTCGGCGCCCTGGGCGTGGACCGCGCTGGTGAGGTAGGCGCTGGCGGTGGCGCCGAACTGGGCGGCAACGAGTTCTTGTTGTTGCATGAGGCTCTCCTGGCGGCGATGGCCGCTGGTGAATTCTAGTGAAGGGATTTGCAGGGATTCGGTGCTTGCCCGCTTAACGGGTTCGACGTACTGTAGCAGGCTGTTCTCCCGGTACAAGTCAGGCTTTTATCCTGGTATAAAACGCACCAGTTTCCAACCTGGCGGGTTGCTTCCTGCCTGTTCCGCCCAGTCCATGATCAATCACGACACACCAGCCGGATCGTCCAGCCAGTCCCCCGGCGCGCCCGATGCCGCCAGCGCACGCGAAATCACGCGCGAGGCCGTGCTGGGCCGCTTCCTGCGCGCGCATCGCGAGCGCGTGGCCCCGGAAGACGTCGGGCTGGCGCCGGGCCGCCGGCGCCGCACGCCGGGCTTGCGGCGCGAGGAACTGGCGCAGCTGTCGGGCCTCAGCGCCACCTGGGTCACGTGGCTGGAGCAGGGCAGGCCCGTGGCGCTGTCGGCGCGCGCGCTCGCGAGCCTGGCCAGCGCCCTGCGGTTGTCGCGCGCGGAGCGGGCCTATCTGTTCGAGCTGGCCGGCCGGCGCGATCCGATGCAGGCGCAGGACGAACACGTGCCGGCCACGGTACTGGCCAGCGTGGAAGTCATCGCCGGGCCGGCCTATCTGCTGGACCGGCAGTGGAACGCGCTGGCTTGGAATGCCGCCGCGGCCGACCTGTTTATCGGCTGGCTCGATCCCGCCAGCGCCGAGCGCAATTTGCTGCGCAGCATGTTCCTGTCGCCGGGCTTGCAGGCGCTGGTGGAAGACTGGCCGCACCGGGCGGCACGGCTGGTGGCTGAATTCCGCGCGCACAGCATCCGCCATGCCGAAGACCCGCCGACGCGGGCGCTGGTGGAAGGCTTGCTTGCCGAGAGCCAGGTGTTCCGCGCGGACTGGCTGTCGCAGGACGTGGAAGAACGCCAGGGCGGCCGCCGCGGCTTTCGCCATCCGCGGCGCGGGCTGCTGCATTTCGAGCAACTCACGCTGGTGCCGGCTGCCGCGCCGGGGTTGACGCTGGTGATGCTGATGCCTGCCTGAGGGCCAGGCAGTGCGCAAGCGCCTTAGAACTTATGCCGGATCCCCGCCACGGCCGACACCTGGGTCTTGGTCGAGGACGGGGAGAGTGTGTAGATCTGGGCATACGTGGCGTCGCCTGCCGCGTGCTGGTAGATGCCGACCAGGAACAGGTCGGTGCGCTTGCTGAGGAAATAGTCTGCGCCGAGGTTGACCTGGTGCCATTTCGGGCTGTTGTCCATCGGGCGGTAGTCGCCCCACGTATAAATATAGGCCGCCCCCACCATCAGGTTTGGCGTGATGTAGTCGGTAATGGAGAGTTCACCGTTGTTGACCGTCAGGCTCGTATTGTCGAGATAGTTGAAACGCACGTTGGTGTACAGCACCGAGACGCCCACCGGACCGAACTGATAGGCGCCCCCCGCGCCCATGATCCGCTGCCGGTCAACCTTGGCCCCGGTCGCGAGGCTGGTGAGGAAGGGGGACGTGAAGCCGTAATCGCCAACTACCGCACCCGACTGGTTACTCGGGCTGTTCGGCGTGTTCAGCTCCTCATACGCCACGCCCAGCGAAAGATCGTTGCGCTTGAACGATATGCCGAAGCTATACGCATTGTTCGAGTGGAAGTCGCCAGGTTTCTCGCCAAGGCTGAACATGCCGGCAAACTGCAGGCCGCCGTATGAAGGGCTCTTGTAGGCGATCGTATTGTTGACGCGGAACGTGTTGAACACGTTGTCGCTGTCGCCAATGTGGGTGCCAAAGGCAGCGAACTGCGTCGCCGATTCATACGGCCACAGCGTTGCCGCCGAGAGATCGTATTGCCGGCCCAGCGTGACCGTGCCCAGATCCTGCGACGACAACCCGACAAAGGCTTGCCGGCCGAACATGCGCCCGCCCTGTGACGCGGTGCCGGTGTCGATGGCGAAGCCGCTTTCCAGGGTGAAGATAGCCTTGTTGCCATTGCCCAGTTCTTCCTCGCCCCTGATGCCCCAGCGCGGCGTCTGCATCGGACCATTGGCCAGCTGAAAGTTGGAATGGCCGTTCTGATTGTTGGCATACACAATGCCGGTCGAGATCAGCCCGTACAGATTGACCCCGCTCTCCGCGTGGGATGCCGGGCAGGCCAGCAATACCGTCGTAGCGACGATGGCACTTCGCTTCATAGTGATCTTCATGTCATTGGAAATAAAAGTAAAAAAGCGGTGCTCCCGCGCGCACCGCGGGTGCGCAGGGACCCGGAAGAAAGAGGGGCTGGATAGGAAGAGGTGCGGGCGACGCAGTCGCTAGGAAACGACCCGGGTCATGTCCGCGGGAGCGGGAGGCGCGCTGCGATGGCTAGCCGGCCAGGATGCTCGCCGGAACCGGCGTGGCGAGCCAAGGCACGCGGACCAGTTCCAGCGCGAAATAAACCGATTGAATTGCCTGTGTAACGGCGATGCATGCCTGCTCCCTGATTGATCTCTTTGTCGGCGAGATTTGAGTCGATTGTCGGTTCAGGAAAACCGCGGCGGGAAGCACAGATTTTGGCTACCGCCGAGCGAATTTTTCGCTCGACTCATGAACTGGCGTCCTTTTTTTTGCACCGCAATAAAGCATCGCCAGCACCCACGTTGGGCACACCGCACCTGTGTGGTGCGATCTAATTTCGGCATCGCCAATGCTCTAAAAACGGTTCTTGTTAGAGCACTCTCGCGTCAGCAAAATACAGCGGTCATGAGATTTGACCGCTTGCGGACAGGTCCGAATAACGAGAGGAGAACCATGGAAATCAATAAGTTACGGTTAGACGACCCGAGCCGCAGGCGCGTGCTGCAAGCGTCTCTACTGGCGGCCGGGCTGTCGGCCACCGGCACTCTGCTGTCGGTCAAATCCTTCGCCGCCGACCGCGCGGCGGTCAACATGCAATTGGGCTGGATACCCGGCGGCAACCAGGTGGGCGAGGTCGTGGCGAAGCGGCTTGGCTACTACGAGCAGGAGGGCATCGATTTCAAGATCCTGCCGGGCGGCCCCAACGTCGACGGGGTGGCCATCGTGGCCTCGGGGCGCGGCGAGGCCGGACAGATATCTTCCAGCCCGTCCGTCATGCTGGCGGTGTCGGAAGGACTGCCGGTCAAGTGTTTTGCCGCAGGCTTGCAGCAGCACCCCTACGCATTCTTCTCACTCAAGAAGGCGCCGATCCGCACGCCGCAGGACATGATCGGCAAGCGCATCGGCATTCAAGCCACCGGACTCGTGTTGCTCAAGGCGCTGCTGGTCAAGCACAAGATCGCCGAGAGCCAGGTCAATATCGTGCCGATCGGCACCGACATGATGCCTTTGCTGAGCGGACGGGTTGACGCCGTCGCGGGCTGGCAGACCAACGTGTCCGCGCTGAAGGCGCTCGGCGCGGACCGTGTCGACCTGAGCCTCTGGGACTCCGGTGTTCACCTCTACGCGCTGCCCTACTACGCGCATACCGACACGCTGCGCAAGCATCCGGAGGTGTTGCAGCGCTTTCTGCGAGCGACCGCGCGCGGCTGGCTCTATGCAAACAAGAACCGGGACCAGGCCATTGACTTGCTGCTCAAGGAATTCCCGAGCCTGAACCATGCGGACGAGCGCGCATCGATCGACGTCCTGATGGGCTATGCCCTCAACAATGCGAGCAGCACGCAAGGGTGGGGCAGCATGGACCCCGCCGTATGGCAGGAGCAGATTTCCATGTACGCGCAGCTCGGGCAGTTCCGCGCGCGCGCCCCCAAGGTGGAGGATGTCATGACGCTGGACATCCTGCAGGCCACGAAGACATCACGACTGGTGGTGTAAATCCATGCAAGCCACGCTACTCAATCCACGCCCGGACGCACGCGCAGGCGTCTCCGCGGCCGGCGGCACCGGACTCTCGATCAGTTGCCGCGATATCAACGTCCGCTTCTTCACCGACCGCCGCAGCACGACGGCCATCGAGGGCCTCAGCCTCGATGTGGCGACGGGGGAATTCCTCACGCTGCTCGGACCCTCCGGCTGCGGCAAGTCCACCTTCCTGCGCGTGGTGGCGGATCTGGTCCAGCCCAGCCGCGGCAACATCCGTGTACTCAACGAATCCCCGGCGGTCGCGCGGGCCCGCCGCGACATTGGCTTCGTCTTCCAGGATGCGGCGCTGCTGCCCTGGCGCACGGCTTTGCAGAACGTCGAGTTGCCGCTTGAAGTCGCCAACGGCAAGGCGCGCGCGGGCAAGGCAACGCCGCGCGAACTGCTGGAACTGGTCGGCCTGAAAGGGCGCGAGGACGCGCTGCCACACGAAATGTCCGGCGGCATGCGCCAGCGCGTTGCGATCGCCCGCGCCCTCGTCAGCGATCCGAAGGTGCTGCTGATGGACGAGCCGTTCGGTGCGCTGGATGAAATCACGCGCGACCGGCTTAACGAGGAATTGCGGCGGGTCTGGAGGGAGATGGGACTGACGATCCTGTTCGTCACCCACAGCATCCACGAAGCCGCATTCCTCGGCCAGCGCGTGCTCCTGCTGGCGGCCAATCCCGGCCGGGTCAAGGAAATCGTCCCTGTGGCGCTGCCAGAAGACCGCACCCTGGACATTCGCGAAAGCCCCGAGTTCGTAACACTATCCGCGCACCTGCGCCGCGTGCTGGAGACTTGCTGATGAGCACTTCGGAAATGAAGCTGAACTTGCCCGCAGTCGGTGCCGATGCCGAAGCGGACGCCTATTTCGCCAGCCGCAGGCGGCGCATCTGGCGCGCCCGCGTCTTGCCGGCGCTCGGGATCGCGGGGCTGTTGTTCACCTGGTGGGCCGTGGTGGCGGGATTTGACATCAAGCCCTTCATCGCGCCATCGCCTGGCCTGGTGTTGCAAACGTTCTTCGACAAGCGCGACGTTCTGCTGCAGAACCTGATCCCCACCGCCATCGAGGCGGCTGGCGGCTTCCTGCTGGGCAACCTGCTCGCGATCCTGCTGGCGACGGTGTTCGTTCACAACAAGACGCTGCAGGATATCTTCTACCCGGTCGCGGTCATGATCAATTCGATCCCGGTGGTGGCCAAGGCGCCGATCCTGGTGCTGATCATGGGCAACGGGATCGAGCCGAAGATCACCATCGCCGCCATCGTGTGCTTTTTTCCCACGCTGGTGAACATGGTGCGGGGGCTGGAGGCCGTCAATCCTCAATCGCTGGAGCTGATGCGGGTGCTCTCGGCCAGCAAGCGCGAGATCTTCTTCAAGCTGCGCCTGCTCAATTCGCTGCCTTATCTCTTCTCCGCGCTGCGCATCGCCGCGTCGATGTCGGTGATCGGCGCGGTGGTCGGCGAATGGATCGGGGCCACCGTAGGCATCGGCGCCATGATCATCCAGGCCACTTACGCCTTCGACTCCGCCTTGCTCTACGCGGCAATCATCATGTGCGCAGGCATGTCCGGCACCTTCTTCCTGGTGATCGCATTGGTCGAACGCTGGCTCATCACATGGCAGCCTGAAAGCGCGCATTGAGCGCCGCACGACAACAACTATTCCGAGGATGCAAATGAACAAGATCAATGATTGGGTGCAGCAGCCCGCACGCGATGTGCGCGTCGCGGCCCAGGCGAACGTCGTCGTGGTGGGCGGCGGCCCGGCAGGCCTGTCGGCCGCGCTTGCCGCGGCGAGGAACGGCGCTGAAACCATTCTGCTCGAGCGCTACAACCATCTCGGCGGCCTCGCCTCGGGCGGCATGGTGCTGGTGCTGGACGATATGTGGGACAGCCACCTGCAGGAGATTTCGGTGCGCGGCAACTGCATGACCATGATCGAACGCATGGCGGCACTGGGCCTGGCCAGATTCCCTCGTGCGAACGAGTGGGGCGAAGATCCTGCCGCTTATCGGCGCTGGGGCCGCTGGGGCACGTTCGATTTCCACAGCCAGAAGACGCCGCACCCGGTGTGCTTCGCCGCGGCCTTCGACCCGGACGCCTACAAGCGCGTCGCGCTCGACATGGTGCAGGAGGCCGGCGTCAAGCTGCGGCTGCACTCGTGGTTCTCGCAGACGCTGGTGGAAGACGGCCAGGTCAAGGGCGTGATCTGCGAAACGAAGAGCGGGCGTGAAGCCATCCTCGCCGACGTCGTGATCGACGCCACCGGCGACCTCGATGTCGCGGCCTCCGCGGGCGCGCCGCATGCCGGCGGCAGCTACATCACCACCACGGTGTTCCGCCTGGGCGGCGTGGACACCGAGGCGGCCGAGCGTTTCGAGCACGAAGAGCCGGAGGCCTACGCGCAGCTCGACCGCCAGATCAAGCGCATCCTCGGTGGCTCGTGGGGCCTGTGGTGGCTCAAGACGCCGCTGCCCGGCGTGGTGTGGTGCAACTGTCCGCACATGGCGGGCATCGACGGCCTCAAGGCGGAAGACCTGACGCGCGCCGAGATCCAGGGGCGCCAGCATATCCACGCGGTGGTCGAGTTCGTGCGCGAGAAGCTGCCCGGCTTCGAGCAATGCTACGTCATCGACGTTGCACCGCAGACGGGTGTGCGGCAGACCCGCCTGCTCGAGGGCGAGTACGTGATGTCCAAGGAGGACGTGGCGCAGCGTGTGCGTTTCGACGACAGCATCGCACGCGGACGTGACTACTACATGCCGTACCGCGCGCTGCTGCCCAAGCAGGTGGACAACCTGCTGGTGGCTGGCCGTCACTACTCGGCCACCTCGCAGGCACAGAAGATCTCCCGCGAGATCCCGCCTTGCATGGCGATGGGCGAAGCCGCCGGCGTCGCCGCCGCGCTGGCGCTCAGCGCCAACGTCTCCGTGCGCGACGTCGATGTGCTGGCAGTGCAGAAGACCTTGCGCGCCCAGGGCGCGGACCCTGGCGACCAGACCGGCCGCAACGCAGACATTCCCGCTCTGGCGGCCTATGTGCAGCAGGCGGCGGCAGCATGAAAATGGAGAACAACAACATGGCGCAAGACCTGCCGCTGAGCGGCATCCGGGTCATCGATTTCACCCAGGTCATGATGGGCCCGGTTTGCACGCAGACGCTGGCCGACTACGGCGCCGACGTCATCAAGGTGGAGCGCAAGGGTTCGGGCGATCTCAGCCGTTCCACCTTCGAGCCGGTTGCCGGCGCCGACAACCCGATCTTTTGCAGCCTGAACCGCAACAAACGAAGCATTGCGCTTGATTTGCGTGACCCGGAGCAGTTGGCGCACGTGAAGACCCTCATCGCAGGTGCCGATGTCGTCGTCAATAATTTCCGTGCGGGCGTGATGGATCGCATGGGCTTGAGCTACGAGGCATGCCACGCGTTGAACCCGCGCATCATCTACGCGGTCGGCACCGGCTTCGGCGAGTCCGGGCCGTATGCGCACAAGGGCGGGCAGGACGTGCTGGCCCAGGCCATCACCGGCGTGATGGCGCGCCGGGCCGACGATTCGGTGCCGGTCTCGGTCTACCCGACCGCACTGGCCGACTACTCCGCCGGCATGCATATGGTGCAGGGCGTGCTGCTGGCCTTGCTGGACCGCGCCCGCACCGGCGAGGGGCAGAAGATCAGCGTGTCGCTGTACAACTCCATGCTGGCCATGCAGATGCAGGAAGCGGCCATGATCATGATGGACGATTCCGAGGTCAACTGGGCGGCCATGCCCTTGTCCGGCGTGTTCGATACGCAGACGGGGCCGCTGGTGATGGTGGGCGCGTTCAAGCAGAACCCGCTGCGCGACATTTGCGCGGCACTTGGGATCGAGGACATGTCCGCCGATCCGCGCTACTGCGACCTGACCCAGCAATTCAGCAACAAGGCCGGGCTGCAAGCGGTGCTGCGAGAGCGTTTTTCCGCCAATACGCGCGACCACTGGCTCTCCCGCCTGGAAGCGCAGGATATTCTCTGCGCGCCGGTGCGAGACCTGCGCGAGGCACTGGTGGATCCGCAGACCTTGCACAACCAGCTGCTGCTGGAAGGCGCGGGCGAGGGCCGGCAAGTGAAGTTCGTCGGCAGCCCCATCAGCATGTCGCGCGCCCGGGTCAGCCTGCGCCGCGCGCCGCCGCGGCTCGGACAGCATAACGATGATGTGCTGCGTGAACTGGCGGGCATGCAGGGGGAGGCAGTATGAGCGTCCATCTGCGAGTCGAGAATTTTGTCGCCACGGTGACGTTGTCGCGGCCCGAGGTGATGAACGCGGTCGATCTGGTCACCGAGGCCGAACTGCAGCGCATCTGGACGGAACTGGAGCGCCGCGACGATGTGCGCGTCATCGTCCTGACGGGGGAGGGCGACCGTGCCTTCTGCGTGGGCGCGGATATGAAGAATCCCTCCACCACCGGCCTGGAATACTGGGGCGCCGCGCGTCCGGGCGGCTTCGGCGGCATCGCGCTGCGCGAGTCGCTCAACGTGCCCATCATCGCCCGCGTCAACGGCTTCGCGCTCGGCGGTGGCTTCGAGATGGTGCTGGGCTGCGACATCGTGGTCGCGTGCGAAGAGGCCAGCTTCGGCTTGCCTGAAGCGCTGGTGGGGCGCATGCCGCTCGACGGCGGCATGACCCTGCTGCAGCGTCAGATCCCATACCGCAAGGCCATGGCCATGCTGTTGACAGGGCGCCGCATGCCGGCCCGCGAAGCCGCCGAGATCGGCCTGATCAACGAAGTGGTGCCGCGCGCGCAACTGGACGCGGCCGTGCAGGTCTGGATCGACGCGCTGCTGGCGTGCGCGCCGCTGTCGCAGCAAGCCATCAAGCAGGTGGTGCGCCGCACGTCGACGCTCTCGCCGAGCGACGCGCAGGCATTGCGCCTGCCCGCCCTGGTCAGCGCGCTGCAGTCCGAGGACGCGCACGAAGGTGTACTGGCCTTCCAGCAGAAGCGCAAGCCGCGGTGGAGCGGGCGCTGATGGCCTACGTCATTGCCTCCGGCTGTATCGATGTCAAGGACGGCGCGTGCGTGAAATGCTGCCCCGTCGATTGCATCTACGAGGGCGGCCGCACGCTCTATATCCACCCCGATGAGTGCATCAGCTGCGGCATCTGCGTTTCTGTATGCCCGACCGAAGCCATCCATGACGAAGCGGAACTGCCGCCGGCGGAGGCGGCATTTGCTGCCGTGAACAGGGAGTTCTTCGCGACGCACGTGAGCGGCGTCGGTTCGCCGGGCGGCGCCGACTATATAGGGCCGCTGGCCTGCGACCATCCCGTGGTCGCGGGGTATCCTGTGCGCTGCGAACCGTAGCGCAGTCCGTCGGACGGCCGGTTCCATGAATCGATCGGAAAGAGCATGCACGCCAGCATTCTGAAGTATTTCGTCGAGGTCGCGCGGTGCGGGTCGATCCGCAAGGCGGCGCAGAACCTCTATGTCGCCTCCAGCGCCGTCAACCGGCAGATCCTCAAGCTCGAGGCCGAGATGGGCACCGAGCTGTTCGATCGGCTGCCCAACGGGATTCGGCTGAACGCGTCGGGCGAGCGGATGCTGCAGCACATCCGTGCGACGCTCAATGATTTCCACCTGATGCGCAGTGAACTCGATGAACTCAAGGACGAGCGCCGGGGTCACGTGTCGGTTGCGGCGATGGATTCATTGTTCGTCGATTTCCTCCCCGCCGCGGTGGAGGACTATTCCGAGCTGTATCCGGCGGTGACGTACTCCATCGCCGCCGTCATGCCCTGGGATGTCGCGCCAAAGGTGCTGGGTGGCGAATTCGATGTTGGTGTCACCTTCGTCGCCAAGTTGCCCGCGGGCCTGAATGTCGTGGCCCAGGTCGCGTTGCCGCCAGGCGTGGTGATGGCCTCCTCCCATCCGCTTGCGAAGAAGGAGCGGATCGGCTTTGCCGACTGCCGCAACCATGCCTTCCTGCGCCTGGAAGGACGCTCGCCGATCCAGGGCGTGATCTCTCCTAAGTTCATGGAATTCTGGGATCTGCTGACCCCCAGTGTTACCTGTAATTCCACGCTCCTGCTCAAGCGCCTCGTCGCCTCCGGGCGGGGCATTTCCTTCTTCTCCAAACTCGCCTTCATCGAAGAGATCGCCAGCGGCGAAGTGGTCTGGCGCCCGTTCGACGAACCCAATATCAACGCGCTGACGGTTGGCATCATCACGCCATCCCAGCGCGTGCTGTCCAATGTCACTCTGGAATTCGTCAAGGGGATCGTGCACCGCCTCAAGCAGGTAGAACTCGCGCTGTTAGACATATAGGCACACAGACACATAGACACCCGACATGACCCTGCATAAGAACTACATCGACGGCCAATGGCTCGACGGCGCGTCCAACGCCGCGAACGTCAATCCGTCCGACACCACCGACATCGTCGGCCGCTACGCCCAGGCCGATGCCGCGCAAGCCGCCGCGGCCATCGCCGCCGCCCATGCCGCCGCGCCGCGCTGGGCCGCCAGCACGCCACAACAGCGCGCCGATGCGCTCGACAAGATCGGTTCCGAAATCCTGGCGCGGCGCGAAGATCTCGGCCTGCTGTTGTCGCGGGAGGAGGGCAAGACCCTGCCGGAAGGCATCGGCGAGGTCGTCCGCGCCGGCAATATCTTCAAGTTCTTTGCCGGAGAGGCCTTGCGCCTGCGCGGCGACAAGCTGGCCTCGGTACGGCCCGGCGTTGAAATCGAAGTCACGCGTGAGCCGGTTGGGGTCGTAGGCATCATCGCGCCATGGAATTTCCCGATGGCCATTCCCGCCTGGAAGATCGCGCCCGCCCTGGCGTACGGCAACGCGGTCGTGTTCAAGCCCGCCGAACTCGTCCCGGGCTGCGCCTGGGCGCTGGCGGAGATCATCAGCCGCGCGGGGTTGCCGGCGGGGGCATTCAACCTGGTAATCGGGCGCGGTTCGCAGGTGGGGCAGGCTATGCTCGATGACCGGCGCATCACCGCGATTTCCTTCACCGGCTCCGTGGCCACTGGCGGGCGGGTGGCGCAGGCGGCGGCGCAACGGCAGGCCAAGGTCCAACTCGAAATGGGCGGCAAGAACCCGATGGTAGTGCTGAATGACGCCGATCTCGACCTCGCGGTGGAGTGCGCGGTGCAAAGCGCATTCTTCTCCACTGGCCAGCGCTGCACTGCATCGAGCCGGCTGATCGTGGAGGAGGGCGTCTATGGCCGCTTCGTTGAGCGGATGCGCGAACGCACGGTCGGGCTCAAGATCGGTCATGCCCTTGAGGCCGGCACCGATATCGGCCCGGTGGCCAGCGGCGACCAGCTTGAACAGGACCTGCGCTACCTGGCCATCGGGCAGGAGGAAGGTGCCCGGCTGGTATGCGGCGGGGAACAGGTGACACGCGCCACGCCAGGCTTCTACCTCACGCCGGCCATCTTCGCCGATTGCAGCAACGACATGCGGATCTGCCGCGAGGAGATCTTCGGGCCGGTTGCCGCCGTGATCCCAGCCAGGAACTACGAACATGCGCTGGCACTGGCCAACGACACCGAGTTTGGCCTCGCCAGCGGCATCTGCTCGACGTCGCTAAAGCACGTGCAGCACTTCAAGCGGCATGCGCAAGCAGGCATGGTCATGGTCAACGTGCCGACCGCCGGCGTCGACTATCACGTTCCATTCGGGGGCAGCAAGGGCTCCAGCCTGGGGCCGCGTGAGCAGGGCACCTACGCGGCGGAGTTCTACACCACCGTGAAGACGGCTTACGTGGCAGGCTGAGCGATGAAGCTGGCGGCGGCTGGCCGCCAGCACGGCCGCGGACGGCCTTACTTCGGCTGCATGCGGATGGCACCGTCGAGCCGGATCACCTCGCCGTTGAGCATGGTGTTGCCGACGATGGCGCCGACCATCTTCGCGTACTCCGCCGGGCGGCCGAGGCGCGACGGGAACGGCACCATTTTGCCAAGGGCGTCCTGCACCTCTTGCGGCATGCCCAGCAGCATCGGCGTCTCGAAGATGCCCGGCGCGATCGTCATGCAGCGCACGCCATCGCGCGACAGGTCGCGGGCAATCGCCAGGGTCATGGCGACCACGCCGCCCTTGGAGGCGGCGTAGGCGGCCTGGCCGATCTGGCCGTCGAACGCCGCCACCGAGGCGGTGTTGATGATCACGCCGCGCTCGCCTTCGGCGTCGGGCGTGTTGCGCACCATGGCCGCGGCAGCGAGCCGGATCATGTTGAAGGTGCCGATCAGGTTGACGCGGATGGTCTTGTCGAAGGCGTCCAGCGGATGCGGGCCGTTCTTGCCGACCGTCTTGTTGGCGGTGGCGATGCCGGCGCAATTGACCAGGCCGGCCAGGCGGCCCAGCGCGGTGGCGGCGTCCACGACGGCTTGCCCGTCGGCTTCGCTGCTGACGTCGCAGCGCACGAAGCGTCCGCCCAGTTCGGCTGCCAGCGCGGTGCCGGCGGCCTCGTTGAGGTCGGCGATCACCACCTTGCCGCCGGCGGCCGCCAGCATGCGGGCGCTGCCCTCGCCGAGCCCGGAGGCGCCACCAGTGACGATAAATACGTTGTCGCGGATTTCCATGCTTGTCTTCCTCGCTTGAACTTGAGTGTGTGGTTCTTTGATTTTCTGGTGCTGCGGATACGGCATGGTGACATAACGTTTACGTAAACGTCAATTCTGGCTCAAAGGACGGCCATCATTGCCCAGAAACAAAAAAGCGACCCGTAGGTCGCTTTTTTGTTTCATGCAGCGCTTGCGGCGCGCAGATTATTTCAGTGCGTCGAACACGCGCGCGGTGATGTCTTCCACGCTGCCAACGCCCGCGATCTTGCGGTACTGCGGCGGCGAAACCCTGGCCGACGCATCGCCATCGGCGGCCCACCTGGAGTAGTAGTCCACCAGCGGACGGGTCTGCTGGGAGTAGACGTCGAGGCGCTTCTTGACGGTCTCTTCCTTGTCGTCGTCGCGCTGGATCAGCGGTTCGCCGGTGATATCGTCCAGGCCTTCGGTCTTGGGAGGGTTGTACTTGACGTGATAAGTACGGCCCGACGCCACGTGGGCGCGGCGCCCGCTCATGCGTTCGATGATGGCGTCGAACGGCACGTCGATTTCCAGCACGTAGTCGATCGCCACGCCCGCTTCCTTCATGGCTTCGGCCTGCGGAATGGTGCGCGGGAAGCCGTCGAACAGATAGCCGCCCTTGCAATCGGCCGCCTGCAGGCGGTCCTTGACCAGGCCGATGATGATGTCGTCCGACACCAGTCCACCCGCATCCATCACCTTCTTGGCTTCCACGCCTAGCGGCGTGCCGGCCTTCACCGCGGCGCGCAGCATGTCGCCGGTGGAGATTTGGGGGATGCCGAACTTTTCGCAGATGAACTGGGCTTGCGTGCCTTTGCCGGCGCCAGGTGCGCCCAACAGGATCAAACGCATTACGGGTCCTCAGAGTTTTGAATCTGGTATGGCAGGGGGAATGGAAGGAGGGTAACGCCGAAACTTGACGCGAGGCTTACCGCGCCATCAGGTCGGCGCGCCCCGGATCGGAGTCTGGTCTGTTGACGGTCGGCACGCTTTAGCCACTACCTCTGGCGGCGGGCGGGTACCGAACGGGCTCACTCTTCATCTCCCCACCGAGCCTTGGCCGGGCGCCCGGGCGCCCGACGGCTCTGTATCGCCGAGCATTATGCCATGAGGCGGCGCAAAATCGGCTTGCCGCTGCGGTGACATCTGTCATGACTTATGTTGTGGCTTGCGGGATGGCCGTGGTGCCAGGCGGCCACCCCAAATGCTCAAGGTCCTTCTTGTGCCATGGCCTGCGCCCACAGCGCCCGCACGCGTTCCAGGTCGGCCTGCGTATCGACGCCCGGCGCGGGCGCGGCCGCGGTCTCCAGCACGCCGATCCGCTCGCCATGCCACATCGCGCGCAACTGCTCCAGCGCTTCCGTCTGCTCCACAGGCGACAACGCCAGCGTTGGGAAGCGCCGCAGGAATCCCGCACGGTAGGCATAAAGGCCGATGTGGCGCAGCACCGGCATGGCGGGCAACGCCACCTGCGCGGTGGCGGCCGCCGCGGCGGGCACGCCGGCCCAGGCGTCGCGCGCCCAGGGGATCGGCGCGCGGGAGAAATACAGCGCGCGGCCGCCGGCATCGCACACCACTTTCACCACGTTGGGATTGAAGACGTCGGCGATATCGCCGATCGGATGGGCGGCGGTGGCGATGGCGCAATCGGCGTGGTGCGCCAGATGCAGCGCCACCTCGTCGATCAGGCCCGGTTCGATCAAGGGTTCGTCACCCTGGACATTGACCACGATGGCGTCATCCGCCAGGCCCAGCAGCGTGGCCACTTCGGCCAGGCGGTCGGTGCCCGAGGGATGGTCGGCGCGCGTGAGCACAGCCTCGATGCCGTGCGTCGCGCAGGCCGACGCCACTTCGGGCGCATCGGTGGCGACGACCGTGCGCTGCGCCGAAGAGGCATGAGCCCGCTCGGCCACGCGCACGATCATGGGTTTGCCCCCGATATCGGCCAGCGGCTTGTTGGGCAGCCGGGTCGAGGCCAGGCGGGCGGGGATGACGACAGTGAAAGCTGGCAGCGACATGATGCGACCCGCTTATTCCGGCGAGACCAGCCTGCCGGGCACGGTCTGGCGTGCTTCATCGGCGAGCATGATGGGAATGCCATCGCGGATCGGATAGGCCAGTTTGTCGACCTGGCAGATCAGTTCCTGGGCGGCGCGGTCGTGTTCCAGCTTGCTCTTGCACAGCGGGCAGACCAGGATTTCAAGCAGCCGGTTGTCCATCTTGCGTTTCCTTGGTGTGGCCGGCGGCGATCGCGGCGCCCTGCGCGGCGGGCGCGGCCTGGGCGTGCGCGGCGACAGCGCGGCGAATTTTGTCGATCAGGCCCGCGTCGATCACGGGCGTGGTGGGGACGACCCAGATCCGCGGGTCGAGCGGGTCACTGAGGCGCTCGCATTTTACGGCATCCTTCTCGGTGATCAGGATGGCGTCGGCTGCGCGCGCGACGGGATCGCCGGCAAAGGGGTCTTCGGCGAAGTCGTAGTGGTCCGGCAGCGGCATGGTGTCGGGCGCCAGGCCGGCGGCCCGCAGGCTGGCGAAGAACCGTTCGGGGTTGCCGATGCCGGCGGCGGCGAGCACACGCTGCCCGGCAAACGCGGACAAGGGCCTGGCCATGGCCGGGTCGGCCAGTTGCCAGGCGTCGTCGAGCACCAGGCGCATGCCATAGACATCCGGCTTGTCCGGGCTGGCGTGGAAGTCGGGGTCATTGATCAGGGTGGCGTCGCGCCGGCGCGAGAGCGATTCGCGCAGCGGGCCCGCCGGCAGCAGCAGGCCGTTGCCGCCCATGCGCGTATCGAACATCACGATCTCGAAATCGCGCTGCAGCTTGTAGTGCTGCAGGCCATCGTCGAGCAGCAGCACGTTGACGCCGGGATGCGACACCAGCATGGTCTGCGCGCACAGCGCGCGGTCGGGGAAGACCCAGACCGGCACATCGGTGGCGCGGGCGATCAGCAGCGGCTCATCGCCCACGTCCTTGGCCTGCGAGGTTGGCTTGACCCGGCGCGGGTGCTTGAGCGTGACACCGTAGCCACGCGAAACCACGCCCGGACGCAGGCCGGCCTCGGCCAGCGCATGAGCCAGCGCGATGACCGCCGGCGTCTTTCCGGTACCGCCCACCGTCACATTGCCCACAACGATCACCGGCATCGGCAGCCGCGTCGAACGGTACCAGCCACGCCGATATGCCAGCCGCCGCCAGGCACTGATCAGGCCGAACAGCCACGACAGCGGCAGCATCAGCCAGGCGAACCAGCCGCGGCGCTGCCATTGGGCGGTCACGAAGTCGGCAAGGGCGTGGCGGGGAGCGGGCATGGGCGTGGTTGGCTGGGCTGGGCGGTAGTGTTGCGTTGTGAAGGGCGGGAGGCGAGCGCGCGGCGAACCGGCGCCCTGGGCGGGCCGCACCGGCGTGCTACCTAGCCATTATGGGCACCTTGCGGCGCCCCCCGCAAGCCGCGGCTTGCGGGAATCGGGTATTGGGTATCGGGCCGGTCAGTGCGTCTGCGAGCTTTGCGTGGCGAAGGTCAGGCGGGGCAGCCCGGCCAGGCGGGCGGCTTCCATGACATTGATCACGGACTGGTGCGTGGCCTGCGCATCGGCATTGACGATCAGCACCGGCGGCTGGCCGTCGGCCGGACCGGCAACCTCGCGCAGGCGCTGGGCCAGGCTGGTCACGTCCTGCTGGTCCATGACCTGCTTGTTGATCGAATAGACACCCTTGGCCGACACGGACACCACGATCTCGCCGGGGCGCTGCTGCGCCTTTTCGGCGTCGGCGGTCGGCAACTGGATCTGCAACTCGGTATAGCGCGAGTATGTGGTCGTGATCATCAGGAAGATCAGGATCACGAGCAGGACGTCGATCAACGGGATGAGGTTGATCTCCGGTTCTTCGCGCCGCTGGCGGGATCGGAATTGCATGGCGGGTCAGGCGCGGCGCTGCGGCAGGATGGCGTCCAGGAAGGCGGTGGCGCGGAACTCCAGTTCGGCCACGTAATCGTCCACGCGGCGGCGGAAGTAGCGCCAGAAGATCAATGCCGGGATCGCGATGATCAGGCCGAATGCCGTGTTATAGAGCGCCACCGAGATGCCGTGGGCCAGTTGTTCGGGGCTGGCGCCGGACCCGCCCTGGCTGCCGAAGATCTCGATCATGCCGATCACGGTGCCCAGCAGGCCCATCAGCGGCGCCACCGAGGCGATGGTGCCGAGGGCGTTTAGGTAGCGCTCCAGCTCGTGCGCCACCGCGCGGCCGGCCTCTTCCACCACTTCCTTGGCGGCATCGCGCGAGGTATGGGGCTGCAGCACCACATGGCGCAGCCCGGCGGCCAGCACGCGGCCCAGCGGGGAATTCTGTTCCAACGAATTGACCACCTCCGGCGTGGCACGGCGTTGCTGCGCCACCGACAGGGCTTCGTCGTACAGCTTGGACGGCAGCACCTTGCTGCGCTTGAGGCTCAGGAAACGTTCGACGATCAGCGCGAGAGCGATGACCGAAGCCAGCAACAAGGGCCAGATCGGCCAGCCGGCCGCTTGAATGATAGAAAACACGTGGGACCCCGATTCGACAGCTTGTCTCTCATGCCAGCCGCCGCGGCCGTTCGCGTGCTGGCTGTGTTCGAAAAAATCAGGCGCCACTCTAACCCGCAGCACCGGGCGCGGCAAGACGCAGCACGGTGTTGTATCGGAAGCGCATCGCTTGCGGTGGTGCCCGGGGCGTCGACTGGCGGGATGTCCACATGGAACAGGGACAGTGCTGTGGATGAATTGTGGACAGTGGGCTGACAAAGAGGTCAAGCTACTGATTTTAAATGATAAATTGTTTATCGCTTAAAAAATGAGCAGCCAGCGAGTGGCGAAGACATCCTCCGGCCGGCCGGGAAACGGCTAATGCTCAGGCGCCGGCTATCCACATTAAAACAGGACAGTGCTGTGGACCGGTTGTGGACAGAAGCCTGAAAGGACACCTAACTCATTGATTTAAAAGGGGGGTAAAGGGGCTGCTTAAATAATGTGCAGAGCACGCCAGATGGGGCCGCCAGAGAGCTTCCCGCGTCCGGAAAGGGAAAAATCCGACCAAGTCTCCCCCTTTCCACATTCCTCCGGGACAGTCTTGTGGACGGGTTGTGGAAAACTATCTGAGAAGCGGTGTAACTCGTTGATTGGAAAGCGCTTCATTGTTGTTGATTAAAAAATGGGCAGTGCTTGTTTGACGGGGCCATATCGGCAGCCCGGCCGAGTTCCGGGGTGTCGGAACGTGGAGCCTCGAAAAAGCGCTGCAAAAGGCGCGCTTAGCCAATCGGTGACACTGTGTAAGTGACTTGTAATGGGTTATCCACAAGCAGGAGACTTCCAGCAAGGTTGTCCAGAAAAAATGTGGATAACTTTGTGAACAAGCCGGGGGTGCTGCTGGTAAGTCGTTGACGCATAAGGGGTTTGCTTACATTGCCTAAAAAATAAGACGGCGGAAAGGGCATAAGAATCAAAGGCTTGTGTCAAGTCATGCGGTCTGGCGGGGTGGCTGCATTGCGAATGCAGGGAGGCTTGACAGACAGGTTATGCTGTGGACATGTCCATTCCACGCCGCTTGCCCGGCCGTGCGCCATGTCAGAACCGCTGAACTTTTCGCGTGAACCGCAGCCTATGGCGCCTCCCGGCGCACGCGAAGCGATCCCTGTCGGGGAGCTCAACCACGCTATCGCCCAGGTGCTGGAACGCAACTTTCCACTTACCTGGGTCCGGGGCGAAATCTCCAACTTCACACGCGCCGCGAGCGGCCACTGGTACTTCTCGCTCAAGGATGCGCGCGCCCAGATCCGCTGCGTGATGTTCCGCGGCCGCAACCAGCATGTCGGCTTCATGCCGCGCGAGGGCGAGGCGGTCGAGGTCAGGGCGCTGGTGTCCATGTACGAGGCACGCGGCGAATTGCAGCTCGGCGTGGAGGCCATGCGCCGCGCGGGTCTTGGCAATCTCTATGAAGCATTCCTGCGGTTGAAGGAAAAGCTGTCGCAGGCTGGGCTCTTCGCGCCCGAGCGCAAGCGGCCCGTGCCGGCCCATCCGCGCACCATCGGCGTGATCACCTCGCTGCAGGCCGCCGCGTTGCGCGACGTGCTCAGCACGCTGCGCCGGCGCGCACCGCATGTGCCGGTCGTGGTTTACCCTGTGCCGGTCCAGGGTGCCGGCGCGGCGGCCAGGATCGCCGCCATGATCGATACCGCCAGCGAGCGCGACGAATGCGACGTGCTGATCCTGTGCCGCGGCGGCGGCAGCATCGAGGATCTCTGGTCGTTCAACGAGGAAAGCGTGGCACAGGCGATCGCCCGCTGCGCCGTGCCCGTGGTATCCGGGGTTGGCCATGAAACAGACTTCACCATTGCAGATTTCGTGGCCGACGTGCGCGCACCGACGCCTACCGGTGCGGCCGAGCTGGTCAGCCCGGACCGCGCCCACATGCTGATGCAGGCCAACCGCGCGCGCGATGCGCTGGCCCAGGGCATGCAGCGCCAGCTCGACCGGCGCGCGCAGAACCTGGACTGGCTGGCCCGCCGGCTGCGCAGCCCGCAGGCCCAGTTGCAGGAGCGCCGCCTGCAGGTCGACAACCTGATGCGCCACCTGCGTTCCGCGCTGCGCGATACGGTGGCGGCCCAGCGGCACCGGCAGCAGGTGCTCGCCATGCGCTGGGCGGCCGGGCGTCCCGACCTTGCGCTGGCCCAGGCCGAACTGCGCCGCGCCGCCCTGCGGCTGCGCGACGCCACGCAGCGCCAGCACGAGCGCGCCGTCCAGCAGCTCCAGCGCGCCGCCGGCGCGCTGGAGCTGCTGGCGCCGCAGCGCACCCTGGAGCGGGGCTACGCCGTGCTGATGGACCAGCGCGGCCGCGCCTTGCGCTCGCCGGCCGAGTTGCATGCGGGCTCCACGATCGAAATCCATCTGGCCGAAGGCGTGGCCGACGCCGGCATCGCCAGCGTGCAGCCCCGGCTGGCCGAGCTGTAGGTGTGGCGGCGCGTCGGCGGGCCGCCGACAGCGCTTGCATATCGATCAAACTAATATGATCGAAGGGGCTTTGTTTGCCGCGTTTGCGCGGGTATGGCAAGTCCCCTACAATCGACAATTCCTGATCTTCAACCCCACAGAAAGAGACAGAACAATGGAACATACTCTCCCCCCGCTGCCCTACGCTCATGATGCGCTCGCCCCGCACATCTCCAAGGAGACCCTGGAGTTCCACCACGACAAGCATCACCAGACCTACGTCACCAACCTGAACAACCTGATCAAGGGCACCGAGTTCGAAAACTCGACGCTCGAAGAGATCGTCAAGAAGTCTTCCGGCGGCATCTTCAACAACGCCGCCCAGGTGTGGAACCACACCTTCTACTGGGATTCGCTCAAGCCCAACGGCGGCGGCCAGCCCACCGGCGCCCTGGCCGATGCCATCAACGCCAAGTTCGGCTCCTTCGACAAGTTCAAGGAAGAATTCACCAAGACCGCGGTTGGTACCTTTGGTTCGGGCTGGGCCTGGCTGGTGAAGAAGGCCGACGGTTCGCTGGACCTGGTCTCGACCTCCAACGCCGCCACCCCGCTGACCACCGATGCCAAGCCGCTGCTGACCTGCGACGTGTGGGAGCACGCTTACTACATCGACTACCGCAATGCCCGTCCGAAGTACGTCGAGGCATTCTGGAATGTGGTGAACTGGGACTTCGCCAGCAAGAATTTCGCCGGTTGATTTCGCGCTGCCGCCGAGCGGCGGCGGCTTGCGCACCGGACAACTCCGCTGCGTGAACCGCGCCACGGAACGGCAAGCAGAAAAAGGGCCCATCGGGGCCCTTTTCTATTGTTGCGCCGCGATATTTGCGTTCAGCCGTCCCGCCGGCTCAGGCGAACAGGTCCATGCCTTGCACAAGGCGCTTCGCCAGGCGCGGCTGCTTCAACTGATCCAGCCACCATTGCAGCGCGCGGCCCTCATGGTCGCCCCGCCAGGCCACGTAAAGCGTATTGGGCTCGCGCGGATCGGCCGTGCGTTTTTCCACCAGTTCGCCACGCTTGAGCAGCGACGCCACCCGGTACCGCGGCAGCCAGCCGACACCGAGCCCTTCGCGCTGCGCCAGAATCTTGGCGCGCATGCTCGGCACCGCCAGCGAGGCCTGCCCGCCGACCAGGCCGTAGGCGCGTCCCGCCGTGCCGCGCGATGAATCGGCTACCACCACCGCGCGGTGTGCCGAGATGCGTTCCCGCGTGAGCGGTCCTTCCACGCTGGCGAGCGGATGGCGTGGCGCCACGGCGAATACCCACTCCACCACGCCCAGTTCGAACCAGCGCAGTCCTGGAATGGCGGGCGGCTCGTTGGTCGCTCCCACGATCACATCCGCGCGGCCATCGCGCAGCGCTTCCCAGGTGCCGCTAAGGACTTCGTGGGTCAGGCGAATCGCCACGCCGGACTGCAACGCGTCGAAGCTGCGGATCACGGGCATCAGCAATTCGAACTCCAGCACCTCGTCGGTGACGATCCACAGGCGGTCTTCCCAGCCGCTGGCGACCTGCCGCACGCGCTGCGTCATGCGGGCTACGTCCTGCATCAGCCTTGCGGCCTCATCGGCCAGCAGGTGTCCGGCCGGTGTCAGTTGCAGCCGGTAGCGCCGGCGGTCGAACAACAGGGCGTCAAAGCGGCCCTCGAGTTGCCGCGCGGCATGTGAGATGGTCGATGGCGCTTTGCCAAGGCGGGCTGCCGCGCGGGACAGGCTGCCGCCTTCCCTGATGGCTTCCAGTAACGCCAGTTCATCTTCCGACAACATGTTCAATTCCGTCGAACGAGTTCATCGGGAAAATCGTACGGCAAAACGGCGCCGCCGGGGCACTATTCATGCACAGCATCTCATCGCATTCCCGAAACCCCTTTTGTTTGCGGTGCCATCGGCCGGGCAACCAGTCCTGCGGTGGCCCTGTCACCGGAGAACGTCATGACGCTCATCCACCGCATGGCACGCCAAATCAGCGTCGCGGTACTCATGTCCGGCGTAGCCGCGCTCACATTCGCTGCGTTCGCCTTCGTCGCGCCCGCCAGCGCGGCGGAGCGCGCCGGCAGCAGCGCGGTCCGGCCACATACGATCCACGCAAACGGCGTCGCGTTGCACTATCTTGAAACCGGGCAAGGCAGCGGCACGCCCGTCGTGCTGCTGCACGGCTACGCGGAAACCAGCCATATGTGGCTGCCGCTGATGACGCGGCTCGGCGATGAGCGTGTCGTGATCGCACCGGACCTGCGCGGCGCCGGCGCGTCGGAAGTCACGCCGTCGGGCTATGAGAAGAAGAACCTCGCGCAGGATATTCACGCAATGGTCCAGGCGCTTGGCTACCGCAAGGTCAACATCGTCGGCCACGATATCGGCCTGATGGTGGCCTACGCCTACGCGGCGCAGTACCCGGACGAAGTGGAGAGCGTGACGCTGATGGATGCGTTCCTGCCCGGCGTGGGCGACTGGCAGAAGATCTGGCTGCTGCGCGACAAGTGGCACTTCAATTTCTACGGCGATACGCCGGAGAAGCTGGTGAAGGGACGCGAGCGCACGTACTTCGAGCACTTCTGGAACGACTTCGCCGCCGACCCGGCGCACTCGGTGCCGGAAGCCAACCGGCAGCTCTACGCCGCGGCCTACGCCCGGCCTGGCCGGATGCGCGCGGGCTTCGAATTCTTCCATGCGTTCCCGCGGGATGCGGAGGATTTCGCAGCCCTGGCGAAGCAGCCGCTGCCGATGCCCATGCTGGTGCTGGTCGGCGAGAAGGCATCGGGTAATTTCCTGATCGACCAGGCACGCCTTGTCGCCACCCATGTGCAAGGCGTGATCGTCAAGGGCTCGGGACACTGGCTGATGGAAGAAGCGCCGGGGCAGACCATCCCGGCCATCGTGAGCTTCATTAACGCACCGTCGCAAGCGGTTAGCGCCGACTGAAAAAATCTGACGCATCATCGCGTCATCAGGAGTATCGAAATGGGACTGCTCGTCAACGGAAAATGGCAAGACCGCTGGTATGACACCGCATCCACCGGGGGCCGCTTCGTCCGCAAGGACGCGGCCTTCCGCAACTGGGTAACGCCCGACGGCGCGGCCGGCCCGAGCGGCGTTGGCGGCTTCAGGGCCGAATTCGGCCGCTATCATCTCTACGTGAGCCTGGCATGCCCGTGGGCACACCGCACGCTGATCATGCGTGCCCTGAAAGGGCTCGAAGGCATGATCAGCGTCTCCACCGTCCACTGGCTGATGCGGGGCGAGGGCTGGACCTTCGCCGAGGGCCCGGGCGTGGTCCCCGACACGGTCAACGACGCGCGCCTGCTGCACCAGGTCTATACCGCGGCCGCCCCGGACTACACCGGGCGCGTTACCGTGCCCGTGCTGTGGGACACGACGCGATCGACCATCGTCAGCAACGAGTCGTCGGAGATCATCCGGATGTTCAACGCGGCCTTCGATCACCTGGGCGCCAGGGACGGCGACTACTATCCGGAGGCATTGCGCAGCGAGATCGACGAGGTCAATGCGAGGGTGTACGACACCGTGAACAACGGCGTCTACAAATCCGGATTCGCCACCACGCAAGCCGCCTATGAAGAGGCGGTCGCGCCGCTGTTCGAGACGCTCGACTGGCTTGAGCAACGCCTGGGGGCGCGACGCTTCCTGACCGGCGATGCTCTCACGGAGGCTGATATCCGCCTGTTTACAACACTGGTCCGCTTTGATGCGGTCTATGTCGGCCACTTCAAATGCAACCTGCGCCGCATTGCCGACTACACGAACCTCGCGGCTTACACGCGGGATATCTACCAGCTTCCCGGCATTGCGGAGACGGTCAATATCGAGCACATCAAGCGGCACTATTACGAGAGCCATCTCTCGATCAATCCTTCCGGCGTAGTGCCGGCGGGTCCCATGCTTGATTTCGCCTCGCCGCCGGACCGGGCACGGCTGGCATCATAGCCATTCAGCGCGTGCGGCATCTGTTGCACGGCGCTTTCGTTCATACTTCGGGAGCTTGCCCGCGTGCGCGGGTGCCTGCGCTTTCCGATCTTCTCTTTGCCAGCGAGTCCAACCGCCATGATGCTCCATCGCCAATTCTTGTTCGCCGTGCTCATCGCCGCCACCGTCGCCGCGTCCCCGGCCGTGCTGGCCGCCGCGGCTGACGATGGGCCGGCATACGGGCCCGAACTGCAAGGTTTTGACTACCCGGCCCCGGTCCGGCAGTTCGCGTTCACCTCGCAGGGCGAGGCGATGCATATGGCCTACATGGACATCAAGCCGGAGCACGCCAACGGCCGCACCGCGGTTTTGCTGCACGGAAAGAATTTCTGCGCGGCGACCTGGGACGGCACCATCAAGGTACTCAGCGCGGCCGGCTATCGCGTTATCGCGCCTGACCAGATCGGTTTTTGCAAGTCCAGCAAGCCGGCGCGCTATCAGTACTCCTTCCAGCAGCTCGCGCGCAATACCCACGCCTTGCTCGAATCGGTCGGCGTCGGCCAGGCCACGGTCATCGGCCATTCGACTGGCGGCATGCTGGCCATGCGCTACGCGCTGATGTACCCGCAGCAAACGGAGCAGCTTGCGCTGGTCAACCCGATCGGCCTCGAAGACTGGAAGGCGAAGGGCGTGCCTTCGCTGTCGGTCGACCAATGGTACGCACGTGAGCTGGCCACTAGTGCCGACAAGATTCGCGGCTACGAGCAGGCAACCTACTATGTGGGCACGTGGCGTCCCGAGTACGAGCCGTGGGTGCAGATGCTGGCGGGCATGAACCGCGGTCCGGGCAAGCAGCAGGTGGCCTGGAATTCCGCGCTGATCTACGACATGATCTTTACGCAGCCCGTCGTGTACGAGCTGGGCGCGCTCAAGACGCAGACCCTTCTGCTAATCGGCGACAAGGACACAACGGCGATCGCCAAGGACGCCGCACCGCCCGAAGTCCGCGCGAAAGTCGGCAACTATCCGGCGCTGGCGCAGCTCACCCTGAAGGCGCTGCCGAATGCGAAACTGGTCGAGTTTCCGGAGCTGGGCCACGCGCCGCAGATGCAGGATCCCCAGGCCTTCCACAAGGCGCTGCTCGATGGTCTTTCGGCATTGCCCGCGAGCCGGTAGCGCGAACCGCGGGTGAGTGCCGGCAAGTCGCCGGCAGGTAAAGTGCCTCGGCCTGCTTGCGGCACGCGGGCTATGCCTGCTCAAACCATGGAGCGTTCACCGGCATGCTGGCCGCCAGGCAGGGACCGGCAAGGCCGCTCAGGGCATCATCAGCTTGATCGGCTTGGTCAGTGTTTGCCTGGTGGTGGCATAGCCGGCCCAGGGATCCTCTTGCTGCGCGCGGATGCGTTCGTGCAGATTGGTGACGGTCCACTGCGCGCTGGATTCGATGCTATCCAGCTCGGCCCAGTCCAGGGGCACGGAAACGCCAAGCCCGGGACGCGCCCGCGCGGAGAAGGCGGCCGCCGTGGTGGCGCCGAAGCCGTTGCGCAGGTAGTCGATAAAGGTCTTGCCGACGCGATTGCGGGGCCCGCTCCTGGCCACGAAGCGTTCCGGCACGATGCTGGCCATATGCAACACGACTTGCCTGGCGAATGCCTTGACGGTCTCCCAGTCGTGGCGCGCGGAGATCGGCACTACTACGTGGAGGCCCTTGCCACCGCTGGTCTTCAGGAAGCTGCGCAGGCCCAGCTCATCCAGCACGGTCTTCATCATCGCGGCGCCTTCGCGTACGTGGTTCCACGGCACCCCTTCGCCGGGATCCAGGTCGAAGACCACCCGGTCCGGCCTGGCGAGCGCGCGCTTGTTGGCATTCCATGTATGGAACTCGATCACGTTGAACCGGGCTGCCGCGACGATGCCCGCTTCCGTGGCAATTTCAAGCAAGGGCGGATGGTCCGGCCATAGCGCGGGATCGAGCGTGTTGATGCCGGGCATGCGCAATGCATCCCCGTGCTTCTGGAAGAACAGCTCGCCGCCGATGCCGCTGGGGCCGCGCACCAGCGCCACGGGCCGTCCGCGCAGATGCGGCAGCAGCAGCGGGGCGATGGCCTCGTAGTACCCCACGAGGTCGCCTTTGGTCAATCCGGTCGAGGCATCGATGACGCGCCCGGCATGGCTGATCCGCACGCGCGGTGCGGCAGATGGTTCGGGCGTTGCCTTGGCTGTCCCGGTGGAGCGTGTTGCAGGCTTGTTGTTGTGCTTCCGCTTGTCATCCGGCCCGATCTGCGCAGCGCGTTCCACCGAGACCGCGGCGCCCGGCTTGTCGGTGCGCAGGCCGTGGAATACGGCATGGCGCACACGGCCTTCCTGCGTCCAGCTGCCGAAGGAAATCTCGGCCACGAGCTTTGGTTTCACCCAATGCGATGGCATCCTGCCTGCCGGCTCGCCCTCGCAAGCGGATTCCAGCGGCGAGGCGTCCTGCCGCAGGGCAACGAGCTTGCGCGCAAGGCTGGACAACGTATCCGCATCGAAGCCAGTCCCGACCTTGCCGGCATAGCGCAGCCGCCCGCGCTCGTCATGCACGCCGAGCAGAAGCGCGCCGATCCCCTGGCGGGAGCCGGCGGGATCGGTATAGCCGACTACCACGAACTCCTGGCGCTGCGTGCACTTCAGCTTGATCCAGGAGCGCGAGCGGGCCGACACGTAGGGCGCATCGGCACGCTTGCCGATCACGCCTTCGAGCCGGAGCTTGCAGGCAGCCGGCAGCAACTCGGCGGCGCAGGCCTCGAAGCTCTCGCTAAAGCGCAGGTGATCGGAAGGCCTGGCTGTCAGCGCGCGGCGCAACATGTCCCTGCGCACGGATAGCGGCACCTTGCGCAGGTCGAAGCCGTTGCAATACGGCAGGTCGAACAGGAAGTACCGGATTTCGTCGAGTTGCGCGTTTTCAAATGCATTCTGCAGGGCCTGGAAATCGGTCCTGCCGTGCTTGTCGGCGATCACGATCTCGCCGTCGAGCCAGCCGGACTGCAGGCCAAGGCCTGCGACAGCCTGCGCCAGTCCGCGCAGCTTGCCGGTCCAGTCGTTGCCGTTGCGCGTAAACAGGCGCACCTTCTTGCCATCGACTCGGGCGAGCAAGCGGTAGCCGTCGAACTTGATCTCATATAGCCATTCGTCATCGGCCGCCGGTGGTTTGTCGACCAGAGTCGCCAGTTGCGGTGCCAGCAAGAGAGGCAGGGCGGCCGACCTGGCGGCGGGCGGCATATCGTCGGGACCCGGGGAGGCCGTGGCCTGGCTGACGGCGCTTGCGGCCTTGCGTTCCGCGTGTTGCGCCGATTTCCCCGCTGGCTTCGCGCTGGCTTTGCGCTTGCCGGGCAGCACACTGTCGGGTAGTGCTTCCACGATGTCGAATGACGACGCCGCGCGCGCTTCTTCGTCGCGCTCCTTGATCAGCAGCCAGGCGGGCTTGTCCGCATCCTGGTCGCGCCTTGCGTGCATGCGCACCAGCGTCCAGTGCCCGTGCAGTTTTTCTCCATGCAGGGAGAACTTCAGCTTGCCTTCGCGGTATCCCGCATGCGGGTCGCCGGTGGGCACCCAGGTGCCGCGATCCCACACGATGACCGTACCCGCGCCGTATTGCCCCGGAGGAATCACGCCCTCGAAGGAGCCATAGTCGAGCGGGTGGTCCTCGACCTGCACAGCCATGCGTTTGTCGGCAGGGTCCAGGCTTGGTCCCCTGGGCACCGCCCAGCTTTTCAGCGTACCGTCGAGTTCCAGTCGAAAGTCGTAGTGCAGGCGCCGGGCCGCGTGTTTTTGCACGACGAAGGACAGCCTGGCGGCAGGCTTGACCTTTGTCCCCCTGGGCTCGCTGGTGACGCTGAAGTCACGTTTCTGGCGGTATTTTTCCAATGGTCCTGGCATCTCGTACACCTTGGAAGGTAGGTCAGCGATAGTCCGCGCAAGGCGGCCGGGGGAGCGGGGGGAATCAGCCCGACCGGCAGGGTTGTGCGCAATGCGTCGCAGCAATCGTGCCCGGCACACCTGAAGATGTTAGCCAAGGGAATGAATCCTGCATGGAGACGGGGCACTTGCGCTTGTGCCGCGCCCAAGGCGCGCGAGCGGTCCCGCCTGCCGGGCCGCTGGCAGGCACCTACCGGACAAGGATCCCCCAATTTGTATTTTCTACGATCCCCGCGGGCCACGATTTGCAATATATGCCGCGCTGCCGCCGCTTTGATAATGTCCACGATGGGAAGGAAGCCATCGGCCCGCCAGGCATGGCAGGTAGCGCTCGGCCTTGCCGCCGTCGCACTCGGTCTGTGGGCAGGCGTCGCCTGCGCCGAGGTGGCCGAGCCGGCGTCTTCCGTGGAGGCGGCGCATTGCGGGGATCTGATCGCGATCGTGCGGGATAGCCTGGATAGGGAGGCGGCGGTGTCTTGTGCCCGTTCCGGCGCTTCATCGTGCAGCGAGCGCAAGCGTCCCCTGCTTGCCATCACGACGTATATCCAGCAGCGCACTGCCGCCGGCAGCGACGATTGCGAGACATTGCTCGAGGTGAATCGCCGGCTGCGCGCGTTGCCCGCAAGGCACTGACAAATCCTGTCCACGACAAGCTGTTGCGCGGCGGCCCGGGCGGTGCCGCATTGCCATGGCGGCTGGCCAGATGCCGGCAGAGGGCGTGGCGGTGCTACCATTCGCGCTGCTTGCCAGCGTGGGCATCATGCCCAGGCGGCGGACTTCGACTTTTGCAGGGGAATCTGGATGGATCCGACAGTAGTGATCAGCACCTTCGAGCGCATTGCCAATGACGAGACGGTCGAGCTATCGGTGGACGACGCCGTGGCTGGACTGGCAGCGCTGCTCGCCAGCGAGACGTTTTCCGACGCGGCGCGGGCGCTGCTGGAAAAGGTGGGCGCCACGCTCTATCGCGTGAGCGTGGACGGCCACCAGGACTAAACGGCGGCCGCTCGCACGGGTGGAGCGGTGCCGTCTCAATAGACGGGCGCCTCGCCATCCGGGCGGTGCTTGAAGCGGCGGTGCACCCAGTAGTATTGCTCCGGCATGGCGCGCACCTGGGTTTCCAGGAATGCGTTCATGCGCAGCGCGTCGGCCTTCTCGTCCCCCGAGGGATAGCCCGCCATCGCATCGAATATCTTCAGCTTGTAGCCGCGGTAGCCGGGCAGGACCGAGGTTGTGAACGGCACGACACGCGCACCGCTAAGCGCGGCGAGGCGGGATACCGAGGTAAGCGTGCAGGCCTGGACGTTGAAGAACGGCACGAATACCGAGTCGCGCAAGCCAAAATCCATGTCCGCGGCGAGCATCAGCGGCGTGCCTGATTTAAGTGCCCGCAGTGCCTGCCGCACGCTGCCGTTGCGCGGGATCATCTCGGTGCCGAACCTGCCGCGCTGCTGCCTCGCCAGGTGTTCCAGCAAGGGGTTGGACATCTTGGAGTAGAGCGAGGCCACCGGGTGCCTGGTCGAGTAGAACATGCAGCCGGCCTCGATCGCCACGAAATGGAACCCCAGGAAAATGGTCGGTCCGGCGTCGGCATTGCCGAGTTCGATGGCGGAGTCCAGTTCGACGAGGTCGTTCAGCCTGCCGGCGTCGCCATACCATTGCACGCCGCGCTCCAGATAGCTCCGGATCACATGACTGAAATGTGCCTCGCCCAAAGCATGCCGGTGCGACTCGCTTGCATCCGGAAAGCACAGCCGCAGGTTGGTCTGCACGACGCTGCGGCGCCGGCTCGGAATGCGATAGAGCAGGGCGCCAAGGCCCATGCCGATGCGTGCGCACACGCAGTAGGGTAGGGCGGCGAGCAAACGCAGCAGGCTGATGGTGAAAAAAAGTCCGATGCGCTGGATCATCCGGGTCCTGAAAGATTACCGCGCCGCGTGCTTCGCGCCGCCGTAGCGCGGTTTGCGCGGGCGTGCGGCATGGTCTCAGTGAGATAGCGGCAGTGAGTGGTGAGGGCCAGCGGGAGCAGTGTGCCGACGATGATGGGAAATGGCCCTGCCGGCCTATGTCACTGCAGGTCCTGCGCCAGCGTTTGTTGCAGGGCGAGTTGCCAGCCCTGCGTATCGACGTTCTTTTCGTCGCGGTAGATCCAGCTGGTGGTGCAAGTCTGGCACACGAAAGTGCTGATGGTGCTCGCGGGGCGGCGTGGCACCTTGATGCGCTGCGTGTCGGTGATCCTGAGCATGGCATGCCCCGGCGAACCACCTCGGTTGGCTTCGATGGCGAGGCAGGCTGGGCAAGGCGACATGCGGAATCCGGCAGCGGTAGGTGGGTGACTGTAGCACGTTCATGCGGCCACAAACCGTCACGGGCGAGGGTGCCTGGACGCTAAATCGGGCCCACCCGCCATCCTTGGCGCACTTTCTTTGACGCCACGTTGACATGCCCCTTCCATGCCTGTATAAATGTTGATGCAGGATCTTTCAAGCGGTTACTCAGATGTTATGGATCGTCCCTCCAAGCGGCGATTCGTTTGCTCCATGTTCCTTCCTTGATCGTCATGCCTGGTGAGCAATAGGCTCATCCAGAACTTTTAAGGTTTAAAGGATATCCAGCATGGAAACCGGTACCGTCAAGTGGTTCAACGACTCCAAGGGCTTCGGCTTCATCACCCCTGACGCAGGCGGCAACGACCTGTTCGCGCATTTCTCGGAAATTCAAGGCGGCGGTTTCAAGTCGCTGCAAGAAGGCCAGAAGGTGCGTTACGTTGCAGGCGTTGGCCAAAAGGGCCCCGCAGCGACCAAGATCGAGCCGATCTGATCGAGCCGAATCGAATCGCCTAGAAAAAGCCCCGCCTAGCGGGGCTTTTTTTTACCGACCGGGAATCAGCGAGGCGCCTGCGCCAAATCATCATGCCTGTGGTCGAATCCATCCTTCTTGCTGCCGTCCGGGTCTCGTCTTTCGACGGCCAGCAACCGCTCACCAATGCGAGTGGCTTTTTTTTCGAGCGCGACGGGCGACTCTTCGTAGTGACCAGCCGCCATGTGCTGCTCGACGAGCCGAGCAAACATCACCCCGACCGCATCGAGATCGAACTGCATAGCCAGCCGGAGAACATGGCCGACTCGATCGGCTTTTCGATTCCGCTGTACCGCGATGGCCTTGCGGTCTGGCGGGAAGGCGAGGATGGTGGCGGCCCGGTCGATGTCGGGGTGGTGGAACTGGAGCGCAAGGCGCTGCCGCCGAAGCTTGTCTACAGGGCTTTCACGCCGGAGCACCTGGCGCGGCCGTCGGACCACGTCGAGGTGGGCGATTCGCTGTTGATCGTGGGATTCCCGCTGGGTTTTCATGATGCGCTTCATCATTTGCCGGTGGCGCGCCAGGCGGTGGTCGCATCCGCTTACGGATTGCGTTTCCAGGGCCAGGGGTTTTTCCTCACGGATGCAAGGACCCATCGCGGCACGAGCGGTGCGCTGGTGGTCTCGCGCATGCGCGATGGCCGGGGTGAGAAGCTGGACCTGCCGTGGATGCTGCTGGGTATTCACTCTGCCCGCTTCGACGTGGGTTCGCGCGACCTGGCGGAGGACGAGGTGCTCGGACTGAATTCGGCCTGGTATGCGGACATGCTGCTGACCCTGACCGAGCCGGCGAAGGCGGCGCCAGCAAGGACGGCTCCGGGCGCGGCCGCGCCTATTGCCGCCACGCCAACCACGCCGTCCGCCGGGTCGTCTTCCCCGGCGCCTTCCACATCTCCAGAGCCGCCAAAATAAAGGTGATGATGCTGCGCCTATAGGAGTAGAGTGGGGATCAATGGAACTGCGGAGCGCATCATGGACGCCAATCCGATTGCCAGCTACAAAGGGTTCGATTTGTACCCGCTCGTGTTCAAGCATGCGGTGGTGCGCACCTGGCCGGAGCGCAGGCCCGACAGGACCTTCGATGCCGCCGTTGTGATCTGCCGCGAAGGTGGTGAACCCGAGGGCGAGAAAGCCCGTACTTTCCGCCTGGATACAGTGCCTTGGGACAATATCGGTGCCGCGCGCCGTGGTGTCGTCCGATACGCCGAGGACATCATCAACGGCGCGATCCCCGGGCAATCCGTCGTATCGCTCTGACGCCTGTCGCGATATGCGGCAGGGTCCGCTGTGGTGCGAGGGTGGAGCGGGTTCGCCCGCCGCGGCTGTATCACCCGTCGGCCAGGCGATGGGCCGCCTATCCACCTGGCCGGTGCCATGATTGATCTCGTTGCCTTCGTGAAGCCCGTGCTTGATGAGATCACCGGGCAAGATGTCAGGACCTGGATGACAGGACAGCGCGTAGTCACCGCGAACTGGCAGATCCCTGATGCCAGAAGCCTTGCCTGGTCCGACAGGACGCTTGAAATCGAGATGGCGCAGGAAGTCGCGGAACAGCTGAGCAGTGCCGACCAGCGCGCCTTATATCAACTGCAACGCAGCCTTGACCGGTTTTTGCGCGCACGCCTTGGTGTCCATTGCAAGCAGGACAGGCCAGGGAAAGCGATCGCGATTGTCGTCGATCGCCTGATAGCTCCCTAGCTTGCCCCGCGTGGTCGCGCAATGGGTCCCGGCATTGTCCAGTGTGTGCGAATCTTTACGAGGCCCGCATCGGCGGCATCCAGCCGCCTGGAGCACTACATGAACAATACGCCTTCCGCCAGCTACAAGGGATTCGACCTCTATCCCCTGGTGTACAAGATTCAACCCGCGCAATCGTGGCCCAGGACCAAGCCTGACCGCAGCTTCACTGCGTCAGTGGTCATTTGCATCGAGGGTCATCGGCCCGGCAGCGAACGCACTCGCGTGTTTCGCCTCGAAAGCACGCCGTGGGAGAATATCGGTACGGCGCGCAGGGGGGCCGTGAAGTTCGGCGAAGATATTATCAACGGGCTGATACCCGGTGAGTCGGTGACCACGCTGTAAGGGTTGTGCCGGAGATGATTCCGGCACAACGGTGCGGCGTTGCCCAGTGCGACGTCCGGAGCGATGCCAGTGGCGCGGGTCTACCTGTCAAATATTGCCGTGCGCATCGCGCCGGCCCGAGAGCGCATACGTCATGAACAAGGTTGCGACACCATCCAATTTCCTCTGCACGCTACCGGGGCAAGGCAAAGGCATCGCCTACCACGTGGCTGTCAGCTTTCTGGACTCCAGCCACCCGACAGGCGTTCGTTTCACCAGCTTCGTCGGCGACGGCAGGCGTTCGTTCGGGGTTCAGGCCAGGGAGGCAGCCCTGTCCGGCACGGCCGTCGACAGCTTCGAGGCGTTGTGCCGGCTGGCGATCGGGCAGGCGATTCGTGACAATTTGTATGACAAGGCCGGCGAGGGAGACTTCGTGCTGGACCTGGACGCGGAACCCTGGGAGGGCGAATTGCGCCCGGTCGGCTCTCGCGTTGGTGCCAGCGTCCCACGCATGCGTTTTCCCGGCTGAGCTTCCGCCGCTCGCGGCGAAGGCACGGGCGCGTTGCGCGCCGTGGCCAGGCGTAATCGGAGCTTAGACCCCGAACGCCGGACTGCCAAAGCGTGCCAGCAGCGTTTCGATCAGTGCCATATCTTCCGTGCGCGGCGTCCTGTCTTCGGTTGCGCGCGACGGGCCACAGTAGGTGGCGGCCACATGCCTGCGTACGGTAAGCACTTCATCGGCCGGGCGTTCCACCGTGACCTCGGGTCCCGGCACGTGGCGGTAGCTTCCGCCTACCCAGCCGCCCGGCGTCAGGTGCATCTCTTCCCATTCTTCGCTGATCGACATGTTTCTTCCTTTCATAAGAGAGTTGGGAGGGGGCCGCGGGTCTACAGCCTGACGGCGCGGCAGCGTGTCTGGCCTTGGTATCAATACTTGTGACGGTAGTTGATGCGGCCCTTGGTCAGGTCGTAGGGCGACATTTCCAGCGTCACGCGATCGCCGGCCAGGATACGAATGCGATTCTTCTTCAGGCGGCCGGACGAATATGCCCACACCTGGAAACCATTTTCCAGAATGACGCGGAAGCGGTTGTCCGGCAATACTTCCGATACTTGTCCACCAAATTCCACCAGTTCTTCTTTAGCCAAGGATGATCCTTTTGCAGCAAGTGCTGCTGCACATTAGGTTTAGACGCATGCGGGTTGCTTTTATGTGGCCGGCTTATTGCAGGCGCATGCCGGCAGCGACGCTCTCGGCCGCGCGTCGGGCGGCCTGTTTTGCCTGGGCTTCGGTGCCATGCGTGGCATGGCGCATCGAAACGTTGGCGACGATGCATTCGGAGCCGTTCTTGTATTCGGCGATCAGGTAGGTCGCAAACCACACGCCTGGCTCTTGTTGGATTGGGTACACCGATACGGTGTACGGATTGCTGCGGTTGCTGCGGTTGATGCCTTGATTGATGCTTTGATTCAAAGTGCTGCCCTTGTGCGGGCGGACGATCTGAGGCGACGTTGAGCGCATCTCATGGTGCGCCGCGTGCTCTCTTGGGGCGATCGGTCGCCGTGATTGAGTTGCCAGCCGCGTCAGGCCCTGCGCTGTTGCGCGAGGAAGGTGGCTGGTGATGAGTGGACCGTGCTTGCGCAGGCTGATGCGCCAGGTACATGCGCACAGGTTGCGGAGCGGACATGCCGCCGGGTCGGAAGGGTGATGGGCGGTTGCCGCCCTGAACGAATCGGGTGTACGCCCGACAGGCCGCCGTTAATGTTCTGATGATGTACGGCGACCGGCACGTTGGCGCCGATGACTAGATGCGGTCGGCAAACGGCCAAGATGGTCAATGATACCATTTTCCGTCTATCGGCGCTTGCGTCCGGATTTGGGCGTACGATAGGCAAGGTGTTGCGCGTGGCGCCGCTTGCGGCACTTTCGTGGCGACGCGCCGCCAATCGTATCCCAGGGATGCCGGGGCCGGGCGCCGGGCAGGCCGCAACAGCGCGAGGTGGACGATGCCGGAGAGTTTTTTCTATAGGGGGCACTACGTCAACTTCGAGCTGACGCAGCGCACCTTTGGTCAATGGCACTGGATCTACACCCTGGACACGCACGGCCGCTTCGAAAACCAGGGCAGCGCATTCGGCACGCGCGAACTGGCCAGGGCCGATGCGCTGGAAAATGCCAAGGCACGGATCGAGCGCCTGGTCGAATAATGTCCTGAATCCCGATTGCAACGCATCCCGGATTCAGCGCGCCAGACGCTCGCCCGCCTTATTTTCCTTCGTTGGGAATGTTGTACTGCTCGCGCAGCGCGGTCGTGAAAGGCCGGATCTTCTGCAGGCAGGCGGCGCTGTCGCCGCCTTCCATGGTCGAGAGGTCCCAGTTGCATCCGCCTGCATCCGGCGCATGCCAGCATACGTCGCCAAAGCAGGCACCGTTGCATTCCGTCCATTTTTGCTGCTCTGCGCGGATCATCGCGCGCAACTCCGCCTTGTTCTTGATTTGTCTTTCCATAGTCGTCTCCTGTGTTTTCGTGGGGAAGTGTTGCCGGGCGTGGCTGCGGCTGTGCCGGTCAGGGCGGCCGCGCGATGGACTGCAATTCCGGGCGAATCGAGGGGCCGGGGTGAAGGCCGTGCGTGGATGCCGGCGGATGCCGCGTCGTGGGAAGACGCCGGTGGGGCGTCGCTGGAGCGCGCGGGCATCGGACGGGAGAAACAAGCGCGGGGGCGGGATTACTTGCGTTTGACGAAGGTGGACATATCGTCGATGACGGTCCTGGCATAAGACACGGCCAGGTCGATGGCATCGTGCGGCGTTTGCGCGATATGCTGAAGCAGCGGGGGCACCAGCCTGAGCGAACCGCTGTCACCGCTGACCTGGGTGATGGTCACTGTCGCGAGAAATTTCGCCCGCGCGAGTTCGGCATCAGGGCTGTCGTCGAACGAGCGACGCACATTGGCCGAAACCTTGAACCCCTTGTAGATCGCATGATTTTGAGACATGTTGATCTCCTTTCTTCAACGAGCATACGCTGTTTGCCCGGTGGTGTCCGATTTACTTTTCCGCATAATGGAAGGCGATGCGGTTATCGCGCGATAGCCGATAGCGATAGCGAATGGCGATTTTCGTGGTGCGAAACGCTTCCCGCTGCGCGTGATAATTCCCTGAGTGCGGGAGTAAGCGGGTATGCTGGATCTGCCGCCTGGCAAGCAATGCAGTAACTCACTCGTGGAGCATCACCATGGCCAAAGGTCAATTACGCGGCAATCGCGAAACCAAGAAGCCCAAGCAACCCAAGAAGCCGGTCGCCCCTGCCGCCCCGTTCGGTGCAGTCCAGTCGCGTGTCGGCAATGATGGTGCAACGGGCAAGAAGAAGTAATCGAGGCAGGATTGAAGCGGTGCGTCAGGCCGGACCTTGCCATTCCTGCCCCTTGGCAGGAGGCCCGGGTGTCGCCGCTATGCGCGCGCCCAGCGCCTGGCATCGCTTGATGATGCGACGTTCGCTAGTCAGCCTTCAGGGCGTTCAAAATAGCGGGAGTGCAAGATGAGGCGTGACATGTCCTTCGCGGACCGGGTGCTGTCAGCACTACGGTCCGACAGCCAGGCGATGATGACGGATCTTCAACTCGCCAAGGCGCTGGGCAATGCCGAGGCATCCAAGCTAAGTCACCATTTGCTGCTGCTTCAGGATTCAGGCCTGGTGGCCAAGACGGCCACCTCCGGATGGCGCCTGACCTGGGCGGGACACGACCGCGCGGAAGCGCACAGCGCGTCGTAGCGGGAACATGACCGGCCATCCGGCCGGCCCGAGAGCATATTACGCGCGATAACACGACAAGGCCCGCAGCCATGGCGGCACGGGCCTGAAAACGCTATCGCATCGCTGATGCTATTTCTTGTCGGCGGGTTGCTCGGTTCGCGGATCGAACTGGCCGGGCTGGGAGGTCCGGCCTTTCTCGCCGGGTTGCTGGAAGTGCGTCTTCCAGGGCGTGGCCGGCGTTTTCCGCTGACCAGGCGGCCTGGGACAATAATTCATGAAGTACCCCCCTCGGTGACCGACAGTGCCGGACCGGCACCTCCTCAGTGTAGGCGCGTGGCTGTGCTTTCCCTAGCACTGTTACCGGTGAGGCACCCGCCAGCGCGTGTCATTCCTCCTGGAATGCTTCCTCGCGCTTGGCCTTGATCGACGGCAGCGCCACAATGCAGACCAGTAGCGCCGCGGCAATCAGCAAGCCCAGCGACAGCGGACGGGTCACGAATACCGTGAACTCGCCACGTGAAAGCAATAGCGCCCTGCGGAAATTCTCCTCCATCATCGGCCCCAGCACGAACCCCAGCAGCAGTGGCGCCGGCTCGCACTTGAGCTTGATGAACAGGTAGCCGATCACACCGAAGCCAGCCGCCGTAAATACGTCGAAGGTCTGGTTGTTGACCGAGTACACGCCGATGCAGCAGAACACCAGGATGGCCGGGTACAGGAAGCGGTAAGGGACCTGCAACAGCTTGACCCAGATCCCGATCAGCGGCAGGTTCAGGATGATCAGCATCAGGTTGCCGATCCACATCGAGGCGATCAGGCCCCAGAACAGCGCGGGGTTGCTGGTCATGACCTGCGGGCCCGGCTGGATGTTGTGGATGGTCATCGCACCCACCATCAGCGCCATCACCGCGTTGGGCGGAATGCCCAGCGTCAGCAGCGGGATGAAGGAGGTTTGCGCAGCGGCGTTGTTGGCCGATTCCGGACCTGCCACGCCTTCGATGGCGCCCTTGCCGAACTCATGCGAGTACTTCGAGGTCTTCTTTTCCAGCGAGTAGGCCGCAAACGACGCCAGCGCCGCACCACCGCCCGGCAGGATGCCCAGCGCGGAGCCCAGGAAGGTGCCGCGCAACACGGCAGGCGCCATGCGTCTGAAGTCGGCCTTGGTCGGCCACAGGTTGGTGACGTGATCGGTGAAGGTCTCGCGGTGCTCCTTCTGTTCCAGGTTGGCGATGATCTCCGCGAAGCCAAACATGCCCATGGCCAGCGCGACGAAGTCGACGCCATCGGTCAGTTCAGGAATGTCGAAGGAGAAGCGCGCCGCGCCCGAATTCACGTCGGTACCGACCAGGCCCAGCAGCAGCCCAAGCACGATCATGGCTACCGCCTTGGGTAGCGAGCCCGAGGCCAGCACCACGGCGCCAATCAGGCCCAGCACCATCAGAGAGAAGTACTCCGCGGGCCCGAACTTGAACGCCAGTTCCGACAGCGGCGTAGCGAATGCGGCAAGGATCAGGGTAGCCACGCAGCCGGCAAAGAACGAGCCCAGGCCGGCGGTGGCCAGCGCCACGCCAGCTCGCCCTCGCCGTGCCATCTGGTAGCCGTCGATGGTGGTCACCACGGACGACGATTCGCCCGGCAGGTTGACCAGGATGGCGGTGGTGGAGCCACCGTACTGCGCGCCGTAATAAATACCGGCCAGCATGATCAGCGCGGCCACCGGCGGCAGCGTGTAGGTCACCGGCAGCAGCATGGCGATGGTGGCCAGCGGCCCGATGCCGGGCAGCACGCCGATCAGCGTTCCCAGCAGGCAGCCGAGGAAGCAGTAGCCAAGATTTTGCAGTGTCAGCGCCGTGGAGAACCCAAGGGCCAGGTGTTCGAATAGTTCCATGAGGCTGTCTCCCTTGCCTGCAGTGAAACCCGGGCGGAGCATCCGCCGTAAGGCGGAGGCCGCGGACCAGGCCGCGCGCTGTGTTTTGAATTTGCGCGCGAATCGGAGGACGCCGGCGCAGCGGGTCGCTGTGCAGGTTTCCGCCGCAGATCGTCATCGACAGCAAGTGCGCGCATGTCGGGCGCGCCTCAATGGCTTACCAAGCACGGTAGGCTTGCGTGCTTTCATCCGGCTTTCAGCGGAGGGCGCTGCGGGTATGTCCTGATGCATTCCGATGTGCAGCGAGTGGCGCTTGCGGTTCGCGCGTGCCGGAAACACCGACGCCCCGCGCAAAAGACGGGGCGTCGTCACATTGCCGGCCGCCAGCCAGCCCGGCTGGCAAGCAGGCTGCCTTTCCGCTTACTGCTTCATTGCATCCTTGCCCATGGCATCCTTGCTCATGCTGTCCTTACTCATGCTGTCCTTGCCCGTCTTGTCCTTGCTCATCTTGTCGCTGCTCTTCTTCGTCTTGTCCTTGCTCATCGCGTCCTTGTTCATGGTGTCCTTTGCCATGCTGCTGTCGTTGGCCATGGGCGCGGCATCCTTCTTCATGGCGTCCTGGGCGAAAGCGTGACCCGCAAACAGCATGGCGGTTGAGAGCAGTGCGGTTGCGAACAGTTTGTTCATGGTGTTCTCCTTGGGTTGATAGCCAGTGTGCAAGCCGGCACCATGCCGGCCAATTTCAAGCGGATCAGGATCCGCCGAACCAGTTGTATCCCTGGTCTTCCCAGTAACCGCCGGGATACGTGTTGGTGACGTACAGCGCCATGATGTGCTTGGGGTTCTTGTAGCCAAGCTTGGTCGGCATGCGCAGCTTCATCGGAAAGCCGTACTTGGGCGGCAGTGTCTGCCCGTCGTAGGTAAAGGTCAGCAGCGTCTGCGGGTGCAGCGCGGTGGGCATGTCGATGCTGGTGAAGTAATCGTCGGCGCAGCGAAAGCCCACATACTTTGCGCTGGTGTCGGCGCTCACGCGATGCAGGAACTCGGAGAAGGGCGTGCCGCCCCACTTGCCGATGGCGCTCCAGCCTTCCACGCAGATATGCCGGGTGACCTGCGAGGTTTGCGGCAGCGCGTAGAGCTGGTCGAGCGTCCAGGACGCCTTGCGTGCCACCAGGCCGCCCACTTCCAGGCGGAAATCGCTGGCGTCGACCTCGGGCACTTCATCTTCGCCGTAGAAAGCATTGAACGGGAAGGGGCGCGTGATGCGGGATTCGTCGTAGGTAGGCGCGAGACGGCCGGGATCGAACAGCCAGCCTTGCACGCGATCGTTGAAGCGCGATACCGCGGTAAGGAAGCGTTCCACCGAGGCATCGTCGGTCAGGCTGCAGCCGGTCAGCATCGACAGGCCGCCCAGCGTGACGGCGCGCTTGGCGAACAGGCGGCGCGAGGGCATATCGAGTTCGCGCACGGCATCGCGCAGGATCAGGTTCCGGTCGAGCGTGACGATGGGTTTGGGTTTGTTCATGGCAATTCTCCGCGAGGCGGCTCTCTGGATTTGGCGGGATGGCGGGCGGGATGGCGTTCAGCGGCCGCGCAGCATGATCAGCAAGGTGCGCGGCACCAGCGCAACCATGGCCACATGCACGGCGGTGAACAGCACGATGGCGCTCATGCACACGAAATGGACCCAGCGCGCGGCGTCGTAGCCGCCCATCAGGTCACGCAGTAGCGGGAATTGCACCGATTTCCAGATCGCCAGGCCGGACAGCACCGTCAGCACGATGACCAGCACCACGCCGAGATACATGGCCTTCTGGGCCGCGTTGTATTCGGCCAGGTCCGGGTGCGCCAGCCTGCCACGCAGCGCCGCGGCCACATCGCGCAATGCCTCGCGCACCGACAGCGGCAGGAAGCGGCGGCGGAATCGTCCGGTAATGGCGTTCATCAGCAGGTAGAACAACCCGTTGGCGACCAGCAGCCACATGGCCGCGAAGTGCCATTGCAGCGCGCCGCCAAGCCATCCGCCGAGCGTGATGCCCTTGGGGAAGTGCAGGCCGAACAGCGGCGATGCGTTATAGATGCGCCAGCCGCTCATCACCATGATGATGATGGCTATGGCGTTGAGCCAGTGGGTCAGGCGCACCCATGCCGGCTGGATGGAGGCGGACGCATGTCCGTGGCGGCCGGGCGCGGGCCGCGATAGCTGGGAGGCAGTATCCACCGTCGTTCTCCAATGTTCCCGTGGCGGCAGCGAGTGCTGATGCAAACGGTTTGTGTGCCTTTGTCGACGGTGGCGGCACGAACTTACACGCGAAACGGAAAATCTTTCTGGCACGCGGGCGCGTCGGCAATGGGTATCCCCAAAGTCACTCAGCTGGCTCGGCGAAAGGAGGAACGGACTGTCGGGCGACGCATGGGCGGCTACCCTAGCTTCACAGTAGCACCGCGCCGGCGGGACACCAAAGGTAATCCCTGCCTGGCCACCCCAGCCTGGGCAGTCCGGCCACGGGTGCCGCTACAATGCTGGCGGGCAGCGCGCCCAACGCAACGCTGCGCGTGCTGGCTTCGGCCGCGCCGCGCCATCCGTCTCCCAGCCACCACCCACGGATCCAGGATCTCCGCATGCCTCTGACCGCCGAGCAGCTTATCGAATACATGGACTTCGCCACGGGCCTTGCGCAGGCGGCGGGCAACGCCAGCCTGCCGTACTTCCGTAGCGCGCCTGCGGTGGAGGACAAGGGCGGCCGCCGCTTCGATCCGGTCACCGAGGCCGACAAGGCCGCCGAGCGCGCCATGCGCGACCTGATCCGGGCACGGTATCCGGAGCACGGCATCCTGGGCGAGGAAGAAGACCGCGTGGCCGGCAGTTCGCCACTGACCTGGGTGCTCGACCCCATTGACGGCACCCGTGCCTTTATCACCGGGCTGCCGCTGTGGGGCACGCTGATCGCGCTCAACGATGGCCAGCGTCCGGTGCTCGGCATCATGGACCAGCCGTTCACGCGCGAGCGCTTCAGCGGCGACGGCCGGCAGGCCTGGCTTAACGGCCAGCCTCTGCGTACGCGGCCTTGCGCCGACCTGTCGCAGGCCAAGGTGATGTGCACCACGCCGGAAATGTTCGACGATGCAGCGCAGTTCGTCGCATTTCGCCGCGTGGCCGATGCCGCCAGGATGCAGCGCTATGGCGGTGACTGCTACGCGTATTGCATGGTCGCCGCGGGCCATGTGGATGCCGTGGTGGAAGCCGGCCTGAAGGCCTACGATGTGCAGGCGCTGATTCCCATCGTGGAAGGCGCCGGCGGCGTCGTGACGAGCTGGACCGGTGGCGACGCACAGCAGGGCGGCACCGTGGTGGCCTGCGGCGACCGGCAATTGCACCAGCAGATACTGGCGCTGCTGAATGCGCCTGCCTGATCACGTCGAAGGCCGCGGGTGAGGATGCCGGGCTTGCTATCATGCTGGCCGCGACGTCCGGCGCGGGAAAAGTCACCCCGGCCAGCCATCCCGGCCCGGACTTAACTATGCAGTAGGGAAGAAACCAGAAACATGATGTCAAACGCTTGCGGCCTCGATTTCGGCACGTCCAATTCCACGGTGGGCTGGTGCCGGCCGGGACAACCCACGCTGTTGCCGCTGGAAGATGGCAGGTTCACGCTGCCTTCGGTGATCTTCTTTCATTCGGAGGATCCGCTGGTCAGCTACGGCCGGGCCGCGCTCGGCGATTACCTGGCAGGCTATGAAGGCCGGCTGATGCGCTCGCTGAAAAGCCTGCTGGGCACTTCGATGATGGAAGACAGCACCGAAGTCATGGGCCAGGCCATGCCTTTCCGCAAGCTGCTGTCGCATTTCATCGGCGAACTCAAGCAGCGCGCGGAAACCTCGGCCGGCGCGAGTTTCGACAAGGTCGTGCTGGGGCGCCCCGTGTTCTTCATCGACGAAGACCCGAAGGCCGACCAGCTTGCCGAACAGACGCTGCGCGAAATCGCCGCGGACGCCGGCTTCAAGGACATCGAGTTCCAGTACGAGCCGATTGCCGCAGCCTTCGACTACGAAGCCACGATCTCCCGCGAGGAACTGGTGCTGGTGGCCGACATCGGCGGCGGCACCTCGGACTTCTCGCTGGTCCGCCTGTCGCCCGAGCGCGCCGGCAAGACCGACCGGCGCGGCGATATCCTGGCTAATGGCGGCGTGCACATCGGCGGCACGGATTTCGACAAGAGCCTCAGCCTGGCGAGCGTGATGCCGTTCCTGGGGCTGGGCAGCGAACTGCGCAACGGCAAAGCGATGCCTTCGGGGCAGTATTTCGACCTGGCCAGCTGGCACACCATCAACCTGGTGTACACGCGCAAGGCGTGGTCGCACGTGATGGACAACTATCGCGACGCGGCCGACAAGGTAAAGCTCGACCGCCTGATCAGCCTGATCAAGCAGCGCGCCGGCCACTGGTTGGCGATCCAGGTGGAAGCAGCCAAGATTGCCTTGTCGGGCGAAGCGCAGACGCAACTCGACCTGGGACGTATCGCGCCGGGAGAAACCATGGCGATCACCCGGGCGGACTTTGACCAGTCCATCGGCAGGCTGGTTGGCAAGACCGAGGTAACGGTGCAAGCGTTGCTGCGCGATGCGGGCGTGCAGGCGGACGCGATCGACACGGTGTTGTTTACCGGCGGCTCGAGCAGCGTGCCCTTGCTGCGCGAGCGGCTGTCCGAACTGATCCCGGGGGCGCAGCGGATCGAGGGCGATTTGTTCGGCGGCATTGGCTCCGGCCTCGCGCTGGATGCGCGCCGCAAGTTCGGCTAAGCGCCTCGCGTCCGGCAGTGACTCATTGAAGGCCGGCGCCGCGCGCCGGCCTTCATGCGTTCATCCCCTCGTGCTAATGTCCCATCTTCGCGAATACGCGCTATCGAAGAGGCACCACATGCATGCGGGTATCGTCGAAGCCAGCTACGGCTCCGATCCGGTCGGCCTGGTCAGCGGCTTCCGCTTCCTGCCCGGCGAGCCGGGCCAGCCCATGGATTCCGCCGCCGCGGCCATGTGGCTCAAGCAGCCCCCGTCGGGCGACGAGTTTCTCTGGCTGCACTTCAACCTGTCGCACACCGCCTGCGAACGTTGGCTGAAGAGCCAGCTCGACCTGCCAGAAGGGTTTTTCGAAGCACTGCGCGAAGGCTCGCGTTCCACCCGCATCGAGCGGCTCGACGTGGCGCTCCTTGCGGTGGTCAACGACGTGATCTACAACTTCGGCGTGAGTTCCACCGACATCTCCACGCTATGGGCCTGCGCCGACCGCCGCATCCTGGTGACGGCGCGCATGAAGCCCCTGCGCTCCGTCGACCAGTTGCGCGCCTCGGTGCGGCAGGGCGAGCTGTTCCACACGCCGCTGGCGCTGCTGGTGCATTTGCTGCGCGACCAGGCCGATGTGCTGGTGCGCATCGTGCGCGAAACCAGCGGCACCGTGGACCAGGTCGAAGACCGCCTGCTCTCGCAGCGCCTGCATGGCAACCGCGCCGAACTCGGCTCCATGCGGCGCGGACTGGTGCGCCTGCAGCGGCTGCTCGCGCCCGAGCCCGGCGCGCTGTTCCGCCTGCTCAACCGTCCGCCGGCGTGGCTGCAGGAGCAGGATATCCAGGACCTGCGCGACTCGACGGAAGAGTTCTCGCTGGTGCTCAACGACCTGGCCGCGCTGGTCGAGCGCATCAAGCTGTTGCAGGAAGAAATCGCGGCCAAGCTCAACGAGCAGACGAATCGCACGCTGTTCACGCTGACGCTGGTCACCGTGCTGGCGTTGCCGATCAATATCGTGGCGGGTTTCTTCGGCATGAATGTGGGCGGCATTCCGCTGGCCGATCATCCGCACGGCTTCTGGGTGCTGGTGGTGCTGGTAGCCAGTTTCACCGTGCTGGCCGGCCGCTGGGCTTTCCGCAAGCAGGGGGATTACTAGCGTCCCGGGGAGGGATTTCATGCGGGCGTCATAACCTGCTGCTAGCCTGCCCGTCACCGCGTTGTTGCGAACAGGAGTGAGCGATGAGACCAGACGAGAACGAGCTGATTCGGCGCATCCACCGCGAGGTGGCCGATCACTATGACGAAGAGCTCGAACTGGAGCTGGAAGACCACCATGTCGATACGCTGTTCGGCGAGGGCGGCGGCGGGCTGGACGATGAAGAGCGCGCCGCGCGCCGACAGTATTTCCGCGAACTGTTCCGCCTGCAGGGCGAACTGGTCAAGCTGCAGAGCTGGGTGGTGGAGACCGGCCACAAGGTCGTGATCCTGTTCGAGGGGCGCGACGCGGCGGGCAAGGGGGGTGTGATCAAGCGCATCACCCAGCGGCTCAACCCGCGCGTGGCCCGCGTGGCCGCGCTGCCCGCGCCCAACGATCGCGAACGCACGCAGTGGTATTTCCAGCGCTATGTCTCGCACTTGCCCGCGGCGGGCGAGATCGTGCTGTTCGACCGCAGCTGGTACAACCGCGCCGGCGTCGAGCGCGTGATGGGTTTCTGCACCGACGACCAGTACGAAGAGTTCTTCCGATCGGTGCCGGAGTTCGAGCGCATGCTGGTGCGCTCGGGCATCCAGGTCATCAAGTACTGGTTCTCGATCTCGGACGAGGAGCAGCACCTGCGCTTCCTGAGCCGCATCCACGATCCGCTCAAGCAGTGGAAGCTCAGCCCGATGGATCTAGAATCCCGCCGGCGCTGGGAGGACTACACCCGTGCCAAGGAAGTCATGCTGGAGCGCACGCATATTGACGAGGCGCCGTGGTGGGTGGTGCAGGCGGTCGACAAGAAGAAGGCGCGCCTTAACTGCATCCATCACCTGCTGCGGCAGATGCCTTACGAGGAGCGCGCGCAGCCGCCCGTGGTGCTGCCGCAGCGCGAGCGGCACGAGGACTACATGCGCCAGCCGGTGCCGGACACCATGATCGTGCCGGAAGTCTATTGATCATCCGGGCAGGGCCGCGCCAGCATTGCCCTGCCAGATCCCCGGCCCCCGGCGCCCGGTCCCCGGGCGCCGCCGAAGCCTGCGCTTCCGCCTCGCCTCAGTCTGTCTTCTTCGCGTGCCGCAACTCGGCCTCGCGCCGCGGCCTGGCTTCGATGATCTTCCGCCGCCGCTTCTTCTTGAGTTCCTTCCACGCCTTGCATTCCGCGTGCGTGCGCAGGCAGCCCTTGCATGGGCAAGGCTTCCTCGCAGGTGATTTTTTCGAGCGCTGCCGGCCATTCTTGCATATACCTTGCATAGACGTACGGTGTCCCCTTGTTGTAGCGCGCCGCGGGGCCTGGCGCCACGGGCTTGCCGCATGCACATGAGTGGGGCGCAGCAATATGGACGCCGCGCCAGCGTGCCCGCGCAGACCTGCGGCCGGCGTCCTTTCGTGAACGCGCTTGCCATGGGAGATATCGCTTGTTCGGCACCTGGGCATGGATCATCGGCGCGCTACTTGTCGCCATCGGGCTGATCGGCTCGGTGGTGAAGCGCCTGCCCATTTCGTTCTCCGCGCTTTACCTGCTGTTCGGCATGTTGCTGGGCCCGTTCGGCTTCGGCCTGATCCATTTCGACATCACCCGTCGCGAGCATATGGCGGTGCTGGAGATCATTACGGAAATCGCCCTGCTGGTCTCGCTGTTCGCGGTGGGCTTGCGCTTGCGCGCGCATCCGCGCGATCGCATCTGGCGCCTTCCGCTGCGGCTGGCCACGCTGGGCATGCTGCTCACCATTGCCATGCTGGCTGTCATCGGGGTCTGGGCAATGGGGCTGCCGCCCGGCGTGGCATTGCTGCTGGCGGCCATCCTGGCGCCCACCGATCCGGTGCTGGCTTCGGATGTGCAGGTCGACGACACGCAGGACCGTGACCGGACGCGGTTCAGCCTGAGCGGGGAGGGCGGGCTGAACGATGGCGCCGCCTTTCCCTTCGTCATGCTGGCGCTTGGGTTGCCGGGCGCGCACGAACCGGGCGCTGCCTGGCTGCGCTGGCTATGGCTCGACCTGCTGTGGGCCACGCTGGCGGGACTGGCGGTGGGCTGGGGGCTGGGCTGGCTGTGTAGCCGCGTGGTGCTGGCGCTGCGCAAGCGCCTCGGCGGCGCGCTGGGGATGGAGAGCTTCTTCACCATCGGCCTGATCGGGCTGGCTTACGGCGCCGCGCTGGCGGTGCATGGCTACGGCTTCCTGGCGGTGTTCGCCGCCGGCATCGCCATGCGTCATGTCGAGCACGAGGAGAACCAGGACGTCGCGCCCGACGAAGTGCTGGGCGCAATGACGCCTGCCGAACATGAGCGGGCGGCCGTGCACCAGGACAAGGCCGCCGCTTACCTGGCGCATACCGTCAGCGAGTTCTCGCTGGACCTGGAGCGGCTCGCCGAGCTTAGCGTGATGGTGGTGGTGGGCGCCTTGCTTTCCACGCGGCTGCTGCGCGGGGAATACCTGGCCCTGGGGCTCGCGCTGATCCTGGCCGTGCGTCCGCTTGCCGTTGCGATATCCACCATCGGGGTCGCGCTGCAGCCAGCGCAGCGGCGGCTCATTGCCTGGTTCGGCGTGCGCGGCATCGGCTCGGTCTATTACCTCGCCTTTGCCCTGGCGCACGGCGCCGATCCCCGCTACGCGGCCCTGCTGGCCGACGCCACGCTGTGCGTGGTGGTGCTGTCGGTGGCCCTGCATGGTTCATCGGCGACGCCGCTGATGGCCATGTACCGGCGCTGGCGCGGTGCCGCCAAGGCCTGAAGCCGCCGGCTTCGCGGCCACCTCCTGCACGATTGCGCGGTCTGCGCCGTACCCATGCCAGGACGGTTTGCACGCTCGGCAATGACGCCGGTTCCTAAAGCTCTTGTCCCCGGATGCCGATATTTGTTCTGGCCCCGGCATCGTCTGCCGGTGCCGGCAGCCAAAGAACAAAAATCGGAGTTTTCAGTATGACGGGAACCACTTTCCGCCCCCGCGCAGGCTTGCTCGCAGCATGGCTTGCCGCCGCCACGGTCGCCGCCTGCGGCGGCGGTGGCGATGCACCCGCTACCAGCCAGACGGCTGCGCCGGCCAGCAGCGCACCCGTTGTGCCCGTTGTGCCCTCTGTGCCCGCGGTGCCGGTCATGCCGGCCCTCGCTCCGGCATGCAACGGCTGCAGCGCCGCGGACGGCAGCAATTACTCGGGCTCGGGTGTCGGCGTCTGGTCGGCCTCCAATACCACCGGCGCCGCCGCCGATCTGCCGATTTCCATCGGTGGCGTGAGCGGAAAATCGGTGACGCTGCTCTACACCAATGGCGCGGCCGAGCAAGCCATGCCGGCGCTGTCGCTGTCGGTCATCCAGTCCGAACTGGCCAATCTCTCGATCCAGTCGGCCGAGTCGTTGTCGTCCACGCAGGACGAGCGCACGCGGCGCGATATCGCCGAGTTCAATCGCGCCGGCTGGGCGGCACTGGCCGGCGGCAAGCGCGTTGCCAGCCTGTCCGTGATGGCGCCGCCGCCGCCGCGCGCTTCCGTACAAGGCGACACCAAGAGCTGGTATCACACCGACGGCACGCGCCGCCTGGCTACGCTGACCCGGCAACTGCCGGCAGGCGATGGGACGGTCGTCAACATCTGGGTGGAAAACGCCGAAACGTCCAATATCGGCAGCACAATCGTCGACGAACTGCTCAGCAGTTTCATCGGCGCCGGCGGCATCTACGATATGCTGACCCAGGTCGGCGGCCCGCTGTGGGGCGCGCACAGCTACAACAACCTCATTGCCGCTAGTGGCCAGCCGATCGATATCGTCATCCTTAACTTTGACAAGAACGGCAGGCCGGGCGGTACCGTGGGCTATTTCTGGGGACTGCATAACCTGACGGCTGCCTCGGATGCGCGCAGCAACGAATCGCTGTCGCTCTATCTTGACTCCGAGACGCTCCAGCTGGCCGGCGCAGCAGGCATGAAGGCAATGAAGATGACCATGGCGCATGAGGGAATGCATATGCAGAACTTCTATCGCCGCGGTGTCAAGGCCGGCCAGAAGTATGCATTCGATACCTGGCTGGAAGAAATGTCCGCGATGATGATGGAGGACTTCGCCAGCTACAGCATCGATCCCGGCTATAACGCGATCCGTGACGTGCGCTTCCTCGACTACGTGTCGCAAGGCAATGGCAACTTCAACTGCAATCTGCTGCAGTTCACCGGTTTCGGCGCGACCTGCGAGAGCTATTCGGTGTCGGGCAGCTTTGGCGGCTTCCTCGACCGGCAGCTTGGCCTGGCCTTCTACAAGGACTTGCTGAGCCGCACCAGCAGCATGGATTCGAAGACCGTGCTCGACCAGGCCATCAAGGCGGCGCGTCCGGACTCCGGCTTCGACCAGGAACTGTTGCGCTGGGCCGTCACCAGCAACTCGCTGATGCCTGCGGCCTCTTCGCCGGCGCGCTACGGCTACCCGGCCCGCGTCGACGGCGGCTTTACGCTGCCGCTGATCGATCCGGACCTGGCTAAGTACCGCTCGGTGCGCAAGCTGCCCAGCGCGGTCGCCGCCACGCTGCAGCCGTACGGCAGCTTCCCGGTAGTCCGCGGCAATGTGGGCGCGACGTACAGCGAAACGGTGCGCGTGCCGGCTGGCACCACGCTGTCCGTAGTGGTGTACTGATACTGAACGCGCAACGCGCGGACACGCCGGATCCGCTCCGGCGGCCCCCGGGCGGCGGCATCCGCCGCCCGGCCTGCCAAGCCATCGAACCTCATGCACCGAATCCTGATCCTGATTGCCGCACTGTCCGTTGTGCTTGCCGCGTGCGTGCATGCGGTGCCCGCCGGCAGGTCCATTGCGCTGACGGGCACGGTCATGGTCAAGGGCAGCGCGCTGTTCCAGCAGCCTGTGCTGGTTACCGCCGACGGCGAGGCATGGGTTCTCGAAAAATTCCCCGTGGAACAGGCCCAGGCCCTGGGAAGCCAGCGGGTGACCGTAACCGGCGTGGTGCTGCGCGCAAACCAGCCAGGCACCTGGGCGCCGGCCATTCGCGTCGAACATGTGGACGCCGCGCCGGGCGCGCCTTCGCGGTAGGCGGACGCCGGCAAGCTGCGAGATCCTGATGGCGCATATGAAGTCTTTTGACTGACTCGCACAAAGCACGTCTCCCCCGTGCCGGCGCGGCAACGCTATCCTTGCCGCTGTCTTTCCGCGCCTCCCAGCCTCATGCCCTTCGTCGTTACGGATGCCTGCATCCAGTGCCGCTACACCGACTGCGTCGAGGTCTGCCCCATGTCGTGCTTCCACGAAGGGCCGAATTTCCTTGTGATCAATCCCGACGAATGCATCGATTGCTCGATGTGCGTGCCTGAGTGCCCCGTGGGCGCGATTTACTCGGACGAGGATCTGCCAGCCGGCCAGCAGCATTTCCTGGCCCTCAACGCTGAACTCTCGCGCCAGGCTGGCTGGAAGCCGCTGCTCAAGGCCAAGGGCCCGCTGCCCGGGCACGAACAATGGGCCGGACAGGACAACAAGCTGCCCATGCTGCTCAAGGATGCCGCGCAGTCCTAGCCCTGGCGGCGTCCCCCGGCGTCCTCGGGAAAGGCTTCATCCAGCGTCAGTACCGTGCCGGTCAAGCTGCCGTCGTAGCCGGGCAGGGCATCTACTACCTGCCGGAAGCTGCCGCTCCTGAGCGCCGCCACGGCGCCGGCAAGCGCCGGGCTCTGCAGGCGCTCCCGCTCGATCGCAAAGAAATACCGCTCCTTGAGCACCGGCACGAAATCCAGCCCGAAGCGCCGCGCCGCCGTTTCCACGCCGAACCCCGCATCCGCCATGCCACTGCCGATATAGGCAGCCACCGCCGCATGGGTGAACTCGCCATTGCTGTAGCCCTCGATCCGGCTGCTGTCGATCCCGCGTGCTTCCAGGATCAGATCCAGCAACAGCCGTGTGCCGGAACCAGTCTGCCGGTTGACGAAGCGCACATCGGCGCGGCACAGGTCCTGCAGCGTGTTGACCTGCAGCGGATTGCCGGGGCGCACGAAGATGCCTTGCGAGCGCACCGCCAGGTGGATCAGCAGATGCGTCTCCGGGCGGATCCACGTGGCGAAGCGATCCAGCGTCTTTTGCTCGAATTCGCCGATCGGGACATGAAAGCCCGCAATATCGCAAGCGCCCTGCGCAAGTGCCGCTACCGCCTCAAGGCTGCCGCAATACTTCAGGTCGTGGCGAACCTGGTGCGCATCCAGGAAATCGTGCAACGCGGCCACCGCGAATCCATGACTGGCGTGCAGCCGCAGCGTGGGGCCTGACTGGTCGACCAGCTTCTTCAGCTCTATCTCCAGTTCCGACGCCAGGCTTTCCAGCGTGGGGGACAGCCGCGCGGCAATGCGTTTGCTGGCCCATACCAGTTGCTGGGCCAGTGGCGAGAGCGCGGTGCCGCGGCCCCGTGTCTTGGCAATCAGCGCGCCGCCGAACAGCGCCTCCGCATCGCGCAGGATGCCCCAGGCGTAGCGGTAGGACAGCCCGGTTGCCTGCGCCGACTGGCTGATGCTGCCGGTGCTTTCAATCAGGCCCAGCAAGGCCACCAGGCGGGACACGTCGAGTGCCGGGCCGGCGCCTTGCTGGTCGTCGCGAATTTGCAGATGGGGCAGGATCGAGATGCGAATCATATGAGAAAAATAGCATATTGCTCGAACGCGGCCAACTGCCTATAGTCCGCTGAAAGAGGCAGATCAACCGAAAAAAGCCAGCTGAAACAGCAAGGCGACATGGCTAATGCCCGTTTAGACCCCCGAGATATGAAAAAAATAGCATATATAGCGGCATCCGGAAACCGGTTTGCCGCGCCCCGCAGCAGTTCCTGGCCAGACGCGCAAGCCAATGCGCCACACCGTCTGCCCCCGGCCCCGGACTTTGGGTCCATTTTTAGCGCCGGGCAATGCTGCGTCACCAGGAGACCCGATGTCCTCACCAGCTGCTGAAGCCCGGCGCGACCGGATCGCGCACATCGTAGCCACGCGCCGCGACATGCCGGGCGCCTTGTTGCCGATCCTCCACGAGATCCAGGACGCGGTAGGCTATGTGCCCGCCGACGCCCTGCCCGAGATCGCCCGCGCGCTCAACCTGTCGCGCGCCGAGGTACACGGCGTGGTCACCTTCTACCATCACTTCCGCGACAGCAAGCCGGGCCGGCATGTGATCCAGGTCTGCCGTGCCGAGGCGTGCCAGTCGGTCGGCAGCGAGGCGCTTGCCGACCACGCCGAGCGCGTGCTGGGCTGCGGGTTTCATGAAACCACCGCCGATGGCGAGTTCACGCTGGAGCCGGTGTATTGCCTGGGCCAGTGCGCCTGCGGCCCGGCCATGATGGTCGGCGAGCAACTGGTGGGCCGCGTTACGCCGCAGCGTTTCGATGCTTTGGTCAAGGCTTGCGCGGATGCGTCGCAGGATCGGGCAGCGGAGGTGCAGGCATGAGCGTGACCGTCTTCGTTCCCCGGGATTCCAGCGCGCTCGCCATGGGCGCCGACGACGTGGCGCGCGCCATCGCGCGTGAAGCCGCGGCGCGCGGCGCCACCGTGGAGATGGTGCGCAACGGCTCGCGCGGCATGTTCTGGCTGGAACCGCTGGTCGAGGTGCAGACTGCCGCCGGACGCGTGGCCTATGGCCCGGTCACGCCGGACGATGTCGCCGCGTTGTTCGACGCCGGCTTCCTGACGGGCGGGGCGCACGCGCTGGCGCTCGGCCCCACCGGGGAGATCCCTTTCCTCAAGGGGCAGGAGCGCCTGACCTTCGCCCGCATGGGCATTACCGATCCGCTCTCGCTGAATGACTACATCGCGCATGAGGGCTACGCCGGCCTGACCCGCGCGCTGGCGCTGGACGGTGCGCAGATCGTGCGCGAAGTGACCGATTCCGGACTGCGCGGCCGCGGCGGCGCAGCCTTTCCCACCGGCATCAAGTGGCAGACCGTGCTGAACGCGCAGTCGCCCACCAAATACGTGGTTTGCAACGCCGACGAGGGCGATTCGGGCACCTTCTCCGACCGCATGGTGATGGAAGGCGACCCCTTCATGCTGATCGAGGGCATGACCATCGCCGGCCTCGCGGTGGGTGCGCAGCACGGCTATATCTACGTGCGCTCGGAATATCCGCACGCTATTGCCATGCTGGAAGCGGCCATCGGCATCGCCCATGCCGCCGGGTGGCTGGGCGACGATATCGGCGGCAGCGGCCGGCGTTTCCGCCTGGAGGTGCGCAAGGGCGCGGGCGCTTATGTGTGCGGCGAGGAAACGGCGCTGCTGGAGAGCATCGAAGGCAAGCGCGGCGTGGTGCGGGCCAAGCCGCCGCTGCCGGCGATCGAAGGCCTGTTCGGCAAGCCCACCATCATCAACAACGTGATCTCGCTGGCCACCGTGCCGCTGATCCTCGCACGCGGCGCGCAGTTCTACCGCGACTACGGCATGGGCCGCTCGCGCGGCACGCTGCCGTTCCAGATCGCGGGCAATGTGCGGCAGGGCGGGCTGGTGGAGAAGGCCTTCGGCGTGACCCTGCGCGAGCTGCTGGAGGATTACGGCCAGGGTACGCGCAGCGGGCGGGCGATCCGCGCGGTGCAGGTGGGCGGTCCGCTGGGCGCCTACCTGCCGGTTTCGCGGCTGGATACGCCGATGGACTACGAAGCGTTCGCGGCCTTTGGCGCGGTGTTGGGTCACGGCGGCATCGTGGTGTTCGACGACACCGTCGACATGGCGAAGCAGGCGCGCTACGCGATGGAATTTTGCGCCATCGAATCCTGCGGCAAATGCACGCCGTGCCGGATCGGCTCGACGCGCGGCGTCGAAGTGATCGACAAGATCATCGCGGGCGACCAGCCGGTCAGGCACGTAAAGCTGGTGCGCGACCTGTGCGACACCATGCTGGGCGGATCGCTGTGCGCCATGGGCGGCATGACGCCTTACCCGGTGCTGTCGGCGCTCGACGAATTTCCGGAAGACTTTGGCGTGGCCGTGCCAGCCAAGGCTGCCTGAACGCAGCGCTACGGCATACCGAACCGGCGCTGCCTCTGCGCCCTCTGAATCACCAGTACGCGGCCTGCGGCCGCAGCGGGAGTCCGCCTTGAATACACGAAACGAAATCGATTTCGGCACGCCGGCCAGCGATTCGCAACAGCAGGTCACCCTTGAGATCGACGGCGTCGACGTCACCGTGCCTGCCGGCACCTCGCTGATGCGGGCCGCCGTGCAGGCGGGCGTGAACGTGCCCAAGCTGTGCGCCACCGACAGCCTCAAGTCCTTCGGCTCGTGCCGCCTGTGCCTGGTCGAAATCGAAGGCCGGCGCGGTTTCCCGGCCTCGTGCACGACGCCGGCCGAAGCCGGCATGAAGGTGAAGACGCAGACCGACAAGCTGGCCGACCTGCGCCGTGGCGTGATGGAGCTGTATATCTCCGATCACCCGCTCGACTGCCTGACCTGCCCCACCAACGGCAACTGCGAACTGCAGGACATGGCCGGCGTGGTGGGCCTGCGGGAAGTGCGCTACGGCTACGACGGCGCCAACCACCGTGCCGAGTCCAAGGACGAATCCAATCCGTACTTCACCTACGATCCCTCCAAGTGCATCGTGTGCAACCGCTGCGTGCGCGCCTGCGAGGAGACCCAGGGCACCTTCGCGCTCACCATCAGCGGCCGCGGCTTCGACTCGCGCGTGACGGCGGGGCAGGGCGACAGCTTCATGGATTCCGACTGCGTGTCGTGCGGTGCCTGCGTGCAGGCCTGCCCCACCGCCACGCTGGCCGAAACCTCCATCATCCGCATGGGGCAGCCCGAGCACAGCAAGGTCACCACCTGCGCCTACTGCGGCGTGGGCTGCGCCTTCAAGGCGGAGATGAAGGGCAATGAAGTGGTGCGCATGGTGCCGTACAAGAACGGCCAGGCCAACGAGGGCCACTCGTGCGTGAAGGGCCGTTTCGCCTTTGGCTACGCGACCCACAAGGACCGCATCCTGAACCCGATGATCCGCGCCAGGATCACCGACCCGTGGCGCGAAGTGTCGTGGGAAGAGGCGATCAGCCATGCGGCCTCCGAGTTCAAGCGCATCCAGGCCAAGCATGGCCGCGACTCCATCGGCGGCATCGTGTCCTCGCGCTGTACCAACGAGGAGGGCTACCTGGTGCAAAAGCTGGTGCGCGCCGCCTTCGGCAACAACAACGTCGATACCTGCGCGCGGGTTTGCCACTCGCCCACCGGCTACGGCCTCAAGCAGACGCTGGGCGAATCGGCCGGCACGCAGACTTTCCGCTCGGTGGAGAAGGCCGACGTCATCATGGTGATGGGCGCCAACCCCACCGATGGCCATCCGGTGTTTGCCTCGCGCATGAAAAAACGCCTGCGCGCCGGCGCCAGGCTGATCGTGATCGATCCGCGCCGCATCGACCTGGTCGACTCGCCCCACGTGCGCGCCGACTTCCACCTGCAACTGCGCCCGGGCACCAATGTCGCCGTCGTGACCTCGATGGCGCACGTGATCGTAAGCGAAGGCCTGATGGCCGAATCGTTTATCGCCGAGCGTTGCGAGGACCGTGCCTTCCAGCAATGGCGCGACTTCGTCATGCTGCCGGAGAACTCGCCGGAAGCCATGGCCGGGATTACCGGCATCCCCGCCGAACAACTGCGCGGCGCGGCGCGCCTGTATGCCACCGGCGGCAACGCCGCGATCTATTACGGCTTGGGCGTGACCGAACACGCGCAGGGCTCCACTACCGTGATGGGCATCGCCAACCTGGCCATGTGCACCGGCAATATCGGCCGCGAAGGCGTGGGCGTGAATCCGCTGCGCGGCCAGAACAATGTGCAGGGCTCCTGCGATATCGGCTCCTTCCCGCACGAGCTGCCGGGCTACCGCCATGTATCGGACTCCACCACGCGCGGCCTGTTCGAGTCCGCGTGGAACGTGGAGATCAGCCCGGAGCCGGGCCTGCGCATTCCCAACATGTTCGAGGCCGCGCTGTCGGGCAGCTTCATGGGCCTGTACTGCCAGGGCGAGGACATCGTGCAGTCCGACCCGAATACGCAGCACGTGGCAGCCGCGCTGTCGTCGATGGAATGCATTGTGGTGCAGGACATCTTCCTCAACGAGACCGCCAAGTACGCGCACGTGTTCCTGCCGGGCTCGTCCTTCCTGGAAAAGGACGGCACCTTCACCAACGCCGAACGCCGCATCTCGCGCGTGCGCAAGGTGATGCCGCCCAAGGCGCGCTATGCCGACTGGGAAGCCACCGTGCTGCTGTCCAACGCGCTGGGCTATCCGATGGACTACAAGCATCCGTCCGAGATCATGGACGAGATCGCGCGGCTGACCCCCACCTTCAGTGGCGTCAGCTACCAGCGCCTGGAGGAACTCGGCAGCATCCAGTGGCCGTGCAACGACGCTGCGCCCGAGGGCACGCCCACCATGCATATCGACGCATTCGTGCGCGGCAAGGGCAAGTTCATCATCACGCGCTACGTGCCCACCGCCGAGCGGGTGAATCGCAAGTTCCCGCTGATCCTCACCACGGGCCGCATCCTGTCGCAGTACAACGTGGGCGCGCAGACGCGGCGCACCGACAACGTGATGTGGCACGACGAGGACCGGCTGGAGATCCATCCGCACGACGCCGAGGAACGCGGCATCAAGGACGGGGACTGGGTTGGCGTGCAAAGCCGCGCGGGCGAAACGGTGCTGCGTGCCATCGTGAGCGAGCGCATGCAGCCGGGCGTGGTCTATACCACCTTCCACTTCCCCGAGTCCGGCGCCAACGTGATCACCACCGACAACTCGGACTGGGCCACAAACTGCCCCGAGTACAAGGTCACCGCGGTGCAGGTGCTGCCGGTGGCGCAGCCGTCCGAATGGCAGCGGCAGTACCGTGACTTCCACGAGCAGCAGATGCAGTTGCTGCAGGCGGCCAGCGCCGAGGCGGGTTCGGCATGACGGCCTGCGAACTCGCCATGGCCAGGCCCGATGCGGTGGCGCCTTTCACCGATGCCGAGCCGCCTACTCACAGCACCTTCGCCGTCAATCGCTGCCGCCTGGGCGAGCTGGCGCTGGAGGACGACGAGATCGCCGAGGAGGTGCCGGTCGCGCTCGAGTACAACGGTATCTCGCATGCGGTCATGCTGGCCTCGCCGGCCGATCTCGAAGACTTCGCGTTGGGCTTCAGCCTGAGCGAAGGGCTGGTGGCCAGCCCGCGCGACGTTTATGAGATTGAGACTGAGGTCCGTCCCGAGGGTATCGCGGTGCAGTTGCGCATTGCGGCGGAAGCCTTCGCCGCGCTCAAGGATCGGCGCCGCGCGATGGCGGGCCGCACCGGCTGCGGGCTGTGCGGCACGGAATCGCTGCGGGAAGTCATGCGCGCGCCGGCGCCGGTCAGCAGCAGCGCGAGCTTCAGCGACGCGGTGCTGTACGCCGCGTTCGGGCAGTTGCAGACGCGCCAGGAACTGCTGCGCCATACCGGCTCCACGCACGCCGCCGCCTGGCTGCGCGCTGACGGCCAGGTAGCATTGGTCCGCGAAGACGTGGGCCGCCACAACGCGCTTGATAAACTGATCGGCGCGCTCGCACGCACCGGCGAGGACCGCTCGCGCGGCGCCGTGCTGGTCACCAGCCGCGCCAGCTACGAAATGGTGCTGAAGACCGCCAGTGCCGGCGTTGGCGTGCTGGCCGCCGTCTCAGGCCCGACCGCGCTGGCGGTGCGCCTGGCGCTCGATGCCGGCGTCACGCTGGCCGGCTTTGTGCGCGCCGGCCGCCACGTGGTCTACTCTCACCCCCAACGTTTGCACAGCAGGACGGAACAGGCATGAACTCCGACAACCTTGTCAAGATGGCGAACCAGATCGGCACCTTCTTCGAGGCCATGCCGGACCGCGAGGAGGCGGTGGCGGATATCGCCAGCCATATCAAGCGCTTCTGGGAGCCGCGTATGCGGCGCGCGTTGCTGGCGCGGATGGACAGTGGTGAAGACGCGGGATTGGACGAAATTGTTTTGCTGGCGGTGACGCGGCATCGGGGGGTGTTGGAGTGATGGGGGAGGTTGTTGGGGGGTGGTCGCTGTTTCTGTGATCGGCGATGGCATCTTGGACCCCAAAGCCATACGACATCGCCCTGCTGGGTTGGTCGCTGTTTGTTTGAGCGGTGGGTGCAACAACCATCGCCGCTCAAACAAACAGCGACCAATCCCACGCGAGCAGAGCAATAGGGCTCCCGGATATCGGGGGGTTCGTCGCACGCCCAGAGCGCATGCGCGCTTCCGCTGGTATCGGTTTGACCAGCCACGAACCAGCCCCAACCCAAAACACCAATCCATCACCTACTTCAACCTCAACGGCTCCAACAACGCCGCATCATATTCCCCTCTCCCAATTCTCCCCAACTCCATCATCCGCAACAAGATATAAGCCTGCCGCTGCCGCGCCCGCCGGGGATTCACCACCGGATTATTCGCCGAAGGCGCCTTGGGCAACCCGGCCAGCATCGCGCATTCAGCCAGCGTCAGCTTCGCCACCGGCTTGCCAAAGTAGGTCTCGGCCGCTTCGGCAAAACCATAAGCTCCCTGCCCAAGGTACACCTTGTTCATATAGACCTCGAGGATCTCGTCCTTGCTCAAGGCATGCTCGATGCGATAGGCCAGCAGCACCTCATACAGCTTGCGCGTGTAGGTCTTCTCCCGCGAGAGAAAGAAATTGCGCGCCACCTGCATGGTGATCGTGGAAGCGCCCTGCGAGAGTTCATCCGACAAATTGGCCACGCCGGCGCGTATCACGCCGACATAGTCGATGCCGTCATGCAGGTAGAAACGCTCGTCCTCGATGGCCACCACCGCCTGCGGGAGCTTGGGCGGTATCTCGCCGATGGGCACGTAGCCTGGCGACTGGCGGAAAGCGGTGAGCGCGTCCAGCGTGGGCAGCTGGCGCTGAGCGACGAGTACGGCGAGCGTGCCGAGCAGGGCTGTGCCTAGTGTCAGCAGCAGCACCAGCTTGAGAAAATTCGACCAGAGACGTTCCATGGGCAGTATTGTGCCAGCACCGGCCCGGCACCAGCCCGGTGCCGGAATCAGCCCGCCGGCGGCGTCACGCCCAGTTCCTTCGCCAGCGTCTCCAGGTTGCGCCAGATCGCCGGGTTGACCTCCAGGTGCGTGGTGGTGAGCGCCCGGTTGGCGGCTTCGAACTCGCCGGGATATTGCACGCCGCCGAAGCCGGGAGCGGGTGGCGTGTCGTGCAGGTAATTGACGAACGCCTCCACCTCGGCGCTCTGCCAGCTCAGCCCCAGGTCCAGTTCCGGATTCATCAGCAACGCGAACATATTGTTGGTGGCCACGCCGCCGCGCGGGTTTTCCGGCTGGATGGTGCCGCCGCCGGAGAGTACGCCAGCGAGCAGTTCGGCCACCACGCCCAGCGCATAGCCCTTGTGCCCGCCGAAGGGCAGCAGCGCGCCCGGATGCTCGCCGAACATGGTGGAGGCATCGGTGGTGGGGTTGCCGTCGGCATCGATGATGCTGTTCTCCGGCGCCGGCTCGCCCTTCTCCGCCAGCACGCGCGCCTTGTTGATGGCGATCGCGCTGGTGGCGATATCCACTACCAGCGGCGGGCGGCCGTTGGGCATGGGCCCGGCGAAGCACAGCGGGTTGGTGGTCAGCCGCGCCGCGCGGCCGCCATAGGGAGCCACCGCCGGCGCGCGGTTGATCACGTTGGTGAAGCTCAGCAGCACGAAGCGTTCCTTCGCCACCATCTCGCCGAAGTGGCCCATGCGGCCGAGATGGTGCGAGCGGCGCAGCGTGACGATGCAGTGGCCGTGCTGGCGCACCCGTTCGATCGCGGTCTCGATGACGGTCTTGCCCACGTGCTGGCCGAAGCCGCCGTTGCCGTCGAACACCAGCAGGCTGCCGCGGTCGAGCACGCATTCGGCGCGGCCGGCGGGGTTGACGTTGCCGCCGGCGAGCGAGCGCCGGTAGTTGGGCAGGATCGACAGGCCGTGGCTGGTATAGCCGCAGCGGTCGGCTTCGACCAGGTGTTCGGCCACGTCGTCGGCGATATCGGCCGGCACGCCTTGCGCTGCCAGCAGGTCGCGGGCGAGCTGTAGGGCGGATTGCAGTGTGATTTTCGTCATGCGTTCTGTCTCTTCAGATCCAGCCCAGCCAGCGCCAGTAGGTGGCGGCGAACAGCAGCATCATGGCGTAGCCGATCAGCGTGACGGGAATGCCGACCCTGGCGAACTGCTTGCCGTTGAAGGTGTCCGTGCCCAGGCACACCATGTTCTGCGGCGCGTTGATCGGAAGGATAAAGCCGAAGCTCACGGTGAAGCCGAGCAGCATCGTCAGCCCGATCTTGTTGATATCGCCCGGCAGCGTCTGCAGCACCGAGATCAGGATCGGCAGCAGGGCTGCGGTGAGCGCGGTGGCGCTGGCAAAGCCCAGGTGGATCAGGATCAGGAAGGCCGCAAGGATCGCGAACACCAGGATCGGCCCCTGCGTGGCGAGCCCGGAGTGCGTCACCACGAATTTGCCCAGCCACTGGCCGGCCTGCGTGGTGAGCAGCGCGGTGCCCAGGCTGATGCCCACGCCGAACACGATCAGCGTGCCCCACGGCGTGCGCTGCTGCATGGTCTTCCAGTCCATCACGCCGATGCGCGGCATCATCAGGATCACCAGACCGACGAAGGTGACGGTGGCGGTGTCGAACTGATGCAGCTTGCCTTCCGTGGCCCAGAACAGGAGCAGCCCGATGGACACCGCGGCGAGCCGCTTCTGCGGGCCGGTCATCGGGCCCAGCCCGGCTAGTTCCTTTTGCACGGCCTCCTTGCCGCCGGGGATGGCCTCGGTTTCGGCAGGCAGCAGGAAGCGCACCAGGAAATACAGCACCACCGACATCGCGACGGCCCACGGCGCGCCGGCGATCAGCCATTGCAGCCAGGTGATGCGCTCGCCCAGCAGCTTGTCCATGAAGCCGACCGTCAGCAGGTTCTGCGCGGCGGCGGTCTGGATGCCGACGTTCCAGATGCTGGTGGCCATGGCCACCGTGATCATGATGCCGGCGGCGATGTTCGATTTCTTGTCGACCCCGAAGGCCGCGATGATGCCCATCATGATCGGCACCACGCAGGCGCTGCGCGCGGTGGCGCTCGGCACCACCAGCGACAGCAGGATGGTCACCGCGATGCTGCCGATCAGGATGCGCCGGGTGCTGGTGCCGATGGCCGACAGCGTCACCAGCGCGATGCGCCGGTCAAGCCCGGTCACGGTCATGGCCGCCGAGATGAACAGCGCGGCGGCAACCAGCGCCAGCGCCGTATTGGAGAAGCCGGCCAGCGCCATGCCGAGGGCGCGCGATGTGCCATATTGCGTTGACGGGTCCGTCACCGTGGGCGCGAAGCCGATCAGCGCGGCCATCAGCGACGTGATCATGATGGCGCTGGCTTCATAGGAGACTGCTTCGGTGATCCACACCACGATGGCGAAGGCGAGGATGGCCAGCATGCGATGGCCCGCCACCGGCAGGTCCGCGGGCAGCGGCAGGGCAAGGATGCCGATCAGCACCACGGCGGCGGCGTAGAGCCCCCATGGTGTCTGCTTCTTCGGCGTGGCTTGCGGTGTGGCAGGCACGCCGGGCGCGGAGGGGACGGTCTGGGTCGGAGTGCGCGAGTCTGTCATCGCTTTCCCTTGGTTTGTCTTGTTGATCGTTGGCTCAACACGGGATGGCGGACGTCACGCGCGGGCAAGAATGCTAGCCGGTGACTGGCTTGATGGCGGCGTCGTTCGTTCGGTCTTCCGTGAAGACTGGCGGATGCGCAGGCCGGCTTTTGACCGGGCTGCAGCGTTCGACATGGGGAAATTATCGTGCCGGCCAACAGCGTATGTCGAGGCCGGATCACGGCGCGCATGATCAGGATCAAGGAGAGAGCTCGCGCCGGGAAATTACCGTGTGCCGTGGGGTCCTACTTTCAGATCGTTGCAGTGCAAGGGCGGGCAGGCGCAACGCCCGCCTGCGCGGTGATCTGAAAAATATGGAGCACATGATGAAGGTTTTAGTGAGAGGGCTACGTGCCGGAGTCGACGCAGCCAGGCTGCGTGAAGCGCTGGCCGCTTACGTGAGCGTCAAGGACGTCGAGCTGATCTGTGAGGGCGATGGCTCACATCCCTGGGCCTGGGTCGACCTGGACCTGGACGATGTGGACCCGATGAGCGTGTGGAAACTGGTGGCAATGCTCGATCGCCGTTATATTGCTGGCTGCCATACGCGCTGGCATGTGCCGGCCTATCGTGCGCGATGAGACGCGCGCAACCCAACCACAGGGCAGGGAAACAATGCAGGGATTGTTCGCGTGGCGCCGCCACGCCATCATGGCCGGCGCGCCATCACTAGGTGCCGGCGTGCCCGGCACCGCACCGCTGGTGCTGGAAAACGTTGTCAATATCCGCGATCTCGGCGGCCTTCCCACGCGGGACGGCCACCGCGTGCGCGCCGGCAAGCTGTTTCGCAGCGGCAACCCGGGCCTGGCCAGCGCCGCCGACATGGAGCGGCTGCGCGCCTTGCAACTGGACGCGGTGATCGATTTCCGTTCGCCCGGAGAAAAATCGGCCGCGGAAAGCCCCTTCGGCCAGGCCTTCCGCTGGGTGGCCACGCCGGTGCTGGAAGGCAGCATGTCGATGGCCGAACTGATGCCGCGCCTGCGCGAAGGCAGCGCGGCACAGACGGAGGCCTTCATGCTGGAAGTCTACGGTGATTTCCCGCGCAAGTACCAGGCTGCCTTCGGCGGCTTCCTGAAGCTCGCGGAGCAGGGCGGCAACCTGCTGTACCACTGCACCGCGGGCAAGGACCGCACCGGCTTTGCCTCGCTGTTGCTGCTGGCGGGCCTGGGCGTGGAGCGCGACACCATCATGGCCAACTACCTGGAGTCGAATCACCGGAACCAGGGCTTCAACCAGAAGATGAGCGCCGGCGCGGCGCAGTTCGGCGTCGATCCCGCGGTGATGTGGCCGTTGCTGGAGGTGAAGGCGTCTTACCTGGACGCGTCCATGCAGGCCATCGAGCAGGACTATGGCGGCATGGACGCGTACTTGGGCGAAGTGCTCAACGTGGATGCGGAGCGTTTGCGGCAGGCTTACCTGGTGCGGGCGTAGCGCATTCCCGGCGCGGAGGCGCTACGTCCCCGCGCCTTGCTCCTTCATGATCCGCGCGGTATTCAGCGCGATCATGCCCTCCTCGTCGGTGGGCAGCACCAGCACCGGCACACGGCTGTGATCGCGGCTGATGCGCTGCCGGTTCTCCCCGTTCGCGCCGGCGTCCAGGCCGATGCCGAACAGGTCCGCCAGCCGCGCGCAGATCTTCTCGCGCACCGGCGGTGAGTTCGCGCCGATGCCGGCAGTGAACACCAGCGCGTCGAGGCCGCCCAGCGTGGTGGCGAGCTTGCCGATCTCCTGCGCCGCGCGGTACGCATAGAAATCGATGGCCAGGCGCGCGCGCGGCGTGTCGCTGTCCAGCAGTGCGCGCATATCGCTGCTGACGCCCGACAAGCCCTTGAGCCCCGATTCCTGGTACAGCATGGTCTCGATGTCCTTGGTGCTCATGCCTTGCTGCGACAGCCACAGGATGGCGCCGGCATCGATGGCGCCGCAGCGCGTGCCCATCGGCAGGCCGTCGAGCGCGGTCAGGCCCATGGTGGATTCCACGCTGCGCCCCTCGCGCATGGCGCACAGGCTGGCGCCATTGCCCAGGTGCGCCACGATCACGCGGCCGGCGGCCAGGTCGGGCGCTATCTGCTGCAGGCGGCGCGCGATGTATTCGTAGGACAGGCCATGGAAGCCGTAGCGGCGGATGCCGCGCTCGAAGTATTCGTAGGGCAGCGCCAGCAGTTGCGCCAGCGTATCGTGCCCGGCGTGGAAGGCGGTGTCGAAGCAGGCCACCTGCAGCAGCGACGGCGCGGCGGCGCGCACCGCGCGGATCGCCGTCAGGTTGTGCGGCTGATGCAGCGGCGCCAGCGGCACCAGCGCTTCCAGCTTGCCGATCACTTCGTCATCGATCTTCACCGCCGCGGAAAAATCCGCGCCGCCATGCACCACCCGATGGCCGATCGCTACCGGCGGCGCGTCGCGCAGGCCGATGCTGAGCACCAGCCGGATCAGGCGGAAGGCAGCGTCGTGATCGGCGACCTGGTCCACCGGGAAGCGTTCGTCGGCCACCATGCGGCCGTCCGCCATCTTCGCGGTCAGGCGGGGCGAGACGCCGATGCCTTCGATCTGCCCGTGCGCGCTGAGCACCGGGTTGATGTCGGTGTTGGCGTGCGCCGCCTCGGGTACTGCATAGACGGAGACCTTGACGCTCGACGAGCCGGCGTTGACGACCAGGATGGTGGGGTGGGTGACACTCACGCGGGCATCTCCTGTGCAAAGGAATGGTTGGACGCTCAGATCGCCGTGGGCATCCCGACGGTGCGGCGCGCATGCGCCAGCAGCACGGCAATCGCGCAACTGGCGATGCGCGCGCGCACGGTGTCGGCGCGGCTGGTGAGGATGATCGGCACGCGCGCGCCCAGCACGATGCCGGCCGCCTCGGCGCCGGCCAGGAAGGTGAGCTGCTTGGCCAGCATATTGCCGGCTTCGAGATCGGGCACCAGAAGGATGTCGGGGTCGCCCGCCACCTCGGAGACGATGCCCTTGGTGGTGGCGGCTTCGCGGCTGATGGCATTGTCGAAGGCCAGCGGGCCATCGAGGATGCCGCCTTCGATCTGGCCGCGCCGGCTCATCATGCACAGCGCGGCGGCGTCGATGGTGGAGGGGATCTTGTCGGTCACGGTTTCCACCGCCGACAGGATCGCCACCTTGGGCCGCTCGATGTCCAGCACGCGCAGCAGGTCGATCGCGTTGCGGCAGATATCGGCCTTGTCGTTGAGGGTGGGAAAGATATTGACTGCGGCGTCGGTGATGAACAGCGGCTTGTGATAGGTCGGCACGTCCATCGCAAACACATGCGAGAGGCGGCGGCCGGTACGCAGCCCCGTTGCCGCGGCGGTGACTTCCTGCAGCAGTTCGTCGGTGTGCAGGCTGCCCTTCATCAGCAGTTCCGCCTCGCCGGCGCGTATTGCCGCGACGGCGCGCGCGGCGGCGGCGTGGCTGTGTGGTGCGTCGATCAGCACGGCGTTGCCAAGGTCCAGCGCGTTAGCGTCAGCTACCTGGCGGATGCGGGCCTGGGGCCCGACCAGCAGCGGCACGATCAGGCCGAGGCGCGCGGCCTCCAGCGCGCCGCCGAGCGACGAGGCGTCGCAGGGATGCGCCACCGCGGTGGGAATGGCTGGCAGGTCTTGGCAGCGGGACAGCAGGACGGCGTACTTGTCGAGAGTCTGGGTCATCGGCTTTCCAGTGCGTCGGGTTGCGGTGCGGCGGCGCGGCGGACATGCTGCGCCGCGCAAAAACAAAGCCAAGTATAGGCCATGTTTCCGGCAGCACGGTGACAGCTGCGCCGCGGCTTGTGTTGGGTCATGGCATTGCGGATCCGCCCATGCAGCGGGTTGTCAAGCGGGTTGAGGACTGGTAGATTGCGTCGTGCTGCAGGGCAGCAATTCCATGCCGCTGCGTGGAAATGCCCGCCTCCAACGCCACACCGTAGAGGGGAAGCCGAGTGAACGCACGTGTACCCGCCACCCAATCCGGCACCGCTGCCGCCAGTCAGTTGCCGTCCGCCAGCGACATGCCGCCGCTGTTGTCCGATGCGTTTTCCTACACGCTAGATGCCTGGCAGCGCGCCATCCTGTTGCTCGATATCCTGCGCGAGCGCGGCAACCAGACCTTCGAGCACGAACGCGAAGGCATGCCGCCGGTGCTGGTCTTCGAGCACGAGGTGGTGATCGACGGGCGCACGCTGGAGCAGCCCGCCAACTACGCCTTGCTGCGCATCCTGCCGCCCCCGGGCATGGCCACCGACGACACCAAGCGGCCCTTCGTGGTGATCGACCCGCGCGCCGGACATGGTCCCGGCATCGGCGGCTTCAAGATCGACAGCGAGATCGGCATCGCGCTGCGCAGCGGCCATCCCTGCTACTTTGTCACCTTCTTCCCCGTGCCTTGCCCCGGCCAGACCATCGAATGCGTGGCGCGCGCGGAGGCGGTGTTCCTGCTCACCGTGGCCGAGCGCCACCCGCAAGCGCAGGGCAAGCCGTTCGTGATCGGCAACTGCCAGGGCGGCTGGGCACTGATGATGCTCGCGGCCGCCGCGCCCGACCTGGTCGGGCCGATCCTGCTGGCGGGGTCGCCGCTGGCCTACTGGTCCGGCGTGCGCGGGCGCAACCCGATGCGCTACAGCGGCGGCCTGCTGGGCGGCTCCTGGCTGTCGTCCTTTACCGCCGATCTGGGCAACGGCCGTTTCGACGGGGCATGGCTGGTACAGAATTTCGAGCAGCTCAATCCGTCCAACACCTACTGGAAAAAGCTCTATGACGTCTACGCGCGGGTCGATACCGAGCGCGAGCGCTTCCTGGAGTTCGAGCGCTGGTGGGGCGGCCACTTCCTGCTCAACCGCGCCGAGATCGACTGGATCGTGCAGAACCTGTTCGTCGGCAATCATCTCACCGCCGGCGAGGTGCGCAGCGCGGACGGCAGCGTCGCGGTGGACCTGCGCAATGTGCGCTCGCCCATCGTGGTCTTTGCCTCCTGGGGAGACAACATCACGCCGCCGCAGCAGGCGCTGAACTGGATTCCCGATCTCTATGCCAGCGTCGACGAGGTCGTCGCCAACGACCAGGTCATCGTCTACTGCCTGCACGAGAAGGTTGGGCATCTCGGCATCTTTGTCTCGGCCGGCGTGGCCAACCGCGAGCACACGGAGTTGTTCTCCGCGCTCGACCTGATCGATGTGCTGCCGCCCGGCCTGTACGAAGCGCGCATCGAGGACATCGCGCCCGGCACCTCGCACCTGGATCTGATCGAAGGGCGCTACCTGATGCGCTTCGAGCGCCGTACCATCGACGATATCCTGGCGCTGGACGATGGGCGCGACGACGAGCGCCCCTTCGAGGTGGTGCGGCGCGTGGCCGAGATCAACCAGCGCCTTTACGACACGTTCGCCTCGCCGGCGGTGCAGGCCATGTCCAACGAACTGGGCGCATACGCCATGCGGCAGATGCATCCGGCCCGTCTCGAGCGCTCGCTGGCGTCGGACGCGAATCCGTGGATGGCGTGGCTCGCCGCCTTCGCCCCGGCGGTGCGCGAGGCTCGGCAGCCGGTGGCGCCGGACAATCCCTTCGTCACGCTGGAGCGCGCGGTCTCCGACACCATCGTGCGCACGCTCGACGCCTGGCGCGACCAGCGCGATGCCCTTTACGAGCAAACCTTCGAAGCGCTCTACCAATCGCCGTGGCTGTCCGCGCTGGTCGGCTTCTCGCCGGGCGCCGAAAAGCGCGGCCCGCCGCCACTGAGCGCGGCGCTGCGACAGGAACTGGCCGCGCGGCGCATCCATGAGGCGGAAGCCGGGATTGAGCAGGGCACTGCGCTGGACGCCTTCATGCGCATCCTGGCCTATGTGGCGGACGAAAACGCCAGTATCGAGGAGCGCCCGTTCAACCTCATGCGGCAGATGGCGCGCGAGCACCTGCAGCAGCAACCTGACATTGCCACGGTCAAGGCCGCGGTCAGGCGGCAGAGCTTTATCGTCGGCCTCGATGCCGGGCGCGCGGTGGCCGCGTTGCCGCTCCTGGTGCCGGACAGCACGCAGCGCCATCGCATCATGATGGCGATCCACCGCATCCTTACCATAGCCGGACCGCTCGATGGCGGCCGCCTGGCACGCTATCGCGAGGTGGCGGGCGTGATGGGCACCGACCATACGCTGCGGCAGGCGGCGGCGGAGGCCGCGCCCGCCGTGGTTCCCGTGGCGCCCGTTGTTCCGGTTTCGCCGGCTTTGCCGCTTGCGCCGGAGGATCCGCCAGCAGTTGCGGCCCCCCGCGCGGTGCGCAAGCCGGCATCGCCCGAAGCCGCGGCACGCACGCGCAAGGCAAGCGCCGGCCCGGCCGGCGCCGCCAGGCAGGCAAGAACCGTCAAGGCCTTGCCGCGGCGCGGCGGCAAAAAGGGAAGTTAAGCCAGCGCCAGCGGCGCGCATTGAACTGAGAGCGAGGGACATCATGGTGCAAGTACCCAATCCTCCATTGCTGGGCGCGCGCGTGCTGGTGGTCGGCGTGGCCAATGCCGAGTCCATCGCGTGGGGCTGCGCGCGGGCTTTTCGCGAACTCGGCGCCGAACTGGCGATCACCTATCTCAACGACAAGGCCTATCCGCATGTGGCGCCGCTTGCCGAAGCGGTGGGCGCGACGATCCTGATGCCGCTCGACGTGGAGGTCGCCGCGCAGGAGCAGGCACTGTTCGAGCGCATCGCGCAGCAATGGGGCCGGCTTGACGCAATGGTGCACTCGATCGCCTTCGCACCCAAGGCCGACCTGCGGGGCGGATTGCTGAACTCGTCCGCAGACGGCTTCGCGCGCGCCATGGATGTGTCCTGCCATTCCTTCGTGCGGCTGGCCCGGCGCGCGGTGCCGCTGATGAGCGCGGGCGGCAGCCTGTTCGCGATGAGCTACGAGGGCGCCAACCGGGTGGTGCCCAACTACAACCTGATGGGGCCGGTCAAGGCAGCGCTCGAGGCTTCGTGCCGCTACCTGGCGCACGAACTGGGTCCGGGCGGCATTCGCGTGCACGCCATCTCGCCGGGGCCGCTCAAGACCCGCGCGGCATCCGGCCTCAAGGATTTCGAGCAATTGCTGGCGGACGCCGCGGGCCGGGCCCCGGTGGGCGAGTTGGTCGACATCATGGATGTGGGCTTTGCCACCGCCTACCTCGCCACGCCCTACGCGCGGCGGATTTCCGGCAACACGGTCTACGTCGACGGCGGCATGCACATCATGGGCTGAGGCGCCGGGCCGGACCAATTGCCCATGGGCTGGCCACGACCCGCCACGGGCCGCCTACAATGAGCTAAACAACGGAGGCCTGTGCCGCCCGCCACGTGCGCGCTGCCTCATATCGGGAGCCAGACATGAAGGTACTCATCCGGGGCCTACACCGCGATGTGACCGAACAGATGCTGCGCGACAAGCTGGCACCCTACGCGCCGGTCAAGTCCGTGGAGCTGGTGCGCGAGGGCGATCCGGAACATCCGTGGGCCTGGGTCAACCTGGATGTCGATCCCTTTACCGCGTGGCGCCTGCTGCGCCAACTCGATCGCCAGTATTTTGCCGGCAGCATGATGCGCTGGTACATCCCCGCCCACCAGGGCTGACGCAGAACGCCGCCTGGCGCCGCCCGCGGGCCTTTGCATTAAGATAAGCGGCTTCTGCCACTCTGCTGCGCTCCTACAGGGTAGCGCCCTCCCGCATGCTCGAACTCGACGGCGCGATCTGGTTCCGCTCAGGCTCCCAGGACTGGGGTGGCCGCGAACGTATCGCCCTGCTGGCCGCGATCGGCGAGCATGGCTCGATCACGGCGGCGGCCAAGGCGGTCGGCCTGAGCTACAAGGCCGCCTGGGACGCCATCGACGCGATGAACAACAGCGCCGGCGAGCCGCTGGTGGTGCGCGCCGCCGGTGGCAAGGGCGGTGGCGGCACGGTGCTCACGGAGCGCGCCGCCAGCCTGATCCGCACCTACCGCGCGCTGGAGCAGGAGCACCAGCGCTTTATCGCCCACCTTGGCCACCTCGGCGAGACCGCGCAGGATGACCTGCACCTGATGCGGCGCTTCATGGTCAGGACGAGTGCCCGCAACAAGCTGTTCGGCACCGTCGCGGCGATCCGCGGCGGTGCCGTCAACGACGAGGTCACGCTGGCGCTCGCGGGCGGCCAGCAGGTGGTTGCCACCATCACCCATGAGAGCGTGGAAACGCTGGGCCTCGCGCCCGGCATCGAAGCCTTTGCCCTGATCAAGGCTTCATCGGTCCTGCTCGGGCTGCCCGACCCCACGCTGCGGCTGTCGGCGCGCAACCAGCTGCCGGGCACGGTGAGCCGGGTGCTGCCTGGCGCCGTCAATGCCGAGGTGGCGCTTGAACTGGACGGCGGCGGCACCGTGGTGGCCGTCGTCACCAACGAGAGCGTTGGCGCGCTGGGGCTGGCCGATGGCAGCCGCGCGCTTGCCATCTTCAAGGCGTCGAGCGTGATTCTCGGCATCATGGGCTGAGCCCTGCGCGCCTCAGGCGGGATCCAGCGGCTTGCCCAGCAGTACCGTGGTGAAGCCGCTGTGCCAGCTTTCGTCGGGGTAGAATTCCACCTCGGCATAGCCGTGGCGCTGGTAGAAGGCGCGGCTCCCCACGTTGAAGGTATCCGTCTCGAGCCTGGCCTGCCGATGACCTGCCGCTGCCATCGCGGCTTCCGCGTGCGCCAGCAGCGCGCTGCCCAGTCCGCGTGCCTGCCAGCGTGGCGACACGTGCAGCGCCCAGACGAAGTCGTTCTCCCAGTCCACCATGCCGGCCACCGTGCCGTCCACGCAGGCGAGGTGGAACTCTTCCAGCCGGCTGCGGACATAATCGCCGATCTTGTCGCCCTGGGCGAAGCGCATTGTCGCCTCGGGCGTGAGCTGCGGCTTCCACGTGGTGAGATAGGTTTCGGTGAGGATGGTGGCGACGGCCTGGGCATCGGACGGGCCGGCGCGCCGGATCTGCGGGCTTGAGTATGGTGTGTGCATGCCCGCAAGGATAGCCGGACCGCCGCGTGAAGACCACGGGCAGGCAGCCAACACAAGAAAACCAGAAACATCAAAAGCACAATAAACAAACCAACGATGCACAGGAATCTGCACGAAGCAAACCGGTTGTCGTGGAATGCCTCCTCGGTAGCCCACAACAGCCACAAGGGCGCCCAGGCGGCCTTCTTCCGCGCTGGCGGATGCACGCAGTTTCCGGAGGAACTGGCGCAGCTGATGTCCGGCCTGGTGGCCGCAGCGAGGGGTTGAGCATGGACGCCGCCATCGCGGGCTTTAGCCTCGGCCTGTCGCTGATCCTTGCCATCGGCTCGCAGAATGCCTTCGTGCTGCGCCAGGGCCTGCGCCGCGAGCATGTGTTCTGGGTTTGCCTGGTGTGCGCCATGTCGGATGCCGCGCTGATCCTGATGGGCGTATCGGGGTTTTCGGTGCTGATGCGCAAGCTGCCCTGGCTGGGCGACGCCATGCGCTACGGCGGCGCGGCTTTCCTGCTGTGGTACGGCGCGCGCAGCTTCTGGACGGCGTGGCGTACGTCCGGCGTACTCGCGCCCAGCGATGCCGAGCCCAGGCCGCTGGCCGCCACGCTGGCGGTATGCCTGGCGCTGACCTGGCTCAACCCCCATGTCTACCTCGACACGGTGATGCTGATCGGTTCTGTATCGACCCAGTTCGCGGGCCACACGCAAGCCTTCGCGGCGGGCGCCGTGGTGGCCTCCTTCATCTTCTTCTTCGCGCTCGGCTATGGCGCGGCCTTGCTCCGGCCGGTGTTCGCCAAGCCATCCGCATGGTGCGTGCTGGAGATTGTCATCGGCATTACCATGTGGGTGATTGCCGCCAGGCTGCTGTTGTCCTGAGCGGCATACAGCCTCTACACCGGAAATACCGCATGCCGAGAAACATAGAGATCAAAGCGCATATCGCCAGCGTGGACGCGCTGGTGCCCCTGGTGGCGCCGCTGGCCGACCATGGCCCCGAGCTGATCTTGCAGGACGACACCTTCTTTGCCTGTCCCAACGGCCGGCTCAAGCTGCGTGCCTTCCCGTCCGGCGAGGGCCAGCTGATCTTCTACGCGCGTGCCGACCAGGCCGGGCCCAAGGAGAGCCACTACATCATTTCGCCGGCCGGCGAGCCCGACACCCTGCGCGCGGCGCTGGCCGCGGCCTGGGGCGAGCAAGGGCGCGTGCGCAAGGCCCGCACCTTGTTCCTGGTGGGCCGCACGCGGGTGCATCTGGACCGCGTGGAGGGGCTGGGGGATTTTCTCGAACTGGAAGTGGTGCTGGCGGACGGGGAACCCGCCGAAGCCGGCGTGGCCGAGGCGCATGCGCTGCTGGGCAAGCTGGGCGTCGCGCAAGGGCAATTGATCGAGACGGCCTACGTGGATCTGCTGCGCACGGCCGCCGCGGGGAACTAGCCGGGCGCGCCGGCGCGTTCAGACGACGTGCGCGGAAGCCGGCGCGTACACCTGCGGATGCCCCTTGACCGGGGCGGCACCGAAGATCCGGCCTTCGCGCACTTCCAGCACGTGGTCGCCGAGCGCTTCCACGTCGTCGGGGTCGTGCGAGATCACCAGCATCGGTACTTCCAGGCTCGCCTGCAGCGCGCGCAGCTCGGCGCGCATGCGCACGCGCAGCGCCGGGTCCAGCGCGGAGAAGGGTTCATCGAGCAGCACGATATCCGGCTGCGCCACCAGCGCGCGCGCCAGCGCGGCACGCTGCTTCTGGCCGCCGGAGATTTCGCCGGGGTAGTTGCCCGTAATCGCGCCCAGGCCGAAGGCGTCGATCCAGCGCCGGGCTTCCGGATGGCTGGCACCGCGGCGCGGGTTGCGCCAGCCGCGCGCCAGCCCGAAGGCGATGTTCTGCGCGACAGTCAGATGCGGGAACAGGGCGTAGTCCTGGAACAGATAGGCCACGCGCCGCTCCTGCGGGCGCACATTGATGCGTGCCTCGCTGTCGAACAGCGTGCGGCCGTTCAGTACGATGCGGCCGCTGTCCGGTGTCAGCAACCCGGCGATGGCCCGCAGCGTCAGGCTCTTGCCGGCGCCCGAGGGCCCGAACAGGGCAATGCGCCGGCTGTCCGAGTCGAACGCGATATCCAGCGCGAAATGGCGGTCCGCTGAACCGAGCTGCTTGCGTACGGTGACTTGCATGGTCATGGCGGGTCTACCGGAACGCCTTGCGCGTGGGCGGCACGAGCCGGCCGGCAGCCACCAGCAGCACCACGCAGGTGACAGAGGTGACCAGCACCAGCAGGTTGGCGGTGTTGTCGTCGCCGGCCTGCACGGCCTCGTAGATAGCAACGGACAAGGTCTGCGTGCGGCCGGGCAGGTTGCCCGCCACCATCAGCGTTGCGCCGAATTCTCCCAGCGCGCGGGCGAAGGCCAGCAGCACCCCGGCAATGATGCCGCGCGATGCCAGCGGCAAGGTCACGCGAAAGAAGATGCCGGCCTCCGGCGTGCCGAGCACGCGCGCGGCGTCTTCAAGCTGGGCGTCCACGCCTTCGAAGGCGGCGCGCGCCGACTTCAGCACCAGCGGGAACGCCACGATGGTGGAGGCCACCACCGCGCCTTGCCAGGTAAAGACCAGTTCGATGCCGAGCCGGCCGAGCCATTCGCCGAAGACGCCACGGCGCCCGACCAGTACCAGCAGGTAGTAGCCGAGCACGGTGGGCGGCAGCACCAGCGGCAGCGTCAGCAGGGCGTCCACCACGTCGCGCGCGGCCGATTGCCAGCGCGACAACGCAAAGGCCGCGCCCACGCCGAGCACGGCATTGAGCACGGTCGCCCAGCCTGCCACCTTCAGCGACAGCGAGAGCGGTACCCAGACAGCTTCCAGGGTGGTCATCGGGATTGACGCCTGCCGGCGAGGCCGGGCAGGCGGTGCAGTGAGTTCGGGTTGACGGCGGCGCGCGAAGGTTCAGGGCCCAAGGTTCAAGGCTTGAGGAATCCGTACCTGGCCAGCACCGCCTGGCCTTCCGGCGACAGCACATAGCTGAGGAACGCCGCGGCTTCCGCTGGCTGCTTCGAATTCGCAGTGACGGCGATCGGATAGGTCACCGGCTGGCGCGTCGCCACCCGCAGCGCCACCTTGACCTTCTCCGGCATGATGGCCGCATCGGTGGCGAACACGAAGCCGGCATCGACCTCGCCGCGCGCCACGTAGTCCAGGCTCTGGCGCACGTTTTGCGCCATCACGCCCTTGGCCGACACGGCATCCCACACGCCCGCGGCTTCCAGCGCGCCCTTGGTATAGCGGCCCACCGGCACCGATGCCGGGTTGCCGAAAGCCACCCGCTTGAATTCGGGGCGGCCCAGGTCCTGCAGCTTGCCGACTTCCAGCTTGCTGTCCGCCGGCAGGATCAGCGCGAGCTGGTTGGCGGCGAAATCGCGGCGCGAGGCGGGCTGCACCACGCGCTCGGTCACGGCCTTGTTCATCGCGTCCTGGTCGGCCGAGGCAAACACATCGGCCGGCGCGCCATTGACGATCTGCTGCATCAATACGTCGGAAGCGCCGAAATTGAGCACCACCTTGGTCTGCGGGTGGGCGCGTTCGTAGGATTCGGCGAGCGACTTGAAGGCATTGGTCAGGCTGGCCGCGGCGGACACCACCAGGTCGGCGCCAAAGGCGGCCGGCGCGGACAGCGCCAGCGTGGCGGACAGCAGCAGGCCGGCCGCCAGCGAGGCGGTGCGGCGGGCGCCGCGCGGGAGGCGGGACTGGGCAGGCAGCGGAGTGGCGGGCAGTTGCATGGGCATGGTGGTGGCGGCGGTTGGATAGCAGGCCAGGCAAGCAAATGCCGTCTGCCAAAAGCGCAATATATGACGGTATATAACGCGGCGTCAATGACACGTTCTGTCAGGACTGGGCATCGTGAATGGTTCGCCCCGGTCCGCGCCCGCCGTCACAGCGGCGTAACGCGCGCGTCACTCTGCTGCCATTTGCGCTCGGGACAATGTCCGGCTCCAGGCACAACAAGAAAGAAGGGAGCCACAAATGACCAGCAGTCCGACCGTCGCCACGCGAGCGCGTGCCGTCATCGCTTCGTCCCGGATCTCCGGCGTCTCCAGGCTTTCCGCCATTGCCGCCGCCGTGGCCGCCACCGCGCTGCTGGCCGCCTGCGGCTCCGACGACAGCCCCGCCGGCACGGGCACCACGCCGCAGGGCGGCAGCGTCACGGCCGGCACCAAGGCCACGCTGGCCCTGCTGGAAACCACCGACCTGCACACCAATGTGCGCAGCTACGACTACTTCAAGCTGGCCGAGGACAAATCCTTCGGCTTCGAGCGCGTGGCGACCCTGATCAAGCAAGCCCGCACCGAATTTCCCAACACGCTGCTGCTGGACAACGGCGACACCATCCAGGGCACGGCGCTGGCGGACTACCAGGCCCAGGTCAATCCGCTCAAGTGCGGCGACACGCTGGCCATGTACAAGGTGATGAACGCCGCGAAGTTCGACGGCGGCGGCATCGGCAACCACGAATTCAATTACGGGTTGGGCTACCTGAACCAGGTCACGGGCAACCGCTTCAACGTCGACGGCTTGCCGGACCCGACCGTGCAGACGCCGTGCGCCGGCCCGGCCTTCCCGCAGGTGCTGGCCAACGTGTACAGCGTGCGCACGCGCGCGCCGCTGTTCCAGCCTTACACCATCATCACCCGCCAGATCACCGCCACGGGCCCCGACGGCAAGGCCGTCACGGTGCCGGTCAAGGTCGGCATCATCGGCTTCGCGCCGCCGGCCATCATGAGCTGGGACAAGCGCTGGCTCGACGGCAAGGTCTACACCGAAGGTGTGAAGGAAACCGCCGAGAAGTTCGTGCCGGAGATGCGCGCCAGGGGCGCCGACCTGGTGGTGGTGATTTCCCACGGCGGGCTCGATGCCTCGGCCTACTCGCCCGCGATGGAGAACGGCAGCTGGCATCTTGCCAGTGTCGCCGGCGTAGACGCCATGCTGATCGGCCACTCGCACCAGGTCTTCCCGGACGCCACCAGCACGGTGGCGCAGTTCAACCTGCCGGGCGTGGACAAGGTGCGTGGCACCGTCAACGGCGTGCCCACCGTGATGGCCGACTACTGGGGCCGCCGCCTTGGCGTGATCAAGCTGCAGCTGGCGCATGATGGCACCCGCTGGGTGGTCGACAAGAGCGCCACCACGGTGGAGGCGCGCTCGATCCAGAATGCCGACAAGAGCTATGTGGCGCCCGATGCCACCGTGGCGGCGGCGGTCGAGGCCGAGCACCAGGCCACCATCGCCTACGTGAAGACGCCGATCGGCACCACCGACTACCGCATGAGCACGTACTTCGCCGACGTGGGCGATCCCGGCGCGATCCAGATCGTCAACCAGGCGCAGGCCGCCTACGTGAAGGACTACATTGCCGCCAACCTGCCGGCGCTGGCCTCGCTGCCGGTGCTGTCGGTGTCGGCGCCGTTCAAGAGCGGCTTCGGCGGCGGGAATGACTTCACGGACGTGCAGTCCGGCAACCTCGCCATCAACAATGCCGCGGATCTCTACCTCTACCCCAACACCATCTACGCGGTGAAGGTCAGCGGCACCGATGTCAAGGCCTGGCTGGAGACGGCTGCCAAGCGCTTCAACCAGATCGATCCGGCGAAGACGGCGGACCAGCCACTGATCAGCAGCTTCCCCGGCTACAACTTCGACATGTTCACCTCGCCCGACCTGCAATACGAGATCGACGTGACGCAGCCCGCAGGCAGCCGCATCAAGAACCTCGCCTACAAGGGCGTGCCGCTGGATGCCAGCCAGCAGTTCATCGTCGCCACCAACAACTACCGCGCCAGCGGCGGCGGCAACTTCCCCGGCCTGGACGGCAGCAAGACGGTCTATGGCTCGCCCGACGCCAGCCGCGACGTGCTGATCGCGTACATCAAGAAGGCTGGCGCGATCACGCGCGCCGCCAACGGCGCCGCGCGCAGCTGGCGCTTCACCAAGGTAGCCACGGCCGGCAAGGTGGTGTTCGCTTCCGCCGCCAACCAGCTTGCGCAGGCGCAGGCAGCCGGGCTGGCCAATATCGCGCTGGAGCAGGCGGGCTACGACACCAACAAGAACCTGTCGCTGTACAGCGTCGACCTCAACCAGTAAGGCAACGATGACCACGATAGCGAATGGAACGATCACGCCGGCGCGCACGGCGCCCCGGCGCCGCCTGGGCCGTGTGCATCCGGTTATCGCCGCCGCGCTGGTGGCGGTGACGGTGGCGGCAGGTTGCGTGGGCGGGGCGTCGGCGTGGCGCGAGCACGCCAGCGCGCGGCGCCTGGAACTGGCCCAGTGGCAGACGCTGGCCGGCCCGGCCGGCGACGCGCAGGCGCTGGCGGCGTTGCGCCGCGCCGCGGCGGGCAAGGAGGCGGCGGCGCAGACTGCGCTGGGAGAGGCACTGCTGGCGCGAGCGGATGCGGCGCTGCGGGGGGAAGGCGTCGACTGGTTGCGGCAAGCGGCAGCGGCCGGGGACCCGCACGCGCATTTCCTGCTGGGCAAGGCGGCCTTCCTAGGGGACGGCGGTGGTGCCGGTGGCACGCCTGATGCCGCGGCTGCGTGGCAGCATTTCGCGTTCGCCGCCGCCGCTGGCAATGCCGGGGCCGCGTATTACCTGGGCCTGCTGCACCGCGGCGGCTACGGCCGCACGCCCGATGCGGCCGCGGCTGCCCGCTGGTTCGCAGTGGCCGCCGATGCTGGCGTGGCGCAGGCCATGTTCATGTTAGCCAATGCCTATCGCGAAGGGGCGGGCGTACCGCGTGACGAGGGGCGCGCGGTGGCATGGTATGAAGCTGCCGCCGAGCGGGAACATCCTGAATCGATTCAGGCGCTGGCCATGGCTTATCGGTATGGGGAGCTGGGGTTGAAGCGGGATGAGGGGAGTTTTCTCGCTCACCTGGGGGAGACTGCGCATGCGCTGAAGCATCCAGCGTTGAAGCCGTGAGTGGTCGTGGGGTGGGTACGCGGAGGGCTGTCGCGGTTTGCCGGTGTCGCATTCCTGGCCACGAACGCACCACAACCCCACCCCGATCTCACGCCGGGGGCGACCCATCCTTAAACGCGCTCTTCAGCATCTGCCGCAATTCAGGTCCGTCCTCATGCTTGTGCACCTGCACCGCATGCTGGGCAGCGACTTCAAGCAGTTCTTCCTCGCTGTCCGCACTGATAGCCACCGTGCACTTCGACTCACTCGGAAACTCGCGGCAATCGATATATTTGCGTCCCATGCTTTGCCTCCTGACGCGTAAGTCAATCAGGTCAATCAGGTCAATCGGGCAGGGTGCTTCTGGCACCCCGTGCAGGCGCTTACCCCGTGCGGCGCCCTGGCGCGGCGTTGTCCTCGATAGGCGGGGAAGGGTGGCGCCGCCGGGGTGGCGGGCGCCTGATTCAGTATAGGGCGCGCGGCGCGCCACGGAATGTCCGCGGCGCGCCAGCCGGATCGGTCCGTCAGAGTACCGGCGTGATCACTTTGCCGGTGCCGAGAAAGGCATCGAGATTCTCGAACACCAGCCCGGACATGGCGGCGCGGGTCTCGTGCGTGCCACTGGCCATGTGCGGCGCCAGCACGACATTGTCCAGCGCGAACAGCGCCTGCGGGGCCCGCGGCTCGTCGCGGAACACATCCAGCCCGGCGCCGCCCAGGCGGCCATCGCGCAATGCCGCCACCAGGGCGTCTTCGTCCACCACGCTGCCGCGCGAGACATTGACGAGAATGCCCTTGGGCCCCAGCGCCTCGATGATGCCGGCCGATACCAGCCCTTCGGTTTCCGGCCCGCCCACGCAGGTCACGGCCAGGAAATCGGCCCAGCCGGCCAGTGCCTTCAGGTCCGGCTCGTGGCGCCACGGCGCGCCCGCGCGCGGGCGGCGGTTGTGGTACGCGATGTCCATGCCGAAGCCGGCGGCGCGCTGCGCCACTTTTTCGCCGATGCGGCCAAGGCCCAGTATGCCCAGCTTCTTGCCCGACACGCGCGTGGTCAGCGGGAAGTTCTCTTGGCCCCACTTGCCGGCGCGCACGTAGCGGTCGCCGTGGGCAATGCCACGCGCGGCGTCGAGCAGCAGGCCGAAGGCGAGGTCGGCCACGCAGTCGTTGAGCACGTCGGGCGTGTTGCTGACCTGGATGCCGCGCGCGCGGGCCGCGTCCAGCGCGATCGAGTCATGGCCCACGCCGAAGCTGACGATGGCTTCGAGCCCGGGCATCGCGGCGATGGCTTCGGCCGTCATGCCGTGGCGGGCGGACGTCACCGCCACGCGCGCCTGCTGCGCATGCTCGCGCAGCCATGCCAGCGGGTCGGCCTGTTCCCACAGCGGGACGGCCTGGTATTGCTCCCGCAGGCGGGAGTTGATCTGCGGCGCAAGGGGGCCGATCTGGACGAGCGAGACTTGGGACATGGGAGGCTAGGCGAAGGAAAGGGTGCGGGATCCGGGAAGAGTGCGCGGAGCAGGGCGCAAGGCCGGTCGGCCGGGGGCGGTGCCTGTCCCCGCTCGTTGCGGTGTTCGATGCTAGCGCAATCATAACGTTTCCGGCAAGGCACTGCAGCGCCGGGCGCGGAGCGAGCCGGCTTCAGGCGCTGTCGCGCTGGATCACTTCGAAGCCGAGGTCGATGATGCGTTCGCCCACCTCGCGCCCGTCGATGCGCGCGAGCAGGCATTCGGCAGCGGTGCGGCCGATGGCCGGGCCGTCGATGCGCACCGTGGACAGCGCCGGGTAGGTGTGCGCGGCAAAGTTCAGATCGCCGAAGCCCATCACGGCGAGTTGCCCCGGCACCTGCAGGCCGCGCGCGCGGGCTTCCGACAGCGCGCCCTGCGCCAGCGTGTCGGAACTGCAGAACACCACATCGGGCTGCGCGCCGCCGTCGAGCAGCCGCGCCAGTCCCTCGCGGCCCAGCCCCAGGCTGGACGGCGCTGGCACGATGCTGCTCGGCACCTCGGTGATGCCGTGGCGGGCCAGCGCATCGATAAAGCCAAGCCGGCGCGACTCGGCGCGCTGGTCGCTGGCGGACAGGATGGCGGGCCGCCGGTAGCCGCGCGCATAAAGGAATTCGGCTACGGTCTGCCCCACCTTCTCGTGCGAGAAACCCACCAGCATGTCGATCGGCGTGGGCGTGATGTCCCAGGTCTCCACTACCGGCACGCGCGCGGCCAGCAGGCGGCGGCGCGTATCGGCGGTATGGGCGATGCCGGTCAGCACGATGCCGTCGGGGCGGCGCGAGAGGATGGCGGCCAGCAGGTCCTGCTCGCGCGTGGCGGCGTACCCCGACAGGCCCAGCATCATCTGGTAGCCCGCTTGCGAGAAACGGTCGGTGAGCGCCTGGATGGTATCGGCGAAGATCGAGTTGGCGATGGTCGGCACGATGGCCGCGATCAGGCGGCTGCGCCGCGAGGCGAGGCCGCCGGCCAGCAGGTTGGGCACATAGCCGGTGCGCTGGATGGCTTCCTGCACGCGCGCCACCGTGCGCGCCGAGACCAGCCCGGGCTGGTTGACCACGCGCGACACGGTGATCGGCGAGACGCCGGCGATCTTGGCCACGTCGGCCAATGTGACGCTGCCGGTGGCGCGGCCGGCAGCGGGGGCGGGCGCGGTGCGCGGGGTGGTTGGCTTGCGAGGCGGGGCCATTGAGCTCGAAGAAGGATGCGGGAATTGCCGGTCGGCCGCGCGGTGCGGCGGCGTGGGCGCCATGATAGCGCCGTCGCCCCTCGGCGGGCACCGGTGCCCGCCTGCGCGACGGGTTAACCCCGAGCACGCATGCGTTGTGAGAGACAAATGACAGCGCTATCATTTGTCTTCCCCGGGGACTGCGGGCACCGCTGCCGCACGCTCACGCAAAACAAAAAAAGACAGACGCCGCAACGGCGCCACCGATCAGAGGAGACAGCCCATGCCCACCGCCACCCCCGCGCCGGATGCGCGGCCCCGCAAGCGCCCCGAGGAACTGCGCAGCCACCGCTGGTACGGCGCCCACGACCTGCGCGCCTTCGGCCACCGTTCGCGCACTGCGCAGATGGGCTACAACCGCGCCGACTATGCCGGCAAGCCGGTCATCGCCATCATCAATACGTGGAGCGACATCAACCCCTGCCACAGCCATTTCCGCCAGCGCGCCGAAGAGGTCAAGCGCGGCATCTGGCAGGCCGGCGGCTTCCCGGTGGAGATGCCGGCGATGAGCCTGTCCGAACCGTTCCAGAAGCCCACCACCATGCTCTACCGCAACCTGCTGGCGATGGAGACCGAGGAGTTGCTGCGCTCCTACCCGGCCGATGGCTGCGTGCTGCTGGGCGGCTGCGACAAGACCACGCCCGCCTTGCTGATGGGCGCGCTGGCGATGGACCTGCCCACGATCTTCGTGCCGGCGGGGCCGATGCTGCGCGGCAACTGGAACGGCGTCACGCTGGGCTCCGGCTCGGATACGTGGAAGTACTGGGCCGAGTTGCGTGCGGGCAATATCACCGAGCAGGACTGGCAGGGCATTGAAGACGGCATCGCGCGATCGCCCGGCCACTGCATGACCATGGGCACGGCGTCGACCATGACGGCGGTGGTGGAAGCCATCGGCATGAGCTTGTCCGGCGCCTCGTCGATTCCCGCGCCCGATTCGCGCCACGCGCAGATGGCGTCGCTGTCGGGCCGGCGCATCGTCGAGATGGTGTGGCAGGACCTGAAGCCCTCCGAGATCGTCACGCCCGCCGCCATCGACAACGGCGTGCGCACCGCGCTGGCGCTGTCGGGCTCCACCAACGCCATCGTCCACCTGATCGCGCTGGCGCGCCGCGCCGGCTATGCGCTCTCGCTCGACCGCTATGACGAACTGGCGCGCTGCACGCCGGTGCTGGCCAACGTGCGTCCCTCGGGCCAGTACCTGATGGAAGATTTCTACTATGCCGGCGGCCTGCGTGCGATGCTCGCGCAGATGGGCGATCTGCTCGATACCGGCACGCTTACCGTCGACGGTCGCACCCTTGGCGAGAACCTTGAAGGCGCCCGCGTCTTCAACGACGACGTGATTCGCCCGCGCACCAATCCGCTGGTGGCTGGCGACGGCCTTGCCGTGCTGCGCGGCAATCTTGCCCCGGACGGCGCGGTCATCAAGCCGCCCGCCGCGCGGCAGGACCTGCTGCGGCACACCGGCCGCGCGGTGGTGTTCCGCGACTACAACGACATGGCGGCGCGCATCGACGACCCGCGGCTCGACATCGACGCCAGCTGCGTGATCGTGCTGCAGAACGCCGGCCCGCAAGGCGCGCCCGGCATGCCGGAATGGGGCCAGTTGCCGATTCCGCAGAAGCTGCTCAGGGAAGGCGTGCGCGACATGGTGCGCATTTCCGACGCCCGCATGAGCGGCACCAGCTATGGCGCCTGCGTGCTGCACGTAACGCCGGAATCGTATGTGGGTGGCCCGCTCGCCTTCGTGCGCGACGGCGACCTGGTCGAGCTGGATGTCCCTGCCCGCAAACTCAACCTGCTGATCGGCGACGACGAGCTGGCCCGCCGCCGCGCCGCGTGGGTGGCGCCAGAGCCAAAGTTCGAGCGCGGCTACGGCAAGCTTTACCTGCGCCACGTCAGCCAGGCGGACAAGGGTTGCGATTTCGATTTCCTGGAGCCTGTCGATGCCGCGGAGGGCGGCGAGCCGGAGATCCATTGAAGCACCGCACCCGTCTCGTAGCCGGGTGCGGACCCATCATCACAAGAACGACCGAGGAGACAACGACCCCATGAAACGCCAAGCCCTTGCGCTGCTGGCCGCCGCTGCCGCCGTAGCCGCAGCCGTACTCCCGCTGAACGCCTCCGCCCAGGCCAACTGGCCCAGCAAGCCGATCACCTACGTGGTGCCATTCCCGCCCGGCGGTACCACCGACACGCTGGCACGCCTGATCGGCCAGCGTCTCGGGCAGGCGCTTGGCACTACCGTGGTGGTGGAGAACCGCCCCGGCGCCGGCGGCAACATCGGCTCTGATTTCGCGGCCAAGGCGGCGCCCGATGGCTACACCATCCTCGGCGGCACCATCAGCTCGCACGCGATCAATGCCAGCCTGTATCCGAAGATGCCGTACGACGTGGTCAAGTCCTTCGCGCCCATCACCCTGATCGGCACCAATGCCAATGTGCTGGTGGTCAGTGCCGGCAGCCCGTTCAAGACGGTGAAGGACATCGTGGCGGAAGCCAAGGCCAGGCCGGATACGCTGGCGTTTGCCTCGGCCGGGAACGGGACTTCGCAGCATCTTGCAGGGGAATTGTTCAAGAGCCTGGCGGGCATCAAGCTGACCCACATTCCGTACAAGGGGAGCGGCCCGGCGATTCAGGATGTGATGGCGGGGCAGGTGCCGATGATGTTCGATACCACGGTGGTGGCTGCGCAGCATATCGATTCGGGCAAGCTGCGGGCGCTGGCCGTGACTTCGGCGAAGCGTATCAAGAGCATGCCGAATGTGCCGACGATGGCGGAAGCTGGGGTTGCCGGATATGAGCTGGAATCGTGGCAGGCGATCTTTGCGCCGGCCAATACGCCGAAGCCGATCGTGGATCGGTTGTATCGGGAGATCTCGGCGATTATCAAGACGCCGGATATGCAGGCTCGGCTGGAGAAGCTGGGGATGGAGCCTTCGGGGATGGCGCCGGAGCTGTTTGCGGGGTTTCAGCGTAGTGAGATTGGGAAGTGGGCGAGGGTGGTGAAGGCGGCGGATATCAGGATTGATTGAGGTGGGGGGCTTTGGTTGGGAGGGGTTGGTCGGTGTTTTTTTGAGCGGCGATGGTTGTTGCACCCAAGTGCATACGACATCCCCCTGCGGGGGATGCCGGTCACTTTTTGCGGTGTTGGCATCTTGGACCCAAGTGCGTACGACATCCCCCTGCGGGGGACGCCGTATTCCTTTGGGTGCAACATGCCACCACCGCTCAAAAAAAAACAGCGACCACCCCAGCAGGCCGATGTCAGTTCCACACGGCTACGGCGAATCGTTGCCCAAGCTGTTCACGTTGATCCCGAATCTTCAACTTAACCTCAAACCTTAACCTCGAACGGATAAGCTATGCGCCGCCAGCCACCAATCTCCGCCTGAAAATGAAAACCATTTACCTCGCCGGTTTCGACGTGTTTCGCAAGAACGCCATCGCCTATGGCGAGACGCTGAAGGCGCTTTGCACGCGGCACGGCTTCCACGGTTTGTATCCCCTCGACAAATCGGCTCCGGCCGGCTTGTCCGGCCCCGACACTGCCCGCTGGATCTACGAAGCCAACATCAACCTGATCCGCCGCGCCGACATGGTGATGGCTAACCTCGACGATTTCCGCGGGCCGGGTGAGCCGGATTCCGGCACGGCGTTTGAAGTGGGATTTGCTATCGCGCTGCAAAAGCCGGTCTGGGGCTACAGCAGCGATCCCGGTACCTTGCTCGACCGTGCCGCCGTGGCGTCAGGCGACAAGGGCGAGCGGCTCGATGCGCGCGGTTTCGTGGTGGAGGATTTCGGCCTGGGCAAGAACCTGATGCTGGCCTGTTCGGTGAAGCTGGTGGCAGGCGATGCCGAGGCTTGCCTGGCGGTAATGGCGGAAGCGGAGCGGCGGCGCAGTTGCCGGGGGAACGGCGCGCCGGCCGAGGACTGAGGGCGGTGAGGGCGGGACTGGCGTCCCGCCGCATCGCCTTGCGGCCGTTCAGCGGCGCAGCGATTCCACGCCGGCGGCGATGTCCCCCGCCGTGTTTGCCACGATCTGGCGATAAGCCGCCACGACGCCGTCGACCGCGCCCGGCGCCGGCAACTCGGCCTGCGTGCGGCCGGCGTTGACCTTGCCGTCAGGCAGGCGGCGCACGGTCCAGTTGATGACGGCGCCGGCGCGCTGGCCGACTTCGGCGTCCAGACGGACCACTTCGGTGGTGATGCGGTACACCGGTTCCACTTCCGACAGGCCTTGCTGGTAGGTATCGACCGCGCCCAGCCTGGCTTGCAGTTGCTGCGACAGTGCGTCGCGCAGCTCGTCGGGCAGGGGCGCGGACCAGCGCGACAGGTCCAGCAGCTTCAGTTCGCCGCCGTCCTTGCCGTCGCGCACGACCAGTTGCGGGCGGTTCAGGCGCTCGGGCACGCGCACCGGCGCAACCTCGATCCACACCGGTTGCGCCTGGGCCGCACGCGCCGGCGTGGCGGCCTGTCCGGCAGCGGGCACGGTGGCGTCGGGCCCCTGGGCCAGCGTGTAGTAGCGCGGATCGGGCGAGGCGCAGCCGGCCAGCAGCGCGGCGGCCAGGGCGAGCGGCGGCAACAGGGGCAGCATCAGGTTCGAGCGGGTCATGATTATTTCTCCGGCTTCCCGCGCACCAGCGCTTCGGGATGGCGTTCAAGGTATTCGGTCAGTGTGCGCAGCGACACCGCGGTGCGTGTCAGTTCCTGCATCATGCGGCGCGTGTCTTGCTGCAGCGGCGCATCGGAGGCGAGCGTGCCGTTGGCGGCGCCCAGCGTCTTGCGCGCGTCCTGCAGCGCGGCCAGCACCTGCGGCGCCACGTCGCCATTGAGCTGCGTCACCAGCTTGTCGGCGCTGGTCATCATGGTGTTGAGCGTCGCCATCGACGTGCGCAGGTCCTGGCCGATCTGTTCGAACGGCACCTTGTCGATCTTGTTGACGATGTCGCCAAGCTTGGCCTGCAATTCGTCGAAGGCACCTGGCGTGGTGGCCAGTTCAGGCAGCGCGCCATCCAGGTTGACGCTGGCCGGCGGCGCCTTGGGGAAGAAGTCGAGCGCCACGTAGAGCTGGCCCGTCAGCAGGTTGCCGGTGCGCAGCTGCGCGCGCATGCCGCGCTTGATCAGGGTCTGGACGATGTTGCGGGCCCGGTTGATGTCCTCTATGTCCTGCGGGCGGAAGCCCATGCGCGAGGGATACAGCTCCACCACGACCGGCAGGCGGAATGCTTTCTTCGCACTCTGGTATTCGATGCCGATCGAGCGCACTTGGCCCACCACCACCCCGCGGAAGTCCACCGGCGCGCCGGGCGACAAGCCGCGCACCGACTGATCGAAGTTGAGCACGGCGAGCGAGGGCACGAGTTCCTCGGGCTCCTTCATGGCCTCGGTCTGGTCGCTGGCCAGCAGGAACTGGGTGTTCTCGTTGGCGGCGTCGGCCGCCTTGGAATCGTCCGGCGCCTGGAAGGCAACCCCCCCCAGCATCACCGTGACCATCGATTGCGTATTGATCTTGAGGCCGCCGGCATCGAGCTTGATGTCCACGCCGCTGGCATGCCAGAAGCGGGAGTCGGCGGTGACCAGCTTGTCGTAAGGCTTGTTGATGAACACGCGCAGCGAGAGATCGCGCCCGTTGGGTTCAAGCTGGTAGGCCACCACCCGGCCCACCTGCACGCGGCGGTAGTAGACCGGCGAGCCGATATCGAGCGAGCCGAGATCGGCTGCGCGCAGCACGAACTGCTTGCCGGAGGCATCGGTAGTGACCGCGGGCGGTACTTCCAGGCCCGTGAACACGCGCACACGCTCTTCCGACTTGCCGGCGTCAACGCCGATGTAGGCGCCGGACAGCAGGGTTTCCAGCCCGGAGATGCCGCTGGTGGCAAAGCGCGGGCGTACCACCCAGAAGCGCGTGTCCTTGGTGGAGAAGCTCTCCGCATCCTGGGTCAGGTCGATCTTGGCGATCACGTGCGAGCGGTCCGACGCCAGCCGGACCGACTTCACCAGGCCGATGTCCACGTCCTTGTAGCGCACGGGCGTCTTGCCCGGGACCAGGCCCTCGGCGGTGCGGAATGTGACCGTGATTTCGGGGCCGCGCTCGGAGAGCGTGCGGATCAGCAGCGACAGGCCAACCACCGCCGCCACGATCGGAATCAGCCATACCAGCGAGGGCAGCCAGCGCGCGCGGCGCCGCCGCTCGGGCGCGGGCGGTGGGGAGGAGGAGGAGGACTGATCAAGGTCGGGCATCTTTTGTATCCAGCGAATCCCACAGCAGGCGGGGGTCGAAACTTAGCGAGGCCATCATGGTGAGCACCACCACGGAGCCGAAGGCGACGGCGCCGGCTCCGGGGATGATGGTGGCGAGCGCCCCGGCCCGCACCAGAGAAGCCAGCAGCGCCACCACGAAAATATCGAGCATCGACCAGCGGCCGATCACTTCCACCAGTCCGTACAGCCTGGTCTGCTGGCGGATCCGCCAGGTCGAGCGGAAGTGCACCGAGAGCAGCAGCATGGTGAGGATCATCATCTTCAGCAGCGGCACCACGATGCTGGCGATCAGGACCACGATGGCCAGCAGGTTGGAGCCGGACAGCCAGAGGTAGATCACGCCGGACAGGATGGTGTCCCGCTGCGTGCCGAGGATGGACTGCGTCACCATCACCGGCAGCAGGTTGGCGGGGATATACAGGATGTAGGCTGCCAGCAGGAATGCCCAGGTACGGGTCAGGCTTTGCGGCTTGCGATGATGCAGGGTGGCGCCGCAGCGCGGGCAGGGCTCGCCCTCCAGCGTGCGCGGGCTGAGCGCATCGCAGGCGTGGCACGACAGCAGGCCCATCGAGGTGGCCGTGGGCACCTGCGCCAGCGGCTTGCTTTCGTCGTCGTCGGTCAGTTCCGCCACCACGTTGGCCGCGAGCCGGCGCGAGCGGGCCAGGCGGGAGTCCCTGAGGCCGGCGCTCTTGTCATTCGGCGGGACGCTCATCTGGGCGGCTCCTCGTCCAGGTACTGCCAGAGGTCGCGCGGGTCGAACGACAGCATCGCGGCCAGTACGACGACCAGCGCGGCGAACGACCACAGCGCGACGCCAGGCAGCACCTGGGCCATGGTCGATAGCTTCACCAGCGTCACCAGCACGCCGATCATGAAGACTTCGATCATGCCCCACGGCCGGGTTTGCCGGATACCGCGCACGATGCGCTCGAAGCCGGGCGGCATGCGGCGCCACGCCATCGGCACCAACAGGTAAAGCATCATCACCATCTCGGACAGGGGAAACAGGATGGTGGTGGCGAACACCAGGATCGCCACCAACGTCATATGATCCGCGTAGAGCGCCTGCACCGCGCCCCAAAGCGTGGTTTGGGTGCGCACGCCCTTGAGATCCATCTCGACGATGGGATAGGCGTTGGACACCAGGAACAGGATCAGCGCGGTGATCACCAGCGGCAGCAGCCGGGTATAGGCGCGCGAGTTTTCGCGGTAGAGCTGGCCGCCGCAGCGCAGGCACAGCGCACGCTCGCCCGGATCGAGCTCTGCACGCTGGTAGACCGCATCGCAATATTCGCAGGCCACCAGCCGGCTGAGGTCGGCCGGCGGGGCGGGCTCTGCGTGGTGCGGGTCGGAACGGCAGGCGTCGCTCATGCCTTGCCGGAACCCGCCACGTCTTCGGCGGTAGTGAGGGGCTTGCCCTGGGCCAGCGCGGGCGGCGGGTTGAGCAGGTGCTCCGAGCCGATGGTCCAGTCGCGCAGCAGCGCGTAGGCCACCGCCAGCAGGGTCGGGCCGATAAATACACCGAGGAAGCCAAACGCCAGCGCACCGCCGAACACGCCCAGCATCACCCAGATCAATGGCATGTCGGTGCCCTTGCTGATCAGCAGGGGCTTGATGACGTTGTCGGCCATGCTGACCACGCCCACGCCCCATACCACCATGAAGATGGCCCAACCCAGCGAGCCGGTGTGATACAGCCACAGTGCGGCGGGAATCCACACCAGCGGCGGCCCCACCGGGATCACGGACAGGAAGAAGGTGACGAAGCCGAGGATGGCGGCGCCGGGCACGCCGGCGATCCAGAAGCCGATGCCGGCCAGCACGGCCTGCACGAAGGCCGTGCCAAGCACGCCGTAGACCACGCCCTTGACCGTGTTGCCGGCCAGCGCCAGCAGGTAGTCGGCGCGCTCTCCCGCAATGCGGCGCATGCCGGCGCGCAGCCAGGCCACCGCGAATTCGCCGCCGGTATAGAAGAAGAACGCCAGCACGATGGACAGCGCCAGCTGGCCCAGCCCGGCGCCGATCGACAGGCCCGCGCCCAGCACCACATGGCCCACGGGCGCGATCAGCTTGCGCAGGTTGGCCAGCATTTCCGAGTCGGCGTGGATCAGCTTGTCCCAGGAGCTCTGCAGGTAGCTGCCCACATAAGGCAGGCCGGTGATCCATTCCGGCAACGGCGGCAGGCCATGATCCATGATGCGGTCGGCCAGGCCGGACAGCTCGTCGATATGCGCGGAGATGCTGGTGCCGGCATAGACAAAGGGGCCCAGCACGATCACCGCGGCCAGCAGCACGCAGATCACGGCGGCCAGGCTGCGCCGGTTGCCCAGCCAGCGCGTCAGCACGGTATAGGGGTACCACGAGCTGAAGGCCAGGATGGAGCTCCACAGCAGCGCGGTGGTGAAGGGCGCGAGCACCAGCAGCGAGCCACCGATCAGGACGATCAGCGCGAAAATCGCAGCGAGTTTCTCAATCAGTTTGCCGGAATTCATCGGGTGCATCTCCTGGACTGCCGGTGTGACTTGAACGCCGACAATATATAGGAAAACGCACGGGGTGCCGGAGGCGGGCAGCCGGGCAGGGCGGGAAAATGTTGCGTTGCGGCACGCAAGCGGCCGCCACCGTGGCCGCGGGACCTCGCCGAACGCCTCACGATGCCATGCCACGGAGACATCTTCCAGCGATGCCAGAAAGCGGTCCGGCGCCGGCAGGCCGTGGCCGCGGCAGTGCGCTCAACGCCCACGTCCGCGCCGACCAGGCTCAGCAACCGTTCCATTCCACCGCCGGGTTACGGGTCTGGAACAGCCGCATGGTGCGGGGGGCAGGGGGGCCGAACATCACGGAATCGATGATGCCGAAGCGCAGATAGTCCTCCAGCCCGTCGGCCACGATGCCGCCTGCCAGCTTATCCTGCTACCTGCTCCGGTCCACGCTCCAGCAACGCAGCGATCAGGTCCGATTGCGTGACGATGCCCAACAGCCGCTGCTGCGCATCCACCACCGGCATCTGATGCAGCCCGCCATCCGAAAACGCTCGCGCCAGCTCCACCATGGGCTGCTCGGGCCGGGCCGTAGCCATGCCGGTGTGCATCAGGTCGTCGGCGGTGCCGGCGCGCAACTGGCCCGCCGCCCCGGCGCGCGCGGCCAGCAGATCCGCCAGGCCGAGCATCCCGAGCAAGCGTCGCTGCCCATCCACCACCGGCAATGCCTGGATGCCGTGCCTGAGCAGCAAGGCCCGCGCTTCGCTCCCACTCTGTCCCGGCAGCACGGTCACCATGTCGCGCGACATGATATCCGCGCAACGCACGTCGCCAAACCGCCGCCGATACGCCCGTAATTGCGCGGCCACCAGGATTTCTTCCAGATCGTCTTCCTCGATGTCGAGAAATTCGCCGCGTGCCTTCAGTACTTCGTCAAGGTCGCTCCGGTTGAAACCCACGCGCTCGCTCGGCAGCGGATCGGCGGTGCGGTGCGGGTTGGCGTGCTCGGCCGGCCGGTGCGGATAGCGCCGCCGCAGCAGGTTGTTGAACAGCAGTGCCACCAGCAGCAACAGCATCGAGTTGACCGCCACCGGCACCACCACGAAGCCAAAGCCAAGCTGCGTCACCGCGGGGCCGCCGAACACCGCGGTGATCGCCACCGCGCCGCTGGGCGGGTGCACGCAATGCAGCTGGAACATGACGACGATGGCCAGTGCTACCGCCACCGCGGCGGCCAGTCCCTGTCCGGGAATCCAGCGGGCGCAGGCTACGCCGATCAGCGCCGCCACCAGGTTGCCGCCGATGATGGACCACGGCTGCGCCAGCGGGCTCGCCGGCACCGCGAACAGGAGCACGGCGGAGGCGCCCATCGGTGCGACGAACCAGGGGTTGAAGCCGCCAAGCAGGTGATGGCTGATCCACTCCGTCACCAGCAGGCCAAGCAGGGCGCCAAGACAGCTTTTGACGCGCTCGCGCTTGCCGGCGGCGATCGGCGTGGGAACAAACGCGCGCAGCCACGCGCGTGTGCGCTCCGGCGGGAACTCGGCTAGGGAAGGGGCCTGGGATGGGGGCATCGGTTCTGGGCCTGGTGTTGGTGGGGGCGGAAAGCGGAAAAGGGCAAAAGAGGAAAAAGAAGCAAAAGTGCAGTCTTCCCGCCTTGCGATCACATCCCGTCATCCAGCGCGCAAATATATCATGGCGTGATACATTTCGTTTCCCGCGGAAAAAGATCCACAGCCGATCCGCGCTACGCCCCCGCCCTTTGCACGAGCCTCACCATGCACTTTGAAAAACGCGATTATTCGGTCAGCCGCCGTCTGCTCTTGCTGGCCGCGCTGGCACCCGTCATCGGCGCCATCAGCACGGCGGCGGCGGTGCTCTTGCTGAACCTGATCCGGTTCTTCACCAATCTGTTTTTCTACCAGACGCTGTCGCTGGCGGACCGCTCGCCGGCGCAGCATGCGCTGGGGCCCTGGGTGATCGCGGTGCCGGTGATCGGCGGTTTGCTGGTCGGGCTGATGGCACGCTACGGCAGCGACAAGATCCGCGGCCATGGCATTCCGGAGGCCATCGAGGCGGTGCTGTTCGGCAAGAGCAAGATGTCGCCGCGGGTGGCCGTGCTCAAGCCGCTGTCCTCGGGCATCGTGATCGGCAGCGGCGGGCCGTTCGGCGCGGAAGGGCCGATCATCATGACCGGCGGCTCGATCGCTTCGCTGCTGGCGCAGTATCTCCATCTCACGGCGGCCGAGCGCAAGACGCTGCTGGTGGCGGGCGCGTGCGCAGGGATGACGGCGATCTTCGGCACGCCGGTGGCGGCGGTGCTGCTGGCGGTGGAGTTGTTGCTGTTCGAACTGCGCCCGCGCAGCCTGCTGCCGGTCGCACTGGCGTGCGCGGTGGCGGGCTTCCTGCGTCCGTGGGTGTTCGAACCCGGCCCCTTGTTCGCCCTGCATACCGAGCCGGCCACAACGGCGGCGCTGGGCTCATGCGTGATCGCGGGTCTGCTTTGCGGCGTGCTGGGCGCCTTGCTGACGCTGGCGCTGTACCGCACCGAGGACCAGTTCTCGAAGCTCAGGCTGCACTGGATGTGGTGGCCGGCGATCGGCGGGCTGGCGGTAGGCATCGGCGGCTTTTTCGAGCCGCGCGCGCTGGGCGTGGGCTATGACGTGATTGCCGATCTGCTGCATAACAGGATGGCGATCGGCGTGGTGGTGGCGTTGCTGACGGTCAAGGCGATTATCTGGGTCGCCGCGCTGGGCTCGGGCACCTCCGGCGGCGTGCTGGCGCCGCTGCTGATGCTGGGCGCGGGCCTCGGTGTGGCGCTGGCGCCGCTGCTGCCCGGCGGCTCGCCCGAGCTATGGGCGCTGGTGTGCATGGCGGGCGTGCTGGGCAGCGTGCTTGGCGCGCCGCTGACCGCCATCGTCTTTGCCTTTGGCCTGACCCATGACAGCAATGCCTTGCTGCCGCTGTTGCTGACCACGGCCGTGGCGCACGGATTCACGGTGCTGACCATGAAGCGCTCGATCATGACGGAAAAGATCGCGCGCCGCGGCTTGCACATCTACCGTGAGTACGGCGTCGATCCGCTGGAGCGCCAGCACGTCGCCGACCTGATGACCACTGCCGTGCTGAGCGTGGATGGCGAGCAGCCGGTCAGCGCGCTGTGGCGGCAGCACTTCGGCGAGCACGCGCCGCATCGCGGCTATCCCGTGGTGTGCGGGGGGCGTGTGGTCGGCATGCTGGAGCGCAATGCCCTGCGCGGGCGCGAAGCATCCATGCAGACAGGCCGCGCGCTGATGGCGCCGCTGCAGCCGCACCAGGTGTTGCTGCCGGCGCAGACCGCGCGCATTGCGGCCGGGCGCATGGCTGAACTCGGCGTCAGCCGCCTGCCTGTGGTGGCGGACCCGGAATCCATGCGGCTGGTCGGCGTGGTCTCGCTGCGCGACCTGCTGCGCCCCAGCGGCCAGGTGCTGCATGAGGAGACCCGGCGCGAGCGCCTGCGCGGCGCCGCAGCATGAAGACGCTGAAGGCGCTGAAGGCGCGCCTTCACAGCTTGTAGCTGGACAGCAGGATGCTGGTCTCCGTCGCGGCGATGCCGTCAATCAGGCGAATGCGGTCCAGCGTGCGGTCGAACGCTTCCAGCGAATCCGCGCGCAATTCGGCAATGATGTCCCAGCGCCCGTTGGTGGTGTGCATGGTCTGCACGTTCGGTTCGCCGCGCAGCGCCTGCAGCACCGCACGGGCTTTGTTGCCTTCCACGGCGATGGTCATCCAGGCGCGGATGCGGTGCGCCTCGGCTTCCGGCTTCAGCCGCACCGTATAGCCAACGATCAGCCCTTCCTTTTCCAGCTTGTCGATGCGGTTCTGCACGGTGGCGCGCGAGACGCGCAGCGCCTTGGCGAGCGTGGTAGCCGGCATGCGGGCGTTGTCGCGCAGCAGGGCGAGCAACTGGCGGTCGGTGTCGTCCATGGGGTTCCTGTGCGTCGCTTTGACGAGGCACGCTTCGGGGTTGGCGATTTGCTAATTTTAGCTGGCGATTTGAGAGGTGCGGCAAGCAAATTGCACACTTTGCTGGCTTTTAGTTAGCACCGCACTGCACCAGAATGCAGTCATTCACTGACCCCGCTACCAACCATCCCAAAGGAGCCAGCGTGACCAACCAGCCCACCATCCTGCTTGTCGAGCCCACCTACTACGATGTGTCCTACAGCATCAACCCGTGGATGGACCCCGGCCTCTGGGCGCGCGACCCGCGTGGCATGCACCGCGACGCGGTGCGCTCCTTCGCGTCCTTGCACGCGGCCCTGCAGGCGGCTGGCTTCGCGGTGGAGACCGCGCCCGGCGCGCCCGGCCTGCCCGACATGGTGTTTCCCGCCAATGCGGCCGTGGTGCTGGATGGCCACGCCGTGCTGGCGCGCTTTCGTTATCCGCAACGCGCGGGCGAGGAAGCGCCCTTTGCCCGCATCTTCGAAGGCCTGCGCGAGCGCGGCCTGATCGACTCCATCAGCCTGCTGCCCGAGGGCTGCTACCAGGAAGGCGCCGGCGACTGTATCTGGGACGCGGTGCGTGGCCACTTCTGGGCCGGCTTCGGCCCGCGCTCGTCGCGCGCTGCGGCCGATGTGATGGGCAGGGAATTCGGGCGCGAAGTGGTGGCGCTGGAGCTGGCCACCGAGCAAAGCTATCACCTCGACGTGTGTTTCTGCCCGCTGTCCGGCGGGGAGATCCTCTATTATCCGCCCGCCTTTACCCAGGATGCGCTGCGCACGCTCCGCGAGCGCGTGCCGGCCAGTCTGCGCATCGAGGCGAGCGAGGACGACCTGCGCCACTTCAGCGTCAATGCGGTCAACCTGCACGACCAGGTGGTGATGACGCGCACCACACCGCACCTGCGCGCCGAGCTGGGGCAGCGCGGTTATCAGTTGCGCGAGGTGGACCTGTCGCCGTACATGCTCTCCGGCGGCGGCGCCTACTGCATGACGCTGCGACTCGATCGCACCAGTACGGCGGTCCAGGCGAGCGGTGTCGCCGACGGCGCCGCGCAGGCCGCGGTCGCCGCATGAGGCCCGACGCCCGGCAAGAAGAATGGAACAGGACCGAACCACACAGGGAGAACACCATGAAGGAGATCGCCATGACCCGCTTTCTGGACGCCGCCGATGTCGCGGCGCTGGTGCGCGAGACGGGCGTCGCCAACGCCATCGCGCAGATGGCGCACCATATCCGCCAAGACTTCGCGCGCTGGGACGCATTCGATAAGTCCGCGCGCCTGGCATCGCACTCGGTCGACGGCGTGATCGAGCTGATGCCGGTGAGCGACGGCGTGCAGTATGCGTTCAAGTACGTCAACGGCCATCCGCGCAACGCGCAGAATGCCATGCCAACGGTAATGGCCTTCGGCGTGCTGGCCGAGGTGGCGAGCGGCTTTCCCTTGCTGTTGTGCGACATGACCCTGGCGACCGCGCTGCGCACCGCCGCCACCTCCGCGCTGGCAGCGCAGGCGATGGCGCGGCCGGGCGCCGCCACGCTGGCGCTGATCGGCAATGGCGCGCAGGCGGAGTTCCAGGCACTCGCCTTCCACGGCATGGTGGGCATCCGCGAGATTCGCGCCTACGACATCGACCCTGCCGCGACAGCACGGCTGGCGCGCAACCTGGCCGGCGTGCATGGGCTGAAGGTAGTGCCGGTGGACTCCGTGCGTGCGGCGGTGCAGGGCGCGGATATCGTCAGCACGGTGACCGCGGACAAGACGCGCGCCACCATCCTCACGCCCGACCTGGTCCCGGCAGGCGCGCATATCAATGCGGTGGGCGGCGATTGCCCGGGCAAGACCGAACTGCACCCGGACATCCTGCGCCAGGCGCGCATCGTGGTGGAGTACGCGCCGCAGACCCGCATCGAAGGCGAGATCCAGCAGCTTCCGCCGGATACGCCGGTGACGGAGCTATGGGAGATCCTGTCGGGCCGCGCGCCGGGGCGCACCGAAACGGGGCAGGTGACGGTGTTCGACTCGGTGGGGTTTGCGCTGGAGGATTACTCCGCGCTGCGCTGGTTATACGCCGCGGCGCACGCACATCACCGGGGCGGCCACGTGGAACTGGTGGCGACGCCGCCGGACCCGCGTAATCTCTACGGCTGGATGATGGATGCGGCGGTACGCCAAGCCGAACGGGAACCGCTCGCGGCGCTGGCCTGAGAGCGCACACGCAAAAACGCCGCAGTCGTCCGGTCACGAAACTGCGGCGTAAAGGCGTGCGGCATGGGGCGGGGCCACGCCCGGGGGTAGCGGGCCAGGCAAGCCGGGCGGCCGGATGATGGCCGGGCCGCTGCGCCGGGGCAGCGGCCTGTGCGATGCCTGGGCGGATCAGCCCGCGGCGCCGCGGGTCATCATCAGCTGGGCGCGCAGGAAGCCTTTGACTTCTTCCAGCGAGGGCGTCTTCAGGAAAACCATGATGCCCCATTGCTGCAGTGCGTCGGCCACGCCGTCATAGGCTTGCCGGTTGGTGATCACGGCAAAGATGACATTCTGGCGGGCAAAGAAATTCTGCAGCTTCTCGATGGTGGCCGACTCGGCATCGCTGAGTTCTTCCACGTAGTACAGCACCACGCGCGGATGCTGGCTGACCGAAGTAATGATGGTATCCACCACGTCCTCCACCACCACGCTTTTGAGGGGCAACCCCCATTTGCCGAGTTGCGCATGGATGCGCTGCGCTTCCTGGTGATTCGGGTGGAACACCACCAGGTCGAGTTCGTGCACCGATGGCAGTTCCTGCCCCACGCGCGTGGCCAGCAGGCGATGCACCGTCTCCTTGTGTATGCGGCGGTGGCCGCCGTTAGTCTTCCAGGCTCCGAGTTCGCCGCGTTCCACCATCTTCTGCACCGTGCCCAATGAGACATTGAGCAGCTTCGCGGCGGTACGCGTGCTGTAGTAAGGCTTTTCAGCCAGTTCTGAATCCAGTTTCATCCGTTCACCCGTTAACTAATAACACCGCACTGCAAGATAAACACGCAGCGACGGCGCGAACCTCCCGCGCCGGTTTGGACCCTGGCTATGAGACAACGCATGCAACGACGACGTCTGTCTGCCGGCACCATTCAGCCTCTAGCATGGCTTGCCCCGATAAATCGGGCGGCGGGAGCGGAGGCGCTCCCCGACCTTGCAATGGCGTGATCTATGTCACAGGTGCCATCTTCTCCCAACGGAAGATGCCGGGTTCCAATCATATGCGCTAACGAACATAAGCTGCCAGACGGCTTGGCAAATATTTCGAAATCGCCTCGAACGCTCCCACTTCTGTTCTTAAACGCATATTGCCGCGTTTTGGCAGACACGTGCGCCCCGGAATTTATCGCAAACATTGCAGACATCCGAAGCGCAACAGCAAGACAGACAGGACCGCCAGCGGCGCGCGGCAGCAAGCCAGGCGTTGCCCAGCACCGACCGCGCCAGCCATCGCGAAGACAAGAAGGCGCGCGGGAAGGGGTGAGCCCATGTTGGCGCGGCGCACGCGCCGCTTCGGTGCGGCAAATCACATAGCGGAGTGACGGGAACGCCGAGGGAGGGCGGCGAAGAGCAGAGAGCCCAAGGGAGATGCAGGTGCAGGTGCAGGTGCAGCCAGCCCCGAGGCTGGCCAGCCTTCAGAGCTTGTACTTTCGCACCTTATCGAACAAGGTGGTCTTGGCAATCCCCAGCGCATCGCTGGCCCGGCTCAGATTCCCCTCGTGCCGGCGCATGGCCTCGGCAATCATGGCCCGCTCGAACTGCTCCACCGCTTGCGCCAGCGGCAGCGCCGCAGGTTCCGCCGTCCCCTGGTTCGGGTTGCATCCCAGCCCCAGCACATGCCGCTCGGCCAGGTTGCGCAGTTCCCGCACATTGCCCGGCCACGGATAAGCCATCAGCGCGGCCAGCTCCGTCGGTGTGGCGGGCAGGGCCTCGCGCTCGAACCGCAGCGCCGCCTGTGCGACGAAATGCTCGAACAGCGGCGGCACATCCTCGCGCCGCTCGCGCAGCGGCGGCAGTTCCAGCGTTACCACATTTAGGCGGTAATAAAGGTCGGCGCGAAACTGCCCGGCCTGGGACAGCGCCTTCAGGTCCGCCTTGGTGGCCGCCACCACGCGGGTATTGACCGGCACCGGCGTGTTGGACCCGAGCCGCTCCACCACGCGCTCCTGCAGCACGCGCAGCAGCTTGATCTGCATCTGCATCGGCATGCTCTCGATCTCGTCGAGGAAGAGCGTGCCGCCTTCGGCGTGTTCGATCTTGCCGATGCGGCGCCGCGCCGCGCCCGTAAACGACCCGGCTTCGTGGCCGAAGATCTCGCTCTCGAACAACTGCTCGGGCAGCCCGCCGCAATTGATGGCGACGAAGTGGCGCGCGCGGCGCGAGCTGGCTTCATGCAGGCAACGCGCCACCAGTTCCTTGCCGGTGCCGGTTTCGCCGTGGATCAGCACGTTGGCGGCGGTATCGGCCAGGTCGGCGATCAGCTTGCGCAGGCGTTCGATGGATGGCGAATGCCCGATCAGGCGCGCGTCCAGCGTGTCGCGCCCGGCCAGCTTGCGGCGCAGTTCGGCAACTTCCAGCACCAGCCGGCGCTTTTCCAGGGCACGCTGCGCGACTTCGACCAGCCGCTCCGGCGAAAACGGTTTCTCGAGAAAATGGTAGGCGCCCGCCTTCATCGCCTGCACGGCCAGGTTCACATCGCCGTGGCCCGTCACCATGACCACCGGCAACTCGTCGTCGCGCGCCCGGAGCGCGTTGAGCAGCGTCATGCCGTCGATGCCGGGCAGGCGGATATCGCTGATCACCACGCCGGGAAAACCGTCGCCGACTTCGCGCAGCGCGGCTTCGGCGCTGGCCACGGCGCGCGTGGGGATACCTTCAAGGCGCAGGGCCTGCTCGCAGCCCAGGCGCACATCGGGATCGTCCTCGACGATCAGTACGGTCAGGCCCGTCGGGCTAGCCGCCATGGCTGCTCTCCTTGTTCGTATGCGGCGTCTGCGGCGTTTGCGGCCTCGCCAGCGGCAGCACCAGCGTGAAGCAGGCGCCGCCGTCGGGGTGATTGCTGGCGTCGAGGCTGCCGCCGGACTCGTCCAGGATGCCGGCCGACAGCGTCAGGCCCAGGCCCAGTCCCTGTCCTGCCGGCTTGGTGGTGAAGAAGGGCTCGAACAGGCGTGCGAAGGCTTCCTCGGACAGCCCGGGGCCGTTGTCGCGAATGGTCAGGCGCAGCTTGCCGCCGGCCAGGTGGCTGCGCAGTTCCAGGCGCGGACCAGCGTTGCCGGCAAGCGCATCGAGCGCATTGCCGATCAGGTTGACCAGCACCTGCTCCAGCCGGTTGGGGTCGCACGCCACCACCAGGCCCGGCTCGATCTGCCGGACCAGCTCGGGATGCACCGCCTGCAGGCGCGAATCGAGCAGGAACAGGGCGTTGTCGACGGCGTCGTCCAACTGCGCCGCGCACCCGCCGTTGCCGGGCTTGCGCGCGAACGACTTGAGCGCGCCGGTGATGCGCCCCATGCGCTCCACCAGGCCGATGATGGTGCCGAGGTTGGCCTGCGCGGTGGCGGTGTCGCCGCGCTCCAGGAATTTCTGGGTATTGCCCGACAGTGTGCGCAGGGCTGCCAGCGGCTGGTTGAGTTCGTGGGCGATGCCGGTCGACATCTGCCCCACGGCGGCCAGCTTGCCGGCCTGCAGCAGCCCGTCCTGGGCCTGGCGCAGGGTTGCCTCGGCGCGGATGCGCTCGCCGACTTCCGCCTGCAACTGCTGGTTGGCGGTGGACAGGTCGGCGGTGCGTTCCGCCACCTTGCGTTCGAGTTCGCCGTTGGCGGCCTCCAGCGCGGCGCGTGCGGCCAGCCGCTCGCCGGCGATGCGCCGGCGCACATTCCACGCCGCGCCCAGCAGCAGCACGAAGGCAGTCAGCACGCCCGCCAGCGCGGCCGTGTTGAGCGCGGCAACGCGCGCCTGGGAGGTATTCGATAGCAGCGTCAGGTGCCAGTCGGTGCCGACCAGTTCGGCCTCCTGCGAGAGCATGGGCGGGCCGCGCCGCAGGCGCACCAGGGCGTCGCTGTCGGACAGCTTGCGCACCGGCGTCAGCTCCAGCGGGGGCAGCGTGGCGCGGTTGTATTGCAGGTTGCGCAACAGCCGCTCGCGCAGTTCGGCCGCGAGCGGTTTGATCGTGGTTAGTTTCAGGGACGGGTCGGAAGCCAGGATCACCACGCCGTTCTCATCGGTCAGCAGCATCTGGGTATCGGCGCCTTGCCAGCGGTTCTCCAGGGGCTCCAGGCCGACCTTGACCACCGCCACGCCGATCGGGCGGCTGCGGTCTCCCAGTGGCGCGGACAGGTAGTAGCCGGACTCGCTGCGGGTGGTGCCAACCCCGTAGAAACGGCCGAGCTGGCCGTCGACAGCGTCGCGGAAGTAGGGCCGGAAGCTCAGGTCTTCGCCGAGGTAGCTGTCGGGACGCTGCCAGTTACTGGTGGCTAGCACGCGGCCGCGCGCATCGAGCACGAACACCGCGCGGGTGCCGGCGCGGGCATTGATGGCGGCCAGGTAATGGTTGGCGGCATCGACCCGCGCCGCGTCGCCGGGGCGGGCCAGCAGGGCGTCGATCTTGTCGTCCAGCGAGAGCAGGCTGGGCACGTAGTCGTAGCGTGCCAGCTCGCTCGTCAAGGCCTGGCCGTACAGGCGCAGCTGCACCTGGCCGCGTTCGCTCTGGCGAGCCAGCGCGTTGCCATAGCTGTAGCGGTAGCCCAGCGAGCCGGCCAGCCCGACCAGCGCCGCCAGGGCCAGCATCGCCAGCAGCGGTATCCACTGACGCAGGCGGCCGGCGCGGGGCGGGGTGGCTTGCTGGGCACCTTGCGGTGGTGCGTGCGAGGGGAGTGGGCCGGTCATGGGGCGGGCGGAATGCGCAAAGCGAAGGCGAAGAATCTCGGGTGCGGATAAGCGGGCGATGAATCGCGGGCAATGAAATCCGACGGGTTAAGACTGGAGGCGCGGGAAAAAGCGCACTTGTGCAAAAGTGCAGTGGCGGCGCCCGCGGCAACCCCGTCTTTTACCACACCGCGCAATCCGGGCGCCCGAAAGCAAAAAGGCCCGGCCACCTGATCGGTGGCCGGGCCTTGGCGCGCTGGCAGTGTTACTTGCCGGCCAGGACCTGAACGGGTGTCAGGCCGCGGTTGCCGTCGGCAGCGGGTTCATCCGCTTCTTCGGGCACCGGCGCGCCGATGGCGCCTTCGCTTTTGGCGACGACGGTTGTGGCAATGGCATTGCCAAGCACATTGGTAACGGTGCGGCCCATGTCCAGCACATGGTCGATGCCCAGCACCAGCAGGATGCCCGCTTCAGGCAGGCCGAACATCGGCAGCACGGCTGCGACTACCACCAGCGAGGCGCGCGGCACGCCGGCGATGCCCTTGCTGGTGACCAGCAGCACCAGCAGCATGGTGATCTGCTGCGAGAGCGACAGGTGGATGCCGTACACCTGCGCCACGAACAGCGCGGCGAAGGAGGTGTACATGATCGAGCCGTCCAGGTTGAACGAGTAGCCCAGCGGCAGCACGAAGCCGGTGATGCGCTCCTTGACGCCAAAGCGGCCCAGTTGCTCGATCACCTTCGGGTAGGCCGATTCGCTGCTGGCGGTGGCGAAACCGATCATCAGCGGCGCGCGCACCATCTTGAGCAGGCGGAACACATCGCGGCCGAGGAAGTAGTAGCCCCCGGCGATCAGCGCCACCCAGAGGAGCGCCAGCGACAGGTAGACCGCGCCCAGCAGCTTGGCGTACACGACCAGCACGCCCAGGCCTTCGGCGGTGATCACAGCCGCGACCGCGCCGAACACGCCGACCGGGGCGAAGGCCATCACGTAGTTGGTGATCTTCAGCATCACGTGCGAGAGGCCCTCGATGCCGGCCAGCACGGGCTTGCCCACGCCGTCCTTGAGCGTGCCGAGCGCAAAGCCAAAGAACAGCGAGAACACCACGATCTGCAGGATCTCATTGGTGGCCATGGCCTCGACGAAGCTCTTGGGGAACATGTGCGAGATGAAATCGCGCAGGTTGAGCGCCCCGGTCTTCAGGTTGGAGGCGGCATCGGCCGCCGGCAGCGCCAGGTTCATCCCGTCGCCCGGGCGCAGCAGATTGGCCATCACCAGGCCCAGCAGCAGCGAGGTGATGGAGGCGGCGATAAACCATGCCATCGCCTTCATGCCGATGCGTCCGACAGCCCTGCCGTCGCCCATGCTGGCGATGCCGCTGACCAGGGTGGCGAACACCAGCGGCCCGATGATCATCTTGATCATGCGCAGGAATACATCGGTGAGGATGGACAGGTTGTTGGCGATGGATTTGGCCGCGGCAGGGTCCGGCGCCAAGTTGTGGGCCGCCGTGCCGGCCAGCACGCCGAGCAGCATCGCAATGAAAATCAGGGTGGGCAGTCGGTTCAGTTTCATCAAAATTCAGGCCGATGCGTCCAGCCAGTGGCCGGACGGCTATTTTGCGGGGGGTGGCTGGCAGCCTTCTGGCATGGCGCCGCGGTCCCTGGGGGGGGGGGCGCCATACGGCCTCAGCCGGGAAAATCACCGAATCGGGGCGTCCGGGAATCCAGGCAAGCCTGGCATCCGGGGGCCACCCGATCAGCGGGGCAGTGCGTGCCCGGTGCCCGCCGCGAGGGCGGGCAAGATTGGCAAGGCGGGGTCTGACATTGTTTCCTCCATTGTTTTTGGCTCGGGGCGGCGCGGGGGAGCCGACCGTCAACCTGTATCGCCGCTTGGGGCGGGCGCATACCTCGCACGAGGCGTGCCAGGCCAGCGGTGCTGCCGGCATCGGCTAAGCCACTGAAAAACAAGGGGAAATTAATGTGATCCCGGCGCACGGTTCGGTTTTCCGTGCGTGCTGGCGCAAATCGCGTTCGGAAATCCGAACGCGGTCACGGGTGATAAGTGGTGCAGGACGCATGTGGCGGCGTGGGAGCCGCCGGCAATCCATCCGCACGAGTGATTTAGCCGTTATCCACCGGGTGGGTCGGGCAGCTTTCCAGGAACTGTTCCAGCGGCATCGGCCGCCCGATCACATAGCCCTGGGCGTAGTCCACGCCGATGGCGCGCAAAGCCTGCAGGGTCAGTTCGTCTTCCACGGATTCGGCCACGGTGAGCATGCCCAGGCGATGGCCGATGTCGTTGATGGAGCTGACGATCTCGCGGTCCACCGCGCTGCCGGCGAGATGCCGGATGAAGCTGCCGTCGATCTTGAGGTAGTCGACCGGGAACTGCTTGAGATAGGAGAACGAGGACAGGCCTGCGCCGAAGTCGTCCAGCGCGACGGTGCAGCCGGCGGTGCGCATTTCGGTCACCAGGCGATTGGCCGCCGCCATGTTGTTGATCAGCGCGGTCTCGGTGATCTCCAGCTGGATCCGGGTGGCCGGCAGCACCGATTCGTGCAGCTCCGCATGCAGGAACGGCAGCAGGAACGGCTCGCCCAGCGAGTTGGCGGACAGGTTGATGGCCACCGTGAGCGAGGGCACCGCGGCCAGGCGCTCGCCGAATTCGCATAGCACGTGGTGGATCACCCAGCGGTCCACGTGGCCCATCAGGTCGTAGCGCTCGGCGGCGGGAATGAACGCCCCCGGCATGACCAGCTTGCCCTGTTCGTCGACCATCCGCACCAGTATCTCGATATGGCCGCCTGGCGCGCTGTCATCCTGCAGTGCGCGGATCTCCTGCGCGAACAGGCGGAAACGGTTGGCGTCCAGCGCGGAGTGGATGCCGGCCGCGACCTGCAGTTCCTGGTGGTGGCGCTGGGCATCGCTTTCGTCGCGGCGGTACACCGAGACGCGGCTGCGCCCGGCCGCCTTGGCGGCGTAGCAGGCGACGTCGGCGCGGCTCATCAGTTCGCCCATCGGTGGCGTCTCGTCGTCGATGGCGGTGATGCCGATGCTGGCCCCCACATCGTAGACGCGCCCTTCCCAGGGGAAGCGCTGGCCGCGGATGGCATCGATGATCTTCTGGCACACGTGCTCGGCCTGGTCCACGGTGCAGTCCTTGAGCAGCAGCGCGAATTCGTCGCCGCCCAGGCGCGCGAGCAGGTCGTCGGGCCGCACATGGTGGCGGATCACATGGCCGAGCTCGCGCAGCAGCACGTCGCCGGCCGCGTGGCCGGCGGTGTCGTTGACGATCTTGAAACGGTCCAGGTCGATAAAGCACAGCGCGTGATGGCGTTGCTGCATGCGCGCGACTTCGCAGGCCTCGCGCAGCCGTTTCTCGAACCAGATGCGGTTGGGCAGGCCGGTCAGCGCATCGTGCGAGGCCGAATGGGCCAGCTCGCGCTGCAGCGCGCGGGCGCTGGTGATGTCCTGGAACACCAGCACCGCGCCGATGACCTCGCCGGACGCGGTGCGCACGGGCGCGGCCGAGTCCTGCACGTCGTGGCGGTCGCCGGTCAGGCTTTGCAACACCGCGCCGTCCTGCAGGTAGACCGGGCGCAAGGTCTGCAGGCACTGCGCTACCGGGCTCGGGATCGGCAGGTTGCTGTGCTCGTCGACGATGCGGAAGATGGATTCGAGGGGCTGGCCGGCGGCGGACTGCATGGTCCAGCCGGTAAGCTGCTCGGCGATGGGGTTCATGAACGTCACGCCCATGGCGGCGTCGGTGCAGATCACCGCGTCGCCGATCGAGCGCAGCGTGATATGCAGGCGCTCCTTCTCCTCGAACAGCGCGTCGGTGAGCCGGTGCTGTTCGGTGATGTCCCAGTTGGTGCCGATCATGGTCAGCGCGGTGCCATCGTCCTCGCGCAATACCATCGCCATGGCGCGGATATGCCGCACCTCGCCGTCGGGGAGCAGGATGCGGTATTCGGTATCGAAGGAGCGCACGCCACGCACGGCGTCGCGCATTTCGCTGCGCGCCTGCTCGACGTCCTCCGGGTGCACCATGGCGATCCAGCGCTTGATGTCCGGCGCGCCGCGCGCGGGATCGACGCCGTGCAACGCATGCATGCGCGCATCCCACTCGATGGCGCCGCTGGCGATGTCCCACTCCCAGATCCCCACGCCGCCTGCTTCCACGGCCAGCTGGGTCCGGCGCGACAGCGCCTCGAGCTTTTCCTGCGCGGTTTTGCGTTCGTCGATGTCCTCCACCTGCGAGATGAAATGCAGCGGCTTGCCGCTGACCTCGTCATGCACCAGGGACACCGCCAGCAAGGTCCAGCGGTAGCTGCCGTCCTTGTGGCGGAAGCGCTTTTCTATCCGGTAGGACTCAATCTCGCCGGCCAGCAGCCGCTCGACCTGGTGCATGTCGGGGGCGAGGTCGTCCGGGTGGGTGATCATCGGGAAGGGCAGTTCGGCGAGTTCGCCGGCCTCGTAGCCGAACAGGTCGCAGATGGCGCGGTTGACCTGCAGCCAGCGGCCGTCCAGCCCGACCAGCGCCATGCCGATGGCCGAGTGCTCCATGGCCTGGCGAAAGCGCCGTTCGCTGCCGCGCAGCTCGCTGCGGTCGCGCCGGTTCTGCTCCAGCAAGAAGGCGATGCAGACCGGGAACACCATGATCAGCGCGGTCGACAGTTGCACCGACTGCAACAGGAAGGGCTCGTTCGGGCCCTGCCCCAGCGAGGCCGTCACCAGCCCCAGCGCCACCGTGGCGCAGATCGCCAGCAGCGTGAGCAGCGCGGTAGCGAAGGGATTGGTCAGCAGCGCCGCCAGCACCAGCGGCAGCGCCATCACCACGAAGGGCTCGTTGCTCTTGTATAGCGCCACGGTGCCGACCGCCAGGCACAGCGCCAGCAGCGCGGCGAAGCGGGGCAACCGCGCGCGGCGGAAGGTATCGCCGACGCGCTCGCGCGTGACCGACACCATCAGCGGTAACAGCATCACGATGCCCATCGAGTCCGCCGTCCACCAGGTCCACCACACCGAGGCGAAGCCGCTGCGGTAGGCGGTGCTGATGGTTGCGGCGCCGATCGTGGCGCCTACCGCCGGCCCCAGCGTGCCGGCGGCGCCGAGGGTCAGCCCGAAGCGCGCCAGCGGACCTGGCCGGGATAGCGTGGCCCCGCTGGTCATGGCGCGCACCAGCCAGGCCGAGAAGGCGATTTCGGCCACGTTGCCCAGCGCCAGCGCCACCGCAATGGCGGGGGAGTCGCCCATGGTCGCATTGGCCAGCACGCCGGCCACCAGCATGCCGGCCAGCAGCCAGGGCGCATCGCCGTGTCGCTGATGCAGCAGGATGCCGAGGCCGAACGCATTGGCCAGCCAGAGCATGGCCACATTGCCCGGATAACGAGACACGGCAAGGCCGGCCAGGGCGAGCAGGAAGAAGCCGAGGGCGGCCAGCAACACACGCTGCCAGCGCGGGCAGTGAGTGGGCAAGGGGCGGACTTCCAAATCTGGCGTCATGTCGCGTCAGCCTGCAGCTGCGTTCTGAAAAGGGGAGCGATGGCGGGGTGTTGCGGCAAGTTGCACGCGCGGCCCAGCCTAATCGACCAATATAGCGGCGATATGCCGGGAGCACGAGGCGATAAGCCCAGGTGTGTTCCCGCTGTTCGCACTAGCGCGCCGCGCGGTTTTGCGGTATGCAAGCCGGCGCAGTGGCTCCCGAACGGCGCCGGCGGCCAGGCTGGCGCCGTGATGCATTGACCGTATCGTCCACGTCCTGCGGCTATTCAGGTTAATGCCTCCCCCTGAGGAGGGGTATCGCGAAGACTTCGTCCACGATTACCTCGCGCGTAATCGCGCACGACGCTGCGCGCGCCGATGATATGGACAGCTTCCTCACTCAACCCAAGGAGAACGCCATGTCCGAATCGGAACGCACCGCCGCTGCTGCTGCCACTTTCGCCGCCACCGACCTTGCCGCGCTGGCCGACCGCTATCTCGCGGCCTGGAACGAAAACGATGCGGCGCGCCGGCGCGCGCTGATCGGCAGCACGTGGACCGAGTCCGCCAGCTACGTCGACCCGCTGATGCGCGGCGATGGCCACGCGGGCATCGACGCCATGATCGCCGCCGTGCAGCAGCGCTTTCCCGGCTTTCGCTTTACGCGCGTCACGCCGGTCGATGCGCACGGTGGCAACCTGCGTTTCACGTGGGAGCTGGCGCCGGCGGGGGCGGCCGCGGTGGTGGCCGGCACCGACTTTGCCACGGTGGCGGCCGATGGCCGGCTGCAGAGCATGACCGGCTTTATCGATCGCGCGCCGGAAGGCCTGGCGTGAGCCAGCCTGCGCTGTCGCTGTCTGTCACGCCCTCACGCGCCTGCCCTTGGGCGGCGCGTGGCGAAGCGGCCGGCGAGGCGCCTGCCTGTTGCCATCGCCGGCAATTCCACCCAGCGATGCAGCAGCATGGCAAGGCCGAGCGCCAGCGCCGCGTCGATGGCGAAACGCGTGAGTTGCAGGCCCATTTGTTCCGGCGCCAGCTCCGGCATCAGCCGCTTCACGGCTTCGATCACCGTGGGATGGGTCAGGTAGAGCGCGTACGATAGCTCGCCCAGCCATACCAGCGAGCGCGGCACGCGCAGCAGGCCCGCGTGCTCGGCCGCCACCGCGCCGAACAGCAGCGCGCCCGCGGGCAAGCCGCGTCCCGCCAGGCTGAACTCCGGCTCCACCAGCCACAGCGAAAGGGCGAAGCTGCCCACACCGATTGCCAGCAAGGCGATGACCACGCGGCGCGTGAATCGATGGCGCGCGCGCCCGTAGACCCAGGCCAGCGCGCAGCCGAGCGCGAATTCCAGCACCAGCGGATTTGCGATCATGGCCACCCACGTCGAGGTGAATGGGTAGAGATGCGCCGGGTCGGGGTCCACCGCGCCGAAGCGCCACCAGGGCAACAACAGCGTGGTGCATCCCAGCACCGCGGCCACCACCAGCAGCGCCCGGCGCCGCGCCACCAGCAGGCCGAGCGCGAAGATCGCATAGAAGGCCATCTCGTAGTTGAGCGACCAGCCCACGTACAGCGCCGGATAGCCGAAATAAGGCGCGTCCTCGTGCGCGACCGGCAGGAAGGCCAGCGAACCGGCGAACACCGCCAGGCTCACCGGATTGAGCGTGAGCGCGTGCAGTGCCGACATGATCCAGTACGGCGGCGCAAGCCGGCAGGCGCGGCGGATGGAGAAGACCAGCGCCGGTTCGGGCTCGGTGCGCCCGAGCACCGCCACCCAGGCGATGATGAATCCGCTGATGACGAAGAACACATCCACGCCGACATGGCCGCGCTTGATCACATGTTCGGTGAGCCACGCCAGCAGCGGGAACTGTTCGCCGCCCAGGCGCAGGCCCGAGTGATAGACCAGCACGTAGGCCGCGGCCAGCCCGCGCAATGCCTGGATGCTGTCGAGCGTGGCGGGCGCCGCATCCGCCAGCGGGCGGCTGGCGCGCCTGGACGCCGGGCGTGCTGCGGCCGGGGCGGGCTCAAGAGGGTGCGGTCCGGAAGGCGGCATGGTGGTGGATGATTCGGGCACGAGTCTGGGCGTCCGTGTGGCTGGCTGCCGATAAGAAGCAGACTGCCGGCCTTGCAGCGAAGTTCGCTGCGTCCCTCGGGCCGGTGCCCCGTACTGCACGCGTACGCCCTTTTTGCACTATTCTCAGAAAGTTGTATGGCGCCCGCACCGAGGCATGGGCGGACGCCGCTCACCGGCCGCCGGCGGCCCGGTGCGGCGGGATTGAACCCGTGCACCATGCCGGGGCGGACCAGGGCAAACAGATCCAAGGAGCTTCCCCCATGACCACGCTAGTGTAGTGTTGCACTCTTGAATGAACGTATAATATTCGCATGCCTCCAAGGTTCCACTATGAGGCAGAGTGGAGAGAGTGAATGCGAGTTGCCCCTGAGATTGTGCTGACCGACGAAGAGCGCGCCGAATTGACGAGACTGGTTCGTTCGAAGCTGACCAGTGTGAGGCTGGTACAGCGTGCGCACATCGTGCTGCTTGCGGCTGAGGGGATGCAGAGCAAGGACATTGCCGCGCAACTGAGCGTGGGCCGGGTGCAGGTCTCGCGCTGGCGCGAGCGCTATGCCCAATCGCGGCTGGCGGGCATTGAGCGCGACCGTCCACGTGGCGCGCCGCCGGTCAAGGTGGACGTCTCTCGCCTCGTGACGCTGACCACCCAGAGCCAGCCCGAAGCGGCCACGCACTGGAGCACGCGCAAGATGGCCGCCGAGTTGGGCGTGAGCGCCAGCACCGTCATGCGCCATTGGCACGCCCACGGGTTGAAGCCGCACATCGTGCGCGGCTTCAAGGTCTCGCGCGATCCGAAGTTCGTCGAGAAGCTTGAAGACATCGTGGGCCTCTACATGTCGCCACCCGAGCACGCGCTTGTGCTGTGCTGCGATGAGAAGAGCCAGGTGCAGGCGCTGGATCGCACACAGCCCGGGCTGCCGCTGAAGAATGGGCGCGCGGCCACCATGACTCACGACTACAAGCGCAACGGCACGACCACGCTGTTTGCCGCGCTCAACGTGCTCGATGGCCAGGTCATCGCCCAGTGCCAGCAGCGCCACCGCCATACCGAGTGGTTGACGTTCCTGCGCAAGATCGACCGCGAGACGCCCAAGGACAAAACGCTGCATCTGATCGCCGACAACTACGCCACGCACAAGCATCCTGCGGTGCAGGACTGGCTGGCCAAGCATCCGCGATTCAACATGCACTTCACGCCCACCTCGGCATCATGGCTGAACATGGTCGAGCGGTTCTTTCGCGACATCACAACCGAGCGACTTCGCCGCGGCGTATTCACCAGCGTGCCGGAACTGGTCGCCGCCATTAACGAGTACATCGCTCACCACAACACCAACCCCAAGCCGTTCATCTGGACCAAGAGCGCTCGCGACATCCTGCAGAAGGTCATTCGCGCCAACCGCCGCTTAAGTTCCAAACAGAATGCAACACTACACTAGTTATCAACGGCAAGCCCGTGCAGGTAGACGTTGATCCTTCCACGCCCCTGCTGTGGGCGCTGCGCGACAACCTCGGCATGACCGGCACCAAGTTCGGTTGCGGCATGGCCGCGTGCGGCGCATGCACGGTGCACGTGAACGGCCAGGCCACGCGCAGCTGCGTGACGCCCATCTCGGCCGCGCAGGGCGGGCGCATCACTACCATCGAAGGCGTTTCCGGCGACAAGGTCGGCCGCGCGGTGCTCGATGCCTGGATCAAGCATGACGTGGCCCAGTGCGGCTACTGCCAGAACGGCCAGGTCATGAGCGCGATAGGGCTGCTGCGCACCAAGAAGCACCCGAGCGACGCCGACATCGACCAGGCGATGGCCGGCAACCTGTGCCGCTGCGGCACCTACCAGCGCATCCGCGCGGCCATCAAGGACGCGGCGCGCGCGCTGGCTTGAGGGGACAAGGGGACGACACCATGCGAATCAGACAACTCGAAGCGCTGGCCGGCGGCAACCGCCGGGACGCCGAAGCTGCCGGGGCCGCCGCCACGCTGGACCGCCGCAGCTTTCTCAAGCTGACCGGCTTTGCCGGCGGCGGGCTGGCGCTGGGCGTGCTGCCCGTGCCGGCCGCGCTGGCGCAGGAAGGCGGGGCGCCCAAGGCGCCGCCTTCGCCGCCACAGGCTTTCCTGCTGATCGCGCCGGACAATACGGTCACGGTAGCGGTCAACCGGCTCGAATTCGGCCAGGGCGTGCATACCGCACTGCCGATGGCGCTGGCCGAGGAACTCGACGTGGACTGGAGCAATGTGCGCGCCACGCTGGCGCCCGCCGGCGACGCCTACAAGGATCCCGCTTTCGGCATGCAGATAACTGGCGGCTCCACCGCGCTCAATCACTCCTTCCAGCAATACCGGGAACTGGGCGCGCGCGCCCGCGCCATGCTGGTATCCGCCGCGGCAAAGCAATGGGCGGTCGATCCGTCGAGCTGCGAGGTGACGCTGGGCGTGGTCAGCTCCGGCAGCCATCGTGCCACCTTCGGCGAACTGGCAAAGGCGGCCATGGCGCTGCCGGTGCCGCAGCAGGTGACGCTCAAGGATCCGGCGCAGTTCAAGCTGATCGGCAAGCCCACGCGGCGCCTGGACGCGCGCGGCAAGCTGGATGCCAGCACCGCCTTCGGCATCGACGTGCGCCTCAAGGACATGGTCGTGGCCGTAGTGGCCCGTCCGCCGCGCTTTGGCGGCAAGGTGAAGTCTTTTAATGCCGACAAGGCGCGCGCGATCAAAGGCGTGGCCGATGTGATGCTGGTGCCCGTGGATCGCGGCGGCACCGGCGTGGCGGTGGTGGCGGACGGCTACTGGCCGGCCAAGCAGGGGCGCGATGCGCTGGAGCTCGTATGGGAGGACGCCGGCTCCCGCGCTTCCACCAAGGCGCTGTTCGCGCAATACAAGACGCTCGCCGCATCGCCCGGCACGGTCGCGCTGCGGGGCGATACGGGCGCCATGTCGGGCGCCGCGCGCACCATCGAGGCGGACTATGAGTTCCCCTACCTGGCGCATGCGCCGATGGAGCCGCTGAACTGCACCATGCAGGCGGAGCTGACCGGCAAGACAGTGCAAAGCGTCAAGGTATGGGTGGGGTCGCAGTTCCAGACCGTGGACCAGGCCGCCATCGGGCGCGTGCTCGGGCTGCCACCGGCCAAGGTCACGCTCAATACCATGATGGCGGGTGGCGGCTTCGGCCGGCGCGCCGTGCCCACCTCCGACTACCTGGTCGAAGCCGCCAACGTCCTGCTGGCCTGGGTCAAGAACGGCCATGACGAGCCGCTCAAGGTGATGTGGAGCCGCGAGGACGATATCCGCGGCGGCTACTACCGGCCGCTGCATGTGCATCGCGCGCGCATTGGCATGGACGCGAAAGGGCAGGTGCTCGGCTGGCAACACACCGTCGTTGGCCAGTCGATCCTCGCGGGCACGCCGTTCGAGTCCTTCATGGTCAAGGGCGGGGTGGACGCGACCATGGTCGAGGGCATCGTCGAGAACGACTACGGCTTCCCGCTGCAGTTGTCGGTGCACCATCCGCAGGTGGACGTGCCGGTGCTGTGGTGGCGCTCGGTAGGCAACACGCATACCGCCTTCGTCAAGGAAACGCTGGTCGACGAAATCGCGGTGAACGCCAGGCAGGATCCGGTGGCGTATCGCCTTTCCCGGCTGGACGCGGCAAAGCACGCGCGCCATCGCGCGGCGCTGGAGCTGGCGGTGCAGAAATCCGGCTACGGCAAGCGCAAGCTGCCCAAGGGCCAGGCCTGGGGCGTGGCGGTGCACGAGTCGTTCAATACGGTGGTGGCCTATGTGGTGGAAGTGTCGCTGGTGAAGAACGAGCCGCGCGTGCATCGCGTGACGGCCGGGGTGCATGCCAACCGCGTGGTCAATCCCATGTCCGCCGAGGCACAGGTGCAGGGCGCGTGCGTGTTCGGACTGGCGATGACGCGGCCGGGCTTTGCCATCGAGATCGAAAACGGCGCGGCGAAGAACAGCAATTTCCCCGACTATCCGCCGCCGCGCATCACCGACGCGCCGGTGGTCGACGTGTTCTTCGTGCCCTCCGGGGATCCGCCCACCGGGCTGGGCGAACCGGGCGTGCCGGCCATTGCGCCGGCAGTGGCGAACGCGTTGTTCACGCTGACCGGCAAGCGCCAGCGGCAGCTGCCTTTTGTGCTGAGCTGAGCGCGCGCGGGCTCAGGGCGCGTGGCTGTCGCCGGCCGCGCGCCAGGCCTGCGTGAAGCGCAGCAAGTCGTCGGCAGAGGCATCGGTGACGGCAGCGTAGCGCATGCCGTCCGCGTCCCAGGTGGCGAGCTGGTAGCCGTTGCGTGCCGCCATCTCGGGCGGCGCGCGGTTGCCGCGAGCGCCGGTGTTTGTCCTGTCCGGTTTGTCGTCAGCCTGCAAAGGCAGCACGAAGACATCGAGGGGGTGCTGGTTGCGGCGGTAGACCAGCACGGCGACCGCCCTTCCGTGCACGTAGTCAAGCCGGCCCCCGGCCAGCGGAAAGCCTTGCGCGGCCAGATCCCGCACCGTCGGCGCGTAGTCGATCCTGCCGTTGAACCAGGGCTTGACCGTGTGCCGGTCCGACGAGGCGACATCGATCGTGTGCCCCGAGAGCAGCGCGCGCACATGGCTGCTGACCGTCTCGCCTTGCACCGATTGCTCGGGCCTGTCGTTTACGTTTAGTGCGTACTGAACCATGCCGATGCCCAGCGTCGCCACCGTGAGCGCCGCCATGGCGGCATTGGCGGCCGGGCTCCATTCGAAATAGCGCCGTATCCGTTGCCACCAGGCGCTGGCGTTGCCGGAGGATGCGCTGCCACCGCTGCCGGCAAAACGCGGCGCCGGCCCCGCGTGGCTGGTGGCCTGCGCCTGGGCCAGCGCGGCGTTAAGGCTCGCGCGCAGTGCCGGGCCGGCGCGATGGTAGGCCGCATGCGCGCGCAAGGCAGTGCCCAGTTCGCGCAGTTGGGCTAGTTCGGCGGTACAGCCCGCGCATTGCGCCAGGTGCCGTTCCAGACGCAAGGCATCGCCCGCGCCGAGTTCGCCGTCGGCACAGGCGTGCAGCAGCAAGCGCGCGTCAGTGCAGTTCATGGCCTGTCTCCCCGGCAGGTTGCGGCGGCGTTCCGTGCATGCCGGTTGCCGCGGCTGTCCTGCCCGTTGCCGGCGCGGCGGACAGGGTGTTTGCCGCGCCGGTGATGCCGCTGGCGGTTCGCATCCCCTGCGCGCGCAAGGCGATCACCGTCACCGCCAGCAGCTTGCGCGCACGGGCCAGTCGCGACATCACGGTGCCCAGCGGGATATCCGCGATGGTGGCGATGTCGCGATAAGGCAGATCCTCCAGTTCGCGCAGCACCAGGACTTCGCGGAAGGCCAGCGGGAGTTGCTCCAGCGCGAGACGCAGCAGGCGGACATCCTCGGCGCGCAACAGCCCTTCCTCCGGGCCGTCGCCGTGGCCGTCCTGCCAGCCGGGCAGGGGCGTGCCATCGTAATGCGCGTCATCGTAGCCCGCGCCGTCGCCCTGGCCAGGCTGATGCCGCTTGCGCCAGGCGGTGAACCAAGTATTGCGCACGATTGCCAGCAACCATGCGCGCGGCTGGTCGCCCCGGAAACTGTCGAAAAAACAGAAGGCACGCAGGCAGGCTTCCTGCACCACGTCATCCGCCTCGGCGGGATTGCCCGACAGCCAGCGCGCCAGGTTGTAGGCGGCGTCGAGATGCGGAAGCACCAGATCGTCGAATCTGCGGCGCCGGTCGGCTGCGTTCACGTCACTCCTTCGGCCCGACGGCCGGGCGGGCACATCGGTGCCGCTCGTCCTGCGTGCCTGCTTGTCAGCGTATACCTGGGACGCCCCGAGTTTATTCCTGATTGCCGTGCCCCACCGCGGAAAAAAATAATGCGGGCGGCGGGAATAAACGCGGCTTCGCTTCGGTATGACAGACATCCCCCCAAGCCACGGATGGAGCCAACATGAAGCGAGCATGGAAACGGCGCGATTTCCTCGGGCTTGCCGCCTGCGCCGGCGGTGCGGTATTTGCGTCAGCCTTGCCCGGATGGGCAGCCGGGCGCGATGAAGCTTTTTACTTTGTCCAGTTGTCGGACGCGCACTGGGGCTTCCAGGGGCCGCCCAACCCGGATGCGCGCGGCACCTTGCCCAAGGCGGTCGCGGCGGTCAACGCGCTGGCGGAGCCGCCGGATTTCCTGATGTTCACTGGCGATCTCACGCATACCACCGACGATCCCGCCGAGCGCCGCCGGCGCATGCGCGAGTTCCAGTCCATCATCGCCGCGCTCAAGGTACCGGTTGTGCACCTGATGCCGGGCGAGCACGATGCCAGCCTGGACGAGGGCGCCGCCTACCGCGAACTGTTCGGGCCCACGCACTATGTGTTCGACCACAAGGGCGTGCATTTCATCGTGCTGGACAACGTGTCGGATCCCGCCGGCCGGGTCGGCGCGGCGCAACTCGACTGGCTCGCCGCCGATCTTGCGCGGCAGCCGCAGTCGGCCCGGATCGTGGTGTTCACCCATCGGCCTTTGTTCGACCTCTATCCGCAATGGGACTGGGCGACGCGCGATGGCGCGCAGGTGATCGAGCGGTTGATGCCGCATCCCAACGTGACGGTCTTCTATGGGCACATCCACCAGGAGCATCACCATATGACCGGGCATATCGCGCATCACGCGGCGCGTTCGCTGATGTTCCCGCTGCCGGTGGCGGGGTCGCAGGCGCAGCGCTTGCCGCTGCCGTGGGATCCGGCGCAGCCTTATCGCGGGCTGGGGTGGCGAGAGGTGGAGGCGCGCCGCGCGTCGGGCGATCTCGGGATTGAGGAGAAGCCTGTCATGGGCTGAGGCGCGCTGGTCCGTCCATCGTGCCGGGCAAGCAATCAGGAGTGGATCATGCCAGCAACACTGACACTACGGGAAGGAATCAGCCGCAGGCGGGCGCTGTGCTGCCTGCTTGCCCTGGCGGGCAGCGTGCCGCTATTGCATGGCGCGGCTGCCGAGCCGCGGGTGATCAAGGTGCACGCGCGGAAGTTTGTCTTCACGCCGGATCGGATTGCGCTGCGCGCCGGTGAGCCGGTGGTGTTCGAGTTGACGGCGCAGGATGTGATGATGGGGTTTAGCGTGCCGGATTTCGGTATTCGTGCCGACTTGCCTCCCGGCACGGTGGTACGGGTTCCGGCGTTGGCGAAGACGGCCGGGACTTTCGGGTTCCTGTGCGACATCTTCTGTGGGTCGGGGCACGAGACGATGAATGGGGTGATTGAGGTGACGTAGGGTGGGCGACTCAACGTCAAAGGCATAAAGTCAAAGACCTGAAGCGAAAGGCAGTTTCCCCCCTGTTTTCTCGTCTTGCCAGGAAAGCGGGCAAAAGAATGCGCCCCAATACGGCCTGGTGAGTTCCACACGGCCGCCGAAGATGGTGTCGGCCAGCGCCGCGCCCATTGACGACACGCGGCCTGGCAGCCCGGACCAGTTACGCAATATTGCCGATTTGTGCGGTGCGGTAGTTCCTCCCATGAGGGCAGTGACGATCGTTGCGCGACCACGCGCCGGATCGCTTGCGCTCATCCCTCAGCCGCGGTTTGTGCGAGCGGGCGCGGCCTGTTGTAATCTTGTGTAATTGTGCGCCGGCATGCCCTAGCTGGTTGCTTTTGCCGCTCCTGCCGCGTAGAAAGTAGATGTCAGTCGGTCGCGGCGGGCGAGCTGCAGCAATCCCGACGGCCGGCGACGCACAATAACGATATCTGGACGACGAGCGGGAAGACGTGGCCATGGAGACCGATCAAGAAAGCACACTGACCTACGCGCTGCTGGCGGTGCCGGCGCGCGCCGCCATCTGCCGCGCGCTGCTGGATGCGGGCGACGCTGGCATGCCGGCCTCCGAACTGGCCGTCGTGGCCGGGCTGAGCCTGCCGCGCGCCAGTCATCACTTCCAGGAACTGACGCAGGCCGACGTGCTGGCGCTCATCATCCGGGACCGGCAGGTGATCTATGCCCTCAAGGCACGGCGCGCGGTGAGCCTGGCGCTGGAGTATCTCGACAGTAGCGGACTCTAGTCCCTCCCGGCCCACACCAGTTGTTCAGCCGGCACCGGTGAAGCTGTCCGGTGCAGGTTGGGTGCCGGATTCGCGCGCCGTCTCGCCGGCAAGCGCGTGCGGCGCGCTTTGGTTTTTTGTCTCGTTGTTTGTGTTGTTCCGTATTGAAATCAGGTATCTATGTCCGCACTGGAAAGTCTGTTTGTCGCCCTCGAAGAGCGGGGCTGGGCTGTTTCCGACGACCTTATCGACAGCACGCTGGCCGCGCGGCTGCATGACGAGAGCCGCGCTGCGTGGGAGGCCGGCCTGTTCCACCCGGCCCGGATCGGGCGAGGCGACGAGACGGCACGCGACGCCGGCATTCGCGGCGATTCGATCCTGTGGCTCGACGATGTGCCTGCCGGCACGGCCAGGCAGGATTTCCAGGCGTGGGCGGCGGCCTTTCGCGCGGACCTGAACGCCAGGTACTTCCTGGGTTTGAAGCGCGAGGAATTTCACTTCTCGCACTATCCCGTGGGCACGGCCTACAAGAAGCACGTCGACCAGCATCGCGCGACCCTGCACCGCAAGATTTCGCTGGTGCTGTATCTCAATCCGCAATGGGACGAGCACGACGGCGGCGAACTCGCGCTCTACGCCCAGGACGGCGATGCCGCGGAGCTGCACCGCGTGCTGCCGAAACGCGCGCGGCTGGTGGTGTTTCGCAGTGACCTGGTCCCGCATGAGGTGCTGCCCTGCCACAAGACCCGCTGGGCGCTGACCGGCTGGTTTCGCACCGATCCCGCGTAGAGCGCGCCTTATATTCCAAGGGCTGCCGTCCCGCCAGCAAGTGTCCAATCCGAGCCCATGCACATGAGCACACACCCGCAGTCGCACGAAGGCGATGCCGCCGCCAGCGGGCAGTTTTCCGCCGGGCTGGAAGCCCTGCTCACGTCGCATGCCATGCGCCGCCAGTTGGTGAAGGGCGAGGTGCTGTTCACCTACGGCTCCAACCCGGATGCGCTCTTCTGCGTCGAGCGCGGCGCCATCAAGGTCAGCAGCACGGCGCAAAACGGGCGCGAGGCTGTCCTCAGCCTGCTCGAAGCGGGGCAGTGGTTCGGCGAGGTCTCGCTGTTTATCGATGCGCATCGCGTGTACGACACCCGCGCCGCCGAGGCGAGCGAAGTGCTGGTGATTCCCGCAGCCACCTTCCATGCGCTGATTGCACGGGAACCGCGCTTGTTGATGGAATTCACGCAACTGATCTGCCGGCGCTACCGTAGCGCGCTGGAATGGATCGATGAGGTGATCCTGATGCCGTTCCCGGTGCGCCTGGCGCGGCGCCTGCTTGCCGTCGAACACGCGCATGCGCTGTCGGCGCAAGGCATGCAAACGCAGGGCGGGCGCCCCGCGCTGAAGCTGTCCCAGGAGGAACTGAGCCACATGCTCGGCGTGTCTCGCCAGAGCGTCAACCGGCAACTCAAGGACTGGGAGAAGCAGGGGGTACTGCGCCTGGAATACGGGCGCCTGATCCTGTGCGACAAAGCGGCGCTGCAGGCCATCGGCTGCGAGGCCGCGCCGGCTCCATAGGCGTGCGCGGCATGTGCGGTGCGCATTCGCAACCGGCGTCGCGCTTCGTCGCAACATTGAAATAACCGGCGGCTAAGATCCGGCGGGGCCAGCAGATACTTCTCCCTCACGGGGATGGCAGGTTTTTTGACGAAATCCGTGTCTGCCTGGCCCCGCCCTCCTTGCGGCTGCGCGCTATTTCGAAGTTGGGAATTGCGCGCCGGCCTATGTTGATCGTCCGCGGTCCCGGGATTGTTGCGTTTTCTGACGGTTGTTTTATTGCACCGCAAGATGAATCCCGTAGGCCTTTATATAACGCGAGACGGCATCCAGCGCCTATAATTATTGTGCGTCGCAGCAGTTCGCATGCGACTCTCGGAAGCCAGGATGGACCGCGGCACGAAGCCACTGGCTTTCCGTCCGCCCGGCTTGTTCATGCATGAGCGCATGGCCACTGCGCGCCATGGCAGTGCCGGCGTCCTGCGTGTGCGGGTTTCCATTTCCCATCGCCGCAAAGTGACGCCTGCCGGTCTCCACAAGACCCGTTCCGCGGCCGTGGCCGACCATCCGGACCTTGGCCGTCCATCAGCAATTAGCGCTCAACAATCAGCAAGAGGTGTGCAATGTTGCCGTGTGAGCGATGCGAGCGCCAGGCCGGCAGGCCAGGACACCTGCCGCCCCACCCGGACCTGGAGGCCGCGCGGACAGACGCGCCGGCGGTGGGTGGCGCGGCCTATGTCTATCGATGCCGCCAGTGCGGCCATACCATGGTGCTGCGCAGCCCCAGCCCGGAAGTGCCGGACTATTGGGCGCTGGGCGGCGACGAGGCGCGCTCCGCCTGAGCGCCTGTCAGCAGGGCCGCCGCTCATCCTGTTGTTGGCGCTGCGGCGCCGTGCCATCATCGCGCAGCCGCGGGCGATGTCCTTGCCGCGCTGCATTCAACTGCCTCTCAACTTCAAGGCCCGCAAATTCCGCAGATGGATTGGAGCGATATCAAAGTCTTCCTGGCGATTGCCCGGGCCGGCACCCTCGGCGGCGCCGCGCGCATGACCGGGCAGACCCAACCGACCATGGGGCGCAGGCTCAAGGCGCTGGAGGAAGCCGTCGGGCACGCCTTGTTCCAGCGCACCAGCGAGGGTTTCGTGCTGACCGACGAGGGCGCTGCCGTGCTCGCCCACGCGGAGCGCATCGAGGAGGAGGCCATTGCCTTCGAGCGCCAGTTGTCGGGCCAGGCGCGGGAACTCGATGGCATGTTGCGGATTTCGTCGTCGGACTGGTTTGGCGTGCACATGCTGACGCCAGTGATCGCGGACTTTATCCGCGCCCATCCGCGCGTCGCGGTGGAACTGGTGACCGATGCGCGCCTGCTTAGCCTGGCACGCCGCGAGGCCGACCTGGTGTTCCGCATCCGCGCTTTCGACGAACCCGATGTCGTGCAGCGCAAGCTGATGCAGATGGACTACGCGCTCTACTCGGCGCCCGGCGTGGCGCCGCCGCGCCCCGGCGATGGCGAAGGCCATGCCCTGCTGACGCTGGATACCGGCCTGGCCGACCTGCCCGACGTGGCCTGGATGCGCAAGCTCCTGCCCAGGGCCAGGGTCGCGTTCGGAAGCAACAGCCGCGAGGCGCAGGCAAAGATGTGCGCGGCCGGCGCCGGGCTGGCGGTATTGCCATGCCTGCTGGCCGAGCGCCTCGGCGGCCTGCAGGCCATCGACATGGGCGAGCCGCCCCCGCGGCGCGATGTGTGGGTCGGCTATCACCGCGACCTTCGCCGGCTCGGACGGCTGCGTGCCTTCCTCGACGCCACCATCGAGCGCCTCGGCGGTGGTTAGCGCGGCGCGCGCTCAGTCCTTCGCAATTTCCACCACCGGCTTGCCGCTGGCCGTACCGTTTTCGATGGCGTGGTGCGCTTCGATCGCGTTGCCGAGATGGAACTGGCGCGGGTCGAGCCGCACGGTGAGCTTGCCGGCTTCGGCCAGCCGGGTGGCTTCGCGCAGGATTTCGCCATGATGGGCGCGGCCCTTGCCGGTCAGCAAAGGCATCAGTGTGAACACGCCCGAATACGTGGCGGCGCGGAACGATAGCGGCGCCAGCGAGTGCGTGCCCCAGCCCAGGCAACTGACCACATGGCCGCCATAGGTGCGCGCGGCCCGGAAGGCACTGTCCAGCACCGCGCCGCCCACGGTGTCGTAGACCACGTCGAAGCCTTCGCCGCCCGTATGCTGATCGACATACTGCTCGACCGATGTCGCCGCGAAGTCGATCGCCGTGGCGCCGTAGCCTTCGATGATCTCCCGATGGCGGGCCGATCCGGTGGCATGGACCTGCGCGCCGAGAGCGCGGGCGATCTGTACTGCGATGTGCCCGACGCCGCCCGCACCGCCGTGCACCAGCACCTTCTGCCCGGCCTGCACCCGCGCCCGGTCGACCAGGCCTTCCCACGCGGTGATGAACACCAGCGGCAGCGCGGCGGCTTCGCGCATCGATAAATTGACTGGCTTGGCCGCCAGCAGGTCGGCGTCCACCGCCGCGTACTGCGCGAGCGAGCCTTGCAGGCCGCCCACGCCGCCGGTCATGCCATAGACCTCGTCGCCGGGGGCAAAGGCCGTCACACCCGGGCCGACGGCCTCGACCACGCCAGCCATATCCAGCCCCAGCACGGCGGGCAAGGGGTGGCGGGCGTGCGCCGCATTGCCGGCGCGGATCTTGGTGTCGAGCGGGTTGACGCCACTGGCCAGGATGCGCACCAGCACCTGGCCGGGGCCGGCCTCCGGCCTGGGCAGCCGGACGGTCGAGAACGGCGAGCCGGCGGCTTCGACGACGAGGGCCTGCATGGAGGCTTGTGACATGGTGAACTCCCGGAAGGAATGTCATGGGTTGGTGTCACCATTCTTGGTTATGCGAAAATTTTCGTAAATCAACTAATTTGCACATGTTTCATGCGAATCTGAATGACCGTGGGTGCGGCTCGGGGCTGAATCAGGGCATTGCCGCTCAATCTCACGTCTCCGGGCATAGCCTTGTGTGCCGAGGCAATCAATCGGACTTGCACAGGCATGGCTGATGCATCACCCGCGTACGTCCTGTCATTCTGTTGATCCCAATCAACCTGTCCCGCGTGCTGCCACCTACTGTTATCTTGCGGCGCGTCATTTCCGTGTTGCCCGCGGTGTTTCGGGGTCTGCTGATTCGCATTACAGTATCCGGGGGCGTGAATGGAGCAATGAGTGCAATGAGGATGAGGTTAGCGATTTGGCTCGTCGTGATAGCCGTTCTGTTGCCGGAGGGTGCCGTCGCCGCCGACTTCGGCAGCAAGGGCGGGCCTGAGCCTGCCAACATCGACCAACTGACCGATCTCCTTCGCGAGGATCCCTATGATCTGGAGTTGCTGATCAGCTTCGGCACCTCCAAGGGCGGGTCGGCCGGCCATCTCGCCTTGGCGATCCGGGACGATGCGCCTGGCGACGATCTGGTCTACTCGGCCAACTTCTATGCCGACCGTACACGTAAGCACCAGAGCGGCTTCTACACCTCGGATCTGATGGTTGGCATCCCGAAGAAAGAGTACTTGTTCAAGACTGTCTCCTCACTCGCGGAAACGGCATCGTTTGGACTGGACTTTGGCGAGATCTACAAGCGCTCGGTCATCGGCGTGCGCGTCCGTGGCATACCGGCCAGCGACAAGGGGGCCTTGGTGGCTTACTTCAGGCGCATCAATGACGACTATCACCAGCGCGCCAGGAATACCGAGTATCACCGCGGCGAGATCAAGTACGACTACATGCGGCTCAACTGCGCCAAAACCGTCGGCGCTGCATTCAAGTTTGGGGCGGGCTACAAGGACCTGGAGGTCACCAGCGCCAAGGTTCTGTCCGGACGGCGGGTGGTGGCGGCCGCCACGGCCAACCTCCCCACCGAGATGGCGATGAAGCTCATCAAGGAGTGGGGCAAGCGCGGGTACGGCATGGACGTGGTGCTGTACAAGAAATACGGCGGCTCGACCTATGTGGATCCGCACGAGGACGAAAAGGTGGCCTTCAAGGACCTGCTCAATCGTTTCCCCTCGGTCCTGTCTATGGATTTCCGCAGGGAGCAAGGCGCCTACGAGGACTTCGACAACCTCTTGGCCATGTATCTCCTCTACAACCTGGGCAAGTACAGCGTGCGCGTAAACGAGCAGACGATGCTGCTTGAAATTGAGAAGGACAAGCGTCCAATGGCCTACCCGGAGGCAGCCAGCCTTGCCGCCCAGAGCGCCAGGTCGGACAGCGAGAATTTCCGCCGCCACATCCCGTTCAGCCAGAGAGGTACAAGGATTGGGGAAACGCCGGATAACACGCACCTCTACGATTTCACTGACAAGGATGCAAGGACGACGAAGCCCTAGAGATTGAAGCCACAGTCAGTTCCGACGGCACGCGCCGCTTCAGCGGCTTTCAGCGCCTGACCGAGCGGGCCGCTGCTCACACCTGGGCGGGAGGCAGCACACGGGCCGGGCGGAGGCTCCACCACACCGACAGCAGGCCACCCAGCGCGCGCAGTGCGCACATGGGATGAACGGCACATTGCCGCACCTGCTCGCTGCGGGCTTTGCCATACAGGCACCAGGTACAGAAGTGCTCGCAGTTATTGCTGAGCAGGCGATAACGGCTTTCGCCCAAGCGCGAGCGCGCCCTTCTGATCGCCTCGATGCCACCATAGCGCGACCGAGGCTCGGCTCTTACCTCGAAGCCGTGGCCGGCAGCAAAGCCCTCCAGGCTTAGCTCTTCCACCGGCCCGGCGTGCGCGCCGCTGCAAAGGCCTGCGTAGTGCACCACGCGGCCACCGCCCACATAGATGCCATGGTGACTGTAGCCACGGCGCTGCGTAACCAGATGCGCGCCAGGCGGCGGCTCGCCGTCCTCCGCGAGCCGTCGCGGCGGTGCCTGCCGGCTTACAATGGCACTTCGGATGATGTTCTCGCTCTTCATGACGCACACTCAGAAATCAGGGTCGGATGCTGGCAGGAGGGGTAACTGCCTCTGAGGTGCACTATGAGAAACGGGCTTCACGCCTGCTTCGCTCAAATCTCAAATTTTCATCACGGGGCCGACGGCTCGGCTGCTTCCGGAAGGCGCGACAGGTTGGCATATCGACCCTTCAACAGGGCCAGTGTGAGGATGGTGGGGAAATTCACTACCATGACAGAGCAGGCGCCAAGCGGCTCGAGCTCGCACACAAAGGCAGCCGACGGTTGGTCTGGCGCCAAAAAAGATGTCGTTGCAAGATCCCTTGCGTTGATTCAACGGGTCTTCGTCTTGCCCCAGGGCCGCATCAGTGTGGTCCGGTCGCAATGGATCCGGCAACTGAATCCGGATTGGGAGCGGGCCCTTCCACATTGCGCGGGACGCCTGACCGGGTCAGGCGGTCCAACACCGTCTTGCGCTCGATTTCGGCCGCCGCGCGTGCGGTGAAGATCTGGTAGACGTAGCCAATCAAGACCTCTTCCTCATGCATTTTCCGGGTGTCGAGAAATGCCATATGTCCGATCACGCGGCGTTCGCTGTTCAGGATCGGTACGCCGTAGTAGCTTTCGAAATCCTTCTCGCGGGGAAACTGCCGGCCCAGTCCCTCGGGGTGAAAGGTGGGCAGGCCTTCGTTGAACACGGCTTCACAGGGGGTCCCCGCCAACTCATACTCGAAGTTGTCGCGAAAGCCATTCACGAACCAGAACGCCAGCGTATGGACCCGCCGCGGCGGCCATCCCGTGCATTCGGTCACGAAGGCACATGGCACGTCCAGCGCCGCGGCAAAGTGGCGTACCAGTGCCCGGAAGAAGTCGTCCCCGCAGGTTCCCGTAGTGCCCTCCACGATGTGCTTGAGAATGTCCTCGACCCGTCTGATGCGCGTCACATCGGTGTCTAACCCGACCAGCCGGCCGGGCTTGCCGTTGGCGTGGCGAATGGCACTGGCTAGTGAATCCACCGAGCGGTAGCGGCCATCCTTGTGCAATAGCCTGATCTGCTGCTGGTAGCGTGGTGTCGCTCCCTCCAGGTGCTGTGCAATCGCGGCTTCCACGACGGGCAGGTCGTCCGGATGCACGCGTTGCCGCCAGGCTTGCATGGTGTCCGGCAACTCGTCCTCGTCGAAACCAAGCATGCTCTTCCAGCGCTGCGACAAGCGAACGTCGCCCGTCTGGATATTCCATTCCCACATGCCGTCGTCGGCCGTGCGCATCGCCAGCGCGTAGCGCTCCTCGCTGGAGCGCAGCGCTACCTCGATCTGGGTGCGTTTTTCCGTGGCCAAGTCGAGCGCTTGTTGCAGTGTCTGGACACGTACCTGGAGCTGCGCGAATGCATCCTTCAATTGCGCGATTTCATCCGTGGCAAGGGGAGAGGACGGCACGGGCGATTTTGCCGACGCCTGCGTGCCGGTATGCAACAGGGTGCCAAGCGGACGCCACAGGAAGAGGTGTAAAGCCGCTGCCGCGGAGGCTAGCATCAGAGCCACGCCGCCGGCGGCAACCAATGCCAGTTCAGCACGCGTACCAGGCGCCCAACCGAAGGCCAGCCAGGTAGTCAGCAGCAGGCCGGTCAGCGCTGCCGGCAGGAGTAGCTTCCATCTCAGTCCCATGGCGGATTTTCCTGCGCGATCGAGCCAGGTGTGGTCTGCCTGGCGGTTGTCGATGTAAGTGTACTAAGCATCATGTCAAGAGGGTTATGCGAACGGCGTGCGGCCAAGCGATCGCCGATGCCGCACGGGCCATTCCCAACATAGCGCATGCGCCCATACGCAACCAGTACGGCCTTGATGACGGGCAAGCCGCACCAATCAGGTGTACACCCCGGGTGAACTCCCGGTTGAAATTCACCAGGCGAAATCCATTAACTCCGCGTGAGGGTTTCGTGATCTTTTCCGACCAAAGTAGCAGGAAGCACAAGGCGGCGGTAGCGGAGGTGTTTCGTGATGCAAGGTGAGATGAAAAAGGTTCCTTTCTCGACGGCGACCAATGACCCGGCGCGGGTCGGATTGGGGCTTCGCGCGCCGCATTACAGGCAGGTCCTGGCGGAGCGGCCTGCCGTCGGGTGGTTTGAAGTCCATAGCGAGAATTACTTCGGCGATGGCGGCCAGCCGCTGTACTACCTGCAGCGGATACGGGAAGCCTATCCTCTGAGCCTGCATGGCGTCGGCCTCGGCCTAGGCTCGACCGAGTCGTTGGACCGGGCTCACCTGCGGCGCTTGCGCGCACTCGTCGATCGCTTCGAACCCGGACTGGTATCCGAGCATCTGAGTTGGGGCCGCGTCCCGGGCCGGGCCCTGAACGATCTGCTGCCCCTGCCGTACACGGAGGAAGCGCTTGCGGTGGTGCGTGAGCACGTACATGAGACCCAGGATTGCCTGCGCCGCCAGTTGCTGGTGGAGAATATCTCGAGCTATCTGCAGTTTGCGCATTCGACCATGCCCGAAGCGGAATTCATTGCCGCGCTCGCCCACAGCACGGGCTGCGGCATCCTACTCGATGTCAATAACGTCTACGTGAATGCGGTCAACAATGGCATCGATCCGCTGGCCTTTCTCGACGCCATTCCAGTGGCGGCGGTGAAGGAGATCCACCTGGCCGGCCATGACCGTGTGGGCCAACTGCTGATCGATACCCATGGCCAGCGGGTCGCCGACCCGGTGTGGGCGCTGTACCAGTACGCAGTGGAGCGCTTTGGTGCGGTGCCCGCCTTGATCGAATGGGATACCGGGATTCCCCAGCTTGCGGTCCTGCTTGATGAAGCCGACATCGCCGCCAGCATCATGGAGACGGCCAATGCCTTCGCTGCATGAACTTCAGCGCAACTTCGCCGGCGCGCTCCTGTCGCGGGACCCAGCGCGGCTCAGTGCGGATCTCGTCGCGGGCGGCGCCGCGGCGCACGAGCGGATCGATATCTACATCAACAACTTTCACCACAATGCTCACGAAGCCTTGCGCGCGGTGTATCCGGTGGTAGAGCAACTGGTGGGCGAGGCGTTCTTTAACTACGCGGCGGATCAATACCTGCTGGCTTACCCGTCGACAAGCGGGGACATCCAGCAATATGGCGGCAGCCTGGCAACATTCCTTGCGCAATTTGGTCCGGCGGCTTCACTGCGCTACTTGCCCGATGTGGCGAGGCTCGAATGGCTGGTGCATCAGGTGTTCCATGCCGCCGACCACGGACCACTTGCCATCGAACGCCTGGCGGCCGTCGCGCAAGCCGATTGCACGACGCTGCGCTTTATCCTGCATCCGGCCAGCCGCTTACTGGCGTCTGCGTTTCCAGTCTCGCGGATCTGGCAAGCCAACCAGCCAGGCGCGCAAGACAGCCAGGATATCGACGCCGGCAGCGGCGGCGTCCAGTTGCTGGTCCGGCGCAGTGGCTATACAGTGGAACTGCTGCCGCTTGACGCGGTGGAGTTCGCGATGCTGCAAGCGCTTGCCGGCGGCCAGACGGTCGAACAGGCCTATGAATGCGCGTTGAGGGTCGAGCCCGCCTTCGCACTGGCGGACTTCATCCGGCAGCACATCATGGATGCCACCATCATCGGCTTTGAGACGGAATCGCCTGGCGTGGAGCGCATCGGCTAGCGTGGCGAAATCACTCGGAATGCAAAGATCATGAAGCTGACTATCCTCGGCTGCAGCGGCGGCATCGGTGCTGGCCTGCGTACGACCGCCATGCTGCTCGACGATGACGTGCTCATCGACGCCGGGACGGGCGTGGGCGACCTGACCCTGGACGAAATGGCCCGCATCGATGCCGTGTTTCTGACGCATAGCCACGTGGACCATATCTGCTCGCTGCCGCTGCTTGCGGATGCGGTGGGTGGGCGCCGCCAGGCACCTGTCACGATCTATGCGCTGGAGGCGACAATCGATGCCTTGCGTATCCATCTCTTCAACAATTGTCTTTGGCCCGACTTCAGCGTGCTGCCGAGCGTGGACGCTCCCTACCTGCGCTACCAGGTGGTTAAGCCTGGCGTGACCGTGCAGATCGGAAAGCGGCGCATCACGCCGCTGCCGGCCAGCCATGCTGTGCCAACAGTCGGATATTGGATGGACAGTGGCGCCGCCAGCCTTGTCTTCACCGGCGATACGGGACCCTGCGATGCGCTGTGGGAGGCAGTCAACGCGATCGGCAACCTGCGTTATCTGATTATCGAAACTTCCTTCCCCGAACAGAATTGCCATATTGCCAAGGTTTCGCGGCACCTGTGCCCAAGCCTGCTCGCCGGAGAACTGGCCAGGCTGCGGTTGCCAGCCGAGATTTTCATCACCCACCTGAAGCCGCACGACAGCGCGGCCACCGTGGCCGAGATCGGCCGCCTCCTGCCCGATCTGCCGGCCGATCGTCCATTGCGCATGCTGTCGCGAAGGCAGGTCCTTGCATTCTGAGACCTGGTATTGGTATCCGGGTGCGAACGATGGGGCGGCGAGTCAGGCCGGGGCCAGGTCCACAGTGAAGGTAGTGCCGCGCCCCAACTCGCTCTCGACGCGTATTTCCCCGCCGTGCAACTCCACGATGCGGCGGCTGATGGCCAGCCCAAGGCCGGCGTTGCCGGTGTTGCCAAACTCGCCGCGATCCACGCGGAAGTAGCGATTGAAGATGTCGTGCAACTCGTCGTCACCGATCCCTTTGCCGGTATCGCGCACCTTCAGTTCCACGCGTTCCCCGACGGGCGCAACGTCGACGCTGATCTCACCCCCTGCCGGGGTATAGCGCATGGCATTCTCGATCAGGTTCTCCAGTACCCGCTCGATCATGCCGATATCTGCCCTCACGGGAGGGCAATCCGCCCGGCATCGCGCGATCAGTGCAAGCTCGCGCTTCTGCGCCGCCAGCGCGAATTTCTGCACCACGTCCTGGGCCAGTTCCGCGAGCGGGAAGGTTTCGATCTGCGGCTGGACTTCGCACGCCTCCAGCTTGGTCAGGTCGAACAGGTCCTGTACCAGCTTTCCGAGCCGCTCGCAGTGCTTGGCTGCCACCTGTAGGTAGCGGTCTCTCTCCTCGGCCGACAACTCGTCCGACCGGATCAGCAGCATCTCGAGGTAGCCTTGCATCGAGGCGAGCGGCGTACGCAGATCGTGGGACACATTGGCGAGCAGCTCGCGCCGCTGCTGGTCTACCTGGGATAGCTGTGCCAGTAGCGTCACAATGCGCTCCGACATCTCCTGGAAGGCGGCGCTGAGCCGATCGATTTCATCGACCGGCTGTTCCGACGACACCAGTCGGACCGGTTGCGAGAAGCCTCCCGCGCGAAAGGCGTCGATGGACTCGGACAGAACGCGCAGGCGGATTGTCAGGAGCCGGAACACGATCAATGCGGCCAGCAGGCTGAACGCGACGGTGCCGATGATCAGGTCGGTGGCCAGCTCGAGCAGCCGTTGCGTCTCGAGCATCTTTTGCGAGGCGAGAATCATCATCGCGCCGATGGTGATGAACACCACCATCAGCACGGCCGCCAGCTTGCCATACAGCGTGCGGAACATGGTCAGGGCAGCGCTTTCGACGCGCTGCGGAACTTGTAGCCCACGCCCCACACCGTCTGTATGTATTCGGGCTCATTGGGATTGATCTCGATTTTGGCGCGCAGGCGGTTGATGTGCGAGCTCACGGTGTGCTCGTAGCCGCTATGGGTATAGCCCCAGACCTGGTCGAGCAACTGGCTGCGGCTGAAGACGCGTCCCGGGTTCTGCGCGAAATGCAGCAGCAGTTGGAATTCCTTCGCAGTCAGCGTGATGGGCTGTCCGCGTACAGCCACTTCGCGCTTTTCAATGTCGATGCGCAAATCCATTGCTTCGATCATGGTCTGGCCATCCACCGCCGGGTTTACCAGCGTTTCGACCAGGCGGAAGATGGCCTTCACCCGCGCGACCAGTTCCAGCACGCTAAAGGGCTTGGTCAGGTAATCGTCCGCACCCATCTCCAGCCCGAGCACCCGGTCCAGCTCAGTGGAGCGCGCGGTGAGCATCAGGATCGGCGTATAGCGCTGCTCGCTGCGCAGGCGGCGGCATATCTCCAGCCCATCCATGCCCGGCAGCATCAGGTCCAGGATAACGAGGTCGTAAGGTTGGCGAAGCGCCTCTTCCAGGCCGGTCCGGCCTTGGCTGGCAACCTTCACCTCGCATGACAACCCGGCCAGTTGCAGCTTGACCAGCTGGGCGATATCGGCGTCATCCTCGATCACCAGCACATGGCGCGACATGGTTTCTCCTCATCGTGCGGGAAGCACCTGGATGCAGCGTCAGCCACTCCCGTTTGACTCAATCATTCTAGTGCGGCGCGCCCGGCTATCCAACCATGCCAGCGGTGCATCGCGAACCCATGCGTGCCCATCTTCGTCGTGAAGAAAATTTGAGAATTTGGCGAGAGCTGCGTGAGGTCCGCTTTGCATACTGCAGCTCAGAGACAGGCATGACTCCTGTCCGATTCCCAACCTGAATACGGAGTGTGCATCATGAAAAACGAACGGATCATCCGCGGCGCGATCGCCAGCCTGCTGGCACTGGGTGTGGTCGGAACCAGCACCCACGCCATGGCCGCCGCCGGCGACAACGAAAAATGCGCGGGCATTGCCAAGGCCGGCAAGAACGACTGCGGCACCAGCAAGGGCTCTTGCGCCGCTACGGTGAAGATCGACCGCGACGCCGAGGCGTGGGTCCTGGTGCCCAAGGGGACCTGCGAGAAGATCGCCGGCGGTCACTTGCAGATGTCCGAGTTTGCCAAGCCCGGCGGCAAGAGCGGCGTGCTCAGCCCGGCCGCCAAGGCAGCGGGCGCCGCCTGATCCAAGGCCGGCGCCGCCGTGACCATGAGCGCGGCGGCGCTGGATCCAGCCTGCATGGCATGCAACCAGTCGAGGTAGCTCAAATGAAAACGTCATCCAACCCGTGCTCGAAGCCATGGGGCGCCGGCAGCGGCTTGCAGGGCAGGGCGATTGCCGCCGGCACTACGGCCATTCACGCGCTGGAATTCATGACCCCCGTGCTTGATCTGGGCATCCGCATTTTCGTGGGCCTGGTGTTCTTCCAGTCGGGCCTGACCAAGATCGCCAGTTGGTCCACCACGCTGGCGCTGTTCGAGAGCGAGTATGCCGTGCCCCTGCTGCCACCGGAACTGGCGGCGTACCTCGGTACCGCGGCGGAACTCTGCCTGCCCGTGCTGCTGGTGCTGGGTCTTGGCACGCGGGCATCCGCGCTGGCGCTGTTCGTCTTCAACGCAATCGCGGTGATTTCCTATCCGGGCCTCGGCGAGGTTGGCTTGAAGGATCACCAGTACTGGGGCCTGCTATTGCTGGTGACGCTCTTCCATGGACCCGGCCGGCTCTCGTTGGACTACCTCATCGGGCGCTATGTGTTCCGCTCGATGCCCCGGAGCTGGCGTGGCGTCACTGACCGTCACTGAGCGCCACTGACCCTATTCCATAGCAAGGAGCCGCCATGCGCGCCGAACAGAGAATATTGTGATCATCGGGGGCGGATTCGCTGGCACCACCCTGGCCCGGTCGCTCGAGAAGCTCGTGGAGCCCTCCACCTGCATAACACTGCTGAGCGAGGAGAGCTACACCACGTTCAATCCGATGCTGGCCGAGGTGGTAGGGGCATCGGTGTTCCCCGAACAGGTGATCGTCCCGATCCGCCAGATGGTCAAGCGCGTGAGGTTCATCATGGGCAGCGTCCAGGACGTCAACTACGCCCAGGGAAAGGTCTCCTGCACGACGCTTGCGGGACCGCGCGAGATACCGTTCGACCATCTGGTATTTGCCCTCGGCACCCGCGCGAGTCTCGCGCTTGTGCCGGGCATGGCCGAACACGCGCTGCCCCTGAAGCTGGTCGGCGACGCGCTGTTTATCCGCAATCGTGTACTGCGCCAGCTGGCCAGGATCGAGCTGGAATCGGATCCTGTCCTGCGCCGGCGGCTCGGCCACTTCATCGTGATCGGCGGCGGCTTCTCCGGCGTTGAGGTGGCGGGCGAACTTGCCGATTACATCCGCAGCGTGCGGCGCTTCTACAAGCGGGTCAGGGATGACGAGGTGGAGGTCAGCATCCTCCACGATACCGGCCGGCTCCTGCCGGAACTACCTGAATCGCTCGGTGTGGCCGCGGCGCGGCTGATGTCCAGGCGCGGCATCAAGGTCAGGCTGACAACGCGCGCGGCGGGGGTGGATGCGGACGGGGTCACCCTGGATTCCGGCGAAAGGATCGATGGGGCGACGGTAGTCTGCACCATCGGTACCAAGTCGAATCCGCTTTCCGAGACACTGGCTCGCCATCTCGGGCTTGCAACCCAGCGCGGCCGCATCGAGACCAACGCCGATATGTCGGTGTGCGGCATGCCGGGACTGTGGGCCATCGGCGATTGCGCGCTGGTACGAAATGCCGCGACCGGACAGTATTCGCCACCGACTGCCCAGTTTGCCGTCGCGCAAGCGCGCCAGCTGGCTGCCAACGTGGCCGGACAGATCGGGCAGCGGGGCAGTGAACCGTTCTCATACCAGAGCAAGGGGTCGATGGCGACCATCGGGCACATGAAAGGGGTCGCCTGCGTCTATGGCGTCAATCTGACCGGCTTGCCTGCCTGGCTCATGTGGCGCGCGCTGTATCTGATGCGGGTGCCTACGTTTGGCCGCAAGGTGCGGATCCTGGTCGAGTGGACGTGGGCGATGTTTTTCCACACCGACATCACGCACCTGCGCTTTACCCGTACCGGTGACGCGGACGAAGCGTCAACGGGTCCGGCCAGCGTCGCACGGGAAGCCCCGCAAGCTGATTCCGGCCCGCGCCACGCTGCCGCCGCCACCACGTCCCAGCACCGCCCCACGCTTGACACCGGCGTGCGGCACGCTGCTATCGAGCTTTGACGAACGCCGACGAACGCCGACAGGAGAAAACCATGCAGAAAGGAAAATCAACCATCGTCACCGGTTCAAGCAGCGGCATCGGGCTGGGTATTGCCCGGGCGTTTGCCGCCCAGGGCGCCGCTCACGGCCTGGTCGCCTCGCCGTTCAAGACGCCATATGTTGCCGCCAGGCATGGGCTGATCGGCCTATCGGAAACGGTCGCGCTAGAGGTTGCGGAGCACGGTATCACCAGCAACACGCTCTGCCCGGGCTATGTCAAGACGCCACTGGTTGAGCAGCAGATAACCGACCAGGCTCGGGCGCGCAAGGCCTTTGTCCGCATCGAAGAGCTCGCCGCGCTCGCGGTCGTTCTTGCCTCGGAAAACGCGGCATCGATGACGGCCGCCGCGCTCGCGATGGACGGTGGCTGGACACAACACTAAGGGGCGGGACATGTCTGCGAAACCAAAGAGATCGCCGGGCGGGGCGCAAAAATCCGTTGCGCTGGCCTTGCAGGGCGGAGGCGCCCACGGCGCCTTTGCGTGGGGCGTGCTCGATCGCCTGCTGGAGGACGGCCGCCTGGCGGTGGAAGGTGTCAGCGCCACCAGCGCGGGCGCGATGAATGCGGCGGTACTTGCCTATGGCCTGCTGGAAGGAGGGCCGGAGCGCGCGCGGCTGGCGCTGCACGACTTCTGGCGCGATATCGCCAGCGTGGCTGAAATGAGCAACCCGTTTCGCCTGCTGCCGTGGGAGAAGCTGATGCATGAAGGGTTCGGGCTCGATCATTCGCCCATGTACCTGATGACGGACATGATGTTGCGCGTTCTGTCCCCATACCAGTTCAATCCGTTGAATCTCAACCCGCTGCGCGACGTGCTCGGCAGACATGTCGATTTCGGGGCATTGAACAAGCACTGCCCGATCCAACTCTACCTTTGCGCTACCAACGTCGAGACTGGCACGGTCCGGGTCTTCTCCCGGGAGGACATATGCATCAAGGCGGTACTGGCCTCGGCCTGCCTGCCATTCCTGTTCCAGGCGGTCGAGATCGACGGGGAGCATTTCTGGGACGGCGGGTATGTCGGTAACCCGGCCATTTTCCCGCTGATCTACAACTGCGGCACGCGGGACGTGGTGATCGTGCATATCAACCCGATCGAGCGAAAGGGCGTACCGACCACGGCGGCCGAGATCTTGAACCGCATCAACGAGGTGAGCTTCAACTCATCGCTGATCCGCGAGCTTCGCGCCATCGCCTTTGTCACCACGCTGATCCAGGACGGCAAGATCGACCGCGCCGATATGAAGGAGATGCTGATTCATTCCATCCGCTCCGACGAGACGATGGGAGAGCTCGGTGTGTCCAGCAAGCTGAATGCGGACTGGGGCTTCCTTTGCTTCCTGCGCGACAAGGGCCGGGCAGAGGCGGACGCCTGGCTCGGCAGGCACTACGAATCGATCGGCCAGCGTTCAAGCATCGATATTCACAAGGAGTTTCTCTAGGCAGGAGCGCCATGCACGCATGACGGCCCTGCCTGGCCATTCCCAACCCAAGGAGATCATCATGAAGGTCCAGCACCAGTATCAACGCGCTGCGTGGCAGCGTGCCGCCGCCGGGGGCATGCTCGTTGTCGCACTGTCGCTCACGGCGTTTGCCGTGTAGGCGGGCGAGTGCCCCGGTGGCCAGAGAGTCGCCGACGGCCAGGGCCAAAAGCCCGGCCCCATGGCTCCCAAGGATGTAAGCGATGCCGTCCGCGCTTCGACCGACCTGTCGAAGGAGCCGGTGGCCTTGCCGGGGCGGCTGCTTCGCCTGCGCCAGTTGGACGTCAAGCCGGGCGGGATCGTGCCATGGCATAGCCATAACAACCGGCCTGCGATCATCTACATCGTCTCCGGGGAGATTGTCGAGTACGCCAGCAACTGCGCGGTACCGATCGTTCACAAGGCGGGCGAAGCAACCACCGAGAGGAACGGCACGTCGCATTGGTGGAAGAACGAAAGCAGTGCGCCGGTCGTGCTGCTGTCTTCGGACCTGTTTCCGGTAGAAACCAAGTCGGATGCGCACATGATGTAGTTAGTGCACTGATGCCCTCCGACATTCACCTGCTCTGGTGCGCTGGAGTGATCCGATCATGAACGCCATGCTGCTCAGCCTTGCTTATGGCATTGCCTTCCTCTGTGCCGGCGTGATGGGATTCGCCATCCAGCGCGGGGGCACCTGCACGGTGGCGGCGATGAACGAAATCATCGATACGCGCGGTTTCAGCCGGCTGCTCGCCATGATCGAGGCATCGGTCTGGGTCTGTGGCGGACTGCTGGTCGCGCAAGTGCTCGATCTGCTGCCCATCATGCCGGGCGGGTACCGCGCCGATAGCGTGACAGTGGCCGGAGGTGCCTTGCTGGGGTTGGGCGCGCTGATCAACGGCGCCTGCGTTTTCGGTGCGATCGCGCGCCTGGGCTCCGGGCAATGGGCCTACCTTGCGACGCCGCTCGGCTTCTATGCCGGCTGCCTGGGCTTCGCCGCTTGGTGGCCGTCACCCGCGTACCGGGCGCTGGAGACTGGCTCACCGGTATTGCGTGCGTCTTCAGGGGTTGCTGCGCTATTCGTCCTGTTTGTTGCCTGGCGGGTGATTCGCCCGTTCCTGCCTGGGCGCTCGGCCGGGGCTGTGGCGGGGCTGGCCACCCGCATCTGGCAACCGCATACCGCGACCACGGTGATCGGCATCACTTTCCTGCTCATGATGTTGCTGGCAGGTGCGTGGTCATACACGGACGTGCTTGCCGAGTTGGCCCGGGGGATGGCCAGTGGCATCGTTCCGCGCGGCGTGTTGGGGCTGGCATTGCTCGGCGGGGCTATGTTGGGCGGCATGACGTCGGGCGGCCTCCGCGCTACCTCGGTGTCGCTCGGGCAGATGGCCCGGTGCTTCCTGGGCGGTGCCATGATGGGGTGGGGCAGCCTGCTGATTCCCGGCGGCAATGACGGTCTCCTGCTGGTGGGGATGCCGCTGCTCTGGCCTTATGCGTGGCTGGCGTTCGCGGCAATGTGCCTTGCCATCGGCGGCGGCCTGCTAATCCGGCGCCTGCTGGGCGAACCGGCTACCCGAGGCGATGGCGGGTGACGCCAATCCAGCCGGCAGCCGTATGTGCAACACAGCTAAGGGAGGCCGTATGGGCCACAAGGCGGGAAACGCAACGGTCGTCTGCACCGTGATCGGTGCGGTGCTGATTGCGATCCAGCAGAACACGCACCTGCTGCCGGGGTCGAGGGGGGCTTTTGCCCTCGACAGGGAGCGCTGCTTTGGCGTGGTGCGTGCGGGAAGGAACGATTGCGGCACCGCGACGCATGCCTGCACCGGCCAGGCGCGCCGGGATGCGGCGGGCGCCGAATGGCTCATGTTGCCGGCTGGCACGTGCGTGAAGATTTCCGGCGGCGAGTTGAAGCCGGTTGCATTGTGAGGCGCGCCCAGGCGCAGCGCTCAGTGGCGGCCCGGCGCCCACTTGCAGCACGCGTGAGGAGCGCGATGGCTACGTATGGGCAACGGATGGCGGCGTGGCTTGGTACGGGCCGCAAAGGCATGCAGTTTCCGCCGCGAGTGCGGCTGGAACTGGAGCGCGAGCAATGTCACAGCGAGCTGCTTGTGACATCCGTTCAGCTCCTGATCGCGGCGCTGCTTGCCTTTCTTTACGTTGGTACGCCAGCGGGATTCTCGCCGGATGCGCCAATCCGGGCAGTGCCCCTGGGCTTGACGTCGTTCGTGGTGCTGGCGCTGGTCCGACTCTATCTTGCCGTGACGGGGCAACTCGCCCGCTGGATGGTGGGGCTTACCGTCGTTGCGGAAATGGCGGTGCTGATCTTCGTCATCTGGGCCTACCATCTCCAGTATGAGCAGCCTCCCCAGATCTTTTTGAAGAGCACGGAGTTTGCGTACATCTTCATCCTGATTGCCCTGCGTGCCTTGCGTTTCGAACCTGCCTGGGTGGCGCTGTCCGGGTTGACGGCGGCACTGGGCTGGCTGGTACTGCTGCACTACGCGCTGGCGCATGCAACCGGGAACCCCGTTACCTGGGACTATGTGACGTCCCTGCGTTCAAGCCAGATCCACTACGGCGGCGAGTTTGACAGGCTGCTCTCGATCACGATGGTCACGGCGGTACTGGCCCTTGCGCTGGCACGCGCCCGCAGCTTTGTCGTGAAATCGCTGAGAGGGCAGCAAGCCGTTGCGGACCTGTCGCTGTTCTTCGATGACTCCGTCGCGCATCGCATCACGGATTCGGAGTCGGCCGTGATGGCCGGTCACGGCGAACTGCGCGAGGCAGCCATCCTGTTTCTGGATATGCGAGGCTTTACCCGAGCATCTTCCATGCTGACCCCGGCCGAGCTGATCAGGCTGCTCGGCGAGTACCAGGGCTTGCTGGTGCCGATCGTCAAGGCGTACCACGGCAGCATAGACAAATTCATGGGCGACGGGATCCTGGCGAGCTTCGGCGCCGTCAGCCAGGACGAGCATTACGCCGCCAACGCGCTGCGCGCGATCGACGCCATCATGGCGGCGGTGGGCGAGTGGCGCGCACGCCGGCAAGCCCGGGGGCAGATCGCGCCGGATGTCGGGGCAGGTACGGCCAGCGGCCAGGTTCTGTTTGGCATCATCGGCCACGGCACGCGGCTCGAATATACGGTGATTGGCGATGCGGTGAATCTTGCCGCCAAGCTGGAGAAGCAAAACAAAGCCGAGGGCACGCGGGGATTGACCACGCGCAGCATGTACGAACGGGCTCTGGAGCAGGGCTACAAGGGGCAAAAACCGGTACGGTGTGGTCGCGCGATCGGCGGCGTGGTGGCGCCGGTCGATCTGGTTGTGCTGTCCGAGGGGGCCAACTCGTAGAGCGAACTGGGTTTCGCCACAAAAAGCTGGGCTGCGTTCAGCAACCAGCCGAGCCGTGTTGCCAGATCTTCTTGCGATCGCGGTGTCTGGCGATCTCGCGCAGTGAAATCCGAGTGCCCGGATGCCGGCGTCGAGTGCCCTGCATTATGGAGCCTGAATCACTCTTGTCTTCCGCCCGTTCTAGCGTGGGGGTCTAGTTCTATACGTGGGCGAACATCAGTTGCAGATCAACAGGCAGGACCGTGCTTCCTTTCGTATAAGTCCATGTATTTCATAGGAAATCCTGAGAATTTGGCCGCGCCCGTGGCTTGCGGGAGTTCGAAGCCAAGCGGACAAAGTTCAAGGTTGAGTGAATCTCGATAGCCGGAGGAAGGGTAAACACGTATCAAGTCGCTGACTTGAAAACGTAAACCCCCGTCCCTATAATTAGCACTCGTCGGGCATGAGTGCTAACAGGCCTCGTCCGGCGCACCAATTCTGCTGGCCGTTAGTGCTGGCGGCCAATTTTGTGAACCTGAAATCACTTTTTGTACCAAGGAGTCCGTATGAATCTGCGTCCTTTGCACGACCGCGTGATCGTCAAGCGTCTGGACAATGAAACCAAGACCGCTTCCGGCATCGTGATTCCCGACAATGCTGCCGAAAAGCCTGATCAAGGTGAAGTGCTGGCCGTGGGCCCCGGCAAGAAGGATGACAAGGGCGCCTCGATCGCTCTCGACGTCAAGGTGGGTGACCGCGTGCTGTTCGGCAAGTATGCCGGCCAGGCCGTGAAGGTGGATGGCCAGGAACTGCTGGTCATGCGCGAAGAAGACATCATGGCTGTGGTGAACAAGTAATCCACGCGCCCCATTCGTACAGATTTAGGAGATTCAGAACATGGCAGCTAAAGACGTAGTATTCGGCGACGCCGCCCGTGCCAAGATGGTCGAAGGCGTGAACATTCTCGCCAACGCAGTCAAGGTTACCCTGGGCCCGAAGGGTCGTAACGTTGTGCTGGAGCGCAGCTTCGGCGGCCCGACCGTGACCAAGGACGGCGTGTCCGTGGCCAAGGAAATCGAGCTGAAGGACAAGCTGCAGAACATGGGCGCGCAAATGGTCAAGGAAGTGGCTTCCAAGACCAGCGACAACGCCGGTGACGGTACCACTACCGCAACCGTGCTGGCCCAGTCGATCGTGCGCGAAGGCATGAAGTACGTTGCCGCCGGCATGAACCCGATGGACCTGAAGCGCGGCATCGACAAGGCTGTGGTGAACGCGGTTGAAGAGCTGAAGAAGCTGACCAAGACCACCACCACCAGCAAGGAAATCGCCCAGGTTGGCTCGATCTCCGCCAACAGCGACGAAGTGATCGGCAAGCTGATCGCTGAAGCGATGGACAAGGTCGGCAAGGAAGGCGTAATCACGGTTGAAGACGGCAAGTCGCTGGCCGACGAGTTGGAAGTCGTGGAAGGCATGCAGTTCGACCGCGGCTACCTGTCGCCGTACTTCATCAACAACCCGGAAAAGCAAGTTGTCGCCCTGGACAACCCGTTCGTGCTGCTGTTCGACAAGAAGATCTCGAACATCCGCGACCTGCTGCCGGTGCTGGAGCAAGTGGCCAAGTCGGGCCGCCCGCTGCTGATCATCGCTGAAGACGTCGAAGGCGAAGCCCTGGCGACCCTGGTGGTGAACAACATCCGTGGCATCCTGAAGACCGCTGCTGTCAAGGCTCCGGGCTTCGGCGACCGCCGCAAGGCCATGCTGGAAGACATCGCCATCCTGACCGGCGGCGCAGTGATCGCCGAGGAAATCGGCCTGACGCTGGAAAAGGCAACCCTGCAAGAACTGGGTCAAGCCAAGCGCATCGAAATCGGCAAGGAAAACACCATCATCATCGACGGCGCCGGCGACGCAGGCTCGATCGAAGCACGCGTGAAGCAAATCCGTGCCCAGATCGAAGAAGCGACCTCGGACTACGACCGTGAAAAGCTGCAAGAACGCGTGGCCAAGCTGGCCGGCGGTGTTGCAGTGATCAAGGTCGGCGCAGCCACCGAAGTCGAAATGAAGGAAAAGAAGGCGCGCGTGGAAGATGCACTGCACGCAACCCGTGCAGCCGTGGAAGAAGGCATTGTCCCCGGCGGCGGTGTGGCCCTGCTGCGCGCTCGCGCTGCCATCGCCAACCTGACCGGCGACAACGCTGACCAGAACGCCGGCATCAAGATCGTGCTGCGCGCCATGGAAGAGCCGCTGCGCCAGATCGTGCTGAACGCTGGTGAAGAAGCTTCGGTCGTCGTGGCCAAGGTTATCGACGGCAAGGGCAACTACGGCTACAACGCCGCCACCGGCGAGTACGGTGACCTGGTGGAAATGGGCGTGCTGGACCCGACCAAGGTGACCCGCACCGCGCTGCAGAACGCTGCTTCGGTTGCTTCGCTGATGCTGACCACGGATTGCGCCGTGGCAGAACTGCCGAAGGACGAGTCGGCTCCGGCAATGCCGGGCGGCATGGGTGGCATGGGCGGCATGGACGGCATGATGTAAATCTGCCGGCCTGCCAACCTGGCAGCCTGCTTTACCCGCATTACCCGTAGTAACAAAAACCCCCGCTGGCGCGAGCCGGCGGGGGTTTTTGCTTGTGGCGGCGCCTCGTGCCCGAATATCCAGATATGCCTGGCGCATGCCCTGGACTGATTTCCACATCGCGGTAGCCAGCTGCGATCCCTCGATGTTTCAGTGACGAATCATCCCTCCGGGGGATTTCTGTTTGGCGCCGGCAAGACTAAAAATGCAAGTAAGAAACCAGCCGGCAGCGCGCGAGAGCGTGGTGCCCGCGTGGGGCTCCTTGCCGGCAAGGGTAGCAAGCCAGGCGATTGTAGTCCACAGGGAAGCTGGTCCGGATTGTGGCCGTTCCGCCTGATTCTCTGATGCGTGAGAGTCGACTGTCATGTGATTTCAACCAGTGGTCGATGTCCTATGTCCAAATCCAGAACACAGAAAGCACGCGGCGTCATTCTCCCCATGGTCGGCCTGACCCTTGCAGTTCTGCTTGGCATGGCTGGACTGGTTATCGACCTTGGCGGGCTGTTCGTGGCGAAAACCGAGTTGCAGTCGGCTCTAGACAGTTGTGCACTCGCAGCGGCAGAGGAGTTGGACGGCGCGTCCGATGCGCTGGCGCGAGCCGCCAGTGCGGGGATCACTGCGGGAAACGCCAACCGCGTGAGATACCAGAAAGCATCCGCATCCATCGCCTCGTCGGAAATCGCCTTTAGTGACACGCTGACTGGCGCCTTCAGCGCCGGATTCTCGCCAGCAGCCAATGCCCGCTATGCCAAATGCAGCCACACGACAAGCGGCATCGTGGCCTATCTTATCCAACTGATTGGTGGCGCTTCCAGCAATGCGGTAGCCGCAGTGGCCGTGGCGACGCGTTCCCATGCGCAAAGCTCGTGCCCGATCCCCGTTGGTTTGCGGCCCAAGGCTGGAGGCACAGCGCCGGATTACGGCTTCCAGGTTGGCGAATGGGTGACTGTGCTGTACGACGGCACCAAGACCGCAAGCCCGGGAGAGATGGGATGGTACAACCTCGACGGCTCGACGAACGCCAACGAGACCAAGTCGGAGATGAGTGTGGGTTACTGCGGCTCCAGTCTCAACGATAAGGTCGGCACCCCAGGAGCAAAAGTATCCGTTGACGATCAATGGAATGCGCGCTTTGGCATCTACAAGAACAATGGAGATATCAGCACCATGCCCCCGGACTTTACCGGCTACGCTTATACCTCGGCAAACTGGACAAATGCCGTTCCGCAGAACGCATTCAGTGGCACGAAAGCGGCAGGCTCGGATCCCACTGCCGCCAATTTCAAAGCGAAGCGGCTGGCATATGCCAACTATGCGGATAATGGCACCCAGGTCAATGCGGGAGACAATATCACTGGACTGAATATGAAAGGGGGCTACAAGACGCTGGCCACGAATGGGTCGGGCGGTGAGCTCCAGACGTATGGGATGAGCCGCCGCCTCGTATTGGTGCCCGTGATCTCCGCCGCTTCCACAATCCAGGATTTTTCCTGCATGCTGATGCTGCAGCCAATCAGCGGGCCGACCGCTTCGGTCCAGTTTGAATATCTGGGTAACGCGGGCAACCTGAACAGTCCCTGCACAAGCAATGGACTGGCGGGGGGGAGCGCGGGACCCTTGATTCCTGTTCTTGTCCAGTAGGAGCGGATAATGAAGACCCGACAAAAAGGCGTGGCGCTGGTCGAACTCGCCATCACGCTCTCGTTGCTGCTGGCGATCACGTTTGCGATCACCGAGTTCGGCCGCGCAATCTACACTTACAACACCCTGGCCAAGAGCACGCGCGATGCGGCGCGCTACCTGAGTACGCAAGCCGCGGGTAACGCGTCGGCACGGACCACGGCGACGAACCTCGCCGTATACGGCAAGCCTACGATCAGCGGATCGCCAACGCCCCTGGTGTCTGGCCTGACACCCAGCATGGTTTCCATCTGCGACGCTTCCATGTCGGCGTGTACCTCCAATAAATTCCAGGGCAGCAATCCGGCGATCAACACGGTGACAGTCGCGATCACTGGCTATACATTCTCGCCCATACTGGATCTGCTGGGCTTTACCCGCTTCTATACCGGTGGCAATTCATCCATTGCCTCGATCTCCTTCGGGAACATCTCCGTGACTATGAGGCAGTCCTATGAATAGGCGACAAAGCGGCACGACAGCGGTGGAATTCGCCATTTGCGCGGCACTCTTCTTCACCGTGATGTTGGGGATACTGGAATTCGGACGCGTGCTCTACAACTGGAACGCCGTTGCCGAGGCAACACGCTGGGGCGCCAGGCAGGCAGTGGTCTGCAATGCTGGCTCGTCGTCGGTGCTGAGCAAGATGCAGGCGATCATGCCGGGCCTTACTGCCTCGAACGTGTCGGTGGACTGGTACGGACCTGGCGGGACCGTCAGTACAACCTGTGACAGCAGCAACTGTACCGGTGTGGCAGTCAGCGTTACCGGCCTGACGATTTCGCCGGTATCTCCGGTAGCCTGGATTGGCTTCTCAAGCCTGGCGGTGCCTGGCTTCTCGACCTATCTCCCGCGGGAAATCATGGGGCAGGACGCGGGAAGCAGCAGCGTTTGCGGTGCCTAGCCCGTTGCCCTGGGGGCTTTGATGGGCGGCACGGCGTCCTCGCTCGGGGACTGCTTGCGGCACGCTGGTCAGATTGCGATAGGTCGGGGACCTCAGATTTCGACGGTGAAGCACCAGTCGAATGCAGGATTCTCGGGGGCGCAGGTCTTGCGCCGCACGTAGCCGCGAGGGTTACAAACCACGCGCGCGTTGTCCAGGCAGTAATCGAAGCCGGTATGGGTATGGCCGTGGATCCACAGATCGGCTTGCGCCACCAGGTCCGGGCGTCGCGAAATGAATCCGCCTGAAACCAGGTCATGTGAGAAGCGGGGGTCCAGGCTGCCGAGATCGGGAGCGTGGTGGGTGACGACCACTGTCTTTCCCGCAAAGGGCTCGGCCAGCTGCGCGCCCAGCCAGGCACTGGCAGACTGATGACGCTCCAGGGCGTCGGCCGGGGTGAAGTGGCGCCGCCGGCCGTCAGTACCGGTGATCTCGATCAGACGATGATCCAGCATGGCGCCGGCGCAGGCAAGCATCGAATCGTCGCGTCGGTCGATGCCAAACAGCGTGTAATCAGTCCACCAAGTGATGCCGATCACGCGTACGCGTTCGCCCCCGGGGCTGCCAAAATCTGCGGTGGCGCCGTTCAGCAAGTGAACATGCGGCGCTTCGCGTGCGGCCTGGGCCATCTCCGTATCGACCTGCTCGAAGGCGCTTTCGTAGTATTCGTGATTGCCGGGCACATAAACCACCGGATCGCTGAACGTGCGCGCAGCCCAGTCTATGCCGGCGCGGCCATTGGCGATGTCGCCCGCCAGCACCACCAGATCGGCCGGGCAGGCCGGAATGACGTCGGGCAGGTCATGTTCGAGATGCAGATCGCTGAGGATGCGGATTCTCATGGGAACTCCAGGCCGCCGGACATGGTTGCCGCGAGCAGATGCCTAGCGATTCTTCAGAAAAGCCAGCGTCCGGTCAAGAGCCAGGGCGCCAGGCGGCCCTGCCTGAGCGCACTCAGGCAACACGGCTGCCCAGTCGTAACCGGGAGGGCCGGGCGGCAAGGCAGGCACTGGCCGTGCCCGCTGATGCCGCAGGCCAGAGCCGGGGGCACCTTGCCAGGATGCCAGGCTTGCAGCCGTGGCGCTTTGCCAGTGCCGTCAGCCGCTGTGCTCGCCAGCCTGCGCGCCCGGTGCCGGATCGCTGTCCTTGCGGGACGCATGCGCCAGCTCTTCACGCAACGCATCGAGTTCCCGGGCCAGGACGAGCCTGACGGTCTTGAGGCGGCGGATCTCATCGTCGCGTCGTCTTAACACCTGCAGTGCCTGTGTCAGGCGCCGTTGTAGATAGGCAAGCTGTTCTTGCTCCTTTCTCTGGGCTTCCAGACCGCATTTGACCAGTGCGCGGATCCGCTCCGCAAGTTCCGGGTAACGATTGTGAATGGTGGAATTGGATAGTGCCGCTTCTTCCGCAACCGCGGCAATGCTGAGTTCCCGATCTGCCGGAATGCGCACCGGCTTGCCCTCTAGGATACGGGTAATCGCAGCTTCTATTTTGCTACTTGTGGCTTTCGTGCCCATTGCTTGACTCCCCCATGCAATTTGTCTGTAGCAACATCGGCGACGCAGCTTCGGATCATGCTGCCTGGCAGTGCGCGGGATTTTATTTCTTGCCTTCCGCCTCGCGCATGAAGCCGTGCCACCAATCGAGACCTCGACCGCAACCTCACACCATCGCGCCTCCTTCCGCAGCGATCCTGGCATGCACGAAAAAAACCCGGGACGCGGCCGGGTAACGGGCTGTGCTCCGGCCGGAGCCGGGCGACATCCCGGGGGTCTGGTTATCCCACGGGTGGCATCGCGCTGCGCACCTCAGCCTCCCTGGCCCGCCATGGTTGGCAGCAGCACGCGGTAGATCTGGATGAATGCTGGTCCAAGCAGAACCAGCAACAGCGTCGGGAAGATCAGGAAGATCAGCGGAAACAGGAGCTTCAGCGCGATTTTCGCCGCCTGTTCCTCTGCGCGCATGCGGCGCTTGGTGCGCAACGTATCCGACAGCACGCGCAGCGATTCGCCGAGGCTGGTGCCGTAGCGGTCCGCCTGGATCAACATGGACGCAAATTTGTCGACATCTTCGACGCCGGTCCGCAGTGCGAGATTGGCCAGGGCCTTGTCTTTGGCAAAGCCGGACCGCAGTTCGAGCAGCATGAGCTGGAGCTCGTCTGCCATCACCGGGCAGCGCAGCTGGAGTTCGTCAGCCACGCGCATCAGCGCTGCATCGAGGCCGAGCCCGGCTTCGACGCAGACCGTCAGCAGATCGATCGCGTCGGGAAACTCCTCGAATACTGTCCGCTTGCGAATTTCGGCCTTTCGCGCCAGGAACGCGTTGGGCAGGTAATAGCCGATTGCGCACACAACCGCCAGCGTTGCCACCATCTCATATTGGCCCTTGATCAACTGGGTGCTGCCAAGCAGGCTCAGCGCCAGCAGGGGCAGGACGATCGCCAGCACGGTCTTGGCGGCGAAGTACACCGTGCCGGCGGAGGCAGCGCGCCAGCCCGCATTCATGAAGCGCACGCGCAGTTGCGAATTTTCCCAGCCTTCCTTCGGCAGAGAGAGGCGCGAGACCGGCTTTGCCCATTGCTCCAGCTTTCCCACCCAGGCATTGGGCTGCCCGGCACCTGGCGCCGTTCCTGGCGCGCCGGCAATCTGGCCGACACGGCCTTGCGCCCGGCTCGGCGAGAACAGCAGCAGCAGTCCCAGCGCTGCGCCAAATGCTGCCGCGAAGATAAGGGCCAGCAGCAGGAACTCCGCTTGATTGATGCCTTGCATGATCATTTCCCCCAGTAAGAATCGCCGCTCTTGTGTGATGCGCGGTTCGCCCTCAGACCCGGATCCGGATGATCTTGCGCATCCAGATCACGCCGAGGACCATCGAAGTAAGCGCCACACCGATCATCTTCAGGCCGATAGGGTCTGTCCAAAGCACCGCCATAAAGCCCGGATTCACGACAAGGATCAGGCCGGCGGTGCCGAAGGGCAGCAGTCCCAGGATCCATGCCGAAAGGCGGCCCTCAGCCGACAACACGCGGATCTTGTCGAACAGCTTGAGACGCTCGCGCACCAGTGAGCTGATGGTGTCGAGGATTTCCGCAAGGTTGCCGCCGCTCTCTCGCTGGATCAGCACCGCGATCACGAAGTAACGAAGGTCGCCGATGGGAACGCGCATGGCCAGATTGGTCAATGCTTCATCAAGGCCGACGCCATAGTTGATTTCGTCGAACGTCGTGCGGAATTCAGGCCCCATCGGTTCTTTCAGCTCATGTCCCACCGTGCCGATCGCACTGGAGAAAGAATGTCCGGCTCGCAGCGCGCGGCTTAGCATGTCGACGGCATCCGGCAATTGCGACTCCAGGCGCTTCAAGCGCTTGCTGCGCAGCGATGCCACCCGCCAGAGTGGCAGCAGCGCGGCCAGCAATGCAATCAACATCACCAACGTGAACGGCAGCGGGAGAAGCGGGCCAAGGGAGAGCGTGCATAGGGCAGCGAAGCCGCAGTACGCAAACATTTGTCCAACCGACCAGGTTGTACCGGATTGCTCGAGCCAGCGGTCGAGCGTGCCAATGCGTGGCAGCTTCATCAGCCAGCGCTGGAACAGCGGAGAATTGCTGAGCATGCGCTCCTTGAGGATCGAGAGCTGTTCCGGCCGCAGCTGCCCGCCTGCAGACAGCGAGCGTATCCGCGCCTCGATCCGCTTGGCGGCGGGCCCGTGGTAGTTATTCCACCACAGATAGATGCCCTCGATGCTGAGGACGACCGCAGCGAAGACTAAGATAGCGAAAGCATAGAAGACGTAGTTCATTTTTGCCGCTCCCCGAAATGGCTATTGCAGCCGGGCATGGCGTGGTGGCGCCATGGGAGTCCTGGCGTGGCGGCGCAGTGCTGCCGCGCCACCGGCCAGTCTTGCAAGGCAAGCCAGGACCCTTGCATGCTCACCAATGTGCCCACGCATGTTCAGGCTTCGAAGCGCCTGGCCGGATCAAACGTTTCGTCCGGCAGCCCGACTCCGAATACGCGCAAGCGCTCGGCGAACTTCGGATACACGCCGGTCGCGCGGAAATGGCCGCTGACGGTGCCGTCCTGCGCGACGCCGGTGCGCTGGAAGGTGAAGATTTCCTGCATATTGATGATCTCCCCTTCCATACCGGTGATTTCCTGGATACTGACGATCTTCCTGCGGCCATCGGTCATGCGCGCTGCCTGGACGATGACGGTGATCGCCGACGAGATCTGTTGCCGTATCGCTTTCGGGGGCAGGTTGAGGCCAGCCATGCTGACCATGTTCTCCAGGCGGGTCAGTGCGTCGCGCGGCGTATTGGCGTGGATGGTCGTCAGCGACCCTTCATGGCCGGTATTCATCGCATTGAGCATGTCAAGTGCCTCGCCGCCGCGCACTTCGCCCAGGATGATGCGATCCGGCCGCATCCGCAGCGCATTGCGCACCAGTGCGCGCTGCGTGATCTCCCCTTTTCCCTCGATGTTCGGCGGACGTGTCTCCAGGCGCAGCACATGTGGCTGGCGCAGCTGGAGTTCGGCAGCGTCCTCGATGGTGACGACACGCTCGGTCTCTGGAATGAAGCCCGACAGGACATTCAGCAAAGTGGTCTTGCCGCTGCCGGTGCCGCCTGATACCAGGACATTGACCTTCGCATGCGCCAGCGCCTGCAGCAGTTGCGCCATCGGTCCGGTCAGGCTCTTGAGTGCGACCAGGTCGGACACCTGTAGCGGTGTGACAGCGAATCGCCGGATCGACAGCAGCGGGCCGTCGATCGCGGAAGGCGGAATGATGGCGTTGACGCGCGAGCCGTCGGGCAGCCGGGCGTCCACCATTGGACTCAGTTCATCGATACGGCGGCCGACGCGGGAGACGATCTTTTCGATCACCTTCATCAGGTGGACGTCATCGTAGAAGGCGATGTCGGTCAGCTCGAGCTTGCCGCGGCGCTCGACATAGGTCTGCCTGGCGGTGTTCACCAGGATGTCCGATACCGTCGGGTCGTTCAGCAAGGGCTCTAGCGGGCCGAAGCCAAACATCTCATCGAAGATGTCGCCGATCAACTGGCGGCGTTCGTTATCGTTCAGCAGGATGCGTTCCTCGTCGACAATGCTGTTGACCAGTGTGCCGATCTCGCGTCGAACCTGCTCCTGGGGATACCTGGTGAGCCGTTCCAGTTCAACCCTGTCCAGCACCATTTCATGGACGCTCTTCTTTACGTCCCGATAGGCGGCCTGGCTGGACACGGCATGCAATGCCGCGTGGCCGTTCATGGTGACGGGCGGGTGTGCCGGCAGTGACAGTTGTTCGCGGATCGACATGATGGACTCCAATTCGGTAGGCAAGTCAGGCAATGTTGGCGGGCGTTGCTTTTGCCCGCAGGAACAGTCTGCGTAGCGGCGAGGTGTCGGCTGCTTGTACCTTGCGCTCGCCAGGCGCGGCCATGAGGGCCGTCCCCAGCGAGAGCAAGGCACGCGCGATCGCGCTGCGCTTATGCTCCTTGGTAACCGGGACGCCGTGGCTGATTGCCTGGTCCGCTACCGCGGGGTCGTCGGGCAACATGTGGAAGATCTTCATGCCGAACACGTTCTCAAGCGTGGCTCTCGGAAGTTCGTCCCGGCGCCCGTGGCGATTGACCACGATGCGAATCTTTTCGTTGCCGTAGTGCAGTGCGTGGAAGATGTCGAGCAGGCGCCGGCCAGTTCGGGCATAGGCGATACTTGGCTGCACCAGCATGCAGATGCGGTCGCTGCGGTCAAGTGCGGCGATCGATAGCGGGTTGACCGATTGCCCGATGTCGATGAGGATGAAGTCGTAGCGTGGCGAGGCGACCGACAGGATGTACTCGAGCTGTTCCTTGCGGATCTCGCCGGCCTTGATTGGATCGCTGGCGCCGGCAAGGATATCGAAGCCGTCGTGCACGCGTGTGAGACAGGCTTCGAGGAAGGCGTCGTCCATCCGTTCGATTTGTGAGCACACCTCGGGTAAGGTGGACGGCGGCGTCTTATCGCTGACGAGGTAGCTGGTGTCGCTGAACTGATTGTTCAGGTCGATCAGCAAGACACGCTTTCCCTCGTGGGCGCTCAGGGCGTAGCCTAGGTTGCTGGCAACGAAACTCGTGCCCGTGCCGCCTTTGCACGATATGAAGGAAATGATGCGCGTGGCATTCTCCGCCTGCAGCACGTGATTGGCTTCCAGGCGCGACAGTGCGCTGTGGAGTTGCGCCTTGTCCAGCGGCCAGGCCAGCACATCGCGCACGCCGGTGCGCAGCGCCCGGAGCAGCAGGTCGGGATGCGGCACGGACGTGACAAGGATGCAGGGCAGGTCGGGGTGCTGCTCGCGCAGGCTCTCGATGCCGTGCATTTGGGCTGCCCCGCTGCTCCCCTGGTCGATGATCAGGGCATTGGCGCCACGGAGCCGGTTAGCCTGCATGACCAGGCTGGCCGGCGAGTCCTGGTGGCGCATAAGCTGAACGTGACCGCAAGCAGCAGTCAGACGCGAGATCTCCGCCAGTCGTTCTGCGTCTTCGGACGCGATCAGGATCTTGAGCATGGCAATGTCTCCGAAGTCAGTCGTCTATCTGTGCAACTTGCGCCTGCCCGCGAGTGCGGGCAGGGCGCGGCGGTATCGCGGCAAAAGAGCAGTGTGGTAAGGGCAAGGGCACCGCGCCAAAGGCGCGTCAGCCAAGTCATGACGGCGCAGTGCACGGAATTGGCCGATGGCACGACACCTTGCTCATGTTGCTTCGCAGCTCAGGGCAGGTCAGCGCATGCCGCCTCCGTTGAGGCCGATACCGCCCATGCCGCCAAGTCCTCCGACGCCGCCGAATCCTCCGTCGCTGGCGCCATAGCCGCCGGAACTGCCCATGGGCAGGAGGATGAGCGAGCGGTCGTATTTGTTCATGGCGGCCACGGCTGACTTGCCGTCTCCGCCCTGCATGGGCGGCAGGCCGGCAGGCGCCTGCGGATTGATGATCTGCGCGCGGGTGACGGCGCTCACAGCTTCACCAGCGTGCTTGTCCCAGACCGGCGTGGTTGATATGCAGGCCGTCAACATGATGCAGGCCAGTGCGCCAAGGCACGCTATTGCGGGGCGGCGCAAGTGCTTCAGATTCGTCTTCATGACTGTTCTCCACTAGAGATCGGACCGTTCAGTTTGCGGCAGGGACAGTGGCCGGCTCGGCCGGGGCGCCGGTCGCCGCCACACTGGCCGGCGCCCGTTCGGCCCTGGCCCGCGCCAGGCGTGCGGCTGTGGCTTCGATGCGGGCGATGCGGGCGGCGGCATCGTTGGCCGGCGGCGCGGCGGCGGTGGGGCCTGCCGGCGGCGCAGCCGGCGCGTCCCCTGTCGGCTTGGCCGCAGCCGCCGGGGCCGCTTCGGCGGGGGCCAGCAAAACGGCCTCGGCCGGCTTGGTGGCAGTGCTTGCCGGTCGCGCAGGCGTGGCCGGCGGGATGGGTGCCAGCGCGCTGGTGCGTTCGGCCGGGGCACGCTTGGCCGGCGCTTCAGGTGCAGCCGGTGCCATGGCAGCGGGCTGCCCGGGTGCCGCAGGTGAAGTCGGCGCGGTCGGTGCAGTCGGTGCGGCAGCCGGTGTTGCGGCAGGGGCGGCCGTGGCCGGTTTGCCGGAGCCTTCCATATTGCCGTTCAGATAGACCAGCGCCGGGTTCGGCGTCGAGAAGCTGTCGGTGGGCAGCGGATACGGACCCGATGGCAACGGCTGGACCAGGCGCGGCGTGATGATGAACACCAGTTCGGTCAGGTCATGCTGGAACGACGTGCTGCGGAAGAGCGAGCCAAGCACTGGCAATTCCCCCACGCCAGGCAGTGCCTTGAGTGACCCCAGTACGTTGTCCCGCATCAGTCCGCCGATGGCGAAGCTTTCGCCATCGCGCATCTGCACCGTGGTCGAGGCACGGCGGGTTGTGATCAGCGGCAGGACGGTCGAGCCAACCTGGCCGGTGCTGCTCACCGTTGCACCCGTTGGGGACAGCTCGGAGACTTCCGGCATGACCTTCAGGTTGATCCGGCCGTTGGCCATGACCGTCGGCGTGAACTTCAGGCCCACGCCGAATTCCTCTTGCTGCAAGGTGATGGTGGCTATGCCGCCCACGCTGCTTTGCGCGACCGGAATAAAGATCTTTCCGCCAGCCAGGAAGCTTGCCTCTTGTCCGCTGAGCGTGACGAGATTGGGCTCGGCGAGGATCTTCACCAGCGAGTCATTGGCCTGGGCATCGATCTGGAACTTGAAGGGCAGATTGTTCGCCTTGTTAACGAACAGGTTGCTGGCCCCGCCGGATAACAGGTTGCCGACCAGGGCGCCGGTCCAGGAACCGAATCCTCCTTGAAGATTGAACGCGGCGCCAAGTTGGTTGAGGAGGGTCTTGGAGACTTCGGCGACTTTGACCTCGAGCATCACTTGCTGCGGTGCGTCTACCGTCAGCATGTTCATCACGTTGCCGCCCTTCTTGTTCGGGTCGCCCTGGCCGCTCCCGGCATAGGCACGTGCGATCTCCATCGCTTGCTGCGCTGCCTGCGGATTCGATACATTGCCGGTCAGGACAAGATTGTCGGCTGCCGTCGTCACGCGGATCTGGCGTTCGCCGGGCATCAATTGCGCGAGTGAGGTTTGCAGTCCGCCGGCATCCGCATTCACAACCACATTGATGATGCTGCAAGCCCCGCTGCGCCCCTGCACGATCATGTTGGTCGAGCCGATGCTCAGGCCGACCACGTAGAGCGTCTGCGGCGATACCATCGTGGCCTGAGCCACCACGGGGTTGCCGAGCGTACGGTTGCGAACCGGTTCGCGCAGCGGGATCAAGGATGACTTGCCCAGTGGCACCACCACATTGGTCTCGCCGGTGATCGCGCCGGTGCAATTCGGCCCGTGGTTCGCGGCGGCCGCGGCGGCCGCTGCACCCGCAGGAACCGGCGTCATGCTGATGGTCATCTGCACCGGACTACCGGCGGGAGCGGTCGTCGTGCGCAGTGCTGTCGCCGGGCCGGTGGTGGCATTGGCGATGGCTCCGCCTTCGACCATTGCCTGGGCCGCGGCCGCGATCGGCGCGCAGATTAGTGCCCCGGTCATGCCGGCCAGGATGATGGCACGCGCGTTGACGCGCAGCTCGGTTGCTTTGTCTATCGTTTTCATTTCTTCCCCCCGGGAGAATCTTCACGACTTTTCAAGATGAGACGGATCATTCAAGGCTTAGAGGTATTGGTGGCTCATCGTTTTGCTGCGGGTTGTCAGAAGCACTCGACGCTGCCACGGATGCCGGCCAGCACGCCCACGCAATCGCCTTGCCTGGCCGGTGCGGCAGCCATTGTCCTGACCCGTGGCTGCACGCGTGGCGTGCTTTGCACAGGCTCCACTTTGGCGGGCTGGACTGGCGCCGTCTTGCCCAGCAGCGTGATCTTGGTGGCGCCGCCGGTCGAGACCTGTGCCACGTCGACCTGATTGCGCAGCACCAGGGATAGCGTGCCCACGCTGCGCGCCACGTCCAGCTTTTCGGCCTGGTCAGGCGTGACCTCGAGCGTGACCGCGTTGACGACCTTGGGTTGTGTATCGTCCCGGCTGACTTGCTGGGCAACGGCCAGCACAAGGATCTTTTCAAGCACGATCTTCGAGATGCTGCCGGTCGCTGCGTCTTTCGCGCCGGGCTCGTTGGTGTTGACGATGACGTCGACGAGATTGCCCGGCAAGGCGAACCCGGCCACGCCAACGACGTCGTTGACCCGGACCGTGATGGCCCGCTTGCCCTCGCCGATGACCGCGGAAAGGCCGCCCTTGGTGCCGAGAGGGGCCAGCTTGGCGTCTAGGATTGGCTCGCCGCGCAGCAGGCTGGTACGTACGACCCGTCCCTCGAGCACCTTGGGATCCTCGAAGGTCCCTGGCGGCACGCTCGCGGCGGGCCAACTCACCAGACGGACCTGGTCGGCGGTCAGCGGCTGGCCGAGGTTCAGGTCATTCGTCGCCACGGCAACCTGCTTGAGTGAGCCGGAGGACTGCTGCATCAACCACCTGGATGCGGAAGCCACGGCGGCAATGCCGGCGGCGAGGGCCACCACCAACATCAGAACAGCACGCATGTTTTTCATGATGAAACCTCCAACTGTTGTCTATCGATGCGCCTAAGAAGCGCTCAACGGGTTGCCAACGTTTTTCCCTGCCACCCCGTTGCTGCGGTGGTGGAGACTTTCGGGCTAGAGTCCGAATGGCTGCCGAAGTAGCTGTGCCAGGCGTGGCGCAATGCTGCTTCGGTGACAACCGGCACCTCGCCGTGGTAGTGCACCTGCGATGCCACGAGCCGGAGCAGGTCGCGCGGGATGCAGGCAAGCAAGGGCATGTTGCCGTCAGGGTGAAGGCTGTCGACCAGAAAGTCGGTTACCGGGGCTGGCGTATACAAGCCCAGATCCCGGCACGCGCGGGCGTATATCTCGCGATAGTCCTCCGGCGACAATGGCCCCACATGCAATTTGCTGCCCAGCCGGCGCAGGAAGGCGGCATCGCACAGTTGGCCAGGGTCGAGGTTGGTCGAGAACACGGGCCACACGTCGAACGGCACCGTGAAGCGCACGCCGGTCTGCAGCGTAAATACGTCGATCTGCCGATCGAGTGGCACGATCCAGCGGTTCAGCAGTTCGGTGACGCCGACCAGTTGGCGGCCGAGGTCGTCGATGATGTAGATGCCGTTGTTCGCCTTCATTTGGGGCGGGGCCTGGTAGAAGCCCGATGCCGGGTCGAAGCGCATATCCAGCATCGACAAGGTCAGCTCGCCGCCCGAGAGCACCGCCGGTCTGTGGCAAATCGTCCAGCGACGATCAAGCGGGCGCCTTGCCATCTGTGCTTCGCCGTCGAAAGGGACATGCACCAGCGGGTCGAAGACCTGGATGATTTCACCGGCGACCGTGATGGCGTGCGGAACGGGAACCGCACCCGGCAACAAGGAGCCGAGCCGCTGCGCGAGGTAGGTCTTGCCGCTGCCGGCGGGGCCATACATCATCAACGCCCTGTGTGCATTGAGGGCTACGCCTGCTTCGTCGAGCAGGTGCGGGGGAATCGTCAGGTCGCCCAGCGCTGCGGTGACGTCGGCCTTGGAGACGCTGGCGCGGCTGATCGAATGCTGCTGCACCGCGTCGATATAGGCTTCAAGTGTGACCGGGGCGGGACCCACATAGCTGCAGCGCGCTGCGAACTCCGCGGCGCGCGCATAGCCGCCGTCGGTGAGGCGGAAGCGCACGTCCAGGTCGTTGGCGCCGCGATGGGCCACTTCCATCATGCGCTCTCGCACCGCGAGCGCCGCGATCTCATTCAGCACCGAGGCGGGCAGCTTGAGGGTCTCGGCCAGTTGCACGAGCGTGACGTTGCGATGCAGGTACGCGGCCTTCATGGTCAGCGCCACCAGCATCGATGTGTCGACGCCGGTGTCGGCCACGGTCTTGGGGGCGGAGTGCCAGGCAAGAGTCGAACTGCGCTCTTGCGCATCGTCTTTGCCAGGCCCCGCGACCGGCGTGAGAATCCGGTGAGCCGGACTCACCGAGGTGTGCTCAGTCATCATTTCCCCCGTTTCTGACTTGAAGGTCCTGCGTGCAGAAATGCAGGCTGGTTACGTTCAGACCGACGCGAACAGAACGCCGATCGTGCCTGCAGCGATAGCCGCGCCATAAGGCAGTGTTCCCACCGACCACGACGATTGGATGCCGTCACCTGTTAACTGCTGCCCGTCTTCTATGCGGCCGCGACTGAACAGCATCAGCTGCAGGTTGCCGCGCAGGCGGGCGAGACGCCCCAGCCGGATAGTGGCTGCAAGTGCCCACATGCCGCCCAGGAGGAAAGTCAGCACTGCGATCTCAAATGCCATCGCCGCGCCCAGCAGGGCACCGACGGCGGCCATCAGCTTCACATCGCCGGCGGCCATGCCGCGCAGCAGATAAAAGGGGAGCAAGCAGGCAAAGCCGGCGAGCCAGCCGGTTGTCCAGGCAAGCGCACCGTGGGCCGGGCCATGCATGGCCATCTGCAGCGGCAGCGCCAGCAGCCACGTGCCGAAGGTCAGCCAGTTCGGGATGCGACGGCTCTTCAGGTCCAGCGCGGCGGCGGCTAGCACCAGCACGATGGCGAATGGGCCGATCCATGGGTGCAATGTGAGTTCGCTTGACATGATTTGCTCCGGATTAGCTCTGGCTCGTTCGGCTTGGAACAGTCGCTCAGGGAAAGTCCGCGGCAATGCTCTGGAACATGCCAAGCAAGCTCTGGCCGACCGAGCTGACCGCGGCGATGATGACCACCGCAATCAGGGACGCGATCAGTGCGTACTCGATTGCCGTCACGGCGCGATCCTCACGAAGGAAGGTGTTCACGAGTGTGATCAGGTTTTGCATAACGCCCCCTATTTATCCTTAGCTCACCAATCGTTGAGCTGAACCTCAAAGGTTGTTTCCGATGGTTCCGGCCGGTTTCTTGGCTATTGGATATTGATCCAGACCAGGCGGTGCGGTGGCGCGGACAGGCCCGCTTGCCAGCAGGCCTATCCGCGCGAACGTGTGCCGCTTAGAGGTCGGTTGCGATATTGTTGAAGACCCCGCTCAGACTGGTGCCGACGGCCTTGACCGCGGCGATGATGAAGACAGCAATGAGCGCGGCGATCAGGCCATACTCGATTGCGGTCACGCCGTTTTCGTCACGGATGAATTGCTTGGTCTTTGCGATGAGGTTTTGCATGACAAACTCCTTAGGTTGGCAACAAGAGTGAAGCGTGAAGCAGCGTGAGAAACACCGGGGCGGCGGCCCGCACGCGGCGCATGCGTGGAAGGGCCATTGGCCGCCTTGATCCTTGTGACAGATGCGGAGGTCTGCAAGGGCTTGAGGAGCGGTGGGACGCCCCCGGCGCAGCATATTGATTGCTGTCGGAGTGAATGCCGGCGCGCGGTGTGCTTGAGCGCGATGGCCTGCATTGGCGGGCGCGGCATTCCGATGGCCAGGCTCGCTGCGGCAAGCTGTCAAGACATGTTGTCGGGTGGATGGCATGACATTCCGTCGTTCTGCAAGTCTTTCGTAAGGAGCCACCGCGTCGTGTCTTGGCGCTGGTCCCACCATCTCGTTGCATTCGCTGTGAGAGCTTGTGCTCGGCGTGTCTGTGAGGCAATAGGCAAGAGCCGGGCCACCCCCGCGCATTGCCTTGAGTATCAAGGGATTGCCGCCGACCGCACCAAGATTCGCCAGCTGGCCTCGGCCTGCTTTCCAGGCGTTGTTGCTGGCCGGAAACGTGGGAAATTCTGCCCTTGCGGGCCCGATAGCCGTAAGGGCTAGATGAATGAATGCCTCCTCGGAAAAAAGGATGAGGACATATGGTTGATTCGCTTTGCACCGGAAAACGTCTATCAGGATCTGACCGGCGGCTCTTTTTAGAGGGATTCGGGTACGCCACTAGATAGATTGGATGAATCGTGTTCCCTGCCTGGTTCAGGGGGCGACGTTGCAAGGCGGAAACGTTGCTTCCGTCAATTTTTGCCTGTCCGTGCCGGCGCCGTCTCCGGATATCGAGTCGGGGTGGGGCGAAACGCCGGAAAAGGTGCGTGATTCAATTTGGAAACATTGCATCCGTTGGCGCCCGGAGCGGCCGCCGGAGCGGGGTTGCCCTCGCCTCGCTTGCTTGTTTCTCCGCCGGAAATTGATAAGAATCGATCGTAGATGGACAGGAGCCAACGCGGCGGGCTGACAGGTAAAGCAAGCCCCCCGTCGCAACGGCAGCCAGGCTGCGGGGCGCGCGCGAATGCATCGGAGAGCAAGTCATGGGACTAAACGAGAGAACATTGGACAGATCTGCCAGTGTGCCGTCGCCGCATTGGATTGGCCGCGAGCGCATCAAGGTCTACAGTATCGCGATGCTGATCGTCTATGCCGTAGTGATCGCGATCTGGGCCTGGATGACCGATGGCTTCACATCGGACCGGATGGTCCGCCCGGGATCGGATTTTTCGGTGTTCTGGAGCACATCCTATGTGACCCTGCACGAGGGCGCGATCAAAGCGTATGACTTTGCTTCGATCCAGCCGGTTATCGCGGCGCAAGGCTCACTACCGGCGGATAAGAGTTTCTTCTTGCCATGGTTATACCCGCCGACATTCCTGCTCTTCGTTATTCCGCTGTCGCTGCTTCCTTATGCGCTGAGCTATGTGCTTTTTATGGGCTTGACTGGTACGGCGTATGTCGTCTCGATTGTGCGCCTGATCGGGCTGCGCGCCGGGGCGGGTCGTGTCGTCTGGCTGCCAGTCGTTTCCTTTCCCGCCATCTACTTTGCCGTATCGTTCGGACAGAATTCCCTTCTTACTGCGGCGCTGGCCTGCAGCGCGCTCGTATCGCTGAAGGAGCGGCCAGTCCTGGCTGGTGTGCTGATTGGCTTGCTGAGCGTCAAGCCGCAGCTTGCCATCCTGTTTCCACTTGCGCTATTTGCAGCGAGAGCGTGGAAGCCATTTATGGTCGCTGCCGTCACAGCCGCGCTGTTGCTGCTTGCCGCTATAGCCATCTTTGGATGGGATACGGTGCCCGCTTTCGTCGCCAACACAAAGTTCGCCAGGCAATCGATGCTCGAAAATGGGGAAGTGCTCTGGTACGCCATGCCGACAGTGCTGTCAGCCATGTTGCTTGCCGGCGCATCTTTCATGATTGCGATGGTGGCGCACGCCATGGTTGCCTTGCTGGCTGCTCTTGCCTTGTACTTCGTCTGGCGTAGAGATGCTTCCACTGGGTTGCGCGCGGCCTCCCTGGCCGTGGCGACGCTCATGGCGAGTCCATACCTGTGGTTTTATGAAATTACCTGGCTCGGCATCGCGATTGCCGGCATGACATGCGACGGGCTGCGCCGGGGGTGGCTGCGCGGGGAGCGTGAACTGCTGGTTGTGGCATGGATTCTGCCGCTTTATATGGGCTTGAACCGGGTGACGCACTTTCCGCCGATTGGCCCCATCGTGCTGGCGTTGCTGATGCTTGCAATCTTGCGCCGTGTACACGTCATTACGCGGCGGAATCCGGACTGGCTGCCGTGAAGCTGTTGCCGTTGAGCTTCCGGTGCCATGGCCGAGCCCGCGCACGGGGCGGAGTGTGCGTGATGGCTGTGGTTGCCCCGGAGGGGGACGAGACAGCGGAAGACACTGGGCGGGATGATCTGCCCGCGTGCCTGGCAAAGAAGAAGGAGTGAATCATGTTGGGTCGACAGGATGTCAAACTGCTCTCAGTAGTCGTGCCGTGCTACAACGAGTTCGATGTCATCGGGCACTTCTTTGCGCGGGTGATTCCGATTCTTGAGTCCATGGAAACCATGCGCTTTGAGATCGTATGCGTGAATGACGGCAGCACCGACGGCACGCTGGGAAAATTGATTGAAATGTCCAGGCATGACGGACGCGTACGCGTCATTGATCTGACTCGCAATTTCGGCAAGGAGGCCGCGTTGACTGCGGGAATCGACGAGGCGCTGGGCGACGCGGTCGTGCCCATCGATGCCGACCTGCAGGACCCGCCGGAACTGATTCCCGTACTGGTGGCGCGCTGGCGCGAAGGGGCCGAAGTGGTGCTGGCCCAGCGCGCCAGTCGGGCGTGCGATTCGTTGCCGAAGCGCCTCGCCGCGGCGGCATACTATCGTGTGCACAACTACTTGTCGGAACTGAAGCTGCCGGAGAACGTCGGCGATTTTCGTCTGATGGATCGCCAGGTCGTCAACGCGCTTAAGCATCTGCCGGAGCGGCGCCGCTTCATGAAGGGCTTGTTCGCATGGGTTGGCTTCAAGGCAGTGATCGTGCAGTACGAGCGTGAGGCGCGCGGTGCGGGAAAGTCGAAGTTCTCGGGATGGCGGCTGTGGAACTTCGCGCTGGAGGGCATTACCAGCTTCAGTACCTTGCCATTGCGGAGTTGGACTTATATTGGCGGCACCGTGGCGTTCGGTGCATTTTGGTATGGTTCCTTCATCATCGCCAGGACGCTGATTTTTGGCATCGAGGTGCCTGGCTACGCTTCGCTTCTGTCCGTACTGCTCTTCTTCGGCGGTATTCAGCTGATCGGGATTGGGATGGTCGGCGAGTATGTCGGTCGCATCTATGATGAAGCCAAGGGCCGGCCCATCTATCTCGTGCGGCACCGGTATCAGGAGCGGCGTCCGGTCGGTGAGCTTTCGGCTGGCAGGCGGGTGATTGAGCTCCATGGCATGCCGCGTTCACTGAGAGGTGGGAAATAGTGTGCGGGGCCAGAAGCCCAGGCGAGGATACGATCGGACGCGGCACCGCTGTCAATTCGTGCGGTAGCCTGGCAGGCGCGGCTCGCTGGTTCCGGGTGAGCAAGCGGGCCGGCGGTGCTGAGAAGAGCGTTGGCTTTCCGTGCGCGATCTCCCGGTAGCTTGCCGCCACGGGGGGGCACGCCTGAATGGATGCCGGGCTTGCAATGTGGCCGTCATTGGTGACAGCGCTTCGATGCGTTGAAGGGCGACGCAACAGCGGCGCCGGAGCAGGCTGGCGCTAGCGGCTCCCGCGATTCTCATACAGCGCCCAGCTGCCGGCCGATTTCAGCAGGATCACATCGGAGCGCTCGTTATTGAGTAAGGCCGATGGTACTGGAGTGCCTCGTACGAAGAAGTATCTGTACTCGTATGCATGGTGCTGTTCCCAATCGAACGATTGCGGAAATCTCTTCGCCGAAGAGGGATTGAGAGGCGGAAGCGCTGGCAGATGGTCCGGTCGGTACCGCACGATTTGCGGTAGGAACCAGGCAAAGTTGAAGTCGACAAGTCCCCTTTTCTCGGCCTGGTACCAGGCCGCGTAATGAACATAAGCGCCAGGGTGGCTTGCCGCGATGCTGCCGCCGTCGAAGATGAGCATCATGGCACGCTGGGCCGGCTCCGTTGCCGCGAGCAGGGTATCGAACTCCGCGCTTTCCGCCGCGAAATTGATGAGTCGTCTGGTATGGGTCCCAAGGAAGGTGATGCAGATGAGTATCAGCACCGCCTGGCAGAGTATCGAGCGATGCCGGGACAACGGCACGGGCGATGCCTTGGGCTGCGGTTGATGGAACATCAGGGCATAGCAGGGGAAGATGAAGAGGCCAAAGCGCTGATAGAGAAATGCCGTTTTCATCGCGAACTGCGGCACTAGTAGCCAGACCGCCAGGACGGCCAGCATCGGCACGCAAGCGGATGGGTTCCGCCAGTTCGGGCGCAGTCCGAGCAGCCAGGGGACTGCCAGCACAAGCATGCTATCCACAATGGCAAGGAATGCCTGCTGTGGCCAGGAAGTCCAGGGCGTCAGCAGGAACATGGCCAGGCGGCTCCAGTCCCACCCCCACAGGATGCCGGCAGACGCGTAGACCATGGCCGACTCCGCCTCACGCGCATTCAGCGCATAGATCAGGCACAAGATTCCGAGCAGTGCATATGGCGTCAATGCCGGAAGCGGGCGTCGCAGGTTGCCGGCTCGGAGAACGAGAAAGGTTGCCCCAATCAGGTTGGCAAAGCCGAAGATCAGGCCATGTGAGAAGAATAGAACCACGCCTGCGGTGAGCAGTTTCGCGCCAGCCTTCAGTGTTGGCCCTTCGGCGTACCGGTCTGCAAGCACGAGGAATAGCAGGCCCAGCGGGGCGGCAATGAGAAAGGTGAAGAAGCCCCACTCATAGGCGAAGCCGAAGTATGCCGGAACGAACAGCCAGTCTAGCCGCCCGTCGCCTTTAAGTTGGCGGCGAAGCAGCAGGCAGGCGCCGACAAAGCCATAGTAGCCCAGTGTCAGCAGGAGTTTGAGCGCGGTCGCGATGGGCATCATGAACGACAATAGCAGCGCAAGCCCATAGCCGATCAGATAGGGCGTGAACAGATTGATGCGCAGGACTTGGCGCCATGGCGAGTTGCCGGTCACCAGATCGTGCAAGGCGGCGACCTGGCCGGCATGTTGGGGCAGGTCGACCATCGGCGGGTGGGGCGCGAGCCAGATCATGGCGCCGCCATAGAGCACCACGGAGACGAAGAGCAGCCGTATGCCATCCAGATGGCGGGACAGGGAGTGTTGAGCGACACAACCATTCGGGGACTGCGCTCGCATGGATGGCTCCTGTGGTCAGGCGGTTATATCGTTTCCTCGATGATGAACCTGGGCCGTTGCTTGGTCTCTGAGTAGATCTTGGAGACATAGCCGCCGATGACGCCCAGGAAGAGCATCTGCAACCCGCCGAGGAAGTACATGGGAACGACGGTGGAGGCCCAGCCAGGAACGGACATATCCGTGAAGAGACGGATCGCCAGCGCCCACAAGCCGATGGCCAGCGATACCAGCGAGATAGCGGCGCCCACATGGGTGCTCCACAGCAAAGGCTTTGACGAGAAGGACGCAATGCCGTCGAAAGCGAGTGCGAGCATCTTCGGCAGCGGATACTTGCTGCAGCCGGCGAAGCGTGCGTGCCGCTCGTACGTGACGATGGCAGTGCGGAAGCCGAGCAGGGGGATGATCCCTCGCAGAAAGAGGTTGACCTCGCGGAAATCCCGCAAGGCGTTAATCGCGCGCCGGCTCATCAGACGGAAGTCGGCATGGTGTGGAAGCACGTCAACGCCGAAGCGCTGCAAGAGGCGGTAGTAGGCGTGTGCCGTAGCGCGCTTGAACAGCGTATCGGTATCGCGGCAGGAGCGCACGCCGAACACGATTTCCGCACCTTCGCGGTAGGCCGTCAGCATCCTGGGTATGGCATCCAGGTCGTCCTGAAGATCGGCGTCAAGACTGACCAGGACGTCGCCGGGCGCTGTGAGAAGTCCTGCCAGCAGCGCGTTCTGGTGGCCCTGGTTGCGCGTGAGCTTGATGCCGCGCACACGGGCATCACGTGCATGCAAGCCTTCTATCAACGACCAGGTTCGGTCGCGCGAGCCATCATCGATGAATGTGACCGCGCTGTCCGGATGGATCTCCTTGCGCTGGGTGAGTTCGTCCAGCAAGGCCAGCAATTGGGTACCGGTTTCGGGGAGCACCTGCTCTTCGTCGAAACACGGAACCACAAGATTCAGCATCATCATGATCTTTCTCCCTATTCTTCGGCGATGCGGGCCTCGGTCTCCGGCCGCTGGTCATGGTTCGGGAAGGCGTAGATGCGCATGCCGGCGTAGGCAAGCGCGGTGTACGCCACGATGCCGCAAGCCTGGCCCAGGAGGCTGCCGTGGCCGACGCGTGAGCCCAGCCAGATCACGATGGCGAGGTTGGCCGCGTAGGCGATGCCGCAGACCAGTGCATAGCGGCGCAGGGCCGGACCGACTGCGCCGCGGTGCCGGAATGTCCAGGTGCGGTTGAGCATGAAGCCCCAGGCGAAGCCCGCCGCGTAGCCGGCCGCGTTGGCCGCGGCATCGCCAAGCCCGAAGCCCCGCAGCGCGAGCCAGATCACGCCGAAGCCGATAACGGAGTTGGAAGCACCGACCAGCAGGAACGGCAGCGAGCTTTGCCGGAATTCGTTCATGGCCGGCTTGCGGAGACAAAATACTGCGCCGCGAGCGGAATGCTTCCCATCAATCGTTCCAGCGGCCTGGCGAAGGCGAGCGCATGCGGAAAGAAGATGCGGAAGGTGACCTTGCTCTGCTGCCACCCGGCAGCGAGGGTGCGGCCTTGAAGCACTCTGGCGCCGATCAGCCGCGCATTGGCATCAAACGGACAATTGCGTACGGCGGAAACCGTCAGGAAATTGAGCGGGTTATGCTCGAACACGATCAATACACCCCGGGGGCTGGTGACGCGGCGCAATTCCGCGAGCCACGAGACATGCTCTTCCTCCGGGATATGGTGAAAGACGCAGGCGGAGAAGACCAGATCGAATTGTTCATCCGGAAACGGCAGCCGATTGCCTGAGATTTCCGCGTAGGTCGCGTCGGCATGCGGGAAGCGAAGGCGGCTGATCTCGAGGCTTCGACTGGAGATATCCGCGCAAGTCAGCTCAGCGAGCGGGAATCGTTCCAGGAAGAACGGTATGGAGTTGCCCACGCCGGAGCCGAAATCCAGGATGCTGGCGGGGTCAAGGCCGCGCGATCGGGTTTCCCGCAGGGCATCGGCTACCTTGTAGCTTCCGAAGAACTCCGGCGATTCTCCGGATGCACGGATATTCGCCGCATGTTGGGCAAGGTACTCGTTGGCGAACAGATCGAATTCTGCTTTGTCCATGGTCGCGGAATCCTGATGGCTTGGTTGGGGGGAAGCCGGCGCTCTTTTCCGCACCAGGCGGGGAGGTGGCTCCGATGCATGATCATCTGGATTGCCCTTCTCCCGGCCGCTTCCCGGCGAGGTGCGATTGCATCGCTGCGCGCCGTCACCCCTGCAGGCAAACCATGCCCAGTTCGCCTTTCCTGACCTGCAGCCGATGCTCGCGCATCATGCGAAACAGCGTGACGCGCGATATGCCGAGTTCTTCGGCGACGTCGATCAGCCGTTCGTGATGCCGTTGCAATGCCGCCTTGATGGCATGCAGTTCGGCAGCTTCCCTGATCTCCGCCAGCGTGAGCGGGCGGGTCTCGGCGGGCGGCTCCAGGTCCAGGTCGGCCGGGTTGACGACGCCGTTCTCGCACATCGCGGCGGCGTGCCGGATGCGATTGAGCAACTCGCGGACATTGCCGGGCCAACTATGCACATTGATCGCGCGGATGGCCGCCGGGGAGAAGCCCTTGATCCGGTCGGGCGACTGCTTCCGGATGTCGTTCAGGATGTGTTCCGCAAGCAGGATGATGTCTCCGTCGCGCTCGCGCAGCGGCGGCTGCTTGACGCGCAGCACGCACAGGCGATGGTATAGGTCACTGCGGAAGCGCTCCGCCGCCACCGCGGCTTCCAGGTCGACATGCGTGGCGGAGACAATGCGGGCGTCGATGCTGATGGACTCCGTGCCGCCCAGGCGTTCGATGCGACCGGTTTCCAGGAATCGCAGCAGGCTGGTCTGGCTTTCCAGCGGCATATCGCCGATTTCGTCGAGGAACAAGGTGCCACCGTGCGCCATTTCGATGCGCCCGGGCTTGCGCTTGAGGGCCCCGGTAAAGGCGCCTCGCTCATAGCCGAACAATTCGGATAGCAGGAGGGTCGGTGGTATGGCCGCGCAGTTGACAGCGACGAACGGGCCACTGCCGCGTCGCGACGCGCTGTGAATCGCTTGTGCAGCTAACTCCTTGCCGGAGCCCGACTCGCCTGCGATCAACACCGGCGCATCCCATTTCGCGACTTTACCGATTGCGCGAAACAGGTCTTGCATCGCGTCGCAGCGTCCGATCATGCCGTGCGGTGCGGAAGAACGGAGCCCGGCGGTGCTGGCGTTGCTGTGGCGCAGGTGCGCCATGCCAAAGGCGTGACCTAGCGAACGGGCTACCGCCTCCATATCGCAAGGCTGTGTGTGGTAGTCGGCGAAGTGCATCCCGAGGAGTCTGCGGGGGCCGGCCGGCACAGAGTCCAGACTCGATACAAGGCCGACCCAGCCGATATGGCCGAGGCCGAACCAGGGCTCAAAAGCATCCAGGTCGTCCTCGTCAAAGCCGTTGTGCAGGTCCCACAGGCCGGCCATCGGCTGGTGGCTGAGTGGCAGCCTGTCGAGTTCCTCTCGGCTGCGGGCAAACAGGAGCTTCCAGCCCTGTTGCGTCAGGAACCGGCATAGTGCGGCATCATGCTGCCGCGAAAGGTAGAGTAGCGGACGGCTCTCGTATGCATTCATGATTTCCCCGTTTTTTTTCTTATGATGCAAATGCGCGAGTGCTGCCTGATCGCACACACGCTTCCCCAAGTTGTAATCAGCACGACCAATGTGGGAAATCCGACATGCCCCGAGCGGGGCCGGAAGATAGATGCTGTCGGCTCAGAACCGACGCCCCCCCGGACGCCACTGCAAAGACGAACCTCCCAGTCCCGTCTGTTTTCCAGGAACGCGCAATCTCCATGGTGGCGCGCTCCCATCCGGCGCGTTGCCGCTTGTCGCGGCTTGCGCACTTTTGTAAGGTGCGGCGGATCGGTTTTCCTCCTCCCCGAGGACCGATCCGCGCAGTAAAGTACTGCAACATCCTTTTCTCGCCGGGCCGGCGTGCCTTGGCATGCCGAACCAGCGGTGAGCCATGTAAGACAACCCGGCTGGCCCAACACCGCTTCCCCCCCGTAACGCGTGATTCACCTCGCAAAGCGCCTGAAGCGCATTATTTTCCGGTCGTGGCGCATAGTGGGTTCTGACCCTTTGCCCGATGCACCCTGGCCTGCCTGAGGCCACTCGGTTTATGTTGTAACAGGCATAAGAGCGACGACCGTGCCAAGGCGTATAAGTCCATGATTTATATGGAGATGCTTTATTGGCACTTGTTACATACCCGGGATTCTGTAACAGAATGTTTCTTCGTTGTAACTCTTTCGGTCTTCCGTTCGTTGCGATGCAGCATTGAGCGAAGAATAAAAGTGATGGGAAAAGTATCTGAAAACGGGAAATGTGATCTGTAGGCGGCGTGTCTTCCATTGCGCTCCGGCGCGCACCTGGCACGATGCGGGTTAGTACGAATAAGGACACCGCTGGTGGAGTCGGCGTCCCACACTCGCCAGAATGGTTGCATGCATGATACAACCTCACTTTAATGGTGTGTGCATTAATAAGCACCTTCAGACGGGGGCAGTGGCATATTCGCCGGGGCAAGCGTGCATTGCCTGCGCTTGCCAGACCAAAGGCGTAGCCCAGGCGGGTGATGGATTACTAATGATCCACTTTCATGGCCCGTGCATCTCGCCCAGTTGGATGAGGGAGGCATTTTCTACAGTGCCGACGCCCTGGAGGTCAAAGGGTTGCAATATTGAATCATTGCTGGCGGCTGCGGCAGGTCGCTAGTGGTCATCTCTGCCTGGCAGCATTCCTGGACAGAGGCTCTGTGAGAAACATCGCCCCTTTACGATTTTCATGGGAAAAGAAGATGCAACAAGACGACGGATTTCATCCATCCTTATTTCGCGAATCGCCCGCACCCGATGCCAGGCCCCGCCCCCTGCAGTTCGAGTTCATCGGCTCGGGCTCCGAATATTTCCGTATCTGGATCGTCAATGCCTTGCTGACCATCGTCACGCTGGGCATCTATTCGGCCTGGGCCAAGGTACGGACGATGCAATACTTCTACCGCAACACGCGGCTGGACGGCGCCAGCTTCGACTACCACGGCCGTGCCTCTGCCATCCTCAAAGGCCGCGCCATCGTGTTTGGCCTTGCCGTGGTCTTCCAGCTCAGCAGTCATGTTTCCCCTTTCCTGGCCGTGGCGCTGGGCCTGGCGCTGGCAGCGGTGTTCCCGCTGCTGCTGGTGCGCTCGCTGCGCTTTCGCATGGCCAATTCCAGCTACCGTGGCCTGCGCTTTGCCTTCACCGGCGGCGACGCCCAGGCTTACAAGGTGTTCCTGCTCTGGCCCGTGCTCAGCGTGTTCACGCTGTATGCGCTGGCGCCGCTGGCGCATCAGCGCTTCAAGCAGTACCAGCATGACAACACCCGCTTCGGCACGGCGCCCTTTGCTATTGACGCCACCGCGGGCGAATTCTATGGCGTCTATCTGCGCACGTTTGGCATGATGCTGGCCGTGGTGGCGGTGACGTCGATCGCCGGCGCTTTGCTTGGCAACGCGATAGGCGTGGCACATGGCGCGCCGTTCCTGGCCATCGGCATGGCCGTGATCGGCTTCTACGTGGCGCTGACGGCGGTCGGCCCGTTCTTCATGGCCCGCCTGCAGAACCTGGTGTGGAACCGCACCACGCTGGCGCCGCACGCGTTTCGTAGCGAGGTCAAGGCGAGCCGGCTGTTCTTTATCTTCGCAACCAACATGATCGCCAATGTGCTGACGCTGGGACTGTTCATGCCGTTCGCGCGGGTGCGTTCGATGCGCTACCGTATCGAGTGCATGACCATGCTCGCAGCCGCGCCGCTGGACGCCTTCGTGGCCGGCGAAACCCAGCAGGTCGGGGCGCTGGGCGACGCCGCGGTGGACTGGTACGACATCGACATCGCACTCTGAGCGCGCCGGACACCTTGATACCCCCCGGCCGCCATGTTCATTCCTACCACCCGGTTCACTCCGATCCCAGGACCCTGATGCAGGATTCTGCCCAAGCACCGGCCGCCGCTGCGGTTGCGGCTACTTACTTCGACGGCCGCTCGTCGCGCGCCCATGCGGGCATGCTGTCGATCGAAGGGCGCGACGCGGTGTTGCGCGAAGCGGATGGCACGGTGCTGCGCCGCGCGCCGCTGGCGGCGTTGCGCGTTTCCGAACGGGTCAGGCGCGCGCCGCGCCTGGTGACGTTTGCCGACGGCGCCTTCTGCGAGGTCACGGACCACGCCGGCTTCGCCGCGCTGCTGGCGGCCAGCGGCCACCGGGAGGGCTGGGTGGTGAGGGCGCAGAACAGCTGGCGGGTGGCGGCGCTGTCCGTGCTGGGTCTGGCCGCGGTGCTGGTGGCGGGGTATTTCGTGGTGTTGCCGTGGGTCGCCGGCGTGGTGGCGCGCAGCGTGCCGGCTGCGCTGGAGGCGCGGATCGGCGAGGCCACGCTGGGCAGCATCGACGGCGGCCTGCTCAAGCCCTCGGCCCTGCCGGTGGCGGAGCAGGAGCGCATTCGCGCCGGCTTCGCCGCGCTCAGGCGCCCGCCCGATCCGGACCACCAGTACCGCATCCTCTTTCGCCGGGGCGGCCGGCTCGGGGCCAATGCGCTGGCCTTGCCGGGCGGCACCATCGTGGTGACCGACGAACTCGTGAAGCTGGCCGGCCCGGGCGCCGGCCTGATGGGCGTGCTGGCTCACGAGGCGGGCCACGTGGCCCAGCGCCATGGCCTGCAGCAGGTGCTCCAGGCCTCGGCGGTGGGTGCACTGGCGGCGTATTTCTTCGGCGACTATTCCAGCGTGCTGGCGGGGGTGCCCGCCGCCATCCTGACCCTGCGCTATTCGCGCGAGCACGAGCGCGCCGCGGACGCGTACGCGGTGGAGGTCATGCAGGAGAACCGGCTGCCCGTGTCGGCGTTCGCCGACGTGCTGCAAGCGCTGGAGTCCGCGCATGAGCAGCAGGCGGAAGACGAGGCCGCCAAGGCCGGGTCCGGAGGGCAGGGCGGCGCGTCGGCCGCCTCCGCCGAGCGGGAAACCAAGCGGGAGCGGCGCAGCCGCCGCGCCGCGGAGGATGCCGGCAACGACGACGATGGCGGCAGCTTCTTCTCCACCCATCCGCTGACGCGCGAACGGATCGAAGCGCTGCGCGCTGCGGGGCGCTAGTCCCCGGAAGAGGCCGCCACCTGGCCTTGCAGCCAGCTGTGAAACTGCAGGATCGCCTTCTCGCGCGGATTGCCTTCGCGCCAGGTGACCCAGTAGTGCAGGCTGGACGGGATGCGGGTGGTGCCAAGCTGCACCAGTTCGCCGCTGGCGAGGTAATCGTGGGCCAGTTGCAGGCGGGCGGTGGCCGCGCCAAGGCCCGCCACCGCTGATTGCAGCATCATGCCCGCGTCCTGGAAGATCGGCCCGCGCTCGGGTTCGGTTCCGGGCAGGCCGGCGCTTTCCAGCCATTCGCGCCAGGGCCGCAGGGCGAAGCGCAGCATCGGCAGGCGCGGCAGGTCGGCCAGCGTGAAGCCGGGATAGCGCGCCAGCAGCGCCGGACTGGCGACGGCGATCACATGGTCCTCGATCAGGTTGTGGCAGGCAAAGCCGGGCAGGTCCACGCGCTGGTGCCAGATGCCGACATCCACCGAGTACGGATCGGGCGGCGTGATCTCGGCGTGCAGCCGCAGGTGCAGGTCGAGTCCCGGCTGCGCCGCATGCAGGCTCGGCAAGCGGCGGATCAGCCAGGCGTTGGCGAGATCGGCCATGACGCTGACCTCCAGCCGCACTACCTGCGGGGTGCCGCCGTTACTGGCCTCGCGCAGCCCGTCTTCCAGTTCGCCAAGCCCGTCGCGCACGCGCTGCGCCAGCCGCGCGCCCACATTGGTGGGCATCATCAGGTGACCGGTGCGCTGGAACAGCTTGGTACCCAGGTTGTCTTCCAGCGCGCGGATATGATGGCTGATGGCGCTGTGGGTCAGCGCGAGCTCCTCCGCCGCGCGCGAGAAACTGCGGTGACGGGCCGCTGACTCGAGCGCGCGCAAGGCCTGCAGCGCGGGCAGGTGAGGCAGGCGCTGGGCGCGGTGCGGCTCGGGCGGCGGGGCCAGTCCGGCGGGTTCGGCGTGCCCGGCGGGCTGGTCCGGCAGGCCGGCCTGGGAGGCTTTTGGGTGTCTGGGGGTCATTGCCGTCAAATTCTACTCACAATTGCGGCGGGTATCTTTCGTTGGCGTTGCGCCGGGCGACTGGCGACAATGCAGACATGACTTCTGCTTCCTCATCCTCTTCATCCTCCTCTTCCGTCTCTTCCGTCTCTTCCGCCTCCATGCGGGCTAGCGATCCCCCGTTAGCCGCCGCACGCTGGCGCGTGCTGTGCATTTTTTCGCTCGGTTTCCTGGTTTCCTATATCTTCCGGGGCGTCAACCTGGGCTTTGCGCCGCACCTGACCCGCGAGATGGGCCTGGGTGCAGCCGATCTGGGCCTGCTGACCAGCTTCTATTTCCTGGGTTTCGCCTGTGCCCAGTTGCCGGCCGGGCTGCTGCTCGACCGATTCGGCCCGCGCCGTACCGAGGCCGTGCTGCTGCTGGCGGCAGTGGCGGGCGCGCTGATATTCGCCTCCGCGCCCAATATGGCGGCGCTGGCGGCAGGGCGCCTGATGATCGGGGTGGGCGTTTCGGTTTGCCTGGGCGCCGCCATCCAGGCCTTGTCGATCTGGTTCCCGCTGTCGCGCATGCCCTTGCTCAATGGCGTGGTGATGGCGATTGGCGGCCTCGGCGCCGTAGTGGTCGGCGCGCCGCTGGCATGGCTGCTGTCCTGGACCGACTGGCGCACGGTCAGCTACGGCCTGGCCGCGCTGACGCTGGCCATGGCGGCGCTGCTGTGGTTCGGCGCCCCCGACACCAGCCGCGCCGGCAAGCAGCGCCTGGCGGATCAGTTGCGCGGCACCTGGCAGGTGTTCCGCAATGAGCGCTTCCTGCGCGTGGTGCCGCTGGCATTGCTGAACCAGGGCGTTTTCCTCGCGGTGCAGACCCTGTGGGTGGGGGCGTTCCTGCGTGACGTGGCCGGCTATTCGCCGGAGCAGAGCGCGCGCCTGGTGTCGGTCATCGGCTTTGCCATGATGGGCGGCTGCGTGTGTGCCGGTTGGGCCGCACGGCATCTGGAGCGCGCCGGCGTGAGCCTGTACACCTTCGCCGGCGCCGGCATGAGCGGGTTTATCGCGATCCAGTGCCTGATCATCGCCGGCGTGCCGCTGCCCCCGGCACTGACATGGGCGGCCTACGGCGTATTCGGATCGAGCGGTATCCTCGCCTACGCCGTGCTGGCGCGCAGCTTTCCCGATGCGCTGATTGGCCGCGCCACCACGGCGCTGACCTTGACCGTGTTCCTGGCGACGTTTGCCTGCCAGGTCGGGGTGGGGCTGGTGCTAGACCTGTGGCCGGCAACGGGCGGCCAATATCCCCGGCAGGCCCATCTCGCGGTATGGTGCGGCCTGGTGGCGCTGCAGGTGGCAGCGGCAATCTGGTATGCGATGGGCCGCAAGCGCGCAGCCGCCGGCCGCGCGGCGCCGGCGCAATGACCTCTATATAGAGACAGGCACAGGCGCCCCGGCGTTGCGCGCTGAGCGGGATGCGCCGCGCGCTACAGCATCACCGGCCGGTCGTCGAGTTCGTTGGGATTGGGCCGGTCGCCCGCGGGAAAATGCGCAGCCAGCAGCTGATGGATCTTCTCCACCGCCGCCAGCACGGGCCTGACCGACAGTTCCCGCGCCAGCCCGCTCGCCAGTTCGTTGCAGATTGCGCGCCAGGTTTCCGGGCCCACACGGGCATCGATGCCGCGGTCGGCCAGCAGTTCGACCGCGTGATCGGCCAGGTTGATATACAGCAGCACGCCGGTATGGCCTTCGGTGTTCCATACTTCCAGCGCACCGAACAAGGCGCGTGCGCGCTCGCGCGGGCTGATGCCCGAGAAGGCCAGTCCCACGGGCAGGCTGGATTCGATTACCACCCGCACTTCGCCACGATGCTGGCGCTCGCCGGCGCGTACCGCCTGCTGCAACTGTTGCTGGGCTTCGGCGGGGAAGTGCTTGCTGGCCGCGCCGGGGCGCGTGCCCAGGTGGCGCAGTGCGCGTTTGAAATGGGGCATATGCCGTTACCAGTTGCCGGAGGCGCCGCCTCCGTCGAAGCCACCGCCGCCGCCGCCACCGAAGCCGCCGCCACCACCATCACCGCCGCCTCCGCCTCCGAATCCACCACCGCCGCCACGTCCCCAGCCGCCACCCCCGAGACCGCCAAGGGTGCCGCCCAGTCCGCCGGCCGCAGCGTCCCAGCCGCGCCCGCGCGTCACGATGCGCGAGCCGCCCGAGCGCCGTGCCGCGGAGATAAAGAAGAACAGGATGATGGCAAGCGGGAACAGCACCGGCAGCCAGTCGGTCCACGAGCCGCTCTGGGCCGGCTTGCGCGCGGCCTGCGGGCCCGGCAGGGCCTCCTTGTCGATGGTGGCCTGGATGGCCGATACGCCGGCCGCGATGCCGCCGTAGAAATCGTTCTGGCGGAAATGCGGCGCCATCACGTCTTGCAGGATGCGCTTGGACATCGCGTCGGTGAGCGAGCCCTGCACGCCGCGTCCCACCTCCAGGCGCATCTTGCGCAGGCCGGGCGGATTGTCCTTGGCGATCAGCAGGATCACGCCGTCGTCGATGCCTTTGCGCCCGGCGCGCCAGGCGTCGGCCACGCGGATGCTGTAGGCGTCGATCGGCTCGGGCTCGGTGGTCGGCACCATCAGCACGAAGATCTGGCTGCCGCGCTGCTGCTCATACTCGGCCAGCACGTTTTCCAGCGCGCCGCGCTGGCTGGCGCTCAGCGTGCCGGTGAGGTCGGTGACCCGCTGCGTGAGCGCCGGCACCGCCACGAAGCCGTCGCCGGCGGCCATGGCGGGCGGCGCCAGCAGCGCGCACAGCCACAGCATCAGCGCCAGCATGGCGGCCGGCCAGCCACTGCGCTCAGGGAGATGCGGCATAGCCATCGGTCCGTATCAGAACTTCACCGCCGGCGGCGCCGAGATGGCTTTCTCGTTTTCCACCGAGAACGACGGCTTGACCGGGTATTTGAAGACCATCGCGGTCAGGTTGGTGGGGAAGCTGCGCGCCAGGATGTTGTAGTCGCGCACCGCGGCGATGTAGCGCTGGCGTGCCACCGTGATGCGGTTCTCCGTTCCTTCGAGCTGCGACTGCAGGTCGCGGAAGGAGGCATCGGCCTTGAGCTGCGGATAGTTTTCCGACACCGCGAGCAGGCGCGACAAGGCACCGCTCAGCTCGCCCTGGGCCTGCTGGAAGCGCTTGAACGCTTCAGGATCGTTGAGGGTCTCGGGCGAGACCTGGATGCTGGTGGCCGCGGCGCGGGCCTTGGTGACGGCCTCGAGCGTCTCGCGCTCATGCGTGGCGTAGCCCTTGACGGTGTTGACCAGGTTGGGGATCAGGTCGGCGCGGCGCTGGTACTGGTTGATCACCTCGCCCCAGGCCGCCTTGACGGCCTCGTCCTTGGCCTGGAAGTCGTTGTAGCCGCAGGCGGACAACAGGCTCGCGCACAAGGCCAGCATGAGCCAGCGAACGACGGACTGCCCGGAGGACAGGGACAGGGGAAGGGATACGCGCATCGAAGACTCCGGAATTCGTGGAATTACCAGTGTAGCGCAGGGGCCGGCTGCGCAATCAAAATGACTTGGGGGTCGCTTGACGGCGGCATTGCCGGGCCGGTAGATTGTCGTCTCTGCCGTGGTTGCGACGGCGGTGCCCGCCGGGCGCCGTGCCGCATCACCATCCAGCCCGAACCCGCAATGCGCGCTTTTTTGATGATTTCCGCTCCTGCTTCCGCTGCCTCGCAGCGGCAGGTGCCGGCGCGCGCCAAAGCCAAAAAACAGCCGCTCGTCTGACCGGGGCGCTGTTCCGTCAGATGAGCGACGGAACGGCACCTGCGCACAGGCGTACAGGGGGCGAGGCCAGGTTCATGCTTTCCCACTGTCCACGCGGGCTCATCTGCCACCCGGCGCACTTCTGCACGGTTTTATTGACCGGTCGTACAGGAGTGATCCGATGCAAGCAGTTCAACAAGCACAGCAGCAAGCACAACAAGTATTTTCTGGAGTCTGGCTGCCGCTGGTGACGCCGTTTGCCGGCGGCGCCGTCGATCATGGCGCGCTGGCCCGGCTGGTCGCGCGCTATGCCGGCAGCGGCATCGCCGGCTTAGTGGTGTGTGGCAGCACTGGAGAGGCGGCTGCCCTCGACGAAGCGGAGCAACTGGCCGTGCTCGACACCGTGCTGTCCGGCGCCGGCGCCTTGCCGGTGATCATGGGCGTGGCCGGCAGCCAGTTGAAGCAGGTGCAGGCGCGCGTGCGCCGCCTTGCCGAGCGACCGCTGGCCGGGCTGCTCGCGCCCGCGCCTTACTACGTTCGTCCGTCGCAGGCGGGCCTGCTGGACTACTTCCATGCGCTGGCCGACAGCGCCGCCGCGCCGCTGGTCCTGTACGACATTCCCTACCGGACCGGCGTAAAGCTGGAGACGGAAACCATCCTGGCGTTGGCTGCCCATCCGAATATCCGTGCCATCAAGGACTGCGGTGGGGACTACCACGGCACGCAGGCCTTGATTGCGGACGGACGCCTCGCCGTGCTGGCGGGCGAGGATCACCAGTTGCTGGGTACGCTGTGCCTGGGCGGCAAGGGCGCGATCCTCGCGTCGGCCCACCTATATCCGGAACTGTTCGCGGCGCTGGCCAGGGCAGTGGCCGGGCAGCGGCTGGACCAGGCGCGCCGGATCTTCCATGCCTTGATGCCGATGATCCGTCTGCTGTTCACGGAGCCCAATCCGGGCCCGCTCAAGGCCATGCTGACGCGGGAGGGATGGCTGCGCGATGAGTTGCGCGCGCCGATGACACCCGCCAGCGCAGGGCTGCAGGCGGCGCTGGCGCGGGCCTGCGAGCAGATCGGGGCGGCTGCGCCCGATCTGCTCGGCTGAGCCGCGCCCCGCCCCAGGGCGGGGCGGTCGCGGCCGGCGAACCCTCAGGCCGCGAAGGCCTTGCGGGCGGCGTCGATGGTGGCGGCCAGGATGGCGTCGTCGTGCTGCGCCGAGACGAAGCCCGCCTCGTAGGCGGACGGCGCCAGGTAGACGCCGGCTTCCAGCATGGCGTGGAAGAAGCGGTTGAAGCGGGCCGTATCGCACTGCGTGACTTCGGCGAAGCTGCCCGGCACGCCCTCGCGGAAGTACAGGCCGAACATGCCGCCGATGGCGTCCGCGGCGAACGGCACGCCGGCTTCGCGGGCAGCCGCGGCCAGTCCGTCGGCCAGCTTGCGGGTTTGCGCGGCGAGCCGGTCATGGAAGCCCGGCGCCTGGATCAGCTTGAGCGTGGTCAGCCCGGCCGCCACCGCCAGCGGGTTGCCCGATAGCGTGCCGGCCTGGTACACGCCGCCCAGCGGCGCCAGGCAGGCCATGATGTCGCGCCGGCCGCCAAAGGCCGCCGCCGGCATGCCGCCGCCGATCACCTTGCCCAGGCAGGTCATGTCCGGCGTGATGCCGTAGTGCGCCTGCGCGCCGCCCAGCGCCACGCGGAAGCCGGTCATCACCTCGTCGAAGATCAGCACCGCGCCGTACTTGGTGCACAGCGAGCGCATGGCTTGCAGGAAGGCATCGCTGGCGCGCACCAGGTTCATATTGCCGGCCACCGGCTCCACGATCACCGCGGCGATCTCGTCGGCATGCTTGATAAAGGCTTGCTCCAGCTGCTCGACGTTGTTGTATTCCAGCACCATGGTGTGCTTGGTCACGTCGGCGGGCACGCCGGCCGAGGAGGGCGCGTTCTTGGTGGTGTCGGCAAAGGTCAGCAGGCCGGACCCCGCCTTGACCAGCAGGCTGTCGGCGTGCCCGTGGTAGCAGCCCTCGAACTTGACGATCAGGTCGCGCTTGGTAAAGCCGCGTGCCAGGCGCAGCGCGCTCATGGTGGCCTCGGTGCCGGAGGAAACCAGCCGCACCTGCTCGATCGACGGCACCAGCTTGCAGATTTCCTCGGCCATCTCGATTTCGGCTTCGGTCGGCGCGCCGAAGGAGAAGCTGAGGCCAGCGGTCTCCTGCACCGCGCGCACCACCTCAGGGTGGGCGTGGCCGACGATCATCGGACCCCAGGAGCCGATATAGTCAATGTAGCGCTGGCCATCGGCGTCCCACATGTAAGCGCCTTCAGCGCGCGTGATGAAGCGGGGGGTGCCGCCCACCGAGCGAAAGGCGCGCACGGGCGAATTGACGCCGCCCGGAATGGTTTGCTGTGCGCGGTCGAAGAGCTGCTGGTTACGAGACATGGCTTTGCGTGAAATCAAAAGCGGGAGAAACGCGTTCTATCAGGCAGCAAGTTACGTGGAAAATGCCGGCAAAAGAGCCGAAATGCGAGGCATTTGCCGGGTAACGTGCGCGAACACGGCGTATTTGGCCCGAATCGTACTTGCCCTGCTGGCGCCGGCGGCGCCGATTCGGTACCATCTGGCCCTGAATTTTAATGGAGAGTGACTGTACCGTTATGGAATACAAGACCTGGATGTGCCTGATCTGCGGGTGGATTTACGACGAGGCCACCGGCGCGCCCGAAGACGGCATTGCCCCCGGCACCAAATGGGAAGACGTGCCCATCAACTGGACCTGCCCGGAATGTGGCGCGCGCAAGGAAGATTTCGAGATGGTGGCCCTGTAAAGCTGCCGCATCGTACCGCGCAAGCCGTACGTCGCCCGCCAGGTCAGGCCGGCCGGCGTGATTTGGCATTGCGGGGCCATGACGCGGCCGTGACGAACGCCGCCGGCCCGCCGTGCCGCGTCGCGTCAATGCGACAGATCGAGCGGGGGTGCCCCGGTTTCCGGATTGACGGCCCCACGGCGACTTGTCACACTCTGTTTCAAATTTGAAAATCCATCCCTTAGGGGGGTGGACCTTGGCAGGTGCGGGTACCACGCGCCGCCGTTTGCCGCGTACCGGGTCACCGGGCCGGCGCGTTTTCGGGAATCAAATCGTTTTTGTTTCGGGGGTCCGTCGGGGCAGGCAGCCTGCCCCGCGCGGAAGTTCTCAAGTGAATGCCGGCGCTTTCCCCCTGGGAAGCACGCTGGTCGCGGGAACGAGATGCGGGTCGCTCAACTACAAGAAAGCATTCGGGTCAACGCCGAGGTCAGCGGCGCGGTCGGAGCTGGCGTCAGCGCCAGCGGCGTTGCTGCGCCTGCGCGCCGCAAGGTGCTCGTCATCGACGATTCCAGCACCATCCGCCGCACCGCGGAGATCTTCCTGTCCCAGGCAGGCTGCCAGGTGCTGCTGGCCGAAGACGGCTTCGAGGCACTCGCCAAGGTCGGCGACATGCATCCGGACCTGATCTTCTGCGACATCCTGATGCCGCGCCTGGACGGCTACCAGACCTGCGCCCTGATCAAGAAAAGCCCCCGGTTCCATGCCATCCCGGTGATCATGCTGTCCTCCCGCGACGGCGTGTTCGACCGCTCGCGCGGCCGCCTGGTCGGCGCGCAAGACCATCTCGCCAAACCATTTACCCGCGAGTCGCTGCTGTTGGCGGTCGATGCCTGCGTGCCGCGCGCCGCTGCCGTGGCCAGCCCCTTGCCGGCTTGAGCGCATATCAAGGCGCATATCAAGGAATACTCATGACTATCAGCAAAATCCTTATCGTTGACGACTCCCCGACCGAAGCCCTGTTCATGTCCGACCTGCTCGGCAAGAAGGGTTTCAAGGTGTCGGTGGCCGGCAATAGCGACCAGGCCTTCGCCCGGCTCGAGAAAGAAGCCTTCGACCTGATCCTGATGGACGTGGTGATGCCTGGCCAGAACGGCTACCAGGCGACCCGCGCGATCAAGCGCGACGACCGCTTCAAGGACATTCCCGTGATCATGTGCACCAGCAAGGGCCTGGACACCGACCGCATCTGGGGCATGCGCCAGGGCGCGGCCGACTACATCGTCAAGCCGGTCGACAGCGAAGAACTGCTCACCAAGATCGCCGCGCTGACCCACTGAGCCAGGCGCCGGTCCTGCACCCGCTTCCCTCCCTGCCACGCCTATCACCCGGACCTCGACCATGAACGCGCCGCGCCAGGACCTCCGTGCCCGCCAGACCCGGCTGCAGGACTACCAGGCCATGCTGGCCCGCCGCCTGCGCGAGGCGCGCAACCTGCCGGCGGTGGACAGCTACCTGGGTTTGCAGGTGGGCCAGCGGCACTGGCTGCTGCCGTTGCCGCAGACGGGCGAGGTGCTGGAGATGCGCCAGCCCAGCCGCGTGCCGCTGACGCAGTCCTGGTACACGGGGCTGGTGAATGCACGCGGCAGCCTGCTGGGCGTGATCGATTTCGGCCAGTTCTGCGGCGAGGGAGCCACCTCGCTGCAGCCGGGCAGCAAGATCGTGGTGCTGTCGCGCCAGGTGGAGCGCGCTTGCGGCATTCTTGCCACGCGCGTGATAGGACTGCGCCATGCGGGCGACCTGTCCTTGCCGGCTGAGTCCGCGGCCGGGGCGCCGGCACGGCAGGAGGCAGCGCCGGAATGGGAGGGCGCCCGTTTTGCCGACCGCGACGGGCGTGACTGGCAGGTGCTCGACGTGCGCAGGTTGCTGGCGTCTCCGGCCTTCCTGCAGGTGGGCCGGCAGGCTGCCTGAGCGTCGCGCGGGCATGCCCGCTGCAACAAATCAAAATCGAAAAATAACGGACAGAGGGTGCTATGGGTTTCAAGATGTTCAACCTGGGTCGCCAGGCACAGGTGGCCAGTGCCGCCGAACCGGCGGTGAATGCCGCCGCAGCGCCTGGCACGCGTAGCACCCCGGCCCGGCGCTTCTCAGACAGGCTTTCGCGCCTCCCGTTTTCCAGCCAGCAACGCGCGCTGACCGCAGGTGTGGTGCTGTCGCTGACCGCCCTGCTGGCCTCGGTGTATTTCGATAACCGCGTAGCCAATAACGGCGCCGCGCAGATCGAGATCGCGGGCGACATGCTGATGCACTCCCAGCGCCTGGCCAAGGCAGTGCCGGTGGCCCTGCTGGGCAATGCGCAGGCCTTCACGCAGCTGCGCCAGTCCAAGAGCGAACTCGCCGGCGACTTGCAGGCGTTGCAGAGCGGCAGCGACGCCAAGCACGTGCGCGCCACTGGCGAGGCGGCCGCGCCGTTGCTGGAAAAGGCCATGGAGTCCTGGCGGCGCACCGAGAAGAGCGCTGGCGACGTACTGGCCCAGCAGCCCACCCTGACCACCATCGGCCAGACCCTGCAGATCTTCAACGCCTCCAACCCGGAACTGCTGGAAAGCGCCGAGCAGGTGGCGGCGATCAAGCTGCAGAGCGGCGCCAACGCCCGCGAGGTGGCTGCCTCCGCGCAGATGGTGATGCTGACGCAGCGCCTGGGCAAGAACCTCAACGAGTTCCTGGCCGGCGAAGGCGTCAATCCGGAAACCGCGTTCCTGCTGGGCAAGGACACCAATACCTTCCGTGAAACCCTGGACGGGCTGCTGAACGGCAGCGAAGCGCTTCGCTTGTCCGCCGCCGGCGATGCCGAGACCCGCGGCTACCTGCAGCAGCTGTCGCAGCGGTTCGACGCGGTGCAGAAGACCACCCAGACCATCCTGCAGAACCTGCCCGGCCTGATCGCCGCCAAGCGCGCCCAGCAGCAGATATTCAATGACAACGAGGCACTGCGCGGCGAGCTGTCCGCGCTGCAGGCCGCCTATGCCGAAGGCGCGCGCGTGCGCCCGCTGACGCTGGGCGCCACCATCGTCTCGGCCTTGCTCACGCTGCTGTTCCTGGCTGGCCTCGCCGCGCTGTACCTGCGCGACTCCCGTGCCCGTACCCTCGAAGCGGAGGCCCGCGAACGCGAGGCCGAAGCCCGCCGCCTGGACGAAAAGCGCAACAACGACGCTACCCAAAAGGCCATTCTGCAGCTGATGAATGAACTGCAGGACATCGCCGACGGCGACCTGACCAAGCAAGCCACCGTGACCGAGGACATCACCGGCGCCATCGCCGACTCGGTGAACTACACGGTGGAGGAACTGCGCGAACTGGTGGGCCGCGTGCAGCAGACCGCCGGCGAGGTGACGCAGGCTTCGAGCCAGGTGCAGGACACCTCGACCGAGCTGGTCGCGGCGTCGGAAGAACAATCGCGCCAGATCCGCCAGACCGGCGAATCGGTGGTGGAGATGGCGGACCGCATCACGCAGGTGTCGCGCGGCGCGGCGGAATCCGCCAACGTGGCGCGCGCCTCGCTGGCCGCGGCCGAGCAGGGCCAGCACGCGGTGCAGAACGCTATCGTCGGCATGAACGACATCCGCGAGCAGATCCAGGACACCTCCAAACGTATCAAGCGCCTGGGCGAATCGTCGCAGGAGATCGGCGAAATCGTCGAGCTGATTTCCGACATTACCGAGCAGACCAACGTGCTGGCGCTGAACGCCGCCATTCAGGCCGCATCGGCCGGCGAAGCCGGGCGCGGCTTCTCGGTGGTGGCCGAGGAAGTGCAGCGCCTGGCCGAACGCTCGGGCGAGGCAACCAAGCAGATCGGCGCGCTGATCCGCACCATCCAGACCGATACGCAGGATGCCGTGCACGCCATGGAGCGCAGCACGCAAGGCGTGGTGGAAGGGGCCAAGCTGTCCGACAATGCCGGCGCCGCGCTGATGGAGATCGGCCGCGTGTCGCGCCAGCTCGCCGAGCTGATCGAACAGATCTCGCAGACCACCTCGCACGAGGCGGGACTCGCCACCGCGGTGGCACGCAATATCGAAGGCATCCTGCAGGTGACCGAGCAGACTTCCTCGGGCACGCGGCAGACCGCACTGTCGGTGCGCCAGCTGACTCTGCTGACCGAAGAGCTGCGCAACTCCGTGCTGCGATTCAAGATCGCCTGACGGATTACGCAAGGGCCGCGCGAGCGGGCCACGGGCCGGCGCCACCACATTGGACGCATTGGAAGCAGTCATGTCATTGAATTTCCCTGTTTCGCGCGAGGCCGCCGGCTCCGATCCGGCCGTGCAGGATCCGCTAGCGCCGATGCCCTCTGCGGCGCGGGACCTGTCCATCGCCCCGCCCGCCGCGCCGGTATCGCGCGACCTTTCCGTACTGGCCTGGCTGGCGCCGAGCCTGCGCGCCGCGCTGGACGATGCTGCGGCCGAACTGGGTCATTACGTCGATGAAGTGCAGCAGGCGCCAGAAGCGCTGGGCGCGCGCGACACCACCTCGCTGCGCCTGGCGGGCCAGCATCTGCACCAGGCCGCGGGTGCCGTGCATATCGTTGGCCTGCGCGGTGTCGATCCGTATTGCCAGGCGTTGCGCCGGCTGCTGGAAGGCATCGACGGCGGGGCAGTCGCCGCCGACGCCCGGACCCTGGCCGCCTTCCGCCTTGGCGTGCAGGCGCTGGCCGAGTACGTCGATGACCTGATGGTCGGCGACGACGAAGATCCGGTGCGGCTGTTCTGCTCCTATGCCGACGTGCTGGGCCGGCTCGGCGAGGATCGCGTGCACCCTGCCGACCTGTGGGTCGACGAACTGCAGATGCTGCCCGGCATCCTGCTGCCGACGCGCATGGCCTCCACCGTGACGCGCGCGCGCCAGCGTTTCGAGGGCGCCTTGCTCAAGGCGCTGCGCCTGCCGGTGCCGTGCCTCGAGCCGAGCCTGCTGCGTGAAGCGTATCTGCCGCTGGAATCCGCGCTGGAAGACGTGCGCGCGAGCGAACAGGAGCTGCGCCGCGCCACCGATCACCCGGACCGCGGCGTATGGCACGTGCTGGCGCTGGTGTTTGGCGCGCTGGCCCACGGCCTGCTGCCGTCGGACCTGCTGGCCAAGCGGCTGGCGGGGCGCGCGCACCTGCTGCTGCGCCAGTACCTGCAGGGCCAGGTGCGGGTGCCCCAGGCGCTGCTCAACGATGCCGTGTATTTGCTGGTCACCACGAGCAGGATGCCGGCTGCCAGCGAGCCGGAGAGCGCGGCCGTGCTGGTGCTGCGCTCCGCCATCCGCGAGTGCCTGCAAGCCTTCCGCATCGACGTGGCGCATGCGTCGGCGCATGCCGATTTCCGCGTGCGCTACTACGGCTGGCTCGACCCGATCGATACGCACAATCTGCAGCAGGCAGCCGCCGCGCTCGAACGGGCGGCGGGCGCCGGCGCACAACACGGTGAATGGCAAAACGCGCTGGCGGTGCTGGCCGAAGCCGCGCAGCCGCTGGCCCAGCCGGCCTTGCAGCGCTGCCTGGATGCCGCCGCGCACCCCGCGCTGCAGGTCCATTCCGGCGATGACAATCTTGGCGGTATCGGCGCCATCGCGCTGTTCCTGGGGCGTGCGCTTGCCTTGCCGTGGCGTGTGCATGGCAGCACCGGCCATGCCGCGGCGGCTGAATTCGCGCACCGTTGCGATGAACTGGCCTTGCATCTCGGCGAGCGCCAGCGCGGCGACCAGGCGACGCCGCCCCCGCGCTGGCTCGCACAGATGGTGGACCAGGCGCGCGCGCAACGCTTGCGCGAGGCCGCGGTCGCGCAGTTGCGCGGCCATCTCGACAGCGGCGAATCGTGGCTCGATGCCTATGACCGCGACGTCGCCCGCGCCGAGGCCGGCGCACACCTGCGCGATGCCGAGCGCGCGTTCGCGGCGCTGGCCGGCACGCTGGAGCAATTGCGCGACGCCGGCGCGCTGCCCGACGCGCTGCGCACCGACGCGCAGGCGGTAGCGGTGGCATTGGAGCGGGTGATGCCAGCCCTCGAGTGGCTCGCTGGCGCCCGCGCCACGCAAGTCCCGGGCGATGCCGCTACCGGTCCGGGCAACGAGGCCGACGCCGCGAGCGAGCGCGCCGCCCGGCTTGCCGCGATCGCCGGCGAGCTTGGCGCAGTGCATGCCTTTATCGATGCGCTGGCTTTTGGCCGGAGCCCGGCGGCGGAGGTGCGGGACGAGGCAGCCGAGGCTGATGGCCAGGCCGTCCACAGCGGCGCCGTCTCCCACGCGGCCCTGCTTGCCAGGGCGCGCGCGGCTGCCAACGATGCCGTGCGGCACCCGGCCGCCGCCGACGCGCCAGAGGTGATGACGCTGCGCGCTGCGCTGCAGGCCATGAACGAACAGGCCGCCATCGACGATGCTGCCGGTTTGCGCCGCCAGGCCACCGAAGCCACCACCCAGTTCAATGCCTGGCTGGCCGGTTCCCACGGCGCGGCGGAGCGGCTGGTGGTGGCGCTGGCCGATGCGCTGCCGGCCGGTGCACCGGGCGCATCCGCGATGCCGGCTGGGGCCGGGGATGCGGAGAAGAGCGAGAAGCCCGAGAAGGCAGATGCGGCCGGCATCGATGCTGAACTGCTCGACATTTTCCTGAGCGAAGCCGTCGAGGTGCTGGGCGAGGTCGCCAGCGATCTCGGTGGCGGTCTGCCGGCGCTGCAGGATGCCGATACCATCAGCCGCCTGCGGCGCGCCTTCCATACGCTGAAGGGTTCCAGCCGGATGGTGGGCCTGCACCGCTATGGCGAGGCGGCCTGGGCCATCGAGCAGGTGATGAATCTGTGGATTGCCGAGGCACGCGCCCCCGCGCAGGTCCTGCTGGACCTGTTGTTGCGCGCCCACCAGGAGCTTGCCGGCTGGGCCCAGGCGCTGCGCGGCGATGCCCAGGCGGTGCACGATGCCGCCGGCCTGCTGGCCGCGGCACAGTCCGTGCGCGCGGGCGAACAGCTGGAGCCGGCATCGGGCCATGAACTTGTGGCGCCACAGTCCCTGGGTGAGCAGGGGGGGCAGGTGCAGCAAGGGCAGGCGGAGCCGGAAACAGAGCCGGAACAGGAGGCGCAGGCCGGTCTTCCGGCGGCCGGGGCCGGCGAAGATGCCAACGCCGGGGCGGATGCCAAAGTCATTCCCTTCCGTTTCGCCAGCACGCCCGCGGAGGAAAACGATCACTACAAGCTGATCGGCCCGGTGCGTATCAGCCTGCCGCTCTACAACGTCTACCTGCAGGAAGCCGACGATCTGATCCGCCAGTTCGCCACCGATGTTTCCGAGTGGCGCCACGAAGGCCGGCCCTGCCCGAGCGAGCTGGCATTGCGCGTGGCGCACACGTTGCAAGGCAGCGCGTCCACGGTCGGACTGGAGCCGGTGCGCGCGATTGCCGAGGTGCTGGAGCGCCTGATGCTGCAACTCGGCGCGCACCCGGTGGCGATGCACCCTGGCGACTTCCGCCTGCTGGAGCAGGCGGTCGAGCGCGTGCGCGGCATGTTGCACCAGTTTGCCGCCGGCATCTGGCCGGCCGCCGACGAAGCGCTCTGCCGCAGTCTCGCCGAGTTGGGCGAGCGTGCCATGGTGCGGCCGCGGCTGGCGATGCCGGCGGCGCCGGAGTTGCCGCCCGAGGCGGAGGACGCGCCGGTTGCGCTGTTGTTCGGCAAGCTAGCGCCCGCGGCCAATGCTGGCGCGCTGTACGATGCTGCCATCACGGTATTGGATACGGCGGGCGTGGATGCCGGTCATACCGACGCGGCCAACACGGGCGAAGCTTCCTTCGCCGTGCATGCCGACACCGGCCGGATCCCGCCGGCGCCCGGTGCCGCGGATGTGCATGAGACCGCGGGCACTGCGCACCCGCTGGCCGATGAGGCGGCTGCGGAAGAATCCCTCGATCCGGCGCTCGTCGAGATCTTCCTGGAAGAGGCGCACGGCAGCCTCCCCGAACTGGGCAAGCTGCTGCGTGGCTGGGAGACGGCGTCCGGCGATGGCCAGCACGCCAGCCACGCTGGCCTGATCCTGCGCGCCTTGCACACGCTCAAGGGCAGTGCGCGCATGGCCGGCGCGATGGCGCTGGGCCAGGCAGCCCACGAGATGGAGACCCTGCTCGACGCCGCCGTGCGCGCGGATCGCGTCGGGCCGGTGTTGTTCGTGCGCCTGTATGCCTGGTACGACCGCATCCTCGCGCATAGCGAGGCGCTGCAGGCTGGCCGCCTGCTGCCGGTGGACGATGCCGACCTGATCAACGCCATGACCGGGCTGAACAGCGCGCCGGCGGCGCTGGTCCCGGCGGGCATGGCCGGCACGCCGGTACCCGCGCAAGATGCACCACAAGATGCCCCGCAAGGTGGCGGCGAGGGCGGCCCGGCGCCGTTGGCGCGTTCCGCCGTACAGCCCTGGCTGCAAGCCGGGCCGGTGCGCCCCGTGGCGCCTGCGCCGGGCGACGCGCTGGCGCCGGCAGCGGACGCCGGCGAACGCCAGCGCGCGCTGGTGCGAGTCCAGGCCCGCACGCTCGATACGCTGATCACCGACGCCGGCGAAGTCGGCGCAACGCGCGCGCGGCTGGAAAGCGAACTGGATGCGATGCGCAGCTACCTGGGCGAACTCAACGACAACGTGGCGCGCTTGCGCGGCCAGTTGCGCGAGATCGAGATCCAGGCCGAGTCGCAGATGGCCTCGCGCATCGCCGACGCCCAGCACAAGCAGGAATTCGATCCGCTCGAGTTCGACCGCTTCACGCGTTTCCAGGAACTGACGCGGATGATGGCCGAGTCGGTCAACGACGTGGCCACCGTCGAGCAGAACCTGCAGCGGGGCTTTGACCGCGCCACTGGCGACCTCGATACGCAGGCCCGCCTCACGCGCGGCTTGCAGCGCAGCCTGATGCAGGCGCGCATGGTGCAGTTCGACGCGCTGGCCGAACGCCTGTACCGCGTGGCACGGCAGGCCTCCAGCGAGACCGGCAAGGACGTGCGCCTGCTGATCAAGGGCGGCACCGTGGAAGTCGACCGCTCGGTGCTGGACCGCATGGCCGGCCCGATCGAACACCTGATCCGCAATGCGGTGGTGCATGGCATCGAGGCCGCCGAGGTCCGCCGCGCCGCGGGCAAGCCGGCCGCCGGCGCGCTGACGCTGGAAGTGCAGCAGGAAGGCAACGAGGTGGTGCTGCATTTCGTCGACGATGGCGGCGGGCTTGACCTCGCCCGCATCCGCGCGCGGGCCATCGAGCGAGAACTGCTGTCCCCGGACGACGAGGCGGGCGATGCGCGGCTCACGGAACTGATCTTCGCCCCCGGCTTCAGCACGGCCGATAGCGTGTCGGAACTCGCCGGGCGCGGCGTCGGCATGGACGTGGTGCGCGCCGAGACCGTGGCGCTGGGCGGGCGCATCGCGCTGGCCACGCAACCCGGGCAAGGCACCCGCTTTACCGTGCACCTGCCGCTGACAACCGCCATCACGCAGGTGCTGCTGGTCACGCTGGGCGGCCGGCCGTTCGCCATCCCGAGCGGCATGATCGACCAGGTCCAGCAATTGCGCTCGCAGGGGCTGCTCGAAGCCTACAACCAGGGCAGCCTCGACGTGCCCGGCGGCGCGGTGCCGTTCCATTACCTCGGGACGTTGCTGGAGGAAACGCCGGCGATTGCCGCGGGCAAGAAGTATTCGCCGGTGGTGGTGGTGCGCAGCGGCGCCGAACGCATCGCCGTGCACGTGGACGAAGTGATCGGCAACCGCGAAGTGGTGGTCAAGCACATCGGCCCGCACCTGGCGCGCCTGGAAGGCATTGCCGGCGCGACCACGCTGGGCGATGGCGAGATCGTGCTGATCTACAACCCGGTGGTGCTGGCGCAGCGCTTCGTGCGCGAACGCGGCGAACCGGCGCGTCCGCAGATCGCCGATCTCACCTACCTGGCGCAACAACTGGCGCAACCGGCGCAGCTGGGCGCGGTGGCTGAACTCTCACACGGCGAAGCCGCGCCGGTGCACGGCCTGGGCACGCAGCCTACCGTCATGGTGGTCGACGATTCGCTGACCGTGCGCAAGGTCACGCATCGCTTGCTGACACGCGCGGGTTATCAGGTGGCGCTCGCGCGGGACGGCGTGGATGCGTTGCGGCAGTTGCAGGAGATGATGCCGGATGCCATGCTGGTCGATATCGAGATGCCGCATATGGATGGCTTCGACCTGACTCGCAATGTGCGGGCGGATAGCCGTACCGCGCATATGCCGCTGGTGATGATTACCTCGCGCACGGCGGAGAAGCATCGCCGCTATGCCGCGGAGATCGGTGTCAATGTCTACCTGGGCAAGCCGTATAACGAAGATGAGCTGCTCACTATGTTGCATCAGTTGCTGGGTGAGCGCGCGGCGGGGACGGCGGGGTCGGTGGCGCAGATGTTGGGGGAGGATGCGGGGAATTGAGGGAGGGGGGCTTTGGCGTCAAAGACTAAAAAGCCTAAAAGCCCCAAAGTCAAAGGCAGTTTCACCACCCCTGCGGGGCGGCGACCTACTTTCTTGTCTTGCCAAGAAAGTAGGCAAAGAAGGCGCGCCGGATGGGGCGACTTCCCCTCGTGATTCGACAAAAAGAGCGGCCGGGACCCAAACTCGCATCGCCTTAAGGCGATACTCAGACATGGGTCCCTCTTTTCCGCTCCTTTCGCCGAATCACGAGGCGCCCCATACGGCCTGGTACACCTTCACGGCTCGCTTCGCATCGCGGGGCCGTGTGGCCCGCCCCTCGGGCGCTCCACACGGCTACCCCCATCGTGTTCCGGCTCCATCGCTCTTCCTTGCCGCCGGTTGGCTCTTCCGCTTGCCGGAGAGGGGACGATGGAGAGGGCGGCGCTCGATGTGGCGCCCCCTCTCAGATTCCTACTTGTTCACCATTCGAGCCGGCACCGACAGCGTCAGCGCCGCGCCTACCACCAGACACACCGCCAGCAGATACATCCCGGAATCCGTGCTTTGCGTCAGGTCCTTCAGCCAGCCCACCGCATACGGGCTGATAAAGCCTGCCAGGTTGCCCAGCGAGTTGATCAGCGCAATACCGGCCGCGGCGCCGGTGCCCGCGAGAAATGCCGTGGGCAGACTCCAGAACAGCGGCAGCGTGGTCAGGATGCCGATGGTGGCCAGCGTCAGTCCGAGCAGTGCCAGCACTGTGTTGCTGTGCCATTGCACCGACAGCACCAGCCCAAGCGCGCCCGCCAGCGCGGGAAGGGCGATATGCCAGCGGCGCTCGCGCGTGCGGTCGGCGCTGTAGGCCACCAGTATCATGCCGACCACCGCGCAGCCATAGGGAATGGCGGTGAGCAGGCCGATGTCCAGCGGGCTCTTCACGCCGGTCTGCTTGATGATCGTGGGCAGCCAGAAGCTGACGCCGTACAGGCCCATCACGAAGCAGAAGTAGATCGAGCTCATCAGCCAGACACGCGGGCTGGTCAGCACCTGGCCGACCGGCGCGTCTTCCTTGTGCATGTCCTCGTTGGCGATATTGCGCTGGAGCAGGGCCTTCTCTTCATCGTTCAACCACTTGGCATGGACGATGCGGTCGTCGAGGTAGGCCAGCACCACCAGCCCCACCAGTACCGACGGGATGCCTTCGAGCAGGAACATCCATTGCCAGCCGGACCAGCCGTTGTGGCCGTCGAAGGATTGCATCACCCAGCCCGACAGCGGCCCGCCGATCACGCCGGCAAGCGCAACCGCAGTCATGAAATAGGTGGTGGTGCGACCGCGACGGTGCGACGGATACCAGTAGGTGAGGTAGAGGATGATGCCGGGGAAGAAGCCAGCCTCGGCGATACCGAGCAGGAAGCGCAGCACGTAGAACATCGTTGGCGTGGTGACGAACATCATCGCCGCCGAGATCAGCCCCCAGGTGATCATGATCCGGGCGATCCAGATGCGCGCGCCCACCTTGTGCAGGATCACGTTGCTGGGCACCTCGAACAGGAAGTAGCCGATGAAGAAGATGCCCGCGCCCAGCCCGTAGACGGTCTCGCTGAACTGCAGGTCGTTAAGCATCTGCAGCTTGGCAAAGCCTACATTGACCCGGTCCAGGTAGGCCACCACGTAGCAAAGCAGCAGGAAGGGAACGAGACGCCAGCTCACCTTGCGGTAAGTGGCATCCTCGAAGGTGGGGTCGGCCGCGCCGCTTTGTACTGCGGTTGTTGTCATGCTGTCTCCTCTGGGATTTACTCTCTCTGATTGCACGATACCGCTGGATGAGGGGCGCCGCTTGCTACACGCGGCCCCCCCGCGTTGAATGCGATGCCCGCACCGGTGCCACCGCCTTGCGCGGCAACGGTGCCGGGCTCATGTTGGAGCGTCCTCCTAGTGCGCGAACGGGCCGCGGCCGCGCAGCGCGTTGGCGACCATCATCAGCGCGAGCAGGAAGGGCAGGGCCACATAGAGGCACCAGTGCACGCGGTCGCCCACGGTGTTGCCCCACTTGCGCTTGAAGACCTGCAGGCGCGGCATGGCCGAGGGGTTGGTGGCGCGTTTATTTCTGACGTGCCATGCCATCCAGAAGAAGAAAATGGCGAACGCGACCGACAGGAAGTTGATATTACCCATGTTGTATGGCGATGGTTTTCAGTGTGGTGAATCCGTACAGGGCTTCGAAGCCCTTCTCGCGGCCGTGGCCGGACTGCCCGCTACCGCCGAAAGGCAGTTCCACCCCGCCGCCGGCACCGTAGTTGTTGATAAAGACCTGGCCCGCGCGCAGCTTGTGCGCCAGCCGGAGCTGCCGTGCGCCGTCGCGGGTCCAGACGCCGGCGACCAGCCCGTAGGGGGTGCCGTTGGCGAGAGCGATGGCTTCGGCCTCGGTGTCGAAGGGCGTTGCCGCCAGCAGCGGTCCAAAGACTTCTTCCTGCGCCAGCCGGTGCGCCGGCGGCACGTCGCGGAACAGCATCGGCACCTGGTAGTAGCCGGATTCCGGCGCTTCCGCCACGATCTGTCCTTGCGCCATCGCGGTAATGCCGGCGTGCTGCGCGTCGGAAACGAAGTCCCATACACGCTGTTGCTGCTTGCGGTTGATCAGCGGGCCGCATTCAAGGTCCAGCTCCGATGGACCCACGCGCAGGGACTCGAACACCGTGGCAAGGCGGTCGAGCACGGCATTGTAGAGCGGGCGTTCCACCAGCACGCGGCTGCCCGCCGAGCAGGTCTGGCCGGCGTTCTGCACGATGCCGTTGACGATGACCGGCACCAGCGCATCGACATCGGCGTCGGCGAACACGATCTGGGGCGACTTGCCGCCCAGTTCCAGCGTGACCGGCACGTGGTTCTCGGCTGCCATCTGCGCGATCAGCTTGCCGGTCTGCGGCGAACCGGTGAAGGAGATGTGGTTGATGCCGGGGTGGCGCGCCAGTGCCGCGCCGGCTTCGTGGCCATAGCCGGTGACGATATTGAGCGCGCCCTCGGGCAGGCCGGCCCCGGCCGCCAGCTCCGCCACCCGCAGCAGCGACAGGCAGGCGTCCTCGGCGGGCTTGACCACGCAGGCATTGCCCGTGGCCAGCGCCGCGCCGACGCTGCGCCCGAAGATCTGCAGTGGGTAGTTCCACGGGATGATGTGGCCGGTCACGCCATGCGGCTCGCGCACGGTCAGCACGGTGAAGCCCGGCTGGTAGGGAATGGTCTGCCCGTGCAGCTTGTCGGCCGCGCCGGCGTAGAACTCAAAGTAGCGCGCCACGGCGCGCGCGTCGGCGGCAGCCTGGCGCAAGGGCTTGCCGGTGTCGCGCGCTTCCAGCGCGGCGAGTTCGGCTTCATGCTCGATCAGCGTCAGCGCCACGCGGTTGAGCAGGCGTGCGCGCTCGGCGGGCGCCATGGCGCCCCAGGCGCCTTCGACGGCCTGGCGGGCGGCGTAGACGGCCACATTGATGTCGACCGCGTTGCCGCGGGCGATTTCGGCGAAGGGCTCGCCACTGGAAGGGTCGAATACCTTGATGCGCATGCCGGAATCCGGCGCGATCAGGCGGTTGGCAACGAAGTGCTGGGCGTGCATTGGATTGGCTCCGGCTGGATGCGACCGTCAGCCTGTGGCTGTTAGTGCGCCTGTCGATGCGTCATTGGGACAATTCGCCATTATCACTCACCGCGCGAGGCGCGCAAGGCACGTGGCGTCAGGCCCGGGTCAGCTTCGAACCGCTATAATGCCCGCCATCCTCAAACACAGGCATCTGGAGAGCAAGCATGAGCTTCAACCTCGTTTCCCCCGGCAAGGACATCCCGAACGATTTCAACGTCATCATCGAGATCTCCGCCCAGAGCGATCCGGTGAAGTACGAAGCCGACAAGGAAACCGGCCTGCTCTTCGTCGACCGTTTCATCGGCACCGGCATGCGCTATCCCGCCAACTACGGTTTTGTTCCGCAGACCCTGTCGGGCGACGGCGACCCCGTCGACGTGCTGGTGCTCTCGCCGTTCCCGATCCTGGCCGGCGCCGTCGTGCGTTGCCGCGCGCTGGGCATGCTCAAGATGACCGACGAGTCGGGTGTGGATGCCAAGCTGATCGCCGTGCCCCTGGACAAGCTGTCGCCGGCCACCGCCTTCATGAAGGGCCTGTCCGACGTGCCGCAGAACCTGCTGGACCAGATCAAGCACTTCTTTGAGAACTACAAGGCACTCGAAGCGGGCAAGTGGGTCAAGGTGGAAGGCTGGGCCGGCATCGAGGAAGCCCACAAGGAAATCACCGACGGCGTGGCCAACTACACGAAGTAAGCCTTCGCCGCCCCGGGCGGCGCGCCGCAGGGTCGGTCATGGCCGTTTCCCGCGCCTGGCTGAACCGCAGCTGAACGAACCCCGCCACGGCGGGGTTTTTTGTTGCGTCGGGCTTGATCGAAGCCAAAGACACCATGAAGCCTGTGGGTTAAGCTCCAATCACAGAACAACTCGGCAGGAAGACTGCCAATCCCCATGTACGTTACCACTTCGAAGCCATCCGCCACGGTTCGCTATTCCGGTCTGGCGGTCTTCTTCCACTGGGCGGTTTTCCTGCTGATTGCCACCGCGTATGCCGCGATCGAACTCAAGGGCTTTACCGCAAAAGGCAGTGCCGCCCGAGCCCTGTCGATGTCGGTCCACGAGTGGGCCGGCGCGCTGGTGATTGTGTTGGCCGTGCCGCGCCTGCTGTGGCGCCTGTTGGGCGGGGCGCCGGCGCCCGAGCCCGGCCCGCGCTGGATGCATCTGCTAGGCGGCGCCATGCACCTCGTGCTTTATCTGTTTATCTTCATACAGCCCGTGCTGGGCCTGCTGGCCCTCAACGCGGGTGGGCACCTGATGACGCTGCCGGGGCTCGGCATCGAACTGCCCTCGCTGGTGGCGCAGAACGCGGACCTGAAGGATACCCTGAAGGAAATCCATGAAACGCTGGGTACCGCCTTCTACACGGTGATCGGGCTGCATGCGGTGGCCGCGCTGTTCCACCACTACATGCTGGGCGACAACACGCTGCGGCGCATGTGGCGCTGACGCGGTAAGCCGGCCAGCCATGGCCGGCTTCAGCTGCGGGCAAACGGCGTGCGGTCGTTGAGTTCGTCCAGGTAGGCGTCGATGCCCTGGCGCTCGCGCACGAGGAAGCGCTCGACGGCATCGGCGAAGGACGGATGCGCCAGCCAGTGGGCGGAGCGGGTCGCGACCGGCAGGAATCCGCGCGCCATCTTGTGTTCGCCCTGCGCGCCGCCTTCGAAGGTGCGGATACCCTGCGCGATGCAGAATTCCAGCGGCTGGTAGTAGGCGGTCTCGAAGTGCAGGCATGGGTGGTGCTCAAGCGCCCCCCAGTAGCGCCCGAACAATGTGCTGCGTGCGGGGTCGCCGTCGTAGACCACCAGGGAGGCGGCGATCGGCTGGCCGGCACGCACGGCCACCACCAGCAGCAGGTTCTCCGGCATGGCGGCGCCGATGCGCCGGAAGAAGTCCAGGTTCAGGTAGGGCGTGGAATGATGCTCGCGGTAGGTCTGGCGATAGCAGCGGTGGAAGAAGCGCCATTCGTCGTCGCCGATCTCCGCGCCCCGCAACTGGCGGAAGGTGATGCCAGCTTCCGCCACGCGGCGCCGTTCGGCGCGGATGTTCTTGCGCTTCTTTTGCGAGAGCGTGGCCAGGAACGCCTCGAAGCTCTCATAACCCGGGTTGGTCCAGTGGAACTGCACGCCATGCCGCATCAGCATGCCGGCGTCTGCCATCAACGCGGCCTCATGCTCGTCCGGGAAGAGCACATGCAGGGATGACAACTGGCTTTGCTCCGCCACCGCCAGCGCGGTTTGCAGCAGGACACGGCGCGCGCCCACGTCCTCGGCCAGCAGCCGCGCGCCCTGGACGGGCGTGAAGGGGATCGCGGACAGCAGCTTTGGGTAGTAGGGAAGGCGGTGCTGCGCATAGGCGTCGGCCCAGGCCCAGTCGAACACGTATTCGCCATACGAGTGCGATTTCGCGTACAGCGGCATGGCCGCCACCAGGCGCTCGCCGCCGCCTTCGTGCGGTGCCCACAGGGTCAGGTAGCGCGGGCTCCAGCCGGTTTCGTCGCAGGCGCTGCCGCTGGCGTGCAGGGCGTGCAGGAAGGCGTGGCGCAGGAACGGCGTGGCGCCGGGCTGCGCCGCCACCAGGGCATCCCATGTGGCCGCCGGCAGCTCGGACAGATCGAAAACGATCTGCGTGCGATAATTCTCCATCCGCTCGTGTTCCTGTCCGCCTTGTGCCGCGGCCGTCCCTGGGGGGCTCGCGTCAGGGTGGTCCGGTCCCGGCTTGCAAGATTCAGACTGCATTGCGCTAGATCCGCTCATCATTTGCCTGCTGCCGACGCCTCGGTGGCGCCGGCCAGGGCCTTGTTCCGCCATGGCTGTCCGCGCCGCGCGAGCTTTGCACAGGCGGCAGGGCGGGTTGAGTCTACCGGAAATGGCGCTGTGCGGCAGGCAACATCCGGCAACCCGCCGGGCAGGCTAAACTCTCTCACTAACCAACGACTATATAAGGGGCCAAAATGAAGCAGATTACCGCCATCATCAAACCGTTCAAGCTGGACGAAGTGCGCGAGGCGCTGGCTGACGTCGGCGTGACCGGGTTGACGGTAACCGAGGTGAAGGGCTTTGGCCGCCAGAAAGGGCATACCGAGCTGTACCGCGGCGCCGAGTATGTGGTCGATTTCCTGCCCAAGATCAAGATCGAGGTCGTGGTTGCCGAGAACCAGCTCGATACCGTGCTCGACGCCATCGTCAAGGCGGCGCACACCGGCAAGATCGGCGACGGCAAGATCTTCGTCACCGAGATCGAGCGAGTGATCCGCATCCGCACCGGCGAGCAGGACGAGGCCGCCGTCTAAGCGCTCCGCCCAGGCAATTCAGCGCCGGCGGGCAATCCTGGCGGTCCCGGGGGAGGGGCGCACGGATTGCCCTGATTGCCCGGCTAGCTCGGCAGCTTCCAGCCGAAGCGCACGCATAGCAGGCGCGCCGCCGTGATGGTGATCGCGCCCGCGAGCAGGGCCAGTTCCTGCTCGGCCCGCACCCAGGTCAGGCCGACATAGACCCAGCAACCGACAAAGGCACAGGTGGCATAAGGCGACCTGTCGCGCAGGATCATCGGCACCTCGTTGCACAGCACATCGCGCACCACGCCGCCGAACACCGAGGAAATGATGCCCATCATGACCGCCACGGTAGGCGTCATCTGCGCCACCAGCGCGAGCGACGTGCCGGTGACGGAAAACAGCCCGAGGCCGATCGCATCGGCCGTGATCATGGTGCGCTCGGACGCCACCCGGCTGACTACCCGCAGCACGAACGAGGCGCCGAGGGACATGACGAAGATCAGGGTCACATAGCCTTCGTGGTCGACCCAGTAGAAGGGCCGGCGATCCAGCAGCACGTCGCGCACCGTGCCGCCGCCGAAGGCGGTGGCGAACGCCACCACGAACGTGCCCACGGCATCGAAGCGCTGCTTGCGCGCATCGACCACGCCGGAGACGGCGAAGGCGAGCACGCCCACCACTTCCATGACATGCAGGATCAGGGGCAGCCGCCCCATCAGGAGATCGAGCGGCAAATGCATCGCGCGCGCTCTCAGGCGTGCGGCTGGCGCAGCAGCACCATCAGCGCGCCCGCGCCACCCTCGGCGCCGCGCGCCTGCACGAAGGCCAGCACTTCTTCCTTCTGTACCAGCCAGCTGCGCACCTTGCCCTTGAGCACCGGCGTCTTGTCTGGCGAGCCATTGCCCTTGCCGTGGATCACGCGCACGCAGCGCACGCCGCGCTTGACCGAGCGCCGCACGAACTCGGCCAGCGCCTCGCGCGCTTCGTCGCTGCGCAGGCCGTGCAGGTCGATCTTGTCCTGGGGCACCCATTCGCCGCGGCGCAGCTTCTTGACCACGTCCATGCCGATGCCCGGCCGGCGGAACGACAGGGTTTCATCGGTATCCAGCAGGTTCTCGACGTCGAATTCGTCGGAAAGCGATGCGGCCAGCACGGCCTTGTCGTCCAGCTGGGTTTGTACCGGTACCGGCGCGGGGTGGCGCGGCGTGGGCGTGATGCGGTTACGGTCGCGCAGGGCGCTGACGTTGCCCACGCTGCTGCGGAAGACGTCGGCCTCCTCGCGTGCGCGCTGGGCGGCCGCTTCCGCCTCGCGGCGTTCGGCTTCGCGCCGCTCGGTGTCGGCCTTGAGGGATTCGCGCAGGCCAGCCAGGTCGGTCAGGCCGAAGCGCTTGGGCGGGCTGGCAGGTTTCTTTGCGCCGTGCGTCATGGAATTCTCCGGGGTGCTCGGCGTGATTATAAAGTGGGGGAGGTAGTGCAGGCGGGCGGGACTGGCGTCGCGCCCAAGGGCCCGCGCGGCCATTTATCCGGGCGCCCGCGGCACGGTGATCGCTGTGCGCAGCGAATCACAGTGCGGCAGGTGCCGGGGGCAGGCGCTTACTGCAGCGCTTCCACGTAACGCTGGGCGTCCAGCGCTGCCATGCAGCCCGTGCCGGCGCTGGTGATGGCCTGGCGGTAGATGTGGTCCTGCACGTCGCCGGCGGCGAACACGCCGGGGATGCTGGTAGCCGTGGCATCGCCGGCCAGGCCGGTCTTGGTCACGATATAGCCGTTGTGCATGTCGAGCTGGCCCTCGAACAGGTCGGTATTGGGCTTGTGGCCGATGGCGATGAACACGCCCGCCAGCTTGAGTTCTTCGGTCTTGTCGCCCTGAGCATCGCGCAGCTTGATGCCGGTCACGCCGGAATCGTCGCCCACCACCTCGTCCAGCACGGTGTTGTAGCGGATTTCGATGCGGCCTTCCTTCTCGCGCTGGAGCAGGCGGTCGACCAGGATCGGCTCGGCGCGGAATTTGTCGCGGCGGTGGATCAGGGTGACCTTGCTGGCGATATGCGACAGGTAGAGTGCTTCTTCCACCGCGGTATTGCCGCCGCCGACAACCGCGACTTCCTGATTCTTGTAGAAAAATCCGTCGCAAGTGGCGCAGGCCGACACGCCGCGGCCCATGAACAGTTCTTCCGAGGGCAGGCCGAGGTACTGGGCCGAGGCGCCAGTGGCGATTATCAGCGAATCGCAGGTGTATTCACCGGCATCGCCGACCAGTCGGATCGGGCGTTCGGTCAGCTTGGCGGTATGGATGTGATCGAAGATGATTTCGGTGTTGAAGCGCTCGGCATGCTCCAGGAAGCGCTGCATCAGTTCCGGGCCTTGCACGCCGTTGGCATCGGCCGGCCAGTTTTCCACGTCGGTCGTGGTCATCAGCTGGCCACCCTGGGCCAGGCCGGTGATCAGCACCGGCTGGAGGTTGGCGCGGGCCGCGTAGACGGCAGCGGTATAGCCGGCGGGGCCGGAACCGAGAATCAGCACTTTTGCGTGTTTGGCCATGATGCTTTCCTATGGCTGGTGCGCCTTGGTGCGCGCCAGCGTGAATCGAAACCAGCATTATAAGTGGACGGGCGTTTGCTCACTGTTGCAAATTCCAATGGGAGCGATAGCCCCGGCCAAGGTTAAAATGGCGGGCAAACCAATCTTCACACGGTAACCCAGACCCAGGCATGGCCCGAGCTACTACCACAACACGTACTGATCCATCCGCGCTGCCCTCGCGCATCGGCAAGCTGCTGGGCGAAGTGCGCTGGTTCCTGTTGCTGGCTGTCACACTGGCCTTCGTCTGCATCCTGGCCAGCTACAGCAAGGCGGACCCCGGCTGGTCGCACGCCAACCAGGTGGCCGACATTCACAACCTGGGCGGCCGCGTGGGCGCCTGGATGGCCGACGTGCTGTTCTTTATCTTCGGCTTCTCCGCCTACTGGTGGGCGGTGCTGCTGGTACGGCGCTGCTGGCGCGGCTGGCGCGCGCTGACCGCCGAGCTGCCCGAGCGCAACGGCGAGGCGCGCCAGGGGCTGGTGGTGAGCTGGATCGGCTTTGGCCTGTCGCTGATCGCCAGCATGGGCCTGGAAGCCATCCGCATGTATCCGCTGCGTTCGGCGCTGCCGCGCGCCCCCGGCGGCGTGCTGGGCGACCTGCTGGGCGGCTGGATGCAGATGGCGCTGGGATTCACCGGCGCGACCCTGCTGCTGCTGCTGACGCTGGCCATCGGCCTGTCGCTGTTCTTCCATTTCTCGTGGCTGTCGGTGGCCGAGCACGTGGGCGGCTTTGTCGAGAACCTCTTCCTCGGCTTCAAGGCGCGCCGCGAGAGCAAGCAGGACCGCATCATCGGCGAGGCGGCCAAGGTCGTGCGCACCGAAACCGTGGAAGTGCAGCGGGTCAAGATCGAGGAGGCGGCGCCGGTGCAGATCGTGCGGCCGCAGGCGGTGCCCAAGCACGAGCGGGTGGAGCGCGAGAAGCAACAGCCGCTGTTCGCCGATATCCAGGACTCCGACCTGCCGCCACTGGCGTTGCTGGACCCCATCCCGACGCACCAGGAAACCGTCAGCGCCGAGACGCTGGAATTCACCTCGCGCCTGATCGAGAAGAAGCTCAAGGATTTCGGCGTCGAGGTCAAGGTGGTGGCGGCCTACCCGGGTCCGGTCATCACCCGCTACGAGATCGAGCCGGCCACCGGCGTCAAGGGCAGCCAGGTGGTCAACCTGGCGCGCGACCTGGCGCGGTCGTTGTCGCTGGTTTCCATCCGGGTGGTGGAAACCATTCCCGGCAAGGTCTACATGGGGCTGGAACTGCCCAACCCCAAGCGCCAGACGGTGCGGCTGTCCGAGATCCTCGGCTCGCAGGTCTACAACGAGAGCGCATCAAACCTCACCATGGCGCTGGGCAAGGACATTGCCGGCAAGCCGATGGTGGCGGACCTGGCCAAGATGCCGCACTGCATGGTGGCCGGCACCACCGGCTCCGGCAAGTCGGTGGGCATCAACGCCATGATCCTGTCGCTGCTGTACAAGGCCAAGGCAGAGCAGGTACGGCTGATCCTGATCGACCCGAAGATGCTCGAAATGAGCGTCTACGAAGGCATCCCGCACTTGCTGTGCCCGGTGGTGACGGATATGCGCCAGGCCGGCAATGCCCTCAACTGGGCGGTCGGAGAGATGGAGCGGCGCTACAAGCTGATGAGCAAGCTCGGCGTGCGCAACCTGGCCGGCTACAACAAGAAGATCGACGAAGCCGCCGCGCGCGAGGAAAAGATCCCCAACCCGTTCAGCTTGACCCCGGACGCGCCCGAACCGCTCGATAAAGTGCCGATGATCGTGATCGTCATCGACGAGCTGGCCGACCTGATGATGGTGGTGGGCAAGAAGGTGGAAGAGCTGATCGCGCGTATCGCGCAGAAGGCCCGCGCCGCCGGCATCCACCTGGTGCTGGCCACGCAGCGGCCGTCGGTCGATGTGATTACCGGCCTGATCAAGGCCAATGTGCCGACCCGCATCGCCTTCCAGGTCAGCAGCAAGATCGATTCGCGCACCATCCTGGACCAGCAGGGCGCGGAGGCGCTGCTGGGCATGGGCGACATGCTCTACCTGGCGCCCGGCACCGGCTTGCCGATCCGCGTCCACGGCGCCTTTGTTTCCGATGAGGAAGTGCATCGCGTGGTCGAGAAGCTCAAGGAAGGCGGCGAGACCAACTATATCGAGGGAATTCTCGAAGGCGGCGTGGCCGAGGGCGACCTGGGCGGCGACAGCATGGGCGGCGGCGCCGGCATCGGCGGTGGCGGCGGCGAGGCCGATCCGCTCTACGACCAGGCCGTCGACGTGGTGCTGAAGAACCGCCGCGCGTCGATCTCCCTGGTGCAGCGCCACCTGCGCATCGGCTACAACCGCGCCGCGCGGCTGCTCGAGGACATGGAAAAGGCCGGCCTGGTTTCCGCCATGTCCGGCAACGGCAATCGCGACATCCTGGCCCCGGCCGGCACCGCCCGCGAAGAAGAATGAGCCGCCGCGCGTAACATGCTGTTACGCGCGAAGCACATGGTTGCGGAATCCGCCATGCGCCCAGAGCTCTAACCGGACAGGCGGCGCTGCCGCATTGGCGCCGCCCCCCTCCACCAAGCAAGGACAAACCATGCGAATCCGCATTCTCGTGTCGGCATGTGCCGCGGTAGCCATGCTGTCGCTGGCAGCAAGCGCGGCCATGGCTGCCGGCACCGACCAGCTCCAGGCCTTCGTCGCGGGCGTCAAGAGCGCCAGGGGCGAATTCACCCAGCGCCAGGTCAAAGGGCAGGGCGACAGCCTCAAGGTGGCCAGCACCTCCAGCGGCACTTTCGCGTTTTCGCGTCCGGGCAAGTTCACCTGGCGCTATGTCAAGCCTTACGACCAGTTGCTGCAGGCCGATGGCCAGACGCTCTACATCTACGACAAGGACCTGAACCAGGTGACCGAGCGCAAGCTCGACGGCGCCCTGGGTTCGAGCCCCGCCGCGATCTTGTTCGGCAGCAATGACCTGGAAAAGAACTTCGCCGTGAAGAATGGTCCCACCCGTGACGGCGTAGAGTGGATCGAACTGACGCCCAGGTCCAAGGACACGCAGTTCGAGCGCATCGGCATCGGCTTCAAGGCCGGCAACCTGGAGGCGATGGAATTGCGCGATGCCTTCGGCAATACGACGCTGCTGACTTTCAGCGCGATGCAGAAGAACCCATCGCTGCCCGCCGACACCTTCCGGTTCACGGTGCCCAAGGGTGCCGATGTGTTGAAGCAATGAGGCCTGCCATGATCCGAGCTTCCCTCTCCCGGCTGGCCCGGTGCCGTAGCGGCGCTGTCGCCGGCATCGCCGCGGCCGTGCTGCTCGCCGCCTGCGCGGGCCAGAACGGCGCCAGCAAGCATTTCGATGTCGATGCCTTCCTGCGCGCCTCCGACACTGCCTTGCCTGAAGTGCTCGCCAATCCGGATTTCCTCTCCGCCACGCAGGCAAGCGCCACCGATTGCGCCACGTTGCTGCAATCGACCAGCAGTGGCGTGCTGGAAGACCTCCATCCGACCGGCAGCGGCCGAGGACCGGCCTGGCTGCTGCATCCGGCGGGCGCCCCGGCCAAGGTCTGGCTGGTTGTCAGCAAGGGCAGCGGAGAACGGACCTGCCATGGGCCGCTGCCTGCCGATGCCATGAAAGCGCTGGTGGAGCGCGCCGGCGCCTGAGTCCGGGTGGCGGGGCGAGACACAATGGTGATGCCGCGTAACGATCCGGCCTGAATTGCCCCGCCCGGGGCCGTCCAACATTACAACGTTGTAACTTGACCTCCGAAATAGGAATGATTATTGTTCCTTGTTCGTCTTGCGTGAGGATGCGTCCACTGCACCTCCAGGGCGAAGCAGAACATCATCCAGGGGGAGAGTCATGATCGTATTCCGTCACTTGTTGCCGCGCGCCGCCGCGCTTGCCGTGCTGGCGCTGCCGCTCGCCGCGAGCGCACAGGAAAAAGTGCTGAACCTTTACACGGCACGCCATTACCAGACCGACGAAGCGCTCTACGCCGATTTCACCAAGCAGACCGGCATCAAGATCAACCGCATCGAAGGCCAGGAAGACCCGCTGCTGGAGCGCATCAAGAGCGAGGGTGCCAACAGCCCCGCCGACGTGTTCATCACGGTCGACATCGGCCGCCTGTGGCGAGCCCAGCAGGCGGGCGTGTTCGCGCCGCTCAAATCGAGCGTGCTGGACTCGCGCATTCCCGCCAACTATCGCGACCCGAACGGCGACTGGTTCGGTTTCTCGGCGCGGGCCCGCGTGATCGCCTACAACAAGGCGGTGGTCAAGCCTGGCGACATCAAGAGCTATGAAGACCTGGCCGATCCCAAGTGGAAGGGCAAGCTGTGCATCCGGTCCAGCGGGCACGTCTATAACCTGTCGCTGATGTCCAGCCTGATTGCCCACGATGGCGAGGCCAAGACGGAGCAATGGACGCGCGGCGTGGTGGCCAACCTGGCGCGCGCGCCCAAGGGCGGCGATACCGATCAGCTCAAGGCGGTGGCCGCCGGCGAATGCGATATCGCGGTCGCCAATACCTACTACATCGCCCGCATCCTGAAGTCGGCCAAGCCCGAGGACAAGGCCGTGGCGGAGAAGCTTGGCGTGGTGTGGCCCAACCAGGGCAGCCAGGGCGTGCATATGAACATCTCTGGCGGCGGCATGCTCAAGCATGCGCCCAACAAGGCGTCGGCGCGCGCGTTCCTGGAGTACCTGGCAAGCGACGAGGCGCAGCGCTATTTTGCCGATGGCAATAACGAGTGGCCGGTGGTGGAAAGCGTGAAGATCAGCAATCCGGCACTCGAAGCCATGGGCAGCTTCAAGGCGGACAAGATTAATGTTGCGGAGTTGGGCAAGTACCAGCCGCAAGCACAGAAGGTGGCGGACAAGGCCGGTTACAAGTAAGCGCGGCCTGCCTGGGCGGGACGGGAATGGCGGCGCGAGCCGCCATTTTTCATGCCGGGGCTTTCTGCTTCTGCAAGGCGCCCGCGGCCTTGTTTTCCGCACTTTCCAGGCGCCGGAAGCGCAGCTTTGCGCCGCGCTCCCTGTGCTTCTCGAAGGTCAGTTTCAAGTGCTCGCGCCGCCGCGTTCGCGAGTGGCCCAAGGTGCCATCCGCGTACGGCAGCTTGGCCACCACGGCACCTGCGGTCTGGCGTGCCAGCAGCACGTCCAGTGCTTGCCGCGCGCGCACCTGGGCGTGCAGCATCGCGTCGGAGGGATTGGCGCGGGCGCGCGCCTGGTCGTAAGGCAGCATGACCGGGCCGGCTAGCTGGCGCAGTGCCGCGCGGATGTGCGGGCTGTCCAGCCCGGCCTCATGGAGGACCCACGCAGCGTCATGGCGCAGCCATGGCTCGGGGTCGCGGAGCTTGCGCAGCAGGGCAAGCGAGATATCGGTCTGCAGGTAGCCGTGCGCGCGCCTTACCGCGTTGAGCGCGATGCGCCTGACATGGGAATTCTCGTGATCGAACAGGTCCGCCACCAGGCGCTCGACCATGCCTGGCTTTTCCAGTTGCTCTGCCAGTTGGCCCGCCAGGGCGATTTCCTCGACGGCGCTGATCCGGTCTTGCGGGTTCAGCCGGTTCAGCTTGAACACGAGCATGCGGTAACGAAGCTGCATAACACTCTCTGAAGTCGCTGCGAACAAGTGCCGGGCAACGATTGCGGGTGGCACAGTCATGATGCGGCGCGAAGCACGCCAGCGGCGGGGGCAGGCCGCCCGGCACGCGCGGGAAGGGGGCGGCGAGCCGGAGCGCAGCTTCGGACTAGTGAGATATCGGCAATACGTTGAAGAAATTTAGGAGTATTCGCGGCCTGTTTCCGCAGGCGATCCCTGTGGGCTACTCCCGCGCATCCCGCCGTATCGAGCGCGACAGCAGGATCACCGGCAGCAGGCCCACCGCCACGATCACCAGCGACGCCGTGGCGGCTTCGGCCAGGCGCTCGTCGGATGCCAGGTTGTAGGCCTGCACTGCGAGCGTATCGAAATTGAACGGCCGCATCACAAAGGTGGCGGGCAACTCTTTCATGACATCGACGAAGACGATCAGGGCAGCGGTCAGCAGGCTGCCACGCAGCATTGGCAGGTGCACGCGCCGCAACGTGGCGCCGGGTCCGTGCCCCAGGCTGCGCGATGCCGCATCCATGCCTGGGGTGATCTTGACCAGGCCAGCGTTGACGGTTTGCAGGGCCACGCCAAGGAAGCGGACCAGGTAGGCATAGACCAGCGCGGCAATGCCGCCGGTCAGCAAGAGCCCGGCCGACCATCCGAGCTGCTGTTGCAGCCAGGACGACACGGCATTGTCCAGCCGCGCCACCGGTACCAGCACGCCCACCGCCACCACCGAGCCGGGCAGGGCATAGCCCATGCCGCACACCCGCGTGAGCGCGCGCAACAGCCAGCCCCGGCCGGCGGCAATGCCACGTCCCGCATAGCCGATCAACAGCGCAGCCAGCACGGCTACCAGCGCGGTGACGCTGGCCAGCAGGAAGCTGTTGCGCACCAGCCCGATAAAGCGCGGGCCGAACTGCGCGTCGCCCTCGGCCAGCGCCATCTTGCACAGCATCAGCGCCGGGATGGCAAAACCCAGCAGCACGGGCAACACGCACACTAGTAGCGCCAGCGCGGCCCGCCAGCCATGCAGCCGGTAGGCCGGAGCGCGGCGCTGGCCGCCGTGCACGCGGGCACGGCCGCGGCTGATGCGCTCGGCCAGCAGGATGCCGATCACGAACACCAGCATGAAGGCGGACAGCTGGGCCGCTGCGTTCTTGTCGCCCAGCGAGAACCACGCGCGGTAGATGCCGGTGGAAAAGGTCGGGATGCCGAAGTAGGCCACGGTGCCGAAATCGGCCAGCGTTTCCATCAGCGCGAGCGCGGTGCCGGCGACGATGCCGGGGCGCGCGAGCGGCAGCATGATGCGCCATACGCTGCCCCAGGTGCCATAGCCAAGCAGACGCGCCGCCTCCAGCGTGTTCAGGGTTTGCTGCAGGAAGGCCGCGCGCGCGGTCAGGTAGACATAAGGATAGAGCACCAGCGTGAACAGCACGATGGCGCCGCCCAGCGAGCGGATATCCGGAAACCAGTACTCGCGCGCGCGCCAACCGGTCAGCTCGCGCAGCCAGCTTTGCACCGGGCCCGCGAACTGCAGCGCATCGGTATAAGCGTAGGCGATGACATAGGCCGGCATCGCCAGCGGCAGCACCAGGGCCCATTCCAGCCATGCCCGTCCGGTAAAGCGGTAGGTGCTGACCAGCCAGGCGGTGGGTACGCCCAGCAGCAGCACGCCGGCACAGACCCCCGCCAGCAGCCACAAGGTATTGCCCACGTACTCGGCCAGTACCGTGTCGGCGAGGTGCCGCCAGGTGTCGCCGCCGGGCGCGAGCAGGCTGCTGGCCACCTGCGCGATCGGCAGCGCGATCAGCAGCGCGGCCAGGCCGGCGACAAGGGCGAGGGGGTGCAGGCGGCTGGTACGGCTGGAGAGAAGCAGGGTCATGCGGTGGCGGGTTGGCGTCGGAATTCGGGGTCCGGGATCGGTGGGCCGGTTGGCAATGCCGGCCGGCGGGTCCCGCATTCTAGCAACGGGACGCCGCCCGGGCGGCGCCGCGCGGCCTTCGTAGCCGCGACACGAGCAGGCCAGCCCCATATAATGCTGGGCATGCGAGGCCACCCCCTTTCCAGTCCATCCCAGCAAGCACGAGCCGACACCGTGATCGAGGTTGATCGCATCCATCATGGATTCGGCGGCCATGCCGTCGTCAACGGCCTGTCCTTTACCCTGGCGCGCGGCAGCATCGCCTGCCTGCTCGGGCCCAGCGGCTGCGGCAAGACCACCGCGCTGCGCGCGATCGCGGGGTTCGAGCCACTGCGCGAAGGGCGCATCCTGCTCCAGGGGACGGTGATGTCGTCGCCGGGTTTTGCCGTGGCGCCGGAGCACCGTCGCATCGGCATGGTGTTCCAGGACTACGCCTTGTTCCCGCACCTGAGCGTGGCCGACAACGTCGCCTTCGGGCTGCATGCCCTGCGCCGCGGCGAACGCGCCGTGAGGGTCGGGGAGATGCTGGCGCTGGTGGGACTGGCCGGCTCCGGCGGCAAGTTTCCGCATGAACTGTCGGGCGGCCAGCAGCAGCGGGTGGCACTGGCGCGGGCACTGGCGCCGCGTCCCGAATTGCTGCTGCTCGACGAGCCGTTCTCCAATCTGGATATCGAACTGCGCGAACGCCTGAGCCTGGAGGTGCACGACATTCTCAAGGCCCAGGGCACCACCGCCATCCTTGTCACGCACGACCAGCACGAGGCCTTCGCCATGGCTGATGAGATCGGCGTGATGCATGCCGGCGCGATCGAACAGTGGGACAGCGCGCACAACCTCTATCACCGGCCGGCCACGCGCGTGGTTGCGGACTTCATTGGCCAGGGCGTGCTGATGCCGGGCCGTCTCGCCAGTCCGCATGCGGTCACGCTGGAGCTGGGCACGCTGCAAAGCCGTGAACCGCTTGGCGTGCCGCCCGCCACCACCGAGGTGGACGTGCTGATCCGCCCCGACGATATCGTGCATGACGACGCCAGCCCGTTGCAGGCCGAAATCCTGCACAAAGCCTTTCGCGGTGCCGATATCCTGTACACGCTGCGCCTGGCCGGCGGCGCGCAGGTGTTGTCGCTGGTGCCGTCGCATCATGATCATGCGCTCGGCGAGCGCATCGGCATCCGTGTGGAGGTCGAGGATGTCGTGGCGTTCCGGCGCGGCTGAGCGTGCGCCGGCGGGCATTTGGCCGCTCGCTTGCCCTTTTTGTTGTTCCTTTTGGACACGACGGCTTCACTACTCCACCACCCCAGGACTCTCCACCATGTCTGTTTCCCTGAAGCGCGCGTCCCGACCGCTGCGCCGTCAACTGCTGCGCGGCGGCGTGCTGCTCGCCCTGCTTGCCTGTGGCGCCGGGCAGGGCTGGGCACAGCTTGCCGCTACCCCCACGGCGTGGCGCATGGCCACCGAATATCCGGCCAGCGCCATGCCGGGCGAAGGGCTGGCCACGTTCGCCGAAGAGGTGAAGACGCGCACGGCTGGTGCCATCGAGGTGACGCCCAGCTTCGATGCCAGCGCGGGCGTCAAATCCGCGCAAATGCCCGCAGCGGTGAAAGAAGGGCGGCTGGAGGGCGGGGATGCCTTCGGTGGCGCGCTGGGCGCGGTCGATTCGCTGTTCCTGCTGTCTTCGTTGCCTTTCGTCGCGACCTCGGTGGAGTCCGCCCAGCGCCTGGCCGAACTGGCCCGCGCGGATTACGCGCGGGCCTTCGAGGCGCAGGGGCAACATCTGCTGTATGTCACGCCGTGGCCGCCGACCGGGTTGTGGTCGCGCAATCCGGTCGCGACGCTGCCCGACCTGCGCGCGCTGTCGGTACGCACCTACGACGAGACTTCCACCGAGGTCATGCACGCTGCCGGCGCGCAGGCCACCAGCCTGTCCTTTGCCGACGCCATGCCGCGCCTGAAGGACGGTTCGGTCAACGCGGTGCTGTCCTCGGGCGACGGCGGCGCGGGGCGCAAGTTGTGGGATTACCTGCCCAACTTCACGGCCATCGGCTATGCCATGCCGCTGTCCTTTACCACGGTCAACGCGGCCACTTACGCGGCCCTGCCGGGCGCGTTGCGTGCCGCCGTGGATGCCGCCGCGCAGGCTACCGAGCAACGGCAGTGGGCGCGCCTGGGTACCCGGCTGGAAGAGAACACCGCGCGCATGCGCGCGAATGGCGTGACCATCCAGGCCAGCCCGGCCGCGGCCGTGCAGCAGGCGCTGCGCGAGGCCGGAGCGGGGGCGGTAACGGCGTGGCGTGCGCGCGTGGGCAGCGAGCGGGCCGGCGTGCTGGATGCCTTCATGCGCAACGAGCGCGCCGCGCGCTAAAGCGCTCGCCCGGGCGGGCCCGAGCGGGCCGCCACGCGCGATGGTCTACACTGTCAGGTTTCGAGGCGCAGCGGTTCGCACCGTGCGCGCCTGCCCCGACATAAAGGCCTGAATACCGTGGCGGACACGCTGTTTTCCGAAGCTCCCGATCGTTCTCAACAACCCCTGGCCGAGCGCCTGCGCCCACGCAATATCGACGAGGTGATCGGCCAGCAACACCTGCTTGGCGTCGGCAAGCCGTTGCGGGTGGCGTTCGCGTCCGGCGAGCCGCACTCCATGATCCTGTGGGGCCCGCCCGGTGTGGGCAAGACCACGCTGGCGCGGCTGATGGCCACGGCCTTCGACGCTGAATTCATCGCGCTGTCGGCGGTGCTCTCGGGCGTCAAGGACATCCGCGAGGCGGTCGAGCGCGCCGAGCAATACCGCGCCCACGGACGGCGCACGCTGGTCTTCGTGGACGAAGTCCACCGCTTCAACAAGAGCCAGCAGGATGCCTTCCTGCCGCACGTGGAAAGCGGGCTGTTCACCTTTATCGGCGCCACCACCGAGAACCCGTCTTTCGAGGTCAACGGCGCCTTGCTGTCGCGCGCCGCGGTGTATGTGCTCAAGAGCCTGGATGACGCGGAACTGACGCAGCTCGCGCGCCGCGCCAGCGAGGAGCTGGGCGGCCTGCAGTGGGAGGACGAGGCGCTGCAGCTGACCGTGGCCTCCGCCGATGGCGACGGCCGCAAGCTGCTCAACAATATCGAGATCGTGGCGCGGGCCGCGCGCAGCGCCGGCGCGGCCATCATCGACAAGGCGCTGCTGGGCAGCGCCCTGTCGGAGAACCTGCGGCGCTTCGACAAGGGCGGCGACGCCTTCTACGATCAGATCAGCGCACTGCATAAATCGGTGCGCGGCTCCGACCCGGACGCCACGCTGTACTGGTTCTGCCGCATGCTCGACGGCGGCGCCGATCCGCGCTACCTGGCGCGCCGCATCGTGCGCATGGCGTGGGAAGACATCGGCCTGGCGGATCCGCGTGCTGCCCGCATCACGCTTGATGCGGCCGAGACCTACGAGCGGCTGGGCTCGCCCGAAGGCGAGCTCGCGCTGGCGCAGGCGCTGATTTATCTCGCCGTGGCGCCCAAGTCCAACGCGGGCTACAACGCCTACAACGCCGCGCGCGCCTTCGTGGCGAAGGACAAGTCGCGCGGCGTGCCGGTCCACCTGCGCAACGCCCCGACCAAGCTGATGAAAGAGCTGGGCCACGGCCACGCCTACCGCTACGCGCACGACGAGCCGGAGGCCTATGCTGCCGGCGAGCATTACTTCCCCGATGACCTCAGGCGCCAGGGCTGGTACCAGCCCACCCCGCGCGGGCTGGAAGGCAAGATCGGCGACAAGCTGCGTCACCTGCGCGACCTCGATGCGCAGTGGCAGCGGCAGCAGGGCAAAGGCAAGGGCAGGGACGAAGGCGGCGAGGGCGGGGCGCAATAGCGCACATCGGCAGCGCCGGGCGGGCTGTCTTCGCGAACAGCGGCCGAAGCGCCCGCCTGTTCCCCGGCCGGTGGTTCGGCGCTTGCCCCGGCCAGTACAGTAAAATGGCGGGTCCGCCGGCATGCCGCTGGCCCATGCACCTCCCCTCATACGCAACATGCTAGACATCCAGCTGTTCCGCAAAGACATCGACGCCGTGGCGCAACGCCTTGCCACGCGCGGATTCCAACTCGACGTAGCGGCCTTCCAGGCACTCGAAGCCGAGCGCAAGCAACTGCAGACCCAGACCGAGGAACTGCAGGCGCGCCGCAACAGCCTCTCCAAGCAGATCGGCATGCTCAAGGGCAAGGGCGAAGACGCCTCGGCAGTGATGGCCGAAGTCGGCGGCATCGGCGATACCCTCAAGGCATCGGCCGCGCGCCTGGAAGAGATCCAGGCCCAGCTCTCCGAAATCCTGGAAGCCATCCCCAACCTGCCGCACGAGAGCGTGCCGGTGGGCCGCGACGAAACCCAGAACGTGGAAGTGCGCCGCGTCGGCACGCCGCGCAGCTTCGACTTCGAGGTCAAGGACCACGTCGACGTGGGCGAGCGGCTCGGGCTGGATTTCGATACCGCGGCCAAGGTCACGGGCTCGCGCTTCTCCATGCTGCGTGGCGGCGTCGCGCGCATGCACCGCGCGCTGGTGCAGCTGATGCTCGATACCCACACGCTGGAGCACGGTTATACCGAGATGTACGTGCCGTACATCGTCAATGCCGCATCGATGCGCGGCACCGGCCAGTTGCCCAAGTTCGAGGAAGACCTGTTCAAGGTGCCGCGCAAGGTTGGCAGCGAAGAGGGCGAGCGCCTCGAGAACTTCTACCTGATCCCCACCGCCGAGGTGCCGCTGACGAATATCGTGCGCGACGCCATCGTGGCCGGCGACAAGCTGCCGCTGCGTTTCGTCGCCCACACGCCTTGCTTCCGCTCGGAAGCCGGTTCCTACGGCAGGGACACGCGTGGCATGATCCGCCAGCACCAGTTCGACAAGGTCGAACTCGTGCAGGTGGTGCAGCCCGAGCATTCATTCGATGCGCTGGAACAGCTCACCGGCCATGCGGAAGCCATCCTGAAGAAGCTGGACCTGCCGTTCCGCACCGTCGCGCTTTGCACAGGCGATATGGGCTTCGGCAGCACCAAGACCTATGACCTCGAAGTCTGGATCCCCGCGCAGGGCACCTACCGCGAGATCAGCTCCTGCTCGAACATGGGCGACTTCCAGGCGCGCCGCATGCAGGCCCGCTTCCGCGCGGGACAGGGCAAGCCGGAGCTGCTGCACACGCTCAATGGCTCGGGCCTGGCCGTTGGCCGCACGCTGGTGGCGATCCTGGAGAACTACCAGAACGCCGATGGCTCGGTGACGGTGCCGGCCGCATTGCAGCCGTATCTGGGCGGCCTGACCCGCCTGGAACCCGAGGCATAATTTTTCGCCGCCGGGGGCTTGCGGCTGGAGCGGGATTTCCTCTATAATCTTCTTCTTCGCGACAAGCGACCCAGTTACCGGAGAGGTGGCAGAGTGGTCGAATGTACCTGACTCGAAATCAGGCGTAGGTGCGAGCCTACCGTGGGTTCGAATCCCACCCTCTCCGCCAGCAGCAAGCAAAGCCCCACGATTCTTCACGGAATCGTGGGGCTTTTGCATTGGACCTGCGGAACAAGTGGAACAAGTCGTGTGCGAACCAGCCTCGTTCCGCAAGCCCATCGCTGGCAACGGCGACGCAGAGCATCGGGCCTGCCAGCCCACGCGCTATACTCTGCTTATCGCTGCAACCACAGCGACCGGGATTGGCGTCCCGAACGAAAAGGCGGATCGCCGCCGCCAGGCGGCTTTTTTACGTCCGTTATGCCTTTGCGCGCCTTCATTGGGCGGGACTGGGGCAGGGGAGCCTTCGGGCTCGCCGGATCCTTTTCGCCGGTACGCCAACCTTGCCTTGCGCCCGCCCACCCCGATTGGCGTCGGGGTGCGGGATCGAAACCGCACGAAAAGGAGGCAGCACCATGCCCCGGCTTCACGTTGCCCATCACGGGCAACCGACACTCCCGAAAGTCCCGCCAAGCTCCTGCCGCGCGCACATCCGGCCCAAGGAGATGTGCCAAGGATAAACACAGCCGCTACGGGATCACCGCCGAACACACCGACTCAGCAATGCTTGTCACCACGCGCATCTCGCTTGAGGACACTTTGAGTCTTGCCGCCGAGCGAGCCGCGCAGCTCTATGGCTTGCTGTTCATGATCAGCGAATACGCAGCCTCCGGCGATGCCTTCGGCGCGCTCAAACAGGAGATCCAGGGCGGTATCCTCTCCTTGGCGGCCGGGTTGGCCCGGGAGACGCTGGTGTTGAGTGAGCTCGCCGCGCAGCATGGCGAGGGGGAGGGGCACATTCGTTGATGCCTGTGACGGGGCTGACCAGCCCTGCGACCCGCGCGGGGCCCCGCAAGCGGCCCCGCGTGGTCAATGCACTATCATGACGCTGCTCCGATTCCACCCGCTGCTCATGACACAGTCTACTTCCTTGCCTTTCCCGCACGCCTCGTCCGGCGCCGATTTGTCTTCCGACTATCTGCCGGGCATGCCCTACCGCCACTACAAGGGCGGCGCCTATGCCATCGTCGGCCTCGGCGTGTTCGAGTCGGACCTGTCGCAGGTGGTGGTGTACGAGTCGATGCGGGACCGCTCCCGGTTGTGGGTGCGTCCGCTGGATGTGTTCGCCGAAAACGTGGCTACGCCACAAGGCACGCAGCCGCGTTTCGCGCCGGACTGGCCGGCGGCGCTGGGCTGCCTGGACTTCCTGCCGCGTGCGACGGTGCTGCAGGTGCTGGGCGGCTACGACGCGCCTTACCGGCGCTACCATGATCGCCGGCATGTGCTGGAGATGTTTGAAGCCGCGCAGGCGCGCGGCGTGGCACTGACGCCCGCGCAAGCGCTGGCGGTGCTGTTTCACGACGCGGTCTATGTGCCGGGCTGCGAGCATAACGAAGCGGCCTCGGCCGCGCTGATCGAGACCATGGTCGTCGGCGTCGATGCCGCGGTGACATCGCTGGCCGCGCGCATCGTGATGGATACGTGCGGGCATCGCGCCTCGGTGCCCGAGTCGGAACTCGTGCTGGATCTCGATCTCTGCCGTCTGGCGGCATCACCGGCGGACTTCGATGCCTGGACCACCGCTGTGTTCGAGGAAAACCGTGCGCTGCTGGCTAATCGCACCGGCCTGGACGGCGATGCCCTGTTTGCTGCCTTCCTGCAGCGCAGGATCGCTTTCCTGCAAGGCCTGGCGCAGCGCGCGCAGCTCTTCCTCACGCCGGCGTTCGCCGATTGCGAAGCGCCGGCACGTGCCAATATCGCGCGCATGGCTGCGGGAGGCTGACCGATGCCTACCGCTTCCTGGCTCACACCGGCGACCGCGCTGGGCGTAGTGGGCCTGCTAGCCTTGTTTGCGCTATTGCTGCTGTGCCTGGTGCGCGGCTTGTTGCTGGTCATCCGCCCGCTCGTGCGCCGGCTCGATGCCGCGCGCCTGCGTGGCCGCGATGCGCTGCACGCGCGTGCCGGCCGGCAGTGGCCGCGCGTGGTCCGTATGCTGGAGCGCGACATCGCCGAGCTGCTCCTGCTGGCGCTGGGTGGGGTCTTGCTGCTGGCGTGCGCGGGCGCTTTATTGTGGCTGGGCGAGTCCATCGCCGAGGGCGCGCCGCTGGTGCAAGTGGATCAGGCCGTGTTCGCGCAACTACGCGCGTGGCAGCAAGGGTGGCTCGATACGGCCATGGTTGTGCTGACCGAACTGGGCGGAGCGCGAGTTTCCGTGGCGGTGGGCGTGGCCGTGTTTGGCTGGCTGGCGTGGCGCCGTGCCTGGGGGGCGGCGGCCTACTGGGTGGGGGCGCTGGTCGGTGCGCGCGCTTGCGTGATGGTGCTCAAACTGGCGCTCGAGCGCAGCCGTCCGGCCAGCATCTACGGCGGCCTGGAGTCCTTCTCCTTCCCCAGCGGGCACGCCACCAGCAGCATGGTGACCTATGGCTTTCTGGCCTTCCTGCTTTGCCTGCGCCAGCCGTGGCGCGTCCGGATCCCGGTGATTGCGCTGGCCGCGGTGACGGTGGCGCTGATCTGCCTGTCGCGGCTCTACCTTGGCATGCACTGGCTGTCCGACGTGCTGGCCGGTTGCGCGCTCGGCTTTGCCTGGATCGTGCTGCTGGGTACCGCCTACGCGACCCTGCATGCGCCGGAGCGCCTTGCACCGCTGCGCCTGGGCGTGGCCGCTGCCGCGGCGGTGGTGGTGGTTGGCGCCTGGATCGTGGCGTTCCAGTTGCCCACCACGGTGGAGCGTTATCGCCGCGCGCTTACGGCTGGTACGGTTCCTCCGGCGGCAGCCGCGAGACCAGCAACTGATCGATCTTGTGATGGTCGATATCCAGCACTTCGAAGCGGAAACCCGCCGCCTCGATGGCTTCTGACTTCTTCGGGATGCGCTTGAGCGTGTAGATCACCAGCCCGGCGGCGGTATCGACGTAATCCTCGCCGGGCAGTTCGTCCAGCTCCAGCGCCTTCTTCAGGTCCACCAGCGGCGTGAGGCCGTCGACCAGCCATGAGCTTTCGTCGCGCCGCACGATCTGTTCGTCTTCGGTGGAGTAGATGATGTTGCCCATCAGCGCGCCGACGATATCGTCGAGCGCGACGATGCCGACCACCAGCCCGTACTCGTTCATCACCACGGCAAAGTTCTGGTGCATTTCACGAAAACGCGTGAGCGACTCGGTGAGCGTGAGCGTGTCCGGGATCACCAGCACGTTCTTGTCGTGGTGCTTGCCGATATTGCCGATGTTGCCGATCACGCCGGTGGAATCGTCGGCGAGGAACATCTGCAGGATGTCCTTCGAATCGATATAGCCCAGCACGTCGTCGAGGTTGTGCCCGCACACCGGGTATTGCGCGTGCGGGTAGTTGACCAGCTTGCGGCGCAGGCTGTCGGCGGGCTCGTCCAGGCCGATGTAGACCACATCGTCGCGCGGCGTCATCACGGCGGTGACGTTCTTGGCGTCGAGCTCGAACACGTTCTCGATCAGGTGAATCTCGTGCTTGTGCAGCACGCCGGCTTCCGCCCCGGCGTCGACCATGGCGGCGATGTCCTCCGAGGTGATCTGGTCGATATGCTTGGTGGGCACGCCGAACAGGCGCAGCGTGGCATCGGCGGCGCCGTTGAACACATAGACGAGCGGCTTGAAGATCTTGATCAGGGTCAGCATCGGGCCGATCACCACCAGCGCGCACGCTTCGGGGTACGTCATGGCGATGCGCTTGGGGATCAGGTCGGCGAACTGGATGAAGAGCAGGGTGACGATCAGGAAGGAGCCGACATTGGCGATGCGCTGCGTCGTGACGGCGTCCAGGTAGGGCAGCAGCGCGGCCTGCACCAGGTCGGAGACATGCTTCTCGCCGACGATACCGGCCAGGATGGCCACGCTGTTGACGCCGATCTGCACGATGGTGAAGAAGTTGCCCGGCTCCTCCTTGAGCAGCATGATCTTGGTGGCGCGGCGGTCGCCACGCTCGGACAGGGTCTGCAGCTTGGTGCGGCGCGAAGCGGTCAGCGCGATCTCGGATATCGAGAAGAAGGCGCTTACCAGGATGAGGAGAAGCAGGGTCAGGGCGAACATAGGTTTGGGAAAGCACCGTTCAGGCGCTTTGATGATGGTGCACGGCGCACGGTACTGTCAAATTCCTCAGCTTCCATAGAGGACGGCAAAAGGGCTCATTTAGGGGCGTGCTCGAAACTGACCGCCGGCGCCTCCAGCCGCTGCGGCAGCGCAGCAGCCACCTCCCGCGCCGCGGCGGCAAACTGCTCGCGCATATCGTCGGCCAGGCTGGAGCTGCCGCGGTGGCTGGCGCGCAGCAACTGGATCTCGAACGACAGGGCGGGCTTTACCTCGTGGAGCGAAACGCGCTCGGGGTTCGCGCCCAGCGCGGTGTACTGGTCGAGCAAGGTCAGGCCGAGGCCGGCATCGACCAGGGCCAGCGCCAGCGAGTAAGTCTGGACTTCCAGCGTGGAGCGCGGCTCGAGCGCGTTGCGTGCCAGCGTCTGGCGCACCAGCAGGCCGAGCGAGCTGTTGTCGTCATAGGCGATGAAGGGGCGTTCCACCAGCCGGTGCATCGGCACGTCGGCCCGGCGCCCGCGCGACGAGAGAGGCTCGCCCCGAGGTACCGCCAGCAGCATCTGCCCGCCGGCCACCGGCTCGCTGGAGATGGCCTCGTGGCGCGGCGGCGAGAAGGCGAAACCCAGGTCGATCTGGTTGGCCAGCAGGCCCTGCACGATCTCGTCGGTGTGGTGGGTCAGCACCTGAACCTGGGTCTCGGGATGGCGCGCGCAGAAAGCGCGTACGGCACGCACCAGCAAGGGGCTGGCCAGGCTCGGCGTGGCCGCCACACGCAGGCGGCCGGCACCCTTGTGGCGCAGGCTTTCGGAGACGCGCCGCACCCGCTCGATCTCGCCATAGAGCCGCTCGACGTCGCCATAGAGCGCGCTGGCCTCCGGCGTGGCCTGCAGCCTGCCCTTGACCCGGTCGAACAGGCGAAAGCCGAGCGTGGCCTCGGCATGCTGCAGCACGCGGGTGACGACAGGCTGCGAGACATGCAGCAGGCGGGCCGCCTCGCTGACGGTGCCGGTCAGCATGACCGCACGAAAGACCTCGATCTGGCGCAATCGCATCGGGTAATGGAAGGTGCCCGGGGAGCACCTATAGCCTAAAGACATATTCTTGCACGTATTCGCATTGGGCAAGCCTGGCTGCTTGGTCTAACCTTCGTCGGATCGGATCGGATCGGATCGGATCGGATCGGATTGGATTGGATTGGATTGGATTGGATCGGGGCAGAGAGGCGGACGATGAAGGTTGTGATCGTGGGGGCGGGCGTGATCGGGATGAGCGCCGCGTGGCGGCTGGCAGGCGACGGGCACGAGGTGACCGTGCTGGAGCGGCATGACGGCCCCGGCGAGGAAACCAGCTTCGCCAACGGCGGGCAGCTCAGCTATAGCTATGTCGCCCCGCTGGCTGGCCCGGGGGTGCTGGGCAAAGTGCCTGGCTGGCTGCTGCGTCCCGATTCGCCGATGCGCTTCCGGCCCTCGGGGGACCCTGCGCAGTGGCGCTGGCTGGCCGCGTTTGCCCGTGCCTGCAACGCCGCCGCCAGCGAAGCCACCACGCGCAAGCTGCTGCGCCTTGCCTTTTACTCCCGCGACCTGATGCAGGCATTCGTCGACAGCCAGCCGGCGGAGTTCGGCTTCGCCCGGCGCGGCAAGCTTATTGTGCATCGCGATAAAGACAGTTTCGAGGCAGCCTGCCGCCTGCTCGACTACCAGGCCAGCCTGGGCTGCGAGCAACAGGCGCTGGACAGCGATGCGTGCGTGGCGCTGGAGCCGGCGCTGGCCGGCATGCGCGGCGAGATCGCCGGCGCCATTCATACCCCGAGCGAGGAAGTGGCCGATTGCCATCGCTTTTGCCTGGCACTGGCACAGTTGCTGCATGGACGGCCTGGCGTGTCGCTGCGCTTCGGCGCCAGCGTGCTGGGCATCGAGCGCGAAGGCGACCGTGTGACCGGCGTGCGCACCGCGTCCGGCATCGAGCGCGCCGATGCGGTGGTGGTGGCCGGCGGCTTCGGCAGCGTGGCGCTGCTCAAGCCGCTGGGCCTGCGGCCGCCCTTGTGGCCGCTCAAGGGCTACAGCATCACGGTGCCGATCGCGGATGGCGCCAGCGCGCCGCATATCAGCATCACCGACTTTGCGCGCAAGATCGTCTATGCCCGCATCGGCAACACCTTGCGTGTGGCCGGCATGGCCGATCTGGTGCGGGCGGACACCGTCATCGATCGCGCGCGGATCGCCACGCTGGCCGACGAGACGCGCGCGCTGTTTGGCGACATCGCGCCGCGCATGGAACCTGGGCAGTTGCAGCCATGGGCCGGCCTGCGTCCAGCTACACCGAGCGGCCTGCCGATGGTGGGGCCTTCGCGCCTGCGCGGCTTGTGGCTTGATATCGGCCACGGCGCGCTCGGCTTCACGCTGGCCATGGGCAGCGCGGGCTTGCTGGCGGATGGCCTGGCAGGGCGCAAGCCGGTCATCGAAGCCGGGGATTTCGCAGCGACGCTGGCGTGAGCCGTAGCGCCGGCGTTGCAGTTTTGTTTGCGTCAAGGCGCAGAGACGTCACCACCTCAACACTTCACGAGCCGTCACCAACCCAAGGAGAAAACGATATGCAATCCAATGTTCGTCCCCACCGATTCTCCCGCTGCCTGCTGGCTGCCGCCATGCTTGCGTGTGCCGCCGGCGCGGCCATCGCCGACGATGGCGAGACGCTGCGCAAGATCAAGGATACCGGCGTGATCTCGCTGGGCTATCGTGAGTCGTCGATCCCGTTCTCCTATACCAATGGCAAGGACGTGATGGGCTACTCGCACGAAATCCTGCTGCAGATCGTCGACAAGGTGAAGACGCAACTGCAGATGCCCAACCTGCAGGTCAAGCTGGTCCCAATCACCTCGCAGAACCGCATCACGCTGGTGCAGAACGGCACCATCGACATCGAGTGCGGCACCACCACCAACAACCTCGAGCGTCAGAAGCAGGTGGCGTTTTCCAACAGCCTCTTCGTCTACGGCCTGCGCATGCTGACGAAGAAGGACTCGGGCGTGAAGGACTTCCCGGACCTGAAGGACCGTAACGTGGTGACCACGGCGGGCACCACCGACGAACGCCTGCTGGTGAAGATGAACGGCGAGAAGGGCATGAACATGAACCTGATCAGCGCCAAGGACCACGGCCAGTCCTTCCTGATCCTGGAGACCGGCCGCGCGGTGGCCTTCGTGATGGACGAGCCGCTGCTGTACGGCGAGCTGACCAAGGCCAAGAACCACGGCGACTGGACGGTGGTAGGCACGCCGCTGCAGACGGAGAACTACGCGTGCATGTTCCGCAAGGACGATCCGTCCTTCAAGAAGCTGGCCGATGGCGTAATCGCCGGGCTGATGACCAGTGGCCGCGCCGAGCAGCTCTACAAGAAGTGGTTCCAGTCGCCGATCCCGCCGCGCGGCATCAATCTCAACTATCCGCTCTCGGCCGAGATGAAGGATCTTTACGCACAGCCTAACGACAAGGCATTCCAGTAGACGAGGCGCAAGCGAGGCCGGCGCGGGCAGGGCGAATCGTTATTGCTGTGCAACGGGAAGTTGCGGTAGGCTCAATGCCGGTCTACGCTCCTGGTGGGCCAACCCTTGGCGGCGCGAACGCGGTTCGCGCCGCTTGTGCTGACTGGAGAACATATGCGATCGCTTCGTACTGGGTGCCTCAGGGCACTGCTCGCTGTTTCGCTGCTGGCTACGGGTGCCGTCGCGCAGGCCGCCGACCTGCTCGACACCGTGAAGCAGGCCGGCGTGCTGAAGATTGGCCTGGAGGGTACCTATCCGCCGTTCAACTACCGCGGCGGCGGCAACCAGCTGGAAGGTTTCGACGTCGACGTGGCCAAGGGCGTGGCGGCCAGGCTCGGCGTCAAGCCGGAGTTCGTCACCACCGAGTGGAGCGGCATCATTGCGGGGCTGCAGGCCGGCAAGTTCGATGTGATCGTCAACCAGGTCGCGGTCACGCCGCAGCGCAAGCAGGTGCTGGATTTCTCCACGCCTTATGTCTATTCGGCAGCGCAGCTGATCCAGCGCAAGGACGACAAGCGCCAGTTCAAGTCGCTCGATGACCTGAAGGGCAAGAAGCTAGGGGTGAGCCTGGGCAGCAACTACAACGAGCTGGCCAAGTCGGTGGCCGGCATCGACGTCAAGACCTATCCCGGCGCACCGGAGTACCTGCGCGACCTGGCGGCGGAACGCGTGGACGCCGCGCTCAACGACCGCCTGATGATCGGCTACCTGATCAAGACGTCGAGCCTGCCGCTGCGGCCTGGCGCGATCGTCGAAGGTGGCAATGCCGAGGTGGCGATCCCCTTCCGCAAGGACAATCTGAAGTTCAGGCAGGCCATCGACCGCGCGCTCGACGAGATGCGCAAGGACGGCAGCCTCGGCAAGCTCTCGGTGAAGTGGTTCGGCGCGGACGTGACCAGGCCGGCCAAGTAAGCGCGGATTGCGCCTGCCAAGGCGCGAGCCCGTCAACCGGGCGTTGTGACGTTGTGATGCTGCCACGGCCGCCCTCGTTGCCGTGGCCGGCATGCTCCAGGGCCTACCATGTCCGCTCTCCAGCTTGTCGCCGATTCGCTGCCCGTGCTGTTGCAGGGCATGTTGCTCACCATCAAGTTTGCCCTGCTGTCGATGATCTTCGGACTGGTGATCGGCACCGTGGTCGCCCTGATGGGCATCAGCCACCGGCGTGTGCTGATGGCCATCGCGCGGGTCTACGTCAGCATCATGCGCGGCACGCCGCTGCTGGTGCAGATCTTCGTGGTGTACTACGGGTTGCCGGGCATCGGCATTGCACTGGAGCCCACGCCGGCCGGCGTGCTCACGCTGAGCCTGAACGTAGGGGCTTATCTTTCCGAAAGCATGCGCGGGGCCATCCTTGGCATCCCGCGCGGCCAGTGGCTGGCGGCTTATAGCCTGGGGCTGACCCAGGGCCAGACGCTGCGCTACGTGGTGGGGCCGCAGGCTTTGCGGCTGGCGGTTCCAAGCCTGTCGAACAGCCTGATCAGCCTGATCAAGGACACCTCGCTGGTATCAGTGATTACCGTGACCGAACTGCTGCGCACGGCGCAGGAGGTGATAGCGGCAACCTACCAGCCGCTGCCGCTTTATCTTGCGGTGGCTGCGATTTACTGGATGCTCAGTACGGCGTTGTCGCAGGTGCAGCGGCGGCTGGAGCGGCGGTTGTCGTTGCCGGGGAAGCATTAGGGGGTAAGGGGGTAGGGGGAGGTGGTTTTTGATTTGGGCTCAAAGAAGCAGCGCCGCGCCCCGCAGCAAGAAAGCAAGAAAGCCAGTCGATAAGGCTGGCTTTCTTGTTTACCGCGAGGCGACTCCCACCCTCACCCCTGGGCAATCCTCTGCTCGATATGCCCCAGCGCTTCCTCTACCTGATCCACCAGGATCAGGCAAAGATCGCCCGGCTGCAAATGCGACAGCGCGGTATCGATGGCGAGGAATTCCCCACGGATCTCCTCAATCGCGCTCGCGCGCTTGGCGCCTTCCAGGCCTTCGCGCAGCAGAGCCAGTACTTCGCCGTCTTCCCGGCCGCGCTGGCACTGGTCTTGATACAGGATCACCTCGTCAAATACACCGCCAAGAATCTCCGTCTGGCGGCGGATGTCGACATCGCGGCGGTCGCCGGCGCCACTGATCACCACCGAACGGCGCTTGGCCGGCATGCCTTCGATGGCGTTGCACAGCGCCTGGATCGCATCCGGGTTGTGGCCGTAGTCGGCGATCAGCGTCGCGCCCTTGTAGTCGAACACATTGAAGCGTCCGGGCGCATTGGCCGCGTCGTTGACGAAGGTGGCCAGGCCACGGCGGATCACATCCCAATCGATGCCGAGCGCCCAGGCCGCGGCCGTGGCGGACATGGCGTTCTCGACCTGGAAGCCGATGGTGCCGCCGCGCGTCAGCGGGATGCCGGACAGCGCGATGCGCACCTGGTTCTCGCCTTCGGCGGCCACGATATGGCCGTCCTCGACGTACACCACGCGCTTGCCCTGCGCGCAGTGCGTGGCCATCACCGGATTGTTCAGGTCGGCCGCGAAGAAGGTCACGGCGCCGGGGCAGGCGTCCGCCATGCGTACCACCATGGGGTCGGCTGCATTGAGCACCGCCATGCCATGCGGCGCCACGTTCTGCACGATGACGCTCTTGAGCACGGCGAGATCTTCCACGGTGCTGATGTAGGACAGCCCAAGGTGATCGCCTTCGCCCACATTGGTGACCACCGCCACGTCGCAGCGGTCGAAGGCCAGGCCTTCGCGCAGCAGGCCGCCGCGCGCGGTCTCGAACACGGCGGCGTCCACGTCGGGGTGCATCAGCACATTGCGGGCGCTGCGCGGGCCGCTGCAGTCGCCGGTATCGATGCGCTCGCCCTTGATGTAGACGCCGTCGGTGCCGGTCATGCCCATGCGCAGGCCGCTGCCGGCGAGCAGGTGGGTGATCAGGCGGACCGTGGTGGTCTTGCCATTGGTGCCGGAGACCGCTACCACGGGGATGCGGCCATCGTCGCCATCGGCGAACATGGTGGAGACGATGGCCTCGCCTACCGCGCGGCCCTTGCCGTAGGAAGGCTGCAGGTGCATGCGCAGGCCCGGTGCTGCGTTGACCTCGACAATGCCGCCTGCCTGTTCCTCGAACGGCTTGAGCACGGTCTCGCAGACCGCGTCGACGCCGCAGATGTCGAGGCCGACCATGCGCGCGGCGGCCACGGCGCGCGCAGCCATTTCGGGGTGGACGTCGTCGGTGACATCGGTGGCGCTGCCGCCGGTGGACAGGTTGGCGTTGTTACGCAGCACCACGCGGGTGCCCTTGGGCGGCACGGAGTCCGCCGTCAGGTTTTGCTTGGCCAGCGTAGCCAGCGCGATATCGTCGAAGCGGATCTTGGTCAGCGAGGTAGCGTGGCCCTCGCCGCGGCGCGGGTCGCGATTGACTTCCTCGACCAGCTCCCGCACGGTGTGCTTGCCGTCGCCGGTGACCTGGGGCGGGTCGCGGCGGGCAGCGGCGACCAGGTGATTGCCCACCACCAGCAGGCGGAAATCGTGACCGGGGATATAGCGCTCGACGATCACGTCGGAGCTGATGTCCGCGGCCACCTCATAGGCGGCGATGATTTCCTCGCGGGTGCGGATACGCACCGCCACGCCCTTGCCCTGGTTGCCGTCGCGCGGCTTGACCACCACCGGCGCATCGATTTCCTGCGCCACGGCCCAGGCTTCGTCGGGATCAGATACCGAGCGGCCCATCGGCACCGGCACGCCGGCCGCGTGCAGCAAGGTCTTGGTGAGTTCCTTGTCCTGCGCGATCGATTCCGCGACGGCACTGGTCATATCGGTTTCGGCGGCCTGGATGCGGCGCTGCTTGCTGCCCCAGCCGAATTGCACCATGCTGCCTTGTGTCAGGCGGCGGTAAGGAATGCCGCGTGCCACGCCCGCATAGACGATGGAGCCGGTGCTCGGTCCCAGGCGCAGGTCTTCGTCGAGCTCGCGCAGGCGATGCAGCGCGTCGGCCAGGTCGAAGGGCATGTCGTCGCGCGCGGCGCGGCACAGCGTGGCGGCCAGTTCCAGCGCGAGGCGTCCGACTTCCTCCTCGCTGTACTGCACCACCACCTGGTAGGTGCCGGGTTCGACGGTAGGCGCGGTGCGGCTGAAGCTGACCGGGCAGCCGGCCTCCGCCTGCAGGCGCATCGCCGCGCATTCCAGCGCGTGCGCCAGCGACACCACGCCTTCGTTGTCGTCGGGCCGCAGCGGGCCTACCTCGGGAAAGCGCGCGCGCAGGCGCTCTTCGAAACCGGGTAGGTCGGCCAGGGTGTGGGCCTCGTCGGAGCACGATACGATGGCTTCGATGGCAGTGTGGCGGCACCACAGGTTGGGGCCGCGCAGGGCCCGGATACGTGAGACTTCCATGAAATCAGTTTCCTTCCGGATCAGGCGCGGCGGCCCGGTTGGCCCATCCACTGGTGCACCAGATCGATGGTCGGCAGCGTCGAGGCCTCATCGCATTGCAGGACCAGCAGGTCGCCGGCCACGACTTGCGCCAGCGCGGCCTCGATGGCCTGGCGGCGCGTGCCTTCGTCGATGATCTTGGTCACGCGGCGGCCTTCGTAAAGGCCTTGCTTGAGCAGCGCGCGCGCTTCGGCATCGGGCAGGGCGCTCTTGACGGAGCGATCCTCGCACAGGAAGACGCGGTCGAAGGCGGCGCCCAGCACCTTGCCTTGCTTGACCATGTCTTCGTCGCGTCGCTGCACGCCGGCGCCATACACCACCACGCGCCGATCGCTCGGGAAGCGTTCCAGCGCGGCCACCAGCGCTTCCAGCGCGGGGGCATTGTGGGCGTCGTCGATCACCACGGTGGCGCCGTTGCGCTCGAACAGCGTGAAGCGGCCGGGCGCATCCACCTGGCCCACATCGAAGGTCACCACGCCAGCGCGGATCAGGTCGTTGGAGATGCCCAGCGCCCAGCCGGTGGCGACAGCCGCCAGCACGTTCTCGACCTGGAAGGCCACCCGGCCAGCATAAGTGAGAGGGATCGCCGCCACGTCGGTTAGCGGCGTCTCGCGGCTGCCGGTGGCGAGCACCACCTTGCCGTCGCGCAGATAGACCGCGCGGCGTCCGGCCGCGCGATGCGCGGCAATGGCGGGGAGGTCCGCGGACAGGCCGAAGAAGATCACGTCGCCGTCGCACAGCTCCGCCATCTCCACCACCAGCGGGTCGCGTGCATTAAGCACCGCCACGCCGCCGTCCAGCACCACGTCGACTTGCGTACGCAGCACGTTATACATCTTCTCGACTTCTTCGACGTAGTACTGGCCGAGATGGTCGGGCACATCGATATTGGTCACCACGCCGACCTGGCAGCGGTCGTAGGCGAGGCCCTCGGACAGGATGGCGCCGCTGTCGTTCTCGAGCACGGCGGCATCGACGGCGCGGTTCATCAGGATGCGATGGGCTGCGTCCCAGTTGGCGCGGTCGCCGCCCTGGACCTGGCGGCGGTCGAGATAGAGGCCGTCGCTGCAAGCCAGGCCGGTGTGCTTGCCGGAGAGTTGCAGCAGGCGCGCCACCAGCTTGGCCACCACGGTCTTGCCGTTGGTGCCGGTGATGCCGACCACCGGAATGCGGCCGTTGTCGTCGCCTTCGCCGGCCGGGAACAGGTGATCCACGACGGCACGGCCCACCGGGCGCGCTTCGCCGTTGGAGGGCTTCAGGTGCATCAGCAGGCCGGGGCCGGCATTGACCTCGACGATGGCACCGCGCTGCTCGGCGAGCGGGCGCGAGATATCCTGCGCCACCAGGTCGACCCCGGCGATATCCAGGCCGACTACGCGGGCGGCCAGGGAGGCATGCGCGGCCACGCTGGGATGCACGCGGTCAGTCACGTCGAAGGCGACGTTGCCGTTGCGCTGGATCAGCACGTGCTTGCCTTCGGGCGGCACGGATGTGGCGTCGAAGCCCTGGCGCTTGAGCTCCAGGCGCGCGGCCGAATCCAGCCGGACCTTGTTGAGCGGGTGATCTTCGGTGCTGCCGCGGCGCGGATCGGAATTGATCTGCGACTCGATCAGCTCGTCGATGGTCGACTTGCCATCGCCGGTCACGCTGGCGGTCTCGCCCATGGCGGCGGCCACCAGGCGGCCGCCCACCACCAGCAGGCGGTGTTCGTTGCCCGGCACGAAGCGTTCGACGATGACGCCGCTGCCTTCGTCGATGGCCACGCCGTAGGCGGTCTCGACTTCCTCGCGGGTGGTCAGGTTGGTGAACACGCCACGGCCATGGTTGCCGTCATAGGGCTTGACCACCACCGGCAGGCCGATGTCCTCGGCGGCGTCCCAGGCGTCGGCGGCACTTTCCACCAGCCGGCCTTCGGGCACGGGCACGCCGCACGACTCCAGCAGGCTCTTGGTCAGGTCCTTGTCGCGCGAGATGCTCTCGGCGATGGCGGCGGTGCGGTCGGTCTCGGCGGTCCAGATGCGGCGCTGGCGGCTGCCATAGCCGAGTTGCACCAGGTTGCCCTCCGACAGGCGCAAGGCAGGGATGTCGCGGTCGTCGGCAGCGTCGACGATGCAGGCGGTGCTCGGGCCCAGGCAGTGCTTGTCCACCAGGCGGCGCAGGTGGTCCACCGTCTCCTGGACGTCGTAGGGGCGGTCCTCGATGGCTGCCATCACGAGGTCGCGGGCGGCGAACAGGGCGGCACGGGTGACGTCCTCATGCCAGGCCCGCACGATCACCTTGTAGACGCCGCGGATCGGGGTCTCGCGCGCCTTGCCGAAGCCGCCGGGCATGCCGGCGAGGTTTTGCAACTCAAGCGTGACATGTTCCAGGATGTGGCCAGGCCACGTGCCTTCCTTGAGCCGCTGCAGGAAGCCGCCGCGCTCGCCGATACTGCAGCGATGCTCGATCAGCGAGGGCAGCCATACCGACAGGCGCTCGTTGAACCCCGGAATCGTGTTGGAGGGAAAATCCTCCAGTTCCCCGATATCGACCCACGCCTCCAGCACAGGCCGATATGTCCACATATTCGGGCCGCGCAGCGACATGACATCGAAAATCTCAATGTCCTTCTTTTTCATTGATTTAGCTTGAGGCAGTGGGCGAGTGCCCGAGAAATAGAAGCCTAACCTTTCAGTAACGTTACAACGGTCAGCCGGTTGACTTTCTTGATTAAAAAGCGATTGTGCAGTGCATCAGCGACGCCCGTGTGTTTGGCCTTATGTATACTGCGGGCAAATCGGCGGGCCGCCATGGTGCGCCCGCCTTAAATTGTTTCAAGTTATGTCCATAGCCCAGGGACGCAGCATGCCGTACCAACGATGACCCAACCTTCCTTGCCCGTGATTGACAGCGACGCCACGAACGAGCCGTGGCGTAACGAAATCGGCACCCGCCTGCAACCCGGCGAGGCCGTCCTGGCCTGGCTGGAAGTCGACCTAGACGCAAAGCTGCATTTTACCCAAGGCTGGGTACTTGTGACGGATCGTCGCTTGCTGGCGCGCATGCCAGGGCAAAAAGACTGGCAGGAATGGGCGATTCAGCCCGGATTATCGCTGCATCACGCCGATCACGCCGGGGTTGGCACGCTTGAGCTGCACGGCAGTGGGCGATTACTGGCCACCTGGCGCTACACGCTCGGCCACAACCCGGCCGCGCTACGCCTGATCGACCAGTTCCACGCGCAGTGCGACCTTTCCGGCTCGGGCCGGGGGGGGCTGGCCGAGGCCGACGTGGAGGCGGTCTGCCCGACCTGCAAGGCACCCCTGCCGCCGGACGACGACCAATGCCCGCAATGTAGCCGCGACCTGGAGACCCCGCCGTCGACCTGGGCGCTGCTGCGCCTGTGGCGCTTTGCCAGGCCGTACCGGTTCCAGTTGCTGGCCGGCTTCCTGCTGACGCTGCTGTCCACCGCCGCCACGCTGGTGCCGCCGTACCTGACCATGCCGTTGATGGACAATGTGCTGATCCCGTACCAGAACGGCCTGCCTATCGACTACAGCCGGGTCAAGCTCTACCTGGCCGGGCTGCTGGGCGCGGCGCTGGTGGCATGGAGCCTGGGCTGGGCGCGGACGTACCTGCTGGCGCGGGTGTCCGAGCGCATCGGTGCCGACCTGCGCACGACCACCTACGAACACTTGCTGCGCTTGTCGCTGGAGTACTTCGGCGGCAAGCGCACCGGCGACCTGATGGCCCGCATCGGCTCGGAAAGCGACCGCATCTGCGTGTTCCTGTCGCTGCATCTGCTGGATTTCGCCACCGATGTGCTGATGATCGTCATGACGGCGGCCATCCTGATCTCCATCAACCCGTGGCTGGCATTGGTCACCCTGGTGCCGCTGCCGTTCATCGCGTGGATGATCCATCTGGTGCGCGATCGTTTGCGCCACGGCTTCGAGAAGATCGACAGGATCTGGTCGGAGATCACCAACGTGCTGGCCGATACCATTCCCGGCATCCGCGTGGTCAAGGCCTTTGCCCAGGAGAAGCGCGAGGTTGAGCGTTTCCGCGAGGCCAACCGGCACAACCTGGCGATCAACGACCGCGTCAACGCCGTGTGGTCGCTGTTCACCCCGACCGTCACGCTGCTGACCGAGATCGGCCTGCTGGTGGTGTGGATCTTCGGCATCTGGCAGGTTTCGCACAACGCGATCACGGTCGGCGTGCTGGTGGCCTTCCTTACCTATATCAGCCGCTTCTACACCCGGCTGGATTCGATGAGCCGCATCGTCTCGGTCACGCAAAAGGCCGCCGCCGGCGCCAAGCGCATCTTCGATATCCTCGACCACGTATCGAGCGTGCCGGAGCCCGTGCGGCCGGCGCACCTGGAGCGCGTCGAAGGTGCCATCGAACTGCGCGACCTTGGTTTCCGCTATGGCAATCGCGCCGTGATCCGAGGGCTTAACCTGTCGATCAAGCCGGGCGAGATGATCGGCCTGGTGGGGCACAGCGGCTCCGGCAAGAGCACGCTGGTCAACCTGATCTGCCGCTTCTACGACGTCTCCGAGGGTGCTATCCGCCTCGACGGCGTCGATATCCGTTCGCTGCCGGTGTCGGAATTCCGCAGCCATATCGGGCTGGTGCTGCAAGAGCCGTTCCTGTTCTTCGGCACGATTGCCGAGAACATTGCCTATGGCAAGCCGGGCGCCAGCCGCGAGGAGATCATCGCCGCCGCGCGCGCCGCCCACGCGCATGAGTTCATCCTCCGGTTGCCGCATGGCTACGATTCGCTGGTGGGCGAGCGCGGCCAGGCGCTGTCAGGCGGTGAGCGCCAGCGCATCTCGATTGCCCGCGCGCTGCTGATCAATCCGCGCATCCTGATCATGGATGAGGCCACGTCCTCGGTCGATACCGCCACCGAGAAGGAAATCCAGAAGGCGCTGGACAACCTGGTGCAAGGCCGTACCACCATCGCCATCGCGCACCGCTTGTCCACGCTGCGCAAGGCGGATCGCCTGGTGGTGATGGACCGTGGACAGATCGTCGAAGTGGGCGGCCACGAGGAGTTGCTGGCGCGCGAAGGCGCCTACTACAAGCTCTACCAGGCGCAGGCCCGCAACGTTGACGCCGATGCCGAGGCGGATCTCGATGCCGCCGACGCGGTCACCGTGCAATAAGGAAGGGAGGCCCTATGCAACAAGTTGATTTCAAGCTCTCCCGCAATGCTTTTGGGCGACTGGTGATGACCACGGCGGATGGGACCGTGCATGAGGGCGTGGTGCCCGTGCGCGCTTTCCCGATCGCCGCGCCGGACGATGGCGTCGGCATGATCAGCGCCGACGGCCGCGAACTGGCGTGGCTGCCTCGCCTGGACACTTTGCCGGCCCCCGTGCGCGAGATGATCGAGGCCGAACTGGCCAGCCGGGAATTCATGCCGGAGATCCGCCGGATCCGCTCGGTGTCGACCTATGCCACCCCCAGCACCTGGGATGTGGAGACCGACCGTGGCCGCACCTCGCTGGTATTGCGCGGCGAGGAAGACATCCGCCGCCTGGCTGGTTCCACGCTGCTGATTTCCGACAGCCACGGCATCCACTATCTGGTGCGTAACCTGATGGGCCTGGACAAGGCCAGCCGCAAGCTGCTAGACCGTTTCCTCTGAGCCGCACGGGCGTGCCATTCAGGGCGCGATTGTCGCACCCTGGCATCAGTGCTTGCCGGTGAAGAGGAAGCCCACCTCGCGATCGGCCCGCATCGCGAACAGATAGAGCTTGCCGGGGGTGGGCAGGCTATGCGTGGTGGTCGGATCGTAATAGGCCACGCCGCTCATGACCGTATTCGGATTGCGGCAGGGTGGGCCGCCCAGCGTAATGCTGACGTTGTAGACCTTGCCCTGGCGGCGCGGCGTGGCGCTACCCGTAAAGCTGCAGCCCGTGCCGCCGTCGACGGTGAACTTGCCATTGGCGTCGATATCCAGCCGCGCGAATCCCGGGCCAAGCCCGGTGGTATCGATCACCTCCGTCGCGCCGTAGTACGTTCCCTTCAAACCATCGGCCGTGGCGATGTAGTTGTAGTCCGTGCTGTAGGTGGTGTTGACCGTCGCGATCTTGCCGTTGCGGTAGTTGAGTTGCGCCTGCAGTGCCGTGCTTGGCGTGTAGGAAGCGGCCAGGTTCGCTGCCGTGAGGCTGTAGCCCGTGTCCACCAGGTTGAAGTCCCGTCCGTTGCTGTTGGTGGTGAGCGCGCCATTGCCGGAACTATAGTTGCCGGTCACCACGCCGGACGGTACGTCCGGTACGCCTGCCTTGGCGTAGAACGCGTAATAGACATTCTCGTCGAGGACCAGGATGTTGAAGCGTTCGTTGGCGACGGTAGTGCCGGGGTAGATGCCTGTGCCCAGCGTATTGCTGTCCGGAGCCGGTGGAACCACCGGGACCACCGGTTCAGCCGGGACAGTGGCCGGTGGGGTCCGTATGATCGCCAGTCCGCCATCGTTATCCCCCGATCCGCCGCAGCCCGCGAGAACCAGCGCGAAGCTGGCTGCCCCAATCATTCTTTTCATTTATACGTTGCTTGTTCCGGTGAACCCGGGCGGCTCTGGCGCCGCCTTCCGGTCGTCAAAAAAGAAGTGGACTGTAACAGCTGATTACAAATTAATGCAGTAGGCGGCAGAGGGGTGCCGCGGTGCTTGCTCGCTCCGAAATCGCTGGCATCGGGTATATGCCTCGCGAAAAAGACGCCCGCACAGGAACTGGCGGGCGCTGGAGGGCAACTGATGGCAGATGATGCAGAGAATCATTGCTAATGTGAATCATACGGCTCTTAATTTCGCAAAGGAGGCGCAAAAATTCTGGGCGAATACCGCGCGGATTCGCAAGACATGGCGGCTGCGACAAGTTTGCGGCGGACAGTTGACACAGTTCCGAATGGCCATATAATCCGACGGATTACTCCGTTTATTAAAATCATGGCCAGGACGAAGGACGAACAGCTTCACGCTCAGCGCCGGGACGACATCTTGCAGGCGGCAGCGCGCACCTTCAAGACGAAGGGATTCCACTCCGCGCGCACCGAGGACATCTGCGCCGAGGCTGGACTGAGCGCCGGGACCGTGTTCAGGCATTTCGGCAGCAAGCAGGAAATGATCATGGAGATTGCCGCCCGCGAGTTCGCGCGTTACCAGGGCGAGGTTCGCCAACTGGCGAGCAGGGAAGGGCTCGAATGGCTCAGCCAGGTAGATGCGGCAGGGCTGGCGGCGGTCCTCGCGCCCTCAGAGTACGACCTGGGCGCGGACAGCTGGCTGGAACTACAGCGCGATCCACAATGGAACGAGAAGGTCCTGGCTTTTGACCGGGACTTGCGCCAGACCCTGACCGCGGAACTCGAGCGCGGCCAGCGCGAGGGCTGGGTGCGAGCCTCGCTCGATGCGCGCGGCGCTACCAACCTGATCCTGGCCATGTTTTCCGGCCTGGGGTTCGACCGCGACACGGGCATCGAAATCGATATGCAGGCCACGGCCACCGCGATGGCGGATTTCTGCCGCGTCTATATCTTTGCCTGATCCCGCGGGACGGTCCACGTAACGGCACCTGATTAAAGAGATATCACAGCATATGCAAGTCTTCCTGGCGCTTCTCAAAACCAGACGGATTACTCCGTTTATTATTGGATCACTCCTTCTCCTGGGTTGCGGTCACGCCAGGCCAGTGGGCATGGCGGGGCAGCGGACCTTCCTGGACGACGGCACGGTCATCGACATCCGGCCGTGCCCGGACGCGCCGGGAAATGCCTGCGGCATGATCGTGCAGCCGCCCCGGGCCGCTTACCGGCGCAGCGAGGCTGAGCTCAATAAGTTGTGCGGCGCGGTGCTGGTTGATGGCCCGGCGCCTCGTTGCGAGTGAGGCAGGCATGGTTTCCTTTGCTCGTGCCACCCTCGTCCATGAATGGCGGCGCTACCTCGCCGCCGTGCTCGCCATCACCTTCGCGGGCCTGCTGATCGTTGTGCAACTGGCGCTGCTGCTGGGGCTGTTTGGTTCGGTCGCGGGGGTAGTCGACAAATCCGGCGCCGAGCTGTGGATCGGCTTTCGCAACACGCAAAGTGTCGATCTCGGCCGGCCGCTAGGGCGTGGGAGCGATGCGCTTGCCTGGTCCCATCCCGGTGCCGGCAGGATCGAAGCCTATACCACCGCATACGGAGACCTGAGGCGCCCGGACGGGGTGCCGGTATCGGTGCTGCTTCACGCCATGGATGTGTCCGGTGCCGGGCTCGCTTGCGGCTGCTCACGCCAGCTGAGCGGGCGCTGCTGCGCGAGCCCAATGCCATCATCATCGACGTTGCCGACATGCGCAAACTGGGCGCGCAGGTAGGCACTGCGGTTGAGATCAATGGCCGGCGGGCGCGCATCGCCGGCGTCGTCGAAGGCATACGCTCCGTCGGCGGCGTCAATGTACTGGCCTCGTCCGCGACCGCGCGATACCTCGCTCCGGAAACCGCCGAGCAGGCTGCCTTCTACCTGGTGCGGCTCAAGCCGGGATTCGATGCGCACAAGGTGGCCGCCGAGATCTCGGACAAGGCGCGATTCCCACGCTACAGCGTCTGGACGGCAGATGCGCTTTCCACGCAGTCGCAGGCTTACTGGCTGCTCGAGTCGGGCTCGGGAATCGGCACCGGGTTTGCATCCCTGCTGGCCCTGGTGGTGGGCATGGTCATAACCAGCCAGACGCTTTCAGGCGCCATCCTGGCCTCGGTCAAGGAGTTCGCCGCGCTGCGCGCGCTGGGCGTACCGCACAAATCGTTGCGAGCCATCGTGGTTGAGCAGTCGCTCTGGGTCGGGGTGGCCGGCCTGTTCGCGACGGGGATATTCACGCTGCTGATCGCATGGCTGGGCGATGCCTTGCGGATTGCCATGCGGTTTCCCGCCTGGATGCTGGCAGGCGTCTGCGTGCTGCTGCTTGCGATCGCCATCGTTTCCGGGCTGCTCGCGCTAAGGCCGTTGGGCCGCGCCGAGCCTGCATCACTGCTTCGTTGAGGGGAACCCATGCCCATCCAACCTTCACTCGCCAGTCGCGGCATCGCCAAGGCGTTCACGGTCGGCAAGATCACGCAGCAGGTGATCAAGGACAGCAGCCTCGAGATTTATCCGGCGGCGTTGACGCTGATCGTCGGGCCTTCGGGATCGGGCAAGAGCACGATGCTGTCGATGATGTCCGGACTGCTCAGGCCGGACACCGGTCAGGTTTTTGCACTAGACACCGAACTGTGGACGCTGGATGAAGCGGCGCTGGACCGGTTCCGGATGGAGAACTGCGGCTTTGTCTTTCAGGGCTTCAACCTGTTCGGGGCGCTCACCGCGTTCGAGAACGTGCTGCTGGTCCTGCAGTACCTCGGCGCGCGTGGCGCAACGGCGGCTGCGCGAGCGCGGCGCGTGCTCGATGAAGTGGGCCTCGGTCGTCGCAGCCACCTGCGGCCCGCCGAGCTTTCAGGAGGGGAGGAGCAGCGCGAGGCCATTGCCAGGGCGCTGGTCAAGAACCCCCGGCTGATCTTTGCCGATGAACCGACGTCAGCGCTGGACAAGACCAACGGAGAGATCGTGATCGACCTGCTCAAGAGGATCGCCGCCGAGCATGGCGCAACGGTGCTGGGAGTCACCCATGACCCCCGCCTCCTGTCGCATGCCGACCGCGTCATCGAGCTCGAGGACGGCATCGTCATCCGTGATCGGCAGCAGCATGGGCAACCGTCTGCAAACAACCTCGCGCCAGAGGAGCGCAAACATGAATATGCATAGTCCGATTCGCCTGCCGAAGGCTTGCTGGCTCGTTGCCGCCGCGCTGTGGCTGAGCGCATGCGGCCATGAAACGCCAGGCGCGCCAACGTCCGCCCGGCATGGCGTCCCGGTGGGCGCGCTTGCCAGCGCCAAGGGGCGCGTGGACATCGAGGGCGGCCCGGTGCGCCTGGCCGCCAGGCGCGACGGCGTGATTGCCCGCGTCATGGTCGAGGAAGGCGATCGGGTGCGCGCTGGCCAGTTGCTGGCAACGCTGGACACGGAGATCGCGGTGCGCGGCCTCGCTTTGGCCCGTGCCGAAGTCGGGCAAGCCGTCCAGGAACGCAACAAGGCCCGCGTGGAACTCGCGGCTGCCGAGCGCGAGGCCAGGCGGCTGCAGCCGCTTGCCGATGACGAGACCATTCCGCGTCAGGAACTGGATCAGGCCAGGGACCGGTGCGCCAGCGCGGCGGTGGGCTTGCTTGCCGCCGAAGCCGCCATCGTCACGGCAGGCGCCAGGCTCGCCATCGCTGAGCGCGAAGTGCAGGAGCGGTCCATCACGGCACCGCTCGATGGCCAGATCATCCAGCGGCAGGCGCGGCCCGGCAATGGCGTCAGCACGCTCAATGTCACGCCGCTCTTCCTGTTCGCCCCGGATGTTGGCCGCATCGTTCGTGCCGAACTAGAAGAGCAATACATCCCGGGCATCAACACGGGAGGTGCGGCGGAAATCATCCTGGAGGCGGATCCCGTACGGCGGTGGCGCGGCAAGGTGCTGCGCGTTGGCAGGATCGTCGGGCAGCGAAGCGTGGGCGACGACCCTGCCGAGAAGCAGGACAACCGTGTCGTAGAGGTAGTCGTCGCGCTGGATGCGCAAGACTTGTTCATTGGCCAGCGCGTGGTGGTGCGCTTCCTGGCGAGCTGAGGAGGAACAGGATGCCCAGAACCTGCATTGCCATGCTGGCGCTCTCGTTCCTGTTGGGCGGATGCGTGTCCGGCACGGTCGCGCCAACGCGGCCCGCGCCGCCAACCCAACGGTGGTCCGGCCTCGTCACCGAAGCGAGCGGGTTGCCCGATGCCGCCGAAGCGGTGCTGCTCGCCGATTGGTGGACAAGCCTCGGCGATCCGGTTCTGAACGGCCTGGTGGATGTCGCGCTCGATGACAGCCTGGACGTGCGGGCAGCGGCCGCGCGGGTCAGGCAGGCGCACGCCTCGGTGGATGCCGCGCGTGCAAACAGGATGCCGCGCCTGGACCTGAACGTGAACGCGGAGCGGGGGCGTATCCAGCAATCCACGTTCCAGGATGGCGAGGGTGGTCACTTTCGCGTGCCACCGTACCGGAGTTCGCACTTTGGCACGCAACTCGCCGCCAGCTATGAAATCGATCTGTTTGGCCGCCTGGCGCTTGCGCAGGGCGAGGCCGGCGCCCACGCCGATGCGACGCAGGCGGATCGCCGCGCGGTGCGGCAGTGGCTGATTCATGACTTCGTACGCGCCTACGCCGATGTCCGTCTGGCCGACGCGCTACGCCAGGATTTCCTGCTGGATCTGCAGCTTGCCCGCAAGCTGACGGCGGACGAATCCGGTCGGCGCGAGGCTGGGCTCGCAACGCGGGCCGCCGTCCGGCATCGGGCCGATCTGGTGGCGCAGCGGCAGCAGTCGTTGGCGCAGATTGAAGAAGATCGCCACGAAGCCATCTCTCGCCTGGCGGTGCTGTTGGGCCGTGCGCCATCGGAACTGCAACTGGAGGCGCAGGACGGATATCTCGGCCGGATGGCGTTCACCGGGTCCCTGCGCGCCGACATGCCCGCTTCGGTGATCTCCAGCCGCCCCGATATCAATGCGGCATGGCACCGCGTAGTTGCCACCAGCATGGCCGCCTAGCGGATACGGCGCGAGCGCTATCCCACGCTCACGCTGACAGGCATGTCGGGGTTCCTGAGCGAGTCTCTGAGCCGGTGGCTCAGTGGCGATGCGCTTGGCTGGGCGCTCGGATCCGCGGCACAGATGCCCGTGCTCGACGGGGGCAGGCTGCGGGCCCATGCCGCCCACGCGACCGCGACTGCCGAAGAGCAGGAAGCAGCTTACCGCAGGACAGTGCTGGCCGCGCTGGGCGAGGTGGAAGTCGCGCTCGGGGCCGTGGCCACTGCCAGCAGGCAGCGTGAGATCGCGGCAGCCGGTCTCGCACGGCGCACGGCTGATCAGGCCGCGGCCAGGGCTTTGGTCGCGGCGGGGACAAGCGCGCGCGATGCCACCCTGCGGGCAGATATGGCATGGCTCGAAGCGCAGCGCGAACTCACCGCGCGCCAGCACGAGGTGCTTGTCAGCTGGGCGTCGGCGCTCAGGGCGCTGGGGCGGTAAGCGTCGCCCATTTCATTAGCGCGACGCGAGATTCGCACTAGCGCCATGGTTCCTGGTATCTCCCGGATTATGGCGGGCGATTATAGGCAGTCCACCAAAAAGAAAACCCCCGAAAGGCATCGAGCCTTCGGGGGTTTGGGTAGTCCCGGGATTATCCGGGACTGAATATTGGTGGAGCCGGCGGGAATCGAACCCGCGTCCGCAAGCCCTCCACAGAGAGTTCTACATACTTAGTTCTGTCATTTGATTTAACCGGTGCATCGCGGACGAACACGCTCTACAACGGCGAGTCACTAGATTTTCGTCCCTGGGTTCGTGACTCACTCAGGGCTTATCTGGCGTATATGACCTCGCGTAGTCTTGCGACTCTAGCCCGCCAGCGAGCCAGTGCGAGGACGGCCGCAATTAAGCGGCCAGTGCGTAACGTTCGTCGTTAGCAGTTATTGCATTCCCATTGATTAACGAGGTGACGGGTCCTCGGTATGCCCTCCACTGCTTTGTAACCCACGTCGAAACCAGGTCGGCCCCTGCGTGAACTGTGTGAACAGTGTCAAGAAGCAACATTGTACTCCGTTGGAGGCCCGAAGTGTTGGCGGGTTCCCCGGGAGCCTTTCTGACCTCAGCGCGCTCCTGCCGGTGTCAGCAGCGCGATCAGCTCGCTTGGGTGGCGCACCAGGTAGTCGGCGCCCCATGCCTCGGGCGGTTCGCCATCGCCACAGTAGCCATAGGCGGCGGTGATCGTGATCATGCCGGCGGCCTTGCCTGCCTGGATGTCGCGCAGGTCGTCGCCGACATACACGCAGCGTTCGGGCGCCACGCCGCTGACGTCGGCCGCGTGGAGCAGCGGTGCCGGGTGGGGCTTGGCGTGCGCCGTGGTATCGCCACTGACCACCGCCGAGGCGCGGGGCGCCAGGCCGATGGCGGCGACGAGCGGCGCGGTGAAGCGGGTGATCTTGTTGGTGACGATGCCCCAGCGGATGCCGGCGGTTTCCAGCGCGTCCAGGACCTCGGCCATGCCGTCGAACAGGCGCGTATGCACCGCGATGTCGGCCTCGTAATAGTCCAGGAACGTGTCTCGCAGGCCGGGAAACTCGGGATCGGCCGGGCTCTTGCCAAAGGCCGCGCCGATCAGACCACGCGCGCCGTGCGAAGCGACCGGGCGGAGTTGCTCGTACGCCACGGGAGGGCGGCCATGCTCGGTGACCAGCCGGTTGGCTGCCGCGGCCAGATCCGGGGCCGTGTCGGCAAGGGTGCCGTCGAGATCGAAGAAGACTGCGTCGTAGGTGCGCATATTCAGGCGGGGCGGCGGAACGCCATCAGGTAATTCACATCGGTGTCCCTTCCCAGCGAGTAGACCTGGGTCAGCGGGTTGTAGCTCATGCCGCGCATCTCGACGAGTTCAAGCCCGGCATTGCGCGCAAAGCGCGCGAGCTCCGACGGCGTGATGAACTTGTCGTAGTCGTGCGTGCCGCGCGGCAGCATCCTGAGTACGTACTCGGCGCCGACCACGGCCAGCATATAGGCCTTGAAATTGCGATTGATGGTGGAGCAGAACACATGCCCGCCTGGCCGTACCAGGGTTGCGCAGGCTCGCACGATCGACTGCGGGTCCGGCACGTGCTCCAGCATTTCCATGCAGGTCACTACGTCAAAACCGGCAGGCATGCGGGCAGCCAGCGCCTCGGCAGCGATTTCTTCATAGGTCACCGGGACGCCTGACTCCAGGCTGTGCAGGTCGGCGACCTTGAGGGCCTTGGTGGACAAGTCGATGCCCCGCACCGTGGCGCCGGTTCGCGCCATGCTTTCGGCGAGGATGCCGCCCCCGCAGCCAATGTCGACCACCTGCTTGCCCTCGAGCGCGGCAATGCCGTCGATCCAGCCGAGCCGCAAGGGATTGAGTTCATGCAGCGGCTTGAACTCGCTCTCCGGATCCCACCAGCGGTGGGCCAGCTCGCTGAATTTATCGATTTCGCGGGCATCGGCATTCTTGCCGAGCTGGGTGGTTTCAACGGTGGGATGGTGCGGAGGGGAGATCTGCGTCATGGATTTTGGCGCGCGGCCAGGCGGCGGCGCGAAAGCGGAAAGTATGCAGCCACTGTATCAAAAAAAAAGCCCAGCTCGCGCTGGGCCTTTTCTTCATCGGAAAGGATCCGATTAACGTGCGCTGCGGGTGCCGACCACTTCGACTTCCACGCGGCGGTTCGGCTGCTGGCAGGAGATCTGCGCTTTGCGGTTGCCCTTGCACGACTTCGGGTCAACCTTCAGCTGACGCTTGCCCTTGCCTTCCGTGTACACACGGTTGGCTTCAACGCCCTTGCTGACCAGATAGGCCTTGACGGCTTCAGCACGACGGATCGACAGGCGATCGTTGTACTTGTCCGAACCGAACGAGTCGGTATGGCCAACTGCGATAATCACTTCCAGGGTGATGCCGGACAGCTTGGAGGTCAGGTCGTCCAGCTTGGCCTTGCCTTCCGGCTTCAGGACAGCCTTGTCGAAGTCGAACAGGGTGTCAGCGGCGAAAGTGACCTTTTCGCTGGAAACAACCGGAGGAGCAACCGGTGCGGGCGGTGCCACCGGAGCGGCCGCCGGAGCCAGGGCGCCGTCGCACAGTGCGTTGGCGGTGGCCGGGGTCCACGAACTGTCGCGCCAGCAGAGCTCGTTCGTGCCGTTCTTCCACACGTACTCGCTCGTACCGTTGCCCCAGTTTTCGTTCACAGCCTTCTTTTCGTAGGGGACGGACTGGGCTTGAGCGGATGCAGCCATTACTGCGGTAGCTGCAACGAGCGCGAGCTTGGCAAATTTTTTCATATTTCTCCTCTCAGGATGAGATCACCGCAGGGTTACTGCGAGCAAATGGACGGAAACAAGTCATACATTCTTCGGAGTATAACATTCTCGATGCGGTGTATGCTCCACTTCGAACAATGTCTGGCTCTTCGCTGGGGAATTGTGCCACAAGGGTCGTTTCCTAAGAAGTAAATATATTCGATTCCACCAATGGGTTTTGGGCCTGTGGTGTTTGTGCAACATGGCTCTTGCGATGCCCGCAAACCCTTGTCTGGCCGGGCTTGCAGGATTTTCGCAGCGGCTTTTCTCGTCGTTTCCCGGCGTCGCCAAAGGCCCTTTGGAGGGGGGGGAGGCGGCTGCGGGGGAGGGCAGCCGCGCATGTTAGAATGCCACGTTGCCCTACTGCCGGACGCCGCTTGGCGAATGGTGATTCACCTGGGTGCCTTCTGTTTAAATTCGCCGGATAACCCACGCCGCAATGGATCAATTCGCCAAAGAAACCCTTCCGGTCTCCCTCGAAGAGGAAATGCGCCGCTCTTATCTCGATTACGCAATGAGCGTGATCGTAGGGCGCGCGCTTCCCGATGTCCGGGATGGCTTGAAGCCGGTACATCGGCGTGTGCTCTATGCGATGCATGAGCTTAACAACGACTGGAACCGGCCGTACAAGAAATCGGCGCGTATCGTAGGGGATGTGATCGGTAAGTATCACCCCCACGGCGACACTGCTGTATACGATACGATCGTGCGCATGGCGCAGAATTTCTCCCTGCGCTACATGCTGGTCGATGGCCAGGGTAATTTCGGATCGGTGGACGGGGATAACGCGGCAGCCATGCGTTATACCGAAATCCGCCTGTCCAAGATCGCCCACGAGATGTTGCTCGATATCGATAAGGAAACTGTCGATTTCGGGCCGAATTATGACGGCTCGGAGAATGAGCCGCTGATTCTGCCGGCGCGCATCCCTAATCTGCTGATTAATGGATCGTCGGGTATCGCGGTGGGCATGGCCACCAATATCCCGCCGCACAACCTCAACGAAGTGGTCGACGGCTGCCTGCACCTGCTGCGCAATCCGCAAGCCACGGTCGACGAGCTGATCGAGCTGATTCCGGCGCCGGATTTCCCGACCGCGGGCATTATCTATGGCATCCAGGGCGTGCGCGAAGGCTACCGCACCGGCCGTGGTCGCGTCGTCATGCGCGCCAAGACGCACTTCGAGGATATCGATCGTGGCCAGCGCCAGGCGATCATCGTCGACGAGCTGCCCTACCAGGTCAACAAGCGCACCTTGCTGGAGCGCATTGCCGAGCTGGTGACGGACAAGAAGGTCGAAGGCATCTCGGATATCCGCGACGAGTCCGACAAGTCCGGCATGCGCGTGGTGATCGAGCTCAAGCGCAACGAAGTGCCTGAGGTGGTGCTGAACAACCTCTACAAGCACACCCAGCTGCAGGACACCTTCGGCATGAACATGGTGGCGCTGGTCGACGGCCAGCCGCGCTTGCTGAACCTGCGGCAGATGCTAGAGTGCTTCCTGTCGCACCGGCGCGAAGTCGTCACCCGCCGCACCGTGTTCGAGCTGCGCAAGGCGCGCGAGCGTGGCCACGTGCTGGAAGGCCTGGCGGTCGCGCTGGCCAATATCGACGAGTTCATTGCCATCATCAAGGCAGCGCCGACCCCCCCCATCGCCAAGCAAGGGCTGATGGCGAAGGCGTGGGATTCGAGCTTGGTGCGCGAGATGCTGGCACGCGCCGAAGGCGACACGCCGGGCGGCCGCGCTTCCTACCGCCCCGACGGCCTGCCTGCCATCTTCGGCATGCAGGGCGACGGCCTGTACCGCCTGTCCGACTCGCAGGCCCAGGAAATCCTGCAGATGCGCCTGCAGCGCCTGACGGGCCTGGAGCAGGACAAGATCGTCCAGGAATACCGCGACGTCATGGCGGTCATCTCCGACCTGCTCGATATCCTGTCCCGGCCGGAGCGCATTAGCACCATCATCACCGACGAGCTGACCGCCATCCGCGCGGAGTTCGGCGACCTGCGCCGCTCGCATATCGAGCTCAATGCGACCGAGCTGGATACCGAGGACCTGATCACGCCGCAGGACATGGTGGTCACGCTGTCGCACAGCGGCTATATGAAGAGCCAGCCGATCTCCGAGTACCGGGCGCAGAAGCGCGGCGGGCGGGGCAAGCTGGCGACCGCCACCAAGGAAGACGACTGGATCGACACGCTGTTCGTCGCCAACACGCACGACTACATCCTGTGCTTCTCGAACCGCGGCCGGCTGTACTGGCTGAAGGTGTACGAGGTGCCGCAGGGGTCGCGCAACTCGCGCGGCAGGCCGATCGTCAATATGTTCCCGCTGTCTGACGGCGAGAAGATCAACGTCATCCTGCCGGTGCGCCAGTTTGACGCCGAGCACTTCATCTTCATGGGCACCGCGCGCGGCACCGTGAAGAAGACGGCGCTGACCGAGTTCTCCAACCCGCGCAAGGCCGGCATCATCGCTGTCGATCTCGACGAGGGCGACTACCTGATCGGCGCCGCCGTCACGGATGGCCAGCACGATGTGATGCTGTTCTCGGACTCCGGCAAGGCAGTGCGCTTCGATGAAAACGATGTGCGTCCGATGGGCCGGCAGGCGCGCGGCGTGCGCGGCATGAACCTGGAAGAAAGCCAGACCGTGATCGCCATGCTGGTCGCGCCGGCCGAGACCAGCGAGCAGGACGTAGCGGTGGGCAGTGTGCTGACCGCCACCGAAAATGGCTATGGCAAGCGTACCCCGATCGCCGAGTACACTCGACACGGCCGGGGCACCAAGGGCATGATTGCGATCCAGACCAGCGAGCGCAATGGCCGGGTGGTGGCTGCCGCGCTAGTGTCGCCGGAAGACGAGATCATGCTGATCACGACCGGCGGTGTGCTGATCCGTACGCGCGTATCTGAAATCCGCGAGATGGGCCGTGCCACGCAAGGGGTGACCCTGATCAACGTGGACGAAGGCACCAAGCTGTCCGGCCTGCAGCGAATCGTCGAAAGCGACGCCGACAACGGTGTGGCGGGTGATGAACTCGACGGGGCCGATGCTGCTGCCGAGGGAGAGCCGGGGGCAGGTGCGCAGGACGGCACCGAGGCTGGCACCCCTGACACGGGATCCAATTCGTAAGTTGTTGCAACATTGACCCGATGGCCGGAACTCGATTGCCGGCTGCGGGACTAAAACGGACATATTTACCAGGGAGTCACAATGTTCAAAACCTATCGACGTATCGCTGTTCTGGCTGCCATCGTGCCGGCCATGATGCTGGCCAACGCGGCGCATGCCCAGGATGCGGACAAGACCGCTGCCATCAAGGAGCTCCTGACCGTGATGCAGGCCGACCAGGCCGTCAAGGGCCAGGCCGAGAACTGGCAGCAGGGCGCCAAGCAGGAAGCGCCCATGGTTCTGGAGCAGGTACTGGTCGAGAACAAGACGCTCAACGACAAGCAGAAGCAAGCCGCCGTCGACAAGCTCAAGAAGAATGGCGCCGTGCAGCGCATGGTGGACGGCGCCGGTACGGCGTTCACCACCGATGGCTTCAAGAGCGACGCCATGAAGGCCCACTACGACGCCTTCGCCAAGTACTACAGCGCCCAGGAAATCAAGGATCTGACCACGTTCCTGAAGTCGCCCACGGGCCAGAAGTTCATGGCGAACCAAGGCAAGGCTACGCAGGAAATCTGGGGCTCGATGATGCAGAAGTACGGCCCGCAGGTTGGCAAGTCGATGCGCGACGCAGCCGAGAAGGAAATCGCCGCCGCTTCGAAGTAATTCACCCGCGGGCCGGTGGGGCGTGCGGGGCACTATCCCCGGCTCCCCTATCTGGCGCGGGTTTGATGGATAATGGCTGCTTGGGTAACACCGGCAGCCATTTTTCATTTCCATCCCGATCCATGAACGAACCCCAGAATCCAGCACTTGCCGCCATGATGCAGCGCGCCATGGCCGAGCGTGTCTATAACTTCTCGCCCGGTCCGGCGGCCCTGCCGACCGAAGTGTTGCTGCAGGCAGCCGACGAGATGCTGTCCTGGCACGGTACCGGGGTCTCGGTGATGGAGATGAGCCACCGCAGCCGCGAGTTCGAGGGGATCCAGGCGGAAGCGCTGGCGAACCTGCGCGAGTTGCTGCACGTGCCGAAAGACTTCCGCATCTTGTTCCTGCAGGGCGGTGCCATTGGCGAGAACGGCATCGTGCCGCTCAACCTGATGTCTCGCCTCAACGCGGAACGCCCCAAGGCGGATTTCGTTGTCACCGGCACGTGGTCGGTGAAGTCCGAGCAGGAGGCGCGCCGCTATGGCGAGGTCAATATCGCGGCCTCCAGCACCGCGCAAAAATTCGTGCGTATCCCGGACGTGTCCGACTGGAAGCTGTCGGACGATGCCGCCTATGTACACCTGTGCACCAACGAGACCATCGTCGGTGTCGAGTTCCAGGACGTGCCCGACATCGGCCAGCACCGCGACGGCGGGCCGGTGGTGGTGGCCGACGTCTCCAGCCACATCCTGTCGCGCCCGGTCGACTGGTCGCGCGTGCAGGTGGCCTACGGCGGCGCGCAGAAGAATATCGGGCCGGCCGGCCTGACCATCGTGATCGTGCGCGAAGACCTGCTGGGCCATGCGCATCCGCTTTGCCCCACCGCCTTCAACTGGCGCCTGGTGGCCGAGCATGACTCGATGTACAACACGCCGCCGACCTATTCCATCTACATCGCCGGGCTGGTCTTCAAGTGGCTCAAGGCGCAGGGCGGCGTGGATGCGATCGAGCAACGCAATATCGCCAAGGCGCACGCGTTTTATGAGTTCCTGGATCAAAGCGCGTTCTACCGCAATGATATCGATCCGAGCTGCCGCTCGCGCATGAATGTGCCGTTCTTCCTGGCTGACGAATCGCGCAACGATGCCTTCCTGGCCGGTGCGCGCGCCAGGGGGCTGGTACAGCTCAAGGGCCACAAGTCCGTCGGCGGCATGCGCGCCAGCTTCTACAATGCCATGCCGCTCGAGGGCGTCGCCGCCCTGATCGAGTACATGCGCGACTTCGAGCGCACCGCGGCCTGATCCTTCGTTTGCGGCGGCATCGCCTGGCGCTGCCGCCGCAGTGCCGATTCGGTTTTTTCCAGGGCCACATCGCAATGACGTGGCGTAGCGGATTCATACAATGACAAATCAAGACAAAGACATCGCGCAGGAGGAGGCGCAGCCGGACAATGGCGCCGCCGAGAAGGCGCTGGGCGTCGAACTGACGCCGTTGCGCGAGCAGATCGACAAGCTGGACCGCGAACTGCTGGCAATGTTGAATCGCCGTGCGCAACTCGCTCTCGATGTGGGCGAGGTCAAGAAGAAATATGGCGCGCCGGTGTTCCGTCCGGAACGCGAGCTGCAGGTGATCCGCAAGGTGCAGGGCGCCAATCCCGGCCCGCTGCTCGACGACAGTGTGGCGGCGATCTGGCGCGAGGTGATGTCCGCCTGCCGCGGCCTGGAAAAGCCCCTTGAAGTTGCTTTCCTGGGCCCCGCGGGCACGTTCTCCGAGCAGGCGCTGTACGCGCATTTCGGCCACGAGGTGAGCGGCGTGCCGTGCCCGAGCATCGACGAGGTGTTTCGCGCGGTGGAAGCCGGCACCGTGGAGTACGGCGTGGTGCCGGTGGAGAATTCCACCGAGGGCGCGGTGTCCCGCACGCTGGACCTGTTCCTGCAGACCTCGCTGAAAATCAGCGGCGAAATCGCGCTGAAGGTGCATCACAACCTGATGGCGTCGTCGCCGGACATGAAGGGCGTGACCGTGGTGCGCGCGCACGCGCAGGCGCTGGCGCAGTGCCAGCACTGGCTAACGGCCAACTACCCGCATCTGGAGCGCCAGGCCGTATCGAGCAATGCGGAAGCGGCGCGCATGGCCAGCGAAGATCCCACCGTGGCGGCCATCGCCGGCGAGTCCGCCGCCAATCGCTATCACCTGCATCTGGTGCGCACGCACATCCAGGACGATCCGCATAACCGCACGCGCTTCGCGGTGATCGGGCGCTACGAGACCGAGCCCTCGGGCAGCGACCAGACCTCGATGATCCTGTCGGTGCCCAACAAGGCTGGCGCGGTCTACCAGTTGCTCGCGCCGCTGGCCGACAACGGCGTGTCGATGTGCCGCTTCGAGTCGCGCCCGGCGCGCAGCGGCGCGTGGGAGTACTACTTCTACGTCGACGTGGAAGGGCACCAGCACGATGCCTCGGTGGCGCGGGCACTGGAAGAACTCCGCCGTAACGCGGCTTACTTCAAAGTGCTGGGTTCATACCCGTCCAGTCGATAGCAAGGCTTGCCGCCCGGGCGGCAGCCAGACCGAAGAGCGGATCGGCGATCGCGGATCGCGATCCGCGAAAGACGATCACCAAGGAGCCAGGATGGCAGAGCAAGGCAAGCAGTTCGGTCCCGAGTATGTGCGGGCGATCTCTCCGTACGTGGCGGGCAAGCCGATTTCCGAAGTGGCGCGCGAATTCGGCCTGGACGAGTCCGCCATCGTCAAGCTGGCCTCGAACGAGAACCCGCTCGGCATGCCCGAGTCGGCCAGGACGGCCATCGCCGCCGCTGTCGCCGACCTGGGCCGCTACCCCGATGCCAACGGTTTCGAACTGAAGGCTGTCTTGTCGGCCCGTTTCGACGTGCCGGCCGACTGGCTCACGCTGGGCAACGGCAGCAACGACATCCTGGAAATCGCCGCGCACGCGCTGGTGAAACCGAGCGAGTCGGTCATCTACGCCGAGCATTCCTTTGCGGTGTATGCGCTGGCTACGCAGGAAATCGGCGCGCGCGCCATTGAGGTCAAGGCGCGTGACTATGGGCACGATCTCGACGCCATGGCCGCCGCCATCGTGCCGGATACGCGCCTGATCTTTATCGCCAACCCGAACAACCCGACCGGCACCTTCCTGCCGGCGGCTGCCATCGAGGCTTTCCTGGCCAAGGTGCCGGCCGATGTCGTGGTGGTGCTGGACGAGGCTTACAACGAATACCTGGACGACGCGCAGCAGTACGATTCAGTGGCGTGGGTCCGCAAGTATCCGAACCTGCTGGTTTCGCGCACCTTCTCCAAGGCTTATGGCCTGGCCGGCCTGCGCATCGGCTACGCGGTCGCGCAGCCGGCGCTGACCGACCTGCTCAACCGCATCCGCCAGCCTTTCAACGTCAACAGCCTGGCGCAGGCCGCGGCGGTGGCGGCGCTGGCCGACACGGCCTTCCTGCAGCGCAGCGCGGAACTCAACCGGGCCGGCAAGGCGCAACTGGTGGCGGCCTTCGACCGGCTCGGCCTGCAGTACGTGCCATCTTCAGGCAATTTCGTGCTGGTGCGCGTGGGCCAGGACGACGGCGCCGGCGCGCGCGTCAACCTGGTGCTGCTCAGGCAGGGCGTGATCGTGCGTCCGGTGGGCAACTACAACCTGCCGCAATGGCTGCGTGTGACCATCGGCCTGCCTGAGGAAAACGCGGCCTTCATCGCCGCGCTGGAACGGGCGCTCAATTAGGCGCCGCGCCTTCGCCGGCGGGCGCCGCCGCAACTGGCGGCGCCGTTGCCCGGCGTAGACGAGATACAATGCCGGATTCCCGAACTTCCTTGCCTGGCAGCGTATCCCCGTGACCGTTCCTGCGTCCGCTCCTTATTTTTCCCGTGTCGTTATTGTCGGGGTCGGCCTGATCGGCGGCTCGCTGGCGCTCGCGCTCAAGCGCGCGGGGGCGGTCGGCACGGTGGTCGGCGTAGGCCGCTCGCAGGCCTCGCTGGAGCGTGCCCTCAAGCTCGGCGTGATCGACGAAGCCGCGACGCTGGAGGAGGCTGCCAAGGGCGCCAACGTTATCGTGCTTTGCGCTCCGGTGGCACAGACCTTTGCGCTGCTCCATGCACTTGAGCCGCATCTCGAGCCGGCCACCATTGTCACCGACGCCGGCAGCACCAAGTCCGACGTCATCATGGCTGCCAAGACCGCGCTGGGCGACAAGGCGGCGCAGTTCGTGCCCGCCCATCCCATCGCGGGCCGCGAGTTGAACGGCGTGGAAGCCGCGCTGGCCGATCTCTATGGCGGCAAGAAGGTCGTACTGTGCCCGCTGCAGGAAAACGTCCGCATCGACGTGGCTGCCGTGCGCGCCATGTGGGAGACCGCCGGTGCCGATTGCTTTGTGATGTCCGCCGTGCAGCACGATGCCGTGTTTGCCGCGGTCAGCCATCTGCCACACCTGCTGTCCTACGCGCTGGTGGCCCAGGTGGCCAATGCCGAGGACGCGGCGCTGAAGCTCGACTTCGCCGGCGGCGGCTTTCGCGATTTCACCCGTATCGCGGCGTCCTCGCCGGAGATGTGGCGTGATATCTGCGTTGGCAACCGGGAGGCGATGCTGAGCGAGTTGACCACTTACCAGGCGATGCTGGCGCATTTGAAGACGCTGATAGAAAACAGCAACGGCGAGGGGCTGGAGCGCATCTTCCAGCGCGCCAGCCAGGCGCGCCAGCAATGGGGCGCGCAGCGTGCACCCGCTGTCAACGTCGAGCCCTGAACGCTCGCGTCGCGAAGTCAACAAGTCACCAACGGAGCGGCCCGCCCTTCATAAAGAGCGGCCGGCCAACTAGCATGCAAACCATGGAACATCTCACGCTCGGTCCTTTCACTCGCGCCTCGGGCACCATTCGCCTGCCGGGCTCCAAGAGCATCTCCAACCGTGTGCTGCTGCTGGCGGCGCTCGCGGACGGCGAGACCCGCGTCTGCGACCTGCTCGACTCCGACGATACGCGTGTGATGTTGCGGGCGCTGCGTACGCTGGGCGTGGAGTGGCGCCAGGAGGATGGCGCTTGCGTGGTGCGCGGCGTGGGCGGCAACTTCCCGAACAAGGCGGCCGAACTGTTCATGGGCAATGCGGGCACCGCCATTCGCCCGCTGACCGCGGCACTGGCGCTGCAGGGCGGAAGTTACAAGCTGTCGGGCGTGCCCCGTATGCACGAGCGCCCGATCGGCGATCTTGTCGATGGCCTGCGGCAGATTGGCGCCCACGTCGACTACCTTGGTACCGAGGGCTATCCGCCCCTGCAGATATCGCCCGCGCAGATCCGCATCGACGCACCGATCCGCGTGCGCGGCGACGTTTCCAGCCAGTTCCTGACGGCGCTGCTGATGACCCTGCCGCTGGCCGATGCGCCGGGCGACACCATCGAGATCGAGGTCGTCGGGGAGTTGATCTCCAAGCCCTACGTCGAGATCACGCTGAACCTGCTGGGGCGCTTCGGCATCGAAGTCAGGCGCGAAGGCTGGTCGCGTTTCATCCTGCCGGCGCGTTCGGCCTACCGTTCGCCCGGTGAGATCTTCGTTGAAGGCGACGCCTCCTCGGCATCCTACTTCCTGGCAGCCGGCGCTATTGGCGGCGGTCCGTTGCGGGTGGAGGGCGTGGGCATGTCGAGCATCCAGGGCGACGTCAAGTTTGCCGAGGCGCTCAACCGCATGGGCGCCAACGTGATGGCGGGCGCCAACTGGATCGAGGTGCGCGGTACCGAGCGCGACGATGGCCGCCTGCACGGCATCGAACTGGATTGCAACCATATCCCGGACGCTGCCATGACGCTGGCGGTAGCGGCGTTGTTTGCCGAGGGCACGACCACGCTTACCAATATCGCGAGCTGGCGGGTCAAGGAAACCGACCGCATCAGCGCCATGGCCACGGAGTTGCGCAAGCTAGGTGTCGAGGTGGAGGAGGGGGCGGATTACCTGAAGGTGACGCCGCCGGCCCAAACCGCGTGGAAGACGCCGGCCGCTGGCATCGACACCTATGACGATCACCGCATGGCCATGTGCTTTTCGCTGGCCGCCTTCGGCCCGTTGCCGGTGCGCATCAACGATCCCGGCTGCGTGGCCAAGACGTTCCCGGATTACTTCGACGCGTTTGCAGCGGTGGTGCGCTGATCACACTGCCAGCATCGGGCGGGACTCCTCGCCGGGAATGGCGGGCGCGCCTTCGTCCCGGCGTTCGCGCCTGTCCCAGTAGCGGTCGAAGAAGTAATGCGCCACAGTATTGACTGCCGGTTCGATGAAGGTCACGGCGCCGCTGACGGCCAGGTTGCCGGTCAGCGCGTAAGTGACGCCAAAGGCAATGCCGACGTGCATGATGCCGAACGACAGGGTCTTAGCCATGGTAGATTGCCTCGCGGAGTTGTCTTGACTGCCCGGGGCGCCTGCCATTTGCAGGGCCGCCCGCCATGGATTGCATGGTAATGATTCTCAATTGATTTAAGAAATCAATATTCTTTTCTGTTTCAATAAACAATGACTATCGTCGACGTCATCACAATCGACGGGCCCACTGCCTCCGGTAAGGGCACCGTAGCGCACAAGGTGGCGGACGCACTCAGCTTCCATCTGCTGGATAGCGGTGCGCTGTACCGCCTGGTCGCGCTTGCCAGCGAGCGTGTGGGCATTGACGCACAAGATGTGGACGGGCTTGCAAAGCTGGCAGGCCGCCTCGATGTCAAGTTCGGCCCCGATCGGGTCTGGCTGAGCGGCGAAGAGGTCAGCTTGGCCATCCGCGCGGAAGCCACCGGCAACCGCGCGTCGGCCATTGCCGTCCACCAGTCGGTTCGCGACGCCCTGACGGCGCTGCAGCGTGGTTTTCGCAAGCTGCCGGGCTTGGTTGCCGACGGCCGCGACATGGGCACGGTGATTTTTCCCGATGCCCGCCTGAAGGTATTCCTGACCGCAAGTGTCGAAGCGCGCGCTCGTAGGCGCTATAAACAATTGATTGATAAGGGAATTTCTGCTAATATTGAAGACCTTTTGCGGGACCTTGAGTCGCGCGACCAGCGGGATCGTACCCGCACGGCCGCGCCGCTGCGTCCCGCACAGGATGCGCACTTGCTCGATACCTCCGACATGACGGTGGATCAGGCGGTGGCGCAGGTGCTGCAGTGGTACGCTGCGCCGGGTTCCTGACCCGCGCATCGTGCCCGCCGCACCGAAGTGCCGGTAGTGCCTGCATGCGCAGACCTGCCGGTGTTGTTCAACCTGACCCCGCTGCCCGGTGCAGACTGAGCGCGATCCTCGCGCCGGCCCGAGTACTGCGGATTGATACTCAAGTTTATGTCCGACCTGCAAACTAACGAATCCTTTGCCGCACTGTTCGAGGAATCCGTCGCCCGCTCCAATATGAAGGCTGGCGAAGTGATTTCCGCTGAAGTCGTGCGCATCGACCACAATTTCGTGGTCGTCAACGCCGGCCTCAAATCGGAAGCCTTTGTGCCGGTGGAGGAGTTCCTGAACGACCAGGGCGAACTCGAAGTGCAGGCCGGCGACTACGTCTCCGTGGCCATCGACGCGCTCGAGAACGGCTATGGCGACACCATCCTGTCCCGCGACAAGGCCAAGCGCCTGGCATCGTGGCTGAACCTCGAGAAGGCGCTGGAAGACGGCGAAATCATCTCGGGCACGGTCACGGGCAAGGTCAAGGGCGGCCTGACCGTCATGGTCAACGGCATCCGCGCGTTCCTGCCGGGCTCGCTGGTCGACGTGCGGCCGATCAAGGACACCACGCCGTACGAAGGCAAGACCCTGGAATTCAAGGTCATCAAGCTGGACCGCAAGCGCAACAACGTGGTGCTGTCGCGCCGCGCCGTTGTGGAAGCGACCCTGGGCGAAGAGCGCCAGAAGCTGATGGAAACCCTGAAGGAAGGCGCCATCGTCAACGGTATCGTCAAGAACATCACGGACTACGGCGCATTCGTGGACCTGGGTGGCATCGACGGCCTGCTGCACATCACCGACCTGGCATGGCGTCGTGTGCGTCACCCGAGCGAAGTGCTGTCGGTTGGCCAGGAAATCACCGCCAAGATCCTCAAGTTCGACCAAGAGAAGAACCGCGTCTCGCTGGGCGTGAAGCAACTGGGCGAAGATCCGTGGGTCGGCATCTCGCGTCGCTACCCGCAAAGCACCCGCCTGTTCGGCAAGGTGACCAACCTGACCGACTACGGCGCGTTCGTTGAAATCGAAGCCGGTATCGAAGGCCTGGTCCACGTTTCCGAAATGGATTGGACCAACAAGAACGTGGCCCCGTCGAAGGTTGTCCAGCTGGGCGACGAAGTCGAAGTCATGGTTCTGGATATCGACGAAGACAAGCGTCGTATCAGCCTGGGCATGAAGCAGTGCAAGGCCAATCCGTGGGACGATTTCAGCCGTAACCACAAGAAGGGCGACAAGCTGGGCGGCCAGATCAAGTCGATCACCGACTTCGGCGTGTTCATCGGCCTGCCCGGTGGCATCGACGGCCTGGTGCACCTGTCCGACCTGTCCTGGCAAGAAACTGGCGAAGAAGCCGTGCGCAAGTACAAGAAGGGCGACGAAGTGGAAGCCGTGGTTCTGGGCATCGACGTCGACAAGGAACGCATCTCGCTGGGTATCAAGCAGCTGTCGGGCGATCCGTTCAACAACTTCATCTCGGCCAACGACAAGGGTTCCCTGGTCAATGGCACGATCAAGTCGGTTGATGCCAAGGGCGCTGTTGTGCAACTGGCTGACGACGTCGAAGGCTACTTGCGTGCATCCGAAATCTCGGCTGACCGCGTGGAAGATGCCCGCAACGTGCTGAAGGAAGGCGAGCAGATCACCGCCCTGGTGGTGAATGTGGACCGCAAGTCGCGCAACATCAACCTGTCGATCAAGGCCAAGGACAACGTCGAGCAGCAAGAAGCGATGCAAAAGTTCGCCGCTGACACCGGCACGGCTGGCACGACCAACCTGGGCGCGCTGCTGAAGGCCAAGCTCGGCCAGGACAACCAGTAAGCATTGGTTCTTACGCCTGCTAGCGGATGCCCATGACCAAGTCCGAGCTTGTCGAAAAACTGGCTGCCCGGTTCCCGCAGTTGCTGCTGCGGGATGCGGACATCTCGGTGAAGACGATCCTCGATGCGATGTCCGAAGCGCTGGCCGATGGCCACCGCATCGAGATTCGTGGATTCGGCAGTTTTGGCCTGAACCGACGTCCGCCGCGCGTAGGACGCAATCCCAAGTCCGGCGAAAGAGTGCTGGTGCCCGAGAAACGGGTGCCGCACTTCAAGGCGGGCAAGGAGTTGCGTGAACGAGTTGATCGCAGCCCGGCGCTGCCGCAGGCCGTTGGCGGCGGCGGTGCGGGGGCCAGCGCCATCGGCAGTCACGGTGGCAATGGCAATGGCGGTGCCAACGGCAATAGCCATGGCGCCGCGGCAGGCGCGTCTCATCCGAGCGCGCCTGCCCAGGCGAAGCCGGCCGTTGTTGCCGGCAGCGCCTTGCATGACGATGGCGGGCTGAAACTGGCCCGTTCCTGAATCGCTGTGTTTGACTCGTGATGTGACTGGATAGTCGAAAAAGCGCCCCTGATCGGGGCGCTTTTTCATTATTGCAGCATGCTTGCGGCATACAAGCCGTTACCGTTAGTACGAGACGATTCCGCTACAATGCCGGGAATCCACCGAGGGGCGTCGCCCGCCGGCGTTCGCATCACCGGAGTCCGAACCATCCCATCTTCCGCATGAAGCCCGCATGAAACTTGTCGCCTGGATCATCCGTATCGTCCTGTTCGCGCTGCTGTTCGTGCTGGCGCTGCGTAATACCGCCGATGCTTCCCTGCAACTCTTCTTCGATGCCGTCTGGCGAGCGCCGCTGATCCTGATCCTGCTGGCCGCTTTCGGGCTGGGCATCGTCGCTGCGCTGGCGGCGGTAGCGCCCGCGCTGATGCGCCAGCGCATGGAAGCGAACCGGCTGCGGCGCGCGCTCGGCGAGGCGCGCAGCCAGGCTGCGGAAGGTGCCCGCGAACCACAGGCGGGCTCCGGCATCCCTTACAACGTAGTTGGCCCGAAAGTTTGACCAATGATTTTTGAAACCTGGTGGCTGCTCGCGCTGCCGCTCATTTTCGGCCTCGGCTGGATGGCTGCGCGCTTTGATGCGCGACAGCTCATGAGCGAACAGGGCGCGCTGCCGCGCTCCTATTTCAAGGGACTGAACTTCCTGCTCAATGAGCAGCCCGACCAAGCCATCGATGCGTTTATCGAGGTGGCGCGGCTGGACCCCGAGACCACCGAGCTGCACTTCGCGCTCGGCGCCCTGTTCCGCCGGCGCGGCGAAACCGAACGCGCAATTCGCGTGCACCAGAACCTGGCCAGCCGCGAGGATCTCCCCGATGCCGAGCGCGAGCACGCGCTCTATGAACTGGGCCAGGACTTCCTGCGCGCCGGCCTGCTTGACCGTGCCGAGGAATCGCTGCGGCGGCTGATGTCGGGCCCCTATGCGGCGCCGGCCAAGCATGTGCTGCTTGAACTCTACGAAGTCGAGAAGGAGTGGAAGAAGGCCATCGAGGCGGCACGCGAACTTCAGCCGCTGGAGCAAAAGGACTACAGTTTGCAGATCGCGCAATTCTGCTGCGAACTGGCGCAGGATGCGCTGCAGCGCAAGCAGCCTGCGGACGCGATCGGCTGGTTGGAGCAGGCAGTCAAGGAAAACCCCGCCAATGTGCGCGCGCCGATGCTGCTGGGCGACGTGGCCATGGCGGCAGGCGACGCGCAGGGCGCGCTTGGCCACTGGCTCGGTATCGAGCGGCAGGATGCCGCCTACCTGCCGCTGGTGGCGGATCGCGTCGTCAAGGCTTATCGCCAGCTCGGCGACGACGGGCAGGCGGTGGAATGGCTGCGCGGCCTGCTCAAGACCAATCTGGCGGCCGAGTTGCTGGATATTGCGTATCGCGCTGAACTCGAACTGCATGGCGCGCATGCCGCGGCCGTCTTGATGCGCGAGCAACTGCGCCGGCAGCCGTCGCTGCAAGCGTTGACCAAGTATTTCGAGGCGCAGGCCGCCGAGGTCGCCGCAGCCGTGGGCGAGGCCAACGGCGTGGCAGAAGCGGGCACCGCCGTGGCGCAGGCGCCTCAGGCGACCGCCCACGATATCGAACAGGAGCAGGAGGTGTCGGCGATTCGCGACCTGCTGCAGAATCGCACGCGTAACCTGGCGCGCTATACCTGCCGCGAATGCGGCTTCCGCGCGAGATTGTTCTATTGGCAGTGCCCCGGCTGCAACCGCTGGGAAACTTACGCGCCGCGCCGTAGCGAGGCACTCGGCTGACGCTGTTGCGCCGCACGCCAATCCCTATCTGGAGTACAAGCTATGAAAGTCACCATTATCGGCAGCGGCTACGTCGGTCTAGTGACCGGGGCCTGCCTGGCCGAACTGGGCAACGATGTGTTTTGCCTGGACGTCGATGAACGCAAGATCGCGCTGCTCAATGCGGGTGGCGTACCGATCTACGAGCCGGGCCTCAAGGAACTGATCCAGCGCAATCGCGAGGCCGGGCGGCTGACGTTCTCCACCGATGTGGCGGCCAGCGTTGAGCATGCCGATGTGCAGTTCATCGCGGTCGGCACGCCGCCCGACGAGGACGGCTCCGCCGATCTGCAATATGTGCTGGCGGCTGCCCGCAATATCGGCCGGCATATGACGGGCTTCAAGGTGGTGGTGGATAAATCGACGGTGCCGGTCGGCACCGGCGACCGTGTCACCGAAGCCATTCGTGCCGAACTGGGCGCGCGCGGCCTGGAGGACCTGCAGTTCTCGGTGGTGTCGAATCCCGAGTTCCTGAAGGAAGGCGCCGCGGTGGAGGACTTCATGCGTCCCGACCGCATCGTGCTGGGCTGCAATGCCGACGTGGCGGGCCGCCATGCCAAGGCGATCATGCGCCAGTTGTACGCACCCTTTAACCGCAACCACGAGCGCACCTTCTATATGGATGTGCGCTCGGCCGAGTTCACCAAGTACGCGGCCAACTCGATGCTGGCCACCCGGATTTCGTTCATGAACGAGCTGGCGAACCTGGCGGACGAGGTCGGTGCGGACATCGAACTGGTTCGCATGGGCATCGGTTCCGATCCGCGTATCGGCTATAGTTTCCTGTACGCCGGCGCCGGTTACGGCGGTTCGTGTTTTCCCAAGGATGTGCAGGCACTGATGCGCACCGCCAGCGCGCATGGCAAGCCCATGCGTGTGCTCGAAGCGGTGGAAGCGGTCAACGATGCGCAAAAGCAGGTGCTGGCCGACAAGGTCGTGCGGCGCTTCGGCGAGGATCTCGCGGGCCGTACCTTTGCGATCTGGGGGCTGGCTTTCAAGCCCAATACCGACGATATGCGCGAAGCGCCGTCGCGGGTGCTGGCGCGTGCGCTGATTTCGCGCGGTGCCGCGTTGCGCGTGCACGATCCCATTTCGATGGCCGAGGCCCGGCGCGCGCTGGAAATCGATCTCGCCGATATCGAAGGCGGCTTTGCGCGCGTGCATTTCAGCGATGCGCAAATGGATACGCTCGATGGCGCCGATGCGCTGGTGATCGTCACCGAGTGGAAGGTGTTCCGCAGCCCGGATTTCAACCAGATCAAGCGCCGCCTGAAGGCACCCGTCATCTTCGACGGACGCAATCTGTACGAGCCCGAGGCCATGCAGGAATCGGGCATCGAATATCATGCGATCGGGCGGCCGACCACGACGCGCTGAAACGCAACCCAACGGGAACGACAAGCCAACGCCCCGGGTGACGGACCGGGCAGTGTTGCCAAGGATGTCCATGAGCAAGAACCATATTCCGCAGCAACAGATCAATCAATCGCGCATCCTGGTGGCGGGCGACATGATGCTCGACCGCTATTGGTTCGGCGATGTCGAGCGCATCTCCCCGGAGGCACCGGTGCCGGTCGTGCAGGTAAAGCGTAGCGACGAGCGCCTTGGCGGCGCCGCCAACGTGGCGCGCAATGCTGCCGCGCTGGGCGCTCAGGTCGGCATGCTGGGTGTGGTCGGCGACGACGAACCCGGCCGTACCCTGGAGGCGCTCCTGAACGCCAGCCACGTGCAGCCCTACCTGCTGCGCGACGCCAGCGTCAACACCACCATCAAGCTGCGCGTGATGGCGCACCAGCAGCAGTTGCTGCGGGTCGATTTCGAGAATGCCCCGGCGCACGAAGTGCTGGCCTCCGTACTGGATAGTTTCCAGGCGTTGGTCAAGGAGTACAAGGTGCTGGTGCTCTCCGACTACGGCAAGGGCGGACTGGCCCACGTGGGCCGCATGGTCGAGACGGGCCGCGCAGCGGGTTGCATGGTGCTCGTCGATCCCAAGGGCGACGACTATTCGCGCTATCGCGGCGCCACGCTGATCACCCCCAACCGCGCCGAAATGCGTCATGTGGTGGGTGCCTGGAAAACCGAGTCCGATCTCACCATCCGGGCCCAGAACCTGCGGCGGGAGTTGCATCTCGAGGCGTTGCTGCTGACCCGTTCGGAGGAGGGCATGACGCTCTATACCGAAGCGGAGGTATTGCACGTTTCGGCGCAGGCGCGCGAAGTCTATGACGTGTCCGGTGCCGGCGATACCGTGATCGCCACGCTGGCGACCATGCTGGGGGCGGGCGTGCCACTCAAGGAAGCCGTGCAGCACGCCAATCGCGCCGGCAGCATCGTGGTGGGCAAGCTGGGCACCGCGGTTGTCACCTATCCTGAATTGTTCGGCACGCCGGCGTAATGTCCGCGCCGTCTTCTGGCTCGTTTGAGCCCACACGACCATGACCATCATCGTTACCGGCGCTGCCGGCTTTATCGGCAGCAACCTCGTCAAAGGCCTGAACGAGCGCGGCGAAGACAACGTCGTCGCCGTCGACAACCTGACGCGTGCCGACAAGTTCCACAATCTCGTCGACTGCGAGATCCGTGACTACCTGGACAAAGGCGAGTTTCTCGAACGCTTCACGCGCGGCGAGTTCGGCAAGGTACGCGCGGTCTTCCATGAAGGTGCCTGCTCGGACACCATGGAGACGGATGGCCGCTACATGATGGAGAACAACTTCCGCTACACCAAGGCGCTGATGGATGCCTGCCTGGAACAGGGCACGCAATTCCTCTACGCCTCGTCGGCCGCGACCTACGGTGCATCGCAGGTGTTCAAGGAAGAACGCGAATACGAGAAGCCGCTGAACGTCTACGGCTACTCCAAGTTCCTGTTCGACCAGGTGGTGCGCCGCACGCTGCCGACCGCGCTGTCGCAGATCGTGGGTTTTCGCTACTTCAACGTCTATGGTCCGCGCGAAGCGCACAAGGGGCGCATGGCGTCGGTGGCGTTCCACAATTTCAACCAGTTCCGTGCCGACGGCACCGTGAAGCTGTTCGGCGAGTACGGCGGCTACGCACCGGGTGGCCACACCCGCGATTTCATCTCGGTGGAGGACGTGGTCAAGGTCAACCTGTTCTTCCTGGATCACCCGGACAAGTCGGGCATCTTCAATCTTGGCACCGGCCGTGCGCAACCCTTCAACGATATCGCCGCGACCGTGGTCAACACGCTGCGCGAAGCCGATGGCCGTCCCCACCTGACGCTCGACGAGATGGTGCAGGAGGGCCTGGTGGAGTACATCAAGTTCCCCGATGCGTTGCGCGGCAAGTATCAGTGCTACACGCAATCCGATGTCTCGCGCCTGCGCGGCGCCGGGTACAAGGAGCCGTTCTACACAGTGGAAGAAGGCGTGTCGCGCTATTGCCGCTGGCTGCTTCAGAACAAGGCCTGAGGTCGCAAAGTGCGCTGTCCGCTTTGCCGCCCTTGACGGAAACACCTCGGTAGCGTTGAGGTGAACTTTTGTTGCAGGGCGCGCCAAGGTGGCCGGCCGCTCCTATCCTCCGTGTTGCCTCGTCCGGACCGGGCGAGGCGACCTTCATAAACGGATAGGAGTTCAAGCAAACTCTGACGGCTTCGAAGCAGGTATTGCTGGCGGCTGCCGTATGGTTTTCGCTGTCGGGCGCGGCGCTTGCGGCGGTCGATGTGAACACCGCCGATGAAGCCGCACTGGTTTCGCTCAAGGGCATTGGGCCGGCCACGGCCAGCACCATCATCACCGAGCGCACCAGGGGCGGGCCCTTCAAGGATGCTGCGGATCTCGCGGATCGCGTCAAGGGCCTCGGGCAGAAATCGGTCGTGCGTTTGCAGGAGGCCGGCATGACCATTGGCGCCGGCAGCACCGCCGCGCCAAAGGCCGCGGTGGCCGCGGCCCAGAAGGATGGCAAGGCGGAGAAGCCGCCGGTCAAGGCCGCCCGCTAAGACGCCGGCGGGCTCGCGGCCGCGACGCCCGCATCGTCCGTATTTGCGCATCGAAGCCCCGGCCTGGTCCGGGGCTTTTTGCCGCCCGTGCACCGGTACGGACGCCAGACACTGGTATGGCTCGTGCTAGTTCCGCGTGGCTTCGCACGATTGCGGTCGCGCGGTATCATGCGGACGCCGCGGCAGCCTGAGCCGGCTGCGCGGCCAACATAATCCAAATCGAGCCGGACCTGCTCACGCATGCGGGGGCCAGGCCAAAAAAACGGGAGCAGGACAATGGGAAGTAACGAGGATGCGGGATTCCTGCCCAAGTGGCGGCTAAAGACCCACGGCGTGATTGCGCCTGATGAGCGTCTGCCTGCCGGCCAGACGCTCCTGGCGGGGATCCAGCATGTGGTGGCGATGTTCGGCTCGACGGCGATCGCGCCGATCCTGATGGGTTTCAATCCCAATATCGCGATCCTGTTTTCGGGCATCGGTACGCTGATCTTCTTCCTGTGTGTGCGCGGCAGGGTGCCCAGCTACCTGGGCTCCAGCTTTGCCTTTATCGCCGTGGTGATCGCCGCGACCGGCTATGCCGGCAGCGGACCCAATCCCAATATCCCGGTGGCGCTGGGCGGCATCATCGCCGCCGGCGTGCTCTACCTGCTGATCGGGCTGGTGGTGCAGGCGGTGGGATATCGCTGGGTCGAGCGGCTGATGCCGCCTGTGGTGACGGGTGCCATTGTGGCGGCGATCGGCCTGAATCTTGCGCCGGTGGCAGTCAAGGCCGTCAGCGGCGCCGCGCTTGACACCTGGGTGGGGCTGGCCACGGTGCTGGCCGTGGGCACGGTGGCGGTGCATGCGCCAGGCATGTTGCGCCGGCTGCCGGTGCTGGTGGGCGGCTTGTTCGGCTACGTGCTTTACTACATCTGCACCAACGGGCTGGGCATGGGCAAGGCCATCGACTTCTCCGGCGTGGCCGCGGCCAGCTGGTTCGGCCTGCCGGTCTTCACGTCGCCGGTGTTCCAGGCCAGCGCCATGCTGCTGATCGCACCGGTGGCCATCGTGCTGGTGGCGGAAAACCTCGGGCACATCAAGGCGATCAGCGTGATGACCGGCCGCAATCTCGACCCGTACATCGGCCGCGCCTTTATCGGCGATGGCATCGCCACCATCATTTCCGCGGGCGGCGGCGGCACGGGCGTGACCACCTATGCCGAGAACATGGGCGTGATGGCCGTGACCAAGATCTACTCGACGCTGATCTTCGTGGTGGCGGCTGTGGTGGCCTTGGTGCTTGGCTTTTCGCCCAAGTTCGGTGCGCTGATCCTGACCATTCCGGGTCCGGTGATCGGCGGCCTGACCATTGTCGTGTTTGGCCTGATCGCCGCCACCGCGGGGCGCATCTGGGTTGAGAACAGGGTCGATTTCTCCAATTCGCGCAACCTGATCACGGTCGGCGCCACGCTGACCGTGGCGGCTGGCGACCTGACCCTGAAGCTGGGTGGCATGACGCTGGGCGGCATCGGTACCGCCACTTTCGGCGCCATTCTGCTCTACCACCTGCTGGGCAACAGCAGGAACGAAGCCGAGGCGAAGGCCTGAGTGGCCGCGGCGTGGCGGGCTGCGATGTCCGCCACGCCGGCAACGCGGGCTTTAGGACTGGATTACAATAGCCGCCGACATTGGAATCCCGCTCACCATGGCCTACAAGACGATTGAAGACACCATCGGCAATACGCCGCTGGTCCAACTGCAGCGCATCCCCGGTGCCGCCGGCGCTCCGCGCGGCAACGTGATCCTCGGCAAGCTCGAGGGCAACAACCCGGCGGGCTCGGTCAAGGACCGGCCTGCGGTGTCGATGATTGCCCGCGCCGAATCGCGCGGGCGCATCAAGCCGGGCGATACGCTGATCGAAGCTACCTCGGGCAATACCGGCATTGCGCTGGCCATGGCGGCCGCCATTCGCGGCTACAAGATGGTGCTGATCATGCCGGAAGACCTGAGCATGGAGCGGCGCCAGAGCATGGCAGCCTATGGCGCGGAGATTATCCTGACCCCGGTCAAGGGCGGCATGGAATACGCGCGGGACCTCGCCGATTCCATGGAGCGTGATGGCCGCGGCGTGATTCTCGACCAGTTCGCCAACCCCGACAATCCGCTGGCCCACTACGAGACCACCGGTCCGGAGATCTGGCGCGATACCGAAGGGCGCATCACTCACTTCGTTTCCGCCATGGGGACCACCGGCACCATCACCGGCGTGTCGCGCTACCTGAAAGAGCAAAGCGCGGCGGTGCAGATCGTTGGCGCGCAGCCGGCCGAAGGCTCACGCATCCCGGGCATTCGCAAGTGGCCCGAGGCATACATGCCGAAGATCTACGACTCGAAGTATATCGACCGCACTGAGGCGGTGAGTCAGGGCGATGCCGAACACATGGCCCGCCGCATGGCCCGCGAGGAAGGCATCTTTTGCGGGATTTCCGCTGCAGGTGCGTTGTGCGTGGCAGTGCGCATCGCCGAGGAAGTGGAAAACGCGACCATCGTGTTCGTGGTGTGCGATCGCGGCGACCGCTATCTTTCTACCGGGGTGTTCCCGGCCTGAGGCACGTTGTTTCGCGCACCAACAAAAAGGCCCCGCACATCGTTGCGGGGCTTTTTGCTTTTTTTGCGTTTGCGTTTGCGTCTGGCGGGCGGGGCGGCGAGGTCAGCCCATCGCTGCTTTCACGGCCTCGCCCAACTGGTAGACCGCCAGCGCGTAGAAGAAGCTGCGGTTATAGCGCGTCAGCACATAGAAATTGCGCAGGCCGAGCATATAGTCAGTGGTTTCGCCCGGTGTGGGCAGGTCAACCACCAGCACGCCGGTTTCGCCTTCGCGCGCCAGGTTGATCGGCTCGTCCACGCGCAGGCCGGCCTTGAGCAACTGATCGAGCGTGCGGGTGGGCCACGGCTCGCCGTCGGCGGCGGCGGCAGCGATGCCGCGGCTGCCCTCGTCGGCGGCAATGCGCCAGACCACCGGGCGGCCCGGTTCCCAGCCATGCAATTGCAGGAAGCGCGCAACGCTGCCGATCGCGTCGGTGGCGCTGTTGCGCAGGTCGATCTGGCCGTTGCCGTCGTAGTCGATGGCGTACTCGCGCAGGCTGGTCGGCATGAACTGCGGAATGCCGACGGCACCGGCGAAAGAGCCCAGCACCGAGAACACATCGGTATTGGTGTCCCGGCACCACAGCAGGTAATCGGCCAGCTGGTTGCGGAACAGCGTCGTGCGCGCTTCGCGGTTAGGCACGTCGGGATAGTCGAACGCCAGCGTGGAGAGCGAATCGATCACGCGGAAGGTGCCCATGTCGCGGCCATAGATGGTCTCGACGCCGATGATGCCGACGATCACCGAAGCCGGCACGCCGAACTCGGCCTCGGCGCGGCGCAGCGTGTCGCGGTTCTGCTGCCAGAAGCGCACCCCCGCGTTGATGCGGATCGGCTCGATGAAACGGGAGCGGTAGGCGCTCCAGCTTTTGCGCCCCGGCGTGGCGGGCGGCATGATCAGGCGCACTACCGTGGACGAATACACGGCCTGGCCGAACCAGGTTTCCAGGGTCGGGCGAGCAAAGCCGTGGCGCGCCACCATCTCGTCGATAAAGGCGCGGCTCTTGGGGTTGTCACGATAGCGGCCCGGCTCGATCTCTTCTTCGCGCATGCTCACGCGACGCTTGCCGGCGGCTAGCAGGGCGGGGGAGACGCCGCACAAGCTCAATGCGGCAGCGGAAAGTGCGGCGCCCAAAAGCGGGCGGCGCAGGGAGCGCTGGGTGTCGTTCATGGTGTCCTTTGCAAGTGGCCACGAGTATAGCGGATGGTGCCTGTGCGGCACCCCGCTGGGTGGCTGGCGCGGCATGTGCTAACGTAACGAATGGAGACCACGAATAAAGCAATAAGACATGCCCACAGGCTATTACACGCATCCCGAGTTCCTGCTGCATGAGATGGGGCCGTTCCATCCGGAATGCCCGGAACGCCTGCAGGCCATCGAAGACCATTTGATCTCGCACGGCATGGACGGCCTGCTCGACCGGCGCGAGGCGCCCGCCGCGAGCGCCGAGCAGATCGGGCGTGTGCATCGCCCCGAGTACATGGCCTCGCTGGCCGCAGCGAGTCCCGCCAGTGGCTATCACCCCATCGATCCCGATACCCTGATGAACTCGCATACGATGGCTGCCGCCACCCATGCGGCGGGCGCGGCGGTGGCCGCCACCGATGCGGTGATGGCCGGCGAGTTCGAGAGCGCTTTCTGCTGCGTGCGCCCGCCTGGCCACCATGCGGAGCCGGACCGGGCCATGGGTTTCTGCTTCTACAACAACGTGGCGATCGCGGCGCGCCACGCGCTTGCCGCGCATGGCCTCGAACGCGTGGCGATCGTCGATTTCGACGTGCACCACGGCAACGGCACCGAGGCCGCCTTCCGCGGCGAGGAGCGCGTGCTGATGTGCAGTTTCTTCCAGCATCCGTTCTATCCCTACAGCGGTACCGAGCACATTGCCACCAATATGTCCAACATCCCGCTGCCGGCCTATACCAGCGGTATGGCAGTGCGGGAGGTGGTGGAGACGATCTGGCTGCCGCGCCTGAACGAGTTCAAGCCGCAGATGCTCTTTATCTCGGCGGGCTTCGACGCCCATCGCGAGGACGACATGGGCCAGATGGGGCTGGTCGAGCAGGACTACGCCTGGATCACGACCCAACTGGTGGATGTCGCCCGCGCGCATGCGCAAGGCCGCATCGTCAGTTGCCTGGAGGGCGGCTATAACCTGAGCGCGCTCAGCCGCAGTGTGTGTGCGCACCTCAAGGTGCTGCTCGAACGATAGGAGGCCCTTGGATGGCTGAAACCGACAACCGCACTGCAACGCCACTGGTGAGCGAAAGCCTGGACGCACCGGGCGTGCTGCGCCTGACGATGAACCGCCCCGAGGCGTTCAACGCCTTGTCCGAAGACCTGCTGGATGCGCTGTCTGAAGCATTTGCCCGCGCCGGCGCCGACGCCTCGGTCCGGGTGGTGGTGCTGGCCGCCGCCGGCCGGGCATTTTGCGCCGGCCACGACCTGCGGGAGATGCGGGCTGCCCCTTCGCACGACTACTATCGCCGCCTGTTCGATCGCTGCACCCGCATGATGATGGCGATGCAGCAGATGCCGCAGCCGGTGATCGCGCGCGTGCAGGGGATCGCCACGGCTGCCGGCTGCCAGCTGGTGGCGATGTGTGATCTGGCGGTGGCGGCCGATGTGGCGCGCTTCGCGGTGTCCGGTGTCAATCTCGGCTTGTTCTGCGCGACGCCGGGCGTGGCCCTGTCGCGCAACCTGTCGCGCAAGCATGCGATGGAGATGCTGCTGACCGGAGACATGATCGATGCCATGGAGGCCCGGGACCGCGGGCTGGTCAACCGCGTGGTGCCCGCCGACGCCCTCGATGCGGAGGTTGCCCGCCTGGCCGCCAGCATCTGCGCCAAGCCGGCCGCCGCGGTGGCCGCCGGCAAGGGCTTGTTCTACCGCCAACTGGAGATGGGAATCGAGGCGGCCTACCAGCTGGCGGGGCAGACCATGGCGTGCAACATGATGGATCCGGCGGCGCTGGAGGGCGTCCAGGCCTTTATCGACAAGCGTCCGCCGTCCTGGCGTGGCGCATAAACGGCTTTTTTGTGGTCTTTATGCCGTGAGCATATAAAGACATCGGCAAAAAGTCGTTTCTGGTATGAAGCGGATCGCCTAAAATGCGAGCTTCGCCCAAAAAATAAAATGCGGCAGCAGCGCTAGAGAGACGTTCTCGCCTGTTGCCGTTTTCTTTTCACATGATCGAACTGCAAGGTCTTTCGCAACGCTTTCCCGGAGGGTCGGGGGAAGTGCATGCGCTGCGGGACGTCAGCCTGTCCATTGCGGCGGGTGAGGTCTTCGGCATCATCGGTCGTAGCGGCGCTGGCAAGAGCACGCTGGTGCGCGCCATCAACCTGCTCAATCGCCCCAGCGGCGGCCGCGTGATCGTGGCCGGACAGGAGCTGACCGCGCTCGACAGCGGCGCGCTGCGCAAGGCGCGCCGCGACATCGGCATGATCTTCCAGCATTTCAACCTGCTGTCGTCGCGTACCGTCTTTGACAACGTGGCGCTGCCGCTGGAGCTGGCAGGCAAGTCGCGGAGCGAGATCTCCGACACGGTGCTGCCGCTGCTGGAACTGGTTGGCCTGACGGCGCTCAAGGACCGTTATCCCGCCCAGATCAGCGGTGGTCAGAAGCAGCGCGTGGGGATTGCCCGCGCGCTGGCGAGCAAGCCCAAGGTGCTGCTGTCGGACGAGGCTACCTCCGCCCTCGACCCGGAAACCACCCGCGCCATTCTGGAACTGCTCAAGCAGATCAATCGCGAGCTCGGCCTGACCATTGTCATGATCACGCACCAGATGGAAGTGATCAAACAGGTCTGCGACCGCGTGGCCGTGCTCGAGGCCGGGGAGGTGGTGGAAACCGGCCGGGTGATCGATGTGTTCCTGCGTCCGCAACATGAGGTCACGCGCGCCATGATCGGCGACGTGATCGCTCAGGAATTGCCGCCCAGCGTGCTCAAGCGCGTGGAAAGCCGGCTCGGCAACGGGCGCGACCACGTCTACCGCCTGGCGTTCACGGGCGAGGGCGTGGACCAGCCAGTGCTGGCCCAGGCGATCCGCCGCTACGGGCTGGACTTCAATATCCTGCACGGGCATATCGACGAGATCCAGGGCCAAGCCTTCGGTTCGCTGGCCATCATGGCCACCGGCGAACTGGCTGACGTGAAGGCGGCGATGGAATACCTGCAACAGGAAGGCGTAGTGGTGGAGGAGTTCGAGCATGTGGTCTGAAATGTTTGACCTGTTTCTGACCTCATTCAACGAGACGCTGCTGATGGTGGCGATCTCGGGCGTGGTCGGCGCGTTGTTCGGGGTGCCGCTGGGCGTGCTGCTGCACCTGACCAACCGTGGCGGCGTGTTGTCGCATCCGCTGTTCAACCGCACCATCGGCGTGGTGGTCAATGCCGTGCGTTCGATTCCTTTCATCATCCTGCTTGTGGTGGTGATCCCGTTCACGCGCTTTATCGTCGGTTCATCGATCGGCACCACCGCGGCCGTGGTGCCGCTGACGATCGCCGCGATTCCGTTTATCGCGCGCCTGGTGGAAAGCGCGCTGCGCGAGGTGGACAAGGGCCTGGTCGAGGCCGCCCAGTCGATGGGCGCGACCACCGGTCAGATCGTGCTGAAGGTGCTGCTGCCGGAAGCCATGGCTGGCATTGTGGCTGGCCTGACGATCACCTTCGTCAGCCTGGTGGGCTATTCGGCCATGGCCGGCGCCATCGGCGGCGGCGGCCTGGGCGACCTCGGCATCCGCTACGGCTACCAGCGCTACATCACCGAGGTGATGGTGGCGGTGGTGGTGATCCTGATCGTCTTCGTGCAAGCGGTGCAAAGCTTCGGCGACTGGCTGGTGCGTCGCATCAGCCACAAGTAAGCCGGCGTTCCACCCGGCTACATACCAAAACTTAGAGAAATCGAGAAAAAGGAAGTCAATATGCAACGTCGTAACTTGCTGCAATGGATTGTCGGCGCCGCCCTGGGCGCCAGCCTGGCCACTGGCGCCGTGGCGCAGGAAAAGCCGATCAAGATCGGCGTCACCGGCGGCCCCCACGCCCAGATCATGGAGCAGGTGAAGAAGGTCGCGGCCAAGGACGGCCTGAATATCCAGGTGGTGGAATTCAGCGACTACATCCAGCCCAATGCGGCGCTGGCTTCGGGGGACCTGGATGCCAACAGCTACCAGCACCTGCCTTACCTGGAAGCGCAGATCAAGGACCGTGGCTACAAGTTCACCTACATTGCCTTCACGGTGACCTTCCCGATGGGCGTGTACTCCAAGAAGATCAAGTCGCTCGACCAGATCAAGGACGGCGCGCGCGTGGGTGTACCGAACGATCCCACCAACGGCGGCCGCGGCCTGCTGCTGCTGCAAAGCAAGGGGCTGATCAAGCTGCGCGCCGATGCCGGCCTGAAGGCCACGCCGCTGGACATCGTCGCCAACCCGAAAAAGATCAAGATCGTCGAGCTGGATGCCGCCCAGCTGCCGCGCTCGCTGGATGACCTCGACGCCGCCGCCATCAACGGCAATTACGCCGAGTCGGCGGGCCTGTCGCCCACCAAGGATGCCATTGCCATGGAAGGCCCCAAGGGCCCCTATGCCAACCTGATCGCCATCCGCGAAGCCGACAGGAACAAGCCCTGGGTGGCCAAGCTGGTCAAGGCCTACCACTCGCCGGAGATCAAGCAGTACGTCCATAGCACCTTCAAGGATTCGGTGATTACCGCGTGGTAAGTTGAAAAAAGCCTCGAAAATCGTGTAACGCAGGGCATCCTGCGGCACAATGCGGGCAGGTTTTCACATTGCCGGGCTATGCCCGGCAATTCTTTACCGATAAAATAGTACGACCGTTCGAAAAACAAGAGTGCCACCCAGCCGGTGGTTATAATGGCGAGCGAACCAAATTTCTGACTATCGACTATCAGTGGAGTGAGCGCATGAAAGTACTCGTCGCAGTCAAGCGCGTGGTGGATTACAACGTCAAGGTCCGGGTGAAGTCGGACGGCACGGGTGTGGATCTGGCCAACGTCAAGATGAGCATGAACCCGTTTGACGAAATCGCCGTGGAAGAAGCGGTGCGTCTGCGGGAAGCCGGGGTGGTCACCGAGGTGATCGCCGTGTCCTGCGGCGTGGCCCAGTGCCAGGAAACCCTGCGTACCGCGATGGCCATCGGCGCCGACCGCGGCATCCTGGTCGAATCGAACGAAGACCTGCAGCCGCTGGCCGTGGCCAAGCTGCTCAAGGCCCTGGTGGACAAGGAGCAGCCGCAACTGGTGATCCTGGGCAAGCAGGCCATCGACGACGACTCCAACCAGACCGGCCAGATGCTGGCTGCGCTGGCAGGCCTGCCGCAAGCTACCTTCGCCTCGAAGGTGGTGGTGGCTGATGGCAAGGCGTCGGTGACGCGTGAAGTGGACGGCGGTCTGGAGACCCTGTCGATCAAGCTGCCGGCGGTGGTGACCACCGACCTGCGCCTGAACGAGCCGCGCTACGTGACGCTGCCCAACATCATGAAGGCGAAGAAGAAACAGCTCGACATTGTCAAGCCGGAAGATCTCGGCGTGGACGTGGCGCCGCGTCTGAAGACCCTCAAGGTCGTCGAGCCGCCCAAGCGCAGCGCGGGTGTGATGGTGCCGGACGTTGCGACGCTGGTGCAAAAGCTGAAGAACGAAGCCAAGGTCATCTGAGCGCGCCAGGAGATAAAACATGACTGCACTCGTCATTGCTGAACACGACAACCAATCCATCAAGGCCGCCACGCTGAACACCGTGACCGCAGCCGCCCAGTGCGGCGGCGACGTCCACGTGCTGGTGGCTGGCGCCAACGCCGCCGCTGCCGCGGCCGCCGCCGCGAAGATCGCCGGCGTGTCCAAGGTACTGCTGGCCGACGCCCCGTATTTCGGCGACGGCCTGGCCGAGAACGTGGCCGAGCAAGCGCTGGCCATCGCCAACGACTACAGCCACATCCTGGCGCCCGCCACCCCGTACGGCAAGAACATCCTGCCGCGCGTGGCCGCAAGGCTGGACGTGGCCCAGCTGTCGGACATCACCAAGGTCGACAGCCCGGATACCTTCGAGCGCCCGATCTACGCCGGCAACGCGATCTCGACCGTCCAATCGGCGGACAAGGTCAAGGTCATCACCGTGCGCGGCACCGGCTTTGACGCCGCCGCCGCCGAAGGTGGTTCGGCCGCCGTGGAGAACCTGCCGGCCGTGGCCGATGTCGGCATCTCGCAATTCGTATCGCGCGAAGTCACCAAGAGCGACCGCCCCGAGCTGACCGCCGCCAAGATCATCGTGTCCGGTGGCCGTGGCGTGGGTTCCGGCGAGAACTACACCAAGGTGCTGACGCCGCTGGCCGACAAGCTGAACGCCGCGATGGGCGCTTCCCGCGCGGCTGTGGACGCCGGCTTCGTGCCCAACGATTATCAGGTCGGCCAGACCGGCAAGATCGTCGCGCCGCAGCTGTATATCGCCATCGGTATCTCCGGCGCGATCCAGCATCTGGCCGGCATGAAGGACTCCAAGGTGATCGTGGCGATCAACAAGGACGCCGAAGCACCGATCTTCTCGGTGGCCGACTACGGCCTGGTGGGCGATCTGAACACCGTGGTGCCCGAACTGGTGGCAGCGCTGGGCTGATCCCCGCAGCCCGGCGCGGCGTTCGACACGCCGGGTTCGATCAGGAAGTACTAGCCGTTCCGGGCCTGCCCGAGAACGGCTTTTTTATACATATCCGGAGACATCGATGACCTATCGTGCCCCGCTCAAGGACATGCTGTTCGTGATGAACGAACTGGCCGGCCTTGACGCTGTCAGCCAGTTGCCCGGCTTCGAGGACGCCACGCCCGAGACGGCGCAGGCGGTGCTCGATGAGGCCGCCAAGTTCAACGAACAGGTGCTGGCGCCGCTCAACCGCATCGGCGACACCGATCCCAGCAGCTGGAAGGACGGCGTGGTCACCACTACGCCCGGTTTCAAGGACGCCTTCCGCCAGTTCGGCGAAGGCGGCTGGCAGGGCGTGCTGCATCCGCAGGAATTCGGCGGCCAGGGCTTGCCCAAGCTGATCGCCACCGCCTGCAACGAGATGCTGAACTCGGCGAACCTGTCGTTCGCGCTGTGCCCTCTGCTGACTGACGGCGCCATCGAAGCCCTGCTGACCGCGGGCAGCGATGCGCAGAAGGCCACCTTCCTGCCCAGGCTGATCTCCGGCGAATGGACCGGCACCATGAACCTGACCGAGCCGCAGGCCGGCTCGGACCTGGCGGCCGTGCGCACGCGCGCCGAGCCGCAGGGTGACGGTACCTACAAGGTGTTCGGCACCAAGATCTTCATCACCTACGGCGAACACGACATGGCGAAGAACATCGTCCATCTCGTGCTGGCGCGCACGCCGACGGCACCCGAGGGCGTCAAGGGCATCTCGCTGTTCATAGTGCCCAAGTTCCTGGTGAACGAAGACGGCTCGCTGGGCGCGCGCAACGATGCGCACTGCGTGTCGATCGAACACAAGCTGGGCATCAAGGCCAGCCCCACCGCCGTGCTGCAGTTCGGCGACCACGGCGGCGCCATCGGCACGCTGGTGGGCGAGGAGAATCGCGGCCTGGAATACATGTTCATCATGATGAACTCGGCGCGTTTCTCGGTCGGCATGCAGGGTATCGCTGTCTCCGAACGCGCCTACCAGCAGGCGGTAGCCTTTGCGCGCGAACGCGTGCAAAGCCGGCCGGTCGACGGCTCGGCCCGCGAGGCGGTGGCCATCATCCATCACCCCGACGTCAAGCGCATGCTGATGACCATGCGCTCGCTGATCGAAGGCGCGCGCGCGGTGGCCTACGTGGCCGCGGCGGCATGCGATACGGCGCACCAGCATCCGGACGAAGCGGTGCGCAAGCAGAACCAGGCCTTCTACGAGTTCATGGTGCCCATCGTCAAGGGCTGGAGCACCGAGCTGTCGATCGACGTCACCAGCCTTGGCGTGCAGGTGCACGGCGGCATGGGCTTCATCGAGGAGACCGGCGCGGCGCAGCACTATCGCGATGCCCGCATCCTGCCGATCTACGAAGGCACGACCGCGATCCAGGCCAACGACCTGGTCGGCCGCAAGACGGTGCGCGACGGCGGCGCCGTGGCGCGCGGCATCTGCGCGCAGATCGCCGAAACCGAGGCGGCGCTGGGCAAGCATGGCGGCGCGGCTTTCTCCGCGGTGCAGGCGCAACTGGCCAAGGGGCGCGAGGCGCTGGAGGCGGTGGTGGCGTTCGTGGTGGCCAATGCCAAGTCGGATCCGAATGCCGTGTTCGCCGGCAGCGTGCCTTACCTGAAGCTCTGCGGCATCGTGTTCTCGGGCTGGCAGCTAGGGCGTGCGATGCTGGCCGCGGATGCGAAGCGTGGCGAGGATCCTTCCTTCAACGATGCCAAGATCGCGACCGCGCATTTCTTCGCGGAGCACATCCTGTCGCAGGCGTCGGCCTTGCGCGATGCCGTCGTGGCAGGCGCGGTGCCGGTCAATGCGTTGAGCGAAGCGCAGTTCTGAGATCGCACGGTGGCAGGCAAAAAAAGGGCGGCCCCGCGGGACCGCCCTTTTCAGTTCTGGCGGATCAGGCCACCGCAGGACGGTGCGCGGCGCGAGTACCCGGGCGCTTGAGATAACGCGCGACAGAGAGGTCGTCGGCGCGGATCGCCGGCGAAGTACCGGACACCAGGTCCGACAACAGCTGGCCAGAACCGCAAGCCATGGTCCAGCCCAGCGTGCCATGGCCGGTATTGAGCCAGAGACCCTTGAGCGGCGTGGGGCCGACGATGGGCGTGCCGTCCGGCGTCATCGGGCGCAAACCGGTCCAGAAGCTGGCGCGGCTGACGTCGCCGGCGCCGGGGAACAGGTCGGTCACCACATGTTCCAGGGTGCGGCGCTTGGCCGGGTCGAGCGTGCGGTCGTAGCCGACGATCTGGGCCATGCCGCCGACGCGAATGCGATCGTCGAAGCGCGTGATCGCAACCTTGTAGGTTTCGTCGAGTACCGTGGAGACGGGGCTGCGGTCCGCATCGGTCATCGGCACCGTCAGGGAGAAGCCCTTGAGCGGATAGACCGGCAGGTTCGACAGACCCGGCAGGAAGTTCTTCACGAACTGCGTCGACCAGCTGCCCAGGGCCACCACCACCAGGTCCGCCGTGACGGGCTCGCCGCCGATCATGGCGCCGGTGACGGCATCGCCCCGGGTCAGCAGGCCGTCGATGGAGCGGTTGTATTGGAACTGTACGCCCAGGCCTTCGGCCATCGCCGCCAGTTTCTGGGTGAACAGCTGGCAGTCGCCGGTTTCATCGTTGGGTAGCCGCAGGCCGCCGCTCAGCTTGTGGCTGACGGCGGCCAGGGCTGGCTCGCTGGCGGCGAGTTCTTCGCGCGATAGCAACTGGTAGGGCACGCCGGCTTGCTCCAGCACCGCAATGTCCTTGGCCGCGCCGTCGAGCTGCTCGTCGGTGCGGAAGATCTGCAGGGTGCCTTGCTGGCGGCCTTCGTAGGCGATGCCGGTATCGGCTCGCAGGGTGCGGATGCAGTCTCGGCTGTACTCGGCCAGCCGCACCATGCGTTCCTTGTTGACGGCATAGCGGTCGGCGGTACAGTTCATCAGCATCTGCCATATCCACTGCAGCTGGAACAGGGAGCCGTCCGGGCGAATGGTGAGCGGCGCGTGCTCCTGGAACATCCATTTGATGGCTTTGAGCGGTACGCCAGGCGCTGCCCACGGCGACGCGTAACCCGGCGAGATCTGGCCTGCGTTGGCAAAACTGGTGCCAAGCGCAGGCGCCGCCTCGCGGTCGATCACGGTGACATCATGGCCGGCACGGGCCAGGTACCAGGCGCTGGTCACGCCAATTACGCCACTGCCAAGAACGAGAACGCGCATAGTTGGGGGCTCACAACCAAGAAATAATGTGGATAGAGTATTTATCTCTATACTATTGAAATATGTGCAGTCATAGTTGTCGTAATTTTCAAGGAAACAGGAAGAACTAATGAGAACAAGTCGCCAGCCCGTGCGCAGCCTGGACCGGCTGGACCGCAAGATCCTGGCCTTGCTCCAGGCGGACGGCCGCATGTCGATGAAAGAGCTGGCGGAAGCGGTTGGCCTGACCATCACGCCGTGCATCGAGCGGGTCAAGCGCATGGAGCGCGACGGCGTCATCATGGGCTACTACGCCCGCCTGAATCCCGTGCTGCTTGGCAGTGGCCTGCTGGTGTTCGTGGAGATTTCACTTGGCAACAAGTCGGGCAATATGTTCGAGCAGTTCCGCCGCGAGGTGTTGCGTATTCCCGAGGTGCTGGAGTGTCACCTTGTATCGGGCGATTTCGACTATCTGATCAAGGCCCGCATCCGCGAGATCGGCGAGTATCGCCGGCTACTGGGCGACATCCTGCTGCAGTTGCCCGGTGCCGCGCAGTCCAAGAGCTACGTGGTGATGGAGGAGATCAAGGAGACGCTGGCGATCTCGGTCGACGATAAGGCGTCGCACGCCTGAGACCCTGCCGGCATCTGTCTAGAACAAAGACATCTGTGGCGTTGCGCCGGCCGTTGAGAAATGTTCGGTGGTCAGGGGGTGGCGTTCGGCGTTTAGCCCATGGCGCTGGCAGGCCAGCTTGAAACGTTTGCGCAGCAGTTCGGCAAAAATGCCGGTACCTGTCATGCGCGTGCCGAAGCTGGAGTCGTAGGCCTGGCCGCCCCGCATTTGCGCGATCAGGCTCTGGACATGCCGGGCGCGCAGCGGATGGTAGGTGGCCAGCCACTCGGAAAACAGATCCGCTACCTCGCGCGGCAGCCGCAGCAGGATATAGGCGGCTGTCGTCGCGCCAGCGTTGGCGCCCGCTTCCAGGATGGACTCCATTTCCGGGTCGGTCAGGCTTGGAATGACGGGCGCCACCATCACTCCCACGGGAATCCCGGCCTCACTCAGCGACGCGATGGCTGCGATGCGACGCGCCGGCGCGCTCGCCCTCGGTTCCAGCGTGCGGGCTATCTCATTGTTGAGCGATGTGACCGACATATGGACCCGGACCAGGTTCCTGGCCGCCATGCGCTGGAGGATGTCGATGTCGCGCGTGACAACCCCCGACTTGGTCGTGATGGCCACCGGATGGTTGAACCGTTCCAGCACTTCCAGTATGCCCCGTGTGATGCGGAGTTTGCGCTCGATGGGCTGGTAAGGGTCGGTATTGGCGCCCAGCGCGATGACCGATGGCGTGTAACTGCGGCTGCCTAGTTCGGCCTGGAGCAGCTCGGCCGCGTTCTCCTTCGCGTACAGGCGGGTTTCGAAGTCGAGGCCCGGCGAAAGTCCCAGATAGGCATGGCTGGGTCTGGCATAACAGTAGATGCAACCGTGCTCGCATCCTCGGTAGGGATTGATGGAAGCATCAAAGGGCAGGTCCGGCGACTGGTTGCGCGAGACGATGCGTTTCGCCTTCTCCGTGAAAACAATGGTCTGGATCTGGGGTATCTCTGGCTCATCGAGGGCTCGTGACTCATCGTCGACCCGTTCGCGGGTCCATGCATCGAAACGGCTGACGTTGTTCGAGCGCGCTGCCCGGCCTTTGAGCGGGCTGGAGGAGGGAGGTCGGGTCGTCACGTTGGCAGTCCTGCGGCTACGGTTGATACTGTATAAATATACAGTTCCCAACGGCTGACCGGCAAGGAGTAAAGGGTGGAAGTCCCTGGGAGAAGAAGATTTGGCGAATCGCGCACGACGGGGTCTGTGCGGGACGGCGGCTCGGCAATGGGTACTCCTGCTGCAGCACTTCGCAAAAACAGCCAAGGTGTGTTTTTGCCGTGCGGGAGCCAGGCCAGTCAGGCAGGCGGTGCTGCCGCGGGGCTATCCCAGTAGGGCGGGGAGCCGAAGCGCGCCGCAAAGAAATCGGTAAAGGCCCGGGTTTTTGCCGGCACCTGCCGGCGGCTCGGGTAGACCGCCCAGATCGATACCGACGGCAGTACCGGATAATCGGGCAGCACGTTGACTAGCGCGCCACTACGCAGGTAGGGGCCGACATCCCAGGTGGATTTGAGCGCGAGCCCCATGCCAGCCAGGATCGCATCCCGGATGACCTCGCCGTTGTCCGTGCGGAGATTGCCGCTGACGGCGATCACCGTCTTGCCCAGCGCCGTGTCGAACTGCCAGGTGGCCTGGTCGCCAAGCACGATGCAATTGTGGTCGCGCAGGTCCTCCGGGTGCCGTGGCGTGCCATGGGCGGCAAGGTAGGCGGGCGAGGCGCAAATGGCGCGATGGCTCGGGGCAAGCGGGCGGGCCACCAGCGATGAGTCGGGCAGGGCGCCCATGCGCAGCGCCACGTCCACCCCGGCCTCCACCAGGCCGATCACCTGATCCGTCAGCCGCAGGTCCAGCGTCAGGCCGGGGTAGGCGGCAAGGAAGGCTGGGATGGCCGGAGAGACGTGCTGGCGGCCGAAGGATGCGGGCACCGTGACGCGCAGTATTCCGTGTGGTGCTTCCGCCCCCCGGCCTACCGACTGCGCGGCCTGGTCGGCCGTGTCGAGCAATTGCCCGGCATGCTCAAGAAAGCGCTGGCCGTCTCCGGTCAGCGAAATGCGCCGCGTGGTCCGGTGCAGCAGCCGCGTGCCGAGCTTCTGTTCGAGTAGCGCCAGGCGGCTGCTGGCCGATGACGTGGACAGCCCGAGATCGCGCGCCGCCGCCGACAGGCTGCCCAGCGCCGCCGCGCGCACGAACACCGCGATATCCAGCAAGTCGAAGTGCATGGCGCCTGGGCCGCTGGGCCTTGGAGCTGCTAATTACTGCGAAAGGGCGCGAGCGGCTTCGACCTGGGATTCGAAGAAGGTCTGGAAACTGATGGCCAGGCCCGCCATCAGCAGGCCGGTACCGATCAGCAGCGACAGGATGACCAGGATCACGACCGGCCAGCCAGACCGAGTCGGCTTGCCCTGGGGATTGAAGCGGGCATCCCATTTATCGTCCGGGCGCAGGCCGTACACGATGGCCGCCAGGAAGGCGCTGATCACCGATGTGCCACCGGCGATGGCAAAGGTCCAGTTCAGGGCCGGCGTGCCGGCGCCAGTCTGTATCGAAATGACGCCGATGACCCCGGCCAGGGCCGCCAGCAGGTGAGCCCACGCAAACTTGTCGCGCAAACCACCCAGGTAGAAGCGATGCAAGCCCAAGCTGCCGAACAGGAAGGCAAGCGCGACCGTGAGCAGCTTGGACTTGCCCGGAAGCGGCTTGACGAGTGCGGTGGCGGCTGGAACTTGGGTAGCGGCAGGCATGAGGCGGCAACTAGGTTGATGGCGGGCCAGGGGGGGCGGCCAGCGCAAGATCAGGGCAATGCCAGTCAAGCTGGCGTCGGCGCTCATTGTACGCTGGCCTCAAGCGCCGGCGCGGGAAGGCCGGGAGCGATGCGGGTCGGACGGCGAAGGCGCACGGGAGTTCCGTGCGCGGCACATCCGGGAGGAAGGCGGGGCGGGCAAGAGAGGTGGATCCCGCCGTTTGGAGGGCAAACAAGCGGGGGAGGGAAATGCCGGTTTCAGGCGGACCTAACGGCCGCCGTCGCGTCCCCGCGCCTGCCAGCCGGGGCCGGCGCCGGGACCGCGCTGCTCGCCGCGCGCGTTGTCGCCTTGCGCGTTGCGATCGGGTGGGCGGCCGCGCTCATCATCGCGCTCCTGGGGTGGCAAGGGGCGACCGTTAAGGCGGTCATCAGCGCGGGCACGGGCTTCCATTCTTTCGATCTGGGCACGCACATGGTCTTGCCGTTCGGCGCGTACGCTAGCCATCTCCCAGCCGCCCTGGCCGCGAGCGTTACCATTGCCCGCAGTCCGGCCTTCGGGCCGGCTGTGTTGCCAAAACGCGACCTGCGCATGGCTGACAGCGTTGAGGCCGAGCACTGAAACGGCCAACAGGATGCCAGCCACCGAGTCGCGCAGGAAGGTGCGGGGGAGCATGCGGAATCCCAGTATCCTGTCGCGCGGTGAGTTGTTCGAGATATGGGTTCATGGTACGCACGGGCCTTCGGGACGCATATGCAAAAGCCGTTACTGGTGTAACGGATTGTTTCGCCCCCATCCGCTACGTTTCGCAGCTTGCCTGCGGGCTGCGCGGGGAGTGGCGTTCCAACGCCTCACGGCGCGTAGCGGATACGGTAAATGGCGCCCGCCGTGTCGTCGCTGATCAGCAACGAGCCATCCGGGGCCACCAGGACATCGGCCGGCCTGCCCCAGGCTTTGCCGTCTTGCAGCCAGCCTTGCGCGAAGACTTCCTGGCGCACTGCCTGGCCACTCTCGTTCAGCACTACCCGGACAATGCGGTAGCCGACCTTCGTGCTACGGTTCCAGCTGCCGTGCTCGGCGATGAAAATATTGTTCCGGTATTCCGCGGGAAACTGTGACCCGGTGTAGAAGCGCATCCCGAGCGAGGCGACATGCGCGCCCAGTTTTGCGGCTGGCTGCTCGAACTCCGAGCAGTTGCGCTGCTTGCCGAACTCCGGGTCGGCGATGCTGCCGGCGTGGCAGTATGGATAGCCAAAATGCTGGCCGGAACGGGTCAGGCGGTTGAGTTCGTCGTCTGGCACATCGTCTCCCAGCTGATCGCGCCCATTGTCCGTGAACCACAGCTGGCGCGTGACCGGGTGCCAGTCAAAGCCCACCGAATTGCGCACGCCCCTGGCTACTACCTGCAGGTCGGAGCCGTCGGGCTTCATCTTCATGATATTGGCGTAGCGGTTTTCGTCAGGCTTGCAGATATTGCAGGGTGCGCCAACCGGGATATACAGATAGCCATCCGGACCAAAGGCGATGAACTTCCAGCCGTGGTGCGTTTCGGAAGGGAAGCGATCGCTCACCACGACCGGTTTTGGCGGGGTGTCGAGCCGGGCTTCGATGTCATCGAGCCGGACGATGCGCGAGACCGAGGACGCATAAAGGGCGCCGTCGCGGAAGGCCACGCCTACCGGCATGGTCAGGCCGGTGGCGATTGTCCTTGCCCTCGGGTTAGGCGCCAGCGCGTTGCTGATTGCATAGATCTTGCCCTGGCCAAGGCTACCGATAAAGAGGGTGCCGGCCGGCGACATGGTCATGCCCCGTGCTTCCGGCACATCCTGGCTCAGCACGTCGATGCGGAACCCCGGCGGCAGCTGGATCTGCTCCAGCGGCAGGGCCGTGCCCGCACTTGCATTGGGACTGAACCAGGCAGTCACGGCGAAAGCGGCTGCAAGCAGGGCGCGAATGTGAAGGTAGGAACGCACGGCAAGATCTCCTGTCGGGGTTTTCGCCACGATGCCTGTAGCCAGGTGTCGAGTCAATCGCTCTAAGTGTTTGTTTGGGCTCGGGATTTGGTCTATACTCTTGCGTTTCGTGTTCGAACATCAAGTTTTCTGAGGAATCAAACCATGGTCGTAATCCGTCTGGCTCGCGGTGGCAGCAAGAAGCGCCCCTTCTTCAATATCGTCGCGGCAGACTCGCGCAATCGTCGCGATGGCCGCTTCATCGAGCGTATCGGCTTCTACAACCCCCTGGCTTCGGCAAGCGAAGAAGGCCTGCGTCTGGTGCAAGACCGCCTGACCTACTGGCAAGGCGTGGGCGCACAGCTGTCGCCGACGGTTGCCCGTCTGGTCAAGCAGAACGCCGCCAAGGCCGTAGCCTGATTGTTGTGACGCGCGTTTCGCGACGCGTGGCAAACGACACGTGACAGAACGCAAGCAAGGCGTCCCGGCGCGGCGGCCGCTCAATATGCCGCTCGAGCCCTCGGCCCGGCCCCAGGCCGGTGTGCAGGAAAAGGCGAGTCTCAAGCCGCGGGGCGTAGCTGGGTTTCCGGCTGCGCTGGCATATACCGATAAGCTGCCGGACGACCTGATCGAGGTTGGTTACATCAGTGCGGCTTACGGCATTCGGGGCTGGATCAAGGTCCAGCCGCATGCCGACGATGCGAGCGCGCTGTTGCATGCGCGCCGCTGGTGGCTGCTGAAAGCCCCGCCGACAGGCCTGGTGGGCGCGGCCGATGCCGTGGCATCGGAGGCATTATGCGTGAAGGTCGTGCAATCCCGTGAGCATAGCGGTACCGTGGTGGCCCAGGCGAACGGCGTGTCCGACCGCAACCACTCGGAAGCGCTCAAGGGTCGCCGTGTCTGGATTCGTCGCGAGGATTTCCCCGCGCCGGATGAAAACGAATTTTACTGGGTCGATCTGATCGGCTGCGCCGTGTTCAATGAGCAGGGCGAGTCGCTGGGCGAAGTGTCCGGCCTGATCGACAACGGCGCGCACCAGATCCTGCAGGTAGCGCATACCTTGCCTGACGGCAAGGCAGGCGAGCGCCTGATCCCCTTTGTCGACGCATTCCTGCGCTCGGTCGATATTTCGGCCAGACGCGTGGTGGTCGACTGGGGCCTGGACTACTGAGCGGTCCGGCAGCGGACGCTCGGCTGGCGGCGGCCGGGTGGGCAAGTATAGGGAGGGGCGGATGCAGTTCGATGTGATCACGCTATTTCCCGAGATGTTCCGTGCGCTGACCGACTGGGGTATCACCAGCCGGGCGGCCAAGCAGCAGCGTTATACGCTGCGCACCTGGAATCCGCGCGATTTCACCAGCGACAACTACCGTACGATCGACGATCGCCCGTACGGCGGCGGTCCTGGCATGGTAATGCTGGCCAAGCCACTGGAAGATGCGATCGGCGCGGCATGTTCGGCGCAACTGGCGGCGCAAGCCGCCACGGATGTGCCGGGCGAGACGGTGAAGCCGCATGTGGTGCTGATGTCGCCGCAAGGCGCGCCCCTGACGCATCAGAAGGTGATGTCGCTGGCGCAGCGTCCCGGCCTTGTGCTGCTTTGTGGCCGATACGAAGCCATCGACCAGCGATTGATCGAGCGGCGCGTGGATGAGGAAATCAGCCTCGGCGATTTCGTGCTGTCGGGTGGCGAGTTGCCGGCCATGGCCGTAATCGACGCGGTCGTCAGGCATTTGCCGGGCGTGCTGGGCGATGCCCAGTCGGCGGTTCAGGACAGCTTCGTCAATGGGCTGCTGGACTGTCCGCACTATACGCGGCCGGAAGAATACGAAGGTGTGCGGGTGCCCGAGATACTGCTCGGGGGCCATCATGCCGAGATCGAGAAGTGGCGGCGCCAGCAGGCGCTCGCGAATACTGCGAAGAAGCGCCCCGATCTGATCGAGGCAGCGCGCAGCCAAGGGTTGCTGAGCCGGGCCGACGAGAAATTCCTGTCGGCCTGGCTGGCGAAAGAAGGGCGGGAGTTCGCTCCCGCCAGGTGAAACCCCATCCTCTGCCGGGGCCCAGGCCATGCCTGGGGCATACAACGTCGGCATGATGGACAAGGAGAAAAAACGATGAACATCATCGAGCTGATCGAGAAAGACGAAATCGCGCGCCTGACCGCGAACAAGACCATCCCCGCATTCGCACCCGGCGACACCGTGATCGTCAGCGTGAATGTGGTGGAAGGTAGCCGCAAGCGCGTGCAGGCTTACGAAGGCGTGGTGATTGCCAAGCGCAACCGCGGCCTGAATTCGTCCTTCATCGTGCGCAAGATTTCGTCGGGTGAAGGCGTGGAGCGTACGTTCCAGCTGTACTCGCCGCTGATCGCAGCGATCGAAGTGAAGCGCCGTGGCGACGTCCGCCGCGCCAAGCTGTACTACCTGCGTCAGCGTTCGGGCAAGTCCGCGCGGATCAAGGAAAAGCTGGCATACAAGTCGGCACCGGCCAAGGCTGCTGCTGCGGAGTAAGCCGCTGTCGCCACGATCGGTTCTGCCGGTCGTGGCTACGCAAAAAGGGCACCTTCGGGTGCCCTTTTTGCGTCTGCGCGCGGTATTTTTGCTGCGGTGCATGAAGAACGGTTTGGCCGGCTTCTGTCATACTCGCAACGATTATGCGTCCTGCCTTCGATCCTGAATCCCTCCCCATCGTCGCAACCGATACCCGGCATCCGCCGCTTGAGGATGTGCGCCTGCAGCCCGAGTTCATCCGCCACCGGCTCCAGTCGCCACCGGCGTGGGCGCCCGAGCTGACTGACGAATCGCGTGCCTACGATCGCAGCCTCAAGCTGCGCGACGCGGCCGTGCTCGTGCCTCTGGTAGAGCGGGGCGATGGGCTGACCGTGCTGCTGACCGAGCGCAATGCCAACCTGAGTTCGCACGCCGGGCAGATCAGTTTCCCGGGCGGCCGGCACGAAGCCTTTGATATCGACCGTGTTGCCACGGCGTTGCGTGAAACCGAAGAAGAAGTTGGGCTGGTGCGCGACTATGTGGAGGTGCTGGGCGCTCTGCCCGACTACATCACGGGCACCGGTTTCCATGTCAGCCCGGTGGTGGGCCTGGTGCGCGACGGTTTCACGCTGCGCCCCGATGCGCGCGAGGTCGCCGATGTCTTCGAGGTTCCCCTGGAGTTCCTGATGGACCCTTCCCATCACCAGCAGCGTCTGTTCCGCTGGGTGGACGGCGAGCGCCTGTTCTACGCCATGCCCTTCCCGCGCGAAGACGGCGGCCACCGCTTTATCTGGGGCGCCACCGCCGGCATGCTCCGCAACCTCTACCATCTGCTGGCTGCCTGATTGCCATCGGGCAGCCGTACAGGGAGCGATCTCAGGCCGCGGCAGCCTGGTCTTGCCCGATGCAGTGCGGGCAGCTCTTGCCCACCACATAGTGCGGGCTTTGCTGCTCCTCGGCGGTGACCACGGCGCGGCAGGCGAAGCATTGCTTCGGTCCGGCGGGCTCCAGGCTCGGGTTGAGCGCGGTGCGGTAATCGAAGACGAAGCAGTCGCCCTGATAGTGGCTGCCGCCCACTTCCTCGAAATACTTCAGGATACCGCCTTCGAGCTGGTAGACGTGCTCGATGCCGGCCTCCTGCATGTGGATGGCGGCTTTCTCGCAGCGGATGCCACCGGTGCAGAACGACACGATGGTCTTGCCCTCGAACTCCGCCTTGTGTGCCGCGATGGCCGGCGGGAAGTCGCTGAACTTGGTAATGTCGTAGTCGACCGCCTGCTCGAAGGTGCCGACCGCGACCTCGAAGGCATTGCGTGTATCGAGCATCACCACCGGGCGGCCGGCGTCGTCATGGCCCTGGTCCAGCCAGCGCTTGAGCTCCACGGGCCGTACCGCAGGTGCGCGCCCTGCCTCGGGGCGGATCAGCGGCATCTTCATGGTGATGATTTCCTTCTTCTCGCGCACCAGCATGCGCTTGAAGGGCTGGTTCTCCGACAGGCTCTCCTTGGGCTCGATGTCGGCAAAACGCGGGTTGGCGTGGAGCCATCCCAGGAAGCCGTCTATGGCTTCGCGCACGCCGGCCAGGAACAGGTTGATGCCTTCCGGTGCGAGCAGGATGGTGCCCTTGAGCCCGTGGGCTTCGCAGCGCGCGCGCATTTCCGGGCGCAAAGCCGGGATATCGTCCAGCGTGACGAATTTGTAAGCGGAGATGTTTACGATCTGCATAGGTGGCGCACGCCCGGCCCGCGCATTGTGACCGCGCGGTAACTGCCTGATTGGAAAGGCGAAATTATAGCGCCTTGAAGGCCTCGTGCCGGTCTTTTCCGAGCAGCCGGGTTGGTCTTGCCGTGCGGTCCGTGGTGCAAAGAAGGCGGGCGAGGGCATGCCGAGCCGGTACAATTACGCCCATGTCTGCACCTCGCTTCGTTCATCTCCGTCTCCATTCCGAATACTCCGTCGTCGATGGCATCGTGCGTCTTGAGGACGCCGTCGAGGCCGCCGCCGCCGATGGCATGGGCGCGCTCGCCCTGACCGACCTGGCCAACGCCTTCGGCCTGATCCGCTTCTACAAGGAAGCGCGCGGCGGCGGCGTCAAGCCCGTGATCGGCGCCGACGTCTGGCTGACCAACGCCGACGATCGCGACAAGCCCACGCGGCTGCTGCTGCTGGTCCAGGACCGGCGCGGCTACCTCAACCTGTGCGTGCTGCTGTCGCGCGCATGGCTGTCGAACCAGTACCGCGGCCGCGCCGAGATCGATCCGGCCTGGTTTGACGAGGCGGGTGAAGAGGGCCTGCCGCTGGCCACTGGCATGATCGCCCTTTCCGGGGCCATGGGCGGTGATATCGGCGTGGCGCTGGCCAATGGCAATGAGGCGGGAGCGGCACAAGCCGCGGCGCACTGGGCCAAGGTCTTCCCGCAGCGTTTCTACATTGAACTGCAGCGTGCCGGCCAGCCCGGCACCGATGCCTATGTGCAGCAGGCGGTGCAGTTGGCGGCCAAAATGCACCTGCCGGTGGTGGCAACGCATCCGGTGCAGTTCATGACCGCCGACGACTTCACCGCGCACGAGGCCCGTACCTGCATCGCCGAAGGCGAACTGCTGGCCAATCCCCGCCGCACGCGGCGCTTCACCACCGACCAGTATTTCAAGTCCCAGGACGAGATGTGCGCGCTGTTCGCCGACATCCCGTCCGCGCTGGAAAACGCGGTACAGATCGCGCGCCGCTGCAACCTCACGCTGGAACTGGGCAAGCCGCGCCTGCCGCTGTTCCCCACGCCCGACGGCATGTCGCTCGACGACTACCTCGTGCACCTGGCCAAGGAAGGCCTGGAAAAGCGCATGGCGGTACTGTTCCCCGACGAGGCAGTACGCGAGGCCAAGCGCCCCGAGTACTACGCCCGGCTGGAGTTCGAGACCGGCACCATCATCAAGATGGGCTTCCCCGGCTACTTCCTGATCGTGGCGGACTTTATCAACTGGGCCAAGAACAATGGCGTGCCGGTAGGACCGGGGCGCGGCTCCGGCGCCGGTTCGCTGGTGGCGTATGCGCTGGGCATCACCGACTTGGACCCGCTCAAGTACGCGCTGCTGTTCGAACGTTTCCTGAACCCGGAACGGGTTTCGATGCCCGACTTCGACATCGACTTCTGCCAGCACGGCCGTGATCGGGTGATCACTTACGTGAAGGAGAAGTACGGACACGCAGCTGTCTCGCAGATCGCGACTTTCGGCACCATGGCCGCCAAGGCCGCGGTGCGCGACGTGGGCCGCGTACTCGACCTGGGCTACGGTTTCGTCGACGGCATCGCCAAGCTGATTCCGTTCAAGCCGGGCAAGCTCGTCACCATCGAGGAAGCCAAGAAGGAAGAGCCGCTCCTGACCGAGCGCGAGAAGAATGAAGAAGAAGTGCGCCAGCTGCTGGAGCTGGCGCAGCGCGTGGAAGGCATGACGCGTAACGTCGGCATGCACGCCGGGGGCGTGCTGATTGCGCCAGGCAAGCTGACCGATTTCTGCCCGCTCTATACCCAGGGCGCGCAGAACGACGGCATGAGCGGCGTGGTCAGCCAGTACGACAAGGACGACGTGGAAGCGGCAGGCCTGGTCAAGTTCGACTTCTTGGGCCTGACCACGCTGACCATCCTGGACTGGGCCGAACGCTATATCCGCCGGCTCGATCCGACCAAGGCGGACTGGAACTGCAGCCACATTCCGCTCGACGATGGCCCCGCCTTCGACATCCTCAAGACGGCCAACACGGTAGCCGTGTTCCAGCTGGAAAGCCGCGGCATGCAGGGCATGCTGAAGGACGCCAAGCCCGACCGCTTCGAGGACATCATCGCGCTGGTGGCGCTCTACCGCCCGGGCCCGATGGACCTGATTCCCAGCTTCTGCGCGCGCAAGCACGGCCGCGAGAAGGTGGAATACCCGGACCCGCGCGTCGAGCCGGTGCTCAAGGAGACCTACGGCATCATGGTCTACCAGGAGCAGGTGATGCAGATGGCGCAGATCATCGGCGGCTACTCGCTGGGCGGCGCCGACTTGCTTCGCCGCGCCATGGGTAAGAAGAAGGCCGAGGAAATGGCCCAGCACCGCGAGCTGTTCCGCGCGGGCGCGGCCAAGAACGGCCTGACCGCCGAGAAGGCCGACGACACCTTCGACCTGATGGAGAAGTTCGCGGGCTACGGCTTCAACAAGTCGCACGCGGCCGCCTATGCGCTGCTGGCCTATTACACGGCCTGGCTCAAGGCGCACCATCCGGCCGAATTCATGGCAGCCAATATGTCGCTCGCCATGGACGACACCGACAAGGTCAAGATCCTGTACGAGGATTGCAAGCTCAACAACCTCGAGGTGCTGCCGCCCGACGTCAACGCCAGCGAATACCGCTTCGCGCCGACCGATGCCAAGACGATCCGCTATGGACTGGGCGGCATCAAGGGCTCGGGGCAGGGCGCCATCGAGGACATCCTGCGCGCTCGCGAGGAAAAGCCCTTCGCCGACCTGTTCGACTTCTGCGAGCGCGTCGACCGCCGCCAGGTCAACCGCCGCACCATCGAGGCGCTGATCCGCGCCGGCGCCTTCGACAGCCTCAATGACAATCGCGGCCAGCTGCTTGCCTCCGTGTCGCTCGCGATGGAAGCCGCCGAGCAGAAGGCTGAGTCGGCCAACCAGGTCTCGCTGTTCGACCTGATGGCCGACGCCGGTGAATCGCACCGTCCCGAACTGGTTGACGAGCCGCGCTGGGCGCCCAAGCGCACGCTGCAGGAAGAAAAGCAGGCTCTGGGGTATTACTTCTCGGGGCACCTGTTCGATGCCTATCGTGACGAAGTCGGCCGCTTCCTCAAAGGCACGCTGGCCGGGCTGGAGAAGGAAGTACAGGGCAATGGCGGCGGCTATGGCCGCGATGTGCGCGGCAAGGTGATCGCCGGCGTCATTACCGGCATGCGTACCCAGATGACGCAGCGCGGCAAGATGCTGATCGTCTTGCTCGACGACGGCACCGGACAGGTCGAGATGACCGTGTTCAACGAATTGTTCGACGCCAACCGCCATATGTTCCGCGAGGACGAGATGGTGATCGTGCAAGGTAACGCCCGCCATGACACCTTTACCGGCGGCGTGCGCTTCACCGCCGAATCGGTGATGGACCTGGTGGCGGCGCGCGCCAAGTACGCCGATGCGGTCGGCCTGGCTTTCAATGGCAATGCCTCTACCGAGCTGTTGCGCGAACTGCTCACGCCCTACCTGGCGACGGTGGCCAACAGCCCTGGCTTGCCGGTGCGCATCAGCTATGCCACCACCGGTGCCCGCTGCGAGGCGGAGCTGGGCCGGCAATGGCTGGTCACGCCGTCCGAGGATGCCCTCGCGAGCTTCCGCTCGGCCTTGTCGGGCGAGAACGTTCGCATGCTGTACGGCTGACCCGGGCTGTCGGCAGGGCGGCAACGGCATTGCGCCGCCCTGATCGGAATTGCTGCCGTCCATCCCGTCATTCCATGGATCACACAAGCCCCGCATGGCCAAGCAACGCATCCTCTTTCACCTGACCCACTTCCTGCGCGGCGGCATCGAGACCTCGCTGGTGTCGCTGCTCGCCTCGCTGGATCGCGAACGCTTCGAGATTGGCCTGACCCTGACCTATCCGACCGAAGCACTGGAGACCCATTTCCGCGCGCTGTTGCCGCCGGACGTCAAGCTCCACATCCTCGCGCCGGAAGCCTGGCTGTCGCGCTGCCGGCAACTGAAGAAAGCGGGCAAGCTGGGCCCGCTTGGCAAGATCTACGAGGAAGTGCTGCTGCCGCCGCTGCGCAAGCCGCTGGTCAACCGGCGCTTTCGCGGCATCGTGCGCGACTATGACCTGGTGATCGACTACGACATGTCGCTGTCGCGGCTGACGGGGCGGTTGCCGGTGCCGATGATTGGCTACCAGCATTTCAGCGTGGCGCACCTTGAGCGCGAGAACCGCCGCAAGCTGCGCAAGCTGCGGCGCCAGTGCCGCGAGCACTATGACCGCATCGTCGTGCTCAATGACACCATGCTGGCGGATGCGCGGGCGCTGATTCCCGAGGCGGCCGGCAAGTTCATCCGCCTCTACAACGCCACGGATCTCGACCGCATTCGCGCGCTCGGCAAGGCACCGTTCAGCCCGCCGGCCCATCCCTACATCGTTTCGGTGGGACGGCTGGAGGAGAGCCAGAAGGATTTCACCACGCTGCTGCGGGCCTACGCGGCGCTGGTCAGGGGCACGGGTTTGCGCGAGCGGCTGGTGCTGGTGGGCGACGGCGCTTCACGCGGCCGGCTCGAGGCGCTCGCGCGCGAGTTGGGGATCAGCGAGCGCGTCAGCTTTGCCGGCTTCCAGCCCAATCCCTATACCTGGATTCACCATGCGCGGCTGATGGCATTCAGCTCCAAGATGGAGGGACTGCCGAATGTGCTGCTGGAAGGCATGGCGCTCGGCCAGTTCGTGGTGAGCACCGATTGCCCGGTGGGCCCGCGCGAGATCCTGGCCGAGGGCAAGGCCGGGCTGCTGACGCCGGTTGGCGATGTGCCCGCGCTGGCGGAGGCGATTCGCCGCGGGCTGGAGGACGAGCCGCTGCGTGCCCGGCTGCTGGCCTATGCGGCGGTCCATATCGAGCAGATGGGCTTTGGCCCGACCTCGGCGGCTTTCGGCGCTTGCGTCGACGATCTGCTGGGCGCCCCATGTGCGGGGGCGGCAGCCCTTACTGCGGCTGCTCCTGCCGCTTCTGCTGCTGCAGGTACCACAGCTTGATGTACTTGTAGTAGCTGGCCTGGCCGTTCATCAACGCCACGCCGAGGCCTTGCGCGCCATCCAGAAAGCCGCGGCGCAGCAGGTAGGTCCGCAGGAAGGCCCAGGCGCCATGCAGCACGGCGCTGGCGGGCGAGGCCGTCTTGCCGCGCGCCAGGCCTTGCCGGGCGCCCAGGGTGGAGTATTGGTCGATCTTGCGCAGCACCTGCGAAAAGTCGTCGTAGGTGTAATGCAACAGCGGCGTGTTCAGCTTGCCGGTGGGGCCGTCGGAGATCACGCGTTCATGCACGAGGTCATCGGTGAAGCGGGCGCGGCCGCGCCGGAACAACCGTGTGACGTAGTCGGGATACCAGCCGCCGTGGCGGATAAAGCGGCCGCAGAAACGCGACAGGCGCGGCATCTCGTAGGCGTCGGCCTGGCCGGACCCGATTGCCGCGAGGATCTCGTCGCGTAGCTCGGGGGTGACCCGTTCGTCGGCGTCGATGGAGAAGATCCAGTCGCTGTCGGCCTTCGACACCGCCAGGTTTTTCTGGGCGCCGAAACCCGGCCAGTGCTCGGTTTCGAAGACCTCGGCACCCAGGCTGCGGGCCAGTTCGACCGTCCCGTCCTGGCTACCCGAATCCACTATAATCGCGCGGTCGCACCAGGACACGCTTTCCAGGCACTCCCGGATATTGTGTGCCTCGTTTTTTGTAATTAGTACGACAGAGATTCTCATAGAGTTTGCTTATGGTGTTTCGTGCGACCAAACAGGCATGGCTGGCCAACGGGCTGGTCCTTGCTTTCCCCGTGCTGCTGCTGAACGTACCGCGCGGCGCGGGCATTTTCATCGGCGCGGTGGTGCTGGCCATGCTGCTGGGCTGGCGGGGCATGGGCCTGACCATGGCGCGGTATCGCTCCCTGCTGGTCCCGCTCGGGCTAGCCATTCTAGCGGTACTTGTGGTGTGCATCGCATCCAAGCTGCTCTTCGGCCTGCGCTGGAGCGCGATCGATAACCCCACGCGCGTGCTGCTGGTCATGCTGACCTGCCTGGCGGTGCTGCGGCATCGCCCGGACAGCCGCATGCTCTGGTACGGGATTCCGCTGGCGCTGGTGTCCTGCCTGCTGATCGTGGCGTACCAGTTCCTGGTGCTGCACGATGACCGCCCGGCGGCATGGACCCAGCCGATCGCCTTCGCCAATATGGTGGCGGCGTTCGGACTGATCGGATTTGCGCGGCCGGGCCATCGCCGGCTCGACCATGCGCTGGCATGGGGGGGGCTGGCGGTGGCGGGCGTCGTGCTGGTCCTCAACGGATCGCGTGGCGCCTGGCTGTCCCTGGCCCTGACCATGGTCCCGCTGCTCGCGGTGCGCTACCGCCGCATCCGGCTGCCGGCTTTTATCGGCATGGTGGCATTGCTGGCGGCGTTGGCGGGCGCGCTCTATCTGGTGCCGGGCAGCCCGGTCGCCAAGCGGGTCGACCTGGTCGGCCAGGATGTTGCGCAGTTCGAGGCCGGCAATGCAGATAGCTCGACCGGCGCGCGCCTGCTGATATGGCAAATCGCGGCCAAGGCGTTCGAAGCGCATCCGTGGACCGGGATCGGCCTGAGCCAGTTCCGCCAGCTGACGCAGGCACTGCCGGCCTGCCAGGTCAGCCGCGACCACCAGTTCTGCCTGGAGCATGCCCACAACGACGTGATGGAGGCGCTTGCTACCATGGGCGTGCCCGGCCTGATTGCCGTCATGTCGATTTTCCTGGTGCCGGCCTGGCTGTTCTTCGGGCTCTTGCGCCAGAGCCGCCGCCAGGGCGACGAGCGTGGCGAGTGCCTTGCCGCGGCCGGACTGGCGGTCGTCATGGCCAGCCTGATTGGCGGCCTGACCCAGGTCACGATGGCCCACCAGGCAAATATCGTTTTCTATGCCGGCGTGATCGGGCTCTTGCTCGGGCTGGCTGCAGTACAAGCAAAGTATCCCCGGACCGACGGGGTGGAGAAACCGTGAAAGTCCAAGAACAAAATGCGCCCCCGGCACAGGAAGCCGACACCCTGAAGCGAGTCTGGTCATACCTGCGTCCGGAAATGCGCGTCTTCATCGTCGCCATCATCGCGATGGCGGCTGTGGCGGGCGCCGAAGGGATCATGCCCAAGGTCGTCAATGACCTGCTCGACAACGGTTTCGGCGGCGCATATGCCGGCAAGCTCTGGCACGTGCCGGCCCTGCTGATTGGCGTGGCACTGGTACGCGGGGTGGCGCAGTTCGCTTCCGGCTACCTGCTCGCCCTGATCTCGAACCGGGTGCTGCTGAAGATGCGTATGCAGATGTTCGAGCGCATGCTGCATGCGCCCGCGCTGTTCTACCATCGCAATACCGCGGCGTCGCTGATCAATGCGGTGATCTTCGAAGTCAACCAGGTCATGCAGATCCTGACCGGCGTGCTGATCACCCTGGTGCGCGATTCGCTCACCGTGTTGGCGCTGCTTGTCTACCTGTTCTATACCAACTGGAGCCTGACGCTGGTGGTGGCGGTGATCCTGCCGGTGATCGGCTTCGTCATGGCCAAGGTCAATCGCCGCCTGCGCCGCCTCAATCGCGACCACCAGGCGCTGACCAACACCGCGGCCTACGTGGTCGAGGAAGCCGCCGGTGGCTACAAGGTGGTCAAGCTGCATGGCGGCGAAGCGTATGAGACGTCGCGTTTCGCGGCCATGGCCGAGCGCCTGCGTGGCTATTCCATGCGCATGGCAGTGGCGGGCGGGCTGAACCAGCCCGTCACGGCATTCCTGGCGGCGCTGGCGCTGTCGGTCATCCTCACCATCGCGATGATCCAGTCGCAGACCAACCACACCACGGTGGGCAGCTTCACCGGCTTTGTGATGGCGATGCTGCTGCTGGTCTCGCCGCTCAAGCACTTGACCGACCTGAACCAGCCGCTGCAGCGCGGCCTGACCGCGGCCGAGATGATCTTCGGCCTGATTGATGAGCCGGTCGAGCCGCAGAACGGCGGGCTGCCGCTTGAGCGCGCGCGTGGCGAGCTGGTATTCGAGAAGGTGGGCTTCCGCTACGGCGATGCTGCCCGTCCAGCGCTGGACAACATCCACTTCAACGTCAGCGCCGGCGAGGTGGTGGCGCTGGTGGGGCCGTCGGGCAGCGGCAAGACCACGCTGGTCAACCTTGTGCCGCGCTTCTTCGACCCGACCGAGGGCCGCATCCTGCTGGACGGCAAGACGATCGACGCGTTCTCATTGCAAGACCTGCGTCGCCAGATCGCTTTTGTCAGCCAGGAGGTGGTGCTGTTTAATGACACCGTGGCCGCCAACGTCGCCTATGGCGTGCATCCCGCGGCGGACATCGACATGGCGCGCGTCGAGCGCGCGCTGGCCGCCGCCTACCTGACCGATGTGGTCAAGGGCCTGCCGCAAGGGCTGGAAACCAATATCGGCGACAACGGCATGAAGCTCTCCGGCGGCCAGCGCCAGCGGATGGCGATCGCGCGCGCTCTTTACAAGGACGCGCCGATCCTGATCCTGGACGAAGCGACCTCGGCACTCGACTCGGAGTCCGAGCGCCAGGTCCAGGCCGCGCTGGAGGCCTTGATGGTCGGCCGTACCACGCTGGTGATCGCGCACCGCCTGTCCACCATCGAGAACGCCGATCGCATCGTGGTGTTGGACCACGGCCGGGTGGCGGAGCATGGCACTCACGCCGAACTGCTGTCGGCCGAGGGACTCTACGCCGGTCTCCACAAGATCCAGTTCGCCACCCAGTAAGCCGGTTTTTCGCTGCCCGCGGCAGCTGTTGCGGGCGGTTCATGCGCAGTGCAATGAGGGGGATACCCCCGAAGGAGACCACCATGACCGCATCCACGCCGCCGCTGAGCCGCTACCCGGTTCCCGCCATCGCCGAGCTGCCCGAGGACATCCGGGCGCGCATGCTGGAAGTCCAGGACAAGGCCGGCTTCGTACCTAACGTGTTCCTCACGCTGGCCCACCGGCCGGACGAATTCCGCGCCTTCTTCGCCTATCACGACGCGCTGATGCTCAAGGAGGGGGGGCTGACCAAGGGCGAGCGCGAAATGATCGTGGTTGCCACCTCGGGCGCCAACCAGTGCCTGTACTGCGTGGTGGCGCATGGCGCCATCCTGCGCATCTACGAGAAGAAACCGGAGCTGGCCGACCAGGTGGCGGTCAACTACCACAAGGCCGACATCACGCCACGCCAGCGCGCCATGCTCGACTTCGCCCTCAAGGTCTGCCAGGCCTCCAGTGAGGTGGGCGAGGCCGATTTCGCTGCACTGCGCAAGCATGGGTTCAGCGACGAGGACGCCTGGGATATTGCGGCCATCACCGCCTTCTTCGGCTTGTCCAACCGCATGGCCAACATCATCAGCATGCGGCCGAACGAGGAGTTCTACCTGATGGGGCGTGTGCCAAAGGCAAAGTAGGGCGGCCGGCTGCTTTCCGGAGGCGGTGCCCGTCGCGCCCGTCTCCTTTTCCTGTTTCCCCGTGCCAGCCGCGTGCTGCGCGCTACCGGATCTGCGCGCACGTGCCGCTGCGTGGGTTGAACAGCACCGGCCACGCCTGTTCATAGATGCCCGGGGTGCAATGCTGCTCGCAATGCGCATGGGCGAGCGTGACGCGCCGTGGATCCTGCCACACCATCAGCGTGCAGCCGCTGTCGTCGATGGCCCGCAGTTCGATGTGCGGAGTCTTGCGCACCTGGCGGAACTCGGCGAGATCGAAATGGCAGGAGCCACGCCTGCCCACCCAGAGTTTCCAGGACAGACTGCGCACATCATTGCTCACTACTTGCATATGTGCATCCTCGCGGAAGCCGTCTTCCTCGGTGCGCTGGCAATTGGCGGAGATATCGATGTCGTGCGGAGCAATTGGCGTGGGCCGTTCGCGGACAACAGCGGGCGCCGCCGCAGGGGGCGCAGGCGCACGCGCGGCGGGTGGGGCCGGCGGCAGTGTCACGGTGCATGCCGTCAGCGCGGCGACAAAAAGCCACGGCCACAGAGGCCAGCGCTTGTTCTTCATGGTGACTCCTTGCGCCCGGTAGCGCGGCGCGCGCGATGCGCTGGCGAGGCGCATCCCATATCAATATTTATAGTGGATGGCGCAAGGAAGGCGAGCCCAAACGGTCCGGACTGTTACATCAGGATGATGTCGTACTGCTCCTGATGGAAGGTCGATTCCACCTGCAGCGAGATCGGCTTGCCGATGAAGTCGCCGAGCATGGCCAGATGCTGGCTTTCTTCCTCCAGGAACAGGTCGATCACTTGCTGCGAGCCGAGGATGCGGAATTCACGCGGGTTGAACTGGCGCGACTCGCGCATGATTTCGCGCAGGATGTCGTAGCACACCGTGCGCGGCGTCTTGACCTGGCCCTTGCCAGTGCACACGGGGCATTGCTCGCATAGCACGTGCGCTAGCGACTCGCGGGTGCGCTTGCGGGTCATCTCCACCAGCCCGAGCTGCGAGAAGCTGTTGACGGTGATGCGCGTGCGGTCGCGCGACAGTGCGCGCTTGAGTTCCGACAGCACCTGGTCGCGGTGCTCGGTGTTCTCCATATCGATGAAATCGATGATGATGATGCCGCCCAGGTTGCGCAGCCGCAGCTGGCGCGCAATCGTGTGCGCCGCTTCCAGGTTGGTCTTGAAGATCGTGTCGTCGAAGTTGCGCGCGCCGACGTAGCCACCGGTGTTGACGTCGATGGTGGTCATGGCCTCCGTCTGGTCGATCATCAGGTAGCCGCCGGATTTCAGGTCGACCCGGCGCGACAACGCCTTTTCGATCTCGGCGTCGATATTGAAGAGGTCGAAGACGGGGCGCTCGCCGGTGTAGTGCGACAGGCGCGGCAGCACGGCCGGGGTGTATTCCTCCGCGAACTCCACCAGCTTCTGGTAGTTCTCGCGCGAATCCACCTGAATCACGTTGGTGGCGTCGTTGACGAAGTCGCGCAGCACGCGCTGGGCCAGGTTGAGATCCTGGTACAGCAGGCTGGGCGCGGGCAGGGTGGTGGCATTCTGGCGGATGGAGGCCCAGATCTTGCGCAAGTAGGCGATATCGTTACCGAGTTCCTCGTTGCTGGACTCCTCGGCAATAGTGCGCACGATAAATCCGCCGCGTTCGTCCGCCGGTACCAGGCTTTGCACGCGCGAGCGCAGGGCTTCGCGGTCGACCTCGCCTTCGATGCGCTGGGAGATGCCGATGTGCGGGTCCTGGGGCAGGTAGACCAGGGTGCGTCCGGCGATGCTCACCTGGGTGGACAGGCGCGCGCCCTTGGTGCCAATCGGGTCCTTGATGACCTGCACCATCAGCGCCTGGCCTTCATAGAGCGTCTTCTCAATGGCCAGGGGCGCGGCATTGCCGTTCTTTTCCGGGTCGCGCGGATGCCAGATATCGGCGACGTGCAGGAATGCGGCGCGTTCGAGCCCGATGTCGATAAAGGCGGATTGCATGCCGGGCAGCACACGTACGACCTTGCCCAGGTAGATATTGCCGACGAGCCCGCGCGACAGCGTGCGCTCGACATGGAGTTCCTGCACGGCGGCCTGCTGCACGATGGCCACGCGCGTTTCCTGCGGTGTGATGTTGACGAGGATGTCTTCAGTCATAGTGGATGAAACTCGTCGCCGGCTGACCGGCCAGGGGGTTGTCCGCACTGTGCCGCCATGCGCTCCGGGGCGCCGCCTTGGCCAGGGCAGCCGCGGGGTAGCGGAAAGGGCGGCGGCGGGGTTCTCAGAACCGCAGTTGGGCCTGTCTGAGCAGCGAAGCGGTCTCAAACAGGGGCAAACCCATGATACCCGAATAGCTGCCGTCGATTCGCGCGACGAACTCCGCCGCGCGGCCCTGGATGCCATAGGCGCCGGCCTTGCCGCCTGGCTCGCCGCTGGCGACATAGGCCGCGATTTCATCGGCTGTCATGGGCCGGAAACTGACCTCGGAGACCGAAAGCGCGTGGCGCAGGCCAAGCGTGGACACGACGGTCACGGCGGTCAGCACGCGATGGGTGCGGCCTGCCAGCGCCGCCAGCATGCGCGCGGCGTCGGCGTCGTCGGTGGGCTTGCCGAGGATCTCGCCGCCCAGGCAGACGGTGGTGTCCGAGGTCAGGATCGGGGCGTCGGGCAGGGCGCGCCGTTCGCGCCGGCGCAGCGCGGCCTCGGCCTTGAGCGCGCATACGCGCTGCACGTAGTCGTCGGGGCTCTCGCCCGGCAGCACGGTTTCCAGCGCCTCGGCGTCTTCGGTGTCATCGGCCAGCAGCAGTTCGTAGGCGACGCCAAGCTGGGTCAGCAATTCGCGCCGGCGCGGGCTCTGGGAGGCGAGGTAGAGGAAGGAATGGGTCACGGCAGGGCAGTCGGGAATCCGGGGAAATGTGCCGGCGGCATGCGCCGCTTCGGTCGCATTGTACCTGCCGGCCTCGCCCGCGGCGTGCCACTGGCGGCGGCCAGCCGGCTTCAGGCGCGATGGTACGGATGATTCTGCGTCACCGACCAGGCGCGGTAGAGCTGCTCGGCCAGCAGCACGCGCACCATGCCATGCGGCATGGTCAGGCTGGACAGGCGCAGCAGCGTCTGCGCGCGCGCCTTTAGCGCGGGATCCAGCCCGTCCGCGCCGCCGATCAGGAAGGCGACGTCGCCGCCTTCGCGTTGCCAGTCGCCCAGCTGGGCGGCGAGCTGCACCGTGGTGAGATCGCGCCCGCGTTCGTCCAGTGCCACGATGCGGCATTGCTTAGGCAGCGCCGCCTCGATGCGGGCCGCCTCGCGTTGCATCACGGTGGTGGCGTTATTGCTCGACGAGCGCGCCTCGGGCTTGATTTCGCGCAGCTCGATGCGCAGCTCGGGTGGCATGCGCTTCGCGTACTCGGCGAAACCGGTTTCGATCCAGCCGGGCATCTTGTGGCCAACGGCCACGATCAGCAACTGCATGACGGGAAGCGGAACGGTTCCGCTCAGGCCGAGCGGGTGGTGCGCTTGCGCGCGGCCGGTGCCTTGGCGGCAGCCGTCTTGGTCGCTGCGGTCTTGGTGGCGGTCTTGCGTGGCGCGCCGGTACCGGCAGCCGTCTTGCGCGGCGCGGCGGACTTGGCCGGCGCCTTGCGTGCCGGGGCCGAGCCCAGTGCGCTGGTCAGGCGTTTCTGTACGGTCGGGGCGCGGTTGGTGGCGATGGCGTCCGGATCGGTGTCTTCGTGGCCAAGCGGCGGCGAAGGCTCTTTCATGCCTTCGGGCAGGCGGGCCAGGGCCGGCCGCAGGCCGGTGGCGCGGCGTGCGGTGCGTACCACCGGGCTATCGTCCTCGTCTTCGCTGTCGATGGGCTCGCTGGCCTTGGCCAGGCCCTTCTTGGCGGTGGACAGCTTGAGCCGTACCGGCTTGTCGCCCCAGAGTTCTTCCAGGTTGTAGTACATGCGCAACTGCGGCTGCATGATGTGGACCACCGCGTCGCCGCAGTCCACCAGCACCCATTCGCCCGTTTCCAGCCCTTCCACCGCGACGATATGGCCGCCGGCGTCCTTGACGGTATCGCGGACCGAGGCGGCCAGCGCCTTGGTCTGGCGGTTCGAAGTCCCGCTGGCGATCACCACCCGGTCGAACAGTTCTGTCAGGTGGGTGGTGTCGTACACCTTGATGTCCTGCGCTTTGACATCCTCGAGGCCGTCGACGATGGCGCGTTGCAGTTTACGAATATCCATGGTGCTTTTTCAGTTCAGCTGAGATCGGTTTGGGGGCGGGCCGGGATGGGCAGATCCGACTGGGTCGGCCGATACAGGCCGCGGCTCGCGATGTAGTGTGCCACGCCGGACGGCAGCTGGTCATCTGCCGGTTGTCCGGCAGCCAGGCGTTGGCGTAGGGCGGTGGAGGAGAGGTCGACGGCAAGCGTCTGGTCGATCCACATGCGGCCGGAGGGCATGGATTGTATCAGGTCGGTGGATGCCCGCCGCGCGGCGAGCTCTTCCCGCACCGGACCATCGAGTTCGGCGAGGTCGAAACCGGGTCGCGTCGCTACGCAAAGGTGCACGTCGGCGAACAGTTCCTGCCAGCCATGCCAGGTGTGCAGGCGCAGCAACTGGTCGGCACCCATGAGCCAGGCCAGCGAAGCGGTGGGGCCATAGTGCTGGCGCAGTTCGTGCACGGTATCGACTGTGTAGCTGGGGCCCGCGCGATCGACTTCCATGCGGCTGGCATGGACCAGCGCGCGGGTGTCGGACAGCGCCTGCGCGGCCAGTTCGGTCATGGCGAGGCGGTCGGCGGCGGGGGTGACGTCGTCGCCTTTTTGCCATGACTGGCCGGTTGGGATCCAGACCAGTTCATCCAGTTCGAGATGCTCGATGCAAAGCCTGGCCAGCGCCACGTGGCCGATATGGGGCGGATCGAAGGTGCCGCCGAGGATGCCGAGCCGGTAGGGGCGGGCGCCGTTGGTTGCGTCTGCCGCGTTGGCGGTGAGCGGTCGTGCGATGTCGTGTGCCATGGGGTTGCCGTCAGGCCCACTCGCGCACAGGCAGGAAGTCGGTGTACAGCGCGCTTTCCGCGCTGCCCGGCTCCGGCTGCCAGTCGTAGCGCCAGCTTGCCAGCGGCGGCATCGACATCAGGATCGATTCGCTGCGTCCGCCCGATTGCAGCCCGAAATGCGTGCCGCGGTCGAATACCAGGTTGAACTCCACATAGCGGCCACGGCGGTAGGCCTGGAATTCCCGCTCGCGCTCGCCATAGGGCGTGTCCTTGCGCGCCTGCAGGATCGGCAGATAGGCCTCCAGGAATGCATCGCCCACGGATTGCATCATGGCAAAGCTGCGATCGAAGCCCAGCGCGGAGAAGTCATCGAAGAAGATGCCGCCAATGCCGCGCGCTTCGCCCCGGTGCTTGAGGAAGAAGTACTCGTCGCACCATTGCTTGAAGCGCGGATAGAGTTCGCCGCCATAGGGCGCGAGCGCATCGCGGCAGGTGACGTGGAAGTGCGTGCAGTCTTCGGCGTTGCCGTAGTACGGCGTCAGATCCATGCCGCCGCCAAACCACCAGACCGGCTCTGCTCCTTCCTTCACCGCCATCAGGCAGCGCACGTTCATGTGCACGGTCGGGACATAGGGATTGCGCGGGTGGAACACCAGCGAGACGCCCAGCGCCTCGAAGCCGCGGCCGGCCAGCTCGGGCCGGTTGGCCGTGGCCGAGGGCGGCAACGCGTCGCCGCGCACATGCGAGAAGCCCACGCCGGCGCGCTCCATCACGGCGCCACCTTCCAGGATACGGGTGCGGCCGCTGCCGCGCAGGCGCTCGGTGGGCGGCTTCTCCCAGGCATCGGTGGAAAACGCCTTGCCGTCGATGGCGGCGACAGCGTCGGTGATACGGTCTTGCAGACCGAGCAGATAGGCACGGACTGCCTGGGAATCGATCATGGTGTGCGGGCGGGTGGCCGGAGCGGTGACGGCCGGGCAGGTCAGTCAACCTGCCCGGCCGTCATGGCGATGTCATGATTGTACTGGCTGGGACAACACTTGGCCGGATTCGGCAAATTCAGCACAAAGCGCCGTAAAGGGCCAAGAAATCGTAGCGAGCGGCCCGCCGTGGGCCGCGCAGCAGATCTATTCGTCCCTTTACCGTTTGATGGCGCGGTAGCCGATGTCGGTGCGGTACTGCATGCCATCGAAGTGGATCTTCTCGGCCGCGCTGTAGGCCGCGCGTTGCGCTGCCTTGACGGTATCCGCCAGCCCCACCACGCACAGGACACGGCCGCCCGTGGTCAGCAGGGTGCCGTCCTTGAGCGTGGTGCCGGCGTGGAAGGTCACGCTTTCCTCGGTTTCGGCCGGGATGCCGGTAATGGCGTCGCCCTTGCGCGGAGCGTCGGGATAGCCGTAAGCGGCCATCACCACGCCCAGCGCGGTGCGGCGGTCCCAGTCCAGCTCGATCTCGTCGAGCTTGCCGGTGACGGCGTGCTCCATCACGTCGACCAGGTCGGTCTTCAGGCGGGCCAGGATCGGCTGGGTTTCCGGGTCGCCCATGCGGCAGTTGAATTCCAGCGTCTTGAGGTTGCCTTCGGCGTCGATCATCAGGCCGGCGTAGAGGAAGCCTGTGTAGACGATGCCGTCCTTTTCCATGCCGCGCACGGTCGGCATGATGATCTCGCGCAAGGCGCGGGCATGCAGCGCGGGCGTGACCACCGGCGCCGGCGAATACGCGCCCATGCCGCCAGTATTGGGGCCTGCGTCGTGATCGAGCAGGCGCTTGTGGTCCTGGCTGGTAGCCAGTGCGAGGACGTTCCTGCCGTCCACCAGCACGATAAAGCTGGCCTCCTCGCCTTCGAGGAATTCCTCGATCACCACGCGCGCGCCGGCATCGCCGAGGCGGTTGTCGGCCAGCATCATGTCGACCGCGGCGTGCGCTTCTTCCAGCGTGGCGGCAACCACCACGCCCTTGCCGGCGGCCAGGCCGTCGGCCTTGATCACGATCGGCGCGCCCTGCGCGTCGATGTAGGCATGGGCGGCGGCGGCGTCGTTGAAGGTCTGATAGGCGGCGGTCGGGATGCCGTGGCGCTGCATGAACGCCTTGGCGAAATCCTTGGACGATTCCAGCTGGGCCGCCGCTTGCGTGGGGCCGAAGATGCGCAGGCCCTTGGCACGGAAGATATCGACGATGCCGGCCGCCAGCGGCGCCTCGGGGCCGACTACCGTGAAGTGCACGCCCTCGCGCTCGGCAAAGGCGGCCAGCACTTCCGGATCCGTCAGGGGCACGTTCTGCAGACGCTTGTCGAGCGCGGTGCCGCCGTTGCCCGGCGCCACGTACACCACCTGCACCTTGGGCGACTGGGCCAATTTCCAGGCCATCGCGTGTTCACGACCACCCGAGCCGACAACCAATACTTTCATGATCTACTGCCAGAAAAAATTACGCATGCGAAGTGCGAAAAGCGGCAGCCATGGCCTGTCGGGCCGCGCTGCCGCCGTGAGGCGAGGTCTTGCCCGATCCCCGCCTTATTCCTCGATCACCGCGTTGGTGAAGACTTCCTGCACGTCGTCCAGGTTTTCCAGGGCGTCGAGCAGCTTTTGCATCTTGACGGCGTCGTCGCCGGAGAAGCTGACTTCGTTCTGCGGCTTCATCGTGACGTCGGCCATCTCGGCCTTGAAACCCGCGGCTTCCAGCGCGGCTTTGACTATGGCGAAATCGTTGGGCGGGCACAGCACTTCGATCGATTCGTCGTCGTTGGTGACGACATCGTCGGCGCCGGCTTCCAGCGCGACTTCCATCAGCTTGTCCTCGGCGGTGCCGGGGGCGAACAGGAACTGGCCGCAGTGGGTGAACATGAACGCCACCGAGCCTTCCGTGCCCATGTTGCCGCCGTTCTTGGAGAAGGCATGGCGCACTTCGGCCACGGTGCGGGTACGGTTGTCGGTGAGGCAGTCGACGATGATGGCCGCGCCGGCCAGGCCGTAGCCCTCGTAGCGGATTTCTTCGTAGTTGGCGCCTTCCAGGCCACCCACGCCGCGCTGGATGGCGCGCTGGATGTTGTCCTTCGGCATGTTCGCGTCCATCGCCTTGTCCATGGACAGGCGCAGGCGCGGGTTGGAATCGGCATCGCCGCCGCCGAGCTTCGCGGCGACGGTGATTTCCTTGATCAGGCGGGTCCAGACCTTGCCGCGCTTGGCGTCAGCGGCGGCTTTCTTGTGTTTGATATTGGCCCATTTTGAGTGACCGGCCATGATTCTCTCCGAAGCGCAAAACGTTTGATGCGCGCGCCCTGACGGCGCGCGCCGGCCGTGCCGGGCGAACAACGGGTGATCGGCGGCACGGCTGGATGGTGTGGTGTGTCTGTGAGCCGGCCTGGGGGCTGGCTATAATCAGCCCAGCATTTTATCACGCGGCCCCGCCGCCGCCGGTCCCCCGATCACGGGGGGCGGCGCGCGGGCGGGGACGGTCGCGGCGATGCCGCTGTGCTGCCTGCCAACCAGAGAAACCATGGCCGAACCCATCCTCATCGCCAAGAACGCCGAGCTCGAACTTGCCCTGCTGCCCGAGATGGGCAACCGGCACGGCCTGATCACCGGCGCCACCGGCACCGGCAAGACCGTGACGCTGCAAAGCCTGGCCCAGGGTTTTTCGCGGCTGGGCGTGCCGGTCTTCATGGCCGACGTCAAAGGTGACCTGACCGGCATCTCCCAGCCGGGCAAGCTCTCCGACAAGCTCAAGGCGCGCCTGGCGGACCTGGGCCTGCCCGAGCCGGTGTGGGGCGCCTGCCCTACCACGCTGTGGGACGTCTTCGGGCAGAAGGGCCATCCCGTGCGGGCGACGGTCTCGCATATGGGGCCGCTGCTGCTGTCGCGCATGCTGGACCTCAACGACACCCAGCAGGGCGTGCTTAACCTGGTATTCCGTATCGCCGACGCCAGCGGGCTGTTGCTGCTCGACGCCAAGGACCTGCGCGCCATGCTGCAGTACGTGGGCGACAACGCCGGGCAGTTCACCACCGAATACGGCAATATCTCGGCAGCCTCGATCGGCGCCATCCAGCGCGGCCTGATGGCGCTGGAATCGCAAGGCGCCGATGTGTTCTTCGGCGAGCCCATGCTCAACCTGGATGATTTCATCCAGACCGAGAACGGGCAGGGCGTGGTGAATATCCTGTCCGCTGACAAGCTGCTGAATTCCCCCAAGCTCTACGCCACCTTCCTGTTGTGGCTGCTCTCGGAACTGTTCGAGAAGCTGCCCGAGGCCGGCGATCTCGACAAGCCCAAGCTGGTGTTCTTCTTCGACGAGGCGCACCTGCTGTTCAACGACGCGCCCAAGGGCCTGCTCGACAAGATCGAGCAGGTGGTGCGCCTGATCCGCTCCAAGGGCGTTGGCGTGTATTTTGTCACGCAGAATCCCGCCGATATTCCCGACACCGTGCTGGGGCAGCTCGGCAACCGCGTGCAGCACGCGCTGCGCGCCTTCACGCCGCGCGACCAGAAGGCCGTCAAGGTGGCGGCGACCACCATGCGCGCCAAGCCAGGCCTGGACCTGGAGAAGGCGATCGGGGAACTCGGCGTGGGTGAGGCGCTGGTGTCGCTGCTCGACGCCAAGGGCATTCCCGGTATGACGGAACGTGCCTGGATAATGGCGCCCGGCAGCCGGATCGGCCCCATCACCGATGACGAGCGCAAGCAGTTGCTGGCTGCGTCGCTGGTAGCCGGCACCTACGAGCAGGCGATCGATCGCGAGTCGGCCTACGAGAAACTCAAGGGCCGGGCGGCCGCGCCGGTGTCATCCCCGTCCACCGCCGGCAACGGCGCGCCAGCGCCCACGGCAGGCCAGCCGGAGCAGGCACCCGCGCAGGGTGGCGGCTGGCTCGACCAGGCGGGCGAGATCTTCGGCGGGCTGACCAAGGGCACCGGCAAGACCGGGCGCGGCGATTCCATCCTGGAGTCGATGGCCAAGTCGGCGGCGCGCACGGTCGGCTCGCAAGTCGGGCGCGAACTGATCCGCGGCGTGCTGGGCAGCCTGCTGGGTTCCGGCAAGAAGAAATAGGCGAAAGCCGGACGGCGCCGGCGGCCGGTTCAGCGGCGTTGCGCCGCTGCCTCGTCTTCCCGCATCTTGCGCAGGAACAGCCGGGTGAAGAACCACCCCATGCCAATGATGAAGCCAATGACGCCGAGGCTCATCAGCCCGGTGCTGGTGGTGAACAGGATCTTCAAGGCTGCCATCTGGGTCTCCCTGGTCAGGCACGGCACACCGGATCATGTGCCGTTGCCGCCAGTCTAGGCAGACCCCTCGCCGCGCGGGTTGAGGCGGATCAAGCCGGGCGCAGAGAGCGCGCGGCTCGAGCCGTTTTCAAGGGAACGCTCAGTTCTTGGTCCCGAACAGCCGGTCGCCAGCGTCGCCCAGGCCAGGAATGATGTAGGCGTGCTCATCCAGATGGCTGTCCAGCGAAGCCACGAACAGTTTCACGCCTGGGTGTGCCTTCTGGAACACTTCCACGCCTTCCGGCGCAGCCACCAGCGCGACGAAGGTAATCGAATCGTCCGCCACGCCGCGGCGCTTCAGCACGTCGACCGCGTGCGCGGCGGAATAGCCGGTGGCGACCATCGGATCGCACAGGATAAAGCTGCGGTCTTCCACGTCGGGCAGGCGCACCAGGTATTCCACAGGGCGGTGCTGGTCATCTCGGTAGACACCGATATGGCCGATGCGCGCCGAAGGAATCAGCTCGACCAGGCCGTCGCTCATGCCCACGCCGGCGCGCAGCACTGGCACGATGGTGAGCTTCTTGCCGGCGATCACGGGTGCATCGAGTTCGACCAGCGGCGTCTCGATGTGGCGCGTGGTGAGCGGCAGGTTGCGCGTGATTTCATAGCCCATCAGCAGCGTGATCTCCCGCAGCAGTTCGCGGAATGTGCGCGTGGACGTGTCCTTGTCGCGCATATGGGAGAGCTTGTGCTGGATCAGCGGGTGATCGAGGATGTACAGCTTGGGGAAACGCGGATCTTGCTTCATGGCGGGTAGGCGGCTGGAGTGGGCGCGATGGCCCGGTGCAGCCGGATTGTAATGGATGCGGAGCCGCGCGCCTCCGGCGGTGTCCCGGCCGGAAGCGAGCGGCGCCCGCCGCTCAATCCACCGAGATGCTGGCGCTCTTGGCGACCTTGCCGAATTTCTCGTACTCGGACAGTGTCAGCGACTGCAGTTCCGCCGCGCTCGATCCCTTCGGGTTGAAGCCCGCTTGGACCAGCTTGTCCTTGACGTCCGCATTGCCCAGCGCCTCGACGAAGGCGGCATTGAGCGCCTGCACCACCGGCGCGGGCATGCCGGCGGGCCCGTACACGCCGAACCACGGCTCGACAGCGTACCCAGCCAGGCCGGCCTCGGCCAGCGTCGGCACATTCGGCAGGGCGGGCGAGCGGCTCTTGCCGGCCACGGCCAGCGCGCGCAGCTTGCCGCCCTGGATGTGCGGCAGCGAGGCGGGCAGGTTGTCGAACATCACCTGCACGTGGCCGCCCAGCATATCGTTGATGGCCGGGCTGCTGCCTTTGTATGGCACATGGGTCAGGCCCGCCTGCGTCATCTGCGAGAACATCGCGCCGGCCAGGTGCATCGACGTGCCGGTTCCCGCGGTCGCGTAGGTCAGGCCGGGGTGGGCCTTGGCATAGCTGACCAATTCCGACACGGTTTTCACCGGCAGGCTGTTGCTGACTTCCAGCACGATGGTCGAGGTGCCGAGCAGGCTCACCGCGGTGAAGTCCTTGCGCGGATCGAATGGCACGTGCTTGTAGATATGCGGGTTGAGCGCATTGGTCGAGATCGCGCCGAAACCGATGGTGTAGCCGTCCGGCACGGCCTTGGCGACCGCCTCCATGCCGATATTGCCGCCCGCTCCGGGGCGGTTTTCCACCACCACCGGCTGGCCGAGCTTCTCGGCTACTTTCTGGCCGACGGTGCGCGCGACCAGGTCGGTGGTGCCGCCGGCGGCATAGGGCACGATAAAGCGGATTGGCTTGGCGGGGAAATCCGCGGCGCTGGCGGTGCCGGGCAGCCAACCGGCCGCGAGCGCGGCCGCCGCGGCCACGGCGGCCATCAGCGGATGGGCGCCATGCTGGCCGGTCCTCGGCGCGCGACGATTGCCGCGGAAGGCGAAGCGAGGGGGCACTAGGGAAAGGGCTGCTGCCGTCATGAGTGAATGCTCCTGGTTCTTCTTATTGGGCACGTGTTGCACGCGCCGAGCGGCGAGCTTACGGCAGTTTCAGGATGCCTGCCAGCGGCGGCGTCGCCACCATCCAGTCGAAACCGGAGCCAGACAGCAGAGGGTGCGTTGCATGGCGGATTCCTCAAGGAAGGTGACATCGCCCAACAGCCGCACGCAGGACAATGGGCGCCAGATGCAGTTGACTCTTTTCGAATACAATGGCTCGCGTCTTCAGCGGTCCGCCTTGCCCCCGGCGGCGCGCGGCCCTTCTATCATCCGGCTTTCCCGTGTCCGCATCCCAGCTCTCCAGCACCAGCAGCGTGTCTCCCGCCCAGCCGGCATCGCAGCGCGCCGGCCTTGCCGTGGCCGCCGTCGGCGCCATCCTCTTCTCCGGCAAGGCGATCGTCGCCAAGCTGATGTACCGCTACGACGTCGACGCGGTCATGGTCATCAGCCTGCGCATGCTGTTCGCCGTGCCGCTGTTCATGGCCATCGGCTGGTGGCAGTCGCGCCGGCTGCCGGCGCTGTCCTGGGCCGACCGCGGCCGCATCGTCTTCCTTGGCATCATCGGCTACTACCTGTCGAGCTTCCTCGACTTCCTCGGGCTGCAGTACATCACCGCCGGGCTGGAACGGCTGATCCTGTTCCTGACGCCATCCTTCGTGCTGCTGGCCAGCGCTGTGCTGTTCAAACGCAGCATCAGCACCCGGCAATGGCTGTCCTTGCTGCTTGCCTATATAGGCATCGTGCTGGTTTTCGCGCATGATCTCGACGTGAGCGGCAGCGGCGTGTGGCTCGGTGCCGCGCTGGTGCTCGGTAGCGCACTCACTTATGGCATTTACCTGATTGCCTCGGGCGAACTGGTGCAGCGTATCGGGTCGCTGCGGCTCGTGGCCTATGCGATGTGCGTTTCCACCGCCTGCTGCGTGGTGCAATACCTGGTGCTGGGACGTCCGCTGGCGGCGCTGCTGCAGCCAGCGCCGGTGATGTGGCTGTCGCTGGTCAACTCGGTGTTCTGCACGGTGCTTCCGGTGTCGCTGACCATGGTGGCGGTGGCGCGCATTGGCGCGCCGATGGCGTCGCAGGCGGGCATGCTCGGGCCGGTGTCCACCTTGTTTCTCGGCTTCTGGCTGCTGGGCGAGCCGATCACCGGCGTGCAGCTTGCCGGCAGCGCATTGGTGATGGGCGGGATATATTTACTGTCGGCGCGCCCCGGAGCCAAGGGGCGCGGCGGAGTGAAGGGCACGCAAGATAACAAGCAGGCGGGTGGCCGCCTCGATGACACAAGGAGTCGATGAGATGGATCTAGGATTGCGCGGCAAGCATGCGCTGGTGTGCGGCGCCAGCAAGGGTCTCGGTTTTGCCTGCGCCGATGCGCTGGCTGCCGAAGGCGTGGACGTGGTGATCGTGGCGCGCGGCGCCGAGGCGCTGGAAAAGGCGGCGGCGGACCTGCGCGCGCGCCACGGCCGGCGCGTGGTGCCTGTCGCCACCGACATCACCACCCCGGCGGGGCGCAAGCTGGCGCTGGACGCCGTCGCCAAGCTGGGCGACCTGGACATCCTCGTCAACAACGCGGGCGGGCCGCCGCCGGGCAACTTCCGCGACTGGGACCGTGATACCTGGCTGGCAGCGATCGATGCCAATATGCTGACGCCGATCGAACTGATCAAGGCCACGGTGGACGGCATGATCGCGCGCAAATGGGGCCGCATCGTCAATATCACCAGCGGTGCCGTCAAGGCGCCGATCGACGTGCTCGGGCTGTCCAACGGCGCACGCTCCGGCCTGACCGGCTTCGTCGCCGGGCTGGCGCGCGAAGTGGCGCAGCATGGCGTGACCGTCAACAACCTGCTGCCCGGCCCGTTCAATACCGACCGCCTCTACAAGACCATGGAAGGCGGCGCCAAGCAGGCCGGCCTGTCCGTCGAGGAAGTCGCGCAGCGCCGCGCCGCGCAGAACCCGAGCCGCCGCTTCGGCGAACCGGCCGAGTTCGGCGCCACCTGTGCCTTCCTGTGCAGCCGCTATGCGGCCTACATGACCGGGCAGAACATCCTGCTCGACGGCGGCGCTTACCCCGGCACGTTCTGAGCGCCTGCCCCCCCTCCGGGCGGTGGCAGTGCCGCCGCCCGGCGTGTTTCCCGCCGGGCCGCACCGGCCCGGCCTTTGCTGACTGGCCAGGATGACGCCGATGACTCTCCCCCGTATCGCGCTGATCGCGCACGACCACAAGAAAGATGACATCGTGGCCTTTGCCGGCCGCCATCGCGATTTCCTGGCGCGCTGTGAACTGCTGGCAACCGGCACCACGGGCGGCCGCCTGAGCGACGAAATCGGCCTCACGGTGACGCGCCTGCTGTCCGGACCCTGGGGCGGCGACCTGCAGATCGGCGCGCAACTGGCCGAGGGCCGCGTCGGCGTGGTGATCTTCCTGCGCGATCCCATGACGTCGCAGCCGCATGAACCCGATATCAATGCACTGGTGCGCGCCTGCGACGTGCACAACGTGCCTTGCGCCACCAACGTGGCGACCGCCGAGCTGTTGATTGCGGAGCTGCGGCGTATATACCCGGAGCCGGGCAAGCCGGCCTGATCGTTTCCGCGCGGACCGCGCATGGACATCGCTTGCCGACGCGCATCGACAAGCATCGACAAGCATCAACAGGAACAGGAGCGAGACATGAGCAAGGCCATCCGCATTTTCGAGACCGGCGGCCCCGAGGTGATGCAGTGGGTCGACGTCGAGGTCGGGAATCCCGGCCCCGGCGAGGTTCGCGTGCGGCACGAGGCGGTCGGCCTCAACTACATCGACGTTTATTTCCGCACGGGGCTGTACAAGCAGCCGCTGCCGGGCGGCCTCGGCATGGAAGGCGCCGGCGTGGTGGAAGCCGTGGGCGATGGCGTGCGGCACCTCAGCGTGGGCGACCGTGTCGCCTATGCCGGCCGTCCCACGGGTGCGTATGCCCAGGTACGGGTGATGCCGGCCGATATCGTGGTGCGCCTGCCCGATGCCATCTCGTTCGAGCAGGGCGCGGCGATGATGCTGCAGGGCCTGACCACGCAATACCTGGTGCGCGACAGCTACCGGGTGCAGCCGGGCGATACGGTGCTGCTGCACGCCGCCGCGGGCGGGGTTGGCCTGATCGCCAGCCAGTGGCTCAAGGCACTGGGCGCCACGGTGATCGGCACCGCCGGCAGTGACGAAAAAGCCGCGCTGGCGCGCGCGCATGGCTGCGACCACACCATCGTCTATACCCGCGAATCGTTCGTGGACAGGGTCAGGGAAATCACCGGCGGCAAGGGCGTCGCGGCGGTCTACGATTCAGTCGGCAAGGATACCTTCAATGGCTCGCTGGATTGCCTGAAGCCGCGCGGCACCCTGGTGGTGTTCGGCAATGCGTCGGGTCCGGTGCCGCCGTTCGATCTCTCGGTGCTGGGCAACAAAGGCTCGCTGCGCGTCACGCGGCCGACGCTGATGACTTATGTGGTGCACCGCGAACTGCTCGAGCCGATGGCGGCCGAACTGTTCGAAATGGTGACCAGCGGCCGGGTCCGGATCGAGGTGCGCCAGCGCTATGCGCTGGCGGATGTGGCACAGGCGCATCGCGATCTCGAAGGCCGCAAGACCACCGGCACCACGATCCTGCTGCCCTGAGCGGCGCGCGCTAGCGGGCGCGCACCGTAGTGGCGCCGGCGCGCGCCTCGGCCTGCCGCAGCACATGCGGCGGCAGGCGCTTGAGCATGAAGTGCACCGCCAGCGGAATCAGCACCACGTCGTCCACGATGCCTAGGCCGAGGATAAAGTCGGGAATCAGGTCGATGGGCGAAATGGCGTAGAGCACCAGGCCGAACGTAGCCGGCCGCAGCCAGGGCGGCGCGTCGGGATGGCGCAGCGCGAACCACAGCAGGCGGCCGTCGCGCCTCAGCAGCGTCCACAGTGCTGAAAATCGTTTCCACATGAGAAGCCTCCCTCACTTTTCACTTGCGACGTGGCCAGGTTGGGCCACTCGCAGATAGCTTGGGCCAATCCACGGGGCTTCAAGTTCCGTAGGGGGAGTCCGGGCAGGGGAGGACTTCGGGGAGGAGCGGCGGGGCCTGGCAGGCGACCCGCCGCCGTGCCGGCATTCCCGCGGGTGCGGGATGCCAGTACAGTTTGAACCGGTGCTTACGTTCAGCCCGGGATCTTGCCTTCCACGCCTTCGACGTAGAACTTGATGCCATGCAGGAAGCCATCGTCGGCGACCTGGTCCTTGGCCAGTTGCTCCTTGCCGGTGTTGTCCTTGAGCGGACCCTTCCAGATCGGCGCGGAACCGTCGGCCACGCCCTTCTTGCGCTCTTCCACCAGTGCCTTGACGTCATCCGGCACCACGGCGTTGAAGCCCTTCAGGTCAATCATGCCTTCCTTCAGGCCCCACCACGTGGTGCTGTTTTTCCACTGGTTGGCCAGTACGTCGCCCACCACCTTGTTGTAGTAGACGCCCCACGAAATCACCGAGGCGGCCAGGTGGGCCTTCTCGCCGAACTTGCTCATGTCGCTGTCCCAGCCGAAGGCGTACACGCCCTTTTCCTGCGCGGTCTGCACCACGGCGGCGGAGTCGGTGTTCTGCATCAGCATGTCCACGCCCTGGCCGATCAGCGTGGTGGCGGCTTCGCGCTCCTTGCCCGGATCGAACCACTTGTTCACCCACACCACCTTGACGGTCGCCTTGGGATTCACGCTGCGCGCGCCCAGGGTGAACGAGTCGATATTGCGGATCACCTCGGGGATGGGCACCGATGCCACCACGCCCATCTTGCCGGTCTTGCTCATCTTGCCGGCGACCACGCCAGCCAGGTAAGCGCCTTCATAGGTGCGTACGTCGTACTGCGCCAGGTTGTCTGCGGTCTTGAAGCCGGTCGCGTGCTCGAACTTCACGTCCGGGAATTCCTTGGCCACCTTGAGCATCGATTCCATGTAGCCGAAGGTCGTGCCGAAGATGAGCTTGTTGCCTTGCGCGGCGAGGTCGCGGAACACGCGTTCGGCATCGGCGGCGGATTCAGGCACGTTCTCGACGAAGGTGGTCTTTACCTTGTCGCCGTACTTTTCTTCCACGGCCTTGCGTCCGGCGTCATGGGCGTAGGTCCAGCCCGCGTCGCCAACCGGGCCGATATAGACGAAGGCAACCTTCAGCGGTTCGGCCTTCTGCTCGGCGGCGGGGGCGGAAGCCGGGGCGGCGCTTTCCGCCGGCTTTTCCGCTTCCTTCTTGCCGCAGCCCGCGAGGGCCAGCACGGCGGTGGCGGCCAGTGCGGCGAGGGTTTTCCTGCGCGTGACGATCATGATTTCTCCTTGTAATGACCTGGGTACTGATTCTTTGACTAAGGTTGCAACTGTGGCTCTGGTAACGGGGGTTTTCAGCGTGAGGTCTCTGGCGGACTTCTGAAAATCGGGCAAGGCGACGCGGCCCGGCAAGGCGCCGGGCCGCAATCGAAACGGTCAGGCAACACCCGGGCGGAAGGGTTTGCCCAGCGAGGCTGGCATGTTCAGGCGGATCCACGCCGGATTGCGCGAGATCAGCGCCAGCACGACGATGGTGGCCGCATAGGGCAGCATCGACAGGATCTGCGACGGCATCGACACACCGATCCCTTGCAGGTAGAACTGCAGGATGGTGACGCCGCCGAACAACCAGGCCCCGGCCCAAACGCGGCCGGGCCGCCAGGTGGCGAAGGTGGTCAGCGCCAGCGCGATCCAGCCGCGTCCCGCCACCAGGTTCTCCACCCACATCGGCGTGTACACCAGCGACAGGTAGGCCCCGGCCAGCCCGCAGCAGGCACCGCCGAACAGCAGCGCGCCAAAGCGGATCAGCCGCACGGGATAGCCCAGTGCGTGTGCTGATTCCGGCGACTCGCCGATCGCGCGCAGGGTCAGCCCGGCGCGCGTGCGGAACAGGAACCACATGATGGCGCCGCACAGGAATAGGCTGAAATACACCATCCAGTGCTGCTGGAAGAAAGCCGGCCCGAAGAACGGGATATCAGCCAGGAAAGGAATCGACCTGGCCTGCGACGGCATGGCGAAACCGACGAAGCGCTGGCCCATGAAGGCCGACAGCCCGGTGCCGAAGATCGACAGCGCCAGGCCGGTGGCCACCTGGTTGGTGGCCAGCACCAGCGCCAGCCACGAGAACAGCGTGGCCATCAGCATGCCGGCGAGCGCGCCGGCGGCAAAGCCGAGCATCGGCGACTGCGTCTGGTAGCCGACCATGAAGCCAAATGCGGCGGCCACTAGCATCATGCCTTCGGCCCCCAGGTTGAGCACGCCGGAGCGTTCGTTGATCAGCAGGCCGAGCGCGGCCAGCAGCAGGGGCGTGCCGGCGTTGATCGCCGTGGCGATAAGAGGGGCGAATTGTTCCATATCGTGTGGGCTCCGCTCAGGCGGCCTTGGCGCGCCAGCGCAGGCGGTTGTCGATCAGCGTATCGCTGGCCAGCAGGAAGAACAGCAGCATGCCCTGGAACACCGAGCCGATCGCCGAAGGCAGGCCCAGCCGGGACTGGGCCATTTCGCCGCCGATATAGAACAGCGACATGACGATGCCCCCGAACACGGTGCCCACCGGATGCAGGCGGCCGACGAAGGCCACGATGATCGCGGTGAAGCCATAGCCGGGCGAGATCGACGGCAGCAACTGCCCGATCGGGCCGGTCACTTCGAAGGCGCCCGCCAGGCCGGCGGTGCCGCCCGAGATCATCAGCGCGCTCCACAGCGAGCGGCGTGCCGAGAAGCCCGCATAGCGCGCCGCCGCCGGCGCGGTGCCGCCCACCTGCAGCCGGTAGCCCGCGAAGCTGCGGAAGATGAAGACGGTCATCACCACCACCAGCACCAGCATCACCGCAAAGCCCGCGTGCAGGCGCGAGCCCGACAGCAGGTTCGGCAGCAGGAATTCGCTGGAGAACACCTTGGACTGCGGGAAGTTCATGCCGTTGGGATCCTTCAGCGGACCATTGACCACGTACAGCATCAGCTGCTGCGCGATATAGGTCAGCATCAGCGACACCAGGATCTCGTTGGCGTTGAACTTGTCCTTGAGCGCCGCGGTGATCGACGCCCAGAACATGCCGCCGACTACGCCGGCCAGCGATGCCAGCACCAGCACCACGGTGCCGTTGACGCCATTGCCGGGCACGTCGAAGTACAGCACCGTGGCGCCGGCGAAGATACCGCCGAGGATCAGCTGGCCGTCGGCGCCGATATTCCAGATATTGGCGCGGTAGCACACGGAAAGGCCGAGCGCGCACAGCACCAGCGGTACGGTCTTGAGCAGCACCTCGCCGATGGCGCGGCGGTCCTTGAGCGGATCGACCAGGAAGACCTTGAGCGCGGCCACCGGATCCTTGCCGAGCAGCAGGAAGAGCAGGGCACCGAAGGCCAGCGTCAGGGCCAGCGCAATGAACGGGGAAGCGTAGGCCATGCGCCGCGAGGGCAGCCCGCGTGGCGCCAGCGACACGGGCGAGCGAAACAGGAAATCAGCCATGGAGCGCGGCCTCCTGTTGTTCGCGACGGCCGCCTGGCCCGCCTTCCCACAAGCCGCTCATCCACAGCCCGACCTGTTCGCGCGTGGCGTCCTGGGTGGGGATCGACGGAGACAGCCGGCCCTTGGCGATCACGTGCAGGCGATCGCAGATGGCGAACAGTTCGTCCAGTTCCTCGGACACCACCAGCAAGGCGCAGCCGGTGGCCTTGAGCGCCAGCAACTCGTTGTGGATCTGCGCGGCGGCGCCAACGTCCACGCCCCAGGTCGGCTGGGCCACGATCAACACCTTGGGGCCGCTCTCTATCTCGCGGCCGACGATGAATTTCTGCAGGTTGCCGCCCGACAGGCTCTTGGCCAGCGCGTCCGGCCCGCTTGCCTTGACGCGGAAGCGGCCGATCACGGCTTGCGCCAGCCCGGCCGCCGCCCTGGGCGAAATCATGCCGCGCAGCACATAGGGCGCGGACTGGTGCGAAAGCAGGATATTGGCCGCCAGGCTCATGCCCGGGACGGCGCCGCGGCCCAGGCGCTCTTCCGGCACGAAGGCCAGGCCGGCGCGGCGGCGCTGGCGAGCGTCCAGCTTGCCCACCGGCTTGCCGTCCAGCGCAATGGCGTTGCGTTCTGCGCGGCCGTCCTCGCCCGACAGCGCGGCCAGCAATTCCTGCTGGCCGTTGCCGGACACACCGGCGATGCCGACGATTTCGCCGGCATGCAGATCCAGCGAGATGCCGGACAGCTCCGTGGCGAAGGCATGCGCGCGCGGCAGGGACAGTTCGCGCACCGCCAGCCGGCACGCGCCGGGTTCGGTCTGCACGCGCGCTTCGCGCGGCGGCTCGCCGCCGATCATCAGGCGCGACAGCGAAGCCGCGCTCTCCTGGCGCGGATCGCACACGCCGGTGACACGGCCCATGCGCATCACCGTGGCGCTATGGCAAAGATCGCGGATCTCGTCGAGCTTGTGGCTGATGTAGAGGATGCTGGTGCCTTCCGCGGCGAGCTGGCGCAGCGTGACGAACAGCGTCTGCACCGCCTGCGGCGTCAGCACGGAAGTGGGCTCGTCCAGGATCAGCAGCTGCGGTTTCGCCAGCAGCGCGCGCACGATCTCCACGCGCTGGCGCTCGCCCACCGACAAGGTGTGCACATGGCGGTTGGGCTCCAGCGGCAGGCCGTAACGCTCGGCCGTCTCGCGGATCTGCTCGGCCAACTGTTTCATGTTGGTGGCGCCGGCGCCCTTGCTTGCCCTGGGCAGGCCGAGCGCGATGTTCTCGGTGACGGTCAGCGTATCGAACAGCGAGAAGTGCTGGAACACCATGGCGATGCCCAGGTTGCGGGCATCGTGCGGATTGTGGATGGCGGCGGGGGCACCGTTGAAGTGCATATCGCCGGCATCGGGTTTGACCGCGCCAAAGATGATCTTCATCAGGGTGGACTTGCCGGCGCCGTTCTCGCCGAGCACGGCGTGGATTTCGCCGGGGGCGACGACGAGGGACACATCGTCGTTGGCGGTCACACCGGGGTAGCGCTTGCTGATATGGGCAAGCGCCAGCCTTGGGGTTGTACTTAAGGTCACTGAGGCGGCTCGAGTTGTTATGGCAGCAACGTGGATCAATGTTCGTATCGGGCAGCACCTCCTGCAGTGCGTGGGGCAGGATCGCCGTTACGCATTGCAGCAACCATCATTGGCCGGTGATGCCGTTTATTAACCGTGGATTATATAAGTGTGCAGGGTTCGGACGGCCTGTCCAGGACAGTTTTCTCGGCCCCGCAATGGATACAGGCAGGTTGCAAGTCGCATGCCGGGCACATGGCGCAGGCGGGCCGCCGCCGCTGGGGCGGAAGGTGGGCAACATGGCGCGCAAGCGGCGCAACCGGGGGGAGACTGGGGGGAAGACGAGGGAAGCGGGGAGGGGAGCAGCGGCCGGAGCAGGGCGCTCCGGCGCATGGCCCGCCGGGGGCGGCACCATGGGCCTCCCCGGCGGTAACTGGCGCGTCAGGCGCCGTTGCCGACCGCGATCTGGTTGAAGCGGCCTTCGCGGAAATCCGCCAGCGTCTGGTAGATCTGCTCCTGGGTGTTCATCACGAACGGCCCATATTGCACGATCGGCTCGCCCAGCGGCCGGCCCGCGATCAGCAGGAAGCGCGCATCGGCGCTGGCGCTGACCGTCACGCCGTCCCCGCCTGCCGCGTTGTCCAGCACGCCCATGCGCTGCGCTTCCAGCACGGCCGCGTTGTCTCCCGTGCCGACCGCGATCTCGCCGCGGTAGACATACAGGAAGGCGTTATGCCCGGCCGGCAGCACCTGGGAGAAGCTCTGCCCGGCGGGCAGCGTCACGTCCAGGTAAAGCGGCTCCGTGACCGGACGCGTCACCACACCTGCCACGCCGTGCGAGGCCCCTGCCAGCACGCGTACCGTGGCGCCATCCGGCAGTGCCACGGTGGGCACGGCGGCGGCCGGCAGGTCGCGGTACCACGGCGCCGTCATCTTGTCCGCGGCGGGCAGGTTCAGCCACAACTGGAAGCCTTCCATGCGGCCGTCCTCCTGCTCGGGCATCTCCGAATGCACCACGCCGGCGCCGGCCACCATCCACTGGGCACCGCCGTTTTCCAGCAGGCCCTCGTTGCCGGCGCTGTCGCGATGGCGCATGCGGCCGGCCAGCATATAGGTGATGGTTTCGAAGCCGCGGTGCGGGTGATCGGGGAAGCCGCCGATGTAGTCATCGCGGCTATCGGTGCCGAAGGCGTCCAACATCAGGAACGGGTCCAGCCGGCGCTGCAGGTTCTGCGTGAGCACGCGCGTGAGTTTGACGCCGGCGCCATCCGAGGTGGCGATGCCCCGCACCACGCGGTCGACCGCGCGCGAGTGCTGCACGGTCTCCACGGCGGTGGCCGGGACGATGGGGGCGGTAGTGCGTTGTTCCATGATGGATCTCCTGTTGGGGCGGGGCCGGCGGCAATGGCGCCCGACCCCGTTGGCTACCCTGCCAATTTAAGGGTTTGGGCCAAAACCGGTAGAGGGCATCCGGACAACAGATTGTTCTGCCGGTGGCACGATCAGGGTCCATGGGGAGGTCGATTTTGAAACAGCGCGGGCGGCGCGGAGATATCAGACGAAGGCTGGTAAACGCGGGTGGAAAGCGGTGTGAAAACGAGATGATGACAAGATGGGTGTAAATGTGTATAATAGACGTCTCGTTGTCATCCGATGTTGCGTAATCATGTCGGGCTGGCAGGGCCCTGGCAAGCGTCTCAACCACCTTGCGGCCCGCCCAAGCCTCCCGTGTGCGGCACCGGCCGATTGATCCGGCGGCGCGTCGGAACCACCAAATTTGCGCTGCCACTGGCCTCCCGTTTCTGCACCTTGCAGCGGGTTGCGCCGCTCCAGGGATCCCAGCCTTCACCGGCATGGCGTCCCGTCAATTGGGTTTCCCCCCTCAGCGCGTGGAACCCGGCGCCCGTCCACCGGTTCATCTGCCGGTCATGGCGGGCAAGGCAATCTAGTCAGGGCCGGCGGCCTCCATTGCACCCGCCCGTGCCCATTTGTTCGTCCGTCAATCCGGGTGTGGCTTTTCATGCCCGCATGCGGCATGCGGAGAGAGGGGAATATGTCCAAGCAATCCAAGCAGGCACTGGCCTGGGGATGTCTCGCGCTCGCCGCGCTGGCCGGTCTGGTCGCGTGGATCGGCGTCGACGTTATCCGGCAGTACCAGGACCGCCTTTGGTACGACGTGGCCGACCACCTGCGCCTGGTGGCGTGGTCGATGGCGCTGGCCCTGGCCACCGGCATTCCGGCTGGCATCGGCCTGAGCCGGTCCTGCATGCGCCGCTGGGCCGATCGCCTGATGCAAGTCTTCAATATCGGCAACACCGTGCCGTCGCTGGCGGTGCTGGCGCTTGCCCTGGCTGTGCTCGGCATTGGCGAGCGGCCCGCCATCCTGGCGCTCTGGCTGGCCTCGCTGCTGCCGATCGTGCGCAATACTTGCGAGGGTCTGCGCGGCGTATCGCCGGCGTTGACCGAGGCCGCGCGTGGCCTTGGCATGACCGCGATGCAGCGCCTGTTCCGGGTCGAATTGCCCAATGCGCTGCCGGTGATCCTGGCGGGCGTGCGTATCAGCCTGGTGATCAATGTCGGGACGGTGCCGCTGTCCTTCCTGATCGGGGCCAACAGCCTGGGCGAACTGATCTTTCCCGGCATCTACCTGAACAACCAGCCTTTGCTGCTGCTGGGCGCCGCGGCCACCGCGCTGCTGGCGCTTGCCCTCGACGGCCTGTTCGCCGCCGCCGGCTACTGCTACCTGCGCCGCCGCGGGCTGGCGCGCTGATGCGCGCACCGAACATGAAGGAGAACCCGATGCATTTCATCACAAGCGCGCTGGCCCGCGCGGGCAGCGCGGCCCGCGGCCAGGCACGCATGCTGGCGAGTCTCGCCGTGCTCGCCGCACTGGCAGTCCTGGCGCTGCCGGCGCACGCCGATCCCGTTCGCGTAGGCGGCAAGAATTTCACCGAGCAGCTGATCCTGTCGTCGATGACGTCCCAGTACCTGCAGGCCAAAGGCCTTGCCACCGAGCTGACGTCCGGCCTGGGCAGCACGCTGATGCGCCAGGCCATGGAAAGCGGCCAGCTCGACGTGGTGTGGGATTACACCGGCACGGCGCTGATCGTGTTCAACAAGGTCGAGGAAAAGCTCGAAGCCAGGGAGAGCTACGAGCGCGTCAGGACGCTGGACGCCGCGCGCGGCCTGATGTGGCTCGACGCCTCGGGCATCAACAACACCTATGCGCTGGCGATGCCGCGCAAGCGCGCCGAAGCCGCCGGCGTGACCACGCTGTCGGCCTTCGCCGGGAAGATGCAGGCGGCCGCGGAAGGCACCGCGCATCCGTTCGCGGTCGACATGGAATTCGCCGCGCGCCCCGACGGCCTGGAGCCGCTCAAGACGCTCTACAAGCTGCCGTTCTCGCGGCGCGACGTGATCCAGCTCGATCCCGGCCTGGTCTATACGGCGCTGAAGAACGATCAGGTGGAGCTCGGCCTGGTCTACACCACCGATGGCCGCGTCAAGGGCTTCGACCTCGTGCTGCTGGAGGACGACCAGCACTTCTTCCCCGCATACAACGCCGTGCCCGTCGTGCGCAAGGCGACGCTGGACAAGCATCCCGAGCTCGCGGGCCTGCTCAATGCGCTGTCGGCCAAGCTCGACAACGAGGCCATGACCGAGATGAACTACAAGGTCGATATCGGCCAGCAGCCGGTCGACAAGGTGGCGCAGGAATTCCTGCGCGGCCACGGCCTGATCTGAGGAGGGTCGCATGGACTTGCTGACTTACCTTCAACATAGCTGGCCAACGCTGCTCAAGCTCACCGGACAGCATCTGGCGCTGGTGGGCTCCGCGGTGGGGCTGGCTATCGTGGTGGGCGTGCCGCTGGGCATCCTGTGCGCGCGCTTCCGCTTCCTCGCCACGCCACTGCTGACGCTGGCCACCATCGTGCTGACCCTGCCGTCGATCGCGCTGTTCGGCCTGATGATCCCGATCTTCGCCCGCTTCGGGCACGCGCTCGGCTATGTGCCGGCGGTGACCGCGGTGTTTCTCTATTCGCTGCTGCCGATCATGCGCAATACCTGCGTGGCGCTTGCCAACGTCGACGACGGCATCCAGGAAGCCGGCCGCGGCATCGGCATGACCACCTGGCAGCGCATGCGGCTGGTGGACCTGCCGCTGGCCGTGCCCGTCATCCTTGGCGGCGTGCGTACCGCCGTGGTGATGAATATCGGCGTGGCCACCATCGCCGCCATCATCGGCGCGGGCGGCCTTGGGGTGCTGATCCTGCAAGCGATCAGCCAGAGCAACATGAGCAAGCTGGCGATCGGCGCGGTGCTGGTCAGCGTGCTCGCCATCGTGGCCGATGCCTGCCTGCAGTGGTTGCAGCGGGCGCTGACACCGAAAGGAATTCGCTGAACATGATTGAACTCGACCAACTCACCAAGACCTTCAAGCAGAAAGACGGCGCCGAAGTGCGCGCCGTCGATGCCGTCTCGCTGACGGTGCCCAAGGGCGAGATCTGCGTCTTCCTCGGTCCCTCCGGCTGCGGCAAGACCACCACGCTCAAGATGATCAACCGCCTGATCCAGCCCAGCTCCGGCCGGGTCCTGATCGACGGCGAGGACACCACCCGCGTGGACGAAGTCACGCTGCGCCGCAAGATCGGCTACGTGATCCAGCAGATCGGCCTGTTCCCGAACATGACCATCGAGGAGAACATCATGGTCGTGCCGTGCCTGCTGGGCTGGGACAAGAAGCGCTGCCGCGAGCGTGCGTGCGAACTGATGTCGATGGTGCAACTCGATCCCGACAAGATGCTCACGCGCTATCCGCGGGAATTGTCGGGCGGCCAGCAGCAGCGCATTGGCGTGATCCGCGCGCTCGCGGCGGATGCGCCCGTGTTGCTGATGGACGAACCCTTCGGCGCGGTCGACCCGATCAATCGCGAGAGCATCCAGAACGAGTTCTTCCAGATGCAGCGCCAGCTTGGCAAGACCGTGATCATGGTTTCGCACGACATCGACGAGGCCATCAAGCTGGGCGACCGCGTGGCCGTATTCCGCGGTGGCAAGCTGGTGCAGTTCGACCATCCCGACGCACTGCTGGCGCGTCCGGCCGATGAATTCGTGCAGGCCTTCATCGGCCACGACAATACGCTCAAGCGCCTGCTGCTGGTGCGCGCCGGCGATGCCGCCACCATGGCGCAGACCTGCAGCCCGGACATGCCGCTGGCGCAGGCTTTCGGCATCATGGACGATGCGGATGTGCGCCACCTGCCGGTGGTGGACGAGACGCAGCGCGCGCTGGGCTACGTCACGCGGCGCGATGCGCGCACGGGGCAAGGGGCGTGCGCGAATGCGATGCGGCCGTTCATGGCGACCGCCGCGTTCGACGAGCACCTGCGCATCGTGCTGTCGCGCATGTACCAGCACAACACGAGCTGGCTGCCGGTGGTGGATGCCGATGGTGTCTATCTTGGCGAAGTCACGCAGGAATCGATTGCCGACTATCTCAGCTCGGGCCGCTCGCGCGGTAACGCGCCGGTGATCCAGCCGCCGCAGGCGCCGGCCGCGATCGAGCGTATTGCAGCGTAGGCAAGGGGTGCCGCGCGAAATGGAAAAGGGCCGGGATTACCGGCCCTTTTTACGGCTGTGCGTAATGTCAGTCGCGCGCCAGTTGTCCGTCAGTGAGACGCCACGCCTTCAACGGGTTGCCGTCCTGCAGCGCCGGCGGCAGCAATTCCGCAGGCACGTTCTGATAGCACACCGGGCGCAGGAAGCGCTCGATCGCGGAAGCGCCGACCGAGGTGGCGCGCGTATCCGACGTGGCGGGGAAGGGGCCGCCATGCACCATCGCATAGGACACTTCCACTCCGGTCGGATAGCCATTGAACAGCACGCGCCCAGCCTTGCGCTCCAGCACCGTCAGCAGGCTGCCGGCGTCGGCGCGGTCACCCGCATCCGCTTGCACGGTGGCGGTAAGCTGGCCTTCGAGCCGGCGTGCCACCGCCAGCATTTCCTCATGGTCGCGGCACACGACCAGTACCGAGGATGGGCCAAATACTTCGGCTTCCATGCGATGGTCTGCCAGGAAGCATTCAGCCGTGGTTTCGAACAACGCAGGGCGGGCCTGGTTGGGGCCGCTCGCTGGCTTGCCGCTGCCGATGCGGCGCAGTCCTTCGATGTCGCCGAGCTGGGCCACGCCGTTGTCGTAAGCCTGGCAGATGCCGGGTGTCAGCATGGTGGCGGCGCCTTTTTCGAACAGCGCCGCAATCGCGCCCTGGCGGAACCCATCCAGCGCCGGGCTCTCCACGGCCAGCAACAGGCCGGGGTTGGTGCAGAACTGGCCCACGCCCATCACCAGCGAATCCACCAGGTTGCGCGCGATCTCCGCGCCGCGGGCGGCCAGCGCCGCCGGTAGCAGGAACACCGGGTTGATGCTGCTCATCTCCGCATAGACGGGGATCGGCTGCGGCCGGCTGTTGGCTGTCTGCACCAGCGCCAGGCCGCCGCTGCGCGAGCCGGTAAAGCCCACTGCCTGGATCGACGGATGCGCCACCAGGGCCGTACCCACGGCAACGCCCGCGCCGACCAGCAGCGAGAACACGCCTTCGGGCAGCCCGGCGTCCGCCACGGCCTTCTGGATCACGCGGCCGACCAGCTCGGAGGTGCCGAGGTGGGCCGAGTGCGCTTTCACGATGACCGGGCAGCCCGCAGCCAGCGCCGACGCGGTATCGCCGCCCGCCACCGAGAACGCCAGCGGGAAGTTGCTGGCGCCAAATACCGCTACCGGCCCGACTGCGATCTTCTGCAGGCGCAGGTCGGGGCGCGGCGGCGTGCGCTCCGGCAGGGCGGAGTCGAGCGTGGCGGATTGCCAGCGGCCATCGCGCAGCACGCTCGCGAACAGGCGCAACTGGCCGGCGGTGCGTGCGCGTTCGCCCTGCAGGCGCGCGATCGGCAGCGCGCTTTCAGCGTGGGCGCGCTCAATCAGCGTGTCGCCCAGGGCTTCCAGGCCGTTGGCAATGGATTCCAGGAACTGAGCCCGGGTTTCCGGCGAGGTGTTCCGGTAAGTGTCGAACGCGGCTTCGGCCAGCACGCAGGCGCGCTCGGCCTCGGCGCCGCCGCCGCCATGGAATTCCGGTGCGAGCGCTTCCCCCGTGGCCGGGTTGGTGGCATGGAGGATCTTGGTGGTGCCGCGCACTGCGCTGGCGCCGATCAGCATTTCGCCGGTGATGGTCATGAGCGTTTCCTGCTTTTCAACTGCGATCAAGGATCAAGAGGGTGCCCGCGCAGCAGCGCGAGCGGGATTTCCGGGTTGTCTTGCGAGCGGCTCGCATCGATTCGAGGCACTGGCTAGCGCGACAGACGGTAGTTGCGCGGATGCGCGTCCATGTGGCTCTGGACTAACACCGCGGGGCCAGCGAGCGGCGCTAAGGTCTTATCAGATTTATTGTAAGACATCCTACAACATGAGGTGCTTTGCTAGCAAGCAGGAAAACCTCCGGTCGCGCCGGGGTTCTCCAGACCTCCCAATCCTTAGCTTGCTTCCACCGCCGCCGATGCCTTGCGCAGCCGCTCGCGGCTGTTGGTCAGGTGCATGCGCATGGCGGCCTTGGCGCCTTCGGGGTCGCGCCGCTCGATGGCATCGTAGATATTCTCGTGCTCGATATTGACGCGTTCGAGATATTGCTCGCGCTCCTGCGCGCTGACGTGCAGCCGGCTGCGCGGGATCACCATGGTGCCGAGATGCCCCATGATGTCGGTGAAGTAGCGATTGCCGGTAGCGCGTGCAATGACGAGGTGGAACTCGAAGTCAGCCCCCACCGAATCCTCGCCGCCGGCCGCCGTGCGCTTTAGTTCGTCGAGCGCCTGGCGCATTGCCGCCAGCTGCTCGTCGCTGCGCCGGGACGCTGCCAGGCTGGCGGCCTCGGCTTCCAGGCTGACGCGGAATTCCAGCATGGCCAGCACGTCCATGGCGGTTCCCATGGTGGCCGGGTCGATGCGGAAGGGCGAGCCGTTCTCGGTGTTGCGCGCCAGCACGAAGGTGCCGATGCCGTGGCGGGTCTCGACCAGGCCGCTGGCCTGCAGCCGCGACAGCGCTTCGCGCACCACGGTGCGGCTGACGCCGAGCGCGGCCATGATTTCGGATTCTGTCGGCAGCTTGTCGCCCGGCTTGAGCAGGCCTTGCTGGATGCGCTCGCTCAGGTTGCTCACCGCCTCTTCGGCAAGCGTGCGGCCGCGGCGCCGCAGCGGGGTGGTGGAGGCAAACATCGGGTTTGACATGATAGTGGGCAGGGGGCTTGACCGGATCTCGATGGGCTCATTATACTGCGTCGTAAGTTATATGACGACCGATAACAGGTGTCTCGTGCCTTCAACTCAATTCCAGGCCCGGCCAGCACCGACGAACAGGTACCCGGCAGCAACCGGGCAGCCAGACCGAGACAACCCGTAAGAGCCGCAGCCGCCAGGCCGTGCACGGCTCTTTCCGCCGGAATTCGACATGATCCAGACACCCATCTCCGCTACCCGCGCCGCGCCCGTCGCAGGCACGCCCGTCGTCACCGAACTCACCGTGGTGCCGGTAGCCGGCCACGACAGCATGCTGATGAACCTGTCGGGTGCCCACGGTCCGTTCTTCACCCGCAATATCGTTATCCTCAAAGACAGCGCGGGGAATTCCGGCGTTGGCGAAGTGCCGGGCGGCGAAGCGATCCGCCAGACCCTGGAGGATGCACGGGAGCTCATCGTGGGGCAATCGATCGGCAATCACCAGGCCTTGCTCAATCGCGTACGCAGTGCCTTTGCCAGCCGCGATGCGGGCGGACGCGGCCTGCAGACCTTCGACCTGCGCATCGCCATCCATGCCGTCACCGCGCTGGAAGCGGCCCTGCTGGACCTGCTCGGCAAGCACCTCGGCGTGCCGGTAGCGGCCTTGCTTGGCGAGGGCCAGCAACGCGATGCGGTGGAGATGCTGGGCTACCTGTTCTATATCGGCGACCGCAGCCGCACCACGCTCGGCTATCGCAGCGAACCGGAGGCGGACAACGAGTGGTTTCGCCTGCGCAACGAAGCGGCAATGAGCGCCGAAGGCGTGGTACGACTGGCGGAGGCGGCCTATGCGCGCTACGGCTTCAACGACTTCAAGCTCAAGGGCGGCGTGCTGCGCGGCGATGAAGAGATGCAAGCCATCCTGGCGCTCGCCGAACGCTTCCCCAGGGCGCGTATCACGCTGGACCCCAACGGCGCGTGGTCGCTGGCCGAAGCCGTGCGCCTGTGCCGCGACAAGCATGGCGTACTGGCCTATGCCGAAGATCCGTGCGGCGCCGAGGATGGCTATTCGGGCCGCGAGGTCATGGCCGAGTTCCGCACCGCCACCGGCCTGCCCACCGCCACCAATATGGTCGCGACCGACTGGCGCCAGATGGGCCACGCGGTGCGCCTGCAGTCGGTCGATATTCCGCTGGCCGATCCGCATTTCTGGACCATGCAGGGCTCGGTGCGGGTCGCGCAGATGTGCGCCGAATGGGGCCTGACCTGGGGCTCGCACTCCAACAACCATTTCGATATTTCGCTGGCCATGTTCACCCATGTGGCCGCTGCCGCGCCGGGCCGCGTCACCGCGATCGATACGCACTGGATCTGGCAGGACGGCGAACGCCTGACCAAGGCGCCGCTGAAGATCGAGAACGGCAAGGTAGCCGTGCCGGCGCAGCCGGGCCTCGGCGTCGAACTCGATATGGAGCAGGTGGCGCTGGCGCACGAGCGCTACAAGAACATGGGACTCGGCGCGCGCGACGATGCGGCTGCCATGCAATTCCTGATCCCGGGCTGGACCTTCAACAATAAGGCGCCGTGCATGGTCCGGTGAGCGCGCACCATCCGGACACAAGAAATACCACTCAGAAGCGAGGAGACAACGATGTTCAAGACTGACGACCGGTCCTGCATGACCGGCACCACAGCCGCGCCCACGTACCGCGTGCTGCGCCGGTTGACCACCGCCATGGTCGCAGCCGTGGCTGTGCTGGCGGCCGCCGGCACCGCCGTCGCATCGACGGCGTGGCCCCAGAAGGCTGTCTCGGTCGTGGTGCCATTCCCGGCCGGAGGTTCCACCGACACCATCGCGCGCATGCTGGCGGTGCCGCTCAATGAGAAGCTGGGCCAGCCCTTCGTGGTGGACAACCGCCCGGGCGCCACCGGGGCCATCGGCGCGACCATGGTCAAGCGCGCGCCCGCGGATGGCTACACCTTGCTGGTAGCGTCGATCGGCGTCTACGCCGTGAACCCCTTCCTGCAGAAGAACCTTGGCTACGACCCGGCCAAGGACTTCGACCTGCTGACGGTTGCCGTGCGCGCGCCCAATGTGCTGGTCACCAAGCCGGATTTCCCGGCGAAGAACCTGCAGGAACTGGTTACGTACATGAAGAAGAATCCTGGCAAGGTCGCATTTGCCAGTTCCGGAGCCGGCTCGTCAGACCACCTGACGGCCGCGTTGTTCTGGCAGAAATCCGGTACCGACGGGCTCCATGTTCCCTATAAGGGCGGGGCGCCGGCCATCTCCGACCTGCTCGCCGGCCAGGTGGACGTCTCGTTCCAGAACGTGAACGCCGTGCTCCAGCATATTCGCAGCGGCAAGCTGAAGGCGCTGGCGGTCACTGGCGACAAGCGCTCGTCCGTGCTGCCCAACGTGCCCACCATGGCGGAAAGCGGCGTGAAGGACGTCGATGTGTATTCGTGGCAAGGCGTGGCTGCGCCGCGCGGGCTGCCGAAGGACGTCAAGGCCAAGCTGCATGCCGCCCTGGTCGGTGCGCTCAATGAGCCCCAGATGCGGCAGAAGCTGGCCGAGAACGGTTTCGAGGTGGTCGCCAACACGCCCGAGCAGTTCGAACAGTTCGAGAAGCAGGAGCTACAGCGCTGGAAGACCGTGATCGAAGCCGGCAAGATCAGCATCGACTAGGTTCGCGGTATCGGCGCAAGCATTGCTCTTTGCCCCGCCTGTCTGCGGGGCATTTTCATTTGCGGAGCGGATTCGGGTGCGGGCACGCGCAACCTGATAGGCTTGGGCTACGCGCGCTTTGCGCTGCCCCGCCGCTGGCGCCTTCCATGATCCGCTTCTGCAAATCGCCACCCTGCCTGCTGATCGAGACAGAGTCCCGGTGGCTGATTCCGCGCGGGTTCGACGGCTTCGCGCCGGGGCCGCTGATCCTGGTGCGGCCTGGCGTCAGCCATGCGCTGATCGAGCATGAGAAGGTGCACGTGCGGCAATTCTGGCGCTCGGGGGGACTGATGGGCGTGTTCTACCTGCTCAGCCCGCGCTGGCGCCTGCGTTTCGAGCTGGAGGCCTATCGCGAGCAGCTCAGGCACTGCGAGCCCGGCGACGCGCACTATTTCGCGCGGATGCTGGCGCGGCACTATCGGCTGGATATATCGCAGGAGGAGGCGTACCGCTTGTTGACGGAGCCAGGCAAACCGGAGTGACCGTTTGCCGTTTCGCTCAATCGAGGCGGCTGCATTCGCGAGCGGAAAATCTGGCGGAAGCGGTGAGATTCGAACTCACGGATGGGTCACCCCATCGGCAGTTTTCAAGACTGCTGCCTTAAACCACTCGGCCACGCTTCCGGTAAGGAAGTGCAGGCATTGTAGCGCGAACAGGGGCTGGTCCCCGCTCGTGCTTCATGCTGCATTGACGCTGGCGCAACGGCCAGCGCCGCGCATTATAGCAAGGGCGGAGACGCTCGGTCGCGCATGTTGTGCAATGTTGTCTTGTCGGTGTCTATCGGACACCGCGGAACCTTCTTTTAGGCTCGGCGCTCCTATCATGCGTGAGGGCGCGCGCCGGGGTGGCGCGTCCCCCTGTTCCATGCATTTGCAGGCAATCGACGAGGATAACTGATGAAGGGCAAGATTCTGTTGGGCGTAGCGGCGACCGCCGCGTTGACCGGGTTGGCGGGTTGCGCGGCGCCGGGCGGTGGTTATGGCGGCGGCTATGGCGCTCCGCCGCCGCAGGCTGGGTACCAGACGCCGCCCCCGGCGCCGGGCACGAATACCTACCAGGCGCCGGCGGGTTCGGTGTTTCATGGCCGGGTCGAGTCGATCGAGCCGGTGACTACCCAGAAGAACAGTTCGGGCGTGCTCGGCACGGTAATCGGCGGCGTCGCCGGCGGCCTGCTGGGGCACCAGGTCGGCGGGGGTACCGGCAATACCATTGCGACCATCGGCGGTGCGGTAGCGGGTGGCTTAGCGGGCAATCAGATCGAGAAGCGCGCAGGCAGCAGCACCGAGACCGTCTATCGCGTCAATGTGCGGTTGGACGATGGCCGTCTGGCCACGGTGACGCAGCGCGATGTCAGCAGCTTGCGCATCGGTTCCCGTGCGCAGGTCGCCAACGACATGGCGATGCCGTATTGACCGGGACGCGGGTATCGCGTCAAGAATTGCGACAAGAAAACGGCCACCCTCGGGTGGCCGTTTTCTTGTTTGCTGCAAGGCGTGTGGCGTCACCCCTTCAGGAACATCTCCTGCAGGTCGTTCAGGAAACGCCGGCCGAGTTCGGTGGGCTTGATGGTGGCGAGATCGGCTTCGAGCAGGCCCTTCTTCTCGGCCGCGGCCAGTTCGCGGCTGATGGTGTGCAGCGGCAGCCCGGTGTGGTCGAAGAACGTGCTGGCCGGCACGCCGTCGGTAAGGCGCAGCGCGTTCAGCATGAACTCGAAGGGCAGGTCGGCCGCGCCGACGTCGTGCTGCTCCTGCACGGCATTGCCGGCCATGGCCTGCGCCATGTAGGTGGCCGGATGCTTGTGGCGCATCTGGCGCAGTACCCGGTGCGGGAAGGAGAGCTTGCCGTGCGCGCCGGCCCCGATGCCCAGGTAGTCGCCGAAGCGCCAGTAGTTCAGGTTGTGGCGCGCTTCGCGATGTGGCTTGCCGTAGGCCGAGGTTTCATAGTGCCGGTAGCCGGCCTGGGCAGTGCGCGCTTCGACCAGGTCCTGCATTTCGTAGGCGCTGTCGTCGTCGGGCAGGGCCGGAGGGAATTTGGCGAACAGCGTATTCGGCTCCAGCGTCAGATGGTAGAGCGATAGGTGCGTGGTGTTGAACGACAGCGCCGTTTCCAGGTCCTGCGCGCAATCCGCCAGGGTCTGGCCTGGCAGCGCGTACATCAGGTCGAGATTGACGTTGTCGAAATTGTCCAGCGCGATGCCGATCGCGGCGCGCGCTTCGTCGCCGCCGTGGATGCGGCCGAGCGCGGCGAGATGGCGGTCATTGAAGCTCTGGATGCCGATCGACAGGCGGTTGATGCCGCTGGCCCGATAGCTGGCGAAACGCTCCGCCTCGAAGGTGCCGGGGTTGGCCTCCATGGTGATCTCGGCGTCGGCGTCGAGCGGCAAGAGCGCGCGAATGTCCGAGAGCAGCCGGTCCATGCCGGCGGCCGACAGCAGGCTGGGCGTGCCGCCGCCGATAAAGACCGTGTGCACGGGACGGCCCCATACCAGGGGCAGCGATTGCTCCAGGTCGGCGCGCAGCGCATCCAGGTAGGCATCTTCCGGAATGTCGTGGCTGTCCGCCGCGCCGGGCACCGCATGCGAGTTGAAGTCGCAGTACGGACACTTGCGCACGCACCAGGGGATATGCACATAGAGCGACAGCGGCGGCGAGGCGGGCAGGGAGATCTGGCCCGGCTGCAGCCACAGCGACTTGGTATCGGCAGGGGTGGTGCCGGTCGACGCGACGGGAACGATCGGGATCATTGGCAGCCGGGCGTGATGCCGTCCGCCTTCAGGCGTTCGGTCAGCGCCTTGAGCGCAAGCGCGCGGTGGCTGATCGCATTCTTTTCCGCGGGGCTCAGTTCGGCGGCCGTCTTGCCCAGCTGGGGCAGCATGAAGTGCGGATCGTAGCCAAAGCCGGCGTTGCCGCGCGGTGCGTCGACCACCTCGCCGGACCAAACGCCTTCGGCGATGACGGGGCGCGGATCCTCGGCATGGCGCACCAGCACCAGCACGCAGTAGTAGTAGGCTCGGCGGTTCAGCTTGCCGGCGAGTTGCGAGATGAGGTGCGCATTGTTGGCGGCGTCGGATTTCGGCTTGCCTACCAGTTGCGCGTAACGCGCGGAGTAGACGCCCGGCGCGCCATCCAGCGCGTCGACGCAGATGCCGGAATCGTCGGCCAGCGCGGGCAGGCCGGACAGGCGGCTGGCGTGGCGCGCTTTGGTAAGGGCGTTTTCGACGAAGGTGGCGAAGGGTTCCTCGGCCTCGTCGATGCCGAGTTGCCCTTGCGGTATCACCTCGAAGCCGAGCGGCGCCAGCAGCGCGCCAAACTCGCCGAGCTTGCCAGGGTTGTTGGAGGCGAGGATCAGGCGTTGCATGGCGTTCACCGTATCAGGCCAGGCCGAGCGCGCGGCGCTGGTGCGCCACCAGTTCGGCGATGCCCTGCTCGGCAATACGGGTCATCGCATCGAGGTCGGCGCGGCTGAACGGCACGCCTTCGGCCGTGCCTTGCACTTCGACGAAGCCGCCGCTGCCGGTCATCACCACGTTCATGTCGGTGTCGCAGTTGCTGTCTTCGGCATAGTCCAGGTCGAGCACGGCCACGCCGTCCACCATGCCTACCGAGACGGCGGCGACGAAATCGCGGATCGGGCTGGTCTTGAGCTGGCCGTCCCGCAGCATCGCTGAAATGGCGTCATGGGCGGCCACGAAGGCGCCGGTGATGGCTGCGGTGCGGGTGCCGCCGTCGGCCTGCAGCACGTCGCAGTCCAGGTGGATGGTGTACTCGCCCAGCGCGGACAGGTCGAACACCGAGCGCATGGCGCGTCCGATCAGGCGCTGGATTTCCTGGGTGCGGCCAGTCTGCTTGCCGCGGGCGGCCTCACGGTCGGAGCGCGTATGGGTGGCGCGCGGCAGCATGCCGTACTCGGCGGTGACCCAGCCTTCGCCACTGCCCTTCTTGTGTGGCGGCACCTTGGCAAGCACGCTGGCGGTGCACAGCACCTTGGTATCGCCAAAGGCACTCAGGACGGAGCCTTCGGCGTGGCGGGTGTAGTGTCGGGTCAGGCTGATAGGGCGCAGCGCATCGGCTGCGCGTCCGCTCGGTCGCATGTGTGGGTTTTCTCGGGAATCGGTTCAGGACACGGATTTTAACGCCGCGGGGCTGCGCGTGCCCATCCGGCTTCGATTCGGCCCGCGGCGAAACGCGAATTCCCGCGCCATTGCGGCGCGGGCGGTACTTCTTTCCGGTATGGGAGGCTGGTTTCGCAGCCTTCCGGAAACGCTTAACGCATGAAGTTGCTCGTCTTGTCGATCGCCGCGCGGATCTCGGCGATGGAGCGTTCGATTTCCTCCTCCGACAGCAGGTCGGTGTCGCCGCCGTTGTTCTCGAGGATGGAGGTGGTGAAGGTGTTGAGCGGCAGGGTCTCGGTGGCGACCGAGTCCTCGCTGGCAAGGTGTGCGTCGAGTTCCCACATCATGGCGATCGCGGTAGTGTTGTCGGCGCCGTCGCCCGCATTGTGCAGCGCTTGTTCGATCAGGTCGGGGATGGCGTGCACCACCGACAGGTGGGTCACCTTGTCGACCAGGAGCTGTTCTTCGATGCTGCCCCAGAGCCCGTCCGAGCACAGCAGCGCGACGTCGCCGGGCTCCAGCCGCAGCGGGCCGCCGATGTCGATCAGCGGCAGGTTGGGGGAGCCGAGGCAGTTGTACAGCTTGTTGCGCTCGGGGTGGTTCGCCACCTGCATCGGCAGCACGCGTTCCTGCTGCAGCAGGTTTTCGATCTTGGAGTGGTCGCGCGTGCGGGTCAGCAGGGTGCCCTTGCGCACCAGGTACAGCCGCGAGTCGCCGGCGTGGGCCCAGTGGATCTGACCATTCTGGACCAGGCAGCAGACCACGGTGGTGCGGGGGACATCGGCCAGCCGGTTGGCTTCGGCATAGCGGTGGATTTCCCGGTGGGCCAGCATGATGGTGTCCTGCAGGAAATCGGCAGGATTGCGGATCGAGGGCCGGGCCTGGGCCTGGAACTGGCGCGCCAGGGTCTGCAAGGCTTGCTGCGCGGCGACTTCGCCTAAAGCGTGGCCGCCCAGGCCATCGGCCAGGACCATCAACAGGGCATCCCGCGTGAAGCAATAGCCCATGCGGTCCTGGTTGATGCGGCGGCCGCCTTTTCTGCTTTCCTGGTAGACGGAGAATCGCATGGTGGCTGTAGGGAAATCAGTTTTCGGGAGACGGCGGCGCCGCTTTTGTGCCCAATCGGCGCTGGGTGCGGCAGGGCAGCGGGGCGACGGCTCCCATGATGGTAGGGGATGGCGGAGCAGGCCGGAGCGCGGAGCACGCGCCAGACGCGGACAGATGTATTTTATGCATCATTCGCCGCTTGTGCCGGCCTCCTTGGCATGGATGCCCGCGGCGGGTTCTTCGCGCTTGCGCAGCAGGGTGAGGAACCGGCTGGCAAGGGGGCGCTCGGCGGCCGCGGTGGTGGCCGGTGCGGCCGCCTGTTCGCCCAGCGCATTGGTCTGTTCGCGCAACTCCTTCTGCAGCCGGAACACGCTCTGCGGCCGTTCGGACGGCGTCAGGCGCAGGCACCATTCGACGAGGTCCACCAGGCCATTGGTGTAGCTGGTGCGCAGCCGGGTGATGGAGTCCGCCATGCGATCGTCTTTTTCGCGCTGGTTCGCCTCCTGCGGCGGCATGCCGGCCATGCAGGCGTAGAGCGTGGCCCCGAGGCTGTAGATGTCGGTCCACGGCCCCAGTTCGGAATGCTTGCCGTAGAGTTCGGGCGCGGCAAAGCCCGGCGTGTACATGGGCTGGAAGCGCGACGCCTCCATCGTCAGGATCTGGCGCGCAGCGCCGAAATCCAGCAGGATGGGCGACTCGTCCTCGCGCAGATAGATGTTGCCAGGCTTGATATCGAGGTGCAGCAGCTTGTGGATATGCACTTCGCGCAGGCCGCTCATGAGGTCGTGGAAGACCTTGCGGATGAAGTGTTCGCGGAGCACCTTGGCGCGGCCTTGCTGGCGCGCGTGCAGGATGTGTTCCTGCAGCGTCTTGCCCAGCTCGTAGTTCATCACCATGTAGACGGTGGAGTTCTCGCGGAAGAAATTCACCACGCGCACCACGCTGGGATGGGAAATACGGGCCAGCGAGCGGCCTTCCTCGAAGAAATACTTGAGCCCCAGGCGGAATGAAGCGGCGCTTTCTTCCGGCACCACGGGGATCAGTTCGCCGGGGTTGCGGCGAGCCAGGGACGACGGGAGGTACTCCTTGATCGCAACGGGAGAGCCGGTCTCGTCGGTGGCAAGGTAGACGAAACTGAACCCCCCGCTGGCCAACTTCTTTACAATACGGTAGTTGGACAGCAGCGTGCCGATGGGCAGCGGTGCGCTCTTCGGAGGTGATGCGCCCTTGGACTCTGTCATAGGATTCGGGACCTTGATTGCCTCCGGATTGTCCTGACTAATCGATGACTTGTAAAGAACACAATAGCGGCCATTTCTGGCTCTCTTTTCGGCGTTCGGCCGGCGCGGATGCGGGGCTGCCAGCTCCCCGCGCCGTCTGAACGCATGCGGCCGGATGGCCATTTCGCGAGACTAATCAATGATTCACAGCATGACCGGCTACGGCCTGGCGACCCGCCAGGCGCCGCTGACCGACGCGCATGGCGTGCCCACCGGCAGGACGGCTTCCGTTTCGGTGGAGTTCCGCACCGTCAACTCGCGCTTCCTCGACCTGTTTTTCCGGGCTCCCGAAGAGTGCCGCGCCTTCGAGCCGGCCCTGCGGGAAATGCTCATGGCGAAGCTGTCGCGCGGCAAGCTGGAGTGCCGCATCAACCTGCAGCGCGCCGATGCCGGTGCCGGCGGCACCACGCTGGCGCTCAACGACGCGCTGCTGGCGCAGATCCGCTCGATCGAAGCCACCGTGGCCGCCACCTTTACCGAGGCGGGCTCGCTGCGCATGGGCGAGATCCTGCGCTGGCCGGGCGTGCTGGTGGAGCCCGAACTGTCGCAGGACGCGTTGCGCGAGGCGGTGATAGGTGCGGCCAAGGAAGCGCTGGCCCAGTTGCTCGAAGCGCGCCGCCGCGAAGGCGATGCGCTCAAGGCCACGCTGGACGAACGGATCGAGGCCATGCTGGCCATCGTCGATCGCCTGGCGCCGACGATCCCGCAGCTGATCGCCCACCACCAGGAAAAGCTGACCGAGCGACTGCAGGAGGCGTTCAACCTGGTGGCGCCGAACGGCATGCCGTCGATGAGCCGCGATGAAATCGGCGAGCGTATCCGCCAGGAAGCCACGGTCTACGGCATCCGCATCGACATCGCCGAAGAGCTGTCGCGCCTGCAGGCGCACCTGAACGAAACCCGCCATATCCTCAAGAAGGGCGGGCAGGCCGGCAAGCGGCTCGATTTCATGATGCAGGAGCTCAACCGCGAAGCCAACACGCTGGGCTCCAAGGCCGCGGCCAAGGAACTGGCCGATGCCGCCATGGAACTCAAGCTGCTGATCGAGCAGATGCGAGAACAGATTCAGAACCTAGAATAATCATCATGAGTGAAACGTCGTCCCACGTCGCAATCGACACCGCCTATCCCGGCAACCTGTTCATGGTGGTGGCGCCCTCCGGCGCCGGCAAGTCCACGCTGGTCAATGCGCTGCTGGCGCAGGACCAGGCCATCCGCCTGTCCATCTCGCACACCACGCGCGCGCCGCGGCCGGGCGAGCAGGATGGCCGCGAATACCACTTCACCACGGTGGACGCCTTCCGCGCCGCGCGCGATCGCGGCGAATTTCTCGAGTGGGCCGAGGTGCACGGCAATTACTACGCCACATCCCGGGTCTGGATCGAGCAGCAGATGGCCCAGGGCAACGATGTGCTGCTGGAAATCGACTGGCAGGGCGCGCAGCAGGTGCACCAGCGCTTTTCCAACGCCATGGAGATCTTCATCCTGCCGCCGTCGCTGCAAGCGCTGGAAGAGCGCCTGAACAAGCGCGGCCAGGACGAGCCCAATGTGATCACGCGCCGCCTGCTGGCGGCCGGCAGCGAAATGGCCCACGCTTCCGAGTCGGACTATGTCATCATCAACGAGGTGTTCGAGCAGGCGCTCGAACAGCTGCGCAGCGTGATACGTGCTACCCGTCTGCGTTTTTCGTCGCAAAAAGCGCGTCACGCCGACCTCTTCATCGAGCTCGGCATTCATTGATCCGGAGCGCGGCGGGAACGTTTCTTGCCGCGTGCTGTAAAATAGCCGGCATCGCATAAGGTTTTGTCCCGAGGTGGATTTGATATGGCGCGTATTACCGTCGAAGATTGTCTGAAACACATCCCGAATCGTTTCGAGCTCGCGCTCGCGGCGACCTACCGGGCCCGTCAGCTGGTGCAGGGTCACACCCCCAAGGTCGAGGCCAAGGACAAGCCCACCGTGGTGGCGCTGCGCGAGATCGCTTCGGGCCAGGTCGGCATCGAGATGCTCAAGAAGGTACCGACCTGATTTTCGGGCGGCGGTGGCCAGTCCTCGCAACGCGTACCTTTGCATTGAGACTCTGCTAACGTACCGGTTCGCGTACTTGCTTAACCAGCCAGATTTCGGAAAGCCGCCCACATGTCTTCCTCCCAGCCTTCCTCTCCTGTCGCGACGGCCAGCCCCACGGCGACGCCGGCGCGCCCGCGCGGAGAAGCGCCTGGTGACGCGGGTGGCGAAGCAGTGCCTCCCGTTCAGCGCAAGCGCGCCGGTCCCGGTCAGTCGACCGTGACGGCGCGTACGGGCGCTCCCAATCTTCCCGATCCGCTCGGCAACGATGTTGTCGGGGAACGTGCCGTCGCGCCCGCAATGGGCTCGGGCAAGGGCAGGGCCGTCCAGGCCGCCGCCGAAAGTGAACTGAGCGAAGCCCCGGTGGCAGCCGGCCCGGGCGATGCGCTGTTTATCGACGCTGTGCTGGCGCAGTCCTACCGTCACTTCTTCGGGCCGACCTCGCAGCCGGCGGTGCCGCCGCGCCAGCAGGTGATCTCGATCACCAGGCTGATGGAAAAGCTGGCCTACCTCAAGCCGGCCGACCAGGCGCACGTGCGCGAGGCCTTCCAGTTCTCGGACGAGGCCCACCTCGGTCAGTACCGCCAGAGCGGCGAGCCTTACATCACGCATCCGGTAGCGGTGGCGGAACTGTGCGCCGACTGGAAGCTCGATGTGCAATCCATCATGGCGGCGCTGCTGCACGACGTGATGGAAGACCAGGGCATCACCAAGAGCGAGCTGGCGGAAAAATTCGGTCCCAAGGTGTCGGAGCTGGTCGATGGCCTGACCAAGCTGGACAAGCTCGAATTCCAGAGCCGCGAGCAGGCGCAGGCGGAGAGTTTCCGCAAGATGCTGCTGGCGATGGCGCGCGACGTACGGGTGATCCTGGTCAAGCTGGCTGACCGCACCCACAACATGCGCACGCTCGATTTCGTGCCGCCGGAAAAGCGGCGCCGGATCGCGCTCGAAACGATGGAGATCTACGCGCCGATCGCCCATCGGCTCGGTCTCAACACTACCTACCGCGAACTGCAGGAGCTGTCCTTCAAGGTCGGCTCGCCGTTCCGCTATGCCACGCTGGAAAAAGCGGTCAAGGCCGCCCGGGGCAACCGGCGCGAGGTGGTCAAGCGCATCCTCGAGACCGCGCAGAAGGCGCTGGGGGATGCCGGCATCGTGGCGGAGCTGTCGGGGCGTGAGAAGACGCTCTACAGCATCTACCGCAAGATGCACGACAAGCAGCTGTCGTTCTCGCAGGTGCTCGACGTATACGGGTTCCGCGTCGTGGTGGAAACCCAGATGCACTGCTATATGGCGATGGGTGCGCTGCACGGGCTGTACAAGCCCATGCCCGGCAAGTTCAAGGACTACATCGCCATTCCGAAGATCAACGGCTACCAGTCCTTGCACACCACGCTGGTGGGCCCGTTCGGCACGCCGGTGGAATTCCAGATCCGCACCCGCGACATGCACCAGATCGCGGAAGCCGGCGTGGCCGCGCACTGGATGTACAAGCACCAGGCTGACCAGGCCAACGATATCCAGCAGCAGGCCCACCAGTGGCTGCAGTCGCTGCTCGATATCCAGAGCCAGACCGGCGATTCGCAGGAATTCCTCGAACACGTCAAGATCGACCTGTTCCCTGACGCGGTCTACGTGTTCACGCCCAAGGGGCATATCCGCGCGCTGCCGCGCGGCGCCACCGCACTCGATTTCGCGTATGCCGTGCACAGCGATCTCGGCAACCAGTGCGTGGCGGTCAAGATCAACAACGAGTTGCTGCCGCTGCGCACCGAGCTCAAGAGCGGCGACATCGTCGAGGTGGTGACGGCGCCGTACTCCAAGCCGAATCCGGCCTGGCTGGCTTTCGTGCGCACCGGCAAGGCACGCGCGGCCATCCGCCACTATCTCAAGACCACGCGGCTCGACGAAGCCATCCAGCTTGGCGAGCGCCTGCTGGAGCAGTCGGCGCGCCAGCTCGGGATCGAGCTGAAAGCACTCCCGCAGTCGGTGTGGGATCGCATGGTGCAGTGGACCGGCAACAAGCACAAGGAAGACATCTTCGCCGACCTGGCGCTGGGGCGGCGCGTGCCCGCCGTGGTGGCCAAGCGCATGGAGATCCTGCTGCAAGAGTTGTCCGGCGACGTCGACAGCGCGCTGCTGGCGGCCGTGCAGACCTTCGCCGGCGAAGAAGCGCCGGCGGTGCCGATCACCGGCGACGAAGGCATGTCGATCATCTTCTCGGCTTGCTGCCGCCCGATTCCCGGCGATTCCATCGTCGGCTACCTGGGCAAGGGTGAGGGCTTGCAGATCCACGTGCAGGACTGCAAGGTGGCCAAGCGCCTGCACAGCAAGGATCCTGAGCACTGGATCGACGTGATGTGGGCGCGCAAGACCACGCGCGCCTTCGATGTGTCGATCAAGGTGATGGTGCGCAACGTCAAGGGTATCGTCGCCCGCGTCGCGGCCGACCTGACCTCGGCCGACGCCAACGTCGCGCACGTGTCGATGGAGCAGCAGGAGGGTGGCCAGCAGGAGGCCACCTACATGCAGTTCATCGTCCAGGTGCAGAACCGCCTGCACCTCGCCAATGTGATGCGGGCGCTCAGGCGCAACCCCGACGTCATCCGCATCTTCCGCGACCGCAACGACGGCTGACCGTCGGCCGGCGTGTCCGGCTCAGTGCTCTCCCGTTTGCGCGGCGGTGCTCTGCTCCGCCCGCTTTTCGGGATAGCGAACCTCCAGGATATCGATCTGCTCGACCCCGGCCGGCGTGCGCAGCGGCACGGTATCGCCTTCGCGCGCCTTGAGCAGCGCGCGTGCGATCGGGGAAATCCAGCTTACATGGTTGCTGTCCAGGTCGACTTCGTCGGTGCCGACGATCGTGACAGTGGTTTCCTCGCCAGTCTGGCTGGCGTAGGTGACGGTGGCGCCAAAAAAGATCTGGTCGTTGTCGCCCTGCAGGGAAGGGTCCACCACCTCGGCTTTTTCCAGGCGCTTGGTCAGGAAGCGGATGCGTCGATCGATCTCGCGCAGGCGCTTCTTGCCGTAGTGATAGTCGCCGTTCTCGGAGCGGTCGCCGTTCGACGCCGCCCACGAAACGATCTGGACCACTTCCGGGCGCGCCACGTCGATCAGGTGCATCAGTTCATCGCGCAAGCGTTGGTAGCCTTGTGCGGAGATATAGTTCTTGGTGCCAGGCGGCAGCGGGGTGGCGCCTTCGCGAAGGTCGTCATCCTCGTCGCCGGAAGACTCTTTGACAAATGCCTTGTTCATGGCTGGTATCACATCTGCGGGGCTGTCATTATAGGAAGGCGCGCGCGGTCAGAAGAAAAAGCAAAAAAATGTGCGTAGGGGGTTCACAAACGCTGAAAGTTCGCTATAATCTCCTTTCTCGAGTGCGGCTGTAGCTCAGTTGGATAGAGTACTTGGCTACGAACCAAGGGGTCGTGGGTTCGAATCCTGCCAGCCGCACCACCGATTAAAAGGGCTTCCAGAAATGGAAGCCCTTTTTCATTTCCGGATCCCGTTCATTCTACGGCGTTCTGTCCGTGCCCACGACGCGTATGCATGACGGGCGCGCGAGCGATTGAGATTCCTCCTATCGTGCGCCAGTCTTCTCGCCGCTAGTCTTTGTTCCGGCGCGCATCACATGCGCTTCTGTAGCCGGATCGCTCTCGTGCTGGTTGTTCCCGATCTGCCATGCCGAGCGATTGCACTCTCCCTTGGGGAATCTTGCGATGCGGCCTCTGCCATGGTTTGTCTCCGCTGTGCTGCTCGCCCTGCTGGCCGATGCGGCGCGCCGCCGGCGCTTGCCGCCGGTATCGTTGCCGCCTGACGCGCGCGGCAAGCTGGACTTGCGCGGCGGCACTTGCGCTGTGGTGCTCGAGAGTAGCGCGATGCCCACCTCCGGTGGCCGCGAGCGCTGCCTGCTGGTGAGTCTTTTGCATGACGAGCGCTTCACCCTGAATGCCCGCACCCTGGCCACCGGCGCCGATCCGCGCACGCAGGCGGACTTGCTGGCGAACGCCTGGCATATCCATACAGCCGGCGAAGCGCGAGGCACGCTGGCGTGGTTGCTGGAGGAGGGGCATCGCGCACTGTACCCGCAGGTTTGCCGGATCCTGTTTGCGGTGCCGCGTGCGGCCCGCGAGCGCGAGATCGTGCTGCTCGATGAATTGTTTGATCCGGTGCGCCTCGCGCTCTGCGTTGACAACCTCGAGCGCGCCATGCCGGACCTCAGGGCGAGCCGTGTGGTTGGTTCGCGGGTCGATCTCGCGCGTGGCGTGCTGGCCTGGGACATGAGCCGCGCGATCCATGTCGCGCGGGCGGCCTACGATTGCGGCATGCAGACCGAGGCGCAGGCCTGGGCGGTGATCGAGCGCGCGGCGTCCCAGGTCTTCGCGCAGCTTGAGTCCTGGGAGGAGGTTGCGGTGAGCTATCTGCTGGGCCGCGCGATGTGGGGCGGACCCGGCGCCGGCCTCTTGCGGCAGTTGTCGTTCGCTCGTCTTTGTCTTGATGACTCGGCCAGTCCATAGCGCGCTGCGCCTTATCGTGCTGCGGCCTGTGGCGTGTAGGCGCGTGCCGTCTTGCGAGCCACGTGCCGGCGGGCTAGGCTGGTTCAGGTGTGCGCATGACTCCTCGAGTCGTGCTTGCCGTGGACAACCCAGGAGATCTCATGAGCAACGCGGACTGGCGGGTGGAGGCTTATCGGGGCATGGACGTCTATGTCCTGGTTTCATCGCCGCGGGCGGGTGGCGTCGCGGCGCTGGGTGAAGTTGCCCAGTGGGGATACGAAGTCCGGGTCTGCCAGGAGGGTGCTGACCCGTCCGACGCCGGCGATACGGAGCGCTTGTCGAGCGGCGCCGCGCATTTTGCTACCCGGCACGCTGCCGAAGTGGCGGCCTTTGGCGCGGCCTACCAACTCGTCGACCAACTGGTGGGGCCCAGGGGGGATTAGCTGCCCGTCCGTTTGTCTCGGGCTTGCTGCAGGCGGAAATACGGCTCGCGGCGCTCCGCCGGGGGTTGGGTGAGTGCGTGCCGCACATGCTGCCTGCTGCCCTCCGGGATGCCCTCGGGTAGCTATTGCGAAATGCGCAACGTCGCATATCATGCCGTGATATGCCTTCTTCATTCATCTTTGATTGCGATCACGGCGTCGATTGTCCTCCCGGCCTACCCTGATGCTGAAGCGCGCAGCCTGTCAGGCGCGCAAGCAGCAAGGGGGTACATCATGTTGGAGTTCAATGGCTACAAGATCGTTTATGAGATCCTGTCCCTGCCCAGGGGTAAATGGGCAATCATTGTCGAGGTCATGCGCAAGAAGGATGGCGGGATCATTGAGAAGCGCCACAACCCGTTTCCGCACCAGTCCTTCGATACCAAGCTCGAAGCGCTGGACCAGGTCAACCGGTTCCTGAAGAGCATGCTGGAATCCGAGGATGAGGAGCCGTGTGCGGCGCGGCGCGCCTGATGGGAGCGCATGGACCTGCGATCCGGATTGCGGTGTGCCTGCGCTGCGGCGCAGGCCATCCAACGCGGAGATGGCCGGCTACGGTGCCTGGAAGCCTTCTTTTTACGATGACGTCACAAAGCGATTGCAATGCGCGGCGCGATCCACCATAATCCGGCCTCTCGGACGCGGGGTGGAGCAGTTGGCAGCTCGTCGGGCTCATAACCCGAAGGTCGCAGGTTCAAGTCCTGCCCCCGCAACCAAAGACCTTTTTCCGGTCTTGCCTCCCGGCCGTCCTGGCCAAGTTCTGCAAATTCCTACGATCGAAATCCGCATTGCCCGGAGCTATTCGCACCGAACCGCGCAGGGCACGCTGGTCGCACTATCGCAGTGCAGGCGCAGTTCGCTAATGCGCTCTCAATGCCGGCCACGACCACCTCCGCTCCGGCCGCTGCCGCGTTGCCCGGAGGTTCCCCAACTGCCATGTCCTCCCCAGCTGCCATGGGCACCCCAGCCGCCGTGGTAATAGGATCGTCCCATGCCGGAATGATAGGGATGGCCATACGGATAGCCACCGTAGTATCGCCAGCCTCCGCGGTAGGCTGGGCCTCGATAGCCGTAGCCGTAATAGAAGGAGGCGCCGTATGACCCGCTATAGAGCGGCAGCGGATAGCCGTAGTTGTAGCCGTATCCATAGCCGTAGGCGCCAGCCGGATAGACCATGCCGCCATCATAGAACCCATAGGGATCGTAAGGGCTGTAGGGGGCGTAGCCGGCGTCATAGGGGTAGCCCGCGCATGCGCCAACCGACAGCAGTGATACTGCAAACAGCAGGCGAAGCATGGCGCGGGGCATGATGCGTTGAGTCCGGCAATGGATCGCACCCGGCGGGTGCCGGACGATACCAATTAGAGATCGTGATCCGCCGGGAGGTTCATTACCCCGCGGGCGCGCACTCGAACCGCCGCCCGCTTAAACCTCAGGCTGGCGTCCGGGCCAGCTCGGCGGCGCGTGCAAAGGTGTCGCGCACCTGCGGCTGACCCTCGCGGGCCGCGGACTCGGCGCGCGCGTTCAGCCGCTCGATCAGCACACTCAGGTTATTGCCCGCGGGCGTGGCCTTGCTGGCGCCGCACTGGTCGACGGCCTCGCGCACGACCTGGCTGAGTTCCTGGCCGACATCGGCACCATCGAAGGCACTGATCGACAGGGCGGAAATCTGCTCAAGGTAAAGATTGACCAACGCTTCGTCATGTACCGGTTCGGGCATTTCCGTCTCCTGGGCAGAGTGGCTGGATGCATTTCATTGTAGTGGGCGGCATGCGCGGCGGCTGTCGGCACACGGCTGACAGTACTGGTTTCCTGCACGCCGGTTGACTTGCGTCAGGTCAAGCTATCTGTAAATGGTAATGATTCCTATTTGTGCGGCGAGTAGCTTTCTCTTACAATCGGCGCTCACCGGAGCGCCATCAGGCTGCTGGCTCAACTGGCCTGCAGGTGCCGCCCGCTAACCGTCTTGCCGAGGTAATCGAAATCATGATGCTGCAAATCCCCGATGTGCTGACACAGGCTCAGGTAGCCCAATGCCGCGCGTGGATGGACGCGGCGGAATGGACTGACGGCAACGCCACTTCCGGCCATCAATCGGCGCTGGCGAAGCGCAACCTGCAATTGCCGGAAGGCTCGCCTGTGGCGCGCCAGGTCGGCGACCTGATCCAGGATGCGCTGGGGGCCAATCCGCTGTTCATTTCGGCCGCGCTGCCGCTCAAGGTCTACCCGCCCTTGTTTAATCGCTACGAGGGTGGGCACGCCTTCGATAATCACATCGACAACGCCATCCGCCACCTGCGCGGCACCAGCTTCCGCATTCGCAGCGACCTGTCGGCCACGCTGTTCCTGACGGCGCCGGAGGATTACGACGGCGGTGAACTGGTGGTGGAGGACACCTACGGCCAACAGCGCGTAAAGCTGCCGGCGGGACATATGGTGCTGTATCCCGCCACCAGCCTGCATCACGTCCGCCCGGTCACGCGCGGAGCGCGCGTGTCGTCATTTTTCTGGATTCAGAGCATGGTGCGCGACGAAGGCCAGCGTTCGGTCCTGTTTGATCTCGATACGCAGATCCAGCGGGTAGGGCAGGCGCTTGGGCAAAAAGAGCCCGCCGTGGTGGGGCTTACTGGTGTCTATCACAACCTGCTGCGGCGCTGGGCCGACGCCTGAGGGCGGCGTGGCGATCCGCCGGGGGCGGGATCAGGTGATTGCCGCAATAGCGGCTGGCAGTGAGGAGAACGGGAGGGAGAAGGGGGAAGCGAGGCGTCATGAACCGCTGGGGCCGGCGCCTCTCGTCACCGGCCTCGATCGGCCGGCGCGTGATGGTACAACGAGGGTGCAACGCGTCTACTGACGATCGCGATCCCAGGGTTGCCGGGGCAAGGGAACGGCGACGCGTCGTCGCGCGGGTTTGAGCGCGCGCTGCATGGGCCAGAAAACGTAAGTGGTATGCGGGTCCATCGGCTTGCCGAAATAGGACACCCACACCTGCACGCCCTGTTCGGTTTCGGCAACGATTGCGGCCACTGCGCGGGCCGCGACTGCGGGAGATTTGAGCAAGGTGGCCAGCGCTTCCACGCCTTGGACCACGTGGTGCTTGACACCACCGAACCATGCGTACTGACGCATGGCCGACAACAAACGCTTGGTCATGAACGCTACTGTTTAGTTAGTGATGGGAATCAGACCGGAGCTTACACGCTTTGTTCAGTCTTAAATGATGCGTCCTATCTATCGATTACCCTGAGTCATCGGATTTGGCAACCGCGCGGCGTATCTGTTGTTGTTCGCTTGAGGCCGGTCGCCCGCCGCATTGACAACGCGATGGACGAGGGTTAGCGTCATCGTCAGGAACATCCGAACCGGTGGGAGCTTGCCGATGACCGAGGACATGCTCATGCAACTGATGGTCGAAGTCGAGAAGGAGGACCCGATCGACTATGCCGACCTGCCTTTCGACGATGCGACGTTGCGCGCGTTGGTATGCCATCTGGTAGCGCAGCGCTCCAGCGCGATGGAATCGGCGGGCATGCCGGTGGATGCGCTGCTGGCCACCATGTGGGCCTCCACCGCCAAGCTGGTGCTGGAGAATATGGTGCTCAACGCGCGGCTGCTGACGCTGCAGGGCTTGCCGGATGACGCCAATGCGCTGATCGAGCGCATCGCCCGGCAATCGCGCGGCACGCCTTGAACCGGACCGGCCGGTTTCCCATCCGCCTCATGTGACGAATTGGTCTGTGGCGCATCAATCTCATTGAGCACGGCGCCCGCCATTTCGATAAACTACGGGTTTTCGCCCCCCGACACCGTCCTGTTGCCGCGAATGCAACTGCGCGGTGCTGTTGACATGGAATGGAGGATTTCGGGTGATCAAGTGGATAATCGTCGCGACGTACCTGGGAGCGATCCTGTACGTGCATTTTCGCGGCAAGGTGAGGCTGCGCATCTGGCGCCAGTTGCTCGATCATTCGGCGCTGGTGGCGCCGGTCAACTGCTTCATGTATGTTTTTTCGGGTGTGCCGCGCACGCCCTACATCCCCGTCGAGCGCTTTCCGGAACTCGAGAAGATCCGTGCCGCCTGGCCGGAGATCCGCGATGAGGGCCTGGCCCTGGCCGCCATGCGCAAGATTAAGGCTGCCGACAAGAACGACGACGCGGGTTTCAACTCGTTTTTCAAATACGGCTGGAAGCGTTTCTACCTGAAGTGGTATGAAGCCCGCCATCCTTCGGCCGAGGTCCTGTGCCCGCGCACCGTCGAGCTGCTGCGCGGCCTGCCGAGCGTGAAGGCGGCGATGTTCGCCGAACTGCCTCCCGGCGGCAAGCTGAACCCGCACCGCGATCCGTTCGCGGGCTCGCTGCGTTACCACCTGGGTCTGGCCACGCCTAACGACGACCGCTGCTTTATCGAGGTCGATGGCGAGCGCCATAGCTGGCGCGACGGGGAAGGCGTGGTGTTCGACGAGACCTACCTGCACTGGGCGGAGAACAAGAGCGACAGCAACCGGCTGATCCTGTTCTGCGATATCGAGCGTCCGATGCGCTTCGGCTGGGCCGGCAAGGTCAACCGCTGGCTGGGCCGAAAGGTCATGACCGCGGCGAGCTCGCCCAACGAGGAATCCGACCAGACCGGCGTGATCAATCGCCTGTTCCGTATTGTCTGGCTGGGCGGGCAGTATCGCCGCCGCTTCAAGGCATGGAGCCGGCCGGCGTACTACGTGGTGAAGTTCGGCCTGATCGCCGCGGGCGTGGCATTGATCGTGTACCTGTAACGCGAGCTTCAAACGCAGCGCGGTCCCTGGCGGGCCGCGGCGCGCAAAAACAGAAAGGGCCGGCTGACGCCGGCCCTTTCTGTTTGCGGTGCGCTATCGGCGGCGGCGTTCGCGCTCGTCGTCGAGCGCTTCGTAATGGGCGCGCTTGGCCTGGTACATGCGCGAGTCGGCCAGCTTGACGGTGTCGCTCAGGCGATCGCCGGCACTGCAGCTTGCCGTGCCGATCGACAGGCTGAGCGCGGTGCCCGGATAGAACTGGTTGTTGAGCTCGACCACCTGATGGATCTGCTCGACCACAGTGGACGCGCCGCGCTCGTCGCGTGCCGGCAGCAATATCATGAATTCATCGCCCCCCACCCGGGCCACGCAAGCTTGCTCGCCAACGGCCTTCTTCAGCGCCTCGCCGGTACGGCGCAGCAAGGCGTCTCCGTCGCCGTGGCCGAGCTGGTCGTTGACCAGCTTCAGCCCGTTGAGGTCCACCGCGATCACGCTGACCGGCCACGGGCCCTTGCGGCCCAGGCGCGCGAGTTCGTCTTCGTAGTACGCGCGGTTGTAGAGCTTGGTCAGCACGTCGTGCTTGCCCAGGAACTCGACATAGGCCTCAGCCTTCTTGCGCGCGGTGATATCGGTCAGGGAGACCAGCACCTGGTCCCAGTCCGCCTCGTGGCCGGGAAAGACCGACCACTGCATGAACACATCCACCGGCCGGCCATCCAGCGCGTAGTTGACCACCTCGCGCTGCTGCCAGAGCTTTTCGTTCCAGAGGTCGATCAGCTGCTCGGCGAACTGGATGCGCATATTGTCGCGGAACACATCACCCAGGCGCGACAGCAGTTCCCGCTTGGACGACGCGCTGAACATCAGCAGGGTTTGCTGGTTGACGTCGAGTACGCGGATCTCCTGCATGCAGCGCGAAATAAAATCCGGGTGCACGTTGAGGAAGGTGCGGAAATCCGTGATGCCCGCGCCGCGTACTTCATCCAGCAGCAGCTTGACCGCGCTGAAATCCTCGACCCATAGCGAGACCGGCGAATGCTCGAACAAGCCCATCGCGTATTGCTCGCTGCGGCGCAGCTCGTGCTCGGTAGCGACGCGCGCGGTGATGTCCTCGATCGACAGCAGCACGCGTTCCCACGTTGCCTCGTGGCCGGGCATGACAGTTGCCTCCAGCCGGATGTCCAGCCGCTTGCCTTCCAGCGTGTAGTTGACGGTCTGGCTGGAAAAACGCAACCCGCCGTCCCATAGCTGGGCGAGTTCCTCGACGTGCTGGTCGAACATATCGTCGCGAAAGACGGTATCGAGATTGCTGACGAGGTCGGAAAGGTCCGAGGCACGAAAGAGGTCGAGCGTGCGCCGGTTCACATCCAGCACCCGGATCCGTGCCGAACAACGGGCGACTTCCTGCGGATGGTTGCGCAGGTAGCTGCGCAGGTCGGTGACGCCCTGCGCGCGCAGGACCTCGAAGTACTCGCGCACCGCGCTGAAGTCTTCAAGCCACAGCGAGACTGGCGCGAGCTGGAACAAGGTTTTGTATTCGGCGTCGATACGCGACGCCTCAGTCGTGGCTACCAATCTCTTTTCTCCCTTTCCCGATAAGCGCGCCAGCCGGGCCGGAACGCAGGCGGCACGGCTGATCGGGCCATCCGGAATCTGCCGGGAAGGCATGCCGCCATGCTCGCTACGGGCGATAGCATATGGCAGCAGTGGAAGAAATGGGGAGTGTGTGGTGTAAAAACACGCCTGGCTGGTTGCCGCAGGCGCTGGCCCGCCGCTCAGGCCTGGAGGGAAAGCTCGGCAATGCGCGCGGGCGTGTGCTCGTGCGGCGATTTTTCTTGCTCGGCAATCAGTTGCAGCGTGGCCGCCTGCAGCAGCGAGCCGGCGGTCAGATGGGCGGCCAGCGTGCGCAGCTCGTCGAGCTTGCCTCCGGCTGCGGTTTGGGCGTAAGTCATGTCGGTGACTGTCTGGACAGGAACATGGCCGATGGTATCGGCAAGCAAGGCATGTCCGCTTTGTCCTTGATCATGCTTCGTGTGTCCGGTGCCGTCCTTCGCGTCATGGCCAGCCTTGGTTTCGCGGATGTCCGCGCGCGGCGCCAGACGATGCGCCCGGTCGGCGCGGCGAGCCGTGCAAAGGCGCAAGGTGGAACCCACGGTCTCGACGGCAAGGGGGAGGGAGGGGTGTGGCATCTGGTTCTCCTTGTGAGCGTGGACTGCCGGTTTCGGCAATGTTCGCAAGGATGCCGGCAGCCCCCGAGGATGCCTAGGGTGCTGCGATGAACGGCGCGATGGGAGGAGCGAATGGTGGCGCCGGGCGACGGATGCTGCGCTCCGGGCCGCTTGCTTTGCCCGGTGCCGGCCGTGGCTACCCGCCCTCAGCCGCTGAGCGCGGCTCCCGCGCCGCCCTGTGGCCCTGGCTTGTCGGCCACGCGCGCCACCACGCCAGCAAGCGTGCGCAGCGCGCGCTCGATGGCAGGCGAGTACGGCGTGCCGCAATTGAGCCGCAGGAAATGGTCGAAGCGGTTGGAGTTGGAGAACATCACGCCGGGCACCACGCGGATGCCAGCCTCCATGGCCTGGTCGAACACCGTCTCGGACGATACCGATCCCGGCAACTCCACCCACAGGTGCAGGCCGCCGTTCGGGTTGGAGGCGCGCGTGCCCGCGGGGAACTCGGCGGCAATCGCTTGCGCCACCTGCCCGCGCTGGCTGCGCAGTTGCTCGCGCAGGCGCCGCAGGTGGCGCTCGAAGGCGCCTGACCCCATGTACTCGGCGGCCGCGATCTGCGCCAGCAGTTCGTTGGGCCGCGACTGGCTGTACTTGAGCATCTCCACGCGCGCCTGCCATCTGCCCGCGGCAATCCAGCCCAGCCGCATGCCAGGGGCCAGGATCTTGTGCAACGAGGCGCAATGGATCACGCCGCCGCTGCGGTCCCAGGCCTTGAGCGCGGCCAGTGGCACGTCGCTGTCCGCCAGCGCGGAGAAGCAGTCGTCCTCGATCAGCGCGATGGCGCGCTGCTCGCACCATGCCACCAGCTGCGCCTTGTTGGCGTCCGGCATGATGCTGCCCAGCGGATTCTGCAGGTTCGGCACCACCACCACGGCGCGGATGTTGTCGTAGGTTTGTGCCGCCAGCTCCAGCGCGTCGAGCGAGATGCCGGTCTGTGGGCTGCTGGGAATCTCCAGCGCCCGCATGCCCAGGCTTTCCAGTATCTGCAGCAGGCCGTAGTAGGTGGGCGACTCCACGGCAATCACGTCGCCCGGGCGCGCCACCGCGCGCAGGGCAAGGTTGAGGGCTTCCGTGCAGCCATGGGTGACCATGATGTCTTCGGGCGCCACGGTGATGCGCGAAAGCAGTGCGTGCCGCGCCAGCACGGCGCGAAAAGCCGGGTGCCCTTCGGCGTCGGCGGCGCTGCCGAACAGATGCGGGTGGCGCCGCAGCGCGCGCGCCGCGGCATCGCGCAAGGCCTCGGCCGGGTAGAGTGCCGGCGCGCCGCAGGCGCCGGCGAAGCTCACCTCGACTGGAAGCTGGCGACCGCGTGCGGTGATGGCGGAAATGCGCTCATGGATGCCGACGTACTGCGCGGGGTCCGGCAGCGTGGCGGCGGGTTCCTCGATCGGCGCTAGCGGCTTGTGGCGGGTATGCCGCACGAAATAGCCCGAGCGCGGCCTGGCTTCGAGCAGGCCATCGCTTTCCATCTGCCGGCAGGCTTGCAGCGCGGTGGACAAACTCACGCCATGCAGCTCCATCAGGGTGCGCACGGAGGGGATGCGATCTCCCGGCTTCAGTGCCCCGGTTTTGATGGCGTGCAGGTAGTGCTGGGCGAGTTGGCGATAAAGCGGGGCTGATTCCATGCGGCATGGTGGCGCGGCGGGAGCCGGCGCAACAGATACAGATGTATGGCTTCTGTATCGTAACAGATGGGTTGAGATGCTTCTGTTATGGTTCACAAGCTGCTGGCGTGTGCCTGTCTTGGTCCGGTGTGGCCCGGTAGTCTGGAACCCTGTCAAAGCCAGGGAGCCGGCATCATGCAAAGCTATCGTTCAGACCCGATTATCCCCGCCGTCCAGTCGGTGCAGCCTGCCCACGCCATGCTGGCCGGGACCGTGCCGCAAGCGCAGACGCTCGACCTCGAAACCAGCCGTGTGCTACGGTTCCATGCCCAGGCCGGTACCACGCTTTATGTGCTGGAGGGCGAGGTGGACCTGGCCGAGCCGCCGCGCTGGCTGGCCGGCACCATGTGGCGCCAGCCCCGGCGCCTGCAGGCCGGGAGCGCGGCGGAACTGCCGGCGGGCTGGGTGGAAGTGCTGGCGCGGCGAGCAGCCACGCTGCGGCTTCAGCCGCCGCCGGCGCGGGCCTGGTGGGCCCGCTGGCTGGCGAGGTAGCGCCGGGAGCGCCATTGGTGGCGCGGTAATGCAGGCAATGCATACATGGAGAGCAACACAATGACCGAACTGGCAATTTCCTATGACGACGTGGTCCAGGCCCACCGCCGCCTGGAGGGCGTGGCGCACCGCACGCCGGTGATGACTTCCACTACCGCCGATGCGGCAAGCGGCGCGCAGCTGTTTTTCAAGTGCGAGAATTTCCAGCGCATGGGCGCGTTCAAGTTTCGCGGCGCCTATAACGCCATCGCGCAGTTCACGCCCGAGCAGCGCGCGGGCGGGGTGATCGCATTTTCCTCGGGCAACCATGCGCAGGCGATCGCCCTGTCGGCGCGCCTGTTCGGCGTGCGCGCGGTGATCGTGATGCCGCGCGATGCGCCCGCTATCAAGATCGCCGCCACCCGTGGCTATGGCGGCGAAGTGGTGCTGTACGACCGCTATACCGAAGATCGCGAAGCCATCGGGCGCCGTCTGGCGCAGGAGCAAGGCCTGACGCTGATCCCGCCTTACGATCATCCGCATGTGATGGCCGGGCAGGGCACGGCCGCCAAGGAACTGTTCGAGCAGGCCGGGCCGCTGGATGTGCTGCTGACCCCGCTGGGCGGCGGCGGCCTGTTGTCGGGCTGCGCCGTGGCCGCGCGCGCGCTCAACCCGGACTGCCTGGTGATCGGCGTGGAGCCCGAGGCCGGCAACGACGGCCAGCGCAGCTTGCGCACCGGCAAGATCGTCCACATCGATACCCCTGCCACGCTCGCCGACGGCGCCCAGACGCAGCATCTCGGCCAGCTCACCTTCCCGGTGCTGCGCAGCCTGGTGGACGATGTGGTGACGGTCAGCGACGCGGAACTGGTCGAAGCCATGGCTTTCTTCGCCAGCCGCATGAAGATGATCGTCGAGCCGACCGGCTGCCTGGCGGCCGCGGCCGTGTTCGCCAGGCGGGTTGCCGTGAGCGGCAAGCGCGTGGGCGTGCTGCTGTCCGGCGGCAATGTGGACCTGGCCCGCTTTGCCGCCCTGGTGCAGACGGCACAGCCGGCGCAGGACTGAAGGGCTGGCGCGCCGCTCAGTCCTGGCGGTCGTGGGCGCTCAGCATGGCATGCGCCACCAGGTCCAGCGCGGGCCGGGTGTCGCCGTTCTTGTCGGTCCAGACCTTGGGCGTCAGGCTGCCCGACAGCGCCACCGACTCGCCATCCTCCAGCGCCAGCAGCGCGGCGCGCACCTTGTCGGCAAAGGCGATCACGTTGACGATGACGGTATCGCCGTCGTTGACCGCGGCCTTGAGCTTGGCGGTGACGTATAGGCTGCCGCCCTGGCCGGTACGCTCGCTGGCATGGCCGTGGAGCCGGCCGCTGACTAGTGCGTCGATCATTTTTCTTCCTTCCTGGGATTGTCTGGTTGGGCTGCGGGCAACGCGTGCCGGGACACGTTTCCACCTTGCCGGGGTGCGGAAGATCTCACAATTTCGTGGCCTCGTGGCAGAGAATGCGGACCCTGGCCCTAAAAACGATAAAATTGCGGTCCGGCCAGCCCGACGCTCAACCAGAGTGCAGTCAGCGCCCCTTCCAGGGCCGACCCACCGGCCGCAGAATTCCAGGTTCCCATGCTACGTCTAAGTGAAGTCAAACTCCCGCTCGATCATGCCGAGAGCGATCTGAAGGCCGCCGTCCTCGCGCGCCTCGCCGACATCGGCGTCAAGGCCGACGGCCTGACCGGATTCACCGTGTTCCGCCGCGCGCACGATGCCCGCAAGCGCTCCGATATCAAGCTCACCTACATCATCGATATCGAAGTCACGGACGAAGCGGCGGCGATCAAGCGCATGGCCGGCAAGCCGAACTGGAGCGTGACGCCGGACATGGCCTACCGCTTCGTCGCGCAGGCACCGGCGCCGGGCACGGCCTTGCGGCCGGTGGTGATCGGCATGGGGCCGTGCGGATTGCTGGCTGGCCTGATCCTGGCGCAGATGGGCTTCAAGCCCATCATCCTGGAGCGCGGCAAGGAAGTGCGCGAGCGCACCAAGGACACCTTCGGCCTGTGGCGCAAGAGCGTGCTCAATCCCGAGTCGAACGTGCAGTTCGGCGAGGGCGGCGCCGGCACCTTCTCCGACGGCAAGCTGTACAGCCAGATCAAGGATCCGAAGCACTACGGCCGTAAGGTGCTCGACGAGTTCGTCAAGGCCGGCGCGCCGGAAGACATCCTCTATCTCGCGCGCCCGCACATTGGTACCTTCCGCCTGGTCAGCATGGTGGAGAAGATGCGCGCCGAGATTTTCTCGCTCGGCGGCGAGATCCGTTTCGAGACCCGGGTCGAGGATATCGACATCGAGCGCGGCAAGGTGCGCGGCCTCAAGCTGTCCAATGGCGAGTACCTGGAGGCCGACCACGTCATCCTGGCGGTGGGCCACAGCGCGCGCGACACCTTCGAGATGCTGTTTGAGCGCGGTGTGTTCATGGAGGCCAAGCCGTTCTCGCTGGGCTTCCGCATCGAGCATCCGCAGGGCATGATCAACAGCAGCCGCTTCGGCAAGTTCGCCGGCAACAAGCTGCTGGGCGCCGCCGACTACAAGGTCGTGCACCACGCCAGCAACGGCCGCGCGGTCTACAGCTTCTGCATGTGCCCCGGCGGCACGGTGGTGGCCGCGGCGTCGGAGCCGGGCCGCGTGGTCACCAACGGCATGAGCCAGTACGTCCGCGCCGAGCGCAATGCCAATGCCGGCATCGTGGTCGGCATCACGCCGGAAGATTTCCCTGGCGGCCCGCTGGCCGGCATTGCCTTCCAGCGCCACTGGGAAGAGCGCGCATTCGAACTCGGCGGGCGCAACTACAACGCGCCGGCGCAACTGGTGGGCGACTTTATCGCGCGCCGGCCTTCCACCGCGATGGGCTCGGTCGAGCCTTCATACAAGCCGGGCGTTACGCCGACCGATCTTTCGACCGCGCTGCCCGACTACGTGATCGAGGCCATCCGCGAAGCACTACCCGAACTCGACAAGAAGATCGCTGGCTATGCCATGCACGATGCCGTGCTGACCGGTGTGGAAACGCGCACGTCTTCGCCGCTGCGCATCCGGCGCAAGGATGACTACCAGAGCATGAATGTGGAAGGCCTGTACCCGGCTGGCGAAGGCGCAGGCTATGCGGGCGGCATCTACTCGGCGGCCATCGATGGCATCGAGGTGGCCGAGGCGGTCGCGTTGAGCATCGTCAACGGCAAGGCGGCCTGAGCGCCCGCCGCGCGGCCTTAATCCCCGGCGGCGGCATCCAGATAGGCCGCCGCGCCCAGGCCGGCGGCACGCCCGCTGGCAAAGCAGGCGGTCAGCAGGTAGCCGCCGGTGGGCGCTTCCCAGTCCAGCATCTCGCCGGCGCAGAACACGCCAGGCATGGCGCGCAGCATCAGAGCGGCGTCCAGCGCCTCGAACTCGACGCCGCCCGCGCTGCTGATCACTTCGTCGATCGGGCGCGCGCGCAGCAGGCGCAAGGGCAGCGCCTTGAGCGCCATCGCCAGCCGGGCGGGATCGGCAAACTCCTCCTTCGACAGGCATTCGCGCAGCAGTCCGGCCTTTACGCCGGTGATGCCCAGCTTGCTTTGCAGATGGCTCGACAGCGAGCGCGCGCCGCGCGGGCGCTGTACCGCGTCGGCTACCCGTTCGGCACTCAGGCCCGGCGCCAGGTCGAGGTGGATCACGGCTTCGCCCGTGGCTTCGAGCAGGTCGCGCATCGGCGCGCTTAGCGCATACACCAGACTGCCCTCGATGCCGCCCGCGGTGATGACGAATTCGCCCTGGCGATAGTGTTCGACGCCATCCCGGTCGCGCAGGCCGATTGCCACCGCTTTCACCGGCTGGCCGGCAAAGCGCGTGTGGAAGTGCTCGCTCCAGGCTACGTCGAAACCGCAGTTGGCCGGGCGCAGTGGCGCTACCCCGGCGCCGCGCGCGGCAAGCAGCGGCACCCAGGCGCCGTCCGAGCCCAGCCGCGCCCAACTGCCGCCGCCCAGTGCCAGCACCACCGCGCTGGCCTGCACCACGCGCTCGCCTTCCGGCGTGGCGAAGCACAGCTTGCCGGGGGAGTCGCCGCCGGCGTCCGCCCAGCCCAGCCAGCGATGCCGCATATGGAACTGCACGCCGGCTTCACGCAGGCGGTGCAGCCATGCGCGCAGCATCGGCGCGGCCTTCATGTCGGTCGGAAAGACACGGCCCGAGCTGCCGACGAAGGTATCGATGCCCAGTCCGTGCACCCAGTCGCGCAGCGCTTGCGGGTCGAAGCCCGCCAGCAGCGGCGCGATCTGCGCGCTGCGGCTGCCGTAGCGCGCCAGGAAGGGCTGCGCGGCTTCGGAATGCGTCAGGTTCATGCCGCCGCGCCCGGCCATCAGGAACTTGCGGCCGACCGATGGCATGGCGTCGTACACGTCCACGCGAAACCCGCGCCCCGCCAGCGCCTCGGCCGCCATCAGGCCCGCGGGTCCGCCGCCGATTACGGCGACGCTGGCGGCTGGGAGGGAGGCGGTGGGTGCAGACATGGTTTGAATCCGGGGGAAAGCGGTCGGTCGCGGAATGCGGCGCAAGGTATGGTGCGGCGGATCGGATTATATAGGGCAGGGCGCGGCAGCTTGCCCGCGCCGGAATGGCCGCGAGGGGCAACTGCTAAGATCGCGCTTTCCCGCGTGCTACTGGTTTCCTGCGTTCCCCCATGGTCTTGCCGTCTCGCCTGTCATTCCCTCTTCCCGCCGCGCGGGCTGTCGTGCTGGTCTTGCTGAGCCTGCTTGCCGGGGTGACACAGGCGCAGGAAACCGCGCAAGGCCTGCAGGACAAGGCGATGAATGGCGATTTCCTGGCCCAGCGCAATTTGTCCTACTGCCTGCAGTCCGGTTGCCTCGGTTTGGAGCGCGACCGCGTCAAGGCCTGCATGTGGCGCAAGGTCATCCTGCTGTCGGGCGATCGCCATGTCACCGACCTGGATAGCGCCAACCTGGAGTACGTCTGCGGCAAGCTAAGCGCGGCCGAGCGCGATGCGGCCATGCGGCAGGCCGAGACGCTGGCGCGCCAGATCTACGCGCCGCGCCGCTAGGCGGCACCGCCTTGCAGCGGCGGTGCGGGCAACGGGCGCTAGAATGGCGGTTTAGCGCCGTCCGTCATCGCCATGTCTTTCGCTTCGCCATCCGGCCAGTCAGTCGTGCACGCCACCCAGCAATGGCTGGAGCGCGCCGTGATCGGCCTCAACCTGTGTCCCTTCGCCAAGGCCGTGCACGTGAAGCGGCAGATCCGCTATGCGGTGTGCGAGGCCACCGATACCGAGGGCGTGCTGGCCGATCTCGAAACCGAGATGCGCACGCTCGCCGATGCCGATCCCGCCGAGATCGACACCACCTTGCTGATCGTGCCGCATGCGCTGGCCGATTTCCTTGAGTACAACGATTTCCTCTACTTTGCCGAGCGCCTGCTCAAGAGCCTGCGGCTGGCGGGCATCCTGCAGATCGCCAGCTTTCATCCGGACTATGTGTTCGGCGGCAGCGAGCTGGACGACATCGAGAACTACACCAACCGCGCGCCTTACCCCATCCTGCACCTGTTGCGCGAGGACAGCATTGCGCGGGCCGTGGAGGCGTTTCCCGATGCGGCGGAAATCTACGAGCGCAACGAGCAGACCATGCGCCGGCTCGGCCACGAGGGCTGGCGCAAGCTGATGGCCGAAGACGGCGGAAAATAAAAAAACGCGCCGTCGCGGCGGCGCGTTGATCAGCCCTGGCAGCGCCGGGGCCATGACGCAAGGCAGCATCAGCCGGCAGCGGCCGGCTCTTGCGTATAGAAGCGTTCTTCCATCTCCTCCAGCCCTAGCGTGCGCAGCACTTCGTGCAGCCGCTCGGCCGGGCGTCGGCGCGGCAGGTCCTTGTACTGCGCGATGATCAGTTCGTTCTTCATGGAGTGCTCCCAGCCCACCAGTTCGGTCACGCTGACCTGGTAGCCGTGCGCCTCCAGCTGCAGGCAGCGCAGCACATTGGTGACCTGGCTGCCGAACTCGCGCGTATGCAGCGGATGGCGCCAGATCTCGGTGAGCGGATTGCCGGCCAGCAGCTTTGCCTTGTTCTTGCGCAGCACGCCGGCCACTTCGGCCTGGCAGCAAGGCACCACCACGATGTATTTGGCGCGTTTTTCCAGCGCGAAGCGGATCGCATCGTCCGTGGCCGTATTGCAGGCGTGCAGGGCGGTGACGATGTCGATGGTGGGCGGCAGTTGCGGCGAGGTGATCGAATCGGCCACCGACAGGTTCAGGAACGACATGCCCTTGAAGCCCAGCCGGCCGGCTAGCTCCTGCGAGCTGCGCACGAGTTCCTCGCGCGTCTCGATGCCGTAGATGTGCGACTGGTCGAGCTGCTCCTTGAAGAACAGGTCGTACAGGATAAAGCCCAGGTAGGACTTGCCGGCGCCGTGGTCGACCAGCGTCACGTCGGGGTGATCCTGTTTGAGATCCTGCAACAGCGGCTCGATGAACTGGAACAGGTGATAGACCTGCTTGAGCTTGCGGCGGCTGTCCTGGTTCATCTTGCCGTCGCGCGTGAGGATATGCAGCGCCTTGAGCAGCTCGATGGACTGGCCGGGACGGATTTCGTGGGGGCTGGACGCCGGTGCGGCGGGCGTCTTGGACGCCGGGGACTTCTGGGCCATCTGGGATGTTTCGAACCTGGGAAAAGCGGTGAGGCGTGCGCCAAAGCCGGACGACGCTGCGCCGGTACAGCGAGAGTTTACCGAAAGTCGCGCCAGGCCGGGCGAGTGATGAAGCCGGCGCATGCCGGTCCGGCCGGCAATGGCGCGTCAGAGCAGGCAGTAATCCACCGGAGCGAGCGGCGGAGGCAACTCGGTTTCGCCCAGTGCTTCCTTCATGCCGATCTCGATGGTGCGGCACAGCGCGTCGAGCGGCAGGTCGTTGGGGCTGGTGCCGAACGGCTCTTCCAGTTCATCGCCCAGCGCATCGAGGCCGAAGAAGGTATATGCCACGATCGCCACCACGATGGGCGTGACGAAGCCGATGGTATCGACCAGGCCGAACGGCAGCAGGAAGCAATACAGGTACGCGGTGCGGTGCAGCAGCAGCGTGTATGAGAAGGGGATGGGCGTGTTGCGGATGCGATCGCATGCCACCGCCGCGGCCACCATGTGCGACAAGGTGTCGTCGATGCCCGCGGCAAGGCAAGGATCGACGCGGCCTTGCCGCACGCACAGGCCCAGATCCTCGCCCATGCGCATCATCAGCGCGGCCGGCGCGTTGGTGCTGCGTTGCAGCGCTGCAAGCTCCGCGGGCCGCAGCCAGGACGGCTCCAGCCCGGTATCCGCGCCGCTGCCGCGCAGGCGGTTGCGCAGCGCGTAGGCATAAGCCATGGCGCGCGAGATCATGCGAACCCGCACATCGTCCAGCCCGGCCGGGGCAGGGGCGGCGTTACCCGGCGCCTCGGCAATCAGGCCGAGGCATTGCCGAGCCAGGTTCTGGCTGCGTACCACCAGGTCTCCCCATAGCTTGCGGCCTTCCCAGAAACGGTCGTAGGCGGCGGTATTGCGAAAGCCCAGGAAGATGGCCAGCGGCAAGCCGATCAGCGTGAAAGGGATGGCCGTGAGCGTGATCTTGTGCTGGAAAAACGCACCGTGGCTGAGCGTGACGCCTACCGCCACCAGCAAGTTCACCAGCAGCACGCGCCATATGCGGGACAGGATCGAGCCTCGCAGGACCAGGAACAGCCGCAGTCCCGAGGGGCGTTCTCGCACGATCATCAGTGATCCTCTTTGTTGCTGCGTGGCATTCCGTCGATGGACGGAAGTGTACATTTTCCGCCGCTGGCGGTGGAGCGCCGGCCGGCCAAGCCACCCGGCTCAAGTTTTCCGCGAAACGGCCGTTGGTGTTGTGTGCGCCAGAAAGGACATAGACCCTTCGGCGCGCAAATGACACCCGGCCCAGGGGCCTGCCCAGCAGGCCCGAGCATCCGGTGGCCGAGCCAACCCAGGCATGCCGCCGGATACGCAGCGCCAGCCATCGGCAGCATGCCGCCTCGCCATTTAACCAACGCCGGACATGCGGCGCAGGGGCGCGGCGATGCCCGGGCCGGGACCGCGGGCGGCGCGGAAGACGGGGCCGCGCCGCCCGGACACGATCCATCAAGGGAAGAACGGAATGGAAAACCGGGGACAAGACACAGTAGCTGGCGTAGCCGCAGGCTTGCAGGTCAGCCTGGATGAAGGCACGCGCCAGTTGCGCGCAGTATTCGCCGTTACGCCGGGCCGGCTGCCGCCGGACCGCGCGGGGCTGGAAGAGGTACTGGGCGATGGCGGCTGGGCCGAGGCCAGGCTGGACACGGCCGCGATCGGCGCCTTTCTCGCGCAATGCCAGCGTGCCACGGAGGGCATGCCGGTAGAAGCGTTGATCGGCCAGTTGACGGACGGCTACTTCGAACTCAGCGTCAGCAGCGACAACCTGAGCGTACGGCTTAACTTGCTGCCGCCGCAGGGCGGCCGCGCGGTCACGCGGGATGACATCCGCACCGCACTGGCCGGGCGCGGCGTCGTTGCGGAGCCGGACCGGGAAGTGCTGCGCGGAGCGGTCGAGGCGAGCCTGTGCGACGGACTGGAAATCGCCACGGGACGCGCTGCGCTGCCCGGCACGCCGGCTCGCTTCGAGAGCCTGCTGGCGCCGCGCAAGCCGCTGGTGGCAGAGGATGAGAGCGGCCGCATCGATCTGCGCGACCTGGGATCCTTATTGCTGGTCAACCCCGGCACGCCGCTGATGCGGCGTATCCCGGCCCGTCAGGGCACCGATGGCGTAGACGTCTTCGGCAAGATCGTGGCAGCCGTACCCGCCGCCGATCCGCCATTCGCCGAAGGCCTGGCCGGGGTGGCCCCCGATCCTGCGGATCCGGAGGTCCTGCTGGCAACTATTTCCGGCTCGCCGGTGCTGTCGGCGCAAGGCGCCAGCGTGAGCCCGGTGGTCGATGTCGAAGCGGTGGACATGCACTCCGGCAATGTCACGTTCGACGGCACCCTGCGTGTCAACGGCGACATCAAGACCGGCATGACCGTGCGCGTGACCGGTGACGTGATCGTCAGCGGCACCATCGAGGCCGCCCATGTGGAGGCGGGCGGCAACGTGGTGGTGAAAGGCGGCATCATCGGCAAGGCCGAAGGCGCTCACCAGGGCGCCGACAACGCCGCCACCGAGGCGCGGGTACGCTGCAAGGGCTCGCTGCATGCGCGCTTTATCGAAAGCGCGGTGGTGGAGGCCGGTACCGAGGTCAAGGTGGAAAGCGGCATTCGCCAAAGCGACGTCGCGGCCGGGCGCAGCATCGTCGCCGGCAGCCCCAAGGGCGGCCAGGGCAATATCACCGGGGGACGCTGCCGGGCGCAACTGGCCGTGCGTACCGCCATCCTCGGTGGCTCCGCTGGCACGGCCACCGTCGTGCAGGTCGGTACCAACCCCTATGCCGAAGCCGAGAAGGCCGAGGCCGAGGCCCAGCGCCAGAAGCTGGAAGCCGAGCAGGGCAAGGTGCAGCAACTGGTCAGCTTCTTCGCCAAGCATCCCGAGAAAGCCGTCGGCGACCTGCGCGAGAAGGCGCGCGCCACCTTGTTCAAGCTCACCCGCGACTCGATCGAACTCGACGCCAGGCTGGCCAAACTGGCCGAAAAGCTGCGTCCGTCTCCCGAAGCCGTGATCGAGGTAAGCCGGCGTATCCATGGCGGGGTCAGCCTGCACATCGGGCAGAAGTCGATGAGGATCATGGAGGACAGGCCGGGCGGCCAGATCCGGATGGTGGAAGACCGCATCGCGCTGGTCTGAAACCCGCTGCCTGGCGGCGCTTTGCGCTCCGCCGGCAGCTGGCAACTTGTTGGCCGCCCCCTGGGGGCATGACCACGGCGTCAGGTCACGCGGCCCATTTTGCAGAAATTCCTCCTTGTAGATTAGGAAAGGGCTGGCATGTCGGGGCACGGCTACTCGCTAAAGTAGCCACATACCGCTCCTCCCCGAGGTGGTATCCCCGATGAGGGCCTAACCCCTTGGCCCTCCTTCCATAGCGCTGCATGCTTTTGTATGCGGCGCTTCTTTTTTGCGGCTTCGGCTTCGCAGCGCTACCAGACCTGGATCTTGATCTGCAGCGAAATACAGCCGTCCACCTTGCCCCGCATGGTTGGCACATAGATCAGGTTCGCGCCCAGGCGTCCGTATTCGATGCTGATGACCGGCGCGGCCATCGGGGACCAGCCGCCATGATTGATGTCCGGGTAGCCGCGCACCGCGCCGGCCATCGCGCCGATCCGGATCGGGCCCAGGTGCAAGGGCTGCCAGGCGAGGCTCCCATAAGTGGAGTGGTAGCGCATGCTGTTGCGGTACACGCCGGCGGACAAGGTGAAATCCTCGCTCACGCGGAAATCGGCGCCGACTCCCCAGTTGTACGCGTTGTAGTCTGCCGTGTGATTGAAGTGATACGAGAGAAACCCTGCGTTCAGCCAGACCTGCGGGCTGAACGCGGGCGCCGGGGCCTCCGGCGGCGTCGCATCGTCTGCGCGCACGGGTACGTTCCACAATGATGCGCACAAGGCAAACACCATGAGCAGTCCGCGCGGAAAAAGGCGATATCCCGCCGCGCCAGGGACTGGATAGGCATCCATGGCCGCTTCCTTTTTTGTTTTTCGTGGCTGGGGGCGGGCTGGGCGCGCATCAGTCGAAGCGTGGGTCCAGCCATCCTGCGCGAGTCCGGCATGGCGCCGGCAGCCCTAGGTGGCAGCGGTATGCATGGTGTTCTCCCCGTTTGCGTGGCAAGTGCGAACGCGTGCCGTGTGTCTGCCGGCCGGTTCGTCATACTTCGCGGCCACCCGGTTGGGCGGTCCGTGGTTGTACTTATCGTGATACCAGTCTGGTACTCCGGCGCGGTCGATTCAATCCGTCGAACGCTCTAAGCCTATGGAGGGGATTGGAGGGCAAGCGGTTGTCAACGTCCCGGCCGGGAGGAGGGGCCGCGCGCCGGTCGGGCGGGGATGTGGCAACAAGCGTCGGGATTGAAATTAAATGAATATTTTCAAAGGTAATTTCAATCGAATTGCCCGGTCGCAACCTGTCTTCGACGTGTATGTTTTGCCTGATAGTGCAATTGGCTCGGCAGGCAGATTGGGCGCATCGAGAGCACGCCGGGGTCGCAGCATGAGTGGAAATGGAGTCACATGATGGAATCGCCTGCCTGTTTTCGTAACGAGCTGCCCGCGCGGGTTGCGATTTTCGACCTGGATGGGACGATCATCGATGCCGCCGCGGATATTGCGGCACAGATCAATCTGCTCCTGCAGGCAAGACGCCTCCAGCCTTTGACAGTCGCCGAGGCGACCACGCTGCTCGGAGACGGGCTCAGGGTTTTTGCGTCGCGCGCATTTCAACTGCGCGGCGCCGAGATCGGGGATGACGAATCCTCGTCGTTCATCCAGGGCTATGTAGACGCACCCATAGCGGAGACACGGCTATATCCGGAGGTAAGGAAGATACTGGCCGATCTGACTGAAGCGGGTTGGCGCCTGGTGGTATGCACCAACAAGATCGAGGCCGCAGCTATCCGCATTCTTGAGGAACTCGGCGTTCTCTCATTCTTCGACATAGTCTGTGGCGCCGATACAGTCCCATACTGCAAACCGAGCCCGGTGCACCTTCAACATGCCCTGGCGCGTGCCGGCCTGCTTCAGCAGCGTGCCGTGATGATTGGCGACAATCGTGTGGATGTGCTGGCTGCCAGGGCGCTCGGCATACCGTCGGTTTTCGCCGGGTGGGGCTACGGGCATCGCGATACGGGCAAGGAAGCCACAATAGCCGCAGCCCGCTTTGGCGACTTGCCGCCGGTCCTCGCGTTGGTGTTGGGCTGAGTGGCAGGCGCGTGCGAGCCCATTGGCTTCCCGGCGCCGCGCCTGTACGTATGTTGGTTGCGTCGGCGTGAGCGCTTCGGTTTTACTGATTCTTCAGCGCCGCGAGCGCCCGTGTTTCAACCTCTCTGATCCAGGCATCCTTGCAATCCCCGTACGCGTGCGAGTCATTGGGGTACAGCCGCTGGCATCGTGCCTTCTCTTGATCGTAGGCCCGAGCGGCGTCGGCGTTCTGGCGAAGGTAATCCCGATACGCAAGGTGCCGGACAAACTCAGGTGAACCTTCAGCGTAGCAATGAAGCTGGACGAGTCTGCGCATTGAGCCCGGATCGGTCTTGGTGCAGTAGCGACGTCCTGGCAGGCCGAGTTCGCCCCACGACGCGTAGCCCAGTCGTTCGAGTTCGTCCTTGTGCTGGTCCAGGTCCGACAAGCTTGAGACTACCGGGATGAGGTCCAGCACCGGCTTCGCACGGATGCGGGGAATAGCGGTTGATCCCACATGATGAACAGCCAGCACGCATGGGCCAATTGCTGCGATCAGTGCCTGGCCTTCGGCGGTTGCTTGCTCAGCCCATTGAGGGGCGTGAGGAAGTAGTTCAACTTTGATTGGCGGTGGCATCCGAAAATCCACGGGCTGGATCGTGTGTTCGAATCCTGCAAGGCGACCAAGACCGTACCACTGGCTACATGAGTTACATGAAGCCCAGAAACAACAAAGCCCAACCGCGATGGCTGGGCTAGGTGCTTGAATCTGTTGGTGCCGAAGAGAGGAATCGAACCCCCGACCTTCTCATTACGAATGAGCTGCTCTACCGACTGAGCTACTTCGGCCACATCGTTCGTAAGACAACCCGAACGAGCCCGCAATAATAGCAGTGTTTATTTTTCCTGTGAACCCCCACGCCAAAAAATTCCTCGGAGCGAGCCGTGGTTGCCGCCTCGGGGTGGCGCCGCGGCCATTCGGGCTGCGTTCTTGACTCAGGCCAGCACGATCACCGCGGTGGATGTGGCGGAGGTTATTCACGATGCAGCGACCGACTGCACCAACCGTCTGCGACGATGTCGGCCACATGCGGGCGCGTTGTCCGTTGGCGTGAGGGACAGGGCCGAAGCAAAAAAAAACGGGACCAGCGACTGGTCCCGTTCCTTTCAACGCGTGCTGCTTGCAGCCGGCAATCAGCCTGCCGTCTTCTCTTCCTGGTGATAGCGCGTGACGCGTTCCACCTCGTTCTTTGACCCAAGGATCACCGACACGCGCTGGTGCAGTTTCTCCGGCTGGATGTCCAGGATGCGCTCAACACCGTTGGTGGCCGCGCCGCCGGCTTGCTCGACCAGCATGGCCATGGGGTTGGCTTCGTACATCAGGCGCAGCTTGCCGGGTTTTTCCGGCTCGCGCTTGTCCCACGGGTACATGAAGATGCCGCCGCGCGTGAGGATGCGGTGTACGTCGGCCACCATGGAGGCGATCCAGCGCATGTTGAAGTTCTTGCCGCGCGGGCCTTCGTCGCCGGCCAGGCATTCGTCGATATAGCGGCGCACGGGCGGGGCCCAGTGGCGCATGTTGGACATGTTGATCGCGAATTCCTTGGTGTCTTCCGGGATCATCACGTCGGATTGCGTCAGCACGAAGCTGCCGGCTTCGCGGTCCAGCGTGAACATGTGCACGCCGTTGCCGACCGTCAGCACCAGCGTGGTCTGCGGGCCGTACACGGCGTAGCCGGCGGCGACCTGGCGGCTGCCGGCCTGCATGAAGTCGGCCTCGGTCACGGTCTGGCCCGGCTTGGGCATGTGCTGTACCGAGAAGATGGTGCCGATCGACACGTTCACGTCGATGTTGGACGAGCCGTCGAGCGGATCGAACAGCAGCAGGTATTCGCCCTTGGGATAGCGGTTCGGGATCTCGTAGAAGCTGTCCATTTCCTCCGAGGCCATGGCGGCGAGGTGGCCGCCCCATTCATTGGCGTCGAGCAGGACTTCGTTGGCGATCACGTCCAGCTTTTGCTGGGTTTCGCCTTGCACGTTGCCGGTGCCGGCCGAGCCGAGGATGCCGGCGAGGGCGCCCTTGCTGACGGAATTCGAAATGGCCTTGCAGGCGCGCGCCACTACTTCGATCAGCAGCCGCAGTTCGGGCTCGATCGTGTTGTGCTTGCGCTGCTCCTCGACCAGGTAGCGGGTGAGGCTGATGCGACTCATGGGGATTCTCCTTGAATGGCGGCAATTCTACATGGGCGCCAGCCCGGCAGGCCACTGGGGCGGGCCCGCGGCCTGCCGGTGGCGGGCTAGCGGGGGGGGGGGCGCCCCGCCGTCCACCACCAACTGCTGTGCTACGCCGCCAGCGCCTTGCTGACGATCTCGCGGACGTCGCGCGACAGGTCGCTGGCCGCGGCCACCTGCTCCAGCGCCGCGCGCATGCGGTCGCGCAGCGGCAGGGCATATTTCTGCCAGCGGTCCATGACCCGCGCCAGGCGCGAGGCCACCTGCGGATTGATGGCGTCCAGCGCCAGCACCTGCTCGGCCCAGAAGGCGTAGCCCGAGCCGTCCTCGGCATGGAACTGCGCCGGGTTGGCCGCGCAGAAGCTGAAGATCAGCGAGCGCGCGCGGTTGGGGTTGCGCAGGTTGAAGGCCGGGTGCTGCATCAGCGCTCGCACGGTCTCGATGGTGTGCTTGCCTGCGTGGCCGGCGGCCTGCGGCCCGACGGTGCCGCGCTGCATGCCTTGCAGCGAGAACCATTTGTCGATCACCAGCGCGTCCTGCTCGAAGCGCTGGTAGAAATCCGCCAGCGCGGCTTCGCGCCCCGGCGCGAAGGTGTTCACCATCGCGCTCAGCGCGGCGAAGCGGTCCGTCATATTGTCGGTGGCCTGGTACTGCGCCTCGGCCAGCGCCTGCATGGCGTCGTCGCCGCTGTCGGCCAGGTAGCCCAGCGCCAGGTTGCGCAGTGCGCGCTTGCCCGCGGACACGGCGTCCGGGCTGTAGGCGCCGGGCGTGGCATTGGCTTCGAAGGCGGCCAGCCAGTCGGCCTTCAGCGCGCGCGCCAGCGCTTCGCGCATGAACTGGCGCGCGCGGTGGATGGCGGCCGGATCGGCCACGCCCATGCGCTCGGCGAGGTAGGCCTCGGCCGGCAGCGTCAGCGTCTGTTCGCGGAAGGCGGGGCTGAGTTGCGCATCGTTGAGCACGGTGCGCAGTGCCGCCACCAGTGCCGGGTCGAGCTTGAGCTCGTGGCAGGCCTGGGATTGGGCCACCAGTTGCAGCAGGGCGCGCGTGGTCAGGCGCTGGCCCGCTTCCCAGCGGTTGAACGGGTCGCTGTCGTGGGCCAGCAGGAAGGTGAGCTGCGCCTCGCTGTAGTCGGCATCGACGATGACCGGCGCGGAGAAGTCGCGCAGCAGCGACGCCAGCGGGGGCTCGGCGCCGCGCCGCAGGTTGACAAAGCGGAAGCTTTGTTCGGCTTCGGTAAAGTCCAGCACGCGCGTGGTGGCGCCGGGCTGGCTTTCGCCTTCGAGCTGCAGCGGCAGGTCTTTCCCGTCGGCGTCGATCAGGCCCAGCGCAAAGGGGATGTGGAAAGGCAGCTTGTCCGGCGTGCCGGGATGCGTTTCGATGCCCACCTTGGGGCAGCTTTGCGACAGCGTCAGCGTCAGGCTGCCGTTGGCGCCGTCCCAGGCGCTGCGCACGGCAACCACCGGGGTGCCGGCCTGGCTGTACCAGCGGCCGAACTGGGTCAGGTCGCGCCCGTTGGCGTCGGCCATGGCGGCACGGAAATCCTCGCAGGTCACGGCCTGCCCGTCATGGCGCCGGAAGTACAGGTCCATGCCCTTGCGGAAACCATCGCGGCCCAGCAGGGTCTGGTACATGCGCACGACTTCGGCGCCTTTTTCGTACACCGTCACGGTGTAGAAGTTGTTGATTTCCTCGTAGCTGTCGGGACGCACCGGATGTGCCATGGGGCCGGCGTCCTCGGGGAACTGCACCTGGCGCAGCATGCGCACGTCCTCGATGCGCTTGACCGCGCGGCCGGATTCGGAGCCCATCATGTCGGCCGAGAATTCCTGGTCGCGGAATACCGTCAGGCCTTCCTTGAGCGAGAGCTGGAACCAGTCGCGGCAGGTCACGCGGTTGCCGGTCCAGTTGTGGAAATACTCGTGCCCGACCACCGATTCGATATTGCCGAAGTCGGCGTCGGTGGCGGTCTGGGCGTTGGCCAGCACGTACTTGGTGTTGAAGATGTTGAGACCCTTGTTCTCCATCGCGCCCATGTTGAAGTCGCCCACCGCGACGATCATGAAGCGGTCGAGATCCAGCTCCAGGCCGAAGCGCCGCTCGTCCCAGCGGATCGAGTGGATCAGCGAATCCATGGCGTGGCGCGTCTTGGGCAGGTCCTGCGGCTCTACCCAGACCTGCAGCAGCTTTTCCTTGCCGGAGGCGGAGGCGATGCGTTCCTCGATGCACTCCAGTTTGCCGGCTACCAGCGCGAACAGGTAGGCGGGTTTCTTGAACGGGTCTTCCCAGACGGCTTCGTGGCGCCCGTCCGGCAGCTCGCGCTCGCTGATCAGGTTGCCGTTGGACAGCAGCACGGGGTAGGCCGCGCGTTGCGCGCGCAGCGTGACCCGGAAGGTCGACATCACGTCGGGGCGATCCAGGTAATAGGTGATCTTGCGGAAGCCCTCGGCTTCGCACTGGGTGAAGAAGTTGCCGTTGGACACATAGAGCCCGGACAGCGACGTGTTGGCGGCCGGCTGGCAGGCGGTGACGATTTCCAGCGTGCCCTGCGCGGGCAGTTCGGGCAGGGTCAGGCTGTCCGCTTCCTGGCGCGCGCCATCCAGCGGCTTGCCGTCGAGGCTGACGCCGACCAGTTCCAGCTCCTCGCCGGCCAGCACCAGCGGGCCCGGTCCCTGCCGGGTGAAACGCAAGGTATTGGTGACCACCGTGCGGGCGGGATCGAGTTCAAGCACAAGGTCGACGTGCTCAAATGCGAAGGCCGGCGGAGTATAGTCCTTGCGGTGGACGGTAACGGGCGTGTCGGTGCGCAGCATGGAAGAATCCTGTCCTCTGTGGGCCACTTTGGGCGGCTTGGTCGCCATGGGCACGGCGGGAGGGAGGGGCGCAGCCCCTGCCGGGCCGCACGCCCAGGCACTGAAAAACCCATTGTAGCCAAGCGGCGGGACGACGGCTCGGATGCGCCGCACCGCCGCGGAATTTCGCCCGCCCGGCACGGTCTGAATCACGTGGCTAACAACAATCGGTGTGGGGGCATCATGACCGGACTATGGTTTTGCAGGGAATGGAGCCGGCTGGCCGGCAGGCGCTTGCGCGGCAGCAGACTGGTGGCGGGCATGGCCCTGCTTGGCGTGGCGCTGCTGTCCGGCTGCGCCAGCACCGTCACCACGGAGGTGACGGCCTTCAGCCAGGGCAACTGGCAGAACGATCCGCCGCGCACCTATGCCTTTGATCACGGGGCAGGCAAGGAGGGCCGGTTCGAGGACCAGACCTACGAGCAATGGCTGGCGCAGGCGTTGACGGGGGTCGGCTTCGAACAGGTGGCGCGCCCGCAGGCGCACTACCTCGTCAATATGGAATACGACAGCAACTCGGGGCTGATGCGGGTGCAGGAGACCGTGTACCCGGATCCCTGGTATGGTGGCCCGTACTGGGGGCCTTATTACCGCCCTTGGGGGCCCTGGGGCTGGGGTGGTCCGGGCTACTGGCCGCCGCAAACGATCGTGCGCGATGTGCCGGTGACGCAGTCCACGCTGCGCGTGTTCTTCAAGGATGCGGCTACCGGGCGCCGGGTCTACCAGGTTACCGCGCAACACCGCGACGAGAACGCGTCCCTGCAGGCGGCGATGCCGTACCTGATCCGCAGCGCCTTCGTGCAGTTTCCGGGCGAGAGCGGCCGGTCCCGGCGGGTGACATTGCCGCTGGATCCGAATGACAAGTAGACACAAGGCAAACGGAGGAGGCTGGGCATTGCCCGTGTGCGGGTAAAAACTGAATTGCCCGGCGAAAGGCCTTAAAACCCTGGAGGCACCTCTAGGAGGGGCTTCGCGCCGGGCTTGCGTGAGCTAGAATGACGGCTCGATTTTTCGGCCCGAGCCGCCGGCGCCCGTTTTTGAAAGCTGCAATGGAAGATTCCGGCAAGCACGCCGGATACGACCGGCGCGGCCCCGGCGGGCACTGGCTGGGCCACTTCCTGGACGAGCATAATGACCAGCAAGACCGGCGGTGATGCACCGCAACATGCCCCCAATAGTCCTGAAGCGCAATTGCGCCTGGCCGCGCTGGAATACCACCGCAGCCCGACCAAGGGCAAGATCCAGGTAAACGCGACCAAGGCACTGTCCAACCAGCGCGACCTGTCCCTGGCCTACTCGCCCGGCGTGGCATACGCCTGCGAGGAAATCGCCAAGGATCCGGCGATGGCCGCCGAGTACACCTCGCGCGGCAACCTGGTGGCGGTGATCACCAACGGTACCGCCGTGCTTGGCATGGGCGATATCGGTCCCCTGGCCGGCAAGCCGGTGATGGAAGGCAAGGGCTGCCTGTTCAAGAAATTCGCCGGCATCGACGTGTTCGACATCGAACTCGATGCGCGCGACCCGGACAAGATCGTCGAGATCGTGGCGGCGCTGGAGCCTACCCTGGGCGGCGTCAACCTCGAGGACATCAAGGCGCCCGAGTGCTTCTACATCGAGAAGAAGCTGCGCGAGCGCATGAATATTCCCGTCTTCCACGACGACCAGCACGGTACCGCCATCATCTCGGCGGCGGCACTGCTCAATGGCCTGAAGGTGGTGGGCAAGGATATCGCCAAGGTCAAGCTGGCGGTATCGGGCGCCGGCGCGGCGGCCATCGCCTGCCTGGACACCATGGTGAGCCTGGGCGTGACCCGCACCAATGTCTCGGTGGTGGATTCCAAGGGCGTGATCTATGTCGGCCGCGACGCCAACATGGAGCCCAACAAGGCCCGCTATGCACAGGAAACCTCGGCCCGCACCCTGGCCGACGTGGTCAATGGCGCCGACGTGTTCCTGGGTTGCTCGGCTGCCGGCGTGCTGACGGCCGATATGGTCAAGACCATGGCCGACAAGCCCATCATCCTGGCGCTGGCCAACCCGGAACCGGAAATCCGCCCGGAAGTGGCCAAGGCCGCCCGCCCGGACTGCATCATCGCCACCGGCCGTTCGGACTACCCGAACCAGGTCAACAACGTGCTGTGCTTCCCGTACATCTTCCGCGGCGCGCTCGATTGCGGCGCCACCAAGATCACGGAAGAAATGAAGCTGGCCTGCGTCAAGGCCATCGCCGAACTGGCCGAAGCCGAGCTGAACGACGCCGTTGCCGCCGCCTATGGCGGCCAGGAACTGAAGTTCGGCCCCGACTACATCATCCCGACGCCGTTCGACCAGCGCCTGATCGAGAAGATCGCGCCGGCGGTGGCCAAGGCCGCTGAAGAATCCGGCGTGGCCACGCGTCCCATCAAGGACCTGGAAGCCTACCGCCAGCAGCTTACCCAGTACGTCTACCATACCGGCCTGATCATGAAGCCGGTGTTCACGGCCGCCAAGGCCGCGCCCAAGCGCGTGGTCTACGCCGAGGGCGAGGAAGAGCGCGTGCTGCGCGCGGTGCAGACCGTGGTGGACGAAGGCCTGGCGCGCCCGATCCTGATCGGCCGCCCGCATGTGATCCAGATGCGCATCGAGAAAGCCGGCTTGCGCCTGAAGGCCGGCGTCGACTTCGAGCCGATCAACCCGGAAGAGGATCCGCGCTACCGCGCCTACCACGAGGCCTACCACGCGCTGCGCGGCCGCGACGGCGTGACGCCCGACATGGCCAAGGTGGCGCTGCGCCGCTCCAATACGCTGATCGGCACCATGCTGATGCATATGGGCGACGCCGACGCGCTGCTGTGCGGCACCGTGGGCCGCTTCGAAGCCCACCTGGAGCACGTGCGGGACGTGATCGGCCTGGCGCGGGGTGCCAAGGTGTTCGCCGCGATGAACGCGCTGATGCTTGAGAAGTACACGCTGTTCATCACCGACACCTTCGTCAATGACGACCCCACCGCCGAGGAACTGGCTGCCATCACGCAGCTGGCTGCCGAGGAAATCGCGCGCTTCGGCCAGCATCCGAAGGTGGCGCTGATGTCGCACTCGATGTTCGGCTCGTCGAACCGGCCGTCCGCCCGGAAGATGCGCGCGGCCCAGGAGATCCTGGCCCGCGAGGCGCCGCACCTGGAAGTGGAAGGCGAGATGCAGGGCGACGCCGCCCTGGTCGAGGATGTACGCCGCCACTTCCTGCCGGGCACCAAGCTGGCTGGCAGCGCCAACCTGCTGGTGATGCCGACGCTGGACGCGGCCAATATCGCCTTCAACCTGCTCAAGATCACGGGCGGACAGGGCGTCACCATTGGTCCGATCCTGCTGGGCGCGGCCAAGCCGGTGCACATCCTCAACCCGCAAGCCACCACGCGCCGCATCGTCAACATGACGGCGGTAGCGGTGGCGGAAGCCAACGCGGCGCGTTGATCCGCGATGCGGCGGTGCAGCAATGCCGCCGCCGAGAGTGCACATGCCGCCAGGCATCGTGCAATGAAAACGGGGCTCCCTGGGAGCCCCGTTTTTTGTGACCGGCTTGTCCTGCAGTTCCGCCGGCCCGGAAAAGCTGTGCTTTCTTAGCTACTGCAGCAGGTTGTACTGCTGCCGCATCACGACGATGATGGACTTCGCCGCTGCCAGCCGGGTGGGCAGGTGATCATCGGGCTCGCGCGGAAAATCGACTTCTGCGCTCCAGTTGCAACCGGTGTGGTCGGGTTGGTGTCCACGCATGGCGTGGAGCTCGCATTCGCCGCACTCCGGATTGTTGTTCAGGAACTGGTTCAGGATGGCCATCAACTCCGACCGGGTCTTTGCATCACGACGCATGTGTCACCTCGTCCGTTGCCGTCTTGTTGCCTGGAACCTAAATCTAGGCAGGCATCGGCGGCCTCGCCAATTGAATCGGACTATTAAGCGACGACTTTCGATCCTCAATCGCCGGTAGCCTGTCCCTATCGCGCTGCAGCATATCCATGCTGCAGCGCGAAATATCGATGACCTTTACTGGCCTGGGCGTTCTGCGGCAAAGAGGCGGAGCCGCCAGATACCTTCGGGGCTGGGGGATTGATATCCCTTGGGGTGGCTCATGAACTTCACGTGCCCTGGACCAGGGGCAAGGCGCTCGCAGGCCGGATCGGGGAGTCCGGCACCATAGCCGGCAGGCAACAAAAAACCCGCCACCAGGGCGGGTCTCAATTCCCGTTGACAAGTTAAAGCAAGCGTCAGAACTTGTGACGCACGCCCACACCGAAGGTGTCGCCGTGCGACAGGCTGGTGATCTTGTCGTAGAAGTAGGCGGCGTAGACGTCGGTGCGCTTGGACAGGTTGTAGTCGTAAGCGATTGCCGCCGTGTTGCGCTTGAAGCTGGCGACCGAGTTCTCGGTCTTGTCATAGGCGTAGGACGCCAGGACGCTGCCGGCGCCGATGGGCACCGAAAGGCCGACCTGGCCGTTGGCGTGCTTGATGTCGCCGTTGGGGTTGTTGTTGAGCTCGGTCTTGATGTACTGGCCTTGCGCGAACAGCTTGACGACCTTGAAGTCGTAGCTCAAGCCGCCCTGCACTGCGTTCTGCTTGTTGAAGCCAACCAGCAGCGGGTTGGCCGAAGCGGTGACGTCACCCGGCGTGCTGTCGAACTTGACTTGCTGGAAAGCCAGCGTGGCTGCGAACGGGCCGTTGAAGTACATCAGGTTGCCGCCCCACTTGTTCTGGCCGGTCGAACCTGCTTTCTCGCCGAAGGAGTAGATCACGTTGGCGGTCAGGCCGCCGAAGTTCGGCGTGCTGTACAGCAGCGAGTTGTTCCAGCCCGAATCGCCGATGATGCCCGGGTCGGCCACGTTGGCGGTGGCAGCGCCAAAGTAGGTGTGGAACACCATCGGCGAGAACACGTAGGAGTCGATCAGCGGGTTGAACAGGATGGTCGACACGAAGTAGGGCGTGGTGTTGCGGCCCAGCTTGAGCGCGCCCAGCTTGTCGTTTTGCAGGCCCACGAAGGCATTGCGGCTGAACATCGAGTCGCCGTCGAAGCGGCCTTGCCTGCCGGTGTCGGTGCGGAAGAAACCGTTCAGGTCGAAGATAGCCTTGGTGCCGCTACCGAGGTCTTCGGTACCCTTGATACCCCAGTACGAGGTTTGCATGCCGCCCGAATTGGCGACATAGGCGCGGTCGGCCGCGCCGACGTTCTTGACGCCGCCAACGAACATGTCGGCCTGGCCGTACAGCGTGACACTGGATTGCGCCATGGCCGCGCCGCTGAAAAGGGCGGCGGCCATCGCTGCCAGCTTGAGGGCCGGCTTGATCTGCTTCTGCATTGGTGAATTCTCCGTGGTTGATCCGTTGCGTTCTTTGTGTACTGGGTCCCTGACGGGTTCTATTCGTTTTGTTTGCTACTGGCGTGCCCTGGGCTAGGGTGTTGCAGGCTCGGCCCGGGCACTGCCTGTTACATCGGTAAGGGGTAACGCAAGCTGCCTTTTTTGGCTCAGCCGGATACTAAGTCGTTCAGGCGGAACTGTGCAATCCGATGGATCTGGTTGATGCAAGTTTGCAACTCCGCGGCCGGATCGTTTTCCACGCGCCTTGCGAACTCGCCGATGATGCCGGCTCGGTCATAGCCGCGTACGGCCAGGATGAAAGGAAAGCCGAATTTCTCGTTATAGCGGCGGTTGAATGCTTGCAGTTGCTCGAATTCCTCGGCGGAGCATTGATCGAGGCCGGCGCCGCTTTGCTCGCGGGTCGACTCGGCGGTCAGCTCGCCGCGCACGGCGGCCTTGCCGGCGAGCTCCGGGTGGGCGCGCACCAGCTTGATCTGGGCGGCATCGCCGGCGCCGTCCACGATGGCGCGCATGGCATCGGCCAGGGTGGCGGTGTTGGCGAAGGGGCGCTGCGTGGCGGCGGCTTCGGCCACCCACGGAGAGTGTTCATAGATGCCGCCGAGCACCTGGACAAAGTCGGCGGCCGGCAGGGCATTGAGTTGATCTAGGGAGTAGGTATTGCTCATGGATTGGCTTATCGCTTGGTCGCCTGGCTCAGGCGCGGTTCTTTGCGGAGTAGGGATGGGTCTCGGCCCAGTGGCGCGCGATATCCACGCGCCGGCAGATCCAGACCTTGTCGTGGCCCTGCACATAGTCGAGGAAGCGCTGCAGCCCGCGCATGCGCCCCGGCCGGCCCAGCAGGCGGCAGTGCATGCCGACCGAAAGCATCTTGGGCTGGTCCAGCCCCTGCGGGTCGCCTTCGGCGTAGAGCACGTCGAAGGCGTCCTTCAGGTACTGGTAGAACTGCTCGCCGGTGTTGAAGCCTTGCGGCGTGGCGAAGCGCATGTCGTTGGAGTCGAGCGTATAGGGCACCACCAGGTGGGGCTTCTTCTCGCCGCCGGTGACTTCCACCTCGGTCCAGAAGGGCAGGTCGTCCCCGTAGTAGTCCGAGTCGTACAGCAGGCCGCCGTGTTCCACCACCAGGCGGCGCGTGTTGGGGCTGTCGCGGCCGGTGTACCAGCCCAGCGGCAGCGAGCCGGTCAGTTCCTTGATGATCTGCATGCCGATGCGCATGTGCTCGCGCTCGGTGGCTTCGTCCATGCCCTGGTAATGGATCCAGCGCCAGCCGTGGCAGGCGATCTCATGGCCGAGTTCGACGAACGCCCGGGTCAGCTCGGGATGGCGCTGCAGCGCCATCGACACGCCGAAGATGGTCAGCGGCAGCCCGCGCTGCTCGAACTCGCGCAGGATGCGCCAGACCCCGGCGCGCGACCCGTACTCGTATACGCCCTCCATGCTCATGTGGCGGTCGGGGTAGGCCGCCGCGCCGATGATCTCCGACAGGAACTGCTCGGAGCCGGCATCGCCGTGCAGCACGTTGTTCTCGCCGCCCTCTTCGTAGTTCAGGACGAACTGCAGCGCAAGGCGCGCGCCGCCCGGCCAGCGGGCGTGCGGCGGCTGGCTGCCGTAACCGATCAGATCGCGTGGATAGTTGTTGCTTGTCATCAGGGTCATGATTCTTCAGGAAGACTGTGCCGGCCGCCGCCGGCAGGACTTATTCCGTGCCGTGCGTATTGGCAGCGGCGTTGCGCATCGCCTCTTCGCGCGACTGGATGCCGTTGAAGAAGACGTTGAGCACCACCGCCACGATGGTCCCCAGCACGATGCCGCTATGGGTGAACGGGTCGGTCCACTTGGGCAGGTACTGGAAGAAGGTCGGCGCCAGTGTCGGGATCATGCCGAAGCCGATCGAGATGGCGACGATGAACAGGTTGAAGCGGTTGCGGTTGAAATCGCAGGAGCCGAGGATGCGGATGCCGGTCGCGGCCACCATGCCGAACATCACGATGCCGGCGCCGCCGAGCACGAACTGCGGCACCGAGGCGACGATGTGCGCCATCTTCGGGAACAGGCCCAGCGCGATCAGGATGATGCCGCCGGCCGCCGCCACATAGCGCGAGCGCACGCCGGTCACGGTCACCAGGCCCACGTTCTGCGAGAACGAAGTGTAGGGGAAGGTGTTGAACACGCCGCCGATCACGGTGCCCAGGCCGTCGGCGCGCAGGCCGCGGGTCAGGTCTTCATTGGACAGGCGCTTGCCGGTGATATCGGCCAGCGCGAGGAACATGCCGGTGGATTCCACCAGGGTGATCAGCATCACCACGCACATCGACAGGGTGGCGGCAACGTCGAACTTGGGAATGCCGAAGTGCAGCGGGGTGATGACCGCGATCAGGCTGGCTTCGTCGAGGCCTTCGAAGGAGACCTTGCCCAGTGCCATTGCCACCAGCGTGCCGATCACGATGCCGAGCAGCACCGCGCAGTTGGAGATCAGGCCGCGCCCGTACTTGCTCAGCAGCAGGATCGCCACCAGCACCAGCGCCGCGATGCCGAGGTTGCCCAGGTCGCCGTACGCCAGGTTCGGCACGTCCTTGACCACGCCGTCGATCACGGCACGCGTGGTGGGCTGGCCGCCGGCCGCCCAGTTGATGCCCACCCGCATGAGCGACACGCCGATCAGCGTGATCACCGTGCCGGTCACCACCGGCGGGAACAGGCCGAGCATCCGCCCCATCAGCGGCGCCACCAGAATACCGAACACCCCCGCGGCGATCACCGCGCCGTAGATGCCGAGCAGGCCGACATTGGGATCGGAACCGATGGCGATCATCGGCGCCACCGAAGCGAAGGTCACGCCCATCATCACCGGCATGCGGATGCCGAACTTCCAGAAGCCGAAGGCCTGGATCAGCGTGGCCAGGCCCGCCGCGAACAGGTCGGCATTGATCAGGAAGGCGAGCTGGTCCTTGGGCAGCCTGAGCGCGCCGCCAATGATCAGCGGCACCGCGACGGTACCGGCGTACATCACCAGTACGTGCTGCAGGCCGAGCGCAAGCAGCCGGCCCGAAGGCAGCCGCTCGTTGGTTAGATCCGTTGGGACCGTGGTGCTAGCGCTAGTCATGGGTGTGTCTCCTCTCCTTTGGATTTAATGGGAACGCTGCCGGGCGGGGTGGCTCTCGGTATGTGATTCCGGCCGCGCGCCTCATCGGGGACGCGTTGTCATGAGCAGGAATCGGGCCTTGGCCGCTGGATGGCAGCGGGAACAACTTGCTAGGTGGAGTGACCCAGCACGCTGCGAAGATCGAAATTGCCCGGTTCGTCTGGCTGGACGCGGTCGGCGCAGGCGCCGAGGTGGTGCGCCATGCGGCTCTGGGCCAGGGCGGCGTCGCCCTGTTCCAGTGCATCGAGAATCTCTTCGTGCTCGTCGAAGGAGCAGGCGTTATTGCCTGGCGCCTCGACACTGGCAATCATCAGCGTGGTGCGCGAGACCAGCCGGCGCATCATGGTGACCAGCAGCGCGTTGCCGGAGAGCTCGGCCAGCGCGGTATGGAACTCGGCCGACAGGCGGATCCATTTGGGGCGCTCATTGGTGAGGAAAGCCTGGCGCTCGGCCTCCACCATCTTGCGCAGCGGCGCGATCACGCGCTTGACGTCGCGCATGGCGGCAAGCTTTTCCAGCACGGCGCGCTCCAGCATCTGGCGCAGCTCGAACATGTCGTGCGCTTCGTCGGTGGAGGGGCTGGCGATAAAGGCGCCGCGGTTGGGCTCGAGATCGACCATGCCGTCGGCGGCGAGGTGCGCCAGTACCTTGCGCACCGTGTGGCGCGCAGTGGCATAGATTTCGCACAGCGAATGCTCGGTCAGCTTGGTGCGCGGCGGCAGCCGGTGTTCCATGATCGCGTCATAGATCTCGTGATACATGCGCTCCTCGACGGAGCCCTTGCGGGCGGGCTTGATTTCGGTCGGGGCGGCGGTGTCATCGGCACCGCCAATCAGCTTGAGACTCTTGGACATCTTGGGACCAGCGTATTGGTGAGGAGGGGGAGCGGCGCGCCGCCGGCAGCGGGTAAAAGCAGGGTGGCGCGCCCCAAAAATTGTTGACAATTATTTGGTTATGGCGGCAATATTGTCAACAAAACCGAGCTAGGTTTTCGACAACTCAGGGTAATTCCCGAGTTGCCATACGGAGTGGTGCAAAGCATTGTCGCCCTGCACCAGTCCAGCGCCGGGATGCGTTAGAAATACGTACCGAGCGGGCACCATTCCCACAAATGGCGCTAGTGAAGGCAGCGGCGCCTCTCACAACCCAAAGCCCTAAGGAAGAACAGGATGGGACGCTTGACCACTCATGTACTCGATACTGCAGCCGGCACACCCGGCGCCGGCATGTCGATTACCCTGCATAAAATTGTCGACAATCGCAAGGAGGCACTGAAGACAGTCGTCACCAACCACGATGGCCGTTGCGACCAGCCCCTGCTGGATGGCGACACCATGGCCGTCGGGGTGTACGAACTCGAATTCGGTGCCGGCGATTATTTCCGCGCCCAGGGCACGAAGTTGCCCGAGCCAGCTTTCCTCGACGTGGTGACGCTGCGTTTCGGTATTGCCGATACCGCCGCGCACTATCACGTGCCGCTGCTGGTCTCCCCCTGGTCGTACTCGACCTACCGCGGCAGTTGAGCGCGGTACGGGAAACAAAGGAGACAAGACATGGAAGGCTATATCCTCGACTGGGCCAATATGCTGTTGCGGTGGGTGCACGTGATCACCGCGATCGCATGGATCGGTTCCTCGTTCTATTTCGTCTGGCTGGACAACAGCCTGACCCGCCCCGATGACCCCGACCTGCAGGAGAAGGGCGTGGGCGGCGAGCTATGGGCGGTGCACGGCGGCGGCTTCTACAACCCGCAGAAATACCTGAGCGCGCCCAAGACATTGCCGGAGAACCTGCACTGGTTCTACTGGGAGTCGTATTCCACCTGGATGACCGGTTTCGGCCTGCTGGTGGTGCTGTACCTGTTCAACGCCAGCACGTTCCTGGTCGACAAGAACGTCATGGACATGTCGGCGGGCGCGGCGATCGGGTTTGCGCTGTCTTACCTCGCCGTGGGCTGGGTGGTCTACGACTGCATCTGCCGCGTGTTCGGCAAGAGCGACCGCACCGTCGGCATCCTGGTGGCGATCTACGTCGCGCTGGCTGCTTACGTGGCCTGCCACGTGTTCTCGGGCCGCGCGGCGTTCCTGCTGACCGGCGCGATGATCGCCACCATCATGAGCGCCAACGTGCTGGTGTGGATCATTCCCGGCCAGCGCAAGGTGGTTGCCGCGCTGCGCGCGGGCGATCCGGTGGATCCGGTGCATGGCAAGAACGCCAAGCAGCGCAGCGTGCATAACACCTACTTCACGCTGCCGGTGCTGTTCGCCATGCTGTCGAACCACTACAGCATGACCTACAGCTACAAGTACAACTGGGCCGTGCTGGTGCTGATCATGCTGGCCGGCGTGCTGATCCGCCAGTTCTTCATCCTCAAGCACAAGGGCAAGATCAATGTAGCCTGGCCCGCCGCCGGTGTCGCGGTGCTGGCCGTGGTCGCGGTCATGATCGCGCCGCAGCCGCGCGAGACGGTGGCGAACAAGGATAGTGCTGCCTCGCAGGTGAGCTTTACCAAGGTGCAGGAAGTTATCAACTCGCGCTGCGTCCAGTGCCATGCCGCCGCGCCGAAGATGATGCCGACCGCAGCCAAGGGCATCAAGCTGGACACGGCCGACGAGATCAAGGCGCACGCGCAGCTGATCTATCAGCAAGCGGTGCAGCAGAAGGCCATGCCGCTTGGCAACGTCACGCAGATCACGGACGACGAACGGGCGCTGCTGGGCCAGTGGTTCGAGGCCGGCGCCAAGACCACCAACTGATCCGCCAACTGATTGACGGGGATCCTCGCGGATCCCCCCTGACCGAGCATCGGTGATCGACGGTCCGGTGGCCGTGCAGCTTGCGGCCGGAGGTCCGGACTGGCAAGGGTTTGAACGGGGCGCATGCCCCGTTTTTTTGTTTCCGCACGGCGGCTGGCCAGGGGCCAGGGGCCTATTGCAGGTTCGCTATGTAGTTGGCGAGGTTCTGGATATCCGCGTCTGACAAGCCACGCGCCACGCTGGTCATGTTGCCGGCGTCATTGGTGCGCTTGCGCGAGCGGAAGTCTTCCAGTTGCTTGACGATATAGGCGTACTGCTGTCCGGCCACGCGGGGAATTTCATTCTGCCCGCTGAAGCTGCCGAGATGGCACATGGTGCAGAGCACCTCTTCGGACTTCTTCCTGCCGGCTTCCACTTTTTGCCCGTCTGCCTTGAACTGGGAAGGAATGGGTTTCTGCGCCGCAAAATAATCCGCCAGGTCCATCATATCCTCGCGCGATAGCGGCGCCGCCATCGGCGTCATCGGTGGGTGGTCGCGGCGGCCTTCCTGGAAGTCCTTTAGCTGCATGTAGATGTAGCGCGCGGTCTGGCCGGCGAGCACCGGATAGCCCGGATTGCCGGAGTTTCCCGTCGGCCCGTGGCACGCCACGCAGGTTTCCGCCTTGCGCTTGCCGGCCTCGGGGTCGGCGCGCGCGATGCCGGCCGCGCATGCCAGCAACACGCACAGAACAAGCGCCAGCCCCGGCAGCGCAAACTGCCGGGGCCATCCGAGGGCGCTGCGCATGCCTATTGCACCGCGAACACCAGCACAGTGTTGCCGCGCTTGAAGTCCAGTTGCGTGTTGCCGCCTGCCGCTACCGCGATGTACTGCTTGCCGCCCACCATGTAGGAAACCGCGGGTGCGTTGACCCCGGCGCCGCATTGGTACTCCCACAGCTTCTTGCCCGTGCTCGCGTCGAAGGCCCTGAACAGGCCGTTGCCTTCCCCGTTGAACACCAGCCCGCCGGCGGTGGCCAGTACGCCGCCGATCAGCGGCTGCTCGGTCTTAAAGTCCCAGGCAACCTTGCCGGTATCGATATTGACCGCGGAGAGCTTGCCCCATTGCGCCTCGGACGGGATGGTCTTGAACGCGCCGCCCAGCCATAGCTTGCCACCGGGGTAGGGCGTCGCTTCCACCTGGTAAGTCATGGGTTGGTGCAGGTTGGCGGCATAGGCCAGCCGCGTCTTCGGGTCGAACGCCATCGGCGACCATTCCACGCCACCGTTGGCGCCCGGCAGCATGCGCGCGCCGGAGGCGGTGGGCAGCGTCCACATGTTCTCCTGCGGGATCATGGCCTGGGAGAAGCGGATCAGATGGCCATCGCGGCGGTCATGCACATAGATGTGGCCGGTCTTGCCGCCGTGGATCACGCCGGGAATCATCTGGCCGCTCTTGTCGCGCACGTCGACCAGGATCGGCGGGCTGGCTGCGTCAAGGTCCCACACGTCATGGGCGACATATTGGGAGTGCCATTTGTAGGCGCCGGTATCCAGGTCGACTGCCACCATCGAGTCGGTATAGAGGTTGTCTCCGGGGCGGATGGCGCCATACAGGTCGGGCGATGGGTTGCCCACCACGAAGATCGCCATCTTGTTCTTGCGGTCGATCGCCGGCGGCATCCAGACGCCGCCACCAAGGGACTTGTAGAAGTCGCCGCCCTTGTCGGCCAGTTGCTTCTTTTCCGCCGCGATATCGCGCTTCATGTCGCGGCCCGTCGCGTCCATGGTGGCCCAGACGCCTTCATGCCCTTTCTCGGGGATGGTGTAAAAGGTCCACAGCAGCTTGCCGTCGGTGACGCTGTAAGCCTTGAGGAAGCCACGGATGCCGTACTCGCCGCCGTTGGTGCCGATCAGGATCTTGTCGTCCACCACCACCGGCGCCATGGTTTCCGAATAGCCCCGCTCGGGATCGGCGATCTGGGTTTCCCACAGCAACTTGCCGGTCCTGGCGTCGAGCGCGACCAGCTTGGCGTCGAGCGTGCCCATATAGAGACGGTCGCCGCTGACAGCCACGCCGCGATTGTTCGGGCCGCAGCAGAAGGTCGTGATCGGCCCCATCTTGTGCTTGTAGTGCCAGAACTCCTTGCCGGTCACGGCATCGATCGCATAGACGTGGTTGTAGGAGGTGGTCAGGAACATCACGCCGTTGACCACGATCGGCGCTGTCTCCATGGACTCGAGCACGGCGGTCTGGAACTGGAAGGCCGGCTTGAGCCTGGCGACATTCTTGGTGTTGATCTGGCTGCCTGGGTAATAACGGGTTTGCTGGTAGGAGCCGTTCGAGTGCAGCCAGTCGTTCGCGTTGCCGCCGGCGGCATCGAGTTGCGCCTGCGTAACCGATGGCAGGGGCCTGGTCATGGCGGCGCCGGTCGTCGTGGCAGCACCCTGGATTTCGTCCGCGCCGAAGGCGACGGTCGCGGCGCAGGCGGCGAGGGCCAGGAGTAGCAAGGGGAGGGCCAACCGGGAGTGGCTGCGTGCTGAGAGCATGGGGAGCTCCTTTCTTGAATTCTTTTGTGCCCCGGCTTTCCCAGGGCGAAAGCATGTGCGCGTGGCGCACCGAAGCGGCCCGGGGTCAAGTGCAGTATAGGAAAGGGTGCAGGCAAAACAACCTTGTATCGCAATCGCTTGCATAACTTCCGCCGGCACGCCGCCACGCCGCAAAATCAACCCATGCCGCGCCGCAGCACACGCTCGGACGTTCCTTGAAATTGCGCGTCTTACGCACCACACTTAGCCGGCAAAGGCGTCGCGAAGGGGCTGGCAACATACGCGGTGCGGGGGAGACGGACATGGACGGACGCACAGGATGGCGCGCGGGGATCGCCGCGCTGCTCTGCGGCATGGGCATGTTGTGGCTGGCGGCAAGGGCAGACGACGACATCGGCCTCAATGCCCGCTTGCTCGCGGCCGCCAGGGCGGGCGACGCCGCGGGCGTGCGTGCCACGCTGCAACAAGGCGCGGCGGTGGACGCGCGCAACCGCATGGGCGATACCCCATTGCTCACCGCCAGCAAGCGTGGCCTGACCGAGATGGCGCGCACGCTGGTCGATCGCGGCGCCAATGTCAGCCAGGCCAATGTGCAAGGCGTCACGCCGCTGATGGCCGCGGCCTTTGGCGGCCATGAGGAGATCGTGGCGATGCTGCTGGTGCGCCATCCTGATCTGACAGCCACGGATCGCGTCAACAAGAGCGCCATGGTCTATGCGGCAGGGGAGGGCCACGCAGGGGTGGTGCGGCAGTTGCTGGACGCTGGCGTGGACGTCAACGCCACCTACGGCAATGGGCTCACCGCGCTGATGTGGGCAGCCGGCTACGACCGGGCCGATACGGTGCGCCTGCTGCTCGCCAAAGGCGCCAGGCAGGATCTGCGCGACAATCGCGGACTGACCGCGCGCGAGATCGCGGAGCAGGTGCACGCGTCGAAGGTGGCGAGCTTGCTGGACGCGCCGCGCTGAGCGCGTTGTTTCCGGCGCGACAGGCCCGGCAGCCGATGCCGGCATGGCCCCCTGTCTTGCCGGCATTCCGCCACCGCCTCGTCAGACCGCCGCACGCCGCCGTGCTGGCGGCGCCGGGAAGGCGCCCGCATCCGCGCGCGTAGTTGGACCAAAGTCCAATATCTGCGGTCTTCCAACTGTCATAGTCTTAATCGAGCGTCGAATCAGGTGGGGCCCTGCGGTGCCTGTATGGGGAATTTCGCCATGAGCAAAGTCAAACCGTTCGTCGCAGTGGTTGATGACGACGAATCGGTGCGTCGTGCCATCAAGCGGCTTTTGCGCTCCATCGGGCTGTCATCGGAAACGTTCAAAGCCGGGGACGAGTTCCTGGATATGTTCGATTCCATTCCGTCATATCGCCCAGGCTGCGTCGTGCTCGATGTGCAGATGCCCGGCCTGAACGGGCTTGAGGTCCAGCGGCGGCTCGCGGGCAGCGGCATCCCGGTGATCTTCATCACGGCACATGACGAAGCCGGTGTCCGAGAGCAGGCATTGGCGGCTGGAGCGGCAGCCTATCTGCGCAAGCCGTTTAACGATGAAATCCTTATCAAGGCCGTGCGCACGGCCATCGATCCGACTTCCGAGGGGTGAGGAACGCGAACCGGCTTCGAGCGCCCGGCGAGCGGCTATTGGACCAAGGTCCAATTGCTTTAGCGGGACCCGGATATCACTATGGATGTGACCCGGAAAGAATCTCAGGTGGGAATGCGCTTTACGCCATGTCGTAGTTTTCTGAATGGAGCACGCATCATGATCAAGTACCTTCGGCTCATTCTCGCGATTCCGGTCTTGCTGGTCGCGGTAGCCTGTTCGACCCAGCAGACGTCTACCGTGGGCAATGACCCGCAACTGGAAGCGGCCGCGCGTGCGGCCCTGACAAAGCTGAATGAGGCGAATCCTAGGACCAAGAACCTCCTGACCGCGGCGAAGGGGGTTATCGTGTTCCCCGACATCGTGAAAGCGGGCTTCCTCGTGGGCGCGCAAGGCGGCAACGGCGTGATGTTTGCCCCGGATGGCAGGGTGCTGGGCTACTACAACGCCACGGCGGTCTCGTATGGCCTGCAGGCAGGCGCCCAGACCTTCTCACTGGCAATGTTCTTCATGAACGACAAGGCCTTGAGCGATCTCAATGATAGTGACGGGTTGTCGGTCGGCGTTGGGCCGAGCGTTGTCGTGGTGGATGAGGGCGTTGCAAAATCCATGACCAGCCAAAACCTGACATCGGACGTCTACGCCTTCATCTATGGGCAGCAGGGATTGATGGCCGGCCTCGGCTTGCAAGGTCAGAAGATCACAAAGCTCAGTCGCTGAGGCGGATCATGGCGCCCGTTCAGTCGGGGCTCCACTTTCAGCAAGCGCGCGTCGTGTCTGTTCAGTGCGGCGCGCGTTAGCTGCGCGCGAACGACAGACGAGTGCGCCGTTTGGTCAGGAAGTATTGGGGAGTTCCACGCCATGCTACGAATGCAGCGAGTCTCAACCAGCCTGATCGCGTGGATGCTGGCATTCGGTGCTGCCGCGCAGCAGCCCATTATCTATCCGGCAAAAGGGCAGAGTCAGCAGAAGCAAAACTCGGATACGGCCGAGTGTCAGCAGTGGGCGAAGCAGAATACGGGGGTGGATCCAGTGGCCATTGCGCAGCAATCCGGTCAGCCGAGCGCCCCGCAGCAACAAGGCGGCCGGGCCAGGGGGGCAGCGGGCGGCGCGGCGGTAGGCGCAGCGGTGGGTGCGATCGCGGGCGATGCCGGCAAGGGTGCGGCGGCTGGCGCGGTCACAGGGACCGTGGTCGGCGGCACGCGCCAGCGCCGCAGCAACCAGGCCGCGGCAGAACAGCAGCAAGCGGGCCAGCAGCAGGCTTCTCAGCAGATGGCGACATTCAACCGGGCGGTGGCGGCATGCATGACGGGCCGGGGATACACAGTGCAGTAGAGCAGTAGAGGGCAGGGCGGGGTAGAGGGCAGGGCCGGAGAGTTGGGGATCCACAGATGACGACGAAACCAAGGCGAACCGCGTTTGCGACCGCATGGCGCAGTTACGCGGCGACTATCGCGCTCGACAAGATCCTCAGTCCAATGGCGCTGACGCTGAATCGGGAGGACGCGCTTGTGTTGTTTGGCTACGGCATGCCGCCGTAGCTGGCCGCGGATCTGGCTTGCTTGCGTTGTGTTCCAGGAGTCCGAGTTCCCAATGGGAGACTCAAATGGTGATCTCACCTTCGCGGATCGTAAACGTCGGTTGCAGGCACGCGCGCAACCGTGCCTGCCTGCTGGCCACGTTTGCCGGTGCGACTTTAGTGCTGCTTGCCGGCTGCCATAAGCCGGCGAACGAGTTGCCGCGCACGACAATCGAAGTGACGGTCGCAACTGTCGCGCAGCGTGATACGCCGGTCGAGTTCGAGTTCACCGCCCAGACGCAGAGCTCGCGCGAGGTCGAGATTCGCGCACGCGTCGATGGCTTCTTGGAGAAACGCGTCTATACCGAGGGCGCGCTGGTGCATGCCGGGGAGACGCTCTTCCTGATGGATGCCAAGCCATTCGAAGCGGCGCTCCAGTCGGCAAAGGGCCAGCTTGCGCAGCAGCAGGCCAGGCTCACCGTGACCAAGGCCAATCTGGCTCGCGTGGTTCCGCTAGCCGCCCAGAACGCTCTCAGCCAGAAGGACCTTGACAACGCGACGGGCAACGAGAAGGAGGCCGAGGCCGCCGTGATCGCGGCACAAGGCCAGGTCCGCACCGCGGAACTCAACCTGAGCTACACGACGATCAAGTCGCCGCTCATGGGTTTGTCGAGCTTCGCAAGGCAGCAGGACGGCAGCTACGTGACCGCGGCCGCGACGGGCTTGCTAACCTACGTCTACCAGCTTGACCCCATGTGGGTGAACTTCAGCATTTCCGAGAACGAGTTGCTGTCCTACCGCGACCAGGCCGCGAAAGGCCAGTTGCGGTTTCCCCCCAACAACGATTTCGAGGTCACGGTCGTGCTTGCCGATGGCAACCTGTTCCCGGGCCGCGGCCATATCAACTTCACCAATCCGGCATTCAACACGCAAACCGGAACCTTCCTCGTGCGGGCCTCGTTCGCCAACCCGCAAGGCACCCTGCGCCCAGGGCAGTTCGTGCGCGCACGGGTTGCCGGCGCGGTGCGCCCAAATGCGATTCTCGTGCCTCGACGTGCCGTGTTGCAGGGCTCCAAGAGCCATTTCGTCTGGACCGTCGATAAAGATTCGAAAGGCCATCAACGGGTTGTCGAAGTCGGAGAGTGGAACGGCGATGACTGGTTCATCAATGCGGGCCTGAAAGCCGGTGAGCGGATCGTCGTCGACGGCGCCATTCGCGTTGTCGCCGACACGCCGCTGAAAATCACCCAGGCGCCCGCTCAGAAGGCCGCCGCCGATACGCCGCGCAGCGAAGAGAAAAACCTGTCGCAGCGCCAGTCTGACATTACCGCGACGAACTGACCGGGCAGGCGAAATGAACATCTCCCATTTCTGCATTGACCGGCCGATCTTCGCGTCGGTCATTTCGATCGTGATCACGCTCGGCGGCGCGCTGGCGATGTTCAACCTGCCCATCGCGCAGTATCCTGACATTACGCCGCCCCAGATCACGGTTTCCGCCACGTACCCCGGCGCGACCGGGGACGTGGTCGCAAACAATGTTGCCGCGCCAATCGAGCAGCAGGTCAATGGCGCGGACAATATGATCTACATGAACTCGTCGAGTTCATCGACCGGCAACTTCACGCTTAACGTTTTTTTCGAGATCGGCACCAACCCCGAGCTTGCCCAGGTCGATGTGCAGAACCGGGTGAACCTGGCGCTGCCGCAACTGCCTTCGTCGGTTCAGGCGCAAGGCATCCAGGTGCAGAAGAAATCCTCGGCGTTCATGATGGTGATCGCCATCTATTCGCCCAGCGAACGTTACGACTCAACCTACATCGCCAACTACACCAACATCTACGTGCTGGATGCGCTAAAGCGCATATCCGGCGCCAATCAGTCGAGCATCTTCGGCACGCCTGACTACGCGATGCGTATCTGGCTCAAGCCTGACCGCATGGCGCAGCTCGGGATCACGGCTTCCGACGTGCAGAAGGCCGTCGCCAACCAGAACCAGCAGTTCGCGGTCGGCAGCATCGGCCAGTCGCCAACCGGCACGGCAGTCGAGCAGTCATTCGCGGTAACCACCACTGGCCGCCTGAGCAGTCCGGCCGAGTTCGACAACATTATCCTGCGCGCGGCAAGCGGCGACGCCGCGATCGTGCGCCTCAAGGACATCGGCCGCGCCGAACTCGGCAGCAAGGACTATTCGATCCGCAGCAAGTTCCAGGGCAAGCCGGCGACGGTCATCGCCGTTTATCAGCAGCCGGGCGCCAATGCGCTCGACGTGTCCAACCAGGTGCGAAAGACGCTGGCGGAGATGAAGAAGTCGTTTCCGGAAGGGCTTGAGTACGAAATCGCGATGGACACGACCGAGTTCACCCGCGCGTCGATCTCGGACGTCATTCACACCTTCTTCGAAGCGCTCGTGCTGGTGGTGATCGTCGTGTTCGTATTCCTGCAGAGCTTGCGCGCCACCTTGATCCCGGTGCTGGCGGTGCCCGTGTCGATTGTCGGTACCTGCATGGGCATGATGGCGCTGGGATTTTCGATCAACATGCTGACCTTGTTCGGCATGGTGCTCGCGATCGGCATCGTGGTGGACGATGCCATCGTGGTGATCGAGAACGTCGAACGGAACATGACCGTCCACAAGCTGAATCCGAAGGACGCCGCCAAACGGGCCATGGACGAAGTCACGGGACCGGTGATCGCGATCGTGCTTGTGCTGTGCGCGGTATTCGTGCCGGTGGCATTCCTTTCGGGCATCACCGGGCAACTGTACAAGCAGTTCGCCATCACCATTGCGATATCGGTGGTGCTGTCGGGGGTGGTTGCTCTCACGCTGTCGCCTGCGCTGGCGGCACTGCTGCTGAAGGAGGGGCATCATGAAAAGAAGGGCTTCTTCAGGTGGTTCGAGAATGCCTTCGGGCGGATGACCGCTGGCTATACGAACATGGTGAAGATGGTCATCAAGCGCTCCGTGGTGGCGCTGGTGCTGTTCGTCGGCATGATCGCGCTCGCGGTTGTCATGACGCGGTCGATCCCGACTTCGTTTCTGCCGCCGGAGGACCAGGGCTACCTGCTCGGCGCGGTGATCATGCCGGACGCGGCGAGCCTGGACCGCACCGGGGCGGTTTCCCAGCACGTCACCGACTACTTCATGAAGCAGCCGGCCGTGGGCAGCGTCACGATAGTCGACGGATATAGCCTGCTCGACAGCCAGAACAAGAATAACGCTGGGGCGTTCTTTATCGGATTCAAGAGCTTCGACGAGCGCTACAAATTCGCCAATATCAAGACGCAGAATGCGCGCGCCGTACTGATCGACGCCTACGAGCAACTCTCCAAGGTGAAAGAAGGGATCATCCTGCCGGTCAATCCGCCGTCGATCCCGGGGTTAGGTACGACCGGCGGCACGGAGATGTGGATCCAGAGCAAAGGCGACGGTACCATCCCGCAACTCGCGGGCGTGGTGGATGACTACATGGCCAAGGCGAAGCAGCGGCCCGAACTGGCCCGTGTCACGTCGACCTTCAATGCGTCGTCTCAGCAACTGCTGGTCAACGTGGACCGTGAAAGGGCGGAAACCCTGGGGGTGCCGGTCGAGGAAGTGTACAGCGCGATGCAGACCATGTTCGGCTCGCTGTACGTCTCGCAGTTCAATCGTTCGAGCCGGCTGTGGCAGGTTATCCTGCAAGCAGAGCCATCCTATCGGCTCAAGCCCGAGGATCTCGACCAGATCTTCGTGCGCGGCAAGACCGGCAATATGGTCCCGCTAAATGCCGTGGTGACCACCAAGTTCGTCACTGGTCCGGATCTGGTGACGCGTTTCAATAATTTTCCGGCGGTCAAGATTACCGCCAATGCGGCCCCGGGATACAGTTCGGGGCAGGTCCTTTCCGCGCTTGCGGAAGTTGCCGACGAGGTGATGCCCGCCGACTACGGCGTGGGGTGGAGCGGCGAGGCCTTCGAAGCCAGGCAGGCCGGCACCTCATCGACGCTTGTGTTTGTGTTTGGCCTGATCATGGTGTTCCTGATTCTCGCCGCGCAATACGAGAAGTGGAGCTTGCCGGTGGGCGTGCTGATGGCGGTGCCGTTCGCGGTCTTCGGCGCGTTGCTTGCCATCCTGCTGCGCGGCCTCGAGAACGACGTGTACTTCCAGATCGGTCTGACGATGCTGGTTGCGCTGGCGGCCAAGAACGCGATCCTGATCTTCGAGTTTGCCGTGCTGAACCGGGAACAGGGCGAGTCGGTCTACGACGCCGCTGTCACGGCGGCGACCGAACGGCTGCGTCCGATCGTAATGACCTCCCTTGCCTTCATTCTGGGCTGCGTGCCGCTGGCGATTGCGCTCGGCGCTTCGGCGAACAGCCGGCATTCGATCGGCACCGGCGTCATTGGCGGCATGCTCGGCGCGACGGTGATCGCAGTGTTCTTCATTCCGATGTTCTTCTACGTGCTCGAAACGATGTCGGAAAAGAAGGGCGGAGGCAAGAAGACTCCCGGTCCGGAAGGCGGCGCACCCGGCGAGCCGGCTCCAGGCTCTTTTGGGTCGGGATCGGGCGGCCCGACGGCCACGCCATCCGCCAGACGCGAGGACGAATGACATGCGCACTTCGGCTCTTTCGCTAATGGCTTTGCTGATGCTCGGCGGCTGCCTGCTCGGGCCGAACTACCAGCGGCCGGCCGTCGACACGCCGCCCGCCTTCCGTTTTGCCGAGGGGGATGCGCAGGATGTCGTCAATACGACATGGTGGGTGCAGTTCGAGGATCCGGCGCTCAACGATCTGATCGCGACGGCGCTGGCCGAGAACAAGGACGTGAAGATCGCGGCGGCGCGCGTCGAACAGTTTCTCGGGCAATTCCAGAGCACGCGCTCGGCGTTGTTCCCGCAACTCGGCGCAGGCGCCGCGGCACAGCGTGAGGGCGTGCCGCTAGGGGCGTTGGCATTGCCGTCCGGTGTCGGGCCGGTTTTCAACCAGTTCCAGGCGACGCTCTCCGCAGCATGGGAGATCGATGTCTTCGGCAGGCTGCGCCGTCAGACGGAATCCGCCAGGGCGAGCCTGCTGGCGAGCGAGGAAGGGCGGCGCGCGACGATCCTGACGCTGGTGGCTTCCGTGGCGTCGTCATACGTGAACCTGCTCTCGCTCGACCGGCAACTGGAAATCGCCAAGGCGACCGTGGCAAGCCGGGCAGATTCGGTGCATGTATTCGAGCTGCGCTACAAGGGTGGGGAAGTGTCGCAGATGGAACTGGCGCAGAGCCAGTCCGAGTACGAGGCCTCGCTGTCGACGATTCCGCAGATCGAACTCCAGATTGCGCAACAGGAGGATGCACTATCCATCCTCCTGGGACAGAACCCGCAACCGATCCTGCGCGACCGCAAGCTGGACGACCTGGTGTTGCCATTGGTCCCGGCCGGGCTGCCATCCGAATTGCTTGAGCGCCGCCCCGACCTGCGGCAGGCAGAGCAGGACCTGATCGCCGCCAACGCACTGATTGGCGCGGCGCGCGCGCTCTACTTCCCGTCAATCTCGCTGACCGGCGTGTTCGGCACGGCGAGCACCCAGTTCTCGCAGCTCTTCACCAGCCCCGCCAGGCTGTGGTCTTACGCCGGCTCGGTGACGGTGCCGATCTTCACCGCGGGCAACATCAGCGGCCAGGTCAAGCAGGCCGAGGCGCTGCAGCAACAGGCGCTGTTCGCGTACCAGAAGGCGATCCAGGTGGCTTTCCAGGAGGTCGCGGACTCGCTGGTGTCGCTGCAGAAGACGCGCGAGAAGCTCGTCGTGCAGGGCCGCCAGGTCGATGCCCTGGCGACCTACGCACGGCTCGCACGGTTGCGCTACGAGGGCGGATATACAAGCTACATTGAAGTGCTGGATGCCGAACGCAGCCTCTTCAACGCGCAACTGAGTTACGCGCAAGCGCAAGGGACGGTCTTTACCTCAAGCGTGAATCTCTATAAGGCGATGGGTGGCGGCTGGGTGGTCGACGCCGAACGCATGACCTCGGTGGTGTATGGCGACGGCAGGAGGTCCGTCCCGCCGGACGCGTCGCCTTCCGGCACCAGCAAGTCGCTGCCATGACAGCGGCGCGCCTGATCGCCTGCCACGAGTGCGATCTGCTTCAGCGCGAGACGGCGTTGCCGAGCGCCGGCGTCGCGCGCTGCCGGCGTTGCGGCGCGGAACTCTATCGAAGCCGCCCGGCGAGCCTCGATCGCGCGCTTGCATTGACGCTCGCGGCGATCGTGCTGTTCGTCGTGGCGAACATGTTTCCGGTGGTGGGCTTGTCGGTGAACGGCGACCTCGTCCAGACGACGCTGTTCGGCGCGGTCCGGATCCTCTATCGCGACGGTATGTGGCCGCTCGCCGGTCTCGTGTTCGTCACCACGCTCATGATGCCGCTGCTGAGAATGCTGGCAATGACGTATCTCTTGCTACCGCTGCGGCTGCAACGGTTGCCGCGCCGGCCCGACGTGGGGTTTCGCATCCTGGAACTGGCGGCGCCCTGGGGCATGACCGAAGTCCTGATCCTCGGCATGCTGGTCGCTCTGGTCAAACTCGCGCATATCGCCACCGTGGTGACCGGCGTCGCCATGTGGGCATTCGGGGCAGTGATGCTCCTGCTCGCCGCCGCTGCCTCCACGTTCGACGTTCGCGATCTGTGGGCCCGGATTGATGCGGCGTCGCACGCAAGGGGAAGGGGCGTGATCGCTGCCTCCGCCACCACGGCGGCCCGCGCGGGCCTGCTGGTCTGCCACAGCTGCGGACTGTTGTCGCGGCCGGCTCCTCATGCCCATGAAGGCAGCTGCCCGCGTTGCGGCACGCATCTTCACTTTCGCAAGCCGGCCAGCATCGCCCGCACCTGGGCGTTCCTGATTGCAGCGATGATCCTGTATATCCCGGCCAACTTGCTGCCCGTGATGGACACAAGTTCGCTCTTCGGCTCGGAGGAGGATACGATCCTGAGCGGTGTGGTCTACCTCTGGACCTCCGGTGCCCGGTTGCTGGCGTGCGTGGTCTTCATCGCGAGTATCGCGGTGCCGATGCTCAAGATCATTGCCATGCTGTTTCTCGTCGGTTCGGCTCAGTCCCACTCGCGGTGGCTGCGTGGGTGGCGGACGCGCATCTATCGTCTGGTGGAAATCGTCGGGCGCTGGTCGATGCTCGACATCTACGTCATCACGCTTCTGGTTGCGCTGGTGCAGTTCAGTTCACTGGCCACGATCAAGGCCGGCCCCGCCTCGGTGGCGTTTGGCGCGGTGGTGGTGCTGACGATGTTTGCCGCGATGTCGTTCGACCCGCGCTTGATCTGGGATGCCGTGGAGAAGGATCGTGGCCAATCCTCCTGAACAAAACGACGAACCCAGCTCGCCTGACTTTCCCGAGGCGGTCGTCACGCAGCACTCGCGCTGGCGCCTGCAACTTGTCTGGCTGGTACCCCTCATCGCGGTGCTGATCGGCGGCTGGCTTGCGGTGCAGGCGATCCTCCAGAAAGGCCCGACCATCACCATCAGCTTCAACACCGGCGAAGGTCTCGACGCGGGAAAGACCAAGATCAAGTACAAGGATGTGGAAATCGGCATCGTCAAGAGCGTCACCCTGTCAAAGGACCACCGCGGCGTCATTGCAAGCGCTGAACTGGCCAAGGACGCGACGGATTTGCTGGTCGACGACACCCGCTTCTGGGTGGTACGGCCGCGCATCTCGGGCGGGACGGTATCGGGCCTGGGTACGCTGTTGTCCGGCTCGTATATCGGCACGGATGTCGGCACCCAGGCCAAGGCACGGCGCGACTTCGTCGGTCTCGAGACCCCGCCTGTCTTCGCAAAGGACGTCCCCGGGCGGGAGTTCGTGCTCAAGAGCGAGGACATGGGCTCGCTCGACATCGGAACCCCCGTGTTCTTCAGGCGCCTGCAGGTCGGCCAGATTTCTTCCTACACCATGGACCCCGACGGAAACGGTGTCACGCTGCGGGTATTTATCAACGCACCCTACGACAAGTACGTGCATGACAATACGCGCTTCTGGCACGCAAGCGGCGTCGATGTGTCGCTCGATACAAGCGGTGTGAAGGTCAATACGCAATCGATGGTTGCGATCCTCATTGGCGGGGTCGCGTTTCAAGCCCCTGATGATGCAGAGAGTGGGCCGCAGGCCGAGGCCAACGCCCAATTCGACTTGTTCCGCGATCGTGCGGAGGCGATGAAGCGCCATGACAAAATTGTCGAGACATTCGTGCTGAGCTTCAAGGAGTCGGTACGAGGGCTGACGATCGGCGCGCCTGTCGATTTCCGCGGCATCGTGGTGGGCGAGGTGACAGGCATATATACGCGCTTCGACCGGGAGAAGAAGGAATTCAGCATTCCGGTCGAGGTGCGCCTATATCCGGAGCGCTTCACGTCGCGCTACGAATCGGGAGTCAAGGGCAAGGGCGGCAGGCTCACGGACAACCCTCACGCGCTCGCCATCTGGCTGGTTGAACATGGCTTCCGTGGACAGCTGAGAACCGGAAACCTGCTGACCGGGCAGCTCTACGTCGCACTGGATTTCTTCCCTGCGGCTCCCAAGGCGACGGTGGACTGGGACGCCAAGCCTCCGGAATTGCCGACAGTTCCTGGTGGCCTGCAGTCGCTTCAGGATTCAATCGCAAGCCTGGTTGCCAAGCTCAACAAGGTGCCGTTCGAGGGCATTGGGAAAGATGTCCGCGTGACCTTGCAGAATGTGGACAAGCTGCTCAAGACGCTTGACACGGAAGTGGCGCCGGATGCGCGCGCCGCGATCGTTTCCGCGCGCACTGCTCTCGACTCGGCCAACACTGCGATGCAGCCGGACTCGGCGCTGATACAGAGCACCGCCGATACGATGCGGGAATTGTCTCGCACGGCGGCATCGCTTCGCGCTCTCGCTGACTATCTCGAGCGCCATCCGGAAGCGCTGATTCGCGGCAAGACGGAGGACAAGAAGTGATACGCTCTCTTCTTCTGACAGCTGCGGTACTTGCGGCTTCGGTGCTCGGCGGTTGCGCGAGTTCGCCTCAGGCGGCTTTCTATACTCTGAGTCCGGAGCGAGCAATCTCGCCCGTTGACACCGGTGTTGCGCCCCTTGCTGTCACAATCGGGCTGGTGGCGGTGCCGGAGATTGTCGACCGCCCACAACTGGTGTTGCGGGTCAATGCGACGCAGGTAAGGATCGACGAGTTCGCGCGCTGGGCCGAGCCGCTGAAGAGCCAGGTTGTGAACGTGATGGCTGCAGACCTGGCCCAGCTCCTTCCCGGTGCGCGTGTTTCAGGCTATCCGCAATGGGCGGACCGGGCGACGGCGTATCAGGTCGCGGTCGACATCCAGCGCTTCGATTCCGCACCGGGCGATGCGGCGACAGTCTCGGTGTTGTGGCTGGTGCGGCCGCCAAAACAGGGAACGCCGGTGAGCGGCCGGAGTATCGTGAGCGAGCCTGCCGGCGCTCCTGGTTACGATGCGCTCGTCGCCGCGCACAGCCGGGCGCTGGCCGCGGTCTGCCGTGATATTGCCGCGGCGATCCGCTCGACGGGTGGAGAGTGACCTCCGGGATGGGGCGTCGGCGGCATGGAACCGATCAGGGATCCGGCTTTTCCGCGAGCCGCCTTTTTCTTTTGTGCGGAAGGCGCTCGCCCAGCGATTCATAGATTGGCGGACAGCGCAGCACGATGGGGACGACCATCGCGGTGAAGCAGGCTGTGAGCATGGGCAACAGCAATGTGAAGCTCGCCGTCATCTCCGTCACCAGGACGATGCCGGTGATCGGGGCGCGCACCACGGCCGCAAAGAAGGCCGCCATGGCGACCACGGCGAACGCGCCCGGAGAAGCGGCCACGCCCGGGAACCAGTGAATACAGATCCTGCCGAATACGAGGCCCGTCTGCGCGCCCAGAACGAGCATCGGCGCGAACAGGCCGCCTGGCGTCCCCGCGGCGTACGATACGGCGCCGAGGCCGAAGCGGATCAGGAACACCAGCGCGATGCCGGAAAGCGCGCCCGTTCCGGCGAGCGCGCGCTGTGTGATTGCGTCGCCGCCACCCACCACGTCCGGAGCAAACCACGCAAGTAGTCCGACCCCGGCTCCGACAAGCGCGGCGCGCGCTTCGGCCGGCCAGCGGGCGAGCCCATCGGCTGAGGCTAGCGCCCAGAGGATCGCGCGGCAATAGGCGACACCTGCAAGGCCGACGACCACGCCGAGCGCAAGGTGCGCCGGGACCGTTCCGGTTCCGGGAAATGGCTGTGCTGCCAGCTGGAAATCCGGCAGATCGCCGTGGAACAGCCGCGCCACCGCTATGGCGCCCGCCGACGCGCCGAGCGCAGCGATGGCCGTGCGCGTCTCGAACCGGCGCATCAGTTCTTCGAGGACGAACACCGCGCCGGCGATCGGCGCATTGAACGCAGTCGCCAGTCCAGCCCCCGCGCCAGCCGCGAGCAGAACCCTGCAGTCGTCCGCGTTGCGGCGAACCAGTGTCCCGAGCAGGTGGGCGATCGATGCACCCATTTGCACGGTCGGGCCTTCGCGTCCCAGGGCCAGCCCCGCGCCGATGGCGAGCACGCCGCCCAAGAACTTGACCGGGATGAGCGCGAGGGGCGCGGCGGGCTGGTCGGCGCCCAGCACGGCCTCGACGTGAGGGATGCCGCTGCCGCTCGCCTCGGGTGCAAAACGCCTGACGAGCCATGCCGCCAGGGCGGTCGAGAAAGCGGCGGCGGACACGACGAGGACCGGCCCGATGACGTGCCCTTGTGCCCATGCAACAAACAGGCCGCGTAGTCTGTCCGCATGCTCAAGTGCTAACCGGAAGAGCGTCCCCAGCAGTCCGGTGGCCGCTCCCGCGATGAGGGAAGCGATCGCAAGCGTGATCAGCCCGCCGCGCTGTTGGTCGACATCGGTGCTGGTCATGATCTACGCACGCGCCATGGCCGTTAGCGTGGGTAACGGCAGCGAAAGCGCAGCGGCGAACGATCTACGACGGTGTGCACGCACCAAATAGTACGAACACGTCTTCGCGGTTCACCAGCGTCGCGGACATGGAGCCGGTCTTGGTGTCGAGCGCAATGCTCCAGCCGTAGCCCAGCTCCGTGCCGATAAGAAGCAACTGCCCGCTGCTCGGCTCCATGAAGCGGATGTCGGTGGAGCGCTGCGGTCCGGATACGGTCTTCTTTGCGAAATTGATTCTCATGAACTGCGGCGCCCCCAGGATCGCGGGGAGCGTTCGATAGCAGACTTCCCCGATATCGCAGAAGTGCGCGTCGACGGTGGCGCACAAGAGCGGCTTGCTGCCGTCGAAGTCCGCGGCGAACACCCATGCAGGCGTTGCGCAAACAAAGGTAGCGAGCGCGGTTGCCCGTAATGTCTTCAGCATGGCTCTTCCTCCTGCTTGTCGTGAGCCGGCGAGCGAAAAAAAACAACGGACTGGCGGGCCGGCACACCGACGACGCTGGCACGATCCCTACCCGACCGTATAGCCACGGCCAGTCATGCATGCCGCCACCGCACGGTTGTATGTCGAAAGCTGGCCCGACGCCTGCTGCTGCATGCCTTGTTGCTGCATGTCCATTTGCTGTTGTTCGCGCCGCATACGCATGCCGGATCCCATCGTGCCGACGAGCGCGCCGATCGCGGCTCCCTCGCCCCAGTGGCCGCCCGCAGCCCCGCCAATCACGGTTCCGAACAATGCGCCACCCCCGGCGCCGCGGAAGAGCCGGCCTTGCTGCTGTTGAGGTGGCGGACTGTTGGCCATGCGCTCCGCGAGCGCGACAGGATTGACGCCGGTGGTTTGCTGCGCCCACGACTGGCATTCGCCGGTATCGGACTGCTGGCGCTCCGGACTCTGTCCCCTGGCGGGGTAGATGATGGGCTGCTGCGCCGCTGCGGCCGATGCCAGCGACGCGATTGCCAGGCCGATCAGAGTTCGAGCAGTTCGCTGCATGGCTCCAGGTTCCGGGTGTCTTTCGCTACGGCATCGCCACCCGATTGATCAGGAGTGGTGGGCCGCTCATCTCGTGCAGAGGCGGCTGGTGGCTGCAGGACGCGCATACGCATTGATGCGCCCACGATGCTTCGCGGTTCGCCACGGCTGCAGGTAGTATTGGGTTCGCCGGCGTTCAAAGGCAATTGGACCTTGGTCCAATAGAGTCCCGGCGCGGCGGACTCTCCTGCATCGTTCACGATGGGTTCGCGCCGGACCCTTCGCCCGCGACCCGTAGCGACACCAGCCGCGCGAGCACGATGGCCGGATAGAGCTGGCCGATCAGCGCCTCAAGAATCGCAAGCGCCCGCGCAGGAGGGGCGACCGGCGTGATGTCGCCATAGCCCACCGTCGTCAGCGTGACAAAGCTGAAGTAGAGCCAGATCGAGTGATCCGGGGGCGCGTTGGCGTCCGGGATTCCGGCATAGGCGCCGGGAACGTGAATGCTGATGAGCTGATCGGCTTCCGCCCAGACGACGCCGATCAGAATATAGAGGGCGACGGCGCCCAGGACCCGGTCGGATGTCACTCTGCCGGGGCCGAACACCTTGATCCCGATGACGATGCCAAGAAGGCCGAGTGAAACGAGCGCCGTTTCGCCGAGCAGCCCTGGCATGTTGCCCGACGGAAAGAGCCATCCCGTCCAGCGGACCAGGATGGCCGCACTGGCGACCAGCGCGACCATCAGAAACTGCAGGCGGTGGTCCGATACCGCCGCCACCCCGGTCAGGAGAATCAGCGACAGGAGCATGTCCCGCATGAACCGCGTGTATATGCTGTTTGGCGAGACAGAAAACGGGATGACGAACACGAGCAGCAAGAGCAGGACCAGGAGAGTGATCATGCTGCCGACGCGCAGTTGCGCGGCATGCTCGTGCCACCATCGCGCATGTGCCATAGCCGCTCCCATCCGCATCGGAAGCCGGCGCTGCCTCGCTGGCGGCGATGCACAGTCTCGACGCATTGCGCAATGAAGCTACCACCACTGAGGGACCGGCACTATGGGACCTTGGTCCAATTGCGTCATGCCGCGCGGGGAGCAAGATATGGCTGGGTGCCTCTTTTCCAATGCCGCTCCGTCGCCGCGCGTGCCATCGCTATGTGTCGTGCCAGCCATCCGGGGAGCGTACCGTGTGAGGCAGCGGGAATCCCTGTGGATCGGGGGCAAGGCCAGGTCCGCCGGGCCGCACTGGCCGTGGGTACCGCTGTGGATACCCACGGGCGCCGTGCTCATGACCACATGCGGAGGGTTGAAGCATGAACCACCTCGTCATCGCCCTGATCGTGTTCGTGTGTGTATTCGGCAGTTCGCTGGTCGGCATGGGCGCGCGCGCCGTACTGCCGCCACACCACCTCAGCGATCAGTCCATCAGTGTTGTCAAAATGGCGACCGGCCTGATCGCAACGATGGCCGCGCTGGTGCTCGGGTTGCTGGTATCGTCGGCAAAGGGCACGTTTGACACCACCAGCGCCGAGCTTGTGCAGAATTCCGCCAGCGTCATCCACCTCGATCGCATACTGGCCAAGTATGGACCGGAAGCGCGGGAGGTCCGGGGCTTGCTCAAGAGCATCTACACGGAAAAGGTCCAGATCCTCGAGTCCGGAGACGCGGCACAGCTGAGGAGCCTGGGTAACGCCGAGGCGGTCGGCAAGCTGGAAGAGTTTCAGCGCGTGCTGGAGGCACTGGCGCCCCGCGATGACCAGCAGCGTCAACTGAAGGCGCAAGCCCTCCAGATTGTCGATAACGTGTTTGCCGCGCGCTGGCTGGCGTTGCTGCAGACGAAGGCTACGATCCCGATATCCCTGCTGATCGTGCTGGTGCTCTGGCTCTCCATCGTGTTCGGCACCTTTGGCATGTTCGCCGACCGCAACGGGACCATCATTGCCGCCTTGATGATGTGCGCGCTATCGACTTCAGGGGCGATTTTCCTGATCGAGGAGATGAGCACGCCGCTCAACGGCATGGTCACCGTGTCGCTTGCGCCCATGCGCGACGCGCTCGCCCATCTCGGCCGGTAGTTCAGCAGGTCGGCAGGTCAGCGGTCGAACCACCGGTATTGAAGCGTGATGGAAAAGGTCTGGAAGTTGCCACCGACGCTCGCTGTCAGCCCGCGCGACCAGGCGAGCTTGGCGGACCATTGCGCCGCAAACGGAACGGACAGCGTGGCGCCGTAGCGTACGCTGCGTTGCAAATCCTGGTCCTGGACGCCATTTACGCTTGTCCGGCCGCCCGTGAAGTACGTCACGTCGGTAGCGAGCCAAAGCCCGGGCCGCCAGTTATAGCCCCCATGCCACTGGAGTACGGGAAGCGGATCCTGGCTGCGGCGCCGGCCGCCGAAGAAATCGTTGTTGTCGGTGAAGAACCACACGCCCGCCATTCCCTCCACGAACCAGTTGCCGATCGGCTGGGACAGCCCGATCTCTGGTTTGAATGCCCAGCGGTTCGAACCGACGTTGACCAGCCGCGACGGCAGGTACTGTCCGGTCGGCGCGACCACGCTCAGGCTGGCGCCGAGAGAAGCGGTGGGGTTGCGCCGCGCGAATTGCTCCGGCGTGAGAGCCTCGCCGCCCAGGAGAATCACGGCCAATCTCATCCTGAGGTCGCCCATGCCTGACCGGTAGGCGTGCCCCGGCACGCCCTCGACGTTGCCGGTCAGGTTCGCGTTGGCGTATGGAACCAGCACGGCGACGCTCGCCGTCCGTCCCGCAATCCCGAAGCTATGGGAGTAACCGGTTGCGTAGGCATTGATCGTGGCTTGCAGGTCGGTCACCGGCAGCGAAGGATCGAGCAGTACCTCGCCGCTCGATCGCGCATAGTTGACCAGCAGGAAGTTCGTTCCGACCGGCACGGCGGAATAGGCGCGCGGCTCCATTTCCTGTGCGGGCGAGGTGGCTGCCCAGATGAGGAGCATGCCGGCGCTCGCGTACCGGAGGCGTCGCACGGCGTGTGCCGTCAAGCGTGCACAGGCCGCACGGCCCTTGCGTGCATTAGCCGACTTGGATCGGGGGCATGACGAATCGATCGGCATGTGTTTGGCGGATGCCCGGGACGCTGCCGGAAATGGCCTACTCTGTAGTACAGGACGAGTTGGCGCGAGGTGTTTGTGCCGGCCATAACGAGGGGTAGCCATGAGAATTCTAGCTCTGTTGGCATGCGTGATGCTTTGTTCGAACGCGTTTGCCGAATGCACCACGAACGCGCGTGGTGTTGTCGATTGCAACAATGGTGAATCGGCTGGTGCGTATAACCGGAACACGGGTAACGCCGTCGCATCCGAAAAAAATCAGAATGGCGTGGCGACGACTGAGACGAGCAAGGGTGGAGAGGCCAAGACCAAGAATGGCAAGGGCGTATACACAAGTCCGAGCGGGAAGACATGTGCCAAGACTGCCCGTCATCAGGGATGCAACTGAATATTCACGGATGGGGGCAGGCCCGGCAGGTGCTGTCATGCGGCCGTGACTGACTCGGGGCTCCGGGGCAGGTGAGGGGGCGGAAGCTGGATGCCGGCCTTATCGGTGACCCGCACCAGTTCCGCCAGCGAGTGTGCCTCCATCTTCTTCATCACGCGGGCACGGTGGACCTTGATGGTCTTTTCGGCGGTGCCCAGTTCGCATGCCATTTGCTTGTTCAGGCGGCCTTCGACCACCAGCGCCAGCACTTCCCGCTCGCGCGGCGTGAGCCGCTCGATACGATTTTGAATCGATTCGATTTCGATGCGGCTCGCGAGCGCTTGCGACGCGCTCCCCAATGCGGATTCGATGGCATTGAGCAGGTCGGTATCGCTGACCGGCTTCACCAGGAAGTCGGTCGCGCCCGCCTTCATCGCGCTGACGCTCATCGGGATATCGCCGTGTCCGGTGAGGAAGATGATCGACAGCGGCATGCCCGCTCCGCGCAATTCACGCTGAAACTCCAGTCCGTTCAAGTCGGGCAGTTGCACGTCGAGTACCAGGCAGGCGTTGTAGTCCGCGGGCGGACCGCATTCGAGGTACGCACGGAACTCGAGCGCCGATCCGAACCCTTCGGCCCGGTAGCCTGCGGAGCGGATCAGGCGCGTCAACGCCCGGCGCACTGCGTCGTCGTCATCCACCACGAAGACGGTTGGTTTGGCGTGGTTCATGGTCGTTGTCCGGAGTGAATTGGCTCGGTCTCGGCGGAGATGGGCAAGGTGAAATGGAAGGTGGCGCCCCGGCCAGTGTTGTTTTCCGCCCAGATACGGCCCCCATGCATTTCAACAATGGTGCGGCTGATCGAGAGCCCGAGCCCGAGCCCGTCGCGCTTCGACGTATAAAACGGCTTGAAGAGCTTGTCCAGCTTGTCGGCGGCGAGGCCGGGCCCGCGATCGCGCACCGAGACGCGCACCATGCCGGCACCATCGAGCGCGGCGTCCACCACGATCTCGCGATCGTGGGCCGAGCGGGACTCCGTCGCGTGGAAGGCGTTAAGCAACAAGTTCAGCACGACCTGTTGCACCTGGACGCTGTCGCCCTGCACGGGGGGCAGTCCGGGATCGATGTTCAGCAGCACGCGGATGCCGCGCACTATCGCGTCGCTGTGCACCAGCAGGACCACGTCGCCGATGACGCGGGCAAGGCTTAGGGGCGCCGCCTCGAGTTCGCCTTTCTTGACGAGCGCACGGATCCTGCGAAGCACTTCACTCGCGCGGTGGTTGTCCTCGACCAGGTCCCGCAGGATCTCGCGCACTTCGGCAAGATTGATCGGCTGCGTCGCCATGAATCGCTGGGCTGCCTGCGCGTTGCTCAGGATGGCCGTGAGCGGCTGGTTCAATTCGTGCGCGAGCGAACTTGCCAGTTCTCCGAGCGTGGAGACGCGCGTCAGGTGGGCGAGCTCCTGCCTGTTGCGCTGCAGTTCGTACCGCTCTGTCCGGTCAATGATGACTGTCAGCGTAAGCGGGTCGCCGTCGGACGAAGCGCGATTGGCTGTGATTTCCGCCGGGAATTCGGTGCCATCCTTGCGCCGCGCGAACAGGTCACGCGTAGCGCCTATCGCCCGGGCCCGCGGCGCGTCCACAGTGTCGGCACGGCGGGTGGGATCGGGGTCGCCCTGCAATCCAGGAATGAGCGCGTCCACGCTAGCGCCGATCAGCTCATCCTGGCGATAGCCGAAGAGCGTTTCCACGCCGGCATTGGCCAGCACGATCCGGCCATGCGCATTCGTCATCAGTATGGCGAACGGCAGCAGTTCCAGCGTGCAGCGCAATGTCTCGTCGCGGGAGCTTTCAGGAAGATCGCCGCTTGCTTGCGTGAGGACATCATGCGGCTCAAGGTGAACGCCGATTCGCCGGAACCGCTCGGCGGCCGCGAGGCGCGCGCGGATGGGGCGCCAGCTCTGCCGCCAGGACTGGCGAGATCCTGGCGCCTCGCGAGGGCACGGCTGTTCCGCGGGCGCTCCTGCGGCCTGCTGCTCCCGGGTTGCGTTGGCGATACCGGTGACACGGGCGCGCAGGAAGTCAAAAGTAAAAGGAAAAGGCCGGTGCGGCGGCTTTGCGGCGCCGAGACCCGGGGTGATCGGCGCATCCCTGGTAGCGGGTGCCTGGCGGTCGCGCGCGCGCCGGAACTGCAACATCAGCAGCAGTGCGATGAGTGCAGCCTCCAGGACGGCAGCGGTGTGAACGATGGTCATGGCGCCGTGCTCCCCTGTCAGTGGTTCGCGCGGCCTGCGCGAACCCGCTGCCGTCGGCAAGCCGGCGAGCAGACGAGCAACTCAGCGCGCATGCGGTCGAATCTGGCGGTTGCACCGTTGCAACAAGGTGCTCGTTACCGGACATCTCCGCTGGGCCATGAAGCGAACCTGTCCCATACCCCTCTTTGATTTCTTGCGCATTGCGTTCCTGAAACACGACGCAATTCCGTTTCTGCTGGCGGATACTGGCTTGCGACAGGGCGCCGGAGTGAGTGAAACATCACTGGCGGCCCGGGCAAACCGGTTATCAAGTGGCATATGGGCAAAAAAAGTTTAGGCGCTGTCGTCCCTTTGTAAAAGGCATTAGTCTCGATTGCGGACGTTACGAAAGCGGTTTTACCCAAATGGGTGAGGCCAGCCGGATGCGCGAATTCCCGGTCGGATGGGACCAAGGTCCAATTGCCGTCGTATTGCACGCGGACTATTTTTCCAGTTGAGTGGTATTTGGCAGGCGGCATGCGCCGCCTCTCAGCCTCTCGCGCCAGCATTTGCGACGGCGAGCCGTGCCGGAGCCAAGGCGCCAGGCTGTGCGCACGGTCTTGAGAGCGGCGCTGTCGCCGCGGGTGATGCACGCCTTGATCCCACCACGTCTCACCACCGGCTCCATTCCCCGGGAACCATCATGGCGCAGCCAAACAAAGCGACCCCTTCGGATGCAGCCGCGCTCGCGGGAAAGTTCGACCATACGGTTCTTGTCCTGCAAGGCGGCGGCGCGCTGGGCGCGTACCAGGCGGGCATCTTCGCGGGATTCGCCGACTGCGGCCTGATGCCTGACTGGGTTGCCGGCGTTTCGATCGGGGCGATCAATGCCGCGCTGATCGCCGGCAATGCGCCGGAGCGCCGCGTGGAGCGCCTGAGCGAATTCTGGGACAGGATGTCGGCGCATGCGCCATTTATTCCACCTGCCTACCTGGACCCGTGGCGTCCGATGCTGAATGCCTTCAGCGCGGCATCCTCGGTAACGTTCGGGGTTCCTGGCTTCTTCACGCCACGGGTTCCCCCGCCTTTCCTGGCACCCGACGGCAGCATTGAAGCCCTGAGTTTCTATGACACACGGCCGCTCAAGGCAACACTCGAGAAACTGGTCGACTTCGACCTGATCAACCGCAAGGATGTGCGGCTCTCGCTGGGTTCGGTCAACCTGCGCTCGGGGAACTCGGTCTATTTCGACAACGCGCAGATGCAGATCGGGCCCGAGCACGTGATGGCGAGCGGTGCGCTGCCACCGGGATTCCCGCCAGTGGAGGTGGACGGGGAGCTGTACTGGGATGGCGGCATCGTTTCGAACTCGCCGCTGTGGTACATCGTCGACGAGAACTTCCGGTTGGGGGCGCTGGTCTTGCAGGTCGATGTATTCAGCGGAGCGGGCGAGATGCCGCAGAATCTGCGGCAGGTCCAGGAGCGAGTCAAGGACATCCAGTATGCAAGCAAGACGCGCTTCAACACGACACGCGTCAGGGAAATCGAAGGCCTTCGCGGCGCACTGCGCCGTGTCATCGACAAATTGCCCAAGGCGCTACAGTCGGATCCGGATGTGGAGCGGCTCACGGCGATCAGCACGCGCGGCACCGTCGCGCTGCTGCATTTCATCAACCGGCACAACACGCAATCCTCCGATTTCAAGGACTACGAATTCTCGCGCGCCACGGTGACCGACCTGTGGAACGGCGGGCTTGAGGACGCACGCCGCGCCGTCGCCAGTCCGAAGTGGAAGGAAGCGTTGGCGCTTACCAGCGGGATCGGCATTTACGACATGACCTCGTAGCGCCCCGTCAACAGGAACACACGCCATGACCGAAGCAGAGATCAAGCGGCTCGCATTCGCGATGCCGCTCACGAGTCCCGCGTTCCCGCCGGGACCCTATCGTTTTATCAATCGCGAGTTTTTGATCGTTACCTACCGGACCGATCCTGCCGCGCTGGCTGCCGTCATCCCCGCTCCGCTGGAGATGACCGACCCGGTCGTGAAGTTCGAATTTATCCGGATGCCGGATTCGACCGGCTTCGGCGACTATACGGAAAGCGGCCAGGTGATCCCGGTGCGCTTTCGCGGCGAAACCGGCGGCTACGTGCACGCGATGTTTCTCGACGATGGATCGCCGATCGCGGCGGGCCGCGAAATCTGGGGCTTTCCCAAGAAGCTGGCATCGCCGCAGCTACGCATCGAGAAGGATACGATCGGCGGCGTGTTGCGCTACGGGCCGGTCCCGATAGCCGTGGCGACGATGGGTTACAAGCACAGGGCGCTTGACCACGACAAGATCCTGGCGTCGCTGTCGGCACCCAACTTCCTGCTCAAGATCATTCCGCACGTGGATGGCACCGCCCGTATTTGCGAACTGGTGCGCTACTTCTGCAAAGACATCACCGTGAAGGGGGCCTGGGAAGGGCCGGCCGGGCTCGAGCTGTTTCATCACGCGCTCGCGCCGGTTGCATCGCTGCCGGTGCTCGAAGTGATCTCGGGTGTGCATATCATGACCGACCTGACGCTCGGGCTGGGCACCGTGGTCCACGATTATCTCGCCGCGTGATGGCGTTCGCGCGCATTGGACCATGGTCCTATATCGGCCCCCCTGCGGGTTGCATAGGCTATGGAGGGAATGGCTCTTCCCTGGCGTGCGGTCGTGGCGGACCCGTGCTGAGGGAATCCGGGGTCAGGCAGCGTGTCCGGAAGCGATAGTGCCGGCACATTCGCTGCCTCGTCACCATCATCGACACGACGAAGTGAGGAAGATCATGACCAGGCGTCTGCTGTGGTTTGCGGTGGTGCCGGCGCTGCTGTTTGCGGGTGTCGCCAGGGCTCAGTACCCGATCATGAACGAGGTCGCCGAGAAGCTCGTTCAAAAGTACCAGCGCGCGTCCTGCGAGCAGCTATGGCAGGAGAAAGCCCAGAAACAGGGACAGCCGAAGCCCGCGAAGGAGCAGGAAGCCGTGCAGTTGCTGCGCGACGATCCGCAGATGCGCAACGCGTTCATCAACAGGGTGGCGGCGCCGATCGTCAACAAGATGTTCGAGTGCGGCATGATTCCGTGATCGCCGTCGGGTGCTACACCAGACTGAATGATCTACCGAGACCGCGATGATCAACGAGAAATTGCTGTTGCGCGCAACCTTTGTGGTGCTGGGCCTGCTGCTGTCCGCGAACGGCATGGCACAGCAGTCCCAGCCGGCGCAGAACAAGCCGAAGGCCGCCGCCAAGCCGGTGCCCAAGGCTGCCGCGCCGACGTTCCAGGCCGGCATCGAACCACGCGCGGTAGACATCCTCAAAGGGGCGAGCGCCCGCCTGGCCGCTGCCAGGACGATGGCGTTCACGGCGGTCGTCTCCTATGAAAGTCCGAGCCGCCTCGGTCCGCCGCTCGTCTATTCCACCAAATCGCAGGTGATCATGCAGCGGCCGGACAAGCTCAAGATCGTCACGCTCGGCGACGGGCCCCCCTCGGAGTTCTACTACGACGGCAAGGGCATGATGGCACTTTCGCCAGCCGAGAACCTCGTCGCCGTCGCGGACGCGCCACCGACCATCGACGCCGCGCTGCAGAAGGCCTACGATACCGCTGCGATCTATTTCCCGTTTACCGATGTGATCGTCACGGATCCCTACAAGGACATCGCCGACGGACTGAAGACCGCGTTCTATGTCGGTCAGTCAGGCGTGGTCGGGAATACGACAACGGACATGGTGGCGTATGTCACGGGGGATGTGTTCGTGCAAGCCTGGATCGGCACGCAGGACAAGCTGCCGCGCCGCATCTATGCCGTTTACCTCAATGACCGTACCCGCTTGCGCCATGTCCTGGAACTCTCCAACTGGGAGCTGGATGCCGCCGTTCCCGCAAGCGCCTTCGTTTCAGCCAGCGCGGCCGGCGCGGCGCGCATTGCGTTCGAGCCGCCGGATGCAAAGGGTGGGCCGGGCATGAAGGCTCCTCCGAAGTCCAGGCCGGCCAAGGGGCAATGAGGAGACGCATCATGAAGAAAGCCGTGATCCATCTGTTGGGGTTGCTGATCCCGGCGCTCGCGGCCGGTCCCGTGGGGGCGTGGTCGCACGCCAACTATCGCGGAGGCAGCACATCGCACGCGCCAGGTTCGGATTCCACGACCCGGAGCAACGCCTGGGGTGGCAGCGAAACGCACACCTACGGGGAGGGCACGACCGCAACCGGCCGCTACGGCGGCACCGCCACGCACGCGGAAGGTTCGGGGCAGACGACCGCCACCAACCGCTATGGCGGCACCGCGACCCACACCTACGGCCAGGGCACTACCGCCACCGGTGCGTATGGCGGCACGGCGACGCACGCCACGGGATCCGGCTATACGACCTATACGAACTCCTCGGGCGCCACGGCGTACCACAGCCCCTACTACGGTGCGACGTACCCTGCATACCATCCGCCGGTCGTCGTGAACAACTACGGGTCCGGGTGCTACAACTGCGGCGGCTGGTCCACCGCAGGGGCCGCCGCGGCGGGCGCGGTGGTCGGCGTGGCGGCAGGGGCGGCCGTGGCATCGGCCAATACGGCCGCGGCGACATCCAATGCCTATAACGCCGGTGTGGTCGCCGGCGCGACGGCCGCCGCAGCCCCGGCCAGTACGGCGTTTGCGATGGGGGCGATCTACCCGACGCTGCCAGCGGGCTGCATCACGCCCACCGTTCGGGGTGGCACTTACTATTTGTGCGGCAACACGTGGTTCAAGCCCTCCTACGGTGCTAACGGCGTCTACTACCGCGTGGTGCCGACGCCTGCCTGAGCATCGGCTGGATATCCACTGCGTATCCGTTGAGTATCGGAATACCCGCATCGCATCGTCAGCGCATCAACCGCGCTAGCACGATGACATAGACCGCCGACGCCGCCAGCTGGGCCACGGTGATCGGCAGTCCATAGCGCATATATCTGGCGAACGTGACCGGCTTGCCCTCGCGCGCGCAAATGCCGGCGGCCACGATGTTGGCCGATGCGCCGATGAGGGTGGCGTTGCCGCCGAGCGTTGCGCCGAACATCATCCCGACGAACACCGGAATCGCGGCCGCTGGCCACTGGGTGAACTGCTCCGCAAGCGCTGCGTCGGGCACCACTTCCGCCGCGACCAGGTAGCCCTTGACCATCAGGATCGACGCCGCCGCCACGGGAACGTTGGCCAGCAGGCTTGAAAGCACCCCGATTGTTGCAATCATCACTAGTGCAACGAGCGTGAGCTGGGTGCCGAACGAATCCTGGAGCTTCAGCGCCATGACCTGGATCAGTCCCGTCTTGGTCACCGCTTGCACCAGGCAGAAGATGCACCCAAGGAACAACAGGGTTTTCCAGTCGACGTCCCGCAGCACGCTGTCGGTCGGCTCGAAGCGGGCTTCATATCCGACCAGCAGGGCGAGGGCGCTGGCGATCAGCGCGACCGTGGGCGGCACGAGCCGCGTGGGCAGGTACTCGCCGAAAACGAACAGCGCCACCATTGTCAACAGGACGGCGAGCGAGAGCGCCGCGTAGATGGGCCGCTCGAGCTTGCGCGACTGCGCGCGCGGCGGCAACGGACGCCGCAGGCGCCACAGGTCCGGCATCAGGAGCGGCAATAGCGGGACGATGACGAGCAAGGCGATGACGCCGCCCAGGCTCACACGGTGGAGGTACTCGCCAAACGTCATGCCGATCGAACTGCCCACGAGAAATGTCGCCGGGTCTCCCACCAGCGTCAGCAGGCCGGCGGAATTGCTCACGATGGCGGTCAGCACCATCGGTCCGACAAAGTCCACTTCCAGGGCGATGGCAACCCGGATGATGACGGGTGCGATCAGGATGACCGTGGTCGCGTTCGGCAGGAAGGCGCACAGGGGCGCGACCAGCGCGATCAGTAGCAGCAGGAACCGTCTGCCGCTTCCGCCCGTGGCGCTCAGGTACAGGTCGCCGATGCGGTCGAAGAGACCGGTGGTGGAAAGGATGCGCGCCACCACCATGCCACCGAACAGCAGACTGATGGGGCCGCCGGAGGTGCGGGTGGCGCTCAGCAGATCCTGCTCGTTCAGGATCCCCAGGGAGATCAGGATGCACACGCCGACCAGGGCAGCCACCGCCATGTCCAGCAGGTTGAAGGCGATGGTGAGAATCACGGCCCCGAATACGCCAAGGACGATGTAGATCTGCAGTTCGCTCATGCGGCGGCCTCCGCTGCCAGTTGCATCGATAAGGCCTATCGCACCGGTGGCGCGTACATCAGGCCGCCCTGCGTCCAGAGCCGGTTAAGTCCGCGCTCGAGACTGAGCGGGCTTTGCGCGCCGAGATTGCGATCGAACATTTCTCCGTAGTTGCCCACGCTCTGCACCGCGCGCGCGGACCAGCCGGGCTCGACGCCGAGCGCCTGGCTGGCGTCCGCGCCGGCTTCGAATGCGCGGGCCACCGCCGGATCCCGCATGCGTTCGCCCGCGCTGGCTTGCGTGATCCCGGCTTCTTCCGCGGCAATGAGCGAGAAGAGTACCCAACGGACGAGCGTCAGCCAGCGCTGGTCGTCGTTGCGCACGACCGGACCGTGCGGTTCCTTCGATATCCGCTCGGGCAGGATGACATAGGCTTGCGAGCCGTCCCGGATGCGCAGGCGCGCGGCCGCAAGGTGGGAGGCGTCCGCGGTGTAGGCGCTGCAGCGCCCCGAGAAAAAGGCGTCGGCCACTTCCGTTGCGGAGTCCACGACGAATGGTTTCACGGTCAGGCGATTCGCTGCGAAGTAGGTCGCCAGATGGTCTTCGCTGGACGTACCCTTTTCGACGCAGACGGTGGCGTGATCAAGTCCCGCAATTGACCTGGGCCCGTTTTGCCTGGGCACCATGAACGCCTGGCCGTCGTAATAAAGTATGCCGGCGAACTGCACGCGCAGCGTGCTCTCGCGAGCCAGGGTCCACGTGGTGTTGCGGCTGAGCAGGTCCACCACGCCTGTGCGCAGTGCCGGGAACCTGCCTGAAGCCTTCAGCGGAACGAATGTCACCTTGTCGGCATGGCCCAGGGCCGCAGCCGCTACGGCGCGGCAGAAATCGACGTCGATGCCTGACCAGCGGCCCGAGGCGTCCTTCGCCGAGAACCCCGCAATGCCCTCGCTGACGCCGCAGCGCAGCGTGCCGCGCGCCCTGGCCTGCGCAAGCGTATCGCCGTCCGCGGCATGCGCCGGCAACGCGGCGGCCATGAGCCACGGAAGCGTACCAGGCAAGAGCATTCTGACGACGCGCCAAAGGAGGGTCATGCGGGCCCCTGAGCCAGTCTCGACATGGAATTGCGCTCCAGACTGATTCACTTTGTCCGCGATTCCCTGGTGCGTCAATTGGCCTTTTGGCCTATATGCGGGCGATCGACGGACGCTGGCGCGATGAGAAATCGTGTGCCACGGCGTTCATGGCGCATCCAGCGTCCCGGGGCTTTTCGGGTAAGTGACGATGCCCCAGCTCAGCGCGACGCCGGCGATTTCCCGCAGCGGCTGGTAACTGCGCGCGTCCACCACATAGACCGCGTTCGAGCGGCCGCAGGCAATCAGCAGCCGCGCGTCGTCGGGGGTGAAGCTGAAGTGCCAGCAGCGCTTGCCCGTAGCGATGTTGGCGATATTTTCATAGCTGCCCGCATCGAAGACCTGGATGGTGTCGGCACGCGAGGCCGCGACGAACAGGCGTTCGCCGGCGCGGTCGAATGCGACCCCGTAGGGCCCGGCGCGCGTCGGCACCGTGCGCAGGATGCGGTAGTCGGCCGCGTCGAGCACCAGGAATGCGTTCGCCGATTCGAGCGTGACGATATAGCGCCGCCCATCCGGGCTCACCTTGATGCCGCGCGGCCGCGATCCCGGCGGGGTCTTGAGCAGATTGAGGCGGCGGCCGCTGGCGCGCTCGTAGACCGAGACGGTGTCGTCGCCCTCGTTGGTGACCAGCAGCAGGCGAGCGTCCGGCGAAAACTCGATGCCTTCGGTTTCCAGCCCGCTGGGGATGGCGCGCGTGACGCGCCAGTCCTTGAGATCGATCACCGCGATTTCCGCCGGGACCGGGGCGTCGTCGCCGGCCTTGGCTGGCTTGCCGGCTTCCGGCGCGGGTTCCGCTCCGGGTGGCCCGTTGCGCTCGCCGGGCTCGTAGGTGACGAAGGCCTGCCCGCCGGACACGCGCACGAATTCCGGGTTCTTGCCGATCGGTATGCGCCTGAGCAGCTGGCCGTCGCTCGTGTCGATGACGGAAAGGTCGCTGGTGCCCTTGTTGGCGGCCAGCAGGTAGCGGCCATCCGCGCTGATGCCGATGCCGCGCGGACCCTTGCCGCCGGTGTCCAGGGTGCGCGTGATTTCGAGCCGGCCGAGGTCAATCACCGCGATGCCGCCGGTCTCGCTGGATACATAGGCCGTGAGGGGCTGGGGGACGGGCGTCTGTGCGCGCCACGCGCACGCGGCGCAGGCGAGCGCGGCACACAGCGCCAGCGTGGTCCGGCCCGGCCTGCGATATCCCTTTTCCGTGGCCATGCGCGTCTCCCGATTGCGTTGCTTGCCGTGACGGCCGGCTTCATGCCATCCAGGGATGGCAACCATGCGTCGCTTTATTCTTGGCGAGGGTGTGGCCGCCGCCAAGGACTTTCGGTGCGCCCGTAGCCGCTAACGCCCATCCCATTCGTAGCGCACTCCCACCAGGAACTGCCGCGGCGCGCCCGGCGCGACGAAGCGCTCGGTCGGCACCGACGCGCCGGGCTGCAGCAGCGTGCCGCCGGGAAATACACTGAGGCCAGCTTGTCCATAGGTTTCATAGCGGCGGTCGAATACATTGTCGACCCGCGCATAGAGTTGCCAGCGCGGGTCGACCTGCCAGCTCGCGCGCAGGTTGAACAGGGCGAAGCCGGCGGTACTGGCGAGACGCGGATCCTGCGCGGTCAATGCACTGTCTTCGTTGCCGGCAACGGGCCGCGAGGACGAAACGATCATGGAACCGCCGAGCGTGACGGAGTCCGTTGCCCGCCAGTCCACGCCGAGCTTGAAACTGTGCAGCGGCACGCCGGCCATGCGGGTGCCGGGGCGCACATTGACGGGCGCCGCGAACGGCGTCTGGATCTGGCCGTCGGCCTGGTAGGTGGCTTGCAGGTAGCTGTAGCTGGCGCGCAGCGTCAGACGGCCAAGGCGCTGGCGCAGGCCGAGTTCCAGGCCCTGGCTGCGGGTCTTGGGAAAGTTCGTGAAGAAGCCGAGCGGGCTGACCGGCGAGCGCTCGAACAGGATGTCGTCGCGGTTGTCGCTGCGGTACAGCGCCAGCGTCAGGTCGGTGGCATCGGCGGCTTTCCAGCGGCCGCCGAATTCGTACGTGCGCGACACCACCTGCCGCAGGTAAGGGTCGGCCTGCAGGCCGGTGGGCAACTGGCAGGCATTGGCTGGGTCGGCGCAGCCAAGCTCGATGGCGGTGGGCATGCGCGTGCCCTGCGAGGCAGAGGCGAAAACGGTGAGGCCGCTCAGCAACTGATGCGAGAGGCCGAGCGCAGGGTTGAGCCGCGAGAACGTGAAGCTCTCGTCGGAGGCATTCGGCAAGGTCATCTCGGTGCGCGTGCGCGAAGTGTTCCAGCGTGCGCTCGCGGTGAGATAGCTGTGCGGCAACAGCTTGATGGTGTCCGATGCATACAGGCTGAAGGTGGTGGTACGGCCATCGAGCGAGGCCGCGGTGGCGGGCAAGGAAGCAGGGTCCGCCACCGCCACGCGATCTGCGTTGAATGTGGCCGGTTGTGTGTCCTGGCGGTATGCGGCGCGGCTCAGCGCGGCCGCGGCGCCCAGTACCGCGCTGTGGATGTCGCCGGTATGCGACCACTGCGCGGACAGGCCGTAGTCATGCGTGTTGACGGTCGAGGTATTGAACACGGCGTTGGCAGGCGCATTGCCGGGCTGGCACCCGTCGTCGCCGGCGTTGCCCTGGCAGTCGAGCAGGCGGTCCAGGTAGGCGCCGCTGACGTCGCCCGTGGTTGCCTGCGAGCGCCCCACGCGCAGATAGGCGGTCAGTGCCAGCTGGTCTTCGGCATTGAACTGGTGTGCGCCGTTCAGCGTCGCCTGGAACGAGCGTGTGCGCGTGATGTCCGGCGCGGTGTAGATGGCATTGCGCTGGACGCCATAGATGCTGTCCGGCAGCAAGCCGTTGCCGGACAGGCTGCTGGTGCTGCCAAGCAGGCCCACGCTCCATTGCGTGTCCGTGGTGGAGCGGCCTACCTTGGCGAAGAGATTGCCCAGCCAGCTGCCGGAAAGTTCGCGCCATCCGTCCTCCCGGAACCCCGTGCCCGCGACGAAGGCGTGCCAGCCGTCGCCCAGCATCTGCCCGGCGCTGACATCCAGCCGCGCGCGGCCGTGGCTGCCGACGCTCAGGTCGGCTTCCACCCCGGGGTGTGTCTCGCCGGACTTGGTGGTCAGCGCCAGCGCGCCGCCGAGCGCGTTGAGTCCGTACAGGGGATTGCTGCCCGGCACCAGCGTAATGGTGCTGATGGCGGCCTCGGGGATCGCGGTCCAGTCGACCACGTCGCCCAGCGCCGAATTCTGGCGTACGCCGTCGAGGTAGAGCGCCAGGCCCTGGCCCGCGCCAAGGGTGGAGGAGAGCCGATAGCCGCGGTAGAGGATGTCCTTCAGGTACGGGTTGCCTTGCACATCGTTGATCACGACGCTCTCCATGTTCTCGCCGAGGAACGAGGACAGGTTGCCGGATTTGGCGCGCTCCATGTCGGCATCCGTGGCGGTCTGCACATTGCCGGGAAACGCCTCGCGCGGGATGGAGAACGAGGGCAGCGGCGCGGGCGCGACCACGGTGACTTCCTTGAGGTTGTGCACCTCGTCGGCGGGCACGTCCCGCGGCGTTTCGGCGGCCAGAACCACCGGAGCGCCCGCGGCCAGCGCCATCAGTGCGCACCTCGCCGCCGTTCGCCGCGCTGCGTGCGCCAGGCCTGGGCTGCGCGGTCGGGGGAGGGCGGGGAGCATTACCTTCTCCGTGGGGACAAGGACGCAAGCGCATGGACTCAGGCGCACGGTCACCAAGGCATCGCGCACGCCGGCGCCTTCCAGGGTGATGCAAGTGATACTTACTGTAGTGCACGGCCCGGCGCATGCCAAATCGAACCGGCTGTCGCGCAGGCGGATTGTCACGGGCGCTGCATTTTTCGCCTAGAGTTTGAAGGTGCCCCCGAGAGCGCTTCGCCACGCACCGGGATTTCCGAAAGGCGTGGCGCTCCGTTTTGCTGTGTCGCAGCATCGTGATCCTCACCGGATCGAGGAGTTCGCCATGCCGTTTCCCGATCATCCCGCCTTCAGGCCTGGCCGTGCGGATCGCACCGGCTTCGCCGGGGCCGTCGCCGTGGCTTGCGCCGGTCAGGCCGGCACGGTTGACCGGCGCCGCCGCTTGCTAAGCGGCAGCCTCGGTTTTGTCCTGCTCGCGCTGGGCGTGTTGCCCGCGCGCTTGCGCGCGCAGGCGAGCCGGGATGGCGGCCCGATTCCCATCGGTGTGATTGGCTCCGGCCGTATCGGAGGAACGGTCGGCGGCTTGTGGGTGCGCGCGGGACATCCTGTGCTGTTCTCCTCGCGTCATCCGGAAGAGCTCAAGTCGCTCGTCAACAAGCTCGGCCCGCTCGCCCGCGCGGGCACGGTGGCCGACGCGCTGGCCTTTTCCAAGGTGATTTTCCTGGCCGTTCCATACAAGGCCTTGCCCGATATCGCTGCCGAGCATGGCAAGGCCTTTGCCGGCAAGATCGTGGTGGATGCGACCAATGCCATCCGGGCGCGCGATGGCGCCATCGCAGAAGAAGCGGCGCGCAAGGGCATCGGTATTACCACCGCAAAGTACCTGCGCGGCGCGCGCATCGTTCGTGCCTTCAACTTCATGGGCGCCACCAAATTCGCGAGCGAGCATCACCGCGCCGAGGGGCTGATTGCCGTGCCGATCGCGGCCGACGATCCCGCCGCGCTGCGCGTTGGCGAGCAACTGGTGCGGGATGCAGGCTTTGAACCGGTGGTGATCGGGCGGCTGGCGACGGCCGACAGCTTTGCGCCGGGCGGCCCGCTGTTCCACCAGATCGGTTCGGCCGATGCCATGCGGGCGCGCATGGCGGAGGTCAGCGGCAAGGCGGCCGCGCAGCCGAAGTAGCCCCTGCGTCTGGCCGGGGCGCGGCGCTTACGCGGGCACGGGCGCGTTGGCGCTCGTCTGCCGGCCCCTGAAGTCCGTCCAGCACAGCGCCTTGAAGTCGTACAGCTTGCAGCGGCGGGCGGTATGGAAGTACCAGCGCCAGGTGAAGTTCTGGATGATGATGCGGCCCGGCAGCGCGTGTTCGAGCAGCGTTTGCGCGCGCTTGAGGCGGTACAGCGGCACGCTCATGTCCACGTGATGGGCGGTGTGCTCCATGATGTGATGCAGCGCCGCGCCGATGCCGTAGCGGAAGCGCAGGTGAACGGTGGTGGAGACGAAAGGCTGGGCGCGTGCCCACATGGCCTTGGTCTCGTACCAGGCCACGCTGGTATGGGTGTGGTGCACGTAGAGCACGAAGCCCACGGTGAAATTCCATACCAGGAAGGGCACGACGAAGCCCAGGCCAACCAGCAGCGCGACCGACTGGCCGCTGGCCACCGCCAGCCAGGCCAGCGCGCCGATCCAGGCGGCGCCGAAGAGGGCCACCAGCGTGCAGTCCCACATGAAGACAGCACGGCGCGTAGGCATCTGGCGGCGGCTGGGGAAGAACATCTTGAACCACCAGATCTCGACCAGGTAGTACAGGCCCGCGCCGAAGCCGTTGCGGTAGACGCGCTCCAGCGCGCGGCGCCAGCGCGGCAGCGCCTGGAATTCCTCGAGCGAGTAGGGTGCCCAGACGAAGTCGAAGCCCTTGAGGTTGGAGTAGCCGTGGTGGACCACGTTATGGCCGACTTCCCACAGGCTGTAGGGCGTGAGCGACGGCAGGAAGGTCAGCCGCCCCAGCCATTTGTTGAGGCCGCGCCGGGGCGTCAGGCTCTGGTGGCAGGCATCGTGGCCGATGATGAACAGGCGGGCGATGATGATGCCGGTCAGCACGCCCGCCGCCAGCTTGGCGAGCCAGTGAGAGAACATCACCACCCCGGCCAGCGCGGCCACGAACAGCGCCGTATCCAGCGCGAACAGCGCCAGCGCGCGCGGGGTGCTGCGCTGGCCCAGCGGGATCAGCCAGCCGCGGATGATCTTGCGCGAGGGCAGGGGCGCTTCAGGGGAAATCGGCTCCGGAAAGGGGGCTTGCTGCGTGGCAATCATTCAAAAACCTTCAGTTGTCGAACGCGGGGTCGGGCACCTGGCTGTGCCCGGGACTGGCGATGCACGGCCACAGGGGCCGACGGTGTGACAGCTTAGAAGGATTGCGTGACAGGGGTGTTGATCCGGGTCAAGCCGGCGTGGCCAGGACCCGGTGCTGCCCGGTGAAAAGTGATGATTAACGCGCTGCGGAGGCCGGCACGCTTGCCGGCTCGCCCATGACATAGACCTCATCGATCACACGGTCGTCGCCCAGCATGGCGAAGGCGAACAGTTGCTCTTCCAGCGTCTCCGAGCGCTCGCTGCGGCGGGCGATCAGCGGCGTGGCCTGCGGATCGAGCACGATGAAGTCGGCCTCGCAGCCCGGCGTGAAGCTGCCCACGCGCTCGCTCCAGCCCAGCGCGTCGGCGGCGGCGCGGGTGGCCAGGTAGAACATGCGCAGCGCGGTGAGGTGATAGCCGCCCATGCGTGCCACCTTGTGCGCGGCATTCATGGTGCGCAGCATCGAGAACGAGGTGCCGCCGCCCACGTCGGTGGCCAGCGTCACGTTGAGGCGATGGGCGTCGGACTGGTGGAAGTCATAGAAGCCGCTGCCCAGGAACAGGTTGGAGGTGGGGCAGTGCGCCACCGCGGCGCCACTGTCGGCCAAACGCTTGCGGTCGTCCTGGTCGAGGTAGATGGCGTGGCCGTAGAGCGCACCCGGACGCAGCAGGCCGTAGTGATCGTAGATATCGAGATAGCTGCGCGCTTGCGGGAACAGCTCGGCCACCCACTTCACTTCGTCGCGGTTTTCCGCCACATGGGTCTGGATATAGGCGTCGGGATAGGCCTTGGCCAGTTCGCCGCAGGCAGCCAGCTGCGCCTCGCTGGAGGTCGGCGCGAAGCGCGGCGTGATCGCGTACGACAGGCGATTCTTGCCGTGCCAGCGCGAGATCAGGTCGGCCGAATCGCGCGCGCCGGACTCGGCGGTGTCGCGCAGGAATTCGGGGCAGTTGCGGTCCATCAACACCTTGCCGGTCACCAGGCGCAGGTTGCGCCGGTCCGCTTCGGCGAACAGCGCGTCGGCCGAGGCCGTGTGCACGGTGCTCCAGGCCACGGCGCTGGTGGTGCCGTTGCGCAGCAGCTCGTCGGCAAAGAAGCCCGCCACCGCCGCCGCGTATTCCGGCTCGGCGAAGCGGCGCTCCTCGGGGAAGGTGTAGGTCTCCAGCCAGTGCAGCAGGCCGGGCGAGGGCGAGGCGATGATGTCGGTCTGCGGGTAATGCACGTGGGTGTCGATAAAACCGGGCACGATCAGCTTGCCGCGGCGGTCGATCACCTCGGCGCCGGCCGGGATCTGCGCGGCCAGCTCGGTGTAGTCGCCGACCGCGGCGACATGCCCGGCGGTGACGACCAGCACCCCGTCTTCCCAATACTGATACGCGTCGTCATGAAACTGCGGATCGCGCAGGAAGTGCAGCACGCGGCCACGGATGGCGCGGGTGATGGACGGGGTGGGGGGCGTGGTCGTCATAGCGATGTCTCGTCATGCGCCGGCGCGCGCGTGGCGCGCCGGCATCTTGGTGTGAGCCGCGCTCAGGCCGTGGAGGCCGTCGCGGGCAGGGGGGATTGCCAGAAGTGGTCGACTTCGGCGAGGAAGGCGGCCTTCTGCGTGGCGGGCAGGAAGGACGCCTCGAAACTATTGCGCGCCAGCTTGTGGCCGTCGTCCGCGGTCAGCGGCAGGGCTTCGAAGGTGGCTTCCCAGTTGGCGTTCATATAGCCGCCGAAATAGGCGGGATCGTCGGAGTGCAGCGTGACCAGCACGCCGGCTTCCAGCAGGCGGTGCAGCGAGTGGTCGCGCAGGTCGGGATAGACCTTGAGCTTCTGGTTGGACAGCGGGCACACCGTCAGCGCCACGCGCTCGCGCGCCAGCCGCTCCACCAGGGCGGGGTCGTCGATGGCGCGCACGCCGTGGTCGATGCGTTCCACCTTGAGGATGTCGAGCGCGTCCGTGACATACTGCGCCGGGCCTTCCTCGCCGGCGTGCGCCACCAGCCGCAGGCCCAGCTCGCGGGCGCGGGCGAAGACGCGGGCGAATTTCTCCGGCGGGTTGCCCTGCTCGGAGGAATCCAGGCCCACGCCGACGAAGCGGTCACGGTAGGGCAGCGCCGCTTCCAGCGTGGCGAAGGCGTCTTCCTCGGACAGGTGGCGCAGGAAGCAGAGGATCAGGCTGCTGGAGAAATCGAACTGGGTGCGGGCCTGGGCCAGCGCGTCGGAGATGCCGTCGATCACCACGCCGATGGGCACACCGCGCGCGGTGTGGGTCTGCGGGTCGAAGAAGATCTCGGCGTGGCGCACGTTGTCGGCTACGGCGCGCTGCACGTAGGCCATCGTCATGTCGAAAAAATCGTCCTCGGTCAGCAGCACGCTGGCGCCGGCGTAGTAAATGTCCAGGAAGGATTGCAGGTCGGTGAAGGCGTAGGCTTCGCGCAGGGCTTCCACGCTGGCATACGGCAGCTTGACCTTGTTGTGCTGGGCCAGCCGGAAGATCAGCTCGGGCTCGAGCGTGCCTTCGATATGGACGTGCAGTTCTGCCTTGGGCGTCAGGCGGATACGGTCTGCGAGCGCGGCATCGAGCGTCATGGGGTTCCTTTTGCGGTCTTGGTTTGCGTCGTGTTCGCCGCCTGGCCGCCGCGGTTGGCGCTCAGCGCGCCCAGATGGGCGAGACGCTGGTCGCGAACCTGCAGCAGCTGGGCGACGATGGCAACCGCAATCATAGCCGGAGCCTTGTCCGTGATGCCGGAGACGCCCATCGGGCACGTCATTTCCGCAAAGCGGGCAGGGTCAATCCCGTGCTCCGCCATGCGATGCTCGAAGCGCGCGCGCTTGGTCTTGGAACCGATCAGGCCGAAATAGGCAAAGTCATTGCGCCGCAAGATCCGCTCGCACAGCGTCTGGTCCAGGGCGTGGCTGTGCGTCATCACCAGGAAATAGCTGCCGGCCGGGGCATGGTCGACCACCGCTTCGGGGATATCCGTGGCTTCCGGGGTGACGTTGTCGGGCAGGCCCGGCGGGAACAAGGTGTCGCGCTCATCCACCCAGTGCACCCGGCACGGCAGGTTGGCCAGCACCTTGACCAGCGCATGGCCGACGTGGCCGGCGCCGAACAGCACCACCTGCAGTTCATCGGGCACCATGACGTCGGTCCAGGAGCCATCCTTTTGCAAGCTCACCGAGGGCGTGACCGCCTGCGTCGCCGCGTGCCGCACCGGACCGGCCGCCGGCACGGTGCGCGTGAGTGCGCGCCCGGCGGAGAAGGCGGCCTGCACCGCATCGAGCCAGGGCAGGTCGGCCTCGCCCAGCACCTCGAAGGCGAGCTGGACCACGCCGCCGCAGCATTGGCCCAGGGCCGGGCCCAGGGGGATGCGCACGGTCTGCCGCGTCGCATCGCGTTCGGCCAGCATGGTGCGCGCGATCTCCATGCCGCGCCACTCCAGATGGCCGCCGCCGATGGTGCCCACCAGATCGTCGGCGGTCACCAGCATGCGCACGCCCGCCTCGCGCGGGGCCGAGCCTCTTACTTCGGCGATGGTGACCATCGCCACCGGCACGCCGGCGCGCACCAGGCGGGTGGCGTCGGCGAAGCGGAAGGGTTTGAGGGGCGCGTCCTGCATGGTGATGCCTTTTTAGGTTGATGCTTTGGGTGAGGCTTGCTACTTCGTTACAGTGCTAGAGGGTGCGGCTCACTGCACCACCGGCGCAGCCACCCGCACCGCATCCACCGCATCCAGGATCGCCTCGCTCGTCGCAGGCGCCACCAGCGGCGGGTTCACCTTGTAATCCCCGATGCTGGCCACCGCATCGCGAATCGCGAAGAACACCGAGAACGGCAGCAACAGCGGCGGCTCGCCCACCGCCTTCGAGCGATGGATGCTGTCTTCCGCGTTGTCGTTCTCGAACAGCCGCACGGTGAACGCTTCCGGGCAGTCGTTGACGGTCGGGATCTTGTAAGTCGAAGGCGCATGCGTCATCAGCTTGCCATCCTTGTTCCACCACAATTCCTCGGTGGTCAGCCAGCCCATGCCCTGGATAAAGCCACCTTCGACCTGGCCGATATCGATGGCCGGGTTGAGGGAGCGGCCGGCATCGTGCAGCACGTCCGCGCGCAACAGGCGCCATTCGCCGGTGAGCGTGTCCACCAGCACTTCGGAACAGGCCGCGCCATAGGCGTAGTAGTAGAAGGGCCGGCCCTGCAGCCTGGACTGGTCCCAGTACAGCTTGGGCGTGGTGTAGAAACCATCGGACCACAATTGCACGCGCGACACGTAGGCCTGGCGTGCCAGGTCGCTGAAGTCAAGGCGCAGTTCGCCCGCCACCACCAGGTCGTCGCCGAACTGCACGCTGTCCGCGTCCACGCCAGCCTGGCGCGCGGCAAAGGCAGCAAGCCGCTCGCGGATCTGCCGCGCCGCGTCCTGCGCGGCCTTGCCGTTCAGGTCGGTGCCGGTGGAGGCGGCGGTGGCCGAGGTGTTGGCCACCTTGCTCGTATCCGTGGCGGTGACGCGCACGCGTTCCAGGCGGATGCCGAGTTCGTGCGCCACCACCATCGCCACCTTGGTGTTCAGGCCCTGGCCCATTTCCGTGCCGCCGTGGTTCACCAGTACCGAGCCGTCGTTGTACACGTGCACCAGCGCGCCGGCCTGGTTGAAGTGGGCCACATTGAAGGAGATGCCGAACTTCACCGGGGTGATGGCAATGCCTTTCTTCAGCACCGGGCTGCCGGCGTTGAATGAGCGCGTTGCCTCGCGGCGCTCGCGGTAGGCGCTGCTGGCCTCCAGCTCGTCGAGCAGTTCGTGGATGACGTTGTCTTCCACGGTCTGGCCGTAAGGCGTGATATTGCGCTCGGTCTTGCCGTACAGGTTGGCGCGGCGCACGTCGAGCGAATCGCGGCCCACGGTGCGCGCCACATTGTCCAGGATGTATTCGATGGCAAAGGCGCCTTGCGGGCCGCCGAAGCCGCGGAAGGCGGTATTGCTCTGCGTATTGGTCTTGCCGCAGTAGCCGTCGATCTGCACATTCGGCAGCCAGTAGGCGTTGTCGAAGTGGCAGATGGCGCGGGTCATCACCGGGCCGGACAGGTCGGCCGAGAAGCCGGCGCGCGAAACCATCTCCACCGATACGCCGTCGATGCGGCCTTCGGCATCGTGGCCGACTTCGAAATCGAAGACGAAGTCATGGCGCTTGCCGGTGATCATCATGTCGTCGTCGCGGTCCGGACGCAGCTTGACCGGGCACAGCAGCTTCCAGGCGGCCAGCGCGGCGCAACAGGCGAACATGGCCGATTGCGATTCCTTGCCGCCGAAGCCGCCGCCCATGCGCCGGCATTCCACCAGCACCTGGTGCGCGTGCCATCCCAGCATATGCGCGACAGCATGCTGCATTTCGGTGGGATGCTGGGTCGAGCACCACACGTGCATGCCGTCGTTTTCCTTCGGCGCGGCGTAGGCGATCTGGCCTTCCAGGTAGAACTGCTCCTGGCCGCCCAGGCGGATATTGCCCCGCTCCCGGTGCGCGGCACCGGCGATATGGCTGGCCGGCTCGCCTCGTGTCAGGTGCATCGGCGGCAGCACATAGCTGCCGGCCTGGTGCGCCGCCTCGGGCGACAGCACCGGCGCCAGGTCCTCGTACTCGACATTGCCCAGGCGTGCGGCACGGCGCGCGGCATCGTGCGAGGTGGCCACCACCACGAACATTGGCTGGCCGATGAACTGCACCAGGCCGTTGGCCAGGATGGGGTCGTCATGGATGATCGGGCCGCACTCGTTGGCGGCGGGGATATCTTCGGCGGTCAGCACCGCCACCACGCCCGGCGCGGCGCGCACCTTGTCGAGCGACATCGACTTGATGCGGGCGTGGGCGCGCGTGCTCATGCCGAGCGCGGCGTGCAGCGTGCCGGCCAGCTCGGGAATGTCGTCGGTATAGGTGGCCGTGCCGGCCACGTGCAGGTGGGCGGATTCATGGGGACGCGAAATACCCACTTGTGGCGTGGAGACGGCGGCCTTGGCCTCGATCTCGGCGTCGAGCAGGAAGGGTTCGGTTTGCTTGTTCATGCCGATCTATCCTTATGCGGTGGCGACGGTGGCGACGATCTGGCCGGCGCCGGGGGCGCGGACATTGACGGCGGCGGCTGGCAGCGCGTCGGCGCGCGTTTCCAGCCAGAAGCGGTACAGCAGGTTGGCGGCGCCACGGCTGCGGTAGGCGGCGGTGGACCGCATGTCGGTCAGCGGCGTGAAGTCCTGCGCCAGCGCGCTCATGGCGGCCCGGGCGGTGGCTTCGGTCCAGGGTTGGCCGACCAGCGCGGCTTCCGTCAGGGCACCGCGCTTGGGCGTGGCGGCCATGCCGCCGAAGGCCACGCGTGCATGGCGAATCACACCGTCTTCCAGCGTCAGCGCAAAGGCCGCGCAGACAGCGGAAATGTCTTCGTCAAAGCGTTTTGACAGCTTGTAGGTTCGGAAGTACTCCGGCCCCGCCAGCGGCACGCGCAGGGCCGCGACGAACTCGCCCTCGGCCATGGCGGTCTTCTGGTAGGCCAGGTAGAGGTCTTCCAGAGGCAGGGTGCGGCGCACTTCGCCGCGCTGGAGCACCACTTCGGTGCCAAGGGCGATCAGCGCGGGCATGGAGTCGCCGATGGGCGAGCCGTTGGCAATATTGCCCCCCAGCGTGCCGGCGTTGCGGATCGGCAGCGAGGCAAAACGCTTCCACAGTTCTTCCAGTTCGGGGTGCGTGGCATTGAGCGCCGCATAGGCGCGCTCCAGCGAAACCGCCGCCCCGATTTCCACTGCGCCGTCCACCTGCTCGATACTGTTGAGGTCAGCCACCTGGCCCACGTACAGCAGGTTGCCGAGTTCGCGGAACTGCTTGGTCACCCACAGGCCCACGTCGGTGCTGCCGGCCAGGATGCGCACGCCCGGCTCGGCCGCCTTGATGGCGGCGAAAGCCGATGCCGTGCGAGGCGCGTAGAAGTGCTGGCCGCCGGCGCTGTAGTGGAACGTGGCGTCGCGTTGCAGCGAGCGCAGCGTGTCGGCGATCTGCCGCGGGTCCAGCTTGCTGGCCTGCGGCGCCGGCAGCGCCATCATGCGCTGGCCGGCCTCGATGATGGGACGGTAGCCGGTGCAGCGGCACAGGTTGCCGGTAAGGGCGTCGCAGATGGTCTCGCGGGCCGGCGCGCGGCCGGTGCCGGCGTCCTCGGCCTTTTGCTGGTACAGCGCCCACAGCGACATCACGAAGCCGGGGGTGCAGAAGCCGCACTGTGAGCCATGGCACTCCACCATCGCTTGCTGTACCGGGTGCAGCGCGCCGTCGGCCTGGCGCAGGTCTTCCACGGTGATCAGGGCGCGGCCGTCCAGCGTGGGCAGGAACTGGATGCAGGAATTGACCGCCTTGAACTCGACCTGGCCGTTCTCGCCCAGTTCGCCGAGCACCACGGTGCATGCACCGCAATCGCCTTCGGCGCAGCCCTCCTTGGTGCCCGTGCAGCGCGCGTCCTCGCGCAGGTACTGCAGCACGGTGCGGGTCACGGGGACATCGGCGACCTCCTGGACCTGGCCACGGTGGTAAAAGCGGATGGTTTGCGTCTCCATGGTGTCTTCTCTCTTTGTGATGGGGGCAAACATAGCACTGGTGCCGATGATGCAATATTCGGCCCAGGTGATATGCCCCATCAAGGGGGAGAGCGTTGCACGGCTGACGAGGAGTGCGGCAGCCGGATTTGACCAATGACGGGGTGCCTGACATACACTATGCGCCGTTCCCATCCCCCACGCCACCGGCCGCCATGCGCGCCTGGCGCCCCCTCGCCATGCACGGACGCGACCATCTCGATACCTATTTGCTGCGGGTGCTGCACACGCTGCTGACCGAGCAGAGCGTGACCCGCACTGCGGTCCGGCTCGGCCAGTCGCAGCCCGCCATCAGCAATACGCTCAAGCGACTAAGGGAAATCACCGGGGATGCCATCCTGGTGCGCGGCAAGAGCGGCATGGTGCCGACCGAGCGCGGCCGCGAGCTGCTGCAACTGGCCGAGCAGAGCCTGGCGGCCATGGACCGGATCGCCCGGCCGCCCCAGCATTTCGACCCCGCCACCACTACCCGTACCTTCCACCTGGGGGCGCCGGACTACCTGGACGCCTTCTTCCTGCCCAATATCGTCGAGCGCGTGCGCCGGCTGGCGCCCGGCGCCAAGCTGTTCGTGCACCCTATGACGTCATCGAGCGACTTTCTCGACAGCCTGGAACAAGGGCAGCTCGACATCGTGGTCGGTAACTGGCTGTCGCCGCCGGAACATCTACATATCTCGCCGCTGTTCGACGATGAGGTGGTGTGCATGCTGGGGGCGCAGCATCCGCTGGCGCGCAAGGGGCTGACCCTCAAGCATTACCTGGAGATGCCTCATCTTGCCCCAGCGCCCTATGCCTCGATGCAGCGCAGCATGATTGACCAGGCGCTGGCCGAGCAGGGGTACAAGCGCAATATCCAGGTTACGTTGCCGTATTTCGGGCTGGTGCCGTATGTGTTGATGAAGACCGATATGGTGTTCACCACGGGGCGGCAGTTTGCCGCGCACTATGCGCAGTACCTGCCGTTGAAGATGGTGCCTTCGCCGGTGGTGTTTCCGCGGATGCGGTTTTATCAGCTTTGGCATGAGCGGTGTCATGCTGCGCCGGATGTTATGTGGATGCGGAGGATGATTGCGGAGGTGGCGGGGGAGTTGCCGGTTTTGCCGCAGTTGGTTAGGGAGGGGTAGGGGGTTTAATGGGGGGTGGTTTTTGAACCCAACAACACGCCAACTGTTGCGTCCCCCCCTAGAAAACCCCCACCATCACTTCCCCTTGTAACTAGGAAAAAACAACTGCTCCCCCTCCACCTTGTAAGCCGCAATAGCATCCTGCCCCTCCTTGGAGGTAATCCACTCCACCAGCCTCATCGCATCCGCATAGTTGGTCCCCGGATGCTTGGCCGGATTAACAGCAATCACCCCATAGGGGTTGAACATTTTCGGATCACCCTCCAGCAAAATGGCCAGCCCGGTCTTGGCGCGATACGCGCCATAGGTGGCCCGGTCCGACAGGGTATATCCCGGCATCTGCGCCGCCATGGTCAACACCTCCCCCATCCCGAGCCCCGCACTCACATACCACGGCTGGCCCTTGGGCTCGATGCCGGCCTGTTTCCAGTAATCCTTTTCCATCACATCGGTGCCAGAATTGTCGCCGCGCGAGACGAACTTGCTGCCGGCCGCAGGAATCTTCTTGAAGCCGGCTATGACGTCTTTCTCGCCCTTGAGCCTGGCCGGGTCGCCGGCAGGCCCAACCACGATGAAGTCGTTGTACATCACGTCGCGGCGATTAACCCCATAGCCCGCGGCCATGAATTCGTCTTCCATCTTGCGCGCGTGCACCAGCAGCACATCGACGTCGCCCATCTCTCCCATCTTCATCGCCTTGCCCGAGCCCACGGCGATCACCTTCACCGTGACGCCGCTCTTCTGCTCGAACTTCGGCAGCAGGAACTTGAGCAGGCCCGAGTTCTCGGTGCTGGTGGTGGTAGCCAGCTTGAGTTCGCCGGCGAGCGCACCAGTGGCGCCGCTCAGCATGACCAGGCAAGCCAGGCCCAGGGACCAGGCGGTGCGGCGTGAAATACGATGCAGAAGGCAAGAGTTGGATGGGCCCGGCATGCTCGCTCCTTGTCTTATGTTTTTAGAAACAGAATTGCCACCAACTCACAGGATCGGTGAGAATGCAGCGAATACCGTGGAAATCAAGGCATTCGATTGTCGATGAGCCACATCTCTAAAGTAAATATGAAAAGCGTTTCATATGACATTCCGCTTTGATCTGTTTCCGGTAGTGGCCGTGGATGACAATCCACGCTCCAACGGCAAGGTGTTCCAGCTGCTCAAGGCCGTGCGCGAGACCGGCTCCCTGCACCGCGCGGCACGCGAGATCGGGCTGTCCTACCGGCATGCCTGGGGCGTGATGCGGTCGTGGGAGGAGATGCTGGGGCGCAGCATGCTGGACATGGAGCGCGGCCGTGGTGCCACGCTGACGCTGTTCGGCGAGCGTTTGCTGCGCGCGGAAGGGCGCCTGCGCGAATCCATCGATCCGATCGTGCAGAAGGCGGTGGTCGACTTCCTGGCGGATCTCGACGATGCCGCCCAGCCGCAGACCCGCATCCGTTTTTCCGGCAGCCACGACCCCGCCATGGAGGTCCTGGCGGACGCGCTGCACGAAGAGCCCGGCGGGCTGCAGCTCGATACGGTGTTCTGCGGCAGCGTGGAGGGCCTGATCTGCCTGCAGGAGCGGCAGTCCGAAGTGGCCGGCTTCTACGTTTCGCCGATCCAGACCGCCGGCTCGGTGGCGCATGTGACGCTGCGCAAATGGCTGCGTCCGGCCGCCGTGCGCCTGATCCGTCTCGCCTGGCGCGAGCAGGGCCTGATCGTGACGCCCGGCCTGGCACGCGAGATCCGTGACCTGCGCGACCTGGCCCGTACCCGGGCGAGCTTCGTCAACCGGCAGCGCAGTTCGGGCACGCGCATGCTGTTCGACCAGTTGCTGGCCACCCACGGCCTCTTCCCGGACCAGATCGTCGGCTACGAAACCCCCGAATTCAGCAACGAAAAAGTGGCTGAAGCGGTGCATGCCGGCCGCGCCGAGGTGGGGTTCGGCCTGCGCATGAATGCCGAGGCCCATGGGCTGGCCTTCGTGCCGCTGACGCGCGAGGCGTACTACCTGGCGCTGCGCAAGAACGACCAGATCGCGCCTTGGGCGCACGCGCTGCTGGCGCGGATGGCGGACCCCGCCTTCGCCCGCCGTATCGAGGCCTTGCCGGGCTACACCATGGCCGAGCCCGATGGCATCCTGACGCCCCAGCAGGCACTCCCCTGGTACGGCCCCGACGGCAAGGAAGGCAGCTGACGCCGGTGCCCGGCCAGGGCCGGTTTCCGGCCGCTTGCGTGCCCGCGTATTAAACTGCAGGCATGGGCGGGGCTACATGCCGGCCGCCCTGACCCTGCAAGGAGTGCCATGCTAGAAACGGCTGCGTTGGCTGCGGGCTTGTCCTGGACCAGCGGATATCGCCTCTACCTGGCCGTCTTCACGGCCGGCGCGCTGGGCCGCGCGGGCTGGCTGCACCTGCCGCCAGGCCTGCAGGCGCTTGAGTCGTGGTGGGTGATCGCGCTGGCCGCGGTGCTGGCCCTGGCCGAATTCGTGGCCGACAAGGTACCCGGCTTCGATTCCTTCTGGGACAGCATCCAGACCTTTATCCGCATTCCCGCCGGTGCGATCCTGGCCGCCGCGGCGTTCGGACAGCTTGATCCGCAGTGGATGGTCGCCGCCGGCCTGGTGGGCGGCACCCTGGCCGGTACCGCCCACGCTGCCAAGGCCGGCACGCGCGCGCTGATCAATGTATCCCCGGAACCGTTTTCGAACTGGGCTGCCTCACTTAGCGAAGATGTGGCCGCCAGCAGCGGATTGCTGCTGGCGTTTTTCCTGCCGGTGGTCTTCCTGGTGGTGCTGGCGCTGTTGTTGCTGGTGGCGGTGTGGTTGCTGCCCAAGCTGTGGCGCGGCGTGCGCCGCTTGCGCGATGCCCTGGCCAAGCGTGCGCCGGCCACTGCGCCGGCCGGGCGCCAGCCCAGGCGCTAGTGCGGCCATAATCTGGCCCTGATCCGGTTGGCGAGTGTCCGCCAGCCATCCGCCGTCAGCATGGCGGGGCGCCCGGGCCTGCTGTTTTGCCGCTTGCTGTTTTGCCGATATCTCCCGATATCATCGATACCCGCGCGGCCTGCCCGGCAGGCCGCCATGATGCTCGTGCACGGACAAGAGATAACTGATCCATGTCTTCAGAACCCGCTTCCCGGACTGTTCCCGTCGTCGTCGCCGCCACGCCGTCCGGCACACGCCCGGCGCGCTTCTCGCCCTGGCGCCAGGCGCTGCGCATGGCGCGGCGCGACTGGCGCGCCGGCGAACTGAACCTGCTGCTGTTCGCGCTGGTGCTGGCCGTCGCGGCGCTCAGCAGCGTGGGCTTCCTGGCCGACCGCATGCGGCTCGGGCTGGAGCGCGATGCGCGCCAGATGATCGCCTCCGATGTGCTGATCGTGTCCGACCAGCCGTTCGATGCCGTCTTCGCTGGCCACGCCGCCCAGGCGGGCCTGGTCACGACGCAGACCGTCACCTTTCCCAGCATGGCGAGCGCGCGCGCGCCGGCCAAGGCAGCCGCGCAGGGCGCGGCCAGCGCGGTGCCAGCGGAGGCCGCTTCGCAACTGGCCGCGCTCAAGGCCGTCGGCACCGGCTACCCGCTGCGCGGGCAGGTCAAGGTGGCGGCTGCGCGCGGCGGGCCGGAAGCGCCCGCCACCGGCATTCCCGCGGCGGGCACAGTCTGGGTGGACGAGGCCTTGCTCGATTCGCTCGGCGTCGCCTTGGGCGACACCATCCAGTTGGGCAGCCGCGGCTTTCACATCGAACGCATCATCACGCAGGAACTGGACCGCGGTGCCGGCTTCATGAACTTCGCGCCGCGTGTAATGCTGCCGCTGTCGGATCTGGAATCCACCGGACTGGTCGGCTGGGGCAGCCGGGTCACATACCGCCTGCTGGTAGCCGGTCCCGACGCCGCCGCGCAGGCCTATCAGCAGTGGGCAGTCGCCGAGATCGACAAGCGCGCGCTGCGCAACACCCGCGTCGAGTCGCTCGAATCCGGCCAGCCGCAAATGCGCGCTACGCTGGATCGCGCAGAACGCTTCCTGTCGCTGGTGGCCGTGCTGTCGTCAATGATCGCGGCGGTGGCGATTGCCATGTCGGCGCGCCGCTATATGCAGCGCCATACCGACGCCTGCGCCGTCTACAAGTGCATGGGCCTGTCGCGCCGCGAGATCCTGCTGGCCTTCGGGCTGGAGTTCCTGCTGCTGGGCATCGGCGGCGCGGTCGCCGGCGTGGCGCTGGGCTACCTGGCGCACTACGGGCTGCTGCTCTCGCTGGGCAACCTGCTCACCGTGACGTTGCCGCAGCCCTCGGCCCTGCCGGCCGTGGTGGGCTTGCTGGCGGGCATTGTCCTGCTGGCTGGCTTTGCGCTGCCGCCGCTGCTGGCGCTGACCGGGGTGCCGCCGCTGCGCGTCCTGCGCCGCGACATCGGCGCGCCGCCTGTGTCGACCTGGATCGCCTACGGGCTGGGCCTTGGCGCCTTCGTGGCGCTGCTGCTGGTAGCCGCCCGCGATCTCAAGCTGGGGCTGACCACCGCCGGCGGCTTCGTGGCCGCGGGCGCCGTGTTCGCCTTGCTGGCCCTTGGCTTGCTGACCTTGCTGGCGCGGCTGATGCGCGGCGGCCGCCTTGCGCGAGGCAGCGTGGGCTGGCGCTTCGCGCTGGCGGTGCTGGAGCGCCGCCGCGGCGTCACGGCGCTGCAGACGGTCGCGCTGGCGGTGGGCCTGATGGCGCTGCTGCTGCTTGGCATGACGCGAAACGACCTGATCTCCTCATGGCGCAACGCCACGCCGGCGGACGCGCCCAACCGTTTCATCATCAATATCCAGCCCGACCAGCGTGCGCCCCTGACCGGCATGCTGCAGCACGCCGGCATCGACGATCTGCTGTACCCGATGGTGCGCGGACGCCTGACGCATATCGCCGGCCAGCCAGTGCGCGCCGAGCGCTTCCCGGATGGCCGTGCCCGCAACCTGGTCGAGCGCGAGTTCAACCTGTCCTATACCGACGCGCTGCCGGCTGGCAACCGCGTGGTGGCGGGCAACTGGCTCGGCGGCGGCAAGGCCGGGGCCTCGGTGGAGGAGGGCATCGCCAAGACGCTGGGGATCCGGCTGGGTGATACCCTGCGCTTCGATGTGGCCGGGCAGTCGGTGGAGGCGCCGGTGACGTCGCTGCGTAAGCTGGACTGGGGCTCGATGCGGGTGAACTTCTTTGTCATCCTGCCGCCCGCCGCCATGCAGGGCATGCCGCAGACCTACATCACCGCCTTCCACCTGCCGGCCCGGCAGGCCGCGCTGGGCAACCAGCTGGTGGCGGCGTTCCCGAACATCACGGTGGTCAACACCGACCTGATCCTGCGCCAGATCCAGGACGTGCTCGACCAGGTCATCGCCGCGGTGGAGTTCCTGTTCGTGTTCACGCTGGCGGCCGGTGTCACGGTGCTCTACGCGGCGCTGTCCGGCGCGCGCGACGAGCGCAAGCGCGATGCCGGGCTGCTCAAGGCGCTGGGCGCGTCCGCGGCGATGGTGCGGCAGACCCAGTACGCCGAGTTTCTGGTGGTGGGTGGCCTGGCCGGCCTGCTGGCCAGCCTGGGCGCGATTGTCGTGGGCTGGGGGTTGTCGCAGTTCGTATTCGATTTCCCGTTCCGCTTCAATGGCTGGATCGTGCCGGCCGGCGTGCTTTCTGGCATGCTGTGCGCTTTCGCGGGCGGCTGGCTGGGTTTGCGCGAGGTGCTGCGGCAGCCTGCGCTGGCCACGCTGCGTGAATCGTGAGCGGTTTCCATGCCGCTCGCGCAGCCCGTGCCTCAAGAATTTCCGAGCGTCTTATGAGTACCGAATCCAAACCTGAAGAATCCGCCGCCACCGAAGTCACCGCCTATGAGCTGATCGGCGGCGAGGCGCGCGTGCGTGAACTCGTCGATCGTTTCTACGACCTGATGGATCTCGAAGCCGAGTTCAAAGGGCTGCGTTCCATGCATCCTGCCTCCCTGGATGGCTCGCGGGACAAGCTGTTCTGGTTCCTGTGCGGCTGGCTGGGCGGCCCCAATCACTTTATCGAACGCTTTGGCCACCCGCGCTTGCGCGCGCGCCATATGCCGTTCGAGATCGGCACCAGCGAGCGCGACCAGTGGATGCGCTGCATGGCGCTGGCCATGCAGGACGTGGGCCTGCCCGAAGTCTTGCAACTGCGCCTGATGCAGGCCTTCTTCGGTACCGCCGACTGGATGCGCAACGTACCGCGTTGACGTCCGGCGCCATCGATCCGGTTATCCGCCAATACGCCATGCCCAATACGAATCTCGACGCTGTCACTGACTTGCCCGCCGACGCCAGGCGCGTGCTCGATTTCTGGTTTGGCGCGCCCGGCTCGCCGGAGTGGAACAGTTCGCGCGCACAGTGGTTCACCAAGTCCGATGACTTCGACGCCACCATGCGCGCAGCCTTCCTGCCGCTGTGGGAAGCGACGCACGCCGGCGCCCATGCCGGCTGGGTGCAAACGCCCGAGGGCACCTGCGCGCGCATCGTGGTGCTGGACCAGGTACCGCGCAACGTCTTTCGCTGCGATCCGCGCAGCTTCGCTTCCGACGCGCAGGCGCTGGCGACGGCCCGGCAGATGGTGGAGAGCGGCGCCGATCGCCTGCTGCCAACGCCATTCCATCGCAAGTTCTGCTATATGCCGTTCGAGCACTCCGAAGCGCTTGCTGACCAGGACATCGCCGTGCAGTTGATGACAACGCTGCGCGCGGACAGCGAGGGCAGGGTGGACGTGGTCGAGTGGGCGATCAAGCACCGTGCGGTGGTCGCGCGATTCGGACGCTTTCCGCATCGCAATGCTGTGCTGGGGCGGCGGGATACGGACGAAGAGAGTGCTTTCCTGAGGGAGCCGGGCTCATCGTTCTGATAGAGACCGGACAACGCCATCGTGCTTTTCTTGGGAAAGATCTGATTGTTGGCGGGAAAATTCTCCATCGAAACGCTCCGCAGGCACGGCTGTCGCATACCGAGCAAGAGCAAGCTATCCGATGGGAATCGGGTTCGTCGTTCAGAGCGGACCCGGACGAAGCTACGGCGCCGGCTTCAAGATCAGCCGCACCAGCTCGATCCAGTACGCAGCGCCCAGCGGCAGGATCTCATCATTGAAATCGTAGTACGGGTTATGCAGTGGCGGGTTATCCCCCTCCCGCGCGGCGCCGAGGAACACATACGCGCCTGGACATTGCTCCAGCATAAAGGCGAAATCTTCCGATCCCGTGCGCGGCAGGCAGTTCGTATCGACGCGCTGCGCACCCACCACCCGGCGCGCCGCGCTGGCCGCCAGTTCCATCTCCCGCGTCGTGTTCACGCAGGCAGGGTAGCCCGCGAAATAACGCAGTTCGATCTTCGCCCCCGAAGCCGTGGCGATGCCATCGCAGAGCGCGCGTATGCGCGCCTCGGCCCTGGTGCGCGTGGACGCTCGGAACGAGCGGCAGGTGCCGCGCAACACTACTTCCTCGGGAATCACGTTCCAAGTGTCGCCACCGTGGATCTGCGTGACGCTGACGATCAGCGAATCCACCGCGCTGACATTGCGGCTGACGATGGCCTGCAGCGCCGCCACCAGTTGCGACGAGACCACGATGGGATCGATACCCGCCTCGGGCTGTGCCGCGTGGGAGCCTTTGCCGACGATGGCGATCTCGAAGGTATCGGAGTTGGACGTCATCGTCCCGGTCCGCGTGGAGAACGTCCCCAGTGGCAGGTTGGGCGAGTTGTGCAGCGCGAACACCGCGTCGCAGGGAAACTGCTCGAACAGGCCAGCCTCCACCATGACCCGTCCGCCCCCTTCGTTTTCTTCCGCCGGCTGGAAGATGAAATGCACGGTGCCGCTGAAGCTCTCGTCCTGCGACAGGTACTGCGCAGCGCCTAGCAGCATGGCCGTATGGCCGTCATGGCCGCAGCCATGCATCTTGCCGTGGATTGCTGAGCGATGCGGCGCGTCGCCAAGCTCATGCATATCGAGGGCGTCAAGATCGGCGCGCAGGCCGATAGTGGGGCCGGTGCCGCGCCGCAAGGTGCCGACCACGCCGGTTCCGGCCAGCCCCTGACGTACTTCCAGGCCCATGTTCGCCAGCGCTTGCGCGGCCAGCCGCGAGGTGCGGTGCTCGGTGAACGCGGTTTCGGGGTGCGTGTGAATATCGTGCCGCCACGCCCGCATCCGGGCCAGCAGTTCCTCAGGTAGCGGGCCCGAAAGCGGGGCGAGGGTCGGGGGCGTGAGGGTCATGATGCGGCGTCTCCTGCAAAAGTGAGGCAAACGTGAGGGAAAACGCCGATTCTCAGTCTTGCCGACCGTTGGAACCATGACAATCGAATACCCGGAACGTTGTGCACCATGCAACGATACTTGCCTGTGCAAAAGAGGCGGCGCCAGCCGCCCGCGAGGAGTGAATGTTGGAAGACGTATTGGATCGCAGGCGCGCTCTGTGCCTGCTGCAGATCATTGAGACCGGCAGCGTGCGCGGCGCGGCCGAGGTGCTGGGACTGGATCCGTCGGTTGTGAGCCGCGCGGTCGCCAAACTGGAGAAGGATGCCGGCCTGACGCTGCTGGAGCGCCGTGGCCGTGGCGTGGTCGCCACCGATGCCGGGCACATGATGGCGCTCTTTGCGCGGCGCCAGCAGGACCTGCAGGACACCTTCCTGGCGGAGGTGAATAACCTGAAGAACGCGCGCGGCGGGCATGTGAACCTGGTGTTTGGCGAGGGCTTTGTTGACCTGCTGCTTGAACCGGTGCTGCAGGGCTTCATGCGCAAATATCCCCAGGTGACCTACGGCATGCAGGTGGCAGGCACCGATGACACCGTGCGCGCCATCGTGGACGATGTTGCGCATATCGGCTTCGCCTTCCAGCCGCCCAACGACGTGCGCCTGCGCTCGCACTTCTCGCGCGCCTCGCCGATCCGGGTGCACGTGCGCCGCGACCATCCGCTGGCGAAGTCGCGCAAGGCGCTCAAGCTTTCCGACCTTGCCCCGCATGCCGGCGCCACGCTGGTGGAGTCGTTCGGCGTGCGCAAGCATATCCAGGCCGCCGAGCTGGACGAGCACATCAGCCTCAAGCCGATGCTGGTCACCAATTCCTTCAAGGTGCTGTGGGAGTTCGCTGCGCTCGGGCTTGGCTTTATCATGACGCCGCGCTCGGTGCCGCTCAAGGGCGCACAGTTCAAGCAACTGGTCTCGTTGCCCCTGGCCAATCCCATCCTCAACAACAGCCGCAACCACATCATTACGCGCGCCGGGCGCCATCTCTCGCCCGCGGCGAGCAATATGCTGCGCCATGTGGTGAAGGACTTTCCGGAGGTCTGATGCGGACGGCGTGCTTCGGGAATCGTTGCGTTGCGTGCAACGATTTCACCCTCTCTTTGTCATTGCTGCGGCCAGAATGCCATTGCTAGACTGGCGGCGCCGGATTGGCCAGGGCCGCCGTGCACAAAAACTAAAAAGCCAGAGACAAAGATGGAGGGAACGATGAACAGCTTGATGCCCGGCAGCGGATGGAACCGGCAAGGGGTGCGCGGCGCGATGCGATGGCTGACGGCCGTGCTCGGCACGGCGTGCATCGGCTCGCCGGCACTCGCCGAGGGCCCTGCCTATCCCACGCTCAAGCCGGTATCCCTGGTGGTGCCATATCCTGCCGGCGGCGCGAGCGACGTTTCCGCGCGCATCTTCAGCGAACCCATCGGCCGGGCGCTTGGGCAACAGGTACTGGTCGAGAATGTGGCGGGCGGCACCGGCGTGCTCGGCGCCATGCGCGTGCTGAACAGCCCGCCGGACGGCTACGCCATGCTGCATGGCTCCGCCAACGAAGTCATCCTGACGCCGCTGCTGAACGCGTCCGCCAAATACAAGCCCGAGGACTTCCGGCTGGTGCAGCCCATCACCGAGGCCACCATCGTGCTCCTGGTGCGCGGTGACCTGCCGGCCAGGACACTGGATGAATTCGTCGAATTGGCCCGCAAGCCGGGCGCCAAGCCGCTCACGTATGGCAGCGTTGGCGTTGGCTCGCTTTACCACGTGCTGACGGAATATATGGGCCAGCGCACCGGCGCGAAATTCCTGCACGTGCCCTACAAGGGCGCCGCGCCCGCGCTGCAGGACCTGGCCGGTGGCCAGGTCGACTTCGCGGTGCTGCCCTATCAGGTCAGCATGGATGCCATGGCCAAGCAGGGCCGGATCAAGGTGGTGAGCAGTTTTTCCAAGACGCTGCCCGCGCAGTTGCAGCATATCCCGACCCTGCGGGACAGCAAGCTGCTGTCGGATTTCGAGTACGTGATCGGTGGCGGCTATTACGTGCGTAAAGGCACGCCCGACGACGTGGTGCGCAAGCTGCGCCTGGCCATCGGCCAGGCGCTGGCCCAGCCGGAGCTGCGGGCCCGGCTGGAGTCGGAAGGGCGCACGGTGATGCGCGCGGGCAGTGAACAGGAGGCCGAGACATGGCAGGCAGCGCAGCTGAGCCGCTATCGCGGCATGGTGAATGCGCTTGGCCTCAAGCCGATGTAATCCCCGGCGGCCGGAGTCCGGCCGACGGGAGCATCATCAGGTCTCCTCGCGCTTCTCCTGCCACTTGTCCACCAGCAAGCGCGGCGCATTGGCGAGCTTGTCGAGGATGCCTTCGGGCGTAGGCGCCACATGCAGCAGGTCATTGTGGACCTGCTTCAGGAAGCCTTCGTCCACGGCGTGCTGCATGAAGCCCTGCATGCCGTCGTAGAAGCCCGCCACATTGAGCAGCCCCACCGGCTTCGCGTGATAGCCCAGCTGCAGCCAGGTGAAGGTCTCGAACAGTTCCTCGAAGGTGCCGACACCGCCAGGCATGGCGATAAAGGCATCGGCGCGGTCGGCCATCATCTGCTTGCGCTCGTGCATATTGCGCACCACGTGCAGCTCGGTCAGGCCGCGGTGTCCGACTTCCTTTTGCATCAGCGCATCGGGAATGATGCCGATGGCGGTGCCGCCGTGCGCCAGCACGGCATCGGCCACGATGCCCATCAGCCCGACCTTGCCCCCGCCGTAGACCAGCGCCAGGCCACGCTCGGCCAGGAGCTTGCCCATGGTGCGCGCCGCGGCGGCGTATTCGGGGCGGTTGCCGGGGCTGGAGCCGCAATAGATACAAACGGACTTCACTTTTTTTCCTTTGCTGTTTGTGCCGCCTTGGCGGCGGCGTACTCCTGGGCCAGCACGTCGAACGCCTGGCGGGCCTTGCCACGCAAATAAGGGGCAAGGATCGAGAAGATGTGATAACTCGCGCCGTGCAGGTAGCCGCGGATCTGTTCGGGATCGTTGTACTGGCGCGGATGCTGGACGAACTGGAAGGACAGCCAGTAAGTGGCTACCACGACCATATTGGTACAGATGGCATCGACCTGCTCGGGCGTGGCTTCCATCTCGCCGTCTTCCTGGAACTGCCGGCAGATCTCCATCGCAAAGCGCTTTTTCTGCTCGACGATGCGCTTGAAGTTGGTCTCGAGCATGCGGTTGCGCGCCAGCAGGTCGTTGATGTCGCGATAAAGGAAGCGGTAAGTCCACATGAACTCCGCCATGTACTGCAGGTAGCCCCAGCTCTCGTCCAGCGTGGCCTTGCGGTCGTTGGGCATCTTGAGGCGGCGCTCCATCTCCTGCTCGAACAGCACGAAGATGGAGCTGATGATGTCGTCCTTGTTGCGGAAGTGATAGTAGAGATTGCCGGGGCTGATCTCCATGGCTTCCGCGATGGTCGTGGTCGTGACGTTGGGCTCGCCCAGTTCGTTGAACAGGCGGAGGGAGACGTCTAGGATGCGGTCCCGGGTGCGGCGGGGGCCGGTTTGCTGTTTGGGTTCCATGGGCGACCGGGCGACCGGCAATTCGGTAAGTTGAAGCCGATTATAAGCAATCGCCGTTTGCCGCAATGCCGTATCGGCCACGGACGCCCTGTTTGACGACGGAAGCGCCCAGCGTCAGGCTGCCAGCGCCCGCAGCCAGTCCACCGCGATCGGTCCGGCAATGGCGAGCCAGGTACCTCCGCACAGCACCAGCGCCAGCATCACCGCGGCGCTGCCGAAGTCCTTGGCGCGCTTGGACAGGCTGTGGCGCTCCAGCGAGATGCGATCGACCGCGGCTTCCACGCTGGAGTTGAGCAACTCCACAATGAGCACCAGCAGCAAGGTGCCCAGCAGCAGGATGCGCTCGACGATGCCGACCGGCAGCAGCAGGGCGCAGGGTGTCAGGATGACCACCAGCGTCAGTTCCTGGCGGAATGCGCTCTCTTCCAGCACCGCGTAGCGCAGGCCGGACAGCGAATTGATGCCGGCATGCCAGGCCCGTGCCAGGCCGCGATTGCCTTTGTGGGGGTTCTGCTCAATCGTGTAGTCGTTGTTCGGCGAGTCCTGGGCCGGCGCCGAGGTCTGGGGCGCTGGCGGGCGGTGCGGGTCGGACGGCGGGCGATGCGGAGTCGGCATGTTCGGATGTGGTACGTGCGGCGTTGCCGTTCAGCGCCGCGCGAACGGCCGGCAGCGGCTGCAGGTGAGTCAGGAACTGCTCGGAGGCGGCACGCCACGAGAACCGCTCGGCATGGGCGCGGGCGGTGGCACGGTCGATGCGCAGCGCCTCCAGGCAAGCTTCGCGCAAGTCTTCGTGCATCACCCCGGCGCCGCTGTCGCCAAGCACATCGATTGGCCCGGTCACCGGATAGGCGGCCACCGGCAGGCCGCTGGCCAGCGCTTCGAGCAAGACCAGCCCGAACGTATCAGTGCGGCTGGGGAATACGAAGACGTCGGCTGAAGCATACACCTTGGCCAGTTCCTGCTGGCTCAGCACCCCGAGGTAGCTGGCACCAGGATAGCGCGCACGTAGCGACGCCAGTGCCGGCCCGTCGCCGACCACCCACTTGGAGCCCGGCAGGTCCAGCGCGAGAAAGGCCTCGACGTTTTTTTCCACGGCGACGCGGCCCACATAGAGAAAGATCGGGTGCGCCGTGTTGAGCACGTTGACGTGCTGCGCGGTGAACACATCCAGGTCGACGCCGCGGGTCCACAGTACGCCGTGCGTGATGCCGAAGCTGTGCAGGTCCTGCAGCACCACGGGTGTCGGCGCCATCACCGCGCGCGCCGGGCCGTGGAACCAGCGCAGGAAGCGATAAGTCCACGCCAGCGGGATGCCGAAGCGCGCCTGCACGTACTCGGGGAAGCGCGTGTGGTACGCCGTGGTGAAGGGCAGCCGCTCACGGATCGCATGGCGGCGCGCCGCCAGCCCCAGTGGTCCCTCGGTGGCAATGTGCAGGGCATCCGGCGCGAAGGACCGGATACGCTCCCTGACCTTGGCGCCGGCGAACAGGGACAGCGCGATCTCGGGATAGGTCGGGCAAGGAATGGTGCGGAATTCCTGCGGGGTGATCAGTTCCACCGTGTGTCCCATCTCGATCAGCTCGCGGCGAGTGGACTTGAGTGTGCGCACCACGCCATTGACCTGCGGCTCCCAGGCATCGGTGACGATCAGGATCTTCATGCGTGCTCCTTGCGGCCGGGCCGCGTGGGTGACGGCCCCGGCGGCGCCGGGGCGATCAAGGTGATTGGCGAGAGTGGCGGTGGTGACCGCATCAAGCCTTGTCAGGCCGTGGCGGTGGCGCGGCGGCTGGCCGTGGCCGGTGCATCGAGCAGGGTGGTCCAGTAGACGATCTGCAGCTCGCCGTCCTGGGTTTCCACGAGGGCGGACAGGCTCTCCACCCAGTCGCCATCGTTGCAGTAGAGCTGGCCGTCCACCTCGCGGATCTCGGCCTTGTGGATATGGCCGCACACCACGCCGTCGCAGCCGCGCCGGCGCGCTTCGTCCACCATCGCTTGCTCGAACGAGTTGATGTAATTCACCGCGTTCTTGACCTGGTGCTTCAGGTATTGCGATAGCGACCAGTACGGGAAGCCGAGACGGGCACGGATGCGGTTGAAGTGGCGATTGATGGCCAGGATCAGCGTGTAGAGCGAGTCGCCCAGGTAGGCCAGCCAGCGCGCGTGCTGCACCACGCCATCGAACAGGTCGCCATGCACCACCCACAGCCTGCGGCCGGCGGCGGTGACGTGAATGGCGTCTTCGCGCACCGTGATGTCGCCGAAGGCGAGGCCGTCGAACTGGCGCGCCACCTCATCGTGGTTGCCCGGCACGTAGATCACCTCGGTGCCCTTGCGCGCCTTGCGCAGCAGCTTCTGCACCACGTCGTTGTGGCTTTGCGGCCAGTACCAGCCGCGGCGCAATTGCCAGCCGTCGATGATGTCGCCGACCAGGTAGAGCTGGTCCGATTCATTGTGCTTGAGGAAGTCGAGCAGGTAGTCGGCCTGGCAGCCGGGCGTGCCGAGATGGATGTCGGACAGCCAGATGGCACGGTAATGGCGGATCGGGTGGGAAGGGTGCGGGGTTTGGACTGTGGTGTCCGGGGGGGCAGGATTGGCAGGGGCGGGAGAGGTGGCGGTACGCGCGGGAGGCCGTTGCTGCAAGGTACTGCCCGGTGGCATGAATGCGGCCAGCGCGGCGGGCAGGGATTGAGACTCGGCGGTGCGGCTGCCCAGCAGATACGTGGCCTTGGCCAGACGTCCGCAGGCAGAACGAAGAGCTTGAACCATGGTGGCCCCGGTAGCGACGATGGCTGCATTGGGCCAGCAGCGCGTGACGGAGCGGTGACGGAAACATGAACGTCATATGACCGTTGCGAGGATGCCATGCGCGATGAGGGGCGCCGGCGTGCCGGGCTGTGGCGGTTGCCGCTTTGTACGATGCTGGGTTTGGGCTTCAAAAAAACAGCGCCGTACAAGAAACGGCGACAGCCCTTGGCTGCAAAAGCCAACAGCACCGAAATCGAAACCCGGCAACGTCCGCCGGCGGCTCAGGCCGCCGGAGCCACCGCCGACAACTGCGCAAGCGCGCGCAGCGCGGCCTGCGTGGCCTGCGGGTGCCGCAACAGGCTGACATGGCCGATGCCGGCCAGGGGAACGTGATGGGCGCCTTCCAGCCAGGACGTGCCGGCCGGGCCGGCGATGGAGTCGTGCCAGCTGAAGATCGACACCAGCGCGGCGCGCTGGCGGGGCGTTTCCCGCGCCGCCAGCGCGCGCAGCCAGGCGCTGCCGCAGCGCATCTGGCGCGCGTTGAAACCGCCGCCGTAGCGGGCCAGCGCGCAGCCGTGGTGTGGGGTGCCCAGCGTGACGATGCCGCGGCACGGGGGCGGCGCACCCCTGCCGGCCAGCGCGGCACGCGCGGCCAGGCCGCCCATGCTGTGGCAGAGCAGGAGCGGGGGCTGGCCGGTGGTGGCGGCGATGCGTGCCATGGCGGCGCGCACTTCGAGGGCATAGTGAGCGATGTCGCCGAAGACCGGGTCCAGGTCGATCGCCTCGCAGTGATAGCCGGCCGCCGCCAGGGCGGGCTGCATATCGAGCCAGACCGCATGGTTGCAGCCGTAGCCGTGCACCAGAAGCAGCGGCGGACGCGAACTCGGCGCATTGGCCGGACGGAGGCGCCGGTGCGAACAGAACGGCTGCAGCCAGTTGAACATGCGGAACACAGCGGCGTATTCGCGCAAGTAGCAGGCCAGCGCCCGCGGCAGCGTCAACGGCGCCGGCCGGGTGTCCAGCAAGGCGGGCGGGAGCGGCGGGCGGGTCTCGGCGGGCTCGCCGATGCCGCGCAGGGAAATGGCAAAGGCGCCGGCGACGGCCAGTCCCAGCACCGCCAGCACCACGCCGATGCCGGCCAGCAGGGCTGGGGCAAGGGACCAGTCATGCCAGTCATGGAGTGCGGTGGCGCAGCCCAGTGCTGCGGCGGCCTGCAATGCCACCGCGGTGCGGCGCAAGGCGGCAGCCGACAGGTTCATGGCTTGGGCGGGCGCAGGTCGGTCAGGCGGGTGCGGGCGAGGCGGTCGTGCAGGAACTGCCGCCTGGGGTCCAGCCAGGCCAGCAGGATCCAGAGCAGCAATCCGGCGCACAGCACGCCGATGAAGGGGCCCTTGACGAGGCCGAGGAAGTGGCCGGCCGCCGCCGAAGGTGGCAGCCACAGCCATGCCAGCAGGTAGCGCAGCGCCGCCTGCGGCCAGCGCGGGGGCGTTCCCGCGGCCGTCTCCACGCGCATGCGCCAGGTCTGCATGGCCAGGGTCTGGCCATTGCGCTGCCAGAACCAGACGAAATAGCAGCCCAGCACCAGGAAGCTCCAGCATTGCATGGTGAAGCGACCGTCCAGGCCCAGTTGCTGCAGCCCAGGGCGCGCCAGCAGGTAGAGCCCGGTAGAGGCGCTCAGTACGCCGAACAGCAGCACGCCCTCGTACAGCATGCAGGCGATGCGGCGGCGGATAGTCGGCGCCTGGCCCGGCCCCACGGGGGTGGCTGGCGCGGCGGATGCAGCCGGCTTGGCGTTGGATTTGGGCGTGGTGACGGCAGGCATGGCGATCAGACGGGAAAACGGCGGGGTCCGGCGCCGGCTCGGCGGTGATGCCTGAGCGGGCAGCGCGCCGCCTGGTAAATAAGGCTGCCGGATGATGGGATCTGGCGGGATCCCATGACTCCCAAGTCATTCGCGGCAGCGGCGTCCACGGCGAGCCGGGCGGCGAAGCAGGGCCGCCAGGCAGGAAACAAGCGCGGCTGGGGCAGCACAAGCGGCATTATGCCAAAAGCCGGGATCGTCAGGGTGTGGCAGTACGGGCAGCGCTACCGCAGGTCCTCAGCGGCGCACCGGCTCGTCGGGACTGGTGGCACTGCTGGCGGCAGCCTCGGTGGCGGCCTCGCGCGGGGTGTCCGCCGCCGGGGCCGGGGCGGCGGCCGTCGAGGTGGCCTGGGGCTCAGGCGCAGGTGGGGCGGCTTTGGGTGCCGGCGTGCGCCTGGCGTTGGAGGTGGCGCTGGCCGGCGCCTTCTTTTCCAGGTGCAATTGCCGCGTGGTCTCGGCGGGCAGCCGCTTGCCCGAAGGCAGTGCGCTGACTGCGCCAGGACGGCGCGGCACCTTCTCGGCCGCCGCCAGGTTCTTCTTCTGCTCTTCCGGCAACTGCTGGTACTTGTCCCAGGCTTCGGCCTTCTTCTGGGCCGGCACCGAGCGCGTGATCTGGTAGTTTTCGCGGGCCAGGCGGCGTTGCTGGGGCGTCATCTTGACCCATTCGGTCATGCGCGTCTGCAGGCGTGCCTGTTCGGCGGGCGAAAATTTTGGATAACGCTCAGCGATCTGCAGCCATTTCCGCCTGTTCAGCTCGGGGAAGGTGTTCCACTCCCCGGCCAGCGGCTCCAGAACGCGCTGCTGCACGGGGTTGAGTTCCTCCCAGGCCGGATGGGCGTTTGCGACGGCGGCGGCAGCGGGCGCGCGGCCACCCTGTGCGTGGCACGTAAGCGGCCCCAGGTACAAAGTGACGGCGGCAGCCATCCCGGCCAGCAGCAAGGCCGCCAGCCGCCGGCGCGGTGCGTCGGGGTTGAGGTGGGCGCTGGTCATGTTACTGGCCGCGCTTCAGGAAGACGTGGAAGCCTTGGTCGGCATAGGCCGTGGGCGGGAGATCGTCGAGCAGCATGGCGGCATCCACATCCGCGAGCTCATCGACGCGCTGCTGCTGCTGCCAGTGGTAAATGCCGATCAGTCCGGCGGCCAGCGCCACCAGCGTCCACACCAGTCCGAGGCGGCGCAGCCATGCGCCTGCGCGATGCAGCGGCGAGTCATCCTCGTCGAAGGAGACCGTGTGCATCCCGGCCGTGACCAGCTGCGGCGCGGTAACGGCGGCCTGCGCCTTCTTGCGGGACAGCGCTATCCGCCGCGCGGCGGCGAGCCGGTCGGTCACATTGTCGGGCAACGCATTCGCCGAGGCGTCCAGTGCCGTGCGAATCTCGTGTGCCAGGCGGCGTTCGTTGATTTCTTTTTCGTTTCTCGTGCTCATAGTCGGACCCCCCGCGCTCGCAATGCCTGCGCCAGTGTGTGCGTGGCACGGGAACAGTGCGTCTTGACGCTGCCTTCGGAGCATCCCATGACAGCAGCCGTTTCCGCGACGTCCATATCCTCCCAGTAACGCATCAGGAAGGCTTCGCGTTGACGTGCCGGCAAGCGCTGGATCTCCTGTTCGATGATGTGCATGGTCTGGGCGCGCTCGACCTTGTCGGCGCTGCTCTCGGCGGATTCGGTGCCGATCTCGGCCTCGAAAGTGTCGAGCAGGTCATTATCCTCGCCTTCGCGGTCGTCGCGCAGGTTGGAAAACAGCGTGACCCAGGTATTGCGCACTTTCTGGCGGCGGAACCAGTCGTGGATGGTGTTTTGCAGTATGCGCTGGAACAGCGGCGCGAGTTCAGCGGCGTTCTTGTCGCCATATTTTTCGGCGAGCTTGATCATCGCGTCCTGGACAATGTCCAGGGCGGCTTCGTCGTCGCGCACCGCAAACACGGCCTGCTTGAAGGCGCGCCGCTCGACGCTGGCGAGAAAGTCGGATAGTTCCTGATCGGTAGCCATGCAGGCGGGGTACAGACGGTGGGGCCTTGGCCGACGGATGTGCAGGAAACGGCTTCTTGCACGTCCAAAATGGTGGGATGCTAGCAAATAACCCCCCCTGTGACCATCCTTGTTCTCTCTTGTGGTCATTCAGGCGCCGGGTAGGGTAGTGCGTTCCCGAATTTTGCGCGAAGCCCCCGGGATGAAAAAAGCCCGTAGACCAGCCTGATGCAATACAGTATCATCGCTGGTTCACACGACATCAGTGGTTGTCTCATCCGGCCGCTTATGAGGCGGTCTTCCATGCAGACGCGCACCGCTTGAACCCGTGCCACAAGCCCGGCAGAGAGCATCCGAACAATTTTTTGCCGAAAATTGCAAAGGACTGAAATGAACATGCCCAGCGCGGAATTCCACGCAGACAGCAATTCATCTGCCGCACCCGAAATGATCGGTGCGGAAATTCTCGTTCACGCACTTGCCGAAGAAGGCGTCGAGTACGTCTGGGGCTACCCCGGTGGCGCAGTGCTGTATATCTACGACGAGTTTTACAAGCAAAAGAAGATCGAGCACATCCTGGTGCGCCACGAGCAGGCCGCGGTTCATGCCGCAGACGGCTATGCGCGTGCGACCGGCAAGGTGGGCTGCGCCCTGGTGACCTCCGGTCCCGGCGTCACCAATGCGGTGACGGGCATTGCCACGGCCTACCTGGACTCGATCCCGATGGTGATCATCACCGGCAACGTGCCGACGCACGCCATCGGACAGGATGCTTTCCAGGAATGCGACACGGTCGGCATCACCCGCCCCATCGTCAAGCACAACTTCCTGGTCAAGGACGTCCGCGATCTCGCTTCGACCATCAAGAAGGCGTTCTATATCGCCGCGACCGGCCGTCCTGGCCCGGTTGTCGTCGATATTCCCAAGGACGTTTCCCGCAATTCCTGCAAGTACGAGTACCCCAAGTCGGTCGACATGCGCTCGTACAGCCCGGTGAACAAGGGCCATTCGGGCCAGATCCGCAAGGCGCTCGCGCTGTTGCAGGGCGCCGAACGGCCGTTCATCTACGCAGGCGGCGGGGTGGTGCTGGCCAACGCCAGCGAGGAGCTGCGCCAGCTTGCCGCGCTGACCGGTCATCCGGTCACCAACACGCTGATGGGTCTCGGCTCGTTCCCTGGCACCAGCAAGCAGTTCGTCGGCATGCTCGGCATGCACGGCACGTATGAAGCCAATATGGCCATGCAGAACTGCGACGTGCTGATTGCCATCGGCGCCCGTTTCGACGACCGCGTGATCGGCAACCCGGCTCACTTCACCTCGCAGCCGCGCAAGATTATCCATATCGACATCGATCCGTCTTCCATCTCGAAGCGGGTCAAGGTCGACATTCCCATCGTGGGCCACGTCAAGGATGTGCTGCAGGAACTGATCGCGCAGCTGCAGGCCAGCGACGTGAAGCCCAAGCGCGAGGCCCTGGCCAAGTGGTGGGAGCAGATCGAGCAGTGGCGTTCGGTGGACTGCCTCAAGTATGACCGCGAATCCGAGATCATCAAGCCGCAGTACGTGGTGGAAAAGATCTGGGAACTGACCCACGGCGACGCCTTTGTCTGCTCGGACGTGGGCCAGCACCAGATGTGGGCCGCGCAGTTCTACAAGTTCAACGAGCCGCGCCGCTGGATCAATTCCGGCGGCCTGGGCACGATGGGTGTGGGCCTGCCATACGCGATGGGCATCAAGAAAGCCTTCCCCGAGAAGGAAGTGGTGACCATCACCGGCGAAGGCTCGATCCAGATGAACATCCAGGAACTGTCGACCTGCCTGCAGTACGACACCCCGGTGAAGATCTGCGCGCTCAACAACCGCTATCTCGGCATGGTGCGCCAGTGGCAGGAAATCGAGTACGACAACCGCTACTCGCACTCCTACATGGATGCGCTGCCCGACTTCGTCAAGCTGGCCGAGGCCTATGGCCATGTCGGCATGCGCATCGAAAAGACGGCCGATGTCGAGCCCGCCCTGCGCGAAGCGTTCCGCCTGAAAGACCGTACCGTGTTCCTTGATTTCCAGACCGACCCGACTGAAAACGTGTGGCCGATGGTGCAGGCCGGCAAGGGTATCTCCGAAATGCTGCTTGGCGCGGAGGACCTGTAATGCGACATATCATTTCGGTCCTACTGGAAAATGAACCCGGCGCGCTGTCGCGCGTGGTTGGCCTGTTCTCGGCGCGCGGCTACAACATCGAGACGTTGACGGTGGCACCCACCGAAGACGCTTCGCTGTCGCGCATGACCATCGTCACCAGTGGTTCGGACGACGTGATCGAGCAGATCACCAAGCACCTGAACCGCCTGGTGGAAGTGGTCAAGGTGGTGGACCTGACCGAAGGCGCGCACATCGAGCGCGAGCTGATGCTCGTCAAGGTGCGCGCGGTGGGCAAGGAGCGCGAGGAAATGAAGCGCACCGCCGACATCTTCCGCGGCCGCATCATCGACGTTACCGAGAAGACCTACACCATCGAGCTGACCGGCAACGGCGGCAAGCTGGATGCCTTCCTCGACGCCATCGACCGCGCCGCCATCCTCGAGACCGTCCGTACCGGCGGCTCGGGCATTGGCCGCGGCGAGCGCATCCTGAAGGTCTGAACCCGATTGCAGTATCCAGCGGCGGCGCCGGTGCCGGCACTAGCCGGGCGGTAGCCGCCAACCCGACACACGAAAACGAAAGATCGAAGGAATTATCATGAAAGTGTTTTACGACAAGGACGCCGACCTCTCCCTGATCAAGGGCAAGAACGTCACCATCATCGGCTACGGCTCGCAAGGCCACGCCCACGCGCAGAACCTGAACGACTCCGGCGTCAAGGTGACGGTCGGCCTGCGCAAGAGCGGCGCATCGTGGAACAAGGCAGTCAACGCTGGCCTGCAAGTCAAGGAAGTGGCCGACGCCGTCAAGGACGCCGACGTGGTCATGATCCTGCTGCCGGACGAGCAGATCGCCGACGTGTACAAGAACGAAGTGCACGATAACATCAAGCAAGGCGCAGCACTGGCCTTCGCCCACGGCTTCAACGTGCACTACGGTGCCGTGATCCCGCGCGCCGACCTCGACGTGATCATGATCGCCCCGAAGGCCCCGGGCCACACCGTGCGCTCGACCTACGCCCAAGGCGGCGGCGTGCCCCACCTGATCGCCGTGCACCAGGACAAGTCCGGCGCCGCCCGTGACATCGCCCTGTCGTACGCTACCGCCAATGGCGGCGGCCGCGCCGGCATCATCGAAACCAACTTCCGCGAAGAAACCGAAACTGACCTGTTCGGCGAGCAGGCCGTGCTGTGCGGCGGTACCGTGGAACTGATCAAGGCTGGCTTCGAGACGCTGGTGGAAGCTGGCTACGCGCCGGAAATGGCTTACTTCGAGTGCCTGCACGAACTCAAGCTGATCGTCGACCTGATCTATGAAGGCGGCATCGCCAACATGAACTACTCGATCTCCAACAACGCCGAATACGGCGAATACGTCACCGGCCCGCGCGTCGTGACCGAGGAGACCAAGAAGGCCATGAAGCAATGCCTGACCGACATCCAGACCGGCGAATACGCCAAGAGCTTCCTGCTGGAAAACAAGGCCGGCGCCCCGACCCTGATCTCGCGCCGCCGCCTGACGGCCGAGCACCAGATCGAGGAAGTGGGTGCCAAGCTGCGCGCCATGATGCCCTGGATCGCAAAGAACAAGCTGGTCGACCAGTCGAAGAACTAAGCTGTATTGCAGCCCGACGGCCCGCCGCCGCTGACGGCGCGGGCCGCAGCCGTTCAGTATTCCGCGCAATATCCCCGCTTCGAGGGGTTATTCGGGCGGGGACTGAACGGCTTTTTGTTATCCTTGTCAGACTTTATTCCTCTATCCAAGCACTGCATGAACTATCCTCATCCGCTGATCGCCCGTGAAGGCTGGCCGTTCCTGGCCGGCGCCTTTGTCATCTCGCTGCTGGTGCAGGTCAGCGCTGGCTTCTGGTGGGCCTTGCCGCTGTGGATCATTACGCTGTTCGTGCTGCAGTTTTTCCGCGATCCGCCGCGGCACATCCCGGCCCAGCCGAACGCCGTCCTGGCCCCCGCCGACGGCCGCATCGTGGTGGTCGAGAAGACCATGGATCCCTTTGCGGGGCGCGAGGCGCTGAAGATCAGTGTCTTCATGAACGTGTTCAACGTACACTCCAACCGCGTCTCCGTGGATGGCAAGGTAGAGAAGGTCGAGTATTTCCCCGGCAAGTTCGTCAACGCCGACCTCGACAAGGCCTCGCTGGAAAACGAACGCAACGCTGTGGTCATCCGCCGCGCCGCTGACGGCAAGGTGGTGACCCTGGTACAGGTGGCCGGCCTGGTGGCCCGCCGCATCCTCTGCTACACCCGGGTTGGCGAAACGCTTTCGCGTGGCCAGCGCTACGGGTTCATCCGCTTTGGCTCGCGCGTCGACGTCTACCTGCCGGTGGATGCACGCCCGCGCGTCACCATTGGCGAAAAAGTGTCGGCCTCGTCGACCATCCTGGCCGAACTGGATTAATCCGGCCAGGCCGGAATACACCGGACCCACTGGAGAACAGGCATGGGTGCTTTCAACCGACGCAACAAGCGCGTTAGCAATGGCAACGTGACGAACTTGCGTCCTTTTCGCCACAATCAGCTGCGCGGCAACGAACCCGGCGACTTCGACGACGAAGCCGGCGACGATCACGATATCGAGTATGTGCGCCCGCGCCGGCGCGGTATCTACCTGCTGCCCAACGCGTTCACCACGGCGGCGCTGTTCGCCGGATTCTTCGCCATCGTGCAGGCCATGAACATGCGCTTCGACAGCGCGGCCATCGCCATCTTCGCCGCCATGGTGCTGGATGGCATGGACGGCCGTGTGGCGCGCATCACCAACACGCAGAGCGCGTTCGGCGAGCAATATGACTCGTTGTCGGACATGACCTCATTCGGGGTTGCGCCGGCGCTGGTGATGTACGAGTGGATCCTGCACGACCTGGGCAAGTGGGGATGGATCGCCGCGTTTGTCTATTGCACGTGCGCGGCACTGCGGCTGGCACGTTTCAACGCCAACATCGGCGTGGTCGACAAGCGCTTCTTCCAGGGGCTGCCCAGCCCGGCGGCGGCGGCGCTGGTGGCCGGCTTTGTCTGGCTGGTGATCGACAACAAGCTGCCGGTGAAGGAACTGTGGATGCCGTGGGTGGCATTCGGCATCACGCTGTATGCCGGGCTTTCGATGGTTTCCAACGCGCCGTTCTACAGCGGCAAGGCGCTCGATGTTCGCTACCGCGTGCCTTTCGGCATGATGGTGCTGGTACTGGTGCTGTTTGTCGTGGTCTCGACGGATCCGCCGGTGGCGTTGTTCGGGCTGTTCGTGGCGTACGCCATTTCCGGCTACCTGCTATGGGGCTGGCATGCGTTGCATGGCAAGCCGGCAGGCATCCGGACGGTGCGGGACGGCGGGAACGAACGTTCCTGACGGCAGGTCAGTAAAGAGGCGCTACGGCGCCTTTATACTTTTCGCTTTCCAGAACTCTGCGCTGACCGGCCCGCAAGGTCGGGGCGCAGGCTAGCGGCGTGGTTTGCCGTGGTTTGCTGTATCCACTGTTGTCCACTTATCACTGACCAACTGGAGGTTCTCATGGGCATGCTCGACTTCATCAAGGAAGCAGGAGAGAAACTGTTCGGCGGCAGCGCAGCCAAGGCCGCGCCGGCCGAGGCGCCGGCCGATGCACCGTCGGCGGACGTCGACGCGGCCAACCGCGCGGCTGGCGATGCCATCGAGGGCTACATCAAGCAGATGAACCTGGATGCCACCGGGTTGATGGTGCAGGTCGACGGTGCACAGGCGCTGGTGACGGTATTCGGCGTGGCGCCGGATCAGGCGACCCGCGAGAAGATCGTCCTGTGCTGCGGCAATGTCCAGGGCGTGGAGAAGGTCGAGGACAAGATGTCGGTCAATGTCGACTCGATCGAGTCGACATGGCATACGGTGGTCAAGGGCGACACTTTGTGGGCGATTTCCCAGACGGCCTATGGCAACGGTGCGCTATACACCACCATCTTCGAGGCCAACCAGCCCATGTTGTCGCATCCGGACAAGATCTATCCCGGCCAGAAGCTGCGCATCCCGCCCAAGGCCTGACGCCTGGCATCCCAGGGGCAGGGCGCCCCTGGGGCCTTCCTTTCCGGCGATCACCCCGATTCACGCGACCATATTGCACACGCCCGGCATCTCGGCTATAGTCGCTGACATGATTTCGCGCCAAGCCCTACTCGCCCGCACCATTCTAGGTGGCCTACTAGGTCATCAGGTCGGGACGCGTTCGCGCTGAGGGAAGCCAAGACCCTCGCGCCAAGTCACACAGGATTCATAAAACGCCCCGGCCTGCATCACTGCACGCCGGGGCGTTTTGCATTCAGCACCAATACAGCAGCACAGCAAAACAACACGGCGAATGCCGAGACAGCAACTTGATTCGCCAGATACAAAGATAAGCCCAGGAGCCCCACCCATGTCCGACAAACTCATTATTTTCGACACCACCTTGCGCGACGGCGAACAGTCGCCAGGCGCCTCCATGACCCGCGAGGAAAAGATCCGCATCGCGCGGCAGCTGGAGCGCCTGAAGGTCGACGTGATCGAAGCCGGCTTTGCGGCCAGCTCCAACGGCGACTTTGAAGCGATCCGCTCCATCGCGCAGGTCATCAAGGATTCGACCATCTGCTCGCTGGCCCGCGCCAACGACCGCGATATCTCGCGCGCGGCAGAAGCGCTGAAGCCGGCCAACTCCTTCCGTATCCATACCTTCATCGCCACTTCGGCGCTGCATATGGAAAAGAAGCTGCGCATGACGCCGGACCAGGTCTATGAACAGGCCATCCTGGCGGTACGCTTTGCGCGCCAGTTCACCGACGATATCGAGTTTTCGCCCGAAGACGGCAGCCGTTCGGACATGGATTTCCTGTGCCGCGTGCTCGAAGGCGTGATTCGTGAAGGCGCTACCACCATCAACCTGCCGGATACCGTGGGTTATGCCGTGCCGGAAGGCTATGCAGGGCTGATCCGCTCGGTGCGCGAGCGCATCCCCAATTCCGACAAGGCCATCTGGTCCGTGCATTGCCATAACGACCTCGGCATGGCGGTGGCCAATTCGCTGGCAGCGGTCAAGCTCGGCGGCGCGCGCCAGGTCGAGTGCACCATCAACGGCCTCGGCGAGCGCGCCGGCAATACCAGCCTGGAAGAAGTGGTGATGGCGGTGAAGACGCGCCGCGACTACTTCGACCTCGACGTCGGTGTGGACACCACGCAGATCGTGCCGGCCTCCAAGCTGGTATCGCAGATCACCGGCTTCGTGGTGCAGCCCAACAAGGCCGTGGTCGGCGCCAACGCGTTCGCCCATGCTTCGGGCATCCACCAGGATGGCGTGCTGAAGGCGCGCGATACCTACGAGATCATGCGCGCCGAAGATGTGGGCTGGAGCGCCAACAAGATCGTGCTGGGCAAGCTCTCGGGCCGCAACGCCTTCAAGCAGCGCCTGCAGGAACTCGGCATCGAACTGGAAAGCGAGAGCGAAGTCAACGCCGCGTTCACCCGCTTCAAGGAACTGGCCGACCAGAAGTCCGAGATCTTCGACGAAGACATCATGGCCATCGTTTCCGACGAGGCACACGACGTCAACGAGCACTTCCGCTTTATCTCCCTGTCGCAGCACTCCGAAACCGGCGAGCGCCCGCATGCGCGCGTGGTGTTCAATATGGACGGCCAGGAGCTGACCGGGGAGGGCGAGGGCAACGGTCCGGTCGATGCCACGCTGCACGCGATTGAAGGCAAGGTCAACAGCGGCGCCGAACTGGTGCTGTATTCCGTCAATGCCATTACCGCCGGCACGCAGGCCCAGGGCGAGGTAACGGTCCGCTTGTCCAGGGGCGGGCGCATCGTCAACGGTGTGGGCACCGATCCCGATATCGTGGCCGCTTCGGCCAAGGCCTACCTGGCTGCCTTGAACAAGCTGCACGACAAGGCCGTGCAGAAGATCAACCCGCAGATCTGATCCCGATCTGACCGGTAAGCCCGCGGCCTAAGCGGCAGCGGGGCTTGAATCGGCCCGCCGCGTTCCCACGAGGACGACGGCGGGCGTTTTGCGTCCTGCGCATGCCCCCCGATCGGCCCCGGCCACACCTCAGCGGCGCCGGCCAGGCCCGTTGGCGAGGGGGTCGGGTGTGATCTGGGTCTGGCGCAGCACGCCGCCGCCGTCGAAATGGAAATTGAACATTGACGGCCAGTTGCCTTCATGGAGGAGGCGGTAAGACCACACTTCACGCTTCATCAGCGGGAAATACTGCTTGGGCTCGCGGGGCTTGCCGAAGTGCTGTTCTACATCGAGCTTGGTCCAGACATCGACCTCCGCCTGATAGAGTTCGTTGGTCTGCAGCATCTGGCGGAACGCGGTGAGCTTGCCGCCGCGGTCGAAGTCGGCTGCGTAGGCCTGCTGCCCGAAGGGCTGCTTCGAGTAGATCCAACGCTGCTTGCCATCGGGCAGCGCATACGTATCGGTTGGCGTGCCGAAGCGGGCCTGTATGGCGGCTTCCGGTGCCCCCAGCATCTTCCCGGCCTCCTGAGCGGGTTGCAGCGCGGAGCAGCCCGCCAGGGTGGCAGCCACTGCTGCGAACACGATCCCTCTGGTGTCACATGGCAATGGGATCCTCATGGCTGTCCTCCCCGGCTATTATTAGGAGCGTAGCTGCGCACAAAAGCAGTGTGCGGCTCATGTGATCCAGCAGACGCTCCGTAGTAGGGCGTGTTATAAATCCGCGGCGCTTCCTAAAGGGCACTCGTTGGGAGCCGTTATCTACTCTTTCAGATTTTATGCCTTGACCGGCGCATTCGTATATCCATTCCATGCATGGCAAACTCACGGTCCCGCCTGACCTCCGGAGGCTCGGGCTCGACGGTATCCTTATCATCAACGTTCGCTCCTTCGTCGAGCGGCGCAAGCATATCGAGGCGCAACTCGCCCGCTTCGGGCTGGAGGGTGAGTTCGTCCACGATTTCGATGCCACCGATATTGATCCGGACACCGATCGCGCTTATTTCAAGGGCACGGGACTACGCCCCGGACAGAAGTCCTGCTCGCTGAAGCACGTCGTTGCGCTCAAGCGTATCCAGGAGCGCGGATGGCGGCGTAGCCTGGTGTTGGAAGACGATGCCGTGCTATCCGATGACTTTATGGCTGGCCTGGCTCACGCATTGAAAGAGGGCGCTTCCTACGCGAACCCGCACGTCATCTATCTGGGCTGCGGTGCAAACCAGTACACGCCTCGCAGCGAGCGGGTGGCGGGGCAGCGCCTGTATCGCAATTCCCGTGGCCGCCTTACCGATTCCTATCTGATTGGTTCCGTCGAGGCCGGCCTCCGGCTCGACTGGATGGCGCGCAATCCGACGGAACTGCCGATCGACCTCGCGTTCGACAAAATGGATCACGACGTGGGCATCGCCATTCTCTGGCTCGAAGACCCGGTGGTGGAGCAGGGCAGCAAGAACGGTGCGTTTCGAAACACGCTGGAGCCGGTGACTCGCGCTCCCTTCGTGCAGCGCTTTCACTTCAACTGGAAGAAACTCTGGCAAAAGCGCGTGCGCCAGCTCTGGCGCTAGCGTCCGCGCGCCGGAATGCGCCGGCTTGGGGCCGAATACAGGGAGCCGGCGATCGCTGGCCCTTCCTTCTCCCCTTCAACTTCCTCTATTTTCGGCGGCGCTTGGGCTATTCTCGCTCAATTCCGCGCATTGCCTCGAAGGTGCGCCCATTTGCCTCTGCCTGGTACCTGGCTTACCATGCAGCGCTTTAGTGGGAGGTCTCTCGATGTGGTGTAAACGATGGCTGGCAGCTTGCTTGCTCGCGGTAGCGGCCGGGGCCGGCGCGCAGGAGCCGATCCGTCTCGGCATGATCGAGGGGTTGTCCGGTCCCTTTGCCAACGCGGGCGATGCCGTTGTGCGCAACCTGCGGATTGCCATCGATCGCGTCAACGCGCGTTGCGGCGTCAAGACTGCCGAGGGCCCGCGTCCCTTTGAACTCGTTACCTTCGATAGCAAGGGCAATGTCGACGAGAGCCTGATCCAGTTGCGCGGCCTGGTGGACAGGAACATCCCCTTTGTCCTGCAAGGCAATAGTTCGGCGGTGGCTGGCGCGCTGGTGGGCGCCATCAATCGGCACAACGCGCGCCAGCCTGAGGCGCGCGTGCTCTTCCTCAACTATTCCGCGGTCGATCCCGCGCTGACCAACGAAAGCTGCAGTTTCTGGCATTTCCGCTTCGACGCGAGTGCCGACATGCGTATGCAGGCGCTGACCGAGGTCATCCGCGCTGATACCAGCGTGCGGCGCGTGTACCTGATCGACCAGGATTACAGTTTTGGTCATCAGGTGGCTCGTTCGGCACGTGAGATGCTGGCTGTCAAGCGCCCTGAGCTGCGCATCGTGGGCGATGAGTTTCATCCGATCGGCAAAATCAAGGATTTCGCCCCATATATCGCCAAGATCAAGGCCAGTGGCGCGGACGCCGTGATTACGGGCAACTGGGGCAACGATCTCACGCTGATGGTTAAGGCAGCGCGCGAAGGCGGACTGAAGGCCAAGTTCTACACGTTCTATGGCAACGGCCTGGGCGCGCCGGCGGCCATGGGCGACGCCGGGGTCGGGCGGGTGCTGGCGGTGGCCGAGTGGCATCCGAACGTGGGCGGCGCGGCTTCGGATGCGTTCTACCAGGCGTTCCGGGCGCGCTACCCGGAGCCCAAGGACGACTACGTGCACCTGCGCATGCAGATGATGGTGGAGATGCTGGCCCGGGCGATCGAGAAGGCAGGGTCGACGGATGCCGTCAAGGTGGCGCGGGCGCTCGAGGGCATGCGCTATGTCAACGATTTTCATGAGGCGACTATCCGGGCCGATGACCACCAGGTGCTGCAGCCGCTTTATGTTTCCGTGATGGAGCGGCAGGGCGGGGATGTGCGGTTCGATAACGAAGGGTCGGGGTATGGGTTCCGGACTGTCAGGAAGCTGAAGTCCGCCCAGACTACACTGTCTACCAGTTGCAAGATGGAGAGGTTTTAGCGGGGATTCGGCGGGGGGGCAGCCAGCCCACAACCGGGCAAATTCCATCCCCGTCCCAATTTCCGCTATAATCGCCGGCTGTCACAGCCAACCGGTTGCTCAATCGGTACGGCCAGGACAGAAAATTGCCTGACAGCAACATCAAAGGCACGACGCATACGGCACATTCCGCGCTGTAGCGTTCGCAAGTGAAAAGGAAATCACCATGGCAGTAGCCGAAATCAACAGCAAGACCGAAGTCATCAAGCAGTTCGCACGCGCCGCCAACGACACCGGTAGCCCGGAAGTCCAGGTCGCCCTGCTGACCAACCGCATCAACGAACTGACCCCCCACTTCAAGGCCAACATGAAGGATCACCACAGCCGCCGCGGTCTGCTGCGCATGGTGAGCCGTCGTCGCCGCCTGCTGGACTACCTCAAGGCCAACGATGCCGACCGTTATCGTTCGCTGATCGAGAAGCTCGGCCTGCGTAAGTAAGCAGTCAGGATCGTCCGGATGGCAGCACGAATGGATGCACTGCACGCCTTCGCGTGAGCCACGAATGCCTGCGTCAGCCCCGCTGATGCAGGCATTTTGTTTTTGCGGCCGGAAGGTCGATGCCTTGAATCGCTTAAAGTGATTTTTGTTTCACTTGATGGCGCCATGCCCCCCGGGCTGGCGCCCGTTGCGCCAAGACGTGCAACGGAGTAAGTTACTTCGTTCTTTAGCTTTTTCTGCAGTGATTCGTCTGCAGTCATTCAAATACCATACCGGAGTCGGGCAAGGAAACGGGGTTTTGTGTCATTCCAGGGCGGTATCCACCTGAGCGCCAACTGAGCAGGTGCCGCACTGGAATGGCATAGCACTTCCCTGCAACTGCGACCGACGATGATCCGGCAGTTCGCCCGCGGCTGCTAACGCGGGCGTTGCACAAGCGTGCAAGCGCGAATTAAAGGAACGCTCATGACCATGTTCAATAAGATCGTCAAGGAATTCCAGTGGGGCCAGCACAAGGTGCGCCTGGAAACTGGCGAGATTGCCCGCCAGGCTGGCGGTGCCGTGATCGTCGACATTGAAGACACCGTGGTGCTCGCCACCGTTGTCGCTGCCAAGTCGCCCAAGGCCGGCCAGGACTTCTTCCCGCTGACCGTCGACTACATCGAAAAGACCTACGCCGCCGGCAAGATCCCCGGTGGCTTCTTCAAGCGTGAAGGTCGTCCGTCGGAAAACGAGACGCTGACCTCGCGCCTGATCGACCGTCCGCTGCGCCCGCTGTTCCCGGAAGGTTTCTACAACGAAGTGCAAGTGGTCATCCACGTGCTGTCGTTGAACCCGGAAGTGCCGGCGGATATCCCCGCCCTGATCGGCGCGTCGGCTGCCCTGGCAGTGTCGGGCATTCCGTTCAGCGGCCCGGTCGGCGCAGCGCGCGTTGGCTACAAGGACGGCCAGTACCTGCTGAACCCGACCCGCTCGCAGATCGCCGCATCGGAACTGGACCTCGTGGTTGCCGGTACCGAGCGCGCCGTGCTGATGGTGGAGTCGGAAGCCCGCCAACTGTCGGAAGAAGTGATGCTGGGCGCCGTGGTCTATGGCCACGAGCAGATGCAGACCGCCATCAACGCCATCCATGACCTGGTGCGCGACGGCGGCAAGCCGGAGTGGGACTGGACCGCCGCACCGAAGAACGAAGCGCTGATCGCCAGGGTTGGCGAGATCGCCCTGCCGCTGCTGCAGGACGCCTACCAGCTGCGCCAGAAGTCGGCTCGCAGCCAGAAACTCAAGGAAGTCTACGCCTCCGTGACGGCCAAGCTGGCCGAAGCCGGCGTGGAAGCCGACAAGGTCGAAGTGGGCAACGTGCTGTTCGACATCGAAGCCAAGATCGTGCGCAGCCAGGTGCTGTCGGGCGAGCCGCGCATCGATGGCCGCGACACCCGCACCGTGCGCCCGATCGAGATCCGTTCGTCGGTGCTGCCGCGCGCCCACGGCTCGGCCATCTTCACCCGTGGTGAAACCCAGGCGCTGGTGGTTGCCACGCTGGGCACCAAGGGCGACGAGCAGATCATCGACGCGCTCGCCGGCGAATACCGCGACCGCTTCATGCTCCACTACAACATGCCTCCGTTCGCCACCGGCGAAACCGGTCGCGTGGGCAGCCCCAAGCGCCGCGAAATCGGCCACGGCCGCCTCGCCAAGCGCGCGCTGATCCCGGTCCTGCCGAAGGATGACGAATTTGCCTACACCATTCGGCTGGTGTCGGAAATCACCGAATCCAACGGCTCGTCGTCGATGGCATCGGTGTGCGGCGGCTGCCTGGCACTGATGGACGCCGGCGTTCCGATCAAGGCGCACGTGGCCGGCGTGGCCATGGGCCTGATCCTGGAAGGCAACAAGTTCGCCGTGCTGACCGACATCCTCGGTGACGAGGACCACCTTGGCGACATGGACTTCAAGGTCGCGGGTACCGACAACGGCATCACGGCGCTGCAGATGGACATCAAGGTCCAGGGCATCACCAAGGAAATCATGCAGGTCGCGCTGGCGCAAGCCAAGGAAGGCCGCCTGCATATCCTGGGCAAGATGCAGGATGCGATGGGCCATGCGCGCACCGAGCTGTCGGAGCACGCACCGCGCATGATCACCATGAAGATCCATCCGGACAAGATCCGCGAAGTGATCGGCAAGGGCGGCTCGACCATCCAGGCGCTGACCAAGGAAACCGGCACCACCATCGACATCCAGGAAGACGGCACGATCACCATCGCCTCGACCTCGACCGATGGCATGGCCGAAGCCAAGCGCCGCATCGAAGGCATCACCGCGGAAGCCGAAGTGGGCAAGATCTACGCCGGCACCGTGCTGAAGCTGCTGGACTTTGGCGCCATCGTCAACATCCTGCCGGGCAAGGACGGCCTGCTGCACATCTCCGAGATCGTCAACGAGCGCGTCAAGGACATCAAGGATTGGCTCAAGGAAGGCCAGCACGTTCGCGTGAAGCTGATCCAGGCCGACGAGAAGGGCCGCCTGCGCCTGTCCCTGAAGGCCGCGCTGGCCGAAGAGGGTGGCAGCATCAGTCCGATCGCCAACACCAGCGAAGCACCTGCTGCTCCGGCCGCACCGGCCGCACCGGCCGCACCGGCTGCGCCGACGACGCCTTCGGCGGATCAGCAACAGCAGTAAGCGTTTCGTAGTATCCGTAGCAGAGAAAGCGGCTGGCGATGTCCAGCCGTTTTTTTGTTTACACTGCCGCCAGTCCCGTCCACCACGGGCGGCCCGTTCGGCCCGTTTGTAGGGCTGCGCGGCGGCAGAGCAGATCGATCCCCCGTCATGCGTGCGAGAGCCCGCCGCATGTGAAAAGCAAGGAGCAGCAATGCAAGCCATCGAAATCCGCGAATACGGCGCCCCCGAAGTCCTGCAACTGGCGCAACGTCCCGATCCCGTGCCCAAGGCGGGAGAGATCCTGATCCGCGTGAGCGCGGCCGGCATCAACCGCCCCGACGTATTCCAGCGCACCGGCAACTATCCTGTGCCGCCCGGCGCGTCCGACCTGCCGGGCCTGGAAGTGGCGGGTGTGGTTGCCGGCGGCGACCTGTCGCACGCCGACAACCGCTTCGGCCTGAAGCTGGGCGATCGCGTCTGCGCGCTGGTGCAGGGCGGTGGCTACGCCGAGTTGTGCGTGGCCCCCGCGGCGCAATGCCTGCCGGTGCCGGCCGGCCTGTCGGATATCGAGGCCGCGGCATTGCCCGAGACCTTCTTCACCGTGTGGAGCAATGTGTTCGATCGCGGCTACCTGGGCCGCGGCCCGCTGGGCAAGGATGAGACCCTGCTGATCCAGGGTGGCTCCAGCGGCATCGGCACGACCGCCATCCAGATTGCCAAGGCACTGGGCCACAAGGTCTTCGTGACGGCTGGCAGCGCTGACAAGTGCCGTGCCTGCGAGGCGCTGGGCGCCGACCGCGCCATCAACTACAAAACCGAAGACTTCGTCGCCGAGGTCAAGGCCTTGACCGGTGGCCGCGGCGCGGACGTCATCCTCGACATGGTGGCCGGCCCCTACCTGGCGCGCGAGCTTTCCTGCGTGGCCGACGACGGCCGCATCGTGATCATTGCGCTGCTGGGCGGCGCCAAGGCGGAGATTCCGCTAGGCGACATCCTGCGCCGACGCATCACCGTTACCGGTTCGACGCTGCGTCCGCGCCCGGCTTCGTTCAAGGGCGAGATCGCGCAAGCGCTGCACCAGAACGTCTGGCCGCTGCTGGCCGCAGGCAAGATCAAGCCGGTGATCCACCAGACCTTCCCGGCTGCCCAGGCGGCTGACGCGCATCGCCTGATGGAATCGAGCGAGCACATCGGCAAGATCGTCCTGACCTGGTAAGCGGGCGGGGCCGGGGCTGCGCGCCCCGGCGGGATGGCAGGGCAGGGCGGGCCCCGGGATCGCCTGGGCGCGGGAGCCTCAGGGCCGATTTCGGGCCCCTTCGGTGGCGTAGGGCCCTGGCCCGCGCTACAATACCCGGTTTGATTGAGAGGGGCGCCCTGTGAGACAAAAGCTCGTCATCGGCAACTGGAAGATGCACGGCAGCCTGGCCGCCAACGCGGCCCTGCTGGAAGGTATCAAGGCTGTACCGGCACGTGCCCGCCTTGCGGTGTGCGCGCCGTTCCCTTACCTGGCGCAGTGCCAGTCGTTGCTGGCCGGCTCCAATGTGGCCTGGGGCGCTCAAGACGTATCCGCCGAGGCACGCGGTGCCTTCACGGGCGAAGTGGCGGCATCCATGCTGGCCGAGTTCGGTGTTTCGTACGCCCTGGTGGGGCATTCGGAGCGCCGCAGTTACCATGGCGAGAGCGATGCCACGGTGGCGGCCAAGGCGCTGCGCGCACTCGAATTCGGCATCGTGCCGGTAGTGTGCGTGGGCGAGACCCTGGCGCAGCGCGAGGCCGGCGAGACCGAGGCGGTGGTTGGCCGTCAGCTTGGCGCCGTGCTCGAAGCGCTGTCGCTGGAGCAACTTGGGCGTATCGTGCTGGCATATGAGCCGGTGTGGGCAATCGGCACCGGCAAGACCGCAAGCAGCGAGCAGGCCCAGGCCGTGCATGCCTTCCTGCGCGGCCAGGTGGCAGCGCGCGATGCAGGGGTTGCGGCTCGCATGGCCATGCTGTACGGCGGCAGCGTCAAGCCGGACAACGCGGCAGAACTATTTTCCATGCCCGACATCGACGGGGGCCTGATCGGAGGCGCCTCGCTGAAGTCGGACGATTTCCTCGCGATCGGCAACGCCTGAATGCCGGCCGCTCATAGGGTCTGATCAGGCAAGCGAATCGAACCAAATGGCAATTTTCAAAACTTTGTTGGTAGTGGCGCAGGTACTATCCGCGCTTGGCGTGATTGGCCTGGTGCTGCTGCAGCATGGCAAGGGCGCCGATGTCGGTGCGGCGTTCGGCTCGGGGGCCTCGGGCAGCCTGTTCGGCGCCACCGGCTCGGCCAACTTCCTGTCGCGTACCACCGCCGTGCTGGCGACGCTGTTCTTCATCTGCACGCTGAGCCTGACGCTGCTGGGCAACTATCGGCCGGCGGCATCGCTGGGTGTGATGGGCTCCGCGCCGCAGGTGGCACCGGCAGCGGCGGCTGCTGCTGCTGCATCGGGTGCCGCGGCGTCGAATTCGTCCGCGCCCGCAGTACCGAAATAATCAACGAGCCTTGTGTCTGATTCTTGAAGATTTTTGCAGTTGTGCATTGAACAAAACGAGAATCCTAGGTTAGAATACAAGGCTTGAAACGATCCCCCAGCGACGGGGCTCCAGCCAGGACAAAGCGGTCCCAGCCAGAGTTCCGAAGGGTGTAAAAACCCTGGGCCCTGAAAAGCCCGGCGCGAGGCAATATTGTTTCTCCCCCAGCCGACGTGGTGAAATTGGTAGACACGCTATCTTGAGGGGGTAGTGGCGAAAGCTGTGCGAGTTCGAGTCTCGCCGTCGGCACCAAACAACTTGATCGGGTTGCCCGTCCGGAGTTTATCCCGGGTGGGCAACCCGGACAGTCCGCAAGGCGGCGTCGTAATTTCTACGGAATGGCGCTTGGGGTGGGCAACAGGACGCCGCTTACCGCTGGTGCTGTTGACAACATTCCAGATAAGGCTGGCCGTACCTTGAATCTCGAAGCCTACTTCCCCGTCCTCATCTTCATCATCTTCGGTGTCGTGCTCGGCATTGCACTGATGTCGATTGGCCGAATTCTCGGTCCCAACAAACCTGATCCCGCGAAGCTCTCTCCGTACGAGTGCGGCTTCGAAGCGTTCGAGGACGCGCGCATGAAGTTCGACGTGCGCTACTACCTCATCGCTATTCTTTTTATCCTGTTCGATCTCGAAACCGCCTTCCTGTTTCCCTGGGGTGTAGCCCTGCGGGATATCGGCTGGCCGGGTTTCTTCGCCATGGGCGTGTTTCTGCTGGAATTCATCGTGGGCTTCGTCTACATCTGGAAAAAGGGCGCGCTCGATTGGGAGTGATGTGATATGGCAATCGAAGGCGTTCTCAATGAAGGCTTCGTCACGACTACCGCTGACAAGCTGATCAACTGGACCCGCACCGGGTCGCTCTGGCCGATGACCTTTGGCCTGGCGTGCTGCGCTGTGGAAATGATGCATGCTGGCGCCGCGCGCTACGACATGGACCGCTTCGGCGTGATTTTCCGCCCGTCGCCGCGCCAGTCGGACGTGATGATCGTGGCCGGCACGCTGTGCAACAAGATGGCCCCCGCGCTGCGCAAGGTCTACGACCAGATGGCAGAGCCACGTTGGGTAATCTCGATGGGTTCGTGCGCGAATGGCGGCGGCTACTATCACTACTCGTATTCAGTGGTGCGTGGTTGCGACCGGATCGTGCCGGTGGATATCTATGTGCCTGGCTGCCCCCCCACGGCGGAAGCGCTGATCTACGGCATCATCCAGCTGCAGAACAAGATCCGTCGCACCAACACCATCGCGCGCAAGGGCTGACATGTCGAACCTCGATACTCTGAAGGCCGCGCTCGAAAAGGTACTGGGCAAGCGTATCCAGAAACTGGTGGAGGCGATAGGCGAGATTACCCTTATCGTCAAGGCCGAAGACTCCGTCGAAACCGCGCTGATGCTGCGCGACGATCCGTCGCTGCGCTTCGAGCAGCTGATCGACGTTTGCGGCGTCGACTATTCCTCCTATGGCGACGGCGCCTGGGATGGTCCCCGTTTCGCCGCCGTGACGCACCTGCTGTCGGTGACGCACAACTGGCGTCTGCGCGTACGTGTGTTCGCGCCGGATGACGACGTGCCCGTGGTGCCGTCGCTGAACGACGTCTGGAACTCGGCCAACTGGTTCGAGCGCGAAGCGTTCGACTTCTATGGCATCGTGTTCGAAGGCCATAACGACCTGCGCCGCCTGTTGACCGACTACGGTTTCGTCGGCCATCCGTTCCGCAAGGACTTCCCGGTATCGGGCTATGTCGAGATGCGCTACGACCCCGAACAGAAGCGGGTGATCTACCAGCCCGTCACGATCGAGCCGCGCGAGGTAACGCCGCGCGTCATCCGCGAAGAGAATTACGGCGGCTTGCAGCACTGAGAACGCGCAATGGCAGATATCAAGAACTACACCCTGAACTTCGGCCCGCAGCATCCTGCGGCACACGGCGTGCTGCGCCTTGTGCTGGAGCTTGACGGCGAAGTGATCCAGCGCGCCGACCCCCATATCGGCCTGCTGCACCGTGCCACCGAAAAGCTGGCCGAGCAGAAGACCTGGATCCAGAGCGTGCCGTACATGGACCGCCTCGACTACGTGTCGATGATGGTCAACGAGCATGCCTACGTGATGGCCATCGAGAAGATGCTGGGTCTCGATGTGCCGGTCCGCGCGCAATACATCCGCGTGATGTTCGACGAGATCACGCGCCTGCTGAACCACCTGATGTGGATCGGCTCGCACGCGCTCGACGTGGGTGCGATGGCGGTGTTCCTGTACGCCTTCCGCGAACGCGAGGACATGTTCGACATGTACGAGGCGGTATCGGGCGCGCGCATGCACGCGGCCTACTACCGTCCGGGCGGCGTGTACCGCGACCTGCCGGACACAATGCCGCAATACAAGGCATCGAAGATCCACAACGAGCGCGCCATCAAGGCCATGAACGAGGCGCGTTCGGGTTCGCTGCTGGACTTCATCGAGGACTTCACCAACCGTTTCCCGAAGTACGTCGACGAATACGAGACGCTGCTGACGGACAACCGGATCTGGAAACAGCGCCTGGTCGGCATCGGCGTGGTGAGCCCGGAACGCGCGCTGCAAATGGGCTTTACCGGCCCGATGCTGCGCGGCTCCGGCATCGAGTGGGACCTGCGCAAGAAGCAGCCCTACGAAGTGTATGACCGCATGGACTTCCAGGTCCCGGTGGGCGTGGGCGGCGATTGCTACTCGCGCTACCTCGTGCGTATCGAAGAGATGCGCCAGTCCAACGGGATCATCAAGCAGTGCATCGACTGGCTGCGCCGCAACCCCGGCCCGGTGATGACCGACAACCACAAGGTGGCGCCGCCTTCGCGCGTGGACATGAAGTCCAACATGGAAGAGCTGATCCACCACTTCAAGCTCTTTACCGAAGGCATTCACGTGCCGGAAGGCGAGACCTACGCGGCGGTGGAGCATCCCAAGGGCGAGTTCGGCATCTATGCGATCTCCGACGGCGCGAACAAGCCGTACCGCCTGAAGATCAGGGCACCGGGCTTTGCCCATCTTGCCGCCCTGGATGAAATGGCCAAGGGCCACATGATTGCGGACGCGGTAACGATCATCGGTACCCAGGACATCGTCTTCGGCGAGATCGACCGCTAATTAGTACCGCCGGCCCCGGACGACGATCCGGGCGCCCCTGGCAAGGACCCGAACCACGGTGTCCGGCCACGGGAAACCCGCGGTGGGCCCAGCATGCTGCGACATGCGGGCCGCAACGGCAGCGACGGCTGCAAACCTGCGGATGCGCGCCATGTGGCGGCGCAGTTCCGCAAATGACTCGGCGTATTACAGCAACGACCATGCTATCAGCAGAAGCTCTCAAGGAAATCGATCGCGCGATCGCCAAGTATCCGGCTGACCAGAAGCAGTCGGCCGTGATGGCGGCGTTGGCCGTGGCGCAGGGCGAAGTGGGCTGGGTCTCCCCGGAAGTCATGCAGTTCGTTGCCAGCTACCTCGACATGCCGCCGGTATGGGTCGAGGAGGTCGCAACCTTCTACAACATGTACGACACGAAGCCGGTCGGCAAGTACAAGCTGACCGTCTGCACCAACCTGCCGTGCGCACTCTCCGGCGGCGAACGGGCCGGCGACTACCTCAAGCAAAAGCTGGGTATCGGCTATAACGAAACCACCCCGTGCGGCACCTTCACCCTCAAGGAAGGCGAGTGCATGGGCGCCTGCGGCGACGCACCGGTGATGATCGTCAACAATACCCGCATGTGCAGCCACATGAGCGACGCCAAGCTGGACGCGCTGGTGGACGAGCTCAAGGGCACCGCCAAGGGGGACAAGTAACATGACCTCTCTGCACGACCGCCACATCAAGCCGCTGATCCTGGCCGGCCTCGATGGCAGCAACTGGCACCTCGAAGACTACGTCAAGCGCGGCGGCTATCAGCAGCTCAGGCGCATCCTGACCGAGAAGATCACGCCCGAGCAGGTGATCGCGGACGTCAAGGCCTCGGGCCTGCGCGGTCGTGGCGGCGCAGGCTTCCCCACCGGCCTGAAGTGGAGCTTCATGCCGCGTCAGTTCCCCGGCCAGAAATACCTGGTCTGCAACACCGACGAGGGCGAGCCCGGTACCTTCAAGGACCGCGACATCATCCGCTACAACCCGCATGCGCTGATCGAAGGCATGGCCATCGGTGCGTACGCGATGGGCATCACCGTGGGCTACAACTACATCCACGGCGAGATCTGGAACGAATACAAGATCTTCGAGCAAGCGCTCGAAGAGGCGCGTGCGGCCGGCTTCCTGGGTGACAATATCCTGGATTCGGGCTTCAACTTCCAGTTGCACGCCCACCACGGCTACGGCGCCTACATCTGTGGCGAGGAAACCGCGCTGCTCGAATCGCTGGAAGGCAAGAAAGGCCAGCCGCGATTCAAGCCGCCGTTCCCGGCCAGCTTTGGCCTGTACGGCAAGCCGACCACCATCAACAACACCGAGACGTTCGCCGCGGTGCCGTTCCTGCTGTCGATCGGGCCGGAAAACTACCTGAAGATGGGCAAGCCGAACAACGGCGGCTCCAAGATCTTCTCGATTTCCGGCGACATCGAGCGCCCCGGCAACTACGAGATCCCGCTGGGCACGCCGTTCGCGACCCTGCTGGAACTCGCCGGCGGCATGCGCGGCGGCAAGCGCATCAAGGCAGTGATCCCGGGCGGCTCGTCCGCCCCGGTGGTGCCGGGCGACATGATGATGGCGTCCGACATGGATTACGACTCGATCGCCAAGGCCGGCTCGATGCTGGGCTCGGGCGCGGTGATCGTGATGGACGAGACGCGCTGCATGGTTCGCTCGCTGCTGCGTCTGTCGTATTTCTACTTTGAAGAATCGTGCGGCCAGTGCACGCCGTGCCGTGAAGGCACCGGCTGGCTCTATCGCATGGTGAATCGTATCGAACACGGAGAAGGGCGCCAGGAAGACCTGGACCTGCTCAATAACGTCGCTGAAAACATCATGGGCCGCACCATCTGCGCGCTCGGTGATGCGGCAGCGATGCCGGTCCGCGGCATGCTCAAGCACTACTGGAAAGAGTTCGAATATCACGTCGAACACAAGCAGTGCATGGTTCCGGCCTACTCTTAAGCGTGGCAGAACATGGTTGAACTCGAGATCGACGGCAAGAAGGTTGAGGTTGCTGAAGGCAGCCTGGTGATGGAAGCCGCCCGCCAGCTGGGCACCTACATCCCGCACTTCTGCTACCACCGTAAATTGTCCATCGCGGCTAACTGCCGCATGTGCCTGGTTGAGGTTGAGAAAGCGCCCAAGGCGCTGCCGGCCTGCGCCACGCCCGTCACCCCTGGCATGAAAGTCTTCACCAATTCGGAGAAGGCGGTCAAGGCGCAGAAGTCGGTGATGGAATTCCTGCTGATCAACCACCCGCTGGATTGCCCGATCTGCGATCAGGGCGGCGAGTGCCAGCTGCAGGACCTGGCCGTGGGCTACGGCGCATCGGAATCGCGCTACAAGGAAGAAAAGCGCGTTGTCTTCCACAAGAGCGTGGGCCCGCTGATCTCCATGGAAGAGATGAGCCGCTGCATCCACTGCACCCGCTGCGTGCGCTTTGGCCAGGAAGTCGCCGGCGTGATGGAGCTGGGCATGCTGGGCCGCGGCGAGCATTCCGAGATCACCACCTTCGTCGGCCAGACCGTGGATTCGGAACTGTCCGGCAACATGATCGACCTGTGCCCGGTCGGCGCGCTGACCAGCAAGCCGTTCCGCTACTCGGCACGTACCTGGGAACTGGCTCGCCGCAAGTCGGTGTCGCCGCACGATGGCCTGGGCGCGAACCTGGTGGTGCAGACCAAGAACCAGCGCGTGATGCGCGTGCTGCCGCTGGACAACGAAGCCGTCAACGAATGCTGGCTGTCCGACAAGGACCGCTTCTCGTACGAAGGCCTGAACAGCGCCGACCGTCTCACCAAGCCCCTGCTCAAGCAAGGCGGCGAGTGGATGGAAACGGACTGGCAGACCGCGCTGGAATACGTGGCCAATGGCCTCGCCAGCATTAAGCGCGACCATGGCGCCGACCAGATCGCCGCGCTGGCAAGCCCGCACAGCACGCTGGAAGAACTCCACCTGCTGGGTAAGCTGGTGCGTGGACTGGGCAGCGACAACGTTGACTTCCGCCAGCGCCAGACCGATTTCTCGGCCGCCATCAAGGGCGCGCCGTGGCTGGGCCTGCCGATTGCCGATGTCTCCACGCTGCAACGCGTGCTGGTGATCGGTTCGTCGCTGCGCAAGGATCACCCGCTGCTGGCCGCGCGTCTGCGCCAGGCTGGCAAGAAGGGTGCCCGCGTCGCAGTGCTCGGCGCCAGCGCCGACGACCTGCTGATGCCGCTGGCCGCACGCATCGACGCCGCACCGTCCGGCTGGACCGCAGCCCTGGCCGGCGTGGCCCGTGCTGTCGCCGCAGCCAAGGGCGTGGCCGCTCCGGCGGGCACCGATGGTTTCGACGGCGACGACAAGTCCAGGCTGGTAGCGGATGCGCTGTTGTCCGGCGAGCGCCGCGCCGTGTTCCTCGGCAACGAGGCCGTGCGTCACCCGCAATTCGCCGCGCTGCACGCGCTGGCACAGTGGATCGCCACCGAAACCGGCGCCACGCTGGGCTTCCTGACCGAAGCCGCGAACACGGTCGGCGGCCATATCGCAGGTGCGCTGCCGCAGAAGGGCGGCGCCAACGCGCAGGCCATGTTCGACACGCCGCGCCGCGCCTACGTGCTGCTGAACACGGAACCCGAGTTCGACGCTGCCAACCCGCGTCAGGCCCTGGCCGCGCTGGCCCAGGCCGGTACCGTGGTGGTGCTGTCGCCGTTCCGCTCGGAAGCCGCGCTGCAATACGCTGACGTGATCCTGCCGGTAACCCCGTTCACCGAGACCGCAGGTACGTTCGTGAACTGCGAAGGCCTGCCGCAAAGTTTCAACGGCGTCGTCCGTGCGCTGGGCGATTCGCGTCCGGCCTGGAAGGTGCTGCGCGTGCTCGGCAACCTGCTCGACGTGCCTGGTTTCGACTACGAGACCGCCGAAAGCGTGCGTGACGAAGTGCTGGCCAAGCCGGTCGCTCCGCAACTGAACAACGGCACCGACGCGGCCATCCGCGTGAGCGCCGCTGCGGGCGGCATCGAGCGCATCGCCGATGTGCCGATCTACCACGCAGACCCGATCGTGCGCCGTGCCGATTCGCTGCAACTGACCGCAGCCGCGCGCCGCGCCATGCAAGCCGGCCTGTCGGCCGACCTGTTCGCCTCGCTGGGCGTGCAGGCGGGCGACCCGGTGCGCGTGACGCAAGGGCAGGGCAGCGTGGTGCTGCCGGCCGCCCTGGAATCCGCGTTGCCTGCCGGCACCGTGCGCGTGTCCGCGGGCACGGTTGCCGCGGCCAGCCTGGGCGCCATGTTCGGTACTGTCACCGTAGAGAAAGCCATCGACCTGGCCGCCGCCGCGAAGGGCGCGGCCGAGCCGGCGGCCACGGCATAAGAAGAGCGAGAAAGAAACATGATCGACTGGATTACCTCGCAAGGACAGAATCTCTTCGGCGGCGCCTGGACGCCGCTGTGGATCCTGATTCGCGCCGTGGTCATTGTGGTGCCGCTGCTGTTGTGCGTGGCCTACCTGATCCTCTGGGAGCGCAAGCTGATCGGCTGGATGCACGTGCGTATCGGCCCGAACCGGGTCGGCCCGCTGGGCCTGCTGCAGCCGATCGCCGACGTGCTCAAGCTGCTGCTCAAGGAAGTGATGATGCCCACGCAGGTCAGCCGGGGCATGTACCTGGTTGCCCCGCTGATGGTGCTGATGCCCGCCGTGGCGATCTGGGCGGTGATTCCGTTCCAGGCCGAGGTGGTGATGGCCAACGTCAACGCCGGCCTGCTGTACGTGATGGCGATCAGCTCGGTTGGCGTGTACGGCGTGATCCTGGCAGGCTGGGCCTCCAACTCCAAGTACGCCTTCATCGGCGCCATGCGCGCCGCGGCGCAGATGGTGTCGTATGAAATCGCCATGGGCTTTGCCCTGGTGACGGTGCTGATGGTGTCGGGCAGCCTGAACCTGTCGGCCATCGTCAATTCGCAGAACACAGGCTACTTCGCCAACATGGGGATCAACGTACTGTCGTGGAACTGGCTGCCGCTGCTGCCCATGTTCGGCGTGTACTTCATCTCCGGCGTGGCCGAAACCAACCGCCACCCGTTCGACGTGGTGGAAGGCGAGTCGGAAATCGTGGCGGGCCACATGATCGAATACTCGGGCATGGGCTTCGCGCTGTTCTTCCTGGCCGAGTACATCAACATGATCGTCATCTCCACGATGACCGCGCTGATGTTCCTGGGCGGCTGGGCGCCCCCGTTCGAGAGCTTCATCACGAATGCGGTGCCGGGCTTCTTCTGGCTGCTGATCAAGGTATTTTTGCTGCTGTCGGTGTTTATCTGGATCCGCGCTTCGTTCCCGCGCTACCGCTATGACCAGATCATGCGCCTGGGCTGGAAGATCTTCATCCCGCTGACGGTGGGCTGGCTGGTCATCGTGGCGATCTGGATCCGGTCGCCCTGGAATATCTGGCATTGAACGGCCAAAGCAGGGGCGCAGCCGCATTTGGCGGCGCCCCGTGGAATCATTAGGAAGCAATCGTCATGCTGCTCGCCATCAAGGACTTCTTCAACAGCCTGCTCCTGAAGGAACTCTTCAAGGGCATGGCCCTGACCGGGCGCTATCTCTTCGCGCGCAAGATCACAGTCCAGTTCCCCGAAGAGAAAACGCCGATGTCGCCGCGTTTCCGGGGCCTGCACGCGCTGCGCCGCTACCCGAACGGCGAAGAGCGCTGCATCGCCTGCAAGCTGTGCGAAGCGGTTTGCCCGGCACTGGCCATCACCATCGAGTCCGATGCACGCGTCGACGGCACCCGCCGCACCACGCGCTATGACATCGACCTGACCAAGTGTATTTTCTGCGGTTTCTGCGAGGAAGCCTGCCCGGTCGACGCCATCGTCGAGACGCATATCCTCGAATACCACGGCGAGAAGCGCGGCGACCTGTACTTCACCAAGGACATGCTGCTGGCCGTGGGTGACCGCTACGAGCCGCAGATTGCCGCAGCGAAGGCCGCGGACGCCAAGTACCGTTAATACGGCGCGATACAGGGCGCGGCCGCCGATTCTGGCGGACGTTGCCGACGAATAGTGAATCGGGCCCCGTGTGGGGCCAACGAAAAGGATGCCGCAAGGGCAGGCCACCAGGGGTGGCTTGTGCCGGAAGGCTCGACGAGGACCATGGAACTCACGACCACCATCTTCTATGTCTTTGCGCTGGTGCTGGTGCTCTCCGCACTGAAAGTCATCACCGCGAAGAACCCGGTGCACTCCGCACTGTTCCTCGTGCTGTCGTTTTTTACGGCAGCCGCGATCTGGATGCTGCTGAAGGCCGAATTCCTCGCCATCCTGCTGGTGCTGGTGTACGTGGGCGCCGTGATGGTGCTGTTCCTGTTCGTGGTGATGATGATCGATATCGATATCGAGCACCTGCGACGGGACTTTTGGACCTATGTGCCGATGGCTTCGGTGGTTGGCGCGCTGATCATCGCCGAAATGGCCACCGTGCTGGTGCGCAACTTCATCGGCACCACCACGCCGCTGAACAACGTCGTGCACGGCCCGGACTACTCCAACACCGCTGAGCTCGGCAAGCTGATCTACACCGACTACATCTACGCCTTTGAAGTGGCCGGCATCATCCTGCTGGTGGCGATCATCGCCGCCGTTGCGCTGACGCTGCGCCGCCGCAAGGACAACAAGTCGCAAGACGTGGGCGAGCAGCTGCGTACCCGCCGCCAGGACCGCGTGCGCCTGGTCTCGATGCCCAGCGAAGCCCGTGCCGGCACCCAAGCCAGCCCGGATGCCGCGGCTGCCGCCAACAAGAACTAAAGCCCGGAGAAACGCTGTGCTCTCTCTCGCCCATTTCCTCGTGCTCGGTGCGATCCTGTTCGCCATCAGCATCGTTGGTATCTTCCTGAACCGCAAGAACGTCATCGTGCTGCTGATGGCGATCGAACTGATGCTGCTTGCGGTCAATATGAACTTCGTCGCCTTCTCGCACTATCTGGGCGACCTGGCAGGACAGGTTTTCGTTTTCTTTATCCTCACGGTGGCTGCGGCCGAATCGGCAATCGGCCTTGCAATTCTGGTCGTGCTGTTCCGCAACCTGGACACGATCAACGTGGACGACATGGACACCCTCAAGGGCTGATCCGAGTCCCTACGTTATGAACCAAGACCGTTCTCCGACCGCACACCACTAAGCGTCCTATGGCAACCACGCTCGACCCCAACCTGCTACTGGCGATTCCGCTCGCACCGCTCGCCGGTGCAGCCATCGCCGGCCTGTTCGGCACCAAGTTCTTCAGCACGTTCTCCTCGGAGACGCGCGCCGGCCGCACGCTGGCCCACACCGTGACGATCCTCGGTGTGGCGATCTCCTGCCTGCTGTCGATCATCGTGCTGATGGACGTCCTTGACGGCGCGAGCTTCAATGCCACCGTGTACGAGTGGATGACGATCGGCAGCCTCAAGATGGAAGTGGGCTTCCTGGTCGACTCGCTGACCGCGATGATGATGGTGGTGGTGAGCTTCGTCTCGCTGATGGTGCACATCTACACCGTCGGCTACATGAGCGATGACCCCGGCTACAACCGCTTCTTCGCCTACATCTCGCTGTTCACCTTCTCGATGCTGATGCTGGTGATGAGCAACAACTTCCTGCAGCTGTTCTTCGGCTGGGAAGCTGTGGGCCTGGTGTCGTACCTGCTGATCGGCTTCTGGTACACCCGCCCGACCGCCATTTTCGCCAACCTCAAGGCGTTCCTGGTCAACCGCGTGGGTGACTTCGGCTTTATCCTCGGCATCGGCCTGCTGCTGGCCTACAGCGGCAGCATGAACTACACGGAAGTGTTCGCCGCGCGCGACCAGCTCGCCACGGTGATCTTCCCGGGCACCGACTGGATGATGATCACGGTTGCCTGCATCTGCCTGTTCATCGGCGCCATGGGCAAGTCGGCCCAGTTCCCGCTGCACGTGTGGCTGCCGGACTCGATGGAAGGCCCGACCCCGATCTCCGCGCTGATCCACGCCGCCACCATGGTGACGGCCGGCATCTTCATGGTGGCGCGCATGTCGCCGCTGTTCGAGCTGTCGGATACCGCTCTGTCCTTCGTGCTGGTGATCGGCGCCATTACCGCGCTGTTCATGGGCTTCCTGGGCATGATCCAGAACGACATCAAGCGCGTGGTGGCTTACTCCACGCTGTCGCAGCTGGGCTACATGACGGTCGCGCTGGGCGCCTCGGCTTACTCGGTGGCCGTGTTCCACCTGATGACCCACGCGTTCTTCAAGGCACTGCTGTTCCTTGCGGCCGGCTCGGTCATCATCGGGCTGCACCATGATCAGGACATCCGCAATATGGGCGGCCTGCGCAAGTACATGCCGATTACCTGGATCACGTCGCTGGTGGGTTCGCTGGCGCTGATCGGCACGCCGTTCTTCGCGGGCTTCTACTCCAAGGACTCGATTATCGAGGCGGTGGCCGAATCGCATATCGCCGGCTCGGGCTTCGCTTACTTCGCGGTGCTGTCCAGCGTGTTCGTCACGGCGTTCTATTCCTTCCGCCTGTACTTCCTGGTGTTCCACGGGGAAGAGCGCTTCGGCAAGGAAGAGCACCACACGCATCACGCGGGCAATCATGATGACGAGGAAGCCACCGCGGACCATCATCACGGCCTGGCTCCGGGCGAGAAGCCGCACGAGTCGCCGTGGGTTGTCACGTTGCCCCTGGTGCTGCTGGCGATCCCGTCTGTCGTGATCGGTGCCCTTACGATCAAGCCGCTGCTGTTCGGGGACTTCTTCAAGCACGGCGTGGCCTTCAAGGACGTGATCTTCGTCGGCGAGAACCACCACGCGATGGAAGAGCTGGCCCAAGGCTTCCACGGCTGGGTGGAGATGGCCCTGCACTCCGTGACGACGCCGGTGCTGTGGCTGGCGATTTCCGGTGTGGTGCTGTCCTGGTTCTTCTACATGAAGCGCCCGGATATCCCCGCTGCCATCAAGCAACGCTTCTCGGGCCTGTACAAGCTGCTCGACAACAAGTACTACATGGACGCGATCAACGAGGCCGTGTTTGCCCGTGGTGCCCGTCTGCTCGGTACCGGCCTGTGGAAGGGCGGCGACCAGGGGCTGATCGACGGCCTGGTGGTCAACGGCTCTGCTCGCGTGGTGGCGTGGTTCGCGTCGGTGAGCCGTTACCTGCAATCCGGCTACATCTATCACTACGCATTCGCCATGATCCTGGGCATGCTGATCCTGCTGACGATGACGGTGTTCGGCACCTCGTTCGCCACAGTGAGCGCCAAGTAAGGAAAACAAGAAAATGGTTCTGTCTTTCGCTATCTGGCTGCCGATCTTTTTTGGCTTGCTGGTCCTTGCCTCGGGTTCCGACCGTAGCCCCGGCTACGTCCGCTGGATGTCGCTGTTCGGCTCCATCGCCAGCTTCCTCGTTACGCTGCCGCTGGTATTCCACTTCGACCGTGCCACGGCTGCCATGCAGTTCGTCGAGAAGTCGGAATGGATCGAACGCTTCAACATCAACTACCACCTGGGTGTCGACGGCATCTCGATGTGGTTCGTGGTGCTGACCGCCTTCATCACGGTGATCGTGGTGATCTCCGCCTGGGAAGTGATCACCGAGCGCGTGGCCGAGTACATGGCCTCGTTCCTGATCCTGTCGGGCCTGATGGTCGGCGTGTTCTGCGCGCTCAACGGCATGCTGTTCTACGTGTTCTTCGAGGCCACGCTGATTCCGATGTACATCATCATCGGCGTCTGGGGCGGCCCGAACCGTGTGTACGCGGCCTTCAAGTTCTTCCTCTACACGCTGCTCGGCTCGCTGCTGACGCTGGTTGCGCTGCTGTACCTGTACAGCAAGACCGGTACCTTCGACATCCTCGAATGGCACCAGGCCAAGCTGTCGATGAACGAGCAGACCGCGCTGTTCATCGCCTTCTTCCTGGCCTTTGCGGTCAAGGTGCCGATGTGGCCGGTCCACACCTGGCTGCCGGACGCCCACGTGGAAGCGCCGACCGGCGGCTCGGTGGTGCTGGCCGCCATCATGCTGAAGCTGGGCGCCTACGGTTTCCTGCGTTTCTCGCTGCCGATCGCACCGGATGCCAGCCATAGCATGGCCGCCTTCATCATCACCATTTCGCTGATCGCCGTGATCTATATCGGCCTGGTCGCGATGGTGCAGGCCGACATGAAGAAGCTGGTGGCGTACTCGTCGATTGCCCACATGGGCTTCGTCACGCTGGGCTTTTTCATCTTCAACGAGATCGGCATCGAGGGCGGCATCATCCAGATGATCTCCCACGGCTTCATCTCGGGCGCCATGTTCCTTTGCATCGGCGTGCTGTATGACCGCGTGCACTCGCGCCAGATCGCCGATTACGGCGGTGTGGTGAACACCATGCCGAAGTTCGCGGCGCTGTCGGTGTTCTTCGCCATGGCCAACTGCGGCTTGCCGGCTACTTCGGGTTTCGTCGGAGAGTTCATGGTGATCCTGGGCGCGGTCAAGTTCAACTTCTGGATCGGCCTGCTGGCCGCCACCGCGTTGATCCTGGGCGCCGCCTACTCGTTGTGGATGGTCAAGCGCGTGATCTTTGGCGACGTGGTGCACAAGCACGTGGCCGAACTGGTCGACCTGAACAAGCGCGAGTTCCTCATGCTTGGCCTGCTGGCGATCATGACGCTCTATATGGGCCTGTATCCGAAACCCTTCACCGATGTGATGCACGCTTCCGTGGTGAACCTGCTGTCGCACGTGGCGCAGTCGAAGCTGTAATCGGGGAGAGAAACAAACATGCAACCGTCCTCGACATTGGCACCTGTGGCGCCAATCATTTTCCTGGCGATCGCCATCGCCGCGGTCAACTGGATCGACCTTGCCCGTGGCAAGGGCCGCTCCAGCGTGGCCTATCCGCTGTCGCTGCTCACCACGCTCGTGCTGACCGTCTGGTTTGGCCTGAACGCGGCCGCCGGCGACACGCATTACGCCTTCGCCAACCTGGTGGTGGTGGACCCGATGGCCAATGTGCTGTCGGCCTTCGCCTCCGGCGCGCTGTTCGTCACGCTGGTCTATACGCGTAGCTACCTGGCTGACCGCGACATGTACAGCGGCGAGTTCTACATGCTCGCGCTGTTCACGCTCGGCGGCCAGATCGTGATGATCACCGGCAACAACTTCCTGACCCTGTACCTGGGCCTGGAACTGCTGTCGCTGGCGTCCTACGCGCTGGTGGCCCTGCGCCGCGACAACCGCGTGACGTCCGAATCGGCCATCAAGTACTTCGTGCTGGGCGCGCTGGCCTCTGGTTTCCTGCTGTACGGCATGTCCATGCTCTATGGTGCGACCGGTTCGCTGAACCTCGGCCAAGTGTTGCGTGTCGTGGAGTCTGGCCGAGTCAACACCACCATGCTGGCCTTCGGCGTGGTCTTCCTGGTGGCGGGCATTGCGTTCAAGATGGGCGCCGCGCCGTTCCATATGTGGATTCCGGACATCTACCAGGGCTCGCCGACCGCGGTGACGCTGCTGATCGCAGGTGCGCCGAAGCTGGCAGCCTTCGCCATGGCGCTGCGCCTGCTGGTGGAAGGCCTGTTGCCCCTGGCGGTGGACTGGCAAGTGATGCTGGCTGTACTGGCCGTGGCCTCGCTGGCCATCGGCAACCTGACCGCCATCGTCCAGACCAACCTCAAGCGGATGCTGGCGTATTCCACCATCTCGCACATGGGCTTCCTGCTGCTGGGCATGCTGTCCGGCGTGGCTGACGGCAAGGCCGATGGCGCCGCCAGCGCCTACGGTTCGTCGATGTTCTATGCGGTGACCTACTTGATCACCACGCTGGGCACCTTCGGCATCATCCTGCTGCGCGCCGGCAAGGATTTCGAAGCCGAGACGCTGGACGACCTCAAGGGCCTGTCGCGCAAGAATCCCTGGTACGCGCTGCTGATGCTGGTGATGATGTTCTCGCTGGCTGGCATCCCGCCGACCATGGGCTTCTACGCCAAGCTGGCCGTGCTCGAGGCCGTGGTCCGTAGCGGCATGACCTGGCTGGCCGTGGTGGCGGTGCTGTTCTCGCTGATCGGCGCGTTCTACTACCTGCGCGTGGTCAAGCTGATGTATTTCGATGCACCGGCCGACGAGAAAAAGCTGGAGTCGAGCTTTGGCCTGCGTTCGATGCTGACCGTGAACGGCGCGGTCATCATTGCCCTGGGCCTGTTCCCGGCAGCGCTGATGAACCTGTGCTACCAGGCCATCCGCGCCACGCTGGCGTCCTGATGCGCGACGGCGGCGTAGCGATATGAGTTCATCCGCGGCGGGCTGGTTTGTCATCTTGCTGGCATTGGTTTGTGCCAACCTGCCGTTTGTCAACCAGCGATTGTTCGCGCTGATCCCGCTGCGCTTTGTCAAAAAGCCGCTGTGGATCAGGGCGGGCGAATTGTTCGCCTGGTATGTGGGGGCCGGTCTGGCCGGCTTCGCCGTGGAGGCTGGGCTGGGCAACGCCTTCCCGCAAGGCTGGCAGTTCTACGCCATCACCGGTTGCATGATGCTGGTGTTCGCCTTCCCGGGCTTCACCTGGCAGTATCTCGTCAAACATCGCGCGGCCTGAGTCCGGGTAGCGAAGGCGCCCGGGCCGGCCGCGTCCGGACCCGGAGCTTTCATGAGCGACAAGCTTGACATGCTGGACGCCGGCGCTATTGCCGCTGGTGACGATCAAGGCCTGAAAGAAACGTGCGTGGCGTCCGCCACGCTGCACACAGGCAAATTCCTCACGCTCAAGCAAGACATCGTCAAGCTGCCCGACGGCAAGCATGCCGGGCGCGAATACGTGCTGCATCCCGGCGCGGTGATGATGATTCCGCTATTCGACGACGGCACCGTGCTGCTGGAGCGGCAGTATCGCTATCCCGTTGGTGAAGTGATGCTTGAGTTTCCCGCTGGCAAGCTGGATCCTCAGGAGGGCGCGCAGCGCTGCGGCGAGCGCGAACTGCGGGAGGAAACCGGCTATAGCGCGCGGCGTTGGGATTACCTCACGCGGATTCATCCCGTCATTTCCTATTCCACCGAATTCATCGATATCTTCCTGGCGCGTGATTTGAACGCCGGGCCGGCTCAGCTTGATGAGGGGGAGTTTCTTGAGACATTTATTGTGCCGGCTGGGCAGGTGATTGATTGGGTGCGGTCGGGGCGGATTACTGACGTTAAGACGATTATTGGGGCCTTCTGGTTGGAGAAGGTGTTGTCGGGGGTTTGGGAGGCTGGGGAGCAGGTTTTGCCGGCGTAGGGGTAGGTTTTTTTGATGGCGTTGGCTGTTGAACGCGACAGTTGGCGTGTTGTTGGGTTGTTTGGGATTTTGTTTGGGCGGTGTTGGTTTTTGCACCCAACAGCGTACGACATCCCCCTGCGGGGGACGCCGGTCACTCTTCTTTGCGTCGGCGTAACTATTCAGCAGCCGGGGATAGGCGAAGGTGGGCAGCCAGAGAAGGTGCAGGTCAAAGCCGTGAAGAGCTCACGCTGCTGCTTGCGCAGCGTGGCGAGGTAAGAGCGGATGGTGCAAAACGCCTGCAGCCCATGTATGACGCGGAAGCCTCCGGAGATCTTCTGTTTGAGCTTGGGCATGCGGATATCCCGTTCGGCTTGGTTGTTATCGAACGGCACACGATGATCGGCGATGAAGCGCCACACCTCGGTCGCATATCGCTGGAGGCGAGCCAGCAGGTTGTAGGCGAAGGACTGTTTGGTCTTGCCGCGCGGGTCCAGGGCTGGATTCCGTGCCTGCGCAGGATTGTCCTGCTGTCCCTGCGCGATCAGCGCCTCAGCGCGGCGCCGGTAGTCGGCCAGGCGTGCTGGCGCCAGGCTGGTGTTGCCCCGCGTCAGATTGTCGTCGGCTTCGCGCTTGGCCTGGCGTAGCAGGGTGATCATGTCCTGAGCCCAGGTCTGTTGGGTGGTCTCCCAAATGTAGATGAGTTCGCGCAGATGATGCGCGTTGCACAGCGCGTGCTGGCACGCGTAGTCGGCATAAGGGCGCCAGCCGTCATGCACGGCCACACCGTCGAAGGCAGGCAAGATGTTGAAGCTATCCAATGCTTCTTTGCCACGCTTGGCGTGCGGGCCATACCAGGTCAGCCATATTGTCGAAGCGCTATGCAGCCAGTGCTGCTTGCGCCCAACCCGCATGCCTGTCTCATCAAAGTGCACCACCGGCTCGGCCAGGATCGCTTGACGGATCTGATCAATTGCCGGTGCTAGCGCGCCGGCAGCCTCGTTGATGAAGTTTTGAATGGTGCCCGTGCTCACCGGCAGATCGAACAGATCTCGCAGGGCTTGTGCTGTACGGTCGATGGGCACTTGCTGGTACTGCGTCAGATAGACCCCCGCGGCTTTGACCCGAGGGCCATACTGCGCCGCCTGGCTGACCCCGCTCGGGAACTGGCTGGTATGGGTCTTGCCACAGCGGCACTGGGCAACTTGCACACGATGCTCGATCACTTCAAAGCGGATCGCGGGCAGATCAAACACTTGGCGGCCTTGCGGCAGCACGGTGACCTGATCTGCCGCAATGGCACTGCCGCAGACGTCGCAGCGCTCGGGCACCGGGTGCGTCACCGTGTGATCAGGGTCCTGCACCCGCTTGAGCGTCTTGCCCGGATGGCCGGGCTGACCACCCGGCGGGTTCGTGCCCGGCTCGCGCAGCGACTTCGGCTTGCGCTTCAGGCCGTCGGTCGAAGGCGGCTTGCTGGAGTTGTGGCTATCCTTCTCCAGCTTCGCCTCAAGCGCATTCAGCCGCGTCACCAGCTCAATGATGAGCGCGTCCTTCTGCTCTGGCGTCAGGTCGTTGAGGCTGGGGATCTTCGTCATGCGTAGCACTATGAAGCACTTCGCATCGGTTTACAACATCTGCTGAATAGTTACGGCCGAAGCAAAGAAGAGTGACCGGCGTCCCCCGCAGGGGGATGTCGTACGCACTTGGGTCCAAGGGCCATCGCCGCTCAAAGAAACAGCCACCAGCCCCACAGGATGATGTCGTACGGCTTTCGGGCGCAAGAGCCATCGCCGCTCAAAAAAACTGCGCCCCAACGCATCCCACCCCCATAAGCGTAAAATCCCCCTTTAGCCGTGTGATCGCACCATACCTCATCACCCCCCGCCCAAGGCCTTCCCGCCAAGGGCCCCCGTTATGGCCGCAAAAAAATTAGCACGACCGTTCACAAAATTCCGTTTCGCGGATACTATAGCTTTCGACGGGCTGGAAACATCATGAAGGTGCTCGACCTGCGCTGCGCGCAAGACCATCGTTTCGAGGGCTGGTTTGCTTCGGAGGACGATGCGCAATCGCAGATTTCGCAAAATCTCGTCCAATGTCCGGTCTGCGAGGACCATGCCATCACCCGGCTGCCCAGCGCGCCGCGCCTGAATCTTTCGGGAGCGGCCGCCGCGCCGGCTGGCAGGCCAGCCGAGGCGAAAGCCCCGGCGCCGGCAACGCTGCAGTCGCTTTACCTGAAGGCGGTAAAGCAGGTGCTGGCGCAGACCGAGGACGTGGGCGAACGCTTTGCCGAAGAGGCCAGGCGCATGCATTACGACGAAGCGCCGGAACGCGGGATCCGCGGGACGGCTTCGCCGGACGAAGTGCAGGCGCTTGCCGATGAAGGCATCGATACTCTCCAGCTCGTGGTGCCGGATGCGCTCAAGCAGACGGCTCACTGAATAGCGTCCTGTGCCCGAGGCAGTGTTCTTGCCGGCGCATGACGCGCTAGCTAGAACAATTTGCCGGTCTCACACCGGCATCACTGGAGACGGGCATGGATCTCAACTATTCGGCGTCCGACGATGCCTTCCGCGCCGAAGTGCGCGGCTGGCTGGAGGCCAACCTGCCGGCGGAAATCAGCAGCAAGATTCTGAACCACCGCCGCCCCAATCGCGACGATCTGGTGCGCTGGCACAAGCTGCTGGCCGGCCGCGGCTGGTCCGCGCCGCATTGGCCGGTGCAGTACGGCGGCACGGGCTGGAACGCCACGCAACGCCATATCTGGGACGAGGAAAATGCCCGCGTCGGCGCGCCCGGCGTGCTGCCCTTCGGCGTGGCCATGGTCGCGCCCGTGATCATGAAGTACGGCAGCGAGGAGCAGAAGTCGTACTACCTCCCGCGCATCCTGGATTGCACCGACTGGTGGTGCCAGGGTTACTCGGAGCCGGGTTCGGGTTCCGACCTCGCGTCGCTGAAGACCCGCGCCGAACTGACCTCGGACGGCAAGCACTACATCGTCAACGGCCAGAAAACCTGGACCACGCTCGGCCAGCACGCCGACATGATCTTCTGCCTGGTCCGCACCGATCCCGAGGCCAAGAAGCAAGAGGGCATCTCGTTCCTGCTGATCGACATGAAGACGCCGGGCATCACCGTGCGCCCGATCATCATGCTCGACGAAGAGCATGAAGTGAACGAAGTGTTCTTCGACAACGTCCAGGTGCCGGTGGAAAACCGCGTGGGCGAGGAGAACCGCGGCTGGACCTATGCCAAGTACCTGCTCGGCCATGAGCGCACCGGCATCGCCCGCGTGGGCAACTCCAAGCGCGAACTGGGCTTCCTCAAGCGCGTTGCCAAGCAACAGCAGAAGAACGGCCGCCCGTTGCTGGAAGATCCGCTGTTCGGCGCCAAGGTTGCCGCGCTGGAAATCGAACTGATGGCGCTGGAACTGACCGTGCTGCGCGTGGTGTCGAGCGAGAGCGCCGGCAAGGGCCCCGGCCCCGAGGCCTCGATGCTCAAGATCAAGGGCACGGAAATCCAGCAGATGCTGACCGAACTGATGGTGGAGGCCGTCGGCCCCTACGCCCAGCCGTTCGACACCGCCTACCTGGAATGCGAACACGAGCACGCGGTGACCGGCTATGACGATGCCGCGCCGCTGGCCGCTTATTACTTCAACTATCGCAAGACCTCCATCTACGGCGGGTCCAACGAAATTCAGAAGAACATCATCAGCCAGATGATCCTGGGGCTGTGAGGAGACACGCGATATGAACTTCAATCTCAGCGACGAACAGAAGCAACTGGCTGACGCCGTCCACCGCTTCATCGACAAAGACTACGATTTCGAAACCCGCAAGAAGGGCATCAAGGCCGAAGCCGGCCATAGCGATGCCGCCTGGGGCGCTCTGGTCGAGCTCGGCCTGACCGCGCTGCCGGTGCCGGAAGCGCAGGGCGGCTTCTCGGGCACGCCCGTCGACATGATGGTGGTGATGCAGGAGCTGGGCCGCGGCCTGGTGGTCGAGCCGTACTTCGCTACCGTGGTTGCCGCATACGCGCTCAAGCTGGCCGGCGGCCAGGACGCGCTGCTGGAGCAGGTCGCCACCGGTGAACTGAAGCTGGCGGTTGCCTTCAATGAGCCGCATGCACGCTATGCGCTCAACGACGTGCGCGTGACGGCCAAGGGCGGCAAGCTCAACGGCCGCAAGGTCGTAACCATTCACGGCGCGCAAGCCGGCAAGCTGGTTGTCTCGGCTCGCACCAGCGGCGCCGATGCCGATACCAATGGCATTTCCCTGTTCCTGGTGGACCCGAAGGCAACTGGCGTCAGCATCACCGACTACCGCACCATCGACAACCTGCGCGCTGCCGATATCACCTTCAAGGACGCGCCGGGCGAACTGCTGGGCACCGAAGGCGCTGCGTTTGCGCTGATCGAGCAGGCGGCCGACTACGCCGCCGTGCTGCTGTGCTCGGAGGCAGTGGGCGTGATGGATGCGCTCAATGCGGCGACCCTGGAATACGCCAAGACCCGCCAGCAGTTCGGCGTGCCGATCGCGCGTTTCCAGGCGCTGCAGCATCGGATGGTGGAGATGTTCATCCACGCCGAGCAGTCGCGCTCGATCACGCTGCTGGCCGCAGCCAAGTTCGACGAGGCCAGCCCGGAAGAACGCCGGCGCTTCGCCTCCGCGGCCAAGGCCCGCGTGGGCCAGGCGGCTCGCTCGGTCGGCCAGGAAGCGGTGCAGATCCACGGCGGCATGGGCGTCACCGACGAACTGCCGGCGGCGCATATGTTCAAGCGCCTGACGCTGATCAACACGACCTTCGGGGATGTCGATCATCACCTGGGCCGCTTTGCGACACAGCCCGGTTTCCTGGAAACGATCTGATCCAGGTTGAGTAAAAGAACCGCGCCGGTTGTTCCAGGCGCGGTTTTTTGTTATGTATTGTCCTCATCTACATGGACATCGCCATAGCTTTCGTTGACGGAGCCATTCATGCCCACCCTCTATTTCGAAGACTTTAGCGTCGGCAGCAAGCGCGATCTGGGGTCCCACCTGGTGACCGAGGAAGAGATCCTCACCTTCGCCCGGCAGTATGATCCGCAGCCCTTCCATACCGACAAGGATGCCGCGCAGAAGAGCATCTACAAGGGCCTGATCTCCAGCGGCTGGATGACCTGCTCGATCATGATGCGCCTGCTGGTGGACAACATGACCAGCAAGGCGGCCAGCATGGGCTCGCCCGGTGTGGACGAAATCCGCTGGCTCAAACCGGTTTACGCGGGCGATACGCTGAGCGTATCGCTGGTCGTGCTGGATGCGCGCGCCTCGTCGTCCAAGCCCGACCGCGGCGTGGTGCACACCCAGTGGGAAGCCACCAACCAGCGCGGCGAACTGGTCTGCACCGTCAAGGGCATGGGTATGTACGGCCGCCGCCCAGCCTGAAGCGCCAAATCCATTTGCAATGCCGACGGTGTTTGCCCCCCCCCGGGGGGCAATGCATCACCCCGACAGAATAGCGGCCATCCCGGCCCTAACAACAACTAGGAGACACCATGCGTACCATCGCTTCGCTCGAAGAACTGGAGAGCCTGCAGGGCCAGGAAGTGGCCGTCAGCGACTGGATTGAAATCACCCAGCAGCAGGTCAACCTGTTCGCCGAAGCCACTGGCGATCATCAATGGATCCATGTCGACGTGGAGCGCGCCCGGCGCGAGTCTCCGTTTGGCGGCCCGGTAGCGCATGGCTTCCTGACGCTGTCGCTGTTGCCGGCCTTCATGCACAACGCAATCGACATGCCGGGCGTCAAGATGGGCGTCAACTATGGCCTGAACCGTGTGCGCTTTACCGCGCCGGTACCGGTGGGCAGCCGTCTGCGCGCCCGCGTGAAACTGCTGTCGGTGGAGCGCCTGGAGCCGCTGCCGAACGCGCCCGCGCTGGTTGGCGCCCAGTCGAACTGGGAAGTCACCATCGAGCGCGAAGGCAGCGAGCGCCCGGTGTGCGTCGCGGAGTCGATCAGCCGGCGTTATTCGTAATCACTGAAGGCCACCGCCGCAAAGGGTGCGCGGCGGCCGCTGCCAGGTGGCGGTTGCCCCGCTGAGCGGGGGCCGGGCTCAGGCGGGCGAGCGCGCCGCCGTCATGTCATGGGTGGCCGCCGCCAGGGCCTTGGCCGAGCGCTCGGGATTCAGCCAGCACAGGCCGATCACGCCGGCCACCATCAGCAGCATGGCGTTGATCGTGAATCCCACTTCGAAGCCACCGATCATGCCGTGGCGCTGCACCAGTTGCCCCACCACGGCCGGGGCCAGGATGCCCGCAAGCGTGATCAGCGCCGTGTGAATGGACAGCACGCTCCCGCGCTGGGCCTCAGGTACGATCTGCGCCAGCATCGCCGGCGTCAGCGCGAAGCCCACGGGGGGCAGGCATGCCGCCACGGCAATCAGCAAGGTCTTCGGGACGGGTGCCAGCGTTACCGACGCGATCACCAGGTACACGCCGCCGCCCACCAGCGCGGCGATCGAGATGATCACGCCGCGCGCCAGTCGCGACGACGCGCCGCCGCGCAGCATGCGCTGCGACAGCCAGCTAAGGATCAGCGTGACGGGCATGGCGGAGGCCACGATGGCCGCATACCAGCGCCCGGTGGTGACCGGGTCGAAGCCGAGGCCCTTCTCCAGGTAGGCCGGCAGCCAGGTCAGCCCCAGCGCCAGCGCCCAGTACGCGCAGAAGCCAATGGCCAGGCAGGAAAGCACGGTCGGGTCGCGGAAGATGCGGCGATAGGGCAGGCGCACGGGCATGGCCGCGGCGCCGGGGCGCCGGTCGCTCGCCTGCGCCAGCGGCCCCTCGCGTCCCACGCAGAGCCACATCGCACTCCATGCCGCGCCGATGGCGGCGAGGATCATGAAGTTGGCGCGCCATCCCCAATGTATCGTCACCAGCGGGATCAGCAACCCCGCCAGCAGCAGGCCCGCCGTCGCGCCCTGGTTGACCACCGCCACTGGCAGATTGCGCTTGTGGTCGGGAAACCATTTGAACAACGCATGCACGGAGATCGGGAAGGCCGGGCCCTCGGCCGCGCCAAGCAGCATGCGGCACAAGAGAATGGTCATGGCCGAGGTGGCCAGCGCCAGCGGTATTTGCAGCAGGGCCCACGACAGGCCCATCGCCAGCAGCAGCCAGCGCGTGGCCACGCGATTGGACAGGAATCCCACCAGCACGGTGGACAGCGAAAACAGCCAGAAGAAGCTGCTGGCGATCAGGCCGAACTCCGCCGGCGGCAGCTTCAGGTCCGCCATCAGCGGCACGGCCACCATGCCCAGCACGATCTTGTCGAGGAAGTTGATCAGCGAAAGCCAGGTCAGCATCGAGGCCATGGCCCAGGCGCTGCGTGGCTGGTATGACGGAAGTGTGGTCATCGGTTTGCCTGGAGGCGTTGCTGGTTGCGTTGGGATGTTCAAAAAGCCCGCTTGATGGTTCCGTTTAAGCCAGGTGCAGCGCGATCAGTGCCGAAGCGGATGTGCCCGAGCGGGCCGAAGCGATCGGCGCAGTGTTGCAGGCAGCGATGGATTTCCGGCTGTGGCGAGTACGCGCTGGACCAGTCCAGGCTTTGGCGCGAAGGAGAAGCGGTACAGGCGGGAGGGGATGTCGCAGCCGCGGCCCGGACAGGTGTCGTCGCGCCAGGTGCCGCCCACCGTGCCGGCTTTCTCGAAGACGACGAAGGTGTCGATGCCGGCTTGCCTGAGCCGGATGCCCATGCACATGCCGGCCACACCCGCGCCGATGATGACGATCTGGTTCCCTGGCGCCGCTGACGCGTTCAATGGGTTGTCTCCGTCGTGCTGTTTTCTGCTTGTCTGCGCAATATGCGGCAAGGGCATGGCGCGCAAGCGAACGGCCACCATAGAGCCGATTCGGGATTCGGGCAAGTCACGCTGCAGCATGGGCGCCGGCTGATGCCCCAATCTGAACCAGCCGCTGACGCCGCACAGGCTTGGTGCGTGACGCAGCCGCACTATCGTGGTGCGGCATGGCGCGCGGCCGCCTCCTGAGGCTCGCCGGGCGGTGTGTGCAGCCATGTATACAAGCTTGTATGCCATGGCACGCTAGTTGCAGAAGGTGTACCCGGGGTGCGTTGTTCCTTATCCAACACGACAATCTGGGAGCTGCAATGAAAAGACGTGACATGCTGAAGCTGTCGGCGGTAGCCGCCGCGGCATTCTTCGCAACGGCAGGTGTTAGCCCGCTGGCATTGGCGCAGTCCAAGGAACCGATCAAGGTCGGTATCCTGCATTCGCTGTCCGGCACCATGGCCATTTCCGAGACGTCGCTCAAGGACGTGGCATTGATGACGATCGACGAGATCAACAAGAGCGGCGGCGTGCTTGGCCGCAAGCTTGAGCCGGTCGTGGTCGATCCCGCTTCCAACTGGCCGCTGTTTGCCGAGAAGGCGCGCCAGCTGATCACCAAGGACAAGGTTGCCGTCACCTTCGGCTGCTGGACCTCGGTTTCGCGCAAGTCGGTGCTGCCCGTTTATGAAGAGCTGAACTCGCTGCTGTTCTACCCGGTGCAGTATGAAGGCGAGGAGATGTCCAAGAACGTCTTCTATACCGGCGCGGCGCCCAACCAGCAGGCCATTCCCGCCGTGGAGTACCTGATGAGCAAGGAAGGTGGCGGCGCCAAGCGCTTTTTCCTGCTGGGCACTGACTACGTCTACCCGCGCACCACCAACAAGATCCTGCGCGCCTTCCTGAAGAGCAAGGGCGTGGCGGACAAGGATATCGAAGAGGTCTACACGCCGTTTGGCCACAGCGATTACCAGACCATCGTAGCCAATATCAAGAAGTTCTCGCAAGGCGGCAAGACTGCCGTGATCTCCACCATCAACGGCGACTCCAACGTGCCTTTCTACAAGGAACTGGGTAACGCCGGCCTCAAGGCCAAGGACGTGCCGGTGGTGGCGTTCTCCGTCGGCGAGGAAGAGCTGCGCGGCATCGACACCAAGCCGCTGGTGGGCCACCTGGCCGCATGGAACTACTTCATGTCGGTCAAGAACCCGGAAAACGAAGCCTTCAAGAAGCAATGGGCGGCATGGGTCAAGGCCAACAACCTGCCGGGCGGCGACAAGCGCGTGACGAACGACCCGATGGAAGCCACCTACGTGGGCATCCATATGTGGGCGCAAGCCGTGAAGAAGGCCGGCACCACCGATACCGACAAGGTGCGCGCCGCGATGTATGGCCAGACCTTCAAGGCGCCGGACGGCTTCACCCTGACCATGGGCGAGAACCATCACCTGTACAAGCCGGTGATGATCGGTGAGGTCAAGGGCGATGGCCAGTTCACGGTGGTGTGGAAGACGCCGAAGGCAGTGCGCGCGCAGCCGTGGAGCCCGTTCATCGCGGGTAACGAAGGCAAGCCGGACAAGGTGATGTAAGACCGCAGGCGGGCCTGCGTCGAGAAGGCCGCGCCCGCAAGCTGTCCGGTGTTTGTTCCCCGCCCTCGGGGGAGGGGAGCAAACCGACTTTGTTTCACTGCCGCGGGCCGCTTCAGGGCCGCGGCGCAAAGCAAAACCCGTCACGCCGACCAAGGTGGTCGCGCGCTTCCTGCGCGCGATCGCAGACCTTATGCACCGACCCTTATTGTTCTCTTTCGCTTCACGGTTGCGCGCCATGCTGGCAGCGTTGCTGCTGATCGCCGCATGCCCGCTGTGGGCCGCGCCGCTGACGCAGGCTGACCTGAAGCCACTGGCCGAAGATGACTTCGATGCCAAGACTGCCGCCATCACCGCGCTCACCACGGCGCCGGTGGCGGAGGCGGGCCCCATTCTCAAGGCGCTGCAGGACGATACGCTGCAGTACGCGCCCGGTGTCGGCATGGTGCGCCAGGACGGCGACAAGCTGGTGGACGCCATCAGCGGCAAGCCGGTCACGGTCAAGCCCGATGCGCTCGAAGCGCTGACCCTTAACAACAGCCTGCGCGCGCTGGTGGACAGTGCCGCCAGCAGCACGCTGCTGCAATCGCCCGATGCGGCGGTGCGCACGCAGGCCGTCAACACGCTGCTGGACCAGCCCGGCAGCGCCTCGCGCCCGGTGGTGGAAGCCGCGCGCAAGGCCGAGGCCGATGCCGGCCTGCGTGCCAAGCTCGATGTGATCTGGGCCAATATCGTGCTGGCCGAGGGCAACCGCGACGAACGGCTGGAAGCCATACATATTCTTGGGCGCGACAGCAATCCGCAAAGCCGGCAGAAGCTGCAGCCACTGCTGGAGCGTGACGAAGCCGGCAAATACCGCGAGCCCGACGCCGAACTGCGAGGCGCCGCCCAGCAGGCGCTCGATGCCCTGCGCGGCGACCAGCGCCGCGCCGAACTCATCGGCAACCTCTTTGCCGGCCTGAGCCTGGGCAGCGTGCTGCTGCTGGCCGCGCTGGGCCTGGCCATCACCTATGGCCTGATCGGCGTCATCAATATGGCGCACGGCGAATTCCTGATGATCGGCGCGTACGCCACTTATATGGTGCAAGGCGTATTCCGGGCGCATTTCGCCGGTGCCTTCGACTGGTACCTGCTTTTTGCGCTGCCCGTATCGTTCCTGGCATCGGCTGTGGTCGGCTTCGTGCTGGAGCGGCTGGTGCTGCGCCATCTCTACGGCCGTCCGCTGGAAACGCTGCTGGCGACGTTTGGCGTGAGCCTGCTGCTGATGCAGGCGGTGCGCACGCTGTTCGGCGCGCAGAACGTGGAAGTGGCCAATCCCTCCTGGATGAGCGGTGGTATTGAATGGCTGCCAGGGATGGTGCTGCCCTACAACCGCATGATCATCATCGTGTTCGCGCTGGCGGTGGTGGCGGTGGCATGGGCCGTGCTCAATCGCACCCGCCTGGGCCTGTTCGTGCGCGCCACCACGCAGAACCGCACCATGGCGGCCTGCGTGGGCGTGCGCACCTGGAAGGTGGATAGCTACGCTTTCGCTTTTGGCGCGGGCATTGCCGGACTCGGTGGCTGCGCCCTGTCGCAGATCGGCAATGTGGGGCCCGACCTCGGGCAGGCCTACATCATCGACTCCTTCATGGTAGTGGTGCTGGGCGGCGTGGGGCAACTGGCGGGCACCATCATCGGTGCCTTCGGGCTGGGCCTTATCAACAAGTTCATCGAGCCGTTCTACGGCGCGGTGCTGGCCAAGATCTTTGTCCTGGTGCTGATCGTGCTCTTCATCCAGAAGCGCCCGCAAGGACTGTTCGCGCTCAAAGGGCGCAGCGCGGAGGCATGATGCAGACTTCAACATCGAAACAATCCGCGACCGGATTCCGGCTGGCGGTGCCGGAACGCCAGCCGCTGTTCTCGGGCCGCAGCTGGGCGGCGCTGCTGGCGATCGCGCTGGTGGCGGGCATCGGCGTGCCGGTGTGCGCGCTGCTGTTGCCTGAAGGCCATCCTATGCATCTGTCGGCCTATGCGCTGACGCTGATCGGCAAGATCATGTGCTTCGCGCTGGCCGCGATCGCGCTGGACCTGGTGTGGGGCTACTGCGGCATTCTCAGCCTGGGCCACGGGCTGTTCTTCGCGCTGGGCGGCTATGCCATGGGCATGTACCTGATGCGCGCCATCGGCCGCGAAGGCGTCTACAAGAGCGACCTGCCGGACTTCATGGTCTTCCTCGACTGGAAGGAATTGCCGTGGTTCTGGCATGGCACCGAACATCTTGGCTACGCCATGCTGCTGGTGGTGCTGGTGCCCGGCGTGCTGGCGTGGCTGTTCGGCTTCTTCGCCTTCCGCTCGCGCATCAAGGGCGTGTACCTGTCCATCATCACGCAGGCCATGACCTATGCCGCGATGCTGCTGTTCTTCCGCAACGAGACCGGCTTCGGCGGCAACAACGGCTTCACCGATTTCAAGCGCATCGCCGGTTTTGCCGTGGCCGCGCCTGAAACCCGTACCGCGCTGTTCGTGCTGACGTTCTTTGCCTTGCTGGCCGGCTTTATCGCCTGCCGCTACATCGTCACCTCCAAGCTTGGCCGCGTGGTGACGGCGGTGCGCGATGCGGAGATGCGCGTGATGTTCTCCGGCTACAACCCGCTTGGCTACAAGCTCTTCGTGTGGACGTTCTCGGCGGTGCTATGCGGCATTGCCGGTGCGCTTTACGTGCCGCAGGTGGGCATCATCAACCCGGGCGAGATGTCGCCGGCCAACTCCATCGAGATGGCGGTGTGGGTCGCCGTGGGCGGACGCGGCACGCTGATCGGCCCGATCATCGGCGCCTTCCTCGTCAACGGCGCCAAGACCATGTTCACGGCTTATTTCGCCGAATACTGGCTGTTCCTGCTGGGCGCGATGTTCGTGCTGGTCACGCTGTACCTGCCGGACGGCGTGATCGGCCTGATCAAGCGCGTGCGCGGCATGCGTGCCCGGACTCCGGTTGCGCAAGGCACAGCGGCCGGCGCGCCGGTCAACGTTACCCGCAGCGGAGGTGAAGCATGAACGCCGCACTCGGAGCACAGCAGGCGGAAAGCGGGGGCACCACCGGCCTCGGCCGCGTGCTGGAGCCCGGCGTCATCGATGTCTCGCACGGTCCCATCCTTTACCTGGAAGACGTGACGGTGCAGTTCGATGGCTTCCGCGCGCTCAACCAGCTCACGCTGTCGATCGACCACGGCGAACTGCGCTGCGTGATCGGCCCCAATGGCGCGGGCAAGACCACGATGATGGACGTGATCACCGGCAAGACCGGACCACGCAATGCCAATGTGAGCGGGCGCGTGTTCCTCGGGCAGAGCATCGACCTGATGCGCATGACCGAGCCCAAGATCGCGCAGACCGGAATCGGTCGCAAGTTCCAGAAGCCCACCGTGTTCGAGCAGCACGAGGTGTGGGAGAACCTGGAGCTGGCGATGAAGGGCGACAAGCGCTGGTTCTCTTCCTTGCGGGCGCGCCTGGGTGCGCAAGGGCATCGCCGCATCGAGGAAACGCTGGCGTTGACGGGGCTGGAAGATGAAGCGTATCGCCCGGCCGGCATGCTGTCGCATGGGCAGAAGCAGCGGCTCGAGATCGGCATGCTGCTGATGCAGCAACCGCAGTTGCTGCTGCTCGACGAGCCGGTGGCCGGCATGACCGATGAAGAAACCATGCAACTGGCCCAGCTGCTGAACAGCTTGCGCGGCACCTGCTCGATGATGGTGGTGGAGCACGACATGGAATTTGTTGCGGCGCTGGCCGGCGATGCCGGCAAGGTCACGGTGCTGGCCGAAGGCAGCGTGCTGGCCGAAGGCACGCTCGATGCCGTCAAGCGCGAGGAGCGCGTGATCGAATCCTATCTGGGCCGGTAAGCGCGCACGCGTAGATAAAGGAAACCAAACCATGTTGCAGGTCAATGCACTCAACCAGTTCTACGGCGGCAGCCACATCCTGCGCAATGTCACCTTCGAGGTGCCGCAAGGCAAGCTGACGACCTTGCTGGGCCGTAACGGCGTGGGCAAGAGCACCCTGCTCAAATGCCTGATGGGCGTGGTGCCCACCCGGAGCGGCAGCATCAGCTGGGCTGGGCACGCACTGGAAAAGAAGCCGCCGTACGAGCGCGTGGCATCCGGGCTCGCCTACGTGCCGCAGGGCCGCGAGATCTTCCCGCGCCTGACGGTGGAGGAGAACCTGCTGATCGGCGCCGCGAGCCTGAAGCGCCCGGCCGGCGTGCCCGACCGGATCTACCAGCTGTTCCCGGTGTTGCGCAGCATGCGCCAGCGCCGGGGCGGCGATCTCTCGGGCGGCCAGCAGCAGCAACTGGCAATCGGCCGCGCGTTGATGAGCGAGCCTGAACTGCTGATCCTGGACGAGCCGACCGAGGGCATCCAGCCTTCCATCATCCAGGACATCGGCCGCGCGCTGCGGCTGCTGGTGGACGAATTCGGCATGACGGTGCTGCTGGTGGAACAGTATTACGAATTCGCCCGGCATCTGGCGGATCACTACGTCGTGATGAGCCGCGGTGAGGTGGTGGCGAGAGGGGAGGGGGCAAGAATGGAAGAAGAGGGGGTGCGGGAGCTGATCGCGGTGTAAAGCGAGGTCGTGGGTCTGTCCGGCGAGAGAGGCGTGGCTGAACATAAAGCGCCGCCGGGGCAGAGGGCTGGCGCCGGCAGTAGCGAAGAGCATGCCAATCCGCCGGATGCCGCGCGCCGCCAATACCGCTTCCAGCCGCACCAACCCCGCGCTATGATGCCCGCATCGAGCGCGCCACGCATCACCGGCAGCGCCCGCCTTTCCATCGCCCATGCGTCATCCAGACTTCCCTTCGACCCTTGCCGTGCCGCCCGCATGGGAGGCCAGCCTGCGCCTGCGGTTTGCCGCGCGCGGCGAACGCAGTGTGCTGGCCGAACGCCGCCACCGGGGGCCCTTGCTGGTGCAAAAGCCGCTTTATCCCGAGGGCGCGGGGGGAGCGATCTGCCATGTGGTGATCCTGCATCCGCCCGCCGGCGTGGCCGGCGGCGACAGCCTGGAGATCGACGTGACGGTGGAGGCGGGCGCCCATGCGGTGCTGGCGACGCCCGGCGCCACCAAATGGTACAAATCCCTCGGGCGCGAGGCCGCGCAACGCGTCACGCTGACGCTGCAAGCCGGCGCGCGGGTGGACTGGCTGCCGCAGGAGAACATCGTATTCGACGACGCGCACGCGCGCCTTGCCATCACCGTGACGGTGGCGCCCGGCGCCAGCGCGATCGGCTGGGATGCCGTGGTGCTGGGCCGCCAGGCCAGCGGCGAAACGTGGGCGCGCGGATCGCTGGCCATGGAGACCACGGTGAATGGCGCTACGCGCCCGCTGTGGATCGAAAGCGCGCAACTGGACGCCGGCTCCGCGCTGCGGCATGCGGTGGCCGGGCTGGACGGGCTCAATGTCATGGGCACGCTGTGGGCGGTGGGCGAGGGCGCCACGCAGGAGCTGGCCGAAGCGCTTGCCGAACAACTGCCGTATGGGCCGGACCTGCGTGCCGGCGTGACGCGGTTTGAGCAGGACGGCCAGTCCATGCTGCTGCTGCGCGTGCTGGGTGCGCAGATGGAGGCGGTCAGGCATCTGATGGTGAGCGCATGGAGCGCATTGCGCGAGCCCATGCACGGCGTTGCCGCCAGGCCGCTGAGGCTGTGGGCGACGTAGGCGTTTGCCGGTCGCGCACCGGACATGCAGAACAAGAAACAACGGGAATACCAAGATGGAACTCACTCCGCGAGAGAAGGACAAGCTGTTGATCTTCACCGCCGCGCTGCTGGCCGAGCGCCGCCGCGCGCGCGGGCTCAAGCTCAACTATCCCGAGGCGGTGGCCCTGATCACGGCGGCCATCATGGAAGGCGCGCGCGATGGCCGCACCGTGGCCGAGCTGATGCACGAAGGCACCACGGTGCTCACGCGCGAGGATGTGATGGAAGGGGTGGCCGAGCTGATCCCCGAGATCCAGGTGGAAGCCACTTTCCCCGACGGCACCAAGCTGGTCACTGTGCATCACCCGATCGTCTGAGACGGGCGAGCGCTTTGCTTGCGCACGCCAGGCCTGCCGAACCACTGAACAAAAGCACGAGGTCAAGACATGAACAGTTCCAATCGCTCGCGCGCCGCCAGGGCCGCCATGGCGGGTGTCCCGCTGGCGCTTGCCAGCGCTGCGGCCTTCGCCCATCCCGGCCACGATGCCGCCACGGTCGGCGCCAGCCTGTGGGCGGGCCTGCTGCATCCCTTCACCGGCATGGACCACTTGCTCGCCATGGCGGGCGTGGGCGTGTGGAGCGCGCTGGGTGCGCGCTCGCCGCGCGACGCGCTGCACATGCCCTTTGTGTTCGTTGCACTGATGCTGGCCGGCGCGGTGCTCGGGCTGAGCGGCCTCGGACTGCCGCTGGTGGAGCCGATGATTGCCGCGTCGCTGCTGGTGATCGGCGTGCTGGTGGCGCTGCGTGCCAGGCTGCCGGCGTGGGCGGGCATGGCCATCGTCGGGGGCTTCGCCGTCTTTCATGGCTACGCGCACGGCGCCGAGCTGCCGGCCACGGCCGGCGCGTTGCGCGCGGTGGTGGCCTATGTAGGCGGCTTCGCTGTCGCGACCATGACACTGCACCTGGCCGGCATCGGCCTGGGCGGCGCGCTGCGCCGCCAGGCCGGTTGGCTGGCACGGCTGGCGGGCGCCGGCGTGGCGCTCTATGGCGTCGGCCTGATGGTCGCCTGATCTCGACAAGGAAACCAGCATGATCCCCGGTGAACTGATGCCCGCAGAGGGCGAGATCGAACTCAATGCCGGCCGCCCCACGGTGAGCGTGACGGTGGCCAACACCGGCGACCGTCCGGTCCAGGTCGGCTCGCATTTCCATTTCTACGAGACCAATCCCGCGCTGGATTTCGACCGCGAGGCCGCCCGCGGTTTCCGGCTGAATATCGCCGCCGGCACCGCGGTGCGCTTCGAGCCGGGCCAGCGCCGCACGGTGGAACTGGTGGCGCTGGCCGGCGCGCGCATCGTCTACGGCTTCAACGGCAAGATCATGGGAGCGCTGTGATGAGCGTGAAAATCTCCAGGCAGGCCTATGCCGAGATGTTCGGCCCCACCACCGGCGACCGCCTGCGGCTGGCCGACACCGGGCTCATCGTCGAGGTGGAGAAGGACTTCACCATCTACGGCGAGGAAGTGAAATTCGGCGGCGGCAAGGTGATCCGCGACGGTATGGGGCAGAGCCAGCGCATGGCGAAGGACTGCGTCGACACCGTCATCACCAATGCGCTGATCGTCGATCACTGGGGCATCGTCAAGGCCGACATCGGTCTCAAGGACGGCCGCATCGCGTCGATCGGCAAGGCCGGCAATCCGGATATCCAGCCCGGCGTGACCATCGTCGTCGGTCCCGGCACCGAAGTGATCGCGGGCGAGGGCATGATCGTCACCGCCGGCGGCATCGACAGCCACATCCACTTCATCTGCCCGCAGCAGATTGAGGAAGCGCTGATGAGCGGCGTCACCACCATGATCGGTGGCGGCACCGGACCCGCGACGGGTACGTTTGCCACCACCGTGACGCCTGGCCCCTGGTTCATGGAGCGCATGCTGCAGGCGGTCGAGGCTTATCCGATGAATATCGGTCTGCTCGGCAAGGGCAACGCCAGCCAGCCGGGGCCGCTGATTGAGCAGGTCGAGGCGGGCGCCATCGGGCTCAAGCTGCATGAAGACTGGGGCACCACGCCCGCGGCGATCGACACCTGCCTGGGCGTGGCGGATGCCACCGATACGCAGGTGGCGATTCATACCGATACGCTCAACGAGGCCGGTTTCGTCGAGGCTACCGTGGCTGCGTTCAAGGGCCGCACCATTCATACGTACCACACTGAAGGCGCGGGCGGCGGCCACGCGCCCGACATCATCAAGGTATGCGGCGAGCCCAACGTATTGCCGTCGTCGACCAACCCGACGCGGCCCTACACCATCAACACGCTCGACGAACACCTCGACATGCTAATGGTGTGCCATCACCTGGACCCGTCGATCGCCGAGGACATCGCCTTCGCGGAAAGCCGCATCCGCCGAGAGACCATTGCCGCCGAAGACATCCTGCATGATCTCGGCGCCTTCTCGATGATCTCCAGCGACTCGCAGGCCATGGGCCGGGTCGGCGAGGTCATCATCCGCACCTGGCAGACCGCGCACAAGATGGCCGCGCAGCGCGGCAAGCTGCCCGGCGATCCCGACGATGCGCGCGGCGGGCATGACAATTTCCGCGTCAAGCGCTACATCGCCAAGTACACCATCAACCCCGCGCTCACGCACGGCATCGCGCATGAAGTGGGCTCGATCGAGGTGGGGAAGTGGGCTGACCTCGTGCTGTGGAAGCCGGCCTTCTTCGGCGTCAAGCCGAGCCTGATTCTCAAGGGCGGGATGATCGCGGCGGCGGCCATGGGAGATCCCAACGCATCGATCCCGACGCCGCAGCCGGTGCACTACCGGCCGATGTTCGCCGCTGCCGGCCGGGCCCTGCACAAGTCTTCGCTGACCTTTGTCTCGCAGGCCGCGCTGGCTGCCGATGTGGGTGGCCGCTATGGACTGGAGAAGGTGCTTTCGGCGGTACGCGGTACGCGCACCGTCAGCAAGCGCGACATGGTGCACAATGACTGGCAGCCGAACGTCACGGTGGATCCCGAGACGTACCAGGTGGTGGCCGACGGCCAGTTGCTGATCTGCGAGCCGGCTACGGTACTGCCGATGGCGCAGCGCTATTTCCTCTTTTGAAGGGGCCCTTTGCAAAAGATCGACAAACACCTCAGCGCCCCGCACGGCATCGCCGCCGTGCTGGTGCGCCGCGCGCCCAAGCTGGTGCTGCCTTTCGCCGAGCGCAGCAAGAGCCGCCTGCGCGCCACCCTCGATAGCGGCGAGGAAGTCGCCCTGTTTCTGCCGCGTGGCACCGTGCTGCGCGGCGGCGATCTGCTGGTCACCGAGAGTGGTATCTTCGTCGAGGTGCTCGCCGCGCCGGAGTCCGTGCTGCAGGTGGGCGCCAGTGATCCGCAGGCGCTGATGCGCGCGGCCTATCACCTGGGCAACCGGCACACGCCGGTGGAAGTGGGGCGCGACTACCTGCGGCTGGAGTACGACCCGGTGCTGGCGGACATGCTGGCACGGCTTGGCGTGAAGGCCGAACGCGCCGAGCTGCCGTTCGAGCCGGAAGCGGGCGCCTACGGCGGCGGGCACAAGCACGGTCACGATGCCACCTTCGCCGAGGACTACGCCGCAGCGCAGGCGGTGTTTCATGAGCATCACGGGCATGAGCATGACCACGGGCATGCGCACAGCCATGAACATGGTCATAAGCACGACCACGATCTTGCGCCGCATGTCCATGACGAGCATTGCGGGCACAAGCACTGACCTTCAGTGCGCAGCCGTTCCATGACCCAACTCTCCCAACTCATCTCCCTGCTGCACCTGGCCTCCCCCGCGCTGCCGATCGGCGGCTTCAGCTATTCGCAAGGGCTGGAGCCGGCCATCGATTGCGGCATCGTGCGCGATGCCGGCAGCGCGGAGCAATGGGTGCGCAGCAACCTGCTGGATGTGCAGTCGCAGTGCGAAGCACCGGTGTGGCTGCTGCTCTATCGCCATTGGCGCACACTGGACGCGACGCGCATAGCCGAATGGAACAACTGGTTCCACGCCACGCGCGAGAGCGCGGAGCTGCGGCTGGAGACCGAGCAGATGGGCTGGTCGCTGGCCCGGCTGGTGGCGCAGATGGAGTGGGGCGATGCCGCGCTGCGCGCGCAGCTCGCGGTGCTGTCGCCGGTATGCCTGCCGACCGCCTTCGCCGCGGCTTGCGTGGCGCTGGACGTGGGCGAGCGCGACGGGCTGACGGCCTATTGCTTCAGCTGGGCTGAGAACCAGGTGTCCGCCGCGCTCAAGGCGGTGCCGCTGGGCCAGGTGGCGGGGCAGCACATCCTGCGCCGGCTGCACCCCGCGGTGCTCGCAACCGTCGACGAGGCGGTGCGCCGCGCCGATGCCGAGCCGCCAATGCTGTCTACTTTTTCCCCGATGCTGGGCCTGCTGTCCGCGCGGCACGAAACGCAATACTCCCGGCTGTTCCGTTCCTGAGCGGGCCACCGCAGGAACCAAACGATCAACAGGACAAGATTCCCATCATGAGCCAGGCCCGTACCAAGAAGAATCCCCCGCTGCGCGTCGGCGTGGGCGGCCCCGTCGGTTCCGGCAAGACCACCTTGCTGGAGATGCTTTGCAAGGCCATGCGCGAGCGCTATGACCTGGTCGCCATCACCAACGATATCTACACCAAGGAAGACCAGCGGCTGCTCACCATCTCCGGCGCCTTGCCGGCCGAGCGCATCATGGGCGTGGAAACGGGCGGCTGCCCGCATACCGCGATCCGGGAGGATGCCTCGATCAACCTGGAGGCGGTCGACCGCATGCTGGCGAAGTTTCCCGATGCCGACATCGTCTTCATCGAGTCCGGCGGCGACAACCTCGCCGCCACCTTCAGTCCGGAGTTGTCGGACCTGACCATCTACGTGATCGACGTGGCCGGCGGCGAGAAGATCCCGCGCAAGGGCGGCCCCGGCATTACCAAGTCGGACCTGCTGGTGATCAACAAGACCGACCTGGCCCCCTATGTGGGCGCCAACCTGGACATCATGGAAAGCGATGCCCGCAAGATGCGCGGCGCACGCCCGTTCGTGATGGGCAGCGTGAAGTCGGGGCAGGGGCTTGACCAGGTGATCGCCTTTATCGAGCGCCAGGGCATGCTGGGCGTTTAAGGCGCGGCCGCCGCAATCGCGTCTTCAACGACGGCGCGTACCGCACGTAAGCACGGCACGGCCCGGCTCCGCGTTTGCGTTGGCCACCGCTTGTGGCATACTGGCCGATCCATGAAGTCGATATCGCCCGCCCCTTCTTCGCATTGCCGCGACACCGCTACCGGTGGCGCCGCTGCATGCGCGGGCGCCGGGCTGCCCGCGTCCTGCCTGTCCTCCTCCTTCTCGTTCTCCATTATTCGAATTATCCGGGGTCGCTGAGCTGCGGCTTTGGCTGGTGCTCGGTGGCCCGTGGTCCCTCCCTTGCCGTGCACGGCCATGGGGCCTGCACGGGACCAACCGATTCGATGGAGAACACCCGATGTCCGATCTTTCCGACCTGCGCGCGCACGCCCGCTATCCCAGCCTGCCCGAAATCCAGGAAACCGCGCGCCGGCTCCAGGGCAAGGTGCTGGAGACGCCCGTGTGGCGCTGGCAGACCGGCGCCATGCAGCAGCTCGATCCCGCTACCGAGGTATGGCTAAAGCTGGAGCTGTTCCAGATCACCGGCACCTTCAAGGTACGCGGCGCACTCAACAGCATCGAGCGCATGGACGGCGCGGCGCGCGCGCGTGGCGTGGTGGCGGCCAGTGCCGGCAACCATGCCATGGCGGTAGCCTACGCGGCAAAGGTGGCGGGCGTAGGCGCCAAGCTGGCGATGCCGGCCAGCGCCAGTCCGGCGCGCATAGCCGCTTGCCGCGAGGCCGGGGCCGAGGTGCTGTTGTTGCCGGACGTGCACGCGGCCTTCGACCACGCGCTGCAACTGGTCGAGCAGGAGGGGCGCACCATGGTGCACCCGTACGACGGCCCGCTGATCGCGCAGGGAACGGCAACCGTGGGGCTGGAACTGATGCGCCAGGTCAGCGGGCTCGATGCGGTGGTGGTGCCGGTAGGCGGCGGCGGGCTGTGCGGCGGCATCGCCGCGGCGGTCAAGCAGATCAATCCGGCCTGCCGGGTCTATGGGGCCGAGCCGGATGGCGCCGATGCCATGAACCGCAGCTTCGAGGCCGGGCGGCCGCAGGCCCTGGAGCGGGTCATGACAATTGCCGACAGCCTGGGCGCGCCGTATGCGCTCGATTACAGCTACGGTGTGTGCCGCCAGTTTGTCGACGGCATGGTGCGGGTATCCGACGCGGCGATACGCGACGCGATGCGCATCCTCTACCGCGACATGAAGCTGGCCACGGAGCCCGCCACTGCGGTGTCCACGGCGGCGCTGCTGGGACCGCTGCGCGAAACGCTGGCGGGGAAGAAGGTCGCACTGATCGTGTGCGGGGCCAACCTCGACGCGGCACGCTTTGCCGAACTGCTGGCAGTGGATGCGCCGGCCGCCGCCGGCTGAGCCTGGCCGCCGTGCGCGGCCCGGGGCGCCGGGCCGCTAGGTCTGCTGCATGGCCCGGACGGCGATTGTGCGCGCCACCGATGCGATCACGTCCTGCTCGGAGTCGGTCATCAGGGCCATATGGCGCACGGTGACACGCTGCGCCGGCGTGATATTGAACTCGGCGCACGTCTGCTCCAGCACGAGGGCGCCGCTCTGGCCCTCACCGCTGCTGAAGTTGAGCATTTCACTGGCGCTTACGCCGAGCGTGCCTGCCAGCGCACAGATATTGATCAGGGAAACGTTGCGCATCCCGCGCTCGATACCGCTCAGGTAGGAGCGCGCCATTCCGCTTTCGAGAGCAAGCTTCTCCTGCGACCAGCCACGCTGTTTGCGCAACTCCGCAAGGTGCAGTCCAAACAGCTTGAGAGGATCACCGACCATGGCTCTATGCGTAATGGAGAACGGATCGAGGCTAAGTTATTGACCTCTTTGTGGCGACGCTTCATAGTAGGACGCACTATAGGTAACTAGGCGCGACACTTGGAGTGCCGGCATGGCCGATGGACTGGAACGCGCGGTTTTGCCCCTCGTTTGAAGAGGTTCCGGTTGTTTTTTATCGCGGTTGCCATTGGCGAAAGCGTTGGCGCCTGCTACAGGCGGCATGCGTCCGGAAATTCTGTGGATGATGCCCGCGAGTGGTCGGTGAAAGCTTTTCCGAGTGTTACGAACGCAGCCGGGCGCCTGTGCTAGCCGATACCGGGCGGCCAGGCAGCGGCAAAACCAGAAAACCAAGAAACCAGGCAACCAAAGCCTGGGGCATCAGGACATCGGGACACTCCAACCCCCGGGGAAGCGCGGCGCTGCATTTTCCACTACGCGGAGAAGGAAGTGCCATGCGTATTTTTTCGTTGTTCGATGCGCAGATGCGCGGCGAAATATTGGCGGGCGGAAGCGCTTCGCAGTTGCGCGTCGGTTTGCAGGTGAGGGTGGTGCCGGAGGCTGCCGGGCTGGGCAGCAGCGGCGACTACATCTTCCTGCTGGAAGGCGCGATGCAGTCAGGCATCGTCACCGCCCGTGCCGAGTGGTGGGCCTGCCTGTACGGCACCATCAAGCTGACGCCGGTGGGTGGCGCCCCCGTGCTGTTGTCCGCCGGCGGCGTGTACGCGCTGCGTCAGGCCGAGCGCCTGGATCTGGCGGTGCTGCAGGACACCGTACTGATCCGCGCCATCCTGGATCCCAATACCGTCGGGCTGGTGGGGGCGGGCATCACCAGCAGCTACGATGCGTTTGCCGCGGGCCAGGCGGAGCGCTGGCGCGCTACGCCGGGCGCCGACGCGATCGAGGTGCCCGGCGCGTCGGCGCACCCGGGGCGTTTCGCGCCAGGGCTGGCCGAAGGCCAGGCGCGCTCCGCGTCCTGCGTGCCGCGGGCCAACGCGGCCTTTGTCTCACTGGCCGAGGGCGACCCGGAATGGGCGGTGCGCCTGCGCGCGGGCGGGCTGAACTGGGCGGCCTGCCATGAGGGGACGCTGTGCCTGCAGTGGCATTCGCCCTGGCCGCATGCCGAGCGCCAGGTGGCCTACCTGCAGCCCGGCATGGTCTTCGCGCCGGATCCCGATGAAACGTACCGGATCGATGCGCTCCATCCCGTGGCGAGCCTGCTGTGCTGCCTGCAGGCGCCGGCGCATGTGGCGGGCGAGGCCGCAATGCGGTCCGTCCGCCTGCATTGACGCCCCGCGCCCGCGATCCCCGGGCCGCTTCCGGCGGATGCTCAGCGGCGCTGGTATTGCGTGGTGCCGAAGAGGACTTCCCGCGCCTTCTCATCGCGGATGGGTTTGCGCTCCATGGCCAGTACTTCCACCCCGCGCTTGACCGCCGGGCGCTCGGCGATCTCGTTGAACCAGCGCTTGAGGTGTGGGTAGTCGTCCATTTCCACGCCCTGGTTCTGCCAGCTGCGCAGCCAGGGGAAGGTGGCGATGTCGGCCACGGAGTACGCGTCGCCCGCCAGCCAGGCATGCCCCGACAATTGCTTGTCGATGACGCCATAGAGCCGGCGGGCCTCGTTGGTGTAGCGATTGATGGCGTATTCGATCTTCTCGGGCGCGTACATGCGGAAATGGTGCGCCTGGCCCAGCATCGGGCCCACGCCGCCCATCTGGAACATCAGCCATTGCAGCGCGTCGTACTTGCCGCGCACATCTTCGGGCAGGAACTTGCCGGTCTTGCCGGCCAGGTACAACAGGATGGCGCCGGACTCGAACAGCGAGATGGGCTGGCCGTCGGGGCCGTCGGGATCGACGATGGCCGGGATCTTGTTGTTCGGGCTGATCTTGAGGAAGTCGGCCCCGAACTGGTCGCCGGCGCCGATATTGACGGGGTGGACCTTGTACTCGAGGCCGCACTCCTCGAGCATGATGTGAACCTTGTGGCCGTTGGGCGTAGGCCAGCTGTAGACGTCGATCATCGGATGGGGCTCCTGGCTGCGAAGGGGTGACCGCCACATCAACCACTGACGTGGCAAGTGGCGAACCGCGCGATTTAAGCACAGAAGAAAAAAACGCGCAGACAGGCTGCGCGTTTTCCATGTTGCCGGCAGGGCCGGCAACGGTACGGGTTGCGGCTTAGAAACCGCGCGTGACCGGCATGTTGATCTCGTCCGAATTCACGCCCATGTGCTTGGCCAGTTCCAGCTTGGCGATGGCATTGCGGTGCACCTCGTCCGGGCCGTCGGCCAGGCGCAGGGTACGCTGGTGCGCCCACCACGTAGCCAGCGGGAAATCGTCCGAGACACCGGCGGCGCCGTGCACCTGGATGGCCCAGTCGATCACCTTCAGCGCCATGTTCGGCGCCACCACCTTGATCATGGCGATCTCGGCCTTGGCCACCTTGTTGCCCGCGGTGTCCATCATGTAGGCGGCCTTGAGCGTCAGCAGGCGAGCCATTTCGATCTCGCAGCGGGCTTCGGCGATGCGCTCGCGCGTCACGCCCTGGGCGGCCACCGGCTTGCCGAAGGCGACGCGCGACAGGGCGCGCTTGCACAACAGTTCCAGCGCGCGCTCGGCCACGCCGATGCTGCGCATGCAGTGGTGGATGCGGCCCGGGCCGAGGCGGCCCTGGGCGATCTCGAAGCCGCGGCCTTCGCCCAGCAGGATGTTGGCGGCCGGCACGCGCACGTCCTTCAGTTCGATTTCCATATGGCCGTGCGGCGCGTCGTCGTAGCCGAACACCGGCAGGAAGCGCTTGATGGTGATGCCCGGCGTGTCGGCCGGCACCACGATCATCGATTGCTGCTCATGGCGGCCCGCTTCCGGATCGGTCTTGCCCATCACGATATAGACCTGGCAGCGGGGATCGCCTGCGCCCGACGACCACCACTTGGTGCCGTTGATCACGTAATCGTCGCCGTCGCGGCGGATGCTGCAGCAGATATTGGTCGCGTCCGACGAGGCCACGGCCGGCTCGGTCATCAGGAAGGCCGAGCGGATCTCGCCGCGCAGCAGCGGCTCCAGCCACTTGTCCTTGAGTGCTTCCGAAGCGTAGCGCTCCAGCGTTTCCATGTTGCCGGTGTCGGGCGCGGCGCAGTTGAAGACTTCGGCCGACCAGGGCACCCGGCCCATGATTTCGCACAGCGGCGCGTATTCGAGATTGGACAGGCCTTCCGGGGCGCGCTTGGAGTGGGGCAGGAACAGGTTCCACAGGCCGGCTTCGCGGGCCAGCGGCTTGAGTTCCTCGATCACCTTGGTCGGCACCCAGGCGTTGCCGGCCTGGCGATTGGCCTGGATCTCCGCGTAGAAGCGCTTTTCGTTCGGATAGATGTGCTTGTCGAAGAAGGCCAGCAGGCGGGCCTGCATTTCCTTGACCTTGGGCGTGTACTCGAATTGCATGTTGTCTCCTCCACCTCAGAATGAGGCCGGTTTCCGGTGGGGCCGCAGCGGGTTGCTGCGCGCCGTTTCCGGCACCGGCGGACGCGGTTCGCGCCGACTGAAGAGGACTGTACCGTAATCCATGTAATTAGAAAAATGAATTTTCTGGATTTGCCAGTATCAATGCGGTGCATTCCGTGCCAGAATGCCTGCCATGCAGCTATCCCGGATCGACCTGAATCTCTTCGTGGTGTTCGACGCTATCTATAGCGAAGGCAGCATCACGGCCGCCGCGCGCCAGCTTAACCTGACCCAGCCCGCGGTCAGCCATGCGCTGGGGCGCTTGCGCAACCTGTTTGACGATCCGCTGTTCGAGCGGCGCGGGCAGGGCATGGCGCCCACGCCGCTGGCGCGCTCGCTGGCCGCCGAGGTGCGCACCGCGCTGCAATCGTTCGCGCGCACCCTGCAAGATACGCCGCATTTCGATCCGGCGGCCACCGTGCGGCGGTTCACCATCGGCATGCGCGATGCATTGGAGTCGACCCTGCTGCCGCCCCTGATGGCGCGGGTGACCGCCGTCGCACCGCAGGTGGAAATCGCGGCGATCCGCTTCGACCGGCGCGAGATGGAGTCCGAACTGCTGGCCGGCACGCTCGACGCCGCCATCGATATCCTGCTGCCGGTGTCGCCCGCGATCCACCACGCGCCCTTCATGGCCGACCCGATGGTGGTGCTGGCCCGCCGCGATCATCCGCTGGTGAAGAAGGAACTGACGTTGGACCGCTACCTGGCCGCCGAGCACGTGCATGTTTCTTCGCGCCGGCGCGGTGCCGGCCTGGAGGACCAGGCGCTGCACCGCATGGGATTGACGCGCCGGGTGCGGCTGCGCTGCCAGCACTACGCCGCGGCTTGCCGCGTGGTGAGCTGCACCGACCTGCTGGCCACGCTGCCGCTGCGCTACGCGCGCATCGCCAACGAACCCTATGCCAACCGGCTGCTGTCGCTGCCCTTCAAGGTGCCCTCACTGGAGTTGCACCTTTACTGGCATGCGGGCGGCGAGAACGACGGGGCCAATCGCTGGCTGAGAGAACAGTTGATGGCCGTGATCACCTCGCTGGGCGGCGGCCTTGGCGAGGCGGCGCAGGCCTGACTCCCTTTGCTGAAGCTGGCGCGGCGTTGCCCCTCAAGGCGCGTTATCGGCCTGCCGCTCGATGCGCACGGTGGCCGGGGGCAGCGTGCTGTCAGCCTGTACTGCGTAAGGCAGCGGCGGGCGGCGTTCGGCCGGCACGGCCTGCCGTAGCCGTTCGACCCAGGCCCGGACCTCGGGGCTTGCGGGTGCCGCCGCTGTGATGCGCAGCGCAAGCGGCGCGCCGGCGGCGGATCCGGTGCCTGGCGCATCGGACATCAGGCGCTCCACTGCCAATTGAGGTTCTTCCCGCAGGCTCATCGTCCATGCCGCCAGTCTTTGTCCCCTGGCTGCAGGCGCGGGCGCGCGCGCCGTCTCGGCCTGCTGCGCCGGGCTGGCTCGCAGCGCAAAGCGCGGTGGCTCGATGGCGGGAGCCGGCGCCGGCGGCGGGATAGGCGCGACCGGGGCCGGAGGCGCGACGGAAGCCATTGGCGGCATTGGTGCCATCGATGCCATCGGTGCCGGCGCGCGAATCACTGGCGTGGCCGCAGGTGGCGCCCCGGCGGAAAGCGAGCCTCCCGCGGCGGGCTCGCTTTCCCTGGCGGCAGCCGGGCGGTGCTCCGCCAGCATGTCGGGCTCGAGCGGAGCGGCGCTGGCCTGCGCCTTGGCAGCGGGCGTGTGACTGGGCTGTGCGTTGGCCGTTGCGGCCGGACTGGCTGCTGGCGCCTGGGCTGCCGACGGCCCGGGTGCGGCTGCCGGTGGCGGCTGCGCCGGGGCTGGTGGCGTCTTGGCATCCGCCAGTGGCGATGCAGGCTGCCCGGCGGACTCGGCTTGCGGTGGTTCCGCTGCCGGCCTGCCCGCTCCCGCGTGCATTGCCGGCGCGGCGGCCGCACGCTGTGCGCGTTCCGTCGCGGGCGCTTTGGCCGGCAACGTGATTTCGCCGTCGCGCAGGTCAAGCTGGCGCAATACGATCTGCATCGACAAGACACCCACGCCGAGGGTGCCGGCGAGCATGCCCAGCGCGGGCCACCAGCGCCGCGCACGGCGCGCGCGCTCCGGCTTGGCCGCCGCCTGTTCGCCGGAAGCCTGTTCGCGCAGCCAGGCCTGTGCCGCCGCGCTAACCGGCGCGCCAAGCACGCTCTGCGGCGCGTCGCCACGCCGGACCTCGTCCAGTACGGCGCTGCGGCGCTCGGCCTGTGCTACTTGCAGCCGCGCGGCCTCCGCCATGACCGATGCCTCGAGTCCGGCGGGCGGTGCGAAGTCCGGTTCGTCATCGCCGGCGGGGTTTCCCGCTTGCTCGGCGTAGGCACGGACCTTGGCCGGCAAGGGGGCGGGCGGCGATGGCGCGGCTTCTTGCCCGGCCATCCGCCGGGCCGCTTGCTCGGCGCGCGCGGCGGCCAACACCGCGGCCTCCAGCGACGCCGGCGGCACAAAGGCGGGCACCTCGCGCAGCAGTGCCGCGAGCCGGTCTTCGCCGGCAATGAATCGTTCGTCCGCGCTCATGGCAGCCGCTCCTGCGACGCCGTGGCCGCCAGGCTATCGCGCAGCCGCGCGAAGGCATAGCGCAGCCGGCTCTTGATGGTCTCGAACTTCTCGCCCAGCGTCAGGGCGATTTCCTCGACGCTCATCTCGCTGAAAAAGCGCAGCACGATCACTTCGCGCTGCGCCGCCGGCAGCGCCAGCAACGCTTGCCGCACGCCTTGCAGGTTCTGCCGCAGTTGCGCCTCGGCCTCGGGGCTCAGGTCGTCGGACGGCAGGGCGAGGTGGCCCTCGTCGAGCGTGTCGCGCTGACGCTCGTAGGCGCCGCGCAACTGGTCCAGCCAGGTATTGCGCGCGATCTGGAACAGGAAGGTGCGCAGGGCCGCGCTGGGCTGGTAGTCGCCGCAGCGGGTCATCAGCTTGACCCAGGTCTTCTGCGTCACGTCCTCGGCCTCGCCGGCATTGCCCTGGCAGAGCCAGGCCACATAGTTGTACAGCGCCGCGTTGTGGCGGCGAAACAGCTCGGCCACCGGCTGCTCGATCAGGCCGTTGGCGACCAGCAGCATCAGGTCGGTGTCCGGCAGCGCGGACAGTCCGGAGGGTGGGGTGGGCGGCGGGGCGCCAAGCGTGGAGGCATGCATGCGCGGCAGTATATGACAGCCCCGCCCGCTGTCGTGCGGGCCGGGATGTCCGTGCCGGGCGGCGCGCGCGGGCAGCCCGGCCAATGGCGGCTTCAGCGTGGCTGCCCCCTGGCAGGCGCGTCGTCTTGCGCCAGCGGCGCGCGCGTCGACAAGGACTGGGCCAGGTCGATCAGCTTGATGAACTCGCCGCGATAGCCGAAGCGGTCGGTGCCGCGCGCGCCCAGCGCCAGGGCCCGCGCGTCGGCGTAGGTCCAGCCGGCGACATGGTTGCCGCCGCGCAGCACCTGGCCAAAGCCCGCTACCGCCGTGGCAAAGCGGAAGGCATCGTCGGCCTGCGCCAGCGGCCGCACCGAAGCTGCCTGCACGGGCAGGTCCATCAACTCGCTGGCCTGGGCCTGCGGCAGCTTGTAGCGCAGCTTGATGTGGGCCAGCTCGCCGGCGGCGCCTTTGCCCGGCCTGGCGGTGGGGCTGGCCGGCTGGTAGCGCAGCGGGTCAAGCAGGCCGGGCTGGTCCGTCAGGGTGAGCTCATAGAGCGCGGTCACGGTGTGCCCGGCGCCGATGTCGCCCGCATCGACCTTGTCGTTGTTGAAATCCTCGCGCTTGAGCGCACGGTTCTCGTAGCCGAGCAGGCGGTATTCCCTGACCGTGGCGGGGTTGAATTCGACCTGGATCTTGACGTCGCGCGCCACCGTGGCGAGCGTGGAACTGAACTCTTCCACCAGCACCTTCTGGCCTTCCATCAGGTTGTCGATATAGGAGTAGGCGCCGTCGCCCGCATCGGCGAGCTGCTCCATCAGCTGGTCGTTGTAGTTGCCGGTGCCAAAGCCCAGCGTGGACAGCGAGACGCCCGACTTGCGCTTCTCGGCGACCAGCGACTTGAGCTGGCGGAAGTCGGTAATGCCCACGTTGAAATCGCCGTCGGTGGCGAGCAGTACGCGATTGATGCCACCCGCGATAAAGCTCTGCTGCGCGGCCTGGTAGGCCAGCGCGATGCCGCTCGCGCCGGCCGTCGAGCCGCCCGCGACCAGTGAGTCGATCGCCGCCGCGATGACGGCCTTGTCGCTGCCGGGCGTGGGCGGCAGGACGACGCGCGTGCCGCTGGCGTAAGTGACCAGGGTGATGCGGTCCTGCGGGCGCAGGACATTCGTCAGCAGCTTGAGCGAGGATTTCAGCAGTGGCAGCTTGTCGGCTGAGTACATCGAGCCTGACACATCGACCAGGAAGACCAGGTTGGCCGCCGGCAGGCTGTCGCGGGCCGCGTCGGCTGCCTTGATGCCGATGCGCAGCAGCACATTGTGCGCGTGCCACGGTGCGGGTGCGGCGTCGGCGTGCACGGCGAAAGGACGGCCATCGCGCGGTTGCGCGTAGTCGTAGGGGAAATAGTTGACCATCTCCTCCACCCGCACCGCATCGGCCGGCGGCAAGCGGCCGGCGTTGAGCAGCCGGCGCACATTGCTGTAGCTGCCGGTGTCGACATCGATGCTGAAGGTGGAGACGGGCGCCTGCGCGACCAGCTGCACGCCGTTCTCGTCGATGGCGCCATAGCGCTCGCGATCCGGCTCGGCCTGGGGCTGCGGGTAGGGCGTGGGGCGGGCCATCAGGGTCAGGGGCGCCGGCGGCTGGGCGCGCATGGCGCGCGCATCGGCGACGGCTCCGGCGGCCGTCTCCCTGGCGTGCGTGGCGGCGTCGCCGGCCTTGCTCGCGGGCACGGGCTGGGCGGGCATGGATGGCGGCGGCGCGAGCGGTTGGTTTGCGGCCGGTTCGGCGTTGCCGCCTCGCGTTGGCGACGTCGGGGCGGTCGCCGGATGGCCGCCGCATGCGGCCAGTACAAAGGCAGTAGCCAGGACTCCCAGGCGCTTGAGCATTTCTTTTTCTCCTGAAGGGCCGCGCCGGCGATGCCGGCGGCAGGGCGCTGTCAGTGAAACGAAGCAGCCCGGCTGGCGGGGTTAAGTCGGGTGGAAAAAATTCAAAAGGGGACGGCGAGTGCAGGTCGCGCCGCTCGGGACAGGCCAGTCCACATTTGCCTGGCGCGGTCCATCGGTGCTGTCCCTGACGTGTGCATCAAGCGTGCCGCCGCGGGCCCCGAGGGCCATACAATGAGTATTTTTTTTCCCCCCCAGGAGGATTGCATGGCACCCCAGGCATATTCATCGACGCTATGGCGCGGCCCGCTCGCCGCTGCCGCCGCGCTTGCGCTGCTAGGCGCCTGCTCGACTCAGACCAGCGCGCCTCCCGTGGCCACGGCTCCCGCCGCCACGGCGATGCCGCCCGCACCGGAAGTGTCGTCCGGCTACCGGCAGGGCATGACCACCACCTATGCCGACAAGCATATGGCCGCGGCCGCCAATCCCCTGGCTACCGAAGCCGGCCGCAAGATACTGCGCGCGGGCGGTACCGCGATCGATGCCGCGATCGCCATGCAGGCTGTGCTGACGCTGGTGGAGCCGCAGGCCACCGGCATCGGCGGCGGCGCTTTCATCATGTACTGGGACGGCAAGCGCGTGCAGGCCTATGACGGCCGCGAGACCGCGCCCGCCGGCGCCGACGAGAAGCTCTTCCTGCGCCCCGATGGCAAGCCCATGAGCTTCAGCGAAGGGCAGATCGGCGGCCGCTCGGTGGGTACGCCCGGCGTGTTGCGCGCGCTGGAAATGGCGCATCGCCAGCACGGCAAGCTGCCTTGGGCCAAGCTGTTCGAGCCGGCTATCGCGCTGGCGGAGCAGGGCTTCCCGATTTCGCAGCGCCTCTATACGCAGATCGCGGCAGACAAATTCCTGCCGAACTCGCCCGAGATGGCGGCCTACTTCCTGGCGCCCGACGGCAAGGCCAAGCCAGTCGGCACCCTATTGAAGAACCCGGCGTTGGCCAAGACCCTGCGCGACATCGCCCGCCGAGGGCCGAATGCGCTCTATTCCGGCCCCATCGCCAGCGAAATCGTCAAGCAGGTCAACGGCAGTGCCAACGCCGGTTCGCTGTCTCTGGCGGACCTGAGGGATTACGGCGCCAAGGAGCGCGCACCCATCTGCAGCGACTACAGGCGCTGGAAGATCTGCGGCATGCCGCCGCCGTCGTCGGGCGGCATCGCGATCGCGCAGATGCTCGGGACCTTGCAGGCGCTGGAGGCGAAAGACCCGAAATACGCGCTTGCCGCGATGAAGCCTATACAGGTGGCCACGCCTGCCGGCGTCGAGCCGGGTATCGAAGCCGTGCACGTTGTTTCCGAAGTCGGACGTCTGGCCTATGCCGACCGCGGCCTCTATGTGGCGGACTCGGATTTCGTGCCAGTCAACGTTGCGGGGCTGCTAAATCGTGACTACCTGGTGCAACGCGCGAGCCTGATCGGCGAGAAGAGCATGGGCAAGGCGGAGGCTGGCACGCCGCCCGGAAACACGCTGGCGCTGGCACCGGACCGTTCGCCGCCGCGCGTGTCCACCTCGCAGATCGTTGCCGTTGACAATACCGGCGGCGCGATTTCCATGACCACCACCGTGGAGAGCTATTTCGGTTCGCACCTGATGGTGCGCGGCTTCATTCTCAATAACCAGCTCACCGACTTCTCCTTCGTGCCGAGCGAGAACGGCAAGCCGGTCGCCAACCGGGTGCAGGCCGGCAAGCGCCCGCGCTCGTCGATGGCGCCGACGCTGGTGTTCGACCGCGAGACCGGCAAGCTGGTCGCCACGGTGGGCTCGCCGGGCGGTTCGCAGATCATCGAGTACGTATCCAAGACGCTGGTGGGCCTGCTGGACTGGAACATGGACGTGCAGGGGGCCATCAACATGCCCAACTTTGGCAGCCGCAACGGGCCGACGGAACTGGAAGCCGGACTGGTCAGCCCGGCCCTGGTGCAAGGCCTGAAAGACCGTGGGCATGAAGTGGCGCAGATCGAGATGACCAGCGGCACGCAGGCCATCATGCGTCGCCAGCGCCCCGACGGCACGTGGGCCTGGGCCGGCGGCGCCGACCCGCGCCGCGAAGGGGTTGCGCTGGGCGACTAGACGTTTCGCCGGGTCGGCATGGAGCGTGCTCTGCGGGCGCTCCCGCAAAAAATGGCCGACTTCCGAGTCGGCCATTTTTTGTCCGGCGCGCGGCTGGCTCAATCGAGCCGCACGTCAGCCTGTTTCACCACCGCCGCCCAGCGCGCACGCTCGCCGACGAAGAACTTGTTCGTTTCCGGCGGCGTCATGGTCACCACTTCGGCGCCCTGGCCGGCCAGTTGCGCGCGCACTTCGGGCAGGCGGATGATGCGGATCAGTTCGCTGCTGATGCGCGCCACCAGGGCGTCGGGCATGCCGGCCGGCGCCATCACGCCTTGCCAGGTGCCTGATTCGAAGCCGGGCACGCCTTGCTCGGCGATGGTCGGCACTTGTCCCATCAGCGGCATGCGCGTCTTCTTGGATATCGCGATCACCTTCAGCTTGCCCGCCTGGACCTGCGGCAACGTTGCCAGCATGCCGTTCATCAGCACCTGGGCGGTGCCGGCCACGGTGTCGGCGACGGCCTGGGAGCCCCCCTTATAGGGCACGTATTGCCACTTGGCGCCGGTCGACTGCGCCACCGCCACGCCAGCCAGGTGCGGCGCGCTGCCGATGGCCGTCACCGCGAAGTTGAGCTGGGTGCGCTTGGAGAGGTCCACCAGTTCCTTCAGGTTGCCGACCTGCACCGAGGGATGGACTACCAGCAAATGCGGCGAGTAAGCCAGCATGGCGACGCCCTTCAGGTCCTTGCCCGGATCGAATGTGAGCTTGGTGTAGACGGATGGACTGATGGCCAGCGCGCCGATATCGCAGAGCAGCAGGGTGTGGTTGTCGGTGCCGGCCTGCGCGACCATCGCGGCGCCGATATTGCCGTTGGCGCCGGGACGGTTGTCGACCACGACAGCCTGGCCGAGCGCTTCGCCCAACTGGCGGCTGATCAGGCGGGCGATGATGTCGGAGGAACCGCCGGCGGAATAGGGGACTACCAGCTTGATCGGACGGGTGGGCCATTCGGTGGCGGCCTGCGCGGCGCGGGGGGCGATCAGGGCGCCGGCTGCGCTGAGGCTGCCCAGGGTAGCAGTCGCGCCAAGCGTGGAGAGTTGGGATAGAAAGGTGCGGCGGGTCGTCGGCATCTTGGTGTCTCCGGATCTGTATTGTGTTGTATGTTGTCGTATGTGTTGGATGATAGCTCGAAGTCTTGGGTGGGTCCAGGGCATTCTTTTGGAAGGGTTTTTGTGGGTTGACGCTAAAGGCCTTAAGCGCAACTTCACTACCAGGACCGATCTTCCTGGCTGCCGAGATACGGATTACGCTGACTGGTTTGCTCCCTTCTCCCGCGGCGGGAGGAGGGCCGGGGGGCGAGGGCGGGCGTTCGCAATGCGGCTTGCCATCCGTTCGCCGGCACCCATTGCAATCCCACGGGTTAAATCGAGAATGACCTCAGCACATCATCTGATACGATAACTAGGGCTTAAAAAAGACCTCTTCAGCAAGCGAAGAGGTCTTCCCACTCAAGCCGTGCGCAGCAATGAGCGCTTATTGCTTCGCCATCTTTGCATACTCCCACCCCATCTCCGCCATCGGTCGGGCCCGCTTCCCCGCATCCAGGGCCTGCGCCGACGAAGCCGTCCCGTCGACCACGCGCTTCATGATCCCCTGCAGGATCCCCGCGATCCGGAACATGCTGAACGCCAGGTAGAAATTCCAGTCGCCCGTGATCGGCCGGCCGGTGCGCTGCTCGTAAGTCCTGCGGTAAGTCGCCTCGTCGGGAATGCCGAGCCCTGCGTGGTCCAGCCCGGCAATGCCGCGGAACTGGCCCGGAGCGATATGCCAGCTCATGCAGTGATAGCCGAAGTCGGCCATCGGATGGCCCAGCGTGGAGAGCTCCCAGTCGAGCACCGCCAGCACGCGCGGCTCGGTGGGATGGAACATCAGGTTGTCCAGCCGGTAGTCGCCATGCACGATCGAAGTGAGATCGGCGTCTTCCTGCGGAATATGCTCGGGCAGCCAGGCCATCAGCGAGTCCATGGCGGGGATGCTCTCGGTCTCGGACAGCTTGTATTGCTTGGTCCAGCGCTCGATCTGGCGCGAGAAGTAGTTGCCCGGCTTGCCGTAGTCGCCCAGGCCGATGGCCTTGTAGTCGACCGTGTGCAGCGCGGCGATGACGCGGTTCATCTCGTCGTAGATGGCGCTGCGCTCCGCCGGTGTCATGCCGGGCAGGGACTGGTCCCACAGCACGCGGCCGGCAACGAATTCCATGATGTAGAAGGCGCGGCCGATCACGGTTTCGTCCTCGCATAGCGCGTACATCCTGGCGACCGGCACGTCGGTGCCTGCCAGCGCGGCCATCACGCGGTACTCGCGTTCGATGGCATGGGCCGAGGGCAGCAGCTTGGACTTGGGGCCGGGCTTGGCGCGCATCACATAGGTCTGGCCCGGCGTGATCAGCTTGAAGGTGGGGTTGGACTGGCCGCCCTTGAACTGCTCGATGGTGAGCGGGCCGGCAAAACCCGCCACATGCTCGCGCATCCACACCTCCAGCGCGGCCATGTCGAAGCGTTGCTGCTCGGCTACCTCGCGGGTGCCTTCGAAGTTCGAAACGTTGGTGCTCATGCTGTCTCCGTTTTTTCGGTATGTTCCGGGTTTTCCGAGATTCGAAACTGTCTGTCTGCGGCGTGGCTAGCTGGCCGGCCCCCGCAGGTCGCGAAAGCGCAGGTACTGGTGCAGCAGCACTTCCATGGTGGTGTGGCGCGTGCCGCTGTGCACCGGCGTGGGCGGCGAGTAGTTCATCATGCGCACCACCCAGTCCGGCGGATCGTCGCCCACGTCCAGCACGTTGATGCAGCCGGCGGTTTGCATCAGGCTGCCGTAGAACACGCGGCGGCCGCAGGTGATGGCGTGGGACAGGATGGCGCGATTGGTGCCGCCATGCAGGACGAGAAGGACGGTGTCCCAGTTGGGATCGTCGCGCAGGCGGCGCAGCGCGGGCAGCACGCGGTCAAGGAATTCGCCGATGCTCTCGCCGTCGAGGAAGCGCTTGTCTTCCGGCACTTCGCCTTCGAAGGCGCCGATAAAGGCATCGCGCAGCTTGTCGTCGCTGATGCCCTGCAGCTTGCCGCCACGGATTTCCTGCAACTCGGGCCAGGTTTCCAGCGTGGCGTCTTCCATCTCGGGCAGTTCGGCCAGCACGCGTTCGGCGGTTTCCACCGTGCGCGGCAGCCCGCTGACGATGATGCGGTCGAAGCGGATGTTCTCCGCGGCAAGGGCGCGGCCGGCGGCGCTGGCCTGCGCCCGGCCGGTTTCGTTGAGCGGTACCAGTTCGGGCAGCGCCGGGCGGCCGGTCTCGTCGAAGTAGGTCACGGCGCCATGGCGCATCAGGTAGACGCGGCGGCGGGGCGAGGGCGGCAATTCCATGCAAGTCTCCGGTGCTTGGCCGATGCGCCCGTCTGCGCGGGCATGGTCGGCGTGGTATTGCGTGGCCAGGTCGGCTGGCGAAGCGGCGGGATCGGCCGCTCAGCGATAGTTCGGCTTGCGCTTTTCCAGGAAGGCGCCAATGCCTTCGCCCGCATCCTTGTGATGCAGCGCGGCCACGAAGTTGTCGCGCTCTTCGGTCAGGTGCCCGGTCAGGCTGGCGGTGCTTGCGTGATTGATCAGCGCCTTGATGCGGCCCACGGCATGCGGCGAGCGCGCGGCCAGCGTTTCGCCCAGGCGCAGCGCTTCGGTGAGCGCCTGGCCGGCCGGCACCACGCGGTTGACCAGCCCGAAATGGGCCAGGCGCGCGGCATCGATGGGCTTGCCTTCCATCATCAGTTCGGAGGCGAGCTGGCGGGGCAGGGCGCGGGCCAGTTCGTACGAGCCGCCACCGTCAGGCGTCAGTCCGACGTTGACGTAGGCCATGACGAACTTTGCATCGCTGGCGGCCACCACGAAATCGCACGCGAGCACCAGCGAGAAGCCAGCGCCCGCGGCAGGGCCTTCCACCGCCGCGATGATGGGCTTGGGAAAGGCGTGCAGCGTTTCGATCCAGTGATTGAGGACTTCGATGCTCTCGGCCTGCACCTCGGGCGGCTTGGCGCGGTTGCCCAGCAGGCGGTTGAGGTTGCCGCCGGCACAGAACACGCCGTCGGCGCCGGTGATCACCACCGCGCGGATTTCCTGATCGCGCGAGGCAAGTTCAAGTGCTTCCTGCGATGCCGCGTAGATGTCCGGATGCAGCGCGTTGCGTGCCTCGGGGTTCGAGATGGTCAGCACCAGGGTGGAGTCGACGCGTTCGGATAGCAGCTGTGCGGTCATGGCGGCCTGTGGGAAGAAGGGAATGCAACAATGCAGAAGCGGGGGGCGGATACGAAACGACCGCAGGCTAAAACAAGCCTGCGGTCGCGGTTCTTACTGCTCTTCGGCCAGCAGCGACAGGCCGAGGCCGGCGCGGCGCCACAGCCACGGGCTGGGGCGGTAGCGCATGTCGCCGGTGAGGCGTTCCAGGTTGCGCAGCACCGTCAGCACCAGATGCGGGCCGATCACGTCGCCCAGCGCCAGCGGGCCCTTGGGGTAGCCCAGGCCGAGGTTGACGGCGAGATCGATGTCGATCGGCGTGGCAATGCGCTGCTGCGCGATGTCGCTGGCGATATTGACGATGCAGCTGACAATGCGCTGGGCCACGAAACCGGCCGAGTCGCGGATCACGGTGACGGGCACGCCATCGCTGCCGAACAGGCCGTGCGCGGCCTCGCGCATGGCGGCGGAGGTGGCGGGCGTGGTCATCAGCGTGCGGCGCTTGGTGGCTTCGAACGGCAGCAGGGTGTCGATGGCGACCACGCGGGCCGGGTCCAGGCCTTCCTGCAGCGCGCAGGTGGTGGCGTCCAGGCCCAGCGGCGTGACCACGATCAGGGCGTCGCCGGAGGGATGGTTGCCGGCTTCCGGCGTCATGCCCAGCGCGAGGATCAGCTTGACGGCCATGTCATGGCCGCGCTCGTCGGCGCGGCTCACCCAGACGCTGGCGGGGCGCGCGGCCGGCACCGCGACTGCGGCGGGCACCTGCTTCTGGCCATCCGCGTATTTGTAGAACCCGGCGCCGGCCTTGCGGCCGATCAGGCCGCCCACCGAGCGGATCGCCGTGATGGGCGACGGGCGGTAGCGCGGCTCCTGGTAGAACTGGTTGTAGATGGATTCCATCACCGGGTGCGAAACGTCCAGCCCGGTCAGGTCCATCAGCTCGAAGGGGCCCATGCGGAAGCCGGCCTGCTCGCGCATGATGGCGTCGATGTCGGCGAAGTCGGCCACGCCTTCCTGCGCCACCTTCAGGCCTTCGATATTCATGCCGCGGCCGGCATGGTTGACGATAAAGCCGGGCATGTCCTTGCAGCGCACCGGCGTGTGGCCCAGGCGGCGCGACAGCGCCATCAGCGCATCACCCACGGCGGGGTCGCCCGAGAGGCCGTCGATGACCTCGACCACCTTCATCAGCGGCACCGGGTTGAAGAAGTGGTAGCCGGCGATGCGGCCGGGCTGCTTCGCGCCGACCGCGATCGCGGTGATCGACAGCGACGACGTGTTGGAGGCAATTACCGCATCCGGACGCAGGATGGCTTCCAGCTTTGCCACCAGGTCACGCTTGACTTCCAGCTTCTCGACGATGGCCTCGAGCACCATGTCGCAGCCGGCCAGGTCGTCCAGCGTGGCGCAGGGCAGCACGCGGGCCAGCGCCGCTGCGCCGTCCTCTGCACTCATCTTGCCCTTTTCGGCCAGCTTGGCGAAGGTGTCCTGCAGGTATTGCCGGGCCGCCGCCACGGCTTGCGCGTTGGTGTCATACAGGCTGACGGTCAGGCCGGCTTGCGCGGCGATCTGCGCAATGCCACGGCCCATGGCGCCCGTGCCGACGATGCCGAGGGTGTCGATGGTGAAAGTGCTCATAGTGCTTCCAGAAAAGTGTGGTTAAATTAGCACGATCGTACGTTTTTTGCATCATCCGCGACAGTGGGGCGATGCAAGCGGCGTGCGCTGATCGGCCAGAGCGGACCACCAGAGTCTGTCATGGCTCACAATGCCTGTTGATCAGGTATGCGCAGGACACGACGCCCCTGATTCCATCGCGATCCCCCCTTTGGATCGCAAATAACGAGGAGAGAGACGACATGCTGAAACTTTGTGGCTTTGCCGCCAGCAACTACTACAACAAGGTCAAGCTGGCCTTGCTGGAGAAGAACCTGCCGTTCGAGGAGGAACTGGCCTGGATCGGCAAGACCGATCTCGAAGCCTCGCCCTTGGGCAAGGTGCCCTACATGATCACCGATCACGGCCCGCTATGCGAGTCCGAAGTGCTGGACGCCTATATCGAGTCGACCTATCCGCAATCGCCGCTGCTGCCGGCGGACCCTTACCAGGCCGCGAAGGTACGCGAACTCATCACCTTCCTGGAGCTTTACCTGGAACTGACCGCGCGCGAGCTTTATCCGGAAGCGTTCTTTGGCGGCAAGGTGAGCGATGGCGTGAAGGAGCGCCAGAAGAAGCTGCTGGAGCGGTATATCCCCGCGTTCGCCAAGCTGGCGAAGTTCTCGCCTTACCTGGCTGGCGATACCTTCACGCTGGCGGACTGCGCCGCGGTGGTGCACTTCCCGCTGATTTCGTCGTGCACCAAGATCATCTACGGTACGGACATGCTGTCCGACCTGCCGGTCAGGGACTACCTGAAGCGGATGTCCGAGCGGCCCACCGTGCAGAAGGTGAATGCGGATCGCAAGGCGAATACGGAGCTGATGCTGAGCGGCCGGAAGTAAGTCAGGGTTTGCACCAGCCAGGTAAAACGCCCGCGATCAGCGGGCGTTTTGCATTGATGACTTTGCATCAGGGGCGGGAGCGGCTCGCAGGACCGATACTGCTCGAGTCACCACCGCCGAACGCAGTCCCGCAGGCGCTCTTGCTCCTACAGTGCCTTCAACCTCGCCAGAGCCAACGCCAGCGTCTCCTCCTTCTTGGCAAAACAGAACCGCACCAGGCCAGACTCGCGCGGCTGCGAATAGAACGCCGACACCGGGATCGCCGCCACCCCGATCTCGCGCGTCAGCCACATCGAGAAATCCGCCTCGCTCATATCGGAAATGGCCGAGTAGTCTACGCACTGGAAGTAGGTGCCATCCGACGGCAGCAGCTTGAAGCGCGTGGTGGCCAGCCCGGTGCGGAAGAAGTCGCGCTTGGCCTGGTAGTAAGCCGGCAGGTCCAGGTAAGGCGCGGGGTCCGCCATGTACTCGGCCAGCCCGTACTGCACCGGCGTATTCACCGTAAACACGTTGAACTGGTGCACCTTGCGGAATTCCGCGGACAGCGCTGCCGGCGCGGCCACATAGCCCACCTTCCAGCCGGTGACGTGATATGTCTTGCCGAAGCTCGACACCACGAAGCTGCGCCGTGCCAGTTCGGGATGGCGCGATACCGACTGGTGAAGCTGGCCGTCGAACACCATGTGCTCGTAGACCTCGTCGGACAGCAGCAGGATATCGGTGCCTGCCAGCAGTTCGGCCAGGCGCTCCATGTCGCCCGCGCGCCAGATGGTGCCGGTGGGGTTGTGCGGGGTGTTGATCAGCAGCATCCGCGTGCGCGGCGTGATGGCGGCGGCGAGTCGGTCGAAGGGGATGCGGAAGTGCGGCGCGTCCAGCGCGACCGATACCACCTTGCCGCCGGCCAGTTCGATGGCGGGGATGTAGCTGTCGTAGCAGGGCTCCAGCACGATCACTTCGTCGCCCGGGTGCACCGCGCACAGGATGCTGGTGAGGATGCCCTGGGTGGCGCCGGCCGTGACCGTGATCTCGCTGTCCCAGTCGTAGGCATGGCCGTACAGTTTGCCGATCTTGTCGGCGATGGCCTGGCGCAGCCTGGGCACGCCCGCCATCGGCGGGTACTGGTTGAGGCCCGAGCGCATGGCGTGCGCGACCGCATCGACGATCTTCGGGTCGCAGTCGAAATCCGGGAAGCCCTGGCCCAGGTTCACCGCGTTGCGCTCGGCGGCCAGCGCCGACATCACGGTGAAGATGGTGGTGCCGACCTTGGGCAGGCGCGACGGCGGCGGGGTGAGCGGAGCGAGGGTGCTGGCGCCGGACTGGGCGCTCGGATTGGTGGTGGGCATGGGAGGCAGCGTCAGGCTGGACGGTCTGGATGGACGAAAAACGTTGCTGGCATTCTAGCGGGGATCGGCCTGCGCCTGCGCATGGCGTTCCGCGCGTGCCGCCAGCCAGCCGGCGAAGGCCTGGGGCAGCAGGATGTCCACGCCGCTCTGGCGGCGCAACCGGCCCTTCAGCTTGAGCACAGCCTTGTCCTTGGACACCAGGCAGGCCGCCTGGGCAAAGTGCGCCAGTTCGATGAACTTCTGGTCGTCGGTGTCGCGGCAGCGCGGCAGGCGCGCCGCCAGCGTCTCGGTTTCCTCCGGGATGGCGAAGGCGGTGGTCAACTGGTCCACCGTGGCCATGGCGGCGGGAATGTCGACGCCGAAATGGGCAAATTGCGGATAAGCCAGCACACGGCGCAGTTCCTCGCGGCAGTCGGGGCGGATCACCGCGGCGATGGCGCCGCTGTGCAGCGCGGCCCGGATGGGTTCGACATGGGGGTCGGCAAAGACCAGCAGGTCGACCCAGATATTGGAGTCGAGCACGACCCGCGGCGCGGGCAGGGCGGCAAAGGCTGGCTCGGCCGGCGGGGAATTGGCGGGTACTGCGGTGGATTCGGGGTGCATTCGTTACAATCTGGCCTTTGTGTTTGCCGCGATTTTGCCATGCTCATCGTCCTATCCCCTGCCAAGTCGCTCGACTACGAGACGCCCCCGCGTCTGAAGACCCATACGCTGCCCCGTTTCATCGACCGCTCGGCGGTTTTGATCGAGCGCCTGCGCAAGCTCGCGCCGCAGGATATCGGCGCGCTGATGGACATCTCCGACAAGCTCGCGGTGCTCAATGCCGTCCGCTACGGGGACTGGTCGCCGGAGTTCACCGCGGCCAACAGCAAGCAGGCCGTGCTCGCCTTCAATGGCGACGTGTACGACGGCCTGGACGCTTCCACCCTGTCCTGCGAAGATCTCGCCTTCGCGCAGAAGCACCTCCGTATTCTTTCCGGGCTGTACGGCGTATTGCGGCCGCTTGACTGGATGCAGCCCTACCGGCTGGAAATGGGCACGCGCCTGGACAATGTGGCGGGCAAGGATCTCTATGCCTTCTGGGGCGACGACGTCACCCGCTTGCTGCAGGAGGATTTCAAGGAGCAGAAGAACGAGGGCAGCCCCACCCTGGTCAACCTGGCCTCCGAAGAGTATTTCAAGGTGGTGCGGCCCAAGGTGCTCGGGGCCAGGATCGTTACGCCGGTATTCGAGGACTGGAAGGGCGGCCGCTACAAGATCATTTCCTTCCACGCCAAGCGGGCACGCGGCTATATGGCTCGCTATGCAGTGACCCACCGCATCACCGAACCGGCAAAGCTCAAGCGCTTCGCCGAGCATGGCTACGCCTTCGACGCGGCGGCCTCCGACGACGCGCGCTGGGTATTCCGCCGGCGGCTGGAAGACTGAAAAGCAAACAGACCAACGCCGGCCGGCCTGTTGCCGGCCCGCTCCCGAACCCAGCGCCAGGGCTTGCCGAGAGAACGGTATCCCGGCGCGAACCCTGCGAGATTCCACGCCATGACCAGAGCCCTGCATATCTCCGCCAGCTTCGATGCGGGCGCCATCGAAGTCGCGTCGCTCGCCCAGGCCGACGACATCCGCCTGCGCATCCGCGCCGACTCGCACGCCGAATTTCGCCAGTGGTTCCATTTCCGCTTGCAGGGCGCGGCAGGGCAGGCCTGCCGCCTGCAATTCCTGAATGCCGGCGACTGTACCTACCCCGATGGCTGGCGCGGCTACGAAGCCGTGGCCTCGTACGACCGCGCACACTGGTTCCGCGTGCCGACCAGCTTCGACGGCAGCACCATGACGGTGGCTTTCACGCCAGAGCACGACAGCGTCTGGCTCGCCTACTTCGAGCCCTATTCCGACGACCGCCACCTGTCGCTGCTTGCCGGTTGCCAGCGCTCGCCGCTGGCGCGCCTGTCGCACCTGGGCAGCACCGTGGATGGCCGCGACATGACCGCGGTCACGGTGGGTACGCCAGGCGACGGCAAGAAGACCATCTGGATGATCGCGCGCCAGCATCCCGGCGAAACCATGGCGGAGTGGTTTTGCGAGGGTGTGCTGCAACGCCTGACGGGCACGGGCCTGTGGGCCGGGGACCCGGTGGCGCGCCGCCTGCTGGAGCGTGCTGTCTTCCACATTGTGCCAAATATGAATCCCGACGGCTCGGCGCGCGGCAACCTGCGCACCAATGCGGCCGGGGCCAACCTCAACCGGGAATGGATGGCTCCCAGCCAGCAGACGAGCCCCGAGGTGTACCACGTGCGCCGCGCCATCGAGGCCACCGGCTGCGACATGTTCTTCGACATCCATGGCGACGAAGGCCTGCCCTATAACTTCGTCGCCGGCAGCGAGATGCTGCCCGGCTTCACCGAAGCGCAGCGCGCCGAACAGCTGCGTTTCATCGACGCGTTCAAGCGCGCGACGCCGGACTTCCAGGACGTCCACGGCTACGCCGCCAGCAAGTACAACGCGGACGCGCTCAAGCTGGCCTCGAAGTACATCGGCCATACCTTTGGCTGCCTGTCGCTGACGCTGGAGATGCCGTTCAAGGACAATGCCGATCAGCCCGATCCGGCGGTGGGCTGGAACGGCGCGCGCAGCGCTTTGCTGGGCGCGGCAATGCTGCAGGCCATCCTGGAGCAACTTGGCTGAACGCACGGATGGACAGATAGCCGCCCGGCGGGCGGCTATCTGGCGGGGCGCATCAGTTCGCCTTAATGCGCGTTAGTGCGTATTAATTCGTCTTTTTGGTGGTCGACTTGCTGCTGCTCTTGCTGGCCGGCTTGGCGCTGCTGCTGCTACTGGCTTTGGAAGAGGTTGCCTTGGTGGACTTGGTGCTGGTGGTGGCCTTGCCCGAGCCCGACTTGCTGCCCTTGTGGGCTTTGCTGCTGGTGGCCTGGCGCGTAGTCGCGTTGCTGCGTACGGCGGGCGCGGCGGCCGGTTCGCTGATGATGGTGCCGCTGCCATCGAGCAGTTCGTAGGCCAGCATCATGCCGTCGGCATAGCCGCAGCGCACCTTGACCGGTTCCCACTGGGCTTCGGCACGGCGCTTGTGGGCGGTGGCGGTAAAGGTCACCACAGCGCTGACCGGAACCGCCTGCTTGCCTTGCGAGAAGCGGCCATCCCAGGGTTCCACGGTGGCCTGGCCGGCGCCGAGCGCGCCGGTGGGGATCTTCAGTGCGTCGTAGCTGGCCGAGCGGGGCACCACCCAACTGGCGTGCGCGGCGCAATCGGCCACATCCGCGCTCGCATTCTCGGTTTGCATCAGTTGCTGGCGCATCTGCGCACGGTACTCGGCCAGGCTCACGCGGCCTTGCGCGGGTAGCGTCACCGTCGTGGTGGGCGGTGACGCAGTGGCGGCAGCCACGGGCGGGGCAGGGGTTGCGGGTTTGGCGGCGGCCGCGGTGGCGGCCTGGGTGGCGATGCCGGGTGTTGCCACGGCGTCGCGATCATTGAGCGGAGTATCGGCGCAGCCCACCAGGGCGATCGCACCTGCCACTGCAGCAGCGAGCGAGCACAGCCGGCTGCTGATGAGGTCAGAGAGTCGTCGGATCACGGGATCGTCTTGCTTTGGAGCATAAGGGGTTGGCAAAGGTCTGCCATGATAGAGGAAACCCATGCAGCAAAGTTCCGAAATCTCCCGGCGTAAGGGTTCCACCCGAAGCGGGTTGCTGCCGGGTTGCAGCCGAGTGCAGCCTTCGGCGCGGCGGCAAAGACCGCCGCGGGAGCGGCGGTGCGGGAATTGGCGCGAGTTGCGGTGCCAGTGGGGCCTGCCCTGCATTGCACGGCGGGCCGCATGGTTTCCGGTGCGCTTAAGCGGCCTTGACGAAGACCTTGAGCTCGTCCAGCAGCGCGTTGAGATCGGCCTTTAGCTTGCCGAACCCGGCGTTGTGCACGAGGCCGACTTCGTCCATGTACAGCTTGCGGTTGATCTCGAGCTGCAGGCTGTGGCGCTTCTGTGCCGGCTGGCCCACCACGCGCACGATCTCCACGCCCTTATAGGGGTGGTTGCGCCAGACGTCGTAGCCCATCTCCTTGAGCACGCCTTCGACGCGGTCCGTGAAGCGCGTATCGCAGGTGGTGCCGTCGCGGTCGCCGACCACGAAGTCGGGGTGCTGCAGCCCCGGATGCTCGGTGGCGTACTGCGCAGCCTCGCTGGGCATCGAGTGGCAGTTGATGTGCCACGCGCTGCCATGGCTGGCGATAGCCTGGTCGGCCAGCTTCTGCAGTTGGGCGTAGTAGGGCAGGTAGTACTGCGCAATGCGCGCCTGCACCTCGGCCACGCTCAGCTTGCGGTCGTAGATGGCTTCGCCGGTATCCAGCACGCGCCACACCAGCCCCTTGCCGAGTCGGGTCTTGGAGGTTTCCTGGCGCGGGCCGGGCCAGGGCGTGTCCAGCAGGGCCTCGTCGATTTCCTCGATGCCGCGGTTGGCATCGAGGTAGCTGCGCGGGAAGCCCGCGCACAGCAGCGCAATGCCGCGTGCGGGAGCGTCAGCGTACAACTCGTCGACGAAGGTGTCTTCGGCCTGGCGCAGCAGCGCCAGGGGCAGGCCGGCGGCCGGCCGGAAATCAGCCGGATAGCTGGTGGCGCTGTGCGGGGAATCGAGAAAGAGCGGGCTGCTCTCGCCTTGCGGCAGTTGCAGGAGGTAAGGGCTGAGCCCGGTCTTTCGGTCTGCTTCCGTCATGATGGGTGTCGGTTAATCCAGGGTGATCTTGGCTGCGGCGGCGATGCGTTTGTTCTTCGCCACTTCGGATTTGATCTGCGCGGCGAACTCGGCCGGTGTATTGCCAACCGGCACCGCACCCAGCTTCTCCAGCTTAGCCTTTACTTCGGGCATCGCCAGTACCTTGATGGCGGCGTTGTGCAGCTTGGTCTGCACGTCGGCGGGCAGACCGGCCGGCGCGATCAGGCCGAACCAGGCGGCATCGTTGACTTCGGGCAGGCCGAGTTCGGCAAAGGTCGGCACATTGGGCAGGGCCGGCACGCGCTTGGGCGACGCTACGGCCAGGGCGCGCAGCTTGCCGCCTTCGATAAACGGCAGCGACGAGGGCAGGTTGTCGAACAGCACCTGCACCTGGTTGGCCAGTGCGTCGTTCAGCGCGGGGCCCACGCCCTTGTACGGCACGTGCAGTAGTTCGGTCTTGCTGCTCATCTTGAACAGTTCGCCCATCATGTGCGAGACGCTGCCGTTGCCGGCCGAGCCGTAGGCCATCTTGTTCGGCTGGCTCTTGGTCAAGGCGATGAAGGTCTTCATGTCGTTGGCCTTCACTGCCGGGTTGATGCTCATCACGTTGGGCACCGAAGCCAGGTTGGTGATGGTGGTGAAGTCCTTGGTGGCATCGTAGGACAGGCGCGGGTACACAGCGGGGTTGATGCCATGCGTGGAAGCCGTGGCGATGCCCAGGGTGTAGCCGTCCGGCGCGGCCTTGGCCAGGTAGCCGGTACCGATGCTGCCGCCGGCGCCGCCCCGGTTGTCCACCACCACGGTCTGGCCCAGCTGCTGGCCGAGCTTGTCGGCCACGATGCGCGCGACGATGTCGGTGGTGCCACCGGCGGGGAACGGCACGATCAGCGAGATCGGCTTGGTCGGGTAGGTGCCCTGGGCCGCGGCCGAAAGCGACAGGCCAGCGGCGGCGGCGCCAGTGGCGGCGGCAAGGAGGCGGAGCATGTTACGGCGTTGCATGGTGCGGTTCCTGAATGGGGGAGAGAGGAGAAGAAGGGCTTCCGCGATTCTGCTTGTTCGAGCAATGAGACCGCAAACGAATTAAAATCGTGGGATCATTCCATTTGGTAGTGAAGTAAGGGGTTATCTATGCGGCGCTTGTGTCCGTCGCTGACTGAATTGCAGGCCTTCGAGGCCGCCGCCCGCTACAACAGTTTTACCGCCGCGGCCCGGGAGCTCCACGTCACGCAGGGTGCGGTGAGCAAGCAAGTCCGCAGCCTGGAAGCCTTTCTTGGCGTGGAATTGTTCGAACGCGTGCGCCAGCGCCTGATGCTCACGGATGCCGGCCAGCGCTACCTGGACCGTATCCGGCCCAGCCTGACCGAGATCGAAGCCGCCACGGTGGAACTGATCGCCCGGCAAGGCCGCGGCGGCACCTTGCACATCGCCAGCATGCCCACGCTTGGCGCCAAGTGGCTCATCCCGCGCCTGCCGCAGTTTTTCGAGAAACATCCCGACGTCAGCCTGGAGTTCGTGCCGCATGCGCAGGGCTACGATTTTTCCCAGCCCGATCTCGACGCCGCCATCCGTTTCGGCGACGGCATGTGGCCGGGCAGCCTGGCCGACTACATGACCGGCCGCGAAGTCCTGCCGGTGTGCCGGCCCGCCCTGCTGGCGGGCGAGCCCGGAGGGATGGCGCGCACGCCTTCGTCCCTGCTGCGCTTCCCCCTGCTGCATCACACCACCGTGCCCGAAGCCTGGCCCGACTGGTTCGCCGAGCTTGGTGTCGCCACCCGCAAGGCGTGGAGTGGCGCGCGCTTCGACCAGTTCTCGCTGCTTACCCAGGCGGCGATGTCGGGGCTTGGCATAGCGCTGATCCCGCGCTGCCTGATCGAGGAAGAGCTTGCCACCGGCGTGCTGGTGGTGGCGCATCCGGCCCGGGTGTTGAGCAAGAAGGGCTACTACCTTTGCTATCCGGAGCAGAAACAGCATCTGCCGGCGCTCCAGACCTTCCGCCAGTGGGTGATGGAAGGGGTCGACGTGGTGGCATGACGGACCCTTTGTAATCAAGACTTACGTTTTTCCGCAAACGATTTTACGGCCGACTGCGTTTAAGAGACATGTCAGGCATGACGACCCCGGGGGCTAGTGGCGCCGGGGCCTGGACTGGACAATCTCATGTGCGGGTCGACATTTCCCTTCCCTGTTTTGCCCACGGCCAGCCTCGTACGGATTGTCGACGCTACGCTGTCCGGCTGCGCGATCTTGCCGGCGCGGCCTGCCACCACTATCGCGCGCCGGTCTTTGTCTACTGACGCGGCGGGGCCGCGCCCGGCCGGGGGCAGGCGCGGCATTCACGGAGGATGAACCGACAACGCGGGACCACAGCCATTGAGCGACAAAGCAGCAACCAGTAGGGCGGCAGGTCGCCACGCCGCCCTGGTTCAAGACGCCGGACTTCCGGGAGAGCAACGCATGACCACCACCGCCATGACAACCGCGGCCATCGCGGTCAACCGCTTCGGGCTGGGCGCGCGCCCCGACGAATCCCTGCCCGCCGATCCACGTGGCTGGCTGCTCGGCCAGTTCGAGCGCTACCAGGCCAGGCCGGCGCCCTGGAGCGGGCAGCCCGATACGGCGGCGCTGGCCGGCGCGTATGGCGCCCAGCAGCGCGAGGTCCGCCAGTCGCAGGCTGACGTCAAAGCCGCCGCTCGCCAGCAGTTGCAGCGCGAGACGCGCGAGGCCTATCGCAATGCCGTGGACGCACGCGTGACCAGCGCGCTGGTTACGCCCGCGCCGTTCGTCGAGCGGCTGGTGCACTTCTGGTCCAATCACTTCGCGGTCTCGGTCGAGAAGCCGGCGGTAGCCGCGCTGGCTGGCGCATTCGAGGCCGAGGCGATCCGCCCGCACGTGCTCGGGCGTTTCGAGGACATGCTGGTGGCGGTGGAGCGGCATCCCGCCATGCAGATCTTCCTGGATCAGGTGCGCTCGATCGGGCCGGACAGCATGGCCGCGCGGGTGGCCGCGCAGCGCGCGCCCGAACGGCAGCTCGGGCTGAACGAAAACCTGGCGCGCGAAATCCTGGAGTTGCATACGCTGGGCGTGCGCAGCGGCTACCAGCAGGCCGACGTCACCGAGTTCGCGCGCGCGCTGACCGGCTGGAGCATTGGTGGCCTCGGCGCGCGCGCAGAAGGCGAGCCAGGGCACTTCGAGTTCCGGCCGCGCCTGCATGAGCCCGGCGCCCGGACCATCCTGGGCCGCACCTACGCGCAGCAAGGCGAGGCGCAGGCACTGGCGGTGCTGCACGATCTCGCGCACAGCGAAGCCACCGCGAACCATCTGGCCACCAAGCTGGCACGGCACTTCGTCGCCGATACGCCGCCGCAGGCCCTGGTGACACGTTTGGCCGATGCATACCTGCGCAGCGGCGGCGCGCTGTCCGAGGTGTATCGCGCACTGGTGGAATCGCCCGAGGCGTGGGCCGGCGCGCCGGCCAAGTTCAAGACGCCGTGGGAGTGGGCCGTGTCCTCGCTGCGCGGGCTGGGGCTGCGCGAACCGGGCGCACAGCATTTCGCGCCAATGCTGACCCAGCTCGGCCAGCCGGTCTGGCGGCCGGGATCGCCCGCGGGCTACGACGACCTCGCCGCGAGCTGGGCCGCGCCCGACGCGCTGGTGCGGCGGGTGGAACTGGCGCAGCGCCTGGCCGCGCGCGTCGGCGACCGGCTCGATGCGCGCGAGCTTGGTCCCCGGCTGCTCGCCGGTTCGTTGTCCGCACCGACCGCCGGCGCCATCGCACGCGCCGAAAGCGCCCAGACCGCGCTGGCCTTGCTGCTGGTCTCGCCCGATTTCCAAAGGAGGTGATCGCCATGTTTTCCCGCCGAGATTTCCTGCGCGTCACCGCCGGCGCGGGCGCCATGCTTGCACTGCCACGCCTCACGCTGGCCAGCGTGGATTCCGACCGGCGCTTTGTCTTCGTCATCCAGCGCGGCGCCGCCGACGGCCTGAACACCGTGATCCCCTACGCCGATCCCGGCTACGCCCGCCTGCGCGGCGCGCTCGCCATCGACGCCACGCAGGCCACGCGGCTCGACGGCACATTCGCGCTGCATCCCGCGCTGGCGGAGACGGCGCGTCTCTATGCCGCCGGGCAGGCGCTCTTCGTGCACGCGGTGGCATCGCCTTACCGCGAGCGCTCGCACTTCGACGGCCAGAATGTGCTGGAGACCGGCGGCAACGCGCCCTACCAGGTTAAGGACGGCTGGCTGAACCGGCTGGTGGGCTTACTACCGAAGCGGACCGATAACGCGATCGCCTTCGCGCCGACCGTCCCGGCAGCCCTGCGCGGGACGGCCGATGTCAGCTCCTATGCGCCATCGGCCTTGCCGGCCGCGCCGGATGACCTGCTGGCGCGTGTCGGGCAGCTCTACGAGATGGATGCGCAACTGCATCCGCTCTGGAACGCGGCTATGCAAGCCCGCGGACTCGCCGGCGATGCCGGCGCGCGACAGGACCCGGCCAGCCTGGGACGGCTTGCCGCCGGCTTCCTGGCGCGGGCGGACGGGCCCCGCATCGCCATGATCGAAACCGGCGGCTGGGACACGCACAGCGCACAGGCACCGCGGCTGGCTGCCAGGCTCAAGGCGCTGGACGCCATGCTGGCGGCGCTGCGCGACGGGCTGGGTCCGTCATGGGAGCGCACCACGGTACTGGTGGCTACCGAGTTCGGACGCACCGCTGCCGCCAACGGCACCGGCGGCACCGATCACGGTACGGCGGCGGCGGCGATGCTGATGGGCGGCGCCGTCAAAGGCGGGCGGGTGCTGGCCGACTGGCCGGGCCTGGCGCCGGGTGCGCTCTACCAGGGACGCGATCTCGCGCCAACGACGGAACTGGACGGATTGATCGCCGCGGCAGCGGCACAAAGCTTCGGGCTGGATGGCGAGCGCGTGGCGCGCACGCTGTTCGGAGGCGGGGGCGGGCAGGGGGGAATGCTGGGCGGACTGCTGCGCGCCTGAGTCAGGCGCGCAGCAGTCCAGGCCCGGGTGATGCCGGATATTGCCGGTTACTTGGAGAGCAGGCGCATCGCCTGCTCCAGGCCGGCGAGCGTGACGGGATACATCCGCGACTTCATGATCTGGTTGATCACCGTCACCGATTGCCGATATTGCCACAGCCCTTCCGGTTCAGGGTTAAGCCACACAAAGCGCGGGAACTGCTCGATCAGCCGGTTGAGCCAGACCGCGCCCGCTTCCGGATTGTTGTACTCCACCGACCCGCCGGGCTGCAGGATTTCATACGGACTCATGGTGGCGTCGCCCACAAAGATCACCTTGTAGTCCGGCGTGTACTTGTGGATCAGGTCCCAGGTAGCGATCTTCTCCGCATGGCGGCGGCGATTGTTCTTCCACACGTAGTCATACACGCAGTTGTGGAAGTAGTAGTACTCAAGGTGCTTGAACTCGGTCTTGGTCGCCGAGAACAATTCCTCCACGCGCTTGATGTGGTCGTCCATCGAACCGCCCACATCCATCAGCATCAGTACCTTGACCTTGTTGTGGCGCTCCGGCCGCAGCTTGATATCAAGCAGGCCCGCGTTGGCCGCGGTCGAGTGGATGGTGTCGTCCAGGTCCAGTTCGGTCTCGGCGCCTTCGCGCGCGAACCGGCGCAGGCGGCGCAGCGCCACCTTGATATTGCGCGTGCCGAGTTCGACCTGATCGTCGTAATCCTTGTACGCCCGCGTCTCCCACACCTTGATGGCGGTGCGGTTGCCCTTGGAGGGACCGCCGATGCGGATGCCTTCCGGGTTATAGCCGCCATGCCCGAACGGCGAGGTGCCGCCCGTGCCGATCCACTTGTTGCCGCCCTCGTGTTTTTCCTTTTGCTCGTCGAGCAGCTGCTTGAGCCGCTCCATCAGCTTGTCGAGCCCGCCCATGGCTTCGATCTTGGCTTTTTCCTCGGCCGACAGCTCGCGCTCCAGCGTCTTCTGCAGCCAGTCCAGCGGAATGTCGGATTTCCAGTCGACCAGGCTTTCCACGCCCTTGAAGTAGGCCGCGAAGGTCTGGTCGAACTTGTCGAAGTGCTTCTCGTCCTTGACCAGCGTCATGCGCGACAAGTAGTAGAACTCGTCGATCGACGGCGTGATGACCTCGGACTTGAGGGCCTCCAGCATGGTCAGGTATTCCTTGACCGACACCGGCAGCTTGGCGTGGCGCAGCGAGAAGAAGAAATCGATCAGCATGGTGGTCTCGCTTAGAGTTTTCCGGAGCGGGGGCGGTGGTTCGCGGGCGTGTTCACGATGCGCGCCCCGGCAGGTCCAGGCGGTATTGCAGGTGGCGCTTCACGGTCGGCCATTCGCTTGCGATGATGGAGAACACCACGGTGTCGCGCAAAGAGCCGTCGGGCATGCGCTGGTGGTTGCGCAGCACGCCGTCCTGCTTGGCGCCGAGACGGGCGATGGCGGTGCGGCTCTGATGGTTCATCCAGTGCGTGCGGAATTCCACCGCGATGCACGCCAGCTGCTCGAACGCGTGCGTGAGCAGCATCAGCTTGCATTCGGTATTGACCGCGCTGCGCTGCACGCGCTGCGCGTGCCACGTATGGCCGATCTCGAGGCGCCGGTGCGTGCCGTCGACGTTAAAGTAGCGGGTCGCGCCCACCACCGCGCCCGGCACGCCGTCGCGGATCTCGCGGATCACGAACGGCATCGCGCCCTGCTGCTCGCGCATCTGCAGCGCGGTGTCGAGCCAGGCGCGGACCTGGTCAGGCGCCGGCACCGAGGTGTACCACAGCTTCCACAGTTCGCCGTCTGCGACCGCGGCCTGTACCTCCGCTTCATGCTCGGGACGCAGCGGTTCCAGCAAGGCGTGCCGGCCGCGCAGGGTGGTGGGTTCGATAAAACGTGCCATGGCTTGGTGGTCCGATGCCGTTGCGGGCTTAGCGGTGCTTAGCGGTGCTTAGCGATTGGCGCGGTTCATGAACACCAGGCGCTCGAACAGGTGCACATCCTGTTCGTTCTTCAGCAACGCGCCGTGCAGCGGCGGGATCGCGGCCTTCTTGTCCGGGCTCTTGAGCGCTTCGGGCGGGATGTCCTCGGCCATCAGCAGCTTGAGCCAGTCGATCAGCTCGGAGGTGGAGGGCTTCTTCTTCAGGCCCGGCAGGTTGCGCATTTCATAGAAGGACTCGAGCGCGGCGGCCACCAGTTCGCGCTTGATGCCGGGATAGTGCACGTCGACGATGCGCTGCATGGTCTCGGCGTCGGGGAACTTGATGTAGTGGAAGAAGCAGCGGCGCAGGAAGGCGTCGGGCAGTTCCTTCTCGTTGTTCGACGTGATGATCACCAGCGGGCGGTGGCGCGCCTTGACCAGCTCGCGCGTCTCGTACACATAGAACTCCATGCGGTCGATTTCGCGTAGCAGGTCGTTGGGGAATTCGATGTCGGCCTTGTCGATCTCGTCGATCAGCAGCACCACTTGCTGGTCGGCCTCGAAGGCCTGCCACAGCACGCCCTTGATGATGTAGTTGCGGATATCGTGGACACGGTCATCGCCCAGTTGCGAGTCGCGCAGGCGCGACACCGCGTCATATTCGTACAGGCCTTGCTGTGCCTTGGTGGTGGACTTGATATGCCACTGCAGCAGCGGCATGCCGAGCGCCGCCGCCACCTCCTCGGCCAGCATGGTCTTGCCGGTGCCGGGCTCGCCCTTGATCAGGAGCGGGCGCTGCAGGGCGCGGGCGGCGTTGACGGCCAGCTTGAGGTCATCGGTGGCGACATACTGCTGCGTGCCTTCGAAACGGGACTGCTGGTTCTGGCTGGCGTTGGTGGTGTTGGACATGAGGCAACCTGAGGGGTTTGTGCGTGTCGGAATGGGCCAGTATAAAAGAGCTTTCCGGTTCGCGTGTGGCTGGCCGCTCCATGCTGGACTGCCACGTGCAGCCTGCTGTACAATGCGGCGGTTTGACGCGCCCCCCACGTCCACGACTCCACCCCCCCGCTCTGTCCGCCTTGTCACTCCCGCGGTCCTTGCCGGGAGGCGGCGATCGACAAGAGATGGTTCCAGAATGAGGCGGAGACAGCGCCGACATGCCTGGCAGTGCCAGGTGTCCGGCCCAAGCTGGCGGCCCACACTGGCAGCGCCGCATCCGGCCGCAGGCCGATGCGATCCTGCCGGACGCATTCTGAAGCCATTTCCGACCGGTCGGGCAGGTCACGCAGGGTTTAACACTTCCAATCAGCTACGACAATGAAAAAGCTCCTCACGATGGTGGTGCTGGGCGCGGCCGCAACGGCTGCGCAAGCCCAGGAAGTCAAGGGCAATGTGGACGCCGCCAAAAACAAGGTTGCGATGTGTATTGGTTGCCATGGTATTCCCGGCTATCGGGCCTCCTTCCCCGAGGTGTACCAGGTGCCCCTGCTCGGTGGCCAGAACGCCAAATACATCGAGAACGCGCTGAAGGAATACCAGAAGGGCGACCGCAAGCACCCGACCATGCGTGGCATTGCCGCGACCCTGACCGACCAGGACATCGCCGACGTGGCTGCCTACTACGCGCAGCAGACCTCCGGCTCGCAAAACAACACCCAGAAGTAAGAGGACCCATCCATGAATACGCTTAAGACGCTTTCGCTCGCGATCGGCGCACTCGTGCTGGGCGCCTCGGCCATCACGGCCTCGGCTGCCGACCTGGCCGCCGGCAAGGCGCTGGTGGAGAAGGGCAACTGCGTGGCCTGCCACGGTGCCGGCATGAACGCGCCGATCAGCCCGGATTACCCGAAGCTGGCCGGCCAGCACGCCGACTACCTGTACCACGCCCTGGTTGCCTACCAGATCACCACCAACCCGCAGGTGGGGCGCTCCAACGCCATCATGGCTGGCCAGGTCAATGCCAACCCCGGCGTGACGGGCAAGGACGGCAAGCCGCGGCCCTTCACGCGCGAGGAACTGAAGGACATCGCCGCCTACATCGAGTCGCTGCCGGGTGGCCTGGTTCTGAAGAAGTAAGCACCCCGCCGCCGGCACGCGCCGCGCGACGAAGAAAGAAAGCCGCTGATGTCCAGCGGCTTTTTTCTTGCTTGCGGCTTGTGACACGAGGGCGGGACCTGCCCTGGAGCGCCTCGGCGCTCCGGGCCAGGTACCGGGCCGGATCAGTTGCCGGTGCTCTCGGCCAGGCGCCGTGCCTTCACGGCATTGGCCAGCGTTTCCAGCACCTTCACCGAGTCATCCCAGCCGATGCAGGCATCGGTGACCGACTGGCCATAGGTGAGGTCTTCCACCGGCGTGCCCTGGATGTGATCCTGGCGGCCGCCTACCAGGTGCGACTCCACCATCACGCCGACGATGCGCTCGTCGCCCGCTGCCATCTGGCGGCCGATGTCCTCGCAGACCGGGATCTGGTTCTCGTGCTTCTTGCTGCTGTTGGCGTGCGAGGCATCGATCATCAGGCGCGCGGCCAGGCCGGCCTTGGAGATGGCTTCGCAGGCTTCCTGCACGCTGGCGGCATCGTAGTTGGGCGTCTTGCCGCCGCGCAGGATGATGTGGCAATCCTCGTTGCCGGATGTCGAGACGATGGCTGAGTGGCCGCCCTTGGTCACCGACAGGAAATGGTGGGGTTGCGAGGCGGCCTTGATCGCATCGACCGCGATCTTGACGTTGCCATCGGTGCCGTTCTTGAAGCCGACCGGGCACGACAGCCCCGAGGCCAGTTCACGGTGCACCTGGCTCTCGGTGGTGCGCGCGCCGATGGCGCCCCAGCTGACCAGGTCCGCAATGTACTGCGGGCTGATCATGTCGAGGTATTCGGTGCCGGTCGGCACGCCCAGTTCGCTGATGTTCAGCAGCAGTTCGCGGGCGATGCGCAAGCCATCGTTGATCTTGAAGCTGCCATCCATATGCGGATCGTTGATCAGCCCCTTCCAGCCCACCGTGGTGCGCGGCTTCTCGAAATACACCCGCATCACCACTTCCAGCTCCCCGGCGAAACGGTCGCGCTGGACCTTGAGCAGTTTGGCGTACTCGAGCGCGGCGCGGGTGTCGTGGATGGAGCAGGGGCCGATGATGACGATCAGGCGGTCATCCATGCCGTGCAGGATCCGGTGCATGGTCTGGCGAGCACCGTAGATCACGTCGGACGCCTTTTCGGTGCAGCCGAATTCGCGGATCAGGTGCGCAGGCGGCAACAATTCCTTGAGTTCGCGAATGCGCAGGTCGTCGGTGTTCTTCAGCATGATGGCTCCGGATTTTGTAGGGTCGTGTGTTTGGGGTGTCTGGGCAAGAGCTTGGTGCGGGCCGGGATAAAAAAAACCGCCAGGTTCGCTGGCGGCTTTTTTTGAATTCTGGAGGCACTTACGATCGTCCCTCTCCATCCGCCAGCGGTGCGAGATCGCTAAAAAAGTAAAAATAAAACTTAGCGGACATGGATGGGATCAGGCTCAACTGGCGTCGGTTATTTGCGGCAACGCGTCACGAGATGGCAGAAAATTGCGCCAAGCCTGCCAAATCTGCGGGCTGCGGCGGTTGATCATCGGGCAACGAAGCATCTTTATAGCGCGTTTTCAGGGGCTTGGCAAGCATCCGGCAGTACCCCCGGCACATTTTCGAGCCGCCCCGTGGCGGGCCCCGGATCGAGCTCCAGCCCGCGCATCACGGCGGCAGTGCGATTCTCCACCCCCAGCTTCACGTACACATGCTGCAGGTGCTTTTGCACGGTGCGGGCACTGATGCCGAGCATGGCGGCGATCTCGCGATCCGTCTTGCCATGCGCCAGCCAGCGCAGTACCTGCTGCTCGCGCACGGTCAGCCTGGCGAGCATGGAGATCGCATGGATGTCCTGGCTAAGGCTCGATGTACGCATTGCGGCAGGTAGACGGCCAGCGCGGCGGTACGCAATGCTGCGTATTGGCGCGCTCCCGTGTGTGAACCAACATGGATGAGGCCAGTATAGGCGCAGCCGGCGCGCGCAGCGGCGCGGTGGTGGCCCCTGCACAGGTTTGCCCGGGGGAAGGCAGGCGAACGTGGCGTGCCAGGCTCGTCCGGCACGGGCGGGGCCATTTGGGGGGAGTAAAACACCATGCCGATCGACGAAGGGAGGCTGAAGGCCTTCATGGACCAGTTCGTCCAGGATTTGGGGGCGGTCATGCATGCCGCGACCATCGTGCTGGGCGATGCACTGGGTCTTTACAAGGCCCTGGCCGAGAAGCCGATGACCGTACAGGTGCTGGCCGAGAAGACGCACACGGATGAACGCTATCTGCGTGAGTGGCTGTCCGCGCAGGCGGCCAGCGGCTATGTCGTCTATGACGCGGCGGGCGAGATGTTCAGCCTGACGGAGGAGCAGGCATTCGCGCTGGCCCAGGAGGGCAGTCCCGCCTTTATCCCCGGCGCGTTCCAGATCGCGGTGGCGCAGTTCAAGGCGATCCCCAAGATGGTGGATGCCTTTCGCAACGGGCACGGGCTTGGCTGGCATGAGCACGATCCGTCGCTGTTCCACGGCACGGATCGTTTCTTCCGGCCGGGCTATGCCGCGCACCTGACCTCGGAGTGGATTCCGGCGCTCGAAGGCGTGCAGGCCAGGCTGCAGGCCGGCGCGCGCGTAGCCGACGTGGGCTGTGGGCATGGCGCCTCAACCATCATCATGGCGCAGGCTTATCCCGCATCGGAATTCCACGGCTTCGACTACCACGAGCCATCGATCCGCTTCGCCACGGAGGCGGCGGCGCGCGCCGGCCTGCGCGACCGGGTACATTTCGAGGTGGCAAAAGCCAAGGAGTATGGCGGCAAGGACTACGACCTCGTGGCCGTGTTCGATTGCCTGCACGATATGGGCGATCCGGTTGGCGCGGCCGCCCACGTGCGCGAGACCTTGCGCCCGGACGGCACCTGGATGATCGTCGAGCCTTTCGCCAACGACCGGCTGGAGGAGAACCTGAATCCGGTCGGGCGGGTGTACTACTCCGCCTCGACCTTCATCTGCACGCCGGCGTCGCGTTCGCAGGAGGTGGGCCTGTGCCTGGGCGCCCAGTCGGGCGAGGCTCGCATGCGCTCGGTGGTGCAGCAGGGCGGTTTTTCGCGCTTCCGCCGGGCAGCGCAAACGCCGTTCAATCTGATCTACGAGGCGCGGCCCTGAAGGGAAGAGCGGCCGCGCACGGCCCCAAGCCTGGCCTCAGGCGGTGCCGCCCACCGTCATGTTTTCGATGCGCAGGGTCGGCTGGCCCACGCCCACCGGCACGCTCTGGCCTTCCTTGCCGCATACGCCGACGCCCGAGTCCAGGCGCATGTCGTTGCCGATCATGGTGACGTCCTTGAGCGATTCCGGACCGTTGCCGACCAGCGTGGCGCCCTTGACCGGCGCGGTGATCTTGCCATCCTCGATCAGGTAGGCCTCGCTGGCGGAGAAGACAAACTTGCCGTTGGTGATGTCGACCTGGCCGCCGCCGAAGTTGACCGCGTAGAGGCCGCGCTTGACGCTGGCGATGATCTCCTGCGGATCCCGGTTGCCGTTGAGCATATAGGTGTTGGTCATGCGCGGCATCGGCAGCGCGGCGTAGCTTTCGCGGCGCGCGTTGCCGGTCACCGGCATCTTCATCAGGCGTGCGTTGAGCGTGTCCTGCATATAGCCCTTGAGGATGCCGTCCTCGATCAGCGTGGTGCACTGGGTGGGGTTGCCCTCGTCGTCGAGGTTGAGCGAGCCGCGGCGGTTGGCCAGCGTGCCGTCGTCCACCACGGTCACGCCCTTGGCCGCCACCCGCTCGCCCATGCGCCCGGCGAAGGCCGACGAGCCCTTGCGGTTGAAGTCGCCTTCCAGCCCGTGGCCGATGGCTTCGTGCAGCAGCACGCCGGGCCAGCCCGGGCCGAGCACGACCGTCATGGCGCCGGCGGGAGTCGGGCGTGCCTCGAGATTGACCAGTGCCGAGGCCACCGCTTCATCCACATACTTCTGCAGCAGTTCGTCGCTGAAATATCCGTAGGCATAGCGGCCGCCACCACCTGAGGAGCCGATCTCGCGGCGCCCGTTCTGCTCGGCGATCACCGTGACGGAGACCCGCACCAGCGGCCGCACGTCGGCGGCGATGACGCCGTCGCTGCGCGCCACCAGGACCACGTCGTACTCACCGGCCAGGCCTGCCATGACCTGCACCACACGCGGGTCCTTGGCGCGTGCCATGCGTTCCACGCGCTCGAGCAGCGCTACCTTGTCGGCGGCTTCCATCGAATCGAGCGGGTCGTTGGGCGAGTACAGGTTGCGCCCGCCCTGGGAGGCCATCTTGCCCGCCACCTTGACGCGGCCGCTGCCGGCGCGGCCGATGGTGCGGGTCGCGGCCCCGGCTTTCAGCAGGGCGTCGAGGCTGATGTCGTCGGAGTAGGCGAAGGCCGTCTTGTCGCCGGACACGGCGCGTACGCCGACGCCCTGGTCGATGCTGAAGCTGCCCGACTTGACGATGCCTTCTTCCAGGCTCCACGCTTCATTGCGGGTGTACTGGAAGTACAGGTCGGCGTAGTCGACCTTATGGGTGAAGATGTCCGCCAGCACGCGCTGCAGCTTCACTTCGTCGAGGCCGTAGGGAGCCAGCAGCAATTGCTGGGCGGTGGCGAGGTTGCGGATTCCGAGGTCGCCGGCGTTCATGGTTGTCCTTTATCGTCGTGCCGCGGCGGCGCCAAGGCGCCGCCGCGTGGAAATCTGGGGATGTTGGCGGCTCCGGGGAGCCGGCCTTGTCTGGTTGTACATGCTACAGCACGCGATGGCGCAGCGCAGGCAGGTTCTGCCTCACTTCGTCCAGGCGCGCGGGATCGATCAGTCCGCTCACCACGCCTTCGCCTTCCGGCAGCACCGCCATCACCTCGCCCCAGGGATCGATCAGCATGGAGTGGCCCCAGGTGCGGCGGCCGTTCTCGTGCTTCCCGCCCTGTGCCGCGGCCAGCACATAGCACTGGTTTTCAATGGCGCGGGCACGCAGCAGGATTTCCCAGTGCGCCTGGCCGGTGGTGTAGGTGAAGGCGGCCGGCATCAAAATCAAGCTGGTGCCGCCGCCAGCGGCGGCGAGCTGGCGATAGAGTTCCGGGAAGCGCAGGTCGTAGCAGACCGACATGGCGACGCGGCCGCAGGGCGCCTCGAAACTGGCCGGGGTATTGCCGGCCAGGATGGTACGCGATTCGTCGTAGCTTTCGGTGCCCCGCGTAAAGCCGAACAGGTGGATCTTGTCATAGCGCGCCACGCGTTCGCCGCGCGGGTCGTAGGCGAGCGAGGTGTTGTGGACGCGTGCCTCATCCTCGCACCACAAGGGCAAGGTGCCGCCTACCAGCCAGATGCGGTGGCGGCGCGCGGCGCCGGCCAGGAAGGCCTGGATCGGACCGTCGCCGTCGCGCTCGCGGATGGCGACCTTGTCGCTTTCGCGCAGGCCCATCATGCAGAAGTACTCCGGCAGCAGCACCAGTTCGGCGCCGCCCTGCGCCGCTTGCGCGATCAGCGCTTCGGCGCGGGCCAGGTTGGCCTCGGGCGAGACACCGCTGACGGTCTGGATGGCAGCGACGCGAAATGGTGCCGCGCTGGCGGCTTGGGCGGAGGCGTTTGCGGTCATGAAGCGGTTTCCTTGGCTGGCGGCGGCTGCAGGGGAGCGAATCCGCCCCATCCGTGCGGCTCGGCCAGATCCTGGCGGCGGCGCAGCCGGACCGGCCGGGCATCGGCGATCGCTTTGGACCCGGGCCTTAGCCGTTCATGCAAACGGGGCGGTCATGGTGCCGGGTAGACGCGATTCGACGGGCCCTGCACAGGGGGCGTGTCGGCCCTATTCTCCCCCACTTTGGTAATCTGCGGGTTCGCCCAGCTGCCGCTGATGTGGTACCGGCGGCTAAAGGCCTTGGAGAATTCATCGGCGAACATCAACTGGGCAGCCAGCGTGCCGATGCCCAGCGCCGGATTGATAAAGGCTGCCGCCACCGAGGCGGACGTGGCGTTGATACGCGGCACCACCGTCACGTCGAGGTCCTGCGTCTCGCGCGGGATATTCGCGCTGCCCGTCATCGAGGCGCGCAGTTGCGCACCCTTGAGCGCGAAGTCCTTGGTGCTGGCCACGCCGCTCTCGATGGTACCGGTGCCCGTGATCTCGTCGAACACCATGCCCTGGCCCGCCACGCCGCGGAAATCGAAGGTGGCCAGCCGCATCAGGCCCTGCAGGCTGAGCACGCCCAGCAGCTTGGCCGCGCCCGGATCCACGCTGAGGATCTGGCCATTCTCAAGCTTGAGCTTCATCTGGCCCGTCAAGGTGGGGTAGTCGATTGACATCGGCGAACCGCGCCACGCCACCCGGCCCTCGAAAGTGCCGTGGCTGTCGGCCAGGATGTGCGGCAGGCCCATGCGTTCAAGCACCTGGCCGCCGTTGCGGACATCGAGCTTGAAATCGAGCCGCGTGCGGCGCTCCGCATCGGCGCCTTCGCGCAGCCGGCGCGGCAGGCGCCAGCTGCCGCTGCCGGTGAAGGTGGCGCCGGGTTGTTCGATGACGAGGCGCTCCAGCGTCCATGCAGGCTCGCCGCCGCTTTCGCCAGAGTGCGCCTTGACCTCCAGCTTGCCGAAATCGCGGCCGTGCAGTTCGAAGCGATCGGCCACCAGGTCAATCGCGGGCAAATCGCTCGTATTGTCCGCCAGCGTCTCGGCAACGTTGCCCGCATCGGTGGTGTCGGGGATATTCAGGCGCGAAAGACGCAGCGTCAGCGCCCCTGCCGGCGTGGCTGCATCGTTACGCCAGCGCAGGTTGCCTGCGATCTGGCGAGAATCGATCTGAACGGTCCAGCCGGCGCTCTCGCGGCTGGCCTCCAGCACGACATCGTCGAGTTGCCGGCCATAGGCCTGCAGCGCGCGCACCCGCGCGGAGAACTTCTCCGGCATGAACGCGGAGGGAACGGTAACCGCGCTGGCGCCGGCCTTGCCGCTATCCGTGAGCAGGCCATGCCAGGCGTCGAGGTCGAAGCGGCCGGCGGTCAGCGCCGCCACGACGCCGCTGGCCGGTTGCGGCGCCGGCTGTTCGACGCCGATGCCGCCCGACTGCACTTCCACGCCATCGGCGTTGCGGCGCAGCAGATAGCGCGCATTGAGCACGTTGCCATACTGCAAGAGCATCTCTTCGCTGCCGGCGCGAGCCGCGGCGGGCCGGAGCTCAAAGCGCAAGGGCAGGGCCTGGCTGGCGCTCTTGGCCACCGGGGCAGGCATGCCCACCGCCAAGCCGGTCAGTTCCGAAGTGACCGTGATCTGCGGCTGATGCTCGCGCACCCCGATCACCGCGCTATAAGCGGTACTGCCTTCCAGTTTCTGCGCCAGGCCGGCCATCGGCGAGCCGGTGAGCGCCTCGCGAATGCCCTGGGCGCTGGCATTGCCGCCGGCATTGACGCGTACCGTGCCGTCCGCCTGGCTGCCGCCGCTGGCGCGAATCTCGCCGCCGAGGAAACGGGCGCGCAGATCGTTGAGCTGGAAGCCGTGCTCGTTGAAGGCGACGACGCCGGTGGTGCCCGCCAGCACGGGCAATTGCGGGGTGAGCACCACATCGTTGCCCGGTAGCCGGAACTGGCCATCGACCTTGGCGTCCTGCGCCGCGGTGAGGGGAAGATCCAGCTTGAGGCGCAGCTCGCCATTGCCCTGGGCGCGCATGTCGCTGGTCACCTGGCCGGTCCAGTCGCGTACCGGGCTGGCAGCCACGAAATGCAGGAAGCCCGTCATCGCTCCGCTGGCGCTGCCGTCCAGCACCAGGCGGCCGTGATCCGCGAGGTCGGCGATGCGGCCGTTGACATCCTGCAGCGTGACGCCGGCAACGCCTTGCACGCCGGCGCGCTGTGCCACGAAGGACAGCCCGCCGCGTTCGAACAGCAAGCGGCCGCTGATGTCGGTGAAGTCCGGCCACGCCTTGCCGCCGTTGCTGGCGGCGCTGCCCGGCGCCGCGCTCAGGTGGGGCGCGATCTGGTAGCTGACATGCTGGATCGGCACCTCGACCCGGAAGTCGCCGGCGCCTTCGTGCGGGCTGTGGAAGGGGAAGTGTTCCAGGTCGCCCTTGAGCAGGAACTTGACGTCGCTGGCTTCGCCTGTCACCAGGGCGCCGGCCAGGTACTGGCGTGTCGCGGCGGGGATGCCCGTGGGCAGGTAGCGCGGCACCCGGTTGACCTGGGCGCGCACCAGTTCACCCGTGAGATCGGCAATGCCGCCGTGCCCGTCGCCGCCGGCATGCCAGGTGCCACGCACGCTGCCCGCGGTATCCGCGTTGGCAAACTGGACGCCGTCGGTGCGCATCGCCAGCTTGCCGTTGTCGTTGGTCCAGCGCACTTCGCCGCTGATCTGGTCGAAGGGCAGGCGTGGCTCGTCGAACATGCCGGGGAACACCAGGGCGGAATTGCTGCCTTCGAAGCGGGCGCTGCCCTGCCGTTCGTCGAAACTGAAGCTGCCGGAGAGCCGCGAAAAGCCAGGCACGCCCAGGTGGGGCTTGCCGTTGGCACCTGTCGGCGGGTTTGCGGGCTGGCTCAGCACCGAGACGTTGCGCAGCGTGCCCTGCACGTTGAAGTGGCGCTGGCCATCGCGGCGGCTGAGTAAGCCCTGGCGATCGCGGGTCCAGTTCACGTCCAGGTTGTCGATATGGCCGGAGGGCTGGAGCGCGCGCAGCTGGCGCGACAAGGCGGTGTCGAGCGGCAGAGAGGTGGCTAGTGCGCGCACGGTGTTCAGGTCGAACGTGGGTGCCTTCAGCGTGAACTTGCGCAACTGGCCTTTGTTGTCGGTGGCCCAGCCCACCACCACCTTGCGCATGCCTTCGCGCCAGGCGCTTTCCCCGCTCGCCACGCTGGCGGCGGCGCCCGCCTCGGCGGCGGCGGCCGACGCCGCCGAGGCAGGCTGGTCTTGCCGTGCCAGCGGCACGGCCGGACCCTCGGCGGGTTCGGGCTGCCACAGCAGGGTGTCGATGGTGAGGATGTTGTCGCGGTCGCGGCCGGCACGGTGCAGGACGAAGGCCTGGGCGCTAGCCAGCTTGAGCTGTTCGGGCGCGCCGGCCAGTTTCAGGTCCACGCCATTGGCGCGCAGCCTCGCCTGGCTGCGGGTGATCTGGCCGCCGCGGAATTCGATCGTGCCGTCGGTGCTGAAGGTGCCGCGCGCGACCCGCTCGAAGATCGCAGTGTAGCGTTGCAGTACCGGCAGCTCAAGCCGGCCAAGGTCCCAGCTGGCCTGCCCGTGCCAGTTGTGCCAGTCGCCGGTGCGATGCAGGTAGTCATGGCGAAAATCTGCCTGCACCACAAGGGGGCGGGGCGCGAGCGTCGCCGACTGCGCTTCCAGTTTGAGGAGGTGGCGCGAGCCCAGGCGCTGCACGCTGAGCTGGATATTGCCGACGTCGAGCTGGGGCAGGTGGTTCTTGTCGTCGAGCCAGCGCAGCTTGCCGTCGGTGAGCTCGACCTTCCCCTGGGACAGCAGCCAGTCGAACAGCCGGTTGTCTTGCGGCTGGGCACCGGTGGTGTCCACTGCCAGCCCGGCTACCTGGAGCTTGCCGTCGGCGGAACGCCGTACCAGCAGGTCGGTATGGCTGGCGGATATCCGCTGGAACAGCACGTCCATGCTTAACAGCGATCGCCATGACAACTTGCCATCGAGCGCGCCGGCCGCCAGCAGCACACGCTGTTCGGCGTCGACCGCCTTGACGTCGCGGGCACGGAAAGCAGGGTGCCAGCCGTCCCAGTAGGTGTCCAGCTGGCCGATGCTCAAATGGGCCGCCAGCGCCACCGAACCGCGCTGTTCCAGCCAGATGCGGGCCGCCGAGGCCTCGGGCCAGAGCACGAAGCGGATCAGCAGGCCGGCCAGCAGGGCGACCAGCAGCAGCGACAGGGCCAGGCGTATCAATACGCGGCCCAGGCCGCGCCACATGGGATGGCGCAAGGCTGCGAGCAGGGCGCGGCCGAGCGCGCGCGCCAATGCCAGCGGGCGGCGCCTGGAAAGTTGCAAAGGAGTAGAGCCTGCACCGGCGGCCCCGTCGAGCGCCGGCGTGCCGCCGGTGGTCGGGGCGGGCTCGGCGGGTGGGGTGGCGCGGCTGGACATGCGCAGATTATCCGACAATACTAGGCGCTCTCCAATTCGGTGCCTGACCGGCCGTGCATAACGCGCGGGCCGGCACAGTGCCGGCTCACGCGCTTCCAAGTAACAGGAATGACTTCCACTGATCCGACGAGTTCCACGGCTGCGCCCAATCCCGCCGCTACCGACGCCGGCGCCGCCGGCGAACATGCTTCCGGCAACACTTCCTGCGCTGCCAGGCAAGCGGTGGCCGACATGGCCACGGGCCTGTACGCGACGGTGGCCGCCGCGGAACTCGTGCCGGTCGACTGCGCCGGCATAGCATTGTACTCGCCCGCCTATTCGTATTACACCCGCCGTATCGTGCAAGCCCGCCCGGAGCTTGCCGGAACCGTTGCGCGCGTCCGCGAGCAGCCGCTGACGCGGGCCTGGATGGACGCGCGGCTGAAGGCGCTGCATGAGCCGTCGGCCGATGTTGATGAGGCCATCAAGCGCGCGTTGCGCCGCTTGCGCGCCGAAGTGATGTGCGTGGTGATCGAGCGCGACCTGCGCGGCCTGGCGACTCTGGGCGAGGTCACTGGCGCGATGACGGACCTGGCCGAACTGGGCATCCAGTATGGCCTGGCCATGCTGGAAGCGGACCTGGCGCCGAGCTATGGCCGGCCTGTCGGGGAAAGCAGCGGCGAGGTCCAGGAACTGGTGGTGGTCGGCATGGGCAAGCTCGGCGGCCGCGAGCTCAATGTGTCGTCCGACATCGACCTGATCTTCCTGTACGACGAAGACGGCGACACGCGCGGCGGCCAGCGCAGCCTGTCCAACCACGAGTACTTCATCCGCCTGGGACGCCGCCTGATCAACCTGCTGGCCGACGTGACCGCCGATGGCTACGTGTTCCGCGTCGACATGCGCCTGCGCCCCAACGGCGACGCCGGGCCCCTGGCGTGCAGCCTCGGCATGCTGGAGCAGTACCTGATGGTGCAGGGGCGCGAGTGGGAGCGTTACGCCTGGATCAAGGGCCGGGTGGTATCGGCGCTGGACACGCCGCATGCGCAGCGCACTGCGGCGCAGCTGTCTAGCCTCACCACGCCCTTCGTGTTTCGCCGCTACCTCGATTACGGCGTGATTGCCGCGATCCGCTCGCTGCACGCGCAGATCCGCGCCGAGGCCGCCAAGCGCAGCGGCGGGCTGGCGGCGCCCGGCGGCGGGCAGCGCGTGAACCAGCGTGCCTTCAATATCAAGCTGGGCCGCGGCGGTATCCGCGAGATCGAGTTCATGGCCCAGGTCTTCCAGCTGATCCGCGGCGGGCAGGACCCGGCGCTGCGCATCCGGCCCACGCTGGAAGTCCTGGCGGTGGCCGTGGATCATGGCTTGCTGCCTGCCGGCCAGGCCGAGCAGCTGGCCGATGCCTACCGCTTCCTGCGCCAGCTCGAGCACCGCCTGCAGTATCGCGACGATGCCCAGACCCACCACCTGCCCACCGCCGCGGATGAGCAACTGGCCGTGGCGCGCATGATGGGCTGCGCCGACTGGCCGGCTTTGCTGGAACGGCTGTCGTCGCTACAGGATCCGGTGGCGCAGCAGTTCGAAGCCACCTTCTCCGATCCCGATGAAGCCCACGCGCCTTGCGAGGCGCTGTGGCCGGCGTTGATACAGGAAGAGCAGGACGAACCGCCGTGCGAGCGCCTGGCGGGTGCCGGCTTTCAGGATTGCAACGCATTGCTCGACCGCTTGCGCGCCATTGGCGCCTCGCTGCGCTACCGGGCGTTGTCGGAGCAGAGCCGGATGCGCTTCGATCTGCTGGTCAACCGCGCGCTCGACCTGGCTTCGCGCCAGGACGACGCCGACCGCACCATTGCGCGCTTTGTCGACTTTCTCGATGCCATCAGCCGCCGCGCGTCTTACCTGTCGCTGCTGTCGGAATACCCGCAGGCGATGGCGCGCGTGGCCGACACGCTGCACGCATCGAGCTGGGCGGCAGCCTATCTCACGCGTCATCCGCAACTGCTCGACGAGCTGCTCGACAGCGATGCGCTGGCCGGCGCGCCCGACTGGAATGGCTTCCGCAGCCGCCTGGCCGCACGCCTCGATGCGGCCGACGGACAGATCGAAGCGCAGATGGACATCCTGCGCCGCGAGCACCATGCCGAGACCTTCCGCATCCTGCTGCAAGACCTGCAAGGCATGCTGACGGTGGAGCAGATCGCCGACCGTCTGTCGGACCTGGCCGATGCCATGCTCGACGTGACCTTGCAGGCCGTCTGGCGCCAGCTTGCCACGCGGCATGCCGAGCAGCCGCGCTTTGCCGTGATCGCCTACGGCAAGCTGGGCGGCAAGGAGCTGGGCTATGCCTCGGACCTCGACATCATCTTCCTCTACGAGGACGAACACGAACGCGCGCCCGACGTCTATGCCGCCTACGCGCGCCGGCTGATCACCTGGCTGACCAGCCATACCGCTGCCGGCACGCTGTTCGACGTCGACACGCGCCTGCGCCCCAACGGCGAGGCGGGGCTGCTGGTGACCAGCTTCGAAGGCTTCCGTCGCTACCAGCAGCGCGAGGGCGACAACACTGCCTGGGTGTGGGAGCACCAGGCCCTCACGCGCGCACGTTTTTGCGCGGGAGACCCGGCGATCGGCGCGCACTTCGAAAGCCTGCGCGACGAGATCCTGCGCCAGCCTCGCGATGCCGCCACGCTGCGCGGCGAGATCGTCGCCATGCGCCACAAGGTGTCCGAGGGGCATCCCAACCCAAGCGGTCTGTTCGACCTCAAGCACGACCGTGGCGGCATGGTCGACATTGAGTTCACGGTGCAATACCTCGTGCTGTTGCACAGCCACGACCATCCCGCGCTGACGCGCAATGCCGGCAATATTGCGCTGCTGCGCACCGCCGGCGAGCTTGGCCTGATCGATGCCACGCTGGCGCGCGAAGTGGGCGACGCGTATCGCGTATTCCGCGCGCGCCAGCACCAGTTGCGCCTGGATGGCCAGGCTCACGCACGTGTTGCGCCGGGCGCCGTGGCGCCGCAGGCGGCGCAAGTCCGCTCGCTCTGGCAGGCGGTGTTCGGCGAGCCGGCAGAGCCCGGAAAATGAATCCGCCCGTGGCCGGCGCCGTGCGCTGGCCGGCTTTGCTGGCCGCGCTGGCGGCGACTGCCGCCCTGAGCGCCGCCTTTACCTTCGTACCATGGCTGCATGCGCAGGGACTCTATCTGCGCGACGCGGTCATGGGCCACGGCGCGGCCGGCCAGTGGTGGCGCCTGTTTACGGCGATGTGGGTCCACCTCGGCTGGCAGCACTGGCTGGCCGACCTGCTGGCTGCCGCGGGCCTGATGCTGCTGGTCGGGCGCGAGGCGCGCGCCGGCGCGATGCTGGCGGTGCTGGTTGCCTGCGGCATAGCGGTGCAGTTGGCGCTGTGCCGGGTTCCCTCGGTGGGCTGGTATGGCGGATTGTCCGGCGCGCTGCACGGGTTGGCCCTTTGGGGTGGTCTGCGCCTGCTGATTGGCAGTGGCGTGTCGCGCGTGCTTGGGGTGGTGCTTTGCCTGGGCGTGCTGGTCAAGATCTGGCTGGAGCAGTCGTGGCTCGCGCCGGTGGTATTCGACGCGCAGTGGGGCTTCGGGGTGGTGCGTATCTCGCACGCGGCCGGCACGGTGGCCGGCCTGGCGCTTTGGCTGGTGCAGGAGTGGTGGCAACGCCGTCACGGCCAGTCAGCCGCATAGGCATGCCGGAGGCAGGATGCCCGGCCTCGGCACAGCGTCATTCGCTTAGCGCGGTTTCGCCGAACGCCGACGCCGTCCGGACCAGCTCAGCAGCAAGCCAAGTGCGCACAGGCCCAGCGCGAGCGGCCACGACAGCGCACCGCCGCCACCGCCACCGCCGCCACCGTCGGAGGATGTGCCGGGCGTGCTGGGCGGAGGCGGCTGGGCCAGCTGCGTGGCGGCGATGACGGCGGCGTTTGCATCGAGCAGGCCTGCACCACATTTGCCGGTACCCGTGGTGGTCGTGCAAAACGTGCCTGCAGGGTGGGGGCGCGCAGAACTCTTCAGGGTGGCAAGCACCTGGGCGGGTGTCAGCGCCGGATTGGCCGCGAGCATCAGCGCTGCCACGCCCGACACCAGCGGCGTGGCAAAGCTCGTGCCCTGGGAACTGGTGACCGTGTAATTGCCAAGCGACGTGGTGCCGTCATTGGAGAGGGTGCGGATGAAGGAATTCGCCACCGAACACGTATTGCCGTTGCTGCCTTGCACGACTTTGGAATTGCCGCAGCCACCGCCAGGCGCGCTCAGCGAGACTTGCGGTCCCACATTGGCATAGCCGGCGTTCTCGCCGTCGTTGGCGTGGGCCGTGACGGCCACCACGCCACTGCAGTCGGCTGGCGCCTCGACCGCACTGGCGCTGTTGCCTGTGGCGGCAACCACGATCACGCCGTTGGCGGCGAGGTCGTTCACGGCCTGCTGCTCGATGCTGGAGCAGGTGCCGCCGCCCAGGCTCACGTTGATCACGCGCGCGGGGGTGGGGTTGGCCGGAGCATTGGGCACGGCGAGGCCGCCGGCCCACCGCATGCCATCCACGGTGTCGGACAGCAACGCGCCGCAGCGGCCGGATACGCGCACCGGCTGGATGCGCGCGTTCCAGTCCACGCCGGCGATATTCACCCCGTTGTTGGTCAGCGCTCCCAGCGTCCCCGCCACGCGGGTGCCGTGCCAGCTATTGTTGGTGGCAGTGGTGGTTGGCGCCGATGTGCCGGGACAGGTGAATCCGCTCGGTACGCCGTCGCCAGCATCGGTAGCATCGGTGTCGCGCCCGTCGCCGTCATTGGCGATGCTGGTGTCGGTAATGAAGTCATAGCCAGGCACGATGCGCGCGGCCAGGTCCGGGTGCGGCAGGTAGCCGGTATCGAGCACCGCGATCACGAGGCTGCTGCTGCCGCGCGTGCGGTCCCATGCCGGCGGCAGGTTGACGCCGCCCACCACTTGCGCGGGCGTACCGAGGTACGGCTGGTTGAGCGCGAATTCGGGATCGTTGGGTGCCGTGTCATGCAGGTGCAGCCAGCGGTCCGGCACCACCTCCGCGATGCGGGGATCCTGGCGCAGCCGGGCGGCGGTGGCCTCGGGGTCGGCGGCATCGCTGCCGGAGACGCTCAGCAATTGCAGGCTGCCGCCCATCTGGCGCTTGACCGCGAGCGCCACGCCAGTATTCTGGCGAACGCTCAGCATGCGGTCGGGCTGGCCGCTGGCGGCAGCGCTGCTGCTGCCGTCGCGCCAGCGTACGATGAAGTTGCCGCTGTAGCGCGGCGCCGGGCGTGCGGCGGGGTCGGGAGCCGCGCTGGCGGAGGCCGGTGCCCCCAGCCAGAGGGCGGCGCCCAGCGCCAGCAGCAGGGCGCCGTGGCGCGCTATGCGTCTTGTGCCGCATGACCGGTACTGAAGCGGTTGCTGCATGTCTGCCTTCTCCCGTTAAGCCCGCGTCGGACTGACCGCGGTGGGGCTTTCCCTGCGGAGCGCCCCGGAATCTGCAAGAGCGCGATCGCGCCGGGAACCACGGTTACAGCATTCAACCTTCAACGTTCAAGTCAGGGAAACCGGCTACAGAGCCTGCCCGCCCCGCCATGCCCGCAGTGCGGGCGCGCCGGCTTCAGCCCGGCGGCATGTCGCGTCCCATGGGCATGGTGCGATTCGGCTTGAGCACCCGGTCCGGTTCGGCCAGCTCGATGCGGGGAGCGGCTCGCAGCGTGGCCACGGCCTGATCCATCGTAGCATCACCGGATTGCGAAATGGCAGTGACCAGCCAGACGCCGCCCGACATCGGCCGCTTGACGACGAAACGGATCGGCCCGGAAATCGACTCCAGCAGGCGGCCGGCCTCTTCGGAGCCGGTCACCGGCGGCGCGCTGAAGCGCACCATGATGTCGCCCACGGCACGGTCGGCGCTGATACTGCTGGCCGGCGCGTAGGGGCGCTGCTGCGCCTGGCAAGCGGTGAGTGCGAGCAGTGCCAGCAGGCCGCAGGCGGCGGTGATCCGCAGCGGGCGAGCCATTGAGCGGGAGTGCGGCAGTTTGCCGGTTGACATGGGATAACTCCTGGATGGTTACTGGGCCGGTGCGGGACGCGGGCGATCAGCTTGCGCTCCGGCGCGAACGGCGCACTTCCCGGGCCGTGCCGGTGGCGCCGCGCACGCCTTGCGCGAGCATTTCCTCGGCGTGCTGCACGGTGGTGGCGGTCACGGTGGTGCCGCCCAGCATGCGGGCGGTCTCGACCACGCGGCCGGCCGGGTCGAGTGCGCGGATGCGCGAGCGGGTGACCGAGCCCTTGCCTTCGGGCTGGCTGGTCTCCTTGCTGACCAGCAGGTGGGCGCCGGCCTGGGCGGCGACTTGCGGCAGGTGGGTCACGCACAGCACCTGGCGGGCTCGGCCAAGCTCCTGCAGCCGGCGGCCTACCACTTCGGCCACCGCACCGCCGATGCCTGTGTCGACCTCGTCGAAGATCAGGGTCGGGGTAGGCGCGGCCTCACTGGTGATGACGGAGATCGCCAGGCTGATACGGGCGAGTTCGCCGCCCGAGGCCACCTTGGCGAGGGGACGCGCGCTGACGCCGGCATGGCCGGCCACCAGGAACTCGACTTGTTCCAGGCCGTGGCTTTGCCCTTCGTCGAGCGGGTGCAGCGCCACCGCGAAGCTGCCGCCCGCCATGGACAGGCCTTGCATGGCGTCCGTGACGGCGGCCGACAGACTTTCGGCCGCCACCTTGCGGGCGGCGCCGAGGTGCTGGGCGATGGTCAGGTAAGCGGCTCGGGCCGCGGCCTCGCGCGCCATCGCCTTGTTCAGGTCCTGGGCGGACTGGAGGTCGTCGAGCTGCTGGCGGCGGGCCATCAGTTCGTCGGGCAGTTGCTCAGGCGGCAGCCGGTACTTGCGCGCGGTGGTGTGCAGAGCCTGCATGCGCGCTTCCACCAGTTGCAGGCGTTCGGGGTCGAGATCGAGCCGGTCGACATAGCGGTTGAGCGAGTGAGCGGCTTCCTCGACCTGCACCAGGGCCGGGTCCAGCGCCGCCAGCACGTCGCCCAGGCCGGGATCGACGCCCGCCAGCTGCCGCAGGCGCTGCACCACGCTGTTGAGTGCCGACAGTACCGAGCCATCGGCCTCGGACAGCGCTTCCAGCGCGGCGCGGCTGCCCTCGATCAGCCCCGCGGCGTGCGACAGCCGGTTGTATTCGGCCTGGATGTCTTCCCACTCGCCAGGTTGCGGCGCCAGCTTCTCGAGTTCGCCGACCTGCCATTCGAGCCGTTCGCGCTCAAGCTGCATCTCGCGCGAGCGGTGCTCGATGGTTTCGCGCTGGCGCACGCAGGCACGCCACGAGCGCCAGGCCTCGGCTACGGCGCCCGCCTGGGCGGTAAGGCCGGCATGGGCATCCAGCAGCAGGCGCTGGGCGTCCGGGCGCAGCAGCAACTGGTGGGCATGCTGGCCGTGGATGTCGACCAGGCGGTCGCCGATGTCGCGCAACTGGCCCAGCGTGGCGGCGGCGCCATTGATAAAGGCCTTGCTGCGCCCGCTGGCGTCGACGGTCCGGCGCAGCAGCACGGTGCCATCGTCGCCGGTGAGGTCGTGTTCGGCCAGCCATTCATCGAGCCCGGCGGGGGTGGCGAAGGTGGCGCTGATGCTGGTCCGGGCGGCGCCTTCGCGGACCACGCCGGCGTCGGCGCGCTCACCCAGCACCAGGGCCAGCGCATCGATCAGGATCGACTTGCCGGCGCCGGTCTCGCCGGTGAAGACGGTGAAGCCCGGGGAGAAGTCGAGGTCGAGCGTATCGACGATGACGAAATCGCGGATGGACAGGCTGCGCAGCATCGTGGGCGATGGGTCGGGGTCAGGGGCGGATTCGGTTTGGGGGCGGCGGATCTGGGCCGGATCGGTCAGGATCGGCGCGGCTCAGAGCCGGTTGTCTTCGCTCGGGTACTCGTGCCAGTGCAGCTTCTTGCGCAGCGTGGCGTAATAGTTGTAGCCGATCGGATGCAGCAGGTTGACGGTCTTGGCCGACCGGCGAACCACAATGCGGTCGCCCGGCAGCAACGAGGTCAGCGACTGCATGTCGAAGTTGACGCTCGCGTCGCGCGCCGTGGCCACCTCGATCGAGACTTCGGCGTCATGCGGCAGGACGATCGGGCGGTTGGACAATGCATGCGGGGCAATCGGCACCAGCACCAGCCCCGACAGGGTGGGGTGCAGGATCGGGCCGCCCGCCGACAGCGCATAGGCGGTCGAGCCGGTCGGCGTCGAGACGATCAGGCCGTCCGAGCGCTGGTTGTACATGAAGTGCCCGTCCACGGAGACCGCCAGTTCGACCATGCCGGAGATGCCGGAACGGTTGACCACGACGTCATTGAAGGCCAGCGCGGAAAAGATCACGCCGTCGTCGCGTACCACCTGCGACTCCAGCAGCATGCGGGTCTCCGACTCGTAGCGGCCTGCAAGCATGTCGGGCAGCACCGAATGCACGTCTTCCAACGGGATGTCGGTCATGAAGCCGAGGCGCCCGTGGTTCACGCCGATCAGCGGCACCGGGTAGCCGGCCAGCTGGCGCGCCAGGCCCAGCAAGGTACCGTCGCCGCCGAGCACAACCGCCACATCGGCATGCTTGCCGATCTCGTCCGGCGCCAGCGCCGGATAGTCGGTCAGCCCGGTAGCCATCGCGGTTTCGCGCTCGAACACGACATCCTGGCCGTTCCGGAGGATGCAGGCGGCCAGATCCTCCAGCGGGCCCTCGATGCCGGCAGTGGCGTACCTGCCGATCAGGGCGACGGTGCGAAAGGGCGCGCGCGCGGCGCCGGGCGTGGGGAGCGAAGACATGCCGGGATTAGACCATACCGCCGCGACCATTGTCAGCAGATGGGCACCTGCGGCCGGGCCGGAACACGGATGAGCCGCCCGAACGGGGTAAACTTGCGTAAAATCGGGAACATCATGGATGAACGTGCAAAAACGCTTCTCAAAACCCTGATCGAGCGCTATATCGCCGAGGGACAACCCGTGGGCTCACGGACCTTGTCGAAGTACTCCGGGCTCGATCTGTCCCCTGCCACCATCCGCAATGTGATGTCGGATCTGGAGGAGATGGGGTTTATTGCCAGCCCGCATACCTCGGCCGGGCGCATTCCGACGCCGCGGGGTTATCGCTTGTTCGTCGACACCATGCTGACCGCCCAGCCGCTGGATGGCGCGCTTAACCTGGCTGAACTGACCGGCAAGATCCAGGGCCAGTTGCGCGGCCAGCAGCTTGGGCCGCAGCGGATGATCACCTCGGCGGCTCATACCTTGTCCAACCTGTCTCAGTTCGCCGGCGTGGTGATGACCCCGCGCCGCGCCCAGGCGTTCCGCCAAGTGGAATTCATGCGGCTCTCGGACAAGCGCATCCTGCTGATCATCGTCACGCCGGAGGGCGATGTGCAGAACCGCATCATCCAGACCGAACTGCCATATACCCCGTCGCAACTGGTCGAGGCGGCCAATTTCATCAACTCGCACTTTGCCGGCATGAGCTTCGACAACGTGCGCGACCACCTGCGCGGCGAACTGCAGGCGCTGCGCATGGATATGTCGCAGCTGATGCAGGCCGCGGTGGAGGCGGGCAGCAACGCCATGGCCGAGGAAGAGGACGATCACGTCTTTATCTCGGGCGAGCGCAAGTTGCTCGAAGTGGAGGATCTTTCCTCCAGCATGGAAAAACTGCGCAAGCTGTTCGACGTGTTCGAGCACAAGACCGGCCTGCTCAAGCTGCTCGATGTCTCCAGCCACGCCCAGGGCGTGCAGATCTTCATCGGCGGCGAGAGCAAGCTGGTGCCGCTGGAAGACATGGCGGTCATTACCGCGCCCTACGAAGTCGACGGCCAGATCGTCGGCACGCTCGGGGTGATCGGGCCGACCCGCATGGCCTACGAGCGGGTGATCCCGATCGTCGACATCACTGCGCGCCTGTTGTCCAGCGCGCTCAGCCAGAACTAGTGTCGTCCTGGTCCGGTCTCACAGACTGCCTGTTCCGTTCATCCTGTAAGCTCGGCGAGACCTGGCGGCCGCGCGCCCTGTGCCCGCGCCGCTCCGCCACACCGGAAATTACATGACGTTTACTCCCGAGCCGGCCTATCAGCATGGCCAGGCGCCGCGCACGGCGATCCTGCTGATCAACCTCGGCACACCCGATGCGCCGACGCCTAAAGCGGTCGGCAGCTACCTCAAGCAGTTCCTGTCGGATCCGCGCGTCGTGGAGATTCCCCGCGCCGCGTGGCTGCCGATCCTGTACGGCCTCATCCTGCCGCTGCGCTCGCGCGCGTCGGCGATGAAGTACGAATCGATCTGGCTGCGCGAAGCTCATATGACGGGGTCGCCGCTGCTGGTGCACACCGAGCGCCAGGCCCATGCCTTGCAATTACTGCTCAACCAGCATGGCCACGAAGTTACCGTGGCGTGCGCCATGCGTTATGGCAACCCCTCGATCGGGTCGGTGCTGGAGGCGCTGCGGCGCCAGGGGACCGAGCGCATCCTGCTGCTGCCCCTGTACCCGCAATACTCAGGCACCACCACCGCGACCGCCTTCGACGAGGCGTTTCGTGTGCTCAAGGCGTGGCGAAACCAGCCGGAGTTGCGGCTGGTCAAGCATTTTCACGACCATCCGGCGTACATTGCGGCCTTGCACCAGCAGGTCGGGGCATACTGGGCGCAACACGGCACACCGGATTTCGCGCGTGGCGACAAGCTGATCCTGTCGTTTCACGGGGTGCCGCGCAGGACGCTGGAACTGGGCGATCCCTACCACTGCGAATGCCTGAAGACCGGGCGCCTGCTGGGCGAGGCGCTGGGTTTGCAGCCCGGGCAGTACCAGGTCACGTTCCAGTCGCGCTTCGGCAAGGCGGAGTGGCTGCAGCCCTATACCGCGCCTACCCTGCAAGAGCTAGGCAAGGTCGGTACCGGCCGGGTCGACGTGTTTTGTCCCGGCTTCCCGGCGGACTGCCTCGAAACGCTCGAAGAGATCGCCATGGAAGGGCGGTCCGCGTTCCAGGTGGCTGGCGGCAAGGTATTCCACTACATTCCTTGCCTCAATGATGCGGAAAGCTGGATCGCCGGGCTCGCGGAGATCGGATTGCAGCACCTGCAAGGCTGGCCGCTGCGGATGCCCCATCCGCATGAACTGGAAGCCCGGCGCACACAAGCCCAGACCCGCGGTGCGGCGGCATGAGCGGCGCGGGAGCAACGGCATGGAGGTGAATGCATGAACGTATCTTTTGAGGCCGATGCCCGCCTGCGCATCGATAAATGGCTGTGGTGCGCGCGATTCTTCAAGACGCGCTCGCTGGCGGCCGAGGCGGTGGAGCGAGGCAAGGTCCAGGTCAATGGTCAGGCCTGCAAGAATTCGCGCGAGGTCAAGCCGGGCGACACGGTCGTACTGGAGGCGCACCAGCAACGCTGGGAAGTGGTGGTAAAGGGCGTTGCGGGAGCCCGCGGTCCGGCAACCGTCGCCCAGACCCTCTATGCGGAAACCGAGGCCAGCGAGGCGCGCCGGCGCCAAGACGCGGAGAACAGGCGGCTCAACGATGAACCGGCGTCGCGCTTGCAGGGCCGACCGACCAAGCGCGACCGGCGACAGATCGATGGAGTCAGGGGGTGAGGAGGGCAGCCGCGCGGGCGGTCGCCCGGACTCACCTGGCTGGGTCAGCGAACGTAGGGGATGATGTAGTGCTTGAAAACCGCCTTGCCGCTGCCGTACTCGGTGTCTCGCGGCGTGAACGCGCCGGAAAGGCAGATAAAGGCTGTCATCACCGATAATGCGGCGAGTAGGAAGACCGTCAGAACAGGCAGCTTATGCATGGCTAACCTTTCGAGAGTGGCCCGACGTGTGATGCATCTTCGACCCCGTTATTTTTGTCATTTTTATACCTTTTCATCTTAGGGTGTGCGCTGCTGCAAAGCAATATGGCCCCTATTTTCACGCACCTCTCTTTGTAACCTTGTGTTTCACTGCACCATCCCGGTGCGCCCTTGAAAAACAGACGCTTGCCACCAACTGCAGGCTACATTTGCCGATTGACCACCCGGCGGCCTGCGACCAGGCAGGCCGCGTCCTTGTATTGATACGGATCGACATGGAAGAACAGAAGCAGACGCCACCCACCACGCCGCCGCTCACGCCCGCCAGCGAGGAGCTGAACACCGCCCCGGCCGGCCAGGCCGAGAACGCCGCTGGCGACGTGGCGGCCCAGCTGGCCGCGCTTGAAGCCAAGGCCAAGGAGCACTATGACATGTTCCTGCGGGCAACTGCCGAGGGCGAGAACATCCGCCGCCGCGCCCAGGATGATGTCACCAAGGCGCATAAATTCGCCATCGAAAGCTTCGCCGATTACCTGCTGCCCGTGATGGACAGCCTGCAGGCCGCGCTGGCCGATGGCTCAGGCGATATCGCCAAGCTGCGCGAAGGGGTCGAGCTGACAGCGCGCCAGCTCCTTAGCGCCTTCGAGAAGGGCAAGATCGTCGAACTGAATCCGGTCGGCGAGAAATTCGACCCGCACCGCCACCAGGCCATTTCCATGGTGCCCGCGCCGCAGGAACCCAATACCGTGGTCACGGTACTGCAGCGTGGCTACATGATCGCAGACCGCGTACTGCGTCCGGCACTGGTAACGGTGGCGGCGCCCAAGTAAGCGCAACGCCTCGGCTGTCCGCCCATTTGGCCGGCACAAGCAACGCCCGGTGCCGCTGGCCCGGGCGTTTTTCATTGCAGGAGAAGCCTATGTCCATCAAGCCAGACAATGCCGCCGCACTTGGCGCCGCTGCCGACGCGGCGGCGCACCTGGATCACCGCGCGTTCGATGCGTTTGGCATGCGCGAAGTAGCGAGTGACGACATTGATGCCGCCATTGCCGTTGCCGGCGACGCGCTCGTTTGTGTATTTTTCTGGGGCGTGGACTGTTTTAACTGCGAGATGGCGAAGAAAGCCATGCTGGCCAATCCCGAGCCGGTGCGTGCCCTCGAACTGCACTGGCTGCACGCCAACGTCTATGCGCATCCCGAGTTAGGCAAGCGCTTCGGCCTGCATGGCATTCCCGTGTTCATGTTCTTCCACAAAGGCAAGAAGCTGGGGCGGGCCACCGGCTGGCACGGGCAAGGCCAGTTTGCAGCGGCCGTAGCCAACGCCCGCCTGAAGGCCAGCGGCAAGCCGCTGGCGGGCTGAACGCGACCTGGGCCGTTGCGGACGGCGGCCAGCTCAGCGCGACAGTGCGTACCCTAGCCGGAATTGCCACGGCAGCTTGCGGTTGTAGTCCAGCAAGCTCTCACCATAGCCGACAAAGTAGCCGGCCATCAGATACCCCGCCGTGCCCGGGATCAGGCGTGCCAGCGGGTAAGTCACCGCCGCGTCGACGCTGCCGTAGTACTTCTGCGTGCCCTTGCGCAGGGTGGCGGCAAATTCCCATGAGTCGGGCTTGCCGTAGGCCAGCTTCAGATCCATGAAGCCACGGTAGCTGGCGATGTCCGGGTTGTCGTTCTTCTCGACGTAGTAATACAGCTTGGGCGAGATGCTCCAGTGCCAGTTGGTCAGGTCGCCCAGGTAGAAAGTGGGTTTTACGAACACGGTATTGATGCTGCGCGACTGGCCGCCATCACGGCCATTCGACTCGTGCTCCACGCCCGTTGCCAGCGAGAGCCGGCTGATGGCGCGGTTGTGCACGCCAGTGTCCGAGAGGTAATAGAACAGGCTTGGCCGATAGTTAGTGTCGCGGAAGGGGCGCGAATCGCCGGACAGATCCCACAGCGAAAACTGCGTGTAGCCGAAGTACAGGTTTTCAAGCAGGCCGCGCGAAGCCGGGTTCTCGCCCTGGTAGATGCGGAACTTGAAGCTGAACTGGAACTTCGCATTGGCGCCGTCGTGCGCACCCAGGATGAAATACATCGGGTCATTGAAGGTGAGCCGTCCCTGGTCGCGGAGGTCCGGCTGGACCGGCGCTGCCTGGCTGGCAGAAGCCACCGGAACTACCGGGACCACGGGGCTAGCGCCACCGGCGCTTGGCTCCGGTGCGGTTCCCGCTGGCGGTGTACTCGCGACCTGGGCCGCAGGCGGATCATCCGCGCGCGGCGCGCGATTGAGCGTGACGAGAACCGGGGCGGCATCGATGTCAACCGGATCCAGCCGCACCAGGCCGCGCAAGTTGGGTGGCAGTTCCGCGCCATATTCGATGGTGCGGTACTCCCCCTTGCGCAGTTTGAGGGTCGACGGGCCTGCGGTGACGCGCCGCATGCCAAGCCGCACAGGCGCCTGCAGGTCGGCAGAAGCCATGACCTCAAGGGTTTCGGGCACGAGGAAACTGCGGTTGGCGCTATTGGCGCTCAGTAGCAAGGTCAGGGTCAGTGGCTTGGTGCCATCGACCACCTTTGGCGGTTGCAGCAAGGCGATGGCGGCGTGGCTGGACAAAGGCCAGCCGGCCGCGATGGCGATAGCCAGCAGGAGAGCGGGCCTCGCGCCGGGGAGGCGCCGGATGGGCGCGCCGGCACCCGCCTCCGGTTTGGAGGTACTAGGTGGCATTGAGATCTGGACGCCGCATTCACCGGGAAAAGTGATGCATGCGCTGCGTGATATTGCGACGCGGTAAAGCCTATCATGCTCCGCATCACAACTTTGTGATCATTTGTACGCAGCCCGGATGCGTGAGGTCGTGTGCCTCAGCGGCTGGCGCGGCGCTGGATCGATGCGATGTATTGCTCGCCGTCGGGCGGCATGCCGGTGCGTTGTGCCTGCCAGAGCATTTCGCCCAGGCACTCCATCACCTGGTGCTGCGCCTCGTGGGGCGAATCCAGGCGCTGGGCCAGGGACTCGTAGGCCCGGCGGATGCCAGGAGGCTGGTCGATGGAAACCTGCTCGGAGATGGACAGGTGCATGGCCAGGTGCAGGAAGGGATTCGTCTGGCCGCCTTCAGGCGTGTAATCCTGGGTCAGCGCGCCTTCCGTGTCGGTGAGCAGGCTGTGATACTCGGGGTGCTCGCCGATCCAGTCGACTGCAATGACTTCGAGTGGCGTCAGGACATTGCCTGCGCGCTGCTTTTGCCATGCTTCGCAGAAAAAACGGCGGACTTCTTCGCGGGAGGGATTGAACATGATGCCGGTATTGTAAACGAGCTCTCCCGCTGCTGCAGCGCAGTTCGCCCGCCAGAGCGCTGCCCGAATCGGACCGCCAGCTACTAGAATGCGGCGTTGCCCGGCGCCGCCGGGCTTGTCCTTGTCCGCGCACCGCCATGCCTGCTTCCCGATCTTCCGCCACCGCTGGCCACCAGCCCGTCCACAACGCCCGCGAGCAATTCGCCGGCGTATTGCTGATCGCCCTGTCGGCCAGCGCCTTTGGTGCCATGGCGATTTTCGCGCGCTTTGCCTACGAGGCCGGCACTGACGTCTACGGCTTGCTTGCGGTGCGCTTCGTGCTGGCAGCCGGCGCGCTGGCGATGGCGATGCGCCTGCGCGGGGTTGGCCTGCCGGGCTGGCGCAAGGTACTCGCGCTAGCCGCCATGGGCGGCATTGGCTATGTCGGGCAGTCGTTCTGCTTCTTTACCGCGCTCAACCATGCCCAGGCCAGCCTGGTGGCCTTGCTGCTTTACCTGTATCCGCTCTTTGTCACCATCCTCGCCGCCGTTTTCCTCAAGGAGCGCCTGAGTACGGCGTCCGTGATCGCGCTTGTGCTGTGCTCGGTCGGGGCGGGGCTGACCGTGGGCGGCGGCCAGGGCTCGGCGCTCGGCATTGCGCTGGGCCTGGCCTCGGCCGCGATCTACTCGGTCTACATTATCGTGGGCGCGCGCGTTACGGCGGGTGTCAACCCGCTGGCGACCACTACCGTGGTGTGCAGCGCCTCGGCCGCGGTTTATGTCGTGGTGGGCCTGGTGCGTACCGGGGCGGGCGTGCCGCCACAGTTCCCACAGAGCTTCGCGGGCTGGCTGGCGTTGCTGGCGATCGCACTGTTGTCGACCGTCCTGGCCATCCTGACCTTTTTCGCTGGCCTGCAGCGGCTCGGCGCGGCGCGGGCCTCGATGCTGTCCACGCTGGAACCCGTGGTGACGGTGGTGCTGGCTGCACTTCTGCTGGGGGAGCACGTCGGGCTGACGCAGGCGCTAGGCGGCGGGCTGATCCTGGCGGGTGTGTTGTGGCTGACGCGCAAGGGTGCCGGCGGCCAGGTTGTGCAACAGAATTGAACCCCTTGCTCAAATCGCTTGGGGGGAGGAGTGCGGCGATTTCGATACAATCCGGCTCTCACTTCTTGTTCAGGAACCGAACGCATGAAATCGATCGATCAGGCCGCTATCGCCCAGCTGTTCACCGAAGCCCGCACCCACAATGTGTGGCAAGACCGCAAGGTGGACGATGCCGCGCTCCATCAGATCTATGACGCGATGAAGTTTGGCCCGACCGCGGCAAACGGTTCGCCGGCACGCATCGTCTTCGTGAAGAGCGCCGCCGAGAAGGCACGCCTGGTCGAATGCGTTTCCGCCGGCAACGTCGAGAAGACGCGCTCGGCGCCGGTTACCGCGATCGTCGCTTTCGATAACGACTTCCATGACCAGTTGCCCAAGCTGTTCCCGCACGCCGATGCCCGCTCGTGGTATGCCGGCCAGCCGGAGAAGATTGCCCGTGATGCGCTGATGAACAGCTCGCTGCAAGGCGGCTATTTCATCCTGGCCGCGCGTGCCCTCGGCCTGGATTGCGGTCCGATGGCCGGCTTTGATGCCGCGAAGCTCAATGCGGCGTTCTTCCCCGATGGCAAGTGGTCGGTCAATTTCCTGGTGAACCTGGGTTATGGCGAGGCCGACAAGCTGTTCCCGCGCAGCCCGCGCCTGTCCTTCGACGAAGCCTGCCGCATCGTTTGAACGGCCGCGCCTTCGCGGCGCCCACGGTTCAAGAAAAGACCCGCTTCATGCGGGTTTTTTTCGCCTGCCCGGCGCGCTCGCACTTAAATGCGCGGCGCCTCGGTCTTCTCGCGGTATTCGCAGAGCGGCTCGATCGCGCAGTGCCAGCATTCGGGTTTGCGTGCCTTGCACACATAGCGGCCATGCAGGATCAGCCAGTGGTGCGCGTCGTGCAGGAATTCTTGCGGGACCACTTTGAGCAGCTTGTGTTCGACCACCTGCACGTTCTTGCCGGGCGCCAGCCCGGTGCGGTTGGCCACGCGGAAAATATGCGTGTCGACAGCGATGGTGGCCTCGCCGAAGGCAGTGTTGAGCACTACGTTGGCGGTCTTGCGGCCCACGCCCGGCAGGGCTTCGAGCGCGGCGCGGTCGCGCGGCACCTGGCCGCCGTGCTGCTCCACCAGGATGCGGCAGGTGGCGATGACATGCTTGGCCTTGGTCTTGTACAGGCCGATGGTCTTGATGTATTCGATCAGCCCTTCCTCGCCCAGGTCCAGCATCTGCTGCGGGCTGTGCGCCACCGGGTACAGCTTGCGCGTTGCCTTGTTCACGCCTACGTCGGTGGCCTGCGCGGACAGCAGCACCGCAATCAGCAGCTCGAACGGCGAGCTGTACTCCAGCTCGGTGGTGGGGGTCGGGTTGACTTCGCGCAGTGTCTCGAACAAGGCGCGGCACTTGGCTGCGTTCATTAGTCCTTGGTGGCTGGGTTGGCGCCGGACGTGGCATCGGGATCAGCCTGGCCTGGCTTGGCGCCCGGGCCCGCCTTGGCGCGGCGGGCTTCGGCGGCATCGATCTGCGCCTGCACGGCAGGGGAGACGTTTTCAGTATTGCGCGGCTTGACGGCTTGCTGCTTCAGGCGCGCACGTTCGATGGCGGCCTGGATGATGGCCTGCTTGCGCGCTTGCGCCGCCCGTTCCTCCTCGCTTTGCGCGGTCTCGGCCTGCAGCGCTTCCAGCTTGGCGGCTGCCTTGGCCGCGAGGCGCGCATCGTTCTCCTCGCGCTCGCGCACCAGCCGCGAGCGGCGCGCCATATAGCGCGCGTGGGCTTCGTCAGCTTGTTCCTGCGACCACGCGGCCCAGCCGGTGCGTTCGGCGGTGACGGGAACCATGGCGATGCAGTCAACGGGGCAAGGTGCCACGCAGAGATCGCAACCGGTGCACCAGTCTGCCAGCACCGTGTGCATCTGCTTGGGCGCACCGACGATGGCATCGACCGGGCAGGCCTGGATGCACAGCGTGCAGCCAATGCAGAGCGCCTCGTCGATCACCGCTACCGCGCGGGCCTGTTCCATGCCGCGCTCCGGGTCCAGTGGCAGCACCGGGGCGCCCAGCAGAGCCGACAAGCGGCGGATGCCCTCGGCCCCGCCCGGCGGGCAACGGTTGCAGGCCGCGTCGCCCGCTGCCATGGCTTCGGCATAGGGGCGGCAACCATCGAAGCCGCACTTGGTGCACTGGGTCTGCGGCAGCAGGGCTTCGAGGCGATCGGCGAGGGTCGGGCGGTTGGCAGTCACGAATATTCTGGGGTTTGCGGGGGCAGCTAGGCGCCGCTCTCTTTTTCTTGCCCGGCGGGCAGGCCGGCTGGAACGGGTGCGCGGCAGGGATTATCCCCGATTTCGCCGCAGTGCAGAAACGCGAGATGATGCGCCCTTTGCCGGGGCCGCTGCGCGCAAGTTGCCCTGTGCCATAATCCGCGCAACGATTCACCAGCCGTCGCATGCGAAACGAAACCAGAACCAAGCGGGACCCCGAAGGAACGCGCCGCCGCATCCTGGATGCGGCCACCGAAGAATTTGCCAAGGGTGGACTGGCCGGCGCACGCGTCGACCAGATTGCACGCCGCGCCGAGACGAACGAGCGCATGCTGTATTACTACTATGGCAGCAAGGAAGGCTTGTTCCTGGCCGTCCTGGAAAAACAATATGCGGAGTTTCGTGCCGCGGAGGAGCAACTGCATATCGTCGAGGAAGACCCGGTGGCGGCCGTACGCACCCTGGCCCGCTTCGTGTGGGACTGGTACTACCGCAATCCGGAGTTCATCCGCCTTGTCAACAGCGAGAATCTTCACGAGGCCCGCCACCTGAAGAAGTCCACGCAGCTGCACCAGTTGATCAACCCGGTGGTCAATGTGCTTGCCGATATCGTCAAGCGGGGGCAGAAGAAGGGCGTGTTCCGCGACAATGTTGACGTTTCGCAACTCTACCTGACCATTTCGGCGCTCGGTTACTACGTGCTTTCCAACCGTTACACCATCAGCGCCGTGATCGGGCGCGATGTGGCGGCCCAGGACGAGCACGAGCGTTTCGCCGAGCTGCACACCGATATGCTGCTTTCCTACTTGGAACGCCGCTGACTTTGCCGCTGCGAGAGCCCCATGAAAAACGCCCGCTTGCGCGGGCGTTTTTCATGGGTGGCAGCCGTGGCTCAATGGTGCTTGAGCACGAAGTTGCGCAACTCCGGATAGATCTCCTGGCGCCAGCGGCGGCCGGAGAATATCCCGTAGTGACCGCACTTGGTGGCCGTGAGGTGCTGCTTGCGATCCTTGGGAATCCCGGCGCAAAGTTCGTGCGCCGCCGCCGTCTGGCCGGCGCCCGAGATGTCGTCCAGTTCGCCTTCGATGGTCAGCAGCGCGGTGCCCTTGATGTCCTGCGGACGGACCGGCTTGCCTTCGATTTCCCACGTGCCATTGGCAAGGCGGAATTCCTGGAACACCTCGCGGATGGTGTCGAGGTAGTACTCGGCGTCCATGTCCAGCACCGCGTTGTACTCGTCGTAGAAGCGCACATGGGCTTCCGCGTCGTCGGCATCGCCTTCGACCAGGTTCAGGTAATAGTCGTAGTGCGAGGACAGATGACGGTCGGGGTTCATCGCGACGAAGCCGGCGTGCTGCAGGAATCCCGGATACACCTTGCGGCCATGGCCAGGGTAATTCGCCGGTACCGTGTAGATCACATTGTTCTCGAACCACTCGAACGACTTGTTGGTCGCCAGCGAATTCACCGCAGTCGGGCTGCGCCGCGCATCGATCGGGCCGCCCATCATGGTCATGGTCTTGGGCGTCTTCTCGCCGGCCGAGGCCAGCAAGGAGATGGCCGCGAGCACCGGCACCGTAGGCTGGCACACCGAAATCACATGCAGGTTTTCCGCGCCGATGTGGCGGATGAATTCCTGGATGTAGTGAATGTAGTCGGCCAGGCCGAAGCGGCCGTCCTCGACCGGCACCATGCGGGCATCGATCCAGTCGGTCACATAGACCTTGTGATCCTGCAGCAAGGTTTTCACCGTGTCGCGCAGCAGCGTGGAATGGTGGCCCGACAGGGGCGCGCACACCAGTACGACCGGCTCATCCTTGAGCAGCTTGATGGTCTCGGGGTCGTCCGCATAGCGCTTGAAGCGCACCAGTTTGCAGAAGGGCTTTTCGATGATGGTCTGTTCGACGATCGGGATGTCCCTGCCGTTGGAGCGTACCGACTTGATATCGAAGCCTGGCTTCTCATATTCCTTGCCGAGCCGGTACAGCAGTTCGTAGCCGGCGGCCAGGCGCGTGGCGCCGGGCACCAGGGACATCGGACTCAGGGGATTGGTGAAGGTCTTGGCTGTGGCCTGCGCCCACGCGGTAAGCGGGTGCAGCATCGAGCGCTGGAATTCGTGCAGCTGGTAAAGCATGACGGGTCCCTATCAGGCTGGGGGCGAAGCTGGAATTCAACGCCTTGATGTTACAAATACAGCAAACACAGAATGGCTAATGTGTTACCGATTATGCTCGTTATCGAACAATCGTGCGATGCAGCATATACCCTAAGGTACGCTTGCATCGGAAAAAGACAATAGGACAAACGCTGTACTTCTGGCTGACAAATCCAAAAGATTGTAAAAAAATGCGGTCAGACGTGGAAAAGGCGACCGAAGTCGCCTTTTTATCCACTTTACGCGTGTACTGTTACAGCACGGCGGCGATGGCGTCGACCACCGCGTCGATGTTGCGGCTGTTGAGCGCTGCTACGCAGATGCGGCCGGTGCCCACGGCGTAGATGCCATGCTCGTTGCGCAGGCGGTCCACTTGCGCCGAGTTCAGGCCCGAGTACGAGAACATGCCGCGCTGGGCCTTGACGAACGAGAAGTCGCCCGGCACGCCCTTGGCTGCCAGCTTGTCCACCAGCGCATGGCGCATCAGCTTGATGCGGTCACGCATTTCGCCAAGTTCCTGTTCCCACATGGCGCGCAGCTCGGGGCTGTTCAGCACGGTGGCGACCACGGTGCCGCCATGGGTCGGCGGGTTCGAGTAGTTGGTGCGGATGACGCGCTTGACCTGCGACATCACGCGCTGGGCTTCTTCCTTGCCCGTGGTGACGATCGACAGCGCGCCCACGCGCTCGCCGTACAGCGAGAAGCTCTTCGAGAACGAACTCGAGACGAAGAACGGCAGGCCGGATTCGGCGAACAGGCGCACTGCCGCGCCGTCCGGGTCGATGCCATCGGCGAAGCCCTGGTAGGCCATGTCGAGGAACGGGATCAGGTTGCGTTCCTTGATCAGTTCCACCACTTGCTTCCATTGCTCGGGCGAGAGGTCGACACCGGTCGGGTTGTGGCAGCAGGCGTGCAGCACGACGATGGTGTTGGCCGCGTACGACTTCAGCGATTCCACCATGCCGGCGAAATTCAGGCCGTGGCTGGGGGCGTCGTAATAGGTGTAGTTGATCACGGGGAAGCCGGCTGCCTCGAACAGGGCGCGGTGGTTTTCCCAGCTCGGGTCGCTGATGGCGACCTTGGCGTCCGGATACAGGCGCTTGAGGAAGTCGGCGCCGATCTTGAGCGCGCCGGTGCCGCCGAGTGCCTGGGCCGTCACTACGCGGCCTTCGGTGATCAGCGGCGATTCCTTGCCGAACAGCAGGGTCTGCACGGCCTGGTCGTAGGCGGCGATGCCTTCGATCGGCAGGTAGCCGCGCGGAGTGGCGGTGGTCAGGCGGGCCTTCTCGGCTTCCTGCACGGCGCGCAGCAGAGGGATTTTCCCTTCGTCGGTGAAGTACACGCCAACACCCAGATTGACCTTGGTCGCACGGGTATCGGCATTGAAGGCTTCATTCAGGCCCAGGATCGGGTCGCGCGGGGCCATCTCGACGGCAGAAAACAAACTCATTTGGGATCTCGTGGTCAGCTATGTAACAAAACGGGAAGGCGTAGAATGCTCCGGACTGCGCTCTGGAGTGCGGGCGGCCCCCATCTTGATACCTGGCCGCCAACCCCAAGATTCTAGCGTATCTGCCCGTTTTCCTGAGGTTTTCCCTTACCAGCCTATGTCGAATCTCGTTGAAGTCGCGCCCGCGCTGGATGAAGAGAAGTTCGCGACCTTTCCCGGCTCGCCGTTCCAGCTTTACCAGCCTTATCTGCCGGCGGGCGACCAGCCCGAGGCGATCCGCCAGCTGGTCGAGGGGGTGGAGGACGGCCTGTCTTACCAGACCCTGCTGGGGGTGACCGGTTCGGGCAAGACCTTCACCATGGCCAACGTGATTGCCCGCATGGGGCGTCCGGCCATCGTGTTCGCGCCCAACAAGACGCTGGCCGCGCAGCTGTATTCCGAGTTCCGCGAGTTCTTCCCGCGCAATGCGGTGGAGTACTTCGTCAGCTACTACGACTACTACCAGCCCGAAGCCTACGTGCCGCAGCGCGACCTGTTCATCGAGAAGGATTCCTCGATCAACGAGCATATCGAGCAGATGCGGCTGTCGGCCACCAAGAGCCTGCTGGAGCGGCGCGACACCATCATCGTGGCCAGCGTCTCCGCCATCTACGGTATCGGCAACCCGTCCGAATACCACAAGATGATCCTGACGCTGCGCACGGGCGACAAGATCAGCCAGCGCGATGTGATCGCGCGCCTGATCGCCATGCAGTACACCCGCAACGAGACCGATTTCCAGCGCGGCACCTTCCGCGTGCGAGGCGATACGCTGGATATTTTCCCGGCCGAGCATGCCGAGTTAGCGGTGCGTGTCGACATGTTCGATGACGAGATCGATTCGCTGCAGTTCTTCGATCCGCTCACCGGGCGCGTGCGCCAGAAGATCCCGCGTTTCACGGTCTATCCGTCGAGCCATTACGTGACTCCGCGCGAAACGGTGCTGCGGGCGATCGAGGACATCAAGGTCGAACTGCGCGAGCGCCTGGACTTCTTCTACAAGGAGAACAAGCTGGTGGAGGCGCAACGGCTGGAGCAGCGCTCCCGCTTCGACCTGGAAATGCTGTCCGAGCTGGGTTTCTGCAAGGGCATCGAGAACTATTCGCGCCACCTGTCGGGCGCCAGGCCGGGCGACCCGCCGCCCACGCTGGTCGACTACCTGCCGTCCGATGCGTTGATGTTCCTGGATGAGTCGCATGTGCTGATGGGCCAGTTCAACGGCATGTACAACGGCGACAGGGCGCGCAAGACCACCCTGGTCGACTATGGCTTCCGGCTGCCGTCCGCGCTGGACAACCGTCCGCTGAAGTTCGCGGAGTTCGAGGGCAAGATGCGGCAGGTCATGTTTGTCTCGGCCACGCCGTCCAACTATGAGAACGAGCATGCGGGGCAGGTGGTGGAGCAGGTGGTGCGGCCCACGGGGCTGGTCGATCCGATCATCCACGTGCGTCCGGCGACCACGCAGGTCGACGATCTGCTGTCCGAGATCCACCAGAAGGTATCCGTCGGAGAGCGCGTGCTGGTGACCACGCTCACCAAGCGCATGGCCGAGCAGCTCACGGAGTTCCTGACCGAGAACGGCGTCAAGGTCCGCTACCTGCACTCGGACATCGATACCGTGGAGCGCGTGGAGATCATCCGCGATCTGCGGCTGGGCACCTTCGATGTGCTGGTCGGCATCAACCTGCTGCGCGAGGGCCTGGATATCCCGGAAGTCTCGCTGGTGGCCATTCTCGACGCGGACAAGGAAGGCTTCCTGCGGGCAGAGCGTTCGCTGATCCAGACCATCGGCCGCGCTGCCCGTAACGTGAATGGCACCGCCATTCTCTATGCCGACCGGATGACCGATTCGATGAAGCGGGCAATCGGTGAGACCGAGCGGCGGCGAGCCAAGCAGGTTGCCTTCAACGAAGCCAACGGCATCGTGCCGCGCGGCGTCGTCAAGCGTATCAAGGACATCATCGACGGGGTCTACGACCCGGGCGAGGTGAAGGCGGAACTGCTGGCTGCGGAAGAGCGCGCCAAGTACGAAGACATGAGCGAGAAGCAGGTCGCGAAGGAGATCAAGCGGCTGGAAAAGCAAATGTTCGAGCACGCCAAGAATCTCGAGTTCGAAAAGGCGGGGCAGGTGCGCGACCAGTTGGCCAAGCTCAAGCGGCAGGTATTTGGCGCCAGCGGCGACGGGGAACACCTGCCGCCGGCCGCGGCCGCGTCCTGAGGGCGGTCGAACCTGTGGCATGCCGGCGCCGGACTTGCTACCGTCTATAGTTGGAATCCCGGACAGTAGTGAGGAGATGGCTCATGGTCAAGTTCGCTCTGTGGGTTCCGCTGCATGCGAAGCCCGGCAAGGAAAAGGAAGTGGAGGAATTCCTGCTCGGCGGCCTGCCGCTGGTGCAGGAGGAAACCGGCACCACTGCATGGTTCGCGCTTCGCCTCGGGCCGTCCATGTACGGCATCTTCGATGCGTTCCCGGATGAGGCCGGACGCCAGGCCCATCTCTCGGGCAAGGTCGCGGCAGCCTTGATGGCCAAGGCCCCCGAGCTGTTCGCCAAACCGCCTTCCATTGAGAAGCTGGACGTGCTGGCGGCCAAGCTGCCCTGAGTCGTACCGTCGCCGGCCAGTCCTTCGGGCTGGCCGGCCCGCGCAGCTGCAAAGGCAGGCGAGGGGCGTGGCCTAGCCCTTTGGTGGGAGCGATCGCAGGCGCTTGTTGACTTCCAGCAAGGTTTCGCACGCGTCGGCATCGGCCTCGTGGCGCTTGCCAATGAAATCCACGATGGCGCGCAGCGGTTCGCGTTGCGCAGTGCACGCAGCGCCCTGCCCCGGAATCGAGGCCGGGCATGCCGAGCCGATTTCATCCTCCAGGCTACGCCGGACGACCGCAAGCAGGCTTTCACAACCTGCATCGGGGGTGGCATCCACGGCCGGTCCGGCGGCGCCGGCAAGGCTTGCGCAAAGCAAGATGGGTGATATTAGGAGATGGCTAGGACGGATATTCACCGCGCGATTATGAGGGGGTGACGACTTTGCGTCATCTAATTTGCCACGATGCAGCGTGCCGGGTGACCTGATCGCAATTTCGATCATTGGTTTCTCACGGCCCTCAGCGCTTTTTCGACTCCGAATCGCAACTGCGGCGCTTCCTGGTCCCGGCAGTTCGCGTGGACGGCAGCGGGTAGAATTCGGCTTGCGAAATTCGTGAAGGCCTGCCGCGGCTGCTCAAGGTGTGCTGCAAGCGATGGATTTCATTGAGGCGTTTCTTTGGTTCCGCGCTGCACTTGCGCTTCCTGAATGAACCTCAGGTATCTGATTCCTATGAAGAAATACGCCATTCTCATGTGCTGCATGGGCAATATTTGCCGCTCGCCGACTGCTGAAGGCGTGATGCGCGCCAAACTGGAATCGGCGGGGCTTGCCGATCTGGTCGAGCTGGATTCGGCGGGCACGCATGGCTACCACGTCGGGCGGGCACCGGATGCGCGCTCGCAGCGCCATGCGCTGGCCCGTGGCTACGATCTCTCCGCGCAACGTGCGCGGCTGGCGGTGGTGCAGGATTTCGCGCGTTTCGATCTGCTATTGGCCATGGACCATGACAATCTGGCGGCTCTGCGCGCAATCAGCCCGCCTGGCAGCCAGGACAAGTTGCGTATGTTGATGAGCTTCGCCAGCCGCCACGCCGCGGATGAAGTGCCGGATCCCTACTATGGCGAGGGCGACGGTTTCGAACGCGTGCTCGATTACGTGGAGGACGCGTGCGATGGCGTGGTCGCCATGCTGCTCGCAAAGAGGCTGGACGGCGCGGCCTGACCGGGGGCGCGAACCTTCCGGCCGTTGTTTAATTTTCATGAGGTTTCATGTTTCGTTCCCTGTTCCGCAAATGGCGCGAATCGCGCAATGCCAGCCTGCAACTCGACGCAATCCTGGCGGCCGCGGACCCGGAGGCACCGCTGGCGGACCGTAACAGCTGGCTGATCGAACTGGGCTACTGGATCCGGCGCGACGGGCTGCCTGGCGCCGAAGGCATGGCGGCCGACAAGAGCCGCCGCGAGCACGTTCGGCTGCGCTACCTGCTGCAGGTGCTTGGCCGCAACCCGAAAGTGGCGGGGCGCTTTGCCAGCATGGTGCGCTCGCTGGTGCGCGACAACGATCCCACTACCTTGCTTTGCGATACCGGCGTGGCGTCTCACCCGGGCTTCTGGAGCGAGGTGCTTGATCGGCTACAGGCGCGCGTCCTGCCGCCGCCGCCCAATCGCGGCGATCTGGCGGGCCTGTTTGCGCTGCTGTTTATCGACGGCAACGATGCCGACTGGGTCGAGGCGCTGGACGGCGAGTTGCTCGAGCGGCTGACTGCCGTGTTGCGCGCGGACGACCCGGAGGCAGCGGGCGATGCCGTCGCGGTGCCGGAATGGGATCGTTTTGATCGCACGCTGGCCACCAGCATCCAGGTACTGGTGAGTCAGGTTCGTGCCACGGGGCTGAGCCAGGCGATCCGCTCGCGCCTCAATGGCAAGGTGCAGGACACGCCGTTCTTCCGCCTGGGCAGCGCCGCCGAGGCCTTGTGCGAGGAAGGGGCCGCGCAGCACGGTGGCGAGGCGTTCGCGCACCGCCTCAACTATTTCCGTGCACTGCTCGACGGCTGCCACCAGGCGGCCCAGCGTGTGTACGACGATCTCGAAGAGAATGGCGTTTCTGTGGAGGTCGTGTTCCAGATCGAGCGCATGAAAGTGCGGCTCGCGCGCATCGAGCTGTTGCTGGCAACCTGGGTCGAGCCGCAGCGGCGCGACCGGCATGCCCATCTGATCGCGGCGTTGATTCGTTCCACCCAGGCGCGCCGCAGCATCGTCCATCTGGCCGGCACTTCGTTCTCGCAACTGGCGCGCAAGGTGGTGGAGCGCTCTGCCGAAACCGGCGAGCACTACATCACGCGCGACCGCCGCGAGTACCGCGATCTGATGCGGGCCGCGGCTGGCGGCGGCCTGATCACCGTGGGCACGGTCTATCTCAAGTTCCTGATCTACGGGCTGCACCTGGACAAGTTCATCGAGGGCCTGCTTGCCTCGCTCAACTATGCGGGCAGCTTCCTGGTGATTCACTTCGCGCATTTCACACTGGCCACCAAGCAGCCGGCGATGACCGGCCCGGCGCTGGCGCACCGGCTCGACGCGGTCGGCAGGCCAGAGGGCCGGGAGATCTTTGTCGATGACACCATCGCAATGATTCGCTCGAACGCCGCGGCGATTTTCGGCAACCTCGCGGCAGTGTTTCCGGTCGCGCTGGCTATCCAGTGGCTGGCCAATCGCTTCCTGGGTGCCAACCTGATCACACCGGCGAAGGCGATCGCCACCATTGAGTCCTTCTCCATTCTCGGTCCCACGCCTGTCTATGCCATCTTCACCGGCGTGCTGCTGTGGCTGTCCAGTCTGGTGGCAGGCTGGGCCGACAACTGGTTCGCGCTGCACAAGGTGCACGACGTGATGGCGTACAACCGCCGCCTGCGCTATGTGCTGGGCGTGCAGGGTGCGGCGCGCATGGCGGATTTCTGGAAGCGCAATATGTCGGGGGTCGCGGCCAATGTCTCGCTTGGCCTGCTGCTCGGTCTGGGGCCGGAGATCCTCAGCTTCTTCGGTCCGCATATGGAGGTGCGCCACGTCACGTTGTCGACCGGGGCGGTGGGCACCTCGATTGGCGTGCTGGGTCTCGGCGTGCTGAAAATGCCTTCGTTCTGGCTGGCGGTGGCGGGCATTGCGCTGATGGGCTTGCTCAATGTGGCAGTGAGTTTCGCCCTGGCCTTCAATATGGCGTTGCGCTCACGCAGCCTGCGTCGGGTAGACCGCCGGGCGCTAAGCGCGGCCGTGCGGCAGCGCATCCTGAAAAACCCCTGGTCCCTGATCGTGCCTCCGCGCGCGCCAGAGACGGCGGCGCCGGTAGGGGAGGGGCGGGTTTGATGCAATGCGGCAGGGGTACTTGACTGAATTAGTCGACTTCTTTTATACTTGACCAAATTGATCAAGTACTCCCCAGCATCATGAGACTGACGACCAAAGGCCGCTTCGCGGTAACCGCCATGATCGACCTGGCCATGCGCCAGGATCAGGGCCCCGTTACGCTAGCGGGCATCAGCCAGCGCCAGAAAATTTCCCTCTCTTACCTCGAGCAGCTGTTCGGTAAGCTGCGTCGCCACGAGATCGTGGAGAGCGTGCGCGGCCCGGGCGGCGGCTACAGCCTTGCCCGCAAGGCGGAGGACGTCACGGTGGCCGACATCATCATCGCTGTCGACGAGCCGCTCGACGCGACCCAGTGCGGCGGAAAAGGTAATTGTAACGGAGATGATGGAACCGGTCGCTGCATGACTCACGAGCTGTGGGCCACGCTGAACCAGAAAATGGTCGAGTATCTCGATTCGGTCTCCCTGAAGAACCTGGTCGACCAGCAGCGCGCCAAATCCCCCGCGTTGTTGCACGACATGCGCGAAGAGTCGGTGGCGCAAGCCGTGGCCGTGCCGCTGGGCAAGGCGGACAAACAGGAAAAGCCCGCGCGTCCGCGGGTGGTGAATTCGGTTTTCAGCCTGGCTCAGTCGTAAGACGGGCAGCCGGCCAGAGAGCACAGAGAAACATCAAGCATAGCGGTCCCTAAAAGGCAGTCATAACGATGAGCACCCCACATTTCCCCATCTACATGGATTACTCGGCCACCACGCCGGTAGACCCGCGCGTGGCGGACAAGATGATTCCGTACCTGCGCGAACAGTTCGGCAATCCGGCTTCGCGCAGCCACGCCTACGGCTGGGATGCCGAACGCGCGGTGGAAGAGGCACGTGAGCAGGTGGCCGCACTGGTTGGCGCCGATCCGCGCGAGATCGTCTGGACGTCGGGCGCAACCGAGTCCAATAACCTCGCCATCAAGGGCGCGGCCAATTTCTACTCTGGCAAGGGCAAGCACCTCATCACGGTGAAGACCGAGCACAAGGCCGTGCTGGATACCACGCGCGAGCTGGAGCGCCAGGGCTTTGAGGTGACGTATCTCGACGTGCAGGAAAACGGCCTGGTCGACATCGAAGTGCTCAAGGCGGCGATCCGCCCTGACACGATCCTGGTGTCGGTGATGCTGGTGAACAACGAGATCGGCGTGATCCAGGATGTGGCGCAGATCGGCGAGATCTGCCGCGCCAAGGGCATTATTTTCCATTGCGACGCGGCCCAGGCTACCGGCAAGGTGGCGATTGACCTGAACACGCTGAAGTGCGACCTGATGTCGTTCTCGGCGCACAAGACTTATGGTCCCAAGGGCGTTGGCGCGCTGTACGTACGCCGCAAGCCGCGCGTGCGCCTGGAAGCGCAGATGCACGGCGGCGGCCACGAGCGCGGTATGCGCTCGGGCACGCTGGCCACGCACCAGATCGTCGGCATGGGCGAAGCCTTCCGTATTGCCCGCGAGGAAATGGCCACGGAAAACGAGCGTATTCGCATGCTGCGCGACCGCCTGTGGCGCGGCCTGTCGGGCATGGAAGAGGTCTACCTGAATGGCGACCTGGAACAGCGCGTGCCGCACAACCTGAATGTCAGCTTCAACTTCGTCGAAGGCGAATCGCTGATCATGGCGATCAAGGACGTGGCGGTGTCGTCGGGCTCGGCCTGCACCTCGGCGTCGCTGGAGCCTTCGTACGTGCTGCGCGCCCTTGGCCGCAACGACGAACTGGCACACAGCTCGATTCGCTTTACGGTAGGCCGTTTCACCACCGAAGAAGAAGTCGATTACACCGTCGAACTGCTCAAGAGCAAGATCGCCAAGCTGCGCGACCTGTCGCCGCTGTGGGAAATGTTCAAGGACGGTGTGGACCTGAATTCCATCCAGTGGGCCGCGCACTAAGCGCCAAGACCCCCGCAAGACCCCATAATTACGCCAAGAGGTAGCCAAATGTCATACAGCACGAAGGTTCTCGACCACTATGAAAACCCCCGCAACGTGGGCTCGTTCGACAAGAACGACGACGCCGTGGGAACCGGCATGGTCGGCGCGCCGGCTTGCGGCGACGTCATGAAGCTGCAGATCAAGGTCAATGAAGCTGGCGTGATCGAAGACGCCAAGTTCAAGACCTATGGCTGCGGTTCGGCCATCGCATCGTCGTCGCTCGTGACCGAGTGGGTCAAGGGCAAGACCGTGGATCAGGCACTGGAAATCAAGAATACGCACATCGCCGAAGAACTGGCGCTGCCGCCGGTGAAGATCCACTGCTCGATCCTGGCCGAAGACGCCATCAAGGCGGCGGTCGAGGATTACAAGAAGAAGCACGACGGCGCCACCGAACAGAAGGCCGCCTGAGTTCCGCGATCCATCAAGGGATAAAGCACCGATGATCACGCTTACCGAGAAAGCCGCCAAGCATGTGGCGCGCTACCTGGACCGCCGGGGCAAGGGCGTTGGCCTGCGTCTCGGCGTCAAGACGACCGGCTGCTCGGGCCTTGCCTACAAGCTGGAATACGTCGATGACCTGTTGCCGGAAGACAGCGTATTCGAGTCGCACGGCATCAAGGTGATCGTCGATCCGAAGAGCCTGCCGTATATCGATGGCACGGAGCTGGACTTCGCGCGCGAAGGCCTGAACGAGGGGTTCCGTTTCAACAACCCCAACGTCAAGGACGAATGCGGTTGCGGAGAGTCGTTCCGGGTCTGAGCGCGCGACGGCTGACGTCTTTGCGCAGAATGCGATGAAACGCGGCATAGTCGGCTTCCACCAGGATGACGAAAGCCATTGGGTGGCAGAGCTGGATTGCGGCCATGGCCAGCATATGCGCCATGACCCGCCCTGGCAGATGCGTCCGTGGACGTTGACGGCGCAGGGCCGGACGGCACGGATCGGCGAGGTGGTGAACTGCCTGAAGTGCGATCGGGCGGAGCCGCCGGCAGATTGGGCGGCGCGAAGCGCGTAGCGCGTTGCCGACCGGTGCCTGCGCAACTTATTGCGGCATCGCCGGCGCGGCCGGCGTGCCGCTTTTACGCTGAAGGAAGTTCAAAGGGGCGGCGCAGCCGCTCTTTTTGTTGGGGAAGGTGTTGAAAGACGATTATTTCGCCCTGTTTGGCTTGCCGGTGGGGTACGCAGTCGACGAGGCGGCGCTGGATGCCGCCTACCTGACCGTGCAGTCGCAGGCGCACCCGGACCGCTTCGCCAATGCCGGCGACGCCGAGCGCCGCGTGGCCATGCAGTGGGCCGCGCATGCCAACGAGGCGTACCGCACGCTGCGCCAGCCGCTCAAGCGCGCGATCTACCTGCTGACGCTGCGCGGCGTGGATATCCAGGCCGAGAACAATACGGCCATGGCGCCGGCTTTCCTGATGCAGCAAATGGAATGGCGCGAGGCGCTGCAGGGAGCGGTCGAGGAAAAAGACATCGCCCGGCTCGACGCGCTGCTGCGCGAGTTGCGCAGCGAGAAGCGCGAGCGCCACGCGGCGCTGGGCGCACTGCTGGATGCCGGTGATGACGCGGCAGCCGGCGGCGCGGCCAGGCAATTGATGTTCATCGAGAAAATCGAACACGACACCAGCGAGGCGATTGACCGCCTGGAAGGCTAGGGATTCAGCGCCTCCGGGCACGTTCGCCGCCGCCATGCCACAATGGCGCCCCGGCGCAAGACCGGCCTGTGTGACAGGCTGCCTTGCCACCGCACGAATAAAGACGATTCATCATGGCACTGCTCCAGATCTCAGAACCCGGCATGTCGCCGGCACCCCACCAGAAGCGGCTAGCGGTCGGCATCGACCTCGGCACGACCAATTCGCTGGTGGCGGCGGTTCGCAACAGCATTCCCGAAGTCCTGACCGATGAAAGCGGCCGCGCTCTGCTGCCTTCGGTGGTGCGCTACCTGCCCAACAAGGGCACGCAGATCGGCTACCGCGCGCAGGAAGAGGCAGTGCACGACCCCAAGAACACCATCGTCTCGGTCAAGCGCTTCATGGGGCGCGGCCTGCGCGACGTCGCGCATATCGAACATAGCCCCTACGATTTCGTTGACGCGCCTGGCATGGTACAGATCAAGACCGTGTCCGGCGTGAAGAGCCCGGTTGAGATTTCGGCGGAGATCCTGGCCACGCTGCGCCAGCGTGCCGAAGACTCGCTGGGCGACGAACTGGTCGGCGCGGTGATTACCGTGCCCGCTTATTTCGACGATGCGCAGCGCCAGGCCACCAAGGATGCCGCCCAGCTCGCGGGGCTGGAAGTGCTGCGCCTGCTGAACGAGCCGACGGCGGCGGCGATCGCCTACGGGCTGGACAACGCGTCCGAAGGCATCTACGCGGTGTACGACCTCGGTGGCGGCACCTTCGATATCTCCATTCTCAAGCTCAGCAAGGGCGTGTTCGAGGTGCTGGCCACCGGCGGCGACTCCGCCCTTGGCGGGGACGATTTCGATCAGCGCCTGATGTGCTGGATTGTCGAGCAAGCTGCGCTGCAACCGCTCTCGGCCGAGGATATGCGCTTGTTGATGGTGCGCGCGCGTGCCGCCAAGGAAGCGCTGTCGGAGGCCGATTCCACGGTGATCGACGCAGTGCTGGACAGCGGCGAGATCGTGCACCTGACGCTGTCGGCAACGGCCTTCGTAGAGATGACCGCGCCGCTGGTGCAGAAGACCCTGGCGCCGGTGCGCAAGGCCTTGCGCGATGCGGGCGTGGCGGCCGACGAAGTCAAGGGCGTGGTGCTGGTCGGCGGTGCGACCCGCATGCCCTCGGTGCGCAAGGCAGTGGGCGATTTCTTCGGCCAGCGGCCGCTGACGAACCTCGATCCCGACCGGGTCGTGGCGCTGGGCGCGGCGATGCAGGCCAACCTGCTGGCCGGCAACGGTGCGCCGGGCGAAGACTGGCTGCTGCTCGACGTGATCCCGCTGTCGCTGGGCGTGGAAACCATGGGCGGACTGGTCGAGAAGATCATTCCGCGCAACAGCACCATCCCGGTGGCGCGCGCGCAGGAGTTCACCACGTTCAAGGATGGCCAGACGGCGATCGCCATCCATGTGCTGCAGGGCGAGCGCGAACTGGCAAGCGACTGCCGCTCGCTGGCGCGCTTCGAGTTGCGCGGCATTCCGCCGATGGTGGCCGGCGCGGCACGTATCCGCGTGACTTACCAGGTCGACGCCGACGGGCTGTTGTCGGTGTTCGCGCGCGAGACGCAGTCGGGCGTGGAAGCGACCATTGCCGTCAAGCCGTCCTACGGGCTCGCCGACGACGAGATCGCCCGCATGCTGCAGGACAGTTTCCGCGAAGCCGAGCACGATATGAAGAGCCGCGCGCTGGCTGAAGAGCGCGTGGACGCCGCGCGCCTGATCGAAGCCACGCACCGCGCGCTGGAGCTCGATGGCGACCTGCTCTCGGACGAGGAGCGCGCTGGCGTGGAGCGGCTGATCGCGGCAGCGAGCGACATTGCCAAGGGCGAGGATCACCATGCCATCAAGGCGGCGGTGGAAGCGCTGTCCCACGGCACCGACGAATTCGCCGCCCGCCGGATGGACCGCTCGATCAAGAGCGCGCTGGCTGGCCGCAAGGTGGAGGACCTGGGCTGATCCCCGAGGACTCTCGCACCGTATCTAAATCCAGGACATTTCATGCCACAGATCATCGTATTGCCCCACGTCGAACTCTGTCCCGAGGGCGCCGTGTTTGAAGCCAAGACCGGAACCAGCGTCTGCGATGCCTTGCTCAGCAATGGCATCGAGATCGAGCATGCCTGCGAGAAGTCGTGCGCCTGCACCACCTGCCACGTGGTGGTGCGCGAGGGCTTCAATTCTCTCAACGAGCCGGAAGAGAAGGAAGAGGACCTGCTGGACAAGGCTTGGGGGCTTGAGCCGAATTCGCGGCTCTCGTGCCAGGCTATCGTTGCCGACGAGGACCTTACCGTGCAGATTCCCAAGTACACCATCAATTACGCCAAGGAAGGACACTGAGCGCCTGTGCGCCTGCTCGTCCCGTTGCCGACCTGACAGAGAGAATCTCCATGAAGTGGACCGATACCTACGACATCGCCGCCGCCCTGTACGACAAGTACCCGGACGTGGACCCTGCCACGATTCGATTCACCGACCTGCACCGCTGGGTCCTTGAGCTTGACGGCTTCGCCGACGTGCCCGAGCGTTCGGGTGAAAAGATCCTTGAAGCGATCCAGGCTGCCTGGATCGAAGAGGCGGAGTAAGGGAACGTCAAAGTAAAAGGGCCGGTGATCCGGCCCTTTTTTTTGACTTTTGTTCCGGGAGTCCGGCCGGTCAGGCCGTCACCAGGACACCATCCTGCAAGCGCACGCGCTGGCCTACCTGCACGCCAGGATCGGCATGATAGGTGAAGGTGCGGTAGCTGCCATTGTCCATCTGCACGCGCACCTGGTAGGAAGTGTCCTTGCGCACGGTCTTCTCGATCTGGTTGCCGGCAAAGCCGCCGCCTACCGCGCCGGCCACCGTACCCAGGATGCGGCCGTTGCCCTTGCCAATCTGGTTGCCCAGCAGCCCGCCGACCACCGCGCCACCGACGGCGCCCAGGCCACTGGCCGGCTTGGCGGTCTCGATCGGCGTGATGGCCACGATATGGCCGGTGTACGCGCTGCCTTGCGCTGGCTGGCGTTGGGCGGGGGCGCCGTTGTCAGCGCGGCTCGGCTCGGGGCCATATCCTGCTTCCGGGTTGCCGTTGCGCTGGGTGGCCCTCCCTGCCGTGGGCGCCTGGGTGGGCGGGGCGGCTGGCGCCTGCGCTAACGCGGGGCCTGCTGCTTCGGGCGGACGCGTGGTACTGCCTGGCGCCATTTGCTGGACGGCTTGCGCATTGTTGGCGGCGATCGGCGCGGTCAGCGATTGCGGCGCATCCTGCGTCGCCTTGCTAACGGGCAGCACGCCGGTCATCGCGGCGACGGCGGTCAGGCTGGCGATCACGATTGCCACCGCGGTGGCGCCCACCAGCGGATGCAGGCGGCGCTGCGCCGGCGGCGAAGAAGGCAGGGCGGGTTCGTTCGATGGCTGCAAGGTCGGGTTCGGCATATTGTTTTCCTCGCGAAGCGCCGCCAGTCAGGGGTGCTGCCGGCCAACGTCTCGATGAGACCAGTGTGGCCGAACGGGGCGCCGTTTTCCGTTTGATTTTGTAAGTTTATGTAGACAGGAAAACCGTTTTAAATCAGTAACTTGCTGCGTGATTCCGTTGGCCTCGGCGTTGGCTGTTTGTAACAAGCCGGCGCGCAAATGAAAAACCCCATCGCTTGGATGGGGCTTTTTCGTTGCTGGCGGGCAGCCTTGGCTGCCACCGTGCTTTAGTCCTCGCGGCGCAGATGCGGGAACAGGATCACGTCGCGGATATTCGGGCTATCCGTCAGCAGCATCACCAGGCGGTCGATGCCGATACCGCAGCCGCCCGTCGGGGGCATGCCATATTCGAGCGCGCGGATGTAGTCGGCGTCGAAGTACATCGCTTCCTCGTCGCCCGCATCCTTCTGGTCCACTTGCTTGCGGAAACGCTCGGCCTGGTCCTCGGCATCGTTCAGCTCGGAGAAACCATTGGCGATTTCGCGGCCGGTGATGAACAGCTCGAAGCGCTCGGTGATGCCCGGCTGGGTGTCCGAGGCGCGCGCCAGCGGCGAGACTTCCACCGGGTAGTCGACGATGAAGGTCGGCTCCCACAGCTGGCTCTCGGCGGTTTCCTCGAACAGCACCAGTTGCAGCGTGCCCAGGCCGGCGTTGAGGAATTGCGGCGCGCTGGTGTTGATGCCGAACTTCTTCAGCTCCGCGCGCAGGAATTCGGTATCGGCCAGTTGCGCGTCGGTGTACTGCGGCGCGAATTTCTGGATCGCCTGGGTGATGGTGAGGCGATGGAAGGGCTTGGACAGATCCAGCTCGCGGCCCTGGTAGTTCAGCACGGCGCTACCGCGCGCGTCGATGGCGGCCTGGCGGATCAGGTTCTCGGTGAAGTCCATCAGCCAGCGGTAATCCGTGTAGGCCGCGTAGAACTCCATCATCGTGAACTCGGGGTTGTGGCGCGGGCTCACCCCTTCGTTGCGGAAGTTGCGGTTGATCTCGAACACGCGTTCGAAGCCGCCGACCACCAGGCGCTTCAGGTACAGCTCGGGCGCGATGCGCATGAACATCTGCATGTCCAGCGCATTGTGGTGGGTGATGAACGGCTTGGCCGTGGCGCCGCCCGGGATCGGGTGCAGCATGGGCGTTTCCACTTCCATGAAGCCGGCGTCGGCCATGTGACGGCGCAACGAGCTGATCGCGTTGGTGCGGGCGCGGAAGGTGGCGCGCGTTTCCGGCGACACGATCAGGTCGACATAGCGCTGGCGGTACCTGGTTTCCTGGTCGGCCAGGCCGTGGAACTTGTCCGGCAGCGGGCGCAGGGCCTTGGACAGCAGGCGCAGTTCCTGCACCTGTACCGACAACTCGCCCTTGTTGGTGCGGAACAGCACGCCGCGCGCGCTGATGATGTCGCCCAGGTCCCAGTGCTTGAAGGCCGCGTAGACGTCTTCACCGACCTTGTCGCGCGTGATGTAGAACTGGATCTGGCCGCTGCCGTCCTGCACGGTGGCGAAGCTGGCCTTGCCCATCACCCGCTTGAGCATCATGCGGCCGGCGATGGCGACTTCCACCGGGGTGGCTTCCAGCGTGGGCTGGTCGGTCTCCCCGTGCTGCTGGTGCAGCGCGGCGGCCTGGTGGGTCGGGCGGAAATCGTTGGGGAAGGCCACGCCTTGCTGACGCAGGGCCTGCAGCTTCTCGCGCCGTTCCGCGATGATCTTGTTTTCGTCGGCTGCGGCCGGGGCGTTGGCCTCGGCGGGAGCGCGGTTGGATTCGGTCATGATGTCTTGGTGAGTCGCGCGGCCCAGGCCGCGCGAGGTTCAGGTATTGCGGATGTCGTCGAGCTCGGTGCTGCCGAAGTCCGGCCGCTCCAGGTACGCGGCGATGCGCTGCGCGGTGTCGTCGGCCGAGGCCAGCTGGTCATTTTCCTTGAGGTCGCGGAAGCGCTGTACCTGCGCGAAATCGGCATCGCGGATGGTGGCCTGCATGTTGGTGTCGACCACGCCCGGCGCCAGCGCCACGGCACGCACGGCGCGTTCGGCCGGGGCCTGCGCGTACTCCGCGTTGATCGAGCGCACGAACATGTCCAGACCCGCCTTGCCGGCGCAATAGGCGCTCCAGCCTTCAACCGGCCGGCGCGCCGCGCCGGACGAGATCGCCAGGATCTTGCGCGGGCAGCCGAAGCGCTCGGTGTGCGCCAGGAAGGCCGCGGTCATGGTCATCGGCGCGGCAAGATTGGTCAGCAGGTGCGGCACCAGCGTCGGTTCACGCAGTCTGGTGATCGGGCCGATCGGCTCGATCATGCCAGCGTTCAGGATCAGCGTGACGCTGGCCGGCGTTTCCTCGACCGCGTCGAGCACGCTGCCGAGCCAGGTCGCGGCCGGGCCGGGCTGCGACAGGTCCTGCAGGTGCCAGGCCACCTTGACGCCGCTGGCGGTTGCGATGCGTTCCAGTTCGGGATTTCGGCCGCGCGCCACGCACAGCAGGCGGTTGCCCGGTTTGAGCAGTACCTGTGCCAGAGCGGCGCCAAGCCCGCGCGAGGTGCCCGTGATGATGATCAGATGCGATGCTGCGGTCATGGTCGAGTTTGTCCCGGCGGGTGTGTGGCCGCACCGGCCGCCGCGCCATGCCCCGGCGCGGCGGCGTGGCGCCGCTGCTGCGTATTACAGCCCTTGCTTCAGGCTGGCTTCGATGAACGGGTCCAGGTCGCCGTCCAGCACCTTCTGCGTGTTGGACATTTCCACGTTGGTGCGCAGGTCCTTGATGCGGCTCTGGTCCAGCACGTAGGAGCGGATCTGGTGGCCCCAGCCCACGTCGGTCTTGGACGACTCCAGCTTGTCGGCCTCGGCCTGGCGCTTGCGCATTTCGTGCTCGTACAGGCGCGATTTCAGCATCGACATGGCTTCGGCGCGGTTCCGGTGCTGCGAGCGGTCGTTCTGGCACTGCACCACGATGCCGGTCGGGATGTGCGTGATCCGCACTGCCGAATCGGTCTTGTTGATGTGCTGGCCGCCCGCGCCGGAGGCACGGTAGGTGTCGACCCGCAGGTCCGCCGGATTGACCTCGACCTCGAAGGAGTCGTCCACCTCGGGGTAGACGAACACTGACGAGAACGACGTGTGGCGGCCGCCCGACGAGTCGAACGGCGACTTGCGCACCAGGCGGTGCACGCCGGTTTCCGTGCGCAGGTAGCCGAACGCGTACTCGCCCTCGACCTTGATCGTGGCGCTCTTGATGCCCGCCACGTCGCCTTCGGATTCTTCCAGCACCTCGGCCTTGAAACCCTTGCGCTCGCAGTACTTCAGGTACTGGCGCAGCAGCATCGAGGCCCAGTCGCAGGCTTCGGTGCCGCCGGCGCCGGCCTGGATGTCGATAAAGGCGTTGGCCTGGTCCATCTCGCCGGCAAACATGCGGCGGAATTCCATGTCCGCGACGATGGCTTCGAAGCCCGCGACGTCGGTCTCGATGGCTTCCATCGTGTCGTCGTCGCCTTCCTCGCGCGCGAGCTCGAACAGCTCCTCGGCGCCGCTGAGATCATCGGTGAGCTTGCCGAGCACGCCGACCACGCCCTCCAGCATTTTCTTTTCCTTGCCGAGATCCTGGGCCCGCTTGGGGTTGTTCCAGACCTCGGGATCCTCGAGTTCGCCGTTGACTTCGTCGAGTCTTCCTACTTTGACATCGTAGTCAAAGATACCCCCGTAGATCTTCCGTTCGCGAACGGAGATCGGAGATGGCACCGGAGATGGCGTTGAGGCGTTCTGCTTCCATGATGTTCCTGCGCTTTCAAAACCTCGAATTATAGCGGATCGGGGCCTGTCTTCCCCCGCCCGGATGCAGTCTGTTGCATGATTTCGAACGGTTCGCCTCGCGAACGGTCTACAGTTGCGGGTGCCTCATGGCAGACGTGAGGGTGCTGGCGGGCGCAACCGGCTTCAAGATATGGACAGTATGGACAGGGAGGAACGATAAGTACGTGATGAAGCAAAGCAACCACGACAAGACGACCGCGCGCCGCCGCGCGCTTGGCCTGCTGGCCGCCGCGGCCGCGGCTTGCCTCGCGGCCGGCTGTGGCACCCTGGCCAGCGAACCCGCGCCCGACGGCTACTACCGGGTGCAGAGCGGCGACACCTTGTATACCGTCGCCCGGCGACACAAGCGCTCGGTGCGCGAGCTGACGCGCTGGAACCAGTTGCCCAGCGCCGATCGCATCGAGGTAGGGCAGTTGCTGCGGATTCGCCCACCGGCCGGCGCCGGCACCAGCGCCAGCACGGGTGGCGGGGCCAGCGGCGGCCCGGTGGCGGTGGGGGATACCCCGCGCGTGGACAACAGCGCGCCGTCGCGGGCGCCGGCCACCAGCATCCGCCTGCAATGGCCGGCTGACGGCCGCGTCACCGCGGGCTACGGGCCGCCCGCAAGCAAGGGCCTGCGCATCAACACGGCGCCTGGCAGCGCGGTGCGCGCCGCGGCGGGGGGCAAGGCGATCCACGTCGGCAACCTGCGCGGCTACGGCATGCTGGTCATCATCAAGCACGACGACAACTGGCTGACGGTCTACGGCAACCTGGACAAGCCCTCGGTCAGCGAGGGCGCGCAGGTGTCCGGCGGGCAGGAGGTGGGCCGCATGGGCACGGCCGACAGCGAGCTGCACTTCGAGGTGCGCAGCAACGGCAAGCCGGTCGATCCGGCAGGACTGCTGCCCGCACGCGGCTGACGTCCGGGCGGGGCGCGCACGCTACTGCGCGTGCTCGATCACCATCTGCACGCGGGTGACGCCATTGAAGGTGTTGTTATCGAGCCGGTATGCCACCAGCGCGCTGGCGCCCAGCGATTCGGCATGGTTGAACCAGATGGCGTCGAAGCGCTGGCTGCCGCGCCCGAGCTGCAGCTTGAGGTGCTTGCCCTTGAGCACGCTCTGGCGCAAGACATCGAACTCGCCGCAGAAGGTGGGCGCCGGGAAGCCCTGGCCCCATACCTGCTGCTCCAGCAGCGAAACGAACTCCGGGCTGAAGCAGGCATCCTCGATATCGCCATCGGTTTCGATCACACGGGCAAGCTGCTCGTCGCTCAGCCATTCGCGTCCCACGGCCTCGAACGCCTCCATGAACTGCGCGAAATCGCCCGCGCCCAGGGTCAGGCCGGCCGCCATGGCGTGGCCGCCGAATTTCTTCAGCAGGCCGGGGTGGCGTTTGGATACCAGGTCCAGGGCATCGCGCAGGTGGAAGCCCGGGATCGAACGGCCCGAGCCCTTGATCGTATCCTCGTCGCCCGGCGCAAAGGTGATGGTGGGGCGGTGGTATTTCTCCTTGAGGCGCGAGGCCACGATGCCGATCACGCCCTGGTGCCAGGTGTCGTTGAACACGCTGATAGTGAAGCGCGCGGCCGGGTCCAGCGCGCCCAGCGGGCCTTCCAGGATCTGCAGCGCTTCCTGCTGCATGCCGGCCTCGATATCGCGCCGCTCGCGGTTCATGCCGTCAAGTTCCTGGGCGATTTCCCAGGCGCGGTTGGCGTCGTCGGTCAGCAGGCATTCGATGCCGAGCGACATGTCGGCCAGGCGCCCGGCGGCGTTCAGGCGCGGGCCTACGCCAAATCCCAGGTCGAAGGTGTTGGCGCGCGTCGCCTCGCGCCCGGCGGCGCGGAACAGGGCGGCCACGCCGGCGTGCATGCGGCCGGCGCGCATGCGCTTGAGGCCTTGCGCGACCAGGATGCGGTTGTTGCTGTCTAGCTTGACCACGTCCGCCACGGTGCCCAGCGCGACCAGGTCGAGCAGGGTGTCGAGGCGCGGCTGGGTCTGCGTGTCGAACACGCCGCGGCGGCGCAGTTCCGCGCGCAGCGCCAGCAGCACGTAGAACATCACGCCCACGCCCGCCAGGTTCTTGCTCGGGAATTCGCAGCCTGGCTGGTTGGGGTTGACGATCACTGCGGCGTCGGGCAACTGGTCGCCGGGCAGATGGTGATCGGTCACCACCACATCGATGCCGAGCGCATTGGCGGCCGCGACGCCGTCGACGCTGGCGATGCCGTTGTCCACGGTGACGATCACATCCGGCTGCTGCTTGGCGGCCAGCGCCACGATTTCCGGGGTCAGGCCGTAGCCGTACTCGAAGCGGTTGGGCACGATGTAGTCGATGCGCGCGCCCAGCATGCGCAGGCCGCGCACGCCGACCGCGCAGGCGGTGGCGCCGTCGCAGTCGTAGTCGGCCACGATCAGCAGGCGCCGGCCGGCGGCGATGGCGTCCGCCAGGTAAGTCGAGGCCTCGTCGATGCCCTTCAGGGCGGCCGGCGGCACCAGGCCCGGCAGTTCAGTGGCGAGTTCGGCGGGTTCGCGCACCCCGCGCGCCGACAGGATGCGCGCCAGCGTGGGATGCAGGCCGAGTCCGGCCAGCTTGCCGGCATTTTCAGTGGAGAAGGAGCGAACGGCGATTCGGGTCATGTACGGCTTGCGGGAAAACGGTGATCAGGCGGCATAGGCGAGGTCGCACAGCAGCGCGCGCCAGTCGCCGCGCTGGCCCAGGCCGCGCCAGAATTTGCGCAGGTCGGCGCGGCGCACGGTGAATTCGGCGTAGTGGTTGTCGCCGGCCAGCATCAGCGTCGCCGCTTGCAACTGGCCGCCTTCGAGTGCGGCCAGCGCCGGGGCGAACCATTCGGCATCGAGTGCGTGCATGCGCTCGATCCACAGGCCCCAGTCTTCGGCGATATGGGCTTCGATGGCGTCCTCAAGCAGCACCATGGCGCTGCCCTCGATGCCTTCGATGGCCTTGAAGCGCGCCGGCGCGGGCTGGCACGCAGCGCCGCCGGCCAGCGCCAGGCCGTGCAGGAAAGCGTCGCCTGTCAATATCGTGTCGGCCAGGCGCGGCACTTGTTGCAGGGTGCCGCCGCCGTAGAGCCAGACAGAATTGATGGAGAGCTCTCCGGCGGCTTCCCTGGCCTGGTTCACCGGATGGTCGTACCAGGTCATCTGGATTTCGTTCTGGATCCGGCGCCAGTCGCGGGCGCGCTCGCCGGACTGCATCCATACATCGATATTGCGGCCGGTGGCGCGCAGCGGGCTGGCCGCCACAAGTGGCCCGAACACGGCTTCCGGGATGTACCAGCGGGCCGGATGCGGCGTTTCCAGCAAAATGCCGGACTCCCGCAGCAGGTCAGACACGGCGGCGTGCAGGGCCGCCGACTCCTCGGCCCGGACGTGCAACTGGGCCGGGTCCATCAGCACTAGGTGGTCGCGCGCGGCGTGGATGTGTACCGGCTGCAGGCAAGCCCACGCCTGGCCGTCGTTCGCGCCGGCGCCCGCGCCGGCTGCGCTCATGTCCGCCAGGCGCATGAACGGGGCGCTGGGCACGCGGGCGGTGTCGAGCCCGGCACGTCCGGCCAGCCAGCGCTCATGCGGCAGCGAGCGCTGGAAGGGATCGTCGTGGCGCTCGCGCGGGCCGGGGCTGGCGCGGGTAAGCAACTTTCCCAGCGCCGGCAACTCCAACTGCCGCAGCAGGGCTTCCAGCATGGCGTCGTTGCCCCCGCCGTCCGCGTCGATCGCGGCGCCGGGCGGGACGGAAAAGGGCACAATCAGGGTCAGGTGCGTCATCATGGTGCCGAGATTGTAAACTTGCGGCTGGCGGCCGGCGGAAATATCGTCCCACGGCCCGGCCGGGACAGTGGCGCGAGCACGCAGCCAGTAAGCCATATGCGGCGTTGGCGATGTGGTGCCGGCGTTACTCCCTAACAACAGGAACCCTCTTGAACTTTCCTTACGAGTGGCAGATCGGTTGGCGATACACCCGCGCAAGCAAGCGCGCCAGCCGCAACACCTTTATTTCCTTTATCTCGATGATTTCCATGGCCGGCATCGCGCTGGGCGTGGCGGCGCTGATCGTGGTGCTGTCGGTGATGAATGGTTTCCAGAAAGAAGTGCGCGACCGCATGCTCTCGGTGCTGTCGCACATCGAGGTGGTCGGGCCCGGGGCGCTGCCCGACTGGCAAAAGACCGCCGCAGAGGCGCTGCGCAACAAGGAAGTGATCGGTGCTGCGCCCTATGTGGCGGCGCAGGCCATGCTGACCCGGGATGATGCGGTGCGCGGCGTGCTGCTGCGCGGGGTCGAGCCTTCCGAGGAACCCAAAGTGTCCGATATCGGCAAGCAGTTCCGGGGCGGCGGCATGGATCGCCTGCTGCCGGGCGAATTCGGCATCGCGCTGGGCAACGAACTGGCCAATGCCATGGGTGTGCAGGTGGGCGACAAGGTCACGGTGGTCGTGCCGCAGGGCACCATCACGCCGGCCGGGGTGCTGCCGCGGCTCAAGCAGTTCACGGTGGTCGGGGTGTTCTCGTCGGGCCATTTCGAGTTCGACAGCGCGCTGGCGCTGATCAATATCCGCGACGCCGAAGCCATGTTCCGCCTCGCCGGGCCCACCGGCGTGCGCCTGAAACTGACGGACATGCAGCGAGCGCCGCAAGTAGCCGACGAGCTGGCCGGCACGCTCTCGGGTGAGCTCTACCTGCGCGACTGGTCCAAGCAGAACCGCAACTGGTTCGCCGCGGTGCAGACCGAGAAGCGCATGATGTTCATCATCCTCACGTTGATCATCGCCGTGGCCGCGTTCAACCTGGTGTCCACGCTGGTCATGACCGTGACGGACAAGCAGGCCGACATCGCCATCCTGCGCACCATGGGCGCCCAGCCCGGTTCGATCACCAAGATCTTTATCGTGCAGGGCGTGGCCATCGGCTTTATCGGCACGCTGGCGGGCGTGGCCGGCGGCGCGCTGATCGCCTTCAACATCGACATGATCGTTCCCTTTATCGAGCGGCTGCTGCATGTGCAGTTCCTGCCGCGCGACATCTATTTCATTAGTGAATTGCCCTCGGATCCCCGCGTGAACGACATTGCCACCATCGGTATCGTTTCCTTTGTACTGTCCATCCTGGCCACGCTCTACCCAAGCTGGCGCGCTGCCCGCGTCAATCCGGCGGAGGCGCTGCGCTATGAGTGAAACCCTGTTGCGCGCCGAACCGGCCGGCAGCGCTGCCAATGCACCGGGCAAAGCCAACGGCACGCCCGTCCTGCTGGGCGAGGGCCTGACCAAGCGTTTCCGCCAGGGCGGCCTGGACGTGACCGTGCTCAAGGGCGTGGACGTGCGGGTCGAGGCGGGGGAGAAGGTTGCCATCGTCGGCGCGTCCGGCTCCGGCAAAAGTACCTTGCTGCATGTGCTGGGCGGACTCGACAACCCTGACAGTGGCCGGGTTGCCTTGCAGGGCCGGCCCTTTACGGCACTGCGCGAGAGCGAGCGCAATATCGTGCGCAATCGCGAGCTGGGATTCATCTACCAGTTCCACCACTTGCTGCCTGAGTTCACGGCGCTGGACAACGTGGCCATGCCGATGCGCATCCGCGGGCTGCGTCAGCCCGAGGCGCGGGCGGCGGCGATGGCGGTGCTGGAGCGGGTGGGCCTGGGCGACCGGGCGCAGCACCGGCCCGGCGAGCTGTCCGGCGGCGAACGGCAGCGGGTGGCGATTGCCCGCGCGCTGGTCGGCAGCCCGGCGTGCGTGCTGGCCGACGAGCCCACCGGCAACCTGGACGACCACACCGCGGGCGGCGTCTACGACCTGATGCTGGAGCTGTCGCGCACGCTGGGCACCAGCTTCGTGATCGTGACCCACGACCTCGACCTGGCCAGCCGCTGCGACCGCGTGCTGCGCCTGCGCGACGGGCACCTCCACGCCGAACGCTGAAGCGCATCGCCGCGCCGGCACACCGCCATGTGGATCGATACCCATTGCCACCTCGACGCCGGCGAATTCGACGCCGACCGTGATGCCGTGGCCGCCGCCGCCGCCGCGGCTGGCGTCACCGGCATCGTGCTGCCGGCGGTGGCCGTGTCCAATTTCGCCGCGGTGCGCGCGCTGGCGCAGCGGCACGATAGCTGCGTCTACGCCTTGGGTATCCATCCGCTGTGCACGCCGGGTGCCGCGCAGTCCGATCTCGATGCCTTGCGACGGGAGGTGCAAGCCTCGCTAGCCGATCCGCGCTTCGTCGGCATCGGCGAGATCGGGCTGGATTTCTTTGTGCCCGGCCTCGATGCCGCGCACCAGACGTGGATCTACACCGAGCAGCTCAAGATTGCCCGCGAGTTCGACTTGCCGGTGCTGCTGCATGTGCGCAAGTCGCAGGACCAGGTGGCGGCGCAGCTGCGGCGCGCCGGCGTGCGCCAGGGCATCGCCCATGCCTTCAACGGCAGCGTGCAGCAGGCGCGCGGCTTTGTCGATCAAGGCCTCAAGCTGGGCTTTGGCGGCAACCTGACTTTCAGCCGCGCGAAGCAGATCCGGCGCCTGGCGCTGGAGTTGCCACTCGACGCCATCGTGCTCGAAACCGACGCGCCCGACATCGCCCCCGCATGGCTGTCCGACGACCAGTTCGGCGAGCAGCACAAGGCGCGCAATACGCCTGCCGAAGTGGTGGGCGTGGCCAGGGTGCTGGGCGAGTTGCGTGGTCTCGATGCCGCGGCGCTGGCACCGGCGATGTGGCAAAACTCGGTGGCTGCGCTGCCGCGCCTGGCTGCCTTTGCGGCAACCATGTTCCCATCGGCATTGCCTGCTTCGGCCTCGACTCCGGCCGAAACGACCGGCAACCTTCCCGTCTCATCCTGACAAGTTTCGCGGCCGGTGACGGCGGTATAAGCAAACACATCTGACTTCCCGTCCGGGAGCTGGCATGCGTTTGATCCTGCTCGCCTTCATGGCGGGATGCTGGTGGCTGCAACAACAGGGCTCGCTGCCGCGCGGCACCTCGGCATGGTGGCTGGTTGCCGCCGGGGTTGCGGTGGCCCTGCTCGCGCTACGCGGGCGCCGCTCCGGCCGGGTTCGCGCGGCCTTGTTCGTGCTCTCGGTGCTGGCAGGTTTCGGCTGGTCGGCATGGCGCGCCGAACTCAGGCTGGAGGAACGTCTGGCGCCCGAACTCGAAGGCGTGGACCTGATGCTGAGCGGGGTCGTCGCGGGCCTGCCGGCCCAGGCGCCACGCGGCCAGCGCTTTCTGTTCGCGCTCGATGAGACGCAGGTCCATGGCATGGCGTCCGGCATTCCCTCGCACATCCTGCTGAACTGGGACGATGCGCCGCCCGCGTTGCGCCCCGGCGAGCGGTACGTCTTTTCGCTACGTCTGCGCCGGCCGCACGGACTGGCCAATCCTCATGGTTTCGACTACGAATACTGGCTGATGGCAGCCGGAATCGGCGCTACGGGCTACGTGCGCGACGTGCGGCGCGAGGCGCAGGAGGCAGTCGGTGAGCAACTGGAGTGGAGGATCGCGCGATGGCGGATGCAGGTACGCGACCACGTGCTGGGCAGCCTGCCTCCGGATGCGCGATTTGCCCCGGTCCTGGCGGCGCTGGTGGTGGGCGACCAGCGCGGTATCCAGCAGCGCGACTGGACCTTGTTCACGCGCACCGGCATCGGCCACCTGATCAGCATCTCCGGGCTGCATATCACCATGATTTCCGGTCTCTTTTCCAGCTTCGCGTACTGGTTGTGGCGGCATTCGTTCGGCCTTGGCCGTTGGCTGCGGCGGCCCTTGCCGCTGTATTGGCCCGCGCGCCGCGCCGCACTGGTGGCGGCTGTGATGGCTGGACTCGTGTACGGCCTGCTGGCGGGCATGCAGGTACCTGCGCAACGTACCGTGTCGATGCTGGTCGTGGCGGCGCTGGCGCTATGGAGCGGCCGCACGCCGCCGGCCTCCCTGGTGCTGGCCTGGGCTGCGTTCGTGGCGATCGGGCTCGATCCCTGGGCGGTGCTGTCGCCTGGCTTCTGGCTGTCCTTCGGCGCGGTGGGCGTGATCTTCCTGGCCGCGGCGCAGCCCGCCGATCATGCCGCGTCCTCGTGGTGGCAGCGTCTGCGGTCCACGCTGGCGCAGGCCACGCGCACGCAATGGGCCGTCACCATCGGGCTGGTGCCGTTGACTCTGTTGCTGTTCCAGCAGGTCTCGGTGATCTCGCCACCGGCCAATGCGGTGGCGATTCCGCTGGTCAGCCTGCTGGTGACGCCGCTGGCCCTGCTGGCGGCGGCCCTGCCGGCACCGCTGGCGGGCTGGCTGCTCGTCCCGGCGCACCTGCTGCTGCACTGGCTGGTGATGGGCCTGGAGTGGCTGGCGGCGCCGCCGTGGGCAGTGTGGCAGGCCGCGCGCGCGGGTCCGTTCGCGCTGGCGCTGGCGGTGCTCGGCACGCTGCTGTTGCTGGCGCCCGTGCGTTGCGGCGCGCGCGCGCCTGCGCGGCGTCGTGCTGCTGCTGCCGATGGTGCTGGCGGGGCGCCAGCCGGTGGCGCAAGGCGAGTTTCGCGCCACCGCGATCGATATCGGGCAGGGCACCGCGGTGCTGGTGGAAACACGCTCGCACGTGCTGCTCTACGATGCCGGCCCGGCCTACGGATGGGGCGCCGGACGTGGCGAGTCGGGCAGCAGCGCGGGCGCGCGCGCCATCGTGCCGTATCTGCGTGGCGCGGGCTCGACGCACTGGTGATCAGTCATGAAGATGCCGATCACGCAGGCGGGGCGCGCGACGTGATGGCGGCGTTGACGGTGGACAGCCTGCTGTCAGGTGCGGCGCCAGGGCATCGGCTGCTGGCGCCGCCTGCGGGCGCGGCCTCGCCACAGGCCCGGCCCTGCGCGGCGGGGCAGCGGTGGGAGTGGGATGGGGTTCGCTTTGTCATGCTGCATCCCTTGCCGGGCGTGGCGCAGAACGCTGCCATCGACAGCAATGCGCGCAGTTGCGTGCTCAAGGTGGAGGCCAGCGCGCGCAGCCTTCTGCTGACCGGCGATATCTCACGGCGCGACGAAGCGGCGCTGCTGGCGCGGCTGCCGACGCAAGACCTGCGCGCCGATTTCCTGCAGGCGCCGCACCATGGCAGCAACACCTCGTCCAGCGGGTCGTTCCTGTGAGTGGTGGCGCCCGAGCTGGCGCTGTTCCAGGTGGGCTATCGCAATCGCCACCGGCATCCGCGCCCGGAGATCTGGGATCGCTACGGCTCGCACGGCATCGCGCGCTATCGCAGCGACGAAACCGGCGCGATCCAGATCATGACGCGCGGCGAGTCTTACGAGGTGCTGGCTTACCGCCAGCACGAGCGGCGCTACTGGCGCGCGGCGCCGCCAGCGCCTCGCTGAGATGCGCGGGCTCGGCCTGGGCGATGCGGCGCTCGCGCAGATGGGCCTTGGCGCGCTGCAGGCCGGCGGAGACGGTGTCGGCGCGTTCCAGCGCGACGCCGGCCGCAAGCACGTCGCCCAGCACCAGGTGGCAGATGCGGGAGGTCATCGGCGTGTAGACCTCGCTGTCTTCTTCCACGTCCGAGAACACGCATACGTCCGCCAGCGCGGCCAGCGGCGAACCGCTGTGGGTCAGCGCCAGCACGCTGGCGCCGCTGGCGCGGGCCAGGGTGGCGGCTGCCAGCATGTCCCAGGTGCGCCCGCTGTTGGAAACCAGCACCGCCACATCGCCGGGGCCGAGCAACGCCGCGGACATGCTGAATACATGCGAATCCGAGTACGCAACGGTGGGAATGCCGAGGCGGAAGAACTTGTGCTGGATATCAAGCGCGACGATGCCAGAGTTGCCGCAGCCATAGAATTCGATGCGCCGCGCCGCCGCGAGCAGCTGGATGCCGTGCTCGATCTGGTCCGCGGACAGCGCATTGCGCACTGTCATCAGCGTGGCGATGGTGCGGTCGAACACCTTGCCGGCGATGTCGGCGGGACGGTCTTCGGCCTTGACGTCCTGGTGCACGAAGGGGGTGCCGCCGCCCACGTTCTGGGCGAACTGGAGTTTGAACTCGCGGAAGCCGTCATAACCGAGCGCGGCGCAAAAGCGCGCGATGGTGGGCTGGGATACACCGGCTCGCTCGGCCAGTTCTGGCATCGACAAACGGATCACGCTGGCGCCGTGGCGGGCAACGTAGTCGGCAAGGCGGCGTTCGGAGGGGCGAAGCGTGTCGTAGACGGCAAGGATTCGGTCGCGCATGGTAGGGAGGGCTGTCTGTGCCGGGGCATTCTTGTGCCTTTGGCCCCGGTATCCGGGGTTCGGTAGTTCGCACTGCATGTAGATATTCTACATAATCAACATCGAAATCGCCTCGGCTTCCGGCGGGCTTCGGACTAGGGATTTCACCTATTTTGTCGATTTTTGCCGTGAATGCGGCGCTTTGTGATGCGTGCACATGGTGTTTTCAAATAGCCTTTCGATATAATGTAGAAAATCTACAAACAAACGCGTTCCCCAGTCCTCCCGGATACGATCAGGCATCACGACCAGGAATCCCACGCATGTCAAAAGCCCTCCACGCCGAAGTTCAGTCCGTCACCGCGCGCGTGATCGCGCGCAGCCAGCGCAGCCGTGCCGCCTACCTGGCGCGTTGCGAACGCGCCCAGCAGGAGCTGGGTCCCTTGCGCGGGCTGTCCTGTGCCAACCTCGCGCATGGCCTGGCCGCGTTGCCAGTGCATGACAAGCTCAAGCTGCGGGTCGAGCATGCCGCCAATCTCGGCATCGTCACCGCCTATAACGACATGCTGTCGGCCCACCAGCCGTACGAGCGCTACCCGGGCGTGATCCGCGAGGCCGCGCGCGCCGTTGGCGCGGTGGCGCAGGTGGCGGGCGGGGTGCCGGCGATGTGCGACGGCATCACGCAGGGCAATGCCGGCATGGAGTTGTCGCTGTTCTCGCGCGACGCCATCGCGATGGCGACCGCGGTCTCGCTGTCGCACAACACCTTCGATGCCGCCGTGATGCTCGGCGTGTGCGACAAGATCGTGCCGGGCCTGCTGATGGGCGCGCTGCAGTTCGGCCACCTGCCGGTAGTGTTCGTGCCGGCCGGGCCGATGTCGACGGGGTTGTCCAACAAGGAAAAAGCGCGCGTGCGCCAGCTCTACGCCACCGGCCAGGTCGGCCGCGAAGCCTTGCTGGAAGCCGAGTGCGAGGCCTATCACGGGGCCGGCACCTGCACCTTCTACGGCACCGCCAACAGCAACCAGTTCCTGATGGAGATCATGGGGCTGCATATGCCCGGCGCGGCCTTTGTGCATCCTGACAGCGGTCTGCGCGATGCGCTCACCGCCGCCGCCGCGCAACGCGCGCTGGCCCTGACGGCGCGGGGTGCCGACTACCTCCCGCTGGCGCGCATCGTTGACGAACGCGCCGTGATCAATGCCGTGGTGGGCCTGCTGGCCACCGGCGGCTCGACCAACCACACCATCCATCTCGTGGCGATGGCGCGCGCGGCCGGCATCATCATCGACTGGGACGACTTCGACCGCCTCTCGCGCATCACGCCGCTGCTGGCGCGGGTCTATCCCAACGGCTCCGCCGACGTGAACCATTTCCACGCCGCCGGCGGCGTGGCCTACGTGATTCGCCAGTTGCTCGACGCAGGGCTGCTGCATGAGAACGTGGAAACCGTGGCCGGGCATGGCCTGGCCCGCTACACGCAGGAACCCGTGATGATCGACGGCGTGCTGCAGTGGCGCGACGGTGCCGCCACCAGCGGCGACGCGACGGTTCTGGCCACCGCGGCCGAGCCGTTCTCCGCCGAGGGCGGCCTGCGCTTGCTGCAGGGCAATCTCGGCCGCGGCATGATCAAGGTGTCGGCGGTGGCGCCGGAGCATCGGGTGGTGGAGGCGCCGGCGCGCGTCTTCGATTCCCAAGAAGGCTTGCAGGCCGCGTTCGATGCCGGCGAGCTGGCTGGCGATGTGGTCGCGGTGGTGCGCTTCCAGGGGCCGAACGCCAACGGCATGCCCGAGCTGCACCGCCTGACGCCGGTGCTGGGCGCGCTGCAGGATGCGGGCCACAAGGTGGCGCTGGTGACCGACGGGCGCATGTCCGGCGCTTCGGGCAAGGTGCCGGCAGTCATTCATGTGGGTCCGGAGGCACTTGCTGGCGGCCCCTTGTCGCGAGTGCGCGATGGCGACCGCCTCCGCGTGGATGCCGTCGCCGGCACCCTGGAATGGCTCGGTGGCGCCGACGGCGACGCCAACTTCACGGCGCGCGCCTCGGCGGTACTGCCGGACGACGCTTTCGCCAGCTTCAGCGTCGGCCGCGGCCTGTTTGGCCTGTTCCGCCGCAATGCGCGGATAGCAGAAGAGGGCGGCAGCGCGCTGGACCTGTCCGAAGCCGACGCGCACGGCGCTGTCCAAACCGGCGCGGCCGTCGCACAATAGGCAGCGCGCCCCGATATTTGTGTCATTTGTGTCCCCGGCAGCCAACGGCTGGCGGGGACGACCCCGAGCCGGCCCATGCGGGTCCTATCATGGCTTCATGGCCGTATGCTTCCGGACACTGCCGGCGGCCGGCGCGGGGACTACCGACAAGGATGGGCAAACCATCCGAACACGATCGCTGGAGCAGACATGATCTACATCCTGATGGGCGTTTCCGGCAGCGGAAAGAGCACCGTCGGCCAGATGCTGGCCGAGACCCTGCATTGCGGCTTTCACGACGCCGACGATTTCCACAGCGCCGCCAACAAAGCGAAGATGCACAACGGCATCCCGCTGACTGATGAAGACCGCTGGCCCTGGCTGGCCGCCATGCGCGCGGCGATCGATGCGGCCCGCGCCGAAGGGCGCACCCATGTGTTTACCTGTTCCGCGTTGCGCCAGACCTATCGCGACCGGTTGACGCCGCCCGACGGCGGCGTGACCTTTGTCTATATGAAGGGCGACGCCGCTGTGATCGGCGGCCGCCTGGCCGAGCGCAGCGAGCACTTCTTCAATCCGGCGCTGTTGCAGAGCCAGTTCGAAACGCTGGAGGAGCCGCGCGACGCGCTGGTACTCGATATCCGCCAGACCCCTGAAGCCCTGGTGCGGTACATCCTGGCCGAAGTGCCGGCATGCAAAGGCGCGGCCGTGGCGCGTTAGCGCGGCGCGGTTGCCCCCCGCCCGGACCGTTCCCGGGTGCCGTCTTTGTGTGCGTTGAGGAGGGCTGGCAGACATCTTGCTTAATCCATGTTTGATGGCGCGAATGCCCGCCGCTTGCGGCTTTCGTGGCCATAGGTATCCTATAGGTACAGCACTTCGAAGCATGACGAGACGGTCCGCGGCTGCGCCGCCGGGCCGCGGGTGGTGACCTCGAGGTGCTGTGCCGGGAACAAGAAGCCAATCAAAACGGGATTGCCGGCAGTTTGGGCGGCGCCCAAATCATGGGGGAACGGCCATCATGGCGGCGCGGTTTTTCGACGAGATGCTCGATTGGCAAGATGGCGTGGCGGCATCGATCCACGCGGGAGAGTCCCTGCCGGCAGGCGCCGTGCGGGGGCATTACAAGCAGTTTGCGGACTGGCTGGCGCGACAGTCCGAAGGCACCATGGGCAATAAGCGCGCGGAGGCGGACCTGATCTTCCGGCGTGTGGGCATCACCTTCGCCGTGTATGGCGAAAAGGATGAGTCCAACAGCGGCACCGAGCGCACCATCCCGTTCGACGTGATTCCCCGGATCTTTCCCGCCAGCGAGTGGGCCACGCTGGAGCGCGGGCTGCGCCAGCGGGTCTCCGCGCTGAATCGCTTCATCCACGATATCTATCACGGCCAGGACATCATCCGCGCCGGTGTGATTCCCCCGGACCAGATCTACAACAACGCGCAGTACCGGCCCGAAATGCTCGGCATCGACGTGCCGCGCGATATCTATGCCCACGTTGCGGGCATCGACGTGGTGCGCGCGGGCGAGGGCGAGTTCTACGTGCTGGAAGACAACCTGCGCGTGCCCTCCGGCGTCTCCTACATGCTGGAGAACCGCAAGATGATGATGCGGTTGTTCCCCGACCTGTTCGCGCGCAATCGCGTGGCGCCGGTGGCCCACTATCCGGACCTGTTGCTCGACATGTTGCGCGGGGTCTCGCCGCAGAACATCGCAGATCCCACCGTGGTGGTACTGACGCCCGGCATGTACAACTCCGCCTACTTCGAGCACGCCTTCCTGGCCCAGCAGATGGGCGTGGAGCTGGTCGAGGGCAGCGACCTGTTCGTGCAGGACGATCATCTCTACATGCGTACCACGCAGGGCCCGCAGCGCATCGACGTGATCTACCGCCGGGTCGACGACGACTTCCTCGACCCGCTGGTGTTCCGGCACGATTCCACGCTGGGCGCGGCGGGGCTGCTGTCGGTCTATCGCGCCGGCAACGTCACCATCTGCAATGCGATCGGCACCGGCGTGGCCGACGACAAATCGATCTATCCCTATGTGCCGGACATGATCCGCTTCTACCTCGGCGAGGAAGCGATCCTGAACAATGTCCCGACCTATATGTGCCGCCGTCCCGACGACCTGCAGTACGTGCTCGATCACATGGAAGAACTGGTGGTGAAGGAAACCCACGGCGCCGGCGGCTACGGCATGCTGGTGGGCCCGGCAGCCACCCGCGCCGAGATCGATACCTTCCGCGAGGTCGTGCGTGCGCGCCCTGAGCAGTACATCGCGCAACCCACGCTGGCGCTGTCAACCTGCCCGACTTACGTCGAGTCCGGCATCGCGCCGCGCCACATCGACCTGCGCCCATTCGTGCTGTCGGGCAAGGACGTGCGCATGGTGCCCGGCGGATTGACGCGCGTGGCGCTGCGGGAAGGCTCGCTGGTGGTCAATTCCTCGCAGGGCGGGGGCACCAAGGACACCTGGGTGCTGGAGCGCTGAAGCGCGGCGCTCGCAAGGATTGTTTGAGATTCCCGCGCCGGCCGCCTCGATGCCGGCGGCGCGCGGGCGAACAGCGCAGTACGAGGGGACTGACATGCTTAGCCGCACTGCCGACCATCTGTTCTGGATGGCGCGCTACACCGAACGCGCGGAGAACACCGCGCGCATGCTCGATGTGAATTACCAGACGTCGCTGTTGCCGCAATCCGCCGAGGTGGCGGAGCAGGGCTGGTGGGCCATGCTCGATATTTCCGAGCTGACCACGGTGTTTGACGAGAAGTACGGCCTGCTGACGCGCGACGATGTGATCGACTTCATGGTGCGGGACATGACCAATGTCTCGTCGATCATGAGCTGCCTGCGCGCGGCGCGCGAGAATGCGCGCGCGGTGCGCGGCTCGCTGACCACCGAGGTGTGGGAGACCATCAACACCACCTGGCTCGACGTGCAGCGCATGATCGCTGACGGCATCCTGTCCGACGATCCCGCGCAGTTCTTCGAGTGGGTCAAGTTCCGCTCTCACCTGGCCCGTGGCGTGCAGTTCGGCACCATGCTCAAGGACGATGCTTTCCACTTCATGCGGCTGGGTACGTTCCTGGAGCGCGCCGACAATACCGCGCGGATCCTCGATGTGAAATTCAAGGCCGGCACGCTGGACGACAGCGATCCCAATCGCGACGCCAATGATTTCTATCACTGGGCGGCAGTGCTGCGCTCGGTGTCCGGCTTCGAGGTCTACCGCAAGATCTACCGCACTGTGATCACGCCCGAGCGCGTGGCTGAGCTGCTGATCCTGCGGCCGGACATGCCGCGTTCGCTGGTGTCGAGCATGGACGAGGTGGTGGCGATCCTGTCGCTGGTCGGGAACCAGCATTCTTCGGAGACCGAGCGGCAGGCTGGTAAACTCCACGCTGATTTGAAATACACGCGCATCGACGACATCTTCGCCGTCGGGCTGCATGCTTACCTGACCAGTTTCCTGGAGCGCATCGGCGACCTCGGTAACGGCATCAGCCGGGATTTTCTCGTGCCGCTGCTGGCTGCCTGAGCCACTTCACGTGGGAGGTTGTGCCGGCCTCGCCATATCGTGAAATACAAGATTCATCACAAGACGGTTTACCGTTACGCCGAGCCGGTCCGGCGCAGCGTGCACGAACTGCGGCTCGCGCCGCGTTCGGGCCCGTTGCAGGCCGTGCAAGGCTGGCAGCTATCGGTGCCGGGCAACCTGTCCGAGGCCCGCGACGGCTTTGGCAATATCGTTCACAGCTTTACCGTGGCGGGCCCTGCGCATACGCTGGTGATCGAGGCAGGCGGCGTGGTGGAAGTGACGCCGCCTGCCGACGGAGAAGTGCCGCTTTTCTGCGATGCGCCGCCGGCGGGCGAGGCGCGTGTCTCGCCGCTTTACTACCTGGGCAGCACGCCGCTGACCGCCGCGCATCCGGAAATGGTACGTTTTGCCTCACCCTACCTGGCGGCGGGGCACGAGGTGCCGGCCCTGCTGGCTCTGGCCGGTGGCATAGCCGAGCGGGTGCGGTACAAGGCAGACAGCACGGATGTGGGCACGTCAGCCAGCGAGGCCTTCGGGCTGGGCAGCGGGGTTTGCCAGGATCAGGCGCAAGTGATGGTGGCATGTTGCCGCGCCCTCGCTATTCCGGCGCGCTACGTCAGCGGCTATTTCTACGACCCGGCGGCCTCCGAGCTGGCCAGCCATGCCTGGGCCGATGTCTGTGTGGACGCGGACAGGGAGCTGTGGTGCAGTATCGACGTGACGCACGCTTGCCTGAGCGACACGCGTCATGTCCGGCTTGCGGTCGGGCGTGATTACCGCATGGCCGCGCCGGTGCGAGGCATTCGCGAGGGAGGCAGCGGCGAGCAGCTGGCGGTTGAGATTGCCATTGCACCGCTGGCGTGAGCGAGGTGGTGCGAAGCGCACCAGGAATGGGCGTGATACGGTGTTCCAGCCGCGCAGGGGCGGCACTAGAATGCGGCCTGGCTCCGGGCGGTGCGCCGGGCGCGGCCATGCACCATAACAAGACGAGATCATGACGTACTGTGTAGCCATGCGGCTGGATGCCGGTCTGGTGTTCCTCTCCGATTCCCGCACCAATGCCGGGGTCGACGCCATTTCGACCGCGCGCAAGATGACTGTGTTCGAGGAGCCGGGCGACCGCGTGATGGTGCTGCTGACGGCGGGCAACCTGGCGATCAGCCAGGCGGTGCGCCAGATACTCGCAGAAGGCCGCGACGAGAAGCGCTCCCTGTGGACCGCGCGCGATATGTTCGAGGCGGCCGCCATCGTCGGCGACGCCGTGCGCCAGGTGCACAAGCACGATGCCCACGCCTTGCGCGAGGCTGGCATCGAGTTCAATGTGAGCCTGATCTTCGGCGGGCAGATCCGTGGCGAGCGGGTGCGCCTGTTCCATGTGTACGCGGCGGGGAATTTTGTCGAGGCCACGCCCGAGAACTGCTATTTCCAGATCGGCGAGGCCAAGTACGGCAAGCCCATCATCGATCGCGTGGTGGAACCCACGCTGCCGCTTGGCCAAGCCGCCAAATGCGCGCTGATCTCGATGGACTCCACCCTGAAATCCAATATCTCGGTGGGCCTGCCCCTGGACCTGCTGGTCTACGAGGCCGATTCGCTGCGCGTGACCCGCTTTGTCAATATCGACGAGAAGAACGCCTACTTCCGCATGATCCGCGATACCTGGGGGCATCGCCTGCGCCAGGTCTTCGGCGAGATCAACGATCCAGAATGGGATGCCTCCGCCCCGGCGGAGTTTCCGCTGGCGCGCCAGGGCGAAGGCGACCGCTGGGGGCAGCCGGTGCGCGCCACGCGCGAACGCGCCGGCACCCAGGACTGAGGGCGGATATCCCAGATGCGTGACATCCTGCATTTTTCGCATGCCAACGGCTTTCCCGTCAGCACCTACCGCAAGCTGTTCGCAACGCTGGAAGACGATTTCGAGATCTGCGCCGTGGACCGCTACGGCCACGACCCGAAGTTCCCGGTCACGCGCGAGTGGCCGCACCTCGTCGATGAGTTGCTGGCTTCCGTGGAGCAAAAGTACCGCGAGCCGGTGTGGCTGGTGGGGCATTCGCTCGGTGGCTTCCTGTCGCTGATGGCCGCGCTGCGGCGCCCGCAATGGGTGCGCGGCGTGGTGATGCTTGATTCCCCCGTGATCGCCGGCTGGCGTGCCGCCTTGCTAAAGGCCGGCCAGCGCTTCGGCCTGGACGAACGGCCCGGCCCCGCGGCGGTGACGCGGCGGCGCCGCACCCACTGGCCGGATGCCGAGGCGGTCTGGGAACATTTCCGTTCCAAGCCGGTATTCGCGGCCTGGGATGAGGAGGTGCTGCGCGACTACGCCATGCATGGCACCGAGCCGACCGGCAACGAAGCCGAACGCCGCCTGCGTTTCGAGCGTGAGATCGAGTACCAGATCTACCGCACCCTGCCCACCAGCCTGGGCTCGCGCGTTGCGCGCGGCGCGCCGGTGCCGGTCGGCTTTGTCGCCGGCACGCGGTCGCGCGAAGTGCGCCAGTGCGGGCTCGGTGCCACGCGCAAGCTGGTGGGAGAGCGCCTGCGCTTTATCGAGGGCGGGCATCTTTATCCGATGGAGCGGCCCGGCCAGACGGCCGGATTGATCCGCGATCTCGTCGGCGAAATGCGGGGCAATTCGCCCGCGGCCGCGCGTCCGTAGCCGGGGCCGGGCAGGGCAGCAGCGAGGGCTGGGGCGCGAAGCGGCGAATGCGTCTCAGCGGTTGCCGGGCAAGGCGACTTGTCGCAAATGCGGCGCTGCAGCAGCCGGGCTCTCATGTATAATCCCGATTTCCCCGGCAAGCTCGGTTTATGACCAAATTCGTCTTCGTCACCGGTGGTGTCGTCTCTTCGCTCGGCAAGGGCATCGCTGCTGCTTCGCTCGCGGCCATTCTTGAGTCGCGCGGCCTCAAAGTCACCCTCCTCAAGCTAGATCCCTACATCAACGTCGATCCCGGCACGATGAGCCCCTTCCAGCATGGCGAGGTGTTCGTCACGGAAGACGGTGCTGAAACCGACCTCGATCTCGGCCACTACGAGCGCTTCGTCTCGGCCAAGATGCGCAAGTCGAACAACTTCACCACAGGCCAGATCTACGAGTCGGTGATCCGCAAGGAACGCCGCGGCGAGTACCTCGGCAAGACGGTGCAGGTAATCCCGCATATCACCAACGAAATCCAGGCCTTCATCGAGCGCGGCGCGGCTGCGTCGCACGGTGGCAAGGCGGACGTTGCGCTGGTGGAAATCGGCGGCACCGTGGGCGATATCGAATCGCTGCCGTTCCTGGAAGCCGCGCGCCAGATGAGCCTGCGCATGGGCCGCAACCACGCTGCCTTCGTGCACCTGACGCTGGTGCCGTTCATCGCCAGCGCCGGCGAGCTGAAGACCAAGCCGACCCAGCACTCGGTGCAGAAGCTGCGTGAAATCGGCATCTCGCCGACCGCGCTGCTGTGCCGCGCCGACCGCCCGATCCCGGACGAAGAGCGCGCCAAGATTTCGCTGTTCTCCAATATCCCGCAGGAAGCCGTGATCTCGGTCTGGGACGCGGACAGCATCTACAAGATCCCGCAGATGCTCAACGAGCAGGGCCTCGACCGCCTGATCTGCGAGGAACTGCGTATTGACCCGAAGCCGGCCGATCTCTCCATGTGGCAACGCCTGGTCAATGCCCAGGAAAACCCGCAACATGAGATCACCATCGGCATGGTCGGCAAGTACGTCGACCTGACCGAGTCGTACAAGTCGCTGATCGAAGCGCTGCGCCACGCCGGCATGCACACCGCCACCCGCGTGAACATCGAGTACATCGATTCGGAAGAGCTGGAATCGGGCCACCTCGAAGTGCTCAAGCCGCTGGACGCCATCCTGGTGCCGGGCGGTTTCGGCAAGCGCGGCACGGAAGGCAAGATCCGCGCGATCCAGTACGCCCGTGAGAACAAGGTGCCGTACCTGGGCATCTGCCTGGGCATGCAGCTGGCCGTGATCGAATTCGCCCGCCATGTGGCGGCGATGGCCGATGCCAATTCGACCGAGTTCAACCTGGAAACCGAACATCCGGTGGTCGCACTGATCACCGAATGGGTCGACCGCGAAGGCAAGGTGGAGGAGCGCTCCGCTGAGTCCGACCTGGGAGGCACCATGCGCCTGGGCGCGCAGCGCGTACCGGTCAAGCCGGGCACCAAGGCGGCCAGGATCTACGGCGAAGAAGTCAACGAGCGCCATCGCCACCGCTACGAGGTCAACAATCACTATGTGCCGACGCTGGAAAAGGCGGGCATGGTGATCTCGGCTCGCACCCCGACCGAAGACCTGCCCGAGATGATGGAACTGCCGGAAAGCATGCACCCGTGGTTCGTGGGCGTGCAGTTCCACCCGGAATTCACCTCCACCCCGCGCGATGGCCATCCGCTGTTCAAGGCCTACGTGGAAGCGGCGCTGGCCAGCCAGCAGAGCAAGGCGGGCTGAGCCCGGCACCGCAAGCAGGAGACTAGTGATGAAACTCTGTGGATTTGACGTTGGCCTGGACCGGCCCTTCTTCCTGATCGCCGGTCCGTGCGTGATCGAGTCCGAGCAGATGGCGCTGGATACCGCCGGCGAGCTCAAGGCGATCACCAGCGAGCTCGGCATCCCGTTTATCTACAAGTCCTCGTTCGACAAGGCCAACCGTTCGTCGGGCAGGACCTTCCGCGGGCTGGGCATGGAGAAAGGGCTGGAGATTCTCGCCACGGTCAAGCGCGAGATCGGTGTGCCGGTGCTGACCGACATCCACGAGATCGACGAGGTCAAGCCGGTGGCGGCGGTGGTCGATGTGCTGCAGACGCCGGCCTTCCTGTGCCGTCAGACCGACTTCATCCGCGCGTGCGCGCAGAGCGGCCGTCCCGTCAATATCAAGAAGGGACAGTTCCTCGCGCCGCATGACATGAAGAACGTCATCGACAAGGCGCGCGACGCCGCGCGCGAGGCAGGGCTGCCGGAAGACAGCTTCATGGCTTGCGAGCGCGGCGTTTCCTTCGGCTACAACAACCTGGTCTCCGACATGCGCTCGCTCGCGATCATGCGCGAGACCGGCGCGCCGGTGGTGTTCGATGCCACGCACTCGGTGCAGCTGCCGGGCGGCCAGGGCACCAGTTCCGGCGGCCAGCGCGAATTCGTGCCGGTGCTGGCGCGCGCTGCCGTGGCGGTGGGCGTGGCGGGCCTGTTCATGGAAACGCATCCGGACCCGAGCAAGGCCATGTCGGACGGCCCCAACGCCGTGCCGCTGTCGCGCATGAAGGAACTGCTGTCCGTGCTCAAGGAACTCGATACGCTGGTCAAGCGCTCGGGCTTCCTCGAAGACAATTTCGGCTGGCCCGCGGCCTGCGCCTGAGCGCGCAGCGCCGTTGCCGACATGGCCGTCATCAGGCGGCCATGATCAGCCAAGTAGAATCAACACCATAAAATCACACGGAGATACGCCATGGCCAGCGGCTATATCATTGCCCACGTCGATGTCACCGATCCCCAGCAGTATGAAGAGTACAAGGTGCTCTCCAGCCATGCCATGAAGGTGCATGGCGCCGAGGTGCTGGTGCGTGGCGGCAAGACCGAGAAGCTGGAGGGCGACTGGGCCCCGACGCGCGTGGTCGTGCTGAAGTTTCCCAGCTATGACGCGGCAAAGTCGTTCCACGACAGCGAGGAATATCGCGCCGCGCGCAAGTCGCGCGAGCATGCCGCGCGCATGAACATGATCGTGGTAGAAGGCGCTTAGGCATTAATCAGCGCCCGTCAGCGGTAGTCCAGGGCATGGCGCCCGTGTAGTACGAAGTCATCAAGCATCAACAGTCCAAGAGGAATCCATGAGTGCAATCGTAGATATCATCGGTCGCGAAGTTCTCGACTCGCGCGGTAACCCGACGGTCGAGTGCGACGTCCTGCTCGAATCCGGCGTGATGGGCCGCGCGGCAGTGCCGTCGGGCGCATCCACCGGTTCGCGCGAAGCCATCGAGCTGCGTGATGGCGACAAGTCGCGCTATCTCGGCAAGGGCGTGCTGAAGGCGGTCGAGCATATCAACACCGAAATCTCCGAAGCCATCATGGGCCTGGATGCCTCCGAGCAGGCTTTCCTGGACCGTACCCTGATCGACCTCGACGGCACCGACAACAAGGCTCGCCTGGGCGCCAACGCCACGCTGGCCGTGTCGATGGCGGTGGCCAAGGCCGCCGCTGAAGAAGCCGGCCTGCCGCTGTACCGCTACTTCGGCGGTTCGGGCGCGATGCAAATGCCGGTGCCGATGATGAACATCGTCAACGGTGGCGCGCACGCCAACAACAGCCTGGACATCCAGGAATTCATGATCATGCCGGTGTCGCAGACGAGCTTCCGCGAAGCCCTGCGTTGCGGCGCCGAAGTGTTCCACGCGCTCAAGAAGATCCTGTCCGACAAGGGCATGTCCACGGCGGTTGGCGACGAGGGCGGCTTTGCCCCCAACTTCGCTTCCAACGAAGAGTGCCTGAACACCGTTGTGCTGGCCATCGAGAAGGCCGGCTACCGTGCAGGCGAAGATGTCCTGCTGGCGCTGGACTGCGCGGCTACCGAGTTCTATCACGAAGGCGAAGGCCAGTACCACCTGGAAGGCGAGGGCCTGAAACTGACCTCGACCCAGTTCGCCGACTACCTGGCCAACCTGTGCGACAAGTTCCCGATCGTGTCGATCGAGGACGGCATGGCCGAAGGCGACTGGGAAGGCTGGAAGGTGCTGACCGACAAGCTGGGCAAGCGCGTGCAGCTGGTGGGCGACGACCTGTTCGTGACCAATACCAAGATCCTGAAGGAAGGCATTGAGAAGGGCATCGGCAACTCGATCCTGATCAAGATCAACCAGATCGGCACCCTGACCGAGACCTTCGCCGCCATCGAGATGGCCAAGCGCGCCGGCTACACCGCCGTGATCTCGCACCGCTCGGGCGAAACCGAGGACAGCACCATCGCCGATATCGCGGTGGGCACCAACGCCGGCCAGATCAAGACCGGCTCGCTGTCGCGCTCGGACCGTATCTCGAAGTACAACCAGCTGCTGCGCATCGAGGAAGATCTCGGCGATATCGCCAGCTATCCGGGCAAGAGCGCGTTCTACAATCTGCGCTAAGCGCGTGTCATGCGCCGGCCGCGGCCGGCGCTGACGCAACTTCCTTTTTCGCTTAAGCGCCAGAACCCATGCGCCTGATCTCGTTGCTGTTGTTTGTGCTGTTGCTCGCCATCCAGTATCCCTTATGGCTGGGCAAGGGCGGTTGGCTGCGTGTGTGGGACATGGACAAGCAGGTGCAGGAGCAATCGGCGCGCAACCAGTTGCTCAAGTTGCGCAATGCCAAGCTGGAAGGGGAAGTGAAGGACCTGGAGGATGGCACCGGCGCCATCGAGGAACGTGCCCGCTATGAATTGGGCATGGTCAAGGATGGCGAGGTGTTCGTGCAGTTCGTGGCGCCCGCGCCCAAAGTCAGCGCCACGCCGCCGCTGCCGCCTCCGCCGAATTCCCCGGCGTTCAACCGCCACTGACTGGCGCCAGTCAGTGGCGCCCTGCGCAATGCACGGTGCCAGGCAAACTCACCACCAATACGGATAGCGGCCCCGGCCCCAGTATCCGGGGCCGCTGAAGCCGACTCCGCCACCCCAGTGGCCACCGCCCCACCCTCCGTAATACAGGCTCCAGCTTGGATAGACATAGGCAGCAGCCTGCGCCATGGCCTCGGCCTGTTGCTGGTATGCGATAGCGGCTTCCTGCTCGCGCAGCACCTGTTGGTTCAGGGCGTCGAGCTTCTGCCTTTCTTCAGGGGTGATGGGCGCCGGCGGAACACCGTTGGGCACCAGGCGTGCGGTCGGCGGCGAGCCGTTGATGTCGCGCGGCAACTCCGCGCAGCCGCCGCAGGCCAGCACTGCGCCGAGCAGCAAGACGCCGATCGTGCCCGGCGCGCGGACAAGGCGTGACGCTTTGCGTGCTGCGGCGAGGGCGGACGGGGTTGAAGGCAAAGCGGACATGTTGACTCCCTGACTCTGGTAGGTCGCTGATGCTTGGACCTCGGCGGAGGGCGTAAAGGTTCCTCGTGGGGTGCCTCCCGGGCCGCTCCGCCTTGCAGAGTTGCCGCTTAGTGTTGCTGCGCGGCACCGTCGCCGGCGCCGGTAGCAACGGGGGCCGGCGCAAACAGTTGCGCGCAGTCAACCGGATCGAAGTGATATTGCTGGCCGCAGAAATCGCACTGGATCTCCACTTCGCCGCGTTCGACCAGGATGTCCTCGATTTCCACGCGGCCCAGGTTTTGCAGCATGCCAGCTACCTTGGCACGCGAGCACGAGCATTGGAAGTGCGGCGTGAGCGGCTCGAATACGCGCAGGCCCGTGGCTTGCAGGTCTTCCCAGAACAGGCGGCGTAGCAGTGTATCGGGCGTTTCGGCCAGCAGTTCTTCGTCCTTCAGCGTGGCGCCGAGCTGGCAGGCGCGGTCCCAGGTGTCCAGGTCCTGCGCGCGGCCGCTGTCCGCCAGCGGCGCGCCGGTTTCGCCGACTTCGGCGGGGGCGCGCCCGGCATGGCCTTCCAGCGTGCCACCGTAGGACGGCAGCTTCTGCAGCAGCATGCCGGCGGCAACTTTGTCGTCGGCGGCCAGCCACAACCGGGTGTCGAGCTGCTCGGACGCTTGCATGTAGTGTTCGAGCACGGCAGTCATCGACGCCATCGGGCCGTGTGCATCGGCCAGCGGCACGATGCTCTGGTACGGCTGCTGTCCGGGTAGCTTGTCCTGCGGGTCCAGCGTGATGGCGAAGCGGCCGCGGCCGTTGACGTTGACGAGGTCCGCCAGCGTGGCATCGTCGGCCAGCGCTACGCCTTCGGCGAGCTTGGCGGTCGCCCGCATCGACAGGTCGGACAGGCATTCCACCACCAGCATGCGCACCGGGCCGTCGCCGTGCACTTGCATCACCAGCGCGCCATTGAACTTCAGGTTGGCCGAAAGCAGTGCTGCGGCGGACATCATTTCGCCCAGCAGGCGGCGCACCGGCGCCGGGTAATGATTGCGGCGCAGCACTTCCTGCCAGGTGGTCTGCATGTGCACCAGTTCGCCGCGAACGGGGGCCGCGTCGAACAGGAATTTCTGCAGGGTGTCGGGGGTGGTGGTGTCAGTCACGATGATCCGTCGGTAAATCGGTGCGGGCGGCGCGGCGCCTTAGTCGATGCGTTTGAGTTGCGTCTTGTACATGGCCTGGCGCGTGGCGTAGGTCTCGGCATTGCGGTACAGGTTGGCCACATCCTGCTCGGTGAGCTCGCGCACCACCTTGGCCGGCGCGCCCAGGATCAGCGAACGATCCGGGAATACCTTGCCTTCGGTGACCACGGCCCCGGCGCCGACCAGGCACTCCTTGCCGATCACGGCACGGTTCAGGATCACCGCCTGGATGCCGATCAGCGAGCCTTCGCCCACCGTGCAGCCATGCAGCATGGCCTGGTGGCCGATCGATACCTTGTCGCCGATGGTCAGCGGGCAGCCAGGGTCGGTGTGGAGCACAGTGCCTTCCTGCACATTGCTGGACTCGCCCACCACGATCGGTTCGTTGTCGCCCCGGATCACCACGCCTGGCCAGACGCTGGCACGCGCCTTGAGCGTCACGTTGCCGATGATGGTGGCCTCCGGCGCCACATAGGCATCCGGATCGATGGTGGGGGCAACGTCGCCGAGCTGGTAAAGCGCCATGAGGTCTCCTGCACAAGTTCGTTTGGGTATATGGGGTTTGCCGCCAGGCTTTAAAGGGTCGCGGGCGGACCAGGCATGGAGCGCCACGCGCCGGGCCCTACAATGGTGGCAAACCGGATTTTACGCTTATGCCAGCAAACCTTTCCGATGCCGCCTTTCCTGGCGCCCCTGACTCTGATCGCGGCGGCATGCCGCTTGCCGCACCTGGCTCTTTGCCCGGCGTGGCGGCGCCGTCCTTGCGCCGCCAGGCGCTTGCCATCCTGTGTCTGAGCGATGCGCACGAGAAGGCCACGGCCACGCGCCGGATGCGGCTGGTGGCCGGGGCCATGGCGCCAGAGGCCCTGGGCATCGGCGAGGCGATCGTGGCCGAACTGCCGCTGCCCGGCCGGCCGCCGCTGCCCGAACTGGTGGCGCCGCAACGGGTCGAGCGGCGGCGCTCCATCCATACGCCCGCCGGCCGCGCGGCGCTGATCCACGCGCTCGCACATATCGAGTTCAACGCCATCAACCTGGCGCTGGATGCGATCTGGCGATTCGACGCGATGCCGGTAGCCTTTTACCTCGACTGGCTGCGAGTGGCCGACGAAGAGGCGCTGCATTTCAGCCTGCTGGCGCAGCACCTGGCCACGCTGGGTGCGCGTTACGGCGATTTTCCGGCGCACAACAGCCTTTGGGAGATGGCGGACAAGACCGCCGGCGATGTGCTGGCGCGCATGGCGCTGGTGCCGCGCACGCTGGAGGCGCGCGGCCTGGATGCCTCGCCACCGGTGCGCGCCAAGCTTGCAGCCGCGGGCGATCATGAGGCCGCCGCCATTATCGACATCATCCTGCGCGACGAGGTGGGCCACGTAGCCATCGGCAACCGCTGGTACCGATGGCTATGCGCCTCCCGTGGCATGGACCCCGTCGCCACCTACGCCGAACTGGCCGCGCGGTACCAGGCGCCGCGCCTGCGGCCGCCCTTCAACCTGGCGGCGCGCCGCGCGGCGGGTTTCGACGAAGACGAACTGGCGTGGCTGGAGGGGCAGGCCGCTCAGTAGGTCAGTAGTATTCCGTCACCACGACATAGCCCTGCTGGATGTTGCCGCGACCGGGACCTGATGCGAATTGTACGGGCACGACGGAGGCGCGCGCGGTCTTCAACTGGACTGCCCGGCCAGGCAGCAGCGGCAGGGCGGCGAACTCCGCGGAAAGGGTGCCGTTTGCCGGGCAACTTACCGAGGCGGCCCCGCCCACGCCGATTTGCGTATCGCAGGCGGGCGCGACGATGGCCCCACGGAAGTGGATCACGCCATCCCCGGCCCACGCGGATACCGAAAGCAAAGCACTCGCCAGGGCCAGCGGCAGCCGATGCGCGAAGCGGTGGGAGGCGGCGCGGCCGGAGCTTGCAAACGTGCTCATCGTGATCTCCAGTTCGTCATTAAGTGGAAGCACATTGGGAAATTTCTGTGTGCTCGTTGGGAACTTTATTTCCCGGGATTGGGAAAAAACAATCAAGATAATCCGAATTTTCCTAATACTTTTTTTGCACTACTCTGTTAGGTCAGGTTGCAAAGTGCGATCTTATCCGCTGTGTTGTTGTCCCTGGGGTATAGGAATAATCCTAATCAAATGAGCGAAAAAGAAATGGGCCCGATGGATTTTTATAAGAATAATCCGTGCTTATCCGGTTGTCTCCCAAGCCCTCTACCGATAGTATGTTGGGCATCTGTGCCAACCCGGGGCAGCCATGGTTATTGATGTGCTTGACCGAGGCGATCTGCCGTTTCCGGGCTCGCTGCCGGAGTTTCAGCGGATGTTTCCAGACGAAGCGGCATGCATGGCCTACCTTGAGCGCGCTCGATGGAGCGATGGGTTCATTTGTGACCACTGTGGCTTGCTTGGTGAGCCGTACCGCTTTGCCAATCGCCCCGGCGTTTTCCGTTGTCGCCATTGCACACGCGACACGAGCCTCACTGCTGGCACCGTCATGGAGCGCACGCACACACCGCTGTCGGTTTGGTTCTGGGCGGCGTATCTGGTCGCCAGTCAGACGCCTGGCATGTCGGCAGTTCAGTTCCAGCGCCAACTCGGCCTGTCGCGTTACGAGACCGCCTTCCAGATACTCCACAAGTTGCGCGCCGGCATGGTGCGCCCCGACCAGGATCGGATTGGTGGCAAGCCTGAGGAACACGTCGAGGCCGATGAGGCCTACGTCGGTGGGCGTACTCGCGGCAAAGGCAGGGGCGTGCACCACATGGTTCTTGTGGCCGGCGCTGTCGAGGTTCGGCAACGCAAGCTTTCCGGCAGCCGCAACAAACGCAAGAGCGGACGGTATGCCGGACGAGTTCGGCTCGCTCTGGTTCCTGACCGAAGTGCCCGGTCGCTGGGCGGATTCATCGAGCGTACCGTTGCACCCGGGGCAACCATCATCACCGACGACTGGGGCGGTTATGCCAAGCTGGGCGAGCGCGGCTATGGCCATATCGCCATCGCGCAGCGCGGTGACATGCAAGTGGCCGAAACCTTCCTGCCGATCATTCACCTTGTGTTCTCCAATCTCAAGACCTGGCTGCGCGGTATTCATCACGGTGTCAGCCCGCAGCACCTACAAGCCTATCTCAACGAATTCACCTTCCGCTTCAACCGCCGTTTCTATCCCTTCAACGCGTTTCGCTCCCTGCTCGGCATCGCTGGTGACGTCACCGCGCCGACCTATGCCGAGCTCTATGGAAAAAAATCGCTACCCACTACATCTAGTAGGTTTGGGAGCTAACCGGATAAGCACGGAATAATCCTATAAATTTTTCGGAAAAGACGAGCTGGCATGGATGCCCCCCCTGCGACTGAAACGTGTGGCCCGATCTGCCGATCGGGATGCGCCCTTGCGATGCGCTCCGCATGTCCTTGCTAACGTCAGATTCAGCAAAAACTTGACTGCCGGCAGGGCGGTGATCCGGATACGGGCGATCGGTTGTCCGCGGCGCTGCAGGTTGTGCAGGCCGGGCGCTGAGGGGCAGGGCTTGGGGGCGGGTTTTAGGAGCAGGGACAGGGTCGGGAGCGAGCCTTGCGGCCACACCCGCCTGCCAGCGCTACGGGCGCGTCGGCGTGCCGCGCCGGGCTTCGATCTCGCGCAGTACGCGCCGCTGGATCTTGCCGGTGGTGGTCATCGGCAACTGGTCGAGGAACTCGATCGCCTTGGGATATTCATACGGTGCAAGCTGGCCGCGTACATGCTGCTGCAGTTCGGCGACCAGTTCAGCATCGGCCTGCGCGGAGCGGGCGACTGACGGCACCAGTACGATGAATGCCTTGACCACGGCGCCGCGCTCCGGGTCGGGGGAGGGCACCACGGCGCAATTCGACACGGCGGGGTGCTTGAGGAGGCAATTCTCGATCTCGCTCGGCCCGATGCGATAGCCGGAGGACTTGAAGACATCGTCGGCGCGGCCCTGGTACCAGAGGTAGCCGTCCTCGTCGGCGCGCGCAAGGTCGCCCGTGCGGCACCAGCGCAAACCGTCGCGTTCCAGATATTTGCCCGCGGTGGCCTCCTCGTTGCGCCAATAGCCGAGGAAGAACACGGGGTCTGGATGTCCGTGGTGGTCGGTGCTGCACACGGCAATCTCGCCGTCCTCGCCTGGCCGGCAAGGTTTGCCTTCGTCGTCGACTACGGCGAGGCGGTGGCCGGGGTAGGGCCGCCCCATCGAGCCCGGGCGCGCGGGCCAGCCGAGCTGGCCATCGTCGTTCTGGGCGGTGCAGTTGCCCACGATGTAGTTGATCTCGGACTGGCCGAACATTTCATTGACGACCACGCCGAGCGCGTCGCGGCACCAGGCGAACACGGTTTCCCCGACGGCTTCGCCCGCGCTCATCAGCGCACGCAGGTGCAACTGGTAACGCTCGCGCGGCGCGGGGCAGGTTTTCATCATCTGCTTGAGCGCGGTGGGAAAGAGGAAGGTATTGGTGACCCGATAGCGCTCCATCAGTTCGAAGGCAACCTGCGCCGAGAACCGGCCCTGATAGCCGACGATGGGCTTGCCGAAATACAGTGCGGGCATCAGCGCATCCCACAGGCCGCCGGTCCAGGCCCAGTCGGCCGGGCTCCAGAATACGTCGTCCGCCTGCGGGAACCAGTTTTGCGAACAGACGAAGCCGGTGAGATTGCCGATCAGTGCGCGGTGTGGGATCAGCGCGCCTTTCGGCGGCCCGGTGGTTCCGCTGGTGTAGATCAGCACGGCGGCCTCGTCGGCCTTGGTCTGAACGGCGGTGAACTCCGGTAGCTCGGCGGCCAGCAGCGTGTCCCAGTCATGCTCCGCGCGGCCCACCGCGCCGCCAACACCGATCACCGAGGTCAGCGCCGGGCACTCCGCGCGCGCCGCCAGTACATTGTCGATCGCTGTTTCATCGGCAATGGCCACGCAGGCCTCGCTGTGCCGGAGCCGGTAGGCCAGCGCTTCCGGTCCGAACAGCATCGACAAGGGCGTGGCGATGGCGCCGATCTGATAGATTGCCATCTGTGCAACCACCGTCTCGATGCGCTGGGGCATCACGATGCCGACGCGGTCTCCCCGCGCCACGCCCAGCGTGCGCAGCGCACGCGAGAGGCGGTCCGCCTCGGCCTGGATGTAGGCGTAGCTGTAGCTGGCGCGGCGTCCGTCCTCGTGTTCGGTGTGGACCGCCACCCGGTCCGCGGTGGCGGGAGAGCGCGCCCAGCGGCCACAGCACACGTCGGCGAGGTTGAAATGCTCGGGCACCTGCCAACGGAATTCATCGTAGAGTGCGCGATAGTCGTCGCGGCGGCTGGCGGGCAGGGCGGGTGCGGCCATGCTGGGTCTCCTGGTTTGCGCTCGATATTGCGCGGATGCGTGCCGGGCCGGCTTGCCGCTATAATCCACGCAAACGAACGATCGTTCTATTTTTTGGCTTCCCCGTTGTCGCGGGTGAAAGCGTCCGCCACGAAAAGGCACCCGGGGAGACACCATGACAATCAGAGAAACCTCGCGCTCGGAATTTATCACGTTGCGAGGTCTCGACATGCACGTGCGGCACTGGGGGCAGCCGGGTGCGCCCACCTTGTTCCTGCTGCATGGCTGGATGGACGTGGCCGCCTCGTTCCAGTTCATGGTGGATGCGCTGGAGCGCGACTGGCATGTGATCGCGCCCGACTGGCGCGGCTTCGGCCAGACCGACTGGCCTACACGCTACCCCGGCGCCGAGTCCTACTGGTTTCCCGACTACATTGCCGATCTCGAGGCCGTGCTCGATCATTACCAGCCGGACCAGCCGGTGAACCTGGTGGGGCATAGCATGGGTGCCAACGTCGCCTGCTTCTATGCCGGCATCCGCCTCGAGCGGGTGCGCCGCGTGGTCGACCTGGAGGGTTTTGGCATGACGGGCACCCGCGCCGAGCAGGCGCCCGGCCGCTATGCGCGCTGGCTGGACGAACTGCGCCAGGGCCAGCCGCTGAAGACCTATGACAGCGTGGAGGCAGTGGCGGCACGGTTGCAGAAGACGAATCCGCGCCTGCCGGACGATCGCGCGGCGTTCCTGGCCGAACATTGGTCGGCCAGGAACGCCGAAGGCCGCTGGGAAATCCTTGGCGACGCCGCCCACAAGATGGTCAATCCCGTGCTGTACCGGCTGGACGAAGTGATGGCGATCTGGGCGAAGGCCACCGCGCCGGTACTGCACGTGGAAGCGCGCGACTCCCAAACGCTCAGCCATATTGCAAAGGGGCAGCCGCTGGAGGAGTTCAAGCTGCGCTTCAAGGCGTTCCGCGATTTCCGCGAGGCCATTGTCGATGACGCCGGCCATATGCTGCATCACGACCAGCCGCGGGTGGTCGCCGGGCTGGTCGAAGCGTTCTGCGCGTGATGTCCGGCCGGCGCCATGCGGCTACGCTCAGGCGTGCGTCAGCTTTTCCTTGAGCGTGGCGTTGTTGCTGGTGTGCACGTGCACCAGCGCCTTCTCGGGGAAGGCATAGTGATAGGCGCGGCGCAAGGCCAGCGCGGCCTCGTGGAAGCCCGACAGGATGAGTTTCTGCTTGTTGGGATAAAACGCGATATCGCCGGCGGCGAAGATGCCGCGCCGGGAAGTCTCGTAGGTGGTGGTATCCACCGCGATACGGCCGGCGCGCATGTCGAGGTCCCATTGGGCGATCGGGCCGGGTTCGGAGACCAGGCCATACAGCGCCACCAGTTCGTCGGCCGGCAGGCTGACGGTGTCGTCGCGGGTGCGGATATCGACGCCGGCCAGGGCGTCGCCCTCGGTCCTGAGCGCGCCCAGCATGCCTACCACGAAGTCCATTTCGCCGGCGGCCACCGCGGCCCGCATGTCGGCCACCGTGCCGTCGGCCGCGCGAAAGCCCTCCCGGCGGTGCACCAGCGTGACGCGCGCTGCGATCTTGCGCAGCGCCAGCGCCCAGTCCAGCGCGGAATCGCCGCCGCCGGCCACCACCACGCGTTTGCCGGCAAAGCGCGCGGTATCGCGCACGGCGTAGTGCAGGTAGCGGTCCTCCAGCGCGGCGGCTTCGGGCAGCGCTACGCGCTGCGGGGCAAAGGCGCCCGCGCCTGCGCAGATCAGCACGGCCGCCACGTCGAAGCGCTTGCCGTTGTCGGTGGTGACCAGCAGGCGGTGCGGGTGTTCGTGGCCGGGCGGGCGAGCTGTGGCCGTGGCGTGCGGTGCGGGCGGAATTTCGGCAAGGCCGTTGGCGCGTTCGTTGAAATGCATGGGAAACGCGAACGGCGCGCATTGTTCGAGCAGGCGATCGACCAGGTCTTGCGCCAGGCAGCCGGGCACGGCAGGGATGTCGTAGATCGGCTTTTCCGGATACAGCTCGGTGCACTGGCCGCCGGCGCGGTCCAGCACGTCGATGAGCTCGCACTTCAATCCCAGCACGCCCGCCTGGAACGCGGCGAACAGGCCGACCGGGCCCGCGCCGACAATCAGGACGTCGGTACGGATCACTTCGGATGGGGCGGCGCCATCGGCAGCATTGCGGGTTTCGGGCGTGGCGGAGTCAGTGGCGTGGATCGGCATGGCTTGGCAGGCAGCGCGCGCGGCGCCGCCAGGGGGGAGGATCGTCAGGCCACAACTATACCGCGCGGGGCGGCGCTCCATGCCTACGCCAGTGTTGGCGGCAGGGCTATCGGCCTGCCCGCGGGCGTGGGCTGTGTGGGCAAGCCCACGTGGCCGCTGGCGCGGGAGTAACACACGATTAACGCGGAATATGCGCGGGAGTAGAATAGACACATGCAAAATCCACACGCAATCAACGCAGACCTGCATTGCCATTCCACCGTATCCGACGGCATGTTGTCGCCCAGGGACGTGGCCGCGCGCGCGCGCGCCGGCGGCGTGGCGTTCTGGGCGCTGACGGACCATGACGAGGTCGGCGGACAGGCCGAGGCGCGCGCCGCTGCCGAGGCGCTTGGCATGCATTATGTGCCGGGGGTGGAGATTTCCGTGACATGGGCCGGCCAGACCGTCCATATCGTCGGCTTGCAGATCGATCCGGCTTGTCCGGCGCTGGTTGAAGGCCTGGCGGCGACGCGCTCCGGCCGCGCGGCGCGGGCGCAGGATATCGGCGAGGCGCTGGCCGCGATCGGCATCGAGGGCGCCTACGCGGGCGCGCTGCAGCATGTCGGCAATCCCGACCTGATCTCCCGCACGCATTTTGCGCGCTGGCTGGTGGAGCAGGGGCGGTGCAAGACCATCGGCGACGTGTTCAGCGAATACCTCGGCGAAGGCTGTCCGGGTTATGTGGGGCACCGCTGGGCCAGGCTGGCCGATGCCGTGGGATGGATCCAGGCGGCAGGCGGTATTCCGGTGATGGCCCACCCGGGGCGCTACAACTACACGCAACTGCAGCATGATGCGCTGTTCGACGAGTTCAAGCAGCTCGGCGGGGCCGCGGTCGAGGTGGTCACTGGCAGCCATACGCCGGACCAGTACCGCCGCTACGTCGATGTCGCGCATCACTATGGCCTGCTGGCCTCTCGCGGCTCGGATTTCCATGGGCCAGGCGAAGGCCGGATCGAGCTGGGCTCGCTGCCGCCGCTGCCGTCCTCGGTCACGCCGGTCTGGCATGACTGGTAAGCCGCGCCGGCCCGTACCATGCGCCCCATTCGCTTCTCCCCATCGCAGAGCTGGCCCGGAGTGCGCGCGGTATTCGCCCCAGGCCCGCGACCGTTCTCCCCTGGCCCGCCTATGTCCCAATATTTTGAAATCCATCCGCTCAACCCGCAAGCCCGCCTGATCAAGCAGGCCGCGCAGATCATCGGGCAGGGCGGGCTGATTGCCTTGCCAACCGACTCCAGCTACGCGCTGGCCTGCCGGCTCGACGACAAGGCCGCGGTGGAGCGGCTGCGCCGCCTGCGCGGGATCGACGACAAGCACCACCTGACGCTGATGTGCAGCGACTTGTCCGAACTGGGCAACTTCGCGCGCGTGGACAACCGGCAGTACCGCTGGCTCAAGGGCGCCACGCCCGGCCCCTATGTGTTTATCCTGGAAGCCACCAAGGAAGTGCCGCGCCGGCTCTCGCATCCCGCCCGCAAGACCATCGGCGTGCGCGTGCCCGAGCACGCCATCCCGCTGGCGCTGCTGGCCGAAGTGGGCGAACCACTGATCTCGGCCACCCTGCAACTGCCTGGCGACGAAGCCCCGCTCAATGAGCCGGAGGTGATTCGCGCCCGGCTGGAAAAGCTCCTGGAGCTGGTGATCTGCGGCGGCGCCGCACCGGCGCAGCCGACCACCGTGATCGACCTCACGGGCGGGGAGCCTGAACTGGTGCGGCAGGGACGAGGCGACATCGAGCGTTTCGGCCTTTGATCCCGACTTGCCCCCGCAGCGCCTCGCCACCTCGGCGGCGGGCGCACTTTCCCGCGTCCCCGGTACAATAGCGCCCCATGGATTCCTCCCTGATTCAGACCATTGCGGTCTATGCCCTGCCGGTCCTGTTCGCCATCACGCTGCACGAGGCCGCGCACGGCTATGTGGCCAAACTGTTCGGCGATAACACTGCCTATGCGATGGGCCGCGTCAGCATTAACCCGGCGCGCCATATCGATCCCATCGGTACCATCGCGGTGCCGCTGCTGCTCTATTTCATGACGAGTGGCCAGTTTGTGTTCGGCTACGCCAAGCCGGTGCCGGTCGCCTTTGACCGCCTGCGCAACCCGCGCTGGCACGGCATGTGGGTGGCCCTGGCGGGTCCGGGCAGCAATGTGCTGCAGGCCTTCCTGTGGGCGCTGGTGGCGATCGGGCTGGTGCTGGGGCAGGTGCAGGAGCCGTTCTTCAGCCAGATGGCGCGGGCCGGCGTGCTGGTCAACCTGGTGATGGCAGCCTTCAACCTGTTCCCAGTGCCGCCGCTGGACGGCGGCCGCGTGCTGACCGCGCTGTTGCCGCGGCGGATCGCCCATGCCGTGTCGCGCATCGAGCCCTACGGCATCTTCGTGGTGCTGGCGCTGGTAGCCGCGGGCGTGATCACCAAGGTGTGGATGCAGCCGGTGATGGGGGCCCTGAGCGGGCTGGTGCAGCTGATGCTGCAACCTGTCCTGGCACTGGTGCAGTAAGCCGAGCGTGCATCCGCGCCGGAGGCAAAACCGGATACGAGTACCAGTACCGATTCCCCATAAAAACAGACAGACATGTTCCCCGATCGCGTTCTTTCCGGCATGCGGCCCACCGGCGCGCTGCACCTGGGCCACTATCATGGCGTTCTGAAAAACTGGGTCCAGCTGCAAGCCGAGTACCCCTGCTTTTTCTTTGTGGCGGACTGGCATGCGCTTACCACGCATTACGAGTCGCCCGAAGTGATTGGCGAATCGGCGTGGGAGATGCTGGTCGACTGGCTCGCCGCCGGGGTCGATCCCGAACGCGCCACGCTGTTTATCCAGAGCCGCGTGCCCGAGCATGCCGAGCTGTTCCTGCTGCTGTCGATGGGCACGCCGCTGGGTTGGCTGGAGCGGGTGCCAACCTACAAGGACCAGATCGAGAAGCTCAAAGAGAAGGATCTCTCCACCTACGGTTTCCTTGGCTATCCGCTGCTGCAGGCCGCCGATATCCTGATCTATCGCGCCGGCCGCGTGCCGGTGGGCGAAGACCAGGTGCCGCATGTGGAGATCACGCGCGAGATCGCGCGCCGCTTCAACTATCTCTATGGCCGCCAGCCGGGCTTCGAGGAGCGGGCGCAGGAAGCCGCCAGGAAGCTGGGTGGCAAGCGCGCAAAGGCCTTTCTCGAACTGCGCCGTGCCTATCATGAACAAGGCAAGGCAGAGGCCCTGGAAGAAGGCGGCGCACTGGTGTCCCAGTCCCAGAGCCTGTCCGCCGAGGATCGCGAATTGCTGCTGGGCTATCTGGGCGGCTCGCGCAAGACCATCCTGGTCGAGCCGCAGGCGCTGCTGACCGCGGCTTCGCGGATGCCGGGGCTGGACGGCCAGAAGATGTCCAAGTCCTACGGCAACACCATCCGCATGCGCGAGGACAAGGCTTCGGTGGAAAAAAAGGTGCGTACCATGCCGACCGATCCGGCCCGCGTGCGCCGCACCGATGCCGGCGAGCCGGCGCGTTGCCCGGTGTGGCAACTGCACCAGGTGTACTCGGATGTGCCCACGCGCGAGTGGGTGGAGCAGGGTTGCCGCAGCGCCGGCATCGGCTGTATCGAATGCAAGCAACCGGTGATCGAGGGCATCCTGCGCGAGCAGCAGCCCATGCTGGAACGGGCGCAAAAGTACATGGACAATCCCGCGCTGCTGCGTGATATCGTCGCGCACGGCTGCGACAAGGCCAGCCAGCTGGCGCGCGAGACCATGCGAGACGTACGCTCGGCCATGGGCCTGGGGTACCGGTGAGCACGGCGGGGGGAGTGGCTTCACACGCGCCACTGGGCGTGCCGTCGCCGTGGGTGACGCGCTGGGCGCACCTGGTGCGCCCGGGCGGCCGGGTGCTCGACCTGGCCTGCGGCAGTGGCCGCCATGCCGTGTGGTTCGCCAGCCGGGGTCATGCCGTGCTCGGCGTCGACCGCGATCCGGCCGTGCTGGCGGCGCTGGCCGCTTCCACGGGTGGGGTTGCCACCCGCATGGCCGACCTGGAGCAGGGCACCTGGCCCCTGGCCGATGAGGCGCCCTTCGACGCGATCGTGGTGACGAACTATCTGCACCGGCCGCTATGGCCCCATCTGCTCGATGCCCTGGCGCCGGGCGGCGTACTGCTCTACGAAACCTTTGCCGCCGGCAACGAGACCGTGGGCAAGCCTTCCAACCCGGATTTCCTGCTGCGGCCGGGTGAGTTGCTGGAGGCCGTGCGCGGCACGTTGCGCGTGGTCGGCTTCGAAGATGGTATCCTCCAAGTGCCTAAAGCTGCCTTCGTGCAGCGGATTTGCGCAGTCAGGGAGGGTGGTGGAAATACGGGGGGCGATGCGCCGCCCCGTTATCCTTTGCCGGGCTGAAGTGCGGCCCGGGCTATTTGCCTGCCAGGTCGGCGAGACCTGGACTTCACGCGTTGAACTGCCTTGGGATTTGCCTGGTCGAAGGTGCGGTCGGAAGGCCTGAGGTATCCGGTACAATCGCGGTATTCGTTTCTCGAATTCTCAAACGTTATGACACAGATTAACGGCAGCATCGTCGCAATCGTGACGCCGATGCAGGAAGATGGCAGCCTGGATTTCCCGGCGCTGCGCGCCCTGGTCGACTGGCACGTGGCCGAGGGCACCGATGGCATTGTGATCGTCGGCACCACCGGCGAATCGCCCACGGTGAACGTGGATGAGCATTGCGAGCTGATCCGCGTCGCCGTGGAGCAGGCCGACAAGCGCATCCCGATCATTGCCGGCACCGGCGGCAACTCGACCAAGGAAGCGATCGAGCTGACCGCGTTCGCCAAGCAGGTCGGCGCCGATGCGTCGCTGCAGGTCGTGCCTTACTACAACAAGCCGACGCAGGAAGGCATGTACCGCCACTTCCGTACCATCGCGGAAGCCGTGGACTTGCCTGTGGTGCTGTACAACGTGCCCGGCCGCACCGTGGCCGACATGCAGCACGACACCATCCTGCGCCTGGCGCAGGTGCCGGGCATCATCGGCGTGAAGGAAGCGACGGGCAATATCGACCGCGCCGCGCAACTGATCAAGGATGCGCCGGAAGGCTTCGCCATCTACAGTGGCGACGACCCCACCGCGATTGCCCTGATGCTGCTGGGTGGCCATGGCAATATTTCCGTCACGGCCAACGTGGCGCCGCGCAAGATGCACGAATTGTGCGTGGCTGCCCTGAAGGGCGATGCGATTACCGCGCGTCGTATCCATATGGAACTGGTTGAGCTGAACAAGGCGATGTTCGTCGAAGCCAACCCGATTCCCGTCAAGTGGGCGCTCCAGCAAATGGGCAGAATGCAGGGCGGTATCCGCCTCCCGCTCACGCCGCTGTCACCGGATTACCACGACGTGGTGCGCAAGGCGCTGTCGAATGCCGGCTTGCTCGGCTGATGGCACCGTGTTTTGCCGTCATCCCATTAACTAGGATTGCGTGTCAATGAAACTCAAGCTTAACCGCCACGGCGCAACGCAAGTTAGCCGTGCCGCCTTGGTCTTGCCCGTGCTGGTGGCGAGCGCGATGACCGGTTGCAGCAGCATCAACGATGCCATGGCGCCCGACAAGATCGACTACAAGTCCGCCGCCAAGCGCACTTCCACGCTGGACGTGCCCCCGGATCTGACCAAGATCGAAGGCGATCGCCGCTATTCCGTGCCGGACCAGAACGGCACCTCGACGCTCTCGACGTATAACCAGTCGAACAAGGTGGCGCAGCAGCAGTCGGGTACCGAAAACGTGCTGCCGTCCACGCAAGGCATCCGCATGGAGCGCGACGGCAACCAGCGCTGGCTGGTGATCAGCAACGGCATGCCGGCCGACAAGCTGTGGCAGTCCCTGCGTGAATTCTGGCAGGAGAGCGGTTTCCTGCTGGTGCAGGACTCGCCAGAGACCGGCATCATGGAAACCGACTGGGCCGAGAACCGCGCGAAGATCCCGCAGGATTTCATCCGCAATACCATCGGCAAGGTTTTCGATGGGCTGTATTCGACTTCCGAGCGCGACAAGTTCCGCACCCGCCTGGAGCGCGCGCAGAACGGCAATATGGAGGTCTTCATCAGCCACCGTGGCGCGCAGGAACAGCTGACCGGCATCGACAAGTCGAACACGATCTGGACGGCGCGTCCTTCCGATCCTGAGCTTGAAGCTGAATTCCTCTCGCGCTTCGCGCAGCGTCTGGGCGTGCAGAAAGAGCAGGCCGATCGCATGGCCAAGAGCGGTGCCGCCCCGGCGCCTGCCGCTGCTGCGGCTCCCGCGGCCGCCGGTGCCGCCAAGGCATCCAGCGCCAACGCCAACCTGACCCAGGTGAACGGCACCCAGGCGCTGCAGTTGGCCGAGCCTTTCGACCGCGCCTGGCGCTCGGTCGGGCTGGCGCTGGACCGCGTCAATTTCACGGTGGAAGACCGTGACCGCGCCCAGGGCCTCTACTATGTGCGCTATGTCGACACGCGCGATACCGTGGACAACCGCGGCTTCTTCTCCAAGCTGTTCACCAAGACCGGCACCGAGGACAGCAAGAAGGCCAAGAAGTACCGCGTGGCGCTGAAGGGTGACGGCACCGGCACGACCGTGACGGTGCAGAACGATGCGGGCCAGCCGGAAGGTACTGAAGTCGGCAAGCGCATTCTTACGCTGCTCGACGAGCAACTGCGCTGACCGGAGTGCCGGTCGCACAAGACTACCCGCGGCGCCCGGCCGCGGGGTGGCCCCGCAAGTTGTCCGGGGAGGCTGGCGCATGATGCGCTTCGCCTTCCTCGGCAGCGGCAGCGAGGGCAATTCCCTGTTGATCGAATCGCAAGAGGGCACCACCACGACCCGGGTGTTGCTTGACTGCGGCTTTGGCATTCGCGAAACCGCGCGGCGCCTGGCGCGGCTCGGCGTCACGCCGGACCAGATCGATGCCGTGCTGGTCACCCACGAGCATGGCGACCATGTCGGCTCGGCGTATTCCTTCGCTGCGCGCCACGACGTGCCGGTGCATACGAGTCACGGCACCTGGCTGGCCACCTCGCATATGCGCGGGGCGGACAAGGCCGATGTACGCGTCTGCTGCGCCGACCATCCACTGGTCGTCGGCGGCATCCACATCCTTCCGTACACGGTACCGCACGATGCGCGCGAGCCGCTGCAGTTCGTGCTGAGCGATGGCGATGCCCGGCTTGGCGTGCTGACCGATGCGGGCATGGAGACGCCCTATGTCACGGCCCGGCTGGCGGGCGTGCATGCGCTGGTGCTGGAGTGCAACCATGATCGCGAAATGTTGCGGAATTCGGCCTACCCGTATTCGCTCAAGCGCCGCATCGGTGGCGATTTCGGGCATCTGGCAAACGAAGTCGCGGCCAGCATCCTGGCAAGCGTGGCGCACCCTGGCCTGCAGCGCGTGGTCGCGGCGCACCTGAGCCAGCAAAACAATACAAGGGAGCTGGCTACCCAGGCACTGGCGGCGGTGCTGGGCACTTCCGCCGGCGAAATCCTGATGGCGGACCAGCACGAAGGCCTGGACTGGCAGCCCGTCAGGGACTGAGGCAGGGTGGCCCGGATCGGCGGTCCGTCGTTGTGATGGCGACGCCCCCGGACGAAAATATGGACGAAAAAAAGCCGACCCGAAGGTCGGCTTTTTTATCGGTCGAGACCGATTACTGCTTAGCAGCCGGAGCCGATGCGTCAGCAGCCGGAGCCGATGCTTCAGCGGCCGGAGCCGATGCCTCAGCAGCGGGAGCGGCAGCAGCCGGAGCCGATGCTTCAGCCGGGGCAGCAGCAGCGGGAGCCGAAGCTTCCGGTGCCGGTGCAGCGGCTTCTTCCTTCTTGCCGCAGGCGGCGAGAGCAACGGCGGCGAGCAGCGATGCGATCAGGAGAGACTTCTTCATTGTTCGTCCTTTAACTTTAATAACAGAAAAACAGGCGATGAATAATTACCGGTAATTATCGCTCTTGAACTGCAAAATAGAGGCTCTCCCGGGTGCCGACAAATGCAGTGGTACACAGTACTAGCCAGCCGACGATTATATCCGCGTTTTCCCGGCTTGTGTAGCGCTCTCTTTTGCTGTTTTTGCTTGTTACGGATTATTACAGGGCAGATGGTGCAAATTGCAGCCATCCTTCCAGCGTCCAGTGATGGAAAGTCTCCATCAGGTCCGGCAAATCCGCGCAGGCGGCCACTTCCGCGGCGCTCAGGCAGCGGTGGTCCGCCAGCTGCCGCAGCCAGCGCGCCAGCGCGCCGGGCGGTTCATAGGCTTCCCCATTGATAAAGAAATGGGTGTGGTCATACAGGGCAATTGATCCCGGCGCAAGCACGATGCCGTGCGCCAGCGCAAGTTTGTTGTATTTCTTCAATGTGATTTCGGATATTTCCGCAAACTCGACACTCGGCTTGGGTTCCGAGAGATGCGCGCCCAGAAACTCCGAGACCATGCCACCCGACCAACGCAGGGCACTCAGCCGTTCGGTCACGGCACGCACCATCTGGGCCGGCAGTTGGGCCGGATGTGCCGTGGCCGCCTCACCCGGATCGGCATAGCGGCCGCCCAGATCCTCGTTGTCCTCGACCGTTTCCGACAGCCAAGCCAGGAAGTGCCCTGCCAGCTCGCGGTACGCGGGAGCCCGGAAGCCGATCGAGTACGTCATGCACTCGCCTTCGGCGACGCCGTCATGGGCGTACTGGGGTGGCAGGTAAAGCATATCGCCCGGCTCCAGCACCCATTCCTCTTCCGGGGTGAAGTCCGACAGGATCTTCAGGGGCAGGTCCGGGACCAGGTCGAGCTTGGCCTGGGACGAGATGCGCCAGCGGCGCCGGCCCGATACTTGCAACAGGAATACGTCGTAGGAGTCGAAGTGCGGGCCCACGCCGCCGCCATCGGTGGCGTAGCTGATCATCAGATCGTCCAGGCGCGCATCGGGGGCGAAACGGAATTGTCCCAACAAAGCCGCGGCTGCACTATCGTGGAGGTTAACGCCCTGCACGAGCAAGGTCCATTGGCGGGCTTTGCGCGAGGGCAGGTTATCGGCGGCGAAGGGGCCTTGCTCGAGCTTCCAGCGGTTGCGGAAGTGCGATATCAGGCGCGACTCGACGTCGTCGCGGTCGGCTAGTTCGAAAAGCGACTCGCGCGATACCGGCGGCTCGATTCCCGGTACCGCTTGTCGGATCAGCAGGGGTTTGCGTTGCCAGATATCGCGCATGAAAGCGGCCGGCGTCATGCCTCCCAGCAAGGCGAGTGGCGCGTCGGGATCGACGGGGCCGGGGGGCAAGGCCTGCGCGTATAATGCGGAATCGTTCATGGAGTCAAGAATTGAAAATCGCTAAGAACACGGTGGTATCCGTGGTGTACAAGCTGTCGGATGCGCAGGGCAATCTGATCGAGGAGTCGGATGAGCCGATGGTTTACTTGCACGGCGGATATGATGGCACGTTCCCCAAGATCGAGGAAGCGCTGGAAGGCCATGAAGCCGGCTTCGAAACCCAGTTGCAGCTCGAGCCCGAGGAAGCCTTCGGCGACTACGACGCCGACATGGTGAAGGTCGAGCCGCGCGACCGCTTTCCCGAGCCGCTGGAAATCGGCATGCAGTTCGAAGGCGTGCCGGAAGACGGCGATGACGAGGACTCGATCATCTACACGGTGACCGACGTCGCGGAAGACAAGGTGGTGCTGGACGGCAACCATCCGCTGGCGGGCATGGCACTGCGTTTCTGGCTGCAGGTGGCCGAAGTGCGCGAAGCTACGGCCGACGAAGTGCAGCACGGCCACGCGCATGGTGCCTCGGGCATCGAAGTCGTGGACGAGGATGAGGACGACGAAGGCGATAGCAGCCGCACCTTGCACTGAGTGCGAGGCGCGCGCGAGACCTCGCTGCAGTACCCACGAATAAGCCGGCCTTGCCGGCTTTTTTGTTGGACTCGCGGCATTGGATGCACCCGATGCGCCCGATGCGTCTTTACTCCGCTTCGGGGCCATCCTTGAGCGTGACTTCGAACAGCGACGGCGAACCAGGGGTGATCACCAGTTCGGCGTACTGGCCGGGAGCGCCGCTCGGCAGGACCACGCGAGAGACGTTACGTAGTGTCTTGCCGCTGGCATCCTTGAGCGGCCTGTCGATGCCGAAGCCGCCCGCGCCGGTGTGCACCAGCAGGACCTGGCCCCGATAGCGACCGGCCAGCTCCCGCAACTGCCGCTTGAACTCCAGGAAGCCGTCGCGCGCGCGCCGGCGCAGGAAGCCATCGAACAAGGAAGGGTTGCCGCGCTGTTCCCAGCCGTTGCCGAACTGCGGGTCGGCATGCGCCATCACCACGATGCCGGGCAGGTTGCGCTGCTGCGCCAGCGAAAAAGCGCGCGCCAGCCACTGGCGGTTGGCCTCGCGGCGATCCTCGAACTCACCGTTGCGGCCGCCTTCCGAGCGATAGTGATTGTTGTCGCCAGGCAGGTTCAGTCCCACCAGCATCACATTGCCGGCGCTCCAGCGCACGTTTTCCCGATAGCTGCGGAAGGTGGCCTGGTCGGATTGCCGCGTCAGCGGAAGGACGCGCTGGCCAAGCGTGGTATCCGCGGGGTAGAACAGCTCACGCAGCCGGTTCAGCCTCTCCACGGCATCGAAGCGGCCGTTCGCGGCGCGTTGGCATTCCGCCCAGTCGGTTTCGCCGGGCAGGTAGACGAGCGGCAGGGGCGACTGGTCGAGCAAGCGCTGGCGGACGGTGAGCAAGGCATCGCCGCAGGATTCGGTGTCGCCCTTGATCCCGCCCAGATGGACGACGAAATCGAGACGGCGCGCGGCCACGAAATCAAGCAGGCGGGTGGTGCCCGTCTCGGCAGCCGGCCACTGCGGCTGATTGGCAATCAAGGCGACGCGCACCATCTCGGCAGCCGGGCCGCGGGCGCGGTCAGCCAGCGCCTGGCCAGGCAGTGCCTGCAACGCCATCAATATGCCCAGCGTGGCGAACCGCGCCAGGCCGCCAGGCGGCCGCGCATGCGCAGCGGTTGGCCCGGCTGTCCCCGATCGTTGCATGCGCTCGCGCACGAGCCGGATTGGCATCATGCGGTGGCTACTGCGTCCCTGGCGAGCGCCTGCAAGCGATAGAGCGCGTCGAGCGCGTCGCGCGGGGTCAGGCTGTCCGGGTCCAGCTCGGCGACCGCGTCGAGCAGCGCAGCCTGCTGCGGCGAGATGGCGCTGGCCGGCGGCCCGCTGTCCCGCTCCGTGTAGTCGTCGTCATCATCGTCCAGCGGCGACGGTGGTGCGGCAAACAGGTCGAGCTGGGGCGTGGGCGTGGCATCCGCCGATTGCTGCTCCAGCCACGCCAGGTGCTTGCGGGCCGCGCGGATCACCGGCTGCGGCACACCTGCCAGCTGTGCGACCTGCAGGCCGTAGCTCTGGCTGGCAGGGCCATCCTGCACCGCGTGCAGGAACACGATGCCATCGCCATGCTCGACCGCCGACAAATGGACGTTGGCCGCCTGCGTGAATTCCTGCGGCAGTTGCGTCAGCTCGAAGTAATGCGTGGCGAACAGCGTATGGCTGCGGTTGTGTGCCAGCAGGTGGCGCGCGATCGCCCACGCCAGCGCGAGGCCGTCGAAGGTCGAAGTGCCGCGCCCGATCTCGTCCATCAGCACCAGGCTGGCCGGTGTGGCGCTGTGCAGGATGCCGGCGGCTTCGGTCATTTCCACCATGAAGGTGGAGCGCCCGCCCGCCAGGTCGTCGGCGGCGCCGATGCGGGTGAAGATGCGGTCGATCGGACCGATCACCGCGCGCCGTGCCGGCACGTAGGCGCCCACGCAGGCCAGCAGCACGATCAGCGCCGTCTGGCGCATGAAGGTCGACTTACCGCCCATGTTCGGGCCGGTGATCAGCAGTAGTTTGCGCGCTTCGGTCAACTGGCAGTCGTTGGCGATGAACGGCACGGATTCCGCGGCGAGCTGGCCCTCCACCACCGGATGCCGGCCTTGCACGATGTCGATCACGTTCTCGTCGACGCGCTCGGGCTGGGTCCAGTCCAGCGTCTGCGCGCGCTCGGCCAGGGCGGCCAGCACGTCGAGCCGGGCCAGCGCGCCCGCCACGCGTTGCAACTCGCCGATATGAGGCAGCACCTGTTGCAGCAGCGCATCGTAGAGCAGCTTCTCCCGTGCCAGCGCGCGGTCCTGCGCCGACAGCGCCTTGTCTTCGAAGGCCTTGAGCTCGGGCGTAATGTAGCGCTCGGCGTTCTTCAGCGTCTGGCGGCGGCGATAGTCGTCAGGGACCTTGTCGGCCTGGCCGTTGGTCACTTCGATGTAGAAGCCATGCACGCGGTTGTACTCCACGCGCAGGTTGGCGATGCCGGTGCGGGTGCGCTCGCGCGCTTCCAGTTCCACCAGGAACTGGCCGCAGTTCTCGGAGATATCGCGCAGCTCGTCCAGTGTCGCATCGTAGCCGCGGGCGATCACGCCGCCATCGCGGATTACGGTGGCTGGTTCCGGCGCCACCGCGCTGACCAGCAGCGCATGGCATTCCCAGGGCACAGCCAGTTCGCTCACCGTCTGGTTCAGCAACGGCGCGGCATCGTCAGCGCGCAGGCAGGCCTGTACGTCGGGCAGCGCGGTCAGCGTATCGCGCAGCGAGGACAAATCGCGCGGACGCGCATTCATCAGGGCAAGGCGCGCGGTGATCCGCTCCACGTCGGATAGCCGGCGCAGCGCCGCGCGCAGTGCATCGGTGCCCTGGCCGAGCATGGCGCCGATGGCCTGCTGGCGTGCCTGCGGAATCGTGCTGTCGCGCAGTGGATGGTGCAGCCAGTGGCGCAGCAGGCGGCTGCCCATGGCGGTGGCGCAGGTGTCCAGCAGCGAGAACAGCGTCGGCGATTCGCCGCCGCGCAGCGTTTCAGTCAACTCCAGGTTACGCCGGGTGGCGGTGTCCAGGCCGACGAACTCCGACTCGCGCTCCACCGTCACGCCCTTCACGTGGCGCAGCGATTGCCCCTGGGTGGACGCGGCATAGTTGAGCAACGCGCCAGCCGCGCCGAGCGCAGCGCCCAGCCCGGCGCAGCCGAACGGATCAAGGCTGGCCACGGCGAGCTGCTCGCGCAGGCGGCGGGTGCCGGCTTCCTGGTCGAAATGCCATTCGGGCAGCCGGGTCCGCGCGCAGGCCAGGGCCGGCAATTCGATGCCGTCGGCAAACAGCAGTTCGGCCGGGCGAATCCGCTCCAGCTCGCGGCCCAGTTGCGACACCTCGCACTCCATCAGGCGCAGCTCGCCGCTGGCGAGGTTGAGCCAGGCCAGGCCGGTCTTGCTGACGCCGCGGCGCGTGGTTTGCTGATGCACCGCCATCAGGTAGGTATCGGCCTTGTCCGGCAGGAGCGCGGCGTCGGTCAGCGTGCCCGGCGTGACGATGCGCACCACCTTGCGCTCCACCGGCCCCTTGCTGGTGGCCGGGTCGCCGATCTGTTCGCAGATCGCCACCGATTCGCCCAGCTTGACCAGCCGCGCGAGGTACTGGTCCACCGAATGGAAAGGGATGCCCGCCATGCGGATCGGCACGCCGTTGGAAGAGCCGCGTGATGTCAGCGTGATATCGAGCAGGCGCGAGGCTTTCTCGGCATCGTCGTGGAAAAGCTCGTAGAAGTCGCCCATCCGGTAGAACAGCAAGGTGTCCGGATGGTCGGCTTTCAGGCCAAGGTACTGCGCCATCATGGGCGTGTGCTTTTCCGCGGCACCGGCCTTTGGCTCGGTCTTGGCGGACTGTCGGGGTTCTACGGACATGCAATCCTCTCGGGCGGCTTTGGCGAAACCGCCTGTTTTTGGGTACTCCGGCGGCCTGCGGCCCTGGCGCGGCGTGCGCGGCAGGCGCCGTGAATGGGGCGGGCGCGGATAAAACGGGCATTTTACTGCGAGCCGGGCGCGGAAGGGGTGGGAAGGGCATGGAGGGGCAGGGCCGGAGCATCAAATTCTCGGCAGTGGCGTGAGCTGGAGTAACTCGAATAGGTAATCAGGATTCCAGCCCGCGACCTTGCGACGTGCGGCCAGGCTACGCTTTTTCTTGCCGGATTCGGGCCGCATGCGCAGCAAATTCAAGGTAATGCGGCGCAAGGTGGCGAAATTGGCCGTTGCATTGCGCAAGCGCACGGTGCTGGCGTCCTCGCGGAAGGTCACGTCCAGGCAATGATGCAAACCGTTCTCGATGGCCCAGTGCATGCGACTCGCCTCAAGTAAGAGCTTGGCATCAGGTGCGGCGGAACTGATCAGGTACTGCGTCTGCACGCTCACTTGGCCGCCGATGTCGCGCGTGCGCTCAATGCGCACCAAGCTCTTGAGCTTGGGCCAGCGATCCAGTTCGCTGAGATAGTCCGGCGCCGCTACTGCGACGCAGTGGCGGCTTTCAAGGCGACCGTGTCCTTTATCCAGCGTCTCAAAGATCGATGGCTTCATGTGCGCCCAATCGTGAGCTTTGCCGATGCGCATATAGTCTTCAACGGCTTGAGCCAGGCTGGGTTGGTTGTCCTTGGCGACCAGCAGATAGTCGCCGCCGCGCTCAGTGATCTCCTGCGCGATGGCCACCTGGGTGCCGATCGCATCGATGGTCACCAGGCTACCCTTAAGGGAGAGGACCGGCAGCAGGGCTTCAATGGCGGTGATCTCGTTGGTCTTTTCCTCGCAACGCTGCTGCGCCAGCACCAGGCCACTCAGGCTCGCGTAGGCTGTCACGCTATGCAAGGCACGCACGCCCTTGGCACTCGAGCCCGAGCCACGCACACTCTTGCCGTCGATCGCGATGATCGTGTGTAGATCCGGACAAACCTGACCCACCCAACTCAGCAGGCAGGCATCCAGTTGTTTCGGATCGAGCACCTCAAAGACACGTCGAATGGTGTCGTGCCCGGGAATGCCATGCGGCAATTCCAGGTATTGCCGAAGCCTCACTTCATGAGCAATACCCCATTCCTCCATCTCGTCCCACCCCTGTGCGCCGGCCAGCACCGAGAACAGCGCAATCGACAGGATGTCGATCAACTTGTGCCAGGTTCAGCCTACGACGCGAGGATCTTCTATTTCCGACAGCAGGATGATCAGTTGTTTGCCGGGGCTCATTAGCTCGCCTCTGAATCAGAAAAATCAGAGTAAACCCCTTCCGCCCCCAGTTTACAACCCGCTGCGATAACTCATTGCTTGTTAACGAGTTTTGATGCTCCGGCCCTGGCATGGAGGGGTGGGGGAAGGGGCCTGGGAGGCATGGCCGGGAAGTCCGGGGCAGGCAGGGTCTTTACGAAAAAATACACCGCCGCTTGTCTCTTTACAGAATATTTGCGCCATCCGAACTTATATAGATTCCAGATAGCCGGCCTGGACGACAGGCGAAACGATTGAAACAAGGGAAGGTGTTCGAAATGCTGAGAGTTCTGGTGCCCGTCAACGGCTCTGCGCACGCGCTGGACGCGGTGCGCCATGCCGCCTTCATGTTCCGGGACCGCTGCGTATCCGAGGTGGTGCTGCTCAATGTCCAGCCGCCGCTGGAATCCGGCCGGGCGTCGGCCTTTCACTCGCTGTCGGCCCTGCGCAAGCTCGAAGAAACGAGCGGCGAGGCGGCGCTGCGCGATGCCCGGAGCATCCTGGACGACGCCGGGGCCAGGTATGTCGCGCAGATCAAGGTGGGCAATGTGGCGCAGACCATTGCGCAGGTTGCGGCGGCGAACGACTGCGATGCCATCGTGATGGGGCGGGGCGTACGGCAGTCGGCGCGCTGCTGGCGGGGAGGCTGACCAACAAGCTGATACGCATGTCGCGCGTGCCGGTGACGCTGGTCAGGTAGAGCGTGCCGTCACGCCACATTTCATCGGCAGCAGCACCATTTGCGTTCCTTGCAGGTGTAGCCGCGCCTGCAGTTCGCCGGGTAGCAGGATGATCTCGCCCGCCGTGAAGGCCAGCTAAGTCACCATGTAGAACATTGTCCACTTGCCGTTCGGCACTCGCGGCTCGGCCAGCAAGCCAGGAAGGCCTCCTCGGGCCCATGGCACGAGGACGAAAGCCCGTCGGCGCGCAGCCCGACCCATGCCAGCAGCGGCACCACGGCAATGGCATGGCGGGTTCCCGGTGCGAGCGGATCGAGCGGCTTGTCAGCCAGGCGCCTCCACAATTTCGACAATGCCTCCATGCCCGCCACCCGGGACGCTATTGCGGCGCAGCGCACGGAGCGCGGCGTCGGTGCTTGCATACTCGCCTGCCAGCACGTGGAACTTGGAAGTTCCATGGGAGTAATGCAGGCGGCAAGCAGGCCGACTCCCAAGAGTGGTGTTCGACGCCGCGCTTTTACGATTCCTGCCGCGGTCGCAGTGCGTCGATCACCTGTGCCAGCCGCGCGATCAGCCCGTCGATGGCGCCGGGAGGCACGCCGGCGTAGCCGAACACGAAGCCGTTGTACTGCGCCAGCGGCGTGCCGGGCAAGCGGTAGGTGCTAAGCGGCCGCACGATCAGTCCTTGCTCGCGCGCCGCGCGGCTGACCACGGTATCGGCAAGAGGCAGTTCCAGGCGCGCCGACAGGTGCATGCCGCCGGCGCTGGCCGAGACCGTCACGCTGCCGCGCAGGTGCCGATCCAGTGCGGCTTCCAGTGCATCGCGGCGTTGCCCGTAGCGCTGGCGCATGCGGCGCAGGTGACGGGCGAACTGGCCGCTGTCGATGAAATCAGCCAGTGCAATCTGCTCGGCCACGTGGCCGCGCCGGGCGATTTCCCCCAGCGTGCCGGCGATGGATGCGGCCAGGTAGCGCGGCACCACCATGAAGCCCAGGCGCAGGGCCGGGAACATCGTCTTGCTGAAGGTGCCCAGGTAGATCACGGGCGCGTCTTCGCTGAGCCCCTGCACCGCCGAGAGCGGCACGCCGCCGCGGCGGAACTCGCTGTCGTAGTCGTCTTCCACGATCCAGGCACCGGCGGCGCGGGCGTCTTCTATCAGCCCGAGACGGCGTTCCAGGCTGAGGATGGAGCCCAGCGGGTACTGGTGCGACGGCGTGATGTAGATCAGCCGCGGCGGCGCGTCGAGCCACTGTTCGGGCCGGGGCGCCAGCCCGTCCGCGTCGACGGCCACGGGTTCCAGCCGGAGGCCGGCGGACTGGAAGGCGGCCCGCGCGCCGCCATAGCCGGGATTCTCGATCCAGGCTGTGTCGCCGGGGTCGGCCAGCATGCGCGCGCACAGGTCAAGGCTGGTCTGGGTGCCGTCGGTGATGAAGACCTGGTCCATCTCGCAGCGCACCCCGCGCGATACCTTCAGGTATTCGGCGATGGCATGGCGCAGTGCGGGCTGCCCTTCGATCCTGCCATAGCCAAGGTGGTGGGGCGCGAGCTGGCGCCACGCGCGCTCGACGCAGCGCCGCCACGCTGCCAGCGGAAACGCTTCGAGGTCCGGCACGCCGGGCACGAACGGCAGCAAGTCCTGCATGCGATCGCCATCGCGCCGCAAGCCTCGCACGCGGCGCGATAGTTCGGCGACGCGTTTGACCGCCCCCGCGCTATGGCCGGCTCGTGCCAGACCCACGCGCGCGACCGTAGTGCCATGCCGCGTCGATACCACGAAGCCCTCCGCGGCGAGGCTCTCGTAGGCGTAGATCACCGAGTTGCGCGCCATCCCGAGTTCCGCCGCCAGCGTGCGCGTGGCGATCAGCTGGCTGCCCTGGGCAATCCTGCCATCGAGGATGGCGCCGCGCAGGCATTCGTACAGCAGCCGTTGCTGGGTGAGCTTGCGCCCGTCGAGCTGGCGCGTGAAGGTAGAGACCAGCAAGCCGTAGTCCATGGTGTCGTTGCAAAAACCGTGGTTCTAAAAATGAGACTGGTTATGGGTCTACCCATGGTGCCACGAAAACCCTATCTTGGCTGCAACGCCGGACGCGGTACATCGCCGCCAGGCAAAACCCACCATAGCCCAAGGAGCCACCATGAGCCAGAAACCGATGCCGCCGAGCGAACGTACCCGCGTGCGGCGCGTTGCCGATCGCGGCCGCTACGATCGCGCCACCCTTCATGCGATCCTCGATGACGCCTATCTTTGTCACGTGGCTTTCGCAGACGATCGTGGCACCCATTGCATTCCCACCGCGTGCTGGCGCGAAGGGGAGCACCTCTACATCCATGGCTCGAACGGCAGCCGCATGCTGAAGCTGGCGGCCACGGGCAGCCAGGTCTGCGTGTGCGTGACGCATCTGGATGGGCTGGTGATGGCGCGCTCGGCCTTTCATCATTCGATGAACTATCGCTCGGCGGTGATCTACGGCAGCTTCGAAGTGATTGACGGCGCTGCCAAGGCAGCGGCCATGGACGCCTTCCTGGAGCGCATCGCGCCGGGCCGCTCGGCGCAGGCCAGGCCCGGCGACGTCAATGAGCTGGCCGCGACCACGGTGTTGCGTATCGGGTTGGAGGAGGCGGCAGCCAAGATTCGCAGAGGTGGTCCGAAGGATGACGAGGCGGATCTTGCTCTGCCGGTGTGGGCCGGCGTGTTGCCGATGGCTTTGCAGGGGTTGCCGCCGGTGCCGGATGGCGTGCAGGGGAGTGCGCCGGAGTATGTGGCGCGTTGGGGGGATCTCCGTTGCGGAGATCTCACTGCAACTGCCTGACGTCAAAGGCAGTTTCATTCTCTGCGGGGGGCGATCCGCCTTCTTGTCTTGCCAGGAAGGCAGGCGAAGAAGACGCCCCATGCGGCCAGGTGCACCTTCACCGCTCGCTTCGCCTCGCGTGAAGAGGGGCCCGCTGGCGGGCCCCTTATGGACGTGCGGCGCTTTGTTGCGTCGTGCTTTTACCGGGCCGGCTTGGCGTTGTCCACGGAGAACGGGGACAGCAGGCGCACCATCTGTGCGAAGGCCTTGGGGTTGCCGGCCAGGACTTCGCCTTGTTCGAGCTGGCGCGCTTCGCCCGAGTAGTTGCCTACCAGGCCGCCGGCTTCGGTCACCAGCAGCATGCCGGCGGCCATGTCCCAGGGATGCAGGCCTTGTTCGAAGAAGCCATCGGTGCGGCCGCAGGCCACGTAGGCGAGATCGAGCGCTGCCGAGCCCGGGCGGCGCAAGCCGGCGCAGCTCTGCGTCATCAGCGCGAACAGTTCCATGTACTGGTCCAGGCCTTCCATGTCGCGGTAGGGGAAGCCGGTGCCGATCAGGCAGTCGGCCAGCTTGTCGCGGCGCGATACGCGGATGCGGCGGTTGTTCAGGAAGGCACCCGCGCCTTTGCTGGCGGTGAAGAGTTCGTCACGCGACGGGTCATAGATAACCGCTTGCGCCGGCACGCCCTTGTGCAACTGGGCGATGGAAACTGCGTATTGGGGGAAGCCGTGGATAAAGTTGGTGGTGCCGTCGAGCGGGTCGATCATCCAGACGTATTCGCTGGTGGGGTCGCCCTCGCCCCAGGACGGGCCGGACTCTTCCGCTAGAATGGCGTGATCCGGGTAGGCCGTGCGGATGATCTCGATGATCGCGGCCTCGGCGGCGCGGTCGACTTCGGTGACGAAATCGTTGTGCTGCTTGCGGGAGACCTGAACCCGGTCGACGTCCATCGACGCGCGGTTGATGACGGAACCTGCCTTGCGGGCCGCCTTGACGGCGATATTTAGCATCGGATGCATGAATCTCTCCAGGCCGGCCAGGGGTGCGCGCCTGGCGCAAAAGGCCGGCGCGCTGCCCCCCGGGGCGGCTGACAACACAACGGATTGTAGAAGAACGGGCGCGTCGCCATCGCGTAAAAACGGGCGGCGCACCGAAGATGAAGCCTGAATTGTATATGAACCCGCAGAACCAGACGAGCGCGGCCGCCAATGGCGCCCCCGCCGCAGCCGCCGATCCCCAGACCGGCCCGGCCCTTATTCCGCCCCCGGGTGCTTCTCACGGCACCGGCCCGGATGCGGCCGGCGGCGCCCCCGCCGCGTTTGCCGCGGTGCGCTTCGTGCTGGTGGAAACCAGTCATCCGGGCAATGTCGGTGCGGTTGCGCGGGCCATGAAGACCATGGGTTTTGGCGCCGCGCCGGGCAGCCTGGTGCTGGTTTCGCCACGCGAGCCGGCGGTGCGCGAGCATCCGGATGCCATTGCCATGGCCAGTGGCGCCGACGATGTGCTGGCCGGCGCGGTGATCGTCGAGAGCATCGAGGCCGCGCTGGCCGGCACCGCTTACGCGGTGGCGCTCACCGCCCGCCAGCGTGAGTTCGGGCCGCCGCGGCTGCTCCCGCGTGACGCGGTGGCGCAGGCCGGTGCCCGTATCGCCGCCCAGCATGCCGCCGCCCCGGCCGCCGCCGGCGCCCACGTTGCCTTCGTATTCGGCAATGAGCGCTTCGGCCTGCCCAACGAAGTGGTGGATCGCTGCTCGGCGGTGACCCATATTCCCGCCAATCCGGCCTATACCTCGCTCAATCTGGCCCAGGCCGTGCAACTGGTGGCCTACGAGATGCGGCTGGCGCTGCTGGAGGTGAGGGCTACGCCGCTCGCCGAGATCGGCTATGCTGGCGAACCGGCCACGGCCGAGCAGATCGAGGCCATGTTCGGCCATCTGCAGGCCGGCCTGGAAGCGATTGGTTTTCTCGATCCGGCCAGCCCCAAGAAGCTGATGCCGCGCCTGCGCCGGTTGCTCGCGCGCACCGGGCTGGAGCGAGAGGAAGTCAATATCCTGCGGGGCATTGCCAAGCACATGCTGGTGGCCAAGCAAGGCGCCGGCGCACGGGTGCCAGCGAAACAGGAGAAGTAAGCAAGTGGCGGAGATTCCGGCCTACTACATGCGCGGCGGCACCAGCAAAGGCGTGTTCTTGCTGGCAGACGACCTGCCGACCGACCCGGCCGAGCGCGATGCCGTGCTGCTGCGCGTGATCGGCTCGCCCGACCCGTATGGCACGCATGCCGACGGCATGGGCGGCGCTACTTGCAGCACCAGCAAGGTTGCGCTGCTGCGTCCCTCGCAGCGCCCGGACTGCGACGTCGATTGCCTGTTCGGCGAGGTGGCCATCGGCGAGCGGCGGATCAACTGGTCCGGCCATGGCGGAGACCTGTCGGCGGCGGTGGGCCCGTTCGCGATCTGGCGGGGCTTTGTCCCGGCGCGCGACAGCATCACCACGGTCCGCATCTGGCAGCAGGGCATTGGCCAGGTGTTCCACGCCCACGTGCCTTGCCGCAATGGCCATCCGTTCGAGGATGGCGATTTCTGCGAAGACGGGGTGCCGTTTCCTGCGGCCGAAATCGTGCTCGATTACCTTGAGCCGGCCACCGCGCTGTTGCCGTTGTGTCCCACCGGCAACGTGGTGGACACGCTCGATGTGCCAGGCATGGGCCGCATAGATGCGACGCTGGTGACGGCCGGCACTCCCACCGTGTTCGTGCGCGCTGCCGACCTGGGACTGGATGGCACAGAACGGCCCGAACGGATCAACTCGGACACCGGGCTACTGGCCGGGCTCGAGGCTATTCGCGCGAAGGGCGCGGTGGCCATGGGACTGGCGCCGGATGCGCAAACCGCCACGCGCGAGCGTCCCGCCACGCCCAGGATCGCGTGGGTGGCACCGCCCGCCGGCTATCGCGCCAGCACCGGGGCTTCGCTGGCCGCGGCCCATATCGATGTGTTGCGCCGCAGCGCCGCCCCTGCCTTTACCGGGGCCGACGCGATCGCGCTGGCGGCGGCTGCCAACCTGCCAGACTCGGTGGTGCATCGGGCCGCGGTGCGCAGCGGCAGCCAGACCCGCATCGGCCATGCGTCGGGCATCCTTGCCGTGGGCGCCGTCACGGCAAGGCGCGATGGGGCCTGGGTGATAGAGCGCGCCGTGATGAGCCACGGCGCTCGCCGCCTGATGACCGGCCTGGTCCACGTGCCCGAGCGATGTTGATGGCGGCCGCCGTCCACCTCCACGCACCGCGGCCGATACCGTGGTACGGAAAAGGCGGACCGCGCCATCGCAATCAATGTCCATGGCGGCAGCAGGGTAGCAAATCTCTTACACTCCCTGATCCCGTTCCCACCGGCCAATGACCATGCCGGCGACGCGCGTCAGTCCTGCTGACTCAGGACGCGCGGCGCACGGCGTGGCAACACGACACGACCAAGATGTTCTCTCGTCTGAAGGAAGATATCGACGCCATCATGCGGCGCGATCCCGCCGCGCGCAGCCGTCTGGAGGTGCTGACCTGCTACCCCGGCTTTCATGCCGTGATGTTTCACCGCTTCGCCCATGCTTGCTGGAACGCGGGGTTTCACTGGCTCGGCCGGTGGATTTCCCACTGGGCCCGTTTTTTCACCGGGATCGAGATACACCCCGGCGCCAAGGTAGGGCGCCGCGTGTTCATCGATCACGGCATGGGCGTGGTGGTAGGCGAGACCGCCGAGATCGGCGACGACTGCACCATTTACCAGGGCGTGACCCTGGGCGGCACATCGCTCTATAAGGGCGTGAAGCGCCATCCCACGCTGGGTGCCAATGTGGTGGTGAGTGCCGGCGCCAAGGTGCTTGGCGGCTACACCATCGGCGACGGCGCGCGCATCGGCTCCAATGCCGTGGTGCTCAAGCCGGTGCCGCCGGGCGCCACCGCGGTCGGTATTCCGGCGCGCATCATCCTGCCGGATGCGCCCACCGGGCAGCAGGGTGCCAAGCAGGAGTTCTCCGCTTACGGCATCACGCCGAACGCGGACGATCCGGTTTCGCTGGCGCTCAAGAGCCTGATCGATAATGCGGCCCAGCAGCACGAGCGCCTCGAGACGGTGATGGCTGCGCTGGACCGGCTCGGCGAGCACCTTGAGAACACGCCGAACGACCGCTTCGACGCGAGTGAGTTGCGCAAGCTGATGAAGTAGGGAGGCCGGGGCCGCCTGGGGGACGCCGGCCCCGGCGTCAGTCCACTTGCGGCAGTACGTGGAAGCCGTCCGCATCGAGTTGCAGCACGGCGGCGCGTGGCCGCTTGCCGTCGAGGTCCCAGTCGGTCAGCACCCAGCGCACGCCCTCCGGACTTTCGTGGCGGGCGGGGCGGTGCGTGTGGCCATGCACCAGAACCGGTGCATGGCTGTCGCGCAACAGCGCCGCCACGGCTTGCGGCTTGGTGTCGCCGTAGTCGGGCGGAGCATCGCGGCGCGCCTGGTCGGCGCGGCCCGCCTCGCTGTCGGCGCGCAGCCGCCGCGCCACGCGCAGGCGCAGCGTCAGCGGCAGCGACAGGAATGCGCGCTGGACCCACCGTTTGCGGGTCCAGCGGCGGAATTTCATGTAGCGTTCATCGTCGGTGCACAGCATGTCGCCGTGGCTGAGCACCACGCGCTGGCCAGCGCATTCGATCACGGTCGGATCGGGCAGCAAGGCGGCGCCGGCGGCGCGCGCAAAGCGCTGTCCCAGCAGGAAGTCGCGGTTGCCATGCATCAGGTACACGTGGACGCCGCGGCCGGCGAGCTGGCGAAGCATGGTGGCCACTTGCGCCGCAAAGGGGCTGTCGGCTTCCTCGTCGCCTACCCAGAATTCGAAGAAATCACCCAGGATGAACAGCGCGCGCGCGCCTTGTGCCGCGCGTTCGAGCACGCGCTCGAAGGACGCCAGCGTGCGCGGCATCTCCGGCGTGAGATGCAGGTCGGAAATGAACCACGCCGGGGCTGGCACCGCGAGGGCGCCGGCAGCCGGCGTGGATGGGGTCGCAGTCATGCGGTTGGAGAGAGAGTCTGGCCTGACTTCATGCCGCGACCCCGCCAAGGTGCGCGGTGAGGGCGAGGGTGGCCAGTGACTTATTCGACCACCACGGCCTTTTCGATGACCACGTCTTCGAGCGGCACGTCCTGGTGGAAGCCGGCGCTGCCGGTGCGCACGCCCTTGATCGTCTCGACCACGTCGGTACCGTCGATCACCTTGCCGAACACGGCGTAGCCGAAGCCTTGCGGGGTCGGCGAGGTGAAGTTGAGGAAGTCATTGTCGACCGCGTTGATGAAGAACTGCGCGGTGGCCGAATGCGGTGCGTTGGTACGCGCCATGGCAACCGTGTAGCGATCGTTCTTGAGGCCGTTGCCGGCTTCGTTCTCGATCGGGGCATCGGTGGCCTTTTGCTTCATGCCGGGTTCGAAACCGCCGCCCTGGATCATGAAGTTCTTGATCACACGGTGGAAGATGGTGTTGTCGTAGTGGCCCTTTCGCACATAGGACAGGAAGTTTTCAACCGACTTGGGCGCCTTTTCGGCGTCGAGTTCGATGGTGATGACACCTTGGCTGGTGTGGAGCTCTACCTTGGACATTTGCTTTCCTTTGTACGGTGGTACGGTGTTATTTGACGACAGAGGCCGACTCGATCACGATCGGCGTGGCCGGGACATTACGCATCGGGCCATAAGAGGTGGTGGGCGTGTTCTTCATCTTTTCGACGGTATCCATGCCTTCCACCACCTTGCCGAACACAGCGTAGCCGTTACCGTCCGGCTGCGGATAGTCGAGACTGGAATTATCCACCACATTGATGAAGAACTGGGCGGTGGCCGAGTTGGGATCGCTGGTGCGTGCCATGGCGACCGTGCCAGCCTTGTTCTTCAGCCCGTTCTGGGCCTCCAGCGGAATCGGCGCGCGCGTGGGCTTCTGCTTCATGTCGCGGTCGAAGCCACCGCCTTGCACCATGAAACCGTTGATGACGCGATGAAAGATGGTGCCGCTATAGAAGCCGCTCTTGACGTACTCCATGAAGTTCGCGACCGTCTTGGGCGCGGCGTCCGGATAGACCTCTAGCGTGAACTTGCCGGCGCTGGTGACGAATTGCACCCGCTCGGCTTTCTGCTGCTGTGCCTGTGAGGCCAGGGGCGAGAGCGCTAGGGCACCGGCGACCATGCCGGCAAGGACGAGGCGACGCGAAAAGATCATGCTTGACTCCGTGGATCGGGAAAACGATAAGACCGGGGCCTGGCTGCGGCCCCGCCTGCCCGGCAAGGCACTACCGGGCGGGTGCGGCCGCCGGCTCGCTGGCCGCGGCGCTTGCCTTGCGCGTGGTGCCCGCGGGAGGCTGGATGGCCGCCGCGGGTTGCGATAGCTTGAGGCCCGAGGCCGCCGCCGCGTCCTTGGGATTGCGGCGGAGTGCTTCCCGGTAGGCATTCTCGGCCAGGCGGCGGTAGACATCGCCCAGATTGGTGTAACCCACCGCGAAATCGGGTTTGGCATCGAGAGCGAGCAGCAGTTCCGCCTCGGCGCGCTTGAGATCACCGCGCTTGGCGTACAGCAGGGCCAGGTTGTTGTGCGGCTCGGGCAGTTCCGGGAAATCCTGTGCCATGTACGACAACGCCGCGATGGCCTCGTCCTCGCGCCCGGCCTGGGCCAGGGCCCAGGCACGCTCGAAGCGCGCCTGCGCATTGCGCGGGTTGGTGGCCAGCACGCGGTCGAAGCGATCGATGGCCTCGCCATATTTCTTCTGCGCCGCCGCCTTCTCCGCGTCGGCCATGCCCGGATCGGCAGAGCGCACGCCGCCGGGCGGGACGGCCGGCACGGCAAGCGATACGGGTCCGGCCTGCGCGCGCACGGGATCAGCCATGACAAGCATGCCTGCCAGGCCGGCCGCCAGGGTTAACGAGGCGGCCGCAATGCGCCGGCGCAGGGGCGGGGATGAAGCGGTTGCTATGGTGGGCAGGAACAGGCTCATGTATGGCGGTCCGTTATACTCCGCGGCATTCTAGCAAAGCGCGGCCATGCCGGCCCGGGTATCGGGGCGTTCCCTTTGCCACGCGGGCTTGCCGTGGTGCGCCGCAAGGCGGGCGCGGGGCCACCCTGGTCGGTCGCTTCCGGTAAGATATGGGTCGCGCCTGATTTTGCGCAGGCGCAAGTTGCCGGTCTCGCGAAGGCGCGACAATGGCGCATCTGGTGTCTTGCAAGTGCTGTCCCGCCGTACCGTTGCAGTGTTGTCCCGCTGTGCCGTTGTCCCTCTCGTCCCGCATCGTTGCGCGAGGATTGCCCGCAGTCGCTTATGGGCAACTTCGGGCAACGCCGGGGCGGCCCCTGGCAGCCCCGGGGGCAGGGCAGCAGAATGCGGGCCGCCGGGTCAGTTCCAGCCAGTGCCAGTTTGTGCCCGGTCATGCCGCCGGCAGGATTCCTCATCCTTTCACCTCGTTTCATGCATCCTCTGAATATCTACAACACGCTCGCGCGTGAAAAGCAGCCTTTCGTGCCAATCGAACCCGGCCGTGTACGCATGTATGTCTGCGGCATGACGGTGTACGACTATTGTCACGTTGGCCATGCGCGCGTGATGGTGGTATTCGACATGGTGCAGCGCTGGCTGCGCACGGCCGGCTACCAGGTGACCTACGTGCAGAACATCACCGACATCGATGACAAGATCATTCGCCGCGCCGCGGAGAATGGCGAGACCATCGGCGCGCTGACCGACCGCTTCATCCGCTACATGCACGAGGATGCCGACGCGCTGGGCATCCAGCGCCCGGACCATGAGCCGCGCGCGACCGACTACGTGCCGCAGATGCTGGATATCATCGGCAAGCTGGAGGCCCGCGGCCTGGCTTATCAGGCCAGCGATGGCGATGTGAACTATGCCGTGCGCAAATTCCCCAATTATGGGCGCCTGTCGGGCAAATCGCTGGAAGACCTGCGCGCCGGCGAGCGCGTGGCCACCAACGAAGCCAAGCACGATCCGCTCGACTTTGTGCTGTGGAAGTCCGCCAAGGAGAGCGAGCCCGCCGAAAGCAAGTGGGACTCGAAATGGGGCGCCGGCCGTCCGGGCTGGCACATCGAATGCTCGGCGATGAGCTGCGCGCTGCTGGGCGAGCATTTCGATATCCACGGCGGCGGCGCCGACCTGCAGTTCCCGCACCATGAGAACGAGATCGCGCAGTCCGAAGGGGCCAGCGGCAAGACCTTCGTCAACTTGTGGATGCACAACGGCTTCGTGCGAATCAATGACGAGAAGATGTCGAAATCGCTCGGCAACTTCTTCACCATCCGCGATGTACTCAAGGAGTACGACGCCGAGGTGGTGCGCTTCTTCATCTTGCGCGCGCATTACCGCAGCCCGCTACACTACAGCAGTGATCACCTGGAGGACGCTCGTCATTCCCTGACGCGCCTTTACACGGCACTCAAGGACGTGCAGCCGGATGACCAGCCCCTGGACTGGGAAGAGGCGCATGCGCGGCGCTTTATCGACGCGATGGGCGACGACTTCAACACGCCGATCGCCATGGCCGTGCTGTTCGACCTCGCCGGTGAAGTCAACCGCACCGGCTCGCGGGCGATGGCGCGCCAGCTCAAGGGCCTGGGTGCCACGCTGGGCTTGCTGGAGCGCGGCGCGCACGCGTTCCTGCAAGGCGGCAAGACATCCGATGGCCTGCAGCCGGAGCAGATCGAAGCCCTGATCGGTGCGCGCAAGCAAGCCAAGGCGGAGCGCAACTTCGCCGAAGCCGACCGCATCCGTGCCGAACTGCTGGCCGGCGGCGTGATCCTTGAAGACAAGCCGGGCGGTGCCACCGAGTGGAGGCGCGCTTGAACGCTGCCGTGCGCAAGACGGCGACGCCAGCGGCGCCGTCCAAGACTGCTGCGGCCAGCAAGGCCAGGCCTGCGGCCAAGCCGCCGGTGCCGCTCAAGTCGCCCAAGGCAAGCACGGTGGCGAAGGCCGCCAAGCCGCTGAAGAGCGGCGTCAAGGTGGCCAGCAAGGCCCCGGTCAAATCGTCCGGGCCGGTGGTCAGGGCGGACGGCAAGGCGGTGCTGAAGACCGCGGCACGCACGCCCAGGGCGCCCGTGCTGCCGGAAGCCGCGGCAATCCCCCTGCCGGTCGAGACGGTGGTGGACGCGGTGCGTCCCGCCTACTGGGATGAGGCCTGCGCCGACCTGATGAAGCGCGACCGTATCCTGCGCAAGATGATCCCCACCTACGGTCCGGCGCACCTGATCTCGCGCGGCGATCCCTTTATCACGCTGGCCCGCTCCGTCGTTGGCCAGCAGATCTCGGTGAAGGCCGCGCAAACGGTGTGGGAGCGTCTGGCGGCACTCTGTCCCAAGCTCACGCCGGCACAGATGCTAAAGGCCGGGCACGACAACCTGGCCGCTTGCGGCCTGTCGCGCCGCAAGGCTGAGTACATCGTCGACCTTGCCGAGCATTTTAAGGCGGGACGCGTGCATGTCGACAGCTGGACGGAGATGGACGACGAAGCCGTCATCGCCGAGTTGACGCAGATCCGCGGCATCGGCCGCTGGACCGCCGAAATGTTCCTGATGTTCAACCTGATGCGGCCCAATGTATTGCCGCTTGACGACGTCGGCCTGATCAACGCCATTTCGGCGAACTATTTCAGCGGCGAACCCGTCACGCGCAGTGAAGCGCGCGAGGTGGCGGCCAACTGGGAACCGTGGCGAACCGTCGCCACATGGTACATGTGGCGCAGTCTTGACCCGTTGCCGGTGACGTATTAGCCTGACAGGCAGCAGAAAGACTGCAGAATTTGCATGGAAGTGCGCGAGGCTGCATCCGCAGACTTGCGGTTTAGTGGGTGAATTCCGGTAGAATGCGCCCCTTCACAGACAGGTACGCGAGTCTCATGAAAACCACCTTCCTGGATTTTGAGCAGCCAATTGCCGAACTCGAGGCAAAGATCGAAGAACTGCGGTTTGTGCAGGACGATTCGGCTGTCGATATCTCCGAAGAGATTTCGCGGCTAGCCGGCAAGAGCCAGCAGCTTACCAAGGACATCTACGCCAACCTGACCCCATGGCAGGTGGCACAGATCGCCCGGCATCCGCAACGTCCGTACACGCTGGACTATGTGCGGGAGATCTTCACCGACTTCCACGAACTGCACGGTGACCGCAACTTTGCCGACGATCTCTCCATCGTGGGCGGCCTGGCCCGCTTCAACGGGCAGGCGTGCATGGTGATCGGTCACCAGAAGGGGCGCGATACCAAAGAGCGCGCGATGCGCAACTTTGGCATGCCCAAGCCCGAGGGCTACCGCAAGGCCAAGCGCCTGATGGAGCTGGCCGACAAGTTCGGCCTGCCGATCTTCACCTTCGTTGACACGCCGGGTGCATTCCCCGGCATCGACGCGGAAGAGCGTGGCCAGTCCGAAGCCATCGGTCACAATCTCTACGTGATGGCCGGCCTCAAGGTGCCCCTGATTGCCACCATCATCGGCGAAGGCGGCTCCGGCGGCGCGCTGGCGATAGCCGTGGGTGACGTGGTGCAGATGCTGCAGTTTGCCACCTACGCCGTGATCTCGCCGGAAGGCTGCGCTTCCATCCTGTGGAAGACCGCCGAGAAGGCACCCGAAGCCGCCGAAGCACTCGGCCTGACCGCGCACCGCCTCAAGGCGCTTGGCCTGATCGACAAGATCGTCAGCGAGCCGCTGGGCGGCGCGCACCGCGACGTCAAGGGCATGGCCGCCATGCTCAAGCGTTCGCTGGCGGATTCGCTGCGCCAGTTCCAGGGCATGAGCGTGAAGGAGTTGCAGGCTCGTCGCAACGAGCGTCTGCTGTCCTATGGCAAGTTCAAGGAAACCGGCGCACCGGGCTGACCCGTCCGCCGGCTTGACCGACAAGGTCGCACAGGCACTTCAGGCCGGTGCGGCCTTTGTTGTTTCTGGCCATGGCGCACGGGCAGGCACGGTGGCGGTGGCGCTTTCCGGCGGACGCGATTCGGTAGCGCTGCTGCACGCGTTGCGTGCGGCGGTGGCGTCGTCGTCTCTGCCGCTGCGCGTGGTGGGGCTGCATGTGCACCACGGGCTGCAGGCGCAGGCTGACGAGTGGGACGTCTTCTGCGCGTCGCTGTGCCGCGACTGGCAACTGCCGTTCTACAGCCGCCGCGTCACGGTGAACCAGCAGCATGGCGAAGGGCTCGAGGCGGCCGCGCGCCGCGCGCGCTATGCAGCGCTGGAGGCCATGTGCGATGAGGCCGGGGCGGAACTGCTGCTGTTCGCGCATCACCTGGACGACCAGGTCGAGACCGTGTTGTTGCGCCTGTTTCGCGGTAGCGGGCTGGCCGGGCTGGGCGGCATGCCGCGCCTGCGCCGGCTCGGGGCGCGGCAGCAGATCGTGCTGCTGCGGCCCTGGCTTGACGTGGCGCGCGACGACATCGATGCCTACTGTGCCGCCCATGCGCTCGCATGGATCGACGATCCCTCCAACGACGACCCCCGTTTCGCCCGCAACGCGCTGAGAGGACAGATGCCGGCGCTGGTCGCGGCGTTTCCCGCCTTGCGCGCCAACGTGGCACAGGCTGCCGCCCATCTGGCGCAGGCCGGCGAATTGCTCGACGGGCTCGCCATGCAGCTGATGGCCGGGCTGGTGCGCCCGCCGCGCGATGCCGGCACCATTGCGGAACTCGATCTTGCGGGCCTGCGCGCGCTTTCGCCCGCGCAGGCCGACACCGTGCTGCGCCTGTGGTTGCGCGACCTCGGCACGCAGGCCCCTTCCACCGCGCGCTTGTCCGCCATGCGCGCGCAATTGATCGAGCACGAAGGCGGGGAGCCAGCCATCCATCACGAGGCGCTGGTGCTGCATCGTTTCCAGGGGCGCGTGCTGGCCCGGCACGCCGGGCCAGCGATCGCTTCGGGCGATCTCGCGCTAGCCTGGCAGGGTGAGGCAAGCCTGGCGGTGCCGGCGTGGCATGGCGAACTGCGCTTTACGCGCGACGACACCTATGGCTTGCCCGAAGCCGCATTGCGGCAACCCCTGCGGCTGGCGGCACGGCAGGGCGGCGAACGCATCGTGCTGCGTCCGGGCGGCCCGGCGCGCGCACTCAAGCAAGCCTATCAGGAGGCCGGCGTGCCGATGGCGCGGCGCGCGCGGCTCCCCCTGCTGTGGGCGGGCGGTCAACTCGTGTTCGCGGCCGGGCTGGGCATGCACCGGCGCTGGCCGGGTGCGCCCGCATCGCCACGCTGGCGCATCGAATGGGTGGAGTGGACGAGGGCGTAACCGCGGCCTGAATAGGCGGTGCAAGCGGACGCCGGATCGCATCGATGCGGCGCGAAAAATACGCACGCGAGCCGTGCGCGCCACTTCCGCCGGGCGCGTGTCATCATGCGATGCCTTGCTTCGCGCCGCCTCTTCGTGTATTTTCAGAGGTTTTGCACAATCGCTGGCGTCGATAAATAGATGGCTCTCATCGTTCACAAATACGGCGGCACTTCGATGGGTTCTCCGGAACGCATCAAGAATGTCGCCAAGCGCGTTGCCAAATGGCATCGCGCCGGTCACCGCGTAGTCGTGGTGCCTTCGGCCATGTCCGGCGAAACCAATCGCCTGCTTGGTCTTGCCAAGGAAATTTCGGCGCAGCCGAGCCCGCGTGAGCTGGATATGCTGGCCGCGACCGGCGAGCAGGCCAGTTCGGCCCTGCTGGCCATCGCGCTGCAAGGCGAGGGCGTCGACGCGATCAGCTACACCGGCTGGCAAGTGCCGGTGAAGACCGACTCGTCCCACACCAAGGCCCGCATCGAATCGATCGACGACGAGCGCATCCTGGCCGATCTCGACGCCGGGCGTGTGGTCGTCATCACGGGTTTCCAGGGCATCGATGGCTACGGCAATATCACCACCCTCGGCCGTGGTGGTTCGGATACCTCGGCAGTGGCCATCGCCGCCGCCATCGAGGCTGACGAATGCCTGATCTACACCGACGTGGACGGCGTCTACACCACCGATCCGCGCGTGGTCGAAGACGCCCGCCGCCTGGACCAGATCACCTTCGAGGAAATGCTGGAAATGGCCAGCCTGGGTTCCAAGGTGCTGCAGATCCGTTCGGTGGAGTTCGCCGGCAAGTACCGCGTGAAGACCCGCGTGCTGTCGTCGCTGACCGACCCCCTGATGCCCCTCGAGCAAGAAATGCACTCGGGCACGCTGATCACTTTTGAGGAAGAGTCTGAAATGGAAGCAGCCGTCATCTCCGGCATTGCCTTTGCCCGTGACGAGGCGAAGATCACCGTCCTGGGCGTGCCCGACAAGCCCGGCATCGCGTACCAGATCCTGGGCCCCGTGGCCGACGCCAACATCGACGTCGACATGATCATCCAGAACCAGTCCGTCGATGGCAAGACCGACTTCACCTTCACCGTGCCGCGCGGCGAATACCAGCGCGCGCTGGCCATCCTGAACGATGGCGTGAAGGCGCATATCGGCGCTGCCAGCGTCTCCGGCGACCCCAAGGTGTCGAAGGTCTCGGTGGTCGGCGTGGGCATGCGCTCGCACGTCGGCATCGCCAGCAAGATGTTCCGCACGCTGTCCGAAGAAGGCATCAACATCCAGATGATCTCCACTTCGGAAATCAAGATCTCGGTGCTGATCGACGAGAAGTACATGGAGCTCGCGGTGCGCGCGCTGCATAAGGTGTTCGAGCTGGATCAGGCGTGATCCATGCGGGACAGGCCGCGTGCGGCTTGTCCAACTGTTGGTCCAACTATCGGTAGTAAAAAATTTTTTAATTAGTTATCGAATCGTCGTTGACCAATTGAAATCTGACCGATAGAATACGCGCTTCGTTGTGTGGCCTCCCTCACGCAACGGCAGGTTTGGGAGACGTGGCCGAGAGGTCGAAGGCACTCCCCTGCTAAGGGAGCATCCGGGCCAAAACCTGGATCGAGGGTTCGAATCCCTCCGTCTCCGCCAGCAATGGCGGCAGAACCCCGGAAGATTGCGGTCTTCCGGGGTTTTGTTTTTTGTGGCGGGTTCCATCGGTACACTATGCCGCGCAGGTGTTACACCCGTACCTGTAGAGAGCCCGTGGCTACCAACATCCAGAAGCGCGGCAGCGTCTACTACTTTCGCCGCAAAATTCCCCTGGAACTCTCATAGGCGTTGCCGGAAGGCTGATCCCCGTCACCACTGGCGCGGTACCTGCGCCTAAGCGAGTCACTGAGGCAGCCGGGCTGCACATCGCGGACGAGTACGCAGAGGAAGCCGCCGAAGAAGACGCGGACAAGCTGATGCGCGTTACTGGCAGCGTAGAAGCGTCGCAGAGCCGAGGCAGGGCACGGAACTATCTCCCGCAGAAAAGGCCGCCATGGCGCTTGTTATGGAATGCCAACGCTATGTCCCGACAGATCGCACCAACACCAGAATAGCGGGCTGGCGAACGGCCGCTCCCTGGTCTTGAAACGACGTTCGCTCGCCTTGCGACGCGAGGGACGCGGTGGAAGGGAGGGGGGCCAGAATGCCATTGGCGGCGATCGGCGACATGTGCTTCATCTTCGCCCTGATCAGCACGGCGCGCCGCCCCTTCGCGAGGGCGTATCCGGAGCCGCCTGTCACTGCAAGAGCGGGAATCAGCAGGAAGACCCACGGTATCGCGAGCGCGCCGGCGACCGGGTGGATGATCCTGAGCACAGTATTTCTCCCGGCGCATCTTGGCTACGCAATGCAGATGCCGGGAACTGCGATCTTCTCGAACAGATGCGGGGTGGCTACGGCCGAGGATGGATAGGCCGGGAGTTTCGCCTGGAACTCGGGATGGGTGAAGGCAGCCCGAAAATTGGCCGTCGATTCCCAGACGGCATAGTTCAGATACGCCGGATTGTCTCCGAGCGCGCGGTGAAGCTGGGTCGAGATGAAGCCCGGCTGCCGCCTCATGAATGCCGCATCGTCCTGCCATGCCCGGAGGAAGCCCTGCTCGTCCGCCTGGTCCATCATGAAGATATTCACCAGCACAACCGGGGAAGCTTCGACTGCGATCTGGCGCTCGATTGGAAAGGCGGGGTCAAGTGCTCGAATCAGTGGCATGGCAGTCTCCGTTGGCATACAGCTAGCTGAGGTGATGGTGATGCAAGCCTAGGATATTGACATCATGATGTCAATATAGTTATATGGAACCAAATACGACACATGGTGCTGCATGCGCGAGACCAAGCGAACCCCGGCCGGAGCTGCCGTGACTGATCTCATTCTCGATCTATTCCGGCTTAACAACCGGATGCTTGTTGCAGGCGACCGGCTGGTCGCCGAACTAGGCCTGACGAGCGCGCGCTGGCAGGTGCTTGGCACCATTGTCGCGGCGAGCCAGCCGCAACCGGTAGCGTGGTATGCCCGCGATATGGGTGCCAGCCGCCAGAATGTCCAGCGCATTGTTAACGACTTGGCCGGCGAGGGTTTCGTCAGCCTGGAGCCGAATCCGCACCATCGGCGAGCGCCGCTCGTCGTGCTTACGGACAAGGGGAAGCAGGCGTTCGATGCTGCGATGCGCCTGCAAGCGCCATGGATCAATAGGCTCTCAGAGGGGCTTCAGGTCGAAGACATCGAGACGACATGCAGCGTGATGACGGCACTGCGCCGCAAGCTCGAAGGAGAAGGAAGTGCCGATGATGGGGAGCGATAGCCCACGACCGCGGGCAATCCCGCCGGGTGAGTTCGGATGCGGAAGTCCGCACTGACCGACAAAGCGACGATGGCCGCCCCCGCCTTCGTTCGTTGCAACGAACGCGCTGAGTGTGTGCGGCACGCTGATTTTCCCTGGTCCGTCCGGACCTACTTCGTCGCCCGTTCGCGTAGTAGCAGCGTCTGGATCGCGACGCCGATCGGCCCCATCTCGTCATAGAGGCGTGACATCGTGATACCAGTCCCGCTGCCATGCACCTCTGTACCGGACAAAAGCCCGATCCACTCCCCGACGGGCTCACGATGCAGATGCAGGCTAAGGTCAGCATTGGCAAACAGATAGCGACTCGCCGGAAGCACCCAGCTCAGCCCATTGCCGAAATCGGACGCGGCAGCAGCACGCATGGCGGGAGATGTCGGCGCTCCCTGCACGATCGGAACCGTGAGCCTGAACCAGGCCGCGCTGGGGCCGGCTTGCGAAGGGTCGCCTTGTGCGACGCGTGTCTCCATGGCCGATTGATAGAAGGATCTTCCTTCGGGCAAGCCTGGGATGCGCACGCTGTCATTGCAGTTTGCCGGCAACGGTTCAAGCCGCGTGGGCGACCAGCCGGCAGGCAGGTCACCAGGCAGCGTCAGTTGCTCGCCACGCAGCAACAGGGCATGTCCGCGGGCAACCAGAAGGTCTCCGGCAAGCAGGTCGATAGTGATACGTGATGTGGCTCGCGACGACTGGAGGTTGCATCTCGTTGTCAGTGGGGCAATCGGAACTGGCTTGATCAGTTCGACACTCAAGCGCGCAAGGCGCCAGCCAGGCTCCGTAACCGCGCTTTCGGCCGCATGCGCCAACAACGCGCATGGCGCCCCTCCGTGCTGGGAACGCGCGTCCCATGGACCGCGTGAGAGCTCTGTTGGCAACCATGTGTCGCCTTGTCGTTCGTAGACAGCCGATGAACTGTCACTTAATGCTGAGATCGCTTGCGTCATGGTGTGCTCCAAATCGAATCGTGGGCGGCCGTGGCTGCTCAACTGTAAATTGGATGGCCCGGCGCATGCTGAGGCAGATTCTTTCGTAGAGAATCCTTGCGCCGTTTCTCGTCTTGAAGGCTATCAAGGGCGGAGAGATCATTCCGCGTGCAAAGTCGTTCCGCGTGAGTTGATAGTCGCCATTAGCGAGCCGGAGGCACGATCAGCAGCGTTGAAGTTCCGTGTGCCAGGACGCGGCCATCGGTGTCCAGGACCCGCGCCTCGGCGGTGACGATTTGGCGCCCCTGGCTGACAACTTTCGCATCGGCGCGGACACGGCCGGTATCTGGCCTGATCGGCCGGGAGAAGTTGCCCTTGGTTTCGACGGTGGTGTAGCTGGTCCCCGCAGGCAGCAAGGAATGGGCAGCGCAGGCAGCCACACTGTCGATCAGGGTCAACGCCCAGCCGCCATGCACTGTGCCCATCGGATTCAGCAAGTGCGGCGCGGGTTCGCCTTCGAAAGCGGCAAAGCCGTCGCCGACCTCAACGAGCCAGAAGTCCAGTGCCTGCGAGATCGGCGCCTGCGGCAGTTGGCCGTCAATGATTGCCTGAAGTAACACTTTGCCACTCATTCCAGCGATTTCTTCCAGGCCGGCCACGCCAAAGCGATAGTTTTTCATGTCTCTGTTCGCTATTGAAATTATATGTAGATGCAATAAATGCAGATGCATATAATAGAAACATGAACAGGAAAACACAAGCACCAAGAACATTGCGCGCGGACGCCGCTGATGCGCTCGAGTCGGATCTTGGCTGGCTCTCGCGCCTGGTGGCGCGGCGCATTACTAGCAAGCTGGATGCCGCATTGCTGCCATCTGGTTTGTCCAATACCCAGTTTGGGCTGATGTGCCTGATCGCGTCCGCGCCGGATGACACGCTGGGGGCGCTTGCGCTTCACGCCGGACTGAATCAATCCACCATGTCCCGAAACGTGGATCAACTCGCCGGGGCTGGCTTGGTGGAAGTCGTGAGCGCAGAGAGTGACCGCCGGCGACGCGCAGTCTGGCTGACCGAAGAGGGGGCGTTTCGCCTCCAGCAGGCCCTTGCGTTTTGGTCGCCGGCGAACCGCGAACTGTCTGCGAGTCTGGGGCCGGACCTACTTGGCCTGCTCGGCAAGGCGGCAGACAAGCTAGGCGACTAGGCCGCGCTGGCAAGACGTGACATTCGGCGGACCGGGAGCGGACGGCAGATCGGCCTTTGCTGCCGCTCAGCGTGCCAATTGCGAACCGCCACTACGCCAGCGATAGCGAGGCGCGGGTAAGTCCCGTGGCGACGGCGAGTGAACTGAATCCCGGCAGGATTCGAAGGGCCATGTTCGAGCCAGTGCGACGGCGCCAAGCGCCGACGCAGCCGGGGGCGCACAGGCGGTCGCCGAAGCCAGCGATCGCCTGATCGAGCAGATATTCCTCTGGGCGGCTGCAAGATAGCGGCTCAAGAAAAGCGGTCGCTCAGCACCTGCGCCGTCAGTTCCCGGCCCTTCCAGAACATGTGATGGATGCGCTCGGCGTACTTGTGCAGCGTATCCGGGTCAATGTCATCGAAGGTCATTACCACGGATGGCCGCGTCCCATCGCCAGGCACCTGCTCTATGACAGCGCAGGGTGGTAGACCGTACTTTTCGAGAAGCGCACGGACTTCGTCGTCAGCGGTGTTGGGTTCGATATTCGTCAGCAGTAGACGTGACATGATTACCTCTTGCTTCGATACAACGGGCAATGTCCACTATGTGCCGTTGGCTGGGTTAGCCTGATATCTGGCAACTGCCAAATCCAGGGTGATGAACATCCGGTCACGGCCGAGCGTCTCTCCCAGCGGGGAGCGTCGAACCATCGCCAGCACGTCGGGATTCATGCCGACCAGCCAGAGCAGGACACCGTCTTCCTCACGCAGTTCTTTCTCCGCATCGATCAGCATATGGAGCGCGGTGTACTCGAGGTCCGAAACGCCTGCCAGATCCAGGGCCAAAATCTTCGGCCTGACCTTGGCAACCAGAGGCCTCAACTTATGCCCGATGCGCCGCGCATTCGCAAAGTAGACTCTTCCTTCCGGCCTCAGCATCAGCAAGCCGGGGATGGCCTCGTCTTGCGGATGTTCATCCGACCGCGGGCGGATCACATTGGTGTCGGGCTTGCGGACGAGCACGTAGACGGGTGGGTCTGATGTCTGGTACGCCAGGGCTAGCAGCGACACGATGATGGCGATGACGATCCCCTGCAGCGTGCCAAGAGCAACAACGCCGGCCATCGCAATCAGCGCCCAACTGAACTCGGTGCGCCGTATGCTCAGAATCGCGCGAAATTCGGCGGGCTTGATCAGGGTCACGGAGTACACGATGACCACTGCGGCCAGTGTGGCCTCCGGCATCAGTCCCACTACTGGTGCGAGCACCAGCATGGTCCCGAGGGACGCCAGGGCGGTCACCAGTCCGGCCATTTGCGAGCGTGCGCCAGAAATGCGGTTGACGGCGGTTTGCGTGGTGCCCCCGCCGGCTGCCATGGCACCGAGGAAGGCGCCGCCCAGGTTTGCGAGTCCCGTGGCCAGCAGTTCGCGATTTGCCGCTGGCGGCGGCTCCCCGCTTTGCGCGAATGCGCGTCCGGCGGCAATGCTCTCGGTAAAACTCATCAGCGCGACGCCAAGCGCCCCGGGCCATAGCCGCTGCATCATATCCACATCGGGCAGGGTCACGGGCGGAAGGCTGGTCGGGACTTTGCCGACGATGGCCACGCCGTAGTCGGGGAGGTTCAGCAGCGTCACGCCGGCGATGCCTGCGGCCACGGCAATCAAAGGCGCGGGCAAGCGCGGCAGCCAATGCTCCATGGACAGCAGGATGCCGACCATGGCGATACCCACAGCCGCGGTCGCCAGCGACGCGTGCGGAATGCCTTGCGCGATGGCCAGGAGATTATGGAAGAACGATCCCTTCTGAATATGCATGCCGAGCAGCTTCGGAATCTGGTCCAGCACGATGACGAGGCCGATCCCCGCCTTGAATCCAACGAGCACGGGCTCGGAGATGAAGTCGGCGACAAAGCCCAGGCGGAGCAGCCACCCGGCGAGGAGCATGGCGCCGACCAGGAACGTTAGCGTTGCCGAAGCCGTGATCAGGGTTGCCGGGCCGGGGTGCGGGCCCAGGCTGCCGAATGCCGCAGCAACCAGGATCGCGAGCGTTGTCGTCGTGCTGACGCTGAGCGTGCGCGAACTGCCGAGCAGGGCGTAGATCAGCATGGGCGCGAAGGCGGTATAGAGCCCCACCTGAACAGGCAGGCCGGCAATGGTGGCATAGGCGAGCGCCTTGGGGATGACTACCGCCGCAACCGTGAGTCCGGCAATCATGTCCGGTGCAACCCACTCCTTCCGATAGCCTTGCAGCCACCAGCGCATACGGCTGACGTGGATGTTGCGGCGCCCGTCTGGCGCTTCCTGCTGCATGGCTGCCTCCCTCCCGGTTTCGGTTCTGATGAGGGAACCTAGAATTTCTCGGGAACGCGCTTGTATGGGTAGTCCGGCTCCACGTAGCCTTCCGGCTTTTGCCGCGCGGGCAGCGACACCTCCTTGCGCGGCATGGCTTCATAGGGAATCTTGTGGAGTATGTCGCTGATGATGTTGAGGCGGGCGCGCTCCTTGACATCGGAATTGGCCAGATACCATGGGGCGATTGCGGTGTCGGTAGCCCGGAACATGGCGTCACGGGCGCGAGAGTAGTCATACCAGCGGCTGTAGGACTTCAGGTCCATGTCGGACAGCTTCCACACCTTGCGTCCGTCGTGGATGCGCGCTTCCAGCCTGCGAGTCTGTTCCTCGTGGCTGACTTCCAGCCAGTACTTGAACAACATCACTCCAGAGTGGACGATGGCCTGCTCGACCAACGGAACGGCCCTGAGAAAGCTCTCCACCTGTTCCTCGGTACAGAACCCCATGACGCGCTCCACGCCCGCCCGGTTGTACCAGCTACGATCGAAGATCACCACTTCTCCCGCGGCCGGCAGGTGGGGCAGGTAGCGTTGCACGTACATCTGACTCTTCTCGCGTTCCGTGGGTGCCGGCAATGCCACCACGCGGAACACGCGCGGGCTCACACGCTCGGTCAGGGCCTTGATGGTTCCCCCTTTGCCAGCGCCGTCGCGGCCTTCAAAAATGATGCAGATCTTGGCGCCCGTCTGAACCACCCATTCCTGGAGCCTGACCAGTTCTACGTGCAAGAGGAGCAGGGCCTTTCTGTATTTTTTATATGACAAAGGCTTTCTCTGATCACCCTGCTCAGGCTTTTCGCGCCTGGTTTTTTCCTTCTCCTTTGGCATGGTCGTCTCCTTCCGGTGTGTGCGCATCCTTGCATGAGGAGCCACTTACAGTTTCGTCGTCCATGGGGAGAGAGTCAAATCACCGGCCATTACATGGACGACGCAGTGCACCCATGGAGCAAACCATGGCAAGGCAAACCGGCGGACGGCTTGGAGCGTGAGCAGTTCCCAAAATGCACCGCGAATAGCCCCGGGCTGCCTTGCCGCTACCGCGTATCCACGGCCGTCATCCTTGAAATCACACGCCGCGCTGCCGTGCGTCAGCACTCGGGCATGTGGGGGACGAAACGTTCATGTTTGACGACGCCGCCTCTGGCAAGGATGGCCGTACCCTCTGGAATCTCCTCCCATGCGCCGGCGAGGTCGACCACGGGTTCCGAAAGCACCAGGATGGCATCGTCGCCCGCTTCGGCAATGTGCGAATTCTCAGGGTAGAGTTCGCGTAAATGACGAACGCATGTACTGTGGAAGAGCGAGCGCGAATCAGCTTCGCTGGAGTAGCGCGCTGCTACGATCTGTTCTCCGTCGCTCGCGCAGACCGTCATGTTCAGCGGGTACTCGACGCCATGGCGGTGGCCAACGTTCTCGATCAGGCCCACCATCTGTTCCAGCGCCGCGCGCGGATCGCGTTCAAGCCCGAACGTGAGGGCGAGAAAGAACATGACTTCCGAGTCGGTGGAACCTTCGATCCAGCGGAACAACTCAGGCGCAATGGTCATCATCAGCTCCCGCCTGACCGTCGGATAGTCCCGTATCAGTCCATTGTGGGCAAACAGCCAGCGACCATAGCGAAAGGGGTGGCAGTTGGTTTCCTGCGCCGGCGTGTCGGTCGCCGCACGGATATGCGCGACAAACAACGAGGCCCGGATAGCGCGGGCCGCCTCGCGCAGGTTCGTGTCATTCCACGCGGGATGCACGCAGCGATAGCGGAACGGAACTTCCGAGTGGTGGCCATACCAGCCCATCCCGAACCCGTCCCCGTTAGTCGTGGTGTGCCCGAGCCGTGAGCGCAGGCTCTGGTCGATCAAGGAATGCTCGGCCCGGAACAGCACGGTCTCGAGTTGGATCGGATTGCCCGAGTACGCCAGCCACCGACACATGATGCCTCTCCTCAACGCGTATCCATGCGGAAGCACTTCTGTCAGGCGGCCGATCGCTCGTCCTGCGCCCGCCAGATCGCTATTTGAAGTTTTAGGACAGTGCGCCGCCTCAGGCAATGAGGCAAGCGGCGATTCCCGAAACTGCGGCGTCGCGAGAGGATATATGGCGTGCAACGCGCATTGGCGCTCCGCGCTGAAGTGGCACATGTGCCATTTGCGTCAATCTTTCCACGTAGCCGGGATCAAAGCCATGCTGGCGGGACGCCAATGCGTTCACATCACAAGGTGCAGGCGCCGGCCATCGCTCAGCGCGGCCTGAGTTCAACCGGCGCATCGGCCAGGTAGCCGCCGCCAAGTGCCTTGGCCAGGGCAATCTCCTGGCTGATCTTCTGGCCGTTGACGTTGAGCAGCGCAATCTGCTCGGCAATCAGCGGCTGGCGCGCCTCCATGGCCAGGAACCGGCTGCCGAGTCCGCGCTGGTAGCGGGCCTCGGCGCTGTCCCGGACGAAGGAAACCGACTGGACCTTCCGCCGCTGCAGTTCCGCTTCGGTGTCGAGGTCCTGCAGGCGGGTGCCGGTGATGGCGACATCCCGCACCGCATTTAGCACCGCCTGGTTGTATTGTGCGATGAGCGTGTTGCTCGTCGTGCGCGTGCCGCCCAGGTTTGCGTTGAGCCGCCCGCCGTCGAAGATCGGCAGGTACAGGCCGGGAATCAGGTTGATCTGCTGGCTGGCGTGGGTGAACAGATCCGCCAGGTGCAGGGCATTGAAGCCGAAGAAGGCGCGGATGTCGAAGCTCGGATAGAACGCCGCCCTGGCCGCGTCGATCCGGTCGAACGACGCTTGCACGTACCAGCGCAGGGCCTGCAGGTCGGGGCGCCGCGCCAGCAGTTCGTACGACAGCGTGGCCGGTACGCCCGACGTGGACTGGGGCAGGGGAACGGGGTGGATCTCCGGCAGGTCATCCGGTCCCGCGCCGATCAGGGCCCGCAACGATTCGCGCAATTGCCTGACCGTGCCCCGCGCCGCGACAAGCTGCCGTTCCAGGGCCAGTTGCTGCGCTTGCGCTTCCTCGACGAATGTGCGCGATTCCAGGCCGCGCGCGGCACGTGCCTGGTGTGTCTGCACCGAGAAGGCGGCGACCTGCCGCGATTGTTCCAGCAGTTCGATCAACTGGTGGCTGGTCTGGATGCCATAGTACAACTGCGCCACATCGGCCGACAGTTCAAGCTCCACCGCATACGCTTCGGCCAGGCGGGCATTGTTGATGCCCATCGAAGCCGCCACCTGCGCCCGGTGCAAGCCCCAGAGATCGATGTTCAGGCTGGCACCCACGCCGACGATGCCCTCGGTGTACCAGGGACCGTCGAGTCCCAGGGCCGGCACGTTCATCGCGAACGGCCCGAGGAAGCCGTTCGCTGAAACGTGCTCGCGATCGATCGCCCCGAACGCCACGGCCTGCAGCCTCGAACCGGACTTGACCAGTTCGACGTCGGTCCTGGCCTGGGCCACGCGCCTGCGTGCCACCACCATGGTGGGGGCGTCCGCCAGGGCCCGTTCGATCAGCGCGTCGAGCTGCGCGTCGCCGTAGCGCGTCCACCAGCGCGTTTCGGGCCAGCCATCGCGGGCCAGGTGCATATCGTCCGCCAGGCGGATCTGCTCAAGGGGAATTTCCGGTGAGGGAACCCCGTTTTCGTGGATCAGGGCGCAGCCGCCCAGCGCATACAGGAGCGCGGCGGCCAGCCAAGCCGCGGGGCGGCGCGGCCAGGCGCGGGGTGGCTTGCGTTCAGCCGGCATCATGGGACTCGCGAAGCATCGCCGGGGACGGCGCCGCCGCAGCCTGCCAGTCCGGAAGGACGCAGAGCTGGCGCACCAGGTGCCGCATGGCCGCGACGACAGGCGCCGCAAGGGGTGCGTCGCCAAGCGCCGGGATCTCGATGGGCGGCGGTGTACTGGCGGAGGGTGGGTTGGCAACCAGCGCGTCCGCATAGTGGCTGAGCCGCGCGGCGGTTTGCGCCTGAAAGGCGCGCGCCGCGTCGTAGGCCGTACTGCCCAGGCGGCCATCGGTGGCCTCCAGTGCATTATGAAGTGCATTGCCGGCCAGCATGATCTCACGCCCCTGCGCCAGGACTTCCTGGGCGCGCAGCGTGAGCGGCGCCTGCTCTCCTTCCTGCCAGCCCGGCTCGAGCGCAACGCGCGCCAGCGTATCCTCGCAATCGGACAGCACGGCCCAGGTCTGCAGCTGTAGCTGCGCGTAGGCCAGGTGCCCGGGAGGAATTGCGGCGCCAGTTCCTGCCTGCGCCAGCAGCTTGCCAACCGAACGCAGCATGGTGGCCAGCTTTTGCCGCAGGGCTTCCCCTTCCGCCTCCGGCCACAGTGACAGCTGGATAAAGGTGGAAATGCCAACCCCGAGCAGGATGCCGACCACGCGGTCCCGGATTTCCGTGAGGTTCGCGGAGGGGCCGAACTGCTCAAGCAGCGCAAGCGAAAAGGTGAAGAGGATCTGGGTCCCGGCGTAGCCGATGCGCTCCGATCCGGCCGCGATCCACGCGGCGAGCGCGACCACCGGCAGCGTCATCAGCAGCAGGCCGGCGATGCTGTCGAGATGCGGGATGACGAACACCACCATGATCAAGGCCAGCGCGCTGCCGCCCAGTGCGCCGCCGACGCGCAGCAGCGCGCGCTGCATCGACGCGCCAAGGCTGGGCAGGGCAATGATTACGCAGGTCAGCATGATGGTGTGGATGCCTTGCCAGTCGGCCGCGGTGTAGAAGACATAGCAGATCAGCACGGCGAGCAGGGTCTTGAGCGCGAACCGTACGTACGTCGGATTGGTCAGGGCGTCCGGCACCACCATCGGCGGCTCTTCCGGCGCCTTGCCGGGCGCGCGGGTGGCCGTGTCCGCATCGGCGAACGCCACCAGCGCCCGCTGCATCTCTTGCGCGGCGGCGGGCAGCGGCGCGGCACCCCCTTGGCCGGGCGTGGCAAGTGGGGCGGGCCGGTATGGCTGGTCCGCGATGACCGATGCATCCAGCGCCTGGCAGTCGGCGCGCAGTTGCCGCAACGCTCCGAGCTGCGCAGCCGAAGCGTTCGGCAGATAGTCCGGCAGTTCGCCCGCTGCACGATACAGCCGCGACACCGTAGCGATGCAGGCTAACTGATGCGCCTTGTCTTGCCGATAGTGCGCATCGCGCATGGTGGCGAACTTGAGCAGTTTTTGCAGCGTCAACGCACCTTGCTGGATCGCCATTGATGTGATTGGTTCCGCCATTGACGTGCCGTCGGTCAGCCGGGCCAGATGCGCGTCGACAGCACCCAGTTGCCGGTGGACTTCCGCCTTCAATTGCCGCTGCGGCTCCGCGGGTAGCAACAGCGTATTGATCAGCAGTGTCAGCGCGATCGGATAGTTCACGGCGACCCACACCCACAGCACGGCGCGGATCAGCAATTCTGCTTCGCCGGTGCGGTCAACGAAGGTCTGCACGTAGATCACCACGATCGCGACGATGAAGAAAACGATGCCGATCTTCAGCACGCGCATGAGGTACACGCTGGCGAAGAACAGCAGGCTGGCGACCACGATGCGCAGCAAGGGAAAGTCGAAGGTCAGCTTGAGCAGCAGTATCGAAACGCCGATGGCGAGTGTGGATCCTACGATGAACATCACGCCCACCAGCCGGGTGACCACCACGTTCGCTTGCGTGACGTAGAACACGACGAGCAGCGAGAGCGCGAGGGAGGGCACCTGGAGCGCCATCGAGACGACGATGACAATGGCGCTGGTCAGCATGCAGCGCAGCAAGATGTTGACGCGTCCCGGATACGGCGCGAGCTGGGCGCGCAGGAACGCCGCCGCCTGCAGCAGGCTGTCCGGTACGAGCGTGCCCGGGCTCATGGCGGTGCCTTAACGACGCCCGTCGGGGTTGCCAGCCTCGGGGTGCAGGATGGCCACCGCCGAAGTGCCGACCCGGAACAGATCCGGATTGGGATTGTCGACGCGGATCTTGACCGGGAAGCGCTGGGCCACGTGCACCCAGTTGAGGCTGCGCTGGATGCGCGGCAGCCCGCCGGGCAGGGCCAGGCCGCCTTCGTCCGGCGCCACGCCATAGCTGATCGAATCGACCGTGCCGCGAAAATGCTGGCTGGTGTCGCTCATCAGGTAGACGGTGGCCGGCGTGCCGGCCCGCATGCCTTTCAGCTCCGTTTCCCGGAAGTTCGCCACCACGTACCAGTGGCGCGTATCGATCAGCGTGAACACCGGCTTGAGCGCGGAAGCGAACTGGCCGGTCGATGTCTTCAGCGCCGCCACCCGGCCGTCGAACGGTGCCCGCACGGTGGCAAATTCCAGATGCAGTTCGGCCAGCGAGATTTCAGCCAGGACCACCGCGCGTTGCGCAACCAGCGCGTCCACTCCGCTGACCGCCGCCGCCGCCTGCTGCGCCTGCAATTGCACCGCATTGAGCTCGGCCTGGGTGGCACGCTGCGCGGTGCGGGCGCGGTCGACGTCTTCCGCCGACACATAGCCTTGCGGCAAAAGCGGCTCGGTGCGGTGCAGGGTATCGGTTGCCTGGGTGGCGGCTGCCCGGGCGCGTTCGACCGCCGCCCGTACGGATTGCGCGTTGTACTGCTGCGCATTGACCGTGCGCTGCGTCAGCATGATCTGCTGGTCAAGCGCGGCCAGCGAAGCCTTGGCCCGGGTCAGCGCATCCTGGTAGGGACGTGGATCGATCTGGAGCAGCAGGTCGCCTTGTTTCACCGCCTGGTTGTCGCGCACGGCGAGCAGGACGATGCGCCCGTTGACTTCCGGCACCACGTCGATCGCGTCGGCGTAGACATAGGCATCGTCGGTGCGCGGCGAGCGGTCCAGCATCCAGATCACCAGAATCAGCAGCGCCAGCGTGATCAGGACCAGTACGATGGCCGGCCACGCCTTCTTTTTCTTGTTGTCCGTTGTCGTCATGTTCATCCGCCCAGGCGGGTCAAGGTTGGAACAGGATCAGCCAGGCAACGAGGGAAAACAGGGTGACGAGTGTTGGATAGGCCAGGGCCGGAGGGCCGAGCCAGTATCCGGACCGGCTGCGCTCCAGCAGCAGGTAACAGGCGATGGCAAGCGCAACGCCAGCGATGATGCAGAACATCCAGTCGGGAAAATACGCGCCGAGCACGCTGAGGGAGGGCGATCTTGCACATCCCCCAAGCGCGGGGGCGACAACGGCAGCAACACCGATCACTCTCATGGAGTCTCCCATTGTTCAGCGCTGCGTGTGGCTACCGGCATGCGTCGACACGTTGTGCAGATCGCCTTTATGCACCGGCTTCGGCTGCTCATTTTGCACGATCCGCATAGCCAATGGAAGAATTTGCTCCGGGACTGGCCCTGTCTGCGCCGCCGGCCGGCAAATTTGGCAAGCGGTCTTCGATGGTCTACATTGCAGGCATTTCCATGCGCTGGTTCTCATTCCTGGCGCGGAGCGTTCATGCCAAAGGCCCGGTCCGTGCGCTGAAGCTGCGCGCCATGGGCCCGTATCATGAAGTTGCGAATAAGTGACTTTGCGAGCCTGTATCGATCGGGCGAGGCCGGGCGCCAGGGCAAGATCAAGCCGGGCGGCGCGCCGGCCACCACATGAGTCCAAAGCCCTGGGAGGGTTTCATGAGCACGGTCTCCATACTCCTCTCGGCTTTTATCCTTTCCGTGGTCGGCCTGCTCGTGTTTATCCTCAGCGTACGGTACGGCTTGCTTGACGGTTCCGCGAACGCGGCAGCGGTGATTTTCGCGCCCGGGGAAATCGGCAGGGCGGAGGAGCCCTCGGTCACCGGCCAGCAGCGCACGGCATTGCAGGAGGTCGCAACCCGCACCGAGTTGCAGGCGCCGTCTCCCACGCTGGCCGCGGAACTGGCGGCCAGGGCGGAAGCGGACCGCTCGTCTTCCATGGTGGTCTTCGTTTTCCTGTGTTGCGCCATGGTCTGGCTGCTGGTGGCGTCGCTGGCCGGGCTGACGGCTTCGCTCAAGCTGCACCTGCCTGATGCGCTCGCCTCGCAGGCCTGGCTGTCCTTCGGGCGCATCCGCACCGTCCACCTGAATGCCGTGGCGTATGGCTGGGCGCCGATGGCCGGGCTGGGCATTGCGCTCTTTGTCTTGCCGCGCGTGCTGAGGACCCGCCTGGTTGGCGCCAACTACGCGCTGCTGGGCGCCATGATGTGGAACGCCGGCGTGGTTGCCGGCCTGGGCAGCATTGCCGTCGGTCTGTCCGACGGCCTCGAATGGCTGGAGATCCCCTGGCAGATCGGCATCGTGTTCGCCGTGGGCGGCGCCTTGATCGGCATGCCGCTGGTACTCACGTTGTTGGCCAGCCGCGTCAGCCATTTGTATGTCTCGGTCTGGTACATGGGATGCGCGCTGTTCTGGTTCCCGGTCCTGTACCTGGTGGCCAAGGTGCCCTACGTGCATTTCGGCGTCGAGCAGGCAACCATGAACTGGTGGTTTGGGCACAGCGTGCTGGGCTTGTTCTATACGCCGCTTGCCCTGGCATCGATCTATTATTTCCTGCCCAAGATCATTGGCCGGCCGATCCAGTCGTACGGCCTGTCGCTGCTCGGTTTCTGGACGCTGGCGTTCTTCTATGGGCAGGTCGGCGGCCACCATCTGGTGGGGGGGCCGGTTCCCGGCTGGATGGTCACGCTGTCCATCGTGCAGAGCATGATGATGCTGATCCCGGTTGTGGCGTTCTCGGTGAACCTGCACCAGACCATGCGCGGCCACTTCAAGGCGCTGCTGTATTCGCCCACGCTGCGCTTCGTGACCCTCGGCGGCATGATGTACACGCTGAGTTCGTTCCAGGGCTCGTTCGAAGCCCTGCGCAGCATCAACGTCATCACGCATTTCACGCACTACACGGTCGCCCATGCCCACCTGGGGCTCTACGCGTTCGTGAGCTTCGTATTCTTTGGCTCGATCTATTTCATCGTGCCGCGTGTCACGCAGCGAGAGTGGCCGTACCCGAGCCTGATCGCGGCGCATTTCTGGTGTGCCGCAGCCGGTATCGCGATTTACTTCATCGCCCTGACCATCGCAGGCACCCTGCAGGGGCTGGCCATGCTGGATGCCTCGCGGCCGTTCATGGATTCGGTCACGCTGACGGTGCCTTACCTGCAGGCCCGCTCGCTGGGGGGCGGCCTGATGGTTCTGGGGCACCTCTGTTTTATCGCCAACTTCGTCTGTGTCATCCTGGGGTTGGGGCCGAACCGCGACAAGCCCGCCATGTTCCCGCTTGCCGACCTGAACAAGACAGGAGCCAGTTCATGAGGAACGTCACCCTGATGATCGGTGCTGGCATGGCCATGCTGGCGGTGGCCACCAGCGCGCTGGTGGTGGTGCCGTACCTGCAACTGCAGTACGTCAAGCCTGCTCCCGGCCTGAAACCTTATACGTCGGCGGAACTTCGGGGCCGGCAGGTCTATATCAGCAATGGCTGCATCTACTGCCATTCGCAGCAGCCGCGGGATCCGTCGTTCGCGCCCGACGTGAAGCGCGGGTGGGGCAGGGCATCGGTGGCGGCGGACTATTACTACGATCACCCGCACTTGCTTGGCACGATGCGCACCGGGCCCGACCTGTTCAATATCGGCGCGCGCCAGCCCAGCGCGGACTGGCATCTCGGGCACCTCTACCAGCCGCGCGCCTACGTTGCACAGAGCATCATGCCGAGCTATCCCTACCTGTTCGATGTCAAGGCAGCTGCTGATCCGGGCGAACGCGTGGTGACGCTGCCGGCGGGGGCCGCTCCGGTTGGCAAGGTGGTGGTGGCAACGCCCGAGGCGCTCGACCTGGTTGCCTACCTGAAGGCGCTCGACCACACGTATGCTGCCTTGCCCGCGCCGGAAGATGCGGCCTCCAAGGCAGGCAAATAGCCGTTTCACGCGCCGCTTGACGGAACCCGATGCCATGCCAGACAACCAGCCACCCTCCCAGCCCTCGCCGCAGGAGCAGCGGGAGTACGCCGACCCCGGCGAAGGGCAGACGCCGATTCCACGCAGCATCGTGGTGCTGGTGGCGGCGCTGATCCTGTGGGGCATCTACTACATCTCCAGGGCACCGATCAATATCCCCTCCGAGCTCGGCGACGGCCGCACCGTCGGCGCGCTGCAAGGCCAGAAGGCGGCCAGCGGCGGCGCGGCGGACGGCGCGGCAGTGTTTGCTGCGCGCTGCGCCGCCTGCCATCAGGCTACCGGCCAGGGCCTGCCCGGGGTGTTCCCGCCGCTGGCCGCTTCCGAGTGGGTGCAGGGCAAGGCCGAGACCGCGGTGGCGATCGTGCTGCATGGCATCACCGGGCAACTGACGGTCAAGGGCAGCGCGTTCAACGGCGCCATGCCGCCCTTCGGCACGCAGCTCAGCGACGCGGAAATCGCCGCCGTGCTGAGCTACGCAAGAAGCCAATGGGGCAACGCCGCGCCCGCTGTGACGGCGGACCTGGTCGCCCAGGTTCGCACCGCCACCAAGGACAGGGCGGCCCCCTTCGATGGCGACAAGGAACTCGCTCCGCTGAAGTAGCGACAGGGAAGGTAGTCAAGGCAGCGATGGCCACGGACTCTCGAACTTCGCGCCGCCCGCCCAGCCTGTGGGCCGCGGGCCTGGGTTGCCTGGCGTTGTGCCTCGGCTTCGCGGCGGCGCTCGCCTGGCTCACGTGGGGCATGCGGGTGTGGACGCTGGATGACCGGCGCAGCGCCATGGCCATGGCGGGAAAACTGGTGGCGCCGCCGCTGGCGATGCGCGACACGCATGGCGACCGGTTCACGCCCTGGACGCCGGCATCCCGCTCCGGTCAGGTCTACCTGGTGGATTTCGTCTATACCCGCTGTGCCACCGTGTGCGCCGCGCTCGGGCCGGCATTCTTCCGGCTCCAGCAGGATATTCAGGCGCAGGGGCTGGCAGACCGGGTCGGGCTCTTGTCCATCTCCATCGACCCCGCCCATGATGAGACGCGACGCCTGGCTGCCTATGGCGCGCAGCAACGCGCCGACCCCGGCATCTGGCGGATCAGCGCGCCCGTGGCGCCTGCCGCGCAAGCGGCCCTGTTGCGCTCGCTCGATGTGGTGGTGATACCGGACGGACCGGGCGGATATATCCACAACGCCGAAATCCACCTGATTGACGGGCGCGGCGTGGTGCTCGGCCTGTACGACTACCAGTCGTTCGACCAGGCGCTGGTCGCGGCGCGGCGGGCGGCGCGATGAAGCCGGCTGCCGGTGTCGCGGCCCTGCCCGCGCCGCGCCCGCGACGCGAGTGGGCGTTGTGGTGCCTGCTCTGCCTGCCCGGTGTTCTGTTGCTGGCGCCGGTCCGCCAGGCCATCGAAGCCAGCATGGCACTGCAGATGCTGGCGGAGTTTCCCGTTCTCCTGGCCTTGGGCTTCGTCGCTTCCGTTCTGGCCGCTCGCCGGCATGACGGCAGTCGCGCAGTCGAAGCCCTGATGCGCATGGGCCTGGCGCCGTTGCTCTGCTTCTCGCTCTGCCTGATGTTCTGGATGGTGCCGCTGGCGCTGGACCTGGCGCGGCTCGATGCAGGCGTCAACGCAGCCAAGTACATATCGCTGCTTTTCGCCGGAGCCGCGCTACAGCACGGCCTGAGGCGGGCGCCAGCGGCAGTGCTGGTGTTTTTCGCCGGCAATCTTGTATGGACGCTGGCCACGGTGGGCATGCTGTTCCATGACACCCAGAGCCGACTCTGTGCCAACTACCTGCTGGCGGATCAGTGGCTCGCGGGGAACGGGCTCATTGCCTATGCCGTCGCGGTTGCCGTCGGGCTGGTCTTGCACCTGCGGCGACTGCCCGGCTTTGGCTTTTCTCCGCGGGCCGGCTCGCACGAGGGGGAGGAGCAATAAGCCGCCGGCGCGCGGAGGTGGTTTTTTTAAGGCACTGACGACGCCTTGCCGGGGAGGGCGGCCACGCACCGTCTGTTTTTGTTGAGGCAGCGCCGATGTTGGATCTAGGCCATCGGGCACAGGCTTGATTCTAGTGGGCGCGCCTTGGCTCTCAAGCGTTTGCAGCACTTCCCTGGATCAGCGAGTGCACCACTGTTCATGCACCTGCCACGTACAGTGCCGTATTAGGCAGTTCTTGCCATGGACTCAGCGCGCGCCGTGCTGCGGTGCGGGGCAGTCGTCCGGAGGCTCCGCTGGCGGCACTGCATCCGTCTTCCACTGGCGCCGGGAACGTGGCGAGCGCCTTGGTAGTCAGCACGTCCTTCAGGATGCTGATCTAGCGCAAAGCGAAGCACGCCGGCTGCCCTAACCTTTAACTGCAGGGTTGTATCAGTGCGTTGCGACTTACCGAGTGCCTGTGGCCACAGTCCCCCAAGGAGGATAAAAATGAAACGTCGTACTTTTTGTTCCCTGACCGCCGTTGCGCTAGCCGCCTCCGTTACGGCGTGTTCTACCACGTCAGGCTCTGCCACGGACACTGCGAGCAAGCGGCGGGAGATCGACGCCAGCGTCGATGGGGCGCTGAACAAGCTCTTTGCCACGGCGGACGGATCCAGGGAACTTGCCGCCAAGGCGGAGGGCATCCTGGTATTTCCGAGCGTGATTGCCGCGGGCTTTATCGTCGGCGCCGAGTATGGCGAGGGCGCGTTGCGCGTGGCAGGGGGGTCGGTGGGCTACTACAGGACCACAACCGCGTCATTCGGCTGGCTGGCGGGGGCGCAGTCCAAGGCGCTCATCCTGATGTTCATGACCCCGGACTCGCTGGCGTCGTTCCGTGCCAGCAACGGCTGGACAGCGGGTGTCGATGGGTCCGTGGCGCTGGCGACGATCGGCGCCAACGGCAAAATCGATACCAATACCGCCCGCGCGCCGATCATCGGCTTCGTTGTGACCAACGCTGGACTGATGGCGAACCTGTCGCTCTCAGGGACGAAGATCGGGAAGCTGGACATTTAGCCCGCGATTCGCAAGGCGGCCGGCCCTGGTTCCCGGTCAGGAGCCAGGGCCGGCAGCCACGCCCGAACTGTCGGGCGGGAATACAGGGCTAAGGCTTGCCGAGGAACAGGTAGTAGGCATAGTGGCCACCGGCGGCGCGGCCATAGGCAAGGTAGAGTGGCCCGATGGGCGAATCGATGGCGACGAACAGCGAGCCGGACTTGAGCACGCCGGTAGGACTTCCCTGCACCAGCGGCGCGCCCATGCGGCCGGCCTCCAGCGAAAAGCCGCCATACACGCCTTCCAGCAGGGATTGCCTGGCCAGCTTGTTGTAATAGACCGCCCGGAGATACTGGAGGTTGCCACCCAGCAACTCCCCGGTGCTGTATCCCGATTGCTTCAGGAAACCGCCCCACTGGAACAAGTCGTAGCGTGGCAGCGGGTTGCCGCCGATATTGCTGCCGGCCTTGAATCCGAAATTCAAGGTGTGCCGGCCTGAGGACCAGGCGTAGGTGCCGTCGGCATCCGCCTTGACATAGGATTGGTCGGCGCCGAGTCCCGGCTCGGAGGCGTAGACGTGCATGCTGCCGGCATAGCCGGTACGCGGGAAGCTCGCGCTGTCGAGTTGGTCCACCAGCAGCCGGCCGGTGATGGCGCCGCGCTTGTTATTCTCCTGGCCGGGCGACAGCGCAGCCGGACCGGTGCTTAGCGTGACGTGTTCGCTGCCGGTAAGCACGCCGATCCTGGCTTCGCCGTACTTGGTGAACTGGCTGCCTACATCCAGTGCCAGGTCGAAACGGCGCAGGTCGTAGGTGGCGATGCGGTCCGTGTCCCGGAACACGTTAACCGAGCGGCGTTCCAGTTCCACCCGAGGCGCGATGAAGAAGTTATGGCGCGTGTCCAGGGGCTGGTAGAACTCGCTGGTCAGGTTGGTTGTCTGCCCGAGCTGGGCATCGGTGCGCCATTCGGCGCCGAGTGAATTGATCCAGGTGCGCCGATGGCTGGCCAGCAGGTTGAAGAACGCGTCGCCACGAAAGTCGGTGCTCAGCCCGAGACCGAAGCGCAGGTAGTTGGGGCCATAGGCCTTCTCGACGGCATCGACCGACAGGATCCGCTGGCCGGGTTCATCGAGCACGCGGTAGTTGACGTGCTCGAAGTCGCCGGTGCCGAACAGGCGGCTCATATCCTTATCCAGCTGCTCCGGCTGGATCGGTTCGCCAGGCTTGGTTTCCATTGTGCCGGCGGCGAAAGCGGGGTTGACGCGCTGCAGCGGTGCAAAGCGGATCTCGTCGACTGGGCGACGGTCTTGCGGCGCGGCAGCCTGCTGGCGCTGGCGCAGTGCGGCATACTCCTGCTGTGGCAAGGCCAGCGCGGCCAGCCGGTCGGAAACCTTGCGTGCCGCGGCCTCGCCGATCGGGATCGTCTTTTCCAGGTTATCGAAGTCGCCTGCCGAAAAATCCCCGAGTTCCGGCTGGATCAGGATGTCCTCGGGCCGGAGTTGTGCCAGCGACGCACGTACGTTTTGCTCGGTCAGGATATTCAGCATCTGGCCGGTCACGCTGATCACCGATCCCAGTTCGTCGCGCCGCATCAGCGGCGTGCCGAGGTTCACCGCAATGACAATGTCCGCGCCCATGGCGCGCGCCACGTCCACGGGGAGGTTGTTGGTCAGTCCGCCGTCGACCAGCAGCTTCCCTTCGTAGTCGACGGGGGCCACCACGCCCGGCACGGACATGCTGGCGCGCATGACCATAGCCAGCTCGCCCTGGGTGAACACCACGGGCGTGCCTGTCACAAGGTCGGTGGCTACTGCGCGGTACGGAATCGGCAGGGCATTGAAATCGCGATAGCCCGGCGCTCGCGCCAGGCCGCGCAGTACCTTCTCGAGCTGCACGCCAGTGACGGCGCCTTTGGGCAATTCCAGGTTGCCGTTCTTGACGCCGATTTCCGGCGTAAACAGATTGCTGCGATCTTCCAGCTTGCGCCTGATGCTCAGATCCTGCCGCGGCGGCCGTTCCTTGAATAGTGCGCTGGTGGACAAGCCAGCGACGATTTTCTCCATTTCGTCTGGCGTGACGCCGGTCGCATAGGCGGCACCGACCAGCGATCCCATGCTCGTACCCGTTATGCAGTCCACCGGCACGCGCAGCGATTCCAGTACCTTCAGGATGCCGATATGGGCGGCGCCGCGTGCGCCGCCACCGGACAGCACCAGGCAGATCCGCGGTCTGCCCATGGGCCGCGGGGAGGCGCTGGCGAGGGGGGCGCCGGTAGCAGCAGCGGGCTGTGCAGCCGGCAACCCTGGCGCCGGAAGCGCCGGGATTGCCAAAAAGGCGGAAAAGGCGGCCAGCAAGGCGCACGCAAGACGCCGAGGGCGCGCGTACCCCCGCGGGCACAAGGCAACACCACCCGAGCCGATCCAAATTTGAAGCTGTCGCCTTCCTGGTTTGGCTGCGGCTTTCATGGGCAGTTTTCAAGGCGAACGTTCTGTATAGCTTAGATGGACGAACACCGCTGCGGTAGGTATTGCACTAGTTACTTGTTGCAGGTCAATTTTTCCTTGCGGATCTGCACTACCTTGAAACAAGGAAGAAACGCCGTGCCGGTCGGTGCATCGCAGCATCATCAAGGTGGGGCGCCATTGGCCGCACTGTCCGTACCAGCCATCACCCGCAAATGCTCAATGCCCGGTATTGAGAATGAGAATGGATTCTATTGCGCGGCGCATGCGTAGGACCAAAGTCCGATTGCCAACGCAGAAGCCGGCGGCCACATTTGATGTACATACCCACCCGGGTTGTCAGCGGTATGAGGAGAAGAATCATGGCAAAGACGAATCAGCATGACGCTGATGCCCAGCCACGGGAGGATGGAAAGTTCAGCAATAAGGAATACCTGAAGGCGCTTTACCGCCTGCATGTGGAACTCGTTAAGCTGCAGGAATGGGTTCTGGCGACCGGCTGCAAGCTCTGCATCATCTTTGAAGGACGCGATGGCGCAGGCAAAGGTGGCACGATCAAGGCCATTACCGAGCGCGTGAGTCCGCGCGTGTTCCGCGTGGTTGCCCTGCCGGCACCCACTGAGCGCGAAAAGAGCCAGATGTATGTCCAGCGTTACCTTCCGCACCTGCCGGCCGCCGGCGAGGTGGTGATTTTCGACCGCAGCTGGTACAACCGCGCCGGCGTGGAGCGGGTCATGGGCTTCTGCACCGAGGAACAGGCCGAGTCATTCCTGAGCGCCGTGCCCCTTGTGGAACAGGCCATCGTGAGCTCGGGCGTTATCCTGATCAAGTACTGGCTGGAGGTCAGTGAGCAAGAGCAGACGCGCCGCCTTGAGGCGCGCATCAACGATGGGCGGAAGACCTGGAAGCTGTCGGGCATGGACCTGAAGTCCTACAGCCGGTGGTATGACTACTCGCGCGCGCGCGACGACATGTTCCTTGCAACGGACACGGACTTCGCGCCATGGTATGTTGCCAACTCGAACTGCAAGCGGCGCGCCCGTCTCAATATCATCAGCGACATATTGGCCAAGGTTCCCTACGAAGCCGTGCCGCGCAAGAAGGTAAAGCTGCCAGAACGGCAGAAGCCTGGTGGCTATCGGGAACCGGACTATCCCTACAAATTCGTTCCGGAGCAGTTCTGAGGGCCACGGGATTCAATCCACAACCTCAGTCAGTTTCGCCTGCGCGCACGCGCGGACCGCCGTGGCAACGCGGTCCCCTGGGCCAACTACAAACCAGGTCACCATGCAAGACAATCCTCTCTCTGAAATATCGCTGCCGGCCCGGGTGGCGCTGCGCGATGGGCGGCAGGTAGTGCTGCGCAAGATCCGGGAGGAGGACAAGGCCGGCTTGCTGGCGGCCTTCGACCGGCTTTCCGCGGACTCGCGTTACACGCGTTTCATGGCCTCCTTGCGGGAGTTGCCGGAAGCGATGCTTGAGTCGGCAACGCATCCGGCGCCGGAGCTGGAGTGCGCGCTGGTCGCCATCTACGGCGATGCGCAAAGCATTGTCGGCGGCGCGCGCTACGCCGCCGCGCCGGGCAGCGATGTCTGCGAGTTTGCCGTGACGATCGATGACGAATGGCACGGTCTCGGGCTGGCGCGGTGTCTCATGCAAGTACTGATCGCTGCCGCCCGCGCACGTGGATATCGCACCATGGAAGGCTACGTGCTGGCTTCGAACACGGGGATGCGCGGCCTTGCCCGCCGGCTCGGGTTTGTCGACACGGCCTGCCACGAAGATGCCACGTTGCGCGTGGTCAGTCTCGGCTTGACGGGGGCGGCGGGAGCGCCGGCACCAGGGTAAGGGCGGATAAGAGTCCGTCTCTCTGATTCAGGCCGATTGGCGCCGAAGCTTCATCCCTACTCGACCCTCATGGCGTCTGGCAACTGTTGCTCAATCTCGGTCAACCTCGGATCTCCAGCCCGTGGTGAAACGTCCTCCTCCACGTTCGCTATCCCATGACCTGCGTTTGAGTTCCCGCCGGGCCGCCCGTTTCCGCGCCTCGCTGAAATTCGTCGATCGCATCGGCCACCGAGACGCGGCGTCCGAAATAGCCGAGGCGATCCTCCAGTCCCTCGGCGCGAAGCATATCCCGCACCTTCGCATGCGCCGCCACGAGCCGCAGATCTATCCCTTCTGTCTTCAATGCCGTGTGCAATGCCGCCAGCATGCGTGCGCTGGCGAGGTCGACGGCGGGCGAGGTGGACAGATCCCAAATCACCAGCCTGACCGGCGCGGCGGCCGAGCGGATTCTCTGCCAGACGGCAGCACGCACATGCTCGACGTTGAAGTAAAGCAGCGACGCCTCGGCGCGGAACACCAGCACATCAGGAATAGCTTCGTTGTCCGGATTACGCTCCATATCGGAGTAAATGCGCGTGCCCGGGATGCGGCCGAGGATGGCCACATGCGGGTGCGCCGCGCGCCGTATGATCAGCAGCATCGAAACGAGTACTGCCACGAGCACGCCGTTCAGGATGCCCAGCAAAAGCACGGCGGCAAACGCAACCATCGATACAATGAATTCAAGGCGGCTTACCCGCCACACGTGGCGCAGTTCGCCGATGTCGATCAAGCCCTTGACGGCAACCAGCACGATGGCCGCGAGTACCACGTTAGGCAGGTTGGCTAGCAAGCCGGTCAGGAACATCAGGCACAGACCGATCGTGGCCGAGGCGAAAACCAGCGCGAGTGGCGTCTTGGCGCCGGCCTTGTCGTTCACCGATGACTGGGACAGGCCGCCGGCAACAGGGTAGGCCTGGAAGAAGCCCGCGGCCAGATTCGCCGCGCCCAGGCCGAGCAGTTCCTGGCGCGGATCGATCTCGTAGCCGTGCGCCTGCGCCAGTGCCCGCGCCGCGGAAACGCTTTCCACGTAAGACAGCAACACGCACGCGAATGCCAGCGGAACCACCCCGTCCACATCGCGTGCCCGCAGCCCGGGCAGGCGGAACTCCGGCAAACCTTGCGGCAACGCACCGACGACCTTGAAGCCGAACTGACTCAGCGACGTTACCGACAGCACGATGATGGAAATCACCACCACGAACAGCGCGACCGGGCGGCCAGGCAGGAATTTCTCCCCCAGCAGCAACAAGGCTAGTGCGACAAGACCGAAAGCGAACACGACCAGGTTGGTATCGGGGATCTGACCGGCGAGAATGACGACGCGCTCGAAGAAAGCCTCGCCGCCACCCTTGACCCCGAACAGCTTGGGCAATTGCGTCAAGGCGATGGTCAGGGCCGCGCCGGCTTTGAAGCCGAGCAGTATCGTTTCGCTGATGAAATTGACCAGGGAGCTCAGTCGCAGCAGCCATGCCAGCAAACACATGCCGGCCATGAGCACCGCCGTCAGCGCCGCGATGGCGGCCCAACGGCCCGGATCGCCATTGGCCATGCCCGCCACGGTGACCCCGACGAGCATCGAGATCGCAGAGGTGGGTCCGATCGCAAGCTGGCGAGAAGAGCCGAACAGCGCGTAGAAGAGGCCGCCAACCAGATAGCAGTAAATGCCGTATTGCGGAGGCAGGCCGGCGAGCGATGCGTAGGCGAGCGAAACCGGAATGCCGTAGGCGGCGAGCGTGACGCCGGCAATCGCGTCGCGCGCCAGCCACTGCGGCCGGTAGGTGGTCAGCCACTGCGCGGGAGGAAATACTGCGCGCCACCCACCCATGGAAGTCCCGCCGGTGGCATCGTCGGCGGTGCTGGGATCTTCGATCATGGCATCACATCCTCTTGGGGCGCGGATTCTTCCAAGATATTCGGCACAGGGTGCTTTTGCTTGATTTGGCGCAAAGTCCAGACGGATCGGCCGGTTCACTTCACGCTAAGACTGTGGCGCTCATTTCTTGAGCCTCTGCGCTGCCGGACGGCTTTGGGACCGACAAGCATCACGATTTCTTTGTGGAAGCATGCGCCAAGACCAGGCGAGGGGAGCTTCCCGCTGATGAGCCGGGATACATACTGGGCGAACTCGCCGCCGTTGCCCTGTTCGCTCGGAATGAACTCCGCATGGTGGCCTCCGGGGATGAGGCGGAAATCGCTCTCAAGACCATTCCAGGCAAAGTGCTCAAGGCTCGCGTCGATTGCCGGCGCGCTTGCGGCCGGACGTCGTCCCGGAAAAGTGCACCCGGCACATCCCGCCGCCGCACGGCGCCAGGGTGCTGCCATAGGCGCCTGGCCGCCAGCGATGGCCTCTCAACAATCGCCCGGGCGCCGCATGGAAACTGCTTCTGGTCAGCGGGGCGTTGAACGCCCGGAAATGAACGGTGCGTGACGTCATTTCGGCAACGAGCACGCATCCTTGATGCAAGTCAAAGTGCTGCCGGGCCGCACGTATAAAACATAGGGATATCAAGTCGGCGAAACGCGACGCCCCGATACGCCGGCGTTGCCGAATCGCACGTGCATGGCTCAGTGGGCATAGCCCGCGACTATTGAGGCCAATCCTATACGCGAAGGTACCTTCCATATCCGCCGGCGAATGCCGCTCGCGGACGGTTTAACAACTGGCTGTCGAGGTCATCACCATGGATGCTGGAAAGCAACTAGTACATGCGCGCGAGATCGGTATCAAGACCGGTCTGGTACTTCAGAGACGCGTCAGGAATGCACAGGAAGCCTTTGGTCACCGGGTGCAGGAGGCCTGCGGCGATGGCAATGGCATTGGCAAAGGCGAGGGCCTTGCCGATGCCGCCAGGCTGATGACAGGCGCCGATCCCTTGAGTTGTTATGCTTACGCCGTGGATGCGGGGCAACGTGCCATCCTCTTCTGGGACACGCTCCGGCAGCGTGGCAATCACTTTGTCGAGAACGCGGTACAGGGCCTGAAGCCGGTACTGCACTTCGACTACGAGTTTGTCCTCGACGGCCGCCAGTTCGAGCGGCCGGTGAACTACGCGCTGCTACGAATCACACCGCCCGAAGGCGTGCATATCGACAACAGCCGCCGTCCCTACCTGATCATCGACCCCCGCGCGGGCCATGGTCCGGGTATCGGGGGATTCAAGGACGATTCGCAGGTGGGCGTCGCATTGCGTGCAGGCCATCCTGTCTACTTCGTTATTTTCTTCCGCGATCCCGAACCGGGCCAGACCTTGCTCGATGTGTGCGAAGCCGAGCAGATATTCGTGAAGAAGGTCCGTGCGCTGCATGCGGACAGCCCCAAGCCGGCCATCATCGGCAATTGCCAGGGCGGCTGGGCGGCCATGATGCTGGCGGCCTCCGACCCGGACGACACCGGACCCATCGTGATCAACGGTGCGCCGATGTCGTACTGGAGCGGCGCCTGGAGCGAGGATGAGGGAGATAACCCGATGCGCTACGCGGGCGGCCTGCTCGGCGGCACCTGGCTGTCCTCGTTCACCGCGGATCTCGGCAACGGCAAGTTCGATGGCGCCCACCTGGTGCAGAACTTCGAAAACCTGAATCCCGCCAACAGCCTGTGGGACAAATACTTCAACCTGTACAACAAGGCCGATACGGAGCCGCCGCGTTTCCTGGAGTTCGAGCGCTGGTGGGGTGGCTACTACCTGATGAACCGGGAGGAGATCGAGTGGATCACCCGCAATCTGTTTGTCGGCAACAAGCTATGGTCCGGCGATGTGAAGGGCGCGGGCGGCAAGGGCTTCGACCTGCGTGATATCAAATCGCCCATCGTGCTGTTCGCCTCCATGGGCGACAACATCACACCGCCGCAGCAGGCATTCAACTGGGTAGTGGACGTGTACGAGAGCACCGAGGAGATCAAGGCGCGAGGCCAGGTCATCGTCGGGATGCTTCACCAGAACATCGGTCACCTGGGCATCTTCGTCTCGGGGAAGGTGGCACAGAAGGAGCACGCGCAGATCGTGTCCGTGCTGAAGAGCATCGAACTGCTGCCTCCCGGGCTCTATGGCATGGCCATTACGGAGCGTGCGGAAAAGAGCGCAAGCGGCGAGGTCGAGTACGACGTGGAGTTCCGCGAGCATCGCCTCGAGGATATCGTGGCGCGCTTCAATCGCTTCCAGCGAGTCGACGAGAAGCCGTTCGAGGCCGTGGCCGCGCTGTCGGATTTCAATCAGCGCGCCTATGAGCTGTTCGCGCAACCCTTCGTGCAGGCGATGTCCAACGATCTCTCGGCACGCATGCTGCGCGAGTTCCACCCGCTGCGGGTGCAGAACTGGGCACTGTCGGATATGAACCCCTGGCTCGCCTGGCTGGGCCCCGCCGCCGAAGGCGTCAGGGAGAACCGTCAGGCCATGGAGCCAGACCATCCGCTGCGGCAGCGGGAACAAGCCGGGGCCGAACTCGTCAGCGCCGCGCTGGACGGATACCGTGCCGTGCGCGACGCCATGACGGAGGCATCGTTCTTCGGCATCTACGCCAATATGTTCTCCCTGTACTTCGGCAACAAAGAGCCGGCGCATGACGGCCGGCCAGCGGTCGAGCCGGCGGAGTTGCCGCAGATCAGGGAGGCCCTGGCTTCGGTAGCGCGAGGAGGCTATGTGGAAGCGCTCGGCAGGATCGGATTCCTGTTGATGCGCCATGGGGAGCCGCTGCCGCTCTCGCGGCTGGAGATGCGCAAGGAGATGGTAGCTGACTACAGTGAATTCCTGCCCGAAGTGCCGATGCACGAGTGGCGCTCGATTCGCGGCCAGCAGGAAATCATCGTTTTGCATGCGCCGGAGCAGGCCCTGGAGACGCTGCCGGTCCTGCTCCAGGATCCCGCCGACCGCGAACGGCTGCTGACGCTGCTGGACAAGCTGTCGACGGATGAGCGCGTGCTTGGCAGCAAGCCCACGGCAGAACAGGTGGCCATGCTCGCGCGCATCCGGAGTGCCGCGGCGGGAAAGCCGGAGCACGTGCGCCGACCGGCCACGCTCGCGCGGGTCTGAGCGCGGCGGGAATGCTGCCGGCGACGGCTTAATCGAGCAGGAGGAGTGCAAGTGAACACCAAGCACGAGAAGTACCAGCGATTGATTGAGTTCTGCAAGTCCATCCCGCCAACGCCGACGGCGGTGGTGCATCCGTGCGACCGGAGTTCGCTGGAAGGGGCGGTGGAAGCTGCACAGATGGGGCTGATCGCCCCCATCCTGGTCGGTCCCAGGGCGCGCATCGAGGAAACAGCCAGGGCCGACGGTATCGACATCAGCCCGTATCCGATCGTCGATGCGCCCTTCAGCCATGCGGCTGCCGCCGCTGCCGTGCAACTGGTGCGCGAAGGCAAGGTCGAGGCGCTGATGAAAGGCAGTCTGCACACGGATGAGCTGATGGCGGCGGTGGTAAAGGGCGATACCGGCTTGCGCACCTCCCGGCGTGTCAGTCACTGCTTCGTGATGGACGTGCCGGACCATGAGGAGGCGCTGATTATCACGGACGCCGCCGTGAACATTGCTCCCACGCTCGCCGAGAAGGCGGACATCCTCCAGAACGCCATCGATCTGGCCCATGCGCTGCAGTTCAAGGAGGTAAGGGTGGCGATCCTGTCGGCGATGGAGACCGTCAATCCGAAGGTCCCGTCCACCATCGAAGCTGCAGCCCTGTGCAAGATGGTTGAACGTCACCAGATCACCGGCGCGATCGTTGACGGCCCTCTGGCGCTCGACAACGCCATCAACCTGGAGGCCGCCCGCATCAAGAAGATCGATTCGCCGGTTGCGGGCCGCGCCAACGTGCTGCTGGTGCCCGACCTGGAGGCCGGCAACATGCTCGCCAAGAGCCTGTCCTTTCTCGCCGGTGCCGATGCGGCCGGCATTGTGCTTGGCGCGCGGGTACCTATCATCCTCACCAGCAGGGCGGACTCCGTGTCGACCCGGCTGGCATCCTGCGCGGTTGCCGCGCTGGTGGCAAAGGCCCGCCGCGAGTCGGGCAAGGCACTGGGGTAATGCCATGGCCGACGTGATACTGGTACTCAACGCAGGCTCGTCGAGCATCAAGTTCAGCGCTTTCGGTGCCCACGGCGACGAACCGGAGCTGGTGCTGCGCGGCAGTCTCGATGGCATCTACACATCGCCGGGCTTTCGTGCCTCCAACGCGTCCGGCGCGGAGGTGGAGACGAAACACTGGGGCGATGGCACCGAACTGGGTCATGACGGGGCCATTGCCTTTCTTGCCGATTTCCTGCGCGGGCATGGTGAAGGCCACCATCTGGCCGCCGTGGGGCACCGCGTGGTGCACGGAGGCGTGCAGTTCACGCAGGCGGTGAAAGTCACGCCCGAGGTCGTCTCAGCGCTGGACGCCCTGAGCCCGCTGGCCCCTTTGCACCAGCCGCACAACCTCACGCCTATCCGCATTCTCGCGCAGCGGCGGCCTGAACTGCCGCAAGTGGTTTGTTTCGACACGGCGTTTCACCGCGGCCAGCCAGAAGCGGCGCAGGCTTTCGCGCTTCCCGCCTCGATCACGCAGCGCGGCGTGCGGCGCTACGGCTTTCACGGGCTTTCCTATGAGTACATCGCCAGCGTTTTGCCGGCGGTCGACGCCGCCGCCGCCGCAGGCCGCACCGTTGTTGCCCATCTGGGTAACGGCAGCAGCATGTGCGCGCTCGTGGCCGGCCGGAGTGTCGCCAGCACCATGGGGTTCACCGCGGTGGACGGGCTGCCCATGGGCACACGCTGCGGCAACCTGGATCCCGGTGTCATCCTGTACATGATGGATGAGCTCGGCATGGACGCGCGCGCCGTCGAAGACCTCATCTATCGCAAGTCCGGGCTGCTCGGCGTATCCGGCATCTCCAGCGACATGCGTACGCTGCTTGCCAGCCAGGATCCTCGCGCCCGCTTTGCCGTGGAACTCTATACCTACCGGATCGGGCGTGAGCTTGGCTCGCTGGCGGCAGCAGCACAAGGGCTGGATGCGCTGGTGTTTACCGCCGGCGTTGGCGAGCATGCCGCGCCGATACGCGAGCAGGTTTGCCGGCAGGCGGACTGGCTTGGCATTGTGCTTGATGCCGGGGCGAACGCCAGGGGCGAGCCGAGAATCAGCATGCCATCGAGCAAGGTGCCGGTGTGGGTTATCCCGACCAACGAGGAACTGATGATCGCAAGGCACACCAAGTCGGTGATCGGAACGGAGGCGCCATGAAGATCATTTCCCTCGAAGGAGCGGTCGCCTTGATCCCTGACGGCGCAACGGTCATGGTCGGCGGCTTCATGGGCGTCGGCACGCCGGAGCGGCTGATGAACGAACTCTTGCGCCAGGGCAAGCGGGACCTCACGGTGATCGCCAACGATACCGCGATGCCAGGCAGGGGCATAGGCAAGCTGGTTGCGGCGGGCGTCTTGCGCAAGGCGATCGTCAGTCATATCGGCCTCAATCCCGAAACCCAGCGCCAGATGATCGCGGGAGCGCTGGAGGTCGACCTGGTGCCGCAGGGGACCCTGATCGAACGCATCCGCGCCGCCGGTTGCGGGCTGGGCGGCGTCCTGACGCAGACCGGCGTCGGGACGCTGGTCGAGGCAGGCAAGCGCAAGCTGGAGGTGGAGGGCATCGAGTATCTGCTGGAGACACCGCTGCGCGCCGACTTTGCGCTGGTGGAGGCATTCCTGTCGGATTACCAGGGCAATCTCGTGTATGCGCTGACCGCGCGTAATTTCAACCCTGTCATCGCCATGGCGGCCGCGACGGTCATCGTGGATGCCGCGCACATCGTGCCGGTCGGCATGATTTCGCCCGATCATGTGATCACGCCATCGGTCCTGGTGGATTACCTCATCGCGCATCAATGACACCGGCAGGAACAGGAACAGGAAAAGCCATGGACGCACAAACCGTGATAGCCAGGCGTGTGGCGCAAGAACTGCGCGACGGCATGTTGGTCAACCTCGGCGTAGGCATCCCCACGCTGGTGGCCAACTATGTGCCGCAAGGCATGCACATCTTTTTCCAGTCCGAGAACGGCCTGATTGGCACCGGCCCAATCCCGGAGGCAGGCATGGCCGAAGGCTTCCTGACCGACGCGGCGGGCCAGCCGGTCACTGCGTTGCCCGGAGCCTGCACGTTTGACAGCGCCATGTCCTTTGGCCTGATCCGGGGGCATCACCTCGACATGACGGTGCTGGGGGCGCTGGAGGTCGATGAGGCCGGGCACCTCGCGAACTGGACCATTCCCGGCAAGCTTGTGCCGGGAATGGGCGGTGCCATGGACCTGGTGGCTGGCGCCAGGCGCGTTGTTGTAGCCATGCAGCATTGCGCAAAGGGCAAGTCCAAGCTGGTCGGCCAATGCACTTTGCCGCTGACCGGGCTGCGGCCGGTAGACCTTGTCGTTACCGAACTGGCAGTGATTTCGTTCGCTACGGGCAAGGCGGTGTTGATGGAGACGGCGCCCGGCGTGTCGGTCGAGCAGGTACTAGAGGCGACCCAGGCCAGGTTATTGGTGCCCGCGCGGGTGCCGGAGATGTCCCTCGATGGAGTAGCAACATGACAGCAGAAACACTGCGGCCGATCCTGGCGGGCAAGAAAGCGCTGGTCTGCGGGATCGCCAACGACCAATCAATCGCCTATGGCTGCGCAAAGGCCTTTCGGGAGATGGGTGCCGACATCGCGATCACCTATGTGAACGAAAAGTCCAGGCAATACGTGGAGCCGGTGGCGAAGGAACTGGAAGCCCCGATCTTCATGCCGCTCGATGTGTCGCGCGAAGGGGAGCTTGAGGGCGTGTTCGCCGAGATCGAAAAGACGTGGGGCAAGCTGGATATCCTCGTGCATTCGATTGCCTGGGCGCCAAAGGACGATCTGCAAGGCGGCTTGCTGAATTGCTCCGCCGAGGGATTCGGCAAGGCCATGGACGTCTCCTGCCACTCCTTTATCCGCATGGCGCGGCTGGCCGCGCCTCTGATGCGGGACGGGGGCACGATGTTCACAATGAGTTATTACGGCGCAAACAGAGTGGTGCCGAACTATAACGTAATGGGTCCGGTGAAAGCCGCGCTGGAGGCCGTTTCGCGCTACCTGGCCTACGAGCTCGGCTCCAGGGGCATCCGTGTGCATGCGATATCGCCTGGTCCGCTCAAGACCCGCGCTGCATCCGGGCTGAAGGACTTCGACCTGATGCTCAGCGACGCAGCGAAGCGCGCGCCCATTGGCGAACTGGTCGACATCCTCGATGTCGGTTTTACGTGCGCGTTTCTCGCGACGCCGTTTGCGCGGCGACTGTCGGGAGAAACGCTGTATGTGGATGGCGGCGTCAACATCATGGCGTAGCGCGCCGCGGCAGCAACCGAGGAGAGTGAATCATGTCCTTGCTACTACTGGGGAATATCGACAGCGCCACCACCGATGACGAGATCAGGGAATTCCTGGTCAAGTACGGTTTCCCACCGTTTGACGAAATCGAGCATGTTCCGGGGGACGGGTCGCGGCCAGCCGTGATGCTGACCTTCCATTCCCTCGAGCCGGATGCGTTGCGCAAGCTTCAGCCGCGCATCCAGCACATGTTCTGGAAAGGCCACAACCTCAGCGCGCTGGTCATGGCGGAGCGCTATAGCTGATCTCGCAGGGCAGGGCGAAGCGCGGTGAAGGGAGCTGTTGCATGAGTATTCTGAACTGGCTGCGCCGGCGTGACGCCGGCGCGCACCCGCATGACGAGCAAGAGATCGCCGGGTTGACGGAGCGCGTGCTCAGGCTCAGCCCGCGCCTGCGGCTGGTGCCGCGCTACGGGCAACGGCTCGGCCCCGCGATCGGCATGGCGCTCGATTATGTGCGGGACCTCGTAGCCGGCCTTCCAGCGCCGCTGGAAGCCAGCATGACGGCGTGGGGATCCGACCCCTATATCCACGCTTTCTTCGGCACCGCGCATGATGTGGATCTCGTCTTCAGCCGCTCATCGGACCTGCGCGAGTTTTTCGAGGCGTCGGCGGGCGCGCAGGAAGCCTGGGCCGTGCTGGGCATGACGATGACGGAGCGCCATACGCTGGGCGTGGCCCTCGAAGGGGATGTGATGCGTGCCGAGGTGCCGCAGACCACGGTCAGCTTCAGTGACCATCAGGTCAGGATCTGTGGCCAGACCGACGCGGCGCTGCGCGAGGAGATCGTCCGGCGAATGCTGGATCAGATGGTCCTTCAGAGCCTTGCCAATATTGCTGCCGATACATCGCGGCGCGATGTGCTGGAGCGCGAGCATGGCCTGCTGAAGGCGCGCCTGCGCCTGCTGGAACGGCAGAGCACCGGTATGCGTTCGGTGATGGGCGGCGATGAGCAGGCGGACGCCGGCGAACGCGCCCGGCTGCGCGAGCAGATCGAACAGAACGACAGGGAACTGGGCGAACTGGGTGACAAGTCCGGCGCGCTTGACCGCCAGTTGGAAGGCATGGCGGCGGTGTTCAAGGATGCAAGGTCGTGCTTCTCCATCGAAAGCCAGCGCAGGCGGCTAAGCCTGATGAATGTGCTTTTGCCGGAAGGCAGCACGGTGCCCGGGCATGAACTGGAGTTGCTGACGGCGCGCGTTCCCGGCGATCCGCCACTGGTGCGTACGTTCGCACTGGTGCGCTTCGCACGCGCAGCGATGTTGTCGTGCACGAGCCTGCTCGACGAGGCCGAGCGCTTGCTGTAGCGGCGAGCGGGTGAAGGCGGATTTCTGGTGTGTCAAAGGAGAGAAAAATGCAAAGCAAGAAATTCCTGGTGGTGGCCGCCCTTGCGGTGATGGCGGGTTCGGCGATGGCGCAGCCGGAAACCAAGGTGGACGTCGCAAAGGCGCCGGGCCAAGTGACCGTGGGAGGGGTAACCAGCGTCACGGCCACGGTGACAGCCATCGACGCGGCGACCAGAACGGTTTCGCTGAAGGACAAGAAGGGCAAGGTGACGAGTCTTGTGGTGGGAGAGGAAGCTCGCAATTTTGACCAGCTGAAGGTTGGCGACGTGGTGACTGTCGACTACAAGGAAGCCATGACGCTGACGCTCAAGAAGGAGGGGCGCGGCAAGAGTTCGATCACCGAGAGCGCGACGATGAACCGGTCCGAACCGGGCGCCAAGCCGGGCGGCACAGCCGGGCGCGAAGTGACTGTCCTCGCCGACGTCGTCGCGGTCAATGCCAAGACGAAGATGGTCACCTTGAAAGGGCCCAAAGGCAATACGCTGGACCTGAAGGTTGACGACCCGGCGCAGTTGAAGGACATCAAGAAGGGCGACCAGGTAGAGGCTGTATACACCGAGGCGCTCGCGGTATCCGTCAAGCCAGCGGCCGGGAAGTAAGCAGCGCGGGAGCGCGGGGGATATGCATCCCCCGCTGACGAAGCCGCAGTGAAACTCGCGGCGCGCAGCGGCAGGCTCTGTGCGACCTGCAGCCAGCCCAGGCAGATCACGCGTCAACAAGGAGTTCGCGGGAAGCGGCCGGGAGCCATTGCATCCATGCATCCCAAGCGGGAGCGGGCCCGATATTGATCGTAATTGTGACATTGGCGGATCGGGCCCATGGACCGGAAATCGTCAACATCGTCCCACGGCGGCGTTAGCCTGCTGGTGCCGGAGTGGATCCGTGCGTACCAGAAGGACTGGGTCGCGCCGGAGGTCGTCGCCGGGCTCACAGCCGGTGCCGTTGTCATTCCGAAGGCGCTGGCCTACGCAACTGTGGCGGGCTTGCCGATCCAGGTCGGGCTCTATACGGCGTTCCTGCCGATGGTGATCTATGCCATCCTCGGAACGTCGCGCCCGCTTAGCGTCAGTACTACGGCAACGCTAACGAATTGCCGGCGGCTTGCCGAAGGGAATTAGAATGCGTGTCCAGAGCATGGCGGTGCGCCTTCCTCCGCGCGGCCCGGACTACCGGGTCGCCGTTGTGCAAGGGCTCGCACAGCGCTCATCCGCAATTCGGAATTCCATCGTGACCATTCGCAGCTTCCAGGGCAAAGCCCCCAAATTCGGCGACCGCGTGTTCGTCGACCCGAGCGCCGTCGTGATCGGCGACGTAGAGATCGGCGCCGACAGTTCCATCTGGCCGCTGGTCACCATTCGCGGCGATATGCATCGCATTCGCATTGGCGAGCGCACCAGCGTGCAGGACGGCAGTGTGCTGCACATCACGCACGCCGGTCCCTTCAATCCAGATGGTTTCCCGCTCACCATCGGCGACGATGTGACGATCGGCCACAAGGCGCTGCTGCATGGCTGCACCATCGGCAGCCGCATCCTGATCGGCATGGGCACCATCGTGATGGATGGCGCGGTGATCGAGGACGAAGTGATTCTTGGCGCCGGCAGCCTGGTGCCGCCGGGCAAGGTGCTCAAGGGCGGGCATCTGTACGTCGGGAGCCCGGCCAGGGAAGCACGGCCCCTGACTGAAAAGGAGCGTGGTTTCTTCCGCTATACGGCGGCCAATTACGTGAAGCTGAAGGACCAGCATGTCGCGGAGTTGCAGAGCGTTTGAGCGATTTGCCAGAGTCGCAGCCGGCTATCACACCCGGCTACCGGCAGCGTTTCCTGTCAGATCACCTTCCCCGGATTCATCAGCCCCTGCGGATCCAGCGCCTGCTTGATCGCCCGCATCATCGCGAGTTCGACTTCGCTCTTGTAGCGCCGGTTTTCTTCACGCTTGAGCTGGCCGAGCCCGTGCTCGGCCGAGATCGAGCCGCGATGCGCATGCACGCTGTCATGCACGATCAGGTTGATGGCTTCCGAATTGCCGAGGAAGGCGTCGTGGCTCTGCCCGGCGGGAGGCGATACGTTGTAGTGCAGGTTGCCATCGCCAAGGTGGCCGAAGGTGACCATGCGCGCGCCGGGAAAGGCTTGCTGGATCAGGGCGTCGGTAGTGTCGATGAAATCCGCGATGCGCGAGATCGGCACGGCGATGTCGTGCTTGATGTTCTTGCCTTCGTCGACCTGCGCCAGCGGGATATGTTCGCGCAGGTTCCAGAAGTCGCGCGACTGCTGAACGGATTCGGCCACCACCGCGTCTTGTGCCACGCCGGCTTCGAAGGCCGTTTCCATCAGCGCTTCGAAGATGGCGCGCGCATGGTCTTCGCTCTCGTTGTCGGACAGTTCCAGCAGCACGACCTGCGGATGCGGGCGGTCGAACGGATAGCGCAACTGCGGGTAGTGCGTGGTGACCAGCGACAGGCACATCTCCGACATCAGCTCAAAACCCGTCAGCATGGCGCCGGCGCGTTGCTGGGCGATGGCCAGCAGGGCGAGGGCCGCGCGCGGATTGGCCACTGCCGCCAGCGCCGTGACGCGGGCGCGCGGCAGCGGATACAGCTTCATCACGGCGGCGGTAATGATGCCGAGCGTGCCTTCCGCGCCGATGAAGAGGTCGCGCAGGTCGTAGCCGGTGTTGTCCTTGCGCAGGCCGCGCAGGCCGTCCCAGATCTCGCCGGCGGGCGTTACCACTTCCAGCCCCAGGCATAGCTCGCGGGTGTTGCCGTAGCGGAGCACGGCCGTGCCGCCCGCGTTCGTGGAGAGATTGCCGCCAATGGTGCAACTGCCTTCCGCCGCGAGACTCAGCGGAAACAGCCGGCCATGCTCGCGCGCGGCGTCCTGCAACTGCTGCAGGATCACGCCGGCTTCCACCGTGATGGTGTTGTTGAGCGGGTCTACCTGCCGCACGCGGTTCAGCCGCTGGAGAGAGATCACCACGGACTGCTGTGCCGCTGTCGGCGTGGCGCCCCCGCATAGCCCGGTATTGCCGCCCTGGGGCACCACGGCCAGCTTGTGCGCGTGGCAGGCGTGCACGGCGGCGGCGACTTCCTCGGCCGAGCCTGGCCGCAGCACCGCCAATGCTTCCCCCGTATAGCGCTTGCGCCAGTCGGTCAGGTAGGGAGCCTTGTCGGCGTCCTCGGTCAGCACGTGCTGCTCGCCCAGGGCGGCGCGGCAGAGGGCGAGGAAGGAATCGGGATGCGAGGCGGTCATGGCGGTAGGTCCGGGAGGGCGGCCGCCGTCGTGACGGCCGCGCGGAGTGGATTGCTGTGGGTTTACAGCGCGTTCATCGGCGATGTCACTTGCCGGGCTTGGCCTTGGCCGGTTGCAGCGCCTTGGCGCGGCGCTTGTACGGGCGCAGGTAGAGGATGGTGCCGAAGAAGAACAGCAGCGTCAGCGCGACTTCGGCCCACGCCAGCGTGGAGGACGGCGGCCGGTCGCTGGTGGCGCGCACGATGCCTTCCGTGAAGAACAACAGGATCAGCATCGAGGACCACTGCATGGTGTAGCGGTTGCGGGTCAGTACGCCGCGCAGCGGCAGCAGCAGGGGCAGGAACTTGAGGATCAGCCAGGACCCGCCGGGACGCAGCGGCGCCAGAAACCATTCCCAGGCGATGCACAGCAGGATCAGCCCAATCAGGCTGCCGGCGCTCAGCCGGTACAGGGCGGCGCTGTGCAGCGCGCTGTCGGTGGCGTTGGCCGCGGGCGCAAGCGCGGGCTTGGGGGCGGCGGTCATGCGTGGCTCCGGCCAGCCAGGCGCAGCGCGGTCTCGGCCAGGCGCTTGCCCATGGCGCGCGCGAGCGCGGCTTCGTCGTCGGACACCGGCGCGCTGTTGTCCACGCGCGCGTGATGGCTGGGGCCGTAGGGCGTGCCGCCGCTGGCGGTGGTCATCAGGGCGCTTTCCGAATAAGGCAGGCCCAGCACCAGCATGCCGTGATGCAGCAAGGGCAGCATCATCGACAGCAAGGTGGTTTCCTGGCCGCCGTGCAGGCTGCCGGTGGCGGTGAACACGCAGGCGGGCTTGCCGGTAAGGGCGCCCGACAGCCACTGGGCCACGGTGCCATCCAGGAAGTACTTCATCGGCGCGGCCATATTGCCGAAGCGGGTGGGGCTGCCCAGCGCCAGGCCGGCGCATTCCTCCAGATCGCGCAATTCGGCGTAGGGCGGGCCTTCTGCCGGGATATCCGGCGCGGTGGCCTCGCTCACGGTGGAAACCGGTGGCACGGTGCGCAGGCGTGCCTGGGCGCCGGGCACGCTGTCGATGCCGGTGGCGATCAGTTCGGCCAGCTTGCGGGTACTGCCGTGGCGGCTGTAATAGAGGACTAGGAGTTCGGTCATGGACAGGGCTGCGGCGCGCAACACGGGCGCCGGGGTGGGGCGCTCCCAGGGGGGCAGGCCGGATTGGTGCCTTGTGCGGCGCACAGGGCAATGCGCGTATTATAGTTGCGGCCCCGGCGTGCGCCGCGCGTCGCTGCGCCGGGGTGCCCCACTGAATCAGCAAGGAGTCTGCCCCAGCATGTTCGCCGCCCGCATCGTTCGCCTGCGCAGGGAATGGAATCTGCAAAAACTGCGCGCGCTGACGCGCTACGCGCTGCGCCGCGCCGGCGAGGGCCGCTTGCCGCAGGTCGCGGCCAGCCTCACCTTCACTACGGTGCTGGCGGTGGTGCCGGTGCTGACGGTGGCCTTCGCCCTGCTGGCGGCCTTCCCCGTATTCCGCGAGTTTCGCAGCGCGATCGAGTCATTCCTGTTCCAGAACCTGATCCCGGGCAACGTCAGCGATTCCATCACGAGCTACCTTGGCCAGTTCGCGAAGAACGCCAAGGGCCTGACCGCGGTGGGCCTGGGCGGGCTGATGCTGACCTCGGTGCTGACGATGCTGACTGTGGAGGACGCGCTCAATGCGATCTGGCGCGTCAAGCAGCGCCGCCCGCTGGCGCAGCGCATCCTGGTGTTCTGGGCGGTGCTGACGCTGGGCCCCGTGCTGATCGGCGCCAGCCTGTCGATCAGTTCCTACCTGATCTCGGTTTCGGCCGGCTATGTGGGCACCATGCCGTTCGGGCTGGCGCTGGTGGTGAGCCTGACGCCGGTACTGCTGTCGGCGGTGGCCTTTGCCTTTCTCTATACCGCCGTACCCAACGCCAACGTGGAGTGGCGCGATGCGATTGCCGCCGGGCTGGTGGCGGCGCTTGCCTTCGAACTGGCCAAACGCGGCTTCGGCTACTTCATCACACATATCCCGACCTACACCGCGGTCTATGGCACCTTTGCCGCGCTGCCGATCTTCCTGCTCTGGATCTACCTGAGCTGGCTGGTGACCCTGCTGGGCGCCACCATTGCCGCCAACCTGCCTGTGATCCGGCAAGGCTACTGGCGGCGCCGCACCTTTGCCGGCAGCGAGTTCTTCGACGCGCTGGGCGTGCTCTACCTGCTATACCGGGCACGGGACGAGGTGCCGCGCAGCGTCGGCGAACTCGACCTGGGCCGCAAACTGCGGGTAGAGGCGGATTACCTGGCGGGCCTGCTGGGCAAGCTCAAGGCCATGCATCTGGTAGGCAGGCTGGCGCAGGAACGCGGCCAGGCCCATTGGGCGCTGCTGTGCGATCCCGGGCAGGTCACGCTGCGCACGCTGCACGACCGGCTGGTGCTGAACCTGCCGCGCCTGCCGCGCACGGCACTGGCGCAGCAGTTGCAAGGCGCCGATGCGCTCAAGCAGGTGCTGGACAACCCGCGGCTGGACCAGCCGCTGGATGCGGTGTTCCGCCGGCAGCAACAGGAGGATGGCCCGGCGGTCCAGGAACGCTCAGCCGATCCCGCGCGCCGCACGCTGGAAGTGGTGCCGCCCGGCTGGCATGGCCAGGTCTGAAAGCGCCCCTAGAAGGGAATCCTGCCGCGCCAGATGTCGGCATACATGACCCAGTCTCCCATCAGGCTGTAGAGCGGGTGGCGGAAGGTGGCGGGGCGGTTCTTCTCGAAGACGAAATGGCCGACCCAGGCGAAGGCATAGCCCGACACCACGGCCGCTGCCAGCCACCACCCGTTGCCGCTGAGGATCAGCGCCAGCAGGCACAGCAGCGCCACCGTGGAGCCCGTGAAATGCAGGCGGCGGCAGGTGAGGTTGCGGTGTTCGTTCAGGTAGAAGGTGTAGAAGGCCGCGAAATTCTCGAACTCACGGGGGCGGGCCTGGGGCATGGCGGTTTCCTGTGGGGGTTCGTGGGGGTCTTTAGTCTAGCTGGCGGGCGGGAAGTGTCTAGCCCTACCTTCGCAAGCTCGGTGTTGTTCCGCGGTGGCACCGAGTCGGAATGCCGCGTAGATACTGGATTTCGCTTGATTCTTTGGCCCTGATATGCTGCATGAAAGAACATGCACATCTTCGAACGAGAAGTCAACGGCCATCGCTACCGTATTGCCGCGCAGTCGGTGTGGGACGCCGAGCGGGGCCGTTCCGTCGCACGCCAGGTCGTGCTGGGACCGGCCGAGCCGCCGCGAGTGGCGGATCTGAGCGCGACCCAGACGGTGGGCACGCGCGGGGTCGGCGACGTCGGAGCCTTGATCTGGGTGGCCGAGCAGCTGGACTTGGTCGGGCAGATTGATCGCGCGTGCGCAGGGGTTGGCGCCAAGGATGGCCCGTCGGTGGGTGAGTTGGCGGTGGCTGTGGCGATTCAGCGTGCGTGTGCGCCGGGACCCAAGTGCGAGCTGGGTGATTTTCTGGACGCGAGTTTGCCGCGGCTGTCGTGTTTGCCGGGGTCCGCGTTCACCGGCCAGGCCTTTCATCGCATCGCGCAGCAGGTGACCGATGAGCAGTTGGAGCAGGCTCAGGTGGCCATCGCGAAGGCCGCGGTGGCCCGCTTCGAGCTGTCCGCCGACGTGCTCGCGTTCGATACGACGAACTTCGATACCCACATCGACACGCAGACGCCCGGCGAACTGGCCCGGCGAGGCCACGCCAAGAGCAAGAGAAGCGACCTGCGTGTCGTAGGGCTTGGCGTCCTGGTCAGCGAGACCGGACATGTGCCGCTGTTGTATCGGACGTATCCCGGCAACGGCTCGGACCAGGCCGTGCTCGCGGCGTGCCTGGGTGGGTTGGCGCAGTTGCACGAGGCACTCGACAGCGGTGAGGGCCGCGCGCGGCCGGCGCAGCGCACGGTGGTACGGGACGGCGGGTTTTGGAGCCCGCAACTGGAACTCGATCTCGATGCCGCCGGCTACTACAGCCTCATCTCGTTGCCGCTGGGACACAAGGCCGCGGAGGAGGCGCTGCGGATGGCGGCGCAGCGCGGTGCCATGAAGCCGCTGTCAGGCAAGCTCAGCGACGTGCGGGCGGCGCGGGTTCGGACCACCGTCGGCGAGTTGGATCGCACGCTCGTCGTGGTGGAGAGCCAGGAGTTGCTGGCGGGCCAGAAACGCGGGATCGCGACGGCACTGCGCAAGGCGAAGGTGGAACTGAGCACGCTGGAGGAGTTGGTCCAAAAGGGCCGCATCACGCGCAGCCGGTTGGAGCTGCGGGTCAAGAAGGCGCTCGCTCGGGAACACCTGTCGAGCTTCGTCGTGACCACCATCGCCGGCAGCGAAGCGGTACCGACCTTGCATTGGCACGTCGATGCCACGTTGCGCCGCGAACTGGAGAGAACGCGGCTGGGCAGGCGGGTGCTGTGTACGGATCGGCACAACTGGAGCACCGGGCGAATCGTTTCCGCCTTCCGAGGACAGTGGAACGTCGAGGAGCTGTTCCGCAGGGCCAAGAAAGGCGGCGTGGTTCCCTGGGGACCGTCACACCAGTGGGCAGATGGATCGTTGCGTCTGCACACCTTCGCGACCGTGCTCGGCCTGATGCTCGTGAGCTTGGCGAAGATTGCCCTGCGGACCGACGCCTCGGCCCGTCGCATGATGGAAGGACTGGCCGAGATCAAGGTGACGTTGGTGAGGACGAAGACCGGGGCGGCGGGACGACGGCCAACGGCAATGCTGGCGCCGAAGCTCACGGCCGAGCAGCGCCGCGCCATGAAGGTTTTCGAACTGCAGCGGTGGGGACCAACGTTGTTTCATGTATGACATGGGCGCCCGTTCAGCCACGATTGACTGGCAAGAACCGTCGATCCGGCCCCTTGCTTTGCGAAAGTAGGGCTAGGGGGGTCTTCCCGGGAGAGGGCGGCCGCCTGACTTCAAAGTCAACGTGACGGGTCTGCGAGGACATGGCCGGATTCCCGGCAATGAATCTGCCCGGAATCCAGCCATGACTTAACTCGAGGCTCTGGCTTGGGCGTTGAATTCGTTGTGTAATTGTTCCGGCAGTCCGCCTCTCCGTGGTGCTGCCGGCTTTTTTTTAGCAAGCATTTCGATGCCGCTGCCTTCAGCCCGCAGCTACCACCCCGCGCGCAAACGCAGCCAGCGCATCCAACACTTCATCCGGCTTTTCGCCCATCAGCGCATGTCCGCAAGGCACAGTAACCGTTGTGGCCGAGGTCATCCTGGCGGCCAGCGCCTGGGCGGCCTTGGGCGAGGTCATCATGTCCTTGCTGCCGGTGATGAACAGCGCCGGGCAGCGGACCGCGGCCACCGCGGCATCGCCGTTGGCGTAGGCGTTGCAGGCCGAGAAGTCGTTATGGAAGACGTGGCCCTCGGGATTGCGGCGCGCTACCCGTTCCATCAGGCGCTGGCTGCCGCCTTGCATCCACGAACCCGGCCCCGGCGAGGAGGGTTTGTTGGCCAGGCTGGAGTGCGACCAGGTGTTGACCATGGCGATGGCCTGGTCCACGCGGTTGAGCGAAGCATCTAGCAGGGCGTCGGCAACCTTCATCGGATAGGCCGTGGCGAGCAGGGCGATGCCGCGTACCGCTTCCGGGTGGCGGGCGGCGGTTTCCAGCGCGATCAGCGAACCCATGCTGTGCCCGAACACCAGGGCGGGGGCGCTCACGCCGGCCGCGCGCACCAGTTCGATCACCCAGTCGGCCATGGCTTCGACTGTCTTGAGCGGCTCGCCTTCGCTGCGGTTGTGGCCGGGCAGGTCGACCGCCAGCACGCTGAAGCCGTGGTGCGCGAACCAGCGCGTCTGCAGGGCCCAGACGCTATGGTCGTTCTGTGCGCCGTGCACGAATACGGCGCAGGGCAGAGCGGGGTCGAAGGGTTTGCCGCCGGTGTAAGCATAGGCCTTGCGGCCTGCGATTGTCAGTTCCATCAGGCTTGGCCTCCCTTGCCGCTCATGGCTTTCTCCGCGGCCTTGAGGCCGCGCTTGAGGTCGTCGATCAGGTCGTCCGGGTCTTCCAGGCCGACCGACAGGCGGATGGTGCCTTCGCCGATGCCGGCCGCCTGCAGCGCCGCGGCGTCCATGCGGAAGTGGGTGGTGGAGGCGGGGTGGATCACCAGCGAGCGGGCGTCGCCCACATTGGCCAGGTGGGAGAACAGCGCCAGGCTCTCGATGAAGCGCTGGCCCGCGGCGCGGTTGCCCTTGAGGTTGAAGCTGAACACGGCGCCGGCGCCGCGCGGCAGCAGGCGCTTGGCGAGTTCGTAGTCCGGGTGGGATTCCAGCTCCGGATAGGCCACCGACTCGACCATCGGATGCGACACCAGGAACTGCACCACGCGGCGCGCGTTTTCCACATGGCGGGCCATGCGCAGCGGCAGCGTCTCGATGCCCTGCAGCAGTTGCCAGGCGGCCATCGGGCTCAGGCAGGCGCCGAAGTCGCGCAGGCCCTCGCGGCGCGCGCGCAGCAGGAAGGGCGCCACCGTGCTTTCCTCGGTGAACACCATGTTGTGGAAGCCGGCATAAGGCTCGGACAGTTCCGGGAAGCGCCCGGAGGCCTCGAAGTCGAACGTGCCGCCTTCCACCAGCACGCCGCCGATGGTGGTGCCGTGGCCGCCCAGGAACTTGGTGGCCGAGTGGTAGAGCAGGCCGGCGCCGTGATCGAAGGGCTTGAGCAGGTAGGGCGTGGTGAACGTGGAGTCGACCAGCAGCGGGATGCCATTGTCCTGGCCGAGCTGGGCCAGGGTCGGGATGTCCAGCACGTCCAGCCCGGGATTGCCCAGGGTCTCGCCGAACAGCAGTTTCGTCTCCGGCCGGATCGCCGCGCGCCAGGCGTCGATATCGCGCGCCTGCACGAAGGTGGTCTCGATGCCGAAGCGGCGCAGCGTGTAGTGCAGCAGGTTGTGCGAGCCGCCGTACAGGGCGCTGGACGCCACCACGTGCGAGCCCGCGCCCATCAGGGTGGCCACCGCCAGGTGCAGCGCCGCCTGGCCCGAGGCCACGCCGATCGCGCCGGCGCCGTTCTCGAGGGCGGCGACGCGCTCTTCGAAGACGGCTACGGTCGGGTTGGAGATGCGGGAGTAGACATGGCCCGCGCGCTCCATATTGAACAGCGAGGCGGCATGTTCGCTGTCGCGGAAGACGAAGGATGTCGTCAGGTGGATGGGCGTGGCCCGCGCCCCCGTGGCGGGGTCGGGGGCGGCGCCTGCATGCAGCGCGAGGGTGTCGAAACGGGTACCGGACATGGCTTTAAAGGCTAGAGTTGTCTCCGGTGCGCATCGTAGCATCCGCTGCCGCCGGCGGGCACCGCAAATAGCCCTGGCGGCGCTGGCGGCACCCCGTGCTTTACTTGGGCGGCCGGTTTCGGCTAGGATCGGCGCATCAGGCCGTGCCGGGCGCGGCAGGCAATACACAGCAAAACAGTAGTTTCAGCAAGCGGAGACCATCATGAAAGTCAGCGACATCCTGCAAATCAAGGGCAACACGCTCTATACGGTGAAGCCGGAGACGTCACTGCTGCTGGCGGTCAATATCATGGCCGAGCACGATATCGGCTCGCTGGTGGTGATGGAGTACGGCGACCTGGTGGGCATGCTGACCTTCCGCGAGATCATCAAGACCCTGTCCGCCAATGGGGGCAGCGTCGGCACCACCAGCCTGCGCAAGGTCATGGACGATGCGCCGCTCACCTGCACCATGGAGACCGACGTCAATGAAGTCCGCCGCATGATGCTGGAGCGCCACACGCGCTACTTGCCGGTGCTGGACAACCGCACCCTGATGGGCGTGATTTCCTTCTACGACGTCGCCAAGGCAGTGGTGGAGGAGCAAAGCTTCGAAAACCGCATGCTCAAGGCCTATATCCGCGACTGGCCGGAAGAAAAGTCCGACTGAGCCGCTGCGCCGAAGCGCGGATCGGAGTGCTTCCGGCGGGCGATGCCGTACGGCGGTTGAGGCTTGGTAGGCCCCGGCAGGGCGGGGCGCGGTCGAGATGCGTATTGCACGGTACCGCAAGAATCCCTTGCAATGGCATGCCCGCCGCCGTGCGAGCATTGTCAGCGACGTCGCCGGGCGCCCACCGGGCCGCCCGGTTCGCCGGGGTCACCTCTTTCCTGCCTACATGAGCCAACAAAACCAATTTCGCCTGCTCAGTGCGCGCCGCTTCGGCCCGTTCTTCTGGACCCAGTTCCTGGGCGCGATGAACGACAACCTCTTCAAGGTCGCCTTCACTTCGCTGGTTACTTACCACACCGCGCTGTTCGAGGGCGTTGACGCCAAGAGCGCGGCGTTCCTGATCTCCGGCATCTTCATCGCGCCATTCGTGCTGTTCTCGGCCACTAGCGGCCAGATTGCCGACAAGATCGAGAAATCGCGGCTGATCCGGCTGGTGAAGACGCTGGAAATCGGCATCATGCTGCTGGGCCTGGCCGGTTTTGCCATGCACAGCGCGCCATTGCTCTACCTCGGCACCTTCCTGATGGGGCTGCACTCGACGGTGTTCGGACCGGTCAAGTTCGCCTACCTCCCGCAGCACCTGGACGAGACCGAACTGGTAGGCGGCAACGGGCTGGTGGAAATGGGCACCTTCGTCGCCATCCTGCTTGGCACCCTGCTGGGCGGCGAGTTGGCCGGCCTTACGCATGGCGAAAAGATCGTCGGGCCGTTCTACGTCGGGGCCGCGTGCGTGGTGCTGGCGGTGGCAGGGCGGCTGGTGTCGGCGCGGGTGCCGGATTCGCCGGCGCCGCAGCCGGAACTGCGCATCAACTGGAATCCGTTTACGGAGACCTGGCGCAACCTCAAGCTGGCCCACGGCAACCGTACAGTATTCCTGAGCCTGCTGGGCATTTCGTGGCTCTGGTTCCTTGGCGCCACCTTCCTGACCTCCTTTTTCGGCTTTGCCAAGGACGTGCTGGGCGGCGACCAGAATGTGGTGACGCTGCTGCTGGCGGTGTTCTCGCTCGGCATCGGCACCGGCTCGCTGCTGTGCGAGCGGCTGTCCGGGCGCCATGTCGAGATCGGCCTGGTGCCGTTCGGCTCCATCGGCATGACGGTGTTCGCGGTCGATCTCTTCCTGGCCAGCAATGGCGAGCAGCACGCCGAACTGACCGGGCTCGCCGGCTTTGCCGCCGACCCGCGCCATTGGCGCGTGCTGGCCGACCTGTTCCTGCTGGCGATGTTCGGCGGCTTCTACAGCGTGCCGCTGTACGCGCTGATCCAGAGCCGCTGCGCGCCCACCCACCGGGCCCGCATCATTGCCGCCAACAACATCCTCAACAGCTTTTTCATGATCGGCTCCTCGCTGCTGGCGGTGGTGCTGACCCAGGCCGGCTTCAGCATTCCGCAATTGTTCCTGGTGGTCGGCCTGCTGAACGCGCTGGTGGCCATCTACATCTACAGCCTGGTGCCGGAATTCCTGCTGCGCTTCATCGCCTGGATCCTGGTGCACACGGTGTACCGCCTGCAGCGCGTGAATGCCGACCGCATCCCGGCCGAAGGCCCTGCGGTGCTGGTGTGCAATCACGTGAGCTTTGCCGATGCGGTGGTGCTGATGGCCGCGAGCCCGCGGCCGGTGCGTTTCCTGATGGACCACAACATCTTCAAGGTGCCGCTGATGTCGTGGTTCTTCCGCCACGCCAAGGCGATCCCGATCGCACCCGCGCACGAAGACCCGCAGATGCTGGAGCGTGCCTACGACGAGGTCGCGCGCGCGCTTTCGGAGGGCGACCTGGTCTGTATCTTCCCTGAAGGCAAGATCACCGCCACCGGTGACATCAACCCCTTCAAGCAGGGCGTGCAGCAGATCATCCGGCGCACGCCGGTGCCGGTTGTGCCGATGGCGCTGCGCGGGCTGTGGGGCAGCTTCTTCTCCCGCAAGGGTGGCTCGGCCATGTCCCGCCCGTTCCGGCGCGGCATCCTCAACCGGCTCGAGCTGGTGGTGGGTGAGCCGATCGCGCCGGAGCTGGCTACGCCGGAGTGCCTGCAGCAGGTGGTGCAGGGCTTGCGCGGCGAATGGCGCTAGGGCGCTAGCGTATTGCCCGCAGCGGCGGGTATCCCAGATGTCGCCGGGCCAAAGGAGTCGGCAACCATGATCACGCTCTACACCTTTGGGCCGGCATTCGGCCTGCCCGATCCCAGCCCCTTTGTCACCAAGGCCGACATGCTGCTCAGGCTCGCGGGCCTGCCGTACCGCGCCGAGCGTGGCGGCCTGCGGCGCGCGCCCAAGGGCAAGCTGCCCTATCTGGACGACGAGGGCCGCGTGGTGGCCGATTCCACGCTGATCCGGTGGCACCTGGAGAAGACCTACCACATTGACTTCGACGAAGGGCTGACGCCCGCCCAGCGTGGCACCGCCTGGGCGGTGGAAAAGATGCTGGAAGACAACTTCTACTGGGCGGTGGCGGACTCGCGCTGGAACCACGACGCCAATTTCGCGCGGGGTCCGGCGACCTTCTTCCGGTCCGTGCCCTGGCCACTGCGCGGGCTGGCGATCCGTTTTGTGCGCTCCAAGATCCGTCGCATCCTGTGGACGCAGGGGCTTGGCCGCCACAGCCCGGCCGACCTGGCCGCCATCGCCGGCCGGGACGTGGCGGCGGTGGCCGACGTGCTGGGCGAGCAACCCTTCCTGATGGGCGACAAGCCATGCGGCGCCGATGCCACCGTCTTTGCCTTCATGGCGGGTGCGCTGTGCCCCTTGTTCGAGACCCCGATCCGCACAGCCGCCGAGTCCCATCCAAACCTGGTGGCTTATGTGGCGCGCATGCGGGAGCGGTACTACCCGGACCTGGCCCCGGCACTGGCGGCCTGATGCGAGCCTGAGGGCGGCACCTGAAGGCCGGGCGGCGCATCCCGGTGCGGCCGTGCGGGGCCGGAGGGGCCGCAAAAGCCTTACAATGTAGCCCGTTCCCCAATTCTCACGCCCTCCGCGGTCTCCATCATGTCCGGCAACACTCTCGGCCTGCTCTTTACTGTCACCACTTTCGGCGAATCGCACGGGCCGGCCATCGGCGCGGTGGTGGACGGCTGCCCGCCGGGCATGGAACTGACCGAAGCCGATATCCAGTTCGACCTGGACCGCCGCAAGCCCGGCACCTCGCGCCATGTCACGCAGCGCCAGGAAGCCGACCAGGTCGAGATCCTGTCCGGCGTGTTCGAGGGCAAGACCACTGGCACGCCAATCTGCCTGCTGATCCGCAATACCGACCAGCGCAGCAAGGACTACGGCAATATCGTCGAGACCTTCCGGCCCGGCCACGCCGACTACACCTACTGGCAGAAGTACGGCATCCGCGACTATCGTGGCGGCGGCCGTTCGTCGGCGCGCCTGACGGCGCCGGTGGTGGCGGCGGCGGCGGTCGCCAAGAAGTGGCTGCGCGAGCAATACGGCACCGAAATCCGGGGCTATATGTCGCAACTGGGCGAGATCCGCGTGCCGTTCGTGGACTGGGCGGAAGTGCCGCGGAATCCCTTCTTCGCCCCCAACGCGGAGATCGTGCCGGAACTGGAAACCTATATGGATACGCTGCGCCGCGACGGCGATTCCGTCGGCGCGCGGATCGAGGTAGTGGCCAGCAACGTGCCGGTGGGCTTGGGCGAGCCGCTGTTCGACAAGCTCGATGCCGACATCGCACACGCCATGATGGGCATCAATGCCGTCAAGGGCGTGGAGATCGGCGCGGGATTCGAAAGCGTCAGCCAGCGCGGCAGCGTGCATGGCGATTCACTCAGCGCGGAAGGATTCCGTGGGAATAACGCCGGCGGCGTGCTGGGCGGCATTTCGACCGGGCAGGACGTGACCGTCTCGCTGGCGATCAAACCGACCTCCAGTATCCGCACGCCGCGCGAATCCATCGACAAGGCCGGCCAGCCCGCCACGGTGGAAACCTTCGGCCGCCACGACCCCTGCGTGGGCATCCGCGCCACCCCGATCGCCGAAGCCATGCTGGCGCTGGTGCTGATCGATCACGCGCTGCGCCATCGCGCCCAGTGCGGCGATGTCAAGGTGGATACCCCGCGCATCCCCGCACAGTCACCGCAGTCCGGCCAGTCGCGCTGAGTTGTCGCAGGCGGAACCACACGCCCACGCCCTCGGTGGCGGGCGCGTCTCCGAGACGCGTTTCGGCCTGTTTTACCTTGGCTACTACGGCTATGTCGGCGTTATCTCGCCCTATGTGAGCCTGTTCTTCGCCGGGCGCGGTTTTTCTCCGGTACAGATCGGCGTACTGATGGCCTGCTTCCAGGTCAGCCGCATTGTCGGCCCGTATTTCTGGGGCTGGCTGTCGGACGTGATGCATACGCGGGTACGCCTGCTGCGCCTGGCCGCCGTCACGGCCTTGCTCGCTTTCCTGATGGTGCCTGGCGTGACCAGCTACGGCGGGATGATGGCGATGATGATCGGGCTGAACCTGATCACCAGCGCCATGTCGCCGCTGGGCGACGCACTCACGATTTCCACGCTGCGCCGCCATGGCGCCTTCGATCATCGCTACGGGCGCATCCGCATGTTCGGCTCGGCCGGCTTCATTGCGGCCGTGCTGCTGGGCGGGGCGCTGTTCGAGCGCTTCGGCATGGAGACGTTCCCGTGGCTGGCGAGCACCATGCTGGCGCTGTTCCTGGTGGTGGTATTCGGCATGCGCGATGCGCCGGATGAGGGGCCGCGCGTCAAGCCGCCGCCGGCGCTGCCGTTGCTGCGCCGTCCCGACGTGGTCTGGTTCTTCGGCTCGGCCTTCCTGATGATGTTCGCCCACGCCGCGCTGTATGTGTTCTATTCGCTGTACCTGGAGCAACTCGGCTACAGCAAGTTCGCCATCGGCGTGATGTGGACCATTGGCGTGGTCGCCGAGATTGTCTTCTTTTTCTATCAGGGCCGGATGTTCGGCACCGTCCCGCTGCGGAACATCCTGATCGGCACCTTCGTGCTGGCCGCGCTGCGCTTCGGCCTGACCGGCTACCTGGCGGAGCTGTCATGGCTGATGGCGCTGGTGCAGGTACTGCACGCGGCCACCTTCGGCGCGCATCACAGCGCCAGCCTCAAGCGCCTGCAACGCTGGTTCGCCGGCCCGCTGCAGGGCCGCGGACAGGCGCTTTACACCGGCCTTTCCTATGGTCTTGGCGGCACCTGCGGCGGGTTGGCGATGGGCTGGACCTGGAAGGCGCTGGGTCCGGCCCACACCTTCGGGCTGGCCGCGCTGGCGGCGGCCGGCGGTGCGCTGTGCGCGTTCATGACGTTCCGCACGGAAGCTGCCTCCGACGCTGCCGCGCGGTGACGCGCGCGGGATTGCCCACGCGCCTCAGAGCAGGCTCGCCACGCGTTCTGCCAGCGCCAGCGACGAGGTCAGCCCGGGAGACTCGATGCCGAACAGGTTGACCAGCCCCGGCACGCCATGGGTAGCCGGGCCATCGATGCGGAAATCCGCCGCTGGCTCGCCGGGTCCGCTGATCTTGGGGCGGATGCCCGCATAGCCCGGCTGCAGCGCGCCGTCGGGCAGTCCCGGCCAGTAATTCCGGACTTCGCCGTAGAAGCCGTCGGCATCCGCGGGATCCACGCCGTACTCGATCGCGTCGATCCATCGCACATTGGGGCCGAAGCGCGCCTGGCCGCCCAAGTCGATGGTCAGGTGCACGCCCAGCCCGGCGGCCTCCGGCACCGGGTAGATCAGCCGGGAGAAGGGCGCGCGCCCGGCCAGCGTGAAATAGCAGCCCTTGGCGTAATACTGCGGTGGGATGTGTGCGGCGGGCATGCCCTCAATGCTGCGCGCCAGTGCCGGTGCAGTGAGCCCGGCCGAATTGATCACGGTACGTGCCAGCATCGTGGTGCCGCCCGCATCGCCCTGGCCGCCTACGTCAAGCCGGATGCCATTCGCCGTGACGGCACCGCGCGCCACCGGCGATTGCACCGCCAGCATGGCGCCGGCGTTCTCCGCATCGCCCAGCAGGGCCAGCATCAGGCCGTGGCTGTCGACGATGCCGGTCGAGGGCGAAAGCAGGGCGGCGCGGCATTGCAGGTTCGGCTCCAGCGCCTGTGCCTCGGCCTGGCTGAGCAGTTGCAGGTCGTGCACGGCATTGGCCGCGGCCTTGGCCCGGATGCCTTCCAGCGTGGCCACCTGGGCCTCGGTGGTGGCGACGATCAGCTTGCCGCAGCGCTGGTGGTTGATATGGTGCGAGGCGCAGTAGTCGTACAGCATGGATTTGCCGCGGACGCACATCTCTGCCTTGAGCGATCCGGCCGGATAGTAGATGCCGGCATGGATCACTTCGCTGTTGCGCGCGCTGGTAATGGTGCCGAAGGCATTTTCCGCTTCCAGGATGATGACCTCGCGGCCCTGCAAGGCCAGCTGCCTCGCCACTGCCAGACCGACCACGCCCGCGCCGATTACCACGCAATCTACTTGTTCCATTGTGTTCCTCTGCTGCTGCTGCTGCTGACGCCTGCCACGTCATGCGTGCCGCGGTTCCCGGATAGTGTCGTGCCGCTTGGCGGCGTGCGCTTGCCGCGCAAGGTTCAGTTCAAAGCCAGCCCCATGCGCCTGGCTGCCGCGCTGAGATGCCGGCGTGCCGCCTGGCGTGCGGCGCCGGGGTTGCCGGCGGCAATGGCTTCGACCAGCGCGGCGTGTTCGCCGTCCGCGCCTTGCGAGCCGCCGCGAAAGCGCGCGGCATTTTCCCAGGCCGTTTGACGCGCCGCCAGCATGTGCTGGCCGACGAAATCGGTCAGGCCGGTAAAGCACGGGTTGTGCGCGGCCTGCGCAATGGCATGGTGGAACGCCACATCGGCAGCCGCGGCGCTGGCGAAATCGTCCGCATGTTGGCCCATGGCGGCCAGTGCAGCCTGAATGGCTTGCAAGTCTTCCCTGGTGCGGCGCTGGGCGGCCATTTCGGCGCAGGCGCATTCCACCACCATGCGCAGTTCGAATAGCTGGGCCGGGGTCGGGCCGTCCTGCGGCGCCGTGGCCAAGCGCCACACCTGGCCGCCTGGCGTTTCCGATACGTACGCTCCCGAGCCCTTGCGCGTGATCAGCAGGCCATCTGCCTTCAGTTGCGCGATGGCCTCGCGGACGATCGGGCGGCTCACGCCAAAGGTCTCGCCCAAGGCCGCTTCGGCCGGGAGGCGGGCGCCGGCGGCGAAACGGCCAGCCGCAATGTCGGCGCGCAGGGCGTCGGCGATGCGGGCGGCAAGCGAGGCGGGGCGGGTCAGAATGGTCATCAGTAAATCTGTAAAGCTGTCAGACAGCTTGTGGTGAGAGTTTGCGAGGAAAGCGGGATGGCGTCAAGGATCGCCGGATTGCGATGTCAGGAATCGACCTTAAGGTTTTTCGGAAACTGGCCGATAAAAAGCTAGGTGAGAAGCGCTATTCACCTTGGACATCGCGGTGGACGTCGGCCTGGATATTGGTACGCGCGTTGCCGTCCGCCCCCTGGGGCGTTTCGGCGAGGCCAGGGACCCGATATGCGCTGAGCGCCTCGCCGGGTGGTGGCCGCGGGACACGTTCCCGTGGCCATCGTTGGATCTGCCACGCCTGTAGTCTGGGCGTTACTGCTGCCTGCCATGATTGCACTTACCCCTAACGAACTCCCGGTCGGGCAGCCCTTGCCCTGGTCCTTGCTGGACGAGGCGGGAAACCTCGTGCTCGGCAGCGGTAGCGTGATCCCCGAGGATCGCGATGTCGCCCTGGTCTTCCGGCACGGTACGGTGTGCCGGCCCGATAGCGAGCCGGGCGATGAACTGGAAGATGGCGGCCGGCCCGCCACTGCCGGGCCGCTTGGCCTGCAGGTTGGCACGCTGTTGCAGGTCAAGGCGCCGGGCCAGACAGGCCGCGCCGCCGCCAGCCGGTTGATCGGCTTTGTCGAGCAGGGCCTGTTTGTGACGTGGCCACAGCTCGGCGGCAAGGAATTGCAAGTCCAGGCCGGCGCCACGGTGCTATTGCGCGGCTTTTCCGGCCACGCGATCCTGAGCTTCGAATCAACCGTGACTGCGATCTGCCGTAGTCCCTTCCGCTATCTGGTGTTGTCAGCACCGGCCGAGTCGCAGCAGCTTCCGGTGCGCACAGCCACCCGTGTGCCGACCCGCCTGGCCGCCTACCTGGTCGATCCCGGGAGCACGGCGAACGACACCCTGCAGGGCGACGGGGCTGCCCCGCAGGCAGGACCGGGCCCCCACCTGCCGGCCAGGCTGGTGCTGCTGACCGACCTGAGTACCGGCGGCGCGCAGATCCAGATTGCCGGACCGGTGCCGGCGCCGGGTACATCGGTACGCGTGTGCTTTCATCTGCGCACTGCGGCGCTGGACAGCGAGATCATGGTCGACGGCCTGGTGCGCAACCCGTTGCCCGCCGAGAGCGATACAGAGTTCCCCACATTCGGCGTTGCTTTCGATGTGCTCGGTGAGCGGGAGTTGACGCTGCTTCAGTGCTTTATCTACGAACAGTTGCTGGCAAGTGCCAGCATGCAGGTTTCTACCTGATGTCCTCTGCCTGCTTGCTATCGACACCGCGGGGAAGGACGCTGCCGTGACGGTCGCGCTCATTCCGGCGTTTGGAGCTAATCTTCTAGCGCCAGCCTTGCCCCGCCCGCCCTGGCCGTCTCTACTGTCCCCTGCAATAGAAAGCGGTTATTGCAGCCGCTTGTCCCGATCAGACCAATCACGATTACGAGGAGACATCATGAAGCGGAGCCCTCGCTTCGGCGCCAGCCTTTGCGCGTCCATTTCGGCTTGCCTGCTTGCGGTTGCCGTGCCCGCCACGGCCAACGCCATGAATGGACTTGGCCAGGCCCGTGCATTTTCAGCGGAAGAACGTCTCCTTGGGTTAGACGTCCGGTCTAACGAAAGCAAGCCGGATAACAGCCTCGCCCGCGGCAGCGAGTTCCGTCCTGATTCGGATGGGGCCGGAGTGGGCCTGCTGGCGATGTCTCCCCTGGAAGTCGCCTCGGTCACCGCTATCGGCAAGCCAAGCCTCGACGGTGGCGTATCGGGTGTGGTGCTGGCGCTGATCGACGGCATCGGGCAGGTGCCGCTCGCCGGCCCGGCGCTGATTACCTTGATCGCCGGCGTGGCCGACGTGATCGGTTGGTATCAGGACGTGCCAGACAGCAAGCCGCGCTATCACGATTCGCTGGCATTGCCCGCGACATCGAGCCCGCAAGCCTGAACTGGCAAAAAAAAACGGCACCGAATCGGGCTAGCCGTTCGGTAAAGGAGTTGATAACGGCGAGTTCGCCGGCATCATTCGCGAAGCCCCTCTTTTGCGTAAGCAAGAGGGGCTTTTTCACATCCTGGACTTGCTTGTAGCCCCATCCGTCCTACGGGGCGCCCGCAGGCGGTCCGGCGGCGGAGACGTGAAGTACAGAATATCTTCAGAAGCTACAGGGCCTCGCGCAAGCCCAAGCCGCATGGCTGGCGTTTTCTTGTCTCCCCCAACCTCGCAGTAGTTGAAGTAGACCCGGTAGATTTCCAACAGCTTGGCCAGATGGTCTGGGTCGTAGTCGCCCACGCCCAAAGGAGGTGCGCCATTGCGCCGCCGGCCTCGACCAGGCGGCAGGACATCAAGCTTCGGCGGCACCCCGAAGTTGGCGCATTTGGGGTTCTTGCAATGGTTGACCTGGATGCCTGCCGCCGTTGACGGATAGCGCCCTGGCCAACCTGCCGAAGCTGAAGGAGATTTTTCCTCAGACAAAAAAGAGCCCCAGTCGTTGACTGGGGCCCATTCTAGAGCTGTCTAAGGCTCCTAATCAACTCCTTAACCGAACGGCTAGCCGAATCGGGTGCCGTTTTTTATTGCCCTTGGGGCGAGCTTACATTCCTACGTAGTTCGGGCCGCCACCGCCTTCCGGCGTCACCCACACGATATTCTGCGTGGGATCCTTGATGTCGCAGGTCTTGCAGTGCACGCAGTTCTGCGCATTGATCTGCAGGCGTTCCTTGCCATCGTCGTTCTGCACGAACTCGTAGACGCCAGCCGGGCAGTAACGGCTTTCGGGGCCGGCAAACTTGTCCCAGTTGACGTTGACGGGCACGCTGGCGTCTTTCAGCGTCAGGTGGGCTGGCTGGTTTTCCTCGTGATTGGTGTTGCTGATGAACACCGAACTGAGGCGGTCGAAGGTCAGCTTGCCGTCCGGCTTGGGATAGGCGATCTGCTGGCACTCGGCGGCCGGCTTGAGGTAGACGTGGTCCGGCTTCTCGCGGTGGATGGTCCAGGGCGGGTTGCGGATGCCGAGCTTGGGCAGCAGCCATTGCTCGATACCGGTCATCAGGGTGGCGGTGGTGCGTCCCTTCTTGAACCACTGCTTGAAGTTCTTCGCCTGCAGCAGTTCCTTGTACAGCCAGCTGTTTTCGAAGGCGGTCGGGTAAGCCGTCAGTTCGTCGTGCTGGCGGCCGGCCTGCAAGGCGTCGTATGCGGCCTCGGCGGCCATCATGCCGGTCTTGATGGCGGCATGGCTGCCCTTGATGCGCGAGGCGTTCAGGTAGCCCGCGTCGCAGCCTACCAGGGCGCCGCCCGGGAATACGGTCTTGGGCAGCGACAGCAGGCCGCCGGCCGTGATGGCGCGGGCGCCGTAGCTGATGCGCTTGCCGCCTTCAAAATACTTGCGGATCTCAGGATGGGTCTTGAAGCGCTGGAATTCCTCGAAGGGCGACAGCCACGGGTTGGTGTAGTCCAGGCCGACCACGAAGCCCACCGCGACCTTGTTGTCTTCCATGTGGTACAGGAAGGAGCCACCGTAGGTGGCCGGGTCCAGCGGCCAGCCGGCCGTGTGCACCACCAGGCCGGGCTGGTGCTTGGCGGGATCGATCTCCCATAGCTCTTTCAGGCCGATGCCGTAGCTCTGCGGATCCTTGCCCGCATCGAGCTTGAACTGCGAAATCACCTGCTTGCCCAGGTGTCCGCGCGAGCCCTCGGCGAAGATGGTGTACTTGGCATGCAGTTCCATGCCGAGCTGGAAGTTCTCGGTGGGCTCGCCTTCCTTGTTGATGCCCATATTGCCGGTGGCCACGCCCTTGATCGAGCCATCGTCGTTGTAGAGCACTTCGGCGGCCGGGAAGCCGGGGAAGATTTCCACGCCCAGCGCTTCGGCTTGCTGGCTCAGCCAGCGCGTGAAGTTGGACAGGCTGATGATGTAGTTGCCGTGATTGTGGAAGCATTCCGGCAGCAGGGCGGACGGCGTTGCCTTGGAACCGGTTTCGTTGAGGAATAGGAATTTGTCTTCAGCGACCGGCTGGTTCAGCGGCGCGCCAAGTTCCTTCCAGTTCGGGAACAACTCATTCAGTGCACGCGGGTCCATGATGGCGCCGGACAGGATGTGGGCGCCGGGTTCGGAGCCTTTTTCCAGCACGCATACGTTGACTTCGTTGCCTTTCTCCTGCGCGAGTTGCTTCAGGCGGATGGCGGTTGCCAGGCCGGCGGGGCCGCCGCCGACGATGACAACGTCGTATTCCATGGCCTCGCGGGGGCCGTACTGCTCCAGGAGCTGTTGCTGATTCATTGTCTCTAACCCTCTATTCTTGGCAACTTGCGCGCAATTGTGGGAAATGCCGTGTTCGGCGGTACCGGGGATGCGATGATCGGGGGAAACCGGGGGCAAGGGCGGGGCGCAGAAGGCGCCGATCGTGCCGGTCTGCGTGTTTTTCCTCTTTCCCTTTGTAGCCCGAGTTCTTAGAATCTCCGGCATTGTCCGGGACTCGCCATGGTCAGGCAAGATTTTTTTTGGAACGACCGTTCTTTTTTTTGATATGCTGCCTTCCATTTGAGCCAGGCAGTTTCGTGAGGAGCACCCGGTAGCCGCGGCCATGGCAGGCGGCGCGGGGGGCTCCCGAACATCGAGGTCAATATGGGTTTGTCGATCAATCTGGAAGGCAAGGTCGCGCTGGTGACAGGCGCTTCGAGCGGTCTGGGCACGCGGTTTGCCCACGTCCTGGCCTCGGCTGGCGCCAAAGTGATACTGGCGTCGCGGCGGACCGAGCGGCTCAAGGAACTGCGTGCCGCGATCGAAGCCGAGGGGGGCAGCGCCCATGTGGTGCAGCTGGACGTGACCGACCACGACAGCATCCGCTCCGCAGTGGCGCATGCCGAGACCGAGGCGGGCGCGATCGATATCCTGGTCAATAACTCGGGGGTTTCCACCACCCAGCGCCTCACCGACGTAACCCCTGACGATTTCGATTTTGTCTTCGATACCAATACCCGGGGTGCCTTTTTCGTGGCCCAGGAAGTGGCCAAGCGCATGATCGCGCGCTCCAAGGGCGCCGAGAAAAACGGCAATCCGCTGCCGCAGTCGCGCATCGTCAACATTGCATCGGTGGCCGGGCTCAAGGTGCTGTCTCAGATCGGCGTGTACTGCATGAGCAAGGCCTCCGTGGTGCATATGACCAAGGCGATGGCGCTGGAATGGGCGCGCCACGGCATCAACGTCAATGCGATCTGCCCCGGCTATATCGATACCGACATCAATCACCACCACTGGGACACCGATGCGGGCCAGAAACTGATCCAGATGCTGCCGCGCAAGCGCGTGGGCAAGCCCGAGGACCTGGACGGCCTGCTCCTGCTGCTGGCGTCCGACCAGTCCGCATTCATCAACGGCGCGATCATCACGGCCGACGACGGCATGGTGTAACCGAGTCAACGGCGGCGGGCTCCACGCCCGCTCGCCGGCAAGCAGGTCCTGCCACGCACCATAAGTGCGGGCAGGCATGCGGTTCGCTGGCCCTGGGCTTATCCGGTCCCCTTGGTGCGACGCGCTTTGGCAGCTTGCCGGATTGCCCGTTACCGACAGGCAGCGCGAGCCCCCCGGGTACATGGGCGCCATGTCCAGCCGGCGCCGGGTTGCGGGACCAAGCAAAAGTTTCCGCACGCTCCACAGTCTTGGCATAATCCGCCATGTCTTGAGATTAAGTCTTTACATAATTCAAAGAATATCCGCCTGCAGCCAGAGCGCTGCGCGGACCGGACCGGAGGCCGGGGAGATGCAAGCAGATAGGGAGGGGCGGCGCGATGCCGACCCGCAAGACGTCACGGCCATGCCGGACGAGACTGGCGCCAGCCAGCAAGGGGACAGCGGCTTCAAGGTTTCGCCGCGGATCGAAGACTGGGTCGGCGTGATCGTCATGGTGCTGTTGGTGTGCATCACCTTCGCCAATGTGGTGGTCCGTTATTTCACCGATGAGTCCTTTGCCTGGACCGAGGAATTCTCGGTCTTCCTGATGATCGTGCTGGCCCTGGTGGCAGGGAGCGCCGCCGTGGCGCGCGACCGCAATATCCGCATCGAGTTTTTCTTCGAGCGCGGCAGCGCGGCTCGGCAGCGGCGCCTGGCCGTATTGTCGGCGCTGGCCGTCGCGGTGATGTTCATCGCACTGGCGGTACTGGGCGGGCGCATCGCCTGGGACGAATACACGTTTGGCGAGACCTCGCCGGGCATCGGCGTGCCAAGCTGGTGGTACTCGGTCTGGCTGCCGGTGCTGTCGGCCGCCATCGCGCTGCGGGCGTTCGGCGTGGCGGCACGCAACCTGCGCGCGCTCAAGGCCCTGCATGCCGAGCGTGCGGATGGCGTGCCCGTTTCGGAGTCCGCGCCATGACCCTTGTTGCGATCATCCTGTTTGTGGTTTTTCTTGGCCTGATGATGCTTGGCGTGCCGATCGGTGTGTCGCTGGGCCTCGGTGGCCTGGTGGCGATCGGCCTGTCCAACCTGGATACGCAGATGTTCGGCCTGCTGGCCGTGCCGCAGAACTTCTACGCCGGCCTGGGCAAATATCCGCTGCTGGCCATCCCGATGTTCGTGCTGGTCGGTTCGATCTTCGATCGTTCCGGCGTCGCGCAGCGTCTCGTGACCTTCGCCATTGCCATCGTCGGGCGCGGCCCCGGCATGCTGCCGCTGGTGGCCATCCTGGTGGCCATGTTCCTGGGCGGGATCTCCGGCTCCGGCCCGGCCAACGCGGCCGCGGTGGGCGGCGTGATGATCGCGGCCATGTCGCGGGCCGGCTATCCCGGGGCGTACAGCGCGGCTGTGGTTGGCGCAGCCGCCGCCACCGACATCCTGATCCCGCCCTCGGTTGCCTTCATCATCTACAGCGTGCTGGTGCCTGGCGCGTCGGTGCCGGCGCTGTTCGCCGCCGGCATGATCCCCGGCATCCTGGCCGGTGTGGCGCTGATCGTGCCGGCCGTCTGGCTGGCCCGCAAGCACAATATGGGCGCCATCGAGGCCGGGCTGCCGCGGCCGCCGTTCTGGAAGAGCCTGCGCGAAGCGGCCTGGGGGCTGGTCGCCCCGTTCCTGATCCTGGGCGGCATGCGCGCGGGCTGGTTCACGCCGACCGAGGCTGCCGTGGTGGCCGTGGTGTACGGCTTGTTCGTCGGCATGGTGATCTATCGCAGCATCGGCCTGCGCGACCTGTTCGTGATCTTCCAGGAAGCGGCGGAGACTTCCGCGGTCATCCTGCTGGTAGTGGCGCTGGCCGGCATCTTTGCCTATGCGCTGTCCACGCTGGGAGTGATCGACCCGCTGGCCAACGCCATCGCGCATTCGGGGCTGGGCGAGTACGGCGTGCTGGCGCTGATCGTGGCCTTGCTGATGACGGTGGGGATGTTCCTCGACGGCATCTCGATCTTCCTGATCTTCGTGCCGCTGCTGCTGCCGATCGCCAACGCCTTCCACTGGAATCCGGTGTGGTTCGGCGTGGTGCTGACGCTCAAGGTCGCGCTTGGCCAGTTCACGCCGCCGCTGGCGGTGAACCTGATGGTCTCGTGCCGGATCGCGCGCGTGCGGATGGAAGAAACCGTGCCCTGGGTGGTCTGGATGCTGCTGGCCATGTTCATTGCCATGCTGATGGTGCTGGCCTATCCGCCGCTGGCGACGTGGCTGCCGGACTATCTCGGTTATTGAAGCTGAATCGGAAGTTGATCCCATGGGCGAGCTTCTCGGCTCGCTTGCGGGATCGCGCAATGAGCCACGCTCAACGCAGTGCATAAGAAACACACAACAACACAACACATCCTGAGAGGAGAGAATCCATGAAACGTCGTGCCTTGATGCTGTCGCTGGCAGCCACCATCGCCGCTGCCGCCCTCGCGCCCGCTGGCGCCATGGCGCAGGCCTACAAAGCTGAGTACAAGATGTCCCTGGTGCTCGGCCCGGCCTTCCCGTGGGGCAAGGGCGGCGAGATCTGGGCTGACCTGGTGCGCCAGCGCACCAGCGGCCGCATCAATATCAAGCTCTACCCCGGCACCTCGCTGGTGGCGGGCGACCAGACCCGCGAGTTCTCGGCGATCCGCCAGGGCGTGATCGACATGGCGGTCGGCTCGACCATCAACTGGTCGCCGCAGGTCAAGGAACTGAACCTGTTCTCGCTGCCGTTCCTGATGCCGGACTACAAGGCGCTGGACGCGCTTACCCAGGGTGAAGTCGGCAAATCGATCTTCGCGACACTGGACAAGTCGGGCGTGGTGCCGCTGGCCTGGGGCGAGAACGGCTTCCGCGAAGTCTCCAACTCCAAGCGCGAAGTCCGCAAGCCGGAAGACCTAAAGGGCATGAAGCTGCGTGTGGTGGGCTCGCCGCTGTATATCGAGACCTTCAACGCACTCGGCGCCAATCCGACCCAGATGAGCTGGGCCGACGCGCAGCCGGCCATGGCCTCGGGCGCCGTGGATGGCCAGGAGAATCCGCAATCTGTGTTCGCCGCTGCCAAGCTCTACACGGTGGGCCAGAAGTTTGTCACCACCTGGGGCTACGTGGCCGACCCGCTGATCTTCGTGGTCAACAAGCAGATTTGGGAAAGCTGGACGCCGGCCGACCGCGAGATCGTCAAGCAGGCCGCCATCGACGCCGGCAAGCAGGAAATCGCGCTGGCGCGCAAGGGCCTGGTTGAGCCGGGCGTGCCGGGCTGGAAGGAGATGGAAGCCCACGGTGTGAAAGTGTCGCAACTGACGCCGGCCGAGCACGATGCCTTCCGCAAGGCCACGGCCAAGGTCTACGACAAGTGGAAGAAGCAGATCGGCACCGACCTGGTCAGCAAGGCGGAAGCCTCGATCGCCAAGCGCTAAGCAGCAGGGAGGGATCGCGGTGCCTGCGAGGGCACGGAGAACAGGGGCCGTTCGCGGCCCTTGTTTTCCTTTGGCGGACGGATTGCGTCGCCAAAATGATCGCAATTGTCACAATATCGGGTATTTCCCGGTTGTTTGATAAAATGCGCCTTTTGCGGCGCATGGAAATTCCATCGCCGTGAGCCTGCCGCGCGCGCGGCGGGCCGGGATCCCAAGAAGGTCCCGTCCTGTGTCCCGACCGGAATGTCATGCCGAACAAGCCTCGCCGTACCTCCTTGCCTGCCCGCCTGACGGGCCTAGCCCTGCTGCTGTCCGTGGCTGGTGCGCAGGCCGCGATGGAGCAGGCAACATCGCCTGCCGTCCAGGTGGCGCAGGACAGCCTGCCGGCATCGGCCTCTTCGCTGGGGCTGGTGGCGGAACTGCAGCAACGGCTGCGGGACAAGGCCGTGCGCGAACTGCGTACCAGCTACAACGGCGATTACGGCACCACGCTGATACTTGCGGACGACCAGGTGGTCTGCTACGTGGCGCTGTTCTACCAGAAGAACCTCTGGCGGGTTTTCCGCTTCGAGTCGTTCGCTGCGGCGGAGCAGGCTTACCGCCAGTTGACCCAGCAGAGCACAGCCTGGGCGGAGGACGATATCCGCCGGCAGGTGCTGGCATCGCAGAAACGCGCATTTGACCGGGCCTTGCAAGAGAGCGAGGCGCGGGCAAACGCGCTCAACGAAGACGTGCGCGTGATGCAGGCGCAGCGCCAGCGCATCGCCGAGGAGCAGAAGGTGTCGCGCGTCGAGGTGCAGAGCGCGGAAATCGAGAGCCGTGCCTCGCGCATCCGCCTGGAGCAGCTGCAGCAGCAGATTCGCCGCATGGAGTCGTCGCTGACGGATTCCGGGCTGGTCATCCCCGGGGTGCCGGGGAGCGACCGTCCGGCGCGCCACCAATAAGCCGTTTGCGCCTGCCTGGCTGAAATTTCCGAACGCCAAAGCAGAATTGTCTGAATTTCCCTGTCTGTCCGTAGCGCTATGATTTCCCCCCAGACCAGTTTCGCCCGCACAGGCCGCGAGGCCGGGTCGCGTTTGCGCTGCAGAGGTGAGTCCCCGTGTCCTATTCCATTCTTCCATCGTCCGCAAATCTTGATGTGCCGCCCCCGTGGGGCACGGAGTTCGATGTGCGTGATGCGTTGGCGGCATTGCGTACCGCAGCCGTCAAGCAGCATGTCGCGGCCACCGGTCCTGCGCATGCGCTGGCGTTGCGTCGCGTGCGCCTGCGCGGGCTGGCCGCCGGCGCGTTTGGCGACGGCCTGGCTGTCGTGGCGGCGTGGCTTGTGACGGTACTACTGATGGCTCCGGCGCCATTGCCCGCGCCCGCTACCACCGGGCTGCAAGCCGTGACCGTCCAGCGACCGGAAACTGCGGCGGCGGCAGACGTGCAGAACTTTCCCGCCCCGCCGGATTCCGTTGCTCCCTTGCCTGCGGAACTCGCCAGCCACGAGCCCGAGCCGGTCGCCGTGCCTCATCCCGTCGTGGTCGCCCAAAGCGGCCGGCCGATGGCGGACGAAAGGGGTGCTACGGCCACGGCAGCCAGCCCGGTGACGCCGGCTGCGAATGCGGCCACGCGGAGGCAGCCGTATGCCGCTCCGGTCCGGTTCGTGCCCTCGGCCAGTGGCAACGACAGCCAGACGCAGCCGCGCAGCGAGGCGGCCGATTTGCCGGCCTCGGGCGGCCCGGATATCGACTTGCGCCCGAGCGCAGTCGCTTTCGTGCCGCCTGACATGCGCTTCGAATTGCACGGCCATGCCCGGCTGACCGACGACTAAGGCGGGCGCACCAGGCGCGAACCGTCGTTTCCGCCGATGGAAGCGAAGCGCCCCCGTGGTAGGCTCAGGACCATGAAACCCGTATTCACACTCCTCATGCCCATCCGGTGGGGCGACATGGACGCGATGGGCCATGTCAACAACACGGTCTACTTCCGCTACCTGGAGCAGGCGCGCATTGCGTGGTTCGAGTCGCTCGGCCACGGCGGCAAGGATGCCAACGGTTGCGGCCCGGTCATCATCAACGCGCACATGGCCTTCATCAGGCAGTTACGCTATCCGGGCGATATCGAGTGCCGCATGTTTGCCGGCGAGCCGGGACGCACCAGCTTCGAGACCCGCATGGAGATCCGCCGCACCGACCAGCCCGATGTGGTGTACGCGGAGGGCGGCGCCAAGGTGGTGTGGTGCGACTATGATGCCGAGAAATCGGTACCGGTGCCGCCGGCGATCCGGGCGCTGATGGCGTAGGCGTTCCGCGCCCCTAGTGGTTGACTAGGCGTTGCACCAGGTCCACCGAGGTATGGGCGCCGTATTTCTTCATCAGCCTGGCCCGGTAGATGTCCACCGTGCGCGGGCTGATCGACAGTAGCTTGCCGATCTGCTTGCTGGTCTTGCCGTCGACCAGCTGCGCGGCGATATCGCGCTCGCGGGCCGTCAGCTCGGCGGTGACCGGGCGCTTCTGCGAGAGATCTTCGAAGGTCCAGATGCCGGCGCCCAGCGGCTGCTGGCGATCCAGCGAGCGTCCGGTGACATGGCACCAGAACAGCTCGCCGCCGGCGCGCTTCATGATGCGCTCGTCGGAGTAAGTGCCCTTGGCGTTCATGATGGGCACGATCCGCGCACCGGTGCGCTCGAATTCATCCGCGGTGGGATAGAGTACCTGGAACGACTCGCCGATCAGGGCCTGCCTGGTGGTGCCGAAGATGCGGCAAAGCTCGTCATTGCAGTCCTCGATCATGCGCTCGCGCGACAGCACAAGGCCGACTGGGGCGAGCTGGAAAGCGGTCTGGTAGTCGATAGCGGGCATTTGCTTATGTAATTGTACGTATTGGCGCGGGCTGCGGCGCTTGCGTATGCTGTCGGGCAGTCGGCAATCGGGCGATCTCCGTCCGATTGTACCGTTACAATTTCCCTGCGTGACTCGCCGGCATCACCCGGAGGCGGGCGCAATGACAGGAAATCACCGAGGAAGGAGCAAACATGAACAAGGTCTATGCCAGCGCCGCGGAGGCGCTCGCGGGCGTCGTTCGCGACGGCCAGACGATCGCGGTTGGCGGTTTCGGTCTGTGCGGCATCCCGGAGGCGCTGATTGCCGCCCTGCGCGACAGCGGCGCCAAGCAACTCACCTGCATCTCGAACAACGCCGGCGTGGACGGTTTTGGCCTCGGCCTGCTGCTCGCCACGCGCCAGATCAAGAAGATGATCTCTTCCTACGTGGGCGAGAACAAGGAGTTCGAGCGCCAGTACCTGGCCGGTGAACTTGAGCTGGAGTTCACCCCGCAAGGCACGCTGGCCGAGAAGCTGCGCGCCGGCGGCTCGGGCATCCCCGCGTTCTTCACCAAGACCGGCGTGGGCACCATCGTTGCCGATGGCAAGGAAATCCGCGAATTCGATGGCCAGCAGTACGTGATGGAACGCGCGCTGACCGCCGACGTGGCACTCGTCAAGGCGTACAAGGCGGACCGCGCCGGCAACCTGGTGTTCCGTCGCACCGCGCGTAACTTCAACCCGATGTGCGCGATGGCCGGCAAGTTCACCGTGGTCGAAGTCGAGCACCTGGTCGATACCGGCACGCTGGATCCGGACGAGATCCACACGCCGGGCATTTTTGTGCAGCGCATCGTGCTGAACGCCAATCCCGAGAAACGCATCGAGCAGCGCACCGTGCGTGCCGCCAGCTAAGGAGAAACATCATGGCATGGACACGTGACGAAATGGCGGCGCGCGCCGCTAGCGAACTGCAGGACGGCTTCTACGTGAACCTGGGCATCGGCCTGCCGACGCTGGTGGCCAACCACGTTCCCGCGGGAATGGAAGTCTGGCTGCAATCCGAGAACGGCCTGCTGGGCATTGGCCCGTTCCCGACCGAGGCCGAGGTCGACGCCGACATGATCAATGCCGGCAAGCAGACCGTGACCACGCTGCCGGGCTCGTCGATCTTCTCTTCGGCGGATTCCTTTGCGATGATTCGCGGCGGCCATATCAACCTGGCCATCCTGGGCGCCATGCAGGTCAGCGAGAAGGGCGACCTGGCCAACTGGATGATCCCGGGCAAGATGGTCAAGGGCATGGGCGGTGCGATGGACCTGGTGGCAGGCGTGGGCCGCGTTGTGGTGTTGATGGAACACACGGCCAAGAAGAAGGACGGCACCGAGGACATCAAGATCCTGGCGTCGTGCGCGCTGCCGCTGACCGGCGTGGGCGTGGTCAACCGCATCATCACGGACCTCGGCGTGATCGACGTGACTGAAGCCGGCCTCAAGCTGGTGGAAACGGCGCCGGGCGTGAGCCGCGAAGAGATCCAGAGCAAGACAGGCGCGCCGCTGCTCTGATGCGCTTTGCCGCGCCGGCCTTCGTGGCGGGCGCGTAGTGGCAATGAAAAAGCCCCGCGAGCTTGCGTTCGCGGGGCTTTTTTGCTGGACGGCGCTGCCGTGGCTTCGTCAGGCGCGGCGCTTGTTGTAGCTGGCGAAGACCGAGGCGCCACCGTCCGCGCGGACCAGCAGGACATCGAAAGGATCCTTGCGCGAACCCTGTTCCATGCCCGGCGAACCCACCGGCATGGCCGGCACCGCCAGGCCTGCGGCCTTGGGTTTGCTGGCCACCAGCCGCTTGATGTCGGCTGCCGGCACATGCCCTTCGACCGCGTAGCCGGCGATACGGCCGGTATGGCAGGAGCCGAAGCGCTCGGGAATGCCAAAGCGGGCACGATAAACGCCGGTGTCTTCCACGTCGCGCACGATGACGGCGAAGCCGTTCGCGCGCAGGTGCTCGACCCAGCCCTCGCAGCAGCCGCATTGCGGGCTCTTGTACACCTCGATGGCGAGCGGGGCGGCAGCGGTGCTGGCGCCGGCACGCAGCCCTAGCGAGACCGTGGCGCCGATGGCCAGGGTGCGGAGAAAGCCGCGCCGTTGCATGGTTTGTGCTGGTGCGCTCATTGCGCCACCCAGCCGCCATCCATGTTCCAGGCCACGCCGCGCACCTGCCGGGCCGCGTCGCTGGCGAGGAACACGGCCAGCGCGCCAAGCTCGTCGGGCGTAACGAACTGGCCGGAAGGCTGCTTCTCGATCACCAGTTCATGCTTGGCTTGCTCGACCGGGATGCCGTCCTTCTGGGCGCGCGCTTCCACCTGTTTCTGCACCAGCGGCGTCAGCACCCAGCCCGGGCAGATCGCATTGGCGGTGACGCCGGTCTGCGCGGTTTCCAGGGCCGTCACCTTGGTCAGCCCGACGATGCCGTGCTTGGCCGCGACATAGGCGGACTTTTGTGCCGACGCGACCAGTCCGTGGGCGGAGGCGATATTGATGAAGCGGCCCCAGTCCTTGCGCTTCATGCCCGGCAGCGCCAGGCGGGTGGTGTGGAAGGCGGAGGTCAGGTTGATGGCGATGATCGCGTCCCAGCGCTCGGGCGGAAAGTCCTCGATATTTGCCACGTGCTGGATGCCGGCGTTATTGACGAGGATATCGGCGCCGCCGAATTCCGTTTCGGCATAGCGCATCATGTCCTCGATCTCCGCGGACTTGCTCATGTCCGCACCGTGGTAGCCAACGCGGATGCCCGCGCCGGACTGCGCGATCTCGCGCTTGGCGCCGTCGGCGTCGCCGAAGCCATTGACGATGATGTTGGCGCCCTGCGCGGCGAGTGCCTGCGCGATGCCGAGACCAATACCGCTGGTGGAGCCCGTGACCAGCGCCGTCTTGCCTTTGAGCATGTTTTGCCCTCCGTCGGGAGATTTTGATGTTGGGATTGGACTGCGTGAACAGGCTGTCGTCCGCCAGCGGCAAAGGCATGGCGGCGCGAACCCGGATGCTGTGGCATTGTAACTGCTGCAGCGTACAATCCAGCTTTGCCCAACCCGGGCACCGCCTGTTGGCGGTGCCGTTCTTGCTACCGTCTTGCCAGGGAGTTCAGATGTCAGTCAGCCCGCGCCTCGGCTTCGTTCAGTGCATCAGCCCGGCGGGTCTTCACCGCATGGCCTATCACGAGTGGGGCGATCCCACCAATCCCAGGGTACTGATGTGCGTGCATGGCCTGACCCGCACCGGCCGCGACTTCGACACCGTCGCCGCCGCGCTGTGCGGCGAGTACCGTGTGGTGTGCCCCGACGTGGTCGGGCGTGGCCGCTCGGACTGGCTAGCGGACCCGCGCCGCTACGTGGTGCCGCAGTACGTCTCGGATATGGTCACCCTGATCGCCCGGCTCAATGTGGAGCAGGTCGACTGGTTCGGTACCTCGATGGGCGGCCTGATCGGCATGGGGCTGGCGGGGTTGCCCAAGACGCCGGTACGCAAGCTGCTGCTCAACGACGTGGGCCCGCGCATCGCCGCCTCGGCGGTGGAGCGGATCGGCGCCTACCTGGGCCTGCCGGTGCGCTTCAAGACCTTCGAGGAAGGCCTGGCCTACCTGCAGACCATCAGCGCGTCCTTTGGCCGTCACACGCCCGAGCAGTGGCGCGAGCTTAACGGCGCCATCCTCAAGCCGGTGCAGGGCGTGGAAGGCCTGGAATGGGGCTTGCATTACGATCCGGCGATGGCGCTGCCGTTCCGCGAGACCACGCCCGAGCAGGTGACTGCCGGCGAAGCGGCGCTGTGGCACATGTTCGAGGCCATCCAGGCGCCGACGCTGGTGGTGCGCGGCGCGCAGTCCGATTTGCTGACGCGCGAGACGGTGGCGGAAATGGTCTCGCGCGGACGCGACGTGAGCGCGGTGGAGGTGCCGGACGTCGGGCACGCCCCGACGTTCATCGATCCCGCGCAAGTGGCCATTGCCAAGCAATTTTTCCTGGGCGCGACCTGAAGCCGGCCGCGGCCCGGATCCGATGTTTGATGTCTTACCGATAACTAGAGTATTGCCATGAGTACCAGTGAACTGAAGCGCGCCCATGTGGGCAAGCGCCTGTCCGAATACGCGATCTACAACGGTGTGGTCTACCTCGCCGGCCAGGTGCCGGAGGTCGATCCCGGCGCGGATCTGCGCGGCCAGACCCGCGAGGTGCTGGGCCATATCGAGCGTCTCCTGAACGAAGCCGGCAGCGACAAGAGCCGGATCCTGTCGTGCCAGATCTTTCTCACCGACGTCGACCAGATCGGCATCATGAACGAGGTCTGGGATGAATGGGTGGTGCAGGGCAATACGCCCCCGCGTGCCACGGTGGAGGCGCGCCTGGCCAATCCGCAATACTTGATCGAAGTGGTGGTTACCGCCGCGCTCAAGTGAGGTTGGGGCAGCGAGATGGTGACGTCGACTGACCTGACCGGGCAGATTGCCGGCACGCCCGATTCCGGGCTGGTGGAGCGCGCCCTGGCGTTCGTGCGCGAGCGTGGCAGCGAGGCGATGCTGCCCACCGGCGAAACCGTGTTCTCGCATGCCGAGGGCATGCTGCGCATTCTCGACGGGCTGCGTGTCGACGATGCCGCGCGCGCGGCGGCCTGCCTGTTTGCGCTGGCGGCGTTCGTGTCCGGCAGCGAGGTGGAAATCGAGCCGCTGTTTGGCGAGGAGGTCGCGGGGCTCGTCAAGGGCGTGAGGCAGTTGTTGCGTATCGGTGCGATCGCGGTGGGCCACAGCGGCGCGCCCGAAACCACCAAGGACGAAATCGCCGCGCGGCAGGAGCAGGTGGAAGCGCTGCGCAAGATGCTGCTGGCCTTCGCGCAGGACATCCGCGTGGTGCTGGTGCGGCTGGCCTCGCGCCTGCAGACGTTGCGCTGGCTGGCGCAGACCAAGGCGCAGCCGTTGCCCGGCGTGGCGCGCGAAACGCTGGACATCTACGCGCCGCTGGCCAACCGGCTCGGGATCTGGCAGATGAAGTGGGAGCTGGAAGACCTGGCCTTCCGCTTCGAGCAGCCCGACACCTACAAGCGCATCGCGCGCCTGCTTGACGAAAAGCGGATCGAGCGCGAGGGCTATATCGCGAGCGCCATCGCGCGGCTCCAGTCCGAGCTGGCTTCGGCGGACATCCGCGCCGAAGTGACCGGCCGCCCCAAGCATATCTACAGCATCTGGAAGAAGATGCGTGGCAAGGAGCTCGACTTTGCCGATCTCTACGATGTGCGCGCCTTCCGCGTGATCGTCGACGACATCAAGGATTGCTACACCGTGCTGGGCATCGTGCACCATATCTGGCAGCCGATCCCACGCGAGTTCGATGACTATATTTCCCGGCCAAAGTCGAACGGCTACAAGTCGCTGCACACGGTGGTGATCGGCGACGACGGGCGCGCCTTCGAGGTGCAGATCCGCACCCAGGAGATGCATCACTTCGCCGAGTACGGCGTGGCCGCGCACTGGCGCTACAAGGAGGCCGGCTCCAAAGGTTACAGCGGGCAGTTCTCGGCCAGTGAGCGCTACGACGAGAAGATCGCCTGGTTGCGCCAGTTGCTGGCCTGGAAGGACGATGCCGATCATTCCGTGGCGCACGACGAGTCGCCGTGGGAGCAGCTCAAGCATGCGGCCATCGACGACCACATCTATGTACTGACGCCGCAGGCGCGCGTGGTGGCCTTGCCGCAGGGCGCCACGCCAGTGGATTTTGCGTATTACCTGCACACCGATCTTGGCCATCGCTGCCGCGGCGCGCGCGTGGACGGCACCATGGTGCCGCTGAACACGCCGCTCAAGAACGGCCAGACGGTGGATATCATCGCTGTCAAGCAGGGTGGGCCGTCGCGAGACTGGCTCAATGCGGAGCTGGGCTACCTGGCCAGCCCGCGCGCGCGGGCCAAGGTACGCGCCTGGTTCAATGCGCTCGATTCGCAGGAGACCATGTCGCAGGGCCGCGCGCTGATCGACAAGACCCTGCAGCGCGAAGGCAAGACCGCCGTCAACCTGGATGACCTCGCCACGCGGCTTGGCTTCAAGACGCCGGACGACCTGTTCGCCGCGGTCGCCAAGGATGAATTCAGCCTGCGCCACGTGGAGCAGGCGCTGCGGCACCCCGAAGGCGAAGCCGCGGTGGTGCAGAGCGAAGAAGAGGCCGTCACCAAGAAGAGCCGCGCCACCAGCGTGGCGCGCGGCGCCAAGAGCGGCGTGCTGGTGGTAGGCGTGGATTCGCTGATGACGCAGATGTCCAAGTGCTGCAAGCCGGCGCCGCCGGACGAGATCGTAGGCTTCGTCACGCGCGGGCGCGGTGTTTCCATCCATCGCCGCACCTGCCACACCTTCGGCCAGCTTTCGGCGCGCGCGCCTGAGCGCGTGATCCAGACCGAGTGGGGCAAGAGGAGCGATGCGGTGTATCCGGTGGACATTCACGTGGAGGCGATCGACCGGCAAGGGCTGCTGCGCGACATCTCGGAGGTGCTGTCGCGCGAGAAGATCAACGTCACCGGCGTGAAGACGCTATCGAGCAAAGGCGTTGCCCGGATGCAGTTCACCGCCGAGGTTTCGGAGGCCACGCAACTGCAGCGCGCACTCGGATTGATAGAAGATGTGGTGGGGGTCTTGCAGGCGAAAAGAAAGTGATGCTATACTTTCGTTCTCCGCAGGCTCGTAGCTCAGCTGGTTAGAGCACCACCTTGACATGGTGGGGGTCGTTGGTTCGAGTCCAATCGAGCCTACCAACGCATAAGCAGTAAGAAGTAGTGAAGTTCAAGTAGTACCATAGGCTCGTAGCTCAGCTGGTTAGAGCACCACCTTGACATGGTGGGGGTCGTTGGTTCGAGTCCAATCGAGCCTACCAACGCATAGCAGTAAGAAGTAGCAAGCAGTACCGAAGCAGTCCGGTTCAATCCCGACAACCTGGAACGGAAAAGGCGCCATGTTCAAGACACCGCGAACTACTACCGCTAATTAGCGACAGTAGTCGAGGTGCGCCTTCGGACCCGGTGGATTGGGGTTAAATCGAAAAACAACGCAGCCTTGGCTGCGTTTTTTTTCGTCTGTCGCTTCTTGGCTCCCTGATATCCTGCTCGGTCGCCGGTGAGTGCAACCGAGTGAAATCCCCGCTGCATGGTCCATGCCTGTTGCATGAGCCCGGCGCTATAAGATGCTTTTCATTCGCTTGCCGGAGGCATTGCCCCGGCGGGTGGATTCCTGATGAGGTGCAAGATGATCGCAATCACGCTGCCGGATGGTTCCCGCCGCGAATTTCCCGGCCCGGTGACGGTTGCCGAAGTGGCGCAGAGCATTGGCTCGGGCCTGGCCAAGGCCGCTCTGGCCGGGAAGGTGGACGGCCAGATGGTCGATACGAGCTATCTGATCGATAGCGATGCGAGCCTGGCCATCGTCACGGACAAGGATGCCGACGGCGTCGATGTGATCCGTCACTCGACGGCGCACTTGCTGGCCTACGCCGTCAAGGAGTTGTACCCCGAGGCGCAGGTGACGATCGGCCCGGTGATCGAGAACGGCTTCTATTATGACTTCGCCTACAAGCGCCCCTTCACGCCCGAGGATCTGGTTGCCATCGAGAAGAAGATGGCCGAGCTTGCCAAGAAGGACGAGAAGGTGGCGCGCGAGGTCTGGAGCCGCGACGAAGCCGTGCAGCTGTTCGAGTCGATGGGCGAGAAGTACAAGGCCGAGATCATTGCCTCGATTCCGCAGGATCAGGAGATCGGCCTGTACCGCGAAGGCAAGTTCGTCGACCTCTGCCGTGGTCCGCACGTGCCGTCCACGGGCAAGCTCAAGGTCTTCAAGCTGATGAAGGTGGCCGGCGCCTACTGGCGCGGCGACGCCAAGAACGAGATGCTCCAGCGCATCTACGGTACGGCCTGGGCCAAGAAGGAAGACCAGGAAGCCTACCTGCACATGCTGGAGGAGGCCGAGAAGCGCGACCATCGCAAGCTGGGCAAGCTGCTTGACCTGTTCCACCTGCAGGAAGAGGCGCCTGGCATGGTGTTCTGGCATCCCAAGGGCTGGCAGGTGTGGCAGGCGGTGGAGCAGTACATGCGTGGCCGCCTGACGCAGGCTGGCTATGAAGAGGTACGTACGCCGCAAGTGATGGATCGTTCGCTGTGGGAAAAGTCAGGTCACTGGCAGAACTACAAAGAGAACATGTTTGTCACGGAGTCGGAAAAGCGCGACTACGCGATCAAGCCGATGAACTGCCCCGGCCATGTGCAGATCTTCAACCATGGCCTGCGCTCCTATCGCGACCTGCCGCTGCGTCTCGCCGAGTTCGGCGCCTGCCATCGCAATGAGCCCTCGGGCGCACTGCATGGCCTGATGCGCGTACGCGGTTTTGTGCAGGATGATGCTCACATTTTCTGCACGGAAGAGCAGATCGTGGCGGAGGCCAAGGCGTTCAACGAGCTGGCATTCTCCGTGTACGACGATTTCGGCTTCAAGGACATCGCGGTCAAGCTTTCGCTGCGTCCTGACCAGCGTGCTGGTTCGGACGAGGTCTGGGACCATGCCGAGGAAGGCCTGCGGCTGGCGCTGCGCGCCTGCGGCGTGGAGTGGGAAGAGCTGCCGGGCGAGGGTGCCTTCTACGGCCCCAAGGTGGAATACCACATCAAGGACGCGATCGGCCGTTCCTGGCAGTGCGGCACGCTGCAACTGGACCTGGTGCTGCCGGAGCGCCTGGACGCCGAGTACGTTTCGGAGGACAACTCGCGCAAGCGTCCGGTGATGCTGCATCGGGCTATCCTGGGCTCTTTCGAGCGCTTCCTGGGCATCCTGCTGGAGAATCATGCCGGCGCGCTGCCCGCCTGGCTGGCACCGGAGCAGGTCGTGGTGCTGAATATTGCCGATTCCCAGGCGGAATATGCTGAAAACGTCGTGCAACTTCTGCAAAAACAAGGATTTAGGGCAAAGGCGGATTTGCGTAACGAGAAAATTACGTATAAAATCCGCGAGCATTCCCTTCAGAAGATTCCCTACCTGCTGGTAGTGGGCGACAAGGAGCGGGATGCCAGTCAAGTGGCCGTGCGTGCCCGTGGCAACGTGGATCTGGGTGTCATGTCCGTCTCCGCGTTTGTGGAGCGTCTGCAACAGGACGTTTCCAGCAAAGCCTGATGGGATGAGCACGGCTTGTTTTTTGTCTTCTTGAGGTAACGCAACATCGCTACAGACAAAGGTCATCGCATCAATCGCGAAATCAGCGCACCCGAATTGCGCCTGGTCGGGGTTGATAATGAGCAGCTCGGCATCGTCAAGTTCATGGACGCGCTTCGCCTGGCTGAGGATAAGGACTTGGACCTGGTGGAAATCGCTCCGACAGCGGTGCCGCCGGTTGCCCGTATCATGGATTACGGCAAGTTCAAGTACGAGGAAGCCAAGCGCGCGCACGACGCCAAGCTGAAGCAGAAGATCATCCAGGTCAAGGAAGTCAAGTTCCGGCCGGGTACGGATGATGGCGACTACAACGTCAAGCTGCGCAACTTGAAGCGTTTCCTTGAAGACGGCGACAAGACCAAGATCACGCTGCGCTTCCGCGGCCGTGAGATGGCGCACCAGGAAATCGGCGCGCGTGTGCTCGAACGCCTGAAGGCGGATCTGGAAGAAGTCGGCCAGGTCGAGCAGATGCCGAAGATGGAAGGCCGCCAGATGGTGATGGTGCTGTCTCCCAAGAAGAAGAAGTAAGATTTTTGCGCGCCGCCGCGGCCCGGAGGGGATTCCTCCGGGCGCGGTGTCGTGCGAAAGCGGCGCAGGTGCCTCCGCGGCATCGCGCAACAATAAGTGGATGCGGGTTTTGCAAGTGCCGGCGCCAGCTGGCCACCTGCATGCATGTCATAGAAGCTGGAGTTTTTCATGCCGAAGATGAAGACCAAGAAAAGCGCTTCCAAGCGCTTTACTGCGCGTCCGAATGGTTCGTTCAAGCGTGGCCAGGCCTTCAAGCGTCACATCTTGACCAAGAAGACCACCAAGAACAAGCGTCAACTGCGCGGCACCCAGGACGTCCATGAGACGAACCTGAAGTCCGTTCGCGCAATGATGCCTTACGCATAACCCTAACGAAAACGAAAGGAGCATTACATGCCTCGAGTAAAACGTGGGGTCACTGCACGGGCCCGCCATAAGAAAGTCATCGTCGCTGCCAAGGGTTTCCGCGGCCGCCGCAATAACGTCTACCGTATCGCCAAGCAGGCGGTCATGCGCGCTGGCCAGTACGCATACCGCGATCGCCGCAACAAGAAGCGCGTGTTCCGCGCTCTCTGGATTGCGCGTATCAATGCTGCTTCGCGTGAGCATGGCATGACCTACAGCGTGTTCATGAACGGTCTGAAGAAGGCCTCGATTGAGCTGGACCGCAAGGTGCTGTCGGACATGGCTATTCATGACAAGCCTGCCTTTGCCGCCATCGTCAACCAGGTGAAAGCCACCGTTGCCTGATGCCGGCTCCGGGATGCCGCGCTAGTTCCTGGCGCGGCGCCCCGGGCGCAAGCACCGACCGCAAGGTCGACAGCATTTCCGCCGAATTTGCCTGAGCAGCGCCCGTCGCTGCAGCGGCGATTCAGCCGGACCTGCAGAAACGGGGCTCCTCACCGAGCCCCGTTTTTATTTCGAATGCCGTTTGCATCGTGCCCTCGTCGTGCCGCCGCACGCCGCAAGACGACATCCGAAACGAAGCCCGCGCCGCCCCCGGTGCCGCACGGACTCTGCACCCACATCGCACCTAGTGCTAACCCACGCCCGGGCCCTGCGTGACCCGGACGCCAAATTTATCGCCGACCGCCGCCATGTCTCTGGATCCGGATCAAATCGTCGCCGACGCCCAGGCCGCCTTCGCCGCAGCCAACGACAACGCCACGCTGGAAAACGAAAAAGCCCGCTTTCTCGGCAAGACCGGTGCGCTCACCGAACTACTCAAGAGCCTCGGCAAGCTTGACCCGGAAACCCGCAAGAGCGAAGGCGCGCGCATCAACCAGGCCAAGCAGCAGGTCGAGGCCGCGCTGCAGGCACGCCGCCAGGCACTGGCCGATGCGCTGATGAACGCGCGGCTGGCTGCAGAAGCCATCGATGTGACGCTGCCCGGCAGGGCGGTAGCCCGCGGCAGCCTCCATCCGGTGATGCGCACATGGGAGCGGGTCGAGCAGATCTTCGGCTCGGTTGGCTTCGACGTGGCCGATGGTCCCGAGATCGAAACCGACTGGATGAACTTCACTGCGTTGAACAACCCGGACAACCATCCGGCCCGTTCGATGCAGGATACGTTCTATGTGGACGGCCGCGACAGCGAAGGCAAGTTGCTGCTGCTGCGTACCCACACCAGCCCGATGCAGGTGCGCTATGCGCGCATGCACGTGGAGAAATACAAGGGCCGGGAGATGCCGCCGATCAAGGTGATCTGCCCGGGCCGTACTTACCGCGTCGACAGCGATGCCACGCATTCGCCGATGTTCAACCAGGTCGAAGGCCTGTGGATCGGCGAGGACGTGAGCTTTGCCGACCTCAAGGGCGTGTACACCGACTTCCTGCGCAAGTTCTTCGAGCGCGATGACATCCAGGTGCGTTTCCGCCCCTCGTACTTCCCGTTCACGGAGCCGTCGGCGGAAATCGACATGGCCTTCGGCAACGGCAAGTGGCTGGAGATTTCGGGCTCGGGCCAGGTACATCCCAATGTGCTGCGCAATATGGGCCTGGACCCCGAGCGCTACATCGGCTTCGCATTCGGTTCCGGCCTCGAACGCCTGACCATGCTCCGCTACGGCATCAACGACCTGCGCCTGTTCTTCGAAGGCGACGCGCGTTTCCTGCGCCAGTTCGCCTGAGGCGTCCGCCGCGCCCGAGCATATCGTCACCGACACCACAGAACAGAATACTTACCGGATCAGAAGCGCCATGCAATTCTCGGAATCCTGGCTTCGCAGTTTCGTCAATCCCGACAAGATTTCCACCGATGCGCTCTCGCACAGCCTGACCATGGCCGGGCTGGAAGTGGAAGAGGTCGGCCCGGTCGCGCCGCCGTTCAACAAGGTAGTGGTGGCGCGCGTGCTTTCCACCGAGCGCCATCCCAACGCGGACCGTCTCAACGTTTGCCAGGTCGATGCCGGCACCGGCGAGAACCTGCAGATCGTCTGCGGCGCGCCCAACGTCGCGCCCGGCATCCTGGTGCCGTGCGCGCTGGTTGGCGCGGTGCTGCCGCCGTCTGAGGCGGGCGGCAAGCCGTTTGAAATCAAGGTCGGCAAACTGCGTGGCGTCGATAGCTTCGGCATGTTGTGCTCGGCGCGCGAACTCAAGCTGTCGGAAGACCACGGCGGCCTGATGCTGCTGCCCGAAGATGCGAAGATTGGCCAGGACATCCGCGAGTACCTGGATCTTGATGACCAGGTCTTCGTGATCAAGCTGACGCCCAACAAGGCAGACTGCCTGTCGATCCACGGCGTGGCACGTGAAGTTGCCGCGCTGACCGGTGCCGAGCTCCGGCTGCCCGAGATGAAGCCGGTAGCGGTGACGCTGACCGACAAGCTCCCGGTCAAGGTGTCGGCGCCCGACCTGTGCGGGCGTTTCTCTGGCCGCGTCATCCGCGGCGTGAACGCGCACGCGGCCACGCCGGCGTGGATGGTGCAGCGCCTGGAGCGGGCTGGGCAACGCAGCATCTCCGCGCTGGTCGACATCTCGAACTACGTGATGCTTGAACTTGGCCGTCCCTCCCATGTGTTCGACCTGGACAAGATCCACGGCGGCCTGGATGTGCGCTGGGGCCGCAAGGGCGAACAGCTCAAGCTGCTCAACGGCAATACTGTCGAGCTCGACGAGCAGGTTGGCGTGATCGCTGACGACAAGGAGATCGAGAGCCTGGCCGGCATCATGGGCGGCGACAGCACCGCCGTCACGCTGGACACCACCAACATCTACCTGGAAGCCGCCTTCTGGTGGCCGGAAGCGATCCAGGGCCGCTCGCGCCGCTTCAACTTCTCGACCGATGCCGGGCATCGCTTCGAGCGTGGCGTGGACTACGCCACCACGGTTGAGCATATCGAGCGCATCAGTGCGCTGATCCTCGAGATCTGCGGCGGCCAGGCCGGCCCGGTCGACGACCAGGTTGTCAACCTGCCGCAGCGCAAGCCGGTGCGCCTGCGTGTGGCGCGCGCCGAGCGCGTGCTCGGTATCGAGCTGTCGCCCGCGGTCATCGCCGACGTGTTCCTGCGCCTGCAGCTGCCGTTCACCCGCGAGCAAGGAGCGGACGGCGAAGTGTTCGTGGTCACGCCGCCGAGCTATCGCTTCGACATCGAGATTGAGGAAGACCTGATCGAGGAAGTGGCCCGTATCTACGGCTTCGAACGTATCCCGGCACGTCCGCCGATCGCCGAAAGCGAGATGCGCCCGACCGACGAAGCACGGCGCTCGACCCATGTCGTGCGCCACGCAATTGCCGCGCGCGACTACCAGGAGGTGATCAACTTCGCCTTCGTCGAAGAGAAGTGGGAGCGCGACTTTGCCAGCAACGACAACCCGATCCGCCTGCTGAACCCGATCGCCAGCCAACTGGCGGTGATGCGTTCCACGCTGATCGGCGGCCTGCTCGACAAGGTGCGCTACAACCTCAACCGCAAGGCATCGCGCGTGCGGATGTTCGAAGTGGGCCGCGTGTTCCATCGCGACGCCTCGGTTGCCGATGGCGGCCTGACGGTGGCCGGCTATCGCCAGCCGATGGTTGCCGGCGGCATTGCCTACGGCCCGGCCTTCGAGGAGCAGTGGGGCATCGCCACCCGCCCGGTGGACTTCTTCGACGTCAAGGGCGATGTCGAGGCCTTGCTGTTCCCGCGCGTCGCGCGCTTCGAGCCGGTATCGCATCCCGCGCTGCATCCGGGCCGCGCCGCGCAAGTAGTGATCGACGGCAAGGTGGCCGGCGTGATCGGCGAACTGCATCCGCGCTGGCTGCAGGAGTACGAACTGACGCAAGCGCCGGTTGTGTTCGAGCTGGACCTGCAGGCACTGCGTGAAGTGGGCCTGCCCAGCTACGCCGAAATCTCCAAGTTCCCGGCCGCCGTACGCGACCTGGCACTGGTGGTGAAGCAGTCGGTGCGCGTGCAGGACCTGCTGGACGCCATGCGCGAAGCCCTGGAAAAACAAGGCTCCGCCCGCTATTGCCAGAGCCTGGTGCTGTTCGACGAGTTCCGTCCGAAGGCAGCCTCGGCGGCCATTGGCGCGGACGAGAAAAGCCTTGCGTTCCGCGTGACCTTGCAAGATACTGGGGCGACCCTCCAGGACGAAACCGTCGATAGCGCGGTACGTTGCATGGTCGAAGCCGCCAGCGTTGCATTCCAGGCGCGGATGCGCAGCTGATCCACCAGCTGACATGACAATGGAGCGCCCGGACTTCCGCATCCGGGCGGATCGCCACACTGAATGACAATGAACGATCGACAAGCGTATCTCATGGCCGCAGCAATGGGTGGGGCAAGCGACCGGCAGGCAGCCTCCCATGACGACGAGACGTCCGACGCCCGCGTTGCCGAGGTGCCGACCCTGACCAAGGCCGAGCTCGCCGAAATGCTGTTCGACCAGGTCGGTCTCAACAAGCGCGAATCCAAGGATATGGTCGAAGCCTTCTTCGACGTGATCCGCGAAGCGCTGGAACATGGCGACAGCGTCAAGCTCTCCGGCTTCGGTAATTTCCAGTTGCGCGACAAGCCTCAGCGTCCCGGCCGCAATCCCAAGACCGGCGAGATCATTCCCATCACGGCACGGCGCGTGGTGACCTTCCATGCCAGCCAGAAGCTCAAGGGCCTGGTGGAAGAGCGAGCCGGCCTGGTGGCGGTGGCCGGCTGATCGTTTGCCAGTAGCGCGAGCACTCGTTATCCTGCTTGTCTCGTTTGTCCGCGCGCTATCCCGCGCGGACACCACAACCTCTCCCGGTACGGCCTGAAGCCCGCCCATTGACCGTATGTCGGAAAGATCCAGCGAACGCATCTTGTTGCCGCCGATTCCCGCCAAACGCTACTTCACCATTGGCGAAGTCAGCGAGCTTTGCGCCGTCAAGCCGCATGTGCTGCGCTACTGGGAGCAGGAGTTCACGCAGCTCAAGCCCGTCAAGCGGCGTGGTAACCGGCGCTACTACCAGCATCATGAAGTCCTGCTGATCCGACGCATCCGCGACCTGCTTTATGAGCAGGGCTTCACGATCAATGGTGCCCGCAATCGCCTCGACGAAGGGCGCCAGCACAGCCATGCGTCTGCTGAGGACGAGCAAGCGCTTGCTGCAGCGGCTGCCGATGAAGCACCGGTTTTCTCGCTCGACCTGAACAACCTGCGCAACGAACTCGTGGAAATCCAGCACTTGCTCGCGCAGCTTGAGCAGATCGCGAAACACGAATAAAAAGTGCAGCAAGGACTAGCCAATATTGAAAAGCGTCTGATATAATCTTTTTCTTTCGGGGCGTAGCGCAGCCTGGTAGCGTACCTGCATGGGGTGCAGGTGGTCGGAGGTTCAAATCCTCTCGCCCCGACCAAATTAGAGCCCACGTAATCAATCGGTTACGTGGGCTTTTCTCATTTCTGAATCAGCGCAGTCTTCAATGATATTGGAGAACTTCCAATATCCACCTTGATGCCATAACGGGCGCGCAGGTTTTACACGCGTGTGCGCATTCTGGCAAGAACGGGCAGACGCCCTCCGGGCTGCCAACGGCCACGAAACGGCACTTGTGCCCGCACTGCCATCGACGGCAATCTCGCGCTTTTCCGCGATGAGCCGCTCGGGCCTGCCCGTCTCACTCTCTTCAACCCGGCACAGCCCGTTCCACGTCCCGTCGGTGTCGGACGGCGCATGTTTGTTGCATTCAGGGTGCGATGGGAATCGGTCCGTATCGAACCTCGGGACCGTTCTGTGTCTTCGAGATCGATTCGACCAGGTAGATATGGCCTGGGACAAGTCCGGGAAGCGTTGCCGTGTGCTGCGTGACGAGGGCTGGATCCGGCGACGTATCGACTTGCACGCCATGGTGCTATGGAGTTGTGTCGACGATGGGTACGTGGTTGTCCAGGTGAATGTTCCTATGACCTCATTCGGGAAGCGTTGCTGTTGGTGGTTGAAGCGTCGTCACTGCCGCCGCAACCGCCCAAGCCGAAGACCAGCGCACCGAGGACCGCAAACTGCCCCATCCGACGCAGCTTCATCCTTGTTTCCTTTGTTCAGGTTGCGGCCAATGGGGCGCCTTCGAAGCCCGATTTTGCTGAATTGACTCTGGATGCGCATGCCCAAAATTGGTTATGCGCCAGGTGAGCCCGGCTTACGGCGCAAACAGGTTTGTCGGGAAGGACCAGCCGCCTCTACAATCAACCCATCGACGGCGCGGCGTACATGTCTTGCCGGGTAGACGTTTGCGGCCCACGGCGCGGGGAAGCAGACTTCACCGGATGCCGCTTATGTTGGCTTGTGCAATCGACAGGAGTGAGTGATGGCCAAACGCGAGCGCGCCGCCCGCGCCTTGCAGGACGAGGTAAGCCGGCGCATCCAGCGCATCGATGACATCGTTGAGGACGGCGCAAAGATCCGGGTGCCTGTGCCACAAGCGCATGCACGCGATGCGAGAGGACGTAACTGGGATATGAAGGTCTTCGGCAACGCCGCAGGCTACGAAAGGAGTATCCGGGCCGTGGTGGACAAGGCACGTGACGAATTCGACCTGACCGAGGTGCCGGGCCAGCAAAGCGCTGATCCCTTCGGCGCTTCCTCTTCGCCGGAGTAAGGGCTTCGTTGGAGTAACGACATGCAGGCTTGCGATCCCTGCCATCTTCTCGTTGGCGCACCGGCCACGGTGCAGCCGCATGAGAATCTGGCTGCATCCGGTGCGGGCGCGCTTGGCATGGACATCAATTCACGTTGGGTGGACCGGCCATGGCGCTGCACGGTCTGCGGCGCCTGGATGTTCCAGAATGCTGCCCACGGAGAGCCGCCCAACGTCTGGCGCATGGGGCGCCGCCCGCAGGATCGCCCCCAGGACCGGACTTAGACCCGGCGGCGGGTTCGTTGCCGCTCTCCCTGGCCGGGCGCTGCGCTGCGGCATGCTACGATGGCCGCAAAGGGAGACGCTATTCATGAATGAATCCAGAACGCAGAATTACCGAGGCTACGTGATTTTGATCTCGGTGCAGCAGCAGGAGCGGGGGTGCCTGGTGAGCGCCTCGATCGTCCAGGAGGCCAAGGGGGCGGTGCGCAATCCATCGCCCTTGCAATCCTGGGAGGGGCATGAGCAGGGCGAACTGCTGGAAGTGGCCGATCGGGCTCAGGCGCGCGCATGCCGGCTGATCGACGCGACCGTGGACCACGTTGCTTATGCCGCGGGCTGATCGATCGTCGTGCCTGGGCCCGCTGGCGCGATCGGCTGCTGGCTTGTCTTGCGCCGGATGAGCCAGCCGGAGGATTGTTCGTATTCGGCAGAAGTTTTGAGGGTGGGCCTACATGGCGCGGTCTGGCGGTCGTTAATCCCGATATGAAATCATTCGATGCTTGCGAAGAGGGCGCGGCCAACGCCGATGTCATGGGCTGGGGGTCTTCGCCCCCCCACGTATTGGCCGCCGTGCTCAATACTGCCCTGGCGGCAGAAGATCTGGACGGCTTTGCCGCGCTGTTGTCGGATATGGCGCGCGATCGCGGCTTCAAGGGCGCGCGTGGCTCGCACCAGTCCATCTACGATATGCCCTACGCCAGCCTGCTGCCGCGCCAGCAGCATCTGCTGGCCGATGCCTTTGAGTTGCTGATCCGCCTGGGCCTGGAGCTGCAGCCCCGCAGGCCGCGCGTGCTGGGCGATATCCGGGGCGGGCTCCTGGCGCACGGCAATCACGAGATTCCCTCCGACTAACGGGCACGCGGCCCGGCTGGCAGGGCGGGCGTGCGGCGTGCTAGCATCTCGCGAAAACGGGGCGTTGACGCAGCAATCCACCGTCACAGCGGACAGCCATGGTCAATGGCATGCAGGTCCATCTGTGGCGCAACGCGGCCTTCAGTCCTGAACAACCAGATCGCTGCACTGATGGCGACGTGTCGCCCGGTCCGATGCCGATCCCGACCGGGCGATGATGCCGACACGGCCCGCGCGCGCACGGCCGTGGCGTTCGAGGGGAGCGATCGCGTGTTGTGGAGGTATGTTATGGACGAAGACGAACCTTTCGGGGTTGTGTTCGAGGATTTTCGCGTCATCTGGGTGGCCGAGCGTTTGCAGGACGGCACATGGACCGCGCGCTATTGCTGGAGCCCCGGCACCTCCGAGGCCTCCGGCAAGGCACTCCGGGCCGCGGTGCTCGGCGGCAAGTCAAAGCGGCTGCTGGGGGACTTCAAGACCGAAGAAGAGACCGTCGACGCCATTAAGGCGGCGGTGTTGCTTGAGGCGAAATGGGGGCGGTGAAGCTAGGGCCTGGAGAGTTCAGGCAGCACGATGCTGCTCCATTTCCAGGTCCATAGGCCTTCTCGCGTCAGGCCGATGACAACGCGTTCGCCGTTGTCCTTGGTGGCGGAGGCTTCGACGCTGCCCCAGCCACGATAAGACAGGCCGTAATTGAGCGCATCCCTTGCGGCCTCCTGCTTTTCCTGCCCGGCCGGCTCGCTATTGCTGTCCGGCGGAGCCGGGGCGGGAGGCGCGGGCTTCGGCTGCGCCTGGGTGCCGGGCTTCTCGCCGGCCATCAGCGCCATGACGCCGGCGGGTGACACCATGGTGTCGATCATGGTGTTGATGACCGCCAGGCCGATCGCTTGCCCGATACCGGCAAAGGGCATGTTCTGCAATCCGGTCCCGCCAAGCTTCTGCTGCAGCGACAAGTTCAGCTGTGCCTTCAGGCTTTCGCGCAGGGCGGGATAGTCGACATAGCGGGAGAACTTGTCGGCATCCCGTGCTTCGATGGCGGAGCGCATCTGGTAGAGCGCCCAGTACGGGCTGGCGTAGCTGCTGGCAGCGACGGCGATCACCGCCGCGATGGCGGCTTTGGCAGGTTTGTTCATCGGGTTCCCGGTTGGAGCGCCAGCAACGGTACAGCGAGGCCGCTGTACCGTTGCTGGCAAACATTCCGCCATTGTCTCCAATCGGTAGCGTCTGCGTCTACCCGCCCGGCTGGCTGCGCTCCAGCAAGCCAATTTCCCGCACGGCTACCGACAGCATCGACAGGCCGGCCGCGCCCGTTGCACGCTGGTCCGCCAGCATGCGCGAGAAGCGCTCGATCTGCGCCTGCCGGCCACCTCGCCATGCCTCGATGAGCTGGGCCGGGGTGTCCAGTTCCTGCGGTTGCGCCAGCACGCTTACCGTCAGCGCGCGCTTGAGGCGGCCGAGATCTTCCAGTGTCGTGGTACGTGCCAGCAGGTCCCAGTGGCTGTCGGCAGGCAGTGCCAGCGCGCGTTCGCGCAGCCAGCCGAAGCTGAACTCCGTGTCGAGCGCGAAATACACACCTGCCACCAGCGCCAGGCTACGCCGCGTGGCGGCGGCTACCTCGGCAATATCCAGCGCCGCGGCGGAGATTTCTCCCGCGGCCACGCGCAGGGCCAGGCCATCGCCCACGCCGGACTGGCTCAGCGCCTGCCGTCGCTCGGCCAGCGCCGCGGCCTCGGGGCCGGCCAGGAGCGCGGGCAATTGCGGCGTGAGCCATGCCGCGGCCTCCGCGTAGCGTGCGCTGTGGCTGTCTGCCGGTCCGCCTGCCTGAGGATGCCGCAGGAACCAGAGACTGGCATGTTCCAGCAGCCGCCCCACAGCGACGAACATTTGCGCCTGTACCGCGTCGTCGACGCGGTTGTCGAGCGCGTCGATGTCCGCCCAGAGCGGCTCCAGGCCGAACACGTCGCGCGCGATCAGACAGGCGCGCACGATGTCGGCGGGACGCGCATCGGTCTCTTCCAGCATGCGATGGACAAAGGTGGCACCGACGCGGTTGACCAGTGTATTGGTCAGGTGCGTGGAAAGGATCTCTCGGCGCAGCGGGTGGCGCAGCATGGTGTCGGCATGCCGCTCGCGCAGTGGCTGCGGGAAGTAGGCGGGCAACAGGCCGGCCACCAGCGGGTCCTCGGGCAAGCTCGAGGCAAGCAATTCGTCATACAGCCACATCTTGCTGTAGGCCAGCAGCACCGCCCGCTCGGGCGAGGTCAGCCCCAGTCCGGCGGCCTTGCGTTCCACCAGTTCGTCCTCCGTTGGCAGGAATTCCAGCGCGCGCTTGAGGCGGCCTGCGCGCTCCAGCCAACGGATCAGCCTGCCTTCCGCATCGATCAGCGGGGCGGCGTTGCGGCCCGCCACGGACAGCGCCTGGGTCTGGTAGTAGTTGTCTTCCAGCACCAGCAGGCCGACCTCGTCCGTCATTTCCGCCAGCAGCTTGTTGCGCTGCTTTTCGGTCATCTCGCCATCCGCCACCGCCAGCCCGAGCAGGATCTTGATATTGACCTCGTGATCCGAGCAATCCACGCCGGCGGAATTGTCGATGGCATCGGTATTGATGCGTCCGCCATTGAGCGCGAATTCGATGCGGCCAAGTTGCGTGAAGCCGAGGTTGCCGCCTTCGCCGACTACCTTGCAGCGCAGCTCGGCGCCGTTGACGCGGACCGCGTCGTTGCTGCGGTCGCCCACTTGCAGGTGGCTCTCGTGGCTGGATTTGACGTACGTGCCGATGCCGCCGTTATAGAGCAGGTCGACCGGCGCCAGCAGGATGGCGTGGACCAGTTCGGCGGGCGACAGCGTAGTGGCTGTGATGCCAAGGCAGGCTTGCACCTCGGGTGTGATGGCGATGGTCTTGGCGGTGCGTGGAAACACGCCGCCGCCGGCCGAGACCAGGCTCATGTCGTAGTCGGCCCAGCTGGAACGCGGCAGCTCGAAGATGCGCTGGCGTTCGCGCAGGCTGGAAGCCGGGTCGGGGCTGGGGTCGAGAAAGATGTGGCGATGGTCGAACGCAGCCACCAGGCGGATGTGGGGCGACAGCAGCATGCCGTTGCCGAAGACATCGCCGGACATGTCGCCAACGCCGGCGACGGTGAAGTCGGTGGACTGGATATCGATGCCCATCTCGCGGAAATGGCGCTTGACCGATTCCCACGCGCCACGCGCCGTGATGGCCATTTTCTTGTGGTCGTAGCCTACCGAGCCGCCAGACGCGAAGGCGTCGCCGAGCCAGAAACCGTATTCGGCGGAGATCGCGTTGGCGTAATCCGAAAAGCTCGCCGTGCCCTTGTCCGCGGCGACCACCAGATAGGGGTCGTCGCCGTCCTCGCGTACCACTTCCGGGGGCGGCACCAGGGTGCCGGCGACACGGTTGTCGGTCACGTCCAGCAGGCCGCGCAGGAAGGTCTGGTAGCAGGCGATGCCTTCCTGCAGGAAGGCATCGCGGTCGGTTGCCGCCGGCGGCCGCTTGACCACGAAGCCCCCCTTGCTGCCCACTGGCACGATCACCGTGTTCTTCACCATCTGGGCCTTCATCAGCCCCAGCACTTCGGTGCGGAAATCTTCGCGCCGGTCGGACCAGCGCAGGCCGCCGCGCGCTACCGGGCCGCCGCGCAGGTGCACGCCTTCCACGCGCGGGGAATAGACCCAGATCTCGAACATTGGCCGCGGCTCGGGCAGGCCTGACACCAGTGCGGGGTTGAACTTGAACGAGAGGTAAGGGCGTGGCCCGCCGTCGGGGCCTTGGCGGAAATAGTTGGTGCGTACCGTGGCATTGATCACGCCCAGGAACAGGCGCAGGATGCGGTCCTCGTCCAGGTTGGGCACCTGGTCCAGGGCGGTGCCGATGGCTTGCAGCAATCGCTCGCAGCGCGCCGCGCGGGCGCTTTCCGCGACGGGATCGAAGCGTGCCACGAACAGTTCCACCAGCCGCGAGGCGATGGCCGGGTTGCCGGTCAGGGCCCGTTCGATATAAGCATCGCTGAAGGTCGATCCGACCTGGCGCAGATAGCGGGCATAGGCGCGCAGGATGGTCACGTCGCGCGCGGCCAGTTCGGCGCGCAGCACCAGCCGGTTGAAGTCATCGTTCTCGATCTCTCCGTTCCAGGCGCGCGCGAAGGCATCTTCGAACAGCGCCTTGATGCGTGCGATATCGGCGCCGAGGTCGATGCCGGTAGCCACGCCATCGGCCATTTCCAGTCCGAAATCGTGGACCCATACCGGCGCCGCGCCGTTCGGCTCGACCAGGTAGGGGCGCTCCTCGTCCACGCGCACGCCGAGGTGCTCCAGCATCGGCAGGCTGAGCGACAGCGCGATCGGCTCGCGTGCCCGGTAGACCTTGAAGCGGAACGCACCCGGCGCGGCTTCGATCGGCCGGTACAGGTTCATGGCGATGCCGCCGCTGGACTGCGCCGCTTCCATCAGTTCAATATCCCGCACCGCGGTGCGTGCCGGGTAGTCCTCGCGGTAGCCGGCGGGGAAGGCGTCGCCGTAGCGGCGCAGCAGGCGGTTGCCTTGCTCTTCGCCGGTGCTGTCCAGCAGGGCGGCGGCAAGGTCGTCCTGCCAGCGGCGGGCGGCCTGCACGATGCGCTCTTCCAGCTCCGCGGCGTTGACATCGGGCATGGTGCCGGGCTCGCCGCGCACGATCAGCTGGATGCGCGCCAGCGGCGACTCGGAGAGTTGCGGCGTGAATTCGCAGCTATTGCCGTGGAAGGCGGTCATCATCAGCTTCTGGATGCGCTGGCGCAAGTCGGTGTTGTACTTGTCGCGCGGCACGAACACCAGGCAGGAGACGAAGCGGTCGAAGCGGTCGCGCCGCACAAACAGGCGAATGCGCTGGTGCTCCTGCAGGCGCAGGATGCCAAGAGAAATGCCGAACAACTCATCTTCATCGGCCTGGAACAGTTCGTCGCGCGGGTATTGCTCGAGAATGGTGACCAGCGACTTGTAGAGATGGCCCTTGGTCAGGAACCCGGCGCGTGTCAGGATATTCTCGAACTTGCTGCGCACCAGAGGTATGTCCGCGATGGACATCATGTAGGCGGTGGAAGTGTAGAGCCCCACGAAGCGGCGCTCGCCGAACAGTTTGCCATCGGCGCCGATGAGCTTGACGCCGATGTAGTCCAGGTAGCCGGGCCGGTGCACGGTGGCCCGCGAGTTTGCCTTGGTCAGGAAAATCGGCGAACTGCCCTCGATGACGGCGGTGGCCGCAGCGGGCAACTCGGTGAGCGTGTCCGCGTCGGGCGTGCGCAGGCTTTCGCGCAGGATGCCGGCACCGGAGCCGGCCACGCCACGCAGGTAGAAGCGGCCGTCCTGGGTCACGAGTTCGTAGTCGCGCTGGCCCAGGAAGCAGAAATGATCGTCCAGCATCCATTCGAGGAAGGCGCAGGCTTCCTGTGTATCGGGCTGGCTGCCCTCCGAACCCTGTGTCAGCTTGTCGATGGTGGTGCGCGTGATGGCCGTCATCTGCGGCCAGTCTTCCACCGCGGCGCGCACATCGCCCAGCACGCGCGCAATGCCGCTGCGCAAGGCTTCTTGCGTGGCAGCATCGCCGCAGCGATCCACTTCGAAATGGATAAAGGACTCGAGGCGCGGGCCGCCGGCGGATTCGTTCGTGGGCGCGTCGCCCTCACTGCCTAGCCCCACTTTCGCAATGGTGCCGTCCGTGTCGCGCCAGACCTGGAAGACAGGGTGAATCGCCGAGTGCAAGGCCAGGCCAAGCCGGTTGACCTCCATGGTGACGGAGTCGACCAGGAACGGCATGTCGTCGTTGACGATCTCCACCACCGAGTGATCGGAGTGCCAGCCGTGCTGTTCAAGATTGGGGTTGTAGACACGCAGCCGCGCGTTGCCAGGGACGAAGCGCTGGGCGGTCTGCCAGTGCGCCATGACCGCGCCGTAGAGATCCGCTACCTCCCGCTTGAGCAGGTCTTCGGCATCGGCCAGGTCGTAGTAGTGGCGCAGGAAAGGCTCGACCTTGACGAACGTGTCGCCGGGCAGGCGGCCCTGTGCAAACTGGATGAGGTCGGCCAGCAACTGGGCCAGTCGCGCTTCGCTTTCCGCCAGCATGGTGTCTCCCCCAGACGGCTTGTTTCGGCAGTTTCATGCTGGCGATAACCCGGCGTGGCACCGATGCGCGGTGTCGTCGCGGTGGCAGCATGACCGTGCTAACTACTGTAGAGCATAAAGGGGGGCGCCGCGCACAAAGTGCGCTGCACGCCTGCGGGGAGCTGCCGCATGGCGAGGCGCTGGCATGCGAAAGGGTGGCTATGAAATTTACGACTGGGTTTTATGATTTTATATCTCCGCAGGAATGCTTTTCCCGTGGCTACACTGCTTACCTGCGCCTTACCGGCCGGTAGGACGCGCGAGCCGAGCAGGGCACCGGGTCCTGCCACTGCGCGCGGTACAGCCCCAGCCACCGGGACAGGCATCATGGAGACATAAAGATGTACAAGGAACGTATCCGGCTGGCCAGTCTGCTCGACAAGGTGATGCCGGCCCAGGCCGCGGCGGCGATGATCCGGGACGGCATGACCGTGGGCATGAGCGGGTTCACCCGCGCCGGCGACTGCAAGGCGGTGCCGGAGGCGCTGGCGCAGCGCGCGGCGACCGAGCCGCTGCGCATTACGCTGATGACCGGCGCTTCGCTGGGCAACGACACCGACAAGCTCCTGGCCGAAGCCAATGTGCTGGCGCGGCGCTTGCCGTTCCAGGTCGACACGACCTTGCGGCGCAAGATCAATGCGGGCGAGGTGATGTTCATCGACCAGCATTTGTCGGAGACTGTGGAGCAACTGCGCGGGCGGCAGATCGCGCCGGTGGACGTGGCGGTGGTGGAAGCCGTGGCGATCACCGAGGAAGGCGGCATTGTGCCAACCACCTCGGTGGGCAATTCCGCGAGCTTTGCGATGCTGGCCAGCAAGGTGATTGTCGAGATTAACCTCAATATGCCGGCCGGCCTCGAGGGCCTGCACGATATCTACCTGCCTGCGCAGCGCCCCCACCGCGAGCCGATCCCGTTGGTTTCGGTCGATCAGCGCATCGGCTTGCCCTATATTCCGGTCGATCCCGCGAAGATTGCGGCCATCGTGATCACGCAGAAGGATGACAGTCCATCCACCGCGCAGCCACCCGACCGGGAAACGCGGCAGATCGCGGGGCACCTGAACGATTTCCTCCTGCATGAGGTCCGGGCAGGCCGGCTGGCGCCGTCACTGCAACCCCTGCAGGCCGGTATCGGGACGATCGCCAACGCCGTGCTGCATGGCTTGATCGATTCGCCGTTCCGCGATCTCACGATGTATTCGGAAGTCTTGCAGGACAGCACGATCGAACTGCTCGATGCCGGGCGGCTGACCTTTGCCTCGGCTTCGTCCGTCACCTTGACCAGCGCCGTCTACGCGCGCTTCCTGGCAGACCTGGAGCGCTACAAGTCACGTGTGATCCTGCGCCCGCAGGAGATCAGCAACCACCCGGAGATATTGCGCCGGCTCGGCCTGATCACCATCAACACGGCGCTCGAGTGCGATCTCTATGGCAATGTGAATTCCACGCACGTGGGCGGCACGCACATGATGAACGGCATCGGCGGCTCTGGCGACTTTGCCCGCAACGCGCACATTTCCGTGTTCGTCACGAAGTCGGTGGCCAAGGCCGGCGCCATTTCCAGCATCGTGCCGATGGTTTCGCATGTGGACCACACCGAGCATGATGTCGATGTCATCGTGACCGAGCATGGCCTGGCCGATCTGCGCGGGCTGGCGCCGCGCGAGCGCGCGCAGCAGATCATTGCCAATTGCGCCGATCCGCTGTATCGGGATCTGCTGCGTGATTACGTGACGCGCGCCACGCGGCGCGGCGGACATACGCCGCACCTTATCGAGGAAGCGCTGGCCTGGCACGCGCGCTACCGCGAGGAGGGCACCATGGGCGGTCCCCAGGCAGCCCTGGCGGCTGCGTAAGCGGCGCGCGATCTTCCGGCGCCTCGTCCTCCCCGAATCTCCCTGGTTCTCCCTATCCCTTGAAGATAAGCACTGCCAGCACCAGGGAGGAAGCCATGAGGATCAGCACGTCTAGCATGATGGTCTCCGAAAAGGAGAAGGCCTGCCACGCCACGCAGCGGGGAAACCAGTGCATGCGGCAAGCGATGCTGGCCTGATCCTGCCTGCCTCCCGCAGGCCGGACAGTGCGCTGGCGCACCGTCCGGCGGGACGGCCTGCCGCCTATGCCTGCGGCTTACTGCTTGGTCTTGGCTCCGTCGGTATAGGGATCGAACGAGCCGGCCTTGGCGCCGTCGGTGTACGGGTCGGGCTTGCCAGCCTTTGCGCCGTCGGTGTACGGGTCGAACTTGCCGGACTTGGCGCCGTCCGTATAGGGATCGGCCTTCTTCTTGGTGCCGGAAGCGTTCAGGTTCGACTTGGTCGATTTCTTCGCGCCATCGGTGTACGGATCGAACTTGCCGGACTTTGCGGCGCTTTTATTGGGGTCCGTCTTGTTCGCATGGGCGCCGCCGTAAAGGTCGCCGCCTTCCGTGTAGTTCTTCTGGGCATGCGCCAGCTGCGCGCCGCCAAGGGCTGTCAGGGCGGCGATCGTCAGGGCGGCTACGGTCTTGTTGCGCATATTCATCCTCGTGAGTAATGAGTAATGGCCACGTGCAGGGGGCATGGCCGCATAAATGGTCGTTTGACCGGAAGACTTTACCGACTTGGGATGACCCTGCGAAGTCAATCTTTCTTCCCACTGTATTGAACCACTTTGCGCCCGCGCGGCTTCTGAGCCAGATCAAGTCAGGCGGTATCTTCCTGGGGGAAGACGTGGAGGGGAAAAAAGGGGGGGGGCGGCGCAGGGCGCAAGGGGGGGCTGGATGACAGTACAGCCGCAGGCACTGGCCCCGGCAAGGCCCGGCCGCAGGCGGCCGGGCCCTCCGGTCCTTATTCCAGCGTAATGTTCTGGTCGTGCGCGATCTTCTTGCGCAGGTCCAGTTCACGCTTGATCTGCGCGGCGTATTGCTGCGGCGTGTTGCCGTCGGGATAGGCGCCGCTCTCGGCCAGGCGGCGTTTCACGTTCGGATCCTGCAACGTCTTCACGGCAGCGTCGTGGACCTTGGTGATGATCGCGGCAGGCGTGCCGGCAGGCGCCACCAGGCCATACCAGGCCATATTGTTCATGTCCTTCATGCCGGCCTCGGCGAACGTCGGCACGTCAGGCAAGCCCTCCACGCGCTTCGGCGCCGCCACGGCGAGGGCGCGCAACTTGCCGGCCTGGATATGCGGCATGGACGATGGCAGGTTGTCGAACTGGCCGCTGACCTGCCCCGCCAGCGTGTCGTTCAGGGCCGGACCCGATCCCCGATAGGGGATGTGGACCATATCGGTCTTGGTCAGGAACTTGAACAGTTCGCCGTCGAGGTGGGAGATGCTGCCCTTGCCGGCCGACGCGTAGCTGTACTTGCCCGGGTTGGCCTTGACCAGCGCGATGAACTCTTGCAGGTTCTTGGCCGGTACCTTGGGGTTGATCGTCAGCACGTTCGGCACATTGACCAGGTTGGTAATGGGCGCGAAATCCTTGATCGGGTCGTAGGGGTTGCGGGCGTTGGTAGCCGGGTTGGTCGCCATCGTGCTCACCGTGGCGATACCCAGCGTGTAGCCGTCGGGCGCGGACTTGGCGAGGGCATCGGCGCCGATCGCGCCACCGCCGCCGCCGCGGTTTTCCACCACCACCACCTGGCCAAGTTCGCGGCCAATGCCGTCGGAGACCGCGCGGGCAACGATGTCCGTGGTGCCGCCAGCGGCAAACGGCACGATCAGGCGGATCGGCTTGTTCGGATAGGTTTGCGCCATGGCGCTGTGGCACAGGCCAAGGAGGGCCAGGCAGGCTGCGCTGCCAACATTCAGTACTGCTTTCAAGAGAGGCTCCCGAGGGTTCTAAGTATATGAGCGGACTGCTCGGCCGGGCGCGGGATACGGCGATCTGTGTCGACGTTGCCCTTGTTTATCCCGCCGACGCGCCGCAACGTTCCGCGGCAAGGGCTGCCGCGGAGCGCTGGAGTTTCTGGATTGGTTCCGTGATGCGGAACCATGTTCCGCAATGTGCTCCAGGCGCAATTCAACCGTGAAAGCTTGGCCGGCGGAATTGGTATCAACCCGCGTATGGATCGCAGCGCGGAGCGGGTAGGGCGAACGTATCGGCAGCCGCGGAAACTTGCATTGCGTGGCCTGGGCGCCGATGAGCCAAATGGAAATGAAAAAAGCCGGAAGCATTGCTGCTTCCGGCTTTTTGGAATTCGCTGGTGGGGCGTGAGTGACTCGAACACTCGACCTACGGATTAAGAGTCCGCTGCTCTACCAACTGAGCTAACGCCCCAACGAAGTCCAAGATTATAGCTAGCCGATTGTGACTATGCAATAGCTATTTTGCTGTTTTTCAAAGACCCCCTGTCTGGCCCAGAGCGAACTTGCGGCAGTGTTCGAGATAGACGACCTCGTGGCTGGCTATCAGGTCCAGCACGCTAGACCAGAGCCAGGACGGGGCATCGAGTTGCTTTGACCGGTTGCGGGCCAGTTCGGCTGGCCAGTCGCGTTGGGTGGCGAGATCCATCTGGCGCGCGTGGGCGTTGCCGAGCACCTCGCCGAGGTACATCGCGACGCGGCTGGCCTCCTCCTGGGGCAGCGTATCGATCTCCAGCTTCAGGTCCTGCGGCAGCAGTTCACGGATGAAGGGCTTCTTGCTGCTTGTCTTGGATGTCATGGTGTCGGGGGCGCCGCGCGCTGGCAAGAGGAAAGGGCCGGTCTGGCGGCGTCGGCCGTCCGGCGAACTGATGTCAGCGTACTCCATGCCATGCCGGCTCGCTGCCATTGTCACGCGCCCGTGGGCGGCCGGCGCGCATGGCCAGCGGCTACAATGCGCTCGTCTTCCATGTCCGCGGCCCCCGCTGCCGCGTCGAGCCAGAATCCGGAGCCCGTCATGCATGCCAGAGTCCTGCGCTACCTCGATGAGGTGGTGAACCGCGGTTCGATCCGCCAGGCCGCGCTGCATCTGCACGTGGCGCCGAGCGCGATCAACCGGCAGATACTGGACCTGGAGACCGAACTGGGCGCACCGCTGTTCGAGCGCATCAACAAACGCCTCCGGCTGACTCCGCTGGGCGAGATGGTGCTGGCGCACGTGCGGCAGACGCTGCGCCAGCACGAACTCTTGCGCAGCCGTATCGCGGCCGTCAAAGGTGTGCGCCAGGGCGAAGTGACAGTCGCCACGACCGCGGGGCTGGCCGGGTCGCTGATGCCTTCGCTGGTGCACGGCTTCCGCCAGCAATATCCGGGCATCCTGGTGCGCCTGCTGGATCTGCCCGTGGCGGACATCGTCAGCACCGTCGAGCGCGGCGATGCCGACCTCGGCCTTGCCTACGAACTGCCCGACATCGCCGCCTTTCGCATCCTGGCCAGCAGTGACTGGCATATCGGCGCGGTGGTCGCGCCCTCGCACGCGTTGGCTGCGCAGCCTTCGACGCTGCTAGGTGAATGCCTGGCTTACCCGGTGATCCTCCCCGCGCCGTCGCTGTCGATCCGCGCCATCCTGGACGAGGCCTTCGCGCGCGCGGCCATGGAGGTGTCGCCTGTGACCGAGACCACTTCGACGGCATTGATGCGGCGCCTGGTCATGCTTGGGTCCGGCGTCGCTTTCCTGAACCCCCTCGATGTGCTGGAGGAGCGCGCGCGCGGCGCGCTCGCATGGGTGCCCTTGCGCGACGGCAAGCTGCCGTGCCAGACGTTGCGGCTGGTGGCGCGCGCGCGCAACCCGCTGAGCCCGGCGGCGAGTCTGATGGCGGAGCGGATCGGCGCAGGCCTGGCGGAACTGTTCGGGAGCCTGCGCTAGATCGGCCCGCTGGACCTGGCCCTGGCGCAACACGGTGGCTGTGCTGTTTTTGCGTACACCGTCGGTGGAATTCGATGCTTTGCGGCTGGCCGCCGCCGTCTTAGACTGTCTGAGCCGGTCAATACGACGCCGGCTGGCCAGCCCCGGCGCTGCATCGCTATCCACCCCTGATCCGAAGATCCCGTCATGACTCTCATCCTTATCAATGCAGACATCCTGGTTACCATGGATGTGCAGCGCCGCGAGATTCCGGGCGGCGCGCTGGTAGCCCAAGGCCCGTCGATCGAATGGGTGGGCGCCAGCGCCGAGTTGCCGCAGCAATACCGCCGGCTGATCGACGAAGGCCGCGCCGAGGTGCTCGACATGCGTGGCCAGGTGGTGATTCCGGGTCTGGTCAATACGCACCACCACATGTACCAGAGCCTGACCCGCGCCGTGCCGGCCGCGCAGGACGCGGAGCTGTTCTCCTGGCTGAGCAATCTCTACATGTTGTGGTCGCACCTGACGCCGGAGATGATCGATGTGTCGACCCGGACCGCGATGGCGGAATTGATGCTGTCCGGCTGCACCACCACCAGTGACCATCTTTATCTTTACCCCAACGGCTCGCGCCTGGACGATTCGATTGCGGCCGCGGCGCAAATGGGCATGCGTTTCCATGCCGCGCGCGGATCGATGAGCGTGGGCCGCAGCAAGGGTGGCCTGCCACCCGACTCGGTGGTGGAGGAGGAGCGGGCGATCCTGAGCGACAGCCAGCGGCTGATCGAGCAATACCACGACGCTTCGCGCCATGCCATGCTGCGCGTGGTGGTGGCGCCATGCTCGCCGTTTTCCGTGTCGCGCGACCTGATGCGGGAGTCGGCGATGCTGGCGCGCAACTATGGCGTGTCGCTGCATACCCACCTTGCCGAGAACGATAACGACATCGCCTACTCGCGCGAGAAGTTCGGCCTGACGCCCGCGCAGTACGCCGAGGAACTCGGCTGGGTCGGACCCGATGTGTGGCACGCGCACTGCGTCAAGCTGGACGACGAAGGCATCGCGCTGTTCGCCCGCACCGGCACGGGCGTGGCCCATTGCCCTTGCTCCAATATGCGGCTGGCTTCAGGCATTGCGCCGGTGCGCGCGATGCGCGATGCCGGCGTGCCGGTCGGCCTGGGGGTGGACGGCAGCGCTTCGAACGATGGCGCTCATATGCTGGGCGAGGTGCGCCAGGCGATGCTGTTGCAGCGGGTAGGATACGGGCCCGCCGCCATGAGCGCGCGCGAGGCACTGGAGATTGCCACCCTGGGAGGCGCGCGCGTGCTGGGCCGCGACGATATCGGTGCCCTGGCGCCGGGCATGTCGGCTGACTTCGTGGCCTTCGACATGGGGCAGGTGGCTTACGCCGGTGCGGGCCATGATCCGGTGGCGGCGCTGGTGTTCTGCACGCCGGGCAATGTCGCTACCAGTGTGATCAACGGCAAGGTGGTGGTGCGCGACGGCGAGCTGCGCACGGTGGAATTGTCGCGCGTGCTGGCGCGGCACCGCGGGCTCGCGCGCGAATTGTTCGAGCGCGCAAGCGCAGGTTGACGCGAGTCCCGGATGCGGCGCGCGCATGACCCCACTCGAGTGGGGCTGCGTCATGTCTCCAACGTATTCACACTAGGCGACGGGACGTTCTCGGAGCGCCCCTGACCCTTCTCAGCCTGCGACAACACAATTGTCGCGGGCTTTTTTTTGTATGTTTTTATGAGGAGATTTTTTGGGGAGGGGGAGATGCGCCAATGAAAAAAGCCAGAAGCATTGCTGCTTCCGGCTTTTAGAATTCGCTGGTGGGGCGTGAGTGACTCGAACACTCGACCTACGGATTAAGAGTCCGCTGCTCTACCAACTGAGCTAACGCCCCAACGAAGAAAAAGATTGTATCATTGTTTTTGCGTTTGTCAAACCCCTTCCTGCGAATTTTTCCTGCGCGAGCGGGATCGCGGATGGCATGTACGAACTGCCCCGGTTCCTGCAGCGATGCGAAGGCGCAGGGGCTTTTTCATGCACCGGATCCATGCATTCATGCCATGGGAACTCGCCTGGTGCATCGGCAGTCATGCTTGGAGACGAGCGAGGCGTAGGCCTTTGCGGACGAGTCGGGCCGACCCATGTTAGGATGAATCTTCACTTGCAATGGAGGGCTGTACCGATGGATATCAAATTCCAAGAGCAAGATCGCTACGATATCAATAATGAAGGCTTGCTATTCCACGCTGTTGTCAACGGCGAACAAGTCACCTGCGTGGTGACGCGCGAAGCGCTGTGGGAAGGCTTCAGTGCCGACCAGGTCTTGTCGCTGGAAGAGGCTTTCCGCGCCGGACGCGAGACAATCGAGCGTGCCGCCGTGGTGCTGATCGAGCAGGGCGCCGCCCAGCCGGTGGTGGTCAAGCGCGCCCATGTGGCGCCGCTCTGAAACGGGGCTCAGGCCGGGTCGGTCATCGGTCCGATCCCGGGCTAACGTTTCATGTTGTTGCGGCTTCTCGCCGCGTGGCGCCGGTTCCACGCCGGCGTTTCTCTTTTCCGTTCCCGCGTTCATGCCTTGCCGGGTTCAGGTCACGTTCCAGATCTAGTCGTACTTTTTCCTACGCCGCGCCATGGAGCGCTCCGCCCGGGCGGCTTGCGCATTCCTCGAAGATTCGCGCCTGGCATTGCGCGCACCCGGCGGGATCCAGGCGGGCAATGATGGTGTGCAGCGCCTGCCGCTTGGTGGAGAAGATATGCCCGTCGCCCAGCTTTAGCGCAAAGCCGGTCTGATCCCAAGTCTGCAGAACCTGCGTGCGCGGACGGTGGAAATACAGGTCGCCGCCGGTGGCACGCCGTTCGGCCAGCTCGCTTTCCCACATTTCGGCGCCGGCCAGGTCGATGAAGTTCATGCTCTTGGTCATGGCCAGCAGATGGATCTGTCCAGGATGGGCGCTGCGTGCTTCGTGCAGCCGGTCGGTGACGTACTGGACAGCGCCGAAGTAGATTGCGCCTTCCATGCGCAGCAGCTTGAGTTGAGGACATTCCGGCTGCGGGCGGTGCAACTCGTCCAGCGGCGTAAAGCGGCGGTCGGGATCGTCCGCGTCGGGCACCAGGCTGCGCACAGCCGGCCGCGACGTGCGATAGAGATAGGCAACCAGCGACAAGATGGTGCCGAGCAAAACCGCCATTTCCAGACGGATGGCCAGCGTGGCGGCAAAGGTGCTGATGGCGATGGCGAATTCGGTCCGGCTCAGGCTGGCGATGCGGCGCAGCCGGGAGAAATCGAACAGGCCCCAGGCCACCAGGATCAGCATCGCGGCGATTGCCGCGAGCGGAATCCTGGCCAGCAGCGGTGCGCTTGCGGTGACCAGCACGACCAGCAGCACGGCCGAGAAAATGCTGGCCAGCGGCGTCTGCGCGCCCGCTTCATAGTTGGGCATCGAGCGGTTCAGCGAGCCGCAGGAGATATAGGCGGAGAAGAAGCCACCCGCGATATTGGACAAGCCCTGGCCGATGAACTCGCGGTTGGCGTCGATGTGCTGGCCTGAGCGCAGGGCAACCGCCTTGGCGATCGATATCGACTGGCCGAGCGCCACGATGGTGAGCGCGGCGGCGATGCCCAGCAGGTCGGGGATGGCCTGCCAGGAGATGTCGGGCACGTGCAAGGGCGGAATGGCCGACGGTATCGGGCCAACCACGTTGACGTGGCGCGCGCCTTCGCTCCAGCCCGGCGCATTGAGCAGCTGGGCGATGCCGTAGCCCGCCAGCAGGCCGATCAGCATGAAGGGCAGCCGGCGCGAGACGCGCTTGACGGCGAGCGTGACCGCCAGCGTGACCGCGGCCACGGTGAACGCGCTCCAGTTGATGGTGTCGGCGTTGTCGAGCAGGAAGCGCACTACGCCGAAGGCGCTCGTGCCCGTGGGCACGGCCAGCCCGAACAGGTCCTTGAGCGCATAGAGCCCGATCAGCGTCGCCGCGCCGCAGGTGAAGCCAAGCAGCACCGAGGGCGAGATAAAGTTGGCGAGCGAACCGAGGCGCAGGGTGCCCACGGCAAGCTGCAGCAAGCCGACCATGACGGTGACGGCAAGCGCGAGATTGATGTACTCCGGACTGCCGGCAAAGGCCACTGGACTCAGCATGGCGAACAGCGCCAGCGAGTTGGCGTTGGTCGGCCCGGACATCACGTGCCAGCTCGACCCGAACAAGGCCGCCACGATGCAGGGGATGACGGCCGCATAGATGCCGTACTGTGGAGGCAGGCCGGCGAGGGTGGCGAAGGCTACCCCCTGCGGCAGCACCAGCACGGCGCCGAGCAGGCCCGCGATCAGGTCGGCGCGCAAGGAGGCCGGGCTTACGCGGTGCCGCCATGCCGGCAGCAGGCGCCCAAGCACGCCGCCTGTTCCGCCTTGCGCTGCAGGCACGGTCATGCGCGCGGGTCTCGCTCGGTGAAGGTTTCCAGCAGTTCGTCGAGCGCGCCATAGACCTTGCCGAGCCGCTCGGCGCCGATCATCTGCTCGAGCTCCTCATAGCGCCGGTCGATCAGCGGCTCCATCTCGGCGATCACGGCGCGGCACTTGTCGGTCAGCGAGATCAGCTGGCGGCGCTGGTCCGTGGTGGAGCGGGAGCGAAGGATCAGGCCCGCTTCCTCCATGCTCGACAGCATGCGGGTCAGGCTCGGGCTCAGGATGAGGCAGGCATCGGCGACCTGGTTCGGCTCCATTTCGCCCTGCTCGCTGAGGGTGCGCACCACGCGCCATTGCTGCTCGGTCATGCCGTGCTGGCGCAGGATGGGCCTGAAGCCCGCCATCAGCGTTTCGCGGGCTTGCAGCAGCAGGTGGGGAAGGTTGCGGTGGCGGAAGGTGGCCGGTTTCATGCCCGCAAGTGTAGCTGTGCGGCGGCCCGGAAGCGAGACGGTGGCTTCCCGGATATCCCGAACGCTGGCTTGCGCATACCGCTTTAACCCAGGGCGAGCGTCGCAACCACCGGCGTGTGGTCCGACGGCTGCTCCCAGGTGCGCGGCACGCGATCGATCACGCAGGCGCTGCAAACATCGCGCAAGGCCGGCGACAGCAGGATGTGGTCGATGCGCAGGCCGGCATTGCGGCGGAAGGCGAACATGCGGTAGTCCCACCAGGAGAAGCTCTTCTCGGGCTGCTCGAACATGCGGAAGGCATCGGTCAGGCCGAGCGCCTCCAGCGCCTTGAAGGCGTCGCGCTCCGGGGGCGATACCAGGTTCTGGCCTTCCCACTTCTTGGGATCGTGCACGTCGCGGTCTTCGGGCGCGATATTGAAGTCGCCCAGCAGCGCGAGCTTCGGGTACTTCGCCATCTCCTCTTGCAGCCACGCCGTCATCGCCTGCAGCCAGCCCAGCTTGTAGGTGAACTTGTCGGAGTCCGGCGCCTGGCCGTTGGGGAAATACGCGCACACCAGGCGCACGTCGCCGTAGGTGGCCGCCACCACGCGCTGCTGGGCGTCGTCGTAGCCGGGGATATTGCGCACCACGTCGGTGGGCGCCGCCATGCTAGCGTTGCGCGCCAGGATCGCCACGCCGTTGTAAGTCTTCTGGCCGGTGAACACGCTGTGGAAGCCCGCGCTCTCCAGTTCGGCCAGCGGGTACTTGTCGTCCGGCATCTTCAGTTCCTGCAGGCACAGGGCGTCGATCGGCGTGTCGGCTTTTTCCTGCTCGATCAGCCAGCCCAGCACTTGCGGTAGCCGGACCTTGAGCGAGTTGACGTTCCAGGTGGCGATTCTCATCTTTGTTTGTCCTATTGATCTAAAGATCTAAAACGCATTTTACAGGGCTGGAACCCTTTGGCCCCGCCCGGCCTTTCACCAACGAACACCTCGTGGATCACGCTCCCGGTCCGGATCTGGCCGCCGGCCGCATCGCCTGGTCGCTGCGCTGCGTGGACGCCGCCCTGATTCAGACCCACGTTTCATGCAAATGGCGCCAGGCAACGCGGGCGTCGCCTGCAAGCACGAACAGCGCCGTGGCGCGCCGTTTGGACGCGCCCTCGTTCCAGGTCTGCGTTTCGCGGTAGGTGACCGTGGCCGAGTCAGCATCCTCGTACACGAGCGTCAACTCATCGATATCGATCCGCAGTCCGGCCCTGGCGCAACGCAGGCGTGTGAAGAGCGAGGGAAGCCGCGTTCTTCCAGCCGTGTTCCGTTCGGCGAGATCATGCTGAAGCCTGGCTCGAATCGTTGAAGCAGCTTGTCGAGTACCGGGTCGGGGCATTCGGCGTTGGACAGCCATTGCTCGATCAGCGTGTGGGTGTCCAGCGGCGCCAGGGTTTGTGCGACGCTGGAGCAGATGCCGCCTCCCACCCCCATCAATAGAAACGTACACGCGCCGCGTCGGCGCCAAGGTCCGCGGGTTCATCGACCACCTGCGCGATTCCGGCGCGCGAGGCAGTTGATTCGCACGTTGCTGGCCGGACGTAAGCCGGCGCGGCCTCAAGGCTTGAAGGAGCCCTCGATGGCATAGCGCGAGCCCGGATGCACCAGGCGCGCCAGCGTAATCGGCGAGCCCTGGCTTTCGGTGCGCCGGACCACGATCAGGCAAGGCTCGGCCGGCTTGATGCCCAGCAACTCGGCCTCCTGCTCGGTGGGCAGTTGCGCCTCGATCGAGTACTGGGCCTCCCATAGCGGTGCCACGGTCAGCAGGTAATTGGTGGGCGTGGTCTTGGTGAAGTCCACGTCCAGGTAGTCGGGTGCGCGGGCGGGGTTGACGTAGCGGTCCTCGCACAGCAGCGGCACGCCGTTCTCGCTATGGACGATCAGGGTGTGGAAGACCGGGCTGCCGACGGGCAGTCCCATGCGCTGAGCCAGGGCCTCGTTGACCACTTCGGCGCGCGCCATATGCACGTCCGAGCGATGACGGTGGCCGCGTTCGGTGATCTCGTCGTGCAAGTCGCGGATGGTCAGGGTAGACGACGCGCGGTAGGGCTGGGTGGCGAACGTGCCCACGCCCTGTACGCGCTCCACCAGCCCTTCGGCCTGCAGTTCGCGCACCGCCCGGTTGGCCGTCATGCGGCTGACGCGGAACTGCGTGACCAGTTCGGACTCCGACGGCATCAGCGTGCCCGGCGGCCAGCGCCCGGCACTGAGTCCTTCCTTGAGGTAATTCTTGATGTGCGCGTAGGCGGCGGCGGGTGGCAGGTAGGTCATGGCACGCATATTACTTGACCGGGCTTGTCTAGCCAATTTCCATTTTTCGAAGACTCCCGGGTAGCAGGGCGGCAAGGCCCGGCCCGGATCAAGGTAGTCCCGACTCGTTGATTTATTGTCCTTTCTTGTATATACAAGAATAAGCAACCGGGAAGTGACTCCCGGGTGAAATAAGAAGGATAAGAAGGGCTGCATCTCCCTGTATCCCGCGCTCGCCGCGACCTGGTTCGGCACGGCCAATCTCGGGTCCATCCTCGGGGCGCTGTATATCGCGGTCGGGGTTGCCGCGATGGCCGGCGGTAGCCTCGCGGGCTGGCTCTTCGATACCTACGGCAATTATTCGGCCGCGATTGCAGCGAGCGGATGCTGCGCGTTGGCTTCGGTAGCGTGTATTGCCCGTGCCGGCCGCCATGAAAAAAGCGGCTCGATATGAGCCGCTTTCTCCGTTACGCTTCCTTGCTTTCCCTTACCCTGCCTTATGCCACCGCCATGCCGCCGTGCCGCAGCAAGGCGTCGATCTGCGGAGCGCGGCCGCGGAATGCGGTGAAGGATTCCATGGCCGGGCGGCTGCCGCCCACTGACAGGATCTCGCGGCGGTAGCGCGCGCCGGTCTCGGCGTCCAGCACGGTGCCGGAGAGCTTTGCGGCTTCTTCGAACGCGGCGTACACGTCGGCGGACAGCACTTCGGCCCACTTGTAGCTGTAGTAGCCCGCCGCATAGCCGCCGGCGAAGATATGGCTGAAAGTATTCGGCCAGCGCGAAAGCGGGTGCTGCGGCACCACGTGGGCGTGATCGTTGATCTCCCTGGACAGCGCCAGCACGGATTTCTCGCCCGCGGGGTCGAAGCCGGTGTGCAGGTGCATGTCGAACGACGAGAACACGATCTGGCGCAGCGTCATCATGCCGTTCTGGAAATTCTTGGCGGCCAGCATGCGCTCGAACAGGTCGCGCGGCAGCGGCTCGCCGCTGTCGACGTGCGCGGTCATGTCGGCCAGCACCTCGTATTCCCAGCAGAAGTTCTCCATGAACTGCGAGGGCAGTTCCACCGCATCCCATTCCACGCCGTTGATGCCGGACACGCCCAGTTCGCCCACCTGGGTGAGCATATGGTGCAGGCCGTGGCCGAACTCATGGAACAGCGTGATCACTTCGTCGTGGGTGAACAGCGCGGGCTTGCCGCCCACGGGGGCCGTGAAGTTGCAGGTCAGGTAGGCCACCGGAGTCTGCACGCGGCCGCCATCGAGCTGCTTGCGGCCACGGGCGTCGTCCATCCACGCGCCGCCGCGCTTGCCTTCGCGGGCGTACAGGTCGATGTAGAACTGCGCCAGCAGTTCGCCTTCAGGCGATACCACGCGGAAGAAGCGCGCATCGTCGTGCCAGGTCTGGGCCTGGTCGGGCTCGATGCGCACGGAGAACAGCTTCTCCACCACGCCGAACAAGCCCTTGAGCACCTGGGGTTCCGGGAAATATTGCTTCACTTCCTGCTCGGAGAACGCGTAGCGCTGTTCGCGCAGCTTTTCCGAGGCGTAGGCCACGTCCCACGGCGCCAGTTCGGTCAGCCCGAGTTCGGCGGCGGCAAAGGCCTTGAGTTCGGCCCAGTCCTTCTCGGCGTACGGGCGCGCCTTGGCGGCCAGTTCGTCCAGGAAGCGCAGCACTTCCGCCGGCGATTCCGCCATCTTGGGCACCAGCGACACCTCGCCGAAGGAGGCGTAGCCGAGCAACTGGGCTTCCTCTCGGCGCAGCGCCAGTTGTTCGCGCATATTGGCGGTGTTGTCCCATTCGGCCTTGCCCTGGCCGTACTGCCCGGCCAGCTCCGAGGCGCGGGTGACGCTGGCTTCGTACATGGTCTGGCGCAGCGAGCGGTCGTCCGCATATTGCAGCACCGGGAAATAGGACGGGAAGTGCAGGGTGAATTTCCAGCCCGGCTTGCCGTCCTTCTCGGCGGCGGCGCGGGCGGCCTCGAGCGCGTCTTCAGGCACGCCGCCGAGCCGGCTTTCGTCCTCGATCAGCATTGCGTAGGCGTTGGTGGCATCGAGCACATGATCGGAGAAAGCCTTGGACAGCTGGGCCTGCTGTTCCTGGATCGCGGCGAAGCGGGGCTTCTTGTCTTCGGGAAGTTCGGCGCCGCCCAGGCGGAAGCCGCGCAGTTCGTTTTCCATCAACTGGCGGCGGGCCGCGCTCATGGTGGCGAATTCCGGGCTGGCGGCGATCGCCTTGTACTTGTCGTAAAGCGCCAGGCTCTGGCCGAGCGAGGACCAGAATTCGGTCATGCGCGGCAGGTTGTCGGCGTGCGCCTGGCGCAACGGCGGCGTATCCGCCACGGCGCTCAGGTGGCCGACCACGCCCCAGGCGCGTCCGAGCGGCTCGGTGGCGGCTTCCAGCGCTTCCACGGCATTGGCCCAGGTGGCAGGGGTGGCGGGATCCTCGGCGCGGTCGACCGCGGCCTGCGCGGTAGCCAGCAGCACGTCGAGCGCCGGCCCGATGTGCTCGGGGCGTATCTCGGCGAAACGCGGCAGGCCGGTGAAATCCAGCAGCGGATTGGCACCGGTTGCGGTGTTGGCTTCGTTGGCTTGGTTAGCGGCTTGGTCCATGGCGTCTCTCTTGGCGGGGCCAGTAAGGGCAATACCCCGCACATTGGGGCGGGGCGGCAGGATTTCCAGTGCGCTGCCGTGCGGGCGCGCATGACGCGCGCGCCCGCACGGCGGGCGGTCTTCAGCCGGCCGCGCGCTCGGCGGCTTCCAGCGTATTGATGAGCAGCATCGTGATGGTCATCGGACCCACACCGCCCGGTACCGGTGTGATATAGCCGGCCACTTCCTTGACGCCGTTGAAGTCGACATCGCCGCACAGCTTGCCGTTGTCGTCGCGGTTCATGCCCACGTCGATCACGGCTGCGCCCGGCTTGACCATATCGGCGGTGATGATGTTGCGCTTGCCCACGGCGGCCACGATTACGTCGGCATCCCGGGTATGCGCAGCCAGGTCGCGCGTCTTGCTATTGCAAATGGTGACGGTGGCGCCGGCCTGCAGCAACAGCATCGCCATCGGCTTGCCGACGATATTGGACGCGCCAACCACCACCGCACGGGCGCCGCGCAGCGGGAATTGCACCGATTCCAGCATCTTCATGCAGCCATAAGGCGTGCAGGGGCGGAACAGCGGGGCGCCGGTCATCAGGGCGCCGGCATTGGCCACGTGGAAGCCGTCCACGTCTTTTTCCGGGGCGATCGCTTCCAGCACTTTGTGGCTGTCGATATGCTTGGGCAGCGGCAACTGCACCAGGATGCCGTGGATATGCGGGTCGCGGTTCAGGGTGTCGATGCGCTCCAGCAGATCGGCCTCGGACAGGTCGGCCGGATAGCGGTCGAGCGAGGAGTGAAAGCCATTGTCGTCGCAGGCTTTCACCTTGTTGCGCACATAAACCTGGCTGGCCGGGTCTTCGCCCACCAGGACCACGGCCAGGCCGGGCCGGTGGCCGCGTTCGGTGAGGCTGGCGGCGCGTCGGGCGGCTTCGGTACGGAGTTGCTTGGCAAGGGCGTTGCCGTCGATCAATTGGGCGGGCATGGGATGGGCGCGGAAGGGCGGGAGGTGGTCAAAGCGGAATTATAAAGGTTGACGCAACCCGGGGCGAAGTAGCTTGGGGCGCTGGTAGCATGTCCGCATGCCTGCCCTGACTCCCCTCGTTACGCCTGGCACGCCAGCCGAACATGCCGTGCTGCTGACATTCAGCCTGGCCGGACTGGCCTGGGCGCTGAGCCGGCGCCCCTGGCAACTGCTGCGCCGCGACGCCCTGCAGAATGGTTGGCTGGGCGCGCTGGTATTGCTGGCGCTGCTGTGGACATTGAGGGCGACGCTTCCGGGCGGCATGGTGATCCAGCTGTTTGGCGCCACCCTGATGGTGACGCTGTTCGGGCTGCCGCTGGCCCTGCTGTCGCTGTTCGTGGTCGACCTGGTGTCTTTGCTCGGCCTCGGGTACCTGGCCGGGCACGGCTGGGCTCAGCTGGACTGGGCCGCGCTCTGGCCGCGTTATGTCTGGATGGGGTTGTTGCCGGCCTTGCTGTCGGCTGCGCTGCAGGGCGCCATGCGCCGGCTGTTGCCGCGCCATCCCTTTGTCTTCATCCTTGGCCACGGCTACTTTGCCGCCGGCCTGGCCGCGCTGGGCGCCGGTGCGGGGAGGGCAATCTGGCGTAGCTACAGCGTGGGCGATGGGGTGCTGTCGCTGCCCGATACGCTGACCGCGGTGCTGATCCTGGCGTTTGGCGAGGCGTTTCTCACGGGCATGCTGGTGGCGGTGTTCGTGGTCTACAAGCCGCAATGGGTCGTGACCTTCCGCGACGAGGAATATCTCAGGCGCTGAGCGGGCAGCCCGTCCGCCGGCCAGGCGAGGCCGGACTGCCGTTCTTCTTTCTGGCGCGGGCTCAGCTGCTCTTGGACAGGGCCAGGCGCAGCAGGTCGGCCACGGTGTTGACGTTGAGCTTTTCCATGATGTTGGCGCGATGCGCTTCCACGGTCTTGATGGAAATGCCCAGGTCGTCGGCGATCTGCTTGTTCAGCCGGCCTGCCACGATGCGCTCCAGCACCTGCTGTTCGCGCGTGGTGAGCTTGCCCAGCAGGTCCTTGGCGGCGCGCTGCTCGCGGGCGGCGGAGTGGTCGGTGCGGGCCTTTTGCAGCATGCGCTCCACCAGCGAGCGCAGTTCGGACTCGTCGAACGGCTTCTCGATAAAGTCGATCGCGCCCTTTTTCATGGTGGAGACCGCCATCGGCACGTCGCCGTGGCCGGTGATGAAGACGATCGGGATATTGATGTTCTCCGCGATCATGCGTTCCTGCAGCTCGGGCCCGCTCATGCCCGGCATCCGCACGTCGAGGATCAGGCAGGAAACCTGGCCCGCGTCGTAGGCGGAGAGGAACTGTTCGGCGCTGGTAAAGCTGCGAACCTGGTAGCCATTGCCCTCCAGCAGCCAGGTCAGCGAGTCGCGCATGGCTTCATCGTCGTCGACGATGAAGACGGTCTCGCCGCGGTGGGAGGTGGGGTTTGGCGTTACGGTCATGAAGTCTCCTGGGACAACAAAGTCATTTGCCGCCAAGTGTAACCGGGCCGGGCGGCAAGCAACAGGGGCCGCCCTGGGGCGCGTGGCAGGGAACCTGGCAGGCGCCTGGCGGCGCGGCCAGCGATTTACTGGTCGATATGCGCCGGCAGCAGGGGCAGCATGATCTTGAATGTGCAGCCGATGCCGTCGGGATTATTCTCCACCCACAGCCGTCCCTGGTGCGACTCGATGATGGAGCGGCAGATATTCAGCCCCATCCCCATGCCGTCGGACTTGGTGCTGAAGAACGGCTCGAACAGCCGTTCCTTGGTGGCCTCGTCCACGCCGGGGCCCTGGTCGATCACGTCGATGCGCATGACCTGACCGAACTCGCCCGGCTCCACGCGCGCGTGCAGGCGGACCACGCCGGTGGCGCGCATGGCCGGCAGGCCGGCCATGGCCTCGACGGCGTTCTTGAGCAGGTTGACCAGCACTTGCTCGATCAGTACCGGATCGACGAACAGAAGCAAAGGCGGAGCCGGCAGCCGGGTCAGGATGGTGACGCGGCGGCGGGTGGCTTCCAGGTCGGCCAGGCCGACCGCGTCAGCCACGATGTCATGCAGGGCGGCTTCGCGCCGCTGCGGCTGGCTGCGCTTCACAAAGCCCCGGATGCGGCTGATGATGGTGCCGGCGCGCACCGCCTGCGCCGAAGTCTTCTCCAGGATCGGGATCAGGTCTTCGGCGGTGCTGCGCCCGGAGCGCAGCCGGGCCACCGCGCCCATGCAATAGTTGTTGATCGCCGCCAGCGGCTGGTTCAGCTCGTGCGCCAGCGACGAAGCCATCTCGCCCATGGTGGTGAGGCGGCTGGTGAACTGGAGCCGTTCCTCATGCTGGCGCGCCATTTCCTCGGCGGCCTTGCGCACGGTGATGTCGGTGGCGATCTGCATCTGCGCCAGGTGGCCGTCCACCCACTGGATATAGCGGCGGCGCACTTCGAACCATTTCTGCATGTCGGGCACGAATACTTCACGCGCGTCCGAAGAGTAGGGCATCAGCTCCGAGGCCGGCAGGCCGGCGTAGGCGTCGACGAAGTCGGTTGCATCGCTGGAGACCTGTTCCTTGTCGATCTCGCCGCCGGCCAGCTTGAGGTGGCCCTCGGCTTCCCAGCCGAACAACTGCCGGTAGTAGCGATTGGCGAACAGCAGTTCGGGCTTGTCGGTGGCCAGCACGGACACCGCGGCATCCAGGCTTTCCAGCACCGTGGTGAAGCGGTCATGCGCCGCGGCCAGCTCTTCGCGGGCGCGCTTGGGCTCGGTGATATCCGTCATCGAGCTCATCCAGCCGGTATGCCTGCCACGGCCGTCCACCAGCGGCGACACATACATGCGGGCGAAGAAGCTGCTGCCGTCACGCCGCATCACGCGCATTTCGTAGCCGCCGGCAGGCGATTTGCCCTGCAGCGTCAGGTCGATCTGCCTCTGCATTTCCTGCTGGTCGTTGGGCGGCCAGTAGGGGAAGGGCGGCACACGGCCGACCAGGTCGGCGTCCTGCCAGCCGGTCATGCGGCAGAAGGCGGGATTGACGTAGGTGATGCGGCCATTCAGGTCGAGCGCGCGCAACCCGATCAGCATGGAGTTTTCCATCGCGCGCCGGAACGAGGTCTCGGCCAGCAGGGCGCGCTGTGCCTCGGAGCGGCGGCTGGTATGCCGCCACATGCTCCACAGGCTCCACAGGAGGAAGCACGACAGCCCGACCACCAGCCACAGCAACATGTTGTTGGGCAGGTTGGAGGCGGGTGGGTAGGCGTCCGCGCGCAATGACAGCGAATGGCCTGGCGGGTCGAGCAGTACCTCGTATGACAGCGCATTGCCGGGCACCGGCCGCAGCGAAGTGCTGGCGCGGATCTGGTTGTTCTTGTCGATCAGCGAGAAGCGGTAGCGCTCGGTCAGCTCCGGCGGCAGGAGGTGGGTCAGGATGCCATTGACGGAGTACAGCGCGCCCAGCGTGCCGAGGAACTCGTTGTCGCGCACGATCGGCACTTCCATCAGCATGAAGCTGTCGCCACGGTCGTTGACCAGTGGGCGCGAGTACACCACGCGCTGGGTTTCGCGCGCGGCGTCGAAGGTATCGAGGACTTCGGGTTCCAGCGGCTGGTCCTGGGTTTCGCGCAGGCGGCCGGCGAATTCCGAGGTGGACGGCAAGGACCAGCGCCCACGCCGGGTAGCGTCGAGCCAGTTGACGAACACGATCTCGGGGTTCTCGCGCAGGATTTCCTGCGCGGCGGTCCGATAGGCGCCCTGGTCAAGCTGGGCGGCGGCGATGTCGCGCGCCAGCGAGGCAAGCTGGTCCTGGTTGCTCAGCAGCGACAGGCGCACGCGCTGCTGGGCCCAGGCCGCGTCGCGATAAAGCGCGTCGCGTTGTTGCTGGCGCTCGGTTTCATGCAGCGACCACAGGATCACCCCCATCGCCACCGTGAACAGCACGATCGCCACCAGCGGGATGAACATGAACCAGCTGGTTGCCACCAGGTTGCGCCAGCGCAGCCACCACAAGCCGCGCGGCGGCCCGTTGACGGCCGCGGGCTCGTCCGCATGGCCGAGCGTATCGAGGTGCGTCAGCGGGCTGGGCGGCGCGGCTAGCGCAGGGTCGCCGCCGCTCGCCTTGGCGGTGCCGGAAGCGGAGGGAGGGACAATGGCGGCGCGGAGGTGGGAAAAGAAATCTTTGAAGGACGGCATGGCGGGATTGACGACTGACCGATCAGTGTAGCGGGATTGCGGGCCCGCGTCGCTTGGGGTAAGCGCCAATGCGGCAGTGCGGCATTCCTGCCGAGGACGCGCGGGGCGACCGGTGTTTCCCGGCAAGGGCTGGCGCGGTGTTGTGGTGCGCTGCGGCAATATTCCGCATTATGAGAAACCATATCGTAATTTGAAAATTAGGCTTGTTTTGCCCAATGTGCTTCCATAGAATCGGTCCGACCGAAAAGTGCGGACGGTAGTGCTGTGTCCGGTCCTGCCAGCTGTATCTGGCAAGCCCGGGCGAAGCGTTAGCGATGGGGATGCGAAACATTCGTGGCCCGCGCGCCGTACCGTAGTCACACCTTCAGGCCGGGGCTCTCACGACATGAATCAGGGGGAGCGCCGAGGCAGGAATTCACCAGGAGACAGTCATGTCAGCTGTACCAGAGCAGATCCTCGGCGCCAGCAGCGCCAACGACGCCGATCCCCAGGAAACCCACGAGTGGCTCGATGCGCTTCAGGGCGTGATCGCCGCCGAAGGCACCGACAGGGCCGCCTTCCTGATCGAGAAGCAGATCGAATACGCACGCGTGAACGGCGTCAATCAGCCGTTCCACGCTGAAACGCAGTACATCAACACCATCCCGGTGGAGCAGCAGGCCCGCATTCCCGGCGACCAGGACATCGAGCACCGCATCCGCTCGTACACCCGCTGGAACGCCATGGCGATGGTGCTGCGCGCCAACAAGCACACCAACGTTGGCGGCCATATCTCCTCGTTCGCTTCCGCGGCCACGCTGTACGACGTTGGCTACAACCACTTCTGGCATGCCCCGTCCGAGAAACACGGTGGCGACCTGGTGTTCGTGCAGGGCCATTCGGCCCCCGGCGTGTATTCGCGCGCCTTCCTGCTCGGCCGCCTGAGCACCGAGCAACTCGACAGCTTCCGCCAGGAAGTGGACGGCAAGGGCATCTCGTCCTACCCGCACCCGTGGCTGATGCCTGACTTCTGGCAATTCCCGACAGTGTCGATGGGCCTGGGCCCGATCATGGCCATCTACCAGGCCCGTTTCATGAAGTACCTGCACAGCCGCGGCCTGGTACAGACCGAAGGCCGCAAGGTATGGGCATTCCTCGGCGACGGCGAGACCGACGAGCCGGAATCCCTCGGCGCCATCGGCATGGCCGGCCGCGAGAAGCTCGACAACCTGGTGTTCGTGATCAACTGCAACCTGCAGCGCCTGGACGGCCCGGTGCGCGGCAATGGCAAGATCATCCAGGAACTGGAATCCGAGTTCCGCGGCGCCGGCTGGAACGTGATCAAGGTCGTGTGGGGCAGCCGCTGGGACCAGTTGCTGGCACGCGACAAGAAGGGCCTGCTGATGAAGCGCATGATGGATTGCGTGGACGGCGAGTACCAGACCTTCAAGGCCAAGGACGGCGCCTATGTGCGCGAGCATTTCTTCAACTCGCCCGAACTCAAGGCGATGGTGGCCGACTGGTCCGACGAGGACATCTGGCGCCTGAACCGCGGCGGCCACGATCCGCACAAGATCTTCGCCGCCTATAGCGCCGCCAACGAGCACAAGGGCCAGCCCACGCTGATCCTGGCCAAGACCATCAAGGGCTATGGCATGGGCGACGCCGGCCAGGCCATGAATATCAGCCACCAGCAGAAGAAGATGCCGGTGGACGCGATCCGCCGCTTCCGCGACCAGTTCAATATCCCTGTCGCCGACGACAAGATCGAAGAAGTGCCGTACGTCACCTTCGAGGAAGGCTCGAAGGAACTGGAATACATGCGCAGCCGCCGCATGGAGCTGGGCGGCTACCTGCCGGCCCGCCGCCAGAAGGCCGAAGCCCTGAAGGTGCCCGAGCTGTCCGCGTTCGACGCGCTGCTCAAGGCCACCAGCGAAGGCCGCGAAGTGTCCACCACCATGGCCTTCGTGCGGATCCTGAACACGCTGCTCAAGGACAAGCAGATCGGCAAGCACGTGGTGCCCATCGTGCCCGACGAGTCGCGCACCTTCGGCATGGAAGGCCTGTTCCGCCAGATCGGCATCTGGAACCAGCAAGGCCAGAAGTACGTGCCGGAAGACCATGACCAGCTGATGTTCTACAAGGAATCGCAGACTGGCCAGGTGCTGCAGGAAGGCATCAACGAAGCCGGCGCCATGTGCGACTGGATCGCCGCCGCCACGTCGTACTCGACGCACGGCATCCAGATGATCCCGTTCTACATCTACTACTCGATGTTCGGCATCCAGCGTATCGGCGACCTGTGCTGGGCGGCTGCCGACATGCGCTCGCGCGGCTTCCTGCTGGGCGGCACCTCGGGCCGCACCACGCTGAACGGCGAAGGCCTGCAGCACGAGGACGGCCACTCGCACGTGTTCCATGCCGCGATCCCGAACTGCATTTCGTATGACCCGACCTTCCAGTACGAGCTGGCTGTGGTCATGCAGGACGGCCTGCGCCGCATGTATGCCGAGCAGGAAGACGTGTACTACTACCTGACGGTGATGAACGAGAACTACGAGCATCCGGAAATGCCGGCTGGCGTAGAGGGCGACATCGTCAAGGGCATGTACCAGTTCAGGAAGGGCGTGGAAAACAGCAACGCGCCGCGCGTGCAGCTGCTGGGTTCGGGCACGATCTTCCGCGAGGTGATTGCCGCCGCCGACCTGCTCAAGAAGGACTGGGGCGTCGAATCCGACCTGTGGGGCTGCCCGAGCTTTACCGAACTGGCCCGCGAAGGCCACGACGTGGAGCGCTGGAACCTGCTGCACCCGACCGAGACGCAACGCGAATCGCACGTGACCAAGAGCCTCAAGTCCGTGCGCGGTCCGGTGATCGCCTCGACCGACTACGTGCGCGCCTTCGCCGACCAGATCCGTCCTTTCGTGCCGCGCCGCTTCGTGGTGCTCGGCACCGACGGTTTCGGCCGCTCGGACACCCGCGAAAAGCTGCGTCATTTCTTTGAGGTCGATCGTCACTGGGTGACGTTGGCCGCACTGAAAGCGCTGGCCGACGAAGGTGCGATCGGTCGCGACAAGGTGGCAGAAGCCATCAAGAAGTACAACCTCGACCCCAACAAGCCGAACCCGATGTCGGTCTAAGCAGACCGGCTGCACGAACCCCCCGCAGAAACGGTAGCGCCGCGCCGCGGGTGCCGGGCAAATGCCCGGCGCCTTGCGGCGCGGCGGCGTGACAGATGCAGGCAGTGAGGGTAACCTCACACGCTCGTGTTTGTCGCGTGCGCCGGCCTGCCCAGGAGACACTGAATGAGTCAAGCGATTGAAATCAAGGTGCCGGATATCGGCGATTACGACGCCGTTCCCGTCATTGAAGTGCACGTGAAACCGGGCGACACCATCAACGCGGAAGATGCGCTGGTGACGCTGGAATCGGACAAGGCGACGATGGACGTGCCCTCGCCCCAGGGTGGCGTGGTCAAGGAAGTCAGGATCAAGGTCGGCGACAACGTCGCCGAAGGCTCCGTGCTGGTGATGCTGGAGCCCGCCGGCGCCGCCGCGGCCGCGGCGGCCCCTGCAGCACCGGCGCCCGCGCCTGCTGCGGCCGTGCCTGCTCCTGCCGCGGCGCCTGCCGCGGCACCGGCAAGCGCCCCCGCGCCGGCCGCGGCCTCGGGCCCGGTAGAAGTCAAGGTTCCGGACATCGGCGACTATGACTCGGTCCCGGTGATCGAAGTCCACGTCAAGCCGGGCGACACCATCAGCGCGGAAGACGCGCTGGTGACGCTGGAATCCGACAAGGCCACCATGGACGTGCCGTCGCCCAGCGCCGGTGTGGTCAAGGAAGTCCGGATCAAGGTCGGTGACAATGTCTCCGAAGGCACGCTGATCCTGATCCTGGAAGGCGCCGCCGCCGCGCCGGCCAGCGCGCCTGCCGCCGCCCCGGCTCCCGCAGCCGCAGCCGCCGCCGCGGCACCGGCTCCCGCCGCCAGCGTGCCGGCGCCAGCCCCCGTGGCCGCGCCCGTCGCCGCGCCGGTCGCCGGCGTGACCGGCGCCGCCGCCCACGCCAGCCCCTCGGTGCGCAAGTTCGCGCGCGAACTTGGCGTGGACGTTTCGCGCGTGCCGGGCACCGGACCCAAGGGCCGCATCACCCAGGACGACGTGCAGGGTTACGTCAAGGGCGTGATGACTGGACTGACCGCGGCTCCGGCGCAAGCTGCTGCCGCGCCGGCTGGTGGCGGTGGCGAGCTGAACCTGCTGCCGTGGCCGAAGGTGGATTTCACCCGCTTCGGCGATGTGGAAAGCAAGCCGCTGTCGCGCATCAAGAAGCTCTCCGGTGCGAACCTGCATCGGAACTGGGTGATGATTCCGCACGTCACCAATCACGACGAAGCCGATATCACCGACCTCGAAGCCTTCCGCGTGCAGCTCAACAAGGAATACGAGAAGCAGGGCATCAAGGTCACCATGCTGGCCTTCATGATCAAGGCTGCTGTGGCGGCGCTGAAGAAATTCCCCAATTTCAACGCCTCGCTCGACGGCGACAGCCTGGTGCTGAAGAAGTACTTCAACATCGGTTTTGCCGCTGACACGCCGAATGGCCTGGTGGTGCCGGTCATCAAGAACGCCGACAAGAAGGGCGTGATCGAGATCGGCCAGGAAATGAACGAGCTGGCCAAGCTGGCGCGCGACGGCAAGTTGAAACCGGACCAGATGCAAGGCGGCTGCTTCTCGATCTCCTCGCTGGGCGGGATCGGCGGCACGTATTTCACGCCGATCATCAACGCGCCTGAAGTGGCCATCATGGGCGTTTGCAAGTCGTACCAGAAGCCGGTGTGGGATGGTAAGCAATTCGTGCCGCGCCTGACGCTGCCGCTGTCGCTGTCGTGGGATCACCGCGTCATCGACGGTGCGGAGGCGGCCCGCTTCAATACCTACTTCGGGCAACTGCTGGCCGATTTCCGCCGCATCCTGCTGTAAGGCGGGCAGGGTGCGCCTGGCCCTCGTGGCCGTGCGCGCCCTCTGCCAGACGTCTGCAACCTGCCGTCCGAAAACAGGAAGGAAGCGAGTCCATGACTACCTGCGTTGTCGTCAAGAAGGCCGGTGAGGTGGCAATTGCCGCCGACGCACTGGTGACGTTTGGCGACACCCGGCTCACGCGTGCCTACGAGCGCAACCAGAAGGTGTTTCCCGTGGGGGACAGCTTTGTCGCGCTCGCGGGCACCACCGCCCATTTTCCGGTCATGCGCAGCCTGCTGGCCGGGCTGGGCGAGGATTGCCGCCTGGGCTCGCGCGACGACGTCTTCCGGACTTTTCTCAAGGTGCATGAAAAACTCAAGAACGAGTATTTCATCAACACCAAGGAAGACGAGGACGATCCCTACGAGTCCTCGCAGATCGTGTGCCTCATCGCCAATCCGGCGGGCATATTCGGTGTCTATTCGTACCGCGAAGTCTTTTCGTTCGACCGTTTCTGGGGCATTGGCTCGGGGCGCAACTACGCGCTGGGCGCCATGCACGCGGTCTACGACCAGCCGGGCCTGAGCGCCGGGGAGATTGCGCGGATCGGCGTGGATGCAGGCGTGGAGTTCGACAAGAGTTCGGCAGGTCCGGTCGAAGTGCAGGTGGTACGGCTCGGTGACACGGCCGGCGACGGCGCAATCAATAACGATGGCGCGGCCCGTATCTGAAGCGGGGCGCGTTCTTGAGGAGCAAAACATGAGTGTGATCGAAGTCCAGGTGCCGGATATCGGCGATTTCGACGCGGTGGAAGTGATCGAAGTGCTGGTCAAGGCTGGCGATACGGTCGAGCAGGAACAGTCGCTGATCGTGCTCGAGTCGGACAAGGCCAGCATGGACGTGCCTTCGTCCGCGGCCGGCAAGGTGGTCGAAGTGCGTGTCAAGGTGGGCGACAAGGTCGCCAAGGGCGCGGTGATCTGCACGCTGGAAAGCGAAGCCGCCGCCAAACCGGTAGCCGCGCCGGCACCGGCCCCTGCGGCCGCTCCCGCGCCGGTCGCTGCTCCGGCTGCCGCACCTGTGGCGGCTTCGCATTCGGGCAGCGCGGACATCACTTGCGACATGCTGGTGCTCGGCGCCGGCCCCGGTGGCTATTCGGCTGCCTTCCGCAGCGCCGACCTCGGCATGAATACCGTGCTGGTCGAGCGCTACGGCACGCTTGGCGGCGTCTGCCTGAACGTCGGCTGCATCCCGTCCAAGGCGCTGCTCCACAACGCTGCCGTGATTGACGAAGCCAAGGCGCTGGCGGCGCACGGCATCCTGTTCGGCGAAGCCAAGATCGACCTCGACGGCCTGCGCCACTACAAGGAAACCGTGGTCGGCAAGCTGACAGGCGGCCTGTCCGGTATGGCCAAGGCACGCAAGGTGCAGGTCGTGCGCGGCATTGGCACTTTCCTGGATCCGCATCACCTCGAGGTGCAGGAAACCGAAGGCGACGCCAAGCAGACCACCGGGAAGAAGACGGTGATCCGCTTTGAGAAGGCCGTCATCGCGGCCGGCAGCCAGGCGGTCAAGCTGCCGTTCGTCCCCGAGGACCCGCGCATCGTCGACTCCACCGGCGCGCTTGAGCTGCCCGAGGTGCCGAACAAGATGCTGGTGATCGGCGGCGGCATCATCGGGCTGGAAATGGCCACGGTGTACAGCACGCTGGGCGCCAATATCGATGTTGTCGAAATGCTCGATGGCCTGATGCAGGGTGCCGACCGCGACCTGGTCAAGGTCTGGGACAAGATGAACAAGAAGCGCTTCGACAAGGTCATGCTCAAGACCAAGACGGTCGGCGTGGAAGCGAAGCCGGACGGTATCTACGTCAAGTTCGAAGGCGAGCAGGCCCCGGCCGAGCCGCAGCGCTACGATCTGGTGCTGGTGTCGGTGGGCCGCGTGCCCAACGGCAAGCGCATCGGCGCCGAGAAGGCGGGTGTGGCGGTGACGGACCGCGGCTTTATCGACGTCGACAAGCAGATGCGCACCAATGTGCCGCACATCTTCGCCATCGGCGACATCGTCGGCCAGCCCATGCTGGCTCACAAGGCGGTGCATGAGGCGCACGTTGCGGCCGAGGCAGCGCACGGCGAGAAGGCGTACTTCGATGTGAAGCAGATCCCGTCGGTGGCCTACACCGATCCGGAAGTGGCCTGGGCCGGCGTGACGGAAGACCAGTGCAAGGCGCAAGGCATCAAGTACAGCAAGAGCGTGTTCCCGTGGGCCGCTTCGGGCCGCGCGATTGCCAACGGCCGCGACGAGGGCTTTACCAAGCTGATCTTCGACGAGGAAACCCACCGCATCATTGGCGGCGGCATCGTCGGCATGCATGCCGGCGACCTGATCAGCGAAGTCTGCCTGGCCGTCGAAATGGGCGCCGATGCGGTGGATATCGGCAAGACGATCCACCCGCACCCGACGCTGGGCGAGTCCATCGGCATGGCTGCCGAGATCTACGAAGGCGTCTGCACCGACGTGCCGCCGCCGCGCAAGCGTTAAGCAACTGCCACGCATCGAGGCCCGCCGCACGGCGGGCCTTTTTATTATCTGATTTGCAATTAACCGCCAAAATTTTCCACGCACCCACTTGTGGCTTCGCCAGCCAAACCCTGCTTGCAGCAGAGGAGGACCGTGGCAGGCCGTGGATCGGCAAATAGCTGGTTTGATGCGAATGAGGGAGGCGGCCAGGCAGGGGAGCTGCATCGCGCCGAGGCTGAAATCGGCACCGCCGGCGCTTGCCGCGGCCAAAAAAAATCCCGGCACATAGCCGGGAATGAATCGATATTGGAATACAAGGAAACCAGATACCGAGGAGACATCGTTAGAGGGCAGGGCGGTTTGATCGCCGTCCGTGCTGCCTTCGTTGGCAAAATGCGCTGGCCGTGCCTGGCGCGCTTTGCCAACGAACCGGCCGAAGCCGGTCCGTTGTCCTGCCTGCGCTAGTTAGGCGGCGGCGGGGGCGGCCTTCTTGGTCGCGGTGCGAGCCGTTGCGCTGGCTTGCTGGGCGGCCTTGGTGGCGGCGCTGGCGGCTGCCTGGAAGTTGCTTTCGGCGATTTCAACAGCTTGCTTGGTGGCCTTCTGGACCGACTCGTAAGCATTGTTGGCGGCGCTGATCGCGGACTTCACGATGGCAACGGTCGACTCGGAGCCGGCCGGGGCGTTCTTGGCGAGGTTCTCGACCAGGGCTTGCACCTTCTTCGAGTTTTCAGCCAGTTGGGATTCGGCAACCTTGGTGAATTCCGACTGGGTTTCCGAGGCGATTTCGTACAGGTGGCGGCTATAGGCCAGGGCCTTTTCGGCAACCGGCTGGATCAGCGAGGACTGGATGGCCAGGAATTCCTGGGCGTCCTTCGCGGACAGGGCCTTCTTGGCGTTGTCCACGTTTTCAGCGAACGTGGCCTTGACCACTTGCAGGTTCAGTTCGACCAGCTTCTCAACGCCTTCGAAGGCTTTGGTGGTCAGGCCAAACAGGGTTTCGAGGTTGGCTTTTTGCGCTGCGGCGACTTGTTCCGGGGTGAAGCTCATGCTGGTCTCCAATAATGAAGTTCAATGTCAGACAAAATTAGGCCGCCCAGATGTCAAAGCGATGACGACGTCACTGCTTTTCGTCAGCCAGCCCCAGGCGTTTGGGGGGTTGCCGGCGCTTCCGCTTGCTCTGCAAAACAGATGGTGCGCCGCAACAATTCCAATTGTAGGGAAAAGAAAACCGGTGTCAAGAACTTCTTGTGCAATGCACAATTAAGTCCAGCTGAAGTCGCCGGAAGTCGACCTGATGCCACATATTGCGCCGCCAGAGTTGCGGATTTACACCAGCTCGGGCGCGGGAAGGGCGGTCCTGGTCGCGTACCTTCGCGCCGGCTCAGTGCTACCATCGCGGTCTGCCCGAGTCGGTGCTGCCCAAGGGTGTGCAACGCAGCGGCCTGCCGGCCAGATGTCCGCCCCAAGTTAATCCCCATGCTCGCCTTCTACGCCGACCACTTTGTCCTGCCCCTGCCAGAGGGCCATCGCTTCCCGATGCGCAAGTACAGCATGTTGAGGGAGGCGGTTGAGCGGGAAGTGGCGGGCCTGACGCTGGCCGAGGCGCCGCGTGCCGGAGACGATGCCTTGCTGCTGGCGCATACGCCAGAATATGTGGCCAGCGTCTCCCGGGGCGCACTGGACCCTGCGCGCCAGCGCGAGATCGGGTTTCCGTGGTCCGAGGCCATGGTCGAGCGATCGCGGCGCTCGGCCGGCGCCACCATCGAAGCATGCCACACCGCGCTGCGCGAGGGCATTTCGGTGAACCTGGCGGGCGGGACGCATCATGCCTATGCCGACAAGGGCGGCGGTTTCTGCGTCTTCAACGATGCGGCGATCGCGGCACGCCAGCTGCGCCGCGACGGCCGGGTGGAGCGCGTGGCGGTGGTGGACCTCGATGTGCACCAGGGCAACGGCACCGCCGCCATCCTGCGCGACGACCCATTCGTGTTCACACTGTCCCTGCACGGCGAAAAGAACTATCCCTTTCGCAAGGAAGCCAGCGACCTCGACGTGGGCCTGCCCGATGGCTGCGACGACGAGGCTTACGCCGCGGCGTTGCAGGAGGCGCTCGAAGCCCTGTTCGCGCGTTTCTCTCCGGATCTGATCATCTACCTGGCAGGCGCCGATCCCCATGAGGGCGATCGGTTGGGCCGCCTGAAGCTCACGCTCGCCGGCCTGGCCAGGCGCGATCGCCTGGTGTTTGACGCAGCCCTGGCGCGGGGGCTGCCGATCGCCGTGGCGATGGCTGGCGGCTACGGCGACCAGATCGAGGACACCGTGGCGGTGCATGCGCAGACCATTGCGCTTGCCGCTCAATATCACGAGCGTTATGCCCGGCGCAAAAGATCGGACACGTTCTCAGCCGCCAGCCAGATCGCGGTGACACGGCAATGAGCGCAACCAGCCAAGTCCGCGCAACGCGCGGCACCCTTTGGATGGCCGCCATGCCGTGGCTGTTCGTGGTGATCTGGAGTACCGGCTTTATCGTGGCCAAGTACGGTATGCCGCATGCCGAGCCGATGACCTTCCTGTTCCTGCGCTTTGTCGGCGTGCTGGTGCTGATGCTGCCCTTCGTGGTGGTGGCGCGGGTGCCCTTGCCGCAGCGCGCCGGCACCATCGACTGGCGCAGGGTGGGGCATATCGCCGTGGCCGGGCTGTTCCTGCAGGCGGGCTATCTCGGTGGCGTTTGGGCGGCGGTCAAACTCGGCATGCCGGCCGGCGTTTCCGCCCTGATCGTCGGCATGCAGCCGATCCTGACCGCGCTGGCGGCTTCGCGCATGGGCGAGACCATCGGACGGCGCCAGTGGCTGGGGCTGGCGCTGGGCATCGTGGGCGTGGGCTTGGTGGTGGCCAACAAGCTGTCGGCCAGCGGGCTGTCCGCGCCGAGCTTGCTGCTTGCCGTGGGTGCCTTGTTGTCGATCACCTTCGGTACGCTGTACCAAAAGCGCTATTGCCCGATGTTCGACCTGCGCATGGGTTCCGTGATCCAGTTTGCGGCGGCGGCGCTGGCCTGCCTGCCCTTCATGTTTCTTGCCGAGACCCGCCACGTCGAGTGGAACGCCGAAATGTTCGGCGCGCTGGCCTGGTCGGTGGTGGCGCTTTCAATCGGCGCGATTTCGCTGCTGTTCCTGTTGATCCGGGAGGGCGCGGCCACCAAGGTGTCCAGCCTGATGTATCTCACGCCGCCGACCACCGCTGTCATGGCATGGCTGCTGTTCGGCGAGAGTTTTCCGCCGCTGGCGGCACTTGGCTTGGCCCTTGCCGCTGGTGGCGTGGCCCTTGTGATTCGCCGCTAATCTTCCTCTTGCGTGCTTCCGATGAAACCGACTGCCGATACCCGTAGTGCCTACCGTCATTTCCAGCCGATCACGACGCGCTGGATGGACAACGACGTCTATGGCCACGTCAACAACGTCATCTACTACAGTTATTTCGATACCGTTGTGAACACCTACCTGATCCGGCAGGGCGTGCTCGATATCGAGGCTGGCGACACCATCGGGCTGGTGATCGAAACGCAGTGCAACTACTTCGCCGCGCTTAGCTTTCCCGACACCGTGGTGGCCGGGCTGCGCGTGGCGCGGCTGGGCAACTCGAGCGTGCGCTACGAAGTGGGCCTGTTCCGCAATGACGACGACGTCGCTGCGGCGCAAGGTCATTTCGTCCATGTTTATGTCGATCGCGCCACTCGGCGGCCAGTACCGCTGCCGCCTGCGCTGCGCAATGCCCTGCAGGCGCTGGCGTGCGAATCCGCGGACGCCGGCGCCTGATCGGGGCAGGGCACAGACGCATGAAGGAGTTGACAGTCATGGATTCGCAGCACAAGCGTGACACCGCCCTGGTAGACCATGCCATCATCACGCGCCGCTCGGTGCGCGCTTTTCTTGATACGCCGGTACCGCACGATGTGGTCAACGAGATCCTGGCGGTGGCCAGCCGGGCGCCTTCCGGCACCAACGCCCAGCCGTGGCGGGTCTATGTGCTGAGCGGTGATGCCAAGCTGAAATTGTCCGCCGACGTGTTGACCGCCTACGACGATCCGCAGCGCGACAGCAAGTACCGGGAAGAGTATCCCTACTATCCGCGCGAGTGGGTGGCGCCGTATATCGACCGCCGGCGCAAGGTGGGCTGGGACCTGTACAGCCTGCTGCAGATCAGCCGCGAGGACAAGGCGCGCATGCATGCGCAGCACTCCCGCAATTTCACCTTCTTCGGTGCGCCGGTGGGCATGATCTTCACCATCGACCGCATCCTGGAGCAGGGTAGCTGGCTGGATTACGGCATGTTTCTGCAGAGCATCATGGTGGCAGCCCGGGCGCGTGGGCTGGATACCTGCCCGCAGGCGGCTTTCACCCAGTTCCACGCGGTCATTGCCAATCACTTGCGCCTGCCGGAGGACGAGATGGTGGTCTGCGGCATGGCCCTGGGGTATGCCGACCCCGCGGCCATAGAGAATACCCTTAGTACGGAACGTGAACCTGTAAGCGGGTTCGCACGTTTCTTGTCATAAGTCTCGTTGGCCGCGAGCTATATTTCATGCATGAGCCGGCTGTGGTCCGGTTGGCTCGGAGGGCCCCGATGAGCGGGCAAGACGGGCGAATCGCTGTGGAATTACCACAGTCCGCGTCGGCCTTGCTGCACGTGTCATGTGATGAATGTGTTGTTTTTTTCATAATGTGGAATTGTTTGCAAATCGAACTTTAAAGAGGCTTCGTAAGTCTTTAATCTTGCTAACAATTTCTTTTTTTCCTAAACTGGCGCAATCCAAGTTGCGCGCTGAATGAATCATGTTCCGGTCTGATTCCCCCCTATTGTTTCGATTCTTCGGCTCTACCCCTCTTACATCGGTCGCCGCCTCTGTGCTGCTGACCGTTTCCATGCTGGCCGCCCCTGCGGTCGATGCCGCGACACAGTCGACGGACACCGCAAAAACCAGCAAAAAGTCGGTAAAAGTCGCCAAGTCCGAGAAAAAGTCGGCAAGTACCTCCTCTAAATCCGCAAAAACCAAGCAAGTCGCCAGCAGCGGCAAGGCTGAGCACGTCACTACGCGCAAGGTCGTGGTACTGAAAAACGGCAAGCGCCAGGTCGTGACGCAGCGCCAGGCTGCGCCGGTGCGCGCGGCCTTTATCCCCGCGAAACCCTCGCTGGGCGAGGCGCTCGGCTTGCGTGACACGGAGGATGCGCTCGCGCTGCGCTCCAGCGTGGCGCTGGTGATGGACCAGAACTCCAACGAAGTGCTGTTCCAGAAGAACGCCGCTGCGGTGCTGCCGATCGCCTCGATCACCAAGCTGATGACCGCCCTGGTGGTGATGGACGCGCGCCAGCCGATGGATGAGGTTCTCACCATCACCGAGGAAGACCGCGACAATGAGAAGCACAGCAGTTCGCGCCTGCGATTCGGTGCGCAGCTGAGCCGGCAGGAAGCGCTGCTGCTGGCCCTGATGTCCTCGGAGAATCGGGCGGCATCGGTGCTGGGCCGCAGCTATCCGGGCGGCCTGCCGGCGTTTGTGCAGGCCATGAACCGCAAGGCACGCGAGCTCGGCATGAACGACAGCCACTTCGTCGATTCGAACGGCTTGTCGAGCAGCAATGTATCGAGCGCGATGGACCTGGTGCGCATGGTCAATGCGGCGTACCGCAACCCCACCATCCGCGAGTACTCCACGCAGACCGAGTATGAGGTCAACGTGCTCGGGCGTACCCAGCACTATGTCAGCACCAACCGCCTGGTGCGCGGCGGCAACTGGGATATCGGCCTGCAGAAGACCGGCTTTATCTCCGAGGCTGGCCAGTGCCTGGTGATGCAGGCGAAGGTGAACGGCCGCAATGTGGTGATGGTGTTCCTGGATTCGGTTGGCAAGCTGTCGCGCTTTGCCGATGCCAACCGCGTCAAGGACTGGCTGGAACACGTGCAAACGGGTCCCGGCCGCCCTTTTCCGTCCTCCCCTAACCTGACGCAGGGGCCAGGTTCCCCCCAGGCTATCCTTTCCGCCCAGCAGCCACGCGGCATCTGATGGCGGAGCCGCAATGACCCGGCACCCACGGACCTGAGGTCATGAAAAACGCGCCGTCCCCGGCGCGTTTTTTTCGTTGGGCGCCGCGGCGTGCCCTGTGCCTACAGCAGCTTGCCCGGGTTCATGATGCCGGCCGGATCCAGCAATTGCTTGATGCCCCGCATCAGGCGCAGTTCGAGCGGGTCCTTGAGGCGCAGGAAATCATCGCGCTTGAGCTGGCCGATGCCATGCTCGGCGCTGATGCTGCCGCCGTAGCGCGCGACCTCGTCCAGCACCTCGGCGGTCAGTGCCTTGCCGTGCTGGGCGGTCCAGTCGCGCTCCGCGCCTGCCGGACGCGACAGGTTGTAGTGCAGGTTGCCGTCGCCGAAGTGCCCGAAGATGAAGGGGCGGATGCTGGGGCTGACGGCCTTGAGGCGCGTCTCCATCGATGCCATGAAGGCGGGGATCTGCTCGATCGGCAGTGAGACATCGTGCTTCAGGTGCGGCCCGTCGGCGCGCTGCGCCTCGGAGATTTCCTCGCGAAGCTTCCACAGGCTCTGCAATTGCGCCAGCGAAGCGGAGACTGCGGCATCCAGGCACAGCTCGCGCTCCAGCGCTTCCCCGATCACGCGTTCGAGCAGAGTGTTGAGGGCCTCTTCGTCCGTGGTGTCGGCCAGTTCCACCAGCACATAGGCGGGATGGCGCTGGGCGAACGGCTCCTGTACGCCTTCCGCATGCCTGAGCACCAGGTCGACGCAATCGCCGGTAAAGAACTCAAAGGCTTGCAGGCGCGCGCCACACTGGGCGAACAGCAGCTCGAAAAGCTCCAGCGCCTGCAGGGGCGACGCCACCGCGGCCAGCACCACCGAGCGCGCATCGGTGCGCGGAAACAGGCGCAGCGCCGCGGCGGTGATCACGCCGAGCGTGCCCTCGGAGCCGATCAGCAATTGTTTGAGATCGTAGCCGGTGTTGTCCTTGCGCAAGGCGCGCAGCCCGTGAAAGATCTCGCCGTTGGGCAGTACGGCCTCGACGCCCAGCACCAGTTCACGCGTCATGCCATAGCGCACCACATTGACACCACCAGCATTGGTAGCAAGGTTGCCGCCGATCTGGCAGGAGTCCTCGGCCGCCAGGCTGAGCGGCAGCAGGCGATGCGCTTCCTGGGCGGCGCGCCGCAGGTTGCCCAGGATGCAGCCCGCTTCCGCGACCATCGTGTTGGCGATGGTATCGATCGAACGGATCGCGTTCATGCGGTCCATGCTCAGCACCACGTTGACCGGACTGCTGTCAGGCGCGGCGCCGCCGCACAGGCCGGTATTGCCGCCGCGCGGCACTACCGGCACCGCGGCCTGCTGGCACAGCGCCAGGCAGCGGGCCACCTCGTCCACCGAGCGTGGCCGCACCACGGCTTGCGCATTGCCACGGTAAAGGCCGCGCCAGTCGGCGAGCCAGGGCGCGACCTGGTCGGGCTCGGTGGCAACCACGTCGGGGCCCAGTGTTTCGATCAGGCGGGGCAGGAAGTCTGTATTTTGCATGGTGGTTCTATCTGGAGAGACGATGCGGCTCAAGCCGCTGAATGGGATGGTTCCTGCCCGGCTGCGGGGGACTCGGCGCGCGCGTGCGGCCGCAGGCCCAGGCGCGCCGCCGCGCCCTGCAGATGGGACACGGCAGCGGCGCGCGCCAGTTCCGGGTCGCCGGCACGGATCGCGTGGAAGAGGGCCAGGTGCTCCTGGTGGACTTGTTCGGACAGGCCATCCTGCTGGCGCGTATTCAGCCGTGCCACATGTACGGCCTGGTGCAATTGCAGGTTCAGGTATTGGAGCAGTTGCAGGTAGTACTTGTTGTGCGTGGCGGTGGCGATTGCCACATGGAAGGCGGTGTCCGCCTCCACGCTGCGGTGAGGATCGTGCAGTTGCGCCGCCAGCCGCTCCAGCAGCGCTTGCATCTCAGCGACATCCTGCGCGGTGCGCCGTTGCGCGGCCAGCGCGGCGGCAGCGCTCTCGAGGTCGAGCCGCAATTCGTAGATGCTGGCCAGTTCGTCGCGATCGATGTCCATCTCCCGTGGCAACTGGAAACCGGCATTGCCCACGCGGGAGCACACCGTGCTGCCCACCCCCTGACGGCTTTCGATCAGGCCCTGGGAGCGCAGGTGTTCGGTCACCTCGCGGATGACGGCCGGGCTCACGCCGTAGTGCCCGGCAAGCTGCTTGCCGGTCGGCAGGCGGGCGCCAACGGGGTAAGTGCCGTTAGCGATCTCGGCGCGTAGTTGCTGGGTCACCTGTTCGGTGAGGGTGATGGCTTTGGTACGCATGCCCGGCAGAATATCGTTATTCAGGTTATCTGAAAACTAAGTGTAAACCCTTGTTGCTGCGGATCGATGCATGAATGGGGAAGTGGGGTTAAGCGCGCCGCCGGCGATTGAGGATCAATGGCAGCCGAGCGGCAACCAAGCGTCAGGCGTCAGCGAAAAAGCAGGAAAGCGGGGTGAAGGCGGTGCAGTGGCCGGGCGGGAAGGGTGTCCCGCCTATCCCCCACCCCCGCTGGGACTCAGGCGGCCACGTCGGTCGCGTAGCCCATGCCGCGCGAGATCTGCAGTGCGGTTTCCTTCAGGTTCTGCAGCCAGCTGTCCTGCAGGCGGTCGGCCGGGGCCGATAGCGAGAGCCCGGCAACCAGCCGGCGCGAATCGTCGTAGATGCCGGCTGCAATGCAGCGCACGCCGAGTTCCAGTTCCTCATTGTCGCGCGCGTAGCCGTTCGTGCGGACCCAGTTGAGTTCGCGTTCCAGCTTGATCAGGTCCGTGATCGAGGTGCGCGTATGGCCGGCCAGCCCGGTGCGGGTGGCATAGTTGCGCACCCGCGCGACTTCATCGGCCGCCAGGAACAGCTTGCCCACGGAGGTCAGGTGCAGCGGCGCCCGTCCGCCAATGGCGCGCACCACCTGCATGCCGGAGCGTTCGCTGTACGCGCGCTCGATGTAGACGATCTCATCGCCCTGGCGCACAGACAGGTTGACGGTCTGGCCCGTCACGCGATGCAGTGCGCGCATCGGCGCCAGTGCCGCGTCGCGTACCGACAGGCGGGCCTTGACCAGGTTGCCCAGTTCCAGCAACCGCATGCCAAGCCGATAGCTGCCGGGATCGGAGCGGTCGACGAAACGGCAGGCCACCATGTCGTTGAGGATGCGATGCGCTGTGGAGGGGTGCAGGCCGGTGGTCAACGACAGTTCTTTCAGGCTGACCGGATCAGCATGCTGGGCTAGCGCATCCAGCAAGGTCATCATGCGCTCGATGACCTGGATGGATGTCTTTCCTGGTGCCTTGTCTGCTTCTGCCATGGGGAAATGTTGCCGTGCGGCAAATTAAGCGGTTGCCTGATTCTATCTCGCATCGTGAAAATTTCAATAGGTGAAATGACATTACCGAAAGAAACTTCAGATTCTGCTGATGACGGATGTGCCGGGAAAGGCATGCAAAAATGCGGCGAATTCACCCGCGCCATGAACGCTTTTGTATGCCGCACGGTGCGCAAGAGCGCATAATTGCGGGGTTTCGGGGTCTGGAAAAGGGAAACAATGCGAGTCGGTCTGTTCGCCACCTGCCTGGTGGACCTCATGCGTCCGGAAATCGGCTTCTCGGTGCTCAAGCTGCTGGAGAAGGCGGGTTACGAAGTGATGGTGCCCGAGGCCCAGACCTGTTGCGGCCAACCTGCCTACAACTCGGGCGAACGCGCCGGGGCGCGCGATCTGGCGGAGAAATTCCTGCGCGAGTTCGAGATGTTCGACTATGTGGTGATTCCGTCAGGCTCATGCGGCGGCATGGTGCTGCATCACTACGCCGACCTGCTGGGCGACGATCCCGAGCTGAATGGCCGCTATGAGGGCTTGCGCTCGCGCGTGTTCGAGCTGACCGACTTCCTGGCCAACGTGGCCAAGATGGGCGAATTCGATTCCAGGTTTGCGGGCCGCATTACCTACCATGACTCCTGCTCCGGCCTGCGCGAACTCGGCGTCAAGAGCCAGCCGCGTGCCTTGCTGGCGCAATTGCCCGGCGTGCAGTTGAGCGAGATGAAGGACTGCGAGGCCTGCTGCGGATTCGGCGGCACCTTCTCGGTCAAGTACGGCAATATTTCGACAGCCATCGTCGACGAGAAGTGCGCCAACATCAAGGCCAGCGGCGCCGATGCCGTGGTGCTGGGCGACCTCGGCTGCATGCTCAATATCGAAGGGCGCCTGCGCCGGACCGGCGACACACGTACCCAGGTGCTGCACATCGCGCAAGTGCTCGCCGGCGACGCCTGAGCCCGGGCGGACGAAAAACAAACCTTGGCGAGACCCCGCTATGCAAGTTCGCAGCATGGAATTCAAGGCGCGCGCGGGCCAGAAGCTGGCCGACCAGCGCCTGCAGCAGAACCTCAAGAAGCTCTCCACCAAGTTCGTGACGGCGCGCGCCGATGCCATCCGCGACATCGATTTCGATGCCACGCGCGAGGCGCTCAAAGAGCGACGTGACCGCGCGCTGCAGAACCTCGACGTCTGGCTGGCCACTTTCGAGGAAAACGCCACGCGCCGCGGCGCCACCGTGCTGTTTGCCGAAACTACCGCGGATGCCGCGCGGCTGGTGGCGGAGATCGCGCAGAAGCATGGCGTCAAGAAGGTCATCAAGAGCAAATCGATGGTGACCGAGGAAATGCGCCTGAACCAGGTGCTTGGCGAGATGGGCGTGCAGAGCATCGAGACCGACCTCGGTGAGTACATCCTGCAGATCAATGACGCGGAGCCGCCGTCGCACATCATTGCCCCGGTGGTACACAAGGACAAGGAAGAGATCGCCGACCTGTTTGCCAGGGTGCACCACAAGCCGCGCCTGACCGATATCTCCGAGATGACGCGCGAGGCGCGCGAAGTGCTGCGGCCTGAATTCCTGTCGGCCGATATGGGCGTGACTGGCGGCAACTTCATCATTGCCGAGACCGGATCGGTGGCGGTGGTGACCAACGAAGGCAACGAGGGCATGTGCACGGTGATGCCACGGGTGCACGTAGCCGTGACCGGCATAGAGAAAGTACTGCCGACGCTGGAAGACCTGGCCACCGTGATGCGGCTGCTGCCGCGCTCGGCTACCGGGCAGGCGATCTCCAATTATTTCTCGCTGCTGACCGGCCCGCGTGCCGAGGGCGAGCGCGATGGCCCCGAGCATATGTATTTCGTGCTGGTTGACGGTGGACGCAGTGGCCTGATCGGGGGCGACTTCCAGGACATGCTGCGCTGCATCCGCTGCGGCGCTTGCATGAACCACTGCCCGGTGTACCAGAAGATCGGTGGCCATGCCTATGGCTGGGTTTATCCCGGCCCGATGGGCAGCGTGCTGACGCCGAGCTATACGGGCCTTGCCAACGCGCTGGATCTGCCACAGGCAGCCACGCTGTGCGGCGAATGCAACCGCGTGTGCCCGGCTTCCATCCCGTTGTCGGACCTGCTGCGCAAGCTGCGCGAGAAACAAATGGAACGCGGCCTGCGTCCCTGGCAGGAGCGGCTCGGGCTGCAGGTGTGGGGCTATGTGGCGCGCCGGCCGGGACTGTATGCCTTCGCCACCCGCATCGGCGCGCGCCTGCTCTCGCGCATGGGCGGCAGCAGCAAGCTGATCGCCAGGCTGCCGATGGCAGGCCGGGGCTGGACCGAGACCCGCGACCTGCCCGCACCGAGCGGACGGACCTTCCGCGAACTCTACAAGGAAAGGAGGGCCCGTTGATGGCCACGACCACTGACAATGCGCCGGCGCTGGCGGCCATGCGTGCAGCGCTTGAACAGCATATCGGCGGCCAGCTCGCCGCCGATGGCCTGGTGCGCAGCTGGCGCGAGGCAGCGCCCGCGCTGGTATTGCCGCCGATGTTCGGGCAGGCGATGGAAGAGTTGCTGCGCCGGCTGGAGATGTCGGCAGTGTTCGCGCAGGACAGCTGCTCGTTTTCGAGTTCGGCGGTGACCGACCAGCTCAAGCGCTGGCTGGACAAGGCGGCCACGGCCTGAACGTGGCCGGCCCGGAAAGCAGAAGGCCCCCGCCGAGACGGGGGCCTTCTGCGTTTTGGCCGGGGCTTAGCCTAGCAGCAACGCATCGTCATCCAGTTGCTCATGCCGTGTCTGCTCGAACATGCGCAGCAGATCCGGCACGTCCAGCCCGGCGCGTTGATCGCCCGACACGTCCAGCACGACCTGGCCCTGGTGCAGCATCACTGTGCGCTGGCCGTAGTCCAGCGCCTGGCGCATGCTGTGCGTGACCATCATGGTGGTGAGCTTGGCTTCCTCCACGATCTTGGCGGTCAGTTCCAGCACGAAGGCTGCCGTCTTCGGGTCGAGCGCGGCGGTGTGCTCGTCCAGCAGCAGGATGCGCGAAGGTTGCAGCGAAGCCATCAGCAGGCTCACGGCCTGGCGCTGGCCGCCCGAGAGCAGGCCGATACGGTCCGTCAGGCGATTTTCCAGGCCCAGGTTGAGCAGGCGCAGCTTGTCGCGGAACAGCTCGCGCGAGGGCTTGTTCAGCGCCGCGCGGAAACCGCGCCGGCTGCCGCGCGCCATGGCCAGCGCCATGTTTTCCTCGATGGTCAGCGCCTCGCAGGTGCCCGCCATCGGGTCCTGGAACACGCGTGCCACCAGCGGGGCACGGTCCCAGGCCGGCTTGCGCGTGACATCGATATCATCGATGGTGATGCGGCCCGAATCGACCATCTGGTCGCCGCTGATGGCGTTGAGGAAGGTCGACTTGCCCGCGCCATTGGAGCCGATCACGGCAACGAACTGGCCGGTCGGGATATCCAGGCTGAGGCCGCGCAGCGCGCGCGTCTCGATCGGGGTGCCGGGATTGAAGGTGAGTTTCAGGTCTTGTGCGCGCAGCATCTCAGGCACCTCCGTTCTTGCGGCCGAACAGCTTCTTGCGGGTTCCCGGCAACACCAGGGCGCCGGTCACCAGTACCGCCGTGACCAGGTTCAGGTCTTGCGCCTTGAGGCCGATGAATTCGCTGTTGAGTGCCAGCGCGATGAAGAAGCGGTAGAGGATGGCGCCCAGCACCACGGCCAGCGTGGTGTACACTAGCCGGCGCGCCGGCAGGATGCTCTCGCCGATGATCACCGCGGCCAGGCCGATCACGATGGTGCCGATGCCCATGGAGATGTCGGAGCCGCCCTGGGTCTGCGCGAACAGCGCGCCCGCGAGCGCCACCAGGCCGTTGGACAGCGCCATGCCGGCCAGCGTGGCGCGGCCCGTGGCGATGCCCTGGGAGCGCGCCATGCGCGGGTTGGCGCCGGTGGCGCGCATGGCCAGGCCGAGCTGCGAGGAGAAGAACCAGTCCAGGCCGAGCTTGGCCACCACCACCACGATCAGCAGCAAGGCCGGACGCAGCATGTAGTCAGGCAGCCAGTCAGGTTGCAGGATGGTGAAAATGGTGGACTCGGTGATCAGCGGCACGTTGGGCTTGCCCATGATGCGCAGGTTGACCGAGTACAGCGCGATCATCATCAGGATACTGGCCAGCAGGTCCATGATCTTGAGGCGCACATTGAGCCAGCCGGTGATGAAACCGGCAAAGGCGCCCGCCACGATCGCCAGCCCTGTGGCGATGAAGGGATCCTGGCCGGAAGCGATCAGCGTGGCCGCCACGGCGCCCCCCAGCGGGAAGCTGCCGTCGACGGTCAGATCGGGAAAATTGAGGATGCGGAAGGAGATCAGCACCCCCAGGGCGACGAGGCTGAAGATCAGGCCGATCTCCAGGGCGCCCAGAAGGGAAAAGAGGGACATGGGGAAATCCAGTTGCTATTTCCGGCACGGGAGGCCGGATCAGGAAAGCCTGGCGCGCTGCCCGGGTCGGGCGACGCGGTACGGGCGTTCCGGGGGCGGGCCCGGATAGAGCCACCTGCGCGCTAACGCGCAGGGTCAGCGTGCCGTGATTACTTGATGACGGTCTTCGCTTCCTTGACCAGTTCGGGCGGCAGCGTCACGCCTTGCTTCTCGGCTGCGCCGGTGTTTACGAACAGTTCCAGCTTGTCGCTGGTTTCCGAAGCAATCGCGCCGGGCTTCTCGCCCTTCAGGATACGCACCACCACCTTGCCGGTCTGATGGCCGAGGTCGCCGTAGTTGATGCCCAGCGCGGCAATGGCGCCACGCTTGACGCTGTCGGTATCGGCAGCCACCAGCGGGATCTTCGACTCGTTGGCGACCTTGACCAGGGCTTCGTACGCCGACACCACGTTGTTGTCAGTGTTGGTGTAGATCACATCGACCTTGCCGACCAGGCTCTTGGCGGCGGCGCCGATGTCGACCGTGCGCGGCGCGGCGGCTTCCTTCAGCGTCAGGCCTTCCTTGGCCAGCATCGCCTTCAGTTCCTTGACCACCACCACCGAGTTGGCTTCACCGGGGTTGTAGACCATGCCAACCGTCTTGGCCTTGGGCACCACGCGCTTGATCAGGGCAACCTGGCGGTCAAGCGGCAGCTTGTCCGACACGCCGGTCACATTGGTGCCCGATGCGCTCCAGCCCTTGACCAGCTGGGCGGCAACCGGGTCGGTCACGCCGGAGTACACCACCGGCACCGACTTGGTGGCGGCCACGACGGCCTGCGCCGACGGCGTGGCGATGGCGACGATCACATTGGGCTGGTCGCCGACGAACTTGCGCGCGATCTGCGCGGCGGTGCCGGTATTGCCCTGTGCGCTCTGGTATTCCCACTTCAGGTTCTTGTCGGCATCGTAGCCGGCGCTCTTCAGTTCGTCGCGCACGCCATCACGGATGGCGTCCAGCGCGGGATGGTCGACGATCGAGAGCACCTTGACGGTCTGGGCCTGCACGGCGCCGCCGTACAGCAGCGCGAGGGCCACGGCGCTGCCCAGGATGGTCTTGGTCGATGTCTTGAGACACTTCATAGTATGGATCTCCCCCGGGAGTGGGTTCTGGGTAATCAGCCGCTCTTGGTTTTCGATGGGTTTGGTCCGCAGTCCTGCCCGGCGGCGCGTGGCGCCGGCCGGCCGGTCCGTTGCGGGAACGACACACCAGGCGGCAGGCAGGCGGTCGCTGGAGCGCAGCGGATACGACGGCGATAAGCCTGCGAGGATACCATTTCCGAGACGCGATTTGCCCTGTTTTGCCCCGTTCTAGTGCGACAGTAAGGCAAAACGGCAGGACCGGAGCGCGCTGCGAGCGGCTCCGGCTGGTGCGCCGGTATCGGTGCGTGGAGCGCGGGAAGGCTACTGGGCGGGGTTGTGAATCTCGGCGTGGATGTGGGCGATGGCCGCGGTTGCCGCTTCGGGCAGGGGCGCCTGCCAGGCGTCGATATTCTCACGCAGTTGCTCCACCGAAGTGGCCCCGACGATCGTGCTCGCCGCGAACCAGCGCGAGTAGGTCCAGGCCAGCGCCAGCGTCGCCGGCGAGATGCCGTGCTCGCGCGCCAGCGCCACATAGCGGGCGGCCGCGGCCAGGCTTTCCGGCCGCAGGTAGCGCGGGCTCCAGTCGGGCGGGAAGCGCGTGAGCCGCCCTCTGGCCTGCGTGTCGAACACGGGATGCGCGAGATCGCCGCCCAGGTATTTCCCGGTAAGCTGCCCAAAGGCCAGCGGGCTATAGACCAGCAGGCTGACGTCGGTACGGAAGCAGGCCTCGTCCAGGCCCTGCTCGTAGCTGCGGTTGAGCAGGTTGTACGGGTTCTGGACCGTGGCGATGCGCGGCAGGCCGTGCAGCTCTGCCTGCTTGACGAACTCGGCCACGCCCCACGCCGTTTCGTTGGAGACGCCGACGTAGCGGATCTTGCCCGCGCGCACCAGTTCGCTCATGGCTTCGAGCTGCGCCTGGATCGAGGCGCACTCGCGCTCGTTTGCCGGATTGAACTGCTTCTGCCCGAAGATGGGCGCATTGCGAGCCGGCCAGTGGATCTGGTACAGGTCGATGTAATCGGTTTGCAGGCGCGCCAGCGAGGCGTCCAGCGCCGCGCGGATGCTGTCCGGTGTCAGGTCGCCGCCGTTGCGGATCCACGGCATGCGCGCCGGGCCGGCGACTTTGGTCGCCAGCACGATACGGTCGCGCTGCTGGCGCTTGAGCCAGCTGCCGACGATGCGCTCGGTGCTGCCATACGTCTCGGCGCTCGGCTTGACCGGGTACATCTCGCCGGTGTCGATAAAGTTGATGCCGCGCGACACGGCGTAGTCGAGCTGGCTATGGCCTTCGGCTTCGGTGTTCTGCTCGCCGAAGGTCATGGTGCCGAGGCAGATGCGCGAGACCTGCAGGTCGCTGCGGCCCAGACGAATGGTTTCCATTGGCTATCCTTGTCAGGCGTTGACGCCCGGTATGGGGAGGGCGGCTGTGGTATCACCGGCTGCCAGCGTCCTGGCAACCCCAATCGAAGCGCGCCTCAGGCCCGCAGGGCGGCGGCACATTCCTTGACCAGCACCGGTCCGCGGTAGATCAACCCGCTGTACACCTGTACCAGTTGCGCGCCGGCCGCAATCTTGGCTTGCGCGTCGGCGCCGCTGAAGATGCCGCCCACGCCCACGATGGGCACCGCATCCCCAACCACCTCGTGCAGGCCCTTGACGACGCGCGTGGACGACTCGAACACCGGGCGGCCCGACAGGCCGCCGGCTTCCTCGCCGTGCGGCAGCCCCTTGACCGCGTCGCGCGCGATGGTGGTGTTGGTGGCTATCACGCCATCGATGCGGTGGCGCACCAGCGCATCGCCGATATTGCGGATCTGGTCGGCGTCGAGGTCGGGCGCGATCTTGAGCGCGAGCGGCACGTAGCGCTTGTGCTGGTCGGCCAGGCGCTGCTGCGCGTCCTTGAGCGTCGAGAGCAGGCTGTCGAGTTCGCTCGCGCCCTGCAGCTGGCGCAGGTTCTTGGTGTTGGGCGACGAGATATTGACGGTGACGTAGCTGGCGTGCGGGTAGACCCGTTCCAGGCAGTGCAGATAATCATCCACCGCGCGCTCGATCGGCGTATCGGCGTTCTTGCCGATGTTCAGGCCCAGCACGCCGCCCTCGGCCTTCCAGCGCGACGCCTTGACATTGGCGATAAACGCATCGACGCCGCCATTGTTGAAGCCCATGCGGTTGATCAGCGCATCGGCCTGCGGCAGGCGGAACATGCGCGGGCGGGGGTTGCCCGGTTGCGCGCGTGGCGTCACGGTACCCACTTCGATAAAGCCGAAGCCGAACGCCGCCAGCCCGTCGATATAGGCGCCATCCTTGTCGAGCCCGGCGGCCAGGCCCACCGGATTGGGAAACCGCACGCCCATCACCGTGCGCGGGTCATCGGCGATGGTGTTGCCGATGCAGCCCGCAAGCCCCAGACGCTTGGCGCGCAGCAGGTTGTTGAGGGTGAAATGGTGGGCGTCCTCCGCATCCATCGAGAACAGGGCGGGGCGAAACAGGGGATAGAGCGCGTTAAGCACAGGGAATCAGCTTGGAAGTCGGGACCAGGGCGGCATTGTAACGGTTGGGCCGGAAGCGGTACTGCCGCGCAGGCGCGACCCGGCTCCAGCCGCCCTCCCGGATACCGGCCATCAAGTCTCCGGCGCTTCCTCGCCGGGCTGCGGCGGAATGATCGGGATGGCAGTGGGAGAGGCAACCGCGACCGCTTCCTGTGGCGAATCGAAGGGGCGCCACTGGTTGGCGGTCAGCACCTGGAGTGGCTGGTAGCGCGCCTTATAGGCCATTTTGCGGCTATCGGCGATCCAGTAGCCCAGGTACAAGTGCGGCAGGCCGAGTTCGCGGGCCTGCTGGATCTGCCACAGGATGTTGTAGGTGCCATAGCTGGCTTTGACTTCCAGCGGGTCGTAGAAGGTATAGACCGAGGAGAGCCCGTCGTCGAGCACGTCGATCATGCTGACCATGCGCAGGCGGCCGGCCTCCGGCGAGCCCGGCGGTTCGCGGAATTCGACCAGGCGCGAGTTGACCCGACTTTGCAGCAGGAACTGCTCATACTGGTCCCGGCTGTCCTGGTCCATGCCGCCACCGGCATGGCGCATCGACTGGTACAGGAGATAAAGCGAATAATGCTCTTCGACATAGGTCAGCGGCGCCACCAGGGCCTGCAGGCTCTCGTGCTGGCGCCAGGCCCGGCGCTGGCTGCGGTCGGGGTGAAACTGGTCCACCACCACGCGGCATGGCGTGCAGGCGTGGCATTCATCGCAATAGGGGCGGTAGGTAAAGATGCCGCTGCGCCGGAACCCGGCGCGCACCAGCCGCGAGTAGACGTCGGCATTGATCAGGTGGGCGGGCGTGGCCACCTGCGAGCGCGCCATGCGGCCATCGAGGTAGCTGCAAGCGTAGGGCGCCGTAGCGTAGAACTGCAGCGCGGAAAGGGGGAGTTCCTTTAGCTTGCTCATGTGTCTGCAACGGCCAGGGATGAAACAGCAACGCAGGTAAGCCGATGGCGCCGTGACCGGACGCTGCGCAGTGTGGCCGGAGGGGCGGGCCCTATGCCCGATCCTGAATCTGGGTCCATCTCTGCAGCACCGTCTTGTCGAAGCGCCACGGGTTGATATCCGGCTGGCGGGTGGCGATGCGGATATGGGCCGCGAACTCAGCACGCGGAATCGGACTCGCCCCGAGCGAAGCCAGATGATCGGTTTCCTGCTGGCAGTCTATCATCGCCACGTCGTGGTTGCCGAGGAACGCGCACAGCGCGGCCAGGGCAATCTTGGAAGCGTCCGTGCGCCGCGCGAACATCGATTCGCCGTAGAACATGCGCCCGAGCGCCACGCCATACAACCCGCCCGCGCGCTCGCCGCGGTACCAGCTCTCCACGCAATGCGCCAGGCCGTTACGGTGCAGCGCACCATAAGCGGCAATGATGTCTTCGGTGATCCATGTGCCATGCTGGCCCTCCCGCGGGGTCAGCGCGCAAGCCTGCATCACGGCGATAAAGTCATCGTCGACACGGATTTCCCAGTCGGGGTCGCGCAGCACGCGCTTGAGGGTCTTGCGGAAGGTGGCGGAAACCCGCAGCGCCTGTGGCGCAAGCACCATGCGCGGATCGGTGCTCCACCACAGCACCGGCTGGCCTTCGGCATACCAGGGGAAGATGCCTTGCCGGTAAGCCAGCAGCAGGCGCTGGGCCGACAACTCGCGGCTGGCCGCCAGCAGGCCGGGCGCGTCCGACCCGGGGCCGAGCGCACGCTCGACCGGCGGGAACGGATCATGCGGATCCAGCCAGGTGATCATGCGGGAGCGGCGGGCAACGTGCCCCTGTTCAGGGTTCGACCGTGGCCCGGCTGGTCAGCGGGCGCATCGGCTTGTCGATATCCAGGCTGTGCAGGCGGAAGGTGCCGTCGGCCAGCCGTCCCGCCGCGCGGTCGGCGAAGAAGCAGCGCAGCGAATGGATCACGGTGGGGAAGGCCAGTTCGTCCCAGGGCACGTCGGCTTCCTCGACCAGCTTCACCTCCAGGCTCTCCTCTCCCGCGGAGATATCGAGATCTTCCAGCGTGGCGAGGTAGAACATATGCACCTGATGCACATGCGGCACATTCAGGATGGAGAACAGCTCCCCGACCTTTACCCGTGCACCGGCTTCCTCGAGCGTCTCGCGCGCGGCGCCCTGCGCGGTGGTCTCGCCGATCTCCATGAAGCCGGCGGGCAGCGTCCAGAAGCCGTAGCGCGGCTCGATGGCGCGCTTGCACAGCAGGACCTTGTCCTCCCACACGGGAATGGTGCCTACTACATTGCGCGGATTGACGTAGTGGATGGTGCTGCAGTTGTCGCACACTGAACGCAGGCGCGAGTCGCCTTCTGGGATGCGCAGCACGACCGCATGGCCGCAGTTCGAGCAGAATTTCATGAGAGGCGTCCGGGAGGAATGGCGAAAGTGTATCACCGCCGATGCGGGCTGCCGGGGGTGCGATGCTAGTTTGGGAAAGGTCCGCGAACGGGGTGGCGGCCATGTAGAGAATTCGTCGCGCAAAAAACAAAAAACGCCCGGAGGGGCGTTGATTTGTTCTGCATCCGACAGCCGGTCGCGTGGATCTGCGTGGCTTTGGTTGCGGGGGCAGGACTTGAACCTGCGACCTTCGGGTTATGAGCCCGACGAGCTGCCAACTGCTCCACCCCGCGTCCGTCGAAGTAAAAGATTATAAGGCAATTCCTTTTGCTGCGCAACAGCTAATTGCGCAGCAACGGGCAAAGGCGCAAGACCATGCCCCTGCAACGCGTGCCAGCGCGATGGCGCACCGTCATTCAGTCCTTGTCGGTGCCGTCCGGGCTGCGCTGCCACGCGCTGGCCGGGAACTGAAAACTGTCTCGCTGCAGCAGGTCGTCTCGCTGCCAGATGACGCGGTCGGGACGTACCGTCAGCATCCAGGTGGTGGTCACGCGCGGGTTGGGTTCGGCGAAGGCGCGCGGCGCCAGCAGCGCGGCACAGGGGCCGTGTTCCGGATCGCGTACCGAGGTGTAGCGGATCATGGCCAGGCCCGCCTCGCGCGCCACCCGGGCCAACGCCTGGCACGCATCGTAGCGGACGGGATCGGTCCACTGCGCCGCATCCTCCACGAAGGGCGGGGCGTCGAGCGCGATGCCGTCGGTGCGAACGCTGACCTGAAACAACGTGTGCGGGCGCGCATCGATGCGCGGCAGCGCAGGACTGTCGAGCAGGAAGCGCCAGCGCCAGTAGCCAAGTTCGGCGCAGGCGGTGCGGATGTCGTCGGCGCCGTAGAACACGCCTGGATCCTGTTCGGCGCGAAAGCGCGAGCCCCACGGCGACGGGGGGTAGCGAAACGGCGTGAACAGCAGGTAATGGAGATGGCGCGCCTCGGCGGGCACGGCGGGCTTGCCGGCGTCGAGCACGGCTTCGAGCACGGCCTGTTCTTCCAGGCTGTCGACCAGCGGCATGGTCGAGACTACGTGCTGGGCCTCCACCGCGCGCCAGAGCGTGAGCGCAAAGGCCTTGCGCTCAGACGCGACCGCGGGTGGCATCCAGATAGTGAACGACACGTACCAGGCCCTCGGTTGTGCGGATCAGGTCGAGCGGTTTGCCGCCCAACGCCAGGTTTTCATTGGCAAGCCAGAGACGGGCCTGGTCGCTGTGTCCGAGGATGGCGTCGAGCGAGCGGAACAGGCGCACGAACAGCACGCCAAATTCCCATTCCTTGCGGTGTGCATCGAGCACATAGCCACCGGAAGCCATTCGGGAAACGGAGGCTGTGCTGATGCCCAGCACGTTGGCCACGCCTGCCTGGCTGATGCCGAGAAAGCCGGCGGCACGCATCACCGCCTTGGTGAGTGTGGTGCCGGGGTCCGGACTGCCGGCAGGAAGATGCTCGGGGACTTGCCTGGGTTGCATCGCCTCGCTCCTGTTTCTTCAGAAACATTATAGGCGGTTTGTTTCGTAAGGGAAGTACTAAACAACGCCGCATCTGTAGGGTTTGGTGGCTTCGGCGGCGGCAAGTTCTCCGGCAATACGATATGTGGCTGGCCAGGTCACACGAGCCCAATAGGCCTAATAAGTCTCGATGTGGAGCCGTCCCTCCGCTTTCATGCGCGCCTCCAGTTCGGCCCAGGGAAGTCCCGCATCCGCGCACGCATCCCCGAACGCGGCGAGCACGCCTTCTTCCATGCCTTTGAGACCGCAGATATAGATATGGCCGTGCGGGTCGTTCAACAGGCCGGCCACGCGCGCGCCGGCATCCCGGATGGCGTCCTGCACATAACGGCGTGGCTGTCCGGAGTCGCGCGAGAAAGCGAAGTGGATATCCAGGAAGCTCGGCGGCAGTTTCATCAGCGGGCCGAAGTAGGGCAGTTCCCGCGCATTGCGCGCGCCGAAGAACAGCATGCGCTGCCCGGCGAAATGGTCAAGGTTGCGCCGCATGCGCTCGGTCATGGCGCGCATCGGTGCCGAGCCGGTGCCGGTGCAGATCATCATCATGCTGGCTTCGCGGTGGTTCGGCATCAGGAAGGTGCTGCCGAACGGGCCGACCACGCGCACCTCGTCGCCGCGCGCGAGGTCGCACAGGAAGTTGGATGCCACGCCGCGAACCGGCCGCCCCTCGTGATCCTGCTCGACCCGCTTTACCGTCAGCGCGATGTTGTTGTAGCCCGGCCGCTCACCATCGCGCGGGCTGGCGATCGAGTACATGCGGATATAGTGCGGCTTGCCCGCCGCGTCGGTGCCGGGCGGCACGATGCCGATGGCCTGGCCTTCCAGCACCGGGAAGAATTGCTGCCCGAAATCCAGCACGATGTGGTGGACGTCGCTCGATGCGTCGTCGGCGGTCAGGCGGTAGTTGCCGGCGACAGTGGCCGTGGCGGGAGCACGCACGGCGTGCAGGTTGACGTAGGGATGCGCGGCCGACCAAGGCGCCTTGGGCGAGGTATGCCCGCTGGTTTCCACCTGTTGCGCCCGCGGCTCCTGCGCGCTTTCCGGCGCGGCCGGGTCGGGTTGGCTCTCTGCCTCGCCGGTTGCCGGCAGCGGCGTGTCGCCAGGCAGTTCATCCCAGAGCAACTGCGCCTCGATTGGATAGGCCTCGCTTTTCAGCATGGTGCGCCAGTTGTCGATGGCACCGGTAGGGCACGGCGACAGGCAGGCGCCGCAACCATTGCATACGTCGGCCTTGACCACATAGTTGCGGTCGTCGTGGGTAATCGCGTCGATCGGACAGGTGTCTTCGCAGGTGTTGCAGCGGATGCAGATTTCGGGGTCGATCAGGTGCTGCCTGATGGTCTCGGGGGCGCCCATCTCTTGTCTCCTTGGCGTGCGGCGGGTCTGTTGCCGCCGCTGCGCCGAACGTTGCCGGTGGGGCAGTCGTTGCGTCAGTTGAAGCGCACGTACTCAAAGTCCATGGGCTGGCGGTTGACGCCGACCATGGGCGGCGCGATCCAGTTGGCGTACTTGCCGGGCTCGGTCACGCGGCCCATCAGCGAGGCAACGAAGGCGCGGTCTTCTTCCGTTGCCAGCCATTCGCATTCACTCGCCTGCCATTGGGCTTCGGTGAGCAATTCGCCGGCGGGCGAGACATGCACGTTGGCAAAGCTGCCGATCTTGCGGTTGAACGCCTTGTGCGGCACCGTCATGCGGAAGTCGATCCCGTGCCTTTCAATCACCTTGTTCCAGCGCGCCACGCCGCCGATGGAATCCTTGATGTAGTCGTCGCGCAGCACCTCGTTGAGCGCGTTGAGCATGGGTACCTCGCGCTCGCCCAGGCGGCCGTCCTGGATATCGAGGATGCGGTACACGTCGCCCTTGAGCACGTGGTCGTCGTTGCGCTTGCCTTCCTCGAAGCGGCCCTTGAGCCCGGCGCTGTAGAAGGTGGCGGCGTTGGACGACTGGTCCGCGCCGAACAGGTCGATCGTTACGCTGTAATGGAAGTTGAGATAGCGCTGGATGGTTTCGAGGTCGATCACGCCTGCCGCGCGGACCTCGGCCGGATCCCGGATATCGCGTTCGCGCATCACTTCGCAGGTGCGCTGGATCACGCGTGAGACGCCGGATTCGCCCACGAACATATGGTGGGCTTCCTCGGTCAGCATGAAGCGCGTGGTGCGCGCCAGCGGATCGAAACTGGATTCGGCCAGCGCGCAAAGCTGCAACTTGCCGTCGCGGTCCGTGAAGTAGGTGAACATGAAGAAGGCCAGCCAGTCGGGCGTGCGCTCATTGAAGGCGCCGAGGATACGGGGGTTGTCCTCGTCGCCGGAGCGGCGCCCGAGCAGCGCTTCGGCTTCTTCCCGCCCGTCGCGGCCGAAGTGGCGGTGCAGCAGGTAGACCATGGCCCACAGGTGGCGGCCTTCCTCCACATTGACATGGAACAGGTTGCGCAAGTCGTACAGGGAGGGGCAGGTCACGCCGAGATGGCGCTGCTGCTCGACCGAGGCCGGCTCGGTGTCGCCCTGGGTGACGATGATGCGGCGCAGGTTGGCGCGGTGCTCGCCCGGCACCTCCTGCCAGGCCGCCTCGCCCTTGTGCTCGCCGAAGTGGATGCGGCGCGCGGGATCGGCGGGCTGGAGGAAGATGCCCCAACGGTAGTCCGGCATCTTGACGTGATCGAAGTGCGCCCAGCCGGAAGGATCGACCGAGACCGCGGTGCGCAGGTAGACATCGTGCTGGTGCGAGCCTTCTGGCCCCATGTCGCGCCACCAGTCGAGGAAAGCGGGTTGCCAGTGCTCCAGCGCGCGCTGGAGCGCGCGGTCATCCGACAGGTTGACGTTGTTGGGGATCTTCTGGCTGTAGTCGATGCTCACGGGATGTCTCCTGGTTATCTTTTTGTCTTCTTTTATTTTGTCTGTCGCGTGTCGCCTTGCGAGTGCCGGTTCAGACGCGGTCCCAGTCGAAACGGGCCTTGTTGCCCGAGCCGAAGACTTTGAGCGCGCCGTGCTCGCCAATGGCATTGGGCCGGTTGAAGATCCAGTTTTGCCAGGCGGTGAGGCGGCCGAAGATGCGGGTCTCCATGGTTTCCGCCGGCCCGAAGCGCAGGTTCGCTTCGAGCCCGGTCAGCGCGTCCGGCGACAGGCTTGCGCGCTCTTCGATGGCGATGCGGATCTCGTCTTCCCAGTCGATGTCGTCGGGCGTGGCGGTGACCAGCCCCAGCGAGGCGGCGCTGATGGCGTCGAGCGGCGCGCCGGCATGGTCCTGGACGGCCTGGATCGCGGCCTCATCCTGGTAGAAGCGCGCGGCCAGCCGCGTCAGTCCGTTGACCATCGGGTAGCGGCCAAAGTTGGCAGCGCAGGCGAACGCGCGCGGCGCGTCGTCCGGCGCGTCGGGCAGGTGCAGCATATAGCTGCGGTCGGCGGCCAGCGCCAGTTCCAGCAAGGTGCCGGCAAAGCACGAGTCCGGTTCGATCAGCGCGAACAGCGTGCGGGAGGAAACTTCCAGGCGCGCGAGCGTGCGCCGCAGCATGCCGATGGTCTCGCGCACGAACCAGTGGCCGGCATGCGCTTCCAGCAGGGCATCGGTGGCCAGCACCTGATGCGGGTCGCCTTCGGTCTTGAGAATCCAGATGCCGATGTCGAGATGATTGGCGCGCAGCGTGAGGATGGCGTCGTCGAGCTCGCGCGCCATCTTCAGCGGCCACCAGTCGGCGCCAGCGGCGAGGATCTGCGCGAGCGTCTGCGGCTGCTGTTTGCGGGGGCCGAATACCGTTAGCGTCGCCTTGCGCGCAGCCGGGTCCAGATGCACCTGGACGGTGTCATAGCGGTAGCCGTGCGCGTCCTGGCTGCGCGACAGCGGCGTGAGCCGGACGCCCGGCTGGTCCGCTGGGCGGTCGCTGTCGGCGGCGAGCGCAAGCGCGCGCTGCTGCACGTGCTCGGCGAAGCGCGCCGGCTTCACCACGGCATCGACCAGCTTCCACTCAAGCGCCCTGTGCCCGCGCACACCCTCGGTGGTGGTGCAGAAAATATCGGCACGGTCGCGCCGCACGCGGCGCTTGTCGGTGACGCGTGTCAGGCCGCCGGTGCCCGGCAGCACGCCGAGCAGCGGCACTTCGGGCAGGCTGACCGCCGAGGAGCGGTCATCGACCAGCACGATTTCGTCGCAGGCCAGGGCAAGCTCATAACCGCCGCCGGCGGTGGTGCCGTTGCAGGCCGCGATGAATTTCAGGCCTGAGTAGCGGCTGGCGTCCTCGATGCCGTTGCGGGTTTCGTTGGTGAACTTGCAGAAGTTCACCTTCCAGGCATGGGACGACTTGCCGAGCATGAAGATGTTGGCGCCCGAGCAGAAGATGCGTTCCTTGGCGCTGGTGAGCACCACGGTACGTACCTCGGGATGCTCGAAGCGGATGCGCTGCAGGGCATCGTGCAGTTCGATATCCACGCCGAGGTCGTAGGAGTTCAGCTTGAGCGCATAGCCGGGCCGCAGGCCGCCGTCCTCGTCGACATCCATGGACAGCGTGGCGACCGGACCGTCGAACGCCAGTTTCCAGTGGCGATACGTCGCGGGGTCGCGTTCGAAAGTGATGGGGGGATGCGAGGTGGTGGCAGGGACGGCCGGGGCGGACATTGTTGTCTCCTTTATGCACTATATTGTCGATCATCCTCTGTGATGAAATATAGTGCACAAATCCGGGCGGCGCAATCCTTGTGCGATAACTTTCAGGCCGGGCGGCTGGCGCACCGGGCGGCAGCCAGCGCCGCAGCTCAGCTGCCCAGCACGCGGAGCTGGGCGCGCAGCGCCTGCAGGGAGGTGTTGGGATCCTGGCCGCTGGTGTCGATCGTCACATCGGCGCGCGAGTAGAGCGGGGTGCGCGCCTGCAAGATGCGGCGCAAATCGTCCATGGCCTCCCGGTTGCCTTCCATCGGGCGCATATCACCTTGCGCCACCACGCGCGCCATATGCTCCTCGGGCGAAGTCTTTACCCAGACCGTGTAGCAGCGCGCCAGCAGCAGGTTGAAGGTGGAGGGCTCCGAGACCAGGCTGCCTGGCGTGGCAAGCACCATGCGATCGTGCTCGCGCAGCACGCGTTCGAGTGCGCGCATCTCGTAGCGGCGGTAGGCCGCCTGTCCGTACAGCGAGTGAATCTCTGCCAGGCTGGCGCCGGCTTCCTGCTCGATGACGCCGTTCAACTCCACGAAGGGTACTTCCATTGCCGCCGCCAGCGCCCGCCCGAGGGTGGACTTGCCCGCGCCGCGCAGCCCGATCAAGGTGATGCGGCGATGACGCATGTCATGGGACGCGGACGGCGCCAGCGCGTGATGGCAGGCTTCGCGCACGCGCGCCAGGTCACCGGCGGGCAGTTGGGCCAGCCATTGCACCAGTTGCGAGAATTCGGAGGCCGGCTGGCCACCAGGGGCATGTTCCGTTTCCATCTCCGCAAGCACCACCGGCAGGGGCACGTCGAGCGCGCGCGCGACCTGCCGCAGCAGCAGCACGGAAGCATTGCCGGTACCGGTTTCCAGGTTGGCGAGATAGCGCTCCGAAACCTCCGCGCCGCGAGCCAGGTCCTTGCGCGACATGCCACGCGCCGCTCGCAGCGAGCGAATGCGCTCCCCGAGTTGCGTCAGGTAGGGATCGCGCTCGCCGGCGGGGCGGGAATCGGAGGAGTCTGGGGCCAGCAGGGGATCTGGATCGCGGCGCATGGACGGCTTTACGTGTCAATGAGATCCGGGAGGCATCCGGATCGGGGTTGCGATTATAAGGGACGGTACGCGCGTGCCATATAGTGCATTACTCTGCTTGCATAATAGTTGATATGCAATAAAATGCATCAACAAAAGAAAGAACAGAAGACACAACAAATACCTGACTCCGTTTCCCCATGACCAAGCGTGACCCGGGGGACGGCATCGAGGAGTGGAGACATGACGCCCCCTGTTGCATCCCCGCCCCCGGTGGCCGGGGCGGGTTTGCCGCCGGCTGCCGTCGCAGTGCTGCCGGCACGGTACAACGCGGCCGCGGACCTGCTGACGCGCAACCTCACCGCCGCCCGCGCCGGCAAGATCGCCTATGTGGACGATGCCGGCACGCTCACCTTTGCCGCGCTCGACCAGCGCAGCAGGTGTTTTGCCGCCGCGCTGCTGGCGTCCGGTGTGCGGCCGGAGGAGCGCTTGCTGTTGTGCGCCATCGACACCACCGATTTCCCCACGGTCTTCCTCGGGTGCCTGCTGGCTGGCGTGGTACCCGTGGCCGTGAACACACTGCTGACGGTCGACGACTACGCTTATATGCTGGGGCACAGCGGCGCGCGCGCGGTAGTGGTGTCGGCGCCGCTGGCAGCCACGATGCGCGAGGCCATCGGCAAGGCCGGCACGGATCCCGCGCTGATGCTGGCCGGGCCCGATGACGCATCCGCCGGCCCGGCGCCCAGCGTGGCCGGGATGGCAGGGAAGGGCGCACCGCTGGAAGGCGCTGCCGCCACGCGACCGGACGACATTGCCTTCTGGCTCTATTCGTCCGGCTCCACGGGGCGGCCGAAGGGCACCGTGCATACGCATGGCAACCTGTTCCATACCGCCGATCTCTATGCGCGCCAGGTGCTCGGCCTGCGTGAAGACGATGTGGTTTTTTCCGCGGCGAAGCTGTTCTTTGCCTATGGCCTGGGCAATGCGCTGACGTTCCCGCTCGCTGTTGGCGCCACCACGGTGCTGATGGCCGAGCGCCCCACGCCGCAGGCTGTATTCCGGCGCCTGCGCGAGCACCGGCCCACGGTTTTCTGCGGCGTGCCGACGCTTTACGCAGGCATGCTGGCCGCAAGCGACCTGCCGGCGCGGGCGGAAGTCGCACTGCGGGTTTGCACCTCGGCGGGAGAAGCGCTGCCCAAGGATATGGGCGATCGTTTCCAGGCGCATTTCGGCTGCGACATCCTCGATGGGATCGGCTCCACGGAGATGCTGCACATCTTTCTCTCGAACCGTCCCGGCGACGTGCGCTACGGCACCACCGGCAAGCCGGTGCCCGGCTATGCGCTGAAGCTGCTCGACGAAGCGGGCCAGCCGTGCGCGCCGGGCGAGATCGGCGACCTCTTTATCAAGGGTCCGAGCGCCGCGCTGATGTACTGGGGGAACCGCGACAAGAGTCGCGACACCTTCGTTGGCGAATGGACCCGCAGCGGCGATAAATACCTGCAGGACGCGGACGGCTATTTCATCTACGCCGGGCGCAGCGACGACATGCTCAAGGTGGGCGGCATCTATGTCTCGCCATTCGAGGTCGAGGCTGTGCTGGCGCAGCACCCGGCCGTGCTGGAGGCCGCGGTGATCGGCGTGACCGATGCCGACGGGCTGGTCAAGCCCAAGGGCTTCGTGGTGATGCGCCCCGGCCATTCGTGGCATGAGGACATGGCGGCGGAGTTGCAGGTCTTTGTCAAATCGCGGCTGGCCCCCTACAAATATCCGCGCCAGATCGAATGCGTGGCCGAGTTGCCGAAGACGGCCACCGGCAAGATCCAGCGTTTCCGCCTGCGCCAGCGCGAGGAAGCTGCGCTGGCCGGGGGCTGACAATCAAAGTCCAAGGCAAGAAACAAAGACATAAGCAAAGGCAAAAGCATGCAAAGCGAGTTGGTGGAAATTCCTTTCGACGGCCGCCGTATCCAGGTGGAAGTGCAGTGGCTGCGCCCGGACCGGCAGGAGCGCCCGCTGGTGGTCTTCCTGCATGAAGGGCTGGGTTCAATCAGCATGTGGCGCGACTATCCGGCCTCCCTGTGCGAGGCCGGCGATTTTCGCGGGCTGGTGCTGTCGCGCTACGGCTATGGCCGCTCCACGCCGCGTCCCGCGGAGGAAAAGTGGGGCGTCGACTTCATGCACCGGCAGGCGAGCGAGGCCTTGCCGGCGCTGTTCGATGCACTTCAGATCGGGCCCGGCCGCAGCCGCGGCATGCCCTGGCTGTTCGGTCACAGCGACGGCGGCTCGATCGCCCTGATCTACGCCGCCAGCTTCCCGCAGGCAGTCGACGGGATCACCGTGCTGGCGCCTCACATCATGGTCGAGGACGTGTCGGTGAACAGCATCCGGGCCACCCGCGAAACCTACCTGCAGACCGATCTGCGCTGCAAGCTGGCACGCCATCATGCCGACGTGGATTCGGCCTTCTGGGGCTGGAACGACATCTGGCTCGATCCCGCCTTCCGCACCTTCGATCTGCGACCCTTGCTGCCGCAATTGCGTTGCCCTGTGCTCGCCGTGCAAGGCGAAGACGACGAATACGGCACCATGGCACAGATTGAGGGTATCCATCGATATGCGCCACAAACCGTCCTGCTTAAACTCCCGCGATGCGGCCACTCGCCGCACCGCGACCAGCCAGGGCCGTTGACGGATGCGGCGGTCCGGTTTATAACGGCGCATACTTCATACCTAAAATAATTTCGCGCCCCCTGCACGTTAGCCTGCATTTCCAGCGATTCCGGCAGTTCGCGAAGTCCGCGATTGCCGCGAGTGGCCCGGAAGCCCGCAGGCCGGCGATGCCGGCCCAGGCGACGGAAGTCGGCTTGACCACCAGGAGACATCCATGCATCGCTTCACATCGCGCGGGCTGGCGCCCGCATGCCTTGCCATTGCTGCATCCTTCGCCTTCGCCGCGGGCGCCAGCGCCCAAGGCACCGGCAAGATCAAGGTTGGCTTCATGCTGCCCTACACGGGTACTTACGCCTCCCTCGGCAATGCCATCGAGAATGGCTTCAAGATGTACGTGCAGGAGCAGGGCGGCAAGCTGGGCGGGCGAGAGATCGAGTACTTCAAGGTGGATGACGAGTCCGATCCCGCCAAGGCGCCGGAGAACGCCACCAAGCTGATCAAGCGCGACCAGGTCGATGTGGTGGTAGGCACGGTGCACTCGGGTGTGCAGATGGGCATTGTCAAGGTAGCCAAGGAAAACAACACGCTGCTGATCATTCCCAATGCGGGCGTGGACGAAGCCACAGGCCCGCTGTGCGGCCCCAATATCTTCCGTTCTTCGTTCTCGAACTGGCAGCCGGGCTATGCCATGGGCCACGTGCTGGCCGAACGCGGCATGAAGAAGGTGGTCACGCTGACGTGGAAGTACGCGGCCGGGGAGCAGTCGGTCAAGGGCTTCAAGGAGGCCTTCGAAGCCAAGGGCGGCAAGGTGGTGAAAGAGTTGAGCCTGCCCTTCCCCAACGTCGAGTTCCAGGCGCTGATCACCGAGGTGGCGTCGATCAAGCCCGATGCGGTGTTCGTCTTCTTTGCCGGCGGCGGCGCCGTCAAGTTCGTCAAGGACTGGGCCGCGGCGGGCCTCAAGGACAAGATCCCGCTCTACGCCTCGGGTTTCCTTACCGATGGCACGCTGGAAGCGCAGGGCAATGCGGCGCAAGGCCTGGAAACCACGCTGCACTATGCCGACGGCCTGTCCAACGCGCGCGACAAGGGCTTCCGCCTGGAGTACGCCAAGACCTACAAGCTGCAGCCGGACGTGTACGCCGTGCAAGGCTACGACGCCGCCCAGCTGCTGGCCGCCGGCGCCAGCGCGGTGAAGGGCGACATGACCAAGAAGGCCGAGGTCATCAAGGCGATGGAGCAGACCAGGGTCGACAGTCCGCGCGGCGCCTTTACGCTGTCGAAGGCGCACAATCCGGTGCAGGATTTCTACCTGCGCAAGGTGGACGGCCGCGAGAACAAGGTCGGCGCGATTGCCGTAAAGGGGCTGGCCGATCCGGCGCGCGGTTGCCGTCTCTGAGCGGTTGAACGCTGTGGCCCGGCGCCGCTCCCGCGGCACCGGGCAGAAGTCCGGCCCGCCATGCCGTGTCCCGTCCGGGCCGGTAGCGGCGGAGCCGCATACCGCAACCGAGTTGCCGCTTTGCCGCATGGATATCCATGGATATCGTTTCCTTCTTCATACAGTGCCTTAACAGCATCCAGTACGGTTTGCTGCTCTTCCTCGTGGCGAGCGGCCTGACCCTGATCTTCGGCATCATGGGCGTGATCAACCTTGCCCACGGCAGCTTCTACATGCTGGGTGCCTACCTGGCCTTCACCCTGGCCGGGCTGACCGGCAACCTGTTGATCGCCATCCCGCTGGGCATCGTGCTGGCGGTGGCATTCGGCTATGTGCTGGAGTGGGTGTTTTTCAGCTACCTCTACGAGCGCGAGCATCTGCAGCAAGTGCTGATGACCTACGGCCTGATCCTGGTGTTCGAAGAGATGCGCAGCATCCTGGTGGACGACGACGTGCACGGCGTGACGGTGCCGGCGATGCTCGACTGGGCGCTGCCGATCGGCAACGACATGACCTATCCGGTCTATCGCCTGTTTATCTCGGCGATCTGCCTGCTGGTGGCCGCGGCCATGTACCTGGTGATCCGCCGCACGCGGCTGGGCATGATGATCCGCGCCGGTGCCACCAACCGCGAGATGGTGCAGTCGCTGGGCATTAACGTCACGGTGCTGTACCGCTTCGTGTTCGCCCTCGGGGTGGCGCTGGCGGTGCTGGCCGGCATGATCGCCGCACCGGTGTCCTCGGTCTATCCCGGCATGGGCAGCCAGGTGCTGATCGTGTGCTTCGTGGTAGTGGTGATCGGCGGCATCGGCTCGGTCAAGGGGGCCATGGTCGCCTCGCTGCTGCTGGGTTTTGTCGACACGTTTGGCAAGGTGTTCTGGCAAGAGGCCTCCGGCGTGCTGATCTACCTGTTGATGGCACTCATCCTGCTCTGGAAACCCCAGGGCTTGTTCAAGGCGGGGTAAGGATATGCCGAGCGATATCAACGCACTGGACCGCCCGCTGCGCGCGCGTGGCGGATCCGCGCACTGGCTGGGCGGCCTGGGATGGCTGGCGGCTTTTGCCGTGCTCGCGGTGCTGCCGCTGTTGCTGAATGCGGACGGGCAACGTTTCTATATCGAGCTGCTCAGCAAGGTCATGATCATGGCCATCTTCGCGCTGTCGCTCCAATTGCTGATCGGCTACACCGGGCTGGTCAGCCTGGGTCACGCCGCCTACTTCGCCATGGCCGCCTATGCCACCGCGATGATGGCACCGCAGGCCGGGCCGGGCAATGGCTGGCTCTTGCTGCTGGGCGCGCTTGGCGCGGCGGCGCTGCTGGCGCTGGTGGTGGGCGCGCTGGTGCTGCGCACGCGCGGCATCTATTTCATCATGGTCACGCTCGCCTTCGCCCAGATGGTGTACTTCGTGTTCCACGACACCAAGATCGCAGGCGGCAGCGACGGCACCTATATCTATTTCCGTCCCGAGTTCGGCTTGTTGGGGGCGCGGCCGTTCGATGTCAACGACGTCACGCATTTCTACTGGCTGGTGCTCGCCGCGCTAGCGCTGACGGTGGCCGGCCTGGCGGTGGTGCTGCGCTCGCGGTTCGGCCATGCGCTGGTGGGCATCAAGCATAACGAGCAGCGCATGCGCGCCGCCGGCTACGCCACCTACCGCTATCAGCTCGGCGCCTTCGTAGTGGCCGGCACGTTTGCCGGCCTGGCGGGCTATCTGTATGCCATCCAGTATGGCTTCGTCAATCCGGAGATCGCATCCTGGCACCAGTCCGGCAACGCCATGCTGATGGTGATCCTGGGCGGCGCCGGAAGCCTGGCCGGGGCGGTGCTGGGCGCTTTTTCCTTCGTGCTGCTCGCGGAATGGTTCAGCACGCTGACGAAGCACTGGCAACTGCTGATGGGCGGTTTTGTCATCGTGGCGGTGGCCTTGCTGCCGCATGGACTGGTCAGCCTGGCGCGCGGGGTTGCGCGCCGGCGCCAAGGGGGATCCCGATGAATGCACCTGTCTTGTCGGCCCGCAAGCTGACCCGCCGCTTCGGTGGCCTCACGGCGGTGGGCGACGTGGATATCGACCTCGCCTTGCATGAGATCCACGCGGTGATCGGCACCAATGGCGCGGGCAAGTCGACGCTGATCAATATGCTGTCGGGCGAACTGCCGCCTTCGTCGGGCAGGCTGCAACTGCAGGGGCGCGACGTGACCGGCTGGTCGCAGCCGCGCCTGGCGCGCGAAGGCGTTGGCCGCAGCTACCAGCGCAACAATATCTTCCTGCCGCTGACGGTGCGCGAAAACTGCCGGCTGGCGGCCCAGTCGCGCGCGCAGCGGGCCTGGCGGCTGTGGGAAGACGCGCAGCGCTGCCGCACCAGCCGCGCGCTGGGCGACGAGGCGCTGGAGTGCGCCGGCCTGGCGGGTTGTGCCGATACCGTCGCCACGGCCTTGTCGCATGGCCAGAAGCGCCAGCTCGAGGTCGCCATGTGCCTGGCCACCCAACCTACTGTGCTGCTGCTGGATGAGCCGCTGGCGGGCATGGGCGCGGAGGAGTCGGCCCGCATGCTGGCCCTGTTGCGCTCGCTGCGCGATGGCCATGCGGTACTGCTGGTCGAGCACGATATGGAGGCGGTCTTCTCGGTCGCCGACCGTATCACTGTGATGGTCAACGGCGCCGTTATCGCCTCGGGCGAACCGGACGCGATCCGCGTCAACCGCGAAGTCCAGCAGGCTTATCTTGGCGAAGAGGGCGTGGAGGGGGTGGCGACCCCCGTGCAAGCGGCGCCACGCAGGGAGCAAGCGGCATGAGCGCGATGATTCAAGCGAGCGGCGTGCACGCCTGGTATGGCAGCAGCCATGTCCTGCGCGGGGTCGATTTCAGCGTTGGCGCGGGCGAGACCGTGGGATTGCTCGGGCGCAACGGCATGGGCAAGAGCACGTTGCTGCGCACCTTGCTCGGCCATGTGCGGCAGCGCGAGGGTACCATTCTTGCCGCCGGGCGCGACGTTTCGCGCGCGCAGCCCTTTGAGGTGGCGCGCCTCGGAGTGGCCTATGTGCCCGAAGGGCGCGGGATTTTCCCCAACCTCTCCGTGCGCGAGAACCTGGTGATGGCGGCGCGCAAGGGCCCGTCAGGACGGCTGGACTGGGACGAGGCAAGGGTGCTGGATCTCTTTCCGCGTCTCAAGGAGCGCCTTGGTCATGGCGGGCAACAGCTTTCCGGCGGCGAGCAGCAGATGCTGTCGATCGGGCGCGCCCTGATGACGAATCCCGACTGCCTGATCCTGGACGAGGCGACCGAAGGCCTGGCGCCGCGTATCGTCGCCGAGATCTGGCAGGTCATTGCCACCGTGCGTGCCACCGGCATTGCCTCCGTGGTGGTGGATCGCAACTACCGCACGGTACTGGCCAATGCCGACCGCGTGGTGGTGCTGGAGAAGGGCGCGGTTGTCATGAACGGTCCCGCCGCGGAACTGGCGGTGCAACCGGGCCTGCTGGATCGCTATTTAGGCGTCTAATTGTGCCTAAATCCACACAAATTGTGGTGGTGTAGCAACGGCAAGACGCATGCATGGCTCCGCCAGCTTTGTGGTTCAAGGCGCGCAAAGCGCTTGACCGGCCGGGACTTCCCTCTCATGCTTGATGCGTCATCAGCATATGGCAGGTTTCCAGGCAGGATGCTCCCCAGTGGTCGTCACCCGGCACTTCATCTAGAATGGCGCGCGTTTGTGCAATGCAATAGCGGCGCGTTGCCGTTGCGCCCGATCAGGCGCACGCGCCGTGTGCCGAGGGCGTTGCGCGAGCCCTTCAACCAGACCTTTATCCATGACCCAGCCCGCAACCACCAGTCATTATTTTGTAGAAAGTCCCAGCAGGCGCGCGCTGGTGATCGGGGCAATCGGCGTCGTCTTCGGCGATATCGGTACCAGCCCGTTGTATGCGTTGAAGGAGTGCTTCAGTAGCGAGCATGGCATTCCCTTCAGCGACGCGGCCGTGATGGGCATCATTTCCATGCTGTTCTGGGCGATGATCATCGTGGTGTCGCTCAAGTACGTGATGTTCGTCATGCGGGCCGACAACGACGGCGAGGGCGGCATCCTGGCCCTGATGGCGCTGGCGCTGCGCACCGCTGCGCCGCGTTCGCGGATGGCGAAACTGCTGATGATGTTCGGCATCTTCGGCGCCTGCATGTTCTATGGCGACGCGGTGATCACGCCCGCGATCTCGGTGCTGTCCGCCGTCGAGGGCCTGGAAATCGCCGCGCCCGGGCTTTCTCACTTTGTCATACCGATCACCCTGGTGATCCTTGTGGCCCTTTTCATGATCCAGCGCAGCGGCACCGCCGCGGTGGGCAAGCTGTTCGGGCCGATCATGATGGTGTGGTTCGTGGCGCTCGGTGCGCTGGGCGTGTACCACATGGTGCATGCGCCCGGGATCCTGATGGCGGTGAATCCGTACTATGGGGTCATTTTCCTGATGGAGCATTCGCTGCAGGCCTTCGTGGTGCTCGGCTCGGTGTTCCTGGTGCTGACCGGCGCGGAAGCGCTCTATGCCGACATGGGCCACTTCGGCATCCGTCCGATCCGCATGGGCTGGTTCGCGGTGGTGATGCCGTGCCTGATGCTCAACTATTTCGGCCAGGGTGCCATGCTGCTGCAGAACCCCGAAGCCATCAGCAACCCGTTTTACCTGATGGTGCCGCAGCCTTTGCTGATCCCCATGGTGCTGCTGGCCACCTGCGCGACGGTGATTGCCTCGCAGGCGGTGATCTCGGGTGCCTTCTCACTGACCAGCCAGGCCATCCAGCTTGGCTTCGTGCCGCGCATGCGCATCCGCTATACCTCGGACGCGGAAATCGGCCAGATCTACCTGCCGGTCATCAACTGGCTTCTGCTGGTGCTGGTGGTGATCGTGGTGGTGGCCTTCAAGAAGTCCGACAATCTGGCGGCTGCGTACGGCATCGCGGTGACCACCACCATGGTGATCACCACTTTCCTCGCCGCCGTGGTCATGCGCAATGTGTGGAAATGGAACCCGGTGCTGGTGACGCTGATCGGCCTGACGTTCCTGCTGGTCGACCTGGCCTTCTTCTCCGCCAACCTGCTGAAGATCGCCGAGGGCGGCTGGTTCCCGCTGCTGATGGGCGGCAGCGCCTTCTTCCTGCTGATGACCTGGCACAGCGGCCGCAAGCTGCTGCGCGCGCGCAGCCTGGAGGATGGCATTCCGCTCGAGCCCTTCATCGGCGGCCTGCTGGCGCACCCACCGCACCGGGTCGAAGGGACGGCCGTCTTCCTGACCGGCAATACGGAGTCGGTGCCGGTCTCGCTGCTGCACAACCTCAAGCACAACCGCGTGCTGCATGAACGCGTGGTGTTCCTGAGCTTTGTGACGCGCGACGTGCCCTACGTGGACGACGATCATCGCCTCACGTGCAAGGACCTTGGCGGCGGCGTGTTTATCCTCAAGTCAGAATACGGCTTCAAGGAAACACCGGATGTGCAGCGGGTGCTGGACCTGGCCCAGCGCAAGCTCAATATGCAGTTCGAGTTGATGGAGACGTCGTTCTTCATCGCCCGCGAGTCGGTCATTCCTTCAAAGCTGCCGGGCATGTCGATGTGGCGCGAGAGCTTGTTCGCCTGGATGCATCAGAACGGTGCCAAACCTTCGGATTTCTTCCAGATCCCGGCCAACCGGGTGGTGGAGCTTGGTACCAAGGTGGAGATCTGACGGCAGGTTTGAGGGCTCGCATGCGCTGACGAGCCACCGCCGTTCAAACTGAATGCTTGATGCCCTAGGGCTACAGGATCCGGCAGTTCCCGGGTCTTGTAGCCCTAGGGCATCTTTTTTTGGTTTGATGTCTGTTGTCCACCGGCTACAACAGGTCACACGCAACCGGCATTATGACGGAGCTACCCTTTGACCCGGACAGCACCTTCTGCGAACGCAGGAGTGGCGACGCCCAATGACCCGCCGGGTGGCGGTTGGCTAGTTTGTGCGCGGGACCGGCCTCCGCACGTTTCGGATGGCCTGGGTTCGGGTACATCGAACTCTCGCTTGAGCCACTTACGCGTGCAAAAGGGCCCAAACGGTCCATGGATAGCTGGCTGTAAGCTAGCCTCTGCCGTATCGGTAGCCGGCGCACGTTTGCTCCTGGCTACGTGTTGCCCCGGAATCAGCGATGCGCTAGTATGTATATACGTTAATGTATATCATAGGAGGGGCGGTGAACCTGCAAATCGCGAAATGGGGCAATAGCCTCGCGCTACGTATCCCCGCTGATTACGTTCGCCACGCTGGTCTCAAGGAGGGCGACCAAGTGCAGGCCAACCTGACCGTGGATGGCGGTATAAGCATTCGCGCGGCCAAATGGGACCGGAAGGCTTTCGCGCAAGAACTGGAGTCGACTCGCGAGGCGATGCCGATGACGGAGTCGGTCATGAAGGAGTTGCGGCACGGAGCGCGCTACTGATGGTGTACGTTGACACGAGTGTACTGGTGGCGCTCTGCGTGAATGAGCCAATGAGTCCCGCTGTTTCGCAGTGGTACGCGGCGTGTACCGAAGAAATGGCCTCTGCCGCGTGGTGTGTCACCGAATTCGCGAGCGCCCTTGGCATCAAGCAGCGGACAAAACAACTGTCGGTCGAACAGGGGGCATCTGCATGGCAGGCATTCGAACGCCTGTGTGCTGGCGACCTACAGTTACTGCCAGTCGAACCGCAGACATTCCATCGCGCTGCAGTGCTAACCCTGGATGCGTCCGCGGGGCTCCGTGCGGGCGATGCGCTGCACCTTGCCTCTGCGCTGGATGCCAAGGCTAAGACCATGGCGACGCTCGATGACGTGCTGGCCCGCAATGCGAAGCGAATGAAGATTAATCCGCTCGAGTTTTGAGCGCCGCCTGCCGGGGCGCTCCTTATCGCCTACCTCGCAGATTCACGTCTCCAAGGGTTAACTCCGTCATACTGCCGCACACGCAACGAAAGAAGCCCCTGTGCATGGCACAGGGGCTTTTATCCACGGGCGCCTGACGCTCAGCGCTTGAGCTTGGCGAACGCCGCCGCCATCGCGCCGGACGGCTCTGCTTCGCGGCGCTGGCCGCCGACGCCCTTGCCCTGGCCGGGGCGCTGCCCCTGTCCCTGGCGCGGGCCGTTGCCGCGGTCCGATTGTCCCGCGCGGGCCGGGCCCTGGCCGGGCTCGTCGTCCAGGCGCATGGTCAGGCCGATACGATTGCGCTTGACGTCCACCTCCATCACCTTGACCTTGACGATCTGGCCGGCCTTGACCGCCTCGTGCGCGTCCTTGATGAACTTGGTGGACAGGGCGGAGATGTGGACCAGGCCGTCCTGGTGCACGCCGATATCGACGAATGCGCCAAAGGCCGCGACGTTGGTGACAACGCCTTCGAGCACCATGCCCGGTTGCAGGTCCTTGATGTCCTCCACGCCGTCCTGGAACGTCGCGGTCTTGAACTCGGGACGCGGGTCGCGGCCGGGCTTCTCCAGTTCGGAGAGAATGTCGCGTACCGTCGGCAGGCCGAAGGTCTCATCGGTGAAGGTCGTCGGCGACAGGCCGCGCAGCGCGTCGCGGTTGCCCATCACGTCGGGCAGGCCCTTCTTGATATGGTCTAGGATGCGCTTGACCACGGGGTAGGCTTCCGGGTGCACCGAGGACCGGTCCAGCGGATTGTCGCCATCGTTGACGCGCAGGAAGCCGGCGGCTTGTTCGAACGTCTTGTCGCCCAGGCGCGGCACGTTTTTCAGCGCATCGCGGTTGGCGAATGCGCCGTTGGCATCGCGGTACTCGACGATATTGCGCGCGAGCACAGTGTTCAGGCCCGATACGCGCGCCAGCAACGGGGCCGAGGCGGTATTCACGTCCACGCCCACGGCATTCACGCAATCCTCCACCACGGCGTCCAGCGCGCGAGCCAGCTCGCGCTGGTTGACGTCATGCTGGTACTGGCCCACGCCGATCGACTTAGGGTCGATCTTGACCAGCTCGGCGAGCGGATCCTGCAAACGGCGCGCGATCGAAACCGCGCCGCGGATCGACACGTCCAGATCGGGGAATTCCTTGGCCGCCAGTTCCGATGCGGAGTACACCGAGGCGCCGGCTTCGCTGACCACGATCTTGGTCAGCTTGGCCTCGGGGAGCTGTTTCATCAGGTCCTGCACCAGCTTGTCGGTCTCGCGGCTGGCCGTGCCGTTGCCGATCGAGACCAGCATCACATTGTGCTGCTTGGCCATGCGCGCCAGCGTGGCGAGCGAGCCGTTCCAGTCGCGGCGCGGCTCGTGCGGGTAGATGGTGGCGGTGTCGATGAGCTTGCCGGTGGTGTCGACCACGGCCACCTTGCAGCCGGTGCGGATGCCCGGGTCGATGCCCATCACCGACTTCGGACCGGCCGGCGCGGCCAGCAGCAGTTCGTGCAGGTTGCGGCCGAACACCTTGATGGCTTCGCTCTCTGCGGTTTCGCGCAGTTGCGTCAGCAGCTCGGTCTCAAGGTGCGGCTGCACCTTGACGCGCCAGCACCAGCGGCACGCGTCGGCCAGCCACTTGTCGGCGGGACGGTTCTGGTTCTGGATGCCGACGTGGCGGGCGATCATGCCTTCGCACGGGTGCGGCACCATGGCGTCCTGTTCCTCGCCCAGGCCGAGCTTGACCATCAGCACGCCCGCATTGCGGCCGCGGAACAGTGCCAGCGCGCGGTGCGACGGAATAGTGCGGATGGTCTCGCTGTATTCGTAGTAGTCGCGGAATTTCTCTTCCTCCGCGCCTTCCTTGCCTTCCATCACGGACGAACTCACCATGCCGTTGTTCCACAGGTGCTCGCGCACCTTGCCGAGCAGTTCGGCGGTTTCGCCGAATTGCTCCGACAGGATGTCGCGTGCGCCGTCGAGTGCGGCCTTGACGTCGGGCACGCCGCCATCGGCGGTGGGATTGCCGTTGACATACTTGGCAGCCTCGGCCTGCGGGTCCAGCGTGGGATCGGCCAGCAGGGCAAGAGCCAGCGGCTCGAGCCCGCACTCGCGCGCGATCTGGGCACGGGTACGGCGCTTGGGCTTGTAGGGCAGGTACAGATCTTCCAGGGCCTGCTTGGTCTCGGCGCCTTCGACGGCCGCGCGCAGTTCCGGCGTCAGCTTGCCTTGCTCCTCGATGGAAGCGAGGATGGTGGCGCGGCGCTCTTCCATCTCGCGCAGATAAAGCAGGCGCTCTTCCAGGTTACGCAGATGCGTGTCGTCCAGGTTGCCGGTGACCTCCTTGCGGTAGCGCGCAATGAAAGGCACGGTCGCGCCTTCGTCGAGCAGTTCTACGGCCGCGGCCACCTGGCGGGGTTGGACGGAGAGTTCGGCCGCGATGAGCGACACGATCTTTTGCATGACGGAAGCTGGCAGATTGGACATCAGGAAAACAGTCGGTCGAAAGCGGGGCATTTTGCCACAAGCTCGCCGCGGCGCGGCGCGGTGTTCAGGGCAGGGCACAGCCGGCGTTCCGGCGGAGGCTGGCCAGGCATCAATAAGCCGCCGTGCCCTGGGGCAAGAAGCGGGGCGGATGTTAGAATCCAGGCATGATCGTCAAGCCACATCCGGCCCCACTCGCGGCCGCGTTATCCGACTGCTCCGCCCCGGCCAAGACCCGCTCTCTGTCCGCGCTGCTGCGGCTTGCCTTGCTGTGCGCCGGCCTGGCGGTGTTGCTCATGCCAATGCGCGGCCACGCGCAGGCGGCCCTGGGCGCCCCTGCCCAGGCAACTGAGGCGCAAGCGCCGCAGCCGCCGTCGCGGGATTTCGCCGCGGAGCGCAAGGCCATCGCCGATTCGCGTGCCTGGACCGATTATCGCTACGGCAAGGCGGAGCACGATTGTTACAACAGTTTTTTTGTTACGCACTGCATCGACAAGGCCAAGGATGTGCGGCGCGGGGAACTGCAGGTGCTGCGCAAGCGGGAACTGGAAGTTGGAGAAGCGGAGCGCGCCTTCAAGGCGGTCGAACGCGACCAGGCACAGGCCATCAAGCGTGCCGAGTACGAAGCCGGCCAGCCTGCCCGCGAAGCCAACGAACGCGCCAGCCGCGAGAGTTTCGAGCGCAAGCAGCAGGAACAGCAACTGCGCGATGCGCAGCATCAGGCTGATGCTCCGCAGCGTGCCGCCAATGCCGAGGCTTACAACAAGAAGCAGGCTGACTTCGATGCGCGCGTCAGGGCAGCGCAGGAGCAGGGCGCGCAGCAGGCCAGGCAGCGGCAGGAAAATGTAAAGGCGTTCGAGGCGAAGCAGCGCGAAGCCGAACAACGGCAAAAAGACGTCGACGAGCGCCGCGCCAAGGCCAAGGATCAGCAGGGGCAGGCCACGACGCCGCGTCCCTTCGGTTTCTGAGCGGTGCGAGCCGCGCCCACAGCCGGGGGCAATACCGGCGACAATGGCCGGTGCAAGACGACGCGACGCGCCACGCGGTGCCAGCGTCGGAAGCCATACCGGCCCGCCGGCGCCAGCGCCGGCTTTGATCGGGGGAGCCCATGGACCGCAACCTGAATACCTTATCGCGGCAGATCATGGAGTTGCAGATCGAACACCGCGATCTCGATTACCTGATCGACCGCATGGCGGCAGACGCCACGCACGACGAGCTGCAGTTGCGGCGCCTGAAAAAGCGCCGCCTCAAGCTCAAGGATGCGATTACCTTGCTCCAGCTTCAGCTCGAGCCGGACGTGCCCGCCTGATTCCCCTTGTCCACCGGCCGTCGCTGAAGCGGCCCGCCATAAAGCCTCGCCTTGCCCGCCTCCGAAGAAGACCTTTCCGCCACGCCCGCGGTCCCCGTAACGACCACTGTATCCGCTGCGGCCGACACGCCAGAAACGCCCGCAATGCCGGCCGCCAGCGGTACCGGGCCGTCCGGCGCCGCGGTATCGCATGCCGCCGAACTGGCTACCATCTTCGCCCCGACCGGGACCCTGGCGCAGGGCATCGAAGGCTACCGCCCGCGCGAGGCGCAAGAGCACATGGCCGAGGCCGTGGCCAGCGCGATCGAGCGCGCCGACACGGTCATCGTCGAGGCCGGTACCGGTACCGGCAAGACCTTTGCCTATCTGGTCCCCGCCATGTTGTGGGGCGGCAAGGTCATCCTCTCCACCGGTACCAAGAACCTGCAGGACCAGCTCTTCCTGCGCGACATCCCGACCGTGCGGCGCGCGCTCAATGTGCCGGTGTCGGTTGCGCTGCTCAAGGGGCGGGCCAACTATCTCTGCCACTACCATCTGGAACGCGCCGAGATCCAGGGCCGCCTGGCCTCGCGGCAGGACGCCGCATGGCTGCGCGAGATCGCCCGGTTTGCCAAGGTGACGTCCACGGGCGACAAGGCCGAGCTTGCCTCGGTGCCGGAAAACGCGCCGGTATGGCAACTGGTCACTTCGACTCGCGACAACTGTCTCGGCACGGAGTGCCCGAACTACAAAGAGTGCTTTGTCATGCGCGCGCGCAAGGAGGCGCAGCAAGCCGACCTGGTCGTGGTCAACCATCACCTGTTTTTTGCCGACGTCGTGCTGCGCGACACGGGCATGGCGGAGCTGCTGCCGGCGGCCAACACAGTGATCTTCGACGAGGCGCACCAGTTGCCGGAGACGGCCACGCTGTTCTTTGGCGACAGCCTGTCGACCAGCCAGTTGCTGGAGCTCGCGCGGGATACCGTGGCCGAAGGCCTCTCGCACGCGCGGGACGCCGCCGACTGGGTGCGCATCGCGGCACCCCTGGAGCGTGCCGCGCGGGATTTGCGGCTGGCCTTTACCAAGGACAATGCGCGCCTGGCGGTGAACCAGATCGAAGCGGATCCGCGTATCAGCAAGCCCTTTTTTGAGACGCTGGATGCGCTCGAAAGTGCGCTGGGGGAGTTCGTGACCCTGCTGGAAAGCCAGGCAGAGCGTGCCGAGTCGCTGGAGCAGTGCCACCGCCGCGCGGTGGAACTCGATCAGCGCCTGGCCGCCTGGCGCAGCGAATCCAAGGCCGCGCCGCAGCCCGCCGCGACCGGTGCGCAAGATGGCGCGGTGGCGGCCCCTGCAGCCGCCTTCGGGCCGGACACGGTGCGCTGGGTGGAGGTGTTCTCCCACACGGTGCAGTTGCACCGCACCCCGTTGTCGATCGCGCCGATCTTCACGCGTCAGCGTGAGGGCCACCCGCGAGCCTGGGTATTTACCTCGGCCACGCTCTCGGTGAAGGGCAATTTCAGCCACTACGCTGCCCAGCTCGGGCTGGACAAGGACAGGTCGCTGACCTTGCCAAGCCCGTTCGACTACGCCGAGCAGGGGCTGCTCTATGTGCCGCGAGACCTGCCGGCGCCGCAGTCGCCCCAGTTCACGGAAGCGGTGGTGCAAACCGCGCTGCCGCTGATCGAGGCGGCGGGCGGTCGCGCCTTTCTGCTCTGCACCACGCTGCGGGCGGTGCAGCGCGCCTCCGATATGCTTTACGAGGCCTTCGCCGAGCGCGGCCTGGCGCTACCCCTGCTGGTCCAGGGCCAGGCCAGCCGCACAGAACTGCTCGATCGTTTCCGTGAGCTTGGCAATGCGGTGCTGGTTGGCAGCCAGAGTTTCTGGGAGGGTGTCGACGTGCGTGGCGAGGCGCTGTCACTGGTGATCATCGATAAACTGCCGTTTGCGCCACCCGACGATCCCGTGCTGGCGGCACGCATGGAAGTGCTGCAGAAAAAAGGCCTGAGCCCGTTCGCCGTGCACCAGTTGCCGCATGCGGTGATCACGCTCAAGCAGGGCGCGGGGCGCCTGATCCGCTCCGAGACAGACCGTGGGGTGCTGGTGATCTGCGATACCAGACTGGTGGAGAAGCCCTATGGCCGCCAGATCTGGCAGAGCCTGCCGCCCTTCAAGCGGACGCGCGAGGCCGAGACCGTGATCCGCTTCCTGGAATCGATCCGGGACGGCGGGGAGGCGCCAGCGGCGGGCCAAGGGGGCGAAGCGAAGGCCAATTGAGCAGGCAACAAAAAGCCCGGTCGAAACCGGGCTTTTTGTTGCCGGGGGCTTGCGCCGCCGGCATATTCAAATACATGCCTGCCGTTCAGAACACTTCCCACCAGGACTTGTCCTTGCGGCGTTCTCCATACTTGATGTAATCGCTGTTGGGGAAGTTCTTTTCCATCACGCGGGCGGTATCGTCGCGCAAATCCTTCATGCCCAGCGAGTCGTAGGAACGGATCATGATGTACAGCGCTTCTTCGTTGGCCGGGGCGCCATCATATTCCTTGAGCGCCTGCTGGGCGCGGTTGGCGGCGGCCAGGTAGGCGCCACGCTTGTAGTAGTAGCGTGCCGCATGGACCTCGTGCTGGGCCAGCGCGTTCACGATGTACTGCATGCGCGCGGCGGAATCCGGCGTGTACTTGCTGTCAGGGAAGCGCGTGACGAGGGTGTTGAATGCGTCATACGCGGCGCGCGCGGCCTTGGGGTCGCGCTCGCTCAGGTCCTGGCCGGAAAAGCGGCCGAGCCAGCCCAAGTTATCATTGAAGTTGATCAGGCCCTTCAGGTAATAGGCATAATCCACGTTCGGGTGATTCGGATGCAACTGGATGAAGCGGTCAACCGAGGCCAGGGCCGCGGCGGTTTCGCCATCCTTGTAGCTGGCGTAGGCGGAATCGATCTGCGCCTGCTGCGCGAAACGGCCGAAGGGGTAACGTCCTTCCAGCTTATCGTACAGCTTGACTGCACGGGTGAAGTCGCCGGAATCGAGTGCGTCCTTGGCTTCCGAATATAATTTGTTAGCCGACCAGCCGGCAGTCTCGTCTGGTTGATCCGACAGCAGGCCGCACGCCGATAGCATGACGCAGCCGCCTGCGAGCAGAATCGCTCCAATTCTTGCGCGCCAGTTGGCGCGCTTCATGCTCATCGATTGCATGGGCAACATATCCCGGATGAAAAATAGCGTCAAGCATTATAGCCCAAGCCCCTTGCCGGCAACCGCCGCCAAGGGCATCGCGCAGCAAGCTGCCGATTCAGCCGACACTTTGAACGAAGTGGAGGACCTGGAAGACCTGACCGATGTGGCCGCGCTAGGCGGCCTGGAGGCTGGTGCGCAGGCATCGCCGATCGAGTTGGAAATGCAGCAAGTGGAGTTTGAAGTGGATGGCGCATCACATGGCGAGCGCCTCGATAAATTGCTGGCCCGCCATCTCAGCGGATTTTCGCGCAGCCGCCTGCAGCAATGGATCGAGAGCGGCGCGGTGCTGGTCGACGGCGAGGTACGCCGCTCGAAGGCTTCGGTGCAGATGGGCGAGCGCGTCGTGGTGCGGCCGCAGGCCCCGGCCGAATCGCGCGCCTTCGTGCCGGAGGACGTGCCGCTCGAGGTGGTGTACGAGGACGCGGCAATGCTGGTCATCGACAAGCCAGCCGGGCTGGTGGTGCATCCCGCTGCCGGCAACTGGGGCGGCACGGTGCTCAACGGCCTGCTGCACCGCTATCCCGAGGCCGTGGGCCTGCCGCGCGCCGGCATTGTCCACCGGCTCGACAAGGAAACCTCCGGGCTGATGGTGGTGGCGCGCACGCTTACCGCCCAGACCGATCTCGTGCGCCAGTTGCAGGCGCGTACCGTCAAACGTACCTATCTGGCGCTGGTGTGGGGCGAGACGCCCGAATCGGGCACCATCGATGCGCCGATCGGCCGCGATCCACGCGAGCGGATCCGCATGGCGATCGTGCTCACCAACAGCGGCAAGCCTTCGCGCACCCATTTCCGCACGCTGAGCACGGTGCCGCTCGGGCGGGGCCATGTCTCGATGGTGATGTGCCAGCTCGAAACCGGCCGCACGCACCAGATCCGCGTGCATTTCGAATCGATCGGCCACCCCCTGGTCGGCGATCCGGTCTACCATCGCGCCGCCACCCAGCGCGGCCAGCGCCCGGCCATCAAGGCGCCGCTGCCGGTGCCGCTGGGGCGCCAGGCGCTGCACGCCTTCCGGTTGGGGCTGGTGCATCCGACGACCGGCAAGTCCATGTCGTGGGAGGCGCCGCCGCCCGACGACCTGCAGGCATTGATCGAAGCGCTCGATTTCGACCGCGCCGATGATGAAGACGAGGATGACGGCTGGGTGGAGGGCGAGGACGGAGCATGGGAGTACGGCGATGACGACTGAGGCGCCGTGGCTGGTTCCTGACTGGCCGGCCCCGGCGCGGGTGCGCGCGTTGTCCACCACCCGTCAGGGCGGCTTGAGCCAGGCCCCCTACGGCCTGGCGGACGGCAGCCCGGGCGGGCTTAACCTCGGCACCCACGTGGGCGACGATCCCTCGGCGGTCGCTGGCAACCGGGCGCGCCTGGCCGCGCGGCTGCCGGCCGCGCCAGGCTGGCTGGAGCAGGTGCATGGCTGCGCGATCGCCACCGAGGACCAGTTCGCGGCCGATGGCGTGGTTCCACAGGCGGACGCAAGCATTGCCACGACCCCTGCGCGGGTCTGCGCCGTAATGACCGCGGATTGCCTGCCGGTGCTGCTCTGCGATCGCGCCGGCACGGTGGTGGGCGCGGCGCACGCTGGCTGGCGCGGGTTGTGCGGCGGGGTGATCGAATCCACGGTGGCACGCATGGGCGAGCGGGCAGGTGCGCAGGCCGAGTGGCTGGCCTGGCTTGGCCCTGCGATCGGTCCGCAAGCCTTCGAGGTCGGCGCCGAAGTCCGGCAGGCCTTTCTTGCCCAGGCGCTGCCCGAAGAAGCGGGACCGGTGGATCGCGCATTCCGCGCCGGCGCGGGCGGCAAGTATTTCGCGGATATCTACGCGCTTGCCCGCATCCGCCTCGCGCGGGCGGGCTGCACCGCGGTGTATGGCGGCGACGCATGCACCGTCAGCGATGCGCAGCGCTTCTACTCTTACCGGCGCGACGGCGTCACTGGCCGCATGGCCAGCCTGGTCTGGCTGGCCGCCTGAATTCTCCCGCCGTTAGTCCCGGGCAGGCGGCCGGGCTTGTCCCGCGCCCGTCGCCTGGGCGGGTTGGGTCGCCTCGGGCTCCCCGGCGGCCGCGGGGTCCGGCTCGCTCCTGGCCTGCCTTGCTTCCTCGGCCTTGCGCCGGCGCCGGCGTCCAGGCGTGCCCATGATGTACACCAGGATCGCCACCGGGAACAGGCCATAAAAGACGAAAGTGGCCACGCCCGCGACCACGGTATGTTCGGTAATGGCCATCATCAGGACCACGTACAGCCAACCGATTGCAACGATGTACATCAGAAAGTCATCCTTCTCGTGCAAGCTTGCCCCGGGGCCGGAGTGGCTGCGCCGGGCTGCCTGCAGATTCGCGCCGGGCGCATTTTGCCATTAGCGCCGGTCCGCGCAATTTTCCGCATTGACAGGCAGAACATTGCAAGGCAACAATGGCCTCGAATAGCTTGCGATTGTGTGTTCGCGAGCATTCGCGGGCTCCGCTGGAACCATCTGGTCCGCGGAGAGGCGTGTCCGGCAAGCATACCGCATGACGTCACCAGCCGAGGGTGTCAGCGCGGGCCGGTTCCGAAGCTGGAGGTGGGGGAGAGTCCCGCAGTGGTGGCACGCCGCCCAGCCAGCTTTCAAATAAGTGACGGCAGAGAGACGAAACATCATGGCAACCGGCAAAGGTGCGGCAGCTTCCGCCAAGGAAGACAAGTCCCAACCGTTTTCATTTGCTTCGGGGCCATTCGATCCAGCGACATGGCTGGAATGGACCCGTCAGGCACAGGCCAACGGTATGACGACCCAGCAGGGCATGTCCGGCATGCCCGGCATTCCCGGCATTCCCGGTTTCGAGGCTTTGACGGGTTCCGCCATGGCGGGCGTGAAGATCGCGCCCGATCAGCTGGCCGGTATCCAGCAGCGCTACATGAAGGACTTCAGCGAGCTGTGGCGAAGCATGGCCGATGGCGGCGCCAATCCGGCGGAGGCACTGGCCGACCGCCGCTTTGCCGGCGATGCCTGGCGCAGCAGCGCGGCCTTCCACTACGCGGCTGCTTTCTACCTGATCAACGCACGCGCCATGAATGAGCTGGCCGACGCGGTCGAGGCCGACGCCAAGACCCGCCAGCGCATCCGCTTCGCGGTCTCGCAGTGGGTCGATGCCATGTCGCCGGCCAATTTCCTCGTCACCAATCCGGAGGCGCAGAAAAAGCTGATCGAGTCGGGCGGTGAATCGCTGCGGGTTGGCGTGCTCAACATGCTGGAGGACCTTGGCCGCGGCAAGATCTCGCAGACCGACGAATCCGCCTTCGAAGTGGGCCGCAACGTGGCTGTCACCGAGGGCGCGGTCGTCTACGAGAACCCCTACTTCCAGTTGCTGCAATACAAGCCGACCACCGAAAAGGTGTTCACGCGCCCGCTGCTGCTGGTGCCGCCGTGCATCAACAAGTACTACATCCTCGACCTGCAGCCGCAGACCTCGCTGGTGAACTACATGGTGGAGCAGGGGCACACGGTCTACATGGTGTCCTGGCGCAATCCGGATGCCTCGATGGCCGAGATCAGCTGGGATGACTACATCGAGCATGCCGCCATCCGCGCCATCGAAGTCACGCGCGAGATCAGCGGTCAGGACCAGATCAACGTGCTGGGCTTCTGCGTGGGCGGCACCATCGTGTCCACCGCGCTGGCGGTGCTGGCCAAGCGGGGCGTGCGGCCCGCGGCCAGCCTGACATTGCTGACCACGCTGCTGGATTTCGCCGAGACCGGCGTGCTGGATGTGTTTGTCGACGAAGCCCACGTCAAGCTGCGCGAAGCCACCCTGGGCGGCGCCGGGGGCGCGCCATGCGCGTTGCTGCGCGGCGTGGAACTGGCCAACACGTTCTCCTTCCTACGCCCCAACGACCTGGTCTGGAACTATGTCGTCGACAACTACCTGAAGGGCAATACTCCGGTACCGTTTGACCTGCTGTTCTGGAACGGCGACGCCACCAACTTGCCGGGACCCTGGTATTGCTGGTACCTGCGCCATACCTACCTGCAGAACGAACTCAAGGAGCCGGGCAAGCTGACCGTGTGCAATGCGCCGGTGGACCTGGGCAGCATCGACGTGCCGACCTATATCTACGGCTCGCGCGAGGACCACATCGTGCCCTGGGCATCGGCCTACGCCTCGACCGCGCTGCTCAAGAACAAACTGCGTTTCGTGCTTGGGGCATCGGGCCATATTGCCGGTGTGATCAACCCGCCGGCCAAGAAGAAGCGCAGCCACTGGACCAACGACAAGCTTCCGGTGTCGCCAGAGGACTGGCTCAGCGATGCCACCGAGCATGCCGGCAGCTGGTGGCCCGACTGGGCGTCCTGGCTGGGCAAGCACGCCGGCGCGCGCAAGGCAGCGCCCACCGACTACGGCAACAAGGATTACCGCGCCATCGAGCCGGCACCGGGCCGCTACGTCAAGGCGAAGGCATAGGATTTGTCCGGGCCGGCACGCCTGTGCAGCCGGCCTCTTTCACCCCTTATCCGCATTCAACTCGAGAGGACCTCCCAATGACTGACATCGTCATCGTATCCGCTGCCCGCACTGCGGTGGGCAAGTTCGGCGGCTCGCTCGCCAAGATCCCCGCACCTGAACTCGGGGCCATTGTCATCAAGGCTGCGCTCGAGCGCGCCGGCGTCAAGCCCGAGCAGGTCAGCGAAGTGATCATGGGCCAGGTGCTGACCGCCGGCTCCGGCCAGAACCCGGCGCGCCAGGCCGCGCTGAAGGCTGGCCTGCCCGTGATGGTGCCGGCCATGACCATCAACAAGGTCTGCGGCTCCGGCCTGAAGGCCGTGATGCTGGCGGCCAACGCCATTGCCGCGGGCGATGCCGAGATCGTGGTGGCGGGCGGCCAGGAAAACATGAGTGCCGCGCCGCACGTACTGCCGGGCTCGCGCGACGGCTTCCGCATGGGCGATGCCAAGCTGGTCGACAGCATGATCGTGGACGGCCTGTGGGACGTCTACAACCAGTACCACATGGGTGTCACCGCCGAGAACGTCGCCAAGGAATACGGCATCACACGCGAAGCCCAGGACGCGTTCGCGGCGGCCTCGCAGAACAAGGCCGAAGCTGCCCAGAAGGCTGGCAGGTTTGACGAGGAAATCGTGCCGGTGCCGATTCCCCAGCGCAAGGGCGATCCGGTGCAGTTCGCCACCGACGAGTTCGTGCGCCACGGCGTCACGCAGGATGCGCTGGCCGGCCTGAAGCCCGCCTTCGACAAGGCCGGCACGGTGACCGCGGCCAATGCCTCGGGGCTGAACGACGGTGCCGCCGCGGTAGTGGTGATGTCGGCTGCCAAGGCCAAGGAACTCGGCCTGACTCCGCTGGCGACCATCCGCGCCTACGGTACCGCCGGTGTCGATCCCAAGGTAATGGGCATGGGCCCGGTGCCTGCATCGCAGCGTTGCCTGTCGCGCGCCGGCTGGAGCGTGGAAGAGCTCGACCTGATGGAAATCAACGAAGCCTTCGCTGCCCAGGCCCTGGCCGTGCACAAGCAGATGGGCTGGGACACGTCCAAGGTCAACGTCAATGGCGGTGCTATTGCCATCGGGCATCCGATCGGCGCGTCGGGCTGCCGCGTGCTGGTCACGCTGCTGCACGAGATGAAGCGCCGCGGTTCGCGCAAGGGCCTGGCCTCGCTGTGCATCGGCGGCGGCATGGGTGTGGCGCTGGCGGTGGAACGCGAGTGACAATCTGCATCGCTTGCCGCAACGCATAGCGCGCAAGCTGGTCTGAGGGGTGTGCCGGCGGGGAGAAGGCTTCTCCCCGCTGGTTTCAATAAAAACTAGCCATCAAGGAGTAGATATGACTCAGCGCATTGCATACGTAACCGGTGGCATGGGTGGCATTGGAACGGCCATCTGCCAGCGTCTGGCCAAGGATGGCTACAAAGTGGTGGCCGGTTGCGGCCCCAACTCGCCGCGCCGTGAAAAATGGCTCGAGCAGCAGAAGGCCCTGGGCTTTGATTTCATCGCGTCGGAAGGCAACGTTGCCGACTGGGATTCGACCAAGGCCGCATTCGACAAGGTCAAGGCCGAAGTCGGTGAAGTCGACGTCCTGATCAACAACGCCGGCATCACGCGTGACGTGGTGTTCCGCAAGATGACGCGCGCCGACTGGGACGCCGTGATCGATACCAACCTGACCTCGCTGTTCAACGTGACCAAGCAGGTCATCGACGGCATGGCGGATCGTGGCTTCGGCCGCATCGTCAATATTTCGTCGGTCAATGGGCAGAAGGGCCAGTTCGGGCAAACCAACTACTCCACCGCGAAGGCAGGCCTGCACGGCTTCACCATGGCGCTGGCGCAGGAAGTGGCGACCAAGGGCGTGACCGTGAACACGGTGTCGCCCGGGTACATTGCTACCGACATGGTCAAGTCGATCCGCCAGGATGTGCTGGACAAGATCGTCGGCACCATTCCCGTCAAGCGCCTTGGCGCGCCCGAGGAAATTGCATCGATCTGCGCCTGGCTGGCGTCCGATGAGTCGGGGTTCTCGACCGGTGCGGATTTCTCGCTGAACGGGGGCTTGCATATGGGGTGATGGGCGAGGGCCGCCTTTGGTATTCGGGTGGCTTTTTGTCTTGGGAGGTCCTCTTCGGAGGGCCTTTTTGTTTTTGGTGGCGGAGCTCGCAGGGCTGCCAATCCAGGCAATCAACCGAAGTCCCCACATGTTCGCCAAATAGACCTTGAGCCGCCCTGTTCCCCGCAGCAATATTGCATTGCACTCCCTGCACCGCACCAAACCGCCTGGACCGGGTAAAAACCTGCCCCCGCATTTCCCGCAAACCATTGCCCCGTGCGGGTTTTCCTTAACGGCCCCGGCTTTCAATAGTGCCTTGTTGGGCATAGAATCAGGGCAGCGGCTTGCCCGCACCAAAATAGATCATGCGTTGCAGGTCAACACGTTGTATCCCCCGCTGCCGGTTTCGATTTTGCGCACCGCACAGCATGCGGTGCAGCAGCATGCAACAGTGACGATAAAAGGATAGAGCACGATGGCTACCACCAAGAAAGGCGCAGAGCGACTGATCAAGAAGTATCCTAATCGCCGGCTCTACGATACGCAGACCAGCACCTACATCACGCTAGCCGACGTCAAGCAGCTCGTGATGGACACCGAGGATTTCAAGGTGATCGACGCCAAGTCAGGCGACGAGCTCACGCGCAGCATCCTGCTGCAGATCATCCTGGAAGAAGAGACCGGCGGCGTGCCGATGTTCTCCAGCTCCATGCTGTCGCAGATCATCCGCTACTACGGCCATGCCATGCAGGGCATGATGGGGACCTACCTGGAGAAGAACATCCAGGCCTTTATCGATATCCAGAACAAGCTGGCCGAAAACTCCAAGGGGCTGTACTCCGGCGAGCCGTTCAGCCCCGACATGTGGTCCCAGTTCATGAACATGCAGGGCCCGATGATGCAGGGCATGATGAGCAACTACATCGAGCAGAGCAAGAACCTGTTCGTGCAAATGCAGGAACAGATGCAGAGCCAGGCCAAGAACATGTTCGGCACGTTCCCGTTCAACCAGCCGGACAAGAAGTAAGCCGGTGCCGGCCGCCCTGGCGAGGCGGCGCTGGCCGACGCGCCGACGCGCCGGCGCTCTTCGATATCGATCCGGCATCCGGCACCCCGAAAGGGGGGGCGGAGATCATGGCAACCCGCATCGGGCGCCACAAAGCAAAAACCCCGCGCAAGGCGGGACAGGACCGGGCAGGTGCGGACGCCGAACGTGCCACTTGCAAGCGCAACGCACTGTGAAATCCTGTTGCGTCCCGGCGCGAAAATCCTGCCGAGATTTGCTGGTTGGGGCGATCGGTTAAAATCACGCATATCCGGGTGACGCGCGGCATCATCGCGCTGGCTACCCCTTTCAAATGTGGCGATTCATATCGAGGACTCGCCTGCACAGCGCGAATCCCAATGCCTTCCGAAATCCAGGACATTCACCAGGTGCTTGCCGCCGAGGCCAGGCCCGTTCCGGCGGCCGGTTTCGTGTTTTCCGGTTTGCCGGCATTTCGCCGGGATAAGCGCGACCCTTCGGCGCCAGCTTTCGCATGAGCCGGCTGTTTCTTGCCCCCATGGAAGGGCTTGCGGACTACGTGTTGCGCGACATGCTGACCGGCACAGGCGGATACGATGGGTGTGTGTCCGAATTCGTCAGGGTGACGGGCTCTCTGCTTCCCGAGCGCGTCTACGAGAGGGACACCCCCGAGATCCTCGACGGAGGCCATACCCCTGGCGGCACGCCGATGGTGATCCAGCTGCTCGGGAGCGATCCTGAATGGCTGGCGCTGAACGCCGCCCAGGCAGCGACGTTGTCGCCGCATGGACTCGACCTGAACTTCGGTTGTCCCGCCAAAGTCGTCAACAGGCACGGTGGCGGGGCCATGTTGCTGGCGGACCCTGAACTGCTGAACCGGATTGTTTCGTCCGTTCGCGCCGCGGTGCCTGCCAGCATCGCCGTAACGGCAAAAATGCGGCTTGGCGTGTCCGATACCTCGCTGGCGATCGACTGCGCCACCGCGCTGGCGGAAGGCGGCGCGGCTTCCCTCGTCGTGCATGCCAGAACGCGCGACCATGGCTACCGGCCGCCGGCCCACTGGGAGTGGATCGCGCGTATCGATGCTGCCGTGGACGTGCCTGTCGTTGCCAACGGAGAAGTCTGGACGGTCGCCGACTGGGAGCGCTGTCGGGCTGTCAGCGGCTGTGCCGACGTGATGATAGGGCGGGGCGCCGTATCCGATCCTTTCCTGGCCTTGCGGATACGCGGACTGATGGAAAGGGTGGCATCCGGTGAGGAATGGCCGCTCGTGCTTCGTCACATTGCCGACTACCTGAAAAAGTTGCAGGCCCGTGTCGAATGCCGTCATGAGCACGGACGCGTCAAATTGTGGCTCAGCTATCTGAAGCGGACCTGGCCGCAGGCTGCCGAGCTGCATGCGGCCATCCGGCGCCTGCAAGACTCGTTCGAGATTCAAGACGTGATTGAGCGTGCCCTGGCGGACATGCCAGGGACTTCATCCGCGCGGATGTGACGCCGCCGCGCAGGGCAGGCTGGAGCATTGATGCGATGAGACTGGTTGCAACAGGTTTACAGCGGCATGTCGGGGATCAGGCGCCGAGAAACTTTGGCGAGCGGTTAAAATGCGCGATTGGCTTTGTACCGCCAGGCGGCCATGTCCCGCCTCGCCCGCCCCACATTTGGAAGTAACCGTGAAAAACCCTTCAGAATCAACGACTAATAAAGACCATATTCCAAATGTGGGATTCGTGAGCCTTGGATGTCCAAAGGCGCTTGTGGATTCCGAGCAGATCATTACCCAGCTTCGCGCCGAAGGCTATGCCATCAGTGGCACCTATGACGGTGCCGACCTGGTGGTCGTCAACACCTGCGGCTTTATCGACGAGGCGGTGCAGGAAAGTCTGGACGCAATCGGCGAGGCGCTGGCCGAAAACGGCAAGGTCATCGTTACCGGATGCCTGGGCGCCAAGAAGAACGCGGCGGGCGAGGACATCATCACCTCCGTCCACCCGAAGGTGCTGGCCGTGACCGGCCCGCATGCGCTGGGCGAGGTGATGCAGGCCGTGCACACGCACCTGCCCAAGCCCCATGACCCGTTCCTCGACCTGGTGCCGCCCGCCGGGATCAAGCTCACGCCCAAGCACTACGCTTACCTGAAGATTTCCGAGGGCTGCAACCATCGCTGCTCTTTCTGCATCATCCCTTCGATGCGCGGCGACCTGGTCTCGCGCCCAGTGGCGGAAGTCATGCTGGAAGCCGAGAACCTGTTCAAGTCCGGCGTCAAGGAACTGCTGGTGATCTCGCAGGACACCAGCGCGTACGGCGTGGATGTGAAGTACCGCACCGGCTTCTGGGACGGCCGCCCGCTCAAGACGCGCATGACCGAACTGGTCGCGGCGCTGGGCGAACTCGCCGCCAGGTACGGCGCCTGGGTCCGCCTGCATTACGTGTACCCGTACCCGCACGTCGACGAGATCATTCCGCTGATGTCGCAAGGCCATGTGCTGCCTTACCTGGATGTGCCGTTGCAGCACGCCCACCCGGACGTGCTCAAGCGCATGAAGCGCCCGGCCAATGCCGAGAAGACCATGGACCGCATCCGGGCCTGGCGCGAGATCTGCCCCGAACTGACCATCCGCAGCACCTTTATCGCGGGCTTCCCCGGCGAGACGGAGGAAGAGTTCCAGACGCTGCTGGACTTTATCGCCGAGGCCGAACTGGACCGCGTGGGCTGCTTTGCCTATTCGCCCGTAGAGGGCGCCACCGCCAACGATCTGCCAGGCGCCTTGCCCGACGAGGTCCGCGAAGAGCGCCGCGCGCGCTTCATGGAAGTGGCGGAGGAAGTTTCAGCCCGGCGGCTGCAGCGCAAGGTCGGCCAGACCCTGCGCGTGCTGGTCGACGAGGTCAACCAGGATGGCGGCATCGGCCGTTCCTCGGCTGATGCGCCGGAAATCGACGGCCTGGTTTATATCGACCCGCCGGCGCAGGACTCGCCGCGCTACAAGGTCGGGGAATTCGTCTCGGTGAAGATCACCGGCGCCGATGGCCACGACCTCTGGGGCGAGGTCTGAGCCAGGCGAGGTCCGTGCGTTGCGATAGGTAAAAGTACGATCGTTCGTTTTGCGCGGCGTGCCGTTATACTGTGCGCTGCAACATCAGCCCAGGAGACACAAAATGACGCGTGAAGTGGTGGTGGTGAGCGGTGTCCGGACCGCAATCGGTACCTTTGGCGGCAGCCTGAAGGATCTTTCCCCGACCCAGATGGGCGCCATGGTCGTGCGCGAGGCGCTGGCCCGCGCGCAGGTCAGCGGCGATGACGTAGGCCACGTGGTGTTCGGCAACGTCATCCAGACCGAGCCCAGGGACATGTACCTGGGCCGCGTGGCGGCAGTGGAGGGCGGCGTCACGATCGATGCGCCGGCACTGACCGTCAACCGCCTGTGCGGCTCGGGCCTGCAGGCCATTGTCAGCGCGGCGCAGACCATCATGCTGGGCGATACCGATGTGGCCATCGGCGGCGGGGCGGAGAGCATGAGCCGTGCTCCCTACCTGGCGCAATCGGCCCGCTGGGGCGCGCGCATGGGCGACGCCAAGATGCTCGACATGATGCTGGGCGCGCTCCACGATCCCTTCCACGGGATCCACATGGGCGTCACCGCCGAGAACGTGGCCAAGGAATACGACATCAGCCGCGGCCAGCAGGACGAGGCCGCGCTGGAGTCCCATCGCCGCGCCTCGGCAGCCATCCGTGCCGGCCACTTCAAGGACCAGATCCTGCCGGTCACGCTGAAGGGCCGCAAGGGCGACGTCACCTTCGACACCGACGAGCACGTGCGCCACGACGCGGTCCTGGAAGACATGACCAAGCTCAAGCCGGTCTTCGTGAAGGAAAACGGCACAGTCACCGCGGGCAACGCCTCGGGCCTGAACGACGCCGCTGCCGCCGTGGTGCTGATGGAGCGTGCCGAGGCCGAGAAGCGCGGCCTCAAGCCGCTGGCCCGCCTGGTTTCCTACGCCCATGCCGGCGTCGATCCCAAGAGCATGGGCATCGGCCCCGTGCCGGCCACGAAGAAGGCGCTGGAGCGTGCCGGTCTGACCGTGGCGGACCTCGACGTGATCGAAGCCAACGAAGCCTTTGCCGCGCAAGCCTGCGCTGTTACCAAGGCGCTCGGGCTGGATCCGGCCAAGGTCAATCCGAACGGTTCGGGCATCTCACTGGGCCACCCGATCGGCGCCACCGGCGCGCTGATCACCGTCAAGGCGCTGTACGAGCTGCAGCGGGTGCAAGGCCGCTATGCACTGGTCACCATGTGCATCGGCGGCGGCCAGGGTATTGCGGCCATCTTCGAGCGTATCTGATCCGAGGCTGACTTGCGGCGCGTAGCGACTTTGTCCCAGTCCGTTTCCCTGTCACTGGCAACCGGACTGGCAGCGGCAACGCTGGCTGGCGCCGCGCTGGCCGCCGGCGGTACCGAGCTGTCCACGGGCACGCCCGGCACCGGCACTGCCGGCGATAGTGCGGGCAGCCCAGAGGGCTTCGGCATCAACCAGGCGATCCGCGAGGGCGAGTCGAAACGCGGCACCCAGCTTTCCACCGGCGCGGTGCCCAAGGCGCTGGCGCCGCGCCCCGAATACGCATCATTACCGGTCTACGTGGGCACGCTCGGCGACCAGCCGGTGCGCCTGCGGCTCGGACCCAAGCCCGACGAGCGCGACAGCGTACATGGCGAGTACAGCGTCGGCCGTGCCGGCGGCGTGCGCCTGCTGGCCGGCGAATATGAGAATGGCGCCTTCCTGATGGAAGAGTCCAATGACGGCACGCACGTCACTGGCAATTGGGAAGGCACCATCGACGGCGCCGGCGTGGTTCATGGCAACTGGACCGACCCCGTCAACCCGGCCATCGTGCTGCCCTTCATGATCCGGCCTTTGGGCGTGCTGGTGATCCCGCCCTTCGACATGACCCCGAGCAGCGGCATTACCTACGCGCCGCCGCCGAAATCGTCGATTTCCGGCCGCTGAGGGAGCGGGGCGGATAGCGCCGGGTAAGGCGCACGCAAGCCAACACGCCCCCGATTGCTGGTAAGCTCGAACGTTCATCGAGTCATTGCCAGACAAGGAATCGCCGTGTCCGACCACCAGCCTCCCGAGAAGTCCGCTGCCCAACCCGCCTACCTGCAGACCGTGGCTGTCCAGCCCGAACTGGATATCGCACCCGGCTTCGCTTCGTTTTCCCCTCCCACGCATCGCGGCTCCACCGTGGTCTTCCGCAACCTGGCGGAGTTGCGCGCACACGGCGACGGCGCCACGACCTACTGGCGCTACGGACTGCATGCCACGCCCACCAGCGAGGCGCTGTGCCAGCATCTCGCGCTGATCGAGGGCGCGCGCAGGACGCTGCTGCTGCCATCCGGCCTCGCCGCTATCTCGCAAGTGTATTTCGCCCTGGTCAAGTCGGGCGACGACGTGCTGGTCCCGGACAACGTCTACGGCCCTAACCGCGACCACGGCGAATGGCTGGCGCGGGACTTCGGCGTGTCGGTCCGCTATTACGATCCGATGATCGGCGCCGGGATTGCCGGCCTGATCCGCCCCAATACCCGCCTGATCTGGATGGAGTCGCCGGGGTCGGTGACGATGGAAGTGCCCGACACCGAGGCCATCGTGGCCGCGGCGAAGGCGCGTGGCGTGCTGACCGCGATCGACAACACCTGGTCGGCGGGCGTCTATTTCCGGCCTTTCGACAAGGGCATCGACATCTCGGTGCAAGCGCTGACCAAATACCAGTCGGGCGGCGGCGACGTGCTGATGGGCGCCGTGCTGACCCGCGACGAAAAGCTCCACGACCGCCTCAGGCGTGCCCGCATGCTGATGGGCTGGGGCGTATCGGCGGACGATTGCTACCTGGTGCTGCGCTCGCTGCCGAGCATGCCGGTCAGGCTCGCGGCACACGACCGCGCCGCGCGCGAAGTGGCCGAATGGCTCTGCCAGCGCCCGGAGGTGGTCAAGGTCCTGCACCCGGCCTTGCCGGACTGTCCGGGACATGACTTCTGGCGGCGCGATTTCAGCGGCGCCACCGGCTTGTTCTCGATCGTGCTGCATGCGCGCTATGCGCGGGCCCAGGTCGATGCCTTTGTCGAGGCGCTGCGGCTGTTCGCGATCGGCTGGTCGTGGGGCGGAGCGCACAGCCTGGCGCTGCCATATCACGTCCAGAGCATGCGCCCCCAGGGCAGCTGGCCGCCGGCGGGCTGGCAGAACGCCGGCGAACTGGTACGCCTCTACATCGGGCTGGAGGATACCCGCGACCTGATCGCCGACTTGCGCGACGCGATGGAATCGCAACTGGTGGCATGACATGGAACGGGCCGCGCCGGACAGGATCCGGGGCGGCCCGTCACTTGGTCACTTAGTCACTTAATGCGGGAACAGTTGCAGCAAGCCGTCCAGCCCGACGTGGTTGAACGCAACGCTTGCCTGCGCGCGTACCACGGGCTTGGCCCGGAAGGCCACCGACAGGCCGGCCACGGCCATCATCTTGAGATCGTTGGAGCCATCGCCCATGACGATGGCCCGGGACGGCTCCACGCCGATCTGCGCGCACACTTCCTGCACCGCGCGGGCCTTGACGTCGGCATTGACGATCTCCCCCAGCACCTGGCCGGTGAGCTTGCCGTCAATGATCTCCAGCGTATTCGCGCGGGTGACATCGAGTTTCAGCCGAGGCTTGAGCTTCTCGGTGAAATGCACGAAGCCGCCTGAAACCAACAGGGTGCGGATGCCCAGCGCCTGCACGGTCCGCAGCATGTTTTCCGCGCCGGGCGACAGGCGCAGGCGCTCTTCGTACACGCGGTCCAGCACGCTGGCGTCCAACCCCTTGAGCAGGGCCACGCGGCGGCGCAGGCTTTCGTTGAAGTCGGTGATCTCGCCGCGCATGGCGGCTTCGGTGATGGCCGAGACCTCGGCCTTGAGGCCGCAGAAATCGGCGATCTCATCGATGCACTCGATGGTGATCAGCGTGGAGTCCATATCCATCGCCACCAGCTTGAAATCCGAGAGCTTGCGGCCGGCGGGCACGATGGCCCAGTCGATGGCGCGGGGGCTGCAGTAGGCGTCGAGCGCTTCGCGCAGGGCGGGAGTAAGCGGTGCGCTGTCGCTGGCTGTTGCCACGGTTTCGTCACGCAGCGCGAGCGATGGCGCGTGGGCAAGCGTGCGGATGGCATCGATATCGGCTGAGGCGAGCGGGGCGAGGCTTTGCAGGATCAGGGGCATGACGGGTGCGTCGCGCGGCGAGGGCGTGGCGGCGGGTGTGTTGAGTGCGGAGACCGTGCCGCGCTAGGCGGCGAAGGACAGTATTGTAACTGCCCCTGTGCCTGCCTCATAACGGGAAGCGAATTCGAGGTTGGCAGGTCCGTTGGGCGCACAGCCAGCTGCTATTTGCAGTGAGCTATGGCTAAAGTCGCGTGCGTTAGGAAAGCTGTGGTCCCTGCCGGCGCGAAGACGACAAGTGACCGATCGCCGTACAGCGCGACGCACATTGTGTCCCTTTTCAATCTGACTAAGCACTTACCCGACGGGATTGCCTGCGGTCGTGGCCTATCGTGCCCCATCATCAGCACTTCCTTCTCCTTCGAGCTTCCGGCGCAGTGCCGTCATCACGCTGCGTGTCGTCTCGATGTCTTCGACCTGAAGCCCCTCCGAGAGCCTATTGATCCATGGCGCTTGCAAGCGCATCGCAGCACCGAACGCCTGCTTTCCCTTGTCCGTAAGCACGACGAGCGGCGCTCGCCGATGGTGCGGATTCGGCTCCAGGCTGACGAAACCCTCGCCGGCCAAGTCGTTGACGATGCGCTGGACATTCTGACGGCTGGCACCCATATCGCGGGCATACCACGCTACCGGTTGCGGCTGGGTCGCCGCGACAATGGTGCCAAGCACCTGCCAGCGCGCGCTCGTCAGGCCTAGTTCGGCGACCAGCCGGTCGCCTGCGGCAAGCATCCGGTTGTTAAGGCGGAATAGATCGAGAATGAGATCAGTCACGGCAGATCCGGCCGGGGTTCGCTTGGTCTCGCGCATGCAGCACCATGTGTCGTATTTGGTTTTATATGTCTATATTGACATCATAGTGTCAATTTCCTAGGCTTGTATCACCATCACTTCGGTTAGCTGTTTACCAACGGAGACTGCCATGTCACTGATTCTCGCACTTGACCCCGCCTTTCCGATCGAGCGCCAGATCGCCGTCGAAGCTTCCCCCGTCGTGCTGGTGAGTGTTTTCATGATGGACCAGGCGGACGAGCAGACCTTCCTCCGGGCGTGGCAGGACGATGCGGTATTCATGAAGCGGCAGCCGGGCTTCATCTCGACCCAGCTTCACCGCGCGCTCGGAGACAATCCGACGTATCTGAACTATGCCGTCTGGCAATCGACGGCCAACTTTCGGGCTGCCTTCACCCATCCCGAGTTTCAGGCGAAACTCCCGGCCTATCCATCCTCGGCCGTAGCCACCCCTCATCTGTTCCAGAAGATCGCAGTTCCCGACATCTGCGTTGCGTAGCCAACGCGCGCTGGGAGAGAAGTTGGAGGTCAGGTAGACGACTAGTTGTCTGTGCGGCGTGGGCGTGCTCTTCGAGAAATGGACCCAGAGCGCCAAATTGCCGGCCAGCGGCTCGGGCGATTCGGCCAAGGCGAACGGATGATCAAGACGGACGGAGACGTGATTGCTGCGCTCCGCGCCGGCATGTCGTTGCCCGATGCAACGTTCGAGGCCCTGTTTCGATCAGCGACGATTGTGGTCCGCGAGCGCGGCTTCGTTCCGGCCGCAGATGTCGATGCCTTTCTCGCAGCAAGCTACACGCGCCAGAACGTCCTCCACATGATCCTCGGGGTGCGACGAGAGTCATAAGCACCTCCACGAACCACATTGTCCAGACCGAATACGAGCATGACGGGAAGCAAGTGCGAAGAGCTGCCTTGGCGCAAGTGGCTTGGCTCACTGCAGTATCTGTTTCAGCTCTGCAACGGTCTGGTTCGGAAACTGACGAAATAGGCGCGCCGCAAACGCTGCTGCCCCCTTCGAGTAGCAGGGGCGTGCTGGTCTGACCTGTCTTCGGCGGGGAGGCCGCTGTAAAAGAAATCCCCCGAGGCTGTTAATCGGGGGATATGCTTGGCTAGTGGCTGTGAACGCTGAGCGCCGACCGCGTGTTCTTCTGCGGACTCTTCTGTCATTCCTTACATGCTGTCCTCAACCAGTCCATTGCGGCTGGTGATTCATGCGCCATCGGTGAAGGTGTCTCGCCTATCCGTGACTCTCGCCCCATCTGAATAGACGTCAAACTTTGTGCTCCTCGCCCCATCGGAATATGGGTCTCGCGGCCCCATCACGCTAGCGCCGTCGGTGTATATATCGCGCGCCCCGGTGCCGCCATAGGCTACCCCGGCGCCAAGCGCCGCACCCGCCGCAGCGAGCAGTAAGACTGTTTTTAGCATTTTTTTCACCTCTTTTTCAGGTGGTTGCAAAAACACCGAAACGAATCCTTTTCGCTCCAGCGCCGTAGCCTTGTACGAAACCAATGTATGCCCTGACGGTAAGCGTATGAATAAGGTCTTCTTCCGAAAAGAGGCTAGGGGATTGCCCTATTGGATGGGTAGGGCGGATTCCGCCCTATTGGGCACGGCTGCCAAGGTCGACGATGTCACGCAAGCGGGTGCATTGCTGCACGGCGAGGAGAGCAACGTGTTCGCCAACGCGCAACTGCATACGCTATCTGGCCTGAGCAATCTGCGGATGATGCGCGATCGCCCCCAGGTGCCAAGGACCAACTGCGCCCTGATTCTGGCCGAAGACCCGCAACCCGGCACGACTCGTGCTCATACGAAGTATGGCGTCCAACCCGGACGGTATAGCTCATCGAATCCACCGGCTACGCTTACAGCACAGGGGGGTTCTGACGTAGATTCATAGTAATCCTGCAGCACCATGGATTCGCAGCACTTCGCCTGGCACAGACTCGGTGCAAACACGTGATTTGCCACAGGTGAATCGGACTCTAACTTTCGCAAGAGTATCGTCATTGCGGCTAACGAGAAAATGACTGGATGTGGCAGGGGCAGTCCCCAGGATTTGAAGCGAACAATGGTCATCATTCCGCGCAACTCGAAGCTTAGACTCTTCGTTCACACCGGATTTGTCGCATTGGCGTATTACGCCGGTGCAAAGCTGGGACTTGCTTATGCGGTAGTGGGCGGGGCAGTGTCTCTGGTGTGGCTTTCCAGCGGCATCGCCCTCGTTGCGCTGCTCGTCATGGGCCTCGCTGTTGCCCCCGGAATTGCCATTGGCTCCGTGTTGGCCAATATGTCGGTGGGCGTGCCGCTACCAGTGGCCGCGGTGATTAGCCTCGGTGCGACGGCTGCAGCCTTGACGGCTACCTTATTGTTAAAGCGGGTAGCCCGATTCCAGATCACCTTGGACCGCATCAAAGACGTGTTAGCTTTCATCATCCTGGCTGCGACGGTCAGCACGGCAGTGAGTGCGCTGATCGGTGCGACCGCCCTCCTTGGAGGGGGCTTGCTATCAGTCACCGAGTACGGCGCAGCCTTTCTGAAATGGTGGCTCGGTGACATGATGGGGGTGCTCGTGGTGGCCCCGCCGCTGCTCAGCTTGCTTACGTATCCGAGCCCTATCCGCTCCGTAAAGCAGGCCGTGGAAGCGTGCGGACTGACCGTTACGGTCTTCTGGGTGAGTTACGTCATCTTCGGCGCCACCGAACTTACTGGGCACGGCTACTATCCGGCAGCCTTGGCGATTTTTCCGTTCATTATCTGGGCGGCTCTCCGATTCGGTCATCTGGGCACCAGCCTCTCAACCTTGCTGGTCTCAATCGTGGCCATTTTGGGCACCACGAACGGCACCGGTCCCTTTGCCGCCGAATCTCCGGTGGATAGCCTCGTGAGATGGTGCGCCTTCGCGAATGTCGTGGCAGTAACTGGACTGCTGCTGGTGGCGGCACATGCTCAGGAAAAGCGCATCCATAGCCTCCTGCTGGCATCCCATGTCGAGTTGGAACGGCGCGTGCAAGAGCGAACCCAGGACTTGGAGCTAGCGAACATTGAACTGGAGCAGGAGATGGCGCGACGTCGTCTGCTGGAAGCAGAACTGGTCAGAATCGGCGATCAGCAGCAGAGACTCATCGGCCGGGAACTGCATGACGGCCTCGGGCAGCACCTCACCAGCTTGGGCTTTTACTGCGCCACCTTGACTCAAGAACTACAGAAGCATAGCCACCCAGCCGCCCCGATGGCGGCTACCATCGTCGAATTGGTGAAGCAGGCGTCCTTGATGACTCGCAAGATTGCCCATGGCCTGGATCCGGTCGCCATGGAATCTGGTGGCCTTACGATCGCCTTGCAAGGGTTGGCACAGACGACCCGCGCGCTGAATGGCATAGGCTGCACGCTCCGCATCGAGTCAAATGTGGACTTACTCGATCCGCCGATGCAGATTAACCTTTACCGTGCGGCACAGGAAGCAGTCAATAACGCGCTGAAATATAGCCAGTGCCGCCACATTTGGATCGACCTGGAGCGCGAACGCGGAAGGCAGAGGCTTTCCATCAGTGACAATGGGATGGGGGTCGACCTGGAACAAATGGAGCGTGCCTCGGGACTGGGGCTTCACAACCTGCGCCACCGGGCGAGCCTCTTGGGCGGCTCTTGCATGGTCACCCGCAATGCATTGGGTGGTACCACGGTTGCCATCAGCTATCCGATACCGGAGAGTCCAGGACATGAAAGGGAAGCCATCTAGCCTGGGCCACGCGACTCAGATCCTGATCGTGGACGACCACCCCATCCTCCGGGAGGGGTTAACCCACTTGCTGAATCTGCATGAGGATCTGCACGTCTGCGGTGCGGCCGGCAGTGCCGAAGAAGCTCTGGCGGTGATGGCCTGCCAGCCCGACTTGGCCATTGTGGACCTCAGTCTGCACTCGAACTCCGGCCTGGATCTTGTCAAAACGCTCCGGCAACACTATCCAAATCTGGCAATCCTCGTCCTCAGCATGCATGACGAAACCCTGTTTGCCGAACGCGCACTGCGGGCTGGAGCAAACGGATATCTGATGAAACTCGAGGCCACAGAGCATATTATGAACGCCGTCCGCGAGGTGCTGGCGGGTAATATTTACCTGAGCGCCGCCATGCATGAAAAGCTGGCGCGGGCTCTGACGGTTCCCCAGCGAACTCCGACGGGCTCAATCGCGAGCCTTTCGGAAAGGGAGTTCGAGGTCCTGCACCTGATCGGACTCGGCTTCAGCACCCGCGAGATCGCCGAGAAACTGAGTCGGAGCGTCAAGACCATCGAGGCACATCAGGCCAACATCAAGGAAAAGCTGGATATTCCTAACGGCAAGGAACTGATGCGCTTCGCCATTCATTGGATCGAGAGCCAATAGAGCGGAGTCCGCCTCACCGAATAAGGCAATCCCCTGGAGACCTTTGAGCATTTTGTCTCGGAAGAGCCATCACTACGGTAACTGCGCCGATGGCAGGTGCTGCGCCAATGTCTAGCTTATGTCAGAAGGCGCACGCAACGAAGCAAGGCATGTCGCCTCCCTCTCGGACGTGTCCGGTGAGAGGCTCCAGGCGGTCATCCGGGCTGAGTCGGCGATCGATTGCTATGTAATGAGTAGATACCGACAGCGGAAGATTTGCGTGGACGTGACATGTAAGGCCCGCTTGGTTTTTCGAAGTAGCGGCCTGCTCGATAAGGGCTATGCCGCGGTCGCGCGACGATAGGCAATCGGGGAACAAGATCGTGGATCGCCTCAGCCTTCCAGGCAGACGAGATCATCCCGGCCACCGTCTGCCCGGCAATCACCCCTATCGCTGCGCCATAGTCATATAGTCGACCGTCAAACCGGCCAACGCCCTGACCCCATTCACCAACGCGGCCTCATCCACATAGAACTCCGGCGAATGGTTGGAGGGCGCCTTGTTCACATCCATCCCCTTGGGCGTCACCCCCAGGTTAAAGAACAATCCCGGCACCTTCTCCTGGTAGAACGAGAAGTCCTCAGAAGCCGTCAGCTTCGGGCTGATCATCCAATTCCCGTCTCCCGCTACACGCTTGAGCGTGGGCGCCATCTTCTCGGTCAGCGCCGGCTGGTTGACGGTGGCGTTGTAGAGCTCCAGCACCTTGAAATTCGCCTCGGCGCCGGCGCTGGCGGCGATGGCTTCGGTGGTGCGCTTCATGCGGGCATGGATGTCCTTCTTCATGCCTTCGTCATAGGTGCGGATGGTGCCCATCATCTCGACCGTTTCAGGCACGATGTTCATGCGGTTGCCGCCATGGATGGTGCCCACGGTGATGACGGACGGTTCCAGCATGGCGTCGACCTGGCGGCTCTGGATGGTCTGCAGGCCGAGCACGATCTGGGAGGCTACCACGATAGGGTCGATGCCTCCCCAGGGCTTGGCGCCGTGGGTCTGGCGGCCTTTGACGTCGATCCAGAACTGGTCGGCGGCGGCCATGGCGGGGCCGCTGCGCCAGCCGAGCTTGCCGGATTCGATGCTGCTGGTCACGTGCAGGCCGAAGATGGCATCCACCTTCGGGTTGTCCAGCACGCCTTCGGCCACCATCTGCTTGGCGCCCCACATATTGCTGCCGTTGGGCTCGAAATCCGCCGGGCTTTCCTCGGCCGGCTGGAAGATAAACTTGACCGTGCCGGGCAACTGGTCTTTCATGCCGGCCAGCACCTCTGCCGTTGCCATCAGGATCGCGACGTGCGTGTCATGCCCGCAGGCGTGCATCACGTCCACCTCCTTGCCCAGGAACAGGCCCTTGGCCTTGGAGGCGAAGGGCACGTCCACGCGTTCCTTGACCGGCAGCGCATCCATGTCCGCGCGCAGCGCCACCACCGGACCCGGCTTGCCGCCCTTGAGCACGCCTACCACGCCGGTCTTGGCTACGCCCGTCTTCACCTCCATGCCGAGCTTGCGCAGGTGGTCCGCCACCAGCCTGGAGGTGCGGACTTCGTAGTTGCCAAGCTCCGGGTGCTGGTGGATGTCGCGGCGCCAGGCGATCAGTTGCGCCTCGACCGCCTTGGCTCGGGTGTCGATCTGCGCCTGCAGGCTTTCGCCGCTGGCGCCTTGTGCCTGTGCGGCGGCGGGGACGAGGCAGAGCAGGCCGGCGGCCAGCGAGAGTGCGGACAGGCCAGCACGCAGTGTGGAGCGCGTGGACGTTTGGGAACGATGGGCTTGTTGCGCAGCCATGAAGAGGTCTCCTTGAATTTGCTGTCGAGCCTGAAGAACGGGGCCTGGCCCGGCCCCGCAACCGTATGCGTACCGCGCCTCAGCGGATGCCCAGGCGCACGCGCGTCTGGCCCAGCGCCACCAGGCTCACCACAGCGCAGGCCATCAGGTAGAAGCTCGGCGCCAGCTTGCTGCCGGTGGCGCCGATCAGCCAGGTCAGGATGAAGGGCGCAAAGCCGCCGAACAGCGTCACCGCGATGTTGTAGGACAGTGAAAGGCCGGTGGTGCGCGTCTTGACCGGGAAGATCTCCGACGCCAGCGCGGGCAGCGCGCCGAAGTACAGCGTCATCATCAGCCCCAGCGCCACCTGCACCGCCAGCATCATGCCGAAGCCAGGATAGTGGTTGAGCAGCCAGAACAGCGGCCAGATCGATACCAGCAGGAGGACCGCGGCGACGCGCATGGGCGCGATGCGGCCATAGCGATCCGACCAGTGCCCGACCAGCGGCGAGAACAGCATCTGCACCACGCCCGTGGCTAGAGTGGCAGCGAATGCGGTGGAGGGTGGCAGGCCCAGCTGCTTGACGGCATAGGTCGGCATGTACAGCACGAGATAGGTCGACACCGTGGCGACGATCACCACGCCCATTGCCAGCAGCAGGCGCTCTTTCTGGTGGCCGAGCGTGTCGCGCAGCGGCGTGTCGGTGGTTTCGGCATGGAGGAATTCGGGCGTTTCGTCGACATGGCGGCGGATGTAGTAAGCCACCGGGCCGATCAGCAGGCCGAACAGGAAGGGCACGCGCCAGCCCCAGGATTGCATCTGCTCGGGCGCGAGCGTGGTGGTGAGCACGGCGCCGAAGCCCGCCGCGAGCAGGGTGGTCAGGCCCTGGCTGGCGACCTGGAAGCTCGAGTAAAAGCCGCGCCGGTCGGGCGCATGCTCGGCTAGGAAAGCCGTCGCGCTGCCGAACTCGCCGCCTGCGGAGAAGCCCTGGATCATGCGCGCCAGCACGATGCCGACAGGCGCCAGCACGCCAATCGAGGCATAGGTGGGCAGCAGCGCGATGATCAGCGTGCCCACCATCATCAGCAGGATCGACAGCGTCAGCGCGGCGCGGCGGCCTTTGCGGTCGGCATAGACGCCGATCACGATGGCGCCCAGCGGGCGCATGAAGAACGACACGCCGAACGTGCCCAGCGTCAGCAACAGCGAGGTGGTTTCGTCGTGGCTGGGAAAGAACAGCGCGGAGATGGTGACGGCGAAGAAGCCGTAGACGACCAGGTCGAACCACTCCAGGGCATTGCCGATGGAGGCCGATATCACCGCGCGCCAGGGATGGCGCGAAGCGGGCGCGGCCGCCTGCGCCGCGCCGGTGTTGCCGGTACCGCTTGTCGATACTGCTGTCATGGTGTCTCCCTGTTATTTTTGGACATGACGCAACAACCGGCCCGCCGCGGAGGCGGGCCGTCAACAACGCAAAAAACGGCTTAGTTCACCCGCAGGCTGTCGACCACCTTGTGCAGGAAGGACTCGCAGGCGGCGAGTTGTTCCAGTTCGACGAACTCGTCGGGCTTGTGCGCCTGCTGGATATCGCCGGGGCCGCACACCACGGCCGGGATGCCGGCGCGCTGGAACAGGCCGGCCTCGGTGCCATAGGCGACCTTGTTGACGTCACGGTCGGCGGTGAGCGCGCGCACCAGTTGCGTGATGGCTTCCTGCTCGGCCACGTCGAGCGACGGCGCGGCGGCGATCTTGCTGATGGTGAGGCCGGCGTCGCCGTGCTCGGCGCGCATCTTGGGCAGCAGCACCTCGTTGGCGTAGCTCTGGATGCGGGCGAAGATGGCTTCGGGATCGACCCCCGGCAGGTTGCGGAACTCGAACACGAACTCGCACAGCGCCGGGATGGTGTTGAGCGCGATACCGCCCTGTATGGTGCCGGTCTGGGCGGTGGTGAAGGGCACGTCGAAGTCGCGGTCGTAGGGGCCGTTGGCCTTGAACTCGTCGGCGATGTCGCGGATGAAGCAGATCAGGCGCGCGGCGTACTCGATGGCATTGACGCCCTTGGGCGTGAGCGACGAATGCGCGGCCTGGCCCTTGACGCAGCAGCGGTAGGCATTGATGCCCTTGTGCGCCACGATCACGCGCATGCTGGTGGGCTCTCCCACGATGCAGCCGGCCGGGCGTACGCCGCGATCGCGCAGTTCGGCCAGCAGATAGGGCGCGCCCATGCAGCCGATCTCTTCGTCGAAGGACAGCGCGTAGTGCACCGGCTCGCGCAGCTTGGCCTGCAGGATGGTGGGCAGCAGCGCCAGGCTGGTGCCGATAAAGCCTTTCATGTCGCAGGTGCCGCGGCCGTACAGGCGGCCGTCGCGGATCACCGGCTTGAACGGATCCGAGGTCCAGTTCTGGCCGTCCACCGGTACCACGTCGGTGTGGCCCGACAGCACGATGCCGCCATCGGTGCTGCCGTCGGCGGCGGGCACGGTGACGAACAGGTTGGCCTTGTCGCCTTGCGGGTTGTAGGTCAGGTGGGGGCGCAGGCCCTTGGCCAGGAAATGATCGCGTACCGCTTCGATCAGGCCGAGGTTGGAATGGCGGCTGGTGGTGTCGTAGCTGACCAGGCGCTGGGTCCAGTCGAGCGCGCTGCCACGGTTGGCGGCATCGGCAGGCTTGCTGAGGGTATCGGCTTGCATGGCTTGGGGCCTTTGGCTTTGGGTAACGTGTTAACGTGTTAAGTGAACGATGCTACACCGCGGCGGGCCGAAGGTCCATGCACGGTGCACCATCGCCGCCCGCTCCGGCGGCAATGCGCTGCAAGCGGGGAGCGGGGTAGCGCAGAGCAATGATCAGGCCAGTTGGCGCAACGTATGCTTGATCGTCTGCGCGCGCACTGCAATATCCGGCATCTTGGCCTCGATGCGCAGCTTGTCCTGGCCGGCGAGCTTGATGTGCCGGTTCTTCTGCACCAGGTCGATGATCTTCATCGCATCGATCGGCGGGTTGGGCAGGAACTGCATGCTGATCGCCGCATCGCTGGCGTCGATCTTGCGCACGCCCAGCGGCACGGCGGTAATGCGCAGCCGGTGGGTTTCGATCAGCGCCTGCGCCTGCGGCGGCAGCCGGCCGAAGCGGTCGATCAGCTCCTCCTGGATATCGTCCACGCGCTCGGCCGCTTCGCAGTTGGCCAGGCGCTTGTACAGCGACAGGCGTTCGTGCACGTCGATGCAATAGTCGCTAGGCAGCAGGGCCGGGGTGCCGAGGTTGATTTCGGTGGTGGCCGCCAGCGGCGCCATCAGGTCGGGCTCCTTGCCGGCCTTGAGCGCCTTGACGGCGGCATTGAGCATGTCGGTGTAGAGCTGGAAGCCGATCTCGTGGATCTCGCCGGATTGCTTGTCGCCCAGCACTTCGCCCGCGCCGCGGATCTCCAGGTCGTGCATGGCCAGGTAGAAGCCCGAGCCCAGTTCTTCCATCTGCTGGATGGCTTCGAGCCGGCGCTGCGCCAGCTTGCTCAGGCCGTCCACATCGTGCACCAGCATGTAGGCGTAGGCCTGGTGGTGCGAGCGCCCGACGCGGCCGCGCAGCTGGTGCAGCTGCGCCAGGCCGAATTTGTCGGAACGATGGATCAGGATGGTGTTGGCGGTCGGCACGTCGATGCCGGTCTCGATGATGGTGGTGCACAGCAGGATGTTGTCGCGGCGCGCGACGAAGTCCCGCATCACGCGCTCCAGTTCGCGCTCGTGCATCTGCCCGTGCGCCACCGCGATGCGCGCTTCCGGCACCAGCTCGGCGAGCTTGGCGCGCTTGTTCTCGATGGTGTCGACTTCGTTGTGCAGGAAGTAGACCTGCCCGCCGCGCTTGAGCTCGCGCAGGATGGCCTCGCGCACCACGCCGTCTTCCTCGCGCCGCACGAAGGTCTTGATGGCCAGGCGCTTTTGCGGCGCGGTGGCGATCACCGAGAAATCGCGCAGGCCTTCGAGCGCCATGCCCAGCGTGCGGGGGATTGGCGTGGCGGTCAGGGTCAGCACGTCGACCTCGGCGCGCAAGGTCTTCAGCATCTCCTTCTGGCGCACGCCGAACCGGTGCTCCTCATCGATGACGACCAGCCCGAGGCGCTGGAACTTGACATCGTCCGACAGCATCTTGTGCGTGCCGATCACGACGTCGGCGGTGCCGTCGTTGATCTGCTTGATGGCGCCGTCGATCTCCTTCTTGGTCTTGAAGCGCGACAGCTCCACGATCCGCACCGGCCATTCGGCGAAGCGGTCGGAGAGATTCTGGAAATGCTGCTCGGCCAGCAGCGTGGTGGGCGCCAGGATGGCCACCTGCTTGCCGCCCATGACCGCCACGAAGGCGGCGCGCAACGCGACTTCGGTCTTGCCGAAGCCCACGTCGCCGCATACCAGGCGATCCATCGGCTTGCCCGAGGTCATGTCGGCAATCACCGCGGCGATGGCGGCGGCCTGGTCCGGCGTTTCCTCGAAGCCGAAGCTCTCGGCGAATTTCTCGTAGTCCCTGGGCGTGAGTTCGAAGGCATGGCCCTGGCGCAAGGCGCGGCGCGCGTACAGGTTGAGCAGTTCGGCGGCCGTATCGCGGATTTGCTGCGCGGCTTTGCGTTTCGCGCGGTCCCACTGGCCGGAGCCGAGCTGGTGCAGCGGCGCGGTGTCCGGATCGGCGCCGGAGTAGCGCGAGATCACGTGCAACTGGTGCACCGGCACGTACAGCTTGCTGCCTTTCTCGTAATCCAGGTGCAGGAATTCCTCTTCGCCCTGGCCCATGTCGAGCGTGACCAGGCCCTGATAGCGGCCGATGCCGTGTTCGCTGTGCACCACGGGGTCGCCGATCTTGAGCTCGGCCAGGTCGCGCACCATCGAGTCGACGGCGCTAGCTTGTTCCTGCTTGCGCCGGCCCGTGCGGCGCGCGGTGCCGGCATACAGCTCGGCCTCGGTGACAAAGGCCAGCGGTGCGATGCCGTCCGCGCCGGCCAGGGCGAAGCCGCTTTGCAGCGGCGCCACCACGATGGAGAAATGCGAGTCGCCGGCCAGGAAGGCGGCGAAGTCGTCGATCGGCTGCGGGCGCAGCCCGCTTTCGCCGAACAGCTGCAGCAGGGTTTCGCGGCGGCCGGCCGAGTCGGCGCACATCAGCACACGCCGGTCCTTCTTCAGCAGCAGGGCTTCGAGGTTGACCAGCGGGTCTTCGGCGCGGCGGTTGACCGAGACATCGGGCAGCGGCTCGGCCAGCGGCGTAGTGTCCGCACTGGCGGCAGCCTGCAGCACCAGCCGCGCCAGCGGCTTGGCGCCGGCGAAGAACTGCTCCTCCAGCAGGAACAGCGCCGCGGGCGGCAGCAGGGGCCGCTCGCGGTCATGGCGCATGAAGTTGTAGCGCTGCGTGGTATCGGCCCAGAAACGGCGGATCGCCTCGTGTACATCGCCGACGAAGGCGATCTGGCTATCGGCAGGCAGGTAATCGAAGACGGTAGCCGAGCTTTCGAAGAACAGCGGCAGGTAGTACTCGATGCCGGCCGACGGCACGCCGTTGCCAATATCCTTGTAGATCGTCGATTTGCTCGGATCGCCTTCGAACAGTTCGCGCCAGCGGCCGCGGAAGGCGGTGCGCGCGGCTTCGTCGAGCGGAAACTCGCGGCCCGGCAGCAAGCGCACTTCCTTGACCGGGTAAAGGCTGCGCTGGGTGTCGGGGTCGAAGGCGCGGATGGTTTCGATTTCCTCGCCGAACAGGTCGATCCGGTACGGCAGCGGCGAGCCCATCGGGAACAGGTCGATCAGGCCGCCGCGCACGCTGTACTCGCCGGGCCGCATGACGGCGCTGACATGCTCGTATCCGGCCAGCGTGAACTGTGCCTTGAGCGCGGCTTCGTCGAGCTTCTCGCCCTGCTTGAAGAAGAATGTGTAGGCCGCCAGGAAAGCAGGCGGCGCCAGCCGGTAGAGCGCGGTCTGCGCCGGCACCAGCATGATGTCGCACTGGCCGCCCTGGATGTCGTGCAAGGTGGCCAGCCGCTCGGAGACCAGGTCCTGGTGCGGCGAGAAACTGTCGTAGGGCAGGGTTTCCCAGTCGGGCAGCAGGCGCACCCGCAAGTCCGGCGCGAACCAGGGGATTTCCTCGGCCAGCCGCTGGGCGTCGATTGCATTGGCGCACATCACCGCCAGCATCGGCACGCGCTCGCGGTGCTGGCTAGCGTAGGCGGCCAGCGCCAGGGCGTCGGCGGAGCCGGCCAGGCCGGACACGGTGTTGCGCTGGCCGGCCTTGACCAAAGGGAGGTTGGCGAAGGGGGCGGGACGATTGGCTTCAGGCATCGGGTGCGGGCTGGCTTGTTGGCTTGCTTGGGGCGTTGCGGACGTTGCAGGGGTACCTGCTGTGCGTGTGCGTACGGTTGCGGGCAAGAAAGCGTGCCATGCAACAGCGACACCCCGCCGGCGTTGCGGGCGGGGTGCAGGCGGAGCAGGCGGCGCTCACAGGAACAAAGGCACTGCGCTTTCGTCGCCCGCATGTCCGCGGGCGAAGGCCGTATTATAGAATGCGCTCCGAAATCCGCGTTTTCAATGCCTCGCCTCGAGCCCGCCAGTTGGGTAGAGAGGGTGGACATCTTGAAAGCCTTGCGCCGTGCCCCGTGCACGGCACCCACCTTGCCCCTTGCTCGCTATCCGTGTCTGCTCGCCGTTTTGCCCTGATCCCCTGTGCCGGTACCGGCAGCCGCGCCGGCGGCAGCTTGCCCAAGCAATACCAGACCGTGGCCGGCCGGCCGATGATCTGGTATGCGCTGGCCGCCTTCGCGGCCTGCGATGCCATCAGCGCCACCGCGCTGGTGCTGGCGCCGGACGATATGCCGCTGGAGTCCCGCTTCGGCGCGGCGGCCTTTGCCGGCCTGCGTTTTGACACCGCCTTCGTGGGCGGCGACACGCGTCATGCTTCCGTGCTGGCGGGCTTGCATCACCTGGCACAGCTCGGCGCCACCGACCGCGACTGGGTGCTGGTGCACGATGCCGCGCGTCCCGGCCTCACGCCTGCCATGATCCACTCGCTGGTGCGCGCGGTGGAGGGCGAGAGTGGCGCGGAAGAAGATAGCCCCGACGCCGCCATCGGCGGCATCCTGGCGGTGCCGGTGCCCGATACGCTCAAGCGCGCCGACCCGGCACCCGGCGGCCAGCCGGCTGCCGTGGTGCGCATCGGCGCCACGGTGCCGCGCGAGGGCTTGTGGCAGGCGCAGACGCCGCAGATGTTCCGCGTCGGCGTGCTCCGGCAGGCGCTGCAGGAAGCGCTGGCGGCGGGCGCCGTGGTGACCGACGAGGCCAGCGCGATCGAGCGGCTGGGCCTGCATCCGCGGCTGGTCAACGGCTCGCTGCGCAATTTCAAGGTGACCTATCCCGAAGACTTCGCCCTGGCCGAGCTGCTGCTGGGCGAAGACGCCGCCACGAAGCCCTGAAACCCATTTCCTAACCCGATCCTGAAGGAGTGCCGCTCCCATGACCCCATTCGATATCCGCGTCGGCCAAGGCTACGACGTGCACGCGCTGGTGCCCGGCCGCAAGCTCATCCTGGGCGGCGTGGACATCCCCCACGATCGCGGCCTGCTCGGGCATTCCGACGCTGACGCGTTGCTCCATGCGATTACCGATGCATTGTTCGGCGCGGCAGGCCTGGGCGACATCGGCCGGCATTTCCCGGATACCGATGCGCGTTTCGCGGGGGCGGACAGCCGTGCGTTGCTGCGCGAGGCCGCTCGGCGGGTGCGCGAGGCCGGCTACGAAATCGGCAATGTGGACGCGACCGTGATTGCGCAGGCGCCGAAGCTGGCGCCGCATATCGGCGCCATGGTGGCAAACCTGGCCGAAGACCTCGGCTTGCCGCCGGCAAGCTGCAACGTCAAGGCCAAGACCAATGAGAAGCTGGGCTTCGAGGGAAAGCAGGAAGGCATCGTGGCGCAGGCCGTGGTGCTGATCTGGCGCGGCACGATCGCGAGCACGCAGGACTAAGGCTGACGGCGGGGACGGTGACCGCCGGAGCGGCGTCCGGCTATCCCGGTGTTCAGCCTTTGGACGTTGTGCCGGCCTCCGCCGTTTTTTCGGACGACAGGGTGTAGACGTAGTCGATCAACCGGGCCATCTGCCCTGAGCGCGCACCAGCCTCCGTGCGTTTGGCAAAGCCCATTTGCTCGCAGAGCCGGTTGGCGGATTTCATTTCCGGCATGGTCCGCACCAGCAATGCGCTGGCGCCGATATCGCGCGCGCGCTGGATGCAGACCTGCATCAGCGTGCGGCCCAGCCCAAGGCCCCGCGCCTGCGGGTTCACCGCCAGCAGGCGTGCTTCCGGCAGGCCTAACGTGATGGTGCTGCCGTCCAGTGCCTGCAGGGTGGCGCCCGGATGGCAGAACAACACCGCACCGCTGATGCCGTGATCGGTCTCAGCCACCCACCATTCCATTTCCGAGGTTGTTGCCGCCAGCACGGATTTCATGCCTTGCTGGAAGGACGCCCGGCAATCCTCCATGATCTCCAGCTCGTATTGGCCATAGGCCTGCTGGGTCACCGCGGCAATGTCGCCCCAGTCGTGCACGGCGGCGAGCCGGTAGTGGAAGCGCGGGGAGGTATGCGAGGGAAGGGAGCTCATGGCGGAGGGGTGAAGACTGTGACCTTTGCTGGATTGTAGGCTCTTCGGTGCACAAATGCAGTCAGTGAATCACCGACTTGGCACACCGGCCACAGGCTTGCATCGACACGAGCAGAACGCGTGGCGGGGCCCGTCGGCATGACGCCGCGGGGCCCCGTGGACGCATCATGAAAGCCGGGCCGGCGCGTGCCGGCCTGCGGCCCTGTGCGGCCTTATTCCGCGGCGATCACATTGGCGGCGGCCACTACGACGGCAGCAATGCGGCCCACGTCGCGCAGTTGCTGCGCGGTCATGCCTTGCTCGTTCTTGAGCAGCGCGTAGTGCGACTTGATGCAGAAATGGCACTTGCCGACGATGGAGGCAGCCAGCGCATACATCTCGAAGCGGCGCTTGTCCACGCCGCCATGCGTGGCGTACGCATTCATGCGCAGGCCGGCCGGCTGGGTGGCCAGATCGGGGTCGTCCGCCATTTCAACGAACGGATACCAGACGTTATTCATCCCCATCAGCGCGGCGGCGGTCAGCACCCCGTTGGTTTCCTCGGGCGACAGCACGCCGGCATTGCGGATCGCATCGACGATCACGCGGCTCTTGGCGGCAAACGCCGCAGCCATGGCTACCGCTACCGCATCGTTGCCCTCGAGTGAGGAGCGGGCGATGGTGCCGTCAAGGTTCAGGCGGATGTCCTTGGCGTAGTCTGGGATGAGGCCTTTAATCGTGCTGAGGAATTCCATATAAATCTCCTATCGATAGGGGCTCAAAAAACCCGCCAGAGCGGGTTTCGAGGTGCGGGCCGGGGCCCGCCGCGCAATTCGTCACAAACCACCGGCCATTCAGCACCGGCAGTTTGTTTAGCATGCCAACTGGTCGACAGCTTACAGCGTGGAGCCGCCAACAGCGCGGTTGCACGGGCACAGCTCGTCGGTTTGCAGGCCGTCGAGGATACGCAGCACTTCGTCCGGGTTACGGCCGACGTTCAGGTTGTTCACCGACACGTGCTGGATGACATTGTCCGGATCGACGATGAAGGTAGCGCGCAGTGCGACGCCGGCAGCGTGGTCACGCACGCCAAGCTGGTCGATCAGCGAGCCGGTCACGTCGGCGAATTGCCATTGGTTCAGCTTGTTCAGGTCCTTGTGCTCACGGCGCCATGCCAGCTTCACGAACTCGTTGTCGGTCGAGCCGCCCAGCACGATCGCGTCGCGGTCGGCGAAGTCGCCGTTCAGCTTGGCGAAGGCAACGATTTCGGTCGGGCACACGAAGGTGAAGTCCTTCGGGTAGAAGTAAATGATCTTCCACTTGCCTTCGAACGATTTTTCGGTGATGTCTTCGAAGGCCGACTGGCCGTTCTCTTCATGGTTGTTGAAACCCGGCTTGACACCGACGACGTGGAAGGCTTCGATCTTGTCACCAACGGTCTTCATAGACTGCTCCTGGATACGGTTGAAGAGAGACGCTCGCGCTGCCAGCCAGGCCTTGAGGCCCGGGCTGCCGCGCAAGGAACATGGATTATGCGTCATCCCCGGAGGCGGGGCTAATTGATATTCTCAAAGAGCCCGATAGCCAGGCGCGGGGAGCCGCGCGTCCGGCAGCACGCGCGCCGATCGACGATGGTGGCGGCGCCATGTTGCGGCGCGATGTCAGCCGCCTCCGCCGCTCGCGCAGCCCTGCCGGAAGGGGGAGTCTACCTCAGCAGGGCCGCCGTGGTGTACCTCAGACCGTCCTGGCCACCGGTTCGGCATAGACGTGCTGCCGTCCGCCGCGGAAAATCACCAGCGTGGCGATAAGCCCGCATGCAGCGGCGAACATCAGCCACAGGCCGGGCGCGGCCTTGTTGCCGGTGCTGTGGATCAGGTAGGTCGAGATGGCCGGCGTGAAGCCGCCGAACAAGGCCGTGGCGAGGCTGTAGGCCAGGGAGAAGCCGGCAGTGCGCACTGCGGGCGGCATCACTTCGGTCAGCGTCACCACCATCGCGCCGTTGTAGCTGCCATACAGGAAGGACAGCCACAGCTCGACCATCAGCAGGCGGCCGAAAGACGGCTCGGCCACCAGCCAGGACACTGCCGGATAGGCCGTGAGCAAGGTGAGGATGGTGAAGATCACCAGCAGGGGCTTGCGGCCCACGCGATCCGACAAGGCACCCATCAGCGGCAGCCAGATGAAGTTGGACAGCCCCACGCACATGGTGACGATCAGGTTGTCCACGTCGTCGAGCTTGAGCACGGTCTTGCCGAAGGTCGGCGTGTAGGCGGTGATCATGTAGAACGACACCGTCGTCATCACGACCATCATGCAGCCGGCGATGATGATGCGCCAGTTCTCAAGCATCGAGCGGTAGATCTCGCTGATGGCGGGGCGATGCTTGCGCGTCTTGAATTCCTCGGTTTCTTCCAGCGAGCGGCGGATCAGGAACAGGAAGGGCACGATCAGGCAGCCGATCAGGAACGGCACGCGCCAGCCCCATTCACCCATCTGCTCGGGCGACAGCATGGCATGCAGGACCACGCCGAGCAGGCCGGCAAAGATCACCGCCACCTGCTGGCTGGCCGACTGCCAGGCCACGTAGAAGCCCTTCTTGCCGGGCTTGGCGATCTCCGCGAGGTAGACCGATACGCCGCCCAGTTCCACCCCGGCGGAGAAGCCCTGCAGCAAGCGGCCCGCCAGCACCAGCAATGGCGCGGCCACGCCGATCGAGGCATAGCCGGGCACGCAGGCGATCAGCAAGGTGCCCAGCGCCATCAGGACCAGGGTCAGGATCAGCCCCTTGCGGCGGCCGTGATGGTCGATATACGCGCCGAGGATGATGGCGCCGAGCGGACGCATCAGGAAGCCCGCGCCGAAGGTCGCGAGCGAGAGCATCAGCGACGCGAACTCGTTGCCGCTGGGGAAGAACGTCTTGGCGATGGCGGCGGCATAAAAGCCGTACACCATGAAGTCGTACATTTCCAGGAAGTTGCCGCTGACGACGCGGAACACGGTGCGGAACCCGTGTTGCTGGGTGGGGGAGTTTGACATTTGGCTGTCTCTCGCGATGCCGCCGGTTGGTTCCGGAGGCTTGATTTTGGTCGGCTGCCAGCCAGGATTCGGGATCAGCTATGCGGGGGACTGGCCTTGGCTGGGCTTGGGTTTGGGGGTGTCCTGCTGATGGCGGCAAGTTTGCGCCAGGGGGGCTGTCATTACGCTGTCAAATGGCTTTCAGTTTGATATCAAATGCTGTCGAAAGCCTGTCACTGGAGGGGGCGGTGGGGTGTTGTTGGCGTTTGTGATTTAACGTCAACTGCAACTGCTTAACTTCAAAGTCAACGGCTTAAAGTCAAAGGCAGTTTCACCTCCCCTGCGGGGAGGCGACCTACTTTCTTGTCTCGCCAAGAAAGTAGGCAAAGAAGGTGACCCGGATGGGGCGAAAGACTCCTCGTCGTCGGACCAAAAGAGCGGCCGGGACCCAAACTCCCATCGCCTTATGGCGATACTCAAACATGGGTCCCTCTTTTCCGCTCTTTTGGCCCGACGACGAGGCGCCCCATACGGGATGGGCAAACCTTCACGGCTCGCTTCGCATCGCGGGATGGTGTGGCCCGCCCCTCGGGCGCTTCACACGGCTAAACCGAATCGTGGATCGGTTGCGGCGCTCCGATTTGAGATTTTGCGCAGTGCGAACGCTGGGGTTCGCGGTCGGCTTGCCAGTGCGCGCTTTACGCCCGACGGAAAAATGCGCTGACCACCAAGCCCGTAGCCGGCGCTGGCCGGTTCGCCAACATCAATCGCCCGCCATTCCGCTGCAGGATACGGTTGACAATCGACATCCCCAATCCCGCCCCCTTCGCTTCGCTGCGCGCGCCATCCAGTCGGTAGAACGGCCGCGTCAACAAAGGCAACTGGGCTTCCGGCACACCATTGCCATGGTCGGCCACCGTCAGCACGGCTTCTTTGTCTTCTATCCGCGTACTGATCTCGACGACCGCCACCCCGTTGTCCTCATCCTTGGCATAGCGCCGCGCGTTTTCAACGAGGTTGTCGAGGATGCGCTGCACTTCCATGCGGTTGGCAACGGCCATCACGGGGGCGCTGGCGCGTACATGCACGCGCACATCGTCGTGCGCGCCATAGACGCCGACAGCGTCCTGGACAAGGGCGGACAGGTCGACTGGTTCGACGGTCTCCAGCGCCGGCCGGGCGTAGTTGAGGAATTGCCCGATGATGGCGTCCATCTGTTCGACGTCGGCGATCATGGCTTCCCGCGTGGTGTCATCCACGGGCGACATTTCGGTTTCCAGCCGCAGCCGCGTGAGCGGTGTGCGCAGGTCGTGCGAAATGCCGGCCAGCATGACCACGCGGTCGTCGTCGAGCTGGCGCAGGTCGCGCACCATCTGGTTGAAGCTGTGGTTGGCCTGCGCCACTTCGCTGGCGCCGTGCTCGGGCAGGGTGGGCGGGTCGCCCCCGCCGCCGATGGCGCGCGCCGCGTTGGCCAGACGCTTGAGCGGGTGGTTGACCAGCGACGTGATAAAGGCGGCGCCGATGATCGACAGCAGCAGCGCGGCAATACTCCACCAGAGCCACTGGATGCCGGGCACGCGTTCGAACCGTTCGGGGCTGATCGCGACCCAGTAGTCGTCGCCTTCGATCTCGAAGCTGACCCAGACACCCGGTATGTCGTTCACCGTGGTCGCGATCACGGTGCCTTCGCCTAGCCGGCTGCGAATCTCCTGCTGCACCAGTGGGGTCAGGAAGGGGTTTGTCGTCGCTACGGTGAAATCGTCGTCTTTCTCGCGCGGGTAGACCTTGATGCCTTCGTTCTGCACCAGGTCGAGCAGCAGGAAGCGCCGCCGCGCGGGGTCGGAATAGAGCAGGGCTGCGCGCGTGAGCTTGACCACGCTGACCACCTGCATGGCGACCTGCTGGGCGCGCGGAGCGCGTTCGAAGAGCCGATAGCTCTGGAACCAGATACCCAGCGAGATCGCCAGCAAGAGGGCGATCAGCATGAAAGTTCGCCAGAACAGCGAACCGAACAGGCGCGTAGCCGTGCGGCTGATGACAGTCGCCACGATCCGCGGCGCCTTACTTCACGCCATCGGGGATGAAGACGTAGCCGAGGCCCCAGACCGTTTGTATGAAACGCGGGTTGCCCGGATCGGGCTCGATGAGCTTGCGCAGGCGCGAGATCTGCACGTCGAGACTGCGGTCGAATACCTCGTACTCGCGGCCACGCGCCATTTCCATGAGCTTCTCGCGCGACAGCGGCTGGCGCGGATGCCGGGCGAAGACCTTGAGCACCGAGAACTCGCCGGTGGTCAGGGTGATCTCTTCGTCGTTCTTGGTCAGCGTGCGCGTAGCAAGGTTGAGCACGAAGTCGCCGAAAGCGAAGGTTTCCGGCGTTTCGGAGGGCGCGCCTGGGACTTCGGCGGGGCCCTTGCGGCGCAGCACCGCGTGGATCCGCGCAATCAGCTCGCGCGGGTTGAAGGGCTTGGGCAGGTAGTCGTCGGCACCCATCTCGAGGCCGACGATGCGATCGACATCCTCACCCTTGGCGGTAAGCATGATGATGGGCGTCTGGTCGTTGGCGCCACGCAGCCGGCGGCAGATCGACAGGCCATCCTCGCCCGGCATCATCAGGTCGAGTACTAGCAGGTCGAAACGCTCGCGCAACCAAAGCTTGTTCATCGCGGTGGCGTTTTCTGCTACCAGTACCGTGAAGCCCTGTTCGCCAAGGTAGCGGCGCAGCAGGTCGCGCAGACGGGGGTCGTCGTCTACGACGAGAATCTTGTGACTGGTATTTTCCATGGCGGTATCTTAGCGACAAACGCTTTCGGTCAAAATGGCTTAACAAAAGGTTACATACTTTACCGCGTGGTATGCGGGCGCGCATCTACCCTGCGTTTACACTGCCGCATACCGTTTCCGCAGCCAGTCCCACGGGGTTTTCGTGGGTTTCCGCCGTGAAAACTCACTGCCATGAGGCGGCGAGGCGGAGCTACCGGATTTCCGGCTTCCGGAGGTTCTGCCACTGCCGCTTCCGAAGCCAAAACCGCCATTATCAATGAAAGTCACCCGCAAGCGCGCCGGGCGTACCCTTTACCGCGCCGGCGCGGCTGTCGCGCTGCTGCTTGCCGCCAGTGCGGGACACCCGCAATCGCCCGGCATGGCGCACTTGCTGCCTGGTTCCGGCAAGGCCGGAGCCCGTGATGGCGGCCTGCACAACGGGCAAGATGAGGCACGCGCGCGCGCCGGAAAGTACCGCACCGAGCGCGATCTGAACGAGCGTTTGCCCCGCGCACTCCCAAACGACAAGCTCTCGCCGGACGAGCGGCGCAAGCTGCGCCAGAATCTGTATGAACTGGGGCGGGAGATGTACCAAGGCGGCTAGGCTGCACATATGACGCAGCTTGGCACAGTGCGCGGCATCCGGGTATCGGGGTGCGTCCTACTTCTGGCCTGTACGCCCGCCCGCAGCCGCCGCAGGCGTCCAGCCCGCGGCGTCCCGCTCCTCCCCAAGACTTTCCCGCCGGTTGCCGTGCCGGCGCCTTTCAGGGCAGGCCAGCGTGCGGCACTTCCACTTCGGTCATCAGGATATGGCCCAGGCGGGAGGCGCGGCGCTCGGCCTCATCGAAATTCGGCGCCGCGGCAAGGAACAGCGTGGTGCCTCGCGGGCCACCCAGGGCTGCGGCGGATATGCCCGTCCCGCAGGCGATCTCTTCAGCGATACGGTCGCCGGGCGTCACCCGCAATACACGATTACCGATAGGACAGGTCGGCATGCACGCTGAGGCTGCCGTCCGGTTCGCGCCGCAGCAGCTTGCGGTCGCGCATCGAGACGATCAGCAGGCGCCCGTCCGGCAGCCAGCCCAGGCCCGAAGGCTGCTGCGGCACCTCGGCGATCGGCTCGACGGTGCCATCCAGGCTCACCGCCGTTACCCTATGCGCGTAGAAATCCGAGAGCCAGAGCCGGCCCTCGTGCCAGCGCGGCCCTTCCAGGAAGGTGTGTCCCTCGGTCAGTAGCGACATTTCGCGGCGCGCCATGCGTGTCTCCTTTGTGATCTTTCGATCTTGTGATTGGATGTGCCTACATCCAATACGATTTGTGCCGGGATCGCAAGCGTGCCGCAGGGGGTGTCAGGCGCGGGGCTGGAAATGCCGCAGGAAGTCGACGAAGGCCTCGGCGGCCTGCTGGGCGTCGTCCGCGGTGATGGTCTCAAGCGGGTTGTGGCTGATGCCGCCATTGCCGCAGCGCACGAAGAGCATCGCCACGTCGGTGATGCGCTGCATCATCATGGCGTCGTGCCCCGCGCCCGAGGGCAGCTCATAGGCTTGCAGGCCGCGCTTTTTCAGCACGGCGCCAAACTGGTCCATCAGCCAGCGCGCGCAGGGCGCGTTGTTCACCGGCGGCACGCGTTCCACCTCGGCAACGAGGCCGCGGCGCGTGGCGATCGCATGGATGCCGGCCACGATGTCGGCAATGGCGGCCTCGCGGATGCCATCCTCGCCAGCGCGGATGTCCATCGAGAACACGCATTCGGCGGGGATGACGTTGCTTGAGCCGTTCGGCACCTGCACCTGGCCCACCGTGCCGACCAGCGTAGGGACCTCGGCGCAGCGCCGTTCCACCAGCAGCACCATTTCGGCGGCGGCCGCGGCGGCGTCCTTGCGCATGGTCATGGGGGTGGTGCCGGCGTGGCTGGCCAGACCTTGCACGCGTACCTGGAAGCGGCTGCTGCCTGCAATCTGCGTGACCACGCCGAGCGGCAGGCCGTGGTGCAGCAATACCGGGCCTTGCTCGATATGGACTTCGACAAAGCCATGCAGGGTAGCGGGGTCCACCGCCGCGGCTTGCAGGGCTTCAATGCTCCCCGCGCCCGGCAGGCCGGAGGCGGCCAGCGCTTCTCGCAGCGTCACGCCATCGGTGTCGGTGCGGTCCAGCAAAGTCGGGTCGAAGCGCCCGGCCAGCACGCTGCTGGCCAGGAAGCTGGTCTTGAAGCGCAGCCCTTCCTCTTCGGCGAAACCCACCACATCAAAGTGATAGGGCAGGCGGATGCCGGCGGCATTGAGCGCGCCCACCACGGCAACCGGCAGCAGGATGCCGAGCCGGCCGTCATAGCGGCCGCCGTTGCGCACCGTGTCGAAGTGCGAGCCGGTCATCAGCACGCGCGCCGCATCGGCCACGGCCGCATCGGCCACGGCCGGATCGGCGGCATAGCGGCCGATCACATTGCCGATGGCATCGATGCGAACCTGCATCCCCGCCGCCTCCATCCATTCGGCCAGCCGGTCCTGCGCGGCGCGGTGGGCGGGGGTCAGGTAGGCACAAGTCAGGCCACCCTCCATGTCCGAGAAGCGCGCCAGGGCGGCAGCCTGGTCAAGAATGGCCTGGCCAAGCGGAAAGGGGGGCTGGGGAGATTGGGTCATGGCAGTTGCGCGGAAGGGAAGGCAGGGACGATGCGGAAATCCGCGCGCCCGGAAGCGGGCGTGCGGACTCGTGATGATACCGGGCAAGCGCCGCCAGATGCCCGTCGCGCCCGGCTGGTGCTCAGGCGGCAGTCAGCGATTGCCCATCCAGGTCTTCCATGCGATCCACAGCTTGCGCATCGGCGTCAGCGAGATGCGCTGGTTCAGTACCTGGAAGCCGCTGGCCTCGACTTCATCGAGCAGTGTCTGGTAGATCGCGCCCATCACCAGGCCGGCGCGCTGGGCGCGGCGATCGGCGCGGGGCAGCAGCGCCAGCGCTTCCCGGTAGAGCGTGCGGGCCTGTTCGGCCTGGTGGCGCATCAACGTCACGAAGCGGTCCGAATGGGTGGCCTGGTTGATCTCGGAGACGGGTACCTGGAAGCGCTGCAGCGTGTTGACCGGCACATAGATCCGGCCGCGCCGGGCGTCCTCGCCGACATCGCGCAGGATATTGACCATCTGCAGCGACAAGCCCAGCTTTTCCGCGAATTCGAGCGTGCGCGGATCCTGGTAGCCCAGGATGCGCGCGCTCATGGTGCCGACCACGCCGGCCACGCAATGGCAATAACGCGCGAGCGCGATGTCATCAAGGTAGCGCGACTGGGTCAGGTCCATCTCCATGCCTTCGAGCACTTCGCCGAACATCGACTGCGTCAGGCCGTATGCCTGCACGTGCGGCTGGAGCGCCTTGGTGACGGGGTGGGTGGGTGCGCCATTGAACATCTGGCCAAGCTCGCTGCGCCACCAGGCCAGCTGTTGGTGGGCAACGCTGGCGTCCTGGGTGTCGTCCACCACATCGTCGACTTCCCTGCACCAGGCGTAGAGCGCGGTGATGGCCTGCCGCCGCTCCGGCGGCAGGAACAGGAAGCTGTAATAGAAACTGGAGCCGCTCTGCGCGGCTTTCTCTTGGCAATACTGATCGGGCGTCACGCCGGTCTCGGGTCGGTGATTGGGGGCTTTATGCCTGCTGGCGTCGCGGCGGCCTGCCTGGCGGAGCATGGGGTGCCGGCCTGGGGTGCTATCGGCAGCACGCGTTTTCGCGGGGCGCGCCATGGCAGCGCCGAGAGCCGGGAACGTGGGCGAAAGCCGCCCCGCGATTCGTGGCGAGGCCGCGCGAGCGACGGGCCGGATTGTAGCATTTGCCCTCTAATGGCCTTGCGGCGCGTCATCGGCGCTAGCCAGCAGCGATGGCTGGCGCGGCAGGCGCGCGCCAGCCGGCAACGATGGCGTCTGCGACATTACGCCGCGCCACGCACCGATTTTTGCGCCACATTGGCTCGCAGGCTTGTTTGTTACCTGAATAGTGCTTTTTTCGATACATGCTTTGCCGGGGTGGTTTGACGCATTCGGGTGGTCCCCTATATATTGCTGACCGGCGAGTTATTAACTGACGAGCCGCTTTCCGCAGTGCCCGCTGTTTCACCGATTCCTCGCTTAACTCATGCCAGTGCCTTCTCCCAGGCCGGAAGTTGCGGCCGTCGATGTGCCTTTTTCCACTCTGGTGGATGCCAGCGGGGCTGCTGCGGCGATGGCGGATACCGCTCGCCGCGCGCTGCCGGCCCGCGCGCGGCTCATGGTGCCGGTACTTGCCGGCCTGCTGGTGCTGGGCGGCTGCAATCGCCAGCCCGAGCGCCCACCTGAAATCCGCCCCGTGCGGTTGATGCAGGTGCAGCCCGGCGCGGGCAAGACCGATCTCGAGTTCTCCGGCGACGTGCGGCCCCGGATCGAATCACGGCTGGGCTTTCGCGTTGGGGGCAAGATCGCTGCCCGCCTGGTTGATGTGGGCGCCACCGTCCGCAAGGGCCAGCCGCTCGCACGGCTCGATCCCACCGACCTGAGCCTGGCGGAAGCGGGCTCGCGTGCCCAGTACGACGCGGCCAAGACCGATCGCGACCTCGCCGAGGCCGATCTCAAGCGTTACAACGAGCTGTTTGCCAAGAAATTCATCAGCGCCGCCGAGCAGCAACGTCGCCAGGCTACCTATGACTCCGCCGTCTCCCGCCTGCGCCAGGCCGAGGCCGGGCTGCGCAACCAGTCCAACCAGACTGCCTATGGCGTCCTGACCGCCGACGCCGACGGCGTGGTGACGCTGATCGAAGCGGAGGTTGGGCAGGTAGTCGCGGCAGGCCAGTCGGTTGTCCGCGTGGCGCAAACCGCCGAGAAAGAGGTGGCGGTCGGGTTGCCGGAAGACCAAGTCGAGCGCTTGCGCGGCGTTTCCGACGTGACGGTGCGGACCTGGGCCGAGCCCGGCCGTCCCCTGCCAGGCCGCGTGCGGGAGATATCCCCGATGGCCGACCCGGTTACGCGTACTTATGCGGCCCGCATCAGCGTGCCCAACCCGCCGCCTGACTTCAAGTTCGGCATGACCGCCGTGGTGACATTCACCCGCACTGGCGACAACGCCACGCTGCGCGTGCCGCTTTCCGCGCTGCTGCAGCAACAGGGCAGCAACCAGGTCTGGGTGTATGACGCTGCGGCGGGCACCGTGCAGCCGGTCGCGGTCACCCTGGGCGAACTGCAGGGCAACGAGGTCCAGGTCAGGCAGGGGCTGTCCGCCGGGCAAACCATCGTCACCGCGGGCGTGCACCTGCTCAAGCCCGGCCAGAAAGTGAGGCCGCTGCAGGCGGTGGCGTCCGCGCCGGCCGTGCGCAACTAGGGCGCGCAGCATGGACCATTCCCGTTTCAATCTCTCCCGCTGGGCCCTGGAGCACCAGCCGCTGACCCGTTACCTGCTGGTGGTGCTGCTGCTGGGCGGGCTCTTTGCGTTCTTCCAGCTCGGCCAGGACGAAGACCCGCCCTTTACCTTCCGGGTGATGGTGGTGCAGGCGTTCTGGCCCGGCGCCACCGCCGAGCAGATCGCGGTGCAGGTCACCGACAAGATCGAGCGCCAGTTGCAGGAAGTGCCCTACGCCGACAAGATCCGCAGCTTCTCCAAGCCCGGCGAGACCACGGTGATCTTCCAGCTCAAGGACATCGCGCCGGCAAAGGACACCGCGCAGATCTGGTACACGGTGCGCAAGAAGGTCGGCGACATCGCGCAGACGCTGCCGCCGGGCGTGCGCGGGCCGTTCTTCAACGACGAGTTCGGCGACGTGTACGGCTCGATCTACGCGCTGTCCGCCGATGGCTTCAACTACAAGGAACTGCGCGAATACGCCGACCTGGTGCGCCAGCAACTGCTGCGCGTGCCGTCGGTGGCCAAGGTCGCGCTGATCGGGCTGCAGGACGAGAAGGTCTATATCGAATTCAACCAGGCACGCTTTGCCCAGCTTGGCCTGGACATCAATGCAATCGCGGACCAGATCTCCCAGCAGAACAGCATGACCGCCAGCGGCGTGCTGGTGACGCCCGGCGACAACCTGCAGGTGCGCCTGTCGGGACAGTTCGCCAAGGTGGCCGACCTGGAAAACCTGGTGCTGCGCGGCCCCAACGGCACTGCCAACATCCGCCTGGGCGATATCGCCCACGTCTACCGCGGCTATGTCGATCCGCCGGCGAGCAAGATGCGCTTCCAGGGCAAGGAAGTGATCGGGCTGGGTATCTCGATGGAGAAGGGCGGCGACATCATCGCGCTGGGCAAGAACCTGCGCGCCGCGACGGATGGCTTGCGCGGGCAGTTGCCGGTGGGCATCGAGCTGGATCAGGTGCAGAACCAGCCCGACGCGGTCGAGCGCTCGGTCGGCGAGTTCGTGCACGTTTTGATCGAAGCGGTGGTGATCGTGCTGGGCGTGAGCTTTGTCTCGCTCGGCCTGCATACCAGGCCGCTGCGGCTGGATGTGCGGCCGGGGCTAGTGGTGGCGCTGACCATTCCGCTGGTGCTCGCCGTCACGTTCCTCTTCATGAACATGTTCGGCATCGGCCTGCACAAGATATCGCTCGGGGCACTGATCGTGGCGCTCGGGCTGCTGGTCGACGACGCCATCATCGCGGTGGAGATGATGGTGCGCAAGCTGGAGGAGGGCTTCTCCAAGATGGAGGCGGCCACCTTCGCCTACACCTCCACCGCGATGCCGATGCTGACCGGCACGCTGATCACCGCCGCCGGCTTCCTGCCAGTGGGGCTGGCGCGTTCGACCGTGGGCGAGTACACCTTCGCCATCTTTGCCGTGACCGCGATGGCGCTGGTGCTGTCCTGGCTGGCCGCTGTCTACTTCACGCCCTACCTGGGCTACCTGCTGCTCAAGTCCCGGCCGGCCGGCGAGGGCGAGCAGCATGAGGTATTCGACACGCCGTTCTACAACCGCTTCCGCCAGTTGGTGAACTGGTGCGTGACCTGGCGCAAGACGGTGATCGTCATTACCCTGGTGGCCTTCGGCCTTGGCCTGTACGCCTTCAAGTTCGTCGAGAAACAGTTCTTCCCGGATTCGAGCCGGCCGGAGCTGATGGTGGAATTGTGGATGCCCGAGGGCACCAGCTTCGCGCAGACCGAGGCCGAGGCCAAACGCTTCGAGGCCGCGCTGCGCGGGGACCGCGAGATCGCCAGCCTGACTACGTTCGTGGGCAGCGGCGCGCCGCGCTTCTACCTGCCCCTCGACCAGATCTTCCCGCAGACCAATGTGGCGCAGGTGATCGTGATGCCGGCCGGGGTGGCACTGCGCGACCGCGTGCGGCAGCGCGTCGTCAGCCTGCTGGCGAGCGATTTCCCGCAGTTGCGCGGACGCGTCAAGCTATTGCCGAACGGGCCGCCGGTACCTTATCCGGTGCAGTTCCGGGTCATCGGGCCGGATGCCGCCGGCGTGCGCAAGCTGGCCGACGAAGTCAAGGCCGTGATGAGCGCCAACCCGAACACGCTGGGCGTCAATGACAACTGGAACGAGAGCGTCAAGGTGCTGCGCCTGGATATCGACCAGGACAAGGCACGCGCGCTCGGCGTCAGCACCATTGCCATCGCGCGCGTGACGCAGACCGTGCTGAGCGGCGTGGCCGTGGGGCAATATCGCGATGGCGACAAGCTGATCGACATCCTGATGCGCGCGCCGCGCAACGAACGCGACGCCATGTCCGACCTGCAGAACATGCAGGTACCCACCGCCAGCGGCCGCGTGGTGCCGCTGACCCAGGTAGCGCGCATCGCCTTCCGCTCCGAGCCTGGCGTGATCTGGCGCGAGAACCGCGACTTCGGCGTGACCGTGCAGTCCGATGTGGTGGAAGGCATCCAGGGCCCCACCGTGACGGCGCAGATCAATCCCAGGCTGGACAAGCTGCGCGCCACGCTGCCGGCGGGCTACCGCATCACCGTGGCCGGGGCGGAAGAGGAAAGCGGCAAGGCGGGCGCGTCGATTGCCGCGCAGTTGCCGCTGTGCATCTTCATCATCTTCACGCTGCTGATGCTGCAGTTGCACAGCTTCTCGCGCTCGCTGATGGTGTTCCTGACCGGACCGTTGGGGCTGATCGGGGCGGCCGCCACGCTGCTGCTGCTGAGCGCGCCGATGGGCTTTGTGGCGCAGCTTGGCATCACCGCGCTGCTGGGCATGATCATCCGCAACTCGGTGATCCTGGTCGACCAGATCGAGCAGGACATCAGCGCGGGCGCGCCGGTCTGGGAAGCCATCGTCGAGTCAGCCGTGCGTCGCTGCCGCCCGATCATCCTGACCGCCGCGGCTGCTGTGCTGGCCATGATCCCGTTGTCGCGCTCGGTGTTCTGGGGACCGATGGCGGTGGCGATCATGGGCGGGCTGGTGATTGCCACGGCGTTGACGCTGTTGTTCCTGCCGGCGCTGTATGCGGCGTGGTTCCGGGTGAAGGCGCCGGAGCCGGTGAGGGTGCCGGGGACGGCAGTGCTGGCGCGCTGAACATGCCCTGGATCGTGCTCGGACGGCTGACGCCGCCGAGCACGCATCGCGCGCCTTACATCAACTCAAAACTCACATCCTGCGCCCCTTCCCACAGCACCTTGGTGCCCAGCGCGCGCAGGTTCTCCTTGCCTTCCACGATCGTCAGGAAATGGTTGCCCGCCAGTTGCCCCATCTTGCTGGCGAAGCAGCAACTGCCGTACGCCAGGATGATCTCGGTTTCGCTGTAGCCGCCGGGGTAGAACAGGATGTCGCCCACCGACGGGTGGCTGGTGTGGTTCTCGAAGTCCACGCCCAGCTTGAATTCGCCCAGCGGAATCCAGCGGCCTTCGCCACTCCAGCGCACGTGGATCAGCTTTTGCCGGTAGGGCAGCAGCTTGGTGAAGGCCGCCACGGTCTGTGGGGCATCGGGATTGGTTTCGGCGACAAACTGGTAACCGCCGGCGGTGATACGAATTCGGGCCATTCAGGCTCTCCTTGGGGGAATCGGGGTAGTGGTTCAGCTTAGTGCCATCACCAGCTTTTCTGCAAATGCAATCAGGCTGCGGTCGCTGCCGGCGGGGCCCATCAGCGAGATGCCGAGCGGTGCGCCGGCGCGGCTGGCCAGAGGCAGGCTCAGGTGGGGAAAGCCGGACAGGGGCGCCAGGCAGAGGGTCTGGGCGGAGCGGTTGCGGTAGGTTTCCAGTTCCTCGCCGGCGGCGTCCGACAGGGGCGCGATGTCCGGCATGGTCGGCAGGATCAGGATGCCGTCGTTGCCGAGCAGTGCCGCGAGGTGGGCGGTGAAGGCGCGGCGGATGGCACTGGATGCTTCGAACTGCGCGGCCGTGACGCTCTTGGAGAAGGCAAACCGTGCGGCCACGTCCGGGCCGAGCTGCAGGCCGTACTGTTCGATCATGGCGCCGTCGGTTTGCCAGGCTTCCCAGCCCTGCACGTAGCGGAAGGCCCACCAGATCTCTTCCAGCGCGCGATCCGCGACCGTGACGGGGGTGGCTTTGCCAAAGGCGGCCTCGATGCCGCCGACCACCGGCAGCAGCGCGTCCAGCGCGGCAGGGGTGGGCATGCGGAACAGGTCTTCGGCGAGCAGCAGGCGCGGGCTGGCGGGCAGCGGCCTTGCATCGTCCCCGAGCAGTACTTCGGCCACGCGCGCAAAGGTGCCGATGTCGCGCGCGAAGAAGCCGCAGGTATCGAAACTGTCACACAGGGCGAGGCATTGCGCGAGCGAGATGCGTCCGTGCGTGGGGCGGATGCCGAACAACCCGCAATGGCTGGCCGGGGCGCGCACCGAGCCGCCGGTGTCGGTGCCCAGCGCGAAGTCGCAAAGCCCGTTGGATACCGCCGAGGCCGAGCCCGACGACGAGCCGCCGGTGATGCGTCCCGGTGCCGCGCCGTTGACCGGCGCGCCGTAGTGGGCATTCTTCCCGTTCATCGAGAACGCCAGTTCATCGGTGTGGGTCTTGCCGACGAAGGCGGCGCCGGCGGCAAGCAGGCGCTGCACGGTTGGGGCGGTGGCGGTCTTGATGCCTGACATCGCCAGCACATGGGGGTTGCCCCCGCCGGTGGGGTAGCCGGCCACGTCGAACAAGTCCTTGGCGGCGAAGGTGAGGCCGGCGAGCGGCCCGCTCGCGGCGTTGGCGACCGGCGCTGCCGGGTAGGGAAGGAAGGCGTGGGAGGGATGGCTGGCCAGGTTCATGGATGCGGTTAGCGGTGGGGAAGCAATCAGTAAAGGTGATATTGGCACGGACTGCACGGCGGGCAAGGCATGCAACTTGTGAACCGTGCGCTCATGACCGGAGCGCACGGCTCAAGCCACGGCCTGCGCGACGGCAACTGGCCCGGCGGCCAGTACGCAGCTTACGCGATGACCGCCGCCCAGCGCGACGCTCTGCGGCACCGCCTCCAGGCATTGCGCACTCGCATGCGGGCAACGCGGGGCGAAGCTGCAGCCGGGCGGCAAGGCGGACAGGTCGGGCGGCGAACCGGCAATGGTCTGCAGCCGCTGGCCCCGATCCATGCCGTGCTGGCGGCTTTGCAACAGTGCCATGGTGTACGGATGACGCGCGGCCCGCAGGATGGTGCGGATCGGGCCCTCCTCGACAATGCGCCCGCCGTACATCACGGCCACGCGGTCGGCGATCTCCACCGCCGCGCCGATGTCATGGGTGACGAACACGATCGACAAGCCCAGCTCGCGCTGCAGTTCCCGCAGCAGGATCAACACCTGGATCTGCACGGTGGCGTCCAGCGCGGTAGTGGGCTCGTCGGCCAGCAGCACCTTTGGGTTGGCCGACAGCGCCAGCGCGATCATGGCGCGCTGGCGCATGCCGCCGGACATCTCGTGCGGATAAGCCGCCAGCCGCCGCTCCGGGCTGGGAATGCGCACCGCCTCCAGCGCCCGCAGCGCGCGCTGGCGCGCTTCGGCGGCGGACACGCGGGCATGGGTGCGAATGCACTCGATGATCTGCTGGCCGACCGTGTAGACGGGGTCCAGCGCCAGCAGGGGCTCCTGGAACACCATCGCCACCGTGCCGCCGCGCAGGCGGGCCAGCCCGCGCGAATCCAGCGCGGTGACGTCGACGCCGTCGATGCGGATCTCGCCTTCCATGCGGGTGCGGCGCGGCGGATGCAGCCGCATCAGCGCACGCAGCGTCACGCTCTTGCCCGAGCCGGATTCGCCGATCAGGGCGAGCGCCTCGCCCGGCGCAACTTCCAGCGATACGCCGTTGACGGCGCGGATGGTCTTGCCGCCGCCGGAGAAGGTGACGCGCAAATCGCGCACCGATACCATGGGCGCGGCAGTTTGCGGTTCTGGAGTGTGATTGGATGCAGTCACGATGAGGCCCTCAAATCGTTGCAGCGAGCGGACTGGCGCCCGCCGGCATCTGCCGGCTGTGGCCGCCGCCGGCGTTGGCCATCAGGCAGGCCACGGGATGCCCGGCCAGCGTATCCGACAGCACCGGCGCGCGGCGCGAGCACACGTCTTCGGCCATGGCGCAGCGCGGATGGAAGCTGCATCCGGACGGCGGGTTGATCGGGTTGGGCGGATCGCCCGCCAGTGGCGCGACCAGCGTACGGTGGTCCGGATCCATTGCCGGCATCGAGGCCAGCAGCGCGCGGGTGTAGGGATGCGATGGGTTGGCGTACAGCGTCTCGATATCGCCCACCTCCACCACCTTGCCCAGGTACATCACCATCACGCGGTCGCACAGGTAGCGGATCACGTTCAGGTCGTGGCTGATAAAGACATAGGTGAGGTCAAACTCGGCCTTGAGGTCGAGCAGCAGGTTCAGCACCTGCGCTTCCACCGATTTGTCGAGTGCCGACACGGCTTCGTCGAGGATCACCAGGCGCGGGCGCAGTACCAGCGCTCGCGCGATGTTCACGCGCTGGCGCTGCCCGCCGGACAACTCGTGCGGATAGCGTCCGGCGAAGCGCGCCGGCTCCAGGCCCACGCGATCCAGCAGGGCGCGCGCACGCGCGGTGGCTTCGGCGGCGCTGATGCCGTGCACGCGCGCCGTAAAGGCAATGGATTCCTCGATGGTAAGGCGCGGGTTGAGCGAGGAGTAGCTGTCCTGGAAGACCATCTGCACCTGGCTGCGGTAGCGCTTCATGGGCAACTGCGCCGATCCGACGCCCAGCGCATCGAAGATCAGCTCACCCCCGTTCTGCTCGATCAGCTGCATAAGCAGCCGCGCCGTGGTGGACTTGCCGCAGCCGGATTCACCGACCACGCCCAGCGTTTCTCCCTTCCTGACTTCGAAGCTGACGCCATCGACGGCGCGAACCTCGCCGCCACGCTGCCAGGGCAGCTTCGATTTGAGCGGAAAGTGCTTGATCAGGTCGCGCGCGATCACCAGCGGCTGCGCCGGGCCGCCCACGTCGGTATTGAGCAGGGTAACGGTCATGGCATCGGTCATGGCATCAGTCCTTGATTTCCATCGCCGAGCGGATGCCGTCGGCGAGCAGGTTGAAGGAGATCGAGGTCAGGAAGATCATCGCGCCGGGCAGGGCGGCAACCCACGGCTGCGTATAGATCGCCGTGCGCAGCGTGTTGAGCATCAGGCCCCATTCCGGCTCGGGCGGCTTGACGCCAAGGCCCAGGAAGGACAGGCCCGAGGCCAGGATCATCGAGACCGAGATCAGGCTGGTGGCATAGACAAAGATCGGGCCCAGCACGTTGTTGAGCACATGGGCTCGCACGATGGTCAGCGACGACGCGCCCGAGGCGCGTGCCGCGTCGACGAACTCGCGGTTGCGTACCTGCGTGGTCACGCTTTCCGCCACGCGCACGATCTGCGGCACGAACACGATGGTCAGCGACAACAGCGCATTGCCCACACCCGCGCCCAGCGTGCCCGACAGCGCGATGGCCAGCAGCACCGAGGGGAAGGCGTACAGGATATCGACCAGCCGCATGATCACGGTATTGGTCCAGCCGCCGGCGTAGCCCGCCACGATGCCCAGCGCGCTACCGACCACGAAGGCGATGAGCACCGGCGTAATGCCCATGAACAGCGACAGGCGGGCACCCAGCATCAGGCGGGACAGCATGTCGCGCCCGAGTTCGTCGGTGCCAAGCAGGTAGTGCTCGGTGCCGAAGGGCTTGAGGCGCTTGAGGATGGAAGCGGCGTAGGGATCCGCCGGCATCAGCACCGGCGCGAAGATCGCCATCAGCACCAGCGCCAGCAGGATCAGCGCGGCCAGCATGGCCAGCTTGTTGCGCAGCAGGCGCCGGCCTACGGTGGTCCAGTAGCCTGGCGAGCGCTGCACGACAGGCAGCACGGCGGGCTTCGTCAAAGTCATTTCCATGGGGACTCCCGGTTTCCTTGATGGCGTCAATTACGCTGGATGCGCGGGTCGAACAGGGTTTGCAGCGCATCGACCAGCAGGTTCAGCAGCACGAAGAACACGGCGAGCACGAGGATGGTCCCCTGCAGCAGCGGGAAGTCGCGCTGGAAGATCGCCGAGTTGAGCAGGAAGCCCGTGCCGGGCCAGGAGAACACGGTCTCGATCAGGATGGAGCCGCCCAGCAGGTAGCCGAGTTGCAGGCCCATCACCGACAGCGCGGTAGGCGCCACGTTCTTCAGCACATGGCGGAACACCGCCAGCTCCGACAGGCCGCGCGCCTTCAGGCCGACGATGAATTCATTGGAGAGGATTTCGGCAACGAGCGCGCGGATGGTGCGGGCCACGATGCCCATCGGGATCACCGACATCGTCACCGCCGGCAGCACCATGTACTGGATATGTTCCCAGTCCCACGCCCAGTCACCAGAACCACCCGGGCCCGCACCCGTGGCGGGCAGCCAGCCGAGGAAGACCGAGAACACGATCACCAGCACCATGCCCAGCCAGTAGTGCGGCATGCTCACGCCGAACACGGACAGGAAGGAGGCGGTGCGATCCGCGGCGGAATCGCGGAAGTAGCCGGCCACGAAGCCGAACAGGCAGCCGAAGGTAAAACCGATCAGCGTGGCCACCGCGGCCAGCCGGACCGAGTTGATCACCGCCGTCATCACTTCGCTCATCACCGGGCGGTTGGTGGCGATGGAGGTGCCGAGGTCCCCATGCATCGCGCGGGTTAGCCAGTGCAGGAATTGTTCGAGAAAGGGTTTATCGAAGCCATACAGCGCGGTGAGCTGGCGGCGCAGGTCCTCGGAAGCATCGGGCGGCAGCACCGACACCAGCGGGTCGCCCGGCGCGATATGGACCAGCGAGAAGCAGAGCAGGGCGACCCCTAGCAGGATGGGGATTGCATAGATGAAGCGGCGGAGCAGGTAGAACATGATCGTGGCCGGGAAGGCAGGCGCGGGCGCCTGCCGTGGTTTGCGGGGTGCCTGGCCGATGCGTGCCGGCCGGACATTCTCTTGCTTGCGCTGTGCGTGGCCGGCCCGGGACCGGCCGCGCACGCGAGCCGCGCAATGCGTTGCTTAGTCCATCGACATGGTGGCGATGTCGATAAACCAGCTCTGCGGCTGCACCACGCCCTTGACCTTCCTGGAGATGGCGCGCGGGCCCACGTCATGCGCGATCAGCACGAAGGGCGCTTCTTCCACGATGCGCGCATGCAGCTTGGCCAGCGCCGCGTCGCGCCCCTTGTCGTCAAACGAGGTGCGCGCGGTTTCGATCAGCTTGTCGAACTCCGCGTTGCCGAAGTAGCCCCAGTTGTTCGAGACCGGCGGCTGCGTCTTGGTGCTGACAAAGCGGACCATGGCGAAGAACGGGTCCATCGCCGCAAAGCTCACGTTGACCGCGTTGGCGCCGTGCGCGCTCGGATCCTTGGCGCCGATGCGCCAGTTGGTGAAGAGCGTGTTCCATTCGACCACGTCGAAGTCGACGTCGATGAAGCACTCCTTCAGGTTCTGCTGCACGTACTCGTTCATTGGCAGCGGCTGCATCTGGCCCGAGCCCGAAGCCGAGACCTGCACCTTCACCTTGAGCGGCCTGGCGGCGGAGTAGCCCGCTTCCTGCATCAGCTTGCGCGCGGTGTTGGCGTCGTACTTGATATCGAACTTGGGATTGCCCCACCACGGGTTGCCCGGTTCGACAATGCCCTTGGCCTCGGCCATATAGCCGCCCAGCAGTGTCTTCAGGCCGGAACGGTTGACACACAGGTTGGCGGCTTGCCGCACGCGCTTGTCGAGCCAGGGCGATCCGGGCGCGAACGACAGCTGCCACGGCCACATATGCGGTTGCGCGTTGGCGTAGACTTCGAAGCCGCGGCTCTTGATCTGTGCCACCGCATCCGGTGCCGGCGCCTCGATCCAGTCGACCTGGCCCGACAGCAGGGCGGCGGTGCGCGCATTGGCCTCGGGCATCGGCTGCATCACCACCTTGTCGATCCTGGGCACGCGCCTGGCGTCCCAGTACTGCGCGTTCTTCACCAGTTCAAGCCGCTCGCGCGGCACGAAGCGGCTCATCTTGAACGGGCCGGTGCCCGAGGCGTCGGCGGCGAAGGCTACCCACGCTTGCTTGGAACGCTCCGCCGGATCCGTCACCGAGGCCGGTACCGCAGCGAGCTTCTTCTCCCATTGCGTGGGCGAAGCCATGAACAGGTTGCTCAGGTTGTACGGCAGGAAGGAGTCAGGCTCCGAGGTGATCAGCTCAATGGTCAGGTCGTCGATCTTCCTGGCCGAACGCAAGGTGGGCATGCGCGAGGCGGTCACGCCAACCTGGCTGGGATCGAACTGCTTGGCGGTCTTGTCGAGCACCTTGCCCACGTTCCACGCCACGGCATCCGCATTGAACGGCGAGCCGTCGTGGAACTTCACGCCGGGGCGCAGCTTGAAGACCCACCTGGTCTTGTCCTTGGCATCGACTTTCCATTCCGTGGCCAGGTCGGCAATCAGCAGGCTGGGGCCGCTGCCCTTCGAGAGATCCCACTGGGTCAGCCCGTCGTACATCGGGATGCCGGTAAAGCGGTTGCCTTCGAAGCCCTGGTCGGGCTGGCCCAGCGTGCGCGGGATATCGGCGGCGGTCATGCCGATGCGCAGCACCTTCTCGGCCATCGCTGTGCCTGGCAACGCGAGCAGGGAGACGGAGGCAATGGCAGCGGCGGCAGCGAAGGTTTTCAGGCCGGGTTTCACGCTTCTTACGGAGTCGGAAGAAAAAACGGTCACGGGCAAGGCTCCTGGGTGGGGGAAGGGTAGACGGAGCTAATCAAGCAAGTCACATGCCAGTTGCGTTTTGTGCCGCTTCCATCCTGGCCGCCGGTACAGCGCGGCCTCTCCATCGTTAGCCATGTATGAAACATGGGCCAGAGGATATGCATCGCCTATGGCCTGCTTTTTGCTGAGATCCCTGCCTGTCTCCCAACCAACCGGCTTCCCGACATGGACCAGCAATACCTTCCCCGTATCAACGCAGCACGCCTGTGGCAATCGCTGATGGACCTGGCGCAGATCGGCGCCACGCCCAAGGGCGGCGTGTGCCGCATCGCCCTGACCGAGCTGGATCGCCAGGGGCGCGACCTGGTGGTCGGCTGGTGCCGCGAAGCGGGGCTCGCCGTGCGTACCGACGAGGTCGGCAACGTGTTCGCGCGCCGCGCGGGCAGCGATCCTGATGCCCAGGCGGTGGCAACCGGCAGTCATATCGACACCCAGCCCTCCGGCGGCAAGTTCGACGGCAACTTCGGCGTGCTGGCGGGCCTGGAGGCAATGCGCACGCTCAACGACCTGCGCATCGTCACCCGCGCGCCGCTGGAACTGGCATTCTGGACCAACGAAGAGGGCACCCGCTTTACGCCGGTGATGATGGGCTCGGGCGCCTTTGCCGGCGTGTTCGGGGCGGAGTTCATACGCGCCCAGCGCGACCTGGACGGCATCAGCGTAGGCGAGGCACTGGAGCAGATCGGCTATCGCGGCGAGCAGCCCGTGGGGGAAGTGCCGGGCGGCATGTTCGCCGCCTACTTCGAGGCGCATATCGAGCAGGGGCCCGTGCTGGAAGCCGCCGGGCTGCCGATCGGCGTGGTCTCCGGCGCGCTCGGCCAGCAATGGTATGACGTGGCCGTGACCGGCATGGACGCCCACGCCGGCCCCACGCCGCTGGCGCTGCGCCACGACGCCATGCTGGCGGCGGCGCGCATGATCGACGAGGTCAATCGCATCGCCGTGGCCGAGGCACCGCACGGGCGCGGCACGGTGGGCTATGTGCAGGTCACGCCAAACTCACGCAACGTGATTCCCGGGCGAGTGGATTTCTCGGTGGACTTCCGCAATCTGTCGCAGGCGGGACTGGACTGTATGGACGCAGCCATGCGGACCACGTTCGCGGAGATCGCCGAACGCGGCGCGGTGAGCGTGGAGATCCGCCAGGTGGTGAAGTTCGAGCCGTGCGTGTTCGCGCAAGAATGCGTGGACAGCGTGCGCCGCGCCGCCGCCGCGCTGGGCCTGCCGCATATGGATGTGGTCAGCGGGGCAGGGCACGATGCCGTCTACGTGGCGCAGCGCGCGCCCACCGGCATGATCTTCGTGCCGTGCAAGGACGGCATCAGCCACAACGAGCTGGAAGATGCGCTGCCCGAGCATATCGAGGCCGGCGCGAACGTGCTGCTGCAAGCGATGCTGGAGCACGCGCGCTAAGGCGCGCCGCCCGCGCCGGAGCGCGTCAACCTCAGTGGGCGATCGAACGCGAGATCGCCCACGCGCATTCAATCACCATCGGCGCCAGCTTCGTCTGCGCCTCGGCCATGCTCCAGCGGCTGGCGGGCGGCGATACATGCACCGCGCCCACTGCCCGCCCCTGGCTGTTGACGATGGCCGCGCCCACGCCCATATCGCCCAGGAACAGCTCCTCGTTATTGCAGGCATAGCCCACCCTGCGGCAAGCCACCACCATCTCGAAGATCGCCGCCACATCGGTCAGCGTGGCCGGTGTGCGGGCCACGCGCGCCGAGTTCTCCAGCATCGCCATGACCTGCTCGTCGGGCAGGGTGCTGAGATACGCGCGGCCGCTGCTGGTGCAGTACATGGGAATGCGCATGCCGACGGGCGTCAGCACCGGGATGTATTTCGACGTCATCAACTGCGCCACGTAGACCATCTCCAGCCCGACCGGCTCGGTCAGGTTGGCGGTCTCGCCGCTGGCGTTGGCGAGCTGCGACAGGTAAGGGCTGGCGGCCTGGATCAACGCATCGGCGGACAGATAGTTGTAGCCGATCTCCATCACCTTGGGCGTCAGCCGGAAGCGCCGCGTCTGCGGGTGCTTGGCCACATAGCCCAACGTCTCCAGCGTATGCACGGTGCGTTGCGCGGAGCTCTTGGTCATGCCGGTCAGGCTGGCCAGTTCGGCCAGGGTGAGGGTGCGATGCACGGCGCTGAAGGCCCGCAGGACATCCAGGCCCTTCTCCAGCGACTGGTTGAACAGCGGGTCCGTGCGAGTGGCTTCTTCGCTGCTTTCCGCCGGGGTGGCTGCCGATTCGTTGCTGGGTTCCTGCTTGTCTTGCCGGGTCATGTTCGGATTCCGCGTCGTCGTCGTACCAGTGTGGCGGCACCATCGCTGGGAGAGGCTGCACCACGATGAATGCATATTGCACCAATATACGACTGTATCGATTATCGATTCTATGGGTTGGCCTTAATGATATTCGGCCTGGCTTTCGTTGGGAATAGCGGCGCGGCCAGGGCCGTCGGATTTCCGCTGCACGCGTCTCCGGAATTTGCCGAAAACCATTGTCCGGTAAGTCTTTCCAGGCGATCCGGGAATGGAAGCATCGTGGGCGACGATGCGAGGATATGACAAGGCGGCCCATGCCGGTGCCACAGGCTTCAGCGTTTACCCGCAGTCCTCGCAGGTTGACGCTCAGTGAAATATCAGACTAGTATCACAACAACTTCAACACGCAGGAACCATCATGTCGAACCCGATCCGGCTGGTCGGCGGCGCTGATCACAATGCTGATCCGCCACCGCGGGCAGCGACCGGCGCCGCGATGCGCGAGCATGCCTATGCCGAGATCAAGCGGCGCATCATTTCCTGCGAGTTCCGGCCGGGCGAGCCATTGAACGAGGCGCAGGTCGCGGCCTTGCTCGGACTGGGCCGCACGCCGGTGCATCAGGCGCTGCACCGGCTGGAAGTGGAAGGGCTGGTGTCGATCATGCCGCGCAAGGGCGTGCTGGTATCGCCGCTGTCACTCAATGAAGTGCTCGACATGATCGAAGTGCGCGCCACCAACGAAGTGCTGTGCGCCACACTGGCATGCGAGCGCGCCCACGAGAGCGATCTCAAGGCCATGCGTGAGATCGTCGACCACTCTCCCGACCTGATCGCGCGGCGCGACATCGCCGGCCTCGCCGCGCTCGACCTCAAATTCCATACCGCCATGTCGGCCGCCTCGCGCAATCGCGTGCTGGCCGACCTGCTGCGCAGCCTGCATGAGAAGCAGGCGCGCTTCTGGTTTCTCTCGCTATCCGACCCACAGCACCTGGAAAACGTCTACCAGGAGCACCGGGTGATCATCGACGCCCTCGAGCGGCGCGACGTACCGGCGGTGCGCGAGGCCATCCGCGAACACATTGACGAATTCCGGAAGAACATCATCCGGACCATCTGACCGATTTTCTCCGCAACAGCTAAGGTAGTAAGCAATGCCGACACTTCACTTCCAGGTAGCCGGCGAGGGCGAACTCGTCCTCGATATCCAGCGCCTCATCATCGCCGGCTGGACCGGCCGCGACGCCGACGCCGTCAACCACCACATCCGCGAGCTCGAAGAGATCGGCGTCAAGCCGCCCACCACCGTGCCTTGCTTCTACCCGCTGGCCGCCTCGCTGCTGACCACCGACGCGCTGCTCGAAGTGCCGCGCGAGGATTCCTCCGGTGAAATCGAATTCGTGCTGCTTGCGGCCAAGGACGCGATGTACATCGGCGTAGGCTCCGACCACACCGACCGCAAGGTCGAAGCCTACGACGTCACCGTCTCCAAGCAGATGTGCGCCAAGCCCCTGGGCACCGAACTCTGGCGCTTCGCCGACGTGGCAGCGCACTGGGACCAGTTGCAGATGCGCTGCTGGCGCACTCGCAACGGCCAGCGCGAGCTCTATCAGGAAGGCCTGGTAACGCGCCTGCTCGACCCGCGCGACCTGATCCAGCGCCTGACCGGCGAAGACAAGCTGCCCGCCGGCACCGCCATGTTCTGCGGCACGCAAGCCGTGATCGGCGAACTGGGCAGCGGCGAAGCCTTCGAAGTGGAACTGCATGATCCGGTACGCAAGCGCACGCTGCGCCATGCCTATCGGGTGGATTGCCTGGCGGTGGCGCCATGAGCCCCGCGCTGCCAACCATCGCCGCGCTCGCCGCCGATCTGGCTGCCGGCCGCACCACCAGCGTCGCGCTGACCGAGCAGGCTCTGGCCCGTATCGACGCCCACCGCAACGGCGGCGGCGCCGCGTTCCTTGAAGTCGACGCCGCTGGCGCGCTCGCTGCGGCCCGCGCAGCCGACCAGGCCCGCGCCGCGGGGCTGGTGGCATCGCCGCTCGCCGGGCTGCCGATCTCCATCAAGGACCTGTTCGACGTGCAAGGACAGGTAACCCGCGCTGGCTCGAAAGCGCTGGCCGGTGCCCCCGCGAGCGCCGACGCACCCGTGGTGGCACGCCTGCGCGCTGCCGGCGCCGTGCTGATCGGGCGCACCAATATGAGCGAGTTCGCGTTCTCCGGGCTCGGCCTGAACCCGCACTACGGCACGCCGCGCACGCCCTTCGACGAAGCGCGCATCGCTGGCGGCTCCACGTCGGGTGGCGCGGTCAGCGTGGCGCTCGACATGGCCGTGGCCGCGCTCGGCACAGATACCGGCGGCTCCATCCGCATCCCCAGCGCGTTCTGCGGCCTGACCGGCTTCAAGCCAACCGCAAGCCGGGTGCCGCTGGCCGGCGCCGTGCCATTGTCGACCTCACTCGACTCGGCCGGCCCGCTGGCGCGCTCGGTTGCCTGCTGCGCGGCGTTCGACGCCATCGTCAGCGGCGAAACGCTGGACAGCCGGCCCGCGCCGCTGGCAGGGCTGCGCCTGCTGGTGACGCGCGATTTCGTTTGCGACGGCCTCGATGCCGAGGTGGCGCAAGCGTTCGACGCAACGCTGGCCACGCTGTCGCGGCTCGGTGCGCGGATCATCCCGTTCGACTTCCCCGAACTCAAGCGCCTGCCGCAGATCAACGCCGGCGGCGGCCTGACCGCGGCCGAAGCGTGGCACTGGCACAAGCGACTGCTGGCCGACCGCGGCAACGACTACGACCAGCGCGTCGCCATGCGCATCCGCCGCGGCGAACAGCTTGGCGCGGCCGACTACATCGAACTGCTGGCCGAACGCCGCGCCATGCAGGCCCGCGCCGCCGGCCTGCTGCGCGAAGCCGACGCCTGGCTGATGCCCACCGTGGCAGTACGCCCGCCGCGCCTGGATGCACTGGAAAGCGACGAAGCCTTCTTCGCCACCAACGGCCTGGTGCTGCGCAATCCCAGCGTGCTCAATTTCCTCGACGGCTGCGCGGTATCGCTGCCGTTGCCGGCGGCAGGGCAGGGCATCGGCCTGAGCGTAGGCGGCCTGAACGGAAGCGACGCGCGCGCGCTGCAGGTAGCCGGCGCCATCGAAGCCGCGCTGCGGTAAGCAGGCGAAAAAACCGAGGGCCGCGACCAAGCAGCGCGGCCCCGTCAATCAACACCCAAGGAGTACCACCGATGTCTTCCGTGATGACCGGCGCCCCTGTCGCCGTGGAGAACCCGGCCCACACCCCGGCCGAGCGCAACGAGGCCTACCGCAAGATCGCGGTACGGCTGATCCCCTTCCTCGTCTTCCTGTTCGTGCTCGCCTGGATCGACCGTGTCAACGTCGGCTTTGCCAAGCTGCAGATGCTGCAAGACCTGCAATTCAGCGAAGCCGTGTACGGCTTCGGCGCCGGCATCTTCTTCATCGGCTACTTCCTGTTTGAGGTCCCCAGCAACCTGCTGCTGGAAAAGATCGGCGCGCGCCGCACGCTCGCCCGCATCACCATCCTGTGGGGCTTCGCCTCCATGGCGATGATCTTCGTCAAGACGCCGATGCAGTTCTACGCCCTGCGATTCCTGCTGGGCGTATTCGAAGCCGGCTTCTTCCCCGGCGTCGTGCTCTACCTGACCTACTGGTTCCCGGCCCAGCGCCGCGCGCGCATCAACGGCCTGTTCATGACCTCCTTCGCCATCGCCGGCGTCAGCGGCGGCCCGCTGGCCGGTTTCATCATGAGCAGCATGGAAGGCGTCGACGGCCTCGCCAACTGGCAATGGCTGTTCGTCATCGAAGGCATCCCCTCCGTACTCGCCGGCATCGCCGTGCTGATGTACCTGCCCGAAAAGCCCATCAGCGCCAAATGGCTCACCGCCAGCGAACGCGATCTCGTCACCCGCGAGATCGAAGCCGAAAACCGCGACCCCGCCAAGCACTCCTCCCTGCGCGCCGCCTTCACCAACTCGCGCGTATGGATCTGCGCCGCCATCTACTTCTGCGTGGTCAGCGGCAACGCCACCATCGCCTTCTGGTCGCCATCCATCATCAAAGAGCTAGGCGTACAAGGCAACCTGCAGATCGGCCTGGTCTCCGCCATTCCCTTCATCGCAGGCACGCTTGCCATGGTCTGGAACGGCATCCACTCCGACCGCACCGGCGAACGCCGCCTGCACTGCGCGCTGGCCACCCTGATGGCCGCCGCCGGGCTGGTCCTGACCGGCATGTGGCTGCACAGCGCAGTACTGGCACTGATTGCGCTGACCATTGCCTCCATCGGCATCCTGGCGGCTTTCCCGGTGTTCTGGTCGTTGCCTTCAGCCTTCCTGGCCGGTACCGCCGCAGCCGGCGGGATTGCCCTGATCAACTCGATCGGCAACCTGGCAGGCTTCGTTGCGCCGTACATGATCGGGTGGTTCAAGACCAGCACCGGGCAACTCTCGGCGGGCTTGTACTTTGTCGCTGCGCTGGAGGCTGGCGCCACCGTGCTCGTGCTGGCGTTTATCAAAACCCGGCGCTGAGCGGACGAGACGGCCAGCCTAGATGCCCTAGGTAGCATGAGGGGGCTGGATTCCCGCGGCGCTTTGCGCTAGAATCCGCTGCCTCGTTGCGCTGCATGCGCAAAGTGCGCCGGCAGCACGGGTAACACAAAGCCAGGCGGGCAGTTCAGCCGCCTGTTTGCTTTTGTGCTTTGTGAACACCTCAAAGTTGCCTGGCCCGCCTGCAAATCAACGAGCACAGCGGCCTCCCGCCAGGGATGCACGCCGCAGGGACTGCGAGGGTGGCGAAATTGGTAGACGCACCAGGTTTAGGTCCTGACGCCAGCAATGGTGTAGGGGTTCGAGTCCCCTCCCTCGCACCATCTTTGTGCATCTACAGCACTATTAAATCCTCATAAAATCAAGGGCTTACGAGTTTTCGACCTCGTAAGTCCTCTGCATTTCTCTCCAAAACTCTCCCGTAATTCGCACGAAATTCGCACGCAGGTCAGGCGCGTTTGAACCCCGGAAGGATCGCGCCCTGCCGCTTCACCTTGATCCAGTCGGTGGAGCGAGTGCCATCGCGATACACGCTGCCGACACGCTTGCCTACGATACCCTCAAGATTCAACGCCAACGCCGCGTCGAACAGCCATGCACCGTCCTCCACGTCTTGGACGTAGAGCAAGCCAAGCGGTGGTGTGTCGGTCAGGAGCTTGCGCAGCGCCGCCTTGCGCTTCTCCAGCGGCTGGTCGCGCATGTCCCTACCTCGCGCGATGAGTAGGTCAAAGATGCAGTAGCCGACCGGGTCGGCGCCCGGGTACCAACAGCGCCGTTTCGCGCGGGCGTGCGTGCGCTCGAAGTCGCTAATCCCGTCAGGGGTCATCACGCACACCTCACCGTCGACGATGCAGCCGGGCGGCAGTTTGGCGAGGGCGGCCACGACCTCCGGAAACCAGGTGGTCGCGTCCGCGTTCTTGGTCCGGAGTTGCGCCTCCGGACCGGTCGATGCCAACAGACGGTACCCGTCATACTTTTATATGTTCGGTGGGGGGCGATTGTCTCTTCACATTACAGTTGAATGCTGAGACGAAGGTCCGAAGTTCGCTGCAAAGAACAGTTAGGCATAAATGTAATAAGAAAAATGTGAGTTTGTGCAATGCACAAGCCGGTCTGGTAAACCTATACTCAGTCTGAACTTTACTGGTCCGGGGGGATGTATAACCACCTGAAAAAGGAGGTGGATAATGTTGAAGAAAATTGCACTGCTTGCGGTGACAGCAGCCGCATTTGGCGCCATAGCAGCCTATGCAGGCAACGGCACGCGCGATATTTACACTGATGGCGCTAGCACGGCGGGGCCTCGTGACCCCTATACCGATGGAGGGAAAACAACGAAGTTCGATGTCTACGCCGATGGAGCGAAATCATCAAAGTTTGACGTCTTTACCGATGGTGCGAGAGTCGCGGACCGCCGTGACGTATTCACTGATGGAGCTAGAGTCACAGACCGGCGCGATGCATTCACTGATGGTGGCCATATCTAGGGGACCATTGAGTAGTCCACGGAATTAGTCTGGAGAGAGAAGCCTCCATGGCCTCCCGACCGCATTCTGACAGCCCCCAACGGTGCTCCCCGCTGGGGGCGTTCTTCTTTTCAGCGCAACGGTGCACCGTCCGTCGCCCAAGCAAGGGTGCCCTCTGATACGACCGCAAATGTTGGTCTGCGCACGCGCCCACGTCTCGACATTTCAACGAAAAACCTGCTTCTCTACCTCCGACAAAGATTTCTGCTTTCAAGTGCAAGGGCGCGGTGCGAACTGCGGTCATTCAAGCTGAGGCCAGCTAATTAGTACTCCTTCGGCAGTCTCCGACGGTCGAACTTTAGCGCATGAAGCTGCGCGCCCGCTCCGGATCCCGACAGGTCGGCCAGTCGTCCCATTCCGCCCGCGGTACGATGACGATCATCCTCTCATCAGCGGGTGCTTGTCCGAGTTGATGGTCAGCATGGTGAAGCACCTCGCTTGCATTGGTGTCGCAGCACATGCTCGTAGCGATGTTTCAACTCTGAAACATCGCATCCGCTTTTGCCTAATGCGACAACTTCTTCCAAGTCAATTTTCATAGATAAATCAAGAGCATAGCGCGCATGGCATCATTTTCGCTTGAGCGCTTTACCAACTCGACTTCCGGGGGATGCTGGTCGCGAGCCGACGATGCTGGCGCGGCCCTAGTTGGCAACATAGGTGCCGCCAATGAGCACAGACGAATGGAGCACAAATCAGACAAGAAGGTCCGTCTCCTGCGCTTCTGACTCTCAGCCCCCGACACGGCAATTGTCATCACTAGTGCTGCATCGGCTGGGCGCTACGTTCCAGCCGAACAAGGGCACAGCGATGGTCCCCGTTTGGAAGGAGTAGAACATGCGTCAAATGATTGCTTCACGCGCAAAGCTCGCTGTCGTATCGTCGGCATTGGCTTTGATGGCGATTTCGGCGTTGGCGGACAGTCCGCATTTCGTCGGGGCTGTCCGGTCGAGCCTGGTAGGCGACGGCGATGCACAGGTATGTTTTAAGGAGGCAGGGCTCGGAACCAATCAACAAATTACCTATACCGCGAGCGCAAATGCCACTGCCACGTATGTTTGTGAGAATAACGGGGGACAGTGCCCCAATGCAGCGAATAAGGAAACCGTCAGTGGGCCGGTCAGCTCCACCGGATCGTTCAGTTCTGGAAAGAATGGTTCAGTCAACCAGTGCCTGGTGCTTGAAGCCCCGGGTCCAGGAAGCTTTACCTGCCCTGGGGGCCAAACTCTGACGCTGTCGCAGGTCAGCTATTCGGGCATTCAGATCAAGGATGAAACCTTTAGCATCACCAAGACTGCTACGCCTTCGTCGCTTTCTGCGACTGTCTTCACGTGCCCTTGAACACGCGCGCTATGTGGAGGCGGCCAGGCCAGCCGTCTCCATAGCATCATCGAAAGGAAGTGAGCCCCACCGCAATTAATGCATCATAGAATTGCAGGGGAATGGAGTCGTTTCTGTATCTTTCTTGAAACACCCCTTGAGGTAGGCGGGCTGCTGTTAGCGGCAAACCGCCCACTTTATGCGCTTCCAAGTGACCTCGCCCGACGTAACAGCTGCTCTCAAAAGATCACCATGGCAGTCGCGGGTGGGGGGGGCGTGCGAATATGTCAGAAATGTTGACGTTCGCCACGTGAGTCAATCTCCCGCCCAGGTCTTAGCACTCCGTGCTGCCCAGTGCCAGATCCCATGCCGATCGAGGGACCGTGGGCACTCAACGTTCGGCCCGCCCGCTCCGGTTCAATCCACTTACGCGCCCTTGGCCCTGTGTGACCTACCGCACGTTGTGCCATGAACTTACCCGCTTTCCGGGTCGTCATACAGTGACATTAATATCTCATTTAAATACGTTTTATATCCGCTTGCGGGCCCAGGATTCCGCTAGCGGATTGGGAAAGCCTGCGTCCCCCCCGTGCGTAGGCTTTCACTTTTTGTACGCGTCAGTCGATACCGTGATGCCCTCGCACGGCAGGCGCAACTCGGCGGTGCACACCCATGCCCACCTGCCAGGCGCGGGCAAAGGCCGGCGAAGCAGAAAAAAAAAGACGTGTCAAAGCCACGCCTTTAAGGTCCCGATCTCGTACACGGGGAGGGTAGAGCCGGGAGAGACAAGAGCCTCTGAAACCACTCTAGGGTATGACGAGAAGAAGAACAATTAGCATTCTCGCTTTTTTTTCTGTTTTGTGAGCGCGAATATAAAAAGTCCAACGAGCCGTGGCTAAGTGAAACCGTGCCGCACGATTGGCTCGCCAGTAGCTAGGTCGATGGTACAAGCCACCTTCAAGGCAAGCTCCAAGTCAGGCTCGGCACCTTGCCGCGTCTGGGTCTCGATCGAGGCCATGGCCGCCATGCCGCCGCTGCCGACCGCCATGTACCGGTCGGTGACCTCCACGCCATGCGGCGACTGGCCGAACAGCAGCAAGCGCCCCGTAGGGTACAGGGCGAACCCCTCGAAATCCTCCCCGGCGAGAATCTCGCCAGCGTCCAAGTCGCCGTTCACCAGCCTCCGCAGCGGGGCAAGCAAGCTGAGATCGCCGGCAAGCCCGACGATGACGCGCTTGGTCTTGTAGACCTTCTTCGCTCCGATCTTCATATGGCCGTCCGAGAGGCGGCTGTCAGACCAGACCTCTTTACTTTCCCGATCCACCAGAATCGTCGTCATGCGTCAGTCCGGCGAGGATTGCTTGGGCTGCTCGGAGTTGCTCGGCCACGGCGTCAGCTTCGCCGGCGAGCCGTAGAGCAGCTTCTCCATCCTCGACACGAAGTCGGGCGACCGGGGGGCCATCACACTGGCCGGGATCACCGGCGGCTTCGGGCACATTTGCGCGCTGGGTTGACTTGTAACGGCGCAGGCGCTCAACAGCATCGTCACGCTCGCGGCCAGCAGCAGCGAGGCGATCTTGGAGGAGCTTGTCTTCATTGTTCACTTCCTTCTGTGCCGTGCGCTCTTGCTGGCGCACTTCGTTGGACTGCTCGACGACGGCCACGAGCTGCGCCTTGGCGTCATTGGCCTCGCTGGCCAGCTGGAACCGGCCGGCGGTGTACCATCCGGCGCCGAAGGCGAGGGCAAGCGCGGCCAAGCCGGCGAGGATCTTGCCGGCGGCCGAGTTCATTGCAGCCCCCGGGTGTAGGTCACCGAGCCGTTGCCGAAGTGCGCGGTCAGGATGTCCCGGGCGGGCTTGTGACCCTCCGGCTCGATCGCGAAATGAACCCACCCTCCAACACCTGGTGCCTCGTGGATCAGCTGCTTGAACGGGATGCCCGCCTTGACGATGCGTCGCGCGACTTCGAGCGGCGTGCCATAGGCCGGGGCGCGGATGTCCGCGGCGAAGCCAAGCAGGTGGTCCGAAGTGCGGGCGCCGCCGACGCCCTTGTTGACCAGGCCGGAGCGGTAACCCGAGCTCACGTACACCGGGCAGCCCAACACCGTGCGCACGGTCTCCAGACGCAACGCGAGGCGCGTGAGGTTGGCGACGACGTGTTCAGGCGCGGAGTTGTCGATGGCATGTCGGACGGCGTAGTCGGAGTGGGTCAGCTCGGCCAAGCCGAAGTGTTCGGTGAGTTTCATTGGCGTACCTCTTTCAGGGTCTCACTTGCGTCATGAACAAGCTCGCCGATGTCCTTGCCCCGGCGGTTGTCGAACCAGCGCACGATGGCGCCAAGCACCCACCACGCCGGCAGGCCGGCAATGACCAAGAGCGGGGCAGATACGAGCAGCAAGCCGGCGAGCGGGTCGAGGCCGGCTTGGGCTGAGATCTCCTTGGCCGAACTGAACAACTCCGGCCTCATCCCATGCAACCAGAAGACGAGCAGGGGGCCGAGGATGGCCGAGGAGAGGATCGTGACGACGATACGGGCGAACGCTTCGCCCAGGGTGCGGGGCCAGAGTAGGAGCATACCGAGGGCAGCAGTGACGGCGCCGATGATGACCGGCCAGCCGATGAGTTTGGCCAGCGCAGCGCCGCCGGCAACGGTGGAAGAGGAGGGTTCCATTACGCGCCCTGCCGGCTGGAGTTCATGGCCTTGCAGATCGCCTGGATGGTCAGCACAGCGGCAGCGGTGGCGAGAGCCATGAGCTCGCGGTCGTGACCGAACTCCTTGCAGGTGTTCCGGGCGAAGGCTGCGACGGTGGCTTGGTATTTCGGGGAGTTCATGTGACCTCTCTTGTTTTTGTGGATGTTCAGTTCGTGAGGAGCGCTAGGGCCTCTTGCTCGTTGAGGTCAAGGTCGTACTTCGTAGAGAGTGACTCTGCGAAGTGTTGGGCCTGCCCCGGGCCGGCGACCGCAAGCTGTGCCCGGTATGCCTCCACCTCGAAGCGCTGGCGCCACCGGCGACTGAGCTGGTAGAGCAAGCCGTTGACGCCAAGCCAGCGCCAGAACTGCCGGACATGCGTCTGCTCGTGGGCGATCAGGCTCGGCGACGTGCTCGGCCGCACCAGCACCAGCGGCCCGACACTGTAGCCATCGAAGCGGGCCGGGATGAGCCGGTCCGTCTCGATGACTAGGCAGAGGGGCGAGAGCTTCAGGCCCATACGCGGTATGGGGTGACCGGCGGGTCCATCACGATGTCGCCCAGGATGGCCAGCTGCTCGGCCGACAGCGGCTGATACAGGCGCAGGTTGACGTGCCAGCCTTCGACCACAGTGGGCGGGGTGATGACAGAGCCGTCCTCCGCGTAGGTGCCGCCGGTAGGCGCCGATCATCTCCAGGTTCCACAATTGGACTGCCAGGGGCAGGGCGGGCTTTACCCGGGCGGCCACCGCGGCGGCCAGGCGCTCGATCAGATCTGACTCACTCATGCTTTTCTCCAATCCGCCAAGTCTGGCGGGTCAATTCAATAGTTCGTTGTGCTGCTTCGTTCATATTTCGTAATGCCGTGGCCGGACCTTGGCCGCGATGTTGAGCGGGTGCTTCGGGCTGCCGTCCTGGTTCAGCCCGAGGTGATGGAGCAGGCCGCCACGGCCGCACATCCGGACGATGCGCAGCACCTCCGCCGCGCGCGCCGGCGCCGCCTTGTGTGCGCCCCATGCGCAGATCACCAGCGAGCAGCGATCGAGCGCGTCCATGATGGCGCCGTCGGCCTTGCGCTCGTCGCCAACTGGCGCCGGGTGGGACAGCAGGCCGTCCGGGTCCGTCGAACGCAGTGGGAACAGGTTCACCACCTCCAGGCGGCCATAGCGGCCGGTTAGCGCGCGCTGCAGGCATCGGGTAAATCGTCGGGTCATTGACCTGGTGATCAGCGATGGACGGGTTGAGCATGATGAAGCCCAGGGCCGGCTGGCTGCGGTCCCACTCGCGCCACAGGCGGTAGCGGTATTGCTCGCAGTCGGAGAGGATGCAGCCGGCCTCGCCGTCGAGGGTCTTGGTTGTTAGGCGCTTCATTGCTACGATTCCCTGAGAATCACTCTGGAGACGGACATGCCATGGTTTGTGGTCTTGGCTGGCGCACATTGGCGCCAACTGTCGCCGACGATTTTCAAGACACACGCCCGCGTCGATGACTGGAGCCAGTTGTTCTGTGACGGGGTCGATACAACCGGCCGGATGGTCGAGTTGAGGCACAAAGAATCGATCATCCTGGTGCCGAATTCGGCAGTTCTTGTTGCCGTGCGGCTGGGTGAAGACAAGGGGGGAATGGGCTTCGTCGCTGACACCGATGGGGGCGACACTGGCGATCACTGAACCCGCCTGCCAAGTGAGCGGGTATCGGCTCAGATTACGAAGCCCGAGGGGGCAACTATGATCACAGAGACCTATGGCGGACACACCATTCGAGGCTTTGCGAAGCCCCTGGTGGATGGCTCGTTCGAAGCTTCGGGGACCGTAGAGAAGGATGGCCAAGTGCTTGAGAACTCCGACCCGCTTGGCTATTACTCGACTTTCGACCGGGCACTCGCCGAAGGCCTTGCCTGGGCCAGGGAATGGGTTGACGCTCATATCTGAACCCTCCGAAATTTCACCACATCAATTCCTTTCTTGGGAGACGGCCATGGCGAAGTGCGATGCTTGCTGTTCTATCGTCATGGATAGACGAGGGGAACGAGGGCACGATGCCCTTGTTGAGACCGGAAGTGAGAAGTTCAGTCCCATCGGGAAGGCGGCGGTCACCAAGGCGTCGTTCGTTTGCTCGACTTGCGGGACGAAATGGACTTACGAGAACGATAAGAACAACAGCTTCGCCGGCTGGCACGAGGTCGAGAACTGATTTCATGCCGCGCCCCCAGGGAATCCATCGTGCTGCACGCCGTCGAGCAGGCGGCCGGCGGCCTTCTTGCCGACGCGATCCATTGCCGCAATGGGGTATGGCTGGGTCGGGCTGTAGTGGACAAAGGTGTAGCCGCGCTCGGCCGCCTCGACCTTGGCCATCGTGCGGTTGTTCGGCGCGTACTCACCCCATTGCTTAAATAAGAACGGGACCCAGGTTGCCGCGCACTGGTCGCGCAGGGTGGAGGCCCAGTCCGGATGCATCGGCCGCGCGCGGGCGCCGCTCTCGCCGCCGACGATTACCCAGTCAAGCATGTCGATCAGCCGCGTGCGGTGTTCTGCCGGCAGGCCTTTGAAAGGGTAGGCCCCAAGCTTGGCCGTCAGGTATTCACCGGTTAGATCCACCGACCCCAGCAGCGGCTCCATGCTGAGGAACCGCACGCGCGCCGGCACGGCCAGCAGCTTCGGGATGTCGCGGTCGGCTTCCTCCTGGTTGCAGATCGTCGCGCCGAGCCAGACGTTCGATGGCAACCGGCCCGGCATTCCTGGGCCGACGAGCATGCCCGGCACATTGCCGATCCGCTTTGTCAGCAGCAACCAGTCGAGGTTCGGCGTGGCCATGATCAGGTCGAACAGATCGGCGCGCCAGGCCGGATCCACCGCGTTATCGAACACGTCGGCCAGGCTGGCACAGAAGACGCGCTGCCGGCGGCCATGCTCGGCGAAAAAGGCATCATGGTTGGCGTTCCAGCCCAACGGCTTGCGCCAGTTGGTCGCGCTGGTGCGGCGACGCGGCGCGCCCGGTCCCCAGTTGAGCGCCGTGCCGCCGCTGAAGCGCGCGTTGCGCGTCTCCGCATAGCAGTGGTCGCAGCCGGGCCCGACCTTCTGGCAGCCTTCCCAGGGATTGAAGGTGTGATCGGTCCACTCGATTTTGCTGTTCTCGCTCATAGGGGCCTCAAGGTTTGCTTCCCAGCGCCGATAAGTCGGGCATGGACGATTATGAAAAATTCCTCAAAGAGACCGCCGAGCTGCACGGCGACAAAGTTGCCAAACTCCACGCTGATTTGGGCCGCGCTGTCTATGAGCAACGCGTGCGTTATCGCGAGCGGTACAGGGAGCTGGTCGAAGGGACTCTCGCGTTTGAGCACCACGCCCGTCTGAACGGCTACCTCGGCTTCTCCCCGCTTCCCTAGCGTCATTGGTTGGGTCATGCTGCCTCCGGCTGAGCCACCGACAGCGCCACCGCCACCGGCCGCACCCACACCGGCGTGGCCGACAGCATGAACGTTTCGCCGGACTGGGCCAGCAGCAGGGTGGTGCCCATGACCTCCGCGATCGCGCGCGCGGCGTCCGGCGGCACGGCGTTGCCGATGCGCTCGCGCCAGGCCTGATCGCTCAGCCCGTCCAGTTCCAGGCATTCCTCAGGCTCGACTAGGATCTGGTTTATCTGGTCGAGCAGGTACCGGCCGCGCGTGACCAGCCGCGGCACGTTCTCGAAGACGATCAGCTCGACAGGGTCGTCCTTCCAGGCCTCGCACATCAGCCAGACGCAGCGCAGCGTCAGCTCGTTAAGCGCTTGATACTTCGGCGTGCGGCTCAAGGCCTCGGACAGCAGGCCGGACGCGCCCTTGCACGGCGACGAGATGAACACGCAATGCGGGTGCTCATTGTTGGCGGCGCGTCGGATGTCGGCGGCCGTGGCCTCGCGCCAGCCCGCCGGCGGCTCTTTGCCGTGAAAGGCGGTGTACATGGCCCGCGTGAACAGGTCCATGACCGTGCAGGGCACGCCTACGAGCTGCTCGAAGTCTCGCGCGGCTGCCGGGTCCACGTCGATGCCGCCAAGGCAGCGCCAAGTGGCAATCATGTTGCCAACCTGGGAGGCGGCCTTCTTGAAGCCCTTGGCGCCGCCGCCCAGGCCGGAGCACATGCCAAAGGTGGTGTACTCGCGGCGGATCATGCTGTCACCTCGCGCTGTGTGACACGATTTCTTACAACTGGAGGAGGTGGCCGTCGGTATCCTTGCGGCAATTCACCCACCTGCAAGCGAAGTTCGTCATGAAACTCCTTCTCGTGCTCACCTTGGGCACGGCAGCACTTCTTAGTGGCTGTGTCGCTGTTCCATACGACGACGGCTACTATCGCGGCGGATACTCGCGCCCGTACTACGGCGGCGGGTACTTTGATTGGGATGGTGGTGGCTACTCTGGCGGACGTCGCAACTGGGATCGCGACTGGGACAGGGGTGATAACCGCAACTGGAGCCGTGGCTTGAACCAAGACGAAAACCGCAGCTGGAGCCGAGGCGGAGATCAAGGCGAGAATCGCGGCGAAAAGCGTGGGTGGAATCGCGGTGGTGACCGGGGAGAAAAGCAAAGCTGGAATCGCGGCGGCGAACGCGGGAGTGACCGAGGTGATGGCCGTGGTGGGAACCGCGGCGATGATCGCGGGGGGAACCGTGGCGGCGATGGCGGTAAGGGTCGCGGTGGAGATCGCGGCAACAATTGACGCGCCAGAAACGGAAAGCAGAGGGCGGCGGATCATTGCGCCTCTCCTTTGGCGATTGCGGCAAGAGCATCCTCAATTGCGAACTTGGCCGCGTGGTATCCATTCCCTTGGATGATCCTGGCGCGGATATCGGCAGACAGCGCAATACGCTCGATGTCGTCCTGCGTCAGCGCCTTGGCAACGTGCTCGGGCAGCGGTGAATGCTTCGGCTTCGCGGCCTGCTTCGCGCGGATCTGCTCAACCTTCGTCCAGATCCGCGCGAGTTCGGTCTCGCCCGCTGCATGCATGTCCAGGTCTTGCGCGAGGCACAGCGCAGCCAGCGTCGCCACTACGCCGCCGGCCTCCTGGTGCCTGTCGCCGACCGGTCGCCCATAAACGTAGTCCACGAGCTGGTGCGCCTCGCTGGCCGTGGCGCCGCACGCCTGCACCAGTTCCAAAGCTTCCTCGCGGAAGCGGTGGTTGCGCTCCTGCGTGTCGGCGGCGATCTCCGCTCCGTAGCAGGCCAGCATCCAAGGCTGCACGCGCTGCTGGAAGGTATCGGGGGCGGTGCGCGCGTAGAGCGGCCCTTGTTCGTCAAGCCAGTTCTGCACCTCGGTGCCAGACCACATCTTGCGCAGAATCGTCGGGAATTGCAGCTCCACCGGCTCCGTGGTCGCCTGCTTCTGTACTTCGTTCATCTCATTGATCCTGTTGCGGCTTCGTCAGCGAAGCCAGGAATGCGGATTCGGGCCCGAGCTTCACCCAGCGCGCCAGCGGTTGCAGCGGGCGTGTCTTCTCGCGCGATTCCTTCACGTTGCCGTACTTGTCCAGTTTCTCGATAACCTTGCGGTATGCGGCCGGAACGAGCGTCGAAGATGCCAGCAGGTTGGCCGCGCGCTGCATCAGTTCGAAGGATTGTGACGAGCCGAAGCCCATGGTGATGATCGGCGCCGCTTCGCGCACGGCGGGTGCGCGCATTTGGTCGAGGGTGGCGGTGGCGGTGTTCATGGTGGTGGTCTCGCTCAGGATTTAGGAATCGAGGATTAGGACTTGCAGGGGCAGGTGGCGTGCCGGGGGCAGTATTTCGCCGAGCACAGGACGGACTTACCGTTGCCGTAGAAAGCGCCGGAATGGATCAGGCGTGATGCGTGCTGCAGCAGGCCGGGCTGATTTTCGGTGCCCAGCAGCGCGGTGCGAGGCGACTCGATCTCGCCCACGCCAACGCGTTGCGCGGCCGCGGTCTTGCCCGTGTTCAGCCCGACGATCTGTGCAGGCGCGGTGATAGGGATGCCGACCGCGTGCTCGGCCAGCAGCTCATAGACGCCCAGCTGCGGGCCGTGGCCAGCCGTGACGGCGATGCCGTCGGCGCCCACGGCGCGGCCGCCGGACTTCAGGTCAGAGATGCCCGCGCCGGCGGCAGTGCCGGCGTGGATCGATGTGCCGAGGTGCGACGGCACACCGGAGGGCAGGCGCATGCCGAGCAGGTGCTTCGCTTCCCAGCGCGCGGGGCAGTCGAAGAGTTCACCCAGCGAGCTGGCGCGGATGGTGACGATGTTCATGGTGGTCTCCACAAGTCGAGTCAAACGGCGCCGGCGCGGATCGCGACGGTCAGGTACCAGATCACGCCGATGGCAATGCCGTAGCCGATGGCCCACGCCCAGGCTTTCCTGCTTTCCTTGCGGTCCGGCTGCAATTCCGCATAGGGGCCGAAGGCCTCGCATAGCGAGCGCGCGGTGCGGTAGTCGCGGGTGCGGTAGAGATTCATCATGTTCAGGTTCCGAGGTAGGGCAGAGCCGCGCGAATACCCGCAATCAGCAGGATCACGGCGCCGACCAGGTACAACACGGCGCGATTGCGGCGCTGGCTGGCTTCGAGGCTTTTGCGGTTGGTCATGCCGCCCTCGCTACGAGTTGCTCAGCGTTTTCTGCTTCGGCCAGCAATTGCTCGGCGAAGAGCAGCACCGCGGTCTTGTCGATCGCACCCCACACCGTGCGGCGCGCGGCAGCTGCGATGTAGTTGCGCAGCAGCACCTTGCGCGTCAACTGGCTGCCCAAGTGCTTGAGGAACGCGATCTCGGCGTTGGTGCCGTACGTGTTGGTGGTGCCGGCTTGCGTGTTCATGCCGCGGCCCTCCGATCCTCGGCCAGTGACTCGGCGGCGAGTTCTTCGATCTGCTCGATGAACGCCTTCGCGAAGAGGTCCTGCATCGACGCGGATTCGCTGCCGTCGTCGTTCACAAGGCGGATATCGCAGGCGATGAAAGCCGGCGAGCGGCCTGGTGCCGGGGTAGTGAATTCGCCAGTGACCGACCAGAACAGGCCGGCTGCCATGACGACTGCGCTGGTTTCGTCGGCGCGCAGCGGCGGCCGGCGGGACCTGCGAGGGGTTGGATTGGGGGAGGGCATTGCGGTCTCCATCGAGTTACCTTCGACGAAGCCGGGACTCAGGGGAGGGCGCAACAGCTCTGCTATGCTCGCCTTGCCGGGACTGTGAACCCCGGTTGCGGCCCCACAAGCCGCTCAAGGTGAGCCCCTAAAGCATGCGGCGGTACCGGACGGAGTCCGGCAGGGCAGGATGCCCGCGCACCGCGCGCCTCAAGGGTGAGCTGACGCCAGAGAGCCATCCTAGGTAGCAATCTGGCCCCGCTAGCAACGGCAGGTTACCAATGAACGAGCCCTAAACCAGCTCGTGGCCACGAGCTTTCAAGGTGATGAGCCATGAAAGTTGCCGTGAAGGTGGAGGTGAAGATTGACGTGGCCTTGTGCATTTTTGCCCTGGCCGTGCTGATCTCCGCCATCGTGACCTGATGCCGCGGGCCAGCGTTTCGGCGCTGGTCCGCACCGTCGAACTTGTCAGCCGGCGGGGTGTTGGTACCACCCCGCCCGAGCAACGCATCCCTGCGCGCCCTCTCCTGAATCCCGACTTGTCAAAGAACTGGCACCGGGCGCTTTGCGCTGGTGGTGCGTTGATGGATTTATATTACCAAAACGGTAAATTACGGAAAACCATTTTGGTAATAATTTTGGCGTCTGTGATCTTCGTCACATGAGTGGGGGCTTCGTGAGAAGTGATCCAGCGGGCGAAACGCAGCGTCCTGATACCTCGCTAAACTGGTTCGACGCAACCGCCGGGAGGCCGACATGGAACCAGACGACGTGATCCGCCAGTTCGAGCAAATGGCGCTGGATGAGGAAACTGAGCTGCCGATCGACGATGCGATAGCCGGCTTGGCAGTGTTGCTCGCCGACCCGGCAATACAGAAGAGAGGGTGCTGCTGACGGAGGTGGGGGCGACACTGTACCGGCTAGGCATAGATGCGCGGGTGAGGGCGGCGCTGGGTATGTGATGAGTACGCGTTACGATTTCGTTACCGGCCGGCTCGGGAGCCCGGAATAGACTGAACGGTACAGGCCCCAAAGTCACGTGGGCTTTTGGAGATCGAGATGCGGAAGATCAAGATGTTCGCCAGCCTAGCGCTGGCGGCATGTACTCTCACTTCGATTGCTGGCTATGCCCAAGATAGGGGCCCTGGCGGCGATGATCGGGGAAGGCCGCCCATGGGTCACGGTCAGGGACAAAATCACGATAACCAGCACGGCTACAATGACCGCGGCCGGGATGGTGACCACAACCGGGAAGGCGATCGCGACCGAGACGGTGACCATCGCCAGCAAGGCGACAGGGGCTGGGAAGGTGACAGGGGCAGGGCACAGATGGATGGAGGGTACGGCCTTGATCGTCGCGCTGATCGTCCGGGCCCTGGCAGTTGGCATAGGGGTGAAAGGGTTCCCCCGGAATACCGTCAGCGTCAGTACGTGATCGATGACTGGCGCGCCTATCGGCTGTCGCCCCCGCCGCGCGGATACCAGTGGGTGGGCGTTGGCGGGGGCTACTTCCTGGTCGCTATTCCGACGGGAATCGTCTTCCAGGTGGTCATCGGGCGCTAGGTCGCGGACAACAAAAAACCCGCCGGGCGGCGGGCTGGGATGATTTGACGATAGGCTTTTAGTGCCACCCCTTTCAAGGTGATCAAACGACACGTCCAGCCTTGATGACACGGGCCGTAGAAACATGCCGTCGTGCCACGCAGCCGGCAACATAGCCTTTCTTCTTGGGCGTTTTCGGTCCCCGCGCATGTTTGCGCATCGCGCGGGGATCAACGTGCGTCGCGATTTTGAGCAGCGTGCGGGCGAGTTGGGCCGGGGTGAGGACGTCATAGACATGCCACACCTCGGCCGGCACCGCGATCATCATGCCGGCATACGTCGCCCGGATTTCGCTGGCGAGGTAATACGGCGAAAGCTCGATGTCGCTGCTATCCAGTTCATGGCGGATTCTCACCGCCGTCGCAATCACGCTCAGCACGTTATACGCGAGCGCCGCCACGCCGAAGGCCAGCAGCGCCGCACGCGGCTGACTCAACGACCGGATCTCGCTATTGAGCACGGACTCGAGTCGCTGAAACAGATTCTCGATGCTCCAGCGTTGCCGGTAGCGCCTGGCCACGGCCTCGGCTGTCAGGTGGGTGGCGGGGACATTGGTCAGCAGGCGGATGACGGTGTCACCGTCCTCGGTAGCGCCATCCAGATGCAACTCGATGCGCCGCAACACCAGAGGGGCGTCCGATTCATCCGGGATGCTCACCGCCTGCTCGTACACGAGCCCGGTCTCCACCCGGCCCATTTCGCGTACCGGCTCCAGCTCGCTCGGGCCCGGATTACGGCCGTGTTCCCGCACGATGAAGGCGCTGCCGCGCCGCTGCCAGCCGGCAAGGATCGCCCGGGTGCTGAAGTTGCGATCGGCGATCCACAACTCGCCTGGCTGGGCCGATTCGAGCAGGGTTCCCATGATGGCTCGCTCCTGGGCATGCGCATCTTCACAGGGCACCAGATCAACGATCATCGCCGTATCCGGGTCATAGACCACCAATGATTGCCCCGGCAAGGCCGCGCCCCGAAACTCACGCAATGGCTTGAGGCGCTTTTCGCTCGCCGGCAAATGGCTGCCATCCACGATGCGCAAGCGATAACCGTCCACGGAGTGCGGCTGCTTGCGCAACATCGGTTGCACGACCGGCCCCAGCCGCCGCGCGCTGCCTTGCACCAGGGCACGAACCAGTCCCGGCTCGGTCCGGCTGATCTTGTCATACAGCGCGGTAATGGATACCGGCAGCACCGGACTGGCCTTGGCCGCTGCATGCACCGACGGGCGCAGCCCCACGGCCACCAGCGACATGATTTCCACCGTGGTCGAGAACAGTAACTCCCGCGTGTACTGCGTTTCACGCTCTTGCTCGAACAACTCGTCGATCCAGGCTGGATCCAGCGCGCGTTGCAACCCCAGGCGCGCCATCACGCTGATCGGGCTGTGTTCGATAAAGCGTTCCACCACTGCGTCCAGTACCACGCCACTGACTCCGTTTTCGGTTCGAAAACACGGAGCCTGCCCTATTTCTCGTCACCTTGAAAGGGGTGGCTTTTAGTGCCGATGAATCAGGTGATCAAACCAGGTCTGGACAGCACGTTGTTGTGTCGAAAGCAGGGTCGGATCATGCTCGCGGAGCACCCAGACAACGATCGCGCATAGAGCCAATCCGATAAGCAGGACGACTAGTGAGGCAAGCATGGCAGCCTCCTATTGGGTGGCTATACAGCTAGTGTAGATCACTCTGCGGGGTACGACGGGCAACAAAAAGCCCGCTCGGGGCGGGCAGTGCCTATTTTCCTACATGGAGGATGCGATCCCACCAGTACCGGAAGGTGTGCTTGCCTACGCTCCCCCCGCGTCAGAATAGATGTCGGTGTGCCAAGAAGGAAAGCGACAGTTTGTCGTCGTACATGCTGTATCCGTGATGAGGGCAGGCCCCTCGGTTTCGCCGATCAGGCGGTGATACCAAACCACCCAGAGCTGCTTCCGTTAAGAGCGGTTGTGGTGAGCGTCTAGGGAAAAGGCGGGATGAATCTCGTCAGGTAGGCTAGAAGGAGGCGAACGCAAGTGAACCATCGAAGAAGTGTCGATAATTGCAATGATGTCAAAACCGAGGGCTCGACAACACCTCGGGATCAGTCAGACGGCAGCCTGGAGGTGGGTCTGACGGCATCCGGCATAGAGATGGCGCGACCTTCCTGCAGGCATGGATACGGAACTTGGGAACCTGTCGTCTCGATGCTAAGGGAGAAGCTCAAGCGGAGAACCCGTGAGAGTCAGAGTACCAATGCGAGGCACAGGGGCGGAGTCATGCGTAGTAGCGTTGAAAGGGTTGTAATGACCTCTGGAGCGAAGGCATGACCTTGTCTGACGGAGATCACAGAACAACCGCGATGCGGGAGGATTCCGGGGTTGATGTCAAGTCGTTCGAAATACCCAAGCGGTTGATTTGGGAAGCTTGGAAGCGCGTGGCCGCCAATCAAGGAGGGCCGGGCGTGGACAGGGAAAGTATTGAAGTATTCCGAAATCGCTTGGCGAGAAATCTATACGCCCTGTGGAATCGAATGAGTTCGGGGAGTTATTTTCCTCAGCCGGTCAAAGAGGTGCTGGTTCCGAAGGGGGATGGGTTCCGCCCTCTCGGGATACCGACGATCACGGACCGAGTGGCTCAGATGGCGGTCAAGTTAATGGTTGAGCCGGGAATCGACGCGATATTTCATTCATCGTCGTTCGGTTATCGTCCTAACAAATCGGCGAAGCAAGCTGTGGCGCAAGCGAGAAGGAACTGTTGGCGCTACGACTGGGTAGTCGATATTGATTTGAAATCCTTCTTTGACACCATCGACCACGAGCTCCTCAGACGTGCGGTAGAAAAGCATGTCACGGAGCCATGGGCACGACTCTACATTAGACGCTGGCTAGAGAGCCCGGTGCAGAAGCAAACCGGGGAACTGGTGGCTCGGGATAGAGGCACTCCGCAAGGCGGGGTGATCAGTCCATTGTTGGCGAACCTCTTTCTCCACTATGCGTTTGATCGATGGGTCCAGACTGAGCATCCGGAGGTGCCGTTTGAACGGTATGCCGACGATGTCGTCTGTCATTGCAGGACGAAGCAGCAGGCGGAGAAGTTCCTGTCGGTCTTGAGGGAACGGCTTACCGCTTGTGGACTTTTGCTACACCCGGAAAAGACACGCTTGGTTTACTGTAAAGATGGACGACGTCGGGAGGAACATACCCATACTAAGTTCGACTTCCTTGGATTCAGCTTTCACGCTCGGACGGTACAAGACCGAGCGGGAAACTTGTTCACCGGATTCGGACCTGCGGTAAGTCAAAAGGCGCTAACGCGAATGTCTCAGGCCATCAGAAGCTTGAGTCTCAATCGAAGTACCTCATTGACGCTGCCCGAACTGGCGCAGCGCATAAACCCGATGGTACGGGGATGGGTGAATTACTACGGTGCCTTCTATCCGGAGCCGCTAAAGCGGTTCTTGATCAGAATAGACTTACGGCTTGGAAGGTGGGCGCGAAACAAGTACAAGCGGTTGAGAGGACACAAACGGCAATCCTGGGCGTGGCTCAAGCGTTGTCGGGAAAGTCTTCCTCAGCTATTCGCGCACTGGGATTTCTGTTTCGAAGAACGGCGGACAAGAGGAGCCGTATGAATCGAGAGATTCACGTACGGATCTGTGAGAGCCTGAGGGGGCAGTTCCCTCGGGCCACTCGACCCCGGATAGAATCAGAACCCGGGGGCGAGGATGAAGGACGAGAGTGGCCAGGTACGGACAAGAATTCAAGAACAGGGCTGTGGCGCGCATGTTGCCGCCCGAAAGCGCATCACCGGAAGACGTTGGGCGCGAGATTGGTGTGGGAGTGGATACGCTTGAGCGTTGGCGCAGTGAGTCGCTGTCCAAGCCCGCTCGCGAGCGGGCTTGGACAGCGGCCGCCCGGTTCGACGCGGTGCTGACCACCGCCGCCATGGACGAGGCAGCCAAGAGCGCCTGGTGTCGCGCCAACGGGGTGTACCTGCAGGATCTGCTCAACTGGCGGCAGAGCGCGACACAGGCGCTGGCCGAGCCGGATGAGGCGCGTGCCAGCCCGAACCAGACCAAGCAGGACCGGCGCCGCATCAAGGAGCTCGAACGCGACCTGCGCCGCAAGAACGCGGCGCTGGCCGAGACGGCAGCCTTGCTGGTGCTCTCAAAAAAACTCGAGGCGATCTTCCACAAGGGCGAGGACGAATGATCGACCTCGAAGATCGCCAAGTCGTGGCCCAGAACATCGGAGTTGCACACACCGATGGCGCCCGGTTGCGCCTGGCGTGCGAGACCGCCGGCATCGATCTGCGCACGCTGCAGCGATGGAAGGCCGGGGAAGGCCTCACATCGGGCGATCGCAGGCCGGAGGCAGTGCGTCCGACACCCGCCCATGCCTTGAGCCCGGCCGAGCGCGCAAAGCTGTTGAGCGTAGCCAACGAGGCGCGCTTCGCCGACGTGCCGCCTGCGCGCATTGTGCCCATGCTGGCCGACGAGGGGGTGTATCTCGCCAGCGAGTCGAGCTTCTCTCGCGTGCTGCGTGAACACGGCCAGGCTGAGCATCGTGGTCGAGCCAAGGCCCCCAAGGTCAGTCGCCCGCCGACCACGCACATCGCCACGGCGCCGCGCCAGGTCTGGTGCTGGGACATGACCTACCTGCCGGCCACCGTGATCGGGCAATGGTTCCACTTGTATCTGATTCTGGACCTCTACAGCCGGAAGATCGTAGGCTGGGAGGTGCACGACAGCGACGACTCGCTGCACGCCGCGCACCTGGTGCGTCGCACGGCGCTGGCCGAGGGCATCGCCACCATGCCCGTCAAGCCGGTGCTGCACGGCGACAACGGAGCCACGCTCAAGGCCACGACCGTGCTGGCCATGCTGTACTGGCTGGGTGTGAAGCCCTCGTACTCCAGGCCACGCGTGAGCGACGACAACGCCTAGTATGTTGCGCTCAAAAATATGTTGCGGACCGAGGTTGCTGAGTACATGAGAGGCGAAATCCGGCACTCTTGACGCCACATTTTTTTGAGAGTGTTCTGGTGAACCATCCATGATCCGGAGGTTCGCCATGTTCCAGAGATTACTGTCGTCCGCGGCCGCCCTGCGTCGCCATCAAGATGCACCGTTTGCTGCTGAACGAGAACGTTATCTGCACCACTGTTTCGATTCCGGTGCCACGTACGGATCGCTGCGTATAAAGAGCAATGAGTTGCTATGGGCTGCCCAGTTGCTTGGCGCAGATGCATCACACGGCATCGACATGGAGAAGCTAAAGACGATTGTTGCCCGGCGAACAGCTATTCAGAATGCGCCCACGACCGAACGAAGGTTCATTGACATCACCCGTCCATGGCTTAGGTTTCTCGGCTGGTGGAAAGAGCCCATCGTGGTGTTTGAATACCAGAGCGTACTGGATCAGTACTGCAGGTGGATGCACGACGAGCGAGGCTTCAGCAATTCAACCATCGTCAGTTGGCGAGACCGTGTGAGGAATTTCCTTAAGTGGTGCAGCACGACCGGTCGGAAGTTGCGCCGTCTTCAGCCGAGCGACATCGATAACTACTTTATCGATGAGAGTGCGCACCGCTGGAACCGGGTGACAGTCGCCACCATGGCCGGAGTGCTGAGGATATTTCTGCGCTACGCCGCGTCACAGGGATGGTGCAATTCTCGACTGGCCCAGGCGATACGTGGTCCGCGGATCTACAAGCAGGAGTCGCTTCCGTTCGCACCCGATTGGGCTGATGTGCAAAGGATATTGGCCGACGCCTTGACCGACGATCCTCGCGATGTGCGCGATCGCGCCATCCTGATGCTGCTATCCATATATGGCATGCGCGCCAGTGAAGTGGCATCGTTGCGGCTTGACCAGGTGGACTGGCAACAGCATGTCATTCGGATGTTCCGTCTCAAGAGGCGGCAACCGCAGGTGTATCCGCTGTTGCCATCAGTTGCGGAAGCGTTAGCTCGCTACATCGACATCATCCGCCCATCAACATCCCACCCCGAAGTGTTCATTAGTCTGAACTCGCCACGTCGCCCACTTACGCGCGCAGGAATTTACACCATCGTCAGCCCAAGGTTTCTGGCGCTCGGAATCGAGGTCGCCCATCGCGGACCGCACGCATTGCGCCACGCCTGTGCGACGCGCCTTATTGCCGAAGGGTTGAGCCTCAAAGAGATAGGAGACCATCTGGGTCACCGCAGCACATCGGCCACACGTACGTACGCGAAGGTTGATCTGGTGGCTCTCCATGAAGTGGGTGATTTCGATCTGGGGGATCTGCAATGAAGCTAATCAATGTGATAAACGCCTACATCGAATTGCGACAGTCGATAGGTTTGCGTTCCGAAACGGCTAAACGGACATTGCGTCAATTTGGGCGTCAAATGGGCGACATTCAAATAGATGAAGTTAAGGCACAGCAGGTCCTAGCGTTCTTGCAAGGCTCGGGCCCGCCTAGCTCATCTTGGCGGGTCAAGTACAGATTGCTGTCCGGCCTGTATCGATTCGCGATCAGCAGAGGCCATGTAAAAGAGTCTCCACTGCCGCAAGGTTTGCCCAGGTTTCCGCCGCAGCAAACACCATACATTTATTCCACTGAAGAGCTTCATCGACTACTTGACGCCACGTCCGGGCTGGACAGTATCTATAGCCGGCAGCAAGCACCAATGTTTCGGACCTTGATCCTGCTACTGTATGGCAGCGGCATGCGCATCAGTGAGGCACTTGGATTGACCATGCGCGACGTCGATCTTGTGCAGAGGGTCATCACTGTGCGCGACGCCAAATTCTACAACTATGCCGCGTAGTTAACTATGTTCGATTTGGACGTGGCGAGCCGCAAATTCAAGGCAATGAACGAAAGATGATCGGCATAGTCTGATAGATGTTAGACCCGCTTTTACAAGAGGCGCAGGTCATGGAGAAGTTGTACCAAAAAACGCGGTCGCACTCACTCGATACACCCGAGGGCCCCCTTGCTGAACACCTCGGTGCATTTGAAGGTCTGCTGAATGATCAAGGTTACGCGCAGGAGTCTATTCGCAGACACTTGCTTCTCGTTGCCGATTTCAGCGTGTGGCTCAAGTGCAAGAGAATGTCGATCGAGGAAGTGACTCATGAAACTGCGCAACGTTATCTGCGCTACCGAGAACACCACCGCTGTCATCGGAACGGCGCAAAATATGCGGTAAGACGCTTTGTACAATTGCTTCAAGAAAATGGAATCGTTGCAAAGGAAGCGTCCGTTGCGCAGACACCAGTTGAAAAATTGGTAAACGGATACTCTTTGTATCTGCACCAGGAACGAGGCTTGGCAGCCACGACGATCAGGAAATATCGGTGGTGTGCGCATTTGTTTTTAACAAAGCAATTCGGTGATGGGGCGACGCGGCTCTCGGATCTCAGTGCCCGCGAGATCATCGACTTTGTTCAGCATGAGGCCACTCAAAGTCCAGCGCGAGCGCAATCGATCGCAAAGGTCTTGCGCTCGTTTTTGCAGTATGCGCGTTATCGTGGCTTGATCAAGCTTGACCTCGCTGCAGCGATCCCCCGGGTCGCCCACTGGTCAATGGCATCAATCCCCAAAGCGATATCCCCTGAGTATGCTAGGCGAGCGTTGGCCAGTTGCGACCGCCGTCGCCCCGTCGGCCGCCGAGATTATGCGATTCTGCTCCTCCTTGCCCGGCTGGGGTTGCGGAGTGGCGAGGTGGTTTCCTTGACGTTGGATGACATCGATTGGGAAACGGGCACGTTGAACATTCATGGAAAAGGCGGTCAGGAGTCGCCGTTGCCATTACTCGCGCCGGTGGGTGAAGCGATCGCCGACTACCTGAAAAACGGTCGCGCGGATTCTGAGAGTCGAAGTGTCTTCCTGCGTATAAACGCGCCGATTCGTGGGTTCAAGACGGAAAAAGCGGTATGCAATGTAGTCAGATACGCTCTGGAGCGGGCTGGTATCGATTCGTCAAGAAAAGGAGCCCATCAATTCCGGCATGCGTTAGCGACGCAGATGCTGCGTCAAGGATCCTCGCTGGCCGAGATTAGCGAAGTCTTGCGCCACAAAAGTCCCGACTCGACGAGAATATACGCGAAGGTCGATCTGGATTCACTGCGGACCTTGGCGCCGCCATGGCCGAGCCCCCGATCATGAGTACGTTACGCAAATCAATGGAAGAATACCTGACGATGCGTCGTCGTCTGGGATTCAAACTTCATGAAGCAGGCCAACGTCTGGAAGACTTCGTCTGCTTTATGGAACGACGTCGGGCCTCTCACATCAGCGCGTCACTGGCGTTGACCTGGGCACAAAAGTCCCCGTCGGTTCAACCGGTGATCTGGGCTCAGCGAATAGGTGTGGTGCGTGGCTTTGCACGCTATCTGAGTGCCTTCGATCCGCATACAGAGATTCCACGGGCCGAATTGTTGCCGCACCGGTATCATCGGCGTGCTCCCTACCTTTACACCGATGAGGAAACCCAGAAGATATTGGCTGCCGCGCTGGCTCTTCCTCCGGAATCGGGACTGCGGAGGTGGACATATTTTACGCTGATAGGTCTGCTAAGCGTCACGGGGTTGCGCCCCGGCGAAGCGGTCAATCTGGAACTCGAAGACGTTGACTTGAAAGAATGCGTACTGACGGTGCGGGGAAGCAAATTTGGAAAGTCGAGGTGGGTTCCTATTCATTCCTCCACTCGAGATGCACTTGCAGACTATCTTCGACGTCGCGCGCGATGTCTTGCGGGGCGCCCGGAAACCCATGTGTTCATCACTTCGCAAGGCAAGCCACTCAGTGGAGACATGGTTTCTCATACATTTACGGCGCTCACACGGGAAATCGGTCTTCGCGATTCGTCAGCAAAGCGCGCTCCCCGCCTGATCGACTATCGCCATTTATTTGCGGTCACGACGCTGGCGAGATTAGACCGGTCGGGTAAGGACCCGGTGCGTTGGTTACCGGTGCTGTCGACGTTCCTCGGGCACCAGTGGGCGAGAGATACATACTGGTATGTCGAGCAGCACCCAGAGCTCATGAAGCAGGCGATGAAGCGCCTGGAGCGTCGCTGGAAGGATGTGTCATGAAATCTACCGTCGGTTTCCCATCATTAGTGCAGCGGTTCTTTACGGAACGTCTCATGCAACAGCGGCAGGCCAGTCCGCACACCATCAGTTCCTATCGGGACACGTTCAGGCTGCTGCTTCGTTTTGCCTACAAGCGTCTGCACAAACCGCCGGATCATCTGGCATTTGAGGACATCAATGCGCCGCTCGTGACAGCATTTCTGAATGATCTGGAGAAGACCCGGGCTATCAGTGTCCGTACCCGAAATCTGCGACTGACAGCGATTCGCTCGTTCTTCCGTTACGCGGCCTTCGAGACGCCCGCGTATTCCGCGCAGATCCAGCGCGTGCTGTCGATGCCCAACAAACGCTACGATCGCAGGCTCATTCACTTTCTGACGCGGCCGGAAGTCAAGGCGCTGCTCGCTGCACCCGATAAGCGCACCTGGTGTGGTCGTCGTGATCATGCGTTACTCCGACTGGGTGTGGAGACGGGACTTCGTGTGTCGGAAATGACCGGCCTCACACGCGAGGACGTGACCCTCGGCGCAGGCGCGCACATTAATGTTATGGGTAAAGGTCGAAAACAGCGCGTTACCCCTTTTAGCAAGGAGACCGCCGCTATTCTAAAAGCTTGGATGAAAGAGCCTCGCACACCCAACAGCGACGCGCTATTTCCGAGTGTTCGAGGTGGACATCTCAGTCCGGACGCGGTACAACGTCTCCTGAAAAAGTACGCTACCCAGGCTGCCATAGGATGTCCTTCGCTGCGAAAGAAACGAGTGACGCCGCACGTGCTGAGGCACACGGCAGCCATGGAATTATTGCAAGCTGGCGTGGATCCATTCAACATTGCCCTGTGGATGGGCCACGAATCGCTCCAGACAACCCAGATGTACCTGGATGCCAGTCTGGAGCTGAAGGAAAAGATTCTCGCTAATGTCGGACCACATGATGGCAAGCCCGTACGATACCGGCCTGACAGTAAGCTCGCGACGTTTCTCAAGGGTCTTTAGCCATTAAAACTATGCCGATCCGGCGACTTTGGGAATGACCTCCTGCTGGGCTCTTTATAAGCATCATCGTGATCCGATCCCAGCTTGATCGGCATTGTCGTGAACGCGGCATAGTTACGACTACGCCGCTAGCGGCGTAGTCGTAAGACTCGGTTGGTCCCGATTGGCCAAAAGCTTGCGCTGGAATTGACCTTGCATGCTGATCGGCGCCGCAAACTTCCCATGCCCGCAGGCGAAGACTCATCATTTTTTACGTCCCGCACTGGAGCTGCCTGGACGTATCCGCGCGTAATCACCCTGTTCCAGCGCGTACGCCGCACTGCATGCATCGAATGCCCGCCGGATGAGCCGCGTCCGCCGCGATTGCACGACTTGCGACACACCGCGGCGGTTCACCGGGTCCTGTCTTGGTATCGGTCCGGTCGGGATGTTCAACGCCTGTTGCCACGGCTGGCAACCTACCTTGGGCACGTTGAGATCAGTTCGACCCAGCGCTATTTGCAGATGACACCAGAGTTACTTCAGGAAGCCAGTCAGCGCTTTGCTCGGTACGCAAATTGTGGAGATAGCCATGAATGATAAAAACCTGTTGGGACCATGGATCCGTCGCTTCCTACTAGAGTACCTGGTGGGTGAACGCAATCTGGCTCGAAACACGCAGACCAGCTACCGCGACACGCTGACATTGTTGCTGCCATTCGCGAGCAAACGTACCGGCATCGCGATCGACAGGATGACTGTCGAGGATCTTTCCCCCGCGATCGTGCGTCAGTTCCTTGATCACCTGGAACGAGGTCGACAGTGCACCGGGGCCACCCGCAATCAGCGTCTTGGCACTATCCATTCTTTGGCTCGCTTCATTGGGATGCGCTCGCCGGTGCACCTGTCGTGGTGTACGGAGATGCGACTGGTCCCATTCAAAAAAACAGACAAGACCGTGATCGGCTACCTTGAAAAGGTCGAGATGGACGAATTGTTGAGGCAGCCAGACCGTGGCACAGCGATTGGGCTGCGCGACTACGTCTTACTCTTGTTTCTCTACAATAGCGGCGCCCGAGCCAACGAGGTTGCACGCCTGACCATTGGCGATCTTCATCTCGGCGATCCCCCCGCAGTGCGCATTCTTGGCAAAGGCAACAAGGTTCGGGTGTGTCCTCTTTGGCCTATGATGATACCGCTGCTGAGAAATTTGGTGACCGGCCGTGGCGCCGATCAGGTCGTCTTTCTTGGTCGTGCGAACAAGCCCATGACGCGTTTCGGCATCCACCGTCTCGTCACAAATTACGCCGCGACGGCCAGCGAAACAGTCCCATCCATGGCGTCCAAGCGGATCAGTCCACACAACATCCGGCACACCTCGGCGGTTCATTTGCTGCGCGCTGGCGTTGACATCAACACGATCCGCGCGTGGCTTGGTCACGTATCCCTGGACACGACCAACGTCTATGCGGAGGTCGACCTTGAAATGAAGGCCAAGGCGCTGGCCAGTGTGGACGTTTCGGGGCTTCCGGTCTCGCCATTGCACCGACGCGAGTTGCCATCGTTAATGATGTTTCTCCGTGGACTATAACGGCAACCCAGGCACACTCTTATGTGCGGACCCGAGCCAGGGTTACCATGCACTCCCTGGCTTTCCCTTCGTCGGGCAACATATTTTTGAGCGCAACATACTAGGGGATATGAGCCAAATCACATACCCCCTATGCGGAGTCGCTGTTCCGAACCGCCAAGTATCGGCCAGAGTTCCCGATCAATGGCTTCGTCGATCTGGACGCAGCCCGGGCCTGGGCGACCCACTTCGTGTGTTGGTACAACGTTGACCACCGCCATAGCGGCATCCGCTACGTCAGCCCATCGCAGCGGCACGTCGGCGACGACCGGAAGATCCTCGCGGCTCGGCATGACGTCTACCTTCAGGCCCGCGAACGCAACCCTGCTCGCTGGTCGGGCAGCACGCGCAACTGGACGCCTATCGGCGCCGTGACGCTTAACCCTGAACGCGACGCGGTGGTGGCCATGGCGTCACAGACAAAAGAAATACAGCCGTTGGCTGCATAACTGAGGCGACAACTACCTTGACGCGCGCCGCACCGCTCAAGGCCATGGTGTTGTGCGTTGACGAGAAGAGCCAGATCCAAGCACTGGACCGTACGCAGCCCATCTTGCCGCTGGCGCCAGGCCTCCCCGAGCGACGCACGCACGACTACATGCGCCATGGCACGACAACGTTGTTCGCTGCGCTGGACATTGCCACAGGAGAAGTTATCGGTGAATTGCATCGCAGGCATCGCAGCAGTGAATTCCTGCAGTTTCTACGTACGATCGAAGCCAACGTGCCACCCACGCTCGATGTGCATCTCGTCATGGACAACTACGGCACGCACAAGACGCCGTCGATCAAGGCTTGGTTCGCTCGCCATCCGCGCTTCCATGTTCATTTCACACCGACCTCTGCCTCATGGATCAATCAGGTGGAGCGCTGGTTTGCGACCATCACTGAACAATACATTCGCCGCGGCACGCATCGCTCAACCCGACAACTTGAGCAAGCCATCCGCCAATACCTTGACCTGAACAACGCCAACCCCAAGCCTTTCGTGTGGACGAAGTCTGCCGATGACATCTTCGCCAGCATCAAGCGATTTTGTCTACGAATTTCTGGCGCAGGACACTAGAGTCATCTGGCATTGGCTGCAATTAGCCAGCTGTATGACCCGCCGGGTCGCCGATATCTCACAGTTATCAGACCCCACGCAGTGCTCCCTGGAGTTCGGCGAGCAGGAGCGCCAGCGCTAAACTGGCAATGAAGGGAGAGGGACTTTTTCGTGGCATGTTATTTCCAGCGCCGCCTTGCGGGCGGGCCTAGCTTAACGACTCCAGGCCCGCACTCGCCACCCCTCCGGTAGGTGGAAGAGCGCCTCTGGCACGCGTCAATCCGGTCGTCGCGAGGGCTTCGTGGACGCCCCCTGGCTGGGCGCTTGGCATCCCCATCAAGCTTAGATTTCCGAGATAACCTTGGCTTTGATCGTCTCGTACTCGGAATCGCTGATCAGCCCGCTATCGAGCATCTCTTTTGCGCGCTTCAGGCGCGAGGCGAGATCGCCCTTGTCCGAGCCTGGCGCACTGCCGGCGAATGGCATTTCCCGAGAGGATGAACCCTGGAAGCCGCCCGACTTTGCCCTGAGCTCCTCCAGCTCTCGGAGTCGCCGCTTCTCGCGCCATGCTTGTTCCTCTGCTTGGCAGGCACGATAGACCGCCTGCGCGTCGGCCTTTCTAAGCCCGGTAAATTGGAACGTGCGCACGGCCCCACCGCTTGCTAGGTCAGGCTGCGTGAGGGCAGTGATCGTGATGTCGCTGCCGAAAATCCCAACTTTGACGTTGGCTGTTTTAACGTCTTGCCAGCGGATGTCCACTGGCGTGAATCCGCCGATCAAGCCCCGGATGATTCCGATCAGACGTCCGGAGGTCGCCGCCACCATGATCCGGCGATGGAGAAGCGCGAAGAGGCGGCGCTGCACGGCGTAGCATTTCGCCACTTCGTTCGGGACCAGCATGGAGTCGAGGTGGGAAAGGGCCTTCCGGATACTGGGCTCAGACGAAGTTACTTGGCTTTCCATTTTCAGACCCTGTCGTTTTGTAAACTGCTAGCGCTACTTTCGCAAAGCAAGGGGCCGGATCGACGGTTCTTGCCCGTCAATCGTGGCTGAACGGGCGCCCAGGTCATACATGAAATAACGCTGGTCCCCACCGCTGCAGTTCGAAAACCTTCACGGCGCGGCGCTGCTCGGCCGTGAGCTTCGGCGCCAGCATTGCCGTTGGCCGTCGTCCCGCTGCCCCGGTCTTCGTCCTCACCAACGTCACCTTGATCTCGGCCAGTCCTTCCATCATGCGACGGGCCGAAGCGTCGGTCCGCAGGGCAATCTTCGCCAAGCTCACGAGCATCAGGCCGAGCACGGTCGCGAAGGTGTGCAGACGCAACGATCCATCGGCCCACTGGTGTGACGGTCCCCAGGGAACCACGCCGCCTTTCTTGGCCCTGCGGAACAGCTCCTCGACGTTCCACTGTCCTCGGAAGGCGGAAACGATTCGCCCGGTGCTCCAGTTGTGCCGATCCGTACACAGCACCCGCCTGCCCGGCCGTGTTCTCTCCAGTTCGCGGCGCAACGTGGCATCGACGTGCCAATGCAAGGTCGGTACCGCTTCGCTGCCGGCGATGGTGGTCACGACGAAGCTCGATAGGTGTTCCCGAGCGAGCGCCTTCTTGACCCGCAGCTCCAGCCGGCTGCGCGTGATGCGGCCCTTTTGGACCAACTCCTCCAGCGTGCTCAGTTCCACCTTCGCCTTGCGCAGTGCCGTCGCGATCCCGCGTTTCTGGCCCGCCAGCAACTCCTGGCTCTCCACCACGACGAGCGTGCGGTCCAACTCGCCGACCGTGGTCCGAACCCGCGCCGCCCGCACGTCGCTGAGCTTGCCCGACAGCGGCTTCATGGCACCGCGCTGCGCCGCCATCTGCAGCGCCTCCTCTGCGGCCTTGTGCCCCAGTGGCAACGAGATGAGGCTGTAGTAGCCGGCGGCATCGAGATCGAGTTCCAGTTGCGGGCTCCAAAACCCGCCGTCCCGTACCACCGTGCGCTGCGCCGGCCGCGCGCGGCCCTCACCGCTGTCGAGTGCCTCGTGCAACTGCGCCAACCCACCCAGGCACGCCGCGAGCACGGCCTGGTCCGAGCCGTTGCCGGGATACGTCCGATACAACAGCGGCACATGCCCGGTCTCGCTGACCAGGACGCCAAGCCCTACGACACGCAGGTCACTTCTCTTGCTCTTGGCGTGGCCTCGCCGGGCCAGTTCGCCGGGCGTCTGCGTGTCGATGTGGGTATCGAAGTTCGTCGTATCGAACGCGAGCACGTCGGCGGACAGCTCGAAGCGGGCCACCGCGGCCTTCGCGATGGCCACCTGAGCCTGCTCCAACTGCTCATCGGTCACCTGCTGCGCGACGCGATGAAAGGCCTGACCGGTGAACGCGGACCCCGGCAAACACGACAGCCGCGGCAAACTCGCGTCCAGAAAATCACCCAGCTCGCACTTGGGTCCCGGCGCACACGCACGCTGAATCGCCACAGCCACCGCCAACTCACCCACCGACGGGCCATCCTTGGCGCCAACCCCTGCGCACGCGCGATCAATCTGCCCGACCAAGTCCAGCTGCTCGGCCACCCAGATCAAGGCTCCGACGTCGCCGACCCCGCGCGTGCCCACCGTCTGGGTCGCGCTCAGATCCGCCACTCGCGGCGGCTCGGCCGGTCCCAGCACGACCTGGCGTGCGACGGAACGGCCCCGCTCGGCGTCCCACACCGACTGCGCGGCAATACGGTAGCGATGGCCGTTGACTTCTCGTTCGAAGATGTGCATGTTCTTTCATGTAGCATCTCAGAGCCAAAGAATCAAGCGAAATCCAGTATCTACGCGGCATTCCGACTCGGTGCCGCCGCGGAACAACACCGAGCTTGCGAAGGTAGGGCTAGTGGTGCGGAGTTATTGTTCAGCCCGGCCGTCAGGCTGTCGGCCTCCAAGCTCTTCTCGTTCTCAGTCAGCATAGTCGTTAGCACCTGGCGCCCTAGGCTAGCCTGCTGGCGGCCATCATCGTGTGACGACAATCACCGGGGCCGAAAAATCGGACGCCAGTCGTCAAGCAGCATCACTTTTTGCGTGCGCAGGCTTCACGGGAGCTTCTGGGTTGTTTGCTTCCCACTCGCGGATGGTCCCTTCAGCCAACGACGCTGCGCGAATGCGGACGCTTTCGGGAAGGGTGACCCAGCGCTCGGGCGTGACGCTAGGGAAAGGCCAGGCATTGACTGCTAGTTGGGTTGTTTCTTCTTCCGCGGTCTCCCCGGCCATGCTGGGTTGGTCTGCTGCTGCGGCCGGCCTTAGAGCCTCCGAATCCATCCAGAATTTTGGGTAACCGAACGTCGCCTCAATCTTGCGAGCCGCTTTGTCTCCGATGTCTTTCCCACCGCTCAAATAACGGTTCACCAAGGACGGCGTTGAGTAGCCGAGTGCATCTGCGGCGCGAGTTTGGCTGCCCTCGCACCGCTCCGCGATGGCGGTGGCGAGCTTCGTGCGCCGGATTTCCTTGATTGACTTCATGCGCGTGATTGAACCTCTATTGACCGAAAAGGTAAATAAACCGAATTGGTAACGATCGACTTGAACTATTACCAAAAAGGTAATAAGCTTCAGGTATGACTACGATCACTTGCGCCCAGGACCTCAAATCGTTCTATCGGTCGCTGCCGGTTGAGCAACGCGAGGCGTTCGCAAAGGCGGCGAACACGACGACTGTCTACATCGAGACACACCTGGTCTATGCGCGAAAGATCCCGCGCAAGGCAGGAATGGACGCGCTCTGGGAGGCGTGCAGCAGATTCGGCGCCGGATTCAGCCGGCAGGACCTGCTTGCGTTCTTCTACGAGCGCCAACCCACCACCGCCTAACCGGAGTCCGAAATGAAAGCCGACATCATCGCGTCGATTTTTTGGTTGAAGGCGCGCCGGGGGTGGCGTTCCGAAATACCTCACACGCCGCCTCGAACGTCTCAAGCATCTGTTCCTGGCGTTGCGGGACGAATTCGGGGGCTTCTCCGCCTGCTGCAAGCGCGTGCGAGCGCGTCATCTCTGCCGCGCCGGCTAGTTCCTGTTCGAACCGGGTTAAGTCCGGTAGGCAGGCGACCACGGCGCCGAGGACTGCGGATAGGCCATGAATCTGACCGCGCAGGCTAGCGAGGTCTTTTTCGATGTCAGTCATTTCTCATCCATCCATATTCTTCCAAGCGGTAGGGCTTCTCCGAGGCCTGCCGACGCCTAACCCTGAGCCAGCGATGAGGGTTCCTCTGTTAACGGGATTGGGTGTGAGAGCTTCCGATTCTACTGACGGGCGGGACTCTCGCCATTCGCTCGGAGAGGCCGCATGACGATCCTGAAATTCCGCCGCCGACCGAACTGGCTGCGCGCCATCGCATCGCTCTTCCAGGGTGCCATGCTGCACCAGCAGGACAGGGCGGCCGAGTGTGACTGGAAGAGCGCGATCTACAACCCGAAGCAGTTTCGACGGAGATAGGCAGATGAGGCCCCCTTGCGATTCTGCGGGCAGGCGCATGGTCGCGCGCCGCCTGCGCATTGGCGAGATCAGTTGCTCGGTCCTTGTGGATCCTGATCCCACGCCCGAAGAGATCGAGCTTGCTCGGCAAGCCGCACGGCGATCTGCTGCGCGACTTCGGGCGGTAGCGCGTACCACTGAGAGGTGAGTTTGCCGGCCGCGGCTTCCTCCGGGGAGTTTGCCAAGGAAAGCTCGAGCAAGACCAGCCCGCTTTCCAAGTGCAGGCCGGTCTTCGCGTTGGCAACAAACGCAGCCGTGATGTCTTGTTCTTTCATGCATCCCCCGTTTGTGGGCAATTGAGAAGGTCAGATGTCTTGATTGTTCCACATCTGAGGGGGTGCGCCAGTTAATAGGTGCGTGGGATAGCCCACGCCTTCTTTGATATGCGGCCCGCTGGGCCAGAACCGGGGGATTGACCATGCTGCGCAACCCGCAGTCCTTTGCGTATATCCAGGTCAGTCGCGCGCTGGCCGGGCCGCTTCCTGCAGGGGGCGCCCAGTGATGGCATCCGTTTCCCATTCTTCCCTCTCTCCGCCGGCGGCTTCGATGCGCCGGCTGTGTTGTCTCGATGGATTGAATCGTATGAACTCCTCAAAGCATTTGGGAGCATCGCATGCCTAGCCTGGAATCGATGATATTGAGCCGCGTTGCTCCCATCACCCAGAAGCGCGTGGCCGAGCTGATCGGCGTCGAACCGACGAACTTCTCGCGCTTCCTTAACAACAACGGGCACAGCCTGTCGTTCGCAAAGGTCTGTCAGCTGTTCGAGGTGCTCGAGCTGGACGTTGTCGCGCCGGGGGACGGCAATGTCGTCTGCCTGCCGCGCGCCGAGTATGAGGCGCTGCGCTGCCTGGCGAAGAAGGGATTGGAGGGGGTGTGATGGACGAGCTAATCATGCTTGGCGCGGTGGCGTCGATGCTTGTACTGATCATTGGCTCCATCGTGCGGGGGATGCTGCCATGAGGTGCAAGCCTGGCGATCTCGCCTATATCGCGCGCGACCCATACCCCGAGAACGTCGGGCGCGTGGTGCGCGTCGTCGGGCCCGCGCAGCGGGTGGGGAACGGCCCAGAGTGGGATTGCGAGTCCTGCGGCGCGCCGCTGCGCATGCTGGATCCTGCGCGGCCGTGGGTCTTTGCCGTCGACGTGCGGTTCGACTGCTATGACGCGGACCTGCGGCCGATCAGCGGCGTGCCGGTCGAAGACGAGGTTTGCGACGAGGTGCATGCGTGAGCCTCTGCGTCGTACCCATTTCTTTCGCTGAGGCAAACGCCTTTGTCGCGCAGCATCACCGTCATCACCGGCCAGTGGCCGGATGCAAATTCTGCGTTGCTACGGCGTACAGCGGATCTGGTGAGCCGCGAATCGCTGGTGTCGCTCTGGTGGGCCGGCCTGTCGCCCGCAGCCTTGATGACGGCTTCACGCTCGAGGTCAACCGGCTTTGCACCGATGCCCACAAGAACGCCTGTTCCATGCTCTATGCAGCTGCCTGGCGCGCCGCGCGCGCGCTGGGATACCGCAAGCTAATCACTTACACGCTGCCCGAAGAGGGCGGCTCATCGCTGCGCGCAGCTGGCTGGCGCCTCATTGGCGCGGCTGGCGGCGGAACCTGGCATTGCCCCAGTCGACCCCGCGTCGACACGCATCCAACGCAGCAAAAGCTGCGCTGGGAGGCATCATGAACTACTACGAGCGCCACATTGGCGATTACATCCGCGACACGGTAGGTCTGTCGATGCTGGAGGATGGTGCCTATGGTCGCCTGCTCGATCAGCTTTACCAGACCGAGAAGCCGTTGCCGCTGGATCGGAAAGAGGTCTATCGCATGGCGCGCGGCACTAGCGCGACGGAACGCAAGGCCGTCGACTACGTGGTCGGCAAGTTCTTTGAGCGCACCGATGAGGGGCTAGTCCAGAAACGCGCCATGGAGATTCTGGCCGAGTACTGGGACCGCCCCGAGCAGCACGAAAAGAAGAACACCAAGGAAGGCAACCGGGAACGGCAGCGCAGGTCACGCGAGCGTCGGAAGGCGATGTTCGAAGCGCTTGCCGGTCATGGTGTGGTCCCTCCATATAACACCCCGATGAAGGAGTTAGAGGCGCTTCTGTCACGGTACCTGTCACAGCCTGTCACACCAGAAAAGCGTGACGTGTCACAGCCGGTCACGGATTCTGTCATGGCACCTGTCATGGGTAGGCGATCAGGACGTGGCGACTCAGGTCGCCGTGGGCAATCACGTTGCATCCGCCAGCAAGGAAGGCAGAAAAGAGGCGATGCAAGTCGCCCAGACTCGTAAGGCAGCAATCGTATGACGACACAAGCGCAACTCGAAGCATGGATGCGCCGGGGAGACCGGCTGCCCGTTCTGCTGGTGGAGGTGGCCGTGCGGGTGGGCGGCGTGGAAACGACGCGCTACCTGACTGACACGGCCTACAGCACCGGCGCGGCGGACGTGCCGGCGAAACACGGCGTACCTGCCGGTCGTGGCCGGCGGCGTCGCCCTGTCCGAGAAGATGGCTCTGGATGGCTCCGACGGGCCGTCAAACGGCGGCGCGGCCAGTCTCTCCACCAGCGCATTCACACTCGAGAACAAGGACGGGAGCCTGGATGAGTGGCTGGCGGACTTGTGGGTGAACCGGCCGGTGCGGGTGTACCTGGGCGACGCGCGCTGGGCCCGAGCGGACTTCTATCGGATCTTCGACGGCATCGTTGCGGATCTTGATGTGTCCGGGCGGGAAACCCTGATGCTGCGCATGACGAACAAGCTGCAGCGGCTGAACTCGCACTCCAGTGGGGGTTCGATATTGCCATCCCAACGGACCCCGTTGGCGTGTCACCGCTCTACACTCCGACGCACATCGGCTATGTGTTCGACACCGAAGCGCTTGCGTGGCGTGACAATTGGGCGGTGACCGAAATGGGTGACCTGGAAGCGGCGCGCGCCATTGCACTGTCCATCATCGAACGCAGGGCCAAAGAGCTACGCGACGCCGTGGTCTCTGACTACAGCTCGGCGGAGATGGCGGCCTGGAGCATGAAGCGCTGGGAGGCGAAGGTCTACACACACAGGATGCCGCGCAGGCGCCCAATCTGGTGATGGAGGCGCAGGTCCGCGGGATCCCGCTGAGCGAACTGGTCGACAAGGTGCTGGAGAAGGCCGCGGCGCTGTCGCAGCTGGAGGCCGGTATCGCCGGGACCTGCGGCAAGAAGCAGGACGCGGTGCGGGCTTGCGAGACCATCGCGGCGGTGCAAGTGCTGGTGGATCAGATTGACGCGGATTGGCCGGTGTAGCTCGAAAAAAGAGCCAGGCGCCGCCGGGGTCGGAGCGCCTGGCATTCGGGGAAACGGCAGACGAAAAACGGTCCCGAACCCCGCGAGGTTACCGCTCAGCGCATAGTGCAAATGCATCCCTTTGTCATGGAAAGTGTCACTTTCCGCTTTGATTTGATATTGATCAAATGTCCATCAGAAGCGTCACATTCCGTAGCGATTTGATATAGATCCAACTTCTACTAGACGTAGCTTGCCCGCCTTGCGCGGGCTTTTCTTTTGCGGGAAGGCCCGCATCTACCTGCGCAGTTGCCCGGGCGTGAAGATTGACGGTGACCGAGACGGCATCCCATGCGAAGTGCCGCCACTGCAGTGTTCCTGATATCTGCTATGGATGCTAAGTACACCGATACAGGCCGCTCCTTTCGGTCTTCCGAAACCATTGCGCGGCGGAAACTCATGCTTCGAGAGCCTCATATCGCGCCCCTTACGCGATACGTTGAAGGCCTCCGCGCCAAGTATCCGGCGCCCGAATGGGAGTTTCCTGACTTCGATCCCCAAGATGGGGGCTGCGCGGCTCGCATTCTGTTCTTGCTTGAGAAGCCTGGGCCAATGACTTCGGAGTCTGGTCAGGGTTCCGGATTCATTTCTCGCGACAACGATGATCCGACGGCCTCCGCGATTTTCCATTTCATGAATGAGGCAGCGATTCCTCGAGATCAGACGCTGCTCTGGAATGTCATCCCTGGCTGGAATGGAGCGAGGTTGACTTCTCAGGAGGTGCGGGAAGGCGTCGAAGTTCTGCTCGACCTTGTGACGTTGCTTCCGAATTTCAGGGTCGTAGTACTTGTCGGCTGGCGTGCCGCGAGAGCGAAAAAGTTGCTGGAGCCCCTGGGACTACACGTTTTCACCTCTGCGCACCCTTCGCCCATCGTGAGGGCCACCAACCGAACGATGTGGAGTGAGATATCGGAACGTTGGGCTCAAGCGTGGACTGCTACCAAGTCAATGCCGGAATGATCAGTCAGTGCCAGTGACCAGCGCGCGGGAATCCTGGCTGAATACGCTGACGCCACCCGCGTTGCCGGGCAAGCCTGCGAGCGAGCCTATGACGCGTTGAGCGTGCAGGCGCAGGACCCGCGGTGAAATGTCGTAGTCGGTGGTTCCGGAAGGAAGCTGAAAAAGGGGTGTAGGCGGCAGGGATATGCGCCTACACCCTCGAGGTGGCAACGGGGGTCAATCTGTCGCCGATATTGATTATGGTGCGTCGCATCAATATCAGTACCCCACTGGCCAGGGCAATTGCATTAGAAGGTCGTTAACTGACGGGGCTTAGCAGGTTAGTGGTTGTAAACCCGAGGGTGAAGGGCGTTTACTCTTGATTTTTGGACGAATCAAGATGGAGACGCGCTTGGCCCTCGTGACTTGCCTGAAGGATGTGCCGGATCCCCGCCGTGGCAACCGCACGCAATACGACCTGACGGAGATGCTGGTGGTGGCAATTTGCGCACTGCTCTCGGGCGCCGAAGGCGTGACCGAGATCGCCCAGTGGGGACGAGCGAAGCTGGCGTGGCTACGTGAGTTCATCGTGCTGCCGCATGGCGTGCCGTCGCACGATACCTTTGGACGGGTATTACGATTGCTGGATCCCAGCATGTTCGAGCAGTGCTTTCGGGCCTGGGTCGGTCAAGTGGTGGGCAAGCTGGATCAGACGGTCGTAGCACTGGACGGCAAGACACTGCGCGGCAGTCAGGACGGGGAGAATCGCGCGCTGCATCTGGTCTGGGCCTATGCCAGCGCCTACGGGCTGACACTGAGCGCGGTGGCGGTGGACAGGAAATCGAACGAGATCACTGCGCTGCCGGAATTGCTCAGGGTGCTGGACGTACACGGGGCGATTGTCTCGATCGATGCGATGGGCTGCCAGCAAGCGATCGCTCGGCAGCTCAGAGCTCAGGGCGGGGACTATCTGCTCGGGCTGAAGGCCAACCAAGGGGCGTTGCTTGAGGAGGTTGAGTATTTCTTCCGCGTCGCACGCGCCGAGAACTGGCATGCAGTGCCGTATGGCTATCATGAGACGGTCGAGAAAGACCACGGGCGCATTGAGACGCGCCGGGTATGGTGCGTGAGCGCGCTGGACTGGCTGCCGCAGCGGGCGGACTGGCAGGACTTGCGCCAGGTGATCCTGGTGGAATCGCAGCGGTGCGTCGGCGCGAAGACCAGCACCGAACTGCGCTACTACCTGAGTTCGTCGGCCGGCGGCCCAGAGCGGCTGGGCCAAGCCATCCGAAGCCATTGGACGATCGAATCCCAATTGCATTGGTCGCTGGACGTGACGCTGGGCGAGGATGCGTGCCAAGTGCGCAAGGACAACGCCGCCATGAATCTGGCGATCCTGCGCCGCTTCGTGCTTAACCTGCTCAAGCTCGATGCCACCCCCAAGCTGTCGGTCCGCGCCAAGCTCAAGCAAGCCGCCTGGGACGACGACTTCCGCCGCGACGTGCTCGGCATGCGGCGGGTGCCCTAATCCAAACTTTGGTCCCTGAACTCGCCGGAACCCGCGCCACCGTTGGGTTTCGGCTATTTTTTTGGGTGTATATGTACCCATGTAAATACATTATATTAGCCTTGTTTTTTGCTGAATATGTCCAATAATGGTGTTCATGTATATCGAACACGTCCCCAACCGCAATTCCCCGCCGGCGATCCTGCTGCGCGAGTCCTATCGCGAAGGCAACAAGGTCAAGAAACGCACCCTGGCGAATTTGTCCGCACTGCCGCCCGAGGTGATCGAGGGCTTGAAGGTCTTGCTGCGCGGCGGGGCGGCCGTGGCCTCGGCCGATGAGGCCCTGGTGATCGAGCGCAGTCTGCCGCACGGCCATGTGGCCGCCGCGCTCGGTACGGCCCGCGCCTGTGGCGCGCAACACTGGTTCGCGGCGGCGCCGGGCCGCGTGCCATCCCTGGTCATGGCGCTGCTGGTGGCACGCCTGATTTCGCCCGCCTCCAAGCTGGCCACGCACCGCATGCTGCAGCAAGAGACCGCGGCCCATTCGCTGTCGCGCATGCTCGGCATCGGCGATGTGGAGCCCGAGGAGTTGTACGCCGCGCTGGACTGGCTGGGAGAGGCCCAGGAAGCCATCGAGAAGCGCCTGGCGAAGCAGCATCTGACGGGTGGCACCCTGGTGCTCTATGACCTCACTTCCACCTGGCTGACCGGGCGCTGCTGCGACCTGGCGGCCTACGGCTACAGCCGCGATGGCAAACGCCACGAGCCGCAGATCGTGTTCGGTCTGGTTTGTACGCCGCAAGGATGTCCGGTGGCGGTCGAAGTCTTCGCCGGCAACACCGCCGATCCGAGCACGGTGGCGTCTCAGGTGGAGAAGCTCAAAGACCGGTTCGGGATTGAGAAGCTCGCCTGGGTAGGGGACCGGGGGATGCTGACGCAAGCCCGCATCGACACGCTGTTGCGCCCGGCAGGACTGGACTGGGTGAGTAGCCTGCGCGCCCCGCAGATTGCTGAACTCGCCCGGGAACAAGGCCCCTTTCAGCCCTCGCTGTTCGATGAACGCAACCTCATCGAACTCACCAGCGAAACGTTTCCTGGCGAGCGACTGGTGGTGTGCCGCAATCCGCTGCTGGCCGACGAACGGGCCAGGAAACGCGAGGCGCTGTTGCAGGCCACCGAACAGGAACTCAACAAGATTGCCGAGGCCACCACGCGCGCGCGCAACCGGCTCAAGGGCACGGAGGCGATTGCCCTGCGCGTGGGCCGGGTCATCGAGCGCTTCAAGATGGCCAAGCACTTCGAACTGACCATCACCGACACCAGCTTTGCCTGGGCGCGCAAGACGCTACAGATCGAGCAAGAGGCGGCACTCGATGGCCTGTATGTGGTGCGCACGAGTTTGCCGGCGGCGCAACTGTCAGCCGAGGCGGCCGTGTCGGCCTACAAGGGCTTGGCGGCGGTCGAGCGAGCGTTTCGTTCGCTCAAGTCCATGGACTTGCACGTGCGCCCCGTGTTCCATTGGAATGCCGAGCGCGTGCGTGCTCATGTCTTTCTGTGCATGCTGGCCTACTACGTCGAATGGCACATGCGCGAAAAATTGAAGCCGATGCTGTTTGACGATGAATACATCGAGCTAGCGCGCGCTTCCCGTGTCTCGCCCGTGGCCAAGGCACGGCGTTCGGAACAGGCGAAAGCCAAGGACGCCACCAAGCGCACCGAGGATGATCTGCCCGTCCACAGCTTGCGCACGTTGCTCGGTGATCTGGCCACGCTCACCTACAACATCTGCCACACGCCGCTGAATCCGGAGGCCAAGATCATCATGACCACTCGGCCAACGCCCATTCAGGACCGCGCCTTCCGCCTCCTCGGTATCAGCCCGGCAGCCCTTCTGTAGCACCTGTACCCAGCAAGCCCTCGCTACGCACTCGCATAACTGCGTGGAATCAACACCTTACGTTCGCAGTGAACTCAAAGTTGGGCCTAATGCGATTGCCCTGCCCCACTGGCGAAGGGGCGCGACGGAGGGCGGCGGCAACGGAACTCGAGAACGAGGTTCGGGCGCGGAGGCGGTGACGTGGAGCGGGAATCCTGATTGAAACGCTGACGCCGTTGGCACGTTAATCGGTCCCTTACTTAGTGGGGAGAGGGCGCTTCGGCACCCCTGATACACTGCCAACGCGTGCTGGAGGTGGCTGGGGTGGAGACCGGACGGAAACAGTCACTGACCGCCGCCGGGGGCGCCTACGGGCGCCCCTTGTCATCGTGCCAGCCGGCTGAACCGCTGCGCCGGTACAGCCCCGGAGCGCTTGACCTTTATCTGCGTATTCCGGCTGAGCGTGACCAGTGATTCCGGATTATCGTGACCGGTGATTCCGGCATCGTGACCAGCATTTCCGGCTGATCGTGACCGGTCTTTCCGGCGATCGTGACCAGCCCGCTGAGGCGTCATCCGCCGCCGATTTCGCGGTGTCTGCCTCGGGATGATCGGCGTGGAGATGTTGCGTATTGTTCAACCCCGGTTGTGGATAACCTTCCCCGTTTTTACACGGAGAAGCGATGCCCACACCCCCAATGACGATACGCATGATCAAAGACGTGTTACGACTCAAGCATGAGTCTCAGCTTTCACACTCTCGCATCGCGGCGACGCTGCAAATTTCCAAAGGAGTGGTATCCAAGTACGTGTCGCTCGCCGCGGATGCCGGGCTGGCATGGGACCAGCTACGTGACCTCGACGAGGCGGCGATCGCAGCGCGTCTGCTGCCCGGTTCACGTGGCAGCGCCTACGTGCCGCCGGACTATGCGCGGATACACCAGGAGTTGCGTCGCAAGGGCGTCACGCTGACGCTGCTGTGGCAGGAATATGTCGACGCCCACCCCGGCGGCAAGACCTACCGCCACACGCAATTCTGCGAGCACTACCACACGTGGGCCAAGAGCCTGAAGCGCTCGATGCGCCAGGTCCACAAGGCCGGCGAGAAGCTGTTTGTCGACTATGCTGGCCCGACCATCGCGGTGGCCGATGGCACGCGTGCCCATGTGTTCGTCGCAGCATTGGGCGCATCGAGCTACACATTCGCCTGCGCCACGCCGCGCGAGACGATGGTCGATTGGATCGGCTCGATGGTGCGCGCCCTGAGCTTTATAGGTGGCAGCCCCGACTTGATCGTGCCCGATAACCCGCGTGCCTTGATTGCCAATGCGGACCGCTATGAGCCGCGCGCCAATGACACCGTGCTCGACTTCGCGCGCCATTACGGCACGTCGGTGCTCCCGGCCCGGGCGCGGCGGCCGCAGGACAAAGCTAAGGTCGAAGTCGCGGTCCAGATAGTTGAACGTTGGATCATGGCGCGGCTGCGCCATCAGCGTTTCGAGACCGTGTACGCGGTCGACTGCGCGATCGCCGCGCTGTTGCCCACGCTGAATGACCGCCCCTTCCAGAAGCTGCCGGGCAGCCGCGCCAGCGCCTTCGCTGCATTGGACGCCCCGGCGCTGCGCCCGTTGCCGGCGATTCCCTACGAGATCGCCCAGTTCCGCACCGTCAAGGTTCATATCGACCACCACGTCGAGATCAACAAGCATCGCTACAGCGTGCCGCACGCGCTGGTCGGTCAGACGCTGGACGCCCGCATCACCTCACACGCCGTCGAACTGCTGCATCGCGGCCAGCGCGTTGCGGCCCATCTGCGCGCGACTGCGGGCGGCTTCACTACCGTGGCCGAGCATATGCCCGCCGCTCACCGCGCTCACCTCGAGTGGTCGCCGCAGCGGCTCGTCCATTGGGGCCAGCAGATCGGCGGCGCCACCGGTGCCGTCGTGCGGCGCCTGCTCGAACGGTACAAGCATCCCGAGCACGGCTACCGCTCTTGTTTAGGTCTGCTGAGTTTAGCCAAGCGTTATGGCAACGATCGCCTCGAAGCCGCCTGCGCAGTCGCTCTGGAACTGGGCGCGTATCAGTATCGCCACGTCAAGAGCGTGCTCGAAACCGACCGCGACCGGCTCGCTGCCGCGGCCCCATCCGAGTGGGTCAGTCCCGACCACGCGCATCTACGCGGCCCCAGCTACTACCAGTGACGCCGCCTGTCACCACGGCAGTCCGCGGCAGGCTGCCGCGGACTGCCTGGCCTAGCGCCTGACCGTCTGGTCGGCCTCAAGGGTGCGCTATGCCGGGCTGCGCCCGCTCTTGACTCTGCCTTCTCGCCCGGCGCCAATGACCAGGACCTCACCTCATGATGACCCATACCACTCTCGCGCAACTACGCTCGCTCAAGCTCGACGGCTTCGCCGCCGCCCTTGAAGAGCAGCTTGCCCAGCCGGCCGCCGGCGCGCTCGCCTTTGAAGAACGCCTGGCTTTGCTGATCGACCGTGAACTGCTCTGGCGCAACAACCGCAAGCTTGCCCGTCTATTGCAGCGTGCCCGGCTCAAGTATCCGCAGGCCGCCATCGAAGATCTCGATACCCGGCCGGGCCGGGGCATTGATCATAAACAGATCACCAGCCTTGTGCTGTCCGACTGGATCGCTACCGGCCACACCGTGCTCGTCGGCGGTCCGACCGGTGTCGGCAAGACCTGGCTCGCCTGCGCACTGGCGCAATACGCCTGCCGCCGTGGTCATTCCGTCGCCTACCTGCGCGTGCCCAGGCTCGCCGAGGAACTGCGTATCCTCCACGGCAGCGGCGGCTTCGGCAAATGGCTGCTGCAGATGGCCAAGACCGATCTGGTGGTGCTGGACGACTGGGCCGTTGCGCCACTGGATGCCGCCACACGTAACGATTTGCTTGAGCTCATCGACGATCGCGGCAGCAACCGCGGCATCCTCATCACCAGTCAATTACCCGTCGAGCACTGGCATGCCTGGATCGGCGATCCCACCATCGCCGATGCCATTCTCGATCGGCTGATGCACCGCATTCACCGGATCACACTGGCCGGCGACTCGTTAAGAAAGACTGCTCAAAAAATAGGCGCGGCAGGCATGGCCAACGACCTCGCATAGTCTTCCAGGGTAAAATCCGTCCCACGCAACACCTCCCGTCGACCACCGGTCACGATCGCCGGTATCGCCGGTCACGAACAACCGGAAACAGCGGTCACGATAAAACGGAATCAGCGGTCACGATGCCGGAAATGCCGGTCATGATCACCGGAATACGCATTTATCCAGTCGGGCGAGCGCGCGCCAGCCTGGTAGGTGCTGCCCGCCCGCTTCCCGACGATCCCCTCCAGATTCAACGCCAGTGCGTTGTCGTAGAGCCATTCCCCATCGTCGACGTCCTGGACATACAGCGGGCCGGGTGGTGGGTCGGCCGGCAACTTCTTGAGCGCGGCCTTGCGCTTCTCGATGGGCTGGGCCCGCAAGATCCCGACCGCCGCCAACGATCAGATCGAAGATGCAATAGGCGACCTGGTCCGCTCCGACATACCAGCCACGGGCGCAAGGCGCGACGGTGCACCCGGTTGAAGTCGCTGATTCCCAGATCGGTGAGAACGCAGACCTCCCCGTCAACGATATTCCCGGCAGGCAGGGCGGCCAGCGCGTCTCCCTGCTCGGGGAACCACTTCGTCGCATCCACTCCGCCGCTCGACTGCAATTCGACCTGGCCGGTGGTGGCCAGCATCCGGTACCCGTCGTACTTGATCGCGAAATGCCAACCTTCGGCGCGCGGAACGGTTTTCCGTTCTGACAGCAGCATGGGGAGAGGTCGGCCAGCTTTGGCGCCGGCGCGCGCGGTGCCATGGTTGGTCCTGTGGGGCGGTGCTTCCGTTGTAGGCACGCCGGCAGGATAGCGCCATAGGGCATCTTCCGACTTGCGTGCGTGGCGTCTATAAAAAAGCACCCGCGGCCAGGAGGAAGCGGGTGCAGAAGGAAATGCGGGGCAATCGCGTTTGCCCCGTGTCACTCTAGTGGAGTTAGGTCCAAGAGAACATAACTCTCTCGATGGGATGCGCAAGGCTATTCGGCGGCTTTGGCCCTCGGCGCGCGCGGCGCCGGCGCGGCAGCCATCAACTCGGGCGGGTAGGGCCGCATGAAGCCCCGCGCCCGCTCCGGATCCCGGCAGGTTAGCCAGTCAGTGAGCATGACGGCGGGCCAAGTCCCCGGAAACGCTCTTGAGGGCGTTCTCGACGGTCTCGCGGGATTCTGGTCCCATGGCAATGAGGATCTGGCTGTCGCCTGCCTTAACGATCATGTCCGCATGAGGCCATCGCCAGAGCGGAAGTCATCGATCGCGTTTAAAACGCTATCGCCGAGGTCGTCATCCAAGTCAATTTCGCCAATATGGCCGGCGGACCAGTCCATGTCTCCATCTTCTTGGCGCCTGATCAGTAGCCGCTCGTTGGCTGTTAGATGTTCCAGGGCGGCGAATGCTTCGGCGATGTTCATGACGGGTTTTGGTCCATTGCCGGTATGTCCGCCCGGCGGGTTGGGCAAACTAGAAGTGTGGCGAGTGATGGGCGATACACCGGCCGGCAGGATGCCATGTCCACATGCAAGTGGTAGCTGGCAAGCAGCAGGCGCATAGAATCTGTGAATTCGATGCCGTCCCATAGCGCATAGATTTCGCCAGGATGGGATGTGACTTTATTGCTGATAATCCTCTGGATGGCCTCGTTGCGCCCAGGGCCTGAAAGGTTCGAGATCGGGTAGACGAACGGTGGCGTGTCGGGCCACTGCGGGGCGAGGTAGCCCACCGGAGCGGTCGCCAGATTGAGAACCAGTGACTTCTGCGGCAACTTTGGAAGTTCGGTGGAGAAATACAGGTTCCCATCCATCGGGGTTCTTCCCCAGTTCGGGGATCTTGTCAGGATAGCGGCGGAGCCATATACCAGCACCGCAATCCAGAGTGCTTTTCGTCGGTGGCCGCCATCGAGCGCTTCCCCAATTACCATACCCGCCATCAGGATCGACAGTATCTCCAGCAGGATGGCATATCGGTAAATGCCAAACATCGTCATCCAGAGCAGGTACATTCCGACAAAGGTGACGCTGAGGAACAGCTTAATTTGAGAGCGACTATCCAGGGAGCGCTTGCGCAACCTGAGGGCTGCGGCACTTGAAATCCATAGTACGGCAATGACCTCCCCAATCAGCAGGCGCGGATCACGCATATTCTCTTCTGTGTGGAGACGGTTCTTCGCAAACGCCGCGTGGATCGGAAACCAGAGATACTCGGCCCATGTTCCCGGCAAGAACCTCGTGTCCAGCATGGTCGCCTCATCGAGGAGTGGCGAGCGAAACAAACTGTTGAAGAACGGGAATAGCGGGTTCTGATATTCCCAATACAAAGCCCACATCCACGGCCCGGCGACTGCGGCGAATGAAACGCATCCACATACGGCGTAGAGCGCCAAGTCGTTAGCAGTCGCGCGCGGGCTCCGCCACGATAGGGAGCAAAGCAGCGCAAGTGTGATTGCCAGGGTTGGAATGGCTGCCGTGAGTTTGAGTCCTGTAGCCATCCCGAGCGAAAGGCCGGCAATGACCAGCGCCGTTCTGGTAGTCAGGTTCCCTCGATGCGAAGCGAAGATCGCCCAGATCGCCAGCAATACCAGAGCGGTTGTCGTCCACTCTCCCGAAGTGGTATTGGCCTGGGAATACCCTGCAGCGCCGACCAGCGCAAGAAAGCAAGCCAACCCGCGATTGATTCTCGGGGCCCAGCCAGGCGTTCGATGGCCGACGCCTATGGTCCCAATGATGTTCCATGTGACAAAGACAGCCAGCCCGAATGGGATCCCCATGAGCAGCACCGAAACGTAGTCAGGGAACGTCGTGGCACAGTAGTAAAACGGAAGGTCAATTACTGGGTTGAAGAATGTTTGCAGTTGGGCTGGAAACAGATCGACGCTCAGCCGATCGTTGAGCAGCGCCCATGGTGCATAGTAGTGATAGTTCAGCAGATCCCAGCTGAGGTCCTTGCCGCGAATCATGGAAATGATGCAGCCCAGAAGAATGCTTGCTCCAAGCTTGGTTAGTCTGCAGGACGGGTGAATCCTTTGCTCATACCAGTTTGCGGCTTCTGTCAGGCTTCTTCTCATGTTCGTTGTGCACATCCTCATCTCCTGGCAAGGGCGTGAGCGGCAGCACCCGCCGCGCCTTCTCGGCGACACGCCGGTGCTTGTCCTGCGCATCTTGCCACGTCGCGGACGTGAATATCTTGTCGAGGCTGGGGGCGATGAGGTGCGTGAGGAAGACCGGGGTGTCCCACGGGCAGAAGCAAGTCCAGACGCGGGCATCCTGGTCCGGCAGGTCGGTGCGCAGAACGAAGCGCTTGAACCAACCTTTCATGAAGTCCAGATGGACCTGCTGTTCCAATTCCTCCACTGGCCGGCCTGAAGGATCAAGGATGTAGTGCCGCGTTCGGAAGGGGTCGCCATAAAGGTCTGGCGTGCCGCCGCGAACCGCGTGGCGCAGCGCACGGACCCAGTTCTCGGGGGTATTGGGTGGCATGGCGGTGCGCGGTACGGCTATTCAGCGGCGGGGGAACCGCGCGCGCAGGGGCGGCTTGACGGCCGGTCGGGAAACCTTGATCCGGTGTTGCTGGCCGTCCTGCTCGAAAGACAGGTAGTCGGCCGTCCACACCATCTTCTCTATGTGGCGCGTCTCGATGCCGTGCACGGTGACGGCGCTGGCCGTTACCGTGACGTGTTCGCAGTCCAGGCGCAGCTCGGCCGTGTCGCCGGGCAGGAACTGGGTTTCCAGGAAGATTGATGCAGCCTGGTAGGTCACAGAGAACATGCCATCTCCTGACGGGTGGCATAGTGGCGCTCGCCGCGGGTGCGCAAGCAAATCGAGCGGGCAACTGTGAACTGGATGCTGTTGGCGAGCTGGAAGCTTAGCGACGTTCCCTGGCAATCGAACGCTAGGCGGTCAATTGTCCACGGCAGGGCCATGATCGCTGCGGTATCGACCCCCGTCAGGGTGAGGGTCGCGCTGGCGGCCTGCGCGGCAGCTTCGACCTCTGGGTTCCAGGTGTCGGCGGTGAGCAGCGGATCATCGACGGTCAGGTGGGGGCAGCGGATGGCCAAACGTGCGGTCCCATGGGATTGGCTGTAGAGGTAGACGATACCGGGGGCGCAGGCGAACATGTCTCTCTCACTTATGCTGTATGGATATCCAGTATAAGAGCCGTCTAAAAGGAGTGGTCGATAGTCGAGTTGACTGTATGGATATACAGTGTCGCCGGCACCCCAGCGGCGCGGGGTGCATGAGTCACGGCGCACGGAGGGCTATACTGGCCGCTCTCGCAGGTTCGAGATCAGTTTCGGTTGCCGGTTCGATTCCTGAAGCCAGATGTGGCTTCGGCCCCATTTCGGCCCCATAAGCATCCTAAGTATTTGAAAGTCCCCCGCGCGTCGGTGTCCCGTGAGATGTCGCTGATCTCCCACGCCCTTGCGGTGGCCCGCAAGGAATGGGAACGGCCTCGATTCGATACAACTGCGAATTATGCCCAAGCCCGCGCAAGCGGGCTTTTCGTTCTTCGGAGCCGCCAGGTTCGCGCCTCGCGGGCTCTTTGCTTTGGGCACTTAGGCGTACTTGCTACGCGAAATCGCCAAAGCGATCTGGGTCGTCTGGCATGGTCCACTTGATGGATTCTTCTTTGACGTCTACCGCCTGTTTCGGTGGTGGCAACGTCGTGTGTGGTGCGAACGTCAAGACTAGCGCGGACTGCGGCACGTCGAGAACTTCCTCGCCGTCTTCGGACCAGCACCTAAGACTGACAGCCATGCGTGCCTCCGGTGAGTGACTCAAGAAATCCCTGCTGCATTGGAAATGCAGTGGGGGTGAACTCTCACCCTAGGCCCGCTTTATGACAGTTAGCTGACGGCAACGACGACAGGAAACTGGATGCAACTCTGGAGCCAGCCATGTTCCTGCCGGCCTACTGGTTCCTGCTGTGGTGCATCTCGATTCAGGTCCCTTGGCGAGTGCCGGACGCTTGATCTGTCCTCTATGCGACGCTTAACTCAAGGCGTTTGCCGAGAGCGGCCAACGCCTTAGGCAAGAGATTGAGTAAATGCTTTCCCCATGGGCGAGGCGGCATAACGTGCTCGTGGTGAATCATTAGGTTAGAGAAGGCCAGACGGCGCTGCCCGCTTGCCAATAAAAAAACCGCCCACATACGGGGCGGTGGTGCGACGTGCGAACGGGAAATACAGAGGGACTGCATTCAGGGCCGCGATGCTGCTGGATATCGCGTAAAAATGTGCTGGGAGAGCGAGGTCAGGCTGAATGCTGCGGTGGGGGCCTGCCGCCAGGCTGTGTAGTGGGGGGGCAGACGGCGCGCACCCTCCCGCACACTTGCTTCATTTGGCGCGAGGAATTGCGTAGGGCGTAACCAGTTCGAAACAATCAAAAAGCGCTGCAGATTTTTTCGTCTTGGAATCATAGGCATGAACCTCGATGCATTTGAACGCGCTTTCGCCTTTTTGAAGGAAGAAGGTTTCGGTTGATACCCCATTTGGAGACGAATCGTTCGTAACCGCGGCAATGCCGTAACCACGTCCAACAAGATCAACTAGCGACAACCCAACGCGCTGCCATTGGCTTTCAGGTGCTTCAACTGCTTGAGCGGACAGTGCGGCTATAGCAAGAAAAAAGGAAGCGATGCGGAAGGCTTTCATTGTGAAGTCGCCGTTGATTCCACCGGATTGCGGTAATGGCGCCTTCCGTCGTGGCGAGGGCGGCGCCCCTTCTGCCACCATCATATCCACGGGATGCGGCCGCATAAAGCTCCACGCCCCGTTCCGGAACCTTTACCGCTTGAATCGTTCAGGCGGCACTGCCCCCGGGCGCTTGACCTTGATCCAGTCGGGCGAGCGCGCGCCGGACTAGCAGGTGCTGCCAGCCCGCTTTCCCAGATCCCCTCAAGTTTCAGGGCCAGCGCGTCGTCATATAGCCCTTCCCCATCGTCGACGTCTTGGACATACAGGTAGCCGGCCGGCGGCACGGCCAGAAAGAATCTTCCGCCAAGCTCTATCCACAGCACCCGCGTTGTTGCTGGATTGGCGGGCACTTGATCGAACCGAATGAACAGAACACGCAGCAGTCGCCGGGGTTGGGTCGCAAGAGCGCCTTGCAGCGGCTGCACTCGTAGAAGAACTGGCAGGCGTCCGTTGGCATGGTTTCCTGCTTGGCAAAGCCGCAGTGCGGGCAGGTCAGTACGGATTCAAGAATGACGGCACTCATCGGGTCCTCGCAATGGCAACGCCTCTCGTCGCCAAACGCAACGGCCACCGCGTGGCGGCGGTGGGAAAAACAACGGAATGGGGTACGTATTTGTACTTGAACTCGAAAGGCCAGCCGTCTGCGCGCGGAACGGTTTTCCGTTCTGACAGCATCTTGGGGGAGAGGTCGGCCAGCTTCGGCGCCGGCGCGCACGGTGCCATGGTTGGTCCTGTGGGGCGGTGCTTCCGTTGTAGGCGTGCCGGGAGGATAGCGCCATAGGCCATCGTCCTGCGTGTATAAAAAAGCGCCGGCGGCGTCGGCCGTCCACACCATCTTCTCAATGTGCCGTGTCTCGCTGCCGTGCACCGTACTGGCTGTCGTCGTGGAGGTTTGTGGCTCGGTGTTTCCCACTCACCGGCGGTGCAGGGGAAGCGGCTGACGGATCTGGAGAACTAGGAGGCGCGGGCGCGGTTGATTGCGAAGCACTACCTGCCCAGTCGATCGCCGAGCTCAATGAAAAAAGGTGACAACCAAGCTGTCACCTTCATCAGGACTGGGGAGTCCGGCGAAATCTCCTGGTTACAACGGAGCGCCATAAGAAGACGAAGACATATACCCGCCGGACCTTGCGCCATCCGGGAACGTTTCGAACGTGTCGGCCCTTGTGCCATCGGCGTACGTGTCGGAACTCCCGGCCCGTGCGCCATCAGTGCGCACATCGAACTCGCCAGCCTTGGCCAATGCAAAAGCGGCGGACAGGGCACCGGTCAGAGCGACAGTGGCGGCAATCAGAACGAAACGTTGGATATTCATGATGAATTGAAAGCGGGACATCGAGCCACCAAAATTTGGGGACTCTGCAACAGGCTGCATGATAGGGGTTTGCCCTATGGTTATAAACCCTAGTTTGCGAAACGCATAATTGCTTATTGCACAACAATACTGAAAATCTTCGTCGTGAAAGCCCGGGATACGATAGCAATCTGACGGTTGTTCTGACTAAGGCGCCGGTCGGGGTGGTACTGGCAAGGAGACCAACGGTTGGTGGGGGACTCTTGGTGATTGACCCGCCCGGCATCAGACCGCAGATGCCCATCAGCCAGCAACCGTCACACCGCACTTCTCTGCAATCGCGATCAATTTCGGGACGTCCGGCGGCCCTGGAGGAATTTCCTGGTCGATTGCGGTGAAGAGACGCGTCGCGTGTCCGGTTTGTCCTGTGACCGAGATCATTTCGCCGCCGCCCGGGCCAAAGTGAAAGCTGTGAATCGTGCCTGCGGGCAGGTGAACGAGCGTGCCAGCTGTGGCGGCCAGGGTATTGCCGCCGTAGCTGATTTCGACGCTGCCTTTGACCACATAGAAGGATTCGTCCCAGTCATGGCTGTGCGGTGGCGGTCCGGTGCCTTCATCGCCTTGCTGCAAGAAAATCTCATAGCCTTGCGTGGCGGCATTTGATGCCAGTATCGTAATCTTCTCGCCCACCACATCGAGCGCACGAGGATAGGCGTTCGGTGTTACGACAAACGGTTCTGGCTTCATGGTTTGCGCCTCCTTTGGACCGGATTCAGCCCCGAACTGGTTATAGTCAGTGGACTGGACGGAGTCCAGAAGTTGCCATTGGTGGCATCGGTGACGGCCAGCGCGATTGCCTCAATTTCCTATGCAGGCTAACGGTAATGTGGAGCTGGCTGGAGGGCGCGTTTCATTTTCCCTCCCGCTCAACCAACACATCCAGCGGCACGTGCAGTGCCTCCGCCAGACTCTGAAACACTTCCACGCTTCCATCGCGCTTGCGGTTCTCAATCTGGCTGAGATAGGGCTTGCTGAGTCCCGCCGCGGTTGCCAGCGCGTCCTGGGTCATCCGGCGGTATTCGCGCCAGGCCTTGATCGGGTTGTCGCCGGCGAGTTCGGCGTCCAGTATGGCAGCGGGAATCCGAAAGCCGTCTTCCCGTGCCTTGGTGTGGCCGGGCAGCGTGGCATCGTCCCACTCTTCGGTCCGGTGCTTGATGCGCTCCCATACCTCAATGGGCACCACCGCGAACTCGGGGTGGCCGTCGCGTTCGATGAATTGAATCTTGACCATGATTGGCACCTCCAGAGGAGCACGGCTGGCACGTCGAGCACGATCGGGCCGTGCTGGATCTGATACCGCACTCGCCAGTCGCCGGCACGGAGGCGGCAGCCGTGTCGACCGCCGGTGCGCCGGTGCCCGGCGCGGATTGCCGATCACAACATGCCTGGGCAGGGTTGGGAGCCTGCGCCGCTTACGTGTTGAATGCGATTGCTTGCACTTTCATGTTAGCTAGGCGCTAACCGAATTGCGAATAAAGCTTGCTGGCGGTTCCGGCGTGGGAAAGGGCTGGGCTTTCACGCGCCAGCCTCCGCGAACACCTCTTTGCCCACGATTGCATCCAGCTCCTCATACAAGCCAGAGGATTTGTCGCCGACACGCAGTTGGAAGTCGAACAGTTGTGGCCGGATCAATGGTTCAACGCCGTACCCGTGCTCCGAATCGAGCCGGATCAGCCGGCCGCCGCGCGCATGAATGAACTCGGCCTCGGCATGGATGGCGACGTCGGGTACCACCACATCGCAGGCGTCGCGCTGGTCCTAAGCGTCGGCACAGTACTTGACCAGCATTTCCGGATCCATGCGGGCGCGGATCCAGGACTCGCGAAGGGCGTCTAGCAACTGTGCCGGCGATTTCCCCAACGCCGGAACGACATCGTTGCGCCTGGCCGTGCCGAACTGCGCGTCGCTGGTGCCGGCGCAGGCCTGGATCATGTGGCGCAGCGGGGCGTCGAACGTGACGGTCGGGAAGGCGTGGTTCGCGGAAGTCAGGTAGCTGGTGACGAGGTCCCGACCGGAGCCGGGACGGCCGCAAAGTCCGATAAGCATGAGGTTTCCTTTGTCGTGGTCGTTCGCCTGCGGGTGCTTGAGGTCAGCGAGGTCGGTGCGCGGATTTGGCGCCGCGGCGCAATGCGGCGTGACCGGGCTGGCGTGGTGCCAGGCCGTGACTTCCATGACTCGGCATACGGGGTCGACCCGCTGGGTCGCGACCGGGCCGAACCGGCGCAGGCACAAGCCCTGGCGCTCGCGATGCAGCCCGGCGTTGGGTATGGAAATGCCGGGGTTCTGATGCCGCTTCAAGTTAACGCCGATAATTTACCCAAAGGCAAATGTAAAGACAAGTCTTATGGGTAACTATCCTGACTTGCCGGCCGTGAGTCCCGGTCCTCGATCCACGGAAGCCGCCAAGGTGCCGACGCCCCCGTGGCTTGCCGCATCAGTGTCGCGTCGACCCCGCCGAACCATCGCGCTGAGAAGGGAGCGAAAGGTCCTTTTGCTCCGTAAATTACCTTTTAGTCACTAAATTTACAGTACCAGGAGAAAATTTACCTTAAGGTAATGCGCGGGTTTAATGAGTAATGGACATCCAAGATACGCGCGAACAACGCCTGGCCCAAGTGCTGGAGAAACAGTTCGGAGGCTCGATTGCACGCCTCGCGGACCGAGTCGACCGCGAACCCTCATATTTCTCCCGAGTTTTTTCGTCGGAAGGCAAGGCCGGAAAGAAGCGCATCGGTGAACGGCTTGCCCGCGACATCGAGGCCAAGCTCGGCTTGCCTCGACTGTGGCTGGACGGCAGCATGGAGGATGCTGCCGTCCATTCGAATGACGAGATCCTGCCGCCTGGCGTGGCCATTCGGGTGGCTCGCTTGGTCAAGGACTTGCGCAACGAGGACATCGACCGCCTGCTGACGGCCATTGAGTTGCCGATGCAGGTCGAGGGCGTGCGATCGGTGCGCAAATATGGCAAGGGCGCCAAACAGGCGCAGGTACTGACGACCGGAAGGCGCACGGCAACCGGCTCCGCTAGCGGGGCGGTTCACGAGTCCGGCGCGCGTGTCGCCGGGAAGCAGCGAGGCAGGAAGAAGTCGGCAGACTGACGCAACCGGTGTCGTCAGCGACGCAGCGTCGGCAGCCAGGGCAGGACCAGCTGCCGCCGTGCCTGCCCTATAACGTCCGGCCGGGTCAGGGCTGAAAATGCCATCAACTAGATGGCTGCGTCAGGAAATCAATCGTCGCGAATTCCCGCAGTTTCGCCTCCGAGCGCTTGCACTCAGTCACGTCGGTGATAAGTCCGTGCCATAGCGTGCTGCCGTCCTACAGGCGCCGGGGGGCGTGCATCCCCTTCCAGTGCGGCCCGTGCTCGTACTATCAGACGGCCTGAATATCGGCTGCGACCGCTATTCGTCTTCGCCGAAAGGCAACTCTCCCTGGACCGGCGCAGACGCATACTCCAGCTCGCCGGCTGGCGTCAGCGCGCTCACCCGTACGCCCAGCAGCCGTATCTTCCGGTTCAGCGGAACGCGTCTGACACATTCGGTGGCGGCGCGCCGCAGCAGGGTGGCGTCGGCGGTCGGGGCCGGCATGCTGAGGTCGCGGGTGACGGTGTGGAAGTCGTCATAGCGCAGCTTGACGCCGATGGTGCGGCCGACGTAGCCCTTGCGGCGCAGGTCTTCGGCGAGGCGCTGGCACAGGCCGGTAAAGACTTCGCCGAGAGCCTGGCGATCGTGGCGGGGATGCAGGTCGCGCTCGAAAGTGGTTTCGCGGCTCATCGACTTTGGCTCCGAGCTGATGACCACGGGGCGTACGTCATGACCTTGCGCGATCTCGGCGAGCCACGCGGAATAGCTGCGGCCAAAATGGGCCTGCAGCAGCCCGAGGTCGGCGCTGGCGAGGTCGCCAACGGTGGCGATGCCGAGCGCGGCGAGTTTCTCCGTGGCTTTCGGGCCGATGCCGTTGACCTTGCGCACCGGTAGGGGCCAGATGCGCAGCGGGATGTCTTCCGGCGTCAGGAGGGTAAGCCCATCGGGCTTGTCCAGCTCGGATCCGATTTTGGCGAGGAGCTTATTGGGCGCGATGCAGATGGAGCAGCTCAGCCCCGTGGCCTCGCGAACCGCTTGCTTGATGCGGCTGCCGATATCGGCGGGCTCGCCTGGCACATCGCTCAGATCGATGTAGATCTCGTCGATGCCCCGGTCTTCGACCTGGCTCGTGAACGTGGAGACGGCCGCCTTGAAGAGCCGGGAGTAGTGCCGGTACGAATCGAAGTCGGTGGGCAGCAGAATGGCGTCAGGCGCGAGCTGGGCTGCCTTCATCATGCCCATGGCGGAAAAAACGCCGAGCGCGCGCGCTTCGTAAGTCGAGGTGGTGACGACGCCACGTCCCGCATAGTCGCGCAGGCGCGCAAAGCGCCGGCTTCCGTCTTCAAGCGTCTCGGGCACCGCATTCCGTCCGCCGCCGATCACCACGGGCATGCCGCGCAGTTCCGGATACCGCAACAGCTCGACGGACGCATAGAAAGCGTCCATATCCAGATGGGCGATGCGGCGGGGGGCAAATGACATGGCGTCAGCGAACGGGGTTGACGACGCGCCCCGGCCGCGAGAAAGAACTCGGGGGCGGGTCGCCTTGGTTACTGTATGCATATACAGTATATCGAATTCTACAAGAAGAATCCCTGCGGCGCCCCGGCGGGCCTACCAGCGATGCACGTAGGTCGCCGCTAGCACGATGCCCGCAGCGGGCAAGTGCGAAGTGTTATTGCTATTGCGCAGCAACTGGCTGTAGAGGGGGTAGTAGTAGCGGTTCAGCAGGTTCTGGATCCCCACCGTGACGCTGTCTTTCTTGCTGACCTGGTAGCGGCTGATGAGGTCCAGCGTAGTGTAGCTGGCCACGTCGCGCCGGCCGAAACTGTCGACGCCGTTGAGCCGGTAGTCATGGCCGGCAAAGAAGGTGGCCTGCAGCCGGTTGCTCCATGCAGGTGTCGGGCGGTATTGCAGGTAGCCGGTGAGCTTGAGCGGCGGAATGCGGTAGCCGCTCATCTGCTGGCTGGCGCCGCCTTGCGGCGTTTCGCGGCCGCGCATCCAGGTGAAAGTGCCGCCCGTGCCCCATTGCTCATTGTCGGACAGGTAGTCGGCCGAGGCTTCCACGCCGTAGATGCGCTCGGCGGTGCGGGTCAGGATCAGGCCGTTGTTGAAGCTTTGCACGTCGCCCAGGTCGGAGGTGGTGTAGAAGACTGCCAGCGAGGTCAGCGTATTGCCGAAGGCGCCGCGCCAGCCGAGTTCATAGTTGTTGGTCTTGACCGGCTGGAGGTCGGAGGAGCCGATATCGAAGCCGGCGCGCGCGTTGCGTACTTGCAGGCCGATATCGGGCAGGTTGAAGCCCTGGCTGAACGAGGCATAGACCTCGTGCCCCTTCACGGGTTTGTAGACTACGCCGGCATTGCCCAGCGGCGCGGTGTAGTCGACCGAGCCGCCCTTGACCGTGGCGGGCTGCGCCACGCGGGATTGCGACAGTGGCACGAAGTCGTTGAAGCGGGCGTTCGCGTACTGGTAGCGCAGCCCGCCCTCGGCCGACCACTGCTCGTTGAACTTGTGCTGCAACTGGCCAAAGCCGCCCAGGCTGCGCGTGGTGATCCGGGGCATATAGGTGAGGGTGCTGGTCTTGTTGAAGACCCGGCCGCCGCTGGCGTCGTAGGCCTTGGGGTCGAAGATATCGATCGGCATGTCGCTGCGTTCTTGCTCGAAGTCCAGGCCCCAGACCAGGCGGGTGCGCTTGGCGCCGTCCAGCGGCGTCTTGATGGTGAGCCGGCTGCCGAACACGTCGGAGTTCTGCATGGACTGGTCGACATTGCCGCCGCGCGTGGCGACGGCGCGTGCGTCGAACGGTGTAAAGCGGGTGAAGTAGTCGCGGTAGTAGAGCTGCGACGAGACGGCGCTGCCCGCCAGGTCCTTGTGTTCGTACTCGAGATTGACCAGCGTGTTGCGGATCTGGTTCTGCTCGTCCAGTTGCAGGCCGCTGATGGCGCGCGCGGGCACGCTGCCCGGCGCCAGGCGGGCTACCGACGGGTCGGAGGCGTAGCCGGTATCCTGCTTTGCATTGAAATGGCTCACGGCAAGCTGCACGCGCTGCTCGGGCGTGAGGCGCAGGCCCAGCTTGCCGCCGATGTTGTAGATGTCCGACTGGAACAGGTCGCCCTGGCTCGGCTCCGGCGCGATGCGCTGGCCGCGCGCGTCATAGGAGTTGCCGATGTGGCGGGCGCCCACGTCGAAGGCGTAGTCGACCATCCCTTCGCTGCCGGAAACATGCTGCTGCAACTGGCCGGACAGGCCGTCCGCACGCAGGCGGGAAAGCGGCGATGTCAGCGAAAAGGTGGTCTCCGACAGCGGCGGGCCGCCGGCCGGGCGCGTGTTGATCGAGACAATGCCCCCGGTGGCCCCGCCGCCGTAGATGGCGCTGCTGCCGCGCAGGACCTCGATGCGCTCGATCAGGGTGGGATCCACGTTGGCGAGGTTGCGCGCCGAGTCCCGGTTGGTGTTCAAGGGAATGCCGTCGAGCAGCACCAGCATGCCGCGTCCCCGCAGGGTCTGGCCGAAGTCGGTCACGGTATGGCTGGAGTCGGCCATGCCGGGAATGACCTTGGAGAGAACGGTGGCCACGCTGTCGGAGCCGGTCTTCAGTTCATTGAGTTCCGCGCGATCGATCACCGTTACCTGCCGGGTAGGGCTCATCAGGTCGCTGGAGGTACGCGATGCCGTTACCTCCACGGCCTCGAGCATGGCCGCCGGCGCGGGGGCGGCGGACGTTGCCGCCGCCGTTGCATTCGCCGCGGCATTGGGCGCAACGGCGCCCGATTGGGCCGCCGGTTGCAGCACGATGCCGGAGCCACTGCGCTGGTAGCGGATGCCGCTACCCTTGAGCACGGCATCGAGCGCGGCTTCGGCGGGCATGCTGCCGTGCACCGCCGGGGCTTGCTTGCCCGCTACCAGTGCGGGAGTGAAAAACAACTGAAGCGAAGTCTGCCGGCTGAGCTGCGTGAGCGCGTCGGCCAGGGACTGGGCACGGATGTCGATCGTCACCGTGGCTGGCTGGGCCGGCTGGGCGGCAGTCGGCGCCGCGGCGGCGCCGATGAGGGTGGCGGCCACGGTGGCGATCAGTTGGGGGCTTGGGCGCGCGCGGCGCGGCCGATGTTGGCGCTTGGCGGCGATGCCGGCCAGGTTCTGCTGTTGCTGGGTCACGTCTGGGTCTTCTCTGAGAGGCGTCAAGGGACGGCGGCCCGCGGTGCGCGGGCACGTTCGGGGGAGAAGACGAAACGCGGAGCAAAAACCTGAATCTAGCGAGAAAATATTTCTGTGCTGCCGTCGGGGAGGGTGCGTACGCCCACGGGCAGGAACTGCGGTAGGGCGGTGAGCAGGGCATCGGTATCGTCGGCGTTGAAGGCACTGCTCAGGCGCAGCGCGCCGGCGCTGGCGTCGCCGATTCGCACCGGGCTGCGGCGATAGCGTGAGACCTCGGCTGCCACCAGTGACAGCGGCTGGTCCTTGAACCGCAGCTTGCCTTCGCGCCATGCCATGGCCGTGCCGAGATCGACCGGCGCCGCGGGGGCTACCCGGCCATCGCCGGCGATGCGGGTGCCGAGCCCGGCCGACAGGCGCTTCACGGACGGGGCCGGGCCCCGGCCTTGCACGCCGACCGAGCCGGATTCCACCGCGACAGCGACCGTTGCGCCGTCCCGGCGCACATCGAAGCGCGTGCCGGTGACCGTGACCTTGCCGCTGCCAGCGTCGACCACGAAGGGCCGTTCGCTGGCATGCGCCACCTCGAACATCGCCTCGCCCTCGGCCAGCGTCACGGCACGCAGGCCCGGTTCAAAACGTACCGAGATCCGCGTGCGCGTATTGAGCTCGATGACGGAACCGTCGGGCAGCGTCAGCCGCCGCCGCTCGCCAGGGGCGGTGCTCACGGCTGCCGTGTAGTGGTTTGACTCGCTGGCGGCATCGGTAGCTGGGCCGGGTGAGACCTGCCGCCAGGCGAGCCATGCGGCGCCCACGGCCATCACACTGAGGCTGGCCAGCATCGCGGCGCGCAAGGCCGGCCGCGCTCGCCGCGGCGGCGTAGCCGGTGCAAGTTCTTCCGCCAGTGCGCGCAGCCGGTCGGGATCGAGCACGCCGGCTGCCTGCCAGATACGTTCCAGCGCCGTGTATTCGGCCCGGTGCATAGGACTGGCGTCGAGCCAGGCGGCCATGTCACGGCGTTCCCGGGCGGTCAGCAAGCCGTCCCGGGCGCGTGCGAACCAGCATGCCGCCGCATCGCGGGCATTGTCCGGCGCTGTCATCTGGGCCTGGCCCTGCGGGACTTGGCGGTCCGGGGCAAGCAATGGAAGGGGAAGGGAGCCAGGATCAAGGCGCGGTACTCAATGAGGAGCTTGCGGGCCGAGCCGTTCGCGCAGATGGCGCATCGTGCGGATCATGTGTTTTTCGACCATATTCTTCGAGACCTGGAGGCGCTCGGCGATCACTTGCTGGGAAAGCCCTTCCAGGCGCTGCCAGACAAAGACCTGGCGGCAATTGAGCGGGAGCTCCGCCAGCGCCTGCTCGAGCGCGGCGGCCAGCTGGACGGCGTGGAGCGCCGCTTCGGGATCGCCGGAGCTTGCGTGATGCGAGGCAATGCTGTCAAGCGACAGCGTCTCCCGCCCGCTCTCGCGCCGGAAGGTATCGATGGCAAGGTGGCGGGCGGTCTGGTGCAAGTACGCACGCGGATGTTCGAGTGGCTCGCCGCGGCTTTCCAGCACCTTGAGCAGCGCATCCTGGGTCAGGTCCTCGGCTTCGTGGCGATTGCTCAGCTTGCGGGTCCAGGTGCCGACCAACTCTTCATAGAAGGCGAACAGGCCGAACACGCGCGAAGGATGGGACGACATGACGTGCGCTCAACGCGCTTCAACCCCGGGCGCACGGGCCGTGGCTTACGGGCCGTGGCTTACGGGCCCGGGCGTGGCGCGGAGTCCGGCCGTGCCCGACGGCTGTCGTGCAAAGCGGGTGTGTTCGTTCCGAAATGGTGAGCCGGACAAGGCGGTCCCTGGATGTCGATGCGCAAGCAGACACATAATTGAAAATGCGACGTATTATCATTTGTGTGGGTGATGTTCGTCAATGCCGACATTGAACCGGCCGGAAGAGAAGACACTTCACGTCCCATGACAATGGGTTTTCCCGCCGCATTTGGCTTGCCGGCAAGCTGAAAAAGCCAGCGCAGAGCGCGGGCGAAAGCCCGCCGCTCATCGGCGCCGGTCGCTCAACGCAGCAGGAACGCGATATCGTCCACGCTGATTTGCGCGACGGCAACGCCCCGGCGTTGCTGGAACAGGATGTGCTGGAGAACCCGGCGGCGTTGCCTGGCAAAGACAGCCAGGTCGATGGGGATGCCGGCGCGAGCGTAGTGCTCGACCAGCAGCTTGTAGGCACGATGCCGCATCTGCAGGGCTTCGCCCTCTGCCCGTAGCTGGCTCGTGTCCTGCGGCACGACGCTTTCGGTCTGACGCAACGCCTCCATGGCGTGGGCGTGCATGTCGCGGTAGCGATCGAGTTCGGCTTGCGTCGTGCGCAGCCGTTCGCGTAGCGCGCGGACCTTGCGCTGCAGCTTCAGCGTCATGCCTACGCCATGCTCGACCAGCGCGACGGTCTCAAGCGCATGGCTGGCGGCGGCAATCGTGTTTTTCCAGATTCCCCCGTCAGTCGCCTCGGTTTCCGCTGCCCACCCGTTGCTGATTCCGCTAAAAATCTTCATATGACCCCTTGACCCTTGTACAGATTTCCGGCGGCCGGCTTTTTGGTAGCCGGTCCTGTCCGCGTGCACGGCGGCCGGGCTGCGTTGGCGCGCCTGCCGTGTCGAATCGACATCGTTGTACTGGCACATGCGCTGGCTGGCATGCCTCGCGCCGATGACCTGGGAATGCTACGGTCTCGCCGTTCGCGGGCCAAGTAGAAGATGCTTAGATCTGGTATTCCCGATGCAAATGTCGCTCAATGTACGGGCGCGAGAATGTCTCGCCAAAGGCGCGTCATCGGGCGGCCCGCGCGATGCGCGGCCGGCGATAAAGCGCCCCTTTCCAGACTTACTGGAGGGCGCATCCCCGAATCCTGGGAAAATAGGGCAACCGGGCTCTCGATACCGTACGGATGCCCGCGAATCGGACTAGGATGCATGCATGGCACTCATTTTCCCCAATCCCAGCCGGAGTTACGACCCATCCAGGCATTGCGTATGTTTTTGGGGCTATGACAACTCGCGTGAAATCGCCTTCGAGGTGGACCGCGCGGTGCTCTCCACCCTCAGCCCTGAATTGCGCCCGGACGAGCCTGCCGTGCTCGATGCGTTCGACCGCCACCGCGATCACATCCTGGAACTCGCGCGCGGGCTCTATTCCCGCAGCCGGCAGAACCGGTATCAGATTTCCTGAACGCTGTTCAGTCCGGGCAAGCGCAGTTCGCTCAGGCTGGCGCCTCCGGAGATCCTGCCGCAATCCGCGGCGGGAGCGGTGCGGGCTCGGCCGCCAATTTTTCCGCGGCGTACGGGCGCAGGAAGCTGCGGGCCAGTTCCGTGTCCCTGCAGGTCAGCCAATCATCCCACTCCGTGCCCGGCACGATCACGATCATCCGTTTTTCCTTGCCCGGCGCATGGAAGCGTTGCATCAACGGGTGGTGCTCCGAATTGGTGGTCAGCATGGTGAAGCTGTGGATGTCGTGGCCGCCTTCGCCCGGCCATGCGCGCCAGAGGCCGGCGATTGCCATGGGCTCGTCATCCTTGAGCCAGATCCGCCAGCGTACCGCCTTGCCGGTTGCGTAATCGGGCTCATAGAAGCATTGCGCGGGTATCAGGCATAGCTGTCCCTGTTTCCACGCCGCCGAGAACGTCCGTTTTTCACCCACCGACTCCGAGCGCGCATTCGTGGTGTCGAACCTCGCCACGCCGGGCGGAATGCGTTTCCTGGGGACCATCCCGAAGGTGCCGGCCAGGCATTGCCGCTGGCCGTCGTGGTCCGCCACTAGCAGCGGCGCGGCGTAGTCAGGCCATGTTTCGGGGGGCCATTCCTGCACCGGACAAGTGACGCCGAAGACGTCGCGTAAAACGGCCGCCTGCACGGGCGCGTAGTTGACGCACATGGCTTGTCTCCATGCCGATGCTGCATGTGGAAAGGGAATATCCAGTATGGCGGACGGGCGGGAAGGACCAAAGTGATTCTTGTCCTACCGGCGGGGCGCATGCTGTAATCGCTTGTCGTGTCACGGTGCCGCGTTGGCGCCGGTTCCGTCCCCGCCCAAGATCAGGCGCATTGAACCGACCTCATCCTGTTTGCCATCGATGACCGATAGACCTCCGTTCTTCATCCTCACCGGCGGCCCCGGCGCCGGCAAGACCACCTTGATCGCCGAACTGGCGCGCCGGGGATACGCCACCTCGGAGGAGGTCGGGCGCGAGATTATCAAGGAGCAAACGTTGGTGAACGGCCCCGGCCTGCCGTGGGTGGATCCGCGCTTGTTCGCCGAGTTGATGCTGTCGCGCGAGATGCGCAACCGCCGGGCGCATGCGGGCCGGGCCGAACCGGTGTTTTTCGATCGCGGCGTGCCGGATGTGGCCGGCTACCTGAGCCTGTCGGGTTTGCCGGTGCCGCCGCATATCGATGCCGCCGCGCGGTTGCTTCGCTATCACTGCTGCGTCTTCATCCTGCCGCCCTGGGAGGATATTTAGAGCCGGGACGCGGAACGCCGGCAATCGCCGAAGGAGGCGGCACGTACCCATGACGCCATGGTGCGCGCCTATGCCGGTTACGGCTATGAACTGCTGGAAGTGCTGCGTTTGCCGGCTGCGCGGCGGGCCGACTTCGTCGAGTCGGCCATCGGCCGCTGAACGCTCGCGGCTGGCGCGAGGATCAGCTTTCCTGGGCTTCCAGGGTGAAGCCTGCGCCATCATCCTGGCGCAGCAGCGTCACCAGGGCGGGCATGGCCGCCTCCAGGGTTTCCTTCAGGCGCCACGGCGGATTGACGATGAACATGCCGCTGCCGTGCAGGCCAAGGCCGCCGGAAACCGGATGCTTGACACGCAGGCTGACGTGCAGCCAGCTTTTGAGCGGCAGCTTCTTCAACTGCACCGGCAACTGCACCGATTCGCGGCGCTGCACTTCGGGATACCAGATGGCGTACATGCCGGTGGCGAAGCGCTGCAGGCCATCCTGCAGGGTCCGCAGCACGCGGGCGTAGTCCTGCTTGTCTTCGTATGAGGGGTCGATCAGCACCAGCGCGCGGCGGGGCGGCGGCGGCAGGATGGCGTTGATCCCGGTGAAGCCGTCGCCGTCGTAAAGCATGACGCGGCGGCCGGCGCCGCGGAAATTCTCACGCAGCACCTGGATTTCCGTGCTGTGCAGCTCGAACAGGCGCAGTCGGTCGGCATCGCGCAGCATCTGCCAGGCAAGCCAAGGCGAACCGGGGTAGTGCTTCAGGCTGCCGTCCGGGTTAAGGGTACGCACCTGTTCCAGGTAGTCCTCGAGCAAGGTCGGCATGGGCCGCTTGGCGGCAGCAGCCTGCCACAGCCGGGCAATGCCGGTTTCGTATTCGCCCTTCTTTTGCGCGTAAGCGTGGTCGAGCGCATAAAGCCCGGCGCCGGCGTGCGTGTCGATATACCAGAAGGGCTTGTCTTTCTGGCTCAACTGTTCCAGCAATTGGACCACGATGGCGTGTTTAAGAACATCGGCGTGGTTGCCGGCGTGGAAGGCGTGACGGTAGCTGAGCATGGCGAGGCGGGAAAAGGGCGTGCCGCCGGCCTGGACGGGCCGGCGGCACAGGGCGCTATGCTACCATCGCCGGGCTCTGGCGCTGCCGTACGGCTGTTTGCGGTGCCGCGCGAGGCGCTAGCATCCCGGGCACCTTGGCTCGCCATGGTGCCCCGGCCAGCGCGCCAGCGTCTTGTCCCGACCCTTTCCTGTCCGACGTTCTCCGTCCCCTCGATTCTTGCCCAAGTTTTTTCCATGACCCGCGCCTTAGATCTCGCCGAGCCCGTTTTCGCCGCCTCGGGCCCGCCATACTCGCAGCGTTACGGGGATGTCTACCACAGCGACGAGGGTGGCCTGGAGCAGGCCCGGCACGTTTTCCTGGCGGGCAACGGTTTGCCAGGCGCGTGGGGCGGGCGCGACCAGTTTGTAATTCTGGAGGCCGGGTTTGGCCTCGGGCTTAACTTCCTGGCGACGTGGCAGGCGTGGCGGGCCGATCCCGCGCGTTGCCGGGGGCTGCATTTCGTGTCGGTGGAGAAGCACCCGTTCACCAGCGACGGTCTCGCCGCCGTCCACGCCAATTTGCCCGGCCTGACGGAACTGGCGCCGCTGGCCATGCAGTTGCGGCAGGCATGGCCGCTGACCTTGCCCGGGCTGCACCGGCTGGAATTCGAGGGTGGGGCGGTCGTGCTGACGCTTGCGTTCGGCGATATCGATACCGTGTTGCCAAGGCTGGCGCTGGGCGTCGATGCGTTCTACCTGGACGGCTTTGCGCCCGACCGCAATCCCGATATGTGGCAGCCGCCATTGATGAAGCGGCTGGCCCGGCTGGCGCGTCCGGAGGCCACGCTGGCGACCTATGCGGCGGCAGGTTTTTTCCGGCGCGGCTTGCAGGCGGCTGGCTTCGAGGTGAAGCGGGCGACCGGCTACGGCAGCAAGTGGCATATGACGGTGGCGCGCTTCCCAGCGGCGCGCAGCCAGCGCCGGCATCCCCCGCCAGCCGCCGCTAACTGGCCCGAGCGCCACGCCATCGTGATCGGTGCCGGGCTGGCTGGCTGCGCGGTCACGGAGCGCCTGGCCGCGCGAGGCTGGCGTGTGACGCTGTTCGACGCGCATGATGGCCCCGCGCGGCTGACTTCCGCGCATCGCGCGGCAGCCATGCACCCGCATCTGTCGTCGGACGACAGCCTCCTGTCGCGCTTGTCGCGCGCCGGGAACCTGTTCTCTCTGAGAGCCTGGGAGGCATTGGCCGCGGCAGGGCATGCGCCGGGCTGGCAGGGGTGCGGCGTGCTGCAGATTGGCGCGGACGCGGAGGACGCCCGGATCCAGCGGGCGGCGCTGGCCGCGCTGGGGTTTCCCGAGGCGTTCGCGCGCTGGATGCCGCCCGACGAAGCCGCGCGCCGGCATGGCGCCGCCGTTCCCCATGGCGGACTCTGGTTCGGGCAGGGCGGCTGGGCGCCGCCGCCCGACATCTGCCACGCGCAACTGGCGCAGGCCGGAGCAGCGGTAACGACGCATTTTGGCCGCCGGGTCGCGCGGCTGGTGCGTGCCGCGGATGGCTGGCAGGCCTTGGACGACGCCGGGGCGGTGATGGCGCAGGCTCCGGTGATGGTCCTCGCCAACGCGCACGAGGCGCTGCGCCTGCTGCCGCTGCACCATATGACGATCGACCGCGTGCGCGGGCAGTTGACCACGCTCGAGGCCGCGCAAGTGGAGCAGTTGGGCACCTGGCCGGACTGCGTGGTGACCGGGTCGGGCTATCTGTTGCCAAGGGCCGGCGACGGTAGCGCGCGGGTCGGCTCCAGCTACGAGCCGGCCGCCGAAGGGCAGGGCGAACTCGCCGAGCGCCCGGAAGTGCACGCGGAGAATCTTGCCAAGCTGGGCTTGCTATTGCCGGATCTTGCCGCCGCCGCAGCCCGGCTGGACCCGGCGGCCCTGCGCGGTTACGTTGGCGTGCGCAGTGTTTCACACAATCGCCTGCCGCTGATCGGCCGTATTGCCGATGAGGCGCAGGCCGCGCGCGACGCCGTCGCGCTGCGCGGCGCGCGTCTCAGGGATATCCCTCGTCTTCCCGGGCTCTACGCGGCACTTGCATATGGCTCGCGCGGCCTCACATGGGCGGCACTGGGGGCGGAGTTGCTGGCCAGCCAGATCGAAGGAGAGCCGTTACCGCTCGAACTCGAACTGGCCGAGGCCATCGACCCTGCGCGGCTGCTGGTCCGTGCCTTGCGGCAAGGGCAGGTGGCAAGCGAGGCGGAAGGCGCGGGCGCGCCATCCGAGCCGGTTCCCGGCTAAAAACTGCCGGAACCGAATGAAAACCGTGCGATAATCCCCGTTTTCCGTTTGCGTGGGCCTGCGCCCGGATGCTCCGGGTTCGTTGGTTTTCCGCGCGTACCCGCAGTTTTCGATAGCGCCCGCGTACCGGGCATCGGCATTTGCCGTCGCTTTGCCTGTGTTTTGTCGGGCACGCGAGCGGGGTGCGCTTACGAACACAACAACATTTCTGGATTGGATCAACGACCATGTCGAATGTCATTGAAAACCTTGGCAAACTGGACCGCAAGGTGACCCTGGCCATTCCCAAGGCCGAAGTCGAAAAGGAAAAGCTGGAACGTCTGGTTCGCCTGTCGAAGACGGTGAAGATGTCCGGTTTCCGTCCCGGCAAGGTACCGATGAAGATGGTCGAAAAGCAGTACGGCCAGCAAGTCGAGTTCGAAGTCCGTTTCGACAAGGCTGCACGCAAGTTCTTCGACATCACCAAAGAACAAGATGTGAAGGTTGCCGGCCAGCCCAAGTTCGAGGTCAAGACCGACGGCGTGAGCGAAGACGAAGTGGCCTTCGACGCGACCTTCGAAGTCTATCCGGAAGTCAAGCTGGGCGACCTGGCCAGCGCCGAAGTGACCCGCACCAAGACCGAAATCTCCGATGCCGAAGTCGACAAGACCATCGACATCCTGCGCAAGCAGCGCGTGCACTACCACACCCGTGGCGAAGCCGGCGAGCACGGCGACGGCGGCGGTGAAGTGGCCGCCCAGAACGGCGACCGCGTGACCCTGGACTTCGTCGGCAAGATCGACGGCGTGGAATTCCCCGGCGGCAAGGCTGACGACTTCGCCTTCGTGCTGGGCGAAGGCCGCATGCTGCCCGAGTTCGAGCAAGCTGCGCTGGGCCTGAAGGTTGGCGAAAGCAAGACCTTCCCGCTGGCATTCCCCGAGGATTATCACGGCAAGGAAGTGGCCGGCAAGACCGCCGAGTTCACCGTCACGCTGAAGAAGATCGAGTGGGCGCACCTGCCGGAAGTGAACGACGAGTTCGCCAAGTCGCTGGGCGTCGCCGACGGCAGCGTCGAGAAGATGCGCGCCGACATCCGCGAAAACCTGGAGCGCGAAGTCAAGCGCCGCACGCACGCCATGCTGAAGGACCAGGTCATGGACGCGCTGCTGAAGGCAAGCGAGCTGGAAGTGCCGAAGGCCCTGATCGAGCAAGACCAGGAGCGCCTGGTGGAAATGGCTCGCCGTGACCTGGAACAGCGCGGCATGCCGAATGCCAAGGACATGCCGATTCCGGCCGAGATGTTCACCCAGCAAGCTGAGCGCCGCGTCAAGCTGGGCCTGATCCTGGCCGAGATCGTCAAGGCCCACGGCCTGGACGCCAAGGCGGACCAGATCAAGGCCGAGATCGAGGACTTCGCCAAGAGCTACGAAGACCCGAAGGAAGTCATGCGCTGGTACTACGGCGACCAGCAGCGCCTGGCCGAGATGGAAGCCTACGTGCTGGAAAACAACGTGGTAAATTTCGTGTGCGACAAGGCCAAGGTCACCGACAAGACGGTGTCCTTCGAGGAACTGACTGCCGAAGGCAACAACCAGCCTCAGCAGGCCTGAGCCTGGCCCGTGGCCGGAACGCATGGCGCGCCGGCCGCAGCCTTGTCTCTTACCGAACTCCAGGAGAACTTGCATGACCCGCAATGATTTGCTTGACCGTCTGGCCACCACGCAGGCCTCCGCCCTGGAAACGCAGGGACTGGGGCTGGTGCCGATGGTGGTTGAGCAGTCCGGTCGGGGCGAGCGCGCCTATGACATCTATTCGCGCCTGTTGAAGGAGCGTTTGATTTTCATGGTCGGCGAAGTCAACGACCAGACCGCTAACCTGGTGGTCGCCCAGTTGCTGTTCCTGGAAAGCGAAAATCCCGACAAGGACATCTCGCTCTACATCAACTCGCCGGGTGGCTCGGTGTCGGCTGGCCTCGCCATCTACGACACCATGCAGTTCGTCAAGCCGGACGTGGCCACGCTGTGCATGGGCATGGCAGCCAGCATGGGTGCATTCCTGCTGTCGGCTGGCGCCAAGGGCAAGCGTTCGGCGCTGCCCAACTCGCGCATCATGATCCACCAGCCGCTGGGCGGCGCGCGCGGCCAGGCCTCGGACATCGAGATCCAGGCCCGCGAGATCCTGTACCTGCGCGAGCGGCTGAACACGATCCTGTCGGAAGTCACCGGCCAGCCGGTCGAGAAGATTGCCCGCGATACCGATCGCGACAACTTCATGAGCGGCGACCAGGCAGTGGACTACGGCCTGATCGACAAGGTGCTCACCCGCCGTGCCTGACAGACCGGCCCGGCTGCCGCAAGGCGGGCCGGGCAGGGGCCGGGCGGTGATCCTTCGGGTATCGCCGCCCGGCCGCAACGAAGAAGGCTATGCAGAAACGAGGCCTTGTGCCTCGTTTTTTGCTTTTGCCCCACAGCGTGGGGGTCTACCCGCCGCGCCAATTTTTTTGGCGTATGATGCGTTTGAAGCGTATCCCCGCAGCGCTCCGGCACTGCGGCACGCACACTGCTAATGTGACTGATTCCTATGGCGGATAAAAAAGGTTCATCCAGCGAGAAGCTCCTTTACTGCTCGTTCTGCGGCAAAAGCCAGCACGAGGTAAAGAAGCTCATCGCCGGCCCGTCGGTGTTCATTTGCGACGAATGCATCGACCTGTGCAACGAGATCATCCGCGACGAGGCAGCTGCATCCGACAAGGATGCGGGCGCCTCGGCCAAGTCCGATCTCCCCACCCCCCACGAGATCCGCGAAAGCCTGGATCAGTACGTGATTGGGCAGGAGCAGGCCAAGAAGATCCTGGCCGTAGCGGTGTACAACCACTACAAGCGCCTGAAGCACCTCGGCAAGAAGGACGACGTCGAGTTGTCCAAGAGCAACATCCTGCTGATCGGGCCCACCGGCTCGGGCAAGACGTTGCTGGCGCAAACGCTGGCGCGCCTGCTGAACGTGCCATTCGTGATCGCCGATGCCACCACGCTGACCGAAGCCGGCTATGTCGGCGAGGACGTGGAAAACATCATCCAGAAGTTGCTGCAGAACTGCAACTACGAGGTGGAAAAGGCACAGCGCGGCATTGTCTACATCGATGAGATCGACAAGATCTCGCGCAAGTCGGACAACCCGTCCATCACCCGCGATGTGTCCGGTGAAGGCGTGCAACAGGCTCTGCTCAAGCTGATCGAAGGTACGATGGCTTCGGTGCCCCCGCAGGGCGGCCGCAAGCATCCGAACCAGGACTTCCTGCAGGTGGATACCACCAACATCCTGTTTATCTGCGGTGGCGCGTTTGACGGCCTGGAAAAGGTCATCATGCAGCGCTCGGACAAGACCGGCATCGGTTTTGCCGCGCAGGTGCAGAGCAAGGAAGAGCGCGAGGCCAGCGAGGTGCTGCCGCAGGTCGAGCCGGAAGACCTGATCAAGTTCGGGTTGATCCCGGAACTGATCGGCCGCCTGCCGGTGGTGGCGACGCTGGCCAAGCTGGACGAGGCCGCCCTGATGCAGATCCTGGTCGAGCCCAAGAACGCGCTGATCAAGCAATACCAGAAGCTGCTGGCGATGGAAGGCGTGGAGCTGGAAATCCGTCCGGCCGCGCTGTCCGCGATTGCCCGCAAGGCGATTCGCCGCAAGACGGGTGCGCGTGGCTTGCGTTCGATACTCGAACAGTCGCTGATGGATGTGATGTATGACTTGCCCAATTACAAGGGCGTGCAAAAGGTGGTGATCGACGAGAACACCATCACCGGGGACGCTCCGCCGTTGCTGATGTATGAGGAGCAGCCGAAGGTGGCTGGTTCGAACTGACGCGAACGCCGGCGCTTATGACGATCTCAGGCCGGCAGCGAGTCCTAAAGGCCGTTCGCGAAAAGCGAGCGGCTTTTTTTCTTCATTTTCGTAAAACGAAGGGGAGGAAACGGGGGTATGCTGTTTGGACGGGTCTTGCAAGTGCGGGGAGCAGCATTTGCACAATGCATTGAATCGTTGGCACCTATCTTGCAATCGATTCATGAGACCCAATTTACGCCTAAATGACTGACTGGGGAAAATGATGTCCGGAACACAACTCCTCCCGGCTGAGCCGATTCGCCTGCCACTGTTGCCCCTGCGCGACGTGGTGGTGTTTCCGCACATGGTGATCCCACTGTTCGTGGGACGTCCGAAGTCCATCAAGGCGCTGGAAACTGCGATGGAGGCGGGCAAAAGCATCATGCTTGTGGCCCAGAAAACGGCGGCCAAGGATGAGCCGACCGCCGACGACCTCTACGAGGTAGGCTGCATCGCCAACATCCTGCAAATGCTCAAGCTGCCCGACGGCACCGTCAAGGTGCTGGTGGAAGGCACGCAGCGCGCGAATATCCGCGAAGTGAGCGAAGACGAGTCGCACTTCATGTGCGAAGCCGTGCCCGTGCCGCCGGGTCCGGTCGAGACCGCCGAGACGGAGGCGCTGCGCCGCGCCATCGTGTCGCAGTTCGACCAGTACGTGAAGCTGAACAAGAAGATCCCGCCCGAGATCCTGACCTCGCTGTCGGGCATCGACGAGCCGGGTCGCCTGGCCGACACCATCGCCGCGCATCTGCCGATCAAGCTCGAGCAGAAGCAGAAGATCCTGGAGATGGTGAATGTCACCGAACGCCTGGAGAGCCTGCTGTCGCAGCTCGAGGGCGAGATCGACATCCTGCAGGTGGAAAAGCGCATCCGTGGCCGCGTCAAGCGCCAGATGGAGAAGAGCCAGCGCGAGTACTACCTCAACGAGCAGGTCAAGGCCATCCAGAAGGAACTGGGCGAAGGTGAAGAGGGCGCCGACCTGGAAGAACTCGACAAGCGCATCAAGGCCGCGCGCATGCCGAAGGAAGCCAAGAAGAAGGCCGACGCCGAATTCAAGAAGCTCAAGCTGATGTCGCCGATGTCGGCCGAAGCCACCGTCGTGCGCAACTACATCGACACGCTGGTCAACCTGCCGTGGCGCAAGAAGAGCAAGGTCAACAACGACCTGACCAACGCCGAGCGCGTGCTCGATGAAGACCACTACGGCCTCGAGAAGGTCAAGGAACGCATTCTCGAGTATCTCGCGGTGCAACAGCGGGTGGACAAGGTGAAGGCGCCGATCCTGTGCCTGGTGGGGCCCCCCGGCGTGGGCAAGACCTCGCTTGGCCAGTCGGTGGCGCGCGCGACGAACCGCAAGTTCGTGCGCATGGCACTGGGCGGCGTGCGTGACGAGGCCGAGATCCGCGGCCATCGCCGTACGTACATCGGCTCGATGCCCGGCAAGATCCTGCAAAGCCTGGCCAAGGTCGGCGTGCGCAATCCACTCTTCCTGCTCGATGAAATCGACAAGATGGGCATGGATTTCCGCGGCGATCCTTCGTCGGCATTGCTCGAAGTGCTGGACCCGGAACAGAATCATACGTTCCAGGACCATTACATCGAGGTCGATTTCGACCTGTCCGATGTGATGTTCGTGGCGACCTCCAACTCGCTCAACATTCCGCCTCCGCTGCTGGACCGGATGGAAGTGATCCGCCTGTCGGGTTACACCGAGGAAGAGAAGGTCAACATCGCCCAGCGCTACCTGCTGCCCAAGCAGATCAAGAACAATGGTCTGAAGGCAGGCGAGATGGAAGTGAACGAAGACGCCCTGCGCGACATCATTCGCTACTACACGCGTGAAGCGGGCGTCCGCTCGCTCGAGCGTGAAGTGTCGAAGATCGCCCGCAAGGTGGTCAAGCTGCTGCTGCTCAAGAAGGAAACGGGCACGGTCAAGGTGGCATCGGAGAACCTGGATAAATTCCTTGGCGTGCGCAAGTACGACTTCGGCCTGGCCGGCAAGGAAAACCAGGTAGGCCAGGTGACCGGTCTGGCGTGGACGGAAGTGGGCGGCGATCTGCTGACCATCGAAGCCGCGATCATGCCGGGCAAGGGCAACATCACCCGCACCGGTTCACTGGGCGACGTGATGAAGGAATCGGTCGAGGCAGCACGTTCGGTGGTGCGCTCGCGGGCACGTCGTCTGGGCATTACGGACGAGATGTTCGAGAAGCGCGATATCCACATCCACGTGCCCGAAGGCGCCACCCCCAAGGATGGTCCTTCGGCCGGCGGTGCGATGACCACGGCGCTGGTGTCGGTGCTCACGGGTATCCCGGTGCGCGCCGACGTGGCCATGACCGGGGAAATCACGTTGCGCGGTGAAGTCCTGCCGATCGGCGGCCTCAAGGAGAAACTGCTTGCGGCCCATCGCGGCGGTATCAAGCTGGTGCTGATCCCCGAGGAAAACGTGAAGGATCTCGCGGAGATCCCGGACAACGTCAAGAACGCCATCGAGATCGTCCCGGTGCGCTGGATCGACAAGGTCCTGGAACTCGCGCTCGAGCGCAAGCCCGAGCCTCTGCCGGAGGAAGTGGCCAAGCCCGCCGATGTGGCGGACAAGGGTGCTGCCAAGGTCGAGATGATTCATCACTGACGCCGGCGATGGCGCTGCCCGGATCCTGCGATCCGGGCGTTGCCGAAGCAGGCCGCTTTTGAAAACGCCGCGGGCTTTTCCCCGCGGCGTTTTTCTATTTCGCCTCACATTGTTCGATGCCCCTGGCGTGCGGGGTGCGGGTGCTTTTTGCGTTTCTCAAAATGTCCGCGAAGAATACTTGGCAAAACGCCAGGGGCTGTATTATACTTGCGCCCTCGCAACGCAAACAGCAGTAATTACTCTGATATGTGCGCGGCGATGCTTGCAGCATGCAGTGCGGCTGCGGTACGAGCGGGTGCTTAGCTCAGTTGGTAGAGCGGCGCCCTTACAAGGCGTAGGTCGGGGGTTCGAGCCCCTCAGCACCCACCATCGCTCCTGCCGCAAGACGAGCCACACAGACGACGCGTGCTGCCGCACCGATACAGGAGTGGTAGTTCAGTTGGTTAGAATACCGGCCTGTCACGCCGGGGGTCGCGGGTTCGAGTCCCGTCCACTCCGCCAAATACGCAAAAAGCAAAACGGGCCCTTAGTGGCCCGTTTTGCTTTTTGCGCTTCCTGCATCAGTGCGTCTTTCCCCCTCTTTCCTGAGTGCCGGCCTGTGTTGCCGAGGCTCCTTGCGAAGCGCGGCAAGTGCGGCATCGGTTGTGTGGAGACAACGATGCCGTCCCTTGCCGCAGGTGCTCGAACAGGCCACGCAGCGGCTCGACAGTGCCTTCAACGAGGTGGCCGGCCTCGTGCGCATCCTGGCACCGGTGAACCTCGCCCGTTGACGCTTTGCCACGGCGCATTGGCTTCGGGGGCGCTGGTCGAGGTGTTGCGCGACTGGCGTCTGCCGCCGCATACCGTATGGGTGATCTGGCCGCAGCGGCGCCATGTGCCGGCACGGGTGCGGGCCCTGATCGAGTATTTGGCTGTGTTTTGCGCTGCCGAGCCAGTGCTGGCGTGAGGGGGACGGTACGCGACATCGCAGGTTTCTTGTCCGGGCCGGATGTCATCGGGCATTGCCCGGCGAGGCTGCACCGGCCGTTGTCCGGGTGGTGGTGGCCGCCAAATCGCGTGAAGCTTGCCGCTCCTGATAGAATCCCGGAGTTTGCCGTTCGGTACCAACCCTTTTCCTGAGTCAGCATGCTTGATTTCGTACGCAACAACCGGCGCTTGATGCTTTTGCTGCTGCTGGTGCTTGTCTTCCCGTCGTTCGTGTTCTTCGGCGTGGAGAGCTACTCGCGTTTCATGGACAGCTCGCACGATCTTGCCAAGGTCGATGGCCGCGCTATCACGGCGCAGGAAGTGGATAATGTGGTGCGTGACCAGAGCGAGCGCATGCGCCAGATGCTCGGCGCGAACTACGACCCGCGCCAGTTCGAAGGCGCGCTGGCGCGCCAGCAGGTGCTCGACCAGCTGATCATGCAGCGCGTGGTGGCCAATGAGGTGGCCAACAAGCACCTCACGGTGTCCAACGAACGCCTGTTCGAGACCATCAGCAGCATTCCCGCCATCGCCCAGTTGCCGAAGAAGAAGGACGGCACCATCGACGACAAGGCCTATGTCGACCTGCTCGCCCAGCAAGGCATGACGCCGGAGCAGTTCGATGCGCGCATGCGTTTCGATCTCGCCACCCAGCAGCTCGGCACTTCCATCGCTGCCACGGCCTTCGTGCCGAAGTCCTTGCTCGACCGCCTGATCGCCATTCGCGACCAGCAGCGCGAGGTGCAGGCGCTGCAGCTCAAGCCGGCCGAATTCGCCGCCAAGGTCAATCCCGACGAAGCCGCGTTGAAGGCGTACTACGACAGCCACAAGGCGCAGTTCTCGGTGCCCGAGCAGGCCAAGGTCGAATACCTGGTGCTGTCGGCCGACGCGCTGGCGGCATCGACGCCGGTTACGCCCGAAGAGCTCAAGTCCTACTACGACAGCAACATCGCGCGCTTCCGTACGGAAGAGCAGCGCCGCGCCAGCCATATCCTGATCGGCTCGCCCAAGGATGCCCCGGCGGCGGATCGCCAGGCTGCCAAGGAAAAGGCCACCAAGCTGCTCGAGGACCTGCGCAAGCATCCCGAAACGTTTGCCGATGTGGCCCGCAAGCAATCGCAGGATCCGGGCTCCGCGGAGAAGGGCGGCGACCTCGGCTTCATGGGCCGCGGCGCGCTGGTCAAGCCGTTCGAGGATGCGATGTATGCGCTCAAGGATGGCCAGATCAGCGACGTGGTGGAGACCGACTACGGCTACCACATCATCAAGCTCACCGGCATCAAGGCTGACGAAACCAAGCCGCTCGACCAGGTCCGTACCGAACTGGAAGTCGAATTGCGCAAGCAGCTCGCCGCCAAGAAGTACACCGAACTGGCTGATTCGTTCGGCAACACGGTCTACGAACAGTCCGACAGCCTCAAGCCCGCTGCCGACAAGTTCAATCTGGCCATCCAGAGCGCCGACAACGTGACCCGCCAGCCCAACCCGGCGCTGGGCGTGCAAAGCCCGCTCAACAACGAGAAGCTGCTCAAGGCCGTGTTCAGCGACGATTCCGTCAAGAACAAGCGCAATACCGAAGCCGTGCAGGTGGGCCCGACCACGCTGGTGGCGGCACGTATCGTCGAATATCGCCCGGCCACGGTACGCCAGTTTGAAGACGTGCAGGCCAAGGTGCGCGAAGGCTATATCGCCCAACAGGCGGCCAAGCTCGCCGTGAAGGCGGGTGCGGAGCGTCTCGAGGCGTTGAAGAAGAGCGGAGTCGCCGACGGCTTCGGCGCGCCGGTAACGGTCTCTCGCGCCAAGGCCGATGGCCTGCCGCCGAAGGCGGTCGAAGCCGTGATGCGGGCCGATACCGCCAAGCTGCCCGCGTTCGTGGGCGTGGACCTTGGTGCCGCCGGCTACGCCATCTATCGCATCGGTAAGGTCAGCCAGCCTGCGCAGGCCGATGCCGCGCAACGCCAGGGCGAGGCCCAGCAACTGGGGCAGATGGTTGGCCAGAGCCAGCTGGAGGCCTTCTACGAGAGCCTGAAGGACCGGGCCAAGGTGAAGCTGCTCAAGCCCGCCACCACGACGGAAGCGGGTGCCGCCAGCGGTGCTGGCGCGCAGTAATCGCTGTCCGCAAACATGAAAAAGGCGCCTCCGGGCGCCTTTTTCATGATCCGCGGCGCTTGCGCGCCGCAAGGGCTTAGCGCCCCGCGGTCCGGGCTGCCGGTGCCTTCAGCAGTGGCTTGAGCTGCGGCCAGACGGTATCGAGCAGCGTGCCCTGCGCTTGTGCCGTGGGATGAATGCGGTCAGCCTGGAACCACTCTGGCCTGGCGACGACCTGCTCCAGCAGGAAGGGCACCAGCCGGACCTTGTATTCGCCGGCCAGCCTGGGGTAGAGCGAGAAGAATCGCTCGGTGTAGTCCGGCCCGTAGTTGGGCGGGATGCGCATCCCCACGAGCAGCACACCGGCCTTGGCTTGCTGCGCGCTGGTGACGATGCTGCGCAGGTTGGCCTCGGTGGTTTGCAGCGGCAGGCCGCGCAAGGCATCGTTGGCGCCCAGTTCGACGATGACCACCGCAGGGCGGTGCCGCGCCAGCAGGTCGGGCAGGCGTGTCTTGCCGCCTACCGTGGTCTCGCCGCTGATGCTGGCATTCACGACGCTATAATCGAAACGCTCCGCCCGCAGCCGTGTCTCCAGCAGCTTGACCCAGCCGGCATCGCGCGCGATGCCGTATTCCGCGGACAGGCTGTCGCCCAGCACCAGGATGGCGGGCGTTGCCGCCCGGGCCATCGACGCCGCCGCAGGCAGCAGCGTGGCCGTGCATACCGCCAGCGCCAGCTTTCGCCAACCGCACCAGAACTTCTTGCTCATGTCTTCATCCATTCTTGCAGTCGAGTCATTAGGAAAGACCGTAGCCGACACGACGGGTTCGCTGACGATTTTGCATGACGTCACGTTTTCCGTCACGCCCGGCGAAACGCTGGCCATTGTCGGCGCATCCGGCTCGGGCAAGTCAACCCTGCTTGGCTTGCTGGCGGGCCTTGACTTGCCTACCACGGGCACCGTCAGGCTCAATGGCCAGGATCTGTTCCAGCTCGACGAAGACCAGCGGGCCGCGCAGCGCGGGCGCCATGTGGGCTTTGTGTTCCAGTCTTTCCAGCTGGTCGGGCACCTGAATGCCCTGGAGAACGTGATGCTGCCGCTGGAACTGCGCGGCGAAACCGCCGGCGTACGCGAGCGCGCCGCCGACATGCTTGCGCGGGTAGGGTTGGGCGGGCGCCTGTCCCACTATCCGCGCACGCTCTCCGGCGGCGAGCAGCAGCGCGTGGCGCTGGCGCGCGCCTTTGTGGCGCGTCCCGATATTCTCTTTGCCGATGAGCCTACCGGCAGTCTGGACACGGCTACCGGCGAGGCCGTGATTGCGTTGATGTTCGAACTCAATCGCGATGCCGGCTCAACGCTGGTGCTGGTCACGCACGATCGCTCCGTGGCGGCCCGCTGCGGGCGCATCCTGACCATCGACGCCGGCCGCGTGGCCAGCGACGAATGGATGACGGCCCCGGTGTAAGGAGGGGCGGCCCGGTGTCAGGCGTTGCCCAGTGCCGCCCGCGCCCGCGCGATCAGGGCGCTGGTGGAGGCATCTTGCGCGGGCTCCTGGCCACTGGCGGCCGCGTTGGCGTCGCCAGTGAGTTCGCATTCGATCGGCTTGGCCAGGATCTTGCCCAGTTCCACGCCCCACTGGTCGAATGAATTGATGTTCCACACCACGCCCTGCACAAAGGTGCGGTGCTCATAGAGCGCGATCAGCGCGCCGAGCGTGTGCGGCGTGACGTCTTCCATCAGCAGCGTGTTGCTTGGGCGATTGCCCTCGAACACCATGTGGGCGATACGGATTTCATCGCTCAGGCCGCTCGCGCGCAGTTCCTCCGCGGTGCGTCCGCGCATGAGCGCCTCGGCCTGGGCAAAGCAATTGGCAAGCAGCTTGGCATGATGACCGGGCAGGACGCGCGGGGGCCGCAGCGGCGCCACGAAATCCACCGGCACGATCTGCGAGCCCTGGTGGATCAGCTGGAAATAAGCATGCTGGCCGTTGGTGCCGGCGGAGCCCCAGACCACCGGCGCGGTATGGGTGCGCACGTGCCGGCCATCCAGTTGGACGGATTTGCCGTTGCTCTCCATTTCCAGTTGCTGCAGGAAGGCGGGAAACAATTCGAGCGAGGTCGAATACGGTGCCATGCAACTGGTCGGCATGCCGAAGAAATTGCGGTACCAGATGCCGATCATCCCCAGCACGACCGGCATGTTGCGCTCCAGCGGCGCACTGCTGAAATGCTCATCCATGGCACGGCCGCCGGCCAGCAGCTCGGCGAAGGCGTCGAAGCCCACGGCCAGCGCGATCGACAGCCCGACCGAGGACCACAGCGAGAAACGCCCGCCGATCCAGTCCCAGAATTCGAACATGTGCGCGGGGTTGATGCCGAAAGCGCGCACCGCCTCCACGTTGGTCGATACGGCGGCAAAATGGCTGGCCAGCTGGTCCTTGGCCACGCCCCTGTCGAGGAACCACTGGCGCGCGCTACAGGCATTGGCCATGGTTTCCAGCGTGGTGAAGGTCTTCGAGCAGACAATCACCAGGGTCTGCTCCGGGTCGAGCCGGTCCAGGGTTTCGGCCAGCTCGGTGCCGTCCACATTCGAGACGAAATGCATGCGCGGCCCGTTGCCGGCCAGGTGCGAGAGCGCGCGGCACACCATGCGCGGGCCGAGGTCCGAGCCGCCGATGCCGATATTGATGACGTCCGTGATGCGCTTGCCCGTGGCGCCGGTCCAGTCGCCGCTGCGCACGCGTTCCGAGAACACCCGCATGCGCTCCAGTACGTCGTGAATGGCGGGCATCACCGTCTTGCCATCCACCTTGAAGCTTGCGTCGGGACCGGCGCGCAACGCAATGTGCAGCACCGCGCGGTCCTCGGTGGCGTTGATGTGGTCGCCCGCGAACATGGCATCCCGGCGCTTGGGTACGCCGGCTTCGTCCGCCAGTTGCATCAGCAACGCCATGGTCTGCGGCGTGATGCGGTTTTTCGCGAAGTCGAGATACAGGCCTGCCGCCTCCAGCGAGAACTGCTTGACGCGCTGGCTGGCGGAGCCGTCGGCGAACCACTCGCGCATCGGCGTTTCGCGAATGGCGTCGTGATGTTGCAGGAGAGAGTGCCAGGCGTGTAGGTCTGTGGGCATGCGTGCGTAATTCTTGAAGGCCAGCGCGGAAGTACCGTTCTAAGCTAGGTTTCAGCCATATTTTATTGCTCCCGGGCAGGCCGTTTGGCGGGCCTGGTCCGGCCGTCGGGAGCGGCTTAAGTATAACGCGCACTTTTGGCGTGACTTTAGGATTTGGCAGCAAAGCACGGCATTGATGCCATTAGCAGAAACAATAGCAGGGCGAAGCCTGTCCGGCTGTCGGTGGTGTTCTGACATCAGCCCGGGCGGCCAAGCCGGCGGGCGACCGCGCGCAACGCCGATTCCCCTCCCGCCACGCAAACGCCGCCGACGCAGATCACCGCCACGCCCAGCGCCGTGATCCAGTCCGGCAACTGGCCGAATGCCAGGTAGCCGATCGTCGTGGCCGACAGGATCTGCAAATAGAGGAAGGGGCTGAGAAACGAGGCATCGGCGTACTGGAACGCCCGGATCACAAAATAGTGCCCAACCGAACCGGTAATGCCGGTGCTCACCAGCAGCACCGCTTGCAGGGGCGTGGGCACCGCCTGGAACCAGAAGAAGGGCACCAGCAGCGTGGTCAGGGCGGCGCCGGTGACGCCACTCTGGATCAGGGTGGTCATGGGGGCGTCGTGCGCGGCAATGCGCCGGGTCAGCATCTGCATCAGCGCGAACACGAGGGCGGACAGCAGGCCCAGCGCAATGCCCGCCCCGCTTAGTTCGCCGCCCGGCCGCACCACGATCAGCATGCCGGCGAAGCCGATCGCCACGCCACTCCAGCGGCTGACGCGTGCATGCCGTCCCGGCCGCTCGCCCAGCAGCCAGGGCGACAACGCCACCACGAAGAGCGGGGCGCAGAAATTGAGCGCGGTGGCCTCGGCCAGCGGCATCAGCTTGAGCACGCTGAAGAACACCAGGGTCGAAACCAGCATCAGCCCGCCGCGCAGCCATTGCAGGCCTGGCTTCACCGGACGCCATTGCTGGCGGAAGCGCGCCGGCCCGAGCAGCAGGAAGACGGCGATCACATGGCCGACATAGCGCACCCAGGCTACCGCTGCCACCGGCAGGCCTTGCTGCGTCAGCGTCTTGCTGCTGGCGTCCAGCAGGCTGAGGATCCACTGGCCGAGCACCAGCAGGGCGATGCCGGTGAGCAGCTGGCGCCGGGCGGGCGAAGCGGCTGTGGCGCTTGCGGCGGACCGATGTGTAACGCTGTCGGTGGCCTTGTTCATGTGCCGCGCGGACCTCGCAGCAAGGCATTGAACAGGCTGCGCATCGGCGTGTAGAGCTCGCTGGCGGTGAGGCCGGCGGGGCCGGTGCCATGCGCCACCAGGTGGTCGGCGGCGCGTCCGTGCAGCCAGACCGCCGTCTGCGCCGCCTGTAGCGCCGGCATGCCCTGGGCGAGCAGGGCGCCGATCATGCCGGCCAGCACGTCGCCGGTGCCGGCAGTCGCCAGCCCGGCGTTGCCGGTCGGGTTGACCGACAGCGCTACGTTGCCGCTGGTGTCGGGTGGCGCCGCGATCACTGTGCCGGAGCCTTTGAGCACGATTACGGCCTGCCATTGCGTAGCCAGCAAGCGTGCCGCCGCCAGGCGGTCGCGCTGGATTTCCGCCACGCCGAGGCCGGCCAGCCGGGCGGCTTCGAGCGGGTGGGGTGTCATCACGCGCACCAGCGGGCTGCCCTCCAGCATGGCAGCGAGCGCGGCATCCGAGGCGAGCAGGTTCAGCGCGTCGGCGTCCAGTACCAGGGCGGGCAACTCGGCTGCGCAGGCGCTGCCGTGCAGCAGTTGCGCGAACTGCTCGCGTGCCGCCGTGCCGGTGCCCATGCCCGGGCCGACCACCAGCGCGGACATGGCAGACAGCGCGATCTCCGCGATCGGGTGCAGCATCAGTTCCGGGTGCACGGGGTCGAGCAGCGGCGCGGGCTGCGCCAGGAAGCCGATGTGCACGCGCCCGGCGCCAAGGTGCAGCGCCGCGCGCGCGCCGAGCAGCGGCGCGCCGGTCATGCCGATGCCGCCGCCGATCACGGCGAGCGAGCCGAACGTGCCCTTGTTGGTGGCATGGCGGCGCGCGGGCAGTGCCCTGGCGAACGAAGCCGGCACGTTGACCGTGGCGCAGGCCGGCCGGGCCGGGGGGTAGGGCAAGCCCAGCGGGGCGATATCGACTTCACCCGCGCAATCGCGCCCATCGAGCGTCAGCAGGCCCGGTTTGGCCGCAATAAAGGTCAGCGTGCGGCAGGCGCGGACCGCCGGCGCGCCGGCGCCGGTATCGGCGAACAGCCCGCTCGGGATATCGAGCGCGAACACCGGCAACCCTGAGTCCGCCAGATGCGCGATCCACTGGGCCATGAAGCCATCGGCGGCACGGTTCAGGCCGATGCCGAGCAGGCCGTCGACCAGCGCGCGGGTATCCCCGGGAATCGCAGGCAGGGTGCCGTGGCAGGCCGTCTCCGGCACCGCGCGCAGCGTGACGCCCGCCGCGCGCGCCTCGAGCCAGGCGCGGCCGGCGTCGGCGGGCAGGCGATCGGGCTCGGCTGTCAGCCACACCTGGACCTGGCGCCCAGCCTGGTGCAGACGGGTGGCAGCCACCAGTGCGTCGCCGCCGTTGTTGCCGGGTCCGGCCAGCAACAGCAGCGGGCCAGCCGGGGCATGGTGCGCCAGCCAGGCGGCCGCGGTATTTCCTGCCCGCGTCATCAGTTCGAAGGCGGGCAAGCTGGCCATGGCGGTGGCCTCGACGTGGCGGATGGCCGCCACGTCGTAAAGCGGGATCTCGCTGGCGCTGGCAGTGTCCAGGGGCAGCCAGGCGTCGGCGGGCAGCACCGTGGCTGGCGCGTGCGTGGGCGGGATCTGGGTAGGGGTTTGCATGGTCAGCGCGGGCCTAAGCCGTAGCGGGCGGGGGTCAGGCCGTCCAGGTCGATGCCGGGGCGGTTGCCCGCGATCAGGTCGGCGGCGATGCGGCCGGAGCCGCATGCCATGGCCCAGCCCGTGGAGCCGTGACCCAGGTTGAGAAAAAGGCCGGGCACGGCGGTGGCGCCAATCAGCGGCGGGCCGTCAGGCAGCATGGGGCGGGCGCCGGCCCATAGCGTGGCGTTGTCATAGTGGCCGGCGACGGGAAACCAGTCGCGCACCACCTTGAGCAAGGTGTTGATGGCCGCGGGGCGCAGGTCGAGCTTGCGCGAGCCGAGTTCGGCGGTGCCGGCAATCCGCATGCGGTTGCCCATGCGCGTGATGGCCACCTTGTACGACTCGTCCATCAGCGCGGCCAGCGGCGCCTGCAGTTCGTCGCTGACCTGCACCGTGGCGGAGTAGCCTTTGACCGGGTAGAGCGGGATGCGCAGGCCAAGCGGACGCAGCAAGGCGGCGCTGGCGACGCCGGCGCTCACCAGTACGCGATCGGCGGCGAGTGTTTCGCGCATGGCGCCGGCAGCGCCGGCGCGCCGGTCCAGCGCGAGTTTGCCGCCCGGCAGCGGCCGCAGCGCACAGGCATGGCTGTCCATGACGAAGCGCGTGCCGGCGGCTTCCGCCAGCACGCGCAGCCGGCGCACGAACATCGGGCAATTGCCGGATTCGTCCTCGGGCAGGTGCAGCCCGCCGGCCAGCGGCGTGTCGGTGGTGAGGCCGGGCTCGATGCGCCGGCAGCCGTCGGCATCGACCAGCCGGTGCGGCACCTTGTGCTCGCGCAGCAAGGCCAGCGCCGGTTCGGCCAGGCCCCGGTCGCGCTCGGTGCGGAACAGTTGCAGGTAGCCTTGCGACTGCTCGTAGTCGATCCCCAGCTGGCTGCGCAGCGTGTGCAGGCAGTCCCGGCTGTAGAAGGCCAGGCGCTGCATGCGCAGCTTGTTGACGCGGTAGCGCTCCAGCGTGCATTCGCCCAGCCAGCGCGCGATCCAGCGCCACATGGCCGGATCGGCGCTGGGCCGGAACAGCACGGGCGAGGTGCTGGCAAAGAGGTTGCGCAGCACCTTGCCCGGCATGCCGGGCGCGGCCCACGGGGTAACGTAGCCGGGCGCGATCACGCCGGCATTGCCGAAGCTGGATTCCTGCGCCGGCGCGGCGCGCCGTTCAACCACGGTCACTTCGAAGCCGGCTTCGCGCAGGTACCAGGCGGAGCAGACGCCGATCACGCCGGCGCCGATGACGATCACATGCATGGCACTCCGTAGAGGGCCGGACCGGCCCTCGCTGTCTTTCGGCGCCATCGGCCAAAGCCGATGGCTACTTCAACTCTTTTTGCATGACCACGTCGGGCAGCCAGGTGACGATTTCCGGCCATACGGTGACGATGGCGATCGCCACCACCATCATCATGAAGAATGGCAGCGACACCCGCGCTATGTAGTTGCTGTCCTTGCCTGTCATGCTCTGCAGCACGAACAGGTTGAACCCCACCGGCGGCGTCACTTCGGCGATTTCCACCAGCAGCACGATGAATATCCCGAACCATACCAGATCGAAACCCGCCGCCTGCACCATCGGCAGCACCGTGGCGGTGGTCAGCGCGATCATGGAAATCCCGTCGAGCGCGGTCCCCAGCAGGATATAGATCACCGTCAGCACCGCGATCAGCGCCCATGGCGACAGGTGCATCGCGGCCACCCATTCCGCCAGCGCGCGCGGGATGCCCGTGAAGCTCATGGTCACCGACAGGAAGGAGGTGGCGCCCAGCACGAACATGATCATCGCGGTCAGCCGGGTGGCCGACATCAGGCTTTCCCAGAAGGCCTTGCGCGTCAGCGATCCGCCCACCCACGCCAGCGCCAGCGAGGCCACCACGCCGTATGCCGCAGCCTCCGTGGCGGTGGAGTAGCCGGTGATCATGATCCAGGTGATAAAGGCGATCAGCACCATGCAGGGCATCAGCTGGCGGATCGAGGCGAGCCGCGAGCGCCAGTCGAAGCGTTCCGCCTGCGGCGTCTTGTCCGGGTTCGACAGCGCCCACACCACGATATAGCCGGAGAACAGCAGCATCAGCAGCAGGCCGGGCAGGAAGCCGGCCAGGAACACGCGGATGATCGACACATCGGCCGAGACCGCATAGACCACCATGGTGATCGAAGGCGGAATCAGGATGCCGAGCGTGCCGGCGCACGACAGCGAGCCCAGCGTGACGCGCTCGTCGTAGCCGCGCCGCGTCAGCTCGGGCAGCGCGGACTTGGCGATGGTGGCGCAGGTGGCGGCCGACGAGCCCGACACGGAGCCGAAGATGCCGCACCCCAGGATGTTGACGTGCATCAGCCGCCCCGGCAGCCAGTTCAGCCAGGGCGACAGCCCGTTGAACATCTGCTCGGACAGCTTGGTGCGGAAGAGTATCTCGCCCATCCAGACAAAGAGCGGCAACGATGCCAGCGTATAGGAAGCGCTGGACGACCACCAGGCATTGGCCAGATTGACCAGCGCATCGCGGTCGGCGAAGACCACCAGCCCCACCCAGGAGGTGACGGCGATGGCAACCGGAATCCACGCGCCGATGACCAGGAAGACGATCATCACCACCAGCAGGATCAGGGAAATCAGGACGGTGCTCATCAGACGGTCTCCCCGAAATCGCCGGCGGCCAGCTTGGCTTCCTGCGCCAGCTGGTAGCGCGGCTTTTGCCGGCGCGCCACGCGCTGCAGTTCGTCGAGCACCGCCAGCATGAAGCCGGCGCAGCCCAGCACCGCGAAGCTCTGCGGAATCCACAGCGGCACCACGATCTGGCCCTGCGAGACATCGCCGATTTCCCAGCTCTGCCAGGCGAAGGAGAACAAGGCCCAGGTGGCATAGGCGGCGAACACCGCGCAGATGACCAGCGAGACCAGCTCGAGCCACCAGCGCATGCGCGGCTTGACGGCCTCCAGCAGCATTTCCACGCGCACGATGCCGCCGTGCTGGAAGGTCTGGCCAAGGACGAGGAAGGCGGAAGCGGCGCACAGCCACGCAACGATGTCGTCGCCGCCCTTGAAGATGATGGTGGTCTCGCGCGAGAACGACATCAGGATCATGATGATGCAGACCCCGAGAATGCATAGCGCACCGAGCACGGCGAACAGGTCAAGCAGCCGGTCCAGCCAGCGCTTGTTGACGGAAGAAGCTTCCATGGCGAGTGGGGAGGGAGAATGCGGTGAAAAAAGGGCGCGGGATGCTGCGGCAGCAGTGGCCGCAGCGGGGCAATGCCGCCGCGGCCGGATACGGATCGCTTGTTTCTCGCTACTTCGCTTACTTCTTGTAGGCGTCGAGAATGGCCTTGCCGTCGTCGCCGGCGCCCTTGGCCCATTCGTCCACCATCGCCTGGCCGACCTTCTGCATGTCCTGCTTGAGCTGGGGCGAGGGCGGCTGCACCGTCATGCCGTTCTTGCCGAGCACGGCCAGGTACTCACGCGTTTTCTGCTCCGATACCTGCCAGCCGCGCTTCTCGGCCTCGCCAACGGTCTTGAGCAGGGCGTCCTGGGTCGGCTTGTCCAGCGCGGCGAAAGACTTCTTGCTGACCACCAGCATGTTCTTGGGCAGCCAGGCATCGACGGTGTAGAAGTACTTCACGCTCTCCCACACCTTGGTGTCGACGCCGGTGGCGCCGGAGGACATGAAGGAGTTCACGGTCCCCGTAGCCAGTGCCTGGGCGAGATCGGCGGCCTGGATCGTCACCGGCTGCGCGCCCACGAGCTCGGCGATCTTGGAGGTGGCGGGGTTATAGGCGCGCCACTTCAGGCCCTTCATGTCGGCCGCGTTGTTGAGCGGCTTGTTGGCGTAGATGCCTTGCGGCGGCCAGGCCACCGCATACAGCAGTTTCAGGCCTTGCTTGTCGAGCACCTTGTCGGTGACAGCGCGCGAGGCCTGCCACAGCTTGTAGGAGTCCTGGTAGCTGGTGGCCAGGAAGGGCACCGCATCCACGCCGAACACCGGGTTCTCGTTGGCCAGCAGCGACATCAGGATCTCGCCCATCTGGACCTGGCCGGTCTGCACGCCGCGCTTGATCTCGTTGGCCTTGAGCAGCGAACCGTTGGGGTGGATCACGATCTTCAGCTTGCCGCCGGTGGCCTTCTCCACGTCGTTGGCCATTTGCTGCAGGTTCTCGGTGTGCAGGTTGCTGACCGGGTAGCCGGTCGGCAGGTCCCATTTGGTCTCGGCTTGCGCGGCGGACATCATGACGGAGGAGGTGGCAAGCACCCCGCCCAGCAGCATGTACTTCAGTGTTGCCTTCCCTTGCATCGATCTCTCCTGGTTGATCGTTCTGGCTGGATACGTCTTTGTCTGTCTTTGACTTTTGGTTTTTTATCTTTACTGCCCGTGCAACCTGGCTCAGGGGTTGCACGGCGGCGTGCGGCTCGGCTGGCGCCTCAGGCGGCCGGCTTGACGATGGATTCCAATGCAATTGCCGTGCCGAGCAGTTGCGCGTCGCGCAGTGCACCGTGCGAGAGCATCAGGCCAACCGGCAATTCGTCCGGCTGGTGGCAGGGCAGCGAGATCGAGCAGCCGTCAAGGAAGTTGAAGGCCGAGGTATTGCGCAGCAGCAGGGCATTGGTGCGGAAGAACAGGGCATCGTCCGCCACCAGCGGGGCGATCGGCGGCGCCACCATCGGCACGGTGGGGCAGGCCACGGCGTCGAAGCCATCGATGCGCGCCGCAACCCGCGCGATCCAGTCGGCGCGGGCGCGCATCAGGTCGACATAGTCGGCCGCGCCCATGCTGGCGCCGCGGTCGATGCGCGAGGCTACGCGGGGGTCGTATTGCTCGCGCCGGGTGGCCAGCGCGTGGCGGTGGATGGCATAGGCCTCGGCGGCGGTGAAGCCGCCCGCGGCGTTGATGGCGGGCAGTTCGGTCAGCTCGGGCAGGTCGATGTGCTCGATCTGCACGCCGGCCGCGGACAACCGGCCCAGGGCACGGTCGAAGGCGCGCGCCACGACGGGGTCGAGGTCGTCCAGCAGGTACTGGCGCGGGATGGCCAGGCGAATGCCGGCAGCGGCCTTGATGGCCGGGATGACAGCCTCGTCGGCGATCACGCTGTCCACCAGGACGCAGTCATGCACCGTGCGCGCCATGGCGCAGGCGGTATCCAGGGTGTAAGACAGCGGGAAGGCGCCGTCCAGCGGCACGCGGCGGGCAGTGGGCTTGAAGCCGGCCAGGCCGCACAGGGCCGCAGGGATGCGGATGGAACCGCCGGTATCGCTGCCCAGCCCGGCTACCGCCAGGCCCAGCGCCACGGAGACGGCGGCGCCGGAGGACGACCCGCCGGGAATGCGTGCCACCTGCGCATCCGCCGGGTTCACGGGCGTGCCGAAATGCGGGTTGATGCCCACGCCGGAGAAGGCGAACTCGGTCATGTTGGTACGCCCCACCAGGGCCGCGCCGCTGTCGCGCAGCCGGCGCACCACCGTGGCATCGGCCGTGGCCGCCGCCGCGTCGCTGCGTACCGGTGAGCCGGCGTGCGTGGCTTCGCCGGCGATATTGAACAGGTCCTTGACCGATACCGGCAGGCCCGCCAGGGGATGCAGGGGCTTGCCGGCCAGGCTGGCCGCGTCGGCCGCCCGTGCTACCTGCGCCGCGGCGTCGAAGGTGGTGCGCAGGAAGACGGCATTCGCCGCCGGCGTCTGCGCAAGCTGCGCCGCTTCGGCGATCACGTCGGCCCGCGAAGTCGCGCCATCGCGAAGTTTTGTCTGTAATGTATGGATATCGGTGGACATTGGGCTCGCGATCAATCGCGCTCAGGAGGGTTCGGATCGAGTCTATCCAGTGCGTTCGCACTGCGCAACCAGCCCGTTGCCGGGCGCGCGAAGGTCCCTGGGATAGTGCGTGAATTGTTTTCTCCGCCCTTTTTTCGTGCAGAATCCACGGTGACATCCCCGATGTTTTGCTTGGATTTATTTTGTGTTTATCCTCATAATTTGTTAATAAACTGTCAAGCCAAATATGGTGGCGGCGGCATCGGGGATATACCTAGTCATCCTTGTCATACCGTCCAGGCACCAACCCACGAAAGGAGTTAAGACATGGCGCGTAAGCCAGCATCCGAGCCAGCCCGGGCCGACGACGACGGCAGCGGGAACGAGGCGTCCGCCCGCTCCGCGGCCAGCGCGTTTGCGCGATCGTCCGGGCCGAATATCGTGTCGTCTTCGCACCTGGTGTCCGAGCGCAGCCCGGAGCTGTCCGAGTTCGAGTTCGGCCTGAACACGGCCTACAACGCCTATAGCCGCTGGGTGGTGCGCTGCATGGGCGCCTCCGGCGTGCGCGACCTGACTTTCCTGGATGTGCTGGTGCTGCATCACGTCAACCACCGCGCGCGTCCCAAGCGGCTGGCCGATATCTGCTTTGTGCTCAATGTGGAGGACACCCACCTCGTCACCTACGCGCTCAAGAAGCTGCAGGGCCTGGCGCTGGTGGAGGGCGAGCGGGTCGGCAAGGAAGCCACCTACATCACCACGCCCGCCGGCACGGAAGCCTGCGCGCGCTACCGCGAAATCCGGGAGCAGTGCCTGACCAGTAATTTCTCCGCGGGCAGCGCGGAGAACGCCGAGATCGGCGAACTGGCACGACTGCTGCGTGTGCTGACCGGCCTGTACGAGCAGGCCGCGCGCTCGGCCACGTCGCTGTAGCCGCCCTTGCCGATGCAGCGGCGACTTCCGTAGCGGCCCGGGGCCGGGCTGCTACGGGAATCGCTTGCCTGACGTTCCAGGTTTTTCCCCGACATTGCCATTACGCCCCTGCAAGGAAGCTCCAGTATGTCGCTGCCGTCCTCCGCCGCCCATGTTCCGGAACGTCGCCGCTGGCAATTCTGGATCGACCGCGGCGGCACCTTTACCGATGTGGTCGGGCTCAGGCCGGACGGTACGGTGGTCACGCACAAGCTGCTGTCCGAGAATCCGGAGCAATACAGCGACGCCGCCGTGGCCGGCATCCGCCACCTGCTCGGGGTGGCTGCCGGCGAGCCGGTCACGCCGGCGCAGGTGGAAGTGGTGAAGATGGGCACCACGGTGGCGACCAATGCCTTGCTGGAACGCAAGGGCGAGCCGGTGGCGCTGTTCATCACGCGTGGCTTCCGGGATGCGCTGCGCATCGCCTACCAGAACCGGCCCCGGCTGTTCGACCTGAATATCGTGCTGCCGGAGCTGCTCTACCGCGAAGTGGTGGAGGTGGGCGAACGCCTGGACGCGCAGGGCGAAACGGTGACGCCGCTGGACGAGGCATCGCTGCGCGCCGATATGCGGCGCGTGTTCGACAGCGGCATCCGCGCCATTGCCATCGTGTTCCTGCACGGCTACCGGCAGGCGGCGCACGAGCTGGCGGCGGCGCGGATCGCGCGGCAGACCGGCTTCACACAGATCTCCGTGTCGCACCAGGTGTCGCCGCTGATGAAGCTGGTCTCGCGGGGCGATACCACGGTGGTGGATGCCTACCTGTCGCCGATCCTGCGCCGCTACGTGGAACAGGTGGAGCAGCAGATGCCGGGCGTGCGGCTGCAATTCATGCAGAGCAGCGGCGGCCTGACGGATGCGCACCGCTTCCAGGGCAAGGATGCCATCCTGTCCGGCCCGGCCGGCGGCATCGTCGGCATGGTGCGTTCGTCGCAGAGCGCCGGCTTCGGGCGCATCATCGGCTTCGACATGGGCGGCACGTCCACCGATGTCTCGCATTTCAACGGCAGCCATCCCAACGATTTCGAGCGCGTGTTCGAAACCAGCGTGGCGGGCGTGCGCATGCGCGCGCCCATGATGAGCATCCACACGGTGGCCGCGGGCGGGGGCTCCATCCTGCATTTCGACGGCAGCCGCTTCCGTGTCGGCCCGGACTCCGCTGGCGCCAATCCCGGGCCGGCGAGCTACCGGCGCGGCGGCCCGCTGGCGGTGACCGACTGCAACGTCATGCTCGGCAAGATCCAGCCGCGCCATTTCCCCGCGGTGTTCGGCCCGCGCGCCGATGCGGCGCTGGATCGCGATGCGGTGGTGGCGAAGTTCGCGGCGCTGGCGCAAGCCGTGTCAGCCGCCACCGGCGATGCGCGCAGCGCCGAGCAGGTGGCCGAGGGATTCATCGAGATCGCCGTGGGCAATATGGCCAATGCGATCAAGCAGATCTCCGTGCAACGCGGCCATGACGTGACGGGCTACACGCTGACCACCTTCGGCGGCGCGGGCGGCCAGCATGCCTGCCTGGTGGCGGACGCGCTTGGCATGCAGACCGTGTTCGTGCACCCGCTGGCCGGCGTGCTGTCGGCCTACGGCATGGGGCTGGCCGACCGCACCGCGATGCGCGAGCGGGCGGTGGAGGCACGGCTCGACGATGCGGCGCTGCCCGTGCTGCAGGCTGTGCTCGATGCGCTGGCGGGCGAGGCACGCCGGGAGTTGCTGGAGCAGGAGGTGGCCGAGGCGCAGATCGACGTGGTGCGCCGCGCGCACCTGCGCTATGAGGGCACGGATTCGGCGCTGGTGGTGCCGTTCGGCAGTCAGGCGGCCATGCAGGCCGCGTTCGATGCGGCCTATCGGCAGCGCTATGCCTTCCTGATGCAAGGCAAGCCGCTGGTGGTGGAAGCCGTGTCGGTGGAAGCCATCGGCAGCAGCGAACCGCCCGAGGAAAAGCCGCCCGAGCCGCCGCCGCGCGCAGGCGGCCCGGTGCCGGCGGAGCAGGTGCGCATGTTCAGCGGTGGCACCTGGCACGATACCGGGCTGTTCCCGCGCGATGCGCTGCGGCCCGGCGACGTGCTGCCTGGACCGGCCATCATCGCCGAGCGGAATGCCACCACGGTGGTGGAGCCCGGCTGGCAGGCCGAGCTGACCGCGCGCGACCACCTCGTGCTGACCCGCGCCGTGCCGCGTCCCCAGCGGCGCGCCATGGGCATCGACGCAGATCCGGTGATGCTGGAAGTGTTCAACAACCTGTTCATGTCGATCGCCGAGCAGATGGGCCAGCGCCTGCAGAACACGGCGTACTCGGTGAACATCAAGGAGCGGCTCGACTTCTCCTGCGCGATCTTCGATGCCGACGGCAACCTGATCGCCAACGCCCCGCATATGCCGGTGCATCTTGGTTCGATGGGCGAAAGCATCAAGACCGTGATCGCGCGCAATGCCGGGCGCATGGCCGACGGCGATGTCTATGTGCTGAACGATCCGTACAACGGCGGCACGCACTTGCCCGACGTCACGGTGATCACGCCGGTCTTCGACGAGGCCGGCGCGGAGATTCTCTTCTACGTCGGCTCTCGCGGCCATCACGCCGATATCGGTGGCATCACGCCGGGCTCGATGCCGCCGGACTCCACGGCGGTCGAGGAAGAAGGCGTGATGATCGACAACTTCCCGCTGGTGAAGGCCGGCGTGCTCGACGATGCCGGCATGCGCGCGCTGCTGGCCGGCGCACGCTACCCGGCCCGCAATATCGACCAGAACATGGCCGACCTGCGCGCCCAGGTGGCGGCCAACGCCAAGGGCGTGGAGGAATTGCGCAAGATGGTGGTGCAGTTCGGCCTGCCGGTGGTGCGTGCCTATATGGGGCACGTGCAGGACAACGCCGAGGAAGCCGTGCGCCGCGTCATCACCGCGCTCAAGGACGGCGCCTATCGCTATCCGCTGGACAACGGCGCCCAGATCCGGGTGCGCGTCACCGTAGACCAGGTCCGGCGCGAAGCGGTGGTGGACTTCACCGGCACGTCGGCGCAGTTGCCCAACAACTTTAATGCGCCGCGCGCGGTGTGCATGGCGGCCGTGCTCTATGTGTTCCGCACGCTGGTCAACGAGGATATCCCGCTCAATGCCGGCTGCCTCAAGCCGATCAGGGTGATCATTCCCGAGGGCTCGATGCTGAATCCGCGTTATCCGGCCTCGGTGGTATCCGGCAACGTTGAGACCTCCTCCTGCATCACCAACGCGCTTTACGGCGCGCTGGGCGTGGTGGCCGCCAGCCAGGGCACCATGAACAACTTCACCTTCGGCAACGATCTCTACCAGTATTACGAGACCATCTCGGGCGGCAGCGGCGCCGGGCGGGGATTTGACGGTTGCGACGTGGTGCAGACCAATATGACCAACTCGCGCCTGACCGATCCGGAGGTGCTGGAATGGCGGTTCCCGGTGCGGCTGGAAAGCTATGAAATCCGGCCGGGATCGGGTGGTGCCGGGCAGTGGCGTGGCGGCAACGGTGGTATTCGCAAGGTTCGCTTCCTTGAGCCGATGACGGCGTCGATCCTGTCCAATAACCGCTTGCATGCGCCGTTCGGCATGGCTGGCGGCGACCCCGGCGCCGTGGGGCGCAACTACGTTGTGCGCCATGATGGCAGCGAGGAGGCGCTGGGCCATGTCGGCCGCTGCGAGATGGAGGCGGGCGATATCTTCGTGGTGGAAACGCCGGGGGGCGGCGGCTTCGGGGCCGCGTAGGGGCCGCGAACGTCTTCGATGTTTCCGCGAGCCGAAGCGAGAGCGCTTCGGCTCGTTGCCATTCATGGCGCGCGAAACAGAATTCAACGTCGAACAGATCCGTCTTTCGTCACTTGGCCTCAAGGCCGTCATCCGGATTTTCAGATCCACCATTTTCGGCAACTCCGGCACTCCTGGCGACGACGCTGAAATAACCGCGTTGCAGCAATTTCCTTGACTTATCCTCAGGTCATTCCTAGGTTTATCAAGACTCCGGGGTGCAAGGCCATAGTGCGATAAATGGCCGATTCCCTTGTGCAGGGAGGGGCGGCGGTGAATCCAGGCAGCAGAGCTATCGTTCTGGTTATTGCGTTGATTGGCTCGATCGCCGCGGGAGGGTGTTCGAAACCGGAACCGGGTCACGTCCTGGACGAGGCGCAGCAGGCGGGCCGCGGCGCGGAATCGTTCCGGCACGCCGCGGAAGACTATTTTCACGATATGGATCGTGGCGTCGCCCTGACCAGGGAAGAGGTCATGGGCCGCAATATGTGGCTCGTCTGGAGTGGCGGCAACGACAGGTTCTGGGACGACATGACGAACTTCACGTTCGGCGCCTTCGACCTGCTCAAGTCCATCAGCTCGCATCCCGGCCAGGGATATTCGCGCGACACCCGCTGGAGCTACCTCGGCCTGGTCAACGAGCCTTGTTTCGAAAAGCCCGTCGCGCCCGATCCGCAACGCTTCGGGCTATGGCTCGACCAACGGGTGAAGGATTGCCCGGCCGATCCGTTCGAGAACGAACAGGCCTACCCAGGGGTCAGGACCGGCGCGCGCGGCACCACCTTCTCGAACGGCGCGAAGCTCCCGGTCGGCTCCTACTACGGCTATCCCACCGGCATCGTCGGGTTGCGCCTGTTTCCCAATCCGGCTTTTGATGAGAAGGCTGCAAAGGCGTGGGATCCGCAGCGCTATTACACCGATCCGGCCTACTACAACAGAGCCGACCTGGTGCGCCCCTATCGCGTGGGCATGGCCTGCGGCTTCTGCCACGCGGGCCCCAGCCCGGTCCATCCGCCAGCGGACCCCGCGCATCCGAAATGGGCCGACCTGAGCTCCACGGTGGGCGCGCAGTATATGTGGGTGGACCGGCTCTTCATCCACAACGCATCGACGCGCGAAGGCCAGCAGAATTTCATGTTCCAGCTCGTCCATACGTTCAGGCCGGGCGCCATGGATACCTCGCTGGTCTCCACGGACAACATCAACAACCCCAGGACCATGAACGCGCTCTACGACCTGATGGCGCGCATGGGCGTGGCGAAGCGGATCGGGCAGGAGAAGCTGGCCGGCGGCGAGCTTAACAACCGGCAGATCAACGATTTCGTGAAGAGCGGCGCGCTGACGCAGTTCTACGCGCCGCCCGATACGGTATGGACGCCGCACGTCCTCAAGGATGGGGCCGACTCGGTCGGCGTGCTGGGCGCCCTGAACCGGGTGTACCTGAATATCGGGCTGTTCAGCGAGGAGTGGCTGCTGCACTTCAATCCTATCCTCGGCGGCAAGTCCATCACGCCCATTGAACTCTCCGTGGCGCAGAAGAACTCGAGCTATTGGAAGGCGACGGAAGCCGGCACCTTCAATACGGCGCTGTTCCTGCTGAAATCGACCCCGCCGGACCACCTGGGCGATGCGCCGGGCGGCGCGTCATTCCTGGCAGACGTGTCATCGCCGGCCGGCGCCGCGCTGCTTGAAAAGGGCAAGAACGTGTTTGCCGATACCTGCGCACGCTGTCATTCCAGCAAGGCGCCGCCGCCACCGGCCAGCCTGAACCTGCAGAACTGCGCGGGGCCGAACTACCTCGCGTGCTTCATGCGGTACTGGAAATGGACGCAAACGGACGAATTCAAGGCGCAGATGCGCAAGGTCGTCAATGCGCCGGACTTCCTGGAGGGCAACTATCTTTCGTCCGATGCGCGCGTTCCCGTCACGCTGCTTCGCACGAATGCATGCAGTCCGCTGGCGACCAATGCGCTGCGGGGAAATATCTGGGACAACTTTTCGTCGGAGTCCTACAAGACGCTGCCGTCGGTTGGCACCATCACGCTCAATGACCCGTTCACCGGGGAGCGGTGGCAGTACCGGATGCCAGCCGGCGGGCGTGGCTACACGCGTGTGCCCTCGCTGATCAGCGTGTGGTCGACTGCGCCGCTGTTCCTCAACAATGCGCTCGGGCCGTTTAGCGAGGATCCTTCCGTGGCGAGCCGGGTGAAGGTATTCGACGCCTCCATCGAGCAATTGCTCTGGCCGGAAAAACGCGCGCACGACGAGGTCCTGGGGACCAAGGTACCCGGCGTGATCGACCGCACCACGGAGCGCAGCCAGATCACTGTCCCGGCGGGCTTCGTGCCGGATGCGCTCAAGCCGCTGCAAGGCTTCATGCACCGCTTCGCGCCGTGGCTGGTAGGGGCTGGAGGCGATGTGACCATCGGTCCAGCGCCCAGGCAGATGCCGGTCAACCTGATCGCCAATATCCAGCCGCTGGCGGAGAGCAGCGAAACCGGTGCAAAGGCCGACCACGCGGCCAAGGTGGTGAGTCTTGCGGTCAAGCTGAAGTCCGACCTGGCTTCGGTACCCGAGGGCGCCACCGACGACGATCTGCGCAAGACCTACGCCAACCTGGTCAAGCCCATGCTGAGCCTGAGCAAGTGCCCGGATTTCGTGGTGAATCGCGGCCACTACTTCGGCACGGCGGAGTTCAACAACCAGGCCGGCCTGAGCGCCGATGAGCAATCGTTCGGGCAGGAACCGGTTCTGAGCGACGAGGACAAGCGGGCCTTGATTGCCTTTCTCAAGACCTTCTGATGAAGACTGCGCGGCGGGGATATGTCTGCTCAAGGCGAGGAAGCTTGGGATTATGTGATCGTCGGCTCCGGCGCGGGCGGCGGCACGCTCGCCGCGCGGCTCGCTGAAGCGGGCATGCGCGTGTTCCTGATCGAGGCAGGTTGCGATGCGCGCGAGCATGGGGCGGCGTGCCTGCCGGAGGATTACGAAGTGCCGGCGTTTCACGCCTGCGCCTCCGAGAATCCCGCGATGAGCTGGAATTTCTTCGTGCGCCATTACGCGGACGATGCGCAGCAACGGCGCGACCCCAAGTGCGGCAGCGAAGGCGTGCTCTATCCAAGGGCCGCGACCCTGGGCGGCTGCACCGCCCACAACGCGATGATCTTTCTCTACCCCCATGATTCCGACTGGGACGGCATTGCCGCGCTGACCGGCGACCGCTCGTGGAAGGCCAGCCGCATGCGCCGCTATGCCAAGCGGCTGGAGCAATGCCGCCACCGTCCGCTGTGGGCGCTTGCCCGCCGCCTGGGTTTCGATCCCACTGCCCACGGCTGGGACGGCTGGCTCAGCACGGAGCGCGCGTTTCCCCTGCAGGCGCTCACCGACGACGCGCTGACGCGCCTGATTCTCGGCTCGATGGAGATGGCCGCGCGCAGCGTGCCGAGGCGGCTCCATGCCTTGCTGCGCTTCTTCCGGTGGCAGGGCGACCCGAATTCCAGGATCTGGGGAAGACGATGTTTCGATGGCGTGTGCTATACGCCGATGACGACCAGCGGCCATGCCCGCACCGGCACGCGCGAACGGGTGCTGGAAGTCGCCGGCCGCTTTCCCTCGCGGCTGCATATCGAACTGGACGCACTGGCGACCAGGGTGCTGATCGACGCGAACGGCACCGCGGTCGGGGTCGAATATCTCAAGGGGCGGCATCTCTACCAGGCGCACGTCTCGCCAAATCCGGCGCCCGGCGTACGGCAGGAAGTGCGCGCGCGCCGCGAGGTGATCCTGGCGGGCGGCGCGTTCAATACGCCGCAATTGCTGATGCTCTCGGGGATTGGTCCCGCCGGGCACCTCCGCGAGCATGGCATACCCGTCCGGGTAGATCTGCCGGGGGTCGGCCGCAACCTCCAGGACCGCTATGAGGTGGGCGTCGTGAGCCGGATGGAGCGGCCCTGGCAGATACTGAACGGCGCCCGCTTCGAGAGGGACGACCCGGCCTATTGCAGCTGGCGCGACCTGCGCGACGGCGTCTACACTTCCAACGGCGTCGCGATCGCGGTGGCAAGGCGTTCGCGCAAAGGACTTCCCGTGCCCGATATTTTCTGCATGGCGCTGGTCGAGCACTTTGCCGGCTATTTTCCGGGTTATTCCAAGGTGTTCGCCCAGAGCGACGATATCCTCACCTGGGCCATACTCAAGGCGCACACGCAGAATCGCGCGGGCACTGTTCTGCTGCGGTCCGCGAATCCGCTCGATACGCCCCTGATCAACTTCCACTATTTCGAGGAGGGCGATGCCGCCTCGGACGAGGATATGCGCGCGGTAATAGAAGCCATCCGCTTTGTGCGCAAGCTGGCCGTACCGCTGGCCGAGCGCGGGGTGATCGCGCAGGAGCAGCTTCCCGGCGCCCACCTGCGCGATGATGCGGAGCTGGCTGGCTATGTGCGCGACAACGCGTGGGGGCACCACGCATCGTGTACCTGCGCCATCGGCCCGCGCGAGGCGGGCGGTGTGCTCGACAGTGGTTTTTCCGTGCACGGAGCGCGCCGGCTGCGTGTCGTCGACGCCTCCGTTTTTCCGAGGATTCCTGGCTTTTTCCCGGCTAGCGCAATCTGCATGGTCGCCGAGAAGGCGGCCGATGTCATCTTGAACGAGACGACAACGGGCGCATAGGCAGCCGATCGACAAGGGAGGTGGAAGATGGCCTACGACGTGAGCAAGCTGCTGGCGATGAGCCAGGAACAGCTGGACGAATTGTTCCGCAACAGTCCGGCCGGAGAAATTCCGGATGGCGAAGCCACGGGCACGGCGATCATCTCGCCCGGCACGGTGTTCAGCGAGAGCATCGCAAAGATGATCAATCTTTTCGCCTGGCAGGGTAAAGTCTTCGACGCCGGGCGCGGGGTGCTCAAGAACAAGATATCGCCCTTCGGCCTCGAAGCCATACTGGCGAAGGTGCACAAGGGCGAAAGCTGGCTCGACCAGAAGGAGTGCATAGTCCTGGACTATTCCGAGACTTCGGTCGTGGCGCACTGGATACGGGACGAGATCCGCTGCATCGCGCCGGATGCCTATCTTGGCGTTGTGTACTGGGACAAGCATCGCCTGATCGACTTTTCCCTTGTGTTCCGACCATCATGAAGCGCAGGACCTTCCTGTTTGGCGGCATTGGTGCCGCCGGTGCGCTGCTGGTGGGCTGGTCGGTGCTGCCGCCGCGCCAGCGCCTGACGACGTCAGCCCCGTTGCCGGCGGTCGGCACGCAGGTCGGTCTTAACGGCTGGGTCAAGATCGCCGCGGACAACAGCGTCACCATCATGATGTGCCGCACGGAGATGGGGCAGGGCGTGCACACCGGCCTGGCCATGGTACTGGCCGACGAACTGGACGCGGACTGGGCGCAGGTGAAGGTCGAGCATGCGCCCGTGGACAGGATCTACAACAACCTGGAAGTCGTTGTCGATGATCTCCCGTTCCGGGCGGACGACGATGGCGTGGTCAGGCAAGCGGCGGTCTGGTTCACCCGCAAGCTCATGCGCGAGATCGGCGAGATGGTGACAGGCGGCTCGTCGAGCGTCAACGACCTGTGGGAGCCGATGCGCGAGGCCGGCGCATCCGCCCGCGCGATGCTGATCGGCGCCGCCGCCGCGCAGTGGAACGTGCCTGTGGGCGAGTGCCGCGCGCAGGACGGCAAAGTGCTGCACACCTCCGGCAAAACGGCCACCTTCGGCGAGCTGGCGGCGCAGGCCGCCAAACAGCCGATGCCGGCGAAGGTGGCGCTGAAGGAGCCATCCGAATTCAGGCTGATCGGCAAGAACATGCGGCGCATCGAGGCCGCCGCCAAGATCGATGGCACCGCGCGCTTTGGCATCGACGTGCTGCCCGAGGGCCTGCTGTACGCCAGCGTGACGATGTGCCCGACGCTGGGTGGTACCGTGGCGAGCTTCGACGGCTCGGCCGCGGCCGCGTTGCCGGGCATCGTCAAGGTGTTCGCGGTCGATGGCTACAACGGCGGCACCGGCGGCGTGGCGGTGATCGCCGACAATGCGTACCGGGCCATGACCGCGCTGGATGCGGTCAAGATCGTGTGGAACCACGGTCCCGCCGCCGCGCTGTCCAGCGCGGACGTGAGCCGCCGTCTGGCGCAGGCGCTGGATGAATCCGACGGCCACGCCTATTACCGGCACGGCGACGTCGATGCCGCGTTGAAGTCCGCCGCGAAAACGCTCAACGCGGAGTACAGCGTGCCCTACCTTGCGCATGGCGCGGTGGAACCCATCAACTGCACGGTACAGGTTCGCGACGGCGCGGCCAGGGTCTGGGTCTCGACGCAGTTGCCGGGCCTGGCGCGCAAAGCGGTCGCCAGGGTGCTCGCGCTCAATGTCGAACGGGTCGACGTGCAGCCGCAACTGGTCGGCGGCGCGTTCGGGCGGCGGCTGGAGGTGGATTTCATCTCCCAGGCGGCGGCCATCGCGCGCGAAGGGGGCGGCAGGCCGGTCCAGACGATCTGGACGCGCAGTCAGGACACCACGCACGACTTCTATCGGCCGGCTTGCGTCTCGCGCTTCAAGGCCGGGCTCGATGGCGCCGGCAACCTCAAAGCCTGGCACAACACGTCGGCCAGCCAGGCGATCGTGCCGGGCGCGCTGTCGCGCCTGCTTGGCCTGCCTCGCCTTGGCATCGACAAGACCACGACGGAAGGGGCATTCGACCTGCCCTACGAATGGCCGAACGCGAGGGTCGGCCACGTGATTGTCGACCTGCCGGTGCCGGTGGGCTTCTGGCGCTCGGTCGGCCATTCGCACCAGGCCTTTTTTACCGAGAGCTTCATCGATGAGCTGGCGGCAGCGGCTGGCAAGGATCCCGTGGCGTTCCGTGCCGGCCTGCTGGCAAAGCACCCGCGCCACCTGGCCGTGTTGCGGCGCGCTGCGGAACTGGCCGGCTGGGGGCGGGCGCCAGGGCTGGCTACCGACGGCGCCGCGCGCGCGCGCGGGGTGGCGCTGCATGAGGCCTACGGCAGCATCGTCGCGCAGGTGGCGGAGGTATCGCTGGCGCCGGACAAGCGGGTGCGTGTGCACCGGGTGGTCTGCGTGATCGATTGCGGTACGCCGGTGAACCCGAACCTGATCCGGCAGCAACTGGAAGGCGCGATCATCTTTGGCCTGTCGGCCGCGCTGTACGAAGAAATCACGATCGACCACGGCCAGGTGCACCAGCGGAATTTCCAGGAATTTCCTGTCATCCACATCAACGACTGCCCGGCGATCGAAACCGACATCATGCCAAGCCAGGAACATCCGCGGGGCGTGGGCGAAACGGGCACGCCGTCGATTGCGCCGGCGGTGGCGAATGCCCTGTTTGCGCTGACCGGGCAGCGCCTGCGCGCATTGCCCTTGAAGCTTGCCTGAGCTGCGGGAGAGAACCATGCTATCCCTGAACATCAACGGTAAGGCGGTGACCGTGCGGTCCGATCCGGACACGCCGCTGCTGTGGGTGCTGCGCTGCGAACTGGGGCTGACCGGCACCAAGTATGGCTGCGGCGTGGGTATTTGCGGCGCCTGCACGGTACAGATGAACGACGACCGGGGCTTCGCCTGTCAGCGCAAGGTCTCGTCGCTGGAAAAGACCAGGATCGTGACCATCGAAGGCTTGCGCGGCGCGCAGGCGCAAGCCCTGAAGGCTGCCTGGATCGATCTCGACGTTGTGCAGTGCGGGTACTGCCAGAGCGCCCAGCTCATGGCCGCCAGCGCACTGCTGAAAAAGATCCCGAAGCCCAGCGATGCCGACATCAATGCGTTCATGTCCGGCATTGTCTGCCGCTGCGGCACCTATCCGCGGATCCGGGCGGCCATCCACCGGGCTGCCGGGCAGCCGCGCACCTGAGGCGCCGCCACCCGGTGAGGGTATTTCCCGATAACGTGAACGCAAGGCGCAACCAAGAATGAAACCCGAATTCATGTTCAGGTTTCCGCGCCATGCCCACCGAGACGGAACTGCCCCACGAACTTGCTGCCCCGCCGCGGCAGCAACGCAGCCGTGACCGGCAACAGGCGCTGATCGAGGCCGGCCTGCGCCTGACCGAAGGCCGCGACTGGGCTGATGTCACCGTAGGCGACATCGCGCAAGCCATCGATTGTTCCGTCGGCACTTTCTACACCCGCTTTCGCAGCAAAGACGCCTACTTCGAGGTGCTGGTCGCGCTGGTGGCCGACCTGCTGCGCCAGCGCGGCGGCGCCTTCTTTGCCGCGCCGGAACGCGCGGGGGAGAGCGAGCACGCATTCCTGCGCAACTGGATCGCGCTGGTGGTGCGCTCCTTCAGCAAGCACCGTGGCCTGTACGCCGCCGCCGTGCTGGAGCTGCGCCGCATGCCGCCCGCAGCCCGCGAAGCCTCGCCGTCCTGGCCGCTGGCGCGCTCCCGTATCGAAGGATGCGAACACTTCGTCGCCGCCATGGCGCGCCGCCCCGGGTGGGGCACCGCCGCCGCGCGCAAGCGTCTCGAGTTCGCCCACCAGATGCTGTATGGCCTACTGATCAACGCAGCGCTGACCGATCCCGGCCCCTTGAAGCTGGACGCGCCCGCGCTGCAGGTGGAGTTGCTGGCGGCACTGTCGGCCTATCTCAATGTGAGGGCGGAGGGGAAATGACGAACCGGCTGATGAAGATGTTGCCCGGCGCGCGGGTGCCGCGCTGGCAGTAACCCGCAGTCACCAAAAAGGGGGACCCCATGGCGGACAATCAAAGCTGTGCCCACGCGGCCACGGCAGACTTTCATCGGCTGCTGGCGCGCGAACTGCCGGAGCACGACGAACAGGACTGGGAGGACGCACAGCGCGGCTTTCTCGGCACCATCCCCGATGCCAGGGTCGCGCGCGCCAACGGCCACGGCGTGTGGAACCTGGAGGCATACGGTTTCCTCGATGCAGGGCAGGCGCCGGATACCGTCAATCCAAGCCTGTGGCGGCAGGCGCGCCTGAACCGTATCCACGGGCTGTTCCAGGTCACGCCGCGTATCTTCCAGGTGCGGGGATTCGATATCGCCAACATCACCTTCATCGAAGGCGACACCGGCGTGATCGCGCTGGACGCGCTGACCTGCCCGGAGACCGCCGCCGCGGCGCTTGCGCTGTACCGGCAGCATCGCGGCAACCGCACGCTGCACACCGTGATCTACAGCCACAGCCATGCCGACCACTTCGGCGGGGTGGCGGGGCTGGTGGAAGAAGCCGACGTGCGCGCCGGACGCGTCCAGGTGATTGCGCCATCCGGCTTCATGCACCACGCCATTGCCGAGAACGTGATCGGCGGCGTGGCAATGGCGCGCCGCGCGCAGTTCCAGTTTGGCCATACGCTGGCCAAGGGGCCGGCGGCGCAGGTGGATGCTGGGCTGGGCAAGACCTTGCCGATGGGACGCTCCACGCTGATCGCGCCGACGCTGTCGATCGAGGCAGAACATGAAGTCCACGTGATCGACGGGCTGGAGATCGAGTTCCAGCTCACGCCCGAGACCGAGGCGCCCTCCGAGATGCACCTTTTCATCCCGACCGAAGGCGCGCTCAACCTGGCCGAGAACGCCACCCACAACCTGCACAACCTTTGCCCGCTGCGCGGGGCGAAGGTACGCGATTCGCTGGCCTGGTCCAAATACCTGCATCGCGCGCTGCACCGCTACGGCCCGCGTACCGTCGTGGTGCTGGCCCAGCACCACTGGCCGACCTGGGGCGCCGGGCGCGCGCGGCAATTCCTCTCCGAGCAGCGCGACCTGTACCGCGTGCTCCACGACCAGACCGTGCGGCTGATGAGCCATGGCCTGAAGGCCAGCGAGATCGCCGAGGGGCTGCAACTGCCGGAATCGCTGGCAAAGCGCTGGCACACGCGCGGCTACTACGGCACCGTGTCGCACAACGTCAAGGCGATCGTGCAGCATTACCTGAGCTGGTACGACGCGCATCCGGCCAACCTGCACGCGCTGCCGCCGGTGGCCGCCGCGCGCAAACACCTGGAATACATGGGCGGCATCGAAGCGGTGATGACCAGGGCGCGCGCCGACTACGAGCGCGGCGAGTTCCGCTGGGTGGCGGAGGTGCTCAAGCACGCGGTCTACGCGCATCCCGACCATGCTCCAGCGCGCGAGCTGGCGGCCCGGGCGCTGGAGCAGATGGGCTTCCAGGCCGAGTCGGCGACCTGGCGCAATGCCTACCTGCTGGCCGCGCGCGAGTATCGCGAAGGCCCGCCCCAGGCCAATCCGCAGGGGCCGCCGGCCAACGCCCTGATGCACGCCATGAGCAACGAGCTGTTGTTCGACGCGCTGGCGGTGCGCATCCATGGCCAGCGTGCCGAAGGCATGGCGTGCCACATCGGCTGGCATTTCACCGACAGTGGCGAGCAGTGGGTGAGCACCTTGTCCAATTGCGCGCTGAGCAGCCTGCAGGTGGAGGCGGCGTCCTCGGCGGACGTGGTCATCGAAACCACCCGCGACACGCTCGACGGGCTGCTGACGCGGCGCTGGACCGTTGCCGAGGCCATGGCCGAAGGCCGCATCTCGCTAAGCGGCGCCGTAGCGCTGCTGCCGCGCTTCATGGGCCTGCTGGACCAGTTCAGCGGCAGCTTCCCGGTGGTGGATGCGGCGCCGTGGCCCGACCGCTGAGCCGGCCACGCCCGTAAAGCAGCGCCCGCGGTGACGCCGGCGCTTCGCCGGCGCAGGGGTGCCGGCGCCGGCACACCGTTGTGTTCCACGGCACAACAGGTCCCGGGCGGCGACGCGGCAACGCGGTGGGGCGCGCGGAGATGGCACGGCAATCGGGTGCCGGCTGCGGGAGATGGACTGAAGTGCCGCTTGCGGCATGCTGTGCCGGGCGAGGCGCCTTCCGCATGATGGCTGCGAGGCTCGTTCGCGGCGCCTGTGCCTTTGTCCACCAAGCTGCCCGTGCTGCATCGCGGGAAACCCCCTTCGACAAGGTATAATGCCGGTTTCCCGCCAGCACGGCGCCCCAACCAGCGGCGCCGGCCGGTAGCAGCCCCTACCTCCTGCCCTCCCGACCGCTCAGACCATGGCGCATTTCTCGTGCTTCCCCGGTGCATTGGCGCTTTCCGCCTTCCGCCAGCAACGCCTGCTCACCACCCTCAAGCGGATCGACTCCGACATCGAGTCGGTGCACGGCCAGTTCCTGCATTTCGTCGACACCGACGTACCGCTGTCCCAGGACGACAGCGCCCGCATCGGCGCGCTGCTGACCTACGGTGCGCCTTTCGAGGCACAGGCCGAAGGTGATCGTTTTGTGGTGATCCCGCGTTTCGGCACGATTTCGCCGTGGGCCAGCAAGGCCACCGATATTGCGCATAACTGCGGTTTCGAGCACGTCCACCGCATCGAGCGTGGCATCGAGATCACCGTGGTGTGCAAGAAGGGCCTGCTGCGCGGGCGCAAGTTGCTGGACGCCGGCACCCGTGCCGCCGTGGCGGCCCACCTGTTCGATCGCATGACCGAATCCGTGGTGGCCTCGCGTGAGGACGCGGCCGGCCTGTTCCAGGAACTGCCCGCCAAGCCGCTGCGCTTCATCGATATCTCCGGTGGCCGCGCCGCGCTGGCGCAGGCCAATACCGAGATGGGCCTGGCGCTGTCGGAAGACGAGATCGATTACCTGGTGGACGCCTACGCCAGGCTGGAGCGCAACCCGACCGACGTCGAGCTGATGATGTTCGCGCAGGCCAACAGCGAGCACTGCCGCCACAAGATCTTCAACGCCACCTGGACCATCGACGGCGTGCAGCAGGACAAATCCCTGTTCGCCATGATCCGCAATACCCACCAGCTCAACCCGCAAGGGTCGATCGTGGCGTACTCGGACAACTCCGCGGTGATGGAAGGCGACGTGGCCGAGCGCTGGTTCCCGCGCGGCACCGGGCACAAGTACGACCGCCATGAGGCGCTGACCCACACGCTGATGAAGGTGGAGACGCACAACCACCCGACCGCCATCTCGCCGTTCCCCGGTGCCTCCACCGGCGCCGGCGGCGAGATCCGCGACGAGGGCGCCACCGGACGTGGCGGCAAGCCCAAGGCGGGCCTGACCGGTTTCACGGTTTCCAACCTGATGCTGCCCGATGCCGTCGAAGGCTGGGAAAACGCGCGCGACGCGGCCCAGCCGGTGGCGCACCGCAACCCCGCCGACAAGCCCGGCGTGACCGGCAAGCCGGATCGCATCGCCTCGCCGCTGCAGATCATGACCGACGGCCCGCTCGGCGGCGCCGCGTTCAACAACGAGTTCGGCCGCGCGATCCTGGGTGGCTACTTCCGCGTCTACGAGCAAAACGTCGGCGGCACCGTGCGCGGCTATCACAAGCCGATCATGATCGCCGGCGGCATCGGCAATATTGACGCCGGCCACACGCACAAGAAGGAACTGCCCGCCGGCTCGCTGCTGATCCAGCTGGGCGGCCCGGGCATGCGCATCGGCATGGGCGGCAGCGCCGCCAGCTCGATGGCGACCGGCACCAATACCGCTGACCTGGACTTCGATTCGGTCCAGCGCGGCAATCCCGAGATGGAGCGGCGCGCGCAGGAAGTGATCAACGCCTGCTGGCAGCTCGGCGATGACAACCCCATCCTGTCGATCCATGACGTGGGCGCGGGCGGCATTTCCAATGCCTTCCCCGAACTGGTGGACGGCGCCGGCCGCGGCGCGCGTTTCGACCTGCGCCAGGTGCACCTGGAAGAGTCCGGCATGAGCCCGGCCGAGATCTGGTGCAACGAGTCGCAGGAACGCTATGTGATGGCGGTGGCGCCGGAATCCTTCCCGCTGTTCCAGGCCATGTGCCAGCGCGAGCGCTCGCCGTTCGCGGTGGTGGGCATCGCCACCGAGGAGAAGCAGCTGCAGCTGGTCGACGCGCATGTCGACGCCGCGCTCAAGGAACACCATGCCGTGAACATGCCGATGGACGTGCTGCTGGGCAAGCCACCGCGCATGCACCGCGACGTCAGGCATGTGGAGCAAAGCCTGCCGCCGGTTGACGTGACCGGCATCGCGCTGGACAAGGCCGTACGCGACGTGCTGCGCCACCCCACCGTGGCCAGCAAGTCCTTCCTGATCACCATTGGCGACCGTACCGTGGGCGGCATGAACGCGCGCGACCAGATGGTCGGCCCCTGGCAGGTGCCGGTGGCCGACGTGGCCGTGACCACGCTCGATTACAAGGGCCGCACCGGCGAAGCCATGACCATGGGCGAGCGCACGCCGCTGGCCGTGATCAACGCACCGGCCTCGGGCCGCATGGCCATCGGCGAGGCGCTGACCAACCTGGCCGCCGCGCCGGTCAAGGACCTGGGCAAGGTCAAGCTGTCGGCCAACTGGATGGCGGCTTGCGGCGTGGAAGGCGAGGACGCCAAGTTGTATGACACGGTGCACGCCGTCGGCATGGAGCTGTGCCCGGCGCTGGGCATCAGCATCCCGGTGGGCAAGGATTCGCTGTCCATGCGCACCAAGTGGCAGGACAACGGCGCCGACAAGGAAGTGGTCGCGCCGGTCTCGCTGATCATCTCGGCGTTTGCCGCCGTGGATGACACCGACCGGACCCTGACCCCCCAGCTGCGCACCGATGCCGGCGACAGCGTGCTGATCGCCATCGACCTCGGCCGCGGCAAGAACCGCCTGGGCGGCAGCATCCTGGCGCAGGTGACGCAGCAGGTAGGCGACACCGCACCGGACGTGGACAACGCCGAAGACCTGAAGAACTTCTTCAACGTGATCCAGCGCCTGAACCGCGAGGGCAAGCTGCTGGCCTACCACGACCGTTCAGACGGCGGCTTCCTGGCTGCCCTGGCGGAAATGGCCTTTGCCGGCCATTGCGGCCTGTCGCTCAACGTCGACATGCTGGCGCTGGACCCGGTCCAGGAGCAGGACTTCGGCGATGCCAAGAACTGGGCCCAGCAAATCTCCGGCCGCCGCGACGACCAGACCCTGCGCGCGCTGTTCTCGGAGGAACTCGGCGCGGTGATCCAGGTACGCCAGGAAGAGCGCGATGCCGTGTTCGCCGTGCTGCGCGAGGTTGGCCTGTCGGCATGCAGCCACGTAGTGGGCAAGCCCAACACCACCGACCAGATCGAGATCTACCGCGACGCCAAGAAGGTGTTCGGCGCCGCGCGCAGCGAGCTGCAGCGCACCTGGAGCGAAGTCAGCTGGCGCATCGCGCGCCTGCGCGACAACCCCGCCTGCGCCGACAGCGAATACGACCGCCTGCTCGACGCGGCGGACCCCGGCATCTCGCCGGTACTGACCTTCGATCCGGCAGAAGACATTGCTGCGCCGTTCGTGGCAACCGGTGCGCGTCCACGCGTGGCGATCCTGCGCGAGCAGGGCGTCAACTCGCAGATCGAGATGGCCTACAGCATGGACCGCGCGGGCTTCGACACGCACGACGTCCATATGAGCGACCTGATCGCGGGCCGCGCCAACCTGGCCGAGTTCTCCGGCTTCGTGGCATGCGGCGGCTTCAGCTACGGCGACGTGCTGGGCGCCGGCGAAGGCTGGGCCAAGACGATCCTGTTCAACGCGCAGATGGCCGAGCAGTTTGCCGCCTTCTTCAACCGCCAGGATACGTTCGCGCTGGGCGTGTGCAATGGCTGCCAGATGATGAGCAACCTCGCCCCGATCATCCCGGGCGCGGGCGCCTGGCCCAAGTTCACGCGCAACCAGTCGGAGCAGTACGAAGCGCGCTACGTCACCGTGGAAGTGCAGTCCTCGCCGTCGATCTTCTTCGCCGGCATGGAAGGCAGCCGCATCCCCATCGTGGTGGCGCACGGCGAAGGCTTTGCCGACTTCTCGCAGCAAGGCGACAAGGGCCAGGCCCAGGTGGCGCTGCGTTTCGTGGACAACCTCGGCGCACCCACCCAGACCTATCCGCTGAACCCGAACGGCTCGCCCGACGGCATTACCTCGGTGACGACGGTGGATGGCCGCTTCACCGTGCTGATGCCGCACCCGGAGCGCGTGTTCCGCACCGCCACCATGAGCTGGGCGCCGGATGCCTGGAAGCAGGTGGCGGATGGCGGCAGCCCGTGGATGCGCATGTTCCGCAACGCGCGGAAGTGGGTGGGTTGAGCGGATTGCCGCTGGCCCGCTGGTAGCAAAGAGAAAGCTCGCCTCGCGCGGGCTTTTTCATTTGCTAACGCGCGCACATGGCGAAAGTCAGGGGCAAACGGAACAGGTGCCGGTCACGCCACCATCTGCTTACTCCAGGCCTGATACACGTAATACAACGGCCGCTGCGGATCCGATTGCTTTGCAGAAGCCGGCGCCGCGCCCCGGAGCTGCATGGTGACCAGCACCATGCGTGCCGCCTTGACGGCGGAGTAGCGGTCGCGCAGCGGCAGCATCGGCCGCACGGACCGCCATTCCGGTGGCAGGCCATCGTCGCTGACGGTGCCGAGCGCGCAGTAGCCCCAACCCTCGGAGGTGAGGTGCCAGAGTTGCCGGTAGGCGCTGCTTGAAGCCATAGACTCACTCTTTCCCATGCCGCCCCCCGCGGCGGGAAATCACACGGGTGAGGGCGATGCAATGTGCACGCCGGCCATGCTGGGGGCGGTGCATTTCCCTGATCTTACTCAGGTGCGGGCATGGAGGGAATGCCTTATCGCCCGGGCGTGGTGCTATGCAGCACATTCGCGTTGCTGCGGGGAGACGTGGTGGACGCGGCAGCTCAGGGAATGACGTCTGGTGTGATCCCGGCGTACCGCATGATCCATGTGGCACATCGGCTTCTGCAGGAGATAGGCGGCACATCACCTGCGGTACGCCACATGGGCCAGGTTGGTATCCCGCTTACAGCCCGCTGAACCAGTTGTACCCCTGGTCTTCCCAGTAGCCTCCGGGATTCTGGTTGGTCACAAAGAGCGCCGCAATATGCTTGGGATTCTTGAAGCCAAGCTTGGTCGGCACCCGCAGCTTGAGCGGATAGCCGTATTGGGCCGGCAGCGGCTCGCTGCCGAAATCCAGTGCCAGCAGGGTCTGCGGATGCAGCGCAGTTGCCATGTCGAGGCTGGAGTAATAGCGGTCCGCGCATTTGAAACCAACATAGCGGGCGGTGGTGTCGGCGCCGATCCGTTCCAGGAAGGTCCGCAGCGGCACGCCGCGCCATTCGCCAATTGCGCTCCAGCCTTCGATGCAGATATGGCGCGTGATCTGTCCCGCCTGCGGCAGCGCGCGCAGTTGCGCCAGGCTCCATGCGCGCTTGTCGGCTACCAGCCCGGAGACTTCGAGGCGATAGTCCGCGCCGTCGACTTCGGGCACGTCGTACTCGGGGTAGAAGGCATTGAACGGAAAAGGCTGGGTAATCTGGCTGCGCGCGTAGGTGGGCGCCAGGCGGTTGCGATTAAACAGCCAGCCCTGCACGCGATCGTTCCAGCGCGACATTGACCACAGCACCTTGTCCACGGTGTCCCCATCCTGCAGCGTGCAGCCCGCCAGCATGGACAGGGCGCCTAGCGACAGCGAGGAACGCAGGAACAAGCGCCGCTGGAGCCGGGCCAGCTGGGGTTTGAAGTCTGCCGCGTTGACCCGCTGCGAGGCGGGTGTTGCAGTTGCAATACGGGTTCCGGCGCGATCCGCGTTGCCGGTTTCGCCGTCGAGGCGGACGATGCGCGTTTTGTCGGCTGGGGCGCTCATGCTTTGGCGTCTCCTTGATTGGCGCGCCCGGTGAGCATCGGCAGCAAGGTGGACGGTACCAGGATGACCAGCGCGAGGTGCACCACCACAAAGCCCACGATGCCCGCCATGGCGACGAAATGGACATGGCGTGCCATGTCGAAGCCACCGAACAGCGCCGCCAGCCAGTCCAGTTGCACGGGTTTCCAGATGGCCAGGCCGGAGGCCACCACCAGCACGCCCAGCAGCAATACCGCCACGTACATCAGCCGCTGTACCGCGTTGTAGCTGCCGGGGCGATGCGGCAGGCGCAAGCGGATGGCCAGCGACGCGTCACGCAGCACGCCGCGCGCGCTCAGCGGCAGGAAGTGGCGGCGGAAGTGCCGGGTGGCAATGCCATAGGCCAGATAGAGCAGGGCATTCGCGCACAACAGCCACATCGCCGCGAAATGCCATGCGATCGATCCACCCAGCCAGCCGCCCACGGTAGCCCAGGCCGGAAACTTGAAGGGGAACAGCGGCGAGGCGTTGTAGATGGCCCAGCCGCTCATCACCATGCAGATCATGGCGAAGGCGTTGATCCAGTGCGCCACGCGCACGGCCAGAGGATGGACGACGGCGCGCCGCGCGGGTTTGGATGAGGGTAGCTTGCGCATGGCGGAGGGATGTGTTGGACGGGGCAGGCCCAGGCCGGACGGAGCCGGCCTGCGCGGGTCTTACATCGGCGGCACCACGCCTGCCTTGCCGGCCGAGATAAAGCGCGCGGTCAGCATGCCGTCTGCGGCCTTGCTGGCAAACAGCACGATATGCGCGCCCGGGACCAGCAGCGAGCGGTCGCCGGGTTCTAGGTTGACGATGGGTACGTCGTTCGGGATCACGATGCGTTTCTCGCCATCGGCGTACTTCACGGTGATGGTGCGGCCATTGCTCACCACCACGCTGCCCACGGTGCCGTTGGTCATGCTGCTGTTCTTGCCGAGATCCCAGGCGCGGTGGCCTTCGCCGGTGCCGCGCAGGCTGGGCGGGAACACGTGCACTTCGAGCGCCTTGAGCGAGCCGTCAGCCTGCGGCACGGCGGCCGAGCCGATATAGCTGCCGGCCTTGATCTCGTCAACCTTGGCCAGCGTCACCGCGCGCACCGCCGTGTCCTTGGTCAGGCCCACTTCCAGGTCCTGGCCCGAACGCGTGCGCACCTTCAGCGTGTCGCCGGAGAACGCGCTCACGGTGCCCCGCACGCCCGTGGGCGTGGCGGCGGGAGCGGGTTGCGCCAGCACGGCGGGGGCGGCAGCCAGCATCGCGCCGGCAAGCATGGCCGAGGCTGCCACGGTACGCATCAAAAAGCGCGAAGCGATCTTCATCCTGGAACTCCTGGAACGGTGGAAAGTGCCGCTTAGGTTAGGCCGGTGGCGCGGTCGCGCGGGTGACTTTTTGATGACAAAAACGTCATAAAACAGGGTCCGGCCCCCGCTAGAATGTCAGTACACCCGTTGAACAACCTTGCGCATCATGAGCATCCTCGTCATCGAAGACGACCCCAAGACCGGCGACTACCTCAAGAAGGGACTGCGAGAAAGCGGCTATGCCGTCGATCTCGCGCGCACCGGCACGGATGGCCTGCACATGGCGCTGGAGCATCCTTACGATCTCGTCGTGCTCGACGTCATGCTGCCCGGCATCGACGGCTGGGAAATCATGCGAGCGCTGCGCGCGCGGCGCGACCTGCCGGTGATTTTCCTTACCGCGCGCGACCACGTGAACGACCGTATCCACGGTCTTGAACTCGGCGCCGACGACTACCTGGTCAAGCCCTTCTCATTCATTGAGCTTGTGTTGCGCATCCGCACGCTGCTGCGGCGTGGCGTGGTGCGCGAGGCGGAGTTGTTCGAGTACGCGGACCTCAAGCTCGATGTCCTGCGCCGCAAGGTGACGCGCCAGGGTATGGAGATCGCGCTCACCAACAAGGAATTCCTGCTGCTGCACCTGCTGGTCAAGCGCCAGGGCGAGGCGCTGTCGCGCACCCTGATTGCCGCCGAGGTGTGGGACATGAATTTCGACAGCGACACCAATGTCGTCGACGTGGCGATCAAGCGCCTGCGCGCCAAGGTCGACCAGCCCTTCGACAGAAAGCTCATCCATACGGTACGCAGCATCGGCTACACCTTTGGCGAGGGAACGTGAAGCCCTGGTCGTCACGCTCGCTCACAGTCCGCACTACGCTATCGTTCGCCTTGATTGCCTGCGTGGTGATCGGTGCGCTGGGCGCCTACTTCTACCAGTCCGCGAAGACCTCGATGGAAGCCCGGGCCGATCTCCAACTGGTTGGGCGCGTGGCGCATTTCCGGCGGCTGGCGAAGAATGTGTACACGGTCGGCGAGCTCAAGGACCGGCCCTTGCTGTTCGAATCCATGCTCGGCGCCGAGCGCGATGTGCTGATCTTCCGCAAGCCGGGAGAGCCGCCGTTCATCCAGGTCAATCCCGACAACCTGCAGGTTCCGGCAGAGCTCGGCCTGGCCGTGCCTGGCGATGGCGCCGGCCTGACCACGTCCAGCATCCTGCCCACCCGGCTGCAGAACGGCGTGCCGGTGCATTGGGCGGCCGCGCTGGCGCGCTCCAGTGAGGACGGAAGCATGGTCGAAGTCATTGCCGCGCATCAGATGGGCAATGAAGTGCAGATGCTCACCGCCTACCGTAACCGGGTTGTGCTGGCCGCGCTGGTCGGCATGCTGGCGGCGACCGCGCTTGCGTTCTTCGCCATACGGCGCGGGTTGAAGCCGGTTGGCCGCATCGCCGCGCGCGCCGCCGAAATCAGTCCCGCCAGCCTCGCCGTACGCCTCGACGAGCGCGATGCGCCCGCCGAACTGCGCAGCCTCGTCGGCGCCTTCAATGCCATGCTGGACCGGCTGGCCGAAGGCTACGAGCGCCTTACCCAGTTCTCCGCCGACCTGGCCCACGAGATCCGCACGCCCGTGGGCGCGCTGATCGGGCAGACCCAGGTCACGCTCAGCCAGACGCGCCGGCAAGAGGAGTACCAGGAAGTCCTCGAATCCAATCTCGAAGAGCTCAACCGGCTCGGCCGTATCGCCGAGAACATCCTGTTCCTGGCGCAAGCGGACCATGCCGGTCTGGTCATCGAGTGCGAGCAGGTGTCACTGCCCGACGAACTGAGGAAGATTGCCGATTACTTCGAAGGGCCCGCGGACGAGAAGGCCATGACGTTCGAGGTGGCAGCGGGCGGGACGCTATGGGCCAATCCGCTGCTGTGCCGCCGCGCCATCAACAACCTCGTGGTCAACGCCGTGCGCTACGGCGCGCCGGGCAGCGTGGTGCGGCTCAGCGGCACTGAGCAGGCCGATGGCTTCGTCATCGCGGTCGAGAACCAGGGCGACACCATCCCACAGGGCCAGCTTGACCGCCTGTTCGACCGCTTCTATCGCGGCGACGCGGCGCGCAGCCGGATGACCGAATCCAACGGCCTGGGGCTCGCCATCGTGAAGGCCATCATGGTGCTGCATGGCGGCGACGCGCAGGCCAGTTGCCCCGCGCCGGGGCGGGTGCGGTTCGCGCTACGGTTTCCGCGGCAAGGGCAGGCTACCTGATCGTTTGGCGGCCGGCGCTTGCTGCCAGCTTGAATGCCAACAGAAGCAAGGCCGGACCCAGATCTTGGTTTGCCAGGGCGGACGCAGTGGTCTCACCCGCAGATCGGGCCCGGCCATTGTTCATGCCAGCCGGCCCCTACACCAGGCCATCCAGCAAATCCGGCCCGAACACTTCCCGATGCACCCGCTCAGCCTTCACTCCCCGCGCGTGCAATGCCGCCCGCTGGGCCTGCATGAACGGCAGCGGCCCGCACAGGTAAAAGTCAGCATCCGCAAGATCATCGTCAGCTAGGATCACGTCGATATCCATGCGGCCGGGCAGGGCGGGTTGCGCGAGGAATTCAGCGGGCTCCGCGGACTCCAGGAAGAAATGCGTCCGCAGCTTCGGCAGTTTCCGCGCCGCGTGCGTGACATCCTTCAGGTGGGCCACATGCGAGACCTTGCGCGCCGCATGGCCGAACACCACCTTGCGCGAAGGATTGCGTTGCGCCACGGCATTCAGCGCGGAGATCATGGGAGTGACACCGACGCCGGCGGAGAGCAGCACGATGGGCGTGGCCGGCTCAATGCGCGGCGCGAAGTCGCCGAAGGGCTGGCTGACCATCAGCACGTCGCCCGGGTGGGCGTTGTCATGGAGCCAGTTGGACACGGCGCCGGCGGGCAAGGTGTCGCCGTTGCCGCCGTCGCGCTTTACCGAGATGCGCCAGGTCTTTCCGTTGGGAGCGTCTGACAGGCTGTACTGACGCTGCTGGAAGGCGCCGGGTGCCAGTTCGACCACGACCGAGATGTACTGGCCCGGCAGGAAATCAGCCAGCGTGGTGCCGCCGACGGCTTCGAGCGTGAAGGCGGTGATGTCGGCGCTGTGTTCTTCGCGGGCAACGATCCGCACGGGCTGGCGGTGGTCCGGGCCGGTCTGCGCGCGTTCGTAGAGGCGCGTTTCCGCGGCGATCAGTTCGGCGGCCAGCAACCAGTAGGCTTCGTCCCACGCGGCTACCAGTTCGGGGGTGGCGGCGTCGCCGAGCACTTCGCCGATGGCGCCGAGCAGGTGGCGGGCAACGATGGCGTAGTGGCTGGGCTTGATGCCGACCGAGGCGTGCTTGTGGACGATGCGGCTGACAACCGGGGCCAGGGCGCTGTTGTCGCCATAGTTGGCGGCGTAGGCGAAGACGGCGGAGGCAAGCGATTGCTGCTGCGAACCGTTGGCTTGGTTGCCCATGTTGAACAGGTTGGTCAACTCGGGCCGATCGGCAAACATGTTGCGGTAGAAGGTCTGGGTGATGGCCAGGCCATGTTCCCGCAGGACGGGGACGCTTGCGTCGATCAGTGGTCTCGATTTTTCAGACAGCACGACAACCTCCAAAGATGTACGATAGATGCAACAAAAAGGCAAAAAAATTCCGCGGCATTCTGCGGTGGCAGCGTGCGATGTGGTTGCGACGCCTTGGGAATGATTTTATTAAACATGCATTTATAATGCAACATAAAGTTTGCGGCAGTGCGGAAAGATGCATCCGGGGGCCATGTTAGACTGCGGCGGCGTTGCGCAATGCAGCGCTGAGCGCGCCGCAGAGCCATCCTGGCTGCCACGCATACCATTACCGCCGCAAGCCGGACCAAGCCATGAGACTGACTGACTACACCGACTACAGTCTGCGGACCCTGATCTATGTCGCGGTCCACCCAGGCGAGCTTGTGACCATCCAGCGCATCGCGGATGCGTTCGGCATTCCCAAGAATCACCTGATCAAGATTGTGCAAAAGCTTGGCCAGGCCGGCTTCCTGCACACGGTGCGCGGGCGCGCCGGCGGCATCGAGCTGGGCCGGCCGGCGGCGCAGATCAATGTGGGCGAGGTGATCCGCACCATGGAGTCGGATTTCCACCTGGTGGAGTGCTTCCAGGGGGACGACAACCATTGCGTGATCACGCGCGCGTGCGGCTTGCGGGGCGTGCTTGCCGCCGCGCTGCGGGCTTATTTCGAGGTGCTGGACGCCTACAGCCTGCAGGATCTGGTGGAGAAGCCCGCGGCGCTGAGCCGCGCGCTTGGACAGGGCGGGGCGGCCACCATGGTGGGGATTCCCGTGAAGAGCGTGACGCGCAAGGCCAGGCCTGCCCAGGCAGCGCCCGGCGATGCAGGTGAGCAGTAAGTAGCCGGGACCCCGAAGCAGAGGCATGCACTGGTTACCCGAAATGGCGCCGTAATGGCTATTGTCTGCGCCCGCCCGGCGGCTCTAGTCTGCCGTATGCGGCCAGCCGTCCGGCAGGGCCGGCAGGGGAGATCGGGATGACATTGCGGCTCGACAGCCACCGGGCCAACCGGCTCAGCACCGAACTATTGATTCGCCTGGACAGGCGCAACGAGCGCTACCGGCTTGAGCATTCGCTGGTGGATCTGGTGCGCCTGCGTGTGTCGCAGGTCAACGGCTGTCCATATTGCATCGACCTGCATTCGGCGCGGGCGCGCAAGGACGGCGAGATGGCGGCGCGGATCGATATGCTGGAAGTCTGGCGTGAGACGCCGCTGTACACCGACCGCGAGCGGGCGGCGCTGGCGTGGGCCGAGGCGGTGACGGACATCGCCGGCACGCATGTGCCGGATGCCGTTTGGGAGGCGGTGCGGCCGTATTTTTCGGAGCGGGAGATTGTGGACCTGACCTTGCTGGTCACGGCGGTCAATAGTCTTAACCGCTTCGGCATCGCGTTTCGCCGGTCTCCCGTCTAGGTGAAGGGAGCCGGGAGCCGGGACGCTGCCATGCGCGGGGTCTGGAACGGGCATGCCGGCGGGCCCACGCCCGCAGGTCCTGGCCGCCAGCTTATCGGGGCAGCGGCTGCTTGATCGGATCGCCTTCGGCGGCGATGCCAAACACCAGCAATCTGGCCGGCTTGGTCTTGCTGGCGTTGCGGGTGACGAGGTGCCGCGCGCCGGGCGCTTCGTACCAGCTCTGGCCCTTGCTATAGGTCCTTTCGGGCTCGCCGCCGAGTTGCGATACCACGGTACCTTCCAGTACGTAGGCAAAGATCGATCCGGGGTGGACATGGGGCTCGGACTCCTGGCCGGGTGCGAATGTCACTGTTGCCAGCAGGACGTTCTTGCCCGCGGCCTCAGGGATCGGCTGCTTCATCAGCGGCTGCACGCTTTCCTCGGACTTGCCGGGCTGTCCGTCAGGCGTATGGGCAAGGGCACTGCCCGCGCCCGGCAACGCCAGCACAGCCGGCACTACTGTCGCAATCGCCAGGCGGGACACGGCCCGCCCAATCTGCAATCGGGTCATCGTCATTGTCTCCCCTGGCTCAGGCCGGCGTCTTGCGGAACGAGATGGCGAAGCGGTTCCAGCTATTGATCGCGGAGATCAGCAGCGTCAGGTCAACCAGCTCGGCATCGCTGAAGTGCGGGCGGACGGCTTCCCAGGCGGCGTCGGGCACGTGGTCCTGCGCGACCAGCGTGACTGCCTCGGTCCAGGCCAGCGCGGCTTGCTCGCGCGCGGAGAAGAAGGGCGTTTCGCGCCAGACCGACAGGGTGGCCAGGCGGCGGTCGTCTTCGCCGCCCTTGCGCGCGTCGGTGCTGTGCAAGTCGATGCAATAGGCGCAGCCGTTGATTTGCGAAGCCCGCAGGCGCACCAGTTCCACCAGCGGCTGTTCCAGTCCGCTCTTGCCGATGCGTTCCTCCAGCCCGATCAGCGCCTTGATGGTGGCGGGGCTGGCTTTGTAGAAGTCGAGACGTTGTTCCATGGTTTGCTCCTGGTTTGCGCCGCCGGGTTGGCTGCGCGACAGGAACAAGATTAGGACGGCAACTGGTTATAAAAAAGAGCCACTTTTTGGTAATTTAAGGTAGCCAGTGGTGGCCGGCCTTTGCCCAGGGTCCAGGGCGGCTACCGGGTGCCGGCCGCCATCGCTACGGCCAGTTTTTCCATGCCGGCGTGGATGTCGGCCACGCCGATGCCGCCATAGCCAAACAGGATCCCGGGTGTCGGCCGTTGCCCTCCGTACATGCCCGAGATGCCGTACAGGCCAACGGATGCGGCGGCGGCACGTGCGATCAGCGCCTGCTCATCCTGCTCCGTCTTCAGTCGGGCAACCAGGTGGATGCCGGCGGCCGGCGCGAGCGCCGTGAACCACTGGCTCAGCGGGCCGTCCAGGTGCGCAAGCAGCGCGGTCCGGCGCGCGGCATATTCCTTATGCATGCGCCGCAGATGCTTGCCGAAATAGCCGTCGAGCATGAACTTGGCGAGGGCGGTCTGCGTCATGGTGCAGCTATGCCAGTCGCCGACCTGCTTGGCGCGGCGTACCGCTGTGGCCAGCGGTGCCGGGGGGATCACGTAGCCAATGCGCAGTTCGGGAAAGATCGTCTTGGAGAAGGTGCCCACGTACGCCACCACGCCGGTCTTGTCCAGGCTCTTGAGCGACTCCATCGGGCGGCCCATGAAGCGGAATTCGCCGTCGTAGTCGTCTTCCAGCAGCAGCGCACCGCGGCGTTGCGCCCATTCCAGCAGCGCGACGCGGCGCTCCATGCTCATGGCCATGCCCAGCGGGAACTGGTGCGAGGGCGTGACGTAGACAATGCGCGCGTTGTCCGGCAGGGCGTCCACCACCAGCCCCTCGGCATCGACCGGGACGTGGGCCACCTGCGCGCCGAGCGCGGAAAATGCGATGCGCGCGGGCGGATAGCCGGGATCTTCCACCGCCACCACATCGCCTGGGCGGATCACGACCCGGGCCATCAGGTCGATCGCCTGCTGCGCGCCTTGCGTCACGATGACGTCCTGCCAGTTGCCGACCACGGCGCGGCTGAAAGCCAGGTAGCGCGAGACCGCCAGGCGCAGCTCCTGCTCACCGGCGGGATCCCGGTAGGTGCCGCGTCCGCGGGCCTGCACGCGCAGCGCGTGGCTCACGCAACTGCGCCACTTGTCGAAGGGAAACAAGGCCTTGTCGGTGACGCCGCCCACGAAGTCGAACGCGGGCGCCGCGCCGGGCGCCGTCATCGGCAAGGCGTCCGGCAACGTTTCCCAGATCGAGCCGGAGCCGGGACTCGGGGAGACCGGTGCCGGCGCCGGTGCCAGGCGGGTCATCTCGTGCGCCACGAAGGTGCCGTCGCCGGCGCGCGAGCGCAGGTAGCCCTCGGCAATCAACCGCTCGAACACATCGAGCGTGGTCTTGCGCGAGATGCCGAGCTGCGTGGCGAGGTCGCGGGTAGACGGCAGTCTCTCGCCCGGCGCCAGCCGTCCGTCGACGATACCCGCGCGCAACTGGCGATAAAGCTGGCCGGCCAGGCCCTGCCGGCCGTGAATAGTCAAATGGACGTCCATTTGCTGGCTACCTGAGACGGAGGAAAGTTCATCGATTTTAGTAGCCGCTCATGCCATCGGTGAAGGGGCGTTGGGGGGGCTTGGCCCGGTCCCTGGCCGCTCAGCCGTCCCGCCCGTCGGCGCGCGGCCTGGTCAGGTAGGGCGTGTATTTCACCAGGTAAAGCAAGAACGCCGCCATCCACAGCGCAGCAGCCCCGGCTATCCAGAACGGCTTGTATTGCGGCAGCAATAGCGGCCCCAGGACGCGGAAGAGGGCGGCCGTGCCGATGCACGCATAAGCCGCTTTCTCCATCGGGCCGGCCTCGAGCTTGCGGCCCGTATGGCCCAGTGCGGTGCGTGTGATCATCCCCAGGATGGCGCAACCGATCGCACCCACGGTGAGCGCGTGCAAGGCCGTCGAGCGGTCGGCCCAGCCAAGTGCGGCGGCCGCCAGCAAGAGCAGGCCCAGCGGCAGGCAGCCGTAGGCGAGGTGCAGGATGGCGATCAGGGGCTTGCCTGCCGTGCGCCGCGAGCTCCAGCCGCCCAGGCGCACGGCTTGCGCCAGAGCGGCCAGCAGCGCGATCGCGGCGGTGGCCATGCCGCGCGGCGCCAGCGTGCAGGCGGTCATCGCGGCCAGCGTCAGCGGCACAACGCTGCGCTCGATGGCTGCAGAGCGCCGAATGCGTACCCCTGGGACCGTGTTGGCAGTGAACATCGGGATCACGCGCCCGCCGATCACGGTAATGAAGATGACGATCAGCCCGATCCCCGCATCGGCACTCTGCAGCGCGAGCAGCACGGCGCCGTTGGCCAGCGCCACATGGAACACCGCATTCAGCGTCCATAGCAGGAACAACGCGGCGGCAAGGCCGTAGTTGCGCGTACTGCCGGCGCGAACCAGCACGCGCAGGAAGCTGGCCGCGCAAAGCAGCAGGAAGGCCAGGTCCAGCACGGCCGCAACGGCTGCCGGCCCGGTCCACATCAGCACGCGCGCCGCAAGCCAGACGGCAGCGAGGCAGGCCAGCAAGCCGCCCTGCGGAGTTTGCAGGCCCGTCCAGTTCTTGCCGGCAGTGAACAGGAAGCCGACCACGATCGCGGCGGCAAAGCCGAACACCATCTCGTGCGCGTGCCACAGCATGCCGCCCATGGCCGGTTGTGCGCCTGCTTGGGGCCACCAGCCCAGGTAGATCGCTGTCCAGACGCCAATCGCTGCCACGGCAAAGGCAGCCGCCATAAGGTAGAACGGCCGGAACGCGAGCGCAAGGACGGGATGGCCGTGATAGCGCGCGGTGGCGTGGCTTGCCGGTGGCTGGTTTTGCGCAAGGGGCAGCATGGTTCGGCTCTCAATGTGTCGGGTGGTATTCAGGATGCGGTATTCGCCTTGGCGGCAGCCGCCAAGGCCTCAGGTCGCAGCGGCCTCGCTTGCCAACCGGCGTTACCGGTGTTACCGGCCTTCATATCGTGCGGCGCAGCAACCTGAGAACGATTCTATAAAACAAGCATTTCAAATGCAACATAAAGACTGATGGGCGAAGCTCGGATCCAGCATGACAATCTGCCGCTATGCCGCTCGCGACCGGGACTGCGTCATGGCTCGCCCCACGCCTTTGCACCAGCTACCTGCTGGCCTGGGCGTCCAGGAAGGCGGACCAGGCGGAGCGGCCTCAGGCCCGCTAGTCCATCCGCGTCGGGCCATCGCCGCGGCGCATGCAAGCCGCTTATGCCAGCCATAAGCCAACGCGCCTGTCCCTCGCCATCGCCACATTGTCTAATGCTTTCACATACAGGCACGGCGCGCCGCTCAGCGCCGTCGCCAATAACGATGATGGAGACAATGTCCGATGAAGCGTCCCCCCCGCCTGCATAGCCTGCTCGTGTCCGCCTGCGCGTTCCTCGCGTGCGGCACGTCGCTCGGTGCCACCGCCGATACCGCGCCTTTCCCGACCCATCCGATCCGGCTGGTGGTGCCGTTCACCAGCGGCGGGATCGCCGATGTGATGAGCCGGGTCCTCGCCGAAAAGCTCAAGGAATCGCTGGGACAGTCGGTGGTGGTCGAAAACCGGCCTGGCGCGGGCACCATGCTCGCCTCCGAATATGTGGCGCGCGCCGACGCCGATGGCTACACGCTGCTGATGGCGGCCTCGTCGCTCACCATTGCGCCCGCGGTCTATCCCAAGGGCCGGGTCAGGTACGATCCGGTGCGCGATTTCGCGCCGGTCTCGCTGGTGGCGGAGGTGCCCCAGGTGCTGGTGGCATCGCCCGGCTTGCCGGTAAAGAGTGTCGGTGAGTTGATCGACCATGCGCGCCGCCATCCCGACCAGGTGAACTATGCATCGTCCGGCGCGGGCACCTCCAACCACCTGGGGGCGGAGCACTTCAACCAGCTGGCGCATATCCGCATGAAGCACGTGCCCTACAAGGGCACCATGCAGGGCCTGAACGACGTGGTGGCCGGCCACGCCCAGGTCATGTTCGCCGACCTGGCCGCCGCGGACCCCTTTATCAAGGCAGGCAAGCTCACCGCGCTGGGATTGACCAGCGCCCAGCCTTCGCCATCGCGCCCGCAATGGCAGACCATCGCCCAGGCGGGCCTGCCGGGCTATGCCAGCACCTCGTGGCTCGGCCTGCTGGCGCCGGCGAATACGCCGCCCCAGGTCATTGGCCGGCTGAACGAGGCCGTGCTCAAGGCCTTGCGCAATGGCGAGGTCAAGGCGCGCTTTGCCGCGCTCAATGTCGACCTCGCACCGAGCAGCCCGGAAGCGTTCAGGCGCTTCATCTCCAGCGATGCGGCCAGGTGGTCGGAGATCGCGCGGGCGACCGGGGCCGCCGTGGAGTGAGGCGCCTGACCCGGCCTGCCGGGCGCAAGCGCTGACGGGCCAGCCTCGCTGTCCGGATGCAGCGGGCTGCCGCATCCGGCCCGGCGCTTGCCTGCCATTGCCCCGAGACTGCCGCTGCCGTGCCGGTGACAAGGCAGGGCCGCTTGCGCGCCGGGCGCGCTGCCTTTCGCCCTGGTTTCCGTGTCGGTTTCGCTTTCGCGTTTCATCACAACAACAGCAAGGACTGGAGGAGACCCATGAAAAACATCCGGCTGACGGCCGCCGCCCTGGTGGCGCTGCCAGGGTTTGCCGCCGCGCAGTCGGTCACCCTGTACGGGGTGGTCGACACAGGCGTGGAGTACATCAACCATATCGGCGCGGCACGCGACAGCGTGGCGCGCATACCGGGCCTGACAGGCACCGTGCCATCGCGCTGGGGCCTGCGCGGCAGCGAGGATCTCGGCCAGGGCCTGAAGGCGGTGTTCGCGCTGGAGTCGGGCTTCGGCCCCGACAATGGCGTGTCCAACCAGGGCGGCCGCCTGTTTGGCCGCCAGGCGTATGTGGGCCTCGCCGGCAAGTGGGGCCAACTCACGCTGGGCCGGCAGTACACCATGACGTTCTGGGCCAACCTCGAAGCCGACATGCTTGGCCCTAACACGTTCGGCTCGGCATCGCTGGACAGCTACATGGCGAATTCCCGCGCCGATAACGCCATTGCGTACAAGGGCACCTTCGGGGGTCTTACCGTAGGGGCCACCTACAGCTTCGGGCGCGACGGCGCGAATGGCGGCCCGAGCCCGGCCGGCACCAACTGCGCCGGCGAGAACCCGGCCGACGCGCGCGCCTGCCGCGAATGGTCGGCGCTGCTCCAGTATGATGCCAAGAGCTGGGTGGTGAACGCGGCCTATGACTCATTGCGTGGTGGTCCGGGTGCGTTCGCCGGGCTGACCAGCAGCGGCTTGCGCGACGACCGGCTCTCGCTCAACGGCTATGCCATGGTGGGCGCCGCCAAGCTCGGCCTTGGCCTGGTGCGGCGCGACAACCGGGCCAGCCCCACGCCGCGCAGCGACCTGTGGTATGGCGGCGTGTCCTATGCCGTGACGCCGGCCTTCAGCGTGGACGCGGAAGTCTTCAACCTGCGCTATCACAACAGCAGCAACAAGGCCTGGCTGTACGCGGCGCGGGCCACCTATGCCTTCTCCAGGCGCAGTTCGGTGTACGCCACCGCGGGCTTTATCGACAATGGCGGGCAGCTTGCCATGTCGGTCAGCAATGGCCAGCCCGGTGCCAACCCGGCGCCCGGCGCCAGCCAGCTTGGCGCCATGGTGGGGATCAAGCACGCCTTCTGATGCCAGGGGAAAACGCCGCGCCGGCGGGATCAGGATCCGGCCGGCGCGGCGTTCTGCTTGCCTGGCTTCAGTGCGGCTCGACGCCCGCGAATGCGTTCTCCAGCAAATGCAGTATGCCGTCGCGGGTGAGCGGCGCCGGATTAGGGTAGGGCGATCGCATCGCCTGGTCGGCCACGCGTGCCAGGTCGGCATGCCGCACGCCCAGTTGCTCCAGCGCCAGCGGCACCCGCAAGCGGCTTGCCAGCCGGTACAGCCCGTGCGCGGCGCTGTCGCTGCCGAGCGCGGCGGCAATGCGCGCCATGGCTTGCGGCGCGGCGGCCGCGTTGTACTGCACCGCGTGGGGCAGGATGATGGCGTGGGTTTCCGCGTGCGGCAGGTTGAGCATGCCGCCCAGCGTATGGCACAGCTTGTGGTGCAGCGCGACCGCGCAACTGCCGAGCACCGAGCCGGCCAGCCACGCGCCATACAGGCAGGCGCTGCGCGCGGCCATGTCGTCGGGCCGCGCCACCACGTCGGGCAGCCCGCCGGCGAGGGCGCGGATGCCATCCTCGGCCATCAGCGTGGAGATGGGATTGGCGTCGGCGGCATACATCGCCTCCACGCAATGGGCGATGGCGTTCAGGCCGCTGGTGGCGCTCATCGCCGCGGGCAGGCTCAGCGTGAGTTCGGGATCGTAGACCACGGTGCGCGGCAGCACCTGCACGGAGCGCCCGGTCTTCTTTTCGCCCTGCTCGGTGATGCCGTAGATCGGCGTCATCTCGGAGCCGGCGTAGGTGGTCGGCACCGCCACGATGGGCATCGGCGACTCCAGTGCGATGGCCTTGCCCAGGCCGATGGTGGAGCCGCCGCCGACCGCCACCGCGCAATCGGCGCCGAGCCGGGCCGCCAGCGCGCGCGCCTCGCGCGCGACCTCGATCGGCACATGCATGACGGCGCCGGGGAACGTGCCCACATAGCGCTCGCCGAGCAGCGCGGCAACGCGCTGCGCCAGTGCCATCTGCTCGGGCGTGCAAAGCACCAGGGCGCGCGTGGCACCGAGCTGCTCGACCTCGCGCGCCAGCGCGGCGAGCGAGCCCTTGCCGAACACCACGCGCGCGGGCAGCGGTGCGTAGATAAAGCGGTCTTGCATCATGTTGGGTCTCCCATGCAGTGGTTTTGGCCGGCGTCCGCGGCTTGCCGCGGACGCCGGCCGTCAGGTCACCGCGCCTCAGGCAATGGCATCGGCGCGGCGGATCGAAGCAATCATCGAGCTGTCGAGCAGGAACTCGCGCGACTTGTCCAGATCGAGCGAGATCGCGTGCAGGGCCTGCTGGTTCTGGCGGCGCACCCGCGGGTCGCGTTCTTCCATGGTTTTCTTGTTGCGGATGCTGTTCTTCTGCACCACCTCCACGGCCACGGTGCGGCGCTGGCGCGAGTACAGGTCGAGCAGTTCGGCGCCGGCGCGGCCATGCCAGATCTCGGCCAGCTTGGTGCCAAGGTTGAAGGCGTCGTGCACGCCGCCGTTCAGGCCGAAGCCGCCGATCGGGTTGTTGATATGCGCGGCGTCGCCGGCCAGCAGGATGCGGCCCTTGACGAAGGTGTCCGCCACGCGCTGGTGCACCCGGTAGGTGCCCGAGTAAGCCAGCGGGAAATCCATGTCCACGCCCAGCGTCTCGCGCAGGCGGGCCTGCACGCTGGCCGGCTCCAGCAGCACGGCGTCATCGACCTCCGGATCGGCCGGCATGGCAACGCGCCAGAGGTCAGGGCGGGTATCGTCGTACAGCTTCAGCACCACCGCCCAGTGATCGGGGTCGGAGACGTAGGCCGTGCCGGTGTAGCCCAGTGCCTCCATCGGCATGGCGACGTTGGTGACCAGGAATTTCTCGCGCCAGGTGAAGCCCTCGAAGCCGAAGCCGGCGCTCTTGCGCACCATGCTGCGGGCACCGTCGGCGCCGATCACCCAGGGCACCTGTAGTTCGCCCGGGCCTTGGGCGGTGCGCAGCTTCAGCGTGGCGCCGGCGCCGTCGGTCGAAACCGATTCCAGCGCTTCGCCAAAGCGCAGTTCGACCTGCGGCAGGGTGCGCAGCACGTCGATCAGCAAGCTGGACAGGTAGTGCTGGGGCAGGTGGAAGCGGAACGGGAAGTCGGTCAGGCTGGACAAGGTGCCGAGATCGAACTCGGCATAGACGCCCTCGCTGCGGTCGCGCATCTGCCAGACGGGAATGCGGATGCCCATTTTCATCAGGTCCGCCGCGATGCCGAGCTGGCGGAAGATCTCCAGCGTGGGGGGATGGAACGCCGCGCCGCGCTGCTCGCGGGCGATTTCGCCGGCGCTTTCAAACACGACGCAGGGCACGCCCTGGCGCGCCAGCGTCAGGGCGGTGGTCAGGCCGACCGGGCCGGCCCCGACGATTGCAATTCTTTCATCGTATGACATGTTCGGTTCCTTGTAGGGGATCGGCATCGCGCATCCTGGCGATTGCCGTGCGGCCGTCGAGGCCGCTAGAATCCTGCGTGCAAGGTACCGGCCGGTCATACCGGTGTCGATACGCGGAATCGCATCGGCGCCATTCGGAAGTTGAATGCGCGCGGCCCGCATGAGGCGCGCGGATCGGATACAACGGGTCTTCCGGCGGCCTTCGCCGCGCACCCGGAATCGCCGGTGCGTCACAGTCCACACAGGAATCCCGCCATGGCAAGGAATGCCGGTTTCGCCGCCTCGCTCGACCTGCGGCTGCTGGTCGTGTTCGACGCGGTGCTGCGCAAGCGCAGCCTGACCCAGGCCGGCGACAGCCTTGGCCTCAGCCAGCCGCTGATGAGCCAGTCGCTGAGCAAACTGCGGCAGTACTTCGGCGATCCGTTGTTCGTGCGGACCACTGCCGGGATGTCGCCCACGCCCCGAGCGCGCGAACTGGCGCCGCGCATCGCCAGCGTGATCCAGCTGATGCAGGAGGCCATCGAAAGCCCCGACCAGTTCGACCCGGCCGTCTCTCGCCGCAGCTTCAGCTTCGTCGCGACCGATTTTGGCGCCGCTTTCCTGCTGCCCCGCCTGCTGGGCCACCTTGCAGAGCATGCGCCCAACATCCGGGTGCGGGCCATTGCCGCACCGCGGCACGGCGTGGAGGAAATGCTGGAAGAGGGCGAGGCGGACCTGGCCATGGGCAGCTTCGCCATCACGCGCTCGCCGTTCTACCAGCGCCGGCTGTACGCGTCCGACTACGTCTGCCTGGCGCGCGCCGGCCACCCGGTGGCGCAAGGCGCGCTGAGCGAGCAGGCCTACCTGAACGCCTCGCATGCGCTGGTGGCGCCGCTGCCGATCGGCTACGAGGCGCTGGAGCGCTTCCTGCTCGACAGCATTCCGGCCGAGCGCTTTGTCGTCACGCTGCCGAACTTCCTCACGGTGCTGACCACGCTGCCGAGTTCCGACGCGCTGTTTACGGTCTCCCGCCGCGCCGGGGTCGAGGTGGCGCGGCTGGTCGGCGCCCAGGTGCTGGAGCTGCCGGTGAAGATTCCCGGCTTTGTGGTGCGCCAGTTCTGGCATGAGCGCTTCCACAAGGACCCTGCCAACAAGTGGTTCCGCGACCTGATCCACAGCCTGCTGGCCGATGCGGGCGAGGGCGGCGACGAGACCTGCGCCGCCTGAGCGGCGCGGCGCCGGATGCCGAATCGGCATTCGGTGTATTCCTTTCCGGCTATGGCCCCGCGCGGGCCCCGCTTCCATACTCCAGCCAAGCCCGCAAGCGCCCCGGTATCCGGCGCGGCCGGGCGGATAGCCTAAGCCAGTTAAGGAGACGATATGGAAGGCAACCTCATTCGCGGTCTGCATCACATAACGCTGTGCACCAGCACGGCCCAGGGCGATGTGGATTTCTTCGTCAAGGTGTTGGGGCAACGCTTTATCAAGCGCACCTTGTTCTACGATGGCCGCATTCCGATCTACCACCTGTATTTCAGCGACGCGGACGGTACGCCCGGCACGGTGATGACCACGTTCCCGATGCGCCGCACCGAGCTGGTCGGGCGCAAGGGCTCCGGCCAGTTCACCGCCATCGCCTACTCGGTGCCGGCGGGCTCGCTGGATTTCTGGCGCGAGCACTTTGGCCGCCACGGCATCGCCATTGCGCAGGAGTCGGAGCGTTTTGGCGAGAAGTACCTGCGCGTGGTACATGCCGGCATCGACTTCGAAGTGGTGGAAGATCCCATCGATACGCGCAAGCCGTGGCGCTCCGAATACGTGCCGGAGCAATATGCGGTGCGCGGTTTTCATAACTGGACGGTGACCGTGCGTGAACTGGAGGACATGGACACCTTCATGCAGACGGCCTGGTACTTCCGCAAGACCGTGGCCGATGGCAATTTCACCCGCTATGAAGCGGGCGAGGGCGGGGCGGGGCGCCGTATCGATGTGCTGTACGAGCCCGACCTGCGCCAGGGCACCTGGACGCTGGCCGAGGGCATCGTGCACCACGGCGCCTTCGACGTGGCCGACTACGATACACAGGCCCGGGTGAAGTTCGACACCGAGGGCATGGGCTTTACCGATTTCTCCGACCGCAAGAACCGTGGCTACTTCGAATCGGTCTACGTGCGCACGCCGGGTGGCGTGATGTTCGAGGCCACCAAGTCGCTGGGTTTCAAGATGGACGAAGAAGAGGCCATGCTCGGCACCGAACTGAAGATCTCCCCGCAGTTCAATGCGTCGCACGACGAACTGCGCAAGCATATGCAGAAGGAGGACCCGATCCATGTCTGATTTCCGGCCTTCCCCGACGACGCGGTGCCCGGCCATGGAGGTGGCGCCATGACGTCCTTCAAACTGGTGGGCACCGGCCCACGCAAAGTAATGCTGTTCCCCGGACTGCTCGGCACGCGCGACGCGTTTGACGACCTGCTGCGCTGGGCGGATCTGGAGGCATTCCAGTATGTCGCGCTCGAATACCGTGGCTACGGGCTGGCGCGCAATGAGCGCGGGCTGATGACGATGCGCGAAGTCGTGATCGACGCCACGCGCCTGGCGGACTATCTCGGCTGGAGCCGTTTCGCCGTTGCCGGGCACTCGCTCGGCGCGCTGGCTGCGCAGATGCTGGCGCTGGCGCTGCCGCAGCGCGTGGACGTGATCGTCTCGATTGCCGGCCTCAGCGCGCGCGGCGGCAGCAGCGACCCGCAGCGGGTGCGGACGCTGCAGGAGGCGGCGGCGTCGCGCCAGCGGCGCGAAGACCTGGTGACGGCCGGCACGGCGCACCGCTACCCGGCCGCCTTCGCCCGCGCCGTGGTGGACAGCAGCTGGGACAGCATCGACGCCGGCGCCTTTGCCAGTTATGCGCTCGATGCCAGCCGTACCGACATCAGCCAGCAGGTGGAGGGCTCGGACAAGCCGATCCTGGTACTGGTGGGCCAGCATGACGGCAGCAATACGGAAGCGGCAGCCCGCGCCACCACGCTCAAGTGGTACCGCAACGCGACGCTGCAGGTGCTGGCGGGAGCCGGCCACTATCCGGTGCAGGAAACCCCGGCGGCCACCGGCGCGGCGCTCGAGAGCTTCCTGCTGCGCAGCGCGGACGACGGCCAGGCGGCGACCCGGCCGGCCTAGCACGGCGCAAGGCCGCGGCCCCTGCCTCCATGGCATCGGCAGGAGGGAGCCGCGGCCCATGGGGTCAGTCCCGCGGGACGTCGAACAGCAGCACTTCGGCATCCCGTCCTTCGCTCAGCATCAAATCGCAGGGGCCCCTGACCTTGAGCGCATCGCCCTGGTCCAGCGGATGCCCGTCCACGCGCAGGTGACCCCGCGCGACCTGCAGGTAGGCCTGCCGGTCCGCCGCGCAGTGGTACGCCAACGAGTCCGCGCCATCGAGAACGGCAGCGCGCAGGTACACGTCCTGGTGAATCACCACCGAACCGTCGCGGCCGTCCGGCGAGGCAATCAGCCGCAACACGCCGCGTTTCGATGCCGCATCGAAATGCCGCTCCTGGTAGCTCGGGGGCAGGCCAGTCGTGTGCGGCTCGATCCAGATCTGCAGGAAGTGCACCTCCGTGCTGTTCGATGCATTGAACTCGCTGTGCGCGATGCCGCGCCCGGCGCTCATGCGCTGCACGTCGCCGTAGCGCAGGACCGAGCCGTTGCCCATGCTGTCGCGGTGTTCCAGCCCGCCGTCGATCACATAGGAAATGATCTCCATATCGCGATGGGCATGCTCGCCAAAGCCCTTGCCGGGGCTGATGCGGTCCTCGTTGAGGACCACGATGGGGCCAAAGCGCATGTGGCGGACATCGTGATAAGACCCGAAGGAGAACGAATGACGGGCACGCAGCCAGCCGTGGTCGGCTTGTCCGCGGCCCTGGCCGTAGCGGATTTCAATGCTCATGAGGATGCTCGATGTGGATGGGTTGAAAAGCCGTGCGAAACGTTGGGCGACAGGCGTTGAGCCAGAGGCGTCAAAGGGGGATCTTGAGCTGCAGCCACAGGCGCGTGCCCTGCGGACGGTTGTGCGCGTCGAACTCGAACTGCAGCTTCAGGATCAGCGGCATGGCGGGCGTGATGTTGTAGCTGAGGTAAGGCCCCAGCGCGTTCACGCGGCCGCGATTGCCGTTGCCATTGACCACCACGCCGTTCTGGCGGTCGTCGGTGGTCTGGCGGTAGAGGTAGCCGTTGAGACCAAACTGCAGCGGGGCGATAGGTCGATAACCCGCGCTGAACTCGATCGTCGCTTCGTCGCCAGACTGGTAGTTGGTTGCATTGTTGCGCGTGTTGAAGCCATAGCGGATCTTGGCATTGACATCGACATTAGGCAGTACGAACCAGGTGAAGGCAAAGAACGGCGCGATCTGGTAATAGTTGCGGCCCGTGTTGACCCGCTCGCTGGTATCGTAGGTGCCCAGCGGCAGGTGCGTATCGAGCCCCAGCGTCCGGTGGTATGCGCCCAGGTGCCAGCCGAGGATGATCGGGGCGAAGGCGGTGTCGCAAAGCCCGGTGGTATCGCCGCCGCGGTCGAGTGCCGACATCGGCGGCGGGCGCGCGATATCGAGCTGCAGGTGCGCGTTTGCCACCGGTTGCACCACGCGCGTCTCCAGGGTGGCGCCGAATAGCCTGACACGGGGCCAGACATAGCTCAGGCGCGCTGCCGCGGAGTTGACGTCGAGGCCGAAGTTCGCGAACTGCTTGTTGTCGTGCCCGCTGTTGTCCTTGAAGCGGCTGGCGGTGTAGTACGAGTAGTAGAGAAATGCATGCAGGCCCTCGGTCAGCATCAGGCCGACATAGTTGGTTTCGACGCCGACCGGCAAGTTGTTTGCTCATGATGATTTCCTGGCGATCTTCCGAGGGGGACAACAAACAACTTGCCGCGGGCTTCGACGCCGGCTAGGCGGCCCTGGCCCGGTTCAGCACGAAATCGAAGTCGAGCCGGTAGTCGCCACCCGCTTGCCGGATCCACTCCCCGACCAGGGACTCGCGCACGCCGAAGACGGCGTCGGAATCCAGGTAGCGGTCGCCCTTGCGGAACACATGGGTGACCAGCGTCTCGTAGCCGGGCGCCTTGATCATGAAATGCAGGTGGGCCGGCCGCCACGGGTGGCGTCCGGTGGCGCGCAACAACTCGCCCACGGGGCCGTCGGCCGGGATGGGGTAGGCTTGCGCCACGACGGTGCGGAAGCTGAACCTGCCATCGTCGCCCGCCTGCAGCACGCCGCGGCCCTGCGCCTCGTCCAGGTCCGCGTATTGCACGTCATAGTTGCCGTCGGCATCGGCCTGCCAGACATCGACGGTCGCGCCGGCGACCGGCGTGCCGTCCAGGTCCTTGATCGTGCAATGCACTTCGCACGGCTCGCCCCTGGCGCCATTGGCCAGGTCCGCGCCGTCTTCGAAATGCGGCGCGCCTTCGACGTGGAAGGGGCCGAACACGGTGGATTCGGTGCAGCCCGGCGGCTTCTGGTTGTTCATGCACACGGTGAGCATCGACAAGCCGAGCACATCGCTGAGCAGGATGAACTCCTGGCGCTTGTCATCGCACTTCTGGCCGGTGGCGGTGAGGTACTGGATGCCCTTGAGCCATTCGGCCTCGGTGAGCTTCACCTCGCGCGCGAAACTGTGCAAATGCTGCACCAGGCTGGTCACGATCTCCTTGACGCGCGGATCCGGGGTATCGGACAGGCGGGCCAGTACCGCCTGCGTGATGGTGTCTTGGTCGAGATTGCGCATAGTGTTGTCTCCAGATGCTGAGGGGATCGGTGGGCGGGGTGTCCGGCAAGCCGGCCACTCATGCCAGCGTGCAGGCCTGCTCGAAAGACAGGCGCGGGCTGCGGGCAAAGACTTTGGCGGGGTCTCCGTGGCCAATGCCGCAGATGAAGTTGGATTTGACGGTGGTGCCGGCAAAGAAGGCGGCGTCGACCGCGGCGTTGTTGAAGCCGGACATCGGGCCGCAGTCCAGGCCGACCACACGGGCCGCCATGATCAGGTAGGCGCCTTGCAGCGTGCCGTTGCGAAAGGCAGTGATCTCGGCAAAGGCAGCCTTCTCGTCTCCCTCGAACCAGGTCTTGACGGACGGGTTGTGCGGGAACAGTTCGGGCAGGTTCTTGTAGAAACTGGTGTCGTAGCCGACGATGGCCACCACCGGCGCGTTCATCACCTTGTCGACGTTGCCCGGGGCCAGTGCCTCCTTCAGCTTGAGCTTGGCTTCCTGGGTGCGCAGGAAGACGATGCGCGCGGGCGAGCAGTTGACCGAGGTCGGGCCCCATTTCATCTGCTCGTAGATTTCGCGCAGTTGCGCGTCGGAGACGGCGCGGTCGCGCCAGCCGTTCTGGCTGCGGGCGTTGCCGAACAGAGTGGCCAGCATTTCGTGGGTGGACATGGTGATTCTCCTTGGTGTCGCGTGTGCGGGTAATCAGCGTGGGGCGGCCGGCGCGGGTACTTCGCGCCGGTGCTCGCACAGGGGTGGTCGTTAGTTGGAGAGGTTCAGATCGCCATGGCGCCAGCCAGTGCGACTTCCTCCTGGTGCCGTGCCGAATCGAGTGCCTTGGCGTAGTCGGCGGTCTTGGTGTATTCGGTGGACTGCTCGGCCACCGGGTCGATGCCGCAGACCTGCCGGGCGAGCTTGCCGTAAGGACCCGAGCCGGAGAACTCGGCGCGCTGCATGGTCAGCATGCGGATGCTTTGCAGCGGCGTGCCGTTGAAGTTCTCGAACACGAACAGGCGGTTGCCCCAGTCGGTCAGGAACAGGTCGCGGATCACGCGGCCGATCTTCACGCGGTCGTGCGGCTTGCCCACCGGGCCGTTGTTCATGCGCTCGAACCAGCCGTTGAGTTTTTCGTCCTGCCACTGGTCCTCGCTGGCGAAGATCAGCGCGCTGCGCCCGGACAGGTCGACCAGCTCATAGATCATCTGCGAGAAGTTCTCCAGGTAGAGCGCGCGGCCGAAATCGTAGATCAGGATGTTGGGCTTGTAATGGCCGCCCGGCGTGTGGAAGCCAAGCTCCTCGCTGGATATCACGTGCGCCAGCATGGCCTGGTGAAAGCCGATCAGCTTGGCCAGCCGTGTCTGCACCGCCGGAATCTTGCTGGTGCCGATATGCTCCGTGATCAGCACGGCGAGACCTGCCACCAGTTCGGCGCGCACCATCTGGCGGATCAGCGCGTGGTAGTGCAGCCAGTCGAACACGCGTTGCGGGTACAGCTTGGCGTGCTCGGGGTTGCCGATGTGGAACACGTGCGACCACGGGATGAAGACGTTGTCGAACACCGTCATGCCGTCCAGTTCGTCACCCTGCGCGGCCAGCGGATGCTCGACGGGGTCTTCCTTCACCAGGCTCTCGCGGCAGACGATGGTGACGCCCTTGGTGTTGACCGGCGTTGCGGCAAAGATGATCTGGTCGCCGGGGATGCCGGGGCGGAAGAACACGCCGATATGGATCCAGTCGGCGAAGGCCACGCCGGTACCGATTGCCTTCACGCCGGAGACCACGATGCCCTTGTCGTTCTTTTCCACCACGCGCAGGCCTGGCGATTTTTGCTGCGCGTCGGGGCTGGAGCGGTCCATCTGCGGATCGACGAACTGCGGCGCGCAGTTGAAGTCATGCTCCTTGGCGAACTGGATGAAGTTGACGATGTTGCGCGCCTTGATCTTGCCCTCGGCGCCGATGGATTGCGTCTCCCACGGCGCCGGATCGTCGATATAGGTGGTCAGCACATAGTTGTTGACGTCCGGCGTGCGCGGGAACGATGCGCCGGCCATCTCGCGCATGACGGTCTCGTGGTACTTGCGCTTGCGGCGCAGCTGCTCCTTGTCGCGGTGGCCGAACCACTGCATGGCGCGGCGCTCGCCGTCTTCGTCGATATAGGTCATCACGTCCTGCAGGTCGGGGCGGTGATGCAGGTCGTAGAAGTCCGCGTGGCGCTGGGCGTAGTCGCGCGTCTTGGGATGGGTGGCGATATTGTCGATCTTCTCGTTGCCGACCCAGACATCGCGGCCGTCGTTGAGGGATTCCAGGTACTGCTTCCCGGTGCGGATCATGGCTGTCTTCTCCTTGGGTGAATCGACTTCGCGGGGATGCGATGCGATTTGGTGGCTTGGGTGCTGCAATGGCGACAGGCGATGCGCGATGGCTTGCCCGGTTGTTCGTTTGCGGTGGGTTGCCGACACGACGGAAAGGTCAGGCGGCGACGGGTTGCGTAGTGGCATAGGTGCGCTGGCAATAGACCAGCGGCGACACGGCTTCGGCGTGGGTCGCCGCCAGCACATGTGCAAGAAAGATGCTGTGCGTGCCGACCTCATAGGCATCGGCAACGCGGCAATCCAGCGCCACCATGGCGGCCTTGCTGCACGGCGCGCCGGTGAGCAGGGCGCTCCATTCGCCGGTGGCGAAGCGCTCGGGCATCGGCAGTGCGCCGGCGCCGGCAAACACTTGCGAAAGGTCGGATTGCCCGGACTGCAGCCAGTTCACGCTGAGCACGCCGTTGGCCTTGACGATGGCATTGGCGTAGCTCTTGCGGTTGATGCAGACGAGCACCGTGGGCGGGTTGTCGCAGACCGAGCACACCGCCGAGCAGGTGACGCCGGCCATGCCGCCGGCACCGTCGGTGGCAATCACGGTGACCGGCGTGACGGCCTTGGCGAGCGCGTCGCGGAAGGCCTGTGCGCTGATGCCGGGCTTGCTATCGGTTGCGTTGGGGAACGATGCCAGGTGCACAGCCGGCGTCTTTGTCTCTTCATGCTTGTCGCCGCGCACCGCAAATGGAAAGCCTGACATGATGATTCTCCTTTCTTGGGAAGTCGCCCCTTCGTGGGGAAACCTTCGCACTGTCATCGGGAAACCGCGCTTCTTGTGTTCAAGGCCGAGCGTTGAAAGTAGACTAATTGGATTGCCCGATTTCTACTATTGAGACGACGTCATGGACACTATTCCCCAGAGGAATGAAGACGAACTGGGCCTTCATCACCTGCAGGTGTTCGAAGTCTTGCTGGCCGAGCGCAGCATCACCAAGGCGGCGCGCGTGCTCAATCTCACGCAGCCTGCGCTGAGCAAGACGCTGGCGCGGCTGCGGCTGTATTTCGGCGATCCGTTGTTCGTGCGCGTGTCGCTGCGCATGGAGCCGACCCCGAAGGCGCTGGCGCTGGCGGAGCCCGTGCGGGGCATCCTGGAACGTATGCGCGCGCTGCGCTCGGATCATGTGTCCTTCGATCCCGCGGCGGCCGAGCGGACCTTCAGCTTCTTCATCATCGATGCGGGCGTGGCGCAGATGTTGCCGCCCATCATCAACCACCTGGCGGCAGCGGCGCCGCGCGTGCGCGTGCAGGCCGTCAACTGCGACGCGCAGCACATCGACCTGTGGCTGGAATCGGGCCTGGTGGACATCGCGGTGGGCTCGTTTCCCAATCTCACCCAAGGCGTGCGCAGGCAGCCGCTATGGCGCGAGCGCTATGCGGCGGTGACGCGCAGCGGCCATCCGCGCCTTGGGCCCGCGCCCAGCCTGGCGGCGTTCGTCGCGGAGAAGCACGTGCTCGTGACGGCGGCGGGCACGGGGCATGAACACCTGTCTGTCGAACGCATCCTGGAAGCCGCCGTACCGCGCGAGAACATCGTCTGCCGCGTGCCGATGTTCACGGCCGCTGCCATGATCGCGAGGCACTCCGATGCCGTGGTGCTGGTGCCGGTGACGCTGGGCACGATGCTGGCCAGGGACATGGGGCTGCAACTGTTGGAGCCGCCGCTGGAGCTGCCGGAGATCGAGATCGCGCTCTACTGGCACGACCGCGTGCACCGTGAAGCGGGCAACCAGTGGATCCGCTCGGTGCTGCGCAAGCTGTTCCAGCTCCACGAGACGGCGCAGCTTGGGTAAGGGGAATCCGCGGGAAATTGCTTACAGGTAAACCCTCCGGCGATCGCCGGTTATAGTCTTCATGCTCCAGCCCGCCTTGGATTCGAGGCGTTTCACGCCATAGCATTCGCTGCATGCCCTTGAGGCGCGTGGCCTCGGCCGCGTCGATGCGAATGCCCACCGTGCGGGAGACGTACCCATGAAAGTCATCACCGAAGCCAACGAGTTCGCGCCACGCGGCGCGGTTGTATCCATCGGCATGTTCGACGGCGTGCATCGCGGCCACCGGCGCGTGCTGGCTATGTTGCGGGCCAGGGGCCGGCAAGCGGGACTGCCCACAGTATTGGTCACCTTCGATCCGCACCCCCGGGCTGTCGTTCATCCCGGGGGGCCGCCGCCCTTGCTGTCGAGCCTGGACGATCGCATGGCGTTGCTGGCGGCAACCGGCGAGGTGGACACCTGCCTGGTGCTGCGTTTCGACAGGCAGCGCAGCGCGGAGCCTGTCGAGAACTTCGTGGGCGGGACGCTGGTGGGACACCTTGGCATGCGCACGCTCGTGGTGGGCGAGAACTTTGCCTGCGGCCGGGGCCGCAAGGGCAATGTGGACTACCTGCGTACCCTGGGCGCACAGTGGCGCTTCGATGTGGATCCCGTCGCGCTGCGCGCGCCGACGGAATCCGGCGCCGGCAACCATTGCTCGTCGAGCGAGACGCGGCGGCTGATCCAGCTCGGCGAAGTCAGCGCGGCGGCGGCGATGCTGGCGCGTCCGCATGAAATTACCGGGACCATCGCGAACGCGCAACAGCCGTCGGAACGCGCGATCTCGGTGGTGTTGCCGGAGGGGATGTGCATGCCTGCGGCGGACAACTATGCTGGCGCGGTCAGGCGGAAAGACGGCGCATCGCAGTGGACGCCCGCCATTCTCCAGGTACGGGACGAGCGCGCTGCGGGTGCGCCTGCGGTACATCTGGTGACCCATGAAAGGATCGAGGCCGCTTGCGGAGAACGCATGGCACTGCGGTTTTTCCACAGGGCCGGGGAACTGGCCGCGGCGTAGCGGCACGAAGTACAGCGCGGTCGAAATGCCTTGCCGCAACGCGGGCAGCACCAGCGTCCAGGTGTCCACGGTGGTGATGTAGCCCGAGCGAATGAAGAACACCGCTGCGAAACCGGCGAAGGCCAGGGTAGCCGGCAGGCGCATCGGAGCGCGGCATGACCTCGCCTCTGGCACCTGCGCCAGGAAATCGTCGCGCGCTTTTAATTAAATAAAAAAGAGGCGCTCAGGCGGCCGAGAATTTGCCGAGCAGGCGGATGAACTCGTCGAATTCGCCCTTGGTGAAATCCTTCAGGCGCGCATTCAGCACCTCGGGGGCGATCTCCGGGATCTGTTCGGCAACGCCATGGCCCTTGGCGGTGAGTTCCAGGTTGACCACGCGGCGGTCGTCCACGCTGCGCGAGCGGGTCAGCAGGCCCTTGTGCTCCAGCTTGTCGAGCATGCGGGTCATCAGGCCGGTGTCGATCACCAGCAGCTTGCTGAGTTCGAACGGGGTGGTTGCGACGCCACGGGACAGCGACAGCAGGATGCCCATCTGCTGGGCGGTGATATCCAGTTCCTTGAGGGCGGCGTCCATTTCCATCAGCACAAGGTTGCGGGCCTTGTTGAGGAAGAACCCCACGCTCTGCGTGAGGCGAAAGTTCTCTCTGGTGTAGTGCTTCATGGTCGCCTCCTGTTTGCTGGATGGATAGTATTTGATAAGTCAGATAAATTCAAGGTCAGAATCTACAAATTTCAGTGAGCCGGCGGGGCGGGGGTGAGGGCGAGGAACGGGCCGCTTCCGGTAGCTAGCCACCCAGGCCGCGGCTTGCAAAATACCGGGCCGGCGAGTCGCCAAAAGCACGGCGGAACATGGCGATGAAGTTGCTCGGCGTGGCGTAGCCCAGGGCCTCGGCCACCGCGGCCACGGCTTCGCCGCGTGCGAGCCGGGCTACGCCGCCCGGTGGCGCGACGAGATGACGGCCCTGGTCGGGCAGGACCGGGCCTTTGTGCTGATCCATACCGCACAGGACGAAGAAGCGCACGAGGACCGCAAGCAACGCGCGCAATGGCTCAAACAGCACAAGGCGCCACTCGGGAGAAGTTGCAGGGCGCTGATCCATATCGAACCCGACCCGGACAAGCGGGCGGCAATGGCTGCGCAGGCGCAGATGGCGGTCAAGGCCTTTGGCGTGCCCGTGGCGATGGCCGCCACCATGGCGGAAGCGCTGGCGCTGGGCAACTATGCCCTGGCTGCCGCGACCACGGCGAATGCGGATGCCGGAGCGCAAGATGGCCCCTCGCGCTGAACGCCGGGCGGGCGCTGTGGCGGCGCAGCGCGCCTTGATGGCGAGGCCCATGCACATCACCATCGTCGGTGCCGGCCTGGGCGGCTTGTGCCTGGCGCAAGGGCTCAGGAGGCATGGCATCGCCTTCGACGTCTACGAGCGCGATGCGGCACTGACCAGCCGCACGCAGGGCTACCGCATCCGCATCGATCATCGGGGCCAGCAAGCCTTGAAGGCCTGCTTGCCGGCAGACCTTTTCGCCTTGTTCAAGGCAACCGGCGCGATGCCGGTGGAGGGCGTCAATGTGGTCGACACAGGGCTCGATGCCGTGACCGGAATGTGGGTGGAGTCGTGGCGGCGGGCCGGGAGCGAAGGCGCTGGAAATGTTGAAGAGGACGACCTGAGCGTGAACCGCCAGACGCTGCGTGAAGTCCTGCTGTGCGGCATCAAGGACCGTGTGCATTTCGGCAAGGCGTTCGTGCGTTACCGGGAGTGCGAAGACGGGCGCGTAGCCGCCGGGTTTGCGGATGGTTCATCCGCCGTCTCGGACGTGCTGGTGGCGGCGGATGGCGTCAATTCCCAGGTGCGCCGGCGCAGTTTGCCGGGCGCCACCCCGGCGGATACCGGGTTCGCCTGCCTCTACGGCAAGACTTGCCCGACGCCTGCAGCGCTGGCGCGGATCTCCGGCGTGCTGCGGGACAGGACTTCTATCGTCTTCGTCGATGGCCTCGCGGTCATCATCGATCCGATGCGGTTCCGGCCGCAGCCCACGGGCTACCCGCCTGGGCAAGTGCGAGGACTATCTCTACTGGGCCATCGTCGGCGCCCGCGAGAGCCTTGGCATCGGCTGGGAGGGTGGCGATGCGTTGCGCCAGGACGAACTCGCCGCGCGCATCGAGCGCGTCACGGCAGACTGGCACATCGGGCTGCGGGCGCTATTCCAGCAGGGCGATCGCGCCTCGCTGGCCATGCTGCCCGTCAGGACGGCAGACGTGCCGCCGGCATGGCCGACCAATGCGGTCACGGTGCTGGGGGATGCCATCCATGCCATGAGTCCCGCAGGTCGCCTGGGGGCGAATGCGGCGCTGCACGATGCACACCTGCTGGTGCGGCAACTGGGCGAGGCCGCTGCAGGCCACCTTTCGCTGCGCGCGGCCATCGGCAGTTACGAAACCGCCATGCGGGAGCACAGTTCGCGCGCGATCCTGGCTTCGCAGCGCGGTACGGAAATCTTGCTCGGCTACGGGGGCCGGCGCCATGCGCGGCCCGAGCGCATCCTGGCTGGCTAGGCGCCACGGCTTGCGGGGCGGCAATCGGAATCCCGCCGGCCCCGGCTCGTTGCGCCAATGGTGCCAATGTCTCATTTCCATCCCGCCGTTCGCCGCCTATATTTCGCAGGCTGGCCGCGCTCGGTGGATTGCATGCGCCACTTCAGTACGACGATCCTCGGCGGCTTGCGCTGCCGCGGTATCCGAAGATGGGCATGCCGGGTTCGGTCAAGAGCGCCTATGACTGTATCAAGGTGTTTTCAGAGACCGATTTCACCGAAGACCTGAAGACGTTCGACGTGCCGACGCTGTTCCTGCACGGAGACGACGACCAGATCGTGCCGATCGGGGCGGCGGCCATGCTGGCCTCCAGGCTGGTCAGGAACGCGACGCTGAAGGTCTACCCGGGCGCATCGCATGGGATGTGCGCGGTCAACGCAGAGCAGGTCAATGCAGACTTGCTTGCCTTTCTGCAGGGATTGCACGGATGAAGCCGCGACAGGCATAAGTGCAGGCAGCGCGGCTAAGGGAAGGGGCCGCGCGGATTTGCCGCGGCTGGCGTGCCGTGGTGGATTTGCGTTGCCGCTTGCGGAGCGGCAACGCGGGTGCCAATTACTTGGAAGACTTCGCGCCGTCCGTATAGGGGTCGGCCTTGCCGGCCTTCGCGCCGTCCGTATAGGGATCGGCCTTGCCAGCCTTGGCACCGTCGGTGTACGGGTCGGGCTTGCCCTGGTTGGCATTCAAGTCCATCTGGGTGGATTGCTTGGCACCATCCGTGTATGGATCGAACTTGCCGGATTTCGCACCATCCGTATAGGGGTCGGCCTTGCCTGCCTTGGCGCCGTCGGTGTATGGGTCGAACTTCTTTTGCTGGCCATAGCTCAAGCCTGAAGCCGTCGCGGCGGCGATAAGTAACGTCATCGTGAGGACTTTGCGCATCTCTTGCTCCGGTGGTAGCGAGGACCCTGTACTGCATCCTGCAAATATCATCGTAGGAGTGATTTCATGCTGCCTGAAGTAAAACGTTGTAAATCCTTGTTGCCGGGATTTCGGCGATTTCCTTTTGGGCCGGAGGGCGCGACCACAGGTTGAAGAATGTGCGATCCCGCTTGAGCGCCCGTGACGACATCGTGCGTTCGCAGATGGCTTGCAAAAATTCCTTGACTATCTATCTACCAGTAGATAATATTCAGCACATGGAAGCCACTGCTCCGCCCCAGCGAGAAAGCTGAAGCAGGAAAGAGGATCCAGCGCAACACCCGGGGAATCCCCGTTTTTTTTGGACCAACCAGTCTATCTACTAGTAGATAACGGCCAGAAAGAACGAAGGCTTCCAAAGCGTACCGATTCGATTCCGCCCCAGCGCGGATCCTCAAAGTGAATGGAGAACATCATGACCTCGAACCTCTTCGCCAAGACCCTGATCACCGCCGCCGCCCTTGCCGCCGCCTTCGTTGCCGGCACCGCGCAAGCTTCGGGCCCGAAGGACAGCACGTTTGCCGGTGACAAGTACGGCTATGTGTTCCGCAGCGCTACGCCCGGCGCGTTCACCGACGGCGCGCGTAGCGGCAAGGCCGACCCGTTCACCGAAGGTGCCCGCGTCGGCAAGGCTGATCCGTACACCGACGGCGCCCGTATCGTCGCCGGCCTGGACCGCACCGGCGTGTCGGCTTCCCCGGCCCGAAGCGTGGATGGCTATACCGATGGCGCCCGTAGCGGCAAGTTCGACCCGTTCACCGAAGGTGCCCGCGTCGGCAAGGCTGACCCGTACACCGACGGCGCCCGCATCGTCGCCGGCCTGGACCGTACCGGCGTGTCGGCTTCCCCGGCTCGCAGCGTGGATGGCTATACCGACGGCGCGCGCAGCGGCAAGTTCGACCCGTTCACCGAAGGTGCCCGCGTAGGCAAGGCTGACCCGTACACGGACGGCGCCCGCATCGTCGCCGGCCTGGATCGCACCGGCGTGTCGGCTTCCCCGGCCCGCAGCGTGGATGCCTATACCGATGGCGCCCGTGACGGCAAGTTCGATGTGTTCACCGATGGCGCCAATGTCTGAGCGCAGGCAAGCGCGGGAACGGGATCGCCAGGGCGGGGAGCCGGTTCGCACCGGTTCCACGGCCTGAACGGCGACCCGGGCAGGAAATGAAACAGGTTAGACATTTGAGTGGGAGTGCATCATGAACCTACGGGACAGCTTCCTGATCCTGGCTGGCTGGGTGGTCCTCTGCGTAGCCAGTGGCTCTCTGATCACGGTGGTGGCGCAAGTGCTGCCGGCTTGAGTGAGCATGGAACGACTTGTGCGAATGCACACGAATTTGGCTTGAGGATCTATCAATAGATAGATAAGATCTCGCTATGAAAACGCAATCCGTACGCGAACAACTGCTCGAACACACGCTGGTACTGATCCGCCGGCGCGGTTTCAATGGTTTCAGCTACCGCGATCTGGCCGAATTGGTCGGGGTCAAGACTTCGAGCATCCACTATTACTTTCCCGCCAAGGACGACCTGGTGCTGGAGGCGGTGAAGGAATACAGCGCCCGCATCTCGGAGCGGCTGCGTAGCGTGGATTCGTCGCTTTCACCGCGCGAGCAGGCGGAGGGTTACCTCAATTTCCTGCGCACCGCGGCCTGCGGCGACCAGATCTGCCTGGCTGGCATGTTGTCCACCGAGACGCTGTGCCTGCCGGAGTCGGTCCATACCGAGCTCAAGCAGTTCTATCGGATGAACGAAAACTGGCTGATGGGCCTGATCGAACGCGCCCAGAGTGAGTACGGCAAAGTCTACCCGGTGACGCCCCGCGCGCTGGCTCAGGTGATCTACGGTGCGCTGCAAAACGGCTTGATCGTTGCCCGCTTGTTCGGGGCGCCCGAACGGCTGGAGTCGGCGGCGGATCTGTTGATGGCCTCGGTGTCCGAATAAGCACGTCGGCGCATGAAAAAGCCGACCCTTCGAGGTCGGCTTTTTGTTTGGGCGATGCAACCGATGATCCGCCCGGAGATCCGCCGCCGCATCAGCCCGGCGTGTCCGCCACTACCTTCCAATGCTCGCCTGACTCCTGCGCGCGGCCGTCCCGGACCAGCTTGAGCAGGTGCGCCAGCAGCGAGCGCTTTGCCACCGGCAGCATGCGTTCGGGCACGTCGTCGTAGACCCGCAGGAGCAGGGTGTCGATATCGGTTTCCCCCAGGTCGCGCAGCGCGTTGAGCACCTTGGCTTCGCGCTGCATGCGATGGCGGATCAGGGTGCGGATGGCATCGGCGGGCCTGGGCATCAGGAAGCCGTGGCCAGGCGCGAGCCATTCCAGGTCTTCATTCTGCAAAGCGGCCAGCGAGGCCAGGTAAGCGTGCATATCGCCGTCGGGCGGATTGATCACGACGGTGGAGCCCTGCATCACGTGATCGCCGGTGAACAAGGTCTTTTCTTCTTCAAGCAGGAAGCACAGGTGGTTGGACGCGTGCCCCGGCGTGTGGATCACCCGCAGCGTGCAGCCATTGCCCAGCGACAGGCGCTCGCCATGCTCCAGGATGCGCTCGGGCTGGAATGTCTGGTCCTGCCGCGATGTTGGCGGGGCGGGCCGGCCCAGCACCGGGGCGCCGGTGGCGGCCTTCAGCCGGGGCGTCGCCGGCGAGTGGTCGATGTGCGTGTGGGTGGCGAGGATCCAGCGGACTGGCCCGGGCGCGGCTGCCAGCACGGCGGCTACATGGGCTTCATCGTCAGGGCCCGGATCGATCACCGCCCACTCGTTGCGCGCCGGATCGCCCACAAAGTAGGTGTTGGTGCCGGGTCCGGTCATGACGCTGCCATTGTTGGCGGTGACGCGCCAGACGCGCTCGGACAGGCGCACCGCGACACCTGGCGCCAGTTCGTAGCGTGCATGTCCTTCGCCGTGCGGGTCGATGCGCTCGATCTCCGCATAGGCTGCCTCGCTCGGCAAGACGGGGCGCGGGCCGCCGCTGCCTTGGGCCAGGCGAGGCATGATGCGCGCGATGTCGCGCAGCTGCGCGGCATGGTCAAAGCAGGCTTGCGCGGTGTCGAAACGGGCAATGGACGCGAGCGTGCGCCGCGTAACGGGCACGGTCTTGATACCGCTTGCCGGGTCGATGGCATCGCCGGGGCGCACCCAGATATGCTCCATGGCCTCGTCGCCATCGTGCGCGGCGGTCTGCCCAGGGGGCGCCACGGCGACGAAGAAGCGCGTGTCGAAGCGCTTGGGCAGGCCGGGCGGCGTCAGCCAATGGCTGTGGTAGGCCAGGCGGTCCACCGCCAGGCGCACATTCAGGCGCTCGCACAGCTGCGCCATGCCCGGGCCGCCACGCCGGGCGGACTGCCGCAGCCAGTCATGCTGCGCCGCGTCAAGGGTATCCAGCGCGATCAGCTCGCCACCGGCATCGCTGGCAAATAGCAGGCCGGCTTCTTCGAAGCATTCGCGCACGGCCGCCAGGTAGAAATCCAGGCCGCCGTCCGGCAGCTTGAGGCGCTGGCTTGCCGCGGCGTCGTCCAGGCCAGCGCAGACATCATGCAAGGCCCTGTCCTGGGGGTCGAGCGTGCCGCCGGGAAAGACAAAAGCGCCGCTGCTGCGGTCGTCGTTGCGCTCGGGGCGCCGCACCAGCAGCACCTCCATGCCGGCCGCGCCATCGCGCACGACCAGGATGCTTGCCGCGTGGCGCAGGGAGGTGGATCGGGATCGCAAAGGGGGGGTGCTTCCGCTCTGTTCTTGATCGCTCATGTGGGGCGGGTTCCTGATTGACTGGCTGGGTTCAGGCGATAGTGTAGCGGTATCGCCCGGCTATGCCACCGAGGGAAAGCGAGACAGGAAAAGGGCGCTGCCGATACGCGGGTAGATACGGAGGTGCCGCGGCAGCCTTGGAACGGCGCCGGCCATTAAGATGCTGGCATCACCCCGCCCGTCGATCTGCCGCTGTGTTCGCCGAGGGGTGAGAAGCAGCGCGCACTGTTTGCAGTGCTGCAAGCCGTTTCGGCCCGCCTGAGATGCAATGCATGCGCGACGTGCGACGTTCGACAGGCGCCGGGTGGTGCGAAACCAGACAAGGACAGGGGGAGACGCCGATATGAACCGAAAGGGTTTGCTAGATGCAGCCGCGGTACTGGAAGACCTGGCCGCCGGCCTGCAGCCGGACCGGAACCGCCTGGTGGCGGGCGCGCAGGCGCTCGAGACCATGCACGCCGATCACCCGTCGTGGCGCGACATGACCGACGCTTCGTTCGGGCTGCAGGCACTGGCCGCGGGCGGCGCGCTGGACCTGGACCAGAAGGGGCGCGCGCGTGCCGCGCGGCTGGCGGAGGTCATCAGAAGCCTGGTTGATTCGTTGTAGTCCGCTGGCCCGCTGTTGCCGCTGCCGCTGCCGCTGCCAGGACGGGCAGCGGCGCCGCCGCCGGCTAGGCCAGCGAAAGGACCACCAGCACGGCGCCGGTCATGGCAACCAGGTCCTCGATCACCGCTGCCGGCCGGTCCCTGCCAAACGCTGCCGCAAGGTGCGCGCGAATGGCCGCGCCGCCGAGCGTGCCGATCATGGCGCCAATGGCGCCAAGGATGGCACCGCCCGCCAGCATGCCGCCGCCCGCCCCGATCGCGGCGCCGGCGAGGGCGCCCGTAAAAATGCGCGCGCCGAACTGCTGCGGCACCTTGCGGCTCGGCGTGGCGGGCAGCTTGTCGGTGACAAGCTCGGCCAGCGCCAGCGCGCTGAGGATCCAGGGCGTGAACCGGTAACCCATGAAGGCCAGCCAGTTGCCAGACAGATCCAGCAAGCCGAGGCCGGCCGCCCAACTGACGGCCGCGGGCGCCGTCATGGCGCGCAGGCCGGCCACGATGCCGATGAACAGCGACAGCAGGTAGAGCGTCATGGAGTCTGTCCTCGATCACGGTTGACGAATGGCGCAAGCCACGCCCGGTGCGCTGGCACGAACCGGGGACAACGCAAATCCGGACTGCAATCATTCGTCACCCGGCCCGCGTCTCATGCACAAGGACCGGGGAGACGGGATCGCCTCGACCGGGCCGCGCGACGAGCTTATGCCGGCGCTTTGCGCCGGCCTGTGCGCTAGCCCACATGCGGCGGAAGTGCGTCCCGTGGAAGAAGGGACGCCCCCGTCCTTACAACATCGTCTCGACCTGCGCGAGCAGCTTGCCCAGGGCGCGCTCCATCACGGCGCGTTCCTGGGCGGTGAGGGCGGACATCAGCGTTTCGTGCCGGCCGGAAGCCACCCGCATGATCTTCTCGTACAGCGGCTTGCCGGTGGCGGACAAGGAGATCAGCACCGCGCGGCCGTCGGTCGGAGACGGTTCGCGCTTTACCAGTCCCTGCCTGATAAGGTGATCGGCCGCGCGGCTGGCCTGGCTCTTGTCCAGGTTGGCGAAGCGCGCGAGATCGATCACCAGGAAGGGGCCGAATTCGCCGATGGCGGCGAGAGTCCGCGCCTCGCTCAGCGACAGGCCCAGTTCGTCCGTGTATGCGCGCGCGATACCGCGGTCGAACTGCTTGACGATGCGGTGCAGGCGATAGGTGGCGAAGTCGGCGAGCGACGGCTTGGGGCTGGTCATGGTTAGCAGGGCCGGGTAGGGCAAGGCGGGCAGTATGCCTGCATCGTCGTCATTCGGGGAGAGCGCCGCTGTGCCCGCTGAAGCTATCCGAGACTTCCCGCAGCAGTTGCGAGGCATCCGCGAAGCCGGTATGGCGGCTGAGCGCCAGCAGTGCGACCCGGGCCAGGTAGAGGGAAGCATCGCGCTCGCCGAGTGCTGTCATCCGGTAGCACATCGCCGTGTAGATTTCATCGAGTTCGGTCGGGGTCATGGTGGTTTGCATACGGTCCTCGGTCTTTCCGCTTTCAATCGTCTTGAATTGTCTTGAGTCGTCTTGAGTCGTCTTCAATCTTCTTCAGTCGATTCGCATGGCCAGGGCGATGGCATCGCGCACATCGCTGGCACGGGCATGCTTCCAGCGTCCACTGACATAGCCATCGGGGCGGATCAGGTACAGCGTGCCGTCGGTGGCGTCCAGCGCGCGCCGCACGGCATCGTCCGGATCGGCCAGCCTGCCGGCCGCCGGTGCCCCGCCGGCAATCAGGTGGCAGTCCAGTTCCAGGCCATCCGCGCATAGCTGGCGCAACCCTAGCACGACGGCGTGCGGATCCTGGCCAGCGCCGGCAAAGCAGAAGGCGGTGAAGCCCGTGCCGAGGCAGCGGAGCAGCGAAGCCGGCGAGCCCTGCGCGTCGAGCACCGGCATGTCCGGCAGTGCGGCGCCCGGCGCGGGCCCGGTGGCGAAGGCCGGGTCGTCCGCCGCGGCGATGGGCGAGTCGGCAAAGGTGGCGGGGCTCGTCTGGCGCGGGTTGATCAGCGAGCGCAGTTCCGCATGCCTGGCGGACAGCCCCAGTACCGCTTCGCGCATCAGGGTGAAAGCGGGCGAGGGCGGGGCCATGAACTCCGTGCTCTTGGCGCCAAAACGCATGTTCTCGCGCGCAGCGGCCACGCGCTCGCTGGAATAGGACGGCAGCAGGCCGTGCGAGGCCTTGCCGCGCACGGCTAGCGCAAGCTTCCAGGCCAGGTTGAAGGCGTCGTCGAAGCCGCTGTTCAGGCCGCGCACGCCGAAGATGGGCACCAGGTGCGCGGCATCGCCGGCAAAGAGCGTGCGGCCGTGCATGTAGTCGTCCAGCGTCAGGCACTTCGCGTTGTAGATTGAGATCCACAACGGCTCCCACGGCGCGGTGACGCCCATCATCGCCAGGTGGCTGGCCACGCGCGGCAGCACGTTTTCCGGCTTGACCGCCTGTTCCGCATCCTCGTGTTCGCCGACCTGGTAATCGATGCGCCAGACCTTGTCCGGCTGCTGGTGCAGCAGGATGGTGGAGCCGGGGTTGGACGGCGGATCGAACCACGCCAGCCGCTCGACCTCGCGCGGCGCGTCGATGGCGATATCCACGATCACGTAGCGCCCCTCGTACTGCATGCCGCGCAGCGACAGCCCCAGCGCATCGCGCACGGCGCTGCGGCCACCATCGGCGGCCACCAGCCAGTCCGCGCGCACGGTGTAGGTGGCGTCGCCCGCTGCCACCGACAGCGTCGCGCCGCCGGCGTCCTGCGCGACGCCGGTGACGCGGTTCTGCCAGCGCACTTCGATCAGTCCGGGGTAGCGCGCGATGGCGTCCAGCAGGTATTGCTCGATGTAGTACTGCTGGATATTCACCATCGGCGGGAAAGCCTGCCCGGCTTCGTGCGGCATGGTGAAGTGCAGCACTTCCTCGTTGCGGTAGTAGCTGCGGCCGCCTGCCCACGCGAGCCCTTTGCCGAGGACCGGCGCGGCAACGCCGAGCGCATCGAGGATTTCGAGCGAGCGCCGGGAAATGCAGATGGCCCGGCTGCCTTCGCAGGTGCCGTCGTCGGCCTCCAGCACCACGCTGGGGATGCCGTGGCGGGCCAGGGCCAGCGCAACCGCCAGCCCGACCGGGCCGCCGCCGGCAATGACGACCTGCCGCGGCGCATCCGTGCCGTCGGGGTTCAGCACCGGCATGGATGCGGCGTGGACTTCGCGCTGGTACATGTCATGTCTCCTGGTTGTGTGCGCAACCAGTTCAAGATATACCAAAATGGTTGCGGGAACAACCAGATTGCCAAAGCCTACGCGGAAGGCGCCACTCAGAATTCAACCATCGCAAAGTCCTCCTTGCCCACGTCGCATAGCGGGCAGCGCCAGCCGGCGGGGATGTCCTCCCAGCGGGTGCCGGGCGCGATGCCCTCTTCAGGCAGGCCGGCGGCCTCGTCATAGACCCAGCCGCAGATGATGCATACCCATTGCTTGAATTCGCCGGCGACGGCCGTGGCCGTGGCTGCCTCAATGGGCCTTGCGGTGTCATCTGGCCCGGTTTTCTCCGCCTGCGCCGGCTCGTCCAGGCTGAAGACAAGTGGCGCGGACGTGCCTTGCCCGCCGGCGGCCACGCGGGCCTGCAGCAGCGCAAGGAGCTGTTGCGCTTCTTCCGCCGTCAGGTCGATCCAATAGGGATCGCCCGCGCCGTCATTCAGGCGGTCAGGGGAAAACTGGATCTCTACTGCGGTGCCTTTTTTGTACATGCCAATGAAATCGGGGTTGCGCCGGGGGGCGTAGTGTCGCTCGGGATGCTGGTCAGCCGGGAAACAGCACGCCGGCGAGCCATTGCCGGAAATCGGCAACGACATCCGCATTCAGTTCGTGGCCGATCGGGTAGCGCCGGGTCTGGTGCGCAATGCCCAGCGCATCCAGCCACTGGTCAGCGCGTTCCGCCCAGCCAACCGGCAGCTTGTTGTCGAACTCACCATGGGCGATGAAGGCCGATAGCCCGGCAAGCGCCTCGCGCGGTGCGAGATGCGGCTCGATTTCCGGCAGGATGCGGCCGCTGAGCACGGCAAAGCCGGCGACGTCGGCCGGCGCGCTCAGGCCGACACTGGCGCTGAGGATGCCGCCCTGGCTGAAGCCGGCGATCACCGTGCGAGCGGGCATGGCGCCATCCTGCGCGCGCAGCGCGCGCACCAGCGCAATCAGTTGCTGGCGGCTGCGCTCCGCCTGTGGGGCGTTGATGGCGGGCGCGCCGCCCTGGAAGCTGACCTCGAAGAAACCATACTGGCCCGGCGCAAAGGTCAGCGGGCCTTGCACCAGTACCACCTGGACACGCGGATCGATACGCGTGGCCACCGCCGCGAGGCTGGTCTCGTTACTGCCCACGCCATGCAGCAGGAGCAGCCGCGCTGCCGGCGTCGTGTCCGGCAGCGCGTTGCGCAGGCGATAGCGCAGGCCGGTTGCGGGGTCCTGGGTCAGTGGGCTGATGTCGGTGCTGGAGCTGTTCATGTCATCTCGGATCTGGTAACGCTTTCAGTGTCGGTGCGTGGTGCCGGTCAGGCCGCCACGGGTTGGCCGTGCCGGTACTGGCCGATCACATAGGACTCCATCGACAGCATGCCGTACGTAATGCCGCCGTCGATCACCTGAAGCGGTTCGCCCGCCGCGGCCGCGCCGATGGCCACCAGCAGCGGCAGGAAATGCTCGTCGGTCGGATGGGCTCGCTCGGCGTGCGGCGCCAGCCGCCGGTAGTCGATCAGCGGCCGGACGTCGCCATCGCGCATGGCATTGCGCGTGGCCTCGCGCACCCATTGCGTGAATTGCGCCACATAGGGCGCATCGCCGCCGCCGTGGCCGCGGAACTCGTAGAGGTTGTGCGTCATGCTGCCGGAGCCGACGATCAGCACGCCCTGGTCGCGCAGCGGCGCCAGGGCGCGGCCAAAGGCCAGCGCGCCCGCCGGGTCCAGCGGCTGCGGCAGCGAGACCTGGAACACCGGCACCTGCGCCTCGGGATACAGGTGCCGCAGCGGCACCCACGCGCCATGATCGAGCCCGCGCTGCGGGTCCGGACTGGCAGGGTAGCCGGCCTGCGCAAGCAGTTCCGCCGCGCGCGCGGCCAGCGCGGGGTGTCCGGCCACGGGATAGCGCAACGCGTACAAGTCGCGCGGAAAGCCGCCGAAATCGTGAATGGTCTCGGGCAGCGGGCTTGCGGTCACGCGCACGCCACCCCGCGTCATCCAGTGCGGCGAGACCACCAGCACCGCCTCGGCGGCCGGCAGCGCGCGGCCCAGCGCGGCAAGTTGCGGGCCGGCAAGGCCTGGCTCGATGGCGAAGGTGGGCGCGCCATGGGAGACGAACAGTACGGGAAGAGGAAGAGCGGCTGACATGGTGGAAGCCCCATCTCGAAAACTGCCAGTATATTGATTCGACTGGCGATGATAAATAGCCTTCATCGTGATATATAGTCCCGGTAATCGAGACAATCAGGCGCAAGCCGACACGTAGCGCATGGACCGGGCCCTGGAAATGAGTGTGTTTGCCGCCGTAGTCGAGGCCGGCAGCTTTATCGGCGCGGTGGAAGGCCTGCGCATGTCCAAGGCCGCGGTCTCGCGCCATGTGGACGCGCTGGAGCAGCGCCTGGGCGTGCGCCTGCTACAGCGCACCACCCGCCGGCTGTCCCTGACCGAGGAGGGGCGGATCTTCTATCAGCGCGCCAAGGAGGTGCTGGCCGCACTCGACGATGCCGAGTCCGAGATCACCTCGCGCACGCAGGAGCCCAGCGGCCTGATCCGCATCAATGTGCCGCTGACGTTCGGCATCATGCATCTCGCGCCGCTCTGGAGCGCATTCATGCAGGTGTATTCCCAGGTCGACCTGGACATCACCCTCAACGACCGCGTGGTGGATCTCGTCGATGAAGGCTACGACCTCGCGGTACGTATCGGCGACATGCCAAGCTCCGCGCTGATCAGCCGCAAGCTGGCCAGCACGCGCATGATGCTGTGCGCATCGCCCGCCTATCTGGCGCGGCACGGCGCGCCAGCGCATCCGCAGGAACTGGCGGAGCATCGCGTGCTCGCCTACACCAACTGGTCCGGCCGCGACGAATGGCATTTCGATGGCCCGGACGGCAAGGTAAGCGTGGGCACGCGCGCCCGTGTGTACACCAACAACGGCGACACCTGCCGCGCCATTGCGCTGGCGCATGGCGGCATCATGCTGCAACCGAGTTTCATGCTGCAGGAAGACCTGCGCAGCGGGGTGCTGGTCGAGTTGATGCCCAAATACCGGGCGATCGAACTCGGCGTGTACGCGGTCTACCCGACGCGCAAACAGCTCCCGCTCAAGGTGCGCCGGCTGGTGGATTACCTGGTGGAGGCGTTTCGGGATGTGTCGTGGGGAGAGGGGGAGTAGGGCGAGGCGGCCTGGCGTGTGTAGGGATCCAGCCTGTCACGCGCCGCGCTAGCGGCCCGATTCGCTGAAACGGCGGGACGCCGCGTCCGCGCGAAACACCAGCGGCGCCTCGTGCGCTGTTGCCTGCAACTGGCCGTGGGCGGCAAGGCGTCCATGCAGGACGACTTCGCGCACGGTGGCGTGATCCGGCGATTTGTCGCAAACGGGATCGGTGCGGTTGGCATCGCCCGTCAGCAGGTAGGCCTGACAGCGGCAGCCGCCGAGGTCGTTCTCTTTCTCTTCGCAGGACCGGCACGGCTCCGGCATCCACGCGGTGCCGCGATAGCGTTGGAAAGCATCGCTGTGGTACCAGATGTCGTGCAGCGATTGCGTGCTCACGTTCGGCAGGATGAGGCCGGGCAGCATGCGCGCGGCATGGCAGGGCAGCGCGGCGCCGTCGGGCGATATCCCGAGAAACACAGAGCCCCAGCCGTTCATGCATTTCTTGGGCCGCGTCTCGAAATAATCCGGCACCACGAACAGGATGCGGCAACGCTTGCCGATCCTGGCGCGGTAGTTCTCCACTACCGCTTCGGCCTCGCGCAATTGCGCTTCAGTCGGCATCAGCGCCAGCCGGTTCTCCCAGGCCCAGCCGTAGTACTGGGTATTGGCCAGTTCCAGATATTCGGCGCCCATATCCAGCGCCATGTCGATGATGGGGCCGACGTGGGCCAGGTTATGCCGGTGCAGTACGCAGTTGAGCACCATCGGGTAGCCATGCGCCTTGATCCGCTTTGCCACCCGCTGTTTCAGGTCGAAGGTGCGGGTGCCCGACAGGAAGTCGTTAGTCTCGCGCGTGGCGTCCTGGAACGATAGCTGGACATGATCGAGCCCGGCCGCGCGCAGCGCGCCCAGGCGCGCGTCGGTGAGGCCCACGCCGGAGGTGATCAGGTTGGTGTAGAAGCCCAGTTGCCGGGCATGGCCGACCAGTTCTTCCAGGTCGTCGCGCACCAGCGGCTCGCCGCCCGAGAAGCCAAGCTGCGCGGCGCCGAGCGCGCGTGCTTCCTCCAGGACCCGCCGCCATTGCGCGGTGTCGAGTTCCGGGCCATAGCGTACGTAGTCGACCGGGTTGGAGCAGTAGGCGCAGTGCAGCGGACAGCGGTAGGTCAGCTCCGCCAGCAGCCACAGCGGCGGACCCGGTTCAGACGAGCCAGCCGCGTTCGCAGGCATGTTCGACAAAGGTGTGCACCTCGGGGGCAATGCCCTGCACGCCGAAGGACGTCTGCAGTTCGTCGATCAGCATGTCGAGCGTATGGGCGCCGTCGCAGCGCTGCAGGATGGCGGCGGCGCTGTCGTTCAGCTTGACCATGCCTTCAGGATAGAGCAGCACCCATGCCTTCTGGGCCTCTTCCCATTGCAGGCGGTAGAGCGTGTCGAGCCGTGGCATGGCGGGAGCGGTCTCGGGGGTGACGGGGGAGTTCATAAGATTTGCTCCGAGAAACCTCGCCATTCATGGCGGGGAGTGAAAGGAGCGCCGCCGGCAGGCGGCATTCCCACGTTAGAATGTGCGGCATGGTTCTTGTCTACCGCTACCGGGTGAAGTCGCTCAACGGCCTGCTCAACAAGCAGAGCCGAGCGGTGAACTACGTCTGGAACTTCTGCAATGACACGCAGAAGCACGCGCTCAAATGGGATAAGAAGTGGCCGAGCGGGTTCGATCTGAACGTGCTGACCACCGGCAGCAGCAAGGCGCTCGGCATCCATTCCGGCACGGTCAACGCGACGTGCGAGCAGTACGCGAAATCGCGCAGCCAGCATCACCGTCCTTACCTGCGATACCGCGGCAGGAAGTGCCTCGGATGGGTGCCTCTGAAGGGCCGCGATCTGAAACGAGAGGGCGAGGCGTTTCGCTTTGCCGGAAGTACCTTTCGCGTGTTCAACAGCCGCCTGTTGCCCGAAGGCAAGATCAAGGACGGCACAAGCTTTGCGCAGGATTCGCGCGGGAACTGGTTTCTCAACATCGTGATGGAGGTGGCTGATGTGCCGGCACGCCCGATTCAAGCTGGCGTCGGCATCGACCTTGGTTTGAAGGACTTCGCCACGCTCTCGACCGGCGAGAAGCTTTCCAATGACCGGTTTGGCCGGCATGCCGCCGAAAGACTGGCCAAGGCGCAGCGTGCGCGAAAGCACAAGCGGCATATCGCCAAGCTGCATGCCAAGGTGGCGAATGCCCGCGCCGACTTCCAGCACAAGCTCGCGCTCGATCTCGTCCGGCGCTTCGATTACATTGCAGTCGGCAACGTGTCGGCTTCGAAACTCGCCAAAACCAGGATGGCGAAGAGTGTCTACGACACATCCTGGTCGTCCTTCCGGGACAAGCTCCGCTACAAAGCGATTGCGCACGGGGCCACGTTTGAGGAAGTGAACGAAAGTGGTTCTACCCAGTCCTGTTCGGCGTGCGGTTCGAAAGACAGCACGACGCGGCCGAAAGGTATCGCAGGACTGCGAATAAGAGAGTGGACCTGTAGTCGCCGTGGTGTCGTGCATGACCGTGATACTAATGCTGCGCTGAACATTCTCCGATGCGGACGTGCATCGCCAGGTGTGGGAATCCCCTGCCTTTTAGGCAGGGAGGACGTCAAACGGGATAGGCCTTTTCGATGGCATCCAGCATCGACCACAGGATGTCGAGCTTGAACTGCAGGATTTCCGTGGCGCGCTGCTGTTCGGCCGGCGTGCGGAAATAGTCCAGCGTGACCCGCAGGCCGTGATCGACATCGCGCTGCGCCAGCGGAATGCGCGAACGGAAATAACTTAGCCCCTCGGCCTCGATCCAGGGGTAATGGTGCGGCCAGCCGGCCAGCCGTTCCTTGTGGATGGCGGGCGCGAACATCTCGGTGAGCGAGGAGCACACGGCCTCCTGCCAGGGTGCGCGCCGGGCGAAGTTGACGTATGCATCCACCGCGAAGCGCACGCCGGGCAGCACCAGGCGTTGAGACCAGAGTGCCTCGCGCGTCAGCCCCACAGCCTCGCCGAGTCGGCTCCAGGCTTCGATGCCGCCGGGCTCGGTGGCGGTGCCGTCGTGGTCGAGGATGCGTATCACCCACTCTCGCCGCGTTTCGCGGTCGGGGCAGTTGGAAAGGATGGCGGCATCCTTGAGCGGGATATTGACCTGGTAGTAGAAGCGGTTGGCCACCCAGCCCTGGATCTGCTCGCGCGAGCATTGCCCGCTGGCCATGCGCCGGTTGAAGGGGTGATGGATGTGGTAGCGCGATTCGAGCCCGTGCAGCCGTGCTTCGAAGGCCGCGCGTTCCTCGGGGGAAACCGGTTGGGGGCGTGTTGCGGGCGTCACAGGGCGATCTCCATGCCGTCGTAGGCCACCTCGATCCCGTGCGCTGCCAGTTCGCGGCGCTCCGGGGAGTCGTCCACCAGGATCGGGTTGGTGTTGTTGATATGAATCAGGATCTTGCGCGCCGCCGGCGCTTCGTCCAGTGCCGCGATCATGCCGTGCGGGCCGGACTGCGCCAGGTGGCCCATGTCGCTGGCGAGCCTGGACGACAGGCCGAGCCGGCGCATTTCATCGTCGGTCCAGAAGGTGCCGTCGGCCAGGATCACGTCGGCCTGGGCCAGTTCCGCGCGCACATGCGGCTCGATGCCGCCCAGCCCGGGGGCGTAGAACACGCGCTTGCCACCGGCGCTGACGATGCGCAGGCCGATATTGTCGCCACGCTGCGGCGCGGCGCGGTTGGGGGAGTAGGGCGGTGGCTTGCTGTCCAGCGGGATCGCATGCAAGGTCAGCCCCGCTAGCGGCGGCACGGTGAAGGCACTCGCGTCCAGCGGCAGCGGATGGGATTCCAGGGTGCAGTAGTGGGACAGGATGCGGGACAGCGGGAAACCTTCGGACAGGTCCCGCAGCACCGGGGGCGTGGCGTAGACGGGCAGGGCGCTGCGGTGCTCGCGCAGCATCAGCAGTCCGGTGACGTGGTCGATCTGCGCGTCCATCAGCAGTACGGCGGCGATGCCGGTGTCGCGCGCCGCGCGGGCCGGCTGCAGGGCCGGGGTGGCGCGGATCTGGGCCAGGACGTCTGGCGAGGCATTGACGAGGAGCCAGTGGAGGCCATCTTCGGTCAGCGCGATGGAGGATTGCGTGCGGGCCGTGGCGGCGATGGTGCCGCGGCGCAGGCCGTCGCAGTTGTAACAGTTGCAGTTCCATTGTGGAAAGCCGCCGCCGGCGGCGGAACCTAGTACCCGAAGTGTCGTCATGGCCTGGTGCCTGTCCAGCCGGAGTCAAGGAAAAAGCCCGCCGGACAGCGGGCTTTCGCGGATTCCGCCGTCCGCCGGTCAGCGGTTGGCGATATACATGGTGATCTCGAATCCGTACCGCATATCGATGTATGCGGGAGTGGTCCAGGTCATTGGCGGCTCCTTTCAGATCGGGGGTAGGCAAGTACAGCATAGTTCATGCCGAGGTCACGGCGAAGCGGCGCGCGCGTTGGCGCAGGCCATCCGGGAGACGCGCGGGTTGAACCGGCGATTAGGTCACTCTGCATGGCTCGGATAACGCTTAGTCAACGGTTCATTTCTGCCTGCGTGATGATTCGATCGCGAATACAACCAGCATGCCACCCAGGATTGAGACGTTCTTCAGGATGTGGTTGAGCTGGTTTGCAACGTCCGAGGGATCGGCGCGCCAGAACCAATGGAAGATCAGGGTCGTGGGGACCAGGAACAGCGCAAGAACCAGTGCGCCCCATCGCGCGTTCCAGCCCGTGACAAGGGTAAGGCCGCCACCAACTTCAATCACGATGGTTAGTACCAGCAGCAGGCCCGGCAGCGGCAGTTCGGCGCTGGCAATCCAGGCAGAGTAGCCCGCGAAGCTGCCGATCTTCAATAACCCCGAAATCAGAAAGAGAGAGCCAAGAAGGGCGCGGCCGACAGAGTACAGTCGCGAAACGGTCGTGGGCGTGAGGGAAATTGTGGACGTGGTCATGATGATTCTCGGAAATCGACAGAGGAAGAAACATGAAATTCATCGAACGACTTCACTCGGCCAGCCTCGGCGGCAGGCGCTGATCGACATCAGCGGTACAGGCCCGTGGCGGGGTCCAGCGGCGAGTACTCCCGCGGGGCAAGGCGCAAGCGGTCGAGCGCCTCGTCCGGCTGAAACCTGGTGCTGCCATTGCGCGCCGCCGGGCAGGCCAGCATGAGCTCAATGGCGCGGGCCGATGGCTCGGCGCTGAGCACGCATTGCGCGTCCAGGCGAAAAGCGGTCTGGTGCCATCGGAAGTTCGCTGGCCGGCAGGAATCGGCCCGGGCGGCGGAGGCGGGTGTCGTCTGTGCCGACGTTGCCGCACTCGTTGCTGCACTTGCCGGTGCTGCTGCGCCACCCGGCAGCGGCGGCGGCGTGAGATCCCACAGCCAGTACCGTTCGATCAACGCCTGCGCGGCCGACGGCGGGCGCGCGGCGCACGAAAGGGTTCGCATTGGCTCGCTGGCGGCACGGCGCACGCAGACCCCGGCGGGCTGGTAACCATGCCAGTCACGCAGCGCGCTGGTCACGATGGCCTCAGGATGCGCCGGATCGCAGCGGTCACCGGACGCGGCACCGAGGCGGCGATAGGCGATGTCCGCACGCGCGTACTGGCCCCCGACCGAGGGCAGGTTGGTATCGAGGTTGTAGTTGGCGAGCGGTCCCTTGCCCACGTGGCGCAACGCCACCGTGACCTCGCCGATCGAGGTCTCGTAGATCGTTTCCAGACCGGCGCGGTTGGCCAGCGGGATGCCCTCGGCGGCCAGTTGGTAGGAGGAGGGGTCTTTCTGCGCGCCCGTGGGCTTGACGGTCTGCGCCATCTTCTTGCACGCGTCGAGCATCGTGCGCTGGTCGGCGGTCCGCGCGGGACCTTCGCCGTACGTCGCGTGGGCGGTCTGGCAGACGCTGTCGCTGACGTGGTACAGGAAGGTGAGGATGGTGGCGTAGTCTGGCACCATCATCGCGCCCGCCTTGCCATAGGTCATCTCCGCGGCCAAGGTCAGCACGTACCTCACTCGCTCGACGAGGCGGCCCTCGCTGCCGCCAACAATAAAGCTGGTGGCCACGCGGATGGTGCCGTAGCGAAGGTCGTAAACGGAAAAAGCCCCGAGTTCGAGCCGCTTGTGCATGGGAATGTCCATTTCGTAGGCGACGCGCGTCAATGCCTTGTCTTGGTTCCTGGCCGATAGCGTAGCCACGGCGACGTTGGTGCCATCGTGATGTCCCACACGATCCGCCCAGTAGTGGGATCGCACCCCCGCGAGGAAGGCAATCATCGCCGGATTGTCACCGTATTTTTCACAAGTCGTCTTGACGAGGTTGTCGATGAAGTTGCCGGTGCCGACGTAGTGCATCAGGTCGCTGAACTGTTCGGTGCCCTGGGTGATGTAGCCGATATCGCTGATGACAGCGCCCAGGCCCGCGGCGAGCGCGATTTCCTGCCGGGTCAGATCCAGCGCGCCAGGCGTGAAAGCATGCTGTTTGGATTGGCCGTCGCACAGGCCGGCGCTGAGCGACGGCCATGCCGCTTCCATGACTCGCCAGTGCCCTGTCCAGCCGTAGCCCCAGACCGGCCGGCACATCGGAAAGCACAGCCAGACAATGGTCACGAGGCGACAAGCGTTGAGACGTGACGGGTGCATGACGGGCTCCTTGCGACACGCCGGCCGTGATCGGCCGCGATGCGGGCAGCATGGAAGGGCAATACCCGGCACTTATTTATAGGCGGCGGCAGACCTGGGCGCAATGCGCAAAAAAATTCCCACATGCAGAAGCGCCCGGATTATCAGGCGGTGGTGAGCGTCGCGGCCCGATTGGCTCATTGCCGCACTGGCACAGACGCTACACGCGCTACAGTCAGGCAACGACCAGCGGCCCGGCCTGCTCGGCAACGGGCCAGCCCCGTTCCTCCGCGATGGCGCGCAGGCGCGGGTCCGGCGCCACCACGACCGGATGGCTGACATGCTCCAGCAGCGGCAGGTCATTGAGCGAATCCGAGTAGAACAGCGTGCGCTCGAATTCCTCCCAGCGCCGCCCGATCGCGGCCAGCCAGTCGGCCACCCGCCCCACCTTGCCGGCGCCGAAGCTCGGCACGCCGATCATCTCGCCGCTGAACCGGGCCAGCGGGCCGTCGCCGATGGTGGCCGCCTGCGAGGCCACCAGGTGCTCCACGCCGAAGCTGTCGGCAAAGCCGCGCGCGACGAAGTCGTTGGTGGCGGTCACGATGCAGCACAGGTCGCCCGCGGCGCGATGCTGGTCCACCAGTTCGCGTGCCGGCGCCGGGATGCGGTCGGCAATGCTGGCGATAAAGGCGCCGCGCCACGCTTCGAGATCGCCGCGGTCGTAGCGGGCCAGGAAGGACATGCAGAAGCGCTGGAAGGCGTGGATATCCAGCTTGCCGTCAAGGTAGTCCTGGGCGAAGCGCTGGTTCTGCGGGGCGAATTCGGCTTCGTCCAGCACGCCGCGCTGCATCAGGTAACGCAGCCAGGTGGAGCCGCTGTCGAAGGGAATCAGGGTGTGGTCAAGGTCAAACAGTACGAGTTGCATGTGCGGTACGGGTAACGATGAAGTCTGGAATGGCAAAATCACGCACATGATACGGTGTCGGCGCGGGCGCGCCCGGAAGCCGCACGCAAGTGCGCGGCACGAAATCGTGTGAATCCGGGACTGTCAACTGACTCATCCTGACATGGCGGCCGCCCGCCAACGACCAGTAAAATAGCCGCCCCAGGTTCGGCAGGTTCTCAAAGGCAGCAGGTGGCGCAACGACAACAGGGTTTTCTTCTGACTCGACACTGGCGCGATACGCCCGCCGGCACGGAGGTCGAGTTCTGGCTGGCAACCGATAGCGGCCCGCGGCATATCCGCCTGGCCCCACAGCCCTCGGTGGCGTTCATCCCCGCCGAACACCGCCAGATGGCCGAACTCGTCCTGCATGGCGAGCGCCAGGCCGAACTGCGCGAACTGCCGCTGCGCGATTTCCACCGCCGCCCGGTACTCGGGCTGTATTGCCAGCAGCATCGCCAGCTGATCAAGCTGGAGAGGCAACTGAAGGAGGCCGGCGTCAGCGTCTACGAGGCCGACATCCGCCCACCGGAACGCTACCTGATGGAGCGGTTCATCACCGCGCCGGTATGGTTTGCCGGCGAATCAGGCGAACCGGGCGAATCCGGAGGGAATGGTCCGTTGCTCAACAGCCAGATGAAGCCGGCGCCGGAATATCGGCCACGGCTGAAGCTGGTGTCGCTGGATATCGAAACCACCGCCCACGGCGATCTGTATTCCATCGCGCTCGAAGGCTGCGGCCAGCGCCAGGTGTATATGCTCGGCCCGCCGAACGGCGACGACAGCGGGCTCGACTTCGGCCTGGAGTACTGCGCCACCCACGCGCTGATGCTGGAAAAGCTGAACCAATGGCTGGCGGTGCATGACCCCGATGCCATCATCGGCTGGAACGTGGTGCAGTTCGATTTGCGCGTCCTGCAAAAGCACGCGGACCGCTATCAGGTTCCGCTGGCGTTCGGCCGCGGCGGCAGCCTGCTCGAATGGCGCGAGCACGGGTTCAAGGAGAACCATTTCTTTGCCTCCGCCGCCGGCCGCCTGATTATCGACGGCATCGAGGCACTGCGGTCCGCCACCTGGAATTTCCCGTCCTTCAGCCTGGAGAACGTCGCCCAGACCTTGCTGGGCGAGGGGAAATCCATCGACAATCCGTATCAGCGGATGGCGGAAATCGACCGCCGCTTCGCCGAGGACAAGCCGGCACTGGCCCGCTACAACCTGAAGGACTGCGAGCTGGTGACGCGGATCTTCGCCAGGACCGAGTTGCTGACCTTCCTGCTGGAACGCGCCGCGGTCACGGGACTGCCCGCGGACCGCAGCGGCGGCTCCGTCGCGGCCTTTACGCACCTGTACATGCCGCTGATGCACCGCCAGGGCTATGTGGCGCCGAACCTGGGCGAGGTGCCGGAGGGCGCCAGCCCCGGCGGCTTCGTCATGGATTCGCAACCCGGCTTGTACGACTCGGTGCTGGTGCTGGACTACAAGAGCCTGTACCCATCGATCATCCGCACCTTCCTGATCGATCCGCTCGGACTGGTGGAAGGGCTGGACGACCCATCGGATGCGAATTCGGTGCCGGGCTTCCGCGGCGCGCGCTTCTCGCGCACAAAGCACTGCCTGCCCGCCATCGTCAGCCAGATCTGGCAAGGCCGGGAGGCCGCGAAACGCGAGCAGAACAAGCCGCTGTCGCAGGCGCTGAAGATCATCATGAATGCGTTCTACGGCGTGCTGGGATCGAGCGTCTGCCGCTTTTTCGATCCCCGCCTGGCGTCCTCCATCACAATGCGCGGGCACGAGATCATGCACCGGACGCGCGAACTGATCGAGGCCCAGGGCTACCAGGTCATCTACGGCGACACCGATTCCACCTTTGTCTGGCTGAAACAGCCGCACTCGGAGGAGCAGGCCGCAAAGATCGGCCGCATGCTCGTCCAGCATGTGAACCAGTGGTGGCAGCAGCATCTGCAACAGCAGTTTGGCCTGGAAAGCGCGCTGGAACTGGAGTTCGAGACCCATTACCGCCGCTTCCTGATGCCGACCGTGCGCGGCGCCGAGCAGGGCAGCAAGAAGCGCTACGCGGGGCTGGTCGCCAAGGCGGACGGTAGCGAGGAAATGGTCTACAAGGGCCTGGAGACGGTCCGCACCGACTGGACGCCGCTGGCGCAACAATTCCAGCAAGAGCTGTATCAGCGCATTTTCAAGAAGCAGCCGTACCGGGAGTACGTGCAGGACTACGTTGCCCGCACCTTGAACGGCGAGTTCGAAGCCTTGCTGGTGTACCGCAAGCGGCTGCGCCGGACCCTGGAGGACTACCAGCGCAACGTGCCGCCGCACGTCCGCGCGGCGCGCGTCGCCGATGCATTCAATCGCAAGGAAGGGCGGCCATTGCAGTACCAGAACGGCGGCTGGATCAGCTATGTGATGACCGTCGCGGGCCCGGAGCCGCTTGAGACGCGGCGCTCCGCGATTGATTATGAGCATTACCTGAGCCGGCAGCTGCAGCCGGTGGCCGATGCCATCTTGCCTTTCCTGGGCGACGCGTTCGAGACCCTGGTGACGCGGCAAAGGGCGTTGTTCTGACGGTCAGCAACTGCCCAGGCGCCTGGCCTCGATGCGCGGCAGCACCCGCGCCAGGGTGATCCCGCGCACTGCCATGAACAACAACAGCGCCGCCCACAATCCGTCATTCCCGAACGGCCCCGCCAGCGTAACCGCGGCCAGCATGAACGCCCCAAACGAGAGCGCCATCGAATGCATCAGGTCGCGGGTGCAGGTCGCGCCAATAAAGACGCCGTCCAGCAGGAAACCCCAGACCGAAACCAGCGGCAACGCGACCGCCCACGGCAGGAAGCGCACGGCGGCGTCGTGCACCGCCGGCTGGTCGGTCAGGCACGCGATGATCCATTCGCCGGCGCAGGCATAGACGAGCGAAAAACCCATCGCGCCGACCACCGCCCAGATCATCGTGACCCGGACCGCGCGCCGGAATGCGTGGCGGTCCCGCGTGCCGATGGCCGCCCCGACCAGTGCCTCTGCCGCATGCGCGAAGCCATCCAGCGCGTACGCCATGAAGGTCTGGAAGTTGAGCAGCAGCGCATTGGCCGCGAGGATGACGTCGCCCTGCCTGGCGCCGGCATGCGCGAACCAGCCAAAGCTCGCGATCAGGCAAAGGGTCCGGATAAAGATGTCGCGATTGAGGTAGACCAGTTGCCGCAGTTCGTGCGCGTCGGCGATGGCCGCCCAGCGCAGCGCCGGCAGGCCGCGGGGACGCAGCCGCCACAGCAATGCGGCGCCCAGCACGAAGCCGCACGCATCGGCGGTTGCGGTGGCGGCGCCGATGCCCGCGATGCCCCAGTCGAACACATAGACGAAGAGCAGCACCGCGGCGATGTTCACCGCATTGATGAACAACTGGACCAGCAAGGCGAGCCGCACGTGCTGGCAGCCAAGCAGGTAGCCCAGCACGGCATAGTTGCACAATGCGAAAGGCGCGGCCCAGATCCGCGCGTGGCTGTAGGCGCGCGCGTGGTGCTGGAGCGTATCGCTGCCGCCGATCAGCCCCAGCGCGGTCGTGATCAGCGGCATCCGCACCGCCAGCACGCCGGCGCCGATGAGCGCCGCCAGCAGCAGCGCGCGTACCACGGTCGCGCGCAGCGCCGCCCCGTCCCGGGCGCCGAACGCCTGCGCGACGAGGCCCGTGGTGCCCATGCGCAGGAAGCCAAAACTCCAGAACACAAAGCTGAAGAACAACCCGCCCGCGGCGACCCCGCCCAGGTAGGCCGGGTCCGGCAGGTGGCCGGCAACGGCCGTGTCGACCGCGCCGAGGATGGGTTGCGTCAGGTTGGCGAGGATGATGGGGAATGCCAGCGACAGGACGCGGCGGTGCCAGCCGGAAACGGGGAGGGGGAGGGGCGCGGCCACGCCTGACGGGCTGTTGGCGGGGCCGGAAGAGGGGCTGTCGGCGTCTGGCACGGTGCGGGGGGAGGCTGGATTCCTGGGAGCGACCGCTATTATGGTCGATCCACCGTGCCGGTATAACGTTGGATAACGATGCAGGTTGAGTCCGCGTTGCCGGGCGTTTAGATTGACCCACGGTGGACTGTGCGAGTCGCAGGCAGCAAAACGCGGGTTTGCTCCCCTCTCCCATGAAATGGGAGAGGGGACGGGGGAGAGGGCGGGCGCTCGCTCACCGTGATACGCCTCGCTCTTGCGCAGGCCCGCCCTCTCCCCCAACCCCTCCCTCCATGCGGGAGAGGGGAGCTACGGCAGTGCTGGAATTAGCCCGGCGATGAATCGACCCGCACGAAAATCGGATGAACCCCTTTTTTTGGGAGCGTGTTTTCGAGAGCCGGACCCGCCAGCCTCCCGGGCACGCCGGACAGGCCCGGAACGGTGCCACGTCGCCGCCTGGCCGCCTGGGCAGGTATCGGACAGGTGCTGCCTGCGCGGATCTTGCGCCGTCGTTCCTTCTCCTCCCCGGAAAGTTGTACCAGTGGAACCGCTTGCACTATAATGCGAACAATTCTCATTTAAGTTCATCGAAGTTTGGCCGCGCCAGACCCGTCATCATCAGGAATGCAGCATGGCTGCCGCCGAATCCGCTCTCCAGCAGCATGTCCATACCCTCTATAGCGAGCACAACCGCTGGCTCCAGGGATGGCTGCGCCGCAAGCTGGGCAACGCCTGCGATGCGGCCGACCTGGCGCAGGATGTATTTCTCCGCCTGCTCCACCGGCAGCCCGCCGATATCCGGGAGCCGCGCACCTACCTGAGCACGATCGCGCGCGGGCTGGTCATCGAGCACTGGCGGCGCCGGGAGCTGGAGCTGGCCTGGCTGGAGACGCTGGCGCGGTTGCCGCCGGCCCACGCGCCGTCGCCCGAGAGCCGGATGCTCTTCCTGGAAACCCTGATCTCCATCGACCGCGTCCTCGATGCGCTCAAGCCGCAGGTGCGCACGGCATTCCTGTGGGCCCAGCTGGAAGGGCTGACGTGCCGGCAGATCGCGGAGCGCCTCGGGGTGTCGCTGGCGACCGCCGAACGCCATGTCGCGGCGGCGCTGCGGCATTGCTACGCCTTACGCTTCGGTGACTGATCCCGCCGGCCCGGCGGGGAAATCGCCCGCGCCCGAACCCCCGATTCCCGCTCGCATCGTCGACCAGGCCATCACCTGGACGATCCAGCTCGACTTCGGCGAGCCCACCGCCAGCACGCGCGAGGCGTTTGCGCAATGGCTCGCCGCGGACCCGCTGCACGCGCTAGCCTGGCAGCGGGTGCAGGCGCTGCGGGACGATTTCTCCGGCATGCCGCCGGCGCTTGCCCTGGATACGCTGCAAAACGCCGGCGCGCGGCGCGGCGCCAGCGGGCTGAGGCGCCGGCAGGCGCTGAAGGTGCTGGCGCTGGCCGGTATCTCGGTGGTGGCCGTGCAGGGCGTGCGCGAGCTGGTGCCATGGCAGCGCCTGCTTGCCGATACGAGCACCGCTACCGGCGAACAGCGCACCGTGCGACTGGACGATGGCAGCACCATCGTGCTCAACACCGATACCGCCATCAGCACCGGACTGGGCGGCGAGCGCCGCCTGGTCACGCTGCGGCGCGGCGAGATCCTGGTCACAACGGGACATGACGATCGCTTTGCCGCCGCCAGCGGGGCGGCGCGGCCGTTCTGGGTGCAAACGCCGTTCGGCAGCCTGCGCGCGCTGGGCACGCGCTTCGTGGTCCGGATCGGGGACGGGCGCGCCCGGGTCAGCGTGCAGGAGGGCGCCGTCGCCTTGTATCCGTCAACGGGGGGAACCGGCGACGTGGCCCAGGCGGGTACGAGCTGGTGGCTGGCCAGCGGCGGCAGCGCGCCTGCACCGGCGCAGACCTTCGAGGCGGACGGCTGGGCCAGTGGCGTCATCGCCGGCAAGGACATGCGCCTGGCTGACGTGCTGGCCGAGCTTGCGCGTTATCGCACGGGCCGCATCGTCTGCGATCCGCGCGTGGCGGACCTGCGCATCTCCGGGGCCTATCACCTGCGCGACACCGATCAGACGCTGCGTTTCCTGGCGCAGTCGCAGCCGGTTGCCGTCGTCTACCGCACGCGCTTCTGGGTCACGGTGGAGCCTGCCGGAGGCAGCTAAGCGCCATGCCAGCCATGCCAGAAAAAAAATTCAGGAAAATTTGAGGGGATTTCGATTCTCGACCGGCCTACTGCGTAGGAACTTCAAACACCACGCTGCCGGAGAAAAGAATCTGATGTCTGCAACACGCCATGCCACTGCCACCGTCATTGCCACAGCGCGCCCACCCCGGCTCAAGCCGTTCGCGGTCGCGCTGCACCACGCCTTCGTCTGTCTTGCCTTGGGCGCGAGCATGGCGCCGCTCGCAGTGAGGGCGCAATCGCAGCCAGCGGCCCAGGACACCACGGCCACGCTGCCGGCGGTGACCGTCACCGCCGCCACCGAAGCGCCGGGTGAGCTGCCGCCGGCCTATGCGGGCGGCCAGGTGGCGCGCGGCGGCCGCCTCGGGCTGCTGGGCAACAAGGGCGTGATGGACACGCCGTTCGCCGTCACCAACTACACCGCCCAGCGGATCGAGGACCAGCAGGCCGTCACGCTGGCCGAGGTACTGAACAGCGATCCTTCCGTCCGCTTTACCGGCCAGGTCGGCGGCGTGACCGACTCCTTCTTTATCCGCGGCTTCCCGATCAACGAGGGCAACCTGTCCGAGATCGCGTTCGACGGCGTCTACGGCGTTTCGCCGAACTACCACCTGTTCACCGAGTACCTGGAGCGGGTCGAGGTGCTGAAGGGGCCAGCCGCCTTGCTGTACGGCATGTCGCCCAACAGCGGCGTGGGCGGCGTGGTCAACGTCGTGCCCAAGCGGGCGCTGGCGCAGGACTTGACGCGCTTTACCCTCGACCATGCCTCCGATGCGCAGGTGGGCGGCGCGGTCGACCTGAGCCGCCGCTTCGGCAGCGAGCGGGAGTGGGGCATCCGTTTCAACGGCCTGCACCGCCAGGGACCGACCGCGCTCGACAACCAGAAGTCGCGCGCCGAAGTGGCGGCGCTGTCCCTGGACTACCACGGCGAGCGCCTGTGTGCGTCGCTCGACGTGATCGAGCAATACCAGTGGGTCGATGCGCCGACGCGTCCCTTCCTGGTCGCGGCCGGCTTGCAGGTGCCATCCGCGCCGGACGGCCGGCGCAATGTCAGCCAGCCCTGGGGCTGGTGGAAGTCCAATGATGTCTCGACGCTGCTGCACGCGGAATACGATGTCACCGACAACGTGACCGTATTCGCCGATGCCGGCGGCACCCGCTCCGATGTGGCGCGCCTGTCCGACCAGACGCCGACCATCCTGAATCCGGCTGGCGCCACCTCGTCGGCCGTGCAGAACTGGAAGTTCCAGGTCAACCGCTCGAGCTTCGATACCGGCGTCAGGAGCAAGTTCGAAACCGGCCCCGTCAGGCATGCACTGGCGTTGCAGGCGAACCTGTATATGGACCGTATCGCCAATGCCAATGTCTCCGGCACGCCCGTCACGTCGAACATCTACGCGCCCATCGACCGGCCGGCGCAGGACATCGCCCCGCCGCAACGGGTGCCCAAGGTCTCCGACTCCACGCTGTCGGGCCTGTCGCTGGCCGACACCTTGAGCGTGCTCGACGACCGCGTGCAGTTGACCCTTGGCTTGCGCTACCAGGAGGTCAGGTCGAACAACTACGCCGCCACCGGCGCAAAGACATCCGCATACGACGAGAGCGCCGTTACGCCGCTGGCCGGCATCGTCTTCAAGCCCTGGCAAAACGTGTCGCTGTATGCGAACTACGTCGAGGGGCTGAGCAAGGGCGACATCGCACCGGCCACGGCGTCGAACGCGGGGCAGGTCTTCGCGCCGTACAAGAGCAGGCAGCAGGAGGTGGGCGTCAAGTACGACTCAGGCAATGTGATGGCGACGCTGGCGGCTTTCCGCATGACCAAGCCGAGCGGCCAGCTGTTCGGCACGGTCTACGCCATCGACAGTGAGCAACGCAACCAGGGCCTGGAGCTGACGCTGTCGGGCCAGGCCTGGAAGGGCGTGCGCCTGCTCGGCGGCGTGACCCTGCTCGACGGGGAACTGACCAGGACCAACAGCGCGGCCACGCGCGGCAACCGCCCGGTGGGCGTGCCCACCGTGATGGCTAACCTGGGCGCGGAATGGGACCTGCCGTGGGTGCCCGGCCTGACCCTGACGGGGGCGGTCAACTACACCGGCAGCGAATACGTCAACCAGGCGAACACGCAGCAGGTGCCGTCGTGGACCACGGTCGACCTGGGCGCGCGCTACAAGACATCGCTGTACGGCAAATCCACCACCTTCCGCGCGGGTTTGTTCAATGCCTTCAACCGCAAGTACTGGTCGGGGGTGGCATCGTACGGCACGATTTCGCTGGGCGCGCCGCGTACCTTCATGGCGTCCATGAGCGTGGACTTCTAAGCCGTTGCGCGTCCGATACCGCGCGCTTGCCGGCGCTCTCGCCTGTATTGCACTGTGGGTGGCCATGCCGTCGCCCACCGCGCGCGCGCAGGCGCCGGGCGCTGGCCAGGCGCGGTCCTTCGCCATCGCGCCCGGCCCGCTCCATGCGGTGCTCAACCGCTTCGCCAGCGCCGCCGGCATCGATCTTTCCTACGATGCCGCGCTGCTCGGCGCAGCCCAAAGCCCGGGATTGCAAGGCAGCTATACGGTGCCCGAGGGGCTGAATGCGCTGCTGGCGGGTACCGGGCTGGATGCGGTGGCGCTGCCGGGCGGCGGATTCGCCGTGCGCAAGGCGCGGGAGGGCGCTCGCACCGAGGCCGTGCCAGTGCTGCCCGCCGTGACCATCACCGGAACGTCCCCAGCCGCGGGCGAATTGCCGCAGCCCTTCGCGGACGGGCAGCTCGCGCGCGGCGTCCGGCTGGGGATGCTCGGCAACACGGACATCATGGACGCGCCGTTCAGCGTCACCAGCTACACCGCCAGGGCGATCGAAGACCAGCAGGCGCGCACGGTAGGCGACGTGCTGGCCAACGATGCGTCGGTGCGCTTTGTCAGCCAGCCCGGCGGCATCCTGGATGCCTTCACGATCCGCGGCTTTCCCGTGGGCAACGGCAACTTCGGGGAAATCGCCTTCGACGGGCTGTATGGCGTCGCCTCCAACTACCGGGTGTCGACCGGCTATGTCGAGCGCGTCGAGCTGATCAAGGGCCCGACCGCCATGCTGATCGGCATGGCGCCGAGCGGGAGCGTCGGCGGCGGCATCAACATCGTCCCCAAGCGGGCCACCGCGGAGGACCTGATGCAGGTCACGGCCGACTATGCCGCGGCGTCGCAGCTTGGCGGCAACGTTGACCTGAGCCGGCGGCTTGGCGCCGGGCGCCAGTTCGGCATCCGCCTTAACGGGAGCTATCGGGCAGGGGATACCAGCCTGGACAACCAGTCGCGCAATGCCGGGGCCGGCGCGCTGGCGCTGGATTACCAGGGCGAGCGCCTGCGTGCGACACTGGATTTCATCGGCCAGCGGGAGAGGATCAACGCGCCGTCGCGGCTCCTGCACATTGTCCCCGGCATCGCCGTACCCGGCGCACCGGATGGCCGGCGCAATATCACGCAGCCCTGGGAACACTCCAGCATCCGCGACCAGTCGCTGCTGTTGCGGGCGGAGTACGACATCAGCGACAAGCTGGCCTGGTTCGTGGACGGTGGCGGTGGCCGTACCCGGGTTGCCAGGCTCTTTGCCATCACGCCCACCATCGTCAACGAGGCCGGCGATGTTGCCGTGTCGGACACGAACTACAAGTTCAACGTTGCCCGGGCCACGGCGGATACCGGCCTGCGGGCCCGCTTCGATACCGGGCCGGTCAGCCACCGCCTGAGCCTGGTCGTCAGCGGCTATCGGGACCAGCTCGGGCGAGGCTTCAATCATGCGTCCACGAGCGCGCTGACCAACCTTTACCACCCGCTCCTACTGCCCGCGCAGTACATCCCGGAGCCTGCCAGCGTACCGAAGGTATCCGAGACCCGGCTGAACGGCGTGGCCGTGGCCGATACGCTGTCGCTGCTGGACAAGCGGTTGCAGGCGACGCTGGGCGTGCGTTACCAGCAGGTCAGGTCGGAGAACTTCGGCACGGCCGGCGCCGTCACGTCGCGCTATGACGAGGGGGCAGTGACACCGATGCTTGGCCTGGTGGTGAAGCCCTGGCAGCATGTCTCCCTGTACGCCAACCGCATCGAAGGACTGAGCAAGGGCGACACCGCGCCCTCCAGCGCCAGCAATGCGGGCGAGGTATTCGCGCCCTACAAGTCGACCCAGTATGAAGCCGGCGTCAAGGTGGAGCGGGGAGGCATGATCGCGACTGTCAGCGTGTTCCAGATCACCAAGCCGGGCGGCCAGATGTCCGGCACGCTGTTCACCGCCAGCGGCGAGCAGCGTAACCGCGGGCTGGAGTTCGGCCTGTACGGCGAGGCGGCGGCAGGGGTGCGGCTGCTCGCCAGCGCCACCGTGCTCGACGCCAGGCTCACCCGGACCGGCAGCGCCGATACGGAGGGCAAGACCGCCACTGGCGCGCCCCGGCTGCAAGCCAATCTTGGCGCCGAATGGGATGCCGCGTTGGCGCCGGGCCTGACGCTGAGCGGCAGCCTGGTCTACACCGGGCGCCAGTATGTGGACCAGGCCAATACGCAGCGCATTCCGCAGTGGACCCGCGTGGATCTCGGCGCGCGCTACCAGACCACGCTGGCCCGCCGGCAGACCACCTTGCGGCTTAATGTCCGCAATGTCCTCGACCAGCGCTACTGGGCCGCGGTCGATGCATTCGGCGGCGTGGCGATTGGCGAGCCGCGAACGCTGCTGTTGTCGGCGACGATGCGTTTCTGAGGCGCGGCGCCGCCGACGCCCGGAATCAGGCGGGGGACCCCATCGCGGATTGCAGATAGTTTTGCAGGCCGACTTTTGCCACCAGTTCGATTTGTGTCTGGATCCAGTCAATGTGCTCTTCGGTGTCATCGAGAATCCCGACGACTATCTCGCGCGACACGTAATCGCCCACGGATTCGAAGTACTTGATGGCTTCTTTGCAACTGGCTTGGGAAACAAGTTCCAGTTTCAGGTCGCAACCCAGCATTTCCTCGGTGTTCTCTCCCAGCAGCAGTTTGTCGAGGTCCTGCAGGTTCGGCAGCCCGTCGAGCATCAGGATGCGTTCGATGAGCTTGTCGGCATGCTTCATCTCTTCGATCGACTCTTCGTACTCGTGCTTGCCCAGCGCGCTCAAGCCCCAGTGCCTGTACATGCGGGCGTGCAGGAAGTATTGATTAATCGCTGTCAATTCATGCTTGAGCTGGCCATTGAGAAGCTGAAGAACCTTCTTGTCGGTTTTCATGGTATTGATTCCCAATTACATTATTTATAAAACCAGGCATTGGATAAAAAATAATAATTTTATTGGTTGAAAAGGCAAGGTGGTAATTGTGTATTTTCGCCCGCATTGTAATTGATAATTGTTTTGATTTTCATTTGCGAAGCCCCGCGGAGTGGCTGCGCTGGACCGGCGGCATTGTCGCCGGCGGGCTATTCCGGGTCCACCGCGCGGTGGGGCGCCGCGCTGCGGCGGGCCACGACCAAGCGCTCATGCGCCTGATTTCATGCCCGGGCGGCGCACGCCTTGCAGCGGCCAACCAGCGCACTGCGCACATGTGCCGGTCGCAACCCTTGCGCGGCAAGGCAGGCGCGCTGCATGGCCAGTAGCGGCTCGTCGAACACCTCCTCGATGCGGTGGCAGCCGGTGCAGAAAAGATGCTCATGCGCCGGGCAATCGGCCATTTCATAGTAATGGGTCACCGCGTGGCTGCCAGCCGGCACCGTGACACGCCAGATCAGCCCGCTTTCCGTGAGTTCGTAGATCGCCGCGCGGAACGTCGAAAGCGCAGTCTGGTAGGGCGACTCCATCATCGCCCGGCACAGCTGCTCCGCCGTCGTATGCCGGGACGGGCTTTCCTGGAGGACCAACAGCACCGCGATCCTGCCCAGCGACACCGGAACGCCGCGCGCGGCGATGGCCTGCGCGGCCTGCCGGCCGCGTTCTCCCCATGCGGAGATGGGCAAGGCGTCTCCCGCGCCGCGGCTGGCGGACGAAGCGTGCGGAGAGGCTAGACGCCGGTCGGTTCTGGGTAGCATCGGAAGCTTGGCTGCCGGCAGCGTGTCAGTGGGGCTGGGATGCCTGCCACGTCGCCGGGCTCTCCGTCCGGGGTCCGGTGGGAACCGTCATCGTGGCGGTGGCCCGGTGCCGCACCGCCTCGTAGGCTGTCCCGCCGAACGTGCCGGGCGCGCGTTCGAGGTGGATGACATGCAGGATGTACTGCCCCCGCCACGGAAAGGCAAAACGCACCACCCCGTCGCGATCCGTGGTTGCCTCGCGCGTCCAGGCGTTGGACGCGATGATGCGCACGTCTGCCGCAGGCAGCGGCGAGCCGCGGAACATGACGCGGAATTCTCCCGCCTTGCCGGCGGGAAGGATATCCAGCGGCATCGCGCTGGCGGGCTGCGCAGCCTGCGTGCCGGCAGGCAGCTCGCCAATCAGGCGCGCGTAGAACATCGGCTTTACCACGCCGATGCCGGCGTGCGTCCAGTCCTTGACAGCGTAGCCGGTTTCGCTTGCCATGACGCCGCTGCCTTTGGGCGGCATGTCGAAGCTGAAGCCACTCGCTTCCCGGCTGGCGCCGAGCGCCGCCGTTTTCCCTGCGCGATCGACGCTGCTGATCTCGGGTGCCGGCATTTCATCGAGACGGCCGGGCGAGCGTTCGCGCAGCAGCTCTTCGTACTCGCCGAAATAGAGATGCGCGCGCGGCTTGCCTTGCTCCAGCCAGAGGTAATGCGCCTGCGCGGGTGCCACAATGGCAACCCCCGCGAACACGATGGCGATGCGGGCCAGGATGGTTCGGGTCATGTAGTTCCTCACTGGAAACGATAGCGTGCGGTCAGCATCGCGCTGCGCGTGTCGCCGGGCAGCGCGCCGGAGAAGGTCGGCGAAACATAGTAGGTCTTGTCCGTCAGGTTGCGCAGGTTGAGCGTCACGTCCCAGGTCTTCTGCCGATAGTAGACCGCGGCATCGAGTACCACATAGGCCGGAACGCGGTACAGGTTCAGGCTGTCGGCGTAGCTGTCGCCCTTGTAGGTCAGGCCCAGGCCGATGCCGAAGCCATGCAGCGCTTGCTGCTGGAAGTCGTAGGTGGTCCACACCCGTCCGCCGGTACGGGCGACGCCGGCCGGGCGCTTGCTTGCGATGCTTTGGTTGACGACACCCATGATGGCGTTCGACGCCAGGGCGTTGGACTCGACCTTGACGTCCTGCACGATGAAATTCGCGAGCACCGACCAGCCTGCCATCGGGCGCGCGCTGACTTCCAGTTCCAGCCCGCGCGAGCGGTCGCGGCCGTCGGGGGTGGGGCTCAAGGCACCTGGCAGCGTGATGTAGTAATTCTTGCGTTCGGTCTCGAACAGCGCGGCGTTGGTCTGCAGGCGCCCGTCGAGGAACTCGGCCTTGACGCCGATTTCCTTTTGCAAGGCGCTTTCCGGCTGCGTGGTCAAGGCCGCGGGCTCGGTCGAGACGTTGATGAACTTGCTGGTCGAGACGCCGGCATAGAAGGACAGCGACTGGCGCGGCTCCCACACAGCGCCAAACGAGCCGGAGGTGAGGTTCTGGGTGTCGCCGATAGAGCGGAATACGCCACCTTGCGTGCCCACGTCGCTGAACTTGACGCGATCGGTCCGGACCGCCGCGCGCACCTTGAACTGGTCGCCAAAGGCCAGCTGATCCTGCAGGTAGACGCCGAAGTCTTCCTGCTTCAGCTTGCGGTTAAAGCCCTGCGCAGTCACCGGAACCAGGCCATTGAGCGTGGTTTCGGGCACCACCGGCGCGTTGATGTTGAGGATGTTGGGCAGGTTGTAGCCGGTACGGACGGTGTCGATGTGGGTGTCGGAGTACTCCAGGCCGAACAGCACCGTGTGGTCCACCGGCCCGGTATGGGTCTTCCAGACCAGCTCGTTCTGCGCGAGGGTGAAGTGGCCGTCGTCAACCTGCGTACGTGCGGCACGCCCGGTCATCTGGTTGGCGGCATTGCCGCCGTTGCCACCCGCGTTGCGGGTCATATTGAGCCCGCGCTCGTCGTAGATGAAGGCGGTGCGCATGCTCAGCGCCGGGTCGATATGCCAGTCGTGGCTCAGCGTCACCCGGTCGATGGTCTGCCGGGTGTCATTGAACGGGCTGTAGTAGCGCGAGTCGCGCGGCGCGGCGGCAATCCCGCCCTGCGAATTGAAAATGATGCCGTAGTTGTCCGGCTTGATCCGGATGTCCCGGTGATCGTAGTCCAGCGTCAGCGTCTTGTTGTTGTCGTAGGCCCAGCTCAGCGAGGGCGAGACCTCCTTGATATCGCGCGACAGGCCGCGGTAGCCGTCGCTCTTCTCGACGTCCGCGATCACGCGGGTGGAAAGCTGCGAGCCGACGGGGCCGCCGACATCCACATAAGTCCCCCAGGTGCCGAAGCTGCCGCCGAAAGCGCCGATTTCCGCCCCGAACTTGCTGAGCGGGGCCTTGGTGACCATGTTGACCATGCCGCCGGGCTGGCCCGAGCCGTACAGCGCCGAGCCGGGGCCCTTCAGCACCTCGATGCGGTCGACGTCGTACATGGTGCGGTAGTAGCCGTTCTGGGTGGGGCCGTCGGGGTAGCCGTCACGCAGGAAGCGCATGTTCAGGCCGCGGATGGTGTAGTTGTTGGCAAAACCGTAGCCGCCGGCCAGCTGGGCCTGCACGCCGGCAGAGTTCTGCAGCGCGTAGTTCATGTCGATGGCGCCCTGGTCCCGCAGTACCGAGTCGGGAATCACCGTGATGGCGGCCGGGACGTCGCGCAAGGGGGTGTCCGTCTTGGTGCCGGTTGTCACCGTATCCCGCAGGCTGCCCGGCCGGACCTTGCCGGCGGAGGTGGTGACCTGCGGCAGTGTCTGTTCCGACTGCGAAGGCTGGGCCGCTTGCGCGCGGGCCGCGACCGGCAGGCCGGCGATCAGGGCATAAGCCAGCGCAGCGATAGCGTGGGGGCGGGGCACCAGGTTGGGACGGGAAACACGTGTCATGAAGGAAAAACTCGCGGGAGGTGGCTAAGTGGGCCGGTCAGTAGAAGCGCCGCTCTCCTGGCCAGATGTGACCCTTGGAGCGTAAGTCCGCGAAGGTTAATGCGAATCATTCTCGAATTCAATTCCTGATCGTGCGGGCGGGGCAAGTGTCCTGTCCGTTCGGGCCTTTTGCCGCATGGGGACTGGCTTCACGGGAGATGCCAAAAGGGGGATGGGACAAATGTCCCGCCCATTTTTGTGCATTAAGGGGCGCTTACTGTGACCGGCGCACCACGCTGGCGCGACCGGCCTTTTCTCAAGAACGAGAATCAGTTACATTTAGCGGCCCGTGGATTCCAGTGCGCTGCCGCCTGGGTAAGCCAACGGGTTTGCCGTCTGGAATCACGTCCCATGTCACCCAAGCTTTTGCTATTGCTCGCCTTCTTCCCCGCCTACCAGATCTGGGATTTAAGCCAGATCCACGTGAGCAGCGGTGTGAACTACCATCTCGTGACGGAAGCCGCCGCGACGATCGTGTTCCTCTGGATCCTGTTCGTGTTTGTGCGGGAGCGGCAGCGGGCTGCGCGTGAATTTGCCGAACTGCGAAACGTTGCCCATGCCGGAGAGCGCGCCCTGGCGGAGCGCGACACCGCCGCCCGCCAGTCCACACGCAATTTCCTCGATCAGATGCAGGAGCAGTTCGAAGCCTGGAAACTGACGCCGGCGGAGAAGGACGTGGCGCTGCTGCTGGTCAAGGGACTATCGCTGGAGGAGATCGCGGGCCTGCGCGAGAGCCGCGCGAAGACGGTGCGGCAGCACGCGGCCAACGTCTACGCCAAGGCGCAACTCGAAGGCCGGCACCAGCTTGCCGCCTACTTCCTCGAGGACCTGATGGCGCCCGCCGCGGTGGCCTGAGATCGCGCTGGGGCCGTGGTCGGCCCCAGCGCGAACTGATTTCGACTGCGCCGTTCTCCCGGCGCGCTATTGCGGCGGGCAGGATGTCGCGCAGTGCATACCGGACCTACTGGACGGTGATTGTCTCCTTCATATTCGGGTGTATGCCGCAGAAGATCTTGTAGACCCCCGGTTTGTCGAACCTGAACTTGAAGGTGTCGTTTTGATCGAGCGCGCCGGAGCGGAACAGGCCGGCGTCGTCGACAATCGTGTGGGGTTCGCCATCGAGATTTTTCCAGGTCACGGTCGAGCCGGCTTTGATCGTGAGCGACATCGGCGAGAACATGAAATTCTTCACAACGATGACATTGGTCTCCTGCGCTTGCGCGACGGAGAAGCCGGGAACCGATGCCGCCATGAGCATCCCGGCCCCGAGGGGGACGACGAGGGCGCGGCGAAGTAGAGTCGTTAGCATGATTTGGGTCCTGGTGGGTGAGCCGTGCCTGACAAGTCAGGCGAGCGTCGTGTCGGCAAGCGTCGCCTGGAACGGGTGGCGCATGATCTTGATGCTGGTCACGCCGAGCATCCTGGGAAGCTGATCGCCCGGTACCGTCAGCGGCATAGGTCCGGGGCCATCGCCGGCTGTCGGTTGCGGATATGCTGTCGAGCGCGCCGTGTGGAAGGTGATATTGCCTTCCACCTTTGAGACGATCTGGTGGATATGGCCGTTCAGGACGGTGACCGAACCGAAACGCTTCAGATAGTTCATCGCCTCGCCGGCATCGCCGGTGCCCCACCCCCACGGTTGATAGATCGTCCACATCGGCATGTGCGCGAAGACGACGATCGGCGTGCTGGACGAGCGGCCCTTCAGGTCGGCTTGCAGCCAGGCGAGCTGGTCGTCGCCCAATCCCCCCAAACCGTTCGGCTTGAAATGCATCACGTTGACCAGGCCGATAAAGTGGACGCCACTGTGGTCGAAGCTGTAGTAGCCCCTATTGTCGGAGGCATGGCCGAAACGCTTGAAGTACTCTGTCCCGGGCCCATCGGTGACATCATGCTCGCCGGGCACGGTATGCAACTCGGTGATATTCAGCCCCGACATCAATTGGGCCGCGTGGTCGAATTCCTCCGCCTTGGAAAGATGCGTAATGTCGCCCGTGTGAATCGTCAGCGCAGGCTTGACCGGCATGGCATTGACGAAGTCAATCGTCTGCCTGAGCGTACCTGCGACGTCGGGATTGGCTTCCTTGTTGAAGCCGATATGCGTGTCGCTGATCTGCAGGAAAAGAGGGATGCCCGCGGCAGCCGGCTGACCCTTCCCTGAGGCGGCAAGGGCCAGTTCCACCGGCGCGAGAACGCCGCTGGCCAGGACAAAGACGGTGCCCGCGCCACCGAAAGCGAGACACTTCAACGCGCCGCGGCGCGACGGATTGGATGGATGATCTGACGACATATTGCCCTCACGAGACAGGTTCGAGAGGTAGACCGCCGGACCATCCGACGGGCCTCCCGATTGGGTTCATGAGGAAGACCGCTGGGCCATCCGTTTTATTCCGCCGTTTTATTCCACCGTGGGCACCCCGCCGCGCGGGCTAGGAAGCCGGATGCGCGCGCAGGTCCGTGATGAAGCCGTTCAGTTCCGCTTCGCCGGCATCGGTGATCGCCCAGTAATTCATGCCCGCGGCACTCCAGTGGGCGAGGTGATAGCCCTGCTGCGCGTATATGCGAGGCGTGGCGCCCGCGTCGTTGCCCGGCCACACATAGAGATTGATCGGATGCAGCTTGTAATGATAGACCATCACGGCGACCGCCCGCCCGTTCAGGTAATCCAGCCGCCCGCCGACCAGCGGATACCCCTGCTGCACAAGATCGACCACAGGCGGCGCAAAGTCCAGCTTGCCGTCAAACCACGGTTTGACCGTATGCCGGTCGGTTGAAATCACATCGGAGAGGTGATTGACCTGCAACGAGCGAATATGGTTATCCACGAGTTCCTGGGTCAGACGCGTCTCGCTCGATGGCACCGACAGGTACAGCCCCACGCTCCAGGTCAACGCGACCACACTCATCAGCATCGCGCCAGCCGGCGCCCAGGCCAGCGACCCGCCGCCGCTCCACCGGCCGAATCGCTCACCCAGCCGCTGCCAGAGCGTGCGGCGCACCGGCAACGCAGCCTTGATGCGTTTCACCAGTTCCCGCGGCGCCTCTACACGCAAATCCGCCTGCCGCAGCTGCGCACTCACCTGGCGGTGTTGCGCATAGACCTGCTGGCACTGTTCGCAGTCAGCAAGATGGCGCTCGAATTCGAGCGCTTCGGACAGGCTCAACTCCTGGTCGAGATAGCCCGGCAGTAATTCAAATGCCTGTTTGTGATCCATCACGCCTCCTGATCCGTCGGGGCGAGCAGCGCCGCGAGTTGCTGGCGGCCTCGGCCCAGGCGAGACATCACCGTGCCTATCGGGATGCCCACGATGGTGGCGATTTCCTTGTACGACAAGTCTTCCAGTTCCCGCAACACGACAACTTCCCGGTATTCCAGCCGCAAGCCCAGCAACGCCTTATGCACCCGCTTCTGGCTCTGGCTGCGTATGAGCATCGCTTCGGGACTGACGTCATGGTCAGCGGCACTCGTCTCAAGGCTGTGCATGTCTTCCTCGAACATCATGGTTTCCGCTGCATGCCCCCGGTTCTGCTGATGCCAGGTGTAAAAGGTGTTGCGCACAATGCTCAATAGCCATGCACGGGCATCCTCGCCGCGGAATCCGCCAAAAAACCGGAACGCGCGCAGGTACGCCTCCTGCACCACGTCCTGGGCATCCTGGTCGTTATGCGTCAGCCATCGCGCGACATTGAAAGCCGAGTTCATATGAGGCAATACAAGCGTCTCGAAGCGCTGCGCGGTGTCTGGATCGGCCATTGTGAAGTTTCTGCTGTAACCGCAATCCGTGACCGGCAGTGAGTTAACAACAGGACCGCCGGCATGCCATTTTTATTCCCGGAACCGCCGCCTGAATTGGATCCCGTGTTGATTCGGCATAGGAATTGCCGGTCGTGTGATCGGTACGCCTCCTATGTCCGTCTTCTTCCCGGGCAGCCAGTTCCGCACCACCGACGATCCGCTCGCGCGTCGCAAGCGGATGACTGCGTGCAGAAGCGGGAATATCCGGCGACGGAACGGCGTCTACTCATTGTTGTGTATCAAGGGGATCGAAAGTGCAACCAACCATGCGCCGCTTGCAGCTCGGATCGGGCGTTGTGCTGCTGACCTACCTCTTTCTCCACCTGGCCAATCATGCGCTCGGGATCTGGTCGCTGGATCTTGCCGGGCGCGGTCTCGCGCTGGCTCTGCGGCTCTGGCATAGCGTGCCCGGAACGATCCTGCTGTACGGTTCGGCGTCCCTGCATTTTGCGCTGGCGCTGCGCACAGTCTACGGGCGCCACCACTGGACGCTGCCGGCCACCGAATGGATCCGCCTTTGGGCGGGACTCAGCCTCCCTCTGCTGCTTATCCGCCATGCGGTGGCGACCCGGCTCGCCGCCTCGCTCTATGGCTTCGAACCGAACTATGAACGTATGGTGATCCTGCTGATCACCAGCGGCACGCAAGGCTTGCAGGTTGCGTTGCTCGCCCCGGGCTGGGTACACGGTTGTCTGGGGCTGTGGATCCGCCTGCGCCATCATGCGATGGTGCGCCGCGCCAAGCCTGCACTGCTCGCTCTGCTCGTGCTCCTGCCACTGCTGTCGGCGGCCGGTCTTGTCCGGATGACCCGGGCCGTCATGGCGAGCCGGGCTGTCCTCCCGGCGCCCGATCCGAAACTGGCCGTGCACCAGATCGCTCTCGATGCGTGGCGCCACAATCTCGTCATCCTCTACCTGCTGCTGATCACCAGCGCGTTCGTGGCCGGCCAGTTGCGCAATCGGCTTGCGCGTCGACGATCGCAAAAAGCGTCTCTCAATGCCTGATTCACAGCGCTAAAGATAACGTGAATACGGCCGAAAGACAGGCGATATGTCCACCCTAAAACTGGCTGCAGCGGACATTAGTTAACCAGGAGGTAGTAAAAGAGAAGGCCGATGGTAATGATGCCAACGGCATTCCAGAACTTGAACTGGTCGCGATTCATGATCCCATCCGATCAGGATTGGTACGAAACAAAAAGTCGTTCAATTGCCCTGCCAGCCGTATCCTCTTTCGAGAAGCCGTGTGCGACCTGCGTCCGCAATCAAGGGGTGGGCCTCGTCTGTGCGGTCTGGTTTTCACCGCTCTGTGCTGCCTGGTTTCCACTCATCAGCGCATTCCTCTGCGCTTGATGTTTGGCTTCCAGTCTTTGTTCCGCCGCTTGAATGTCGGCGGGGTAGTTACTATCCCCGCCTTGGGAAGGGTTGTAACCGACCGACTCCAATTCCTCGAGTTCATGCCGCACTTCCGCACGAGTGACTTGATGCGTGCCGGGTTCGGGCGACGTTTGCGCGTATACACAAGCTGAGGTTGCCATCAACGCAGCGCTCACGATGAGCGAACCGCGCATGGGCAGGACGAAAAGCCGATTCAGCGAATTCGATTTCATGTCAATACTCCTTGGTTGTTCGAGCGAGGGATGCCGCAGTCGATTCGACTGCGCAGCATGACGCTCTGCATGGGTTAACCGCGGAGCCAGTCTCCTTATTCCCCAATTTCTTTCGCGGAAAAAACGCATACGTGGCGCATCCGTGGCATCAGCGATAAGAGGACACAGGAGCACGAAACGGGGCACAGGAATTTCCCTTGTCCGGCAGCCGCGTCAACAACTGCAGCGGGAATAAAACGGGTGGCTGCGCGGTTCTACAAATGCACGGCGAACCAGTTCTCAGGATGGATCAATATCCCGGAAGCCGGAAGCGAGTTGCGTGCCCAGGCGTAGCCTTCACGGCGATGCGCTTTGGAAGCTGTCCCTACTGTATTTGGAGATCGTCATGAAAATCCTGATTTCGGCCGCCGTCGCGGCATTGGCTTCGTTTGCAGCGCTGGCCCAGTCACCCAGCATCCCCGCAACCTCCGACAGCAACACCCATATCGCCGGGCCGCGCGATCCCTACACGGATGGCGCGAAAGCAGGCAGGTTCGACGTCTATTCCGACGGCGCAAGAATCACGGATCGGCGCGATCCGTTCACCGACGGCGCGCACGGCTAAGACGCTGCCAGAACCGCAGGCGGCATGAATGAAAAGAGAAAGGGCGGGGCTGCGGCCCGCCCTTATCGCGCCAGAGCCCGGAAATTGCCAAGGCCCTCAGGCGCCTGCACTACCCATTGGAAGTGATGCTAACCTAGCGTGCGCTCGGCAGTGTCAGCGCTTGGTGGCAAGCGCCGGCGCATCGGGATGCGTGGAGGGTAGAGCATGTCGCACTTTCCCTATCTTCAAAGGTTGCGGCCGGCGGGTGTGCGATCGGTCCGCCTGACCACCGGACTGGTGCTGTTTACCTACGTGGGTACGCATCTCCTGAATCACTCGCTGGGGAATATCTCGCTCGCCTGGCTGGAGCGTGGCCTGCTTGTGCAGAAGTTCATCTGGCAGGGATGGCTTGGAACGGCGGTGCTGTACAGCGCGCTGGTGACGCATTTCTTCCTGGGTTTGTGGGCGCTGTACGAACGGCGCTCGTTGCATTGGACGCCGGGCGAGGTGGCGCAGCTCGTCCTCGGCTTGTGCATACCGCCGCTGCTGGCCAACCATGTCGCGAATACGCGGATCGCCTTTGCCGCGTTTGACCTGAACAAGGGTTACGCGCAGTTGCTGTACTCGTTCTGGATCGCTTCACCGTTCTTCGGCCGTGTGCAGCTGATGCTCCTGGTGGTTGCCTGGTTGCATGGGTGTTACGGCCTCTGGTTCTGGTTGCGCTTGAAACCATGGTTTGGTGCGTGGCGAAGCGTGCTGCTGAGCGTTGCCGTGCTGCTTCCGGTGCTTGCGCTGCTAGGCTTCTTGCAAGGCGGACGGGAAGTGATCGCGCTCGCGCAGGATCCCGTCTGGCGCGCCGCGGCGACCCGCCCGGCGATCATCGGAACGGATTTGCAAAATCTCTGGCTCGCCGAGCTGCGCAACGACTTCTTGCTCTTCGATGGGGGTGCGCTGCTGCTGGTGCTCGCAGCGCGGCTGGTGCGCATGGTGCGGGAGCGCCGGGCCGGGCGGCTCTGCATCATGTATCCGGATGGGCGAAAGGTATTCGCGCCGCTTGGATTCTCGGTGCTGGAGGCTAGCCGCATGGCCGGCGTTCCCCATGCCAGCACCTGCGGTGGCCGCGCCCGATGTACGTTGTGCCGGGTGCGCGTGCTCAGCGCTGTGCCGCTGCCCGCGCCGGCCGAGGCGGAGCGGCGCGTTCTGGAGCGGCTGGGAGCGGATTCGCAGACAGTGCGCCTCGCCTGCCAGTTGCGGCCGACCCATGCGCTCTCCGTGTGGCCACTGGTGCCTCCGGCCGCCTCCACGGCCTTCCTGCAGCGGCGCCAGCGGGACGTCATGCCGCAAGAGCGATTCGCGGCGTTCATGTTCGTGGATATGCGGGATTCCACAAAGCTTGCGGCGGCACAACTACCGTTCGACAGCATCTTCATGGTCAGCCGCTTCCTGAGTGCGGTCTGCGCCGCGGTGGTCCAGGCGGGCGGTCTGCCAAACCAGTTCCTGGGGGACGCGGTGCTCGCGATCTTTGGCTTGCACAGCGAGCCGGCCGTGGCCTGTCGTCAGGCGCTCAGCGCGGTGCCGCTGGTCGCAGCCAATATTGACGAACTCAACGCCGCGCTCAAGCAGGAGTTGCAGACGCCAATCCGCTTTGGCATTGGATTGCATTGCGGCCGGGCCGTCATGGGCGAGATTGGTTTCCGCGAGCATGTCACGTTCACGGCGATTGGCGACCCGTTGAACGTGGCCTCGAGACTTGAGCAGTTGACAAAAGAGATCGCTTGCGAGGCGATCGTCTCGGAACAGGTCTTCCAGCACGCCGGCGTTTCGGCCGCAGGCTTGCCGCAGCTTGCCGCACGCCTGCGAGGCCGCGATGACCCGGTGCCCGTCCGCGTGCTGTCCAAGGCTGCGGAGATGCCCCGGGCCTGACTATGCCTTCCACGCCACGCTCACCGCCGTCGATGCCAGGACGGAAGGGCGCGGTAGCGACTGGCATCCGGCCCTGGCCTGCGGGCGTGGCTAGCGCCGGCCCGAGGGCGATGCAAGGCCGGTCATCGCATCACGCCCGATGGCCGGCCGGCTTCCCTCTTACTGCACGTTACCTGCCACGGCGATGGTCTGGCCGGTGATGTAGTTCGAGTCCGGCGAGCAGAACAGGTACACGCCGCCAGCCGCTTCCTCCGGGGTGCCCCCACGGCCGAGCGGGTTGCGCTGGGCGTGCGCCTTCAGCAGTTCCGGATTCAGGCCGACGCGGATGTCGCGGCCCTCGATGTTCACCGTCGCGCCGGCCTTGGCGTCGGCCGACGTCATGCGGGTGTGGATCAGGCCGAATGCCACGGCGTTCACGTTGACATTGAAGCGGCCCCATTCGCGGGCGAGCGCGCGGGTCATGCCGATCACGCCGGACTTGGCGCCGGAGTAGTTCAGCTGACCGGCATTGCCGTTCAGGGCCGAGGTCGACGAGATATTGACGATCTTGCGGTACACCTCGCGGCCAGCTTCCTTGTCGGCGGCGTGCAGTGCCTTGATGTGCGGATAGGCGGCGCGGATGATGCGGAAGGGCGCGGTCATGTGGCAGTCCAGGATGGCGTACCACTGCTCGTCGCTCATCTTCTGCACCACGTCGTCCCAGGTAAAGCCGGCGTTGTTGACGAGGATGTCGATGCTCTTGAACTGGCTCATCGCCGTGTTGATGAAGCGATCGGCGAAGTCCGGCGCGGACACGTTGCCCACGCAGGCCACGGCCTCGACGCCCATCGCCTTCAGTTCTTCCACGGTCTGGTGCGCCGGTTCGGCGTCCAGGTCGTTGATCACCAGGCGCGCGCCTTCGCTGGCCAGGCGCCTGGCGATCGCGTTGCCGATACCACGGCCGGAACCGGTGACCAGTGCCACCTTGCCGTCAAGTGCTCCCATGTCTTATCTCCTGAATTTGCTGAACTTGCTTGGGGTTACAGGGCGACGACCGCGTCGCCCAGGATCTTGGTTTCGCCATATTGGTTGGCGGTCTGGATTTCCAGCCTGATGCGCTTCTCGCCGTTCACTTCCAGCTTTTCCACCACGCGGCCGCTGCAGGTGATGCGGTGGCCGAGATGCGTGATGCCGACAAAGCGCACGCCGAACTGGCGCAACTGCCGCTGGTCAACCCAGAGCGTGAGCAGGCGGCCCAGATAGGCCATCGACAGCATCCCGTGCGCGAACACGTCGGGCATGCCGGCCTTGCGCGCGAAGTCGGTATCGATATGGATTGCGTTGTGGTCGTTCGAGGCGCCGGCAAACAGCGCCAGCGTGGTGCGGTTGATCGGCTCCAGCGTCAGCGGGGGCAGGGTGTCGCCGACCTGGATCTGCTCTAAGCTCAAATTGCTCGGATTGCTCATTGGGGTTCTCCGGTTCAGCCGTTGCGCTGCACGAGTACGCTGCGCAGGTCGGCCACATGTTCGCCGTCCTGGTTGGTCACGCGTGTCTCGCGTACCACGAAGTCCAGCGCGCCGCCTTTCTTCTCGTAGATGTCGGTGATACGCGTTTGCAGGTGCAGCGTGTCGCCGGCATAGGCCATGCGGTGGTAGGTGAAGGACTGTTCGCCGTGCAGGATGCGCTCGACCTTGATGCCGAGTTCGTCGCGCCAGGCGCTGGGCGGCTGCACCAGTTCCAGCGAAAAGAGGAAGGTGGGCGGCAGCGGCAGGCCGGGGTGGCCGGCGTCGCGCGCGGCGGCTTCGTCGAGATAGATCGCCCTGGTCTCGCCGGTGGCCTTGGCGAAGAAGCGCAACTGGCTGGCGGCGGCGGTGGTGCGGAAATCCGCAATCACCTTGCCGATGAATTTCTTGTCGATCATGGGAAGGACTCCGTCGGGTAGCGTTCGGTAATCAGCGCAATCAGGCGTGCTTCTTGTAGACCGTGACGACGCACGCGCCGCCCAGCCCCAGGTTGTGCGCTAGCGCCACCTTTGCGCCCTCGACCTGACGCTGCTCCGCCGTGCCGCGGATCTGGTGCGTCAGCTCGTAGCACTGGGCCAGGCCCGTGGCGCCGAGCGGGTGGCCCTTGGACAGCAGGCCGCCGGACGGGTTGACGACCCAGCGGCCGCCGTAGGTGTTGTCGCCGTCGTTGACCAGCTTCTCCGCGCCGCCTTCTTCGCACAGCCCCAGGCCTTCGTAGGTCAGCAGTTCGTTCTGCGCGAAGCAGTCGTGCAGTTCGATCACATCGACGTCCTCGGGGCCGATGCCGGCCTGCTCATAGACGCTTTGCGATGCCGAGCGCGTCATGTCGAAGCCGACCACGCGGATCATGTCCTTGCTGTCGTAGGTGCTGGGGGTGTCGGTGGTCAGCGCCTGGCCAGCGATCAGCACGTCGGTGCGCAGGCCGCGCTTGCGCGCGAACTCTTCCGAGACCACGATGGCGGCGGCGCCGCCGCAGGTCGGGGGGCAGGCCATCAGGCGCGTCAGCACGCCATCCCATAGCATCGGCGAGGCCAGTACGTCTTCCGGCGTGACGATGTTGCGGAACACGGCGAGCGGGTTGCGCGCGGCGTGCTGGCTGGCCTTGGCGCGGATCTTGGCGAAGGTCTCCAGCTTGGTGCCGTACTTGGTCATGTGCGCACGGCCCGCGCCGGCGAACTGGCGGACGGCGCTGGGCAGGTCGGTACGGTCGACCAGTTCGTTGACCAGGTTCAGCGCGCGCTCCAGCGCCGGTGCGCGGTCGCTCCACTTGGAGCTGAGCGCGCCCGGCTGCATGAACTCGAAGCCCACCGCCAGCGCGCAGTCCACCGCGCCGCTCTGCACCGCCTGGCGTGCCAGGAACAGTGCCGACGAGCCGGTGGCGCAGTTGTTGTTGACGTTGATGACCGGGATGCCGGTCATGCCCGCATGGTAAAGCGCCTTCTGGCCGCAGGTGGAATCGCCGTAGACGTAGCCGGCGTAGGCCTGCTGCACGTCGGCGTAGTCGATGCCCGCATCCTCCAGCGCCTGGCGCACCGCGTGCGCGCCCATCATGTCATAGGTTTCGCTGGTGCCCGGCTTCTTGAACGGGATCATGCCGACGCCGGCGACGAATACTTTACGTGTCATGTCATTCTTCCTTCGGATTGCGGTGGTGTTTACGATGACGATACAAATTACATCTTTCGCGAGATCAGGTCGCGCATGACCTCGCTGGTGCCGCCGTAGATCCGCGTGACGCGGGAGTCGGCAAAGGCGCGCGCCACCGGGTACTCCAGCATGTAGCCGTAGCCGCCGTGCAGCTGCACCATTTCGTCCAGCGCCTTGCCCAGGGCTTCCGTGGCATAAAGCTTGGCGATCGCGGCTTCTTCCAGCGTCAGGCGGCGGCGCACGTGCTCGGCGAGGTAGTGATCCACCATCAGGCGCACGGCCACGGCTTGCGCCTTGATGTCGGCCAGCTTGAACTTGGTGTTCTGGAAGTCCCACACGGTCTGGTTGAAGGCCTTGCGTTCCTTCACATAGTTGATGGTGTGTTCCAGGCAGACTTCCAGCTTGGCGGCGGCGCTCACGGCGATGCTCAGGCGCTCCTGCGGCAGTTCGCCCATCAGGTAGGCAAAGCCCTTGCCTTCCTCGCCCAGGCGGTTGCCCACCGGCACGCGCACGTTGTCGAAGAAGAGTTCGGCGGTGTCCTGCGCGTGCTGGCCCACCTTGTCGAGCTTGCGGCCGCGGCGGAAGCCTTCGCGGTCGGCTTCCACCATGATCAGGCTGACTCCCTTGGAGCCGGCGCTGGGATCGGTCTTGCACACCATGATGATCAGGTCGGCATTCAGGCCGTTGCTGATGAAGGTCTTGCTGCCGTTGATCACGTATTCGTTGCCCTCGCGCACGGCGGTGGTACGCACGGCCTTGAGGTCGCTGCCGGTGCCCGGTTCGGTCATGCCGATGGCAAGGATGGCCTCGCCGGAGCAGACCTTGGGCAGCCAGCGTTGCTTCTGTTCCTCGCTGCCGATGCGGTTGATATACGGGGCAATGATGTCGGAGTGCACGCCAAAGCCCGGGCCGCTGACGCCGGCGCGCGCGACTTCCTCGTTGAAGATCGCGCAGTGGCCGAAGTCGCCGCCGCCGCCGCCGTACTCGGTCGGCAGCGTGATGCACAGCAGGCCCTCGCGGCCGGCCTTGAGCCAGCTTTCACGGTCGACCACGCCAGCCTTGTCCCAGGCGGCCTGGCGGGGAACGCATTCACGTTCGAGGAAGCGGCGCACGGTGGTGCGGAACATTTCGTGGTCGTCGCGGAAGACGGTCCGGGTGACTTGCATGTGAAGCTCCGATAGAAAGGGTGAGGGCGTTGGTCCGCTCTTAGCGTACGCAGGCGACGTGTGCCGCGGGTTCGGGGTGGAATAGCTGATCGACCAGGTGCGCGCGGCGCGCGCGGGTGGCGGCCTGGTTGACGTAGCCTTTTTCGGCCACCTCGTTGGCGTCGATCGAAGGCGGCTCGGCCATCAGCATCACGCGCTGCACGCTCAGGCTGGCGCCGTCCTTGCCCTGGGCGCGCAGGCGTTCGCATAGCGCATGCACCACCAGCGGGTGCTGCACCAGCGCTTCGGCGTCCAGTTCGGCCAGCTCCGGGGCCAGCGCACGGCAGGCGGCGAGGTTGGGCCAGGCCAGCGCGGCGAGGTAGTTGTGATCGTGGCCGCAGATGACGGCATCGGTAATGAGCGGCGCGCATCGATCGATTAGCGCCAGGCGCACGGCGCCGGTGCGTACCCAGGTGCCGTTGGCCAGCTTGAAGTCCTCGACCACGCGCCCGGCGAACACCAGGCCGCGGGCCGGATCGGCGGGGTCGGCCAGGCGCACGGCGTCGCCCAGGCAGAAATAGCCCTCATCGTCGAAGGCCGCGGCGGTGAGGTCGGGGCGCTTGACGTAGCCGGAAAAAACGAAGGGGCCGCGCATGCGGATTTCAAAACGTCCGTCGCTGCCGTCCAGCGGCACCAGCTTGATTTCGGCGCCGGGCATCGGCACGCCGACATTGCCTACGTCGTCGGTGGCCCAGCCGCAGTACACGCCCATGGCGGTGGTTTCCGTGGAGCCCAGGCCGGAGCAGAAGACAATGCGTTCGCCCACCGTCTGTTCGGCCACGCGCTGGATGCGCTGCAACACGTCGCCAGGCAGGCTGGCGCCGCCATAGCCGAAGCTGACCGCATTGGCGAGCAGGCTGCGCGCCAGCACCGGGTCGCGTTCGAGTTCAGTGACCAGCGCGCTCCACGCGGACGGGACGCTGTTGAACATGGTGGGCGAGACTTCGCGCAGGTTGCGCACGGTGCGCTGGAACAGGCCGGGCAGGGGGCGGCCATCGTCGATGTAATGCGTGGCGCCCAGCACGATGGCGCGCGCGAAGTTGGTCACGCCGCCCAGGCCATGGTGCCAGGGCAGCCAGTCGAGGAACACCGGCTGCCGCTCGATCAGGGCGGCGAGGTTCTCCGCGTGATAGGAAGTCACCGCGTTGAGATTGCTGTAGGCGGTGGCCACGCCCTTGGGGACACCGGTGGAACCCGAAGTAAACAGCACGCGCACCGTGTCCGTGGGACGGATGGCGGCGTGCGCGCTGGCCAGCGCGGCCAGCCGCGCCGGCGTCAGCTCGGTGGCTGCCAGGCCGCTCCAGGCGTACTGGCCGGCTGCCGCGCCTTCCACGGCGATAACCGCCGCCTGGTAGCCTTCCAGGGCCGCAATGGCACGCTCGAAGGGCGCGGCCGATTGCACGAACAGTGCCGCGGGCGGCACCAGTTCCGCGACGCCCTTGAGACGCGCGAAATCGCGGCTGATGGTGGAGTAGGCGGGCGACACCGCCGCGGCGGGCACGCCCACGTACTCGGCGGCAAGCAGCACGACGGCCTGCTCGATGGAGTTGCCGGAAAGCAGCATCAGCGGCCGGTCTTGTCCGAGGCCGAGTTCCAGCAGCGCGGCGCCCACAGCCTGTACCTGGTGCCACAGTTCGGTCCAGGTGATTGTGCGCCATGCGCCTTGCGCGTCGCGCTCGCGGAATGCGGCGCTGGTGCCACGGCGCTCCGCCCAGTAGGGCAGGAAGTCGGCCATGCCTTGCTGGGGGATCTTGGTCGGTGGCGTGGTGCAGCGCAGCAGTAGCGTGCCGTCGGGGCGGTGCTCGATTAGGGTGCGGCGCTCGGGGAAGCAGACCGGGCGGTAGGGGTGATCGGTGGCGGCTGGCAGGTGCGTGGCCATTGGTGTATTCATTGGGGCTGTCTCCTGGGCTGTCTCCTGGGCTGGATGCGGGTGGGGCGCGTCAGCAGGTTGTATTTTTGGGGTCCCGGGGGGTGGGTTTTGGTATGGCGTTACGGTAACGCTAAGAGGGGGTGGGATATAACCACCCGCGTTAGGTGGCTTTGTTTTTTTGGGAGGCCGCCGGGGGGAAACCGTCGTGTTTGCCGGGGGTGGGGCTTTTTAGGGGCGGCGTTGGCTGTTGGACCCAAGTGCGTACGACATCCCCCTGCGGGGGACGCCGGTCACTCTTCTTTGCTTCGGCAAGGATCGCGGCGCTGCACACCGCGAACGGCAGAAGGCCGAACGCTCACCGCATACGAGGTCGGGGGCCCCACCACGAAACCCATGGGGCATGCCATTGCGATGCCCTGCAAGCCGGTAACGGCAGATACCAGCAGAACCGCCGGCCATACGACGAAACCAGCGCCCTGCGCACCCGCGATTGCTCTGCCCCCGGCAGGGTCGGCTTTCTTCTCATGAGAAACAATTCGGGCAGCACGGTTTTTTCAAGCCGGCTGAACGGCTTGGGTGATCTGGAAACCGAGGGCAGTCGCGCGGCGCCGGAGCGCGGCGATGCTGCGCTGGCGCTGCTGCTCTTCATAGTGCTGCTGGCCCTGGTCGACGAAGGCCTCGCCGCGGGTCAGCATGAAGTACACCATCCGCGCGAGCTTGTGGGCGACGGCGGTATTGGCACGGGGCTTGTCCATGCGACTACACAGCCGGCGGTAGAAGGCGCCGAGCGCCGAGCCGTTGCGCGACAGGCTCATCGCCGCCAGCTTGAGTGCCTGGCGCACCCGGTTGGTGGAGCGCCGGGTGCGCGCGCTGAGCACCTTGCCGCCACTAACCTTGGTGCCGGGGCACAGTCCCAGCCACGAACAGAAGTGCTTGACGTTGGTAAAGCGGCGCAGGTCCGGGCCGATCTCCGAGAGGATCGTCAGCACCGAGGTGACCGCCAGGCCATTGATGCGCGTCAGGTCCACGCCCGCCCAGCGCGCCAGCGCGGTGCGGGCATCAAACGTCGGGGTGTTCTTGCCGCGCCGCTTGCCCGGCCCGCCGAGTTCGACCTCGTGACAGCCCAGCGGCGCGAGCAACGCCTCGATCTTCGCCTCGCACTCGAGGATGCGCTGGGCCAGGCTGTCGAACATCGCCAGGGCCTGCCCGAGCACGAACAGGTGCTCCTCGCGCCAGTTGCCCGTCAGCGCCCGCTCGATATCGCGCTCGCTGGCCTTGACGCGCCCATGGCGATGCCGCGCCAGTACTTTGGGGTCACGCTCGCCCGCCACAATCGCCCGCACGATGGCCTGCCCGGTCATGCCCATCACGTCGGTGAGCACCTCGCTGAGCTGGAGGTTCATCTGCACCAGCGCCTTCTGCATGCGCTGCACCCAGTCGGCCTGCTCGGCCAGCAGCACCTCGCGCTGACGCGCCACCGCGCGCACCACACAGACCTCATCGCCGGGGCGCCAGGCCGCGCGCAGCAGCCCCAGGCTCATCAGCTTTTGCAGCCACTGAATTGGAAAGGACCTCCCTGATCACCGGATCGGCACCGTCTGGTGACATCATGGGGGTGCTACACAACCTTCCATGGAAAGGGGGAAGTCATGGACAAGATTACTCGTGTCGGCGTGGATCTGGCGAAGAACGTCATGCAGATTCATGCGGTCGACAGCGCCGGGCGTGTCGTGGTACGTAAGGCGATTGCGCGCGAGCGATTCGTGAACTGGTTTGTCAATCTGGAACCGTGCCTGGTCGCGATGGAGGCCTGCAGCGCGGCGCACTACTGGGCACGCAAGCTGCGCGCGCTCGGACACGACGTGCGCCTGATTCCACCGCAGTTTGTCGCACCCTACCGCAAAGGCGGCGTTCACGTAAAGAACGACTCACTCGATGCCGAAGCGACCTGCGAAGCGGCGAGCCGCCCCCACATGCGCTTCGTGCCGGTCAAGTCACCCGCACAGCAGAGCGTGCTAGTGCTGCACCGCATGCGCACAGGATTTGTCGAAGAGCGTACCGCGCTGGTCAATCGATTGCGCGGGTTGCTGGCCGAGTTCGGCGTGTTCCTGCCGCAACGGATCGGCCAGTTGCGCAAGCATTTCGTCGACCAGGTTGAGGACGGCAACAATGAGCTGGCAGGGCCGGCGCGCCAAGCCTTGATGCGCGGCTGGGCACAATGGCAGGTGCTGGATGACGAAATCGCGTGGTTTGACAGGCAGATCGCCGAGCACGCCAGCCACGACCCGCAGGCGCAGCGTTGCATGGACGTGTGTGGCGTGGGCCGGCTGACGGCATCGGCCGCGGTCGCGACGGTGGTGGATGCCCGCCAGTTCAAAAACGGCCGGCAGATGGCCGCCTGGCTGGGCATCGTGCCCAGGCAGAAGAGCAGCGGCGGCAAGCAGCGGCTCGGGCGCATCACCAAACAAGGCAACGACTATCTGCGAACTCTGCTGTTTCAGGGCGCGCGATCGGCCATCCTCACTGCCCACCGGCGTCATGACCGGCTCTCGCACTGGATCGTCGAGCTCCAGGCTCGCGTGGGCTACTACAAGACCCTGGTCGCCGTAGCCAACAAGCACGCGCGTATCTTGTGGGCGGTGCTTGCCAAGGGGGAACGGTTCGATCCGTTTCACGCGCCCGCTCGCACTGGTGGGGCGGTGGGCGCGTGAAACCGTAAACGACATCACCACAAATTGACTTCGTACGAGGACGCAATCGACGTCCTGCACGTCGCTCTTGCGTCCGGGCACGTACTTCATCTGCCGCGCATCGACCAGCCACACCGTCAGCCCGCGCCGCTCCAGCACCTCGTACACCGGGATCCAGTAGACCCCGGTGGACTCCAGCGCCACCGTGTCCACCCCGCACGCCAGCAGCCAATCCGCCAATGCGTGCAGGTCATCGGTCATCGTCCCGAATTCACGCACCGGCTCGTCATCGGCCTGTCGAGGCACCGCTACCCAGTGGCTCGACGCCCCGATATCGATCCCCGCCGCGTTCGGAAACACCTCATCGTCTTCTCGCTTGCGCATCGCCATCGCCTGCTCCAGAATCGTCAGTGAACGGCAGCGCCATGGGAAACGTCGAAATTGACTCGATCTCATGAACGGGATGCGGCTCGCGCCGCTCACCACTGTCGCCGACGAATCCCGGACCATGCTCCTGCGCGGGCTCACTCCACGGCGTGCATGCCGCGAGCGCGCACCATTGGTCTGTCGGTCATCGCGGCGCTGCCGTTCACCGGTATAGCTCATCTCGGTTTCTCCGCCCACACCGGGGCCGGAAGGGCCCTGAAATGCTCTTGAGAAACCAAACTGAAGGGCTGGGTTCAGGCGGCCACCTCCACGGGGTTGAGCTGGAAGCCCAGCGCGGCGGCACGCCGTTTAAGGGCGGCGACGCTGCGCTGGCGCTGTTGTTCTTCGTAGCGCTGTTGCCCCTGGTCGACGAAGGTCTCGCCGCGCGTGAGCATGAAGTAGACCATGCGCGCCAGCTTGTGGGCGACCGCGGTATTGGCGCGCGGCTTGTCCATGCGGGCGCACAGCCGGCGGTAGAACGCGCCAAGTGCGGAGTCGCTGCGCGACAGGCTCATAGCTGCCATCTTCAGTGCCTGCCGGGCGCGGTTGGCGGAGCGCCGGGTGCGCGCGCCGAGCACCTTGCCGCCGCTGATCTTGGTCCCAGGGCAAAGTCCCAGCCACGAACAGAAGTGCTTGACGCTGCCAAAGCGGCGCAGGTCCGGGCCGATCTCCGAAAGGATCGTTAGCACCGAGGTGACGGCTAGGCCGTTGATGCGGGTGAGGTCCACACCGGCCCAGCGTGCGAGCGCCGTGCGTAGGTCGAAGCTGGGGGTGTTCTTGCCGCGACGCTTGGCCGGCCCGTCGAGGTTGGGGTCATTGCGTCCCAGCGGGGCCAACAGCGACTCGAGCTTGGCATCACACTCGGTCACGCGCTGAGCCAGGCTGTCGTACATGGCCAGCGCCTGGCCCAGCACGAACAGGTGCTCGTCACGCCAGTTGCCGGTCAGCGCCTTGGCGATCTGCTCGGCGCTGGCCTTGACTCGGCTGTGGCGGTGCCGGGCCAGCGCCTTGGGGTCGCGTTCGCCGGCCACGATGGCGCGGATGATGGCCTGACCGGTCTGCCCCATGACGTCGGTGAGCACCTCGGTGAGCTGAAGGTTCATCTGCACCAGCGCCTTCTGCATGCGCTGCACCCAATTGGCCTGCTCGGTGAGCAACACCTCGCGCTGACGCACCACCGCGCGGACCACGCAGACGTCGTCGCCGGGCCGCCAGGCCGCGCGCAGCAGTCCCAGGCTCATCAGCTTCTGCAGCCATTGGCAATCTTGCACGTCGCTCTTGCGGCCGGGCACATACTTCATCTGCCGCGCATCGACCAGCCAGACCTTCAGCCCGCGTTGCTCCAGCACTTCGTACACCGGGATCCAATACACCCCGGTGGATTCCAGCGCCACCGTGTCCACGCCGCACGCCAGCAACCAGTCGGCCAGCGCATGCAGGTCGTCGGTCATCGCGCCGAACTCGCGCACCGGCTCGCACCCGGCCTGCTCGGCCAGATGCGGCGGCACCGCCACCCAGTGACTCGACGCGCCCACGTCGATCCCCGCCGCGTTGGGGAACACCTCGTCGTCTTCTCGCTTGCGCATCGCCATGGCTTGCTCCACCATCGTTGATGAACGGCAGCGCCATGGGATGCGTCGAATTCGACTCGATCTCTTGAACGGGATGCGGCTCGTGCCGCTCACCACTGTCGCCGACGAATCCCGGACCATGCTCTCAAGCGGGCTCACTCCACGGCATGCTACGCCGCGAGCGCGCACCATTGGTCTGTCGGTCATCGCGGCGCTGCCGTTCACCGGTATAGCTCATCTCCGTTTCTCCGCCCACACCGGGGCCGGAAGGGCCCTGAAATGCTCTCAAGAAACAGAAGTGAAGGTGGCTGTGTTCATGCGGCCACCTCTACCGGATTGACCTGAAACCCGAGGGCCGCGGCACGGCGTTTGAGGGCGGCAATACTGCGCTGGCGCTGCTGCTCTTCATAGTGCTGCTGACCCTGAGTGCTGCTGACCCTGGTCGACGAAGGCTTCGCCGCGGGTCAGCATGAAGTACACCATCCGCGCAAGTTTATGGGCGACAGCGGTATTGGCACGCGGTTTGTCCATGCGGGCGCACAGCCGGCGGTAGAACGCGCCGAGCGCCGAGTCGCTGTGCGACAGACTCATGGCGGCCAACTTCAATGCCTGGCGCGCCCGGTTCGCCGAGCGCTTGGTGCCCGAGGCCAGCACCTTGCCACCGCTGATCTTGGTGCCGGGGCACAGGCCCAGCCACGAACAGAAGTGCTTGACATTGGCGAAGCGGCTGAGGTCCGGGCCGATCTCCGAGAGGATCTTCAGCACCGCAGTCGCGCCCAGCCCATTGATGCGCGTGAGGTCCACGCCCGCCCAGTTGGCCATGACCTGGCAGACATCGAATTCGGCACGCAGCTTGCTGCCGGCTCGGGGGACTTTGCCCACGTCGATCTTGCTGTGGCCCAACTTGCCCAGCAAGGCCTGCAGCCTCGTATCGCACTCGGCCACATGCCGCGCAATGTGGTCGTACATGGCCAGCGCCTGAGCGAGTACAAACAGATGCTCTTCGCGCCAGTTACCCGTCAGCGCCCGGGTGACTTCCTCGGCGCTGGCCTTGACGCGGCTGTGACGGTGCCGGGCCAGTACCTTCGGGTCGCGCTCGCCGGCCACGATGGCGCGGATGATGGCCTGCCCGGTCATGCCCATCACGTCGCTGAGCACCTCGGTGAGCTGCAGGTTCATCTGCACCAGTGCCTTTTGCATGCGCTGCACCCAACTGGCCTGCTCGATGAGCAGCACCTCGCGTTGGCGGGCCACCGCGCGCACGACACAGACCTCGTCGCCGGGACGCCAGGCCGCCCGCAGCAACCCCAGGCTCATCAGCTTCTGCAGCCATTGGCAGTCTTGCACGTCGCTCTTGCGTCCGGGCACGTACTTCATCTGCCGCGCATCGACCAGCCAGACCTTCAGCCCGCGTTGCTCCAGCACTTCGTACACCGGGATCCAGTACACCCCGGTCGACTCCAGTGCCACCGTGTCCACCCCGCATGCCAGCAGCCAGTTGGCCATGGCGTTGAGGTCGTCCGTCATCGCGCCGACTTCGCGAACCGGCTCGCAGCCAGCTTGCTCGGCCAGATGCCGCGGCACGGCCACCCAGTGGCTCGACGCCCCGATATCGATCCCCGCCGCGTTCGGGAACACCTCGTCGTCTCGCTTGCGCATTGCCATGGCTTGCTCCATCCTCGTTGATGAACGGCAGCGCCATGGGAAGCGTCGAATTCGACTCGATCTCTCAAACGGGATGCGGCTCACGCCGCTCGCCACTGTCGCCGACGATTCCCGGACCAGGCTCGTTAGCGGGCTCACCCAGCAGCGAGGCCGATCGCCGCGAGCTCGCACCAATGGCTTGTCGGTCATCGCAGCGCTGCCGTTCCCCTTTATAGTCGTTTCTTCGCGAACGCCGGGCACAGGCATGGGCTTGGCAAGCTTGTTAGTCTTCTTTGCTTCGGCGTAACTATTCAGCAGATGTTGTAAACCGATGCGAAGTGCTTCATAGTGCTACGCATGACGAAGATCCCCAGCCTCAACGACCTGACGCCAGAGCAGAAGGACGCGCTCATCATTGAGCTGGTGACGCGGCTGAATGCGCTTGAGGCGAAGCTGGAGAAGGATAGCCACAACTCCAGCAAGCCGCCTTCGACCGACGGCCTGAAGCGCAAGCCGAAGTCGCTGCGCGAGCCGGGCACGAACCCGCCGGGTGGTCAGCCCGGCCATCCGGGCAAGACGCTCAAGCGGGTGCAGGACCCTGATCACACGGTGACGCACCCGGTGCCCGAGCGCTGCGACGTCTGCGGCAGTGCCATTGCGGCAGATCAGGTCACCGTGCTGCCGCAAGGCCGCCAAGTGTTTGATCTGCCCGCGATCCGCTTTGAAGTGATCGAGCATCGTGTGCAAGTTGCCCAGTGCCGCTGTGGCAAGACCCATACCAGCCAGTTCCCGAGCGGGGTCAGCCAGGCGGCGCAGTATGGCCCTCGGGTCAAAGCCGCGGGGGTCTATCTGACGCAGTACCAGCAAGTGCCGATCGACCGTACAGCACAAGCCCTGCGAGATCTGTTCGATCTGCCGGTGAGCACGGGCACCATTCAAAACTTCATCAACGAGGCTGCCGGCGCGCTAGCACCGGCAATTGATCAGATCCGTCAAGCGATCCTGGCCGAGCCGGTGGTGCACTTTGATGAGACAGGCATGCGGGTTGGGCGCAAGCAGCAGTGGCTGCATAGCGCTTCGACAATATGGCTGACCTGGTATGGCCCGCACGCCAAGCGTGGCAAAGAGGCATTGGATAGCTTCAACATCTTGCCTGCCTTCGACGGTGTGGCCGTGCATGACGGCTGGCGCCCTTATGCCGACTACGCGTGCCAGCACGCGCTGTGCAACGCGCATCATCTGCGCGAACTCATCTACATTTGGGAGACCACCCAACAGACCTGGGCTCAGGACATGATCACCCTGCTACGCCAGGCCAAGCGCGAAGCCGACGACAATCTGACGCGGGGCAACACCAGCCTGGCGCCAGCACGCCTGGCCGACTACCGGCGCCGCGCTGAGGCGCTGATCGCGCAGGGACAGCAGGACAATCCTGCGCAGGCACGGAATCCAGCCCTGGACCCGCGCGGCAAGACCAAACAGTCCTTCGCCTACAACCTGCTGGCTCGCCTCCAGCGATATGCGACCGAGGTGTGGCGCTTCATCGCCGATCATCGTGTGCCGTTCGATAACAACCAAGCCGAACGGGATATCCGCATGCCCAAGCTCAAACAGAAGATCTCCGGAGGCTTCCGCGTCATACATGGGCTGCAGGCGTTTTGCACCATCCGCTCTTACCTCGCCACGCTGCGCAAGCAGCAGCGTGAGCTCTTCACGGCTTTGACCTGCACCTTCTCTGGCTGCCCACCTTCGCCTATCCCCGGCTGCTGAATAGTTACGCCGAGGCAAAGAAGAGTGACCGGCGTCCCCCGCAGGGGGATGTCGTATGGCTTTTGGGTGCAAGAACCAACGCCGCTATGCCGCGGCCCTCGCGGACCGGGCCGCGGTGCCCACCACGAAACCAAGGGCGTTGATAGCAAGTTGCCGGATGAGCCGGTACGGCAGGGTCGAGCAGTACGGACCGTGTCGACGACATCCTCCGGTGATCTTGCTGACGAGCATTGTGCTGACTACGTTACATATGTACGCCCCCGGATTGTCTTGCACCTTGACCACAAGACGTAATTTGTCTATGTTCTCGTTAACAAATTCTGTAAAGGATGCGCAATGTCGATTCGTGCTAAAGATGTTGTCCCCATCAGCGAGGCCCGCTCACGGTTGACGGAGCTGGCCGAGGACGTGGTGGCAGGTGCCGAGAAGTTGTTGACAAAGAATGGCACTGCCTTCGTTGCCCTTGTTGATGCCAAGAAGCTGGACTACTACCACAACCTCGAACGGAGAGAACGGGGGCGACTGCTGATGTTGGCCGATGCCGAAAGGGGTATCAAGGACGCACTTGAAGGTCGCGTTAAGTCTCTGGAGGAGATCCAAGAAGCCATGCGTCGACGTGATGGGTCTCGCAAATGACGCGAGTCGACTTTGCGGATACTTTCCAGGAGCGGATGGAGACCATTGAGGGGTTCATGCTGCTCCAGGACGTGAGTTCAGCGCGGGGGCGAATGGATGCGCTATGGGAAGAGATTTATCGGTTCCGTGATTTAGTGATGACGCATCCCCGGCTTGGCCGTCCCGCTGAGATCCTCGCCGCAGGCTCCGATCAGGAATCGGCGCGACTCAACGATCTGCTCCGACTGGCCGTTGAGGCGGGGGTGCCGGATTTTCGGGAGTACGTCATTCATTCACATGTCATTCTGTATGCGTACTCCGACTCGCGCGTCCTCGTACTCTCGATTCGACATCAGCGAGAGCTGGGATACGCGGACGACGAGTGACTCCCAAAAGCGCCGGCGCCCTGCGTGCGGGGGCTTCCCGCGAATCGGAGGGGGCGGCGCCGCCTCCGACCCTCCCCCCTGATACTTCCCCCATGAGTGCCCACAGCAGCAGTCGGGATTCAGTGCAACTTTTGCAAGAGCCGGCGTGCCAGAACTTCGGCGTTCCCGTGCCTGAGATGACGACCACGGGCGCGACCGAGAATTTCAGAGACGTTCCGCAAGCCACACGAAGCGCTGCGGCGCGATCCTGCTTGCAGTAGTGGTTTCGTGGTGGGCACCGCGGCCCGGTTCGCGCGGGCCGCGGTGCCCACCACGAAACCAAGGTCGTTGATAGCAAATTGCCGGATGAGCCGGTACGGCAGCGCCTCAAATGCCCTGGCGCTCGCCGCCAGAGACAAAACCACGAAACACCAATGCAGGCAGGATCGCGACCTTTGGCCTCGCGAACGGCAGATGGCCGAACGCTCACCGCATACGAGGTCAGGGGCCCCACCACGAAACCCATGGGTCATGCGATTGCGCTGCCCTGCAAGCCGGTAGAACACGCCAGCCAACGCTCGGGGCCGTACGACGCAACCACCGGCCCCACATAAGCCAGATTGTGCCCCCCGCAGGGGGAAGTCGTACGCACTTGGGTCCAACAGCCAACACCGCCCCCAAAATCACATACGGTTCAACTCCCCCCACCCCCCAACTCCATATCCCTAACCCGAGCCACAGCCTCATCACGACTACTAACCCCAAGCTTGCGAAAAACATTCCGCAAGTGCCACTTCACAGTCTCGGGCGACAGCCCAAGCGTCCGCGCGATTTTCTTGTTGGGCAGCGCCTGCCCAAGCAACCGTACAACATCGACCTCGCGCTCGCTCAACCCTTCCATGCCGGCGGCGTTTGCCGGCTGCCCATCGGAGGAGTGAGGAGACGTGTCCGGAACGGCACCGGCCAGCGCCTCCCGCGCGGAGCGCAACCGTTCGACATAGAAAGCCAGCAACGGGTCCGCCGCCTGCCCCTGCGTGATCTCACCGACCAGGTCAAGCCCCGCCGGATCCGCATCGAGCAGGCTGCGCACCAGCCCAAGCCGGTGTCCCCGGCGCAAAGCCGCCAGCATCTGGTCGCGCGCGGCATCCGTTAGCCCGCGCCGGAAGTCGACTACCGCGCTTTGCCACTGTAACTGCGCTACCTGGCGCTGCCAGCCACGCGCGTCGCACAGGGCGATCAGCGGCGCCAGGCGCTGCGCCGCCCCGGCAAGGTCGTCATGCGCAAGGCACATCTGGATGCGTGCGCGTTCGGCCACCACCCGGATCTCATCGAGCGCGCTCGGCCGTGCGTGCGGGTGGCGCGCATCGATGACCTCCAGGCGCGCCAGCGCGGCTTGCGCGGCGTCCGGATCGCCGCAAGACAGGTGGCGCTGGACCTGGTCCCCCAGGCTATGGGCCAGCAAGCGGTCCAGGCCACGTTGCGCCGCGTACTCTTCCAGCCGCTCCAGGTAGGCAAACGCATCGAGCTGATGGCCGGCCACCCAGTGCGATGCCGATAGCGTTCTGAGCACCCGCAGCACCGAGTCGGGAATCGACACGCGCTCCAGCACGTCCACGCGGTCTTCCAGCAGCCGGCGCGCGCCCGCGATGTCGTTCTGTTCGTAGAGCACTTCACCAAGCAGCGCGGCGGCAAAGTAGCCGGGTTCGGCCGCGGCGCTGCCGGCCTTGTCCACCTCGAACAGGATGTCGCGGCAGATGCGCTCGACCTGGATCATCTTGCCCTCCAGGGCGAAGCTGAAGCCCACCATGCAGCGTCCGTTCAGGCTGCCGCCGGTGGTGCCCAGCAGCGGCGCGCCTTCCGCCAGCAGCGGCGGCGCCTCGGCCTGGATGCGGCGCGCGCGCTCGTACTCGCCAAGGTGCATGTACAGCCACGAGAGCAGGTTGTTGCGCGCGCCGACGGTGACGGGTTCGGCGTCGGCGGGCGCCTGCATTAACCGGGGCACCAGTGCCAGCGCGCCATCGGTATCGTCGCATTGCACGGCCAGCCCGAAGCGCAGGATGGTGAGCCGGTAACTGGCCGTCAGGTCGGCTTCGGGAATGTCGGCGAGCAGGCGTTCGATGCTCACTGCGCAAGCGTCCAGGTCGCGCGCGAAGATCTGCATCTGCAGGGTCATCAGGCGCAGCTTGATGCGCGCCTCGATCTGCTCGGCCGGCAGCAGGCGCATCAGCCCGATCAGCTTGCGCAATTCACCGCGGGCGGTGAGCGTGCCCGCATATTGCTGCACGAGATCCGCGGCGGCGTCAGATTCTCCCGCCAGCACGGCATGGCGCACGGCTTCTTCCAGCAGGCGGTGCGCGCGGAACCAGTGCCAGGCAGCCGCATGCACGGCGCGCTGCTGCCCCTCGCTGCGCGCGCCGAAGCGCTGGAGCAGGGCTTCGCGCAGCAGCGGATGCAGCCGATACCAGGTTTCCCGGTCGGGCCCGTCGACGGGCGTGATGAACAGGTTGTCGTTGTCGAGGCGGGCGAGCAGGGCGACCACCTCGGCGGAGCTTTGCCCTTGCTCGTTCAGCGCCACGCAAAGCGAGGCGCTGAAGCGCTGGCATGCCGCCGCGCGCACCAGCAACTCTGTCTCGGCGGGCGCCAGGCGCGCCAGCACTTCGCGTTCGAAATAGCCGGCGAAGGCGCCGGCATTCTGCACATTGGCGCGCACGAAGCTGTCGGCGCCGGACTGCGCGCCACTGTGTTGCCTGCGCCGCTTCCAGTGCGTGGCAAACAGTTGCAGCCCGGCTACCCAGCCGTCGGTCAGTTCGTGCATCTGGCGCGCGTCGCGCGCGCTGATATCGCCCAGTTGCGCCTTCAGGAATTGCCCGGATTCCGCCAGCGTGAAGCGCAGGTCGCGCTGGTCCAGTTCCAGCACCAGCCCCTGGTCCCGCAGGCGGCCGAGCGATAGCGGTACCGTGCCGCGCGACGCCAGCACGATATGGAGGTTAGGCGGCGCGTAGTCGAGCAGCCATTGCAGCGACTCGTGCACGCGGGCATCGGCAAGATGGTGCAGTTCGTCGAGCACCAGCACCAGGTCGCGCGGATGGCTGGCGATGCCTTGCACCAGCGCCAGCACGGTGCGCTCCACGACTTCCGCATCCATCCCGCGGCCGCCCAGCAACGCCGCCTCGCGCGTCATCGCGGTATCGACCTGGGCCAGGCTGCCCAGCAGGGCATCGAGCCAGCGCGCCAGTTCGTTGTCGTCGGCAGACAGGGTCAGCCAGGCAACATCGAAGCCTAGTGCGAGCAGCGCCTGGCGCCATGCCAGCAGCGTGGCGGTCTTCCCGCAGCCGGCCGGGCCTTGCAGCACGATCGCGCGGCGGCGCCGTGCCTCGGTCAGTTGCGCAAGCACGCGTTCGCGCGCCAGGACCCTGACCGTGTCGCGTGGCGGCTGGCGCTTTGTATTGCTGGTGGATACCGGCGCCGCGCTGGCAGGCGGGCGAGCGCCGGGGGAGGAGGGGCTTTGCGGCATAGGTGACCGTTGCCTTCTTGTCTCCGAGCACTGGTCATGCCGGCCAGCGTCGATGTCAATCGAAATGGTGATGCATTGTACAGGCGGCCCGGCGCAATTCGGCCGGCGCGCCGAAGCGGCGTGTGCTCCGCATGCATCCCGCTCTTGCCTCGCTCGGGCATTCGCCCAGCCACCCGGATCAGGTGGGCCGCCCCAAACCATGGCTTGCGCCATGCATGGCTAGTATATATTTCGCGCAATCCCCGAAGCGCGCGTTCTCCCGCCCACGCGCCACGTCCGGACACCCGATATCCACCGGGACAGGCCGGCGGTCCTTTTCTCGCACCGCCTGGCCCGCATTGCCGAGAGCCGAATTTCGATGGAACGGTATCAACCTGCTCCCATTACCAAGCTGGCGCCGCCTCGCCTTGGCAGCCGCTCGATCCCGCGCGAAGACCTGCTTGCCGGCCTGCACGATGTGCGCCAGCGCAAGCTGGTGCTGATCACTGCCGGCGCGGGCTTCGGCAAGACCACCCTGATGGCGCAGTGGCGCCAGAAGCTGATCGGGGAGGGCGCCAGCGTAGCGTGGCTTTCGCTGGACGCCGAAGACGAAGCGCCGGAGGTGTTCCGCGCCAGCCTGCGTGCCGCCTTGCAGCATGCGCGGCTCGCGCCGCCATGGCAGGACGATGCGCTGGCAGCCCCGGAATTGCTGGCTGCCGGCTATATCCGCGCGCTGGCCGGCGCGCGCGAAGAGCTGTACCTGATGATCGACGAGTCCGACCGGACCAGCCATCCCGCCAGCCGTGCCTTGCTACAGGCCATCCTTGAGGCACGGTTGCCCACCCTCCACGTCGTCATGGCATCGCGCAAGGCACCAGCCTTGTTGCTGGGCCGTCTGCGCGCAGTGGGGGAGCTAGGTGAAGTCGGCGGCGCAGACCTGGTATTTTCCTTCCGGGAAACCCTTGCCTTCCTGCAGGCGCATCTCGATGCGCGCGTGGGCCTGGACGCCGCCACGCGGCTCCATGCGCTCTGTGCCGGCTGGCCGATCGGGTTGCAACTGATGGCGGCCTCGTTGAAGGCGGGACAGCGCAATCCGGTGCGCCTGCGCGCGCTGGCGCCCGATGCGGATAGCCTGCACGCCTACTTGTTGGAAGACGTCGTGGCCGGGTTGCCAGCGGACCTGCTCAACTTCATGCAAGGCTTGTCGGTGCTGCCGCGGTTCAACGCGGCGCTGGCCGCCCATGTCACGGGCTCGGAGCATGCAGACGCGTTGCTTGCCGCTGTCGACGCGCGCGGCCTGTTCCTGCTGCCCGCGCAGGCGGAGGACCAGGCCCGGTGGTACCGCTTTCATCCCATGTTCGCGGCATTCCTGAGCCAGCGCCTGGCATGCGGCCAGCAGGACGTGGCTGGCCTGCACCGGCGAGCCACCGGATGGTTCGTGCAGCAAGGGCGCTTTGCCGAGGCGATTCCGCATGCCTTGCTGAGCGAGGATTTCGATGCGGTTGTCCGCCTGGTTGAGTGTTCGATGCCGGCCTTGCCCAGCGTGAGCCAGTTGCGGGCCTTCCGGCAGTGGGCCGAAATGGTGCCTCCCGCCCGGCTGGCGGGACATCCGCGCCTGCTGCTGCTCGCCGCCTGGGCGAGCGCGGTGACGGCGCGGCCCGCCGAAGCCGAGCAATGGCTGACCGCCCTGGAAGCCGTCAGGGCTGGCGCCAGCGGGTCGCGGCATGGCAGGCTGCTGCGCGCCGTGATCGCCATGCAGCGCGACGAAGTGGCGCTGCTGGACGCCACCCTGGCAACGCTTGAAAACGCCGCGCTGGGCCATCCGGCGCTGGAGCACATCAGGCTTGGCCTGACCGTGCGCAGCCTGACCGCGCGCGGCCGCCACGCGCAGGCGCGGGATATCCTGGGTTCCGCCGCCGCAAGCGCGATGCGCGCCGGCACGGGCGAGCTGGCGCTGATGGCCAGGGCAAGCGCCGCCAGCGCAATCCTGCTGGAGGGCAATGCACGGCAAGCCGAGCGCCTGGGCAAGGACGCGCTCGCCGAGGCCGAACGCCACCATGGCCGCCGCTCGGTCAGTGCCTGCTACTGCGCGGCAACGGTGGCGGTGGTGCTGTACGAACGCGACAAGGCCGAGGAAGCACGGCAGGTGCTGGCGGATCGCCTCGACATGCTCAAGCTATCCTCGCCCGATGTGGCGCTGCGCGCCGCGCTGTGCCATGCGCGTCTGCAAGTGCTTGGCAAGCTCCCGCACGAGGCCATGGCATTCCTGATCGATATGGAAGCGCATTTCCGCCGCCGTGGCATCTGGCGCGGGATGGCGCATATGGTGGCGGAACGGCAGCGCATCGTGCTTGCCGGCGGCGACTGGCGGCACGCGCAGTCGCTGCAGGCCACGCTCGACGGCCTGGCGCACGACCAGACGGGCGCGGAACCGCGCGCGGCCGAGATCGTGGCGATCGCAGCGCTGTCGCGGGCCAGGCTCCTCCTGGCCATGGGCGAGGCGCAAGGCGCGCTGCTGGCGCTGGATGACGTCCGCGCCACGGCCACGGCACTGGGCAGGGAGGGGCTGATGGTCACGACCGATCTGCTGCAGGCGCTGGCGCTGGATGCGCTCGGGCGGCGCGACGAAGTGATTGCATGCATGGAGCCGGCGGTGGCTACGGCTTACCGGCTTGGCCTGGTGCGGACGCTGCTCGACGAAGGCAAGGGCGTTCGCGTCCTGCTGGGCTGCCTGCCGCGGCGCAGGGACAGTGCGCAGGAGGACTACCTTGCCGGCTTGCGGGGGATGCCGCTTGCCATGCCCGCCGCCGGGCCCGATCGCACTATCGCGGCGGCGCCGCAGGATGGCCTGACGGAGTTGTCGGGCCTGACCAGGCGGGAGCGGGAAATATTGGGGCTGCTCGAGCAGTCAATGTCGAACAAGAGAATCGCGCTGGCGCTGAATATCAGCGAGTTGACGGTCAAGTGGAATCTCAGGCAGATATTTGCCAAGCTTGGCGTTTCGCGGCGCTACGATGCCATCGTGGCTGCGCGCAGGCAGGGGCAGCAGACGGGGGCTGGCTGACGGGGCTGCCAGCGCGATAGCGATCGTCATGGGCGGCTCCTTCAATTCAAAGCAAAGCAAAGCCGATGGTCCTCTCTCGCCTGCCCGACATCGAGCGCAGGCTCAGCCCGATGCAGTGCTCGCTGTCGCGTCCCGCAACGTCATGCGATGGTCGTATGACGCCCAGCCGCTGACCTGGAAATACGCCACCGCGATCCGGCAGCGGATGGGAAAAGCCGTTGCCCGCGGGGTCATGGCACCGGCGCCGGCTACCCTCGTTTTTCGGGTCGGAATTAACATCAAAATAATTGAATAATTAATCCACGATTCCGCTCGTCATCGCCTAGGATGCTCTCGTATAGTTCGACCCATGGACGGCGTGGAGACAAAAAACCCCGCCACATGAGGTTCAACCAATTTCAATTAGAGAGCGCAGATCATGTCCAATCCGAAACTCCAGGTGCTGACCCCGCAAAACAGCCAGCTGATCTTCATCGACCACCAGCCGCAGATGGCCTTCGGCGTGCAGTCGATGGATCGCCAGGCGATGAAGAACAATGCCGTGGGCCTGGCCAAGGCCGCCAGGATCTTCAGCATCCCGACCACCATCACCACGGTCGAGTCGGATTCCTTCTCGGGCTACACCTACCCCGAGTTGCTGGACGTGTTCCCCGAGCAGCCGACGCTGGAACGCACCTCGATGAACTCGTGGGACGACCAGAAGGTGCGCGACGCGCTGGCCGCCAACGGCCGCAAGAAGGTCATCGTCGCCGGCCTGTGGACCGAGGTCTGCAACACCACCTTCGCGCTGAGTGCGATGAACGAGAGCGACTACGAGATCTACATGGTGGCCGACGCCTCCGGCGGCACCAGCAAGGAAGCGCACGACTACGCCATGCAGCGCATGGTGCAGGCCGGCGTGGTGCCGGTGACCTGGCAACAGGCGCTGCTCGAATGGCAGCGCGACTGGGCCTGCCGCGACACCTACGACGCGGTGATGCAACTGGTCAAGGAACACTCCGGCGCCTACGGCATGGGCGTGGACTACGCCTACACCATGGTGCACAAGGCCGCGCAGCGCACCGCCACGCCCCACGCGTCGCTCGCGCCGGTGCCGGCGCGCTGAGCCGCATCGCCGTGCCGGCTAGGCAGGCTGCACCACGCCCATGATGCGCCTGCCCAGCGAGATGCCCCACTCGGCCAGATGCTTGTCCGCGGCCCACTGGCTTCGATCCCATAGCGCGAGCGCGTCGTCGATGCGCTCCCCGCCGGCCTGCAGCGCGCGCGCCAGGGCCACGGCATTGGCTGCCGCCTTGCCCGCGCCCGCGCCGGTATGCGGTCGCGCCACGAAGGCGGCGTCGCCGAGCAGCACGGCGCGGCCGAAACGCATGCGCGGCGCCGCGTAATCCTGGATCAGTTGCAGAAAGGGATCGGGGGTCGATGTGACCAGCGCCGCGAACACCGGCGCGAGGTTGTCCGCCGCGGCAAGCTGCAGCGCCTGGGCATCGGCATCCTTGACCGCGCCCGGAGGAAGCGAATGCGTGTGCTGTCGGCCATGGCGGTCCAGCAGCACGGCCGCGAGCGGTTCTCCGGCGGGCAGCGCACGGTACCAGACCCAGTTCAGGCGCCGTTCGTTGCGCTGGACTGATCCGTCCTCGCCGGGAATCAGGTAGGTCAGCATCTGGTGTCCCGGGCCGTCCTGGAAGGCAAAGGCATCGACCAGCAGCGACCGGGCCCGCGCGTCCAGCGCAGCCTCGGGCAGCACGCCGCGCCAGGCGACATAGCCGGCATAGGCGGGCGCATCGCCGGGCAGCAACGCCTGCCGCACCGTGGACAGCGGTCCGTCGGCGCCGACCAGGAGATCCGCGCGCTCGGTGCGGCCGGAGGCAAAGCGGGCCGTCATGTGATCGGCCTCGTGGGCCAGCGCGACCAGTTCCTCGCCGGCATGGATCACGCCCGGATCGAGCGCGCCCTTCATCAGGGCATAGAGCCCGTTCCAGGCGATCTGCGTCTGCGGCATGTAGATGCAGCGGAGCACGCCGTCGCGGTCCAGGAAGATGCGGTCCTTTGACGGCACGCCGAAGCCGGGCGGGTGCGCCACCCCGGCAAAGCCCAGCGCGTCGAGCACGCCGGGCTGCAGCACGAGCCCGCCGCCGCGGCTGTCGAGCTGCTGCGGCGACCGCTCGAAGACATCGACATCCCAGCCGATCGCGCGCAGGCAGATGGCGGTAAACAGGCCGCCGAGGGAGCCGCCGATCACGACGGCGCGGTAAGTTTTGGACGTGGGCATGGTGGTCATGGCGTTGAGGTTCAGCGGCCTGGCACCGGTTGGTGCCCAGGGCCTGGCACGCTGCGCGCTATGGCGCGATTTCCCTGCGCAGCCGCTTGCCGGTGGCAGGGCAGCCCCCGCCCCCGGCCGCTGCGAGAATGACGGGCCGGCGTTTCATGCTTGCCCTGCCGGGAAGAGATGCCATTTCATCGCGGGAGTCCTGGTGTCGATGGAAGCCCGCGGCACGCATCCCATGCATCGGGACCTTTGGCAGCCTGCGGGAAGGCACTGCGCTCAGGCTGCATGGTAGGAGTCGTGTCGACCGCCAACAATCAGCGAGTGGTCTGTGGCGCCCAAACCAAAGTATGAGAGGGCTGCGCGAGCAGCCAGGCCAGCGTTGCCTGATTGCACGGGGCCGTACGCGCCTGCAGGTACCTGGGAGGCACCTCGGAAATCCGTGCGAGGAGCGGACTGCGCATTACTGCGTGCCGCCATGCAAGTATTCGCGTGTATGCAGGATGGCTCTGCTATTCTTGGCGCGCCCGCAGCTGCCGCGGGCCGCAAGACGATTGCCAGCTTGCAGGTTGATTCACACAAAACACTATGTCCGCAAACGCAGGCGCCCCCACTCCAGTCGCCGCCTCCGGCGCGATCGACGCATTCGGTTGCGCAGCGGCGGCGCTCCGCAACGATCAGACGCTCGCCGGCAGCGAGATCCAGTTCTATCGCAAGACCTCGGCCAGCGGCAATGCCAGCCAGGTGTCCACCCCGGCATCGGATCGCGGGTTCCTGGTGGGGGTTTCACTGTGCACGGGCCATCGCCGCCGGATATTCCATGCCCATCGTGCGACCACCCATGACTTCGAGAACAGCTCCATCTACATACGGAGTTTCGGCGAGGACTACAAGGCAGATTTCTATGGCCATTTCGATTTTGTCCTGTTGGATATTTCCCGTGCCTTCATCGAACGCACCAGCGGGGAACTAGGCCGTTCGCGCATCCGGGGGCTGCGCGGCGCGGCGGGTGAGCGGGACCAGGTGCTGGCGCATCTGGCGCAGGCGGCGGTGCCGGCGCTCAGCCGGCCCGAGAACGCCAGCAGGCTGTTCGTCGACCAGCTGGGATTCGCCATCGGCACTTACCTGGTCGAGCACTATGGCAATGCCAGGGTCGCCACGCCCAAGACCAACCGCTTGCTGTCGCAACGCAGCCTGGCGATGGCCAAGGAGATGCTGGCCGCGCAGATCGACGGCGACCTGTCCATCGCGGACATCGCGGATGCCTGCAGGCTGTCGCGCAGCCATTTCACCCGCGCCTTCCGCGATACCACCGGGCAGGCCCCCTATCAATGGCTGATGGCGCTGCGTCTGGAGCGCGCCCGCACACTGCTGCGCGACACGGCGCTGCCATTGGCGCAGGTGGCCATCGCCTGCGGCTTCTCCGACCAGAGCCATTTCACCCACGCGTTCTCGCGGGCGCTCGGCGTTTCGCCCGGCAACTGGCGCCGCGGGGCGACCGCTTCGACCGGCGCCGCATCTTCGTGATCAAGGCGGCGCTGCTGGCCGGCACGCGCGGCACGGACAGGATCATTCGGTGATGGGCCTGCAGGGCAACCGAGGGTTGGACCGGTTCGGTGCCCGATCATAGGTGTTGCCCGCGCCGGACGCCACTGTCCGATGGTATGAGTAGACGGGCCGTGACGGTGTTCGCACAATGCGGCAATCGACCGGTGGCATCGCCGCCGGCCGCGCCTGCGGGTGCTTCTGGCCGTCGGCCACATGACGGGGCGGCGGCCCCGGAAACCTAGCCACCTACCCATGACCGAATCCCAAGCCGGCGCCGCCGGTTCTCCCTGGAGCCCGCTGCGGCACCGCACATTCCGCATGCTGTGGATTGCCACCGTGGCGTCCAACGTGGGCACCTGGATGAACGATGTCGGTGCCAGCTGGCTGATGACGTCGCTCGACCCGGACCCGCTGATGGTGGCCCTGGTGCAGGCCGCGGGCAGCCTGCCGATGTTCCTGTTCGCGCTGCCTTCCGGGGTGCTTGCCGACATTGTGGACCGGCGCCGCTACCTGATCTTCGCGCAACTGTGGACGCTGGCCGTGGCGCTGGTGCTGGGCGGGCTGGCGCTGGCCGGCCTGGTCAACGCCCATATCTTGCTGCTTGCCGCGTTCCTGCTGAGCACCGGAGCGGCGATGAGCTCGCCCCCGTTCCAGGCCATCGTGCCGGAACTGGTGGCCAAGGCCGACCTGCCGCCGGCGATCGCCCTGAACTCGCTGGGCATCAATATCAGCCGTGCCATCGGGCCCGCGCTGGGCGGCCTGATCCTGTCGTTCGCCGGGCCCGCGGCGGTGTTCCTGCTCAATGCGCTGTCGGTGTCGGGCGTGGTGCTGGTGTTGGTGCGCTGGAAATCGGAGCCTGCCCGGCGTAATTTGCCGCCGGAGCATTTCTTCTCGGCGGTGCGCGCCGGGCTGCGCTACGTGGAGGCCGCGCCACTGCTGCGGATCGTGCTGGTGCGGGCGGTGGCGTTCTTCCTGTTCGCCAGCGCCGGCTGGGCGCTGCTGCCGCTGGTGGCACGGCGGGAACTGGGCCTGGGCCCGGGCGGCTACGGCTTGCTGCTGACCAGCATCGGGCTGGGCGCGGTCGGCGGCGCGCTGTTGCTGCCCAGGCTGCAACGCCGCATCCCGGCCGACCGCCTGACGGTGCTGGCCAGCCTGCTGTTCGCGCTGAGCCTGCTGGCGCTGGCCTATGTGCGCCACTTCTGGCTGCTGGCGGCGGCGCTGCTGTTTGCCGGGCTGGCATGGATCGCGGTGCTGTCCACGCTTAACGTGGCTGCCCAGCGCAGCGCGGCGGGCTGGGTCAAGGCGCGCGCGCTGGCGGCCTACCTGACCGTCTTCTTCGGCGCCATGACCGCCGGCAGCGCGCTGTGGGGAAAGACGGCCGGGCTGCTTGGCATTCCCTCTGCGCTGGTGATCGCAGCCGCGGGCCTGGCCCTGGCCAGTGCCACGGCGCTGCGCTGGCGCCTGGGCGTGTCGCCGGAACTGGACCTGGCGCCGTCGGGCTACCTGCATCCCGGGACGCTGGACGTCTCGCACGACCGGGGTCCGGTGATGATCTGCGTGGAGTACGACGTGGCACCGGATCAGGCCACGGAGTTTGCCAAGGCCGTGCAGGAGATGCGCCGCATCCGCCGCCGCGGCGGCGCGTTGTCCTGGGGCGTCTACGAGGACCTGGCCGCGCCCGGCCGCTTCATCGAAACCTTCCTGGTGGAGTCGTGGCTGGAGCATCTGCGCCAGCACGAGCGCCACACCATGAACGACAAGGCGATCCAGACCCGCGTGCAGGGTTTCCACCGTGGCGCCACGCCGCCCGGCGCGCGGCACCTGGCTGCGCCGGACTGAAGCCCGGTCAGGGCAGGGCGGCTTCCGGGCGCCGCCGCAGTTGCCGGGATATCTCGAGCACCAGCAGCAGCACCAGGACCGCGCCGATGCCGAACAGGGCCGGCATGCCAGCCGTGTCCACCAGCCGCGCGGCGAGCAGCACGCCCAGGCCCTGGCCCGCGAACAGGCAGAACGCGAACAGGGCGACGGCGTTGGCCCGCTGCGTGGGGGCCATCTGCGTGGCGATGGTCTGCATGGCGTTCAGCACGATGTAGTAGCCGCAACCGCCTGCCAGGCAGCCGGCGGCGATCCACAGCCAGTGCTGCCCGAGCGCGATGCAGGCCATGCCCGCGCTCAGCAGCACGGCCGACAGGCACGCCAGGCGCCAGCGTCCCAGCCGGCGGATCAGCGCCGGCGCGAGGCCTGCATACAGCAGCCCGCCGATGCCGTGCATGGCCGTGATGGCACCGGCCGCTGCCAGCGACAAGCCGAAGTGGAACTTCAGATAGGTCGCCACGAAGGCGAACGCGCTTGGGCACACGAAGCCCAGCAGCAGCGTCATGCAGAGCACCCGGCGCACCCAGGCGGACTGGAGCAGGGCGGCGGCCCTGGGCCGCAGGTCGGGGCTGGCCTGCCGCCAGCGGGCCGGCGTTTCGTCGTGGCGGGCCGCCCTGGCCACCACGGCGGCCGCGACGGCAAAGCCCGCCGCCAGCAGCACGAAGGCGGCGCGCCAGCCCAGCGTGTCGGCGATCAGGCCGGACAGCCACTGGCCCGTCATCAACCCGCAGATGGTGGCCACCGAGTAGCGCGCGAGCAGGCCCTGGCGCGTGGCCAGCGGCTCGGTATCGCCCAGGCGCGCCAGGCAGATCGGCACCACCCCGGCCGCCGCCGCGCCGGCCATCGCGCGCAGCACCACCAGCCACGGGAAGCTTGGCGCCAGCGACTGGCTGAGATTGGCCGCCGCGCAGGCCAGCAGCGCGAACGCGATCACACGCAGCTTGCCGTGACGCTCGGCCAGCGGCCCGTAGATCAGCTGGAAGGCGGCATAGGCCAGCATGAAGCTGGTCACCGCCACCCCGGTCATGCCGGCGAAAATGCCGAAGTCGCGCGACAGCGCCGGCAGCAGCGTGTCGGCGGCGCGGATCGAAGCGGCGGCAAAGAAGCCGGCCATCCCCAGGGCCAGCCGTTCATGGCGCATGCCGTGCGCCAGGGTCAACGCGGTGCCGGACATCGTCAGCGCCTTTCCTGGTGCGTCTTGGCCGCGCCGTGCGCGAGGATTGCATTCTCGATGCATTGGATGATCTCGGGGTCCATGAAGGGCTTGCTGAGACAACAGATGGCGCCGATCGCCTCCGCGCGTTGCCGGCAGCTTTCCTCGGGGAACGCCGTCATGAAGATGACGGGGATGGACAGCCCGCGCATGCGCAGGGCCTCGCATAGCGCGAAGCCGTTCATCGCGGGCATCTGCACGTCGGTGACCAGGCACGAGACGGCATCGAGGGCGTGGGACTGCAGCAGCTCGTTCCCGCTTGCGTAGAGTTCGACAACCATGTCGAAGGAGCGGAGCAGGCTTCCCAGGGCTTGCCGGACAGAAGCATCGTCGTCGACGATGGCGATCACCGGGGTGGCTGTCACACGGTGTTCCTCGGTTGTCATGAGCGATGACGAAGCTGGCGAAAGACTCCCATCGATTGGGTCGAGGATAACGCGCCGGCGCGCTCCGTGAAATCATACGGTGGTATTGTGCGGATCCGGCCAGCGCACTGGCCGCCGCGGCTAACACCAAGGTATGGGATGGCCGCCTCTGCCGACGCCTTCCTGCGCGGTGGAGGAGCCGGGCCCGCGCGGTATACTTCCATGCGCCGTCTCGCCTGCGCCAGACAGCTCCCAGCTTCGATGATGCCTTCCAAGGTTCGATGAATCCGTTGCGCCACTATCAGTTCGAGTATCTGCTGGACGGCGAAATCGCCTTGCTGCGCGGGACCGCCGCCGGATGTGCGCCCGTGCTGGTCACGCTGGCGGGTGCGGCCGCCAATGCGGGCGCGGTGCAACGGCGCCTGGAGCACGAGTACGCCTTGCAGCACCTGCTGCGGCCCGAGTGGGCAGCGGTGCCGCTTGCCCTGACCCGCTACGATGGCCGGCCGGCCTTGGTGGCCGCGGACCAGGGCGGCTTGCCGCTGGCACTGTCGCTGGGCGAGCCGTTGGCAACGGATGCCTTCCTCGACATCGCCATCGCGGTGGCCGAGGCGATGGCGGCCATGCACGACGCGGGCGTGGTCCACCTGGACATCAAGCCCGCCCACCTGCTGGTCGCGCCGGACCGGCAGCGCGCCTGGATCGCAGGCTTCGGCATTGCCGCCGTGGCCTCGCCCGGCGCCGCGCACCCGGCGGCATTCCGGATGCTGACGGGAACCCTCGCGTATCTGGCGCCGGAACAGGCCGGCCGTGGCGAGTCCGCGATCGACGCGCGCGCGGATCTCTACGCGCTGGGCGTGACCTTCTACCAGATGCTGACCGGCGCGCTGCCGCTGGAGGCCAGCGAGCCGGTCGCCTGGGTGCACAGCCATCTCGCGCGCCAGCCGGTGGTGCCCACCGAACGCAATGCCGGCATACCGGGGGTGCTTTCGGCCATGGTGATGCGCCTGCTGGCCAAGGCCCCCGAGGAGCGCTACCCGAGCGCTGCCGCGCTGGCGGCCGAACTGCGGCGTTGTCTCTGTACCTGGCAGGCCCGGGGCAGCCTGGATGCGCTACCGGACGGCGTTCCCGCGGACCCGGCCGGCTTTGCCTCGCCGACCTGGCTCTACGGCCGCGCGCATGCGCTGGACGAACTGCGCCGGCTGTATCGTGAGGCCACCGAGCAGGGCGGACCAGCGCCCGCGGCCTCCTACGTGCTGGTCACCGGCTGCGCCGGCAGCGGCAAATCCGTGCTGGCCGAGGCCTTCGGCAGATCGCTGGAGGCCGAAGGCGGCGTGGTGGCGCGCGCGAAGGCGCAGCAGCACCAGCGGGGTACGCCGCTGGCAGCCGTGGCGGAGATCTGCGCCGATCTCGCCAGGCAGGCCGGTGCCTCGCCCGGCGCGCGGCAGCAGGGCTGGGCCGCGGCGATGGCCGCGGCGATTGGCGACGACGCGGAGATGTTCGTCGCGCTGGCGCCGGCCTTCGCGGCCTGGCTGCCGAGTCGCCCGCGCGCCGGCGAGGCAGGCACCGGCCAGGCAAAGACACGTTTCCTGCAGGCATTCTGCCGCCTGCTCGGCGTGTTCGGGTCGGTGGCACCGCCGCTGGTCCTGGTGCTGGACGACCTGCAATGGACCGACCGCGAATCGCTGGAGGTGTTCGGCGCGCTGCGCCGGGCACCGCTGCAGCAGCCCCTGCTGCTTATCGGCACCTGCCGCACGGATGCCGTCGAGGGCGGCGCGCCCGGCGAGTGGCTTGCGGCGCTGCGCCAGCACGGCGCACTGCGCGGCGAGATGGCGATGACGCCGCTGGACGCGCCGGCGCTGACCGCGCTGGTGGCCGACACCTTGCGCTGCGGCGGCGATCGCGCGCAGGCCATCGCCCAGCTGGTCTACCGGAAGACGGGCGGCAATCCGCTGTTCTTCCTGCAGTACCTGCGCGCGCTCCACCGCTCGGACCTGCTGCGCGTGGACGCGGCCCCCGGAACCCCGGACGCCCAGATGGATGTGCTGGGCCTGCTCACCGGGGAGTTGCAGCGCCTGCCGCGCGAAACGCGGGCGCTGCTGACGGCGCTGTCTTGCCTGGGCAGCGCGGTCTCCTCGGCCACCGCGGCCCAGGCGTGGGACGCCAGCGAGGCCGGCATCGCCAGCCTGATGTCGCATGCCGTGGCCGCGGGCCTTGTGGTGGCAGTCGACGACGGCTATCACTTCACCCACGACCGGGTTCAGGAGGCGGCCTATGGCGCGATCCCCGCACCCGATCGCGCCGCCCTGCACTTGAGGCTCGCGCGCCGGCTGGCGCAGCGGCTGGACCGCGATGCCAGCGGCACCCTGTTCGAGGCGGTCGACCAGTTCAACCAGGCGGCCGATGTCATCGCCGACGCCGGCGAGCGCATCGCGGCGGCCGCGCTGAACCAGGACGCCGGCCACCGCGCGATGAAGACCACGGCCTATGGCGCCGCCAGCGCCTACTTCGCGGCCGGCAAGCGGCTGCTCCCCGACGGCGCCTGGGAGACGCACCACGCCCTGGCGCTGGCCCTGGCGATGGGGCGCGCGGAGTGCGAGTTCGTCGGCGGCCGGCTGGCCGCCGCCGCGGCCACCTTGCAGGACCTGGGCGCGCGGGCGCGCACGCCGTCCGAGCTGGCGGCCATCACGCGGCTGCGGGTGGCCGTGCACACCGCGCTCGACCAGTCCGACCAGGCCGTCCAGGTGGGGCTGGCGTTCATCCACACGATGGGCCTGGACTTCCAGTCCCAGGCACAGGGGCAGGTGGAGCGGGAATACCGGCGCTTCCTCGTGCTGCTGGGCGGCAGGCCAGTCGAGGCGCTGGCCAGCCTGCCGCGCATGCACGATCCGGCCTGGCGCGCCACGCTGAGCGTGCTGACCGAGGTGATGTCGCCCGCCTCCTTCATGGACCGTAACCTGCGCGACCTGATTCCGATCTGGATGGCCATCATCAGCCTGGAACACGGCAACGACGAGGCCTCCTGCATCGGCTACGTGCACCTCGGCATGACGCTCGGGCCGCGCCTGGGCGACTATGGACTGGGCTACCGCCTGGGCAAGGTCGGGCTGGCGCTGGTGGCGCAGGAGGGCATGGGCCGCTTCCGCGCCAAGGTCCACATGTGCTTCGGCGCGCTGCTGTTGCCGTGGACCCAGCCAGTGCGTGGCGGGCGGGAGCTGATCGAGCGCAGTTTCGAGGAGGGCCGGCAGAGCGGCGATTTCAACTTCGCCGCCTACAGCCGCAACCAGTTGGTGACCCATCTGCTGGCTTGCGGCGAACCGCTGGCCGGCGTGGAGGCGAAGATCGAGATGGGCCTTGCCTTCGCCCGCACCCTGGGACTGGGGCGCGTGGTCGATATCCTGGACGCGCAGGCCAGGTATGTGGCGGTGCTGCGGGGCAGGGTGCCGGGCTGGGCGGTGCCGGAAGCCGGCGCGCCGGGCCCGCATGAGATCGAGGCGCGGCTGCAGGCCGATCCGCGTCTTGCGGTGGCCGCCTGCTGCTACTGGATCCGCAAGCTGCAGGCCTGCTTTGCCGTGGATGACTGCCGCGGCGCGCTGGAGGCGGCCGGCAAGGCCGAGCCGATGCTGTGGGCCGCGCCTTACTTCCTCGAGATCGCGGACTATCACTTCTTCGCGGCGCTGTCGCTGGCGTGGCTGCCGCGCGCCGCCGGCCGGCACCCGGGCAACGAAGGGGGCGCGGACTTGGCCGCGTTCGATCTCCATCAGCGCCAGATGAGCGCGTGGGCGCTGGAGAATCCCGCCAACTTCGGCGCGCGCGCTGGCATCCTGGCAGCCGAGGCTGCGCGCCTGGCGCGCGATCCGCTGCAGGCCATGCGGCACTACGAGCGGGCCGCCCGGCTGGCGCGGGACCAGGATCTGCTGCATGACGAAGCCCTGGCCTACGAGCTTTGCGCGCGCTGCTGTTTCGAGCAGGATCTGACGGCGCCGGCCATGGCTTACCTGCGCAGGGCCAGCGATGCCTACGGCCGCTGGGGCGCGGAGGGGCAGGTGGACAAGCTCGATGCGTGCGCGCGCGCGCTCGGCGCCTCGGGCATGGGCACGGTGTGCGCGACGCCGGACCGCCCCCACGCCGCCGCCGCCCAGCCCGCCACCTACATCGGGCCCGCCGCGCAGCTGGACCTGGACACCGCCATCAAGGCCACGCAGGTGCTGGCCGGCGAGATACAGCTCGACCGCCTGATCGAGGCGCTGCTGACCACCACGCTGCAGCAGGCCGCCGCGCAGCGCGCGCTGCTGTTCCTGTGGCAGGACGGCGCGCTGCGGCTGGCCGCGCAGGCGCGCACCGAGCGGGCGGGCATCGCGGTCTATCTCAATCCGGCCGGGGCCGCCTATCCCCGCACCGTCGTCGACGCGGCGCTCGCCACGCGCTCGGACTTCGTGCTCGACAACGCCAAGTCGCATGCCAGGTTCGGCCAGGACCCGGACGTGCAATTGCGCAGCGTGCGCTCGGTGGCCTGCCTGGCGCTGGTCAAGCAGGGCGAACAGGTGGGGCTGCTCTACCTGGAGAACAACCTGGCCGACGCGCTGTTTACCGGACGCCGGATCAACCTGCTGTCCCTGCTGGCTTCGCAGGCCGCCATCTCGCTGGAGAATGCGCGGCTGTATGCCGAACTGCTGCGGCAGAACCAGGAGCGCCAGCGGGTACAGGCCGAGCTGGCGCACGTGTCGCGCGTGACCACGCTGGGCGAGCTGGCGGCGTCGATTGCCCACGAGGTCAACCAGCCGCTGACCGGCATCGTGACCTACGGCGGCGCATGCCTGCGCTGGATCAACCGCCCCGAGCCGGATCTTGGCGAAGCGCGCCATGCGGTGGAGAACATGATCGCCGAGGGGCTGCGGGCCAGCGAGGTGATCCGGCGCATCCGCGCGCTGGCGCGCAAGGACGACTCCCGCCGGCAGCCGTTCGACCTGGGCGAACTGGCGGACGAGACCCTGTTGATGGTCAGGCACCAGGCCGAGTTCCACGGCATCGCCGTTGCCCAGCAATACGCGGCGGGGCTGCCACAGGTGCTAGGCGACCGCATCCAGCTGCAGCAGGTGATCATCAACCTGCTGGTCAACGCCATCCAGGCCATGTCGTCCCGCGCCCAGGGGCAGCACGAGCTGCGGATCAGCACGGCGCGGCAAGCCGACGGCCAGGCATTGCTACGCGTCGAGGATACCGGCCCGGGCGTCGAGGCAGGGCAGATCGACAAGCTGTTCGAGGCCTTCTACACCACCCGCAGCGAAGGGCTGGGCATGGGCTTGTCGATCTGCCGCTCGATCGTGGAGGCGCATGGCGGCTGCATCTGGGCCGAGTCTCCGGCGCGGGCCGCGTTGCCGGCGGGGCAACATCCCGGGGGGCCGGGCGCAGCGTTCTGCTTTACGCTGCCGGTGCCGTAGCCGCAGCAATAGCAAGCGCCTTAGTGCGACTCCGATGCATTGTCCGGCGCTGGCCGCGTGTCCTCGCGGGCTGCGGTCAATGTCGTAGGCGCAGGCACACCGGTGATCTTGGGTACGCATTCGGAGTGGAACCAGGCGGCGGTAACGGGCGCGCCCGCCAGCATGCGCTTGATCGGCGGCACCACCTGCTCGCCGATCAGCATGCCCAGCAGCCCGATCAGCGCGACCACGGGCGGGGCGGGCGAGCGGACCTGCAGCAGGGCGTAGATGATGCCGACCAGGATGCCGGCACCTAGCGAAATGAGATAGAGCTTCATCGCGTTTCCAGTATTCAGTGTTCAGTGTTCAGTGTGGGTCGCCGGCTTGGCCATGGCAGGCAGCACAGGCAAGTGGAGGCGGCGGTCGCGCTTCATGCCGTGCGCGCCGCCGCGCGCCGGTTCAGGTCCTCCCACGCCACCAGCACGAAGCCGCCGACCAGTCCGATATGCTCGAAGAAGGCGTTGGCCAGCATGAACTGCTCGGCCGGCGGCGCCGCCCAGAAACGGTTGGCGAGGAAGGTAGCCATCAGCGTGAAGGCGGCCAGCGCCAGCGCGCCGAGCCAGCGGTAGAAGCCCGACAGGATCATCAGCGACGCGCCCAGCTCCAGCACGATCACCGCGGCAGCCAGCGGCACCGCCGGCGCGAGGCCGAAGTGCTGCATCTCGCCGATGGCGCCGGCGAAGTCCATGGCTTTGACCAGGCCACCCTGCAGGTAGGCGGCGCACAGCGCCAGCAGCGCGAGCCAGCGCAGCCAGGACGGCAGCCGCATGGCGCTGGCCGCCGGGGGTAATGCGGAAGCGGGGCGGTTCATGCCGGGTCTCCCTGCTTCAGAAGGCCCAGCACGAGCAGCCGAGCGCACCCCAGAAGGTGCTCTCATCCGAGGCCGGCACGCCCGCGGTCCAGGCGCTTGCATGGCCGTGGCCGTGCACGCCGCAGGCGCTGGCGCAGCCGCACGCGGTGTTCAGCGCGAGCGTCTTCGCCTGCGGGCGCGGCTGGTAGCCACCCCCATGGCGCACCGGCGACCAGTCCGGCATCGCGGGCGGCAGCGCCGGCGCGAGCTTGTCGAAGTCGCCGTCGCCGTACACCACCTTGCCGCCCAGCACCGTCATCACCGAGGTGATGTCCTGGATCTCGTCCCCGGGTACGCCGAAGTAGTCGGCGGACAGCACAGCGAGGTCGGCGAGCTGCCCGGCCTTGATCTGGCCCTTCTTGCCCTCCTCGGAGGAGAACCAGGTATTGGCCTCGGTCCACAGCCGCAGCGCGGTATCGCGGTCCAGCAGGCTGGCCTGCGGATACATCGACAGCCCGCCCACCGTCTTGCCGGTGGTCAGCCAGTACAGCGAGACCCACGGGTTGTACGAGGCCACGCGCGTGGCATCGGTGCCGGCGCCGACCTTGACGCCGCGCTCCAGCATGCGCTTGATCGGCGGCGTGGCCTCGGCCGCGCGCGCGCCATAGCGCTCGACGAAATACTCACCCTGGTAGGCCATGCGGTGCTGCACGGCGATGCCGCCGCCCAGCGCGGCGATGCGGTCGATGTTGCGGTCGGTAATCGTCTCGGCATGGTCGAAGAACCAGTGCAGGCCGTCGAAGGGCACATCCCTGGCCACCTTCTCGTAGACGTCCAGCGCGCGCGAGATGGTCTCGTTGTAGGTCGCATGCAGGCGCCAGGGCCAGCGGTTCTCGGCCAGCAGGCGGATCACCGGTTCGAGGTCGCCTTCCATGGACGGCGGCATGTCGGGCCGCTCGACGCGGAAGTCCTCGAAGTCGGCGGCGCTGTAGACCAGCATCTCGCCGGCACCGTTGTGGCGGTACAGGTCGTCGCCCTGGCCCGGCTTGATCTGCTTGGACCAGCCGCTGAAGTCGCTCAGCTCGTCCTTGGGCTTCTGCGTGAACAGGTTGTAGGCCAGGCGCACCGTAAGCTGCCCTTCCTTGTGCAGCTCCTCGATGATGTTGTAGTCCTCGGGGTAGTTCTGGTAGCCGCCGCCGGCGTCGATCACCCCGGTCACGCCCAGGCGGTTGACCTCGCGCATGAAATGGCGGGTGGAGTTCTTCTGATACTCGGGCGGCAGCTTGGGGCCCTTGGCCAGCGTGGCGTACAGGATGGTGGCGTTGGGCTTGGCCAGCAGCAGGCCGGTGGGGTTGCCGGCCTTGTCGTGCACGATCTCCCCGCCCGGCGGATTCGGCGTGTCCTTGGTATAGCCCACGGCGCGCAGCGCTGCGCCGTTGAGGATGGCGCGGTCGTAAAGGTGCAGGATGAACACGGGCGTATCGGGCGCGGCCGCGTTCAGCTCCTCGATGGTCGGCAGGCGCTTCTCGGCGAACTGGTGCTCGGTGAAACCGCCGACCACGCGCACCCATTGCGGCGCGGGCGTGCGCGCCACCTGGTCCTTGAGCATGCGCATGGCGTCGGACAGCGAGCGCACGCCGTCCCAGCGCAGTTCCATGTTGTAATTCAGGCCGCCGCGGATGATGTGCATATGGCTGTCGATCAGCCCGGGAATGGCGCGGCGGCCTTGCAGGTCGACCACCTGCGTGGTGTTGCCGGCCAGTTGCATGATCTCAGCGCGGGTGCCGACGGCGACGAACTTGCCGTCGCTGATGGCGACGGCTTCGGCCTGCGGATTGGCGTGGTCGAGCGTGGCGAACTTGCCGTTGACGAGGATAAGGTCGGGCGTGCTGGATGCGGTCATGGCGAATCTCCGGCTGGCGGCGGGTCAGTGACAGGGATAAGGGAAAGCCAGGCCGTCCCGGCCCGGCATCGGGGCGCGGGACAGCATCCGGTCAGGCGGACAGGAAGGCCAGCAGGTCGGCGTTGACCTGGTCGGCGTTGACCACGCACATGCCGTGCGACGCGCCCGGATAGATCTTCAGCGTGGCGTTCTTGACGAGCTTGGCGCTCAGCTTGGCCGAGTCGTCGATCGGCACGATCTGGTCGCCGTCGCCATGCAGGATCAGGGTCGGCACGTCGAACTTCTTCAGGTCCTCGGTGTAGTCGACTTCCGAGAACTCCTTGATGCACAGGTACTGGCCGAGGATGCCGCCGGTCATGCCCTGTGCCCAGAACGCGTCGATGGTGCCTTGCGAGACCTTGGCGCCGGGACGGTTGAAGCCGAAGAACGGCATCGCCAGGTCCTTGTAGAACTGCGAGCGGTTCTCCGTCACGCCCTTGCGGATGCCGTCGAACACGTCCATCGGCAGGCCGCCGGGGTTGGACGCGGACTTCACCATGACGGGGGGCACCGCGCCGATCAGCACCGCTTTGGACACGCGTTTGGTGCCGTGGCGGCCGATGTAGTGGGCCACCTCGCCGCCGCCGGTGGAGTGGCCGACCAGCGCCGCGCCCTTGAGGTCCAGCGCTTCGATCAGCGCGGCCAGGTCGTCGGCGTAGGTATTCATGTCGTTGCCCTTGGCGGGCTGGCCGGAGCGGCCATGGCCACGGCGGTCGTGGGCGATCACGCGGAATCCGTGCTGCACCAGGAACAGCATTTGCGCGTCCCAGGCGTCCGCATTGAGCGGCCACCCGTGCGAGAACACGACCGGGCGGCCTGTGCCCCAGTCCTTGTAATAGATCTGGGTGCCGTCCTTGGTGGTGATGGTGTCCATGCTGTGTGCTCCTGGCGTGTGGTGGGACGCGGCGTGGCCCTGCGGCTTGCCGGCGGCGACTGCGGCGGTGCTGCCCAGCGCCGCGACGGCGGCGGCGCCGACAGTGCCCGCGCCGGATACCAGCAGTTTGCGCCGTGACGGGCTCCGGGCCGTGTCCTGCGTATTGGATTGCGCGCTCATGCGATGTCTGACCGAGGTGTGTGGGTGGTTGGTCCGTGGCCTTGGCCGCGTTCAGCGGGCCGGCACCGGGGCGATGGATTCGTGCGGCGTGGCGGTGCGCTGCTCGGCCTTGTGCACCATGGTGTAGGCGTAGTCCACACCCATGCCGTAGGCACCGGAGTGTTCCTTGACCAGCTTCATCACGGCGTCGTAGGTGTCGCGGTGGGCCCAGTCGCGCTGCCATTCGAGCAGCACCTGCTGCCAGGTCACCGGCACCACGCCGGCCTGCACCATGCGCTGCATGGCGTAGTCGTGCGCTTCCTTGCTGGTGCCGCCGGAGGCGTCGGCCACCATGTAGATCTCATAGTCGCCTTCGAGCATCGCGCACAGCGCGAAGGTGGTGTTGCAGACTTCGGTCCACAGGCCGGCGACGACGACCTTCTTGCGGCCGTTGGCGGCCAGCGCGTCGCGCACCTTCTGGTCGTCCCACGAGTTCATCGAGGTGCGTTCCAGCGTCTTATGGTTGGGGAACACGTCCAGCAGCTCGGGGTAGGTGAAGCCCGAGAACGATTCGCTCTCCACGGTGGTGATGGTGGTGGGGATGTTGAAGATCTTGGCGGCCTTGGCCAGCCCAACGGCATTGTTCTTCATCGCCTGGCGGTCCATCGACTGCACGCCGAAGGCCATCTGCGGCTGGTGGTCGATGAAGATCAGCTGGCTGTTTTGCGGGGTCAGAACTTCTAGCTTGGCGTTGGTCATGATTCTTTCCTGAAGTTGGGTTGGCGGGATCGTGCAGACATGACGCGGCACAGGCGGCAGACGGCCGATTCCTGGTGGGTTGCTGCGGCGCCCGATCACGGCAGCGGCGCGGCCGTGATGCGCGGGAGTGAGGCTGGATCTCTCTTCGCAAGCAACCCGAGCGAAGGCTAAACTTGCCCGGAGGAAATCACCATCGTCTGTTCGTATTAGTCGGCTGCCGTCGGGGTGTATGCCGGCAGGGCGGGCGCAGCATAGCTAACTTTATTGTGTCGACCACGGGTTAAAGAACAATAGACAACAATAGACAAAACCGGCGGCACAAATTGACAATACAAAGGCGAGACAGTGGCGTAGATTCCAGACGGGGGTGCCGCGCAGCCCCGGACAGCAACCGGCATGGCCGAGCGCCTGCCGGTCTTTTTGACGCTGAATGGAGAAGCAGATCGTGACATCCCAAAGCCTGGAGCCCGCCGAGCCGAGTGCTCGGCACGAAGCATTGGTGCTGATCGTCGACGACGATGCCATGCTGCGCGGCGCGCTCGGCAATCTGTTCCACTCGGTCGGCATGAATGTTGCATTGTTCGGCTCGGCCGCGGAGTTGCTCGAGTACCAGATGCCGGACGTGCCCTGCTGCCTGGTTCTCGATGTCAGGCTGCGCGGCCCGAGCGGACTGGACCTGCAGGCGCGCCTGGCGCAGCTGGGTATCCACGTACCGATCATCTTCATGACCGGCTACGGCGATATCGCGATGACCGTGGCCGCGATGAAGGCCGGCGCCGAAGACTTCATGGCCAAGCCGTTCCGCGACCAGGACCTGCTCGACGCGGTATCGGTGGCGCTGGAGAAAGACCTGCGGCGGCGCGAGGGCATGCGCCGGCTCCAGATGCTGCGCGCCAACTTCCAGACCCTCACGCCGCGCGAGTCGGAAGTCATGGCCTTGGCGGTCTCCGGGCTGATGAACAAGCAGATTGCCGGCGAGATTGGCATCAGCGAGGTCACGGTGAAGATCCACCGTGGACAGGCCATGCGCAAGATGAAGGCGCGCACCTTTGCCGATCTGGTACTGATGGCGCAGAAATTGGGCGTGTGCCACGCCGAAGGTTAGGCCGGGCGCACCCGATGGCGGCAAGCCGGAGTGAAGAAAAGCCCGCCGGCCCCGGGAACGGCCCAGGCCCAAGCCCCCGCACGCCCCGCGTTCACGCCGCGGCCGGATAGTCGATGTAGCCACCGGCGCCGCCGCCGAAGAAGGACGAGGCATCGGGCGCGTTCAGCGGCAGGCCGCCGCGCAGCCGGACGGGCAGGTCGGGATTGGCGATGAACGGGCGGCCAAAGGCGATGATGTCGGCGCGGCCGCTGGCGAGCGCGTGCTCGGCGCTGTCGCGGCCGTAGCCGCCCGCCAGCATCAGCACACCGTGGTAGGCCCCGCGCAACTGCTGGATGATTGCGTCCCAGCGGGGATCGGCGTGCTCCTCCTTGACCGTGCCGACCATGGCCGGCTCGACCAGGTGCAGATAGGCCAGGCCACGGGTATCGAGCTGGCGCACGATATAGCCGAAGGTCTCTTCGGGCGACACATCTCCCATGCCCATGAAGCGTCCCATGGGCGTCAGCCGCACGGCAACGCGCGCGGGCCCCACCTCCGCCGCGATCGCGTCCACCACCTCCAGCAGCAGCCGTGCCCGGTTCTCGATGCTGCCGCCGTAGGCGTCGTCGCGCTGGTTGCTGCTGGAATTGATGAACTGGTCGAGCAGGTAGCCGTTGCCGGCGTGGATCTCCACGCCGTCCATGCCCGCGGCCATGGCGTTGCGGGCGGCGTTCCGGTAGTCGGACACGATGTCGCGGATGCCGTCGAGGGTCAACGCCTGGGGCACCGGCACGTCGCCCCAGGCACCGTTGCCCTGCGCGTCGATGATGAAGGTCTTGCCGGGGACGGGCAGGGCGCTGGGCGCCACGGGCAGCGCGCCGCCGGGCTGGAACACGGGGTGCGAAACGCGGCCGACGTGCCACAGCTGCATGAAGATGATGCCGCCCTGGTCGTGCACGGCATCGCTGACGGCCTGCCATCCCTGGATCTGCGCCTCGCTATGGATGCCCGGCGTCCAGGCGTAGCCCTGGCCCTGCTGCGAGATCTGCGTGGCTTCGGTGACGATCAGCGCCGCGCCGGCACGCTGGCGGTAGTACTCGACGTTTATGGCGGTGGGCACGTTGCCGGGCTGGCCGGCGCGCGAGCGCGTCAGCGGCGCCATGGCAACACGATGCGGCAGGGTATGGTTGCCGAGGCGAAGGGGGGTGAAAAGATGGTGGGTCACTGTGGTTCTCCGTCAGGTGCGATGGGGGGCGGCGGCTGCAGGCTTGCCTTCGCGCCGCGCTGCCTGTCTCGAAAAGAGATGACCTGAAGGTTAGGCGCCAACCCATCGGCGGAGAATCGGGCCGCCGCGCAACGTTGCGTTGCGCTGGGGGCAAGGGGCGGGGAAGGGGGAAGGGGAGTCAGCCGCCCGCTTCTTTCCCGCCGGTCGGGCCGGGAATCCGCGAGAGAAAGTCGAGGAAGGCGGCGATGCGCCGCGAGCCGCGTTGGTTGGGCAGGTAGAGCGCGGAGATGGCCGAGCTGGCGCGGTTGGGGTTGACGGTCCAGTCGTCCAGGATGGCGGTCAGGCGCCCGCTCTGTATATCCTCGTCGACCAGCCAGTCGGGCAGCAGGGCGATGCCGCCGTCGGCCAGCGCCAGTTCGCGCAGCACTTCGGCGTTGTTGCTCCTGAAGGTGCCCGGAACGGGCACCTGGACTTCCTCGGTGCCGCGCAGGAAGGTCCACATCTGCTGGCCCGCGCCGTAGGTGAAGCGCAGGCACGCGTGCCCGGCCAGCTCCGCCGGCGCGGCGGGGATACCGCGCTGCTGCAGATAGCCCGGACTTGCCACCACCCTGCGCCGGAACGTGCCGATCGGACGCGCCACCACTTCGTCGAGCGACGCGGCGCTGCCCAGGCGGATGGACAGATCAATGCGTTGGCCGAGCAAGTCGACGATCTCGTCGGTCAGCGTTACCTCCAGCTCCAGCTTCGGATACTGCGCGAGCAGGCTGCCGAGGAACGGCGCGATGCAGCGGCGCCCGAACGCCACCGGCAGCGACACGCGAAGCTGGCCCACCGGCGTATCGCCCCGGTCGGCGATCAGCGCATCGGCTTCCGCCACCGCGTCGAGGATCTTGCGCGCCCGCTGGTAATAGGCTGCGCCGGCTTCGGACACCGTCACCTGCCGGGTCGACCGGTTCAGCAGCACGGTGCCCAGTTCCTCCTCCAGGCTGTCCATCATGCGGGTCACCGATGACGTGGCCAGGTTGACCCGGCGCGCGGCGGAGGAGAACCCCTTGGCGTCGACCGTCTCGACGAACAGCTTCAATGCCAGCAGCTTGTCCATAGGTAAGACTCCAGCGGTAAGGGGCGTCGATTATCCTCGCAGGGACTCAGTTGCCGGGCTTGCCGGGCGCGCGCAGGGAACGCATGACGGCAGGCGCGCCGTGGAGAAACATGTCCACCTTGCGGCGGATCACGGCGTCGATGTCCGAGGGTACCTTGAGGCCGTAGACCCATTTGCGCACGCCGAGATAGAAGATGGCCGCGTGCAGGCCCCATATCATCTCCACCTCGGCCTCCAGCTCCGCCGCGTTGCGCGGCTCCGGGATGCCGTACTCGGCACGCACCTCGGCCAGCACGGGCAGGAAGACCTTGCTGCGCAGCTTGTTGAGGTACTTGTTGTTGATGCCTTCGCGCGTGAGGCCGGCAAAGATGAAGACCCGGATCCATTCCTCGCGCAGGATCACGGAGGCGTAGTCGAGGTAGAACGCATACAACCGTTCGGTCAGCGCAGTGGCGCGATCGGCGATCTGGCGTTCCCAGTCGGGCCGCCACTGGAACACTTCGCTGTAGACGCGATCGATCAGCGCCTCCTTGCTGGAGAAGTAGCGGTACAGCAAGGGCTGGGTGACGCCGATCTGCTTGGCGAGATCGCGCGTGCTGCCGGAGAAGCCGTTGCGCGTGAAGTGTTCGATGGCCTTCTGCACGATCTGCTGCTCCCGCTCTTCGGGGAGCAGCCGTTTTCCGGTCTTGGCCGGTGCATCGTTCTCGGTCGGCGTTGCGTCTCGTTTCATTCGTTCACCTGTGGCAGGCACGTCCCGTGCGGAGCGCTTGTGGCATTGTACCAATCGGGTGATAAATTGAGGCGCGGCCGGGCTGCCGGCAGTGCGGCCGGCAGCACAGGGCACGGGTGCTACTGCGGCTTGACCAGCCCTAGCTCGCAATCGACCAGCTGATTGTTGAAGGCGCCGCGTTCGCGCGCACCGCGCGCGGACCGGTCGGTGACCGAGAACACGTAGATGCCGGCAAAGGCCACCAGCATGGAGAACAGCGCCGGATACTCGTACGGGTAGATGGCACTCGCATGGCCGAGCACCTGCACCCACACGGTCGGGCTCAGCACCGTCAGCACCACCGCGGTCAGCAGCCCGAGCGAGCCGCCCGCCACGGCGCCCCGCGTGGTCAGCCCGCGCCAGTAGATCGACAGCAGCAGCACCGGGAAATTCGAGCTGGCGGCAATGGAAAAGGTCAGGCTGACGATAAAGGCGATGGTCTGCTTCTCGAACAGGATGCCCAGCAGGATGGACAGTACGCCCAGCACGAGCGTGGTCATCCGGGAGACGCGCATCTCCTCCTTGTCGGTGGCGTTGCCCTGGCGCAGGACCTTGGCATAGAGATCGTGCGAGATGGCCGAGGAACCGGCCAGCGTCAGCCCCGCCACCACGGCCAGGATGGTCGAGAACGCTACCGCGCAGATGAAGCCGAGGAACAGGTTGCCGCCGACGGCATGGGCCAGGTGCACGGCCACCATGTTGACGCCGCCGATCACCGCGCCGGCAGGCGTGTGGTAGGCCGGATCGCTGGCCACCAGCGCGATGGCGCCAAAGCCGATGATGATGATCAGCGCGTAGCCGATGCCGACGATGCCGGTGGCATAGAGAATGCTCTTGCGTGCCGCCTTGACGTCGCCGACGGTGAAGAAGCGCATCAGGATGTGCGGCAGGCCGGCGGTACCGAAGATCAGCGCCAGGCCGAGCGATACCGCCGAGACGGGATCGGAGACCAGGCCGCCCGGGCTCATGATGGCCGCGTGCTTGCCGTGGGCCTCGATGGCCTGCGCGAACAGCGCGTTCAGGCTGAAGCCGAAGCGGCTCATGACCATGAACGCCATGAAGGCAGCGCCGGCGAGCAGCAGCACCGCCTTGATGATCTGGATCCAGGTGGTGGCCAGCATGCCGCCGAAGAACACATAGACTACCATCAGCACGCCGACCAGCACGACCGCCGCCGTGTAGCTGAAGCCGAACAGCAGCTCCACCAGCTTGCCGGCCCCCACCATCTGCGACACCAGGTACAGCAGCACGATGACGATGGAACTGGACGCGGAGAACGCGCGGATGGGACGCTGCTGCAGGCGGTAGGAAACCACGTCCGCCAGCGTGAAGCGGCCGAGGTTGCGCAGCGGCTCGGCGATCAGGAACAGGATGATCGGCCAGCTGGCGAGAAAGCCGATGGAATAGATCAGGCCGTCGTAGCCGCTGGTGAAGACCAGCGCGGAGATGCCCAGCAGGGAGGCCGCCGACATGTAGTCGCCGGCGATGGCCCAGCCGTTCTGCAGGGCGGTGATCTTGCCGCCCGCGGCGTAGTGGTCGGCCACGCTGTGGTTGCTCCTGGCGGCCCAGCGCGTGACCAGGAGCGTGGCGGCGACGAACACCAGGAACATGGCGATGGCGATGACGTTCATGCCCTGGCCCACCGGACCCGGCGCCGCGAACGCGGGCAGAGCGGTAAGCAGCAGGGCTGCGGCAATGGCGGAAATGGCGGTTTGCTTCATTTTGCTGCCCCTTGCTTGAGGTCGCTGATGCGCTGGTCGTACACGGTGTTGGTGCGATGCACGTACACCGCCACCAGCAGGAAGGTCACCGCGAACATGCCGAAGCCCACGGGAATGCCCACGCTCATGGGCTGGCCCAGGTTCAGTTGGCGGCCCAGCAGCGCGGGCCGGAAGGCGAGCGTGAGGATGTAGCCGAAGTACACCGCCAGCATGATGGCGGTCAGGGCCCACGCGAACCTGCGCCGCGCGCGCACCAGGGACTGGAATGCCGGATTGGCGAGCAGGGGATTCGGTGGGGCCGCAGCGGGCGCGGCGCTTTCGCGGGCGGCTGCGGCAAAGGTGGGGGCGGTGTGTTCCAAGGTTGTCTCCGTTTGGGGGCGGTTGGTTTGGCGTGGGGCGGCGGCGCGCTCAGAAGCGCGTCGACACCGCCGTCTCGCGCATCACGGCTTCCGGCGTGCGATAGCGCTCGGCCATCTGGCGGTCGGTCTCGTTCTTGAGTTGCGCCTGCATATAGGCGCCGAGGTGGCGCGCGTGCTGGACGATGGCGGCACCCACCTGCACGCGCTCGGCGCTGTAGCTCTCCAGTGCGGCACTGACGCTGTCATGCGCCTGCAGCGCGTTGACCAGCGACATGGCGTCGCCCGCGGCCTTGGTCACGCCCATGCCGCAGTGCGGGCGCGCCACGAAGGCGGCGTCGCCGAGCAGCGCCACGCGGCCGAAGGCCATGCGCGGCACCTCGAGGTCGAAGATGGGCTGGAACAGCGGCTGCGCGGCCTTGGCCACCACCTCGCCGAACTGGGGCGCCAGGTTGGCCAGCGCGGCTTCCTCCATGCTCGCCAGCACGTCCGGGCGGATCAGCGCCGGCGGGATGCCGCCGGACCAGCGCTTGCCGCTGGCGTCGGTCAGCAGGTCGGGTAGGTCCACGTCCTCGCTGGTGGCGCGGTACCACACGAAGTTGTAGCGGCGCTCGCCTACCCGGGTGCTGTTGCCCTGGCCCGCCACCGGGTAGCCGAGGATCTGCTCGCGCGGTGGCAGGCAGAAGGCGAACTTCTCGAACAGCATGTCGCGCGTGGCTTCGCTCAGGCTCGTTTCGTCCACCAGGCCGCGCCAGGCGATGTAGCCGGCGTACTGGAGGCGGGCCTCGGGCAACAGGCACTCGCGCAACGCGGAGCGGAATCCGTCCGCGGCGACCACAAGATCGGCGTGATGGATCGAGCCGTCGTCCAGCATCACCACGGCGTGGCCGGGCTCGCTGCGCACCGACACCACATTGGCGCCCGTGCGGTAGGTGCCCCCGGTGAAGGCGGAGCGCAGCACATGGTACATCTTGCCCCATGCCGTCAGCGTTTGCGGCAGTTCCCGCTGGGACAGGACGCTGCCGTCCTGGCCCAGCGTCAGCCGGGACTTCACCTGCACGCCGATGGAGTCGTCCACCTCGACCCCGGCGGCGGCCAGGGCCTCGAACAATTCCGGATGCGTGACGATGCCCGCGCCGCGCCCGGCGAGTGCTTCGGGAACACGCTCGCATACTTCCACCTCCCACCCGCCGCGGGCGAGCAGGTTGGCCGCGAACAGCCCGCCCAGCGAGCCGCCCACGATGATGGCCTTTGGCCGTGTCGATAGGGTTGTCATGGTCAGTCTCCTGCCACCGCGGGGAGGGGCGCGTGCGCGCCGTTGCCCGGGATTCCAAGGCCCGCCACCTCGGCGGCGGGGTAGTTCAGTTCGATGGTGACGCCGGAAGGGTCCTCGATGAACACCTGGTGCAGGCCCAGGCTGGGGACGGTGCGGTCGCGCCACGGGATGCCCTCGGCTTCCAGCTTTGCCCACATCTGCGCCACGCCGGTGGCCAGGAACGCGATGTGGTCGAGGGTGCCGGTACCCGCCGCCGCAGGGGCGCGGTCGCCGAGGTAGGCGGACAGCCCGCCGGGGTTGTCCGCGTCGACGCCGATGATGTGGACGGTGCCGAAGTCACCTTCGTCACCGCCCATGTACAGCCATGCGCCGGGGAAATCGAAGGGCGGGCGATAGCCTTGCCTGAAGCCGAGAATGCGTTCGTAAAAGGCGCAGGATGTCTCGAGGTCCGTGGTGCGGATCGAGAAGTGCGCGAGTTTGCGGATTGCCATGGTTGCCTCTGCTATTGATCGATCGATTAGTGATCGGTTGATAAATTGTAGGGCGACTGAGTGAAACGGCCAAGGGCGGGCAGGGGGGTACTTACCCTGATCGGCGGGTCGCGTGCCGGCTGCACCACTTCACTGAGGCACGGGCCTGTGCCTCAGTGAAGTGAGATCCCCCATCGTAGAAGCGTCCAGGCCCCGGGAGAATGCCTGGCCGGTGCAAGACAGTTTTGCGTGGGCGGCAACGGGGAGGCCGTCTTTTGGCTCGAGAGGGGTGCCTGTGTGCGTTTGTGATCGCGAACCCACCGGCATCTCCGGTGTGCACCGGAGTTCGCCTCGCTCTCCTCGCTTTGCCTCGGTGATCGGCAACGGCAGCGCCGGATGCAATGCGCAGATCAATGTTTGGTAGCAACACACTTGCACTTCACGCAAGGAAGACTTAAGCATCTTCTACTTCCGAATTGATCCATAGGCACTAGCATTTCAAGACGCGGCGAGATGGGAACCATGATGCTAGCCCAGGACACGACGGTGCCACCCACAGAAACCAGCAGTGAGGCGCACCTGAAGGGCTTTTTGCACGCTTGCGCGGTGCTTACCGGGTTCGAACGCTTCAAATTTCATGGAATCTCTCTCGTGCAACATCATCTCGACTTCGCATGCCTGATCACTGGAACTGCTGCAGTGGGCGAACTCATCAGGCGGATCACCCGGTTTCCCCATGAGGGACCACACCGGGATCGCACCACGGGCTGGTCTGGCGTGCGATCCGCACCCGCCCTCCGGCGCTAAGCAGCAGGGCTACAGCGCGCGGGCTGAACCACCGGCCGCAACGATCGCGCTGATTCGCCGCACTCGATAGTCGTCACCTCATTTGCCGAAAGGCAAATTCTTGGACTCTCGCCCAGGTTTCTGTCGGAGGCAACATGCGCCAATGCCGGAACCCGAGGTCTGATTCCCTATTCATGGCGGTATCTCTGTTCAAGAGATACCGCCATGAATAGGGAATAATAATGTCAATTATTCACGGAACACCATCCTGTCACTCTAACAATAATTCGTATCAAAATTTGGCCAGTTTTAACAATTTCATGGTTAATGAAATAAAAAGGAGAAAATTATGTCAGATTAGACGTAAAGAAAATCGCCACCAGGCAGCCGCATCCCGATCGTTTTTCGCTAAACACCTTTTCCGTAGCAGGAGACACACCATGAGACCGGTCCAGAAGATCACCGTCAACAACAAAGGCGGGTACGTGTTCAATTTTTCCATCCAATGGCTTGGTAGCGACGGCAAGTGGAATACCACCGAGTGGAACAGCGGAAATTATCCCGTGGCACAGTCCAGGACATGTCCCCCGCTCGACACAATCGGTGTCCCGGCCGATGCGCTGGCTGTGACGCCATACGGGCACGCGGTGGCCGGGACTTCCGGTCAGGGATCACCGTTTGTTGGTTTCGCGCCGAACAATCAGATCGCAACATATGATGCAGTCGGGACGACTTACATTGGCTTTGCCATCAATCTGATTGAGTAGACAGTAATCTCTCCTCCGTGAGGCCCGGCATCAGCCTTCCTGCGATCCATCATCAGGGGGAGGCGGGCGCCGGGCCTCACCTTGCCCGATCGTCTAGTTTTCATAGAACAGCCTGACTGGATCGCTGGAGAGAATTACCATGAGACAAGTCAATAAAATTGGTTGCCTTAACAATGGCATCTTCAAAATGAACTTTTCGATTCAATGGTTTGATTCGAAGGGGAGTTGGCATACTTCCGATTGGAATAGTGGTAATTTCGACAACGGCCTGTACAAGGTGAGTCCTCCACTTTCATCGATCGGGATTCCGGCAGACGCGATTGGGGTGGCGCCCTACGTTTCCGCGGTTCTGGGAGCAAGTAACCGGGGGACGCCCCTGGTGCAGCCGGCGAATAACGGCAGGCTGGCCGCTTATGAGGTCACGGGGACGACCTTGGACTTCAGTGTTCAGCCACTGCCGTGGAGGAACTGGGCGCAGAACATCGTTCATACCATGACGATTGATGGTGAATACTACTTCTCTCCGACGAGCCGCGCAGAACTCCAGGGCATCGTACGCCAGGCAGTGCAGGCTGGCGCGACGGTACGTGTCTCCGGCCAGCGGCATGCACAGCCGCCGCTGGTCGCGGAGGACAATCGCCTCGCCCCCACTCCCGACCAGTGGCTCATCGACCTTTCCTGCTATAAGGACCTGGGTCCCGGCGGCGCCCAGTCGATCGTGCTGCATCAATCGGAAGGCACGGTCACGGTGAATACCGGCGTCCGCGAAGATGAACTGGATGCGTTCCTGACCGCCAACAACATGATGCTCAAGACTGTTACCGCGGGCGGCTTCTTCAGCCTTGGCGGGATGACGGCGGTCGATGTGCATGGGGCGACAATCAACGCGCCGATCTTCGCGGAAACGGCCTCGGCGTTCAGCATCATGGGTCCGGATGGCCAGGTGAAGACCATTGACACGCAGACGCCGGCAGAGGGTGGCTGGTCGCCCTTACAGTTCGCGCGCGTCTCTCTCGGTGTGCTGGGAGTCGTCACCTCCGTCACCGTCGATGTATTGCCACGCCCGTGGGCCACGACGTTGAGCCCGGGCAAGAACAGCCAGATTACGTGTGCGGATGAGACGGCTTTCATCGCTCAGTTCAAGACGCTGCTCGCGAGCCATGACCGCGTTGAGTCCTTCCTCAACCCGTACAACAGCAACTTTCTCGTCTTGTGGTGGGACGTGGTCGCGTCGCCGTCGACGAAGATTCCGAACCTGAAGCCAAGCGTCCCGGATGCGTGCACCCTGGCGGGAGAGGATGTCTTTGGCGCGCCCTACCTGATACCGCTGGAGCCCATCATCGAGCCTCCGCTTATCGCGGCTCAGTATGCCGGAATCACAACCGCTGCGAGCGCGATCATTGATGCCGGATACTTGACTGTCGGAATGCTCTTCGATCAGGCCACGGCTGTCTACTCTGACCTATGGCTGACGAAGGCCTCCCGCGTGATCTTCATGTCCTATTTTATCGAGCTTCCGGCGCTCGACGACGCGGGGCTCGGCAAGGCCTGGCAGGGCCTTGATGCGGTGATGGCTCGTATCAAGAGTTCCACCGATTTCCTGGTGGTTGCACCGATGGAATTCCGGTTCGTCCGCGGCGGCAACACCGCATTGGCCGGGACATACACGGAAACCCCCAATGCAACCTTCGTCAATCTGGACCTTATCGGGTACGTGCCGGCCGTCGCAGGGACCGAGTACCCCGACCGTTTGCTCCATTTCTTCGCAGACATCGAGCGTGCCTGGGTTGCGCTGGGAGGGATGCCGCATACCGGCAAGATGTTCGGCTTCTACGACCCGAGTCAACCTGCTGGAACTTTCTCGTCGCCATTCAACCCGGTTTTCCTGCAGGATCTCGCGAAGCGCCGCAGCGTTCGAACCAAGGCCTTCGACGCCTACCGGCGAACCTGCGATCCAAAGGGCAATTTCCACAGTAATTTCGTGGCGGCGCTGCTGGGAGACACGAATTTGCCGGGCAAGCCAGGCTGAGCTGGCTACCTAGGGCGCCAGGGCCTTGCCGGCAAGCGCGCCCAGCGCAACCGTGCCGGTCAACACCGCGGGGCTCTCATGCCGCGTCAGCTCCGCTGCGCCTGGCTTACCTTAAAAGATGTGCCGCACGCCGACCGTGACGCCAACCATGCTCTTCTGCCCCGTCATCGTCGGATAGTTGAACGCGAAGGCTGTCGCCGCGCTATCGAAGCTCAACCCGCCGTTACGCGCGTACCCGGCGGACAGGTAGACGTCCGTGCGCTTGGTGAAGTTGTAGTCGGCGATAAAGCTGTACTGCTGCATGTTGGCGGGGTTGGTCTGCGGCGCGCCGACTGCCGCACGCGCGGATTTGACGTCGGCGTAGTAGTAGGCGAGCGACAAGCCCAGGGCCGGCGTGGCCTGGTAGTTGACGCCAGCCCACCAGTAGTCGTCGCGCAGCAGCGTGCTGCCGTTGCTGAAGTCGGCCTTGTTCCAGCGATAGCCGCCCATGACCTTGAGCGGGCCTGTAGCGTAGCTCGCGGCGCCGGCAAACTTGCGTACCGTGCCGGGCTGCCCGGTGGTCACGGCCGGTCTCCATTCGTCATAGGCCAGCGACGCCCCGAACCCATTGCTCAGGTACTGCAGCGAGGCGCCAAAGGCGGTGTTGTCGCTGAAGTGTCCCGGCGTCTCGCCGGCGCCGCCGTTGGCCAGCGCGGTGCTGGCATTCAGTACCGAGACGCCGGTGCCGAAGGAGTAGTGCGCCACGGCCTGGAGCCCGCCGAACTGGCCGGTGTACTTGACCATATTGCTTTCGCGGTAGTTCAGGCCCATCCACCAGATGCCCGGTTCATAGGTGGCCGCAAACCGCAGCGGCGAGAAGTTGGCAAGGCCATCGAAGAAGCTGGTGTACTGGCGGCCCAGCGTGAACTTGCCATAGACGCTGTTCTGCAGTCCCACGAATGACTGGCGCCCGAACAGCACGCCCGACTGCAGGTTGCCGGTATCGGGCTGGAAGCCGCTCTCCAGCACGAACAGCGCCTGGTTGCCGCCGCCGAGATCTTCCACGCCGCGCAAGCCCCAGCGCGATGCGGAAAGTCCGCCGACGCTGGGTTGCGCGAAACGGTAGCCGCCGACGTTCGGTGTGGCCGGCGATGCAGCCACCCGATTGACGTACTCCACGGAAGCGTCGATCACGCCATAGAGGGTAACGCTCGATTGTGCCTGCGCTGCGCCGCTCACTGCGCACAACGCCGCCAGCGCGACCAATGTTCTTTTCATGCTATGTCTTCTCCTTGTGCTTGTTTTCAGAGTCACCGGGAACCAGCCTCCTCGTCGGATCCCGTGATGGCATTAGAGCGTGGCGCTCTTTTTTCTGACCCACCCAAAAGGGAGTGAATCGCTGCGATGGTGGTTTTAATCCCGCAGAAAACCGGCTCGGCGGTCAATACCTATTGACGAATGCGGAAGATGATTTCTGGCGACGCGCCAGTCAGCGGTCAGTCAGCCTTGGTCCCGGTCGACTTGATGAGTCGCGCCATCACCGGCTCAAGTGTCTCGAAGTCGCGCTTGAATTCCGCCGAGGAACTGCCTACCGGCTCCAGCGCAAGCATCTGCAGCCGCTCTTTCATCGGCGCGGAGTTGACCGAAGCGCGCGCCTCCGTTTCCAGGCGGGCCAGTACCGGCGCCGGCGTGCCTGAGCGCGCCATCAGGCCGACCCAGCCGGGCGGGCTCAGTTCCTGGTCCTTCAGGCCAATCTCGGCAAGGGTCGGCACGTTCGGCAACTCCTTGACGCGCTGTTTGCCCACGATCGCCAGCGCGCGGAGGCGCCCGCTCTGGATATGCGGGCCCAGCGTGCTGACCGAGCCGATGGCCCACGAGATGTTGCCGCCGATCATGTCCTGCGCCATCGGCGCTTCGCCCTTGTAGGCGATATGGGCCATGTCGAGCCCCCGGGACTGGTTGAGGTAGGCGCCCAGCAGATGCGGGAAACTGCCGGTGCCATAGGAGCCATAGCTGACCTTGCCCTTGTTCTGCGCGGCCCAGTCGAAAAACTCCTGCATGTTCTTGACCGGGATCTTGCTATTGACCGCGAACACGATCTGGCCGATGCAGATCTCGGAGACAAAGGCCAGGTCGCGCCGCACGTCGTAAGAGACGTGCGAGTAGAGATACGGTGTGTTCATGATCGGCGCGGAATGCGTGATCAGCAGCGTGTAGCCATCCGGCGCGGCGCGCGTTACCGCCTGGACGGCCAGCATGCCCGCGGCGCCGGGCTTGTTGTCGACGATGATGGTCTGGCCCAGCCGCTTGCCCATGTCGTCGGCCAGCGCGCGCGCGATGGTGTCCGTTGCGCCGCCGGGCGGCGCGGGTACGACGAACGTGATGGTGCGCGCGGGATAGCTTTGCGCGCCGCAAAGCGCGCTCCAGGCAAGAACGGCAACGGCAAAGAGAGTCTTCGTACGCATTCGGCATGACCTCGCAGTGAGTTAAGAGTGGTGCCGGCCTGGCAGGGGTCGGCGTGGTCACGCCGTGCTGGCCGGAAGGGCTGCTCAAGTGCGACGGTAGGGGATGCGCGAAGGGCTGTAACCCGCCATATTGGCGGGGCGGGATTTCACTATCCGGGTGAACCCGATGGGCGACGCCGTGCGTTTCGGTAGCGCTCACGCACGACGCGACGGGCTGGGCCGGAAGCAGTGCGTTTCATGCCCGGAAAAAAAGAACTCCGGCCATGAGGCCGGAGATCAAGACCCTGCCGGCATCGAGCGCCGTCAAGGTGGAGACACGGAAAGGGCTGTCCCGCCGCCCGGTTTGTGCTTCGGTGCGGGCCGGTGGCCAGACATGCGCGACCGCTGGCGACGCAGGCCAGCATACGTTGATCAAGATGCGCGCGCCCCCGCCAGAAGGCAGGGGCGCGGGAGATAGCGCTCAGGATGGCGCGTGCCCTTCCAGTGGCGAGATGCTTGCGGTCTGGTGCGGGCGGCCATCGCTGGTGCCCAGGTAGAACACGCCGGCGGCGTGCAGTGCCGTGCGGTCCCCGACCATGATCCGGCAGTTCACGTTGGCGACGCGCCGGCCTTGCTTGAGCATGTCCACATGCGCCTCCACCCAGTCGCCGGCATGTGCCGGGCCAAGATAGTCCACGCTGAGATGCAGCGTGCGGGGCTGCAGGGTGCCGAAGCGGCGCACCATGACGATCCCGAACGCACTGTCGGCCAGCATGGCCATGAAGCCGCCGTGGACGATGCCGATGGCGTTCAGGTGTTCGTCGGCGATGCGCACGCCCACCACCGGCCGCTCCGCGTGCAGGTAGAAGTCGCCACAATGGCGCATGAAGCCCCTGGCGCCGGCAAGCGGCTCGAAGCCGGCCGGCACGCCGCGGTCTTGCGGATCCCGATGGGGCAGGATTGCCGCCACGGAAGATTGCGATTGAGACATGGAATTCACTCTATGGTCAGGGCGGCCCGGCGTCGCGGGGCCGTCTTCAGGCGTCGGGCAGGAAGCCAAGGCCCAGTTCACGCAGGCGTGCCACGGACTGCGTGTCGAACCCCCAGTCGCGCAGCGCCGCGGCGCCGTGTTCGCCGCGTGCCGGCGCGGGCCCCGTGACTTCCGACGGCGTGCCGAGAAAGCGCGGCGCCGGCCCCGGCTGCACCACGCCGGCCACCTCGACAAAACTGCCGCGGGCGTGGTGCTGCGGATGATCGGGCGCTTCGGCGAAGCCCAGCACCGGCGCCACGCAGGCATCGCTGCCTTCGAATATGGCGCACCACTCGTCGCGCGTGCGGGTCAGGAAGACCGTTTCGAAATGCTGGCGCAACACCGGCCAGCCGCTGCGGTCATGCTGCCTGGGCAGGTCCTTGCCGGCCAGGCCGAGTTTGTCGAGCAGTTCGGCATAGAAGCGCGATTCCACCGCGCCCACCGCCATATAGTGGCCGTCGCTGGTGCGATAGCTGTCGTACCAGGGGGTGCCGCCGTCCAGCAGGTTGCTGGCGCGCTGCTCGTGCCAGTTGCCCGAGGCCAGCAGACCCCAGACCACGGCGCCGAGCTGCGCGGCGCCTTCGATCATGGCCGCGTCCACGACCTGGCCCTTGCCGCCGCGCTGCACATTGAGCAGGGCGGCAACCACGCCCAGGGCGAGCAGCATGCCGCCGCCGCCATAGTCGCCCACCAGGTTCAGCGGCGGCACCGGCGCCTCGCCCGCGCGGCCGATGCTGGACAGCACGCCCGACAGGGCGATGTAGTTCAGGTCGTGGCCGGCGCGCTCGGCCATGGGCCCGGTCTGGCCCCAGCCGGTCATGCGCCCGTACACCAGCTTCGGGTTGCGGGCCAGCGCCACGTCCGGCCCCAGGCCAAGGCGTTCCATGGTGCCGGGCCGGAAGCCCTCGATCACCACGTCGGCGCGCTCGATCAGTTCCAGCGCGGCATTGCGGGCCTCGGGCTGCTTGAGATCGAGCGTGACCGAGCGCCGGCCCCGGCCCGTCACGTCCACCCGCTTGCCGGTGGCGGACTTGGGGCCCAGGTCGGTGGGCGCCACCGGCCGGTCGATGCGCAGCACGTCCGCGCCCATGTCGGCCAGCAACATGGCCCCGAACGGGCCCGGCCCGATTGCCTCGAACTCCACTACGCGAATGCCGCTTAGTACACCCATTGCTGATCCTGTGAACGGTCTGGCCGGGGCGGCGTGGCGTCCTGGCCTGTTTGGAAGGGGGCCGGAGCGGACAAATGCCGCCGGCGTCATGGGGCAAAGTAGAACAAATTGCGGCCATGCGCGGACCTACCCGCGTCGGGTAGGCGGCCACGCCGGGCGTCCGGAGAGGCATATCCGGCCCCTATAATCCAGGCACCAGATCCCTTCGCGAAAGCGCGCTGCCTCCCATCCGGAAAGCAGCGATTACAAGGCTTCCCAGCATGTCCGACTCCGGCGAGCAGCTGGCGGCAACGCGCGCTTCACCCGAGCGCCCGGTCCAGCCAGTCACGCCCACCAAATTCACCCCGCCGCGCGGGGCGCGCCACCTCATGCCCCGCGAGGCCTTGATGGCGCGCCTGGTGGACGCGCGCCGCCAGCGCTGCGTGGTGATCCAGGGGCCGGCGGGCAGCGCCAAGACCAGCACCTTGCTCGCCTGGCGGCAGGCCCTGCTGACGCTGGACTTCGACGTGGCCTGGCTCTCGCTGGCGCCCGAGGACAACGACCTGACCAGCTTCTTCCATGGACTGCTGGCGAGCCTCGCCGCGGTGGACGCGGCGATGGTGCGCGAAGCCGAGATCCTGATCGGGCGCGACGGCGACGAGTCCGCGGCCGAGCACTGGGTGATCACGCTGGTGCGCGGCATCGCAAGCCGCCGGCGGGAACTGGTGCTGATGCTGGACGACGTCCACCTGCTGGACGATCCCCGGATCTTCCAGGCGCTGCGCTGGCTGCTCGACTACGCGCCGCCCCACCTGCACGTGGCCCTGGCCTCGCGCAACGCGTTGCCGCTCTCGCTGGCGCGCCTGCGCAACCAGGACCTGGCGACCGAACTCGACCTGCGCGACCTGCGTTTCTCGGCCGAGGAGTCCGAGCGCTTCCTGCGCGAACAGCTTGGCAGCATCGACAAGCGCGACGCGCAGGTACTGCACGACCTGACCGATGGCTGGGCAGCCGGCCTCCAGCTGTTCGCGATCGATCTCAAAGGCAAGCAGGGGGCGGGCTTTGCGCGGGTGCAGGTGCGCGATGCCCAGGCGTTTGCCAGCTATTTCGAACGCGAGGTGCTGGTGCGCCTGGCCAGCGGCGATCTGCACCTGCTGACGCGCATGGCCGTCTGCAACCGCTTTTGCGCGTCCTTGTGCGTCACGCTGCTGGGGCGCCCGGATGCCGCCGGCGAGATCGCGGCCAGGCTGGCCCGGCTTGACGCGGATGACCTCTTCATCACGCAGATCGGCGGCGGCCAGGACGGTGAAACCTGGTACCGCCTGCATCCGCTGCTGCGCGAAGTCCTGCTGGCCCGGCTGGCGGGGTTGCCGCCGGCGGAACAGCACGCGCTGCATGCGGCGGCCTGGCACTGGTTCGGCGCGCAGGGGCACATCGACGAAGCCGTGCGCCATGCGGTCCAGGCGGGCGACGCGGCCGCGGCGGCGGACCTGGTGGAAACCTGCGCGCACGACCTGCTGGCGCGCGGGGAACTCAGCCAGCTCGCGGGGCTGGTGCGGCGGCTGCCGCCGGAACAGGTCACGGCCCGCTTCGACCTGCATCTGGTGCTGGCCCACTTGCAGATGTATGCCGGCGAGATCGATGCGCTGACGCAGAGCATCGAGCGGATGGCATCGCAGCACGACCGGCTCGGCCCCAGGCAGCGCTATGCGCTGGCACTGCTGCGCGGCGGGCTGGCGCTGCAGCGCGACGACACCGACTCGGTGGTGGCATTGCTGCCGGAACTGCAGCGCGTGCCGCCCGACGCCGACGATTTCACCTACGCGGGGCGCGGCAATGTGCTGTCGTGGATGTTTATCCACCGCGGCGAGTACAAGCAGGCGCGCAAGGTGCTGGAGGAGGGCGCGTTGCATGGAGGCGCGCCGCGCGGCGTCCTGCTGGGCCGCTGCATGGGCGGCATGACGCATGCGGCCGAAGGACAGTTCCTGCTGGCCGAGCGCATCTTCTGCGACGTGCTGGCGCAGGCCGAGCGGCAGGGCCCGGCCTACATCGGCATTGCCTGCATGGCCGCGGCGCTGCTTGGCGAGGCGCTCTACGAACTCAACGATGTCGATGCCGCGCGCGAGTTGCTGGAAAAGCGGATCGACGTGCTGGAGCGCGTCTCGATTCCGGATACCGTGCTGCGCGGCCTGATGGTGCTGGCCAACGCGCACTGGCACGGCGGGCGCCGGCTGGAGGCGCGGGCCAGCCTGGAGCGTCTGGAAGACTATGCGGCGCGCCATCGTGTCGACCGCCTGCTGGCGAACGCGCTTTGCCTGCGCTCGCGCTGGTTGCTGGAAGAGGGGGAGATCGACGAGGCGGACGCCAGCCTGTTGCGCCTGGAAGCGCTCGCCGCCCGCTATGCGGGCGCGGCCCGCAGCACCGCCTGGGAGATCAGCGTCTGCGCGCAGCTGGCGCGTATCGGCATGTGCCTGCACCGCAATGATTTCGACGGCGCCATGGCGCGGCTCACGCCGCTCAACGCGCTCTCCGAAGCCGGCGGACGCTGGTGCCGGGTGGCCAGCCTGCGGCTGCAGATGGCGATTGCCGAACAAGGCCGGTGCAATCCCGAAGGCGCCCGCGCGCACCTCGTCGAAGCGCTGCGCCTGGGACATCGGCTTGGGCTGATGCGCAGCCTGCTGGACGTATCGCCGCGCTTGCGTGTCATGCTCGAAGCCTTGCCGGCGGAGCAGGGGTTCGACCCGGTGCTTGGGTTCTATGCCCAGCGGCTGATGGCGGCGACGGCACCAGCCGGGCAGGAGGCGGCGCCGTCCGTGTCCTTTCCGGCTCACCCGGTGATCGATACGCTCAGCGAACGCGAGAACGAAGTGCTAGGCCTGCTTGCGCAGGCACTGCCCAACAAGAAGATCGCACGGGTCCTCGGCGTTTCGCTGGACACCGTCAAGTGGCACCTGAAGAACATCTACGGCAAGCTCGACGTGTCGGGCCGCGATGAAGCGGTCGCCCGCATGCGCGACTACAAGACCGCGCAACCGCAGCACGCCCACCCCACCCGCTAGGGCACCGGCCGCGCAGGCCACCCTCGCCATCCTCGCCCGTACCTACCCCTACCCCTACTCCACCGGGGTAGGTACTTTTCCCCGCCCGGCAACCAGAATACTTCCATCAAGGCAGCGATCCCCGGTCCGGACTCACCGCGACAGACGCTGGCCTCGCAACCGACCAATGAGGAGCTTCTGGTGGAAATCAAGCGCACCGTCTATCGCGACGACCATGAAATGCTGCGGGAAACCGCGCGCCGGTTCTTCGAGCGCGAATGCCTGCCGCGCCAGGCACAGTGGGACAAGGACGGCCTGGTCGACCGCGAGACCTGGCTCAAGGCCGGCCGCGACGGCCTGCTGTGCGTGACCGTCCCCGAGGAATACGGCGGCGGCGGCGGCGATTTCGGCCACTCGGCGGTACTGGCCGAGGAGTACCACCGCTCCGGCATCTCCGGCCCCAGCTTCTCGGTGCACTCGGACATCACCGCGCCGTACATCGTGCGCCTGGGCACCGAGGAGCAGAAGCGCAAATGGCTGCCGCCGATCTGCCGCGGCGAGAAGATCCTGGCGATTGCCATGACCGAGCCCGGCACCGGCTCCGACCTGAAGTCGATCCGCACCACCGCCGTACGCGATGGCGACGACTTCATCATCAACGGCAGCAAGACCTTTATCTCCAACGGCCTGAATGCCGACATGGTCGTGGTGGTCTGCAAGACCGATCCCAAGGCCGGCGCCAAGGGCGTGAGCCTGATCATGGTGGAAGCGGACCGCGAGGGCTTCCGCCGCGGCCGCAAGCTGGAGAAAGTGGGCCAGCGCGCCGCCGATACCGCCGAGCTGTTCTTCGACAACGTGCGCGTGCCTGCCGGCAACCTGATCGGCAATGAGAACGGCGGCTTCATCCACCTGATGGAAGAACTGCCCCAGGAGCGCCTGATCATCGCCGTGTACTGCGCGGCAAGGCTGGAGCGCCAGCTCGAACTGACCGTGCAATACGTCAAGGACCGCCGCGCCTTCAACCAGACCGTGTGGGATTTCCAGAACACCAAGTTCAAGCTCGCCGACGTCAAGGCCCAGGCCGTGGCCGTGCGCACGATGGTGGACTACTACATCGCCCAGCACATGGAGCGCAAGCTCACGCTGCAGGAGGCGGCCATCGCCAAGCTTTTCGCCACCGAGACCATGTGGAAGTGCATCGACGAGATGGTGCAACTGCACGGCGGCTACGGCTACATGCTGGAGTACCCGATCGCGCGCGCCTTCGTCGACATGCGCGTGACCCGCATCTTCGGCGGCACCAGCGAAGTGCTGCGCGACCTGATCGCCCGCAAGCTTTAAGTCCTACCGTCATCCAGAGAACCAGGAAACCATCATGAGCGAAAAAGTACTAGTTGGCGGCGTGGGCATGATCCCCTTCGCCAAGCCCGGCGCGAGCCTGAGCTATACGGAAATGGGCGCCGAAGCCGTGCGCCGCGCCCTGGCCGATGCCGGTATCGGCTACGACCTCGTGCAGCAGGCCTTCGCCGGCTACGTCTACGGCGACTCCACCTGCGGCCAGACCGCGCTGTACGAGGTGGGCATGACGGGCATCCCCATCGTCAACGTCAACAACAACTGCTCGACCGGCTCCACCGCGCTGTACCTGGCACGCCAGGCCATTGCGATGGGCGATGCCGACTGCGTGCTGGCGGTCGGCTTCGAGCAGATGCAGGCCGGCGCGCTGAAGTCGCACTGGGACGACCGCCCGGTCACCCGCGCGCGCTTCCAGCCGATCATGCACGGCCTGACCGCCGACATGGCGCACCTGCCGCAGGCTGTGCGCACCTTTGGCGGCGCGGGGCGCGAGTATATGCAGCGCTATGGCGCCCGCCTGGAAACCTTCGCCGCGGTGCGCGCCAAGGCCAGCCGCCACGCCGCCAACAACCCGCTGGCGCTGTTCCGCAAGGTGGTGACCACGGAAGACGTGATGAACGACGCGGTGCTGTTCCCCGGCGTGCTGACCCGCCTGATGGCCTGCCCGCCGACCTGCGGCGGCGCCGCCGCCATCCTGGTGTCGGAACGTTTCGCCAGGAAGCACGGGTTGCGCACCGATGTGCAGATCGTGGCCCAGTCGCTCACCACCGATCCGCCCGCCTCGTTTGATCCGCCGTCGATGCTGAACTACGTCGGCACGCATATGACGCGCGCGGCCGCCAACAAGGTCTATGAGAAGGCTGGCATCGGGCCGGAAGACATCGACGTGTGCGAGCTGCATGACTGCTTCGCGCAGAACGAAGTGATCTGCTACGAAGCGCTGGGCTTCTGCCCCGAAGGCGGCGCCGAGAAGTTCGTGATGGACGGCGACAACACATACGGCGGCCAGGTTGTGGTCAACCCGTCGGGCGGCCTGCTCTCCAAGGGGCACCCGCTGGGCGCCACGGGGCTGGCGCAGTGCTATGAGCTGACCCATCAGCTGCGCGGCACCGCCGAACAGCGTCAGGTGAAGGATGCGAAGCTGGCGCTGCAGCACAACCTGGGCCTGGGCGGCGCCTGCGTGGTGACGCTGTACGGCAAGAACTGACATAGGGCACCACCCGCCCGACATGAAGGACAAGGTGCGAGCCGCCTGCCGACCTGAGCCGGCGGCCGCACCCAGACAGGAGGCAGAAAAATGAAGTTCTCTCTACCGTTGCGCCTGCTTGGCTTTGGCCTCGCCATCTCCCTACTGGCGCCGGCGCTGGCGGCGCCAGCCGCTTCGGCCGACGGCTTTCCGTCGCGCCCGCTGCGCTTTATCGTGCCGCTGACGCAGGGCAGCGGCTCCGACACCGTGACGCGCTTCGTGGCGGACCAGGTGGGCAAGGAACTGGGCCAGCCCGGCATCGTGGAGAACCGTCCCGGCGCCGATACGCTGATCGCCGTGCAAAGCATGCTCAACGCGCCGGCCGACGGCTACAGCATCTTGCTGATCACGCCGAGTTCCATGGTGATCAACCCGCTGGTGCATGACAGCCTGCCGTACGATCCGCAGCGCGATATCCGGCCGCTGGCCAGCGCCATCCGCAGCACCTCGGTGCTGGTGACGGGCGCCGGTTCCGGCTTCAAGACCTTCGACGACGTGCTGGGCGCGGCCCGCAAGAAGGCGCGCTCGGTCAGCATGGCGAACTACAGCTACCACTACCGCCTGGGCGGGCTGCAGATGCAGCAGATGGCGGGCGTTGAGTTCAACCACATTCCCTACAAGGGCGCGTCGCAGGTGCAGTCCGACCTGATGGGCGGTTCGGTGGATGTTGCGCTGCTGGACGTGGGCGGCGCGCTGCCGCTCATCCGCGCCGGCAAGCTGCGGGCGCTGGCGGTGACCGGCAAGGCCCGCCATCCGGAGTTGCCGGCCGTGCCGACCGTGCGCGAGAGCGGGCTGCCGAACTACGAGCTCTCCGTGTGGATCGGCTTTGGCGTCAGCAGCAAGACGCCGGAACCCATCGCGCACAAGCTCGAAATGGCCTTGCTCAAGGTGATCGACAAGCCGGAGTTCAAGGACTTTGCCGCACGCACCGCGTATGCCGACGTGATCGGCCAGTCCGGCAAGCAGATGGCCACCATGATCGGAGCGGAAACGGTGCGTTACCGCCAACTGGTCAAGACCTATGACGTCAGCGCGCGCTGAACGCCGCAACGCAAATAGCCAACAGAATTAGGAATCAAGGATTCGCCATGCAACAGCTTTGCAAGGATCGCGTAGTCGTTATCACCGGCGCTGGCCGGGGCCTCGGGCGCGAGTACGCGCTGGAGTTCGCGCGGCAGGGCGCCAAGGTGGTTGTCAACGACCTGGGCGGGAAGGGCGACGGTTCGGGCGCGGCCAGCGGACCCGCGCTGGAAGTGATCGCGGAGATCCGGGCGATGGGCGGCGAGGCCCTGGCCAACTTCGACGACGTGGCCGACTGGGCCGGTGCGAAGAACATGATCGACGCCGCCATCCGCGAGTTCGGCGGGCTGGATGTGCTGGTCAACAACGCCGGCATCCTGCGCGACCGCACGCTCGTCAACATGACCGAGGAAGACTGGGACTCGGTGATCCGCGTGCATATGCGCGGCACCTTCGCGCCGTCGCGCCATGCCGCCGCCTACTGGCGCGAGGAGTCCAAGGCGGGCCGCCAGCGCGTGGCGCGCCTGATCAATACCAGCTCGTCGTCGGGCCTGTACTGCAACGCGGGCCAGGCCAACTATGGCGCGGCCAAGGCGGGCATTGCCGCCATGTCGGTGATTGCCTCGCGCGAACTGGACCGCTATGGCGTGACGGTCAACGCGATCTACCCGACCGCGATGAGCCGCCTGACGGAAGATATCTTCGCGGCCAGGCGCGCCGAGTTCACCGCCGGCGCCGCGCCGGGCTTCGATCCGCTGGACGCCGGCAACGTGGCGCCGCTGGTGGCATGGCTGGGCAGTACCGAATCGAGCGATATCACCGGGCGCGTGTTCGGCGTGCGCGGCGGCCGCATCACCGTGGCCGAGGGCTGGCATGCCGGCCCGCGCATGGAGAAAGAGGGCCGCTGGCTGGCCGAAGAACTGGGCGCGCGGATCCCCGGGCTGGTACGGCAGGCCGCGGCCAACGCCGACACGTCCGGCGAGATTCCGGTGACGGGTGCATAAGGCCCGTTGCCTGACCCGCACCGCAGCCAGGATCCAAGGAGAGAGAGCATGACCAAGACCCCGAAATACCTGGGCGACCACGCCGGACTGACGCCGGAAAAGCCCGCGGCGATCAACGGCACCACCGGCGAGATCCTGACCTATCGGGAACTCGATGCGCGCTCCAATCGTTTCGCCCAGTGCCTGTACGCGCTGGGGCTGCGGCGCGGCGACCATATCGCCATGGTGCTCGAGAACAATATGCGCTGCTTCGAGCTGTGCTGGGCGGCGCTGCGCTCGGGGCTGATGATCACCCCCGTCAACCGCTTCCTGACGGCGGCGGAAGCGGCCTACATCATCCAGGACAGCAACGCCCAGGTGGTGGTGACGTCGTACGCCATGCGCGACCTGGCGGCGCTGCTGTCCGGCCAGATGCCCACCTGCCGCCTGCAACTCATGATGGATGGCACGATCCCCGGCTGGGACAGCTACGAGGCAGCTACGCAGGCCTATCCCGCCGAGCGCCTGGCCGAGGAATGGATGGGCGCCACCATGATCTACAGCTCGGGCACCACCGGACGGCCCAAGGGCATCATCCGCAACCAGCCCAACGGCATGGTCACGGAAGGCTCCGGGTCGGCGCGCCGGCCGCAGTTCGAACGCTACGGCTTCGACGCGCAGACCATCTACCTGTCGCCGGCCCCGCTGTATCACACCGCGCCGCTCGGCTACGGGCTGGAAACGCAGTTCTGCGGCGGCACCATCGTCTTCATGGAGAAGTTCGACGCGGTGGAAGCGCTGCGCATGATCGAGCGCTACCGCGTGACCCACAGCCAGTGGGTGCCGACCATGTTCATCCGCATGCTCAAGCTCGAACCGGCGCAGCGCCAGGGCTTCGACCTGTCCAGCCACCGTGTCGCCATCCATGCCGCGGCGCCGTGTCCGCAGGACGTCAAGCACCAGATGATCGACTGGTGGGGGCCGATCCTGCATGAGTACTACGCGGCCACCGAGGGCAATGGCGTGACCACGCTCGATACGCAGGAATGGCTGGCTCACCCCGGTTCGGTCGGCAGCGCCTTGCTGGGCGTCCTCCATATCTGCGACGACGAGGGCAATGAGCTGCCGGTGGGGGAAACCGGCATGGTGTACTTCGAGCGCGAGCAGCTCCCGTTCCACTATCACAACGATCCCGGGAAGACCCGCTCGGCGCAGCATCCGGTGCATCCGACCTGGACCGCCGTCGGCGACGTGGGCCGCCTGGATGCGGACGGCTACCTCTACCTGACCGACCGCAAGGCGTTCATGATCATCTCGGGCGGCGTCAATATCTATCCGCAGGCTATCGAGGATGCGCTGGTGGTCCACCCGAGCGTGGGCGACGCCGCGGTGATCGGCGTGCCGAACGCCGAGATGGGCGAGGAGGTCAAGGCCGTCGTCGAGCCGGCCAGCGGCGTGGTGCCGTCGGAAGCGCTGGCCGAGGAACTGCTGGCCTACCTGCGCACCAAGGTGGCCCGCTACATGGTGCCGCGCTCGATCGACTTCATCGACGCCATGCCGCGCCTGCCGACCGGCAAGCTCTACAAGCAGCCGCTGCGGGAGCGCTACTGGAATGCGGCCCGTACCGGCGCGTAAGACCTGAATAACCATGCGGCGGGCCGGCTGCCTGTAGCGCCGCGCCATCCGCCTGCACCGAAACCTGGAGCAAGAAGTGAGCAACCTGCTTGATGCCTTCCACCTTACGGCCCTGCCTCCCGAGGCCGAGGCCTTTCGCGCGGAAGTGAAGGATTTCCTCAAGGAAAGCCTGCCGCCCGCGACCGCCGATATCCGCGCGCGCTCGTGGCTGGGCTTCGACGCAGCTTTCAGCCTGCGCCTAGCCCGGCGCGGCTGGGTCGGGCTGACCCTGCCCGCCAGCTACGGCGGCGCGGGCATGGATGCGTTCAGGCGCTTCGTGCTGGTGGAGGAACTGCTGGCCGCGGGCGCGCCGGTGGCGGCCCACTGGGTGGCCGACCGGCAGAGCGGTCCGCTGATCCTGAAATACGGCAGCGAGGCGCAGAAGGACTTCTACCTGTCCCGCATCTGCGCGGGCACGGCGTTCTTCTGCATCGGCATGAGCGAGCCGAACGCCGGCTCGGACCTGGCCAGCGTGCGCACGCGGGTCACGCGCTGCGAAGGCGGCTGGCGCCTGAACGGCCGCAAGATCTGGACCACCAACGCGCATCACTGCCACTACATGATCGCGCTGGTGCGCTCGTCCGGCGTGCCGGAAGACCGCCAGAAGGGCCTCTCGCAATTCATCGTCGACCTGTCGCTGCCCGGCGTCAACGTGCGGCCCATCGTCGACCTGACCGGCGACGCGCACTTCTCCGAGGTGACTTTCGACGACGTCTTCCTGGCCGACGGCACGCTGGTCGGGAACGAGGGCGGCGGCTGGGAGCAGGTCACGGCGGAACTGGCATTCGAGCGCAGCGGCCCGGAGCGCATCTACTCCAGCATCGTGCTGATCGATTGCTGGGCCGGGCACCTGCGCCGGCACGGCGCCAGCGACGCCGATACCGTTTTGCTGGGCAGCTTCGCCACGCAACTGGCCACCCTGCGCAACCTGTCGGTGGCGGTCACCGCCAGGCTGGCGCGCGGCGAAAGCCCGATTGTCGAGGCGGCGCTGGTGAAGGACATCGGCACGGAGTTCGAGCAGGCCATCCCCGCGCTGCTGGAAGCCGCCATTGCCGCGGACCCCGGGCAGGAAGTGGATGCCGAGCTCTATCGCACGGTGGCTTACCTCAGCCAGATTTCGCCGACATTCTCGCTGCGCGGCGGTACGCGCGAAGTGCTGCGCGGCATGATCGCGCGCGGCCTGGGCTTGCGCTGAAGCACGCGGCCAACGCATACGGCTAATGCCTACGATTTAGAAAGAGAGACTCATGTTCACCGAAGCCATTGAGCAAATCCTGCGCGACCGGGTCACACCGGAAGCTGTGCGGGCAATCGAGAAAGGCGCGGCGCCCACGGCGGTCTGGGACGCGCTGGAAGAGGCGGGTTTCCTGGAACTGCTGGCGCCCGAGGCGGAAGGCGGCGCGGGGCTGCCATTGCCGGCGCTGGCGCCCATCTTCACCGCTTTCGGGCGCTATGCCTTGCCGGTGCCTGCGGCGCAGAGCATCGCGGCGCGGGCGCTGCTGCGCGACGCCGGCGTGCCGGTGCCTGCCGGCATGATCACGCTGGCCGGGGCCTGCCGGCGCACGCCGGACGGCGTGCTGCGCGAGCTGCTGGTGCCGTTCGGCATGACCAGCGACCATGTGCTCGCGAACGTGGACGGCAACCTGCTGCTGCTTGACGCGACGCAAGCGCAGCGCGTGCCCACCGGCGTGCGCGGCAGCCTGTGCGGCACGCTGAGCTGGAACAGTGACGCCGTGCCTGCTGCCCTTGGCGGCAATGGCGAAGAGGTTCGTCTGTTCAGCGCGGCGATCCACGCAGCCGCCATCGCCGGTGCCCTTGACCGGGTGTTTGGCATGACCCTGCAATACTGCAATGACCGCTCGCAATTCGGCAAGTCGATCGGCAAGTTCCAGGCGGTGCAGCATCAACTGAGCGTGATGGCCCAGCATGTGGCATCGGCGGGCATTGCCGCAGAAATGGCCTTCAGCGATGCGGGCCAGGTCCCGGCCCGGCTGTCGGCAGCCATGGCCAAGGCGCGCACCAGCATGGCCGTGCCGCTGGTGGCAGCGGCGGCGCACGCCCTGCATGGCGCCATCGGCGTGACCGAGGAATACGATCTCCAGCTCTACACGCGGCGGCTGCATGAATGGCGCGCGGCCGATGGCGCGGAGACGTTCTGGAACCGCGTGGTCGGTGAAGCGCTGCTGGACCGGACGCAGGGCTCGGTGGCGGATTTTGCACGGACGACGCTCTGCGCCGTGCCGGCATGAACGCGCGCAGCCGGCCCGCCGAGCGGCTGCTGCCGATCCTCAGCGAGCTGCGGATGGAGGTTCGCGCGCGCAGCCGGCTCGCCCACAAGCTCACCCTGAAGCGCACGGCGAATGGCACGGAAGACTACTACGCGCATCTGGCCGGCTTGTTCGATCGCTGGATCGAGGACAGCGACTTCCATACGCGGGTGGTCTGCTTTGCCTCGGCGACGGAGTTCGGCATGGCGATGCAGCACCATGCCGAGCGCTGCCAGGCCGCGGCCCAGGAGAGCGGATCGGATGCGCTGCGCGCGCTGTTCTGGGCGTCCCTGCGCCGCATCCAGGCGCGGCGCGGCGACGCGCCCGACATGCACGCGCCCCCGCCGTTGGCCGCCAGCCCGGAGCCGGTGCCGTCATTGCAGGACCTGTGCGCGCGTTGCGAAAGCCTGCGCCACGATGCGCGCTGCGCCAATGGCCATGCCGCGCTGCGGCCTGTCGGCGACGTCCGCTGGCGCAGCTTTGGCGCGGGCGTCGTGTGCCAGACCAAGGAGCATCAGTGCCGCAGCTGCAACACGAGATGGACCCGGCGCTGGAGTGTGTCGGATCCGTTCACGGGATGGACCGTGACCCGCCATGCCGCACCCATTCACCACGATTGAAGCATCGTATCAAGCAGCGATTGACGCCGCGAGGAGAACAAATCCATGTCCGATTTTCTGAAGTACGAGCAGGAAGGCCACATCGTTACGCTGACCATGAACGAGCCGGAACGGCGCAATCCCCTGACCGGCAACACGGCGGTACCGGAGTTCCTGGCCGCCGTCGAGCGGATCCAGGACGACCGCTCCGTGCGCGCCGTGGTGATCACCGGTAGCGGCGCGGCGTTTTCGTCCGGCGGCAATGTGCGCGACATGGGGCGCCATGCCTCCGGCGAGGTGCCCGGCATGGAGATCCGGCAAGACTACCGGCGCGGCATCCAGCGCCTGCCGCTGGCGCTGTTCAACCTGGAGGTGCCGCTGATCGCGGCGGTCAATGGGCCTGCCATCGGCGCGGGGCTGGACCTGACGTGCATGTGCGACATCCGCATCGCGTCGGAGCAAGCCAGGTTTGCCGAGAGCTTCGTCAAGCTGGGCATCATTCCCGGCGACGGCGGCGCCTGGCTGCTGCCGCGCATCATCGGCCTGTCGCGCGCGGCGGAGCTGACCTTTACCGGCCAGATGATCGATGCGCGCCAGGCGCTGGAATGGAACCTGGTGTCGCGCGTGGTGCCCGCCGGGGAACTGCTGCCCACCGCATACGGCATCGCGCAGGCGATTGCCGCCAACCCGCCGCACGCGGTCCGGCTGGCCAAGCGGCTGCTGCGCGAGGGCATGCACACGCGGCTGGACACGCTGCTGGAGATGTCGGCGGCCTTCCAGGTCCTGTCGCACCAGACCGAGGACCATCGGGAAGCGGTCTCCGCCTTTGTCGAGAAACGTTCGCCGTCGTTCAAGGGATAAGCATGGCGCAAGCCATCGTCATGCCATGACAGAATCCAGCTTCCGCACGCGCATCACCGATCTCTTCGGCATCCGCCATCCGCTGCTGCTCGGCGGCATGCACCACCTCGGCGAATCCGGCATCGTCGCCGCGGTGGTCAACGCGGGCGCCATGGGGTTTATCACCGCGCGCTCGTTCGACAGTGTCGACGCCTTGCGCAACGACCTGCGCCGCTGCCGGGCGCTGACGAACGGCCGGCCGTTCGGCGTGAACCTGACGCTGTCGCGCCGCCCGGGCGCCAACAAGGACGTCGCCGCGTGGATACAGGCCGCGCTGGCGGAGGGCGTGCGCCACTTCGAGAGCGCGGGTTCTTCGCCCGAGGAACTGGTCGATGCCATCCACGATGGCGGCGGCATCCTGATCCACAAGTGCCCCAGCGTGCGCCATGCGCTGAGCGCGGAGCGGCTCGGGGTGGACGCGATCGCGCTGGTCGGGATGGAAGAGGGGGGGCATCCGGGAGACAACCAGCTATCGGCTTTCCTCAATGGCGCCTTTGCGCTGGAGCAGATCCGCATCCCGCTGGTGATCGGCGGCGGTATCGGCAACGGCCGGCAGATTGCCGCGGCGCTCGCGCTGGGCGCCGACGGCGTTGTCATGGGCAGCCGTTTCATGGTCGCGTCCGAGATCATCGCGCACGATGCCCTGAAGCAGAGAATCGTGGCGTCCGATGCGGGTTGTTCTACCGCGATCCTTGCCTCGCTCGGCGATACGTGGCGGGTCCTGGTGAATGACGCGGCGCGCGAGGTGCAACGGCTGGAAGCCGGTGGCGCGCGCCACCATGCGGACTTCGGCGACCTGATCCTGTCTTCGCGTACCGGGCAGCGGGTCTATCAGGATGGCGATGTCGAAGGCGGGATCGTCTCGCTGGGGCCCGCCGGCGGCTTTGCCGATGGCATCGTGCCGGCGGCGGAGATCGTTGAGCGGCTCATGCGCGATGCGGCGAGTGCGGCACGGACGTTCGCTGGGCGCTTTGACTGGGCGGAACCTGAGCAGGCTTTGCCAGCTTAGGCCGCAGTGCTGCTGCCGGATGTGCCGACGCTGCGCGAACCGGGTTTTCCCAATACCGGTGCCAGCGCCCCTTCCTGCCACGCCGGAGGAGTTTGGCCGTCTCTTGACCTAGGAACGCGCCAAATGGATTCCGGTTGCGAACACCCTCGGACTGAAAGCGGATTAGACCTATGCATACCCTGAACTCCATCGACGCGGTTCGCGCCCGGCTGCACGGGCCGGCCGCGGTCAGCGGCTATTTCACCCTTGACCAGGCCACCATCGACACCTTTGCCAACGTGACCGGCGACCGGCAATGGATCCATGTCGATCCGGCGCGCGCCGCCGCCGATTCGCCCTATGGCTGCACCATCGCCCACGGGCTGCTGACCCTGTCGATGGTCACCGCCGCCTATACGCAGTGCTTCAGCCTTCCGGGCTGCAAGCTCCTGCTCAACTACGGCTTTGACAAGATCCGCTTCACCGGCCCGGTGCCAGCCGGCGCCCGCATCCGCGGAAGCTTCCACCTGGCCGGTCTGGAAGACGTCCGCCCGGGCGAGGTGCGCGGCATCTGGCGGGTGGAGATCCATGTGGAAGGGAGCGAGCGTCCGGCCATGGTGGCCACGTGGTTGCTGCAGATGCGCTACTGATAGCCGACAGGAAGGAGAGAATATGGACTGCACCCCGAATTCCCTGCAGGGAAAGAGCATCATCGTCACCGGCGCGGCACAGGGCATCGGCCGCGCCATCGCGCGACTGGCGCTGGACCTGGGCGCCGAGGTGACCGCCGTGGACCTGAACGCCGAAGCGCTGGCCGAACTGCGGCTGGCCTGTGGCGACGCCCCGCTGCTGACCCTGGCCGGCAGCGTAGCCGACGCGGAATTTGCCGCGCATGCCGTGAGCGAAGCCGTGGCGCGTTTCGGGGCCGTGCATGGCCTGGTCAACAACGCAGGCATCACGCGCCCGGCCATGATCGAGAAGATGACGGCGCAAGCCTGGCAGCAGGTGATCGACGTGCACCTGACCGGCTCCTTTCACTTCCTGCAAGCGGCCGGCCGCCACATGCTGGAGCGCGCGCGCCGGAGACGCCACAGGCGGGGCCATCGTCAATGTTTCTTCCGACGCGGGACGCCGCCGCACCATCGGCCAGATCAACTACGGCGCGGCGAAGGCGGGCGTGCTGGGCCTGACCATGTGCGCGGCGCGCGAGTGGGGCAGGTACGCCATCCGCGTCAATACCGTCGGCTTCGGCGTGGTGGAGACGCCGATGACCGAGACCATCCGCAGCGACAAGTTCCGGGACACCTACCTCGCGCAGATCCCGCTGGGGCGCTGGGCGGCGCCGGAAGAAGTGGCGCGTCCGGTTTGCTTCCTGCTTTCCGATGCGGGCTCTTATGTGACCGGGCAGCACCTGTCGGTCAACGGGGGCTACACCATCGGCCTTTGAATCCGGTGCGGCGACGCAGGCAGGGGGTTCTTGCCCGATGGGTGGCCCCCCCGTCGGCGCGCGGCCGGGACGCGTCTCGTACCGCTAGCATGGGGGAGCCAGACACTTTCAAACACGCAGGGCCTGGCGCAGGCAGAGAGGCGCCGGGCGCGCGCGAGCATACGAGGGGACAAGCCAATGGATTTGCGATTCACCGCGGCGGAACAAGGGTTCCGGGAGGAGGTCCGTGCCTTTGTGCAGGACAAGCTGCCCGCCGATATCCGCGACAAGGTGCTGGGCCACCGCCGCCTGGGTAAGGACGACTACGTGCGCTGGCACCGCATCCTGCACGCGCACGGCTGGGGCGCGCCGGCGTGGCCGAAGCAATTCGGCGGCACCGGCTGGACCGCCATGCAGCGCCTGATCTTCGAGATCGAGACATTCCGCGCCGGCGCGCCGCGCCTGCTGTCGTTCGGCCTGACCATGATCGCCCCGGCGCTGATGAAATACGGCAGCCCCGAGCAACAGGCGCGCTTCCTGCCGCGTATCCCGGGCATGGAGGATTTCTGGTGCCAGGGCTACTCCGAGCCGGGCTCGGGCTCCGACCTGGCCTCGCTGAAGACGCGCGCCGAGCGCCGGGGCGACTGCTACATCGTCAACGGCCAGAAGATCTGGACCACCATGGCCCAGTACGCAGACTGGATCTTCTGCCTGGTACGGACCGATCCCGAGGCCAAGCAGCAGGAAGGCATCTCGATGCTGCTGATCGACATGAAGTCGCCCGGCATCACCGTGCGGCCCATCGTCACGCTCGACGGCAGTCACGATGTCAACGAAACGTGGTTCGAGAATGTCGAGGTGCCGGTCGCCAACCTCGTGGGCGAGGAAAACCGTGGCTGGACCTACGCCAAATACCTGCTGGGCCATGAGCGCACCGGCATTGCCGGCATCGGCCATTGCCACCGCGAGCTGCGCCAGCTCAAGCACTATGCCAGCCAGGCCACCGATGGCGCGGGGCGTCCGATGAGCGAGGACGTGCGCATGCGCGACAAGATCGCGCGCCTGGAGATGGACCTGATGGCGCTGGAGATGTTGCTGCTGCGCGCGATCACCCAGGATGGCGGCCGGGGCCCGGGCCCCGAGGCCTCCATCATCAAGATTCGCGGCTCCCAGCTGCAGCAGGACATCGCCATGCTGCAGATGGAGGTGGCTGGCCCGCACGCCTGGCCATTTGCGCCGCAATGGCTTGACGCGGGCTCCGTGCAACCGGTCAGCGGCCCGGACTGGGCCGCGCCGGCGGCCTCGACCTACTTCGATATGCGCAAGACCACGATCTATGGCGGCGCCACCGAGGTGCAGAAGAACATCATCGCCAAGATGATCCTCGGTTTCTGAAGGGACTAAGCAGACATGGACTTCACCTGCAGCGAAGAACAGCAAATGCTGGCGGACAGCCTGCGCCGGTTCGTCGACACGGAATATACCTTTACGCAACGCCGCAACAGCGCACGCGACGGCGGCAGCTTCGACCGCAGGATGTGGTCGGCGCTGGCCGAGATGGGCGTGCTGGGACTGACCGTGCCGCCGGAATTCGGCGGCTTCGGCCAGGGCGCGGCGAGCCAGTTGGTGGTGCATCGCGAACTGGGCCGGGGCCTGGTGCTGGAACCGGTGATCCCCAGCGCGGTGATGGCTACGGCGGTGCTCGCCGCGTACGGCAGCAAGGCGCAGCAGCAAGCCTGGCTCCCCGCGCTTGCCGCCGGCGAGCGCGTGCTTGCGCTGGCCTATCTCGAACCCGCCACCCGTTACCGCCCGGAGGCCGCGCGCGCCAGCGCCGAGCGCCGCGGCGACGGCTATGTGCTCAACGGTATCAAGTCGCTGGCCTGGCACGGTGCGGCCGCGGACGCCTTGCTGGTCAGCGCCCGTGTCGCCGGCAGCAACGACCTTGCGCTATTCCTGGTGCCGCGCGACGTGCCCGGGCTGACCATCGGTGCCTACCCCACCATGGATGGCCTGCATGCCGCGGACCTGACGCTGGGCAATGTGCTGGTGGGCCGCGATGCGATGATCGGCCAGCCTGCCGATGGCCTGGCCGCGCTCGAACACGGTATCGATCACGGCATTGCCGCGCTCTGCGCTGAAGCGGCAGGCGCGATGGAGAAGCTGATTGCCATCACCGGCGAATACCTGCGCAACCGTCACCAGTTCGGCAAGCCGCTGGCGAGCTTCCAGGCCCTGCAGCATCGCATGGCGGATATGCTGGTGCAGGCCGAGCTGGCGCTGTCGATGGCCTATGTTGCCGCGCAGGGGCTGACCGAATCCGACCTCGCCGCGCGTCGCCGCATGTTGTCCGGCGCCAAGGTGGTGGTGGCGAGGGCTGGCCGCCTGGTCGGCCAGCAAGCGGTGCAGTTGCACGGCGGCATGGGCATGACCGATGAGCTGGAGGTGGGGGACTACTTCAAGCGGCTGGCGATGATGGATGTGCTGCTGGGGGATTCGGACTACCACCTGGGGCGGTATTGCGTGGCGATGGCCGCGTAGTGCCTGTGTTCTGAAGGGGGCGAGTGGCCTGCAGCAAAACGCGGGTTTGCTCCCCTCTCCCATGAAATGGGAGAGGGGACGGGGGAGAGGGCGGGCGCTCGCTCAACGTGATGCGCCTCGCTCTTGCGCAGGCCCGCTGTCTCCCCCAACCCCTCCCGCCATGCGGGAGAGCGCGGCAGTGCTGTGACCGACACGAAAGCCGGATAAACCTCGCTTTCTTCTCTTATTTCAGCTCGTCACCGACTTGCACTCCAGGAACTCGGCCAGACCCTCGGCCCCATACTCCCGCCCGTTGCCCGAAGTCTTGTACCCGCCGAAAGGCACCGTGATATCCAGCATCGCCCCATTGATCCGCACCGACCCCACCCGCAGCCGGGCCGCCACGCGGCGTGCGCGTTCGGGGTTGCCCGAGGCGATATAGCCGGCCAGGCCGAACACGGAGTCGTTGGCAATCGCGATGGCGTCGTCTTCGCCGTCATATGGGATCATGGTCAGCACGGGCCCGAAGATTTCCTCGCGAGCAATGGCCATGTCATTGCGCACATCGGCGAAAACGGTGGGCCTGGCATAGAAACCGCGCTCCAGTCCTTCCGGACGGCCAGGGCCGCCCGCCACCACGCGCGCGCCTTCCTCGATGCCGATGCCGATCATGCGCTGCACCTTTTCGTACTGCCCACGGTTGGAGATCGGGCCCATCTTGGTGGCCGGATCCGCCGGGTCGCCCACGACGACCGCGTTGGCAACCGCGGCAGCGATGGCGACGGCCTCCTCATAGCGTTCGCGCGGCACCAGCATGCGCGTCGGCGCCACGCAGGTCTGTCCGGAGTTGGCCATGCACTGCGCCACGCCGCTGGTCACCGCGGCTTGCAGGTCAGCATCGTCGAGGATCAGCAGCGCGGACTTGCCGCCAAGCTCCTGGGCCACCCGTTTGACGGTAGGGGCGGCGCTGATCGCCACTTCCACGCCGGCGCGCGTGGATCCGGTGATCGACACCATGTCCACGCCGGGGTGCGAGGAGAGGGCGGCGCCCACGATCGGGCCTGCGCCATAGATCATGTTGAATACGCCGGGAGGCGTGCCGGCTTCGTGCATGATCTCGGCGAAGATGATCGCGTCCAGCGGCGAGATCTCGGACGGCTTGAGCACCACCGTGCAGCCCGCGGCCAGCGCCGGCGCAACCTTGGCGGTGATCTGGTTCAACGGCCAGTTCCAGGGCGTGATCAGCGCGGCGACGCCGATCGGCTCCCGCCGGACATAGCTCCTGGCATGCGTGGTCTCGAACTCGAAATGGCGCAGCGTCTCCACCGCGGCCTGGATCTGCGCCAGCCCGATTGGCGCCTGCACGTTCTTGCACAGCGTGATGGGGGCGCCGATTTCGGCGCGCACCGCCTCGGCGATGTCGCCCAGGCGGGCGCGGTAAAGCTCGATCACGCGTTCAAGCAGGGCGATACGTTCCTCGCGGCTGGTTTCCGACCACGCCGGGAAGGCAGCCCGCGCGGCGGCGACGGCGGCGTGGACATCCGTGGCGGTGCCCATTGCCAGCTTGCCGGCCGGTGCTTCGGTGGCCGGATCGACAATATCCACCAGCGTGCTGCCGGCGGATGGTTCGAACCATTGGCCGTTGATGTAGAAATGGTTCAGCATCTTCATAGCGTTCTCCTTCGTGTTTTGTACGAGTTGTACGAGCAGCCGAATGCGTGGCTCAGACCGGACGGCCGCCGATGACGGTTGCCCGCATCATGTGCCGTACCGCCGGGAAGTAGTCCTGGACTGCATAGTGCTGGGTGGAGCGGTTGTCCCAGAAGGCAATGGTGTTGCGCTGCCACTTCAGGCGCACCTGATACTCGGGCGCGGCAGCCTGGCGGAAGAGGTATTGCATCAGGTCCATCTCCGCCGGCCGGAAATCGGAGCCGATGCGGTACGGCTGCTCCCTGGCGTAATTGGCGAGGTGGGTCGTGAACCCCTCGTTGACGTAGAGGATCTTCTCACCGCTTTCCGGATGCGTGCGCACCACGGGGTGGACCGCGGGCGGGTACTTCTGGCGCATGGCCTCGTACTTGTCGTCCGCAAGCGCCTGGCCGAAGGTTGGCATCGCATCGTGCACGCCATTGAGCCGGGCAATGCGCGCCTTGACATCTTCCGGCAGGTTGGCATAGGCCGCCGCCATATTGACCCAGATCGTGTCGCCGCCCACCTCAGGCGTTTCCACGCAACGCAGCATCGAGCCCATGGACGGGACTTCGCGCCATGACACGTCGGAGTGATACAGGTTCTCGCGGCCGCGCTGCCCCCCGTCGCGGCCAAACACCACCAGCTCCGGATGGTCCGGGTGGTGGCCGATCATGGGGTGGATCTCCAGTTCGCCGAAGCGGCGCGCCACGGCCACATGCTGCGCCGGCGAGATTTCCTGGTCGCGGAAGAACAGCACCTTGAACTTCACCAGCGCGCGGCGCAGGGCGAGATAGGTAGCGTCGTCGAGCGGCTGGCGCAGGTCGATGCCGCCGATCTCCGCGCCGATGGTCGGCGTGGACCGCCTGACGTTAAAGGGCCAGCTCTCGGTGTCCGTCGCCCTGGTTGCAGGCAGGTCGGGGGCGGTAACAGCAGCTTGCATTTTGTGTCTCCTCTTCTTTGGGGCTGCCATCAGCCGCCACCTGGCGCTGGCTATACGGCAGTTGCATACAGGCTGACGCGTTCGTGCCAGCCAGGCTCCTTGCGAAAGCGCGGGCAATGCGCCACGCATGGCGTCAGTCGCGCCGCGCCGTCATCACCGGTTCGTCCGCCGGCACGCGCCGCATCTTCGCCGTGTCCAGGCGCATCAGCCCGAACGCACCGCTGTAGAAGATGCGGCCCTGCGGATCGACCTTGATGGGCGAGTAGAAGCCGTTGAAGGTCGGGTCGCTGCCGGTGCGGATTGTCATCACGGTCTTGCCGGTGTCGAGATCCATGCCGATGTGGTAACGATCATTCCACTTGCCAGTGAAATACCCGTCGATGATCGCCATGCGGCCGGCGCCGCTGATCATTGGCACGATCGAGATCGAGGACACATCGGTGCGCACCCATTGCGTGCTCCAGGCATGTGCCTTCTGCTGCCACTTGAGGGCGGCGACGCCGGCCGGGCCGGGGCGGGTGGCGCCGTTGACCAGGCTGGCGAAGGTGCCGGACGGGCTGAGCTGGGGGGCGCTTCCGGTGGGAATGTTGTTCACGACGAAGGCATAGTCGCCGAAGCCGGCCACGGATTGCTCCGACTGCACCGACTCCTGCGCCGGCCCCATGTCGACCACCTTCTGGTCGGCGATGCGCGGCGACAGCGTGCCGGGCTTCTGCTTCCAGCCGGCGGGGATCTTGTCGCGCCAGAACGCCAACAGGTGCATCTTCTTCGCGCCGTCGGTGATGACGACCAGCTTGTCCTCATTCGGGCCGAACCCCATCAGGGTCGGCGTCGAGCCGGTGCCGTCGCCAATCTTCGGCGCCGGCATGCGCACGCCGCGATCGTAGGACGCCTGCCATGCGCCGCTGGCTTCGTCGCTGCGGATCTTGCCGTCCTTGTCCACCACCAGGCGGTACATAGTCGTGTTGGAGGCGACATACACCGCGCCGCCGTTGGCCTCGGGGCCGGTGGCGAAGCTGTTCATGAACAGCTCGTCCTTGCCCGCAACCGTGAAGGCGTCGACGACTTCGAGCGTGTCGCGGTTCAGGGTGATGACCTTGCCGCCCAGCGTATTCACGACCAGGTAGCCGTTGTAGGACATGCCCATGCCGAACAGGATGTCGGCCGGACTGCGCGTGCCGCTCGCCGCCCTGGCATTGTCGAAAAGGGAAGCCGGCAGCGTGATCGCCCGCGGCGCCTTCATCCCGGAGCCCGCTTCCTTCGGATCCTCCTGGGCGATACGGAAGATCTGCCGGCCGCTGCAGCCGTAGAAGGCATCGTCACGGCCGAGCACCGCATAGACTGCGCCGTTGGCGACCTGATCTTCCGCCAGCGTCAGGGCGCGGTTCGGCTGCGACTTCATATAGTCGAGCAGCCCCTGCTCGTCCCTTGCATCGAGGAACGTCTTCACTGCCGCGGCCTGTTCGCGGCGCTGCTCTGCGGTGACCGGCGTGTAGTTCGGCAGGTGTACCGGGATCCCGGTGCGGGCGAGTTCCACCAGCTTGTCGCCATCCACGCCCACCTTGCGCAGCGAAAAACCGGCCCACCACCAGTAGATGTCCTTGCCGCCGACGCGATCGGCGACCAGGGGCAGGCTCCCCGATTCGTTGGGAATGACCTGCACCGAATCGGGCGTGACTTCGAAGTTGCCGCGCGGCACGGCAAAGCCGACGCTGTCCGTAGCGGCATCGTTCCAGTGGGTCTGGTTGTTGTAGGACTGCGCGAGATACGGGTTGGGAGCCGGACCAGCGGGGCCGGCCGCGTGCGCTGCCGCGGCGGCAGCGGCGAGCGTCATCGCCAGGGCAAGCCGGAGGCCGCGGGCGTGGGTACGGTCGGAAGTCAACCGGGTGGGGCAAGGACTTTGCATCATATCACTCACTTCTGCTTCGGGATGTCGTCTGTCATGAAGGACCACCCGGCTCGCCGGCCTACGCCGGGAAAAACCGGCGCGGCCAGTTCCCGGGCGGCCCGGTTACCTGGCGGCCGTGCGGATCAGGTCAGCCGCCTTCTCGCCGATCATGATGGCCGGCGCGTTGGTATTGCCGCCGATCAGGGTCGGCATGATCGAGGCATCGGCCACGCGCAGGCCCTCCACGCCGCGCACGCGCAGTTCGGGGTCGACCACCGCCATGTCGTCGGTGCCCATCTTGCAGGTGCCTACGGGGTGGAATACGGAATCGGCATGCTTGCGGATGTAGGCACGGATCGCCTCTTCGTTGCCCTCGCCGGCGCCGAACGCATCGGTGAGCAGCGCCTTGCCGCCCGCGCCTGCCAGCACCGGCTGCGAGAAGATGCGGCGCATCTCCCTGACGCCCGCCACCATGCCGGCCATGTCCGCTTCGGCCGACAGGAAACGCGGATCGATCAGCGGCGCATCGCGCGTATCGGTCGACTGCAGCCGCACGTGTCCCCGGCTCTGCGGGCGCAGCACGCAGGCGAGGGCGGTAAACCCATGCTTCATCTCGCGCCGGCTCATTCCGGTGTGGGTGGGCGAGAGTCCGGGCATGAAATGCAGTTGCAGGTCCGGCTCGGGGAGATCGGGGCGGCTCTTGATGAAGGCGCCGGCTTCGGCCAGGTTCGAGCTGAGCATCCCGGTGCGCTCACGCCGGTAGCGCCGGATCTCCGACAGCATCCGGAACACGCCGCCCAGGCTGTAGCCGTACAGATCGGTCGAGCGGACCTGCTGGCAAAGGGTGATGTCGAGGTGATCCTGCAGGTTTTCGCCGACACCTGGCAGGTCGTGGACCACGGCAATGCCGTGTTCGGCCAGATTCGATGCGGGGCCGATGCCCGAGGCCAGCAGCAACTGGGGGGAATTGAAGGCGCCGCCGCTAAGGATGACTTCGCGTCTGGCGCGCAGGGTCTGCTCGGCGCCGGCGCGCGACACGCGCACCCCGGTGGCGCGCTTGCCTTCGAAGACCACGCGCAGCGCTTGCGTCTCGGTCAGCACGGTCAGGCCCTTGCGCCCGCCGTTCAGCGCGGTGTCGGCGGCGTCGCCGCCATGCAGGTAGGCGCGCGCGCTGTTCCAGCGTTCGCCGTTGCGTTGCGTGACCTGGTACAGGCCGGCACCTTCCTGCTCCGCGCCATTGAAGTCATTGTTCAACGGCAAGCCGGCCTGCACGGCCGCCGCGACGAAGCGCTGCGAGAAGGGGTTCGGCGTGCGCAGGTCGTTGACATGCAGTGGGCCATCACTGCCATGGTGCATATCGCTGACGCGCTGGTTGCGCTCGCTGCGGCGGAAATAGGGCAGCACATCGTCGTAACCCCAGCCCTTGCAGCCCAGCCGCTCCCAAAGGTCGTAGTCATTGCGGTGGCCGCGGATGTAGACCATGCCGTTGATCGAAGAACTGCCGCCCAGCCCCCGGCCGCGCGGCTGGTAGGAGCGCCGCCCGCCGAGGCCCGGCTGCGGAACGGTGCGGTAAGCGTAATTGCGCGGACCGCGCTTGGGTACCACGGCCGCCAGGGCGAGCGGCGTCCACACGCTGTAGTGATGGTCGTCCGGGCCAGCCTCCAGCAATGCCACCGTGACCGCCGGATCTTCCGCCAGCCGCGCCGCCAGGGCGCAGCCGGCCGAGCCCGCGCCGACGACGATGTAGTCATACTCCGCCGCGGCCGCTTGCGCGCGGGAATTCTGTGCTGCGTTGCTCATTCCGTTCTCTCGTATTCGTGAAGCGTTGCTCGCTGGCCGGTATCGCCGCGCAAGACACGAGAGCGCGCAAAGGGTCACACCGGGGTTGCGCATGACTGGCAACCGGTGCGTCTGTGTCTCGCTCCGTATCTCTGGCCGGCGGTACGGTCGGCCGTACTCTTGGCGGTTCAATACTGCCACGACCTGTTATAATAGGTCAAGGATGAAAGAGGGGTCCTGTTATGATGGGTATAATCCGTGGACCGCCAGGATCTCCAGCCAGGGGATCCGCTCGAAACACGAAGGACCCGGACCTTGACGACTCCCCAGCCCAGATTCAGGCAAATCGAAGAAGAACTCCGCCAGCGCATCGTCGACAACAAGCTTGGGCCTGGCGCCAAGCTGCCGTCGGAATCCGAACTGATGGCGGAGTTTGGCGTCAGTCGCATCACGGTCCGGCAATCGCTGGCTGGACTGCACGCCAGCGGCCTGATCGAGAAAGTCAACGGCAAGGGCAGCTTCGTGACCCGGCCCGCCGAGACCTCGAACCTGGGGCCGCTGACGGGTTTCTATGAGGCTTCGCGCGCACGGGGGAAGCTTGCCCATGGCAAGCTGGTCTCGGTGCGCAAGATCAAGGCGCCGGCGTTTGCCGTGGAAGCACTGGGCCTGAATTCGGGCGCTGCGCTGCTTTGCGCCACTACGCTCCGGATGTCGAATGCCGAGCCCGCGGCCCTCTTCATGATCATGGGTGACGAAGCGGTGATCCGCGCGCTGGTGAAGGAGGACCTTGAGACCAATGACGTCATGGCGATCTTCGAGAGCCGGCTGGGTTACCGGATGAAAGAGGTCACTACCGAAAGCTCGGCGATCCCTGCCGCCGGGGATGTGGCGCGGCGGCTGGGGGTCGCGGACGGAACCCCGCTGCTACGCCTGCGATGCACTCCGATCGATATCCGTGGCATCGCGCTTTGCACATCCGAGCTGATCTTTCGGGGCGACCGCTACTCCCACAAAGCGACGGTGACGCGCTAGCCGGCGTTGTCGAGCGGCGTTCGCCCGTCAGTCAGGCGAGCGTGAAGGCCGGCACCGGCGCCCCATCGGCGGTCGCGGCGAACTTGAGCCGGACCGGCTGGCCGATGCGCACCGCGTCCAGGTCGCAATCGATAATGTTGGTCATCATCGATACGCCTTCCTCGAGCTCCACATAGGCAATGCAGAAGGGCGTGGGACCGGCGCGGCGGGTAACGCTGAGCGAATAGACGGTGCCGCGGCCCGAGGCCTGCTTCCATTCGGTCTCGCCCATGCAGAACGGGCACAGCGTGCGCGGATACCAGTGCGGCTTGCCGCAGGACTTGCAATGCCTGACCAGCAGGCGGCCTTCGCGCGCGGCCTGCCAGAACGCCGCGTTGTCCGGCGATTCGGCCGGTGCCTTCAACAGGGTGGGGTGTAGGGGGTCGCCATCTTATTGCTCCCGTTCCATGATCAAGGTGGCGCTGCCATGGCGCGAGCCGAGATAGCCGCCGGTGCCCTGGGCCAGCGCCAGGTCGCAGTTCCTGACCTGCACGGCCGGGTGCGCTTCGCCGCGCAACTGGCGCACGGCCTCGATCACCTTGGTGATGCCGCCGCGGTTGGCGGGATGGTTGTTGCACAGGCCGCCGCCGTCGGTATTGAAGGGCAGCTTGCCCACGCCGGAAATCAGGTTGCCGTCGGCCACGAACTTGCCGCCTTCGCCCTTCTTGCAGAAGCCCAGGTCTTCCAGCTGCATCAGCACCGTGATGGTGAAGCTGTCGTAGATCGAGGCGTATTTGATATCGGACGGCCGGATGCCGGCTTCTTCAAAGGCGACCGGGCCCGAGATGGCGGCGCCCGACCAGCTTAGGTCGACCATGCCGCCGAGCTGGCCCTTGACGGCCTCGCCGGCGCCGAGGATCTTGACCTTGGGGCGCTTGAGCCTGGCGGCGATTTCCGGACGCGCCACGATGAGCGCGCCGCCGCCGTCGGACACCACGCAGCAGTCGAGCTTGCGGAGCGGATCGGAGATCATTGCCGAGTTCAGCACGTCGTCCACCGTCACCACATCGCGCAGCATGGCGTGGGGATTGTGCTGGGCATGATGCGACGCTGCGACCTTGATCCACGCCAGCTGCTCGCTGGTGGTGCCGTACTGGTACATATTGCGCATCGCCACCATCGCGTACAGATTCACCGTAACCGGGTTGAACGGCGCCTCGAACGGCTGGTCGGGCAGGTTGGCGCCCCAGTTGCGCGCCTGCGTGCCGCTCGACCCTTCCGAGCGCGGCCGCCCCGCCAGCGTGATCAGCGCCACATTGCACTTGCCGGCGGCGATGGCCTGGGCGGCGTGCGACACGTGGACGAGATACGCCGAGCCGCCGGTGTCGGTGGAGTCGACGTGGCGCACCTTCAGGCCGAGGTAGTCGACCATGTTGAGCGCGCCGAGGCCGGGCGCGTCGCCCGCGCAGAAATAGCCATCCACGTCCTGCAGGCTGAGTCCGGCGTCTTCCAGCGCGCCCTTGGCGCACTCGGCGTGCAGTTGCGCGACGGTCTTGTCCGGTGCCTTGCGGGTCGGGTGCTCGTAGGCCCCGACGATATATGCCTTGCCTTTGATGCTCACGCTGGTTTTCTCCAGGTATCAGATGTCGGCACTTTGTTCGCACATCGTAGCCGCACACCCGGGTCACCAGGCAAGCTGAAGATGGTCCCCTACCCAATTAAGGTGGGGTGACAGCGCGTCATATGTACGTATAAATGGATGCTGATGCACCCCTGCGGCTGCGCGCGGAGGGTGGCCGCTTTGTTCCGGCAGGTAGCATGATGAGGCCGGGGGCGGCTGGCAACGCGCTCCCGGAACGCCGCCCCGCGCAGTCCGGAGCGTGTTTGAGACAACCTGCGACGCAGCCGAGCCAGCGCCGGGCTTCCCCGCGATGGATTCGGTTTCGCAGACACCCCAGAACGAGAGACGTTGATGCGATTGCTCCGTAAGCTGTCCCACATGGCCACGCTCCTTGCCTCGCTGGCCGCCGCCGGCCTGGCGCAGGGCGCTCCCTACCCAGAACGTCCGATCGAACTCGTGGTGCCGAGCGCGGCGGGCGGTGGCACCGACACGGTCGCCCGCGCATTCGGCGAAGCCATGCGCAAGTACCTGCCGCAGCCGCTGACCGTGATCAACAAGCCAGGTGCCAGCGGCGCAATCGGCATGACGGAAGTGGCCCGGGCGAAGCCGGACGGGTACAAGCTTGGCATCATCATCGCGGAAGCCGTCATCGTTCCGCACCTTGGGCCGACCACCCTCAACGCCGCCGACCTGGTGCCGATTGCACGCCTGAATGCCGATCCGTCCGCCATCACGGTAAAGGCCGACTCGCGCTGGAACACCATCGATGCGTTCCTGAAGTTCGCCGCGGCGCATCCCGGCGAGGTACAGGTGGGGAATTCGGGGCCCGGATCGATCTGGCACCTGGCGGCGACGGCGCTGGAGGACAAGGCGCACATCAGGTTCAATCACGTGCCGTTCTCCGGCGCCGCGCCCGCCTTGGTGGCATTGATGGGTGGGCACATCGACGCGGTGGCCGTCAGCCCGGCCGAAGTTTCGGCCTACGTGGCCGCCGGCAAGCTCAGGACGCTGGCGGTGATGGCCGACCAGCGCGTCAAGGGTTTCGAGAACGTTCCCACGCTGCGCGAACAGGGGATCGATCTTTCGATCGGGACATGGCGCGGACTGGCTGCGCCGAAAGGCACGCCACCCGAAGTGCTGGAAGTGCTGACGGTCGCAACCCGCAAGGCGGTGGCCGATCCCGTGTTCGTGGAAGCGCTGCGCCGGCAGCATCTGGGGATCGCGTATGCCGACGCGGCTACTTTCAAGGCGATGATCGCGGCGGACGACGTGGTGATGAAGGGACTGGTGGCGAAGACCAACCTTAAAAGGTAGGGGGGAGTGTTGGGGTGTTCAACACTGCCAGTCTACGCGAAGCGCTCCTGTGCCGCATGTTTGCGCTGGAGCAACGGCGCGTACTCGTGTAACTCCCGTGGCGCGATGTCGAAGGCGCGACGGAATGCACGCGTAAAGCTCGACGCATCATTGAAACCTAGCCCCGAGGCAATGTCCTGTACTTCTATATGCGGAAAGCGCACCAGCTCATTGGCCGCCATGCGCAGCCTGCGGCTGCGGATATAAGCGGCCAGGCCGCCTTCATGCTCAAAGAGACGGTACACGCTGGCGCGCGAGAGATGCAGCGATGCCAGCACGCTGTCTGGCGACAAATCCGGATCGTGCAGATTGGCCTCGACATGTCGCCGCACCTGTCCATAGACGGCAGCACGTACCGCCGCGCGGCCATTGCCGGAAAGACCGGCTTGACGGCTGAAAGCGGCGACAAGCAGCTCTACCGCGGTGATAAAGCGCTGACGCGCTTCCTCCCGGTCGAGCCCGACGATTTGTCGATTCAACGCAACCAGATGCTCAATTATCAGGCGTATCAAAGGAGTGGTTGCGTGAATCCAGCGGCCATGCAGCGAGGCGGCATCAGGGAACGACCTCTCCACCAAAGCGCGCGGCACAAAAAGGAGCAGTATCCGACCCTGAAAACTCCGGATTGTGCACGGCTGATCCATGTCCAGCGCGAGGATACTTGGCACTTGCGGTATGTGCTGCGCGTCGAGCGGCGGCTTGCCGCCCAGGAACTGCCCCGGTGGCCCTTCAAGGAACACGCTGAAGCTTATGTCATGAACGCTCTCGGTCGAAACCCGGCCCAACGATCGCACGGCCAGGTTCGGCCCGGTGTGGAAGTCGAAGAAGCTCAGATTGTCGATCGTGTAACGAGACAGCGATGCATCGAAGGTATCCTCGGCTCGCTTTGACGGAGGCCGTATGTCGTAGACAGGACTCATACGCTCCTGCCAGGCACGGAAGCTTTGACGGGCGTCGCCTTGCACGCTGAAATTGCTGTGCACGATGCCGGGCGCAAGCGTCGGCGGTTCCGGCGGCAACAACAAGCGGCTTAGCGGCATGGCAGTGTGTGGCAGGTCGTCGTTCAATGCAGCGCCCATCGCTGATTCTTCGTCCAGTTATGATCACGCCCCGTGCGGCTGAACCTTATGTTGAGCCACCAGCCCGCCCGGAGCGCGCTAGTTACTGCAAAGCATACCAGTACTTGTTTTGCCATAGCGCACAGTGAACGACTCGCCGGCAAATCGTTCGTTTCAGTGCTTGGAAACCACACATGATCTTGAGCAGACCGACTATCGGTGGCCGCGTCACATTTCTGTCCCGGCTTGTCGGAAGGACCGCTTTCGAGGAGGGCCACTGCCTCTTTCGGGTCGACCAGAGCCAAACGGCACACGGCTGCCTAAAGTGGACCCCTCAGTCAAGACAGCTTTCAACCGAATTTAAGCTGCATCCATTTCTTCACATGCAGCGGAACAGCGCTGCCCTGGTTGTGCGCGGGGAGAATCCCCTGCGCAGCGTAGCGGAGCAGGGGATTCTCCCCGCGCACCGCCGAACTTATCGACAATCATTGCCCCACCGCCCTCGCCGCTGGCATAGACGGCATCCGGCGTTTTGTAGCCCAGCGACTGGTGCGGTCGTTCCTCGTTGTAAAACGAGAAGTACTGCGCCAGCCCGATCATCAGCTCCGCCATGTTGGCGTACCCCTTCAGGTACACATCCTCGTGCTTCACGTTGCGCCACAGCCGTTCGACGAAGATGTTGTCCAGCGCCCGGCCGCGACCGTCCATGCTGATGGCGATGCCCTCGCGCTTGAGCACGCCCGTGAAGACGTGGCTCGTGAACTGGGAGCCCTGGTCGCTGTTGAACATCTGCGGCCTTCCATACTCGCGCAGCGCATCCTCCAGGCAGTCCACGCAGAACGACGCGTCCATGCTGTTGCTCAGGCGCCAGGACAGCACCTTCCGGCTGTACCAATCGATGATCGCCACCAGGTAGGCAAAGCCGCGCGCCAGCCGGATGTAGGTCACATCGGTCGACCACACGTGGTTCGGCCGCGTCACCGCCACGCCGCGCAGCAGGTAGGGATAGACCTTGTGCTTCGGATGCTTGGCGCTCGTCGCCGGCCCTGGCGCCATGCCCGCCAACCCCAATCTCGCGCATCAGGCGCTGCACACGCTTGCGGTTCACCACGCAGCCCTGGCCGCGCAGGAACACCACCATGCGCCGGCTGCCGTAGAACGGCCGGTTCGTATATTCCTCGTCGATCAGCCGGCACAGCCGCAGATCCTCGTCGCGCTCTTCCCGCGTGCTCTTGCCCAGCCGCCGATACACCGTTGCGCGCGACACTTCCGCCAGGTCGCACTGCCGGCTCAAGGGCAATTCCTCCGCGCCATCGATCCATCCCATCCGGGCTTCCCGGCTCATTCCCCCAACTTTTTTTTGAGCCAGTCCACCTCCATCTTCAGCCGCCCGATCTCGCCGTACAGGCGATCCTCGCCGCTCTTGTCCTCGGCCGGCTTCGGGCCGCGCCTGGCTTCGAACAGGGCGCCGGCCCGCTCAAGAATTTCTTTCTTCCACTGCCCAACCAACACCGGATGCACGCCGTATGTCTGCGCAATCTCGCTGATCGTCTTCACCCCGCGCACCGCCTCCAGACCAACCTTGGCCTTGAATTCCGCCGTGTGCACCTTGCGTTTCTTGCCTTCACTCATTCGCCATCACCCCGTCAAGGACGACAGCTTAAACTACCGCCTGATCACTGCCTCAAATCATGGGTCCACTTTACCAGCCAATCGCCGAGCCCGATGTGTCGGGCGATGGCGGGCGGATCCGATGGGTATCCGGCCGTCCAGGTGAGGCTCCAGCTTACGCTGGCACTGACTTCATTGTTGCCCGGGAAGGCCGCATAGCCGCCGTTTATCTCTTCTTCGACACGCTGCCCTAAATGGGTCGCTATGGTACGTGGCTGATCGGTGTTCATCACGTGGAGCGTTGGCAGAAGGGTGAATCGGCGAACATTCCAGTCTTACTGACTATGGGCAGCGACTTCTGACAGGTTACGTTGCTCGCTCTTTGCAAGGATCTCGCGAAGGCGCACGATATTGATAGAGCCACTTGCTAAGTCGATGATGACATTGTGGTCGAGCGTGAGCTTCATAACTCGGGCCTACCTCCGACTGGATTCTGAGCACCGAAGGATACGCACTCACCCACGGCGTGACGGTGCTGCGTCAGTCCACGGAAGGAAGCAGAGCATGACGCTCCAAATCGACGCCCTGCGGGCGCCGTTGCGGGACCACTCCGTGCAGCACGGCCGGTCAGACAACGCGAGTCCCCCGGGGCCTTGCAGATCCTACCCGACCGCTTTGAGCTGGCCATGCTTGCATGGCGACGTCTGCGATCGCCTTCAGTTTTTGCGGGCCGCCTCCGTCTCGTGCCTGGACGGCCATTCCGCGGGTCACGGCGCTGTAGAAGGCAGCAAGTGCGGGCACGTCGGTGTCAGGCGGTAAATCGCCGTCTTCGACCCCCTTGCGCAACCGCTGCGCCATCATCTCTTCAGCGTTTGCGCGACAGCGTGGCCTGCGGACCATCAACTTCGTCCGTCGTCCGGAACTGGTCAAGGAACTGGGAGAAGCTGGTGGGGACGTCGTTCTCGTCGACGAGCCGGGCGCCATCGACAAAGCCAAGGCCGCGGTCGGTCCGGGCAACGTCCGTCTGGCTATCGACGGCCTGAGCGGTTCGGCTGCGGTGCGCCTGATCGACGTGCTGTCGCAAAACGGTACGCTGGTGAGCTATGCGTTCACAAGCGGCGAGCTGGTCACGCCGCTCAAGGTCGTGGACTTGCATCTGCGCGGCATTGTCGTGCGCGGCATATACATCGACCTTCCCGAATACCTGCCGTACATCGTGGACGCAATCAAGGAGTCTGCCGAACTGATGGCTCGCGGCGGGCTTGACCTGCCTGTGGCTGCCGTCTATCCGCTTGCGGACTACCAAAAGGCCGTCGCTCACGCGATCAAGGGTGGCAAGGTGCTGGTCGACTTGCGCTCATCGAACTGAACTGGCTGTTCTCCCAAGTGCCGTGCTCCTGGACGAGCATGGCTTCGTTGACTTACGTTACCGCTGAGGTGTCGAAATGAAGATTGGTTTTATTGGAGCCGGTGCTGTAGCGCAGTCCATCGCCAGGAGTGCCATTCAAGCAGGACATGAGGTTGCCTTGAGCGCTCGTCGTGGGCCGCAGGCTTTGGGCGATATCGTGGCCGGACTCGGTCCGAACGCGTCGGCAGATACGGTCCAGGAGGTGGCCCGGCTCGAGCTGGTCATGCTCGCCGTTCCATGGCTTCAAGTCCCGTCGGCCCTGGTTGGGCTGCCCAATTGGGCAGGTCGCATTTTGGTGGATACCACCAACCCTTTTACGCAACTCGAGCCTGAGCTCATTCTGGCGGACCTGGGGGGCACGGGCGCCAGCGAGATCGTCGCGGCACAAGCGCCAGGGGCTCGCGTCGTCAAGGCGTTCAATGCTATCCGCATGGAGCACTACGACAAGGGCCCGAAGTTTCATGACGGAAAGCGCGTCATCTTCGTCTCCGGTGACGACAAGGACGCAAAGGAGGTGGTGCTCGGACTCGTCAACGGTTTTGGCTACGCACCAGTGGATCTTGGCGGTCTGGTTTCGGGCGGTCGCATGCAGCAAGCGGGTGGTCCGATTGCTGGCCACGACTGGGTCGTCGCATAGGACTGCAAGGTATGCAAACCAATGTCGCGTTATTCGGGAAGCAGAGCGGGTGGATGTCCGGTTGTCTTTGTGATCTGCCGTTGGCGGGACGCCACTTCGAACGTCGGCAACGGGTTGGGAACGGCTGCCGGTCCGGACGGCTGCAACCCAGAAGCAGCCGTTGAATGGGCAAAGCTGGCCCAGCGCGCGTTCAGCGGCTTGTCCGAGAGCGAGTCGAATCGGATCACGAGATCGACGCCGCTTTCCACGAAATCGATCGGCAGTCCGCCCTGTCGAACTTCCGCCAGATCACCCACGCATCCGCAACAGATCAGCGTAAGAAACCAGCTTACGTTTCTCATTAGCAAGCGTCTTTCGTTTGGACGCCGAGCGGGTTGGTTGGCCGCGCTCGAACTTGGCGGCGGCGCGTGCTTCCTCCCGCGCGTAGGTCCGCGCGGTCTTGGCTTCCGCCTTCCGGCGTTCAGCTTCGAGCCGCGCAGCAGTGCGTTCCTCTCGGGCAATATCTTGCACGGCCGACATGATTTCGGCTCTTAGTAGATCGCGCCTTTGCTTTGCAGCGGCACGGGCAGCCTGCAATTGCTCTTTCCTCTGCCGCAGCCAGTCTTTCCCGTTGACCGGCGCAGGCCTGGCCTCTGGCGGCACGCTCAGGCGCAAAGCCCTGCTGATTGAAACTCTCTCAGTCCGCAGCGTGCGCCGCGTCTCCTGCTTCGCATCACTCATGCTGCATCACTCTCCCAGCGCATAGGTGCAGCCCATGCATCACCAGTTGAAGGCCATGAACTCATCCTCCCAACCTTACCATAGGACTCCGTCTCGGGCTTGGATGAAGGCGGCTAGACACCGGCATACCGCGGCGACCGGCCGCTCCCGGCCGATTAGGGGACCTTCAGCAAGGCACGCTGAATGGCCGTTGTGCACCTGAGAACGGCCACCGGACCCGCTGGCGCCACGTTGTTTCAATCGGCGAATAGGATATTCAAGGGCGCGTCTCCATAGCCCCAAACGAAAGTGCCCACGACGAAGTGCCATAGTTCGACCCGGTACAGGCGCCGGCTAACGTCGCGCGTAACTTCAGCCACCTCCTGACGCATAGTCACCGGCACGCGTTCACCATCGACGATTACCACCCAAAATGGCCGGAGCACCATTGAGGTGCAGGTTTCGTCGCGATATCCGGTGTCCGGTGCTGAACGGCAAGTCGTTCGCCGGCTGACATCGCGTCCATTGGAAGGCGAGAACGCTAGGCCGTCGGCCCGGTCGCGTCGCATCAGACCTATCGATGCAACTCTCGTGTCACGTCAATCGACTGGCTTGATGCGCCGGAATGCACCAAGCAGCGCGAGATCATAGGCGATCTTGAGCAGGCCGCAAGCGACCAGTGGCGCGCCGACCCAGCCCATCGCCAGCAAGCCGCCCGCGAGGGTCGGACCCAGCGCGGAAGCCAGGCTCCTGGGTACCGCGGTCAGGCTGGCGGCAGCGGGGCGCTCGGGCGGCGTCACGACCGCCATCACATAAGCGGTCCTTGTCGGTACGTCCATCTGCGACAGCGCGCTGCGCGCGAGCAAGAGGACCAGCGTCGCCACCAGCGAAGGAGAGAATGCTGCCGCGATCAGGCATAGGCTGGACGGAATATGGGTGAACACCATGGTGTTCAGCAAGCCGAACCTGCGAGCCAGCGGCACGGCAACAAGCAGGGAGCCTGCGGAGAGCAGGCCCGACCAGAAAAAGAACTGGCCGGCAGCCCCTGGTGAGAGGCCGAATCGTTGCATCAGCCACAGTGCCAGCAGCGAGTTCACCACCAGCCCACCGGCAAAGGCGTCGACGCTGAACAGCAGGGCAAGGCGGGTAACGATTCGGCGGGACGGGCCTAGTGGCGTTCTAACCGATGCCACGTGCGGCTCTGGCTCGGGCATCCGCGTATAGAGGTACCAGAGCGCGACACCGGTCAATGCATAGATCATGAACATCGCGCGCATGGCGCTGAGGAACGATACCCCCAACTGTGAGGCAAGCCAGCCCGGCAGCGCCGCTGCCAACGCGCCAATGGCGGCGGAGAGGGCTCCGGTCAGACTGTACCGGGCGAACAGCGCCGTGCGCGTATCTGAGGTAGCGGAATCAGCAAGGCGAGCCTGCTCCAGGGGCAGGAACACGCTGACGTCTCCGGAGCTTGGGTTAAGCGTACCGACGAACGCGACTAGCAGTAGTGGCCAGAGGGAGGAGAGCCCGGCGAATCCGATGCCGGTCGCGGCCATCAGCGCGGCCGCCAGCAACAGCAGACGGCGCTGTGGGTAACGATGGCCGAGGACGCCCACCAGTATCGTCGCCAGTGCCGAGCCGATCAGGGTGGCACTGCTGACCAATCCCACTGCCAGTTGCGCGAAACCGAGCGCTAGCAGGTATGCGGGCAGCAGGACGGCGATGAACCCGTCGCAGAAGCCGCGTAACGCGCGCCCGACCAGAAGTGGCAAGGCACCGGCATGGACACCCGCTGGCAGTAGCAGGCGAGCAAGCCGGGCTTGGCCGACGGTCACAGCAGGATCCTCAAGCGTTTGCATCGCGGTACGCGACCATTGGTTTCACATCTTTTCCCGGTCCTATTTCGTACCGCCGGACCCATATGAGAAGGTGTCGAACAAGGTCACGCTGTCCGCCTTGGTCCATACGCCCACCGCGCCGGCACCGCTGATATGGTCGTCCGCCACATCGATGTAGCGCTTGCCGTCCAGCGCGACCTGGATATGGTTCCCCACGAACTCCACGCGTAGCGTATGCCAGACCTTGGCAGCGACAGGCGCGTCCTTGTACTGGATCGTGTGCCTGCGTCCGGCTGCCGTGTAATACAGCGAGACATTGTTCTCCAGTGCATTCGCCCGCGCGACATAGTAGTTGTTGCCGTCCTTCCAGCGCCAGACAACGCCGCCTGCCTGGTCCTCGCGGCCGGACATGGGTTTGAACCTTGCCTCCACGAAGCCATTGGCGATGGAGGCGGCAGGGTTCACACACCAGGGGAAATCCCCGGAGCCGGACTGCTTGAGCACGTTGGTGCCGTCCTGCACGGACGGGTCCGCCTCGACAGTCCATTTCGGCGTGCCACTGCCGGTGACACCGGCCACCCATCCCGCGGGCAAGGTACCTTGCCTGTCCTGGTTGAACATGATCGTTTCTCCGGTTGCCGGCATGGCCGTCAGCAGCATCCATAACATGAGTGGGATCGGCTTCACAGTGCATCTCCCGAGCGATGACGCGACTGGCAGTTCATTTAGGCATCTTCGGCGGCCAACGATGCGCTTCCGCCTGGCAATGCTGGCACCAGGCATACAAAGCGTCGTACATCACCATGCCGTGCCTGAGCATCTCGTGGTCGTCGGAAAAGACCTGCGAGAGGCCCAGCGAGATGGCGTAGAGCCCTCCCGATTGCGGTGTGAGGTCCAGCTTTGACGTGTCCGCCCCCCGCACAATGCCAGCGAGTTGCTGCAAGGCGGGATCATTCAAACGGTACTTGTCCAGGAAGGCGTCGAAGCTGCACAGTTCTCCGACATGCGAAAGTTCGACACCAGGAATGTCATAGGGAACAGCTCCAGTCTCGCCTGCGACTTTCACGACGTTGCCGGTCGGCACGTACAGGAATTCCGGTTCCTTGTCGATAAAACGGGCTATCAGCCAGGGACAGGCAATCCGGTCGATCTTCGGACGTTCGCGGGTAATCCATTTCATGGCCGGCTCCTTACGATTTGCCGATGGTCGGGTGATCGCCGGCGGACCACTGCTCAATGCCGCCAGTGAGATAGGCTGCTCGGATACCTTCGTCCTCTAGCCGTGCGGCGCAGTCCTGGCTGACTTGCAGGCCATGCACGCAATAGACGATCACCGGCCGGCTGGAGTCGAGTTCTGCGATCCAGCTATCTATGTCGTCGGGGTTGCGCCAGGAGGCACCGGCGATCATTTGCGCGCTGGCATCAAATGCCCGCCTGCGCCTGACGTCGACAATCTGCGGCGGGACCAGCGCTTGAATCGCTTCGGCAAGTTCGTGGGAAGAGATGGCAGTGGGCATGTTCTTGGCTCCGAGCTTAATTCTGCGCTTCGGCGAAGCGCTCGGCTGCCTGGGCCCAATGGATGTTCTGCATGAAGGCATCCACATACGCAGCAGCTTTTGCACCGAAGTCCATGTGATAAGAATGCTCATACATGTCGAGCGCCAGGATGGGAGTAGCGCCCGCCAGGGTATGTGCGTGATCGGGCGCCCACTGGTTCACGAGCCGCTTGTCGCGTGGCGAGTAGTTCAGCAGCACCCAGCCCGAGCCGCCGCCCAGCGCCTTGCCCATGCCCGTGAACTCAGCTTGCCAGCGGGCCACGCTGCCAAAATCGCGGATAAGCGCCGACTCCAATTCGGGGCCCAGGGTGCCGCCATCACCCAGCCCGTCGAAATACACCTCGTGCAGGATCATCGAATTGGCGGCGATCAGTTCTTCACGCTTCAGGCCATTGAGCATGAAGACGGGCGCGGTCGCCGGATCCAGCGCGGCAAGTTCCGCCGTGATGGCGTTCAATCGCTTCACAGCGCCGCCGTAGTTGTTCTCGTAATGGCTGATAATCAGCTTTTCCGAAAGGCCGGTGAGCTTGCGTGGATCGACGGCAAGCGGTTTCATCTGGTAGGTCATGATCGATTCCTTGTTCGTGCGGCTCAGGCGTGAAGTAGCGGGTAGGCAACCAGACCAACCAGGGCTGCGCCGATGACGATGACTGGCTCCGGCAGCTTCTTGAATTTCCAGAGCAGGGCGACCGTGACGAGCGCAAGCAAGGCGGTAGGCAGATCGACAATCGAGCGTTTGGCCAGGACGACCACGGCACCCGTGATGGCCCCGACTGCCGCCGCCGTCACGCCATCGACGAAGGCGATGATGCCGGGCCGCTTGCCGTACTTCTTGAAGTAGGGTGCCGGGATCACGGTGAACAGGTAGCAAGGCAGGAAGGTGCCAAGCGCGGCCACGGATGCGCCTGGCAGGCCGGCGACCAGATAACCGATGAAGCCGACCGTGATCACGACGGGGCCCGGCGTGATCATGGCCACTGCGACGGCGTCGACAAACTGCTTGTCGTTCAACCAATGGTGTTCGGTCACGACGCCGCCATAGAGGAACGGCACGATGGCAAGCCCGGAGCCGAATACGAAAGCGCCGGCTTTGGCAAAGAACACGCCAACCTGCGTCAACAGCGGCCAATCCACGGTGCTGACGATCCCGCTCACTGTTGTGGGCACCTGCGTCGCCGCTATGGCATTGAGGCCGCCTTGACGCAGCCACTTCGGCGGCGCCCGCCAGAACCACACCACCATGCCGGCCGCCAGGAACAGCCAGGCAATCTCGGACTCGGTGACGACCGTCACCGTCGCCAGCATCAGGTAGATCACCCACAGCAGCTTGTCGCGGCCAACGCTTTTGCTCGTGAGCTTGTATGCGCTGATCGCAATGATCCCGATGACCGCGGCACCTACCCCATAGAATACCGACTGCATCCAGGTCAGTCCGCCAAACCGGACGTAAGCCCAACCCAGTGCCACCACCATCAGGAACGACGGAATGACGAATGCAATGCCGACCAAGGTCGCCCCGACGATGCGGTAATGCACATAGCCGAGATAGATGGCGAGCTGCGCGGCCAGCGGCCCGGGTGCCAGCTGCGCCAGCGCCAGGCCTTCCTTGTAATCGGCATCGGTAATCCACTTGCGTTCATCCACCAGGTCCCGGTGCATGTAGCCGGCGAGGGCTACGGGGCCTCCAAAGCCCAGCGTACCCAGGCGCAACATATAGAGCACGAGTTGCCAGAGCGTATAGCCAATTCGCTCTGCCGCTGGCATGTCGGGGATATTGGTTTGCTGCAGGTTGCTCATGGATCGTCCTTGAGATAGGTTCAATGACCCCTAGCGTTTCCGGTTGTTCAAGAAGTGGGCATGCAGGGAATCGAGCACCAAGCCGGTTTCGGCCAGCAGCGCATCGTCATCGGCCAGCCGTTCACGGGCGCCGGCCAGGATCGCCTCGAACCCGCTCGCTTCCGGGACGGTCGGTCCGCCGACATCCAGCGCATGGACCATCCCCGCCAGACGCTGCAATCCTGGATTTGCCTCCAGGGCAAAGCTGGCCAGCAGCACCTCGAAGGAAACCTTTTCACCGACATGGGTGAATGTCGCGCCGTCGAAATCGAAGCCCAGGGCATCGGCGGGACAGTCACCGGGGGCATCGAGCCACAGGAAACGAGCATGGGGATCGATGAAGCGCTGGATCAACCACGCGCAAGCCACCCGGTCGACCCAAAGATGGCGGCGTGTCGCCCATAGCCGCCCCTGGTATTGCATGGGGTCGCGTCGCGCGATGGCCCCTGCGGCGGGGTGCGGCTCGCCCGGCGACAGGATTGTTTCAATGGCGCCCGTGAAGTCCCGCCACTGTGCCTCGGCACGCAAGGACGCCTCGTTGGGAAAGAAGTCGATCTTGCGGATCGCCTCGTAGATGCGGCCGAGCCGTCGCTGCAGGCGATTGAGTTCGGCTTCACTTAGACTGGAAAGCGTCTGGCGGGCTTCCGAAACGGACGCGAGGAGTTCGGCGTAGTCGCTCGATCTGTCGAACAACGCGCGGTAGGTGGCAGCGTCGTCGTCCTCTTGGGGCTGCACCGTCAACAGCCAGGCTTGGCCGTCCTGCTGCTGTGTATCGTCGGCCAGTTCGCGGAACTGTTCCACTTGCTCGGCGCCGGCCGGCAGCAGATAAGCCCCGTCGCGCAAGGCGGCGCCGCCTAACGCCTTGAGCGTGCGCCAGATCCGCATGCGGGCGGTCGCACCCGATGTGGGAAGGCTGACGATCAGCAGGATCCAGGAATCTTGGGACGTGGTCATGGAAGGCAGCATAGGGTTCCATCGCGCAGGTTTCAATGATGTAGAGATCATTACAAAAACTGGGCCGATTGGGAGGTGGTCCCTCGAATCCCAATGGATCGACATCGCCGCTGCCTGGGTTCGCCCGCGCAAACCACGGGACAGACCAGCCCGAAAGACCGGATCCGGTGTTGCTCGCACCGCACAAATCGGGCGCGGAAGGCTCCGCTGGAGTCAACGGATTTGAACACTGGTTTTGCTTTGGTAAGGACGTGCGTGCGGTAAATGGCTCGTCGCAGAAATCCAGGCCCAGGATAGCCAGACATCGTTGGCCAGGCGTGCCGAGTGCGCGGCGGCTTTGCGAGCGTCAACCTATTGCAAGGTACAACTCTCTATAAGCCCCAACGAGGTCATCGAGGCTGAACGAGCGGTTCAAACCGCTCGGATTCGGCAGGATCCACACTTCCGACCCGCCGAACATGGCGTTCTGGCGTCCCCACAAGACGTGCCGCTGACCTGAAATGGCCGCGTATGCGGCCTTCCCCAGGAAGGCGATATATGTGGGGCGATGAAGTTCGATCTTCTTCAGTAACGCCGAAGTCGACTCAAGGAATTCATGCGGTGAAAGCTGATCGGCCCGCGCCGTAGGCCGGCCAACAGCTGTCGTCAATCCGCACCCATGGGCGAGCAGGTCCCGGTCGTTTTCGGGACGCATCAGCTCTGGCGTGAAACCGGCCAAATGTAAGACCCGCCAGAAGCGGTTGCCATGTCCTTCAAAATGGTGGCCGGTTGCCACCGCTCTCATGCCGGGATTTATTCCACAAAAAACGACTGCCAGACCGTTCGATATTGCGTCCGGAAGTGACGCCGGCGCAACTGGGCCGGGTGCGCAGGTAGCCATCTGTGTACTGTTTCAACCGGCGAGCAACTTGCCGTTAAGGAGAATGTGCAGCGTTCTGACAAAGAGAATCACAATCGCGAGGCTCAGCATGGCGAGCAGGATGATTGCAATCAGCTTCAGGGGCCAGGCCTGGACGAACATCGCGTATTTCAGCGCGGCACTCGCCAGCGCTGCCATCGGAAAGCTGATCGCCCACCAACCGGTAGCAAACGGAATTCCCCTGCGAAACACTTTGGGCGCCAGTGTGAGGAATACGAAAAGACCGAAGTAGAACAGCAACCCGGAGAAGGTGTCGACGTGCTGCGTAAAGTTGGTGTAGGCAAGAAAGCCCACTTCGAACGGTGCCATCAGGATTAGCAGCGAAGGGACCATGCCGGCGGGCAGCGGCTCGTGGTGAATCATTCGCGACATGATCATCGTAAAGAACAAGAGGGCAATCATCGTTCCCACGGCCAGCGCGAACATGTTGACCTCATGCGCCCACGGCATTGGCATGGTCCCGCCGGCAACGGCGATATCCAACGTGGCCACACCCGGGATGAACCAGGCGGGAACTGCGTGCGCAGCTTCGATCTTTCCCCGCAGCAGCCGGCCCGCAATCGCGAAACAGAGCGCGAGCGTGAAGATCGTACCCACCGTCCACATGACTTCGGCGAGCGTCTGGCTCAGTTGGGCAACGACCGAGGAAAGCAGCAGGATAGCGATCGTGATCGTGCCGAAGAAATTGCCGGCAACGGGATGCCGGTATTCGGCGACGACCGCCTCAGGATGTTTGACTGCCTTGAAGAGATAGCCCGCGCTCAGCACGACGAATACAACCAAGGCGAGGATACCGGCTGCTTCAGAGATCAGCGGACTTACCCCAAATTCGTGGCTGGCCTGGCGCCACGCAATAGACAGTCCGGCAATACCCATTACCGACGCAAACAGGTTGACGGGCAGGTTTCTGATGGAAGCGGTTGTTCGCAAGGACCGCGGATGGGGACTCGAAAGCGTTGACACAGCACATTCTCCTGATTCTTGGGGACCCGAGACGCGGCAGCCCAAAAGCAGCCGATCGAGAAGCCTCGAATCGTTCGCCGCCTCGCTTGTCGGGGAGATGTCGCCGATACTATTCTCTTCCACCCATGAAGATAATCTGTCATTATTGGGAATCATCCTCCCAAAAAATGAGAACGTGGCCGATCGCTTCGAATCCATGTCGATCCTGGTGGCCGTGGTCGAAGCAGGCAGTTTTTCTGCCGCGGCGCGCCAACTCAAGATGCCGCTCGCAACGGTGAGCCGCAAGGTTGGAGACCTGGAGTCGTACCTGAAAACCCGACTCCTGCATCGCTCCACCCGACAGCTTTCTCTCACCGAAGCCGGGCAATCGTATGTCGCCGCATGCCGGCGCATTCTCGAGGAAGTGGGCGAGGCGGAGCGTGCGGCGTCCGGGGAATACGCGGCGCCCAAAGGCGAGCTAGTCATCACTGCACCCCTCGTCTTCGGACGCCTGCACGTCTTGCCCGTGGTCGCGGAATTCCTCAAGACTTATCCGGACATCGATGTGCGGATGGTGCTGACCGACCGCGTGGTGCCTCTTCTTGAAGAGCACGTCGACGTCGCATTGCGGGTTGCCGAACTGCCCGACAGCAGTTTCATCGCGGCACGGATTGGCACGGTGCGTCGGGTGGTGTGCGCAAGCCCCGCCTATTTCGCTGAACACGGCACGCCGACGAGCCCCCTTGAGCTCGCCGCGCATGCATGCATTACATTCGAACAGATGGCATCCAGGCAGGTCTGGAGCTTCATGTCGGGCAAATCGGAGATCGCGGTGCCGGTCCGCTCGCGGCTTGCCGTCAGCACTGCCGAAGCCGCAATCGATGCGGCGGTGGCCGGCGTCGGGATCACTCGCGTGGTGTCCTATCAGATGGCGAGCGCGTTGCGTGCCGGTGCACTCAAGATCGTGCTCGCACCGTTTGAGCCAGCGCCGTGGCCTATCAGCCTTGTTCACACCGGACAGGGAATCCTGCCGCTGAAGTTGCGCGCTTTTCTTGATTTCGCCACGCCGCGGTTGAAGGCCCGGGTGGTTGAGGTGGGGGTCTGACGTTTGTAAGTCGGGGGGCGAACGTTGCAAGTGGGGCGGGAATGGTCGTCGCCGTAGATGGCCGCTCACGGCCAAGAGCCGTCATTCACCGCTATGTTCGCTGGCCCCGCAGCCGGTACGCCCGGTGCGCCAGGGCCTGCCTTGCTTTGTGGCCGGTGGGCGCCGCAAAGCGCAAGCGGCTCAGAAAAGAGACAGCCCTGCACGTCCGGTCGGCTATCATGCTGATCCTCTCCGAAGTGGCTCCTTATGATTTCCGTCCGTAATGTCACGCTGCGCCGCGGCGTCAATGTCGTACTCGACCGCGCCTCCGTCACCTTCACCCCCGGCGAAAAGATTGGTCTTGTCGGCCGCAATGGCGCCGGCAAGTCGTCCTTCTTCGGCCTTCTCAACGGCACGCTGCACGAAGATAGCGGCGAGTTCTCGATTCCCGCTGCATGGAAGATGGGCCAGGTCGCGCAGGAGATGCCGGAGACCGAGCAGAGCGCGACCGACTTCGTAGTCGAGGGTGACACCGCGCTGCTGGCCGCGCAGGCCGAAGTAGCCGCCTCCGAGGCCAGCGACGACGGCATGCGCATGGCGCACGCCTACATGAACCTGCACGACGCCGGTGCACACGATGCCCCTGCACGTGCCCAAGCGCTGATCCTGGGCCTTGGCTTCAGCGCTGAGCAGCTTAGCCAGCCGGTCAACAGTTTCTCCGGCGGCTGGCGCATGCGACTGCAGCTGGCGCGCGCGCTCATGTGCCCGTCCGACCTGCTGCTGCTCGACGAGCCGACCAATCACCTCGACCTCGACGCGCTGGTCTGGCTGGAAGCCTGGCTCAAGCGCTATCAAGGAACCCTTGTAATGATCAGCCACGACCGCGAATTCCTCGACGCGGTGACGCAGGTGACGGTGCACGTCGACAACGCCAAGCTCGTGCGCTATGGCGGCAACTACAGCAAGTTCGAAGACATGCGCGCTGAGCAGCTCGTGTTGCAGCAGGCCGCGATGGCCAAGCAGGTGGAAAAGATCGCCCACCTGCAGAAATTCATCGACCGTTTCAAGGCCAAGGCCTCGAAGGCGAAGCAGGCGCAGAGCCGGGTCAAGGCGCTCGAACGCATGGAGAAGATCGCACCGGTGCTTGCCGATGCGGAGTTCACCTTCGAGTTCAAGGAGCCCCTCAACGTCCCGAACCCGCTGTTGTCGATGCTGGACGCAAGCTTCGGCTACCCCGCGCCGGCCGGCGCACTGCCGGGCACGCCGCCCACGGTCATCGTGCGGGGCATCAACCGTTCCGTGCTGGCCGGGCAGCGCATCGGCATTCTCGGTGCCAACGGCCAAGGCAAGTCCACGCTGGTGAAGACGGTGGCGCACGCGCTGGCGCCGATTGCCGGCGAAATCAGCGAAGGAAAAGGCCTGAACATCGGCTACTTCGCACAGCAGGAACTCGACGTGCTGCGCCCGCTCGACACGCCGATGGAACACATGATCCGCCTTGCCAAGGACACGCCGGCGCACATGCGCGCCCCCGGCCAGAGTGGCACCGAACAATCGCTTCGCACCTTCCTCGGCTCCTTCAGCTTCAGCGGCGACATGGTCCATCAGGCGGTTGGCACGATGAGCGGCGGCGAAAAGGCGCGGCTCGTGTTGTGCATGATCGTGTGGCAGCGCCCCAACCTGCTGCTGCTCGACGAGCCTACCAACCACCTCGACCTGGCCACACGCGAAGCGCTAGCCATGGCGCTCAACGAATTCGAAGGCACGGTGATGCTGGTCAGTCACGACCGGGCCCTGCTGCGCGCCGTCTGTGACGAGTTCTGGCTGGTCACCAAGGGCGGCGTCGAGCCCTTCGACGGCGATCTGGACGATTACCAGCAGTTCCTGCGCGACGAAGCCCGTCGCATGCGCGAGCAGGCCGCCGCAGAGCAGAAGGTCATCGCCTGAGCTACCCCCGGGCGGGCGGCGGGCGTTGCATGGGAGGCGAAGCGCGGACGTTCGCCAAGGACTTCAGCAATCGTGCGGACAAGCGCGCCAGGTGCCGGCGACTAACGCCAACGCGTACCGAGCCCGACGATACTTGGAACGCATGGCGCGAATAGGCTCATGGCTGTCTGCAGTATGAGCGGTGGCGACCTGGGCAATGCGGCCACCAGCGCACAACGTCGTTCCGAACTCGCCCGCCAGGAGGCGCTGGCAGGTGGCGCGGACAGTGCTGCCGGCGCGGGCTGAGACAACGCGGCGCTGCGCGTGTTGGAGCGTTCCGACCCGTTCCCACGCGGTGAGAACAGCAAGGGGCCGGACAGCTTCATCATCACATTCCGTCCCAACGACTAATAAGGCACCTCCAAGTGGGCAGCACGCTTCGCAGCCTGTGCCGCCTCCCTGGCGCTGCCCTGAATATCGCCATGGCGTGACGTTCCAGCCACGTCCTGCGCAATTGGCGTTCGCCTGTCAAATTATCCGTATGCGACGGCGCTTGTAGAAAGCATCGATATATTACAATGCACCAGCGCGGCGTCGGATAATAGCGGCCACATCATTTTGAGCACCATTTTTGGAATTCCCCCATGGAAATTAAGGTCAACTTTCTCGATAAGCTACGTCTTGAAGCCAAGTTCGATGACTTCACGGTGATAGCCGACCAGCCTATCCGCTATAAGGGCGATGGCTCCGCACCGGGTCCGTTCGATTATTTTTTGGCCTCGTCGGCATTGTGTGCGGCTTATTTTGTTAAGTTGTACTGCGTAACTCGCGATATTCCGACCGATAACATCCGCCTGTCGCAGAATAATATTGTTGATCCGGAAAACCGATATCAGCAGATTTTCAAGATTCAAGTCGAATTGCCGGCTGATATTTCTGCCAAAGACCGCCAGGGTATTTTACGATCCATCGATCGCTGTACGGTAAAAAAAGTGGTGCAAGCCGGACCCGAGTTTGTCATCGAAGAGGTAGAGAACTTGGATGCCGATGCTCAGTCGTTGCTGACGTTGAAGCCGGCGTCTGACGCCAGCACCTATATTGCGGGCAAGGATCTGCCATTGGAGCAAACGATCGCCAATATGTCGGACATTTTGTCGGTCTTGGGGATGAAGATTGAAATCGCTTCATGGCGTAATATCGTTCCCAATGTCTGGTCGCTGCATATCCGTGACGCGCACTCGTCAATGTGTTTTACCAATGGCAAGGGAGCGACCAAGGAAAGCGCGTTGGCGTCGGCGTTGGGAGAGTTTATCGAGCGCCTGAATTGCAACCATTTTTATGCCGGTACGTTTTGGGGCGAAGACCTCGCCAATGCGGCGTTTTTACATTACCCGAACGAGCGCTGGTTCAAGCCTGGACCTAAAGACGCGCTGCCGGCTGAAATTCTCGATGAATACTGCCTGCCCATTTACAATCCCGATGGCGAGTTACTTGGCTCGCATCTGTACGAAACCAACTCGGGGAATTTGCAGCGCGGTATCTGTTCGCTGCCGTATGTACGGCAGTCGGACGGCGAAGTGGTGTATTTCCCCTCCAATCTGGTCGAAAACCTCTACGCCAGCAATGGCATGAGTGCTGGTAATACACTGGCCGAAGCGCAGGTGCAATGCTTGTCCGAGATTTTCGAACGGGCGGTAAAGCGCGAAATTCTGGAGGGCGAAATGGCACTGCCTGATGTGCCCCATGAAGTGCTGGCGAAATACCCTGGCATCCTGGCTGGCATTCAGGGGCTGGAAGAGCAGGGCTTTCCGATATTGGTGAAGGATGCTTCGTTGGGCGGAATTTATCCGGTGATGTGCGTCACCTTGATGAACCCACGAACTGGCGGTGTCTTTGCTTCGTTCGGCGCGCACCCAAGCCTCGAGGTGGCGCTGGAACGGAGTCTGACAGAATTGCTGCAGGGTCGCAGTTTTGAAGGCCTGAACGATTTACCACAGCCCACCTTTGTCAGTAACGCCGTGACTGAGCCGAACAATTTTGTTGAACATTTCATTGATTCCAGCGGCGTGGTGTCGTGGCGCTTTTTCAGCGCCAAGGCGAATTTCGATTTTGTCGAGTGGGATTTTTCTGTCCAGGGCGAGAACTCCAATGCCGAGGAAGCAGCAACCTTGCTCGGCATTCTTGAGGACATGGGTAAAGAGGTGTACATGGCGGTGTATGACCAGCTAGGCGCCGTTGCTTGCCGGATTTTGGTTCCGGGCTATTCGGAAGTCTATCCTGTAGAAGATTTGATCTGGGATAACACCAACAAGGCACTGTCGTTCCGCGCAGATATCTTGAACTTGCATTGCCTGGACGACGCAAGCCTGGAGGCCCTGCTTGAGCGTCTGGATAACAGTGAGCTCGATGAATACGCCGACATCGCCACGCTGATCGGCATCGAATTTGACGAGAATACGGACTGGGGGCGGCTGACAGTTTTGGAGTTGAAGCTGCTCATTCATCTCGCCTTGCAGCAATTTGAGGCGGCGCACGAGCTGGTGGGCGCCTTCTTGCAGTACAACGACAACACGGTCGAGCGCGGACTGTTTTACCAGGCCTTGAATGTGGTGCTGGAGGTGCTGTTGGATGACGACCTGAACCTGGATGACTACGCGGTCAACTTCCGTCGGATGTATGGCAATGCGCGGATGGACGCGGTGCTGGGTTCAGTGGACGGCAGCGTGCGTTTCTTTGGTTTGACGCCAACCAGTATGAAATTGGAGGGGCTCGACAGGCACCACCGCTTGATTGACAGCTACAAAAAATTGCACTCGGCGCGGGCAAATGTGGCGGCTACAGCCAGTTAGGGCGGCAGTGACGGGCTGCTCGATCCTGCGCAAAAGGCGTTGTCGGAATTTCGCTACATTAGCCGGATGACCACTATGGGTTGATTACTGCCGCTAGCGGCATCCTGGCGAAGGACCGATCTACTTTGCAGATGGGACATTGAGGCCTGCCCACCCGAGTTCGACAGTTTGAGCCCGATATTCGCCATTTCTGACCGTCGCCCCTAGCACTGGCGCGGCTTCCCGGGTCGTGGGCGCCAAACTCTTGTAGTGGCACGTTTGTAAGAACGAAGCCTATATTTGACAAGGCACTCAATGCCTGTAAAGTAACGGCATGTTCGTCAAAGTCACCTCCTCCGGTTCTCGCCGTTATGTGCAGTTGGTCGAGTCCTATCGCGATGACAACGGTCAGCCTAAGCAGCGCACCGTTGCCACCTTAGGCCGTCTTGATCAACTTGGCGACAGCATGGAAGGCGTGATCAATGGGCTGTTGCGCGTCACCGGCCGCCCCGCACTTGAGGCAGCCGCCGAGCCCGCGGTGACGTTCGAATCGGCCCGTGCGCTCGGCGACGTGTGGGCGCTCTCCGAACTGTGGCAAGAGCTCGGCTTCGACGGCTTGCGCCGCGTGTTCCGACGCACCCGCCATGCCATCGATGTCGAAGCGCTTGTGCGCATCATGGTCTTCAATCGCCTGTGTGACCCGGAATCCAAATTGGGTGTGCTGCGCTGGCTGGAAACGGTTGGCCTGCCAGGGCTGTCCATCGAAGCCGTCGACCACCAACATCTGCTGCGCGCAATGGACGCGCTGGTCACGCATCAGGCAGACGTCGACGCCGTGTTGGCGGGGCTGTTGCGTCCGCTGGTCGATCAAACCTTATCGGTGGTGTTCTACGACATGACGACCATTCGTGCCGAGGGTCTGTCGCAGCAAGAAGATGATGTGCGCCAGTACGGCATGGCCAAGGAAGGCGTCATTGCCCGGCAATTCATGTTGGGGGTCGTGCAGACGGCAGAAGGATTGCCGCTCTATCACGAAGTGTTTGACGGCAATACCGCGGAAGTCACGACGCTGAAGCCAACCCTCGAGAAGGTGCTGAGCCGGTTCCCCGTCAAGCGCGTCATCGTCGTCGCCGATCGGGGACTGCTCTCGATCGACAACCTGGCAGAGCTGCAGGCGATGACCTTGCCAGACGGTGCGCCGCTGGAATTTATCCTGGCGGTACCGGGCCGTCGCTACAGCGATGTGGTTGATTCATTGGAAGGCCTCCACACACAGCAATGCCTGCCGGCCCATGAAGAAGTCCTGGGCGAAGTGCCGTGGAACGGCTTGCGCTTGATCGTGGCGCACGACCCCGTGGCAGCGCAGCAGAAAGGCAGGCAGCGCGATGCGCAGATTGCACACCTGGAGCAGCTTGCCGCGCAGTGGGTGGGTAAGCTTGATGCGCAAGACACCGGCCATCGCAGTCGTGGCAAAAAGCTCTCGGATGGCGGTGCCCGCGCACGTTTCTACCATGCGGTCTGCGAGGCCCATCTGGCTCGTATCATCCAGGTCGATCTAAAGAGCGAGCGCTTCTGCTATGCCATCGATGAGCGAGCCTTGCATCATGCCCGCATGATGGATGGCAAGCTGCTGCTGGTCACCAATGCCGCGGATCTCTCACCACGTGAAGTCGTCGACCGCTACAAGTCATTGGCGGATATTGAACGCGGGTTCCGTGTGCTCAAGTCCGAGATCGAGATTGGCCCGGTCTACCACCGCTTGCCAGACCGCATCCGCGCCCATGCGGCGATCTGCTTCATGGCACTGATTCTGTATCGGGTGATGCGGATGCGCTTGCAGGCCGCCAACAGCGAGCTGTCGCCCGCGCGAGCTCTTGCCATGCTCAATCGCATTCAGCACCACCGCATCGTCATCGACCAATCCAAGTCCGTGGCAGGGCTCTCGGCCATCAGCCAGGAGCAGGCCCGGGTTCTCTCCGCATTGAAGGTTCGCAAACCAGCCAAAACGACCCAACTGACTCTCTTGTAGTGGAGCGTTTCGCAGTCGGCTCCAATCAAATCAAAGACTTACGCTTCTAACTGTCGAACTCGGGTGCCCAGGTATAAGAGGCGATTGTTTCCGGATAACTGCGGCGCATCGACGAGACGAATTCGCGAAGCGCGGCGACTCTAGTTTCCGGACGGCCTGGCCCCGTCATCAGGCCCAGCCCAAAGGGTCTTCTAACGGCCCTGTAGGCAAGTGCCGCCCGGCCAGCTTGATGCCCTGCCTGTCGCCTGCGGTCTGCGCGCACCGCCAGGCCGTCGGATTAGCACCTCGGGCCTAACAAGGGGGTGGCTCCCTCCCTCAGCCCTGCAATGCGGGCATGACCACTTCCTGCACAATCCGCATCCCTTCGGGCGTACTCCAGCTACCTGCAAGCTCGGCAATCACCTGGTTCGTACTGGAGAGCGTGACGCCGTTCTTCTCCATGCGGCGCAAGGCCATGTCGTCACCGATCTTGCTCGGCGAGCCGCCGGCATCGGCGATCACCTGCACTTCGTAGCCATCGCGCACCAGGCTCAGTGCCGGGAACACCGTGCAGACATCGTTGGTGACGCCGGCGATGATGAGCTTCTGGCGCCCGGTCGCCGCGGCGGCCGCAGCAAAATTCTCGTCATCCATCGCGTTAACGATACCGACGCGCTTGATGCGCGCGGCGAATTCGTCCGGCAGGATGGTTTCCAGTTCGCTCAGCAGCGGCCCTTGTGCGTATTCCTCCATGCTGGAGGTCAGCACGACCGGCATCTTCAGGATGCTGGCGGTCCTGGCCAGCATCAGCGCGTTGCGCTTCATCTCTTCGAAGGGGATGGAATGGACCCAGCCCATGGTGCCGACCTGGTGGTCGATCAACAGAAGCGCGGCGTTATCGCCGGTGAAGCGTTCGAAAGCCATGATGAGACTCCTTCGTGGTCAGGTTGCGGTGGAGTGCAGCGGCGGGCCGGCAAAAAGCATGACCTCGGCGCTGCCGTGGAGGGCTTGCAGCGTGATCGCGCAGGGCGCGTCCTGCGCCGGAAAAACTGGGAGCTTGAGATCGTTGTGCCCGAAGTCCTGGCCGTCCACCGTCGCCGTGCCGAAGATCGGCATGACGAAGGCACAATGTCCTGCGTCGATGGGCACGGCCAGTTCGGCACCTTCTTCCAGCGAAATGTCGAGCATCGTCACTTCGGTCGGCGGCGTCAGCGGGGAACGGGCGTCCCGGAAGCGTCCCACGGGCACGCGCACCTTTGCCCCGGGCAACTGCACCACCGGTACGTCCTGCGGCTCCAAGGTCAGTGCGAATGGAGCAATGTACTGTCGCTCCGGGGCAAGGTTGACGAAGATCTGCAACGAATGGACAGTCTTGCCGGCCTCTGCCGGAACTTCCTCATGAACGATACCGCTCCCGGCCGTCGCCCAGTGCAGGCCACCGGGTCGGATCAGGTTGCGGGGGCCGAGCGAATTACGGTTGTCGATGCCCGTTTCCGAGTCGAGGAACAGGTAGGACACGGCCGAGAAGCCGGCATGGGGATGCGGCGGAAAGGTCGGCGCGCTCATCCAGGCATGATCGATCCCGAGGAAGGGATCGATCAGCGCTGCCACCCCGCGCAGGGCGTAGGCGCGGAAGTGGCTGCCGTGGTTGGCGCGCTGCAGCGGGGCAATGACGGGCATGATGTTCGCCTCAGGCGCCCTGGGCTTCACTCAAGGTAGGGTAATCGATGTAGCCCTGCGCCGTGCTGCCGAAGAAGCCATTGCGGTCCGCCTCGTTCATCGGCGCGCTGTGCTTCAGCCGGGCGACGAAGTCCGGGTTCGCGAGCACCATCTGGCCGTAGGCTTCCAGGTCGGCCAGCCCCGAAGCCAGGTCGGCCCCGACCTGCTCGCGCGGGCGGCCCGGCCGGTTCAGGATCAGCGTGCGCTGCCAGAGCTTGCGGATGTCGGCCTGCACCGCTTCATTGCCCTGGTGCATGATGTGCAGGTAGGCCAGCCCCAGCTTGTCGAGTTCGGCGACCAGATAGCGGTACAGGCCCGGTCCTTCGGCGCCTTCGTCGATGCCCCACATCGCCGTGCCGGGCGACAGCCGGATGGCGGTGCGGTCCGCGCCGATTTCGTCGGCAATCGCAGCAGCCACCTCGATTGCGAAGCGGGCGCGGTTCTCGATCGAGCCGCCGTATTCATCGGTGCGCGTGTTCGCGCTGGGGGCGAAGAACTGCTGGAGCAGGTAGGCGTTGGCGCCATGGATCTCGACGCCATCGGCACCGGCCTCGATCGCGCGGCGGGCCGCATAGCGGAAATCCCGGACAGTCTGGCGCACTTCCTCGGTGGTCAGCGCCCTTGGCACCGGAATGTCCTGCATGCCCTTGGCCGTGAACATCGGCGCGCCCGGGGCGATGGCCGACGGCGCGACGCCCTGCCGGTGATGCGGCGTGTTATCCGGGTGCGACATGCGCCCGGCGTGCATCAACTGGATGAACAGGTGGCCGCCCTTGGCATGCACGGCATCGGTGGTCTTCTTCCAGCCTGCCACGTGCGCGTCGGTGTAGATGCCTGGCGTGGTCAGGTAGCCCTGCCCGTCGTCCGAGGGCTGGGTGCCTTCGGTGACGATCAGGCCGACGCTGGCGCGCTGGGCGTAGTACTCGGCAGCCATTTCGCCCGGCGTGCCGTCGTACTGGGCACGGCTGCGGGTCATCGGTGCCATGACCAGGCGGTTCTGCAGGGTGTAGCGGCCGACGCGGACGGGATCAAACAGTTTGCTCACGATGGTATTCCTCGGTTGAATTGGATGGAGGCATCATCGCGCGATCCTTGTGCGGGATAAATATGGTAATTTGGAGAACATTGATCCGATAATGGAGCAATTAACTGCTTAATGACATGGCGTTGTTTGTTGAGGTCGTCAAAGCCAAGGGTTTTCGCAGCGCCGGGGAGGCCATGGGCGTGCCGAACTCGACACTGTCGCGCCGGATCAGCGGATTGGAGAAGGCGATCGGGCTGCGCCTGCTGCATCGGACGACCCGCAAGATCGAACTGACCGAGGCCGGCCAGATTTATTTCGAGCGTTGCAAGCGCATCGTCGATGAAGCCCGCCTGGCACACGAGCAGCTAGGCGAAATGCTGGCCCAGCCTAGCGGCGTGCTGCGCGCCTCGTTGCCGGTGGATTTTGCCGTGACCTACCTGGCACCCCTGATCGCCGAATTTGCCGGCCTCTATCCTGGCATCACCTTCGATTTCGACCTGACGCCGAGACGGGTCGACCTGGTCAGCGAACCCTTCGACGTGGCAATCCGCATGGGGGAATCCGAAAGCTCGCAGCTGATCGCACGCACGCTGGCCTCGCTCACACCATACCTCTATGCCTCGCCGGGCTACCTGGAGCGATCGGGCGAGCCAGCCAAGCCCGCCGACCTGGCACGGCATGAGTGCCCGGGCATCCTGAAGGCGGGATCGTGGACATTGCACGACGGCGAGCGCGCCACCACGGTGTCGGTGGCTAGCCGCTTCACGCTCAACAGCGTTGGCATGATCCGCCGGCTGGCGACGCTCGACATGGGCATCATCCTGATGCCCGAGGAAATCGTTGCCGATGACCTGGCCAGCGGGAAGCTGCGGCGCATCATGCGGGCATGGCACGGCACGCCAATGCCGGTCTATGCCATCACCGAGACCCGCCTGCTTCCCGCGAAGACTCAGCGCTTCATTGAGTTCCTGCGGGAGAGATTGGGGCGATAGCTCGGTAGGGTCCAATACTCGCCGAGCATCGGGATGATTCGGCCGTCACGCGCACTGGGGATCAGTCCCGAAGAAAGACCGCTTAAAACATGGTCAAGCCGTAAGACTTCTCGCGTTCGATCCACCCAGGGCCTGATTCCTCAGCCATTTCCCTCTATGCAATGGCGAATGTCCGTAGCTCGGTGCCATAACCGCCGTTCAACCGCGCGCGCGCAACGGCCGTGATGGGTTGGGAAGAGACGCCCGAGGAGCGACTGGCGGACGCCGCTTATGTTAAGGATTGTTTGATGTCTGCCCTCGTCTGCAGGACTGTGAGAGGGAGCGGCGCGTGTGGGCAGGCGTCGAACAATCCTTAACAGACACGGTCAATGGTGGCGGTGACTTGTTTGGCTGCTCCTCGTGGTGCAATGGCCATTGCCACGACTGCCGTGAAGTGCCGAAACGGATTAAAAAGAAGCCCCGGCATAGCTGGGGCTCTTCCTCAAGCGGTCAAGACATAACGGCTACGGCCGCAGCATTCAACGGAGCGAGCACGCAAATTCGTCGAGCTGCGTTATCACGCTATTCCAGCCGTCGAAGAAGCCAAGCTTCTCGTGCTGCTCACGCTCGGCGTCGTCCTGGTGCATCACCCTGGCGACATAGCGGCTGCCTTCGCCATCGTCGGCCATTGTAATGACAGCGGTGAAGCCCAGCCACGGCTTAGTCGGACGCCAGCCTGCCGTGAGCATTGACGTGAAAACAAGGCGCGATTGGGGAGCGACGTCGAGAAAGCAGCCAGGGTTATCGCTGCTGTTCCCGTCCGGGCCCTTCATGAGGGTATGGAAAGCGCCGCCCGGTTGCAGGTTGAAGGCGATCACTTCCGTTGTCCAGGGCTTCGGGCACCACCATTCCTTCAGGAGTTCCGGTTCGGACCATGCGCGCCACAAGGCGGCTCGCGGCGCGCGTAGCACGCGGGTGATAACGAGGTCGCGGGAATCAGCGCTATCAGCTGCGTTTTGTGTCATTGGTTGGCTCCTCTTGATGAAGTCGTTCAACGAAATGGACCATCCGGTCTGATCTTGTGTCCCACATAGCTCGCTGCTCGGCTATCCACTGCTCGGCCTCCGACAGTCTTTCTGGTCGTAGCTCGCACGTGCGAGTGCGGCCGACCTTATGTGTAACGATAAGTCCGCTGCGCTCAAGGACAGTCAGGTGTTTCATGAAGGACGGCAGCGCCATATCGAATGGTGCTGCCAACGCCGATACCGTCTGCGCGCCGCCGACCAGCGTGCAAATGATTGCGAGACGTGTGGGGTCAGCCAGTGCCTGGAACACCTCGCTGACCGCCAATCTATACTTATCCATATGGCTAAGTATAGGTGCTTATCCGAGAACGCACAATAAGATAAGCCCAGGCTGGGTGCCGGGGCGTTGTGTTGTCCGCCGAGCGCTCGCGATCGGCCGCTCGATTGATTCGGATGCGTGTCTCAGAAGGGGCGGGAACGGACAGCCGACAGGGACCTCACAATGCCTACTCCTCAAGCCACAACCGGCCATTGAGCGAGCCGCACGACGCGCGGTGGAGCGACTGCTTCGCTCCCCAAACTGTTGAAATGCCAGCAAATGCTAGGCAAGCAACAGCAAGGCATCAGCGAGCGAGAGCACCGTTGTGCGCGAATCGAACGCCGTTGAAAAAAGATGATCGTGCACGACCTGATCCGGGTCGTAGCAGCAATCCTTGACCGTGAATAAACGGAAGTCCGCATCGCTCGCGTACGCGACCGACGACAGCACCACACCGGTCGACGCAATGCCCACCATGAGCAGGGTATCGATACCCTGCGCGGAAAGCCGCACCTGCAGGTCGGTACCAAAGAACACGCTGGCACGATGAGCGATGATGATCGGTTCGGTGGCCTGTTGGCCGAGTTCCGGCGAGATCTGGTCGTCGACGAAAAGACCAAGTTGCTTGATTCCCTGCCCGTTCCTGTTCAACGGACTGACTTCCGGATAGCCTGGACGAAAGTGGATCTTGGCGAAATAGACGCTGACGCCCTTGGCCCGCGCAGCGTCACACAGCTTGCGCGTATTGGAGAGCAAAGTGGGCGCGACCGATGGAAATAACGCCAGGATGTCGGTCTGATAGTGCATGACCACCAGAGCGGCTTGAGCTGGAACAATTGCCGGAATCTGCATGGTCACACTGTGCGCATCAGCGGCGCTTTCCATGCCCTGTTGATGGTCTGCTGAATCGACGGGTCCACGTTCAACGGGTGGCGGCATAAGGCTGCGCGATAAAGAATGATGATCGACTCTACCACTGAAAGAGCCCGGCGGCCGAACAAGCAACGGACTTCTCGGCCGCCAGTCCACCAATATCCGCGCTCCGTAGGGGATTGCCCATTGCGCGCGTGCTTACCAGGCTTACGGTGAAGCCGCCACCAAGGCGCCAAAGCGGCTCACGTCGAGCGACGACTTCGTGGCGGTGAGGCGATGATAGGCAGCGCAGGTTCGGACTGCATCAGCGTACCCGTAGTAGGCACTGGTCCCGTCGTCCTACGTTTGGCACTAGTTTTTCCGGTGCCGCGCGACCAGCGCAGGCAGTCCCGCTTGCAAGGGCATCATCGGTCTGGCCCCTTCGGCCAATCTGAAATCGAACCGCGACCATCCGTCGCTGTTCGAGCCGGTGCACGTCTCGGGCCGGACATCTATGGCAAGGGCATTACCAACGCCATCGGCATGATCCGGTCTGGTGCGCTGATGTTGGACTTCCTCGCGGGCAAGACGCAGGACGGTGCGCTGCTGTGCTTGACCGGTCATTGAAAGCACAAAGCAGGATCATACGGTCCATAGGATGAAAGACGCCGCGTTTCATATTGTCCGTTGGAAGTGCTTGGCGCGCGCCGCGTCTATGCTCAACCCATCGACAATGCTGGGGGCCTGCTATGAATCGACGACAATTTGCTACCGGGAGCGGACTGGCGCTGCTTGCATTTAGTGCGCTAGCGCAGGAGAAGACTGGGACCCGGCCGCAGCAGGCCGACGCGGCTGGCGTTGACAGTACGCTGGTGGGTCAGGCTGCAGCGGCCGTGCGGGGTGGTGAGTCGGTGCAGGACGCCTTTGCCCGCTTTGCAGCAGTCGCCGCAAAGGCGATGCCTTTTCTGCACATGACCGCCCTGGTCGCAAAGGCATCTGCGGCGGTCGGCGCAGACGGGCCAGGTGACGTGCGCCGACTTTATTCCAGCGTTCCTTCGGCCTATCCGGTGGGGGGCTGGAAGCATCTCGGGGGTAGCGAATGGGCGGAGCATGTCCTGCAGCAGCAGCGCGTACTGGTCGCCGCCGGCGATGCCGCCCTGGCTCGCTACTTTCCTGATCACGCACTGCTGCGCTCGCTTGGCACACGCACGCTGGTCAACGTGCCAGTGGTGGTTTGCCGTCGAACCGTAGGGGCATTTGCCTTCCTATGCCAGGACGAAGGCGTGGCGCCTACTGCACTAGCGCAGATCGAGGCACTGGCACCTGGCGCTGCTGCAGTGTTCGTATTTGGCGCTGGGGAACAGGCATGAACGGGGAGGCTGCTACTCTGCTTCAGGGCGTGCCGGAGGCCGCCACGACCATAGCTGAAGCGCAGAAATCGACTGCCGAGTTGACCGACGCCGACATCTCTGGCACTCCAAGGGTCCGAGCGTGGTTGCCCATGGCCCTGGCGGTCTGCGCGCTCTTGATCTGGAGCACGCTCGCCGTGTTGGTGGTCAGCCTGTCCGGTCTGTCGCCGCTGTTGACCACGGGCGTGGCCTTGGCTGGGGGCGGCATCATCGGGCTGCCGTGGGTTCCCTGGAGACGACTGGAGCCGGGTGCCGTTCTGGTGGGCAGTCTGGCCATGTTGGGCTATCACGCGCTCTACTTCCTGAGCCTGAAGACTGCCGATCCCGTCGCGGCTAACTTGCTGCACTATCTGTGGCCGCTGTTCATCATTCTGCTGGCACCGCTGATGTTGCATGGCCACAAGCTCACCCGCAGCCATGTCAGCGCCGGCGTGCTTGGCTTTGCCGGTGCGGCAGCCTGCCTCGGAGCGGTGCCGGTGTTCGGCGCCGGCGCAGGGATCGGATTTGCGCTTGCGCTCGTTTCGGCGCTGATCTGGGCTTATTACTCGGTCTGGTCGCGGCGCTTCGCCGAAGTACCCACGGCCACGGTTTCTCTCTATTGTCTACTCGCCGGCTTGGCCTCGCTTGCCGCCTACGTGGTGCTTGGCCAGTTCCCTGCGTACGACAAGCTTGCGCTGGGCGGTGGGATGCCATCGCTAGCACACAGGCATTGGCTCACACTGGCGTACCTGTCGCTTGGGCCGCTGGGCGGTGCCTTCTATCTGTGGGACTACGCGATGAAGAGGGGCAATCCGCATCAGGTGGCGCTGCTGGCCTATGCGGTGCCGGTGGTGTCCACCCTGTTCGTCAGCGTGTTCCTTGGTCGCGGCATCGATGTCGCCACGACGGTCGGTGCGGGACTGGTTACGGTGGCAGTAGCCATTGGCAACCGCACCGCGCCGCGGCGCTGACGTCAACCTGGAAGAAGACGACATGGAAAGAGCAAAGGCGGCTGCTATCGAGATCGGCGAGGAAATCGTAGCGGGGTTCACCAAGTATGGTCTACCTGGCGTGGCGCCGGCGCGGAGCCGCGATCGCGGCGTGGGGCCGTTTCCTCGCATGGTTCTGCGCGGTGCTACGTTGATCGACGGCACCGGCGCGCCCCCTTGGGGTCTGGTCGATATTGTGGTCGAAGGCAACCGGATTGCCGACATCGTCAGTGTCGGCGTACCTGGCTTGCCGATCCGTCCCGAGCGCAGGCCGCCGCAGGCGGAACACGAAATCGATTGCGGAGGTGGCTTCGTCACCCCTGGCTTTATCGACAGCCATGCGCACATAGGTGCGCCGTTCCACGCGGCAAGCGGCAACATGCCGGGAGCAGACTACGTCTACAAGCTGTGGCTCGCACACGGCGTGACGACCGTCCGGGAAGCTGGTTGCTTCAACGGCCTGGCCTGGACGCTGGAGCAAAAGGCCGCCTCTGCTGCCCACCGCATCGCGGCCCCGAGCCTGTATGCCTATGCCTATTTCCCGGCCATCAACGACTATCTGAAGACCATCCACACGCCCGCCGCTGCGCGCGAGTGGCTGCGTCAGTTGGCCGACAAGGGAGCGGACGGCGTCAAGTTCTTCGGTGCGCCCCCGGCAGTGATGGAGGCGGCGTTGGACGAGGCGAGGAACCTCGGGCTGCGCACCTGTTGCCACCATGCCGCGCTGGCGGTCAGCCGCATGAACGCGCTGACCACGGCACAGTGGGGTCTGACCAGCTCGGAGCATTCCTACGGTCTGCCTGAAGCCCTGTTCGAGGACCGCACGGTCCAGTCATTTCCGTCCGGCTATCACTACAACGACGAATACCTGCGCTTCGCCACGGCGGGCACCACCTTCCTGCAGGCTGCGCAACCCGGCAGCGCGAAATGGGAACAGGTGCTAGACGCCTTCCTCGCCGCCGGGCACACCTTCGTGCCCACCATGAACGTCTACGATGCCAACCGGGACTTGATGCGCACGCGCCGCGCCGACTGGCACGCGCGCTTCACCGATCCCACGCTGCTGAAGTACTTCGAGCCGCACCGCGGCGGCCATGGATCGTACTGGTATCGTTGGACCACACAGAACGAAGTCGAGTGGCGCGAGACCTTCCGCCTGTGGATGCACTTTCTGCGCGATTTCAAGAACCGTGGCGGCCGCGTCTGTGCTGGCAGCGATTCGGGGTTCATGTACCAGGTCTACGGCTTTGGCTTCGTGCGCGAGCTGGAGCTGCTGCAGGAAGCGGGCTTCAACCCGCTGGAGGTGCTGCGCGCTGCGAGCTACCACGGTGCGGAGTTGCTCGGGCTGGAAGCGGAAACCGGGTCGGTGGAGGTTGGCAAGCGTGCGGATCTGCTGGTCCACGACAGCAATCCACTCGACGACTTCAAGCTGCTCTACGGCACGGGTGCGCTGCGGCTGGACGAGGTGCGCCAGCGCGGCCAATGGCAGCGCTGCCTGCGCACCACCATCAAGGACGGCATGGTGTTCGACACCCAGGAACTGCTGGACGACGTTGAAGGGATGGTGGCCGCGGCAAATGCCGCCGAGGACGGCCGGTAATGGAAGCCCCGGCCGAGTTCGTGGTGCTGTCGGGCTTCCTGGGCAGTGGCAAGACCACGCTGCTGGGCGATCTGTTGGCCGCCGATGACGATGGCCGCACGGCTGTCATCGTCAACGACGTGGGGCAGGTCAATATCGACGGCGCGCTGATCGCGGTCACCGCGGGCGCGCCGATGGCCACGCTTAGCAACGGCTGCGTCTGCTGCAGCCTGACCAACGATCTGCAGTACACCATCGAGGCCATGCTGGAGACGCGGAGGCTCTCCGGCGCCCCGGGATTCCGGCGCATGATCCTTGAGTGCAGCGGCCTGTCTGAGCCCGGTGCGGTGCTGCGCAGCTTATCCGAACTGGCGTACTTGCGCATGCGCGTGCGTGTGGTGACCACCTATGCCTGCGACAGGCCGCTGTCGCGTCAGGAAGAGTTCGGCCTGGCTGCTGCGCAACTTGCCTCTGCCCACGTGATCGTCCTGACGCGGATGGACGTCGCCGATTCCCAACAGATCGTGCAAGCTACGGCGTTGGTTCGAGCGCTAGGCGCCATGGCCACGCTGGTGGCCGAGCGCGACCCGCACGTACGCGCGCAGCGTGCCTTCGACGAGGCTGAGTCAGGGGAGGCCACGCTCCCGGGCAGTCCTGCTGCTTTCCTGGCGGAGGGCCCGGTTGGCCATCCTCGCATCAATGTGTATGCACTGCAGTGGAACGGCCGTGTCGCATGGCCATTGCTCGCCGCGTGGCTGGAGAACCTGGCCGGTTACCTGGAGGATAGGTTGCTGCGAGTCAAGGGGCTTGTGGTGGTGGAGGGATGCGAGGAGTTGTTGCTAATCCAGGGGATCGGGCAGCACTTCGATACACCGCGGCGTATCGGCGCGGATGATCCATCCACCGGCAGTATGGGTGGGAGGCCGTCGAACCTTATCGTCATTGCCCGCGATACGGAGATGACGGAGATCCGCGGCATCGGGCCGGCGCTGCCGATGCCGTGCCGCCTGTCGATGATCCGATCGCCCGGCGCCGGCAGTGCTCGGGTCCGGCTGGCGCGGCTGCAAGAGTAGGCTTGAGAAGTACTGCAAATGAAGAAACGCCGCACAGGATACCCGTGCGGCGTTTTTCGCTTTCAGTCAAGCGTGGGCTTTAGCGGCCCGCGAGGCTTTCCAGCGGCTGCCACTTGCCCGACACCACCTTGTAGATCGTGATGCCGCCTTCCTTCAGGTCCCCATGGTCGTCATAGGCGATTTGCTGAGAGGTGACGCCGGCCATTGCGGTCGACGCCAGCGCGGGCAAGTAGCGGTCCGGCTCGGTCGATCCCGCCTTGACCATCGCCTTCATCATGGCCATCGCGCCGTCGTAGGCATAGGGCGAATACGTCTGCACTGGCGAGCCGAAGCGCTTTTCGTAGCGTTGGCTGTAAGCCTTGCCACCCGGCATCTGGTCCAGTGGCAAGCCCGCCAGCGAACAGATGGCACCTTCTGCCGCCGTGCCTGCGAGGCGGATGAAATTGTCGGTCTTCGACATCTCGCCGGAAACCAGCACGGATTTCATGCCCAGCTCGCGCAACTGCTTGGCCAGCGGTGCCGATTACGCTTCCGCGCCGCCGTAGAACACCACTTCAGGGGACAGCCGCTTCAGGTTGGTCAGCACCGCCTTGAAGTCGACCGCCTTGGCGCTGGTGAATTCACGGCGGACGATGGTGCCGCCCGCCGCGCGCGCAGCCTTCTCGAATTCGTCCGCCAGGCCCTGGCCATAGGCCGTGCGGTCGTCGATGATGGCGATCTTCTTCGCCCCAAGCTTGGAGACCACGTAGGCACCCACCACGCTACCCTGCTGGGTGTCAGAGGTCATCATGCGGAAGGTGGTCTTGAATCCCTGGCGCGTGTACTCTGGCGCCGTGGCCATGGAAATCTGAGGCACGCCGGCGCGGCTGTACACAGCCGATGCCGGGATGCTGGTGCCGGAATTGAAGTGTCCGAGCATCCCCTTGATGCTGCCATCGACCAGCTTCTGCGCCACCACCGAGCCAGTTTTGGGGTCGGCCTGGTCGTCCTCGGCGGCGAGAGCAAAACGGACCTCGCGCCCCCCGATCTTGGGATGGCTGGCGTTGAAGTCTTCCAGCGCGAGCGTCACGCCGTTCTGCATATCCTTGCCGTACTGCGCCTGGCCGCCGGTCATGGGTGCGGCAAAACCAAGCTTCACGTCCTGGACCTGCGCCTGTACAAACGGGCTAGCTAACGCCAGCGCGGCTGCGGCGCAGGCGCTTAACGTGATGCTTCGATTGCATTGTTTCATCTATTTCTCCCTGTCTTATTGATGGGTGGTGCTACGTACGCGGTCACGGAATCCCAGCGTCACGCCGAGGAAGCTGACGGCTGCTGCCGCGATGACATAGATGGCCGGCGCCATGGCGCTGCCGGTGGTGGCGATGAGCCAGGTAAGGATCAGCGAGGCGAAGCCGCCGAAGGTCATCACCGCGACGTTGTAGGCGACTGAGAGCCCGGTGGACAGGATCTTGGTGGGGAAGATCTCCGAGAACGCGGCGAGGATGGGGCCGGTGTATCCGGCAATCAGCACGCCGAACACTGCCTGGAACAGGATCAAATTGAACTGGGTCGGCGCCGTCACCACCAGTGCGAACATCGGATAGGCAAACAGCAGGATCCCGCCGGAACTGAAAGCCAGAAGCTTGCGGCGTCCGATGCGGTCCGACCAGGCGCCGACGAAGGGAGACAGTACGGTAATAATGAGGCCGCCTACCACGCCGGCGATGAAGGACATCGACTGCGGCATCTTGAGCGTCTTGACGGCGTAGGTCGGCATGTAGAACAGCAGGACATAAATGCAGACTGTCCACAGGATCACCATCGAGAACGTGGTGAAGGTCTCGCGCGGATAGTTCAGCAGTACTTCCGAGAAGGGCTTCTTGACCTTTTCCTTGTTGGCGAGAAAAGCAGGCGTTTCATCCACACCGCTTCGGATATAAAAACCAATGGGGCCGATCAGGATGCCGAGCAGGAAGGGAATGCGCCAACCCCACGCCTTGACCTCCGCGGGCGTGAGCCACAGCGTCAGCACGGTCCCCGCGAGCGCTCCGAGCACCACCGCGAATCCGATGCTGCTCTGGATCCAGCTTGCGTAGTAGCCCTTTTGGTCTTCGGGTGCATGCTCGGTCAGGAAGGCAGTGGCGCTGCCCATTTCCCCGCCAGCCGAGAAGCCTTGCAACAGGCGTGCGATGATGATCAGCACAGGTGCGGCGATGCCGATCTGTTCATACGTCGGCGCCAGCCCGATCAGTGCCGTGCCGGCCGCCATCAGCAAGATGGTCAGGGAGAGTGCCGCCTTGCGGCCCACGCGGTCGGAATACATGCCAATCAGGATGCCCCCGATCGGTCGGACGACAAAGCCCACGCCGAACGTGGCCACCGACAGCATCAACGAGGTGAGCTCGTTGCCGGTGGGGAAGAACAGTTGCCCGATGGTGATGGCAAAGAAGCCATACACCATAAAGTCGAACCACTCGAATCCATTGCCCAATATCGTCGCTGTGATCGCGCGCCGGCGGCGTCTGGCCTCGTCTGGCGAGGCCGCTATCGATGCTGTCATCTCCATTTTTGTTTCCTTTCCTTTGGCCGTTTGATTTCCGCCGGTCACTGACAATCCTGACCGGCCTGTAGCGGCTGCTTGCAGCGCTGTAGTGCATTCAATAGCAGCGCGGGTGGCATTCCTATCTACGTTTTGCAGGAATGTTCGAGGCAGTCGTCCATCACTGAATAGGAGTCGTCAATACTGGTGCGCACGGGTGCATGCTCGTGGTGCGATTCTGGCGGCGGGACCGATCACGTAGCTTTGACCGGTTGCCGCTCCAAAGGGTTGAAGGCTAGGGAAACTGCGGTCGCCGCGTGCGAGCAGGTCCCGCAGCTCGATCGAGTCTGGAAGAACTTTGCTTGCACCTCTGCGCGTCGATGGTGCGTGTTCTGCATCAGGAACGGGAAATCGCATTTCTTTGCGAGAGGCTGTGCAATACATATGAAAGGAATTCCCTCATTCCCTATCTGATGCAGGTAGTCGCCTCGCAACGCCGATCCTAAGATGTTATCGACCCCCCGCTATGGGGTGACGGCGACCCTGAAACGACGGAATTCCAGAGAACGAGAGGACAAGTGATGGCAGTGGATACGAACAAGCAGGCGGCGCTCGCGAAAGCACGCTCGGAACACGTGGCACGCGGTGTGGTGACGGCCCACCCGATCTTCATCGAGCGCGCGCAGGGCTCGCACGTGTGGGATACGGAAGGCCGTAGCTATCTGGATTTCGTCGGCGGCATCGGCGTGCTGAATGTCGGCCACAATCACCCGCGGGTGGTGGAGGCGGTCAAGAAGCAACTCGACCGGCTGAGCCATGCGGCATTTCAGGTGGCCGGCTACGACGTCTACATCGATCTGGCCGCGCGTCTGAACGCACTGATCGGCGGCGACGACGTCTACAAGACCGTGTTCCTGACGACCGGTGCGGAAGCTGTGGAGAATGCCATCAAGATCGCGCGCGCTCACCGCAATGCGCCCGGCGTGATCGCGTTCCGTGGAGGCTTCCACGGCCGTACGTTGCTCGGCATGACGCTGACCGGCATGAGCACGCCTTACAAGCAGAACTTCGGGCCGTTTGCCGGCGACGTCTATCACACGCCGTATCCAGATCCGTACCGCGGCTTCAGCGGCGACGATGCGCTGCATGCGCTTGACGAGTTGTTTGCTACGCAGATTGCACCCGAGCGCGTGGCCGCTATCATCATCGAGCTGGTGCAAGGCGATGGCGGCTTCCTCGCCGCGGGCGAGGATTTCCTGCGCAAGCTGCGCGCCCTGGCCACGAAGCACGGCATTGTCCTGATCGCGGACGAGATCCAGACCGGCTTCGGACGCACCGGCGAGCTGTTTGCCTTCCAGCAGGCCAACATCAAGCCTGACCTGGTCACCGTGGCCAAGAGCCTGGCGGGTGGATTGCCGCTGTCGGCCGTAGTCGGCCGCGCCGACATCATGGACGCACCCGAGCCGGGCGGCTTGGGTGGTACCTATGCCGGCAGCCCCCTGGCATGTGCCGCCGCGCTCGCCGTGCTCGATTTGTTCCAGGAGGACGGGTTGCTGGAACAGGCCAATCGTCTGGGTGACGTGCTGCGCACAGGCCTGGAGGAACTGGCACAACGCCACGCCGAGATTGGTACCATTCGCGGTGTGGGGCCGATGCTGGCCCTGGAGTTCGTCAAGAACGGCGATCCTATGCAGCCCGATCCCGTCTTTGCGCAGCGCGTCATCGACGCTTGCCGTGATGGTGGCCTGCTGGTGATCAAGTGCGGTGTGCATCGCAACAATGTGCGTCTGCTAGCGCCGTTGACGACGATGCCTGACGACGCGCGCGATGCCGTGGCGATTATCGGGCGAGCCATCGAGACGGCCCGCGCGCACTGAAGCGGAGCGGGCTCGCCCACAATAGCAAGGACATCATGGAAAGCGAGATTGCGGCAAAGTTCGCCGGCAAGACGGTACTGACGATCGACGTCTACGGCACGCTGATCGATTGGGAGCGGGGTATCTGCGATGCGCTTGGCCCGATCCTGCGTAACCGGGGGCATTCGATCGGGGATGACGACATGCTGGAGCGCTATGCCTGGCACGAGTCCGCCCTGGAAGCCGGTCCCTACATGACTTATCGAGAGATTCTCGAGGAGTCATTGCGGCATATTGCCGGGGACCTGGGCTTCGAGCCCAACGAGGTCGAACTGGACGCATTCTCGCATTCCGTGGGTGACTGGCCTGTTTTTCCGGATTCCCATGACGCGCTGGTTGCGTTGCAGCGGCGCTTCCGGCTCGCAGTCATCACCAATGGTGACGATGAGTTTTTTGCGTTGTCCAACAAGCGCCTGGGAATCGAATTCGACCATGTCATCACCGCGCAGCAGGCGCGCAGCTACAAGCCCTCGCTGAACAATTTCCATGTGGCACTCGGCCGTATCGAGACACCGCGGTCGCAGATTCTCCACGTCGCGCAGAGTCTCTTTCACGATCATGTGCCGGCGCAGGCGCTAGGCCTGCAGACGGTATGGATCAATCGTCGTGTCGGCAAGCCGGGATTTGGCGCGGTGCCCAAGGCCAATGCGATTCCGGACGCGGAGTTCCCGGACATGCGGTCCTTCGCACTGGCCATGCTGTGAAGTGCGGCGGGAAACCCACGACACGGTTATTCCGCAGTGTTTTTTTGATAGCGGCGCAGCCGCGATAGACTCGCCCGCTCACGAAAATCATGGACATCTCGACGGCACTGGATTCGACAGTTCTGCGCAGCGCACGCGTGGTGGCAGGACAAGGTGCCCTCACGAACGAGATCCGCTGGGTCCATATGGTGGACCACCCAGACATCGCCGCATGGGTTCAGGGCGGGCAGTTGTTGCTGACCACTGGCTACAACTGGCCGCGCGACGAAGCGTCGGCCCGGGCGCTGATCCGCGCGTTGCGCGAGCGGGATCTGGCGGGCGTCGTGTTGGCTGTGCCGAATTTCCTCGAGCATTTCCCCGAAGGGTCCGTGGAGGCTGCCAACGAAGTTGGGCTGCCGCTTCTCGAACTCGACTGGGCCATTCCGTTCAGCACGATTACGGAGGAAATCCATTCCAGCATCATTCGCCGCCAGAGCGAACTGATTGAACGCTCCGACGAAATACACCGCGCGCTGACCGATGCCGCGGTGATGGCCAACACGCTTGGCGACCTGGCACACGCGCTGGGCAATCTATTGGATCGCAAGGTCAATTTTGTCGATACCGACGGCCTGCTGCTGGGGTCGAGCGAAAGCGAGCAGAGTGATGGCGCGCTGGCAAAGAAGGAGCGCGCCTATTTCCGCTTGCTGAACAATCGTCTCATCCTGCGCCAGATACTGGATAGCGTGAGCCCGATCCTGATCGAAGCGCAGCCGGAGGCGGGCATGCCGCGCAGGCTCGGTTGCCCGATCCGGATCCGCGGCGAGATGGCTGCCATCGTGTTCGTCGACGAAGGCGACAGTCCGCTTGGCGAACTGGAGATTCGAGCGGCGGAGCGTGCTTCCATCATCGGCGCGCTGCATCTCGCGCATATGCGGGCACTGCATCTTCAGGAAGAACGCCTCGGCTACGCGCTCGTCGGCACGTTGCTCGAGGGCAAGTTCGAGGAAACCCCTTCGGCACTTGAGCGTGCCCGCGTGGGTGGATGGAATCCAGCGGGCGAGTACCGGGTCTGCCTTGTGTTGCTTGACGAACCACTGCCGCTCTCACGGGAGGGTTTTTTGCGCCGTGAGCGTTGGGTCGAGCGCTTGCGCAAGTATCTTGATGGTCTTGGCGAGCCGCCGTTGATCCTCGTATCCTTGAACCAGATCACCTTCCTGTTGTCATCGCAGTTTGATTTGGAACCCCTGTGGCGCGTGCTGGGCAGCCGTGGTGCGGCGCTGGCTGTGAGCCGCTCGCATAGCGATGTGGCCGGTATGGCTCAGGGCGGCAAGGACGTGCAGTCGCTCCTGCCGCTGCTCAAGCCTGGCAAGCTGCATCACTTCCAGGAAGTGATGTTCCCCAGGGCGCTGATGGGCGATGCAGGCGCGCGTGAGCTGTTCATTGGTAGCAAGCTGGGTCCACTGATGGCGGACAAGAAGAATGAGTCGCTGCTGGAAACGCTCGAGGTGCTCTGTTCGGAGGGATTCCAACTGGCAAACACCGCCCGCCGACTCGGCATACACATCAGCACGCTGCGCTACCGCGCGGAACGCATCGAAACGCTGCTGGGTACGCCGCTGGAAGATCAGGGAAACCGTTTCGAGCTGCAGGTGGCGGTTGCCCTGTATCGGCTCTCCGAAGAATAGGGCGCATGCCCTCTGTGGCATGGCCTTGCCATCATCTGGCTCGGTGCGCGATCGCATCGGCCATCTCATTGAATCTCAACGACCAGGAATCATGCATGAGTGCATATGAAGCATTTGCGTCCGTCGACATGCGTGTCGGCACGATCGTTCGGGTGGAACTGAACGAAAAGGCCCGCAACCCGGCCTACAAGATGTGGATTGATCTGGGGGAACTCGGGACGATGACGTCGAGTGGGCAGTATGTGAATCGCTACCAGGCCGACGAACTGGTCGGTAAGGTTGTGGTCTGTGCCACCAACCTGGGTGAGCGCCGAATCGCGGGCTTCAAGTCGCAAGTGCTTGTGATGGGAGTAGAGTCCGAGCCGTCGGTGGTGAATCTGTTGGCGGTGGACGGCAGCGTGCCGAACGGCAGCAAGGTGTTCTGAGTCCTGTGAATGCACCATGGCCTCCCGCCAGGCGGGAGGCCATGGTGCATGGCTTCAAGCCGGTATCAGCCGATCTCGAAATGCAGGGTCTGCGATTCCAGGAACTCGTCGATGCCGTGGTGTGAACCTTCGCGGCCCAGCCCCGATTCCTTGACGCCGCCGAATGGTGCCACCGCCGAGGAGATCACACCGGTATTGATGCCGACCATGCCGTACTCCAGTGCTTCGCCGACGCGGAACACGCGGCTCAGGTCGCGGGAGAACAGATAGGCAGCGAGGCCGTACGGCGTGTCATTGGCGCGGCTGATCACCTCTGCCTCACTGTCGAAGCGGAAGAGTGCCGCCACCGGACCGAAGGTCTCCTCGTTGGCCACCAGCATCGCGTCGGTGGCGCCGGCGACCACGGTTGGTTGGAAGAACTGCTCACCGCGCTCCGTCGATTTGCCACCCAGCATGACCTGCGCGCCCTTTGCCACCGCGTCGCTGACGTGGCTCGCCACCTTGTCCAGCGCTGCCTTGTTGATCAGCGGGCCGATGGTCACGCCGGCCTCGGTGCCAACGCCGACTTGCAGCTTCTTCACTTCTTCCACCAGGCGCGCGGCGAACTGATCGTAGATGCCGGCCTGCACGTAGATGCGATTGGCGCAGACGCAGGTCTGGCCGCTATTGCGGAACTTGCTGGCCATCACGCCGGCCACGGCCGCGTCAAGGTCTGCGTCGTCGAACACAATCACCGGCGCATTGCCGCCGAGCTCCATGCTCACACGCTTGACGGTATCCGCGCACTGGCGCAGCAGCAGCTTGCCGACATGGGTCGAGCCGGTGAACGTCAGCTTGCGCACGATGGGATTGGACGTGAGTTCGCCGCCGATGGCTTGCGGCAGGCCGGTCACGATGTTGAGCACGCCGGCGGGGAAGCCCGCGCGCTTGCCCAGTTCGGCCAGCGCGAGCGCCGAATAGGGCGTCAGCTCCGAGGGCTTGACCACGACGGTGCAGCCGGCGGCTAGTGCCGGTGCCAGCTTGCGGGTGATCATCGCATTGGGGAAATTCCAGGGCGTAATTGCCGCGCAGACCCCCACAGGCACCTTGCGTACCAGGATCCGGCGACCGGCCTGCGTAGCCGGGATGGTTTCGCCGTAGGCGCGGATACCTTCCTCGGCAAACCATTGAACGAACGATGCACCGTACAGGATCTCACCACGGGATTCCGCCAGCGGCTTGCCTTGTTCCAGGGTCATCAGCAGCGCCAGGTCGTCCACGTGCGCCAGCATCAAGTCATGCCACTTGCGTAGCATGGCCGCCCGCTCGTGGGTGGTCAGCGCGCTCCAGACGGGCAAGGCGCGATTCGCGGCCTCGATGGCTGCGCGGGTGTCCTGCTCGTCGCAGTCGGGGATGGTACCCAGCTTGGCGCCGGAGGCGGGATCGACTACGTCGAGTGTTTGGCCGGAGCGGGCATTTGCCCACTCACCGCCGATAAATGCTTGCTGGCACAGCAGTGCCGGGTCCGTCAATTTGATCATGTCGAAATCCTGGTGAGGCGGCGGCGGCCGCCGCAGCGCTGCCTGCCGATCGCATGAGCCGTCGGCAGGCACGCGAGGGGAAGCCCTTCAGCCCTTCAGCTCTTCCTGATGCGCACGTGCCAGCGCGGCCATGTTCTCGAAGCGGAATTCATACTTGGGCGTGCCCGGGGGAGGCATGGTCGCACCCCAGCCCTTGTCGGCGTGGCGGCGATCGATCCAAGCGGAGACCAGGCCAAAGCCGTTGGCAGGCGCGTGGTCGTGGAACAGGCTCTGTGCGGTGTGCAGGATGTCCGCCTTCTCAAGGCCGTGATCCTGCTTCAAACGCGCGAGCATGTATTCGAAGTTGCGCGGGCTCGGTTTGTACGAGCCGATGTCCTGGGCGCAGTAGATCGCATCGAACTCCACGCCAAGTCGTGCATTGCTGGCGCGGAAGGAGACGCGGTCGACATTGGACAGGATCACCAGCTTGAAATGCTGCTTGAGGTAGCGCAAGGCTTCCACCGAATCGGGAAACGCGGGCCAGTCGTGCACCGATGCGCCAAAGATGTTGCCTTCCTCGTCGGTCACGCCCACGTTCCAGGTGTTGGCCAGGCGGCGGTACACCACACCCAGCAGCACCGAGTAGGCCAGCGCCGGCGTCAGGATCTCCTGGTCGGCTTCGTGCCTGGCGTAGACCTCCAGGATCTCGTCACGCGACTTGGCGGTCAAGCCAGCCTTCTCGATCAGCGGCCGCAGCCCGTTGAAGATGCCGGTCTCCCAGTCGATCAGCGTGCCGTAGCAATCGAAGGTCAGTACTTTGAAGTCTTTGAGTTTCATGGTGGCTCCTGGTTAGAGAGTGTCTGCGACTGCTTTGTCGAGGGAGAATCGCAGGATTTGGATCAGTGTATCCACGTCGGCCTTGGTGTAGTTGAGGGCCGGAGCGAATCCGAGGATGTCGTCGGAAAAGGCGCGGAATACCAGGCCTTCCTCGAGCGCGTGAGTCAATACGCGTTCGCCCAGTCGATGGTCTTTCGAAGGCTTTTGCCTGGAGGCTTTATCGGTCGCCAGTTCGACGGCCGCCAACATGCCGCGTCCGCGCACCTCGCCCACGTAGGGCAACGCTTCGAGTGCCTTGAGCTGGTTGAGGAAGTACTGTCGACATGGTCGGTCTTCTCTGAATAGGATTGGGCGGTGGGCGAGGAGCGTCTGCTGGCTACGCAGCGGTGTTGGCGGCGCTGTCCAGTGTAGGCAGGACCTTGCCGGGATTGAGCAAGTGGCGGGGATCGAGCGCGCGCTTAACCTTCCAGGCCAGCTCGAGCTCAGTGCGGCTGCGCACTGTCAGCAGCTCGTCGCGCTTGGCCACGCCCACGCCATGCTCGGCCGAGATCGAACCGGCAAGCGCGGTGGCGGCATCGTCGATGATGCGCGTGATGGCTTCGCCGTGGACCTGCAGGTAGGCTTCGGCTTCCGTCTGAGTCGGGCGCAGCGGGTTGAAGTGGACGTTGCCGTCGCCCATGTGCCCGTAGACGATCATGCGGGTGCCGGGCGCTTGGTTCAGCACCGCAGTCGTGGTGGACGCGATGAAGCCGGGAATGCTCGACAGCGGCACGGAGACATCGCAGCGCACGCTACCGCGCGCCTGGGTCTGCGCATCGGAAATCTCTTCGCGGATCAGCCAGAAGTCGGCAGCCTGGCGATCGCTGGAGGCGAGTGCTGCGTCGGCGATCCAGCCATGTTCGCCGGCGTCGGAAAGCGCGGCGCAGAATACGTCGTCCGCGCTCGCCTGGTCGGCCGTCGACGAAGACTCGACCAGCACGTACCAGCCGTGCGTGCCCGGCAAGGGCGACGCCTGGCTGCCGATATGCGCCAGCACCAGGTCCATCGCGTCAGAGGAGATCAGTTCGAAGGCGGTGACGTCATTGCCGAGGCGCGCGCGGAGGTAGCCGAACAGGGAAAGCGCTGAGGCTGGATCGGGGACGCCGAGGAAGGCCATGCATACCGAGCGGGGGCGGGGAAACAGCTTGAGCACGGCTGCCGTTATGATCCCCAGCGTGCCTTCGGTGCCGATGAACAGGTGCTTGAGGTCGTAGCCAGCATTGTCCTTGCGCAAGGCACGCAGCCCATCCCAGATCTCGCCGTTGGGAAGCACTACTTCCAGCCCGAGCACCAGATCACGCATGTTGCCGTAGCGAAGCACCGCCGTGCCGCCGGCGTTCGTAGAAAGGTTGCCGCCGATCTGGCAGCTACCTTCCGAGCCGATGCGCAGCGGGAACAGACTTCCGGCCTCCTCCGCGACGCCGCGCGCCAGGTGCAGAGTCACGCCGGCTTCGAGCACCATGGTTGCGTTGACCGCGTCCAAGGAGCGCACATTGCTGAGGCGAGACAGGCTGAGGATCAACGACTGGCCACTGCCATCCGGCACGCTGCCACCCAGGAGTGAAGTATTGCCGCCTTGCGGCACTACGGAGATGCCCTGCTCATAGCAGTACGCCATAACCGCGCTGACCTCGGCCGTGCTACCCGGCCGTACAACCGCCATTGCCTTGCCGCGGTAGACACGCCGGTAGTCGGTTGCGTAGGGCTCGGCATTCTGGCCGGCCAGTAGGTTGGTTGCGCCGACGATGGTGCTCAAATGGTTTAGGTGGTTTTGCGGCATGTTCGCGCTCCGGCGTCTTGCTTGTAGCGAATCAGTTTGGCGGTATGGGTGTGGCGCGGCGATGCACAATTTCAAGCTGCTGCACCCATTCCGATATGACGCAAGCTTATTGCCAGAACGCGTAGTGCGATATGTACGAGTAGTAGGGATTCACGTGGCAGCTTTCCCCTGTTTTGCACGATAGTGTCGTGGTCGCTGGAGCTGAATCATGTGAGGGATATCGTGCTGTCACTGGGACACCTCGTGCTTGCGATTGCCTTCCGGGTCGAGCGCGCATGTGTATTTGAAGATCCGTCTCCTGCCGATCCGTCAATGCAACGGATTGACGGGATCGTTCAGCCGACGCGCGTCGGCGGCCGCGGCAGAATCGAAAACGGCACCATCAAGGGTGCCCGCCGGAATTGGAATCCGACGTCTCCGCAAAACGGACTTGCGTAGGTTGCGCTTCGCAACTATATTGCTTGCGAAGCGCAACTTATGTGAGCCCCGTCATGGATCTTGTCGACGTTCCAGCCAAGCCCCGGGAAACGACGATACTGGAGCTCCGGGACTTTTCCCGAAGACTGGTTCGTGAACTCGGTTTCATGCGAACGACGTTGGCCGAGAGCGATCTTGCCCCGTCGGCTGTTCACGCGATCATCGAGATCGGGGCGACGCCGGGCATCAATGCGAAGGATCTGGGCAATATCTTGCGCCTGGACAAGTCGAACACCAGCCGGCAGGTCGCCAGGCTGGAAGCGGGCGGACTTGTGGAGCGCCAGACTGCAAATGAAGATGCGCGTTCGTCCGAGCTGTATTTGACGGACGCAGGGCAGAAGCTCCGGAGAAAGATTGACCGGTTCGCCACGGATCAGGTCTCCAACGCGCTTCGACGCATGGTTCCTGCCGACCAGCAAGCCTTGGTCCGCTCTCTCGCGCTGTACGCCGACGCACTTGCACGGGACAACTCGGTCAAAGCCACTCCCGAAGATGCCTCGCCCACACGGATTCTGGAAGGCTACCAGCCTGGCTGCATTGGCGACGTCGCGAGCCTGCACGCCCGCTTCTACTCGGAGCACTGGGGCTTCGGCGCTTTTTTCGAGAAGAAGGTGGCAACGGAGCTTGCCGAGTTCGCCGGTGCGCTGCCGGCTAGCGGCAAGGCGCTATGGCTCTACGCCGAAAATGGTCGATTTCTTGCCTCGTTGGCAATCGACGGGGATGACAACGCGGGCGTAGCCCATTTGCGATGGTTCATTGTGGACGATTCGTTGCGTGGCTCCGGTATCGGACGGCAACTGATGTCTCACGCGATGAGATTTGTTGACGAGCGCTTTAGCGAGACATACCTCTGGACGTTCAAAGGTCTGGATGTAGCGCGCCATCTATATGAGTCATTTGGCTTTCGGTTGACCGGCGAATCGGAGGGGGCGCAATGGGGAACGGAGGTCATCGAACAACGGTTCAGTCGTCGCTCAGCCAGGCCCTGACACTAATTCGAAAATTGACGGCAGCGAGCGGCCAGCAAGCCATGCGCTTGCGGCAGCGATCAGGCCGCTCATGCCGATGGGCCTGGTGTTCAGTCTTGCGCAGTGGCCCCGGGAAGCCCCTTCCAAAACCAGTCAAAAAATAAACCGTGTATTAATAAACGTCGACTTATGCCCAAGCACAATCTCATCCAACAGCGCCTTTGACCCGCTGGTCGCCCTAGCCGCGATCATGGTCCGGATCGAGAAAGCCCGCAGCGCATCGCTAACCGACAAGGTCCCCTCCGCGGAATCCTTCCTCCCGGTAAACGGAAACACATCCGGCCCCCGCTGGCACTGGCAGTTGATATTCACCCGGCAAACCTGATTGACAAGCGGATCCACCAGCCGCGCGATCTGTTCGGGATCGGTCCCGAAGATGCTGACCTGCTGGGCATATTCGGACGACTCGACGTAATCCAGCGCCGCGCCGACATCGTCGAACGGCACCACCGGAATCACAGGCCCAAACTGTTCTTCACGGTACAGCCGCATACGTTCGCCGACGGGATAGACAATGGCCGGCAAGACCAGCGAGGCACAGGTAAGGCCGCCGCCGGGATTCAGCACCTCTGCGCCCTTTGACAGCGCATCGGCGATGCAATCCGCTATATAGCGCGGCTTGTTGGCGTCCGGCAGTGGCGTAATGGAGACCCCGGCTTCCCACGGCATGCCGATCCTGAGCTGGCCCGCCGCCACAATGAGTTTCTCGAGGAATGGCCTCGCCACCGACCGGTGCACCAGCAGCGTCTTCAGGGCCGTGCAGCGCTGGCCGTTGAACGAGAGCGCGCCCAGGATGCACTCGTTGACCGCGAGATCGAGGTCCGCGTCAGGCAGCACAATGGCCGCGTTCTTTGCATCCAGGCCGAGCACGGCGCGCAGGCGGTTCGTCTTGGGATGCAGTTTCTTGAGCTGGTCCGCCACGCGCGATGAGCCGATCAGCGCCAGCACGTTGACTTTGCCGGAGGCCATCAGTGGCGGCACCACCTCTTCGCCGCGGCCATAAACGGTATTGACGACACCCGGCGGAAAGGCTTCGCGGAACGCCTCCAGGATTGGCGCGAACAGCAGCGTGCCGAACTTCGGCGGCTTGAACAGCACCACATTGCCCATGATCAGGGCCGGGATCAGGGTGGTGAACGTTTCATTCAGCGGGTAGTTGTACGGGCCCATGCACAGCACCACGCCCAGCGGAGCCCGGCGCACCTGGGCGATCGTTTCCTCGACGACCTGGAAACGCGAGTTGTTGTTGTCGAGTTCCTTCAGCGCATCGATGGTCTGCCGGATATAGGCGATGGTGCGATCGAACTCCTTGGCCGAATCGGCTGCCGACTTACCGATCTCCCACATGATCAGCTTGACGATCTGCCCGCGCATTGCCAGCAGGCGCCGGGTGAAGTCCTGCACGTGCCCGATGCGGGCTTCGACCGCCATGGTCGGCCACAGCCCGGTACCCGACGCATAGGCGGCGACCGCGGCATCGAGCGCCTCGAGGCTCTCCTTGACGGTGGTGACCGGAAAGCTGCCAACCTCCACGGGGCTCAGCTTGCCTTGGCCGTCGCGTACATGAACCGGCGACATAACGGTGCGGCAGGGGCCTTGCCAGGTTCGGATTTCCCCGTTGATGAGGATGCCGCGCTGGTGCAAAGGCGCGTCCAGGCGCTGGTCGGCCGGGATGTCGGCAAGCAGGGGGAAACAGCGGGCCAGGTCGGCTTGGGTCGTGATGGAGGACATGATCGAGCTGGAGGCCAGAGAGGTGGGCTGTCACGCGGGAAAGACGAGGCGCAACAGGTTGGTGGATCCCGGGGTGCCGAACGGCATGCCGGCGACGATGGCGAACGGTTGCTGGTCCGAGGCGAATCCTTCGCGCTTGGCCACTTCGGTGGCATGCCCGACCATTTCCTCGACGCTGTCCGCGTCATGGGTATGGACGGGGTGGACGCCCCATACCAGGGCCAGCCGCCGCGCGGTTTCCACGTGGGGCGTCATGCCCACGATCGGCACATTAGGGCGCTCGCGGGCGACCCGCAAGGCACTGGCGCCGGACACGGTGTAAGTCACGCAGGCCGTCAGCGGCAGGATGTCGGCGACGGTACGGATCGCCGCGCCGATGGCGTCCGCGGACACGGCATCGCGCCTGGTGGCGATGGCGTTCATGGTGTCGCGCTGCAGCTTGTCGCGCTCGGTATTGCGGATAATGCGTGCCATGATCTCCACGGCTTCGACCGGATACTCGCCCGATGCGGATTCGGCCGATAGCATGACCGCATCCACGCCGTCGTACACGGCGGTGGCGACGTCCGATGCTTCGGCGCGCGTCGGTGCCGGGGCACTGATCATGGACTCCAGCATCTGCGTGGCCACCACCAGCGGCTTGCCGGCTTCGCGGCAGAGGCGGGTGAGGCGTTTCTGGATCGCCGGTACTTCCTCGGGCGGCATTTCCACGCCCAGGTCGCCACGGGCAACCATGATGCCATCGGCCGCGGCGACAATCGCCTCGATGTCGGCAAGCGCCGCAGGCTTCTCGATCTTGGCCATGATCGATATGTTCTTGCCGGCGATCGCACGCACTTCCTCGATATCGCGTGCCGACTGGACGAAGGACAAGGCCACCCAGTCCACGCCAAGCGTCATGCCGAAGCGCAGGTCGCGGTGATCCTTCTCCGTCAGCGCCGAAAGGTTCAGCGCGCAGTCCGGCACGTTGACGCCTTTGCGGTCGGAGACGTTCCCACCCGTCTCCACCGTGGTCTGCGCGAAGTCCGGGCCGGCTTCGCGCACCCGCAGCCGCACGCGCCCGTCGTCGATCAGCAGGGCGTGGCCGGGCCGCAGCGCTTCGAAGATTTCGCGGTGCGGCAGGTGAGCCACTTGCTGGCTGCCCGGCACGGCATCCAGCTGCAGGCGGAACGGCTGCCCGGCGGTCAGCCTGACCGGGCCGCCCGGGAAGGTGCCCAGGCGCAGCTTGGGGCCCTGGAGATCCAGCAGCACGCCCGCGGGCCGGCCCGTGAGGGATTCCATCTCCCGGATCATGCCCAGCCGGGCCTTGTGGTCCTCGTGGGTGCCATGGCTGAAATTCAGGCGGAAGGTATCGGCGCCGGCCTTGAAGAGCTGGAGAATCACGTCCGGGGTGGAGGAGGCGGGCCCAAGCGTGGCTACGATCTTGGTGTGTCGCTCGCGTCGCAGTGTCATTGGCGGACTCCCTCGAAAGCGGGGCACGGGATGACAAGCGGGCGGGTGTCGGGGATGGCTTCGGTATGGGTCATGGCGGTGTGTGCGTCAGGCAGCTGTGGGCGGTGGATGGCTATGACTGGCGTGCGATCTCCTCCAGCAGTGCCGCCTCCATCGCCTCGATCGGCGCGCGTGCGCAGCCGGTGTAGAACTCGACCTGGGCGCAGGCCTGGTGCAGCATCATGCGTGTGCCGTCGATGGTGCGGCAGCCGAGCGCGGCGGCATCCCGGATCAGCTTGCTCCTGACCGGGATAAACGCGGCGTCCATGACGATCAGGTGGGCGGCGAGCTGCCCCGCCACGGGGTTGACATCGGGTGCGCGAAAGCCGGCGGCCGTCGCGTTGGCGAGCATGTCGAAGTCCGCCGCGCGGAAGTCGGACAGCGCGCCGCCGAAGCGCAGGCCAAGTGAACCGGCCAGTTCCTCGCCGCGCGCCGCGGTGCGATTGAATATGGTCACGGCGGCCCCTGCCTCGCGCAGTCCATAGGCCATGGCACGCGCCGCGCCGCCCGCGCCCAGCAGCGCGATGCGCTTGCCCGCCAGTCCGGTCACCTCCTGGAAGGCCCGCACGGCGCCGATGCAGTCGGTGTTGTAGCCGGTCAGCACGCCATCGACATTGTTGATGGTATTGACCGCGCCGATAGCGCGCGCGGTCTCGTCGAGCCGGTCGAGGTGAGGGATCACGGCCTGCTTGTGCGGCATCGATACATTCATGCCGCGCACGCCCAGCGCCCGGATCGATTGCACGGCGCCGGGCACGTCCTGCACGCCGAAGCACACGAAGGTGTAGTCGATCTCCAGCGCCCGATAAGCGGCATTGTGGATGCGCACATTGAAGGTGAAAGGCTCGCCCATGATCGAGCCGCACAGCGTGGGAATGGAACGGGGCATTGCGGATGGTCCTTGCGGGGAAGATTGAACGGTTGCCTAAGCAGCGATGGCTGCCAGGTCGAAGCGCGCGGCGGGTTGCCGGCCGGCCAACGCGTCCAACAGATTGCGCGTGGCCAGTTCGGCCATGGCACGCCGGGTCTCATGCGTGGCCGAGCCGATATGGGGCAGGGCTGTCACTCGCGGATGGCAGCGCAGCGGAGAATCCTGCGGCAACGGCTCGGTGGCAAAGACATCGAGCCCGGCCGCGCGCAGGTGGCCGCTGTCGAGCGCCGCGAGCAGCGCGTCTTCCTGCACGATCTGGCCGCGGGCGCCGTTGACAAAGATGGCCCCCGGTTTCATCAGCGCGAACTCGCGCGGCCCCATCAAGCCACGCGTGCCGTCGGTCAGCGGCAGCGTGACGGCGACGATATCGGCTCGCCGCAAGGCGTCGTCGAGGTCCGTCCAGGTGGCGCGTCCCACGAGATCCGGTGGTTCCGCGGCAGCCTCGTTGACGTAGAGCACTTCCATGCCGAAACCAAGCGCCGCGCGGCGTGCAACCGCCTGGCCGATACGCCCGAAACCGAGTATCGCCAGCGTCTTGCCGTGGACGTCCCAGCCGAACAGGCTTTCGCCGATATTGGCGGCCCAGCGGCCTTCGCGCACATGGGCGGCAAGTTCGACCAGGCGGCGGCTGGCTGCCATGATGAGGGCGAAGACGGTGTCGGCGGTAGTTTCTGTGAGTACGCCAGGCGTATGGCAGAGCGCAATGCCGCGCCGGCGCAGGCAGGCGAGATCGTAGTTGTCGACGCCCACCGAGATACTGGATATCACTTCCAGCTGGCCGGCTTCGGCCAGCTCGGCCGCGCCGAGCCTGACGCTGGAGCCGATCAGGCCGTGGGCGTTGGCCAGCGCGGCGCGGAAGGCCGGCCGTTGCGCCGGCTGGCGCGGGTCGGCGACGATCACGTCATGCTCTGCTTCGATCCGGGCGAGCAGGTCGGGCGGAATGGGACGGAACACCAATACATTCTTGCGCATGGGAAATCCTTGCTGTGACTTCACAGGCTGCTGGCCGCCAGCAGGGCATGGGTCGGCAGGCCTTCGGTATCGCCGCGCACCTGCACCGCCCGCGCGCCGATCCATGCGCCGCGCCGGACGGCGTCGGCCACCGGCCTGCCTTCCAGCAGCGCGCTGATGACGCCCACGGCGAAGCCGTCGCCTGCGCCAACCGTGTCGACGATTCGCTCGACGTTGAACGCCGGGACATGGCCGGTGCCGGCTTCGCCGTCGAAGTAGGCGCCTTCCGCGCCCAGCTTCACGACTACCAGCCTGGCGCCGCGCCGACGGTAGAAGGCGGCGATGCGTTCCGGCTCGGCGTGGCCGGTCAGGAAACGGCCTTCCTCGATGCCGGGCAGCACCCAGTCGCACTGATGCGCCAGGTCGTTCAGCGTCTCGCGCATCAACTCGGGCGTGGCCCACAACGCGGGCCGCAAATTGGGATCGAACGAGATCGTGCGGCCGGCAGCGCGCATGGTGGAGATGGCCTGGCGGGTGGCGGCCTGCGTGCCTTCGGCCAGCGCGGGGAACACGCCCGTGACATGCAGGTGCCGTGAGCGCCGTAGCCACTTGTCGTTCAGATGCCCCGGGTTCATGCGGCTTGCGGCCGAGCCGCGGCGGTGATATTCCACGGGCGGATCGCTGCCGTCGTCGACCCGTCCCTTGAACTGGAAACCAGTGCGCTCGCCGGGCTCGCACACCACCTGGCTGCATTCCACGCCTTCCCGCTGCATTTCACCGAGCAGGTAGCGCGCCATCGAATCATCGCCCAGGCGGCTGGCCCATCCGACCTTCAGGCCCAGGCGCGACAGGCCGATGGCCACATTGGTCTCGGCGCCGGCGGTGCGCTTGTGGAAGGTCTGCACGCCTTCGAGCGGCCCGGCTTCACCGGCCACCAGCATCAGCATTGCCTCGCCCAGCGTCACCACATCAAGATCGGGGCTCATGCGGGGATCTCCACCGAACGCAGCAGTTCGACATGGTTGCGCGTGACCTGCACCAGGTCTTCGCCTTGCAGCGGAAACTCGATGGCGCGCGCAACGCCGGCGGGCAGGCGGCGCAATACGCTGCGCCATGGCGCAGCCGATTGCTCCAGCGGCACCGCAATCCACTTGGCAGGCGTGCGCAGCACGCCTTTGCAATGCACATAGCCCACCTGGGAGGCGAAGACCTGCGCGGCGTCGAGCGGATCCTCGCCCGTCCAGTGCCAGTTGCCCATGTCGAAGGTCATCGGCACCGTCTTGCCGAGGGCCGTGGCACGCGCGAAGAAGTCGCGCAGCGGGGGGGCGGTACCGGCGCTGGCGGTCTGGTCGTTTTCCACGACGAGTTCGATGCCCTCGTGCTCCAGCCAGGGGAGCAGCCCTTCAAGCGGGGTGCCCTCGCGATAGCCGCCCAGCGACATCTTGACCCGGCTGGCACTGATCGCCAGCGCCGTCGTGAAGGCGCGGTCGAGCGCGGCGGCATCGAGGCGGCCGGCTTCGCTCCAGAGGCCTTCGGGGCTCGACCAGACCACGCTTAGTCCGTGCTGTTCGGCGACCGCGCGCTGTTCGCTGACTTCATCCCTATGCCCGCGCTGGAGTTCGCCGCGGTATTCCACGCCGTCCGCACCGGCTGCCGCGGCAATCCGCGCCAGCGCAGCCTGTCCATCGCGGTGGGCGAGGTCGGCGCCGTAGGCCGTGAGCGAAATCAGCACCGGCGGCCGGGAAGAACTACCTTGTCGCTGCTGGTTCATTTCAGTGCTCCCGCGCTGAGGAATTGCTGCAGTTCCGGTGTCCGCGGCTGCGCGAACAGCGCCTTAGACGGGCCCGCCTCGTGCACCTTGCCCTGGTGCATGAAGATGGTGGTATGCGCCATGCGGCGTGCGAACTCCATCTCGTGCGTCACCAGCACCATGGTCATGCCGGAGGCGGCCAGGTTTTCCATGACGCGCAGGACTTCCGCCGTCAGCTCCGGGTCGAGCGCGGAGGTCACCTCGTCGAACAGCATCACCTTGGGTTGCATCGCCAGCGAACGGGCGATGGCCACGCGCTGCTGCTGGCCGCCCGAGAGCTGCTCGGGGTAGCAGTCCCTCTTGTCCAGCAGGCCGACCTGGGTCAGCACCTGGTCGACGATGCCGTCGATCGTTTTCGCCGCGATCTTCTTGACGATGGAAGGCGCCAGCGCAATGTTCTCCCCCACGGTCAGGTGCGGAAAGAGGTTGTAGCTCTGGAACACCATGCCTACGTCGCGGCGCAGGTCGAGCAGCCGCTTCCTGTCGTGATCCAGCTTGTGCCCGGCGACTGTGATATTGCCGGCGTTGATTGTCTCCAGTCCGTTCAGGCAGCGCAGCATGGTGCTTTTGCCGGAGCCGCTGCGGCCGATGATGGCGACCACCTGGCCCGGTTCGATGGCAAACGACACGCCCTTCAGGACTTCGACGGGGCCATAGGATTTGTGCACGCCTTGTGCTTCAACGATGGACATGGAGCCTCCTTTCCATGCGCCTGGCTGCCGACGAAAGCGGGAAGCAAAGCGCGAAGTAGATAAGTGCGACGACGACGAAGACCGCGAAGGGCTGGAAGGTCGCGTTGTTGATCAGCTGGCCGGCGCGCGTGAGTTCGATGACGCCGATGATGGAAGTGATCGAGGTGTTCTTGACCAGCTGGACCGAGAAGCCCACCGTAGGCGGCAGGGCCAGCCGGACGGCTTGCGGCAGCACGACGAAGCGCAGCTGCTGCCAGCGGGTGAGGGCGAGCGCTTCGCTGGCCTCCCACTGCCCCTGCGGCACGGCCTCGATGCAGCCGCGCCAGATCTCGCCAAGATAAGCGCTGGCGTAGATCGACATCGCCAGCATGGCCGCGACCATCGGCGACAGCTTGAGCCCGAGCACGGAGAGGCCGTAGTAGCTCAGGAACAGCACGATCAGCACCGGCGTACCTTGCACGATCTGGATATAGACCGTGCTGGCGAGGCGGAGCAGGCTGCTTCTCGAGGTCCGCGCCAACGCCACCAGGAAGCCGGCCAGCGTGCCGCCGACGAAGGCCAGCAAGGTCACCCACAGCGTCCAGCGTGCTGCCAGGAACAGGATTTCAAGATGATTCCAGGAGAATTCGGTGATCATTTCGCGCTCCCTGCAACCGCTGGCGTCAGCTCCGCATGCGCCAGCGGCGCAACGCGGGCAGTGCGCGCGGCCTTTCTGGCTCGCGCCACCACGCGGCGCCGCCTGAACACCAGATTGCCGATCAGGGCGAACGCGGCGCGCAACAGCAGTGCCAGCCCGAGGTAGATGAACATGACGAGGATGTAGCTCTCGAAGGTGCGGAAGGTCTGCGAATCGATCTGGCTGGCGACCGCCGTCAGCTCTTCCACCGAGATCGCCGACACCACGCTCGAGGTCAGCATCATCAGCGTGAACTGGCTGGTCAGCGCCGGATAGACTTTTTCGAAGGCCGGCACCAGGGCGACGTGGCGGATCAACTGGCAGCGCGTCATGCCCAGCGCGGCGGCGGCTTCGAGCTGCGAACGGTGAACCGCCTGCAAGCCGGCCCGGATGATCTCGGTCGAGTAGGCACCGAGGTTGACCGTCATGGCAATCACCGCGGCGGTGATGGCATCGATCTGCAAGCCGACGGTAGGCAGGCCGAAGAAGATGATGAAGAGCTGGATCAGGAAGGGCGTGTTGCGGATCGCCTCGACGTATACCCTGGCGGCGCGCTGGAGCCAGGGGCCGCCAAACGCGGCCGCGATGGCGCCGGCGGTACCGACCAGGGTGCCAAGCAGGATCGAGCCGAAGCTGAGCGCCAGCGTCATGGCCGCGCCGTCCGCAAAGCGATCCAACTGCGACAGCACCGGGGTCCATTCAAATTGGTAGTTCATGCGGGTCTCCTGGCGCGCCGGCTGACGCTGGCGCGCAACGTCGGACTTGCCGGGGTCAGAACGTTTGCAGCGCGGGCAGCGCCTTGCCGGTCCACTTCTGCGCAATGGCGTCGAGTTCGCCATTGAGCTTGACGTAGGAAATGGTGGTGTTGAGCCACTGGCGCAGTTCGAAGGCGTCCTTGCGCACGGCCATCGAGTTCGGTTGGACCGAGAACGCGAACTTGGCGTCGAACTTGCCGGCGCCGCGTGCCTTCATGATTTCGTTGCCGGTGGTGTTGGGCAGGGCAATGGCTTCGACCTGGTTGCTGATCAGCGCCTGCGCGCAGGTGGCGTCGTCCTCGAAGCGGACGATATTCATGCCGGGCACCGCCAGCCGGGTCAGTGCCGTGTCCTGCGTGGTGCCGCGCGTCACGCCGACCTTCTTCTTCCCAAGCTCAGCCAGCTTGGCGTACTTGGCCGCGACCGGCGCGAAGATGGTCAGCTCGAACGCGCTGTAGGGCGAGCTGAACATGATGGCCCGCGCCCGCTCGGGCGTCGGCGCCAGGGTGGCGACCAGGAAATCGACCTTGCCGGCTTCCAGCGCCGGAATGCGGCTGGGGGAGGTGAGCGGCACGATATCGACCGGCACGCCGAGGTACTTGCCCAGCAGGTTGGCCACGTCGACATCGTAGCCGGCGGGCTTGCCGGTGGCGTCCGTGGTGCCGAAGGGCGGCGCGCCCGTCACCACGCCGATGGTGACCTTGCCCTTCTTGACGATCTCGGCGACGGTCTGTGCCTGGACCCCGGCCGAGGCGCTGGCCAGGACCAGCAGCGTGAGCACGGGCGCGGCAATGTGGCGCAACAAGCGTTGGATAGTCATCAATGTCTCCTGCACGTTCAGTGGAATATGTCGCTGGCGTCGCAGCGCTCGGCATGTACGGTTTCTGAAACCGGTTTCAGGATTATAGGAAACCGGTTTCAGAACTCCAGCAGTGGAAACCCTTACGGGCAAATCGAGCTTGGGCAAGTGAAGAGTTGGGCGCGTGCGTGCGCCCGCTACCCAGGGGGCAGCGGGTCTACGCGCGCTTCACGCGCCACCGGCGGGCGAGGGGATAGGCGTTAGTCGCGGCGGGTGGAGCCGCGCTTGACCAGGGTACCGGGCAACAGGACCTGGCGCGGCGCCAGCTGCGCGCCTTGCAGGCGCTCGATCAGGCAGTTGGTGGCGACGCGTCCGATATCGTCGGTGGGCTGGGCGATGGTGCTCAGGCCGGGGCCGACCAGGGCAGCCCATTCCGGATCGTCGAAGCCGATCAGGCCGAGGTCGGTGCCGAGCTGCCACCCCAGCCTGGCGGCGGCAGCGGCCACGCGCAGCGAGATCACCGCATTGGCCGCGAGCACGGCCATGGGCGCTTTGCCCGCACCCTTGCGCAGGGCGCGCAGCGCTTCGTCCAGGGCGTCGTCGTCACCGGTATGGGCTTCGAACACGCTTCCGTCAAGCGAGTCCGCATGCTCCGCGATGAAGTTCTGGAAGGCCCGGGCGCGCTCGTTGCGCGAGCTGATGGCCTTGATCGGCTCGCTGATGAAGAGCAGGCGCCGGTAGCCGGCTTCGAGCAGATGGCCGGCAGCCTCGTGGACCGCGGAAAGGTTGTCCAGGGCGACCAGGTCGACTTCCGCATCGCCCACTTTCCGGTCGACCAGCACTACCGGTTTGCCCAGCTGCGCGGCATCGGCGAGAGCGCCGGCGTCGTGGCCCAGCGTGTGCAGGATGAAGCCTTCGACCCGGTAGGCCGACAGCGAGCGGATGGCTTGGCGTTCCAGCTGCTCGTCATTGCCCAGGTTGAACAGCATCACCATGTAGCCCGCGTCGCGGCAGGCTTTTTCCACGCCACGCAGCACGGCCACGGAGAACGAGTTGGAAACATCCGCCACCACCAGCCCGATCAGGCGCGACTTGCCGCGCTTTAGCGCCTGCGCCATGGGACTCGGGCTGTAGCCCAGCTCGCGCACGGCCGCGGCGACGCGTGCCTCCACGTCGGCGGACAGTTGCTCGCCGCCCCGGTTCAGGTAGCGCGATACGGTGGCTTTCGAAACGCCCGCATAGTCGGCAACGTCCTGGATGGTGAGTTTCTCAGCGGGCTTCAGGTTGGGCGTGGGTTGAGTCACAGGGCGTGGCATGGGAGAAATCGGTCTCGGTGAAACCAGTTTCAGGATTATGCAACGGGCGTCACCGAATTTGCCAGCACCCCGGCTGCGCGGGCTGGCGGATCTCGCCCACGCTGCGCATCGGTTCGATCTTGCCCTTCGGCTGTTCCACGTCGGGCATTGCGCGATTTCCCCCTTGGTTCACCGGCCGCCGCTTTCAGGCGGAGGACTAACTGACCTCACCCCGCGAAGATTCGCGCACTATACTTTTCCTGCGCCCGACGCCGCCTCGAGGCATTCATTCTGCCGGGCCAATGCGCTGGCGGCTGCCCTGCCGGCAAGCGCAATGCCATCGCTCGTGGTGAAGAGGTTACGCAATGAACCGCATTGTGACTCGGGTATTTGCCGCAGTTGTCATTGCCGGCTGCGCCGCGCCCCCACCGCCGCCGCCCTTAGCCGCACTCGACTACAAGAGCCGTGCCCTGAGCCGTACCGACGGCGGCTTGCGGGTGTCGGCCGCCGTTCTTTCGAATGAGGAAAGCGCGGACGTGTATCGGGTTCCGCTCGAGAGGCTGCAGATACAGCCCGTCTGGATCGAGGTCACCAACAACGACGACCGGGGCTATTACCTGATGTCGTCGGGTCTTGATCCGGGATTCTTTCCGGCTTCCGAGGCAGCAGAGGCATTTTCCCAGGGCGGCTCGCCTGACGAAAAGGCCAGCGTGGACCAGCGCTTCCGCCAGCTCGCCTTCCGTAATCCGGTGCCACCCGGGCAAACCGTGTCGGGTTTTGTGCTGACGAATGCCAGCGAAGGGGCGAAGCTCGTTCAGCTGGACCTGGTGGCGAGCGGGCGCGCCAAGACATTCGCGATCCTCATGGTCGTGCCAGGCTTCCATGCCGACTACCATACGAGCGAAGTCTTCCGGCGCGAGATCTATCCGCCCGAGGAAATCGTCGACTACACGGATGACGAGGCCTTCCGCGAGGCACTCGAGGCCCTGCCGTGCTGTGTCACCAACAAGGATGGCTCGAAGAACGGCGACCCGCTCAACCTGGTGGTCGTGGGCGGCATCGACGATGCGTTTCCCGCGTTCGTGCGCCGCAGCTGGCGGCCGACCGAGCAGAAGTGGTCGGGCGCGATCACAAAGATGATCGCCTCGGCGCTCAAGGGCGAGCCCTATGTCAATGCGCCGGTGAGCGATCTGTACCTGTTCGGACGCGCGCAGGACCTGGCATTGCAGAAGGCGCGCGACAACATTCACCAGCGCAACCATCTGCGTCTCTGGCTTAGTCCGATGCGCTATCACGGCAAATCCGTGTGGGTGGGCCAGATCAGCCGCGATATCGGCGTGCGCCTCACCATTCACTCGCCAACGCTGACGACGCACAAGGTCGATCCGGACGTGGACGAAGCGCGCACGGCGCTGGCGGAGGATATGGCCTATTCCCAGAGCCTCAACAAGATCGGGCAGGTGAAAGGCGTGGGCGCAGCGCCGCGAAGCGCCCCGCGCGAGAACCTGACCACGGATCCGTATTTCACGGACGGATATCGCCAGGTGCTGGTATTCGACCGTAAGCCCACATCGCTCTCGGCGATCGAGTTCTTCCCGTGGAGCGGGATCTATCAGACCGATGCCGCGCGCCAGGGAGCCAAATAATGAGCGTGTTGCCGCTGTTGCATCCTGCGCTACGGTACGCGGCGGGCATGGCGATCCTCTCGCTTGCCATGGCCGGCTGCGCGACATGGCAAGCGCCTGCCAGTGCCGACGACGCCCCGCTACGCGAGCGCGCGGTGAGCGAAACCAAGCAGGGCGTGCGCGTGAGCGCGGCAGTGCTGGGCACGGAAGACAGCAAGCGCATGTTCGGCGCCGACATCAACAAGACCAACGTGCAGCCCGTATGGTTCGAGGTGCATAACGGAACCTCGCAGCCGTTATGGCTGTTGCGCTCGGGAACGGATCCCGATTACTTTTCGCCGCTCGAAGTCGCTTGGTCCCTGCATGGCACGTTCAGCGGGGCAACGAATGCGCGCATTGACGACTACTTCAATAAACTCGGGTTCAAGAATCCGATTCCGCCGGGGACGACACACGAGGGCATCCTGTTCACCAATCCCGACCGCATTACGAAGCTCGTCAATGTCGATTTGTTCGGGACCAGGACGCTGATCCCGTTCAGCCTCTTCGTGCGTGTGCCCGACGATATCTCGGATGCGGGTTTTGCGCGGTATATCTTCCAGTATCCGGATTCCGCGGTCACGGACTACAAAGACCTTGCCTCGCTGAGAGCCGCACTCGAACGGTTGCCGTGCTGCGCCACCGATACGCGCGGGGCGGCGCAGGGCGATCCGTTGAATGTGCTGATTGTCGGGGAACTCGGCGACATCGGCGCGGCGGCGGTGCGGCGTAGTTACCGCCGCGATTCGCGCGAGGGCGATACCGGTCAACGGGTCTTCGGACGCGCGCCTGACGCCGTGCTGCGCAAGCAAGCGCAAGGCGGTGCGCCGTCGACCTGGGTACGCGTGTGGCTGGCGCCCATTCGCTTTCAGGGGCAGCCCGTTTACCTCGCGCAGGCAGGCCGGCCTGTCGGCGGACGCTTCGCGCCCGCCGACACGGCAAAGATCGTCCTGCACGAGGATGTCGACGAGGCCAGGAACCTCCTGATCCAGGACATGATGTACTCAGGCGGTCTCGACAAGCTCGGATTCGTGAACGGTGTCGGTCGGGCGCGGCAGGCGCAACCACGGACAACGCTGGATGGCGCCCGCTACTTTACGGACGGGCTGCGCGCGGTGCTGTTCTTTGCGCAACGGCCGCTGAGTCTTTCCGACGTGGAAATTCTCGACTGGGTACCTTACCTGGAGGGGCGCGAAGCCGCTACACGCCAGGAGAGCGGCAATGCGCCCAAGTGAGTCGGTCCCGGAGCCGCCCCAGGCCGTAGCCGGGCAGCCGGCTGGCGACTTCCGCGCGCGGTTGAACAGCGGCGTCTTGCCGGCGGTCATCGCGGCTTGCCTCGTGCTCGGCGGATGCGCGTCGAAGCCGCTGATCCCTTACTCCACCGATACGCCGCCTTTGGCACTGCTTCCCGCATCGCAGTCCGGTGTGCAGGACAAACGGGCGCGTTTCCGCGAGATCTACTGCGCGGTGCTGCAGGCGCGCGGACCGGAGCTTCCCGATTACCGGCCCTGCGAAGACGCGCTGAACCGCATAGGCGCTGAGCCCGCCGGCACCGGCAAGCCCGTCGATCTGGGTCCATCGAGGCGGCACCTGATCGCTGCGGTGGTGCCGGGAATCGGGTATGAATGCTTCGAGCCGTGGCTGAGCGCGCCCGGCACGGTGCCGAAACACCTGCGGGAGTTCGGCTATGACGGCATGCTGCTCAAGGTCGATGCGCTGTCAGGTTCGGCGAATAACGCGCGCCAGATCCGCGACGCGATCATGGCCATGCCGCTGACCGAGGGGGCGCCGCGCCTGGTGCTGGTCGGATACTCGAAGGGTGCGCCTGACATCCTCCAGGCCGTGGTGGCGTATCCGGAGATCCGCAGCCGCGTGGCGGCGGTGGTCAGCGCAGCCGGCGCGATCGGCGGCTCGGCGCTTGCCAATGACGCCGAGCAATACCAGGCCGACATGCTGCGGCATTTCCCGGGCGCAACCTGCAATTCGGGAGATGGCGGCGCGGTGGAGAGCCTGCGGCCCGCGATACGCAAGGCATGGCTGGCGGGAAACCCGTTGCCCCGCGACGTGCGCTACTACTCGCTCGTCACGCTGCCGCGGCCGGAGCGCATCTCGTCGATCCTGACTTCGAGCTATGACAAGCTCGCGCGTATCGACGGTCGCAACGATAGCCAGGTGATCTTCTACGACCAGATCGTGCCCGGCAGTACGCTGATGGGCTACGTCAATGCGGATCACTGGGCGCTGGCAGTGCCCATCGCCCGGACGCATACCACCATCGGCTCGCTGTTCGTGACTCAGAACGCCTATCCGCGCGAGGCGCTGACGGAAGCGGTGTTGCGCTTTGTGGAAGAGGACCTGGCGGCGCCGGGACTGGTTGGCGTTGCCGGGCAGGCGGCTTTGCAGGCGGGTGAATGAGCGAATGAAATACCAATCCGGCGTTCCGGACAGTCGCTACATTGTCATTGGCCGCGCTCCGCCTGAGCGTGTTCGCCCGGATCTGCCTCCACCCTGACGCGATCGCGCCCGGCCATCTTGGCCCGGTAAAGTTGCCGGTCCGCGCGTTTCAGCAGGGATTTGATGGAGGGCGAGTCCGCGCGCGCGGCGTATGCGATGCCGAAACTCGCGCTCATCGCAATGCCGGCACCATGCTCGACCGGCACCCGGGTACGCAAGAGCCTGTCGCGCAACTGCTGTACCAAGTCAATGGCTCGCGCACGATCGCGCAGGCTGACCAGCACAGCGAATTCTTCGCCTCCGATGCGCGCGACAATATCCCCTTCATGCCAGGTTTCACGGCACAGATCGGCCATGCGCTCGAGCGCGCGGTCGCCGGCGGCGTGACCGTAGGTGTCGTTGATCCGTTTGAAGTGGTCAATGTCGAACATGACCAGCGCAAGATGGGGTTCCTGCCTGTCCCTGTCCCTGTCCGCGCAAGCGGCCTGAGCACGGCTCTCGAAGGCGCGGCGGTTCAGGAGCCGGGTCAGGGAGTCGGTCTCCGCCATGGTCCGCAGTTCCGCAATCAGGCGCAGGCGTTCCTGCTCGAGCCGCGTTCTTTCAAGGTCGTGTGTCTTGAGCACCTGAACGGCGTCGAACAGTTCCTTGATCTCACCCCGGTACGCGTGCGATGGAACCTCGGCCGGAGGGCTGCCCGCGGCGATTGCGCGTATGAGACGCGCGGCTTCGGCAAATGGCTGGATGACCTGACGGCGGAACAGCCAGGCGCCAAAAAGCAGTGCGCATGTCAAGGTCGACAAGGTGCCCGCGGTTGCCACCAGTAGCGCCAGTTTCGCCCCGCGGTGCGCGTCAAGCTCGGCTTCGGCCAGTTTCAACACGGCGTCGCGAAAGGCGACAATCGGGCGCATGCGAGGCACATAGTCCGCCGCGAACTCGCCTGTCGAGATGTTGATTCCCCCGGGGCGGCCCGCCAGTGCGCGAACTTGCGTGAAATAAGCCAGCCCATCGCGGAAGTACTGCTCGCTCAACTCTACGAATCCCTGCCGGGCCAGTATCGGATCATCCAGGATCCGGGTCCTCATGAGTGCGCCCAGCTGATCGATTCCGCCACGCGTCCGCTCGATGGCAAGTTGCTCTTCCGCCGTGAGTTGGCGGTGCGATGCCAGCGCGGGCGTAAGGCGTGAACCGAGCAGTCCGGCCTGCTCCCGGAGGATGGCCGCCAGACGCGCCGCCATCAGGTAGTTCAGCGCATCCGGGTCTCCCTTGAGCACCCCGGTCGCACCCATATCCGTGGCGGGTGCAAATTGCGGAATCACATCCACCATGCTGCCAACGGCATGCTCGAGCGCCTGATCGGTCCGCTGCGCGCGCGGTACGCGGATGAGCCTGTCGACGTTCGCGCGGGCGGCCGACAACCGGGCTTGCGCGCGCTTGCCGGCCGCCCGCGCAGCCGGGCAATGGTCGCAATCGCGAAGGTCCAGGAGTGCCAGCAAATACGCGATACGGGCGTCGCTCTCGGCGCGTGCCGTGCGCAGCGCTGCCATTTTCCCCTCGGGAACCGGAACGCCTTCCCCGAGCACACTATTGGTTGGGCCGCGTTCCGCGGAGACTTTCTCCATGGCGTGCAGCGCGGCGCGGAAAATCAGGAAGTCCGACCGGGCACGCTCGGCTTGCGCGTATGCATGCCATTGGTGGGTAAGGAGTCCGCCAGTCAGCGCCAGAAGCAACAGGCTGAACGTGGCGGCAATTATCCCGAACCGCCGGCGGACCGACATGGTGAGTGGGGCAGAATCATGCATCCTGGGTAATCTTGGCTAAGCCATGCAAGCCGTGCGCCGCCGGAACGGCCGGCAAGTCCCACGCCTGGTCACGCCGCATGGCACAAGGCGTGTTCAACGTCTGGCTTTCTGTCTTGACATGGCGGCCAACCGAATCCCGCGCTGGCAACGACGAACGGAATGTAACAGAACATGTAGAACATGTGGGGCGGGTACCGTTGCGCGAAGGAAGGGGATGGACGGCACCTTTCCAAGCCATGCGCTCGGGGCATGGGGTTCGGCACCGTTACGCCGAGGGCAGGTCCGCTGCGCGTCCCGGTGGCGATCAGGGTACCGCGCGGTGCGAGGATCGGGAGCGGGGCACGGTGAAGGGCGGTTTCAGGGACGGGCGTAGATGCCGGTTCGCATGCGCCGGCCAAGGTGAAAATAAGAGATGCGATGTCAGCCAGGGATGCGTCAGGCCAGCGGATCGATCTGAACTTCCTGCGCTTCCCTTCCAATAAACCCCGACACCGCATCGATCAGTTCCGGCGCCGAAAGTATCGCGACGTGACCGTATTCCCGCGATTTGACCAGGCGGGCACCGGCGCATCGGGCGAGAATCCTGTCCCCTTCGAGATGACTGACGAATCGATCCTTCTCGTCGTAGACAAGCATGAGATCGGCGCCTGCGCCGGCAAAGGCGTGGCCTCTGCTAAGGGACTCCCATTCATGGTCGAATTGTCCGGCAAGGTAGCGCCTGTAGCGCTGCAGCACGCCTTCGCGCGGATTCAGCTTGCGCCGGATGGCTTCGATTGGCGGATAGGGATGCGATGGGGCGCAGACGCACACGTACTTGCGCGCCTTGACACCTTTGAGTCCGCGCGCCGCCATCATCGACAGCGCCCCGGCGGAATGCCCGACCAGGGCGTGGATGTCTTGCTTGAGCGACGCGCACAGGGCCGCGACGTCTTCGATAAAGTAACGCCATCGCACGCGATCGGATGCCGAGTTGCCGTGCCCGGTGATATCGATCGCGATGGATTGAAAGCCCTGGCTGGCGATGGCGCTCGCGAGCGGGGCGAGCTGGGCGGCTCTCCCGTTCCAGCCATGCACGAAGATGACGATGGGACCCCGGCCCCACGTCCAGGCGACATTGCGCCCGGATCTTCCGTAGCGCAGTTGCGTGGCCCCGGCGAGCGCGGCTTGCTGGTCTTCCGCTATCGGGGGGCGCTGGCTTCTGGTCGCGACCGAGACGACAAGATGAATGGCAGCCCAGTCAGGCATCCGGCTGATCAGTTTGCGAGCGGTGTCGACTTTCACGTAAAGCCCTCTGTGTCGGAACGTAGCGTTGAATTGTCAACACTGGAACGCGGACGTGGCCCGCGGGTTTCCCGGGCGATTATTGTCCGCGGACGGCTGCATGTTGTTCTCATTCCAGGAACACGGGCTTCGGCAGGCGCTAAGGTGCGTGGCTTGCCAGGGCGGGGCGGGGGATCAGGAAGCCGCGCCCGGGGGCAACCCATTCAAGGCCGTGCTGCCGCAGCGCGGCCAGGCAATCCTGCACCACGCGCTCGCCGGTGAACAAGGTCTTTTCCTCTTCGAGCAGGTAGCAGAAAGGGGGATCGTCGGTATCGGTATCGGTATCGGTATCGGTGCCGGGGATCGGAAATACCTCCAGCGTGCAGGTCTCGCCAACGGCAAGGCGCTCGCCATGCCGCAGTTCTCGCGCGAGCACCAGTTGCGCGCCGGTAGCCGCATTGAGCTTGCGCGCGGCGGGCGAGTGGCCCGCGTGTGCCTGGGTGGACAGGATCCAGCGGATCGGCCCCGGCGCCGCGGCGAGCACCGCCTGGATATGCGCGTCGTCATCGGGGCCGGGGTCGATCACGGCCCATGCATTGTCGTTGCCGCCTCCCACCAGATAGGTGTTGGTGCCGGAGCCGGCCACGCCACTGCCATCGCGGGCGGTGATCCGCCAGATGCGCGCGCCGAGGCGCACCGCAACGCCGGGCTCGATGATGCAGCGCGCGTCGCCGCGCCCCTCCGGATCGATATGGCCGAGTTCGGCGTAGCAGGGCTCGTCCGGCATGACCGCGCGCAGGCCGCCCTCGCCGCGCCCCAGGCGGGGCATGATGCGGGCAATGCCGCTTAGCGCCGAGGCATGCTGGTAGCAATCCTGGGCACGCCCGAAGCGGGCAATGGCCGCCAGCGTGCGCCGCGTGGGAGGCTCCAGCTTGAGGCCGCTGGCAGGGTCCAGAAGCTCCGCCGGACGCTTCCAGCAATGGCCGGAGGCCTCCTCGCCGTCGTGCGCGGCGGTCTGGCCGGCGGGCGCGATCGCCACGAAGAAACGGGTGTCGAAGCGCTTGGGCAATCCCGGTGGCGTCAGCCAGTGGCTGAAATACGCCAGACGGTCGACCGCGAGCCGCAGGCCCAGCCGCGCGCAGGCGTGCGCCAGCCCGAGTCCATCGTGCCTGGCGGCGTCGCGCAGCAAGGCGCGCTGTGCCTCCTCCAGTTGGTCCAGCGCCAACGGCTGTCCCGCACTGTCGCGGGCGAACAGCAGTCCAGCCTCCTCGAAGCATTCCCGTACCGCCGCCAGATAGAAATCGAGCCCGCCCGCGTCGACGCCAAGGCGCTGGCTTGCGGCGTCGTCATCGAGACCATCGGCGTAGGCATGAAGCCGCTTGTCCTGCGCATCCAGCGTGCCGCCGGGATACACATAGGAACCGCTGCTGCGATCGCCGGCACGTTCGGCGCGGCGAACCATCAGTACTTCTATCCCTAGCGGGCCATCGCGCAGCACCAGCAAGGTCGCGGCATTGCGCAGCGAGGGGGAAGGCGCGGCGGGTGGTGCGCTTTCGTGGGATTGACTCATGGCGGGGGAGATCCTCGATTCGGTGTTGCGTGGCAATGCCTCGCGGGAGTGGTATGGCAGGGCGGCCGCCAGGCCACCCCTGCCGCGTAGTCAGGATATGTCCTTGAATTCGATCAGCAGGTCCTTGGCGGCAACGCGGTCGCCGGGGCGCACGTGCACCGCGGCGATTTCGCAGTCGCGTTCGGCGGCGATATGCGTCTCCATCTTCATCGCCTCCAGCGAGACCAGCGCGCTGCCGGCGGAGACCCGCTGCCCCGGCTGGACCGCTACCGTCACCACCGCGCCCGGCATGGGTGCGGCCACGTGCAGCGGATTGGAGGGGTCGGCCGCCGGGCGGGCCTGGCGCGACGGCCCCGCCTGCGCCACGCCGCGCCGCTCGACGCGGGCGGTGCGGGACTGCCCGTTAAGCTCGAACTGGACCTTGACGATGTTCTCCTCCGCGTCCGGGTGCGCCCCCTGCAGCATGATCAGCAGCGTCTTGCCCGGCGCGATGTCGACCGCCACCTCCTGCTGCGGTTGCGGGCCGTAGAAGAACGCGGGAGTGGGCAGGACCGATGTGTCGCCATAGGCGCGCCTGTGCTGGAAGTATTCGCTGGTCTGCCTGGGATACATCAGGTAGGACGCCAGTTGCCGGTCGTCCAGCGCGTGCTCGCAGGCGCTTTCGCCTTGCGCGCGGGCTTGTTCCAGGTCGACCGGGGCGAGGAGGTCGCCGGGACGGTAGGGTTCGGGGGGATCGCCCCTGAGCACCTTGCGCGACAAGCCGGCGGGGAAACCGTCGGGCGGGAAGCCCAGCTCGCCCTTGAACAGCGAGACCACCGACTCGGGGAAGGCGATCTCCCTGGCGGGGTCGCATACCTGCGCGGCGCTCAGGTCGTTGGCGACCATCATCAGCGCCATATCGCCCACCACCTTGGAGGTCGGGGTGACCTTGACGATATCGCCGAAGAGGTGGTTGACCTCGGCGTATGCGCCCGCGATCTCGCTCCAGCGATGTTCGAGCCCCAGCGAGCGGGCCTGTTCGCGCAGGTTGGTGTATTGCCCGCCGGGCATTTCGTGGCGGTAAACGTCGGCGGTGCCGGCGCGGATCTCGGACTCGAAGGGGGCGTAGTAGCGGCGCACGCCTTCCCAGTACATCGATGCGTCATGCAGGCGATCCAGGCTAAGGCCGGGATCGCGCTCGCTACCGGCCAGCGCCGCGGCCATGCTCGACAGGTTGGGCTGCGAGGTCAGGCCGCTCATGGCGTCGAGCGCGCCGTCCACGGCATCGCAGCCGGCGCCGATCGCGGCCAGCACGGAAGCCGCGGAAATGCCACTGGTGTCGTGGGTGTGGAAGTGGACCGGCAGGCCGGTCTCGTCCTTGAGCGCCCTGACCAGTGCCGCGGCGGCCTGCGGGCGGCAGATCCCGGCCATGTCCTTGATGCCCAGCACATGCACGCCGGCGCGCTGCAGCTCGCGCGCGATGCCCACGTAATACTTGAGGTCGTACTTGGGCCGTGCAGCGTCGAACAGGTCGCCGGTGTAGCAGATCGCGCCTTCGCACAGGGCGCCGCTCTCGCACACCGCGTCGATCGCTACGCGCATATTGCGCACCCAGTTGAGCGAGTCGAACACACGGAAGAGGTCGATGCCAGCGCCGGCTGCCTGCCGGACGAAGAAGCGCACCACGTTGTCGGCGTAGTTGGTGTAGCCCACCGCGTTCGAGCCGCGCAGCAGCATCTGGAACAGGATATTCGGCACCCGCTCGCGCAATTGCGCAAGGCGCTGCCAGGGGTCCTCCTTCAGGAAGCGCAGCGCCACGTCGAAGGTGGCGCCACCCCAGCATTCCAGCGAGAACAGCCGCGGCAGTTCGCGCGCATAGAAGGGCGCGATGGGCAGCATGTCGGCGGTGCGCATGCGGGTCGCGAACAGGGACTGGTGCGCGTCGCGCATGGTGGTGTCGGTCAGCAAGACCTGCTTCTGGTCCAGCATCCAGCGGGAGAATTTCTCCGGCCCCAGCTCGCGCAGCCGGTCGCGCGTGCCGGGGGGCATCGCGCCGGCACTGTCCACGCTGGGGCGCTGCGGCCTGGGCAGCGGCAACTGGGGCGGCGTGTGCCCCGCCATCCCCGGGTAGCCGTTGACGGCCAGCTCGCCAAGGTAGCGCAGCAGCTTGGTGGCGCGGTCGCGCCGCTTGGTAAAAGCCAGCAGCTCGGGCGTGGTGTCGACGAAGCGCGTGGTGACCTCGCCGCTGCCGAAGGCCGGGTGGTTGATGACGTTTTCCAGGAACTGCAGGTTGCAGGCCACGCCCCGGATGCGGAACTCGCGCAATGCGCGGTCCATGCGCCGGATGGTTTCCGCCGCCGTGGGCGCCCACGCGGTGACCTTGACCAGCAGGGAGTCATAGTAGGGCGTGATGACGGCGCCGCCATAGGCGGTGCCGGCGTCCAGCCTGATGCCGAAGCCCGCCGCGCTGCGGTAGGCGGTGAGTTGCCCGTAGTCGGGAAGGAAGCCGTTCTCGGGGTCTTCGGTGGTGATGCGGCATTGCAGGGCGTGGCCGTTGAGCGGGATCAAGGCCTGCGCCGGGACACCCGTGGCGCGCACCACGATATGCCCGTGCTCGTCCAGCTCGTCTTCGATCCGGCCGATCCGGCCGCCTTCGGTAATGCGGATCTGCGCCTTGACGATGTCCACGCCGGTGATCACCTCGGTCACGGTGTGCTCGACCTGGATGCGCGGATTGACCTCGATGAAGTAGCTCTGGCCGGTGTCGGCATCCATCAGGAATTCGACGGTACCTGCGTGGCTGTAGCCGACCGCGCGCATCAGCCGCAGCGCCGCCTCGCACAAGGCCTCGCGGCCCGCGTGGTCGAGATAGGGGGCGGGCGCGCGCTCGACTACCTTCTGGTTGCGCCGCTGCACCGTGCAGTCGCGCTCGTACAGGTGCACCAGGTTGCCGTGGGTATCGCCCAGGATTTGCACCTCGACGTGGCGCGCGCGGCGCAGCAGCTTCTCGACATAGACCTCGTCGTTGCCGAATGCGGCCAGCGCCTCCCGGCGGGCGGCGGCCAGCGCGGTGGCGAGATCGCCTTCGCTCTCCAGCACCCGCATGCCGCGTCCGCCTCCGCCCCAGCTCGCCTTGAGCATCAACGGATAGCCCACTTCCGCCGCCAGCCGCTTGCACTCGTCCAGGTCGTGGGGCAGCGGCGTGGTGGCGGGCATCACCGGCACGCCGGCGGCGATGGCCGCATTGCGGGCGGCGACCTTGTTGCCCAGCGTGCGCATCACGTCCGGGGACGGGCCGATCCAGCGGATGCCGGCATCGATCACGGCTTGCGCGAATTCCGGGTTCTCGGAGAGAAAGCCATAGCCGGGGTGGATCGCGTCGACCCTGGTCTGCCGGGCGATGCGCAGGATGTCGTCGATGTCCAGGTAGGCGGCCAGTGGCTTCTTGCCCTCGCCAACCAGGTAGCTCTCGTCGGCCTTGAAGCGGTGCAGGGCGAGACGGTCTTCCTTCGAGTAGATCGCCACGGTGCGGATATTCATCTCCGCTGCAGCGCGCATTACGCGGATGGCGATTTCCGAGCGGTTGGCGATCAGGAGCGATGTGATGGGGGCGTGCTTCATGGCGGTGCCTCGGGGGGGAGCTTGTTTTTGGTATTTGGTGGTGGGGCTATTGGTGGATGACTGCAACTGGAACTGAAACTGCAACTGCAAAGGCTTAAAGTCAAAGGCGGTTTCACCCCCCTGCGGGGGGCGACCTACTTTTTTGTCTTGCCAAAAAAGTAGGCAAAAAAGGCGCGCCGGATGGGGCGACACCCCCTCGGGATCCGGCGAAAAGAGCGGAAAAGAGGGACCCATGTTTGAGTATCGCCTTAAGGCGATGGGAGTTTGGGTCCCTGCCGCTCTTTTCGCCGGATCCCGAGGCGCCCCATACGGCCTGGTACACCTTCACGGCTCGCTTCGCATCGCTTGGGGGGCTCGCTTCGCATCGCGCTGGGGCCACACAAAAAACAACGGGTCATCGGGAGTTCTTGGATGGAGTCGCTTAGGGGGCGACCCGTCCATGCGCCTTCTGGCGCACGTGCAAGGCGGGGGCAGGGGGCGTTGGAAAAAGTATATGGGCATGGGCGGACGGCGTGCGCTCTGTTTCGCCGGAGCGTCATCGCCCGGCGGTGTGCAGTGCCGGCGCGGCGGCTGGTTCATCGCTCATGGCGAGTCCGCGAGCAGGGCGCGCAGTTGGTTCTTTGCCACTTTCTCCAGGGTGGACCGGGGCAGGCTCTCAACCAGCCTGATGTCATGCGGATGCTTGAAGCCCGCCAGTTGCGCCTTGCAGGCTGACAGGATGCGCTCGACCAGGGCCTGGCCGTGGCCGGCGTGCGGGATCACGAAGGCGACCGGCACTTCGTCCAGCATGGGATGCTTTCTGCCGACGACGGCGACTTCCGCCACACCCTCGACCAGCGCGATGACACGCTCGATTTCCGAGGCCGCCACGTTTTCCCCGCCGACCTTGAGCATGTCCTTGGCGCGGTCCGAGAAATACAGGAAGCCGTCGTGGCCGAGGCGGACGCGGTCGCCGGTGATGAAGAGCCCGTCGTCGCGGAAGGCGGCCGCCGTCGCCGCCGGGTCGCCCGCATACTCCAGGAACAGGGAAACGCCACGCTGGCCGCCCACATAGAGGTTGCCTGTCTCGCCAGGGGCGACAGGCTGCCCGTCGTCATCCAGTACGTGGATTGCATAGGCCTGGGACGGCCTGCCCATGGACATCGGGGCGTTTGCGATGTGCGCGGAACCTATCGTGCCGTGGGTGATGGTTTCGGTCATCCCCCACCACCCGATCGTCCTGACCCCGAAGTGCGCATCCGTGGCCGGCGCGCAAACGCCGCTGCCCCAAAAGCGGTAGCTGTGGCGCGCCGGCCTGGGCTGGGTCAGCAGCGCCCGGACGCAGAACGGCACCATCGACGTCCAGGTGCAACCGTGCTTGACGGAGACCGGCCAGAAGCGTGAAGCGGAGAACCGGGGTTGCATCACCACCGTGGCGCCCACCCAGAGCGCGGCTGCCACCGAATAGATCTGCGCGTTGGTGTGGAACAGGGGGAGGTGGACCAGGTGCACATCCTCCGGCCGCAGGTCCTCGTGCATGGCAGACAGGCGCGCGCCCCAGAGCGCGTTCGCATGGGTCCAGAGCACGGCCTTGGGCCGGGCCGTGGTGCCGGAGGTGTACTGGATGCCGAACGGCGCCATCGGATCGTGCGGGCGCTCGATCAGCTGCGCGGGATCCGCGGAGATGGCGGCGAACGGCTCGAACCCGGCGAGGTCCGACCCGGCGGCGGCGCCGCAATCCGTCCCGGTGACGGCCAGCCAGACCAGGGATGGGGCCGCGGCCTTTACCATGGCGGCGAAGCGCGGCTGGGTGATCGCGCCGACGGCGCCGCTGTGACTGGCGAAGTACGCGAGCTCGTCGGTACTCGACCGGGTATTGGTCGACACGGCCACGGCACCCGCGTAAGCGCAGCCCAGCCAGGCGATGACCGCCTCCGGGCAGTTGTCCAGGTGGACCAGCACGCGATCCGCCGGCCGCACCCCTCGCGCCTGCAGGCCGGCCGCGAAGCGGCGCACGCCGTCGCCAAAGTCCGCATAGGTCCAGGTCCTGCCTTCGCCTTCAAAGGGTTCCCAGATCAGGAAGGGATGAGCGCCGCGACTGGCCACCCGTTCGTCGATCAGGGTGCGGATGTCGCTGCCTTCGAAGGGCGTTAGCGGTTTGGGGCTCGTTTTGTCTGCATGACTCATGGTGCTCGGGCTCTCCAGCGACGGGCTTATTGGGGAAACCCGTTTAGTGTTGCGACCGCCGAGTGCGTGCGCCTCGTCCAAAGCGACGAAACCTGCTTGGTTGGCGTGAATCCGTGCAAGCTTGCCGCAGGCGAATTGCGGGGTCAGCCGGATTATGGCCCATCGATCCTGCAACGACGAATGAGCCGCACCGGGCGCACCGGGTCCCCTCGTTCCCCTCCCTTGGTAGGGTCTGTGCCCGCTTTGCCGAGCCGTTACCATGGTTTTCGCCGCCGCGCGGCGGCAACGCCAGGCCGGCGGATGGAATATCCAACACCAAAGAACGACCATGCAAGAAGCGAAGCCACTCCTGCAATGCGAACAATGAATAGACGAATACCCCACCTCAGCCGGCTGGTCCTGCACTTTTCGCTGCTTGTCGCGCTGACGTCTTCAGTTGCCCCGGCGGCCCAGGAACTCAGCCCGGAAACGCGAGGCCGCATCGATTTCACAAGCTATACACCCAAGACAATGTTCGACCTGGCACGCGAACGGCGTCAGAACTGGACCGAACAGAAAGTCCGCGGGGACTTGTATCTGCCCAAAAGTGGAAGTGGAAGTGGGGGTGGAACTGGTACTGGTACTGGTAGGGAAAGAGTGCCCGCCATCGTGCTCATGCACGGTAGTGGCGGGGTCGAGTCCAGTATGGCGCAATGGGTGGAAGCCTTGAATGGGATGGGCGTCGCGGCCTTTGTCGTCCACGTGTTCGAGTCTCGAGGTGTCCGGCGCACAGCGGAGGACCAGGCGCTGGTGCCGCACGCCGCAGATCTTGTGGATGCTTTTCAAGCGCTTCGATTGCTGGCGGGCCATCCGGGCATCGATGCCGCCAGGATCGGGATCATGGGATTCTCGCGCGGCGGAAGTACTGCCTTCGAGGTGGCGGAGGAACCATTCCGACGCGCCGTCATTAAAGACGATCTGAAGTTTGCGCTGCATATTCCGGTCTATGCCGGATGCAACCAGGTCTACTGGTCAGCGCAGATAACGAAAGCACCCATTCTCAATCTGGTGGGAGCGGAAGACGACTACACGATGGCCGGACCCTGCGAGCAACTCGCTAAGCGATACGCCGACTCCGGGGCGCCTGTTCGCACCATCAAATATGCCGGAGCGGCCCACTCCTGGGACGGCATGTATGCGGTGCACTATTTTCCCGGAGCGACATCCGCGGCCTCTTGCGGCGTGGTGCGATGGGATGTCGAGCCCTGGAGGATAACGGCGGAGCGCACGGGCGAGATCATCGATCCTGCCAGGCTGAAGGCGTTTTTTGCCGAATGCACCAAGCTGGGCGCACATGTCGGACGAAATGAATCCGCATTCCAACATTCGCGCAGTGACATAAAGGCATTTGTGCGGGAAGTCTTCTTCGCCGGCAAGTGACACCAGGCGTTCAGGGGGGCTGCGCTGGACGGCCAGGCAGGCGAGGGCGCAAGACGCGCCCTGGCGGGCGCGATTGCCGGCCGGGCGGACACGCCCAGCCGGCGGCTTTGTTGGAGGTGCGGCAGGCACGCGTGCAAGGGCAACGAATTTGCACGGTGCCACGGCGCTACCCCGGCGAATCAGCTCTTTGAGAAATTCAGTGCCGGCGGCGCGTTATTCGGCTTGAACGGCGAGATCGATAGCGTCTTCCCGTCCAGGTCGAAATGCGCCAGGTCCACGACGCGCAGGGTCTGATCCTGATAGCTCTTGATGTAGTAGCGCTTTGCCCTGAGATCGGCGATCGACGACCATTGCGTATATTCGAGCTGCCCGCCTTTGGGCGCCGTGGTAATGGAGCCCACCGGAATATCGAAATTATTCAGGATATGTTCTGCGAGCTTGATCGTTTGCGGGCCATCGGGAAGTTGCTTGGCCGACGCGACATAGCCGAGGGCCCGGATGAAGCGGGACGGGGGCGTGGGATCGCCTGGAATGCCAAGAAGACCGGATCCCTGGCCAAAAGGCTCGAAGGTTTGCCCGCCAATCTTCATCGGATCGGCATCGACAGGCGAAATCTTTACGTAATTCCTGACATTGTTGAGGTGCCAGTCAAAGGTCGGCGAGTTGGTGAGGACGCCGAGCGGGTTGTCGTAAACTTTGAACTGGCCGCCGATAGGCTCGATCACGATCGAGGCGCCGGTCGCATCATGCAGGGGAAAGTGGAAAGGCAATGCCATGTCCAGCACAGGCGCCTTGATGTCGACGATTGACACATTGTTGAGTGCCGCCTTGACTTCGGCGACAGTCGCAAAGTTTGTCAGCACCCAGGTCAGGAACTCCCAGGACGCGATGGATTTGGCCGGATCGGCCTTCGCCGGATCGGTATAGCCGGCGAAACCGGGGAAGTAGAGGTTGCCGCCCGCAAGGCCCTTCTCGTTCATCCCGTCGGCGAGCACCGGCTGTCCGCCCGACATGACGCCCACCACAGCGTAACGCGACTTCCAGCGGACGCCAGGCTTGTTGCCCGGGCCGGTGCCGACATACTCGTAATTGCGGGGCACCACGACTACATCCGGCTGCAGCTCGAAGCTGTACTCCATGGTGCGCGCATAGACGGGCGTGCCGTCTGCCGCTTTCAGCAGAAAATTGGTGCAGGCATTTGCCTGTGCGCCAAAGGCGATCAGGCATGCCATTGCAGCCGCCTTGACACGACCCGAAACTTTATGTGATTTGTACGCCACGATTACCCCTTATTTTTATTGAAAGCTTGCCTGTTAGAACAACACTGACGTCTCGCGCTAGCCGGCACCGTTGGCACGCCAAGGGCAATCTGTCCCAGTCTCCAGATCATTGCCAAAACGGTGCATGTGGCAGGCATGCGAATCATAGCGCATGCGCAGAAATCGTCACTCACACAGAGTGCACGCATGCTTTCTTCATCGCAACGTGACCATGCCTCCAGGCCTTCAGCAGCAGGATGAGAGTCGGCGGGGCACTGATCCTGTGTCCGGCATGCAGAACAAGACCGGCATTGGGGTGGCAGTTGTTTCTCTTACAGCGGTGCGGGCTGTGTCGAGGAGGGTTGCGTTGGCGCGGCCGGCTTCTTGTCGCTCGTGCCGCTGTAGGCGAAGTACCTGGCCTTGGCGCCCTTGGCCCAGTACGCGAGGGTGAACTGCTTGCTGTCGCGCGCGAAAAGCATCTCGAGGCTGCCGTTGGCTGCTTCCCACTCGGCGTAGCCATTCCCGGCATTGGGGTCGGTCTTGCGCCTGGACTCGTAGCGGGCGTCGAGCGTCTTGCTGACCTCATCCATCGCGGACCGCTCGAATGTCAGGGTAATGAGCGCCACGGTGTCCTGGGCGTCGCAGTTTACGGTCGCGCGGGTCAGGCCCGGCAGATTGAAGCGTTCCAGGTGCTTGATCTCCACCGTGTCCCCGCCGGCCCACGGCGCCATGCCAGTCTTGACGCGATTCGGACCTGGCGTCATCCGCGCGCACTTGGTCTTGCCAAGTTCAAGGCCGAGGGGCGCGGCGTCCTTGCCGGGCGGCTGTGCGTGGGCGGTGATCGATGCCCACAGGAGGGCAGAGAGGAGGGTGGCCTTCTTCATCATGGTTTTGGCGAGATTCGAGATCTCGAAACGAACATGAGGGAGATTTTACGGCCTGGGGCACCTCTCCCAGCACGCGCAGGCGTGTTTCTGATCTGGTTCGGCAAGCCCGCAACAATACCGCGCTGCGGTGGCACGCGCCAAACAGGCTGTGTCCCATGGGAATTTGGCCGCTGTTACCAGGTTCAGGCCGCTGGCCCGGTAACGCGGCGCCTCCGTGGAACCGGCAGGGGTTTCCACGGAGCCTGGCGCATTTCGTTCAAACCTTCGCGTGGGTGGCGGCCCATTGCGACGGGTTGACGTCGATGCTCAGCGGGCCGAAGCCGGAGCCGATCACGCCGACGTTGTTGAGCGTGTTCACGTTGATGCTTTGCAGCTGGGCGATGTTCTGGTTGACGTTGACATTGACGTTGGCTACCGGGCCCAGTCCTTGCAGCCAGGAATTGCCGCCGCGCACCGCGGTCATGGACTTGCTGTCGAGTTCTTGGGTCAGGGCGAGGTCGCGCACGATGATGGATGGCATGGTGGTTCTCCTTGGCTTCATTGGATGACTTGAAATGTTCTTGAGTGGCCGGTTGGCAGCGGGGGTGGCGAGGCCGCCTCCGCGTCTGCCGGGCCGTTCAACGATAGATGTTGTTTTGGGCGTTCTGCGTCGAGTGGACATGCGACTTGATGTCGTCGACGAAGGCCGCGTTGTTGCCGTTCATGTTGGTGACGTTCTGCGTCTGGCCGATCAGTTGCGAAGCGTTGAAGGTCGAGTCGATCTTCACGGCGCTGAACACGGGCAGGAAGGGCACGAAGCCGCCGCGCACGGCGCGCATGGCGCGGGCATCGAGTTCTTCGGTGACGGACAGGTCCTTGATTGCGAGGGTGGTAGTCATGGCAGTTCTCCGGGAAATGCAGTAGTTTGCGAATTCAGCCTGGGCGGTGGCCTGCGGCTCAATAGATGTTGTTTTGGGCGTTCTGTGTCGAGTGGACGTTCGACTTGATGTCGTCTGCGAAGGCCGTGTTGTTGCCGTTCATGTTGACGACGTTTTGCGTCTGGCCGATCAGCTGCGAGGCGTTGAAGGTCGAGTCGACCTTGACCGTGCTGAACACGGGCAGGAAGGGCAGGAAGCCGCCGCGCACGGCGCGCATGGCGCCGGCGTCGAGTTCTTCGGTGACGGACAGGTCCTTGATGGTCAGGGTGGTAGTCATGGCAGTTCTCCTTGGGAGCGATTGGGACTTGGGTTCGGTTGGTTTGAGCATTGTTTCTGCGCTCGGGAGGTACAAAGGCATGGAGTGTGCCAAGGCGGGCCATGTCATCGCGAATCGCCCGCAAACGTAGGCGGGGCTTGGGAAGAAATTTTTCGAGGCGGGGAAAATGGCGCCAACGCACGGTGCGCGGTGGCTTTGGTCTGGCGGGCAAAAACCAACACAACAGACACCGGGTGTCTGCAACTGCGCGACACGCCGGGCCAGTCCATCGGCGACCGCTGCCAAAGCGGGGCTAAGCGGCGGCGCGGCGCATGAGGACTTTCTGGAAATTTACGCCTGACATGTACCTCATCAGGCCTTGCGTGACGCCCACGGAAAATTCCGTTGCCTGCCCGGGTTGGGTTCCAGGGCAGCAGATCAAGTGTCGGAAGCAGAAGCGCGCCGCCCTCTCATTACGTGCAATTGGCGCGGTAGGTTTCCTGCAATGACTTGCGTGACTGGTCGCGCTCGATCTTGGGAATAGTGCGCCCCTGCGCGTTCTGTGTTGCCGGCCCGGGCGACTGGTAGGACGGCTGCTTCGAGGTGGCGTTGAATTGCTCCTTCAGAGCCTCGCACTTTGCGCGCGCGGCATCCTCGGAACTGGCGGAGTCTGCGGATGGAGGACGATAGGGGCTGGCGCCACCTTGCACTGCCTCGGATATGGCATTTTCGGCACCCTGGCCCGCAACGGGCTGTGCCATCCCAGCCGTGGAAAGACCCAGTGCCATCAGGCTGGTCAGGATAAATTCCCGTGATATACGCATACGCTCTCCTGTGGAACGATGATTTCGCTGGCGCGCTTAATCCGCCTGATTCCGGCACGCCCGGGGGCGACCAGACTAAGGGTAGTCCTGCCGGAGCACCTTTCAAAGGCAGACAGGCACAGGCGCATCCGCCCCCGGTGCGCCAACATGGCCGGCTTCCCGGTCCCGCGAGAGGCGCGTTTCGATAGGCCAAGCTCATCGCCATAGCAACCGGGCCGGGTCTACTGCGGTTCGTCCCGCCCCAGACGAGACGTGTTGTACTTGATCACATCAGATACCGCGGCGGTCATTACCGAGGTCGAGACGCCAAACATCAGGATGCCGTTAGCCGCCTCAATCGGGCCGAGCAGGCGCCACTGTTCTGACATGACAATGTCGCCATAGCCCAATGTGGCGAAGTTAACGCCAGAGTGATAGAGCGCGGTGCCGAAATTGCTGAATTCACCAAGAATCATGAACAGCGCCGCCCAGATTGCCATTTGCATGAAATTGGCGAACAGTGTCAGCACCATCACCAGCGACAGCAGCATGATATCCGTCCACAGTGATTCATGGCCCATGTGGCTATGCCGGAAGCGCGTGTAGCGGCGCAGGCAGACGGCGACAACGCACCCCTGCAGCAACAGGCACAGAAGCATGACGGGAGCGGCGGCCAGCACATGGTGCAGCATGGTTTACTCCATCAGGGGGCGCGCAATGGTATGCGGCCCGGTTTGTCCAGCAGCCAGAGCATCAGGCAGGCATACAGGGTAACGCCGACGAACAGCCCCATGCGTACGGCGAAAGCGGTAAAGACGTCCTTGCCGGCCGCACTGTCCTCGACCGACTGGCCCAGCAGGATGACCATGGTTACCAGGCTGTTCAGCCAGAAGCCGGGCGGGTAACGCGTCGGGCTGATGGCATACAGCTTGCGTCCTGCCACCAGGACGAAGAGCAGCATCCATAGAAAGAACATCCACAGGTGCACGAACAGGCTGAGCGCGGACCAGAACAGGACGGCCAGCAGGCCGCCGAACAGCGTGGAACCGAGCAACTCGCGCGCGGCACCGCGGGCGGTCGTGCAGCTTTGCCTGCCGAGACTGACCGATTTCATGATGATCGGCAGGTAGGCGGCCGGATCGCTCAGCGCCAGCAGGAACGCCGGCATTACCACCAGCGCTGCGCGTAGCGCCATCCAGTCGGCCACGCTGGGCGGCAGTACCTGGGCGGCCCGCGCAGGCCGCCCGCCTGCGGGTTCGGGAAACAGCCAGTGAACAAGAGCCAGCGCCAGCACGGCCAGCAGAAGTCCTTTGACGAGGGCGCCGATCACCGTGACGGCCAGACCGAAATCAGCGGTGCCTGCCGCGGAAATCATGGTCAGGCCAGCCGCCAGGAATGTGGCGACCAGATTGTTTCCGCCGCGCAGGCCATAGCCGAATGCCAGGAAGAGGAGCAGGCCGGTCAGCAGCACGCCGCTGAACCCGTAATAGCGCAAAAAGGGGAGAAGCAGCAGGCCGCTGCCCGTCGCCAGCATTACGACCAGCGCCAGGCCCAGCCCGGCCTTGAGCGGCAGGGGGCGGTCGAGAGAGGCGATCACGAACAGGCCAAGTACCGGCGCCACCACCGGGAGGGACCAGCCTAATCCGAAGCTGGTCGCCAGGCAAAGCGCGGCGCCGGATGCCAGGCGCAGCGGACGGCGGGAAAGGCGAGAGGGCTCAGCGGGCATGGCCGCCATCACCATTAGTAGGCATAGGACAGCCAACTCATTACGAACAGGAACAGGTGGCCAAGGGGGTTGAGCGGATTGCCCTGGGTGGGGAACGCCATGACTTCGGCCTGCCCGCCCACGCGCACGCCATGCAGTTTGGCCAGCTCGCCCGGGGCGAACTCGATGACCACGGGGAAGCGCTGGGCCGGGCGTAGCCAATCGCGACTGTTCTGTATCGTCGGCAGGCTGCCGGGCGGCGTGCTCTGGCCGACACTGACCCCATAACCGATACTGCGGACACGGCCGTCCAGTACCTTGCCCGGGTAGGCGTCCAGCACGATGGCGACGGACGTGCCGGGTTCGACGCGGCCGAGGTTATTCTCGGTCATTTCCGCGCTTACCCAGACGTCGTGAATGGCGATCAGCGTCATGACCGGGCTTCCGCCGGCGGCATACTGGCCGGCTTCGGTGCGCAGATCGGTGATCAGGCCCGCCGTGCGCGCGCGCACCTGCGAGTTGGCCAGGTCCAGTTCTGCCTTGTCCACATTGGCTGCAGCGCTGCGCAGCTTGGCGTTGTCTTCTTCACTTCCCCCCTCCTGTTCACGCGCGCGTTGTACCTCGGCACGGGCTGCGGCAACCTGGCTGACGGCCTGGACGTGCGTGGCGCGGGCCACCTCGAGACGGCGAAGCGAAACAGTTCCCTGGTCTTCACTATACAGGCGCTCAAGGCGATCGCTGTCCTGGCGGGCCTTGAGTTCATTGGCCTGGGCGGCACTCAGGGATGCCTGGGCCGAGGCGATGCCGGCGGTGCTTGCGCCAATCTGCCGGCGCATGGACTCGAGATCGGCGCGGGCACGGTCGAGTGCAATGCGATAGTGTTGGGGATCGATCTCGAACAAAACGTCTCCGGCCCGGACGCTCTGGTTGTTGCGCACCAGCACCCGGGCCACCCGGCCCGACACCTCAGAGGCTACCGGGACGACAAAGGCCTGGACCCTCGCCTGCTGTGTATAGGGCGTGTACCGGTCGGCCAGCAGGTACCAGGCCAGGCTCAGCGCGATCAGGCCGACTACCCACCTGACTCCCCGATTTTTCGGGTCGGCAGCAGGCGCCGGTGCGTCCGGCGGCGGGGACGCCGGGGGTTGCGGTGTGTCATTCATCCGGGCTCACCCTCGGTACGGGGAGGTTGGAGTTGAGTGGCTGGCGGCCTGTCTCGTTCAGCAAGTCGCCCCAATCGGTACGCTGCTGCATCTGCTGACGGGTGGCCGCGTCGACCAGCGGCAGGGACGTGTACCAGCCGCCGCCCATCGCTTTGTACAGAGCGATGAGATTGTTCACTGCATTGCCGCGGTTGAGCAGGTAGGCATCCTGCTGGGCGACCAACGCGCGCTGGGCATCCAGCACACGCTGGAACTCCGAGTACCCTTCACGAAAGAGGGCATTGGCCAGTGTCAGCGACCGGTTCGCTGCTTCCGACGCTTCGCGCAGGATCGTTTCGCGCTCCAGCGCCTTGATCAGCCCGGTGGCCGCATCGTCGGCCTCGCGCGCCGCCTGGCGCACGGTATCCTGATAGGTGACAATCCGCTGCTGCAGGCGTGCATCCTGTACTCGCACATTGTTCGTGATGCGGCCGTAGTCGAACAGGTTCCACTGCACGCTGGGGCCACCGATCAGGACCCACCCGCTGGGCGTTCCCGGCAGCGAAGTGGCTGACCACCCGATGCTGCCCAGCAGCGTGACCGACGGATAGAGATCGGCCTTGGCCACGCCGATGAGCGCCGACTGGGCGGCAACCTGCAGTTCGGCTGCACGGACATCGGGGCGGCGCAGCAGCAGGTTAGCGGGCACGTCCTGCAACACCGCGTGATCGATCAGCGGGATCACACCCTCCTTCTCGAGTAGTTCCTGCAGTTCCGGCAAGGGACCCGGGGGGCGGCCGATCAGGATCGCCAGCGCATTGCGGGCGCGCAAGATCTGGTTTTCCAGATCGGGGATGCTGCTCAGGGTGCCCAGGTACTGGGTCTTGGCTTGCTGGAGGTCGAGCTCATCGCTTTCCCCGCTCTTGAACAACCGCTCGGTAATTTCGAAACTGCGCTTTTGCAGCCGGGCATTCTCGCGGGCGATGCGCAGGCGCGCCTCCGCGGTGCGAAGGTCAAAGTAGGTTTGCGCGAGCTGCGCGTGCAGCAGTACCAGGGCGTCTTCATGATTGGCTTCGGCGGCGAAATAGGCTGCGTCCGCCGACTCGATGGCGCGGGCAAACCGTCCCCAGAAATCCAGCTCCCACCCAATGTCGAATCCCGCGCTGTATTGCCAGACGCCGCTGCTTTCACCAGGAATGCCGGTCTTCCTGCTACGCGCGTACAAGGCATCGGCCCTGGCCTGCTGCACTTGCGGGTACCGCCCGGCCAGGGCAATGCCCAGCTGGGCGCGGGCTTCCACCACGCGCAGGCCGGCAATCTTCAGGCCGGCATCGTTGGCATCGGCAGCCGCAATCAGATGTTCGAGGACAGGATCCGAAAAGACCTTCCACCACTCGCGCATATCGGACTGCGGGCGTTGCTGGCTGGCCTGTTCGACAGCCGTGGTGGTCCAGTGCTCGGTCCAGGGATCGTGCTGTGCCTGGAAATCCGGCCCCACGCGCGCACAGCCTACGAGGACCGATGCGCCGATCAGCACCAGTCCGGCCGGACGACTCGGTGACGACATGAGGCGAGAATGGCAATTCAAACCTGCTCCTGGTCGCCTGGCACGCTATCGGGCGGTACGCCCCCGACCCGCTGCCAGAACAGTTGATAGCTGATCAGGCCAAGGAACGGTCGGCATTCGTGGCGCACCAGCTATCCGGTGCGTGACGCGCCAGGTAAGGCGACTGGTCTCGCAATCGCCGTGTAAAGCCCGGGACTGCACCGGGACTTGATTGGAGTGGGTGCCGCTAGCGGCCAGCATTGCGCGGCGCCCCGACCGATTGTGGCTCTACCTTGGTCCAGCCTGGACCGGGATCAAACGAGGTGGTCGCGGCAGCCTTGGCGGCGCTTTCGGGCCCGAGATCACTCTCATAGAGCTGCCCGGCGTGACTCACCATGAAGGTCTTCACGCCGGTATCACCGTATCGGATCGGCCACGCTATCACGGCGAAGCCGCCAAACAGCTTGCCGCGCACCATATAGTCGAATGCGCCGCCCGGTGCGTGTCGGCCCTGTTTTGTCAGAAGCTTGTAGTGGTACCCGTGATAGCCTCCCGCTTCCTTTGCGCGGGCGCCGGCCGTGGCGAAGGCTTCGCCCAGCGGGCTGGGCCGCTCGCCAGCCTGCGTCGGCCAGTACAAGCCATCCTGCTTGCCCGGCGAACTGGCAAGCCTGGCGGCATAGCTAACCATGCCGGAGCCGTCGTGGTCGGACTGGGCGTAGTCGTTTTGCGCGTCATAAATGGCAAGCATGGTCTGCATGACGGCCAATTCATTGCGCCCGATACGGCGCAAGCGCATATCCTCCACACCGGCGCGGGTGTCAAAGCGCCAGCCCCCGCCGGAATTCACAAGGGGCAACGGGAGCGTCCAGCCATCGGTGCCGACGGCGATCCGGGCATGTTTTTCATCTACGGGTTGTACGGCGTGGGAAGCCTCCCAGGCCGTGAGAAAGCGGCTGCGGATTTCCGCGTCGGCAGGTGGGATCAGCGTGCGGAAATCATTGCCCAGCAGTGACTTCAGGGCTGCCTCGTCATTGTTCGCAACAGCCGCCCCGAAAGCGGTCATGGCTGCTTCTGGCGTAGGGAACGCCTTTTGCGCGTGGGCGGTGCCCAGGATGCAGGTGGCCAGGCACAGCGCCATGGCAATCCGAATGCCGATCGCGCCAAGCGGGAGTCGGGCAAAACGAGCGGTGATTAGCATAGCCATTCTCCCTAGCGCCTGCCGCCGCCGCGGCCGCCACCACCGCCACCGCCACCGCCACGTCCGCCGCCGCCGCCGCTGTAGCCACCGCCACCACCGGCACCGGCACCGGCACGTCCGCCGCCGCTGTAGCCACCACCGCCACCGCGCCCGGCCGGCGAGGCTTGCGCGCTGCTGCGTCCACGGTCGAAATCCCGCTGCGAAGTAGCACCGCCGCCACCGACACCCTGGAAGGCGTTGTCGCGCCCGCCCTGGCGGTCTGCTGCCTGGCTTCGGTTGCCCCCTGCGCCGCTGCCCGCGCCACCTCGATCGCCAGCAGCGCCAGCCCGGTCAGACGGCCCGCCGCGGTCCCCGGCACGGTCTCCCGCACGGTCTCCTGCACGTTCCCCTCCGCGATCTCCCGCGCGGTCGGAAACGCCGGCACGATCACCGGCGTTGCCCCGGTCAGCCGAGCCCTGGCGGCCGCCTGCCTCGCCGCGGCCCCGGTAATCGTTGCGCCCGTCGGCGCCCGGCACACTGCGGCCGAACTTCTCGCGCGAGGCGTTATCGCGGTAGGCGACGCCCTTGCGGTGGCTGGCGTCATGCTGCCACTTCCCGTTCTGCGTCTTGGAGCGGTCGAAATTCCGGTCGATGTTGGTGGCCTTGTTGACGTTGATATTGACGTCGCCACCCCCCCAATTGCAGTTGCCGAAAATCGCGCCGGCTGCGGCCAGGCCGATACCCCACGCGAAGCCAGTGGCCAGTGCGGCGCCGGGGTAATAGGCCGGATAGGGCGGCCAGTAGGTGGGGGGGTAGGCCGGGTAGCCCCAGGCGCCATACGCTACCGTGGGGTTGTATGCCGGCACATAGATGACTTCCGGGTTGGCAGGTTCGATCTTGACGATGGTCTGCCCCGGCTGGCCGGAGACTGTCCCGGTCTCGGTTATCACCTTCTGCTGCTCGTTCGATTTAAGGTTGCCCGATTGCTGCGCGCGGCCCCGCAGGCGCTGCACTGCGGCGAGCACGTCGCTCTCCTGCGCGAGGAAGGCATCGCCCAGCTTCTGCGTCCATTCGAGCTTGTCACTCATCGGCTCCAGGATCTGCGGGAAGGCAACCAGCGACTTGACGCTGACATCCCACTTCTCGTTACCCACCGCCTTGACCGCCGCATCTCCCTTGACGCTGGGGTTGGCCTTGACCCAGCGTGCCGCCTGCACGATCTCCAGCGGGTAGGTCGATGCCATCAGGACCTGCGACAGCACGGAATCCGGATAAAGGGCAATTGGCGCGACCAGCGCCTCGATTTCCTCTGGCTTAAAGGTTGGCGCGGCCTGGTCCTGGGCATTGACAGTGCCTGATGCGAACACCAGTCCAATAAGGAACCACGCGCATATGGTCTGAGCCAGTCGCTTACCACATGGGATCATGGCCGCTCCTCTCGACTGATCGAAGCACTTGACGGGTGACTAGAGCTTCTCGTGCGAAAGCGCATTGGCCCGGCGCGGCATATGCGCATTTAGCGCAAGGCCTTTGCATCTACGTGCGGGGTATGCGGGGTCCTGGCCAGGCCTTTTCACCGAAGTTACCGCCGGAATTGGTCGCCGATGGCAACGTACCAATGCAGCACCAACTGAGATGCACTTTCTGCCCGATTCGCCATTTGACCATAGAGCACAGTTGCAATAACTTCAACTACTCCACGCCTCTCAGGCCAGACTCCATCGCGGCATTCCTGTTGTGCCTGCCTCCGCACCTGCACCTGCACCTGCGCTCGCGGGAAAGCGCGAGCTTGCAGCACGGTTCGCATCGACGCAGCCTCGCAAAGACGGGTCGGAGTTGAATAGCGAAAGGTGGGGTGACATGCGTGACGCCACGGCAGGCATAGCGGTGAACTACGATGAACGGGAAACGCAACGATGGGCAGGGGGCATTCGCTCACGTCAATGAAGCGATCGGGGATTGTCATACCCGACGTTCCTTTGACTTTTGTGAACCGGGCACCAATACTAGCTCGTAGTCTGCGGATTCAATGTGGCGCGGCAGCCGAAAGCGTTCCATCAATGCTGCTGCCATGAAGATAATTGAAACGGGAGAGGATTATGCTAAAGGTGGCCACATCAGTCATGTTTGCGATGGCGATCATTGCTTCACCGGTTTGGGCTCAGACCGCTTCCAGTGCGGGTGGGCAAACTCATAATGATGCAATCGTGAAGATGCGGCAGGAAGAGGCCGCCGCCAAGAAGGAGTACAAGCGCAAGGTCGCCGAAGCGCAAAAGGTTTTCGACGAGCAGAAAGCGGCTGCGAAAAAAGAGCGTGACGCTGCAATCGCTGCCGCGCACGCCGCAGCCGGGCAGAAATGACTGGCTGGCCGGTAGGGCTGCCCCTTCCTGCGTTCGGGCGTTAGCGAGGACCGGCGCCAGGAAGCGATTCGTCTTTGGCGTCATGAGTGTCGGCTTTCCCGGGCGCGAGAAATCAATCTTGACGCGTCATGTTCCCACTTGCCCGGAGCATTCATGATGAAGTCACCGCCGTTATCGGGCTTGCGTCGCGCGGCAACGGCCTATCCCGGCGCAACGTGTCACCAGCTTGCCAGTCACTGCGGGCCGGGGTTTCCCCAGCCCGGCGAAATTGTCGCATCTTGGAGGCGCCTCCCGGTAAGCAACCCTATCTGATGGGCCGGTGGAGGCGGCAAGCACCGTTATTTTGGGGCGCGAAGTCCCGACCCTTCTCTGTGCTGTCCATTAAGCGGCCACGGCCTCATGAGCAAGCCGGATTCTTCGTCCCCGCTCCCCGAACCTGGCGGTATTGCGCGCCGGGCTAAGGGCGCCGATCAGACCGGCTGGGGCTGGTGGCTGCCGGGATTGCGCACCCTCCGCGAATATCACGTGGCGTGGCTGCGGCACGACATCGTGGCCGGGCTTGTGCTGACCACGATGCTGGTACCCGTCGGCATCGCCTATGCGGTGGCGTCGGGTTTGCCCGGTATCCATGGCCTCTACGCGACTATCGTTCCGCTGTTCGTCTACGCGTTGTTCGGGCCCAGCCGTATTCTGGTGTTGGGGCCGGATTCGTCGCTGGCCGCCGTCATCCTGGCTGTCATCCTGCCACTGTCCGGGGGCGACGCGAATCGCGCGGTCGCCCTTGCGGGCATGATGGCGGTCGTGTCGGGGACGATGTGTATCCTGGCCGGCATAGCCCGCCTGGGCTTCATCACCGAGCTTCTTTCCAAGCCGATTCGCTATGGGTACATGAACGGGATCGCGCTGACGGTATTGATCAGCCAATTGCCCAAGCTTTTCGGTTTTTCCATCCAAGGCGATGGACCGCTGAGAAATCTATGGGCTATCGCCACAGCGGTGATTGATGGAAAGACCAACTGGACTACGTTCACGGTCGGCGCATCCACCCTGGCGGTGATCCTGCTGCTCAAGGGCAACAAGCGCTTGCCGGGTATCCTGATCGCGGTGGTTGGAGCAACCATCGCCGTCGGCATGATGGACCTCGCAGCGCGCGGCGGGGTGTCGGTCCTCGGTCCGCTGCCACAAGGCCTGCCAGCGCTCGCCATCCCCTGGATCACCACCGCCGATATCGTCCCCGTTCTGATCGGCGGCTTTGCCGTTGCCCTTGTCTCGTTCGCGGACACCAGCGTGCTCTCTCGTGTCTATGCGGCGCGGACCCGCACCTATGTCGACCCGAACCAGGAGATGGTCGGGCTCGGCCTCGCCAATCTGGTTGCGGGATTTTTTCAGGGCTTCCCCATCAGCAGCAGTTCGTCACGTACTCCCGTGGCCGAGGCCGCAGGTGCCAGAACCCAACTGTCCGGCGTAGTCGGTGCGCTGGCTGTTTCCTTACTGCTGCTGGTGGCGCCGGATCTGCTGCGGCATTTGCCCACCAGCGCACTCGCCGCGGTCGTGATCGCATCGGCCATCGGGCTGATCGAGGTCACCGACCTGCGGCGAATCTATCGCATCCAGCGCTGGGAGTTCTGGCTATCGATCGTCTGTACGGCCGGTGTGGTTGTGCTGGGCGCGATTCAAGGCATCGGCCTGGCCATCGTGATTGCCGTCATCGAATTTCTCTGGGATGGCTGGCGCCCGTACTCCGCAGTTCTGGGGCGCGCCGAGGGCGTCAAGGGCTACCATGACATCAAGCGCTATCCCGACGCCCGGCTCATCCCCGGCCTGGTCCTGTTTCGTTGGGATGCGCCCTTGTTTTTTGCCAATGCGGAGTTGTTCCATGACCGGGTGCTGGATGCGATCGCTGCATCGCCCACGCCGGTGCGCTGGATGGTCGTTTCGGCGGAGCCGGTCACCAGCGTGGACGTGACCTCCGCTGACATGCTTGCCGAGTTGGACGAAACCTTGCACGCGGCTGGCATCAAGTTCTGCGTGGCCGAGATGAAGGATCCCGTCAAGGACAAGCTGAAACGATTCGGGCTTTTCGCCCGGTTCGGCGAAACGGCGTTCTTTCCAACACTCGGTGAGGCAGTCAGAAAATATCTCGCGACTTATCCGGTGGACTGGGTGGACTGGGAGGACGCGGCTCGCTGAGCGGCATCACTTGCGCATCCGGTCGCCTCCAAGCGGATCAACGATGATCATCGTGCGATCCAGTACACCCTGGTCGTCAAAGTAGATACTGAAGTGGGCAGGCAGGTAGCCGTTCGCATAGAGCCGGTACGACCATGCCTCGCGCTTCATGAGCGGGTAGTACTGGACAGGCTCCCGCGGCAGGCCGAAGCGCTCAGCCACGTCGCGCTTGGTCCAGACGCCCGGCTTTGCCTCGTAGATCTCCTTCTCGGTCAACATCTGGCGGAAGCTGACGAGCTTTGCGTTCGCGTCAAAATCCGCGGCGTAGACTTCAAATCCCATGGGCTGGTGCGAATAGATCCAGCGGGTGGTACCGTCGGCGAGCGCATAGGTCTCTGTGGGCGCGCCAAAGGTCACGCGAACGGAGCTTTCCGGGCTGCCGATCATCTGCTGCGCAGTCTGCACAGGTTGCAGGGACGCACAGGCCGACAGCGCAACCGCGGTGCCGGCGAGCCACTGGGCGAAGCGATATTGCATCACCATCCTCCACTGCAGAAGGTAAGGTTTCTTTCGGCCGGTTCAATCCAAGCATAGTCCATCCGCTACATTCCGGACCCTGCGCCAGCCCCGATGCTGCCCGTCTCGTCCCCGGCACCGCCGCAAGCCGCAAGAAGGAATGCGGCAAGCCGTGCAGCAAAGATGCTAGCCGCCATGATGTTCTCCTGTGCCGCGTCGGCGAGGAAGCCCCCGGTAATGCCAGGTGCTTCAGGGCCCATGTACGAATTCCACCTGTATATTCATGCGCACGGCGTCGTCCACGGTGGGGAACCATCCTGCCAGGTCGAATTCCCGCCGGCTGACTTCTCCGACCGCGGAGAAGGCAAGCGTGCCATCGCGTGGTGGATCTCCGATGGGGCCGGCTGGTGTTACGAGAAGGCTGATCGGGCGCGTGATGCCGCGGACCGTGAGGTTGCCAATAAGGCACCCGCTGCCTTCCCCGGTTCGCACAAAGCGGGTACTGACAAAGCGGATCTCCGGATAGCGGGCCACATCGAGCATGCCGCTGCCCCGGATGAGCGGAGACAGGATGCGCGGGCGCGTCTCGACGCTGGCGACATCGATCGTCACCGTGACCCGGCCGGAGTCAAGACCGGCCTGCGTTCCTTCAAGCTGCGCATTCATTCGGTGAAAGCGCATCCTGATCTTTGCGTGCGAGAAGGCGTCGACGTCGAGCGTGACGCTAGAGTGTTGCGGCACCAGCACGTACCGATCGGGCCACCCGTCCGCCTCGGCTGGCTGGGCCTGAATGGCGGCGCCCGCCAGCGATGCGAATGTGGCGAGCATAAGTTCGGCAATGGCGTGCCCACGGGTGGCCCGGAACCGGAGTAGCAAATCGCGCACGCTTTCTCCTTGGCCAAAGAGCTATGGTCTGTCTGAGTAAACGCGTGGCGGCCAGGATTTATTCCATTCCGTACAGCCGCAAAGGCCGAAGGGGGCAGTCAGGATGGAGCAGGGCGAGGCCGTGTTACCTGCACCGGCACCCGCCCGGGCTGGCCGGGCGGGTGCCATGGCAAGGTTCAGACTCTTCGCGCGGAGGTAGCTTGCAAACGCGACCTGGCTTCAGGCTCTACTTCTTTTTGCCCTTGTGCTGTTCCCCTCCCGACTTCCGATAGCGCTCGAGATACTCGTCGCGCAGCTTGCGCACACAGCGGCCGATCTTCACATAGTCCTCTTCGTTGAGGTTGGCCAGCGAAACCCGTCCCGACGGGTGGCGCGTACCGAATCCCTTGCCAGGCAGCAGCACAACGCCCGCCTCCTCGGCCAGGCGGAACAGCAACTCGTGGGGCTGAATCGAATCAAGGAGCCATTTGACAAAATCCGGCCCGACGTCCTTGCTTTGCTGTTCGACATCGAGCAGGGTGTAATAGTCGACCACGTTCGGATCCACCGGTTCGGGGGCCGCACCCATGCCGCGATACAACGCCGCCTTGCGGCTTCGGATCAACCGCTTCATGGCGTTCTTGTAGCTCTCAGTCGAATCCATCAGGGAAAACAGAGAGAACAGCACCATCTGCACCTGCTGCGGGGTGGAAAGGCCCGCCGTGTGATTGAGTGCCACCGTGCGGCTGTCCGCCACGATGCGATCGATGAACGGCAACTTGTCCGGTTCGGTAGTAATTGATGCGTAGCGATGGTGCAGGTCTTGGCGTGCAGCTTTTGGCAAGTTCGAGAGCATTTCATCGAACAGATTCGACTTATGGGTCGCGATCACGCCTAGCCGCCAGCCGGTTGCGCCAAAGTACTTGGAGAACGAGTACACCAGGATGGTGTTCTTCGGGCACATGGCAAATAGCGACACAAAGTTGTCGGCAAAGGTGCCATACACGTCGTCGGTCAGGATGATCAGGTCCGGACGCTCTTTGACGATGGAAGCGAGATAGTTGAGGCCCTCGTCGCTCATTCGCACCGAGGGTGGATTGCTCGGATTCACAAGGAAAAAGGCCTTGACCTTCGGGTCGCGCAGCTTGTCGAGCTCCTTGTCAGGGTATTGCCAGCCAGCAGTCGGATCCGCTTCGATCTTCAGTTCGGCGAGGTCATACTCCTTCAGTTCCGGAATCTCGATATAGGGTGTAAAGATGGGCACGCCCAGTGCGATCGTGTCACCGGCCTTGAGCAGCCCGTTGACCTTCATCGAATTGAACAGATAAGTCATCGCCGCGGTGCCGCCCTCGACCGCGTACAAGTCAAAATCGCCCAAAAAAGGATGCGTGCCGATCATTTCCTTTCGGATGTATTGCTTGACGATCTTTTCGCTAAGCCTGAGCATGCGATCCGGTACCGGATAGTTGCAAGCCAGGATGCCTTCGCACATCTCATAGAGAAAATCGCCCCCATCATGGCCGAGCTGGTCTCGCACGAAAGAGACGACGCCTGCCAGGAACCTGACCCCCGGGGTGTCGCGGTGATAACGCGCGAAGAGATCGAAGCGCTCCTCGATGCCAGGCCTGCGGGGAAAACCCCCGACGCCTTCCGCAAGGTAAGAAAAGGACCGTTCGGATTCGGTCATGGCAAACAAGCCAAGCTGCCAAAAGCCATGGCGTGGCACGGTTGCAAGGAAGTTGGGATTGCCGCGTCCGGCGTTAAGCATCAAGCGGTTCGTGACGCTCCCGGCCAGCTTGATCAACTCATCCTTGAGTTCAAACGGCGAGAGATTTTCCAACTTCGACGAATCTGGCTTACTCATGGCGCATTCCCCCAAAAAAAGGTGCATAGCGGAGAAAAATAGTCAATCAACGCATCACGGAATCCATTCTAGTCAATGGCGTGAACTTCAGAATCATGATCCTGTTGCGATCAGCGTCCCATCCGGCGGTCGTAGCTTTGCGAGATACGATCGAGCAGGCCGGGATCGCGCGAGTCACTGGTGTTGAACTGCACGCGCACGCTGCCGTCGGCTTGCTGCCGCACGCTGGCGGTCACGGTGCTGCCGTCGCGCTGGCCCGCGACCGTGCCGCTTGCCGGGTCCTGAACGTTGATCGCCACGCCCTGATCGCGCATGGCGCCCGCAGCCGCGGAGAACGAACGGTCATAGCTCGCGGGTACGGTGCCGGCCGGATAGCCATAGTAGGTACAACCCGAGACGGCCAGGATGACGCCAAATGTCAGGGTAGCAAGCAGGTTCCTCATGGTGAGACCTTTCTCCAGCCGGGGCCGGGGTCAAAAGTGTTCGTTGCTGACGCCTTGGCGGCGCCGTCGGCACCCAGGTCGCGTTCATAGACCTGGCCCTCGTGGCTCACCATGAAGCTCATCACTCCAGTGTCCTGGTAGCGGACGGGCCAGGCGATGACGGCGAATCCGCCGAAGAGCTTGCCGTTGATTACGTAGTCGAATGCGCCGCCCGGCGCGTGCGGGCCTTGCGATGTGAGGAGCTTGTAGTGATAGCCATAGTAGCCATCCTTTCCGGCATTGCGCGTGCCGGCTCCCATGAAACCCGGGCCGAGCGGGCTCGCTGGCTCATCTGCGCGGGTTGGCCAGTACAGTCCGTCCCGCTTTCCGGGGGAACTCGACAGTTTGGCCGCATAGGCGAGCACGGCGCTGCCGTCGTGGGCGGTCAGGGCGTATTCGTTCTGCGCGTCATGGATGGCCAGCATCGTCTGGATCACGGCCAGCTCGTTCCTCCCGACGCGTCGTACACGCATTTCCTCTGCCCCGGCGCGCGTGTCGAACTGCCAGCCGTGAGCCGACTTCACGAGAGGGATGGGCAAGGTCCAACCGTCGTTGCCCACGGCGATGTACGCGCGGTGGTCGGCCGGCTGGAGCGCATGGGCAATCCCCCAGGCCGCCAGAAACTGGTATCGGACTTCGGCACCCACGGGCGGTATGAGCTCACGAAAATTGGCGCCCAGAAGGCTCTTCATTGCCGCCTCGTCATCATTGAGTACCGCGTCGCCAAATTCCCTCATCGCTGCTTCGGGCGACGCAAATACCTTGTTTGCGTGTGCGGCAGGTACCGCCCCGAGCCCCAACAGCAGCGCACTGACCACGGAGAAAACCGTGATGAAGAGCCGGCCTTGACGACATAGCCGAGGTGAGTTCATGCTCGTCTCTCCTTAGCGCCGGCCGCCGCCGCCGCGTCCGCCACCGCCAAATCCGCCCCCGCCGCCACGGCCGCCACCTCCGTAGCCTCCTGCGCCACCGCCGCTCGAACGGTTGAATCCGGAAGACTGCATGCTGGACTGTCCCCGGTTGACGTCGCGTTGCGCGGCATTGCCGCCGCCGACACCCTGGAAGGAGTTGTCGCGGCCGCCGAAGCCAGCGTTGTACCGGTCGGCATCCCTGGCGCGGTCGGACGTGCCAGGCCTGTTTGAAGCTCCGGTACGATCGCCAGTGCCAGCCCTGTCCCCGGCCCGGTTGCCCGCTCCGGCCCGGTCGGCAACGCTGGTCCGCCCGCCGGTGGCCCCCTCGCGACCACGGAAGTCCCCGCGCCTGTCCGCTCCGGCCACGTTGCGGCCGAACTTCTCGCGAGACGCATTGTCGCGGTAGGCAACACCCTTGCGATGGCTTGCATCGTGCTGCCAGCGTCCGCCCTGGGCCTTGTTGCGATCGAAGTGGTGGTCGATGTGGGCGCCACGGTTGATGTCGATATTGATGTTGCCACCGCCCCAGTTACAGTTGCCAAAGATTGCACCTGCGGCGGCAAAGCCAAGGCCCCACGCGAACCCGCTGAGGAGGGCGCCACCGGGATAGTACGCGGGGTAAGGTGGCCAGTAGTAGGGCGGGTAGGCCGGATAACCCCATCCGCCATAGACAATGGTGGGGTCATAGGCGGGGACATAGATGACCTGTGGGTTCGCCGGCTCGATGCGAACGATGGTGGGCGACACCGCCTCGGCCGTTGTTGCCTGCTCCACGATCACCCGTTGCTGCTCATTCGACTGCAGGTTGCCGGATTTCTGGGCCCGCGAGCGCAGGCGTTGCACTGCCGCCAGTACTTCTTTTTCTTGCGCGAGAACGGCGTCGCCAAGCCGCTGCGTCCAGTCGAGCTTGTCATACATAGGCTCAAGGACCTGAGGAAAGGCGACCAGCGACTTTACGCTGACGTCCCACGATTCGTTCGCGACAGCCTGGACCGCGTCATCGCCCTTGAGGTTCGGATGGGCCTTGACCCAGCGAGCGGCGTACACGATCTCCAGGGGATACGTGGAAGCCATCAGCACTTGGGACAGCACCGAGTCGGGGTAGAGTGCGATTGGCGCGACCAATGCCTCAAGCTCTTCTGGCTTAAAGGCGGGCGCGGCCTGCTCCTGGGCATTCAGAGCACCTGATGCGAGCAGCATCCCAACGAGGAACCACGCACGTAAGGCTTGAGCCAGCCGCTTACCACATGGACTCATGGTCACTCCCCTTGACTGAGTGAGACATCTGCATGAGTCCCCTCCCAAGCGGCTGGGGCGGAAGCCTATCGAGATCAAACTGCGCTCCACTAGTTCAAGAGAGAATCATGATAACGACCATGCCCCAGATCGTCAGGAACGTGTTCCCCACGGCATAGGTAACGGTGTAGCCAAGACCCGGAACCTGGCTCTTCGCTGCTTCGCAGACCATGCCCAGCGCAGCTGTGGTGGTCCGCGCGCCGGCGCATACCCCCAGCAAAATAGCGGGATGAAAGTGGAAGACATACTTGGCGATCAGCATTCCAATAATGAGCGGCACCGTCGTCGCAAAGATGCCCCAGAGGAAAAGACTGATCCCAAGCTTCTGCAAGCCAGCGACAAATCCAGGGCCTGCGGAGATTCCGACTACGGCGATGAAGACATTGAGTCCAACCGAGTTCATGAACCAGACCGTAGGCTCCGGTATGCGACCGAAGGTCGGGTGGATTGCCCGGTACCATCCGAAGATAATGCCGGCAATCAGCGCGCCACCGGCCGTGGAAATGGTCAAGGGAACACCGCCCACCTTCAAAACGATTGCGCCGATCAGCGCACCAACAGTGATTGCAAGCGACATGGTGGCCACGTCCGTCACCGACGTAGGCCGATCGATGTAGCCAAGCTGCTTCGCGGTCGCGTTGATGTCCTGTGTACGCCCAACCACTGTGACGACGTCGGCGCGGTAGAGTTTCGTCTTGGGCAAGACCGGGATCACTGTTTCGGTTGGCCCGCGCTTGATCCTCTTGAGGAACACCCCGCGCGCGCCCGGCCAGCGGGCCAATTCCTGCAGGGTATGGCCGTCCACCTCCTTGTTGGTGACGTAAATATCAACACCCTCGGTCTGGATATTGAGCAACTCCGCGTCTTCGACTTCCCTGCCGCTCGGACCGAGGCGCTCGATCAACTGGTGGCGCTTCCCGCCAATCGCAACAATGTCGCCCGGTTCCAGCGTGGTGCCAAGGTCCACCTCCATGATCTTGCCGCCACGACGAATGCGTTCAACGAAGGCTCTGACTCCTTCTTGCGTGCCGGATTCCAGTTCGCCAACGGACTTGCCGATATATGGGCTGTTTGGCGCCAGTGAGTAGGCGCGTAGTTCGAATTCATGCCACTCCGTGCCGGCCTCGCCCGGTTCTCCCGCACCTAGTTCCTTCTCGTAATCCTTGCAAGCGGCTACCAGGTCGATACCCAGCAGCTTCGGGCCGATCTGCGCCAGGATGATCGCCGAACCCACAGTGCCGAAGATATACGTAACCGCGTACGCGATTGGCATGCCGTCAAGCATTTGTTTCGCTTCATCCGGCGGCAAGCCGAGCCGGTTGATCGCGTCGGTGGCCAATCCCATGGACGCGGAGATCGTTTGCGATCCCGCGAGGAGTCCGGCAGCCGAACCCAGGTCATACCCGGCCATCATTGCAGCTCCGACTGACGATGCCAGACACAGTACACACATGACCAAGGCAAAGATGGCTTGTGGCACGCCGTCCTTGGCGATGCCGCGTACGAACTGCGGACCCACGCCATAGCCCACCGCGAACAAGAACATGAGAAAGAAGACAGACTTCACATTGGCGGAGATTTTCACGCCCAGGATCCCGATGACGATTGCCACGAGCAGCGTCGACGTTACAGCGCCCAGGCTGAAGCCCTTGTAGCTTTTCCCGCCAATCCAGTATCCGATTCCCAGCGCGAGAAATATCGCGATTTCCGGATACGCTTTGAGTGTTGTCACAAACCAGGACATAGCCACCTCCATGAGCTATGGGTAGGTCAAAACGGACGCCTCCGCTTCCGCAGTAGTCCATCGCAATGATTCCTGATGAATCCTGATGGTGCACACAGGAAACAGATCATCCTGTTTTTCGCCGGAGAGCTTCCAAGGCTTCGGGCTTGAGCAACTCAAGGCCACGCGCCGCGTTGTATCCGTGAATCTCCTTGACATCCAGCTTGCGCATGAAGGCAATGGCTTCCGGCGTGATAACTTGCCCAGGGACCATGATTGGGAACCCAGGGGTATCTGCGTTCCAGGCCAACCCGGTCCCCGTTTACCAGGCGCTCTTGCACCTGTGCAATCAAGTGCGGTCCGGGATATGCGTTCAACTCTTCGATTGGATGTAACTCTTCCAACACTGCAATGGCTTGCTGGCGCAAATCGTCCCCGTTTTGCGCCGGCCGGGCGGCCAAGTTTCGCGTGATACGGTTGAGGGTGCGCCAGCGGTCGATACGTGCGTCCCAAGCCGAGAAGAACTGGTTGAGTCCAAACTTTGGAGCCATTGCTTCAGTTGCAGCCATGTCTTGCCTCCATCGTGCGAACGGCACAACTTCGGAGCAGATGGCATCCCGCACAGCGTCATACCCTGTTTGGGTTATGTTCGCGTGCCGATACCGATTTGGCGCGTAGCGCGGCCTGCAACGAACGGCAACCTCAGTTCGTCAGTGGCGAGGAATGCTCAGCGCGATAGTGCAAGTCAAATATAGTGCGCAATTTGACGATCGGTAGAAAAATCCGGTCATGGCTGGCAGTTCACTATCCGTTCACTATCCGAGATTCAGAAGCGACATGGCGTGTCCGCCGAGTGTTAGATGAGGGGGTATGTGCTTCGTCAGACGGGAGTGACGGACCGGGTCTCGCAGCCGTGCTGGCCGGGCTCACTGCCGCCATGGCGGGCGCCCGCCAACTCGCTGGAAAAGATAGCGAGACAGCTGGAATGCGCGCCCCCCTTTTACAGGGTGGCACTTCAATGACGAGGCGCACTTGCGGATTGATCCAGCGGCGGCGCCGCCCACCAATAAGGTGCATGGGACGGCGCTCCAGGATACCCCCGGCGCCATGCAACGGGACGAAGCCCGGAAGTCTCGCCGTCCGCACCTGACAATCAGTACATCTGCCTCAACTCTTGTTCAGGCGGCGCTGAATTTCGAGGGGTTTCAGCTTCGAGATATTCTCATCGAATTCTTCGAATACCGCCTTCTGGGCTGCCTTGCCCAAGTGCTCGCGCAGCTTGCCGAGAAACTTCGGCGCCGCGGCCAGACGAAGCTTGTCGTAGCGATGCTCCTGGCCGGCCTGTTCGAGAAATTGCCCTAACATCCTCGCGAACGCATCGTGCTCCCTCTCGATGGGGTCGGTGCGGGGTGGCACGGAATGGCCCGGCTCGCCCTTGCCAGCGTAGCGTCCCTGGGCATCCTGGCGCAACTCGCCGTCCCTGGCGCGGCCGAGCGGATTGATAAAAGCCTGTATCTCATGGAAGTCGTTTCCCGTTCCATGGGCCTGGAAAATCCGGGCGCGACTGCTATCGGCGGTAATAGTCCAGATCGTCGTCATCGCCAGTTCCTCCTGTCAGGCCAGGCTCATGGTTCAAGGATAGGTCCTGCGGCGGCTGCCGTGGAGGTGCAAAGCTTCTCCGTTGGGCGGAAGCCCATGTGGGAACGGAGCAGGTCTCACCCTGCATCCTGTCAGGCCAGGCTCATGGTTCAAGGATAGGTCCTGCGGCGGCTGCCGTGGAGGTGCAAAGCTTCTCCGTTGGGCGGAAGCCCATGTGGGAACGGAGCAGGTCTCACCCTGCATCCAATACTGCAAGCACATGTGGTGTGGCGCCAGGACGAGCCATGTGCCCGGAGCGTGACTTTGCATTGATGGGGAGGACCGTCTGCCGGCAGGTCAGGAGAATACGACGCCATTTCTCGCGCTATCGGGCAGTGCCTGCTTCCTTTGGCGAACCTATACCGGGTCATCTATACTTTTTTTGATAAGTACCACCATAGCGTCACATTTCGCGCCAAGCCGGCGCGCTTCAGTGCCCGGGGGAAGGTCGCCGGCAGTGCTCTTCGATGAGACGCGCGCCGGTGCCATTCAGGGGTGCGCATGCCTTGGCCATCTTCACCTTTGTCCATCTTGCACCTTGGCCCCATCGGCGCGCGTCAAGGCAGATGTCGCCTCATTCATGCAGCCAAACGCTGTTTTTTGGCGCCTGGCTTGATACCGCTGGGCACGGCAATCTCGCGCTCCGGGTTGAGCGTGACCGTGCCGATTGGCGTCCAGTTTCGCGTGTGGCGTGACCAGCGACGTGGGTTGCGCTCGCGGGCCTCGGCATAGAGCACATGACGAGCGGCGAGAATCCTATCGTCGTGCCCGGCGTGGCGCTGTGCCGGGCTCACGTAGCGGATGCCGCTGTGCCGATGCTCGTGGTTGTACCAGTGCACGAAGTGCGCCGCCCAGGCGCGCGCCTTGCTCAGATCGGCGAAGCCGCTGGACGGGAACTCCGGCCGGTACTTGGCCGTGCGAAACAGGCTCTCCACAAAGGCGTTATCGTCGCTCACGCGTGGACGCGAATACGAGGGCTTGACACCCAACCAGTGCAACATCGCCAGCACCGTGGTGGCCTTGAGTGTGGCGCCGTTGTCCCCGTGCAGCACCGGCTTGGCCGCCATGGCGTGGATGCCCTCGGCCAGCGCCGTGCGCTTGACCAGATGCGCCGCGTGGTCGGCGTCGTCGCGGTCGTGGACTTCGAAGCCCACGATCTTGCGGCTATACACGTCCAGGATCAGGTACAGATAAAACCAGCGCCCGGTGATCTCGGCAGGCAGGTACGTCATGTCCCAGCACCATAGCTGGCGCGGTGCGGTAGCCACGTGCGTGGTGGGCGGGCGGCTTTGACGGGGCGCCTTGGCGCGGCCTCGATGCCGGCTCTGGCCATGCGCGCGCAGCACGCGGCCAAAGCTCGATTCGCTGGCCAGGTACACGCCTTCGTCGGCCAGCATGGGCACGATGCGCGCCGGCGGCATATCGGCGAAGCGCGGCTCGTTGGCCACGCGCAGGATCTGCTCGCGCTCAGCCTCGGTGAGGGCATGAGCGGGCATTGGCCGCACCGCCTGGGGCCTGCCGTCACCCGATATGAGACCTTGGCCGTCCGTCCAACGCTGCAGCGTGCGCGCGCTGATGCCAGCGGTCTCGCAGGCCGCGTGCAGCCTTGCCCCAGCAGCGTGCGCCACTTCGATGTCGCGGGCCAGAGTCTGGCGATCTTCGAGGCCGATCATTCGTCCTCGCCCTTGTTGAAGATCGCCGCGACTTTTTTTGAAAGTACCAGCAATGCAGCAGTCTCGGCCAACGCCTTCTCCTTGCGCCGCAACTCGCGTTCGAGCTCCTTGATGCGGCGGCGATCATGCTGGGTCTGCTTCGGACTGGCGCGCACCTCCTCCGGTTCAGCCAGCGCCTGCGTGGCGGCTTGGCGCCACTGTTCAAGCTGTTGGGGGTACACACCGTGCTCGCGACACCAAGCACTGCGCGCAGTCTCGTCCATGGCCGCCGTGGCGATTACAGCCTCCAGCCGGGCAGGCGCTGTCCATGCCCGCTCGCGAGCGGGCATGGACAGCGCATCCGCACGCCACCGCTCCAACGTGGCCACTGCCACACCCAGTTCCCTTGAAACCACTTCCACCGCCACACTCTCCGGCGGCAACAACCGCGCTACTGCACGGTCCTTAAACACTTGTCCGTATCGAGCCACTTCCATCTCTTATCGCCCCCAAGGTTCAGATTCTATCTGGGCGACATCTATTCTGACGCGGGGGGCCATTGTGCAGGCGCGAGGTGCAGCTTTCCCATCCCATGTCCCGCCCGCACGTGCGCACGCGTATCGCCTGAAGCCGCCGACAGCCTGTTCCGGCAAGGACGCTCGATGCCGTGGCGCCCGCGGCAAGGGCTGCCATATTGTCATTGGAGACGAATCCGCCAGACGCGCGACGGGTGACCGTCCGGAAATGCGAAGCCGCAGCGCAACTTGCTTGATTCGCATGCGAGGACCGCAAGACGCCACATTGGCCGTTGGCAGGGATCCCTTTAAGCATACTGGTGTCCGGGATATTGCGGAAAGCGATGATCGATCGGGTTTTCGTGATATCGCGAGAGAAACGGATATCTTCAGAAACGTTACCCGGCAACCATAAGGGAGACCGGGATGACACGCATCATCATTACTCACATTTCCGGTTCGAAGGCGCACCAGATCGAACAATTTGAAGCTGACCGGTTCGATCAAATAATCCTGGGGCGGGACCCGGCGGCTACTGTCGTTTTCGACCCGCAACGCGACGATCTGGTGAGCCGCCAGCATGCCGCAATTCAAATCAGGAAAGACGAAACCCCACGCTATATGCTGGTCGACCTGGGCAGTAGCAACGGCACATTCCATAACGGCCGCGCGGTCAAGGATGAGACGTTGCTGGCGCCGGGCGATAGCATCGAACTGGGCGAGGGCGGGCCGCGTCTGACGTTCGACCTTGAGCCGCGGCCCGTTGTTGCTCCCGCTCCGACACGCGTGAGCGCAAAGGCTGTAGCTGAAACGCGGGTGGGCCGCCCTTCGGTGCCGCCTCCCGGCGCCTCCGCTCAAGCCACGGACGATCGCGTGGGTAAAGAGACGGTGATACGGATGCTGGATCAGCAGAAGCGCTCGGCCGGGCGCAAGCTGCTCATCGGCGCTGGTGCAGTGGTGGTGCTGGGCGCCATCGTTGTCGGCGCATTTTCGCATTTCGGTATCCTGTTCGGGAAAAGCCCCGAGGCAATCGTCGCAGATTTCGGCGGGGCAACGGTGGTCGTGGAGGCCCGTTGGCATATCGTGGACAAGACCACGGGGCGCCCCGTCTACCAGCGCATCTGTATCGTCGAAAACCTGCGGCTTCCCTGCTTTATCCAGATCGATAACAGTCCCATTCAGCGCTGGCTGACGACTGACGACGACGATCATCGCGGCATTCCAATCGAAGTGGGTGGACGCGGCAGTGGATTTGTCGTCAAGGACCAGGGATTTATCCTGACGAACAAACACGTCGCCCAGGGATGGAAGGTGCCGGGCTGGATGGACTTCGACTCGAATGGCGGCATACTGATTCGGGTCTCGACGGCTGGCCAGGGTGAGATCAGCCTCGCCCGGATTAACCCAAAGGCCTTCAGGCATCTCAAAGGCTGGGACTTTGACCACCCGGTGAGGTTGATAAGGCCGAACTTCGCCGTGCCGGGAGGCATGGCGCTTGGCACCATGTCCATGGCCGTTCTCGAGGGGCGCAATGAAAACCTGGCGGTGCGCTTTCCCGATACGAGGGATAGCATCGAGGCACGTGTCGTCAAGTCGTCTGCCGAAGCGGACGTGGCGGAGATCAAGATTGATGCCACACGCAAATTGCCTACCATCAACCTTGCCTCGGTGGGTTCCCGGCCGCGCGTAGGCGAGCGCGTGACAGTGCTCGGCTATCCAGGCATATCCGAGGAAAAGCACGCGATCGTTCAATCGAGCGAAGGCGGAAATATTGCCAATCTCGTCGAATTGATTCCTCAGCCCACCGTAACGGAGGGCATCATCGCGAAGGTCGGCGACACCGTCAAGGCAGAGAAGAATGTTCAGACCTACGATGACCTCGGCGACGTCTATCAGCTTACGGTGACCGCCACGGGCCACGGCAACAGCGGCGGCCCGGTGTTCGACCGCGACGGCAAGGTGATCGGGCTGTTTACCTATTCCCGTTCTATGGGCGACGAACGCGTTACCTTCGCAGTCCCGATCAAGTACGGACTCGACTTGCTGCTTAACTGAGTCCACTGGGAAAACTCGCCATGTGCGCAGACCAGACTAGTCCTGCGGATCGATCCCGGCTTTCGGTCAGGTGCGCGATGCTGAGCGATGTAGGTTGCGTCCGCAGGCGGAACGAAGATGCGGTCGGCTGCATGATTCCGCGCGAGGACGATCCGTTCGCGCGTGCGGGGGCACTGGCTGTTGTGGCGGATGGCATGGGTGGGCACGCAGCAGGCGAGGTGGCTAGCCAGATTGCGTTGCGCACGGTACTTCACGAGTATTACCGTAGTGCGCGCGTGCCGGCGGCTGCGCTGACAACGGCGTTTGTCGTTGCCGATCAGGCTATCCGTGATCGTGCCGCCGTCGACCCTGGTTGCGATGGGATGGGAACCACCTGTAGCGCGGTCGCCATTGTTGATGGCCTCGCATATATCGCCCACATCGGCGATAGCCGGATCTATCTCCTTCGCCAGGGCGCGTTCCGGCAAATGACGCAGGATGACTCGCTCGTCGGCAAGATGTTTCGCGATGGCCTCCTGACGGCAGAAGAAGCCAACAGGCACCCGGACAGGAATGTACTCCTGCGGGCACTCGGAGCGCCCGACCATGCGCCGTCGGTTTCGCCGGAAGGATTTCCGCTGGCGCATGGCGACGTCCTGATGCTATGCACTGACGGCATATTCGACCAGGTCGACGAGGCTACGATTACGTCCTTGCTCATGAAGCTTGACCCGGTCGATGCCTGTCGCAAGCTGATTGAGCTCGCGCGCATGGCGGGCGGGCTGGATAACGCGTCGGTTGCGATCTGCAGTTTGCAGCGGCAGCCGGCAACGGGTAGCGAGTCGGTTCGCTCAACGCGCGAGCCCCGTCCTTTCTGAAAGTATTGGTTTTGATGGACTCGCCATGTCAGCCAGGCAGATAGGCCACTACGAGATTCGCACCCTGCTGGGGCGCGGCGGGATCGGCGAGGTCTATGGCGCCTTCGATACCGAGCTCGAGCGTGACGTGGCGATCAAGACCCTGAGGCCGGAGCTCAGCCTCGACAAGGCATTCCTGGATCGCTTTCGCGCGGAGGCCACCAGCCTTGCCAAGCTGAACCACCCGAACATCACGACGCTGTATGCGCTGTTCAAGGACGGCGATACCTTATGCATGGTGATGGAGTTGGTTCATGGCCACACGCTTGAGGCCGTCCTGCAGCGCATCGGCCAATTCACCGTGCGGGACAGTCTCGCGGTGATCATCCAGGCCGTCATGGGTCTGCGCTACGCGCACAAGATGGGCGTGATTCATCGCGATATCAAACCATCGAACCTGATGCTGACGGACAGCGGCACGCTGAAGATCATGGATTTTGGCATCGCGCGCATTCAGGGTTCGCAACGCCTCACGCAACAAGGCGACATCGTCGGCACGCTGGCCTACGCGTCTCCCGAGCAATTGCGCGGCCATGAGGGCGACGGCAGAAGCGACCTGTATAGCCTTGCGACCGTCCTGTACGAACTGATCTCCGGGCGACTGCCTTTCAACGCCACCAGCGACTATGAATTGATCCGCGCGCAGGTGGAAACGCTGCCTCCGCCTTTGGCCTCGCTATGCCGGGATCTCGACCCCGGTGTTGAAAAGGCGCTGATGCGGGCGCTTGCCAAAGCCCCCGAAGAACGGTTCGACTCGGTAGAGAACTTTGGCCGTGCGCTGGGGGCTGCTTCGCTACTTGCTGATGCGCCCGATATCGTAAGCGAAGGCGTGCTTCTGAGGTTCAATGCGCCCGATCTCAAGACCACCCGCGTCGAGAGCGTGAGCCCAAGCATCGACACAAGCGTCAACCCAAGCGTAAACACAAGCCTGAACGCAGGGGCCCAACTGCGCGCCGATGAGGATTCCGCTCGACACGCAGCGCCACATCCCGCACGTCAGACAGCTGCAGACGAATCGCATTCCCGCCCGGTTGAGCAGCCTCCAACCCAGAGCACGGCAGTCAGGCCGGAGCCGGTGCGACCGGTGCCGCGGCTTCGCGTTGCGGGTCTCGGCGCGGTTGCCGCCGGGCTCGTCGTTGGTGCGGGAATACTGTTGATGGCACTGACCCGGCATCCGCGGCCGTCGCCCCCGGCACCCCCGCCGGCGTCGAATGTGCCGCCGCAGGTCTCCGTGGCTGAGCCACCCGTGCAGGAACAGCCGATTGATCTTCCCCCGATCGCGCTGATCCCGAAGCCTTCTTCCCCCCCGGCAGGGTCGGGTGGGGGTACTCCGGCATCGCCGCAGGGCAAGCCAGACCTTGAGGGGACGGTCGCCCAGGTGCTGGATTCGGGAGCGCTGATCGTCGGCGGGAAAATTGTCAACCTATCCTCCATACGCGGCGAAGACGGAAAGCCTGCCCAGGCAATGCAGCGGTATCTCAAGGGTAAGGGCAACCAGCTCCAGTGTTTTGCCAAAGACAAGGCCTTTCAGTGCTTCGCGGATGGAGAAGACATTGGCGAGCATGCCCTCCGAAACGGCTGGGCTCGCGCAAGGGACGGCGCGCCGGCGCGATATGCCACTGCCGAGCAGGACGCGCGACGCGCGCACGTCGGTGTCTGGGCAATGTAGTCAAAGGGGAGCGATTCCGCCTGACTGTCGAAGGATGAATGCAATGAACAAATGGACTCTAGCAATTGCCTGGACGGCAACCGCAAGTGCGGTTCTTGCGGGGTGTGCGCAGGGCGATTCAACAGGCATGAACAAGACCACTTCGGGTGCGCTGATTGGTGCTGGCACGGGCGCTGCGCTTGGCGGGATCTTTAGCCATGGCAATGCGGGCGCAATGGTCGCGGGAGGCATGGCCGGCGCGCTGCTTGGCGGCATCATCGGCAGAGAGATGGATGAGCGAGACCGCGAAGCCCGCCAGGCCGCATTGAAGCAAACCTTGCAGACCGCGGAGAACAACCAGCCAAGGACCTGGCATAACCCGAAGACCGGGAATTCCGGCACCATCAAGCCGCTCAGCGGATACACGAAGTCCGCAAGCGCGCAAACGTGCCGGAACTTCACGGAGACTTACGTAAAGGAGGGAAAGTCTTACGAACAGACTTCGCGCGCGTGCCGAAATGCAAAGGGAGAGTGGGAGCTGGCCACCCAATAGTGACTTTCGAGATCGAATTTCATGGAACGGTGCGAGCGCTCCTCGCCGTGGTGCCTGGTTCTGGCAATGGGGGTGATCGGCATCTGGAACCTGAGCGAAGCCGCAGAGCGCGGCGGGTCGCCCGACGTCCGGCACCTCGCCGGCGATATCAAAGCTGTGGGTGCACAAAGACATGCAAATCCCGACCACGGTAAAGACAAGAGCCATGACGGGATGCTTCGCAGCGGCACGGCATTCTTTGTGGCACGGTCCGGAGAGATGCTCACCAGCGCGCACGTCGTGCGCGGCTGCCGGCAGATCGATGTCTGGCCAGCCGACCTGAAGAGCGTGCCCGCATCACTAGTGGCCATCGACGATCAGCGGGATCTGGCGCTGCTCGCAACGAACCGTCCCGTGGAAATGGTGGCGCGGCCCATTGCCAAATCCGTCCGCCGGGGCGCGCCGGTCTATACGATCGGTTTCGGCCTCACGCCATCGACGCCTCTTGTGCCTGTTATGACGCGAGGGTCCGTGCGCGGCACTGTGCAGCCTGGGGGCCATCGGCTTCTGGTGCTGCGCGCTGCGCTGCATGAAGGCAATAGCGGAGGGCCGGTTGTCGACGCGCAGGGTGGGTTGCTCGGCATGATCGTGGGACGGTACACGGACAAGCCTGAACTCAGCGTCGCGGTTCCAGCGCAGGACCTTGCACAGTTCCTCGACTCAATGTCCATCGCGCCGGCGCCGCCCGCGCTTCAGGCTCCGGAGATGAAGCCCGGCACAAGGCTCAGGCAGATTTCAGCTCTCGTTCAATGCGCCGAGTAGTCGCCCTGGGAAATGCCCGCGGAGATGCATGGTGAATGCTGTCGCATACCTATAATGAATGGTGAGGATTGTGGCGATGCACAGCACGAGCGTGGAAGCGCACAAGTACCTGGAGTTTCAAAATGGCAAATGTCACGCATTTCGCTTTCGGTACGCACCGGTTGATCCACCTGTTAATCGCGGTGCTTTCCATCCTCGCTGCCTGGCCGTCCGCCCGTTCAGGCGAAATCTTAATGAGGGAGCAAGACATTAGCGTTGAATCGATTACCAATGCCTTGACTCCGCAGGATGCGGATGACCGGAACGAGACGCTCGGCATCGTGCACCGTGATGTCCCGGCGACGCAGGAACTCGGCAGCGCGATGAGAAGTCCGTCCGCGCAGTTGCTGATCACATTCAACAGCAATTCTTCGAGGCTGACCGCAAGTGCCCGTGCGGCTCTCGGCAAGGTCGCCCGCGGGCTGCAATCGGCAAGGCTCTCGGCATACAAGTTTCGTATCGAAGGGCATGCGGACCCGCGCGGCCCGGCGGACGCCAACCTGAAGCTTTCTGAGAGCCGCGCCGCGGCGGTGGCGGAATATCTGACGCTGGAGGGCGGCATAGCCGCAGACCGTCTGACGCCGGTGGGCAAAGGCGCTACCGAGCCACTGAATATGCAGAACCCCACCGCCCCCGAGAATCGTCGCGTGACCATCGTCACGGTGAAGGAATAGTCGCTGCATGCGGGCTCGCGCTGTCGCTGAGCGGCGACTACGCCGACTTTGTCGAGGCCGGCCGGGATCCAACCATTCCAGGCGATGGGGCAGGGCGGTCGTGAGACAGCCGGGCAGCAGAAGTACCGCGCATCGCCTAGTCTTGCGTTGTGGCAACAGCCAGGAGAGTGCTATGAACGAAGAGACCTTCAACCTCAGCATTCGCAAGTTCCTCAAGATCGTCGGCGTGAGCTCACAGCGGGAAATCGAGCAGGCGGTATCCAGCGCGCTCGCGGCCGGCACCGTCACCGGCACGGAGCGTTTGCCGGTCGTGGTTACGCTGGAACTGGCGGCTTTGCAAGTCAAGGTTCGGTTCGACGGCGAGATTCAGCTTGAGTGACGCAGGCTGTCCTCCGACGTCTTCGCTGATCGCAAGTGGCTAAAGGGGCTCTCGCAAGAATTTCCAGAAAAAGCTTGCAAGCTTAGTGGGAAACCCTTAGTATTCGGTCCCCCGCAGCAGGAAACACCGCCGCAAACTGAGCGGCAGAAAATGGTTGCGGGGATTAACGAGAGTAATTAGGCGAAGTCAGCGAAGTTTCCGGGAAAAAGAAATTTCGCAAAATGCTTGATTAAGTTTGAAAAGTTCTTCATAATCTTGTTTCTCTGCTGCAGCAAACGCAGCAACGCGGTAAGCAAAGCGAACCGCGGTTAGTTCTTTAACAAACAAACAACCGATAAGTGTGGGCGCTTGATAGCGGATGCGGAAGACTTCGGTCTTTTAGCTTACAAGTTATAAAGTGCTCGCACAGTAAAACATGTTGGTTATGTCCGGGGTGCAAATCGCGGATGTAGCCAGTCAGTTTTCTGAGAGTGAGCGACCGCTCGAAAGAGCGAGGTTTCAGCAGGTAACTGCGCGGAACCACACAGGTATTAAACTGAAGAGTTTGATCCTGGCTCAGATTGAACGCTGGCGGCATGCCTTACACATGCAAGTCGAACGGCAGCACGGGAGCAATCCTGGTGGCGAGTGGCGAACGGGTGAGTAATACATCGGAACGTGCCCTGTCGTGGGGGATAACTAGTCGAAAGATTAGCTAATACCGCATACGACCTGAGGGTGAAAGCGGGGGACCGTAAGGCCTCGCGCGATAGGAGCGGCCGATGTCTGATTAGCTAGTTGGTGGGGTAAAGGCCCACCAAGGCGACGATCAGTAGCTGGTCTGAGAGGACGATCAGCCACACTGGGACTGAGACACGGCCCAGACTCCTACGGGAGGCAGCAGTGGGGAATTTTGGACAATGGGGGCAACCCTGATCCAGCAATGCCGCGTGTGTGAAGAAGGCCTTCGGGTTGTAAAGCACTTTTGTCCGGAAAGAAATCCCTTGCTCTAATACAGCGGGGGGATGACGGTACCGGAAGAATAAGCACCGGCTAACTACGTGCCAGCAGCCGCGGTAATACGTAGGGTGCGAGCGTTAATCGGAATTACTGGGCGTAAAGCGTGCGCAGGCGGTTTTGTAAGACAGGCGTGAAATCCCCGAGCTCAACTTGGGAATGGCGCTTGTGACTGCAAGGCTAGAGTATGTCAGAGGGGGGTAGAATTCCACGTGTAGCAGTGAAATGCGTAGAGATGTGGAGGAATACCGATGGCGAAGGCAGCCCCCTGGGACGTCACTGACGCTCATGCACGAAAGCGTGGGGAGCAAACAGGATTAGATACCCTGGTAGTCCACGCCCTAAACGATGTCAACTAGTTGTTGGGGATTCATTTCTTCAGTAACGTAGCTAACGCGTGAAGTTGACCGCCTGGGGAGTACGGTCGCAAGATTAAAACTCAAAGGAATTGACGGGGACCCGCACAAGCGGTGGATGATGTGGATTAATTCGATGCAACGCGAAAAACCTTACCTACCCTTGACATGCCACTAACGAAGCAGAGATGCATCAGGTGCCCGAAAGGGAAAGTGGACACAGGTGCTGCATGGCTGTCGTCAGCTCGTGTCGTGAGATGTTGGGTTAAGTCCCGCAACGAGCGCAACCCTTGTCTTTAGTTGCTACGCAAGAGCACTCTAGAGAGACTGCCGGTGACAAACCGGAGGAAGGTGGGGATGACGTCAAGTCCTCATGGCCCTTATGGGTAGGGCTTCACACGTCATACAATGGTGCGTACAGAGGGTTGCCAACCCGCGAGGGGGAGCTAATCCCAGAAAACGCATCGTAGTCCGGATCGTAGTCTGCAACTCGACTACGTGAAGCTGGAATCGCTAGTAATCGCGGATCAGCATGCCGCGGTGAATACGTTCCCGGGTCTTGTACACACCGCCCGTCACACCATGGGAGTGGGTTTTGCCAGAAGTAGTTAGCCTAACCGCAAGGGGGGCGATTACCACGGCAGGGTTCATGACTGGGGTGAAGTCGTAACAAGGTAGCCGTATCGGAAGGTGCGGCTGGATCACCTCCTTTCAGAGCGTGCATCCTAAGTCGAGCGTTCACACTTATCGGTTTGTTGATTGTTAGAGCCGGGATGTGCGCTGCGTGTCCTGTGTTGCATGGTCAAATGCAAGCGCTTAGCGTTGAGTGCTTGCATTTGGCTTTGCCAAGACGACAGGGGACTAAGTCTCAGTCGGCTGTTCTTTAAAAATATGGGATGTAGTAAAGGTGTCGTGAGCGTTGATGAGACGCTGAAGTAACACACGATACCGGGTTGTGATTGTATCAACCAAAATGTATTTAAGTGATCGAAAGATGACTTGGAATACGGCACAAATGCGAGAACTCATCCTGTAGCGAGCACGGCTTGAACGCAAGTTTGAGACACACTCGTTATAGGGTCAAGCGAACAAGTGCATGTGGTGGATGCCTTGGCGATCACAGGCGATGAAGGACGCGGTAGCCTGCGAAAAGCTTCGGGGAGCTGGCAAACAAGCTTTGATCCGGAGATGTCCGAATGGGGAAACCCGGCCCTGATGGGTCATCCCTGACTGAATACATAGGTCAGGGAAGCGAACGCGGCGAACTGAAACATCTAAGTAGCTGCAGGAACAGAAATCAACCGAGATTCCCAAAGTAGTGGCGAACGAAATGGGAAGAGCCTTGTACTCTTTAGCAGTGTTGTTAGCAGAACGGGATGGAAAGCCCGGCCATAGCAGGTGATAGCCCTGTATGCGAAAACAGCGTTGTGGAACTAGGTGTACGACAAGTAGGGCGGGACACGTGAAATCCTGTCTGAAGATGGGGGGACCATCCTCCAAGGCTAAATACTCGTGATCGACCGATAGTGAACCAGTACCGTGAGGGAAAGGCGAAAAGAACCCCGGGAGGGGAGTGAAATAGATCCTGAAACCGCATGCATACAAACAGTCGGAGCCTGGAGACGGGTGACGGCGTACCTTTTGTATAATGGGTCAGCGACTTACATTCAGTGGCAAGCTTAACCGATTAGGGAAGGCGTAGCGAAAGCGAGTCCGAATAGGGCGTTCAGTCGCTGGGTGTAGACCCGAAACCAGACGATCTATCCATGGCCAGGTTGAAGGTGCGGTAACACGTACTGGAGGACCGAACCCACTAACGTTGAAAAGTTAGGGGATGAGCTGTGGATAGGGGTGAAAGGCTAAACAAGTCTGGAAATAGCTGGTTCTCTCCGAAAACTATTTAGGTAGTGCCTCGTGTCTCACCTTCGGGGGTAGAGCACTGTCATGGTTGGGGGGTCTATTGCTGATTACCCCGCCATAGCAAACTCCGAATACCGAAGAGTGCAATCACGGGAGACAGACATCGGGTGCTAACGTCCGGTGTCAAGAGGGAAACAACCCAGACCGCCAGCTAAGGTCCCTAAGATTGGCTAAGTGGGAAACGAAGTGGGAAGGCTAAAACAGTCAGGAGGTTGGCTTAGAAGCAGCCACCCTTTAAAGAAAGCGTAATAGCTCACTGATCGAGTCGTCCTGCGCGGAAGATGTAACGGGGCTAAGCCAGTCACCGAAGCTGCGGATGCACGTAAGTGCATGGTAGGAGAGCGTTCTGTAAGCCTGTGAAGGTGTCTTGTAAAGGATGCTGGAGGTATCAGAAGTGCGAATGCTGACATGAGTAGCGATAAAGGGGGTGAAAAGCCCCCTCGCCGTAAGCCCAAGGTTTCCTACGCAACGTTCATCGGCGTAGGGTGAGTCGGCCCCTAAGGCGAGGCAGAGATGCGTAGCTGATGGGAAGCAGGTTAATATTCCTGCACCGTCGTATGATGCGATGGGGGGACGGATCGCGGAAGGTTGTCCGGGTGTTGGAAGTCCCGGTCCCTGTATTGGAGAAGGCGCTTAGGCAAATCCGGGCGCGGAATTCAAGGATATGGGGCGAGCGGCCTAGTGCTGCGAAGCAATTGGAAGTGGTTCCAAGAAAAGCCTCTAAGCTTCAGTCATACGAGACCGTACCGCAAACCGACACAGGTGGGCGAGATGAGTATTCTAAGGCGCTTGAGAGAACTCGGGAGAAGGAACTCGGCAAATTGGTACCGTAACTTCGGGATAAGGTACGCCCTTGTAGCTTGACTGGCCTGCGCCAGGAGGGTGAAGGGGTTGCAATAAAATGGTGGCTGCGACTGTTTAATAAAAACACAGCACTCTGCAAACACGAAAGTGGACGTATAGGGTGTGACGCCTGCCCGGTGCCGGAAGATTAAATGATGGGGTGCAAGCTCTTGATTGAAGTCCCGGTAAACGGCGGCCGTAACTATAACGGTCCTAAGGTAGCGAAATTCCTTGTCGGGTAAGTTCCGACCTGCACGAATGGCGTAACGATGGCCACACTGTCTCCTCCCGAGACTCAGCGAAGTTGAAGTGTTTGTGATGATGCAATCTCCCCGCGGCTAGACGGAAAGACCCCATGAACCTTTACTGTAGCTTTGCATTGGACTTTGAACCGATCTGTGTAGGATAGGTGGGAGGCTTTGAAGCGTGGACGCTAGTCTGCGTGGAGCCGACCTTGAAATACCACCCTGGTTTGTTTGAGGTTCTAACCTTGGCCCGTGAATCCGGGTCGGGGACAGTGCATGGTAGGCAGTTTGACTGGGGCGGTCTCCTCCCAAAGTGTAACGGAGGAGTTCGAAGGTACGCTTGGTACGGTCGGACATCGTACCTAAAGTGCAATGGCAAAAGCGTGCTTAACTGCGAGACCGACAAGTCGAGCAGGTGCGAAAGCAGGACATAGTGATCCGGTGGTTCTGAATGGAAGGGCCATCGCTCAACGGATAAAAGGTACTCTGGGGATAACAGGCTGATACCGCCCAAGAGTTCATATCGACGGCGGTGTTTGGCACCTCGATGTCGGCTCATCTCATCCTGGGGCTGTAGCCGGTCCCAAGGGTATGGCTGTTCGCCATTTAAAGAGGTACGTGAGCTGGGTTTAAAACGTCGTGAGACAGTTTGGTCCCTATCTGCCGTGGGCGTTGGAATCTTGACGGGGGCTGCTCCTAGTACGAGAGGACCGGAGTGGACGTACCGCTGGTGTACCTGTTGTCTCGCCAGAGGCATCGCAGGGTAGCTATGTACGGAAGAGATAACCGCTGAAAGCATCTAAGCGGGAAACTCGCCTGAAGATGAGGATTCCCTGGAGCCTTGAGCTCCTTGAAGGGTCGTTCGAGACCAGGACGTTGATAGGCTGGGTGTGGAAGCGCAGTAATGCGTTAAGCTAACCAGTACTAATTGCCCGTAAGGCTTGATCCTATAACCAGTGTGTTTCTGCTGGTTGAGTATCGCGTGCCGCTGCAGCAGCAACAAGCAGCTTGGCCGATACGCACAACCTCTACTACATCCCTATTCGCTGCGTTGACTCAACCTCAACGCGGCCACCGTTTATGCCTGGTGACCATAGCGAGTTGGAACCACCCCTTCCCATCCCGAACAGGACCGTGAAACGACTCTACGCCGATGATAGTGCGGATACCCGTGTGAAAGTAGGTAATCGCCAGGCTCTCCCTTGAAACCCCCCAGTACGAAAGTACTGGGGGGTTTTGCTTTTGCGGCGGCGATTATGATGAACTGCTGGCCTGGACGTTGCTGACCAGTCCCCAATCCAACCTGCTTGACGCTTACTATGAGAACCGCCTGCCTCGTCTTCGTCCTGGCCGCGGCAAAGATGAGTCCCATCTTCGCCTCCGATTTTCTGGTGCCAGGTATCTATCGACTCGAAGCCGGTTCCAACCTGAGTGCGGCGCAAAGGTTGCAAGGAAGGCCCGGCGAAGAGGATGTCGAGCACTTCGAACATGCCATTCCCGCGGCAGCGGATGCGACATATGCCGTGGTTTCGTATGAGTCCGATTCCCATCGAAACAAGCTGATCTTCCTTGTCGATAGGGATTACCGCACCGACATAAATGGTGCCGACAGGCTTTGCGTCGCCTACGCGTTTCCGGATTGGAACGACTACTCAAAGTCCCAGCCATTTTGCCGAACCAATATCAGCACCGGCGAAGCCATGATAAGGGGGAGCGATTCGGCATTTACGGTCGCCTGGCAGCCCAGGAGAGCATTCCAGCGCAGCGAGGCAGTGCCGCCCAAACGTCGACCCACCCCGGACGAAGTCGGTGCTTGCGCGCTTGGCGTCTGCGAACCGGCGGCTTACGGCCGGGCAATCCACCACTATGAAACGACATACTATTCCGATCGCTTCAAGCTGGTGACGCCGCGCACCTACGGCGACATCCTCTACCTCGAAAAGGCGGTGTCAGTCTTCGCGCAGGCAGATCGTGCGTCGCCAGTCGCCAGCCTGGACGCCGGGAGCTTTGTCGCAGTTCTTGCCAGCAGACCGGATTGGTACGAAGTCGAGCATGTCCATCGGGACGGATCGGCATTCCATGGCTGGATCGACCGGGATGATTTGTTCGAACTGAAGTGGGTTGAGCAGAAGGCCAGCACAAAGGACTTTCGCTTTCGCGTCGCCTTTCGTCCTGGTAATGACGCGCCAGAGGTTGCAGTGCCGGTGGCCATCGAGGTGCTGGACCGAAGAACCGGTCGGCGCCTCCAGGTCCTTCGCGACTTCGATTCAGAGGGACAAACCGCCGACAAGGAATTCCTGCAAGTCGTCGACGCCAATTTTGATGGCCACCCGGACATAAGCATCTTCGGCATGTCGGGTGGCGCAGGTCCGAACAACACCGTGCACTTCTTTCTGTTCGATCCGGATGCGCGGCAATTCGCCCATAACGAGGAATTGTCCAATTTGCCGCAGATATCCATTGACACCAGTCGCCATGCAGTGATGTCGGCACAGCGTGGTAGTTGCTGCAGTCACTCCGCTCAGACTTTTCGCTATATCGACGGGAAGCTGACACTGGTTGCCGAATGGGACGAGAGCTTGTCGGCAGACGGGAAATGGCTGGTGACGACGACCGGACACCTGGAGAACGGCAGGATGCGCTACCGGACCAAACGAAAAAAGGCGCAGTAGAGCTGATCTGCCCCCAAAGCGGCATCACCGACAGGATGCATGCCGTTGGCCTTGCATTCTCATCCACGCCCTTCGACGTACAAAAAGAACTCGACCCGCTCACCGGCATATTCCATCGACTGGCCAAACGTAATCCAGCCATGGCCCCTGAGCGTGACTTCGTCGCGGCGCAGAACGAACTCATCTTCGCCATCGATGGTGACGTGCGTGCCATTCGAACTGCTGTCGATCAGCACATATCTGCCCGCGCGAGACTCGACCGTGGCCTGGAATCTCGACGCTTGCCGGTCCGAAACGACAATGCTCATGCCACTGTCACGGCCGATGGTCACCGGCAGGGATGCGGCGTTCATTTCGAGCAGCGTCTCCCGGTACCTTAGCGTGAGCAGTGCGGAGCGCAACGAGCGCGGACTTGCATTGGCCATGACGGTCATGTCGGCGTTCTGCTCCCATATTGCTTCGAACAATTCGACAGGCGGTTCCTTGCCGCGCACCTGGATCGGATACAGGTAGCGCGTCATCTGGCGCAGCCTTGCGGACAGGTGTTCCACCGCATCCTTGCTGGTGATGATCTGGCCGCGTGATGCGAGCTTCGTCAGGCGAGCCGCGAGATTCACGGTGTCACCAAATACGTCGCCCGATTCGTCGGACAAGACCGGCCCATGGTGAAAGCCGATATGGACCGACATGGGAACACTGGCGATGGGAGGAAGTTGAGAGACAGCCACTTGCATGTCGAGTGCCGCCTGCATCGCCTGTTCGGCCGATGGAAACAGCACCATGACCTCGTCTCCAATCGTCTTGACGACCCGGCCCTGGGATGCGCCGGAGCAGGACTTCATGACAGCGATACAGCGGCCGATGGCACCGAAGGCAACCGCATCGCCGGCTAATTCATATAGCCTTGTGCTGCCACTGACGTCCGCGAACATCACCGAGCCATCGGACGCCTCAGGTATCGGTTCTCGGTCCATATGCATCTCAATCCGTTCGGTCGATCAGCTGGCCGTCAAAGCGTTTGTCCGCAAATCGCGAGCTTCCACCTTTGGCATTCTAGGCATCGTCGCCGGGCTTGCCCAACCTGCATAGACGGGTTTTCTCGCAATAGTGCGGCCGCGTACGCTGGTGCCGGCCCGCTGCCGCCTAATCGGCGTTAACGGAGCGCATACTCGGGCTGGCCGGAGGGTTCCGGCACGTGACCCGGATGCGACCCCGCTGGTGGCTCCTTGGTGTCAGGGAGGTGAAATGGACGAGATGCAAGCGCGTTTCCTGGCGCTGTGGTCGCGCAGTGGCGGCATCCACGCCGAAGCCGTCCATGCCGACCTGGCGCTGCATTACGCCGAACCGGCGCGCCACTATCACACCCTGCGGCACATCCGCCGCTGCCTGCGCGATCTCGATTGGGCGCGTGGCGCCGTCCCCGATCCCGATGCAGTGGAACTGGCTCTGTGGTGCCATGACGTGATCTTCATTCCCGGCGCCAGGGACAACGAGCAACGCAGCGCCGAGTGGTTCCTGCGCTGGGCGGGGGATGGCATCCCGGCGGCGGGGCGCATTGCCGACATGATCCTGGCGACCACGCACACCGCCGTGCCGGCCGATCCGGATTGCGCCTTTGCCGTCGATATCGACCTCGCGGTTCTCGGGGGCGGACGCACGCGCTTTCGCCAGGACGGGGCGCGCCTGCGGGCCGAGCGCCCCGATCTCGACGATCCGGTCTATGACGCCCGCGAGCGGGCTGTGCTGGATGCGCTGCTGGCGCGTCCCCGCATCTATTACACAGAATTATTCCAGGCCCGCTGCGAAGCCCGCGCCCGTCGCAACCTGACGTGGCGGCTTGGCCGGCCGGCGCCGCATTGAGCCTCAGACGCCATCGATCGAGGAGACCTCCATGTCCCAGCGTGCCAGAGCAACAGTGAGCGGAGCCCGGCGTTCGATCCGGCGAACGGCGCCAGCCCGCCCGGCAACGGAGGAGGGCAGCGGCAACCAGACGCCATCCTCCCCGGTCCGCCGCATCAATATTGCGCTGCAGGGCGGCGGCAGCCACGGGGCGTTCAGCTGGGGCGTGCTCGACCGCCTGCTGGAAGACGGCCGCATCGAGGTCGACGGCATCAGCGGTACCAGCGCCGGCGCGGTCAATGCCACCGTGCTTGCCTACGGCATCGTCAGCGGCGGGCGCGACGGGGCGCGCCAAATGCTTGAAGCGTTGTGGCACGGCGTCGCCGAATGCGCGCGAATGAGTCCTCTGCAACCCACCTGGTTCGACCGGATGCTGGGGCTCGACCGGTTGAACCTGTCGCCCGGGTGGCTGCTGTTTGACCATATCACCCGCTTTTTTTCTCCCTACCAGCTCAATCCGTCCAATCTGAACCCGCTGCGCGACATGCTGGTCAAGATGATCGATTTCGATATCTTGCGCAACTGCCGCAGCCCCAGGCTCTTCCTGTGCGCTACCAATGTACTGAGTGGCCGCATGCGGGTGTTCACCAATCACGAGATCGGCATCCAGGCGGTGCTGGCATCGAGTTGCCTGCCCAGCTTGTTCCAGGCTGTGGAGATCGACGGGGAGTATTACTGGGATGGCGGGTACATGGGCAACCCGCCCATCTACCCGCTGATCTACGAGACCGACAGCCGCGATGTGCTGATCATCCGCATTAATCCGATCCGTATTCCCGATGTGCCGACTACGGCACGGGAAATCCTCGACCGCGTCAATACGCTGAGTTTCAACTCGTCGCTGATGCGGGAAATGCGCGCAATTGAGTTCGTCTCCCGGCTGATCGACGAAGGCGCGCTGGATCCGGCGCAATACCGGCGCATGTTCATCCATAACATCGATGCCGAGGCTGAGATGGCCCGGCTTGGGGTATCGAGCAAATTCAACGCTGACTGGCACTTCTTGCGCGAGCTCTACACGCTGGGGCGCGAGCGCGCCGATAGCTGGCTGAACGCCAACTTCAGCGCGCTGGGAACGCGGTCGTCGACGGATATTGTCGAGACTTTTCTGTGAGGGAGATGGCGTACCTGCCGGCGCCAGGGTGCGGACACGCTTTGCATGAAGAAGGCGGGCGATGAGGCGATGAAGAAACGCCGCTCAGAACGGCTTCTTCACCGCCGGATCGCCGTGGCCCGCAAACAGCTTCAACGTCAGGCGCTGCGCCAGGTTGCCGTAGGGCGGATAAAACAGCTCGATGGGAAAGAAACGATGCCGCTTGAATACCGTGCGCGCATGCGACAACTCGCGAAAACCCTCTTCACCGTGATAATTGCCCATGCCTGACTGGCCCACGCCACCGAAGGGGGCGTCGTGGTTGACCACATGCCACGCCCAGTCGTTGATCGTGACACCACCCGAATGCGTGCGCGCGAGCAGCTTGCCGCGCTCGGAAGCGTCGTGGCTGAAGCAGTACAAGGCCAGCGGGCGCGCTTGCCGCTGCACCATTTCGATGGCCTGCTCGTGCGTGTCGTAGGGCACCACCGGAAGGATGGGCCCGAAGATCTCTTCGCGCATCAGCGTCATATCCGGTGTGCAGTTCGTCACCACATGCAGTGGCAGCCGGCGTCCGGGGCCCACCTCCCCGCACGGGATCACCGTCGCGCCCTTGGCGCGCGCATCCTCCAGCATGCCCGTGATGCGCGCAGCGTGTCGCTCGCTGGCCAGCGCCGTGTAATCCGCGTTCTGCGCGGTACGCCTGCCGTAGAGTTCGCCAAAGCTGTGGACCACCGCGTTGACGAATTCGTCTAAGCGCTCGCGTGGCACCAGCGCGTAGTCGGGGGCCACGCAAACCTGTCCGCAGTTGATCCCCTTGCCATGCGCGATGCGCCGGGCGGCCTCGCGCACCGGATAGTCGCGCAGGACGATCGCGGGCGACTTGCCTCCCAGCTCAAGCGTGACCGGTGTGAGATTTCGTGCTGCCTGGCCCATGACGATACGGCCCACCGCCGGCGAACCGGTGAAGACGATATGGTTGAAAGGCAGGGCGGTGAAAACGCCGGGGTCCGCGAGTTCGCCGCCGACCAGCGCCACGTGGTCTTCGGCGAAGACCTCGCCCAACATCTGCCTGAGCGTGGCGTTGGTTGCCGGCGTGGTCTCCGGCATCTTGATCATGACGCGGTTGCCCGCTGCCAGCGCCGCCACCAGCGGCCCCAGCGACAGGTAGACCGGGAAATTCCAGGTCGCGATCACGCCAACGACGCCCTTGGGCTGGTAGGTCACGCGCAGGCTGTTGCTGGCAAATATCAGCTCCGGCCGGCGGCGGCTTGCACGCATCCAGCGGCGCACATGCGAGATCGCGTGATTGATCTCCAGCGTGGTCGGCAGCACTTCCAGCATCTTTGTTTCCGCGAGGGAACGCTCGCCGAAATCCCGGTCGATCGCCTCGGCGAGCACGTCCTGGTATCGCAGTAGTTGCCGCTTGAGCGCGCGCAGGTGCTGACGCCGCTGCCCGGCGTCGGGGCAGGGGTTCTGCAGGAAGGCGTGGCGTTGTGCCTCGAACACCGACTCCACGCGGGCGCTCACGATGGCTTGCTCAGCCAGTTGCTCTGTCAGCGTGCGGTCGTTCATGCCGACCTCCGCTGTTCCGTGCCTTGCGGGGCCGCATCGGCGTCCGCTTCCGGTTCCGCATAAGCGCGCCCCCCGAAGCGCAGCGCCGACTGCTCGCGACGCGACTGGACCAGCGGGTAGAACATCTGGATGTACCAGCGCTCCTGCCCGAACAGGCGGTCGTCCTGCAAGCCAATCCCCGCCGGGTATTTGCGCGTGATGTGCGCCGAGCCGAAGAGGATGTCCCAGAAAAACAGGAGATTGCCGAAGTTGCCCTTGTAGTGCCCGATCCCATCGTCGTTGGTGATCGCGTGGTGAGCCCAGTGCGTGGCAGGCGTCGAGATGGTCCGCTCCAGGATCCACATCAGCGGGCGCAGTGCGCGGATCCGGTACAAGGGCTCGTCCCAGCGCCATGCGCTGTGCGCCCCAAGGATCACCGTCAGCTTGATGACAAGGTACGCACCATAGACCTTGGCAAAGCCCAGGTAGAGCAGGACACCGGCAATCCACAGCCCCGGCATCATCAGGTAGTAGAAGAAGTTGTTGCGGTACGTCACGCGGATGCTCATGTACTGCGCGGTATGGTGCGCGCGGTGCAAGGGCCACAGCAGCGGCGAATGCGATACGCGGTGCCACCAGTACTGGGTCATGTCGTCGCAAACCAGCAGGATCGCGACCATTGCCCACCACGGCAGGTTCGCCCACGCCCCTCGCTGCTCCGGCATGAACCAGGCGCAAAGCTCGCCCGTGACGAGCAGGACCAGGGGTTGCGTGATGGCGATCAGGCTCAGGAACATGGCCAGTTCCAGCCTGGTGTCGTCTTGGGTGGCCTTGACGCTCGTCTGGTAGCGGCGCGTCACGAACTCCATGCCGGCAAAGCCGAGCATGACGACCGCGATCAGCATGTTCTGTAGTTGCATACTCATTGGGGGGTGTCTCCGATCTTGCTCTATGGTCTGAACGGATCCAGGTCTGGGCGCCGTCAGGTCAGAACGACTTTAGGCTTGCCGGGTCAATGCGTCCAATGCATACTATGCAACGTTCCAATGCGTCAGGAGCAACGCAACATGATGGACCTTCGCCGCCTCAGCCACGTCCTGGCGCTCGCCGATGCACTGCATTTCGCGCGGGCGGCCGAGCGGGTCCACCTCAGCCAGCCGGCCTTCAGCCGCAGCATCCAGGCCATCGAAAGCGATCTTGGCATCCGCCTGTTCGACCGTGACGTGGGTGAGGTCAGGCCGACTCCGGCGGGCGAGTTCGTGATCGAACGGGCGCGCAGGCTGCTGTTCGATGCGCGCTGCCTGCAGCGCGATGTCGATCTTTATCGCGACAGCCAACTGGGCGATACCGCCTTCGGGGCCGGGCCATTCCCGGCCGCCACCCTCATGCCACGGGCGTTGTCCGAATTGCGCCGCCTCTATCCTAAGGTTGCCTTGCGCGTCGAGGAGAGCAACTGGAAGCAGTTGCTGGAACGCTTGCGCGCGGAGGATATCGAGTTCTTTGTCGCGGACGTGCGGGATTTGCCGGAAGATGCGGCGCTGGAGATCCGGCCGGTGGGAGCCCAGCGCGGCGGCTTCTACGTTCGTGCATCGCATCCACTGGCCTCGCGTCAGTGCACATTGACCGAGGCCTGGCACTACGGTGTCGCGGCCACAAAAGTACCGAGCATCGTGAAGGCCGAACTGGCAAAGGTGCTTGGATTGCCGGCGGGCCAGGAAGCCCCACTTGCGCTTGAGTGCGACGACTTCACCATCCTCCGGTCCGTGGCCTTGTCCACCGACACCGTCCTGGCCGCGACGCAGACGTCGGTGCAGGCCGATATCGACGCCGGCGCGCTGCTCCCGTTGCGAATCCTGGGACTGCCGGCGCTGTACTCCGAGATGGGTGTCGTGAGCCTTCGCAACCGGACGCCGTCGCCCATGGCGCAACATGCCATCGCGTGCATCAGCCGGGTCGCCAGCGAGGTCAACATCTAGCCTGCGAGGCGAGGGCGGCGGCACGCACCAAGGGCCCTGTCCGAGAGTGCCGAGGCGCTGCTGGCGGCCGATGGTGCACGCGGCGCGGCCTGCCTTGAGCTGAATGTTGCCCTGGCGGCATCATGCCAACACTGCCCGCCTGGCGCAAAAGAGTGTCGCGATTACGCTGTGCCGCCTTGATCCTGGCCTCGCCATTGCCCGGGTTTGACCACCACCGGCTCCGCCGGCTGGGCCATGAAGTGCGGCGACATGATCTGCACCCCGTTGCGGTTGAATTCGTCCTGGATCTCGGCGTGCAGGGACGACAACGCCTGCGGGCGTAAAGCGGGATCGTCGATGGCTACCATCAGCTCGTACTCCACGTAATAGTCGGACAGCGCCCGCTGGAGCACGAACGGCGCGGGCACCATGGCGGCATGCCGCATGCGCGATGCCGCCGCCAGCAGCATGGCGTGGACCTGCCGCCATGGCGTGTCATAGCCGATGGTCACGGTGGTCGCAACCAGGGCGCCACGGTCCGTGGCATGGCGCGAATAATTGATGATGGGAGAGGCCACCACGACGGCATTGGGAATGGTGATCTCTTCGTTGCGTACGTTGACCAGCTTGACCGATAGCGTATCGAGCGACATCACCGTGCCGGTGTTCTCGCCCAGCGTGACAAAGTCGCCGCGCTTGAGCGCGCGCGAGTAGACCACCACCATGCCGCTCATCAGCTGGTTGACGATGCCTGCCGATCCCAGCGTAATCATGAAGCCGAACAGCACGCTCAGGCCCTTGAAGACGTCGCTCTGCGAGCCGGGCAGGTAAGGGTACGCGAAGACAAAGCCCAGCGCCCACACCAGCAGCACCACGACACGGCGCGTGGCGCCCGCGGTTTCGCGATGCATGCCGGGCAGCTCCAGCCTGCCCCGCTGCGCGGCCGCGAAGATGTTATTCACCATGGCATGCACGGCGCGCGTGATCAGCAGGATCACAATCGCGGTGATCATGCCCGGCAACGCCTGGATGCAGCTCAGCGCAATGCGGGTGAGCAAGCCAAACAGCATCGCACCCAGTCGGGCTCCCATCGGCTGCGACGCAGGGAACTGCTCCAGCACGAAGATCAGCCAGAGGTAGAGCAGCAGCATGAAGAGGAAGAGCGCGAACAGCTGAACCAGTTGCCGTGCCAGCTGATAAGCCGATCCCGTCCAGTCGAAGCCACGGGAGGTGCGGCTGAGCAGGTGTGCCTCTATGATCCGCTGCATGGATGCATAGGCCCAGGCGCGCAGGCGCGCAATCGCCCAGCTCAGGAGCCCAAGGAGCGCGCTGGCCACCAATGCCAGCGCCACGCCGCGTATCAGCACCGGCCAGCGCATCTGGTCCCGCCGCGCGGTCATGGCCTGTTGCAGGCGCTCGGCGATCTGGCGTACGTCGGCATCAAAGGCCGCGGTATCGCCGGGCTCGCGGTCATGTTCGACGTACGAAAACACAAGCCGGTTGCCGATGCGAAAGGCCACGCCGTCTTCGCCGTCCAGTTTGTTGGATACCCATTGGACAGGCAGGGCGAGTTCGGCTCGTGTCAGGCTGGCGAGGTTGGCCTCGGCACGCTCGCGCCGGGCTTCGGGCGGCACGCCGGCCAGGGTTGCGCGGAATGAGGCGATGGGGCGGTCCAGCAAGGTTACTGTGGGTACCGCCGGCCGTTCAATGGCGCTGGAATCCTGCGGGGCGCTCTGTGCATGGAGCGTCCCGCAGGCCGCGGCGAGGATCACCCAGATCAGGCTGTTCAACAACTTAAACCAATCGCGCATTGCCACGGCAGGCCCTCATTTGATCGCAGCAGGTCCAGATCTTATTCCAGTGCGCAGGCGCGGTCCGGCACAGGCGCGGTCCTGATTATTTCCGGTTAGCGTAAGTCCGCGGCCAGCCAAGCGCAATTCACATTTTTCGACGCGCGATATTAGGACTTCAACGCGGGCAAATCCCGGTCGTTGCCTGACTGCCGCGGCGCTAGAAGCTGGCAGCCAGCCCCAGCGAGACGCCCGACACGTTGTTGCCGAATACGTAGCGCACCACGGCGCGTATGCGCGTCACGAAAACTTCATGCGCGCTAGTATCGAGTTCCAGGCCCGTGCCCAGGGTCGTCAGGTTGGTGAATCCGAGGATTTCGGACTGGCTGCCAAGATAGCGCGAGTGCGAAAGCTCCAGCACATAGCGCACGGGCCGGTCCAGGGCGCGCAGCCCCGTGGGCGCGCGCCAGCGCGCGTACAGGTTGGCGGTCTGGGCAGAGGCCGATCCCTGCACGGCTTCCGAACTGCCGCCGAAACTCTGGAGATGGATATTGGTGTATCGCAACTCGAGGTCGATCTCGTGGGTGTCCCGGTAGTGCTCCCAGTCCAGCATGACCGAGCCGCCTAGCCCGTAGGCGTTCAGGGTGCCGTGGTCCAGGAAGTTGATCTGCCGGTCGGTAATGCGCTCCGTGACAAACTTGGCCACCGAGAGATCGCTGGCTACATAACCCAGGGAGAAGTTGAAGATGGGCCGGAACACCAGTTCCTTGTTCTCCGTCAGGGGGAAATCCCAACCAATCCCGCCGGTGGCGGAGACCGTGTTCCACTTGGCCGGCACGGATCTCGATTCTGTTCCATTGGACGCAACGAACTGGGGATCGTACCGGCTATAGGCGATAGCGCCCTCGAGGTAGATTGGAAATGACTTGCTCATGGTCGCGCCGCCACCTAGCTGCGACATCACGATGCCGGGGTTGCCGGAGCTGGCGTTGTTGATCGACAACGAACTGGAAGTCAGGTCCGGCACCACGGAATATGACATTAGCGACAGCACGCCGTTGGCGCGCTTCTGCACGCTGGCGTTCAGAAAACTAAAGTCGGGGGCGCCCTGGGCGCCAGCCAGGGCAGGCGCCAGCATCAATGCGCCAATGGCGATCCGGCTCCGGAAAGCCGCGCCGAGGGGCCAGGATCGGCTACGCCATTGCGTGGCGAAACGCGATTCGAGCGGATTGTGCTTCATCTCAACACCTTCGTTCCAACTCTTGCGCAATGGCCCGGATCGAGACGGCACGGCCAACGCCGATGGCCTTGCGGGGCTGGGCTCGTTCCCCCCCAAGATATAGCGTAGGTGTCAATGATGACGGTATAACGGCTCAGGTACGTTCAATTTCCTTTTGCGCCTACATGAATTGTTTCGATGCCACTTGCCTGCGTGGCGGAGCTGCCGAAGCCGGCCGGTAAAAGTGGGCCAATCTCCGCGGGATGCTCTGGATTTCTGTCCATCTGTTTTCCTATTTTGTTTAAGGTGGACCAAAGAGATTTTGAATTGCCACGCCTGTTAGCCATCGCATATTGTGCAGACTGGCCGGGCATCCAGGAAAGCCGCTGGGCGCCATCGTGTGGATTGAGCCGATGTCTGTCTTTTCGTGGAGAGGCAAAAATGCGTCGCTTGAGAGTGTTGGCCACCTGGTGGCTTGGACTATTTCTGCTGATCCCGGCCGGCGCTTCGCTGGCGCAGTCCAAGCTCGATCACGGACAACTGGACCAGCTCATGGCGCCGATTGCCCTTTATCCCGACGCCTTGCTTTCCCAGGTGCTGATGGCGGCGACCTACCCGGAAGACGTGGCGGCGGCAGCGGCATGGTCGAAGTCAAACCCCAGCCTTTCCGGGGATGCGGCCACCAAGGCCGTGGCCGGGGAGCCCTGGGATCCCAGCGTGCAATCCCTGGCGGCATTCCCTTCGGTGCTGGACCTGATGGGCAGGCAGCCGCAGTGGGTGCAGTCAATCGGCAACGCCTTTCTCGATCAGCCCAATGACGTGATGGATTCCGTGCAGCGCTTGCGTGTGCAAGCGCAAAAGGCGGGCAGCCTGAAAACGACCGAGCAGCAGAAGGTAGTGACGCAGACCACCGGCACCACCACGGTGGTGCAGATTGAGCCGGCGAATCCGCAGGTGGTGTACGTACCTACCTATAACCCCACCGTGGTTTATGGCGCATGGCCATATCCGTCCTATCCGCCCGCTTATTACCCCCCGCCTCCCGGCTCTGCGTTTGCCTCAGCCATGGTCGCCGGGATCGGGTTTGGTCTTGGCGTTGCGGCGGTGAACTCGATGTGGGGCGGATTCAACTGGAACAACCATGACGTGAACATCAACGTCAATCGCTATAACAACGTCAATGTCAACAATCGGCTCAACGTCAACAGCGCCAATACCAACTGGCAACACAATCCGGCGCACCGCGGCAATGTCCCGTACAACAACCCGAACGTGAGCAAACGCTACGACCAGCAGCGCCAGGCCGGACTTTCCAGCCGGCAACAGGCCGCGCAAGGCGCCGCACCCGCGCCGGGCTCCCGGGATGCGGCCCGCGACCGCGCAGCCCAGTCGATGGAGAGCCGTACCGGGCAATCCATCCCCGGCCATGGTGGCACGGGAGAAAACCGCGCGGCAGCGCGCGGCGGGGCCGATCGAGGGCGCAACGCAGGCGGCGCGGCGGGCGAGCAGCGCAAGCCCGCCGGCGCCGACCGGCAGCGGGCCGACCAGGCCGATGCACGCAACCGCTCGCGCGATGCCAATCGAGACAGCGCGCTGCGCGATGCGGGCAATGGCGACAAGGTGAAGCAGCAATCGCAGCGCGCGGCCAGGGATACCGGCGGCGCGCGGCAACAGGCTGCACCCAGGGCCGCGGCCCCGGCCCGCGAGCCGAGCCAGCCCAGGACGGCGGCACTCCAGCGCGGTGGTGGAGGCGGTAATGGTGGTGGGGGCAACCCTGGTGGTGGTGGTGGTGGTGGTGGTGGTGGATTTGGCGGCCATGGTCGGAGATAAGCATGATGCGCAACATCGTATGTGCCCAAACCGCGCGTGGGCTGCGCGTCCTGGTGGCCGCGGCAGCGCTCGCGATCGCCGCTCCGGTCTTTGCACAGCATGCGTATCCCACGCCGGAGGCGGCGGCGAATGCCTTGGTCGATGCCATCTCGAGTAGTGACAATGATGCGCTCGGGCAGGTGTTGGGCCCGCAATATCCATCCTTGATACCGGAAGGTGGCGTGCATCGCGATGACATCTATGCTTTCCTGGGCGCCTGGGCCAGGCAACACCAGATCGAGAAGACCGGCGACAACCGCGCGAGTCTCGTCGCGGGCGAGAGCGGCTGGTCGTTTCCGATTCCCATGGTCAAATCCGGCGAAGGCTGGAAGTTTGACCTGCGTGCCGGCCAGCAGGAACTCCGTACCCGGCGTATCGGCCGCAACGAGTTGGAAACCATTGCCATGCTTCGCCAACTGGCTGAAGCCCAGCAGCAATACGCCACGGAGGTCGGAAACGGCGCCTATGCCAACCGCCTGGTAAGCCGGGCCGGTAAGACCGACGGGTTGTATTGGCCAGCGGACTCCGAGGGCGACAAGAGTCCGCTCGGGCCTGATGCCCTGGTGATGGGGGCGGATACGCCCGCCGCGGAAGCGTTCCATGGCTACCACTACCGTATCGTCCCGCCAGGCAAGGGCAGCGACGCAAAGTATGTGTTCCTTGCATGGCCGGTGGAGTATGGCAAGACTGGCGCGCACACATTCGCGCTCGACAGCAGCGGTTCGGTCTATGCGCGGGACCTTGGCGCCGGCACGGCGTCGCGGGCCAAAGCCATGGGGACATTCGTACCGGATGCCGGCTGGGCGAAAGTGGAGTAGGACTCGCGCGGGGGCCTTACCGGGATCACGGCACCCGTCATGGGATTCTCATGGGCCGAGTGGCACATGTCGCATAATGCGGCTCTTTGTCGCTCAACGAGAGTTCCCGCCGTCATGCCAACGATCCCAAAGCCCGCGACCCGGCCGCCAGGCCGGGCAAGCACGTCCGCTCGCAAGGGGGCGCCCGCGCGCCGTTCGGCGAAGGCACTCGCGGCAGGCACGGAGCAGCCACCCGCCATGCGCCCCCCGCGCCAGCCGCGCAGCGAGCAAAACCTCGACAAGATGGTCAAGGCCGGCCGTGCGCTTGCCGAGCAGCGCGGCAATCTGGATGAGATTTCCCTGAACGACGTGGTCGGCGCGGCAAACACATCGATTGGTGCCTTCTACGCACGCTTCAAGGACAAGGAGGCTTTCCTCGCATTCATGCTCGAGGCCGCGCTGGCCGAAGCCGAGGCGATCACCCGGCAATCGATCGCGGAGGATCCGGTCTGGCAAACCGGCCCGGCATCCGCCATCGTCGAGCGCATCGTGCGTATCTACGTCGGCCGGTTCCGGCAGAACCGTGGCCTCTTCAAGGGATTCCTGCGCCATTACTCGGCGACAGGCAGCGGGGACAATCCCATGCGGCAAGCCAACCGGCGCGTGCAGGACTTGCTTGTGCCGTTGCTGGCCAGCCAGCTTGATTCGCCGCGGATGGCCCACGCCACCTTCGAGGTACGGGTCGCCATTCAATTCCTGGTGGGCACGCTGGCCAACGTATTGCTAAACGATCCGGGCCCGTTGCATCTCGAAGGACGCAAGCTGGAAACCCATCTCGTCAGGATGATGAGGCGCTACCTGCTGTTGCCGGAGGGTTAGCGCGCCTATGCGTCGCCGGCCGCAGGCGAGGATAGATAGCAATACAGCATCGCCGTGAGCCGTTGCTCCAGCCGCGGATCGTCCAGGGCCAGGCCGCTGGGCGCATGCAGCACGATGCTGGTCAGCGCGCTGATCACGAGTTGCACCGCGATCCGGGTCTCGTTGTCCGGTCCGGTGAAGCGCCCGGCGGCAACATGGCTGGCCAGGCGCGGCACCATGGCGTCCAGGATCCGCCGGTTGGCCTCGCGGATAGGTTGCCACAGGGGATTCTGCGCAGGGCTATGCCGCATGTAGGCCGCAAACAGGCCGCGATGCCTGCGGAACAGACCGACATAGAAACCAACGATACGGCCGCAGATCGCGGCAGCGGGTCCTGCGTTCCAGGTCGGGTCCGTGGCCAGCGAATAGTCCAGCTCGGCTCGCAATTCAGCCAGCGTGTCTTCCAGCACCAGCGCGCAGAAGGTCTCCTTGTCCGGAAACCGGGCATAGAAGGCCCCGATCGAGGTGGAAGCGGCGCGCACGAGATCGGCGAGGGAAAACCCGGTCAGGCTGCCGGCCTCGTTGATCAGCGTCCGGCCCGCCGCGAGCATGGCCTTGAGGGTGGCTTCGCTTCGTTCCTGACGCGGCTGTTTCAGCCCGGCGCGCAACGTGGTCGCCGCAGTGTCTGCCGGGATGATGGTTTCTGCTGTCATACGTCGTAGGTGATAGCGACCGGCCGCTCCTGGCGCGGACGCGCCTGGCAAGTCAGGATCCAGCCGGCGGCAAGCTCGTCGGCGCCGAAGACATCGTTGCGCTCATGAACCACCGCGCCATCGATGCACTTGGCCGCGCACGATCCGCAATAGCCCTCCTCGCAAGCATAGGGCGCATCCACGCCGCAGGCGAGCGCGGCTTGCAGCAGTGACTGGCCGCTGGCGACACGCACGACATGCAGTGCGCCGCCGAGGATTACCTTGGCATCGCAAGCCACTGCGCTGGTTGCCGGCGGCGATGCCGCACGGGTCGCCGAGCCAGCCTCAGGCTCCGGCATGGGAGCGTCGAATCGCTCCAGATGCACGCGCCCGCGCGCCATCCCGGCCGCCTCGGCCGCTTCCAGTACGGTCTGCATGAATGGCCCCGGCCCGCACAGATAGAGCTGGCATTGCGCAACGGACGAGAGCAGGGCGGCAATCTTGCCGCGCTCGGGAAAGCCATCGGCATCGTCGTAGTGCATATGCACAGCCAGGCGATCCGGATTGCCCCGCGCCAGGGCGGCAATCTCCGCCGCGAAGATCGTGCCGCGCGTATCGCGATTGGCGTAGAAGAGCGTCATCCTGCGGTGAGTGGATGCCAGCGCCGACCGGATCATCGAGAGGACCGGCGTAATGCCGCTGCCCGCCGCGCAGAAGAAGAGCGGGGCGTCCATGTTCTCGCAGACGAAGCGGCCAGTCGGTGCGCTCACCTCCAGCCGGGTTCCGGCCCGGACATGGCCATGAAACCATCCTGACACGCGGCCATCAGGGATGCGCTTCACGGTGACAACCGGCAGGCCCCGCGCTTCAGGCGAACTGGAAAGCGAGTAGCTCCGCAGCAGTATTTCCCCATCCACGTTTACCCGGAAGGTGAGGTGCTGCCCGGCCCGGTAGGCGAAAGATTGCTGCAGCGCGTCGGGGATCGAAAGCGTGTAGGAGCAAGCATCTTCGGTCTCCCGAGTGATTTGCGCGACAGTCAGATTGTGGAACTGCATCAATGTCTCCCGGCTTCGCCGGACCCTGTGCCGGGTCCTTGAATTAATAAGAAAGAGAATTATGATTCTGTTTATAGCCGGAAGCCAACGCAAATTCAAGACAGGTCCCACCTCCGGCTAAGCAGGCATGGAGACCGGTCGAAACCCATGAGCGCCAAAGGAGATTGCATGTCATCCGTTCATCGTTACACGCTGCCGGTGGTACAGACGGGCTGGTCGATCGGCAGCCAGGTTGCCACCGAGTTCAACTGGGAATACGACAACGAGAATTCCAAACTGCTGCAGCTCTATGAGACCAGCAAGAAGCAGCAATGGAACGCCACCGACCGGATCGACTGGTCGCAGGAGCTCGATCCCGAGAACCCGCAGGAACTCGATGACCGGATGATCCCGATCTACGGCACGCCGCTCTGGGAAAAGATGGGCAAGCACGACCGCATCGAAGTGCGCCGCCACCAGCAGGCGCATTCGCTGTCGCAGTTCCTGCATGGCGAGCAGGGCGCCCTGATGGTTTCCGCGCGGATCGTGCAGATGGTCCCGGACATGGATGCCAAGTTCTATGCCGCCACGCAGACCATGGACGAAGCACGCCACGTGGAAGCCTATTCGCGCCTGCTGCACGAGAAGGTCGGCATCCTCTATCCCATCACGCCGGGACTCAAGTCCTTGCTTGAGAGCATCCTGACCGATTCGCGCTGGGACTTCTGCTATCTGGGCATGCAGGTGCTGGTGGAGGGGCTTGCGCTGGCCGCGTTCCAGCGCATCCGCGACTTCTCCAAGAACCCGCTGGCCGCATCGATCAACGCCTACGTGATGCAGGACGAGGCGCGCCACGTTGCATTCGGCCGCACCGCGCTGCGCGGCTTCTATCCGCAGGTGACGGAGGCCGAACGCAAGGAGCGCGAGGACTTTGTGATCGAGGCTTGCTACATGATGCGCGACCGCTTCGACCAGAAGGAGGTCTGGGGCCGCCTCGGGCTGCCGGAGGAGGAGTGCGCCAAGGCAGTGCGGGAGTCCGAAACCATGCGGCAATTCCGCCAGCGGCTGTTCAGCCGCATCGTCCCCACAGTCAAGGATATCGGCCTGTGGAGCCCGCGCGTGCAGAGTGCATTTGCCGACATGGGCGCTATCGAGTTTGCCAATGTCGACGTGGAGGCGCAATTCGCGCAGGATCAGAAGATTGCCGAGGAGTTCGACGCGCGCCGCGTTGTCATGACCTCCATCGGCGCGGTCCAGTCCGAAGCAGAGCATTGAAACGTTGCCGCTAGCCTGGGAGGCGGGCAATCCGCTTCCCGGTTTCCCCCGCGCGGCATGCGGGCGTCATCGCCTAGAATCATCAGAGCCTGGCTGGTGTAGAGGGCCGGGGCCATCTGCAGGGGAGACCGGCATGATCACACTTTTTTCCTATCCGGATCTGTTTGGCCTTGAAGACAACAATCCATACGGCCTGAAGGTATTCGCATTCCTGAAACTGTGCGGCCTGCCATTCGAGCATCGCCACACCCTGGATGCGAAAGCGGCGCCGCGCGGCCAGCTCCCGTATGTCGACGATGGCGGGCAGGCGATAGGCGACAGCGATGCCATCGTTTCCTATTTAAAACGCAAGTATCGCTTGCCCATCGACGATACGCTGACCTCCTTTCAGCGCGGCATGAATCTTCTCGTCCGGCGCGCGCTGGATGATCTCTACTGGGTCATGTCTTACTCGCGGTGGCGCGATCCGCGCTTCTGGATGGCTTTTCGGGACGCGCTCCTCAGGACGCATCCGGAGATCGCAGCGGATGACCTCGAGGCCGCAAGGAAATACAACTTCGATCGATATCACTATCAGGGAATCGGCCGCTTCGCCCCCAAGGAGGTCTACGCCCGTGGCATCGCCGACCTGCAGGTGGTGGCCAACATGACCGGTGATCGGGGTTTTCTTTTCGGACCTGATCCGAACAGTATCGACGCTGGCGTCTACGGCTTTGTGGCGAACATCGTCTTCTATGACATGGATACGCCTCTCAAGCTATTTGTCTTATCGCAACCGAATCTCTTGCGCCATTGCCATGCTGTACGGGCGGCCATGGACAACCGCGCCGGCTCACGCCAGTCGTTGTAGTTGGGAGAGCTTATCGCGGCGCCGCCGGATACACCTGCTTCCAGTCCCGCTTCATGCTCACGACCGTCCAGCCCTTGGCGACGGCCTCGTCCCAGGCCTTGTCCAGCTTGCCGACCTTCGACTTGCGGTCGTAGGCGAACTCACGCTCGGCATCGTCGTGATGCACAAGCAACGCCAGGCGGGCGCCGCTGCCGGCCGCCACGTACTGCAGCATCTGCAGATCGCCGTCGGAGTTGCCGAATGCGAGGATCGGCCGGCGGCCGATCCCCCGGTAGATGCCCACCGGCTTGCCGGGGCCGTCGTCGATGAAATCGAGCTTTGGCTGGCGCACCAGGGCAGGTTGGCCATTTTGCAGCTGGTACGTCACGACCTGGCTGGAACCGATCACTTGCTCGGGCGGGATTCCGTACACCTTCTCGGACCAGGGGCGCATGAACTCGATCGTGCCGCCGGAGACGATGAACGTCTTGAAGCCGTTTGCACGCAGGTAGGCCAGCAACTCAAGCTGCGGCTGATAGACAAGATCGGTGAAGAGCCGCTGGAACCTGGGATGCTTTGCCGTGGCCAGCCAGGCGCGGATGGTCTCGTCGTAGGCCTCCACGGTCATGCCGCTATTTGCGACCGCGATCAATTCCAGCAGTTCTTTCTGGTGCTTGGCCAGCGCCGCCTGGTCGTTCGCCACCAGCGCCTTGAAGGCCGGGTTGTTCTTCCACTCAGGATGCTTCGGTGCTGCCAACTTGACTTGTTCGATCAGGAACAGGAACTGGAAATACAGCGGCTGCTCGCTCCATAGCGTGCCGTCATTGTCAAACGTGGCGATCCGTTTGGCCGGCGGCACATAAGTGGGCGAACCTTCGCGGGCGACGCTGGCCACGAACTTCAGGATGGTCTGCCTGGCCGCGCCGTCCTGCCAGGAGGGCAGCGGGTCCGCGGCGCTTGCCACGCTTGCTGTGCCGGCCGGCGCAGGGTTTACCGATCCGGCGGCGGGCGTTCCGGGGCCGGCGCATGCGGCAACGGCCAGCGCGATCAATGCCGCGCCGAGACGGGTCAGGAAGCGTTGCGACGGAGACTGGCGGTCGATAGATTCCATTCAGGGCTCCTCAAGCGTGGGCAATACCCGCCGGCCGGATCTGGATCCGTCTACGGCAGGCTGCCTATGCGTTTGCCAGTGCAACTGCTCAAGCCTGGGCAGGCGGCAACAGTGTGGTCTGCCCAGCTTGCCACGGAACATTGGCCGTTGATGTGAACAATTTCGGTGCGTGATCTGAAAGATCTTGCTGCTGGCCAACGGCTCGGGGCATTGCCGGCGCTGGCCGCAGGCGGAGCATTATGGAGACACCATGTCCGGAATGCATGAATACCTATTCAAAACAATCATTGGACGGTGTATCGGCGTGCCCCTAATCTCTACGGCCAGGTTTCATTCCCGAATGCGGAACGCGCTATCGCGCCACAAGTTTTCCGGCATGAAGAGGGCGCAGCGCGTCCGTGCAGTATTACCAGAGAAGAGTGGAGGCAAAGCCATGACGATAACGAATCGCGTGACCGAGATGCTGGGCGTCCAGCATCCGATAATCCAGGCTCCAATGGGGTGGATCGCCAGGGCGCAACTGGCGGCAGCGGTCTCCAACGCGGGTGGCATGGGAATCATCGAGACTTCATCCGGAGAACTGGATACGATTCGCGGCGAGATTCGCAAGATGCGAGAGCTGACCGATAAGCCATTCGGGGTCAACATTGCGCTGACTTATGTGCGAGACCCCGATATCGTGCGTTTCGTCGTCGACCAGGGGATCCGGTTTGTGACGACATCGGCTGGCGACCCGACACGCTATTGCGCGGAGCTAAAGGAAGCCGGCCTCACGGTTTTTCATGTGGTGCCAACCCTGGCCGGCGCGCTCAAGGCGGTCGCGGCGGGCGTGGACGGCCTGATTGTGGAGGGCAGCGAGGGCGGTGGTTTCAAGAACCAGCGCGACGTAACCTCCATGGTGTTGCTGCCGCTAGTCTGCTCGAAGGTCGAAGTCCCGGTGGTAGCCGCGGGCGGCTTCTGCGACGGCGCCACGATGGCGGCGGCATTCGCGATGGGCGCGGAAGGCATACAGATGGGCACGCGCATGCTGACATCGGCCGAGTCGCCCGTTCATGACAACTGGAAGAATGCCATCGTCGGTGCGCAGGAGACCGATACCGTCTTTCTCAATCGCGGCGGCAAGGGCCCGGCGCTCCGGGCGCTGCGCACGGCGCGCACCTCCCGGATCGAGCTGGAATTGCCGGAGAACATCAAGAGTGAATTCGCCGGCGTTCAGCAGCTCTACTTTGGCGGCGACATGGAGGCGGCAGTGCCGCTGACGGGGCAGGTATGCGGACGAATCGATTCGGTCGTGCCGGTTCAGCAGATCATTGATGAAACGATCCGCGATTTCCGTCACTCCGTAGACCGGCTGACCGCCCGCTACGGTTCGGTGCGGGCAGCAGGGCGCGCCTGAGGGCACGGCGGTTTCTCACGGCGCCGCGGCTTGCAGCCGCGGCGGCGCCTTCCACAACTCGGCCAGCAGCACACCCGCAACCGTCAGCACCCCGCCGAGCGCGTGATACGCCGCCAGCGACTCACCGATCACGATCGCCGCGATCAGCGCGGTAAGCAGCGGGATCAGGTTGAAGAACATGCTCGCGCGGCTCGGGCCGATATTGGCGACCGTGTGCATCCACACCAGCGGCGCGACCATCGACGCCATCAAGCCGGCGAAGCCGACCAGGGGGAGGTTGGCCGCCGAGAGGCCCATCCTGGGTGTGAGCAGGTAGAGCGGTACCAGGGCGACAACGGCTACGACGATTTGCAGGTAGAGCAGTTGCAACGCCGGCACGTCCTTCATGTTCCAGCGCTTTAGCAGGATGACGTAGACGGCGTAGGCCAGCATCGCCAGCAGCATCAGTCCGTCCCCCAGGTTGGCGCCGCTGGCCATCAAGCCGCGGAGGTCGCCGGATGACACCACCACCAGCACGCCGGTGATCGACAGCAGGGATCCCGCCACGGCACCGGCCGTCAGGCGCTGTCCCAGCAGCAGGATCGACAGCGCCAGCACCATCATTGGCGTGAGCGAGCCGATGATGCCCATGTGCGTGGCCGTGGTCATGTAGGCCGCGTAATAAGCCAAGCACTGATAGGCCACCATGCCGAGCAGGCCCAGTACCGCGATCCGCCCGCATCGCGGTCGGATCGCCGGCCAGTTGCGCAGCACCGGGCGCAGCGCCAGTGGCGTGAAAAACAGGGCGGCCAGCAGCCAGCGGTAGAAACTGATTTCGGCCGGCGCGATGGTGCCGGCCGCCATCTTGCTGACGACGGTATTACCGGACCAGATTACGACGGCCAGTAGCGGAAACGCGTATTGCCACATGAAGGCTTTCCTTAGTGCAAGTGCAGGGCTATCATGCACGCGTCCGCGTTAATGCATATAGCTGAATTAGGACATCCAATCCGCGTTTCCGGACTCTTCTTCGCCACAAACCACACGAACCCGACGAACCATGCCCGACAAGCGGCGCTACTTGCCAATCCAGGACGTCGAAGGGATGGAAGGTCCCTTCTATTTTCGCTACGACGAATTCGGAGCTGACACGCAGGCCGCAGCGCATAGCCATAGCTGGGGCCACCTGAACTACGCCGCGCACGGTACGATGCAGATGGAAACCGACGGACTGCGGCTGCATTCGCCGCCGCAGTATGCGGTGTGGATCCCGCCGGCGGTGGTGCATAGCTGCACCTTGCGGCATGCGATTGTCTACCGCTCGATCTATATCGAACCCGGTTTGTGCGCGCAACTGCCGGCCGAAGCCTGCACCGTGCGCATCAGCCCGATCATCAGGAGCGTACTGGCTGACTTCGCCGCGCGCGACGTGCATGTGCCGCGCACGCCGGCCGACCTGCGGCTCGCGCACGTGGTGGTCGATCAACTCGCGCAGGCATCGGTGCAGCGCTGCTATCTGCCGGCGGCAGCCTCGCCTGCCTTGATTGCCGTGCTTGAAGCATTGCAGGCGGATCCCGGCGACCACCGCACGCTGGCCGACTGGGCAGCCAGCGTGTACATGACCGAACGGACGCTAGCCCGCCGGTGCCAGCACGAACTCGGCATGTCGTTCGGCGACTGGCGTCAGCGCCTGCGCTTTCTGCGTGCCATCGATGCCCTGGAAACGGGCCGCGGCGTGCAGGAAATCGCCTTTGATCTCGGCTACAGCACCGCCTCGGCCTTCATCGCGATGTTCCAGCGAGAGGCGGGTACCACGCCAGAACAGTACCGGCGCGAGTTCTGCGGCATTGCGTGATGCGGGAGGGCTTCGGCCTGGACGCCCGGTTTACTTGCGTGCAGGGATGTCAGGCGAGCATCAATGGGCCGTGATCATCACAATGATCCCCGTGGGGGTGATGCAAGTGGTTGCCAACCAGATAGTCAACATGGTCGCCGTGCGGTACGGGCTCGTGGCCACAGCCTGGGCCGTGCTTGTGGTTCGGGTCATGGGCACCGCAATGATGGTCGGGTGTACACCGGTCAGGATTGGTGTCGCTTATGGCAAGCACGTGCTCATCGATGTGATCGCCGTGCAGGTTGTGAAGGTGCCCGTCATGCAGATAGTCAACATGTCCCTCATGACGCACCGCGACGTGTCCGCAGTTGGGCCCGTGCTGGTGAAGGTGATTGATGGGGTGTTGCAGAGAGCAGTCAGCCATGGCGCTAACTCCTTTGTGGGTTCCCGAGTCCGGAACCTGGGGGATGCGGTTGCGCAGAAGGGACGCACGGGAAAGATTTTCGGTCGGCAACCACCCTGTTGAATCCTAGAAGCTGGCACTACCGTGTGCAAGCAGGCAACCCTCCAGTGTGGTTTGCTCTCGCCCTGCATTGCGCGCCGATGGCCTGGCATCGTGCATCCATGAGCGGTTGCCCGGCCCGCGCCCTCACCGACGACGGCGAACGCCCCGTGGGTGTCGCTGGAAGCACGCGCATGTCCGGCGCGGTAACGGACATCGCGAAGCGCATTGTTAGACTTCCGACCTGGCCCAACAAGCGCCAGCCAGCGACAAGGCAATAAATGCCAGCCGATCGTCTGGCGGCGGGCAGGCGGCCATTGCCCTTAAGCTTCATCGCGCGGGTACTGCGCCAGCGCTTTGCGCCACAGCGGGTGCCGGTGCTGCCGGCGAGGCGGTCGGCTGCGTCGCCGGGACGCTTGAGGGCGCGGCTGAGGACGTCGTCGAGGCTGCCGGGACATTGACGCCCGCGGTCGTGTGCTCAGACCACCCTCCACCCAGCGCCTTGTACAGCGCGACACGGCTGGTCAGGCGGGCCAGCCGGATGGTGGCCAGGGTCTGCTGGGCAGTGTAGAGCTGGCGCTGCGCATCGAACACCGAGAAATAGTCGTCCACGCCGTTCTTGAAGCGCATCTCGGACAACCGCTGGGTTTCGCCGGCCTCCTTGACCAGGGTCTCCTGTGCGGCGGCTTCCCGGTCATAGGTGCCGCGCGCTGCGAGGCCATCGGCCACGTCGCGGAAGGCGGTCTGGATCGTCTTTTCGTAGCTGGCGATATTGATGTCCTTCTGCACCTTGGAGGCATCGAGCCGGGCCTGGTTGCTGCCCGCGTTGAAGATCGGCATGGTGATCTGCGGCGCAAAGGTCCACGCTCCCATGCCCGCCGAGAACAGGCCGGCCAGGGTGGTGCTGGACGTGCCAACCGCAGCGGTCAGCGAGATAGTGGGGAAAAAGGCCGCGCGCGCGGCGCCAATGTCGGCGTTGGCCGCTTTCAGGCGGTGCTCCGCCGCCATGATGTCGGGCCTTTGCTGCAGTAATGCCGACGGCAGCCCGGCAGGTAAATCGGCAACTAGATTCTTTGACTCGAAGGGCTCGGGCGACGGCAGGTCTTGCGGCAGTGGGCCGCCGATCAGCAGGCTGATGGCGTTCTCGTCCTGCGCGACTTGCCGCGTGTATTGCTCCACCCCCACGCGCGCGGTCTGCACCTGGGTTTCAGCGCGATGCAGGTCGAGCTGCGCCATGGCGCCCGCGCGCTTGCCGCGTCCGATCATCTCGGCGGCGGCCTGCTGGCTCTTCAGCGTGTCCTGCGATATCTGCAGGAGCACCTGGTCGGCGCGCCAGGTCAGGTAGGCGCTGGCAACTTCGGCGACGAGACTGATATGGGCGCTGCGCCGCGCCTCCTCTGTGGCGAGATACTGCTCGAGCGCCTCGTGCTTGAGGCTGCGCACCCGCCCGAAGAAGTCCAGCTCGAACGCATTGAAGCCGACACCCGCGCTGTACTGCGTGATCTCCGCTGGCTGACCGGGCGCGCGTAACTCGCTGGGCACGCGCTGGCTGAGTACCCCTGCGACGGCGTTGATTGCGGGGAACTGCGCGGCGCGCTGGATGCGGTACTGCGCGCGGGCCTGGTCAATGGCGAGCGTGGCGACGCGCAGGTCGCGGTTGTTGGCCAGCGCCAGTTCGATCAGGCGCCGCAGGCGCGCATCGACGAAGAAGTCCTGCCAGCCGAGGTTGGCGGCGGCCGTGGTGGTTTCGGCGCCGGCATGTGGGCTGGTGGCATACGCGGGGCCGGTGGGCCAGGCTTCGGGCACCGGTTGCGCCGGCCGCTCGTACGTTGGCTCGAGGGTACATGCGGCCAGGGCCAGCGGCAGGGCAGTGCAGAGGAGGCGTAGCGTGGGGGCGAGAGTCTTGTGCATGGGAATCAGCCGGAAAAGGCGCGCCACATGAGCCGCGAAATGGCCAGTCGGGGTTTGCCTTGCTTGGCAATGTTGTGGCCTGGTTCGCTGAAGAGCAGGCGAATCAGGCGGTGGCGCGTCGCCATATCCAGGTGCAGGGCAAGCCCAAGCAGCCTGCCCTGGCGGCGCGCGATCCGGCAGGGCACCCAGCCCGTTGCCTCCATCCACACCGCGCCCTCGGCGCCGACTGGGACCGACGCCGCCAGTTCGCTGGTAATGGCGACGCCATTGCAGGACAGGTTGACGGTCGTGGCGGCATACTCGTGCCCGGCGCAAGCCGCCTTGCCGTTGATCCGCAGCAGGGCGCGCCCGCGATAGGGAAACCGCTCCTCCTTGCGGGGGCGGGGCAGCTCCACGCAAACCAGCAGCGAGGTGAGGTAAAGCACCATCGACACCGCGGTCCAGGCAATGTTGAAGACTAGTCCCGAAGCCGCCGCGTCGGCGGCCACGGCGCGCGCCAGGCCCATGCCGGAAAGCAGGATCAGGCAACCATACAGCGCGGCGAACTTGCCATGGATCACTAGCTTGCTGCGGTCCAGTCCTTTGTTGGTGACCTTGAACGGACGCCCGAACGGCTTGAAGAACGCGCTGACCAGCGTCGCCGTGACCGCCAGCGCCGACACGATCTGCGTGACTTCGGTAAAGATCGGCAGCGCGCGCGAGTCCGTCACCCAAATGCTGTAGGCCCAGTACACCAGCAGCGCGGGCACGCCGTAGGCAAGGAACTGCATCGGTTCGCCATACAGGGTCGGGACGTTGAAGTACCAGTACAGCAACGGACCGGCCAGCAGCATCAGCGCGAAAGGACGGCTTAGCCAGTGCAGCAGGCCGTGCACGTAGTGAAGGCGCTGGCCCAGCGTATAGCCGCGTCCGCGCAGCGGCCCGTCGGCGGTGAGCGCGACCTGGATCGTGCCCAGGCCCCAGCGGCTGCGCTGGCTGATGTATTCGGGCAGGCCTTCGGCGGACAGGCCCACGCTCAGGCGTTCGTTGAGCCAGCGCGTGACATAGCCGTGCGGCATGAGGCGGTATGTCAGGTGGATATCCTCGGTCACCGTGCCGGTGGGAAAGCCGCCGATCCGGGACAGTGCGTCGCGCCGGACCACGAAGGAGGTACCGATGCAGAAGGCAGTGCCCCAGGCATCCTTGGCGGGCTGCATCACGTCGAAGAAGGCGCGCTGCTCGTCGACCCAGCATTCGGTCGAGCGCAGGTTGTACTGAATCGGGTCCGCGTTGTAGTAGAACTGGGGCGTCTGCACTACGCCTACCTCGGGATCGTCGAAGAGGCCGATGGTTCGCAGCAGGATGTTCTTGTTGGGGGCGAAGTCGGCGTCGAGCACCATGATGTAGGGCGCGCCGCCCCCAAGCTCGGCGCGGGCGCTATGCTGCAGCCCGTTATTGAGGTTGCCGGCCTTGGCGTGCGTGTTGTCGGGGCGCGTGACGTAGTTGGCCCCCACCTGCGCGCAGAATGCCTTCAGCCAGTCGCGCCGGGTGTCGTCGAGCACCCACACGCGAAAATCTGGATAGTCGATCGCCAGCGCTGCAACAATGGTCTTCTCCAGTATCTCCAACCCTTCGTTGTAGGTCGCGATGAAAATATCGACGCGCGGCACAGACCGGCTGCGCCGCAGCGCCGCCTCGCCCGCATCCGCTGCTCGCGTATGGTTGCTGCTGCGCGTCAGCGTGACGATGGAGATCAGGGTGTACATGAGCGTCATGATCTCGAACCCGAAGAAGACGTGCGCCCACAGGCTCGGGAAGGTCAGTTGCCATTCGGGCAGCGTTTGGGTCCAGCGCCAGACGAGGTAGACCAGCAGCAAGGTCGCGGTGATGGCACCGAATACGCAGCGGTCCGATTTCCGGGCGCGATCCCCCCGCATGCACAGACAGGCGAGCAGCAAGGTGGCGGCGTTGATAACGAGCAGCGTCCTGCCATCGAGGAAGAATTCAAACATCGTCACTCCTTGGACGGAGGGGCAAGAGGGGCGCTGCCGCAAGCGGCCTCGGCCCATCCGCCGGGACGGAAGGGATTCCAGCCTGCGGCGGCCAGCACGGCCCATGCGGTCGCGCCGAGGTGCGGCAGGTGGTAGTAGTAGAAGTCCTCCGTGGTGGAGGCTGGCCCGATCGAAAGGCCGGTGCGGATGCGTTGTTCCGGCGTTGCGTAGAGCAGGCCGGAGGGCGCGCGCTGCGACAGCAGCAGCGGCCACAGCGGCGCGGCATCCTGCGCGCGGCTGCTGGCGCGCAGCACCAGCGCGGCCTGGCCGGTGCCTTCCGTCCAGACGCCGTCGGGATTGGCGTTGAAGCCGTAGCCACCCTTCACGCCATGGCGTTCGCGTGTCCAGTCCAGGCCCCTGCGCCAATCCATGGGCGCATTCGGGATGGCAATCAGTGGCCACAACACAGCATCGAGAGCGGACGGGCCGCTGTTGAGCGTCCGGCCATCCTCGCGCGTGCCGATCATGAAACGGCCTTCCCGCGGCTGCCACATGGCCTCGACAAAGCCGCGGGCACGCCGTGCCGCCGCCGGCCAGCGCGGATCGTCGCTGACCCGGGCCAGCCAGCTGAACGCGGCATAGGCATCCACGTTGTGCTCGGTGGATTTCCAGGCCTGGCGAGTAGGAGTGGGCTCCTCGCCGAAGTACCCGCCGATAAAGCCGCCCGGCGGGCCCGCATCGAACAGCGTGGCGTCGACCCATCCCATCATCGCGGAGGCGCTGTCGAGATAGCGGCGTTCGTGGGTAGCGTCGTAGACCGCCAGCAGCATCAGCGCGGCCCATGCCACATTGCCCGTGGCGGTGCCGGCCTGGTAGGCGTCTTCGAACCAGCGCTGGCTCGGCGTGTCCCACCAGCCGGGCAGCGGGGCAGGGCCCGCCGGCAGGGCACCGGCGCGATAGGCATTGCGCAGCCGGCCAACGTGGTAATGGCGATCGCGCGCGCTGGCAGCGGCCATGGCGTCGGCAATGCGGCGTGCATCGCCAACGCGGTGGCACGCCACCAGCGCCACGCCGGCGAGCGCGTTGTCGTAGACGAATGCCGCTTGCTGCAAGGCGGGGGCGAGCGGGTCTTGCCCCGGTGCCGGCTCGTAGCTGACGAGCATCACGGGGCCTTGGCCAGGCACTGCTGCAACTCGTGCTGCAATGGCCTGACAGGCGCCAGCCAGCAACTGCTCGCGCGCTTGCGCTGGCGGCGCCTGCGCGGTTGCGGGAGGTGCCAGGATCATGGCCAGGCTGGTCATGCTTGCCACCAGCGGCGGCAGCTGCCAGCGGCGCAAGGTGCGTGAAGCCCCGTTCATGGCGATCTCCTGTCTTGCGTCGGGTTTGTTGCCATCAGATCAGCGCGCGTATATGGCCCCACCACGGCTGATCCAGGCTGACTCTCGCCCAGCGGCCCATCGCACATCGATCCGACGCGGCGCCGGCGCTCTGCTGCGGCTGCGCCGGCAAGGGCTTGTCCAGTTTGGCGATCAGGTAGATCTCGTTCTTCTCGATGGGCGGGAACGGAACGAAATAGCGCGCCTGCTCGCCATCGGGCGCGCGCGGCAGGATTTCGGCGACCTTGCCGGACAAGGGCACGCCAACGCCGTCCACGCGCACCGTCAGCTTGGCGCCGGGCAACAGGTCATTGCTGAGGCTGCGCGGGAACACTGCCACCACGCGGGGTTGCGCGCAGTTGGTACTGCGCAGCAATGTCGCGCCGGCCGCGACACGCGTGCCGGGCGGCGCCAGCACATCCTGGACCATGCCCGTGTCGTAGGCCCTGATATCCAGGTTGGACATGCGGTCCAGGCGCCGTTCTTCATCCGCGATCAAGGCATCGACCGACTTGCCATACTGCTCAAGCTGGGTAAGTTCCGCCTGGAGCTGGGTGATCTCCGCCGTCAGTTCGTCGTGGCGCTGCGCCAGCGTCGACACCGCGCCATCCGTGCTGGAGAGATACACCTTGCCCTTGGCCGCCTGGCTGTTGCTCAGCGCATTGTCTAACTCGGCGCGTATCGCTTCCTTGGAGTTCGACAGGATCGACAACTGGTAGCGAGAGGCATTGGTGTAGGCCTCGCTGACCGCGCCCGCCCATTGCATGGCCTGATTGCGGTTCACCACATCTTCCTGCTGGTCCACCTGCCCCTTGGCCACTGCCATGCGCGCCTGGATCCCCCGGATCTTCGCGGCGTGCTCGGCTTGCGCGGCCGCCTGGTACTTCTTGGTCTCCTGGTCGGTCGCGGCAAGGCGGGCCTGATCGCCTTCGAGCCTGGCCTTGGCCGCATCGTAGCGTTGCTGGTTGTCCAGCTTCTTGCCCGTCAGCTCCACCAGCAAGGCACGGTCGATATTGGGGTTCTGCACGCTCATCAGCGTGTCTCCCGGTGCGAAGGATGCCCCCACAGCAACGTGCTGACCAGCCACCACGCCTTCCACCGGCGTGGTGACCAGGTTGACCGGTGCGTCGACCACCGCGCGCTCAGACGAGCGCGTGAACACGGGCGGGAACATCACGGTCAGGATCACCCATACGATGAAGACCGCCACGCCGTAGCTGGTCAGGCGCGGCACTACATGCCAGAGGGGACGCTTGCTCAGCGCGCTGCCGCCTCTCGCAGGTGCCAGCTCGTCGGCGCGAAGTGTTGGCAGGTGCGTGGCCGGCGGGCGGCGGTGTTCCAGTTTGTCGCTCATGGCATTCTCTCTGCTGGTTCGTGCGATGTGGTTTCGCAAAAAAAAAGCAAGCCGATGGCACCGGGCAGACGGCTGGACGCTCGTTCCCGGTGAAACCTGTCCCCCAAATTTTTTCATCCGCGATGCGTTGTGTCACGGCACAGCTGTACCGCTTTCGCACCTTTGTGTGCGGACTGGCACGTGCCAGTCCGTTAATTTGCCCGCGCCGGATGACCACCGGAGTGGGGCGATTGCGCATGGCCCAGCGGCCATGAACGACACCTGCGATGCGCAGGACTCGTGTTCTCTGCGCGGTGGCGGTGAATAAAGGCTAGCTAATATGGCTGCCGGCTGCTGTAAAAATATGTAAGGGCGGCATGTCGCACCGTCACCGTCGACCCCGTCAGCCTCGAACATCTCTGTGGTGACGCAGGCTTGAGCTGCAAGATGTTTGCGGTCGAGAGAGGCGCGCAGCAATGTCGCTTGAAGGCGAAGTGCTGCCGGGTCTGGCAGAAGCCAGAGAGGAACGCCTGGGTGCGCTTGCAATCGCGAAACCCGCGCATGCGGCACTCGCGTGCACCTGTGTGCTGGTGACTGTTCCCGACCCGATTATTCAGGCGAGCAGCCGCTTTGACGTACACGGACAGAAACGTGGCACTCGCAAGAAGAAGCGCTTGGCTGCGGCCTAGCGCTACTTTCGCAAAGCAAGGGGCCGGTTCGACGGTTCTTGCCCGTCAATCGTGGCTGAACGGGCGCCCAGGTCATACATGAAATAACGTTGGTCCCCACCGCTGCAGTTCGAAAACCTTCACGGCGCGGCGCTGCTCGGCCGTGAGCTTCGGCGCCAGCATTGCCGTTGGCCGTCGTCCCGCTGCCCCGGTCTTCGTCCTCACCAACGTCACCTTGATCTCGGCCAGTCCTTCCATCATGCGACGGGCCGAAGCGTCGGTCCGCAGGGCAATCTTCGCCAAGCTCACGAGCATCAGGCCGAGCACGGTCGCGAAGGTGTGCAGACGCAACGATCCATCGGCCCACTGGTGTGACGGTCCCCAGGGAACCACGCCGCCTTTCTTGGCCCTGCGGAACAGCTCCTCGACGTTCCACTGTCCTCGGAAGGCGGAAACGATTCGCCCGGTGCTCCAGTTGTGCCGATCCGTACACAGCACCCGCCTGCCCAGCCGTGTTCTCTCCAGTTCGCGGCGCAACGTGGCATCGACGTGCCAATGCAAGGTCGGTACCGCTTCGCTGCCGGCGATGGTGGTCACGACGAAGCTCGATAGGTGTTCCCGAGCGAGCGCCTTCTTGACCCGCAGCTCCAGCCGGCTGCGCGTGATGCGGCCCTTTTGGACCAACTCCTCCAGCGTGCTCAGTTCCACCTTCGCCTTGCGCAGTGCCGTCGCGATCCCGCGTTTCTGGCCCGCCAGCAACTCCTGGCTCTCCACCACGACGAGCGTGCGGTCCAACTCGCCGACCGTGGTCCGAACCCGCGCCGCCCGCACGTCGCTGAGCTTGCCCGACAGCGGCTTCATGGCACCGCGCTGCGCCGCCATCTGCAGCGCCTCCTCTGCGGCCTTGTGCCCCAGTGGCAACGAGATGAGGCTGTAGTAGCCGGCGGCATCGAGATCGAGTTCCAGTTGCGGGCTCCAAAACCCGCCGTCCCGTACCACCGTGCGCTGCGCCGGCCGCGCGCGGCCCTCACCGCTGTCGAGTGCCTCGTGCAACTGCGCCAACCCACCCAGGCACGCCGCGAGCACGGCCTGGTCCGAGCCGTTGCCGGGATACGTCCGATACAACAGCGGCACATGCCCGGTCTCGCTGACCAGGACGCCAAGCCCTACGACACGCAGGTCACTTCTCTTGCTCTTGGCGTGGCCTCGCCGGGCCAGTTCGCCGGGCGTCTGCGTGTCGATGTGGGTATCGAAGTTCGTCGTATCGAACGCGAGCACGTCGGCGGACAGCTCGAAGCGGGCCACCGCGGCCTTCGCGATGGCCACCTGAGCCTGCTCCAACTGCTCATCGGTCACCTGCTGCGCGACGCGATGAAAGGCCTGACCGGTGAACGCGGACCCCGGCAAACACGACAGCCGCGGCAAACTCGCGTCCAGAAAATCACCCAGCTCGCACTTGGGTCCCGGCGCACACGCACGCTGAATCGCCACAGCCACCGCCAACTCACCCACCGACGGGCCATCCTTGGCGCCAACCCCTGCGCACGCGCGATCAATCTGCCCGACCAAGTCCAGCTGCTCGGCCACCCAGATCAAGGCTCCGACGTCGCCGACCCCGCGCGTGCCCACCGTCTGGGTCGCGCTCAGATCCGCCACTCGCGGCGGCTCGGCCGGTCCCAGCACGACCTGGCGTGCGACGGAACGGCCCCGCTCCGCGTCCCACACCGACTGCGCGGCAATACGGTAGCGATGGCCGTTGACTTCTCGTTCGAAGATGTGCATGTTCTTTCATGTAGCATCTCAGAGCCAAAGAATCAAGCGAAATCCAGTATCTACGCGGCATTCCGACTCGGTGCCGCCGCGGAACAACACCGAGCTTGCGAAGGTAGGGCTAGTCGCGCTGATCGAGCGCCCGCCAGATAACCAAGTGTAGGACGGACATGGGAGAATCGGCGTCAGTGTAATTCCTACATGGCACGCACAGAATGATGCGCTTGTCACGCGCTTTGCGACATCCCATTTTGCAGAAAGCGTAATACCTATTTCCGTGTGTAACGTAGCTAGGCCACGGCGGAACTCGCTCATCTTCTGGGCAGCCACTCTCTTTGTATAGGAGCAAGGTCGGATTGTTTTAATTATAAAAAAAGCGCTGGAATCACATTTTGTAAATTTAAAATAATACAGAACAATTTCAATGTTAGGACGTCAAATTTATATGGGGATAATTGGAGATATTCCATGCAAGCAATTCGTCATATATGGCGCCCTATGTGCAGTCCGGCGCCTTGGCAGGGCAGCCTCTGTGCCCTTATGGCCGGCACGCTTATTGTGTTGGCGGGCTCTGGCGCACATGCAGCGGAGCTTGCGCGCCAGAGCATAGGCCCAGTCAGCTACGTTTGCGGAGGCGTTGGTGAGGACGAGCAGCAGGCACTCAAGTCGGAGTCGAAGGATTTTGATATGGGTCTGCTATTCACTGAGGGCGCGCGCGGTGAGTATCTATCCGATGTTGCAATCACCCTGTCGCGCGACGGCGTCGAAGTTGCATCCTTCCGTTCGAATGGGCCTCGCTGCCTCATCAGAGCGCCAAGGGCAACTTATCAGGTCGTGGCAACCTATAATGGTGTAGATAAACACGCCAAATTGCGTATGGGTGAGCGGAATGTGCATTTGAATTGGTAGCCGGCTGACGTCGCAAGGCCAGATGAGGCATCATCCCGATGCCGGAGCGGCCGCATTCCTGAAGCGTTTGAAGCCGAGCATCGCGTTGCCCCTGGACTTGATGTTGCGACGATCGCTGCGTCGTGTCCTCGGGCAGCAACTTGTCAGTCTTCATTTCGCGCGCCGCGTAGTGAGACGCCGCGTAGCCGTCCAGCGTAATGTTTGCGCAGCGAGTCCTTGACTCTTGATGGCCTTCGCGAAGAAGGCAAACCAGAGGTCAGAGGCGATCGGCTCCCCATGGCGATAGCGATCATCGCGCCTCCATCTTCGCATGGTGCCGGGCATCAGTGGCCCGTTCGGTTTCTGGCCGGCGACCGAGTGAGGTGACCTGACGCCGGATCGAGGTCGCCGCCAGCACATGCTTGAGCGGCAATACTCCCTGCCAGCCAGTCTATGCCCGGATATGTTGCAAGCGCTCATTGGCGGCCCGACGGTCGAAGTGCCGATGCCGCCAATCCAGCCATTGGTCGACCTCATCCCGCAAGTCGTCCAGCGCAATTTGACCCTCGCGCAGCGTGCAATTGCGCGAGCGTCAGGTGGTCGGGAACGAGGACACGTCGCCAAGCCGGCGGGCTCAAGCCCCGTGGGCCGATTCGCAACTGGAGGACGGAGATCGTCGGTTGAGGATCGAATGACATGAGCACATTGCAGGTGGCTCATTGCCCTCTTTAGGGAGGGCTGACCCATATTCTCCGATTTGGCGCGCTCTCAGGGCTCCCCGAGGTACGCAGGATACGCAGGAGCCCTAGGGGAGCTAACAGCACTGCGGGCAGTTAAACAATCTCTTACAAGCCAACTACCTGTTCGGTGATAGCCTTACTACAGCGACATCGGCCAATGGCCTGACCATCGGGATGTCAAGTGAAGAAGAAGGCAAACATATGCCTTCAGTATTACTAGAGCGTGCCGCCGGCTTCTCCTGGCCGAAGGAAGCGCAAGTTGGAGTCAACATGTTGACCGACGTTCACCTACGTTCGGCCTGTCACTCAGATTGGCGCCATGTAGCCGCATTGCTTGAGCGTTGCAGACTACCTTCCGCAGATATTGTTGGAATCATTGAGAGCGTCCACCTAGCGCTGTGTGACGGCCGCATCATCGGCTGTGCTGCAGCAGAGCAGCATGGAGAATCCATTCTCGTTCGCTCTGTGGCAGTCGAGCCCGGATACCGCGACAGAGGCATCGCCAGCCGCATGGTTGATGCACTACTGATAAGGGCACGTGGCACAAAGGTACGGGACGCCTATCTACTCTCTGCATCTGCCCCAGCCTACTTCGCTCGCTGGGGATTCTCCCTTATCCCTGCAGACAAAGCCCCTGCAGAAATCAAGGCTTCGGCGGCGTTTCAACGTGCTATTCAAACGTCCGCACTCTGCATGCGTTGCGAGTTGCGCTAGCGTGGAGAAGTGCCCTTGGCGTCTGCATCGGTGGCCCACGGTGGGGTCCTTCGTTTGTCTGCGTTGGCAGCAAGCGATTTGCTATCCGCACCGCAGAATGAAGTGGTCCCGCATGGCGACGCGCACGACGGCAATATTCTCCATTTCGACGAGCGCGGCTGGCTTGCCATCGCCCCCAAGGGGCTATTGGGTGAGTGCGGGTTCGACTACGCGAATCTCTTCTGCAATCCCAGCCTTCGACAGCCTTGGCCACAGCATAGTCGCCTGACGGTACGGCGGCATGCCATATTGGTATTTGCCGGTGATGATCCAGGCCAATGCCGCTTCGGTCAGTAGCATGCGCACAGTGATGCGCGGCAGCGCTGGCGTGACTTTGATGCCAGGGTCGCAGCACGGTCCGGCGTATTTTACACACTGGTGCTGGATGACACGGACCTGCTCGGGTGATTCATTGCCGTACGTGCGGTCGCGGGAAGTCCGCTCCCAAAAAGCACCAATGTTCGTTACTCCAGACGGAACGATTTTGATTGCTTTCCGCTCTTTCCTGTTTGTTGCATCACAACAAAGAACTGTTCGAAGGTTCGTTAAGCCACTGTTCGTAACTATCGTTTGCCGAACGCTGGTACATAATACAAAATCGGCGTGAACGGATTGCGTCGGCCCGCAGTCGGGGTAGCCCCAAGTTTCCAATCATCAGCTAACAAGGAAAGTGTTATGAAGATGAAATGGATTGCCACCGTCGCTGCATTGGCCGCCGGTGGTGCGTATGCACAGTCGAGCGTGACTCTGTACGGGATCCTTGACATTGGTCTCGAATATCAAAATAACCAACCCGGGAGCGGCAGCAGCGTGACCCGCCTGACCTCGGGCAACCTGTCGGGAAGCCGCTGGGGCCTGCGTGGTGTGGAAGATCTGGGCGGTGGCCTGAAGGGCATCTTCGTGCTGGAAAGCGGTTTTAACCTCGACACAGGCACCTCGGCCCAAAGCGGCCGTCTGTTCGGCCGTAATGCTTATGTCGGTCTGCAAAGCCAGTGGGGCACCCTGACCCTGGGCCGTCAACAGACCCCGCTCTATGACTTCGGCCTGCAGTTCGACCCAATGGGCATCTCCACGAACTACTCGATCATCGGCCAGGACGCAGGGTTCACCAGCCGTGCTGACAACTCCGTCAAGTACGCCGGCACCTTCGGTGGCCTGACCGCCAGAGCCCTGTATAGCTTCGGCTCGAACACCGGCGGCGGCTCTTTTGGTGAAGTCCCGGGCAGCCCCAAGATTGGCCAAGAGTACAGCGCTGGCCTGACCTACGCTGTCGGTCCGTTCGCCGTCGGGGGTATATACGACGAAACCAACCTCGGCCTGGCCGCGACCGGTGCCCTGACGGGTGCCAAGATCCGCCGCGCCAGCCTGGCTGGGTCTTATGCCTTCGGCCCGGCCAAAATGTACGCTGGTTATCGTTGGGCCATGGCGCTCGACGGCGCCACGCTGCCGGGCAACCTCGGGGCTAACAATGTCTCGAACCTGTACTGGCTGGGCGTGGGCTATCAGTTACTACCTGCACTATCGCTGACCGGCGCAGTGTACTACCAGGACTTCCGCGGCACCAAGGCCGATCCGTGGAGCTTCGTGGCATCGGTTGATTACAACCTGTCCAAGCGCACCGATGCCTACCTGAACCTTGGTTACACCAAGAACAAGGATGGTTCGAACCTGGGCCTGACCGCAGGCGGTTCCGGAGCGATCCAGGGCACCGGCTTCGGCACGGTAAGTGGCTCGGAGAACCAGTTCGGCGCGGTCGTCGGTATTCGTCACAAGTTCTAAACTGGCGCTAGCACCGCTTCGCTTCAAGAGCGAGAAGGATCCCGAGGTTGTGAAGGCCGCGAGATGATCGGCGGCACCTGCATCATTGCGCCGTCGGGCGAGATCGTGGCGGCATGCTCGACTAAAGGGGGGCGATCCGGCAATCGCTCGCTGCGACCTAGATCTTTGCCGCTCCCAGCGGGGCAATGACCACCCGCAGGGTTTCCCCTGGCGCCATCCAAACTGTTCGCCGGTGCGACGATTCGACGACAACGCAGTGCCGCCGGGCCGCTGTCGCCTTACACAATACCCGCAGACAAACGAAAGGAGAAAAGACCATGCGTCGCTATGCATCTCTTGCAGCCGTTCCAGTCGCATTTGCTTGCGGCTTTTTTGCATCCCACCTCACCACGCCGGCAGGGGCTCAGACGCCGCCACCGACGATATCGGCGCAGATCATAGACCTGGTGGCCATGACAGATGCCGATATCGGCGCACAGGTCCCGAACTTGGGGACTTTGCGTACAAAGGGCCTGGTCGCGACGCCGTCGGGAACCATCGCGGTGCAGGCCGGCAACGTGCCCAAGCATACGCACATGGGCTCCGATGAAATCCAGTACGTCATCTCGGGAAGTGGCACGTTCTGGTTGGGGAACGAGCAGCGCCAGGTCCACGCCGGCGACCTGATCGTTATCCCAAAGGGCACGGTTCATGCTGGATCGATACCGACCAGCGGAGAATTCAAGGTTCTCGCGATCAAGCTGCCGCCACAGGCTTCGGGCGATATCCAACTGGTGCCGTGAGGCGCAGAAAGGGACCGAGACTGCATCGCGGCGACGATATGGAAAGTGCCCCTCCGACTGTTGCAAGTGATCATTGGCAATATGACGGTCGAAGCGCCGACCCAGCCAAACCAGCCATTGGTCGACCCCATCGCGTAAGTCGGCCAGCACGATTGGGCCCTCGCACAGCGACTCGACCCAATCGAAGATCTCGTATTCTGCGCAAGACGATGCGATGGTGTCATAGTCGCCCGTGGCCTACTGCGAATGCGGCACGGATCGGGGACGTGGCTGCGGATGAGGAGTGGGGATAGCGCCGGGCACCTGGATATACGGAGCAATAATGTACGGGTATGGCGTCGATCCATTGGGAGGCAGTTCCTGGGGGGGTGTCGCAATCGGCTGCGCATCGACGATGGGCTGATGCAAAAGCGGCCCGGTTTGCAGCTCAGTGCCACCGCTCTGTCCGTCGCTGATGCCGCGTTGGGTACTAAGACTCTGCGACCGACTGCTAGTCTGCGGAGCTGCAACTGCCGCGGCCGATACCACCGCCAGTAACACGACGGTCGCTTTGGATCTCGGCAAGTGCATCAGAAGATCTGTAAGCATGAGCGCTCCTGCTGATTGTAGGAATACTGGTACCGGGCCGCGCTGGGGCTTGCGCGCCTGGTGCTTTTCATATGGTTGAAAAAACGCGAGTACCGCCAGGGCGCAACCAATGCCGCCAACCCCATACGAAATCATCTGAAGCCAACGCCGTCTGGTGAATAAGGTGACCCGCCTCTGCGGCGTGCTCCAACGCGTGCTCGTGGGCACCGTGTTCGTGGAATCCCTCAGACATGTCTTTCCCGTGCGAGTCGATGTCGGCCGTGCGGCAGCCGTTTGCAGGAGCGGCAGCTACACCGCCTATCACGGGGATCATCTTAAGGCCGGCAGACACCACACGACAAGGAGCAGCCATAACGCCGCAGCCAGAAAGTCGCGCTTCGGGGAGCTGCCGTCGCAGGGGGGCAGGGCGGCAGGCAGGCGAGGCGGAGGGGCAGGGCAGACGTCGCCGGATGCCGCGGGTAAAGCCGCCTGAAACCCCACTTTCGGAAAGCGAAATTGGCGCCTGCGGTGAAATCGCCGATGCTTGGAGCCTGGCAAGCGGAGCCGCTGATCCGGCGCGCCGGTCCCAGTCCGCATAGAACAAAGAAGGAGACACCGCAACATGATGCAAACGCGCACCGTCGGCGAGCTGAAGGTCACCCGTATCCTCGAATACGCGGGTCCCACGCACGATCCGGCCTTCCTGTTCCCAGACATCGACCGCTCGGTGCTGGATGCGAATGCCGGCCTGATGGCGCCGCACCACTGGATCCCTCACATGAACAAACTGATCGTGACGATCCAGTTCTGGGTGGTGCATGCAGGGAGCCATATCATCGTCGTCGATACCGGCGTGGGCAACTTCAAGCCTCGGGCAGGCATCGCGCGCATGAACATGCTCAACACCCTGGTGCGCGAATGGATGATCGCGGCCGGGGCGCCGCCGGAGAAGGTCACCCATGTGGTCATGACGCACCTGCATGCCGACCACGTCGGCTGGAACACCACCTGGCAGGACAACCGCTGGGTGCCCACCTTCCCCAACGCGCGCTACTACCTCCCCAAGGACGACTTCGTCTTCTGCGAGCAGGGCCGCAACAAGGAGCCGGGCGTGGTGGACGTGTTCGGCGAATCGTTCTTCGACAGCGTGATGCCGGTGGTCGACGCGGGCCTGGCTGAGATGATCGAACCGGGGCGCGAGATCGCCGATTGCCTGCAGGTAGAGGCTGCCGCTGGCCACAGCCCGGGGCAGGTCGCGTTCCGGGTCCGTTCGCGCGGCGAGGAGGCAATTTTCTGCGGCGACATCCTGCACAGCCCGCTGCAGATCGTGCGCCCGGACCTGAACTCCGGCTACTGTATCCGCCCCGACCTTGCCCGCGGCACGCGCCTGACCTTCCTCAACCAGGCCGCCGACAGCGGCGCGCTGGTGCTGCCGGTGCATTTCGGCGAGCCGTACTGCGGCTACGTGCGGCGCCAGGGCCAGGGCTTCCGCTTCGAGCCGGCGGGCTGGTAGCGCGCGGCGGCCGGGCCGCGTGCCGGCGCCCGCTCCATGGCGCCAGGTTTCTCCCGCATCGGGGTTATCATCCCCGCTACACGATTGAGCCGCGAGACCTGCTGCATGGCCGTCCCCTTCGATATCACTGACTTCCGCCTCTTCGTCAACGTGGCGGAAACGCGCAGCCTGACCCGCGGCGCCGAGCGTTCGTTTCTTTCGGTGCCGGCGGTCAGCAACCGCATCAAAAACCTCGAGGACACGCTCGGCGTACGCCTGCTGGAGCGCTCGCCGCAGGGCGTGGCGCTGACGGCGGCCGGCGAGGTCTACCTGCACCACGCGCGCGTCGTGCTGGCCGAGCTGGAGCGGCTCACCGGCAACCTGCAGCCCTTCACCGCGGGCCTGAGCGGGCAGGTCAAGCTGGTGGCCAACACCACCGCCATCACCGAATATCTGCCGCCGGTCATCGGGGAGTACCTCGCCACCCATCCGGATGTGCGCATCGACGTGCGCGAGCGCCTGAGCGATGACGTGGTGCGCGTGGTCCGTGAGGGCGGCGCCGATCTCGGCATCATCTCCGGCAATGTACCCACCGCAGGCCTGCAGGCAGTGCCCTTCGTCAAGAGCGCGCTGATCCTGGTCGCGCCGCTCGGCCATCCGCTGCTCGCGGAGCCGGCCGTGTGGTTCGAGCATTCGCTCGAGCATGCCTTCGTCGCCTTGCTCGAGGGCAGTGCCTACCAGATGTTCCTGACGCGCGCCGCAGGCGCGCTGCACAAGCCCATGACGATCCGCGTGCACGTGGCCAGCTACGACGCCACCTGCCGCATGGTGGCGGCCGGCGCCGGCATCGCCATCATGCCCAAGGCCGCCTTCGCGCGTCTCAAAGGCGAGCAGCGTATCGGCTGCAGCGACCTGCGCGATGACTGGGCCTTGCGCACCTTCCAGGTCTGCGCGCGCGACCTGGAGGGCTTGTCCAGCTTCGCGCGCGAGTTCGCCAACCGACTGATCGGCCACTACGCGCCCGCCGGCGGCGCGGGCTAGCTGCCGCGGAGGCGGCCTGGCCACCTGTCGCGCTTCCTGCCCGCCCAGGGCGCCTTCTCTTTGCCTTCCTTTCCCGTTTGCCGTCGCCCTCGGCACAGCGCGCCGCGCGAGGCCCTTCCCCCTTCGTCGTGCATGGCAGGAGCGCACCTTGCCGATAGCTTCCCGCCAGCCCTTCACGGCGGCCCTGACCCAGTCCTTAACGCAGTGCTAAAGGTGCTTGCAAATCGCGAAATTGTTCGGCCGGCAGGTGCATGGCAACCTTGCCGTACCCGATAACAACGACGCGAGACATGATCGACAAGCTCTACACAACTGCGCGCGAGGCGGTGGCCGACGTGGCCGACGGCGCCACCATCGCCATCGGCGGGTTCGGCGGCGCCGGCATGCCCGACGAACTGATCGACGCCCTGATCGAGCAGGGCGCCAGGGATCTCACGGTGGTGAGCAACAACGCCGGCAACGGCGACACCGGCCTCGCCGCACTGCTCAAGGCGCGCCGCGTGCGCAGGCTGATGTGTTCCTTCCCGCGCCAGCGCGATGCCTACGTCTTCGAGGCACTGTACCGCGCCGGTGAGATCGAGCTGGAAGTGATTCCCCAAGGCACGCTGGCCGAGCGCCTGCGCGCGGCCGGCTGCGGCATCGGCGGCTTCTATACGCCGACTGGCCACGGCACGCTGCTGGCGGCGGGCAAGGAGGCGCGCCGCATCGGCGCGCGCGACTACGTGCTTGAGTATCCCATCCACGTCGACGTGGCCCTGATCAACGCCGCGGCAGCCGATCGCTGGGGCAACCTCGTCTACAACAAGACCGCGCGCAACTTCGCGCCCGTGATGGCGATGGCCGCCACCACCACCATCGCCGCGGTGACGCGTGTGTGCGAACTGGGCGAGCTGGACCCCGAGGCCGTCGTCACGCCCGGCATCTTCGTCAAGCGCGTGGTGCTGCGTGACGGTGCCTGCGCGCAGCCGATGCGCGGGCTGGAAGGCGCGGCGACAAACCTGCAGGCAGGCGCGAAGGCAAGCGCACTCGCAAGCGCACAGGGAAGGTGAAGCAAATGGACCAAGTGGCAAGAAACCTGCTGGCCGCGCGCGTGGCGCGCGACATCCCCAACGGCGCCTACGTCAACCTCGGCATCGGCCTGCCCACGCTGGTGGCAAACCATCTGCCGCGCCACCGCGAAGTCATCCTGCATAGCGAGAACGGCGTCCTGGGGCAGTGGTCGGCCGCAGAACCCGGCCAGGAAGACTGGGAGCTGATCAACGCCGGCAAGGAAGCGATCCGGCTGGAGCGAGGCGCGGCCTTTTTCCATCATGCCGACGCCTTCGGCATGATGCGCGGCGGCCATCTCGACATCTGCGTGCTTGGCGCCTTCCAGGTCTCGGAACGTGGCGATCTCGCCAACTGGCACACCGGCGCGCCCGACGCCATCCCCGCGGTGGGCGGCGCCATGGACCTGGCCATTGGCGCCAAGCAGGTGTTCGTGATGATGGACCACCTGACCAAGGACGGCGTGAGCAAGCTGCGCCGCCAGTGCAGCTACCCACTCACCGGGATGGCGTGCGTGAGCTGCGTGTACACCGAGCTCGGCACCTTCGCGATCGGCCCGCAAGGGGTGTCGGTCATCGAGATCATCGGCGACATGTCGCCGCAGGCGCTGCAGTCGGTCACCGACGTGGCGCTCGACTTCACGACCATGGTCATGGCCGAGTACGCCTGAGCACCGGGCGGGCGGCACGCGCGACAGCAGGACCAAGACAAGACAGAAGAGTCAGAACAGACAGGAGACAAAAATGACAGGTTGGTACAAGGCTGGGAATGCCCAGCAAAAGAAAACGTTCTGGGCCTGCTATTCCGGCTGGGCGCTGGATTCCTTCGACATGCAGATGTTCAGCTTCCTGCTGCCCGCGCTGACCGCGGCGTGGGGCCTGAGCAAGGCCGAAGTGGGCGTCCTCGGCACCGTGGCTCTGGTCGTCACTGCCATCGGCGGCTGGGGCGCCGGCATTCTCAGCGACCGCTACGGCCGCGCGCGCATTCTGGTGTTCGCCATCGTCTGGTTCACGTTCTTCGGCGTGCTTGCCGGCTTCGCGCAGTCGTACAACCAGCTCCTGGTTGCGCGCACGCTGCAAGGGCTGGGCTTCGGCGGCGAATGGGCCGTCGGCGCCGCGCTGATGGCCGAGGTGATCAACCCCAAGCACCGCGGCAAGGCCATGGGCTTCGTGCAGTCCGGCTTCGCCCTGGGCTGGGCGCTGGCGGTGATGGTGGCCACGGCGCTGCTGGCCTGGCTGCCGCATGACCTGGCCTGGCGCGTGGCATTCTGGAGCGGCGTGATCCCGGCCTTGATCGTGCTCTTCATCCGCCGCCACATCAAGGACTCGGCCATGTTCGAGCGCGCCAGGCAGAGCCGCACGCCGCGCGCCTCGCTGGCCTCGGTGTTCAGCCGCCAGTACGCGCGCTCGCTGATCCTCTCCAGTGTGCTGGTGATCGGCCTGCAGGCCGGCTGCTATGCCATCCTGATCTGGCTGCCCTCGCTGCTCGCCCAGCGCCAGGTGGCCGCGTCCTCGATGATCGTCACCGTATTCATCATGTCCTTCGGCTCGTTCTGCGGGTTCGCGGTGGCCGCAGACCTGGCCGACCGCATCGGCCGACGCCCCACGCTGATCGGCCTGGCCGTGTGCGCGTGGATCGTCACCGCCAGCTATATGCTGCTGCCGCTCAACCCGGTGCTGGCCGCCGCGCTCGGTTTCCTGGTCGGCTTCTCCGCGATCGGCATGTTCGCCGCGCTGGGGCCTTTCCTGAGTGAATTGTTCCCCACCCACGTGCGCACTACCTGCATGGGTTTCGCCTACAACGTCGGCAAGTCGGTGGGCGCGGGCTCCGTCGTCGGCGTCGGCGTGCTGTCCACCCATATCGGCCTGGCCAACGCCATGGGCGCCTTCTGCCTTGTGGCCTATGCCATCGCCGTGTTCGGCATCCTGCTGCTGCCCGAGACGCGCGGCATCGCCATCGAGCACATCGGCGCAGCGGAAGGTGCGCATGCCGATGCCCATTCCGCGGCACCGCTCGCCGAGCCCGCGCGGGCGCATACTTGACGCGCGGCGCCGGCAGGCGCGCGCCACACAGAACAGATCCATACCGAGAGGAGACGCGATGATCCGCATGCTGTACCTGCTGGTAAAGCCAGAAGGCATGTCCGATGCCACCTTCCGCGCCGAATGCCGGCGGCACTACGACATGTCGCACGACGTGCCGGGCCTGCACAAGTACGAGGTCCGCTTCGTCGCCGAGCAGCCCACCGACACCCACGTGCCCTTCTTCGACATCGGGCACGTCGACGCCATCGGCGAATGCTGGTTCGAGAATGAAGCGGCCTACGCCACCTATATGACCTCCGACATCCGCAAGGCCTGGTTCGAGCACGGCAAGACCTTCATTGGCCGGCTCAAGCCCTTCCGCACCGAGACGGTCGGCGGCGACGGCGCGGGCTGAGCCGGACCGGCGCCCACTGTCCACTACCGGGCGGCCCCGGCCGGCGCACCGCGCGGCCGTGCGCGCCCCGCAACCATCTTTCAAGGAGACACCATGCTTTATCACGTGCAGATCGACGTTAAGATCCCCGACTCCCTGCCGGTAGAGCAGGCCGACGCCATCAAGGCCGCAGAGAAGGCGCGCGCCATCGAGATCCAGAAGTCCGGGAAGTGGCCCCACCTATGGCGCGTCGTGGGCCGCTACGCCAACGTCAGCATCTTTGACGTGGAGAGCAACGATGAACTGCACGCGCTGCTGTCGTCGCTGCCGCTGTTTCCCTATATGACCATTCAGGTCACGCCGCTGGCGCAGCATCCGTCGGCGATCTGATTTGGAGGAGCGCTACCGGAACGGCACCTACATCCACAGCACCGTTGCGCCTGGCTGGGTCTGCACCGAGATGGTGTCACCCGGATCCGCAAGACCTCCAGCCCCCGTGGGGCGGGCAGGGGTTGTTGGATTGCCCTTTCAAAGCGCCAGGCCCACCAGCGGATTCACCTCGCGTGCAATAGCCCGGCAAAGGTTTCCGCTTCTCGTCGGCGCTCTGGGTGTCGACGGCTCGCGCACAGCGCCAGGCCACCCGTGTGTCAGAAGATCTGCCGCACGCTCACCGTCATCCCCAGCCGTCAGCCTTCCTCGTCGAAGATCACCGGATGAAAGCCCGGAACACCGGGCCCTGTGCTGCAGAGAAATCAGCCACCGACTACCCATTTGGATGGTGTGCGGCCATTGTCTGCGTGTCATTCCGAATCCGCTCGTCACGACCTTGCTTGCGAAGGATCCATGCGCAAAGGGTGGCGCGATGAGTGTTCGATCATCGTCGGCGAACGCCCGCAACGGAATTCGTGCCGGTGAAGTTCAGGCAACTGGTCGAATGTCGGGTGGACAGCTGGTACAGATCAGCCCGGTCCTGCGTTCTGGCAAGCCAGGTAAATGCAGGCTGAATGGCTGTTGCTCGATCACGTCGCCTCTGGCAACGATTGCCGTTCCCGAAGTCCGCGCAATTTGACACGGGAATCGGAGAGAGTCATACGGTATCATTCCCTTCCGCTGATATTCCTGCCCGCCGCCAAAGCACGACGCGAGTGGTTCACGTCACTCGTAGGTGTCGGGCCACAGTATCTCCGATCAGACTTCGTGAGGCTTTTGTGATTCCGATGCTGCTTCTGCGCAGTTCAATAAGTGGTCTACTCGGCGACTCGTATGATGGTCGATTCCGCCAGCAAGCCAGACACCCCTTGGCGGGCCGCCCGAGTTCGATCGCTCTTATTGACTGACAGCGCGCTGGCAATGACACCGAAGCCAGCACCACGTGACGCCTCCATACCATGCGTCGCTATTGAAATCATGGTTGGCGCCACTTCTTGCGCCCGCCGTTTCGCATACTTGCGAACTACCAGAAGAAAGATTCCTGATGTTCGGATTTCTCCGCAGCTACTTCTCCAACGATCTCGCGATCGACCTCGGCACGGCCAACACCCTGATCTACATGCGCGATAGGGGCATCGTCCTTGATGAACCCTCCGTAGTAGCAATTCGCCAGCAGGGAGGTATCAATCCCAAGAAAACCATCCAGGCTGTCGGCAAGGATGCCAAGCAGATGCTGGGCAAGGTGCCGGGTAACATCGAGGCCATCCGCCCGATGAAAGACGGCGTGATCGCCGACTTCACCGTCACCGAGCAGATGCTCAAGCAGTTCATCAAGATGGTGCACGACACCAAACTGCTTCGGCCGTCGCCGCGTATCATCATCTCCGTGCCGTGCGGCTCGACCCAGGTCGAGCGGCGCGCAATTCAAGAATCCGCGCAGGCCGCTGGCGCCAGCAAGGTCTACCTGATTGAAGAGCCGATGGCTGCCGCACTCGGCGCCGGCCTCCCAGTGTCGGAGCCGTCCGGCTCGATGGTAGTGGATGTCGGTGGCGGTACGACCGAGGTGGGCGTCGTCTCGCTGGGCGGCATGGTCTACAAGGGCTCGATACGCGTGGGCGGCGACAGATTCGACGAAGCCATCGTCAATTACATTCGGCGCAATTACGGCATGCTGATTGGCGAGCAGACCGCCGAGGCCATCAAGAAGGAAATCGGCTCGGCCTTCCCAGGCTCCGAGATCCGCGAGATGGAAGTCAAAGGCCGCAACCTGTCCGAAGGTATCCCGCGTCCGTTTACGATATCGTCCAATGAAATCCTGGAAGCGCTGACCGATCCGCTCAACCAGATCGTCTCGGCCGTCAAGATCGCGCTCGAACACACCCCACCGGAACTCGGCGCCGACATCGCCGAGCGCGGCATGATGCTGACCGGCGGCGGCGCACTGTTGCGCAACCTCGATCGCCTGCTGGCCGAGGAAACGGGCCTGCCCGTGGTAGTGGCTGAAGACCCGCTGACCTGCGTGGCGCGGGGTGCCGGCCTGGCGCTCGAACGCATGGGCAAGCTCGGCAGCTTCTTCTCTTACGAGTAACGATTAAGCAATGAGGGGCTAGTGGCATTCCCAACCCCGGCCACCCTTGGTTCTGTTCGCAGTTTGATGCCGCCCCGGTTCCGTATGAGCGTGTTCTTGGGTTGATCCGGTGTGCGACAAGCCTCTGCCTTTAGGCCGGCGAAGGATGGGCGCGGGCGGCGTAGCCCTCCTTTGGCCGGTTAGTGCGGCATCTGTTGCTGTTCGACGTACTGGCGAATGATTTTGACGAGTACCCCCCCGCAGTTCCCGGGGAAGTAGGACGGGCGACGACCGCGTCCCCCACAAACGCTCGCGGATGCTCGGGTATTCCTTCGTTCGCAGCAGACAGCTGGAGACGTCTGTAGCGGATGCCCGTGTGCAAGTAGGTAATCGTCAGGTTCTCCCTTGAAACCCCACTTACGAAAGTACTGGGGTTTTGCTTTTATGGCGGCGACTATATTGGAAGTGCCGCTTGATTCACTCAAAAGCGCGCGGGCGAAAAAAACCCGCCAAAGGAGGCGGGTTGAATCCATGTCGAGGAGACAAGGAGGAGACGGAAATGAGTATAAACCCTATGTTTCCTGATGGCAATGGCTCATCGTTACAATTTTCGCAATGCAACATTGCCTTGAACGCGATGTGACGGCGTTGTCACGCCGCTGTGGTCGTCGCGCAGGATCGCGCGATGAAGAAAGCGAAATCGCGCGATCTCTATCACCGTCACCGGTTTCCGGCAGGGATCTTCAGTTAGGCAGCACGCCAAGCGTACGAAGGCCTGACCCACGTCGCCTCGCGGTAATGAAGCTGCTGCGGGATCGGCAGCAAATTTCCAGCGAAAGCGGCCCCTTGCCCTTCCAGGCCGCTCCAGCAAAGACTTCTTCATGGGCCTTTCCGAACGTTGCGCATTGTCTCGGATTACGGGGACTGCTTTGTTATGGCCTTTCGGAACGCCTCGCGTTTTGTCGGGCTCTCTCGTTTTCGCGCTGTGTGGCCGTCTCGTGGCATCCAGCCTCGCCCGCAAGCAGGACGGGCCGCCAACTAGCTTTTTCAGTGGCTGGTGCTATCTTGTAGTATCGGCGCCCCGGCCAGCCGTGCCGTCGGTTTGCCCACCCACCGCCAACGACAACGTTCTGCGGCAGGAGCGCCTGAGGCAAAAATCTGGCTACCGGGCAGCGACTATGTAAGGAGAAGGTGGATCATGAAGATGCTACTCACAGTCGAATTCCCTCATGAGCCATTCAACTCGCTCGTCAGAGGAGGGAAGGTGGGTGAGGTCATTGAGCGTATCCTGGAAACGATCAAGCCGGAGGCAGCGTACTTTACCGAGCAAGACGGAATGCGCTGCGGGGTATTCCTGATCAACGTCGAAAATCCATCCGACGTTCCTGCTTTTGCTGAGCCCTTCTTTCTCAACTTTCAGGGCAACTGCAAGTTCCGCATTGTGATGAGCCAGGAGGATCTGCAAAAGGCAGGTCTGGAGGCGCTAGGGAAGAAGTGGGCGTGATGAGTGGTCGGCGAAATCGGTAATGGACGGCCTCCCAACCGCCCCGTCCGAGAATGCACCACAGCCGTTCCCGCGCCGACGCAATGCCCCCCCATTGACAAGCGGAACTCCATTATCTGTCGCATCTGCTGCTCGTTAGGCTCTGGCGCCAACGAGAAGCCAGCATTGGCCGAGAACACGACCAGGATTTCCGGTGAGTCGGAAGTGTGCCCATGATTGGGAAAGGCCGGGCTATTCAAGGCAATATTGGCGACTCATCTCCTCAAGCTCTGGTGTTGCCAGCTGCGACAGGCAACACCAGGGCCGCTTAGCGGCCGCCGTACATCACGGCTTGGATAGCAGCCGGCCGACCATGGCGTTGACAGCGCTCAATTGCGACCCCGATTTCAGCGCGTAATCAGCGCCGGTATAACCGAACCAGTCCCAGCAACCTTGCGGATTAAATGGAACCGTAGACGCATTCACTTGCGGGTACAGCACAAGGATGTTGTTTGTGTCCGCCCAGTAGTTGTAGTTCGTCTTCGCATAGAAATCATTGCCGACCACGGCGTCGGACTGCTTGCACCCATGGAATGCCACGTGGACTTTGCACGGTGCTCCCTGAGCGCATGAACTTGGCACATAAACGAAGCCCGTATCCGCCATGCCTGTCGCGGTCGTCGCGAACTCCCGCTGGTTGAACGGCACGATTCTTCCTGACAGACTCTTCGCCGGCGGGTTCAGCGTGCCGTAGATCTGCTGCAGCAACGCGCCAGCCTGATCGTACCCTCGCTTGCCGACCGCGCAGTGACTGATGTATGGAGATGCGTTATCGGAACACACGTTGCCGAACGCCGGTGTGATGAATGCATGGCCGGCTGCCACGTTATTCACATACTCTAGGTTAGACGCAGGAACGCCGGCCTCCTTGAAGAACGACACTGTCGCGTCGACAGCCTGCTGGTAGACAACGGTATCCTTCGTTCCGCTAAATACATAGACCCGGGCCTTCTGCAAATTCGATAGCGGGTCGATCTGACCGAGCGACGCAAAACCCGTTGCGGCGGCTACCATCAGTGCAGGATTCGGCGGCACGAACGGCACCTGCCCCATGCAGATCGTCGTGTTGAGGATGTTCCCAGCCGCACAATAATACGGCCCACCCGCTACCACACCGGCGCCGACGACAGAACCTGAGTATGCGACCTGATACTGGACCGCCATGAAGGCGCCCGACGACAGGCCGGAGACTGAGGTCTGCGATAGGTCGCCGGCAAAAGATGGCAGCGCATCGGCGGCCAGCGCAGTATGAGGAAGATTTGCGAGTGCAAAGGCAACAATGGTAAGGGTGCGAAGCAATTTCATTACGGTAGCTCCTGTGGCACAACGATCGAAACAAAATTGGACTGAAGGAAAGCGCGGGCCGAAAAATCCATTGCCATTTGGGGAAGGCGAATCGAAGGGAGCGAGGCCTCGCATACGCAGTCGTGCTTCAAACTCGCTGTGCTGTGGATCCGCGATAGGGGCAGCCGACTGCGACTATTGACATCGCAACATCACAACTAAATGCAGTGCCAGCATCGTCGAATTCCGACAGGCCGTTTTGGTCAATGCACTGCTTTTGTGCATTCAACACAACGGGCCGCAGTGTTTCCACGGCGGCATGCACGTGTTCTTGGTCTTGTGCTATGCAACATTATCGGCGTTTCAAAAGAGTTTTCGAGCTTATATTTATGCGTGCGTGCGGTATTTGCAACGGTGTCGTCTGGTTGTCATGAGGGTCGCCTAGGAACTGATTGCTAACTTTCAGCTCATGAATTTAATATTAATTAAATCTGCTTTAATTTATATTAAATGAAATTTCATGGATTAATATAGCTGTCCCAGTCGCTTCCACCATGCGGGGGCGCAAGCCGTGCATGCCTTGGCGTAGGAGGCGTCCCCGCGCACTGCCGGCCTATGCCGGTGCTGTCGTGCCTGGTGATGGTGATCACAGGATTACCAATCCGCAACCGATGCATCGTCCAAGTGATGGGAGTGACGATGGCGACCGACAGTTGGGGGAGGCGCAGAAGGTGTAACGGATGGGCAGGTGGCGCATGAGCGCCTGAAGGCCGAAATCGAGGCTGCGCTGCGGCGGGCCGAGCGAGTGGAACCGGAGGTCGCCGTGATAGGGGCGATCAGGTCACCGAATGTGGGCACACCGGGGGACTCGGTCCGTCTGTTGCGTTTCCAGGTACAGATCAGCAGTAACCTTCATCGGCGTGGAGCCGCTTAGCCACTTCTGGTAGATGCTGATGGAGGCGTGAGCGGCAGTGCTTCGGCGGGCATTGTCAACTTAACGCAACCGGATGATGGGCTCCCAATTGATCTAGTGCATGCCGGAGCATTGTGTCAGCTGGCCGTGGAACCCTCGGGGTTTCCACGGAGCGAGGGGGCACATTGCCGTTCAAACCTTGGCGTGGGTGGCGGCCCATTGCGACGGGTTGACGTCGATGCTCAGCGGGCCGAAGCCGGAGCCGATCACGCCGACGTTGTTGAGCGTGTTCACGTTGATGCTTTGCAGCTGGGCGATGTTCTGGTTGACGTTGACATTGACGTTGGCCACCGGGCCCAGTCCTTGCAGCCAGGAATTGCCGCCGCGCACCGCGGTCATGGACTTGCTGTCGAGTTCTTGGGTCAGGGCGAGGTCGCGCACGATGATGGATGGCATGGTGGTTCTCCTTGGCTTCACTGGATGCCTTGAAATGTTCCTGAGTGGCTGCCTGGCAGCGGAGGTGGCGGGGCCGCCTCCGCGTTTGCCGGGCCGTTCAACGATAGATGTTGTTTTGGGCGTTCTGCGTCGAGTGGACATGGGACTTGATGTCGTCGACGAAGGCCGCGTTGTTGCCGTTCATGTTGGTGACGTTCTGCGTCTGTCCGATCAGTTGCTCGGCGTTGAAGGTCGAGTCGATCTTGACCGCGCTGAACACGGGCAGGAAGGGCACGAAGCCGCCGCGCACGGCGCGCATGGCGCGGGCATCGAGTTCTTCGGTGACGGACAGGTCCTTGATGGCGAGGGTGGTAGTCATGGCAGTTCTCCGGGTATTCAGTAGTTTGCGAATTCAGCCTGGGCGGTGGCCCGCGGCTCAATAGATGTTGTTTTGGGCGTTCTGTGTCGAGTGGACATGGGACTTGATGTCGTCGACGAAGGCCGCGTTGTTGCCGTTCATGTTGACGACGTTCTGCGTCTGGCCGATCAGCTGCGAGGCGTTGAAGGTCGAGTCGACCTTGACCGTGCTGAACACGGGCAGGAAGGGCACGAAGCCGCCGCGCACGGCGCGCATGGCGCCGGCGTCGAGTTCTTCGGTGACGGACAGGTCCTTGATGGTCAGGGTGGTAGTCATGGCAGTTCTCCTTGGGAGCGATTGGGACTTGGGTTCGGTTGGTTTGAGCATTGTTTCTGCGCTCGGGAGGTACAAACGCATGGAGTGTGCCAAGGCGGGCCATGTCAGCGCGAATCGCCCGCAAAGGCAGGTTGGGCTTGGGATCGATTTTTTTCGGGCACGAAAAATGGCGTCAAAGCCTAACGCGTGCGGGCCCGGATCTGGCGGGTGCAAACCAACACAACAACACCGTGTGTTTGCTAGTACGAGACACGCTGAGCCCGTGCATCGGAGGCCGGACAGCATGTGCGCAAGCAGCGCGGGCGCAAAGTGCCGAGGGTCTCCGCAGATTTGACTAAAATTTAAGCAACGAGGGCGGCCACGCCCTCCCGCCGGCGCGGATTCCCACAGCCAACCCTGAAGTCCAACGCTCCCACAAGACGGCACAACGCGGTATCCGGGCCGCCCCAAATTTCTTCACCTACACAATGTCGATCGAAATCGAGCGCGCGGAAGCGATTACCTGGGTTCGCATCCAGATGGCCCAGCACGGCCTGACCCTGGCCGACCTGCAGGCCGCCGGCTGCTTTGCCGAGCCGGCGCCGACGCCATTGCCGGGGGCGTGCGCTATCGCAACGCGCAGGGGCAGGGCTGGGACGGCCGCGGTGCCATGCCGGACTGGCTGCAGCGGGCGATCCACGCCGGGCAGACGGTGGAGCATTTCCGGGTCGTGTCAACGGCATAGCGTGTCAACGGATGCCACGGCAAAGGCCCAGCATCAACCATGCAGGAGGCAGCATGCAGGAAGAGTTCGGGTACAAGGATGCGGCCGGTCGATGGGTCGCGGGGTTCGGGTCCCGTCGCGATGCCATCTCGGCGGCAGCGCAGGTGGGCATGACGCAGGTGGTTACCGCGGGCTTTAGCCCTGAGCCTCCCTCCTACTTCGCACGGTTCGAAGCGACGAGGATTCTCGAGCGGATGCTCTCTGGCATGGCTTTGGGCGAGCACGAGGGAAAATTGATTGGCAGCGAGCAAGCCCAAGATGTGCTCGCCCCCATTCTCGCGGCAGCGATCGGTGATGGCTTTCCCGGCCGCGAGTCCCCAGAGTCATGGAAACTTCAACTGGATCTCATGAATCGGCTGGAAGCCGCGGTCGCCGCATGGCTGGAAGAGAATCACCTGGAGTTCGCGCCGCCTAAAGTCGTGGTGTACGGGTCGGAGCAACTCCACGTCGGTGGCACGAATCTGGATGTACCGCTTCGGTAGGCCTTTTTGGGGTAGCTTTGATTTCGGCGCGATTTACGGCGGTTCGCAAGCCCAGCAGCGATGCGAGGTTGAAAACGACGGCAATCGAAAGCATGAAAGGCTAGCACCCCTGTTAGTCGCCGCGGCGGCCGAATAGGGCGATAATGACGATTCAGGCCATCCCTCAGCTTGATCATGAAAATCCTGTTTCTTGTGCGGCATGCCAAATCGAGTCGCGACGATCCGTCCTTGCCCGATCGGCAGCGACAGTTAGACGATCGCGGCCGCAATGACGCGTCCAAGATGGGCAAGCGCCTGACTGATCGCGGGGTCGATCCCGATCTACTCATGTCGAGCCCGGCGCTGCGTGCGCTGACCACGGCGCAACTCATCGCCGATGAGATCGGTTACAAGCACAAGGACATCGTCGTCGATGAACGCCTCTACGCCAGCAACTCGGACAACTTGCTTGCCGTAATCTGCGCACTCGACGACAGGCTAGACCGCGTGATGCTCTTCGGCCACAATCCCGAGTTCACCGACCTCGCGCATCGGCTATCGAGCACGATCATAGACATGCCCACATGCGCCATCGCGGAGTTTTGCTTCGACGCAAAGGCGTGGGCGGATGTCGCGGAGATCGGCCCGGCGAAGGTGAGGGTGGACGCACCGAAGAGATAGTTCAGACTTCGCCGATGTGTAGCGCCGGGCGCAGCTTCATCGGCGCCGCCGGCTGCCATGCCTGAGGCCTCGCCACCTTCGTTGCCCAATGCCGGCCCCACGGCGGCCGCTGCTGGTCGCCAGCAGGGCACAGTGGTCAGGTCACTTTATTCGAGTCGCACGCCCCCCAACGCATTGGCAAGCGGTTCGAGAAAGAGACACGCACGGCAAACTGACAAAAGCTGGCCGCTGGCGAGTTGCGCAACGGCGTGGCTACGCGAATCGAGGCCGACGTGCAGCGCATCGCCAAAGGCCTTGTCCGCCCAGCGCGCAGAACACCGACGCACCGAAGCAAGCCAGCGCAGCGCCGCTGCACGGCTTGAAAAGGCGGCAGTGTGTACACTACTGCGCTACTTTTTTTGTTTGACCCATGACGATCACTATCAACGAAGACCTCCGTGCCTATATCGATCCACTTACAGAAGACGAATACGCGGCATTAGAACGCAGCTTACTCTCGGAAGGGTGCCGCGATGCACTGGTGTTGTGGGGCCATCTCCTGGTGGACGGACACAACCGCTACAGCATCTGCCAGGAGCACGGAATCCCTTTCAATACGGTACAAAACCAGACGTTCCAGTCCATGGACGATGTGCACCTGTGGATGATCGACAATCACCTCGGGCGGCGCAGCGTATCGGATTTCCAACGAGGCGTACTTGCACTGAGGAAGAAGGAAATCGTATCCGCGCGTCTGGCACAAGCGCAAGCGCAGCATGGTTCTGCAAAACCTGCCGGGGCTGAAGTCGCCACGCAATCCGGGGCCGGTCCAGTGTTGACTCGCGAGGCTGTTGCGCGCACAGCGCGGGTGAGCAGTGCGACGCTTGGCCAGATCGAGAAAATCCAGAAGACGGCTGCGCCAGAGTTGGTCAGCGCAGTAAAGGCAGGCGTAATTTCTATTAATGCCGCGGCTGCCGTAGCCTCCTTGCCTGGCGAGAAGCAAGTAGCGGCTGTTGCTGGCGGCAAGAAGGAACTGCGCCAGGTGGCGAGACAGGTGCGCGAGGCCCGCGTGCCACCCAAGCCTGAACCGGCGCCCCCACCCAGCGACGCCACACCCGATCAACTTGCAATTCATCGCCTGACGCTATTGGTTACACAACTCACAGAAGAGCGCGATCAGTTGAAAAAGAAGGTGCAGCACTTGACCGTTGCACTTGCAGAGGCCCGCGGTGGGCAATAGCTTGCTGCGCATAATGTCATGAACGGCCATGGCGTCATGGCTCACCGTTGGCCACAGGAGGACGGAGCTCGCCGGTTGAGGGTCAAACATACCAGCGCACGCAGGTCAGCATTACCTCCAGCGGGTAGTGCAGACGCTTCCGTGATCAATTCAACCGTGCACCGCTGGGCGCTCAAGCTGCTGGAGGCGGTCGCCGTGCAGGCCGAGCGCCAGGCGCACGCGGTCGCGCAGGCGCGTAACGGATGAAGGCAAGCATTGGCTGTTGAATCGAAGCGCACAAAATTAATCGGTACGCCTTGTGACACCGGGGCGTCAGCGCTAATCACACAGCGTTTTGGCACGCTAGCGCGGTTGCATCACGCGATAACGAGGGAAATCGTGGAAAGCCGCGCGAATATTGGCTTGCAGCCTGTTGCGGTTATTTAACATAAGACAGATTATGGGTGCTAAAAATGTTGCAGCCAGATGCTAATGTCGGGATCTGGCTAGATAGAAATGTCGCGGTCAGCGCCATGGGTGCGATGCTACCGGGTTTGTAGCGGGTATCGGGAGGCCGCCATGGCAAGGCCGGATCTTGTGACCATGAGCATGCGAGAGCTGGATCGTCTCAAGGTGATTGACGCGGTAGCCCGGGGCGAGCTGAAGCCGTGGCGCGCTGCTGAGAAGCTGGGGTTAAGCACGCGTCAAGTCGAGCGGCTGACCCATCGATTCCGGCTCGATGGCGCGACTGGGATGCTGTCCCACAAGCGTGGCCGCACACCAGGCAACCGCGCCCTCGATGCTGGCCTGGAAGCTCGCGTGCGCGGCCTGATCCGCGACACCTACGCCGACTTCGGTCCGACCCTGGCCTGCGAGAAGCTGCGCGAGCGCCATGGCATCGCTCTGGCCAAGGAGACCGTGCGCCGGATCATGATTGACGCCGGCTTCTGGGTCCCGAGGAAGCTGCGCCCGCCCAAGGTCTACCAGCCGCGCAGGCGCCGCGCGTGCCTGGGCGAGCTGGTGCAGATCGACGGCAGCGACCATGCCTGGTTCGAGCAGCGGGCGCCGGCCTGCACGCTGCTGGTCTATGTCGACGACGCCACCAGCCAGCTGATGGCATTGCGCTTCGTGCCGACTGAATCGACCCAGGCGTATTTCGAGGCGACGCGGGCCTATATCGAGCGTCATGGCAAGCCGATGGCGTTCTACAGCGACAAGGCCAGCATCTTCCGCGTCAACGCCAAAGATGCCGCCGAAGGACGCGGCTACACGCAGTTTGGGCGGGCACTGTTCGAGCTGAACATCGACATCCTGTGCGCCAATTCCAGCCCGGCCAAGGACTATGCATCACAATGCACCTCATGGGTCGAGTGGGATGATACTTACGCGGTGACTGCACGTTTACCGCGAGATTTGCATTGATGGCGATACTTCACTGGCGCATCCGCGCCAGGTTGTTCGAAGAGGCACTGCCCCTTGTCGTCGTAGCGGTGCGCCACGAGCAGGCCGGCACGGCGCCATATCTTGACGGTAGTCGGTGCGACATCGAGGCACTTTGCAATCTCGTCCAGCGTGAGCAAGCCACGCGCGCGCAGCCTGTCGTAGCGACTTTGCAGATCGTAGGAGAGCCGAATCCGGGTGACCATTACGTGGTGAAACGGTTTGCCCTGACCTGACGTGAGTCCCTGGCGATTGAGTAGCTCTGCCGTTTCACCGTCAGTGTGGTTTTCCAGGAGCCGGTCGATCTCAGCGACGACGGCTGGCGGGGTCTGCCGTAACATCCACGCGGGCTTGGATAGTGGCACGTGCAACGTGTGTGTTGCGCCGCCGTTGAAGCGTATCTGAGCGCTGACGTCCGTGCCTTTTAGCAGGGTCACGTCGCCGATGAGTAGGCGTGCCATGCGCTTGCGCTCACGATCTGGCGTGTGCGGATCGTTCCATAGGCGAGGAAAGTCCTTCGCAAGTGCCATGATGCTCTTGCGCTGTGTGTCGTCAACTCCGGCGCGATCGGCTTCGCGCTGCTTCTCGTAGCGTTCCTGGGCCTCACTGAGAGCGCGCAGCGCATGGTTCCATTCCGCTTCAAGCGAGTCCGCAACCAATCGATGCTCCGGATCGACTTGCATGTAACGACGGCGTGCCAGATCGGTCTCGTAGCGCGCTCGCTCGAGCTCTTGGCGGCGCAGTCGGTCGCTCGCCTCGGTACGGCTCTCAAGCTCGTTCTGCACGGCCAGAGCGACCTCAAGCGTTACCGGCGTGACCAACTCCACGAGCAACCTGCCAATTGCATCGTCAAGCTCACCACCATGGAGACTCTGGCACACAGGGTGCGCGTGCTGAATGCCCCGGCGCTGGCACATGTAATCCGGCACCCTACGCGTGCCTTGGATGTGATAGCGAACGGTCATTCGCTCGCCGCATTTGGCGCAGATCGCCAAGCCTTGCAGCAGCGCCGGCCCCTCGCGAGGCGCCCCTCTCTCACGGTCGAGGCCAAGTGCGTGGGCATTGTCGCGTAGGATTTGAACGTTCTGTTCGAACTCCTCCCAGCTCACGTAAGCCTCGTGCGCATCGCGAATCAGCGCGGTCCACTCCTCGGGCGGCAGTCGCAGGCAGACGTTCTGACCATTGGGATGCTTGCGTTGCCGCGTGCGCCCAAAGCAGAATGCACCGGCATAGCGCGGATGATGGAGAGCCCACAGCACGCGTGCGTGTTCGAGCTCGGTCCACAGCACATCGCCTTTGCGCTCTCCGCGGTGAATCCGGCGCGGGAACTGAAGACCCTGGTCACGAAAGGCCTTGACGGTCGCGGTGGCAGAGCCCGTGCGACGAAACGTGCGGAAGAGCTGACGAACACTCTCCTGGATACGTGCATCCGGGTCCAGGCGCACGCGCCCCTCGGTGTCGTAGACAAAGCCGATCGGCAGCCGCATCTCGAGTTCTCCGCGGCGCGCCTTGTTGAGGATGCCACCGCGTAGCCGTGCCCGCATGACGTGCAACTCTGCCTCGCTCATCGTGCCCTTCAGGCCGAGCAGCAACCGATCATTGAAATGCGCGGGGTCATAAATTCCATCTTCGTCAAGAATTAGGGAGTCGGCGAGTGCGCAGATCTCCAATAGCCGATGCCAGTCGGTTGAGTTGCGCGCCAGCCGAGACACCTCCAGACCCATTACGATCCCGGCCCGTCCCAGGCTCACCTCGGTGACGAGGCGCTGGAAGCCCTCGCGCTCGACCGCAGATGCACCGGATAAGCCGAGGTCCGAGTCGATGACCACGACTTGATCGTTGCGCCATCCGAGCGCGATGGCGCGCTGTCGCAGAGCATACTGGCGCTTGGTGCTCTCGGTATTCTCGAACATCTGCCGCAACGAGGACTGCCTCACGTACAGATAGGCGTTCCTCTTGAGGTGTCTTGCCTGTACTTTCGAGTGGGTCTCTGCAGTCATGTCATCCCCTCTAGCGCTGTCGCGATTGCCATGGTTGCCACGATGTCAACCAGATTCCGTTCGATACCTACAGGCAGGCTCAACCCGCTCCTCGCGGCCACGGGCACTGGGCGAGGCGAGCCGTCTTCGGCCGCACACTTCATCCAGGCGGCCATCCCCTTGAACATGACAAGTGCGCGACCGCGCATCATCGTGCGGCCGCATTCGCTTGGCTCGACGACATCTTTACGCAACGCCTCGTAGTATCTGGTCAGCACATGAACATCAAGCGTTGCCGCGGGGGCTTTTATGGCCGTTTTTTTTTCGACCGCGCCAAGGCGCGTTCCACGGTGCGTCGATGCACTGTCAAACCGAAGCGTTCCGCGATCCGTTCGACAAGAATTTGCACATCGAGACCATCCTCCACGGCACGTGCATCTTCGATGAAGCGCATCACGTCGTCGGTGATTTTGTGTGGCCCGTGGGGGCCTCGCTTGTCTGGCAGCAGCCCGACCAGGCCCTCTCGATCAAAGTCGGCCTGCGCCTTGTAGAACGTCGGTCGGCTGACCCCAAAGTGCGCAGCGGCATCGGCGATGGCCTGACCATCGACACGTACGCGACGCAGCATTTCATAGCGGGCCTGAACCAGATCGCGGGGGTCGAAGAAGTCGCTGGCGATAAAGGCGGGATCATCGATGCCCTGCGAGTGAGGATTCACCGTGCCGCTCTCTTCGAGCGCTGCAAGCTTAGGGTCGGGTTTTCGAATGCGAGTCATATGTAATCTAAATTATGCCCACGCATCACCTATGTCAAGGTTTTTTACTAGAAAAAAGTAGAGAATGCCCGCAGTAACTGTATAAACGAACCGCATTCAGTGTCATGGCGCCCATGGATAGGTAGATGCACGGGATACTAAATGGCATAAATATCTTTACATAAGCGGCATTATTCCCTTGACACCTTGCGCTTGCGCGCTTGCGGCCTTCCAGATCGCTTAGCCTCCCGCTGTCGGGCAATCAGCGCGACAAGTTGCAACAGGTCCTCTACTCGGAAATGCGATCGTCCGGCCGACGTTACCTCGAATACGTTTGGCGCCGCTGCGCTCGTCCAGGCCGCCGGCATGCGTCTGAGGTTGCCCATTTCGTCGTAGAAATAGATGCGGTCCTCTCCCCACGCATTGCGCCATTCCAGCAGCGCGAATTCTCGCCCGTAAAGCGGATGAAAGGGATGGGTAACCCGGAAGGATTGCATCCCACCGGTCAGATCACGTGTAGTTGACTGCTTTTGAGAAGGGCCGCGTGGAGCGGATGAATGGCACCCTGCAGGACCGCCTGGTCAAGGAACTGCGGCTGCGCGGCATCAGCACCATGCCAACCGCCAATGCCTTTGCGCCGGCCTTTATAGCCGACTTCAATGCCCGCTTCGCCAAGCCGCCGCGCAGCGATTTCGATGCCCACCGGCCGCTGCGCGCGGACGAGGATCTGACCCGGATCTTTACCTGGCGCGAATGGCGCAAGGTGTCGCAGAGCTTGACGCTGCAGTACGACAAGGTCATGTACCTGCTGGCGGACCGGCCCGAGTTCCGGCGGCTGATTCACCGCTACATCGAGGTGGCGGAATATCCGGACGGGCGGATCGAGCTGTGGGCCGATGGCGTCGCTCTCCCCTACACCACCTATGACCGGCTGGCCGAGATCGACCAGGGCGCGATCGTGGAGCACAAGCGGCTGGGGCACGTGCTGGCCATTGCGGCCAAGGTCCAGGCGTTGCGTGACAGCCGGCACACCACGGGGCCGTCGCGCACGCTGTCGGGCGAGCCCCCGCGGCCACACCAGCCTGCGCCGCACACCAAGCGCCAGCGGCTGATCAATCGGCTGGATCTGGAGCGCGCCATCGCAGGTTCCACCGCCCCACCCGGTGCTGGCTTCTCCCCTTCCGGCCCGCTTGACCGCGTTACGGGTAAACCACAAAAAGCACGACCGCACTGACATTTCTAAATGGCCAGCCCACCGACTGGCACTGGTCGGTCAAGCTCCTTTTGCTGGGGTGGTGCGCGATGGTGCTCTACCTTGCGGCAAAACTCGCCATGGGTATGGCGCTGCAACGCCCACCTGAACGCAAGAGCGCCCTGGCTCTCAGAGCAACGCACAGATGCACCCCACGCGGCGGGAAAAGGCAGCAACCAATGAGAGGGGGTCGGGACACGCGGCAGCTTCGCAAAGGACGCCATCGCACAACCCGCTGCTCGGTCTGCGGAGTGCCCTCCGGGCCGGACACGATACAAGCACAGAGATACGCCGGTCGCGCTATGCCGCCAAGACCAGCGCGCAGACACTCCCGACGCGACCCTACGTGGAGCGGCCCGGGCGCGTCGCGCACGCTGTCGGGCGAGCCCCCGCGGCCCGTCAACCCGGCACCCCACACCAAGCGCCAGAGGCTGATCAATCGGCTGGATCTGGAGCGCGCCATCGCGGGTTCCACCGCCCCACCCGGTGCCGGCTTCTCCCCTTCCGGCCAGCTTGACCGCGTTACGGGCAAACCACAAAAAGCACGACCGCACTGACATTTCTAAATAGCCAGCGCGCTGACATCTAAAAACTGCCTCGACAAAAAATTGTTACGGCCAAATCAGAATGTCCGCTTATAGCCAAGTTCAAATGTCCGAGTTTGGCCCGCGTAAGCTTGACGGCTTCCAGCGCCACGGAGCCCGTCATGCCAGCAGGAGCCATTACCATGACGATGCGGCAGATTGACCGGCTCAAGGTCATCCAGGCGCTGGCCGACGCCTATCTCAAGACCAGGATTGCGGCCTCCAGACTCGGACTGACTCCTCGCCAGACCTTGCGCCTGCTGCGGCGGTACCAACAAGATGGCGCCGCCGGTTTGCTCAATCGCCACCAGGGTCAATTGGCCAACAACCGGACACCGCCGGGCCTTGAGGCGCGGGCGCTCGGCCTGATTCGCGACAGCTATGCCGGCTTCGGCCCGACCCTGGCCTGCGAGAAGCTGCGCGAGCGCCATGGCATCGAACTGGCCAAGGAGACCGTGCGCCGGATCATGATTGCCGCGGGTTTTCGGGTGCCGCGCCGGCTGCGTCCGCCTATCGTCAGCGACGCTGATGGGGTGCGAACCCACAAGGTGCATGTATGTGTCAGTGGCCACTGGCAGATTGAGCGAATGCTCCGTTTGGCAATCTTCTTAGGAGCGATCCCGGTATCCGACAGCAGTATCAGGATTTGAAATTTCAGCTCGAATCAAGCAACCGTGGAGGCATCGGTGAATATCTTGCGCAGAAGGCCCCCTTCATCAATGCTTTGATGGGGCCGCGTCCGAGCTTAGCGAAGGAGTAAAAGTCAGGATTCTGCCGCTGCCGCTCACCCTCACCTTCGGTCAAGCGGCAACGACAAAACAGATCGGGGTCTGTATCCACAATCGATGGCCCAAGTTCTTGTGCTAGCCCCGCGCCGTCGCCGCCATAGCACTACAGGAAATCGATTTGCACCAGCGTGTGGCAGTAGTCGTAGGTGGCCGCACCATGCGTGCCATCTGTCGGCCCGCCGAAGCCAGGGGTTAGCCGTAGGTCCCTGAGTACCTGGACCGTGAGCCCGAGCGTCATGTGTGGACGCCAACCGTTCGCGGGTTTCGCAACACGAAGGATGTAATAGCCTTTGCAGGCCTCGACCGAAAAGGCATCGGCTCCCGGCGGTGCAGAGATTTGATCGACCTGAACGATATCGAACTGGCCCGTACCGGTGATTTCGGTGTGCTCGACGTTCCGGAACGCTCCGAGGTCGACCGCCCGGAAGCTTTTGATCCCAAGGCCCGACACACCCAGTCCCCGCACGTCAGTTACGGAAACCTTGAGGTAAATCGCTTGCTCCATGGCGCCAGCCTGGAGGCCATACTTGTCCAGAACCGCTTCGACGCGACTCACCATGACGCCCTCCTTTCCCTGCCAGTCCGGCTTCTACAGTCCACTACTAGCAGATTCCCGCGACATTTCAAGGACATTGCGGAGGCCGTAAACGTGTCGGTGACTTCGGCAGTCAGCCAAAGCAGCCCAGGTAGTACTGCTGGGCACGCAGCGCGTCGACACCCTCGCGGTAGCGATCGGCACGGCTCCAGTACTCAGTCTCGTTCATTGCGCGTTCAGTCGCGCGCACCCGGTAGTCGAGAATCAGGCACTGGTTCAGGAAGAGGTTCTGGGTCCGCAAGTTCCATTCCTCGTCCCGCGCCCGTTGCGCCCTGACCTGCTCCGCTGTCTGCGCGCGGATACTCAAGTAGGCCTGATTTGCCTGAAGGGTTTTCGCGACGTTGGGCACCGTGAGCAGGTGGCCCTGCATGGTGCCGGTGACATTCATGTAGCCGGCCGGACAGGACGCCGCCGTGTAGAGGATTTCGCCTCCACTCCGGCATTTTGTGACGCCCTGCGCCAGGCCGCTGGCGACCAGCAGCGCCATCATCACGGCAAGTTGTCTGGACATGGCAGCGACCTCGTCGAATCAATATGGAATCAATGTAGTCCAGATCAGCGCCGATGCCAGCGGCTCGCGCAGCGCCTTGTCTTGTGGAAGGTGGCGGTTCGTCAGCCATGCCGCCTGCCACTGGTCGCAATCGTTGCTTTGGCCACCCGGCAATGCCATTTGCCTTCCATTTGTTGTGAAAAGCGCACAAAACTTTAGGCAGGAGACAACTAAAGCACAAAGACAGCACCTGGCAATGCCGTGCGAAGCCCTGTTCTTGGCCTACGCCGTGGCGTGCGCTCCTTCGACCTCTTCCATTACGCGCACGTGTCCATGCCCAATCGCAATGGACGCGATCGTCGCCCCTGCAGGCACCCGGCGCGCCCTCCCCCCAATTAGATCCTCCGTTACCCGAGGTGCCGAGTCGCTCCCGGTCAGTGTCACCGCGGAACGGCACGCCCCGCGCCACGCCGCCGGGTAATGGTGCGCGCCCTCTCCCCGCATTCATCCAAGGCGGGCACGCACGCGCCGGTCTGAGGCCAAAACGCACCAGAAAGGCCGAAGAGCTACCCTGCCTGCGAAGGCACTGTACTGTTGTAAACCCTATTAAACATATTTTAAATATGTTGCTAATATATTTATGAGCCCGGGGAGCAAGCCGGGAAACGCGATTCGTCCACACCTGACACCGAAGGAGTTCTCATGAGCAATCCACGCTGGCAAGGCGTCTTCCCGGCCATCACCACCAAGTTCCACGCGGACGAAAGCCTTGACGCGGCCGGTACCGCGCAGCACATCGAGTTCCTCATCCGGAACGGGGTTCATGGCCTCGTCACCTGCGGTTCGCTGGGCGAAGCCAGCACGCTGAGCCTGGAAGAGAAGCTCCAAGTAGCGGACATCGCCGTCAGGACCAGCAACGGCCGCGTGCCGGTGCTGGCCAATGTCTCGGAGACAAGCACAAGGGACGCCCTGCGCTATGTGAAAGGCGCCGTCGAGTTGGGCGTGGATGGCTTCATGGTCATGCCGTCCGTCATCTATGTGGCCGACGCGCGCGAGGCCATGCAGAACGTGCGCACCATTGCCGAAGCCGCAAAAAAGCCCGTCATGGTCTACAACAACCCGGTGGCTTACCGCGTCGACTTGAAGCCCGAGCATATGGTGGCGCTGGCGGACTGCCAATGGATTGTCGCCATCAAAGAGAGCACGGACAACATCCGCCGCATCACCGACCTGCGCAACACGGTCGGTGACCGTTACCAGCTGTTCCTGGGCGTGGACGACCTGTCGTACGAAGGCCTGGCGCTTGGCTGCGACGGCCTGCTGGCCGGCCTGGTCACCTCGTTCCCGCGCGAGACGGTAGCGCTCTATGATCTGGTCAAGGCCGGCAACTACGCCGAGGCCCTCAAGCTCTACCAGTGGTTCACGCCGCTGCTGCACCTCGATGTCTCGACCAAGCTGGTGCAGAACCTGAAGCTGGTGGAGACGCTGGTTGGCGTGGGCAATGAAAACGTCCGCCGCCCACGCCTGCCTCTGGTCGGTACCGAACGCGAGGCCATCGAGCAGATCGTTGCCAAGTCGCTGGCCACGCGCCCGGCGGCGTATCGATCCGTCATCTGAAGCCCGCACGCCGCGGCGTCCCGTCCCGGCCAGCTTCCCTGCTCCGCGCATCCGATCACTCGTTCATTCGCCTATCCGTATGACCCAGGACATCATTCTCGAGACGAAGGTACTCACCAAGGAGTTCCGGGGCTTCGTTGCCGTGCGCAACGTGGATCTGAAAGTCAGGCGCGGATCGATTCACGCGCTGATCGGCCCCAATGGCGCAGGGAAGACGACAGTATTCAACCTGCTCACCAAGTTCCACATCCCGACGCAGGGCAGCATCCTGTTCAACGGGGAGGACATCACGCAGGAGAGACCGTCGCAGACGGCGCGCCGCGGCATTGTGCGTTCCTTCCAGATATCGGCGGTGTTCCCGCAACTGACGGTACTGGAGAACGTCAAGGTAGCGCTGCAGCGCAAGCTCGGCGTCGATTACCACTTCTGGCGCTCCATCGGCACGCTTGGTGCGCTGGACAAGCCCGCCCACGCGCTGCTGGAGCAAGTGGCACTGGGGTCCTTTGCATCTGTGCTGGCGGCGGACCTGCCCTACGGCCGCAAGCGCACGCTGGAAATCGCCACCACCCTGGCACTGGACCCGGAGATGCTGCTGCTCGACGAGCCCACGCAGGGAATGGGGCATGAAGACGTCGACCGCATCAAGGATCTCATCAAGACGGTATCGGCCAACCGGACCATCCTGATGGTGGAACACAACATGAAGGTGGTGGCCGATATCAGCGACACCATCACGGTATTGCAGCGTGGCGAGATCCTTGCCGAAGGCCCCTACGCCACGGTCTCGGTCGATCCGGCGGTGCGCGAAGCCTATATGGGGACCGAAGACCATGCATGACCACGCCCGCTCCGTGCAGCCGAAGCTGTCGATCCGCAGCCTTCACGCCTGGTACGGCGAGTCCCACGTACTGCAGGGCATCAACCTTGAAGTAATGCCCGGCGAGTGCGTGACCCTGCTGGGCCGCAACGGCGCAGGCCGCACCAGCACGCTGCGGGCCATCATGGGCCTGGTGGGCCGGCGCACCGGCTCGATCCAGCTGGCGGGCAAGGAAATCATCGGCTTGCCGCCGCATAAGGTGGCGCACCTGGGGGTCGGCTACTGCCCGGAGGAACGCGGCATCTATGCTTCGCTCAGCGCCGAGGAAAACCTGACCCTGCTGCCCAAGGTTGGCAACGCCGGCATGTCTGTCGACCAGATCTACAGCATGTTCCCGAACCTGAAGGATCGCGCCGGCAGCCCCGGCACGCGGCTCTCGGGCGGCGAGCAGCAGATGCTGGCGATGGGCCGCATCCTGCGTACCGGCGCCAACCTGCTGCTGCTTGATGAGATCACCGAAGGCCTGGCCCCGGTCATTGTGCAAAAACTGGGAGAGGTGATCCGCGAGTTGAAGGCGCGCGGCTTCACGCTGATTCTGGTGGAACAAAACTTCCGCTTTGCCAAGCACCTGGCGGACCGCCACTACGTGATCGAGCACGGCGAGGTGGTGGAGGTAATCGAGCGCGCGGAGGTGGACGCCAAGCAGGATCGCCTCAATGCGTTGCTGGGCATCTAGTGGCCGCATCCGGATTACATGCGCTATCGACCTGCATCCGGTTGGCATTCAGTTGGCATTCAGTTGGCGTTCAGTTGGCGTTCAGTTGGCGTTCAGAAAGTACGGCAGATCGTTTTTCACGAATCCCCTAATGGAGTCACAGTCATGAAGCTCAAAGAACTCGCGGCGCTCGCGGCCGCTTGCCTTGCCTGCACCGCGCATGCCCAGGTCAGCGACGACACGGTCAAGATCGGCGTGCTCAACGATCTCTCCGGCGTGTACTCGGACCTCTCCGGGCAAGGATCCGTGATTGCCGCGCGGCTGGCAGTGGAAGAGATGGGCGGCAAGGTGCTGGGCAAGCCCGTGGAAGTGATATTCGCCGACCACCAGAACAAGCCGGACGTGGCGGCCAACCTGGCCCGCGGCTGGTTCGACCAGGGCAAGGTGGACATGGTGACGGACTTCCCCACGGCCTCGACGGCGCTGGCAGTGATGGAGATCGCCAAGCAGAAGAACCGGATCACCATGCCGTCGTCCGGCCTGGCCACCGCGATCCTGGGCGAGAAATGCTCGCCCCTGAACGCGCAGTGGACGGCCAACACCTACGCACTGGCTGCCGGCACGGCCCGGGCGCTGGTCAAGGAAGGCAAGAAGACCTGGTATTTCATCACCGCTGACTACACCTTCGGCCAATCGCTCGAACGCGATGCTACGCAGGTCATCAATGCCGACGGTGGCAAGGTGCTAGGCATGTCGCGCCACCCCTTCCCGGGCAACGACTTCTCTTCATTCCTGCTGAAGGCGCAGGCGTCCAAGGCAGACGTGATCGCCCTGGCCAATGCCGGCAACGACACGGTCAACGCCATCAAGCAGGCGAACGAATATGGCATCACCCGCAAGCAGATCGTCGCGCCGCTGCTGACGTATATCTCTGACATCCATAGCATCGGCCTGGAGAAGGCGCAGAACATGTACCTCACCGAGGCCTTCTACTGGGACTACGACGAGCCGTCGCGCGTCTGGTCGAGGAAGTTCTTCGAGAAGGCGAAGCGCATGCCCACCGCGGCCCAGGCCGGCGTGTACTCCGCGACGCTCAGCTACCTGAAGGCCGTGCAGGCCGCCGGCACCGACGAGGCCAAGGCGGTGATGGCGCAGCTGCGCAAGATGACCATCAACGATGCGGTGATCCGCAACGGCAAGCTGCGCGAGGACGGTGCGCTGGTGCACGACATGCTGCTGTTGCAGGTCAAGCGGCCGGCAGAGTCCAAGGCAGCGTGGGACTACTACAAGGTCAAGGCTGTGCTGAAGGGCCCCGACGTGTTCCCGCCGATCAACCCGGCCTGCCCGATCACCAAGTAGGCCAAGCGCGTCATCCGGCCTGGGCCCCGTGCGGGCTGGCTGGCCACTTGCCTACCCTTCCCTGCACACACCATGTCCGATATCACTTCGCAGGCCTTGCTGGCTCAGCTGCTGGTTGGCCTGATCAACGGCTGCTTCTACGCCATGCTGAGCATGGGCCTGGCCATCATTTTCGGCCTGCTCAATATCATCAACTTTGCGCATGGCGCGCAATTCATGGTTGCGGCGTTCCTCACGTGGATGGGTTTCACCCAGCTCCCCGCCTTGCTGGGCACCGAGTTCAGGATCAACTTCTGGCTGGCGCTGGTGCTGGCGCCAATCCTGGTAGGTGCCGTCAGCATCTTGCTGGAAAAGACCCTGCTCAAGCGCCTTTACCATATTGACCACCTCTACGGGCTGCTGCTCACCTTCGGCGTCTCTCTGATGCTGGAGGGATTGTTCCGGCACTTCTACGGGATATCCGGCGCCAGCTACGATCCGCCGCCCCTGCTGCAAGGCGGCGTAGATCTGGGCTTCATGTACCTGCCGGTCTACCGAGCCTTCGTCGTGGTGTTTTCCCTGGCGATCTGCGCCGGCACCTGGTACCTGTTCGAGCGGACCAAGCTGGGGGCGCTGCTGCGCGCCGGCACGGAGAACCCCAAGCTGCTCCAGGCCTTTGGCGTCAATATCCCGCTGATGATCACGCTGACGTACGGCTTTGGCGTAGCGCTGGCGGGGGTGGCCGGCGTCATGGCGGCTCCGACCATGCAGGTCAATCCTCTGATGGGATCGAACCTGCTCAACATCGTCTTTGCCGTGGTGGTGATCGGCGGCCTGGGTTCCATACTGGGCGCCATCCTGACCGGCCTGGGGCTTGGCCTGATCGAGGGCCTGACCAAGCTGCTGTACCCGGAAGCGTCCACCGTGGTGGTGTTCGTCATCATGGCCCTGGTGCTGCTCACGCGTCCCGCCGGCCTGTTCGGCAAGGAGAATTAAGGTGAACAAGCTATACACGCTGAACAATGTGAAGGCTGTCCCGCTGTCCATCCGCATCCTGCTGGTGCTGCTTGTGCCCGCCCTGCTCGCCCCCGCCTTCCCGGACATCGTCTACCCGGTATTCATCATGAAGGTGCTTTGCTTCGGACTGTTCGCGCTCGCCTATAACCTGCTGATCGGCTTTACCGGCCTGACCTCCTTCGGGCATGCGGCGTTCTTCGGCTGGTCCGGCTACACCACCGGGGTCCTGATGATCCGCCTGGCCGACAAGGGGCTCCCGGTGGAGTTGGCGATCCTGGCGGGCATGCTGGTGGCCACGGCCATCGGGTACATCATCGGCAGCCTGGCGATCCGCCGCACGGGCATCTACTTCTCGATGATTACGCTGGCACTGTCGCAGGTCGCGTACTTCCTGGCCGTGCAGATTCCCTGGACGGGCGGCGAGGACGGCATGCAGGGCATTCCGCGCGGCAGGCTGCTGGGCTTCATCGACCTGGCGTCAGACAACCACATGTATTATTTCACCCTGGCTGTCTTCGTACTGGGCTTCCTGGCGATCCATCGTATCGTCAATTCGCCGTTTGGGCAGGTACTCAAGGCGCTGCGGGACAATGCGCCCCGCGCTGTCTCGCTGGGCTACGACACGGACCGCTGCAAGCTCTATGCCTTCATGCTGTCCGCAGCGCTCGCCGGGCTGGCGGGCTCCATCAAGGCGCTGGTGCTGCAGCTCTCGTCGCTTAACGACGTCATGCTGTCGACCTCGACCGAGGTACTGCTGATGACCTTGCTGGGCGGCCTGGGCACGGCATGGGGGCCGGTGGTCGGCGCTGCCCTGGTGGTCAGCCTGCAGAATTACCTCGCCGCGCTGGGCGGCGTGGTGACCATTATCATCGGGTTCACTTTTGTTGTATGCGTGTCGTTCTTCCGGCTGGGCATCGTGGGAGAACTGCAGGCATGGCTGGAACATCGTCAAACCAAGAGAGACAATGCATCATCCTTCCCGACCATCCGTAGCAAAGCGCCGGGCCGCTGACATAGCATATGACGCCATTGAAGCGCTGATCTGCACCTTGCGGCTGACGCCGGGCAGCCCGGTCAACGAGGCCGAACTGGCCGAGCTCACTGAGATGGGCCGCACGCCAGTTCGCGAGGCGCTGCTGCGCATGGTGTCCATCGGACTGATCGTGCAGCAGCCGCGGCGCGGCTTGCTGGTATCCAATATCGACCTGGCGGATCATCTCGACGTGATCCAGACCCGCCGCGTGCTGGAACACGTCATCGCGGCATGCGCGGCGCGGCGGGCCAGCGCATTGGAGCGCAAGGCCATCCTGGCCTGCGCGGAGCGGATGGAAAAAGCGGCGGTGCGTGGCAGGCTCGACGCCTATATGGAAGCGGACCGCGAACTGGACGAAGTCACCCACTATGCCGCCCGCAACCATTCGGCGGTAAAGGCGGTCATTCCGCTGATCGTGCAATGCCGGCGGTTCTGGTACGCGTACCAGCATGAAGGCGAGATCAAGGAAGGCGCCCGCTTTCATATGGAACTCGCCCGGGGCATTGCCACCGGTGACGAGCGGGCGGCCCTGGCGGGGGCCGATGCGCTGCTGGATTACTTGGAGCGGTTCGCGCGCCGGGTCATCGACAAATGAGCGGTGCGGGGTTCTGTCGCGATAAGAACGCGAGGCAGCCAGGAGCCCTGGAGAATCGCGCAGTCTATGCTGCCAAGGAACAGAATTGCTGCGCTGCGGACGCAGCTCCCGTCGAGGCACTGCATTTGCCCCTTGGCATTCATGTGCATGAGTTCAACGCCGCCCAGGAGGATGCTCGCGCAACGAAAGGCTTTGAACCCGAGCATCGGTCTGGTAATTCGACCCGCCGGGACGGCCAACATGCGTCACCACGATTCAACGTCCTGAACGCCTCGAACGCCCGAACCCGCTCGAAGATTGAAGCGTAGGACGCGCCAATTCGAATCCTGGGCGACTTCAAGCGTTAAAGCAGAGGGGGCTCAGTTCCAGATGGGATTTTCCTTCTGCATCTGTTCCTTGGTCTTTGCCTCCCAATAAGCACCGATCTGGCGCTCTGTTACGTAACCCCGCTTCCTGGCATCGATCTGGTCAAAGCGCTTGTAAACCTCCGGCATACCCGCCTTGGCTTCTTCCCGGCTTAGCTTGCCGTCATGGTTGACGTCGGCCGCCTTGAAATGCTCGGCAATTATGGCCTTGGCTTCCGCTGTGGTCGGCGGCATTGCTGGAATTTGGGATGATTGTGTTCCTTGCTGGGCTATCGATTCTTGTGTCTGCTGAGCGCTCGCACCCGTAAAGACGAGCGCCATCACAACTGCTAAACCAACTGCAGGCAATTTACGCACGATCATTTCCCTCTCCTCCAGCATTTGTGATTTCGCATTGCCTTCTCATGAAAAATCCCTGGGCAAATGAAACTCGCCCGTAAGCCAATGCTCACAGGGATTCTAGGCACTCAAGGCCCGCTTACCAACACCTTTGTGTAATGGGCGGCAAGCAATGGGAGGGTTTCAAGACCAGACTGTCAATTTGGGCGGGCGACGCCTTGGCTGGTAGTAGTTCTCACCATCTTACGTAGGTATTGAAACCCTCGAGCGACCCTTGCAGCAGGCACGCGCCTCGGTCGCGATAGCCGAGGCGAGAACAGACTGATCGTCGCTTCCCGACGGGCGCAATCGACGCATGAAGATTGCCGGGATTGGCGTCTTCAGGTCCCAGCCGACCCCGGTCACGAGCCCTGATTCTGTCTGGTTGCACGTGAGCCGCAGTGCCATATGCGCCACAATTAGCCTTTGTGTTCGGTGCGTCACTCTGTAACGAAATACCCCCGGCATCGATTGCGCCTGCCTCAAAAAAATGCCGCCGAGGCGGCACGAAGAGCATTAGAGGCGGCGGCTCGCACGCGAGTGCTTTCGCAGGCCTGCCAGCGCACCACTGCGCAAATACGACCTTGTTACGGGCGTCGGACTGACTTTAGAACTTATGGCGAACGCCTAAAGCAACCCCGAGCATATTGCTTTGGCCGCTGGCAAGTGCGTAGCTGTTGCCAAGGGAAAGGCTGTTAGCAAAGCCGATCATCGGGGAATCCAGTCCGAGCCCCGCATTCTTTGCATATGCCGTGGTCAGGTAGACATCAGTCCGCTTGGAAAGCGTGTAGTCCGCGATGAAGGCAATTTGCCATGGGTTTGGCACCGACGTGCTGGCAAAGAAGTTCTTGACGTTGTCGTAGTTGTACTCGAGCGTCAGCCCAACCGCTGACGTCACCTGGTAGGTGGCGCCGATCCAGTAGAAGTCGTCGCGCTCGATCAAGCTGCCGTTCTGGTTCTTGTTCTGGGCCCAGCGGTAGCCGCCCATGAACTTTGCCGGGCCGAACGCATAGCTTGCCGCGATCGTCGCCTTCTTGAAGCTGCCGCTGCCGAGGGCAGCCGCGGTCGACGGATTGGAAATGGTCGGGTTGAACTGGTCGTAGGCAACGGCCACACCGGCAGGGCCAGAGATATAGGTCAACGCTGCGCCATAGGCGGTGTCGCGGCGGAACTGGCCCGGCACTTCGCCGTTGCCACCGAGCAACGGGCCATTGGCCACGGACGTCGGCAATGCCAGGCCGGTACCGAAGGACCAGTGTGCCAGGGCGGACAGCGCCCCGAACTGGCCGGAGTACTTGACGGTGTTGTCCTCGCGGAAGTTCGCGCCAGCCAGCATCACGATCGGTTCATACTGGGTTGCAAAGGCAGCGGGCACAAAGTTGGCCATACTCTCGAAGATCGAGGTGTACTGACGGCCGAAAGTCACTTGGCCAAACTGCGTGCTTTGGATGCCAACGTAGGCCTGGCGACCGAACAGGCGGCCACCTTGCTGCGACGTGCCTGTATCCAGGTTAAAGCCGCTTTCCAGTACGAAAACGGATTTCACGCCGTTTCCGAGATCTTCCACGCCGCGCAAGCCCCAACGCGAGCCGGACAGGCCGCCGGAGTTTATGCGGTAAACATTGTTGGACGGGCCGGCATTGAATCCGTTGGCGACCGTAGGAACGACGCCAACATGGTTGGCGTACTCCACGTTCATGTCCACCACGCCATACAGCGTCACACTACTTTGTGCGTGTGCGCCGCCACCGCAGATGGCGCCCGCAGCGGCGAATGCAAGGTTAAGTTTGCTGAACTTGCCGGATGATTTCATTATCTCTCCTCCTCGTGCATTTCTTACGCCTGCCACAGACGCTGCAATTGTGCTAAGAGCAGCATAGCTTGCGCCCCCAATTGTGAAGGGAGGGGGAATGTCCTGATTGCGGAATACAAGGGGGGCGCCAGCGCGGCCGTCTACGCGGGGCGCGGGCTGGCGCAAATGGGCCCGTATTGGGGCCCATTTGCGCCGCGAAGAGCACTCTGGAGCGCCTGCCTGAAACCATGGCGGCGGAGTCGTGCGACGCGGAGGTCAACGTCAAGGATCATGACGGACTCCTTTATCGAGAAATGTTAGGAGTCCGGTCGATGGGGGGAACTTCAACTTCAGCATGAGTCCGTCTCTAGAAAATTGCTGGGCGCCTCATACAGCATAAGATGTCAATTCCCCCCTAGAGGCTTTAGGTCGGCTTGCGCAGGAATCCCTGGTTGCCACCGTTACGATTGGGCGCGAAGCCATTGGCCTGAAGCGTCTCTTCCGCCGTGTCGTAGAAGACCCCGATCTGCATGATCTCCCGTGCCTGTTTCGCTGTCGCTATGGGGCGACCAAATTCGCCGGCGATACGCACCAATTGCTTGATCTGCTCGACGGAGGTGCTCTTTCCCGTGCGGGTCTGGTTCCAGAGTACATCCTCGATGCCGCACCGCACATGCAGGCCCAAAGCCATGCCGATCATATTCACGGGCAGCACATTTAGCACCGAACTCTCCACCGTTATCACCGCTCCGTCGGGCGCAGCACGCAGGAAGTTGGCCAGGTTGTAAATGTTTGCTTGATCCATGCCGCCGCTGATAGCCACCCAGTTCATGACCAGTGGCCCCTTGTAGACGCCGCGGCGAATCATCCGCTCAATCGTTTCAAAGCTGTTGATGTTGTAGCACTGAAACTCACTTTGGATTCCGGCGGCTGTCAGGCGTCGGATGTGCTCCTCGACCCAGCTGGGGTTCGAGGGCACGATCATGTCCTTGTAGGTTGCATAGAGGTGCGGGAATCCCCGCGAAACTCCCTTGAAGTCATCCAGACCAGCATGCTCTGTCACATTCATCTGCGTAGTGTTGACAGTCACCGTCACCTGGTCGGGCTTCGGATCGAGTTCGGCCAGCATATGCCGCGTGTCGTCGGAGAGCCATTTGGCCGCAGAGCCATCGTCCTCGGGCGCAAAGCTGATCGAGCCACCCACCTGGATGACCATCTCGGGCACGGCCTTGCGCACCCCGGCGATCAGCTCATTGAACATGGACAGGCGCTTGCTGCCCTTGCCATCGGGTTCGCGCACATGCAGATGCAGCACGGTGGCACCGGCTTCATAGCAATCCACCGCCTTCTGGATCTGCTCCTCCATTGTGACAGGGATATCTTCCGGGAAGTCTGAGGGAATCCAGCCCGGCGCATAGGGAGCGGCTGTGATGATCAGAGGCTGCTGGTTCTCGGGATACAGGTGGCCGTCAAGGAAGTTCATGATGATGGATATCCAAGTTGAAATGTGAATATTGAGAATGTCGAACTAGATGAGAAAGCTTTAGGAGCCCTTGCCGCCGGCTTCGCGCACCTGCACGTGCAAAACGGTGGCGCCCGCGCTGTAGCAGTCCACCGCCTTCTGCACCTGAGCGGCCATCGTCACCGGCACATCGTCCGAATCGGCGGGCAGCCATTGCGGTGCGTGGGGTGCGGTCTGAATGATCAGAGGTTGTGATCTTCAGGCCGCAAAGAGTCGTCGATGAAGTGCATGCAAGTCTCCTTAAAGAGGTTGATGTCCACGTGTCAGGGACAATGAGTGAATCATCTGGCCTCGCACCACTTACCGCTTTACTTTGGATGCCTCGAACTAAGCTTTTCATGACAACAACGCGCCCCTGTCCGTTGAGCCACCGTCAAGGTACATACGCGCGTCAACCTGGAAGACGACGTACGTGAGCAAAATGGAAGGGAGCCACCTTCCCTCCCCGACACGCGGTGTCCGAAGTACTGTGCGCGCGAGCTTGTCTGCATGATGCCTGTGCACGGCGTCAGGCTTCGTTTTGACGCCGGTCTTGCCATTGGAGTGCAAGCCCGTCGTGAACGCAGTCTGAATCCACTTGAGCCGCCCTTTCCACACCGGACCTGCTGCGTGCAGCTACCGCGGATATCGGGCGGTGGCGTTGCACCAGCGGGCAAAGCGTTGGTCAGGCGCTTTGTCGAGCGTGGCGAGATACGCGTCGATTGCGAGGTCCGTGTGTTCGACGGTGCCGAGGTGATCGCCAGTCACCGCCGCGGATATGACTGCGACGCGCAGATCGAGCTGCCGGCGCACATCCGAGAGCTCGAAGAGCGCAAACGCCAGGCCCGCCAATATCGCGGCGTCAATAGCCTGACCAAGGCCGTGCCGGCCAGTCAATTGCTGCTCGCGCGCGCGGCCGAACGCGGCGCGGACCTTGGCGTGCTCACCAACGCGTTGCCGCGTCTGCTCGACCGGTATGGCGCGGCTGAACTGCAAGCCGCCATCGAAGGGAGTTCCAGCCGGGGGCGTGGTGGGGATGGGGCAGCGCGGTGAGCGTTCGGATTTGGCGCAATCGGCCCGACATCGCGGCTAGCAATGCAAGCCCGAATCACTATTTCCGGGACAAACTGCGCATCGAATAGCGTTTGTTCCTGCCAGCCGAGCGTTGGCAGGCTGAAGCTCGGCGCCACTATATGCGGCTGTCGCCTGCCAGCCCTAGCTACCGACCTTCTCGGGCCGTTGCTCGAGCGCACCCGCACAGGCATTGACGCGGTCGCGCAGCGACGCGCGCCGGCACTCTACGCGTCGATGACGAGTTGCACTTGGCGCCGCTGACGCACAGGAGGGAGACCGCGCCAAGGTGGGGGCCGAGGTCCGTCTTCCCGCAAGAGGATAGTGAGCCACCTACAATGTGCTCACGCCCCTCGACCTTCAAGCGATCTCCGTCTTCCAGTTGCGAATCAGCCTGCGAGGCTTGAGCAGGACGTCCTGCAATTCTCCACAGTGGCAAACGAACTGACGCCGACCGCGTTTCGTCTGCGCGAACACGAAGGCTTCGTCTATGTGTACGACTTCAACGCGTGGTGGCGCCACGATATACGGGTGGAGCGGCGTATGCTGTGGCAGCATCCTGGCTGGCCTTTGACGGAGCGGGCAGTCTGACTCGGCACACGGTGGCGCCTGCTGCTCAGTCCACGGTGATCTGGCGCTGGCGGATCACGCCGGCCCAGCGGGCGCTATCCTGCTGGATCGTGGTGGCCAGCGCCTGCGGCGTGCCGCCGGCGGCTTCCATGCCCAGCGTGGCCAGTTTCTCCTTCACCACCGGATTTGCCAGCACCTCCAGCGTCTGGCGATGAACGCGGCCAATCACGTCCTTGGGCGTGCCCGCGGGAGCCGTCAAGGCATACCAGGAAACCGCCTCGAATTTCGGGAAACCCTGCTCCGCAATGGTGGGCACGTCGGGCATCAGCGGCGAGCGCTTCTGGCTGGCTACGCCGAGCGCATGGAGTTTGCCCGACCTGATATAGGGCAGCGCCGACGAGACTTGCGCGAACATCATGGTCACCTGGCCGCCGACCAAGTCGGTCATCGCCGGGCTCACCCCCTTGTAGGGGATGTGGTTGAGCCTGACCTTGGCATCTAGCTGCAGCAGTTCTCCGGCCAGGTGCGCCTGGCTGCCGGCCCCGGGCGAGGCGAACGTCAGCTCGCCCGGCTTCTGTGCCGCCAGCTTGAGTAGCTCGGCGAGGGAAGTGGCGGGGACATTGGCGCCAACCACGAGCACGTTTTCCGCGGTGGCCAGCATGGTGACCGGCATCAGGTCCGTGGGCTTGTACGGCAGGCTGCGGAACAGCGACGGGTTGACGGCGATGTTGCCCACCGGCACCAGGGCCAGCGTATAACCGTCCGGCGCGGCCTTGGCCGCCTGGTCAACGCCGATAGTACCGGCCGCGCCCGCCTTGTTCTCCACCAGCACGCTCTGGCCCCATGCCTTGGACAAGCCCTCGCCCACGACACGTCCCAGCACGTCGGCCGGGCCGCCGGCCGGAAACGGCACGATCAGCCGCACGGGCTTGGAAGGATAGGCCTGCGCGCTGGCCAGTATCGGCAAGCCGGCCATCAGCAGGGTCATCAGGAATCGCTTCATCATCGAACTTTCTCCCCTTCAGTCAGACATTCACAAATTCGGAAACTCGAAAAACCTGTCCCGCGCCGTGGTCAGGCCACGCGAAAACCGTGCTCATTGCCGATCACGCGCGGCGTGGATCTCGGCTTCCGAGTCAGCCAGCATGGCTTGCACCAGCTGGAAGTCGATGATGGCACGCCCGAACTGCCGGCGCGTTCCCGCATAGGCCACCGCCTCATCGAGCAGCCGCTGCGCCCCAACGCCCATGGCGGCGATATAGATGCGGCCATGGGCGAGCGTCTTCATCTCGGTGCGAAAGCCCTTGCCCTCCACTGCGCCGATCAGCGCGCGTGGCATTGGTGATGATGCGCTTCGCCCCATTGAGCAAGTAATCGCCGCCCCTGCGCTCCACGCGCGTGGTCAGGCTGCCGGTATCGGAGCCGGCGTCCGGCTCGGTCAGCGCAAAGGCGCCGACCAGTTCGCCCCACGAAGCGAACATGCCGGCGGCCACTTCGGCAATGGATTCGCTGATCACGGTGGGCTGGCCTTCCGGCGCGCCGGTGACATCCATCAGGCCGCTGAGCGCCTGGATGATGGTGTTGTAGGCTGGCCGGCCCGACCACGGACCGGCCTGGCCGAAGCCGGAGATGCTGCAATAGACCAGTGCCGGGTTGATCGCCGCCAGGCGCGCATAGCCGATGCCGAGCCGGTCGGCCACGCCCGGCTTGAAGTTTTCAATGGCTACGTCGGCCCAGCCCGCGTGACGTTCGGTCACGGCGTCCGCATGGGCATGCTTGAGGTCCAGCCGCAGGCTGCGCTTGCCCCGGTTGACGAAGGCAAAGTTGGCGCTTTGCCCGTCGACCTGCAGGCCCATGTGGCGAAAGTCGTCGCCCTCGAACGGCTCGACCTTGATGACCGCGGCGCCCGAGTCGACGAGCATCGCGGTGCAGAACGGGCCCGCGAGCACACGCGAGAAATCGAGTACCTTCAGGCCGTGCGGCGACAGGTCGGCACCGGCCGGGTTCGTCGCCATCATTCGCGGTGCTCCTTGCCCGTGTCGGCCGGAGCGCCGGTCAGCTTGAAGCCAGCCTGGTCGGCCGCGCTGGTGTAGCGTGCCAGCACGGCGTAGTCCGGCGCTTCGACGGGCGCGAAGCGCGACAGCCTGAGTTGCGCCAGCCAGCCCGCGCACGCCGCGTCACGATGCAGGTCCAGCAACACCGGGCGCACCCGCGCCACGGTATCGTCACCGGCCTGCGGCGAGGCCACCAGCGGCGGGATCGGTGCGGCCGGGGTGACCGCTACGCTACGCACCCTGGCCATCAACGCGGGCTCGTGCAGGCGCAGCAGGTCAAGCACATAGCTGTCCACCACGCCAATCTCCGCCTCTCCGCCGATCACGGCGTCGATCACATGGCGCGGCGTTGGCGTGGGCGCCCGGGTTGGCCGGAACAGCGTGCCGGTGCCGGCGGCGGCCTCTGTCATCAGGTAGTGGCGCGGCGCGTTGTAGCCGGAATTCGACTCCGGCAGCATGCAGGCCAGCCGGCCGCCGAAGGCTTGCTCCAGCGTGGCGAACGCCGCATCGTCGCGCACGATGAACTCGGTGAAGTACACCGGCCCGCCACCATAGCGCGGCAGCGACGGCACCGGCGCGGCCAGCAGCCGATGGCGGCTGCCGGCGCTGACATACGGGAAGCCGCACATGAACACGCAGCCGCAGTCCGGCCGCGCCCACAGTTCGCTGACCGGCGCCGGCGGGGCATGCTCGATATATGTCCATGCCACGCCGGCGCGCTCGCCCACGTACGCGAACAGGTCCCGCCACGCCTGTGCCACGGGTGCGGCTACCGCATACATGCGCGCGTTGGCAATCATGCGTAGACGAGCCGCTGGCCAATGCCCATGCGCTCGGCCTTCTTCATGATGGCGTGGCCCAGCGCAATATCGCTGAGCGACAGGCCGCGATGCCAGAACAGGTTGGTCTCGTCGTCGCTCTGCCGTCCCGGCTTGCGGCCGGCGACGATTTCGCCAAGCTCGGCATGGAGCGTCTGCTCGGACAACTTGCCCGCTTCCACATGCGCGCGCAGCGAGCCGAACATGCCGCCTTTGCACTGGGTCCAGTCATCCACCACCAGCTTGTTCATGATGTCGGTCAGCGACAGTTCGACGGCGCTCATGGTCCCGTACGGCACGACGAACGCGCCCGGCTTGATCCATTCGGTCTTCAGCAGCGGCGTGGGCTTCTCCAGCCGCGACGCCTCCACCACAATGTCGGCACCGCGCACGCACGATTCCCAGTCCTGGGTGACGATGATCTTCTTGCCGAGATCCTTCTCCAGCCTGGCGGCAAATGCGTCGCGGCTCTCAGGGCGCCGCGAATGCACGCGGATCTCGTCGAAGTCGAAGATGCTGTCGAGCAGGCGCACGTTCCAGTATGACGTGCCGCGCGCGCCGATATGGCCAAGCACCTTGCTGTTGCGGCGCGCCAGGTGCCGGGCGCCGAGCGCGGTCACCGCGCCGGTACGCGCGTCCGTGATGAAGGTGGCATCGATCATCGCCACCGGCATGCCGGTGCGCGGATCGAACAGGTTGAGCATCGCCATCTCCGACGGCAGGCCGAGCTTGTAGTTGTCCACGTAGTCGCCCACGATCTTCACGCCGGCCAGCCCGAGCGGCGCCACGTAGCCGCGCAGCACATTGAAGTGACCGTTGAATGCCGGGTCCGGGATCAGGTGCACGCGCGGCTCGATCACGGTCTCGTTGTTGCCCTGCGCCAGCAGCCCCTGCTCGACCGCGTCGAGGATTTCCTGGTCGGTCATCGCCAGCTTCGCAATGTCCTTGCCGTTGAAGTAAGTCAGATGGATATCGCTCATGCCGTTTCCTTGTCTCCCGCTGTGAAGGTTGGATCGATGCACCGGCATGGAACAAGGCCGCGCGCATCGGGCGCATCCCCATCGCAGTGCCCGCACCGAGCGCGACTGGCGCTGCATTGGTGCACGATGCACCATGAGCGCTTCCGGGCCGGCCAGCACGCGTTGCAGTGCGCTGTCAGAACCAAGTGTAGGCAGCGGTGCCATTACTGTCATATGCTTATATGTCCGCAGGACTTAACATCAAGTTAATAGCATGAAATCATGAAAATGAACCTCCGGCAGATCGAAGTGTTCCGCGCCGTGATGCTCACCGGATCGATCAGCGCAGCCTCGAAACTCTTGTATGTGTCGCAGCCCGCCATCAGCCGGCTGATGTCGCACACCGAGCAGCGCCTGGGCCTGGAACTATTCCGCCGCGTGAAGGGGCGCCTGTACCCGACGCCGGAAGCGCGCCGCCTGCTCGGCGAGGTCAATGCCGTGTATGAAGGGATCGAGCGCGTCAATGAAATCGCCGAGGACCTGGCCACCAATCGCACGGGCAGCCTGCGCATCTCGTGCAGCCCCAACCTCGGACAGACGGTACTGCCCCGCGCGATCGCCTCGTTCCGCGCCGTGCATCCGGCGGTGCGCATCGTCGTGCGCACGCAGATTCCGGGTAACATGCTGCGCGCCCTGCTCTCCGGCCAGGCCGAGCTGGCCGTGTCCAACATGCCGCTGACGCATCCCAACCTGGAATCCCGCCTGCTGGTGAAGAACCCGATGGTCGCCCTCGTTCCCGCGGGGCACCGGCTGAGCGGGCGCAGCTATGTGCGTCCCGCGGAGCTTGCGGGCGAGCCCTTGATCGGCTATGGGGCGGACGTGCCGTTCGGGTTGCTGGTGCGGGAGATGTTCGGCAGCGATAGCGATGACATCGACATGCGAATCGAGGTGGAACAGGCGCACGTGGCGCGCGCGCTGGCGCAGGCGGGCGCCGGCATCGCGCTGGTCGATGCCATGACCGTGTTCGGGCAGGACTGGCCCAATATCGTGGCGATTCCCATCCGGACCAAGGTCAATGCCTCGGTCCAGATCTTCAACGTGCAGTCCGAACCGCTCTCGCGCCTGTCGCTGGAGTTTGCCGAGGTGCTGGTGGCGATGATGAAGGCCTGACCGGCGCGAGGCGCGGACGCTACTGGGGTGATGGCTGCCGGGAACCGGCGCCGGGCGTGCCGTGGCTGCCGGCCACGCCGCGCAAGCCCTCGCGCACCCACTAGACGCGGAAATGTTCCACCGTCTTCCCGGCGTGGATCGCCCGCTGCAGCCAGTCCGGCATGGCGCCGCGGCCGTCCCAGCCCTGCCCGTGCGCGTTGCGATAGCGCACCGCCCCCGGCAACGTCGCCGGCGCCGGCTCGGCAAAACAGCCGGCGGCCTGCAGGTGGGCCAGGGTCAGGCCGTGCTGGGCCATCTGGATACGGATCCAGGTAATCGCTTCGGCGCGCTCGATTTCGATCGACATCATTTTAGGTGCACAGATTTGAGGAAGCTGCGGAGCAGGATCCTGCGTTGTCGTCTCAAAGACCGTTGGGCCTCAACATTGTCCCGGCGGATCGACGGTGTAAAGCAACCCGCTCCCTTGGGGATTGGGAATCATGTGGTCACACCGCCGCTTAAAAATTAATCCGACCCGAGGAGCCCGCCGGACATCTGTCCTCGTGCGGTTTGTCCACAGGGTTGTCCCGTGGCGCGGTGGACAAATCCCTGCCCTCGGGGGCCTCCCGCAGGCCGGTCCCGGCTTGAACTTGGTTTTGGTCGCTGGTACATGGCGCCTGGTGGTCACCATGCGGCGCGTCGCGGTGGCCTCGGCTTGGGGTAATCGTACTTTTGGTGCATGTATGGACCCGACGCCTTTTGCAAGCTTCTTGTTGGTGATGTCGAAACGGTCTGCATGCATGTATTCGGCTTGCCCGGTGGGCGACTGCCGAAGCACGCCCGCAGCCTCGATGAGATCCGCGCACCCCGTCCTTAGCAAAATCGCGGCTCGCCGGAAACGGCAGCCGGCACCAAAAACAGGCTTCAGGATGCTGGTTCAACCAATTTCGTCATCGCTTTAGAGAAGCTTCGCAAACCAGGGTGGGTATACTCTCCTTTGAAGCTGTTCTGCGCGTCTATACGGCCGCGCCTCGTGGAAGGTAGCTTGCGTTGCTGCTGAGCAGTGCCTGAATGATCCGTGCATTCTTGTTGGCCAGCGCGACCGCGGTGCAGTTGTACCCACGTCGCGCGATCAGCTGCTGCAGCCAGATACTGTGGGCGTCAGTCTTGCTTTTGACGTATCTGAGCACCGCTCGCGCACCGTGAATTACTAACCTTTTAGAAAGTATTGTCATGTGAGACAATGCATTTCATGAAATGCAAACGAAACTCGGACGCTCGGTCGATCGAGCATCAAGCCTTGCAGGTAATGCGGCAGCAGGCAGTGAAGGCTATTCGCGAAGGCCAGACGGTAGAAAGCGTGGCTGCGGCCTTTGGTGTCAATGTGCGCAGCGTCTATCGCTGGCTGGCCGACTTTGCCAACGGCGGGCAGACGGCGCTGCTGGCTAAGCCGATACCCGGCCGCCCACCAAAGATCAGCGCCGAGGAAATGCGCTGGCTGGCCAAGGCAATCAGGGACAACACGCCGCTGCAGTACAAGTTCGAGTTCGGGCTGTGGACGCTGTCGCTGATCGGTGAGCTGATCCATCGCCAATTCGGCAAGAAGTTGTCGCTGGCCTCGGTCAGCCGGATCATGAAGCTGCTGGGATTTAGTGCGCAGAAGCCGCTCTATCAGGCTTGGCAGCAGGACGCCAAGCTGGTGCGGCAGTGGGAAATTGAGACCTATCCGGAGATCCGGGCTCAGGCGCGAGCGGCGGGCGCAACGATCTACTTCGTGGATGAGGCGGGCATTCGCTCGGATTATCACACCGGTACGACTTGGGCGCCGCGTGGCCAGACACCTGTGGTTGGCGTGACCGGCCGGCGCTTCTCGCTGAACATGATCTCGGCAGTCAGTCCACGTGGGGAGTTCCGTTTCATGGTGCATGACGGCTCCGTCAATACGACGGTGTTTATCGAGTTTCTCAAGCGATTGATGATCGGCGCGACCAAGCCGGTTTTTGTGGTGGTGGACGGGCATCCGGTACACAGAAGCAAGCTAGTCAAAACATACGTCGAAAGTGAGCAAGGCCGGCTGAAGCTGTTCTACCTGCCGCCGTATTCTCCTCACCTGAACCCCGACGAGCAGGTGTGGGCGCACGTGAAGCGGCAAGTCTCCAAGCGTTTAGTCCAGGGAAAGAACGAAATGAAGAAATTGGCGAGAAGTGCGTTACGTCGCATTCAACGACTGCCTGAGTTAGTCAAGTCGTTCTTTCGCCAGCCGGAGTGCCAATACGCTGCGGCCTGACAATACTTTCTGAAAAGTTAGTAACAACGTGCGCAAGTATGTGTCGCCGCGCCGGCTGATGCCCTGCAGGCGTGATTTGCCTCCGGAGGAGTATTGCCGCGGCACGAGGCCCAGCCAGGCGGCAAGATGCCGACCATTCCGGAATTGTGTGGCATCGCCAATTGACGCGACGATCGCCGTGGCGGTAATCGGGCCAATGCCAGGCACCTCGGCGATCTTCTTGCATAGCGCTGATTGCTTCATGAACGTCTGGATCGAGGCTTCGATGAGGTGAATCCGGTCCTCAATTGCGGTCAGGTGCTGTAGAAGTTCAGTGAGCAGCGTTTGGCAAAACGCGGTCAGTTCGTCGCCGCTCGTGCGCAGCAGTTCCGGGATCGCGCGCTTGAAGGCTTCCGGCGATCGGGCAATGGCATGGCCCCGCTCCCCGAGCAGGCCGCGCATCTGATTGATCAGCGCGGTACGGTGGCGCAGCAAGATGGCGCGCATGCGGTGCGCCGCCTGGATATCCTGCTGCTCGACCGATTTGACCGTGACGAAGCGCATGGCCGGCCGACTCGCAGCTTCGACGATCGCCTCCGCATCATTGCGGTCGTTCTTGTTCGTCTTGACGAACGGGGCGACATATTGCGGGCTGATCAGCCGGACTTCGATGCCCAGCGACTGAAAACGTCGTGCCCAGTGGTGGGCCGTGCTGCACGCTTCCATGACCACTACCCTCGGCTTGAGGGTGCGCACGGCTTCGAACAACGAACCGCGGGAGACCTTCGCCCGGTGTACTGCTTGCCCGCGACGATCGGCTCCGTGGAGTTGGAAGACCTGCTTCGCGAGATCAATGCCGAGCATATCGATTTCCATGATGAACATCCAGACGTCCGATGTGAGTCCCCCAGTGTCCCCCGAAGGGAGGCGTCGGGTCCATCCCAGTAAAATCTGGCGGTTTGCACGGAATTGCCCTTTGGAATCAATCACTTGAGAGGTGGCTGTTTTCGCGTGGCCACGCCCTTTTGATGCAAAAACTGGCGCTTTCACCCTCCACTACTACATGGATGGCTCGTCCGCAGCCGTTAGATTCAATACGATGCCATCCCAACGATTCTTTGGAACCGGCAAAAGAGGAGCGGAAAAGCAGCCGACGGACAGCCCGTCCCTCTCAATTACGTGCTCAAACAGACGATCAAAATTTGTTGTTATGAGCCTAACTGACCCGCCTTTATTTTTGGAAAGATTCAACAAGGCTTCGTGTGTTGCGGTCGCGTTCTTTGCCTCAAGGTCTGGCGTGAGAATATCGACCATCGCACGACGTACAACTTCGCGATTCTTGAGTTCCGATTCCAATAGACCGACCGCCGTATCATATTGCAGGGCTTTTAGAGCAGCAGCTTGGACGCCGTTAGGGTTCGGGAGCAGCTTCTCATACAACTGTCCGACTAGGCCACCAAATCCCGGAATCTGCGCCGGATAGGAAATTCCTGCACCACAGAAGAAAACCACGCGCCCGCCTTCATGGGCTTGTAGTAGTGTCTCTGGAATATCCGGTCCGCTCTTGATAAACTGCATCGGTCTAGCCTTACGCCATTTTAATGGTACGATTTCTTAATAGGGGCTATTGTATTTTCCATGCATTTTCTGGCGGCATGCATCGGAAATGGCTTATCTATCAAGGGCTTACAAATACGTTGGCGGCACGTGATGCATTGCCCCGAGTTGCCTAACTGCAAGCGGGTCTGCGGTCTGCTGCCGCCATTCTTTTCACGGAAAGTACGATGCCCCCTATCAGGCAAGGCAACCGCCTACTGCATTGCCCTTCGACACCATTGCTGCGCGTTTTCGCAACGGATAACCATGGGACTCCCGACATCTTGATCCATAAACCATACAAAGCGGAACTCCTGCTCCACCCTATAAGGCTCGGCTAACTTCCGAAAGTATGCGTCGTCTTCAAAAACGGCGGCCCTGCTTGCTAGGCGCTCGTTCGTACGATGAAAGATCGACTCTACCTGTGAGAAATCTCCGCTCATACACATCTCATTCATCTCCCTGAGATCGTGTGCTAGAGGATAATCAGCCTCACGAGTTACTTCTTTTTCATCGACATAGATGCAGCTGCCAAGCTTTGGTGGACGGGCACAACCAAGGGTCTCTGCAATTGCGCTGGCAAACGCGTGAGCATCAATGATTTCGATCCAGCTGTCTGTACCGAAACGAGACTGCACCTCAGCATGAGCAGAGTGGCTAGCGCACAAGATAAGACTACGAGCCCCGACGACACTTATGCCCGCCACCATCTGCTGCCCATCGGCCAGTGCGAAGTTCAACTTCCCATCACGGCTGTCAGCCCTATTTAGCGCATCATGTTCTCTGCACTTTGGGAGCGTCGTCAGAATTAGTTCGCCTGTCTCGAAGAACAGATCAACCCACTTCTTGTCCATGTGGCGATAGACACTGCCGGTCTTGCCACTGTCCAGCAACTCAATGCGAGGCATTTCCTCTCCATACCGCGTTACTCTTCGGGCAAGTCTGAGCTCGGACCACCATATCGCAAATCCTGCCAAACATACAGTTTTCCGAATACGGCCCAGTATGCGCCCGCACTGCTAGAAGGAAGACTGAGTAGGGATGGCGATCATGCCTCCCATACAGTAGACCCATTGCTTTTGACCTACCCTGACGGCTGCTCGGTGTACGCGGCACGTCTTCGCGGTCTGCAATTTTCCGAGTTTGATCGCCAGTTGTTCGAACTGCTGATCGAACCGCCCGGCGCTGCCTGCCATCACTGACAACTCCTATCCTACCTGGAAAAACTCCACGCTCTGCCCCGCATTGACCGCCCGCCGCAGCCAGTCGGGCATGTCGCCCTGCCCGTCCCAGCTCTGCCCCGCGGCGTTGCGGTAGCAGACCACTGGGGGTGGCGCAGGTGCGGGTGGCGGAGGGGGCGGCGGATCGAAGCACCCCGCCGCTTCCAGCTCCTCCATGGTCAGCCCGTAGTCGGCCATCTCCGCCTGGATCCAGCGGATCGCCGCCGCCCGCTCAGTTTTTGCTGTCATTGCTGTCGTCACTGCTGTCGCTGCCGTCATCCGGGTTGGAGGCGGCCGTAGGCGCGCCCTGATTTTCGTCTTGCTGTTGGTCCAGTTTTTTGCCTGGCGCCTCCTGTTCGGTCGGCGCCGGGCTCCCCGCCTTGCGCCGCCGCCCGCCACCACTCTCCCCCCGCCCGGGCGGCGCCACCCGCAATTCTGCCAGCAGCTGGCGCGCCAGCGCCGCTTCGGCCTCGGCCCGTTCGGCCCGGCGCTGCGCCCAACTCCGCCTGCACTGCGTCCAGGTCGTGCGCCGATTTGGGGTGATCGTACTTTCCGTGCATTTTCTGGCGGTTTGTCTCGGAAAATGCCGATATATCAAGGACTTACAAATACACCGATCGTGAGAGACTCGGTGTGGCGAAAAACCTTGCTGCAGGCGACTCTGCACCCTGCTACCGCCATTTTTTACACGGAAAGTACGATCACCCCTTGAACCGCGAGCCAGACGGGATCGACTCGTCTGGCTGGATGACTTGCTCGCAATCGATCTTCAGCTGCCCCGTCTTGCTCCTGGCGGGCGAACCACGTCGTCTGGCTGGTTTGCCCTGCTGCTGCCGATTGGACTCGCTGGTTTTGCCGGCCTCCTCATGCATACGGCTTGGTTTGAACGTAGGGCGCTTCTTCTCTCCCTTGAGCACCGCGACTTCGTCCTTCATGTGCCCCGCGTTCTCCACCAGACGATGGATGAGCTCCACCAGACCTTCACCCCAGGCCAGCACCTTCAGCACCGCCGGCGTGCGTTCGGCCTCGGCAATGAACGGCGCAACAAGTTTCTTCTTCACGGCCGCAGTCAGGCTACGCGCGCTTTTCCGCTCTTCTCAGCTCGGCGAGTTCCTGTTCCAGTTGCTCCGTCTCCTGCTGCAAGCCATTGGCCATGTCGACCAATCCCTCAACCCATGCCAACACCTCAAGTTCTTTTGGCGTCAATCCTTCTCGCGCGATGTCCGGCGGCGTGAATTTTTGGCAAGTGGTCATGATCGGGCAGCGTGAATGGCGACGGCGAAAGTTAACATCCCCACCCAGCGTTTACAAGTGGAACACGTTGCGGCTTGCGGCAAGCTCGCGCCGATATTTCCACGCCGACATTCCAGTCACCGGCCACGCCTCACCACCTGGCCTTGCCCCGGCTTATTGAGAAGTTACGTAGCCTGCCCTGGCCTACAGTTCAGCAGGGTTCGACGGACGGTAGAGTCAACTGGAGTTCGCTGACAATCGGCAGCGTCCACGCCCTCATCACCCGGAACGCCGGGTGAAAGGGTAAACTTGCGAAGTGCCCATTTGTCGCAAATGCTGCTGCCTCTCGTCATCATCCGCCGTCATGACATCTCCTCCGAGCCTAAGTCGCGCCATTTCTCTCGCCAAATTGCAATCAACAGTTGACGCCAAGACGTTCGCGCGTGGCAAAGCCTACTTCCTGGATGGAGCGGTCGGACTGCTGCGCGAAGAGGGTGGAGAGCTACGTGCCGATGTCAAGGGAACCCATCGCTATCGGGTCAGCCTCAGCATGAACGCTGAAGGCTCCCTCGCCCCTCAGTGCAATTGCCCGGTCGGGCTCTCCGACGTCTTTTGCAAACACGCCGTCGCCGTTGCTCTTTCATGGCTCGAGAACAGCGGCGAGGAGGTCTTCCGCCAGGACGAAGGGGAGCCAAAGAAGCCGCGTCGGAAGCGGAAGACATACGCTGAGCAGATACAGGAATACCTGGAAACACTCGACGAAGCGTCGCTACGTGGGTGGCTCATGGAAGCGGCCGAGCGAGACGACAGCTTGCGCGACAAACTGCTATTCGCGGCCAAGGCGGCGACGACCGATGATTTGGCGGGAATGCGCGCCACAATTCGGCAAGCAACCCAAGTGCCGCGCTTCCTTGACTGGCAAGAGGCGGGCGATTACGCAGACCGGCTGACGGCGGTTGCCGATTTACTGCAGCAGCGATTGGCGGGTAAGCATGCTTCGCAGGTCGTCGACCTCACTGAGCTCGCCATTGCCGGCGCTGAAGATAGCTTGGAACAGATTGATGATTCCAACGGCGAGGTGATGCCGGTCATCCAACTGCTCGCCGAAGTACACCTACAGGCATGTCGACAGGCGAGGCCAGACCCTGTCAGCCTGGCGGAACGACTCTTCCGTCTTCAGACCGAAGGGCATTGGGACACATTCTATGATGTCCTCCCGGATTACCAAGAGCCTCTTGGGAATGCCGGCTTGCGGCGCTATCAGGCGTTGGTGAAAGAGGCCTGGGATACGCTCCCTGCTCTTACCGAGAAGAAGTTGCGTGGCACCTGGGACGGGCGTCGTATGCGCCTGGAACACGCGATGGAGGCGATTGCCGCGCTGCATGAAGACGTAGATGCCATCATCCGTATCAAGTCCAAGGACTTGTCGCATCCGCATCGGTACCTCCTTATTGCCGAACTGTGCAAGCAGCACGAACGGTTCGACGACGGGCTGGCCTGGGCAGAACGCGGCCTTTCGGCATTTCCGGGTGACCAGGATAAGCGGCTGCTTGATTTCTGCATTGATGAGACATTACGGCGTGGCGAGCATAGCAAAGCCGACGCATTGGCATGGCAGCGGTTCACGATGCAACCGACCGCTTCGTCATTTACCAATTTGATTGCAGTCGCCAAAGCAGCTGCCACCGAGCCGAAGGTGCGGGAAGCCGCCCTGAATCACCTGTGGGAGCTAGTCGAGAAGGAGGAGCGCCCGACCAACAAGAAGCGCCCACTCTGGCAGACAGCAACCCGGAGCGAACTGGTTCGCATCTTTCTCAACGATGGCGATACGGACAGTGCCTGGACAACGTTCAATGGCGGTGCCGTCAGCGCTGGGCTCTGGAAGCCGATGGCGGTCGCCCTTGCGAAGGCACATCCGCGCGATGCTTTGTCGCTTTACCAGCGAACGCTCCCACATGTGATTGAGCAAGGAACAGGAAAAGCGCGCTATGAGGAAGCGTTTGAATCCGTCCGGGCCATCAAACAACTGCGCTCCGCCTTGGGAGAACAGGCCGCCTTCGTTGACGAGCTGGTCAACATTCGTGCGGCTTACAAAGCGAAGCGGAACTTCATCAAATTGCTGGATGGCCTGAAATAGTCAAGCCAGGCCCGACTCATGGCAAGTCGTCGAGCTTGACCTTGACCGCCCGACTCACCGACCTCAGGCGAAACTGAACTCGCGTCGCCCGTTGACGCCCAAGCTGGGCGACGAGTTCTGGTGACATGGCTGCAACCATATGGCGCAGGGGCGGACTTCCGCAGGATTTCGCACGGTTCACAATTTGCTCACGTCACCGGACCCGACAAAGAAGACCGCTCCCCGCTTACAATGCGGCCATGCAACATCGACCAGGGCGCAAGAAGCGAACGAATAGCCACACGCCCGGCGTGCAGCGGACGAGAAAATGGCGACAGCTCGAGCTGGCACCAAAGCGGAGGCGCTAAGGCTTCTTGAGACCGAAGGCGTGACCCTAGTGGAACTGGACTATGAGGCCGGCTGGCAGGACGCGATTGAACTTGGTCGGCTCGGCCAGAAGGTAGGGATACGCGTGGAATATCGCGGGCAAGAGAACATCGCCGTAAAGTCACCGGCGGCGCTGGTCGCCGGCCTGACGCGGGCAAAGGTGACCTTCCGGCAGCGGAATCTGGGGTGATCGTCCTTTTGCTGCAGATTGATACGGTGGCCGTCCGGAAAGCCGCTCGCAGCAAGGCTTTCCGACTTCCCTCTTATCGAGAATGTCGACTCTTTCGCAAGTCGTTGATTCACAAGAAATTTGGGAGCGCGACCGTATCAATTTGCAGCAAAAGGGCGATCACCCCTACTAGTGAGATTCGTTCGTTGAGCCAACCGCGCGCGGCGCTGCTGGCATTCGGCGTGGCGGCGCTCGCGTATAACGTACTGAGCGTGATTGCGACTGCGGTGAGAATCCGGCATGAGCTGGATACCGGCGACATCGAGCTCTCACCGTACTACCTCGCCAGCGAAATCCGGGCAACTTATGCCGGCATGATGATCGCGGTGCCGCCCGAGGTGTGGCAGACCTATGACCTCCTCACCCCAGCTCAGCTCGGTCGCGAGTTGATCAAGATGGCGACGCACGTTGATCCCCGCGCGATGCACAAACATCCGCGTGGACCCAAAGCCCCCAAGAAGAAAGGCTACGTTGCCGGTTGCGAGGCACGACGTCATGTCTCGACCCTGCGTGTTCTCAAGGCTGGACGTGTCGTTTGATCACCTTGAAAGGGGTGCCTCTCAGACCGCGGCATGGCCGCAGTGTCGCGCCGTCGCCTGACCGCGCTAGCCGTTCGATGTCCAATCCTCGTCGGTTGGCGCGAGGCCAATTTGATTGGCCGTCAGATAGGGCCCCAATCCAGGAAAGTCGAACAGCCGAGTTGGCATACCTGCTGGTACCAGTTGGGCACGGTCATCGAAGATAGCGACGCTAGGCTCCCCCGCCAGGCGTGACTGAAAATACAAGCCGTCGATCCGAGGAAATGTCGCATGCAGCGCCGAACTCCACAGGTTCGGGCCGAGGTAATCAGTGACCGAAAACACGCGAGCGTCCATGCCAAGGGTAGTCAGCGGACCGGTAAGATCAGCGAGCACTAAAGGTCGACGATCGGCCACGGCCAGCCGGCAAATGCATCGGCTGCTCAGTTCATGCTCATCGAGCAGTAGCGGCAGGTGTTGTCCTTGGAAGCGCTCCCGAATGACCGCTTCGGCCATACACGCGGCAAAGCTGGGAGCTGCATAAAGGACGCCGAACTCGCCGCCGGCCGCATCGAACCGGTAATGGGTCACGCCCGGCGCGCGGCGGTTGTAGTAAATAGGGTCCAGGTGCGCGCGATGGATCCGCCAGAGCGCTACCCTCTCGAGATCGAGCATCTTTGTGGTAAGCCGACGGTCGGCCAGGTCGGCCGGCGGCAGCGGACACCCAAAATCTTCTGCGCTAAAGGTCATGCGGCGCCCTGCTCGTCGCGGTACCGCGCGTCGACGAGCCGCACAACGGCGTCTATCGGGGCCGCTGCATCGGCGAGCCAATCCGCCGGCGTGCGTCCCTCCAGGCCTTCTTGCGAGCGATGCAGAAAATTATGGATAACCCAACTGCTCGCGCCGGCACCCACAAATGGTGCAAGCACAGCGGCCAGCCGCTCGGAATCGACGTGGAACTGCCACGACGGATAGCGAAACCCTCGCTCGCGCCCCGGCAGCACGAGGGCATAGAGGCGACCCGTCTGGCGGTCCTGGTTGATGGCGCGGTCCGAACGTCCCGCATAAAGCGCGGCGTCCTTAAGAGACAGGTTTTCCGGCCGTTCCCACTCCCGGGCGGCTGCCAGTCGACCACGTTCGCGGGCCTCTTGCAGGGGATCGGAATGCGCTGCCCCGCCGGCATGTGCCACAGTCTCCCCGGCAGCAATGAAAGGACGCTCGCGGACCGGACGATTTGGCTTCGCAAAGATGCGAACGATCCTACCGAGTGCCGCATCTAGTTCGTGTTGGACTTCGACGGACAACGCGACCTCACGGGATGCGTCGTTGACGAGCGCCACTGCCGTCTCAATTAGCTCACGGGGGGTGGCGTGTTGCTGGTCGCGCGCTACCGCAGACGATGCAGCACGACGAGCGCGGGCACTCGGGAGCTGCGTAGTTTCGAGCCGGACAGGGGCGGCCGGGAAACGCGCGCGAAGAGAGATACGGCGGTGTAGGGTCATGAACATATGATAGTTCATGAAGTTCATGACGCCAACCATTTTGGCCAAGCGCAGCAGTCGAGCACCCCTGCCCCTGGTCCATGGCGACTGTTCATCACTTTGCAAGAAGGCGAATATGCCTTTTTGTCCACTTACACGTGGAGTTGTGCCCGCCAGCATCCGGCTTAGACGGGAAAGGCGCTACGCCTGCGCCCCCTCTTTCGTCAGAGAGAAAGTGAACCGCAGATTGGGTAGTCCTCAGGACTCCACACAACGGGCACTCGGCTTTTCGTTAGCATCCACAGCGCCTTCGGAAATATGCCGATTCTGCAGGCGGCTGTGCATGGCCTCGCATCGGATCAACATCATTGCCGCGGGATCCTCTTCACCGCCGAGACTGCCAGCCTCAGCAGCGAGCCGCAGATAGACTTGCCGGGAGGCAACGGCGACGATCACAAGGATGGCGCCGACGCCGACGGCTCGGATTGCAATTTGGAGGTATTGCGCCATGGCGAAACTGCACCGTATAGCAGGGAGGTATTGGCAGTGAGACTACACGAGGATGTCTCGCGACGGTGCCACGCCGTTGCGGGATTGACACAATCCGGTTCGCCGCGGCGGGTCGGATCGTGCGCTACATGACACCGCATGGCAGCACTAAAAAGAATGTCTCGAAAATCGATCGCGGCTTTACCGAGTGGCCACTACTGGGCCACGCCCCACGCGCCCTTCCCGCTGGACGGTCCCAACGGCCATGAAGAGGTCTTTCCCGGCGCCGAATGCATCAGTGACGGCAAGTGGGTCACCTTCTATCAGGACGGGGAAGAAGTCTGGGCGTGCAACGCCGTGTATGCCGCCGCCCATTTCGATTTTGCACCGGTTCCCGGCAACAGCGCGTCGACGGACGATTGAGGGCGCGCCACACAGGTCCCGAGGGGCCTGCCGAGACCTGCAAACGCCGCCCAGCAGCCAATCCGTTGAATGAAAATTCGCCGCACGGGCGTTACGTTCAATCGCAGTATCCGTCAGCGAATCCCGTCGGACTGGGAACGTGCGCTGGGCGATGCCACGCCATGCTGCTATTTCGCGTGCAGGATGACGGTCCCCTCGGAAATCGTCGGCGCGGTTGCGCCGGTGCCGGCAGCGTTCTCGGCGATCCAGTCCTTCGCCTTCATGACGCTCTCATCGACGCCCGCCTTGTCATCGCAGGTCGTGACAGAAAAACCGCCATCGGCGGTCCGCGCAAGCGTGTAGCTGACAAAACCCTGGACTGAACGCATCAGGGATTCGATTTCCGGTGTCCGCTTTTCCAGCAGATCGAACAGCCCCCTGGCGCCGCTTCCAGAATAGGCTCTGATAACAGTGTGCATGATCCGGCCCTCCATTGAATGGCCCCGGATTTCGCGCAGTCGCGCAGAGAAAGGTGTAATTGCACCAGTCTAGTCTTACTGTGTCATAAAAAATAGTGCATTATATGTACTTCTTCATTCAAGGTGGAAGTGCATGAGCACGAGCGACCGATTTGCGGAGTACATGAGCTACTTGGCGGAAGGATTGGGGCATGCCGATCGCCGGGCCGGCTTGGAGAGCTATTGCACTGGCCTGATGCTGCCGCTGTCGCGCAAGAGCGTCGAACCGATGGCGGCACGGGTTGACCCACTGCATGCCAGTGCCCGGCATCAGTCGCTGCACCACTTCGTCTCTAAATCCGATTGGTCGGATGCGGCATTGATGGGGCGCGTCCGGGAATGGGTGCAGCCTTTGCTGCAAGCTCAAAGCGGTCGTTATTGGATCATTGACGACACGGGCTTTCCGAAGAAAGGCAAACATTCAGTGGGTGTGGCGCGCCAATATTGTGGCCAGCTTGGCAAACAGGACAACTGCCAGGTGGCAGTCAGCCTGTCACTGGCTACAGAGCAAGGCAGCCTTCCGATTGCTTATCAGCTTTATCTCCCCAAGGAATGGGCCGACGATGTGACTCGCCGCCAGAAGGCCGGCGTGCCAGACGATATCGCGTTCGCCACCAAGCCGGAGATTGCCTTGGCGCAAGTGCGCGAGGCGATCGCAGCCGGCGTGCCTGCCGGAGTCGTGCTGGCCGACGCTGCGTATGGCGATGAAACCGGCTTTCGCGAAACCCTGACCGAGTTGGGTCTGCTTTACGCGGTCGGGATTCGCTCCACGACGACAGTGTGGCCGCCGGGCGTCTCGCCACTGCCGGCGAAACCGTCGAACGGTCCGGGCAGGCCACCGAAGTTGCTGCGTCGCGCACCGGGCCATGAGCCGGTTTCCGTGAAGACCCTGGCGATGACTTTGCCCTCGAGTGCTTACCAAGTGGTGGCTTGGCGGGAAGGCACCAATGCGGCCCTTTCATCGCGATTTGCGGCCGTGCGGGTTCGCCCGGCGCATCGGGACTATTGGCGCAGTACCTTGCGTGACGAAGAGTGGTTGCTGGTCGAATGGCCGGAGGGCGAAGCGGAGCCAACCAAATACTTCTTGTCCACCGCACCGGCCGATGCGCTGATAGAGCAACTGGTGTTCGTGACCAAAATGCGTTGGCGTATTGAGCGCGATTACCAAGACTTGAAGCAAGAACTCGGCCTTGGTCATTACGAAGGGAGAGGCTGGCGCGGATTCCACCATCACGCGACGCTGAGCATCGCAGCCTATGGCTTCCTGATGGCCGAGCGACTCACTGCCGACAAGTCAGAAGGCAGTAAAAAAAACTTCTTCGAACGCCAAGTCCCTGCGCTTCCCGCGGATTACATCCCCCGTGGCAGCCCTGCGCGCGCAGCGACACGTGGCGAATTCGATCACGACACTCCGTCATCACCTTAGCTTCCACCTGATGCGCAGCCTTGGGCTTTGCCCATGCTGCGCATCAATCGATGGTCGATTCAATTTATGACACAGTAGAACTAGTTACGATGCGGGAAAAGTCCACGATGACCCCGATTCGGATCCGCCTAGCCCAGCTCAATTCGTGAGCAATCTCTTTCGGGAAGCCTACCCGACCCGAAAGAACTCTACCTTCCGCCCGGCATTGACCGCCCGCCGCAGCAAGTCTGGCATTTCGCCCGTCCCGTCCCGTTCCAGCTCAGCCCCTCGGCATTGCGGTAGCAGACCGGGCGCTCGATCGGCGGCGGCGCAAAACACCCCGCCGCCTGCAACTCGGCCAGCGTCAGTCCGTAGGCGGTCATCTGCTCGCGGATCCACCTAATCGTGTCCACCCGCTCGATTTCCAAAACGCCTACTGAAGAGCGGTACGTCCAGATTCGTGCCGCCGACGTGGAGTTGCTCCGTCCCGTACACCACGACTTTAGGCGGCGCGAACACCAGGTGGTTCTCTTCCATCCATGCGGCGACCGCGGCTTCCAGCCGATTCATGAGATCCAGTTGAAGTTTCCATGGCTCTTGGGACTCGCGGCCGGGAAAGCCATCAAGGATCGCTGCCGCGAGAATGGAGGCGAGCACATCTTGGGCTTGCTCGTTGCCAATCAATTTGCCTCGTACTCGCCCAAGGCCATGCCAGAGAGCATCCGGTCGAGAATCCTCGTCGCTCCGAATCGAGCGAAGTAGGACGGAGGCTCAGGGCTAAAGCCCGCGGTAACCACCTGCGTCATGCCCATCTGCGCTGCCGCCGAGATGGCATCGCGACGGGACCCGAACCCTGCGACCCATCGACCGGCCGCATGCTTGTACCCGAACTCTTCCTGCATGCTGCCTCCTGCATGGTTGATGTTGGGCCTTTGCCATGGCGCCGCTCTCCGTCCGGTATTCGGTCGGCCTTGGCTGCCGTGGCATCCGTTGGCCCGCTACGTCGTTGACACGACCCGGAAATGCTCCACCGTCTGTCCGGCGTTGAACGCCCGCTGCAGCCAGTCCGGCATGGCACCGCGGCCGTCCCAGCCCTGCCCCTGCGCGTTGCGATGGCGCACCGCCCCCGGCAATGGAGTCGGCGCCGGCTCGGCAAAGCAGCCTGCGGCCTGCAGGTCGGCCAGGGTCAGGCCGTGCTGGGCCATCTGGATGCGGACCCACGCAATCGCTTGCGCGCGCTCGATTTCGATCGACACGGTGAAGGTGAAATGATTTGGGGCGACACCGGTTCCCGCGTGGCGGCGGGGAGTGTTGGATTTCAGGGTTGTTCTAGCTGGCTGCGGTGGAAATCCGCGCCGGCGCGAGGACACGACCGCGCTCGCTGCTTAAATTTTAGTCAAATGGGCGGACGCCATCGGCACTCGGCCCCCACGCGGCTTGTCCACCGGTTTGTCCCCGCGTGCGGTGGATAAATGCCATCCGACACCGCCGGCGTCCCCCCTCAGGCCGGTCCGGGCTTGAACTTGGTGCGCGTCACCGGCGCCCCGCGCCTAGGCGATACCAGGCGGCGCGTCGCGGTGGCTTCCGCATCGGCCCGCTCGGCGCGCCGTACTGCCATCGCCAGTTCCGCCCGCAGCTCTTCTTGTGCCGCCTGCCCATCCGTCAGCGCCTGTTGCGCGTCCGCCAGTTGCCGAATGAGCGTGTCGCGCTCGGCCTGCAGCCGCGCCCGCTCCTCGGCACCAGTCACGGCCGCGTCCTGTGCCCGCGCCTGCACCGCCGCCAGCTCAGCGCGCAGGTTCACGAGCGCCTGCTCGCCCTTCTGGCGCAGGGTGCGCTCCTGGTCGATCTCGCGCAGCGCGCGGCGCTCGGTGGCGCTGGCGCGCTCCTGGCCATCGCGACCTGCTCGCGCGTGCGGCCCAGCTCCGTCGAGAATTGGGTACGCAACTCCCGCAACTGCCGCTCGAGCGCCTCGACCTGGCGTATGCCCTCCTCGTGACGCGCCTGCGCGGCCGCGTGGGCCTGGCGCTCGGCCTCCAGCTCTCCCTGCAGCGCCGCACTTGCTCGCTGGACTGCGTCGAAGTCGGCCTGTACGGCGGCTTTCACCTGCTCGACCACCACCACCGCGGCCCGCGCCTGGTCACGCTGCGCCTCCGCCTCGCTCGCCTGCAGCCGCGCTTCGGTCCGCAAGGCGGCCAACTCGCCGGCGGCCTGCCAGATCGACTGCACGGCGTTGCCCGCGATCGACTTTTGCGCATCCGGCAGCCCGGGCTGGTCGATGGTGACGCGCATCTTGCCGCGCAGGTCCGCCCAGAACTGCGCCAGCACCTCGGTTGGCGTGCCCATGCTGCCCGTGCGCACGAGGCCGTAGAGCTTGTTGGCGGTAGGGGTGATGTCGTAGCGGAAGAACAGCAAGGCGCAAACCTCGCGGTAAAGCGCGCGGGTCTCAGGAAATTGCGCGCGCTGCGCGGCGACGTCGGCGGCGAGATGGGCCTCTGCAGCGGCGTCGAGCGGCGGGGATGCGGGGCTGATGCTGCGCTTCAAGTTTGCTTTCCCACTTGGGATACCAACACTCACCAAGTGCTAGTCGGCGGAAGACCAACTGCTGTGCGGCTCATTTGATTAGAAAGAGGTGAATCGAGCGCGCGGAGTCGTGGCACGATCCCTGCTGAAGTCGATCAAGCACAGCCTTTTGTGCTTGCCACTTCAGGAGAGCATCATGACCGCAACTATGGAAATCAGAGACTTAGCCAGCGTCGAAGAGATCGACAAAAGATCATTGAACAGCCGGCGAGGCGGCTACCTATGCCTACCGTGGGTAGCTGCGCCTGCAATCTGGGGCGTTAATCTGCCTGCAATGCCCGCCTTGACTATTCCCGGCGTCAGTTTGCCCCGAACAGTGATCGCAGGAGGGGGGGATGGCCTTGACCCAGGATTCAGCCCTAAACATTGAGGTTGCTGCCGTCGGCGCACTGGAACGCAAATTCCAGCAACAGCAATGCTGAGCTGTGGCTTCTCCGGCGGCGGTAGTTGCAAAAGATCCCTTCAGTGAGGCGCCGGCGCTCATCTCAAGCGTCCAAGAACTCATTCGACTCGAAGATCCTGCTCGCCCGAACCAACAGGGCCGCAGGCCTCGGCGTCCCGTCGCACCGCCCCCCGTATTGACCTTCCTGGTTGTTTCACGTTTCACGAACGTGAAAGCCTACCGCTGAATTCGTCGGCAGACTCGCCGGACAGCGCCCACGCTGGATCAAGCATTGTGCCGCCGGCGAGCGCCGGCACCAGCATCCGCACAGGTTTGTTGGTCCACGCCATGGCAGCGGGCATGGCGTGGACCATGACCGTTGCCGCGACGACCCGGCGCACGCGAAGAGCAGCAACTCGATCTGACACCTGTGTCTCCGTTCTGGAACGTCCAGCTATGTGGACTTGCTGATGCATCGCCTCCAAATGAAGGCGTCGCGTTCGTCAGCCATGCTGAGCGAGGCGCTCCAAGCGACAGCGCCGTCGATTTCGGAAATATTGCAGGCGTTCAACGCGCAGCCTGTCGATGGCGAGCGGATGAACGCCTCACGCGCGGTTAGTAAGCAGCGTTACGGCACCAGTACCGTCGCGCCGCTCGTCTGTCTGGATTCGAGCGCTCGATGTGCCTGTGCGGCATCCTCCAGCGCGAAGGTTTGCTTCGGTTCAGCCCGACATCGTCACGGCGCGGGCGTTACTCGCGCGTTAGTTTCGGCTCGACCACTGCGCGCCGTCGGGGGGCGGAATCCCCCATGTAACGGCCCACCTAACGCTTTCGAAACGCCGAGGTTGTTAAAACTCCTGCATACCAGCCGGACAGGAGGCAACCATGGAAGCTTCGTTGAGCGAACCCATCGCAACCGCACTAAAGGCGCATTTTCGGGGACAACTGATTCAGCCGAGCGACGCGGCTTACGACCAGGCGCGTGCCGTGTACAACGGAATGATCGACAAGCGCCCTGCGATCATCGCGCGCTGCGTCGATGTTGCGGACGTCATCGCGGCGGTGAACGCCGCGCGCAACGGCGGGATGCTGCTGGCCGTGCGTGGCGGCGCGCACAATGGCGCCGGGCTCGGCACGGGCACACGGTGCGCATGCCTGCGCAGCCAAAGGAGACAGGCCCGCGTGGAAAGATAGCCGGCCGTGCTACAGCCCTCACTGCCGTCGCTGGCGCCGCTGTTCGCGATGCTCTGATGGCTGCACTGACGCAGGGCACTTCTTTCCCCGCATCCGCACCCAACTGACCCAGGAGTCCGGCGCGACGCCGCTGCCACGATCGGATGGCAGCCGGCCCGCGCCAGGCAACGGCTTGCACGGCAGAGGCGATCGCGTGCGGGCCGTGCCGTTCCGTAGCTGATCGCCTGCACGAGGAGTGCCGTCGCGGCAACGCCGCCGACACCCCTGTTGGAGATAGCAATGCATAAGACTCTTGCCAAGACCCTGCTCGCCGCTGCCGCACTTGCCGCCGGGCTCAGCCAGACTGCCCACGCCGGTGCATATGCTGATGCGCTGATCGTTGCCGCGCCGGGACACAGCGGCCAGCGCGACGCCTTTACCGATGGCGCGCACAGTCCGGCCACCGAGGCCACCATGCTGCCCGTGGTCGCGCATCAGGGCAGGACCGTGTGCGCCGTCCGTGGCTTTGATCCGTGCCGGGACGGCATGCGCAAGCCTGACCCTTACACCGATGGCGCCCGCATCAGCTCGCGCGATGGCTTCACCGACGGCGCGCGCAGCGATGCGCTCGACAGCGGGGAATGCCTGTCCTGAGCAGGGCAGGGCAACGAGGCGGTTTGTCCGGGCCGCTCTTCGTTGTCCAGGCGCGGGAATATGCGCCATGACTCGCCATCCCTCGACATGCCGTTGAAGAAACTGGCGGACAACGTGATCACCGGCTCGATCAATGCGATGTACTCGAAGTTGTTTACGCAGCCGGTGCCGCCAAAAGAATTCAGCCTCGACTTCCCGCTGTCCGAAGACATGAGGGCACTTTTCAAGAACCCGAATGACAAGGCACTCGACTGGCCCTGATCCACGGTGCAAAGCGGAAGGCAATGCCTTCCGTTCATCCTGCCTGACCCGTACGTGCCGGCGACGCGCTCATCGTGGCAAGCAGCCTGACAAATACGAGCGCGGCCATGTTGGTGCTGGCATGCGGGCGTGCACAGTGCAACACGGCATCGATAGTGCCGCCGCGTCTGGACTTTGCCGGTTGCAACGGCCGGTATGTCACGCGTGCCGAGCGCATTTCCGCCGCCGAAGCGGGCACCAGCGCGGCACCTAGCCCGGCCTCGACCAGAGCGAGTATCGTCGGGAGTACACTCTCCTGCTCGATGCGTGGCTGCACGCCGGCCGCATGATAGATCTTCTGGCTCAAGTCGCGAAAGTAGGCTGAGCCGACGGCGCTGAATCCAACCATCGGAAGGCGATCAAGCGCCGCTGGCGCCACCGCAGCGTCAGCGGCGAGCGGGTGCCCGAGCGGCAACGCCAGCAACATCGGCTCACGATCGGCTTCGAACGCATCGAAATCCATTTCCACCGGCAGTGTGGACAGGCGAAGCAGCGCCACGTCGAGTTTGCCGGCGCGCAAGGCATCCCACTGCTCGGCTGACGTTGCCTCCGTGAAATCGAATGCCACGGCAGGATAAGCACTGCGGTAAGCAGACAGTATGCGTGGCAAGAGGCGGTACGCGGCGCTACTTGTAAATCCCAGCGAGATCCGTCCCGTCTCGCCGTGCGCTGCCCTGAGCACTGCCTGCTCGGCGGCGTCCGCATCGGCCAGCAGTTGCCTTGCCCGGTCGAATAGCACCCTGCCCGCCTCCGTCAACTGGACCGACCGCGTCGTTCGCGCAAACAGGTCCGCACCAACGTTTGCTTCCAGTTGCCGGATTTGCTGGCTCAAAGGCGGTTGTGCCATATGGAGCCGCGCCGCGGCACGTCCGAAATGCAGCTCTTCGGCCACCACAACAAAGAGGCGCAGCGCGTGCAACGAGAGAGCCATTGATACATAAAAGTGAATGAATTCTCTGTAATATTATATTGGATCTATCGAATAGACCAGCATAAGATTGCCTTCGATGTCCCCTTCGAAGCCCCCGCTATTCTTGCCCAGAGGAACTCCAACATGATTCCCAAAGCCCTGTTCCGTACCCTGGCGGGAAGCATCGCCGCAGTGTGCTTCAGCGCCCTCCTGCCTTTCCCCGCCGTGGCACAACATTCGCAATACCCGGTCAAGCCGATCCATATGGTTGTGCCGTTTGGCGCTGGTAGCGTGACCGACACCCTGGCGCGCATCATTGCGACCAGGCTCAGTGAGGCCTGGGGCCAGCCTGTCGTGGTTGACAACCGGGCGGGCGCCGACGGCAACATCGGCACAGGCTATGTTGCCGCTGCGGAGCGCGACGGCTACACGCTGCTCTTTGGTGCGGCCAGCACCAACGCGATTAACGCCAGCCTCCACACCAACCTCAAGTTCGACCCCCAACGCGACTTCGTGCCGGTAGTCAATGTAGCTAGCGTGCCCAATGTGCTTGTGGTTCCCCCTAGCGTTCCCGCGCGCTCAGTCAAGGAACTCCTGGCACTGCTGCACAAGCAGCAATACAGCTATGCCTCGGGAGGCGCCGGTGGCAGCCAGCACCTGTCGGCCGAATTGTTCAAGTCCATGTCGAAGACCGATATCCTTCACGTGCCTTACAAGGGCGGTGCCCCTGCGCTGACCGATCTGCTCGCCGGGCGCGTGCAAATGATGTTCTGCAACCTCCCGCTATGCCTGCCGCATATCCGCTCCGGCAAGCTCATTGCCCTCGGCGTGACCTCGGCGCGGAAATCGCCTCTGCTGCCCGACGTTCCCACGATTTCCGAGTCGGGCCTGCCCGGCTACGTAGTGGAAGGCTGGTTCGGCATGTTTGCGCCAGCCGGTGTGCCCAAACAAGTGGTCAGCCGCATCAATGCGGAAGTTGTCCGCATCCTGAAAGATCCCAAGACACGCGAGCAACTGCTGGCCCAGGGCGCGGAGCCCGTCGGCGATACGCCCGAAGCCTTTGCCGTCTTTGTCGGCAAGGAACATGATCGCTGGGCGGCTGTCATCCGCAATGCCGGCATCACTGTAAACTAGGAGCATCCAGCTCATGCGCACCCCCAATCGTCTCACCGCCCTTGAGGCGGCCGCCCGGATCGAGCGAGGCGACCTTACCGCCGAAATGCTGACGCGAGCCTGCCTCGATCGCATACAAGAGCGCGACGGCGCGGTGCACGCCTTCGTGGCGGTCGATGCCGATCTGGTTCTCTCCCAGGCGCGTGCGGCGGATCGTCGCCCCGGTGGCCTGCTGCGCGGCATTCCTGTCGCCGTCAAGGACATCATCGATACCGTCGGCTACGATACGGCCTATGGCTCGGCAGCGATCTATGCCGGGCATCGTCCTGCAGCAGACGCCGGCTGCGTTGCGTCGGCGCATGAGGCCGGTGCCGTCATACTTGGGAAGGTTGCCACCAGCGAATTCGCCACGCAGACGCCGAGCGCAACCCGTAACCCCCTCGACCTGGCGCGCACGCCGGGCGGTTCTTCCAGCGGTTCCGCAGCCGCCGTCGCGGATTTCATGGTGCCCGTCGCGTTCGGTACGCAGACTACTGGGTCGATCACGCGCCCGGCGGCGTACTGCGGCGTTGTCGGCTACAAGCCGACTTTCGGCCTCATCAGTAGTGGGGGCGTGAAGACGCTCAGCCATACCCAGGACACGGTGGGCCTGCTGACCCGTACCGTCGCGGACGCCGCCTTCTTCTCCCTTGGCCTGGCGCAGATGCGCGTCACCGAACAACTGGGGTTGAGGCCACGCATTGGCGTATGCCTGTCGAGTCAGTGGCAGCATGCCAGCCCCGAAACGCACGCCGCCCTCGACGCGATCGCCGCACGCGCCGAGCGGGCCGGCGCAAGCGTGCTGCGCTGCAGACTGCCGCAGGAATTGGAAGCCTTGATCGATCTGCAGAGCAGCATGTTCGCCTACGAGGCCCGGCAATCGCTCGCCCATGAGCGTACGCAACATCACGAGCAGCTCAGTGCGCGCCTGCAAACGCGCCTGGCCGGTGGGGAGACCGTGAGCGCAGAGGCCTACCTGCAAATACGAAGCCGTATGCATGTAGGTACGCGACAAGCCGACGCCATGTTCGGCGATTTCGACGTGCTGCTCTACCCCGCCGCAGACGGCGAAGCCGAGCTAGGCCTGACGGACTCGGGCTCGCCACGTTTCGGCGCACTCTGGACAGCACTGCACCTGCCCACGATTTCATTGCGCATAGCTACTGGCCCCGCCGGGCTGCCAATTGGAGCCCAACTGATCGGACGCTATGCGGATGACGCACGCCTGCTCGCGGTTGCCAGCGTCCTAGCGCGCATTGCAGGCTACGATCAGTAAACGAAGGGAGACCGCGCCAAAACGGGGCTGACTAAGCGGCAATGCGGTGGTTCTCTGCTCTGGCGATGGAGGGATACCATCGTTCAACGTGCGATCGGAGCTGGTCATTGAGCACGGCAGTCCGAATTTGTTGCAGTGCGTGCGCGTGCCGCGGCCGCCAGGCCATCTGTTGGCGTTTGACGAACCGCTTGCTGATCACCTGGTTGACGGCCGACTCGACGAAACCAGAGGCAATCGGCTCCCCATGGCGATAGCGGTCACCGTAGTTCACGATGAAGCCCCTGTTGTTATCCAGATAAATGATCAACTCCTCGAGCTTGCCAAGGAGCTTGGCCTCCTCGGGGCTGGCCTCGGCGTCGAGATCCCAGCCCAGGTTTCCCAGCCGGCGCAACGCTGGATAGGGGCAACCGTGCCACAAGTGCCACTTGGCACCTTGCAGCGCCTTGATCAAGGTCGCATTGCTCGGGCCATCGCTGTGTGCTGGCCGGCCCTTGATCATCTGTTCGAGGTTCTGTACCCGCATGGCGATGTGAAACCAATCGAGGATGCACTCACCGTGATCACCAAAGCCGAACTGGGCAGACCGGACGGTATCCCCGCCGTCCGAGAGAAAGGTAACCGGTTGATCCGGTTGCACACCTTCTCGCAGGAGGAAATTCAACATGCGATCGGCCGGCCGATGCTCCAGTTTGTGCACGTAGGCAAAACTGTGGCCGGCACCCTGATCCCGCATAGACTTGCCGACAATCACTTCAAACCAACCGTCTTGGCGACGCTTGCGGCCCGCCAGCCGAAGGTAGCCGCCGTCGATGCCAATCGCGCGCACCGGACCGGGGTCCGGGATGTCGGGAGGACAAATGCTAGCCGCCATCTCCACCTGCTGCCGGGCATCGGTGGCCTGTTCCGCTTCCAGCCGGCGACCGAGTGCGGTGACCTGGCGCCGGATCGAACTGGCCGCCAGCACATGGTCGAGCGGCAACACTTCCTGCAGGACGTTGACGGTCAGGCCATAGGACATCAACGCTGCAAACTTGACCTCGAGATACTGCAGTTCTGGACTGGCCGCTCAGGCAAAAGGCCGGCGACCGGACTGAAGCTAGGTGCGTCGCCCTTGCACTGCCGGCAGGGGTACAGCCTGGGACTGTCAATCGACAGTCGCCCGAACGCACTACGGAAGACCAGGTGATGGTGGCCCTTGCAAGCCAACTGCGCACCGCACGTGGGGCAAACGCTGGTCCGGGAAACCGCCTCGGCAACCTGTGCCGCGATCATCGTGCGCTGCAGCCGGCTCAACAATGACTTGGCTTCCGCCAAGTGCAGACCCAGCGAGCCGGCATCGAGGCCGGCGCGCTCGAACTGCGCAATCTCGGTGACGGTGGCAGGCGTATCACCCTCGGTATCCACTACGACTTGCAAGCTGATCCGCATGGCGGCCTCCCACGCATGTCTGGGCTGCCAGTCTATGCCAGGATCTGTTGCAAACGTTCATTTGCGGTCCGACGGTCGAAGCGCCGGTCCAGCCAAACCAGCCATTGGTCGACCTCATCCCGCAGGTCGTCCAGCATAACTGGACCCTCGCGCAGCGACTCGAGCCAGTCGAGGAACTCGTACTCACTGCGTTCGTCCCTGGCCTCCAGATACCTCTCGATCCCGCCGATGTCCTCTGGCGGGCAAGGCCCGCAACCTGCCACGCAACGTGGCAGCGGCTCAGGACGCTGCCGCAGCAACCGCCGCTCCAACCGTATATCGTGCCGCCACCACGCGTTGAAGTCGTACACATAGACGAAGCCTTCGTGTTCGCGGAGACGAAACGCGGTCAGCGTCAGCTCGTTTGCCACCGTGGAAAATTGCAGCACGCCTTCATGGGCTTCGCCGTAACGCCTGCCACGAATGGTGAACTGGTGCAGATGTTCGTCCGTCCAGCCCATGACCACCTGGATGACACTATGAAGTTGTCCGAGCGTCATGTGCTCGGGAACAAGAACGCGCCGCCAAACCGGCGGGCTCAGGCCCCGCAGGCTGATCCGCAGTTGAAGGACGACCGCGGTGGTTCAGGACGACGCCCTTTAAACCTTTTTGGGGACGCCCGGAATGCTGTGTCGAGTGCTGCCTGACGGGTGAGGTGCAACTCTTGGGCGAGCCCATAATGAACGCTGTGCGGCGTCATGAATCCGATGCCCGAGTGCCGATGCACGGTGTTGTACCAGGCGAAGAACGCCTGACAGTGGGCGCGTGCATCCTCAATGCAGCCGAAGCGCGCGGGGAAGTCCGGACGGTACTTCATCGTCTTGAGTGTGTCACGAACGCAAGCGGAAGCTTGCGATGCTGTACTAAAGATGGGAGCAGGCCTCCCGAAACCGGCTTGCAGGAGCAGGTTTCAAACCGCCCAGTGCTGCTGCGTTCAAAAGGCGTGGTGGTGAGCGACTGTGGAAAAGGCATCAATACAGATGTCAGGTACGTATTGAGAAGATGAGCGAAAGCAAACCGTTCGATGACGCATCGTTAATGAAATTAAGGCGCTGTCAAAACTGGGGTCGTCAAGATGCCCTGGGATTAGTCAGGACGATACCTGTTTACGGTCCTGATGGCAGCCGGTGTATAGGCGGCATGAGCTCAATACAGGCTTTGGTATGGAACGTGAGAACCTTGTTTCAGATGCTAAGGAAAATGACAAGTGGCAGACACCATGAGGAAGAATACCGATGCCGGAACGAGGGGCGGAGCTGCCCGTAGTAGTGATGAAGCCTTTGTAATGAAGGCGGAGCGAAGGGGCAGCGTTATCTGGTTGACGAAGGTCGCCAACCTGTTATTTGGGGATGAGTGACGTGATATCAACGAAACCTTATAGTATTGCAAAGCGTACCGTGTGGGATGCATACCAGAAAGTGAAGGCCAACCGGGGTGCTGCCGGCATCGACGATGAAACGATCGCGATGTTTGAGCAGAATCTGTCGAAGAATCTCTACAAGCTGTGGAATCGGATGTCGTCGGGGTCGTATATCCCGCCGCCGGTCAAGCAGGTTGAAATTCCGAAGGCATCGGGCGGCTTGAGAAAACTCGGTATACCCACAGTCTCCGACCGCGTTGCGCAAACGGCGGCTAAGCTCCTCATCGAACCGATTCTCGATCCGATGTTTCATCCGGATTCATACGGATATCGGCCGGGAAAATCGGCAATACAGGCGGTTGCCATCACCAGAGAACGGTGCTGGAAGCATGGCTGGGTGGTTGAGTTTGACATCAAGGCGGCATTCGATCAAATCGATCATTTGCTCTTGATGAAAGCCGTTCGCAAGCACATCAAGGAAGGCTGGATCCTGCTGTATATCGAGCGGTGGCTGACTGCACCGTTTGAGACTGCGGAGGGTATCTCCGTTCCAAGGGAACGGGGGACACCTCAAGGCGGGGTCGTCAGTCCGATCTTGATGAACCTGTTTATGCACTATGCGTTCGATCAATGGATGAAGCGCACCTATCCGCAATGTCCCTTCGCCCGTTACGCCGATGACGCGGTGGTTCACTGCCACAGCCAGAAGCAAGCGGAAGACGTGATGCAGTCCATCGCATCGCGGTTGGCAGAATGTGGATTGACGATGCATCCGGAGAAATCGAAGATCGTGTACTGCAAGCACAGCAAGCGCACCAAAGCGTATCGACTCGTGCAATTTACCTTTCTCGGATTTACATTCCGACCGAGGGGAGCGAGGAACAAGTGGGGCCGGTTATTCACAAGCTTCTTACCGGCAGTCAGCGATACGGCTTTGAAACGGATGCGGAAGACGGTACGGGACTGGCGACTGCATTGCAGAACGCCAGCGACGCTGGCGGAATTGGCGCAGCAATACAACTCCACAATACGCGGGTGGGTGAATTAAGCGCCTCACAAGAAGTATCTCTATACTGTCGGGCCGAACAAGAACCGCGACATAGACGATGGCCGTATTGAAGCCGCTGGAACTGACGAAGGAAGAACGTACTGAGCTTGAGGTTCTGGCGAGAAGCCGCCGTGATTGGAGAACACGAGACAGGTCTCGGACGATTCTGATGTTTAGCAACGGCGTGCCAGCCAAGGAGATAGCCAGGCGGCAGGAGTTGACGTTGGAGGCGGTGTACGAGAGGCGCTATCGTTGGTTGGACAAAGGCATGGCAGGGCTGTCGGACGCGCCGCGTAGCGGTGCGCCGTCGAAGCTGTCGCCGGCGCAGGTTGAGCAGTTGAAGATGTGGGCGACGCAGGAGGCGCTGACGGCCGCGGAACTGCTGGCACGACTCGAAGAGAAGTTCGGGATTCGAGTTCATGTGCGACCTGAAAGTCGCTTGAGTTTCTGTTTCACTGGAGCAGGTATTACCTGATGAAACCGGTTGTTCCATCAACCGTTCCCTACCCGGGCATGCGGAGCCGGTAACAGCTCGGTGTGAAGCTCTGGGGACAACGTAGCCGCCGGATAACCGGTACGCCGAGCCGCGAGGTAAGGCGGAATCTGCCAGCACAGAGGCGGAGAGGAGCAAGGGATGAGTGGGTACGATCAACATATGTGAACTTCCGATAAACGTCGTCAGAATCAACAAGCCAAACGTGCTGACAGGCTTGGACCAAAACGGTACGCGGTGTGGAGTGGCCTTCGTGAACTGGGCCACCATGGACGACAAGCCGCCGGCGAAGAGGAAGGGTCCGCCCCGCTCGGAAATTCATGCGGAACAGGGTAAGCCCATCGCGGCGCCGGCAACGGCAGGCGAACCGCGAGGAACGCTGTTGGCGCGGTGGGTAAAGGAATGCGGAGAAAGCGAACGCCCGGCTGTAATGGACGGGATACGGGCTGAGACATCGCCCGACGCGAAAGCGGGCAGACTTCCGCGTGGTCATTCATGGCGAGATAACCTTGAACAATCGTTATACGGGGGAAAGCAGATGACGGCAACGGACGCGAAAGCTCCTGACGCTGGTGCACTCTCGAGCGCTGCGCAGATGTGGGACCATGCAAACTGGTCGCACATCGAAGCAGAGGTGAAGCGACTTCAGATGCGTATCGCCAAGGCCGCTCAGGAAGGCCGATGGGGCAAGGTGAAAGCATTGCAACGTCTGCTAACCCGCTCGCATGGCGGCAAGATGCTCGCCGTCAAGCGTGTGACGGAGAATCGCGGTAAGAGAACGCCGGGGGTGGACGGCAAGATATGGTCATCCCCGGCGGCCAGATGGAACGGAATGCTGTCGCTACGACATCGCGGCTATCGTGCGATGCCGTTGCGGCGTGTCTACATTCCCAAGAGTAATGGGAAGAAGCGTCCGTTAGGAATCCCGTGTATGCGGTGCAGGGCGATGCAGGCCTTATGGAAGCTCGCTCTGGAACCCGTCGCGGAGACCCTTGCAGACGCCAATTCCTACGGCTTTCGGCCCGAGCGCTCGACCGCCGATGCCATCGAACAGTGCTTCAACGTTCTGGCCAAGCGTGCCTCGTCAGAATGGATTCTGGAGGGTGACATTCGGGGCTGTTTCGACAACTTCAGTCATTCCTGGTTTCTGGAGAACGTACCGATGGATAAGGAGGTTCTGCGCAAGTGGCTTCGAGCCGGATATATCGATGAAGGAACCTTGTTCGAGTCACAAGCGGGCACACCCCAAGGGGGTGTGATCTCGCCTGTGATCGCGAATATGGCGTTGGACGGACTTGAAGCAGCAGTTCATGCAAGTGTGGGCACATCCACACTTGAGTGCAGAAAGGCGCAGCTCAACGTCGTCCGCTATGCCGATGACTTTGTGGTGACTGGCGTATCGAAAGATGTGCTGGAATCCCGGGTACTTCCGGCAGTCAGGCAGTTCATGGCGGCTCGGGGTCTGGAGCTCTCGGAAGAGAAAACCCGGATCACGAACATAGCGGCGGGTTTCGATTTCCTTGGCCAGAACGTGCGCAAGTACGACGGCAAGTTGCTGATCAAGCCAGCGAACAAGAGCATCAAGTCGCTGCTTGACAAGGTCAGGGGAATCATCAAGGAAAACGCGAGCGCCACGCAGGAGGCGTTGATACGACAGCTCAACCCTGTGATCCGGGGATGGGCCCAGTATCACCGTCACGTCGTGTCGAAAGCGATCTTCTCCTCAATCGACTCCCACATCTGGCAACGGCTCTGGAGATGGGCGAAGCGTCGTCACCCCATGAAAGGAGCCCGATGGGTCCGGCAACGGTACTTCCGGCGCGACGGATACCGGTCCTGGGATTTTGCAACAGAGGGTTCAACCGAGGGTGACACCTGCGGCCTGCAACTCTTCCGCGCAACGACCGTCGCGATCCAGCGACACGTCAAAATCCGGGGACTGGCCAATCCGTTTGACCCGGCATGGGCCGCCTACTTTGCCCGCCGTCGAACCGCGAAACGTTCCGCTGGTCTGCCCGGTGCCACACAATGGTGCTGAACGAATGGCTTGAGCCGGATGCGGGGCGACTCGCACGTCCGGTTCTTAGGGGGCGGCGACGTAGTAATGCGTCGCTGCTACCCGACCGCAATACGCTGACAGGGATTCTCAAACGGGCGGGGCTGGTATGGAAGCGAACCCGGCATAGCTTAAAAAAAAGCGGGACGAACAGCGGTTCCGACAAGCCCAATCCGAAATTGGGGAGTTGGTCCAGCAAGCCCAGCGTGGCGAAATCGAACTCGCCTACGTAGACGAAGTTGGCTTCGCGCAAGCGCAGCCGAATCGAAGTGCGTGGACACCTGTCGGGGAGCAACACATGATTGAAGCCCGGCGTGGTAAGCGTCTGAACGTGGTCGGAGCACTGCTGTCCTCGGGAGAACTGTTTGCAGCGAAGTTGTGGGAGACGATGACCTCGATGCTGTTCGCTGGATTTCTCGGCCTGCTGGTCGAACACGTCGGCAAGCCGCTGACCGTGATTCTCGACAATGCTTCGGTCCACACGGCCCGCGCACTGCGGCCTTATCTCCGGCTGCTACAAACGAAAGGCTTGACGTTGTATTTCCTGCCACCGTACAGCCCGGAGCTCAATCGCATCGAGAAGCTCTGGCACAAGATGAAATACGAGTGGCTGGCCTTCAAGGCCCGCGACACCAAAACCCTTGAAGCTGATGTCGATGTAATCCTTCAGGGATTCGGGGCAGACTACAGATTCACTTTTTGTTGAAAGCTTACTATGGGGCGTTCTATCGGACAGCAATGCACAAGCTCTTTCAATACATTGATCGAAGGCTGATGCAGTGGGCCAGACGGAAGTACAAAACACTGAAGCGGCATAAGCGGCTCAGTGCTGACTGGCTTGGCAAGATGAAGGCTGATTTCCCAGCATTGTTCGTCTATTGGCGTGGTATGGAGGTTAAGGTTGGATGACGGGAGCCGTATGAGGCGAGAGTCTCACGTACGGTTCTGCGAGAGGCTCAAGGTGAAATCCCTTGGTCCTACTTACCACTGCGACTCCGGTGCGCTCCTGACTCGCATGAGGGTTTCACAGACCACGGCCACGCCCAACTCGGGCGCCGGGGTATCTTTCAGCGCGCCACCATAGGTGCACATCGCAGTGCGCACTGAAGAGCAAAGAACGACTTCAGGCTTGGCCATGGGATCCTCCCGACGCAATTGCAAAATGGTCAAAGCCAGGCACGTCGTGGTCGCGTGCGCATACAGCTTGCCGTCCGGGCCGACGATATGGCCCTCGGCCGTGGCGGCTTGGCGGCCTGCGTGGATCACCTTGCCTTCGGCACGCACCAGCGGCACCCGATCATTGAGGGAGCGCACCATGTTCACCTTGAGTTCCAGCGTGGTGAAACCGCTTGCCAGCGGGCAGCGTCGAATGCACCGCGCAGCCCACGGCCGGGTCGAGCAGCGTGGCGAACCAGCCGCCGTGCACGGTGCCCAAAGGATTGTAGTGCCTTCGCTGCGGTCAACCTTGGGAGATCGCAGCGCCCAGCTCCATGTGGATCGGCACGAAATCGAGCGTATCGCCAATGGGCGCAGGCGGCGGTTCCCCGGCAAAATTCGCCTCGAACACCTCCATGCCCGAGCAGCCGCCGATCTGTTCCTGCGGCGCGGCATCGGGGTCTTTCAGGCGAGCGCGAACCGCTTTCTCCTCCGCTTCCCAGCGGGCAATAACTAGATCAATCTCCATCGGCAGCGCCTATCCCACACATGATTGCATATGCAATAGTGGCCCACCGGCAAATTGATCTTTGCTAGACACGAAGGGCCAGCCGCGGCACGGCGCACGCGTCAATAGCAATAGGCTTCAGCGGTCCCCGATATCGGGCTGCGCGGTGTCTTGATCCTGCGCAGGCTCCCGGGTCGCACGGCCTGCTTGCTAGTTGTCCACCGACATCGACAATGGCGCGAGAATTTCTGAGCGGCAGACTTCCAGAATCTCGTCCGCCAGCGGGGAGTCATCCGGACAGGCTCGCGACAGCACGATCGCGCCGACCGAATGGGCGAGCATGTCGATCATCTTTGCGCGCGCCTCGCGCTGATCCAGCGTACCCAACGTCACGCCTTCGCGTTCAAGGGCTGTCAGCAGGCTTTCGATCCCAGCCGCAAACGTGGCCTTGACGGCTTCTGGTTGACGCGCCGCATCGCCGCAAAGGGCCGCCATCGTGCAGCCACTGCCACGGGCGTCGCGGTGCTCCCGGGAAACGTAGCGATTGATGAACTCGGGGATGTCCACTCCCCCGGTCCGCGCCTCAGTTTGTGAGATCCCGCAGGCGGCCGCCTCGGCCATCAGGTCGGCCTTGGAGTGGAAGTGCTTGTAGAAGCCGCCGTGGGTGAAGCCGGCGGCCGCCATCAGCTCTGCCACACCCACACCGTCGTAGCCGCGCTCACGGAACAACGTGGACGCCGTCTCAACGATGCGCGCCCGGTTCTCCTGTGCCTGTGCTTTGGTGACTTTCATGCCCGTGAGCCTCTTTCTGTAAGCCAAGAAACAAAGCGTCAATATACATTGATGTTGACCATCATTAAAATTATTGACATTTTAGATTATGATCATCATCATTGTGGCTCGTCTTTTTCTAAGGACTTAGGCCATGAGCGACACTCACCTGACTGCACCCACCCGCTTCATCGAAGTGAACGGCGACCGCTTCGCCTACCGCCGCTGGGGCAAGCCCTCCGGCGTCCCAATGTTCTTCGTGCAGCATTTCCGAGGCGGCCTGGACCACTGGGATCCTCTGCTGACCGATGGTTTGGCCAAGGGCCGCGAGGTCATCCTGTTCAATGGTCGTGGCGTTGCCTCGTCCACCGGTACGCCTCGCAACCGGATCGAGGACATGGCCGACGACATCGCCCTGGTGATCCGGGCGCTGGGGCTGTCGCAGGTCGATCTGCTCGGCTTCTCGATCGGCGGCATGCAGGTGCAGGAGGTCGCGCTGCGCCACCCCGCGCTGGTGCGCAAGCTGCTGCTGCTTGGCACCGGCCTGCGAGGTGGTGATCCGACGATGGAACCGAAGGTGCTGCAGGTCGCGCCAAATCCGGTGCCGACCGCGGAAGACTTCCTCTACCTGTTCTTCGGCCGCTCGGAGGCCGCCAGGCAGGCGGGCCTGGCGTTCTGGGAGCGGCGCCACCAGCGCGTCGACCAGGACCCGCCCAGCTCGGCCGAAGTGGCCAAGGCCCAGGCCGAGGCGCACGTGGCCTATTTCGCGCCGCTACCGGGTGAGAACCCCTATACCTACCTGAACGCGATCCAGCAGTCGACTCTAGTGCTCAACGGCGTCAACGACATCATGATCGCCTCGATCAATTCCTGGTACCTGGCCCAGAACATCCCCAACGCCCAGTTGCTGATCTACCCCGATGCCGGGCATGGCGCGCAGTACCAGTATCCCGAGCGCTTCCTGAAGCACGCGATCCAGTTCCTGGAGGAGTAGTACTTGGCGAGCGGTCGCCGTGACCGCGAGGCATTGGTCTGCATTGAGCGGTCCCGAGGGGATCGCCACAAGCCCCATTCGGATGATCGAGCGTGCGACGACGCGCACTCGGAACAACAACCATCCATCCACTGAAAAGGAAGAAGACATGACCGACAAGACTTTGTTCAAGCCCTACACGCTTGGCTCCCTGACCCTATCCAACCGGGTCGTGCTAGCGCCGCTGACGCGCAACCGCGCCGGCGCCGGCTTCGTTCCCGGCGAACTCGCCGCCACCTACTACAGCCAGCGCGCGTCGGCCGGCCTGCTGATCTCCGAGGCCACGCAGATCTCGCAGCAGGGACAGGGCTACCAGGACACGCCCGGCATCTACACGCAGGCGCAGATCGACGGCTGGCGCCAGGTCACCGACGCTGTTCATGCGAAGGGCGGGCGGATCTTCCTGCAGTTGTGGCACGTCGGGCGCGTCTCGCACGTCGACCTGCAGGAGAACGGTGCCGCCCCGGTGGCGCCCTCGGCCATCCAGGCCGGGACCAAGACCTTCGTCAACAACGGCTTCACCGACGTGTCCGCGCCGCGCGCGCTCAAACTCGACGAGCTGCCGGGGATCGTGAACGACTTCCGCCAGGCCGCGGCCAACGCTATCGCCGCCGGCTTCGACGGCGTCGAGATCCATGGCGCCAACGGCTATCTGCTGGACCAGTTCCTCAGGGATGCCGCCAATGTCCGCACCGACGCCTATGGCGGCTCGGTCGAGAATCGCGCACGGCTCGTGCTGGAGGTGGCCCGTGCCGTGGTCAACGAGATCGGCGCCGAGCGCACCGGCATCCGCATCTCGCCGGTGTCGCCGGCCAACGGCGTTTCCAGCAGCGATCCACAGGCGCAGTTCGACTACCTGGTCGAGCAGCTCGACGCCTTGGGCCTGGTCTACCTTCACGTCGTCGAAGGCGCCACTGGCGGCCCGCGCGACGTGGCCCCGTTCGACTATGACGCGCTGCGCAAGCGTTTCAAGCACACCTACATCGCCAACAACGGCTACGACCTGGCCCTGGCCGCCGCCCGCCTCAACGAGGACAAGGCGGACCTGTTCGCCTTCGGCCGCCCGTTCATCGCCAACCCCGACCTGGTGGAGCGGCTGAAGACCGGCGCACCGCTGGCGGACTTCAATCCGGCCACGCTCTACGGCGGCGGGGCGGAGGGCTATACCGACCACCCAACGCTGGCCGAGGCCAGCGCCCAGTAAGCCTCTCCGGGGCCGCACCGCAATGCGGCCCCGGCCCACAGGCCGCGCCATCGCGGCCTGTTCACGTTTCGCCAGAGAACAAGCACATGACAACCCGTTCGACTGTCCTCATTACCGGTGCCTCCACCGGCATCGGTGCCACCTACGCCGAGCGCTTCGCGCGCCGCGGCCAGGATCTCGTGCTGGTGGCGCGCGACAAGGCACGGCTGGATACCCTCGCGGCCCGCCTGCGCGAGGAAACCGGCGTCGCCGTCGATGTCCTCCAGGCCGACCTGACCCGGCCCGACGACCTGACCGCGGTCGAGAAGCGCCTGCGTGGCGACGCCAGGATTGGCATCCTCATCAACAATGCCGGGGTCGCCCAGTCCGGCGGCTTCGTCGAGCAGAGCGCCGAAAGCATTGACCGGCTGGTCACGCTCAACACGACTGCGCTGGCCCGGCTGGCCGCCGCCATTGCCCCGCGCCTGGCACAGGTCGGCGAAGGCGCCATCGTCAACATCGGTTCGGTCGTCGGCCTGGCGCCGGAGTTCGGCATGTCGGTCTACGGGGCGACCAAGGCCTTCGTGCTGTACCTCTCTCAGGGGCTGAGCCTAGAGCTGGCGCCCAAGGGCGTCTACATCCAGGCCGTGCTGCCAGCGGCCACCCGCACCGAGATCTGGGAGCGCGCGGGCATCGACCTCAATACCCTGTCCGGAGTGATGGAAGTGGACGAGCTGGTCGATGCCGCGCTGGTCGGCTTCGATCGCCGTGAACTCGTGACCATCCCGCCACTGCACAACGCCGCACGCTGGGACGCCCTGGAGGCCGCGCGGCAAGGCCTGCTTCCGGACATCAGGCAGGCGCACGCCGCAGAGCGGTATCGCACGGCCTAGTAAGGCGCCCTCCAGGAACCTACGGCGCACAATGGTCGAATGAACGCGTGGGCGCCGCATCGTACTTGACGGCGGGCCTTCTCCTTCACATCCCCAGATTTCCTGTTCCATACGGGGCACGCGGAGTGAACAATGACCAGTTCCGACAAACACGTTCAATCGGGCACGACCTACGCCAATGCCGCGAACCTATTGATCGACGTCGGGGGCACCGCCTTTGCCTACCGCGACCTCGGGCCTCGCAGTGGAGTGCCACTGATTCTTCTCAATCATTGGGGCGCAGTGCTGGACAATTTCGATCCGCGGATCATCGATGGCCTTGCCGGCAGGCATCGCGTCATCGCCACCGACTATCGGGGAATCGGCGCGTCGGGCGGCACGGCGCCTGTGACTGTCGATGAAATGGCACGCGATGCCATCGCCCTGATCTATTCGCTGGGTTTCGAGACGGTGGATCTGCTCGGCTTTTCCCTCGGAGGATTCGTGGCGCAGGACATGGTGCTGAAAGCGCCCGGCTTAGTGCGCAAGCTCATGCTAACCGGTACGGGCCCGGCGGGCGGCCAAGGCATCGACAAGGTGGGCGCGGTCTCCTGGCCATTGATTATCAAGGGCCTGCTGACGCGGAGGGATCCCAAGTACTACCTGTTCTTCACGTCCACGGCGAATGGTCGCCAAGCCGCGAAGGCCTTCCTGGAACGACTGAAGGAACGCAAGCGAAACCGGGACAAGGACCCGACACCGGTCGCCTTCCTGCGGCAGTTGAAGGCGATCAAGGCCTGGGGCCGGCAAGCGCCGCAGGATCTCGGCAGCATCCGGATCCCGGTCCTGATCGCCAACGGCGACAGCGACATCATGGTGCCCACCGTGAACAGTACCGACATGGCGCGCCGCATTCCGGACGCACAGCTGATCATTTATGAAGACGCCGGGCATGGCGGGATTTTCCAGAATCAGGCCGATTTCGTATCAAAGGCCCTCTCCTTCTTGAATGAATGACCGATTTCATGCAGCGCATAAGTTCGGCAACCTGGCCGCCGTCGAGGCAAGCCTGCGCGATGACGCCAGTTTCGGCATCCACACTAACTGATTGGAGACAATGACATGAATCAGCCAACTGCAATCGTGTTCGGCGTGGGATCGGTCCGCGGAGTCGGCGGCGCCGTGTGCAGGCGCTTCGCGCGCGAGGGCTATCACGTCATCGCGACCGGACGCACGCAGTCCAAAATTGAGGAGGTGGTTGCGGAGATCACTGCGTCGGGAATCGGCAGTGCCGAAGCGATTCGGACTGACGTGACCGATGAAGCGCAGGTGATCGCCGCTTTCGACCGGGCGATGAACCCAGGGCCGGGCCGCGAGCCCGCCGATGTCATCGTGTCCAACGCTGGCAACAACGCCCTCATCGATTTCACGAAACTAACCGCAGCACAGTTCGAAGACTTCTGGCGCGTTGGCTGCTATTCGGGCTTCTTGGTCGGTCGTGAGGCCGCGCGGCGACTGGTCCCGCTGGGCCGCGGCACCGTGATCTTCACTGGCGCCTCAGGCAGTCTGCGCGGCAAGCCCGGCTTTGCGCACTTCGCCGCGGCCAAGGCGGGGCTTCGAATGATCGCGCAAAGCATGGCCCGCGAATACGGGCCCAAGGGAATTCACGTCGCGCATATCGTCATCGATGGCGGCATCCTCGGAGACCGGCTTCAGGGTGCCTATCCACAAATGATCGAGCACCTCGGTCCGGAAGGACTCCTTGAGTATGATGCCATTGCCGAAAACTTCTGGATGTTGCACCGCCAGCCGAAATCGGCGTGGACGCAGGAACTCGACCTGAGACCGTTCAAGGAAAACTGGTAACCACACCGAATCAAACAGCTGCCGGCTCAGGAATCGACGCCCCTTGACAGCATGGATTTTTCGATCCGGTGCAACCTGCAATTCTGGTGGTCTTAAAACGTTCACCCCTGCCCCTGTCAACGACGAGGGATCAGAGTTTCGTCCTGCCAACAGGATGCCTCTGGAGATAGCGCGACCGGTGCGGGATCGGAGTTCGAGTAAGGCTTTGATCAACGCAGCCATCTCTGGTCCCTATTGCTCTACCGGCGCACCTTGCGGCCGAAAGCGCCGTGCCTGTATCTCCCTGCCAGCCTGCTCAATTCCCGTGGCCAACCTGATCGGCATGCGCTGGTTCAGCCGGCGACCGGTGGGCGCCCCCAGTTCGGGCTGGCCCTCACGTTCGCCCACGACGCTCACGGTGGCGTGCGCCCGGCTCGGGGCCGATGTGGTTCGCCATACCCTCATCGTAGTGGACTTTCACCACCTGCTCCTTGCCGGTGTCCCAGCGCACTCAGAACTGATGGCGAACGCCCAGGGCAACACCCACCATTGAGGTCTGGCCATTGCCCAGCGCATAGCTGTTGCCCACGGAGAGGCTGGTGGCGAAAGTCGTCGCCAGTGATTCCATTATCAGACCGGCGTGCTTCGCGTATGCCGTGCTCAGATAAACATCGGTACGCTTGGAGAACGAGTAGGTCGAAATGAAGGCGATCTGCCACGGGTTGGCCACGTTCGTGTTGCCGAACAGGCTCTTGAGGTCATCGTAGCTGTACTCGAGCGTCAGGCCAACCGCCGGCGTCACTCGATAGGTGCCGCCGATCCAGTAGTAGTCATCACGCTGGATCAGGACGTCGGTCGCATTCTTGGTCTGACCCCAGCGATAGCCGCCCATCACCTTCGCCGGCCCATAGGTGTAGCTTGTGGCGACCACAGCCTTTCTGGCGGTGCCGCTGCCGGTACCGATGGTCGGATTCCACTGATCGTAGCCAGCAGTCAAGCCGAACGGGCCCGCTCCATAGACCAGCGCGGCGCCATACGCGGTGTCACGCCGGAACTGGCCCGGGACTTCGCCGTTGCCGCCGATTGGCACCGCCACACCCACCGCGGCCGGCAGTGCCACCCCGGCACCGAACGACCAGTGAGCGAGGGCTGTTACAGGACCGAGCTTGCCCGTGTACTTGACGGTGTTGTCCTCACGATAGTTGGCGCCCTGCTGCAACACAGTGGGCTCATACTGGGTCGAGTAGGCTCCTGGCACGAAGTTGGCGAGTGCGTCAAACACCGAGGTGTACTGGCGGCCAAGGGTGATCTGACCGAAGCGCGCATCTTGCACGCCCACAAATGCCTGTCGCCCGAACAGTCGGCCGCCTTGTTGCAGGGTGCCGGTATCAAGACCGAAGCCGCTCTCTAGCACGAAAAGCGCTCGAAGTCCCTGGCCAAGGTCCTCCGTACCGCGTAGGCCCCAGCGCGAACCTGATAAACCACCGGAATCCATGCGGGAGACCTTGTTCCCCGGACCGGGATTGAAGCCGTTGCCCGCCGTGGGCAATGCGCCAACGTGATTGGCGTACTCGACGTTGACGTCCGCGACGCCATAGAGCGTGACGGACAACTGCGCGAATGCAGCCGGCGGACAAGCCAGCAGTGCTGCAAGGGCGATTTTCCTGAGGGTCATTGGTGTCTCTCTCCGTTTCTCTTCTTGTTGCTACTGATGGAACCAGGTTCTTTCTCTGATTGGAATCACTGAACCAGCGTGCAATGTGTCTATGACTAGCCAAGCAGCGCGTACGTGATCCCTGCATCGTCCCCACGATGGAGGATTGGGGGGACGCGCAGATCCGCACCCGTCTGGGCAATCAATGCCCGAGAGCGGGTCGTCGCGGTGCTGCCCGAATTGTTCCCGGGCCTTCGATCAACAGCCCAGCGCAACGGCAAGTTCCACTAGATCCCTGGCGTGAAGCGTGTTGTCCGCATTGGGAGAGACGTCCTTGCGCTGGAAGGGACCGTATTCCAACGACCTCTCGATGTAAGCAGTTTGCAGTCCGCATGCGCGCGCATGTGCCAAGTCATCCTGATGAGCAGCCACCATCATGACTTCGCCTGGATCGATATCGAACACCTGAGCGACTCCCAGGTAAGTCGCCGGGTCGGGCTTGTACTTGCGAAAGACCTCTGCCGAAAGAATGCAGTCCCACGGTAGAGATGCGCTCTTGGACATATTGGCCAGCAATCCGATGTTGCCGTTCGACATGGTGCAGATCGTGTATCGCGACTTCAATCTGGTAAGGCCTTCCACGGTATCCGGCCACGCCTCCAATCGATGCCAGGCCTTGTTCAGGTTGCGCTTCTCCGCCTCCGTCAAGTGCAGCACCTGAAACGTTTCCAGGAGTTCATCCAGGACCATCCTGTGCAGGTCGTCAATCGAAGTCCAGCCAAGTTCGCCGGACATGACCTTCTGGATAGCCGGCATGTAGCCTGCTCTCCAGGCCAGCGTGAACTTGTTTCGGTCCACGTCGAGGTTCATCGCGCCGAGCTCTTGCATGACGCTCTTGTACCAATCGACGACTGTCCCGAATACATCGAAGGCAAGCACTCTGGTGCCGGCAATCAATTGAGGGTTCATGTGTTCTATCATTTTGTTTATTTCAAGCCCTACGCTTGCAGGAGGATTCACAGGGCAGCTCGCGCAACCATCGAACCAATCACACGTCGTACCCGGGGTTGGTACGCTCGAGCTTGCGCAACAGGGCCGGCCACACGAAACGGCCGCCAATGCCGCCGGTCTGCGCGCGCGCATCGGCCTGCGCGGTCGCCTGGATGGACTCATTGACCATGGTCAACGGCCCGCCGGCCTGTGCCGCAATCTGAATCTGGCAGGCGCTCTCGAAGATGTACATCGCCAGGAACGCGTCGGCGATCGTCGCACCTACCGTGAGTAGGCCATGATTGCGCAGCATCAGGTAGTTGGCCTTGCCCAAGTCCGATTGCAGTCGCGGCTTCTCCGCGTCACGCAGCGCAATACCTTCATAGTCGTGGTACGCCAGCGAACCCTGGATCACCATCGACTGCTGCGAGATGGGCAGCAGCCCTGCCTGCTGCGCGCTGACGCCGACACCGGCACGCGTATGCGTGTGCAACACACACTGCACGTCCGGCCGTGCAGCATGGATGGCGCTGTGGATGACGAAGCCGGCGCGGTTCACCGTGAACGGCGACTCGGTGAGCTGGTTGCCCGATGCGTCGACGCGCAGGAGCGATGACGCCGTGATCTCGTCGAACAGCAGGCCGTAGGGGTTGATCAAAAAGTCATGGCCGTCACCCGCCAGGCGCGCACTGATGTGCGTGAACACCAGGTCGGTCCAGCCGTGCAGCGCCACCAGGCGATAGCAGGCAGCCAGGTCGCAACGCAGTTGCCATTCTTCGGCGCTGACGACTTCTTTGAGAGATGGGATATACATGATTGACTCCTTTGAATGATGGGGGGCTGTGCCAACTTCTGACCTACACGGTGCCCGAGATCTGCGCCTGCGACCGCTGCGCGTGGCGTGACCGCATCAGCTTCTTGTCCAGCTTGCCCACGCTGGTCTTGGGCAGGCTGTCGGCGAACATCACCTCTTGCGGGATCGCGAACTTCGAGATCGCGCCGGCGTCCGCGAACTGCTTGACGTATGCACGCACGGCGTCAGCATCAAGGGCCGCGCCAGGCTTTGGCACGATCACTGCAGCAGGACGCTCGCTCCAGCGGGGGTCGGGAATACCGATGACGGCGGCTTCCTGGATCTGCGGATGCTTGAGGAGAATGTCCTCAAGCTGCAGCGACGAGACCCATTCGCCGCCGGTCTTGATCACGTCCTTCAATCGGTCCACGATCCGGACGCAGCCATCTGCATTCATCACGGCGATGTCCCCTGTGTGCAGCCAGCCACCGCCCCACAGCGCCCGGCTCGCTTGTGCATCACCAATGTAGGACTGCGTGAGCCAAGGCGATCGCGCCACGAGTTCACCGGGCGAGCGGCCATCCCACGGCAGGTCGTTCATCGCTTCGTCGACGACGCGCAACTGGACGAATGGGATTGCCCAGCCTGCATGGCAGCGGGCTTCGATCTCCTGGTCAGTGGGTGCTTCGGACCGTGCCGACCGGGGTTGTGCCAACGTCAGGATGGGCCCGGTCTCCGACATGCCGTAGCCGGCAAAGACGTCGACTCCGCGTGCCATTGCGGCTTTGGCCAGGGATTGCGCGAGCGCCGCCCCGCCGATGACGACCGTCCAGCCGTCGAGGCGCTGGCCTCTCGCCACTGCCGCGTCCAGCATCATCTGCAGGATCGTCGGCACGCAGTGGGAGAAGGTGACCTTCTCGCGCTCGAACAAGGTGAGTAAACGGTCCGGAATGTATCGCCCGGGGTACACCTGCTTGACGCCCATCATCGTGGCGACGTAGGGCATGCCCCAGGCGTGAACGTGGAACATGGGCGTCACCGGCATGTAGACGTCGTCATGATTGAAGCGACCGGTGCCCGGCCCCGCCAACGCGCAGCGGCTAGCCAGGGTATGCAGCACGAGTTGCCGATGGCTGAAGCAGACCGCCTTGGGCAAGCCGGTGGTGCCGGTTGTGTAGAAGGTCGTGGCACGCGTCGACTCGTCCAGATCAGGCCAATTTTTCACCGCGTTCGAGCGAGCGAGCAGTGCCTCGTATTCGGCGGCGATTGGAAGGCGGATTGCACCCGGATGCGCCTCGTCTGTCATCAGGACCAACTGCTTTCCCGGGTCCACGCGATCCCAGATGTCCTCGAGCATCGGCAGAAACTCCGAATTGACGAGGATGAAGTCGTCGCGTGCATGGTTGATGGTGTAGAGCAATTGCTCGGCTGACAGCCGGACATTGACCGTATGCAGGACCATGCCCGCCATCGGGACCGCGAAGAAGCACTCCAGGTAGCGATGCGTGTCCCAGTCCATGACGGCGATGGTGTTACCGGGCCGCGCGCCCAGCGACGCCAGGCCCGCCGCCAAGCGCCCGATGCGTTGGCTCAGTTCGGCGTAATCGAAGCGTACGGCATCTCCGTACACAACCTCCTGTGAAGGGCTGCGGGTCAGCCCCGCCTCCAGCAGTTGCTTGATCAGCAACGATTTCGGACCAAAGGCGTCAGATGTGGTGTTCGGTTCCACGGTTACAGATTGCATATCAACAGCCCCTATTCAGAAAATCGAGGAGCGCGGCATTCACCGCCTCCGGTTTTTCTTGTTGCACCCAATGACCGGCATCGGCGATGAACCGGGACGAGACCAAGCGGGGGCAGGCATCGAGGTGCATCGCTTCGAGCGCGCCCGGCAGCATGTGGACACCCCAGTCCTGCTCACCGGCGATGAAGCAGCTGGGCACGTCGATGGTCAATCCGGCATAGAGCTGCAGCCCCTGCTGAAGCTCACGGCTGGTGGCGGCCCGGTACCACAGCAGGCCGCCCTGGAAACCCGTGCGGCCAAATTCCTGGCTATACACGCGAAGCGCTTCTTCCGACAGCCACCGGCTCGGCCGCATCTCGCGTTGTGCAAGGCTGCGGGCGACGGTTTCCGACATCCCCAGGTCGGCGTCCATCACGTAGTAGGTGGGCAGCCGGGCCAAGGATTGCGCGGTCAGGTCGGGCAAGGGCTCGGGCCGCTCGTCGGTGCCCTGCGCACTCTTCAGGTAGTAGTAGCCCCGCAGGAATTCATGCAAGCCCTGGCGGGCGGCGTGCATCTCGGCATTGGCGTGCGGGCCGGAGTAGTAGAGTTGGTAGTGCTTGCGCGGGCGCTCGAGGGCCGAAAGGCCCGCGAGGGCTTCCGCCAGTTGCCTGGAACGAAGGTCCGGGGCATCAGGTGCGCCGAGCCGGAACAGCGGCGGCCCGGTGAAAGGCGTGGCCAACATCGCCAGTGAACGGAAGACGTCGGGGCGGATCAGCGCGCACCAGGCCGCCACGTGCGAGCCGAAGTCATGACCCACCACGGCGTGGACCGACGTCCTTCCAAGCGCCTGGACAAGACCCAGTACGTCTCGCACCAGATTGTCCATTCGGAATGTGCAAAGGTCCGTGTCGGCTTCGGCGATCCAGCCCGTCGTGCGGCCATAGCCGCGCTGGTCGGGCGCGACCACGTAAAATCCCGCTTGCGCCAACGAGTTCAGCTGGTGCCGCCAGCTGAACGCCAGCTCGGGGAAGCCATGCAGCAGCACGATCATCGGCGTCTCGGGACGCGGGTCGCCCGCCTCCAGCCAATGCATGCGAAGGCCATTGCCGTTGTCGGAATAGCACGCGCGCACGCCGGGCTCGAGCGGCAAGGTCATCATCGATGGTTCCTGGGTCATTGTTCAGCGCGCGGAGACATCCGACATCTTCCCGACCGGAAGCGATCGATGATCAGCGCGGGGGCGAATCGACCCGCTGCCGATCATCACGAAGGCGCCGGCCAGCATGACGCCGGCGATCAGGAACAGCCCGCCGGTCAGGCTGCCGGTGGATTGCTTGATCACCCCTAGCACGTACGGGCACGCAAGTCCGGCCAGGTTGCCTAAGCTGGTGATGATCGCGATGCCTGCAGCAGTCGATTGCGGGGACAGCTGGGCGGTCGCGACCGCCCAGAAGACCGGTAGCGCCGACACCGAGCCGGCAATCGCAATCGCGATCAACGCTACCGACAGCCACATGTAGGCACCGCTCCAGCTTGTGAGCGCCAGCCCTACCCCGCCGATGGCGACCGCCACGGCGTAGTGCCAGCGACGCTCGGCTCGCTTGTCCGAGTGGCGGCCGTACAGGATCATGGCCAGGGCCGCGAATGCATAAGGCACGGCGGAGATCAGTCCAATGATCTGCATGCTCTTTGCGCCCAAGCTCTGGATCATCGTGGGCATCCAGAAACTCAGGGTGGTGCCGCCGCAAACGGCCGCGAAGTACAGGAAAGACAGCAGGTAGACCTTGGGGTCGCGCAGTGCGGCACCCGCGGCCTCCAGCGCTGGCGTCGAGGCGTGAGGGGCAGCTTGCGTGGGCAGTTCGACGCAGATCATTCGCTTCTCGTCCTCCGACAGCCACTTGGCCTCCTCAGGCGAGTTGGACAGGCAGGCGTAGACAACGAAACCTAGAAAGGCAGAGGGCAAGCCTTCCAGCAGGAACATCCATTGCCAGCCGCGAAGCCCGTGCCATCCGTCGAGGTTCTGCAGGATCCAGCCTGACAGCGGGCCAGCAAAGAGGCCGCCTACCACCGTCGCGCTCATGAGCAAGGCGATGATGCGCGCGCGGCGCGCTGCCGGGAACCAGAAGGTCAGGTAGAGCACAATGCCCGGGAAGAAGCCAGCCTCGAACGCCCCCAGCAGGAAGCGTGCAATGTAAAACTGCAAGGGCGTAGTGACAAACATCGTCGCGGAGGAGATCAGGCCCCAGCACACCATGATGCGCATGATCGTCAGGCGCGCACCGATCTTCATCAGGAAGATGTTGCTGGGCACCTCAAACAACGCGTACCCGACGAAGAAGATGCCCGCGCCGAGCCCGTAGATGGAATCGGTCAGGTGCAGGTCCGAGCTCATCTGCAGCTTGGCATAGCCGACGTTGATCCGGTCGATATACGAGATGACGTAGGCCAGGAAAAGCAGCGGAACCAGCCGCCACGTGATCTTCCGGTACATCTTCTCCCTGCGTAGTTCATACGCATGGTCCATAGGACCTGCTAGGGCGGGTTTTGCCGTTCGGTTCATCGTGGGTCTCCAACATTCTTCTTATATTTAAGGGCCGTATCAGTCATCAGGGCCGTGCCGTGGGATGACTAGGGCCGAGCGGGGCCGGTCCGCAAGGCCCCGTCAGGTCTCGGCCATCGCGGCCGCTTTCTTGTAGATGCTGTTGACGGGATGCTTGAACAGGCGGCGCACCATCGGCTCGAACTCCGCAAGCGGCAACGTCTCGGCCGTCGGGTCGAAGGCCGGGCTGTCATACAGCTCGCAGAACTCCGCCGTGCGGTCGTAGTGCGGATGCCCGGCGAACTGCTCGCGCATGTCGCGGTCCATGCCCAGATGATGGAAGAAGTAGTGCCCCTGGAAGATCCCGTGGTTCTGAACCATCCAGTGATCGGCTTCGCTCACGAACGGCTTCAGCACCGCTGCGGCAATGTCCGGGTGGTTGAAGGTTCCCAAGGTGTCGCCGATGTCGTGCAGTAAGGCGCAACATACGTACGCTTCATCGCGACCGTCGCGCAAGGCCAGGGTTGCAGTTTGCAAGGAGTGGTCAAGCCGGTCGACAGGAAAGCCGCCAAAGTCGCCCCGAAGCAGACTCAGGTGATGAAGGACTCGGTCGGCTAGCCCTTGGGAGAACGATTGAAACTCACCCGCGATTGCCATCCAATCTTGGGCCGTGCTTTCTTGGAATCTGCGAAATGTTGCGCGCTCAGTCATGGGTGTCAACCAGTGTGATGAAGGATTGCACATGGTACGGATGGGCATGCGCGCGCGAATGCAATGCAGCTGACATTCCACGGGTAAGTCCTAGGGTCAGTCGCTCGCGGCGCCGTGCTCAGGCCTCGCTGAGCGCGCGCAGCGTCTGCTCCGACTCGATGACGATGCGGCCGTACGACAGCGACAGTGCACCCGTCGCGGCCAGGGCCTTGAGCTCCAGGGACAAGGTCTGGCGGGTGAGGCCCAGCATCATCGCGAGGGTCTCCTGTGTGATGGGAATCATCCGCCTGGAACGGGGCAAGGCCGGGGCGTCGCCGCGCGCCAGCCTGAGCAATCGCCGCACGACGCGAGCGCGCGTGCTACGCAGCGCCGCATCCTCGAAGAAACTGAACATGGTTCGGGTGCGCGCGGTCTGCAGGACCGCAATCGCCCGTGCGAACCGGGCATTCAGCATCAATTGCTCGAACAGTGGCGGCGCGATGTGCAGCACGTCGGCGTTGCGCACGGCATGGATGTCGTGCGTGCGGGGCAATCCGTCGAGCGACGATGCCTCGCCGCACCAATCCCCCGGCTCGAGCAAGCCGAAAATCATCTGCCGCCCGTCTTCAAGGACCGAGGAGGCAGCGAGAGCACCACTCACCACGCCGAAAAACCCGTTCGCCGGATCCCCCGTGCGCACAACGAACTCGCCGCTTCTGACACGAAACGGGCGCCCTTGCGTTAGCAATGCCTCTTGCGACGCCGGTTCAAGCGACTCGAACCATGGGTCGCCAAAAATGCCCAGCAGCTCTTTGTATGGCGTCGACATTTGAGGATGCTCTGTTACCGGGGGGACGAGCCGCCCGGTCTGCGCATCGCCGCCTTCAGTACGGCGAGGGAATGGCTTCCATTCACATCAAGCTGGAGGCAGGGCATATCTGGTCGCTTGGTTGGCACTGCACAATGAAGGATCGCATCATGCGCTGGCGGCATGCGGTTTCTGCCCCACGGCTGGTCATTCATGCAGTGGAGCAGCGTCCGAAATGGTCCAACGGGTGATCGCGCCTACCTGACCCGGACGACGACCTTTCCCTTGGCTCGGCCTTTCTCGACATAGGCCATGGCCTCGTTGGTCGAATCAAATGAAAAAACCCGATCCAATACCGGCCGTATTGCGCCGGCATCAATCAGTGAAGTGATCTCGCTCAACTGGCGCCCGCTGGCCTTCATGAAAAGGAATGAGTAATTCAGATTACGACGTATCGCCCGCTTCCGGACTCCGTAACTCAGGAGACGAACAGCCGATCTCACGAACCACGGTGCTCCGATGCCACGTGCGAAAGCGGGATCGGGAGGTCCGGAGATCGAGATGAGTGTTCCGCCGGGCCGAAGGACGCGCAGAGATTTCTCCAGCGCCGTTGCGTCTTGGCTGTGGAGGACAACATCGTAGCCCTGCAGTACTTTCTCGAAATCGTCTTTCTTGTAATCGATGACGACGTTTGCCCCGAGACCTCTTACCAGGTCGGTGTTGGCGCTGCTCGTGGTGGTGGCTACAGTGGCGCCAACATGCTTGGCCAACTGGATCGCAAATGTGCCTACGCCACCGGAACCCGCCTGGATGAATACCTTCTGTCCTTTCTTCAGATTGGCCTTCTCGATCAACGCTTGCCATGCCGTCAGCCCCACCAGGGGGATCGATGCGGCTTCTTCCATGCTCAGAGCCTTGGGCTTGATCGCCAAAGACGCTTCCTTCACCGCGATGTACTCGGCGAAGGTGCCGATGCGGAAATCATCAGGCCGGGAATAGACCTCGTCGCCCGGCTTGAACTGCCGGACGCGAGAACCGACCTCGACTACGACGCCGGCCACGTCGTGGCCCAGGACAACGGGCAAGCGATAGGGGAGGATCAGCTTGAACTCGCCGTCCCTGATCTTGGAATCCAGCAAATTCACACCTGCCGCATGGACCTGGACCATGACCTCATCCTCACCCAGCATCGGGCTCGGTACCTCCGCGGAACGCAACGCGCGCTGTTTCCCGTACCGATCGAGAAGAAATGCTTTCATGGTCGCGCTCATTCCTGACGCCCCCAGGTCTGCGAGCGGCCCAGCATTGGCACGCCAATGTAGCCGCGCACGCTGAGCGTCTTGCCATCGTCGGCCAGGCGGACCTTGCTGCGATAGACCTTGCCGTTGTCGGGATCAAGAATCTGACCGCCGACATACTCGTCGCCCTCCTTCTTCAGGCCACTCAGGATGACCAGGCCGATGACCGGCGCATTCTTGTTTGCGCCCTCGCATTTTTCGCACTTCGGATTCGGGTCTTCGCTCGGGGCGGGAAACACCCTTTCTATCTTGCCCTGAAGCGTTCCATTCGATTCCGTGATGCGGATCAGCGCGCGCGGCTTGCCGCTGACGTCGTCAACATTCTTCCACAGGCCAGCGGGCGAAGCATCGCCGGCCCGCACCGGAGGTGCCGCGAGCGCCGCGGCGAGAATCAGAGCGACGCCGGCCGCTTGTTTCAAACGAAGCGTTGCCATGGCTTCAACGGCTAACGTTGCCTGGCCAGCGCGTGACCGCCTGGCGATGCATGATGACATGGGCATTCCTTTCTCACAGATTGGATGACTGGGTATGTGCAACGTGGAAAAGCGCGCGAAGCGGGTAAGCGCCTACGCTTCAAGCCGCAGGTCTTTGCGAACCCCCGCATCCAGCACGCTGGCGGGCGCAAACCTGCGCAGCATGCGCATGCGCCTCGCCAGGCCGGGGGCGTAGTGAACTTTTGGATGCGTCGCCATGGCCGCCTTCAGCACGACGTCGGCCACCACTTCTGGCCCGTCCGCGTCAACGAGAACTTCCTTCACCCGCCTCTCCACGCCCGCGCGAATCTCTCGATACACATCGAGAGGGGCATCGGGTTTCATCAGGTTGGCATCGAAAGGGGTCTTGATGTAGGCCGGCTCGACCACCGAAACGCGGATCCCCAACGTGCGCAGCTCATGGTCGAGAGCTTCCGAATAGCCGGCCACCGCGTGCTTGGTGGCGGAATATAGCGCCATGTAAGGCATCGGCAAGAAGCCGAGCACGGAGCCAATGTTGATGATGCGGCCATCCCCTTGGTGACGCATATGTGGCACGACGGCCCGGGTCATACGGACTATCCCAAAGAAGTTCGTATCGAAGATCGACTGGGCCTGCTCGATCGAGCTCTCCTCCGCACCCGCCGGAGCGACCCCGAAGCCGGCGTTGTTGACGAGGAGATCAATACGGCTTTCCAGTTGCATCACCTTTGGGACAGCAGCATCGACGGATTCGTCCCTCGCTACGTCGAGAGACAGCAGCTCGAACGAGCGCTGACCGGTTGTGCCTGCGCGTCTACTGGTCCCGTACACCTTGTAGCCCGCCTTCGCGAGCCGCTCCGCGGTGGCTTGGCCGATGCCTGAGGAGGCCCCAGTAACGAGGGCAATCTTGCCGCGCATGTTCATGAAGTTTATCCGTCAGAGTGTGGAGTGCGGGATCGTCCGGGATGCGCGTTGAGGGCGATTCGACGTGGCGCTCCAATACGAGCGTCATCGTCATTTCGCATGATGAACATCATATTAATTGGCGAGCGAGATGATTTCATTAGCGAGAGTTCAGATTTTAGATACCAGGGGGGACCAGGCGTTTCAGCGCAGCTTCGAGCAGGCGGTCGGACAGTGCCGGCTCGTCGACTGCACGAGCCAGTACCAAGGCACCAACCATGGTGGCGATGGTCACGAGTGCTTGTTCGTGCGCATCGGGTTGTCCCCAGTCAGGAGATTGTCGGGCGACCAGGTCCGTCATCGCCTTGATGTGGCGGGTCGTCGCGCGGCGCACTTCGGGCGCCTGTCGCGGCGTTTCCGAGCCTAGCGCGGCCAAGGGACATCCCATCTCGACAAGTTCGAGGTGTTCCTTGGACAGATAGGCTCGAAGCATGGATTCCAAGGCCGTCTTGGGGGTCGCATTAGCCACAACGTCTTCCGCGACGGCCGCGGACTCCACACACGCTCGATCCGCGGCTTCTGCCAGCATGGCTTCGCGCGAGGGGAAATGAGCATAGAACGCCCCATGCGTCAGCCCGGCGTCCTTCATGATGTCGGCGACGCCAGCGCCGTCATAACCACTCCGCCGGATCGCCCGGGCAGCCGCGGCCACAATGCGTTCGTGCGACGCTTCCTTGGCAGCGCTTCTAGCGTTGATCTTCATAATTCGCATGATATATATCATACCAAATTTGCGCGATGTATGTACTGCGGTTTTCCCGCAGACGACAACGGCCTACTCAGCGTTCCCTTTACTGGCCTTCAGGGTTCGCTTGCCATCGGGTTCAGCGCTCGGCGAACCTCCCCATCCGGCTGTTGCATTGGCGGCCGAAGTCTCGGCACGCTTGCGATCTGCGCCAAGCCCGACGGCGATTGACACACATCGGCATCAGGATTTCAGCAGATGGATCCTCGCTGGCCGCGAAGTAGCCACCGAGCTCGAGCATGATGAATCCGTGCAAGGCGCTCCACAACTGGGTCGCAATCCGATCGGGACCGATCTTGCGCACGATGCCGCCTTCCACTAGGCGGGAGCACTCCCAATGCAAATACGCGTAGGACGCGGTGAACGATGCCGAGCGCTCTCTCGGCTCCGTCTCCGGCGTGCTTCGCGAGGAGCTATATCTGCCGTGGATCGACAGACCGAACATCAGGTTGTACAGATGAGGGTTGCTTCTCGCGAAGTCACGGCACGCGAGAGCCATCGCACATAGATCGACCATGGGATCGTCTGTGTTTGCAACCTGCCTGGGGTGATCGCTCTTTTGCTGCAAATTGATACGGTCGCGCTCCCAAATTTCTTGTGAATCAACGACTTGCGAAAGAGTCGACATTCTCGACAAAAGGGAAGTCGGAGAGCCTTGCTGCGAGCGGCTTTCAGGACGGTCACCGTATCAATCTACTGAGATGGACCCGGCGCCCCCTTCGCGGGACACTGTCGGCCTAACCTGACACGTGGAGGTGCATCATGGAAATCGACATCCTTGGCATCGATCTCGCCAAACATGTGTTCCAACTCCATGGCGCCGACCGGCGCGGACGGCCTGTGCATTGAGCGAAGGTCTCGCGTGGCTCGCTCCTGGAAGCCGTCCGCACACTGAAGCCGGGGGTGGTCGTCATGGAAGCCTGCGGCACCGCCCATCACTGGGCACGGCGCTTCCAATCGCTCGGCATTGAAGTCCGGCTGATCAGCCCACAGTATGTGTCGCCCTTCGTCAAGACCAACAAGAATGACCGCAACGACGCCGAAGCGATCGTCGAAGCCGCGAGCCGGCCCGCCATGCGCTTCGTTACAGTCAAATCGGTAGAGCAACAGGACATCCAGGCCGCGCACCGCATGCGCGCGATCCTGCTACGCCACCGTACTTCCATGATCAACCAGATGCGCGGCTTGCTCGGCGAGCGCGGATTCACGATTTCTCGCTCACCAGAGGCGTTCAAGCGTGCAATCCCGGAATTGCTTAGCAAGAGCGCCGGCGAACTGACGTCGTTCTGCCAGACGCTACTGACTGAACTGCTGCAGCATCTGCATGCGATCGAGGAGAGAGTCCACCTGATCGAAGCATCGATCCACTCGTTCATGAAGCGATCCGCACTGTGCAGGAAGATTGCGGAAGTGCCGGGCATCGGTCCGATCACCGCCACGGCCATGGTCGCCGTCGTCGGCGACGCGAAGCAGTTCAGGAATGGTCGACATCTGGCGGCATGGCTGGGGCTGGTGCCACGCCAGTACTCCTCGGGCGGCAAGCCTCGTCTGCACGGCATCAGCCGGCGTGGCGACACATACTTGCGGACTTTGCTCATTCACGGCGCGCGGGCCGTCCTGCGCTACGCAACCACCAAAGCGGATCCGCGGAGTGTCTGGCTGCAGCAACTGATCGCGCGGCGCGGGCACAACTGTGCGGCGGTTGCGCTTGCCAACAAGAACGCGCGCGTCATCCAGGCGCTGCTCAGCAGCGACTCGACCTATATGATGCGAAGCGCGGCATAACAGCCAAAACTGCTTGCAAGGAGGGAATACCCACGCAGGTTTGCGAAGCTTCTCAAAGCGATGACGAAATTGGTTGAACCAGCATCCTAAAACCTGTTTTTGCTGCCGGCTGCCGTATTCGGCGAGCCGTGAATCTGCTAAGGACGGGGTGCGCGGATCTCATCGAGGCTGCGGGCGCGTCGGCAAGCGCCCATCGGGCAAGCCGGATACATGCATGCAGACCGTTTCGACATCACGAACAAGAAGCTTGCAAAAGGCGTCGGGTCCATACATGCAGCAAAAGGACGATTACCCCGATTCGGCGTCAGGTCACCGCTCTCTGTCGCCGGCTGGAAGCGGAACAGGCCACCGATGCCCGGCAGCAGGTGGAAACGGCGGAGCATTCGTTCTCCCGACATCCCGGACCCCAGTCCGGTGCGCGCGATTGGCATTGACGGCGGGTACCTTCGGCTGGCGGGCCGCAAGCGCCGCCAGGACGGTTGGTTTGAAGTGATTGTCGGCAAGTCCGTGCGAGATGAGGGTGCCGGCCACAGCTTTGCCTACGTGCACAAGCTGGAGCATCGGCCGGCCGACCGCATGTTGAATTTCCTCCTGCGAGAAGGTGTGCAACCGGATCAACCGGTTACCTTTCTCTCGGACGGCGGGGATACCGTCCGGTCTGCCCAGTTCGGCTTTGGTGATCGCGGTGAGTGCATTCTCGATTGGTTTCACATCGCCATGCGGGTACAGAACCTCGAACAGATGATCAAAGGCCGGCCAGCACACAGCGATGGTCCGAGCAATGCGACATTGATCAAGGCGCTGCAAGGTGCCAAGTGGCACTTGTGGCACGGTTGCCCCTATCCAGCGTTGCTCCGGCTGGAAAACCTGGGCTGGGATCTCGACGCCGATGCCAGCCCCGAGGAGGCCAAGCTCCTTGGCAAGCTCGAGGAGTTGATCATTTATCTGGATAACAACAGGGGCTTCATCGTGAACTACGGTGACCGCTATCACCACGGGGAGCCCGTTGCATCGGGCTTCGTCGAGTCGGCCGTCAACCAGGTGATCAGCAAGCGGTTCGTCAAACGCCAACAGACGGCCTGGCGGCCGCGGCACGCGCACGCACTGCTACAAATCTGGACCGCCGTGCTTAATGACCAGCTCCGATCGCACGTTGAACGATGGTATCCCTCCATCGCCAGAGCAGAAAACCAGCTTAGTCAGCCCCCGCTTTGGCGCGGTCTCCCAATCAGATGTAGCGCTTGCTCGACCAACACTGCCTAGAATGAAGAAAGGGGCAGCTGACACTCGTCAACACCACCACCCTGGCAGTTGCCGACTGGCATACTCTCCTACCTATTCACGTTCACCACCACTCGCCCGAGCACCTTGCCTTCCAGCAGCTCCTTGGCGACAGGTATCGCCTGCTCAAGGCTGATCTCTTCCACTGCAGTAAGCAACTCGCTCACGCCCAGCGTTGCAGAAAGTTGACGCCAGGCTTCGATCCGCGCTGGTAGAGGACAATTGACACTGTCAACGCCGGCCAGGGTGACGCCGCGCACGATGAACGGCGCTACAGTCGAGGGAAAGTCCATGCCTTGCGCCAAGCCACACGCCGCTACGGTGCCGCCATACTTAGTGCTCGCACAGACATTGGCGAGAGTGTGGCTTCCCACCGAATCTACAGCGCCTGCCCAGCGCTCGCGCTGAAGTGGCTTACCCGGTTCGCTTAGCGTCTGGCGGTCGATGATCTCTGACGCGCCCAGCGCGCGAAGTCGATCGGCTTCCGTGGGACGCCCAGTGGACGCGACAACCGTGTAACCGCGCCTGGCAAGTAGGAACGTGGCAAAACTACCCACGCCGCCGTTGGCGCCGGTCACGAGGATCTCGCCCGAATCCGGCGTCACACCATTTCGCTCCAGGGCCAGCACGCACAGCATTGCGGTAAGGCCGCCTGTGCCGATAGCCATTGCGTCACGAGTGCTCAGCCCCTCCGGCAGTGGTACCAGAAAGCTGCCATTTACGGCGGCTTTCTGCGACAAACCACCCCAATATGACTCGCCCACACCCCAGCCGGTCAGAACAACCTTGCTGCCGACTGGATAACGCGGGTCCGCACTCTGCTCTACCGTTCCCGCGAAGTCGATACCCGGCACCATCGGCCATGTCCTTACCACGGGCCTGCGTCCGGTAATGGCCAACCCGTCCTTGTAGTTCAGCGTCGAGTAATCAATCGCTATCTTAACATCACCCGCAGGGAGTTTATCCGCGGTGAGCGTCTGCACCGACGCCTCGGTCTTTCCTTCGTTTTGATTGAGTAGAATTGCGCGAAACATGGTTCTCTCCGTTAAGGTAAATCAACCGCCTGAGCAAGGATAAAAGTTTGGTGCGGCTCCAACGAGCCGCCTCAGCATGCCAAGAAAGCAAGAGCCTTATTCACAAAGATGTGGTGATAATGAAAAATTCCGCCGTGACCCGAGCCCGGATAGATGCTCAAGGTTGAATTAGGTATCAGTCTGTGCAACGCAAAGGACTGCTCCGTGGGGACCATCACGTCATCATCCCCATTTGCAATGAAGGTCGGCTGAACAATCTCTTTCAGACGCGATGGGTCCTCATGTCCACAAGCCTTGATAGCCTCAACGTGCGCTTGCACCGTTTGCTCGCTAACTGGCTTAACGCGGTCCACCCTCCTATCCTGCAAACGCGTAAGAAAATCATTCGCAGCGGCTTGTCCGACCTCAGTCTGCGGGAAGAAAAGAAAGTGTTTTGGATGTTTATTCAGAGCTGCGCATTTAGCCATAACTTCTTGCATAAGATCGCTAAGTCTTGAACCACCATTGCCATCCCGAGCAATTCCGGCCGGTCCAGTTCCTGTAAGGATAAGCTTCCGCACCAGTTCCGAATGTGCAAGCGGAAGAGCTTGTGCTACATATCCTCCCAGCGAGAATGCAAAGACATCCACCCTTTCGTGCCCAAGGGCTCGAATGAACGAAGCAGAATCCTCAGCCATCTCGGTAACTGAACTTGGAGTAATCCCACTGGATCCGCCAACGCCTCGATTGTCGAAAACGATAACGTGATGACGAGTAGCAATACCGTCCACAATTCTGGGGTCCCAGTCGTCAATTACGGCCGTGAAGTGATGAAAAAATACCACGGGCTTACCACCGCGAGGTCCGCGTTCCCGATATGCAAACGACGTACCATTCACAGCGAGGTACTTTGTCTGAGCATGCTGATATCGGCTGGAACAACGCATCGGCGCGCAAGACCTCGGTCTGTGCACTCATGGCTAGGTTACTCCGTGGTTGGTTGTTGGCAGGCGACCGTGCTGGCCCGCTGCAAGTGGTCAAACAACTGCCGTTTCGAGGTCATCAAACTCCCCTGCCGGAACCTCGCTCCTTGATGCACAGCGCGTCGAAGAAGACTACCGGGTACATCCGTGTTGGCGGGTCAGACCTGCGCAGTCCGGTCGGGCGGTGGCATGCCGTCGTTGATGCATTGGCGAATCACCTCCAGGGTGCCCAAGTCCAATTCGCTCGCGTCCTCGACCCCGAAATGGCGGAGCCACTGTGCTACCAGTCTGACGCGCTCTGCATCGAGGCACCCGTCCGCCGCGGATTCTGGATTGTCGGGTGCCATACCTCCAGCAACCTCCGCGGCAGATAGCCGGTATGCGGTCGGCGCACCATCCATGAGCGCCCCCATCTGGCGGCCGATTCGACGATAGTGGTCGGACTTGACGTGCGCTTGGGTTGCAACATCGTCGGTATAGCGCTCAATGAACACGTATTCACGAGCTTCGTCGGAACGCCACAGGTCGTAAGACAGGCAACCCGCTTCGCGGCGCGACTCCGCAACCAGTCCGGCGGCTAGCGCTTCAAAGTGAGCCTCTTGGCCTTCTTTGATTTTAATCTTGGCAACGATTGCACGCATTTTCTGTCTCCCGATAGTCAGCCGCGCCCCAGCATTCCATGAAGTCGCCCTGCGACAATCTCTTCCGCCTGGCGCATGATTCTGCCGATTAGTTCTCCGACTTTGGGAATGTCGTGAATGAGGCCCGCAACCATGCCGCACGACCAGGCACCCACGTCGAGTTCGCCGTCTTTCATGACGCGCGGATAAATACCGGCGACTTCTTCCGCGATATCCGAGAAGGTTATGTCTGGCCCGAGCCGTCTTTCCTTTTCCAGTAGGCGCTCGACCCCGGCATTGTTTAGCACGCGTTCAGTGTTTCGGAGTGGGCGCATCACGAGCCGTGTATCCAATTCCGTCGCCGCGACGATGGCCTCCTTCACCTTTTGGTGCACTGGCGCTTCCTGCGTTGCAACAAAGCGCGTCCCCATGTTAATGCCGGACGCGCCCATCGCGAGCGCAGCCACCAGCGAGCGACCGTCCGCCATGCCACCCGACGCAACGAAAGGCACCCGTAGTTCGTCCGCGGAGCGGGGCAGCAGGATGAAATTGGGAACATCGTCTTCGCCCGGATGCCCGCCACATTCGAAGCCGTCCACACTGACCGCATCACAACCGATGCTCTCCGCCTTTAGCGCATGCCGCACCGATGTGCACTTGTGAATCACCTTGATTCCGGCTTCATGGAGCACGGGTAGCCACTTCACCGGATTGTTGCCGGCAGTTTCGACGATTTTCACGCCGCCGTCGATAATCGCCTTCAAGTAACCGGGATAGTCAGGCGGTACACGGGCAGGAAGGAAGGTGAGGTTGACGCCAAACGGCTTGTCGGTCATTTCCCGGCAACGCCGGATTTCACGGGCCAAGGCATCTGGACTCGGCTGGGTCAGCGCCGTGATGATGCCCAGGCCGCCGGCGTTTGACACTGCTGCGGCCAACTCCGCGAATCCGACGTAGTGCATGCCACCCTGAATGATGGGATGTTCGATGCCGAACAACTCGGTAATCTTCGTCTTCATCGACGAGCCTCCTTTGAATAGAGAAATGTTGATGGGTCAGAACTGGTCGGCAGGCAGCGCCATCAGGCAGGCGGCGCCCACTTCCACGCGCTCCCGAAATGCGAAGACCAGCGGCAGTTCGCGCGCGAACCAGTAGCGGGCAAGTTCCAGCTTGCGTTCGAGGAACCGCTTGTTGTCGGCGTCGGGCAGAAGACGAAGCGCGACGTTGGACATCTGCAGCCACATCCATGCACAGGCCACGATGCCCATCATTGCCAGGAAATCGCTGGACGATGCGCCTGCGTCGTACGGGTCCCGCGCGGGATCGGCAAACCATTTGGCGCACGCGCGGATTTCCTGCACGGCTTGCCGCAGTGCCTCGGCGTACGCGCGGAGTGGCTCCTGCTGTTCCGCCTCCGATGCGGTAGCGTCCACCAGGTCGAGGAAGTCGGCCAGCGCCCTCCCGCCTGCGGCCGGAAGCTTGCGCAGCACGAGGTCCAGCGCCTGCACGCCGTTCGCGCCTTCATAAAGCTGGAAGATGCGGCAGTCGCGCACGAGTTGTTCGACGCCGTTGTCGCGGATGTAGCCATGGCCGCCCATCAGTTGCATGGCGTCATTGGCCGACTCGAAGGAGCGGTCACTGAAAAATGCCTTGATGACCGGCGTCAGCAGACTGCCGGCTGCGCTCCGGTTTGCGCGTATCGCATCATCAGGCTCGTCGAGCAATGTCCGGACGTGCAGAGCCAAAGCACGGGCAGCTTCGAGGAAGGATGCCTGCTTGAGCAACAGCCGACGAACGTCGGGGTGGACCACGATGGGATCGGCGGCGCCACCGGTGCGGTCTTCCGCCTTCGCCGCGCGGCCAGCTAGTCGCTCGCGGGCGTAGTCGGCCGCATGGCCATAGGCCCTTGTCGCCGACGACACCGCCTGGAGCCCCGTGCCGAGGCGGGCCGAGTTCATCATGTCAAACATGCCGCTCATGCCAGCGGACGTCTTGCGCTGCTTGCCGCCCGACTGACTCGACTCACGCAGCGGATAGGCCAGCGCGTGCTCGAACGACATCGTGCAAGTGGCACTGCCCTTCAGGCCCATTTTGTGCTCGACACCGGCCACAACAACGCCATTTGGACCGCCCAGCGCACCGGTTTCAGAATCCACCACACGCTTCGATACCAGGAACAGCCGGACCGTCGACAAGTCCTCGCGAATGCGGCCGTCCTCGTCCGGGACCTTGGCCAGCACGAGATGGATAATGTTCTCGGTGAGGTCATGGTCCCCGCCGCTGATGAAGGTCTTGGTGCCGCTCAGCCGCCAGCTACCGTCCGGCTGCGGCACAGCGCGCGTCTTCATCAGGCGCAGGTCGGTACCGCAATGCGGCTCGGTCAGGCACATCGTACCGGCCCAGCGGCCCTCCACCATCGGCGGAACGACGTGCTGCAGCATCCACGGCTCGCCGTTGCGGCCGACTGTCGCGTGCGCCCCGCCCGTCAGCCCCGCGTAAAGTCCCAGCGAATTGCAGGCCGATGCAGTGAACTCGTGCACCGCCTGTCCAATCAATTCAGGCAAGCCGGTTCCGCCAAATTCCTCTGGAGCCGAGACCCGGTTCCAGCCCGCGTCGCATAGCGCGGCGTATCCGGCCCGATACCCATCAGGGGTCCTTACTACGCCGTCTTCGAAATGGCAACCTTCTTCGTCTGCCGGCCCGTCCAGCGGTGCCCAGACCTCTTCGAAGAAACGTGCCGCCTGTTCCAGCACCTGACGCGTATCGTCCCGCGTCATCTCGCCAAGCGCGTGCGGCGCGACGGGCGCGATGACGTCGTGCAGCAGAAAGACATAGTCGTCGACGGGAGCCTTGTATTTTGTAGACACAGCGATTCCTTCATGGTTGATGCAATGAATGGCGACACGTCAGGCGTTGCCGTGGCGGTAACCAATCTCCCAGACAAGCTTCGCCCAGGTGGCGTTGGTTTGCCGGTCCACCCCGTCTGTCTGTGCCGGACTCAGGGCTTGCGGCGGCGGGGCTCCGGCTCACGGTTAAACTTCCTCGGCGTGTCGAATTGCATATGGGACGGTGAAGCCGCGTAGCACTTCGGTCAACGCAGCGTCGTCCACCTCGCCTCGCGGCACACGAATCTCGACGAAAAACCCTCGGCTGCCCCGGTCACTCACTTGCACCGAGGTATGTGCGCCCCGGCCGATGCTGTCGAGCGCGGCGCGGAACATCCGCTCAATGGCGTCGACGCGCAGCAGGTTCTTCTGAATCTTGCCCACCGAGGTCTTCGGCATTTCCGGCAGCACGGAGCAGTACTTCGGTATCGCGGCGCGCTCGGGCACGTGGGCGGTGGCGTATTGCAGTATGCAATCTGCGGATGCCGTCGCTCCCGGCTTCAGCACCACGTAGGCGACCGGTATCTCGCCGGCATGCGCATCAGGGGCGCCGACCACTGCAGCATCCTGGATGGCGGGATGGCCGAACAGCACCTCTTCTACCATCCTCGGGTCGATGTTGTGGCCGCCACGGATAATGAGATCCTTGGCGCGGCCCGTTATCCACAGCCAGCCGTCCGCGTCGAAGTAACCAAGGTCGCCGGTGTCGAACCAGTCGCCGTCGAACCAACGCGCTGCCTGCTCCTGCCCCAGGTAGCCCGGGAAGACCGAAGGGCCACGCGCGATGACCAGGCCGGGTTCGCCTGGCGCGCAGTCCCGGGCCGCCTTCCCTTCCCCATCCGGATGCACGATGCGCACCTGCTGGTACGGCAGGCGTACACCGGAGCTGCCGACCTTGACCTGCTCAGCGGGCGGCGTGATGCATGTGACCGCCGTGGTCTCGGTCATGCCCCAGCTTTCGCGGATACGCAAGCCAGTCATGCGATTGAATGCCTCGGCGACGGTGGTCGAAAGCGGCGCAGTCGACGAGGCGACGTAGGTGAGCGACGAGATGTCCGCGCCGTTGAGGGGAATCGACAGCACTTGATTAACCAGCGTTGGCACAAACGTCAGCATGTTCCCGCGAAATGCCTCCACGATGCGCCAGATATTGGGCAGCACGGACGGATGGCGGAATCCGGACGACGTCATAAGGACGACCGTCGAACCTTTCGCCAACGGGCTGTAGCAACTGACCACCGCGCCGGCTACGTGGAAGACCGGCACGCCGACCAGCAGCACGTCAGTCGAATCGAACCCGGTCAAGTACTTCGATGCCCACACCCAGAACACCTGGTTGCGGTGCAGGTGACGCGCCAGCTTCGGGACACCGGTCGTCCCACCGGTGTGAAAAAGAGACGCGGTGTCGTCGGGCGAGAAAACCCGCCCTGAGAGAAGGCGGTCCGCCGGATAGCGCTCCACGGCTTCGGCGAAGTCAATCACTGGCACACCCTCCACCGACGCCGGTCCCGAACCGCCCACGCGAACCACCGCAGCCAGCGAGGGCAGACCACGCGCGACCGCTTCGGCCTTGGCCCAAATCTCCGTGTTCCCCTCACCGCCGAAAGCAACCACTACCTTCGTGCCGGCCGAGCGGAACATTTCGATGAGGTTATCCGGCTCCAACATCCAGTTGGCCGGATTCACGATGCCCGCCGCCTGAGCGCCCCACAGGACGAATTGCGACTCTGGAATCGCGGGCATCAGCACCGAGACGACGTCGTCCTTGCCGACACCCAAGTCACCGAACAGGTTGGCTGTCTGGTGGATCTTCTCGCGCAACTCGGCGTACGTGACATGGCGGCCGGTCTCCAAAGGTCGTGCGCCGTCCGTAAAGAAGTGAATGGCGACCTTGGACGGTGCGATAGCACAGCCGTCCATCAGCATCTCGTAGGTGGACGCCGGCAGCTCGCGGTCCGCAAGCGGGACTCGTTCGAAGCGGGCCACGTCGGCTTGGCTCAGCAGGACTTCGGACGTCCAGTACTTAGGCATTGAGGTGGTCATGGGTTGCTCGTTTTTCCGCGTTCATTCGCGCTCGAGTTTGATATCGCTTGCCAGACGCGCGAAGCGGCTGGACTCCTGGCCGAAGTAGCTGGCGGACTGTTCGAGGTCCATGACGGCACCGACCGAATTGCCTTGCTCCGCTACCCAATCGCGAAAGGTCGGCTCGTCAATGATATGGTTAGCCGCCTTGCTGACAGCCTCCGCGGTTGCCTTCGGAAGCTTTGAGGACACGAAGAGCCCCGTCCACATCGCATAGTGGAAGCCGCGCAATGCCGGGATGTCGTCAACCGACGGGACATTTGGCATTCCGGCATGCCGGTCCGCCGAGAGAACGCCCAGCACCTTAATTCTTCCGGCCTTTGCCGCCTGGATGTAGCTTGGGATTAGGGGCAGGAAAATAATGTCAATCTGGCCGGCCATCACGTCCTGCATCGCGGGGGCGCCACCCTTGTAGGGCACGTGGGTGACAGGGATATTGAGGCGCCTGCCAAAGTCGATGCCCACCATGTGGAAGAGGGAGCCAGTTCCCGTACTGCCGAACGAAAGCGGCCGCGCGCCTGGTTGCTTCGCCTTGTCGACAAGCTCTTTCAGGCTATTGACCGGATGGTCCGGTCTTGCCATGACGGCCAGCACGCCCGTTTGCAATTGCGCCACCATGCGGAAGTCGTCCGGCTTGTAGCGCACGCTCTTCATCGCCAGCGGCGGCAGCGTCAGTTCGTTCGGCGACGCCACCAGCATCGTCAGCATCTCTGCGTCGGCGTTGAGCAGCCGTTGGGCGCCGAGAGAGCCCGAGGCGCCTCCGAAGTTCTCGACGACGACAGTCCGGCCCAGGCGCGTGCCAAGTTCGGACTGAATCCGCCGTGCGACCATGTCGAACGCGCTTCCGGCCGGATACGGAACAATCATTGAGGCCGTGGTGCGAGCAGGTGACTGAGCCAAGGCCCCGGTGCCTCCCCACATGCCGGCTATCAGCAAAGACGCAGCGGCGAGACCGGTGCGTCCAAGTCTTGGAATGAGTAAAGCCATCTTGTTGTCTCCAGTATTTATATTTCTACGACGGGCGACATTCCCGCCGGACGCAGGGTGCCGCCGCGCACGACTGACATCGTCGCGGCGCCACATCGTGTCGGTGGTCGGCGGGAGGACTCGTCTAGAAGTACAGCTTGGCCAGGGATTCGGCGATGCAGACGGGCTTGGCAGCGCCCTCCATCTCGAACGTGACCTTCCACATCACTTTCACTCCACCCTGCCCTTCGTCATCAACGTCGTGCAGAACGGCCCGCACTCGTACTTTCGCGCCAACCGGTACTGGCCCGGTGAAACGAACCCGGTTCAGGCCGTAATTGACGCCCGCCCGCATCCCCTCAAAACTGGTCACCTGGGCCATCAGCATCGGCAGCAGCGACAGCGTGAGAAAGCCATGTGCGACGGGACCACCAAAAGGGGACTCCCGCCGGGCGCGCTCGGGGTCGACATGAATCCACTGATAGTCGCCCGTCGCCTCCGCAAACAGGTTCACTTCGTGTTGCTTGACCTGGTGCCATGGACTGGGCCCGGCCTCCTTTCCCCTGAACGCCTTCAAGGCTTCGATCGACGTAAAAGTCTGCATGGTTGTTCCCCTGTCTGCGTGAATGAAGGCAAGCGCTGCCTCAGCGCCCCTGGAACCTCGCCTCGCGACGCTCAACGAAGGACTGGATGCCCTCCTTGAAGTCTTCCGAGGCAAATACCTGGTCGCGCACCTGGGGGATGACTTCGATGGCGGCCTTTTCGCCGTGTTCGATATAGGTCAGCGCCGCTGCCTTGGTCGCACGCAAGCCGATGGGCGCCACCTTGCAAATAAGACGGGCAATCTCCATCGCCCGTTCGCGGTGCCTGCCATAGGGATGGACTTCCTGAACGAAGCCGCAGCGGTACGCTTCGGCTGCCGAGAATTCGTCGCACAGGAACAGGTGGTACATCGCGTTGCCCCAACCCGTCCGCGTCAGATAGCGGAAGTGGGCGCCGCCGAGCGGGGCGATACCGCGCTTCGATTCAAGCTGGCAAAAGCGAGCGGTATCGGCCGCAATCACGATATCGGAAGCAAGCATCTGCTCGATACCAATTGTGTAGGTAATTCCGTGGACCACCGAGATAAGCGGCTTGCGGCAGCGCTTCTCGAGTCCGAACGGGTCGACCTGGTCGTCCGGGATGGGCTTGGCCGTGGCAGTCGGGCCGAAGAACTTCGGCATGTCCAGGCCGGCCGTGGTGTGCTCGCCGGCCGGGTCGAGCACGGCCACCCACAGGTTGTCGTCGTTGTCGAACTCGGTCAGCCGCTGCGAAAGCTGCTGCATCAGTTCAGGCGTGATGGCGTTCTTCTTGGCGGCGTTGTCCAGCGAGATGATCGCGACGTGGTCTTCGACCGTCATGCGGACTTCGGGCGTGGCTGCAGTGTTGCTCATGGTGTTCTTCCTTCGATTCGGGACGTCTGGGTTACGTAATGAATGTCTTCAGACCGCGCTTAAACCGCTGTGATGCCACCGTCGACAGCCAGGATCTGGCCGGTGATGTGCTTGCCCGCATCGCTCGCGAACAGCAGCGCCGCGCCTTTCAGGTCGTCGTCGTCGCCAATGCGTTGCAAAGGTACCTGCTCCGACAACTTCTCGACACCTACCTTCTCGATAGTCCCCTTCGTCATCTTCGACGGGAAGAAGCCCGGCGCGAGCGCATTGACCGTGATGCCGTAGGGACCCCACTCGCTAGCCAGTGCGCGCGTGAAGTTCACCACTGCACCCTTGCTGGTGTTGTAAGCGATGGTCGGCTGGGCATTGGGACCGTTGCCGATCAGGCCGGCAATCGACGCGAGATTGACGATGCGCCCGTAGCGGTTGGGAATCATCGACAGCTTCCCAATCTTTTGCGTGAGCAGGAAAATCGACCGCACGTTCAGGTTCATGAGCTTGTCCCAGGCGGCCAGCGGATGGTCGACAGCGCTTGCGCCCCACGTCGCACCGGCGTTGTTGACCAGGATGTCGACCTTGCCCAGTCGCTCCATTGCCTCGTTGGCGAGGCGCTCGATGTCGTCCTCCGAGGCGTTGTCGGCCGCAATCCAGCTTGCGTCAACCCCGAGGCTGGCAAGATGCTCCTGCGCGGACTGGAGCGCATCAGCCTTGCGTGATGAAATCACAACGCGAGCGCCTTGCGTGCCGAGCGCCTCGGCAATTTGCAAGCCCAGCCCGCTGGATCCGCCGGTAACGAGAGCCGTGCGGCCCTTCAGGTCGAAAAGATTTGCTACAGCCGTCATTGCTGTCTCCTTCTTGGTGATTAGAACGTTGTCAAAGCACTTCAAACAGCCCGGCAGCGCCCTGACCGCCACCGATGCACATGGTCACTACGACGTACTTGACGCCGCGGCGCTTGCCCTCAATTAGCGCGTGCCCGGTCAGTCGCGAACCGCTGACGCCATAGGGATGACCAACCGCGATGGCACCGCCGTTGACGTTGAGCCGGTCATCGGGAATGCCCAGCTTGTCACGGCAATAGAGCACCTGACAGGCAAACGCCTCATTCAGCTCCCACAGTCCAACGTCTTCCAGCTTGACGCCGGCCCGATCCAGCAGGCGCGGGACAGCGAACGCGGGACCGATGCCCATCTCGTCGGGCTCGCAGCCAGCAATTGCGAACCCACGGAACAGCCCGAGGGGCTCGATGCCGCGGCGCTCGGCGAGTTTCGCGTTCATCACCACGCAGGCCGAGGAGCCGTCCGAGAACTGGCTTGCATTGCCCGCCGTGACGACACCTCCCGGCAAGGCGGGACGGATACGCGACACCGCCTCCAGCGTCGTATCGGGTCGGATGCCTTCATCCTCGGAGATGACGACTTGACGAGTCGTGACGCGACCCGCCTCGTCGACCACGCCCATCGTGGTCGTCATCGGCACAATCTCGTCGTCGAATTTTCCGGCGGCCCGCGCCGCAGCCGCACGCTGCTGGCTGCGCACGCCGTACGCGTCCTGTGCTTCCCTGGTGATGCCGTAGCGCTTCGCCACCGTCTCGGCGGTCTGCACCATGCTCCAGTACAGCTCGGGCTTGTGCTCGACCAACCAAGGGTCGCACGCCATGTGGGTGTTGGCCTGGTTCTGCACACAGGAAATCGATTCGACGCCGCCAGCGACGATGGCTGGGGCGCCCTCCAGAATCACGCGTTGCGCGGCCATCGCAATGGTCTGGAGCCCCGACGAACAGAATCGGTTGACGCTCACGCCTCCCGTTGTCACCGGCAGGCCGGCACGCAGGGCGATGGCGCGGGCGATGTTGCCGCCGGTGGTGCCTTCACCGAAGGTCCCGCCCATGATGCAGTCCTCGAGTTCGGACGGATCCAGGCCCGAGCGGGCCACCGCGTGGTACACCGCATGCGCGCCCAGCGTGGCGCCATGGGTCATGTTGAAGGCGCCCTTCCAGCTCTTGGCCAGGCCGGTGCGAGCAGTCGAAACGATGACAGCCTCATTCATGATGGTCTTCCGTAGGATTGAGTGGGAATCAGGCGTTGAAGGTTCGGCCTTCGTCAGCCAGCTGTTCGATTAATGAGGCCGGCTTCCAACTCTGGTCTTGCGCCGACAGTGCGCGCAGAGTGCGGCGGACGTTCGTCACGCCGACCGTGTCGGCGTAGAACATCGGACCACCGCGCCAGGCCGGGAAGCCATACCCGTGCAAATAGACCGCGTCGATGTCGGACGCGCGTGCCGCAATGCCCTCCTCGAGAACGGCGGCGCCCTCGTTCACCAACGCATAAATCAGCCGCTCGACAATTTCCTGGCTGCTGAAGCGCATTGGCGTCACACCACGTTCCTTCCAGTACGCCTCCAGCATGGCCCGCGTGCGCGCCGACGGCAACGCCTTGCGTTGACCCTGTTCGTAGTCGTACCAGCCGGCGGAGGTCTTCTGGCCGAAGTGGCCAGCCTCGCAAAGGCGATCCCCAAGTTCGAAGCGGGGCTGCGACGGATCTTCGGCATAGTGGCGTTTGCGGATGGCCCAGCCGATGTCGTTGCCGGCAAGGTCTGCCATCCGGAAGGGACCCATCGCGAGCCCAAATTCCTCGATGGCCCGGTCTACCTGTTCGGGGAGCGCGCCCTGCTCCAGCAGTTCGCCGGCGCGCCGGATGTACTTGGCCAGCATGCGGTTGCCGATGAAACCGTCACAGACGCCCGACACGACCGGCACCTTGCCTATGCGTCGGGCCAGGCGCATTGCGGTCTGCAGTACGTCCGGTGCCGTCTTGGCGCCGCGCACGACTTCCAGCAGGCGCATCACGTTGGCCGGGCTGAAAAAGTGCAAACCAATCACGTCCTGCGGTCGCCCTGTTTCAGCGGCGATACGCTCCACGTCGAGCATCGACGTATTGGTCGCCAGAATCGCGCCGGGGCGGGCGATTTCATCGAGCGCGCGGAACATGCGCAGCTTGACGTCCATGTCTTCGTAGACGGCCTCGATTACAAGGTCACAATCGGCGACCCTGCCCAAGTCCACGGTCGGCTGCAGCAGCGCCATGCGCTCCTCGACCACCTCGGCTCGCAGCTTGCCCTTCTTAAGGCTTGCCTCGTAGTTGCGGCGAATTGTGGCGGCACCCTTCTGTACAGCCTCATCGGAGATGTCCAGCAGCACGACGGGAATTCCCGCACTGAGGAAGTTCATTGCAATCCCGCTGCCCATTAGGCCCGCCCCCACGACGGCTACCTTGTTCACCGCGCGCTCGGGCACCGAATCGGGCACACCCGCCAACTTGGCCGCCGCCCGTTCCGAGAAGAACGCATGGCGCAGCGATTTCGAGACGGGGCCATTCATCAGCTCAAGGAAGAGGCGGCGTTCCAGCGCCAAGCCCTCGTCGAAAGGCAGCTTGAAGCTGGCCTCGATGGCGTCGAGACAGCGCAGTGGGGCCTGAAGATTCTTGTAGCGGGCGGCGATGGCCGGGCGCGCTACCGCCAAGTAGCCCTCCGGATTCGGATGGAAGATAGTCAGGTCACGTACTCTGGGATGCGGGCCCGGGCGTGCCGCGACTTCCTGCGCGAAGGCCACGGCGGCAGTGACCACGTCACCTTCCACGAGGCGGTCGAACAGGCCGGAGTCGGCCAGCGCCTCGGAAGGGATGGACGTTCCGTGCACAATCATGTTGGTGGCCGCCTCCAGGCCAATCAGGCGCGGCAACCGCTGGGTGCCGCCGGCGCCCGGCAGCAATCCCATCGTCACTTCCGACAGCGCGATGCGCGCCTTCGGCACGGCGACGCGGTAATGGCATGCCAACGCCAGTTCGAGCCCTCCGCCCATCGCCACCGAGTGAACGGCGGCGACCACGGGCTTGGCACTGTTCTCAATAGCCACTAGCACCGTGTTGAGGCCCGGTTCGCGCCAGGCTTCCGGCGAATTAAATTCGCGCATGTCGGCACCGCCGGAGAAGGCTTTGCCCGCGCCGGTTAGAACGATGGCGCGGACGTTGTCGTCGGCCGCAGCACGGTCGATGCCGTCGATGATGCCAACGCGCACGTCGTAGCCCAGTCCGTTGACGGGCGGGTTGGCAATCGAGATGACGGCGACGTCATGGATGACTGTGTACTGGATGCTCATGGAAGGTTCTTTGCAGATCGGGGTAGCAGATGGGACTGTCTGGTCGCGGCTCAGGCGCGAGCAGGCGCCCTGACCGGCGCGCGTTGCAGGAAGCGCCGGAGAATCTCCTGCGTTTCGGGCGACTGGCGCAGGGAGTCGAATACAACCGTTTCGCGCTGGAGGCTGGCTTGCACGAGCGCCTCGGTTGCCTCGCGCATCAGGCCGCGAGTCGCCATGAGTGCCTGGCGTGGCTTTGCGGCCAGGCACTTTGCAATCGACAGCGCCTCTTCGGCGACCGTCTCCAGCGGTTCCACGCAATTGACAAGTCCTGCTCGATGCGCCTCGGCGGCGGGAATGGTCGCACCGAGGAGTAGCCATTCCGCAGCCTTGTTCCGGCCCACTACTTGCTGGAGCAGCAGCGTGGATGCGAATTCCGGACACAGGCCCAGGTCGACGAACGGGAAGCGGATACGGGCATCGTCGGAGGCGACGACGTAGTCGCAATGGAGCAGTATGGTCGCCCCGATGCCGACGGCGTGCCCGCACACGCAGGCAACCATGGGCTTGTGCAGCGCGATGACCGCGCGCAGGAAACGCCCAGCGGGGGAATCCTTGGGTTCGGACGTCTGCCCATTCACGAACAGGCCGATGTCGTTGCCGCTGGTAAAGTTGCCACCCTCGCCCTGGAGCAGTACGGCGCGCACGTCGTCCCGACGGTCCGCCTCAGCGATGGCGTCGGCAAGCGCCGCGTAAATCTGCGCAGTAAGCGCATTCTTCTTCGCCGGCCGGTTGATTGTCACGACCAGCACGCCGTCGTCTAGGTGCAGCAGCACGTCTGCCGTCATCGTTCTCTCCTTCAGTCCAACCCCAGTGGAGTCGTGTCGTTGAGAAGAGTTTGGACGTCGGGCGCTGATTTGGCTGTCGGAATTGACTCTGCTACTTGTCAGCGTTTTCTGAAGTGAAGACCCCAGTGGTGCAGTGGCTCAGTCAATCAGTCGATGCTCGACGGCATAGCGCGCCAGTTCGGCGTTGCTGGTGATGCCAAGCTTCTTCAGGATGCGTGACCGATAAGTGCTCACGGTCTTTACGCTCAGGAACATCTGCCGGCCAATCTCCGTCAATCGGATGCCCCGTACAATCAGGAGCATGATTTCGTACTCACGGGACGACAGATGTTCATGCGGTGTTTTTTCAGCAATGCGGTCAAAGCCATCGAGCAGACAATTCGCAACGGAAGGAGCTATGTAGCGCTTGCCCTGCGCTACCTTGTGGATTGAATCAACCAACTCCATCGCATCCATGTCTTTGGTGACATAGCCGGATGCTCCCGCCTGGAACGCTCGCAGCGCATACTGCTCGGCCGGGTACATGCTCAGGACGATTACCGGCATTGTTGGCCTCTCGGCCCGCAGGGTGGGTAGCATTTCCAGGCCACTGCGGCCGGGCATGTTCACGTCGAGTAACGCGACATCGAACGGCTGCTCTCGCACGCGGCCCAGCGCTTCCGACGCATCACCGGCCTCGGCAATCACATCGAATCCCTCCTGCTCTGCCAGCAGGCGTTTGAGACCCTCCCTGAAGATTGTGTGGTCGTCTATCAACAGCAGGCGAATCATGAGCTATCCTTTCTCAAAGTTGGTGCGCGACAGAATTGGAACGCCTAGTCTCACGCGCGCTCCGGAGCGGGGTCCGGGATCCAGAACTAGCGTTCCGTCAAGCTCGCGCGCCCTCTCCCGCATGCCCAAAAGGCCGAGATGCCCCTCGGAAGCACCGCAATTCACTTCGAACCCTAGTCCGTTGTCCGCGATTTCAAGCTCTAGCCGGTCAGCAGCCCAATCGAGGCTGACCGTCACTTCGGTAGCCTTGGAATGCCGCGCTACGTTCGTCATGGCTTCCTGAAAGATGCGGTAAATGCCAATCTCTCGATTACGGTCCAAGCACTGCCCCGGGCCCGTGGTCTGGAATCGCGTGGCGATGCCATAGCGCCGCTCGAAGCGGCTCAGATCCAACGAAAGCGTGTCGCATAAGCCTAGATGGTCCAGAGCCCCCGGTCGAAGACCTTCTGAAACCGTGCGCACGGCCTCGATAGTCTCTTGCGTGAGCTGAAGGGTCTGAGCCGCAGTGAGAGCCAGTAAGGCGAGCGAAGACGAAGAGTCGCCACCGCGTTTTTTCCCCGACTCGCGACAGCGGTCCAGTGCCTCGATGCCCCGTGACAGCCTCGACAGGTCGAACTTAATTGCAGTAAGCATGCCGCCAATCACGTCGTGCAGTTCGCGCGCCACGCGGTTGCGCTCGTTCTCCCTTACGTTGTTGGCGCTAGCCACGAGTTCCTGCAATCGCTCGCTGGCGTCGACCAGGTCGGCGCGCTGCCGCTCTCGCTCGGTGATATCGATGCTGACGCCGAAAATCGCCGGTCGACCATGAACATTCACACGGGTGCCGTGAATTTCGAAGCAACCGGGATTGCGGGACGCTGTTCTCCGAATGACAAACACTTCGGTCTGCGCGATGCCCTTGATTCTCTGGTGATACTGGGCCATCAGGTCCGCGCGCTGAGAAGGATTGGCAACGTCGCGTAGCCTGGCACCAATGAGACGCTCCCGCTTCAGACCACACATGCGCGCGAACGTCTCGTTCACGTACCGGAACCTTCCGTCCTGGAGGATATAGATGCCAACGATGGACTGCTCCACGATGCCCTTGAAAGGGATTTCGTAGTCGTCAAGGCCAACGTCGTCCAGTTCAACGTTCGTGTCACGCATGACATCCGCCCTTCTAAATGATGCTTGTCATGCAGGAGGATGACAAGCACAATGTATAAAGTCAAGAGAACGATGGAGGTATGACGCATGGGTCATTCTCAAGCAGACAAGATGCGCAGCAGGGAGCGCATCCTTAGTGAAGCGGCGGAGCAAATCCGGGACGGAGGGCTGGAATCCGTCAGCGTTGGCAAGTTGATGCGCCGCGCCAATCTGACCCACGGCGGGTTCTATGGACACTTCGCATCACGGGCGGACCTGCTCGCCCATGCGTTGGAGCGTGCGCTAGACGATGGAGCGGCCGCATTCGAAGCGAAGAAAGGCAGTACACATCCCGACTATGCCGCAACTGTCAAAAGCTATCTGAGTCGCAAACATCGGGATTCACGTACAACAGGTTGTGCAATCGCGGCCTTGGCCGGTGACGTAGCGCGAGCCGAAGAACCCGTGCGCGAAGTGATGTCGGCCCATATCGAACAGTTCGTGGCACGCATAGACAAGGCGCTTGGCGGCGACCCCGAGAAGGCCCTGTTCGCGGTCAGCGCGCTGATTGGCGCACTGGTGGTGTCGCGGGTAATGGCAGACGAGAAGCACTCAGATGCCGTACTGGCTGCCGCCAAGCGGGAATTGCTCGCATTGGAAGAGAATTGCTGAGGAAAGCCGGCTTCGTTAGGAGGCTTCAGTTGGTCGTCTGACCGTGCCTGAGCGCGCCGGATGGTAAGACGCGGTGGCTCGCCTCTACCGGTACCTCAATGCCATGACGGCCGAAGATTCCCTTCAGAACCGAATGCCGGAATTCCACTGAATCACCCAGGAACAGGTGGTCATGCTGAACACCCAGAGCAAAGCTGAAAACCTCGAACACAAGGTGTTGAACGTCAACATTCGGGTTGATTTCCCCTATATGCGCGGCGTCCTTTAGCTGCGAAGCCAACAGGCCACGCCAGGTGGTTACCGCCTGTGCCACGCTAAGACTGACAGCGTTCTCTGCTCGCCCAGCCGATTCGCTGCCGGCGCGCAGGATGAGGCAACCACCGCGCAATACATAGTCGCCAAGCCAGACGTCCAGCATGCGTACTAGCCGGCGTAAGCCTTTTGGCGCTTGCGCGGCAGCCTTTATCGCGTCGGCTGAGAGAGCCTCAGCGTAAGTAAGGACGGCCTCTGCGAGAAGCTCGATGCGGGATTCGAAGTGCTGGTAGATGCAGCTCTTCGACACGCCGATCTCTTCGCCAAGGTCGCTAATCGAGAAGCTATCGAGGCCTCCACGTCGGGAGAGAGAAATAGCTGCGCCCAAGACTGCTCTCCGTGACGACCGGGATTCGCGCCTAGGCATGATTGTCCTCATAGATGGTGGTTACCGTAGCAATCTTGACCTCTTCCCGCAACATATCAATTTCAACGTGTTGCAAGACGCCAAACTGCTCGTCGCGCAGTAGGGACATTGTCAACGGCCCCGACAAGCTCCCCCGCTCCGCGTTGTCGAAGTAGCGCACCGTGAACCATACTGGATTCGATGCTGCTGCAGTATGCAAATGGCCATACGAATCGCATATTCTAGCTATCGTGAGAAACTGCTCAAAGCCATCGTCAATCGTTGTCGATGCCACTCGCACTCCGCTGCGCCACGGCACATAGCTGGACGACGGGAGTTCGGCATCCAAAACCACATGCGCGCGGCCAACAATGTCTCCCTGTTGCCTAACTTCGGCTAGCCATCGTTGTTGCCGGCCATCTGCATGCCGCAGGCTTGCCTCGAGTTCGTATCTGCCTGATCGCAACGGCTTGTCAATGTAAGCCGTCAGTAAAACTGGGGCGGCGGAGCCGCATGTTGAATCCAGCACGGCACCGAGTAGCAGCTCCACAAGGCCGGGCTGCTCATCAGCAGAGGATGCCATCTGTCCTTGCTGCGCAGCGAACGATGAGTCCAACATCGCTTGCGGAGTAATCGGTGCGAAATCCATGTTTCTCTCCTGTCCTGTCGGTTGCGCCGCCATGGCGCAAATCATTGGTGACTATAGCCAGCAGCCGCGCACCTGTGCGAAGGATGGAAAAATAGGGAAAAATCTGACACCGACTCGCCGTCGGGGAATTCCGCGACCATGAAGTGTGGATGGAATGGTCGGCCCGCCTCGGCAAATCGCCGACCGTGGCCGGCTCAGGCTCCGTCAGTCTGAAGTCACAGTGCTCATTCTGTCGTCGCGGCCTGCCAAGGAGGATCCACATGGAACAACCGCAGTAGCCATCGACCTGGCCAAGCACGTCTAGCAGGTTCATTTTGTCGAGCCAGAGACAGGCGTCATCGCGGCATCTCCAAGCGCAGCGTGCAGCGCGCCTGTCCAACGCCTTTCCCTTGGCTGGGCCCCTCTCGACATAGGCCATGGCCTCGTTGGTCAGTGCTGCGCAACCCGCTGATTCGTATGTGGCCGATTGCCCATTAACTTTGAGCCGGTACAACGGCGGTCCCGGTGTCGTCTGGCTGCCGATGCGCCGGTGCGCTCCTGACTTGCTTGAGGGTTTCGCAGACCACGGCCACGCCCAACTCGGGCGCCGGGGTATCTTTCAGCGCACCACCATAAGTGCCAATCGCTGTGCGCACTGAAGAGCAAAGAACGACTTCAGGCTTGGCCATGGGATCCGAGCGGCCGGCGATCTGTTCCTGCGGCGCGGCATAGAGGTCTTGCAGGCGAGCGCGAACCGCTTTCTCCTCCACTTCCCAACGGGCAACAACCAGATCAACCTACATCGACAGCGCCTTTCCCATACATGGTTGCATATGCAATAGTGGCCCATGGGCAATTTGATTTTTGCCCGACACCAAGGGCCAGCCGCAGCACGGCGCGCGCGTCGATGGCAATAAGCTTCAGCGTCTCCGATATCGGGATGCGCGGTGTCTTGATCCTGCGCGGGCTCCCGGGTCGCACGGCCTGCTTGCTAGTTGTCCACCGACGTCGACAATGGCGCGAGAATTTCTGAGCGGCAGACTTCCAGAATCTCGTCCGCCAGCGGGGAATCATCCGGACAGGCTCGCGACAGCACGATCGCGCCGACCGAATGGGTGAGCATGTCGATCATCTTTGCGCGCGCCTCGCGCTGATCCAGCGTACCCAACGTCACGCCTTCGCGTTCAAGGGCTGTCAGCAGGCTTTCGATCCCAGCCGCAAACGTGGCCTTGACGGCTTCTGGTTGACGCGCCGCATCGCCGCAAAGGGCCGCCATCGTGCAGCCACTGCCACGGGCGTCGCGGTGCTCGGAGACCGCGCCAAACCGGGGGCTGACTAAGCGGCAAGGCGATGGTTTTCTTCTCCGGCGATGGAGGGATACCATCGTTCAACGTAAGACCGGAGCTGGTCATTGAGCACGGCCGTCCGGATTTGCAGCAGGTTGTGCGCGTGCTGAGGCCGCCAGGCCATCTGCTGCCGTTTGACGAACCGCTTGCTGACCACTTGGTTGACGGCTGACTCGACAAAACCCGATGCAATGGGCTCCCCATGCCGATAGCGGTCACCGTAGTTCACGATGAAGTGCCGGTTGGCGACCGGACTGAAGGTGGGGGCGTCGCCCTGGCATTGCCGACAGGGATACAGCCTGGGACTGTCAATCGACAGTCGCCCGATCGCGCTACGGAAGACCAAGTGATGGTGGCCCTTGCAAGCCAACTGCGCACCGCACGTGGGACAAACGCTGGTCCGGGCAACTGCCTCGGCAACCTGTGCCGCGACCATCGTGCGCTGCAGCCGACCCAGCAATGATTTCGCCTCCTCCAGATGCAGGCCCAGCGAGCCCACATCAAGGCTGTCTCTCTCGAACTGGGCAATTTCGGTGACGGTGGCTGGCACCCCTCCCTCGTCCTGCACTACGAGTTGCAAGCTGATACGCATGGCCGCCCTCCTCCCTTGGAAGCTGCGGCGACCAGTCTACCCCTCGAGGTGTCGCAACCGATCATTGACGATCTGACGGTCAAAGCGACGATCCAGCCAAGTCAGACATCGGTCGACCTCATCGCGTAAGTCTGCCAGCACGATTGGACCCTCGCGCAGCGACTCGAGCCAATCGAGGAACTCGTACTCACTGCGTTCGTCCCTGGCCTCCAGATACCTCTCGATCCCGCCAACGTCCTCTAGCGGGCAAGGCCCGCTACCCGCCACGCAATGTGGCAGCCGGCCAGGATGTTGCCGCAGCATACGCCGCTCCACCCGTATCTCGTGGCGCCACCACGCGTTGAAGTCATACACATAGACGAAGCCTTCGTGTTCGCGGAGACGAAACGCGGTCAGCGGCAGTTCGTTTGCCACTGTGGAGAACTGCAAGACGTCCTCATGAGCTTCACCGTAATGCCTGCCACGAATGCTGAACTGGTGCAGATGTTCGTCCGCCCAGCCCATGACTACCTGGATGACATTGTGCAATTGTGGGAGCGTCAAATGCTCGGGAACGAGGACGCGTCGCCAAACCGGCGGGCTCAGGCCGCGCAGAGCAATTCGAAGTTGAAGGATGGAGGTCGCCGCCCCAGGATCGGAAGCCATGCGCGCATTGTAGGTGCCTCATTGGCCTCTCGGCGGTGGTCCGGTCGTTCGCCCCCGTTTTGGCGCGGTCTCCGTATTGGACACCTTCTGCGATGCGATCATCGCCAGGCCGTGGCGACGGGAGTCGATATCAGGCCAGCGCGCCGTCGGTGTAGACGTCACAGTTGCCAATGCTCGCGGTCAGGCCGTCGCGATTGCTGACGCGGGCGCCGTCCGTATAGCCATCACGGTTGCTGATACGGGCGCCGTCGGTGTAGGCGTCACGCTTGCCGATGCTTGCCGTCAGGCCGTCGCGATTGCTGATGCGGGCGCCGTCCGTATAGCCATCACGGTTGCTGATACGGGCGCCGTCGGTGTAGGCATCACGCTTGCCGATGCTCGCCGTCAGGCCGTCGCGATTGCTGATGCGGGCGCCGTCCGTATAGCCATCACGGTTGCTGATACGAGCGCCGTCGGTGTAGACGTCACGGTTTGTGATGCGAGCGCCATCTGTAAAGGCGCTGCGCTGATCGTTGACGCGATAGGTGTAGCCGTACGCTTCGCCGGCCTTTTGCGGGGTAGCCTGGGCAACGCCCGTTACGAAAGCGGCGGCGATAGCGGCGGCGGTCAGGATGGTCTTGGCGTTCATGATGTTCTCTTTGCGATGGGCCGGGCGATCCTGGTTTGGGTAGCTGATTGCGGGGCCGATGTCTGTGCTGCGTATTAAGCAGCCCTTCTCCTCGCCCTCGCTCGCATCTAGCTATCTACTACCAGATAGATGAAAGGGCTAAAAAAAAGACCGCCTCCGGTACTGACAAACTGCTTGGTTGCGTGGACCGGTTCGCGTGCCGTTGTTGTGGCCGCTGCGTCGCTGTCCATGCCTCGAATATTATCTACCTATAGATAGATAGGCAAGAATAGATTTGTGATCCGACGCAAAAAGATTTCTATCAGCCCAATTGAGTGGATCAATATCGACGATAAGTGATTGATCTTATTGAGTAAGATCCGACGCAAGAACCGCGTGTGCATCAGACCCGTCACCAGCCTTGGCCAGCGCCCCAACGCTTAGACTAGGCCGGCTGCTGTTCCGGCTCCCCCCCGCGTCAGAATAGATGTCGCCCAGATAGAATCTGAACCTTGGGGGCGATAAGAGATGGAAGTGGCTCGATACGGACAAGTGTTTAAGGACCGTGCAGTAGCGCGGTTGTTGCCGCCGGAGAGTGTGGCGGTGGAAGTGGTTTCAAGGGAACTGGGTGTGGCAGTGGCCACGTTGGAGCGGTGGCGTGCGGATGCGCTGTCCATGCCCGCTCGCGAGCGGGCATGGACAGCGCCTGCCCGGCTGGAGGCTGTAATCGCCACGGCGGCCATGGACGAGACTGCGCGCAGTGCTTGGTGTCGCGAGCACGGTGTGTACCCCCAACAGCTTGAACAGTGGCGCCAAGCCGCCACGCAGGCGCTGGCTGAACCGGAGGAGGTGCGCGCCAGTCCGAAGCAGACCCAGCATGATCGCCGCCGCATCAAGGAGCTCGAACGCGAGTTGCGGCGCAAGGAGAAGGCGTTGGCCGAGACTGCTGCATTGCTGGTACTTTCAAAAAAAGTCGCGGCGATCTTCAACAAGGGCGAGGACGAATGATCGGCCTCGAAGATCGCCAGACTCTGGCCCGCGACATCGAAGTGGCGCACGCTGCTGGGGCAAGGCTGCACGCGGCCTGCGAGACCGCTGGCATCAGCGCGCGCACGCTGCAGCGTTGGACGGACGGCCAAGGTCTCATATCGGGTGACGGCAGGCCCCAGGCGGTGCGGCCAATGCCCGCTCATGCCCTCACCGAGGCTGAGCGCGAGCAGATCCTGCGCGTGGCCAACGAGCCGCGCTTCGCCGATATGCCGCCGGCGCGCATCGTGCCCATGCTGGCCGACGAAGGCGTGTACCTGGCCAGCGAATCGAGCTTTGGCCGCGTGCTGCGCGCGCATGGCCAGAGCCGGCATCGAGGCCGCGCCAAGGCGCCCCGTCAAAGCCGCCCGCCCACCACGCACGTGGCTACCGCACCGCGCCAGCTATGGTGCTGGGACATGACGTACCTGCCTGCCGAGATCACCGGGCGCTGGTTTTATCTGTACCTGATCCTGGACGTGTATAGCCGCAAGATCGTGGGCTTCGAAGTCCACGACCGCGACGACGCCGACCACGCGGCGCATCTGGTCAAGCGCACGGCGCTGGCCGAGGGCATCCACGCCATGGCGGCCAAGCCGGTGCTGCACGGGGACAACGGCGCCACACTCAAGGCCACCACGGTGCTGGCGATGTTGCACTGGTTGGGTGTCAAGCCCTCGTATTCGCGTCCACGCGTGAGCGACGATAACGCCTTTGTGGAGAGCCTGTTTCGCACGGCCAAGTACCGGCCGGAGTTCCCGTCCAGCGGCTTCGCCGATCTGAGCAAGGCGCGCGCCTGGGCGGCGCACTTCGTGCACTGGTACAACCACGAGCATCGGCACAGCGGCATCCGCTACGTGAGCCCGGCACAGCGCCACGCCGGGCACGACGATAGGATTCTCGCCGCTCGTCATGTGCTCTATGCCGAGGCCCGCGAGCGCAACCCACGTCGCTGGTCACGCCACACGCGAAACTGGACGCCAATCGGCACGGTCACGCTCAACCCGGAGCGCGAGATTGCCGTGCCCAGCGGTATCAAGCCAGGCGCCAAAAAACAGCGTTTGGCTGCATGAATGAGGCGACATCTGCCTTGACGCGCGCCGGCTCGGCCAAGGCCGTACGCACCGCGTTGCAGGCAGCATCGAGCCGCTCCGGCGCGCCGAAAAGACGGGTCGTCACGACGCTGTTCTGCAGCGCGCCGTACAGCACCTGCGCGATGGCGTCCGGCGAAGCCGGCAGCGTGTCACCGCGGGCTTCGGCAGCGCGCTGCACCAGCCGGGCCAGCCAGGCCTCGTTGAGCTTGTAGTAGCCCTGCAGGGCCGTGTGCGCCGACTTGGGTAGCAGCGCCAGCTCGGCCGACAGCATGCCGCACAGGCAGATCTGGTCGCTGCCCGCGCTATCGCGCACCGAGCCTAGGTATTGCTCGGCCTGCTCGGCCAGCGGCAGGCTGGTGTCGATGCTGCGCAGGCGCTCGGCGCGCCGGGCGATGTAGCGCGACATCGCTTCCTGCAGCAGGTCGTCCTTGGACGGGAAGTAGTAGTGGATGCTCGATGTCTTGACGCTGACCAGCTCCGCTAGGTCGCGATAGCTGAAGCCATTGAATCCTCGGCGGCGTATCAGCGACAGGGCGTGCTCCACCAGTTGGTCGCGTACGGAAAGCGTGGTCATCGCGAAACTCCGATGCGTCTGGCAGGGCCGCGGTGTGGTTGCCGGATCAAGCCGGCAGCACCTGTGCCACCGCAGCGGCCATCGAACCGCTGGCGGCGCACAGCAGAAGCCAGCCAGCCGTTGCGAGGAAACCTTGCCGAATATTCATAATGTGCTCCCGATCTGTCGAGTTGCCGCCACGAGGGCCTGCGCTTGGTACTGCTGGCCGGAAACGGCGCGACCCGCGCTGTGGCCAGCCGCCGCTTCCGCCTGCTCAGGCCAGGGCGCCGTCAGTGTACGGGTCGGCCTTGCCGACGCGGGCACCTTCAGTGAACGGGTCGAACTTGCCGGTGCGAGCGCCGTCGCTGTAGACGTCGCGGCTGCGGGCGGGCGAAGACGACACGCCGGTGCGATCCAGGCCGGCTACGATGCGCGCACCGTCGCTGTACGGATCGGCCTTGCCGACGCGGGCGCCGTCGGTGAACGGGTCGAACTTACCGGCGCGGGCGCCGTCGGTGAAGGCGCTCCGGCTGTCGTTGACGCGGAAGTTGTAGCCGTAGCGGTCGCCGCTGAAGGCGCTGTCCTTGGGGCCGGAAGCCTGGGCACCACCTGCGACGAAGGCGGCGGCAAGAGCGGCGGCGGTGAGCAGGGACTTGGCGATGAGCTTGGTGTTCATGATGTTCTCCAATTCGTTTAGCTGAGGTCCGAGGTCTGCACAGGCCACGAAGACCGGAACTGCTTGTTAAGATGCAAGCCAATTTTGTAGTTATCTACTACTAGATAGGCGCGCAGGGCAAAAAAAACGGCGCATGCCAGTCACTTCACATTTACTGCTTGTGAGATCTCCACATTGCGCGGCTTTTGTTTGTTGCCGACGGTGCAGCAGATTCCATAAGTTGAATCTTATCTACCTGTAGATAGATGGTCAAGAAATTTCTCAAGTTTCGCCAGACTGACCACGCTCCGCTCGCGATCACGCCAAGCCCGGCCAAGACGACAAAGACGTCCTAGCCGGAGCGCATTACCAAACCAGCCAAGAACCCTGCTTGGCCTAACCCTGACGCGAAGTCACGCTTAACCCACTTTCTTCCAGACTATGTGTCATTCCTCTGGAGTTAGGTGGCACACGACATGAGCGGGTCATCCATGTAATCAGTGGGCGGAGGTGGGTCCCACCATGGCGCGCTCAACTATTCCCTTGTCGCAACCATCCGGAACTGTTCCACCGTCTGCCCGGCGTGGATTGCCCGCTGCAGCCAGTCCGGCATGGCGCCGCAGCTAGGGTAAGCCTATGCTGGGCCATCTGGAAAGCGGCCGACGCCGTCGGCAATCGGCCCCCGCGCGGCTTGTCCACGGGCTTGTCCCCGCGTGCGGTGGATATATGCGATCCGACACCTCCGGCGTCCCCCCTCAGGCCGGCCCGGGCTTGAACTTGGTGCGCGTCACGGGCGTCCGGCGCTTGGGCGACACCAGGCGGCGCGTCGCGGTGGCTACCGCACCGGCCCGCTCGGCCCGCCGTACTGCCGTTTCCAGTTCGGCCCGCAGCCCTTCTTGGGCCACCTGCCCTCGCCTGAGCGCCTGCTCTGTCGCCGCCAGTTCCTGGCTGAGCGTGTCGCGCTCGGCCTGCAGCCGCGCGCGCGCCTCAGCGCCGGCCACGGCGGCGTCTTGCGCCCTCGCCTGCAGCGCCGCCAGCTCAGCGCGCAAATCCGCGAGCGCCTGCTCGGCCTTCTGGCGCAGCGTGCGCTCCTGGTCGATCTCGCGCAGCGCGCGGCGCTCGGTGGCGCTAGCCCGCTCCTGCGCCACCGCGACCTGCTCACGAGTGCGCTCCAGCTCCGTCGAGAATTGGGTACGCAACTCGTGCAGTTGCCGCTCAAGCGTCTCGATCTGACGCGTGCCTTCCTCCTGACGCGCCTGCGCGGCCGCGAGGGCTTGGCGCGCGGCATCCAGTTCCCCCTGTAGCGCCGCGCGCGCCTGCTGGGCTGCGTCGAGCTCGGCCTGTACTGCGGCTTTCTCCTGCTCGGCCACGACCACCGCGGCCCGCGCCTGGTCGCGCTGCGCGTCCGCCTCGCTCGCCTGCAGCCGCGCTTCGGCCCGCAAGGCGGCCAGTTCGCCGGCGGCCGCCTCGTTGGCGGCCTGCCAGATCGACTGCACGGCATCCGCCGCGATTGACTTGAGCGCGTCCGGCAGCCCGGGGTGGTCGATGGTGACGCGCATCTTGCCGCGCAGGTCCGCCCAGAACTGCGCCAGCACCTCGGTGGGCGTGCCCATGCTGCCCTTGCGCACCAGGCCGTAGAGCTTGTTGGCGGTGGGGGTGATGCCATAGCGGAAGAACAGCAAGGCGCAGACCTCGCGGTAGAGCGCGCGGGTCTCGGGGAACTGCGCGCGCAGGGTGGCCACGTCGGCGGCGAGCGTGGCCTGCAGGGCGGCGTCGGGAGACGTGGATTCAGGGCTGGCAGTCATGTTTGGGTGGCGGACGAGGTTGGTTTATGCAAATATTACTACGTAATACGTTATTTATATAATTCAAAACACAAAACTTTAGACATAAGTGCGCTTCTGTCTAGAATTAGGTCTACACTCACGCCATGACACCCACCGCACCGATGGCACCCACCGCGCTCCCCCACCCTGCCTTCACGGCCCTGCCCGCCACCCCGATCGAGCGCCTGCGCCTGCCCGCCGCGCTCGCTGGCGCCAGCGGCGCCGCCGGCAGCAACCGCGCCCGCGGCGGCATCCCGCAGATCGCAGCCGCCGACGATCTGGCCGCCGTCACCGCCTGGCTGGCGCGCTATACCGACACGCCGGCCACGTTGCAGACCTATCGGCGCGAGGTGGAGCGGCTGCTGTTGTGGGCTGTCATGCAGCAGGGCAAGCCGTTGTCGTCGCTGACGCACGAGGACTTGCTGCTGTACGAGCGCTTCCTCGCCGATCCGCAACCAGCCTGGCGCTGGGTCATGGCGTCGCGCAAGAAGCTCGCGCGCGGCGCGCCGGACTGGCGGCCGTTCGCCGGCCCGCTCTCCCCGGCCAGCGCGCGGCACGCGATGGTGATCCTCAATACGCTGTTCGCCTGGCTGGTGGACGCCGGCTACCTCGCCGGCAATCCGCTCTCCCTGGCACGCAGCCGACGCGGCCAGCCCAAGCCCCGCATCACGCGCTACCTCAGCCACGAAATGTGGCAGACGGTCAAGGACACCATCGAAGCGATGCCGGGCACCAGCGACCGTGCGACCGAGCGCGAGCGCCTGCACGCGGCGCGCTGCCGTTGGCTCTTCACGGTGCTGTATCTCGGCGGCCTGCGCGCGGCCGAGGTGGCTGAGACCCGCATGGGCGCCTTCTTCTGCCGGCGTGACCGCGACGGCGTGGAGCGCTGGTGGCTGGAGGTGACCGGCAAGGGCAACAAGACGCGGCTGGTGCCGGCCACCGACGAACTGATCGTGGAGCTGGCGCGCTATCGCAGCGCCCACGGTCTGCCGCCCGCCCCGCACCCCGGCGAGGCACGTCCCATCGTGCTGCCGATCATCGGCAAGGAAAAACCCTTGTCACGCGGTGCGCTGCACCTGGTGCTGAAGGAAGTCTTCGGGATGGCCGCCGCGCGCCTGCGCTCACGCGGCCCCGAGTGGGAAAGCCGGGCCGCGGTGCTGGCCAGCGCGTCGGCGCACTGGCTGCGCCATACCGCGGGGTCGCACATGACCGACCAGCAGGTGGACCTGCGGTTCGTGCGGGACAATTTCGGGCATGCATCGATTTCTACCACCAGCGCTTACCTGCACACGGAGGACGATGCGCGGCATGAGGCCACGCAGGAACGCCATCGGATCGGGTGGACGCGCGAAGGGTGACCGGCGCCCCACCCTGCCAGGATGCCTGGTTTGGCCGATGCCCCGCCGCGGCGTGGGCCGCAAAGCGAATTGCGACGGTCTTTTGCGAACCGGGCGCAGCAACTGCAAGCTCGTCGCGTGGCGCGCGCGTTGTCTCAGCCAGCGACTGCGCCGAAGCCCAACTGATCTGTGATGGAGATGCCGTGCTTTCGGCGCCGATGTGCCGATGATTGTTGAGCTGCCGCGGACACCACCGCATCGCTCGATGCCTGATTTCTTCATTTCGTGCCGCCTGATTGGGTCCCATTGTGGCTTTCGGGAGAGAGCGTCGGGGCGAGGACCCGACGATTTGAATCCGATACCGGATAAGACACAAAACAGTACATTCGCCCGCCAACGAGACATACATCAGATACACGACGTTCACACACTTGCGACAGCTGAAACTTGACAGTCGAAGTCTTGTCACCGAGATGTGCGTGAGCTTTCTCTCCAGACTATGGACAAAGATCGCGTGAGAGACAGACATCTAGCTCTCTCCATGTTTTGGTCAGCTTTCCCATAACAAGCCAATGCTAGTGGAGCAACTGTCGAATTCCGATCCATCGCTATACACCCGGCCTGCCAAGCATTGCGACGCCGTTATGCTCGCTCCGGATCGCGAGAAAGCAACCCAATTGCCAGTCCTCCTGAAGGTGTCAAGCCGACGGTGGAACACACCTATGTTCAACCGGAGATTCTCGCTCAACCAGGCCTCATACATATCCACATTGATCACTTTGACACTCGTGGACTTGTATGCCAGGGAATCGTGGTCCGCCGAGTTCAAGGGCGCTACGCTGCGTGAATGGGAATCTTTTGCAGGACGACTCTTTCATCGCGCGCACCCGTCCAGGGACACGCGTTCCTCAGAATCGCATGGCACCTGAGAAAGCCCCCCAACAGGCTGCAGGATTTGCGGCCTTTCCTGCTCAACCGGCCCCACGGCGGCCTATGCCAACCGGACTAGCTCACTTGCCTACACCGGCCTGTGCTGCCCATGATCCGCCACCCGCTAACGTTGCCCATAGAGCAACGATCTAGAAAAAAGTTGCTATTGCTCTAGCGAACTTCAAAGACAACAATGTTCCTCACCAACCAATTTACGTCATCTAAGCGAAGGTAATAAGAGAGTCGAGGACGACATGCAAGACCAAGGACCACCCGCCCACAAACGCTGGATGGCGCTTAGCGCCGCCCTCTTGGGGATTACTCTGACCAGCGCGCCGGCATCCGCCGCCGACGCGTTTCCCACCAAGCCGATATCGATGTTGGTCGCATTCCCGCCGGGGGGACCCGCCGACGTACTTGCGCGGGCCATGCAGCCGACGATGGCCAAGGCGCTCGGCCAGCCCGTGATCATCGAAAATCTGCCCGGCGCCGGCGGCGCGCTGGCAGTGCAGCGGCTACTGAGCCGTCCCGCCGATGGCTACACGCTGATCATGGGTTCGCCCAACGAAGCCATCCTGACGCCGCTGGCGCTGGCCAGCGCCAAGTACAAGTCGGAGGACCTGGCGCTGCTGGCGCCGGTCTCGATCCACCCGCTCGTGCTCATGGCTCGCAGCGACCTGCCGTACAACTCGCTCGAACAAATCATTGCGGCCGGCAAGCAGCCGGGCAGCCAGAGCCTGACCTTCGGCAATCCGGGCTATGGGACGATGTACCACATCGTCGCAGAGTACATGGCGCAGCTGACCGGCGCCAAGATGCTGCAGGTGCCGTACAAGGGCGCCACGCCGATGCTGGCGGATCTGACCGGTCACCAGATCGACATTACAATCCTGCCAAACCTCGGTGCCTCCACCCAACTGCTCGAGTCACACAAGATCAAGGCGATCGCGGTGCTGGACACGCAGCGCATGCGAACCCTGCCCGATGTGCCTGCGATCTCCGAAACCAGCGTCGCGCGCAAGTCCGAGTTCGTCTATTCGATCTGGCTGGGCGTCATGGGCAGGACCGGCATCCCTGCAGAACGCGCACGCGTATTGCTGGACGCCTCGCAGCGGGCGCTGCAGTCGCCCGAACTGATCAAGGCCCTTGCGCTCTCCGGCGTGCAGCCGATGAAGCCGCAGACGCTCGAGGCCTCTGCGGCGTTCTACGCCGACGAGACCCAAAAGTTCAGGAAGCTCGCCCACTCAATCAAGCTGACGCCTCAGTAATTCCACCCCTCACGGCAGTGCCCATTGGCGACGCCGACCCTGGCGTCGCCATGGGCACTGCCCGGTCCCAGCATCCAGCCCCAGGAAGGTTTCCCTTGAATATCCTAGTTGCCGGTTTCCAACACGAAACCAATACGTTCGCCCCAACCATGGCCACCTACGAGAGCTTCGTCCGTGGCGAGGACTTTCCCGCCATGGTCCGCGGCGAGGCGATTTATGACCTGCTGAACGTGAACGTGCCGATCAGCGGCTTCATCCACCACGTGCGCGAGCATGGTCACACCGTCACGCCGGTGATCTGGGCGGCCGCCGGTGCCTCGGCCCACGTCACGACCGATGCCTACGAGCGCATCGCCGGAGAAATTGTGGAGGCGGTGACGACGGCCTCGTACGACGCGATCTATCTCGACCTGCATGGCGCCATGGTGGCCCAGCACCTCGACGATGGCGAGGGAGAGTTGCTGGCGCGCATCCGCGCCGTGGCCGGCCCCGACATGAAGATCATAGTCTCGCTGGACCTGCATGCCAACGTCACCGAGCGGATGCTCGCTCTACCGGACGGCGTGGTGGCGTATCGCACCTATCCGCATGTGGACATGGCCGCCACAGGTAAGCGCGCGGCCGAACTGCTCCTGGAACTTGGCAGGCGGGGAACGCGAGCGCACCTGGTAGCACGGCGCGTGCCGTTCATGATTCCGGTCAACAGCATGTCCACGATGATGCAGCCCGCTCAAGGCATCTACGGGCAACTCGAAGAACTGGAGCGGCAAGGCGTGCTGTCGCTGTCGTTCACGCCGGGGTTTCCCGCGGCCGACTTCGCCGAGTGTGGTCCTGTGGTTTGGGGGTACGGCTTCGACAAGGTGCGCGTCGAGCAGGCCGTCGACACACTGTTCGCGCGCATCTGCGAACCGGAGAACCAGTGGGCCGTGCAGTTCGAGGAGCCGGATGCAGCGGTGCGGCGTGCCATGCGGATCGCGCAAAAGGCCACGCGGCCGGTGATCCTCGCTGACACGCAGGACAACCCGGGCGTCGGCGGCGATGGCAACACCATGGGGATGCTGCGTGCGCTTCTCAAGGCCGGCGCGCAGAACGCCGCGATCGGGATCATCTGCGATCCCGCCGCGGCCGCGGCCGCGCACCAGGCCGGTGTCGGCGCGAAGATCGATATTGCGCTCGGCGGCTGCCCACAGGTGAGCGAGGATGCCCCTCTGCGCGCGACCTTCGAGGTGGAGGCGCTGTCCGAAGGCAAGTTCGTCTATGGCGGACCAATGATGCATGGCAAGGCTGCCGACATGGGACCCATGGCGCGACTGCGGATCGATGGCGTGCTCGTTGCCGTTAGCTCGACCAAGGCACAACTGCTCGACCGCAATATGTACCGCGCGGTCGGCATCGAACCGGCGGAGATGAAGATCCTCGTGAACAAGAGCTCGGTGCATTTCCGCGCCGACTTCGCCGCAATCGCGGAAGATATTTTCGTGGTGCGTGCGCCCGGTCCGTTCATTGCCGATCCGGCGGAGCTGCCATGGAAGCATCTCAAGCCCGGCATGCGCCTGAAACCGAACGGTCCGGTGTTCGCCCCGGCGCCTGGGGTCTACGACAGGCTCACGCAGCTAGGCATCGAACTGCCCAAGGCTTCGGGCCCGGCGGCAGCCTACGTGCCGAGCGTGCGGTCCGGCAACCTGATCCACCTTTCCGGGCATCTCTCTCGCGTCAATGGCCAGGTTCGAACCGGCCGCTTCGGTGGCGACCTGCGCACCGCCGACGGTATTGCGGCGGCCCGCCTGGTTGCCATCGACTTGCTCGCGACGCTGCACGCCGCCACCGGCGACCTCAATGCAATCGTGCGGATCGTCAAGCTGACGAGCCTCGTCCATTCGACCGCGGACTTCACTGAGCAGCACCTCGTGACCAATGGCGCCAGCGAACTGTTCGCCGAGGTGTTTGGCACGCGCGGCCAGCACGCGCGCAGCGCGTTCGGAGTGCCGCAGTTGCCGCTCGGCGCCTGCCTGGAAATCGAACTGATTGTCGAGGTCGCCTGATTCCATGCGCCGCCTGAAAGGAGCCGTTCCGTGCTGACGATGAGGAGGGGGCTCGCCTGGCTCGCGCGTGACGCGCTGCGTCAGAAGATGATGGTGGCATTGGGCAACTTCGAGGCGACGAACGACAATAGCGTCGTTATGACCTTCAAGGCCAGGCAAACCGGTGTGGACGCCATCCATCCCGGCTATGGCTTTCTTCGGAGAATCCGGATGCCGCGCAGGCGGTAATCGACTCGGGCATCCGCTGGATCGGGCCTTCGCCCGAAGCGATGCGTACGCTCGGCAACAAAGTCGCTGCGCGCAACGCCGCGGTCGCAACCCGCGTGCCGGTCATGCCGGCCACTGAGCCATTGCCGCACGACATCAATGCGTGCAAGCTGCTTGCCGCGGACGTCGGCTACCCGCTGATGCTCAAGCGAAGCGCCGTGCGTCATAAGTGGCCTGCTCGGGCCAGTGGCAACCGTCCCTGGATTTGGAAACGGAAACAGGTTCGGCACCCACACGCCCAGGTAAGGTGTTGCTACCCTTGGCACATCCGTTCTGCTTTCATGATTCACCCTCCGCCGGGGCGCGCCGGGGCGGTTTGTATCGGCGCTTGCGCCCTTCCGCCGGCCGATAGTGCCAGCCGCCGGTGCATGCGCTCGCTGGCAGCGGGCCCGGCCGCCATCAGGTGATCCGCTTCCGTGATGCGATGCCCGTTCGCTGCATCGACCAGCACTGGATTGACGATGGCGCCCGTGCGCCGGTCCACCAGCAACACCCTTTCGCCCTCGGGTGCGAAATGCTTGTTGCCCCACACCAGCATTGCCAGCAGCACCGGGCGAAACTCATGCCCGCGCTGGGTCAGCACATATTCAGAACGCGGTGGATGGTCGCAATACCGGCGCCGCTCCAGCAGGCGTTCCGCGATCAGGTAGTGTCAGCTCGCGTGGCACCACGAACGGACGCTGCGGACGCAACGGGCTGGCATTTCCACCCGCGGCAATCGGGCTCGGCGCCAAGGCCTTCAGAAGAAGGGACTTTGGGGTGCCCGTTAGAAGCGAAGTCAGCGTCCGATACTTGGCCGCATCCGCAAAGCGCTTGTGCATGCCGCGGCCCTTAACGTTAGACCTGATCGCCGCAGGCAAATGGCGAGTCTCCCGCATAAGAACACACAGGCTCTCAAGGCTCGTGGGGTATTGACGCCTTCAGGTCCGGGACGGTAACGGAAACTGTCTCGCTGCCCAGGATCTTGTGGCTGGGATCGGCCAGTTCGAGCCGCAGCTTGTGTGCGCCAGGCGTCAGCCCCACAACGATGATGGGATCCTCGCTGGTATGGGCCCAGGTGCCGTGCGCGTCGTCAACGGTTACATGAAGATGCCCTATACGCGGCGTTACCTCGACGGCGGTCTTGCCGAATAACGGCATGACTCGGAAGTTCTCTGTCCGGAACTGAACGATGACGACGCCGCGAGCCAGTGGTTCGGGCAGCGGTGGATATGGAATCAGCTTCGGTGCCGGTTCCGATTCGAGCGGCAGGATCGCCGGGGGACGGCCGATATCCGGGGCGTTCTGCGCGAAGGCAGCAATGCAGAAAGCAGCGCCGGCAGCGGCGACTGAAAAGTGTCTGAAGAGGGGTCGCATGGTTTTTCCTTTCGCGGCCAGGCTGGCCGGGGGGTAGCGAAGCCTTTTACGCTTCGCTCTTATGTAAGAGTAGTAGCTGGGACCAAAAAGCGGACTTTGACCGTGGTTCCGGCCGAATCGTAGGCCACTCCTCCATGCGTTTCAGAACCTTTTTGTACCCGTCTGTATCGCCCCCCTGTGTTGATACGTTTCATGACGGAAGCGGCCCAGGTACGTTACAGGCCAGATACAAAGGTCGGCTTAAATTCTTCGCAACAGGCCAGCCGCAAGCTGAGACGCACAGCCCCCCTGAACCTGCTCTTGTTTGCTGCACATGCAACACAATGACGAACATGCCATCAAACGTTCAACCCACCAACCGCGACGAGGTTTGCCGCGAAATTACGCGGAACTGCCCTCTCACGCGGACGCGACAGATCTCGAGGGTCTTGACCGACCGACGCAAGATCTTGATGGACTCGGCCGGCCACTACAACCGGCCGGAATTGCCCAGTCTCCTGATCAACTGCACACCTACCTCGCACGTTCACGAACGCGCTGGGCATGCCGCGCCGAGCGCGGAGCAAGGCCCGGAGGATCCACGCGCCACAGTTGCCTGAACTCGTTCAGTTAGCCCTATACATCATGGAGATTTCTTTGAACTCGATTGTCAGGATTGGCACTGCAACCGCTGCATTTGCTGCTCTCATGGTGGCCGCCCCCCCAGGTTACGCAGGGGCGACCTCCAAAGCTCACACGGATGCGGCGGCTGTTCAGAAGACCACCGCCGCAAAGGTTGCCGACGTGTCAGATGCGGCGCTGGTGAAGTCGTTGCCGGGATTCAGGAACGGCTACGCCGAGGTCAACGGTGTGCGGCTGCACTACGTCGTCGGCGGCAAGGGCGAGCCGCTCGTGTTGCTGCCGGGCTGGCCTGAGACCTGGTGGACCTTCCACAAGATCATGCCGACGCTTGCCGAGCGTTACACCGTCATCGCCGTGGACTTGCGCGGCATGGGCGCATCGTCGAAGCCCGCTGAAGGCTACGACAAGAAGACCATGGCACGTGACATTCACGAGCTGGTGAAATCGCTGGGCTATGACAAGGCCAGTGTCGCAGGTCATGACATTGGCTCGGCGGTGGCCTTCGCGTATGCGGCGAACTATCCCCAGGCCATCGACAAGCTGGTGATGCTGGAGCTGCCGCACCCGGACGAGAGCCTGTTGTCGTTCCAGCTTCTACCGGCGCACAACACCTTCGGCGACAAGCTCGACTTCGCCCATCCGTATCTCTGGTGGTTTGCCTTCAACCAGGTCAAAGGGCTGCCGGAGAAGCTGCTCGCCGGTCGTATCCGGGTCGAGCAGGATTGGCTCTTCAAGTACTTCCTGGTGGACGAGGGTGCGATCGACGCGCGGGACCGAGCCGTGTATGAGCGCGCGTACAACAGTGCCGACGCCATTCGCGCAAGCAACGCGTGGTATCAGGCCTTCACGCAGGACGTGGTAGACAACAAAGGTTACGGCAAGCTCGAGATGCCGGTTCTGGCGATGGGTGGCCCGGCCTACAGATGGATGAAGAAGGTCATTGAACAGAAGGTGTCGAACCTGACTATGGTGAATCTGGAGGGCACGGGCCACTTCGTTCAGGAAGAGCGCCCCGAACTCGTCGCCAGGACGATGGTGGATTTCCTTCAGACCATCGGACCGGCGACCTGAGAACCCCCCACGCGCGCGCCGCACACCCGGATTGCTGTATATGCGTAACCGCGCAATTCAGCACACTGTATTGAGAGTCGTTCTCGGCGAACAGGCGGGCTCGGCCCTATTGCGACGCTCGAGCAGGATCGGCAATGTCCGATGGAGGTACCAGGAATCGCGCGCCGGGGCAGTGCCGGCGCCCTGTCATGTCATCAACCGGGGTTCGTCATTGCGCTCTGCTGGCTGGCGTAGTTGAACGGCAGCAGGTCGCTGATGTCGGCGTCCGCCGCACGCTGCGGCAGCTCGGTGAGAACGTGAAGCAGATACGCATACGGCTCGACGTTGCAGGCGCGGCACGTGAGCATCAGGCTGTAGATCGTCGCGCTCGCCTTCGCACCGGCAACCGTGTCTGCAAAGAGCCATGCCTTTCGCGCGGTTGCAAAGGGTCTCACGTCGCGCTCTATCACGTTGTTATCGAGGGGTGCACGCCCATCGATAACATAGCGGCTGAGGTATTCCCACTGATTGCGCGTGTAGCTGATCGCCTTGCCCAGCAGACTTTCAGGCAGAACCTGCGGTGCCAGTTCGTCCAGCCATTTCCTGAGCGCCTCCAGTAGCGGTACGCTGTGTTCCTGCCGCAGTCGGTAGGTGTAGCCGGCCCGTGTCTCGCCCTCTGGCAGTTCTCTGCGAGCAAGTGTCTCGACCTGATACAGCGCCTTGAAGTACTCGAGCGCCTGCTGTGCGCGACCGCCGGGCTTCTTCTGGCCCTTGTGCGCGTCGACGAACAGTCGTCTCGAATGTGCAAGACACCCGAAGTGCGTGACGGCTTTGAGCGTGCGCCAGGCGCTGTAGCCGTCGGTCATCAGCATGCCTTCGTAGCCGGCGAGAAACGCCTGCGGATATTGCTGACCACGCCCCGGCTGGTAGTCGAACAGCACCACAGGCTGTTCGCAGTCCTGTGCGCTTCTGTAGAGCCACATGTAACTCTTGCTCTGCGCGGTCTTGCCTTCTTCCTTGAGCACTTGCACCGTCGTCTCGTCGCCGTGGATCAGCGGCTGCGACAGCAGCGTCTGGCGCATCGCCTCGTACAACCGGCTGTAGTGCAGTTCGGCAGGCCTGATGATCCAGTTCGCCAGCGTGCCGCGGCCCGCCGGAATGCCCGCACGGGCCAGCGCGTCTTCCATCCGGTATAGCGGCGTGCCATCCACGTACTTGCCGGTCGTCACCGTCGCGATCATCGCCGGACTCGCGTTGCTACCTGGCAGCGGTTGTACTGGCATCGGCGCGACCACGATCGGCGTGCGCTCCGCGTTGCGCTCGCAATGGCGGCACGCGTATTTGAAAAGAGCGTGACGATTAAAAAGTTTGGTGAAGGAACTTACGGTAGCGCATTAACTTGCATCATGCAAGTTTCCAGTCTAGGGTGGCGCTATGTACCGCAAAGCCTTTGACGGCATGAACTGTTCCGTCGCGTGCGCGCTCGAACAGGTCGGCGAATGGTGGAGTGAAGGCATTGGCCGAAGGCAGCGAGCGGCGTACCGAATATCGGCTGGCGGAAAAGGGAGAGGCGCTCTACCCGGTGCTCGTCGCACTGATGCATTGGGGCGACGAGTGGTGTGGACACCAAACGCCGATACGTATTGTCAAGGCCAGCACCGGCCAGCCCCTCGAACGGGTAAGCCTGCGCGTGGGTCCGCGCACACTTGGCTTACGCGACGTGCGTTTCGAGCCCGCCGAGGGCCGCAACTGAGAATAGGTCCGAGATCGTCAAGGCGCGCAACCGGGCCATCCTCGGCAAGGGGTGAGTGATTGTTGCCACCGCGCGTTCCGCGCGGTGTTTTTCCAATAGCGATTTCATCGAGGCGCGCGCCGCCCGGTCAGTTGATCGTGACAGGCGGTGCCACGGCGCCGGATCAGCGCAACGACCGGAACGCGGAACGCAGCTCGGAACTGAACAGCTCCGGTTCTTCCCAGGCCGCGAAGTGGCCACCCTTGTCCACGCGGTTGTAGTAGGTCAGGTTCCGATAGGCGCGTTCCACCCAATGCTTTGGCGGCCGGTACACCTCGCCAGGGAAGATGGTCACCGCCACCGGAATGGTGATGGGCTTTGTGCTGGCTTGGGCGGCCCCAGCTTCCCAGTAGATTCGCCCGCTTGAAGCCCCGGTATCGGTCAGCCAGTAGAGCGTGATGTTGTCCAAAATAGCGCCGCGGCCCAACGCTTTCTCGGGGTCACCACGGGTGAATACCCAGTCCGCCTGTTTGTCGTAGATCCATGCTGCCAGCCCCACCGGCGAATCGGCCAGGCCGTAGCCGATGGTCTGGGGTCGCGTTTGCATGATGCTGGCGTAGCCAAGCCCCTTGTTGAGGAACTCCCTGACTTGGTCGAACACGTCCCCTTCTTCGGGCGTGAGGTTTGCTGGCGCGGGATCGCCGCTCCTCAGCGCCTTCGCAAGGTCCGGTGGCACGGTCGTGGCACGCTCGATCCGGTTGACGTGGATGCCGAGCAGTCCCTCCGGCGCCTGGCGCCCCAGCGCGTCGGAAATGATGGCGCCCCAGTCGCCGCCCTGCGAGACGTAGCGCGTATAGCCGAGCCGCTTCATTAGAACGTCCCAGGCGCGCGCGACGCGATCTGGGTTCCAGCCTTTGTCCTTCGGCTTCTGTGAATACCCGAAGCCGGGTATCGACGGAATGACCAGATGGAAGGCATCGTCAGCGGTGCCGCCGTGCGCCGTTGGATTTGTCAGCGGGCCGATGACGTCCAGCAACTCGAAGACCGAACCTGGCCAGCCGTGCGTCATGATGAGCGGCAGCGCGTTCGGATGGGGGGAGCGCACGTGGACGAAATGAATGTCCAGACCGTCGATGTTCGTCAGGAACTGCGGATAGGCATTGAGTTTCGCCTCGGCCTTTCGCCAGTCGTAGTCCGTCGCCCAATAGCGCACGAGCCGCTGAAGCGTCGCTAGCTGCACGCCCTGGGAGCGATCGCCAACCGTTTCCGCATCGGGCCAGCGCGTGGCGGCAAGGCGGCGGTGCAGGTCGGCAAGCGCGGCCCGGGGAGCATGGGCGCGGAACGGACGGATCGCGTCCGCCGCGGCGGGGTGCCCGCCATCGGCCTGCGCGGCGGCAGACAGAACCGGGGGAAGCATAGAGAGCGCTGCCGTCGCCATGCCGCCCAACAGCAAAGTTCGGCGCGTCGGGTCAGAAGCCTGATTTGATGCGTGTGAGTTCACGAGGATGCGTCGTTTTTTGATTGGGTCCTTATTTGGCCGGCACCACTAGCGGCGCCCCCTTCTTGACAATGTAGGTCGCCAGTTCCGATGCCTTGCCACTGCCGACATTCCTCGCCGAGTGGGCGGTGCCTGCCGGGATAAACAGCGAATCGCCCGTCTTGAGCGTGACAGGCGGGTTGTCACCGAGCTGGTACTCCAGCGTCCCCTGCAGGACATGGGCGATCTCTTCGCCCGGATGCAGATGCTTCGGCGCGAACGCACCCGGATCGAAGTCGACGCGTACCTGTACGCCCTCGCGATCCGGCACGCTAAGATCGTGCTGGACGAGATCGGTGCGATGTACTTCCGCCGTTTGCGCTTGAGCCGCGTGCAGCGTCAAACCGGTGGCGACGATGAGCGTGGCCGCAGCCATGATTCGGGTCGATTTCATTTGGAATTCCCTTTCCTTGATGAAGTGGAGAAGATTCAGTTGAGATCCGATCCGTCCTGGAAGGAATCCGTTGCATACGCAGCATTAAAGGATGGAGATGTATCTCTTCTGTGGCGAGCGACAAGCTCTGACGTACCGTTACGTATCCGCGACCGCGCTCAATACATTTCCATACAAAAAATTCGTTGGCGTGCTGCCTAAGTAACCCCGCTGCATATGCCAGCTTCGGCGTGCTCGGCGCAAGTTCGTTTGCGCTCAGTTCGAATTGATTTAACAACGCATCCGCCACTTCGATTTGCCGCCGTTGCCAGTCTTGTTGGCCATTGTTGATGGCTAACCTAGCTCGCCGCCTGCAGGCCTAGTCCAGCCGAACGAAAGCACCAGTAGTCAGCTTGCCGCCAACTCGCTCGACAACGCGCGCGAGGGTAACGGCACGCTGTACGGGTATCGCGTCTGAGCACTCATGACGCGCCCAATCTGTATGTACGCGCGAGGCCAGAGTTGGCTCGCACGTCAAGGAAACTGATCTTCGAAGAGAAAGGAACCATGCCCCGCCTACCAGGAAGCGTTAGACAGCATGAGCCATGGGATCCACTTGACACCGGAGGTCGGCGAGGCGTTTGAGCAGGCGACGGATGGTTTTGTTGACGTCGTGACGGTCGAAGTAATCGGGGCCAAGGTCGGCATACTCAGCGCCATCCCGGAGCATGTGGCAGGCGGCCGTGAGCATGGAAGCGGCCACCGCGAGGAAGGCCTTCTTGACGCCGCGGCGCGCTTTGAGGCGCAGGAACGGGGCATGCAGATTGCTGGTCCTGACCGGCACAGCCGCCCAGCCAGCCGTCACGAGGGAGGTCATGAGCCAGGTGCCGCTCTAGCGCACTCGGGTGCTGCGCCGCTTGCCAGCACTCTCGTCATTGCGTGGGCATAGGCTTGCCCAGGCACCAGATGGCCGGCATCGGCAAAGCGCGTCATGTCGACGCCGATCTCCGCCAACAGGAACAAAGCTCGGTGGTTCCGGCTTCGTCACCGGCCTTGCACTACTGATTAACCGCGCCTTTGATAAGCCTGCCCTGGCGCGAAGCCGAAGCAACTCTTGAATTGCCTCCCAAAATGACTGTGATCGGCAAATCCGGCCTGAAGTGCCACGCGCCCAATTTTTTCGCCAGAATGAAGCATGAGTTTAGCTTTTATCATTCGCATGACCAACTGATAGCGATGAGGCGGCAATCCGTATACTTGACTGAACCGGCGACAAAAATGTGCGGGGGACATCGCCGCCCGACGTGCGAGGTCGTCCAGCGAAACTGCCTTGTTCCAATGCGACTCCAGGTGCTGCATAGCATTGCGAAGCCTGCTTTCATACCTTAGGGCGCCGACGTCGTCACTGCGATTCGGCATGGTTGCGTATCGCAGGAGGATTTCATCTAGTAAAGCGCGGCAGTCGTGTTCCAGTGATGCATCCTGGCGCGAAGATGATTTCTCGCTGCCGAGTAAGTCGAATACGAACTCCATTAGTCGTCGTGCGAGAAAGCGATCCGATATAGCGTTCTGAGGTATCTCCACGTCGTTCAGGCCAAGGAGACTTGCGCTCGCACGAAGTTGAAAATCACTTACGTAAAGCATGACGTACTCACACGGGCCCGAGCCCAGTACTCGCCCCGCATGGGGTCGGTGAGGAGGTGTGACGACCAACTGCCCACCCTGGATAACGTTGGGTCGGGCTACCGCGGAGTTGTCCTTGGCACCGGATACCACGGCGCCAATCGACCATGTGTCATGCAAATGTGGGGAAAACCTATGAGTATGAAAGGTCGCGTGCATGACCTCCATGCCGCCAAGAATACGAGTGGCGGTCGAAAACCGCGCGCAATCTGCAGAAATTCGATTTGTCTGACTCATGGTTGGATCATCGATGTCGACCCGCTTTCGACACGTAGCTTTTCGAACAGTCGAGGGCCACGGCCTGCGCGAACGGGGGCGTATGTTGTCAGTTATTGGCGATTCCATTCTACGTGGGATCCGGTGGGCTTGCTGCAAGCCATCGCATCGCGCAGCCGTCGCTGTCATTGTGCTCCGCGGATTCGCAACGCGATAGTACGTTTTTGCGCGCTTAGGTGATCGCTCGGCCATTCCTCGTCGACACGCGCCATCCCCGCACACGTCGCGGGTTCTCGCCACAAGGCGAACCATATACTCGAGCGTGATGTCCGCGAGACGCTGCTCTCAGGTGCGAACGCATTTGCCAACGCTGTGATTGCTCAGACCACTCGTGCTCACATTCCCTCGTCCGTCACCACGAGCAAATGCGCAAGAACGTTCTATCGAACGCCGGGCGCTCTTTGCATACTCCAATACAGAGACGTAGCACCGATATCTCGGAACCCGCCATGAACCAACTCGAGCTGATTGCCGCTGTTTTTACGCCTTTCTCTAATGACGGATCATGAGTGTGGGTAGAGTTAAATGGCGAATGCTCATTCATCGCATCGAATTTGTTGGAACGAATCGTCTTCCGAAAACGCCTTATATAATTTCCTGGAGCAGAAATTGATAGAACTTTTTATCCCGACCGATCATGAGCACTTCCAGATCAAACCAGGGCGCAGAACGGGTCTGCCGGTCATGATCGGCGTGCATTCGACGGTGCTTGGCCCGGCAATTGGCGGCCTTCGGATCAAGCATTACGACGACAGTTCCGCCGGCATCGCGGATGTGCTTCGCCTTTCGCAGGCGATGACGGTCAAGGCAGCGGCCATTGACAACGGAACCGGCGGTGGAAAAACCGTGGTGCCCCTGCCGACCGGCTTTAAGCTCACCCCGCAGATCAAAGAAGCGATCTTGCTGGACGTGGCAGAGCACGTCCATTCGCTTGATGGCATGTATCACGTTGCACCTGACGTGGGAACCGGTCCGGCGGACATCGATATCATTCGGCGTCGCACGCCATTTGCCGGCGGCTACTCCAAGGAGGCGGGCGGCGCCGGCGGTACCACATTCGGGACGTACGCGGGGCTGGATACCGCTCTCAGAGCGGCAGCAAAGGCAGTATTCGAGACGAAATCAATGAATGGTCTAAGAATCAGCATTGTTGGCCTCGGTGGCATCGGCACGCTTCTCGCCAAGGACTACGCAAAAGAAGGCGCCATCCTGACCGTGTCCGACATCGATCTTTCGCGAAAGAGCTTTGCGGACGAGATCGGAGCAAAGTGGGCCACCCCTGAAGAAGCAATGCTTGCATCGTGCGACGTGCTGTCGCCTTGCGCGCTGGGTAGCATAATCACGCGCGAGAACGTGGGCACACTCTCGGCGAAAATCATTTGCGGTGCGGCTAATAATCAACGGGCGACGAACGATGTGGCCGATGCGCTCAAGGCGAGAGGGATTGTCTACATTCCCGATTTCATTGCGAACGCAGGTGGCCTGATGTACGCGTCGGGCATCGAACTGCATCATCGTTCAGAGACGAGCTCAGAAAGGCACACACGCGACAGCATCGCCCGAAATGTCCAACTCGTGCTGCGGGATTCGAATAGCGAGGGGGTTTCAACGCAGGATGCCGCTGTCAATATTGCGCAGGCGCGATTACAGGCTGCGCACACTTGAACTTTGCGCGCCAAGTGATAGGACGATTGAGCGACCGTTCAACCCGACACGGGGGCGCTGTGTCGCGTCGGCGGTAGGCGAAGGCGCGGCCGTAGTGGCGCAGATTCATCGTTTTTCGGCCGGCGTCCGGTGAACGCACCGGTCGACCGGAACGGCAGCAGTTAGTGCGGGGTGAAGAAGCGCGCGCATGAATCGGGGGCGGAAGCGCTGTCAGTCGCGCTCCTCGTCTGATCGGAGAGGGAAGCGTCAGGCGTAGGCGCCGTCAAGATAGGGATCAACACTGCGCGCCGGGTCCGCCGAGACGCCCGTACGGTCCATGCCGGCCAGGGTGCGGGCACCGTCGGTGAACGGATCGACAGCCCGCGCGCCATCGGTGTATGCGTCGCGCGACTCCTGCACCGAACGGGCACCCTCGGTATACGGGTCCCGGGCGCCTGCATGGGACAGACCGGCGGCATGCGCACCGGCAGCGGCGGCAACCAGGGCGATGGCGAACACAAAACGCTTGGCGATGTTGGTAGTCATGATCGGTTTCCTTGAAAGTCTGCGTTGGATATGGCAGCCGCGGGATCGCATCGTTGCTGTTCGCCGGCGGGCTACGGAACGTATTTAAGGAGACCGATGTATCGTGCCTGTAGCGCGTAATGACCGTTTCCGTCAGTACGCGTATCGTTGCGGCGGCTTGATACAGTCGCGTACAAAAGTCTTGCGCGAACGGGCGGACCGCCATGGAACATGGGAAACTCATGGTGCACTTCCGTTCACTTGCTGAAGCGCGCCTCGAGCCAATCGAGGAACTCGTACTCGCTACGTTCGTTCCTGGCCTCCAGATACCGCTCGATCCCGCCGGGCAGCCTGGTCATCCGCGTCATCCGTGGGCTCCGCACCGCATTCGCCGCGCGCGTTCGGTTCGCCGAGCAGGCCGGCATCCGGGCGATGACGAAACGGCGAAGCTCTATCAATGGCACGGAAATTTCCGCCATGAGGCCGGTCCCGGCATCCGATGACTTGGTATGGCGCCGCCGGCAGATTGATGTCGCAGGGTATTGATTCGTCGCCAAGATGCTGGACAACAAAAATGGCCCAAGTTGCTGGGCGTTCGGCCGTCGTGATTGCACCGTGATGGCGTTTTGCAACGCATAACGCGATTGGGGGATAGTCGGAAGGGAGACTCATAACCATACTCACCAACGGCAGTCCGACTGCCTAACCGTGGTTCACTCAAAGGCCACCCGGCCCTGTGCGGATCTTTACACGGCATAATAATTAAAAAGGCGGCAGCACGCCTTGATGAAGTCGCGAAAAACATCCGGCTAAACGCCGAGGCGTGAGGGGTCAAAATGAGAGGCATTTCCATTCGCGCTGCCGTCACCGGCCAAGCGCCACAGATTATTAGCGTCCTCGAACAATGCGGGCTTGATGCTTCGGCCCTCAATCTATTTGCAACCACATTCCATATCGCCATCACCGAATCCTTGATCGTCGGTTGCGCCGGCGTGGAACGGCATGGTGATACAGCAATCATCGGGCCCGTCGCCGTGCTTGCCGATTACCGCGACCGTGGTATCGCTTCGTCTCTAGTGCAAGCTGCACTCATGCGCGCCCGGGCTGGAGGGTGTCGACAAGCAGTGATGTTAGCGATGCGTTTTGCGACTTACTTTAGTCGTCACGGGTTTACGTTGATGCCGAGCCGCGCGCTACCGGCAGAGGTACAAGCGTCACAGACATATCAATGTCAGGCCAATCCATCCGATGCCTGCATGAAATGCGACCTGATCTCCGGCTGACGTCCCTTAAGCGCCCGTTGGGCGTTGTATCGCGGTGAGGCCACACCCTTATCCATCATAGCGAGGAAGGCATCGCCCTCGAAACCGTCGCGTCACCCCAGTTCCTGGAGATTCCTTCGCGACGGTCCCTCAACCCGATCTGGTAATGCGGGTCAATCCAGCGTGATTCCTTCACGCTGGATCACAGCCCCCCAACTGGCATCCTCTTTCTCAATGCGCTTCGCGAAGTTTGCGGAGTCGATCATGACCACGTCGCCCTGCTGGCCTAACGCCGCCTTTGCCTTGCCGTCATCAAGCACCCCACGGGTGATCGAATGCAGCTTTTGCACAATCTGCGGCGGCGTGCCGGCCGGCGCGAGCATGCCGATCCAGAAGGTCACGTTGAAGGGCGCGATGCCGACTTCCTCCAATGTGGGCACTTCGGGCAACTGTGCCATGCGCTTTGACGAACTGACGGCGAGGGGTTTCAGCTTCCCTACCTTGATTTGAGGGAGGGCGCTCCAGGTGTCAAAGGCGGTCTCCAGTTCGCCACTCATCACGGCCATCTCCGCCTGCGCAGACGACTTGTAGGGAATATGCGTGGTCTTGACCTTTACCCGGTTGTTCAACATGGCGAAGCTGAGATGCGCAATATTGCCCGGGCCCGCCGATCCATAGCTGATTTTCCCGGGATACTGCGTGGCGAATTGCACAAGGTCCGCTACAGAGCCGACCGAATTCTTCAGCGACCACTCGGGGTTCGTGACCAGGATGAATGGCGCCTCGAGCACTAGCGTGACCGGCGTGAAGTCTTTCAGCTTGTAGTTGCTTTTCTTGTACACCTGATGGTTGATGGTGATGCTGCTGGAGTTCGTGAGCAGCAAGGTGTACCCGTCTGGCGCTGCCCTGGCAGCCTCTGCCACGCCAATCAACCCGTTCGCTCCCGCCTTGTTGTCCACGATCACGGGCTGCCCCAGGGATTTGCTGAGGTGCTCCGACACAACGCGCGCCACGGTATCGGTGAATGACCCGGCCGGGAATGGAACGATCATCCTGATCGGCTTGTTCGGCCAGCTTGCATTCTGGGCTGCGGCCGGACCGGAAATTGCGCCAGTCAGGACGACCAGCGCAGCGACAGCCATTCTGAATCGGCCTGCGACCATCTGGCGGCGCGACGTAAATTTGAGTTCCTTCATTCTTGTCTCCTGTTCTTGGGTAGTAGTCTTCGAAGCTTTTGCTGGCCTTACGCCACCCCTTTCGAGGACTTTGGCTTCGCGGTTTTTCCTGTGATGCCCATGCGTTCCAGGTCCGCGATCTGCCCTGCGCTCAGTCCGAGCACGCGAGTCAACACCTCCTCAGTGTGTTCTCCCAGGGTCGGGGCGGCGTTGCGGATCGGCATGGGCTCGCTTCCAGTGCGAAACCAGGCGGTGCTGGCCGTGTACATGCCACTGTGGGCACGTTCGACGCCACGCCAGAATCCCCGTGCGTGCAGGTGGGCGTCCTGCAGCACCTGTGACATGGGCCGAACCACACCCGCGGCAATGCCCGCCCGTTGCAACAGGCGCATTGCCTCTTCCGGGTCCCGGACCTTGCTCCAGGACGTGATGGCCGCGTCGATCCTGTCCTGCTGCGCACGACGCCCTGACACCTGGGCAAGCTGCGCATCCGCGGCGAGGTCCTCCCTCCCGATCACACGACACAGGGCAGGCCATTGCGCGTCAGTGACAGTCAGAACGATCCACGCGTCGTCGCCTGCGCAGCGGAAACACCCATGCGGGACGTGCATGGGATGCCGGTTACCCAGGCGAGGAGAGACCGTTCCGGAGACCGATTGCTCCAGGATGAACGGCGCAGCCATTGGCAACATGGCCTCGACCTGTGACAGGTTGACATGTCGGCCTTCACCGGTGGCTTGCTGCACGAACAGCGCCAGCAACATTGCGGCCCCTGCATTCAAGCCGCCTATCGGATCACCATAGGCGTACGACGTCATGGCCGGCGGCCCCTCCGGGTGGCCCGTATGAAGCGGCAGCCCGCTGGCTTGCTCCAGCGTGCCGCCGTACGCGCGGGTGTTGCTCCACGCGTTTCCAAGCCCGAATGCCGGCATCGACAGCATGACCAGTCGCTCGTTCACGGCTCGCAGTGCTTCGTAGTCCGAGCCCAGCTTCGGCAAGACCTCGGCAGAGTAGTTTTCGATCACCGCGTCCGCGCGCGCCGCCAACTGCAGCAGCAGCTGCTTTCCCTCGGGGCGCGTCAAGTCCAGGGTGATTCCCAGCTTGTTGCGGTTCATCAGGTTGAAGTTTGAATTCTTCTCGTACAGCCTGTCCCGATAGAACGCTTCAGTGAAGTTGGCGCCGCGCCACCAGTCCGGGTAGCCGGTGCTTTCGACCTTGATGATTTCCGCGCCAAAATCGGCCAAGGTTCGCGACGCCAGGGGGCCCGCCCAGCCCATCGTCAGGTCGACAACACGAATGCCCTGCAGCGGCAGTTGCTCAGCAGACGTTCGCCGGAGCTGCAGACGGGGGTGGTGATCCAGGCCGGATGTCCGATAGAGGGAATTATGGGTGCCCTTCGCCGGAGCCGATCCGCCCGGCAACGGGCCGGCCGCATCGAGGCATAGCGGCACAACGGGGCCTTCGAAGGAAACTCCCCCTACTTCGACCGGGACGAATGCGTTGCGCTGCCGATGCACTTCCTGGCTGAGCAACTCCGCCATGGTGGGGACGATGACAGTCGGATGCTTCTTGTCGCCGAGGATCTCGAACCACTCCCGGGCCGTCCGCGTGAGAAACGCGGGTATGAGCAGCGCGTCGATCTCGTCCGCCCGGGCCATGCGCTCCTGGCCGTTTGCGAAGCGGGGATCGCCGGCCAGCTCGGGGCGCCCGATCGCCTCGCACAGCGCCACCCACTGAGGCAGCGTGTGCGTGAAGATTCCAATCCACCCCTCCGAGGTCTGGTAGATGCCACCCGGATGCGTGCCGCAGAACCGGTTGACGCCGAGGCGCCGAAGCGGGTGGCGCTTGTCCGGCACCATGCCTGCTTCCATTTCGACCACGCTGAAAATGGCCTCGTGCACACTTAGCACGTATCGGCGGCTGCCTTGCGCGCGTCCGATCAGGGCCGCGACAGCGGCCGAGAATGCGGCAAGCCCGACGACGACCGCGGTCTGCATGTCGTGCGGCATGTGGGGCGGCCCCTCCACCGGGCCACTCCCATGCACGGCGCCAGCTAGGCCTCGGCACACAGCTTCTGCGCCTGCGTACTGACTGTAGGGCCCGCTCTCACCGAACCAGGTCAGCGCCACCTCGATCGGCTCGTGCCCTTGCTGCTCGCCTGTATTTCCGGACCAGACCGGCCTGGCAAGGATGACCGGCCCCTCGGTCAGCGCGCGGGCATCCAGGACCACATCGCAGGTTCGCGCGAGCTGTGCCAGCCATGCACTGTCCTCGGCGCTTCCGACATCCGCAGTGACGCTGCGCTTGCTGGTATTCAGCCAGGCAAAGAGCGCGCTTTCCGGCTGCGCGGCACCAGGAATGCAGACCATGGGCGGCATCTGCCGCCAGGCGTCGCCCGCCGGACTTTCCACCTTGATCACTTCGGCACCGAAGTCAGAGAACAACTTGCCCGCGTACGCAAGCGCCGGACCGGTGCCGACCTCCAGTACGCGCAGCCCACTCAACGCCAGTTGCGCAGTGTCAGGACCATTCTTCCTCATGGAACCCTTTTGTGTATGCATGGCGATCACCAGGCATCGATGAACGAGCGGCGCTCTCTGCGGCTTCGAACGCCGGCGGATGCTATACCCTGGACAATCCATTTCCGTGTCTGGGCAGGGTCAATCACGGCATCAATCTCCACAGCAGCGGCCGTGTTGATTGCGTGGCCACGCTCATAGGACTGTGCAACCAGCTGTTCGAACAGCGCTTTACGCTCGGCCCCGTCCGGAACGGCTTCGAGCTCCTTCTTGAAGCCCAGCCTGACCGCGCCTTCCAGACCCATCGGACCGAACTCGCCGGTCGGCCACGAGATGGTGAAATTCGCTGACCGGAAGCCACCACCCGCCATTGCCATGGCGCCAAGGCCATAGCCTTTGCGCAACGTAACGGCCAGCAAACCGACGCGCAGCTTGGCCGCCGTGAGGAACATGCGCGACACATGCCGCACCTGGGCGCGTGCCTCGACCTCCGGCCCGACCATGAACCCAGGGGTGTCGATCAGCGAGATGATCGGCAGCCCGTGCGCATCGCACAACTGCATGAAGCGCGCCGCCTTGTCGGCGGCATCCGCATCGATGGCGCCCCCGAGGTGATATGGGTTATTGGCCATGATGCCCACGGGTTGCCCTTCCACGCGGGCAAGCGCCGTGTGGATGCCCGCGCCGAAGCCGCTGCGCAGCATCAGCACACTGCCGATGTCCGCGATCCCCTCGATGGCTTTACGGGTGTCGTACACGCGTAACCGGTTCTCGGGTACGACGTGCCGCAAGCCCAGGGAATCTGGTGCGCTCCAGTGCGCCACGCGCCCCTGGAACATGGACAGGTAGTGCTTCGCCACCTGCACGGCTTCCGCCTCGTTCTCTACCAGGACATCGACCACGCCATTGGCGAATTGCACCGAAGCCGGACCAACGTCCTCGGGGCTGAAGACCCCGAGGCCACCACCCTCGATCATCGCCGGTCCTGCCATGCCGATGTTCGCGGACCGGTCAGCAATGATGACGTCGCAACAGCCCAGGAAGGCCGCATTACCGGCAAAGCAGCGCCCCGAAACGATGCCGACTACCGGGACATTCCCGTTGAGATCCGCAAATGCGGCAAACGACGGCTGATACAGGCCGGACACCGAAGGAAAGTCCACGTCGCCGGGCCGCCCGCCACCGCCTTCGGCGAAGAGCAAGAGAGGGAGTTCATCACGCAGCGCAACCTCGACGATGCGATCGGTCTTGATATGGTTGCGCTTGCCTTGCGTACCCGCCAGCACCGTGGCGTCATAGGCCATCACCGCACTGCGCGCCCGGTCCTGACCGACAAGTCCTCCGTTGACGTTGCCGATGCCGGTGATCAGTCCATCCGCGGGGGTGTTGGCAATGAGGTCCTGCTGGCTGCGCCGGGAGGCCTGCGCCGCAAGCGCCAGCGCGCCATACTCGACGAAGGTATCCGGGTCGCACAGGTCCGCGACGTTCTCACGGGCCGTGCGCTGCCCGCGCGAACGGCGTTTCGCTACCGCGTCGGGACGCGCGGCGTCATCCAGGTACGCATGCCGGTCCAGCACGCGCTGGAGGTCTGCACGGATCGCATGGGGGTCGACCTTCTGGGCGGCATCCACGGATACGCCATCGGCCTCGACCTGCTCCAGCACGATCAGGATCTGACCTTCGGATGCCAGGGCTCCCTTCTCCAGTCGCAGGTCGACCACACGGCCGCCACATTCCGCTGCGATCGCGTGCTCCATCTTCATGGCGTCGAGCACCGCAACCGTCTGCCCCGGCTTGACGATGTCGTCAAGCTGCACCGAGATCTCCACCACGCGGCCGGTCAGCGGAGCGCGGATCGCCACCAACCCTTCGTCCACCACCTCCTCAATATCGGGGGACCGTGGCGTATGCGCAGCCGGCGGGCGGCCAGCGCCCGCGAAGAGCGCCTCCTGCGCACGCTCGGCATCCGCAATGGCCTCCGCCGATGCCATCAGCTCCGGCAGTATCCCTTCGAAGTGCCGTGTGTGTACCAGTTGCGTGAGGAAGTCGTCGCGCTGCGCGAGGGCCCGCAGCAGGTTGAGGTTGGTCGGCACCCCCACGATCCGGAACTCCGCAAGGCTACGCTGCAGACGCCGCACCGCGACCTCGAACCCGGGCGCCGCACTGCTCACGATCAGCTTTGCCAGCAAGGTGTCGAAGTTGGGCGACGGCTCATAGCCGGTGTAGCCGTGGGAGTCGACGCGAACGTCAGGCCCCGAAGGCGGGTCGAAGCGCTCCAGGCGGCCGTGAGCCGGGCGTGCCAGGCCCTGCGCGTCGGTCATTTCCGCGTTGACGCGAACCTGGATGGCGTATCCCCTGGGTTGCGGCGGCGAAGCGGGATCCAGGCCAAGATCACTTAAGGACCGCCCCGCTGCCAGCCCGATCTGCAGCGCGACAAGATCAACCCCGGTGACTTGCTCGGTGATGGTGTGCTCGACCTGCAAGCGGGGATTGGCCTCGATGAAGACAAAGTCCTTTTGCTCGCCGGCCCCAGTTTCCTCGACCAGGAACTCGAAGGTGCCCAGGCTCTGGTAGTTGACGCGGCGCGCCAGCCTGAGCGCGGCCTTGATGATCTGCTCGCGCAGCTGCGGCCTGAGTACCGGGCTGGGGGCGATCTCCACCAGTTTCTGGAAGCGGCGCTGCAAGGTGCAGTCTCGCTCGCCGAGGGCGATCACCTGGGCCCCGTCGCCGGCAATCTGCACTTCGATATGGCGCGCCCGGCTGACCAGCCGCTCGGCGTACAGCGCGTCAACGCCAAACGCGGAGCTCGCCTCCGACCGGCAGCGCGCGTAGGCTTCGGCCAGGTCCTCGCGCCGCCGGACCACGCGCATGCCACGGCCGCCCCCGCCGCCAACGGCCTTGATGACCACGCCGGCATCGCCTTGCGCATCAAAGAAACTGGTGATTTCCTCGAGAGACGCGCCGCCTCTCGTTGCGGGCATGACGGGAACGTCGCTCTCCGCCGCCAGCTGCAGCGCCCGCCCCTTGTCTCCGAAGAGCGCAAGGTGCTCGACCGTCGGGCCGATGAACCGGATCCCGGCGTCAATACACGCCTGGGCGAAATCAGCCCGCTCGCTCAGGAAACCATAGCCAGGGTGGACGGCGTCGCAACCGGATTCCTTCGCTGCGGCGATGATCCCCGCAATGTTGATATAGGCCGACGGGCCCGCCCCATCGAGGGAACGCGCCTCGTCAGCCAGCATGCGGTGCCGCGCGCTAATGTCGTCTTGCGAATAGACCGCGACTGTGCCGATATCCAGGTCGCGTGCAGCGCGCAGGACGCGCAACGCAATCTCTCCTCGATTGGCGATCAACAGCTTTTTCAATTCAGTCTCCTCATTCAAACTACGATGTCAGTGCCGAGCCCGCAGGTCGGTCATACCGCCGGCAGGAAACGGCAGGATGATGGTCATTGGCTTGCGCGACCAATTGCCCAGTGCTCGCGCCGTGGTTGCGGCCACGGCGGCAGATATTGGGTTGCGAGAGAGCGTGCGCAGGCCTTGCCGGCGCCTGGTCAGTCGTCTCCATTGTGGTGATCGAGAATCCGGAGAAGCGGCGCTCAAGGCCGGATGCCAAATCGGCTGATGCCGCCTTCGCGCAGTGGTGCCGCCAGATCGGCGAACTCGCACAGCAGCGTGCGGGTCTCGCGCGGATCGATGATGTCTTCGATGACGAACGCCTCGGCGCTGCGGAACGGCGAGGTCAGGCTGCGCACGCGCTGCTCGATCTCGGCGCGCTTCTGCACGGGATCGTCAGCGCCTTCGATCTCGGCCTTGTAGGCGACTTCGAGTCCGCCTTCGATCGCCAGTGAGCCCCAGTTGGCAGATGGCCAGGCGTAGCGGAAGTTGAACCGCCCCATGTGCTGGTGGCCGGCTGCCGGCACGCCGTACGCGCGGCGCAGGATGACCGAGCACCACGGCACGGTCGCCTGGTAGACCGCGGCCAGCGCGCGCACGCCGTAACGCATGGCCCCTGCCTTCTCGGTCTCCAGGCCGACCTGGAAGCCGGCGATATCGACCAGGTTGACCACGGGCAGGTGGAAGGCCTGCGCCATGTCGACAAAGCGGGTGAATTTCTCCGCGGTGTCGCTGTCCCAGCCGCCACCATAGAAGTACGGATCGCTGGCGACGACGGCCACCGGCCACCCGTCCAGCCGGGCCAGGCCCGTGACGATGGCGCAGCCCCAGTGCCTGCCGAGCTCGAAAAAGGAATCGGCATCCACCAGCGCCTGCACGATCGGGCGTATCTTGTAGACGGCACGGCTGTCCCGCGGAATGGCTGACAGCAGCCATTCGTCGCGGCGCGCCGGATCGTCGGCCGACTCGGTCCGCGGCGGCAGTTCGTAGACCGAGGCCGGCAGGTAGGAAAGGAAACGGCGTGCGCACTCGAAGGCCTCCTGCTCGGTGGCGACCTCATCATCCACCACGCCGTTGCGGGTATGAATGTGGCTGCCGCCCAGCTCGTTCTTGGTCAGCTTCTGGCCAACGCGCGCCACCACAGGCGGGCCTGCGTTGAACAGTTGCGAGGTTTCCCTGACCATCACCGAATAGTGGCTGGCGGCCACACGCGCCGCGCCCATGCCCGCCACCGATCCCAGCGCCAGGGACACCACCGGTACCACGGACATGTTCTCCACCACGTGCTCCCAGACCTTCATGGTGGGGATCAGGGTGTGGCCCTTGATCTCGATATTGCGCACCGAGCCGCCACCGCCAGTGCCGTCCACCAGCCGGACCATCGGCAGGCGCAGGTCGTGCGCCATCTTCTCGGCGTGGATCAGCTTGTCCCCCACTGCGCCATCATTGGCGCCGCCGCGCACGGTGAAGTCGTCCCCCACCAGCACCACCGGGCGCCCGCCGATGCGCGCCCGGCCCATGACCAGGTTCGACGGGACCAGGTCCACCAGCCGCCCGTTACTGTCATAGCGGCCGCTGCCGCTCAGCCCGCCGACCTCCCGGAACGACCCCGGGTCGGCGATCCCGGTGATGCGCTCGCGCACGGTAAGCTTGCCGGCCGCCCTGTGGCGCTCTACTTTGTCTTCGCCACCCATGCGGGCGGCGAGCCGCCGCCGGTAGTCCAGTTCGTCGATTTCAGGCTGCCAAGTCACAGCTTGTCTCCCGTTGATGTCGGCGGAATATGTGCTGGCGTCAGTACCGCACTAACCATGCCACCCTGAAGACACTTGCATGGCCCTTGATTTCATTGAGGAATTTCCTGGGCATGGCTATCATGTCCGCTACAACGACAGATTGTGTCCGCACTGAGGACACCAATGGAGACGGCCTGTGTCCTCAACAACAACACCACGGTCAGCAGCCGAAACCGTCGCGCTTGGTGCCCTGGTACGTTTGCGCGATGGCGGCCGGGTGGCCGCGGTCGGCGCCTGTGCCGACCCCGCCATTGCGGACGCGGCGGAATCCGCCTGCGAGCGTGCAACGGACCAGGTCAATGGGCGCAGGCTTTTTCCCGTTGAGGCCGGCGCTCACCGCTACATCGGCCTGTGCCTGGAAGACAGTCACCATCAACTGATCCTTCTGCACCGCGCCGACACAAAGGCGGTGCTGCTTGACTTCCTTGGCACGGTCCCCTTTGCGGGTGCGATCCTCGACCACTTCCTGACTGGCCCATACCAAGCCATCACCGTGGCCGACCAGGAAGGCCGGGTACGCTTTATCAGCCCCGTGCACGAGAAATTCCTGGGCCTGGACGCCGGCGCAGGCATTGGCCGCCCCGCGGCGAACGTCATCCCGAACTCACGGCTGCCGCAGGTGGTGGCGAGCGGGAAGGCCGAGATCGGGCAGCTGCAGCAGATGAACGGCATCGCCCGCGTGGTCAACCGCATCCCCATCCGCCAGGACGGCAAAGTGGTTGGGGCAATCGGCCAGATCATGTTCAAGGGGCCGGAAGCCATTGTGCGCATGCACAACGAGTTGTCTGAGTTGCGCTCGCAGGTGGCGCATTACCAGCGCGAGCTCGATGGCCTGCGGGAAGGCCCGTCTCTCCCTGGCCTGATCGGTGAAAGCGCGCCGATGCAGCGCCTGCGCCGGGAGATCCAGACCGTGGCACGCCTTGACGTGCCGGTGCTGATCCTGGGCGAAAGCGGCACCGGCAAGGAACTGGTGGCCCGCGGCATTCACGTGGCCGGGCGGGAGCCGGTCAACGAACGGCCGTTGGTCAGCCTCAACCTGGCGGCCCTGCCCGCCACGCTGATCGAGTCCGAACTGTTCGGCCATGCGCCCGGCGCCTTCACCGGAAGCCGGCGCCAGGGGCAGGCCGGCAAGCTCGAACTGGCGGCCGGTGGCACCGTTTTCCTCGACGAAGTGGCGGACATCCCGATGGAGATGCAGGTCAAGCTGCTGCGGGTGCTGGAGGACCACATGGTCGAACGCCTGGGCAGCCGCCGCGCGCAGCGGGTGGACTTCCACCTGATCTCTGCCACCAATCGCGATATCCCCTCGCTTATCGACGCCGGGCGCTTCCGCCTTGACCTGTACTACCGGCTTAGCGGCGTGGTGCTGCGCATTCCGGCCCTGCGGCAGCGGCGCGAGGATATTCCCGCCCTGCTGCAGCATTTTGTTGGCGCCTTCTGCGAGCGCAACAACGTGCCCGTGCCCAGGATAGATCACGAGGTGGCGCGGCACCTTGCCGGCCAGCCCTGGCCTGGCAATGTGCGCCAGTTGCGCCAGCGCATCGAGGAGGCGCTGGTGTTCTGCGACGGCCGCACGCTGGGCGTCGCGGATTTTGCACGTGGGGAATCGGCGCGCGAGTCAGTGAGCATGGAAAGTCCGCTCGGCGTGCATCCGCTGGCCCAAGCGTATCCGCACGAGGATAGCGAAGCGGGCGGGCCGCCATCCCCCTCACCCACTGCCTGGTCATCCAGCGAGCCCGCGGCGGGCATGAGCGAGCTCGCCTATGCCGCAGTGGTTGACGCCATCGCACGCCACAACGGCAACAAGAAGCGCGCCGCCGAGCAATTGCGGATCTCCCGCTCCCACCTATACAAGCTCCTGGAGCGCGGGCCGGGTGGCTAACCACTCCGGTTCGCGCACCGGCCCGGCGCACGCTGTTTGCGGTGCATGGCTGGCCTCGCTGCTGGCGCAGAATCAGCTCTGCGCTCGATAACCCCGACCGTACCTGCCGAATTTGCCCTCCCTGTTTTTTGGCTACTCCCTTGAGGTGAACGAAGTCCATCTTGGTCTCCTTCCGAATGAGTTGGCAAGAGTCCATGAAGGCGCTGTTCCACCCACGAGCCAAGTCATTTCCCGGAGGCGTGCCTACTCGGATAGGTCGTTCAACTCATAGCTGGTGCTGCGCCCGCCTGCATCCGATTTCGGCAAGACGCCACGTGCGAGCAGATCAGTGATGTCGCGCAGCGCGGTGTCCGGAGAGCATTTGACGATCGCCGCCCACTTGGATGCGGTGACCGTGATAGAGCGATTTGCATTTCTTCATCGCACCATCTTGCTCAACCGCCTTGGTAACGTGACAGTTCCCCTCAAGCAAGTGCGCCCCGCCGGGTGCCGCCGAGGCAGCACAAAGAGCATGTGAGAGAACTGCATGCCCGCGAGCATTCCGCAGGACTGCCTGCACCACTGCGCAAGTAAGCCCTTGTCACATACCGTTGGACTGTCTTTAGAACTTGTGGCGAATACCCGCGGCGACACCGAGCATGTTGCTTTGGCCGCTGGCTAGCGTGTAGCTATTGCCAAGGGAAAGGCTGTTAGCAAAGCCAATCATCGGGGAATCCAGTCCCAGACCCGCATTCTTTGCATATGCCGTGGTCAGGTAGACATCAGTCCGCTTGGAAAGCGTGTAGTCCGCGATGAAGGCAACTTGCCATGGGTTCGGCACCGACTTGCTGGCGAAGAAGTTCTTGACGTTATCGTAGTTGTACTCAAGCGTCAGGCCAAGCGCCGGCGTCACCTGGTAGTTGGCGCCGATCCAGTAGAAGTCGTCGCGCTCGATCAGACTGCCATTCTGGTCCTTGTTCTGGCCCCAGCGATAGCCGCCCATGATCTTTGCCGCGCCGAACGCATAGCTTGCCGCGACCGTCGCCTTCTTGAAGCTGCCGCTGCCGAGGGCAGCAGCCGTTAACGGGTTGGAAATGGTTGGGTTGAACTGGTCGTACGCAACGGCCACACCGACAGGGCCAGAGATATAGGTCAACGCTGCGCCATAGGCGGTGTCGCGGCGGAACTGGCCCGGCACTTCGCCGTTGCCACCGAGCAACGGGCCATTGGCCACGGACGTCGGCAATGCCAGGCCGGTACCGAAGGACCAGTGTGCCAGTGCAGAGACCGAGCCGAACCGACCCGAGTACTTGATGGTGTTGTCCTCGCGGAAATTCGCACCAGTCAGCATCACGATCGGTTCATACTGGGTGGCAAAGGCTGCCGGCACGAAGTTCGCGATGCTCTCGAACATCGAAGTGTACTGACGGCCGAAGGTCACCTGGCCGAACTGCGTACTCTGCAGGCCTACGTATGCCTGTCGACCGAACAGGCGGCCGCCTTGCTGCGACGTGCCGGTATCCAGGTTAAAGCCACTCTCCAGTACGAAAACGGATTTCACGCCATTACCCAGATCTTCCACGCCGCGCAAGCCCCAACGCGACCCAGACAGGCCGCCGGAGTCCATGCGGTAGACATTGTTGGACGGGCCCGCATTGAACTTGTTGGCTGCGGTGGGAACGGCGCCGACATGGTTGGCGAACTCAACGTTTATATCCGCCACGCCATATAGCGTCACGCTGCTCTGTGCGTGTGCGCCGCCACCGCAGATGGCGCCCGCAGCGATGAGTGCGTGATTAAGCTTGCTCAGCTTGCTGAATGATCCCATTGCCTCCTCTCCTTTAGGTTATTTTTTTTGACTGTCACAAACGATGTCATCAGCCACGCGTGTCGCGGCCATGGCGAAGAACACCCCAAGTTACTTAGGGCTTCCCTCAACAGCAACCGCACCGACAAATCGGTTGCTCGGGCAGTTCCTTGAGTCCATGGACTGTACACTAGATATATTATTGTCGACAACAATAAATTTGAGCGCGGCAAACCAGCCATTGGTTTCCGGACCGATGCGTCGATGCACAAGAATGGCGAGAACAGCAGATGGGGCCTGAGGCGGCCTCAACCTCATGAGGCGAGCCGACAGCTATGATGAAGTGCCACCCGGCGGTGTGGATGATTGCAGCATCGCGAGGGTGGAGAGAGCCGTGGATGACGGTGAAGCCAGGCAAGCGCCGTCGCTCCACGCCGTCGTCGCCCCGCGGGCAATGCTTGACAGTGCTGCTCCGCGTAGCTACCGCGGTGGCAACCATCGGCACGAAGCATCAACAGAAGGAACTGCGTACCGCGGGCATCAAACGAGTAACCCTGATGGCCCGTAGGTGCAACTAGGCAGCCTTGCGCCGCCTGGCTGTTTGCGCAGTCTGCTCGCGCGTGCCCGAGTCTTTGCCGTCCTTTGAGACTACCGGAGCGCCGGGCTTCATCTTGAGAGCACGCAGCGCGGCATCCCTCGCCTCATCCAGCCGCTTCTGGGCAACGGAGAGCAGCAACTTTTCGTCACGCTTCTGCACCGCGTTATGAAGCGCACGCCAGGTCTTCAACGAAGCAGGAATGGATTGCGGAGCGGCAGATAGTCCAAGGCGAGCGTAGCGCAACGTGCGAAGCGATATGGATTGCAGCATGTCAACCAGCAATCTGTTGGCACACAAATCGACAATCGCAAAGTTCAGCAGAAAGCTCTCGACAGCATAGGCGTCGACCGACTCCTCCGCTGCCTTGGCAAGCTTCGGCATGCGCTCGTCGAGGACGTCCTGGAGCCCGTCCGAGTTCTCGCGCACAACCTGCTCCAGCATCGTAACGTAGAGTACGGCTCGAACCTTGAAGATATCGCGAAGCTCCATCTCGCCGGGCGCGGTGACGATGGCACCGCGCCTGGCCTGAAACTCGACCAGCCGGTCTCGTTCGAGGATGCGCATAGCCTCCCTGACTGGCGCGCGGCTTACATGCAGCACTTCGCTAATGTCTTTCTCTAGCAGACGCTGACCCGACCGGATTAGATCGAGCGTGATCACGCCAGCCAGTCTAGCGGCGATCTGTTCGGCAATGGGCGCGGATGCGCGTTCCCAGTCCTGCCCTCTTAGCACAGCGTGCTCAACGGCCAGCATCAGCTGATTTTTAGGCGTGAGGAGGCTAGAGAGATCCGGGATGTTTTCAGTCTTACTTCTGCTCATGGTTTCGAATACCGGTGTACTGTCCTGGACGCCGCATGGCTGCTGCGTAACTTCGGTATTCTATCCTTCCCCGGTCGTCGATCCGGCGCAACAGGATGAAGAACGCCGGCATTTGTGGCAGGGCTTGGCACCCTGGTGAAGGCGCCTTCATTACCCGGCGCGACGCGCTGACCAGACGGAAGATCTCCGCGATCCAGCGCAAAGAGCGTCCGTAATGACCTGGCCTGATGAAGGGTTATGCTCTGCTCGCCCGCGGAGGTGCTGTCTGTCGGCGCACGGTGCCGCTTGCGGCCCGGCTCTCCTTGGGGCTGCAACCGAATTGGGCGTGATACCAGCGTGAGAATCCGCTTGGCGCGGAAAAACCTAGCAGGGTCGCCACCTCGGTCAACGGACGATCGCTCTCGATGACGTGACGCGCCGCGAGTTCCGTGCGGATATCGTTAACGATCGACGAGAAGCTCTGCCCCTGTTCCGCCAGCCGGCGCTGGACCGTGCGGCACACCACGCCCAGGTGCTCGGCCACCTGTTCGATGCTGCAGCGCCCACTGGGCAACAGCAGAAGGATCGTGCGCCGCACGTCCTCAAGCATCGTCGCCTGCTGCGACATGGCAGACGCGTCTATCAACTGCTGCGCGTAGCGCACCATGGCCGGATCGGCCGACGGGTTGCGTGCATCGAGATCGGCCTTCGCGCAGATGATGCAGTTGAAGTCATAGTCGAACTCGACGTGAGGGCCAAAGAACCGTTGGTGCGTACTAAGGTCGCGCGGCGCCGGGTGCTCGAAGCATACGCGCCGCGGCTCCCAGTCGGGCTTGAGGAGCTGGCGTATCAGCCGCACCATTACCCCTAGCGCCAGTTCAACCCTTTGGCGCGTTGGCTGATGTGCGTTGCCAGCCATTACCGCCTCGCGAATAATGACCAGTCCTCCGCATTCCTCTACCGCCAGCGACAGCGCACCGTTGAGCATCGCTTGGTAGCGCATCAGCATGCCAAGCGAGTCGCGCAGCGTTGCCTGGTCGCGGATCAGCAATCCTACCGCCCCAAGATTGGACAATAGGCGCGACTCGGCCATGCACAGCCCGAAACTCTCGTTGCCTGACAGGGTTGCGGACGCCTGGAGCAGGCGTCCAAAACGCTCGACTGGAATCATGAGGTCCGGCTCGCGCAGTACGCTCGGACTTATCCCTGCGTCAAAGAGCATTCGCACCGGATCCAGCCCGGCGGCACGAGCGACCTCGCTGTAGTTCGTGAGGGCCGCGGCGCGGACAAGTAACGACATCGGGGAACTGACGTAGGAGGTTGACATAGAATGATAAATGCCTGTCATGTATTGTCAAGCGGGAGAAACCCGCGACGCCCAAACTCGCTAGCATCGAAGGGCATAATCGGCAATGGGAGACAAACGTTCATGATTCAACGCCTCAATGCGGCACCCGCAGCGGTCCGCGCAACCTCTCTGGGCAACTCGATCCGGGTCGAGCCAGTCACTTGCACGATCGGTGCGGAGCTCAGCAACGTCAACCTGGGCGCGGCTGCCGAGGACGACCAACTGATGGCCGAAATCCGGGCCCTGCTCTTAAAGTATCGCGTGCTGTTCTTCCGCGACCAGGACATCACTCGCGCGCAGCACGTGGCCTTTGCGCGCCGCTTTGGCGAGCTGGAGGACCATCCAGTGGTGGGCAGCCACCCCGATTACCCCGGACTGGTTCAGATCTACAAAACCCCGGACAGTCCTCCCGAACGCAACGAGAATTCCTGGCATACCGATGCCACCTGGCGCGAAAAGCCTCCGTTGGGCTGCGTGCTGCGCTGTATCGAATGCCCGCCTGTGGGTGGCGACACGATGTGGGTCAACATGGTCGAGGCCTACAACCAGTTGCCCGAGGATATCAAGACGAAGATCGCCTCATTGCGCGCGCGCCACAGCATCGAGGCAAGCTTCGGCGCCGCGATGCCGATCGAAAAGCGTCTTGCACTGAAGGCTCAGTACCCGGACGCCGAGCACCCGGTGGTGCGCATTCATCCCGAAACCGGAGAGAAGGTGCTATTCGTCAACGGGAGTTTTACGACGCACTTCACAAATTACAACGTGCCGGCCAACGTCCGCTATGGGCTAGACAAGGCGCCGGGTGCCAGTAATTTGCTTAACTACCTGGTCAGCCAGGCCACCATCCCCGAATACCAGGTGCGTTTTCGCTGGAAGAAAAACAGTGTTGTGTTCTGGGACAACCGCTCAACCCAGCACTACGCAGTGATGGATTACCCCCCGTGTCACCGAAAGATGGAGCGCACCGCCATCATCGGTGACGCGCCTTACTGAAAGATCGACATGGCCTCTACGAAAACGACCGTTCTCATCGTCCCTGGCTTGCGTGACCATGTGCCGGAACACTGGCAGACCCTGCTGGCGGCGAAGCTGCCTAGCGTGGTCAGCGTCGCCCCGCTTGAGCAAGACAAGCTGAGTTGCGCTGCCCGCGTCGACGCGATCGATCGCGCTCTGGCCACCATCGAGGGGCAGGTGATCATCGTGGCGCACAGCGCAGGCGCGATGATGGTCGCCCATTGGGCGGCGCGAGGCGCCGCACGCGAGATCCTCGGCGCACTGCTTGCAGCACCCGCGGACCTCGAGACGCCCATGCCGGCAGGCTACCCCACAACCGACACACTGAGCGATCACGGCTGGCTGCCGATCCCTCGCAGCAAATTGCCGTTTCCGAGCATCGTTGCGGCAAGCAGCAACGATCCTCTAACGCGCCTCGATCGCGCCCGTGACCTGGCGCAGGCGTGGGGCAGTCGCTTCGTCGAACTCGGCGAGGTCGGGCATCTGAATCCCGCTTCAGGCTATGGCGAGTGGCCGCAGGCCGAAGAGTTCATTCGCGAACTCTCGTGACCGAAACATGGCCGAGTGCCACCGGCCGGGAAAAAAGGACCTGGACTGCGGGAATTAAAAACGACAGTGCCACTAGGGACGACCGGCCAGATTCAACGACCACGATCCGTATGCTTGCCTGACGGACTTGCCGGAACGGTAGTAGCCCAGCCGGCCAGTTGCGCGGCCGGGCTACTACCGCAGCACCGGCGATCGGCGAAGCTGCCGTTGTCACTGGCGATTGCATTTACGATGCGGAGGCGCCCCATCGCACCCGATTTCGCAACGTGATTGTGCCAGTTGCCTGCCCACGACTCCGGTGCATTGACCCGCCGCGTGATGTGCTGACTGACCGGACAGGTTGCAGCCCTGCATTCGGCTGATTGGCTCGAAAAAGCCTGGCAGGTCAGGCGATGCCCATCCGGTTCGAAGACCCTATCTCCGTCTTCTCCGTCAACTGAGGTCCGACCCGACTACACCAAAATTAGGACACGCCCAGATCTCGGTGCCATATATCCCGGCACTTGCGCCTGCAGGGAGGCCTTGCAAGGATCGCGCATGCCGGGCATGCGCATCCAGCCCCCCCCTGCCTGCCTGACCGCAAGACAGACAGCAGGCGGTTGCGCAAAGCCCATTTGGCATGCAATGGCGAGTTTGCTCAGAGTATTTCTTATTATTCTGGCTGGTAGTTAATGGACTTCAGCAGCGCGGACTGTTGCTGGTATGCCTGCTTGAGGTCCGCCATCAACTCTTCCGAGGTGGCGCCCCCGCCCTGCTCCATGCCCATGTCCTTGACGCGGTTCTGCACTGCGGGTTGCTTGAAATACGCCAGCGTCACCTCGCGGATTTTTTGCTGGACTGCCGGAGCGACATCCGGGCGGGACCACACGGCGAACCAGCCTGCTTCCGCCAGTTGCGGGTAACCGAGCTCCTTGAAAGTCGGCACATCCGGCAATCCGGCAATCCGCGTCGGATAGTTCAGCGCAATCGCTTTGATCTTTCCGGCTTTGATCAGCGGCAAAGAGGTCGTCACGCCATCGAACATCAGGGGCACATGGCCGCCCATCAGGTCGTTCAATGCCGGGGGAGAGCCTTTGTAGCCCACATGGCGCATTTGCACATGCGTGAGTTGCCCGAGCAGTATGCCCGAGGTGTGGCCCTTCAGTCCCGCGGCGTAAGAAGCGAAGACGAGTCCGTCCTTTTGCGATTTGCCGTAGTCTACCAACTGCTTCAGGCTGGAGACGGGCACATCCTTGTTGGCAACCAGCACCAACCCCGTGCGACTGATCTGGGCCAGGGGCTTCAGGTCGGAAAAGGGGTTGTAATGGACCTTGTAGGCCAACGGAGCTTCGCTCACGACGCCGCCCTGGATGACCAGGAGAGTATGGCCATCCTTGCCGTTGGACTGCAGATCGCTGATCGCCAGCGCGCCGGCGGCACCGGGCTTGTTCTCTACGATGACCGGCTTGCTCAAATTTTTCTGCAGCCCTTCCGCCAGCAACCGCGCCAACGCGTCGGCACTGCCGCCGGCAGGCCCTGCCACCATCAGACGGATCGGCTTGCTGGGCCAAGCCTCCTGGGCCTGAGCCATGGGGATCCCACCGGCGACGCCAACACCGATCGCCAAGGCGTAACCGCGCCACCGGAAGTTATTGGTCTGCTTCTTCATGTCTATACCTTTTGATTGCTACGCTTTGCGTGTTTAGAAAGGTTTGTCGCCGATGACCTCGATGCCGCACTTAGCCTTCCGGCCGGGGATCTTGCAGCAGGCTTTGCGATACATTCACCCTTTGTCTAATCTTGGATCGCACCGGGTCAACCGGCTTGACCGATCACGACAAGTTGTTGCCAATTCGCGCAAACAAAGGGAAAACCCTCGCAAGATATAGCGAGCGCACTTTCAAAGACGTCTCTTGCGAGCGCTGCCAGTATCGGCCAGGGATTGAGGTTCCATGGCAGCAAGGCCTCGTCGCCGACGCTCGCGGCGAACGGGAGCGCTTTGAACAGGGCAACGAGATGCGGGTATGTACCGATGCCGTTGGCCTTGGCGGTGTCCACCAGGGAGTGCGGGTTGGCCGAAGCGTTGGCCCCGCCACGGTGTCGCAGAACAACCAGTTTCTTCTCTTTTGGAAGGGCTTCCATGGTCACCAGGCATGGCTCCTTCCAGGTCTGATGCGTTACGGGTAACAACCGACTCCTCAAGGTGTGCTGAATCTGGCCCTTATGGCGATCCAGTGCTCCCCGCGTCGGCGGATTACTGTCATAAAAGGCCAAGTTCAAGGCGTGCAAGGTAAAGCGGGAAGTGGCGCCAGGCTAGATGATCCGGTGCGAGAAGTCCTTACCGAGGGTCGTGTCGTCGAACGTGATGCCGCCTTCCTCGTGGGCCTTGACTGGTCGAGCGTTGAATTCCAAAGCGCGCACGGCGACACAAAGAAAACACCCGGCGATGCTGATGGCCAGCAGTCACCACTGCCGCCCTGGCCCGAGGCCTTGCTTCACACCGCCCACACGACAGCAGGCTGCACTATTAGTCGTGAGTTTCGAGAATCATTAGGAGACAGAATTGAACCCATGTACGAGTGACGCTACGCCGGCTGAGCCGGCTGCGGCTACCACTGGCGCCCGACCCTACGCGTGGGTCGTATTTGCATTGATGTTTTGCCTGTTACTGTCCGACTACATGTCGCGGCAGGCGATCAATGCCTTGTTTCCACTCTTGAAAGTTCAGTGGCAGATTTCCGATACGCAGCTCGGTTCGATTAGCAGCGTGGTGCCGTTGGCGGTCGGCGTGCTGACCCTCCCATTCTCCATAATCGCGGACCGCTGGGGACGAGTCAAAAGCATTGCACTGATGGTTGCGGTGTGGAGTGTTGCCACGCTCGGGTGCGCCATTGCCAGCACCTACCACGAGATGTTCGTCGCGCGCTTGTTCGTTGGTGTCGGCGAGGCTGCCTACGGAAGTGTCGGATTCGCCATGCTTGTGAGCGTCTTTCCCAAGCATATGCGGTCCACCATTGCCGGCGGCTTTACGTCTGCCGCCGCTTTTGGGTCCGTGCTCGGTGTTTCGCTTTCCGGCATCATTGCGACGCACTTTGGCTGGCGCTGGTCGATGGGTCTGATGGCGATCATTGGCTTTGTGCTGGTGATCATTTATTACTTCGTGGTCACGGAAGAAAAACTCGCAAGTGCGCAACCGGACAATGCGAACGGAACTCCGGTATACGGGCATGTGAAACTGACACCGCGTGCGTTTTTCTCTGGCCTGTTTCCGTCCCGTTCCGTCTTTTGCGCGTACCTCGGCTGCGCCCTGCAGATCTTCGTTCAGGGCACTCTTTTCGTTTGGCTGCCCAGCTACCTGAATCGCTACTGGGGCATGCCTGTCAGCGAGGCGGCCGTACTGGCGGCCGGGCTCGTCCTTGTCAGCGGCCTGGGCCAACTCATGTGCGGTGTGATGACCGATCGGATCAGCGGGGATTCGTCGCTTAAGCGGTGGAACATGGCCATTGGCTATTGCCTCGTATTAGGCACTCTGCTGGCGATCGCGTTCCGCTTGCCACAGGGTAATCTGCAACTCGCCCTCCTTGCGCCCGGGGTGTTCTTCCTTGCGAGCTCGTTCGGCACTTGCAGCGCGATCATTGCCGGGGCCACACCGCCAGCTATTCATGGCTCGGCATTTGCCACACTGACGTTGTTTAACAATATATTGGGCCTCGCAGCAGGCCCCTTTATCACCGGTATGGTAGCGGACGCGGTCGGTCTTCAAGTCGCCTTGCGCTGGCTACCGCTCGCGGCAGTTTTGCCCTTCACCGTGTTCCTCATTGGCAGATGGTGTTACATCGCGGAAACGCGACGCGGCTGAGCGCGCTGCCGGCACTCAATCCATCGTCCCCACGATCCTCCATCGCAGGGACGATGCAGGATCCCGTTGGTCGATTCAAGCACGACCATTGAATATCTCGGTTCCGAGTTGCACGAATGCTCGTACCGCTGGGGATATTTCCCGACGCCTGTGAGCTAGCGCCAGGTGCACTGAGAATTTAAAGTCGGCAATCTGTGTGTAGAAGATACCTGGCTGGGAGAAGTTCTGCATTGACTCAGGCACGATGGCCACTCCGTATCCCGCAGACGCGAGGCAAATTGCGGAGATGAAATCCTGGACGCGATATTCCAGATTAGGCGTGAACCCTCCGGCTTTGCCCAGGGCGGATAACGCAGCCCCGAATCCTTCCTCGTCCGCAAACTGAGGGACGATGAAGGATTGATCTGCTAGCGCGCGCGCTGAAACCGTCCCTCGCTTTGCAAGGGGATGGCTTCCTGTCATTGCGGCCAGCAGAGGTTCAGTCTGTACGACTTTCGTGATAACGCCAGCCGGATAGAGCCGTCTGGGCCTGACAATTCCCACATCAATCTGGCCATCGCTGAGCGCTTCGAGCTGCCTTGGCGTTTCCATTGGCACGACTTCGATCCGGACCATCTCGTGTGATTTCCGGAACTCGCTCAGCATCATGGACAAAAGGCCGCTGCTTACGCCAGATGCCACATAGCCGACACGGATGACGCCGGCCAGCCCTCGGGCAGCTAAGCGTCCCACCTGATCGGCTCGCTCAATATGCCGCAACGCAGCGACAGCCTCGGCATGGAACAGGTGCCCCGCGTCGGTAAGTGACACCGGCTTCCTTTTGTTGCGATTCAAGAGCGTGACCCCCAAATCTTGTTCAAGGCGTTGGATTTGGGTGCTGAGCCCTGATTGTGCGACGCCTAAGCGATCTGCCGCCTTCGCAAAGTGAAGCTCTTCCGCCACGGCGAGGAAGCACTGCAACTGGCGAACGTCAATCATCGTTTTAATCTCGATTTCTGAACAAAGATTACTGTCTTCCATCTGGATCATATCAAAGAATCCAGATGAAATAGCGTCATACAACATCCCGGAGAGCTAACGATGAATGCCCCGCTTCCTGCGGCAATGCTTGCCAGCAATGACGAGCCCCGTTTCCAATTGTCTGCCCACGCAGATCACCATCGCATCCTGCATTTGACCGTTGAGCGCGATGCCCTTCTTGGGTTCCTGCATGACGTACGCAAGGTCGATGTCCAGAACCTCGAGTATGTTCCCTTCATGCGCTACGAGCTCGCGGATGTACTCGCGAAGCATGTCGGCGAGGACTTCGCTACAACCGTCAACGGCATTGTGAAGGATCGGCAGCACGGTGGCTTTACGGTAGGCCTCCAGGGACTGACGACGGATGCCGACGATTTCGTTCGCTTCGGCACCGCCATTGGGCACCTCTTGGGCCCCAGCAACCACGATGCGATGTCCGGCAACTACTATGCTCGCTTCGTGGTCAAGCATACGGACGATAGCGACTCCTATTTGCGCCAAGCCTATCGACTCTTCACGATGCACACCGATGGCACCTTCGTTACCGAAGCGACGGACTGGCTGTTGATGATGAAGTTTGCAGAACAGAATGCAATCGGCGGCGAGTCCCGATTCTTGCATCTGGACGATTGGGAGGCGCGTGACCGGTTTGTCAGTCACCGTCTCGGGACGCAGCCTTTCCTCTACAAGGCACCGGGGTCCAAGAATGTGGGCGATAGGGTCGAGCGCCCGCTCTTCTTCCAGAATGCGTTTGGGTTGTCGATGTCCTTCATCGATCAGTTTGTACAGCCTCGCAATCGCGAGGAGGCTGCATTTCTCAACGACCTGTCGACCTCCATGGAGGCTTCGCCGGGAACAAAGGAAGTGTCGCTGCCCGTCGGCGATCTGGTTGTACTGAACAACTACTTCTACCTCCACGGGCGTGCGCCGTTCGAGAAGAACGAGGCGCTGTTCCGTGAGCTGATGCGCCAGCGTGGCACGTTCGCCTAATTATCGATGTGATCCGGCGTGGCTGATAGTGACAGCGGTTGGGCCTGATAGACGCTTCAAATCAAGATGACATCTCAAACAGAAGTTGCAGAAAGCCAAGCCGTTCCGAGCGCTGGAACGCCTGCCAAGCCTGCCTATGGCGCCAACCGTCAGATTCATCGACGACTACGACCGATCCTCTCTCTTGCCGATTTTGAAGTCGCGGCAAAGAGGGGGCTTCCGCGCCCGATCTTTGGCTACATTGCCGGTGCCGCGGAGGATGGAAAGTCGCTTGCCGCGAACAGGACGGCATTCGACGAGGTCAAGTTTCGTCCCAAAGTGCTTGTCGACGTGTCGGGAAGGTCGCAAGCGACTGAGATCTTTGGGCAACGTTACGCTTCTCCCTTTGGCGTGGCGCCCGTTGGAATCAGTGCGATTGCCGCTTACCGCGGCGATGTGGTCCTCGCGCAAACGGCGCGGGAAGAGCAGATACCCGCAATCATGAGCGGCACGTCCCTGATTCCGATGGAAACCGTTCAGGCGGCCGCGCCAGGTACGTGGTTTCAGGCGTACCTGCCAGGCGACGCCGCACGCAGGGACGCCCTGATCGAGCGGATTGAAGCGGCCGGGTTCGCTACGCTTGTCCTTACAGTTGATATTCCCGTTTGGGCCAACCGGGAGAATAACGTCCGTACTGGCTTCTCTTTGCCTTTGCGACCATCTGTCCGCCTGGCATTCGATGGCGTGTCTCGGCCGCGTTGGCTGGCCGGGACGTTCGCCAGAACGCTAGTTTCGAGTGGGATGCCGCATTTTGAGAATTCTTTTGCGTCTCGCGGCGCACCGATCTTGTCGGCCTCCGCTATTCGCGATACGACGGGGCGCGATCATCTGAGTTGGACGGATATCGAGCGAATCCGGCAAAGATGGCGCGGCAATCTGGTCATAAAGGGCATTTTGCATACGTCCGACGCCGAACGCGCTGTCGCCTTGGGCGCCGACGGCATCATTGTCTCGAATCACGGTGGGCGCCAATTGGACGGTGCCGTGGAACCGCTTGCTGTATTGCCGGAAATCTGTGAGGCAGTCGCGCACAAGACAACCGTCATGATGGACAGCGGTATCCGGCGAGGCGGTGATGTTCTGAAAGCGTTGGCACTGGGCGCCCGCTTTGTCTTCCTGGGGCGACCTTTTATTTACGCTGCGGCCGTTGGGGGAGCCGAGGGCGTTCGCCACGCCATCACGCTCTTGCGCGATGAGGTCGATCGAAATATGGCCATGCTGGGCGCGACGACCATCGCAGATGTGAACAATACCGTCATTGTCTAGGGCCACAGAACCCGCCGAATTGCACCGTGCTTCTCTACTCCCATGTAGCCCGCATCGCCAAACGCATGGTCCTCGTGGCCATGCGGCAATGCCTGCGCCTGCGATACGTCCGACTCGTTGGCCCTTGGGGTAGTTTGGCTCGAGCGCCGCTATCACCCGCTGCCACGGCACAACGCTTTTCATCGCCGCCAGGAAGCGCTGCCGGCGCGTTGCCCTCTTCTTACCCCGCCCTTACGCTTCTGCAAAACTGATTTGACGCTTCATTTCCGCACCTGACTGGTACACATGCTCATGACAACGCACTCAGCCGATGTCGCGACGACTCGCGCACCGATTTGATCGGCATGTTCCAGGCGTCATGTGATCGGGATTGAGCACGCGTGCCCAAACCGGCGTGCTCACGCCGCGCAGAGTCATTTGGAATTGAAGGGTGCAGGTCGCAGGCAGATGATCGGAAGCCGTGCGTGCATTCAGGGGGGAGGCGGCATTCACATCGTGGCTATGCCTGGTTCCCGGCAACATGATCTCTGTCGGCAAGATACTTCCGTCAAAGACGCGCCGCTCGTCCAGCAAGGCCTCTGCTGCGCGGCGTCTTGTTGCCGTCGCATTCGGCGAGTTGGATACCACGCTGAGCGGCTTTTGCCGACGGCTGTCGGCGCGGATCGGCGACGCCAACGCGATCGCTACCACCGCTACGGCCACCATTAATGAGATCGCGGCGCTCTTCTGCGACACACAGGGCCATGGCGTGGGACATGTGGATCCCGACGCCGCGTACAACGAAGAGCGCTGCCGACAGCGGGTCCTGAACAACCTGACCCGACTGCCAAATCACTGGGTTACGCTTTGCCGACCAAAACAGCCTGACGGCTCGCGTTTCCCAGGAAGGGGGAACATTCAAATCTCGAAAATGGACGAGCCCGTGGTCTTTCTAGCTTCCAGGTCCCGATGCGCCTGCACGGCGTCCTCCAAGGCATAGCGCTGATTGATCTCGATGCGGATGCGGCCTGCCGCCACGTGGCCGAATAGCTCATCGACCAGTTCCGCCTTCTCGGCCGGATCGGCGATGTAGTCGGCCAGGCCCGGGCGGGTCAGGTACAGCGAGCCCTTGCGGGCCAGAATTTGCGGATCGAACGGCGGGATTGTGCCGGAGGCGGTACCGACGCAAACCATCAGCCCGCGGCGCTTGAGGGAGTCTAGCGAGGACATGAACGTGGCCTTGCCCACGCTGTCGAAGACCACGGACACACCCACTCCGTCGGTCAGTTCCCGCACGCGCTTGGCCACATCCTCATGGCTGTAGTTGATCGTGTGATCGCAGCCGTGGGCGCGCGCCACTTCGGCCTTGGCATCGGTCGAAACCGTGCCAATCACCGTCAGCCCGAGCAATTTGGCCCATTGCGAAACGATCAGGCCAACACCGCCTGCTGCGGCATGCAACAGCACGGCCTCGCCCGCCACGAAAGGATAGATTCGACGCACCAGGTAAGCAGCGGACAAGCCCCGCATGGTCATGGCCGCCGCGGCTTCGCAACTGATGGCCTCCGGCAGTTTGATCAGCAGTGCGGCGGAAATCAGCCGCTCAGTGCTGTAGGCGCCCAGCGTGTTGATAAAGCCCGTGTAGGTCACACGGTCGCCGACCGCCAACTGGGTCACGCCGGCACCGACTGCCTCGACCACGCCGGCTGCCTCGTTTCCGACGCCGCTGGGCAGCGGAACCTGGTAAATGCCACCGCGGAAGTAGGTGTCAGCAAAATTCAGGCCCACGGCCACGTGGCGGACGCGGACCTCTCCCGGTCCCGGTTCGCCAACCTCAACGTCCTCGAAACGAAGGACCTCGGGCCCGCCTGTTTCGTAGAATTTAACGACTTTTGCCATGTTGTCTCCTGTTCTGTATCAAATAAGGCAGTTCGCCTGCGGCTTGCCGCTTGCTCTCGCCAAAGGACAAATGAATTTGGTGGCACAGTTGGCCAGGCTGCAGAAAATTTGCCATAGGCGGCTTGGGAAAGCCACCTATGGCCTCTCCCGGCTAGCAGTGGTGCTTAAGCGGGATCGGTTTGGATTGCTGCTGGGCTCCGCGCATTCAAGCGTCGCTGCGTATCGGCCTTGTGTTGTAGCCATTGCGGTCCGTAGGGCGCGGCTTGAATGACCAGAGGCTCCTGGTGTTCAGGCAGAAGAGAGTTGTCCAGAAAGTGCATTTGCATCTCCTTTACCCGGTTGATGTCAGAGTGTCCCTCGCGACGAGTGAATCATCTGGCCTGGCGCCACTTCCCGCTTTACCTTGCACGCCTCGAACTTGTCTTTTTATGACAATAGTCCGCTGAGGCAGAGCACTGGATCGCCGACTACCGCAGCTTCGATCTGGACGGCAACGCAAGGCAAGATTGCACCACGTGCGCGGACCCGCCGTCCAACCTGGCCTCCGCCCGACGGGAGTCATACTGAGTGCGCCGGGAGACCGGCAAGGAGTAAGTGGTGCGAGTCCACTACGATGAAGGAATAGCGAACCACATCGGCCCCGAGCCGTGCGCAGGCATCCGCGAGGATGTCGGCGAAGCGTCGGTAGGGGAGCGTGCGGGCCAGCCATTGAGCCACGATAGGACTGTCATCCTGGGTGCCGACGCGGTTCAGTACGCGGAAGGCTATACGGAGGGGCGCGTTGAGCGCGAGTGCCCCGACGACCCGGCGTGGTCGAAGACCCTGGCACGTACGGACGCTCTTTGCACGGGAACCGGGAGATCTCTCGTCTGGCCAGTCGCAGCCTGGGCTGGTCCGCGTCGGGAAGGCGAGGAGCCGTAGCCGATGATGAACAGACGGGAGAAGTCAGACTCCGCCGTATTAGCGAGGAAGCCTGCGAACAATGCCGGGAAATCGGCTGCGGAGTGGGTGGAGCGAAGGGCGGGGACCAAGGGGAACATGGGTCAGTCCAACACGTGCCGGGCGCAGAACCGGGAAAGCGTGTCACAGGGGCTGGAACGTGTACGGCAAGCTGCAAGGCAGCGGAAGAAGGAAAAGTTCACCGCGCTGCTGCATCACGTCACGGTCGACCGGCTTCGGGAGTCGTTTTATGCACTCAAACGCAACGCGGCTCCGGGAGTGGATGGCCTGACATGGCGGTACTACGAGGTAGGACTGGAAGAGCATCTCCAGCGTCTGCACACGCAAGTACTCAGCGGAGCGTATCGGGCACTGCCCGTTCGACGGCAGTACATACCCAAGCCGGACGGCAAAAAGCGCCCATTGGGGATTGCCGCACTGGAAGACAAGATCGTCCAGCGCGCGGTGGTTGAAGTGCTAAATGCGATCTACGAGGAAGACTTTCTCGGTTTCTCGTATGGGTTCCGACCTGGACGCAGTCAGCATGATGCGCTGGACGCGTTGGCAACGGCCATCATCCGCACCCCGGTGAACTGGATTTTAGACGCCGACATCCGGAGCTTCTTTGACTCGGTCAGCCAGGACTGGCTGGTTCGGTTCATGGAGCATCGGATCGGCGACGAGCGCATCATTCGTCTTGTGCAGAAATGGCTCAAGGCGGGCGCTCTGGAGAAAGGAGAACTGAGCGTCAGTGAAACAGGTACACCGCAGGGCTCGGTGGCATCGCCACTGTTCGCGAACGTGTATCTGCACTACGTGTTTGATCTCTGGGCCAACCGGTGGCGACGGCGGGAAGCTAAAGGCAACGTCATCATTCTGCGGTACGCGGATGATATCGTGGTCGGCTTCGAGCACGAAGCCGACGCGCGGCGATTCTGGGACGCGATGCGACTGAGGCTGGCGGAGTTCTCGCTTGCGCTTCACCCGGACAAGACGAGGCTGCTGGAGTTTGGCCGCTACGCAGCGGTCAACCGCCAGAGTCGAGGCCTTGGCCGACCGGAGACCTTTGCCTTCCTGGGTTTCATCTTTATCTGCGGACGATCGCGCGGTGGTGCCTTTCAGTTGCAGCGAAAGACCCGAGGCGATCGAATGCGGGCGAAGCTCAGGCAGGTCAAGGAGGAACTCCGCAGGCGCATGCACGACCCGATTCCTGCACAGGGACGTTGGCTCAAGCAGGTGGTGCGCGGCTACTTCGCATATCACGCTGTACCCACGAACTCGCGAGTGCTTGGTGCATTCCGCTATCACGTCACTGACCTATGGCGGCGCACGCTCCGGCGACGCAGCCAGAAGGACGCAATGACATGGGAGCGAATGAACCGGCTCGCAGATGCTTGGCTCCCGCAACCTCGAATCCTCCATCCATGGCCCGATCAGCGCTTCGCCGTCAAACACCCGAGGTAGGAGCCCGGTGCCCGAATTGGGCACGCCGGGATCTGTGCGGGGGGTGCTCAGTAATGGGCATTCCTACCGCGATCTTTCGCGAAAGCGGGCAACTAGCGGTCGCCCTGCTGCCCGACGTACCAAGCTCTCCGGAACGCGGATATACTGAATTGAACTCCCCCGCCGTGGATCGGCATGCGGGTGCCCGGCCGCACGGCGAAACGACCACCAGGCGCATTCATCACGAAGTGAGGTCGTCTGGCACACCGCGGCGGTTCGCGAAAGGCTGCGTTCGCCGGGATTCGAGCCCGCGCCAGACAGCACCCTGGATGAGCAGCAGTGCGACCTGAAAGCACAGTCCGTATCGAACAGGGAAATCGAGCGGCGCTTCGGCATCAGGCCGGACTGAACCTGCGGTCGCCACTAACCGCGCAGCATTGCCCCAACGAAACTACATCAAGAGAAGGAATGAAGATGGCCAATGGCTTTGACACGGAGTTTTTTGCCGAGCGCTTCGGCCTGCGCGGTCTGACCGCAATCGTCACCGGCGCTGGCTCGGGACTTGGGCGGCAGGCGGCAAGGACGCTGGCCGCCACCGGCGCGCATATCGCCCTGCTGGGCAGGCGGCCGGAGCCGCTGCAGGAAACTGCAAAACTGATCGCACAGGCCGGCGGTACGGCACGGGCCTTTCCCGTCGATGTTGCCGACCAGGAAGCCGTGCGCCTTGCCTTGGATGAAATCCAGCAAAGCATGCCGCCGCTATGGGCGCTTGTGAACAATGCGGGCGTCGGAGGGCGCGCGGCGCTGCTCGACGTGGACGAGAAGATGTTCGACCGGGTATTCGACGTGAACACGAAGGCCGCGTTGCTGATGTCTACCGCCTTCGCACGCCGGCTCATCGACAGGCAGCTGCCGGGACGCATCATCAATATATGCTCGCTCGCCGCGCAGACGCACTCGCCGCACCTCGGCATCTACGGCGCCAGCAAGGCGGCGCTGGAGCATCTGACCCGCACGATGGCCCATGAATTGGCGTGCCACGGTATCAACGTCAACGCCATCAATCCCGGCTTCATCGAGACTGACATCAACCGCGCCATGTTCCAGAGCCCCGCGGGCAGGAAGATCGTTGAGGGTCTGCCTCGCCGCCGCCTCGGCACGCCCGCGGCGCTCGATGGCGCGCTGCTGATGCTCGCTTCGCCGGCCAGCGCATTCATGACCGGCTCGACGCTCGTCGTGGATGATGGGCAACGCTTCAGCATCGGCTAAGTCCAGCCTCTGCCGCCATTTCGTGACGCCGCAACCGAAACGGTGGCCGAGCCATCTGGAGATGGCGCTGAGAGAGGCGAAACCTAGCGGCGCCGCGGCTTCGGACAGTCGCCGCGCCTGATTCTCGATATAGCGGCATGCGCGGTCTGTGCAACTGCCACCTTGATGGCAGGCTTGTCCGGATCGAAGCATGGACCAGCGCGACGGATCATCCGCCGTTGGCGGCATGGCAGGTTGGCCCAGGTAACGCCCGGGCGAACCACGTCCTTGACGGCGCAGGATGATCCTCGGTTGAATCGTGCAACGGCTTCTTCGCCATGGCACACATCTCCAATTGTTCCGTTGGAGACATTACGCGCCACCGCAGAAGCGGTTGCCCTGTTTTAGTGATTTCTCAATACTTGAATTCTGGCGGGCGTAGCCAAAGTTGCTTGTCCTCCACGACGACTTCATAGGTGCGGATATACAAGCTCGGAGATGCAGTGCACTGGCCGTTGCGAATGTCAAATCGCAAGCCGTGTGCAGGGCAGCTGATAACGTGCTCAACACACGAACCTCCTGCCATGGAGGCTCCCGCATGCGGGCAACTGTTTTCCATGGCAAAGAATTGGCCGCCAAGGTTGAACACGATTGCCGATTGACCGTCTTGTAACAAGACCAGTTTGCGTGCGCCTGGCGCCAGCGACTCCGGAGGCCCGACCAGAATCCATTCGGAATCAGGCATCGGATTTGCACTCGCTGTTCAAACGCTTGGCCGCCACGGCTTTCTGCATGATATGAATCAACTCGCTTGCTGGAGCTGCGCCAGTGACCGGCCACTGCCCATTGAAGACGAGATGAGGAACCCCTCCTGCATGGCCGGCCCCCATTGAAGACCGGAGCGGAGAGGACGCCCTGGCATCCCAACTGAACCCTGACGATTGAGCCAGGGCCTGCAGTGTCTCTGTCGAACCGATGTCTTGCCCTTGGGAGAAGAACGCACAGTAGATGGACTCTACCAACTGGTACATGGCCTCCGGCACCAGCTTGGACTGGGCCGCATTGACCAAGGCACATGCCAGCGCCGAATTCGGGAAGGTCGCAATGTTTTCGAAGTTCAACGATAGATCGACCGATTCGGCCACAGCGCGAATCTGTGCGCGGCGCATCGCCACAGCCCGTTGGCCACCAAGCCTTGCTTCATAGAATTCTTGGTACGGAATGCCTTGCGCAGGAATCTGCGGCAGCAAAGCATTGGCATGCCATATCGTCTCCAGCTCCAAACCAGGATGCTGCTGCCGAAAGCCTGCCCATGCTGAACGCAGATTGCGCAACCCAATCCAGCACCAGGGGCAAATCAGGTCAAGGTAAAAATCAACGCGCAGAGCTTGCGGCGATGTGGTGGCAGGAACCCCACCCGAAAGTTCAGAGAAATTCACGCAATAATTCCTTAGCGCCCGGCCAGGGGCCGTATCCAGATGCAGGGTTGATGTGACCGCCATTCCCAGGATCATCAAGGCGAGAACTCCGGTCATCCGCCAAATGAACGACCCGCTCGAACCTGGCCAAGGCATCGGGACGGCTGGCTGCCATCAGGCTGGGAAATGGCAGCTTTGTCCTGGACAGGCCGCAATGCCGCGCACGGCACATCCTATTCTTCGAGCCTGATTCCTGCGTCGTTGGCGATCTTCGTCCAGACTTGCAGATCATTCCGGACGATCTCGCCCAACTGCGCGGAGGACTTTACAGGAGGCGGCTCGAAGTTCAGTTTCTTCATCAGGGCCGCAATCTCGGGCAACGCCTGCACCTTGTTGACCTCATCGGCCAGCCGCTTCACGATCGCCGGACTAGTTCCGGCCGGCGCGAACATGCCGAACCATCCCACCGTATTGAACTTGTAACCCTGTTCACCCATCGTTTTGACGTCGGCGAGCTGGGGAGACCGCACGTTGCCTACAATGGCAATGCCGCGCACCTTCCCGGATTGCAGGAACGGAACCGCCACGCTGGGATCGGTCCAGCCGATCTTCAGCACCCCCGATGATAGTTCGGTAAGCAGTTGACTGGATGTCCGATATGCGACGTGTTCGGTCTTCATGCCGGTCTGCTTCTTTAGCCACTCCATCGTCAAGTGCGCGGACGAGCCGGTGGCCCAGCTGCCATAGCTGTACTTATCCGGATTCGCCTTCACGAGCGCGATGAGTCCAGGCAAGTCGTGCACCGGCAGATCCGGGCTCACCAGCAGCAACACCCCACCCACAGCTGTCTGCGCGATCGGCACGAGGCTCTTTCTTGCCTCCTGGGAAATGGGCTTGATGACGGCCGGCGCAACCACCATGTTGGATGCCGTTGTGTAGAGAATCGTGTAGCCATCGGGCGCCGCCTTGAGGACGGCGTTGGTCCCGATCACCCCACTGCCGCCCGGCCGGTTCTCCACGACCACAGATTGCTTCAGCGCTTCGGAAAGGCGCCGCGCCATGACCCGCGCCAGCGCGTCGGTTCCCGATCCGGGAGACGACGGCACGATCATTTGAATCGGGCGCGCTGGCCAGGCTTCCTGTGCCTGGACAGGGCCTGGCGCGCACAAGGCAATGATTGTCTCGGCGCACAACGCAGCTGCGAGCAGCTTTTTCAGTAATGACATCGTCTCCCCCATGTTTTCTGGACTATCACCCAGCCTGCCAAGTGCTGCCTGCCTCACCAACCAACTGTGCGACAAGCGACTTCTACCGGCTCAGGCTATCGTGAGCACGATCATAGCAGCCATAAATTTTAATGTCGACATTATTGTATTGACCGGTAGATGGCACGTAAATCCGCTGGTGCCGCACGCCAGCGTGCAAAAAAACAAACAGCCTGCCGTCGTCCGGCTGGGAAGGACTACATCCGGCGGCGCCTCCCATGAGGCATGGGGGTGCTACCGCAAATCCTTCGATTCGCATGTCAGGTGGGCCAATGCGTGAATTTGCGAATGTGCAGGCCGTTGAGTACGGCACATCTCACCTGCTACAAGACATTGGCCCCCGCCATCGTCCAGCGCATGCAACCGTCCTCCGGATGTGTCTCCGAAGTTCCCACCGGATATGATCAAGCGCTCACGTGACGAGCTTCAATTCACTATTCAGCGTTGGCTGACAACAACATGCGAATTAAGCGGCATCTATTTCAGATGTAGATGTGTTTAAATTCACCCTTCGCAGCGTCGCTGCACCACTTACGCGCACGCTGCGTGAAACCGGAATGGGCACCCCCGCACAGTTCCGGTTTTTTTTCACATCCTGCGTTCCCATGCGGCAGGCAGGAAGCCCTCCACAGGGCTGCAACGGATAATCCATCGCCCCCCTCGGGTCTGTGGAAGGCCCGCCTCCTCAAGCGCCCTAGACATCCCCTCCCGCGCCTGCCACTTCACTCCTGAGTCGAAGCGATGCACCGATGCGCTTGAAAGGTTCAGGCGGCATCCAGCCTGGACGGCTGTTTGCCATGATGAAGTCAAGCTCCCTGCTCCGCATGCCGTTCATGTATTCGGCCATGAAGTGGCCGAGATACGTGCCCTTGACGACGCCGACACCGTTGCACCCCACGGTGCTGAAGAAGTTGTCCCCATCCTTGCGGAACACGGAGTGATGGTTGAGCGTCATGCTGATGAGCCCGCCCCATGTGTATCCGAAGCGCTTTCCGGCAATGGAGGGAAAGCGCGCCTCGAATGACCTGCGGTGCTTTACCCATGCGTCCTGCAGGCAGATGTCGCTGCTACGCAGCGCAGGCTGAAGGTGAAATGTGTTGCGCACAAAGATGCGCCCGTCAGGGGTATAGCGGACGGTGGTTCCGGCCGGGTGCGCCGATGTGGTACCCCAGGGCCGTACCCCGCTGAAATGGGTCGAGACTTCGCTGTCGGATAGCGGTTCGGTCAAGCTCGCATAGGTGAAGAGTGAAGCCAGCCGGCTCCCGACGCGGCCGAATGCCTCGCTGAAACTGCCGACGGCTAGCGCCAGCATGTCAGCGCGCAAGGTGCCGCCCAGGAACTTCAGGGTATGAACTGGCCCGTAGTCGCAGGCCACTACCGGGCTCGCCGCGAACAGCGTGACTGATTCCGGCAGCGCCGCGGCCAGACCGCGAACCAGGCCCGCTGGGTTTACCAGCACGTTGCCGGGTGTATAGACCGCCGCCTTGTAATAGCCGGTGCCGAGCCGCCGGGAGAGGGCCTGTCCTTCCACGACTTCATATTCGAAGCCAGCGGCCTTCAGGGCGTCGGCAAAGCACTCGAGCCTGGCAAGATTGCCTTCCTCGTGCGCCGACATGTATTTCCCCGCGTCGTGCCAGCCGCAATCGATGCGGTATCGTTCTTTCAGGCTGCGCAACTGGCCGATGGCAAAATTGTTCAGCGTGAACAACTGGCGCTCGTATTCGACGTCCTGCTGTCCGCCATCCACGTTGTGCGGCACGTCGATCAGGAAGCCCGCGTTGCGGCCCGAGGTGCCCTGGCCGATCTCGAGTGCGTCGATGAGGGCGATCCTTGCCTGCGGACGGATTTCCGCCAGCCGGCGTGCCAGCGAGATGCCGGTGAATCCGGCCCCTACGATGGCAACATCGAAATGCTGCTCCCCCTTGAGGCGCGCTCCGAGACTGGAATGACGGGAAGGTGATGATTCATACCAGCCGAGATCACCGTCGATGGCTGGTCGTTTGCGTATGGATTGCATTGATAAATTGGCTGCCCGGGAGGAGCAGGCGCCATTCTATACAGATAGTGAGCCTGACATGGCGACTGGCAGCGGGAATCAAGGTTGGCCGGCCACGGCCGTCCGGTGCCATCCCCCGAAGCGTCCGGGGATGTCGGGCCTTCTTAGTCCGAGAAATTCAGCACTCTGGCCGACGCCGGCGCCACCGCTCACAGCGGCCCGGGAAGCGCCTTCAGGCCGATCCAGAGCACCCCGATGACGACATTGACCGGCACGCTGAGCACACCGGGCACGTAGAAGAGCGCTGACAGGCCAGGCGCGCGCAGCATCAGTTCGACCACGCAACCCAAGGCGCAGAAGGACAGCCCGCACCAGAGCCAGCGCCGCATATAGGTCAGCAGCCAGTGCGCGTGCGCCTGGTTGAAACGCCAGGCGACGGTGCGTTCGACGAGATTGCCCCGGCTGACGTCGCGGAACAGCCAGCCGAAGAAAAAGTAGCGGTACAGCATGGTGCGAAAGGCTAGCTCTTGCATGATGACTCCTTCAGCCGCGCCTGTCCGTAGTTCGCCTGGCCCAGCGCTGAATGGTGCCAGTCCCTGCATCTCCACCCCCACCTGTGTCCGGGACGCAATAGCGGAGAAGATACGCACGGCCAAAAGCGCCTCGGGCTGCCTCGCGCCTGGGCTTCCACGCCCTAAGTACACGCTGGTCACCCCTGGATAGTGGTGTCATACCCCATATGACCTGGCCGATACCGCTTAGTCACACGGCAAGTGCCATCATTGCACGGCCCATGATCGACCACGAAGCAGGCACAGCGGCCGGGAAAATGGCGTGAGTCTACAGCCCGGTCTGCGTGTTCTCGACGCAAGCCTTTGCGTAGGCAATGGCTTCGCGGATCGCTTCTTCCTTGCTGCCGAATCGGGTTTTCATCTTGTGCCGCAAGCCCGGGATGAACTCGTTGGTGTGATCGATCTTCCGCTCGAACAATACTGATGCCTGCCAAATCCCGCCATGTGACTCCCAGACCGTGCAGTGGCAGTGGTAATCCCCTTCTTCGACAAAGACATGGCTCGACACGGCAATCTCCCATCGTTACTCATGGATCATGGATCATGGAGTGGGCAGAAAATCACTAGCCATTTTCCTACTCATCACCCAAGCCAAACAGATGCACGGTGTCCCGGTGTCGCCGGTGAGCTACCAGCGCCAAGCACAGGCCTGCGATTGAGAACCCCAAGGCCCAGCCGATAGTCCGCCGCATCTTCGCGGCCTGTTCGGCCCGGTAGCGGGAGTCCGCGGCTACGCGCACGCCCTCCCAAAACTCGGTTTCCTGGTTGCCGTTTTCGACTATCGCCATGTCTGCCTCCCTGTATGGATGTCGGAGAGCTTTATGGAGGAAATCGTAGCATGTGACACCTGACCACGCAGACCATCCACTGCAAATCCGGCACCTGATGGACCTGCCCCCGCTGCCGGGCAGGCTGCCCGTCAGCTCGCAGCGCGAGAATCCGGCATCTCAGGGCGCGATATTGCCGGGAGCGCTACGATCCATGCAGCGAAATTGGATTGCCAACACAAGGCCCCCGGCCATGGAGACAACGTTTCATTCATGCCGCGGCAAATGCGCGCTCGCCCAATACCTTGTTCAATCGATTGTTCAAAATATCCAGGGATGTGAACCCCATCGCCAGAAGTTGCAACTGCCCTCGATCTTCGACGAGCAAACTCGGGAAACTTGATATACCCCAGCTACGGGCGAGGGCAAAATCCGCCTGCGTCGCTTGCTTCACACTATCGGATTCGAAGAGATCGCGAAATGCTTGCTTCGATACATCGAGGCCGCCGTCTGCGAGGGCGCCGGCTGCCACTTCGACCAGGACATCCGTTGCCGTGGTATCTCGGGCATCAATGTAGAATGCTCGCTGCAGAGTACGAAATAGCGGAAGCGGATTCTGTCCTGGAGCGAATGCGCGCGCGGTTACCACCGCTCGGCAGATGGGTTCCGTGTCGTATACAAAGCCTTCGCGAGCCAGGAACCCCTTGCGGTTGAATTGAAGACCGCTAGCCTGCTCCACGCGCGTCCAGTGTTGAAGGCGGAAGCGTTTGCCGGCGTCGTCCAGAATGTCCGTTGCCCCTGCGCGAATGCCGCCCACTACAATTTTCAGGGGGAGGTCCGGGCTTGTTTCCGTGAGTTCCGTCAGAATATTTCCAAATCCGTAACACCACGAACACATCGGGTCGCCAACGTAGATCAACTGCATCGAGTTCTCCTGAATGAAGGGCTGATTGCAATGCGTGTCCAGCCCGGGGACTCCAATCTATTGGATGGGCCGGCACCGATAAACGCCCCTCGCGACATAACAGTCGTTACATGCCCGCAAAACGATGAAACGCAAATTCGATGACCTTCAGCTCGGCAGCATCGAGCTCTTCTGTCTTGCCGCAGAACTCAGCAGTTTTACGGCAGCAGCGATTGCTACCAGCGTGACGCCGGCAGCAGTAAGCCGCTCCGTTTCCCGCCTGGAATCGCGCCTGGGCGTACGCCTCTTTGTCAGGACGACACGACAGATCAGGCTGACGGATGAAGGCCGGATCTATTTCGAGCAATCTCGCAACGCGCTGGCACAACTGGTCGATGCCGAGCGGCAAGTGAGCGGTCAACACGGGAGTCCGGCAGGCCTGCTGCGCATCAGCCTGCCAACCCCATATGCGCACTACCGGGTGCTACCGGTACTGCCGGAATTCCATCGGCGCTTCCCCGATGTTTCCGTCGAAACCCATATCAGCAATCGCAACGTCGAATTCGCAGACGACGTCTATGATCTGTCGGTCCGTGGCAAGGCGCCAGAGGACTCCACTCTCATCGCCAGGAAACTGGAGGACGCGGAACTCGTTGTCGTCGCTACGCCGGGCTATCTCAAGCGCGCGGGCAAACCGACGACGCTCGACGAGCTGCACACGCATGAGTGCATTCAGTTCGATGTTCCCAGCAGCGGACGCCGGTTGGCCTGGACCTTCAATCATGAAGGGAAACACATCGACATCGCGACAACAGGAAGCTACGGATGCTCCGAGGACGTGCTCGGTGGAGCCACGTTAGCGCGCGCAGGAGCGGGATTGTTTCAGACCTATCGATTCGTGGTGGAATCTGACCTGCGCGAGGGGAATCTGGTGGAGGTGTTGCCGGAGTATGGCGGGGCCACCCGGCCGTTCATCCTGCTCTACCCGCACGCGCGCCATTTGTCGCTGCGCGTGCGAGCCTTCGTCGATTTCCTGGTGGAGAAGTTCGCGCACTGAGCTACTGCGCCGGCCGTATCTTCGCGATGACTACCAGCACGACAGCGGCGTTGGCAGGCAGTTGGTTATGCGAGAACGCCGAACGTGCATGGCCGGCCTTTTCACCCAGCACGGCGGCAAACAAATCCGAGGCGCCGTTGATCACCGCGGGTTGATCGAAATAGCCCTCAGCACTGCTCACATGGCCTTCGACGCGCACGATATGATCCAGCCTCTCAAATCCGCCAAGGTAGTGCTTGATTTGCGCCAGAACGTTCAAAGCGGCCAGTTCAGCAGCCTGCTTGCCTTGCTCCACGGTCAGGACTTCGCCAACGCGCCCTTGAAAAATGATGCGGCCCTCCTGAAGCGGGAGTTGCCCCGATATAAAAAGAAGGTCCCCCGCTTCACTGGTCGCGGTGTAGCTGCCCAGGGGCTGCGGTGGCTGCGGCAACGCAAGGCCAAGATCTGCGAGTTTGGATTCCACGGACATTTTCGGCTCCTGAATGGTTACGGCTGAACAAAGACATCTCAAGACTGATTGATTGATTAATTGATTGGCTCGGCATGCTTCCCGCGAGCCATCTGCTACTTCTGGCGAGGGTCATCTTCCGAATTGACATAATCGATCCCTAACGGACCGTTGCCGGTAACTTGGGTGATGTATCCCCCGGATCTTGCCCAATGGAAATGCGGTGTGCCGCCTGGCAACACGACAACGCTCCCTGGTGGATACGCGACGAGCTTCTGTGGATCGAATTCATCGCCGAGGCCGATGTAGAAGACGCCCGCGATGACGGTGTAGATACGGTCCTCGGGATGGACGTGAGGCATCAGCTTGACGCCGGCGGGGACGTTGACCCGTACGACATAAGGGCCCGGCTTGGTCGGGTCGCCCACCAGGACGGCGAGCCGGGCCCGCTGTGGGAATGCAGCGAAGGACGACCATCTGATCTCTTCCTGCAAGATCGCGCCGTTCTGCTTCGGCGACAACCCCTCGGCCGCCGCCAACCCACCGTTCATCAGGCCGGCGAGGACAGCGACCGACACACCCATGCTCTTGATACTTGACCGCATACTGACTCACCCAGATTTCAGGAAGGCGGCCGTAGATGCCACCGCTTTCATTGTTCAACAACGGGAACCGCGTTGCCGCAGATGCGGAATCCGATCCTCCATGCCGGACATATGATGTAGACGATCGGCATTCCGCTTTGGCTAAACTATAGGCTCCGGTGCCGCCCCAATAAGCCGCCGACGTGGAACATCACTTGCTACACGACGGAATAAGTCCGAGTGGCCTTCACCCTCGCGTCCAGGACTTCGCCGGCCACAGTAACTTGACGCCTCCCGGGTCTTGCATGCCTGAGGCCCCACACGGCGCCCGCGCGCCAGTCTCCGATCGGTTGCGTTATCCCTTCCGGCGCCGCCAGGGTCACGCAGGCCGGTCTATTCCATGGACAAGAATTTCGCCCGCGCGTAACGCATCGGGAATCCATTCACGTACGAACGCGATCTAGGTCTTGATCTTGGCGTCGAGGTACTGTCGCGACGCATAGAGTACGTAGATATTTAGCCGCTGGAGATGATATGCGGGGAGTACGCGTACCAAGGTGCCGGCCCGGATCGCCGCGCGCACCGTGAGCGCAGGCAGCGCGCCGATGCCCATCCCTTCTTGCAAGGCGACCACCATCGCATCCGGTACGTTCACGCGGAATCGCGCGTCAGGCATGGACGATCGCGGCAGCACGCTTACGCGCCGCCCGCCCTCCAGCAGTTCGATAAAGCTGGAGTTCTTTTGCCTGGAACCGGGTTCCAAAAAGCCCGCTCGATTTCGAGTCACCTGGAGATCGAGCGTTCTGGTGCGAGTTCAAGGGGATGTGGAAAGGTTGCCTGCCCGATATGCACGGGCAGGCCGGATTTATGAAAACGCTGGCTCAGACCAGGTTAATCACGACGTTGATGTTGCCCCTTGTGGCTTTGGAGTACGGGCACGTCTGGTGCGCGGCGTCCACCAGCGCCTGGGCGACTTCATGCTCCACACCCGGGAGGCTGACATTGAGACGCGCTTGAAGGAAGTAAGCGCCACCGGTTGTGCCCAGGTCCACTTCCGCGTCGATGGCCAGGTCGGCCGGGAGAGTGACCTTCATTTTGCCAGCCGCGATCCCGATCGCACCGATAAAACAGGCCGACCAGCCAGCGGCAAACAGCTGCTCCGGATTGGTGCCACTGCCGGCGGTGCCAGGAGACGAGAGATGAATGTCCAGGCGACCATCAGAGCTGCGGGATGTGCCGTTCCGCCCACCGGAGGAGGTGTGGGTTTTGCCGGTGTAGAGTACATTTTCGATTTGGGTCATGGTGGATTCCTTACTGGAAATAAAAAAGGCTGTTTATCAATTGCATGCGATCAATCTGGGCGGTCATCAGAGTGACGGGACGTGCTATGCGGCCAAGCGGGGATCTGCAGCGTGTTCGCTTTCGGTATAGCCGTCACGATTGCTGATGCGAGCGAGCATGGCCGCGCTGTCGGCAGCGGCATCTGAGCTTCGGGCGGGCGAAGCGGAGACGCCAACGCGATCCAGGCCCGCAACGAATCGCGCGGTGCCATCCACATAACGGGCGCCATCCGTGTAGACGTCACGCTCGCCACTGCGCGCGCCGTCAGTGAACGGATCCCGCTCTACGCTGCGCGCAGCGGCTGCGCTTGGGCCAGCGCCATGGTCCGAAGCCAGCTCGGCTGCGGACACAGCCTGTACTCCACCCGCGGCGGCCGCAAGGGCAACGATCGAGACAAGGCGCTTGGCAAAGGTTGTGACGTTGATGATTTTCATGATGTTTTTCCAGGTTCGTGTAGGGCAGATGCACCGGTGTCCGGCGCGGACAATGTTGCGGCGCGGGCGGGATGATCTGTTCTTGGTTGCCGCCGCCGCGCTACAGGATGCATTTAAGGCGACCGATGTATCTCGTCCGTAGCGAGTTCGCGGTGGCACTGTGAGCACACGTATCGCACTGGGCATGCGATACAAACGAATACAAAATCGGCCGTGGCGGCAGCGAGGAGGAGGGACTGAAGAAACGGCAACTGTGGGCGGACTGTGGGCGGAGAGACTGGACCCGAACCAGAGGACGGCACGGACCGTGCCTTGTCAGGACGCGGAACGAAGTGCTGCATGCCAAACACCAAACGCGACGTGCCCCCCACCCTGCCTGCCGTCGCTGGAAACGAGGCGCCTGCGCGCCGGAACAGCCCGCTATGCCTGTGCAGGCAGGGTGAGCCTGGCCTGAAGGCCGCCCGCTTGCCGATTGGAGAGTACGAGCCGGCCGCCAAGGGCCTGCGCCAGTTGCTGCGCAATCGCCAACCCCAGGCCCGTACCGCCCGTCCCCCTGTTCCGGGACGTCTCGAGGCGATAGAACGGCTGCATGACCCGTTCGAGCTCGGCTTCGGGAATGCCGGGACCGCGGTCCCGCACTGCAATGGCAAGACTGCCTTCCGCCTCCCGGAACACAGCAATATCCACGTCGCCGCCGAACTTGAGCGCGTTGTCCACGAGGTTCGTCAGGATGCGACGCAGCGCCTGCGGGCGCGTCAGTACCGGTGCGCCGACCTTGCCGTCCAAGGTAATCGCATGCCCACCGTCCCGATAGTCACAAGCCAGGCTGTCCAGCAGCGCGTCGAGGTCCACACGAGCCAGCGCTTCCGCGCTGCCATGCAGCGTGCGCGCATAGGTGACACCCTCGCGGACCAGATGCTCCATCGCGCGAAGATCGCTGTAAAGCTTGTCCTGTGTCTCGGATCTCTCCATCAAGTCTAGGCGTAACCGCATTCGCGTGATGGGCGTCTGCAAGTCGTGGGAGATCGCCGCGAGAATCTGCACGCGCTCGGCGAGATACCCCGCGATGCGCTGCTGCATGGCGTTGAAGGCCGCCGCGGCGTGTACCACCTCGGCCGGCCCGCGCTCGGGGATAAGGTCGGCCTTCAGATCCGGCCCCAGGTTCTCCGCGGCCGCCGCCAGTTGTTTCAGCGGGCGCGTTACCAGGCGCACGGCGATCCAGGCGCAGCTTGCCAGCAGCGCCAGTTGAGCGCACAGCATCACCGGCAACCAGGCCGACAATCCCGTTGGCGCCGGATGGACATCGATGGTGAGCGGACTGCCGTCGCTCAGGCGCAAATGCACCTGGAACTGCTCGCCATCGGCAGACAGTGCATTTGCCGTCACATTGTAACGCTCCCCCAGTGCCTCTGCGATCGTCGCGACGGCTTCCTGGGATAGTTGCAGGCCTGGCGGATCGCCGCCGGCCGTGCCGGCGTTGAGCAGATAGCTGTAGTTTCGGCGCCCCAGTTGATCGAGCCAGGCCGGCCGCTTATCCGCCGGCATCATGTCCAGGATGGCAACGGAACTGGCCACATCGCGCCCGAGGTTGCCCAGCATCAACCTGTCGGCGACCTGCGAGCGCTCCCGCAGCACGAGGCTGAAGGCCAGCCCTTGCGCCAGCACGAGGCCGATCAGCAGAACCACCATCAGGCGAGCAAACAACGTGCGCGGCCATCCTCGCAGGGTTCCGTCCGGGCGGCTCATGTGCGCTCCTCCCGAATCTCCACCATCGCCGCGAACACATAGCCCTCGTTGCGCACCGTCTTGATATAGCGGGGCTCCTTGGCATCGTCGCGCAGGCGCTGCCGCAGGCGGCTCACCATCAGGTCGATGGAGCGCTCGAACAGTTCGGCTTCGCGTCCCTGCGTCAGGTTAAGCAGTTGGTCCCGGTTCAGCACGCGCTGCGGATGGTCGAGGAAGACCCGCATGAGCCGGTACTCTGCGCCGCTGAGGGCGACAATGACGTCGTTATCGTCGAGCAGGTGCCGCGCGGTCGTATCCAGCCGCCAGGGGCCGAATGCCAGCACGGTAGCCGCTTCGGTGATCTGCAGGTTGGGCGGCAGCATGCGCGTGCGCCGCAGCACCGAACGTATCCTGGCCAGCAGTTCGCGCGCCGCGAATGGCTTGACGAGGTAGTCGTCCGCACCCATCTCAAGCCCCAGAATGCGATCGGCCTCCTCGTTGCGGGCAGTGAGCATCAGCACTGGCATGTTCTTGTGTTCGCTTGCGCGCAAGTCCCGGCACAACGTCAGTCCGTCTTCGCCGGGAAGCATCAGGTCCAGCACGACGAGATCCACCGCTCCCTTGTCCAAGGCCGCCCGCATCTCGCGCCCGTTCGCCGCAAGGGTCACACGCATCCCGCTGCGTTCGAGATACTCGGCCGCCAGCGTACGGATCTCCCGGTCGTCGTCCACGATAAGGATATGGTCAGGCTGAGTCATGGCGCACCGTCAGATTGGCAGGGTGGTTGGTTGCTGGTCATAGGACGAACACGCCGTCGCCGTGCGGCGCCCGCCAGGCGCAGAACAGGCGGCTTGGAGAAAGCCCATCGGCAGGTCGCGCCTCCGCGAAGCTCATACGCGAGTGCGGACAAGAGCATCGTGGCGAGCAGCAGTGAACGCTTCATTTTCGTTTCCCCTCCAGGATCACGACGCGCAGCCCGCGCCTTGATGCCATTGTGCAGTGGCCTCCGTGGCGCTTTGTATCGTCATGTATCTGGACCGCCTGCGGACAAGAAACATTTCATTTCCGGCCGTTTCCCGAAACATCCTGAATACGCGCGAGCGTTGCAATAGCGCCATCGCTTCAACACCGGAGGCATTCGTGACTTCAACCACCGCCACCCTACCCCATTTACCGCAGCGGCGCCGCGGAGCGGGCATCACCGGGCGCGCCTTGCCGGGGCTTCGGGGCAGCCAGCCATGATCGAACTCGTATTGGCATTCTCAGCCGGCGTGCTGACGATCGCGTCCCCATGCGTGCTTCCCGTGCTGCCGATGGTGGTGAGCACGTCCATCGGCGAGCAAAATCCTCTGCGTCCGCTGTCAATCGCATTGGGGTTCGTCACCGCGTTCTCCTCGGTGGGTATTGCGTTCAGCGCACTTTCGAATTCTATCGGTGACGCGCACGGCCTGATCCGGGATGTCTCCATCCTGATTCTGTTCGTATCCGGGCTCGCTCGAATCTGGCCGCGGCTATTCGACCGGCTCATGACACCGCTTGGCGCCGTGATCGACCGCGTTGCCGGCGTGGGTGCCCGGTCAGGCAATGGCATGGTTGGCGGCTTCGTGCTAGGCACAACGCTGGGCGTGGTCTGGACTCCGTGCGCCGGGCCGGTACTGGCTTCCATCCTCGCACTGGTCGCCAGGGCGCAGGACCTGGGGCGAGCCGCAAAGCTCCTGACGCTGTTCGCCGCGGGCGCCGCGATTCCCATGCTGGCCATTGCCTACGGTGGCCGGTTCGTGACCACTCGCGGCCGCAAGATCGCCCGCTATGCACATCATTTGCAGCGTGGCTTTGGTGCGATTGTCGCCGCGACCGCCGTTGCCATGTACTTCCAGTATGACGTGCTTGCCGTAGCTTGGCTGACCAACTCTTTCCCCTCAATCAACCTCGGAGTCTGACTCATGCACCGCTCGATTCGTGCCTGTATCGCAGCCGTATCCCTACTCGCTGCAACACACGGCAGTGCAATAGCCCCCTCGCCTGTCGACCATGGCAAAGCGCCGGAGTTTCCCGCCAACGCGAAGTGGCTGAACTCCGAGCCGCTGACAATCTCCGCACTGCGCGGCAAGGTGGTGCTTGTCGATTTCTGGACCTATACCTGCATCAACTGCATCAACACGCTCCCGCATGTCAAACAGTGGTACGACAAATACCGGGACAAGGGGCTGACGGTGGTCGGTGTGCATACGCCCGAGTACCCATTCGAGAAATCGACCTCGAACGTACAGGCTGCTCTCAAGCGCCTCGACATCCGGTATCCGGTCGTACAGGACAACGCGTATGTCATCTGGGACGCCTACAGGAACCAATACTGGCCTGCCCTCTATCTTGTCGATGCCAGCGGCAAGATCGTCTACCAGCATTTTGGCGAAGGACACTACGAGGAAACGGAAGCGGCCATACAGAAACTCCTTTCCGATCGCAAATAACCCTGCGCAAGCCCGGATCACGCCAGCAACCGCCGCCCCCGGAAAGACAGATCGCCGCGGAGGCCGCGTCGATCCACGAGGGGGACCTTCCTGCCACAGGCGATCCGGAACGTCCCCCAACCCGCGCTCGCTCAGTAGCGGGCGACTTCGATTACGGCATCCGCAAAGGCCTTCGGCGCTTCCTGTGGAAGGTTGTGGCCCGCACCTTTGACAATCCGATGCGCGTACTTGCCTGTGAACCTTTTCGCGTAAGCGCTACCGTCCGTAGCCGGTGCAACGCCGTTCGAATCTCCGTCGATCGTGATCGCCGGCACCGTGATCGCCGGGCCTGTGGCCAGGCGCGTCTCGAGACTGTCGTACTGGGGCTCGCCCCCGGCAAGACTGAGTCGCCAACGGTAGTTGTGAATCACAATCGCCACGTAGTCTGGGTTATCGAAGGACGCAGCCGTACGGTCGAACGTTGCATCATCAAAGTTCCACTTAGGGGAATTCTCCTTCCAGATAACCTTGGTGAATTCACGCCGGTTAGCCTCGAGGCCGGCTTTGCCACGTTCCGTAGCGAAGTAGAACTGATACCACCATGCGTGCTCGGCGTTCGGCGGCAACGGGTGCTTGTTGAACTCAAGGTTATTGATGATGTAGCCATTGGCGGAAACAATGGCTTTGCAACGCTCCGGCCACAGCGCTGCGATGACACAAGCCGTCCGCGATCCCCAGTCGTATCCGGCGAGAATCGCCTTGTCGATCCTGAGTGCGTCCATCAATGCAATGGTGTCGAGCGCAACTGCCGATTGTTGGCCATTGCGGAATGTCTTGTCGGAGAGAAACCGCGTCGTGCCGTGACCGCGCGTATGCGGAACAATGACCCGGTAGCCGGCGGCTGCCAGATGCGGGGCCACATCGACGTAACTGTGAATGTCGTACGGCCAGCCGTGCAGCAGGATAACGACGGGACCATCGTGCGGGCCAATCTCGGCATAGCCGACGCTGAGAACACCGGCTTCGATCTGCCTGATATTGCCGAATGATGCATTGGACGTCGCCGAAGCGGCGGTTGGAACAGACTGCCTGGCTGGACTCGACTGCGCACGAGCGAGTCCGGTCAGGCCCAACTCCACGGCACCGATTCCGACAGCCGCGGCACCAAGGAAGCGACGACGGTCAGGGTTGATCTCTTCAGACATGCTTAATTCCCCTTTTTGAGGTTGGCTTTGATTTCCAGGATACGAATTGCTTGTATCTGGGATGTGTCCGGGTTCGGTGGCAGGTCCGACTATGGCATCGTGCCGGGGGCGCGGTCGGAGCTGCGCGAGATGAGTTTGAACATTCCGATTTGCCGTGTGACACCCAGCACGCACTGATTCCTCACATGAGCGGGGTGCCGCATTTCCAACGAAGCGGATGACTACCCGTCGTCCGCGTGGAAAATATAGATTCAATCGGCCCGCCGATTAGCCCGCCGCACAGCACATGGGTTGTTACATGGTGTAAATCGAAATGCGCCAGGCTTTCGGCCAGCTTGGCAGTCACAGCTCCCGATGCCTGCTATCCGCGTTGGTAATCGCAAGGCGAAAGGCATGCGGCGCACGCCGGCGCGCCGCCGCTCCTACCATCTGCTGGCCCGTGAGACTGTTGAGCCGCTGCGCCAGCGTTCCCGCACGCTCAACACACAGACAGATCGACGCGGGCACTGGCTGTGCGCTTGACTTGTTCCCGTCAGGCAAGACTCTTTGTCCATGGCGGGTATTCGAACTCAGCATCGATTCAACTAGATTTAGGACCAATCGGTGCCGCCGGCCCGATCGGCAACATAGCCGAATCAACTTGTTTCGAGGTTTATCATGAACACATCGCAAAAGGTCGTAGTCGTTACTGGTGCGTCGCAAGGTATTGGCGCAGAGGTGGTCAAGGCTTTCCGCAAGCGCGACTACCGCGTTGTCGCAACGGCGCGATCCATCAAGCCATCGGACGACGACAACATTCTGACGGTCGCTGGCGACATCGCCGATCCGGCCACCGCCCGGCGCGTAATCTCTGAAGCCGTGGCACACTTCGGCCGCATCGACACGCTGGTCAACAACGCAGGCATCTTCATCGCGAAGCCTTTTACCCAGTACACCGCCGAAGACTACGCTGCGAAAACGGGCGTGAACCTCGCAGGCTTCTTCTACATCACGCAGCTCGCCATCGCTGAAATGGAGAAGAGGTCGAGCGGCCACGTGATCAGCGTCACCACCAGCCTGGTCGACCACGCCATCAACGGCGTGCCTTCTGTACTGGCATCGCTGACCAAGGGCGGACTGAACGCGGCCACGAAATCGCTCGCCATCGAATACGCTAAGAGCGGCATTCGCGCGAATGCCGTTGCGCCGGGCGTCATCAAGTCCCCGATGCACCCGCCGGAAACCCATGCCGCGCTCGGGGCACTCCATCCGGTAGGCCGTATGGGCGAGATGAGCGATATCGTCGAGGCCATCCTGTATCTGGATTCGGCGCCCTTCGTAACTGGCGAAATCCTGCATGTCGATGGCGGTCAGAGCGCTGGTCACTAAAGCACTCCAGGGCGCCGCTGAACGGCGCCCTGCCCGCCTGGGCAGGGCGGACATCTCGTGCGCTAGTCAGTCCAATGCCGCCTGGCTTCGGCCCTGCCCCGCGCCACTCACGTGCGCCATCTGCCGCCGCGCACGAGTTCGGTCACTGCGTCGGCAAAGGCCTCGGGCGCTTCCTGCGGCAAGTTGTGGCCGACGCCGGTAATCTGCCGATGAATGCGCGGCCCCGTAAACCGTGCGGCGCTGGCTTTGCCGTCGGTTGCCGGGACGACGCCATCGGCCGTGCCATCCAGCGTGATAGTGGGAACCGGGATCGGCGGAATCACCGCCAGCTTTCTTTCCGTTGCCTCATGCTGCGGATAGCCGGGCGCCAGGCCAAGGCGGTGGCGGTACGAGTGAATCACGACATCGACATAGTCCGGGTTGTCGAATGCCTCGGCGGCGCGCGCGAACGCAGGCTCGTCAAAGTGCCAGGTCGGCGAATTGTTCTTCCACAGGAGGCGGGCGATATCGCGACGGTTGGCTTCGAGGCCGGCGCGACCGCGCTCCGTCTGGAAGTAGTACTGGTACCAGAGTCCCCGCTCGACCTGCGCCGCCAGGGGTGCGGCGGCATGGGCAATGTCCTGGATCAGATAGCTGTTGACGGAAACCAGGCCGACGCAGCGCGAAGGACGGATTGCAGCCACCACGCAGGCGGCACGGCCGCCCCAGTCATAGCCGGCCAGCACGGCCTCGGGGATATGCAGCGCATCCATCAGCGCGATCACGTCTTCACCGATGGCCCCCTGCTGTCCCGCCCGCGGCGTCGATGCCTCGCGAAAGCGCGTCGTGCCGTGGCCCCGCAGATGGGGCACGATGACCCGGCAGCCACGCGACGCCAGGATGGGGGCGACATCCACATAGCTATGGATGTCGTAAGGAAAGCCATGCAGCAGCATCACGGGGCGGCCGTGTTCGGGGCCCGTCTCGTGATAGCCGATTTCGAGCCAGTCGGTGCGCACCTGCCTGACCGGCATGCGTTGCAGAGGGGCAGTGGATGTAGCGGTTTCGACTCGATTCACGGTCGGTGAGGCCAGCGCTTGCGACGCGGCTACCAGCGTGGCGCCGGCGACACCGGAGAGCAGGAACACCCGGCGGGAACTTTGATGGTTGGACACAGTGCCATTCCTCAGGGTTGGATCGGGGGAATCGTCAGACATTTTCAATATCGGCAATGTTGGCGACTAGCGCGTTGCTCAGCCAGTTGGCAAGCAGTACACCGGCCCTGGCGATGCCCTCGGCTTCGCCGAGGCGCTCCACCAGCATGGCGCAGAGCGCGTCGAATCGGCCGTGCGCCTGGACTTGGATCAGGGCGTCGCGCTCCACTGCATCGACCTGATGCAGGAAGCAGCCGAACTCCCTGCGCCAGACCACCAGTCCGGCGCCTGCTTCGAGCATCTCGCTGGCGGGCGGGGGCATGCCGTCGCTGAGTGAAGTCCAGATGTCCCGTGCATTGGTCGTTGCTGCACTAACCTGCAGGGACGGCACCAGGATCAGCGTCGCCGCATCCCAGTCAATGCCTTCCAGCGCGGTAGCGGGCAGCGGCGCAGCGTCAGCCGCGACGAAGGCCCGGGACATTGCGTGTTCGATCCAGGCCAGTTCATGCAGATCGGGATTGTCGGGATACCGGGCGATCAGCGTTTTTCCAAAGCCGTCGGCATAGGCATCGAGCGTCCATGCGTGCGGCGGATGACTGTCAATATGTGCGATGGCCGAGGCGAGAAACGCTTCGTCGCCCATCCACTCGTGCACGCGCGGGAACGACGTTTCAAGGCAGCCGACAAGCTGCGCGCGGTAATTGTTCTGGTAGACCGCGAGGCCCGCGGCGGCGCCAGACCCGATCCGGCGCGCCGCCGCGGGGGATGCCGTCATCAGCCAGGCCCGAAAATCCTCCTGCATGGCAGACAGGCTCATGCTTCATCTCCCCCAATGGCGCGCGCGACGGCAAGCTCGTCAAGCAGTCCGGCAAGCGGCGGTATGTTGTCGTCGCGCTCGATCATGGTGGCCACGGGGCCGACGCGCGACCGCGCCCGGGCGTAGAGCTGCCATACCGCATCGCAGACCTCGTTGTCGTGGGTGTCGATCAGCAACTCGCGCCCCTGGCTATGGCCGGCCAGGTGAATCTGGCGTACACGGGCGGCGGGAATGCCGTCGATATAGGCTTGCGCGTCGAAGCCGTGATTGGTGGCGCTGACGAACACGTTGTTGACGTCCAGCAGCAGACCGCAGTCGGTGCGGTCGCACATTGCCGCGAGGAACTCCCACTCGGTCATGGTGGCCCCTGGCAGGGCAAGATAGCTGGACGGGTTTTCGAAGAGCATGGCGCGTCCGAGCACGTCCTGCGCCACCGCGATGTTGGCGCAGACAATATTCAGCGCCTCGTCGGTATACGGGATCGGCAACAGGTCGTGGGAATTGAATCCGGCGATCCGCGACCAGCTCAGATGGTCGGAGACGTAGAGCGGATCGATTTCATCGACCAGCGCCTTGAGTCTTTGCAGGTAGTTTCGGTCAAGTCCGTCCGATGAGCCGACCGACATCGACACGCCGTGCAGCACGACCGGATATCGGCTGCGCACCTCGCGCAGGACATGGCGGGGCCGCCCGCCGTCGACCATGAAGTTTTCGGAGATCACTTCAACGAAATCGACTGGGACTTCCGTTTCAAGAAAGTCCTGGTAGTGTTCCTTGCGCAGGCCGAGACCATAGCCGGCGAAGGGCGGACTGAAAACTGGCATGGGTATGCTTCCAACGGTGCAACAGGTCGGGAGAGCCCGGGATGCTTGCGCCTCCCGGGCGATCCCCTGGGCCTGACTTCAGGAATTACTTCGGTTCCGCCAGCGTGCCGCCTTCCTTCAGGCAGACCGATGCGGGCTTGACGAGGACGCCCTTGCCCTTGCAATCGTTAAGACCTGCACAGTCGTTGCTGGCCGTGGCACACAGGCTGGTGCCCTTGCAGGAATTGACGCCATAGCAGCGGCCAGGCTCATCGCTACCGGCCGCACGTGCCGGTGCCATGATCGAAAGGGATGACAGCGCGACAAGCGCGGCGGCGGCGGCCAGGGTGGCACGGGACTTTTTGGTCATGTTCATGGTGAAACTCCAGGTTGGGTGGGGGAAAAATGCTTTGCTGCAATCAAGAATTTCGCGCCGCTTCTTCGATCACTTGCGCAACCGCTTCGGGCTGCGAGATGGGGAGAGCGTGGCTGGCCTTGATCTCCGTGACTTTGGCGCCCGCTCGCTTGTACATCCAGCGCTGCAGGTCCGGGTTCAGCACACGGTCTTCCGTGGCGACAATGCCGTAGCTCGGCTTTTCGCGCCACGCGGCCGACCAGACATTGCCCGCGAACAAGGCGCCGGGCACCGGCACCTGCGAGGCCGCCATGAAGTCGGTGCGGTTGGATTTGAGGTCGGCGGCGTAGTCGGCGTTGAACCGGGCGGAATCGATGAAGAGGTGGCCATCGCGTGTCAAGCGAACGCTTGAAGCAGCGGCAGCCGGCATCGAAGCGTTGAGCTGGTTCATGCCTTCCCCTACGTCCGGCTCCATGCCTGCGACGTAGACCAGCGCCTTCACCTTGGAACGGGCACCGGCTTCCGTGATGACCAGCCCGCCGTAGCCGTGACCGACCATCACCACGGGGCCGATCTGCATGGAGATACGCTCGCGCACGACAGCGATGTCATCGCCGAGCGTCGTGTGCGGAAGCTGGACCACACTGACCTTGTAGCCTTTGTGGATCAGGATGTCGTGAACCACACGCCAGCCCGAGCCGTCGACGAAGGCGTCGTGCACCAGGATGATGTTCTTCGCGCCCGCAGGCGCGTCCGGCGTAGCCGCCGGGGCGAGCGAGGGGATTGCCAGTGCCACCGCGGCGGCGAGCAACGGAATGTACCGCATGTAGTATCTCCGGCAGGCCGGTGTGGCCTGCGTTGGGTGTGTGAAGACATATAAAGCGCGAGCCGGCTAGTTCTTGCGTACGCCAGCGGGCACTGCGCGATCCAGCGACCAGGCCCCGCCGCCGTATGCCACCAGTGGCAGCAGCAAGCCAGCCCAGCTCAGGTGCGTGGGCCATGCGGCCGGATAGACAAAGATCTCGATCACCGCCGTCATGCCGAGCAGCGCTGCCGCCGAGAACCGCGTGAACAGGCCGAGCACGAGCAGCACCGGGAACAGGTGTTCAGACCACATTGCAAGCTGGGCGGCAAGTTCCGCCGGGATCAGCGGCAATGCGTACTCCGATGTGAACAGCGCGTAGGTCGACGCCTTGATCGTCAGCAGCCCCTCCACCTTCGTCCGTCCCGAGAGAAAGAACACAGAGGCAATGCCCAGACGGGCAACCAGCAGCAATGCACCGTCCACTGCTGACGTGCCCTGCCCCGCAGCGCCTGCGTATTGACCGGTGCGCGACATCACTGGATGGCCTTCAGCGAGCCGTAGCCCTTGGGCGTCTTGATCTGCGCGCAGGTGCCCTTCTCCACCATCACCCAGGCATCGCCCTGGTAGTCCGCTTTGGACGTCCCCGCGCAGGTGGTGCCCGCGCCGGCGGAGCAGTCATTCTTTCCGGCGAGCGATACGCCGTAGCATTTTTCGGTGGCCTTGGCCGGTTCCGCGGCGTGGGCGGCGCCCGCCAAGGCATTGATCGAGAGAGCGAGCGTGGCCGCGATAAGCGCATTCGAGCGTTTCATGGGGAACTCCAGAGTTGAGAATGGGGAAGAGCGTTAAACCAACCGCCCGGAACCGATCGCGGCGATGCCGGTCGTAGTCCGCGCAGCGAGAAGACTTTTTCACATGATCCTGGCGGGGCGATGTTGATCGCGCCCCATCGGCTTCAAGCGCGTGGGGCGTCAGGCGTTGGCGCCGTCGTAGTACGGATCAACGTTGCGCGCGCCGTCGGCGTATGGGTCGCGCGGTCCTTGCACCGAGCGGGCACCATCGGTGTAAGGACCGCGTTGCTCTTGCACCGAACGGGCGCCATCGGTGTAAGGATCTCGCGTGCTCCCTTGGGACAGGCTGGCGGCCTGTGCGCCGGCGGCGGCGGCAATCAGGGCGATGGCGAATACAAAATGCTTTGCGATGTTGGTACTCATGGTCGATTTCCTTGAACATTTACGTCGGTGACTGCGCGTCCCCGGGACAGAATCGTTGCTGTTCGTCGCCGGGCCACGGAACGCATTTAAGGAGACTGCTGTATCGCGCTCGTAGCTCGTGAGGGCCGTTTTTGTCACTTCCCGTATCGTTGCGGCGGCTTGATACAGACGGGTACAAATAACGGTGCGGCTGAAGATTCAAAGAAGAACGAGGCTTGTTACGCAGCTTGTCCATCCCGGTGCTCCACACATTGCTACACGCGATCGGGCGCATACCTCAACCGGCTTGGCTTCCGCCTTGGCGTAACGACTGGACGGCACGCCCTTGTATCGCCATGTATTCAATGGGCAGTCAGATACACAAGCTTTCAATGCCACGGCCCTGCGGAAACAGGGCGGATACACGATCACCGTCAAATGGCTCATGCCCCTGACGTGCGCACGGCATGGCTCACTGTTGCCCGCTCACAGCGAGTCCGGTGGCATGAGCATGGCGGCCATTGCAGACCGCCTGTTTCCGAACCGTATTCCCCGAAATCAAGAGCCACGGAAGACCATTGGAGGTCCAATGAAGAAGACACTCACGGTGATTGCCGCATCCGTAGTCGCCAACGGCGTGTACGCCGAGTCCGGCGTCACCCTGTTCGGCGTCGCCGATACCGGCATCGAATACAACAACCATGCCGGGCGCGTGGGCGGCAACCTCTGGCGGCTGAGTTCCGGGAACCAGTCGGGCTCGCGCTGGGGCGTGCGCGGCGTGGAGGATCTGGGCAGCGGGTTGAAGGCTGTCTTCCAGCTGGAAAGCGGCTTCGACCTGGATACCGGCAACTCGGGCCAGGGCGGGCGCCTGTTCGGCCGCAATGCCTACGTCGGAACGGAGAGCCAGTATGGCTCACTGCTGCTGGGACGGCAGCAGACGACATTGCGCGACTTCGGCAACCTCTACGACCCGGCCGCATTGTCCGACCACTACGGCATCCTGGGGATCGCGCCAGAATTCGGCGCGCGCGCGGACAACGCTGCGAAGTATGTCGGTCGGTTCGGGGGGCTGACCGCCTCCGCCTTGTATTCGTTCCAGGCCAATGGCAGCGAGGTGGCCGGCAGCAACGTATTCGGACGCGACTTCGGCGCGTACCTCAGCTATGCCGAGGGCCCGGTTTCGGTGGGTGTGGCCTATGACGACGCGCATGCCGGCACCCCGGGCAATCAGGCGCCGGTCCTGCGGCGCTATGCGGTGGCCGGTACGTACGCGGTGGGCCTGGCCAAGGTCTTCGCGGGGTACCGCCTGGCCAAGGCACTCAATGGTGCCACCCTGCCCGGCGCACAAGCAGCCAATGCCGGCTCGAACCTCTACTGGCTCGGCCTGGCGTACAAGCTGACGCCGGCTTTCTCGATGACCGGCGCGGCCTACTACCAGGATTTCCGTCAGACCGGGTCGGACCCGTGGCAGTTCGTGATGACGGGCGACTACGCGTTCAGCAAGCGCACCGACGTCTACGCGTCGGTGTCATACGCGCTCAACAAGGACAAGTCGTACCTGGGCGTCAACGGCTACAACAGCGGCACCGGCGCGACGGCGGTCTATAACGTGCAGCCTGGCATGAGCCAGCTGGGCGCGGTGGTAGGGGTTCGCCACAGGTTCTAATGCCTTGGCCCTGGCGACACGGAATGTTCGCCGCCGGCGTACGTCCGTTCCGGAACAATTCGTGCCCGCTATGTGTGGGGAGGGAGCCCGGCATGCCTGCCGGGAAGGCACGTGTGCCCGAAGCGGCGCATCACAGGCACCCCGCCTTGTATCGCAATGCATCGGACGGTGGCCTTGGCACAGTTTCTTACCGGCCCTGCCCTGCGCCGATACATCGCGGACATGCGGCTGCTGTCTCATCACGGTAATCGCGGACTCGCGGCGTCGCCACGCCCGCCCCTACTGGAAGACGATGATGTCCACTCTCCTGATTGCCTATCTCGGCGGCATGCTGACGATACTGAGCCCATGCATCCTCCCCGTCGTGCCCTTCGTGTTCGGCACCGCTAGCCAGCCTTTCCTGCGCTACAAGTTGCCGATGCTCGTCGGCCTTGTCCTCGCTTTCTCGCTAGTCACCACGCTGGCGGCGGTGGGCGGCACGTGGGCAGTCGAGGCCAGCCGCGACGGCCGCTACATTGCGCTCGCGCTGCTGACGCTCTTCGGCCTGACCTTGCTTTCCCCGCGGCTGGCCAGCGCCCTTGCGCGCCCGCTCATGACGCTCGCCGAGCGTCTTCTCCCACCGCAGGGCCCCGCCCGTGCCGTGCCCGGTATCGGCTACGCGCTGATGCTCGGCATCGCCACCGGCCTGGTATGGACACCGTGCGCGGGGCCGATCCTGGGCCTCGTGCTCGCCGGCGCTTTCCTGCACGACGCCCAGGCTCAGACCACAGTGCTGCTGGTGGCCTATGCGGCGGGCGCGGCGACGTCGCTGGCCCTGGCGCTGGCCGTCGGGGGGCGCATCCTGGGCGCCCTCAAGCGGTCCCTGCAGGCCGGCGAGTGGATCCGCCGCGGCCTCGGCGCGGCGGTGCTCGGTGGCGTGGCCGCAGTCTCGGCCGGGGCCGGCACGGGTCTCCTTGCCGTGTTCCCGGGTGCGGAAACCACGCGCTTCGAACAAGCGCTGCTGAATGCGTTCCACGCTGACCATCCCGCACCGGCAACCGCCGCGACGACGATGGCGGCAGCCGGCGGCGGCATGATGCGCGTAGCGGCTGAGTCGCTTCCGGCCCGGCGCAGCGGCTTGCCCTACGAAGGCCGGCTCCCGTCGCTCGACGGCGCTGTCGAATGGCTCAACGCCCTGCCGCTGACGAGCGAGCAGTTGCGCGGCAAGGTCGTGCTGGTGGATTTCTGGACGTACTCCTGCATCAACTGCATTCGCACGCTCCCCTATATCCGCGCCTGGGCGGAAAAATACAAGGACCAGGGGCTGGTGGTCATCGGCGTGCATACGCCCGAGTTCGCCTTCGAGAAACGAATCGGCAACGTGCGCCAGGCCGTGGAACAATTCAAGATCCGCTACCCGGTCGCGGTGGACAGCGACTTCCGGATCTGGCGGGCGTTCGGCAACAGCTACTGGCCGGCGCTCTACTTCATCGATGCCAGCGGGCAGATTCGCCACCACCAGTTCGGCGAAGGCGGCTATGAACAGTCCGAGGCTGTCATTCAGGCTTTGCTGCAGGAAGCCGGCGCGCAAAAGGCCGGCACCGCGCCGGTCAAGTTCGACACTTCCGGTGCGCAAGCGGCGCCAGACCTGGACAACGTGCGCTCGCGGGAAACCTATATCGGCTACCAGCAGGCATCCGGCTTCGCTTCGCCCGAGGGCCTGCGCGCAGGCGCCGCACGCGACTACACAATCGCCGAGCCGCGCCTGAATAGCTGGGGCCTGAGCGGCAACTGGACCGTGGACGCCGAACAAGCCACGCTCAACCGTGCCGGCGGCGGCATCGCCTACCGCTTCCGCGCGCGTGACCTGCACCTCGTGCTCGGCCCCGGCGCCGACGGCAAGCCGGTGCGCTTCCGCGTCATGGTCGACGGCAAGGCGCCCGGCGCCAGCCACGGTACCGATACCGATGTGGATGGCAACGGCACCGTCACGCAGACCAGGCTCTACCAACTCGTTCGCCAGTCGGGAAAGGTCGGCGAGCACACCTTCGACATCCGTTTCGTGGACCCGGGCGTCCAGGCCTTCGTCTTCACTTTTGGGTAACCGTTTCCGTGAATGGAATCAGTGGAATCGGCGTTGCCGGTTCCGCCGCCTACTGGTTGTCCGATGACCTCCGGCTGGCGGCAAACATCGACATGCGGCGCGTAATGTGCTCAAGGAACTCGGTTGCCGCGGCAGGCAGGGGCCGGCCGGTCTTCACAAGCAACCGCGCCTGGGTGCCCCGGAGCAATGGATGATTGATCGGTACGGTGACCAGGCTCCCGGCCGCGATCTCGCGATACGCCGCGAATTCTCCGATCAGCGTAATGAAGTTCTCATAGGCGACAAATTGCTTCAGCGCCGTCAACGAGTTGGTGACGAGCGTCGGGCGGATCTTTATATTCTCCGCGAACTCCAGCATCTTCGCGGCGTGCCCGATGCCAAAGGATTCCGGCATCAGCGCAAGCGGGTATGACAGCAAATCGCGGATGCTGGCCTCGCCGCCGCGCAACGCCAGCGGGTGATTGGGACGAACCAGCAACACCACGGGCTGTGGAGAACTGGCACGGTACTCGATGCGCGGGTGAGGCGGTGGATTATAGGCAAGGCCGATGTGGGCGCGGCTCTCAGCGACTTCGTTCAGGACATCGTCGACTGGCAGGATCTCCATGCTGATATCCAGCATCGGGTACCGCGCGCAAAACGGCGCAAGGACTTCGTTGACGAGCGCATCGACATAGCCCTCGCTCATGACCACCTGGACCTTGCCTTGCTGCAATCCCTTCAGCGCGTGCAGCTGGTCCTCGAGATTCTCCTGATGCGAACGGTAGCCGCGCCAGAACTCGAGCAGATGTGCGGCCGCCTCCGTCGGCTTCACACCGCGCGACTGGCGTTCGAACAGCGTAACACCCAGTTCTTCTTCAAGCAGCCTGATCTGTCGAGTGATCACGGAGGGTGACGTATTAAGGCTGTCCGCCGCCCCGCGAATGGTGCCATGCGTCAGAACCTCACGGAAGTATCGCAATCGCAGCTGATTGATCTCTCGCATGTCGAAACACCATTGAGCCGATGTGTTGGGCGGGAGCTAACCATACATGAACTTCACCGCTCCTGCTCGACCCTTCCCCGCCATGACGATCGGGCCTGACTCCGGCCATCTTCACCATCCGATGCGGATGGGATGGGTTGCGTTGCTCAGATTAGAACGAAGCGTGAACGCGGTTACTGTTGGTCGGAACCTCCGGCTCTGTCACCATCGGCGGCACCGATAAGCGACATCAAACACAACGCACTGGAGACCGGCATGTTAGTCATTCCGAACGAAAGCGTCGTCGACGACACCTCGACGCTCTACAACAAGATCAACTGGCGCCTGCTGCCGTTCCTCCTGATCTGCTACCTGTTTGCCTATCTCGACCGGGTCAACATCGGCTTTGCCAAACTGCAGATGCAAAGCGACCTCGGCTTCTCCGATGCCGCTTACGGCGTGGGTGCAGGCATCTTCTTTCTCGGCTATGTACTGTTCGAGTTGCCAAGCAACCTGCTGCTGCCGCGCGTGGGGGCGCGCAAGACGTTCAGCCGGATCCTCGTGCTATGGGGCATCACGTCTGCCTGCATGCTCTTCGTACGCGATGTGCCAACGTTCTATGCCATGCGCTTCCTGCTCGGCATCTTCGAGGCAGGCTTTGCCCCGGGCATGATCTACTACCTGTCGTGCTGGTACGGACCGCAGCGCATGGGACGCGCCATCGCGATCGTCTTCCTGGCGGGACCGATCGGCGGCATTGTCGGAGGACCCGCTTCGGCGTGGCTGATGACCACCATGTCCGGCACCGCCGGCCTCGCCGGCTGGCAGTGGATGTTCTTGATCGAGGCCATCCCCTGCGTATTGCTGGGATTCCTTGCACTGTCGCTCGTGCCGAATCGCCCCGCGGATGCGGCCTGGCTGACGGACCAGGAAAAACGTTTTCTCGCAGCTGAGCTCGGGGTATCCGCCACGCACAAGCACTCGTTCATGGCTGTGGCACGGGATGCAAGAGTCTATGTGCTCGCCCTTGCGTACTTCTGCATTATCGCTGCCATCTATGCCATGAGCTTCTGGCTCCCGACCCTGATCAGGGCGCAGGGCGTGACCGATACCTTGCAGCTCGGCTGGTACACCGCATTGCCATACCTTGGCGCCGCATTCGGCATGTACTACATGGGGCGCAGGTCCGATCAAAAGGGCGAGCGCCGATATCACAGTGCCGTTCCCGCCTTGTTTGCTGCCCTGTTGCTCGCCGGGTCGGTACTTGCAGACGGCAATCTCGGCTTGTCGCTTGTCCTCCTAACGCTCGGTACCACCGCGCTCTGGATGACTTACACGGTGTTCTGGGCCATGCCGGCCGAGTACATCAAGGGCCCGGCGGCAGCCGGCGGCATTGCGCTGATCAACACGATCGGCTTGTCCGGCGGTTTCTGGGGCCCCGCCATCATCGGGTGGGCCAAGACTGCGACCGGCAGCCTGCATCCTGGCGTGCTGGTCTTGGCGTTGATGCCGCTGATCGCCTCGCTGATCCTCCTCGCCAACAAGTTGCCTGAGCGCCGGTAGTCCACTGCAAAACCATGCACAAGGTTCCGAGAGGAACACACGAAAGAAGGAGCAACCATGCTTTTACATCTATCCACCTGGGCCGAAGTCGAACAGTTTCTCAAACGCAGCCGCGTGATTGTCGTGCCAATCGGTTCCAATGAGCAGCACGGGCCAACGGGGCTTCTTGGCACCGACTGGCTTTGCCCGGAGATCATTGCGCGCGAGGCAGAAAAGACAGCCGATATCCTGGTGGCGCCGACGTTCAACATTGGCATGGCCCAGCATCACCTTGGCTTTCCCGGCACCATCTCGCTGCGCCCGTCGACCTTCATTGCCGCGATCGGTGACTGGACCCGCTCACTGGTGGGGCACGGATTCGAGAAGATCCTGTTCCTCAACGGCCACGGCGGCAATGTGGCCTCCATCGACGCCGCGTTCTCCGAGATCTATGCCGAAGCCAGTTTTTCACGGCGCCGCGCTGGATTCGCGCTGAAGCTGTGCAACTGGTGGGACCTCGCAGGCGTCAACGAGCTCGCGCGCGAGCAGTTCCCGACCGGCCATGGCTCTCACGCCACGCCTTCCGAGATTGCCATTACACAGTGGGCCTTCCCCGGCGCCGTGAAGTCGGCCGGCTATGCACCCCAAATCGCCCCATCGGGCCCCATCCGGGAGGCGCTCGACTTTCGTGCGCGGTTCCCGGACGGGCGCATCGGCTCTGACCCGGGACAGGCGACACCGGAAAAAGGACGCGCACTGGTCGAACTGGCAGCGCAAAGCCTCGCGCGCGAGCTTGAAGCATTCGGGTGTGAGCCAACGACCCTCTGATACGTGCGCGATCGCGAGTTCGCTACGGCATACATGACGGGCTTCACCAGGGTTACCGCATCCCCCCGAAGCCTAGTGAGGTATAGACTTTGAACGGGTGTGGTTCACACCTGTTGCCAATCTTCGAAGGAACGATGCAATGCTCACCCAGAAGACCAAGGACATCGTCAAATCCACCGCCCCGGTGCTGGCGGAGCACGGATACGCCATCATCCAGCGTTTCTATAAACGCATGTTCGAGGCGCATCCGGAACTCAAGAACGTCTTCAATATGGCGCACCAGGAACAAGGACAGCAGCAGCAAGCCCTGGCGCGCGCGGTGTATGCCTACGCCGCGAATATCGAGAATCCCGAGAGTCTCTCGGCCGTTCTGAAAAACATCGCAAACAAACACGCAAGTCTTGGCGTGCGGCCGGAGCAATACCCGATCGTCGGTGAGCACCTGCTCGGCGCGATCAAGGATGTTCTCGGGGATGCGGCGACCGACGAGATCATCTCCGCCTGGGCGCAGGCGTACGGGAACCTGGCTGACATCCTGATGGGTATTGAAAGCGAGTTGTACGAGCGCTCCGCCGAGCAGGATGGCGGCTGGAAAGGCTGGCGCACGTTCGTCGTCCGCGAGAAGCGGCCTGAGAGCGACGTCATCACCTCGTTCATTCTGGAACCGGCCGATGGTGGCCCGGTTGTGAATTTTGAGCCTGGCCAGTACACCAGCGTCGCGATCCAGGTGCCCTCTCTTGGCCTGCAGCAGATCCGGCAGTACAGCCTCTCCGATGTGCCGAACGGGCGAAGTTACCGGATCTCCGTGAAGCGCGAGAGTGGCGGCACGACGCCGGCGGGTTATGTCTCTTGCCTGCTGCACGATCACGTTGGTGTTGGCGACGAGGTCAGGCTCGCCGCGCCCTACGGCAGCTTCTACATCGACGTAAATGCCAAGTCCCCGATCGTGCTGATCAGCGGCGGCGTAGGGCTGACCCCCATGGTCAGCATGCTGAAGAAGGCGCTTCAGGAACCGCCGCGGCAGGTAGTGTTCGTGCATGGCGCCCGCAATAGTGCGGTGCAGGCCATGCGAAACCGTCTGCGCGAAGCATCGCATGAGCACGCGAACTTCAAGCTGCTTGTGTTCTATAACGAGCCACTCGCGGAAGACGTCCCGGGCAAGGATTTCGATTACAAGGGTCTGGTCGACGTCAATTTGATCAAGGATTCCATCATGCTGCCGGACGCTGATTACTACATCTGCGGACCGATCCCGTTCATGCGGATGCAGCACGATGCCCTCCAGAACCTGGGCATCCCGGAGACGCGCATTCACTATGAAGTGTTCGGGCCGGACCTGTTCGATGAGTAGCGCTGACCAGCGGCCAACCTAAGTCGCTGCTGGAAATTGCATAGCTCCTGACAGGGGACCATGCCCCACTTGACGCCCGGTTGCGTTCCGCACGTCCAACCGCTGGAGAATCTCACGGCGTCTGCAGCGACACACCGTACTGCGCGAAGATCTGCTGCAGCTCGCCGCTGCGGCGGATCGCGTCCAGCGCGTTCTGCAGTGACTCCGCGAGTTCGCTCTCGTCCGCCTTGACCGCCATGCCGATGGCCCAGCCGCGCGCGGGCAGCAGCGGCGAGGCAACGTCCACCGTGGCGAAGCGCGCGGCGGACTGGCCGGCCGCCCTGAGCGCGCTTTCGTATTGCGAGCGCGTGACCATCGCCGCGGCGATCTCGCCGGCGAAAAGCGCGCGCAGCGTTTCGTCCGGCCCGGCATAAATCTTCACCTTGTCGCGCAGCGCGCCCTGCGCCCCGGACAACAGGGCATTGGCACCGGCGGAGCCCGCTTCCGCGCCGGTAGGCTGGCCGGCCAGATCCTCCAGCTGCCGGACCTCGGAGACGCGCTCGCGGTCGTGTACCAGCACGAACATCTCGCGGTGATAAGGCGCGAAGATCAGCGCCTTGTCGTTCGCGCGCATGAACGCACGGTCCACCGGCACATGCAGCATCACATCCGCCGGGCCATAGCCCAGGTAATGGCCACGCCACACCATATTGCGCAGGTCATCGGACATGTTCTCGTCAGCATCGAACGGCAGCAGCGACACCGACAGCCCCATCTGCTTGCTCAGGGCCTTAGCCAGCGCCACGTCGATGCCCGGCAACGGGTTGCCCGCTGCCGTGGAAAATGGCGGCAGGCTCTTATAGACGGCCACCTTCAAGGTCCCGTTCTGGCGGATCCTGGCCATATCGGCCAGCGACGGCTGGGCGCAGACGAGCGCGGCAAGCGCCAGCAGTGCGCCGGCCAGGCGACGGGAGCCGGCGGGGACCGGCAGGGAGGGAGCGGCGTCCCGGAAAGGGCTGGCGCGCATGGGAGGTCTCCTGGTTTTCTTGATCTTTGTGTTTGCTAATCCGGGAATGCGGGGAAGCGTGGGCGGCCCCGCAGCCCTTACTCGTGGCGCGATTCGAGATAGGTCTTGATGGACCAGACCGCTTCCTGGCTCAGTACGCCATCGAACGGCGGCATGTAGACGCGGCCGTCTCGCGTGCGCCCCTTGCGCACGGTGGTGGTGAAGTACTGCGAGACCTCGCCCATGCATTCCTGCTTCTTCTTGGCGTTGGCCAGCGACGCGCAATCGCTGTCCAGCTTGCGCAGGTCCGGCGCGATGCCGCCCGACACCGCTTCCAGCCCATGGCAGCGCGCGCAGTTCTGGTTGTAGGCCGAGGAGCCGATACGCAGTGCTTCCTGCTGCGCTTCGCCGGTCCTGTATGGATTATCCGGACGCCATTCTTCGCCGAGTTGCGGTAGTGTCTTGGTGTCCACTGCTTGCGGTGTGACGTCCCCATGGGCCGAGGCGGCTTGGGGTAGCTCCCCGGCCAGAAGCGTGCAGATGGCAATCAGGGCAAGTGTGCGGCGTGGTGTTTTCATCAGTGTCACCTCCAGTTGTTGAACTATGTTTTGAAGGTGACTTCCGCAAAAGCCATACCAAGCGCAAAGTGGGCCATAAACCGGACGAGGCCCCGGCAAATGGCAGGCGTGTGACACAGCACGCCGAAACCAGTGCCCTGGAATGCAACACCCTGGCAAGCGTTTTGCTTCATGAAGCAACACTTCGGGCCATGTCGACCACGCCAGGACCCGGAGCGACCCGTGCACAGATCGCGGGCGACTTCCACAGGAGACAGAAAAATGACTTTCCAAGCGGCCGGCGGCCCGCGCGTGCCCGGCGTCCCGCCGGCGGCAACGGGCAACCCGGCGGAGGGCGACCGGCCAGACCTGATCGCCCAGGCCCACCAGCGATCCGAAGCCTATGGCTTGCGGCCCTATGAATCGCCGGACTTCTGCCCGGTGCTGCAAAGCGAGCTGAAAACGCAGATAGAGCGCAGCCAGTCGCTGTTCACCCACGCGCTGCCGGTCATGGAGACGCTCTACGACCAGATCGTCAACACGCAGAGCATGGTGATCCTGACCGACGCCGCCGGCCTGATCCTGCACTCGCTGGGCGACGACGACTTCCTCGCCATGGCCAACAAGGTGGCCTTGCAGCCCGGCGCGCTGTGGTCCGAGGAAAGCCGGGGCACCAACGCCATCGGCACCGCGCTGGCCGAGAACAAGGCCACGCTGGTACACGGCGCGGAGCATTTCCTGGAGGCCAACCGCTTCCTCACGTGCTCCTGCATGCCGATCCTCGATGCCTACGGCAAGACGGTCGGCGCGCTCGATGTGACGGGTGACCAGCGCGGATTCCACAAGCACACCATGGCGCTGGTGCGGATGTCGGCGCAAATGATCGAGAACCAGCTGTTCGCCAATGCCTTCCAGGACATGGTGTGCGTGCGTTTCCACTCGCGCGCGGAGTTTATCGGCACCCTGGTCGAAGGCATCGCCTCCTTTACGCCGGGCGGACGCTTCCTGTCGGCCAACCGCAGCGCGCAGTTCCAGCTTGGGATGTCGGTCGGCGCCTTGCACGCGCACACCTTCTCCTCGCTGTTCGGCCTGTCGCTGTCGCAGTTGTTCGACGCCGAGCGAAAGGCCCCGGGGGGCGTCGTGCACCTGCCGCTGCCAAGTGGCGTCAAGGTCAGCGCACGCGTCGAGTGGAAGGCGCCTGCCGTGTCCGTCCCGGCGGCTGCCATCGACAATGGCAGCGCAGAGGCGCACTGCATGCCTGATGCCGCCTCCCTGCCCCGCCGTGCGGGCGCGCAACCGGCCCGGCGCCCCGCCGGGCTGGACGACCTGGACACCGGCGACGCCCAGATCAAAGGCGTCATCACCAAGCTGCGCAAAGTGATCGGCAAGGATATTCCCGTCATGGTGCTGGGGGAAACCGGCACCGGCAAGGAACTGCTGGCCCGCGCCATCCACGCCGACAGCCCGCGCCATGCCGGGCCTTTCATCGCTGTCAACTGCGCCTCGATACCCGAGACGCTGATCGAATCCGAGCTGTTCGGCTACGAAGAAGGCGCCTTTACCGGCGCCCGCAAGAAGGGCGGCATCGGCAAGATGCTGCTGGCCAACGGCGGCACCCTCTTCCTGGATGAAATCGGCGATATGCCGTTGCACCTGCAGGCGCGCATGCTGCGCGCGCTGCAGGAGCGCGCGGTCACGCCGCTGGGCAGCAGCCGGGTGATCCACGTCGACGTGTCAGTGATCTGCGCCACCAATCGCAATTTGCGCGAGCAGGTGGCCAATGGCCTGTTCCGGGAAGACCTTTACTACCGCCTGAACGGCCTCGTGGTGCGCCTGCCGGCCTTGCGCGAGCGCACCGACCTCGATGTGGTGGCCAACAAGCTGTTGCGCGAGGGCCAGGCAAACGGCGGACCGCGCATCAAGGATTCCGTGATGGCGATGTTCCGCAGCTATCACTGGCCGGGCAATATCCGCCAGCTTGGCAACCTGCTGCGCACCGCGCGCCTGATGGCCGAAGGCGAGGCGGAGATCACCGAGGACCACCTGCCCGACGATTTCCTGGAAGACCGGCTGGCGCGCCAGGCCACCCACCCCGCGCACGGCGCCACGGTGGCGGCAGACGCCGCGCCGGCTGGCGAGCGCGCCGCGGAGGCCGCGCCCCGCGCCCAGCCCACCCGCCTGGCCGACGTCGAGGTGCTGGCCATCGTCGCCGCGGTCAAGGCGCACCACGGCAATATTTCCGCGGCGGCCAAGGCGCTCGGCATCTCACGCAATACGGTCTACCGGAAGCTGGACGAGGCCAACGCGCTGCCGCAGCAAGATGGCTGAAACGGCAGGCGTGCGCGCCGGCTGGCGCTCAGGCCAGCGGCTCGCCGTTCATCCACAGGTCTTCCAGTTCGCGCCAGGCGTGCTGCACATTCAAGGGATGGCGCGAAGCGAAGTAGCGCCAATGGCGGTACGGCCCGGCGGCCGCCGGGCTGAGCACGCGCGCCGCATCGCCGCCCGCTTCCAGTGCGGCGGCAACGCCGCCGGCCAACGCATCCAGGTAGGCCAGCGTGGGCGCCAGCGTTTGCGCCGGCGTGCCCGGCGCGGTGCCCACCACGAGTTCGGCGGGTAGCGCCGACACGGCCCGCAGCGCGCGCCGCCAGCCTTGCAGGGAAGCCTCCTGCATCTCCGGAACGCGGTCGCGGCAGGCCAGGCCGCCCACGCATAACAGCCGCCGCTGCGGCGCATGCAGCACAGTATCCGAAGCGCTATGCGCCCCCGCGTGGACATGCACCTCCCACGCGGTGGCGCCGGTCTGCAGGCGATCGCCATGCCGCAAGCCGGGTTCCGGCAGCACGATCCGCGTGCCGCGCATCGCGGCTGGCCCCAGTTGCGCGGCCAGGCGGGCCAGGCACGCCTCGCAGCGCTGCCGCATCAGGCTGGCGGTGGTGGCAGAGGCCAGGAACGCGGGGCGCGGCCGTAAGCGCGCGAAGGCCGCGTTGGCCAGCACGTTCTCGGGATGCGCATGGGTGTTGACCACCCAGCGCACCGGCTCGGGCGTCACGGCCCGGATCGCCGCCAGCAACCCGTTCCCCCAGGCCAAATGCGGGCCCGGGTCGACCACCAGCACCCCGGCTCCGGTCACATGGACCAGGGTCGGCACCACCTCCCCGGCATTGGCCCGCTCCACCTCGGCATTGGCTGCGCTGGCCACGTACACGCCAGGCTGCAGCCTCGCCAGCACCACGCGGCCAAGTGCGGCGGCCGGGCCGGCGCCGCCGAGCGCCATCGCCAGCAGGGCGCCCATGAATCCGCGCCGGGTGGGATCCGTCACCGCCGGCCGCCCGCCGCGCGGATGGCGGCCCGCAGGGCCTCGGCCATGGCACCGGCAGGCAAGTGCCCGCCGGGCACCCAGACCAGCCGCGCCCGGGGCATGACCGCCTTCAAACGCAGGGCGTTGGCCGGCCGGCAGACCTTATCGGCACGGCCATGCAGCAACGTCACCGGGACGTCGCGCGCACCGATCTGCGACGCCGCCTTCAGCAACGCCGGCTTGCCCAGCCCGGCGCGGCGGCGCAGGTAATGCGCCTGGGTCCGGTATTTGTCCACCGCCGCCATGCGCTCGCGCCACGGCTGCCGCCCTGGCTGTGTCTGGCCAAGGCCCAGCATCCGCCGTTCGGCGCGCTGCCACTGTCCGGCAGTGTCCAGTTTTTGAACAGTCGTACCACTTTGCAACACTTGCGACACAGTGAGCAGGCGAGCCCGGGCGTCGGCCGACCGCTCGCCCCTCACCATGCCGCGCCGCAGCATCAAGCCGCCGCGCGGAGAAAAAAGCCGATGGATATCGTCGCGGCCAGTCAGGAATGCGCCCCGCAGGACCAGAGCCGCCACTGCGTCGGGATAGCGCGCGGCATAGGCCAGCGCCAGCGCTGCCCCCCAGGATCCGCCCACCACGCTCCAGCGCAGGACGCCAAGCGACTCGCGCAACTGCTCCAGGTCTGCCAGCAGCGCGCCCGCCGAATTCCGGCGCAGCGTCCCGGCGGGCCGCGAACGGCCCGCGCCGCGCTGGTCAGGCATTACCACACGGTGCCGCAGCGGATCGAACCATGCCGCCATCGACGGACTGCAGCCGCCGCCCGGCCCGCCGTGAAGCACCATCCACGGATCGCCTGTGGCCGGGCCAGCCTGCCGCACGTGCATGCGGTGGCCATCCCGCGTACGGAGAAAAAAACAATGGGACGGCAGCGGCGCTGCGGGCATGGATGTTGCCTCGGAAAGAACGCGGCGACGTTCGCCGCAAGAAGACGCGATGCATTCACTAACTATGCCACCCCCGAGGAGGAGACATGAACTGGAGTACCCCCGCCTACAAAGAACTACGCCTGGGTTTTGAGATCACGATGTACATAGCCAACCGCTGAGCACTTTTGCCTGAACGCCCCGATCTGGCAAGGCCCGCCCCCGCGGGCCTTTTTTCTCGCTGGCGGGCTTTTTGCTCTTCGACTCCGTAACGAACCCTATCGATACGTGCCATGACAATACTCCGGGTCCTGGGATCGGCCGCAGGCGGTGGCTTTCCCCAGTGGAACTGCAATTGCCGCAATTGCGATGGCGTACGCAACGGCACGCTGCGCGCCACGCCACGCACGCAGTCGTCGATCGCCTTGAGCGACGAGGGACAAGACTGGGTGCTGGTCAACGCCTCCCCCGACATCCTCGACCAGCTGCGCCACGCTCCGCCGCTGCAGCCGGCGCGCCAGCCGCGCGACACAGGCATTGCCGGGGTGGTGCTGATGGATGCGCAGATCGATCACGTCACCGGCCTCCTGATGTTGCGCGAGCACCGGCAGGCGCTGCCGGTCTACGCCACCGCGGCGGTGCTGCAGGATCTCGGCACGGCGTTCCCGCTGACACGCATGCTGTCGCACTACTGCGGCCTTGACACGCGCACGCTGGCCCTGGACGACGCGCCCTTCACGGTGCCGCCGCTCCATGGCGTGATGCTGACGCCGGTGCCGCTGGAGAGCAAGGCGCCGCCCTATTCCCCCAACCGCAACGCGCCGCAGCGTGGCGACAATATCGGGCTGCGCATCGTCGATGCCGCCACCGGCCGGCGCGCCTTCTATGCGCCCGGGCTGGGCCGCATTGAGCCGCACGTGCTCGACGAACTGCAGCGCGCCGACGTGGTGCTGGTGGACGGCACCTGCTGGCGCGACGACGAGATGCAGCAGCTTGGCTTCTCCGCCAAGACCGCGGCGGACATGGGGCACCTCGCCCTGTCCGGCCCGGGCGGCATGATCGAAACCCTCGACCGCCTGCCCGCGGCACGCAAGATCCTGATCCACATCAACAACACCAACCCGATCCTGGTGGACGACTCGCCGCAACGCGGCCTGCTGGCGGACCACGGCATCGAAGTAGCCTACGACGGCATGGAGATCACGCTATGACGCAAGCCACGGCATGGAGCGCCGCAGAATTCGAAGCACGCCTGCGCGCGAAAGAAACGGGCTATCACATCCACCACCCGTTCAACCTGCGCATGGCGGCCGGGCAATGCACGCCGGAACAGATCCGCGCCTGGGTGGCCAACCGTTTCTACTATCAGACCAGCATCCCGCTCAAGGACGCTGCAGTGCTCTCCAACTGCCCCGACCGCGCCACGCGCCGCGAATGGGTCGTGCGCATCCTGGACCATGACGGCACCGAGACCCAGGAAGGGGGCATCGAAGCCTGGCTGCGGCTGGGCCAGGCGGTGGGACTCGAGCGCGAGGCGCTGTGGTCGCACCGGCACGTGCTGCCCGGTGTGCGCTTCGCCGTCGACGCCTACGTGAATTTCGCGCGCCGCGCGCCCTGGCAGGAGGCCGTGTGCTCCTCGCTGACCGAGATGTTCGCCCCGGAGATCCACAAGGAGCGCCTGGCCGGCTGGCCCGGGCACTATCCGTGGATCGAAGCGCAAGGCCTGGATTATTTCCGCTCGCGCATTCCGCTTGCGCAGCGCGATGTCGACCACGGCCTGCGCGTGACGCTCGGCTACTTCCGCACGCCGGAGCAGCAGCAGCGCGCACTGGACATCCTGCAATTCAAGCTCGACATCCTGTGGTCGATGCTCGACGCCATCCAACTCGCCCACCCATGACCCCGACCGAAGCCGACCTGACCAAGCCCACGCTGCACCGGACCTTCCGCCTGCAGTGGGAAGACGCCCAGCAGAGCTGGATCCTGCTGTATCCGGAAGGCATGGTCACGCTCAACGACAGCGCCGCCGCCATCCTGCAGCGCTGCGACGGCAGCCACACCCTCGACATGCTGATCGACGACCTGCAGTCCGCCTTCGGCGTGCAGGGCATCGCACCGGAGGTACACGCCTTTGTCAAACATGCCATCGAACGCGGCTGGCTGGTCTGAGCCGCCGGCAGCCATAGCGCCGCCCGGGCCGCCGCTATGGCTGCTGGCGGAACTCACCTACCGCTGCCCGCTCCACTGCGCCTTCTGCTCCAACCCGGTGGACTATGCCCGGCACGACACCGAGCTCGACACCGCCCGGTGGCGCGACGTTTTCACGCAGGCGCGCGCGCTGGGCGCCGTGCAACTGGGCCTGTCGGGCGGCGAACCCCTGCTGCGCAAAGACCTGGAAGCACTGGTCGAACATGCCCACGGGCTCGGCTTCTACACCAACCTCATCACCTCCGGCATCGGCCTCACGGATGCCCGGCTGGCCGCCTTGCGCATTGCCGGGCTCGACCATATCCAGCTATCGTTCCAGGACTCCACGCGCGAACTCAACGATTTTCTCTCCAGCACCCGTACCTTCAACCTGAAGCAACGCGTGGCCCGCCTGATCAAGGCGCACGGTTATCCGATGGTGATGAACTGCGTGCTGCACCGGCACAACCTGCCTCATGTGGGCGCCATCATCGAGATGGCGCTGGAGATGGGCGCGGAGTACCTGGAACTGGCCAACACCCAGTACTACGGATGGGCCTGGGAGAACCGGCAGGCGCTGATGCCCACGCATGAGCAACTGCGCGAAGCCGAAGCGGTCGTGAAGGCATACCGCGCCCGCATCGGCAACCGGTGCAAGATCCTGTTCGTGGTGCCCGATTACTTCGAGCAACGGCCCAAGAAATGCATGAACGGGTGGGGCACGACCTTCCTTGGCGTGGCGCCCGACGGCGTCGCGCTGCCCTGCCATGCGGCCCGCATGCTGCCCGGGCTTGAGCTGCCGAACGTCACCACGCAATCGCTACGTGAGATATGGCGCGAGAGCGATGCCTTCCAGCGTTTTCGCGGCACGCACTGGCTGCCGGAGCCTTGCCGATCCTGCGATTCTCAGGCGGAAGACCATGGCGGTTGCCGTTGCCAGGCGTTCCTCCTGACCGGCGATGCCGCCGCCACGGATCCGGTTTGCGATCGGTCGGGAGACCATGGGAAGGTCGCGGAGATCGTGCTGCAGGGCAGGCTGGCCGAGGTGCAGGCGCGCGGACGGGAGAGCGGGATGGTCTTCCGCAGTGATGGGAATTCGCTCAGGCTAAGCAGCGAAGCTGGCTGTGCTGGTAGCGAAAAACGGGAGTAAGAAATAGAGAACAAAAAGAGCAAAGACGTTTCACGCCGTGCCTGGGCTGCCGGGCGGGCCGATGTGAAGCGTCTTTGCGAATCCTTCCTTCGTATCCGGTTTCTATCCGACCGTCAGGCCTGACACCGGTCTCTTTCAATGCTCATCCGGTGCTCATCCGATACTCAGCACCCACTCCGCCAGCCTCCTGGCATCCGCGTCACTGATACTCTCGTGCGACGGCATGGGAATCCGTCCCCAAACACCTTTTCCGCCCTCACGGATCTTTTTCGCCAGCCGCTCGGGCGCTTCCCCATCTCCCTTGTACTTGGCCGCTACCTCGGCAAAGCCCGGCCCTACCACCTTGGCATTCATACTGTGACAAGAAAAGCAGCCGCTCTTGTCTGCCAGCGCCTGCATATCCGGTGCCGCCTCGACCCGGGCGGCACACAGCACCATCGCCACGGTGGCCGTCAACGACAGGTATCCTTTCGCCTTCCGCATATCTACTTCCCAATGCTCTGATCATCGACCAGCCCTTGCGCGTGCCGGCTTCGATGTGCGACGCCGGCACGCACAGGGCAGCTTCACTACATGGTGTCCGGCAACGTTCAGCTCTTGTGCAGCTTGAACACCCACACCGATCCGCCCTGCTCCAGGAAATTCACGCGCTTGGCAACTTCCCCGCCCCACAGCGGCACCGCGCCGCCCCAGCCCGACACCACCGCCACATACTGCTCGCCGCCCTCCTCCCAGGTCACCGGAGGCGCCACCACGCCGCTGCCCGTCTGGAACTTCCACAGTTCCTTGCCGGTCTTGGCGTCCGCGGCCTTCAGGTAGCCCTCCGGCGTGCCCCAGAACACCAGCCCGCCGGCAGTGGTCATCACCCCGCCCCACAGCGGCGCGTAGTTCTTGACCTCCCACTCGATCTTGCCGGTCTTGGGATTGATCGCGCGCAGCGAGCCGATGTAGTCCTCGTTGAGCGGATGGATGGTGAAGCCGGCGCCGAGGAAGGCGGCGCCCTTCTTGTAGCCCACGGGTTCGTTCCAGATATCCATGCCCCATTCATTGGCCGGTACATAGAACAGGCCGGTCTGCGGGCTGTAGGCCATCGGCTGCTGGTTCTTGCCGCCGAGGAAGCCCGGCGCGGCGAACACGGACTGGCCCTTCTTCGGATCGCTGCCCGCGGCCGGGTCGCCCGGCCGGCTTTCCGCGATCATGTTGGGGCGCCCGGTCTTGAGGTCGATGCTGCTGGCCCAGGTGATCTTCTTGACGAAGGGGAAGGCGTTCACCAGCTTGCCGTTGGTGGCGTCATTGACGTAGAAGAAGCCGTTGCGGTCGGCCTTGCCGCCCAGGCGCTTCCCATCCTGGTCGAAGGTCACGAACTCGTTGACGCCGTCGAAATCCCAGCCATCGTTCGGCGTGTTCTGGTAATGCCAGACGATCTTGCCGGTGGTCGGGTCGAGCGCCACGGTCGAGGCCGAATACAGGTTGTCGCCCATGCGCATATGGCTGTTCCACGGCCCCGGGTTGCCGGTACCGAAGTAGGCCAGGCCGGTCTTCGGGTCATAGGTGCCGCCCAGCCAGGTGGCCGCGCCGCCGGTCTTCCAGGTCTCGCCGGGCCAGCTGGCGTTCTGGGTACCGGTCACACCGTCTTCGGTCTTGTTGCCGTCCTTGTCGTACTTGTAGCCCATATGGCCTTCCACCACCGGCCTGGACCAGACCAGTTGCCCGGTCTTCGCGTCGCGTGCCTCGACCCGTCCCACCACGCCGAACTCGCCGCCGGAGACGCCGGTCAGCACCATGCCTTTGACGATCAGGGGGGCTGCCGTGTAGGAATAGCCGGCGGCATAGTCCTCGATCTTGTCCTTCCACACCACCTTGCCGGTCTTCTGGTCCAGCGCCACCAGTTGCGCGTCGAGCGTGCCAAAGATCACCAGGTTGTCGTACAGGGCCGCGCCACGGTTGACCACGTCGCAGCAGGGCATGATGCCTTCGGGCAGGCGATGCTCATATTTCCAGAGCTTGCTGCCGGTCTTCAGATCGAGCGCGTAGATGCGCGAGTACGAGGCCGTCACGAACATCTTGCCGTCATGAATCAACGGCTGCGCTTCCTGTCCGCGCTGCTTTTCGCCGCCGAACGAGAACGACCAGGCCGGCACCAGCTGGCTGACGTTCCTGGTGTTGATGCGGTTCAGCGTGGAAAAGCGCTGGCCTTGCGGGCCCATCCCCCACGACAGCACGTCGCCCGGCGACTTCGCGTCGTTCTCGATCATGGCATCGGTCACCGCGGCCTGCGCCGCCAGGCTCGCGGCAGTCGCCGCGAGCACCATCATCACGCGTAACGTCCTCATTGTCTGCTCCTCTCTCTTGTTGTCGATCTTCACCAGTGCGCCACGCACACCAGACTGACTCTTGGCAATTCCCATGCCAATGGAAAACACCCGCTTCCGGCCCCGCGGCGGCCTGTGGATGCCCGGATGGCGTACCAGCGCGGAACACTCCGTTGCCGTTGTTGCGGAATTGAACAGCACACCTGTCCGGGACTCAGCGTCTCAACGCGGCATCCTCATACGCCGGGTAGAGGTGCGTCACATTGCGCAAGTACTCCGCCGGCATGGCGCCCCAGCGCGCGTAAGCGTCCGGCACCGGCATGGCGAGCACCTCGGCCAGGTCGCGGCCCTGGGATGCCGCCTGGGTCATGCGGGCGTCCAGCCACTGCAGGTAGCCGCGTGTCTGCGCGATGGAGTCCGCGCTGCCGAGCGCCGGTCCGTGGCTGGGGATCAGCAGCCGCGCGCCGCTGTCGCGCACCAGCGCCTGCAAATGGTCCAGGCTGGCCAGCCAGCGCTTGAGATCCGCGTGCGGTGTGGTCGGCACGCGCTCGCGAAACGCCACGCCGCCTGCGAAGACCACGCCGGCGCCGCGGTCCACTATCACGAGGTCGTCGGCGGTGTGGCCGTCCATCCGGATCAGGTCGAAGGTGTGCCGGCCGATCGTGCGCCGGCCTGGGGTCAACACATGGCGCGGCGGCGCCGGTTCGGTGTCGCGCATCCAGTTGCCGCACAGGCGGTAGAGGTTGTCGGCATAAGCAGGTCCTTCGCGCCGGGCGCCGTCGATGGTGCCGGCCAGCGCGCTGCCGCCCACGTCCGCATAGGCCTGGTTGCCGAAAAAGTAGTCCGGATGCAGGTTGAGATTGAGCACCAGCCGTACCGGCGCGGCCGTGACCGAAGCAATGGCACGGCGCTGCTGCTCGCCGTACTGGCGCGACGGCCCGGTATTGATCACTACCACGCCGTCACCCGTATCGATAAAGGCGGTGTTGATGATGTTGCAGCCGTTGTCCGGCGCGAAATCCGCATTGGCCCCTTCCAGCAGCCACACGTCGGCGGCGACCTGGCGTGGCGCCAGGCGATAGTCCCCTGCCTGCGCCAGCGCCGCCTGCGCTGCCAGCCATAGCAGGATCCCGAGCGCGCGCTTCATGGCGTCACCTGCGCCGCGAACCGGTTGCCGTTGTTATCGCGCCCGCTCACCGTCATGCCGCGCTCCATGGCCTCGCGCAGGTCGAAGGAGAAGATCGGGTTCTCGGCAACCGGTTCGTACAGCGTCAGGCGCAGCATCGCTTCCCGGGTGGCGTCGAGCAGGCTCAGCGACTCCACATGGAAGGCCGGGATACCGGCCACCAGCCCGGTGTCCATCGGGTGCATCACGCGTAGCCGCACCCGGCCACCGTTGCCGCCGAAGCCGGGAAACACGCGCGATTCGACTCGGTTCAGCGTGGTGCTCCACGAACCGTCGCGGCGCGTAGCGCCCGGCACCGTGCATCCGCCGCCGCTGGCATCCACCATCACCCCGCCCACGTGCCACACCCCGTCCCGCGTGCGGGCCGCCACGCGCACCGGCGAGGCCTGCTCCAGCTTGAAGCGGAACGACAGGGAGGGGCGCACCCTGAGCGGCTCGAACTCCAGCACCTTGCGGATCGGGTTGCGGTCCACCGCCACCACGATACGATCCACCTCGCCGAGCGCCGACGCATCAAAAGCAATCGGCACCCGCATCGGATCTTCGGCAAAAGCCGGCCCGGTGACCTTGACGCGGCTGTCGAACACGTACGGCGCCTGCCGCAGCGCTTCCTTGTGCACCAGCGGCCATTGCGGCGACTGCAACGGATCGCGGCTGTCCAAGGCCCACGCGCCCGTTGCGGCCAACGCCAGGCAAGCTGCCAGCGGCACGGCATGTCTCATGCCGGACCCCCGGCCTGGCGCACGCGGCGAGCCATCCCGCGCTGAGGGTCGTAGCCGAGCAGCGCCAAAGCGAAGAACACGGCCGTGCAACCGGCCACCACCGCGAGACTGACTGGCGCGGCCTGCCCGTACAAGGCGAAGCGGATCGCTTCCACGGCATGGGTAAAGGGATTGAAGCGCGCGAGCTGGTAGACCACCGTGGCGCCGGACTCCTCCAGCTTCCAGAGCGGATAGAGCGCCGAGCTGATGAAGAACATCGGGAAGATCACGAAATTCATGGTGCCGGCGAAGTTCTCCAGTTGCCGCACATGCACCGACAACAGCAAGCCCAACGCCCCAAGCATCAGCGCGGCCAGCACCATCACCGCCAGCGCCCCGGGGAGGCATGCAGGCGCGAACGTCACGTCGAAGGCCATGGCGACAAGCAGGAAGGCGACCATCTGCAGCAAGGAAAGCAAGGTGCCGGCGGCCAGCTTGCAGGCGAGCAGCCAGGCCCTGGGCAGCGGCGCGGTCAGCAGCAGGCGCATCACGCCCATCTCGCGGTCGTACACCATCGCCAGCGAGGACTGCATGCCGTTGAACAGCGCGATCATGGCGAGCAGGCCGGGCGTGACAAAGACCTTGTATTCGACATAGGTGTCATAGGGCGGCACGATGGCGACGCCGAGCGCGTTCTGGAAGCCGGCTGCGAATACCAGCAGCCACAGCAGCGGCCTCGCCAGCGACGAGCACAGCCGCCCGGGCTGCCGGAAAAACTTGTGCAGTTCGCGCCCGGACACCGCGCGCAAGGCGCGCCAGGCATGGATCAGGGTGGTAGTCATGGCCTGGGCGTCGCCCCCTCTATTTGCCTGGACGGCACGCGGTGTCGGCCGCATCGGCGCCCAGCGTGTCGAGATTGTTCTTCGGATGCAGCACGCCCTCCACTGGCGCCACGCCGACCACGCCGTCGGGATGCGCCAGCAGGACCGGCTGGCGCAACTGGCGGTCCCAGCGCCGGAAGGACAGCGGCGGCCCCTTGAAGCCATCCACCACCACCGCCTCGGAGACCAGCGCCTCGGCCTGCCCGGCAAAGCCGCCCTTGGGCTGCCGCGCCACGCTTTCGGCGATCGCCTTCACAGCCACCCACGCGGCCCAGTCGTAGCCGGTCATGGGACGGCCTGCCGCCTTGATGAAACGCCGGTTCAGCTGCGGCCCGCCGTTGCGCTCCCAGGCCCAGTGCCAGGCCTGGCCGGTCAGTCCGCTGGCACCTACCACCGGGCGGGGCAGCTGGGTGGCATAGGGCACGCCGCGCGCGAACTCGCCGTCGGCATCGGCGACCACCACCACGTCGTAGTCCACGCCGGCAGTCAGCAGGCCGAGATTGCCCAGCTCGCGCTCCCGCGGATCGTTTGACAGCTTGAACGCGCGCTGCGCCGACCAGGCAATGCCGAAGCGGCGGGCAGCCTGCGTGAGCACGGCGCGCTGCGCCGCGTCTTCCGGCGACGGCCCGCTCAGCAACAGCGCACGGCGCCACTTGCGCAGCGCCAGGTATTGCATCAGCGCGTCCGCCTGCATGCGCCGGCTGGGCAGCGCGTGGAGCAGGTGCGGCGCGCAGCCGGCGCCGCGCAGTTCGTCGTCATCGGCGGAAACGTTGAACAGCAGCGCTTCGCCCGGCTTGACCGCAAGCGCCGCCAGCCTGACCGCCGGAGCCGGCAGGTCCAGCAGGATAAAGCGCGTGCCCTGGCGCGCCAGCGCGGCTACCATCGGCCCCACCTCGGCCTCGCCGCCGGCTTCCTGCGCATCGAGCCGCAGGACCTGCCCGGCGGCTTCCAGCGCAAAGCGCGATTCCGCCACTGCCACGCGCGCGCCGTCCACGGGACGGCCTTGCGGCTGGCCGGGATAGCGTTGCTCCATCCGCCTGGGTGCATAGCGTGCATCCCCGGCCATGGAAACCACGGCCACCCTTACTTCAGCCGCGTGCGCGGTGGCCGCCAGCAACGCGAACACGGCCAGCCAGCGCAGCCCGGTCGCCGGACTAATCATCGATCGCCACCGAATGCGGCACCCTGCCGGCCTTGAGCGTGGTCACGGCCTTGTTGCTTGCGGTGTCGACCACGCTGACGTCGTCCGACAGCCCGTTGGCCACATAGAGCAAGGCGTTGTCGCGCGTCAGCGCCAGGCCCCAGGCGCGGCGGCCCACCAGCACGTAGTCCAGCACCCGGCGCGAAGCCACATCGACCACGGCCACGCGATTGGCGCGGCCCAGCCCGATATAGGCGCGCTTGCCGTCGCTGCTGGCGGTCAGCCCGACCGGGGTCACGTCCTCCGCACGGAAGCCCTTTGGCGTGAAGGCGATGGTCTGCACCACTTCCAGCGTATCGGTGCGGATCACGCTGACGCTGGCGGCCAGTTCATTGGTCACCCACAGCTCCTTGCCGTCCATGGCCAGCAGCAGGCGGCGCGGGCGGTTGCCGACCCGGATGTTCCTGATCAGCTTGCGCGATGCCACGTCGATCACATGGACCAGGTTGGCCACTTCCGAGGTGACGTACACGCGCTTGCCGTCCGGGCTGGCCTTCACGCCCTCGGGCTCTTCGCCCACCTTGATGGCAAACACCTTCTTGCCGGACGCGATGTCGTAGGCCGACAGCAGTCCGTCCTCCTCGTTGGAGACGTAGAGCGTACGGCCGTCGGGACTGAGGTCGAACAGCTCCGGGTCGTCGCCGACCGGCAGCGAGGCCACGGTCTTGCGGCTCGCCACGTCGACCACGTCCACCCGGTTATCGTCGCTGCAGGCCACGTAAAGGCGCCGCCGGTCCGGCGACAACTGCAGGTGGCGCGGGCGCTTGCATTGCCGCCAGACGGCAATCAGTTGCCTGCTGGCGGCGCTATAGGCGGCCACGGCATCGTCTTTCTCGCTGGAGACGAAGACCTGCCCGGTGGCGTTGCGGCTTTCAGCGGCGCCGGCCACGCCGGCGGCGATCAGCAGCAACATGGCGGCCAGGGTGGCGCAGGCGATAAAGCCAAGGGTGGGCGGCTTGTTCATGCTGGGGTACGCTCGGCGACGGGCTCGCTGGCGCGCGCGGTGGCACGGACAGGCGATGCGGGGAAGCTGGTCAGGGCCAGGAAGGCCTGCTCCAGGCTGTCGCACTCGGCGGCGCCGCGCAGCGCGGCCGGCGTGCCATCGAAGCGCACCGCGCCCCGATGCAGCACGATCACGCGGTCCGCCTGCTCCACCTCCTGCACCAGGTGCGTGGCCCACAACACGCCGGCCTGCGCCTGCGCGGCAAGCCGGCGCGCATCGGCAACGATCTGCGCGCGCGAAGCCGGATCGAGCCCGACCGTAGGCTCGTCCATCAGCAGCACGGCGGGCTCGTGCAACAGCGCGCGCGCCAGTTCCACCTTGCGCCGGTTGCCGCCCGAGAGCTCGCGCACGGATGCCCCTGCCCGCTCCGCCAGGCCGAAATCCTCCAGCAGCCGGGCAATCCGCCCGGCGGCAACGCGGCGCGGCAGCCCGTGCAGGCCGGCATGGAAATGCAAGTTCGATGAGATCGACAAGTCCAGGTCGATGGCCGGCTGCTGGAACACGATGCCGAGGCGGGCCAGCGCGCGCACCGGGTGGCGCCGCATATCCGCCCCCATGACCGTGACGCGCCCCGCGTCGGCCACGAACAAGCCGCTGAGGATCTGGAACAGAGTGGTCTTGCCTGCGCCGTTGGGGCCCAGCAGCGCGACGAATTCGCCGCGCCGCACGTCGAGCGAAACGCCGTCCAGCGCGTGCTGGTTGCCAAAGCGCTTGCGCACCGCTTCACAGCGCAGCGCCAGCGGGGATTCCGGGGCCATCACAGGTGCTCCTTCGGCTGGGCCGTGCCCACCCGCTCGGCGAAGCGCCGCTCCGCCTCCCAGGCGCGCTGCAGGTAGGCCTCGTACCGGGCGGTGTTCAGGTAGGTCAGTTCCTGGTCGTACCTGGCCAGCTCGGCCACGTGGCGGGGCTGTTGCATGGCGATCCGGAACGCGTCGTGCAGGCGGCTGACGATCAGCGGGTCGGTGCCGCGCGGCACGCCGATGCCATACGGCGAGTTGTGGATCGCGTTGTCGAAACCCAGCTCGCTGACGGTCGGCACCTCGGGCCAGCGCGCCGAGCGCTGCGCGCTGAACACGGCCAGAAGGCGCATCCGCCCGCTCTCCACGAAGGGCGCGAAGCCGGTCGAATTCACGCCCGCCATCAGCGAGCCATTGGCCACCGCCAGCATCTGGTCCGCGGTGCCGCGGTAAGGCACGTGCACGTAGCGCACGCCGCTGCATCCGAGCACATCCTCCATGGCGAGGTGGGCGGTGGTGCCGATGCCGGTCGAACCCACCGTCAGCGCGCCGGGATGGGCACGGCCCCAGGCAATCAGGTCATCCAGCGTGTGGAAGGGGCTGTCTGCGGGCACCACGATGCCGAAGGTGTAGCCGGAGATCATCAGCACCGGCTGGATGTCGCGCAGCGGCTGCCACGCGGTCTTCTGCTGATGCGGGAAGCGATAGACCGTCAGCGGCAGCTGGCCGATGGTGTAGCCATCCGGCCGCGCGGCGGCAAGCGCGCCGCCCACCAGCGTGCCGCCGGCGCCCGGCTTGTTCTCCACCACGATGGGCTGGCCGAGCTCGCGCCCGGCCAGTTCCGCCAGTACGCGCATCGAGATATCGGTGGCACCGCCCGCCGGCCACGGCACGATCAACGTGATCGGGCGCACCGGAAAGCGCGGCGCCCCCTCCGCTGGCGCGGCCAGCGCGTTGGCCAGCGCATGCGCCAGGCCAAAGCAGAGCAGCAGCGCGAAAGCGAGGCGACGAAGCATGGCATGGCAGAAGGTGGAAGTGTTCATGCTGGTTAGAAGAGCAAGGCCGATACCATGTGCGGCGCAACATGCGCGCTGTCGGGCGCCTGGCCTTCTCCTGCGTCATCCTGGAGGCCGCCAGGCATCGCGGTAAGGCTGCTCGTTGTGCAGTGCGCTACTGATGGTTGTCCCAGCATGGAACACGCCACCAGCGCCCGGGCCAGACCTGTCCCGTTTTGAAACAGAGCCTCAGCCGAAGCCGTGCTCCACCGCATAGCGATGCATTTCCACCCGGTTGGCCAGGCCCATCTTCTTGCGGATCAGCGTCTGGTAGTTCGCCACGGTCTTGGTACTGAGATAGAGCTGCGCTGCCACTTCCTCGATCGCCGTGCCGCGCGCAAACAGGCGGAACAGGTCGAACTCGCGCGGCGACAAGGCCAGGTGCGGCGGCGGCCGGCTGCCGGCATCGACCAGGCCGGCGACATCGTCGGACAGCGCCTGCCCCCCGTTGGCCACCTTGCGCACCGCGTCCACCAGTGCCTCCGGCGCACTGCTCTTGGTCAGGTAGCCGGCGGCGCCGGCCCGCATGGCCTGGCTCACGATGGCGGCGCTGTCGTGCATGCTGAACACCAGGATCCGCAATGCGGGGACCCGCGCGCCCAGCCGCTGCAGCACCTCCATGCCGCCGCGTCCGGGCATCGACAGGTCCAGGATCAGTACGTCGGCCGGATGCTGCGTCAGCCAGGCGTAGACGGCATCGCTATCGCCGAACTCGGCCACCACGCGCACCCCCTCCTCCAGTTCGAGCAGCCGCCGGTACCCGGTGCGCACTACCGCGTGATCATCGGCAATGACTATGTCGATCGTTTTCATTGGCTCTGGCTCCCATGCGGTTGAACCGGCTCGGCGAAGGCCTGCCGCGCAAGCGGAAAGCTGGCACTCAGGCGGCAGCCGGGCGTGGCAAGGACCGCAGCAGAGGCGGGCTCGATGTGCAGCGTGCCCAGATGGGCCCACGCGCGCTCCTGCATCCCCCGCAGGCCATGACTGCGCTGCAGGGCCGCGGCGACGTCGGCAATGCCCTGGCCGTCGTCCTCCACGCTCCAGCGCACCGCCTCCCCTGCGGCCGTGGCGGCAATGCGGATCGCCACGCGGCGCGCGCCGGCATGGCGCATCGCGTTGGTCAGCGCTTCCTGCGTCATCCGGTACAGCGTCAGGACCAGGTCCGGGCCCGGCGCCATGCCGCCAAGCGCCACCTCACAGTCCACCTGCGTCTGCTGGCCCGGCTGGTCGCGCCAGGCTTGCACCAGGTCCTGCAGCAAGCGCTCCACCGAGGCGAGGCGGCCGTCGGGCTGCACGCCGTGCGGCCGAAGCCGGTGCAGCAGATGGCGTACCTCGTGCTGAATCCTGGCGCAATGCCCGGCCAGGTCGTTGGCCACGAGTTGCAGCACGGGCTCATGGACGCTCTTGCGTACCAGATAGGCGGCATCGGCGCGCATTGCGGTGAGCACCTGGCCGAACTCGTCGTGCAGCTCCCGCGCCAGGCGCGCGCGCTCGCTTTCCTGGGCAGTCAGCAGCTTGCGGCTCAGGGCGCGGCGCTCCGCCTGGGCATCGTCCAGCGCACCGGCCAGGTGGTTGAGCGCACGGCCGACCTGGTCCATCTCGCGCGTGCGCATGGACGGCAGGCGCACGCTGTAGTCCTTGTCTTCGTAGCGACGGATAGCCTCCAGGATCTGTTGCAGGGGGGCGAGCGCCCGTCCCAGGGCCCAGTGGATGCCAAACAGCAGCAGCGCGCCATAGACGGCTAGCACGGCGAGGTTGCCGGCCATGTCGTCGCGGGCTTCCTGGATTTCGCTCTCAGGATTCCAGCGCAAGGCGGCGCGGTAGGTGGCGCCGTCGCGGGTGTGGATCTCCCAGCGGCTTTCCGGCCGCGCCGCATCGGCGCCCAGGCCCGGAAGGACTAGCAGGCCGCCCCAGGCGGAGCTGTCCCGTGGCTGCGGCGCGCTCACCAGCACCTGGCCCGTGGCGTCCTCCAGATGCAGCCACAAGTGGCGCATCCGGGCCGATGCATTGATGGCGCGCAGGGCGGCAAGATGCACCTCGCGTTCGGCCGGAGCCGCCATCTGCAAGGCCGATAGGCGCGGAATCAGTTGTGCCATGGCGTCCGCGCCACGGCGCTCGTCGCCGATGGCGCGCACCGCGAGCCATAGCGCGACCAGCAGCGCACAACACAGGCAGGCCGCGGAGATCCAGATGGCACGGCGTAACAGATAGCGAGACATCGTCATGGCAATGACGCCCCCCTGAAGGTTGCGGTGGCCGGTGGACATCGCCTGCGGATCGGGAGGTATTCCCGAAGCCCGAGGTACGGAACCTGCTCCCTGTCCCTCGAGTTGTTTCCGCCAGGCCGGCACCCAACGCAGGTGCCCCGGCCAATCATTCCGAGGAGATGCAAGATGCCAGCCAACCTACCCCCGCCCAGGCGCAGTGCCGTGCCGCGAGGCGCTGCCCTGCGCCCGGCGCCCCGCCGCGGCGCGCCACGGCGCGGCGCGGTCACCGCCATCGCACTGGCCGTGGCACTGCTGGCCGCCCTGCCCGCTGTTGCACAACAGGACAATGGTGTGCAAATCGGGGACAGTGCCACGCTGCCCGAGGTCCTGGTGGTGGCGGCGGCTCCGCTGCCCGGCATCGGCGTGGACCGCGATGTCGTGCCCTACACGGTGCAGACGGCCAGCGGCGACGAGCTGAACGGCACGCGCACCGGCACCCTCGCCGAATACCTGGCGCGTAACTTCACCGGCGTCAACGTCAACGACATCCAGGGCAGCCCCTTCCAGACCGACCTCACCTACCGCGGCTTTCGCGCCTCGTCGATCCCGGGCGTGTCGCAAGGGCTGTCTGTCTACCTGGACGGCATCCGCGTCAACGAGCCCTTCAGCGATGTGGTGAGCTGGGACATGATTCCCGAGTCCGCCCTGGAAAGCGTCTCGCTGGTCTCCAGCGCCAACCCCGCTTATGGCCTCAACACGCTTGGCGGCGCGCTTGCCATGACCACCCGCTCGGGCCTGACCTCACCTGGCTTCACCGCCGATCTCTCCTATGGCAGCGGCAACCGCAAGCGCGCCGACCTGTCGGGCGGCATCCGCAGCGACAGCGGCTGGCACGCCTTCGCCGCCGGCACCCTGTTCCAGGAGCACGGCTGGCGCGATCATTCCGAGGGCCGGCTCGGCAACCTGTTCATCAAGGCCGGGCACGAGGGCGAGACCAACAGCTGGGACGTCTCCGTGCTGCATGGGCGCAGCATCCTGATCGGAAACGGCCTGGTGCCCAGCTACCGCGCTAGCGGCAATGCCATGCTGCCCGGGCTCTACGAGAGCAATCGCGGTGCCGTCTATACCTATCCCGACAAAACCGAGAACATGGTCACCCAGGCCGCCCTCAACGGCCGCCACTGGTTCGACGAGAAGACCAGCGCCGCCGTGCTCGCCTATGTGCGCACCAGCCGCCGCGACACCACCAACGGGGACGTGAACCCGGTCTACGCTGCTTACACGGAAGACTGCGAAGATGGCTTCAATGCCGACGGCAGCCCGCGCAAGTCCCGCTGCGGCTACACCCGGGACGAAGGCGCGGCGCTGGATCCGGCGGTGCTGAACACGACGCACATGTGGCAGCAGTCCATCGGCATGGCGTTCAGCTTAGCCAAGGAGACGGAAAAGCACCTGATCAACGCCGGGCTGACGTTCGACCGCAGCCGCCTGACGTACTCGCAGTACGAGCAGCTCGGCACCTTTACCGACGACCGCGGCGTGATCGCGGACCCGGATGCGCCGAACGAACTGTTCTCCGGCGTCAGCGGCACCTCGCGCGCGATTGGCCTGTACCTGTCGGACACCTGGGCCGTGACGCCCAGCACCTTCGTGACTGGTTCGGCCCGGTGGAACCACGTGGCCGTGAGCAATACGCTGCGCAACAGCGACGGCAGCGAGCAGCCGAACGAGAGCTTCACCTACCGCAGGCTCAACCCCGCGCTTGGCGTTACGCAGAAGCTGGGCGCCGGGGTCTCGGTATTTGGCGGCTACGCCCAGAACAACCGCGTGCCGACGGCGCTCGAATTGGGCTGCGCCGATCCCGCCCAGCCCTGCCGCCTGCCTGCCGGCCTGCAGGCCGACCCTTACCTCAAGCAGGTCGTCTCGCACTCCTATGAAGTGGGCGCGCGCTGGCGGCCCTCGAAGGATACGGAAGTGTCCGGCTCACTCTACCGCGTTGATAACCACGACGACATCCTCTTCCTGCGCGCCCCCAACACGCAGCAGGGCTACTTCGCCAATTTCGACCGGACGCGCAACCAGGGCTTCGACCTGTCCGCCCGGCAGCGCTTGGGCAAGGTCACCCTGCGCCTCGGCTACAGCTATCTCGACGCCACCTATCAGGCCACCGGGCAGCTCGCGGTGGGCGAACGGACCATCGACGTCAAGCCGGGCATGCGCCTGGCCGGCCTGCCGCGCCACACCATCAAGCTGGGCGTGGACTGGCAGGCGCTGCCCGAACTGACCCTGGGCGCCGACCTGGTTGGCGTGTCCAGCAGCGTCACCAGCGGCAACGAAGACGGCCTGCGCGCCGACCCGCAGCCCGGCAAGGCGCCGAAGTCCTTGAACTGGAGTACGCCGGGGTATGCCACGGTCAACCTGCGCGCCTCGTATCGCGTGAGCAAAGGCTTCGAGGTTTACGTGCGTGTGGCCAACCTGTTCGACCGCCGCTACGAGACCTACGGGCAGATCGCCAATGACGTCTTTCCCAACGGCAATCTGCTACGTCCGCAGAATACGCAGGGAGACAACGCCAGCGCACTGTTCGTCGCCCCCGGCGCTCCCCGCAGCGTCTGGGCCGGCGTGATTTACCGCATGTGATCCGACAATGGAAGCACGCGTGGCATCAGGTGGTGCTTGCCTGGGCTTGATGCTTGGCGAAGTTGAGCGGCCGCGGGGCGCTGATGGCGACGGAGGTATTTCCACTGGTTCCGGGTGCAGGCAATCGCCTTGCCCAACAGGCTCTCTGGCGGCACCTGTGGTGCCTGCTCATCCATCCTGCCTTGAAGGATGTCAACAACGGCACGCCATAGCGGCCGCTGCCGCTCGGCGTGTTGGCTACCCGCGGACTATGGCATGTCGTGTGTTGGCCTCAAGCGAACGGGCTGGAGGAGTGTCGACGTCAATTTGATCAAGGATTCCGTCATGCTGCCCGACGCCGATTACTACATCTGCGGACCGATCCCGTTCATGCGGATGCAGCACGATGCCCTGCAGAACCTGGGCATCCCAGAGACGCGGAGTCACCATGAAGTGTTCGGGCCGGACCTATTCGATGAGTAGAACAGTTCTGAGCCTTCAACCGAATAGTCAGCAGCAGGTCCGGAAAAATGGCGGCCAAAGGCGACGTCGCCGGGCTCACATGCCAGTCCAGTATGGCTTGCGCAACTCGTTCTTGAGCACCTTGCCTGCCGCGGAAAGTGGCAGACTGACGCGGAACTCTATGCTCTTGGGGCACTTGTAGCCACCGAGACTGGAGCGGCAATGCGTACGCAATTCCTCTTCCGAGACCTGGGTTCCTTCGCGCAGCAGCACCACGGCGTGCACCGCCTCGCCCCACTTTTCGTCGGGGATGCCAATCACGGCGCTGACGGCGACTGCGGGATGCCGGCCCAGTGCCTCCTCCACCTCGGCGGGATAGACATTCTCCCCCCCGGAAATGATCATGTCCTTGATCCGGTCCACCACGTAGAGATAGGCCTCGGCGTCCATGTGGCCGCCATCGCCGGTACGCAACCAGCCATCACGCAAAGCCTGCGCTGTTTCCTCGGGGCGATTCCAATAGCCCATCATTACCACGGGCCCGCGCACCTGGATCTCGCCCGGCGCGCCGTAGGGGACCTCCTTGCCCTCGAGGTCGGCAATGCGGATCTCGGTGGCATAGCCGGCGCGGCCTGCCGAACGGATCCGCGGGTCCCGGCGGTCTTCCGGGGCGCTGCCGATGCGGTTGACCGAAACCGACGCCGCGGTCTCCGTCATGCCATAGGCGTGAATGAACTCAACCCCAGGGAACGCCGCAAGTGCCCGCTCCAACAACGGCAGGGCCATGGGCGCGGCGCCCCAGAGGATACGTCGGATGCTAGATAGGTCGTGCCGACCGAACGCCGGGTCATCCACAAGCATCTGGATCATGCTAGGCACCATTACCAAGTCAGTAATGCCCTCTTGCTCTATGGTGCGCAGTACGACCTCCGGCTGAAAGGCCGGCAGCGTGACACAGGTTCCGCCCACGACAATCTGGCCGACCAGCCGCCCGAGCCCTGCGACGTGAAAAAGCGGTGCCACAAGCAACGTGACGAAGTCCGCCGGATTGGGCACCTCCGCCATGCGTCCCACCATTGAGCTCCAGAGATTTCCGTGCGAGAGCATCACACCTTTGGGAAAGCCCGTGGTCCCACCTGTGTAGAGGATGGCTGACAGTTCCTCGGCTGCGCAGCGAACGTCCTCCACCGGGTCGCTCGAGGCGATCAGTACTTCGTAATTTTGCATGCCCTGCGGCGTGGGCTGATGGCCAAGATGAACGATCGTGGCAAGGCTTGGTACTTTCTTCCCCAACTCGCGCCCAAGGGCGACGAAGGCGTCATCGATCAGAAGTACGCGCACGCCGCAATCGTTCAGCGCATAGACCATCTCGGCCTCGCTCCAGCGAGTATTGACCGGGTTGAGCACCGCTCCGCTCCACCAGACCGCCAGGGCGGTTTCAACGTAGCGGCCACGATTCGGCGCGAGCACGGCAACGCGGTCCCCTGGCCGCACTCCCAAGCGCTGCAGACCTGCAGACAAGCACGCAACGCGCGCGTGCAGCTCACGGAACGAAAGCCGCCGGCTCTCGTCCACCAGGGCTGTCTTGTCGGGATGGCGTTGCAATGCACGATGCAGACCAGCGGTGAGGTACATCTTGTCTCCTTATGTCTTGTCCGCCCGATTGGAGCGGGTCTAGCCTGCATTCAAGCGCATGTAAAAGATCGCGGCAACCGCAAATCGGATCAAAAGCCATTGGCAAGAAATGCCAGCATCAGCATGCCACCATGAAGGCTGTGGAAGCTATTGGTCAGATCGGCCCGTGGCTGCAACGACAGTCGCGCCACACCAGCAACGGCAAATTCACGGCGCAAGCCCGGCAGGTGATTGAAGGCCACCTGACTGAACGGCGTGGAAGTGTCGATCTCAGCAGCCATGAATTGCATTTCCATGGTCTAGGGGCGCCGCGGGACACTATGCTTGCAACCGGCAGCTGGCTTCGGTCAGATGGGCGCAGCACCGGATGATGACGCGGGCGGCCACTGGAACGGTGCCGGCTGCTTGCTCAGGAAGGCGTTCACCGCGTCACGATGCTGCGCCGTGCCCATTGCCAGTGCCTGGGCGGAAGCCTCCATCTCCAGGAGAGCCTGGAGGTCGCCGCCGCCGGTGGCGGCCAGCGTGCGCTTGACCAGGCTCACTGCAACCGGTGAGGCTTTCACGAAACTCGCAGCCAGGGCGTGGGCGCGCGCTAGCAGGGCATCCGGCGCATGCAACTCCATTACGATGCCCAGTTGCTGTGCCTCGGTCGCGCCGAGTTCGCGCGCCGAGAGCATCAACTCCTTGGCTCGCTGCACACCCACGATACGCGGCAGGGTATAGAACGCACCACAGTCAGGCACCAGGCCGATGCGCAGGAAGGACATCGCAAAGCGAGCGCGCGGCGTAGCGAGCACGAAATCGGCCGCCAGTGCCAAACTAAAGCCAGCGCCGTAGGCGGCCCCATCTACCGCGGCGATGACTGGCCTGTCCAGCGTCAACAAGGCCTGCAGCCATTCGTGAAGCTCTTGTAGACGTGCGCGCCAGCCCTCGTTGTCGAGGTTCGCGCCAGCGATGTTCTTCAGGTCGCCCCCGGAGCAGAAATGGCCGTTGGCCCCGGTGATGACCAGGGCCCGAATCTCGCGTTCTTGCCGAACATGCGCCACCACCCGCGCAACCTCCACGCGCATGGCCGGGTCCAGCGCATTGCGCTTGCCCGGGTTGTCCAGCGTAAGCGTGGCGACCTGCTCACGAACTTCGAAGCGGATGGTTTGGAAGGCTTGTTCCATGGTTTTCTCCGATTCAGGCGGCCACAGCGGAGCCAAGATCGCGCCCTCCGGCCAGCGAACTGCCGCCGTCCACCGGGATCACCGCACCGGTTACGAATTGCGCACGCAGCGAACTCAGGAATAGCGCCATATCTGCCACGTCATCGACTCGGCCGAAACGGCGTAGCGGGATCGAAGCCTGCATATGCGCGAGGGCTTCCGGCGTCGGCGCCAGACGCCGCACGCCCTCTGTGTCGCCGATCGGGCCAGGCACTATTGAGTTGACGCGGATGCCGTCGCCACCCCACTCCATGGCCAGCACGCGGGTCAGCATATCCACCCCCGCCTTCGCCGCGCAGACATGCGCCTGGTACTTCGTCGGATTGAAGGCCTGCGGCGCCGAGATGCTCAATACCGAGGCCCCTGGCTTGCGCAGGTAGGCGTAGGCCGCGCGCAGGACGTGGAATGTTCCGTTAAGATCGATGTCCACCACGGTGCGAAAACCCTTGGTCGACATGCCCAGAGCAGGCGCAACGAAATTGCCTGCGGCGCCGGATACGAGCACGTCAATGTCGCCGAACGCAGCATGGGCGTGACCTAGCGCCTCGGCGATCGCATCGGCGTCCCGCACATCGGCGGCGAAGCCCAGCGCTTCCCCGCCAAGCTCGCGCAATTGCGCTACTGCGGCCTGCACCCTCTCCGGCGTACGGCTCGCGATCGCTACGCGGGCGCCGCGCTCGGCAAACGCCTTCGCAATGGCAAAATTGATGCCGCTGCTGCCGCCGGCCACGAAAACGGTCTTGTCCTGAAATTGATCGATGGAAGTCATGCGGTCTCCTGCTTGCTGGGATATTGGTTGTGCGAATGGGCCAGTCATTGCCCGTTTCCTGTGCGATGCGCGTCCTGCAATTCGCGCCAAAGGATCTTGCCGGTGCCGGACTTCGGCTCGTACATGACGTTCTCCACCTCCGCGGGCCAGACCTTGCTCTCGGCGTAGCAAGCGCTGGATGCAATCGCCCACAAGGCTGCGCGCGACCTCTGCCCGGGTCGCGCACTCCGCGAGCTTGAAGCGCGTATTCTGCAGGCTCATCGGCCTCGTGCAGGAAGCTGCCCCCTCCGCCGCCATATTCCTCGGGGATACTCGCGCACAGCAGCCCGGCCGCTCCGGCCTTGAACCAGATGTCACGATCGGCATGGTGTTGCTTGGCCCAGCGCGCCTCATTGGGCACGCAATCCTTGTCGAAGGAGCGGCGTGCGGTCTCACGCACCATCACCAGATCGGAATCGGTTCAAGGGTGTGCGGCGGTGCTCATGGCCTGCCCCCGCCGCAGACCAGCACTTGGCCACTGACATAGTTCGACTCTGGGATGCAGAACATGTAAACCGCTCCCGCCGCCTCGTGGGGCGTGCCGCCTCGGCCGAACGGAATCAGCGCCTCGGCGTTCTTCAACACTTGCGGATTCACGCCAACTTTGATCTGCTGGCCAGCGATGTCGATCTTCGCGTCGGCATCCGCGGCGACCTCAGTCAGGCGAGTCATGATCAGTCCGAAGGCGACACTGTTGACGTTCACCTTGTAGCGGCCCCACTCCTTGGCCATCGCCCTGGTCAAGCCGTTAATGCCCGCCTTGGCGGCGGCGTAGTTGGCTTGCCCGGCATTGCCGTACACGCCCGAGGTGGAGGAGATATTGACGACCTTGCGGAAGACCGGCGTGCCAGCCTCGGCCTCGCGCTTGGCCGCGTCCCTAATGAAGCCGGACGCAGCGCGCAGGATGCGGAACGGTGCCGTCAGGTGCACGGCGAGCATTGCCTCCCACTGCTCGTCAGTCATCTTCTGCACCACGCTGTCCCAGGTGTAGCCGGCATTGTTAATGATAATGTCCAAGCCCCCGAAGCTCGCCAGCGCCTGCTGAACGAAGCGGTCGGCGAAGCCAGCATCCGTCACGCTGCCGACGCAGGCCGCAGCCTCTCCTCCGCACGCGCGGATCTCGGCCACGGTCTGCTCAGCCGGGGCAGCGTCCAAGTCGTTGATCACCACTCGCGCGCCTTCGCTAGCGAGCTTGAGTGCGATTTCGCGGCCGATGCCGCGGCCCGAACCGGAGACAAGGGCGACCTTTCCTTCTAGTTTGCGAGTCATAGTGAATGCCTATATGGGTTGGGAGGAATCAGGCAAGAGCGATCAGCGCTTCGCCGGCCAGCTTTGTCTGGCCATCCTGGTAGGTCGTGGCAACTTCGACGCGGGCGCACCGCTCGCCGTCCTTGGACAACAGTTCCACAACGCGGCCGGCACAGGTAATGCGTTCTCCGACCTGGGTGATGGCAGCGAACCGCACGCTGAAATCGCGAATCGCGGGCTGCGGAACCCACTGTGCGAGCAGGCGAGCGAGCCAGGCCATGGACAACATCCCGTGAGCGAACACGTCGGGCATGCCTGCGGCCCGCGCGAAATCAGTGTCCACATGGATAGGGTTGTGGTCTCCCGACGCGCCGCAGTAGAGCGCCAGATTCAAGCGGGAGATCGGCGGCAGTTCGAGCGAAGGCAGGCTATCTCCCACCTTCACGCGGTCCAGGTCAACTGCAGGTGATGTCATCTCATTTCCCCATCGTGTTGCGGATAACGGTGACGCAGCGCAGTTCGGCCACTCGCGCGTTGCTCTGGTTGGTGACCTCTGTCTTTCGAACCACGAACGCCAGAGCGCCACCCTTCTTTTCGTAGATGTCGTCGATGCGTTGCGTGAAGGTCAGCGTGTCGCCGGCGTAAGCCATGGCGTGGTAGGTAAAGCCTTGCTCGCCATGCAGCAAGCTGCGGTAGTCCATGCCAAGCAGGTTGCGGATGGCCGCCGGGTCGGGCGACTCCATCTCCAGGCAGAACAGGAAAGTCGGCGGCACGGGCAATGCCGGATGGCCGGCGGCGCTGGCAGCAGCTTCCTCAATGTAAAGCGGGTCTGCCTGTCCGGTCGCCTTGGCGAAGAAGCGCAACCGCCCGGCCTCGACCGGCACGCTGAACGAAGGGAAAGTGTGCCCGATGAAATGCTTGTCGATCATGGTCGTGCCCTCAAACCGCCTCGTACAGCGTAACCACGCAAGCGCCGCCCAAGCCGAGGTTGTGTTGCAGAGCGAGACGCGCCCCCTCGACTTGGCGCTGGCCAGCCTGGCCGCGCAGTTGCCATACCAACTCCGCGCACTGGGCCAGGCCAGTCGCCCCGAGAGGGTGCCCCTTGGATAGCAGGCCGCCCGAGGGGTTGGTCACCACGCGGCCACCGTAGGTGTTATCGCCGTCGAGAATGAACTTCTCCGCCGTGCCCTCCGCCGTGAGGCCAAGACCTTCATAGGTGATCAGTTCGTTTGCGCTGAAACAGTCGTGCAACTCGACCACATCTAGGTCATCCGGACCGATGCCAGCCGCCTCGTACACCTGCTTGGCCGCCGCCACCGTCATGTCGTAGCCGACAACCTTTCGCATGTCATCGCTGTCAAAGGTGGCAGCGGTGTCAGTAGTCATGGCCTGCGCGGCGATCACTACACCCATGTTGAGGTTGTGCTTGCGTGCGAAATCGGCCGAGCAGACGATAGCCGCGGCCGCGCCGCAGGTCGGCGGGCAGCACTGGTAGCGCGTAAGCGGCCCGAACACTTTGGGGGAGGCCATGACTTCGTCGAGTGTCAGAGTCTGACGAAACACGGCCAGAGGATTGCGCGCAGCGTGCTGGCGCGCCTTGACCGAGATACGTCCGAACGTGTCCGCACGGATGCCGTACTTTTTCATGTAGTCGACGCCCGCGCCACCGAAGAACTGTGCCGCGCGGGGAGCATCGGGCTGATAGCCCTGGTGCGCGGTCATGGCATCCACGAAACGCGCCATGGGTGACGGACGGTCGTCGTAGGCGCCCTTCAGCGCGCCGGGCACCATTTGTTCGAAGCCAAGCGCGATCGCGCATTCGATGCCGCCACTTTCGACGGCCTGGCGCGCCAGGAACAGTGCGCTCGAACCGGTGGAGCAGTTGTTGTTCAGGTTGAACACCGGGATACCCGTCAGCCCTACGCCGTAAATCGCCGCTTGCCCGGCCGTGGAGTCGCCGTAGACGTAGCCGACATAGGCCTGCTGCACATCGGCATAGTCGACACCTGCGTCGTCCAGCGCCAGCTTTGCGGCGCGCGCGCCCATGACGTGGTAGGAATCACTGGCGCCGGGCTTGGTGAAGGGAATCATGCCGACACCAACGACGTGTACGGGTCTTTTCATCTGGGTCATGAGGTTAGCTCCTGGTTGGAGTCGGGAATTAGGACAGGGCAAACGTCGCGGTTCAGGTGGGCGAGATGAATACGTCCATGAGAATCCACTCCAACGGCATGGTTCGCGCCATGATGAACATGTTCGGTTCGAACGGCGTGCCATCAAACAGACGCAGGCCTATCGCCTCCCCCCGAATCTTCGGACTCACCGGCTGATGCCGCTACGGAAGGCCCACGGACCGTAGTTTGCGGCCCCGACGTCGTCTCGCCAATCGCGCTTTGGTACAAAATGATTGGCAAAAAATATCAGCGCGCGCGCCGAGGTAGCCAGTCGTGCCGAGCACGCGCTCTGCCCTGTCGCGCAGGCTGCAACGTCAAGGAAAATGTTGAAGGCAAAGGAGCCCGGGCGCTCGAAACAGGAACTGAAGTCAGGAGGGCACGGGGCAATGCCAACCCGGCTTGGCAGGAAAGATCAGGTGGATCACGATGGACCCGATTTCAGGTGTGTCTGTCGGTAGACGCCCGGCGCTTGACCGGTCCACCCCTTGAAGGCGCGATGGAAGGTGCTGGCCTCCGAAAACCCGAGCCGGTTGGCGATATCCAGCAAGGTAAGGTCGGGCTGCGCGAGGTATTCAATGGCCGCGTCACGTCGCAGTTCGTCCTTGATCCCCTGGAAACCCAGCCCCTCCTCCCGCAAGCGACGACGCAGAGTTTGCGGAGTCATTGCGAGCGACTCGCTGACCGCCTCCAACGACGGCATCTCGCCGGCAAGATGGCGACGGAACTGGCGCCGGATGCGCTCACTGAGGCTACCCTGATCGCGATATCTGATCAGCAGATCGGCTGGCGCACGCCGCACGAAATCAACAAGGCTCTGATGCGTCTGTACTACCGGCAGGTCGAGCCATCGGGCTTCGAAGCGGAAGCCAACCCATGGGTATGCATAGGCTACCGGAGCCTGGAACACGCGACCAGCATCGCTGCTGCTGCCCTGATCACTTGGCCGGTACATCAGTTCGTGCACCGGAATGCGCCGCGCAACCAGCCAGGATGCCAGCCCATAGGTGAAGAAACAGAACGTGAGGTCGGCGTAGTGCAAGCGGGGATCGCGGATGCCTCTCGATACCAGGCGCACCGAGGCAAGCTCACGCTCCACCACCAAGCGCGGCACGAAGTCATCGAGCAACAGGTGATAGATCTGGAATCCGGTGCGCAGGGCTTCGCCAAGCGTGCGACAGTGGATCAACTGACGACAGACCTGCACAAAGCTCCCCGGCCGCAATGGGCGGCTGCACAGGCCCCAGATCTCGTCTCGCATCACGTGACGGAGCGTGCGGATCAGCGCGGCATATTGCTCCTGCGTGACCCTGGATAACGATGACGCCAGAAGCGCCGGGGCAATGCCGGCACGAAGCAGGATCGGCTCTATCGCCAGACCGCGCTGCCGCGCGCCCTGCAGGATCTGTTCGACCTGCAAGAGGGCAATCGTGTGTCGCGTCACCGTTGAGGACATCGGTTGATTCTAGTTCTCAGATCCCGGATGAGGCCTTTCGTCCTCCGTGCAATATGGCGGCCTGAATCAGGCGTCCAGCGAGGGCCTGGGCTGCGCATCCTGCTTCCGTCTTCGATCAGCGTCACTGCGGAGAACATCAGTCAAGTTTAATGCCCAGTTCACGGACGGAAGACTTCTCGCGCTCGTACTGCTCCGCGGCGAACTTCGCATACTGCTCGCTACTGAGGTAGACGTCTTCGAGATCGATGGCCTCCAGCGACTTCGCATATGCCGGCGCCTGTGTCGCGCTTCTGAAAGCGTCATGGAGTCTCTTTACGACAGCAGGGTCCATTCCCTTGGGGCCGACAATGCCGACCTGCGAACTGGCCGTGATGTCGTACCCTCGCTCCTTCAGGGTCGGCACTTCCTTGAAACGCGGGAACCGGCTCTCGCCCACGATCGCCAGCGCACGCACCTTGCCCGCCACGGCGTATTGTCCCCAGCCGGGATCCAGCACGGCGTCTACGTTGCCGGCCAGCAAGGCCATGATCTCCTCAGAGCCACCCTTGTAGGGTGCGAACGTGAACTGTACCCCGGCCGCCTTGCCCAGCCGCTCCATGGCAATATGGCCGAAGCTGCCGATGCCCACCGATGCGTAAGTCACCTTGCCGGGATTGGCCTTTGCATAGGCGAGGAATTCTTCCAGGCTTTTCCACCTGGCATCGGCGCGCACGACAAGTCCGTAGCGGTAGTTTGTGAGCCCGATAATATAGGTGAAGTCCTTTCTCGGGTCATAAGCCGTTTTTTGGAGGTGCGGCATACGAAAGATATTCGCTGCGACCATCGACAAGGTATATCCGTCGGACGCCGCAGTCTGGCTCATCACAGACGCCGCAAGTGTTGCACCGACTCCTGGCTTGTTGATCGGCACCACCCGCTGGTTGAGCGCCTTGCCGGCACCGTCCAGCAGGACACGCATGGAAGCATCGGTCGGCCCACCAGGGGGGAACGGAATCCAGAACTCAATCGGCCTCGATGGATACGCGTCGGCGGCAAAGGCCGGGGACAGCATCGCCATCACAACGGCGACAGTGGAAAATACCCGTAATGCGATAGAACGCAGACATGCCAGCCTCTGAAAGCCTGCAACTGTTTCCTTCTTCATTGTGTAGTCTCCTCTCTTGAATGCGCTTGTAGTCCTGCCCAGCCTTTGTTTTCCACCCCTATCGTTTCGGGCTGCCTCGTGCCTGGGCTGCCACGCCCTTAGCCCACGCTCGTCACCCCTGGATACCGGTGACATACCCCATTTGACCTGGGCGACACCAGTCAGCCGCACGGCAAGTTGGTTGCCACCGGTTTCCATGGCCAGGTTTTCCTGGCAGGTCGGGCTGATACGCAATGGCCGCCGCTTGACGCACTCACCTCAGCGTAGCTGAGCAGCCGGCCGCGCGGCAATTGCCGACTCTTTCATTCTTGTTGGCATAAATGCTCACGTCGAGGCGATGAAATGGGGGAGTCTCGCGCTGGCCAGCACGCCGCTGGCTCGCTTGCCCAGGGACTCAACGGCAACTGGATGTCTGTGGCCGGGGCGGCAGCCCGCCCATGGCCATGGTGAGCCGGAAACATCGCACGGCGCGCAGCAACTGCAAGCCGAACCAGACGTTCGCCGCTGCAAACGAAAGACCGCCAGGCAAAGCCAGCCATCGCGGGGCTAGCGGCAGCGCCAGCAGCAGGACATAGGACAGCAGCAGCAAGTTGGCTTGCCAGCGTTGCCGGGCGGGCGAAATCATCGCTTGCATGGCGGGAATCCGCGCCGGCAAGGGCAACCGGCGGCGCAAATGCAGCCAGATCAGGAATGGCACGATCTTGCCGGCCATCGCGGTTACCGGCAACACCCCGCAGCCGACCAGCACCGCCGTTCCGATCCACCAGGGAATCGCGACGGCCGTTGGCAGGACGATGGCGGCCAGCGACAATGTGACGGCACCCAGCGCGCTCATGCAAGCCGCGACCCAAAGGCGCCACCCCGGATCATGGCGACGCCGCGCACGCAGTACGCCTGCCAATCCGTATGCCGCGAGTATCCCCAGGAGCAGCAGCAGAGGCGCCGCGCCGGGTCCGGCGATCCGTGGCAGATCGATCACCACACCGCTGTACCCCAGCAGGAGCAGCCAGATGCCCCAGGGCAGGAAGCGAACCAGGCTGGCCGGCAGCCGCCCGGTCTGCCAGAACATTGGCACCACCGTCGTCGCGACACCGGCAACGAGCGTGGCCAGCCAGCCAACCAGCCCCCAGGCGACATGCAGTTGCAACAACGGACCCAGCGACAATTGCCACTGCCCGCCAAGTACGCCAGCCAGCGCCGCGCCAGTCGTGACCGTCACGATCAGCGCCCCGCCTATGCCCGCCAGCGTGCGCGTGGTGGCGTCCGTGGCTGCCACGCGCGTTCCCGCCCGCAGCAATGCCAGTCCGACGAGGCTTAGAAATGGGGCCCCTAGCACGATTGCCACGCGAAAGCCCGGTGGCCGGCCAGCCAGGAATCCCCCCGCCAGCCCGAATGCGGTGCTCCCCCCTGTCAAAGCGACCCAGGGTGCCAGGCTGGCGGCGCCGCGTATCCGCACCCCGGCGACCACCGGCATCATCTGGAACAAGGCCCCCACCATGACTGGAACCAGCATCCCCAGCGCCAGCAGATGGACCGCCGCCAGCACCGTCGGGGAAAAGCGGAACGGCAAGCCGTCCGCGGGTCCGAATGCCAGCAGCAATCCCGCCGCCGCGCCAAGCCATGGCGCCGGCAGCAGGCAGCCGAGGACCATGGATGGCCGGGGCGCATTCTCGTATTTCAGGTGTGCCTTAGTGCTCCCCGCCATGCCCTATCCTCGCTCTCAATCCTGGCGCAGCCATGCTAGCCGCCAGAGGCCGCGTTGTCCTTGATCGCGGTAAAGGGTTGCACGCCTGGGTTGCAAGCCAGCCCGTCAGCTTGTGCCGCGCCTTTCTTGCGCTAACTCAACAAAGCGCGTGCCGCTTCGGGCGATACTCGAAGATTGGCAGCAGGCAATTGGAGAAGGCCTGGCCCAACCGGAGTGTGATCATGTTTTCTCCCGCCGCCAGTCTTCCTGGCTTCGATTCACCGATTGAGTTGCTGCTGGCCTGCCATGACAAGGTGCGGCGTTTTGCCGGCTTATGTCACAGGCTTGAGCAGCATGCGGTACTGCACGGCGCGGATGAAGAAGCACGAGCCGCCGCCGCCAGCGTGCTGAGATACTTCCAGTTGGCAGCGCCGCTGCACCACGCGGACGAGGAGGAAGACCTGTTCCCCGCGCTGCGGGAACTGGGTGACGCCAGCCTGACCGCAAGTATTGACGAGCTGGATGCCGAGCATGAGTACCTGGGTGAATTGTGGTGTTGCGTGCAGCCCTGGCTGGAGGCGATGTCGCTGGGGACAAGGCACCCTGCCCCGCCTGAGCTCAAGGCGTTCGCCACACGCTATCCGGAGCACGCATTGCGGGAGGAGCGCGAGGTTTATCCCGCAGCCGTACGGTTGTCGCGCGATCGCCTCGCCGGGATTGGCCAGCGCATGGCGCAACGAAGAGGCGCACGCTAGCGGTCCTGGCCGTCAAAGCTCGCCAGCCAAGACGGGCTGACTTGATCTGCCACAAGATCCGATTGACCCGGGCGTGGAATCCTATGCGCTACTAGCTGTCGTCGCACTCCGGGATACGCCGTCATTTGCCGGTCCGCAAGGCCGGCCTGCCCCAGAGGCAAGCTGCGACAGCTTGACCGATGCAACCACCGCCACTGAGGCAATCCATGCGCCACAAACTAAATCTCGAGGGGCTGCTGGGAAGCCTGCCGCTCTTCCGTAACCTCGACACAGAGCAACTGGCCGAACTGGCGGGCTCCTGCCATGAGGTCAGGGTATCCAAGCACAGCCATCTCTTCCGGCGCGGCGACGCGGCTGCGGGCTTATACGTTGTTGCCGTTGGCCAGATCAAGCTGGCACTGCCCTCGGTGCACGGCAACCTCGAGAAAATCGTCGAGTTCTTCGGCCCCGGCGAGGCATTTGGGGAGGCCGTCATGTTCCTTGACCGCCCCTACCTGGTGGACGCCCAGGCGCTCGACGACACGCTGCTTATCCTGCTCGACAAGAAGGATATATTTGCCGCCATCGATCGCGATCCGTCCTTTGCGCGCCGCATGCTTGCGGGCCTGTCGATGCGCCTGCATACCCTGGTGCAGGATATCGAGACGGTGAACCTGCACAATTCGCAGCAGAGAGTGATCGGCTACCTGCTGAACGGGCCTCGCGAGGGCAACCTCACGCGCTTTGCCGTCAACAAGAATCTGATCGCTTCCAAGCTGGGGCTGTCGCCGGCAACGCTTTCGCGCACCCTGCAGCGGCTCAGCGAAGCGGCCTTGATCAGCGTAGCCGGCCCTGAAGTCGTGATTCACGATATCCAGGCGCTTCAGCGCAGGTTTGCCGGCGGGTAAGCGCGCCCTCGCGGCGTGAAACCCCCAACCGGAAATTGCTTGACAGGCGTCAATCGCGGCGGACCAATACCTCGCTAGCATGCCTGCGTAGACACGCTACCAAGGACGCTGCCATGCAAACCAACACTCCCTTTCTCTTCGACGCGCGCGGCATTGCCAAGCGCTTTCGCCATGCCGCGATTTTTGGTGCGCTCGAAGCGCTGGGCGAAGGCGAGTCGATGCGATTCGTCAACGATCACGATCCCCTTCCCCTGATCGAGCAACTGCGCCGGCGCTATCAAGATCAACTCCAGATTGCCTACGTTGAGCGCGCGGGCGATGCCGTGGTGATCGACTTCACCGTCCATCCCGCAGCCGCCACACAGGGATGCGGTAGCGGAAACGGCACAGGCTGCGGCTGCAGCGGCGGCTAACCACGCCGTCCTCCGCTGCATTCAGGCCGTCTTCGCTCCCCCGATTCGCTTTTTCCGCAATTGGCTTGCCCGCGGACAAGCCGGCCCAGGCAGGCCTGAATATCAACAGGTTCATACGATGCGCCTTACCACCATGACCGACTACGCGCTACGGCTGCTGATCTACGTGGCGCGGCATCCTGAACGGATGTGCACCAATAGCGAGATCGCACAGGCCTACGGCATCTCCAGAGCACACATCGTCAAGGTGACGCACAAGCTCAGCCGCCAGGGATGGATCGCGACCATGCGCGGCAGAGGCGGCGGCATGCAGTTGTCGTCCGGGCCAGGAAGCATCAATCTCGGCGACGTGGTTCGCAGCGTGGAGCCCGATTTCGATCTGGTTGCCGGCCTCGCCGACGGCAGCACCCGCAAGTTCGCGAGCGACGAGCATCTTTGCTGCGTCATGGATGGCGCTCGCCGGAGTTTCCTGCAGCATCTTGAAAGCTATACGCTCGCCGACCTGCTGGCGCGGGCATTTTCGGCTCCGCCGCATGCCGGCGTAGTAGTAGATCCGGGCAGAAACTGAGGCCGTCCGATGTGGCCCTCGCCGTCCGGTGGAAGATTCAGGACTGCCGGGGCCGTGGCGCCTCGCGGGCGCGCCATGCCCGCGCCGCGGCGGCGGCTACGGCGATGAAGAGCAGGATGGCGGCAACGTTGCCCGCCGCCGCCACGGCCCTGACTGCCGGCAACGCGTGGCCGAAACTCAACCGCGCTGCCAGGGAGAGATGCAGCAAGGCAAGCGGCACATAGAAGCTGTTGCCGAACTGCAGCTTGGTACGCGTGATCGCCGGCAGGATGACAGGCGCATGCGCCATCACCATGCTGACGATAAAGCCCAGTCCCAGCGCATGGAAGGCGGCGTCGCGCCATGGCAGCCCTGCCGCGGTTCCCGCCCACGCCACGCCTGCCACCAACAGCCAGCCATAGCCCAGAAGCAGGCAGACCGCCATGTAGCGGCTCAGTCCGTGGCTGCGCACCGTGCGGCGCGCAATGTCGAACAATGCCAGCCAGGCGGCAAGCAACGCCAGCGATGCGCCATAGACGAAACCGCCGATCCTGCCCGGGTTCCCTTCCAGCGCCGAGCCGGCGGCACCGAGCACCAGCACCGTCAGAATGGCAAGCAAGGCCGCTTGCGCGCCGGGCCTGCGGCGCATCAGGCGCGTCATTTCAAGCCGCTCGGCTGCGACCGTGACAACCAGGAAAATAAAGTACCAGGCGTTGACCGAGGCCAGCCAGTGGCCTGACGCCAATCCCGCGTTGCCGGCCAGCCAGGCCACCGCGGCGACCAGCAGCAAGGCGGTATGGGCAGCCGGCTGGCGCCGCACTACTGCCACGCTGACGCCCACGAACACCAGCACGCCGGCTGCCATGGCCCACGCGCCGGCGGCAGGCAATCCCGCCACCATCAGCAAAGCGCCCAGCCCCGATGCCACTGGCGCCGCAAAGGCGGCGGGACGGCCTAGCGCCACCGCACGCTCGATGCCGATGACCGTGCCGAAAAAGCCGCCGGTCATCAAGGCGCCGTGGAACTGGAGCGCGTGCCACGGCAGGTGGTAATCGCCGGCCCAAGGCAGCGTCACGCCTGCGCGCAACAATCCGCCGAGCATGCCCGCGAGCAGTGCGAATACGGCCAGCAGCAGCACCGCCAGCCGAGGCCAGGTCTTGCGCTGGCGTCCTTGCGCGCGACGCGCGGCCACGCTCACCATCCCATGGCGTGCTTCGCGCTGGCGCTCATGCGCTCCGGCGTCCATGCGGGCTCCCAGCATAATTCCACTTCGATCAGGTATCCCAGTGGCATCACGCCTTCCAGTTCGATTTGCACATCGTCCAGGATCATGTCGGCCACCGGACATGCGGCGGAAGTCATGGTCATCGAGACATGCACGGATCCGTCCGATACGGTGATGGCGTAGATCAGGCCAACGTCAAGGATGCACAGTGCCAGTTCCGGATCCACCACGCGGCGCAGGGCGTCCATGATAGGCATGCGCCATTCCTCCGCCCCCTGGTAGTCAAGCCTGCGTGCCTCGGTTGAGGCTTGCCTGGTGAGCATGCTTCTCTCCTTGTCGAATTCCTGTTGCGCAGCTTTCATCGTAGTACGGGCCACCTTTCCTGCGTGGCCCGTACTGCGATCGATTGACATGGCGCAAGGCCGGCGCTTCCATCAGGCCTTGCGCAACGTGAAACTGTTGAAGTGCGATGCCAGCCTGTCGACATCGCCGCGGCCGAGCGATGCGCTCGCGCCGCTGCCGCGGCTCTCCTGCAGCGCCCAGTGCGTTACGCCAAGCGCTGCGATGCCTTCGGCCAGCACATGCAGTTCCGCGACATCGAACAGCCCGGCGTGCCAGGTGGTGCGGCACTCGCCCGCGACGCCGCTGGCAAGCCAGCGGTGCAGCGATTCCCACGCCCGCTCCCCGCTGCCCGGCACCCGCGTCACGCTGTCATAGCGATGCAGCGGTGCCTTGAGGTCCAGGCCGATCCAGTCCAGCCGGGGCAGGATGGCGGCCAGGCGATCGGGGTACATGCCGGCGGTGTGCAGCGCGACCTCGAAGCCCTCGGCCCGCACGGCCTCGATGGCCCCGGGCAGTCCCGCCTGCAGGGTTGGCTCGCCACCGGAAAACACCACGCCGTCGAGCAAGCCCCGCCGCGCCCGCAGGAAGGCCTGCACATCCGCCCAGGCGATGGCGGGTGGCACGCCAGCATCCAGCAAGTCCTGGTTGTGGCAATAGCCGCACCGCCAGGGACAGCCCTGGCAGAACAGGACGGCGGCCAGGCGGCCGGGGAAGTCGATCGTGGTCAGCACCGTCATGCCGCCGATACGCAACGTGGCCGCGTCGTGCCGGCGCCTGGCCGCCGCGCAAGTGTCAGCAGGCAACGGCATTGGGCTCCGCGAAGAAGCGGCGCTCGCGGTGCTCGCCCTGCTTGCCGGTATTGAAACTGGAAACCGGCCGGTGGTAGCCCATCACCCGGGTCCAGACCTCGCAGGGCTGGCGCTCCTCATCGCGCAGCACGGCGCCGCGGGGCTGGGATTGCATGGATGGCGAGGATTGAAATTGGTGAGTCATCAGGTTTGCTCCGTCTTGAGAGTGGGTTGAAACAACAGAAAAACACAAAGGAACGAGAAGAACGGTTGAGCCGGTCAGGCGGCGATCTGTTCCCGCTTGCGCGCGAGGATCTCCTCGTCGCAGCGCGGGCAGAACGGATGCTCGCCGGCAAGGTAGCCGTGCGTCGGGCAGATCGAGAAGGTCGGCGTCACCGTGATGTACGGCAGGCGGAAGCGTGTCAGCGCGCGCCGCACCAGCTCGCGGCAGGCCTCGCCGCTGGACAGGCGCTCGCCCATGTACAGATGCAGCACCGTGCCGCCGGTGTACCTGGACTGCAAGGCCTGTTGCCGCGCCAGCGCCTCGAAGGGGTCGTCGGTCCAGCCGACCGGCAACTGCGAGGAGTTTGTGTAATAGGGCTGCGCGGCCGTGCCGGCCTGGCGGATCTCCGGCCAGCGCTTGTGGTCTTCCCGTGCGAAGCGGTACGTTGCTCCCTCGGCGGGGGTGGCTTCGAGGTTGTAGAGATGGCCGGTTTCCTGCTGGAAGGCCACGATGCGCTCGCGCACGTGTTCCAGCAAGCGCAGCGCGAAAGCATGGCCCCACTCCGATGTGATGTCATGCCGGTCCGCGGTGAAGTTGCGAATCATCTCGTTGATGCCATTTACGCCCAGCGTCGAGAAATGATTGCGCAAAGTGCCGAGGTAGCGCTTCGAATAGGGGAACAGGCCCTGATCCATCAGGCGCTGGATCAGCTTGCGCTTGTTCTCCAGGCTCTGCTTGCCCAGTTCAAGCAGGCGGTCCAGCGCGCGCAGCAGCGCCGCTTCATCGCCGGCATGCAGGTAGCCAAGGCGTGCGCAATTGACGGTGACCACGCCCACGCTGCCGGTCTGCTCGGCACTGCCGAACAAACCGTTGCCGCGCTTGAGCAGTTCGCGCAGGTCGAGCTGGAGCCGGCAGCACATGGAGCGCACCATATTCGGCTCCAGCTCCGAGTTGATGAAATTCTGGAAGTACGGCAGCCCGTACCTGGCCGTCATCTCGAACAGCCGCGTGGCATTCTCCGATTCCCACGGAAAATCGCGCGTGATGTTGTAGGTCGGGATGGGAAAGGTGAACACCCTGCCCTTGGCGTCGCCAGCCGTCATCACCTCGATGTAAGCGCGATTGATCAGGTCCATCTCTTCCTGCAACTCGCCATAGGCGAACGGCATTTCCTGCCCGCCGATCACCGGCACCTGTTCGCGCAGGTCTTCGGGACAGGTCCAGTCGAAAGTCAGGTTGGTAAAGGGCGTCTGGGTACCCCAGCGCGACGGCACGTTCAGGTTGTAGATCAGCTCCTGGATGCACTGCCGCACCTGGGCATAGGACATGGCGTCCTTGCGCACGAATGGCGCCATATAGGTATCGAACGACGAGAACGCCTGCGCGCCGGCCCATTCGTTCTGGAGCGTGCCGAGAAAATTGACGATCTGCCCCACGGCGGATGACATGCGCTTGGGCGGCCCCGCTTCCACCTTGCCCGGCACGCCGTTGAACCCCTCATGCAGCAGCGTGCGCAGCGACCAGCCGGCACAGTAGCCGCTGAGCATGTCGAGATCGTGGATATGGATATCGCCGTTGCGGTGGGCCTCGCCGATTTCCGGCGCGTAGACATGGGACAGCCAGTAATTGGCGGTGACCTTGCCCGCCACGTTCAGGATCAGCCCGCCCAGCGAATAGCCCTGGTTGGCATTGGCATTCACCCGCCAGTCGGCCTTGCTCAGGTATTCATTGATCGAGGCCTCCACGTCGACCAGTGCCTTGCGGTCCTGGCGCAGCCTCGCGTGCTGGCCGCGGTAGGCAATAAACGCACGCGCGGTGTTCCAGTGGTTGGCGGCGATCAGGACCTGCTCGGCCACGTCCTGGATCTGCTCGACGGCTAGCGTCTGGTCACGGAAGCGGTATGCCAGGACCCTGGCCACCTGCTCGGCGAGGCCGGCTGCCTGCGCATCGTTGAATTCGCCGGCTGCCGCGCCGGCGCGGCGCAACGCGGACTGGATCCGCTCGATGGCGAAAGCGGTTCGTTCGCCATTGCGCTTGATGACCTCCCTCGGCAGGCTGGCAACGACGGCTTCAGTACAGTGCTCCATATATTCTCCCAACTGCATGCACACTAAATGTGGGATAGAGCGTACCGCTCAAACACTATATGTAGATTGACGACGGACAAGCGTATGACATGTCGGCGGGTCTGGCTGGCGGCACGCGAGTCCGTGCCCGCCGGTGACCGCGTGCAGGTCGATGGAGTGGATCATCTTGCTGTCGCGGGCATTGGCCAGCGTCAGCTCGATGGTGTCGCCTGCCCTGGCGCGCAGCATCGGCCCGGGGACCTTGCGGTCGAAGGTCCAGCAAGTGAACGAAGTGCCGTCATCCAGATGGCCGGCAAGCTCGACCGTTTCCATGCGGTACTCCAGTGTCTGCGGCGCGCGCGCGCCGATGGGCGCGGGCACGGCGGCGGGATCGTTGTTCTTGGTGTTGACTTCAACCAAAGCGGGTTGCCGCGGCAGGTCCGCCGCAACCCGCTGACTGCTTAACGTTGCGCCGCGTTCAGGCGCCCTTCCGGCGCGGTCTGCGCCGGTGCCTTGCCGAGCAGGCCCAGTACCACTTGCAGCGCCATCGAGAGCGCGCCGACGATAAAGACAACATCGCCGAAGGTGCGCACCCAGCGCAGCGTCTGCAGGATGGGCTGCTGCATGAAGGCCTCGCTGCGCGCATACCACAGCCCCTGGCTAACGCTGGCGTGGAACTGGATGATGCCGATGGGCAGCAGGCTGGTGCCCATCATCAGGACCAGGCCCACGTTGAGCCCCCAGAACGCCGTCTTCATCAAGCCCTGGTTCAGCGCGTAGGCAGGCCGTATATAGCGCAGCACCAGCAGCGTGAAGCCCAGCGCCAGGAAGCCGTAGACCCCGAACAGCGCCGCATGGGCATGCACCGGCGTGGTATTCAGGCCCTGCACGTAGTACAGCGAGATCGGCGGGTTGATCATGAAGCCGAACACACCGGCGCCCAGCATGTTCCAGAACGCCACGGCGACGAAGCACATCAGCGGCCACTTCAGGTTGGCCATCCAGGGTGCGCGGTCCTTCAGGCGCCAGTTCTCCCAGGCTTCGTGGCCCAGCACGATCAGCGGCACCACTTCGAGCGCGCTGAAGCTGGCGCCCACCGCCATCACCGGCGTCGTGGTGCCGGCGAAGTAGAGATGGTGGAAGGTGCCAGGCAGGCCGCCCAGCATGAACAGCGACGCCGAGGCCAGGCTGGCCGCCGTGGCCATCGGCCGCGACACCAGGCCAAGCGTGGAGAAGATAAATGCCAGCGCCGTGGTGGCGAACACTTCAAAGAAGCCCTCGACCCACAGGTGCACCACCCACCAGCGCCAGTACTCCATCACCGACAGGTTGGTGCGCTCGCCGTAGAACAGGCCGGCGCCGTAGAACAGGCCGATGGCCACCACCGAGGATGTCAGCAAGGCCAGCAGGTTCTTGTCGCCGCCCGGCGTGCGCAGCGCCGGCGCGATGGCGCGCAGCATCAACACCAGCCAGAACAGGATGCCGGCGAACTTGCCGATCTGCCACAGCCGGCCCAGGTCGACATACTCGTAGCCCTGGTGCCCCAGCCAGAAGTTAAGGTTCTCGGGCATGATCTGCGCGATCGCCAGGTAGTTGCCGGTGAACGAACCCACCACGACCACCACCAGGGCCCAGAACAGCACGTCCACGCCGAGCTTCTGGTACTTCGGGTCCTTGCCGCCGTTGATGAGCGGCGCCAGGAACAGGCCAGCAGCCAGAAAGCCGGTAGCAATCCAGAACAGCGCGCTCTGGATGTGCCAGGTGCGCATCAGCGTGTACGGGAACCACTTCGACAGCTCGATGCCGTAGAAACTCTGCCCCTCCACCGTGTAGTGGGCCGTCACGCCGCCGATCAGCACCTGGAACACGAACAGCGCCACCACCAGGAACAGGTACTTGCCCAGGGCGCGTTGCGACCGCGTGAGCGCGAACGTCGTGAGCGGGTCGCGCGCGGCCACGGCGGGCGGCGCCTCTTCGTGCCCGCGCAGGAACGCCCAGGCCCATACCAGGAAGCCGACACCGGCCAGCAGGACCACCACGCTGGCGATGGACCAGATGATGTTCTCGCTGGTGGGCTGGTTGCCGATCAGCGGCTCGTGCGGCCAGTTGTTGGTGTAGGTGGCGGTCAGGCCGGGACGCTCGGTGGCGGCGGCCCATGCTGTCCAGAAGAAGAAGTGCGTCAGCTTGGCGCGGCGTTCGGCGCTGGGCAGCGTGTTCTCCTTCATGGCGAAGCTTTCGCGGCTCTTGCGCAGTTCCGGTGCGTCGGAGAATAGCCGCGCGTAGTAGGCGCCGGTGGCCGCGATGGCCTGTGCGCGCCGCGCGGAGACGATGAGCACGCCGCTATCCGGGTCGACGCGGTTGCCACGGTACTCGGCGCGGAGCTGCTCGCGCAGCGCGGCTTGTGTCGGCCCGTCGAGCGCGGCATAGGTCCGGCCGTAGGTATCCCGCGCGGCCAGGTCGAGCCAGGCGGTCAGCTCGCGGTGCAGCCAGTCGGCTGTCCAGTCCGGCGCCTGGTAGGCGCCGTGGCCCCAGATGGAGCCGAGCTGCATGCCGCCGACGGATTGCCATGCGGTCTGGCCGTCGAGGATATCGTCCTTGCTGAACAAGGCCTTGCCGTCAGCGGTAACGACTTGCTGCGGAATCGGCGGCGCCTTGCGGTAAACCTCGGTGCCGTAATAGCCAAGCAGCGAAAAGGTGACCGCAACGACGGCGATCAGGGTGAACCAGAGTCTTTTGTATTGTCCCATGATGGGTCTCGCTGTAATGCGTGTGCCTGCGATCGGATCAGGCGTGGGCCGGGGCGGCTTGCTCGGCGTTGTCGAACAGGATGTTGTTCTCGAGATGGATGTGTTCCATGAGGTCTTCGCGCAAGGTGCGCAGCCCCAGGTACAGCGCGCGCCAGGTGTTGCACGCGGCGCGGGGCAAGGTGATGTCGTTGGTCAACTCATTGAGACGTTGCAGCGCCTGCCCGTGCTCGTCGTGCTCCATGCGCATGACCGTGATGGGGCCGCCCGCCATGTCGGCGAGTTCGCGCGCCAGCAGCGGGAACAGGACCTGCTCTTCCTTCTGCATATGGCTCTCCAGCTCCTGCTGCATGACCCCAAGGTGATCCGCCAGGCCGAGCGGGCAATCCTCGCGGTCGCCATGCACCTGCTCCACCCGGCGCGCCAGGCGGATCAGCTCGGGCAGTTGCTGCCGATGCACCTCGTGGTAGCGCGCGAGGATGTGGGCGATCAGGTCGGCCGCGGATGCCGTGCCCCAGTCGCGGCCGTCGCGCTGCGCCTGGGCTTGCAGCGACAGCAGGCTTGCCTCGACGGCCTGCGCATCCAGGCCCGCGGCTTGCGCGGCCTCGCCCAGGGTCTGCTTGCCGCCGCAGCAGAAATCGAGCTGGAAGTCGTGAAATACCCGGGTGGCGCCGGGAATCTGGCGGGCGAGCTGGCCCAGCGATTGTTCGCTCATGCTCATGATGTTCTCCAGTGTAAGATGTGCATCACTCACATAGCGAAACCCGTGCCCGAAAAATTAACGAAGAAAATCAAGGGCTTAATTTATTCATGGTATTATTTACCCTTGCCAAACAAGGGTGAAAACAACCCTGCAGGGTTAAATTGACCATGATGGAAAATCTCTTGCTGACGGATCTCGTTGCCGACCTGCCGCAGGCAGTGCGGCTGCAGCGGCTGGTCGGCAGCCTGCGCGCCCACTTCCGTTGCGGCGCCGTGGCGCTGCTGCAGCTCGAGGAGGATCAGCTGCGGCCGGTGGCGATCGACGGGTTGGTGCGCGATGCCCTCGGGCGGCGTTTCGCGGTGGGACTCCATCCACGGCTGGCCGCCATCCTGGCCAGGCGCGACGTGACCTGCTTCCACCATGACAGCGTGCTGCCCGACCCCTACGACGGGCTGATCGACGAGCGCGTGGGCGAGCCCCTGCCGGTGCACGACTGCATGGGCACCAGCCTGCATGTGGAAGGCCAGCCGTGGGGCGTGCTGACGCTCGATGCGCTGACTGTCGGCACCTTTGGCGAGGAGGCGCAGGCCGATTTGCGGCAGTTGACGGTGGTCGTCGAGGCGGCGATCCGTACCACACGGCTGGAAGCCGAGATCCGCGCGCTGCGGCTGACGCGCGGCGAAGCCCCGCAGGGCGACACCGCCCGGGACGATGGCGAGATCATTGGCCAGAGCGAGGCGATCGGCCGCCTGCTGCATGAGCTCACGGTGGTGGCCGACTCGGAACTGCCGGTGCTGCTGCTGGGCGAAACGGGCGTGGGCAAGGAGCTGTTCGCGCACCGGCTGCACCGGCTCTCGCGGCGGCGCGCGCAACCGCTGATCCATGTCAACTGCGCCGCGCTGCCGGAATCGCTGGCCGAGAGCGAGCTGTTCGGGCACGCAAAGGGCGCGTTCTCGGGCGCGGTGGGCGAAAGGCCTGGCCGTTTCGAAGCGGCCGACGGCGGCACGCTGTTCCTTGACGAGGTGGGCGAACTGCCGCTCTCGATCCAGGCCAAGCTGCTGCGCACCTTGCAGAACGGCGAGATCCAGCGCCTGGGTTCCGACCGCCCGCGCCGCGTCGACGTGCGGATCATCGCGGCCACCAACCGCAGCCTGCGCGATCACGTGCGCGACGGCTCGTTCCGCGCCGACCTGTATCACCGGCTCTCGGTCTACCCGATCCCGATTCCGCCGCTGCGCGAGCGTGGCAACGACGTGCTGCTGCTGGCTGGCCGGATGCTGGAACTCAATCGCGCCCGGCTCGGTCTGCGCAGCCTGCGCTTGTCCGTCGCGGCCGAGGCCGCGCTGCGCCGCTACCCCTGGCCGGGCAACGTGCGCGAGCTGGAGCATGTGATCAGCCGCGCCGCGCTCAAGACCGTCAGCCGCGGCGCGAACCGCAACGACATCATCACGCTGGAGGCGGAACTCCTCGATCTCGACGGGCTGGAGCCAGCGCCGGCCGGCGTGGCAGCCCAGCTGCCACCCGCCGAGCCGCGCGCGTTCGTGCCATCAGCCGCCACCCTGCGCGAGGCGGTGGACCAATGCCAGCGGTACTGCATCGAGCAGGCACTCGCCACGCAGGGCGGCAACTGGGCGCAGGCCGCCCGCCAGTTGGGCGTGGACGCGAGCAACCTGCACAAACTCGCGCGCCGGCTCGGCGTCAAGCCCGACGACAGGCCACAACGCATAGCGGGCTGAACGTACCCCGTCACCCGGCCTGGCGCCCTCTTCTGCGGCGCCGGGCGTGCCCAGGCCAGCCCCCCCTCCCCATTCGAACTAGCTCCACCGGCACCTGCAAATGTGCTGCCGGCGAATGGTCAATTGCGGTCGCGCTCTCTACGCTGGGAGCCAATCGTCATTGTTGACACAGGAGCATGGCCATGGCCACCCAACCCCTCCCACATGAGCCGGTGCCACCGCGCGCCTATGCGGTGCTGGTGTCCAGCACCTTCGCCTTCACCATCTGCTTTGCCATATGGATGATGTTTGCGGTGCTGGGCATTCCCATCAAGCAGCAGCTCGGCCTGTCTGAAACCCAGTTCGGCCTGCTGGCCGCCACGCCCGTGCTCAGCGGCGCGCTGGTCCGCCTGCCACTGGGTATCTGGACTGACCGCTACGGTGGCCGCATCGTCTTCTTTGTGCTGATGCTGGTCACCGTCATCCCGATCTGGATGATCTCGCATGCCACCACGCTGCCGCAGTTGCTTATCCTGGGCTTGTTCGTGGGTCTGGCGGGCGGCTCGTTCTCGGTGGGCACGCCCTATGTGGCGCGCTGGTTTCCCCGCTCCCGCCAGGGCCTGGCCATGGGCATTTTCGGCGCGGGCAACTCCGGCTCGGCCCTGACCAAGTTCGTGGCACCGGCGCTGATCGTTGCCGCCGGCGGCAGCTGGACCGTGGTGCCGCGCGTGTATGCCATCGCCATGCTGGTCACGGCGGTGCTGTTCTGGGTGTTCTCGTCCAGCGATCCCGCTCACCGCGCCACGTCTTCGGCCAGCCTGCGCGACCAGCTCGCCATGCTGCGCGACCCGCGCGTGTGGCGCTACTCGCAGTATTACTCGGTGGTGTTCGGCGGCTATGTCGGCCTGTCGCTGTGGATGACCAAGTACTACATCGGCGAGTATGGCTTCGACATCAAGATCGCCGCCCTGCTGGCGGCCTGCTTCTCGCTGCCGGGCGGCGTGCTACGCGCCATCGGCGGCTGGATCTCCGACCGCTACGGCGCGCACCGCACTACCTGGTGGGTGATGTGGGTGTGCTGGGTGGCGTTCTTCCTCCTCAGCTACCCGCAGACCGATTTCATCATCCACACCGCGCGCGGCCCGCAGGCCTTCCATATCGGCCTGTCGGCGCTGCCGTTCACCGCGCTGCTCTTTATCGTCGGCATTGCCATGGCGGTGGGCAAGGCCTCGGTGTTCAAGTTCATCGCCAACGATTTCGGCCACAACCTCGGCGCCGTCTCCGGCGTGGTGGGACTGGCCGGCGGCCTGGGCGGCTTCATCCTGCCGGTGATGTTCGGCCTGCTGGCTGACCTCACCGGCGTGCGCAGCAGCTGCTTCATGCTGCTGTACGGCACCGTTTGCGTGAGCCTGGTGTGGATGCACTACAGCCAGCGCGGCAAGAGCGCGGTTGCCGGCCAGCGCGTGCTGGCGGCGCAGCCGGCCTGAACCGACTCCCCCATTCCTCATTCCTCCTTCCGTCACATAGGACATTGTCATGTCTAGCTCCGTACTAACCCGCTGGGAACCCGAAAGCTCGACCTTCTGGCGCACCCAGGGCGAACGCATCGCCTACCGCAACCTGTGGATCTCGATCCTCGCCCTGATGCTCGCCTTCGCGATCTGGATGCTGTGGAGCGTGGTGGCCGTCAACCTGGACCGCGCCGGCTTCCGCTTCAGCAAGAACCAGCTGTTCTGGCTCACCGCGCTGCCCGCGCTCTCGGGCGCCACGCTGCGCATCTTCTACGCCTTCCTCGTGCCGATCTTCGGCGGCCGGCGGTTCACCGCCATCTCCACCGCCACGCTGCTGGTGCCGGCGCTGGGCATGGGGTTCGCGCTGCGCGACCCGACCACGAGCTATCCCACCTTGCTGGTGCTGGCCTTGCTGTGCGGATTCGGCGGCGCCAACTTCAGCTCCTCGATGTCCAATATCAGCTTCTTCTTCCCCAAGGCCAAGAAGGGCCTGGCGACCGGGCTCAATGCCGGCATCGGCAACCTGGGCGTGTCGGTGGTGCAGTTCCTCACCCCGCTGGTGGTTTCCGTGGGGCTGTTCGGCGCCTTTGGCGGCGACGCCCAGACCTACCAGGCCGGCGAGGTAAGCAAGAGCCTGTGGCTGCAGAATGCCGGCTTTATCTGGGTGCCGTTCATCCTGGCCGCGACGCTTGCCGCGTGGTTCGGCATGAATGACATCGCCGATGCGCGCGCCTCGTTCGCCGACCAGGCGGTGATCTTCAAGCGCAAGCACAACTGGCTGATGTGCTGGCTGTACGTGGGTACCTTCGGCTCGTTCATCGGCTTCTCGGCCGGGTTCGCGCTGCTCACCAAGTCGCAGTTTCCCGGGGTCAACCCCACCGCCTATGCCTTCCTCGGGCCGCTGGTGGGCGCGCTGATGCGGCCGGTGGGCGGCTGGGTGTCGGACAAGCTGGGCGGGGCACGGGTCACGCTGTGGAGCTTCGTGGCCATGATTGCCGCCGTGTTCGGCGTGCTGGCCACGCTGCCGCATGACGGCGCCGGCGGCAGCTTCCAGGGCTTCCTGGCCGCGTTCGTGGTGCTGTTCGCGCTGACCGGCATCGGCAACGGGTCAACCTTCCGCATGATCCCGGTGATCTTCCTGACCGAGCGCCAGCGCGCCGCGCGCGGCAAGGACGAGGCGGCGCAAAAGCAGGCGCTGCTGGACGCCGGCAAGGAATCGGCCGCGGTGCTGGGATTTTCCGGTGCCATTGGGGCCTACGGCGGCTTCTTCATTCCCAAGAGCTTCGGCACCTCGCTGGAGCTGACCGGCTCGGCGGACGCGGCGCTTTACTGTTTCGTGGCCTTCTACGTGAGCTGCGTGCTGGTGACCTGGTGGCATTACGCACGCAAGAACGCGCCCATGCCCTGCTGAACGGCGCCGGCCGGCCTAGTTCTTTCGAACTAGGCGGCCGCGGCCGAACTAGCCCAAGCGCATCGCACGCTACTCCTCCACCAGCGAATGGGCACGGCGGGGCCCTGCCCATAAGCTTGCAACATCCCTGGACCGGTTGCCCGACGGTCAGCAAAAGCACTCGCGGAGAACAACAATGAGTCATTTTCTGGATCGACTGAAATTCATGTCACGCGTCAAGTCCACCTTCGCGGGTGGACACGGCGCCGTGGTGGACGAGGACCGCCGGTGGGAGAACGGATACCGCAACCGCTGGCAGCACGACAAGATCGTGCGTTCCACCCACGGCGTGAACTGCACGGGTTCGTGCTCCTGGAAGGTCTACGTCAAGAACGGACTGATCACCTGGGAAACGCAGCAGACCGACTATCCGCGCACCCGGCCCGACCTGCCCAACCACGAGCCGCGCGGCTGCCCGCGCGGCGCCTCCTACAGCTGGTACGTCTACTCGGCGCAACGCGTGAAGTACCCGATGATCCGTGGCCGGCTGATGGAGATGTGGCGGGAAGCCCGCAAGACCATGGACCCCGTGGCCGCCTGGGCCTCGATCAGCCAGGACCCGGTCAAGGCACAGCGCTACAAGAGCGTGCGCGGCCAGGGCGGCTTCGTGCGGGCCGACTGGGACACCGCCACCGAGATCATCGCGGCAGCCAATGCCTTCACCATCAAGCGCTTCGGCCCGGACCGCGTGGTCGGCTTCTCGCCGATTCCGGCCATGTCGATGGTGTCCTATGCCGCCGGGGCGCGCTACCTGAGCCTGCTGGGCGGGGTCTGCCTGTCCTTCTATGACTGGTATTGCGACCTGCCGCCGGCCAGCCCGCAAGTCTGGGGCGAGCAGACCGACGTGCCGGAATCGGCCGACTGGTACAACTCCACCTACCTGATGGTGTGGGGTTCCAACGTGCCGCAGACGCGCACCCCCGACGCGCACTTCTACACCGAAGTCCGCTACAAGGGCACCAAGACCGTGGCGGTGTCTTCCGACTTCGGCGAGATGGTCAAGTTCGGCGATATCTGGCTGGCGCCCACGCAAGGCACGGACGCCGCCCTGGCCATGGCCATGGGCCATGTGGTGCTGAAGGAATTCCACCTTAGCGGACGCTCCGCCTATTTCCGCGACTACATCAAGCAGTACACCGACATGCCCATGCTGGTGCTGTTGCGGGACAACGGCGGCACGCTGGTCCCCGACCACTTCCTGCGCGCCTCCCACCTGGCCGGCGCCCGCGGCGAAGCCAACAACCCGGAATGGAAGACGCTGGTGCTCGACAGCGCCAGCGGCGACTTCGCGGTACCCAACGGCACCATCGGCTTTCGCTGGGGCGAGGGCGCGCACAACGACGGCGAGAAGGTAGGCCGCTGGAACCTGGAAATGAAGGACGGCGGCAGCGGCCGCGCGCTCGACCCCCTGCTCTCGCTGATGGCGGCGGATCACGAGGTGGCGGAAGTCGGCTTCCCGTATTTCGGCGCAGAGCACGATGCTCTGCTCAAGCGCCGCGTGCCCGCCAGGCGCATCACGCTGGCGGACGGCAGCAGCGCGCTGGTGGCCACGGTCTATGACCTGCAGATGGCCAACTACGGCGTGGACCAGGGCCTGGGCGGCGACAACGTGGCCACCTCCTTCGACGACGATGTGCCATACACGCCGGCCTGGCAGGAGAAGCACACCACGGTGCCGCGACACCTGGTGATCCAGGTGGCACGCGAGTTCGCCGACAACGCCGACCGCACCCAGGGCAAGAGCATGGTGATCGTCGGCGCCGCGCTCAACCACTGGTATCACAACGACATGATCTACCGCGGCATCATCAACCTGCTGATGATGTGCGGCTGCGTGGGCAAGAGCGGAGGCGGCTGGGCGCACTATGTGGGCCAGGAAAAGCTGCGCCCGCAATTCGGCTGGGCACCGCTGGCCTTCGGCCTGGACTGGTCACGCCCGCCGCGCCAGATGAACGGCACCTCGTTCTTCTACAGCCACACCAGCCAGTGGCGCCACGAAAAGCTCGCCGTGGACGAAATCCTTGCCCCGACCGCCGACAAGGCCAAGTACGAGAACCTCTCGCTGCTGGACCTGAACGCCCGCTCGGAGCGCATGGGCTGGCTGCCTTCGGCGCCGCAACTGAGCAGCAATCCGCTCGATGTCGCCGACGCGGCCGCGGCGGCAGGCAAGGACCCTGTCGCCTATACGGTCGAACAACTGAAGTCCGGCGGGCTGCAGTTCGCCTGCGACGACCCCGACAATCCGGAGAACTTCCCGCGCAACATGTTCGTCTGGCGTTCGAACATCCTGGGCAGCTCGGGCAAGGGACACGAGTATTTCCTCAAGTACCTGCTCGGCACCCAGAACGCCGTGTTCGGCGACGAAGCCGATGCCATCACGCCGAGCGAGGTGAAGGTGCGCCCCGCCGCCGAGGGCAAGCTCGACCTGCTGACCGTGCTTGATTTCCGCATGAGCACCACCTGCCTGTACGGCGATATCGTGCTGCCCACCGCGACCTGGTACGAGAAGGACGATCTCAACACCTCCGACATGCATCCCTTCATCCATCCCTTGTCGGAAGCGGTGCAGCCACTGTGGGAAAGCCGCACGGACTGGGAGATCTACAAGGCGATCGCCAGGAAGTTCAGCGAGATCGGCGGCGCCCACCTGGGCACCCGCAAGGACCTGGTCTGCAGCCCCTTGCTGCATGACACGCCGGGCGAACTGGCCCAGCCGTTCGAGCCGAAGGACTGGAAGCGCGGCGAGTGCGAGCTGATTCCCGGCAAGACCGCGCCGTCGATGACCGTGGTCGAGCGCAACTATGCCGACATCTACAAGAAGTTCACCTCGATCGGACCGCTGCTCGACAAGCACGGCAACGGCGGCAAGGGCATCAACTGGGATACCCGCCACGAAGTCAAGGAAATCGGCGCGCTCAGCAAGACCGTGGACGAACCCGGCGTGAGCCAGGGCCGGCCGCGGCTGGATACCGCCATCGACGCCGCCGAGATGATCCTGACCTTCGCGCCGGAAACCAACGGGCATGTCGCGGTAAAGGCGTGGGAAGCGCTGTCGGCCATCACCGGGCGGGATCACACCCACCTGGCCGCCGGGCGCGAGCACGACAAGATCCGCTTCCGCGACGTCCAGGTGCAGCCGCGCAAGATCATCTCCGCGCCGACCTGGTCCGGGCTGGAATCCGAGGAAGTCAGCTACAACGCGGGCTATACCAATGTGCACGAACTCATTCCCTGGCGCACCCTGACCGGCCGCCAGCAGTTCTACCAGGACCATCGCTGGATGCTGGATTTTGGCGAGGGCAACTGCGTCTACAAGCCGGCCATCGACACCAAGACCACCGCGCCGATGCTGGGCGCCAGGCCCAACGGCAACACCGAGCTGGTGCTGAACTGGATCACGCCGCACCAGAAGTGGGGCATCCACTCCACCTACTCAGACAACCTGCGCATGCTCACGCTGTCGCGCGGCGGGCCGCACGTCTGGGTCTCCGAAACCGAGGCCAAGGCCAGCGGCATCCGGGACAACGACTGGGTGGAAGTCTTCAACGTCAACGGCACGCTGACCGCGCGGGTCGTGGTCTCGCAGCGGGTCCCCAAGGGGATGTGCCTGATGTACCACGCCCAGGAGAAGATCGTGAACGTGCCCGGGGCCGAAACCAGCGGCATGCGCGGCGGCATCCATAACTCGGTGACCCGCACGGTGACCAAGCCCACGCACATGATCGGCGGCTACGCGCAACTGGCCTACGGTTTCAACTATTACGGCACCGTCGGCAGCAACCGCGACGAGTTCGTGATCCTGCGCAAGATGAACAAGGTCGACTGGCTGGAAGGCCCGCTGGTGGAAAAACAAGCGAAGGAAGGAGCTGAGCAATGAAAATCCGCGCCCAGGTAGCCATGGTCCTGAACCTGGACAAATGCATTGGCTGCCATACCTGCTCGATTACCTGCAAGAACGTGTGGACCAGCCGCGATGGCGTGGAATACGCCTGGTTCAACAACGTCGAGACCAAGCCCGGCATCGGCTATCCCAAGGAATGGGAGAACCAGGACAAGTGGCACGGCGGCTGGGTGCGCAATGCCGCCGGCAAGCTCGAGCCGCGCCAGGGCAGCAAGCTCGGCATCCTGGCGAAGCTGTTCACCAATCCCAACCTGCCGCAGATCGACGAATACTACGAGCCGTTCACCTACGACTACGAGCATTTGCAAAAGGCGCCGCTGGTGCAGACGCCCCCCACCGCTCGCCCGGTATCGGTACTGACCGGCAAGAAGATGGAGAAGATCGAATGGGGCCCGAACTGGGAGGATGACCTGGGCGGCGAGTTCAGCGCGCGCAGCAAGGACAAGCTGTTCGAAGACGTGCAGAAGGAGATGTACTCGACCTTCGAGAACACCTTCATGATGTACCTGCCGCGCCTGTGCGAGCATTGCCTGAACCCGACCTGCGTGGCCTCCTGCCCGTCCGGCTCGATCTACAAGCGCGAGGACGACGGCATCGTGCTGGTGGACCAGGACAAATGCCGCGGCTGGCGCATGTGCATCTCCGGGTGCCCGTACAAGAAGATCTACTACAACTGGCAAAGCGGCAAGGCCGAGAAATGCCTGTTCTGCTATCCGCGCATCGAAGCGGGCCAGCCTACCGTCTGCGCGGAAACCTGCGTCGGCCGGATCCGCTACCTGGGCGTGATGCTGTACGACGCCGACCGCATCCAGGAAGCCGCCTCGGTGGAGAACACGCAGGATCTCTACCAGTCGCAGCTGGACATCTTCCTCGATCCGCACGATCCGGCCGTCCAGGCCGAAGCGCTGCGCCAGGGCATCCCGCAAAGCTGGCTGGACGCCGCGCGCAAGTCGCCGGTCTACAAGATGGCCTGCGAATGGAAGGTGGCCTTCCCGCTGCACCCCGAGTACCGCACGCTGCCGATGGTGTGGTACATCCCGCCGCTGTCGCCGATCCAGTCGGCCGCCGAGGCCGGCCACATGGGCATGAACGGCGTGATTCCGGACGTGAAGAGCCTGCGCATCCCGGTCAAGTACCTGGCCAACCTGCTGACCGCGGGAGAAGTCGCGCCGGTGCTCAAGGCGCTTGAACGCATGCTGGCCATGCGCGCCTACAAGCGCTCGGAAGTGGTGGACGATGTGCAGGACCTGGCTGTGCTGGAACAAGTCGGCCTCACGCCCGCGCAAGTGGAGGACATGTACCAGATCATGGCAATCGCCAACTACGAGGATCGCTTCGTGATCCCGTCCTCGCACAAGGAAATGGTGGAGGACAGCTTCAACGACAAGGCGAGCTGCGGCTTCACCTTCGGCAACGGCTGCTCGGGCGGAACCTCGGACGGCTCCCTGTTCGGCAAGAAGCCGCAGGGCAGCGTGACGTTCGCGGACATGCCGAAGTCGCGCAAGAAGGCCATGACGACATGACCGGCGCCTGACTTCCCGCCCCGCTCCCGTTGGCAAACGGGGGCGGCCGGCATCCGCATTTTTGCCATCCATACAGAACGGGAGCCTACCCATGCCGCTTTACCCCATCCTTAGCGCCCTGCTGTGCTACCCCGAGCAGGACCTTATCGACGCCCTGCCTGAAATCGACGCCGCGCTGGCCGAGTGGCCGCAGGCGCAAGCCACGCTGGCGCCGCTGGGCGATCTGTTGAAGACGAACACGCTGATCGAGCTCCAGGAGAACTACGTCGCCACCTTCGACCGCAACCCCGCCCACGCGCTGCACCTGTTCGAGCACTTGCACGGCGAAAGCCGGGATCGCGGCCAGGCCATGGTCGACCTGATCGACGAATACCGCCGCGAGGGCTTCGAGCCCGCCGAGGCGGAGCTGCCCGACTACGTGCCGCTGTTCCTGGAGTTCCTGGGCGCGCTGGTGGCGGACGGCAAGGACGCGCATGCCGGACAACTGCTGGGCGACGCCATCCATGTGCTCGCCGCGGTCGGCGACCGGCTGGCGCGCAACGAGAGTCCGTATGCCGCGGTGTTCGCCGTGTTGCGCACGCTCACGGACGTGCAGCCACAAGCCCAGACCGAGCCGCCGGTGCGCGACATGGACGAAGCGCTGGAGACCTTCGGCCCCGGCGCGGACGGCGTGGAGCCGCTGCTCGCGCCGCGCCCCTCGGGCGACCAGCCCGTGCACTTCTACGCCCGTGGAACGACACCAACCCGCGCGCCCACCCGCACGCCCATGCCCAACGCTTGCTGAGGCAACGACCATGAACCTGCTCAACCAATTCCTCTACGGCATCTATCCGTACATCGCCCTGGTCGTCTTCCTGTTCGGCAGCCTGGCGCGCTTCGAGCGCGAACAGTACGGCTGGAAGAGCGACAGCTCGCAGCTGCTGCATCGCGGCAACCTGCGCGTCGGCAGCATCCTCTTCCACGTCGGCATCATTGGGCTGTTCTTCGGCCATCTGGCGGGCCTGCTGACGCCGGTGGCGGTCTGGGACGCACTGGGCGTCTCGCATGGCTTCAAGCAAGGCGTGGCCATGGCGGCCGGCGGCCTGATGGGCACCATGTGCCTGTCCGGCCTGCTGATCCTGCTCCACCGCCGCTTCACCAATGCCCGCGTGTCCGCGGTCACGCGCACCGGCGACAAGGTGCTGCTGCTGTGGATCCTGGTGACCTTGCTGCTGGGCCTTTCCACCATCTTTGAATCGTCCCGCCATATGGACGGCCACATGATGGTGCAGCTCATGACCTGGGCGCAGCACATCGTCACCCTGCGCGGGGATGCCGCCAGCTATATCGCCGACGCGCCGCTGCTGTTCAAGCTCCATCTGTTCATGGGGATCTCGCTGTTCGTCATCTTCCCCTTCACCCGGCTGGTGCACGTGTGGAGCGGTTTTGGATCCATCGGCTACCTTGGCCGTGCCTGGCAACTGGTCCGCAGCCGCTAACGCCCACCCATCCGCCCACCCGGCAAGGAGAATACAATGCCTGTCTTAGTCAATGGCGTCGAACTGGAAGACGCCGAAATCGAGCGCGAACTGGCTCACCATAGCGGCTCGCCCGAGCCCACCCGGCATGCCGTGGTTGCGCTGATCCTGCGCCATCTGGTGCGTGCGCAAGCGCGGCAGCTCGGCCTGCCCGGCGACGACGACGAGGCACTGACCGAGGCCCTGCTGGAGCGGGAGGTCGGGCTGCCCGAGCCGGACGAGGCCAGCTGCCGCCGGCATTACGATAACCACTTGGAGCGCTTCCGCGAAGGCGAATGGGTCGAGGCCGAGCACATCCTGTTCCAGGTGACGCCACGCGTCCCGCTCGATGCGCTGCGCGCAACGGCCGAGGCCACCCTCGCGCAGGTGCTGGCCGATCCCTCGGCATTCGCCGGGCTGGCCAGGGCCAGCTCCAACTGCCCGACCGGCGCCGGCGGCGGGCGCCTTGGCCGTGTGTTCCGCGGCGAGACCGCGCCCGAGTTCGAGCGTGCCATCTTCGCGGCGCGCCACCCCGGCGTGCTGGCCCGGCTGGTTGAAACGCGCTATGGCCTGCACGTGGTGCGGGTCATCGAGCGCTGCGAAGGCGTGCAGTTGCCGTTCGATGCCGTGCGGCAATCCATCGCCCGCGCCCTCGCGGCGGCGGCGCGCGACCGCGCCTGGAAGCAGTATGCAAGCCTGCTGATCGGCGGCGCCAGCATTGAAGGGATCGACCTGGGCGGCGCCGAAACGCCGCTGGTGCAATAAACAACCTCCGCCTCCGGCAACTCGCACTGGCAAGCCCGCGGCGCCCGCATTCCCCCCCTGCGGAATGCGCCCCGCGCTTCACCAGTCCGTCTGCCCGGACGCCTTTCATGGGAGCACAGTCATGCAACCCGCCATCATTGGCATCGCCGGCACCTCCGGCAGCGGCAAGACCACGCTGATCACGGCCATGCTCGCCTGGTTTCGCCAGCAAGGGCTGACCGTCAACGTCATCAAGCATAGCCACCATCCCCTCGAACTCGAGCCGCCGGGCAAGGACAGCGCGCGCTTTCGCCAGGCCGGCGCCGGCGAGGTACTGGTGGCCTCGCCATTCCGTTTCGCCATCCTGCACGACCTGAACGGCGCGCCGGAGCCCACCTTGCGCGAGCAGGTGGCACGCCTGGCGCCGGCGGACCTGACCCTGGTGGAAGGGTTCCGCAGCGAAGCCATTCCGCGCATCGAGGTGTATCGGCCGGCGCACGGGCGCGCGCCCTACTACCCGCGCGACGCGTCCATCGTCGCGGTGGCCAGCGATGTGCCGCTCGATATCGGCATGCCGTGCCTGCCGCTCGACCAGGCTGCCCAGGTGGCGCGCTTTATTCTCAGGCTGTGCGGGCTGGACGGCGCCGCCGCGCCGCGTGGCGAGCGCCTCGCCGCTTTGTCCACGGGCATCGCGCGACGCGAACCGTCGGCGATCGCTTCCTGAGGGCGCTCTCTCATACCGATCATCAAGTCCGGAGGTATCTCAATGCCCATGGCTGGCACCACATCCTTGCCCCTCGTCTACGCCTGCTCCGGCTGCTCCAGCGTGGCGCAGCTCGCCAACACCTTCGCCGTGCGGCTGGACCGCAGCGGGATGGCCGAGATGTCCTGCATCAGCGGGGTTGGCGGCGGTGTTGCCGCGCTTACCAGGGTGGCCCGTTCGGGCCGCCCGATCCTGGCCCTCGACGGCTGCCCGCTGGCCTGCGTGAAAGCCTGCCTGGCCGGCGCGGGGGTGGAACCCGACCAGCACCTTGTGCTCAACCGCCTGGGCGCCACCAAGCGGCAGCATGGCGAATGCAGCGAAGCGGAGGCTGGCGCGGCCTGGCAGGCCGTGACGTCGGCGCTGTCGGCCATCAAGGATGCGTCGCCCCAGCCTGCTGACAAACCGGCGGCATTGGCCGAGGGCGACAAGATGCGCCAAAACAGCCTGGAATGACGACGGCTGTGGCGCCCTCTCCCGCGCGCGGGGGAGCGCGACAACGCAGATCCGAGTCAGCAGTCCGGGGCGGCGATTGCCGCCCTTGCTGCATTGTCAGCCAGCCTGCGACGTGACGGCACCCGCAGCCAGATGCCTGGTCAGGCCGGTAAGCCACTCTGGCCGGCTCACCGCGTCCAGCCAGTATTTCACCTCCAGGCCTAGCGCGGTATCGCCGCCGATCGCCAGACGCCGCTGGAAGAACAGCGTATCGGTATCGGCCTCCCCGCCCAGCAGACGCAGGTAATCGACGGCATTGGCGCGCAACGTCAGCGCCGGCAGGCTGCCGTCAAAGGGCCCGGCGGCAAAGCGGCCATCCGCGCAGCGAAAACGTATCTGCAGGCCAAGGTCCTCCACCGTCAGCAGGAAGCAGTGGCCATCGAGCGCCGCCGGTGGCTGCAGCCAGCCACGCCGCCGCGCAAGCTCCAGCGCGGCCACCAGGGGTAAGGCCTGGGCCTGCGCCGGAACCGCGCGGTGCAGGCGTGCCAGCATGGCTTTGGGGCCAATCATGCGTGCGCCTCCTGCCAGGCGATGCCGGCCTTTCCGTCCCAGTAGCCATTGCTGGGCTGTGCCCCCGCCGGCAGCAGGCCGCCGGATGCCGTGGTCCGCTCGCCGGACCGCAGTGCCGCGAGCGCCGCCACGACATCCAGCGTGGCGCTGGCATGCGGGCTGGCGCGCACCGAGTCGATCCCCATGGCCATCAAGGCCGGCACTTCCGCGCACAGGTCGAGACAAGTAGCGGACTGGATCTGCACCCCGTTGAGCGTAAAGAACGGCTGGCCCTCCCCGGTCGAGGCCACCAGGCCATCCGGGTACTCGAGACAGCGGAACTCGCAATTGTCCTTGCGCAGCCTGTGATGGCGTGCAGTGAAGCAGCGCGCCGAGAACGCCAGCGGCATACGGCCCCAGACCAGCACCTCCAGCCCCGTGCCCGCCGGTCGGGCCGCCGCCAGCGCCGCCAGCGCGGCGCGGTCCATTTCCAGCGGGGGCACGCATACCGTGGCACCCAGCCCGCTCAGCCAGGCAAGCGTATCCGCGTGATACACGTTGAGATGCGGGCCGCAGATAAAGGGGCGCCCGTGCATCCGGTTGACCGCGCCCAGGTCGTTGGCCTCGACCAGATAGTCGGTTTGCTCGCAGACGCGGTGCATGCAGGCAATATCGCTGTCGGACTCGACCAGCACCGGAGTCGAGAGCACGACTTCCTTGCCGGCGTCCCGCAGCATCTGCGCGATCTCCAGCCAATGCGCATGGCGCAGTTCATGGCGGCGGGTACAAACGGTTTCGCCCAGGTAGACGCGGTCGACCGCGGAGTCGGCGACCTCGGCATAGAACTGCATGACCGTGGCGCGCGGCCAGTAGTACAGCAGCGGGCCGAGCGAGATGCCGAAGCAGGCCGCGGGCCCGGAAGGGGCGATCATCGAATCGTTCATTGGTAGTCTGGTTCCGGAAGGAGAGTGGCATGCCGCGAGGCATGAGGAATGCAGCAGGCAAAGGCAACACAGCCGGGCTTCAGCGCCATGGCCGGTCGTACGCGCCCTGCGTCACCTGGTCGCCCTCGGCATGCCTGCCGAGTACGCCCTGCCATTCCTGGCGCGCGGTGAATCGCTGTGGATCGGCGCAGGCCGCGTCGATCGCCGCGCGCAGCACGCCGACCACATCGCCCACGTAACGCGGGCTGCGCTGGCGGCCTTCGATCTTGATGGCGGCGATGCCCATGCCGATCAGCGCCGGCAGCAGCGACAGCGCATTGAGGCTGGTCGGCTCCTCGAGCACGTAGCCCCGCTCGCCTTCCACCTCGAATCTCCCTTTGCACAAAGTGGGATAGCCGGCGGGCTCGCCCGGCGCGTAGCTGTCGATCAGGATGCCGGACAGCCGCGCCTGCATGGTTCCCTCACGCTCCTCCCAGCGCACCGCGTGCGCGGGCGAACACACGCCCTTGTTGTTCGGCGAGTCGCCGGTCGCGTAAGAGGACAGCAGGCAGCGGCCTTCGGCCATCACGCACAGGCTGCCGAAGCCAAACACTTCAAGCTCCACGTCGGTCTGGCGCGCGAGCTTGCCGATCTGCGCCAGCGACAGCACGCGCGGCAGCACCACCCGGTGTATGCCGAAACGGGCGCGCATCAGCTCGATGGCGTCGGCATGCGTGGCCGAGCCTTGCACCGACAGATGAAGGCGCAGTTGCGGATGGCGCTCGCGGGCATAGGCCATCAGGCCCGGGTCGGCCATGATGACGGCATCGGCGCCCAGTTCCGCCGCGGCATCGACTGCGCGATGCCAGCAAGCTACCGCGCCCATCTGCGCGAAGGTATTGATGGCGAACAAGACTTCCGCGCCTTGTGCATGGGCCTCGGCCACGCCTGCCTGGATATCGGCCTCGGTGAAGTTCAGCCCGCCGAAGTTGCGCGCATTGGTGGCGTCGCGCAGACCAAGGTAGACGGCGTCTGCGCCCTGTTTCAGCGCCACGCGCAGCGCCGCCAGCGAGCCGGCGGGCGCAACCAGTTGCGGTCGGCGCGTTGCGCCGGATGTGTTGGATGTCATTGGATAGGCTCAACGGGGTTTCGGAGTCCGCATGCGCCACGGTGGCGGCGAACGCCTGTGAGGCACGATCCTAGCCAAGCCCGGGGGCGAACCAGTTGACCAGGCGCAAAAGCGTGGGCTGTGGCGCGCGCATGGAACGGCGGCCCTCCGCCGAGTGGCATAGGCCATTGGTATCGTGCTGTCCGCGGCTTGATCCAGCGCAAGTCCCGGGCCACCTGCCCATGCAAACCTATGCCGGTTTTCCAGCATCGCCCGGCACCTCCGCCGGCGAGCGGGATGTCTTATCGAGGGTGATATGCAAGAGCATTGGCTAAAGCTGATCGGCCGCCGGCTGGTCCCGGTGGTACAGGGCGGCATGGGTATCGGCATCTCCGCGCACCGGCTCGCGGGCGCGGTGGCGAGCCAGAACGGCATGGGCACCATTGCCAGCATCGATCTGCGCCACCATCATCCGGACCTGATGGCGGCCACCGCCAAATCACGCGACAAGGCCAAGACGGAAGCGGCGAACCTGGTGGCCCTGGATCGCGAGATCCAGGGCGCGCGGCGGCTCTCCGGCGGGCGCGGCGCCATCGCGGTCAACGTCATGAAAGCAGTCAGCTCGCATGCCGCACTGGTCCGGCAGGCTTGCGAGAGCGGGGCCGATGCCATCGTGATGGGCGCGGGACTGCCCCTCGACCTGCCCGACCTCACGGCCGGCCACCCGAACATTGCCCTGATCCCGATCCTGTCGGATTCCCGTGGCATCGGCCTGGTGCTGCGCAAGTGGATGAAGAAAAACCGCCTGCCGGACGCGATCGTCGTCGAACATCCGGCGCACGCCGGCGGCCACCTCGGGGCTTCGCGCATCGAGGACCTCGGCGACCAGCGCTTCTCCTTCACCCGTGTGCTGGCCGAATGCCGTGAACTGTTCGCCGGGCTGGGGCTGGCCTGGGACAGCGTACCTCTGATCCTTGCGGGCGGCATCAACACCCACGCCAAGGTCCGTCACTGGCTGGATCAAGGCGCTGCCGCCGTGCAACTGGGCACGGCCTTTGCCGTCACCGAGGAAGGCGATGCGCACCCGGCCTTCAAGGAAGTCCTGGCCAGTGCGCGTCCCGAACAACTGAGTGAATTCACCAGCGTGGCCGGCCTGCCGGCACGCGCCGTGCTGACGCCATGGCTCAAGCGCTACCTGTCGCGTGAAGCCGCGCTGCAGACGCGCGCCAAGGTGCGCGACTGCCTCGAAGGCTTCGACTGCCTGCAGGCCTGCGGCCTGCGCGACGGCGTCGGCCGCGTGGGCCAGTTCTGCATCGACCTCAAGCTGGCCCAGGCCATGCGCGGCGACGTGGAGCGGGGGCTGTTCTTCCGTGGCAAGGGAGCCTTGCCGTTCGGCGAGGCCATCCGTCCGGTGCGCGAACTGATGCACTACCTGCTCACCGGCGAAATGCCCGCGGGCGTCGGCACGCCACGGGGCGCGGCGGCCCCGGCCATTTGACGGCGCCCACCTCATCCGCACTGACCGATTCATCCCGGCCTTGACGCCGGAAATTGCGTCACGCCATGATATTTAAGGAAAGTTAGTCAAGCGCCACCCGGCCCCGCAAGCGATATTGATTTTGCGCAAGTCGCCGCGCCAGCTTGCCGTCAATAATGCGACAAGCCCCTGAAGCGCCGATCCAGACCGAAGACATCCGCCGGGGGCTGGAGCCATATGGTAGATCTCACGCCCCCTTCCCCGCCCGCTTCCACCGTGGAGCAGTCGTTCTCGCCGCTGCCTGGCCAGGCAGCGTTGCCAGGTTTGCGCCACCGATTGTCGACACGCATCGTCTCGCTCTCGCTGGGCGCGCTGCTGATCGTGCTGGCCATGATCTCAGGGACGCTGTGGCTGTCATGGCAACTCGAAGGCGCGGGCGCGGCCATCAACGATGCGGGCAGCCTGCGCATGCGCGCCAATCGCGTCGCCATCGAACTCGCCAGGGCACATGCCGGCGAGCGCCATCAGCTGGACGCCCAGATCAACGGGATGGATGCCACCCTGGCACGCCTGCACCAAGGCGATCCGGCGCGGCCCTTGTTCCTGCCGGACGACCCTGGCATCCGCGCGCAACTGGAGCGGGTCAGCCATGACTGGAACCAGCGCATCAAGCCCAGTGCCCTAGCCGACCTGGGCGTCGCAACCGGCGCAGCGCCTGCCTACCCTGTGGCGCTGGCTTCCTTTGTCGACCAGGTCAATCGCCTGGTCAGCATGATCGAGCAGGAAAACGCCACCAAGACCACCCTGCTGCGGCTGTCGCAGGCCGGACTCGCAGCGATGGCCTGCATGGGTACGGTAGCCGTCATCTACCTGCTCTATATCTGGATCATCCTTCCGGTCATGCGCTTGCAGGACGGCCTGCAGCGCATGGCCGCGCGGGAGTTCTCCCTGCGCCTGCCGGTGGAGACGCGCGACGAGTTCGGCATGCTGGCGGACGGTTTCAACCGGATGGCCGGCGAACTGGAGGGGCTATACCAGGACCTGGAAGCACGCGTGGCGCAGAAGACCGCCGAGCTGGCGCGGCACAACCGCGACCTCGCGGCGCTCTACGACATGGCCGCCTTCCTCAATATGCCAAACGACAGCGAGGCGCTCTGCAGCGGCTTCCTGGAGCGCGTGATGGAGCAGTTCGATGCCGACGGCGGCAGCGTGCGCATGATCGATGCGGACCACGACCAGCTGCACCTGGTGGTGTCGGCCGGCTACTCGGCCGCACTGGAAGAGACCGAGCACTGCATGAAGGTGGACGCCTGTTTTTGTGGCGAGGCGGCCAGCGAATCCGTCGTACTGATTGAAGATCTCAGCAAGGGAGCCGCACTCTCGGCCGGCCGGCCAGCGTCCAATGCGCGCTTCGGCTGCGCGAGGGAAGGATTCCCGGGGCTTGCGGTGTTCCGCATAGAAACGCAGCGCACGGTGCTGGGCACCTTCTCCCTGCACTTCCGCCAGCCGCTGCAGCTGCCTGCCTCGGATATCCGCCTGCTCGAGACCTTCGGCCAGCATCTCGGCGTGGCGCTGGATCATCTGCACCTGTCGGAAACCGCGCGCCAGCTTGCGGTGGTGGAAGAGCGCAACCTGGTGGCGCAGGGCCTGCATGACAGCATTGCCCAGGGACTCAACTACCTGAACCTGCAGGTGCAGTTGCTGGAAGACGCCGTCTCGCGCAGCGATATGGACGAAACCCGCACCATCGTGCCGCTGCTGCGTTGCGGTGTCGAGGAGAGCTATCAGGATGTACGGGAACTGCTGCTCAATTTCCGCAGCAAGCTGGCGCATGGCGAGCTGCGCCAGGCCGTGGAAGACACCGTGGCGCGATTCCGGCGCCAGAGCAGCACGGCGCTAGCCCTGGCGTTCAATGACGCGCAGGGCGGGCCGCCCCTGCAGCCGGAGCAGCAGTTGCAGGTGCTGTTCATCCTGCAGGAGGCCCTATCCAATGTGCGAAAGCATGCGCGTGCCGGTCACGCCAGCGTCATTGTGCGCAACGGGCGCACCTTCAGCATGGTCGTGGAAGACGATGGCGACGGCTTCGACCCCACGGAACCGGCCGCGGACGATCAGGCCCACGTGGGATTGCACATCATGCGCGAGCGGGCGGCCAGGCTATCGGCCAGCCTCCGGATCGTGGCCGCGCGGGGCACGGGCACGCGCGTTGAGCTCGTCCTGCCGCGGTAACTGATGTCACGGCTGCCGGCCGCTCTCTCCCGCCTACTTCATTCAAGTGAATATCATGACCATCCGCATCCTCCTGATAGACGACCACTCCCTGTTTCGCTCTGGCGTGCGCGCCCTGCTCGCGCGCCAGACCGATTTCGAAATCGTCGACGAGGCGGCCGATGGCGTGGAAGGCGTCAAGCGGGCCAAGCAGCACCGGCCCGATGTGATCCTGCTGGACCTGAACATGCCCGGCTTGTCGGGGCTTGAAACCCTGCAACTGCTGGTGGAAGACCTGCCCGACAGTGCGGTGGTGATGCTCACGGTGTCGGAGGAAGCCGAGGAACTGGCGGCCGCCCTGCGCAGCGGCGCCCGGGGCTACCTGCTGAAGAACATTGAAGCGGAAACCCTGACCAGCGCCATCCGCCGGGCGGCGGTGGGCGAGGCGGTGATTTCGCAGGGGATGACGGCAAAGCTTGTCGCGCAATTCCGTGCGCCCACCAACCCTCCCCCGGCGACGGCGGCGGGCTCGACCGACAAGCCCCGCCTCACCTCGCGCGAGCATGAGATCGTACGCGGCCTGACGCGCGGCGAAAGCAATAAGGAAATCGCGCGCGACCTGGGCGTGGCGGAGAGCACCGTGAAGATCCATGTGCAAAATATCCTCAAGAAACTCAATCTGACGAGCCGCGTCCAGATCGCGGTCTACGCGGTCGAGCGCGGCCTGACCGCGCCCGATTGACCCGGCGCACCTGCACCTCAGCCCATGACCGCATCCGTCATCCCCATTGTCGACCTGCGCGACCACCGACGCCGGTCGATGATGCCCACCATCCCGGCGGTGCTCGCGGCGCCGTCCGGACTGGTTGCCGACACCCGCGGCAGGCCGCTGCACGATTTGCGCATCTCGGTCACGGACCGCTGCAACTTCCGCTGCGTCTATTGCATGCCGAAGGAAGTGTTCGGCAAGGACCACCCCTTCCTGCCGCACGCCGAGTTGCTGAGCTTCGAGGAGATCGAGCGTGCCGCCCGCCTGTTCGTTGCGCACGGGGTCGAGAAGATCCGCCTGACCGGCGGCGAGCCGCTGCTGCGCAAGAACATCGAGAAACTGGTGGAACTGCTGGCGCGCATCGAGACGGCCTCGGGCCAGCCGCTTGATCTCACGCTCACCACCAATGGCTCGCTGCTGGCCCGCAAGGCGCGATCGTTGCGCGACGCCGGCCTGTCGCGCGTCAGCGTGAGCCTGGACGCCATCGACGATGCCACCTTCCGCCGCATGAACGATGTCGACTTCGCGGTACGCGACGTGCTGGACGGCATCGAGACCGCCCAGGCTGCCGGCCTGGCGCCGCTCAAGGTCAATATGGTGGTCAAGCGCGGCACCAACGACGCCGAGATCGTGCCGATGGCCGCGCACTTCCGCGGCAGCGGCATCATCGTGCGCTTTATCGAGTTCATGGACGTGGGCGCCAGCAACCGTTGGCAGATGGATGAGGTGCTGCCCTCCGCCGAGGTGGTGCGCCGCATCGATGAAGCCTTCGCACTCGAAGCCATCCCCGCCAGCTACAGCGGCGAGACTGCCGAGCGCTGGCGTTACCGCGACGGCGCCGGCGAGATCGGCGTGATCACCAGCGTGACCCACGCCTTCTGCGGGGACTGCAGCCGTATCCGCCTGTCGACCGAAGGCCGGCTCTACCTGTGCCTGTTCGCCACCGAAGGCTACGACCTGCGCGCGCTGCTGCGCGGCGGCCACAGCGACCTGGAAATCTCCAATGCCATCGCCGGTGTCTGGCAAGCGCGCACCGATCGTTACTCCGAGCTGCGCAGCAACCCCGCAGTGCGGCAGGCACGCGACACACGAAAGATCGAGATGTCTTATATCGGCGGCTGACGCAAGCCGGGCGACGCCATCCGTCAGGCTGGCGATGCGCTTTTTCTTACCGCACCAGCTGCGTATACGGCGTGCCGGAAGGAAATAAAGCGTCGACGCCGGCAGCGTCTCCTGCGGAAGTGCCGCCTATGGCAAATTTCTGCCAGGAGGGAGTGAAGGCGCCTTTGCACGCGTACTGGGGGCGTGCACTGCCTGTCGGCCGCCGGCTCGCGCGCGTGCCCCGTTCCGGCCGGTCGTATCGAGCCCATGCTTGTCGGGCAGGACGCGGCCGCCCAGGCGATTGTCCGCGTTGCCACCGAAGGCGCCGATCCTGACATCCTCGCCCATCCCCCCGACAACATGCTGCGCCCGGGCAGCTCCCGCGGTGGCCGCCAACATGGCAATGGCCACCAGGGGAATCGAACAGATCTTGATCATGCGACTCTTCTTCCATGTAGCACGGCATGCCACTGTACCTGGCTACCGCAGTTTTTGAGCACGGGGGAGCATAGTTCGGCTCGACCACCCCGGTTGTAATCAATTGTTAGCGCCTGTCAGGTGTGAGGGCGAAATGCAACAGTGCGCGCGGCATGAGCGCGAATGGACGGCGGCGGCACCGTTGGTGGCTGTAGTGACAGCGGCAGCAATGGACGAGGCTGCCGGAGGATAGCGGCGCTAACGTCCACCACGCGTCCACCACGCGTCCACGCTGCCGAACGCGCTCATCATGCGGCGCGGTTCATCCACGCCATTCCGGTTCGCCGCCGCCCGGGCGCCGGCCGCCGGGGGACTTACATGCCGGCGGCTTCAAGCTCGCGGCCACGGGTTTCCGGCAGCGTCAGCGCGGCAATGATCAGCACGCCATAGGCCGCCGCGGCGAAGATGCCGATGCTGGCGCCGAGACCATATTGCTTGGACAGCGCGCCGATCAGGAATGGAAAGAGTGCGCCGACAGCCCGGCCGAAGTTGTAGCAAAAGCCCTGGCCGGAGCCACGCACCCGCGTCGGGAACAGTTCGGTCAGGAACGCGCCCATGCCGCTGAAAATACCCGAAGCGAAGAAGCCGAGCGGGAAACCGAGCCAGAACATGGCGCCGTTGCTCAACGGCAGCATCGTGTAGCCAAAGGCAACCGTCATCGAACCCACCGCGAAGAGAATGAAGTTCGGCTTGCGGCCAAGCCTGTCGGTCAGATAGGAACTGACGAGGTAGCCGATCCACGAGCCGAAGATGATCATGGCCAGGTATCCCCCCGTCCCCATCACAGTCAGGTGACGCTCGGTCTTCAGGTACGTCGGCAGCCAGGTCGTGATGGCGTAGTACCCGCCTTGCGCGCCGGTCGCCAGCAGCGCCGCGCGCACCGTCGTCGACAGCAGCTTCGGGCTGAAGATCTCCGTGAAACGGGGGCGATCGCTCGCCTTGCCTTGCGCCGCCTTCTCTTTTTCGTAGACGTCCGGCTCCTTCACGTAGCGGCGGATGACCACCACCAGCAGCGCCGGGAGCAGGCCGATTAGGAACAGCGCACGCCACGCCAGTTCAGCGGGCATGACCGAGAACAGCACGGAGTACAGGATGGCCGTCAGCCCCCAGCCAATCGCCCAGCCCGACTGCACCAGGCCGACGGCCTTGCCGCGATCCTTGGCGCGGATCACCTCGCCGATCAGCACGGCACCGGCGGTCCATTCACCGCCGAAGCCGAAGCCCATCAGCGCCCGCGCGGCCAGCAGCTGCTCGTAGTTCTGCGCCAGACCGCACAGGCCGGTAAAGACCGCGAACCACACCACCGTCAATTGCAGCGTCCGCACCCGGCCGATGCGGTCGGACAGGATACCGGCGGCCCAGCCGCCCAGTGCCGAAGCCAGCAATGTGAGCGTACCGATGAAGCCGGCGTCGGCCAGGCTGATACCCCAGGTAGCGATCAGCGTCGGAATGACGAAGGAGAGCATCTGCGTATCCATGCCGTCGAGCATGTAGCCGACCTTGCAGCTCCAGAAGGCGCGTTTCTCGCGGGGCGATGCATCGCCGTACCAGGAGAACAGGTTACCGCCGGCTTCGACAGACGCCGTTGGTGCAAGGGAGGAAGCCATTGCGGGATTGGCGGCGGCCGCCGCCGCGGGGGTCTTGTTGTCCATGAAACGCTCCTGGGCGCGTGGGGTGAACGGTCTTGCGCGCGGCTGCCGCGGCCGGCGCCCCCCATCGGTGGATGAGCGCAGCCCGCCGCCTCACGCGGATCTTTCGTTGGCGCCGGTGGTCTCCGGCGTCCTGGCTTGTAACGATTGCGGTTTCGGGGGAAATCAAAAAACGACAAAGCGAAAAAGCGAACTGCGTTGCTCCGGCTGGCTAGAACACGGCAAGCGAGGCGTTCCTGATATCGGTCACCAACATGTGGCCGGGCTTGTGCGCGATCGCCAGTGGCAACTTCGCGGCCATGATCGCGGTCTGGGGTGTGACGCCGCAGGCCCAGTAGACCGGCAGCTCCCCCGGCTTGATCGTGACGGGCTCCCCGAACTCAGGCTTCGCCAGGTCTTCTATCCCCAGCTCGGCCGGGTCGCCGATGTGGATCGGCGCGCCATGGACGGCAGGGAAACGGCTGGTGATCTGCACGGCGCGAATCGCCTCGGCGCCGCGCATGGGCCGCATCGATACCACCAGCTCGCCACCGAAAACGCCCGCGCGCCGGTTGGCAACCCTGGTGCGGTACATCGGCACGTTGCGGCCTTCCTCGACATGCCGCAGGGGAATGCCTTCCTGCGCCAGCATGTGCTCGAACGAGAACGAGCAGCCGATGGCGAACACCACGAAGTCGTTTTGCCACAGGTCGGCCAGCGATTCGCTTTCTTCCGCGAGCCGCCCGTCGCGATAGACGTTATAAGCAGGCACATCGTTGCGGATGTCCACCTCGCGCCCGAGTACCGGCACATGCCACTGCCCCGGCTCACCTACGCCCAGCAAGGGACACGGCTTCGGATTGGCCTGGCAGAAGCGCAGGAAATCGCTGGCGTGCGCGGACGGCAGGATGGCCAGGTTGGCCTGGGCGTAGTCGCCGCAATAGCCTGCGGTGGGGCCACGGAACTGGCCACTGCGCACGGACTGGCGAAAGTCGAAAGGCATCAGGTCTTCGGGCATCTGCGCTCTCATGTCGTTATGACGTTGTCGTGTCTGCCTTGAACGATAGAGAGTAAAATTTTTTATCGCCAACGACTTTTTGTTGGCACCCGTGTATAGAATTTCTTAACAACTTTGCGGGTTTTCCCTTACCCGCACTGAGGTGGTGCCAAACCGAGACTGACGCTAACTGCCGGGATACCCAAGGAAATTTGAGCTTTCTGCGGCGATCTACTCCACAGCCTGATGAATACGCGATTCCTCGAAACCTTTGTCACGCTGGCCAAATTGCACAGTTTTCGTGCGACGGCAGCCGCGCTGCACGCGACGCCAGCTGCCATTTCCCAACGGATAAAGGCACTGGAAGATGAGCTGCAAACCGCGCTGGTCGATCGGGAGAGCCGCGAATTTCGATTGACGCCCAACGGCGAGTACCTGCTCGGATACGCGAAGGGAGTGGTTGAGGCCGCACGGCGGTTGCAGGCCGCCGCCTCGGGCGACAGCAAGATCCGCGGGCGCCTGCGCCTGGGCGTGATCGAGACCGTGGTGCACAGCTGGTTGCCGAACTACATGCGACGGCTCGCCGCAGACTACCCGCAACTGGAAGTCGAACTGACCGCCGATGTGAGCGTGGTGCTCCAGCGCAGGCTGATTGCCGACGAGCTTGATCTCATCATTCGCGTCGAAGGCAGTGACGAAAGCAACGTGGTGTGCAATGCACTCGCCAACTATCCCGTGCACTGGGTAGCGCGCGCAGGCTTGCTGTCGCACACGCGCGGCGCGCTCGCCAGGCAGGTGCTGCAGCATCCGATCCTGACGTTCGGCCGGGGGACCGCGCCGCATCGCGCGCTGGAGGACATCGTGGCCAAACTCGCGGGAGCCCACGGTGTGCCGCTTTCGGAGACGCGCATTACCGGGTCGCCGTCGATTGCCGTGATCGTGCAGCTCGTGCGCGACGGTTTCGGCGTGGCCGCTATTCCGCGCCTGTTCGTCGACAAGCTGATCGAGAGCGGCGAAGTCGTGGAGTTACCGCTGCAGCCCGCGCCCCCGTCTATCGTGGTGTCGATGTCGCGGCGTGCCGACGCGCCGCTGTTCGTGCACGGCGCGGCCAACTCGGCACGCGCGGCCTGTGCGGAATACTGCCGCAACAGCAACAGGCGGCTGGTTGAACCGCTGTGACGTCGCATGACTGCCCTATCGCCGCAACTCGGAAACAATCTGTTCGGCAAGGAAATCGCACGGCGGTCGCCTGGATGCTGCGCTTCGCGCGAGGATGACTTCCAGCGCTGCAATCTCCGGAAGCCCCTGAGCCTGGCCAAGCAAGGTGAAGTGAGGCGGAACCGCGCAGCGCGCAAGGGGGGCCACTGCCAGGCCGGCTTCGACCATGCTTAGCAGGCCGAGCAAACTGGGGCTCTCGTACGAGGTCCGATAGGTGATCTTCGCGCGCTCAAGGCTGCGAATAGCATTTTCCCTTGCGACGCTGCCTGGCAGGAACACAGCGATCGGAAGCGGTCTCTCGCGCCATATCCCATCGGCGCTTGGCGCAGCCGCCCAGACCATCGGCTCGTGTCGGATGAACTCGCCGGACAACCCCTTTACGCGTGTTGCGCATACGAGGTCGACCGATCCATCCCTGACCATCGGCGCAAGCGCCACGCTCGGCAGTCCGATGACCTGGATCTCGACCTTAGGGTACGTCGCCGAAAACTTCTTGAGGATCGCGGGCAACAGCGAAGAAGCATAGTCGTCGGGCACGCCGATGACGACCCTGCCCGTCACGTCCGGGCGAACCACCGCCGCCCAAGCCTCGTCGCGCAGGGCAAGCATGCGCCGCGCGAACCCCAACAGGACTTCGCCATCCTGCGTCGGGGCAACGCTTCTGGCTCTTCGCACGAACAGCGGCTTGCCGAGCGCCAGCTCCAGCGCTTTGATCTGCATGCTGACCGCTGACTGGGAGCGATGCACCACCTGCGCCGCACGGCTGAAGCTGCTGGTATCGGCAACAGCCACAAGCATCGTCAGCACGTCGAGGTCAAGCGCTTTCATTAATATCAGAAAATCTGATGCGAACGATCAATTTTACCCGTTTTTCTTAATCATGCGCCAAGGGCATACTCACACACAAGCACGCCAAAGCGTGGGCCGCGTGGGTGTGCGGCGGGTCGCGGCGACGAAAAGCGAATTGAAGATGCCCTCGGTTGCAACCCGACACGCCGCTATCGGAGTCAATGCGGTTAATTAGTTAATTAGCGGATTAACAAACAGGCATCAAGCTATGGACCACCCCCTGCGCGCCAGCCTTTCGCGCGAGTTGCATGCAAGGCCGTTCCTCCGGATTGGCGGCTCGGTGTCACTGGTGCACTTTGCCATCTATGCCGATGACGACACGGCAATTCACCAGACGCTCCTGAGAGCGCTGTGCCGTCTCACTGGACTGGACGCCCCCGTCGACGGCACAAAGCACTATTCAGCGCGGTGGGGAGCGGAAACAGAGTTGAAGTGGGAACGACACACGGAGTTCTCCACCTTCACGTTCGTCGCAAAACGCCATGACACGGACTACTTCTCCGATCTGGCCACGGCGCACGTGCCATCTGAATGGTTCCAGGCGTTTGAAGGCAAGCGGTTTGTCGCGGTCCGAATGGAGCTTGTGTCGGGCGAAGGCGCCAACCGGGCGCGTCGGGACCTGCGGGAGTGGATTGATGGTCCGATTCTTGTCGGCAGCCATGTACTGGGAGGTGGCCAGGTATTCTGCGACTGGACCATCCAGCCGGACGGCTTCTCGCGGTTTCTCGTGATCGACGACGGCTTTCGTGAAGAGCAAGGTGGCCGCCTCCTGCAGCGTCTCTACGAGATCGAGACATACAGAATGATGGCATTGCTGGCATTGCCGGTCGCTCGCGACCTGGGCGGAAGCCTGGACGAACTGCAGCGGGCGCTCGGGCCATTGATGCACAGCATGGATGCGAGTCCCGGACCGCAACATGATGCTGAATTGCTGGTCCGGCTGACCCATCTGGCGGTGCGGATCGAGGCGCTGGCCGAATCCGGTGGGCGCTTCAGTGCATCTCGCGCCTATGAAAAGCTCGTGCTCGCACGGATTCATGAACTCCGGGAAGAGCGCATCGAAGGCGTGCCAACGATCGCCGAATTCATGGAGCGTCGATTTGCCCCAGCAATGGAAACGTGCAAGGCGGTCTGGGCGCGCCACGAACAATTTGCAGGACGTGTCGCAAGAGCTGTCGACCTGCTGCGTACGCGCGTCAACCTAGCGCAAGAGCAGGACACCACTCGCCTGCTGGAGGGAATGGACCAGACGGCCCGCAGCCAACTGGGACTTCAGCACGCAGTCGAGGGCTTATCCGTTGCGGCCATCTCGTATTACGTGCTGTCCCTGACCGGCGCCGGACTCAAAGCCCTCCACGCGGTGCATCTTCCGCTCGATCCCGAACTGCTTGAGGGGATATTGATCATCCCGGTTGTCCTGCTGGTATTGCGCGCTACCAGACGCAGCAAGCGGACCGGACCAAAGCGGAACATGGCCGTCTCCAAGCAAGCCGTTCCGGGCGGAGAGAGGACAGTCTGACGCCAGCTTAAGACGGGCCGCCCTTCCCCTCCCACAGGCTTCGGCTGCCGCTCGTTGTACGAAAGGGGGATTTGTGCGACGCTCCCGGTCTATTTCTACGACCAAAAAATGAAAAAAGCAGGCCGCGTAACATCCTGGAATGCCGACAAGGGCTATGGCTTTATCGATGTACATGCCGACGTGAAGGACATTTTCTTTCACATCACCGCGCTGCAGAACCGTTCAGTCCGGCCAAAGCCTGGCGACCGCGTCATGTTTGAACTGGGCAAGGGCAAGGACGGCCGCATGCAAGCCAGCAACGTCTCGATACTGGGCGCACCGAAACCGCAAAACCAGGCAAGTGTGCTGCCGGTTTTCCTGGCCGCGATCGCCCTGGCGGCGATTTTCGCCGGCGCCCTCGGTGGGTTTCTCCCGCGGCTTGCCGGCGCGATCAGTCTCGTGATGAGTATCGTTGCGTTCCTTGCGTACAAGGCCGATAAGACCCGCGCCAACCGCAAGGAATGGCGCACTCCCGAGGCCCGCCTGCACTTCCTCGCCCTGTGTGGTGGCTGGCCGGGCGCACTTGCCGCACAACATCTGCTGCGCCACAAAAATCGGAAGCAGGAGTTTCAGGCTGCTTTCTGGGGCACCGTGGTCCTGAACATCGGCGCCATGATGCTCTGGAAGACCCTTGTGCCGGCCTGAAACGAAGAAAGGGGTTACGGCCTCAATCTGGCCGTAACCCCCTTCGTCACTACATCGCTTCGTCGCGCGTCAGCGCCAGGACTTGCCCCGGCGCCCTGCTATCAGCCTTCCTTCAGGAACGCCTTCAGATGGTCCGCGCGGCTCGGATGCCGCATCTTCTTCATCGCCTTGCTTTCGATCTGGCGAATCCGCTCGCGGGTCACATCGAACTGCTTGCCGACTTCTTCCAGCGTGTAGTCGGTGGACATGTCGATACCGAAACGCATCCGCAGCACCTTGGCCTCGCGGGGCGTCAGGTCGTCGAGCATTTCCCGCACGGTCGCCCGCAGGCTCGCATGCAGTGCGGCTTCCGCCGGGGACGCGGTATCCGAGTCGGCAATCATGTCGCCCAGGCTCGTATCGCCGTCCTCGCCAACCGGCGTTTCCATGGAGACGGGCTCCTTGGCGATCTTCATGATCGAGCGGACCTTCTCTTCGGGCATCTCCATGCGCTCGGCCAGCGCCGCGGGATCCGCGGCCTTGCCGGTGCGCTGCATGATCTCGCGCGAGATGCGATTGAGCTTGTTGATCGTCTCAATCATATGCACCGGCACCCGGATGGTCCGGGCCTGGTCGGCGATCGCCCGCGTCACTGCCTGGCGGACCCACCACGTTGCATAGGTGGAGAATTTCCAGCCGCGGCGGTACTCGAATTTGTCGACCGCCTTCATCAGGCCAATATTGCCTTCCTGGATCAGGTCCAGGAACTGCATGCCGCGATTCACGTACTTCTTGGCGATCGAGATCACCAGACGCAGGTTGGCTTGCGTCATCTCGTGCTTGGCCTGGCGCATCTGGCGTTCGGCGGTCAGCATCTGGCGGTTCACCAGCTTCAGCTCCGATAGCGGCAACACCGCGCGTGCGTGAATATCAACCAGCTTTTGCTGATGCGATTCGAGGTCCGGCAGGCTGCGGCCGACCGAGTCGCTGTACGAGCGCGATTCGGCTGCAAGCGAGCGGCCCCAGGCAAGATTGGTCTCGTTGCCGGGGAAGCGTTCGATGAACTCTTCCCTGGGCATGCCGCACCGCTCCACCATCAGTTGCAGGATCTGGCGCTCGACGACGCGCACTTCTTCCACCACGGCCTGGACATCGGCGCACAGGCGCTCAATGGTCTTGGCGGTAAAGCGGATCGAGCTCAGCTCTTCGCGGACCGCGAGCTGGGCCATGAGGAATCCTTCCGACTCCACGCCATGTGCGGTGTAGGCCTTGCGCATGGTCTCGAAATGATCGGCCACGCGGGCGAACCGCGTCAGGCAATCGTCCCGCAGCTTGGAAAGCGCGGCGGATTCATTGGCTTGCGCGCTCGCACCTTCGTCGCTGTCGTCGTCGCTGTCGTCATCGGCGGCGACTTCATCGCGGCTGGTGTCGTCGTCAGCTTCGGCGGCCACCTCGGCTTCCCCTTCGATCAGCCCGTCGACCAGTTCATCGATGCGGATTTCATCGCGCTCCACGCGCTGCGAGAGCTCGAGGATCGTCGCAATGGTGGACGGGCAGGCAGCGATGGCGTGAACCATGCGGTTCAGGCCGTCTTCGATGCGCTTGGCGATCTCCACTTCCTGCTTGCGGGTCAGCAAGGTTGCCGAGCTCATTTCCCGCATGTACATCCGCACCGGGTCGGTGGTCCGGCCGAACTCGGAGTCGACGGTCGACAGCGCGACCTCCGCCTCTTCGTCGGCCTGGTCGTCCGAGGCCGCGACCGCGCTATCGCGCAGCAGGAGCGCTTCGGCGTCCGGCGTCTGCTCGTAGATCGTCACGCCCATTTCGGCAAACGTGCTGACGATGCTTTCCATCGCAGCCGTGTCGGTGAAATTGCCCTGCAAATGGTCGCTGATATCCGCGTGCGTCAGGTAGCCGCGTTCCCTGCCCAGCTGGATCAGTGCGCGCAGCTGCTGGCTGCGCTCCGTAGCTTCGGTTGCGGGATCAGCTTGAGCCGTGGACGCCGCACCCCTACCAGCCGGCTTCTTGCCGGCCAATGCTGTTTTCGATTCTGCCAACGTCCGTTGTGCGCCACTCGCCATTAACTGCTGCTCCCTTGCTGAATTACTACTTGATTACTTCTTGACTGTTGCCCATACGAGGGTACACCCATCGCACCTGTGGCTGTCAAAGCCCTCGCAGCATTGCTAGCTGCCGAGAGACGGACATCTGCCGCAATCCGCTGGGACTCCCAGTCCGGCATTGCGTGTCCGATCAAGCCAAAGGGCGATATTCTACATTCGTTGTTGCAACGCATCACGCGAAAAAACTGACTGCCGTGTTGCCAATGCCCCGCTTCCGTGTGATTCCCTCCTGTGCAGGGGAGCACCGGTGTTAGGTATTAGACCTATCGAGGCGTATTCCAATGCGCCGAACCTTCGGGTCTAGCGGGCTTTGTGACCAAAAGCACCATCCGGATCGACATACACATTTGTTTTTTTCCTGCTCACCAAATCGTTCTGCCCGGACAGGCCGGCCTGTTCCCGTAGCGGCGCAGGCTCTGACTTGCCCAACTTGGCGTCCGGCTTGATGTCCTCGGCGCCTTGTGCCCACGCGTCCAGCATGCGCTTGGCGATTTCCCTGAACTCCGGGTAGCGGTCGGCGTACTCGCTTACCAGCGGCACTACCTTCCGGATCGCCTGCGTCACCTGACCCATACATGCGGCCATATCGGCGCTAGACAAGTTCAGTCTTGCGCCGCCGTACTGCGCCAGCAATTTCCCGGATGCCCAGGTCCGCTTGCCAGCCAGCGGCAAACCTGGGATATCCGCCCGATACTCCGGGTAGGCGGTCACCGTGACAATGTCATACACCGGCGCCAGCCTGACGTCATCGATGCTGGTGTACACCACCGCGAAGTTCTTCAGGTGTGCATCGGCATTGCGCAGTGCGTAGTTCAAAAGCAACAACGTAAACAGGCGCCGCGCACTTTCCTTGCGATGCGGGGCGCTGACGTAAATCGCCAACAGCTTTGCCAGATCCTCAAGACTGCCCTTGTATTTATTGACAGGGTCCAGTCCTCTCAGCGCACAAAAATCCTCAACTGCAAGCCGGCTGCCGTCCGTTTGGCGATCGAAACGGCGGATTGCCAGCACTTGCCCGTCGTCCGAGAGTTCTGTTTCCGGCACTTCCAGGCCCGCCAGCCGCGCCACTTCGAGGCACAGGAACTCGTTCACAGACAGACCGGGCAAATCCGCCGGACCTGTCTTCAGGATGAACTCGTCGGTCCAGACCGTGGCTTTGTCCTCAGGCCTGGCAAGCACCTTGGGCATGACGCCCGATACACCTTCGGCAATGCCCGCTTCCAGATGGCGCAGCAGGTTGTCCCGCGATCCGGTCGATGCGAGCAGGCTCGCCATGTCCAGGTTCGAGGCGGCCAACGTCGGCGGCGCCCCGTGAGGCACCACCCGGACCCTGCCGATCGCGTTCGCGCCGGTCAGCGCCAGCAGGCCCAGGTCGCTCACGTCGGCATGGGCCCCAAGCTTGCGCCGGATCAGGTCCTTCTTGTACCCCTCGGGCAAGTTCATCTGAAAAAACGGCAGCAGCCCGGCTGCCCATTTATACGACTCTGCCCGAACTGGCAGCAGAAGCGATACGAAGTCGTGCGCCGGTACATCTGGCAGGTAAGTGAATACGCTCGCGCGCGCTTCTTCGGCCAGCGTGCCGACGGGCGTTGCATTCACATAGACGTCCAACATCTGTGCGCCGTTCACTTCGAATCCTCGTCGTGGGCCTTTTCCGGTACCTTGTCGCCGGACTGGGACGCGTCGAGGTCCGCGGCTGGCTGCGGCCGGCGGTGAAAGTGCCGGACGCGCCGGCGCGCTTCCTCGGAGGTGGAATCGACTTCCTCCGTCTCTGCCAGCACGTCGTCCAGCGTCCTTCGGTGGCCGGCAGGCCTTGCGAGCAGCTCAAGCCCGACGGCCTCGAACAAACTCAACAACTTCACCGCGCCCAGCTCCGGTAATCCGCCCGTCTCAAACCGGCTGATCCGGGCCCGCGGCACCCCGCTGTACTCGGCGACTTCCTGTTGGGTCTTGTTCGCAAGGATCCTGGCACGCTTAAAGGCCTCTCCCAGCTCAGCAAGATTCATGTGCTACCTGTATAACATTATGCTCGAATGAACGTCTAACGTACTGTATACGAAACAACAGCATCAGTCAAGATAACGTGCCATAGACGAAACACTAAGCGCCTGGTTCTTCGTAGTGTTTGATATAGAGAACATTATGAGCGCAGCAAGCCGATTAGCCCAAGGTTAGACTGCATGCTGCGAACGATCAGCCTCTCATCCCAGCCAGACATGCACCTAATCGACATTGGCGTAAACTTTCACTCTTCCCAGATTGCCCCGCACACAGACGCCATCCTTGAGCGCGCCGTGGCAGCCGGGATCGTGGCGATACTCGCGACGGGCACATCGCTGGACGCGAGCAGGAAGGCTAGTGACCTGGCCAGGCTGCATCCCCGCCTCCTATTCGCAACGGCGGGCACGCACCCTCACACGGCCAGGGATTGGTCGCCATCGGTCCGACAATCCCTTGAGTCCCTCTGGGAACGCCCCGAGGTGGTAGCGATCGGGGAGTGCGGGCTGGACTACAACCGCAATTTCTCGACGCCTGCCGACCAGCGCAGGGCCTTCGCGGACCAGCTCGAAGCGGCTGTCCTCTGGAAGAAGCCTCTGTTTCTCCATTGCCGCGACGCCTTCGAGGACTTCTACGCAATGGTGGAACCCGCGGTCCGTGCCGGCGCCCACGGCGTGGTGCACTGCTTTACCGGCGCTGCCGACGAGGCGGCCGCTTTCGTGGAACTGGGCCTGGACATCGGTATCACGGGCTGGGTAACGGATCTCAAGCGAGGCCAGGCGCTGCGGGAGGCCGTACAAGCCATACCGCTCGACCGCCTGCACCTGGAGACAGATGCGCCCTACCTCGGCCCGAAGAACCACAAGAACCGGCGGCCTTACAACGAGCCCGCCAACCTGCCCTGGATCGCGCATGCGGTCGCCGAACTGAAGGGGCTGGCGGTGGCAGAAATCGCCAGCCAGTGCACCCGCAATAGCCGCCGCCTGTTTGGCATCCCGGCCTGAGGTGCGCCCTGCCCGCTCGTGGCAAGCAGTGATTGCGAACAAATGTGCCTGCCTCAGATCGGAACCCGGCTAAGCTGCCGGGGGTCGAACCAGGCTTCGCCCGGAGCCGCTGGACCTCATTGGCTTGTGTTTCCTGCCTGCTCCGGACAGACCCGTGAATAACAATCAAGAAAGGCCCACCCATGGTGACCGAAACCAGCCCAAACCTGATCCTGCGCCCGCTGGAGCGCAGCCACCTGCATTTCGTACACAGCCTGAACAACGACGCGAAGATCATGCGTTACTGGTTCGAGGAGCCCTACGAAACCTTCGCCGAGCTGTCTCAGCTCTATGACCGCCATGTGCATGACCAGCGCGAGCGCCGCTTCGTCTGCGAGAACCTGGATGGCGAAGCGGTCGGCCTGGTCGAGTTGATGGAGTTGAACCATATCCACCGGCGCGGCGAGTTCCAGATCATCGTGGCGCCGGCCAGCCAGGGCCGCGGCTACGCCGGCACGGCTACCCGGCTCGCCATGGACTACGCCTTCATGGTGCTGAACCTGCACAAGCTTTTCCTGATCGTGGACGTGCAGAACGCCAAGGCGATCCATATCTACGAGAAATGCGGCTTCCAGCGCGAGGGCGAACTGGTGGAAGAGTTCTTCAGCTATGGCGCCTATCACAATGCATTGCGCATGTGCGCCTTCCAGCGCGACTACCTCGCCGCACGCAACGCCCGGCGCTGAGCGCCCCGCCCAGGCCCGAAATCAGCCCGCCAGCTCCCCGACCGCCTTCCACGCCTGGTCGATGGCGGCTGTCAGCGAAGGGCTGCCTGCGCTATCGCTGTTAGCGATCACCACATTGCCCGCGCTGGCGCGCGAGCGATCCAGCACGGCCTGCGCTGCCGCCTCCTCCTCGAACAGGCTGTTGGGCATATAGCTGTAGCCGTGCGCCCAGCGATTGACGGTGATGCCGCGAATCACATCCTTGCCGGCGAAGCCGCCCGGCGCCAGCATGCGGTCGAGCTGGCTGCGGATACCCTTCTCCAGTTCGCCGAACGGCGTACCAAGCAGGAAAGCCCGCCCGGCGCGGAAGCGTTCGCGCGCCTGCATGCCGCTGTCCGGCACGGTGGGCACATAGAGCATATGCAGCACCACCGGGTCGGCCGGGCGCGCGCCGGCCGGCTTCTCCAGCCACAGGTCGGTGTAGGCCATGGCCGGCGCATGGATGCGGCTGGTCTTGAGCGCCTCGAAGGCGCGCCAGTTGTCCAGCGCCACCTTGGTGTAGACCACCGGGGCCTTCACGTCGGAGCGCAGGGCCTGCTTTTGGGGCGCCGGCAGGCCGGGCATGATGAAGGGGATCATCATGTTGTAGCCGGCCAGCACCACGTGCGCGGCTTCGACCCGGTGCAGGTTGCCGCTCCAGCCATAGGTCACGCGCGTGATGCGCTGGTCCGGCTCGATGGCGATGGCCGTGCTGTTCAGGCGTACCCGTACCTTGGAATCGTCGGTATCGAGCCGGCTGTAATCGAAACCGGCCGCACCGATGTCGTCGGGGCTGCCGGTCTTCGTCACGCCCGGGATCATGTTCTGCACCAGCAGCCGCGCCAGCGTGGCATTGCCATCGGCAAACCAGAGCTTCGATGCGGGCGACTTGCCAAGGCGTGGATTGAGGCTGGGCGGCGGCATGTTCTTGCCGCCCGGCAGGCCGATGGCCAGCGCGTCGAACAGGGATACGCCGTCGGCGTCCAGGGCATAGGCATCGTTGCTGCGGCTGCGGAAAAAGCGCTGGCCGTCGAGACCCACGCCGGCCTTGTCGCGCAGGAAGGCCGCGTAGCTGGTGCGCTTCAGGTAAGCCAGCCGCTCGCCCTCGCCCATGCCCGCCAGGTAATCCGTGCTGCCATCGGCCAGGCGCGCCAGCGCGTCGCGGTCCTGCTGCGGCAGCGGCGTCTTGTCCAGGAAGGCTTTGAAAGCCGCGGCACTGGCCGGCTGCGCCCCGGTATTGCGGGCATCGATCAGGCTGGCAAACGGATCGCCGGCAAGCAACTGGTCGCGGCCAAAGTGTTCCGCGTCGAAGAAGACCGAGCGGCCCATGCCCAGCTCGCGATAGGGGTCGCGTTCGGCGGCCTGATGCCGCTTGGGATCCACGCCGAGCCCGGCCAGCAGCGTGGCTACGGCGCGGCTGTCGAGCGCGGTCGGCGGCATCTCGGCGCTGCCGCCGTACGTCACCAGTTTCTGTCCGCGCACGGTGAACTCGTTGCGCTTGGCATGGCCACCGAAATCGTCGTGGTTGTCGAGGATCAGGATGCGTTTGCCGGCGCCGAAGCGGCGCTGGTAGAACCACGCCGCCGCCAGCCCGCTGAGGCCACCGCCCACCACTACCAGGTCGAAGACTTGGCGCGCCATCACGGCAGGGTATTTGGCGCCTTCGCGGGCCAGGCTGTGCGCGAGCGTGTAGGTGCCCGCATGGTTGCCGCGCAGCCCGGTCAGCGCCGGAGGATAGCCGGCGCTGCGTTCAGCGGCCTGCAATAGCTGGGACGGCGCCAGCCCCGCGGCAATGGTGAGTGCGGCGCCGTTGAGAAAGTCTCTGCGCGTGATGGTCATGGCAATATCGTTCGCTTGATTTGGGTGGCGCGGGCTCAACGGCGCTCAGCGGCGTCGCGCTGACGGTCCAGTTCGGCGCGGCGCGCGGCTACCGCCCCTTCCGCTACAGCGCTGGCGCGATTGCCCCAGCCGGCGCGGATAAAGGTCAGCACGTTCGCCAGTTCCTGGTTGTCCAGCGTCCAGCCATAGCCGGGCATGTGGTAATCGGTGGCCGCCGTGCCCACGTGCGCGGTCACGGCGCCGTCGAGCAGCAGGTTGGCCAGCGAGGACGGATCAGGATCCACCACGGTCGGATTGCCCGCCAATGGCGGGAAGACGCGGGCAAAGCCCTTGCCGCTGGCGCCATGGCAAGGCATGCAGAATTCGGCGTACTGGCGCGCGCCGGTGGCGTCGAAGCGGCCCTGCGCGAGCATGTCGGCGGTGCCGGCATCATAGACGTATGGTGTTTCGTCGCTACGCGTGCCGGGCACCGACTTGAGATACACGGCAACGGCATCCAGGTCCGGGCGGCTCATGAACTGCGTGGACGATGCGATCACCTCGGACATCGGCCCGAACGACGTCGCATGCCCATTGCGCCCGGTGTGCAGGTATTCGGCGATGTCCTCGCGCGACCAGCTGCCCAGCCCCGTACGCGGGTCCCCCCGCAGATTGGTGGCAGCCCAGCCTTCCACGCTGGCGCCGGCCAGGAAATGCCGGCTGCGTTCATCCAGCCCCTTCTCGGCCATCAGCGCGCCGCGCGGCGTATGGCAGGCGCCGCAGTGGGCCACCGCTTGTACCAGGTAGGCGCCGCGATTCCACGCTGCGCTCTGGCTGGCATCGTTGCGCACCGGCCCGGTTTCGAGGAACAACCAGTTCCAGATGCGCAGCAGCCAGCGCATGCCGAACGGCCAGCGCATCTCGGGTTCGGCGGTTTCCTGCCGCACGGCTTTTACTTCGGTGCGCAAGTAGGCATAGAGCGCCTGCACGTCCGGTTCGGCGAGGCGGGCATACGACGGGTAAGGCATGGCGGGATAAAGCCGCTTGCCGTGTTTCGCCACGCCCTCACGCAGCGCGCGGTCGAACTCCTCGAACGTGTAGGCGCCGATGCCGCTCTCGGCATCCGGCGTAATGTTGGTGGAATAGACGGTGCCCACGCCGGTCTTCAACGGCAATCCGCCGGCAAAGGGCGCGCCGCCGGGGCTGGTGTGGCAGGCGGCGCAGTTGGCCACCTTGGCCAGGTAGCGGCCACGCTCGATCTGCGCCGCGCCGGGGGTGTCCGCCGCAGCCGCGAGGCATGGCGCCAGCACCAAGGCGGCGAAGACGGCGGCAGCGCTGCGCAAGTGCCTGCGCGCGAAAACGGAAATGGTGCCGGCGACGGCGGCGGCGGTAGCGGAGAACCGCCTTGTGGCAAGGCTCATGGGGCTGATTGTCGTTTTTAGCGCCGCGATGGCGTTCCGTGCGGCAAGCGTGCGCAGCCCGCGCGCGGCGGGCAGAGCATCGTGGTTGCAGGCCTGGGCGGCCCTGCGGATGCGGGATGAACTGGCGCGCCCGCTCTTCAGGCGTGGGTCACCGCCCAGTGCGCCAGCGACACAAGCAGCAGCACGAGGCCCGCCGCCAGCGCCACGCCGGTCAGGATCAGCGGCACCGGCCGCACCGCCTGCAGGTCGCGCATATGTTCTTGGCCCTTGCGCAGGCCAAAAAATCCCCACAACACCGTAATCACCAATCTCAAGGGGTTCATTTCCGTCTTCCTTGCATGCTTGCCACACATCGCATGACCGTACGTCCGGGGGCGGCCGACCGTGCAGCAGTATGGCTTTTACTAGTTACGGCGCATTATGGCCGTGGCTGGCAAGTAATAACAGAATCAGATCTGCGATAATTTTGCGTATCAGTTTGACGATCAGGCATTTGTAGACCCCTGCCCCATGAAGCGCTACGAAGAGCTGGCGGAAACGCTGGCCAAGGACATCCGCAGCGGCAATCTGCCGCCCGGCACCAAGATGCCGTCGATCCGCAAGACGGTAACGCAGTATGGCGTGAGCCCCTCCACCGTGTTCCAGGCGTACTACCGGCTGGAGGAACGCGGCCTGGTAAGGGCGCGCGAGCGTTCCGGCTATTACGTGACGGGGCCGGTAGGGAGGCCGCTGCCACAGCCGGCGGTGCGCCGCTCGCACCAGGTCTCGACCGACGTCGATATCTCCAAGCTGGTGTTCTCCGTGCTCGATGCCGCACGCGATCCTCAGCTTGTCCAGCTCGGCTCGGCCTTCCCTTCGCCCGAGCTGTTTCCCTGGGAGCGCCTGGGCAAGTCGCTGGCCCGCGCCGGGCGCGAACTCGATCCCTGGTATTCCGTGAACGACATGCCGGCCGGGCACCTGGCCCTGCGCCAGCAGATTGGCTTGCGCTACCTTGGCGCGGGAGCCCCGCAACCCACCGAGGAAATCGTCGTCACCAACGGCGCGCTTGAAGCGCTTAACCTGTGCCTGATGGCGGTGACCCAGCCCGGCGATGTGGTGGCCATCGAGTCGCCCGGTTTCTATGCTGCCTTGCAGGCATTGGAGCGGCTACGTTTGCGGGCGGTGGAGATCCCGGTGGATCCGCGCGAAGGCATCGACCTGGACGCGCTGGATGCCGCCCTGAAGCACCACCCGATCAAGGCTTGCTGGTTCATGACGCAGTTCCAGAACCCGATGGGCGCCAGCATGTCCGAGGGCAGGAAGCAGCAGTTGGTGGCCTTGCTGGCTCGCCACCGCGTACCGCTGATCGAGGACGATGTGTACGGCGAGCTGTACTTCGGCAACCGCTGCCCGCTGCCCGCCAAGGCCTTCGACCAGGAGGGCCTGGTCATGCATTGCAGCTCGTTCTCCAAGACGCTGGCGCCAGGCTTCCGGGTGGGCTGGGTGGCGCCCGGGCGGTTCGGCGAAGCGATCCAGCGGCTGCGGCTGATGACCACGCTGTCGGCGGGCGTGCCGACGCAGGTAGCGCTGGCGGAATACCTGCAGAACGGGGGCTACGACAAGCACCTGAGGCGCCTGCGCCATCTGCTGGAGATGCAGCAGGGCCAGCTGATCGCCGCCATTGGCCGGCATTTCCCCGAATCGGTACGCGTCTCGCAGCCCGCGGGCGGGTATTTCCTGTGGGTGGAGTTTGCCGAGGGCTTCGATGCGCTGGCGCTGCACCGCGCCGCGCTCGATCATGGCATTGGCATTGCGCCGGGCCCGATCTTCTCGGCGCGGCAAGGCTATCGCAATTGCATTCGCCTGAACTACGGACACCTTTGGAGCGACGCCGTGGAAGCGGCCGTGGCCAGACTGGGCGAGCTGGCGAAGGCGCAATCGTGAGCAGGCAGGCTGCCCGGCTGGCCGGCCCGCCCGCTCAAGCGGCAGTCCCGCCCCGGCCATGCCTGCCTAGGTACCATTCCCCAAGTTCGAATCCCGCCTGCACAAGGAGCGCAAGCACCGCCGCCGGGATGGCGCCCGCCATCAGCAGGACGTGATCATTCAGCGCGAGCCCGGTAGCGATGCGTTCCCCGTAGCCGCCGGCGCCGACGAAGGCGGCTATGGTGGCTGTGCCCACGCTGATGATGGCTGCCGTCTTGATACCGGCCAGCAGCACCGGCATCGATAGCGGGAGCTCTACGTAGCGCAGCACCTGGCCAGGCCTGAAACCCAGGGCGCGCGCCGCCTCGCACATTCCCCTGGGCACTTGCTGCAGCCCCGTCAGCGTATTGCGCACGATCGGCAGCAGCGCATAGAGGAACAGCGCCACCATGGCGGGCCATACGCCAATGCGCCCCAGCAGCGGAATCAGCAGGGCCAGCAGGGCCAGCGAGGGCACCGTCTGCAGCACGCTCACCGCCGCCATCAAGGCCTGGCCCAGCCGGGGACGGCGCGCTGCCACGATGGCCAGCGGCACACCCAGCACAGTGGCGGCGCCCACGGCGCCAAGCACCAGGGCCAGGTGCCGCCAGGTCAGGCGCAAGGTATCGCGGCCGAACAAGGTGGCTGCGAGTCCGGCGCGCGCGTCTGGCCGGGCTCCCGCTTCGGCGGTAGTCGCCGCGGCGCCCCCGTTCGCCAGGAAGGCGTGCGCTACCGTGGCGAAGGATTGCCCATCCAGTTCAGCCGCCGCGTTCATCGCGATCATGTCTTGCGCGTGTATCTTGCCCTCCAGGCGATTCAAGGCCTGCCAGGCCGCCGGAAAGCGCTGTGGCAGGTCGCGCCGGTACAGCACCACGGCGTCGTAGCGCGGGAAGTAGTGCCGGTCGTCGGTCAGCACGCGCAGCCCGTACTTGCGAATCTTGGCGTCGGTGGAGTAGATGTCGATGGCATCGACCTGCCCGTTGGCCAGGGCTTCATAGGCAACGCCGTGATCCAGCCCCACGGGGCGCTGGCGCAGGCCATAGCGTTGCGCCAGACCGGGCCAGCCATCGGCCCGGCCTAGAAATTCATGCGACAACCCCAGGCGCAGTTGCGGCTGCGCGGCCAGGTCTTCCAGCGCCGCCAGGCCAAGCTGGCGCGCCTTGGCCTCGCTCACCGCCAGTGCGTAAGTGTTCTCGAACCCGAGTGGAATGCCAGCCGCCAGGCCAAACGGCGCCAGCGCCCGGTTGATCTGTTCCAGGCTGGCGCCGGGGGGCAGCTTGAGGATTTCGCTGGAAACGGTGCCGGTGTAATCCGGATACAGGTCAATGCTGCCGGCCTTGAGGGCCTCGAACACGATGGCCGTATTGCCAAGGCCGGGCGTGTGTTGCGCACGGCCCCGGACGGCAGCCGTCTGGGTGAGGATTTCACCGAGGATATAGGACTCGGTAAAGCGCTTCGAGCCAACCCGGAGCGTGTCGGCGTACGCCGTGGCGGCCGCGGCGAGCAGCGCTAGCCCGACCAGCACATGGCCGAGCACCGCCATGGTTCCCGGAAGCCCGAACCGATCGCCATGCGTGGCGCCCCGCGTGCAGCTTTGAAGGGGATTCAAATGATGCGCTCTCCTGTTGCATCCGCCAGGCAGGCCCCGTGGCCTCCCGTGCTGACATGGTTCCCATCATACGTGCCTGGCACGGCGCAGTTTAGAACTACAACTGCCTGAAGGACTCGTGCTGGTGAAACCGCGTGAATTCCGCTTCAAAGCAACCGCATGAGCACATATGAAAATAGTATTTGCAATCCGAATGCTGGCGGGGCGAGAATCCAGAAAACACATACATAGCATCGACGACATCTCGCCCCCATGGAAATCCGGCAACTGGAAGCCTTCGCGGCAGTCATGACCAGCGGCAGCGTCACCGCTGCGGGGCGCTTGCTGGGCCGTTCCCAGCCGGCGATCACACGCCTGATCCAGGAACTGGAGAGCGAGATCGGCTTTGCGCTGTTCGCCCGCAGCGGGCCGCGCGTCAGCCCCACCGAGCGGGGCTTCCTGTTGTACGAGGAGGTGGAGCACGCGCTGGTTGGCTTGCAGCAGATCCGGGCCCGTGCCGCTGAAATCGCCCGCGAGGAAAACCGCTCGCTGCAGATCGCCGCCACGCCGGCCCTGGCGGCGGGCCTGTTGCCCCTGGCACTGGCTGGCAACCAGCCGGACCATGCCACCGCGGGCACCGGCACCGCCAGCCACATCCATATCAACAGCGCCTCCCCCGAAAAAGTCGTGCACTCGGTGCTGACCGGCGCGGCCGAGATCGGCCTGACCAGCCTGCCCCTGGAGCATCGCGGCGTCACCGTGCACTGGATCGGGCAGGCTGCCTGCGTGGCCGCGGTACGCGCCGACGATCCGCTGGCGGCGCTGGCCGCCATCCCGCTCTCGGCCTGCAGCGGGCGGCGCATCGTCACCATGCAGAACCCTTACCGGCTGCGCCGCCGCCTGGACGAAGCGTTTGCCCGTGCCGGGGTGGAACCGGCCGCGCTGATCGACACCAATTCCTCGCTCAATGCGCTCACCGCGGTGCGTGCCGGACTGGGGATCGCCGTGCTGGAGCCGGTGACAGCGCGCGGCGTGCCGCTGGCGGATATCGTGGTGCGCCCGATCGATGCCGATATTCCTTTTTACTTTGGCGTGATCACCCCCCAGACCAGGCCCGCCAGCGCGGCCGTGCTGGCGCTGATCGACGCGCTGGCCACCGCGGCACGCCAGTTGCTGCCCGATTTCACCCAGCGCGGCCCGGAACAGCACGGCGCGCTGCTGCAAGCGCTTTATGGCGACGCCGCGGCCACCGAAGCCGCCAACGGCGCCTCCCACGACACCGAACACATCGACCTATGAACTTGCCTGCCGAAGCCATCCCGGCCATATCCGCCACCGCAGAAGGTCTCGCCGCGCTGGAGGCGCGCTTGCGCCAGGACCTGTCCTGGCTGGAACTGCCCGCCAGGAACTGGACCGTGGCGCGCGCGCACGATAGCGAGCCGGTGCTGGATGTTGCGGTGATCGGCGGGGGCATGGCCGGCATGGCGGCAGCGGCTACGCTCAAGCACCTGGGCATCAACGCAAGGATTTTCGACCGTTCCCCGGCCGGCTTCGAGGGTCCCTGGGCCACCACGGCGCGCATGGAGACGCTGCGCTCGCCGAAGCAACTGACCGGCCCGGCGCTGGGCCTGCCCGCCCTGACCTTCCGCGCCTGGTTCGAGGCCCAGTTCGGTACCGCCGCCTGGGAGGCCCTGGACAAGATCCCGCGCCTGCAGTGGATGGATTACCTGCACTGGTATCGCCAGGTGCTGGAACTGGACGTGCGCAACGAACACGTGGTCGAGCGGGTGCTGCCGCGCCCCGATGGCCTGGTGGCGCTGGAGATCTGCGTGCCCGCGGGCGCGCGGACCGTGCTGGCGCGCCGCGTGGTGCTGGCCACCGGCCGCGATGGCCTGGGCGGCGCGCATGTGCCGCCCTTTGTCCAAACCTTGCCGCGCGAGCGTTGGGTGCATTCGAGCGATGTGTTCGACTACGGCACCCTGCGCGGCAAGCGCGTGGGCGTGGTCGGCGCCGGCGCCTCCGCCATGGACAGCGCCGCTACCGCGCTGGAAGCGGGCGCCGCCAGCGTCGACCTGCTGATCCGCCGCGCCGATATCCCGCGCATCAACAAGGGCAAGGGCGCGGGCAACCCCGGCCTCACGCACGGCCACCCCGGCCTGCCGGACGACTGGAAATGGCGCATCCGCCATTACATCAACGAGCAGCAGGTGCCGCCGCCGCGCGGCAGCACGCTGCGGGTGTCGCGGCATGAGAACGCGCGCTTCAACCTGGGCTGCCCGATCGAGCGCATCGAGCAATCGGGCGACGCGCTGCTGGCGCATACGCCAAAGGGCGCCTTCGAGCTGGATTTCCTGATTGTCTCGACCGGTTTCCGCATCGCGCTGGAAACGCGCGAGGAATTCGCCACGTTTGCCGGCCAGATCCGCTACTGGCGCGACCGCTACGCGCCGCGGGAGGGACAGGCAGACCAGGAGCTGTCGGATTCGCCGGATCTTGGCCCGGCCTTCGAATTCCTCGAGAAAACGCCGGGCGCGTGCCCCGGCCTGTCGCGCATCCACTGCTTCTGCTACCCGGCAGCGTTGTCGCACGGCACGGTCTCGGGCGATATTCCCGCCATCAGCGACGGCGCCAGGCGCCTGGGCCAGGGCATCGCAGCCCTGCTCTACCAGGAGGACGTAGCGTTGCACTACGCCAATATGGAAGCCTTCGCCGAACCTGAGGTCTTCGGGGACGAGTGGGTGCCGGCCGGACCGCCGCCGGCGATTCCTTCCGACGCGGCGAACGCATCATGAGCCGCTGGCCGCTCCGATGGCTGGCACGCCGGCTGGCGCAGTCGCTGCTGGTCGTGCTGGCGATGACGGTGATCGTGTTCGCCGGGCTGCACGCGATCGGCAACCCCGTCGACATCCTGATCGGGCAGGACGTGGACCAGGTCGAGCGCGCGCGCATCATTGCGCGGCTGGGGCTGGACCAGCCGCTCTGGCGCCAGTACCTGGCCTTCCTGCACGGCGCCCTGCGCGGCGACCTGGGCAACAGCCTGGTCTATAACGTACCGGCCATCCAGCTCATCCTGCAGCGGCTGCCGGCCACGCTGGAGCTGGCGGTGGCGGCGCTGCTGCTGGCCGTGCTGGTGGGCGTGCCGCTCGGGCTGTTTGCGGGCCTGTACCCGGAGCATCCGCTGTCGCGCGTGCTGATGACCGGCAGCATCGTCGGCTTCTCGCTGCCCACGTTCTGGGTGGGACTGATGCTGATCATGGCCTTCAGCGTGCGGCTTGGCTGGCTGCCCTCGGGCGGACGCGGCGCCACGGCCGAATGGCTGGGCGTGCCGTGGTCGTGGCTCACCGCCGACGGCCTGCGCCACCTGATCCTGCCGGCCATCAACCTGTCGCTGTTCAAGGTCTCGCTGGTGCTGCGGCTCACGCGCGCCGGCGTGCGCGAGGTGCTGCCGCAGGACTGGGTCAGGTTCGCCCGCGCCAAGGGCCTGTCGCCGCAGCGCGTGGTCCTCGGCCATGTGCTGCGCAATACGATGATTCCGCTGGTGACGGTGCTGGGGCTGGAATTCGGCTCGACCATCGCCTTTGCGGTGGTGACCGAGAACATCTTCGCCTGGCCCGGCGCCGGCAAGCTGATCCTGGACAGCATCAACGCGCTGGACCGGCCGGTGATCGTTTCCTACCTGATCGTGGTGGTGTGCCTGTTCGTCACGCTGAACCTGATCGTGGATGTCCTGTACAAGCTGCTCGACCCGCGCGTGCGGCTGGAGGCCGCCGCATGAGCGCCATCGACAACGCCGCCTCCACGGCGCAAGCCGATCCGCGGGCGCTGCGCCGCGAATCGCCCTGGCGCCGGGTGGCGGCGGACTTCTTTTCCTCGCGTACCGCCGTATTCGGCCTGGTGCTGCTGGCGATCCTGGTGCTGGCGGCGATCTTTGCGCCGCTGGTGACGCCGCAGAATCCCTACGATCTGATGCAGCTCGACGTCATGGACGCACGCCTCGCGCCCGGCGCCGCGAGCGGCGCCGGCACCTATAGCTACTGGCTCGGCACCGACGGCCAGGGGCGCGATATCTTCTCCGGCATCCTCTACGGCCTGCGCATCAGCCTGACAGTGGGGGTGGGTTCGGCGCTCATCGCCGGGATCGCCGGCACCCTGCTCGGCTTGCTGGCCGCCTATGCCGGCGGCCGCGTCGACAGCGTGATCATGCGAACGGTGGACCTGCTGCTGTCCTTCCCGTCGATCCTGGTGGCAATGATGATCCTGGCCTTCCTGGGCAAGGGCGTGCTCAATGTGGTGCTGACCCTGGTGATCCAGGAGTGGGCCTACTATGCGCGCGCCGCGCGCGGCCAGGCGCTGGTGGAGAGCCGGCGCGAATACGTGGAAGCGGCGCGCGGCCAGGGCATCTCCAACTGGCTCATCGTGGTCGGCCATATCCTGCCGAACTGCCTGCCGCCGCTGATCGTGATCGGCTCGCTGCAGGTGGCCCGCGCCATCACGCTGGAGGCCACGCTGTCCTTCCTGGGCCTGGGCGTGCCGGTAACGGAGCCCTCGCTAGGCCTGCTGATCGCCAACGGCTACCAGTTCATGCTGTCCGACGAATACTGGATCAGCTTCTTCCCCGGCATCGCGCTGCTGGTCACGGTGGTGGCCATCAACCTGGTGGGCGACCGCCTGCGCGACGTGCTCAACCCGAGATTGCAGAAATGACGGTGGCAAGCCGCGACAACACCGTGCCGACGCTGGAAGTCCGCCATCTGCGCACGCACTTCGAAACCCGCGCCGGCGTGCTGCCGGCGGTGGACGACGTCTCCTTCACCGTGCCGCGCGGCCGCATCCTCGGGCTGGTGGGGGAGTCCGGCTCCGGCAAGTCCGTGACGGGCTTTTCCATCATGGGCCTGGTGGACGCGCCGGGGCGCATTGTCGGCGGCGAGATCCGGTTCCAGGGCCGTGAGCTGACCGGCATGCGGCCCGCCGAACTGCGCCAGCTGCAGGGCAACCGCATCGCCATGATCTTCCAGGACCCAATGATGACGCTCAACCCGGTGATGCGGGTGGACGCGCAGATGATCGAGGCGGTACGTGCCCATAGCCCCGCGAGCCACAAGCAGGCGCGCGAACTGGCGCGCGACACGCTGGGGATGATGGGCATCCCCAGCCCGGAGGAACGCCTGCGCGCCTACCCGCACCAGCTTTCCGGCGGCATGCGCCAGCGCGTGGCGATCGCCATCGCCATGCTCCACCGGCCCGACCTGATCATTGCCGACGAGCCCACCACCGCGCTGGATGTCACCATCCAGGCGCAGATCCTGTCCGAAGTGCAGAAGCTGGCACGCCAGCACGGTACCGCGCTGATCTGGATCACGCACGACCTGTCCGTCGTGGCTGGCCTGGCCGACGAGGTGGCGGTGATGTACGCCGGCCGCATCGTCGAGCAAGGGCCGGTCGATGCGGTGCTGGACCATCCGCTGCACCCCTACACCGCCGGCCTGATCGGCAGCCTGCCGAGCCTGAACAAGCGCGGCCAGCGGCTGCGCCAGATCCCCGGCATGACGCCCAACCTGCTGACGATGCCGCCCGGCTGCGCATTCGCGGCGCGCTGCCAGCGTGTCTCCGAGTCCTGCCGGCAGGCGCCGGCAATCACTTCGCCGGAGGCATTGCGCCAGGTGCGCTGCTTCCATCCGGGCCAGCCGGCCGTCACCGCGGAGTTCGCATGAAGCCGACCGAACACGCTGCCGGCGAGCGGCCGCAATTGCCCGCCCTGATCGAAGCCCGCAACCTCGCCAAGCGCTTTGGCGAGCAGGAATCCGGCCGTTTCGACTATCTCGGCCGCGCGCTGCGGCGGCTGGGCTGGTCGGAACCGGCACCGGTCACGCACGCCGTGGATGGCGTCGACCTGCAGATCCGCCGTGGCGAGGTGGTGGGACTGGTCGGCGAATCCGGCTGCGGCAAGTCCACGCTCGGCCGCATGGTGGCCGGCCTGCTGCAGCCGTCGGCAGGCGAGATCCGCGTGGACGGACAAGCGGTCGAAGGCCTTGATGCCAGCGCCCGCCGTGCATTGCGGCTCAAGATCCAGATGGTGTTCCAGGATCCCTACGCCAGCCTGAACCCGCGCTTGCGCGTGGACCGCATCGTCGGCGAGGGCGCGCGCCTGCACGGCCTGGTGGACGCGGCCGGCTTCGACGACTATGTCAGCGCGCAGCTTGAACGCGCGGGGCTGGACCCGGCCCTGCGCCAGCGCTACCCGCACCAGTTCAGCGGCGGCCAGCGCCAGCGCATCGGCATTGCCCGCGCGCTGGCCGTGCAGCCGGAGCTGCTGATATGCGACGAGGCCGTGGCCGCGCTGGACGTCTCTATCCAGGCGCAGGTGCTCAACCTGTTCATGGACCTGCGCGAGCAACTCGGCCTGACCTACCTGTTTATCAGCCACGACCTTGGCGTGGTGGAGCATGTGTCGGACCGCGTGGTCATCATGTATCTGGGCCGAGTCGTCGAGAGCGCACCCACGGAAGAGATCTTCCGCCAGGCCGGTCACCCCTACACGCAGGCGCTGCTGGCCGAAATCCCCCGGCTGGACTCGCGCCACAAAACCTTCACCGCCATCAAGGGCGAGATTCCCAGCCCGCTGGCGCCGCCGCCGGGCTGCCATTTCCATCCGCGCTGCCCGCATGCCATGGCGCGCTGCCGGACCGAGGTGCCACGCTTGCGCGGTATCGCCGTGAACCATTTCAGCGCCTGCCACCTGAACGACGGCGGCTAACGCCAGCCTTGCTGCCAACGCATTTCCATTCCCATCGCCCCGAGGAAATCCGCTTATGAAACGCCTGCTGTCCCTCTCGATCAGCGCCACCGTCGCGGCCATGCTGTGCGCCGGTGCCGCTTCCGCCCAGTCGCTGTCGATCGGCTTCGCCGATCCGCTGTCCTCGCTGGACCCGCAGCTCAACAACCACGCCGGCGACCGCTCCGTGGACCTGCACTTCTGGGACCTGCTGATCGAGAACAAGGACAACAAGCTGCAGCCCGGGCTGGCGCAATCCTGGAAGCCGCTGGACGACAAGACCTGGGAATTCAGGCTGCGCCGCGACGTGAAGTGGCAGGACGGCAAGCCATTCGGCGCGGAGGACGTGATCTTCTCCTACCAGCGCGCGCGCAATGTGCCGGGCAGCGTGGCTTCGTTCTCGGGGTATCTGCGCACCGTGGAATCGGTGACCGCCAAGGACCCGTACACGCTCCTCATCAAGACCAATATCCCGAACCCGGACCTGCCGCTGAACCTGGCCTCGATCCATATCGTCAGCAAGCATGTGGGCGAAAAGGCCAGCACCGAGGATTACAACAGCGGCCGCGCCGTGGTCGGCACCGGCCCGTACAAGTTCATCTCCTACACGCCGGGCGACCGCGTGATGATGGCGCGCAACGACGGCTACTGGGACGGCAAGCCGGGCTGGCAGCAGGTCAGCTACCGCTATATCAATAACGGCCCGGCCCGCACCGCCGCGCTGCTGTCCGGCGACGTCGATGTCATCGACAAGGTCTCGGTGTCCGACCTGGCCAAGCTCAAGCAGTCGCCCAACGTCAGCGTCTTTCCCTATGCAGGCCTGCGTGTCATGCTGCTGCAGCCGAGCTTCAAGCCCGGCCCCAACCCGTACATCACGGACAACGCGGGCAAGCCGCTGGACAAGAACCCGCTGCTGGACGTGCGCGTGCGCCGTGCGCTGTCGCTGGCGATCAACCGCCAGGCCGTGGTAGGCCGCATCCTGCAAAACACCGCCAGCGTGGCCAGCCAGTGGATGCCCAGGAACACCTTCGGCTACAACCCGGAAGTCAAGGACATCGCCTACGATCCCGAGCAAGCCAAAAAGCTGCTGGCCGAGGCGGGCTTCAAGGACGGCTTCAAGCTGACCATCCACGCGCCTAACGACCGCTATCCGCAAGGCCCCGAGACCGCGCAGGCCGTGGCGCAGTTCTGGACCCGCATCGGCGTCAAGACCCAGGTGGAGGTCGTGCCCTGGTCGGTCTACGCAGGCCGCGCCAACAAGAACGAGTACGCGGTCAGCATGCTGGCCTGGGGCAACGGCACCGGCGAGGCCAGCTATGCGCTGGTCAACGTCCTGGCCACCGTGGATGCCAAAAAGGGCCTGGGAGCCTCCAACTGGGGCCATTACAGCAATCCGGCGGTGGACAAGGCACTGGACGAATCGACCGCGGAATTCGACGCGCCCAAGCGAGAGGCCATCCTGCGCCGCTCCGTCAAGCTGGTGTCGGACGACGTGGGTGTGCTGCCGCTCTTCCACTACCAGAATATCTGGGCCGCCAGAAAGGGCCTGAAGGTGGCGCCGATGACCAGCGACCGCACCGCGGCGATGATGGTCACGCGCGACGGCAAGTAAGGCGGAGCGGATATGGCATTGCTTACCATCACGCCGGCCGACGGCCTGATCGACGTTCCCCGCCGGATCGCCGTGTCGGGCCTGTGCCCCGGCGAAATCGCCGCCATCTCCACACGCACGCTGCGCGGCCGCGAGGTTCCCTGGGCGAGCGAGGCGGTGTTCGTGGCGGACGCCGCCGGCACGGTCGACCTGGAACGCGACGCGCCATCGTCCGGCAGCTACGCGGGCGTCAGCCCGATGGGCCTGCTTTGGTCGCAGCGCCCGGTCGACAGCGACAGCCGGGAGTCATTCCATGCGGATGCCACCCGCCCGCTCGTCACCGATATCACGGTGCGTACCGGCGGCGGCGAGACGCGCGGCGAGCTGGTGCAGCGCCTGGCGGCCGCGGGCGTGACCCGCACGGATGTGCGCGAGAACGGCCTGGTCGGCACGCTCTACCTGCCGCCCGGTCCGGGCCCGCATCCGGCGGTGATGGTGCTCAACGGGTCGGGCGGCGGCATCAACGAACCGCGCGCCGCGCTCTACGCCTCGCGTGGTTACGCGGCGCTGGCGCTGGCGTACTTCAAGGCGCCCGGGCTGTCCGACTATATCTCCGGCACGCCGCTGGAATACTTCGAGCGCGGCCTGCGCTGGATTCGCGCGCGGGTCCGGCCGGCGCGCGATTTCATCGCGCTGTCAGGCCAGTCCCGCGGCGGCGAACTGGTGCTGCTGCTGGGCGCGACCTTCCCCGAGCTGGTCTGCGCGGTGATCGGCTATGTGCCCGGCGCCGTGGTGCACAGCGCGCAAAATGCCGCCGACCCCGCCATCGGCCGCGAAGGCCCGGCCTGGCTGCACCACGGCAAGCCGCTGCCGCATGTGTGGGAGAACAACCGCACCGCGAGCTGGGCGCCCTTCGACGAAGGCCCCGCGCCGCACCGGCACGAACGCGCCATCCTGACCGCGCTGCAGGATCCCGACGCGGTGGCGCGCGCCCGCATCCGCGTGGAAGACATCCGCGGACCGGTGATGCTGCTGTCCGGCACCGACGATGGCTCCTGGCCCTCCAGCCTGTATTCGCGCATGGTGGCGGACAAGCTGGCCGAGGCCGGGCATCCGCATAACGTCGAGCATCTGGATTTCGAAGAAGCCGGCCATGCCATCCTGTTCCCCTATGTGCCGACTACGCAGATGGTCTATGCCCATCCTGTTTCCAGGCGGATCAGCACCACCGGCGGCACGCCGGCGGCCAACGCGATAGCGGATGAGGCGTCCTGGACCGGCGTGCGCGAATTCCTGGCCCGCGCGGTCGCCAGCCACGCCGGCCGTGCCAGCGTCACCGAACGACTAAACCCCTGAGTCAAGACAGAGAGCCCATCATGACCCAAACCAACACAGCCACCGCCGACCTGGTGGACCGCGTGGCCGGCCTTGCCGCCGGCTCCGCCACCCACGCGCTGCGCCACCAGCGCGACAAGGTCACCGTCTCCACGCAGGGCAGCTACGACGCCCTGTTCGATCCCGCCCTGCCCGGCCTGGCGCTTACCGAGCGCCTGCTAGTGGCGCTGTACGCCGCGCGCCTGACGCCGGCGCCGGAGCTGGCCGCGCATTATCGCGAACGGCTCGGCGAGGCCGGCGCCGATGCCGCGCTGGTCGCGATCGCCGGGCAAGGCGATCCCGCGTCGCTGGCCGATCCGCGCCTGCGCGCCATGCTCGCCTTTACCCGCACGCTGATCGAAAACCCCGTGGCCGGCGACGAAGCTGCCCTCAAGACGCTGCCCGCCGCTGGCCTGGCCACGCCCGACGTAGTGACCCTTGCGCAGCTGATCGCATTCCTCTCCTACCAGGTGCGCCTGGTGGCCGGCCTGAAGGCACTGAAGACACTGCAATCCGAGGAGGCCGCAGCATGAGCGCACCGATCAAGATCCAGGGCTTCACCAACGAAGTGCTCGACTGGAAGGCCTGGCTGGATGTGGTCCAGGTGGACCAGGCCACGCCCGGGCAGGTCGCGGTGCTGGAGGAAAGCCATCCCAAGGCCAAGGTTTCGGACTACTACCTGTTCCTGGTGCACCAGCCCGAGATCCTGCGCCAGCGTTCCACCGCCTTCAACGCCATCATGTATGCGCCGGGAGGCATGGCGCGCGCCGAGCGGGAACTGGCCAGCACGGTGGTTTCGCGGGTGAATGGCTGCGTGTACTGCGCGTCGGTGCACGCGCAGCGTTTCGAGCAGCTGGCCAAGCGTAACGACGTCATCAGGCAGGTCTTCGAAGACCCGCATTCGGCGGGCACCACCGCGCGCGAACGGGCAATTTCGCAGTTTTCCATCGAGCTGACCGAGCGGCCGGACGCGGTCAGTGCCGATAGCCTGCGCGCGTTGCGCGAGGTGGGGGTGAGCGATGCGGAGATCCTGGACCTGATTCACTCGATCGCGATTTTTGCGTGGGCAAACCGGTTGATGCTGAATCTGGGCGAGCCGGTGTTCCCGGTTGAGGGCGGCTGAGTCCGCGTTTCAGGCCGGCGGCGGGCCAGGATGGCTGGGCGGCGATGAGGCCAGCGCTCCATTTGACGAAGCGCCCGGCATTTCAGCCTTGCGCCGCCGGCTCGCAATGCACCGCGAGCCAGACCGTGGGCTGATCCGCATCGGTCCACGCCACCCGATGCCGGCAATGCGCCGGCAGATGCAGCCAGTCGCCGGGCGCAAGCGCGCGCGCCGCGGCTTCGCCCTCGATATGCAGCCCCGCGCTGCCGCTCAACAGCAACACCCATTCATCCTGCGCGCTGTCGTACCAGAAATCCGGCGGGCTGGCCTGGCCGTTCGAGACGATCCGTTCGATCTTGAGGCCGGGCCGTTCCAGCAAGGCATCGAAGCGCTCGGCCGCGCGGTCGACCGGCACCTGCGCCAGCAGGTTGCACTGCGGCACAGGCGGCGGGCTGGTCGTGGAATCCATCGCTGTCTCCCCTTGCACGTTGCACGTTGCGTGGTGCGTGCCTTCAATCGCCCGAGCCCGGCGCGAGCACATCGCGCGCGCCGTTGCGGCCCATCGGCGAGACCAGCCCGGCCACTTCCATCTGCTCGATCAGCCGGGCAGCACGGTTATAGCCGATGCGCAACTGGCGCTGCACGGCCGAAATCGAGGCCCGGCGGCTGGTGAGCACGAAGGAGGCGGCTTCGTCGTACAACGGGTCCGCTTCCACGTCGCCGCCGCCTTCGCCGAACAGATCCGCGGCGGCGGCCTCGCCGGGGTCGCCCGCCAGGATGGCTTCATCGTAGTCGGGCTCGCCGAACTGCTTCCAGTGCTCCACCACGCGGTGCACTTCGTCGTCGGCCACAAAGGCGCCGTGCACTCGCTGCGGATAGCCGGTACCCGGCGGCAGGAACAGCATGTCGCCCTGCCCCAGCAGGCTTTCTGCGCCCATCTGGTCGAGAATGGTGCGCGAGTCGATCTTGGACGAGACCTGGAAGGCCACCCGGGTCGGGATATTGGCCTTGATCAGGCCGGTGATCACGTCCACCGACGGCCGTTGCGTGGCCAGGATCAGGTGGATGCCGGCCGCGCGCGCTTTCTGCGCCAGCCGCGCGATCAGCTCTTCGATCTTCTTGCCGGCCACCATCATCAGGTCGGCCAGCTCGTCGATCACCACCACGATCAGCGGCAGCGTGCGCAGGGGCTCGGGCGCGTCGGGCATCAGCGAGAACGGATTGGACACGTGCTCGCCCACGGCCTCGGCGGCACGGATCTTCTGGTTGAAGCCGGCCAGGTTGCGCACGCCCAGCGCCGACATCAGGCGATAGCGCTTCTCCATTTCGCCCACGCACCAGTTGAGCGCATGCGCGGCCTGCTTCATATCGGTCACCACCGGCGCGAGCAGGTGGGGAATGCCCTCGTAGACCGACAGTTCCAGCATCTTGGGGTCGATCATGATCAGCCGCACATCGTCCGGCGTGGCCTTGTACAGCAGGGACAGGATCATGGCATTGACCGCCACGGACTTGCCCGAGCCGGTGGTGCCAGCCACCAGCAAGTGCGGCGCGCGCGCGAGATCGGTCACCACCGGGTTGCCGGTGATATCCTTCCCCATCGCCAGCACCAGGTTCGAGTTGTGTCCGAGGAAGGATGACGCGGCCACGATCTCCGACAGGCGGATCATCTGCCGCCGCGCGTTGGGCAGCTCCAGCCCCATGCAGGTCTTGCCGGGGATGGTTTCCACCACGCGGATCGAGGTCACGCCCAGCGCGCGCGCCAGGTCCTTCATCAGCCCCACCACCTGCGCGCCGCGCACGCCCATGGCGGGATCCACCTCGAAGCGCGTGATGACCGGACCGGCCGATGCGCCTACTACCGAGACCGGCACCTTGAACTCCGCCAGACGCTGCGCGATCAGATTGCCGGTTTCCTGCAGGCGTTCCTCGGTAACCTGCTCGACATCGGCCGTGGCGCTTTCCAGCAGGGCGAGGTCCGGCAGGCGGTAGTCCGAGATGCGCGCGGGCGCCGGCGTGACGGCGATGGCCAGCGACGCCGGCATTGCCGTTGCCACGGGAGCCGCCGCCGCTGTGCCCTGCACGGGCTCAAGCGCCACGACTTTACCGACCACGGCCTGCAGCACGATACGCGGCTTGGGCGCTGGCGTGGCGGGCGCCACTTCCGGCATTAGCGGTGGCTCCGAGGCGGTGGCACCGTCCGCCGCCGGAGCAGGGACATTGTCCTCGCCGCGGGGCTCGATCAGCAGGTTGGCATCGAGAACGCTATCGGCGATCTCTTCCAGTGGGGCATCGGCTTCGGCCTGGATCTCGGCCAGGGCTTCAGTCACAGACTCGGCTCCGGCTTCAGGCTGGACTGCGACCACGGCTGCAGCATCGGTTTGCGGCTCGGTTTCGACAGCCGCTTCTGCCTGAGCTTCGGCTACAGGCTCGGCTCCGGCTTCAGGCTGGATTTCGACCGCGGCTGCGGCATCGGTTTGCGGCTCGGCTTCGACCGCAACTTCTGCCTGACCTTCGGCTACGGGCTCGGCTCCGGCTTCAGGCTGGACTGCGACCACGGCTGCGGCATCGGTTCGCGGCTCGGCTTCGAGCGCAACTTCTGCCTGAGCTTCGGCTACAGGCTCGGCTCCCCCTTCAGGCTGGACTGCGACCACGGCTGCGGCATCGGTTTGCGGCTCGGCTTCGAGCGCAACTTCTGCCTGAGCTTCGGCTACAGGCTCGACTCCGGCTTCAGGCTGGACTGCGACCTCGGCTGCGGCATCGGTTTGCGGCTCGGTTTCGACCGCAACTTCCACCTTGGCTTCGGGCTGGACTGCGACTACTGCGTCGGTTCGCGGCTCCGCTTCGACAGCCACTTCCGCCTGGCCTTCAGCTACGGGCCCGGCTACGGGCGGGACCGCGGCTGCGGCCCGGGAATCCATTTCAGCAACAGCGACCGCATGTCCGGCATCCCCGGCAACCGGCTCGCTGACGATCCCGACGGGGGCTTCATACAGCCCGTTGGACGGTACCTCGGCAGCGGCCAAGGCCGCTTCGGTGGCCACCGGATTGCTCACCGCACCGATTGCGGCCTCGGCGGGGGCATCGATGGCAGCATCCGGCAATGGCGCGGATGCTGCCTGCGCATCGGCCACAGCCTCCTGCGGCGCCGGCACGGCAGCCAACGCTGGCCGACGGACACCAGCCAGTGCTTTCAGCTCCGCCATCAGCGCCTCGGCTTCCAGGCGGATCTCGTCCAGCGTCACGGATGGCGCATCGCCTTGCCTGGCGGCGTTCGCAAGCAACTTGGCGGGCTCGGGTGTCTCGCCGGGCACGGTGGCGGCAAGTCTGGAGACCGGCAAGGCGACGTCCTCGGGGGTCAGCACGGCTACCGTCTGCGGCTCCTCGGCGAGTACTGCGATGGCTTCCCCGGTTTCCAGCACGCCGGTATCCAGCGTGCCCGCCGACTCGGGCTGCGCGGCCGGCGCGTGCGCTGGCCGCGCCTGGGCGTCCGCGGGCGGCGGTGCCACGGCAGCGGTCGTCACGGTCTTTGCGGCAACGGGCTGGACGGGTCGCGCGTTGGCTTCGGGCAGCGTCGTAATCGTCGAACGCGAGCCCGTCTGCGGCTGGCGGAAGGGGCTGCTGACCACGGTCGCGCGCGCAGGCGTCGCCGCGGCTGGGCTGGTTGTGGCGCGGGCCTGCGCGGCCACAGCCGCCGCCGCGCTGGCTGCGGCAGCCGCGGACGCCGTCCGTGCGGCAGCCTGGGGCTGGGTGGCTGCCCGCGCCGGCGCGGTCCTGGCGGGGGAAGGCCTGGCCACGGCGGGCGTGGACACCGGCGCGGGCGCTTCCGGCTTGACGGCTCCCGGCGGCCCGGCTTGCTGCAGCCAGATCTCGCCTGGCTGCGGCGGCGAATTACGGGTGCGCGCCGGCGGCTGCCAGACGGGCTGGCGCCGCGCCGAAACAGCTTCAATGCCCTTGTGGCGCGGTACATGGTCGGCCATGCCCGGCGCCGCTGCGTGCATCGCGCCCAGGTGCGTGGTCTCCCAGTTGTCCGGCTCGCGCGCGGTACGGGCGGGTGTACGCAAAGGCGCGGGATCCGCCTCTTCCGGCTCCGCCACGACGGGCTTGCGCAGGAACAGGCTGCGCCAGGTTTCCCCGAACACCATCGGCGCGGCCAGGGCCAGCACGCCCAGCATCAGCAGCAGGCTTGCGCTCCAGCCGAACATGCCGGAAACCAGGCTGCCCAGCGCACGGCCGGCGCTGCCGCCGGACGTGCTGCCCGCCATGCCGGCCTCGCCAGCGGCCCCCGTCAGCGCTTCGAGCGAAGCGCTCGCGCACAGCACGATCAGCGTGCCGAGCCAGACCCGCAGCGTGCCGCGTCCGCTAAAGAAACGGCGCTCACCGGCAAGCCGGCGCGCCACCTGTCGCCACACCAGTGGCACAAGCCACAAGGTCGAAAATCCGAACCAGCCAAAACCCATTATCGAAACGCCATCATCTAATACCTCGGGCAGCGATTGTAGCGGGTCTGGGCGCGGCGTTTCCGCGCAAGATAGCTGCGAGGACGGAATATCGCGCGATTTCTGTGAAGAAGCGCCCTCCCCCGCCATGCGGACCGCCATCGCCAAAGCGCGCGGCCGTCCTTGCCAGGACACGCGCGGCGCGCATCATGTGCGCTACTATGGCGCGACGCCCCTCTCACTTCATCGACCGTTCCGCCGATCCATTCCCCAGCCAACCATGCAGACACGCTACGCCGGACTGTCCGCCCTGGTGGTCGATGACCACCCTTTCCAGTTGCTGGCGGCAGAGCAGTTGCTGACCCAGCTCGGCGTCAGCGAGGTGCATTGCGCCGCCGACGGCCGCGTTGCGCTGGACCTGCTGGCGACGCGCAAGTTCGACCTCGTGCTCTGCGATATCGAGATGCCGGGGCTCAACGGGCCGGGCATGATGGACGAACTGACCCGGCGCAAGAACGCCTTCGCGGGCGCCCAGCCGCTGTGGGTCTGGGTGTCGGCGCTGCAGGACGACATCATCGAGTCCCATGTGAGCCTGGCCGATTCGGTCGGCCTGTCCGATGCGCGGGCGGTTCGCAAGCCGCTCTCGGCAGTAGTGCTGGAGGAAATCCTGCAGGATGTGCTGGAGCGCAACCTCACCGCCGAAGTACCCGCGGCGGCGCCGAGCCAGCCTGACGACCGCGATTTGCTGGCCGCGATGCAAACGCCCGGCGCCATCTTCATCATGCTGCAACCCCAGTTCCGGATCGGCAGCGGCGCGCTGGCGGGCGCCGAGGCGCTCTGCCGCTGGCGCCATCCGGCACTGGGCCTGATCCGGCCCGATCTGTTCATTCCCAGGCTGGAGGCGCTGGGCGAGGCCGATGCGATCTTCCAGCTGGCGGGCCAGCAATGCCTGGCGGTGCAGCGGCAATTGCTGGCGCGCGGCGTGCGCATCCCGCTCAGCATCAACGCATCCGCCCAGACACTGTGCCGGCCCGGCGTACTGGACGCCTTCGATGCCATGGTGGAAGCCAGCGGCATGCCACGCCAGCTGTTGATCATCGAACTGACCGAAGGCTATCCGGTGCATGACACCCGTGCCCTGTCGATCGCACTGAACCGCTTGCGCCTGCTGGGCTACGGCGTAGCGATCGACGATTTCGGGATCGGCATCGCGACCCTCAAGCTCCTGGCTGACCTGCCATTCACCCAGATCAAGCTGGACCGCTCCTTCGTGGTCGCCGTGCCGGGCAACAGCCAGCGCGCGGCGATCTGCCGCAACGTCATCAACCTCGCGCGCGACCTCAAGCTGGAGTGCGTGGCCGAGGGCATTGAAACGCCCGTGCAGCGCGATGCGCTGCAAGCCCTGGGCTGCGATCTTGGACAGGGCTACCTGTGGTCGCCCGCGCTGCCACCCGATATGTTCGTGGCCGAGGCGCTGGGCCGCTGGACGCCCTGAGGACGCAGGCGGGGGGCGGACCGGAAAGCCATGGGCGGCTACGCTAGTTCCACTTGCCGCTGATGCCGCCCACGCTCAGGCGCCCCGCGCCGAGCAGCGCAACCGCAAGCGCCGCGGCCAGGAACATGGCCTGCAACTCCAGCGCCCAGCCGCCGGTGTTGGCCAGCGTGCCGATCTGCTTCATGTGCACCAGGCCGACCGCGACCAGCATATTGCCGGCTACGATCAGTGCGCCGAGCCGGGCCCAGAGGCCCAGGATCAGCAGGACGGGCGCCACGATCTCGCCAATATAGACAAGGTACGCAATGGCCGGAGGCAAACCGGCCTGCGCCACCACCTGCGTCACGAATCCTGGCCCCTCGATGAGCTTGGAAATCCCATGCAACAGGATCAGCACGCCGAGCACGATGCGCAGTATCGCCTTGCCCAAGTCCTGGGATGCCTGAGAACCACTCATGGTTGTCACTCCTTTCCGGTCCGAAAACGAAAGCGCCGCAAGCAAGCAAGACCAGCCGGGCAGCACTGACGAAGCGCCTTGAGCTCCACGCGACGCACGCACATGTACCTTAGTGCGCCGCGTCGTGAAGGTAAAGCCACAAGTTGCGCCGGCGCGTCATTGTCCGCATGCCCGTCCTCATATCTGGCCAATCGGCCGGTGCATGCCGGGCTGGCGCGGCGGCTGCATGCCGGCTTTGCAGGCCGTCTCGGGCAGGATGTCGGCAAGGAAATCGAGAAAGCGCCGCAGCGCCGGCGGCATCCCCTTGCGCGAGGGAAATACCGCATGCAGGGTACCGACCGGCATGATCCACTGGGGCAGCAGCACTTCCAGTTCGCCGTTTTCGATGGCGTCGCGGCAGAACATGCGCGGCAGCATCGCCACGCCCACGCCCGCGATGGCGGCCTCGCGCAGCAGGGCGAATTCGTCGGTGATCAGGCGGGGCTCGTAGGCAATGTGGATGGACTGGCCGGTATTGCAGCTCAGCGTCCAGACATGCTTGCCATCGTGCGGCTTCTGGTTGACGCCGGGCATGCCGTCCAGCGCCTCGGGCGTACGCGGGCGGCCGATACTGTCGAGCAGCGCCGGACTGGCCACCAGCATCAGCGGGCTTTCGCCGTAAGTGCGCACCACGAGCGAGGAATCGTCCATCACATCGCGCACGCGCAGCGCCAGGTCGAATCCTTCGGCGATGACGTCGACACGGCGGTTGGTGGCCTCCACCTCGATCCGAATCCCGGGATTGGCTTGCATGAAATGCCCGATCGCCGGGGCCAGCAGGCTTTGGGCGATCGCTACCGGACAACTGATCCGCAAATTGCCACCCGGCTGGTCGCGTGCCTGCTCGATCACCTCGCGTGCCGCTTCCGCCTCCGCGAGCATGGCGCGGCAGCGCTCGTAGTACGCCTCGCCAATCGGCGTCACGCGTACCTGCCGGGTAGTCCGGCGCAGCAATTGCACGCCCAGGTCGCGCTCCAGCTGCGCAATGCGCCGGCTCAGGCGGGACTTTGGCACGCCGCTGGCACGGCTAGCGGCGGAAAAACTGCCATGCTGGACCACCTGGGCAAACAGCGAGAGATCGTTCAGGTCTTGCATCGGACTTCCTCGGCGGGGGAGCGCGCCAGGGTAGCAGCCGGCTGGCGTTCTGTCTCTGGAACAATAAGTTCTATTTTGCCCCACTACCGGCATCAATGGCAGACCGCTATCTTTGCTTCATCCAACCCGAACCCCTGTGGAGATGAACATGAAGATCTTGCAAATCGACTCGAGCGTACTTGGCGGCCACTCCGCTTCCCGCACCCTGACCGCCAAGGTCGTGGCCGACCTGCGCGCCAAGCACCCGGAAGCCACCCTGACCGTGCGCGACCTCGACCAGGACGCCCCGGCACACCTGTCGAACGCACTGCTGCCCGTGCTGGGCGGCCCGAAGGACGGCCTGAACGCTCTGCAGGAAAGCGAGCTGCAACGCACCGAAGCCTTCCTGAAGGAATTCCTCGAAGCCGATGTGCTGGTAGTGGGCGTGCCGCAATACAACTTCAGCATCCCCAGCCAGCTCAAGTCCTGGATCGACCGTATCGCCCAGGCCGGCCGCACCTTCAAGTACACCGAGACCGGCCCGGTTGGCCTGGCCGGCGGCAAGCGCGTGATCGTGGTGTCGTCGCGCGGCGGCGTGCGCCAGGACGCCAACGCCCTGGACCTGCACGAGCAGACCGTCGACGTGGTGTTCCGCTTCCTGGGCATCACCGATATCACGTACGTGCGCGCGCATGGCCTCGCCATGGGCCCGGAAGCCCGCGAAGCCAGCCTGGCCTCCGCCAACAGCGCCGTGGCAGCCCTGGCCGCGTGATCGCCTGACCGCCAGGCGGCGGCACGCCGCCGTGCCGCCAGGCAAAACGCCCGCCCGCATTCATGCCGGCGGGCGTTTTGCGCTCCGGCAAGCCGTTTCCCACCTCTTTGGCCGGCCCGCCCGGTGCATGCATTGCCCCCGGTTTTGCAGGCAAGAGCCTGCTATGCCCCGTGCATGATCGGGTCTATGATTGTTCGGAACGCCCGAGCGGTTTCGGTGCACGTCCATCCAGGGGGAAGCCAGCGCGGCCTTGTTGCGAGGGCCTGGATCGGAACCTGTCCGCAATCCACACGCCACGGACAGCCGCCCTTCGCGCGGCATCCGCGGCAGATGCCAAGTCCGCAAAGTTCGATAAGGGAGCCCGCATGTCCTCTGCCCTGCTGCCTGCCAGCGCCGTGCATCCTCCGCACGAGCCGGCCCTGCTTGCCCGGTACCGCCACATCCGCTCGGCCACCGAGGCCATGGTCGCCGACCTGACCGACGCCGACGCCACGGTGCAGTCGATGGACGACGCAAGCCCGGCCAAATGGCACCTGGCGCATACCACCTGGTTCTTCGAGGAGTTCGTGCTGACGGCCCGCATCCCGGACTACGAGCCAGTCGACCCGCAATACCGCTACCTCTTCAACTCCTATTACGAGTCGGTCGGGGCCCGCCACCCGCGCCCGCGCCGGGGACTGCTCTCGCGGCCCTCGCTGGACGAGATCCTGGCTTACCGCGAAGCGGTCGACGAAACCATGCTCGGTCTGCTCACGAGCGCGCAGACGGATGCCGAGGCAGCGCTGATCGAGCTTGGCCTGAACCACGAGCAGCAGCACCAGGAATTGCTGCTGACCGACATCCTGCACTTGTTCGCGCAAAACCCGCTGAAGCCGGCTTTCGCGCCGGAGTTGCTGGCGCCCGTCATCGCCGACCCGCGCCCGGCCGCCGAATGGATCCCCTTTGCCGGCGGCGTGGTCGCCATCGGCCATGACCGCGACGGCTTTGCCTTTGATTGCGAAAGCCCGCGCCACAATGTGCTGCTGCAACCCTACCAGCTCTGCTCGCACCCCATCAGCAACCGCCAGTGGTTTGAATTCATCGAGGACGGCGCCTACCGTACCGCCGGCCTTTGGCTGTCGGATGGATGGCGCTGGGTCTGCGAACAGGGCATCGAAGCGCCGCTGTACTGGGAGGAACGCGAGGGCACCTGGTGGCAGATGAGTTTGCGCGGGATGCAGCCGGTCGATCCCGATAGCCCGGTCACCCATGTCAGCTTCTATGAGGCCGATGCCTTCGCCCGCTGGGCCGAGCGCCGCCTGCCCACCGAGGCGGAATGGGAGCATGCGGCGCGCAACCTGCCAGCCACGGGGAATTTTGTCGAAGGACGGATTCTGCGGCCGCTGCCCGACCGGCAAAATACCTCGGGCGTGCTGCGGCAGATGTTTGGCGACGTGTGGGAATGGACCGCCAGCCCCTTCCAGCCCTACCCGGGCTTCCGGCCGGGCGCGGGCGCGGTGGGGGAATACAACGGCAAGTTCATGTGCAGCCAGATGGTGCTGCGCGGCGGTTCCTGCGTGACGCCCGAATCGCATATCCGCGCCAGCTACCGCAACTTCTTCTATCCGCACCAGCGTTGGCAGTTCACCGGCGTGCGCCTCGCGGACGACGCGTAGCCGGGGCGGGAACACGCCGGGCAAGACCGGCGCGCTTCCCGCAAATTCAGTTCCAGCCCTTTTGCGGGGACTGCGAGCTTAGCGGCGTCTGCGGATACAGTTTCTGCCAGCGCGATTTCAGCCCGTCCGCGATCTCCTTCTGGTGGTAGCGCTCGGCAAAATCGATTGCCGTCATGCCCTGCTGGTTCTTCAGCCGCATGTCCGCGCCCTCGTCCAGCAGCAGCTTGACCGTCTCGATATGGCCGCCGCGCGCCGCCATCATCAGCGGCGTGGTGCCGTTGGGGCTTTCGGCGTCGATATAGGCAGCGTGATCAACCAGGAACTTGACGATCTCGTTGTTGCCGTTGGTCGCTGCGTAGTGCAGCGGCGTCCAGCCCGTCTTGTTGATCTCGACCTCCATCTGGTCGACCATCAGCTTGACCATATCGAGTTCGTTCTGCAGGCTGGCCATCATCAGCGGCGTCTCGCCGGCCGCATTGGTCTTGTCGAAATCGATATTCTTGGCGCGGATCAGTGCCCCCGCCACCTTTAGCGACTTCTCGCGCAATGCCACCACCAGCATGGGATTGCCCTTGGCATCGACGAGGTTGGGATCGACGCCGCGCGCCAGCATCTTCTGGACGGCGTTGATATCGTCGAACTCCACCGCCTTGCGCATATCGTCCGTGGGCGTCGCCAAGGCAACGGTGCCGCAAAGCAGCGCCGCGAAAGCGGCGAGACGCCGTACAATCTTCATGTTAAACATGAGTATTCCTATCTATATGCTTGAAAAGACGGAAGAAATTGTCGGAAGTCTGCTCCGCCAACTCCTCGACCGGAATGCCGCGCAGGTTGGCGATGAATTCGCCCACATGGCGCACCCAGGCTGGCTGGTTGGTCTTGCCGCGGTAAGGCACGGGCGCCAGGTAAGGTGAATCGGTCTCGATCAGCATGCGCTCCAGCGGTATCTTGCGCGCGGTTTCCTGCAGCTCCACGGCGTTCTTGAATGTCACGATGCCGGAAAACGAGATATGGAAGCCTTCATCCAGCGCTTGCCGGGCGATCTCCCAACTCTCGGTAAAGCAATGCATCACCCCGCCGGCGGCGCGCGCGTCTTCCTCGCGCATCAGGCGCAGGGTGTCGTCGGCAGACGAGCGGGTATGGATGATCAGCGGCTTGCCGGTCTGCCGCGCGGCGCGGATATGGGTGCGGAAACGCTCCCGCTGCCACTCCATGTCGGCGATGCTGCGGCCGTTCAGCCGGTAGTAGTCGAGCCCGGTCTCGCCGGTGCCGACCACCCGCGGATGCGCCGAAAGCGCCAGCAGGCGCTCCAGCGTGGGCTCCTCGCCCTCCTCGTAGTCGGGATGCACACCGACCGAAGCGTAGAGATGCGGAAACTGCTCGGCGAGTGCCAGCACGCGCGGGAAATCTTCCAGCGTGACCGAGATGCACAGCGCATGCGTTACCTGGTTGGCACGCATGTTCTCCAGCAATTCGGGCAAGCGTTCGGCAAGTTCGGGGAAATCTAGATGGCAGTGGGAATCGACAAACATTGGGGCGGTTTCCGTATAGAGACGCCGCCGCGGGCGGCGCCACCCGCCATTGTATCCGGTCGTGCCCGCGCGCCCGCCCATGACAGATCAGCGGGCGCGGCCCGCCGCCCGATGCGCCACTTGCGCCAGCCGGGATCAGACGGGGGCGATCGCCGCGCAGGCCTGCTCCAGCGTGAGCGGCGCCGGGTCCAGCAGCAGCCGGCAAGCCGCGGATTCGCCCTCCTCATCCGGGCTCGCCAGCGGATCGGATGGCAGCAGGCGATGCCGCAGCAGCGCGTCGGCCAGTAGCAGCCGGCGGGCGTCGACACCAGGCCGGGTAGCCTCCCAGGCCATCAGGATGGCGGCACTGGCGTGGTAGAGGGCGCTGGCGGCACGGCGGCTCTCCGCCTCGTGCCGCGCGCCGCCAGCCACGGTCTCGGCGAGCGAAGCAGCACGTTGCCACCCTTGCCACAGGGCCTGCCGCAGCGGCGCCGGCAGGTTCCCGGATTGTTCCAGCCGACCCGCCAGCAAGCTCCCCAGGGCACGGTGAGCCCCTTCCTTTCCCACCGCCCGCTGGATGGCATCCAGCGCATTGATATTGCTGGTGCCCTCCCACAGCACGCCGATATGGGCGTCCCGGACCAGCCGCGCGTTGACGAAATCCTCGATATAGCCGTTGCCGCCCCGCACTTCCATGGCACCGGTCGCCACGGCGATATTGTCCCGGCAGGCGCGCAGCTTGATCAGCGGCGTCAGCAGGCGCAAGGCTTGCCGTGCATTACCGTCGCCCTCGCCCTCTTCCTCGCCGGCCCGCCGCATGGCGTCCGCCGTGGCCATGACCATCGACAAGGCCGCCTCGGTGGGAACCATGATCTTCAGCAATTGCCGCCGCAGCAGCGCATGGCCAATGACCTCGCGCCCAAAGGCAGAGCGGTGCCGCGCGGCCCGCAGCGCTTCGTTCAGGCAACGGCGCATCATGGCGGCGGCGCGCACCGCATGCGACAGGCGCGACAGGTTGACCTGCTCCATCATCTGCTTGAGGCCCTGGTCCAGCGCGCCTACCGGATAGGCCACCGCCCCTTCGAGCCGGACTTCGCCGCTGGCCATCGACCGCGTGCCCAGCTTGTCCTTCAGCCGGACGATGCGATAGGCGTTGCGGCTGCCGTCGTCGAGCCGGCGCGGCAGCGCAAACAGCGCGAGGCCGCGGGTGCCGGACGGCGCGCCTTCGGGACGGGCCAGCAGCAGGACGACGTCCGCATCGGCATGCGAACAGAACCACTTCTCGCCGTACAGGCGCCACTGGCCACCCTCCTCGCGCGCCACGGTCTCGATGGCACCCACGTCCGAGCCGCCGGCCTTCTCGGTCATGAACTGGGTGCCCTTCCAGAGCGACGCCAGGTCGGGGGACAGCATGCCGGGCAGCAGTTTTTGCTGCAAGGCCTGGCTGCCGAACTTGCGGATCAGGTGGATCGAGGTATCCGTCACGCTGATCGGGCACATCTGGCCGAACTCGGACTGCACGAACAGGTACTGGAAGGCGTATTTCGCCGCCGGCGCCAGCGGCGCGGCGCACCCCAGCACGCCGGCGCGGTGGCCCATCGCATGGAACTGGAAATCGGCGAAGGCGATATGCTCCATCTCCTGGTAGGCCGGGTGGTATTCGATCCAGTCGTGGTCCTCGCCCCAGCGGGTACGCGCGTGAAGCACCGGGGCGTATTTGTCGGCCACCGCCGCCAGCGCATTCAGGCGGCCGCCAGCCAACTGGCCCATGCGCTGGAAATGCGGCAGCAGGTGCTGGTGTTCCTGCGCCGGCAGGTACAACGCCAACAGGTCCCGCAGGCCCCGGTCGAGCGCGAAGAAATCCAGGCCGGCGCAATCCGGCGCGAGGTGGCGGGAGCTGGTCCCCGCATCACCGGGGCGTGGACTGACGAACTCGGCGTAGCTGGCTTGGAAGGACATGGGAGGGTTCCGGCAGGGAGGATGGAAGGACGAGCGAGGTATTCAGATCACGCCGGCGGCGCGCAGGCGGATCAGATCCTCGGGTGCCATGCCCAGGCTGTCGCCCAGCACGGCCTCGGTGTGCTCGCCGAGGACAGGCGGCCCGCTCTGGTAGTCCAGCGGCGTGGCGGAGAACCGCATCGGGCTGGCGATGGCGGGACAGGTCCCGCCGGTGGAAAGCGGCAGGTCCACGCGGATGCCGCGATGCCTGACCTGCGGATCGTCGAAGGCCTGGGCAAAGTCATTGATGGGACCGCAAGGCACGCCGGCCGCTTCCAGGCGCGCGAGCCAGGTTTCGGTCGTGTCGGCGCGCATGATGTCCGCCAGCAGCGGCAACAGCGCGTCGCGGTTGACCAGCCTGCCGCTGACCTTGGCAAAGCGCGCATCGGCGGCCAGTTCCGGCCGGCCGATGGCCTCGCAGTACGAGGCAAACAGGCCATCGTTACCCACCGCAACGATCAGCTTGCCGTCCCGGGTGGCGAAGACCTGGTAAGGCACGGCATTGGGATGTGCATTGCCGTAGCGGCGCGGGACCTTGCCCGAGGTCAGGTAGCCCACGGCCTGGTTGCTGCCGAGCGCCATCGCGCAATCGAGCAGGGCCATGTCGATATGCTGGCCACGGCCGTTGCGCTCGCGCCACGCCAGCGCCGCCGTGATCGCCAGGCTGGCGTACAGGCCGGTGGTCATGTCGGCCACCGCCACGCCGAATTTCTGCGGCCCGCCGCCCTCGCATTCGCCGCAGGCATCGTCGGGCTCGCCGGTCAGGCTCATCAGTCCGCTCATGCCCTGGAAGACGAAGTCGTAGCCGGGACGGTGCCGATAGGGGCCGGTTTGCCCATACCCGGTGACCGAGCAATAGATCAATCCGGGGTTGGCCGCGCGCAGGTCCTCGTAGCCGAGCCCGAAGCGCGCCAGCGTGCCAACCCTGTAGTTCTCCACGAGCACATCGCATGTGGCTGCCATGCGCCGCACGATCTCCTGGCCTTCGCTGGTTGCGAAATCGACAGTGACCGATTTCTTGCCCCGGTTGGTTGAGGCGTAATACGTGGAGTCCCGCCGCTGCTCCCCGGCTTCGCCGGGCACCCAGGGCGGCCCCCAGCCGCGGGTTTCATCGCCCGCGCCGGGCCTTTCAACCTTGATCACCTCCGCGCCCAGGTCGGCCAGGTTCTGGGTGCACCAGGGGCCGGCCAGCACCCTGGTCAGGTCGAGTACGCGGATATGGGAAAGCGGTTTGTTCATGTTGGCATCGTCGTGGCTTGGTTCGCGGGTCGTGCTTGTTCAGTCGGCGCGGATGTGCGCGGCCGTGATCACCTTGCCGTAGCGGGCGGTCTCCTCGCGGATGTAGGCAGCGAAGGCTTCGCGGTAGTAGCCCACCGGCTCGGCCCCGCTGCGCAGCAAGGTTTGTTGCACCGCCGGCTCGGCCACGATGCGCTCGATCTCGCTGGCCAGCCGCTCGACCACGGCGGGCGGCGTGGCGGCGGGCGCCACCAGGCCGACCCAGGCCGACATCTCGATGCCGCCGAAGCCAAGCTCCGCCGTGGTCGGCACATCGGGCATCACCGCCGAGCGCTTCGCGTTCATCACGGCAAGCGCGCGCAGCTTGCCTGCCGCGATCTGCGGCAGGCCGGTGAAGGCGGGCTCGAAGGTCATCGACACCTCGTTGGCCATCACGGCGGCCTTGGCCGGCGCGCTGCCCTTGTATGGCACGTGCAGCACGTCGATCCCGGCGCGCGCCTTCAGCATCTCGCCGGCGAGATGCGCGGTCGAGCCGTTGCCATACGATGCATAGCTCAAGCTGCCTGGCTTGGCGCGGGACAGTTGCACCAGTTCGTCCATGGTCCTGGCGGGCACCGCAGGATTCACCACGATCACGCTCGGCGCGGTGGCGACCAGCGCGATCGGCGCGAAACTCCGGGCGGGGTCATAAGGCAGCTTCGGGTACAGCCAGGGATTGATGGTCAGCGTGGTATTGGTGGCCGCCAGCAGCGTATAACCATCGGCGCTGGCTCCTGCGACCTGCTCCGCGCCGACGATGGTGGCTGCCCCGGGCCGGTTTTCCACCACCACTGGCTGGCCAAGCCGCTCGCCAAGGCGCAGGCCGATCACGCGCGCCACGACGTCCGTCATGCCGCCGGCCGCATAGGGCACGACGATGCGAATGGGCTGGCGCGGATAGGCTTGCGCGGCGGCCTTGGTAACCGTCATCACGGTCAGCAATGGGGCGATGAGCAAGACGACGAGGGTCTTCGGATTCACGGCTGTCTCCCTGGTTCTTTTTATTGCGCGCCGCTGGCCGCGGAAGGCCGCCGCGGGTGGGTGCGCAAGAACCATTCTCAAACTCGTGAGTTTTCTCGTCCAATATCGTTTTTTGCGCTATTTATATCGGTATTGAATCAATCACCCTGGGCTTCCATGGACCTTCGACAGTTGCGTTACTTCGTTGCCGTCGCGGAGGAACTGCATTTCGGCCGGGCTGCCGAGCGCCTTGCCATCACCCAGCCGCCGCTGAGCTTCAACATCCGCCAGCTGGAAGACTCGCTCGGCTTCGCGCTGCTGCGGCGCAGCACGCGCGAGGTCGCGCTAACGCCCGCCGGGCGGGTGATGTACCAGGAAGCGGTGAAGATCCTTGCCCTGGCGCGCGATGCGCAGGGCCTGGCGAGCCGGGCTGCCAAGGGCGAAACCGGCGCGGTGCACGTAGCCTTTGTCGGCTCGGCCATGCTGACGAAGCTGGCCGCGGCGATTCGTGCGTTCGCACAAGAGCGGCCGGGGGTGGAGGTGGTGGTGCACGAGCTGAACAGCTTCGAGCAGATCGAGGCGCTGCAGCGCGGCCTGATCGATATCGGCATCGCGCATCCGCGCGTCATCCCGGCCGGACTGGCGTCCCGCGTGCTCTATGCCGAACGGTTTATCTGCGTGCTGCCGTCGGATCATCCGCTTGCGGCGCAGGCGCAAGTCGATCTGCGGCAATTGCGCCTGGAAGATTTTGTCCTGTTCCCGCGCCATTTCGCGCCGGAGTACTACGACAAGATCGTCGCCCTCTGCATGGGCGCCGGCTTTACGCCCAGCATCCGCCATGAAGTGCGCCATATGCTGACGATCGCTACGCTGGTATCGCAGAACTTCGGCGTTTCGCTGGTGCCCGCGTCGGTGGCGCTGGTGCAGTTGCCCAACCTGGCCTGCCGGCCACTGGCAAGGCCGGGCCGGGCCTCCGAACTGCATGGCGTCTGGCGCGCGGACGAGCAGGCGCCGGCCGTGCTGGCATTGCTTGCCGCGCTGGATGCGGATGCGGATGGGGAAACGCGGCCTTAGGCGGCCGCCGTCCCGTTTATGCCTCGGGCTTCGTCAAGCGCCGGCCGAGGATGACAAGATCACGCTCCACGCCGTCGAGCACCGCCACGCGCGGCAGGTTGCCCCAGCGTTCGAAGCCGAGCGAGGCGAACAGTCCCAGGCTGGGCGCGTTGTGGCCGAAGATGAAGCCCAGCAGGGTGTTGACCCCGATCTGCGGCGCATGCGCGATGGCCTGCTGCAGCAGGAAGCGTCCCAGGCCCTGTCCCCGGCGGCTGGCGTCGAGATAGATCGAGACTTCCGCGGTGGCGCCGTAAGCCGGGCGCCCATAGAAGTCGGAAAAACTGAGCCAGCCGGCCATCGTCCCTTCCCTGTCCTCCGCCACCCACAGCGGCCGGCGCCCGGGCTTGTGTTCATCGAACCAGGCCTGGCGCGATGCTACCGTGACCGGCTCGGTGTCCGCCGTGACCATGCGCGACGCCACGGTGCTGTTGTAGATGTCGACGATGGCGGCGAGGTCGCGCTGCGCCGCGACCCGGACGGAAAAATCGGAATCACTCATTTTGAAATTCTTCTAAAACAATAACTTGAATAACAAAGTTAAGGTCAACTACAAAGTCTGGGTGGGCTTGACCGATTCGATCGTCTTGCCCAGGATCTCTTCCACCGCACGGCGCAGGTTGTGGCCCATATCGTCATCCGGCAAGTGAATCCCGATGCCCGGTGTCTTGTGCGGCGTGCCGACGGGCGTGATCCATGCCACCTGGCCCGCGATCTGGTACTTCTGCGGCCGGTCGAGCAGCGACAGCACCAGGAACACCTGCTCGCCCAGCCGGAAGGGCCGGTTGCTCGGGACAAAGATCCCGCCGCGCTGCAGGAACGGCATGTAGGCGGCATAGAGCCCCGCCTGGTCCTTGATCGAAAGCGAAAGCACGTTCGGCCGGGAGGATGCGCCGGGAACTGTCGGCGCTCCAATTCCGCCTGCGGCGCCAGGAACGGTCGGCGCCCCAATTCCAGCTGCGGCGCCGGGAACGCTGGCGCCCCGTGCCCCTGTCACTTCTGTGTTCATGACTGACCCCTTGCTCACTCTATGGCCTTCAGGCCTTATTGGACTTATTGGACTTATTGCAACTACCTATCTGACCGCTCCGGCTTATTGGAACAACTGCCGGTACTCCAGAAACACGGACTCCATGACAAGCCGCGCCGCCAGCGGGTGATTCTCGCTGCGGCGATGGTTCAGCAGCCGCGCCGAGAAGGCCTGCAGCCGGTGCGCATCTGTGGCCTGCGCGCAGCGCGCCAGGCCCGCCTGCTCGCGCGGGAAATAGCGCGGAACCGGGGCGGCCGTCAGGCACGCCGACAGCAGATCGTACGTCCAGCGCTGCAAGATGCCAAGCACCGACGGCACCGGCATCTTCTGGACCTGTTCGGCTGCCGCCAGCGCATCGAAGCCGGCGCCGGCGCCGAGCTGGCTCACCAGCCAGCGCTGCATCGGCTGCTCCTCCGCTTCGGCGGCGTGCAGCGCGGTCAGTGGCGAGCCGCCGGCCAGCGCCAGTTGGGCCTCGGCATCGCCCACGCCCTGGCTGCCGAGCCAGGCCATGGCGTCGGCGGCGCTGGGCCGCTGCACGGAGAACTGGCGGCAGCGCGACAAGATAGTGGGCAGCACCCGGTCCAGGCGGTCGGTCACCAGCAGGAACACGGTCGACGGCGGCGGCTCTTCCAGCGTCTTGAGCAAGGCATTTGCGCCCTCGCTTTGCAACGCATCGAGCGGATAGACAACCACCAGGCGCAGGCCGGCACGGTGCGTGCCGATACCCACTGTATCGATCAGCGCCCGCACCTGTTCCATGCGGATCACCTTGCTGGGCGTCTTCTTCTTGCCGCTCTCGTCGGTCTCGGCGTCGCCCGCGGCCTCCATGGCTTCCGGGCGCACCACGCTGAAATCCGGATGATTGCCCTGGCTGAACCAGTGGCAGGCAGGGCATGTGCCGCAGGGCTGGCCATCGGGCCGCGGGGTTTCGCACAGCAGCCCCTGGGCGAAATGCAACGCCAGGTCGCGCTTGCCGATGCCTTGCTGGCCGTGAATCAGCAAGGCATGCGGGAGCCGCTCGCGCAGCGCGTTCAGCCGTTGCCAGTCTTCTTTCTGCCAGGGATAAAGCATGCGAATCAGTGAGTTAGGGTTGAAACTTCGAGTGACTACTCAGATTGAGAGTGCAATGACTTGCGGCGGCCGCCGCAAGGTCCACCACTATCACAATCTGCAAATAATGGTGTCAATTCAAAGTGTTGCCAGGATTGTCTCAAGTTCCACCTGAATCCCGGCAATGGTCCGGGTGGCGTCGATGACCCGGAAGCGCTGCGGGGATTCGGCCGCGCGCCGCAGGTACTCCTGCCGGGTGCGGTCGAAAAAGGCACGCGACTCGGCCTCGAACTTGTCTGGCTCGCGGGCACCGGCCAGCCGGGCGCTGGCGGTTTCCAGCGGCACGTCGAACAACAGCGTGAGGTCCGGCTGCAAGCCGTCCTGGACCCACGCCTCAAGCACTTCGAGGCGCGCGCGCGGCAAGCCCCGGCCCCCGCCCTGGTAGGCAAAGGTGGCGTCGGTGAAGCGGTCGGATACGACCCAGTCGCCGCGCGCCAGGGCCGGCTCGATGACTTCGGCAATATGTTCGCGGCGAGCGGCGAACATCAGCAAGGCCTCGGTTTCGAGGTGCATCTTGCGGTGCAGCAGCAGTTGCCGCAGGTCCTCGCCAAGCGGCGTGCCACCCGGCTCTCGGGTGGTGACGACGGCGGCATTGCCGGCCAAGCGGGCGCGCAGGCGCTCCGCCACCCACTCCACGTGGGTGCTCTTGCCGGCACCGTCGATGCCTTCGAATGTGATGAATTTTCCGCGCATGGAGAGACTTATTTGCCGCGCTGGTATTTGTCTACCGCGCGGTTGTGTTCGGGAAGCGAGTTGGAGAAATGGCTGCTGCCGTCGCCACGCGCCACGAAATACAGCGCATCGGACGGCGCCGGCGCGGTGGCCGCAGCCAGCGAAGCCAACCCGGGCAAGGCGATCGGGGTGGGCGGCAGGCCGTTACGCGTATAGGTATTGTAAGGGGTGTCGGTCTGCAGGTCGCGCTTGCGGATATTGCCGTCGAACCCTTCGCCCAGGCCATAGATCACGGTCGGGTCGGTCTGCAGCATCATGCCCTTCTTGAGCCGGTTGACGAACACGGCGGCAATCAGCGGACGCTCGGCCGGCTGGCCGGTTTCCTTCTCCACGATGGAAGCCATGATCAACGCGTCATAGGGCGACTTGTATGGCAGGTCGGGCGCCCGGGCGTTCCAGGCATCCGTCAGGCGGCGCTGCATCGCGCGGTAAGCATGGCGGTACAGTTCCAGGTCGCTGCTGTCGCGCGCAAACAGGTAGGTATCGGGGAAGAACATGCCCTCTGGGGCCGGCTCGGGCGCGCCGATCGCCTTCATCAGCTCTGCATCCGACAAGCCGCGGCTATCGTGCTTGAGCGCCGGGTGCGCATCCACGACGGCGCGCATCTTGCGAAATTCCCAGCCCTCGATCACGGTCAGCACATAGTGGTTGACCTCGCCCCGGGCGATCTTGCCGATCACCGACAGCGGCGTGGCGCTGCTGTCGAACTCGTAGCCGCCGGCCTTGAGGTCGGCGCTGTGGCCGGTAAGCCGCACCAGCAAGGCAAACAGGCGCGGATCCATGCGCACGCCGCCGCGCTCGATCTGGCGGCCGACGCTGGCCACGCTGGAATTGGGCTTGATCACCACCTCGATCGGCGAGGCCGACAACTGGAGCGGACGATTGGCCCACCAGGCAAAGGCACCGGCGGCGGCAATCGTGAAAACCACGGCGACCAGGGTCAGTCGCAGGAAAATACGTTTCATGTAGGGCAGGTAGTGGTGGCGCATCATGCGCCCCGGCAACGCCGGCCGCGCGCTGCGTCAATTGCGCAGGGTGCCGGCTGAAATGGCGACAGCCTCATATAATACCGGGAGCCTTGCACCGCCACGAGCACGCCCCATATGCCGGAGATCAGCCGGACAGCGGCGCCCCGGCCCGGCGGGCCCCGGTTTGCGCCATACACCGTGCCATTTACCGTACGATTTACCGCGCCTTTTGCTGTCACATTCACTGTAATCCGCCGGCGTTTGTAGCTTTGTAGCCTTTGTGCCTTTTGTTGGCGTTTGCGCCTTCCATCCGGCGCTGCCCAGCGCCCTCTTGCTTGCGATACCTGCCATGAATTCCCCTACCCCAGACCTCGCCACCCAGTTCGAAACCGTGCGCCAGAGCGGAGTCGTCTGCCGGCCCGCGCAGCTGGGCCTGATCCGGGTTGCCGGCGACGACGCCGGCAGTTTCCTGCACACCCAGCTCACCAACGCCGTCGACGATCTCGCCACCGGCACCGCGCGCGTGGCCGGCTATTGCTCGCCCAAGGGCCGGCTGCTCGCCAGTTTCCTGATGTGGCGGGACGAAGAAGGCATCGTGCTGCAACTGTCGGCGGACCTGCAGCCCGCCATCCAGAAGCGCCTGTCGATGTTCGTGCTGCGCGCCAAGGCGCGCCTGTCCGATCTGACGCCTGCCCGCGCCGTGCTGGCCGTAGCCGGCGCCGGCGGCGCCGCGGCACTGCAGGCTGCCGGCCTGCCCGCCCCCGCCGAGCCGTGGTCGACGGGGGCAGCGGCTGCCGCCACCGTGATCCGGCTCCCCGATGGCGCCGGCCTGCCGCGCTGGCAGGTGGTGCTTCCGGCCGAGCAGGCAGCGCAGGTGCAGGCCGCGCTGTCGGCGCAACTGCTGCCGGCGGACTCGGCATTGTGGGACTGGCTGGAGGTGCAGGCCGGCGTGCCGCGCATCGCGCTCGCCACGCAGGAGCAATTCGTGCCGCAGATGATCAACCTGGAACTGGTCGGCGGCGTGAGTTTTCGCAAGGGCTGCTATCCGGGCCAGGAAATCGTGGCGCGCAGCCAGTACCGGGGTACGCTCAAGCGCCGCATGTGGCTGATCCACGGCGAAGGCGAAGTGCCGGCCGCGGCCACCGAGATCTTCCGCCCCGAGGATCCCGAACAGCCCTGCGGCATGGTGGTCAATGCCGCCGCCGCGCCGCAAGGCGGCTGGGACGGCCTGGCCGAACTCAAGATCGATGCCGCCGGTGGCGCCCTGCACCTGGGTAGCGCCAGCGGCAGCCCGGTGCGCGTGGGCGAACTGCCCTACGCGGTACCCTTCGGCGACGCAGCCTGAACCGCCAGCCCCGCGCAGGAGACTGTCATGAGCGATCACCTCTACGTCTATTTCCGGGTGCCGGAAGCCCTGGCCGATGCCGCGCTGCCGCATTGGCATCGCTGGATGGAGACCGTTGCCGAAGCCGGCGGAATTGGTGGTACGCTCTTACGCAGACCCGAAACGCGCGACGGCATGCAGACCTGGATGGAGGCCTATGCCGACGTGCCGCCTGCCTTCGATCTGCTCCTTGATGGCCTTTGGCGGCAGAGCGGGCTGCAGGATTTCATCAGCGGCGAAAGGCAGGTCGAGCGCTTTGTCGACCTGGACCAGCTCTGATGGCGGCAGCGGCAGGATCACCGCGCGGTGGTGCCGCGAAAGATGAAACCGTAGTCGTAGTGATTGCAGTCGAAGCGGCAATCGCAGTGAACGCAGGAAAGGAAGCGTTATGTGCCTGATTCTGGTGGCCTGGCAATCGCACCCGGACTATGCCCTGGTGGTGGCCGGCAACCGCGACGAATTCTACGCACGCCCGGCTGCGCCCGTGCATTGGTGGGAAGATGCGCCCAATGTGCTGGCCGGCCGCGACCTGGCGGAAGTGATCGGCGAGCCGGGCACCTGGATGGGCCTGGCCGGCGACGGCCGCTTTGCCGCCCTGACCAACTACCGCGCACCGTCCGAGAAACGCACCGATGCCCGCTCGCGCGGCGAACTGGTGGCCGGCTTCCTGCGTGGCGACGGCGCCCCCCAGTCCTACCTGGCCGGACTGCAACCTCGCGCCGGCGCCTATAACGGCTTCAACCTCCTGGCGTGCGACCTGCGCGAACTCTGGTGGTACAGCAACCGCGGCGCGGCGCCGCATCCGCAGCGCCTCAAGCCCGGGCTCTATGGCCTGTCCAACGCCTTGCTGGATACGCCCTGGCCCAAGGTGCGCAGCCGCGTCGGCGCGCTCGCCGAAGCCGTGGCAGCCGACACCGGCCAGCCGGGGGCCAGCGCCGAACCCTATTTTGATCTGCTGGCCAATGATCGCCAGGCACTGGATTTCGAGCTGCCCAGCACCGGCGTGACGCCGGAGTGGGAGAAGCTGCTGTCTTCGGCCTTCATCCGCTCGCCTAGCTATGGGACCCGCGCCAGCACGGTACTGCGCGTGCGCCACGATGGTCGCTTCGAACTCAGCGAGCGCAGTTTCGACACCAACGGCCGTACCGGCGAGGTGTCATATCGCGGCCACCTGCGGGTTGCCCGCGACGCCGACTCGGTGCAGGCACCCCGTTAAGGTGCCCGTCAAGGCGACTCAGCGCAGCGCTCAGTACTGACCGGCCACCAGCCCTAGCGGACGCAGCGCCACATTCAGCGCGCGGATGGCGCCCGGGTCGTTGCGCACGGCGAGCAGCCAGGCGTCCTCGAAATGCCCGATCTCCAGCAACTGCATCCCGTGCGGCGCAAGCTCGCGATTGACGTGCGCCAGGTAGAGGGCCGCCGGCTCCATATCGAAATCGTTGTCGTCGCCGCCCAGCGGAATCCCGTCCTCGTCGTAGAGATCGTCGACATCGATGGCCGACACCCCCGCCGCGCGCAGCGTAGCAAGCCGTGCCACGGCTTGCGCGCCCAGCGTGCTGAACTCCCGCCAGTCGACTTGCACCAGGCAATGTTCCGCCAGCCAGGGGTTTAACCAGGCCGACAGCAAATCTTCGCCGGCAGGCGGATCTCCGGCGGGCGCAGCGGCCAGATCGAGGGCAGGCGTGGCATCGGCCAGGGACTGCAGCAGGCGGGAACGGATTTCAGACATAAGCGGGATAAAGACAACCAGATAACGGCAAAAACAAAGACCGCGATGGTACTGCGCGTACGGCGGGATGCAAGTTCTGCCGGGCTTCAGGCCGCTGCCGCCAGCCGGGCGGCGGGCGTCCCCAGCTCTATCCCCCCGGCCGGCCGGAAGCGGCCCCGCTTAACCCAGCCGCTTGCGCATTTCCACGTGAGGGATGCCGGCTTCCTCGAATTCCTCGCCAACTTGCTCGAAGCCCACGCGCGCATAGAACGGCGCCGCGTAGCTTTGGGCATTGAGCACCAGTTCGGGATAGCCAAGCTCGGCGGCCTTGGCCATCAATGCGTCCAGCACCATGGCGCCGACACCGCTGCCGCGCGCCGCCTTGAGCACCGCCATGCGGCCGATATGGCCATCCGGCAGCAGGCGGCCCGTGGCCAGCGCGCTGCCATCCTCGGCCAGCGCCAGCGCATGCCAGCTCGGCTCATCCCATTCGTCCCATTCCAGTTCCACCGGCACGCCCTGCTCTTCGACGAAAACGGCATAGCGGATGGAGCGCGCGGTTTCGCGGACTTCGGACCAGGGGGCGAGGCGGATGGTGATCGTCATGATGGCTCGGATGCGGAAAAGGCAAGGATACGGGCGGGCCGTCATGATACTCCGCTGGCGGCTCGCCGCCGGTTGCCGCACTGCAGCAAGGCTGACGCGTAGGGGTAATTCCCGATCTGCACGCATCCCCGCAAATTTGTATGATGACCGTATTACCTAATCACCTGAGCGCCCCGTGTTCCAGAAAGTCCCGGCCCGAGCCCTGACAGATACCGTTGCTGAACAACTGCTGGAGAAGATCGAAGGCGGTGCCTTTGCGCGCGGCGCGAAGCTCCCCACCGAGGCGGTGCTTTCCGAAGAATTCGGCGTGAGCCGCACGGTCATCCGCGAAGCCATCGCCCGGCTGCGTCACGAAGGCGTGGTGGAGTCGCGCCAGGGCAGCGGCGTCTTCGTCACCGAGCAGGCTGGCATCCGGCCGCTGCGGATCGATTACACCGATGTGGCCACGCTCGAATCCGTGCTGCACATCGTCGAACTGCGCCGCGCCATCGAGGCTGAGGTAGCGGCACAGGCGGCGCGCGACCGCACGGACGCCAGCATGATGGCCATCGATGCCGCACTGGCCCGCATCGACGCCGAGGAAGCCGCCGGCGGCGACGGCGTGGCCGCCGACGTGGCCTTTCACCGGACCATCGCCGAGGCTACCGGCAATCCTTTCTTCCTCAAGACGCTGGCTTTCCTGAGCCAGTACCTGGAAACCGCAACTCGCGTGACCCGTACCAACGAGGCGCGCCGCTCGGACTTCTCGCGCCAGGTGCGCGAGGAACACCAGGCCATCGCTGCCGCCATCCGTGCCGGCGACGCGCTGGCCGCGCGCAACGCGGCCCAGACCCATATGTACAACGCGGCGCGGCGCCTGTCCCTGGGTGGACAGCCCGGCACCGCAGCCGACCTTGCCGACGCGCCCGCGCGCGGCCCGTCCCACTGATCACCGCCCTCCCGGCAGGAGTCTTCATGAGCAAATCAATTGGCGTCATCGGCCTCGGCGCGATGGGCAACGGCGTAGCGCACAGCCTGCTGCGCGCCGGATTCAAGGTACACGCGTGCGACCTGCGGCCCGAAGTGCTGCAGCGCTTTGCCGACGCCGGCGGCATCCCTTGCGCCAGTCCGGCCGAACTGGGCGGGCAATGCGATGTGGTAGTGACGCTGGTGGTCAACGCCGCGCAAACCGAGGCCGTGCTGTTTGGCGAGCAAGGCGCGGCAGGCAGCCTGCGCCCCGGCACGCTGGTGATCGCCAGCGCCACGGTGCCGCCGAGCTTTGCGCAGGCACTGGGCAAGCGCCTGGGCGAGCGCGGCATCCTGCTGCTGGACGCGCCGGTCTCCGGCGGTGCCGCCCGCGCCGCCAGCGGCGAAATGACCATGATGACTTCCGGGCCGGCCGAAGCCTACGCGCTCGCCGAGGACGTGCTGGCCGCGATGGCCGGCAAGGTCTACCGCCTGGGCGACGCGCATGGCGCGGGCTCCAAGGTCAAGATCATCAACCAGTTGCTGGCCGGCGTGCATATCGCCGCGGCAGCCGAAGCGATGGCGCTGGGCCTGCGCGAGGGCGTGGATGCCGAGGCCCTGTACGAGGTCATCACCAACAGCGCGGGCAACTCCTGGATGTTCGAGAACCGCGTGCCCCACATCCTGGCGGGCGACTACACGCCGCTGTCGGCGGTAGACATCTTCGTCAAGGATCTCGGCCTGGTGCTCGATACCGCGCGCGCCAGCAAATTCCCGCTGCCCCTGTCGGCCGCGGCGCACCAGATGTTCATGATGGCGTCCAGCGCCGGGCACGGCGGCGAAGACGATTCCGCCGTGATCAAGGTGTTCCCCGGCATCGACCTGCCGGCGAAGAAGGCCGACTGAGGAAGCCAGCATGACCACACAGAACGAATCCCCGCGCGCCCTGCTCGGCTGTATCGCCGATGACTTCACCGGCGCCACCGACCTGGCCAATACGCTGGTGCGAAACGGCATGCGCACGGTGCAGACCATCGGCGTACCGGCCGGCGGTAAAGCGCTGCCCGGCGTGGAGCATGCCGATGCGCTGGTGGTAGCGCTGAAGTCGCGCACCATCCCGGCGGCCGAAGCGATCGCACAGTCGCTGGATGCATTGCGCTGGCTGCAGGCACAGGGCTGCCGCCAGTTCTTCTTCAAATACTGCTCCACCTTCGACTCCACGGACGCAGGCAATATCGGCCCGGTGGCCGAGGCGCTGCTGGCGGCGCTGGGCAGCGACTTCACCATCGCCTGCCCGGCGTTTCCCGAGAACGGCCGCACCATCTTCCGCGGCCACCTGTTCGTGGGCGATGTGCTGCTCAACGAGTCGGGCATGGAGCACCACCCGCTCACGCCAATGCATGACGCCAACCTGGTGCGCGTGCTGCAGCGGCAAAGCCAGGGCCAGGTTGGCCTGCTGCGCTACGACGCCGTTGCGCGCGGCAGCGCGGCCGCCCGGCAAGCCATTGCAGCGTTGCGCGGCGACGGCGTGCGCCTGGCCATTGCCGACGCCGTCAGCGATGCCGACCTGCATACGCTTGGCGAAGCCTGTGCCGAACTGCCGCTGCTCACCGGCGGCTCCGGCCTGGCGCTCGGCCTGCCTGCCAATTTCCGCCGCGCCGGCCTGCTGCCGGCGCGCACGGACGCCGATCGCGTCGCCCCGGTTGCCGGCCCTGCCGTGGTGCTGGCCGGCAGCGCGTCCAGGGCAACCAATGCCCAGGTGGCCCGGTGGCTGGAGCAACAACGCCCGGCGCTACGCATCGACCCGCTAGCGCTGGCAGAAGGCGCGCCGCTGGTGGAGCAGGCACTCGGGCTGATCGCCTCGCATGCGGAGCCGGTGCTGGTCTACGCGACCACCACGCCCGAAGCGGTCAAGGCCGCGCAGGCCGCGCTCGGCGTGGAACGTGCCGGCCATCTGGTAGAGCAGGCGCTGGCCGCCATCGCCGCCGCCCTGAAGGCCCGCGGCATGCGCCGCTTTGTGGTGGCAGGCGGCGAAACCTCCGGCGCGGTGGTGCAGGCGCTGGGCGTGCAAGCGCTGCGCATCGGCACGCAGATCGCGCCGGGCGTGCCCGCCACCGTCACGCTGGAGGCCCAACCGCTGGCGCTGGCCCTCAAATCCGGCAATTTCGGCGGCGTCGACTTCTTCGACGAAGCGCTGCGCCAGCTCGGAGGTGAAGCATGAGCACCGAAGCCAGCCTGCGCGAAGAAATCTGCCGCATCGGCGCCAGTCTCTACCAGCGTGGCTACACCGTAGGCAGCGCCGGCAATATCAGCGCACGCATGGACGACGGCTGGCTGATCACGCCGACCGACGCCTGCCTCGGCATGCTGGACCCCGCCGCCATTGCCAAGGTGGACAGCGGCGGCAACTGGGTGGCGGGCGACAAGCCGTCCAAGACGCTCACCCTGCACCGCGCCATCTACGACAACAACCCGCAGGCGCACGGCGTGGTGCACACGCACTCCACCCACCTGGTAGCGCTGAGCCTGGCGGGCGCCTGGCAAGCGGACGATGTGCTGCCGCCGATCACGCCCTACTACGTGATGAAGGTGGGGCATATCCCGCTGATTCCCTACCACCGGCCGGGTGACCCGGCGGTGGCGGCGCGCGTCGCCCGGCTTGCCGCCGAAGTGCGCGGCGTGCTGCTCGCGCGCCTTGGCCCGGTGATGTGGGAGACCACCGTCTCGCGCGCGGCGTTCGCGCTCGAGGAACTCGAAGAAACCGCCAGGCTCTGGCTGATGTTGAAGGATAAGCCCGACCCGCTCGACGAGCATGCCCTGGCCGAACTGCGCGATACCTTCAAGGCGCGCTGGTAAGCAGAGCACAACCACAACCACAACCACAACCATAAGCAAAACAGAACGGCCCGGCCGCACGCCCCGATTCCCCCCTCGGGCCGCGGCAAGGGCAGCGTTCGCCCTCGGCTTGCCGATCCGGACCGGATCCAGGCCGGCATCAAGCCGAAACAACGGAGACAACCATGAATACTTCCACCCAGGCCGCGCTGACCGGCGCCGGCCAAGACATCGACCGGGGCATCGACCGGGACATCGAAAAGCGCGCCTACAGCAAGGTGTTCTGGCGCATCATGCCCTTCCTGATGCTGTGCTACGTGATCGCCTACCTGGACCGCGTCAACGTGGGCTTCGCCAAGTTGCAGATGGCGCAGGACCTGGCCTTCTCCGAGACCGTATTCGGCCTCGGCGCCGGACTGTTTTTCATCGGCTACTTCCTGTTCGAGGTGCCCAGCAACCTGCTGATGCACAAGCTGGGCGCGCGCATCTGGATTGCGCGGATCATGATCACGTGGGGCATCATTTCGGCGCTGTTCGTATTCGTGAAGACGCCGGCCACCTTCTACATCATGCGCTTCCTGCTCGGCCTGGCCGAAGCGGGGTTCTATCCCGGCGTGATCCTCTACCTGACCTACTGGTACCCCGCCAACCGGCGCGCCAAGATGATCGCGCTGTTCATGTCGGGCATCCCGGTGGCCGGCATGTTCGGCAACCCCTTGTCGGGCTTCATCATGGACGCCTTCCATGACTACGGCGGCATGCGCGGCTGGCAATGGATGTTCCTGCTCGAAGCCTTGCCCGCGCTGCTGATCGGCGTGATCACGGTGTTCGTGCTCAAGAACGGCATCGACCAGGCACCCTGGCTGGATGCCGACGAGAAGCGCGTGCTCAAGCGCAATATCGAGGAAGACTCGCGCCAGGCCAATGCCTCGGGCACCGGCCACTCGCTGCGCGCGGTGTTCTCGGATCGCCGCGTGTGGTGGATGTGCCTGATCTACTTCTGCTTCGTCACCGGACAATACGCGCTGACCTTCTGGATGCCCACCCTGGTCAAGACCAGCGGCGTGAAAGGCAACCTCAATATCGGCCTGCTCAGCGCCATTCCCTTTGTCTGCGCCATCGTGGTGATGAACTTCCTGGGCCACAGCGCCGACGCCCGCCGCGAGCGCCGCTGGCACCTGATCGTGCCGGCGCTGATGGGCGCGGTGGGCTTTGCCATTGCCGCCTCGTTTACCCACAATACGGTGGTGGCCATCGCCGCGCTGTCCCTGGCCGCCGCCGGCGTGCTGACCTGTGCCCCGCTGTTCTGGTCGCTGCCCACCGCCTTCCTTTCGGGCCTGGCCGCCGCCTCCGGCATTGCAGTGGTCAATTCGGTGGGCAACCTCGCGGGCTTTGTGGCACCGTACATGGTGGGCTACCTGACCGACCTCACCCATAGCACGCAGTCGAGCATGTATGTGCTGTCGGCCATGCTGGTGCTTGGCGCCGGGCTGGTCTGGCTCACGCCGGCCAGGCTGGTCAACCGCTAAGCCAAGAAACAAGAACCAAGAACCACCCCTTCTCCTGGAGCACCGCATGCCGCGCTTTGCCGCCAACCTGTCGATGATGTACACCGAGCACGCCTTCCTGGACCGCTTCGCCGCCGCGGCGGCGGACGGTTTCAAGGCGGTGGAGTATCTCTTCCCCTATGAACATCCCGCCGCCGAGATCCGGGCTCGCCTCGATGCCAACGGGCTGACCCAGGCCCTGTTCAACGCGCCGCCGGGCGACTGGAACGCCGGAGAGCGCGGCATGGCGGCGCTGCCGGGACGCGAGGCCGGGTTTCGCGAGGCCTTCGCCCGCGCGCTGGAATACGCGGCCGTGATCGGCAATGACAAGGTCCATGTGATGGCCGGCCTGGTGCCCGCCGGCGCCGATCGCGCGCGCCATCGTGCCTGCTACCTGGAGAACCTGGCGCACGCCGCCCGTGCCGCTGCCGCGCAAGGCATCACGGTGCTGGTCGAGCCCATCAACGCCCGCGATATGCCCGGTTATTTCCTCAACCGCCAGGACGACGGCCAGGCCATCTGCAAGGAAGTCGGGGCGGCCAACCTGAAGGTGCAGTTCGACTGCTACCACTGCCAGATCGTGGAAGGCGACCTCACCGTCAAGCTCAAGCGCGACTTTGCCGGCATCGGGCATATCCAGATTGCCGGCGTGCCCGAGCGGCACGAGCCGGATCTGGGCGAACTGAACTATCCGTACCTGTTCGATGTGATCGACGCGCTTGGCTACGACGGCTGGATCGGCTGCGAGTACCGGCCGCGCGCCGGCACCTCGGCGGGGCTGGGCTGGCTCAAGCCTTACCTGAAGGGCTAAGCGCCCGCTTGCGGCCCGAACCAATCAACTGGAAGACAACTGGAAGATCAAGATGCATGTACTGATCACCGGCGGCGCCGGCTTTCTCGGCCTGCAACTGGCCCGCCTGCTGCTCAAGCGCGGCACCCTGGACATCGACGGCAAGCCGGCCGCCATCGAAGGCCTGACCCTGCTCGACGTGGTGGCCCCGCCCCCGCTCGACGACGCACGCGTGCGCGTGGTCACGGGCGACCTGTCCGACCCCGCGGTGCTGGCGCAGGCCGTCGATGCCCGTACCGGCGCGGTGTTCCACCTGGCAGCCGTTGTCAGCGGCCAGGCGGAAGCGGATTTTGAGCTGGGCATGCGCGTCAATCTCGACGCCGCCCGTGCGCTGCTGGAAACCTGCCGCGCGCTGGGCCATCGGCCGCGTGTGGTGTTCACCAGTTCGGTCGCCGTGTATGGCGGCACCCTGCCCGCCGTGGTGCAGGACGATACCGCGCTCAACCCGCAATCCTCATACGGCGCGCAAAAGGCGATTGGCGAGCTGCTGCTGTCGGATTACAGCCGGCGTGGCTTTGTCGACGGGCGCGTGCTGCGGCTGCCGACCATCAGCGTACGGCCGGGCAAGCCCAATGCCGCCGCATCGTCGTTCGCCAGCGGGATCATTCGCGAGCCGCTGGCTGGAGAGGCGGCCACTTGCCCGGTTGCGCCGGACACGCCGCTGTGGCTGCTGTCGCCGCGCGGGGCCATCGCTGCGCTGGTGCGCGGCATGGAGATCGATGGCCTTGGTTTCGGCGAGCGCCGGACCGTGAACCTGCCGGGGCTGTCGGTGACGCCCAGGGAGATGGTGGCAGCGTTGCGGCGCGTGGCCGGCGATGCCGTGGCGGATCGGGTGAGCTGGGAGCGCGAGGCGCGTATCGAGAATATCGTTGGCACCTGGCCTGCCGCGTGGAATACGGAGCGGGCGCTGGCGCTGGGGTTCCAGGGAGACGCGGATTTCGATGCGGTGATCCGGGCCTACATGGAGGATGCCGGTATCGCGGTGCGCTGAGTTTCCAGGCGCATTTTCGATGCAGCGCTGGCTTGCACGCAGGCCAGCGCCGCCGCTTACGAGACCATCGGGCCGCCGGGAGGCAGCCGGCTCAGGCGTCCGGTTTCACGACTTCATAAGCCGTGATCGTTTCCCGTACCGGCCCGGGAACCGGCGCCGATTTCTTCGTGGCCGGATCCGCGCACACATAGACGATCTCGCCGGTGATCAGGTGCTCGTCGCCACGATACATCTCCACGCGGAACAACATGCTGGAGCGGCCCAGGCGTGCGATACGCCCCCGGATTTCCAGCATGTCGTCGAAGCGCGCGGACGCGTGATACTCGAGCGTGGACTTCACCACGAAGATATCCACGCCATGCGCGTGCAGCACGTCCTCCGGATAGCGGATTCCCAGCGCACGCCAGTACTCCGTCACGCAGATATCGCAGTAGGTCAGGTAGTGCGCGTTGAAGACGATCGACTGCGGATCGACCTCGGCCCAGCGCACGCGCAGCGGCATGCTGTGACGGAAATCTTCCTTTGCCATGACGGCGTTCCTCTTGATTGCCGGCCGAAAACCGGCCCGATATGAAAACGGCGCCAGCCCCTGACAGGGCGGCGCCGGCTCAATGCAGGCTATGCCCTGCTTATTGCGGCTTGTTCAGCCCCAGCTTGTCGATAATGGCCTTTTCCTTCTTGACCGTATCCGCCGCAAACCTGGCATATTGCTCGCTGCTCATGTAGTAAGGCTCCATGTCGAACTTGGCCAGCGCATCGCGGTAGTTCTGCATTTCCATGGCCTTCTTGAAGCCGTCATGCAGCTTCTTGACGATCTTCGGGTCGGTGCCCTTGGGCGCCACCACGCCGAACGGCGAGGTCTGCACGATGCCCAGGCCCAGTTCCTTGAGCGTCGGCACATTGGGGAAGCGCGCCGAGCGCTTCTCGCCCCAGGTCGACAGCAGGCGCAGCTTGCCCGATTCCACATACGGTGCCCAGGCCGGGGTATCGGCCACCGACATCACGTGACCGCCCAGCAGGGCCTGCATGGATTCCGAGTTGCCCTTGTACGGGATATGCGAGAACTGCACGTTCTGCTTCATGGCCAGCTCTTCCATGGTCAGGTGCAGCGTGGTCATCGAACCCGGCGAGCCGTAGGTCAGCTTGCCCGGGTTGGCCTTCGCATAGGCAATGTATTCCTTCATGGTCTTGATCGGCGAATCCGCCGGGACCACCAGGCCGAACGAGTAGCCGGCCAGGTTGATCACGTAGGACAGGTCCTTGACCGGGTCCCAGTTGATCTTGGTGGTGTACGGCAGGCGGTAGACCGGCATCGCTACCTGCGCCAGCGTGTAGCCGTCAGGCTGGGTCGACTGCATCAGCTGGGCGGGCAGCACGCCGCCCGCTCCCGGCTTGTTCTCGATGATCACCGGCTGGCCGAAGATCTTGGAAGCGTTTTCCGCCAGCACGCGGAACGGCAGGTCGGTGGAGCCGCCAGCGGTATAGCCGATGATCAGGCGGATCGGTCGTTGCGGGAAATTGTCCGCCTGCGCCAGGGCCGGCGCGCTGGCCAGGCCGAGGGTTGCCGCGGTGGCGGCGAGCGCGCCCGCATGGGCGAGGAATTGGCGGCGATGCATGAGTCTCTGTCTCCTGTTGCTATTGCAATTGCTACTACTACAAGTACAAATAATGCACTACTGGTAAAACCATCAAAATCGGGGGTTCTGCGACCGCTTCGATCCGGCTGCCGGCGGCGTCCGGCGAGCCGCGCTCATCCGCCGTCGAAGGCGATGCGCAAGGCAGCGACCGCGTCGGCATGCGCGCCGGCCACCGCCGGGACGAAGCGTCCCAGCTTGAAGAAATCGTGGATCATGCCCGGGTAGTCGGCCAGGTGCGCCGGCACGCCCGCGGCGCGCAGCTTGGCCGCGTAGGCCACGCCTTCGTCGTGCAGCGGATCGTAGCCGGCCACGGCGATCCAGGCGGGGCAGCAACCGTGCACATCGGCGCCCTGGCCGCCGCCATCGAGCGGGGCGAAGCGCCAGTCGTCGCGGCTGGCTTCGCTGTCCAGGTATTGCGCGAAAAACCACTGGATCATCGGCGCCGTCAGCAAATAGCCCTCGGCCAGCGCGCGGTGCGACGGCGTGTCCTGGCGGGCGCACGTGCCGGGGTAGATCAGCATCTGCAGCACCGGCGCCAGGCCGAGATCGCGTGCGCGCACCGCGCAGGCGCTGGCCAGCGTGCCCCCCGCGCTGTCGCCTCCCAGGGCGATGCGGCTGGCGTCGGCACCCAGGCGCGCGGCCTCGTCGAACACCCACTGCATCACGTCGAAGGCATCATTCGCCGCGTGGGGGAATTTCCACTGCGGGCCCAGGCGGTAGTCCACCGACAGCACCATGCAATCCGCCTGCGCGCACAGCAACCGGCACAGCGGATCATGCGAATTGACGCTGCCCACCGTGAAGCCGCCGCCGTGGAAATACAGCAGCAGCGGCAGCGGCTCGGTCCAGTTGGCCTCGCGCGGCGCGTACAGGCGCACCGGGATATCGTAGCCATCGCGCGCGGCCACACTCAGGTTTTCCACGCTGTGCACGGGCTGCGGCGCGATATCCATGATGGGCGCGCTCTTCTCGTAGGCGATCTTGGCGTCGGCCGGATCCAGTTCGTGGATGGATGGGCGCTTGACCCGTCCGATCAGCTCCAGCAGTGCCGCCACCTGCGGGTCGAGCGGGGCCGGCGGCATGCCGGACATGGCAGGCGCGGGCTGGGCGGACGCGGAGGCAGACGGAACAGCGGACATGAAAGACGGTCAGAGTAGTGGCAGCGAACCTTCGGCAAACCGAAGCGCCGGCCGCTCTGGCATGCCGGATGTTCGAATTGTGAACGATCGTTCGATTTTAGTATGATTCCATAGTTTCGGCAGCAAAGCCTATGAAATTTAGCCGGGGCTGGCCAGATCGGCAGGTTTTGCGCGATCATCGACCATCGTCAGAAAAAAAGAAAACCCCTCACCGACGGAGACAGCATAGATGGCCTTCATTTATTACCTGACCCATATCCACCTGGATTTCGGCACGATCGGCCAGCTCAAGGCGGAGTGCGAGCGCATCGGCATCCGCCGCCCCCTGATCGTGACGGATAAAGGCGTTGTCGCCGCCGGAGTAGCCCAACAGGCCATCGACGCCCTGGGCGGCCTGCCGCACGAGATCTTCGACGAAACACCCTCCAACCCGACCGAGGCGATGGTCAAGAAGGCCGCGGCGCAATACCGGGAAGGCGGCTGCGACGGACTGGTGGCGGTGGGCGGAGGCTCTTCCATCGACCTGGCCAAGGGCATTGCGATCCTCGCCACCCATCCCGGCGAGCTGACCACCTACGCCACCATCGAAGGCGGCAGCGCCAGGATCACCGAGCGCGCCGCACCGCTGATCGCCGTGCCGACCACCTCGGGCACCGGCAGCGAAGTCGCGCGCGGCGCCATCATCATCCTGGAAGACGGCCGCAAGCTCGGCTTCCACTCCTGGCACCTGCTGCCCAAGTCCGCCATCTGTGATCCGGGCCTCACGCTGGGCCTGCCGGCCAGCCTGACCGCGGCCACCGGCATGGATGCGATCGCGCACTGCGTGGAGACCTTCCTGGCACCCGCCTTCAACCCGCCCGCCGACGGCATTGCGCTGGACGGCCTGGAACGCGGCTGGAAGCACATTGAACGCGCCACGCGCGACGGCCAGGACCGCGAGGCACGGCTGAACATGATGAGCGCGTCCATGCAGGGCGCCATGGCCTTCCAGAAGGGCCTGGGCTGCGTGCACTCGCTGTCGCACCCGCTGGGCGGCCTCAAGGTGGACGGCAAGACCGGCCTGCACCATGGCACCCTGAACGCGGTGGTGATGCCGGCCGTGCTACGCTTCAACGCCGACGCGCCCAGCGTGGTGCGCGACAACCGCTACGCCCGCCTGCGCCACGCCATGGGCTTGCCCGCGGATGCCGACCTGGCCCAGGCCGTGCATGACATGACGGCGCGCCTCGGGCTGCCCACCGGCCTGCGCCAGATGGGCGTCACCGAGGACATGTTCGACAAGGTGATCGCCGGTGCGCTGGTGGACCATTGCCACAAGACCAACCCGAAAGAGGCCAGCGCCGCGGATTATCGGCGTATGCTGGCGGAATCCATGTAAGTGCCGCGGCGGGCCGGCAGCACAGGTGCGCGGAACAGCCGGGGCGGTCCAGCTTTATCCAACCAGCACGGAGAAGAGGTCATGACAGGGGAACACCTGCAGGTCTTGCACGGAGACATCACCCGCATGGAAGTCGACGCCATCGTCAATGCCGCCAATAGCGGCTTGCTCGGTGGCGGCGGCGTCGATGGCGCCATCCACGGCGCCGGCGGCCCCGCCATCATGGCCGCCTGCCGCGGCATCCGCGAAACCAAGGGCGGCTGCCCCACCGGCCAGGCGGTGATCACCACCGGTGGCCTGCTGCCCGCGCCTTACGTCATCCATGCGGTCGGTCCCGTCTGGCAAGGGGGCAGCCACGACGAAGACGCCCTGCTCGCCAGCGCCTACCAGGCGAGCATCGCGCTGGCCGCGCAGCACAAGCTACGGACCATCGCCTTTCCCAACATCAGCACCGGCATCTACGGATTCCCGCGGGAGCGGGCCGTGGATATTGCCATTGAGGCAGTGCGCAAGGCGCTGGCGGCGGCGCCCAGCATCGAGCAGGTCAGTTTTGTGTGCTTCGACGATGAGAATTACCGCCTGTACCGGCATCGGTTGAGTTGATCGCGTTGAGCTTCGGGCCACGCCGGCGGTGCTTGCCGCGAAGTGGCCGAAGCGATTCCAGGCAACCGGGAATCGGGCACTGGCGATTCCCGGTTGGCCGCATGGCCAGCGGGTGAACCTGCGGTTTGTCAGAGACAATTTCGGGCACGAGTCCATTGCCCGCCACCAGCGCCCACCTGCATGCGGAAGACGATGCCCGGCGCGTGGCCAAGCAGGAGCGGCACCGGATTGGCTGGACCAGCAAGACGTGAGCAGTATCCGCGCGCTCGTAAGGGTTCAGCTTGGGCTCCGCTTGCACAGACCCCTTCCCGGAGATTGCGACATGGCCATCCAGCTCAACCACACCATCGTCTTTTCTCATGACAAGAAGGTGTCCGCCGACTTCCTCTGCGAGATCCTCGGACGTCCCGCGGCCGTGCCCTTCGGGCCGTTTCTTGCCGTGCGGCTGGACAACGATGTCACCCTGGACTTCATGGACGCGGAAGGCGATGTTGCCCTGCAGCACTATGCCTTTCTGATCAGCGACGTCGAATTCGAGCAAAGCCTCGCCCGAATCCGCGCGCGCAATCTGATGTGCTGGTCGGACCCATACCGCCGCCGCCCCGGCGAGGTCAGCACGGACGATGGCTGCCGCAGAATCTATTTCGAGGATCCGAGCAAGCATCTCCTGGAAATCTTCACGAAGGGATAAGACGCATGCGCATCGAGAGGAAGAGGCGCGACGACTGCCACGGGCTTCGGCATTCCGCGGCATCTCGCTACCCGTGAAAAGCCGCCACGACGAAGTCCGCCGCGTGCCTGGTCTAATGCGTGGCCACCGCCCCCTCCAGCGCCCATCCCACCGCCGCCTGCGCATGCAGCGCAGTGGTATCGAACACCGGCAGCGCCACATCATCCTGCCCGATCAGCAACGCAATCTCGGTACACCCCAGGATCACCCCGCCCACGCCCTGGGCCTGCAAGCCATCGATGATCCGGCGGTACGCGTCCCGCGATCCGTCGCGCACGATGCCGTGGCAGAGTTCGTCGTAGATGATCCCGTGGACCAGCGCACGGTCCGCGGCTGCCGGCACCACCACTTCGATTCCATGCATCTCCTGCATGCGGCCGCGATAGAAATCCTGCTCCATGGTGAAGGCCGTGCCGAGCAGGCCGACCCGCGTGATGCCGGAGCGGCGCAAGGCCTGCGCGGTAGGATCGACGATATGCAGGAAGGGAATGTCGAGCGCGGCTTCCAGGGCCGGCGCCACGCGGTGCATGGTATTGGTACAGAGCAGCACGAAATCCGCCCCCGCCGCCTGCACCTGCAAGGCGGCCCGCTGCATGCACTCGCCGAGTTCGTCCCAGCGTTGCGCGTGCTGCAGTGCCTTGATCTGCTCGAAGCTCACCGTGACCATGACGCTGCGCGCGTTGTGATGGCCGCCCAGGCGCTGCTTCATGTCCTGGTTGATCAGGCGGTAGTACTCGGCCGACGATTCCCAGCTCATGCCGCCGATCAGTCCGATCGTCTTCATCCTGACCTTCCTTGCGCGCACCGGCGCTGTCGAATCCGGTCAATGTAGCAGCAGGCGGCACGCGGCCCCATGCACAGTGCGCCGGTTTCCCACCGGGCCAGCGCTGCGGCAAACGCCTGACGCGGCTGGCCGGGAAAGCAGCCGCGTCAGGCGCGGTTCAGGGCAAGGCGCTGCGGATCAGCAGGTTGATGCGCTCCGGCTGTTCGTGGATGACCCAGTGCGTGCCGTCCGGAATGCGTTCCAGCCGCATGTCCGGGACGAACTTCTCCAGACCGTCCAGCAGGCTCCTGGGCAGCGCGGTATCGCGCTCGCCCCAGATCACCAGGGTCGGCACCCTTACCGTAAATGCCGTGGGGTCCAGCTTGGAAATATCGGGCGGCGTTTCGTCGGGACCCGGCGGATGCATCGGCGAGGCGCGGTAATAATTGACGCCGCCGGTCAGCGAGTGCGAGCCGCCGGCGCCGGGCTGCGACCAGGCAGCGTGGTATTTCTCGCGTGTCTCGCCGGCAAACCAGGGCGCGGGCTGCTTGCCGGCTCCGGTCAGGAAACTCTCCAGCCTGGCGAAGCCGTCGGCCGCCAGCGCTTCTTCCGATCCCGGCGCGCGCAGCCAGTTCATATAGGCCGAGGCTTCCTGCTGCTGCGGATCGCTGGTCAGGGCCCTGGCAAACACGTAAGGATGCGGGGAGTTGATGATGACGAGCCGCTCGACCATCTTCGGAAACTGGATGGCCAGGTTCCAGCAGATCGCCCCGCCCCAGTCGTGCGCCACCACCACGCAGTGCGAGTAGCCCAGCGCATTGATGAACTGCACCAGGTCTTCGACGATGTGGCGCGGCCGGTAGGATTCCACGTCAGCGGGCTTGCTCGACAGGTTGAAGCCGCGCAGGTCCGGCGCCACCGCGTAGTGGGTCTTGCCGAACTCGGCGAGCTGCTCTTCCCATTCGTACCAGAATTCCGGGAAGCCATGCACGAACAGTACCAGCGGCTTGCCCCGTTCCCCCGCGCTGGCGTAGTGCAGGCACGTGCCATTGGGTAAGGTGGCGTACTGCAGATGGCGAATGACTGCAGGTTTGGTCATGGAATTCTCCCTTGCCGCAATGGCTGACTTGTCTCCGATGGACTGGCTGCTGGCCGCCGCGCCCAGGGCTGGGCCGGTGGTCCGTTCCACCAGCCTGACGCCCTGTCCGCCGCCTGGCGGCTTACTCGCCGCGCAGGGCCGCGACCAGTCCCGCACGCACTTCCGGTTTGTCGGCGAACGGATCGCTCGGGTTGCGCTGGCTAATGATATCTTCGAAGCGCTGCCGCACGGGCGCCAGTTGCTGCGGATGCGAGTAAATATAGAAATCGTTGTCGCGGATCGCATCGAAGGTGAGTTGCGCCACCTCGGCGGCCGTGACCTTGCCCGAACTGACCGCCTTGTCCGAGAGCGCTTGCGACACCAGTTGCGAACGCGTGGGCGGCGCCTCGTTGGCCAGTTCCGAGGGGCGGTTGCGGCCCGATTGCGTGATGCCGGTCGGCACGAAATACGGGCACAGCACCGAGCAACGCACCTGCTCGCTGACCAGGCTGAGATCCTGGTACAGCGATTCGGACAAGGAAACCACGGCGTGTTTGGAAACGTTATAGACGCCCATCGCAGGCGGGCTTAGCAGGCCAGCCATGGAAGCCGTATTCACGATATGGCCTTCGAACGACGGATCCTTGGCCGTGGCGGCCAGCATCAGCGGGGTGAAGATCCGCACGCCGTGGATCACGCCGTACAGGTTGACGCCCAGCACCCATTCCCAGTCGCGCTCGCTGTTCTCCCACATCAGTCCGCCCGCGCCGACGCCCGCGTTGTTGAACAGCAGGTTGACCTGGCCGAAGGCGGCGATGGCAGCATCGGCCAGCGCCTGGACCTGCTCCGCCTTGGACACATCCACGCGCACGCCGATGACCGGCACACCTTGCGCCTTGAATTCCGCCACCGTTGCATCCAGTGCATCTTCCTGCACGTCCGCCAGCACCAGCTTCATGCCGAGCCCCGCTCCCAGCCTGGCGAATTCCTTGCCGAAGCCGGATGCGCCGCCAGTGATCACTGCCACCTTGCCCTGGAATTGCTTCATGTTGTCTGCCTCTGGTTGCTCTGGTTGGTATGTGGTTGTCTTGCCAGTCCTGCCACGCGCCGGTCCTAGCCCGCGCGCTGCACCTGATAGCCCTGGCGCGGGAAATGCACGTTGACCGCGCCCGCGCGCGGGTCTTGCCGGCGCAGCACGGCACGGTGCGCATCCAGCGCCACCAGCACGCCCGCCACCGGGTCGCGCGCGTAATCGGTCGACGTCACGGTAACAGCATCGCCAGCCTCAAAGCCGCTGTCGGCCGCCACCCCACCGGTCTGCGCCAGTGGATCGGTGCGTTGCGCCACGTCCAGCGCGGCCTCGCTGCCGATCACCCGCACGGTGCCATGGCCGTAGGCCTGCATGCGGTCGTACCAGGCCTGCACGGCCGGATACGCGTCCAGCAGGCGGGCCAGTTCGCTGGCGCGCCGGATAAACCAGACGTTGTGATACAGCGAGAAATCCGCCACCGACAGCTCGGGCCCCGCCACGTGCGCCACGCCCGCATTGAATTGCTGCTCCAGCCGGCCGAAGGTTTCGTGCAGCAGCGCGATGGCCTCGGGCAAGGGCATGCGCAACGCATTGGTGTCGCCCCGCATGGCCTTGCGGTCCGCGGCGAAGGCCTGGATCTGCGCAGGCGTGAGATGGCCCAGCATGCTTTGCGCACCGGCCGGCTGGAACAGGTAAGTCACGGCGGCGGTGAACAGCGCGGTATCGAACCAGCTCGCGGCGACACGCGCGCTGGCAGCCCGCGCCGCGGGGTACAGCGCGGGCGCGGGCGCCACGCTGTCGAGCACCTCGCAGATCAGCGCGGTATCGCAATAGATGTCGGCGCCCACCTGCAGGATCGGGGTACGCCGATAGCCGCCCGTCAGCGCCACCACATCGGGCTTGGGCAGGATCGGCGGGATTTCCACCGCCTGCCAGGCCAGGCCCTTGGCGCCCATCAGCAGCCGGATCTTTTCTGAGAACGGCGAGGTTGCGTACTGGTGAAGGATTAGATCGGCCATGTTGTCGGTGTCGCTCTTGTTGTCCAGCTGAAATTGTTCTGATTGCTGCCGTTACCGCCCCGCCTGCTTCAAGGCCTTGAGCGCCATGTTCTCGACCATGCCGGGCGCCAGCAGCCTGAGCCACAGGCCCAGCCTGCCCCTGGCCGTCATCACCAGTTCGCGCTTGCGCGCCGCCATGGCGCCCAGCATCTGGCGCGCGCATTCCTGCGCGGTCATGGCGTCGTCCTCGCGCAGCCGGCTTTCGCCCAGCGTGCGCCCGTCCGGGCCGAAGCCGTTGATGCGCGTATCGGTCGCCACCACGCCAGGGAACACCACGCACACATCCACGCCGGTACCGCGCAGTTCGGCCCGCAGCGCCTCGCAAAAGCCCGCCAGCGCGAACTTGCTGGCCGAGTAGGCGGTGCGGCCCGGCACGCCGATCTTGCCGGCCAGGCTGGACACCGCCACCATCAGGCCGCCGCGCTCGCGCAGGTACGGCAGCGCCTCGCGCGTGCACCACATGGCGCCGAAGTAGTTCACGCGCATGACCTGCTCGTAGTAGCTGTAGTCGGAGACTTGCTCGAAGTAGCCGTGGGCCGACACGCCGGCGTTATTGACCAGCACATCGATCCCGCCGTATTGCGCAGCCACGGTGGCGACCAGCCGCCTGCAATCGACCTCGTCGGACACGTCGGCGCGCCAGACCGCCACGTCGGCGGCCGGGTGCAGGCGCCGGATGCGTTCCGCCAGCGCGTGCAGCATGTCCACGCGCCGCGCCGCCAGCGCCAGGCGCGCGCCTTGCTGCGCCAGCAGCACGGCCAGTTCCGCGCCGATGCCGTCCGAGGCCCCGGTAATCAGAACGACCTTGCCGGTAAACGGTGCGAAGGCAGCCATGGCGTCAATCCAGCAGGTCGGGTTGTTCCTTGACGATGCGGGCGTACAGCGGCTGGAACTGGAACCAGCCTGCCTGCGCGGTGCCGACGATCGAGTAAGCCTGGCGCGCGGCCGCGTCCGAGATGACCTTCAGGGGCGCGTTGGTGCGCGCGGCGGCAGCCTCGGCCAGCAACTGCACCTGGCAGGAACGCTCCATGGTGATAAACCACCAGGCGGCTTCGTCTACTGTCTTGCCCACCGTCAGCAGCCCGTGGTTCTGCAGGATCGCGGCCTTGTTGGTGCCGAGCGCGGTGGCGATGCGCTGGCCCTCGTCCAGCTCCACCACCACGCCGCCGAAATCGTCGTACAGGGCATGGTCGTTGTAGAAGGCGCACACATCCTGCGTCAGCGGATCGAGCGGCCGGCCCAGCGTGGACCAGGCGCGCCCATACGTGCTGTGCGAGTGCGCGGCTGCCACTGCGTCGGCACGGGTCTGGTGCACGCGCGAATGGATGGCGAAGGCGGCGGCGTTGACGGGGTAGTCGCCCTCCACCACTTCGCCGTGGTGGTCGCAGCGGATCAGGTTGGAGACCTTGACCTGGCTGAAGTGCACGCCGAAGGGGTTGACCCAGAACGTATCCGGGAACTCCGGATCGCGCGCGGTGATGTGACCGGCCACGCCTTCATCGAAGCCAAACTTGGAGAACAGCCGGAAGGCCGCCGCCAGCCGCTGCTTGCGGTGCAGGCGTTCCTCGGCCGGCGTATCGAACTTGGGCGGACGCGGCAGCAAGCGATATTTGGCTTTCACCTCTTCGGACAGGCCGGCAGCCATTTCATCCTGGTCGGCCAGGGGCCTGGCTTGTTCTGCTGGAGCATTCATGGGGTGTCTCCTTTTTTCGTCATTCATACCACCGGTTCGCGTTCCCTCTCCCACAAGCGGGAGAGGGAGCGTCCGCGGGCCCGTCCTACACCAGCTTGACCAGCTGCTTGCCGAAATTCTTGCCCTTGAGCAGGCCCATGAACGCTTCCGGCGCGCTCGCCAGCCCTTGCGCGACGCTCTCGCGGAACTTGAGCTTGCCTTGCGCCACGGCGGTGCCCAGCTCTTGCAGCGCTTGCGGCCACACGTCCATGTGTTCGGACACGATAAAGCCTTCCACGGTCAGGCGCGACACCAGGATCAGTTGCGGGTTCTTCAGCGGCATCGGCTGGCCATCGTAGCCGGCGATCATGCCGCAGAGGGCGATGCGGCCGAAGGCGTTCATGCGGGCCAGCACCGTCTCGAGGATCTCGCCCCCCACGTTCTCGAAGTAGCCGTCCACGCCATCCGGGGTGGCTTCCTTGAACATGGTGTACAGCTCCTTGCTGTCCTTGGCCGCCTTGTAGTCGATGCAGGCATCGAAGCCCAGTTCATTGACCACGTAGTCGCACTTGTCCTTGCCGCCGGCAAAGCCGACCACGCGGCAGCCCTGCAGCTTGGCCAGCTGGCCCACCACGCTGCCGACCGCGCCGGAAGCCGCGCTCACCACGATGGTCTTGCCGGCCTTCGGCTGGATGATCTTGTTCAGGCCGTACCAGGCGGTGACGCCGGGCATGCCAACCGAGCCAAGGTACGCCGACAGCGGGATATGGGTGGTATCGACCTTCTGGATGCCGATGCCGTTGGTGACACCCATCTCCTGCCAGCCGAACATGCCGACCACCTTGTCGCCGACGGCGTACTTGGGGTTCTTCGTCGCCACGATCTCGCCGACCGTGCCGCCGATCATGACTTCGCCCAGCGGCTGCGGCGTGGCGTAGGACTTGCCCTCGTTCATGCGGCCGCGCATATAGGGGTCGAGCGACAGGAAATGGTTGCGGACCAGCACCTCGCCGTCGCCCAGTTCGGGCACAGGCACCTCTTCCAGGCGGAAGTTGTCCGGAGTCACGGCGCCGGTGGGACGCGAGGCCAGGACGATGCGCTTGAAGGTCTTCGACATGATGGTTTCCTTACAGTGAAATGGACAAGGACACTCGTCCTTTGTCATACGTTGTTCGTTGTCAATGGCGGGCTGATTACGGGCTGATTACTTCATCAATGACAGCGCCAGTGCTCGGTATGCGCGATGCGTGACCGGGTCGTTGGCGCCATTGGCAGCGATGGGGTGCGAAGCGTAGCGCACGATGGTCAGTTCCGCTTTGGGGTCGATATAGATCCGCTGGCCGTGGATGCCGCGCGCCTCGAACACGCCATGGTCGTCGTTCGAGACCCACCACATCGAGCGATAGCTCCAGCCCGGCAAGGTGGCATAGCCGGCCTTGGCGAACTTGGCGCGGTCGCCGCCGCGGCGGATGTCCGCCACCACTTCGGCCGCGATGACCTGCTGGCCGTTATAGCGGCCGCCGTTGCGCATGGTCTCGCCAAAGCGGGCCAGGTCGCGCAGCGTGGTATTCAGGCCGCCGCCGCCGGACTCGCTGCCGATGCTGTCCACCATGAAATAGGCATCGTTCTCCGCGCCCATCTTCTGCCAGACGCGTTCGGACAGCAGCCTGGCCAGCGACTGCCCCGACACCCGCTTGACGATCCAGGCGAGGACTTCGGCATTGACGGTCTTGTAGGCGAAGGCCTGGTCGTGCTCGCCTTCCTTCTTCAGCGTGGCGAGGAATTCATAGAAGGTCTTGGGCCCGGCATAGCCAGGCTCGCGCGGCATCATGCCGCCGGCACGGCTGTAGTCCCAGACTTCGGCCTTGGGATCGGCGTAGTTCTCCGAATACTTCACGCCAACCGTCATGTCCATGACTTCGCGCACGGTGGCATCGCCGTATGCGGTGCCGGCCATCTCGGGCAGGTAGCGCGTGACCGGCGCGGCGGGATCGAGCTTGCCGTCCGCCACCAGCATGGCGGCCAGCGTACCGACGAAGGATTTGGTAACCGACATGGCGATGTGCGGCGTATGGTCGTCAAGCGCACCGAAGTACTTCTCGTAGACCACGCGGCCCTTGTGCATCACCAGGATGCCATCGGTATAGGTCAGGCCCAACATGTCGCTGAAGGTGCGGCGCGTGCCGTCGGCATCGGTAAAGGCCACGCTGCCGATATCGTGCTCGGCGCGCGGCAATGCCGCGGCCGGGCCCCGCCCGTGCCAGACCGACGCGGTCGGGACCAGTTCGCGGATATGCGAAAAGCTCCAGCGGGAGCGCGGAAAGCCGTTGCTGGCGGGCGTAAAGCTGATGATCTTGGCGGCTGCCGGGGGAAAGCCCTGCATCCAGCCCGCGGTCACGGGATCGGTAGCGGCGGCATCCGGAAAGCTAGGTGCAGCGGGCGCCGCGGCCGGCGCGGCGGGCGCAGGAGCTGGCGCATTCTGGGCATGGCCCGGCTGGTACATGGCAAGGGCTCCTGCGCCGCAGGCGGCGAGCACGCTCAGTTTCAATAGCCGCATGGCGGCAATCCGTTCAAACAGCATCTGGTCTCCATTATTTGTCTTATCGGTGCCGCGTGCCGGTTGTTCCCGGTCTGGTTCTTGCTGTGCTGCTCCCTGCGCCGGCGGGCCCGGCATTCGGCACGCCGCTGCCGGACATGTGCCGCTTCAGCCGTCGGCGCCGGTATCCGAGGCGCCGCCCGGCGCGCGTTGCGGCGGCACGCGCCTGACAAACTTGAACGTGCCGGAACCGCGCGAAACGGTCTTGCCGTCGGCATCGAGAATTTCGGCCTCGCAGAAAGCCATGGTGCTGGTACGGTGCACGCACTGGCCGCGCGCGATGAGCTTGCCGCGCCCGGGCGCCATGAAGGTAGTCTTCATCTCGATGGTGACCACGCCGCGCCCGTCGGGGTCGGCGGCGCGGCCGGCAATCGCCATGGCCACGTCGAGCAGCGTCATCAGCACGCCGCCGTGCGCCATGTCCCAGCTATTCTGGTGGCGCGTTTCCAGCGCCAGTTCGATCTCGCTGCCTTCCTTGTCCATGCGCGTGCATTGCACGCCGAGATCGGCAAGGAAGGGAATCTTGAGGGGAAAACCGTTGGTTTGAGTCATGTTTGCTAAAGAGGCGAGGACAGTACGGTTGGCCGGCAGGCTCAGGTTGAGCCATGCAAGCCATATGCCAACCGCATTAGAGCATGGACCTAAACCGCGCTCACGCCGCCGTCCACCGCCAGCACCTGGCCGGTGATGTGCTTGCCGGCGGCGCTGGCGAACAGCAGCGCCGCGCCCTTCAGGTCTTCGTCGTCGCCCAGCCGGTGCAGCGGCACCGACGCACACATGGCTTCCACGCCCAGGCGGTCCAGCGAACCCTGGGTCATCTTGGACGGGAAGAAGCCTGGCGCCAGCGCGTTCACCGTGATGTTGTGCTCGCCCCATTCCGCCGCCAGCGTGCGGGTGAAGTTCACCACCGCACCCTTGGACGTGTTGTAGGCGATCGTTTCCATCGATCCCGGCGGGTTGCCCGCCAGCCCGGCGATGGAAGCCACGTTGATGATGCGGCCATAGCGGCGCGGGATCATCGACAGCTTGCCGATGCGCTGGGTCAGCAGGAACAGGCCGCGGATATTCAGGTTCATCACCTTGTCCCAGGCCTCCACCGGGTGGTCCTCGGCGGGCGCGCCCCAGGTGGCGCCGGCGTTGTTGACGAGGATGTCGACATGGCCCAGCCTGGCCAGCGCTTCGTCGGCCAGGCGCGCGATATCGGCGTCGCGGGCGCCGTCGGCGGCGATCCAGTCGGCTTCGATGCCGAGCGCCTTGAGGTGGGCCTGTGCCGCTTGCAGCTCATCGGCCTTGCGTGCCGACAGCACGATGCGCGCGCCCTGCTCGCCGAGCGCTTCGGCGATCTGCAGGCCAAGCCCGCGCGAGCCGCCGGTAATCAGCGCCGTCTTGCCCTTCAGGTCGAACAATTGCTGGATGGTATTCATGGGGTCTCCCGATATTGTGTTGTGCGCGCATCCTGGCGCGCCCGGTCGTCTTGCGCAGTTGCCGGTGGTCAGAACCAGGCGTCCTGCATATCCAGCGTGGTGCGGTCCAGCGAGGCCAGCAGGTCGAGCTGCGGCCCCACCTTGGGCAGTTCCCAGCGGAAGAAATACGCCGCCGCCGCCAGCTTGCCGCGATAGAAGTCCTGGTCTTCCTGGCTCTTCGCTCCGGCCAGCGCGGCCTGCGCCACCAGCGCCTGTTCCAGCCACGTCCACGCCATCACCACGTGGCCGAAGGCTTCCAGGTAGACCGAGGCATTGGCCAGCGTCACCCTGGCGTCGCCCGCCGCCCACAGCGCCTGCGTGACTTCCGCCACGCGCTTGACGGCAGCGCCCAGCGCCTTCGCGTGGCTGCCCAGCGCGGCATCGCCACTGGCCAGCGCGCGGCCGATGGTGCCCTGGATTTCTTCGCCCAGCGCCGCAAACGCGGCACCGTCCTTCATCACCACCTTGCGGCCCAGCAGGTCCAGGCCCTGGATGCCGTGCGTGCCTTCGTGGATGGGATTCAGGCGGTTGTCGCGGTAGAACTGCTCGACGTTGTATTCGCGGGTGTAGCCGTAGCCGCCATGCACCTGGATGGCCAGGCTGTTGGCTTCCAGGCACCACTGCGACGGCCAGCTCTTGGCGATGGGTGTCAGGATATCCAGCAACAGCGCCAGGCGTTCATGCTCTGCGCCCTCGGCGGCGCGCTCCTGGTCCACCAGTTGCGCGCAATACAGATTGAGCGCCAGCCCGCCTTCCACATAGCTCTTTTGCGCCAGCAGCATGCGGCGGATATCCGCGTGCTCGACCAGCCGCACCTGCGGGCTGGCCGGATCCTTGCCCCCGGGGCCGATCGGGCGGCCTTGCGGGCGGTTGCGCGCGTAGTCCACCGAGTGCAGGTAGCCGGTATAGCCCAGCATCACCGCGCCCAGGCCCACGCCGATGCGGGCCTCGTTCATCATATGGAACATGCAGGCCAGGCCCTTGTGCGCTTCGCCCACCAGGTAGCCGATCGCGCCGGCCTTGCCGCCGGGCTTGTACTTCATGCCTTCGCCGAAGTTCAGCAGGCAGTTGGTGGTGCCGCGATAGCCCATCTTGTGGTTCAGGCCGGCCAGCACCACGTCGTTGTGCTCGCCCAGGCTGCCGTCGGCATTGACCAGGTACTTCGGCACGATAAACAGCGAGATGCCTTTCACGCCCGGAATCAGCTTGCCGTCCGGGCCGGGGATCTTGGCCAGCACCAGGTGCACGATATTGTCGGACAGCTCGTGCTCGCCGGCCGAGATCCACATCTTGTTGCCGCGCAGGCGGTACTGCTGGCCGAGCGGCGATTCGCCTTCGTAGTCGGCGCGCGTGGTGATGTCCGACAGCGACGAGCCCGCCTGCGGCTCGGACAGGCACATGGTGCCGAAGAAACGGCCTTCCATCTCCGGCTTGACGAAGGTCTCCACCTGCGCCGGCGTGCCGTGCGTGAGCAGCAGGTTGGCATTGCCGATGGTCAGGAAGGGATAGGAACTGGTGCCGACGTTGGCGCCCTTGAAATAGGCAAAGCCGGCCTTCTCCACCACCACCGGCAACTGCATGCCGCCGATGTCGTAGTCCTGCCCGGCGGCCATCAGGCCGGCCTCGCAAAAGGCCTTCAGCGCGGTCTTGACCTCGGGAATGATGGCGACGGTCTCGCCGTCGAAATGCGGCTCTTGCTGGTCGTTCTTCTTGTTGTGCGGCGCGAACAGGTCGGTGGCGATTTTCTCGCAGGTATCGAGCGCGGCGTCGAAGGTCTCGCGGGAATGGTCGGCGTAGCGCGGAATGCGGGTCAGCCCCTCGACCTTGAGCCACTCGTACAGCACGAAGTTCAGGTCACGGCGGGAAAGGATCAGCGACATGGCAGGAAACGGCTCCCAGACTGAAAGGGAAAATCAAAGATGCGCGACCCGGCGTTGGCGCCAGTGGCGGCCTCGCGGCATGGATCGTCGCTGTCTCCACAACGGCACGCTGCATGGCGCACCGCTAATTCTGCTAATTCTGCTAATTCTGTAAATGGCACGGGGAAAGAAAAAGGCGCTCGCGCGCCCTTCCCTCCCTTGCCGTACTGCTAGCTGCCTTCGCCCATGCGGGCGATGGTGCCCTGCGCTACCGCGCAGAGCTTTTCCTCGCCATCCTTGAGCACGAATACATCGCACCGTACCACCGCCTGCTGGCGGCCCCGGCTGAGGCATTCGGCGCGGGCAATCAGCATTTCGCCGATCGCCGGACGCAGGTAGTTGATCTTGTACTCCGAAGTCACCACCGGCGCAGCCATGGCCGCGCCGCCCGCATAGGTGAGCGCATTGTCGGCCAGATAGCTGACCACGCCCCCGTGCAGGAAGCCGTACTGTTGCTGCAGGTCCGGCCGGATGGCCAGGCGCAGTTCGGCACGGCCGGGCGAGAGCGCGGCCAGCTCCGTGCCGAGCAGCACCGAGAAGGGCTGGCTGGCCAGCACCTCCCGGCCATGCGCCAGCAGGGCATCCGCTTGCTCGCTCACGGTCTCGCCCTGGCGCTCAGAGGACTTCGAACAGGCCGGCAGCACCCTGGCCGCCGCCGATGCACATGGTCACCACCACGTACTTGACGCCGCGGCGCTTGCCTTCGATCAGCGCATGGCCGACCAGGCGGGCGCCGGACACGCCGTAGGGGTGGCCCACCGCGATGGCGCCGCCGTTGACGTTGAGGCGGTCCATCGGGATGCCCAGCGTGTCGGCGCAGTACAGCACCTGCACGGCAAAGGCTTCGTTGAGTTCCCACAGGCCGATGTCGGCCACGGTCAGGCCGGCCTTCTTCAGCAGCTTGGGCACCGCGAACACCGGGCCGATGCCCATTTCGTCAGGCTCGCAACCGGCCACGGCGAAGCCGCGGAAGGCGCCCAGCGGCTGCAGGCCCTTGGCCTCGGCCACCTTGGCGTCCATCACCACGACTGCCGAAGCGCCGTCGGAGAATTGCGATGCGTTACCGGCCGAAACCACGCCGCCGGGCATGGCGGTGCGGATCTTGGACACGGCTTCCAGCGTGGTGTCGCCGCGAATGCCTTCGTCGGCCGAGACCGTGACTTCCTTGGTCATCAGCTGGCCGGTGGCCTTGTCGGCCACGCCTGCGAGCACCGTGATCGGCACGATTTCGTCGTTGAACTTGCCGGCTTCCAGGGCGGCGAAGGCGCGTTGCTGGCTGCGCACGCCGTACTCGTCCTGGCGCTCGCGCGAGATGTTGTAGCGCTTGGCCACGTTCTCGGCGGTCTGCAGCATGTTCCAGTAGATTTCCGGCTTGTTCTTGGTCAGCCAGCTTTCCTGGATCATGTGGCGGTTCATTTCCTGCTGCACGCAGGAGATGCTTTCCACGCCGCCGGCCACGAAGATGTCGCCTTCATCGGCGATCACGCGCTGCGCGGCCATGGCGATGGTCTGCAGGCCGGACGAGCAGAAGCGGTTGACGGTGGCGCCGGGCACGGTGACCGGGCAGCCGGCGCGCAGGGCGATCTGCCGCGCGATGTTGGCGCCGGTGGCGCCTTCCGGGTTGGCACAGCCCATCAGCACGTCTTCCACTTCAGCGGCGTCGATCTTGGCGCGGGCGATGGCGTGCTGGACCGCATGGCCGCCCAGGGTGGCGCCGTGGGTCATATTGAAACCGCCCTTCCAGCTCTTGGCCAGGCCGGTCCGTGCGGTGGAAACGATGACTGCCTCTTTCATGTCTTGCTCCTCGGTATCTCTGGTATCTGGTGACCTGCGGCGTGCGTTCACGTCCGGCAGTGTCATGCAATATGTCGTTGGCTGGGTTCAGCCGGGTTAGCTTGGGTTGGCTTGGCGATTCTTCCGTTTCAGGACAGCAGGCCGGCCGACTGCAGGCGCTGCACGCCCGCGGCTTGCAGGTCTTGCCACGCACGGGCCAGCGATCCGCCGAGGTCGATGGCGCGGCAGGCGTCCTCGACCACGATGGCCTCGAACCCCGCCGCGCGGGCATCGAGCGCGCTCCAGGCAACGCAGTAATCCGTTGCCAGTCCCACGCAAAACACCCTGCGCACGCCGCGCTCGCGCAAGTAGCCGGCGAGCCCGGTCGGGGTGGTGCGATCGGCCTCCATGAAGGCCGAATAGCTGTCCACCTCGCGGTGATGGCCCTTGCGGATCACCATCTGCGCGTGCGGCACATCCAGCCCCGCATGCAGCGCCGCGCCACGGGTGCCCTGCACGCAGTGCGTGGGCCACAGGACTTGCTGGCCATAGGGCAACGCCACGGTCTGGAACGGCTGCGTGCCGGCATGGTTGGCGGCAAACGAAACGTGGCCGGCGGGATGGCAGTCCTGCGTCAGCACCACATGCGCAAACGCCGCCGCGAGGCGGTTGATCACGGGCACGACTTCATCGCCCTGCGCCACGGCAAGCGCGCCGCCGGGCATGAAATCGTTCTGCACGTCGATGACCAGCAGGCAATCTTCCGGGCCGTATTGCTTGGCCATGCCGCTACTCCTCGCTTTGTGACCGGTTTGCGATCTGTGGTGGAAACCCTGCGCGGCCAGCCTGGCCGCGCAGGATCGAATCGCCGCTGGCTATGCTTAGCCGTTGAAGCCCTTGCCCTCGGCAGCCAGCTTCTCCAGCAGCGCTGCCGGCTTCCAGGCTTCGCCGTGGTAGCCCTTGGCATAGCGCGCCATCGACTGCGCCACGTTGAACAGGCCAACCTGGTCCGCGTACAGCATCGGGCCGCCGCGGAACAGCGGGAAGCCGTAGCCGGTCAGGTAGACCATGTCGATATCCGAGGCCTTGGAGGCAATGCCCTCTTCCAGGATCTTGGCGCCTTCGTTGACCAGCGCGAACACCAGGCGCTCGACGATTTCCTCATCGGAAATCTTGCGGCGGGTGATGCCCAGGTCCTTCGAGTGCTGCACGATCATGTCGTTGACCTGCTGGTTCGGGTACGGCTTGCGGTCGCCCGCCTTGTAGTCGTACCAGCCCGCGCCGGTCTTCTGGCCATAGCGGCCCTGTTCGCACAGCAGGTCGGCGGTCTTCGAGTACTGGATGTCCGGCTTGTCCACGGCGCGGCGCTTGCGGATGGCCCAGCCGATGTCGTTGCCGGCCAGGTCGCCCATGCGGAACGGGCCCATGGCAAAGCCGAACTTCTCGATGGCCTTGTCCACTTGCTCCGGCAGCGCGCCTTCGTCCAGCAGGTAGCCAGCCTGGCGGCTGTACTGCTCTATCATGCGGTTGCCGATAAAGCCGTCGCACACGCCCGACACCACGGCGGTCTTCTTGATCTTCTTGGCGACCTGCATGACCGTGGCCAGCACGTCCTTGCCGGTCTTTTCGCCGCGCACCACTTCCAGCAGCTTCATCACGTTGGCCGGGCTGAAGAAGTGCATGCCGACCACGTCTTGCGGACGCTTGGTGAAGGAAGCGATCTTGTTGACGTCCAGCGTGGAGGTGTTGGAAGCCAGGATCGCGCCCTGCTTCATCACTTCATCCAGCTTCTTGAAGACGATTTCCTTGACGCCCATTTCCTCGAACACGGCTTCGATGACCATGTCCGCGTCCTTGATCTCGTCATAGGACAGCGTGGTGGTCAGCAGGCCCATGCGCTGCTCGACCTTATCCTGCGTGAGCTTGCCCTTCTTGGCGCTGTTTTCGTAGTTCTTGCGGATGGTGGCCACGCCGCGGTCCAGCGCTTCCTGCTTGGTTTCCAGCATGATCACCGGGATGCCGGCGTTCAGGAAGTTCATGGTGATGCCACCGCCCATGGTGCCCGCGCCAATCACAGCGATCTTCTCGAGCTTGCGGGTGGCGGTGCCTTCCGGCACGTCGGGGATCTTGCTGGCGGCACGCTCGCCAAAGAAGGCGTGGCGCAGCGCGCGCGATTCCGGCGTGGTGATCAGGTACATGAAGCCTTCGCGCTCTTCCTTCAGGCCGGCATCGAACGGCTTGAGCGAGGCTGCCACGGCGTCCACGCACTTCAGCGGCGCGGGGAAGTTCTTGGCGACGGCTGCGACGGTGTTGCGGGCAAAGGCGATGAAGCCTTCCGCGTTCTCGTGCTTGACCTTCAGGTCGCGCACCTTCGGGTACGGGCCGGGGTTGGCCGCCGCCGTCTTGGCAAAGGCCACGGCCGCGGGCAGCACGTCGCCGTCGACGATCTCGTCGAACAGCTTGGTACCGGCAAACTTCTCGCTGGGGATGGCATTGCCCGAGACAATCATGTTCAGGGCGGCTTCCAGGCCGATCACGCGCGGCAGGCGCTGCGTGCCGCCGGCGCCGGGCAGCAGGCCCAGCTTCACTTCCGGCAGGGCGATCTGCGCGCCCTTCGAAGCCACACGGTAGTTACAACCCAGCGCCAGTTCCAGGCCGCCGCCCATGGCCACGGAATGGATCGCCGCCACGACCGGCTTGCCCGAACCTTCCACCACCTTGATCACCGAATGCAGCGTCGGCTCCTGGGTGGCCTTGGGCGTATTGAATTCACGGATGTCCGCGCCGCCGGAAAAAGCCTTGCCGGCGCCGGTAATGACGATGGCCTTGACGGCCGCATCGTCCAGCGCACGGGTCATGCCTTCGACGATGCCGAGCCGGGTGCTGAGACCCAGGCCGTTCACGGGGGGATTGTCGAGCGTGATGACGGCTACGCCGTCCTGAACCTGATACTGCGCTGTCATGCTGGTTCCTTTGGTAACTGGATGTTGTCTCGGGATTCGAATTCTCGAATTATGTTGTTCTGCGCGCTGTGGAGAGCGCCAGCGGGGCCAACGCCGCCGTGCTCCGCCTGACCACCGCCCGGCTGCCGGGGAACGCATGCCAGCGCCCCTTTGCCGGTGCCCGCCCCTGGTGCCGCCGGTGCAAGCGGGACAAGCATACACAAAATAGCACGGTCGTTCAATTTCATTTTGGGGCCCGCCCGGTGGCGCCATGCGCCCGGTTCATGGGCGAACTCACCGGCGTGCATTCAAGCTGAAAAAGGCACCCGGAAAGCTAGGGTAAATCCCGACCGCCATGCCCCATGCAGCACATTCCCCCTACTCCTGACGAATGCCTCTAGTCACAGTAGGCGACTTTCCTGACATAAACCGCCATAACCCTCGGATTTACCCGGATAACCCGGTAAACTCGCGCCCTTTGCCCGCTCGGGCGCCCCACGAGGCGTCGCCCGTGCCGAAGCCGCGGCCCCGCCCGCCGAAGTTCCAGTGACCCTGATGTCTTCCCATCCTCATCCTCACCAGCACCCCGTCGTCGAGCACGACGACCTGCAGCGCAAACTCAAGGCCCGCCACCTGACCATGATCGCCATCGGCGGCGCGGTCGGCACCGGGTTGTTCGTGGCCTCCGGCGCGTCGATCTCCCAGGCGGGACCCGGCGGCGCGCTGCTGATGTATTGCCTGATCGGCCTGATGGTGTATTGCCTGATGACCAGCCTGGGCGAACTCGCCGTGCATATGCCGGTGGCCGGCTCCTTTGTCACCTACAGCGCGCTCTATGTGGAGGAAGGCTTCGGCTTCGCCCTCGGCTGGAGCTACTGGTTCAGCCTGGCCGTGACCATTGCCGTGGAACTCGTGGCGGCGCAACTGGTGATGCAGTACTGGTTCCCGCATGTCTCCGGCGTGGTCTGGAGTGCGGGCTTCCTGCTGCTGATGTTCGGCCTGAACGCCTTCTCGGTACGCGGCTTCGGCGAGGCCGAATACTGGTTCGCGCTGATCAAGGTGGCCACGATCCTGATCTTCCTGGCGGCGGGGCTGATGATGATCTTCGGCATCATGCAGGGCGGTCCGCAGTCCGGCTGGCAGAACTTCACGCTTGGCGACGCCCCGTTCGTCGGCGGCATCCCCGCCATGTTCGGCGTGGCCATGATCGCAGGGTTCTCCTTCCAGGGCACGGAAACCGTCGGCGTCGCCGCCGGCGAAGCCGCTGACCCGGCACGCACCATCCCGCGTGCCATCCGCCAGACCTTCTGGCGCATCCTGCTGTTCTATGTGCTGGCGATCCTCATCATCGGCGTGCTGATCCCCTACACCGACCCCAGCCTGCTGCGCAACGACGTCACCGACATCGGCGTCAGCCCCTTCGCGCTGGTGTTCCGCCACGCCGGCCTGGCCTTCGCCGCCGGGCTGATGAACGCCGTGGTGCTGACCGCGCTGCTCTCCGCCGGCACCTCCAGCATGTACGCCTCCACGCGGATCCTGTACGGCCTGGCCGTCAGCGGCCGCGCGCCACGAGCGCTCGCCCGGCTCTCGGCCAGCGGCGTGCCCTACAACGCCCTGTTCGCCACCACCGCCATCGGCGCCCTGTGCTTCCTCAGCTCGCTGTTTGGCGACAAGGCGGTTTACCTGTGGCTGCTCAACACGTCCGGCATGACCGGCTTTATCGCCTGGCTCGGCATCGCCGTCAGCCACTACCGCTTCCGCCGCGGGCTGGTGCACCAGGGCTTCAAAGCGTCCGACCTGGCCTACCGCTCGCCGCTCTATCCCTTCGGCCCGATCTTTGCCATCGTGCTGTGCGTGGTGATCGTGCTGGGCCAGAACTACCAGGCCTTCACCGACGTGCGCGGGCGCTGGATGGAGATTGTCGGCACCTATATTGGCGTGCCGCTGTTCCTGTTGCTCTGGCTCGGCTACCGGCTGGTACGGAAAACCCGGCTGGTCGACTATGAAGACATGCCGTTCAACTGCAAGCCGGCGACCGACCATGCCACGGCCTCGCCGCTCGCGCAGGAAGCAGGCAGCCCGCTGATGCGCTAGCCACGCACCCCGGGCGTGCCGTGTCCGGGGACCGGTCAGGCTTCATGGTCATCCGGCGTGTCCCTTCTGCGTGCCGACAGCAATTCCGCATAGCGCGGCAGGTCGCCGGAGACATTTGCCTGTCATGCTCCCGTCACGCTCCTTTCATGCCGCCGTCACGCTGAACATGCATCGTAGTGGTCTTTCGACTCTATTGTTCACCTACATGCGCATGCTTCCGTCCGCGACCGTCACTGCCGTAATCACCATCACCGCTGCCGCGTGGGCCCTGCCCGCCGTGGCGCAGACGGCCGCCGCGCCCGCCTACCCCGCCACCCTGGCCGGCCATGCCATCCTGCCGGCCGAGAGCTTCGTTGCCGCGCCCAAGGATGCGCCGCAGGACTTGCAGGCAAGCGGCAAATTCACCACCGGCGCGCGCGTGGAAAAGCTGGGCAGCGTGGAAGGCCAGTCGAACAACCGGCCCACGGGGGTCTCCGTGCCCTTCAGGGGCCAGCCGCTGCAAGGGCATTCCGGCATCAAGCACATGGCTGACGGCAGCTTCTGGGTGCTGACCGACAATGGCGCCGGCAGCAAGGCCAACTCGCCCGACTTCATGCTCTACCTGAACCACTACAAGGTGGACTTCAAGAGCGGCAAGCTTCAGCGCCTTGGCACCGTGTTCCTGCACGATCCGGACAAGAAAGTACCCTTCCGCATCGTCCACGAAGGGACCAAACAGCGCTACCTGACGGGATCGGACTTCGACACCGAGAGCTTCCAGTTCGCCGGCGGCGCGCTGTGGATCGGCGACGAATTCGGCCCCTTCCTGATCAAGGCCGACCTGCAAGGCAAGGTGCTGGCCGTGTACGACACGCTGGTCGACGGCAAGCCCGTGCGCTCACCCGACCACCCCGCTGTAACCACGCCCGGCGTGCCGGGTGGCTCGGTGGATTTCCAGGTCAAGCGCTCCAAGGGCTTCGAAGGTATGGCCTCGTCGCCCGACGGCAGCAAGCTCTATGCGCTGCTTGAAGGCCCGGTCTGGAACGCCCAGGCCAAGGACTTCGAACGCACCGACGGCAAGGAAACCCTGCGCGTGCTGGAGTTCGACACCCAGGCCGGCAAATGGACGGGCCGCTCGTGGAAGTATCCGCTGGAAGCCAACGGCAACGCCATCGGCGACTTCAACATGATCGACGCCACCACAGGCCTGATCATCGAACGCGACAACGGCGAAGGCACGGCCGACAAGGCCTGCCCCGAAGGCCAGAAGCGCAGCGACTGCTTCTCCGACATCGCCAGGTTCAAGCGCATCTACAAGGTCGAGCTGACCGATGCCAACGCCGGCGGCGCGGTACGCAAGATCGGCTATATCGACCTGCTCAATATCGCCGACCCCGACAAGCTGGCCCGCAAGCCGCTCAACGATGGCGTGCTCAAGTTCCCGTTCTTCACGATCGAGAACGTCGATGTGGTGGACCCCACCCATATCGTGGTTGGCAACGACAACAACCTGCCGTTTTCCAGCAGCCGCGAGCCTAACAAGGCGGACGACAATGAGTTGGTGTTGCTGGAGGTGGGGGAGTTTCTGAAGGCGAAATAAGCGTCGGCGAGACAGCTCTATTGCTCCCAGCCGATGGCGAAGCGAACGATCGCCAAATGGTAAAACAGCCAGCGCATGCTGGCTGTTTTACCAATGTCCGGCGTTACGTCGGACACCAGGCACCAACCGCCCTACACCTCCAGCCATTCCTTGCGGATGGCCGCATTCGCCTTGAGATCCTGCGGCGAGCCTTCGAACACGATGTGCCCGTGCCCCATCACGTAGACCCGCTGGGAAATATCCAGCGCGATGGCCAGCTTCTGCTCGATCAGCAGCACCGACACGCCACGCTCCTTCAGGACCTTCAGGTAGTCGCCCACCAGCGTGACGATCATCGGGGCCAGCCCTTCGGTGGGCTCGTCGATCAGTACCAGGTCGGGGTCGCCCATCAGCGTGCGGCAAAGCGTGAGCATCTGCTGCTCGCCGCCGGAGAGCACGCCGGCAGCCGTGTTCTCTCTTTCCTTCAGGCGCGGGAACATGTTGTACATGTCCTGCACTGTCCAGCGTGGCCTGGACTGGCGCGGATTGCGCTTTTCGCCTAGCAGGAGGTTCTGGCGCACCGTCAGCGTGGGGAAGATGTCGCGGTTTTCCGGTACATAGCCGATGCCGAGGTGGGCGATCTCGAAAGTGCGCCGCCCGAGGATCTCCTCGTCGCGAAAGCGCACCGAGCCCTCCGCCTTGACCATGCCGAGGATGGCCTTGGCCATGGTCGAGCGCCCCACCCCGTTGCGGCCCAGCAGCGCGACGATTTCGCCTTCGTCGATATGCGCATCGACCCCGTGCAGAATATGGCTCTTGCCGTAGTAGGCGTGCAGTCCCTGCACGTCCAGCATGCGCTTGCCCATCAGTGCGCTCCTTCGGTGGCGGGTTCGTCGAGGGTGGTACCCAGGTAGGCTTCCTTGACCTTGCGGTTGGCGCGGATGGCTTCCGGGGTGTCGGTGGCGATGACTTCGCCGTAGACCAGCACCGAGATGCGGTCGGCCAGGCCAAACACCACGCTCATATCGTGCTCCACCATCACCAGCGTCTTGCCCACGGTGACACGGCGGATCAGCTCCACCGCGTGGTCGGACTCCGAACGGCTCATGCCGGCGGTGGGTTCGTCCAGCAGGATCACTTCGGCGCCGCCGGCGATGGTGATGCCGATCTCCAGCGCGCGCTGCTCGGCATAGGTGAGCAGGCTGGCCTGGGTATTGCGGCGGTGATGCAGGCCAATCAGCTCCAGCACTTCCTCGGCGCGCTCGCGCGCATCGCGCAACTCCGACAGGCGATGCCAGAACGAGTACTTGTAGCCCAGCGACCAGAGCACCGCGCAGCGCAGGTTCTCGAACACCGACAGCCGGTGAAAGATATTGGTGATCTGGAAGCTGCGCGACAGCCCCATGCGATTGATCACGAAGGGTTGCAGCCCGCCGATCTCCTGCCCGTTGAGCCTGACCGTGCCCGAACTGGGCGCGAAACGGCCGGAGATCAGGTTGAAAGTGGTCGACTTGCCGGCCCCATTGGGGCCGATCAACGCATGGCGCTCCCCCTTGGGGATGGTCAGGTTGACGCCCCGGATGATTTCGGTCTGGCCGAACTTCTTGCGCACATCGTTCAATTCCAGCGCGGCGCTCATGCCGTACCTCCCGCCATTTCGGCTTGTACCTTGTCCCAGGTGGCGCGCACCCGCGTCCGCGCGGCGCGGCAGGCCAGCAGGCCGGCCACCCACAATGCGGCCGCCACCAGCCACGGCGTGACGGTACCGGCGTCGAAGCCGATACGGAACAGCGACATCGTGGTGCCATTGGCGCTATCCACCTGCACTTTGTAGACCAGTTCCACGGTAAGGATCACCGCGGCCAGCAGCACCAGCCCGGCGGCCGCGGCGCGGCCATAATCCGGCAGCATGCGGCGCAGCTTGCCGCGCGCGAGCAGCGGCACCTGCATCATCAGCAGGCTGGCGATACCGCCCGGCACGAACATGACCATCAGCACGAAGAACAGGCCCAGGTACAGCAGCCAGGCCTTGGTCAGGTCCGACAGCGCCACCGCGAACAGGATGAACACCACGGCGCCGATCACCGGCCCGAAAAAGACGCCCGCGCCGCCGATGAAGGCAGCCAGCAGCACGCCGCCCGAGCGTACCGCGCTGACGTTTTCCGCCGACACGATCTCGAAGTTGATGGCCGACAGCGCGCCAGAAATGCCGGCGAAGAAGGCAGACAGGATCAGCACCAGGTAGCGCACGCGCTGGGTGTTATAGCCGATGAACTCGACCCGCTCCGGGTTGTCGCGCACCGCGTTGGCGATGCGGCCGAGCGGCGTCTGCGTCCAAGCGTACATCGCCACCATCGACAGCAGGCACCACGCCGCGATCAGGTAGTACACCTGCCGTCCCGGCCCGTAGGTGATGCCGAACACCGGATCGCCCACCATGCGGTTGGTGGAAATGCCGCCTTCGCCGCCGAAGAAATCGGGGAACATCAGCGAACTGGCGAACACCATCTCGCCGATGCCCATGGTGATCATGGCGAAGGTGGTGCCGGATTTCTTGGTGGTGACGTAGCCAAACAGCACGCCGAAGAAGGCGCCGGCCAGGCCGCCCACCACCGGCAGCAGCGACACCGGCAGCCACACCTTGCCCGCTCCCACCATGTTGAGCACATGGATGGCAATAAACGCGCCCAGGCCCGCATAGACCGCATGGCCGAACGACAGCATGCCGGTCTGCCCGAGCAGCATGTTGTAGGACAGCGCGAAAATAATCATGATGCCCATCTGCGACATCAGCGTGATGGCGAAACCGCCGGAGAAAAACAGCGGCATCACCAGCATCAGGAACGCGGTCAGGCCCCAGATGATCCAGCGCGCCAGGTTCAGCGGGCGGTAGCGCATGGTGCGGCCGGTCACGACCGCCTCGCAGCGTTGTTGCATTGTCGTCTCCATGCTGTCAGCCCTCCCTGGTACCCATCAAACCACGCGGGCGGAAAATCAGCATCACCACCAGCAACAAATACGGCAGGACCGGGGCCACCTGCGCCACCGTGAGCTTCCATAGCGAAGACAGCGGCGTGCTGTCGGTAATCTGCAGGCCGATCGAGCCCAGCAAGCCTGCCAGCGAGGCATCGAGCGTGACGGCGAAGGTTTGCAGCACGCCGATCAGCAGCGAGGCAATGAACGCCCCCACCAGTGACCCCATGCCGCCCACCACCGCCACCACGAAGACGATCGACCCCACGGCCGCCGCCATCGACGGCTCGGTGATGAAGGCATTGCCCCCGATCACGCCTGCCAGCCCCGCCAGCGCGGCGCCGCCGCCGAACACCATCATGAACACGCGTGGGACATTGTGGCCAAGCGCCTCGACCATCTCGGGATGGGTCAGCGCGGCCTGGATCACCAGCCCGATGCGGGTGCGGGTGAGCACCAGGTAGATCGCCACCAGCATGGCCAGCGACACCAGCATCATGAAGGCGCGGTATTTGGGGAAGGATGATGTGAATACGGTAAACAGCGGGCCATCCAGTTCGGCCGGAATGCGGTAAGGCACGGCGGCGAGGCCCCAGACCAGCTTGACCCCTTCCTCGATCAGGTAGGCCAGGCCGAAGGTGAAGAGCAACTCGGCCACATGCCCGTACTTGTGCACGGTGCGCAGCCCGAAGCGCTCCACCAGCGCGCCGGCGCCGGCCACCAGCAGCGGCGCGAAGATCAGCGCCGGCCAGAAGCCGATCTTGCTGGAGATGGTGTAGGCGAAATAGGCGCCCAGCATGTAGAAGCTGGCGTGCGCGAAGTTCAGCACGCCCATCATGCTGAAGATCAGCGTAAGCCCGGAAGAGAGCATGAACAGCAGCAGCCCGTAGCTGATGCCGTTCAATAAAGAGATGACGAAGAATTCCACAACATATCCTTCATTCTGGCACCGGTCAGCCTGCTGGCTGCCGCTGGCCGGTCTGGAAACGGATGCACGCGGGTGCGCGTCACCCGCCCGGGGCGGCGGGCGCCGCCCCGGGCCGACCGAAGTATGCAGGATCGGGCGGCGCGCCGGACCTGGCCGCGCCGCCCGCCAAGTGCAGGCTTAGCCCGGGCGCTTCATCTGGCAGGAAGTCGGCTGCGCTGCCACATACTGGTCCATCAGCGCATCGGTCTTCCAGCCAAAGCCGGTGTTTTCCTGGTCGAACTTGATCTCCTTGCCGTCGACCTTGGTCCAGGTAGCCACCACCAGCGACTGCTGGGCCTGGTGGTCCGAACCGCGCATCTCCACCGTACCGTTCAGGCTGTCGGCCTTCATCCCTTCGAGCGCCTTGGCCACCTTGACCGGATCGGTCGACTTGGCGTCCGTGAACGCCTTGCCCAGCATGGCGATGCCGGTGTAGGCGGCCATCACGTAGAAGTCGTCGTTGTACTTCTTCTTGAAGCCTTCGATGACATCGCCGCCCTTGAAGCCCTTGTTGTTGGGGTTGTAGTAGCCGACGTACTTGACACGCCCGGCTTCCGACGGCCCCATGGCGGTCGGCACGCCGGTGGTGGCGCCGTAGTAGGTGTAGTAGTTGGTGGTCAGGCCCGCGTCCTTGCCGGCCTTGATCAGCAGGGCCAGGTCGCTGCCCCAGTTGCCGGTGATCACGGTATCGGCGCCGGAGGCCTTGATCTTGGCCGCGTACGGGGCAAAGTCCTTGACCTGGGCCAGCGGATGCAGGTCGTCGCCGACGATCTGGATGTCCGGACGCTTGCGCTTCAGGTAGTCCTTGGCGGCGCGCGCCACCTGGTGACCGAAGGAGTAGTTCTGGTTGATCAGGTAGACCTTCTTGACGTTGGGATCCTTGGCCAGGAAGGTGGTCAGCGCCTCCATCTTCATGTCGGAGTTGGCGTCGAGCCGGAAATGCCAGTAGTTGCACTTGCCATTGGTCATGTCCGGGTCCACCGCCGCGTAGTTCAGGTAGACGATCTCCTTGCCCGGGTTGCGCTCGTTGTGCTTGGCCACCGCGTCTTCCAGCGCCAGGCCCACCGAGGAGCCGTTGCCCTGCACGATATAGCGGATGCCCTGGTCCACCGCCTGCTTGAGGATGGTCAGGCTTTCCTGCGGCGAGAGCTTGTTGTCGAAGCCAACCACTTCAAACTTGTGCCCGCCACCCCAGTTTTTCTGGTTGGCGATGTCCGCGACGAACTGCCAGCTCTTGAGCTGGTTCTGGCCCACCGGTGCCATCAGCCCGGACAGCGGATCGATAAAGGCGATCTTCACCGTATCGGCAGCCGCGACCCCGGAACCCATTGCCGCGAAAATGGCCGTGGCGGCCACGAACGGACGCAATCTGATCATGCTTGTCTCCTTCGGTTTTATTGTTGGCTGTAATTCCCGGTTCGCGGCGGCGCCCTCTCCCGAAACCTCGGCGCGCCTGGAACCTTCGTGCAGGCGCCGGCCGTATGGCCGGCAAGGATTGGCGGCTCTGTGGCCGCCTTGGCTTGGGGTCAGGCCGCCGGCAGGCGGTAGTCCTTGAATTGCTCGCGCAGCTTGAGTTTCTGCATCTTGCCGGTGGCGGTCAGCGGAATCTCGGTAACAAAAGCCACATCGTCGGGGATCCACCATTTGGCGACCTTGCCTTCGAAGTATTTGAGCAACTCCTCGCGCGTCACCTCGGCACCGGGCCGCTTCACCACGACCAGCAGCGGCCGCTCATCCCATTTGGGGTGATAGCAGGAGATACAGGCCGCCATATGCACCGCGGGATGGGCGGCTGCCACGTTCTCGATATCGATCGAGGAGATCCATTCGCCGCCGGACTTGATCACGTCCTTGCTGCGGTCGGTGATCTGCATATAGCCGTCGGGGTCGATGGTGGCCACGTCGCCCGTGGGGAACCAGCCATCCACCAGCGGCGAAGCGCCGTTGCGGTAGTAATGCTCGATCACCCACGGGCCGCGCACGTGCAGGTCGCCGAAGGCCTTGCCGTCCCAGGGCAGTTCGTTGCCGTCGCCGTCGACGATCTTCATGTCCACGCCGTAGATCACGCGGCCCTGCTTTTCCTGGATCTTCTGCCGCTCGTCTTCCGGCAGGCCGTCGTGGCGCGCCAGCAGGCTGCACGACGTGCCCAGCGGCGACATCTCGGTCATGCCCCAGGCGTGGATGGTTTCCACGCCCAGCTCCTTGAGCGTGCGGATCATGGCCGGCGGCGCCGCCGAGCCGCCGATCACGGTGCGATGGAACGTGGAGAACTTGAGCTTGTTGGCCTGCACGTACTGCAGCAAGCCCAGCCATACCGTGGGCACGCCGGCCGAGAAGGTCACCTTCTCCTGCTCGAACAACTCGTAGAGCGAGGCGCCGTCGAGCTTGGCGCCAGGCAGCACCAGCTTGGCCCCGACCAAGGGCACCGAATACGGCAGGCCCCACGCGTTGACGTGGAACATCGGCACCACGGGCAGGATCACGTCGCGCGCCGAGCACCCCAGCGCATCCGGCAGCGCGGATGCGTAGGAATGCAGCACGGTGGAACGGTGCGAATACAGCGCGCCCTTGGGGTTGCCGGTGGTGCCGGAGGTGTAGCACAGGCTGGACGCGGTGTTCTCGTCGAACTGCGGCCAGGCGTAGTTGCCGTCCTGCGCGTCGATCAGGTCTTCGTAGCACAGCAGCGGCAGCTTGGCGTCGGCCGGCATGTGCGCGCGGTCGCTCATCATCACCCAGCCCTTCACGCCCGGGCAATGCGCCGCCACGCCTTCCACCAGCGGCAGGAAGGTGGCATCGAAGAAGACGTACTGGTCCTCGGCGTGATTGATGATGTAGGCGACCTGCTCAGGGAACAAGCGCGGGTTGACGGTATGGCATACCGCCCCCGAACCCGACACCGCGTAGTAGATCTCCAGGTGGCGATAGCCATTCCAGGCCAGCGTGCCGACACGGTCGCCCGACTGCACGCCCAGCGCGGCAATGGCCTGGGCCAGTTTGCGGGCACGCAGCTCGCAGTCGCGGTAGGTATAGCGGTGCAGATCGCCTTCGGTCCGTCGCGAGACGATTTCCGTGCCGCCATAGTGGCGTGCGGCGTGCTTGATGATGGAGGAAATGAGCAGGGGTTCGCTCATCATTTGACCCATCAATGCCATGGAATAGTCTCCTGAAATTTTTTTGAGATTCGTCAAAAAACGAACAACCGTTCTATTTTTTGGCCGATTGTTGCCATCCATTGATGAAACGTCAACGGGAATCCGTTGTGCAGCGCCATATCCGGAAGGCTGGGTTGCTGCACTCCGGCCCCATCGCGGTGCGTCGGGGACGGGACTTAAGGGATAACCGGAAACATTGTGGTGGCAACGGCGGTCAGAGATGCGAGCGACGGCGTGGAAGTACAATACCGCCTGCCATGTTGCACCTCAACATGTCGTTTTCCCTAGCCTGCAAGCGCACTTGCGAGAAATTCGACATGCTGGCGCTGCAGTGCCCAGCCACCCACAGTGATGCCTCAGTGAACTCTCCCGAGCCAACCGGCGCCCCCCGCGCCTTGCCTGAAGCCGCCAGCCCCGCCCAACTGGACGCGGCCGCGGCCGTCCCGCCGTTCACGACCGTGCCCGGCTTTGCCGACCTGGGATCGCGCTTCTTTACCCGGCTTGCCCCGACGCCGCTACCCTCCCCACGGCTGGTAGGCGTATCGCCGATGGCGGCCGGCCTGCTGGGCTGGAACGCGGATGATGCAACACAGCGTAGCTTCATCGAAATTTTTGCAGGAAATCACGTACCCGAGTGGGCGGATCCGCTCGCCAGCGTCTATTCCGGCCACCAGTTCGGCGTCTGGGCCGGCCAGCTGGGGGACGGGCGCGCGATCCGCCTGGCCGAAGCGCGCACCGCCAGCGGCCCCTGGGAAATCCAGCTCAAGGGCGCCGGCATGACGCCCTACTCGCGCATGGCAGACGGCCGCGCCGTGCTGCGCTCCTCGATCCGTGAATACCTGTGCTCGGAAGCCATGTTCGCGCTGGGCGTGCCCACCACCCGCGCCATGTGCATCGTCGGCTCGGACGCTCCTGTGCGACGCGAAACCATCGAGACCGCCTCCGTGGTGACACGGCTGGCGCCCTCCTTTATCCGCTTCGGCCATTTCGAGCATTTCGCCGCGCGCGAGGATATCGGCGCGCTGCGCCGGCTCGCGGACTTCGTCATCGACCGCTTCATGCCGGAATGCCGCGAGGACAAGCAGCCCTACCAGGCGTTGCTGCGCGAAGTCTCGCTGCGCACCGCGGACCTGATGGCGCATTGGCAGGCGGTAGGCTTCTGCCACGGCGTGATGAATACCGACAATATGTCGATTCTCGGCCTGACCATCGATTACGGCCCCTTCGGCTTCCTCGATGCCTTCGACGCCAACCACATCTGCAACCACACGGACACGCAGGGCCGCTACGCCTATAGCCAGCAGCCGCAGGTTGCGTTCTGGAACCTCCATTGCCTGGCCCAGGCGCTGATGCCGTTGTGGCGCGAAGGCGATGGCAAGGGCGAAGGCGAAGCCGGCAAGGCCGCCACCGATGCCGCGGTGCAGGCCGCGCGCGCCGCGCTCGATCCGTTCCGCGAGCGCTATGCGGCGGCCTTCTTCCGGCAATACCGCGACAAGCTGGGCCTGCGTCCGACGGGCGCCGGCGACGAGGACGACGAGCCGCTGCTGACCGACCTGTTCCAGTTGCTCCACGCACAGCGCGTGGACTACACCTTGTTCTGGCGCAACCTCGCCCGCATCTCTTCCGTCGATGGCAGCCAGGATGCGCCGGTGCGTGACCTGTTCCTGGATCGCGCGGCATGGGATGCCTGGGCCGACAAGTACCGCGCACGGCTGCGTGCCGAGAACTCAGTCGACGCCGCGCGGGCGGTGGCCATGCTGGCGGTCAACCCCAGGTACGTACTACGCAACCACCTGGCCGAAACCGCCATCCGCCGCGCTCGCGAGAACGATTTCAGCGAGGTTGACCGTCTGCTGGCTGTGCTGTCGCGCCCCTTCGACGAGCAGCCCGAGGCGGAAGGCTATGCCGCGCTGCCGCCGGACTGGGCCGCGGGACTGGAAGTGAGCTGTTCGTCATAAGGACGCGGCCACGCTGTAAGGATTGGCAGTCGAGATACGACCAACTGGCCGTGGGTGACGAAAAGCAATCGTTTCCCAGCCAACCAGAAAGGAAAGCCGGATATGACCACGCAAAAGACCGAAGCCGAGTGGCGCGAGCAACTCTCCGACATCGAATACCGCGTAGCCCGCGAGGCAGCCACCGAAAGGCCCTTCACCGGCCGCTACTGGGACCACTGGGAGCGCGGCACCTACCGCTGTGTCGGCTGCGGCACGCCGCTGTTCGAAGCCAGCACCAAGTTCGACGCCGGTTGCGGCTGGCCCAGCTACTTCCGCCCTATCAACGGCGAGGTGATCGATGAGCACACCGACCGCACCCACGGCATGGTAAGGGTCGAAGTCCGCTGCAAGGAATGCGGCAGCCATCTCGGCCATGTTTTCGAAGATGGCCCTGCGCCCACCGGTCTGCGCTACTGCATCAACTCGGCTGCGCTAAAATTCGATGAGCGCGACCCCGCCGACTTCGATGCGGGTGACGCCGCGCCGACATCGCCCGACACGCCGCGCTAAGCCCGAACCGCCCGCGCGGCGGTTCGCCGCCAACCCTGTCCTCGACCTCGCGTCGATCAATCCAGTCCGCATGAAATTCCTGTTCGACCTGTTTCCGGTCATCCTGTTCTTCGTCGCCTTCAAGTTCGCGGGCATCTACGCCGCCACCGGAGTGGCCATCGCCGCCACCGTGCTGCAGATCGGCTGGGTCTGGCTGCGCCACCGCAAGGTCGAGCCGATGCAGTGGGTCAGCCTGGTGATCATCTCCGTGTTCGGCGGCGCCACGCTGCTGCTGCACAACGAGACCTTCATCAAGTGGAAGCCCACCGTGCTGTACTGGCTGTTTGCCGCCACGCTGACGCTGTCGGCGCTGATCTGGCGCAAGAACCTGATCCGCGCCATGCTGGGCAAGCAGGTGACCATGCCGGAAGCCGCCTGGGGCAAGCTCAACGCCGCCTGGGCCGCCTTCTTCGCCGTGATGGGCGTGGTCAACCTCTACGTGGCGTACCAGTTCTCCACCGATGCCTGGGTCAATTTCAAGCTGTTCGGCAGCATGGGCCTGATGCTGGTGTTCATCCTGGCGCAAAGCGTCTGGCTGTCGCGCCACATGCAGGAAAACACCCCCGAGTAAGCGCCCCGGCGGGCCATTCCCGCCGCGCCTTCCAAGACTGACCTTCCGGCTCCGGCCGGATTCCCACCAGGACAAGCACAAACGCCGATGGCCGCAGAACCCGCACAAATCGAAGCCCTGCTGCGCGCAGCCCTTTCTCCCTCCCGCGTAGAAGTGCGCGACGACAGCGCGCTGCACGCCGGCCATGCCGGCGCCGCCTCCGGCGGCGGGCACTATCACGTGACCATCGTCAGCGGGCAATTTGCCGGCAGCACCAGGGTGGCACGCCACCGCATGGTGTATGATGCGCTGCGCGATCTGTTCCCCACGCAAATCCATGCGCTGGCAGTGACGGCGCTGACCGACCAAGAACTTGAATCCCGCGAAACCTCCCGCGATTCCTCGAGCAACTCTCAGACCTGATTCCATGAAGACCACAGTCCTCTCGTTCAGCCTGGCGGCTGTGCTTGCCGCTGGCAGCTTGCCCGCCCTCGCCCAGAACGCCGCCGTCGTGAATGGCAAGGCGATCCCCTCGGCCAAGCTGGACAAGCTGATAGCCGGCACCGGACAGCCTCCCAGCGCAGAACTGCGCGACCGTGCCCGCACCATGCTGATCGACCGTGAGCTGCTGCTGCAGGAAGCCAACAAGCGCGGCCTGACCCAGCGCGACGACCTGCAGGAGCAACTGGAACAGGCCAAGCTCAACGTGCTGGCCGGTGCCGTCTTCGAAGACTACGTCAAGACCCACGGCGCCAGCGACGAAGAACTGCGCAAGCAATACGACAAGATCAAGTCCCAGTTCGGCAGCGGCAAGGAATACCACGCCCGCCACATCCTGGTGGAAAAAGAAGCCGACGCGCGCGCCATCATCGCCAAGATCAAGGGCGGCGCCAAGTTCGAAGACCTGGCCAAGGCCTCGTCCAAGGACCCGGGCTCCGCGGCCAACGGCGGCGATCTCGACTGGGCCAACAGCAGCAGCTACGTGCCGGAATTCTCCGCCGCCATGACGGGGCTGAAGAAGGGCCAGATGACCGAGACCCCGGTCAAGACCCAGTTCGGCTGGCACATCATCCAGCTCGACGACGTGCGCGACGCGAAGATCCCGACCTTCGAAGAAGTCAAGCCGCAGCTGGTGCAGATGCTGATGGGCGACCAGAACTGGCAGCGCGAGCAGTTCCAGGCGATGATGAAGTCGCTCAAGGAAAAGGCCAAGATCCAGTAAGCTGGATTCAGCCCTGGCTGTAAGACGAAACCGGCGCCGATGGCGCCGGTTTCGTTTTTGTGGCCCGCGGCGGCTGCAGCATCAAGTGCCGGCAGTCAGGGGCCGTCGTTCAGCCACAGCCGTCGTCATTCCGGACGGTTTTGGCGCGTCCTGCCTGCTTCGTTCAACACCCCAGGCGACTCGCCCAGCGTACCCAGATACCCATACGCAGCCCCCCGCAGCCGCCGCATCAGCCGCGGAAAATCGATCCCCTCCCCCTCGTCGATGCAGGCATGCGAGATCAGACCATAGACGATGGCCTGCAGCGTCACCGAGGCCTCCTCGATCACCGGGGCGGGTGGCGCGTCGGCGGCGCTTTGCAGCGCCCGGCTCCACAGCGCCACGAACCTCCCATACATCTTTCGATACGCCGCGCGCCCCGAATAGTGCCGCTCCAGCAGATAGACCGGCCCCCACCGCTCCGGCGTTTCCCGGTGGTGCCCGACATTGACGGCAATCAGCGCGTCCGCGATCACTGCCATGGGCTCGCCCCGGCGTTGCGCCAGGCATTCGTCCATGGCCAGCACGATGCGCTTGGCACGCAGATGCAGGCAAACACGGGCCAACTCCTCCTTGCTGCCGAAGTACTCATAGAAGGTACCCAGCCCCACCCCGGCCAGGTCGACGATGGCGCGAATCGTCACCTGCCCGTAATCCTGCCCGGCCAAAAGCCGAACAAAGGCCTCCTGAATGGCCAGCGAGGTCTGCCACGAGCGCGACTGCACCGGCTTGCGGCGAGGTTTTTCCGGGCCTTTCTGCTGTGGGTTCATGGTGCTCCGAAAGCCGAACATGCAGGCTGGGCATTGTATCTAGAATGACCCTTCGAATCTAACGGGCGGCGGCGAGCCCTGCCAGCCCGGCCCAAGGAGACAGCCCGCAATGAACGCCACGCATGCCATCACCAACCAGGTCCCCGAACTCAAGGACTACAACCTCTACGCCAGCGACCCCGGCATCCGGCGTGCCGTGGAACGCGCCGGCGCGGCCTGGAACGAAGCCGAGCTTGAGCGCCAGGGCGCGGTACTCGGCGCCGAGGCAACCATCCGCCACGCCGAGGATGCCAACCGCCACCATCCCGAACTGCATACGCACTCGCGCATCGGCGAGCGCATCGACCACGTCCGCTTCCACCCCGGCTGGCACGAGATGATGACCATCGCGCGCAGGAGCGGCCTGGCCAACCTGCCCTTCGCCGATACGCGCCCGTCCGCCTGGGCCTCGTACGCGGCCTCGCTTTACATGCATTGCCAGATCGAGTCCGGCTCGCTCTGCCCCACCAACATGACCCAGGCCTGCATCCCCGTGCTGCGCAAGGAGCCGGACCTGTTCGCGCAGCTCGGCAGCAAGCTGCTGACCCAGGCCTACGATCCGCGCGACATCCCCATCGAGCACAAGCCATCGATCAACGTGGGCATGGGCATGACGGAGAAGCAAGGCGGCTCCGACGTGCGCGCCAACACCACCCGCGCGGTGCCCAGCCGCGGCGAGGGACGCGGCGCCGAGTACCTGATCACCGGCCACAAGTGGTTCTTCTCCTCGCCGATGTCGGACGCCCACCTGGTGCTGGCCAATACCGAAGCCGGCTCCTCCTGCTTCTTTGTGCCGCGCTGGCGGCCCGACGGCAGCAAGAACCCCATTGAAATCCAGCGTCTGAAGGACAAGGTGGGCAACCGTTCCAACTCCAGCAGCGAAGTGGAATTCCGTGAAGCCTGGGGCATCATGGTGGGCGACGAGGGCCGCGGCATTCCCACCATCCTGGAAATGGCCACCTACAGCCGCCTGAACTGCGCGCTATCCAGCGCGGGCTTCCTGCGCCAGGCACTGGTGCAGTCCCTGCACTATGCGCGCCATCGCAGCGCCTTCGGCAAGCCGCTGATCCGCCAGCCGCTGATGGTCAGGCTGCTTGCCGACATGGCGCTGGAGGCCGAGGCCGCGATGCTGCTGGCGATGGACCTGGCCACCGCCTTCGAAGCCACCGGCGATCCCGCTCGTCTCGCATGGCGCCGCATCCTCACGCCCGCCTCCAAGTTCTGGATCTGCAAACGCGCGGTTGAAGTGACCGGCGAGGCAATGGAAGTCTTCGGCGGCAACGGTTACGTGGAGGAAGGCCCGATGGGCCGGCTGTTCCGCGAAGCGCCGGTCAACTCGATCTGGGAAGGCTCGGGCAACGTGATGTGCCTGGACGTGTTGCGCGCCATCGGCCGCAATCCGCACGACTACCTGCGCGTGCTGGACAAGATGAGCGCCGTGGGCGCGGGCGAGCCGCGCATCCAGGCCAGCGTGGCGGCATTGCGCGCGGCGCTGCGCCTGCCCGAGGAAGAGCAGCAGGCCGAGGCGCGCCGCACCACCGCGCGGCTGGTGCTGACCGCCCAGGCCTGCCTGATGCTCCAGCATGCCGATGCGGCCACCGCCGGCGCCTTCCTGGCCAGCCGCTTCGACCCGGAATGGGGTGCCGTCATGGGCATCAGCGCGGGCGGTGGCGATGCCGCGCGCATCCTCGAACGGGCCTGGGCCGCCTGACGCTGCCCTTGCGGACAAGATGCGCCTTGCTGATTTGAGCGCCGGTCAGGCTGCGCAGAGGTCCAGCAATTGTTCGTCGCGGAAGCCCCATTGCGCCGGGTCCTCGAAGCTCATGATGGTGTCTTCCGCCTCGCTCAGATCCAGCGTTTCGGGGCCCACCTGGGCGGCCTCGCTCAGTGAGTAGAACACCTTGACCCGCGGGCGCAGCGGTTCGTTGTCGTTCTGCGCAAACACCACCGCCAGCCGTCCGGAGCGCAAGCGCAGCACCGTGCCCAGCGGATAGATGCCGATCGACCTGGTGAAAGCCTGGAACACGGTGCGGTCGAACAAGGTATCGACCCGCACCGCCATGTATTCGAGCGCCCGCGCCGGCGTCCAGGCCTGGTGCCCCGGCCGGCTGGAGGTCAGCGAGTCATAGGTGTCGCACACCGCGGCGATCTTGGCGTGCACGCTGATCTCATGCCCATGCAGGCCGAAGGGATAACCGCGCCCGTCGATCCGCTCGTGATGGTGCACGCAGACATCGAGCGGGATATTGCTGTAGAGCCTGGCCTCGTTGAGGATGCGATAGCCGACGGACGGATGGCGCTGCACCATCGCCATCTCCGCGGCGGTCATGTCGCCACGCTTGTGCAGCACCTGGGTGGGAATGGAAATCTTGCCGATATCGTGCACCAGGCCCGCCAGGCCGAGTTGCTGCACCTCGCCATTGTCCCGCCCGAGGGTACGCCCGAGCGCGATCATCAACGCGCAGACCGCGAAGGAATGCAGATAGGTGTAGTCGTCCCGGACCTTGAGCCGCGCCAGCGCGATCAGGGCCTGCGAATGGCGCGTCAGCGAATTCGATACGGAATCGACCAGCATCAGGGCGCCCTCCACTTCGAGCGCGCGGCCCATGCGGGCGTCGGTGAACATCGAGCCGACCACTGCCTTGCCGTTCTTCATGACTTCCCGCGCGAGCCCGAACTCCACCTCCAGCGATACCGCCGATTGCGGCACGGCGCCGGCCGGCTCGTCGGCCACGGGTTTCACGCTCAGCGATCCGGTTGCCGCGAGTTGCACCGGCGGCGGGATGCCTTTGCCCTTGAGCAGGTCTATCCATACTTCCTCGACCTTGGAGGCAATCATCTGGTCGATCTGTTCCTGGCTGTTCACCAGGAACCGCGACCGCCAGAAGGGATGTTCAATCCATGGCCCGCCCACCCTGGCCACGAACATTCCGACTTGAAGCTGCCGGGTCTTGATCCGCTTCAGCATGCCAGCTCCTCGTGTGCAGATTGAATAAGGCGTGGTCGCTTAACGGCAGCAAGCCGGAATACTTTAGGGCTGGCGGACATGCTTTCCAGGCCGGCCACGCCAGCCCAGCCCAGCCCAGCCCAGCCCAGCCCAGCCCAGCCCAGCCCAGCCCAGCCCAGCCCAGCCCAGCCCAGCCATGCAGGATGGTTATGCCTTTGCTCACAATCGGCAATTTCCAGGCAAGAACTTAGCCGGGATACTGGCGCATCGCCGCGCGACGCTTCCGGCCCGGGCGCGGCGAGGCCGAACATAAGCTTCATCAGGGCGGCGGGAATTACGGTGGATCGATCCGGGGCGAAGCCGCGCGGCTCCACGGAGCCGGCGCTGACGCGGACACCTCAGCCCTTGCCCTGCCCCTTGCCGGCAGCGGCCTTCCCCCGGGGCCGCCTGACGACACGCGCTGGCGCGGCGTCCGCCTCCCCGGCCTGGGCTGACTTCATGAAGCTGCTTTCGCTGGTGGTCACGCCCACGACCCTGGCGAGTTGGCGGCTTACGCTGACGTAGGCATGGCCCATGCGGGCATCGAAGTACAGCGCGTCGCCGCGCCCCAGGTGCACCTTCTCGCCGTTGTCGAAGTGCACCTCGACCTCGCCGGTGAGCACGTAGACAAATTCCTCGCCGGGATGGCGGGCGAAGTCTTCGGGACCTTCGATGCGGCGCGCATGCACGGTGCCGATCACCGGGCTCATCTGCTTGCCCACCGCCTCGGTGCCGAGAAACTCATAGGAAAACGAAGAGCCCCGGTAGGTCACGCCCTCGCCGGCCCGCGTCACGACGGGCCCTTGGAACGGCGACGTCTTCACGCCGGCGCCGGCGAACATCGAGCCCATGTCCATCTGCAGCGCCTTGCCCAGCGCGGCAAAATTCTCGTAGCCCAATGCAAGCTGCCCGCGTTCCGCGCGCGAGATGGTGGTGATGGAAACACCGGAGAGTCCGGCGAGATGCGCGAGCGTCCAGCCAAAGGCCTTGCGCGCCGTGCGCAAACGCTTGCCAAAGGTCTCGCGGTCGAGCGTGCGCGACTCGTCGCTATCGTCGCTGCCGTGCCCCGGGGCGATATGTGTTTTCAAGCCTGCGTCCTTTTTCCGTTGCTCCGGATGCTATCAGACGGCACCGCCGGGTACGTTCCATGCTGCTCACTCTAGTGGAAAATTTGCGTATTCGCAATTTGCATATTCGCAAATTCTTGAATACACTCACTCGCATTCCAAAGCACTAGCGCCCTGTCTTCCGGGTCGCGGGCCAGGGCGGCCATGGCATCCGGACACCGGCGGCCCTGGGGCAAGACCAGCGCCGCGCTGGCGCCCGCCCATCCCGCCTCGTCCGGGCTTGCCGCCGAGAACGGGCCCGCGCTGCAGCATCGACCTGAATCGCATCTGTCCTCCAACCGCCCAACCCAGGAGTTCACCACCATGCGTGTCTTCAGTGCCTCCCTCGCCACCGAAACCAACACCTTCGCGCCGATGCCGACCGGCCTCGCTTCCTTCCGGGACCGCGGCTACTTCCCCGCCGGCCAGCATCCCGGCCAGATGACCTTCTTCTCCGGCCCGCTGTGGGCCGCCAGGCTGCGCGGCAAGGAGCGCCGCTGGCAGTTGTCCGAAGGCATGGTGGCAGGCGCGCAGCCCAGCGGCACCACCACCCGCCATGCCTACGAAACCCTGCGCGACGAACTGCTGGCCGACCTGCGCGCGGCACTGCCGGTGGACATGGTGCTGCTCGGCCTGCACGGCGCGATGGTGGCCGACGGCTACGACGACTGCGAGGGCGACCTTCTGCAGCGCGTGCGGGCCATAGTCGGGCCCGGCGTGGTGATCGGCGCGGAGCTGGATCCGCACAGCCACCTGACGCCGGAGATGGTGGCGCACGCCGACCTGCTGATCGCCTTCAAGGAATACCCGCACACCGACGTGCTGGAGCGCGCGCTGGAACTGGTCGACCTGTGCGCCGCCAAGGTGGAAGGCAAGATCCGGCCGGTGGCGTCGGTGGTCGACTGCGAGATGATCGTCACCGTCCATACCTCGCGCGAGCCCGCGCGCGGCTTCGTGGACCGCATCCAGTCGCTGGAAGGCCGGGACGGCGTGCTGTCGGTCTCCATAGCGCACGGATTCTCATGGGGCGACGTGCCCGGCATGGGCACCAAGGTGCTGGTCTACACCGATGGCAACCAGGCCAGGGCCGATGCGCTGGCCCGCCAGCTGGCCGATGAGTTGATCGGCATGCGCGAGGCGCTCACGGTGCCCTACCCGGACATCGACACCGCGCTCGACGAGGCGCTGGCCTTCGACGGCGGGCCCGTGGTGCTGGCCGATGGCGCCGACAACCCGGGCGGCGGCGCGGCGAGCGACTCCACCTTCATCCTGCGCCGCATGATCGAGCGCGGCATCGGCAACGCGGCGGTCGGCCCGATGTGGGACCCGATCGCGGCACGCATCGCCTTCGACGCCGGCGTAGGCGCGCGGCTGGCGATGCGAATCGGCGGCAAGATCAGCCCTCTCTCGGGCGATCCGCTGGACCTGGACTGCACGGTCAAGGCGCTGCAAGCCGACATGGTCATGACCGGCTTGTCGAACACCCCGGTACAGATGGGCGACTGCGCGCTGGTGGAAGCCAACGGCATCGACATCGTGCTGATCACGCTGCGCAACCAGGCGATGGGCACGGACCTCTTCACGCAGCTGGGATGCGACCTTGCGCGCAAGAAGATCATCGTGGTCAAGTCCTCGCAGCATTTCTACGCGTCGTTCTCGAAGGTGGCGAAGCACGTGATCTACGCGGGCGCCCCCGGCGCCGTGACGCTCGATCTCACAACCCTGCCCTACCGAAAGGTTCGCCGTCCCAAGTGGCCGCTCGACAGCGCCGCGGCCTGAGCACCGCCCGCCTGTCCACAACGATAACGACGATAACGACGACAAAGGAGACCCGCAGATGAAACTGAATGCCCCACTGTCCGCCGCCCTCGCGGCGAGCGCCCTCGCCCTGGCTGGCGCCAGCCTTCCCGTGGTGGCCCAGACCAAGACGCTCAAGGTTGTGGCGCACGCCGACCTGAAGATCCTCGACCCGACCTTTACCACGGCCTACATCACGCGCAACTTCGGCTACATGGTGTACGACACGCTGTTCGCGCAGGATGCAAGCGGCAAGCCGCAGCCCCAGATGGTGGAGAAGTACAGCAGTTCGAAGGACGGCAAGCAGTGGAGCTTCACCTTGCGCCCCGGCCTGAAATTCTCGGATGGCAGCCCCGTCACCGCCGCCGACGCCGTCGCATCGCTGCAGCGCTGGGGCGCGCGCGACAGCCTGGGCCGCGCCATGGGCGATGCCGGCGCGGAGTGGAAGGCCGTCGACGCGCGCAATTTCACGCTGACGCTCAAGGAGCCCTTCGGCATGGTGCTCGACGCGCTGGCCAAGCCCTCGGGCTTTCCGCCGGTGATCCTGCCCGAGCGCCTGGCCAGGATGCCCGCCACCGCGCCGCTGCCCGAGGTGATCGGCTCCGGCCCCTTCGTCTTCAAGCGCGACGAATGGGTGCCGGGCAACAAGGCGGTATTCGTGCGCAACCCGAACTACGTGGCGCGCAGCGAACCGGCGAGCGGTCTCGCCGGCAGCAAGAAGAGCCAGTTCGAGCGCGTCGAATGGCTCTACCTGCCCGACGCCAACAGCGCCATCGCGGCGCTCAAGCGCGGCGAGGTCGACCTGGTCGAACAGGTGCCGCCGGACTATATCGCCCCGCTGCGTGCCGACACCAGCGTCAAGATCGGCTCGGGCGGCGCCTACCAGGGCGTGCTGGTGATGAACCAGCTCCATCCGCCCTTCAATAACCCGAAGGTACGCCAGGCCTTCCTGCAGGCGGTGAGCCAGGACCGCTTCACCGCGGCCATGGGGTATCCGCTCGATATGCGCATGAACTACTGCGCCACCTATTTCATCTGCGGCGGCGCCAACGACACGGCGGCCGGTGCCGAACCCTACCGCAAGGCCGACCTGGCCCGCGCCAGGCAGTTGCTGGGCGCGGCCGGCTACAAGGGCGAGAAGGTGGTGCTGCTGGTACCGACCGACGTGCCCTACCTCAACGCCGAGGCCCTGATGGCGGCGCAGACCATGCGCAGCATGGGCATGAACGTGGACATGCAGAACATGGACTGGGCCTCCATCGGCGCGCGCCGCGCCAAGCGCGACGCGCCCGAGGCCGGCGGCTGGAATATGTACGTGACCGTGGCGGGAGAGTTCGATTCGAATTCACCGATCACCAATGCCTACCTCAGCGCCGCCTGCGGCAACAGCCTGCCCGGCTGGCCCTGCGACAAGCCGCTTGATGAGCTGCGCACAGCCTGGATCCGCGAGACCGTGCCGGCCAGGCGCAAGGAATTGCTCGATGCGTTCCAGAAGCGCGCCTATGAAGCCGTGCCCTACGTGAACGCCGGCCAGTACTCGGCGGCCTTCGCGGCGCGCGCCAGCCTCAAGGGCATCGACAAGCTGTGGGCCGGCATGCCCACGGTCTGGATGCTCGACAAGTAAGAGAGAGAAAAAAGAACGACCGACCGAGGGGACACGACGATGGGCTACCTGCTCCGACGCCTGGCCGCGACGCTACCCGTAATGGCGGTGGTAGCCGTGGTGGTATTCCTGCTGATCCACCTGTCGCCGGGCGACCCGGCGGCGCTGATCGCCGGCGACCTCGCGACGGTCGACGACATCGCCAGGCTGCGCGGCGCGCTGGGTCTTGACCAGCCGCTGTGGCGGCAGTTCGCGCTGTGGACCGGCCGGCTTGCCACCGGCGACCTCGGCACCTCGATCTTCACCCAGGTACCGGTGGCCCGGTTGCTGGCGCAGCGGCTGGAGCCCACCGTCTCCATCGCCGCGCTGACGATGCTGCTGACCTTGCTGGTCGCGGTGCCGCTGGGCACGCTGGCGGCCTACCGCGCCGGCAGCTGGATCGACCGGCTGGTGATGCTGTTCGCGGTGCTGGCCTTCTCGTTGCCAGTGTTCCTGGTGGGCTACCTGCTGGTTTATGCCTTCGCCATTCAGTTGCCGTGGTTCCCGGTACAGGGCTACGTGCGCTTTGCCGACGGCGCCGGCGAATGGCTGCGCAGCCTGGTGCTGCCCTGCGTCAACCTGGCGCTGGTCTATATCGCGCTGGTGACCCGCATGACGCGCGCCACCGTGCTCGAAGTGCTGCACGAGGATTACATCCGCACCGCGCGCGCCAAGGGCCTGGGCGTGCTGCCGGTGCTGGGCCATGCGCTGCGCAACGCGGCGATCCCGATCGCCACCACGATCGGCGTCGGCATCGCGCTGCTGATCGGCGGCGTGGTCGTTACCGAGACCGTGTTCGCCATTCCCGGCGTCGGCCGCCTGGTGGTCGACTCGGTGCAGCGTCACGACTACCCGGTGATCCAGAGCGTGCTGCTGATCTCGGCCGGCGTGTACGTGCTGATCAACCTGATGATCGACCTGAGCTACCGGCTGTTCGATCCGCGCATCAAGTACTGAGCGCCTTTCCTTGCCGCGAGACCTGCTGACATGACCACTTCCCTGCCCGTGACCGAAGGCGCCGCCCCCGAAGGGGTGGCCGCCGACGACGCGCCCTTCGTGCTGCCGCGCTGGCACTGGGCGCGCAAGCATCCCACGCTGATCATCGGCGCGCTGCTGCTGATCGCGATCGCCGTGCTCTCCATCGGCGCGCCCTGGATTGCCACCCTCGATCCCCAGGACATCGACCCGCTGGCGCGCATGCAGCCGCCCTCGGCCGAGCACTGGTTCGGCACCGACGCGCTGGGCCGCGACGTGTTCAGCCGCGCGGTCTGGGGCGGCCGCGTCTCCATGATCGTCGGCCTCTCGGTCGGCCTGCTCGCGACCGTGCTCGGCGTGCTGCTCGGCCTCACCGCGGGCTTTGTGCGCTGGGCCGATGCCTTCGTGATGCGCGTGATGGACGGCCTGATGGCAATCCCCGGCATCCTGCTGGCGATCGCGCTGATGGCCGTCACGCAGGCCAGCCTGACCGCCGTGATCGTCGCCATCACCATCCCCGAGGTTCCGCGCGTGGTGCGGCTGGTGCGCTCGCTGGCGCTGACCCTGCGCGAGCAGCTCTTCGTCGAGGCGGCGCATGCGGTAGGCACCCGCCTGCCGGTGATCCTGGCGCGTCACGTGGTACCCAATATGGTGGCGCCCCTGATCGTGCAGGCCACGTTCGTGGCGGCCGCCGCCGTGCTGACCGAAGCGGCACTGTCCTTCCTCGGCGTAGGCGTCCCGGGACAGACGCCAAGCTGGGGCAACATGATGGCCGAGGGCCGCAACTTCGTGGCAGTGGCCTTCCACATCATCCTGTACCCCGGCATCCTGCTGGCCGCGACGGTGCTGGCGATCAACCTGCTGGGCGACGGCTTGCGCGATGCGCTCGATCCGCGCCTGGCGCGGCAACTCTGAACCAGGGAGCGCATTCATGACGATGACGATGTCCCGCGCCGCCCTGGCCACCGGCGAGCCGCTGCTCGAAGTAGACGAGCTTTACACCCATTTCGATACGCTCACCGGCCCCGCCCGCTCGGTCGACGGCGTCTCCTACACGGTACGCGCCGGCCAGACCCTTGGCGTGGTCGGCGAGTCCGGCTGCGGCAAAAGCGTGACGGCGCTGTCGGTCATGCGGCTGCTGCCGACGCCGCCGGCGCGCATCCGCGGCGCCGTGCGGCTGCGCGGCACCGACCTGCTGCAGATCAGCGAGCGCGAGATGCGCCGCATCCGCGGCAACCGCATCTCGATGATCTTCCAGGAGCCGATGACCTCGCTGAACCCGGTGCTCACGATCGGCCGCCAGATCGCCGAGACGGTGCGCTTGCATCAGCGTGCAAGCCGTGCCGGCGCGATGCGGCGCGCGGTGGAAATGCTGCGCCTGGTGCAGATCCCCGAGCCCGAGCGCCGCGTCAACGAGTACCCGCACCAGCTGTCCGGCGGCATGCGCCAGCGCGTGATGATCGCGCTGGCGCTGGCCTGCAACCCCGAAGTGCTGATCGCCGACGAGCCCACCACCGCGCTCGACGTGACCATCCAGGCCCAGATCCTGGACCTGATCCGCCGCCTGCAGAAAGAGCTTGGCATGGGCGTGGTGATGATCACGCACGACCTCGGCGTGGTGGCGGAGTGCTGCGACCGGGTGATCGTGATGTACGCCGGGCGCAAGGTCGAGGAAGCCGATGTCACCGACCTGTTCGACCGCCCGTTGCACCCCTATACCCGCGCGCTGATGGCCTCGATGCCCTCGATGAATACCAGCAGCCAGCGCCTGGCCGAAATCCCCGGCCTGGTGCCATCGCCGCAGGAAGCCCGCCGGGGCTGCGCCTTCGCGGCGCGCTGCCCGCATGCCGGCACGCGCTGCGCGCGCGAGATCCCGCAACTCACGCGCCACGGCGCAGACCATGCGGTGGCCTGCTTCGCGGTGGAGGAAGGCCGCATCGAATGCAACCAGCCAGCCCGGGAAGCCCAGGAAGCCATCTCATGAGCACCAACTCCGCAACACCATCGCCCCTGCTCAAGGTCGACCGGCTCAAGAAGCACTACATCGCGCCGCAGCGCTGGCTGTCGCCGCGCAAGCCGCCCATCCAGGCGGTGGACGGCGTGTCCTTAACCGTCGAGCGCGGCGAGACACTCTCGCTGGTCGGCGAATCCGGCTGCGGCAAGACCACCACCGCCAAGTCGGTGCTGCGCCTGGTCGAGCCTACCTCGGGCTCTGTGCAGCTCGACGGCGAGGAACTGGTGGGCCTGCCGGCCAGCGCCATGCGGCTGCGCCGGCGCGACCTGCAGATCATCTTCCAGGATCCCTATGCCTCGCTAAGCCCGCGCCTGACGGCCGGCGAGATCGTCAGCGAGCCGCTGCGCAATTTCGGCATGCAGTCGCGCGCCGAGCGCAGCGAACGCGTGCAGTGGCTGTTCGGCAAGGTCGGCCTGCGGCCGGAGGCAGCGAAGAAATTCCCGCACGAATTCTCGGGCGGCCAGCGGCAGCGGCTGGGCATCGCGCGCGCGCTCGCGCTCAACCCCAAGCTGATCGTCTGCGACGAGCCGGTGTCGGCGCTCGATGTCTCGGTGCAGGCGCAGGTGGTCAACCTGCTGATGGACCTGCAGGCCGAGTTCGGCATCGCCTACCTGTTCGTCGCGCATGACCTGGCGGTGGTGCGCCACATCAGCCACCGGGTCGCCGTGATGTACCTGGGCCAGATCGTCGAACTGGCCGACCGCGACACCTTGTTCTCCGCACCGCGCCACCCGTACACCGAGATCCTGCTGTCCGCGGTGCCAGTGCCCAATCCGCGCACGCCGGCCCGGCGCCTGCTGCTGCAAGGCGACCCGCCGAGCCCGGCCAACCCGCCATCGGGCTGCCGCTTTCACACACGCTGCCCGCTGGCGCAAGCCGTATGCAAGGAACAGGCGCCCGCACTCACCGAACGGTCATCCGGCGGCGGTGGGCATCAGGTGGCCTGCCATTTCCGCTGACCGGCTCGCTGCAGACCAAAATGAGGAATCCGATGTCCGACTCCAATTCCACGCACTACGACCTGCTGATCGCTGGCGGCACTGTGATCGACGGCAGCAAGGCACCCCGCTTCAGCGCCGATATCGGCGTGCGCGGCGGCCGCATCGCGGCGATCGGCAATCTGACCGGGCATACGGCCGACCGGACGCTGGACGCGGCGGGCCAGATCGTCGCTCCCGGCTTCATCGATGCGCACACGCACGATGACCAGGCCGTGCTGTCGCAGGCCACCATGCCCTTCAAGATCTCGCAGGGCGTAACGACCGTGATTGCCGGCAATTGCGGCATCAGTGCCGCCCCGTTGCGCGCCGACATGGACCTGCCCATGCCGCTGAGCCTGATCGACTCGCCGGCCGAGGGCCGCTTCACCACCTTCGCGGCTTACCTCGACGCGTTGCGCGCCACGCCAAGCTCCGTCAACGTGGCGGCGATGGTCGGGCATTCGACCCTGCGCGCGGTCACCATGCCAGCGCTCGACCGGCCCGCCAATGCCGAGGAAATTGCCGCCATGCGGGCACTGGTCGAGGAAGCCATGCAGGCCGGCGCGATCGGCCTGTCGACCGGCACCTTCTACCCGCCCGCCGCCAAGGCGACGACCGAGGAGATCATCGAGGTCTGCCGGCCGCTCAGCGCGCGCAAGGCGCTGTACGTGACGCATATGCGCGACGAGTCCGACCATGTCATGCAGTCGCTGGAAGAAACCTTCCGCATCGGCCGCGCGCTCGACGTGCCGGTGGTGGTGTCGCACCACAAGGTGCAGAACACGGCAAATTTCGGCAGGAGCCAGGTCACGCTGCCATTCATCCGTGAAACCATGGAGCACCAGTGCGTCTCGCTCGACTGCTACCCGTACACGGCCGGCTCCACCATGATCCGCGCCGACCGCGGCATGCTCGAAGGCCGGGTGCTGATCTCCGCCAGCCAGCCGCACCCCGAATACGCCGGCCGCGATCTCGACGACATTGCCAGGGAATGGGGCGTGCCCAAGGACGAGGCCGCGCGCCGCCTGCAGCCCGGCAGCGCGGTCTACTTCCTGATGGACGAGAACGATGTCCAGCGCATCCTCGCCTTCGACGAAACCATGATCGGCTCCGACGGCATTCCCGTCGGCGCAAGCCCGCATCCGCGCCTGTGGGGCACCTTCCCGCGCGTACTCGGCCACTACTGCCGCGAGATCGGGCTGTTCCCGCTAGAGACGGCGGTCTGGAAGATGACCGGGCTGACGGCGCGCAACTTCGGCCTGCATCAACGCGGCACGCTGGAGGTGGGCCACCATGCCGATATCGTCGTCTTCGATGCCGCGAGCGTGCGCGACGCCGCCAGCTACGAAACCCCCACCCGCCCGGCCGAAGGCATCGACACCGTGATCGTCAACGGCGCCATTACCTGGCGGCACGGCGCGCACAGCGGGGCGCGCAACGGGCAGGTCATCGCGCGGCAAGCCAAGCCATAACGCGGGAAACGCGCGGCTTACTGACGGACCGCTGCCACCGCCTTGATCTCGACCACCAGTTCCGGGCGGGCCAGCGCGGCCACGCCCAGGATCGTCCACGCGGGAAAGTCCGATTTGATGAACCGCTCCTTCACGGCACGAAAGTCGGCAAGCTGTTCGCCCACGTTGACGTGGTACGACACCAGTTCCACCAGATCGGTAAAGTCGAGCCCGAGATGCCCGAGAATGGCTTCCAGGCGCCCGAACGCCAGTTCGATCTGCTCCCTCGGCGTGCCGGGAATGGAGCCATCCGCGCGAATGCCGATCTGCCCGGCGATAAAGGCCAGCCCGTTCGCGGTGACCGCAGGGGAATACTGGAAGAGGTCGAAAACCTTGTTGCCGCCGAAAGCGGGATCACTCTCGGGAAGACGAAGACGCTCGATATGACTCATTGCCTGTCCTTGACAATCATTGTTGTGGTTTAGCGAAGCACATGCCGGTTGGCGCATACGGTACATGAGGCGCATGTACCGTATGCGGACCCATTATGCCCACGCTCGCCCAGCAGGCTTACTGTGCCGGCGCCGTACCCCGCCATCACCCGCGGGCCGACTTGTCAACCCGCCCAAATATCCGGCCAGCGCCCTCGGGCATTCAGCCCAAGGACCGGCCGCACGGCTACAATGGCGCGCCACACGCTTGCCGTTCACACCATGTCCACAACGTACACGCTTGTCGGAATTGCGCGCGCCAAGGCTCACCGCCGTGAAGTCCTGGTTGCCAAGCTGGCCGCGCTGCGCCTGCGCGGCGCCATGGAACCCGGCTGCCTGCGCTACCACGTGGGAGAAGACGCCGAGGATGCCGAGGTGTTTGTGCTCTATATGGAGTGGAATTCCAGGCACGCGCTGGAATCGCATCTCAACAGCGAATACGTGCGTGATTTTCACGACACCCGGCAGGAATTTCTTGAGGGTGACATCAATTTCCGGTGGCTGAACGCTGCCTGACGGCCGCCCAAGGGCCGCTATCCCAAAGTGGCCCAAAACCCGCTTTTCCAGCCGAAGCCGAACCCGTCGGCCATCCGGTTTTTCCGGCACGGCTTGTTATTCCCTCAACGCCGATCTATCACTTTGAGTGACGCTCCAGCGCATCCGGAGCGCATCACCCGGAGTACATCATGGACGTCAGGGATGGTTTCGTCGGCACCATCGGCCACACGCCGCTGATCCGGCTGGCAGGACTGAGCGCGGAGACTGGCTGCGAAATCCTGGGCAAGGCGGAATTCCTCAATCCGGGCGGTTCGGTCAAGGACCGGGCGGCGCTCTTCATCATCCGCGATGCGGAACGGCGCGGCGTGCTCAAGCCCGGCGGCACAGTGATAGAAGGCACCGCCGGCAATACCGGCATTGGCCTGGCACATATCTGCGCCGCGCGCGGCTATCGCTGCATCGTGGTGATCCCCGACACCCAGTCCCCGGAAAAGATGGACCGCCTGCGGCTTCTCGGCGCCGAGGTGCGCCCGGTGCCTGCGGCGCCCTATGCCGACCCCAACAACTACCAGAAGGTGGCCGGGCGCCTGGCCCAGGAGACGGAAAACGCCATCTGGGCGAACCAGTTCGACAACCTGGCCAACCGCCAGGCGCATTATGAAACCACCGGCCCGGAAATCTGGCATGACACCGCCGGCAAGGTCGATGCCTTTGTCTGTTCCACCGGCACGGGCGGCACGCTGGCCGGCGTCGCGCGTTTACTGAAGGAGAAGGAGCGCAACCCGCCCGTGCGCATCGTGCTGGCCGACCCGCACGGCAGCGGGCTGTATCACTTCGTCAAGCACCGCGAGGTCAAGGCCGAGGGCAACTCCATCACCGAGGGCATCGGCTCCAGCCGGGTCACCGCCAACCTGGCGGACACGCCGATCGACGATGCGGTCCGGATCGACGACAGGTCCTGCGTCGACACGGTTTACCGGCTGCTGCGGGAGGAAGGCTTATGGGTGGGCGGTTCGTCCGGCATCAACGTGGCGGCGGCGGCGTGGCTGGCCCGCGAGATGGGGCCTGGCCACACCATCGTTACGCTGCTGTGCGACCGCGGCGACCTGTATGCCGGGCGCCTGTTCAATGCGGACTGGCTGGCGGCCAAGGGGCTGACGCCGCAACCCCTCGTGGCACGGCACTGAGCGCAGCCCTGGCATGGCTACGGCGCCTCTTTCAGGCGCCGCCACAGGGTAGTGGCGCTGATGCCCAGCTGATGACAGGCGGCAGCCCGGTTGCCCCCGCATTCCGCCAGCACGCGCCGTATATGCTCTGCCTGGCTCGCGCGGGCCACGCCCGCGAGCGAGCTGGCCTCGGCCGCATCGTCCGCCCCCCCGGCCGCCGCGCTCCGCAAGCCGCCGGCCAGCGGCGCAGGATCGCCCTCCGGCTCCGTGCCAAACAACTCCGGCGCGGCCGCCTGCAATTCATCGAGCAAATCCCGGGGTGCCAGCTTGCGCCCCGCCACCAGCACGGCTATGCGTTCGGTCACGTTTTCCAGTTCGCGGATATTGCCCGGCCAGGCATAGCCCGCCAGCCTTGCCCGCACCGCTTGCGGCAGCGGCTGCGGCGCCGGCTGCCCCAGGCGTTCCTGGGCGCGGCGGTACAGCAGTTCCGCCAGTTCGGGCAGGTCGCCGGCGCGCTCGCGCAGCGGCGGCATCTCGATGCGCAGGATATTGAGGCGGTAGTAGAGATCCTGGCGGAAGCTGCCCTGCCGGACCAGTTCGCCCAGGTTGCGGTGCGTGGCGGCGATCACCCGCACATTGACCGGCACCGCATCCAGGCCGCCGATCGGCAGCACCTGCTTTTCCTGCAGCACGCGCAGCAGGCGGGTCTGCAGCGCGGGCGGCATATCGCCCACTTCGTCCAGGAACAGCGTGCCGTTGTGGGCGGATTCGAACAGGCCCGCCTTGCCGCCGCGGCGCGCGCCGGTAAAGGCGCCTTCTTCGTAACCGAACAGTTCGCTTTCGAGCAGGGTTTCGGGGAACGCGGCGCAATTGACCGCGACGAAGGGAAACGCCCGGCGCGGGCTGGCGTCGTGCATGCCCTGCGCCAGCACTTCCTTGCCGGTGCCGCTTTCGCCTCCCACCAGCACGGTGGAATCCACCGCCGCATAGCGACGCGCCAGTTCGCGCAGGTGATGCATGGCGGGGGAAGCGCCGGCGAGATCATCGAGGCTGTAGCGCACCCCGGCCGGCCGGGCGCGGCTGCGCGAGCGCAGGTTGCGGTCGACCCGGTGGATGGCATTGGCGTCCTGCAAGGTCAGCACCGCGCCGGCGGTGCCGGTCTCGGTCACGATGGGGATGCGGTTGACCACCACCATCTTGTCGCCGAGCTTGTGGATGGCTTCCAGTTCCTTGCTGCCGCTTTGCATCACGCCGTCGAGCGACAGCGCCGGAGCCAGCGTTTGCAGCTTGCGGCCCAGGGCGGCGGCCGGCGCCGTGCCGAGAAAGCGTTCCATGGCCGGGTTGTAGGTCTGGATGCGCCCTTCCGCGTCGACCGCGGCCACGCCTTCATTGAGGTGAGCCAGGATGGTGTTCACGTAGTCGCGCCGGCCAGACTCGATGCGGCGCAGGCGGGCTGCTTCAATCACATCCTCCAGCGCGCCCCGCACCGAATTGCCGGAGTACAGGAACACGCCGATCAGGCCGATCTTGTCCGCCAGGTCGGTCACCATGCCGGGCCCCACCACCACCTTCACGCCCTCCTGCTTGAGGGCCTTCACGCGGGCGGCGGCATCGTCTTCGGTCAGGTACGTGTAGGCCGGGATGGACAGCGAAAAAGTCCGCACGAATTCCTCCACCTCCGGATAGGTGGCGGCGTGCGTCACCAGCGCCACCTTCGGCGAGATGCGCCGCGCCGTCGCCAGCGCGCTCATCACGTCGAAGCCTGTCACCTTGACCAGCACCACGGGCACATCGACATGCTGGCGCAGGTAGGCGCCGTTGGAGCCACCCGCCACCACGGCATCGAGCCGGCCCTCGCGCGCTTCGCGTGCGACGGCGCTGGCGGCGGCGGCGTAGCCCTTGCCGACGATGCGGAACTCCGCCTGGGCAGCATAGCCGGGAATCAGGTCGGCAAAGGCCCTCGACAGGCGGCTGATGCCGATGGCCCAGATGCGAGGGCGCGCGGCATTGCCGGTGCCGGCGGCGTTGATCGGTGCGGGAAGGCCAATTGTCATGGGAGCGGAAAAACCAGTGCTCTTGCCAGTAGCAAGCTAATCTTGAGATTGTGCGCGCAGGCAACGTGCATTTCAATATTGAAATGCAATCCTTTCAAATCTGAAATCTCCCACACGTGCCAATTACATCACAATGATTCGCGGCAAATGGCCGCGGATCGCCGCCAGGCCAAGCCTGACAACGGCTGATGCCTTGCCCGGCGGTCGCCGCGATTCCCAGGGTGCGTAGCCTGGCACGCCTGGCACACCCCTTGCGCTAATAGCCCGTCCACTCCCAAAGCGAACATCATGACCTTCTCCACTTCCGACCTCGCCCGCTCCGCCGGCGCCCGCTTCCGCCAGGCCCTGGCCGATGAGCACCCCCTGCAGGTCGTCGGCACCATCAATGCCAACCATGCGCTGCTGGCCAAGCGCGCAGGCTACCGCGCCATCTACCTGTCGGGCGGCGGCGTGGCCGCGGGTTCGCTGGGCCTGCCTGACCTGGGCATCTCTAACCTGGACGACGTGCTGACCGACGTCCGCCGCATCACCGACGTGTGCGACCTGCCGCTGCTGGTGGACGTGGACACCGGTTTCGGCGCATCGGCCTTCAACGTGGCGCGCACCACCAAGTCGCTGATCAAGTTCGGCGCGGGCGCGATGCATATCGAAGACCAGGTCGGCGCCAAGCGCTGCGGCCACCGTCCGGGCAAGGAAATCGTCTCGCAAGGCGAGATGGTGGACCGCATCAAGGCCGCGGTCGATGCCCGCACCGACGAGAATTTTGTCATCATGGCGCGCACCGATGCGCTGGCCGTGGAAGGCCTGGACAAGGCTATCGAGCGGGCTGTGGCCTGCGTGGAAGCCGGCGCCGACGCCATCTTCCCCGAAGCCATGACCGACCTGGCCATGTACCGCAAGTTCGTCGACGCCGTGAAGGTGCCGGTGCTGGCTAACATCACCGAATTTGGCGCTACGCCGCTGTTCACCACCGAGGAACTGGGTGGTGCCGGTGTGTCGATGGTCCTCTACCCGCTGTCGGCCTTCCGCGCCATGAACAAGGCCGCCGAAAACGTGTACGCTGCAATCCGCCGCGACGGCACGCAGCAAAACGTGGTCAATACCATGCAGACGCGCGCCGAACTGTACGAGAGCATTGGCTATCACGACTTCGAACAGAAACTGGACGCCCTGTTTGCCCAAGGCAAGGCCAAGTAAGCACAACTGCACAGCAGTACGATCGCAAGCAACATCAGTCAGCACAGCATTCCCCCAAGGAGACCCCCCAATGTCCGAAGCGCAACCGCTCGCCACCCCGAAGCCGAAGAAATCCGTCGCCCTATCGGGCGTGACCGCCGGTAATACCGCGCTGTGTTCGGTCGGCCGTACCGGCAACGACCTGCACTACCGCGGCTACGACATCATCGACATCGCCGAGACCTGCGAGTTTGAAGAGATTGCCCACCTGCTGGTGCACGGCAAGCTCCCCACCCGCGCCGAACTCACCGCCTACAAGGCCAAGCTCAAGGCCCTGCGCGGCCTGCCCGCCAACGTCAAGGCCGCGCTCGAATGGGTGCCCGCCAGCGCCCACCCGATGGACGTGATGCGCACCGGCGTGTCCGTGCTCGGCACCGTGCTGCCGGAAAAGGACGACCACAACACCCCCGGCGCGCGCGACATCGCCGACCGCCTGATGGCCAGCCTCGGCTCGATTCTGCTGTACTGGTACCACTACAGCCACAACGGCAAGCGCATCGAGGTCGAGACCGACGACGACTCCATCGGTGGCCACTTCCTGCACCTGCTGCACGGCCAGAAGCCGTCGGCGCTGTGGGAACGTGCGATGCACACTTCGCTCAACCTGTACGCCGAGCACGAGTTCAATGCCTCCACCTTCACCGGCCGCGTGATCGCCGGCACGGGCTCGGATATCTATTCGTCGATCTGCGGCGCCATCGGCGCGCTGCGCGGCCCCAAGCACGGCGGCGCCAATGAAGTGGCGTTCGAGATCCAGAAGCGCTACGACAGCCCCGATGAAGCCCAGGCCGACATCGTGCGCCGCGTGGAAAACAAGGAAGTGGTGATCGGTTTCGGCCACCCGGTGTACACCATCAGCGACCCGCGCAACCAGATCATCAAGGACGTGGCGCGCCGCCTGTCGAAGGACGCCGGCTCGACCAAGATGTTCGACATCGCCGAACGGCTGGAAACGACCATGTGGGACATCAAGAAGATGTTCCCCAACCTGGACTGGTTCAGCGCGGTGAGCTACCACGTGATGGGCGTGCCGACCGCCATGTTCACGCCGCTGTTCGTGATCGCGCGGACCTCCGGCTGGGCTGCCCACATCATCGAGCAGCGCATCGACAACAAGATCATCCGCCCCAGCGCCAACTACACTGGTCCGGAGAACCTGGAGTTCGTGCCGATCAAGGATCGCAAGTAACACCCGGCTGCCGGTTTGCTCCCCTGTACCGCCCGTGGGAGAAGGGGGTAGCCGGCCGCGAAGCACGGCCGCTACCCCCTGATCATTACTCTCTTTCTTCCCTACAAAATGAACACTGCAAACCGCAAACCGCTGCCCGGCACCCAGCTGGATTTCTTCGACACGCGCGCCGCGGTCGACGCGATCCAGCCGGGCGCCTATGACAAGCTGCCGTACACGTCGCGCGTGCTGGCCGAGAACCTCGTGCGCCGCTGCGACCCGGCAACGCTGACCGATTCCCTCAAGCAGCTCATCGAACGCAAGCAGGAGCTGGATTTCCCCTGGTTCCCGGCGCGCGTGGTCTGCCATGACATCCTGGGCCAGACCGCGCTGGTCGACCTCGCCGGCCTGCGTGACGCGATCGCGGCCCAGGGCGGCGATCCGGTCATGGTCAACCCGGTCGTGCCGACGCAGCTGGTGGTGGACCACTCGCTGGCCGTCGAGTGCGGTGGCTTCGATCCCGATGCGTTCGCGAAGAACCGCGCCATCGAAGACCGCCGCAACGAAGACCGCTTCGATTTCATCAACTGGACCAAGAAGGCGTTCAAGAACGTCGACGTCATTCCGCCGGGCAACGGCATCCTGCACCAGATCAACCTCGAGCGCATGAGCCCGGTGGTGCAGGTAAAAGACGGCGTGGCGTTCCCCGACACGCTGGTCGGCACCGACTCCCACACCCCGATGGTGGACGCCCTGGGCGTGATCGCCATCGGCGTTGGCGGCCTGGAAGCTGAAAGCGTGATGCTGGGCCGCGCCTCGTGGATGCGCCTGCCGGACATCATCGGCGTGGAGCTGACCGGCAAGCCGCAGCCGGGCATCACCGCGACGGACACCGTGCTGGCCCTGACCGAATTCCTGCGCAAGGAAAAGGTCGTATCGTCCTACCTCGAATTCTTCGGCGAAGGCACCACCCACCTGACGCTGGGCGACCGCGCGACCATTTCCAACATGGCGCCGGAGTTCGGCTCCACCGCCGCGATGTTCTACATCGACGAGCAGACCATCAAGTACCTCCGGCTCACCGGCCGTGACGAAGCACTGGTCAAGCTCGTGGAAACGTATGCCAAGGAAGCCGGCCTGTGGGCGGACAGCCTGAAGCATGCCGAGTACCCGCGCGTGCTGAAGTTCGACCTGTCCTCGGTGGTGCGCAATATCGCCGGCCCCTCCAATCCGCACAAGCGCGTGCCGACGTCCGAACTGGCCGCGCGCGGCATCAGCGGCAAGGTCGAGAACGAGCCTGGCCTGATGCCGGACGGCGCCGTGATCATCGCCGCCATCACCAGCTGCACCAACACCAACAACCCGCGCAACATGGTGGCCGCCGGCCTGCTGGCGCGCAACGCCAACAAGCTTGGCCTGACCCGCAAGCCGTGGGTGAAAAGCTCGCTGGCGCCTGGCTCCAAGGCTGTCACGCTGTACCTGGAAGAAGCCAGCCTGCTGCCGGAACTGGAACAACTGGGCTTTGGCGTCGTGGCCTATGCCTGCACCTCCTGCAACGGCATGTCCGGCGCGCTGGATCCGGTGATCCAGAAGGAAGTCGTGGACCGCGACCTGTACGCCACCGCCGTGCTGTCCGGCAACCGGAATTTCGACGGCCGTATCCATCCGTATGCCAAGCAGGCCTTCCTGGCCTCGCCGCCGCTGGTGGTGGCGTACGCCATTGCCGGCACCATCCGCTTCGATATCGAGAAGGACGTGCTGGGCACGGACGCCAATAGCAAGCCGGTGACCCTGAAGGACATCTGGCCGACCGACGCGGAAATCGACGCCGTCGTAGCCGCCAGCGTGAAGCCGGAGCAATTCCGTAAGGTGTACGAGCCGATGTTTGCCGTGACCGCCGATACCGGCGAAAAGGTCAGCCCGCTGTACGACTGGCGCGAGATGAGCACGTACATCCGCCGCCCGCCGTACTGGGAAGGTGCGCTGGCCGGTGAACGCGCGCTCACGGGCATGCGCCCCCTGGCAGTGCTGGGCGACAACATCACCACCGACCACCTGTCGCCGTCCAACGCCATCATGCTCGATAGCGCCGCCGGCGAGTACCTGGCGAAGATGGGCCTGCCCGAGGAGGACTTCAACTCCTACGCGACCCACCGCGGCGATCACCTTACCGCGCAGCGTGCGACCTTCGCCAACCCCACCCTGAAGAACGAAATGGTGGTGGTGGACGGCAAGATGAAGGCAGGCTCGCTCGCCCGCGTCGAGCCCGAAGGCAAGGTGACCCGCATGTGGGAAGCCATCGAGACCTACATGGCGCGCAAGCAACCGCTGATCGTGATCGCCGGCGCCGACTACGGCCAGGGCTCCTCGCGCGACTGGGCCGCCAAGGGCGTGCGCCTAGCTGGCGTGGAGGCCATTGCCGCCGAAGGCTTCGAGCGCATCCACCGCACCAACCTGGTCGGCATGGGCGTGCTGCCGCTGGAGTTCAAGCCGGGCGTGAACCGCGCCACGCTGGGCATCGACGGCACAGAGACCTACGATGTGATCGGCGAGCGCAAGCCCAGGACCGACCTCACCCTTGTCATCCGTCGCAAGAACGGCGAGCGTGTGGAAGTCCCCGTGACCTGCCGCCTCGATACCGCGGAAGAAGTGTCGATCTACGAAGCCGGCGGCGTGCTGCAGCGCTTCGCGCAGGACTTCCTCGAGTCGTCGAAGGCCGCTGCGTAAGCACGGGCCGGACGCTTCGTGCATCGTGTTCGGGCGGTACGGTGACGTACCGCCCGTTTTCACCAGGACAATATATCCATGGCCCACGTACCCCAGATCAAGATTCCCGCCACCTACATCCGTGGCGGCACCAGCAAGGGCGTGTTCTTCCGCCTGCAGGATTTGCCTGACGCCGCGCAGGTGCCGGGCGCGGCCCGCGATGCGCTGCTGATGCGCGTCATCGGCAGCCCGGACCCTTACGGCAAGCAGATCGACGGCATGGGTGCCGCTACCTCCAGCACCAGCAAGACCGTCATCCTCTCCAAAAGCAGCAAGCCCGATCACGACGTCGATTACCTGTTCGGCCAGGTCTCCATCGACCAGCCGTTCGTCGACTGGAGCGGCAACTGCGGCAATCTCTCCGCCGCCGTCGGGCCCTTTGCCATCAGTGCCGGGCTGGTCGACCCCAGCCGTATCCCGCAAAATGGCGTGGCCACCGTGCGCATCTGGCAGGCCAATATCGGCAAGACCATCATCGGGCACGTGCCGATCACCAATGGCGCCGTGCAGGAAACCGGTGACTTCGAACTCGACGGCGTGACCTTCCCCGCCGCCGAAGTCCAGCTGGAATTCATGGATCCTGCAGCCGAGGAAGACGGCGCCGGCGGCGCCATGTTCCCCACCGGGAACCTGATCGACGATCTCGAGGTTCCCGGCGTCGGCACGCTGAAGGCCACCATGATCAATGCCGGCATCCCGACCATCTTCCTGGACGCGGAAGCCATCGGCTACAAAGGCACCGAACTGCAGGACGCCATCAACGGCGACCCCAAGGCGCTGGCGATGTTCGAGACCATCCGTGCCCACGGCGCGGTGCGCATGGGTCTGATCAAACATATCGACGAAGCCGCTACCCGGCAGCACACGCCGAAAGTGGCCTTTGTCGCCAGGCCGGCCGCCTATGTTGCGTCCAGCGGCAAGCAGGTTGCCGCCGGCGACGTCGACCTGCTGGTGCGCGCCCTGTCCATGGGCAAGCTGCATCACGCCATGATGGGCACGGCCGCCGTGGCCATCGGCACCGCCGCGGCAATCACGGGCACGCTGGTGAATCTTGCCGCTGGCGGTGGCGAGCGCAATGCCGTGCGCTTCGGCCATCCCTCGGGCACCCTGCGCGTGGGCGCGGAAGCCACGCAGGTCAACGGCGAATGGACCGTGACCAAGGCCATCATGAGCCGCAGCGCCCGGGTGCTGATGGAAGGATGGGTGCGCGTGCCCGGCGATGCGTTCTGAACCACGCTGACGCAGTGGCCGATAGACGGCCCGCGGCGCGCATGGAGCCCGGCTTTTGCCGGGCTTTTTTGTGCCTGCCGTCAGCCTCCCGCCTCGGGAAAACCCCGAAGCCGCGAATGTCGACACATTTGACCACCCTCTCGTATAGTTCACCCTCCGCTGGCCAGGCACCTGTAAGTCAGGCCCGGGCCGGCCGGATTGCGAAGACCGATAGACGACGCAGACGCCCAAAAGGTGCTGTTCAGTCGTGCCTATACGAGGAGAATCATGAAACGTTTTGCCCGTCTCACCACCATCGGCGCCCTGCTGTTCGCCGCCAGCCTGACCACCGGCGCCGCCCATGCGCAGCTTGCCCCGTCCGCCGCCGCGCCGACGCAGGCCAGCGCCCCCAGCGAAGCCCGCAAGGCCAATATCGTCATCATCGGCACCGGCGGCACCATTGCCGGCGCCGGCGCTGCCGCCACCAATACCGCGGCGTACCAGTCGGCCGTGGTGCCGGTCGATAAGATCATCGCCTCGGTGCCGGAAATCTCGAAGGTCGCCAACGTCAAGGGCGAGCAGGTCTTCCAGATCGGCTCGGAGAGCTTCAATAACGAGCGCCTGCTGAAGCTGGGCAAGCGCGTTTCGGAACTGCTCAAGCAGCCCGACGTGGACGGCATCGTGATTACGCACGGCACCGATACCATCGAGGAAACCGCCTACTTCCTCAACCTGACGCTGAAGAGCGATAAACCGGTGGTGGTAGTGGGATCGATGCGCCCTGGCACTGCCCTGGGCGCAGACGGCGCGCTCAACCTGTACGACGCCGTGCTCGTGGCCTCCAGCCCCGAGTCCAAGGGCAAGGGCACGCTGGTGGTGCTGAACGACGAGATCCACACCGGGCGCGACGTCACCAAGAGCAATACCTTCAAGGTCGAGACCTTCCGTTCGCCGTTCGGCCCGCTGGGGTACGTGGTGGAAGGCCGCACACTCTTCTTCCGCCTGCCTGCGCGTCCGCACACCATGCAGACCGAATGGGACATCGACAAGCTCAACAAACTGCCGGAAGTCGCCGTGGTGTACGCCTACGGCAACGTCAACCCGGCCAGCGTGGATGCCGCCGTGAAGGATGGCGCCAAGGCCATCGTCTATGCCGCCACCGGCAACGGCAGCGTGGGCGACTACATGGTCGAACCGCTCAAGGCGGCACGCGCCAAGGGCGTGCAGATCGTGCGCGCCTCGCGCACCGGCAGCGGCGCGGTGATCCGCAACGCCGAGCAGCCGGACGACAAGTACGACTGGCTGGTGACCGACGACCAATTGCCGCAAAAGGCGCGCATCCTGATGGCACTGGCGCTCACCAAGACCAGCGACAGCAAGGAACTGCAGAAGATTTTGTGGAAGTATTGAGCGTATTGAGGACGGCTTCCACGGCTTGCTGAAGTCCCGCGCGGCATGGCCGCGCCTCCTGAATGGCAGTCCGGTCGCGCAGCGATCGGACTGCCATTTTCCATTCTGGCCTTGCCCGCTGCCTTGCAGGCGATTGGCTGCGCCGGAGCCCTTCAGGCTTGAACCATCGCACGCCTGCGGGACGGCACCGATTTTTCGTACGTCGCAAAAATCTGGCCGTTAATTGCACTAACGGGCTAAACCGCTTGTGATAACGCCTTGGCTGCCGGCGAATCCACAGGCACCAGGATCACCTCGCCCGAAGCCACCAGCCGAAGCTCTCCGCCCTGTTCCGCGAACACATCCGCCCGCGCGAACACCTGCCGCTTGCCCGCCCTGGCCACCTTGGCGCGCGCCACGAAGGCTTGCCCCACGGCAGGCACCATGCAGTTCACCGAGTAATGCGATGCCATGACCGGCCCTACCACTGTGGTGGCAGCGCAACCGCAGGCGGTATCGACCAACGCCCCGATCACTCCAGCGTGCAGGAAACCAGCGTACTGCGTGGCCTCGTCCTGCCAGGGCATGCGCAGTTCCGCCTCCCCACCCTCCGCCCGAATGACCTCGAAGCCGAGCCAGCGGTTGAATGCGGCGGTCAAATTGACCTTCTTGAGTACTTCCAGCGAATACGCGTTGCTTGTCATTGCATTTGCCCGCCTGGTTGCGTGGGTGGAAAAGCGGTGAAAAATGCCGGCGGCGCCGGCAACGATTGCTACATCGCGCGGAAGGTCGTATTGGCCCGGGCACAAGCCACGCCTTCGGCCGTGACGAAGGCTTGCGCAAAGCACAGGGTGCCGCCGACCTTGGTAAAGGATGTTTCGAACAACAGCCACTGCCCGATCCTGGCCACGCTGAGGAAATCGATCGACAGGTTCACGGTGACAAGACTGCGCGGCTCGGCGAACTGCATCCCGCACGACAGGCCCATGGCGTTGTCGGCCAGGGCAGTGATCAGCCCGCCGTGGGCAAAGCCCCGCGCGTTGGTGTGGGCCTGGGCGAGCTTGACGGCGAGAACGATGGACCGCTCCGTGCGCCTGGAGAACAAGGGGTCCCAGGGGTCGGTAAGCGGACTGCTGCGAAAATGCGGCGTAAAGCCGGAGGGAAGATCCGCGGGAAGTTCAGGTTCCGCGGCCGTGTCGCATGGCATGGGTGGCGCCTCCTCGTTGTTGCGATGGACAGCCAATGCCGTCATCGCTAGTTTTAATGTAGACCAGTCTATATAATTCAACATGAATAGCAACCCCTCCAACGACCGAGGAAGCCAACAGATGGCCGCACAAGCCAAGCACCGGGACAAGATCATCCGCTCCGCCGCCGTGCTGTTTCGCCGGTACGGCTATGCCGCCAGCGGCACCAATGACATCGTCGCGCTCAGTGGCGCGCCCAAGGGCTCGCTCTATCACTACTTTCCGCAAGGTAAGGAGCAGATCGCCGAAGAAGTCATTGCGTACGCCGGTGAAATGGTACGTACGACGCTGTCACAGCTGTGCGCGGAACACGACTCCCCGGGCGCGATCGTGCGCGCCTACGGCGTCATGATGGCGGGCTGGATGGCTCAGTCCGACTATCGCGACGGCTGCCCGATCTCAACCATCCTGCTGGAAATCGCTCCGGAAGCCGAAGGCGTGGCGGCCGCCGGCAAGGCGGCGTTTGCCGCCTGGGAAGGCGTGCTGGCGGCAGCCTTCGAAGGGCACGGGATCCCCCACGCGCGCGCGACCGAACTCGCTGGCTTGGTGCTCTGCGGCTGGCAGGGCGCGCTGATTCTCGCCAAGGTGGCGCGCAGCGGCCAGCCGATCCGGCGGACCGTGGAAGAACTGGCGCGGCAACTGGATGCGGAGCCGCGGGATGCAGGCAGCGGGCAAGCTGGCTGAGCGCTGGCAGCCTGCGCAGCCGCTCAGATCAGAACAAAGCGCTGCTCATCAGGGCCTTGGCTACCAGTTCAGCCTCGTCCGCCCTTTCCGCGTAGACAGCAACCTCGGTCACCACCTGGCGGCGCCCTCGCCTCACCACGGTCGCGACGGCGCGCAGGTCGGCCCCGCCGGCCGCTTCGAGATACTGGATATTCATCGAACTGGTCGCGCCGCCGCGCATACTGTCGGCATCGACACCGGAAGCTGCCGCGGCGGCGCCCGCCACATCGATCAGGGTCGCGATCACGCCGCCATGCACGATCTCGCCCACCGTCACGTTGCCGGCCTTGAAGTGCAACAGCAATTCAACGTGGCCGGATGCCAGTACATCCAGCACGATGCCAACGGCATGCGCCACGGGCGAGCCCATCAGCACCTGCTCGACGTACTGGCGGATGCGCGGATCGACGCAAGGCGTGGCGGCGGCGCTCGCAGCGCTGGACAAGGCGGGAATCAGGGACAGCATCATGGGCTCCTGCTGAGGCGGGTAGGGACACGTACAGCCTGGGCGCAGCGGCGGCGACGCTCAATTACCTTGAAAGTAATCGGCAAGGGACAAGCGGCCGCGACGGTGCCGCGCCTTGCAGACCATCCCTTCGCCGATGGCGGCGCGGCCAGCCGTTTATAATGTGCGCCCATCCCGCCCGCCTTTCCGCCGCATGCCTTCAAACCCGCAAGACGCCAGCCAGTTCGCCCCGCAATCCAGTGGGCAGCCGGAGTCACAGTCCAGTTCCCCGCGCGGCGACGAAGGACTGTTCGACCGGCCGGACAGCCCTTGCATCGGCATCTGCTCGACCTTGTTCGATGAGATCTGCCAGGGCTGCGGCCGCACCGCCATGGAGGTCAGCAACTGGGTCTTCCTGGACGACACGGAAAAACAGGCGGTGTGGGAACGCATCACGCGCGAAGCAACGGCAAAGCGCTTCCGCCAGGGCTGATCTCCCGCCCTCGGCCGGCACAGCGCCGGCCCGCATTCAACCGCCCGCCAGGCGACGCTCCATATCTTCCACTTCGCGCCGCTCCAGCCGCTGGCGCGCGAGCTTGCGCCAGCTCTCGGCCAGTGCCGGCAATGCCGCCATCGCGGCCAGCGCGCCGGTATCCAGCCGATCCACATACAGCACGTGCAGCAGCCTGCGCAGGCTCCAGTCGGGACAAGGCCGTTCCATCAGCACAAGGCTGTCGCCAAGAATCAACTCGCCCTCTTCCAGCACCCTGTAGTACCAGCCGGTGCGCAGGCTTTGCTGAACCGCGCGCGCCATGCCGGCGTGCCCGAAACGGTGGTTCAGCTTCCAGCAGGGCTGGCGAGCCTGGGAGACTTCGACCAGTGCCCGGCCGAGGCGGAAGCGATCGCCAATACAGACATCGGCTTCGGTCAGTCCAGCGCTGCTCACGTTCTCGCCAAACGCGCCGGGCCGCGCCAGCACCTCGGCGGCCTGCGTGGAATGCGCGGCCAGTTCCTGGCGCCAGGCAGGATAGTGATCGAAGGCGTAATGGTGAACGGCCTTTTCCGGACCGCCATGGTGCCTGGGGTCGCCCTGCTCGTCCCCGGCCAGGCCCAGTGCCGTGACGCGCACAGCAGACCCGACCGGCTGCTTGTCCATGCCGCTGGGCACGCCTTTGGGCCCGAACGGGCGCACCGCGCCCAGCAGTACGCAGTCGACTCGCGTTGTCAGCAGGGGCATGCTGGCCGCCGCTTGCGCATTGCCCTGCCGGTCCGAGACGGGCGTCACAGGCCCGCCTCATCCAGCCACCGGTCAAACATGCGCCGGCCCGCCGCAGCCACCCGGTCGCCGATCTCTGCCGTGCGCGCCCGGATCACGCGCGGATCGATGCCGGCCTTGCCGAGTTCCACGGTGTGCCCAACCAGCCAGCCTTCCAGCTCGCCGGGCCGCACCTCGGGATGGAACTGCAGGGCCAGCACATGCTGGCCGATGGCATAGGCCTGATGCGCTACCGCAGGAGTCGAGGCCAGCAGCCGGGCGCCCGCGGGCAGGTCAAAAGTATCGCCGTGCCAGTGCAGCACATGCCAGTCGGCGGCCTCCAGCTCGGCCAGCGGCGAATCCCGGCCCGCCGGCGTGGGCTGGACCGGCGCCCAGCCGATCTCGCGCGTGCCCGGATAGACGCGCGCACCGGCCGCGCGCGCAATCAACTGCGCGCCCAGGCAGACGCCGATCATCGGCGCACCGGCATCCAGCCGGGCCCGGATGATGTCGACCTGCCCGTCCAGCCAGGGATAGGCCTCGTTCTCGTACACGCCGATGGGGCCGCCCAGCACCACCAGCAGATCGGCTGGCTGCCCCCTGATGACGCTCAGGTCGTCGATGCCCGCACGCAGCACGCGCAGGGTGTGCCCGCGCTCGCGCAAGGCGTCGCCCAGCACGCCGGCGTCTTCGAACGCAACGTGCTGGATCACATGGGTGGTCAGGGCTCTGGTGGTAGTGGACATGGCGGCGGGCATCCCGTTGAATCGACGCAAAGCACCGATATTAGCGGCAGTTGACCGGCACTACATGCGCCATGCGCCGCAAGCCCCGCGTGGGTCCGGTTTCCGCACAAAGCATCACGGCATGATGCTTCCGTCCGGTACCCGTGCCCCGGCACCGGCACCGGCACCGGAGGCTAGCCAGTCTCAGCGCCCTGCGCCGGCAGGCTGCAGCACCAGGGTATCGAAGGCTTCGTTGCCCGGCGCGCGGCGGCCTGCCGCCATGGTGATGTATTGCACGGCTGCCCACTTGTCGGTCCAGTCGCGGTAGTGCGTGGACATGATGTTGCCCGACTGTCCGGTCGAGTCCATGAAGCGGGATTCGGACAGGTCGGACAAGTCATAGATGGCGCGCAAGCTGGCCGCATGTACGCTCTCGAACGGCGCCGCTTCGTCGCGCAGATTGTGGCGCCCCACGTTGACGGTGTAGGTGTCGCCGCCAGTCGGTACCTTGACGTTGAACAAACCCGCCAGGTAAGGCTGCTTGCCGAATGGCTTGTGCTCAGAACGGGCCGCGTGGGCCTTGCCCCAGCGCCAGCGCTCAGGCTTGTCGCCATAGCGCTGGTCCAGGTCGGCGATGGCATGGCGCCAGGCCGTGCCAATGGCATCGTCGCAGTCCTCCTGGCCTGGTGTCTTGCTATCGTCGCACCAGAACGCCCCCAGCCCCCTGGGATTGCGCAACACGTTGAGCATGGGCTGCTGCACGTTGCGCTGCTCCCACAGCCGGTTGAACAGCGTATCGCCCACCTTGTCCTCGAACAACCCGCGCGACAACTCGCGCAGCCAGGCCGTGGCCACCAGCGGCTCGGCAAGGCCGGCCTGCATATCGCCGTCCCATTTGCGCAGCGACTCGATCAGCGCGCGCTCGCGAGGCGGCAGCGCCGGATTGCTGGCGAACGAGGCAGACAGCAGCAGCGGCAAGGCATCGCGCACAGCTAGCGAGAGCGTGTCTTTCTGGATCGCGGCAAAGCTGTCCATGGTATGCCGCTGGGTGGCATCGATCAGCGTGCGGATGCGCTGGTAGCGATATGGCACGGTCCATTCGCTGGTCAGGAAATACGGGTAGTCGTCTTCGACGATCTTCTGGTTGGCGGTGGCGATCACGCCCTCGGGCGGATTGAAGCTGCGCGGCAACTGGTCGAAGGGAACAAAGCCGGTCCAGTCGTAGCGCGCATCCCAGCCAGGGGCGGGCGCCAAACCCTTCAGGTCGTTGTCGGCGCGGCGCAGCGGTACGCGGCCGGGCGCGATAAAGCCGATATTGCCGTCCACATCGGCGTAGACGATATTCTGCTGGGGCGCATGAAAATCGCGCAGCGACTTCAGGAAGCTGGCCCAGTCGGTAGCGCGGTTCAACGCCAGCCCGGCCTGCAAGGTCCGGTCGTCGGCACGCAGCGCGGTCCACTGGAAGGCCACGACGTACTGCGCCCCAAGCGGCGCCGCGGCGGTCGCCACGGGCTCGGCCGCGTCGGAAATCACGGGGCCGTGGCGCGTCTCGCGCACGTTCAGGGTCACGTCCGGCGCGCCCTTGACGTGGATCGTCTCGGTGCGCGTGATGAAATCCGCCCAGCCGTCCGGGATCTGGTAGCGCTGGGTGCTGCCCGGCTGCAGGCGCTCGATGAACAGGTCCTGCACATCGGGGGCGGTATTGGTGAAGCCCCAGGCGATGCGCTGGTTGTGCCCAAGCGCCACCACCGGCGTGCCCGGCAGCGTGGCGCCCGTGACGTCCAGCCCGGGCGCCTGCAAGTGTGCGAAGTACCAAAGCGCCGGTGCCTGCAGCCCCAGGTGCGGATCATTGGCCAGCAGCGGCTTGCCCGAGCGCGTATGGGCGCCCGACACCACCCAGTTATTCGAACCCATCCCCTCCACGTAGCCGGGCGGCGCCTGCTGCTCGACGCGCGCCATGGCGGTAGCCAGCGGCGCCAGGTGACGGTAGAGGTTGCCGTAGTCCATGGTGCGAAGCGGCCGCTCGCCCGGATAAGGCGCCAGCAGTTCACTGATGCGCGAGACCGGCAGCACCTGCGCCAGCCGCATGCGCAGCGTCTCCTGGGTCCAGTTGCCGCCCAGGTCCCACGCCATCATGGTCTGCCAGGCCAGCGAATCGGCCGGCTCCCAGTGCTCGGGCTGCGTGCGCAGGATCAGGAATTCAGGCGGCAATGGCCCCTTGCGGCCATCGATATAGGCATTCACGCCGTCGGCATAGGCCTGCAACGCGGCGCGCGTCTCGGCGGAGGACTGGGCAAGGACGGCTTCGGCGTTGCGCCGCACGCCCAGGGTGCGCAGGAAGCGGTCGGTATCGAGCGCGGGCGGCCCCAGGATCTCGGCCAGGCGGCCCGCCGCGATGCGCTTGTTCATCTGCAGTTGCCACAAGCGGTCCTGCGCATGGACGAAGCCGAGCGCAAAGTAGGCATCCTGCGCATTGGCCGCCTTGATGTGCGGCACGGCGTGGCGGTCCCTGACGATCGACACGCTCTCGCGCAGGCCGGGCAGCTTCAGCGTGCCGGCGGTCAGCGGCTGCGATGCCTGCCGGTACCAGACATAGGCACCCAGCGTGCCCACCACTACCAGCACCGCCGGCATCAATACCAGCCAGGCCAGCCGTTTCAACCAACGCATCGCTCCCTCTCCCCGCGTGGCACGCCGCACCCGCGTCGTTATTTATGTTCTTTTCCCGTGTCCCTTGGCCCGCCGGCACGCTCGCAGGGGCATGGCAATGGCGCGCGGCAGGCAGGCGGAACTCCGGCATTATCGCCGAAGCCGCAGCGCTGGGGCGAGCGGGCGTGGCGGCCAAAAAAATGCCCGGACCAGCCGGGCATCGTTCCTGCTGCGAGGCGAGTGCGCATGGTTCAGCGCGCCCGCCCCGCCGGCTGCCGGTCTCAGGCGGCCGGCTTCTTCATTTGCAGAGACTTGTACTCGAGGAATTCCTCCAGGCCGTACTTGCCCGCCTCGCGCCCGTTGCCGGACTGCTTGTAGCCGCCAAACGGCGCCTGCATATTGAACGGGCCGCCATTGATATCGACCTGGCCGGTGCGGATGCGGCGCGCCACGCGGATGGCGCGGGCCTCGTCGCACGACCACACGCCGCCGCCCAGCCCGTAAATGCTGTCATTGGCGATGCGCACGGCATCTTCCTCGGTGTCGTAGCAGATGATCGAAAGCACCGGGCCGAAGATCTCTTCCTGCGCCACCGTCGCCTTGGGATCGACGTTGCCCAGCACCGTCGGCTTGACGAAGAAGCCCTTGCCCAGGCCTTCCGGCGCCTCGGGACCGCCTGCCACCAGCTCGGCGCCCTCGTTGATGCCGCGCTGGATATAGCCGGTCACGCGATCCTTCTGCGCGGCGGAGATCAGCGGGCCGAGCCGGCTGGTTTCCTGCAGCGGGTCGCCCACTGTATAGCCCTCGACCACCTTCTTGGCGATGGCCTTGACCTCGTCGTAACGTGCGCGCGGCACCAGCATGCGCGTGTGCGCCGAGCAGGTCTGGCCGGAATTGAGGAAACAGGCGCCGATGGTGCCCTTGACCGCGGCTGGCAGGTCCGCGTCGTCCAGGATCACCGAAGCGGACTTGCCGCCCAGCTCCAGCGCCACGCGCTTGACGCTCTGCGCGCCCAGCTCCGACACGCGCTTGCCAGCCCGCGTGGAACCCGTGAACGACACCATATCCACTTCGGGGTGGCTGGCCAGGACCTCGCCCACCACCGGACCATAGCCGGTGACCAGGTTGAACACGCCCGGCGGCAGCCCGGCGGCCTCGATCACCTCGGCCAGCACGAAGGCGTTGAGCGGCGCCACCTCAGACGGCTTGAGCACCACGGTGCAGCCCGCGGCCAGCGCCGGCGCCACCTTCAGCGTGATCTGGTTGAGCGGGTAGTTCCACGGCGTAATGGCCGCCACCACGCCCACCGGCTCGCGCACCACCAGCGAGTTGCCGACCTCTTCCTCGAAGGCGAAGGTGTCGAGCAGCTTGGCGGCCTGCGCCCAGTTGTAGACCGGGCCGCCCACCTGGATGGCGCGCGCCAGCTTGATCGGCATGCCGACTTCGCCCGCAATGAGCTGGGCCAGTTCCTCGCTGCGTTCCTTCAGGCCCTCCGCGATCTTGCGGATATAGCCGGCGCGCACGCCGGGCGGCGTTGCCGACCAGCTGTCGAAGGCGGCCCGGGCCGCCTGGATGGCGTCCTCGGCATCGCGCGCATGGCCTTCCGGAATGCGGCCCATGACGGCCTCGGTCGTGGAATGGATAACGTCGATCAGGCCGGTACCGTGCGGGGCAACCCACTTACCGTTGATAAAGAGTTTGTCTCGTTGTTGCATGGCCACAGTTTTCAGTTGGGTGAATAGGCGGGTGCAAATTTTGTTACTTTTCTGGTGCACCACATTGTAGAGCGGTTTGGCGGCTCGTTTTTTTGCAGCGCGCCAGTGCCCCCCAAACAACGTGGCGATAATCGGCCGGCGAGCCGCCTGTTGCGCAGTGCAGCAAACTGCACAGCCTAGAACAAAGGGAGGGAGACATGACTGACCCGGTTTTCCGTAAAACCGAGCAAGGCCAGGACGAAATCCGCACGCGCGCGCGCAAGCTGGACCATAAATTGCGCGCCTTGCTGCTGATCGTCAACGGCGAGCGCCGGCGTAGCGAGCTGCTGGCCCAGACCGGCGGCATGGGGGTGGGACCAGAGGCCATCGAAGCGTTGCTCGATGCCGGGCTGATCCATGCGGAAGGCGCCCCGCAGCTTGCCGTATCCGGCGCTACCCCTGCAAACCCGGTCGCGGCGGCGGCCAGCGCCTCGGACAGCGCTGACGATCCGGACCGCAAGGCCGACAGCGTCTTTTCCATGTACGCCATGCGGAGCGCCAGCATGCAGCCACCGGACCAAGCCGGCGCGACTGCACAAGCTCCCCAATCCGCCGACGAGCAGGCCGGCCGCAGTTACCAGCGGCTCTATCATTTCTATACGGATGTCATAGGCCATCATCTCGGCCTGCGCGGCTACCTGTTGCAGGTCAAGGTGGAAAAGGCCGCCGGCCTGGCTGAACTGGCGGCACTGCGCGACCCGCTTTACACGGCCCTGCACAAGGCCAAAGGCGAAATCACCGCCGGCGCCATCATCGACCAGCTCGACAGGATGGTGCGCGACGACGGGCATGCAGCGGCCTGAGCTGCCGTCCTGGCATGCATGAAAGCGTGAAAACGAGAAGGGCCGCACATGGCGGCCCTTCTCGTTTCCTGCGGGGCAGTCCGGTTGCCCGGCGCCCTTCCGGCTGGCTTAGCCGTCGATCCCCTGCGACTCCAGGTACTCGTCATACGTACCGAGGTAATCGGTCAGCGTGCCGTCGTTGCGCACTTCGATCACGCGCGTGGCCAGGCCGCTCACGAACACGCGGTCGTGCGAGACGAAGACCAGCGTGCCGGTGAACTTGTCCAGCGCGATCTGCAGCGACTCGATCGATTCCATGTCCATGTGATTGGTCGGCTCGTCGAGCGCCAGCACATTGTGGCGGCCCAGCATCAGCTTGCCCCAGATCATGCGGCCCTTCTCACCGCCTGAGAGCACCTTGACGGATTTCTTGATGTCGTCGGCCGAGAACAGCAGGCGGCCCATGGTGCCGCGCAGCGACTGGTCGTCGTCGCCGGCCTGGGTCCACTGGCTCATCCAGTCGATCAGGTCGCGGTCGACCGGGAATTCCTCGAAGGTGTCCTGCGGCATATAGCCGACATTGGCGTTTTCGGCCCACTTGATGGTGCCGCGATCGACTTCCACGCCGCCCTTGATGGTGCTGCCCAGCAGGCTGCGCAGCAAGGTGGTCTTGCCAGCGCCATTCTCGCCGATGATGGCCACGCGCTCGCCGGCCTGGATCGCCATCGACAGGTTGTTGATGACCTTGCGGTCGTAGGTCTTGGTGATGCCGTCAGCTTCCACCGCCAGGTTGTGCAGCTTCTTCTCGAACTCGAAGCGGATGAAGGGATTCTGGCGCGACGACGGCTTGATGTCCTCGACCTTGATCTTGTCGATCTGCTTTAGGCGCGAGGTGGCCTGGCGTGCCTTGGACTTGTTGGCCGAGAAACGGCGCACGAAGTCCTGCAGCTCGCCGATACGCTCCTTGGCACGGGTGTTGGCCGCCAGTTGGCGTTCGCGCGCCTGCATGGAGGCTTCCATGTAGTCGTCGTAGTTGCCCGGATAGACCTTGAGCGTGCCGTAGTCCATGTCGGCCATGTGCGTGCACACGGAGTTCAGGAAGTGGCGATCGTGGGAAATGATGATCATGGTGGAATTGCGCTCGTTGAGCACTTGTTCCAGCCAGCGGATCGTATTGATGTCGAGGTTGTTGGTCGGTTCGTCGAGCAGCAGCACGTCCGGGTTCGAGAACAGTGCCTGCGCCAGCAGCACGCGCAGCTTCCAGCCCGGCGCCACATTGCTCATGGTGCCCTGGTGCTGGTCGGTGGGGATGCCAACGCCCAGCAGCAGTTCGCCGGCACGCGCCTCGGCCGTGTAGCCGTCGTACTCGGCATACTTGGCCTCCAGCTCGGCGGCCTTCATGTAGTCTTCGTCGGTGGCTTCGGGGTTCGCGTAGATGGCGTCGCGCTCGGCGGCGGCGGCCCACATCTCGGTGTGGCCCATCATGACCACGTCCAGCACGCGCATGTCTTCATAGGCGAACTGGTCCTGGCGCAGCTTGCCCAGGCGCACGCCCGGCTCCAGCATGACGGTGCCGGCGGACTGTTCGAGATCGCCGCCGAGGATCTTCATGAAGGTCGACTTGCCGCAGCCGTTCGCGCCGATCAAGCCGTAGCGGTTGCCCTCGCCGAACTTGACCGAGATATTCTCGAACAACGGCTTGGGGCCGAACTGCATGGTGATGTTTGCGGTAGAAAGCACGTCTGGAACCTTGTATGGATGATGAGGCGCGGGACTCGCGCTTGCCTCGGGCTGCCGCTTGCCAAGGACTGAGCAAAATGCTGATCGCTTGGCAGCGTGGGCGGCTTAAGGCCCGGCGTGGCGACCTGGCGGTGCGTTGGCGCGGGGCCCTGGCAGGGAAATCGGGAAACAACCGGTAATTTTACCACTCGCGGGCAAAGGAACGAAGCGATAGGCCTCAGATGTGGGTGGATGCCGCTGCTTTCAACACCGGATACCCCGACAGCGACAGCGAAAAGCCGTCCGCACGTGCGCTCAACTGCGCCTGCCCGCCAACCGGCAGTGTCAGCTTGCGCGGGCAGTGGCCGAACGGCAGGCCGGTGAGCACCGGCACGTCCAGGCGCTCCTGCAGGTAGGCCACCACCGCGGGCAGGTCGTAGCCATTGTCGTAATCGGTCACGCGGTAGTTGGAGAAGTCGCCCAGCACGATGGCGCGCTGCGCGCCAAGCACGCCGGCCTGGTCCAGTTGCAGCAGCATGCGCTCGACCCGGTATGGCGGCTCGTTGACGTCCTCGAGGAACAGGATGCCGCCCTCCACGGCCGGCATGAAGGGCGTGCCCAGCAGGCTGCACAGCATCGCCATGTTGCCGCCCCACAGCGTGCCCGATAACGTGCCGGTAAAGGGCTGGCCACCAGCCTGCGGCGCGGCCACGTCGACGGCATACGCCGGATTGCGCAGCACGCCGTCGAAATGCTCCCACATGAACGGATCGACCACCTCCACACCGAAATCCGCCAGCAGCATGGGGCCGGCGAAAGTGACCCCGCCCGTGGCCGCCAGGTAAGCCAGCTGGAAGGCCGTGAAATCGCTATGCCCGACGATTGGTGTCTGGCTGGCGCGCGCCTGTTCGGCGATGCGGGCGAAGTCCACGCGCTCCAGCAACCGCGCAATGCCGTAGCCGCCCCGCACCGCCAGCGTCAGCTCGTGCGCCGTGCCGGTGCCGATGGCATGCAGGTCCGCCAGGCGCTCGGCATCGCTGCCGCCGAAGCGCAGGTAGCGGCGCGCCAGCACGTCCGGGTTGCCGACATGGAAGCCATGCCCCTTGAGCCAGGCGCAGCCGCGCGCGGCGATGGCGACATCGTGCGGATAGCCCGACGAAGCGATCAGGCGGACTTCAGTAGGTGGCGTGGGCGTGGTCGTGGGCTGGCTCATGCTTCGGGGTTTTGGCTTGGGTCGGTTTCAGTGGAACGGGTGGTGACTTCGGGGCTGCAATGCGCGCAACCCGGCGCGACGGGCCGGACATCACTCCCGGAAGCGGCGCAAGCCGCTGCCTGCGCCGCTTTCTGGGCAGCCTTCTGCGCTCGGCGCCTGCCGCCGAAGAAATCCTTCAGCATGCGCGAGCAGTCGTCGGCCAGCACGCCGCCGGCGATCGTGGTCTGGTGATTGAGCTGGGCCTGCTCGAACAGGTTTAGCACGCTGCCGGCCGCGCCCGTCTTGGGATCGGTGGCGCCAAACACCACGTGGCGAATCCGCGCATGCAGGATGGCGCCGCTGCACATCACGCACGGTTCCAGCGTCACGTACAACTCGCACTCCGGCATGCGGTAGTTGCCGATCACCTGCGCGGCGGCGCGCAGTGCCTGCATTTCCGCGTGGGCGGAGGGATCGACCGAGCGGATCGGCAGGTTATGGCCGCGGGCGATGATGGTGTCGTTCCACACCACGACCGCGCCCACCGGCACTTCGCCAGCAGCTTCGGCCAGGCGTGCCTCGTCGAGCGCGGCGCGCATGTAGCGGCGGTCGCGCTCCAGGGCGGGATCGGGACTGGCGTCGGCCGCCTGCGGCGGAAGGAGCGGCGCGTTCATCTCGGCTGGCATGCGATGGGTCGGCCGCGTCAGTCCTGCGCGGGCAGGGTAAAGGCGGCGCTGACCTCGGCCCAGCAGTTCGGGGTCTCGAACAGCACCAGGCGCGTGAGCTGCAACTGGTGGCCAAAGCAATCCTTGAACACCGGCGCGAGCATGTCGAAGGCGATCTGCGCCAGGTTCTCCACGGTGGGGATCGCATCGAGCACGACCGTCTTGTGCCCGTCCATGGTCTGCAGGAAATTCAGCAACGCCGTGTCGCCGCGATAGATCAGGAAGGCGTGGTCCCACTTGGAGACCAGGTGCTCCGTGGCCAGCGCCTTGATATCGCTGAAATCCAGGATCATGCCCTCGTCCGAGGCACCGGCGCGATGCAGCACCTCGCCCGACAGCGTCAGGTCAAGGCGATAGCGATGGCCATGGATGTTGCGGCACTGGCCGCCATGGTTGGGGATACGGTGGCCGGAGTCGAACTCCAGCCGGCGGGTAATGGAAACTTGCTTGTTCATGAGGGCCGATGGGTGCCGAGGGGATGCCGATACGTGCCGGTGCGATTTACCGGATGCCTAACAGCTTGTGGGTTTGCAGCGAGAGGCGCCAGAGCGGGCGGCGCTGGCAGAAGTCCACCGCGAGGGCGGTATTTTGCCGTGCCAGCGGGCCGTCCATGGCCTGCACCAGGAAATAGCGGAAATCAAGGCGCTCGTATGCGGCGAAGTCCTGGCCATCCTGGGGGATCACCACCTTGAGCTCGTCGCCGCGCGTGACCACCAGCTCGGCGCCCATCTTGGGGCTCACGCAAACCCAGTCGACGCCGTCCGGCACCGGCAGCGTGCCATTGGTCTCGATGGCGATCTCGAAGCCGCGCGCATGCAGGGCGTCGATCAGGGGCGCGTCGAGCTGCAGCAGTGGCTCGCCGCCGGTGCAGACCACCAGCGGCCGTCCGGCGGCGCTGCTCTCCACGGACTGCGGCCACTGGGCCGCCACCATGTCGGCGAGCGCATCGGCGGTGCGGTACTTGCCGCCCTCGGTGCCGTCTGTGCCGACAAAGTCGGTATCGCAGAACTGGCAGACCGCGCTGGCACGGTCTTCCTCCCGGCCGCTCCAGAGATTGCATCCGGAGAAGCGGCAGAACACTGCGGCCCGGCCCGCGTTGGCGCCTTCGCCCTGCAGTGTGTAGAAGATTTCCTTGACGGCGTAAGTCATGCTGGCTGGTAAAGCTTTAGGTAGCTGTAGGTAATTGTGGGTGATGCAGTCACGATGCGGCCCGACGGCGAGACGCGTCGGCGAAACACGTCGGCGGAGCGCTCAGGCCGGGGGCCGGCAAGCTGCGCATGGCGCAGGCAAGTCCCGGGCGGCGCACGGCGAAGGCCGGGAGGAATGTTCCAGGGGAGCGACGCGCGGCGAATGGCGGGCAAGCTGCGGCTAACTTGCTATTTTCGCACAGGTACGGGATCGGCTCCAGCCGCGCCCTCTTCTACCTGCCTTCCCCTGCCCAGGAGACAAGTCTGCTCCGGGCCACATGCCGGCCTAGACCTTCGCCCAGCCGGCCGTACGCAAGCGCTCTCCGACGAAGTCCAGGAAACTGGCGATCCGCGCCGAAAGCTGGGTGTTGAGGTAGTAGACCGCATTGATGGACTGCCGTTCATCGATGGTGCTCCCCATCAACACCTGGACCAGATCGCCGCGGCGCCGGTCGGCCTCGGTCATGAAATCGGACAAACAGACCAGCCCCTCGCCGGCCAGCGCCAGCTGGCGCAGGGTCTCGCCGCTGGATGCCGCCAGATGCGGCGTGATCTGCACCTCCTCGCCCATGGCGCCGCGCAGGGGCCAGCGGTTGAGCGAATCCGGCTGGTTGAAGCCCAGCAGGCTGTGGCCGGCAAGATCCGCCACCGTTTCCGGGCGGCCCCTTGCCTTCAGATAGGCCGGACTGGCCAGCACGCGCACCCGGCTGCTGGCCAGGGGCCGGGCATGCAGCGTGGAGTCGCGCAGCCGGCCAATGCGGATCGCCACGTCGGTGCGGTGCTCCAGCAGGTCGATGATCTGGTCGTTGGTATTGAGTTCCAGCTCGATCCCGGGATAGGCGCGGCGGAATTCCCCGACCAGCGGCACGACCACATGCAGCATGAAGGGCGATGCCGCATTGACCCGCAGCCGCCCCACCGGCTGCTGGCGGCGCACGGCCATCTGCTCCTCCGCCAGTTCGACCGAGGCAAGGATGGCGCGGCCATGCGCCAGCAGCGCCTCGCCCTCCTCGCTCAAGGCCAGCCGCCGGGTGGTCCGGTGCAGCAACGTCGTGCCCACCTTCTCCTCCAGGCGGCTCAGCGCGCGGCTGATCCCCGACACGGTCTGCCCCAGTTGCTCGGCCGCGGCCGTAATGGATCCGCTATCCACCACGGTGGCAAAGGCCTGCAGTTCTTCGAGAGTGATCTTCATTCTTGAATACTAATCAAATATCTTATCCAGATCACCCACTTATTCCGCAACAAAGACAGCGGCAAACTGCGCCCATCCCAATTCCCGGACGCTTCTGGAGCTAACCATGCCCATTGCCCTGTTCGCGCTGACCGTCAGCGCGTTTGCCATCGGTACCACCGAATTCGTCATCGTCGGCCTGATTCCCACCATCGCCGCCGACCTCAGGATCACGCTGCCCTCGGCCGGGCTGCTGGTCAGCCTCTATGCGCTCGGCGTGGCCATTGGCGCCCCTGTGCTGACCGCCCTCACCGGCCGCCTGCCGCGCAAGGCGCTGCTGCTGTCGCTGATGGCGCTGTTCACGCTGGGCAACCTGCTGGCATGGAAGGCACCCGGCTACGAATCGCTGATCCTGGCCCGGATACTGACCGGCCTGGCCCACGGCGTCTTCTTCTCGATCGGTTCCACCATCGCTACCAGCCTGGTGCCGAAGGAAAAGGCCGCGAGCGCGATCGCCATCATGTTCACCGGGCTGACGGTTGCCCTCGTCACAGGCGTGCCGCTGGGCACCTTTATCGGCCAGCATTTCGGCTGGCGCGAGACCTTCCTCGCGGTATCGGCGCTCGGCCTGGTGGCCTTTGTCGGCAGCCTGATGTTCGTGCCGGCCAATATCCGCCACAGCGCCCCGGCCTCCCTGCTGCAGCAGGCCAAGGTGCTGGCGGAGCCCCGCCTGCTGCTGGTCTACGCCAAGACCGCGGTCGGCTATGGCGGTTCGTTCATCCCCTTCACCTTCCTCGCCCCCATCTTGCAGGATGTGTCGGGCTTCAGCGCCGGCGCGGTCGGGCTGGTCATGCTGGTCTACGGCGTGTCGGTCGCCGCGGGCAATATCTGGGGCGGACGCCTGGCAGACCGCCACGGGCCCATTCCCGCGCTCAAGATCGTATTCCTGCTGCTGGCGATCGTACTGTTCACCCTGACTTTCACCGCAGCGCACCGCTGGCTGGTGGTAGCTACCGTGCTGGCATGGGGCGCAGTTGCCTTCGGCAATGTACCGGGCCTGCAGGTCTACGTGGTCAAGCAGGCGGAGCGCTATACGCCGCACGCGGTGGACGTGGCATCGGGGCTGAATATCGCCGCATTCAACCTGGGCATTGCCGGCGCGGCCTGGGCCGGCGGACTGATCGTGACCCATATGGGACTGATGCATACGCCGTGGATTGGCGCGCTGGTGGTGCTGGTGGCACTGGGCCTGACCGCCTGGAGCGGCCGCCTGGACCGGCTTGACCAACAGCCCGCGTCCGGACGCGAACTGGCGGCCAGCGGGGCCTGAGCCCGGCGCGGAACGCCTGCGGACGAGGCCGCCCACGGCACGATGCCAGGGCGGCCTCGCTGCTTTTCCCCTCCGCATGGCGCCTGGACGGGAGGCCGCCGGGAGCGGCCGTCCTTCGATCAGGACAGACCGAGATAATCGCGCTTGCCAACCGGAACGCCCTTATGGCGCAGGATGTCGTAAGCGGTGGTCACGTGGAAATAGAAGTTTGGCAGCACAAAGCCCAGCAAATAGGTTTTGCCGTCGAACGTCACCGGATTGGGCCGCAGCTTCAGTTCGATGGTGCGCGTCTCGCTGCCGTCAAGCTGGGCGGGTTCGATGGTCTTCAGGAACGCCACCGTCCTGGCGATGCGCTCCTGCAGTTCCGGGAAAGTGGTCTCGGTGTCGGCGAAGGACGGCATCTCGATACCCGCCAGCCGCGCCGCGCAACCCTTTGCGCTATCGCTGGCGCGCTGCACCTGCGCCGACAGCGGATCCATATCCGCCACCAGCCGGGTCTGGATCAGGTCGGCAGGGTCCATGCCCTGCGCCTGCGCAAAGGCGGCGCCCTTGTCCAGGATGGCCGACAGGCTGCCGAAAGCCCGGATAAAGGCCGGGATTGATACTTCATACATCGAAAGTGACATGGGGGTGATCCTTGGGTGGGATTGCCGAACGCGCCATCCTGCCGGCGCGCGAACTGCGCCCCGGCCTGGGTGAGCGACACGGCGAGGATAAACCCTCCGGAAGTTTTTCGCCGGCCGGCCCCCGGGCTCCGGTCAAGGAAGCGGCGGGCGGCAAGCGAATCGCCGCGGCCTCGGTTTGTGCCAGATACCAAGCCACTCGGCTGCGCGATATTCGCCCGGCGGCTGGCGAACGCCTTCCACCACTGGCGACGTTTTCGCGTTGATCCAGCGGGCCACGGTAGCCCGGCGGCCGCCCGATGCGCAACACTACAGCCATACCAGGCTCCAGTGAGACCACAAGCGATGAGAACCGATCCGAACCCATTCCCCTCCGCCGATCAGCCCGGCCCCGAAGCGCTGGCCTATTTGCGCGCATCCCGCCTGGTCAGGATGCTACGCGGGTGGTACATCCACGTGATGGTGTACCTGGCCGTCAATGCACTCTTGTGGCTGCGGTACTTCTTCCTGCCGGCGCCGAACTGGACTCGCCATCACCTTGACAGCTGGCCGTGGCCGATGGGAACGACGCTGGCCTGGGGCCTGGCGCTGGGCCTGCACGGCCTGGTGGTCTGGGTCCGGATCAGTGGCCGCGGGCGTGACTGGGAGGAGCGCAAGATCCGCGAGTTCATGGGCCGGGACTGAAGCGGCGGCCATCCACCCTGCCCCGGCCTACATCTGCCTGAACCGGTGCATGTAGGCCCGGGACACCGGCAATTCGTCCTGGCTGCCATGTAGCCGGACAAACAAGCGGCCGCTGCCGTCCCGCCGCGTGCCCGCCACATGGTTCATGTTGACGATGGTCGACCGATGAATCTGCCAGAACCACTCGGGATCCAGGCTGCCGGCCAGTTCGGCCAGCGGGGTGCGGATCAGGTGCTCGCCGTCGCGCGTATTGACGACCGTGTACTTGTCGTCGCTCTGGAAGTACAACACCTCCTGGACCGGTACGTGGCTGGTCGTATCCCCCCGGCTCGCACGCACCCAGCGCAGCGGCTCGCTCGCTTCTGCGCCGCCGAGCCGGCGCGTCAGCTGGCTCAGCAGCCGGGCCAGCTCGGGCGCAGGCGTAGCCTCTTTGAAGGCCTTGCGCAAACGCTCGACGGAGCGGGCAAGGCGCTCGTCGGTCACCGGCTTGACCAGGTAGTCGACCGCCTCCCGCTCGAAGGCCTCCAGCGCATACTCATCGTAAGCCGTGACGAACACCACCCTGGTGTCGGTTTCCAGCCCCTGCGCCACCTCCAGCCCGGACAGGCCGGGCATCTTGATGTCCAGGAAAGCGACGCTGGGCGACAGCCGGGAAATGGCTTCCGCCGCCTGCAAGCCATTGGAGACTTCCGCCAGCACCTGCATTTCGGGCCACAGGCGAGCCAGCTTGGCACGCAGGTGCGCGCGCAGGTGCTCTTCGTCGTCGGCGATCACCGCGGTCGGGGTCATGACGAATCTCCGGTCAGGTCATGGGAGGCAGAGGCAGGTCGATCAGGACGGCTGTGCCGGGGGAACGCTCTTCGATCCGCACCTGCGCATCGCCGTCGTACAGGACGGCCAGCCGCTCGCGCAGGTTGGACAACCCAACCCCCGAGCCATCGGACGGCTTGAAGCCCAGGCCGTTGTCCTCGACGCAAGCCAGCATGCGATCGTTGCGGCGCTGCAGCCGCACCACCAGCCGGCCGCCCTCGATCTTGGGCTCCAGGCCATGCTTGATGGCGTTCTCGACCACCGGCTGCAACAGCATCGGCGCCAGAGGCGCCTTGGCCAGTCCGGGGTCGATGTCGATGGTGTAGTTCAAGCGCTCACCCATGCGGATCTTGATCACCTCCAGGTAATCGTGGAGCAGCGCAGCCTCCTGGGCCACGGTTCCCTGCGTCGAACGGCTCGCCGTCAGCGATGCCCGCAGGTAGGCGATGAAATGCTCGAGCATCAGCGTGGCGCGGGGCGGAGACGATTCGATCAGGCTCACCACGTTCGCCAGCGTATTGAAGAGGAAATGGGGCTCGATCTGGGCCTGCAGCAACCGCATCTGCGCCTCGACCAGCTGTTTCTCGGTCGACAGGACACGGACCCGGTCGCGCGCCAGCAGCTCGGCGATCTTGCGCTCCTCCCACTGGCGGCCCAGCAGGCCGATCCGGGTCCAGACCAACAGGCCGTGCACGGCCACGCCAGTGCCCCAGCCAAACAAGGGACCCAAAACCCACAGCCGATGCGGAACCGTCATCAGATTGATGACAACCAGGATCGTATTGATCGCTACATAAAGGATGGCGTGGGCATAGAAACCACGCAACGACCGGACGCGCCGCTTGGCATCGTCATAGGCGCGCTGGTCGGCGACGCTACGCCACAACTGGGTTGGGGTCGGCTGCAAGGGTATAGGAATCGGGCTCGCACAGAGTTTGAGCTTACCACCGCAGATATGCGTTCCGCGGCGCTTTGCGCCGGACCGACGGAAATGCGGCGCCAGTGACGGATGATCGGTGGACTCCTGATTTATGATAATCGGCTACCCTCACTCGATGATGCGCATCGCCCCGACGACGACATGAACGTCCCATTTCCGATTCGCAAGGAGTGTCCACCAGGCGCCTGCACGTGCGGCCGGGAAACCCTGCTGAGCGACCCGCAGGCAGACATCCGGATCCTGAGGCTGACCAGGGAAGAAGAAAAAAGGCTGATCACCCGCCTTGAAAGCCTGTCGAGCCTTGCCGACCTGAAGGACATGGAGCGGCGCATGTACGCGCAACTGGGCATCGTACTGACGATCACGCCCAGCATCCACGAAGTGCGCACGGTGCGCGGCATCAGCATCCAGGTGGAGGAGCAAACCGGGTTGTGCCGCAAGACCAAGCAAGCCATTCCCGCAGCGATACGCCGCTGCCTTGAGACAAACCCGGATATAGCGTACGCGATCCTGAACGCGCACGACTTGCTGGACGGCACGTGAGGCCTCTCCCCACCTGTCATTCCGCCACGATCTTCCTGTCGCCGGCGATGTGCTTCCACTGCGCAAGATCCTGCCTCATGCGCGTGCCGGATTCAGAAGGACTCATTGCCTTGGGCGCCGAGCCGTGACCTGGACGTTGCCCGGGTTCACCACCTACCCGAGACGGCCGCGACACTCCATGCGGCCACTCCGGGGGGGGGGGGGCCGGCAGTCCCCGCACGGTGATCCAATTCCCCGCGACACCATGGCGAGCGACATCCTGAGGTACAGCGCCCTGCCTCACGAGCGGTAAGTCCGAATGCTTGCAAGACGGATCCCAATCGAGGCCGAGAGGCCGCCCTAGCGCGTCCAGTTTCAAGCAGAAGGCGTCCATCGGCCCCAATTCAATGGCACCGCCTCCGGACGCTGCGCCGCCGGCCTACACCTGGTGCTGCTGCTTGAGGGAAAGCTGGACCTGTCGTATGGCAATCGGCGCGTGGTACTGACGACCGCCTGCCCACGCGGCGCACACGAGCTTTCCCATGGGCGGCCGGGCTGCGCACAGTCATTCCTGATGAACGCCATCGAGCCCGCAACCTTCAGCCGTCGAATCAGCAAAGGAACCTATGCGCGACGACTTAGTTTCGACATCTCCGACGAATGGCTGCAGCACCTCCAGGAGGCCAGTTGCGCAGCAATGCCGGCGCGCTTGCGTTCTCTGCAGTCCTCTCGCCTGCTGACGCAGCCCTGGCTGCCCACGCCACGCGCGATAGCCCTGCCCGCAATGAAAACCAATGACGCATGGCCGTTGCAGGTGAGAAAAAAACATGGAGACCAGTATGCGAATCCTTCCACGTCATCCTAAGTTTGGGGGCAGTTGCACGCGCCGTGCCTATGGCAGAGAGCACTGCTTTCGCGCCCCGACCGGGGCCGCGTCATATGCAACACCTCGCCGTCTCTTGGAATGCGCAACCGCGCTTCGACACCTGCCTGCCTTGCGGCGAGCGCTAGCGCGGAGCGCGTCACCGGACAGTGGCTGAGCGCTTCCAGATGATTGGCAACCACCGTGCCAGGCGCCAGGCGGGTGAATTCGACGACCTCGTCGATGCCCATGATGATGTCGCTACCCATATCGAATCGCGCACCTCCGGCGGGTACGACGCAGACTTGCGGGCGATGGTGCGCAACGAACTCCCGGACCGTTGGCGTGAGGACGGTATCGCCGCTCAGGTAGAGGCTGGGCTCATCCGGCACCTCGATCAGATAGCCGACCCCGTGCTCCATCAGCTTGCCGACCAAGCCACGGCCGTGCGTGCAGCGAACCGTGCGAATCCGACCGCCCATGAAGGGGCTGGGCTGCCCATGCGCTTCCGGCAACGGCTGGACATTCAATCCGCGTTCGGCCAGATGGCGGGCATCGTGCGGTGTGCAGATGATCGGAAGCTGCCGATCGCGCAGCCAATTTTTGGCCGTGCGGTCCAGATGATCGAAATGACCTTTCTGGCAATGCGTTATCAGGCAATGGGTGACCGACTCAAGCGCTGTCGCAGCCGATTCGGGTAAATCGACCAATGGGTTACGTTGCCTTGCGCCGAATACCCGCAAAGGCGGAAGCGCATCTTTAGGGGCAAACATCGGGTCGATCAGGATTCGATTCGGCCCGAACTCCACAATGATGGTCGCGTTGCGAAGGTGGTGAATTTTCATGACGAAGCCTCCGGGAAGAAACCTTATTGTCTCGACGCGGAAACCCGTTGAGAATGGCGAAATTGGACACAATTGATTCGGTTTCTGCCATGCCAAGACCACTACGCATTGGTTTGCTTCTATTTCCGGGCTGTATGCCGGCAGGGTTATTCGCGTTTTCCGATATGCTCCACGCTGCCAATCGCCGCGCGAACGGCATGCTGTTCGAAACGCACTACGTTGCGCTACACACCGGGACTGTCGAATGCGCCCACGGCTTGTCACTGCATGTTCCCAGGCCGCTGGATCTCGCCAGTCTTGACGCCATCCTGGTGCCAGGCTTTTGGGCGGAGTCAGTGCGGCAGGTAGAAGACATGATTGTGGCCAACGCTGGCCTCGTATCACTGCTGGCGGCCCGTCGCAAGAACTTGCTGCTGTGGAGTTATTGCAGCGGCGTCTGTTTGCTGGCGGAAAGCGGGCAACTGAATGACCAGGCCGCGACCGTTACCTGGTGGTTGGCGGAGGCAATGGCGCAGCGCTACAGGAAGGTGAAATGGCAAAGCGAGCGGAATTGTGTCGTCACCGCGCGTACTGCCTTACATTCCGCACGTCGAGGACACAATTTGACGCGAATTTCGTTGCTAGCCTGGCGTCCGAAAGGCGTGCTCTGAGACGCCGAGTAACGTGAGCACCTGACGCTGCAGATCCGTGAGCGGCACGTCAAAGACTTGCACGGTGTGCGCACCTTCGATCAACTTGTGGCGCTCAGCGAGACTGAATAAACGTAAGATTTGTTCGGTAGTGGGGCGTCTGCACTGACGCTGCTCCGGGTACAGAGGAAGTTCATCGATGTGCTCGCGCTTCATAGCAAGACGTAGCTCGCGCTCGATGAGCGCCTGCACGAGTAGCGCGAGGAAGTAGAGGGTGAAGAGCGCCTCGATTCTGCCCTCGTCCTTCAGGAACACGGGCGCGATCTCGTGCACGGTCTTGACCTGTTCGAAGCGCTTTTCGATCATGGGCTGGCCCTTGTGGGCTTCCAGCACCTGGGCCGGTGACAGGCTGCGATCGTTGGTCATCAGCGGGTACATGCCATCGCTTTTGTGGTCATAGGCGATCGCCTCATCGTCCGTGGTCCACTCGATGTCAAAGCGCCGCTTGGTGATCTTGCGGTAAGCGGTCTCGGGTCCGGGGCGACCCCGCTGCGTCTGCTTGTACTGATGTTCTTCGCGCACGGTGCGGCGGACTTTCAGGTAGCGGCCGACGTGGTGCTTCTCGAGAATCCCCTTGATCTGCAGATCGATCTCGGCGGCGCCCCGCAGTCTCGTCTTCGCGCCGGCGAGCCGCGCGCGTAACTGTTGGAGCGCTTCAATGGCCGCGGCAATGTTTCTGCGCCGCCGGGCCTCCTGGCGTAGCGTGAGTAGCGGGCTCCAGACCCACACGACTGGCCAGGCTTCGGCAGACGGTAAGGGCGCCCGATAGACATACCAGCAGTCGCGCGGCCCGTCGCTGTGGCGTCGATTGGGGCGGTCGCACACACAGGTCCAATCAGGGGTGTTGGTCTGGATCCAGTGGCGGAACTCGCTGTCTTCCAACCGGTTGCGGGGCATCACGGTAACAAAGCGCCCGCCCGCGCGATCAATGTAGTCCGTGTTTTCTCGCGAACACAGTTTTGAATCGGCCACATAGAGAAAGTCGCTGCGCCCTGCCACGGCGCGCAGCGTATTCCAGGTCTCGATGTGGGTACGCGAGTCGCTCGCGTTGCCGTCGGCACAGCGAAACGCGATGGGGATGTTGCCGTCGGCGGTCATGGTGAGGATGAACAGCAACTGCTTCAGATCGGGGCGATGGTCCTTTGAGTGGCCATAGGTGATCACCGGTGCGGTTCGCCCGCGAATCTTGCGGCCTGAGGCGCCACGATAGCTGCCGCAGAAGCGGATCGAAGTGCTGTCGTTATGGCACTCGTCGAAGTTCACGCCGAAACGCTCCCCGACTGCCAACGCCACCTCGGTCAACAAGGCCGCCCGGTCGGCGTCAAACAGCCGATCCAGCGCGCGTCCGAGCCGATCATCGCCGAGGTGCGCCATCTCCTCCGCATGGATGCCGAACATCCCACTGGCGAAGCCGTGCACGGTGTCGTGTTGGCGGTAAATCGGCTCGCGTTCGACGATGATCGAGCGCAGCAGGACGCCCAGGGCTCTGGCGTGAGGAACCGCACAGCGTGCGTCCGAGGGGACGTGTCGATCGAGCACGTCCTCCAGGCCAATGCGTTGAATGAAGTGATTGATGAGGGGTAAAGGACCCAATCGCTCGCTGTGAAGGATGAAGCGAGCCTTGTGCGGAGAAGGTTCTTGCGTGCCTTTCATTCTGTCGCTAAGCTTAGCGACAGACGCCTAAAAGTCAAGTTTATGCCACGCCGTCCCGAAACCATCATCAAGCAAGCTCGCGAGCGGATCGAGCGCATCCGGGAGAGGCTAAATGCGATCGACTATCTGTGTTCCGGGACGCTACTGGAACGCATGAAGGTCTGCGGCAAACCGGGCTGCCGCTGCGCGCAGGATCCCGACGCACGCCACGGCCCGTACTATGAGTGGGGGCACATGAAAGACGGCAAGCTTGTCCATCGGACGGTCTCACCCGAGCAAGCCGCCGTGTTACGGCGTGCCATCGCCAACTACCGGCAGGCGAAGAGGCTGATGCAGGCCTGGGAGGACGAAACCGAACGCCTGATAGACGCCGAAGCGCCCCGCAAACCCTGACCTACCGGCGCCCGGGAAATTACGCGGAAATTCAATCGGCGACCTGCGGAAAGTAAGTACTGCCACCGCTTCTGACGTGAATGGCTATCTACCTATTGCCGAGGCGCTGATAGAGCGGCATGTCAGTCCCGATGTATTGCGTGACCTAGTCAATCTGATGGTACTTCCCCGTGCTGTTCAGCCTCACCGAGCCTTCCAGGCCATGAGCCTGATCGAGCAATCCAGCCGCTTGCTGCGCCAATTGCACGCGCTGGTTGAGCAATTGCCTGCCGAACAGATCACGGTGCAGCAATTGGCGGAGCAACTCTGCATGTCGGAACGCACGCTCGCGCGCAAGGTGAGAGGCGAGACCGGGGTCGCGATCGCGGCGTATGCCCGCTGTATCAAACTGAACCAGGTCAGTGACCGCCTTATCCATACGACATCGCCAGTCAACGTCCTCAGCGCGGAGCTAGGATTCAGTAGCGATTCCAATATGCGCCGCATGTTCAAGGAGCTGACTTCGCTGACACCCCTGGAATACAGGCAACGTTTTGCGAGATGACGAGGCATTCGGCATTGCTACGGTCGTGCGAGAAAAACTGCCGGACTCACGATATCGACGCCATGGAAAGGATGTAGAACCTGCAAATCCGCATCCCCCGAAATGATGGCTTCGGCCTCGCCATTGAGCACGACATGGAGAAACTTGTCATCCTATGGATCGCGGCATGCTGTCACCCGCGGCGTCGCCGTTCAATGCCTCGTGCCGGCCTATCCAGCCGCACCGGCATAGCCGGTGCGTGGATGGACGGCGGCTACTTCACCGGCGTCAGGATCGGTGCGCCCTTGTTCTTGATCAGGAAGACCACGAACTTTGCTGGCTGCGTAGTGCTGGCATTGCGTCCGACGGTGTGAATATCGTTGGGACGTTCGTGGAAGGTTTCGCCCGCCTTGAGCGTCACCTCCTTTCCGCCCCTGACGCCCATGACGATGCTGCCCTCGAGCACATAGACGAAGGCGTGCGCGTCATGGCGATGCACGGGATCGACAGCGCCCGGCGGATACTCCACCACGATCATCGTGGCCTCCTTCCCCGGATACTCGGGCAACGCCTCCGTGAGCAAGGGCGTGACACTCGCCTCCGGCGCAGCGGCGGCCGGCTGTGCAACCATGAAACACGACACCATCAGGGTTACCGCAATGGATGCGACCGTCTTCATGGCATCACTCCAGATTGGCTTTGTCGAGCCCGAACGCCTTGTCCGATGAGCCGGGCACCATGCGGAACGCCACGTTCAGGCGGTTCCAGGTATTGATCGCCCCCACGAGGAACGTGAGATCCGACAGTTCCTTCTCGCTGTACTGGGTGCGCACGCGTTCATAGATTTCGTCTGACACGCCATGGGCGGGAATGTTGGTCAGTTCCTCGGTCCAGGCCAGCGCGGCGCGTTCGCGCGGCGAGAACAGCGTCGACTCGCGCCAGATCGCCACGTGATGCAGGCGCAATTCGCGTTCGCCGTGGATCTTCGCCATCTTGATATGCATGTCGACACAGAACGCGCAGCCATTGAGCTGCGATGCGCGAATCTCGACTAGCTCGCGAATGGGCTGTTCGATCGTGGTGTTCTGGAACAACGCGTTAAGCTCCACGAGCTTCTTGGACAGTTCCGGCGATTGCTGGAAGTAATTCGTGCGTTGCGACATGTTGACTCCTGGTGATTTGATCAAGGTTTTATTCACGAACCTGTGCTGCTTACTTGGGCATGTGCCCTTCGGACTATTTTTGTTGCGATTGACGCATCCATTCCTCGAAGCCGATGCGCCCGAGGCGTGCCTCGCCCAACGGCACGAGCGAATCTTCCTCGACCAGGCCGCCGAAGTAGCGTGCCTCGGGGTCGCACACGACTTCACGCGGGTCACCAACCGCCTTCAGATATCGGGCGATGATTTCGTTGAACGGTGCGCGTTCCGGGCCGGCGATCTCGACGATGCCGTTTCGCGGTGGAGCGAGCGCGACATCGGCAACGATGGCTGCAACGTCATCCGCCGCAATGGGCTGGAACAGGCCGGGAGAAACGCTGACAATGTTTCCTTTCGTACTGGAATCGGCGATGCCACCGCTGAATTCCATGAACTGGGTCGAGCGGATGATGGTGTACGGGATGCCGGAGGCCTCGACCAGTTTCTCTTGCGCGACCTTGGCGCGGAAATAGCCATTGTCGGGAGTCCGGTCGGTACCGACGATGGAAAGCGCGACATGGTGCTGGACGCCCGCTGCGGCCTCCGCCGCGTGAAGGTTTCGGCCGGAAGTCTCGAAGAACTCCAGCACTGCTTTGTCTTCAAACGACGGGGAATTGGCGAGGTCGATCACGACCTGAGCGCCGGTCAGGGCCTCCTTGAGCCCCGCGCCAGTGATGCTGTTGACACCGCTCTTCGGCGAGGCGGCGACGACGTCGTGGCCGCCCAGGCGCAGAATGGGAACGGTCTTCGAGCCGATCAGGCCGGTCCCGCCAATGATGACAATCTTCATGATGCTTCTCCGTACTGAGGAAGGTGGAACGATCCACGAAGCTATGTTAGGTAACGCCAAGTCCCCGCGCCAGATCGACTCGAAGCGCGCGGTGTTTCCTGTTTGGCATCAATCCTGATGCGGGTTACCTGCTGCTTTTCGTTTATCGAAAATGTGATCTTGCGATACCCTGCGTTACACCAGCGCGCCGCTGCGTAGCGATTGCGTGGCCTGCGCTTCGATCACAATTTGAGGCACTTCCGCAAAAGCCAGGCCCGTCGCATGCGTGAACCTGACGTCCTTGAGTCCGATGATGCCAAGCACGGCGGAGAGATACGGACGAAAGAAATCGGGCTGGACGGGCGGATCCCGGAACATGGCGCCGCCGGATGTCACCGCCACGAACGTTGGGCGATCGCGCAGCAATCCGATTTTTCCTTCAGGCGTGGCGGTAAAGGTCACGTCGCGTCGAACCACGAGATCGATCCAGTTCTTAAGCACGGCCGGCACCGTGAAGTTGTGCACCGGGGTGGAGATCCAGAGCAGATCGGCCTGTTCGATCTCCCGAATCAGCGCATCCGACACGGCAAGCGCCGCGCCATAGCGTTCCTTTGCCTCAGCGGCGGGCAGCAGCAGCGACTCTGCGTACTCCGCGGTGATGGCTGGCAGCGGCTCGGCACCAAGGTTGCGTCGCGTCACATGAATCTCCCGCCCGAATTGCGCGGACAGCGCAGGCAGCAATTGCCCGGTCAGGTGCCGGCTCGTGGAATAGTCACGGCGCGGGCTGCAATCAAGCAGCAGCAGGTTGAGGGGCTTCATTGCAGCACCATGCAGAAGTGGAGACCCTCGGCGAGCAGCCCGGAACGGAAATAGAAGCGCTGGGCCTTCGCGTTGGCGAGTCCGGTATCCAGGACGAGTCGCTGGCAGCCCTCTGTGCGTCCAAGCTCGCGCAGCGCTTGCAGCAGACGCTCGCCGTGGCCCTGCCCCCGGCCTCCGGCATCGGTGATCAGATCGTCTACGTACAGGAAGCGCCCGTGGATCAGGTTGTCGAGCCGCCGATATCCGGCCAGCGCAACAGGTTTGCCATCGTCCCAGAGCGCGAGCAGCCGGTAGCCTTGCCCGCTTTGCAGCGTGACGTTGGCCAGAAAGTTTTCCGGCATTTGCAGCTTGGGGCGCAGTTGCTGCATGACAGGGAAACAGGCAAGGATGTCAGCCTCCGTCTCCGCATGTCCGAGAGTCAGGTTGTTTGTCATGGTGCCGATGCGTGCTGGTTTGTGTAGGCTTCAATGTAGTTGAGCGATGACACAGTCAACAGGCACATGTTTATCATTTTCTACTAGGCCATCGACTTGATGGCTGTATGACCTATGGGTGGTTTGTCATTCGATCGACCAGGCGGCGAATGAGGGGTGTGGCCGACACGACAACCGGCAGCATGGTCAGCCAGGAGACGCTCCAGGACCTTAGCCAGTGCTGAAAGAACAGGCCTTCCTCTGCAAATGGAATGCTTGCGATGGCAGCAGCGATGGAGCAGGTCAATCCGGCCTGGATTACGCCATAGGCGAAATAGCTGTAGCGCGAAGGAATCTTAGGCATGTGAGTCGCCCCTATGCATTCTTTGAACCAGACACTCATGCACCCCGCCATTGCCGCGCCAAGGGCTGTCGCCCCTGGCGCATGACAGGCGCTATGCGGCTGCTCCAACCTTTCCTGCTAACCGCTGCACGGTTTCGTTGGTATCCCACAGCGCGTTTGCGATGAAACGGAAGTTGACCAGCGCCGCGTGATACCCGTCGCCTTCCGGTAGCTTCGGCCCGGCTACGGCGTCGCGCACGACAGCAACCTCGAAACCTTGCTCCAGCAGATCCCGCAGATGGGATTCGACGCACAGATTGGCGGCCATGCCCGCAAGGATCACCTGGTCGACGCGCTGCTTGCGCAACTGCAGGACAAGGTCGTTGGCCTGCGGGCCGTACAGCTTGTGCGTGGAGCAGATGATGGTCTTGCCATCCTCGATATACGGCTTGAGCTCCGGCATGAAGTCCGCGCCCGAGTCACGGAATCCGTCCAGGTTCAGCGCGCCAGGACGGTCGAACATGCCGATGGCATGCTGGAACATTTCGGCGGGGCCCTGCACTTTCCATGTGTGATCATGGGGAAAGTAATAGTGGGGCGAGATGGCGACCGTGATGCCAGCCTGCTTTGCGGCCTCGAACAGACGGACCAGGTTGGGCACAAGGTTCTGCTCCGTCACGCTTTCTCCTACGACGCCCCAGCTACGACCTTCGGGGCTCATGAAGTCGATCTGCGGGTCAATCACGACGAGCGCGGTGCGTGGCAGGTCCAGCGTAAAGTCGCTCTTCGGCAGAGCCGGATCAACGGGATCTGCATACGGGGTGTGGTGGTTGCACATGGGAAGTACCTCTTATGGTGAGCCAGTCTGCCGGTGCCTTCGTGGGGCCCGGCAGACGCGGCGTCGTTTCAACTACGGATGAATGCCAACAGGTCGGCGTTGAATCTGTCTTTGTGGGTGTCGGTGAGCCCATGCGGCGCACCGGGGTAGACGATCAGCTTCGAGTTCCTGACGACCTTTGCCGATGCGCGTCCAGCGGCGTCGATCGGCACGATCTGATCGTCGTCGCCGTGGATGATCAGGGTCGGCACGTCGATCTTCTTGAGATCCTCGGTGAAATCGGTTTCCGAAAATGCCTTGATCGAGTCGTACGTACTCTTGTGTCCGCCCTGCATGCCCTGCGCCCACCATGCGTCGATCAATCCCTGCGACGGCTTTGCGCCGGGACGGTTGAAGCCATAGAACGGCCCGGCCGGCACGTCCTTGTAGAACTGGGACCGATTGGCAAGTTGTGCGGCACGCAGGCCGTCGAATACTTCGATTGGCAGTCCGCGCGGATTGGCGGCGGTCTTCACCATCAAAGGCGGCACGGCTGAAACCAGCACCACCTTTGAAACGCGGCGCGTACCGTGCCGGCCGATGTACCGGGCCACCTCGCCTCCACCCGTGGAGAATCCCACCAGGATGGCGTCCCGCAGGTCAAGCCTCTCGAACACAGTGGCCAGATCGTCGGCATAGGTGTTCATCTCATTGCCATTCCATGGCTGGCTTGAACGGCCGTGGCCACGACGGTCATGTGCAACGGCTCGGTACCCTTCCGACGCAACGAGGATCATCTGGGATTCCCAACTGTCCGAGCTCAGTGGCCAGCCATGGCTGAATACAACGGGGCGACCGGCGCCCCAGTCCTTGAAATAGAGCTGGGTGCCGTCCTTTGCCGTGATGTAGCTGCCTGAGGCCTTGCCGCTTGCCGTTGAGGGACTCGATCCCTTTGCCGACGGTGCTGCCGCAGCAGGTCCGGCCAAGCTGGAAGCCACCAGCGCGCTGGCGGCGGCCGCGCTGCCGAGCAGCAGGTTACGTCGCGATACGCCTTCGTTGAGGCTGCGAATTGAAGACATGGTAAGGCTCCTTTGTTGGCGCGTGAGCGCGCCGCTCCAATATATACGACCAGTCGTCTATTTAAAGATGCAAAAAAATTTCAGTACAACAACCGCTTCAGCGTGACTTGCTGAAATCGTCGGCAGGCGTCGCCATTGCGCTCGACCTTGCTGCGCAGGACCGCCCCCTCCCAGGCTTCGATGATGATGGACGCGAGCTGTGCGGAATCACAGTCCGCCGGCAGTTCCTGGCGCATCCTGGCCTCATCAAGGCAGGCTGTGATCATGCCTTCCCAGCGCGCCAGAATGCGCTCCAGAGCCGATCGAACTTCACCGCTGGTATTGGACAATTCGAGGGAAAGGTTGCCAACAAGGCACCCAAGCTTGAATTCTTCTGCCGCGTGGTCCCCTACCAGCAACTCGAACAGCTTTTCGATCCTGGCCAACGGCGTGATGCGCGCGTCGTACATCACTTTGCCGTGGCGTTGCTCAAGGGACTCCCAATAGGCTTCGAGCACTTCGGCGGCAAAGGCCTCCTTGCTGTCGAAGTAGCTGTAGAAGGATCCCTTGGGAACCACTGCGGCAGCTACGATGTCCTGCACGCCAGATCCGTTGAAACCGGACCTGTGAACAACGCGACCGCCGTCGATAAGCAGGCGGTTACGGATCTCGGGGTTGGCGGGTCTTGGCATGTCGAAACGGTCAATGAAGGGGACGGAATGAACAATAGACGACTGGTTGGCTATTTGTCAAGCATCCAGTGACGATCGTCTACGCTTTCAGCGCGCGCATCAACTCCGCAACCAGGCGATCGGCCTCGGACTGGCTGCGGAGATTGGTAAAGCCCATCATCAAGCCACGCCGCCCGGGCGCACCGTGCCGCCACGCGGTCAGCGAATGGATGGCAAATCCTGCCTCGCGCGCGCGGCGGGCCATCGCCAGATCGTCAAGATCGTCCCTCACGTCGACCAGAAGGTGCATGCCGCCATCCTGCAGGCGAACCGTGAAGCCGTCCGTTTCGTATGGCGCCAGCGCCTCGGCCAACATCGCGCGCCGTCGCGCGTAAAGCGTGCGCATGCGTTTGATATGTCGGGCGAAGTGCCCCTCGGCAATAAACTCCGCCGCCGCGGCTTGCAGGAGTTCGGGGCAGCCCCCATGCACCGTGCGCCTGCAGGCCAGCTCCATGGTCGGCACCTGACTTTGCGGCACGACCACGTAAGAGAGCCGTAGCCCCGGGTAGAGTACCTTGCTGAGCGTGCCGCAATAGATCACCCGGTCGCATGTGTCCAGGCTCTTCAACGCCGGCAACGGATGGCCGCGGTAACGATATTCGCCGTCGTAGTCGTCCTCGATGATCCACGCCCCCTGCTCACCAGCCCAGTCGAGCAGTTCGACGCGCCGTTGCAGTGTCAGTGCGACGCCAGTCGGGCTCTGATGCGAAGGCGTCACCACGGCCAGGCGCGCCTTCGGAAAGTGCTGACGCCCAAATTCGACGTCGAGGCCCTGATCATCTACCGGCACATTCCAGACATGCAAGTTCTGGCGCTTGAGTGATTGCGCTGTCGGAGGGTAGCTGGGGTACTCAACCCAGGCGCTTTCGCCCGCCAGCTTGAGCGCGTCCACAATCAGCGCGAGGCTGGCGGTATATGCGGGCACGACGAACACTTGGTGCGGCTGGGCGTCGATGCCACGCGAGCGTTGCAAATAGCCGGCCAACGCTTCCCGCAGCGGGCCAAATCCCGCTGGCGGAGGCTTGGTCAGCGAGCCGGCGCTGCGTATTTGCCGCGCCATCAACCTTGTCCATAGTTTTCGCGGGAACTCATCAAGCGCGGGAAGCCCCAGTTGCAACGGCGCAGGGATTCCACCGTCCGTTTCGATGGATAGCTCGGTGGATTCCTGGTCCGGCGGCGTGCGGCTAGAGCCAGGTGCCGCAGCCGCGCGGCGGGGGCGCGATGACGTAAGCTGTTCGGAAACGAAGGTCCCCGCAGGACCTTTGGCAATCAGGTAACCTTCGCCCAACAGCCTGTCATAAGCAACCTGAACAGTGCCGCGGGCCACCCCGAGCTCGCCTGCAAACGCACGCAAGGATGGCACCCGCTGACCGGGTTTCAGTTGCCCTTGCTGAATCGATGCGCGAATCCGGGCGTAGATCTGCTCATGCAGCGGCGCTGCATTGGATGGATCCTGAGCCGGTGACTTCGTCATAGCCTAGCCCGCGCTGCGTAGCAGCACCATCGCGTACTGGTAAAACTCTTGGCCCACCTCGGTCATGGCGAACTGGCGCGATGTCCGGTTGATGAGTCGAACGCCCAGCGAGCGTGAAACGGCGCCCAACGGCCGAAAAACTTGACGAAGTGGCGCGCGGCCTCCGGATTGTAAAAAAACAGAGTCCATCACCCGCACTGGAAGAAGATGCGCCATTCTCACGGCAAGTACTTCAGCAGCCTGCTAGAGGACAATACCGTGCTCGGCCGCTGGTTCGGGAACATCGCTCTTCTCGCCAAGCATATCCATGAGTTCGCGTTCAATCTTCCGGCAGATCTGTGCCATGGGCACGTCATTGGCGTTTCCTTCGAACGGGCTCTCCGTGCTTTCGCCCACCTGCTCCAGCGCGAGGTACATCCACGAGATCATAGTGCTGAATGGAATGACCAGCCAGATCATGTTGCCATGCATGAAGCCTGAAACGCCGGCATTGATCTTTTCGAATTCCGTAAGAATGCCAAAAGGCAGCAGCAGACAAAAAATACGGACAAAGAGCTTATTGATGACCGCATATTGCCTGGGATACGGATAGTCCTTGATACGCTCCGCCCGTCCTTGCTGCGCGAAGAAGCCCTTGATGGATCCTTCCAACTCCAAATAGAAGGCATTGTTGATCTCGCCGGCATCAAGGAACCGCTTGATGGTCGCTGACTGCGTTCCCAGCAACCGGGTTGTCTTGCTTTCGGCATGCGGAAGCGAGTCGAGTTCGGCCTGCGGCAGATACCGCGCAAGCGCCTGTTCCAATGGAGTCTCCCACTCTGGAACCCGGTAGTACTTTCGGTACTCCACGTTGGATACCTTGCCCGCATTTTCCCAGATCCTTGGGGTTCTCAACTGATAGCGGAGCGCCGTCAACCACGCGCAATGCCGGAGAATCAGTTCCCGCCCAGCTGCCTGCCTCGCCAGAAAGTCCCGGCTCATCACACCCAGACATCGGCTGCCATTCAGGATCTCAGTCCAGATTTGCTGCGCCTCCAAGGCTCTGCTGTAGGTCTGCACGTTCCTGAAACCCACGATGAATGACGCGGCCGTGCCCAGGAGCACCACAACCGAGACCGGGATCGACAGCCATTTCAGCCCGAAGAACTGATAAAGAACAACGGGCAGCGAACCGCATGTTAGCGAGGCATAGAGTTGCCGTCTCGACCAGAACGTGAACTCGGATACCGTGTACGATTTTCCCAGGTGCATGGTGCGCATCTCCCGGCAGTGTGACAGCTCGCAGGGCCGCCGTCCGAACTGCCGACAGGCAATATGGCCAAGCGCCCTCACCACTGACAAGATAGCTGCCGGGGACCTGATTCTGCAATGGTGATCTTGCCAAGAACTTGCCCGGGGCTAGCGAGATGATCAAGCAGATCGGAATGCGGGCAGAACAGGGGGCGCCACCCGCAGCACACCAAATGCTGTCCCCCTTCAAGGATGTTTCCTGGGCGATGATCTTCGGTTTGGTCCACGTGGCGCGGGTCCGCAGAAGGCTGCCGTGCGCAGATTAACATATCGATTGCCGTTCGGCTGCTCGAGACAAGACAGGTCGCCTCCTCCGTTCGCTGAAACCCAGCGGCTGACCAGTCTCCGAACGCGCCCTCAGACGCGATACCCGTAGAGTGTGCCGCCGGCTTCGCGCGCGTTGTCCAGCGGATCGCCCGCAAGTTCGCTGCAGGCATTGCCGTTCGGCTGGACTGTGCCGACATGTGGCCCTCCCGCGTGGTCATTGACCGTAGCCAGGGCAAGGTTGGCGGCAGCGGCGAAAGCAGCGGCTGTAAGCGCCCGCATTAGCATGCGTGTGCGAATCATCTGAAATCCCTTAGTTGAGTAGGAAACTTGCAAAGCGCAAATTTCATGAGCAGTTGGCCGGCGGCTGCACGAATACTTGCAAGCGCCGGTCGACGTCCTCGGGCATGCGCGGCCAGTTGAGCGGGCTGGCCAATGCCCTGGTGTCTAACGGTCCCAGCGGGTCCGCAGAAACCCAAGCAGACTGATGGTCGCTGCCACGGCAATGCTGACGGCCACCAGTACGAAAGCGGTATGCAGGCTCGCGTAGCCTTGCAGGACCAGCACCGTGGCAACCAGCGCAAATACGAAGCGCACCACGCTTGCGATCATCGGCCAAAGGATGCGTTGTGCCCCCTGACCTGCAAAGTAGAGCTCGAAGATCACGCCGATCACCGCATAGAAAGGCGCTACCACATGCAGGTATCCTGCGCCGACCGCCACAACGGCGCTGTCGCTGGTAAACAGGCCTAGCCACGATTGCGGGAAGAGCGAGACAACGAGCCCGACTATGCCAACCACGCCGGCAACGAACAGTACGTTCACCATCGCCACGCGCCGCGCACGCGCCACGTTGCCCGCGCCCAGGTTCGTGCCAACCAGCGTGATCGCCGCGGTTCCGAATCCGAACATCACCGGCACCAGCAACATATCGAGACGGGAGGCAATGCCGTAGCCCGCGATGGCGGCGACGCTCACCGCGCCGGCCGCAGCGGTCAGTGCGGTGACTGACATGGCCGACATGACGGCATTGATCGCCGACAGCAAGCCGACGCCGAGGATCGCGCTGAAATGCTTACGTTGTAGCGGATAGCGGCGCAGGCGCAGCGTCGACGAGGGCGAACGCATGTAGACGACCACAACGCTCAGCGCGGCGATATTGCACAGCACTTGGGCGACGCCGGCGCCCGCTACACCCATGCGCGGCGCGCCCAGCCAGCCGTTAATCAGCACGGGTGACAGTATCAGGCCGGCGACCGCGCCACCCAGTATGATCATCGCCGGCACCTTGACGTTGCCGGCTCCGCGCAACGCCGCCTGCAGCAGCATCAGTATCCAGAACAGGATCGCGCCTCCGAACAGGATGTTTGAGTAGCGTACCGCCTGGTCCAGCGATGACCCGCTGCCGCCAAGGCTGCGGTACAGCGCCGGGCCGGCCAACACCACCACCAGGGAGAACAGTCCTCCTGCTACGGCGGCGATGACCACCGTATGCCAGGCCAGGCTTTCCGCCTCATCCTGGCGGCGGGCGCCGGTGGCGCGGGCGATGGCCGACGACACGCCGCCGCCGATGCCGGCACTCGATACCGTGGTCATCAGCAACATGACGGGAACCACCAGCGATGCTGCGGCGATCGCTTTCACGCCCAGTGAACTGACAAAATAGGTCTCGGCGACACTGAGCAAGGTCGTCATGAACAGCACGACGACTGTCGGCAAGGCAAGGCGGATCAAGTTCGGCAACAACGGACCGTGGAGCACTTTGTTGGCCGGAAGGTTGTCAGGAGGCGGAGAACTCTTCTCGGCCTGACTAGCAAGAGCAGCGGACATCATTTTTTTATGCCAAGAAGAAGAGACCGCCCGACAATTGGCCGGGCGATGACAGTGCCATATGCAAGCGCTGATACGCGCCTACGCGCGGATGATCGGCAGGACCGGGATGACTTCCGTGTATCCGGCTGATGAGCTGGGGCTGCGTTCAGCCCAATTCAAAGCCTCTTCCAGCGTCTCGACATTGATCACCACAAAGCCGCCAAAGAGCGCGCGCCCTTCCGGGGATGGGCCATCCTGAACTTTGCGCTGGCCGTCCCGCACCCGCACGGTGCTGGCGTTGCGCGGATCGAGTTGCGTGCCGGCCCGCATGACGCCGGCGGCCGCCATGGCGCCCATATACTGTTTCCACGCTAGCGAGACTTGCTGCCCTTTGAGCGGATCGGCGTGGATTTCATAGCTGTTCGGTGGCTGTTGAAAAGCGAGAACAAATTCCATCGTTGTTTCCTTTTTGAGGCAGGATCAGGCAGGCGTGAACGCGGCCGCGTGGCGGCTAGCGAATTCGGCGGCGGAAATCGGCGCACGGCCGACCAACTGCTGGAAGGTGTCGGTCATGCGGTTGTAGCGGTTGTCGCGATGCAGCTGGGCCATGATGACCAGGTGTGCGATCAGATACGCCGGTTGTTGGAACTCCTGGAGCTTGGCCTCCCAGATCTGCGGTGGGACGTTGACGTATTGGATGGTGCGGCCCAGAGCGCCGCTGAACTCCTGGGCGAGATCGGCCATCGTCAGCGACTGGGGGCCGGTCAGTTCGTAGATCTTGCCGATATGCGGCTCCGGGTTGGCCAGCACAGCAGCGGCGGCAGCCCCCACGTCGGAGGCGGCGATCGGCGAGGTCTTGCCGTCGGCGAACGGCAGGCGGATGGCGTTGTCGTCGCGGATGCCCCTGGCCGCCGGCAGGAACAAGCCTTCGAAGAATGCGGTTGGACGCAGGTAGACCACCGGCAGGCCGGACCAGCGCAGCATCTGCTCTGCGAGCCAGTGCTGCTGCTGTTGCGGGCTGCCGGTGGTCTCTGTCTCGCTCATCTGCGACAGCGTCATCTGAGACAGATTGACGAAGGCCTTCACACCCAGGCTTTTGGCTGTGACCGCGACGTTGGCGGCTGCTTCCAGGTAGTTGGGAGTGACCGACATCGTGAAATACACCACTGAGCAGCCCTGCATGGCCGCGTGTACGGCAACGATGTCGAGCATGTCGGCGACCACGACTTCGGCGCCCAGTTCACGCAGCATGTCGGCGCGCACGTCCAGCCTGCGCACCATGGCGCGTACGCGATGGCCTTGCTCCAGCAGGATGGCGATGGCCGCGCGCGCCGTCGAGCCGACGCTGCCGGCGGCGCCGGTGACGAGGATGGTTTCTTGGGACATGAATCTCTTCCTTGTATCAATGATCAAAATGAAGCCGGTGTAGCTAATGTTGCCGGCACCGGCCGGCGCCGCCGCGTCCAGGCAACCTTGGCGCTCAGAGGCGGCGACACGGCGGACTGGCCTCACCCGGTCAACGCCGCTACGCCTGGCGCAGTCGCTGCTCGGGGAATAGGGTAAAATCCGGTATGTGGAAAAATACATAGTGGCACGGTTTTTTGACTATGTCAAAAAAAACATAGTCATTCCGCGTGCGCGTTGACGCAATCAAGGAGCAATGCGAGTGAGTGATCTGAAGGAAGCCAGGGCAAGCAAGGAAAAGCCGCTGAAGCATGTTCTTCTTGCCGGGATACATTGCCAGCCGCGTTCCGGCTATGAACTGACCAAATGGTTGCAGATGGCGGGCCAGCATTGCTGGTCGGTCGAGCACAGCTCGGTGTACCCGGCTTTGCGAGAACTGGAGACGGATGGACTCATCCAATCGGAGCGCTTGCCGGGAACGCGCGGGCCGGAACGCTCGATCTACAGCATGACCGTTGCTGGCCGCGAGAAACTGACGGCTTGGGTGGCGAATGGCTCACCGCGCCCGGCCATCAAGGACGAACAGATACTGCGGGTGTTGTGCTTCGATTTGCTGCCGCGCGAGACAGCGTTGCAGCAGATCCGTGAGGTGCGTGCGGACCACCAGGTCCAGCTTGAATTTTTTCTCACAAGGCAGGCCGAGCTGAGCGAGGATCAGCTTGGACCGCTGTTGGTGACGCGCCGCGGCGTGCTGGCGGAACAGGCCTATATCGCGTGGTGTGACGAGGTGGCGGAAATGATTGCTCGCAGGCCAGCCTGATGTCCGGCTGAATTCAGGCTGGTGCGCCAGTTACTGGACTTTGCTGGCCGCTGCGATGATCGCGGCGGCAACCGCCTTCGGATGACTCAGCATTGCGACGTGACTTGAATCGACATGCATCGTCGTTGCGCCGATCTGCTTTGCCATTGCTTCCTCTGCTCGCGGATCGATCATGCGATCCTGGTTGGCGACCACGAACCACGACGGCTTCGTGTGCCACGCGGCGATGCTCACCTTGTCGTCCAGAGAGCCCGCGAACCACGGTCCTTGCGTCGCTGCGAGGGTGCGTGCTTGTGCCGGCGTCAGATCCTGGGCGAAATCATTAACCACCGCATCGGTGGACAACGTCAGGAAGTTGGCGGAGTCTTTCCTCAATTTCCCTGCCCAGGCCGGCGCCGGCTTGCCTTTCATCATGTCGTTGACCGATACGCCGCTATCCGGAACGAGAGCGGCTACGTACACGAGCGCCTTGACTTTATCGTCGTTGCCGGCCTGGGTGATCACGAAGCCGCCCCACGAATGGCCTACGAGCACAACCGGACCGGTTTGCAGGCCTATCGCACGCCTGGTTGCCGCCGTATCATCCGCAAGCGAGCTGAGCGGGTTCTGAACCGAAACCACGTGAAGACCGCGCGCTTCGAGCAGCGGGATCACCTTATTCCAGCTCGATCCGTCGGCGAAAGCGCCGTGCACAAGCACGACGTTCGTTCCTTTCAGATCCTGCGGCGGGGCAGCATGGGCCGCGTTCAGCGAAAACGCGCTGGCGAGCAGCATCGCCGATGCGAGACATCTCTTCAACAAACGGTTCATGATGGGCTTTTCCTCAAATGTGTAGAGTGAGCCGTTAGCATCGCAGGCAGCCCGCGCGACACGTTGGCACTTAGTAGCCGGCAACCTCGATCACCGCGTCCGCAAAGGCCTTGGGCGCTTCCTGCGGAAGATTGTGGCCGATTCCGCCTCCGATGGTCCGGTGCGTGTATTTGCCGGAAAATTTCTTCGCATACGCTGCAGGCTCGGGATGAGACGCACCATTGGCGTCGCCTTCGAGAGTGATGGTCGGCACGGTGATAACCGGCGCGGCTGCGAGACGCTTTTCGAGCGCGTCGTACTGCGGCTCCCCGTCCGCAAGACCCAATCGCCAGCGGTAGTTGTAGATCACGATCGCCACGTGATCCGGGTTCTGGAAGGCTTTTGCGGATCGCTCGAACGTCGCATCGTCGAAATGCCATTTCGGCGAAGCGAGTTGCCAGATGAGCTTCGTGAAGTCGTGCCGGTTGGCTTCATAGCCGCGCCTGCCCCGCTCCGTCGCGAAGTAGAACTGGTACCACCACGTGAGCTCCGCCTGCGGCGGCAAGGGCGCCTTGTTGGCTTGCTGGCTGCCGATCAAATAGCCGCTCACCGATACCAGCGCCTTGCAGCGCACCGGCCACAGCGCCGCGACGACGTTGGCCGTGCGCGCACCCCAGTCGAAGCCGCCGATGATCGCCCTCTCGATTTTCAGCGCATCCATCAGCGCGATGACGTCGACGGCGAGCACCGACTGCTGGCCATTGCGGACCGCGTCGCTGGAAAGAAGCCGCGTCGTCCCGTAGCCGCGCAGGTACGGAACCACCACCCGATAGCCCGCCGACGCGAGCCGAGGCGCGACGTCGACGAAGCTGTGGATGTCGTATGGCCAGCCATGGAGCAAGATCACGACCGGGCCGGTACCCGGGCCGACTTCGGCATAACCGACATTCAGAGCGCCAGCATCGATCTGCCTGATCTCGGTGAACGATGCACCCGACGCTGAGGCGTTCGCGCCTGCAGCAAGCCCGCTGGCTTGACTGGACTGTGCGTGCGCCAGCCCGCTCAAGACCAGTTCCATCGCACCTGCGCTGACGGCCGCCGTCCCAACAAAGCGCCGACGACCGGTGTTGATCCGATTCGACATCAGTACCTCTCCTCTTCAGGTCGATTCAATGTGCTCGAATGCGCGCCGCACGCTTCGCTCTCCGCTGAACACGAATGCTTCGCTCCATTGCACCGGGGGACGCGCACGTGCAATGCCGGTAACCGGGCGGATGGCCAGCCCTTGCAACGTGAAGCTTGGCGAACGAAGGGCCACACCAGGATCCGTTATGAAACCAGACCGCGCGGCGCGGCCAGAGGGCTAGCGGCCGTTGAGCAATGCAACACAGAGGGCCATCCCGAACGCGTAAGTTCCCAAGGCCCCGATAGCTCGGGCCGGATTGGGCTTCGTCATCGATGGCCAAGCAAGTAGTCCAACCACCAGGAGCAAGCGGCAGGCAGTTGCACCTGCCATGCACCAGAGCTGCCATTGAGGCGGATTCCGAAAGCCGAGGTACAGAAAAAGCATCGCGAAGAACGGGACGTACTCGGCGGTGTTACCGTGAGCGCGAACCAGTTTCGTTAGCAGCCTATCAGGCTCAGGAGCGTATCCGCTCAGCACGCCGACACGAGAGCGCAGGACCGAGATGGCGAGTCCAAGTGCGAACAAGAGCAGACCAAGCACAGCGGTGCAGGCCAGTGCAGTGCTATTCATTCGACACCCCCTGCCTGACATTCGAAACCAGCCATGCCCCAAGCGACCGCCAGGGTGAGCCGGGGCAGCGCAGCCACGTTCGGGTGAATCGTGTTTCCCTTCGAGCTGTCGGTAGCGCTCATCTGGAGTCCTCATGCCGAGTGGATTGACAGCTCCATGGTAGATGCCCCACCCTGAGGCCTGAATGACGAATTTCCCTCCTTTTAGGACAATATGAAGCGCATCGGAGTCGTGGTGTTCCCGGTTTCCAGATCGTCGATATGGCTGCCGCTTCTGTTTTCGAGATGGCCAACTTCAAGGTGCCGGCCCATGCGATGACTTCGTCGTGCACCGTAGCAATCGCTGCCGCGAGTTCCTCCTTCGCCAACGAGGATGGCAAGCCGCAGAGGCGGATGCAGTGTATGCAGGCAGGAAGGTCTCCTTGCGGATCAATGGAAGAGACTTTCTCTGCGGCGCCGCGCCTGGCCCAATCCCCCCTGATGTGATGCGCCAGGCCGGCGTACAAACAGATCACAAACCAGAGCGCGCCGAAGGCAATCAGGAAGTCATCCATGATCTCTCCGTTTTCTCCGCCATGTCGGCCACCTCGCGGGTCAGCCGTCGCGCTTGCGAGAAAGAGTTGTCAGACGATTTCAATTGAGCTCCTTCATATCAGGTTGAGTTCGGACTGACCCCAGCAACACTCGACGGCCCCATTTCTGGACGGGCTGACGAATCTTCGGCGCTGCTGCTCGCTTCACCACCAGGGCGATGCCGGCCAACTGGGCTATGGCGCCATCGTAAAGCCGCCAACCAGTACATTCAAATAATTGTTATGGATACACTCTGCGATGCTCGGATGCGCTACAAGCAATGTGTCGATCGCCTGTCTCTTGCCTTCACCGACTATCGCGGCGTCCAGGATGCTCCCGACGCACTGAATCGGCCCAGTTGTTTACTTCGCATGCGAATTATATATACTTCGTATGCGAAGTTACATTGCATGCCTGCACGGCATTGCGCAACCCATCTGGAGACCTACCATGAGCTTGGAAATTCGTGTTGACCTTACCAGCGGCGTTCTGACCATTACGCTTGCCCGGCCGGACAAGAAGAATGCGTTGACGAACGAGATGTACGGCGCACTCGCCGACACTATCGAGCAGGCACAGCAGGACCGCAATATCCGGGTATTGCTGCTGCAGGGGGACGGGGACATTTTTACGGCGGGCAATGATGTGGGCGAATTCGCAGCGATAGCGGCAGGAAATGGCCCCGGCGAACGCCACGTGCACCGCTTTCTGCGCGCCCTTGCCAACTCGACCGTACCGATTGTCGCCGCGGTCAACGGCAAGGCCGTCGGCGTCGGCACCACCATGCTGCTGCATTGCGATTACGTCGTGCTCGCGCAGGACGCGCTACTGATCACGCCCTTCGTCAACCTTGCCCTCGTTCCGGAGGCGGCTTCAAGTTACCTGCTTCCCCTGCGCATCGGGCACGTCAGGGCCTTCGAGATGTTCGCGCTGGGCGAGCCGCTTGACGCGCAAACCGCCGTGGCGTGGGGCATCGCGAACAAAGTTTGCGCCAATGACCAACTGCGGGCGGATGCGCGCCTGATGGCCGAAAAGATTGCCGCCAGGCCCGCCGGCTCGCTGAGCGCAATGAAAAAGCTCATGCGCGACGCGGAAAGACTGGTTTCGCAGATGAACAGCGAAAGCGCCAGGTTCGAGGAGCGGCTATCCAGTGCCGAAGCCAAGGAAGCATTCTCGGCCTTCGCCGAGAAGCGCAAACCGGACTTCACCAAGGTCGCCCAGCAGTAAATCGAGTGACTCGCTGTCCGGCCGCTGCCCAGGTTACAACTCGCCTTCGTCGGCGGCCGGAAACTTCGTCTGCAGGCTGGTCAGCCACCGCGCTACCACGTCAATTTCGGCCGCGGTGAAACCTTCGGTCAGCCTGGCATTTGTTTCCTTCATGCCAGCCTTCGAACGCCGGCGAGCCGAGCGTCCTGCCTCCGTCAACCATAGGCGCGATGCACGGCGATCGGTCTCGTCCGGCCGGCGCTCGATCAGGCCCGCCCTTTCGGTCCGGTCAGCCAGACCGCTCATCCCGGGTGCGCCCAGATCTAGCGCTGCGGCAGCCTCGCCCATCAGCGCTCCGTCGTTCCTGCCCAGAAAGAAAAGCAGCCCAGCCTGGGCCGCTGTCACGCCACCCGCGGCCGTGCGCGCTTGTGACCACCGATGCAGTCGACGCTGGCCGACGTTCAATAGATAGACGAGTCGATGCTCCATGTCTTTGACGGATAAAAGATGCCATTTAGTTCACATGCGAATTTTATCACGTGCCCGGTGCCCGACTTTGGTCGGTCACGGCAATGAACTTCTGTCGACTCCGCCGACGCCTCACCTCGAAGGTTCGCCATCCTTGGTAGCAATCAATTCTTTCGGCGTCAGCGGGATCAAGAGCAGGATCAGTGCGTACACCACGGTCGTCGCGATCACACAATATGTGAATCCGTGCGTTGAGCTGCTGTTATAAATCCATGAGCCCAATAGATCGCCGGCACGCGCCGAGAGCGCGAGAACGCCTTCCACCAGCATCATCAAGGTTCCTTGCAAGCCTGGCGGGCAGGACCGCATCGCGAGATCGAAGTATGCTGCCGTGGCTACACCGCCCATCAGCCCTATCGGTGCCGCCAATACAAGCGCGAGATTCGCAGAGTGAATGAATGCCAGCGGAATCATCTGCGGCACTGCGACGATCGTTCCCCACCACAGCAGCTTGTTCAGCGATACTCTCTTGCACAGAAAGCCATACAGCAGAAATGTCGGGATGAACGCGGCGGCAAAGATCCCGTTGTAGTACGAGTAAACGGAATCCGATGCATGCAGCTCATTGGTCAGATAGAACTGCAGCGGAGTGGCCGATCCTGGCGCAAAGTTCCACAGAAAGCAGATGAGAACCGCTGGATAAATGGCCTTATGCTTCGCCAGCCGCCTGACATTCCCAACAAGATCTGCGCCCCTGGCTTGCGGGTGCTCGTAGATATGGCCGAAGACGGAAACGGGCTTCCAGAGTCCCATCACGGCAATCAATAAAGTGAACATCGCAGCCAGGAAGAAGGCTTCTTTCGCGGCAAGATGATCGGAGAAGTACCCGGAAGCGAACGCTCCCGCAACGACCGGGACGGAGCTGACCACATTCAACAGAGCGCTCAGGCGCCCGGACATGAGCTTCTCCTGGCCCACCAGAGCGACCAGCCCCTGATAGGCTGCGGCGATAAATCGGGACGACAGCATTGCCAGCAGCATCCCGATGACCAGTCCCGCGTATGAGAAACCCGAAAACGCCATCCAGATGAATGCCAGCGCGGTCGCCGGAGCGAACATCAGGAAGAAGCCGCGATCGCGCAATCCCAGCGGGTTCCATTGGTCGCGCGCGAGGCCGAAAGCGAACGCAAAGTACACGGGTATGCCCGTAACCAGCCGGAATGTCGAGATCTGCGTCGCCGTCGCATGCAACTGGTTCTTGAGCATGTACGACGTCTGTATGTCAACCAGATAACCGGCCGGCGTTGCCAGATAGATGAACAGGGTCAGCCAACCGAAATACAGCAGGGTTCGGTCGCTGCCCTCGGAACCATTAGTTGGGGGTGGAAAAATTTCAGCCCGATAGGCGCGTTTGGAGTTCTTGGACATGGGGGAACACGTACACGTTCTCAAAAAACCAATCCAAGGTGCACCCGTGAATGTGCGGGCTGCTCCACCGGGCAACGGTAACTTAATACAGCGATCAGCGCGGAAAAGTATAGGTAAAAAATAGGATTTGATGTTCCGATGCCTACCGCATCGAAGCGAGAGCACATTTCGGACGCACACGCTTACTCGCTTGTACCTCTGGACAGCCAGTTGGGGTCGCCAGACGTCGACCTTCTCCTGCCCTTGGTTGGCCGAAGTCGGCTGTGGAATCAACAGGTCGATGCAACGGATTGTCCAGATCGCCGCCCACGCTTGAGGACTAGCTGGCACACGACGCGCGTTCTTCTCTCTCCACACCGTTCCGGGCTTCAATGGCTCTGATGCTGGCCATGGGCCTTCGGCCATGCGCTCATCGTGCGCTTCGAGCGCGCGGGAGGGACGCAATGCCCCCCGCCGCCGAGAACTTGCGCGTACTCCCGGAGGCTCGCGACCTGGATACCTTCCTGGAGGCCACGATCCGCGCCGCCAGCCAGGGCTGGTGCGGCCGCCACGGAGCGTCCAGGCTCGCGTACAAGCGCAACTACGCGCCAGGCCTTGCTGCGTCGCAGCACGAAAAACCATCCTTTAGGTGGGCTGCTCATCCGCCCGCGCCTGTTGCAATGTCTCCACCGCCGATCACAGGCGGACAGGAGACAACGACATGATCGAACTACAGGGCCGCAACGCCCTCATCACCGGTGCGGCGCAGGGGCTCGGCCTTGCCATCGCCCGGTTGTTCGTCGAGCGCGGCGCACGGGTAATGCTGGCCGACATCGACGAGGCCGGGGCTGCCAGCGCCGCGGACGAACTGGGCCCGCAGGCGCGTTTCGTGCCCTGCGACGTCACCAAGGGCGCCGACTGGGCCCGCGCGGTGGAGGCGGCCACGGCCGCCTTCGGCAGCCTCGACACGCTGGTCAACAACGCCGGCATCGAGATCGTCAAGCCGCTGTTCGACCAGAGCGAGGAAGAGGTCGGCCGCCTCATGAGCATCAACGTCATGGGCGTGTTCCTTGGCATGAAGCACTCGCTGGGCGCGCTTGCCGCCTCGGGCAAGGGTGCGGTGGTCAACATCTCGTCGCTGGCCGGCACCAACGGTGTGCCGCTGTTCGGCTCCTACGCGGCCTCGAAATCGGCCGTGATCCAGCTCACGCGCACGGCCGCGGCCGAGCTGCGTCCCGCCGGCATCCGCGTCAACGCGGTCTGCCCCGGCTTCGTCAGTACCGCAATGGTGGACCGGCTGATCCCCACCGTGGAAGCCATCGTCGGGGTGCCCTTCAGCGCGCTGGTCGCGGTGAAGCAATTGCGCCTTGGCACGCCGCAAGAAGTGGCCGAAATGACCGCGTTCCTTGCATCCGACGCCGCCAGCTGGACCACCGGCTCCCACTACATCATGGACGGCGGGCTGTCTGCCGGATTGCTATGAGCAAGCTACTTCTCCAGGACAAGGCGGCGATCATCACCGGCGCCGGCCGCGGGCTCGGCGAAGCCATTGCCCGCGCGTATGCGGCCGAAGGCGCCAAGGTCATCGTGTCGGACCTCAACCTGGCCGTGGCACAGCGGGTCGCGGCCACGCTGCCGGGCGCCAGCGCCGTGGCCTGCGACGTTCGCGTGCCCGAGCAGGTCGAGGCCCTGGTCGCCGCCTGCGTGCAGCAACACGGCCGGCTCGACATCATGGTGCCCAACGCCGGCATCGCCGTGGTCGCCCCGCTCGCGACGCAAAGCTACGCGCAGTGGCGCGAGGTCACCTCGACCAACCTTGACGGCGTCTTCCTCTGCATCCGCTACGCGGCGCCCGCCCTGATCGCGGCCGGCGGCGGCAGCATCATCACGATGGCGTCGGTCACCGCGAAGGCGGCCTGCGCGCTGATCGGCAGCTATGCCGCGGCCAAGGCCGGCGTGGTGTCGCTCACGCAGACGGCGGCGATTGAATTGCGCGCAAAGAATATACGCGTCAATGCCATCCTGCCGGGTTTCGTCGACACAGAGCTGGTCAGCTCGCACCGGTTCGAGTTCGAGCAGCAGTTGAACATCCCCGACTTCAACGCCGTCATCGCGCAGCGCCAGGGCCGCTACGGCACGCCAGAGGAAGTCGCCCAGCTCGCGGTATTCCTCGCCTCGGAACGCTCGAGCTTCTCCAACGGCAGCGGCTACGTCCTGGACGGCGGCGTGAGCTCGTCCCTTCTCTGATCATCATCCCTTCAGGAGCCATTCCATGAGCAACAACAAGAAACCGGTCGTCGTCTATGGCGCCAGCGGCTACACCGGCCGCCTGGTGTGCGAGTACCTGCGCGAGTACGGCATCCCCTTCATCGCGGCCGGGCGTAGCGCGGAAAAGCTCCACGCGGCCATGAAATCCAATGTGCCTGGCATCGAGACCGCCGACTACGAAGTCGTCGAAGTGCAGCACAACACGGAAGCGCTGACCGAGCTGTTCCGCGGCGCCTCCGTGGTGCTCAATACCGTCGGCCCGTTCGCGAAGTTCGGGCCGGAAGTGGTCCAGGCCTGCCTGGCCGCCAAGTGCCACTACACGGACACCACCGGCGAGCAGGACTGGCTGATCACGCTCGACGAACAGTACGGCGCGAAGTTCGCGCAAGCCGGGCTGCTGCTGTCGCCCGGCCTGGCACAGATGTACACCACCGGCGAGATCGCCGCGCAGCTGTGCCTGGAGATGCCGGGACTGGACACGCTGGACATCGCCGTGTTCTGGGGCGGCAGCCCGACCATCGCCTCGACCCAGACCATCCTGGTCAACGCGGCGACCTCCAAGGCCTTCCACCTGCAGCAGAACCGGCTCGTCGAGTGGCAGCCCGACGCGGGCCTCTACAATCTCGCGATCCCGGGCCAGCACGAGATGGCGCTGGCCCTGCCGTGGGGCGGCACCTCGCACCCGGTGTGGTTCAGGAAGGACCCGCGCGTGGCCAACGTCAAGGTGCTGGGCGGGGTGTTCAACAAGCCGCTGATGCTGGGCGTGCCGAAGATCGTCGAGGCCGCCCTCAAGGCCACCGAAGGCATGGACCCCGACGAGCGCTATGCCGCACTGGCCCAGACCGCAGCCGGCGTGATGAACAGCATGCCGCCGCGCGAAAACCCGCGCCTCAACAAGTCGGTCGACTCGGTGCACGCCTCGGGCCCGCTCGGACGCGCGCACTGCGTGATCTTCGGCAACTGCAACTACAAGCAGACCGGCCTGCTGCAGGCGTATGCTGCCCACGCGCTGCTGCAGCAGGCGCCGAAACGGGTCGGCTTTGCCTCGGGCTGCCAGGCCTTCGGGCATCAAGAGCTACTGGGCCAGTTGCGCAGCTTTGGCCTGGTGGCGAAGCCCGAACTGATCGTTCACCACTGAGGCGGGCCGGCACCCATGACCAAGGCTCTCTTGCCTCTGCGGAACCTGGCCGATATCGAGGCGCTGGAACGGTTACCGATCGAGAGCCGGCTAGCGCAGCCGGTGTCGAGCTATGCCGCGCTGCGCCGCGCGGCCGCCGCCACCCCGCGCGCGCCCGCCCTCACCTTTGTGCCTTCGGGCGACCCGGCCGACGGCGAAGTGCGTTACGACTACGCCGCGCTTGCCGAGCGCGTCACCCAGGCCGCGAATGCCTTCGCGAGCCTCGGCGTGGGCCGGCGCGACGTGGTCTCGTACCTGCTGCCCAACCTGCCCGAGACGCACTTCACGCTGTGGGGCGCCGAGGCCGTGGGCATCGTCAACCCCGTCAACCCGTATCTGGAAGTCGACCACATGGCCGGCATCCTGAATGCGGCCGGCACCGTGGTTCTGGTGGCACAGGGACGCCAGGACCAGGCCGGCATCTGGGAGAAGGTGGAGGCGCTGCGCAGCCGGGTGCCAAGCCTGCGTGCCGTGGTGCGCGTTGGCGGACTGGGCGACTGCCCGCCGTGGGCAGTGGATTTCGATGCCCTGCTGGCCGCGCAGCCCGCCGATGAGCTGATCGGTGAGCCGCCGCAGGGCGATCACGTTGCCTCCTATTTCCACACCGGCGGCACCACCGGTACGCCCAAGCTGGCGCGGCGCACCCATTTCAACGAGGCCGCCAATGCCTGGGGCGTGGCCACCGCGGTGGCGATGAGCCCGGCGGATACGCTGCTCTGCGGCCTGCCGCTGTTCCACTCCAACGCGATGATGGTCACGGGCCTGGCGCCATTCAGCGTCGGTGCCCATGTGGTGCTGCTGTCGACCGCGGGCTACCGCGACCCGCGCACCTTCGCGGCCTTCTGGCGCTCGGTGCAGCGCTACCGTGCGACGCTGTTCAGCGCGGTGCCGACCGTGCTCTCGGCGCTGCTCAATGTGCCGCGCGAGGGTGCCGACCTGAGTTCGCTGCGGTTCGCCATTTGCGGCGCGGCACCGCTCTCGCCCGAACTTCTCCAGCGTTTCGAGAGCGCAACCGGCCTCAAGCTGCTCGAAGGCTACGGCATGACCGAAGCCACTTGCGTCAGCTCGCTGAACCCTCGCGACGGCGAGCGTGCGGTCGGCTCCATCGGACTGCGCATGCCCTACCAGCAGATGAAAGTCGCGCACCTCGGCACCGACGGCGAGGTGCAGCGCGAGGCCGCGGTCGACGAGATCGGGACCATCCTGCTGCGCGGCCCTTATGTGTTCTCCGGCTACGTAAAGGACAGCGACAACCACGGCGTCTGCCTCTCCGACGGCTGGCTCAACACCGGCGACCTTGGACGCCAGGACGCGCAGGGCTACTTCTGGCTCACGGGCCGGGCCAAGGACCTGATCATCCGCGGCGGCCACAACATCGACCCGAGCATGATCGAGGAAGGCCTGATGCGGCATCCAGCGGTCGAGCTTGCCGCCGCGGTCGGCAAGCCGGACGGCTATGCGGGCGAGCTGCCGATGGCCTATGTGACGCTGCGCAAGGGGCAGGCCTGCGAGGCCGCCGAACTGCTGGCGCATGCCTGCGCCACCATCGCGGAGCGCGCCGCGGTGCCGGTCGACGTGGTGATCCTGGAGGCCATACCGCTGACGGCCATCAACAAGATCTTCAAGCCGAAGCTGCGCGAACTGGCGATCGCCAAGGCGCTGGCGGATACGCTGCACAAGGTCTGCGGCGCCATCGAGGTGCAGGTGGATGTGCAGCCGCACGCGAAGTATGGGATTGAATCGCATGTGGTCGCGCATCGCCCTGCCGGCGCGCAGGGCGTGGACTTGATGCGGCTGGCCGAGGCCGAACTCGGACGCCTGCCGCTGCGCTGGCGCATCGAATGGCAAGACGCGCTGGCGTGAGCCCGGCGGCTTGCGAAAGCGGGCATGCGCCTGCCAGGTGCGGCGCTGGCCGGCGTGGGGGTGTGGGTTGACGCCCGGGTTGACGCCGGGTATGGCAAACTGGGCCGCCAAAGACCGACCGGGGACATCCAGCATGGCGCAGCAACAGGCACGTGGAAGGCGTTCGGCCGAGACATCGGCCGCGGTGCTGGTCGAGGCCAAGCTGGCTCCGCCGCAGCTCTCATCGCGCCTGCTGGCGCGCCCGCAACTCTCGAGCCTGCTGCATGCGGGCTTGGCGCAGCACCTGCTCAGCGTGACGGCGCCGGCCGGCTATGGCAAGACCACGGCGCTGGCCCAGTTCGTCGCGCAACTGGAGCCGCTCGGTATCACAACGGCCTGGCTCAGCCTCGACGCCGAGGATAACGATCCGCTGCGTTTCATGCGCTACCTTGCTGCGGCGCTGCACCATGCCGACGCGCGCCTGGGGCGCAACACGCTCGCGCAGGCCGATGGCGGCAACATGGCCTCGCTCGATGCGCTGGTGACATCGCTGCTGCACGATCTGCTAGGCCACGACCGGCGACTGATGCTGGTGCTCGACGACTTCCACCTGGTGCAGCACGAAGGCCTGCACCGCAAGCTGGAATGGCTTATCGCGCATCTCCCGCCCAACATCGGCCTGGTGCTGGCCAGTCGCACGCGGCTGCCGCTTTCGGTAAGCCAGTTGCGCTTGCGTGGCGAGCTGCTCGAACTCGATGCCATGCATTTCGGTCTCGGCCTGGACGAGGCCGCCGACTTCGTCGGCCGCGTCAGCGGCACTCCGCTCGACCGCGCGCAAGTCGAGACGCTGCATGACCTCACCGAAGGCTGGATCGCCGGATTGCAGCTGGCATCCCTCGCGCTGCGCGAGTCCGACGACCGCAGGGCCTTCCTTGCGGATTTCTCGGGCACCGACCGCGACATCACCGACTACCTCGGCGAACAGGTGCTCGACAGCCTGCGGCCCGACCTGCGCGCGTTCCTCCTGCGCACGTCCGGGTTGGACCGCTTTTGCGCCGAGCTCTGCGACGAGGTGCTGGACCGCGACGACAGCCGCGCGATGCTGGCCGAAGTCCAGAGCCGCAACCTGTTCCTCTCGGGCCTGGACCGCTCGCGCACCTGGTTCCGCTACCACCACTTGTTCGCCGACTACCTGCGCGGCCGGGCGCGCGAGCTGCCTGGCGACGCAATGCTCGCGGTCCACCTGCGCGCCAGCGACTGGTTCCATCGCCACAAGCTGCCGCATGAGGCGGTGCGCCATGCGTTCGAGGCCCACGACCTGGAGCGCGCGGCCGACCTCGTCGCCTCGTTCTCGGGCGAGCTGGTGCAACACCGCGGCGAACACGCCACCCTGCTGGGTTGGCTGACCCGCCTGCCGCAGGCGCTGGTGCATGCGCGGCCGAAGATCCGCACCGGGCATGCCTGGTCGCTGGTGCTCACGCGGCGCTACCCCGAGGCCGAACAGGAACTGCGCGCACTCGAAGCCGCCTGCTCGGACAGCGGTGCGGTAGACGACGAGGGCGCGCTGCGCAGCGTGATCGAGATGATCCGCTGCGTCTACTGGGCCCATACCGGCGAGCCGCTACTCGCCAAGTCGCGCAGCGAAGCCTGGCTGCGCAGTTGGCCACACGCCGACTCCTTCCTGACCGGCGTGGTCGCCAACGTGCTAGCAAGCGGCTGCTGCGAGTCCGATGCCTTCGAGCAGGGTATCCAGGCCCTTGCCGTCGCCCGGCGCGCATTCGAGGAATGCCGCGCCGACTACGGCCTGGCCTGGGCCTCGGCGCTGGCGATGATGATCGCCATGCGCCGCGGTGATCAGCACGAGGCGATGGCACAGGCGAAGGCCGGCATCGCCATCGTCGTGCGCAGCCTCGGTGTCGCGTCGTACGCTGGGTCGATGCTCACTTTGCTGGCCGCCGAAGTCTGCTATGAACAGAACGACCTGGCGCAGGCGCAGCGCTTTATCGACCAGGGCCTGCCCTTCATCGACGAGCACGGCCTGGTCGAGATGACCACGGCTGGCTACCTCACGCGCGCGCGGCTGCTGCGCCTGCGCGGCGAGCACACGGCAGCCGATGCCTGCCTGCTTGAAGGCGAGTCGCTGGGTCATCGGCTCAGGCTGCCGCGACTCTCGCTGATCCTGGCGGCCGAGCGCTGCATGCTGCGGCTGCAGGCGGGGGCACCGGACGATGCGCTCAAGCTCGCCCAATCGTATGGCCTCGTCGCGCGTGGCGCGGACACCGCGCCGCTGCTGGCGGCCGCCGACGAGGACATCGTCTGCCTGATGCGGCTGCGCCTGCGTTTCGCGCACGGCGCCGGGCCCGGCCCGTTCGGCGCGCTCAACGATGCCATCCGCCGCGCACAGCGCGACGGCCATCAGGGCCAACTGGCGCGCCTGCTGGCCCTCAAGGCGGTGCAGCAGCACCGCGCGGGTGACCGGGCGCAGGCACTGCGTACGCTGGACGAGGCCTTGCAGCTTGCCGCGCAGCACGGCTTGCTGCGCAGCCTGCTCGATGCCGATGCCCTGCTGCTTGTCATGGTGGAAACCATGGCTGCGGGCCGCGATGAACTGCAGGGCGCCACCGATACGCGGGTGCCGCTGGACTACCTGCAGCAGTTGCTCCAGGCGGCCGGCCGCGGCGTGACGGGCGTGCGAAGCGCGCCGCCCACGCCGGCCGGCACCATGGAGCTGACGGAGCGCGAACTGAAGATCCTGCGCCTGCTCAAGGCTGGCCTTGGCAACCGCGAACTGGCGCAGAGCCTGTTCGTGTCGGAAGCCACGGTCAAATGGCACCTTCACAACATCTTTGCGAAGCTCGGCGTGCGCAACCGCACGAGCGCGCTAGCGCGCGCGCAGGAGAACTCACTGCTCTGATCCGCGAAGTCCCGTACCCGGCCTCTTTCGCCGCCTGATGCTGCCTATCAATGCCAGAAATCTGGATGCAGCCAGGCGAAAAAAAAAGCCCGCAAAATCGCGGGCTTAGATCACTTACTGCCTGTCATTGCCAGGTGGCGCCAGAAAATGCACCAAAAAATGAGGCTCACTCCCACTCGATCGTAGCCGGCGGTTTCCCCGACACGTCATACACCACGCGGTTCAAACCACGCACCTCATTGATGATGCGGTTCGAGCAACGACCCAGCAGCGCGTACGGCAGGTGCGCCCAGTGGGCAGTCATGAAGTCGGTAGTTTGCACCGCGCGCAGCGCGACGACATAGTCATAGGTGCGACCGTCACCCATCACGCCGACCGACTTGACCGGCAGGAACACCGCGAACGCCTGGCTGGTCAGGTCGTACCAGCTCTTGCCCACCTGCGAAGGCTCGCACATGCCGGCCGCGGCGTCCTGTTCGGTAGCGACCGTGCCACGCAGTTCTTCAATGAAGATCGCATCGGCCCGGCGCAGCAGTTCGGCGTAGTCACGCTTGACCTCACCCAGGATACGCACGCCCAGGCCCGGACCCGGGAAGGGGTGGCGGTAGACCATCTCCGGCGGCAGGCCAAGCGCCACGCCGAGTTCGCGGACTTCGTCCTTGAACAGGTCGCGCAGCGGCTCGAGCAGCTTCAGGCCCAGCGTTTCCGGCAGGCCGCCCACGTTATGGTGGCTCTTGATGGTGGTGGCCTTCTTGGTCTTGGTGCCGCCGGACTCGACCACGTCGGGGTAGATCGTGCCCTGGGCCAGCCATTTGGCGTTGGTCAGCTTCTTGGCTTCGGCCTGGAACACTTCGACGAACTCGCGGCCGATGATCTTGCGCTTCTGCTCGGGATCGGTCACGCCGGCGAGGTGGCCGAGGAACTGCTCGGACGCGTCGATGGCGATGACCTTGGCATGCAGGCGGCCGGCGAACATGTCCATGACCATCTTGCCTTCGTTCAGGCGCAGCAGGCCGTGGTCGACGAATACGCAGGTGAGCTGGTCGCCGATGGCGCGATGGATCAGGGCTGCGGCCACCGAGGAATCGACGCCGCCGGACAGGCCGAGAATCACTTCTTCGTCGCCCACCTGCTCGCGGATCTTGGCGACGGCTTCGGCGATATGGTCGTGCATCACCCAGTCAGCCTTGGCGCCGGCGATCTTCAGCACGAAGCGCTCCAGAATGTCGCGGCCCTTGACGGTGTGCGTGACTTCCGGATGGAACTGCACGGCGTAGTAGCCGCGCGCCTCGTCGGCCATGCCGGCGATCGGACAGCTCGGCGTGGAGGCCATCAGCTTGAAACCCGGCGGCAACTCGGCGACCTTGTCGCCGTGGCTCATCCAGACCTTCAGCATGCCGTGCCCTTCGGGCGTGGAGAAGTCCTGCAGGTCCTTGAGCAACGCTGTATGGCCATGCGCGCGCATCTCGGCGTAGCCGAACTCGCGATGGTCGCTCCACTCCACCTTGCCGCCCAGTTGCACGGCCATGGTCTGCATACCGTAGCAGATGCCCAGCACCGGCACGCCGAGGTCCCACACCGCCTGCGGCGCGCGCAGCTGGTGGTCTTCGTAGGTGCTGGCGTGGCTGCCGGACAGGATGATGCCCTTGGGCGCGAACTCGCGCACGAATTCTTCCGTGACGTCGTTCGGGTGAATCTCGCAGTAGACGTGCGCTTCGCGCACGCGGCGGGCGATCAGCTGCGTAACCTGCGAGCCGAAATCAAGGATTAGGATTTTGTCGTGCATGATGGGCGGATGGCGTTTCGTCCGGCACGGGCTCCGGCATCACTTCGGTGCCCGGACCATAACCGGGCGGAGGCGTGACACCGGGCTCGCGCCGGTATTCGGGTGATTGCGGCCGGCGTGCCACGGGGGCCGCGCCGGCATCCTTGTTTTGCGTCTCTTTTTGCAGCTCGCGCTGTTCACGTTCTCGCACGCGCACGCGCTTGGCGGCCGGGATCTGCACCGCCGCGAAGAAGGCCATGACCGCGGCCAGCACCGGCAGCCAGATCTTTCCGGCGCCCTGCACCGGTAGGTCGAGCATGAGCATCCAGGTCACGATCAGCAGCGCGCTGGCCAGGTTGACCTGTCCAACCGTTCGCGCTACCGCGACCGTGAGCTGCCCGTTGACGGTCGCCTGCCACAGCAGCAAGGCTAGGCCAACCAGCGCCACGCCGAGCAGTTGCCCGTACATGGGGGGCTGCGGCTGCGGCAATTGCAGCGCGCTGTAAAAGGTCGTGAAAGGCGAAAGCAGCAAGACGGCGCCGAGCAGCAGATTCAGCAAGGCATCGAGGAACAGCACGGCACGCAGCAATACTTTCATCAGAGCTCCTCCGGCCAGGCAATTAGCGTGGCTTGGGGGCGCAGCGTGGCCGGCGAACGCGGCCGCGCTGGCCCTTGCAGGCTACGCCGGTGGGCGCAGCCGGCACGCGGCTGGCAGGACCGTCGGGACCCGCGCAGCCGCCAGTTCATTGAGACCGGCTTAGTCGATGTAGTAGTTCGGCGCTTCCTTGGTGATCTGCACGTCGTGCACATGCGATTCGCGCATGCCGGCGGCCGTGATCTGCACGAACTCTGCGGTATCGTGCCAGCTTTCGATGGAGCTGCTGCCGCAGTAACCCATGGAGGCGCGCACGCCGCCGCACATCTGGTGAATGATGGCCGTGACCGAGCCCTTGTAGGCCACGCGGCCTTCAATCCCCTCGGGAACCAGCTTGTCGACGTTGGCGGTGTTGTCTTCCTGGAAGTAGCGATCGGCAGCGCCGTCCTTCATCGCGCCCACCGAACCCATGCCGCGGTAGCTCTTGAACGAGCGGCCCTGGTAGAGGAACACTTCGCCCGGCGCCTCTTCGGTACCGGAGAACATGCCGCCCATCATGACCACATGCGCGCCAGCTGCCAGCGCCTTTGCGATGTCGCCCGAGTAGCGGATGCCGCCGTCGGCCACCAGCGGCACGCCGGTGCCCTTGAGGGCTTCGGCCACGTTGGAAACCGCGGTGATCTGCGGCACGCCCACGCCTGCCACGATACGGGTGGTACAGATCGAGCCCGGCCCAATGCCAACCTTGACGCCGTCGGCGCCATGATCGACCAGCGCGCGCGCGGCGGCACCGGTGGCGATATTGCCGCCAATCACCTGCACCTGCGGGAAGTTCTGCTTGACCCAGCGCACGCGGTCCAGCACGCCCTGGCTGTGGCCGTGCGCCGTATCGACCACGATCACGTCGACGCCGGCCTTGACCAGCAGCTCGATACGTTCGTCGTTGTCCGGGCCCACGCCAACCGCCGCGCCTACGCGCAGCTGGCCGCGGTCATCCTTGCTGGCCAGCGGATGCTCCACTGCCTTCTGGATGTCCTTGACCGTGATCAGGCCGCGCAGTTCGAAGGCCTGGTTGACCACCAGCACGCGCTCGAGGCGGTGGCGGTTCATCAGGCGCTTCGCGTCTTCCAGCGAGGCGTCTTCGCCAACCGTGACCAGCTTCTCGCGCGGGGTCATCTTGGCGCGCGCGGGCGCGTCCAGTTCTTCCTCGAAACGCAGGTCGCGGTTGGTGATGATGCCAACCACGGTCTTGCCTTCCAGCACCGGGAAACCCGAGATGCCGTATTGATGTGATAGTGCAATCACATCGCGGATCTTCATGTCGGGGGGAATGGTGATCGGGTCACGCAGCACGCCGGATTCATAGCGCTTTACGCGCGCCACTTCCCGGGCCTGGTCGGCCGGTTTCAGGTTCTTGTGGACGATGCCGATACCGCCGGCCTGCGCCATGGCAATCGCCAGGCGGGCTTCCGTCACGGTATCCATGGCGGCGGATACCAGCGGAATGTTCAGTTCGATCGAACGGGTCAGGCGGGTACGGAGCGAAACATCCCGGGGCAGCACCGACGAATAAGCCGGCACGAGGAGCACGTCATCGAATGTGAGTGCTTTCTGGACAAGACGCATAGCAATTCCTCTAGGCGCAAAACCGAATTATACAGGAATGGCACGTTTCTTGATGCGCCTGAGGGTGCCCTTGTTCAAGTCTGCTATGCTCTTCGTCCTTTTTCCGGCATAGGCAAGCAACAATGGGTATCGGCGTACTGTGCGGCCTGCTGGCCGGCGCGTTCTGGGGCATGGTGTTTATCGCCCCCAAGCTGCTGCCCGTCTTCTCGCCCTGGGAACTGGCGATTGGCCGCTACCTCGCTTACGGTCTGGTGGCGTTTATCGCCGCGCTGCCGCTGATGCGGCGCATTGCACGCAAGCTCACACGCGCCGATTGCGTCGCCCTGCTCCGCCAGGCCTTCACCGGCAACCTGCTGTACTACGTGCTGCTGGCCTTCGGCGTGCAGCTTGCGGGGGTGGGCCCGACCTCGCTGATCATCGGCATCCTGCCGATCTCGGTCACCATCATGGGCCGGCGCGACCATGGCGCCGTGCCGCTGTCGCGCCTGATCTGGTCGTTGCTGGTAGTCGCCGCGGGCATCGCCTGCATCAATATCGACCTGTTCGCCGGCGGCGGCGGCGCGCATGGCGCCAGCGCGGGGGGCGAGGCGCTGCGCACTGTCTGGCAGCGCCTGGCCGGCGTACTGAGCGCGGCCGGCGCCCTGGTGTGCTGGACGCTCTATGCCGTAGACAATGCGCGCTACCTGCAGCGCAATCCGCAATACAGCGGCAATGAATGGTCCGCCCTCTATGGCATTTCCACCGGCGTGGTATCGGTCGTGCTGGCGCTGACGGGCTGGCTGCTGGCCGGAGACAGCCTGGGCGCCGCCGGCAGCGGTCGCGACTGGCAATGGTTCTGGATGGTCAACGCCGCGGTGGCGCTCGGCGCGTCGCTGATTGGCAACAACCTGTGGAACATCTCCAGCCGCCGCCTGCCGCTCACGCTGTCGGGCCAGATGATCGTCTTCGAGACGCTGTTCGCGCTGGCGTATGGCTTTGTCTTCGACCATCGCTTGCCGCGCCCGCTGGAGATCTCCGCCATCGTGTTGCTGATGATCGGCGTGGCCTGGTCGGTGCGCTTGCACGCAACCGACAAGTCTGCATAAACTAGCGGCCAACCCCGGCAGCCAAGGGCGCGTGCGTCACTCGTGGAACGGGGTTTCTGGCCCTGTCCCGCGGATCTCGCCGGACTGCTTGCCTGCTGCCCTACCGTCATCGCAGAGCCACCACAACCCACAAGCCATGAAACGATCGACCGCGCCGTTCAAGCTCGCCACGCTCGCCGCCCTCGCCTGCCTCTGCCAGGGAGCCGCCGCCCAGGCGCAATGGCAGTGGCGCGACGGCAGCGGCCGCATGGTTTATAGCGACGTGCCACCACCGCCCTCGGTACCGGTAGCCAGCGTGATCAAGGCACCGGGGCGCTTCGCCGGGACCCTGCGCCCGGTCGAGCCTGCGCCTTCGCCAGCTACGCCCGCCAGCCCCGCGGCGGTTGCCGCCGGCACCCAACCCGCGCCCAAGGGCGGTGACTCCAAGGGCAATGGCAAGGCGGAATCCACGCCAAGCACAGAGGAAGCCTTCGAGAAGCGCCGGACGGCCAGGCTGAAAGCGGAGGCCGACCAGGCCCTGAAGGACCAGGCCGCACAGGAACGGCAGGTACGTTGCGCACGGATGCAGAACTACGCCGCCGCGCTGCAGCAGAACCGGCGCGTCGCCGTGTCGGCGCCGGATGGCTCCGCGCAGCACCTGGATGACGAACAGCGCCAGGCCGAACTGCAAAGGACCGGCGCCAGCCTCGAACAGAACTGCGTCTGAGCGCCGGCGGCGGTCAGCCGCCGCGCAGCCACTTCAGCCCTTCGCGCGTGCCGCCCTGGCGGGTCTTCTGCACGCGCTTGCGGCGCGCCGACTTGGGGTCGGCCACCAGAGGGCGATAGACTTCGATGCGATCACCGGCCCGCACCTGCGTGTCCGGCGCCTTGAGCTTGCTGAAAATGCCGACCCGCATGGTGGCCGGATCCACCTCCGGACAGGCCTGCAGCAAGCCCGAAGCGGCGATTGCGGCGACAATGCTGGTGCCTGGCGCCACCTCCAGCGCTTTCAGGAAGGCGCCGCCCGGTTGGGCGTAGCACACGGAGATGCGTACCGGACGGGCTCCGGCCTCTTCAGCCATTGCCATAGACCGTTTCGGCGCGTTTGACGAAGGCATCGACAAAGGTATTGGCGATCACGTTGAACACCGGCCCGATGATCTTCTCCAGCAGGAAGTTGGAAAACTCGTAGTGCAGGTGGAATTCGATCTTGCAGGCGTCCTCGCGCAGCGGCGTGAAGCGCCAGGAGCCATTGAAGGTCTTGAAGGGCCCGTCTTCGAACACCATATCGATCCGGGTAGGCGGCTCTTGCGTATTGCGTGTGTGGAAGTACTGCTTGATGCCTTTGAAGTGGATATGGATCTTGGCATCGAGCAGCGTTTCGGTCTGCTCGAACACCTCCACGCCACCGCACCAGGGGAGGAACTTGGGATAGTCCTCGACGCGCGTGACCAGGTTGTACATCTGCTCGGCGGAGTGGCCGACCAGCACGGATTTTTGGACGTCTGCCATTATTGGAAGTGATGGCCCGCGCAGGCACCGCCTGCAATATGACGCAGCGCGGAATCCACCGGGGCGGGCCGGTTTGCTAGAATCGCGATTTTAGCCCACGTGCGTGCCGGCGGCATACCGGATGTGCATGGCAGCGGCATGTACGCCGCAAGCGGCGCGGCGAAGACCATCGGCGGGGCACCCGCGGCGCATCGGGATTCCGGCGGGCCAGCGGCATTTCACGCGGCTTTGCGGCGTGGCGGCACCGGATCCTTCCTTCGTTCCGGGTGTTTGTTTTTTGGTTTTTTTGTTTTACCTATCTCCATTTCCTCTATCCGGACCGCATGACCATCGCAGAAAACAAGAAAGCCTTTTTCGACTACTTCATCGAAGAGCGATATGAGGCGGGGATCGTGCTTGAGGGCTGGGAAGTCAAGGCGATCCGCGCGGGACGCGTGCAGATCAAGGAAGGCTACGTGGTCATCCGCGACGCCGAACTGTTCCTGATCGGCGCCCACATCAGCGCGCTGAACAGTGCCTCGACCCATATCTCGCCCGATGCGGTGCGTACCCGCAAGCTGCTGCTCAAGGCAGAAGAGATCAAGCGGCTGATCGGCAAGGTGGAGCAGCGCGGCTTCACGATCGTGCCGCTCAACCTGCATTACACGCGTGGACGCGTCAAATGCGAAATCGGCCTGGCCAAGGGCAAGAAGATGTTCGACAAGCGCGAGACCGAGAAGGATCGCGACTGGCAGCGCGAGAAGGCGCGCATCATGAAGGGTGCCGGGAAAGAGTAAGGCTGCAAGACAGTTCAAGCACGCGTACCGGCGCCATGCTCCCCTGTCCCGCCCGCAGGGAGAGGGCAAGCGCCCGCAATCGCGGGACGCTCCGCTCCGGCGCCGCCCTCCCCCCGCACTCAAGCCCCCTTCTGCTGGCCTTTGACGATCTGCAGCGCGGAAGCAATCATGCTGCTCATCTCGCCGAGGTTGCCCGGCACGATCAGCGTATTTCCTTGCTTGGCCAGATTCCCGAAGGCGCCCACGTATTCCTCCGCGACCTTCAGGTTGACCGCTTCCATGCCGCCCTCTGTGCGGATGGCGCGCCCGATTTTCTCAATCGCCTGCGCATTGGCTTCCGCCACCGCCAGGATGGCGGAAGCCTCGCCCTGCGCCCGGTTGATGGCCGCCTGCCGCTCGCCTTCTGACTTCTGGATCGCGGCTTCGCGCGCGCCGGTGGCCAAGTTGATCTGTTCCTGCCGCTTGCCTTCGGAGGCGGCGATCAGCGCGCGCTTCTCCCGCTCGGCGGTGATCTGCGCTTGCATCGCGTGCAGGATCTCCTTGGGCGGGGTGAGATCCTTGATCTCGTAGCGCAGCACCTTCACGCCCCAGCTCGCGGCTGCCTCGTCCAGCGAGTTGACCACGCTGTGGTTGATGTACTCGCGTTCCTCGAAAGTCTTGTCCAGCTCCAGCTTGCCGATCACCGAGCGCAGCGTGGTCTGCGACAACTGCGTGATCGCCACCACGAAATTGCTCGACCCGTAGGAAGCCTTCATTGGGTCCGTGACCTGGTAGTACAGCACGCCGTCCACCTGTAGCTGCGTGTTGTCCCTGGTGATGCAGATCTGGCTGGGCACATCGAGCGGGATCTCCTTGAGGACGTGCTTGTAGGCAACCCGATCGACGAAGGGCAGCACCACGGTCAGCCCCGGCGTCAGCGTGGCGCGGTACTTGCCGAGGCGCTCCAGCACCCAGGCATGTTGCTGCGGCACGATCTTGAAGCTCTTCGCCACCAGGACGATGACAGCGACAAGAACCAGCAGGGGCAGCAGGCTGCCAAAAAATTCAAACATGGGACCTCCGTGACGGGGTTGGAAAGACGAACTGCAAGAACCTGGAAACAAGCACGGGCGCGGCCCGCACCGCTATCTCGGGCTGACGAACAGCGTGTTGCCGCGTACCTCGACAATGCGGAAGCGCCCCGGAGCCGCCAGCCCATTGGCCTGGAACTCGACGTCCCATTCCGTACCGCGGTAGCGCACCCGTGCCCGCCCGTCAGCCCCCCAGGCCGGCACTTCCAGTTCCTGGCCGATGTCCGGGTTGACGCTCGGATCGCGCTCCGCCACGTCGCGCCGCGCACGGCCGTAGCGGGACCGCCGCAGCACCACGAAGCCGGTCAGGGCTACCAGTGCGGCCAGAATGGTCTGGCTGGCTGCTTCCAGCCCCGCCAGCGCACCGAGCCCGCCTGCCGCCGCGCCCAGCGCCACCATCAGCAAATACAAGGTGCCGAAACCCAGTTCCACGATCACCAGCACCGCTGCCAATGCAAACCAGATGTAATACGGCGCCATAGCCTCCCCTTCGCGTTGCCTGCCTTCATGCCTGTCCGGACCGGACCACCGCATCGCGCACGGCCGCGGCCAAAACAAAAAACCCCCGCAGCGCCAGAGCGCCTGCGGGGGTTAGGAACACCAGGCGCAGGGCCGGTGTACCGCTATTGTGACGTCAAATGCCTCAGGAAGCCAGTTGCTTCCAGGTATCGATCACGGAATCGGGATTCAGCGAAATCGACTTGATGCCTTCCTTGGCCAGCCACAGCGCAAAGTCCGGGTGATCCGAAGGACCCTGGCCGCAGATGCCGACGTACTTGTCCAGGCGCAGCGCGGTGGAAATGGCGCGCGACAGCATGAACTTGACCGCCGGGTCGCGTTCGTCGAAGTCCTTGGCCAGCAGCTCCATGCCGGAGTCGCGGTCCAGGCCCAGCGTGAGCTGGGTCAGGTCGTTCGAGCCGATCGAGAAGCCGTCGAAATACTGCAGGAACTCTTCGGCCAGGATGGCGTTGGACGGCACCTCGCACATCATGATGACGCGCAGGCCGTTTTCGCCGCGCTTCAGGCCGTGCTTGGCCAGCAGGCCGATGACCTTCTCGGCCTGGCCCAGGGTCCGCACGAACGGCACCATGATTTCGACGTTGGTCAGGCCCATGTCGTCGCGAACGCGCTTCATGGCCTTGCATTCCATCTCGAAGGCTTCTGCGAAGTCTTCGGAGATGTAGCGCGAGGCGCCGCGGAAGCCCAGCATGGGGTTTTCTTCATCCGGCTCGTAGCGCGAACCGCCGATCAGCTTCTTGTACTCGTTGGACTTGAAGTCCGACAGGCGCACGATGACCGGCTTCGGGTAGAAGGCCGCGCCGATGGTGGCGATGCCCTCGGCCAGCTTGTCCACATAGAAGGCGCGCGGGCTGGCATGGCCGCGGGCCACGCTTTCCACTGCTTTCTTCAGGTCGGCGTCGACTTGCGGGTAGTCGAGGATGGCCTTGGGGTGGACGCCGATATTGTTGTTGATGATGAACTCGAGGCGAGCCAGGCCGACGCCCTGGTTCGGGATCTGGCAAAAGTCGAATGCCAGCTGCGGGTTACCGACGTTCATCATGATCTTGACGTCGATTTCCGGCATCTCGCCGCGCTGCACTTCGGTCACTTCGGTCTCGAGCAGGCCGTCGTAGACGCGGCCTTCGTCGCCCTCGGCGCACGACACCGTCACCAGCGTGCCGTCCTTGAGCAGGTCAGTCGCATCGCCGCAACCGACCACGGCGGGCACGCCCAGCTCGCGCGCGATGATGGCCGCGTGGCAGGTACGGCCGCCACGGTTGGTCACGATGGCGGCGGCGCGCTTCATCACCGGCTCCCAGTTGGGATCGGTCATGTCGGCGACCAGCACGTCGCCAGGCTGCACGCGCTCCATCTCTGACGGGTCATTGATCACGCGCACGCGGCCGGTGCCGATCTTCTGGCCGATGGCGCGACCGCTGGTCAGCACGGGGGCGGTGCCCTTGAGCTTGAAGCGCTGCTCGGCCTTACCGGCGGACTGGCTCTTCACCGTTTCCGGGCGGGCCTGCAGGATGTAGATCTTGCCGTCGCGGCCGTCCTTGCCCCACTCGATGTCCATCGGGCGGCCGTAATGCTTCTCGATGATCATCGCGTACTTGGCCAGCTCCGACACATCGGCGTCGGTGATGGAGTAGCGGTTGCGCAACTCGATGGGTACGTCGACGGTCTTGACGCGGCCGGCTTCGCCCGGCGCCGTGAATTCCATCTTGATCAGCTTGGAGCCGATCGAGCGGCGGATGATCGGCTGCTTGCCCGCTTGCAGCGTGGGCTTGAAGACGTAGAACTCGTCCGGGTTGACCGCGCCCTGCACCACCGTCTCGCCCAGGCCGTAGCTGGAAGTGATGAAGACCACATCCGCGAAACCGGATTCCGTGTCGATGGTGAACATGACGCCCGCGGCGCCCACATCCGAGCGCACCATGCGCTGCACGCCGGCCGACAGCGCGACGATGTCGTGCGCGAAGCCCTTGTGCACGCGATAGGAAATGGCGCGGTCGTTGTACAGCGAGGCAAACACGTGGCGGATCTTCTCCAGCACGTCGTCGATGCCGCTGACGTTGAGGTACGACTCCTGCTGGCCGGCGAAGGACGCATCGGGCAGGTCTTCAGCGGTGGCCGACGAGCGCACGGCGAACGACGCCTCGGCGCCCTCGCGCTCTTCGGCACGTGCGTAGAACTCGCGGATTTCCTTTTCCAGGCGCGGCTGGAACGGCGCTTCGATGACCCAGTTGCGGATCTCGGCGCCGGCTTCGGCCAGGGCCTTGACGTCGTCGACGTTGAGGGCCTTGAGGCGATCGGAAATACGCTGGGTCAGGTTGCTGTGGGCGAGGAAATCGCGGAAAGCCAGCGAGGTGGTGGCAAAGCCACCGGGCACCCGCACGCCGGCCTCGGCCAGTTGCGAGATCATCTCGCCGAGCGACGAATTCTTGCCGCCCACGGTTTCCACATCTTCCTTGCGCAACTGCTCGAACGGCAGCACGTATGCGCCGTCAATTGCCGGGTTGTTCATAAAAGCCTCAAAACAAAGTAAGAAACCTGTTGCTGACGCCCGGAATATTGTTGGAGTTCTGCTACCGGACGGATCGCTTGGCTAAACAACCCCAGCGTTGTCACGATCGGCGCGCGATCGTGATTGCTGCAGCGCACATTGTTGACAATTCGTGCCCGAATCGTTGCACCAACAGCGCTGGCGGAATTGCTTAGCGAAAAGATCGCCGCTATTCTACCGTGCCGCACCGCACTTTCGCGGAGCGCGGATTCAAAAATATTGTCCTAACATGTCCCAGCCCGACGCTCCCGCTGCACCGCAGGAACCCCAGGAACCGCGTACGGAAGAGCGCCCCGCCATCCGTACGGTCTTTATCGTCTCCGACGGTACCGGCATCACTGCCGAGACCTTCAGCCACTCGATCCTGGCCCAGTTCGAGATGCGTTTCCGCAAGGTGCGCATGCCGTTTGTCGACACGCCCGAGAAAGCACATATCGCGGTCGGCAAGATCAACGAAGCCTTCTACGCGGAAGGGGTGCAGCCCATCGTCTTCACCACCCTGGTCAACCAGGAGTCGAACAAGGCGATCCGCCGCGCCAAGGCCATGATACTGGACATGTTCCAGACCTTCATCGAGCCACTGGAGAAGGAACTCGGCCTCAAGTCCACCCATGCGATCGGGCGCTTCCACCAGAACGCGGACACCGAGGCCTACCAGAACCGCATCGAGGCGATCAACTTCTCGCTCGCGCATGACGACGGCCAGTCGCACAAGAACCTGGCCGAGGCCGACATCATCCTGGTCGGCGTTTCGCGCAGCGGCAAGACCCCGACCAGCTTGTACCTGGCCATGCAGTACGGTCTCAAGGCGGCCAACTACCCGCTGATTCCCGACGATTTCGAGCGCGGCAAGCTGCCGAGCGCCCTGTATGCGTTCAAGCCCAAGATCTTCGGCCTGTCGATCAATCCGCAGCGCCTGGCCGAGATCCGCAACGAGCGGCGGCCGGGCAGCAAATACGCGGCGCCGGAAAACTGCCGGTACGAGGTCAATGAGGCCGAGGCCATGATGCGCCGCGAGGGCATCAAGTGGCTGTCGTCCACGCACAAGTCGATCGAAGAGATCGCCACCACGATCCTGCAGGAGATCAAGGTGGATCGGGATAGTAATTATTGAGAAGGCAGCCGGCGCGCCGAACGAAGCTGAACGGTGCGCCAAAGCCGCCTGATGCACCTGCCGGTGTTGATTCCTACTGCCCTCAGGGGGAGGGGGAAGCAATCCGCCCGTGGGCCTTATAGCATCAACCGGGCCGCCGCTGCCGCACCGCCTCGAACAGGCAGATCGCCGTAGCCGCCGCCACATTCAGCGATTCCAGCCCGCCCGGCTGCGGAATGCCCACCGTGCGGCTGACCCTGGCCATCCACTCCGGGCTGACGCCCGCGCCTTCATTGCCCACCACCCAGCCCACCGGGCCGCGCAAATCGGTGTCGAACACGGCTGCCTGCGCATGCGAGGACGTCGCCAGCAGCGGCACCGCCAGGCGCGGCGCCAGCATGTCCAGCGTGCAATGCTCGACGATATTCAGGTGGAAATTGGCGCCCATGGCCGCACGCAAGGTCTTGGTGGACCAGGCGAAGGCGCTGCCCGTGACGAGGAACGCATGGCCGATTCCAGCGGCGGCCGCGCTGCGCAGGATCGAGCCCACGTTGCCGGCATCCTGCACGCCGTCCAGGATGATGCAATCGGTATCGATATGCGATGGCAGGTGGCCGGACGGCGTCTCGATAACCAGCATCAGGTCGATGCCGTTGACCACGCCGGCAATCAGGTCGAACAAGGCGTCCGCCAGCAGTACCACGCGTTCGGGCGCGATCTGCCTGAGCAGCGGAGCCACCTCGGCGTGATCGTAGTGCCGCTCCGACACCACGCACTGCACCGGCTGGCCCAGCGCATCCAGGTAGGCCTGCGCAAGATGCACGCCATCGAGCACCGATTGCCCGGCCTTGCGGCGGGCATGCGTGGAACCGGTCAGGGCCTTGAGGTGCTTGAACAGCGCGTTGTCGCGCGACGTGACGTGCTTCACGATACCTGCTCCGGGAAAGACGGCGGTGGCATGCCGGCGGCAGGCGCGATGCGCCCTAGCGCGATGGCCTCGCGCACCGGCGCGAACGAGCGCCGATGGTGCGGCGTGGCGCCGTACTGCGTGAGCGCGGCCAAGTGCTGCGGCGTGCCGTAGCCCGAGTGGGCGTCGAAGCCATACTGCGGGTACGACGCGTGCAGCGTCAGCAATTCACGATCGCGCGCCACCTTGGCGAGGATCGACGCCGCCGATATCGCCTGCACCTTGGCATCGCCCTTGACGATGGCCTCGACCGCAAAGCGCACCTGCGGGCAGCGGTTGCCGTCGACCTGCACCAGGTCTGGCTCCAGGCCGGCATCCGCCAGGCCGTGCACCGCGCGCTGCATGGCCAGCATGGTGGCGTGCAGGATGTTGATGGTGTCGATCTCTTCCACCGTGGCGAAGGCGATATGCCAGCCCAGCGCGCGTTCGCAGATCTGCTCGAACAGCGCCTCCCGGCGCAGGGCTGTCAGCACTTTGGAATCGGCCAGGCCCTTGATCGGACGCTCCGGATCAAGCACCACGGCGGCGGCATAGACGGGGCCGGCCAGCGGGCCCCTGCCCGCCTCGTCCACGCCACACAGGTGGCGGACCTGCGCGGCGGTGTCGGCGAGGTCGAAACCGAGTTGGGCCGGATTGCCCTTGGCAGCGGGACGGCGCGCCATTACCCGCCCCTGCGTTGCCGGATCAGGCCGGCGACCACCTCCGAGGCGATCTCGGCGGTATTGCGTTTAAGGGTCTGGTGCATCTGGGTGAAATGTTCGCGCAGAAACGCGGTATTGCCATCGTCGTTCAACTGCAGCAGCGTCTCGCGCGCCAGCGCCTCTGGCGTGGCGTCGTCCTGCAACAGTTCGGGCACGACAAAGCGCCCCGACAGGATGTTGGGCAGGCCCACATACGGCAGGTACCCCTGCCGCTTCATGATCTGCGCGGTCAGCCAGGGCACCTTGTACGAGATCACCATCGGCTTCTTGTACAGCGCCGCCTCCAGCGTGGCGGTGCCGCTGGCCAGCAGGATCACGTCGGCGGCTTCCATGGCAAGGTGCGACTGCCCGTCGATGACGGTCAGCGGAATCTGCGGATACTGCTGATGCAGGCTCTCGACGATCTCGCGCAGCGGCGCGCTGGCGACCGGCAACACGAAGGCAAGATTGCCGTCCATGCCGTGCATGCGCGCCATGGCATCGAAGAACGTCGCCCCAAGGTTGCGCACCTCGGATTGCCGGCTGCCGGGCAACACGGCCACCACGCGGGGCCCGGCCGGCAGGCCCAGCCGCGCGCGCGCGCCCTGCGTATCCGGCACCATCGGGATCACGTCAGCCAGCGGATGGCCCACGTAGGTAGCGGGAATGCCGGCGCGGGCGTAGATCTCCGGTTCGAACGGGAACAGGCACAGGATGTGATCGACCGCGCGTGCGATGGTACGGATGCGTCCGCCCCGCCATGCCCAGATCGAAGGACTGACAAAATGCACCACGGGAATGCCGGCACGGCGCAGCGGCACTTCCAGCCCGAAGTTGAAATCCGGCGCATCCACCCCGATGAAGCACAGCGGCGGCTGCGCGATCAGCTGTTCCCTGATGGCGCGGCGCGTGGCCAGGATCTCGCGCAGCGAGCCCAGCACCTCCACATAGCCGTTGACCGAGAGCGTATCCATCGGCCATTGCGACTCGAACCCCTGCGCCATCATGCGCGGCCCGCCAATGCCGGCGTAGCGAACGGTTTCGCCGAGCCGGGCCTTGAGCCCGCCCATCAGTAGGGAAGCCAGCAGATCACCCGAGTTCTCGCCGGCCACCATGGCAATGGTGCCGCGCGTACCCGCGCCTGCCACGTCCCGCGTAGCACCCGTGGCCGGTAGGACACCGTCGACCATGGCGTGGGCCGGCTTCAGCGCACAATGCCGCGCTGCGTGGCGGCAATGAAGTCGAGGAAGCCCTGCAGCGGCACCTTGGCGCTGCCTTCGGCATGCGCGATCAGTTGCGCGATCTCGTTGCGGGCGGCTTCGAAGCTCAGGTCGGACTTGTACAGTACCTTGTAGGCCTGGCGCAGGGCCGCGATCTGCGCGGCGTCGAAGCCACGGCGGCGCATGCCTTCCACGTTGATGCCGTGCGGCGTGGCCTTGTTGCCACCCTTGTCGCCGGCGGCGATCACGAACGGCGGCAGGTCCTGCACCAGTGCCGAGGCGCCGCCCAGCATGGCGTGGTCGCCGATGCGCACGAACTGATGAACCCCGCTCATGCCGCCAAGGATGGCCCAGTCGCCCACCTGCACATGGCCGGCAATCTGCGCATTGCTGGAAAACACCGTATGGTCGCCCACCCGGCAATCGTGCGCGATGTGGACATAGGCCATGATCCAGTTGTCGTCGCCGATGCTGGTCACGCCCTGGTCCTGCACCGTGCCGGTGTGGATGGTGGTGAACTCGCGAATGGTATTGCGATCACCGATCACGAGCCGGGTCGGCTCGTTGCGGTACTTCATGTCCTGCGGCGTGCCACCAACCGAGGCATATGGCCCAATGCGGTTATCCGCGCCGACGGTGGTATGCCCTTCGATGGTCGTGTGCGCGCCAACCTGGGTACCGCTGCCAAGGCGAACGTTGGGACCAACGACGGAAAACGGCCCGACGGTCACGTCGGCTGCAAGCTCGGCCTTCGGGTCGACCAGTGCGCTGGGATGGATTTGCGTCATGCGTCCTGTCCTATGGTCTGAGATTGAAAAGTTGAACGATCGAAACAATGAACCAACACGTCCAAATTCGCTTTCAGGGCGTAGCGAGCGGCCGTCAGGTGGTGCCGCCCGCGGCGCAGGAACCGCAACGTACATTGGTACGTGAGGATTCCGAGCAGCGGACGGTGCCGCATGGCGACCGCGCAGTAGCCCTGAATGCGAATTTTCAGGCGTCGGCTTGTTTGACGGTGCACATCAACTCAGCTTCGCAAGCCACCTTCTCGTCGACGGTGGCAAACGCCTTGAACTTCCAGATGCCGCGGATATAGCGCTCTACGGATACGGTCATGTGCAGCTGGTCGCCCGGCGTCACAACCTGCTTGAAGCGCGCGCCGTCGATGCCGACGAAGTAATAAAGCGAGCCTTCCTTGCGCTCCATGTCGGCGCCAAAGGTCAGCAGGCCGGCCGACTGCGCCAGCGCTTCAAGGATCATCACGCCCGGCATCACGGGGTGACCCGGGAAATGGCCCTGGAAGTACGGCTCGTTCATGGTGACGTTCTTCAGCGTTTTGATACGCTTTTGCGGCTCCAGTTCAAGCACCCGGTCTACCATCAGGAACGGGTAACGATGCGGCAGCAGCTTGAGGATCTTGCGGATGTCGATATCGACGGCGTTCATGATTTTTTCTCTTCGGTATGCTGGATAGAATTGCCGGCGTCCTGGCCTTGCAGGCGTTTTTCGAGCTGGATCACGCGCTCGCGCAATTTGCTCAGCCCTCGCAAGGTGGCCGCGGTGCGTTCCCAGTCGCCATGCGGCTGGACCGGGAACACGCTGGTGAAATGACCGCCGGGCTTGGTAATGGATTTAGTGATCGACGTGCCACCGGAAACCGTGGTGCGGTCGGCAATGTTCAGGTGGCCGGCAAAGTTGGCCGAGCCCCCGATGACGCAGAAGCGGCCGACCTTGGTACTGCCGGCAATCGCCGCGCAGCCCGCGATCACAGTATGCGCGCCCACGCGCACGTTATGCGCGATCTGCACCTGGTTGTCGAGCTTGCAGCCGTCCTCGATGACCGTATCGGCCATGGCGCCGCGATCGATCGCGGTATTGGCACCCACCTCGACATCGTTACCTAACACCGCGCGGCCGGTCTGGGGAATCTTGACGTATTCCACGCCGCCCGGGCCGATGTCCGGGGCAAAGCCAAAGCCATCGGCGCCCAACACCACCCCGCTGTGCAGTATGCATCGCATGCCCACCACGCATTGATGATAGATCGAGACATTGGCGTAGATCAGCGTGTCGTCGCCAATCTGTGCCCCGGCGCCGACAAAGCCGTTGGCCAGGATGCGCACCCGTTCGCCTAGCCGTGCCCCGTTCTCGATTACCGCATTGGGCCCGATAAAGCAGGAAGCCGGCACCACGGCATCCGGCGCCACGCTGGCGCGCGGGTCGATGCCGGTACGGTGGTCGGTATTGGCACGGCGCTCGAAGCCCTGCGCGATACGTGCAAAGCACACGTAGGGATTGCGCGCGACCAGCCAGTTGCGGCCGTCGGCCTGGCCTTCAGCCCGGATGCGCTCAAGGTCGGCCGCGGACACGATCACGGCGCCGGCGCCGGACGCCAGCGCCTGTGGCAGGTACAGGGGGTTGGAGAGGAACGAGAGCTGGTCGGAGCCGGCCTGGTCGAGCGGCGCGAGGCCGCGCACGGCGAGGTCGGGATCACCCACAACCTGCGCGCCGGTATCGGTGGCGAGCTGACCCAGTGTGGGTGTTTGCATGGCAGTACTTCCTTGGACGGTGAAAACAGGCAGGCTTACTTACTACCGGCGTTCAGCGCTTTCATCACATCGTCGGTGATGTCGATGCGAGGATTGACATAGACGGCTTCCTGCACGATCAGGTCGTACTTGCGCTGTTCTGCAAGCTGGCGGATCACGCGGTTGGCACGCTCGAGCACCTGGGCCAGTTCCTCATTGCGGCGCTGGTTCAGGTCCTCGCGGAATTCACGTTGCTTGCGCTGGAATTCGCGGTCGAGATCGGCGACTTCGCGCTGACGGCGCTGGCGGTCGGCGTCAGCCAGCACGGCAGTGTCCTTGTCGAGCTTGTCGGCCATGCCCTTGATCTTCTGGGCCATGTCCTGCAGCTCGCGGTCGCGCTTGGAGAATTCCTGTTCCAGCTTGACCTGGGCCTGCTTGGCAGGCACCGAGTCACGCAGGATGCGCTCGGAATTCACCGCGGCAATGCGTGCTTCCTGCGCCATGGCGGGCGCGGCAGCCAGCAGCGCGCCAGCCGTCAGCGCGGCGGCCGTCAGGCTCTTGATCAGTGGGAATGTTGTTTTCATGAATACGTTCCTCAATCTTCTATTCTCTATTCTCGCTCAGAACGCGGTACCGATCTGGAACTGGAAGCGCTGTACCTTGTCGGTCTCGTCCTTCTTCAGCGGGAAGCCCACGCTGATCTTGAGCGGACCGATCGGCGACAGCCACGACATGCCCACGCCCGTCGAATACTTCAGCTGGCTGAACAACAGCGGCGTGCCTTCCTGGTACACGTTACCAAAGTCGAAGAAGGTGAACAGGCGCAGCGTCCGGTCCACGCCCGAACCCGGCAGCGGGAAGATGAACTCGACGTTACCAATCATCTTGGAGGCGCCGCCAGTCGGGTTGCCGTTCTGGTCCTTCGGGCCCAGCGTGCTGGTCTGGTAGCCGCGAACCGAGCCGATACCGCCGGCGTAGAAATTCTTGAACACCGGGAACGGCGTGTTGCCGTAGCCATGACCGTAAGCCACTTCACCGTTGAAAGCCATCGTGAAGGCCTTCGACAGCGGATAGAAATACTGCTGCTGGATACTGGCGCGATAGTACTGCGTATCGCCACCGGGCACGCCCACTTCAAGGTTGGCCTGCGTGTAGGGTCCCTTGGTCGGAACCAGCGCGCTGTCGCGCCGGTCGCGGGCCCAGCCGATCGTGAACGGGAAGTTGTTGATCGGGTCGCCGCTGTTTTTGCCGATCTTCGTCAGCCACTGGGTGTACTGGATCGGCGTGTTCACCGAGGTGTAGACCTGGCTGCGCTCGTAGCCGATACCGAAGAACACCGTATCGACTTCCGAGAACGGCACGCCGAACTTGAAGCCACCGCCCATCGACACGATCTTGTAGTCCTGGTCGCCGGTGTAGTACAGCGGCCGCGACGTACGATAGTAAACATCGGTCGAGCGGCTGATGCCGTCGACCGTGAAGTACGGATCGTACTGCGTCAGCGAGATGGTGCGGAAGGACTTCGCGGTGTTGACGTCCAGGCCCAGGCTGGTACCCGAACCGAACACGTTGTCCTGGCGCAGGCCGGCCTGCAGCACCAGCTTGTCCGTGGAGGAGAACCCCAGGCCCAGGCTGATCTGCCCGGTCGGCTTCTCGGTCACGTTGACGTTCACATCGACCTGGTCGGGCGCGCCGGGCACGTCCTCGGTGGTGATGTTGGTATCGGTGAAGTAGCCGGTACGGTTGATACGCGCCTGCGACTGGGTCAGCTTTTCGCTGTCGAACCACGAGCTTTCCATCTGGCGCATTTCGCGCCGCACCACTTCATCGCGGGTCTTGCTGTTGCCCACCACGTTGACGCGGCGCACGTAGACGCGGCGGCCCGGATCGACCATCAGGGTCAGCGCGACCTCGCGCTTTTCCTTGTCGATCTGCGGCTGCGGATTGATGGTGGTGAACGCGTAGCCGTAGGTGCCCAGCAGGTCGGTAATGGCCTTGGTGCTCTGGGTCAGCTTCTCGGACGAAAAGACCTCGCCCTTCTGCAGCTTGAGCAGCTTTTCCATCTCGGCCTGCTTGCCGAGCAGTTCGCCCGCCAGGCGGATGTCCGACACCTTGTACTGGTCGCCTTCCTTGATGTTCAGCGTCAGGAAGATGTCCTTCTTGTCCGGCGTGATCGACACCTGGGTCGATTCGATGGCGAACTCGAGGTAGCCGCGGTTCAGGTAATACGAACGCAGCGATTCCAGGTCGGCAGTGAGCTTCTGCTTGGAATACAGGTCGTTCTTGGTGTACCAGGACAGCCAGTTCGGGGTCGACAGCTGCATTTCGTCGCGCAGCGTGCTTTCCTTGAAAGCCTTGTTGCCGACGATATTGATCTGGCGGATCTTGGCCACCGGGCCTTCGTCGACATTGAACACCACCGACACGCGATTGCGGTCGACCGGGGTGATCGTGGTCTGGACGTCGGCGGCATAGTAGCCGCGCGCCACGTACTGGCGCTTGAGTTCCTGCTCTGCCTTGTCGATCAGGGCCTTGTCGTAATACCGGGCTTCGGCCACGCCCACCGCGCGCAACGAGCGGCGCAGGGTGTCCTTGTCGAATTCCTTGATGCCGACGAATTCGAGCTGGGAAATGGCGGGACGTTCTTCCACCTGGACCACCAGCACGCCGTCCTCGGAACGGATCTGGACGTCCTTGAAGAAACCGGTGTTATACAGGGCACGAATGGCGTCCGCGCCCTTGTCGTCGCTGAAGGTCTCGCCGACCTTGACCGGCAGGTAGCCGAACACCGTACCCGGCTCGACCCGCTGCAGGCCCTCGACACGAATGTCCTTGACGACGAACGGCTCCGCGGCCCAACTCACTGGGGTCCAGGCCGCGATGATGGCACTCGCCAGAACGCCCAGCGAGATGCGCTTATGTCTGATCAATCTTGATCCCCTCTTTGATTCCATGCAGGATTGGGCTCCGATGCTTCACGGGGCTGCGCCTTGGCTCAGCATCCGGCGCGTGGTGCCAGTGACACCGACACGCCGCTGCCGGCAACCCACGTCTAGCCGCGCGCAAGAAACAGCCGGCTGACGTCGTTGAACAAGGCGAGCGAAGTCAGGAGCAAGACGCAGGCGATGCCGACCTTCTGCAGCACAGCCTGCCAATGGTCTGGTACGGGCCTGCCAGTCAAAAATTCAACGCAATAATACAGCAAATGACCCCCATCCAATACCGGAATAGGTAACAAATTCAATACACCGAGGCTAACACTGACCAACGCCAGGAAGCCGACAAAGGGCTGCCATCCGAGGTGGGCGGCACGCCCGGCGTAGTCCGCCACGGTCAGCGGCCCGCTCAGGTTTTGCAGCGACGCCTGCCCCACCAGCATCTTGCCAAGCAGCTTGAGCGAGAGCGCGCTGGTGCTCCACACCTGCCCGATGGAGCGCGTCAGCGCTTCGACCGGCTGGTAGCGCACGGTTTCCATCTCGACCGCCTGGCTCAGCGCGGCACCCAGCTTGCCGGTGCCAGCCGCGGGCGCGCTGGCACCCTCGGCGGCGGGCACCGCGTCGAGTTTCACCGGCACTTCCAGGCGCCGTCCGTCGCGCTCGATGCCGAGCGTGACCTCCACGCCGGGCCGCGCCCGGACGCCACGGATCAGTTCGCCGGCCTGGGTAAGCGCTTGTCCTTGCCAGGCCACTACGCGGTCGCCCTGGCGCAGGCCGGCGCGTTGCGCCGCGGAATCCGGCAGGACCTCGGTAATGGTGACCGGACCGCCCTTGAGGGCCAGCCCCAGCGTGGCAAGCGGGTCCTGCTCCGGGTTGCCGCCAGTATTCGGCAAGCGCGGCAGTTTCACATCGCGCTCAGCGCCGTCGGCCGCGCGCACGTGCAGCACCGCGCTGGCGTCGCCGAATCCCTGCGCGAATATGGCCATGCGCAGGTCATTCCAGGAACGCACCTGCTCGGTCTCGCCGTTGGCCTGCAACGCGAGGACGCGATCGCCCTCCCGCAAGCCCGCCTCTGCCGCGGGCGTGCCTGCGGGCGGCGCCGCGACGATGGGCGCCGCCTCTCGCATGCCGCCGGCAAACAGTACGAAATACAGCACCACCGCCAGGGCAAAATTGGCCAGCGGCCCGGCCGCGACAATCGCGAAACGCTTGCCTACCGGCTGCCGGTTGAACGCGCGCGGCAAATCCGCCGGATCAATGGGCGCGTCATGCTCCGGATCGCTCTCGCGCTCGTCGAGCATCTTGACATAGCCCCCGAGCGGAATCGCGGCGATGGTCCATTCGGTGCGATCGCGCCCCTTGGACACCCAGCGCAACAGCGGCCGGCCGAAGCCGATCGAGAAACGCAACACCTTGACTCCGCACAGGCGCGCGGCCAGGTAGTGCCCCATCTCATGGAAATAGATCAGGATGCACAGGGCAGCGACGAAAGCGATTACGGTTTGCATGGCTGGCAGCTTGTCGTCAGGGGCTTACCGCCCCGATGGCACAAAGGACACACCGGGCGTCAGGCCCGGCAACCGGCGGTCCGGCATTTGCCGGAACACCGCTATTGTCGCCGATCCCGGCATCGCCCCCCGCCGGCTTCAGCACGAGCCAGCGCTATCCAGCAAGGCACCGGCGCGGCGGCGCGCCTCGCGGTCGGCGTCCAGCACGCCCTCCAGGGTGTCGGCGCTGCCTTGCGTGGCCTGCTCCAGCACATCGCCCACAATGCGCGCGATGTCGGTGAACCGCATCCGGCCTTGCAGGAACGCATCGACCGCGACCTCGTTGGCCGCGTTCAGGATCACCGGGGCGACCCCGCCCGCGCGCAGGGCGTCGAACGCCAGGCCGAGGCAGGGAAAGCGCACGAGGTCCGGGGTTTCGAAGGTGAGCGCGCCGGCGCGGGTGAGATCCAGCGGAGAAACGCCAGCGTGCATGCGCTCGGGATACGCCAGCCCGTAGGCGATCGGCGTGCGCATATCGGGGTTGCCGAGCTGGGCCAGCACCGAACCGTCGGCGTAGGACACCATGGAATGCACGATGCTCTGCGGGTGGATCAGGACTTCGATGCGCTCGGCGGGCGCGGCGAACAGCCAGTGCGCCTCGATCACCTCCAGCCCCTTGTTCATCATGGTGGCGGAGTCCACCGAGATCTTGCGGCCCATCACCCAGTTAGGGTGGGCGCAGGCCTCGTCGGGCGAGATATCGCGCAGCGTGGCCGGGTCGCGGGTCCTGAAGGGCCCGCCGGATGCGGTCAGCACGATCTTGGACACACCCGCGCGGAAACGCGGATCGTCCGCCGGCAGGCATTGGAAGATGGCATTGTGCTCGCTGTCGATCGGCAGCAGCGTGGCACCATGCTCACGTACGGCATCCATGAAGAGCCGGCCCGACATCACCAGCGCTTCCTTGTTGGCCAGCAGCACGCGCTTGCCGGCCCGCGCCGCGGCGAGCGTGGGGCGCAGCCCGGCAGCGCCGACGATGGCGGCCATCACCGAATCGACCGCCGGATCCACCGCTACCGCTTCCAGTGCCGCCTCGCCGTAGCCAACCTCGGTCTTGACGCCATCGGCCCGCAGCAGCGCTTCCAGCTCGCCAGCGGCCTGCGCGGTGCCAACCACGGCATGGGCCGGGCGGAACTCGCGGCACAGGGCGGCCAGCTTGTCGACCTGCCGGTGCGCCGTCAGCGCATGCACGGCATAGCGCTCGGGGTGGCGCTTGACCACATCAAGCGTGCTGTCCCCGATCGAGCCAGTGGCACCCAGTACGGTAATACGACGCATATCAGATCAACTCAAAGATAAATGGCCAGCAACGCGGCCAGCGGGAATACGGGCAGCAGCGCGTCGATGCGATCGAGCACGCCGCCGTGGCCTGGCAACAGCCTGCTGCTGTCCTTCATGCCGACCTGCCGCTTGAGCAGCGACTCGAAGAGGTCGCCGACCACGCTGGCGATCACCAGCAGTGTCGAGAGCAGCGTCACGACGGCCAGGCCGTTATGGCCGGCCATGCGCGAAAACCAGGTCGGCGCAAAAGCCTGGGTAACGGCCAGCGACAGGGCAATCGCCAGGACCAGCGCCCAGCCGCCGATGGCGCCTTCCCAGGACTTGCCCGGGCTGATGGTGGGTGCGAGTTTGCGCTTTCCGATGGCCTTGCCGACGAAATAGGCGCCGATATCGGCCGCCCAGACCAGCACTGCCACCGACAGCAGCACCCCGATGCCCAGCTCGCGCAGGATCAGTGTGGCCTGGCCGAAGGCCGGCAGCATGAACAAACCGAGAATGGCGCCCAGCAGTGTAAAGGCCGGGGTGGCACGACGCACGCCCCGTGCCAGCAAGACCACCGCCACGCCCCAGCAAGCCACGCCGATCTGCAGCAGGAGCGTCAGCGCCTGCCGGCCAGCGGCATCATGCCAGCCAATCAGCGCCACCAGGCAGGCCAGGGCATAGACATAGGGCCAGGGGCCGCGCAGCCCGATCAGGCGGCCGAACTCCCAGCCAGCCAGGATGACAATCACCGCCACCAGGCCGGCCAGCGCCGACGGCGGCGCCAGGAAGAGGATCGGCAGGATCAGCAGCAACAGGCATACGGCGGTGATGACACGGGTAAGGAGCATGCGCTGCGGAATTCCGGTGAAAAAAAGGAAAACGATCAGGCGGTGCCGGAAAGGCCGGGGGGCGCCACCACTTGCGCGCTGGTACGGCCGAAACGGCGCTCACGCTGCCGGTACGAGGCAAACGCCTTGTCGAGCTCGGCCGCACCGAAATCCGGCCAGAACACATCGGTGAAATAAAGTTCGGAGTATGCCAGTTGCCACAGCAGGAAATTGCTGATGCGCTGTTCGCCACCGGTACGGATGAACAAGTCCGGCTCGGGCGCATAGGCCATGGCCAGGTGCGGGGCGAGTACGGCTTCGTCGACAGCCTCCGGCTCGAGCATGGGCGAGCGCGCCAGCATCTTGCGCATCGCCTGCAGCAAGTCCCAGCGGCCGCCATAATTGGCGGCGATGGTCACTGTCAGCCCGGTGTTGCTGGCAGTGCGGGCCTCGGCATCGGCGATCAGCTGCTGGATGCGCGGGCTGAAGCGGCTCAGGTCGCCAACCACCCTCACCCGGATGTTGTTGGCGTGCATCTTGACCACCTCGCGGCGCAGCGCGGTCATGAACAGCCGCATCAGGAACGAGACTTCGTCGGCCGGGCGGCGCCAGTTCTCGGAACTGAACGCGAACAGGGTCAGGTACTGCACGCCACGCGCCGCGCAAGCCTCCACCACCGCCCGGACTGCATCCAGGCCACGGCTGTGGCCGGCAACGCGCGGCAGATGCCGCTGGGTCGCCCAACGGCCGTTGCCATCCATGATGATGGCAACGTGACGGGGCACATAGGTGGATTCGGGGACGCTGAGCGTGGAACTGATGTGATGCATGATTGGAAACGGTAGCGGACACAGCGGCGGCTTGCAAGCCGCCGCACTTTGCGTCACACCGTCATGATCTCCTTGTCCTTCTCGGCGACCATCCTGTCGATTTCGGCAACGAACTTGTCGGTCAGCTTCTGGACGTCGTCCTGGCCGCGGCGCTCGTCATCCTCGGAAATGGACTTGTCCTTGACCAGCTTCTTGAACTGCTCGTTGGCATCGCGGCGCAGGTTGCGCACGGCGATCTTGGCGCCCTCGGCCTCGCCCTTGACGACCTTGGCGAGTTCCTTGCGGCGCTCTTCGGTCAGCATGGGCATCGGCACGCGGATGGTTTCACCCATGGTGGACGGGTTCAGGCCGAGATCGGCATCGCGGATAGCCTTCTCGATGGCGCCGACCATCTTCTTTTCCCACGGCTGCACGCTGATGGTGCGGGAATCGGCCAGGCCGACGTTGGCCACCTGGCTGATCGGCACCGGCGAACCGTAATAATCCACCTGGACATGGTCAAGCAGACCCGTGTGGGCACGACCAGTGCGAATCTTGGCCAGGTCGGCCTTGAACGCTTCAATGGTCTTCACCATCTTCTGCTCGGCGCTCTTCTTGATGTCAGCGACGCTCATCTTTACCTCCAAAAACGGGTAATCATGATCCCGGACGCCGGGATCGAAAATGAATCATTCTACTCTTTGCCGGACCGCATGCCACTCCTGGCGGCCGCGCACCGGCGGCTGGGCAGCGATCAGACGTGCACCAGCGTACCCTCGTCCTCGCCAAGGATCACGCGTTTGAGCGCACCCGGCTTCACAATCGAGAACACCTTGATCGGCAGCTTCTGGTCGCGGCAAAGGGCAAATGCCGTGGCATCCATCACCTGCAGGTTGCGCGAGATGGCCTCGTCGAAGGAAATGGTGGTGTAGCGCGTGGCGCTGGGGTCTTTCTTGGGGTCGGCCGTGTAAACGCCGTCCACCTTGGTTGCCTTGAGCACGATCTCCGCGCCGATTTCCGCGCCGCGCAGGGCTGCCGCGGTGTCGGTCGTGAAGAAGGGATTGCCGGTGCCGGCGGCGAAGATCACCACCTTGCCCTCTTCCAGCTGGCGGATGGCGCGCGGGCGGATGTAAGGCTCGACCACCTGGTCCATGCGCAGGGCCGATTGCACGCGGCCCACGACGTCGGCGTGGCGCATCGCGTCCTGCAGCGCCAGCGCATTCATCATGGTGGCCAGCATGCCCATATAGTCGGCCGTGGCGCGGTCCATGCCCGCCGCCCCGCCGGCCACGCCGCGGAAGATATTGCCGCCGCCAATCACCACTGCGACCTGAACGCCGAGCCTGACGATCTCGGCAATATCATTGACCATGGCCTCGATGGTGGAGCGGTTGATGCCGAAGGCATCATCGCCCATCAGGGCCTCGCCGGACAATTTCAGTAGGACGCGCTTATAGGCTGGCATATTGATCCCCGGAGCTGGTTCGGCTCGCACGAGCGAGCCGGATATTTGAATGCGTGCGGCACGGATCGGCGTGCCGCCGCTGTAAAAGCCGGTTTTCGGGGTGGCCTGCTCCTGCACGGCAAACGCACGGCAAGTCAGACGACTGCGGAAACGGGCTACGACGCCCGCGCCGCACGGGTAGGCGTGGCGCGGTCATTTGTGCCGAGGGGCACCTAGCGGTGCCCCTCGGCATTATACGGCGGCCGCCGGGGCACCCTGCCGGGTACCCGCCTGGCCGCCAGGACTTCAGGCCTTCTGGGCGGCTGCCACCTGGGCGGCCACTTCGGCGGCGAAGTCGTCCTGCTTCTTCTCGATGCCTTCGCCGACCACGTACAGGGTGAAGCCCTTGACCGTGGTGTTGACGGACTTGAGCATCTGCTCGACGGTCTGCTTGTCGTTCTTCACGAAGGTCTGGTTGAACAGCGACACTTCCTTCAGGTACTTCTGCACCGAACCCTCGACCATCTTGGCGACGATTTCAGCCGGCTTGCCCGATTCGGCAGCCTTCTGCTCGGCGATGCTGCGCTCCTTGGCGATCAGCTCGGCGGGCACGTCGGCGGACGACAGCGACACCGGCTTCATCGCGGCAACGTGCATGGCCACGTCCTTGGCGGCGGTTTCGTCGCCTTCGAACTCGACCATCACGCCGATGCGGGTGCCGTGCAGGTAGGCTGCCAGCTTGCCGCCATTTGCGTAGCGCACGAAGCGGCGGATCGCCAGGTTTTCGCCGATCTTGCCGATCAGGGCGGTACGGGTGGCTTCAACGGAAACACCGTCGATTTCCAGCGCCGACAGCGCGGCCACGTCGGCCGGGTTCTGCTTGGCGACCAGTTCGGCGACCTTGGCCGAGAACGCCAGGAAGTCGTCGTTCTTCGACACGAAGTCGGTCTCGCAGTTCAGTTCCACCAGCGCACCGGTGTTGCCGTCGATGTATGACACGACCACGCCTTCGGCGGTGACGCGCGAAGCGGCCTTGCTGGCCTTGTTGCCCAGCTTGACGCGCAGCAGCTCTTCAGCTTTTTCCAGGTTGCCGTCGGCCTCGGTCAGGGCCTTCTTGCATTCCATCATCGGCGCGTCGGTCTTTGCGCGCAGTTCTGCCACCATGCTTGCGGTAATTGCCGCCATTTGTCACTCCTTGAATGGTTCGCCCCGGCCTGCCCGCAATCGATCTGGCGGGCCCGGGACCGGAGGTATGCTCAATTTCACCCACGCCAGATCATGCCTGCGGCGGATGACAACAATTCGAAAAAAGGGGGCGTAAGATTCGCCCCCTTGATTGCCGGAAAGCCCCGGCTGCGCGCAGCGCACCGGCCCAGGGGCCGGTCGGCTAGCGGTGATGTGTCAGCTTGCTTTGCGCGCGGTACGGGGTCCTTTCGGCAGCAAGCGCTTAGGCTTCTTCGACTTCGACGAAATCGTCGCCGCCGCGAGCGGCTTCAACCACGTCCTGCACGGCGTTTGCACGGCCTTCCAGGATCGCGTCGGCGACGCCGCGCACGTACAGGGCAACTGCCTTGCTCGAGTCGTCGTTACCGGGGATCACGTAGTCGATGCCTTCCGGCGAGTGGTTGGTATCGACCACGCCGATCACGGGCACGCCCAGCTTCTTGGCTTCGGTCACGGCAATCTTGTGGTAGCCGACGTCGACCACGAAGATAGCGTCAGGCACGCCGTTCATGTCCTTGATGCCGCCGATGGACTTTTGCAGCTTGTCCATTTCGCGCTCGAACATCAGCGCTTCCTTCTTGCTCATGGTTTCCAGCGCGCCGGCTTCCTTGGCGGCTTCCATGTCCTTCAGGCGCTTGATCGAGATCTTGACGGTCTTGAAGTTGGTCATCATGCCGCCGAGCCAGCGGGCATCGACGTAAGGCATGCCTGCGCGGCCTGCTTCTTCAGCCAGGATTTCGCGCGATTGACGCTTGGTGCCCACGAACAGCACGGTGCCGCGGTTTGCTGCCAGCTGACGCACGTACTTCAGCGCGTCCTGGAACATCGGCAACGTCTTTTCGAGGTTGATAATATGGATCTTGTTGCGATGGCCGAAGATGTACGGAGCCATCTTGGGGTTCCAGAAGCGGGTTTGGTGGCCGAAGTGGCAACCGGCTTCCAGCATTTCGCGCATGGTAACGGACATGAAAATCTCCAAAAGGGTTAGGTCTGAAGGCCGCCCCGACATTCCTGAAAAGGAACACCCCAGATGGACGGACTCGCAATTTCAAACTTCAAACAACTCACAAGCGCCGGGCGCCTGCAAACAAAGCGAACACGCAACAACAAGTAACGTGCCCGGCCTCGCAACCACCAGCCACGCCACCGCATGCATCGCCGGGTGACGAAAAGCCGGAAGAAAGCCAGCCCAAGATTGTAGCAACAAAACAGGACTTCGCTCAAGAGGCTAACTATGATGAGAAAGGTGGGCAGCCGTCGGAAAGCCCCGGGGCGCCTCGCACGCCGCCCCGCGCTTGCGCCGCCCGCCCGAACCGCGCCCGCATCCGGCGCGGCCCGTTTTCGGCTGCGGTCGATGCCCGATGGTGCGATAATCCCACTTTCAGATTCGAATTAAGGCGCAGCCAGTGGCTTCGCCGCCACTTTTGCGAGCAGCATGAGCATCCATATCAAGAACGCCGACGACATCGCCCAAATGCGGGTTGCCTGCCGGCTGGCCTCCGAGGTCCTCGACTACATCACGCCCTTCGTCAAGCCGGGCGTCACCACCGGCGAACTCGACCGGCTGTGCCACGCCTACATGCGCGATGTGCAGGGCACGGTGCCGGCGCCGCTGAATTATGCGCCCCCGGGCTACCCTCCCTTCCCTGGCGCCATCTGCACCTCGGTCAACGACGTGATCTGCCACGGCATCCCGGGCGAACGCGTGCTGAAGTCCGGCGACGCGGTCAATCTCGATATCACCGTGATCACCAGGGAAGGCTACTACGGCGACACCAGCCGCATGTTCATCGCCGGCGAGGGCTCGATCCTGGCCAAGCGCCTGGCCCAGGTCACGTTCGAGTGCATGTGGAAAGGCATCGCCCAGGTGCGCCCCGGTGCCCGCCTCGGCGACATCGGCCATGTGATCCAGGTCCATGCGGAAGCCGCCGGCTATACAGTGGTGCGCGAATACTGCGGCCACGGCATCGGCAAGAACTTCCACGAAGACCCGCAGATCCTGCATTACGGCCGCCCGGGCACCGGCATGGAGATCCAGGCCGGCATGATCTTCACGATCGAGCCGATGGTCAACGCCGGCAAGCGCGACATCCGCACCATGCCAGACCACTGGACCGTCAAGACCCGCGACCGCAGCCTGTCGGCGCAATGGGAGCACACCATCCTGGTGACCGAGACCGGCTATGACGTGCTGACGGTCTCCGAGGGCACGCAGGCGCCGCCCGCCTTCATTACCGATTCTGTCGCAGCCTGACGCTACGGGCGCCAAAGTTGGCGCCCTTCTTATTTCAGCCGTCCCTTCGATGCCCCCAGCCCCAGCCATGGACGCCACGCCGGAACTCATCCTCGCCACCCGTGTTCGCGATCAGCTCAAAGCCGACAAGCAAGCCGTGTTCGAGGACTTCAACGCGCACGGCCACGTCGGCCAGCTGCTGACGCGCCTGCGGCGCGCGGTGGACAACGCGCTGACCGAAGCCTGGCGCGGACTGGGCCTGCCGGCGCATAGCGCGCTGGTGGCCGTGGGGGGCTACGGGCGCGGCGAACTGTTCCCGTATTCCGACGTGGACGTGCTGCTGCTGCTGCCGTCAGAACCCGACCAGGACACCACCGAACGGCTGGAGAAGTTCATCAGCCTGTGCTGGGACCTCGGGCTCGAAATCGGCTCCGCCGTGCGTACCGTGGACGACTGCATCCGCGAATCGCGCCAGGACGTGACCATCCAGACGTCCCTGCTCGAAGCGCGCCTGCTGACGGGCAACCGCGCGCTCTTCACCGAGTTGCAGACGTGCTACCAGGCCGACCTGGACCCGCGCGCCTTCTTCCAGGCCAAGTTGCTGGAAATGCGCCAGCGCCATGCCAAATACCAGGACACGCCCTACTCGCTCGAACCCAACAGCAAGGAAAGCCCCGGCGGCCTGCGCGACCTGCAGGTCATCCTGTGGATGACCAAGGCGGCGGGCCTGGGGGATAGCTGGAAAGAGCTGTTCGAGCGTGATCTGCTGAGCGAGCGCGAAGCGCAGGAACTGGCGCGCAACGAGCGCCTGCTCAAGACCATCCGCGCGCGCCTGCACCTGGTGGCCGGACGCCGCCAGGACGTACTGGTGTTCGACCTGCAGACCGCGCTGGCCGAGGCCTTCGGCTACCGCCAGAACAACAACAAGCGCGCCAGCGAGCAGCTGATGCGCCGTTACTACTGGGCGGCCAAGGCGGTCACGCAGCTCAATATCGTGCTGCTGCTCAATATCGAGGCCATGCTGTTCCCCAGCGAATCCAAGGTGACGCGCGTCATCAACGAGCGCTTCGTGGAACGCCAGGGCATGCTGGAGATCACCAGCGACGATCTCTACGAGCGCGAACCCCACGCCATCCTGGAAACCTTCCTGGTCTACGAGCGCACGCCCGGCGTCAAGGGCCTGTCGCCCCGCACGCTGCGCGGCCTGTACAACGCCCGCACGGTGATGGATGCCGGCTGGCGCAACGATCCGGAAAACCGCCGCCTGTTCCTTGCCATCGTGCAGGAGCCGCAGGGCATCACCCACGCGCTGCGGCTGATGAACCAGACCAGCGTGCTGGGCCGCTACCTGATCAACTTCCGCCGCATCGTCGGGCAGATGCAGCACGACCTGTTCCACGTCTATACGGTGGACCAGCACATCCTGATGGTGGTGCGCAACATGCGCCGCTTCGCCATTGTCGAGCACACCCACGAGTTCCCCTTCTGCAGCCAGTTGATGGCAACCTTCGACCGTCCCTGGGTGCTGTGGGTGGCTGCGCTGTTCCACGATATCGCCAAAGGCCGCGGCGGCGACCACTCCAAGCTCGGCACCGCCGATGCGCGGCGCTTTTGCAAGCAGCACGGCATCGGCCGCGAGGATACCGACCTGATTGCCTGGCTGGTCGAGCATCACCTGACCATGAGCCATGTGGCGCAGAAGCAGGACCTGACCGATGCCGACGTGATCCATGCCTTCGCGCGGGTGGTCGGCACCGAGCGCTACCTGACCGCGCTCTACCTGCTGACCGTGGCCGATATCCGCGGCACCAGCCCCAAGGTGTGGAACGCGTGGAAAGGCAAACTGCTGGAAGACCTCTACCGCATCACGCTGCGCGTGCTGGGCGGCGCCCGCGTCGATCCGCATTCGCTGTGGGCGCAGCGCAGGGACGACACGATCGCCCAGCTACGGCTCAAGGCCTTCGACCCGGAACTGGGCAAGCCGCTGTGGGCCCAGCTCGACGTCGCCTTCTTCCTGCGCCACGATGCGCGCGACATCGCCTGGCTCACGCGTCACCTGTACAACAAGGTGGACAGCCCCATGCCGGTGGTCAAGGCGCGCCTGTCGCCCGCCGGCGAAGGCCTGCAGGTAGCGGTCTACGTCAAGGACCAGCCCGACGTATTCGCCCGCATCTGCGGCTATTTCGAACGCAAGAGCTTCTCCATCCAGGAAGCCAAGATCCACACCACCCGGCACGGCTACGCGCTCGATACCTTCCAGGTAACCGATCCGGGCATCAGCAGCGATGCGAGCGGCAATTACCGCGACATCATTGCGCTGGTGGAGCACGAACTGGCCGAGCGCCTGCAGCAGCAGGCCGCCCTGCCGGAACCCACCCAGGGACGGCTGTCGCGCCAGTCGCGCAGCTTCCCGATCAAGCCGCGTGTCGACCTGCGTGCCGACGAGCGCGGCCAGTATTACCTGCTGTCGCTCTCGGCCAACGACCGCACCGGTCTTTTGTACGCCATCTCGCGCGTATTGGCCAAACATCGCATTTCGGTGCATACCGCCCGCATCAACACGCTCGGTGAGCGGGTGGAAGACGTTTTCCTGGTCGACGGCAGCCGCCTCGCCTCGGATAACAAACTGCAGTTACAGCTCGAACAGGACCTGCTGGCGGCGCTGGCCATCTAGGCCGGACGCCCCACATAGAAGATATGACCGATAGCAATTCGCCCAAGCGCAAGACGCTGGGCATCAAGGCCGCCTCCGAAGGCAACGCCCGCAAACCCGGCGCCACCCGGCCGGTGCGCGTGTCCGACCTGAACCGCGGGCGCGTACGCGCCGTGGTCGACGGCATCAAGCAGGCACAGGAGCGCGCCGGCGGCGGCGAGCGCTCGCGCAAGAAGGCGGAAGACGGTGCCCAGCGCCCGCTACGTGGCCCGCGCACCGGCGAAGGCCAGGACCGTCCCCGCCGCTTTGCCGGCGAAGGCGACGACCGTCCGCGCCGTTTCGGTTCCGGCGAAGGGCAGGATCGTCCGCGGCGCTTTGCTGGCGAAGGCAATGATCGCCCGCGCCGTTTCGACTCTGGTGAAGGCCAGGACCGCCCGCGCCGTTTCACCCCCGGCGAGGGCCAGGATCGCCCGCGCCGTTTCGGCCCCGGCGAAGGTCAGGATCGTCCCCGCCGCTTTGCTGGCGAAGGTAATGATCGCCCGCGCCGTTTCGACTCCGGTGAAGGCCAGGACCGTCCGCGCCGTTTCACCCCCGGCGAAGGCCAGGATCGTCCGCGCCGTTTCACCCCCGGCGAAGGCCAGGATCGACCCCGCCGTTTCGGCCCCGGCGAAGGCCAGGATCGCCCCCGCCGCTTTGCTGGCGAAGGCAATGATCGCCCGCGCAATTTCGGTCCCGGTGAAGGTCAGGATCGCCCGCGCCGTTTCGCCCCCGGCGAAGGCCAGGATCGCCCGCGCAATTTCGGTCCTGGTGAAGGTCAGGATCGTCCGCGCCGCTTCACCCCTGGAGAAGGTCAGGATCGCCCGCGCCGCTTCGGCCCCGGTGAAGGTCAGGATCGTCCGCGCCGCTTCACCCCTGGAGAAGGTCAGGATCGTCCGCGCCGCTTCGGCCCCGGCGAAGTTCAGGATCGTCCGCGCCGTTTCGCCCCCGGTGAAGGCCAGGATCGTCCGCGCCGTTTCGGCCCCGGCGAAGGCCAGGATCGCCCCCGCCGCTTTGCTGGCGAAGGCAATGATCGCCCGCGCAACTTCGCCCCCGGCGAAGGACAAGACCGTCCGCGCCGTGCGCACGATGCCGGCCAGGGCACGGGCGCGGAGCGCGCCGCGCCCGCGCGGCATGCGCCCCAGCCCAGCTCCGATGGCCTGGTACGCCTGTCCAAGCGGATGTCGGAACTCGGCCTGTGCTCGCGCCGCGAAGCCGACGAATGGATTCCGCGCGGCTGGGTGCTGGTCGACGGCCAGCCCGTCACCGAACTCGGCTCGCGCATCAGCCCGGACGCCAACATCGAGATCCACCAGGCTGCCCGCTCAGAGCAGGGCGAACGCGTGACCGTGCTGCTGCACAAGCCCGTCGGCTACGTGTCGGGCCAGGCCGAGGACGGCTACGAGCCGGCCGCGGTGCTGTTCGCGCCGGAGAACCAGTGGGAACTGGATCCCACCCGCAAGCGCTTCGCCCCGTGGCAGCGCAAGAGCCTGGCCCCCGCCGGCCGGCTCGACATCGACTCCACCGGCCTGCTGGTGCTGACCCAGGACGGCCGCGTTGCGCGCCACCTGATCGGCGAAGACTCGACGGTGGAAAAGGAATACCTGGTGCGGGTGAACTGGGATTCGCCCGAAGGCCTGGTCGAGCGCGATATCTCGAAAGTCTTCCCCGCGGAGCTGATCGAGAAGCTGCGCCACGGCCTGTCCCTGGACGGCGAGGCGCTCAAGCCGGCCAAGGTCAGCTGGCAGAACGAGGAGCAATTGCGCTTCGTGCTGCGCGAGGGCAAGAAGCGGCAGATCCGCCGCATGTGCGAACAGGTCGGCCTGCGGGTCGTGGGCCTGAAGCGCGTGCGCATGGGCCGCATCGTGCTGGGCGACCTGCCGGTCGGCCAGTGGCGCTTCCTAGGCGCGTTCGAGAAGTTCTGAACGCCTTGCCCTGAACGCTGGCGGCCAGGTGGCTGCCAGCGTTCACACTAATCGGCGCGTGTCAGCGCCCTGCCCCGCTCCCATCGCCTCATAGCTGCGGCGCACGGCAGGCCGCGCCATCGGCATTGGCCGTCTCCGCCAGCCCGAATACCGCCTTCGCCCCGCATTGCGAGCCAAGCATGCGCCCCTGGTTATGGCCGACGCCGACCACCTCGAAGGCCTGGTGGCGGACCGGAGGGCGCTGGCTGCCCAACGGGTCGGCAAGATAGCGCTCGTAGCGCAGGTAGCCGCGCGCCCGCTCCAACCTGGTCGGGCCTTCGGCTTCGGCGCCGCATGCCTTGTCGAGCACGCGGTGGTTGGGGTCGTTGTCTTCCGTCCCCACCAGATAGGTCACCTGGCGCTGCAGATAGCGGCGGAACAGCGCGTCGCCCGTCGCGCCGCGCGCATACGGCACCATGTCGCTCATGCCGTACCGGTATTTGTCGTAATCCGCGCAAATGGCCGTGTCATAGCGTGCGAAGCCCTTTCCGCTCGGGCGCTCCGGCGTGAAATAGAGATACGACGAAGGATTCGCCACCACGTAGCGCAGGTCGATACCGCCGGCGCGAATGCGCTCGTCGACATTGTTCAGTACCGCATAGCGGTGCACCAGTTGCGCGCCGCCCGAATGGCCGGCAATCGTCACGCGGGTCACTGCGGGAAAGCGGCGCTTGTCGGTCACCATGCCGACGAGATCGTCCAGTACCTGCAGCGAACTGGTCGAATACGGTGGATTGACGGCATCCTCGCCACCCATCCAGCCCTGCACGCTCCAGATCGGCATATGGTCGAAGACGTTGCCCAGGGCCGCGTCCGGCGTGCCGGGGAAGTTGGGCGCCAGCAGCAGCACCTCGTCGGGATTGCGCCCGGTTTGCCTGAGCAAGTCCGCGCCGGCGGCGAAGTAATCGTCGCCGTTACGCCGCAGCCCATGCTGGACAAAGATCACCTCGCGGATGCCGCTCAGATCGCCGTCCAGCGGATGGTTGGCATAGACCGGGAAATCGTAAGTCTGCGCGCCCGTGCCAAACTTTACGCGCTGCCATTGGGGGGCCGCCGCGGCGGTTGCCGGCCTGGCCTGCGCGGCGGCGTTGTCCACGCCGGGCGCCACGCAGCCGAACTGCGCTGCGGCTGCGAGCGCAAGCAGCGCGATCGGCGCGCAATGCCCACGGCGAAATGTCCTCATGTCCCGTCTCCTGATACCGAAGCGGCGCAACGCCTGGCCACCGCTCCATTCTCGTTGGTGAAGTCGCACCACGCCAGGAAGGGCGGCGAGGGGAAGTCCCCCCGCCGCGCCGGGCGAAGCGATCAGTCGTCGCTATTGGGGGGCAACTCGGGGAACAGTACCTCGGTAAAGCCGAATCGCGTGAAATCCCGCACTCGCATGGGATAAAGGATACCCTGCAGGTGATCGCATTCATGCTGCACCACCCGCGCGTGGAAATCCTCCGCCACCCGTTCGATGCGCGCGCCCATCATGTCGAATCCGGTGTACTTCAGCCGGGTATAGCGAGGCACCACGCCACGCAAGCCCGGCACCGACAGGCAGCCTTCCCAGGCCTCGTCCTGCTCCTCGCCAATCGGCGTCAGCTCGGGATTGATCAGCACGGTCTTGGGCACGGTCGGCGCATCCGGATAGCGCGGATTGCGATCGAAACCGAAGATCACCACCTGCAGGTCCACGCCGATCTGCGGCGCGGCGAGGCCAGCGCCGTTGGCGTGATCCATGGTGTCGAACATATCGTCGATCAGCAGCCGCAACTCCGGCGTATTGAAGCGCGTGACCGGGCGCGCTACCTGCAGCAGGCGTGGGTCGCCCATCTTTAGAATGTCACGGATCATCCTTGATCTCCGGTTTGAATCTCGGCCAGCAAGGCCAGCATGGCGGCCTCGTCAAGCACAGGCACGCCGAGCGCCTCGGCCTTTTCCAGTTTGCTGCCGGCTTCCGCGCCGGCCACCACGTAGTCGGTCTTCTTCGACACCGAACCGGCCACCTTGGCGCCGGCGGCTTCCAGCATTTCCTTGGCGTCCTCGCGCGACAGCGTGGGCAGCGTGCCAGTCAGCACGAAGGTCTTGCCGGCCAGCGGCGCGGGCGCGGCGCGCGCCGCCGGTTCGCTTTCCTGCCAGTGCACGCCGGCCGCGCGCAATTGCTCGATGACTTCCACATTGTGCGGCTCGGCAAGGAAGTTGGCGATCGACTGCGCCACCACCGGGCCTACGTCGTTGACCTCCAGCAAGGCGGCTTCATCGGCGGCCAGCAGGCCATCCAGCTTGCCGAAGTGCTTGGCCAGGTCCTTGGCCGTCGCCTCGCCCACATGGCGGATGCCCAGCGCGAAGATGAAGCGGTTGAGCGTGGTCTCACGCGACGCTTCGATGGCCGCCACCAGGTTGGTGGCCGACTTGTCGGCCATCCGGTCCAGCGCGGCCAGCTTGGCGATGCCGAGCTTGTACAGGTCGGCGGGCGTATGCACGATGCCCAGGTCGACCAGTTGCTCGACCACCTTGTCGCCCAGGCCCTCGATATCCATGGCGCGCCGTTGGGCGAAATGCAGCAGCGCCTGCTTGCGCTGCGCCGCGCAGATCAGCCCGCCGGTGCAGCGTGCGATCACCTCGCCTTCCAGCTTTTCGATATGCGATCCGCACACGGGGCACGTTGTCGGCATGACAAAGGCGCGGGCATCGGCGGGCCGGCGCTCCGGCACCACCGCCACCACTTCCGGAATCACATCGCCGGCGCGCCGCACGATCACGGTATCGCCGATATGGACGTCCTTGCGGCGGATCTCGTCCTCGTTGTGCAGCGTGGCATTGGTCACGGTCACGCCGCCCACGAACACCGGCGCCAGCCGCGCCACCGGCGTGATGGCGCCGGTGCGGCCAACCTGCACTTCGATGTCCTCGACCACCGTGGTCATTTCCTGGGCGGGAAACTTGTGCGCCAGGGCAAAGCGCGGCGCGCGCGACACGAAGCCGAGCCGCTCCTGCTCCGCCAGCGCGTTGACCTTGTACACCACGCCGTCGATGTCGTACGGCAAGCTGGCGCGGCGCTCGCCCACGCCACGATAGAAGTCCAGCAGCCCCTCGGCGCCGCGCACTACCGCGCGTTCCGCGCAGACCGGCATCCCAAGCCCGGCAAACCAGTCGAGCATGGCGCTATGCGTATCGGGGCGCGGCGCGCCCTGCAGGTCGCCCAGCCCGTAGGCGAAGAACGACAGGGGTCGCCTGGCGGTGATGCGTGGGTCCAGCTGGCGCAGGCTGCCGGCAGCGGCATTGCGCGGATTGACGAAGGCCTTTTCGCCCGCCTCGGCCTGCCGCGCGTTGAGCTTGTCGAATTCGCGGCGGTACATGAAGACTTCGCCGCGCACTTCCAGCACCGCCGGCGCCGCCCCGCGCAATCGCAGCGGAATGGCCTTGATGGTGCGGACGTTGACGGTTACGTCTTCGCCGGTTTCGCCGTCGCCGCGCGTGGCGGCCTGTACCAGCCGGCCGTCTTCATAGCGCAAGGACATGGCCAGGCCGTCGAACTTCAGTTCGCTGGCATATTCCACGGCATCGGCGGAGCCGAACAGGTCGGCCGTGCCCTCCGCCGGCGCGGTCCGCCCCAGCCCCTGCGCGCAACGGCGGTCGAAAGCCACCACATCTTCGTCTTCGAAGGCGTTGTTGAGCGACAGCATCGGAATGGCGTGGCGCACCGTGTCGAAAGCCGACAGCGGCTGTCCGCCCACGCGCTGGGTGGGCGACTCCGGCGTCAGCAAGTCGGGATGGGCCGCCTCGATGTCCTGCAGCTCGCGGAACAGCGCGTCGTATTCCGCATCGGGAACCGACGGCGCGTCGAGCACGTAATACTGATAGTTATGCCGCTCCAGCTCGGCGCGCAGCCAGTCGGCGCGCGCGGCGGGAGAATCGCCGGCAGGTGCGGGGGCTTGCGCCGCCGCACCTTCTCGTTGGGAACTCATGCTGAATGACCGGATCCGATGTCGTACTGCTGTTTCAGAGACTGAACAAACGTAGCGTCACGGGCGAGCCCGCGGGCATTCCGCGCGCCTCGAGCTTGTCGTAGAGCGTTTGCAGCTGGCCGAAGATGGCGACGAAGGACGACTCGCTCAGCGGCCGCATATTGTCGTCGACCAGCTGCGCGCCCATGCGCTGCGCCAGGCTGTAGCCATACTCGCACACCGTCTTGAACGGCTTGGTCGCCTGCGCCGCCGACGGCACGTCGAGCAGCAGCGTGATCTGGCGGCCGGCCTTGGCCGTCAGATCGTCGCGCAGGAAGTTGGTGTCGCCGAACTGCAGCGTAAACAAGGCACGCTGCACGCCATCGGCGCCGGCCTGGTAGCGGGTAAAGCGGGTGCCGTCGCGCGACAGCACCAGGCCGTCCTGGGTCGCCACGGTCTGCACGTAGGCGGCCGACCACGGCGCGCCGTCGGAGATCACATTGACGCCAAGCTGCACGTCGCAGCTCGCGGCAAACCCATCCAGCTCGCGGCCGTTGGCGACCGTCTCGCTCATGTCGGGCAGCTCGGCAGACGCATCGAGCGACTCCGCCAGCGCTTCCACCGCGTTGACGAACTCGGAAAACTCGAGCGCATTGAGCGCCCCGCCCCGGTTGGCGAGTTGTACCGCCACCTGCAGGTCTTCGTACTGGTGGCCGGCGGTGACCGCTTCCCAGGCATTGGCCTCGGCGCGCAGGCCCTCGATATGCACCTGCTTGGTCCCCGCGCGGCGCAGGCGGCCGGTGAGCGGCAGGATGCGGTCACCGGAGCTCTTGCGCTCCAGGTGCAGCGGCACGATGCAGTCGATCAGCGGATCAATCACCGCGGGCGTGGGCTGGCCATCGGGGACGGCGGGCTCGACATAGGCTTCCTTGCGCGGCGCGGCTTCCTGCTGCGCGAACGCGTGGTCTTCGCCTTCCTCGTGCGCTGCGTGTTCGGCATGCCCTGCGTGTTCGGCATGCGCCTGCGCCACCGGCTGGCCAGCCACGGCTTGCACACCTTCGGCGTCCGCTGGCTTGCGCGAGGCGGCATGGCCGGACGCCGGCGCGGCGGCGATGGCGACTTCCTCGGCTACCACTTCATCGGCATCCGCCGAACTGGCGGCCATGCCCGCCGCCACGGCGGCGGCGTCCAGCGGCGAGCCCGACAGCGTGGGCTCGCGCCGCTCGACGACATGCGCGGCCGGCGGCTCGTGCAGCTTGGCACTGACTTCCGGCGTCACCACCGGGCTGACCACCGGCTCGCGCATCGGCGGCAGGTCGTCCTCGGGCTGCAGCGCGCGCGGGCGGCGCGCCTTGCGGATCTGCCATTGGTTATAAGCCACCACCAGCAGCAGCAGGACAATGCCTGCCACGATAAGGGCAGTCTGGAGCGTCATGCTGCCTCCGCCATCGACATCGCTGCGTCCATATCAACAGCGACGATACGCGAGACGCCTTGCTCCTGCATCGTCACGCCAATCAACTGGTGTGCCATTTCCATTGCGATTTTATTGTGGGAAATGAAAACAAACTGGGTCTTGTCCGACATGCGCGCCACCATATTGGCGTAGCGCTCGGTATTGGCATCGTCCAGCGGCGCGTCCACCTCGTCGAGCAAGCAGAACGGTGCGGGGTTGAGCTGGAACATGGCGAACACCAGCGCAATCGCGGTCAGGGCCTTCTCGCCGCCGGACAGCAGGTGAATCGTCGAGTTCTTCTTGCCCGGCGGCTGCGCCATCACCTGCACGCCCGCGTCGAGGATTTCGTCGCCGGTCATGATGAGCTTGGCCTGGCCGCCGCCGAACAGCGACGGGAACAGCTCGCCGAAGTGGTGATTGACCTGGTCGAAGGTCCCCTGCAGCATCGCGCGGGTTTCCTGGTCGATCTTGTGGATCGCGTCTTCCAGCGTGGTGATGGCGTCGATCAGGTCGGCCGATTGCGCATCGAGGAAGGTCTTGCGCTCGCGCGCGGCCGCCAGCTCGTCCAGCGCCGCCATGTTCACCGGCCCAAGCGCGTTGATGGCGTTGTTCAGGCGGGTGACTTCGCCTTGCAGGTAGGAAGGCTTGAGGTCCGGGGTCAGCTTCTCGGCCAGCGCGGTCTCGTCCACCTCGGCGGTGGTCAGTTGTTCGCCGAACTGCTCCTGGTTCAGGCGCGCGGCCTGTTCCTTGAGCTGGTACTCGGTGATGCGGTCGCGCAGCGGCTGCAGGCTGCGTTCGGCGGCCAGGCGCTGGTCGTCGTACTGGCGCAGTTGCGCCGACAGCGCGTCGAGCTCGGTGCGGGCCAGGCCGAGCTTTTCTTCCTTCTCGGCGCGGCGCTCCAGCGCGTCCTGCAGTCCGGTGTGCGCGGTCTGCTCGTTGATGGTTTCCAGTTCGGCGCGCGCGTCTTCCAGCGACTGGGCAAGGCGCTCCGACTGGTCGCCGGCGGTCTGGATATTGCGGCGCAGCTCTTCGATGCGGTTGGCGAGATTGCGCTCGGCGAACAGGGCTTCCTGCGCCGCACGCTCGAAATCGCGCAACTGGTGCCGTGCCGAAGACAGCTTGCTGTCCAGCGCCTCGAAGGCCATCTGGTGGTCTTCGTGCGTGGCCTGCATTTCGGCCAGCGCGGCGTCGTGATGCTCGAAGCTGGCTTCGGATTCGGCACGGATGGCGCGCTGCTCTTCGATCTGCGCGCCGATTTCCGCCAGCTCCTCGCGGATCTGGCCGCTGCGGCGCGGCATAGCGCTCCATGGCCTGCGACAGCTTGAGCACGTCCATCTGCAGCGCGTGCACGCGGCGGGTGGCCTGCTCGCTGCGCCCGCGTGCCTCCGTCAGAGCGGCGCTGGCCTGGGTGTAGGCCGCTTCGGCGCGTACCGCCTGGCTCTTGGCCTCATCCGACAGCAGCATCTGGGCGCGCGCCTGCTTCTGCAGGTTCTCGATTTCCTGCTCGCGGGCCAGCATGCCGGCCTGCTCGGAATCGGCAGCGTAGAGGTGGACCGAGCTGCGGCCCACCAGGTGGCCATCGGCCACGACAAAAGATGCGCCTTCCGGCAGCGTGGCGCGCTGGGCTAGCGCCGAAGCCATGTCGGTGGCGGTATAGACATCGGCCAGCCAGTCCTGCATCACGGCCCGGATGCCGGGCTCGGTGATCTGCACCAGCGCCATCAGCGGGCGCAGGCCGGCGGGGGTTTCCTGCGGGCGCGCGGCCGGCGGCGGCGAGTAGAAGGCCAGCTTGGCGGGCGGCGCGTCGGACAGGAAGGACGTGATCCAGTCCAGGTTGGAGACTTCGAGCGCGGCGAGTTTTTCGCGCAGCACGGATTCCAGCGCGCTTTCCCAGCCCGGCTCGATATGGATCTTCTTCCACAGGCGCGGCAGTTCGGCCAGGCCGTGCTTGGCCAGCCAGGGCTGCACCTTGCCTTCGGTCTGGACATTTTCCTGGAGCTGCTTCAGCGCGGCCAGGCGGGCTTCCAGCGACGCGATCGCCGCGGCCTCGCTCTGCACGCGTTCCTGCGCGCCGCGGCGCCCGGCGTCCAGGCGCGGCACGCTTTCGGCGGAATCGGCCAGGATGGCCTGCGCTTCTTCCAGCACGGCTTCCTGCTCGGCCAGTTCGGCGCGCTGCTCTTCCAGGCGGATTTCATCGGGGCGGTCGAGCCCCTTCTCCTCGCCGGACAGGCGCTCGCGGCGCTGTTCCAGCTGCTGCAGCATCTGGTCGGCGCTGCGCTGCTGCGCGGCTTCGAGCTTGAGCGCCTGCTCGGCCTGCATGATGCTGGCGCGTTGCTCGTTGGACAGCGTCTGAGCATCGCGCCACTGGGCTTCCAGCGTGGGCAACTCGTCGGTCTTGTGCGCCACCGCTTCCTGTGCCTCGACGGTGCGGCCTTCCGCCACCGCCAGTTCTTCCTCGGCCTGCGCGAGCGCGTCGGTGGCCTGCTCGGCCTTGCCCTGCCACTGCTCGCGCTGCGCGGTCAACGCGGCGATCTGCGCTTGCACGCGATTGCGCGATTCCACCACATAGCGGATCTCGGCCTCTAGCTTGCTGACCTCGGCATTGGCTTCGTACAGCGCGCCCTGCGCGGTGTGCATATTGTCGGACGCAGCATAATGCGCGGCGCGCATGGTTTCGAGTTCGGCCTCGACATGGCGCAACTGCGCGGTCTGGGCTTCGAGATCGATCTGCGCCTGTTCGATGGCGCGCGTGTGCCGTTCCTGCTCGGCCTGCGCCTCGCGCTTGCGCAGCAGCCACAGCAGGTGCTGCTTTTCCTCGCCGTCGGACTGCAGCGTCTTGAAGCGCTGGGCCACTTCAGCCTGGCCTTCGAGCTTGTCCAAATTGGTGCCGAGTTCGCGCAGGATGTCTTCGACGCGGGTCAGGTTCTCGCGTGTGTCTGACAGGCGGTTTTCGGTCTCGCGGCGGCGTTCCTTGTATTTGGACACGCCGGCGGCTTCTTCCAGGAAAATCCGCATGTCGTCGGGCTTGGCCTCGATGATGCGCGAGATCATGCCCTGCCCGATGATGGCGTAGGCGCGCGGCCCCAGGCCGGTACCCAGGAAGATGTCCTGGATGTCGCGGCGGCGCACGGCCTGGTTATTGATGTAGTACGAGGACGTGCCGTCGCGGGTCAGCACCCGCTTGACGGCGATCTCGGCATATTGGCTCCATTGCCCGCCGGCACGCCCCTCGGGGTTGTCGAACACCAGTTCGACGCTGGCGCGCCCGGCCTGCTTGCGGGCGGTGGAGCCATTGAAGATCACGTCCTGCATGGACTCGCCGCGCAGCTCGGAGGCGCGCGACTCACCCAGCACCCAGCGCACCGCATCGATGATGTTCGACTTGCCGCAGCCGTTGGGACCGACGATGCCGACCAGCTGGCCGGGCACTTGAAAATTGGTGGGATCGACAAAGGACTTGAAGCCCGCCAGTTTGATCGAGGACAGTCGCACGGTTGGTCGTGGGGTATTTAGCGTAATGCAGCGTTCAGGAAGCCGGGCCCAACGAGAAGCCGGGCGACGCGTGCCGCTTGCGCCCCATGCCTGGCTCTTGTGCCCGATAGTTGGCGCTAATCATACCATCGTGCCTTCCGCGTCCGCGCGCTTTCCGGGCTAAGCGGAAGCCATTTCCCAATGGTGTTTGAGCCATTTCCTATGCACTTTGTACAGTCCCCGCCCCACTCTCCGGGGTGACGTTTCGCATGCAAGGGAGCGCTTGTACTGCCGGAAACGACACTGCCTTGCGCACCCTGCGGGAAACTTCTGAGGGTTAATGCTAGTCTCTTCATTGTCAGCGTGATCTTTGATGCCCATTGCGCCCCTCATTCCGAGGCCAGTACGCCATCTCTTGCCGGTACAACGCGAAGCCTGCCTCGCTACTCTTCTGGGAGTGTCCAGCATGACCGCCTACACACCGGCGACATCACACGAAAGCTCGCCCGGCCGGGCTGCCGATCCCACGGCAAAAGCGCTGCCCTGGTCTCTCAGCCAGATCGATTTCGGGGCAATCGACATCGCCCGGGTGCGGCCCGATCGGGAGTTGTTCTACCTGCTGGTGTCCGCCTCCTTCGTTGAAAGCGGCTCGGACACTTACGCCGGCAATCTGGCTGGCTATTACGCCGCCCATCCGGAGGCTTCCGGCTGGCTGTCCGAACACTGGGAGGCCGAGGAGTTGCAGCACGGCCTGGCACTGCGGCGCTACGTGGAACATGTTTGGCCGGAGTTCGACTGGGAACGCGGTTACGCGCGGTTCTTCGAGGAATACCGCCACACCTGCTCGGTGGACAACTTTGAGCCGTCGGAAGCACTTGAAATGGCCGCCCGATGTGTAGTCGAAACCGGCACTGCGGCGCTCTACCGCGCGCTGGAGCAAGCCAGCGACGAACCGGTGCTGCGCAGCCTGACGCGCCGCATCGCCAACGACGAAGTGCGCCACTACAAGCACTTCTACCGCTACTTCAACAGCTTCAACGCCGCGGAACGGCTCGGCCGCCTGCGCGTGCTGGGCGCGCTGGTGCGCCGCCTGCTGGAGATCAAGAACGAAGACGCGGAGATCGCACTGCGCAATGTGCTGCGCATCGAGCGCGGCACCGAGCATGTTCCACAGAAAGACGTGCGCAAGCTCAATTCCAGGGTCAGCGCGGTAATCCGGCGCAACCTGCCGATCGAAATGACAGTCAAGATGCTGCTGCGCCCGCTGCACCTGCCGGCGGGCGTCGAACGCGCGATTCGCAGGCCGCTGGTGGCGGTTGTCTCGCGGGCGATGCTTTACTAAGCCTTTACCAGGCCAGGCCGCTGGCTATTGCGGCTGCAGCGCCGGATCGCCGGCACCACCCTCGCCGCCGGCAGCGCGGGCCCTGGTGCGGTGCACCAGCCCGGACAAGGCGCCGGCCGCCACGATGCACAGGCCACCGGCGGCTTCCTTCCAGCTCAGCGTCTCGGTCGCCAGCCACCACGACGACACCGCCGCGATCACGATCTCGAACAGCATCAGCAGGGATACCCGATTGGCCGGAAGGCGCTGCAACCCGTACTGGACCACCGAATTGCTCAGGACCAGGGTGGCGGCCAGGCCCAGCATCAGCGCCAGGCCGCCCCAGCCGATCGCCGGCGCCAGCGCGACGCCGCCCGGTTCCAACAAGAGCGCGCAGGGCAAGCCGACCGCGGTGCAACCCAGGTAGACCATGACGGTGCGCAGGCGCGCATCCATTTCCGGGTAGAGCTGGCCGGCCCGGCGCGACAGCACGTTGTTCACGGCGAATCCCATGCCGCCGATCAGGCCCGACCATTCGGCGGCATGCGTCGGCAGCGGCAGGCCGACTTCCGGCGTCCACAGCATCAGGCCCGCGCCGAACAGCGCCAGCGCCACCAGCAGCAAGCCGGCCGTGGACAGCTTCTCGCCAAGGAAGGCGCGGGCGAACAAGGCCGTCCACACCGGCGTCAGGTAAAACAGCAGCAAGACCCGCATCACATGGCCGTTGACGCTGCCCCACACGAACCCGGCGTTGGTCACGCCGGCCGCCAGCCCGATGGCGACAAACAGCCACGACCAGCGCAGGCCACCCAGGTGGCGCGCGAAAGCGGCCAGTGCGATCAGCGCGGCCAGCGCGCTGACCAGCGCCGCCGCCGTCATGCCGCCCAGCCCCCAGCCTGCCAGCAGCCGGTACGGAAACCAGGCGATACCCCAGACCGAGGCGCCCAGCAGAATGGACAAAGTGGATTTGAAGGCTTGCGGATCGGAACCGGCCGGGGAACTGGAAGACGCAGGCGAAGCAGGCAGATTGCTCATAAAAGCGAGATAGGGTCGCCGGGTGGGTGGCCTGTTTGTATTCGGTATCGGAAAATCGTCCAGGGACACACTGGCGCCCCGTCCATCGGCAACCAGCATCGGGCCGGACGGGTGACTACAGGCGAGCGGGGCTTGCATCATGCCGCGCTGATGAACCGCATGGCGATCCGGCGCGCCGCCAAGCCTTTGCGGGCGCACGGGACAGCCTGGCAATCCTTTATAATGACCGGCTTTGAGCTTGGCCCTACCGGCCTGAACCTGACCGTGAATCCCCGCCTCGACCTGCTCCAGCCCTATCCGTTCGAAAAACTGCGCGTGATGCTGGCTGACGTCAAACCGAACGGCGCGTTGCCAGCGATCAGCTTCGGCATTGGCGAACCCAAGCATCCCACACCCGAATTCATCAAGACGGCGCTGTCGGAGTCACTTGCGGGACTGGCGAATTATCCCACAACGGCAGGTTCGGACGCACTACGACAGTGCATAGCCACGTGGCTCCAGCGCCGCTACGGCCTGCCGGCGGTCAATGCCGCCACCCAGGTCCTGCCGGTGACCGGCTCGCGCGAGGCGCTGTTCGCCTTCGCCCAGACCGTGGTCGACGCCAGCCGGCCTGGCGCGCTGGTGCTCTGCCCCAACCCGTTCTACCAGATCTACGAAGGCGCCGCGCTGCTGGCCGGCGCCACCCCGGTGTTCGCCAACAGCGACCCGGCGCGCAATTTCGCCCCGGCCTTCGATCGCATCTCCGCCGACACCTGGGCCAGGGTGCAACTGGTCTATGTGTGCTCCCCTGGCAACCCGACCGGCGCCGTGCTGTCGCTGGAAGACTGGCGCGAGCTGTTTGCGCTGTCCGACCGCCACGGCTTCGTGATCGCCTCGGACGAGTGCTACTCGGAGATCTATTTCAAGGAAGGCGAGCCGCCATTGGGCGCGCTGGAAGCGGCGCACAAGCTGGGCCGCGCCGAAGGCACCCATCCCTTCGAACGGCTGGTGATGTTCTCCAGCCTGTCCAAGCGCTCCAATGTGCCCGGCCTGCGCTCGGGCTTCGTGGCGGGCGACGCCGCCCTGCTGAAGAAATTCCTGCTATACCGTACCTATCACGGCGGCGCCATGAACCCGGCGGTGCAGGCAGCCAGCGTGGCAGCCTGGAACGACGAGGCCCATGTGCGCGACAACCGCGCCGCCTATGTGCGCAAGTTCGCCGAAGTCACGCCGATGCTGGCCGAAGTGATGGACGTGGCCCTGCCCGATGCCGGCTTCTACCTGTGGGCGGATGTTTCGCGCACGGGACTGACGGATACCGAATTCGCCGCCCGCCTGCTGGCCGAACAGAACGTCACCGTGCTGCCGGGCAGCTACCTGGCGCGCGAGGCCGACGGCATCAACCCGGGCGCCAACCGCGTGCGCATGGCGCTGGTGGCCACGCCCGGGGAATGCCTGGAAGGCGCGCGCCGCATCGTCGCCTTCTGCAAGTCGCTGGGCTGAGCCCCGCGTGCAAGCCACACACTGAGTTTTGTTGTAGACAACGATCAACCACTGAAAACACGCATATGACGCAAGCACTGCAAGCCCTGATCGACCAGGCATGGGAAGACCGCGCAAGCCTCTCGCCCAAGTCCGCCCCCAACGACATCCGCGAAGCTGTCGCCACCGTGATCGGCCAGCTCGACACCGGCGCCCTGCGCGTGGCCGAGAAGCAAGGCAAGGAATGGATCGTCAACCAGTGGATCAAGAAGGCCGTGCTGCTGTCGTTCCGCCTGGAAGACAACGCGCCGATGTCCGCCGGCGGCTTCGCCCAGTTCTACGACAAGGTGCCGACCAAGTTCGCCAACTGGACCGCTGACGATTTCGCCAAGGGCGGCTTCCGCGTGGTGCCCCCCGCCGTGGCCCGCCGCGGCTCGTTCATCGCCAGGAACGCCGTGCTGATGCCCTCGTACGTCAACATCGGCGCCTACGTCGATGAAGGCACCATGGTCGACACCTGGGCCACCGTCGGTTCCTGCGCCCAGATCGGCAAGAACGTCCACCTGTCCGGCGGCGTCGGCATCGGCGGCGTGCTCGAGCCGCTGCAGGCGAACCCGGTCATCATCGAAGACAACTGCTTCATCGGCGCGCGCTCGGAAGTGGTCGAAGGCGTGATCGTGGAAGAAAACTCGGTGATCTCGATGGGCGTGTACCTCGGCCAGTCGACCAAGATCTATGACCGCGAAACCGGCGAAATCCACTACGGCCGCGTGCCGGCCGGCTCGGTGGTGGTGGCGGGCAACCTGCCGTCCAAGGACGGCAAGTACAGCCTGTACTGCGCCGTGATCGTCAAGAAGGTGGACGCGCAGACCCGCGCCAAGACCAGCCTGAACGACCTGCTGCGCGGCGACTGATTTCGCCGGCAGTAAAAAGGGGAGCAGACGCAAGCCGGAACCGCGCGCGTGCGCGGCCGGTCTGACCCGGAATGCCGGATCAGACTAGCACTCCCCTTCCCCCGCTTCCCAACGGTGCCCGCTCCACGGGCACCGCCGCCGGCATGAGCTGGCCCGCCCTTCGCAAGCGACTCATGGCCCTGGACCCGACCACCGTCACCACCGTTCTTTCGCTGTTGCCCACGATCCTCGAACAGGCCAACAAGACCATCGAGAAAATCAAGAAAGGCAAGCGCAAGGATGGCGGCACCGACATGCCCGGCCCGGACTCGCGCGATGCGGCCGCCCGCATCGCCGACCTGGAAAACGCCGCCATGCAGCAGGCCGAGGCCGTCAAGCTGCTGGCCGAGCAACACGCCATCACCATCGAGGCCCTGCGCCGCGAGGCCGCGCGGCTGGACCGCCGGCTGCGCCTGATGACCGCGGTAGCCATGGCTGGTTTCGCGCTGGGCCTCGCCGGCCTGGTGGTCGCCCTCAACCTCTTGCTGCGCTAGCCCCGGCTGGCCCCGAATTCGCCATGACTGTCCTGCTCTACGGCATTCCCAACTGCGATACCGTCAAGAAAGCCCGCACCTGGCTCGAAGCCAACGGCGTGGACTACACCTTCCACGACTTCAAGAAGCAAGGCGTGGACGAAGCCATGCTGCGCGGCTGGCTCGCGCATGTGCCGCTGGCAACCCTGCTCAACCGCAAGGGCACGACCTGGCGCGCGCTGTCCGACGCCGACAAGGCCCGCGCCGAGCAGGAAGCCGGCGCGATTGCGCTGATGCAGCAAAGCCCTTCGCTGATCAAGCGGCCAGTGCTGGCGCACAAGGGCAGTGTCAACGTGGGGTTCTCGCCGGATAATTACGCCAGCCTCTTTTAAGCCCGATGGCAGCGCCATGACATGCGCGCTGCCAGGATGCAAGACTCGAACAATGCACCCCGCCGGATTCCGGCGCCACGTGCCTCCTCGCTGCCACCATGAACCCCACACTCGCCCTCACCGAAGACCTGATCCGCCGCCGCTCCGTCACGCCCGCCGATGAAGGCTGCCAGGCCGTGCTGGAGACACGCCTGAAGGCGCTCGGCTTTGCCTGCGAAGCCATCGTCAGCGGGCCTGACGATTTCCGCGTGACCAACCTGTGGGCCGTCAAGCGCGGCACGCGCGGCCAGGACGGCAAGCTGCTGGCCTTCGCCGGCCATACCGACGTGGTGCCCACCGGCCCGCTGGAGCAATGGGGCTCGGATCCCTTCCTGCCCTCCCACCGCGACGGCAAGCTGTACGGCCGCGGCGCCGCCGACATGAAGACCTCGATCGCGGGCTTCGTAGTGGCCGTGGAAGAATTCGTCAAGGCGCATCCGGATCACGCCGGCTCCATCGCGTTCCTGATCACCAGCGACGAGGAAGGCCCCGCGCACGACGGCACCGTCAAGGTGGTCGAAGCGCTGAAGGCGCGCGGCGAGCGGCTTGATTACTGCGTGATCGGCGAGCCCACCTCGGTCGACACGCTCGGCGACATGGTCAAGAACGGCCGGCGCGGCTCGCTCTCGGGCAAGCTCACCGTGAAGGGCGTGCAAGGCCATATCGCCTATCCGCACCTGGCGAAGAACCCCATCCACCTGGCCGCGCCCGCGCTGGCCGAACTGGTCGGCGAGCGCTGGGACGAGGGCAATGAGTACTTCCCGCCGACCACCTGGCAGATGTCGAATATCCACGCTGGCACCGGCGCCACCAACGTGATCCCGGGCCACGTCACCATCGACTTCAATTTCCGCTTTTCCACCGCCAGCACGCCCGAGGACCTGAAGGCGCGCGTGCATGCCATCCTGGACCGCCACCAGCTCGAATACGACCTGGCCTGGACCCTGGGCGGCGAGCCCTTCCTGACCGCGCGCGGCGATCTCTCCGATGCGCTGGCCGGTGCCATCGCGGCGGAAACGGGCGTCAAGACCGAGCTATCCACCACCGGTGGCACCTCGGATGGCCGCTTTATCGCCAAGATCTGCCCGCAGGTGATCGAGTTCGGGCCGCCCAATGCAAGCATCCACAAGATCGACGAGCACGTGGAAGTGCGCTTTATCGAACCCTTGAAAAACATCTACCGCGGCGTGCTGGAACGTCTGATCGCCTGATCGCCTGATCACGTCATTGCACACCCGGATACAAGAAAGAAGCTATGGCCACACCCTCCCCCCTGCGCACCGTGCGCGACCTGCTGCGCCTGGCGGTCTCGCGCTTCACCCAAGCCAAGCTGTCTTTTGGCCACGGCAGCGCCAACGCCTACGACGAAGCCGCCTACCTGGTCCTGCACACGCTGCACCTGCCGCTGGACACGCTCGACCCCTTCCTCGACGCGCGCTTGCTGCCCGAGGAAGTCGAGGCCGTGCTGAACGTCATCGAGCGCCGCGTCACCGAACGCGTGCCCGCCGCCTACATTACCAACGAGGCCTTCATGCATGGCCTGCGCTTTTACGTGGATGCGCGCGTGATCGTGCCGCGCAGCTTCATTGGTGAACTGTTGCAGGAAGGACTGGAACCCTGGGTGGGCGACAGCGCCGAAATTGGCCCGGTGCTGGAACTGTGCACCGGCTCCGGCTGCCTGCCCATCATCGCCGCGCATGTTTGGCCGAAGGCCCGCATCGACGCCGTCGACATCTCGCCGGATGCGCTCGCCGTAGCACGCCGCAATGTGGCGGACTACAAGATGGAAGACCGCATCAGCCTGTACGAGGGCGACCTGTACGCACCGCTGCCCGCCGGCGCCAAATACGATGTGATCCTCACCAACCCGCCCTACGTCAACGAAACCTCCATGCAAGCGCTGCCGGCCGAATACCAGGCCGAGCCGCGCATCGCACTGGCTGGTGGCGACGACGGCATGGACGTGGTCCGCCGCATCATCGCTGGCGCCAAGGCGCACCTGAACCCCGGCGGCGCGCTGGTGGTGGAGATTGGCAACGAGCATGCCAACGTGGAAGCGGCATTCCCCGACCTGGAGATCGTCTGGCTGCCGGTCAGCGCCGGCGAGGAGCAGGTGTTCCTGCTGACTTATGAGGCGCTGCCTGGTTGACGGCTCGCTCAAGACACGGCCGCAGATTCCTGCGGCCTTTTTTCTTTGCACCAACAGCACTGCCGTTTCGGCGGCTCCGCGCAGTTTTGACTGATAAACCCGTTGGCAAGGAGGTTCAACGGCCAACACCGATCAAACGACGAGCGATCCCTCCTGCCGCCGGATAGTCTACCGATACACTCACCACCCCGCCAATCCCTTCAGCACCGCCTCCCTGACCTGCTCCACCACGCTCTCGCGCCAGTCATCGGTATCCCCATAAAAGGCATGCCACATCGCCTGCCGAATCAGGTTCCGCTGGCCTTCGTCCGCTTCCGGATGCAGGTGCAGCCAATGATCGCCACGTAATGCCTCCAGGACCTCGGTGACAGGCAAGGTGCCGAACTCAAGTGCGATGCCGTTGTACGCCAGCATCGGCAAAGTCTCTGGCGCGGCCATCCAGGCCATGCCGTTGAGATTGGCCGATGCCGACGAGCCGTCGTAGATCGAAGTGACATTGCTGCCCCAGATGGCGCGCACCTTGCCGATTCCCTCTTCGCGGTCCGGGCCCATATAGATAGGCTCGCCGTAGCCCCAAGGCCCCAGACCGGTATGCAGGTCGATCCAGCGCAGGGCTTCGCGCCCGGCACCGAAGCGGGCCAGGACGCGGCGCAGCGTGTAGTTGCTCCACGTCGCCTTGTTGCCGCCGAAGAACAGCCCTTCGGGCGCCTGATACTGGCCGGCGCTCACCGCCGCCTGGTACCAGGACAAGCCCTTCTCGGCCACGGTCTTCATCAGCGCCGCCTGGGCAGCCTCGGAAGGCGGCCACTGCTCGGGCAGCAGCATCGGCGCCACTTCGGCGTACGGCGCGTTCTCCGGCAAGGGCCTGGTGAAATCCATGAAATTGCGGTTGAGGTCGACATTGTCCTCATTGACGCGCCGCATATGCGAGAAGCCGTAGGGATTGACCGCATGCACCATCAGCAGCGCCACGCCGGCATCGGCGCACGCCTGCAGCAACGCGGCGTCGCCCAGCATGGCGACCTGCGCCCCTGAACCGCAGAAACCCTCCACGCCATGCATGCCCGAAGTCACCATCAGGAAGCGCCTGGCCTCGGCGTCGCCGACCCAGGCCACATCCATGGCGAGTTCCTCGCCGGCGCTGCCGCGCTTGGTGGGATGGGGAAAATCGGTCAGCGTGGCGCCGGCGGCATGGGCGGCATCGCGGAATTTCTGCCTGGCTTCGGCATAGCTGCGGGAAAAGCTGGTGTGCAGGGACATGACAGCAGATTTCGCGCTTGGCGAGGAGTGAGGGTGCCGCTATTAAACGCCAACTTGCCTGCCAATGCCATCCGAAGCCGGCCAGCTAGCCCTTGGCGCCCTTGGCGCCCTTTGCGCCCTTGGGATCCGCCGGCGGGGTCTCGCGCAGCAACAGGGAGCGGAAGGCATGCGGATGCACCTGGATGCCGGCGGCGGCAATCTGTGCCGCGGACAGCACCAGATGCCGCGCCAGCCAGTCATGGATGCTGCGCAGGAACCGGCGTTGCTCCAGCCGGTTGGAATCCCTGATCACACGCTCCAGCTTGACGTGGGCGGTATAGACATCGAGCAGGTTGATACTCTTGAGCTTGGGCGGCGTGGTTGCGCTGCGCTCGATGGCGAGAATGCGCTTGACCTGGGCATCCGGCAGTTCGCCGCTATGTAGATAGGCCTGATAGACCTCTTCCAGCGCCGGAAACCGCACGGTCGGCTGTACGCGGGGGACGCCAGCCACCTTCTCCATGCGCAGGACCAGGTAGCGGATGGCGGCCGCGCGACGCAGCGCGGCGTCGCCAGCCTTGCCGCCACGTCCGCTGCCGGCAACGGCTCGCGCACGCACCACGGCGGTGGTAGGCGCCTCGAATTCCTCGTTGTCCGCGGCGGTGGGCTCGGGCACGGGTTGGCCCGCATCCCGCTCCGTGAAGTCGGGGACCAGTTCGAGCAGGCCCGGTTCGGCCAGCACGGCACGCGCGCAGGCTTCGCCGAAGGGGTGTTCGTGGCCCTGCGCGTCACGCAGGATATAAGCCTGCCCGTTGCCGAAGCCGTGATGCCGGCCACGGCCGACATGCTGCCGGCAGCGCGTGCCGGGTTCGACGAAATCCTTGCGTACGGGGGTCCAGCTCCCGTCGTTGACTGCAATCATGAATCTGCGTGTGCCTGCGGTTGCCCGCGCTTGCCGGTCCAGGCCGGTGCGCTGCGTGATGGATGCTGCGGGATGCTGCGGGATGCTGCGAATGGCCCGCCACCTGCGGCGCGCCACCCGCTATTGTCCACCATCGCGCCAGCGCCGGCCATGCAGGCCGGCCAATGCCCTACTTCAGCATGAACGACATCGCCGACAGGCAGTTCAGCATGCGCACGGCCGCCTGCGCCGAGGCAGCCTCGAACACCAGCGTGACGCCGTCCATGCGCTCCAGCGTGGGCCACTGGCAAAACAGGTCGGCGAACGCCGGGCTCTGGGTCTGCAGGCGGCAACGGATCGGGCCTTCGATCATCAGGGGGCGCCCGTCCGCATTGCGCACCGCCAGTTCGGCGGCCGCCGCGATGGCCTCGCGCGAGGCGGCAGGCGACAGCGTGGTGCCGCTGCCGTTGCCGCCGGCTTCCTTGGTCCGCACATAGCGCACCCACGGCATCAGCGGGCGGGTTTCATTCACGAAGACATCGTCGCCGCTGGCCATCAGCACCGGCACGCCAAATTCGCCCGCCAGCGCGCCGTACAGCCCGGCCTCGCCCAGTTCCTGCCCGTTGAGCCAGATACGGGCGAACGCGCCGCTGTTGATGGTGTGCGCCAGGATGCCGCGGCTCTGCGCGCGGCCGTGGTAGCCGATCATGAAGACGCCGTCGCAGCCCTGCACGCCGGCCAACATGCCCAGGTAACGCGGCTTGCCCAGCACCAGGCGCGCGCGCGGGTCGAGCTGGTCGGGCAGCAGGTTGCGAAAGCCACCGTGCGAATCGTTGACCAGCACATCGGTCGCGCCGCCCGCGAAGGCGCCCTGCACGGCGGCATTGGCCTCGGCCGTCATCCAGGCGCGGGCGCGTTCGTACTCGCCGTTGCCGGCTCGCGTCTGCTCGGGATGGAAAACCCCGGCTACGCCTTCGATGTCGGTGGAAATCAGGATCTTCATGGCTTGTGGAGATTCAGTTCTTCGGTGCCGCGTGCCGCAGCCATTGCGGCAGCCCGGGCATCAGTTCGCGCAGCGCGACACGCTGGTGCCCATCGCGGCCACGCACGGTTTCGGCCTCCCACAGCGCATGCAGGATGGCCTGCTCGACGCTGTCGGCGGCGGCATGGAACAGCGCATCGAGCCTGGTTTCATGCAGCATGGCCAGCGCCGGCATAGGCGCGCCGGCTTGCTGCGGCACGGTGTAGGCGGTGGAAAAAGCCAGCGCGATGTCGCCCGAACCGTGGCCGAATACCGAGCCGGTGCGCGCCAGGCCCGCACCCGCGCGTAGCGACAGGCGGCGCAACTGGCGGGCGTCGAGCGGCGCGTCGGTGGCGAGGACCATGATGATCGAGCCCTTCTCCGGCCCGCACTCCGCCGGCGCTTGCGTATGCGCCTTGAGCCGTTCGGCCAGCACGCCGCCAAGGCGCGCGCCGGCCACGGTGAAACTGGGCAAGGTGCCGAAGTTCGCCTGCACCAGCACGCCCACATGGTATTCGCCCGCTTGGCGGGACGCTGAGCCGATGCCGCCTTTCAGCCCGAACGACGACATGCCGCGCCCTGCCCCGACAGCGCCCTGCGCGAAATCCACGCTGGCCGCGGCGCAAGCCTGCGCATAGTGCGCCTCCTGCACAGCCATCGCCTGTATGTCGTTCAGGTAGCCGTCATTGCACTCGAACACCAGCGGGTTGACCGTGGGCCAGGCGCGGCCGATCTCCGGGTTGGCCGCAATGGCCTGCCGGATCTGCGCCTGCGACAGCGCGCCCACGGCAAAGGTGTTGCTCAGCGCGATGGGCGTCTCCAGCACGCCGAGCTCGTCCACCTGCACCAGGCCCACGCTCTTGCCGAAGCCATTGAGCACCGTCGCGGCGGCCGGCACCTTGTCGGCGAACAGGTTGCCGCCGTGCGGCAGCACCACCGTCACGCCAGTCTGGCAGGCGCCGTCGGCCAGCGTGCAATGGCCGACCGTCACCCCCGGCACGTCGGTGACGCTGTTGCGCGCGCCGGCTGGCAACGCGCCGATATGCGGCATGCATCCGAACATCTGCGTGCGTTCCTTAGCGCCGGTCGATCTTCGGGTCCAGCGCGTCGCGCAGGCCGTCGCCCAGCAGGTTGAACGCCAGCACGGTCAGGAAAATGGCAAGGCTGGGGAAGATCGCCACGTGCGGCGCGGTGACCATGTCGGCGCGGGCTTCGTTGAGCATCGCGCCCCACTCCGGCGTGGGCGGCTGCGCGCCCAGACCGAGGAAAGACAGGCTGGCTGCGGTGATGATCGAGGTACCGATACGCATCGAGAAATACACCACGATGGACGAGATGGTGCCCGGCAGGATATGCCGCATCAGAATGGTGAAGTCGGATGCGCCGATGCTGCGCGCGGCTTCCACATAGGTCAGGCGCTTGAGCATCAGCGTATTGCCGCGCACCAGGCGGGCAAAGGCCGGGATGCTGAACACCGCCACCGCGAAGATCACATTGGTCATGCCGTTGCCGAGGATGGCCACGATGCCGATCGCCAGCAGGATGCCGGGGAAAGCGAACAGGACGTCGGAGATACGCATCACGATGCGGTCCCACCAACCCTCGTAGTAACCGGCCAGCAAACCCAGCACGGTACCGACGATGGCGCCGATGATGACCGAGAAGAAGCCTGCCGCCAGCGAGATGCGGGCGCCGGCCAGGATGCGGCTGAAAATATCGCGCCCGAGCGAATCGACGCCGAACCAGTGCGCGGCGGAGGGGCCGGCATTGAGCGCGTCATAGTCGAAGAAATTCTCCGGGTCGTAAGGCACCAGGTGCGGCGCGAGGACCGCCACCGCCACCAGCAGCAGCACGAACACGCCGGCGCCGAGCGCCAGGTGCTGCTTGCGGAATTTGCGCCAGAACTCGGTCCAGGGCGTACGCACGGCTTCTTGCGTGGCGGCTGCGGCCGGGACGGCGGTGTCGCCGTTGGCGGGCGTCGAAAGCTGGGTCATGCCGGCCTCACTTACTTGTAACGAATGGCGGGGTTGATGACGGTGTACAGCACGTCGACCACCAGGTTGATCAGGATGAACTCGAGCGAGAACAGCAGCACCTCGGCCTGGATGACCGGGTAGTCGCGCATCTCGACCGCGTCCACCAGCAGGCGTCCGAGGCCAGGCCAGTTGAACACCTTCTCCACCACGATCGAGCCGCCCAGCAGGAAGCCGAACTGCAAGCCCATCATGGTCACCACGGGAATCATGGCGTTGCGCAGGCAGTGCTTGGCCACCACCAGGAACTCGCCCACGCCCTTGGCGCGCGCGGTGCGCACGAAATCCTCGTTCAGCACTTCAACGAAGGAGGCGCGGGTGAAGCGGGCCATCACCGCGGCCACCGCGGCGCCCAGCGTGATGGACGGCAAGATGTAGTGCTTCCAGGTATCGGCGCCGATCGACGGCAGCCAGCCCAGCTGCACCGAGAACACTTCCATCAGCAGCATGCCGAGCGCGAAGGCGGGAAAGGAAATGCCCGACACCGCCAGCGTCATGCCGAAACGGTCGGGCCAGCGATTGCGCCAGACCGCAGAACTGATGCCGATCACCATGCCGAAGATCACTGCCCACACCATCGAGGCCAGCGTCAGGTACAGCGTCGGCATGAAGCGGTCGCCGATTTCCTCGCTGACCGGGCGCTTGGTGCGCAGCGAATTGCCGAACTCCCACCGCAGCGCGTTCGAGAAGAAGTTCACGAACTGCACGGGCAGCGGCTTGTCCAGGCCGAGATCGCGGCGCACCAGTTCCACCGTGGTCTGGTCAGCCTCGGGGCCGGCCGCGAGCCGGGCGGGATCGCCCGGCAACAGGTGGACGAACAGGAACACCAGCACTGCCACGATCAGCAATGTGGGGATCACGCCCAGGAATCGTTTAAGAAAGTAGTTCAGCATGAAGCACCGGATGATTAGAGACCGCGGGCCGCCCGCCCTGCCCCCGCATCTGTGGGCAGGCGGCCGTGCACGGCTTACTGCGCTGTACCGCTAAGCGATGGCTGGGAGCGTGGCGCCTGCTTGTGGGACGCGCCACGCGTCGTGCCGATACGCTTACTCTTACTGCTTGATATCGATCTCGTCGAAGCTGAACGAACCGTCGGGCATCACGTAGGCGCCGGTCAGGCGCTTGGCGCGCGCGAACAGCACCTTCTCGGTCACCAGGAAGGCCCAGGGCGCATCCTTCCAGATGTGTTCCTGCGCATCCTTGTACAGGCGGGCCTTCTCGCCGCGGTCGGTGGTACGCAGCGCGCCGGCGATGTCGGCGTCAACCTGGTCGTTCTTGTAATAGGCGGTGTTCAGCAGCTTGGGCGGCATCGACTCGGAAGCCAGCAGCGGGCGCAGCGCCCAGTCCGACTCGCCGGTCGACGACGACCAGCCCACGTAGTACATGCGCACGCCGGCGTCTTCCGGCTTCTGCACGCTCTCCACCTTTTCCACGCGCTGGCCGGCTTCGAGCGCCTGCACCTGCGCCTTGATGCCAACCTGCTGCAGCTGCTGCTGCACGAACTGGATCACCTTCTGCGCAGTGGTGTGGTTGTAGGCGGACCACAGCGTGGTCTCGAAGCCGTTCGGGTAGCCGGCTTCCTTGAGCAGCGCGCGCGCCTTGGCCGGGTCATACGGCCACGGGCCCAGCTTCTCGGCATAGTCCACGCCCGCGGGCACCACGCCATCGGACGGCGTGGCGTAGCCGGCAAACGCGACCTTGGCCAGCGCTTCCTTGTTGATAGCGTAATTGATCGCCTGGCGCACCTTCGGGTCGTTGAAGGGCTTGACCATGGTGTTCATGGTCAGGTAGCGCTGGATGATCGACGGCGAGGCGATCAGGTCCACCTTGGCGCTGCCCTTGAGCACGGCCGCCTGCTCGAACGGAATGCTGAAGGCAAAGTCCGCTTCGCCGGTCTGCATGATGGCGGCGCGGGTGTTGTTGTCCACCACCGGCTTCCAGGTGATGGTGTCGATCTTGGGATAGCCGGTCTTCCAGAAACCGGCGAACTTCTTGCCCTTCAGGTAATCGGGCTGCTTCCACTCGACGAACTCGAACGGGCCGGTGCCGACCGGGTGGAAGGCGATGTCCTTGCCGTATTTCTGCAGCGCGGCAGGCGAGATCATCACGGCGGACGGGTGGGCCAGCACGTTGATGAACGGCGAGAACGGCTCCTTCAGCGTGACCTTGACGGTGTTGGCGTCGACCACGTCGGTCTTGGCCACGCGGTTGAACAGCGTGTAGCGCTTGAGCTTGTTGGCCGGATTGGTGACGCGGTCGAAGTTGGCCTTGACGGCGGCGGCATCGAAGGTGGTGCCGTCGTGGAACTTCACGTTCTTCTTCAGCTTGATGGTGTACGTCAGGCCGTCCTTGCTGGCTTCATAGCTCTCGGCCAGCACGTTGATCAGCTTCATGTCCTTGTCGAAGCCGAACAGGCCTTGATAGAAGGACTTGGCGGCGGCTTGCGACAGCGTGTCGTTGGCGTCGTACGGATCCAGCGTGGTGAAGGTGGAATACACCGCCATCACGGCATCCTTGGCGGCAAAGGCGGGACCTGCGCCGAGCGCGGCCAGGGCCAGGCCACCGGCGATCAGCTTCGAAGGGACCAAACGGGACATCATCGATTCTCCTTGGGAAATTCTTCGGTTCATGCTTAGGTTCAATAAGCGCCGCCAATGGCGTGCCGGGCTACAAAATGATGGGAAGCGGCGTTGCCGCCAACCGCCACCAGCGGCTGCACCAGCGGCTCGTCGCCGAGCGCGCGGATCGGGCTGGGCATCTCGTCCGAGAGCGGCTCGCGCTTGAGGTGGCGGCGCGCCGGATCGGCGATCGGCACGGCCGACATCAGCTTCCTGGTGTACGGGTGCTGCGGGTTCTCGAAGATCGCGCGGCGCGGGCCGATCTCGACGATCTGGCCCAGGTACATCACCGCGACGCGGTGGCTCACACGCTCCACCACCGCCATGTCGTGCGAGATAAACAGGAACGCGATGCCCAGTTCGCGCTGCAGGTCGAGCATCAGGTTGACGATCTGCGCCTGGATGGAGACATCGAGCGCGGAGACCGATTCGTCGGCCACCACCACCTTCGGGTTGAGCGCCAGGGCGCGGGCGATGCAGATGCGCTGGCGCTGGCCGCCCGAGAACTCATGCGGATAGCGCGAGGCGTGCGCCGCAGGCAGCCCGACCTTCTCCAGCAGCCACGCCACCCGTTGCTCGGCCTCCTTGCCGCTGGCGACCTTGTGCACCAGCAGCGGCTCCATGATGGAGTAGCCCACCGGCACGCGCGGATCGAGCGAGGCGAACGGGTCCTGGAAGATGAACTGGATATTGCGGCGCAGGGTCTGCAGTGCGCCGCCGCGCATCTGGCTGATGTCCTGCCCGTTGAACTCGATGGTGCCGCTCTGGCTGTCGACCAGGCGCAGCAGCGAGCGCCCCGTGGTGGACTTGCCACAACCGGACTCACCCACCAGCGCCAGCGTCTCGCCGGGGTAGAGGTCGAAGCTCACGCGCTCCACCGCATGGACGCGGCGCGCCACGCGGCCCAGCAGGCCGCCCGGCACGTCGAAGCGGGTCACCAGGTCGCGCACGCGCAGGATAGGCGAGGCGTGCGCCGGCACCGTGTCCTGCGGCACCGGCGCCACCGGCTCGCCCTCTTCCAGCTGCACCAGCGGGAACTTGGCCGGCCAGTCGGTGCCGCGCATGGCGCCCAGCTTGGGCACGGCGGACAGCAGCGCGCGGGTGTACGGATGAGCCGGCTTGCCGAACACCTGTTCGGACGTGCCCTCCTCCACCTTCTCGCCGCGGAACATCACCAGCACGCGGTCGGCCACCTCGGCCACCACGCCCATGTCGTGGGTGATGAAGACCACGGCCATGTCCATCTCGGCCTGCAGGTTGCGGATCAGCTGCAGGATCTCGGCCTGGATGGTTACGTCGAGCGCCGTGGTGGGCTCGTCGGCAATCAGCAGCGCCGGCTTGCACGACAGGGCCATGGCGATCATCACGCGCTGGCGCATGCCGCCGGAGAGCTGGTGAGGGAAGCGGTCCAGCACGCGGCGCGCTTCGGGAATGCGCACGATCTCCAGCATGCGCAGCGCTTCGGCGCGCGCCTCGGCGCGGTTCTTGCCCTGGTGCAGGCGGATCGATTCGGCAATCTGCTCGCCGACCGGGAACACCGGGTTGAGCGAGGTCATCGGCTCCTGGAAGATCATCGCCACGTCGCTGCCGCGCACGCCGCGCATGGTGGCGCCGTCGGCCGTGGCGAGATCGAGCACCGCGCCGTTGCGGCGGCGCAGCGCCATGCTGCCGCTGGCGATCTTGCCGCCGCCGTGTTCCACCAGGCGCATCAGCGCAAGGGAGGTCACCGACTTGCCCGAGCCCGATTCGCCCACCACGGCCAGCGTTTCGCCGCGATCGACGTGGAAGGACAGGTTGCGCACCGCGTCCACCGTGCGCTCCGAGGTGGAGAAACGCACGCTGAGATCGTTGACGGAAACCACCCGTTGCGGTGGCAGGACGATGGTCGACTTGGAAGAGGATGCAGCCACTGGGCCCCCTTAGTGCCTAGGTTGATGCTTTGCTCGATGCTTTGCTTGGTGCTTTGCCTGGTGCGGTGCGGATGCCGTGCCCTGGCACGCTCACCCGTAGATCCACACATTGGCCGCTTCGCCCACCCGGGCGAAACCGCGGTACATGCCTTCGGTGTTGAAGGGCAGCGTGACGTTGCCTTCGCGGTCCACCGCGATCAGGCCGCCGCGTCCGTTGATGGCGGGCAGCTTATCCATCACCACCCGGCGCGCGGCTTCCTCCAGCGGCAGGCCTGCATAGCGCATCTGCGCCGCCACGTCGTAGGCGGCCACCGTGCGGATGAACATTTCGCCGGTACCGGTGGTGGAAACCGCGGCCACGTCGTCGGCAAAGCAGCCGGCGCCGACGATGGGCGTATCGCCCACCCGGCCCACCTGCTTGTTGGTAACGCCGCCGGTGGAGGTCGCCGCGGCGAGGCGCCCTTGCGCGTCGAACGCAACGGCCCCTACCGTGCCGAACTTGTTGTCCGGGTCGATCGGCTCGGCGGCCAGCGAGGCGGCATCGTGGTCCAGCAGGGTCATGCCGCTGGCGGCGCGGGCGCGTTCCCACTGATCGGTGCGCGCCTGCGTGAAGTAGTAGCCGGGCGCGACAAGCTCCAGGCCCTGCGCTTGCGCAAATGACTCTGCGCCCTCGCCGGCGAACAGTACGTGCTCGCTCTTTTCCATGACCGCGCGCGCGGCCAGCACCGGATTGCGCAGCCGCTTGACACAGGCCACGGCGCCAGCGCCCAGCGTGGCGCCGTCCATGATGGCGGCGTCCAGCTCATAGGTACCGGCGTGGGTCAGCACGGCGCCCTTGCCAGCATTGAACAGCGGGCAATCCTCAAGCAGGCGCACGGCCTCGGTCACGGCGTCGAGCGCGCTGCCGCCATCGGCCAGCACACGCTGGCCGGCTTCAAGCACGGCGCTGAGCGCGGCGGTGTATTCGGCCTCCTTGGCGGGGTTCATGGCGGCACGGGTGATGGTGCCGGCGCCGCCGTGGATGGCGATGACTGGGGTGTTCATTGGATTCACGATGCGTTCGGGGTAGTGTTCTTGCGGCGTGCCGGGGCACGCCTGGCGCGGCCTTCGGCAGCCTCGTCCTGGCGCGGCTCGCGCGCGTCGCGCCCTTGTCCGGGCGGGGCGCCGTGCAGCCACGGCAGCAGGAACTCGGTCATCTCGGCGGCCGCCTTGACGGCATGCGCGGCGCGGTAGGCCACGGCGCCGCACAGCGCTTCGATGTAGGCGAGCACCGCGGCGTCCGAGTTGGCGGAAAGCTGGCGGCCGGTATGCGCGTACAGCGCGATATCGGCGAGCGACGCCAGCGGCGAGGTGGGTCCGTCGGTCAGCGCCAGGATGCGCGCGCCACGCGAGCGGGCGCGCCGGGCGATGGTCACGGTGTCATACACGTAGCGCGGGAAACCGATCACGATCAGCAGGTCGCTGCGCTGCAGCTTGAACAACTGGCGCGCGGCGGTGGAGGCGCCCCCGGCGCCGGATACCGAAATCACCGTGCGGCAGGACATGTCCAGCCCATGTTGCAACAACCCGGCGAGAAAGCCGCTGGCGCCGAAGCCCACCACGAAGATGCGCTCGGCAGCCAGGATGGCCTCCACCGCGCGTTCGCAGGTCTCGGCGTCGAGCGCGCGGCGCGAGGCTTCCAGGTTGCGCACGTCCTCTTCCAGCGAGGCGGCGAACACTTCGGCCACCGTGGCCGGACGCGCCAGTTCGGTGCGTAGTTTCTCAACGGGTGCAAGAGTGGCTTCGAAACCGCGCACCAGTTCGGCGCGAAATTGCGGAAAGCCCTCGAATCCCAGCGCACGCGCGAAGCGATTGGCGGTGGCCACGGACACCTCCACGGCATCGGCGAATTCGTCGATACGCATGGTGGCGGCACGGAACGGGTTGCCCAGCACGTACTCCGCCATGCGCTGGTGCGCCGGCGTCAGCGTGGGCAGGGCGCGGGCAATTCGTTCCGTGATTGAAGCGCTGCCATTGCCGCCATTGCCGCCATTAGGGGCAGCCTTGCCGGGAGAGCCTTGGGTACCGCTGGACATGGTGCGTGCTTTTGGTTGGTTGGAGATGCGCGCGCCGGAAACGAGGCCTTCATCCGGTGCGCATCGATGTAAATAAATTTACACGCAAAGCGCATGCCATGAAAATAGAGTTTTACCAGCTCAAGGGTTTTCACCTATGACCGCTACCGGCTGACCTGGCTCCGTGCGGCGCATAATTCACATTAATGAAGGGCTGGCTCGCAGCGCGTTGCGCGTTCCGGAGGTATCGGCATATGAAGCGGCTACAATGCCGGGTTGCCCCGTGCCATGCCGGGGCCGGATTGACCGAACGCCCAGACCCGCCCTTCTCCAGCCTCTCCCTCCCGTGATCCGAATCGACCAGCTAGTCCTCCAGCGCGGCACCAAGGTGCTGTTCGACCACACCAGCGTGACGCTGAACCCCGGCGAGCGCGTCGGCCTTGTCGGCGCCAACGGCAGCGGCAAGTCGACCTTGTTCGCCATGCTGCGCGGCGAGTTGCAGGCTGACGGCGGCGACGTGGCGATCCCGCCGCAGTGGCGCACCGCCCATGTGGCGCAGGAAACCCCGGCCGTGATGCGCAGCGCGGTGGAATATGTCATCGACGGCGACACCCAGCTGCGCGATATCGAAGCGCGCATCGCCGCGGCCCAGGCCAGCGGCGACGGCACCGCGGAGGGCGACGCCCACGCAGCGTTTGCCGACGCCGACGGCTACACCGCGCCGGCGCGGGCCGAAGCGCTGCTGCTGGGCCTGGGCTTCACGCTGCCGCAGGTGTCGCAGCCGGTGGCCTCCTTTTCGGGCGGATGGCGCATGCGGCTGAACCTGGCGCAGGCGCTGATGTGCCCGTCCGACCTGCTGCTGCTCGACGAACCCACCAATCACCTGGATCTGGATGCCATCGTCTGGCTGGAAGACTGGCTGGCGCGCTATCCCGGCACGCTGGTGATGATTTCCCACGATCGCGAGTTCCTCGATGCGATCTGCAACGTCACGGTGCACATCGAGAACCAGCAGCTGCGCCGCTACGGCGGCAACTACAGCCAGTTCGAGACGCTGCGCCTGCAGCAGATGGCCTTGCAACAGTCCGCCTACTCGCGCCAGCAGAAAGAAATCGCCCACCTCGAGTCGTTCATCACCCGCTTCAAGGCCAAGGCCAGCAAGGCGCGCCAGGCACAGAGCCGGGTCAAGGCACTGGAGAAGATGGAGCGGCTGGCGCCGGTGCATATCGCCGCGGGCTTTGCCTTCGAGTTCCGCGAGCCGGATTCGGCGCCCAACCCGATGATGGTGCTGGAAGGCGTGGACTGCGGCTATCCCGCCCCTGCGCCGGATGCGCCGCCCGTGACCATCCTGCATAACCTCACGCTATCGATCCAGACCGGCCAGCGCATCGGCCTGCTGGGCGCCAACGGCCAGGGCAAGTCGACGCTGGTGAAGACGCTGGCCGGTTCGCAGGAAGCGCTGGCCGGCACGCTGCGCCTGGGCAAGGGGCTGCAGATCGGCTATTTCGCCCAGCACCAGCTGGAAACGCTGCGCGACCAGGACTCGCCGCTGCAGCACCTGGCGCGGCTCGCGCCGGACACGCGCGAGCAAGAGCTGCGCGACTTCCTCGGCAGCTTCAATTTCCGCGGCGACATGGCCACCGCATCGATCGAGCCGTTCTCCGGCGGCGAGAAGGCACGGCTGGCGCTGTCGCTGATCGTCTGGCAGAAGCCCAACCTGCTGCTGCTCGACGAACCGACCAACCACCTGGACCTCGACACCCGCGAGGCACTCACCATGGCGCTGGCGCAGTTCGAGGGCACGCTGATCGTGGTCTCGCACGACCGGCACCTGCTGCGCGCCACCACCGACCAGTTCATCCTGGTAGCGGACGGCACCATCAAACCCTTCGACGGCGACCTGGACGACTATCGCGACTGGCTGCTGCAGCAAGCCGCCGCCAAGCGCAACGCGGCCAGCGCCTCGCACGCGCCGGCGGACGGCGATGCCTCGGCCACATCGAACGCCAACCGCCGCGACCAGCGCCGCGCCGAAGCGGACGAACGCCAGCGCCTGACGCAGTTGCGCAAGCCGCTGACCAAGGAGCTGGAAAAGGTGGAGAAGCGCATGGCCGTGCTGCAACAGGCCAAGACCGAGATCGACGCCTTCATGGCCGACGAGACCAGTTATGCGGAAGCCAACAAGGCCAGGCTGATGGAGATGCTCAAGCGCCAGGGCGAGGTCGGCGGCGAGCTGGACACGCTGGAGGAGCGCTGGCTCGAACTGCAGGAGCAGATCGAACAGATCGTGTAAGCGTGCGAGGAATGCCGGGGGCGCCAGCCCCCGGGAAGCGCGCGCCGGCAGCAGCCGGCCGCGCCAGGCAGATCAGCGGAAGTTCTTCTCGCGCCGGATCATGCCCACCGCCAGCGTGGCGGTCAGGATAAACAGCCAAATCAGCGACCACGCCGGGATCGACAGGCCGAAGATCGGGGGCAGCGGCGTGGTGCACATGCCATCCGAGAAGAACACCTGCGGCAGGACCTTGGCCGTGGGCAACTGGTTGACCCAGTTCTCCAGCGGATCGATGCCGCAGCTGGCCTTGGGATTCAGCAACAGCGACACGTGATAGCCCGCCACCGCGATGCCAGCCACACCGGACAGCATGCCCAGCCCTTGCCACAGGCTGCGCGTGTTCTGCGCGATGGCGGCCAGCAGCGAGAACACGCCGATTGCCACGAAGGCAAAACGCTGCATCACGCACAGCGGGCACGGCTGATACCCCTCGACATGCTGCAGGTAGAGGGCATAGCCGACCAGCCCGAAGGAAATCGCGGCGATCAGCAGAAAGAAACTACGGGAATTGGCTTGCATGGCTCACTAGCAAAAAAATGGCCGGGCGGCACCCGTCGAAGCGCTAGACAGGCACCGCGAGGCCCTCCATCGGTGCGCCGGACGGCGTTGCCGTCCGCGCAATACGAGGCACATTATTACCGATTTTGCGAAAGATGCCCCCACAATCCCGCGCGACGGGCCCGACGCCACTTGCGGCGGATTGACGCAGGCCGCGATGGCACCGCGCGGCGCGCAGGGCCACGCGCAGGCGCCCGCACAACAGGCTGGCGCATGGCTCGCGTAAGGCGGGTGGAAACCGCCACAGTAAGAGCGGCCAGCCTCCCGCGAGCGCGCCGCCCTCAGGGTGCGCGGACGTTGCCGGACAGCGCTTGCCAGCGCTGCGCTGACATGCGGTACAGCCAGTGCAACAGCAGCGGGCTGTCTTGCGCGACCGCAGGGTGCTCAAAGGTGCCGTCCGCCACCATGCCCAGCCGCTCCATCACGGCGCGGGAACGCACATTGACCAGCGCGGTGAACGAGACGATCTCCGCCAGCGCCAGCCGCCCGAAGCCAAATTGCAGCGCAGCCCGCGCCGCCTCCGAGGCAAAGCCCTGCCCCCAATGCGTCCGCGCCAGGCGCCAGCCGATTTCCACGCAGGGGGAAAACGGCAGCGTCGCGGCAGGTTCATGCAAGCCGACGAAGCCGATAAAGGCGCCATCCTCCTTGCGCTCGACCGCCCAGAAGCCCCAGCCGCGCGCAGCGATCAGCGACTGGCAACGCAACGCCATGGCGTCGCTGGCGGCGCGGTCCAGCGGCGTCGGAAAGCACGCCATCACCACCGGATCGGCATTGAGCGCGGCAAAGGGCGCGAAATCCGCCTCGCGCCACTGGCGCAAGCGCAGGCGGGCAGTTTCCAGGACGACCGGCTCATTACCGGCCGCGCCTGCCAGGGAAGTCTGTCGATCGGGCATGTTGACGATACCTCCCGGGCTAGCGCGCGGCCGCGCCCTGCCCGGCCTGGCTGCGCTCGTAGGCTTTCAGCGCCTGCGCATCCTGATGGCTGACGAGCTCGCAAATCAGCAGCGTCTTGCCCGGCAGCGCAGCGCTTTCGCGCGCCACGATGGAAACGGTGCCGAGACCGGGCAGAGGCTGCTGAGCGGCCGGCAGAGCGCGGGCAAAGCCCTTGGTGGCGGTGCCCAGCAAGGTCGAAGTCTCCTGCTTGAGCTGGTAGCGCGCGGCCAGCGCTTCGGCCTGCCGGCCCTGCACCAGCACACCCACCGACGTACCGGCGAATACCACTTCATCGCTAGCGAAACCGTCCTGCACGATGGGCTGCGGCAGCTTGTAAATGGCCGCGCCCAGCCTCGACAGATCCGGCTTGGCGAGCTTCTCGGCGGCCTCGTAGAGCGCGGTGGCGGTCTTCGTCGTGTAGGGCGGCTTGCACAGCGCTGCGTCAAAGAACGGCCTGGCGCCATCGGCCGCGGCCGCGGCCCCGTGCAGCAACGCAGCGCCGCAGCCGATCGCGGCGAGCATGCCGTGGCGGCGATGGACGTTGAAAAACCGCATGGATGAACTCCGATTGAGAAAGTGCTGCGGAATATACCCAAAATTGCCACCGGAGAGGGTCAGGAAAAGGCTGGCGCCGTCACTCCAGGTGCCGGACCCGGTCGATTGCCTGTTCCAGCCGCTCCACCGCCATCACCTCCAGCCCGTCGATCTTCTGCTTGGGCGCATTGGCCTTGGGAATCACCGCGATCGAGAAGCCAAGCTTGGCCGCTTCGCGCAAGCGTTCCTGCCCGCGCGGGCTGGGCCGGATCTCGCCGGCCAGGCCGACTTCGCCGAAGACCACCAGCCCGCGCGGCAGCGGCTTGTTGCGCATGGAGGAATGGATAGCCAGTAGCACCGCCAGGTCGGCCGCCGGCTCGGAGATCTTGACCCCGCCCACGGCGTTGAGAAACACGTCCTGGTCGAAGCATGCAATGCCGGCATGGCGATGCAGCACCGCCAGCAGCATGGCCAGCCGGTTCTGCTCCAGCCCCACGGCCAGGCGCCGCGGGTTCGGCACGTGCGCGGTATCCACCAGCGCCTGTACCTCCACCAACAGCGGCCGCGTGCCCTCCTGCGTCACCAGCACGCAGGAACCGGGCACCACCTGCTCGTGCTGCGACAGGAACAGCGCGGAGGGATTGCTGACGCCGCGCAGGCCACGCTCGGTCATGGCGAACACGCCCAGCTCGTTGACCGCGCCGAAGCGGTTCTTGAAAGCGCGGATCAGGCGGTGCGAGGAATGCGTGTCGCCCTCGAAATACAACACGGTATCGACTATATGCTCCAGCACGCGCGGCCCGGCCAGGCTGCCGTCCTTGGTCACGTGCCCGACCAGGATGATGGTGGTGCCCGTGCTCTTGGCGATGCGGGTGAGCTGGGCCGCGCACTCGCGCACCTGGGCCACCGAGCCCGGCGCCGAGGTCAGCGCCTCCGAGAACAAGGTCTGGATCGAATCGATCACCGCCACCTCGGGCTTCTCCGCCTCCAGCGTGGCCTGGATTTTTTCCAGCTGGATCTCCGCCAGCAGCGCCAGGTGCGGACTGTCGACGCCGAGGCGCTGCGCGCGCAATGCAATCTGCGCGCCGGATTCCTCGCCGCTGACGTACAGCACGCGCCGCTGCGCGGCCAGGTTGGCCAGCGCCTGCAACAGCAGGGTGGACTTGCCGATGCCGGGATCGCCGCCGATCAGCACCACGCCACCGGAGACCAGGCCGCCGCCCAGCACGCGGTCGAACTCATCGATGCCGCTGGAGAAACGCGGCACGTCGGCGGCGTCGATTTCCGACAGGCGCTGCACCATCGCGGAAGCCGCCAGCGGCTGGAAGCGCTTGGCCGAGCCGGTTTCCGCCACGGTCTCCACCAGGGTGTTCCATTGCTGGCACTGCGGGCACTGGCCTTGCCAGCGCGGCGAGGTACCACCGCATTCGGTGCAGGTGTAGACGTTCTTGGGCTTGGCCAACTGGAGTCCTCGGGAATGGGGGGGATATGAGATACGGCGGGTACAGGCAGGCGGGCAACACATCCCGCGTGGGCGAGCCGCGCCTTCAATGCGATGCACATGCACGGCCCGGAGCCGCCCCGGCCTGCCCGCGAACGGACCGGCCGGGCTGGATGTGGCAGGCGCTCCGCGCGGCCGCTCAGGCCAGTGCCGGCTGCTCCGGCGCGGTCAGCGTCGCCACAGTCACCGGCACGCGGGGCGACAGTGCGCACATCAGCTCATAGCCCACGGTACCGCTGGCGGCGGCGACGTCGTCGATCGGCAAGCCCTGGCCCCACAGGGTCACGGGACTGCCCACCTTGGCCTTGGGGCAAGGAGTCAGGTCGACGCAGATCATGTCCATGGAGACCCGGCCCACCAGCCGAGTACGCACGCCGTCGACCAGCACCGGCGCCGGGTTGTCGCCCCAGCCCGCCGCATGCCGCGGATAGCCGTCGGCATAGCCGCAGGCCACCACGCCGATGCGCATCGGCCGCTCGGCCTTGAACAGCGAACCGTAGCCAACGGTATCGCCCGGCTGGAGGTCCTGTATCGAGATCAGCTCGCTGTGCAGCGACATGGCCGGTTGCAGGCCGAAGCTGGACACATCGGCCGCCTGGCCCGTGGGCGATGCGCCGTACAGCACCACCCCTGGCCGGACCCAGGCGCGGTGGGCCTGCGGATGCCACAGCGTGGCGGCGGAGTTGGACAAGCTGGCCTCGCCCGGCAGGTTCGCGGTGGTGGCGTCGAACACTTCCATCTGGTGCGCGATGCCGCGCGCGCTGTCGGCGTCCGAGAAATGGGTCATATGCACGATACTGCCCACGCATGAGAGGGTCCGCGCACGCTCCCAGGCTGTCCGGTATTGCTCCGGGCGAAAGCCCAGGCGGTTCATGCCCGTATTGAGCTTGAGCTGGATCGCCAGCGGGCCCTTGGGCCGCGCCACTTCCAGCATGCGGAGTTGTTCGTCGCAGTGCACCACGGTGGTAAGGCGGTACTGCTCCAGCAGGGCCACATCCTGCGGCTGGAAGAAACCCTCCAGCAGCAGGATCGGGCCCTGCCAGCCCAGTTCGCGCAACAGCACGGCTTCGTTCAGGTCGAGCAGGCCGAAACCGTCGGCGGCGCGCAGGCCGGCGAAAGCACGGCGGATGCCGTGGCCATAGGCGTTGGCCTTGATCACGGCCCAGACCCGCGACTGGGGTGCGCAACGGCGCACAACGTCCAGGTTGTTGGCCAGGGCCGGTTGGTGGATGACGGCGTGAATGGGTCTTGGCATGAGATCGCTTCTAGAGGCTTGCGGCGCGGCGGCGCGGCTGGGGTCCTGGCTGTCTGGCTGGAACGCGCCCGCCCGATGGTTGCACCATATCCGGGAAGACCCGGTACGCGCGGCACGTTGCACAGACGTTATTTGAACACATTGGAGCAAACATTTAGGGAATCGCGGCGCGCTTGCGTTGTCCAACCGGCGGCCCGTGGATGCTCGGAATCGCCTTATTTTCGTGTTATAAAGCCGGACGTTCCGGCCATGTTTTAAAAGTGATGCAATATGTCAAACACGGTCAGGCAAACTGCGCGGCACTCCCGAGGTTGGCACGAGCATCACTTTGACAACGACGCGGGCCCAGGTTCCCTACAGGCAACAACAGCGCCGAGCGGCGCGCTGGTGCCAGTCACGTACGGTAATAGCGATGGAGATAGAGTCCAAAGTATGAAGAAGGGTTTTTATACCATCATGGCGGCGCAGTTCTTCTCATCGCTGGCCGACAATGCGCTGCTCATCGCCGCCATCGCCCTTCTCACCGAACTGCATTCCCCGCCGTGGATGACCCCGCTGCTCAAGTTGTTCTTCGTGCTCTCCTACGTCGTGCTGGCCGCCTTCGTGGGCGCCTTTGCCGACTCGATGCCCAAGGGCAAGGTGATGTTCATCACGAACACCATCAAGATCGGCGGTTGCGCCATCATGATGTTCGGACTGCACCCGCTGCTGGCCTATGGCATCGTCGGGTTCGGCGCGGCGGCCTACTCGCCCGCCAAGTACGGCATCCTCACCGAACTGCTCCCCCCGGAAAAGCTGGTGGCCGCCAATGGCTGGATCGAAGGCCTGACCGTGGGCTCGATCATCCTCGGCACCGTGGTGGGTGGCGCGCTGATCTCGGTGCATATCTCGCAACTTCTGCTGGGCATCGACGTACCCGGCGTCAATACCGGCATCAATACGCCGGCCGAGGCTGCGATGGTGGTAATCATGCTGTTCTACGTGATCGCAGCCATCTTCAACCTGTTCATTCCCGAGACCGGCGCGCGTTACCCGCAGCAGGAAAAGAACCCGATCAAGCTGATTGCCGAATTCGCCGACTGTTTTACCGCGCTATGGCGCGACAAACTGGGCCAGATCTCACTGGCCGTGACCACGCTGTTCTGGGGCGCCGGCGCCACGCTGCAGTTCATCGTGCTGAAATGGGCGGAGAAGTCGCTCAGCCTGAACCTCTCGCAAGGCGCGCTGCTGCAGGCCGTGGTGGCAGTGGGCGTCGCGGTCGGCGCGATCATGGCGGCCATGCGCATTCCCCTGCGCAAGTCGCTGTCGGTGCTGCCCTTCGGCGTGGCGATGGGCGTGGTGGTGATGCTGATGGCCTTCTACACCAAGAACAGCATGCCCGACATTACGTTCCAGTTCTTCGGCATGCATATGCCGTTGTACATGGCCATCGCCTACGTGTTCCTGATGCTGGTAGGCGGCATGTCCGGCTACTTCGTGGTGCCGATGAACGCCCTGCTGCAGCACCGCGGGCACGTGCTGCTATCGGCCGGGCACTCGATTGCCGTGCAGAACTTCAACGAGAACGTTTCCGTGCTGCTGATGCTGTGCCTGTACGCATTGCTGATCAAGCTCAATGTGCCCATCGGCATCGTCATCGTCGCGTTCGGCATTTTTGTCTGCGTGACCATGCTGCTGGTGATGCGCCAGCACCGCTACAACGTGCGGACCTTCAATTCGCTGGCCATGATCGGCGAAGACAAGCACCACTAGCCAGGCAGAGGGCCGGGCACGGCCCTTCACCCCACCGGCCTGGCGATGCGCTGGCGCGCACGCTCTTCCCACCCCGGCGGCACCACGAAGCCGCGCGTACGTTCCCGCCACACGCCGGGCTGCCCCGCCGGTTCCACTTCGCATAGCATCACCGGGGCCTCGCGCCGCCAGTTCTTCTCGTGGTGCGTTTCGGCAAAGCGCTGCGCCAGGGCCTCCTGCACCGCCTCCGGCGTCTCCGTATGCGCTTGCGCCACCCTGGCCGGCGCCATCCATGCCGAGCGCGGCAGCCGGTACCAGCGCGATCCTTCCCGCTTGTGCGCCCAGTCCGACCAGTCCTGCAAGGTAGACCACCAGCCATGCAAGTGGTCGGGCGCGATTCCCAGATCGCCGATGGCAGCCGGCACCACGCCGTCCCGGTAGAACAGCCACCCGAGCAGGTAGACCTCGCTGCGATCGACCGGCCGGCCCAGCAGCGCACGGGCCTCCGGCGTATGCGACAGCGGCAGCTGGCGGCGCACGATATGTTCGAGCTTGTCGCCCAGCCGGTCCACCAGGTTGGGGCCGACGAAGCAATGCCGGTCCAGCACGGCGTTGCCGCCCCCGCCACCGCGCGGCCCGGCATCCGCGAGGGGCTCGACCAGCAGGTAGAACTTGGCCGCCATCTCCCAGTGCACGGTGGCGCCGCTGGCCACGTCTCGCCAGACAAAATCCAGCTCTCCAAGCGTTTGTACGCCATGGGTGCCGGCGCGGCGCACCGGCAGGTTCGCCGCGAGCAGTTCCAGTCCCTCGGTGTGTTCCAGCGTGAATTGCAGCAGGCGTTCCGCGTGCCGGCCCAGGCGCAGGCTGGGCGCGGGCGACGGACCACGCACGCGTTGCTGTTCCTGGCCAAGCGCCAGCTCGGCAATGGTGGGCGGCAGCGAACCGGGATCGGCAGCCGGCAGCCAGCGCTGCCAGGCGGCCAGTGCCCCTTCCGGCCAGCGCGCCAGGGCCGCGTGCGAAAGCGCCGAGCCGTTGAGGATGGGATCCGCCTCAGCTTCGGGCAGGAACGCGAGCAATGGGGGCGAAAGCGAGCACCAGGCGAGTTCGCGCAGGCGCTGCGAGGCGGCATGGCGCCAGAGCGGCGCCATCTCGATGGCGCCGCTCTGGCTTAGCGCGAAATCAGGCCTTGGCTCCCGCACGGTCGTGCACCTCGCGTGCCAGGCACAAGTCCTCCCAGGCACGCGCCTTGTCGGACAAGGTGCGCAACAGGTAGGCGGGATGGTAGGTCACCACCACCGGGATGCCTTCATAGCTGTGGACGGTGCCGCGCAGCTTGCCGATCGGCGTAGTGGTGCGCAGCAGGGACTGAGCGGCAAAGCGCCCCAGCACCAGGATCAGCCTGGGCTGGATCAATGCGATCTGGCGCTTCAGGTAGGGTTCGCACTGGGCGACCTCTTCCGGCTCGGGATTGCGGTTGCCGGGGGGATGGCACTTGAGTACGTTGGCGATATACACATTGCGTCCGCGCGCCAGGTCCAGGGACGCCAGCATATTGTCGAGCAGCTTGCCGGCCTGGCCGACGAAGGGCTCGCCCTGCTTGTCCTCGTTTTCGCCAGGCGCCTCGCCGATCAGCATCCATTCGGCCTGGCGGTCGCCCACGCCGAACACGGTCTGGGTGCGGCCGTTGCACAACTGGCAGTCCATGCAGCCCGAGACGCGCTGTTCGAGCGCGGTCCAGTCCAGCGCGGCAATGGCGGCGGAACGCGCATCGGCGTCCACACCCGGTTGGGCTGCCGGCGAGGGATCGAAGCCGCTTTCCGCCGGGATCGCAACGGGCGGCCGGGGAGGAAGACGGACCGGTGCCGGTGCCGGGACGGGCCCGGCATCCATGTCTGGCCCCCATGCGGAAGGCGCCGCCCCTGCAACCGCGTCGTCCGCGCCGGCTTCGGCTGGCGCATCGACAGCGGCAGCGCGCGTGATGACAACCTGCTCGGCTTCCTGCGCGGGCTGGTCGTCGTGATCCAGGGCATCTTCACCGACGGTGGCGGAGGCGTCCGCGGCCGCTCCGGGTGGCTCGGCGGCCTCCGGCATGGCTGGTGCGCGGCGCAGCACCCATTCATCGGCGATGCCGAGCACTTCGAGAAACCTGGCGCGGCGGCTCATGGCATGGCCTCCACAGGCGCCCAGGCGCGGCGCAGCACCAGCGCATCCTCCCGCGCATGGCCCGCGGCCGGGTAATAGCCCTTGCGCCGCCCGATCTCGGCAAAGCCCGCCTGGCGGTACAGCTCGATCGCCCCGACGTTGGAGGGCCGCACTTCCAGCAGCATGGTATGCAGGTGATGCCCGTGCGACGTGGCCAGGGCAACGGCCAGCAGCAGCCGGCCCAGCCCGCCACGCTGGCGCACCGGGTCCACGGTGATATTGAGCAGGTGCATCTCGTCGACCACCGGCATCAGCACCGTATAGGCAACCAGCACGCCGCCGGGATCCCGCAAGGTCAGGCCAATATGCCCCGCCTTGACGGAATTCTCGAAATTGCCGCGCGTCCACGGATGGCTATAGGCCCTGGCTTCGATCTCCGCGACGGCTTCGACATCCAGCGCGCTCATGCGGCCAATGGTCCAGCCTGCCGGTATGCTCGGCATCACCGGCATCTCGGGCCACGCGCAGCCGGCGCCGGCTCCCTGGCCAGAGCCGGGACGGGCCGCGCCGTCGGCGGGTGGCAGGTTGCGCTCCACGCTCACGGCTGCTCCCCCGCCGCGGCCAGCGAGGCGCGCTGCGCCGCTGCGGCCTGGCGCTCGGCGATGGTCTGGGCAACCTTGTCGCGCAGGTAGATCGGCATGGCGTCCGCCGCCGCGACGGTTTCATTGCGTGCCAGCGCGCGCAGGGCAATCGATACCAGCGCCGGCGCGGCGGGCAAGGCTTCGGGCACGCTTTGCTGCGCCATCCCCGTGACCTTGAGGCGCTCGCCAAACACGGCAGCGGCGCTGCCTGCCAGCCAGAACGGCCCGGCCGGCAGGCTGACGGCCTCGGGCGGGCACACCTGCATTTCGGTCGCCGCCTGCCACTCGTGTGCGCTGGCGTCCCAGCGGAAAGCGCCCGCATAGGCTTCGTCCATGCGCGCATCCAGGGCAACCAGCACCGACACGCCGGGCGGCAAGGCGGGCATCCCCTCCCCGCCCAGGCGCACGCGCTCGGCACAGGCCATCAGCGAATTGACGGGAATCACCGGCAGGTCGGCCCCGAAGGCCAGCCCCTGGGCCACGCCGCAGGCGGTGCGCAGGCCCGTGAAGGAGCCCGGCCCGGCGCCAAACGCGATGGCGGCACAATCGGACAAGGCGATGCCGGCCTCGGCCAGCAGCTCGCCGGCGGCCGGCAACACGCGGGAAGACGAGCGCGGGCCGGTATGTTCATGACGAACCAGGCACTCAAGGGCGCCGCCATCGGCAAGGCGCCCGAGCGCGACCGAACACCACTCGGTGGAGGTTTCAACTGCAAGAATCCAGGACATGGCGAGATTGTATCCGGAGCGACCTCAAAAGCTGAACTTGCGCGCGTCCGGGCCAACCCGCAACCGGGCGCCCCATCCCCGCGGACTGAAGTGTTCTTCGGTTTCTTTCAGCGCCAACGCACGGTGGCGGGCGCTATCATCGCGGCTCACGCGCTTTGTCCCCCAACGCTTCCCCTTCAAACCCACCCAGGAGAATCCCATGAGCGATCTGCAGGCACGCTTCGCCCAAGCCCAGCTCGACGTCAAGCAACTGACCGAGCGCCCCAGCAACATGACCCTGCTGCGCCTGTATGCGCTGTTCAAGCAAGGCAGCGAGGGCGACGCCCACGGCGACAAGCCGGGCATGACCGATTTCGTCGGCCGCTACAAGTTCGAGGCCTGGGAGACGCTCAAGGGCACGGCCCAGGACGACGCCAGGGAAAAATACATCGCGCTGGTGGAGGAGCTGCTCAGCGGCACCACCGCCTGAAGCCGGACCGCCCCCCCGGTTCCCCTAGGCCTGCGCCGCGTCGGACAGCGGCCTTGGCCGGATCCGCCAGGCCGCCAGGATCGCGGTGGCGATCACCAGTCCCACCGCGAGGAAGGTCTCGTCGAAGGCGCGGATGCGCGCGGCGGCGTCGCCTTCCGGGCCGAGCACCGCGCCCTGCGCCGCCAGCCGCCATTGCAGCCCCACCCCGGCCAGGCTCACGCCGATGGCGCCACCCAGTTGCCGCAGGAAGTTGATACAGCTGGAGCCCTGCGCGATCAGCGAATAATCCACGCCGCGCATCGCACCCAATGTCAGCGAAGGCAGGATGCAGCCCAGCCCGATGCGGCCGAGTATCGCAAACCCCACCAGCAGCAGGTAAGGCGTGGCCTTGTTGCCCATCGCCATCAGCAGGAAGGAAGCCGCCAGCAGCGCGAGGCCTAAGGACACCTGCCAATGCGGCGCGACGCGATTGGACAGGCGTCCAGACGCGGCGATGGTCAAGGCCAGCGCGATGCCCGCAGGCAACAGCACCAGGCCGGCGCGCGACGGCGTATAGGCCAGCGCCAACTGCATATAGACCGGCAGCAGGTAGGTGGACCCGAACAGCCCCGCGCCGTAGATGAACGCCACCACCGCCCCGGCCGCGAACTGCTGGTAGCTGTACAGGCGCATATTCATCAGCGGATGGGCGGCGCGCAACTGCCACAGCACGAACACCACCAGCATGAGTACCCCGAAGCCGGCCAGCGCCAGCCCGGCCGGCAGGCTTTCACGCATCTGCACCAGCCCGTTGAGCAAGCTGACGGTGGCAATGCCGGCCAGCCCCAGGCCCTGCCAGTCGAGCGGCTTGCGCTCGCCCATCATGGCGGAGTCCACCGCCATGAAGCGCCGCGCCATCCACAGCCCGATCAGCGTCAGCGGCACCACCACGAAGAAGATCGAGCGCCAGCCGAAGGCCTCCACCAGGAAGCCACCCAGGCTCGGCCCCAGCGCCGGCGCCAACACCACGCCGAAGCCGAACAGGCTGATCGCCTTGCCCTGCTCGCGCTCCTCGAACACCCGCAGGATCAGGATATTCGGCAGCGGCTGCAGAATCCCCGCGGCAATGCCCTCGGCCGCCCGCATGGCGATCATCACGCCGTAAGTCGGTGAGAATCCGCCAACCAGCCCGCCCGCGCCCAGCAGCAACAGGCTGCCCAGGAAGGTGCGGCGCAGGCCATAGCGGTTGAGCAGCCAGGGGGTCAGCAGCATCGACAGCGTCATGGCGATCATGAAGCTGGCCGCCACCCATTGCGCGCGCTCCTGCCCCAGCACGAAATGCCGGCTCAGGTCCGGAATGGCCACGTTGACGATGGTCGACGACACGATCGACGAAACCGTCCCCAGCATCAGCGTGAGCAGCACCAGCCAGCGCAGGCGGCTGCCATAGCGCGCCCGCAGCGATTCCCGGGTCGGCCCGCCCGGCTGCCCGCCAGAGGCAGGCGACGAAGGCTGCCCGCTCACCCCAGCCGCCCGAGGGCCGCCAGTTCGCGAATTTTGCGCACGGTGTCGAGGTCCGCCTCATGGTAGGCCGACTTGACGATCTCGGCGTAACGGTCGTCGCCGCTGTCGTCCACCGCGGGCATGGTGGTCTCGTAGATAAAGCGCAGCAGCAGCGCGCCAGGGCCCGGCGTCTCGATCGCCATGGTCAGGGTGCCGCCTGCGTGTTCGTCCGTGGGAGCGGTTTCATAGCGCACCACGCGGCGCCGCTCGAAGACCACGCGGTCGCGGATCGTGGCCTTGCCGAAGTGCAGCTTGCGCTCGACCCAGTCGTCGCCCCGTTCCACGATTTCCGCGCGGTCCAGCCCCATCACAAACAGCTCGGGCTCGGCACTGCGCAGCACCAGCCCTTGCCAGAGCTGCTCCGGCGTAAGCATGTCCAACTGGATATTTCGTGGATCGTTGATCTCCACCAGGTGCTCGAAACGCAACTTCACTCTCCCGATCTATTGTTAGCCGATATTATGAGGGTTTCCGAGCCAAGGTTCGCAGCAAAACTTCCGCGCCCGGAACCATGTCGCAAAGCTGCCAATGCGGCTTTTCCCGACGCTTCCCGCCAGTCCTGCCCGCCCCGGAGAATGCCCATGAGCCATCCCCCGCTGTCCGCTGCCGCTCCCTCCCCCCTCGACAGCGCGTACGCCGACCCGCTCCAGGTACTGGTCTATGCCGACTCGCTGTCGTGGGGCATCGTGCCGGGAACGCGGCAGCGCCTGCCCTGGCCGGTGCGCTGGCCAGGGCGCCTGGAGCTTGCCCTGAATGTGGCGAACGGCGCGGCCGGCGGCCTGCGCCGGGTCCGCATGCTCGAAGACTGCCTCAACGGCCGCCGCACGGTCTGGGACGACCCCTTCAAACCCGGCCGCAACGGCATCCAGGGCCTGGCGCAGCGCATGGAAATGCATTCGCCGCTGGCCCTGGTCATCCTGATGCTCGGCAGCAACGACTTCCAGTCCATGCACCCGCACAATGCATGGCATGCCGCGCAAGGCATCGGCGCCCTGCTCGACGCGATCCGCGGCGCGCCCATCGAACCCGGCATGCCGGTGCCGCCGGTACTGGTGCTGGTGCCGCCCCCCATCACTACGCCGCGCGGGCCGCTGGCGCCCAAGTTCGCCGGCGGCGAGCACAAATGCGCCGGGCTGGCGCAAGCCTTCGAGGAGGTCTGCCGCGCCCGCGGTTGCGACTGGTTCGACACCGGGACGGTGATCCGCAGCAGCGAGGTCGACGGCGTGCACCTTGATGCCGCCGACCATATGGCGCTCGGCGATGCGCTGGCGCCCGTCGTGGCCGCGCTGCTGGCGCCGGCGCGCGCCTGAAGGCCGCCCCCGGGCGCCGGCTACAACACTCCTGACAGCATTTGTCAGGAGTGTTGGCGCACAATCCGCTCCTCACTCAGCGGGGGGGGTTCTGGCAAGCGCTTGACTCACGCTTGACTCACCATCCGCATCCGGCACGCACGTGGCGGCAGGCGGAACACTCCGGAGTGATATCGCCCCAATCTAAGCAGGAGGCAGCGATGCAATTGCTGGTCAATATCGATGTCGACGACCTCGCGCGCGGCATCGGCTTCTATCAGCGCGGCCTGGGACTGCGCCTGGCGCGCAAGCTGTTCGACGGAACCGTGGCAGAAATGGTGGGCGGCGCCACGCCCATCTACCTGCTCGCCGGAGCGCCAGGCGCCTCGCCCGGGACACGCGCCGACGGACGGCGCAACTATCGCCGGCGCTCGATGCCGGTACATCTCGACTTTGTGGTGGAAGACCTCGAAACCGCCATCGAGCGCGCGCTGGAAGCCGGCGCCGAACTCGAGGACTGGCCGCAGGATTTCGCCTGGGGCCGGCAAGCCATGCTGTCCGATCCCTTCGGCCATGGCATCTGCTTCATCGAGTGGAAGGGCGAAGGATATGGGGCTGCAACGGACGGGAAACGAGCCGTGGAGGCGGCCTAGCGGCTCTGCCGCAAGTGCAGTTCGCCGGGGCACGAGCCCCTTCCGAACTGTCGCAAGGAAATTTCTGCGAGTGGCCATCGCGGCGGGCCGCCATCCATAAAAGTGGATATGCAAGCGCAGTTTGCTTCGTTGGTGGCGTGGCGAGCTTGTTCTATCGTGTCTCCGGTGCAAACAACGAGACGACAACGAGAAGACAACGCTGAGCTTGCCAGGGACGTCGCCGGCCAACCTGCCGGCCTTGTTCCCGCGGGCTCCAGGCCCAACCGGACCGCCCGGCGCATCGCCGCCGGTCCACCTCGCCAAATCAAGCATGTCCACCTTCGGCCCGGATCTGACCGATCCCTTTGTCGCCCGCGCAGTGGTGCTGCGCGAGGCCTTCCATACCGATGCCGCGCAGCGCGATAAAGCCGGCGGCCGGCCCATCAGGCAGATTCGCCTGCTCAAGGAAAGCGGCCTGCTGGCGGCCGGCATTCCGGCGGCTTACGGCGGCGGCGGCGCTTCGTGGCTGTCGCTGCTGCGGGTCGTGCGCGAGTTCGCGCGCACCGATGGCTCGCTGGCCCACCTCTTCGGATACCACCACCTCCCCGTGCATACCGTGCTGGCGCGTGGCGCGCCGGAGCAGAAAGACCGGCTCCTGCGTGAGGCCGCGCAGCAGCAATGGCTATGGAGCAATTCGGGCAATGCCCTGTCGAAGACCTCCGGCGCCCGGCGCGCGCCCGGCAACGATGGCTGGATAGTCACCGGCTTCCGGCCCTTCTCCAGCGGCACGCATGTGGCCGACGTGATCCAGGTCGCCTGGGAAAACGAACTCGGCCAGCGACTGACGGGCGTCGTGCCGGCGGAACGCGCCGGCATCGTGATCGAGGATGACTGGGATGGCATCGGCCAGCGCCAGACCGGCAGCGGCACCGTCACCTTCAATGGCGTGCTGGTGCGCGACGACGAACTTCTGGGCCAGCCCGCCGATCCGCTGACGCCCTTTGCCTCGCTGGTCACGCTGCTGCAGCAAAGCGTGCTGCTCAATGTGTTCGTCGGCACGGCGCAGGGAGCGCTGGACGAAGGCCGTGCCTATACCGCCACGCAGTCGCGCCCGTGGATCCACTCGGGCGTGGCGCGCCATGTCGACGACCCGTGGGTCCAGCGCAAGTACGGCGAACTCGCCATCCGCACGCTGGCGGCCACGGAACTGGCCGACCGGGCCGCGCGCAGCCTGGACGCGATCTACCGCCATGGCCCGGCGCTGACGCCGGAGCAGCGTGGACGTGCGGCGATCGAACTGGCCACGGCCAACCTGTACGCGGGGGAAACCGGCCTGGCGGTCTCCAGCGAGATCTTCGAGGTCATGGGCGCGCGCTCGGCCACCAACGCCAACGGCTTCGACCGCTTCTGGCGCAACGTGCGCACGCATACGCTACACAACCCGGCGGAATACAAGAAACGCACGGTGGGCACATGGCTGCTCACCGGCGAATTCCCCTCCCCTGCCGTGTACCGCTGACTTTACCGATCACCCGGTATTCCATTGATTCATTCCATTGATTCCCATGAGCCGCGACCGACTGTTCCTGCTGCAACCCGGATTCACCGACCCCAAGCAACCCGGCGAACGCTACGTCTGCCCGCATTGCCTGGCCATCGAAGGCTTGCTGGCCTCGGACCCGGCGCTGGCCGGGCGTCTCGACATCACGCGCGTCCGCGCCAGACGGTGATCGCCGTGCTCGGCGAGGCGCACCAGGGCCTGCCCGCGCTGGTCCTGGGCGACGCCGCGCCGGCACCCGCCGATGCGCAAGCCATGGGCGAACTGCGCTTCGTCACCGACAGCCGCCGCATCCTCGAACTGCTGGCCGAACGCCACGGTTTTGCCAAGGTGCACTGAGCGCACCAACCGGAACGCCATCATGACCGCTAACGTCGCTTACCTTCACGCGCTGGAAGATGCAGCGCCCGCGCTGTTCGAACCCGACACCGGCAACCCCTTCGTCGCGCGCGCCGTGGCACTGCGCGAGCGCTTCGCCGAAGATGCCATCGCGCGCGACCAGGCCGGCGGGAAACCGCTGGCACAGATCCGCTTGCTCAAGGAGCACGGCCTGCTGGCGCTGCTGCTGCCGCGCGAGCATGGCGGCCAGGGCGAGTCCTGGTCGACCGTGCTGCGCATCACACGCCTGTTCGCGCAGGTGGATGGCTCGCTTGGCCATCTGTTCGGCTATCACTACAGCAGCCTGCTGAGCCCGCGCTTGCGCAATGCACCAGAGAAGGCGGCCAGCCTGTGGCGCCGGTCGATCGAGGGCAACTGGTTCTGGGGCAATACCGCCAACAGCTTTTCCAACAGCCTGTTTGGCCGGCGCGACGGGGAGTGGTTCGTGCTGGACGGCTACCGCCCCTTCACCTCCGGCTCGCATGTCGCCGACTTCCTGGCAATTGCCTGGGAGGATGCCGAAAGCGGCGAGCGCCGCTTCGCCGCGATTCCCGCGGACCGCGAGGGCATCGTGATCGAGGATGACTGGGACGGCATCGGCCAGCGCCAGACCGGCAGCGGCCGCGTCACCTACCACGGCGTGCGCGTGCACCAGGACGAGGTGCTGGGCGAGCCCGTGCCGCTGAATCCCACCGGCGCGCCGCCCGAGCCCTACCGCACGGTCACGCCGCTGCAACAGCAAAGCGTACTGCTCAACGTGTTTATCGGCACGGCCCAGGGCGCGCTGCGCGCCGGGCGCGAATACACCGTGCACCAGTCGCGCCCGTGGATCCACTCGGGCGTGGAGCGCCATGTCGACGATCCCTGGGTGCGGCGCCAGTACGGCGAACTCTGGGTCAGGACCCAGGCTGCCACCGCGCTGGCCGACCGCGCGCTGGCGGCGCTCGACGGCGTGCAGGCGTGCGGGGAAAAGCTCACCGCCGACGAACGCGGCGAAGCGGCCGTCGCCATCGCGGCTGCCAATGTGCTGGCCGGCGAAGTCGCTTTGCAGGTCTCCAGCGAGATCTTCGAAGTCACCGGCGCACGCTCGGCGGTGCGCAAGGTTGGCCTGGACCGCTTCTGGCGCAACGCCCGCATCCACACGCTGCACAACCCGTCGGAATACAAGACCCGCAATGTAGGCCGCTGGGTACTCGGCGAAGGCCATCCGGAACCGGGGACATTCCAATGAGCGCATCCCTTGCATCGCGCCGGCCGCGCCAGCTTCACCTCAACATCAACATCCTGCATTCGGGTTTCGTGCCGTCGGCCTGGCGGCTGCCCGAGAGCGACCCCGGCGCCTTCGCCGATGTGCGGCACTACATCCGCGTGGCGCAGATCGCCGAGGCTGGCAAGCTCGACGCGGTCTTCCTGGCCGATAACGCCGCCATCGTCGACCAGATCCACTTCCGCCCGATCACCGCGCTGGAGCCGACCGTGCTGCTGGCGAGCATCGCGGCGGCGACCACGCATATCGGCCTGATCGGCACGGCATCCACCAGCTACAACGAGCCCTATAACATCGCGCGGCGTTTCGCCACGCTGGACCACGTGAGCGCCGGGCGCGCCGGATGGAATGTGGTCACCACCGCCGACGCGCCCTCGGCGCGCAACTTCGGGAGCGACGCGGCGCCGGATCACGCGCAGCGCTATGCGCGCGCTTCCGAGTTCACCGCGGTCGTCAAGGCGCTGTGGGACAGCTGGGAGGACGATGCCTTCGTCGGCGACAAGACATCGGGCCGCTTCGTCGACCCGGGCAAGGTGCTGCCGATCGCGCACCATGGCGAGCATTTCTCGGTGCAAGGACCGCTCAACCTGCCGCGTTCGCCGCAAGGCCATCCGGTGGTGGTGCAGGCAGGCGGCTCCGCGGACGGCCGCGAGCTTGCGGCGCGCCACGCGGAAGCCGTGTTCTCGGCCTCGCAATCGTTCGAGGAGTCGCTGGCCTACGGGCGCGAGCTGAAATCGCGCGCGCAGGCGCTGGGGCGCGGACCCGATGCCGTGCAGGTGCTGGCGGGGCTGACCACCATCATCGGCGCAACGGAAGCACAGGCGCGCCGGCGGCGCGACGAACTGGTCGACCTGATCCCGTGGGACTACAGCCTGACGCGGCTGGCCGGCACGCTGGGCATTACGCCGGACCGCCTCAAGCTCGACGAACGCCTGCCCGCCAGCCTCGCCCTGCCCGCCAATGGCAACGGCAACCATACTTTCTTCAATGCCACGCTCGCGCTGGCGCGGCGCCACGGCTATACCGTGCGCGAACTGATCCGCGAGCTGGCGGGCGGCGGCGGGCACCGCGTGATCGTCGGCACGCCGGAGCAGATCGCCGACGACATCGAGCACTGGTTCCGGCACGGCGCGGCCGACGGCTTCAACCTGATGCCGGATGCATTGCCCGGCGGACTGCAGGATTTTGTCGACGGCGTGGTACCGATCCTGCAGCGGCGCGGCATCTTCCGCACGGAGTACGAAGGCGGCACGCTGCGCGAGCATCTGGGCCTGGCACGGCCGCAAGGGCGGCAAAGCGCCCGCGAGGCGGCCTGACACCAACACTGACATCAGCAAGACGCGAGACAATCCATCATGGCTCAACGTAGCGGTTTCCTCAGCCTGGGTGCCTTCCTTTACCCCAGCGGCCACCATATCGCCGCCTGGCGCCATCCCGACGCCAAGGCCGACGCCGGCATCGACTTCAGGCATTACGTGGCGCTGGCGCAGGCCGCCGAGGCGGCGAAGTTCGACCTGATCTTCCTGGCCGACGGCGTGGGCACGCGCGGCGACGATACCGAGTTCCTCAGCCGCACCGCGCACAGCTACCAGGCGCAGTTCGAACCCATCACCCTGCTATCGGCATTGGGCGCGGTGACGGAGCGCATCGGCCTGGTCGGCACGGCGTCGACGAGCTTCAACGAGCCATATCACGTGGCCCGCAAGTTCGCCTCGCTGGACCACATCTCCGGCGGACGCGCGGGCTGGAACCTGGTCACATCGTCGAGCGAGCACGAAGCGCGCAACTTCAACCGCGACCACCACCTGGCGCATGCCGACCGCTACGAGCGAGCCGCCGAATTTGCCGACGTGGTCACCGGCCTGTGGAACAGCTGGGAAGACGACGCCTTCCTGCGCGACAAGGCCAGCGGGCGCTACTACGATCCGGCCCGGCGCCATGTGCTGCGCCACAAGGGCAAGCATTTCTCGGTGCAGGGGCCGCTTAACGTTTCGCGGACGCCGCAGGGCCACCCGGTCGTGGTGCAGGCTGGCTCGTCGGAAGCCGGCAAGGAGCTGGCGGCCCGCACCGGTGAGGCTGTGTTCACGGCGCAGCAGACCGTGGAGGACGCGGTGGCGTTCTATGCCGACGTCAAGGGGCGGCTAGCCAGATACGGCCGCGAACCGGACGATCTCAAGATCCTGCCCGGCGTGTTCCCGGTCGTGGCGGAAAGCGAGAGCGAAGCCCGGGAGAAATTCGAGCAACTGCAATCGCTGATTGACCCCGTGGTCGGGCTGGCGCTGGTAGCGGGCCTGAGCGGCGGTTTCGACCTGTCCGGCTATCCGCTCGACGGGCCGATTCCCGAACTGCCCGAGACCAACGCCAGCAAGAGCCGCCAGCGCCTGGTGATCGATCTCGCACGGCGCGAGAACCTGACCATCCGCCAGCTCTACCAGCGCGTGGCCGGCGCGCGCGGCCACTGGCAACTGGTCGGCACGCCCGTTCAGATCGCGGACCAGCTCGAAGAGCGCTTCCGGAAATTCGGCGCCGACGGCTACAACATCATGTCGCCGGTATTGCCGGGCGGGCTCACCGATTTCATCACACTGGTGCTGCCGGAATTGCGCCGCCGCGGCCTGTTCCGTACCGAGTACTCAGGCAGCACGCTGCGCGAACACCTGGGCCTCAAGCGCCCCGCGCATCCCGCAGCCGCCTCACCCGCCACATCCACCATTGCCGCTGCCGCATGACCACTACATCCTCCCTCCCCGCATCCGATCCGGATTTCCTCGCGCGTGAAACGCTGCGCCTGCTCGGATCCGCAGCACGTCACTACGGCAAGTGCGCTGCTATCCATTGCGACACGAAGACCGTACACCCGATGAACAGTGTGAAGCCGATGCAATAAGCGCTGAGGATGTGCCAGCGGGCGGCGGACCGCCGAACCAGCGCCACCGGCAGCGGATGCGCCCAGCCGGGCGAACCAATAAAAAAACCCGCAGCACCAGGCTGCGGGTGGCTGCGGGGTTTTTTACGCCGGGGCAGAACCCCGGCCAGTCTACTGCAACGGCCCGATCAGATTTCCTCGTACAGCGGCAGCGTCAGGAACTCGGCAAAATCTTCCGACGTGGACATCTGTTCGAAGATTTCGCCGGCGCGGTCATAGGTCCTGGTGTCGCCACCGACGAACGCCTTGACCTTGGCCAGTTCTTCCGGGATCAGCGCGCGCACCATCTCTGCGGTCACCTTGCGGCCGTCTTCCAGCTTGCCCTTGGGCGAGCGGATCCACTGCCACACTTGCGAGCGCGAGATTTCGGCGGTGGCGGCGTCTTCCATCAGGTTATGGATGGGCACGCAGCCGTTGCCGGCCAGCCAGGAGCCGAGGTAGTGGATGCCGACGTTGATGTTCATGCGCAGGCCGGCTTCGGTGATCGGGGTTTCCGGCTGGAAGTCCAGCAGGTCCTTGGCGGTCACGTTGACGTCGTCGCGCTGCTTGCCGAACTGGTTGGGCGCGTCGCCCAGCACTGCCACGAATTCCTTCATGGCCGGCTCGACCAGGCCCGGGTGAGCCACCCAGCCGCCGTCGTAGCCGTCGGTGGCATCGCGCTTCTTGTCGTTGATGATGCCTTGCATGGCGATGGCGTTCTTCTCCGGATCGTTCTTGATCGGGATCAGTGCGCTCATGCCGCCGATCGCGGGCGCGCCGCGCTTGTGGCAGGTCTTGAGCAGCAGCAGCGCGTACGAGCGCATGAACGGCGAGGTCATGGTGACCTTGGCGCGGTCGGCCAGGCAGAAGTTCTTGTCAACCTTGAACTTCTTGATGCACGAGAAGATGTAGTCCCAGCGGCCGGCGTTCAGGCCAGCGCTGTGCTCGCGCAGTTCATACAGGATTTCTTCCATCTCGAAGGCGGCCAGGATCGTTTCGATCAGCACGGTCGCCTTGACGGTGCCTTGCGGCAGGCCGATTTCGTTCTGGGCCATGACGAAGACGTCGTTCCACAGACGGGCTTCGAGGTGGCTTTCCATCTTCGGCAGATAGAAGAACGGGCCGGCGCCGCGTGCGATCTGTTCCTTGGCGTTATGGAACAGGAACAGCGCGAAATCGAAGATGCCGCCGGAGACGCGCTGGCCGTCGATGGTGACGTGCTTTTCGTCCAGGTGCCAGCCGCGCGGGCGCACTTGCAGCGTGGCGATCTTGTCGCCCAGCTTGTAGTGCTTGCCGTTGGAGTCCAGCGTGAGGGTGCGGCGCACGGCGGCCTTGAGGTTGACCTGACCCTGCAACTGGTTGTGCCAGTTGGGGGTGTTGGAGTCCTCGAAGTCGGTCATGTAGCTGTCCGCGCCGGAGTTGAACGCGTTGATGACCATCTTGGCTTCGACCGGGCCGGTGATTTCCACGCGGCGGCAATGCAGCGCGGCGGGCACCGGCGCGACCTTCCAGTCGCCTTCGCGCACGCTCTTGGTTTCCGGCAGGAAGTCGGGCAGTTCGCCGGCGTCCAGGCGCTTGGTGCGCTCGACGCGGGCAGCCAGCAGTTGCTGGCGGCGCGGCTCGAAGGCGCGATGCAGTTTGTCCACCAGGGCCAGGGCCGCCGGCGTGAGGATATCTTCGTAGGCCGGCAGGATTTCGCCGGTAATCTTCATGCCCGCAGGCAGCGTGATGGCCATCAGTGTTCTCCTGTGATCGATGGTTTGTTTAGGGTGCCCGCTGTCAAACCGCCGCACCGCGGGTGCGGGCGAATTCGAGCAGGTCGTTCATGTCGTGCCCGGTGCCGGAGGGGCTCACATCGAGCTGCTCCGCCGGATGGCCGGCACGATTGATCCAGAACGTGGTGTAGCCGTACCAGGTGGCGCCGCAAGCGTCCCAGCCGTTGGACGAGACGAAGAGGATTTCCCCGGCCGGTACGCCGAAGGCCTTGGGGCCCAGCGCGTAGGCGTCAGGCGCGGTCTTGTACATGCGCACCGCATCCACCGACAGCACGTGGTCGAACAGCCCGTGCATGCCGGCGCTCTTGACCGAGATGTCCAGCATCTCGGGATTGCCGTTGGACAGGATGCCCAGCGGCAGCCCGGCGGCCCGCAGGCGCTTGAGCGCCCCGAGGTTCTCCGGGAAGGCAGACAGGCAGGCATATTCCTTGAGCAGCTGCGCCTCCGCGGCGGGGTTCAGCACCAGTTGCAGGCGCTCGGCGGCATAGCGCAGCGCGTCCACCGTGATCGCCCAGAACGGCTTGTAGTATGCGCCGTCGGGAGCGGCCAGCGAGCGGATGCGGGTGTAGTCGATCTGCCGCTCGCGCCACAGCAGCGCCAGCGCTTCGCCCTTGCCCGGAAACAATTGCTCCGCGCGCGCGGTGACGGAATACACGTCGAACAGCGTGCCGTAGGCGTCGAAGACGACTGCGCGGATCTTTTGCATGAGCTGAAGCGGTTCCCCTGGGCAAACCCGGCAGGCCAGCGCATTGCGTGGGCCTGTACACCAATGAATGCATGCATTGTAGGGAGGCGTTGCGGTGCGGCAAAGTCGGCCCGGGTCACTTGATCTTTTACTTTTACCCCACTAATCTTTGCGAACGCTGTAAAGAATAGGCACCAAATCCACCCCATTGCTTCAAACCCCCTGATTTTTGGGTGGCATGAGGCACAAAACTGGCGAATACTGTGGATCATTTCAAGCAATTGGAGACGTTCGTCTCCGTGGCCGCGCGCGGCAGCCTGTCGGCGGCGGCGGCGGCAGAGGGTGTGGCACCTGCCATCATCGGGCGCCGCATCGATGCGCTGGAAGAGCGCCTGGGCGTCAAGCTGCTGCTGCGCACCACCCGCAAGATCAGCCTGACCTTCGAGGGCTCGGCGTTCCTGGAAGACTGCCAGCGCATCCTCAACGATCTGCACAACGCCGAAGCCAGCGTCTCGGCCGGCGGCGTCAAGGCCAGCGGCCACCTGCGCGTGACCGCGCCGGCTGGCTACGGACGCAAGCATGTGGCGCCGCTGGTGCCGCTGTTCATCGAGTCGCATCCGGATGTGACCATTACCCTGGACCTGTCCGACCGCGTGGTCGACCTGGTCAACGAGGGCTTCGACTGCGCCATCCGCCTGGGCGACCTGCCCGATTCCAGCCTGGTCTCGATCCGCCTGGCCGAGAACCGGCGCGTGGTGGTGGCCTCTCCCAATTACCTGTCGCGCCACGGCGTACCCGCCCTGCCCGAGGACCTGACCCGCCACAATTGCCTGGCCTTCGGCGCCAGCGCCAATGTGCAGCGCGGCTGGGCCTTCCAGCAGGAAGGACGCCCCCTCACCGTCAAGGTAGGCGGCACCATGGAATGTTCCGATGGCGCGGTGCTGCACGCCTGGTGCCTGCAAGGCCACGGGCTGGCCTGGCGCTCATGGTGGGAGGTGGGGCAAGAGATCGCGAGTGGCCGGCTGGTCACCGTGCTGGATGAGTTCCAGGCGCCGCCGATCGGCATCCATGCGGTCTTTCCGCAGCGCAAGCACTTGCCGCTGCGCGTGCGGCTGTTTATCGACCACCTGAAGAACACCTACGGGAATCCGGCGTACTGGCGGCGCGCGGAACAAGCTTCCGCCGCCAGGCAGCAACTGGCGGTCAATCAGTAATTTGATATAAGGCAATGACGCATGAGCCACCCCTGCCTACAATGAAATCCGACAGGTGCCGTGCGGCCTGCCCCCCACCACCCGTTAAACCGCGTCCCTAAGGAGTCCAGCATGTTCAAGCACATCCTGCTACCCACCGACGGTTCGGAGCTGTCCAAGAAAGCCATCGACGGCGCGCTGGAACTGGCCAAGACGATCAATGCGCGGGTCACCGCCTATGTCTGCCTGGAGGAATATCCCTACACGCCCTTCAGCGAGATCGTGGTGGAAGCGCCCCAGGCCTTCAAGGACCGCATCGAAAGCCAGGCCAAGCTGTACCTGAAGGAAGTGGAAACCGCAGCCAGGGCCGACGGCATTAGCTTTGACGCCGACATGAGCACCTTTGCCGTGCCCTACCTGGGCATCATCGACGCGGCCGAGCGCCATGGCTGCGATGTGATCTTCATGGCATCGCATGGCAGGCGCGGGCTCTCCGGCCTGTTGCTGGGCAGCGAAACACAGAAGGTGCTCACGCACACAGACATTCCGGTCATCGTGTATCGCTGAGCGCCGGCACGCACCATGGCATGAGGCGGTGGAATTCAAAAAGGCTGGCTGCCCGTCGGGGCAGCCAGCCTTTTCATCCTTCCGTCCTTCCGTCCAACCGGCTGCGCCGGTTGAGATCAGCTGGCCGACTTGATGCGGTCTTCGATATGCCTGGCGCGGTCTTCCGAGCCCGGGTGCGACGAGAACATGCTCGACTTGCCGCCGTCCAGCTTGGCCAGCTTCTGGAACGCCGAGACCAGGCCGCGGGTATTGGCCTTGTTCTTGGTCAGCAGGTCGAACGAGTAGTCGTCGGCGGCGCTCTCCTGCGTTTGCGAGAATTGCGCGTTGATCAGCTGCTCGCCCAGTTCGCCCAGTTGCGAGGCCGACAAGGCAGCCACGGCGCCATTGCCGCTGGCGGCCAGCGCGCCGCGCGCCGCCATGGCGGCGTATGCCACCTGCATCTTGTTCTTGGTGTGGCCCAGGGCCACGTGACCCAGTTCGTGGCCAACCACGCCGCGCACTTCGTCGTCAGTCATCATGTCCATCAGGCCGCTGTACACGCGCACGCAGCCGTTTGCCATGGCCCAGGCGTTGACGTCCTTGGTCAGGTAGACCTTGGCATTGACGTTCGGCACGCCGGCCGACTGCACGCCGGCCATGATCTTGGTCAGGCGCTTGGCGTAGTTGCTGCTGGGCGCAGCAATCTTGTTGGTGCTGTCGAGCTCGGCGCACGACTGGTCGGACATGGTCTTGACGTCGCCGTCGCTCAGGGAGGCCGCCTTGAACAGCGACGTGCCGGCACCCATCATGCCGTCGACATTGGTGCCGGCGCAGCCGACCAGAATGGCGGAAAGACCGGCGATGGCCGCCAGGGAGAATTTGTGCTTCATGCTTGGTTTTCTTCTTGGAATGTGCACCGGCTGGATTGCCGCCAGTGATCTTTATGGATATGCGCCGGCGACTAACCGGCGACCCTGCTGTGTGCCTCTTTTGACACACGGGCGAAATCATATCGCTGAAATCATTCCAAGTGAACTGTATATGTCTTAATCGCTACAGATACAATTTTTGACATTTCTCACACCCCGGCCACGTCTCCCCAGCCGGTCCGGGCGTCCACCAGACGCCAGAAAGCAAAAAACCGCGCCGTCCCCGAGAGAGACACGGCGCGGCGCCTAAATGAAGGGCGTGATGGTCGCACGCCCTCCAGGTGACCAGCTATGGATCTGAAGATCCGAAGATCCGAAACATCAGGCCACTTTCTTGTCGTCGAAGAACTGTTCGTCTTCGGTCGAACCCTTGAGCGCGGTAGTCGACGACTGGCCGCCTTCGATGGTCTGGGTCACTGCGTCGAAGTAGCCGGTGCCGACTTCGCGCTGGTGCTTGACGGCGGTGAAGCCCTTCTCGGCCGCCTTGAACTCGTTTTCCTGCAGTTCGACGAAGGCGGTCATCTGGTTGCGGGCATAGCCATAGGCCAGGTTGAACATCGAGTAGTTCAGCGAGTGGAAGCCAGCCAGCGTGATGAACTGGAACTTGTAGCCCATGGCGCCCAGTTCCTTCTGGAACTTGGCGATGGTGGCGTCGTCCAGGTTCTTCTTCCAGTTGAACGACGGCGAGCAGTTGTAGGCCAGCAGCTTGCCAGGGAACTTGGCGTGGACGGCTTCGGCAAACTTCTTGGCGAATTCCAGGTCCGGCTTGCCGGTTTCGCACCACACCAGGTCGGCCACTTCCGCGTAGGCCAGGGCGCGGGAGATCGATTGCTCGATGCCGGGCTTGGTGCGGTAGAAGCCTTCCACCGTGCGCTCACCGGTGCAGAACGGGCGATCGCGCTCGTCCACGTCGGAGGTCAGCAGGTCGGCGGCTTCAGCGTCGGTACGGGCGATCACCAGGGTCGGCACGCCGGACACGTCGGCAGCCAGGCGCGCGGCGGTCAGCTTGGCAACGGCTTCACGCGTCGGCACCAGCACCTTGCCACCCATGTGGCCGCACTTCTTGACCGAAGCCAGCTGGTCTTCGAAGTGAACGCCGGCTGCGCCAGCGTCGATCATGGACTTCATCAGTTCGAAGGCGTTCAGCACGCCGCCGAAACCGGCTTCGGCATCGGCCACGATGGGCGCGAAGTAGTCGGTGTCGCCCTTGCCTTCGCTCCACTGGATCTGGTCGGCGCGCTGGAAGGTGTTGTTGATGCGGCGGACCACTTGCGGCACCGAGTTGGCCGGGTACAGCGACTGGTCGGGATACATTTCGCCGGCCAGGTTGGCGTCGCCAGCGACTTGCCAGCCCGACAGGTAGATGGCCTTGAGGCCAGCCTTTACCTGTTGCATGGCCTGGTTGCCCGTCAGCGCGCCCAGCGTATTGACGAACGGCTCGGTGTTCAGCAGGTGCCACAGCTTTTCGGCACCGCGGCGGGCCAGGGTATGCTCGATCTGCACGGAGCCGCGCAGGCGCACAACGTCATCGGCGGTGTAGTGACGCGCGACGCCCTTCCAGCGGGGGTTGGTATCCCATTCCTTTTGCAGATTCTTTGCTTCGGTTTCGCGGGACATTTCACTCTCCTAGTGATTAAGACGGGTATGGCATAAGAAACTTGCGACAGGCTTGCCGGACCACGGTGCCGAACTTGCAGACCGGCGCGCTTCGGGGGACGGTTTGGAGGCCGGGTCCTGCTGCCTCGCCACCCCTGTTTTTCACGCTTCAGGTCATGTGTCTTATATAAGAGTGTAGGGAAACGTCCCGCGTCGCAACAGCACGGAATGCAGTCGTTGCTGAGTTTTTTTATTATTTTTAATCAATAACTTACGCAACATATTTCACGATGCGGCAAGCTGTTTTCCATCATGAGAAATGGCAGTTGTGCCTCGCATCTACATTTTTTGCCGCGCAAAACACCTTTCCGCATTGTGAAAAACGAACGGCCGGCAGTGCCGGCCGCGATGCTGCCCAAGGCGGAACGCATCCAGCACCGCCCGTGCGGTCCTACGCACGCGGATTTGCCTCGCGCTCACGCCGGTAAGCCACCCAGTCCCCGGAGGCAATGCGCGGCAAACCCGCCACCGCGTCCTCCCCCACCGGGTACAGCAGGCAGCGCACGGCCTGGCCGCCAACTGTCACCAGCCGCTCCTCGCGAGCGAACAGCGAGGCCTGGCCCGGATAAACCTCTTCGATTTCGTCGAGCACCGGCACCAGGGCGGCATCCACCTCGTACAAATCGCCAGCCACGCCGGGGGCGCCTGCATCCAGCACCAGGCCGGGATAGGTGCCGAAGTCATAGAGCCGGCCCGGCACGGTGGCGCCGCCGAGCAGGCGCGGCGCGGCAATGCCGTGCTTGCGCGCGGCCGCGTTGAGGTCGTTGACTTCGCCCGCGCGCAGGGTGCCGTAGACAAATACCACCGGCATGCTCAGCCCTCCAGCTTGCTGTCCGCCACCAGCACGCCGTCGGCGTCGGCATAGATCCAGTTGCCGGGCCGCACCACGGCGCCGGGCATCTGCACCGTGACCTCGCGCTCGCCCACATTGCGCTTCTGGCTTTTCTGCGGATGCAGGGCCAGGGCGCGCACGCCGATATCGCAGACCGCAAGCTCAGCGCTGTCGCGCACGCAGCCATTGACGATGATGCCGGCCCAGCCGTTTTTCTCCGCCAGCACGCCAAGGTTTCCGCCCACCAGCGCGCAGCGCAGCGAGCCGCCGCCGTCCACCACCAGCACGCGGCCGTTGCCGGGCGACTCGAGCGCTTCGCGCACCAGCGAATTGTCCTCGAACAGCTTCAGCGTGGCGGCCGGGCCGGAAAACGCGGCGCGTTTGCCGAAATGGCGGAATACCGGCGCCATCACGCGCAGCGAGCCGTCGGCCAGCCGTGCCTCATTGGCGTCGCACAGATCGGTGGTAGCAAAGCTCATGAAGAATTCCCAGATCAGAAAGGTGGAAAAAACAGGTTAGACGAGACGAGGCGATGGCGGCCTGCCTCAGGACGCGCCCCGCGCGGCCAGCGCCTGGTCGCGAATGGCCTGCAGCGTGGTGCGCGGCGTGATCTGTTCCGGATCGATGCGGATCTCGATCAGGCTGGCAACCGGTGCGGCCAGCGCCTCGCGCAAGGCCGGCTCGAACTCTTCGTTGCGGGTCACGACGGCGCCACGCGCGCCATAAGCCCGCGCCAGCGCGGCGAAATCCGGGTTGTGCAGTTCGGTGCCGCTCACATGGCCGGGATACTCCCGCTCCTGGTGCATGCGGATGGTGCCGTACATGCCGTTGTTGACGACGATGATGAGCACGGCTGCGCCATACTGCATCGCCGTGGCGAGTTCCTGGCCATTCATCAGGAAGCAGCCATCCCCGGCCAGCGCCACCACCGTGCGCCCTGGAAAGGCGATCTTGGCACCCACTGCCGCGGGCACCCCGTAGCCCATGGCGCCGCTGGTCGGCGCAAGCTGGCCGCGGCCGCCGCCGGCAAAGGGGCGATAGCGGAAATAGCGGTGCAGCCAGCTAGCGTAGTTGCCCGCGCCGTTGGTCACCACGGCATCGGCCGGCAGCACGGTATCCAGCGTGCGCACGATGGCGGCCATGTCCACGCCCTGCCCGGTATAGGGCGGCGGTGCCAGGTAGGCTTCGTAATCGGCGTGCGCCGCGGCGGTCCATGCCTGCCAGCGCGGCGTGGCGGGGGCATCAAGCTGGGCCAGCCGTTTCGCGATGGCCGGCATAGAGGCCTGCACCATCAGGTCGGCCTGGTAGACGCTGCCCAGTTCCTCGGCGCCCGCATGGACATGGATCAGGGCCTGCGCCGGCCGCGGCGCGGCCAGCAGCGCATAGCCCCCGGTGGTCATCTCGCCCAGCCTCGGGCCGATGGCAAGCACCAGGTCGGCAGCGCGGATGCGTTCGGCCAGTTGCGGGTTGATGCCGATACCGACATCGCCCGCATAGCTGGCGTGGCGGCTGTCGAACAGGTCCTGGGAGCGAAAGGCGCAGCCCACCGGCAACTGGAAGCGCTCGGCAAAATGCTGCAGGTCCTGGCAGGCCTCGGGGGTCCAGCCGCTGCCGCCGGCGATCACGAAAGGCCGCTCGGCGCTGGCCAGCATACTGGCCAGGCGGGCCAGATCGCCCTCGCCCGGCCAACTCATGACGCGCTGGTAGTGCGCCAGCTGCGTCACGGCAACCTGCTGGGTCAGCATGTCCTCCGGCAGCGCCAGGACCACGGGGCCGGGCCTGCCTGAGGTAGCGGTCTGGTAAGCGCGCGCGATGTATTCGGGAATCCGCTCGGCCCGCTCGATCTGCGCCACCCACTTGGCCATCTGGCCGAACATGCGGCGGTAGTCGATCTCCTGGAAGGCCTCGCGATCGGCGAAATCGCCGCCGACCTGGCCGATGAAGAGAATCATCGGCGTGGAATCCTGGTACGCCGTATGGACGCCGATGCTGGCATTGGTGGCGCCGGGGCCGCGCGTGCAGAACGCCAGGCCGGGCTGCCCGGTCAGCTTGCCGTAGGCTTCGGCCATGACCGCCGCGCCCCCTTCCTGCCGGCAGATCACGAAGCGCAGGCGGTCGCGCCGCGCATGGAAGCCGTCGAGCACCGCCAGGTAGCTCTCGCCCGGGACGCCGAACGCCAGCTCGGCGCCGTGCGCCAGCAGCGCATCGACCAGGATATGGCCGCCCTGCTGGAGCAGCGGTACCCCGTCGGGGGCGGCATGGGACGGCGTGGCGGCAGGATTGACCATGGGGGCGGCGGACAAGTTGATGGTTCCGTGCGGAACCGTGGATCAGGAATTCGGTAACAGCACAGGGGGGCCAATCGAGGCCGGAAGCGTGTCAGCCAGCGGCCGCGCGGTTGCTCCCCGCATCACGGCGCGAGCGGTTGCCATTGCCCACCGTGACGGCGGTGAAGATCGCCAGCATCTGGAAGGCGCCGATCATGAAGAAGACCCAGCTCGGCCAGCGCGCATCCATCAACATGCCGAAAAACAGCGGTCCGCTGGCCAGTCCGATATCCAGGCCGGAGTAGACCACGCCATAGACTCGCCCGGTGGCCCCGGCCGGCGCGGCGGCGCGCACCAGCAGATCGCGCGAAGGCCCGGCTGTACCCGCACCGAAGCCGATCACGCCCATCAGCACCGGCACCATCACGGCCGGCAGCACGCCCAGCCCCACCACGATGGCGACAAAGCCCGACAGCGTGAAGCTCATCGCAATCAGGCGGTCGTGGTTGCTGGTGCGTCCCGCGGCGAAGCCGCCCACGATCATGCCGCCGGCGCTGCACAGCATGTAAACGGTGTAGGACGCCGTGGCCAGCGTCAGCGGCATGCCGTAGAGCTGGGTCAGCGCGGTCGGCGCGAAACTCTGGATGCCGGAGAACGAAAAGGTGGTGACCAGGAAAAAGGCCCAGCAGATCCACACCTGTGGCAACTTGAGAAACGCCAGCATGCTGCCGCCCGCCTTGGCCGCGGCCTGCCTGGGCGCCGCGCCTGCGGTGCCGCGCGGGTCGAGCACGTGCCGGAAGGCCAGCAGCACCGCCAGCACGCCGAAGGCCACGGCCGAAGCGCAGGCGAGCGCGGTGCGCCAGGTGCTGAACTCGGCAATGGTCACCAGGAAGATCGGAGCGGCGGCCCAGCCAAGGTTGCCCGAGATACCGTGCACCGAGAACGCATGGCCCAGCCGCGGCTGCGACACATGTTTATTGAGCAAGGTGAAATCGGCGGGATGGAACACGCCATTGCCGATCCCCGCCACGCCGGCGCCAAGCAGCAGCATCGCGTAGCTGGGGCTGACCGACAGCAGCAGCGCCGCCGTGCCCAGCAGCCCAAGGCCGCCGAACAGCACCGGCTTGGCACCGAAGCGGTCGACCACGAAGCCCGACGCCGTCTGCACCACGGCCGAGACGGCGAAGAACACCGTCATCAGCAAACCCAGTTCGGCATAGCTCAGGCCAAACTCCGCCTTGATCCATGGGAACAGGGGCGCCAGCAGCAGGTGGAAAAAGTGGGAAACGCCGTGGGCCAGCCCGACCAGGCCAATGACCTGGGCATCGTGGCGCAACGGATTGCGAATGGGATCGAGAGCGGCGGCAGTCATCGGGCGGCAATCTTGCTGGACTTGGCGCGCCGGCCACTGCTGCCTGACCCGGTCACGGACCAGGGGCGCGCTGCGAATACCGCATCATAGAGTAAAATCACCCTCGGCAGGGGTGCCCTGCCCGTTACATCTGCTTGAACAGGTAGGCATACTGGCGAGCCACCGGCAAGGTCTCCGCGCGATTGCGCAGCTTCAGCGCGAGCCGGCCGAGCGACTGGTTCACGGCACTGGCCACGCAGTCGATATTCACCACCGTGCCGCGATGGATCTGCCAGAAACGCTCCGGATCAAGCTGCTGCGTCAGCTCGCGCAGGCTGGTGCGAATCAGCGCCTCCCCGCTGGCGGACACGACGTTGACGTACTTGTCGGTCGCCTCCAGGTAAATCACCTCATCCACCGGGATGATGCGGATTTCCTGCCCGACCAGCGCCTTGATGAAACGCAGGTAGCCATGCTGGGGCGAGCCCGCGGGGGCGTGCAGCGCTGGCGCGCCGCCCGGTTCCAGCGTCTCGAGCCGGGCCAGCAACTGCGCCAGGCGATCGGTGTCGAGCGCGGAGCCGCCCTCCTCACTCGCCTGCGCATGGGCCGCCAGCCTTGCCTTGAGCCGGTGCACGGTGGCCTCCAGCCGGTCGGGCTGCACGGGTTTGAGCACGTAGTCGACCGCCTCGCGCTCGAATGCTTCCAGCGCGAACTGGTCGTACGCCGTGACGAACACCACCAGGGGCGGCGGATCGAACGCCATCAGCTCGCGCGCCACGTCCATGCCGCTCATGCCCGGCATGCGGATATCGAGAAACGCCACCTGCGGCGCGTGCTGCCGGGCCGCCTCCAGCGCGGATACGCCGTCGTGCACCACGGAGACGATCTGCGCCTCGGGCCAGAGACTGGACAGTTCGGCATGCAAGGCGCGCGCGAGCAGCGGCTCGTCGTCAGCGATCAACAAGGTCGGGGACATGGAAGCGGCAGTAATGAAGCGGATCGTTCGGAACGGCGGTTGAGACCGGGGCGGCTGTGGCAGTCAGCCGCCTCAGGGATGAGAAATGCCATGCGCGGCACGGGTAACGGGGGCCATCCCGAGTCCGCCAGGGGCGCTGGCCGGCACCGGCGCAGGCGCCGGCACGGGAACTGCCGCCGGCAGCCGCACGACAGGCAAGGTCAGCCGGACGATCACGCCGCGCGGCGTGTTTTCTTCCATCTGCATGCTGGCCGACGCCCCGAAAATACGCGCCAGCCGCTCGCGCACATGGGTCAGACCCAGGCCGGAGCCCTTGGTCACGGCATGCCCGAACCCCACTCCGGTATCCTGGATCACCACCTGTACCGCGTTCTCGCCCTGCGCGCGCGCCGACAGCACGATGCTGCCGCCACGCATGCATGGCTCGATGCCGTGGGTGACCGCGTTCTCCACCAGCGGCTGGATCAGCATGGGTGGGATCTCCACTTCCGCCAGCTCGGGCGGCAGTTCGATCTGATAGCTCAGGCGAGTGCCGAAACGCAGCGCCTGGATGTCGAGATAGCTGCGCAGCAGCTCGAACTCCTGGCGCAGCGTGCATTGCTCGGCGCGCGTATGCGACAGCGACATGCGCAGGAAGCCGATCAGCCGCTGCAGCAGCCGCCGGGCGGCCTGCTGGTCGGTGGCGATCAGGCAATCCAGGTTGGCCAGGGAGTTGAACAGGAAGTGCGGCTCGATCTGCGCCTGCAAGGCCATCAGCTGCGCGCGCACCAGTTGCTTTTCCGCCTCCTCGCGCTGCAGGGCGTCAAGCGCGGCCTGCCGTTCCAGATGGGCGAGCTTTTCCCGCGACCAATAGAAATAGATCATGCTGGCCGAAGCGAGCATGCCTACCACCAGGCACATGCGCAGCGTGTCGGCGGCTTCCTCGAAGGACTTCGCCGGCTCGTTGAGGATGATGCGCGTCGCCCAGCTGCCCATGATCACGCCAAGCGGCACGGCAATGGCGGTCAGGCACAGGAAGGGCCAGCGCCTGGGCCGCTCGTTCCACCAGATCAGCACGCGGGCGACATCGATCAGCAGCCAGATCGACAGGCCGATCAGGTGGCTATAGACGAAGTTGTGCCACAGCGAGCCGCCGGTACGGAAGCCATAGTTGAGGCTGACGGCAATCATGGTGTTGATGCACAGCACAAACAACAGGTCGCGCGCGAGGATCGAGATCCGGGAAGGAATGGCGGCGGGACAACGAGCTAGCCGATCCAGCGATTTCATGTGGGCAAGGCCTCCCTGCGCGACGGGGAAAATGGCGCCGGTCCTGCCAGCGCTACCGCGGCCGCAGGACAAGTCGGGGATGACTGATCGCTATTGTAATAGCCGCTCATAAGCTCTGGCACCCATTGCCCGGTCCGCGTGTGCGCTGGGTCACCTTGCCACCGGCGTCATTATCGTCATCGCCGGCCACACGGCCATGCAATGCCGCCCACCATTGGCCCGACAAGACAAAGCGCGGAAACGTGATCCACTGCTCGGCCAGGATGCGCAGCGCGATATCGAGCGGCCCGGCGAACGGTTCGGGCCTGACAGCCTCAAGCCGGTGGGCGCGGCCTTGCAGCATCATGGACAAGGCCATGCACAGCACGCCAAGCGCCACCGCCGGGACGGAAAGCGCCACCGCGCCATAGAGGAACAGCACATTGCCGGCCATGAACATCGGCACCGCGACCACGTGCAGCAGCAAGCTGCGCGGGTGATTGTGATTGCGGGCGTAGCCGCGCCACTGCCAGCGCAGCAGCCCTTCCGGGCGCGCGCTCATTGCTCCGGCCCGCGCCGGTCGACACGGCGCCAGGCGAAGCGGCGCACGAGCAGGATTGCACCCACGGCGATCAAGAGCACCGGCCATCCTTCGCGGACGATATAGGCGGGCAGGATGCCGCTGTTTTGCGCCAGGAAGGTCGCGCCCAGTGCAATCAGGATGATTGGGACAATCAGCCCCCTGCCGCTACGGCCTCGTTTCATCGCGCTCTCCTCGTGCAGGACTCGCGCACCGTCGATAGTGCGGTGCATCATTGCCATGTGACGGCATGTGTATTCCGCCACGGACTGTAGCGACTTTACGCCGACAAAGTTCGGGACGGAAGTGGCGTGCGACGAATGGAGAGCGGACGGCGCGAAACGCGAGGATGCGGCGCCACCGGCACCGCAGGGCCCCGTGTCCCCGAGGTCTTCAGGCCTCGACCACCTGCCCGCCCGCGGGTTCGGACAGGGCGCTGGTGAGGGTGTCGCGCGACAGATGCGGCGCGAACATGTTGATAAAGGCATGGGCGTAGCCACGCAGGTAGGCCCCGCGCCGCACCGCCACGCTGGTAGTATTCGGCTCGAACAGGTGGTCGGCCGCAATCCGCACCAGCCCGGCGTCCTTGCGCTCGTCATAGGCCATCGAGGCGACGATGCCCACGCCCAGGTCCAGTTCCGCGTAGGTCTTGATCACGTCCGCGTCCATGGCGGTGAGCACGATCTCCGGCTGCAGGCCGGCGGCGGCGAAGGCGCCGTCGATCTTGCGGCGCCCGGTGAAGCCGGCGTCATAGGTAATGATCGGGAAGCCGGCAATATCCTCCAGCGTCGGCTCCGGCAGGTGCGTCAGCGGGTGGTCCGGCGATACCACCAGGACGTGGCGCCAGGTATAGGCCTCGAAGGAAGTCAGGCCCGCCTCGCTTGCCACCGCCTCGGTGGCGATGCCGATATCGGCCTGGCCGGTCAGCAGCAATTCGACAATGTGCGCCGGCGAGGCCTCCTGCAACGCCAGCGTCACATGCGGATAGGCGCGGCGGAAGCTCTGCACCACCTTGGGCAAGGCGTAGCGGGCCTGGGTATGCGTGGTGGCCACCGTCAGGCGGCCGGTATGCCGGCCGGCGAATTCGTCTCCGGCCTGGCGCAGGTTCTCCGCCTCGAGCAGCAGGCGCTCGACGATGCGCACGATTTCGCGGCCGGGCTCGGTCAGGCCGGTCAGGCGCTTGCCATAGCGCTCGAAGATCTCCACCCCGAGTTCCTCCTCCAGCTCGCGGATCTGGCGCGACACGCCGGGCTGCGAGGTGTAGAGGGCATTGGCAACCTCGGTCAGGTTGAACTGGCGGCGTACCGCCTCGCGGATCGAACGCAGTTGCTGGAAATTCATTGTACGGCTCCCGCCGGGGCAACATTGGCCCTGGCTTGTGATTGTGTTTGTGTATGTGCCTGGGCTGCAGGTTGAGGCTGGACGAAGACACGCAACTGGCGCGGCCGCACCGCCAGCAGCTCGCCTTCGCGGAAGCCCTGGTGGCGGAAGCGTTCGAGCGGCAGCGCCACCTCGATCACTTCCTGGGTGTCTTCGCGCTCCAGTTCGAGCTGGGCCACGGGCCCCAGCGTCAGCGCGCGGCGCAGCGTCACGGCGATGCCGTCGGCGCCGGGCGCGTAGCGCTCCAGGTCGAGATCGTGCGGGCGGACATAGGCCACGGCGTCGCCGGCGGTTTCATGGCCGCTGCCGATGACGGGCAGGATCGAATCGCCGGTGTGCAGCAAGCCGCCCCGCTCGCCCACTTCCAGCCTGCCGTGGAACAGGTTGACGTTGCCGAGGAAGCCGAACACGAAGGGCGTGGCCGGATGGTTGTAGACCGCCTCCGGCGTGCCCGCCTGCTCGACGTGGCCGCGATTCATCAGCACGACCTGGTCGGCGACTTCCAGCGCCTCTTCCTGGTCGTGGGTGACGAACACGCTGGTAACGTGCAGTTCGTCATGCAGGCGCCGCAGCCAGCGGCGCAGTTCCTTGCGCACCTTGGCGTCGAGCGCGCCGAACGGCTCGTCGAGCAGCAGCACGCGCGGTTCCACGGCCAGCGCGCGGGCCAGCGCAATGCGCTGGCGCTGCCCGCCGGACAACTGCGGCGGATAGCGGTCGGCCAGCCAGTCGAGCTGCACCAGTTCCAGCAGCGAGCGCACCTTCTCGCGGATCTGCGCCTCGCCCGGACGCTCGGCGCGCGGTTTCACGCGCAGGCCGAAGGCCACGTTCTCGAACACCGTCATGTGCTTGAACAGTGCGTAGTGCTGGAACACAAAGCCGACCTGGCGCTGGCGCACATGCTGGTGCGACGCATCGCGCCCTTCCAGCAGGATCTGGCCATCGTCCGCCCGCTCAAGACCTGCAATGATGCGCAGCAAAGTGGTCTTGCCGCAGCCCGAGGGCCCCAGCAGCGCCGTCAGCTGGCCTTCGTCGAAATCGAGCGTGACATCATCGAGCGCGACGAAATTGCCGAAGCGCTTCTGCACATTCTTGACCTGGATGCTCATGATGCCTGTCCTTGCAATTTGCCAGCGACCGGATTCCCGGGCGCAAAATTTGCGTCTTCCCTTTGTTCGCCGCGCGCCCGGTATTCCACCAGCGTCTTGATGCCGAGCGTGACCAGGGCCAGCAGCGTCAGCAGCGACGCCACCGCGAAGGCTGCCGCGAAGTTGTATTCGTTGTAGAGAATCTCCACGTGCAGCGGCATGGTGTTGGTAAGCCCGCGGATATGGCCCGATACCACCGAGACCGCGCCGAACTCGCCCATGGCCCGCGCATTGCACAGGATCACGCCATACAGCAGGCCCCAGCGGATGTTGGGCAGCGTGATGCGGCGGAAGGTCTGCCAGCCGGAGGCGCCCAGCACGATGGCGGCCTCTTCTTCCTCGCTGCCCTGCGCTTGCATCAGCGGAATCAACTCGCGTGCGACGAACGGAAAGGTGACGAAGATGGTCGCCAGCACGATGCCCGGCACCGCGAACATAATCTTGATATCGTGTGCCTCCAGCCACGGACCCAGCCATCCCTGCGCGCCGAACAGCAGCACATAGACCAGGCCCGAAATCACCGGCGACACGGAGAACGGCAGGTCGATCAGCGTGATCAGCAGGTTCTTGCCGCAAAAATCGAACTTGGCGATGGCCCACGCCGCCGCCACGCCGAACACCACGTTGAGCGGCACCGCGATGGCCGCCACCAGCAGCGTGAGCTGGATCGCGGCCACGGCATCGGGCTCGACCAGCGAATCGAAGTAGGTCTGCACGCCCTTGCGCAGCGCTTCGTAGAACACCGAAGCCAGCGGGATGAACAGGAACAGCGCGAGGAACACTACCGCTATCGTGATCAGGGTGTAACGCACCCACGGCGCTTCGCCCGTGGCATCCCGAAAACGCGCGGCGGGGGCGGAACGGCCGCCCAGGCCCCGGGTAACGACGCCGGCCATTTCAGTTCTCCTTGTCCGGCGCCACGGAGGCGCGCACTGCCTGGTGGTGACGGCGCGTCCACGCTTGCAGCAGGTTGATCAGCAGCAACAGGGCAAAGGAGATCACCAGCATCACCACCGCCACCGCGGTGGCGCCCGCGTAGTCGTATTGCTCCAGCTTGGAATAAATCATCAGCGGCGCGATCTCGGAGATCATCGGCATGTTGCCGGAGATAAACACCACCGAACCGTACTCGCCGGTGGCCCGTGCGAACGACAGCGCAAACCCGGTCAGCAGCGCCGGCAGGATGGTCGGCAGGATCACGCGGAGAAACGTCTGCAGACGGGTAGCGCCCAGGCTGGCGGCGGCCTCCTCCAGTTCCTGCTCGGCATCCTCCAGCACCGGCTGCACCGTGCGCACCACAAAGGGCAGCCCGATGAACGTCAGCGCCACCACCACGCCCAGCGGAGTGAAGGCGACCTTGACGCCCAGCGGCTCCAGGTAGCGGCCGAGCCAGCCATTGCCGGCATACAGCGCGGTCAGCGCGATACCGGCCACCGCGGTGGGCAAGGCGAACGGCAGGTCCACCAGTGCATCAACCAGCCGCTTGCCGGGAAATCGGTAGCGCACCAGCACCCAGGCCACCACCAGTCCGAACACGGTATTCACGATGGCGGCGATCAGCGAGGCGCCAAAGCTGAGCTGCAGGGAAGCGACGACCCGCGGCGCGCTGATTGCGCTCCAGAACGCCTCCCAGCTCATCGTAAAGGTCTTGAGGAAGGTGGCCGACAGCGGGATCAGAACGATCAGCGTCAGGTAGAACAGCGTGAAGCCCAGCGAAAGGCCAAAGCCCGGCAGCACGGTAAAGCGCTGTTTGCTTGGCCTGGCGGGCGCGCGCTTGCGCGCCTGCGGGGAATCCGGCCTCGCCGGGGGCGGATTGTCCGCCAGGGAAATCGAGGGTGGCATGTTGTCTCGTCTGTGCCGTCAGTGTCGCATTCACCACCCGAAGAAGGATTTCGGCAAACGCTCGGGCCAGAAATCCGGGAAGCGGGGGTGGCTTCTTTATGACGCCGGCGCATAACGCACCGGCCTACGAGACAAATTCTGCAGATCCCGCCTTATAAACAGAACGAATCTTTACGTATGTTCTTAGGCGTTTTAGATATAAGGAAACGTGGACGACACCTCGACACCTGTTTCCCAAGGCTCGGTGCGGTCGTCAGACGCCCCGGCGCAGCCGTCGGCCTCGATGCGCTGTATCAATGTAGCAAGCAAGGCCAGCCCTTCGGGCCACTGGTCCAGCCCGGAATCGGCATTGATGAGGCCTGCCAGGCCAGCGTCGTGCAGCTCGCTCCCCCATAGCGTGCCCCAGCTGAAGGCGGTGCGCTGCAGCATCCAGGGATCGTTGCGGCTGGCGACAAGAATGGTGGGAAACGGCAGCCGGTGGGCCGGCAGCAATGCCGCCACGCCGAACTTGTCGGGGTCGGCTGGCGCCACGAGGAGGGCGCCCGCAATGCCCTCGGCGTCGAGCGCTGCCTGGCGCAAGGTGGCCAGGCAGCCGAAGCTGTGCGCCACCAGGATGGCCCCGCGCGATGCCACGCGCTGCGCCCGCATCACGCTTTCCGAGACGCGCTCGGCCCACAACGGCAGGCTGGGGCGCGACCAGTCGTGCTGCTCCACGCGCTGCCAGTCCGGAAAGCGCTGTTCCCAGCGGCTCTGCCAGTGGCCCGGGCCGCTGCCGTGCAAGCCCGGCACCGTCAGGATCTGCAATCCCTTGGGCACCTTCAGCCGCACGTCGGCGGCGCGCCCGTCGGCGCCCGCCTGGCTGCCGCGCTGGCTCGGCGCGGCAGGCCTCTTCGTCTGCGTCATATCGGCTCCTTGCTGAACTCCATCGGGATGCGGCCGGATCCGCTCCGGGCCGCCCCGCCCTCGAATTCCTCATTGCCTGCGTCGCCGCCGCCAGGCTCCGCTTGCAGCACGCGCAGGTTGCGCGCGCTCACGGCCGCGCCGGTGAAACTGCCCTGCCCCAGCCCGATGCCGGCTGCCTGCAGCCGCTCGGCGTTCTCGGCGTTCTCCAGCCGGCGCCCGATCAGGGTCACGCCGGCGCTGTCCGCGCTGGCCTGCAACCCGGCAAGCTGGCGGTCGGTCCAGTTGCGGCGCATGTCCAGCTTGAGCCAGTCGGGCAAGGCGTGCGCCATCAGCGCACCCGCCTCGGCCGGGTCAGATGCCTGCAGGCTGACGGCAAAGCCGTTGCGGCGATAGTTGCCCACCACATGCAGCAGCAGCGGCAGATCGTCGTTGGCGCTGGCCGGTACCTGGATCACGAACCGTTCGAGCGGCAGTCCCAGCGATTGCAGCGCGCGCCGGAAGGCCGAGCCATGATCGTCGGCCACCGCCGCCAGCAGCCGGTTATGCACATTGAGCACCAGCTTGCGCTCGCCATCGGCGGCGAAATAATTAATGGCGTGCACCAGCCGCGAGAGACGGTCCAGCGACACCAGCGAGGCATCGTCCGCCGCCATCGCGAACAGCTTCCACGCCGCCAGGCCGACACCGTCGCCGGCATAGGTGCGCAGCGTGCCCTCGTGCGCCACCACGTCGCGGCTGGACAAGGTGATGAGCGGCTCGAAGGCACTGGTCAGCGAACAGTTGTAGAACTGGCCCTGCACCTGCCCACGCTCGTCGCGCCAAAGTTGACGATCGCTCTCGGGCCGGCGAGGCAGCCCTTCCAGGTAATGGGTGAGTGCCGCCAGTCCCGCGCCTGTTTCGTTCGCGCTTGCCATTGCCATTTCCTTTGCGTTGCGCTTGCGCCTCGGGCGAGGCTTCAAAGCTTGGCCAGGGACACCTCGGTAGCCTTCACCAGGGCAACGACTTCGCTGCCGATGGTGAGGCCGAGATCCTTGACCGAGCGGGTGGTGATGACCGAGGTGACGATGCCGGCCGGCGTCTCGACGTCGACCTCCGAGACCACCGGGCCTTCGATGATGGCGGCTACCTTGCCGCGGAACTGGTTGCGTACGTTGATCGCCTGAATGCTCATGATAGAAGTTCCTTTGCGTGAGTGAAAATGAAGATTGCGTAAAACTTTGATTTAGCGCCTTGCGTGGTGAACCGGGATGAGTGACGTTGCACGCTCACACTTGCCGCTGCTATGCCGCGGGTTGCACCGGGTACATGCAATTGCGCCGGCACGACCGTTGTCTCTAATTTGTTTGCAACCTGGTTTGCTGCCTTGCCTCCTGCGTCATCCGCCAGCCTGCCTGCACTCGCTTATCCGGTGGTTGGCTTGAGCTAGACTGCCCAGCGCACCGAATCGGCCGTGCGCGCGACCGACCAGTCCACCGCGGGCGCCAGTGCCTGGCCAGACCCGCCGGCGTCGGCCGCCACTGCCTCGTCGCGTTGCATGACCCGCCGCAGCACCGCATCCTCCAGTTGCGCGAAAGCGGCCGAGCCTCGCTGGCGCGGTCGTGGCAACGCCACGCGCTTGTCCAGTGCAATGCGCCCGTCTTCGATCAGCACCACGCGGTCGGCCAGCGCTACCGCCTCGGAGACATCGTGCGTGACCAGCAGCGCCGTAAAGCCCAGGCGTTGCCACAGGGATTCGATCAGCCCCTGCATCTCGATGCGCGTCAGCGCGTCGAGCGCGCCCAGCGGTTCGTCCAGCAGCAACAGCCGCGGGTGATGCACCAGCGCGCGCGCCAGAGCGACGCGCTGGCGCTGCCCGCCCGACAGGCGCGCCGGCCATTCGCCCGCACGCTCGGCCAGGCCGACCTGGCCCAGCACCCTGGCGGCATCGGCCAGCCGTGAGCGAGGCAGGCCCAGCGCCACGTTGTCCAGCACCTTCTTCCACGGCAGCAAGCGTGCGTCCTGGAACATCACACGGACCGCCTCGCGCTGCTTGCGGCCCGGGCCATCGTCAAGCGTCACGGCGCCGCCGTCGCTGTCTTCCAGGCCCGCCACCAGCCGCAGCAAGGTGCTCTTGCCGCAGCCGCTGCGGCCCACGATGGCGAGGAACTCGCCGGGGGCGGCCTGCAGGTCGATGCCGTGCAGCACCTCGCGCCCGCCGTAGCGCTTTACTACCTGCTGCACGCGCAGCGACAGTCCGTTGCCGGCTTTGCTCGCCGGCACTTCCGCCAGCGCAGCCTGTTCGATCGGGTTGCTTTGCATTTCGTGTTCTCCTTGGGCCGCGGGCTCAGTGCGCCTGGTAGCCGGGGTGCCAGCGCAGCCAGAAACGTTCCAGCCCGCGCGACAGCAAGTCAGCCAGCTTGCCCAGCAGCGCGTAGAGCAGGATGCCCACCAGCACCACATCGGTCTGCAGGAACTCGCGCGCATTCATGGTCATGTAGCCGATGCCCGACTGGGCCGATATGGTCTCGGCCACGATCAGGATCACCCACATCAGGCCGAGCGAGAAACGCACGCCGACCAGGATGTTGGGCAACGCACCCGGCAGGATCACCTCGCGGTAAAGGCGCCAGCCCGACAGGCCGTAGCTCTTCGCCATCTCGATCAGGCCCGGATCGACCGAGCGGATGCCGTGGTAGGTGTTCAGGTAGATCGGGAAGAACACGCCCAATGCGACCAGGAACAGCTTGGCTGTCTCGTCGATGCCGAACCACAGGATCACCAGCGGAATCAGGGCCAGCGTGGGAATGTTGCGCACCATCTGCAGGGTGCTGTCGAGCAGCGTCGCGGCCGGGCGGAAGGTGCCGGTGAGCAGCCCCAGCAACAGCCCGAAGCCGCCACCGATGGTGAAGCCAAGCACGGCGCGCCAGCTGCTGACCCACACATGGCGCCACAGCTCGCCCGTGATGGCCAGGCCCCAGGCAGCCTTCACCACATCGAAGGGCGCGGGCAGGATGCGGTTGGACAGCCAGCCGTACTGTGAAGCCAGCTGCCACACCACGATCAGCAGCACTGGCACAGCCCAGGGCGCAGCCGGGCCAAGTACCTTGTTCAGCCAGTCGGCGCGGCGCGGCGGGAGCGTGAGGGGAGCGGGCATGTCGGCCTCCTTCAGCGCTGCGCCGCGCGCGGCACGATGCCAGTCGCCATGACTTCCCCGAAGGGCCCCGACAACACCTTGCCCGGCAGCTTGTCGCGCACGGAACGCGGCAGCAGCGGGGACACCAGTTCGGCGAAGCGGTAGGCTTCCTCCAGGTGCGGGTAGCCGGACAGCACGAACGTATCGATACCCAACTCCGCATACTCCTGCATGCGCGCCGCCACGGTGTGCGGATCTCCCACCAGCGCGGTGCCCGCGCCGCTGCGCACCAGGCCCACGCCGGCCCACAGGTTCGGGCTGATCTCCAGCTCCGCGCGGCTGCGCTCGCCGCCGCCGGCATGCAGCGCGGCCATGCGGCGCTGGCCTTCGGAATCCATCCTGGCGAACACGGCCTGCGCGCGCGCCACGGTATCGTCGTCGAGCTTGCTGATCAGCTTGCCGGCGGCGGCCCAGGCTTCGTCATCGGTCTCGCGGACGATCACGTGCAGGCGGATGCCGAACCTGACCGAGCGCCCATGGCGCGCAGCGCGCTGGCGCACGTCGGCGAGCTTCTTCGCCACCTCGGCGGGCGGTTCGCCCCACGTCAGGTAGGTGTCCACCTGCTCGCCGGCCAGCTCATGCGCGGCATCCGAGGAGCCGCCGAAATACACCGGCGGATGCGGCCGTTGCAGCGGCGGGAACAGGACTTTGGCGCCCTTGACCCTGAGGTGCCTGCCTTCGTAATCGAGTTCGGCGCCTTCATGGCTGGCGGCCAGCACCTCGCGCCAGATGCGGATGAACTCGGCCGAGGCTTCGTAGCGTTCGGCGTGGTTCAGGAACAGGCCGTCGCCCTCCAGTTCCGACGCGTCGCCGCCAGTCACCAGGTTCACCAGCAAGCGGCCACCCGAGAGACGGTCGAAGGTCGCCGCCATGCGCGCGGCCAGCGTGGGCGCCATCAGGCCGGGGCGCACCGCCACCAGGAAGCGCAGGCGGCGGGTGACCGCGGCCAACGTGGAGGCCACCACCCAGGGGTCCTCGCAGGAGCGCCCGGTGGGAATCAGCACGCCTTCGTAGCCCAGCGCATCGGCGGCGGTGGCGATCTGCTTCAGGTAATCGAGATTGACCTCTCGCGCCCCTTCCGAGGTGCCGAGGTAGCGGCTGTCGCCGTGCGTGGGGATAAACCAGAAAACTTGCATGCCTTTGCCTCTTCAGCTTGTCTTGTTGATCTCGTCCATTCGGTATGACTGCATCGCGGGATCCCGCGCAGGCACAGTGCCTGCCGTCGCGGCGTGCATGGCCGCCGCCCTGCCCCACTTCGCCGTGCCCAGGCCGAGCGCGAGCAAGGCGGTGCCCAATCCGCCAGTGAGCAAGGCCACGATCAGCACGTGGCGCAGGCGAGCGCGGCGCGCGGCGTGGCCCTGTTTGCCAGCCTCGTTCAACGCTGTGCCTGCCAGGCGGCATCCGCCGCATCGACCGCCTCCTCCGCCTGCGCGCGGCCGGGCAGCAGCGCATAGGCCAGACCCGTGGCCGCAACCAGCGCTGCCAGGACCAGGCGGCGCTTCAGGTTGCCGGTGCCCGCAACGCGCTGGCGTCGCGCGCCGTTGCCGGCTGGTGTTTCCTGAATATCGCGTTCGTCGGGATGCCTGAAAACTGCCGAGTTCATATCGATGTTCCTGTGCACGATGCAAACGCGATCGCGCCGGCAGCGTGCGGGTGCACGCTCCCCCGCCGCCCTGCAAGGCAGACGGCACAGCAATCACGGATAAGGCTGGTTCTCCCCGGGCGGCGCTCGCGCCCCCCGCATCAACTCAGGCGGAACATCGCTCGGCCGGCACAGGGCGCCGCGCGGCACGACCGAAGGTGCCAGGCAGTACGTCCGGCGACAGCAGGTCCAGGAACGTCTTGAGCAGGCCGCCATAGGCAGCCTTGTAGACCGGGGTGGCAAGGATCACCACCTGGGCCTCGGCCACCACGCGGATGGTGGCAGCGATATCGGGATCGTCCACCCTGGCCGCCAGCAGCGCCGCGGGCGGAAGCTCGCGCAGCGCCAGGTGACTGGTGCGTTCGCCGGTGGCTTCGAGCACGCTGCGCAGATGCGCCAGCAGGATGCCCGGAACGCGACGGGGCGGACGGGCTGCCGGACAGGGTCAGGATGGACATCGGGCTTCCTTCTCAACTGAATGGCGCGGCTGACGCAGTTCGCGCCCGCCCATGCCGCTGATTACTTCTTGCCGGGCTGGTAGACCTGGTCGAACGAACCACCATCGGCGAAGTGCGCTTTCTGCGCCTTCTGCCAGCCGCCGAAGGCCTCGTCGATGGTGAACAGCTTGACCTTCGGGAAATTGGCCGCGTACTTGGCAGCAATCTTTTCCGAAATCGGTCGGTAGTAATTCTTCGCGGCGATCTCCTGGCCCTCGTCGGTGTACAGGAACTGCAGGTAGGCCTCGGCCACCTTGCGCGTGCCCTTCTTGTCCACCACCTTGTCGACCACCGCCACCGGCGGCTCGGCCAGGATCGAGATCGACGGCGCGACGATGTCGAACTTGTCCGGACCCAGTTCCTTGATCGCCAGGATCGCCTCGTTCTCCCAGGCAATCAGCACATCGCCCAGGCCGCGCTCGACAAAGGTCGTGGTGGCGCCGCGGGCGCCGGAGTCCAGCACCGGCACGTTCTTCAGCAACTGGCCGACAAACTCCCTGGCCTTCTGCTCATTGCCGCCCGGCTGGCGCAGCGCGTAGCCCCAGGCAGCCAGGTAGTTCCAGCGCGCGCCGCCCGAGGTCTTCGGGTTCGGCGTGATCACCTGCACGCCCGGCTTGACCAGGTCGTTCCAGTCCTTGATGCCCTTGGGGTTGCCCTTGCGCACCAGGAACACGATGGTCGAGGTATAGGGCGAGGCATTGTGCGGCAGGCGCTTCTGCCAGTCCGCCTTGAGCAGACCCTTCTCGGCAATGGCGTCGATGTCATAGCCCAGCGCCAGCGTGACCACATCCGCATCCAGCCCGTCGATCACCGAACGCGCCTGCTTGCCCGAGCCGCCGTGCGACTGGCGGATGGTCAGCGCGTCGCCACCCTTGGCCTTCCAGGCCTTGGCGAAGGCGGCATTCACGTCCACGTACAACTCCCGCGTCGGGTCGTACGAAACATTCAGCAGGTTGGTGTTGGCCCAGGCGGTCTGGGTGGAACCGATCACGGCCAGTGCCGCGAATCCGATGGCCAGCTTGCGAATCATCTGTCTTGCTCCCGTCTTGTCGTCGTGAATTGGCGGCTGCGCGCCTCGTTTCATGGCCTTCCTTGCGTGGGAAGGCTTGTGTCAGGGAAGGAGACTACCGAGGGGGCTATGTGAAAGGAACGAATGGTTTCGCCGATCCTTGCACGTTTTCCGCATAAGATTCGGCGGAAATATGGACATGCCGCAGGGGTACTGTCGAAACCGTCAGTCTTCAACAACGAGAGGCTGCGGGGACGCCCGCGTGCTACAGGTAGTGCCGAAGGTTGGTCGCCGCAATGCAAATGCGTACAATTCTCACTTGCAAGTCATCCGTTGGCGTGAAGACAGATCACCCCACGGTGTAGCAACCAAGGAGCTTTCCGCGGGAAGGCCTTGGCGTAGCGGAATGCCGTGGCTGCCATCCACGCGACGCCAAGTGCCTGAAGTTCGTAGATCCATTGAAGGTCCGTTCCGCCGGCAATGGGCCGCTTGCCCGGGATACAGCGATTTCGAAGGCTGGGGCGTCGTTGTCCGCACCGCACCTCAAGTTGCCCGGTTTTCGCATTCAGCACCACCTATTGATGCCAAACGTGGAGAGACATAACCTAACCTTAGCATCACCACCCCAATAGATTGGATTATTGAATCCTTTAATCTTTTTCAGCAAACACATTCTATGATTTCCAACTTATACAAAATTAAAATTTTCATTCTCAACTTGATATTATTACAAACCATTACCCAAGCCATCGCCAGCGCAACCGTCGATCAGATTGGCCGCGACAAGGAGAAATTGGCCGACACCAAGAACTTCTCCCACGGGATGGTTGGATTTTCCGGACACATCAGTGAAAGCGAGAATATCTACAGAAAAATACTAAGGAGCGAATTCGAAAATGATATTTTTACAGAAATAATAAGATCCGAATAATCCACGAATGAAGCAAAACTCTATGCCGCGTGCGGACTTCGCGCGCTATCGCCTCCCCTATTCAAGAAGGAAACCCTCAACATCCTTCAAAAGGACGGCTCAGCCAGCGTATTGAGGGCAGATATCCTTAACAAGGAGAAAATGACCGATCTAATTGAATCCATTGAAAAAAAACGGCTGCAATCAAATATCGAAACGAGAAAGACACGACGCTATCGAAAAGATCGACTGGTACGCGATGCGCTGGAAAATAGAGACGTTTCACAAGAACCTGAAGTCCGGCTGCAAGGCTGAAGAGTCGCAGTTGCGTACAGCCAGCCGGTTGACCAACCTGATCGCTATTTTCTGTATCCTTGCTTGGCGAGCATTCTGGCTGACTGAGATCAATCAAGTTAAAACTCCCTTCCACCCAGAATTTGCAAACGCCCCATCAATTTTCCGAACAACGTTTATCATTTAAACTCCTTGCCCGGGACGAACGCAGGCCATGAGCTCATAACAGCACCTGTCGAAGTTGATATACCCCCAGGGGGCATACCGGCGCGCGTCAAGGCAGATGTCGCCTCATTCATGCAGCCAAACGCTGTTTTTTGGCGCCTGGCTTGATACCGCTGGGCACGGCAATCTCGCGCTCCGGGTTGAGCGTGACCGTGCCGATTGGCGTCCAGTTTCGCGTGTGGCGTGACCAGCGACGTGGGTTGCGCTCGCGGGCCTCGGCATAGAGCACATGACGAGCGGCGAGAATCCTATCGTCGTGCCCGGCGTGGCGCTGTGCCGGGCTCACGTAGCGGATGCCGCTGTGCCGATGCTCGTGGTTGTACCAGTGCACGAAGTGCGCCGCCCAGGCGCGCGCCTTGCTCAGATCGGCGAAGCCGCTGGACGGGAACTCCGGCCGGTACTTGGCCGTGCGAAACAGGCTCTCCACAAAGGCGTTATCGTCGCTCACGCGTGGACGCGAATACGAGGGCTTGACACCCAACCAGTGCAACATCGCCAGCACCGTGGTGGCCTTGAGTGTGGCGCCGTTGTCCCCGTGCAGCACCGGCTTGGCCGCCATGGCGTGGATGCCCTCGGCCAGCGCCGTGCGCTTGACCAGATGCGCCGCGTGGTCGGCGTCGTCGCGGTCGTGGACTTCGAAGCCCACGATCTTGCGGCTATACACGTCCAGGATCAGGTACAGATAAAACCAGCGCCCGGTGATCTCGGCAGGCAGGTACGTCATGTCCCAGCACCATAGCTGGCGCGGTGCGGTAGCCACGTGCGTGGTGGGCGGGCGGCTTTGACGGGGCGCCTTGGCGCGGCCTCGATGCCGGCTCTGGCCATGCGCGCGCAGCACGCGGCCAAAGCTCGATTCGCTGGCCAGGTACACGCCTTCGTCGGCCAGCATGGGCACGATGCGCGCCGGCGGCATATCGGCGAAGCGCGGCTCGTTGGCCACGCGCAGGATCTGCTCGCGCTCAGCCTCGGTGAGGGCATGAGCGGGCATTGGCCGCACCGCCTGGGGCCTGCCGTCACCCGATATGAGACCTTGGCCGTCCGTCCAACGCTGCAGCGTGCGCGCGCTGATGCCAGCGGTCTCGCAGGCCGCGTGCAGCCTTGCCCCAGCAGCGTGCGCCACTTCGATGTCGCGGGCCAGAGTCTGGCGATCTTCGAGGCCGATCATTCGTCCTCGCCCTTGTTGAAGATCGCCGCGACTTTTTTTGAAAGTACCAGCAATGCAGCAGTCTCGGCCAACGCCTTCTCCTTGCGCCGCAACTCGCGTTCGAGCTCCTTGATGCGGCGGCGATCATGCTGGGTCTGCTTCGGACTGGCGCGCACCTCCTCCGGTTCAGCCAGCGCCTGCGTGGCGGCTTGGCGCCACTGTTCAAGCTGTTGGGGGTACACACCGTGCTCGCGACACCAAGCACTGCGCGCAGTCTCGTCCATGGCCGCCGTGGCGATTACAGCCTCCAGCCGGGCAGGCGCTGTCCATGCCCGCTCGCGAGCGGGCATGGACAGCGCATCCGCACGCCACCGCTCCAACGTGGCCACTGCCACACCCAGTTCCCTTGAAACCACTTCCACCGCCACACTCTCCGGCGGCAACAACCGCGCTACTGCACGGTCCTTAAACACTTGTCCGTATCGAGCCACTTCCATCTCTTATCGCCCCCAAGGTTCAGATTCTATCTGGGGTCGAGTGGCCCGAGGGAACTGCCCCCTCAGGCTCTCACAGATCCGTACGTGAATCTCTCGATTCATACGGCTCCTCTTGTCCGCCGTTCTTCGAAACAGAAATCCCAGTGCGCGAATAGCTGAGGAAGACTTTCCCGACAACGCTTGAGCCACGCCCAGGATTGCCGTTTGTGTCCTCTCAACCGCTTGTACTTGTTTCGCGCCCACCTTCCAAGCCGTAAGTCTATTCTGATCAAGAACCGCTTTAGCGGCTCCGGATAGAAGGCACCGTAGTAATTCACCCATCCCCGTACCATCGGGTTTATGCGCTGCGCCAGTTCGGGCAGCGTCAATGAGGTACTTCGATTGAGACTCAAGCTTCTGATGGCCTGAGACATTCGCGTTAGCGCCTTTTGACTTACCGCAGGTCCGAATCCGGTGAACAAGTTTCCCGCTCGGTCTTGTACCGTCCGAGCGTGAAAGCTGAATCCAAGGAAGTCGAACTTAGTATGGGTATGTTCCTCCCGACGTCGTCCATCTTTACAGTAAACCAAGCGTGTCTTTTCCGGGTGTAGCAAAAGTCCACAAGCGGTAAGCCGTTCCCTCAAGACCGACAGGAACTTCTCCGCCTGCTGCTTCGTCCTGCAATGACAGACGACATCGTCGGCATACCGTTCAAACGGCACCTCCGGATGCTCAGTCTGGACCCATCGATCAAACGCATAGTGGAGAAAGAGGTTCGCCAACAATGGACTGATCACCCCGCCTTGCGGAGTGCCTCTATCCCGAGCCACCAGTTCCCCGGTTTGCTTCTGCACCGGGCTCTCTAGCCAGCGTCTAATGTAGAGTCGTGCCCATGGCTCCGTGACATGCTTTTCTACCGCACGTCTGAGGAGCTCGTGGTCGATGGTGTCAAAGAAGGATTTCAAATCAATATCGACTACCCAGTCGTAGCGCCAACAGTTCCTTCTCGCTTGCGCCACAGCTTGCTTCGCCGATTTGTTAGGACGATAACCGAACGACGATGAATGAAATATCGCGTCGATTCCCGGCTCAACCATTAACTTGACCGCCATCTGAGCCACTCGGTCCGTAATCGTCGGTATCCCGAGAGGGCGGAACCCATCCCCCTTCGGAACCAGCACCTCTTTGACCGGCTGAGGAAAATAACTCCCCGAACTCATTCGATTCCACAGGGCGTATAGATTTCTCGCCAAGCGATTTCGGAATACTTCAATACTTTCCCTGTCCACGCCCGGCCCTCCTTGATTGGCGGCCACGCGCTTCCAAGCTTCCCAAATCAACCGCTTGGGTATTTCGAACGACTTGACATCAACCCCGGAATCCTCCCGCATCGCGGTTGTTCTGTGATCTCCGTCAGACAAGGTCATGCCTTCGCTCCAGAGGTCATTACAACCCTTTCAACGCTACTACGCATGACTCCGCCCCTGTGCCTCGCATTGGTACTCTGACTCTCACGGGTTCTCCGCTTGAGCTTCTCCCTTAGCATCGAGACGACAGGTTCCCAAGTTCCGTATCCATGCCTGCAGGAAGGTCGCGCCATCTCTATGCCGGATGCCGTCAGACCCACCTCCAGGCTGCCGTCTGACTGATCCCGAGGTGTTGTCGAGCCCTCGGTTTTGACATCATTGCAATTATCGACACTTCTTCGATGGTTCACTTGCGTTCGCCTCCTTCTAGCCTACCTGACGAGATTCATCCCGCCTTTTCCCTAGACGCTCACCACAACCGCTCTTAACGGAAGCAGCTCTGGGTGGTTTGGTATCACCGCCTGATCGGCGAAACCGAGGGGCCTGCCCTCATCACGGATACAGCATGTACGACGACAAACTGTCGCTTTCCTTCTTGGCACACCGACATCTATTCTGACGCGGGGGGATACTTCTAGTCATCTCCTTATACAGAAGTCATGCGCCCTCGTTGCGTAGGGCCTGAATTGTGGCTGCAGCGTCCCTGGTTCGCTGCAAGCCGATCCAGAGCGTCTTTGCGCCGGGTTCGCCATCGCTCTTGCGGCCCAAGAAGCCACCCAGTGATGCAATCAGGCGAATTATTTGATTGAGCGTGGGTGGCTTTGGAGGGCGCGGCTTCTTCGCCAGCAGATAGGCACCCCGTATCTCGTCGGCATCAAAGAACAGCGACGCGTCCAGCTCGGGGCAGGTCCTGCCCAGGCGCATCAGTCGCGCAATACGCCACGAGACCACCATGTACAGCACAAGCGCACGTTCGACTCGGTCCATGTGCGAGAGCTGTAACGCTTCCACCTTGCAGCCGTTTTTCAGCACATGGGTAGGGTCGAGGACTGGCGCGCGCACCTGTAGGCTCCGGTGGTAACTCCACCGCTTTCGCAGTGGACCGCAGTCCGGCTACCATAGTCACGTTTCCAGCCCCCGCCACGTCAAACGGAGCGGGCGGTTTTCCCGCACTCCGCTTTCCTGTGCGCTTCGCACCACGGCTTATGAGACCTATCATGCTGGGGATCCTTTCGGCATGCTCCAGTGCACCCTGTAGTTGTCGAACAACCCCAGAGTGTCGTAGAGCCATCGCGTACTCCATCTCGCCCAGCCGAAGCCCCGTCGTCCCCGAGCGCGCATCAGATGACTTCTGATCTTCAATGCAACCCATCGTTTGACCACTTGGAAGCAGCGACTTGAGTGACCGACAGCAAAGTAATTCACCCAACCGCGCAGCACCGGGTTAATGCGTTGTATCACCCGTGCCACAGGCTGAGAACGATACCGTCGGAACACTTCCTTGAGCGATTGCATCAACGCCGTACGTTTCTTCAACTTCGGCGTGAACTGCGCCCACCACAACCCTTTACTGCTACGGGTCCGTCGGAAGTCGAACCCCAGAAATCCGAAGCTCTCGCCTCGTGTGAGGTCAACCATTCGGCTCTTGTCCTCATTGATCTCTACTTGGAGTTTGGCGAACTCCTCCCGCAATCGCACGACCACCGCTTTATGTAACCAGTCATGCCGCGCATGGGCGTCCACGAGCACTACCAGATCGTCTGCAAACCGCGCATACTCGATTTGGGTGTACTTGCCCCGGCGAGTCAGGGTCTTCGCCCGCTCCAACATCTGATCAACCTCATTGAGGTAGAGATTGCTGAGCAGTGGCGAGATCACGCCGCCCTGAGGGACGCCCATCTTCCCGGAAGATTTCAGGATCATCTTGAGCAAGCGCATTACATCCTCGTCCTGGATTCTGCTTGCCACCTTCCCCAGTAGCCGATCATGCCGGACACTGTCGAAGTAGGCTTTCAGGTCAAGGTCAATCACGCGCGTCTTGCCACTGACGATCGCTCCAGCCACCCGGTCTATCGCTTCATGCGCTGTCCGCTTGGGGCGGTAGCCATATGACCCCGGTTGGAAGTCCGCCTCAAAGATCGGCTCCAATATGAGTTTCAGCGCCCCTTGCACCACGCGGTCACGGATCGAAGGAATCGACAGGACGCGGACTTTCGTCCCCCCATCCTTGGGAATCTCCTTCTTGCGCGCCGGCCTCGGTGCGTAGGTACGTCGTATCAGTTCATCTTGAATCTGCTCGAGGAATCCTGGGCGCCCTGCCGCCTCGATGGCTTCGAAGGTCTCGCCGTCCCCGCCGGGGGCGCCGCGATTCTCCTTGGCCATCTGGTAAGCCGCTTGCAGCGTTTCCATCTTGCAGACATGCACGTATAAACCCCAGAAACGCCAGGACGGTTCAGACTTCGCCTTGACGTATATCTTCCTTCTCAGGTCCTGCAAACTGCCGGGTGTCTTTCTCATCTCACCCTTGCCTCCCTTATGTTGGAAGAGTTACACACAGTAGGGTGCCTTCGCTCCACGGGCATTACCCCGCTTCGTCACTACTACACACCCGTCCGCCACCCTCTCGCCTTCGGCCGACTTCCCGGTGTTGCCGGTTATACGACCTACCCAGCTTCCGTCGATTTCTCGACGGGGCAAGGAGGGCTTCTCCAGTTGCTCAGCATATCCTTGCCACCATGCCGTCGCTTCCACCCCGCCGAAGGATCCCACCGCTTCAGTCAGCCTGCGGTAGGCTCTGCTGCCTTCGCCCTATTCTTGGAGGCTCGGCCTTCGGGGACAGAGTTTCGAGGCCACATCCGCGTTCATTTTCATTACGGCCTGGTGACTCGCCGCCGCCCCACGGACGACGTTGTCGATGGGCTTCAGCGTCCCAGTTTCCCAGGCACGCTGCCATCCTAGCTACGGGGCCTTGACTCTTACCCCGGCGGGACTGACTCCCGCTGAATACGCCAGCCTTTGCTGGACGCACAAGAACATCTCGATCTCCCATCTGGCCCGATACCAATCGATTAGCTCGATCACCGCATCAAGATCTTGCGCGTCCCGATTAGTCAGCAATCGCCACACCACCGGCTTCACGCCGGCCGGCGCGCCGCGTTCCGCGGCCACCAGGCAGGTGAGCGACAGTCCTTTGCGGCCTGGCAACATCACGCGTTGCGCACGCAGCTCCTGCCTGACTTCACGCGCCTTCTGGCCAGCACGCCCGGGCAAGATGAAGGCGATCTCGCCGAGCGCCTCGCTGGCCTCGACCGCATCCCACAGTTTGGCTTCGGCAGCGCCAAGGCTGCGGTTGTGTTGCGATCGGATCAACCAGTCAGCAGGCTGGCCTAACTCATCAGCCCGCTGCATCAACGCAGCAATGTCGCCTTCCCGATCCGCCACATAGACCAGCCGGGTCTGCAGCAGTGTTGCCGCCTGCTCGGCCACGCGCTCATAGCCTTCGATCCACCTCACGCTCTCCTTGATACCGCCGCGTTGCCCGTCCGCATCCTTTGGCTCACGTGCCCACATCCAGGCATCGACCACCCCCAGCGGCTCCCGATCCGGCGTAACCGCATAGGTCGCGTGAAGATACATCCCGCGTTGAACTTCATAGCTCAACGGCCCAGCCCCCTCCATCTCCTGGCCGTTAAAGTCAAGCTCGGTCGTATCGGCAAGGCATAGCACCACCGGAAATGGATGCATCCGCCCAGCCGTACGATCCCAATGCGGCTGCATCATGTCTCGCCACTCGACCTCTTCGTTGCCGAGAAATCGGTACGCACCCATGGTCTCGGCCCAGCCGTCGCATGCCCCCGGGATGCTCGCCGTCGGCTTGGCCGCAAACCGCTTCAGTAACTCCTTCGCGCGACGGTCCCGTCTTGGATCGCCAAGATCCAGCGCTTCAAATTCCTCGTCCACCCACGCTCCTGACTCGTTGCCCATTTGCTCTAGCGGGAAATCCAAGAGTAAACGCGAGTTCGCGCCGGTTTACAACCCCCTCTGCCTCGACATCCATCCACTTCTGCCTCGCACCATCGCTCTGGCCGGCGGTACTTCTGTATAAGGAGATGACTTCTAGTGCCTTACAGTAAAATCGGTAAGCTTGGATTTATTCCATTCGCAGCACCGACTTGGGCAGCGAACGTACCAGCCCCACCAAATTACTAATCGTCTGCGCTCGCTGGTTATCTAATTCATTCTTTTTCGTAAACCCACATGGCAAGTGCACATGGCCAAGTAACGATACCGACGAGCTTTAACCACTTACACAATCTTTCAATTGATGGAAAATGATAACCATCAGCACCAGCAATCCACGCCAAGAAAGGCCAAAAAATAAATTCACAGAAAACCCCTGATATGCTTATTAAGCGCCTCACAAGAAGTATCTCTATAATGTCGGGCCGAACAAGAACCGCGACATAGACGATGGCCGTATTGAAGCCGCTGGAACTGACGAAGGAAGAACGTACCGAGCTTGAGGTTCTGGCGAGAAGCCGCCGTGATTGGAGAACACGAGACAGGTCTCGGACGATTCTGATGTTTAGCAACGGCGTGCCAGCCAAGGAGATAGCCAGGCGGCAGGAGTTGACGTTGGAGGCGGTGTACGAGAGGCGCTATCGTTGGTTGGACAAAGGCATGGCGGGGCTGTCGGACGCGCCGCGTAGCGGTGCGCCGTCGAAGCTGTCGCCGGCGCAGGTTGAGCAGTTGAAGATGTGGGCGACGCAGGAGGCGCTGACGGCCGCGGAACTGCTGGCACGACTCGAAGAGAAGTTCGGGATTCGAGTTCATGTGCGACCTGAAAGTCGCTTGAGTTTCTGTTTCACTGGAGCAGGTATTACCTGATGAAACCGGTTGTTCCATCAACCGTTTGAGGTTACCCCGCTTCGTTGGACAGTCTTACGTTTGAATTTTATGTCTATAGTTGGGTTCCTTTTGATGCGTCGTGCGAGTTGTCCACGGGCGGACGGCGGGTCGCCTTTGTCGACCACGACGCCGCCCGCCCGTGGGCAACTCGCTGGCGATCGGGTCTGCCGATGGCCGGGGGTGAAGCTGTTCAAACTCATGTGGCGAACGATAGCCCAGGGCACTATGTAACCGATGTGGGTTGTACCAGCCTTCGATAAAAGTAAACAACGCCTGGCGCGCCTGGTCATGGGTGGCAAAGCGGTGACGTGCCAGGAGTTCGCACTCGAGCGTGGCGAAGAAGGATTCGCACATCGCATTGTCGTACGCGTCACCGACTGAGCCCATCGAGGGACGTACACCGGCGTCGCGGCAGCGCAGCCCGAACGCGATCGAGGTGTACTGACATCCCTGATCCGAATGATGGATGACCCCATCGGGACGGCGTTGCGTCAGTGCCTGCAGCATCAGGGCGGTGCGCAGGTGACTGTCCATGGCCCAGCCCACGATGCGCCGGCTGTACACATCCAACACCACCGCGAGGTAAAAGAAGCCCATCGCGGTCGGGATGTAGGTCGCGTCGGCGACCCACAGCCGGTCGGGGGCGTCGGCCTGGAAGTGACGCTGCACCAGATCCGGCGCTGGGCGTGCGGTTGCGGCACGCTGGGTGGTGGTGACCGAGCGACGCCGACTGACCCCGCGCAGACCCGCTTCGCGCATCAGGCGCGCCACGCGCTTGCGCGCGACGTGAATGCCCTCGCGGGCCAGCATCGCGTGAATGCGCGGCATGCCATAGGTGCCATGCGATCGCAGGTAGATCGCTCGGATCCGGGCCAGCAGAGCCGCATCCTGCTGCGCATGCGCCGAGGGGACGTGATGCTGCCACGCATGAAAGCCGCTGCGCGAGACTCGGAGCAGTCGTGCCATGGTGGCCAAAGGCCAGGTGGCCTGATTCGCCTTCATGAATTCGAACCCTTGTCGGGTACCGATCCGGTCTCCCGGGCGAACCAGGCCGCCGCTTTTGCCAAAATATCCCGCTCCATCCTGACCTGACGAAGCTCCTTGCGCAGCCGCACGAGCTCCTGGCGCTCGGCAGTGGTCAGGCCGTCATGACGCTTGCCGGCATCGCGATCGGCCTGCGCCACCCAGTTATAGATCGTCTGGGCGGTGGGTTCGAATTCCTTGGCCAGGTCTTCCGGCGTACGGCCGGCATGGACGAGGTCAATCATCTGTTGCCGGAAGGCCGCGGCATACGGCATACGATGCTTGTGCATAGTGGGCACCTCCTACGGTTCAAGATAGGCAGTGTCCAAAAAAACGGGTCAACTCCAGTTCCCTACCCGGGCATGCGGAGCCGGTAACAGCTCGGTGTGAAGCTCTGGGGACAACGTAGCCGCCGGATAACCGGTACGCCGAGCCGCGAGGTAAGGCCGAATCTGCCAGCACAGAGGCGGAGAGGAGCAAGGGATGAGTGGGTACGATCAACATATGTGAACTTCCGATAAACGTCGTCAGAATCAACAAGCCAAACGTGCTGACAGGCTTGGACCAAAACGGTACGCGGTGTGGAGTGGCCTTCGTGAACTGGGCCACCATGGACGACAAGCCGCCGGCGAAGAGGAAGGGTCCGCCCCGCTCGGAAATTCATGCGGAACAGGGTAAGCCCATCGCGGCGCCGGCAACGGCAGGCGAACCGCGAGGAACGCTGTTGGCGCGGTGGGTAAAGGAATGCGGAGAAAGCGAACGCCCGGCTGTAATGGACGGGATACGGGCTGAGACATCGCCCGACGCGAAAGCGGGCAGACTTCCGCGTGGTCATTCATGGCGAGATAACCTTGAACAATCGTTATACGGGGGAAAGCAGATGACGGCAACGGACGCGAAAGCTCCTGACGCTGGTGCACTCTCGAGCGCTGCGCAGATGTGGGACCATGCAAACTGGTCGCACATCGAAGCAGAGGTGAAGCGACTTCAGATGCGTATCGCCAAGGCCGCTCAGGAAGGCCGATGGGGCAAGGTGAAAGCATTGCAACGTCTGCTAACCCGCTCGCATGGCGGCAAGATGCTCGCCGTCAAGCGTGTGACGGAGAATCGCGGTAAGAGAACGCCGGGGGTGGACGGCAAGATATGGTCATCCCCGGCGGCCAGATGGAACGGAATGCTGTCGCTACGACATCGCGGCTATCGTGCGATGCCGTTGCGGCGTGTCTACATTCCCAAGAGTAATGGGAAGAAGCGTCCGTTAGGAATCCCGTGTATGCGGTGCAGGGCGATGCAGGCCTTATGGAAGCTCGCTCTGGAACCCGTCGCGGAGACCCTTGCAGACGCCAATTCCTACGGCTTTCGGCCCGAGCGCTCGACCGCCGATGCCATCGAACAGTGCTTCAACGTTCTGGCCAAGCGTGCCTCGTCAGAATGGATTCTGGAGGGTGACATTCGGGGCTGTTTCGACAACTTCAGTCATTCCTGGTTTCTGGAGAACGTACCGATGGATAAGGAGGTTCTGCGCAAGTGGCTTCGAGCCGGATATATCGATGAAGGAACCTTGTTCGAGTCACAAGCGGGCACACCCCAAGGGGGTGTGATCTCGCCTGTGATCGCGAATATGGCGTTGGACGGACTTGAAGCAGCAGTTCATGCAAGTGTGGGCACATCCACACTTGAGTGCAGAAAGGCGCAGCTCAACGTCGTCCGCTATGCCGATGACTTTGTGGTGACTGGCGTATCGAAAGATGTGCTGGAATCCCGGGTACTTCCGGCAGTCAGGCAGTTCATGGCGGCTCGGGGTCTGGAGCTCTCGGAAGAGAAAACCCGGATCACGAACATAGCGGCGGGTTTCGATTTCCTTGGCCAGAACGTGCGCAAGTACGACGGCAAGTTGCTGATCAAGCCAGCGAACAAGAGCATCAAGTCGCTGCTTGACAAGGTCAGGGGAATCATCAAGGAAAACGCGAGCGCCACGCAGGAGGCGTTGATACGACAGCTCAACCCTGTGATCCGGGGATGGGCCCAGTATCACCGTCACGTCGTGTCGAAAGCGATCTTCTCCTCAATCGACTCCCACATCTGGCAACGGCTCTGGAGATGGGCGAAGCGTCGTCACCCCATGAAAGGAGCCCGATGGGTCCGGCAACGGTACTTCCGGCGCGACGGATACCGGTCCTGGGATTTTGCAACAGAGGGTTCAACCGAGGGTGACACCTGCGGCCTGCAACTCTTCCGCGCAACGACCGTCGCGATCCAGCGACACGTCAAAATCCGGGGACTGGCCAATCCGTTTGACCCGGCATGGGCCGCCTACTTTGCCCGCCGTCGAACCGCGAAACGTTCCGCTGGTCTGCCCGGTGCCACACAATGGTGCTGAACGAATGGCTTGAGCCGGATGCGGGGCGACTCGCACGTCCGGTTCTTAGGGGGCGGCGACGTAGTAATGCGTCGCTGCTACCCGACCGCAATACGCTGACAGGGATTCTCAAACGGGCGGGGCTGGTATGGAAGCGAACCCGGCATAGCTTAAAAAAAAGCGGGACGAACAGCGGTTCCGACAAGCCCAATCCGAAATTGGGGAGTTGGTCCAGCAAGCCCAGCGTGGCGAAATCGAACTCGCCTACGTAGACGAAGTTGGCTTCGCGCAAGCGCAGCCGAATCGAAGTGCGTGGACACCTGTCGGGGAGCAACACATGATTGAAGCCCGGCGTGGTAAGCGTCTGAACGTGGTCGGAGCACTGCTGTCCTCGGGAGAACTGTTTGCAGCGAAGTTGTGGGAGACGATGACCTCGATGCTGTTCGCTGGATTTCTCGGCCTGCTGGTCGAACACGTCGGCAAGCCGCTGACCGTGATTCTCGACAATGCTTCGGTCCACACGGCCCGCGCACTGCGGCCTTATCTCCGGCTGCTACAAACGAAAGGCTTGACGTTGTATTTCCTGCCACCGTACAGCCCGGAGCTCAATCGCATCGAGAAGCTCTGGCACAAGATGAAATACGAGTGGCTGGCCTTCAAAGCCCGCGACACCAAAACCCTTGAAGCTGATGTCGATGTAATCCTTCAGGGATTTGGAGCAGACTACAGATTCACTTTTTGTTGAAAGCTTATCAGATCAAAAAATATGCAGTAGTAAAGAAATATAATTAATTTTTTCATTATGTGCAATCTCATTATTTTTTCTCTGACGTCTTACGATTCAGAATTCCATTAACTGCTTCTGATGCGCCCTCCGAGCTGATTACCCCAGCCGTAGTGCCGCCAACAGATGGTAAGGCGCTTGGTGGAATATATTGAGACATACCAAATCCTATATCCTTCCATGTCTGACGATACCAAGGATTTATGCTGTTGTTTAATGCGCCCTCAAGCTTGCCGCCAGCATAAAAACCTACCAATGTACCCGCAACTGCAACTGCCATATTGAGATTTGGATTTTGTCCCGCAATGGAAGATCCCGCGAGCGCACCCCCTGTATTTACAAGGAGGTTAGGTAATAGGCTTACGCCGAATGTCAATGCACCAGTTGCACCTGCCATACCAACATTCACTAAATTTATTTTTCCATCATTGAGAACGTATTAAGCTCCGGCATTAACGGAGGCCCCAATAGTTCCGCACTTGTTCGCTCACGCAACTGGGAGTGACTTGCAACCAAACCTAGAGTTTTTGCGCTGTGAAGTGCGGCGTGCTTAGGAAATTTCCTGAAATTGGGGAGACTTTTCCCAACCTTGCACGATTCTTTCGCATGACTGCAGACCGCGCCTGCGGCTCCGCGTCAGCACCGCATGGGGTAATTCCGTGTCACAGGATCTGCTGGCCTGGCGAACCCCATGTCCTGAAGACCAGTTGCAGGGTCGAAGCGCTGCAGCTATCGCACATGGGCTTGACTGGGTGGATTTCCTTGGCGCAACAGCGATGGTGAACCTGGCGCCAAGACAATCTGGATCGGCATGCAGCGAACCATGGACGGCGCACCCGCTATTCAGGCACTGCGGGAAGAACCATGACTTCTGCATAAGGGAATGCACATAAAATCACTTGCCGAAACTGAGATCCTGCAACTGGCAGGAGCCATGAACCTAGACGGCGACGCCATGTCCACCAACCTCCCATCCTGGCGCGATCACATAGCGCGTGGGCATCGGCAGCGTCCGGCTTGTGTTGCCATTGAAGTCGGGCAGGTCATTCCTGAGTTGCTTGCAGAGCGCCACCAAGTAGTCCAAGCATGACGCTTGCCGATGTAGGGCTGCGCCTTATTCCAAACACACCGGCGCATTTGCTAGCATCTGCCATCGTCTCGCCGGCCCGTTCCCGTCGGCCACCTGCCCCGCTTGCATCCAGTTCCAGGCGTCCCCTGAATGCCACGCTTTCCAGGCGACATGCCTTTTGAAGTGAAACGCAGCAAAACAAGACCAATCCGGGAGAAGACAGACCATGAACACCAGGACACTGAGCATGCTTGCGGGCGCCGGGCTATGGCTCGCATCTGGCGCCATGCTGGCGCAGGGCAGCGGCCTTACACGTACCCTCGTCGGCAAGGAGGACGTTTCCGTGCCGGGGCGGGAGGCCGTGGTGGCACGGGTGGAGGTGGCGCCCGGCGCCTATGCGGGACGGCATACGCATCCGGGCGACGAGGTCAGCTACATATTGGCAGGCCAGGCCGAACTCCTGATCGACGGGCAACCGCCGCGGGTCGTCAAGGCGGGCGAGTCGTTCGTGGTCCCTGCCGGGGTCGCGCATGACGCGCACAATCCCGGCACTGCGCCGGTCAGCCTGGTCGGCGTGTATGTGGTCGAGAAGGGCAAGCCGCTCGCAACGCCCGCGCCCTGAGCCTGTGGATCCCGCGTGAGACTCACATAAAAAAGCCCGCCCCACTTGCGTGGCGCGGGCCAAGTTTCCGTATTCTGGAAACGGGTAGACAAGTCATGAAGAGCGCCCCCGCATCTCCATGACAGAAACCATCTTATCCGGACTGACCGTTGCTGCACTTGACCCATGTCAAACGGATCGCAGGTGCCGGAGAGCCCCTTCTGCTGGCACGATTTCCGTGGGCGCAGCCATCGGTCGGCGATGGCCTACGCCGCATCGTCCAGCTTGACCGCAAAGCCGCGCTGTACCCCTGGCCGGGCGAACAAGGCGTCGTACCAGCGCCGGATGTTGGGAAAGCGATCCAGGGAGACCTGATGGCGCTCGTGCCGCCACGCCCACCCGAGGATGGCGAAATCCGCCACGGATAGCGCGCCCGCGACGAATTCCACTTCCGCCAGCCGCCGGTCCAGCACGCCGTAAAGACGGTTGGTTTCCTCTGAATAGCGCTTGAGCCCATAGTGCCGGTCGGCCTCCGGCTCCACAGTGCGGAAGTGATGGACTTGTCCCGGCATGGGCCCGAAGCCGCCCATCTGCCACATCAGCCACTCCAGTACCGGTACCCGGTCGCGCAGGGAGGCTGGCAGGAATTTGCCGGTCTTCTCGCCGAGGTAAAGCAGGATCGCGCCGGACTCGAACACGCTGATCGGCTGGCCGTCGGGACCATCGGGATCGACGATGGCCGGAATCCGGTTGTTCGGGCTGATGCGCAGGAAGTCCGGCTGGTGTTGCTCGCCCTTGGTGATGTTCACCGTCTTGACGGTGTAAGGCAATGCCATTTCCTCGAGCGCGACGCTGATCTTGCGTCCGTTCGGCGTGTTCCACGTGTGCAGGATGATGGTCATGGGAGTCGGTAGGTGATGAGGGGGTTCGCCCTGGCTTGCGCCCGGATCAGCTCAGCGGCACGCCAACATACTGCCGGAAGCCGGCACGCCCGCCGACGCGCTGGTACCAGCGATCCAGGTCCGGCGTCGAGGGGCGGTCGATCCGGGCGTCGAGGCCGTACCAGCGGCGCGCGTAGGCGCCCAGCACCAGGTCGGCCAGCGTGAACGTGTCGCCCTCGAGAAAATCGCGGTCTTGCAACTGACGGTCGATGATCTGCCACAGGCCCGCCACCGTGGCGGCGTCGGCATTCAGGCGCGCCACGTCGCGCCCTGCGGCCGGCGTTCGCACATAACCCCAGAATACCGGCCTTTCCGCCGGCTGCAAGGTCGAAAGGGACCAGTCCAGCCAGCGGTCCACGCTTGCGCGCACCTTCGGCTCGGCCGGGTACAGCGTGGTGCCTTTCCCGTACAGCATGGCAAGGTAGCGCAGGATCGAATTCGACTCCCACAACACAAAGCCGTCATCGATGAGCGTCGGGACGCGCCCGTTCGGATTCATCGCAAGATACTCGGGCCGGTCGTTGCCGCCGAATTGCATGCCGGCGTCGATCCGCTCGAACGGCAGGCCGAGTTCGCCGCAACACCACAGTACCTTCTGCACATTGACCGAATTCGCCCTGCCCCAGATCGTCAGCATTCCATGCGTCCCCAGTGAAAACACCTCGTTTGCGGAAGACGTCAACGATACACCAAGGCCGGGATGCCAGCCGCTGGCTCCGCCTCGGTGGAGCCAGCGGCTTCTCCTCTAGTTTCTCCATTGGCGCAGAGCGCCGGGGTAGCGCGCAAGGGGGGGCGGGCAAGTTGAAAAACGACGCCGGCACCATGCACCAGCGTTCTCTATTCTAGAGATTGTGCCCGGCTCAAGCGATAGTCATTGACTTCGGAATACTCGGCCAGTTCGAGGTAAAGGCCTCAGGAGAGCACGAGATGATCGACCACCCTGGTCACGCCCGGCGCCGACCGGGCCGCTCCCAACACAACCTGCCGCTCCCGTGGCGAATCGACCCTGCCATCCAGCGTCACGACGCCACCCAGCACCTCGATCCGGATATGCGCCGCTTCACGCCCGGCATGACGCCGCAAGGCTGCGTCGATCCGCTCGGCCACGTCGGGCGGCGCGATGCGAGGCTTGATCGCAATCTGGTTGATCACACCAGCCACGCCACGCAGAAGTCCGACGGAGCGCTCGGCCAACTCGCTCTGATAACTCCATTCCACTTCGCCAGCCAGCGATACCCAGCCCTTTTCGACGCGCACCTTGATCCCGGCGGCTGGCAGGCTCGCATGCGCTTGCAGCGCTGCCCTGGCCGCTTCGGCGATGGCCTCGTCATCGTGCTCGCCCGCAACGCGCACATCGAGTTCGACCACCACGGCCTTGACACCGTCAACGCGCTCGGCGGCGCGCTCCGCCGCCAGCTTCTCCACATAGGTTCGCAGGTGGCCGCTCAAGGTCACCACGCCACGATTTACTTCCACGCCAACCGTGGCGGCGTCGACCGCGGGATCCCAGGCGAGTTCGTCACTCACGTCCTGCTTGATCTGCAAATCGGTCTTCATCCATGTTCTCCTTACTGGTACCGGCGCCGGGTCCATCTGGCGCGACCGGTATTCCAGCTTAGATGCCGGGCAGGCGCGGCCCTTGACACATATCAAGCCCCGGACTTCCGTTTTGCGCTCTGGATATCGGACTCAGTGCGAGAACAGCACGGGAATCGTCATGGTTTCCAGCAACGTCCGGGTCACGCCACCCAGCATCACCTCACGGAACCGGTTGTGCCCATAGGCGCCGGCCACGATGAGATCGGCTTCCAGGTCAGCGGCTTCCGACAGCAGCCGCTCGCCCGCATCGGCGAGGGTGGTCACGGGGAGGTTGCAGACCGCCGCCGTCACGCCATGCGCCGCCAGCCAGGTCGCGGCGTACTGCGCAGGCGTGTTCCATGGGTCGCCGGCCTTGCCCGCCACCGTGCAAGTGGCAATGGTCACGGCCTCGGCCTGGCGCAGAAATGGCAGCGCATCGTGGATGGCGCGCGCCGCCTCGCGCCCGCCGTCCCAGGCGATCAGCACGCGGCTGCCAACGGTGTTGAACCGGCCCACCCTGGGAATCGCCAGTACCGGCCGGCCACTGGCAAGCACGATGGATTCGACAAACCCCTCGGCCACGAAGGCCGTCGGATCCGCCGGGTCGTCCTGGCCGACCACCAGCAAGTCCGCCAGGCGTGCTTCGCGCTGGCCGATGGCCAGGGGAAGCCCGTCGAAAGCCTGCCATTGCGCAGTGATCGGCAACTCTTCCGTCGCGCCCTCGAAGCTGCGCCGCACGATCTCGCCATCCTCCTCGTAACGTGCCTGAAGGGCATCGAGGTAACGCGCGCCGTCGGGCAGCCGGTACACCCACGCGGGCTCGGGACGGTGGCAGGCGAACATGCCGACCAGCGTGGCTTTGTGTCTGGCGGCCAGCTGCGCGGCGATTTCGATGCGATGGTACGAGCGGCGGCTGGGATCGAGAATCACCATGATGGTGGCGTAGGACATAGGGAGGCTCCCGCCCGTCGACCGGGCTCGTGATCGGGTCAGAATGCACTGTAGTGCCTGCGCCGTACAGCGCAAGCGCGGCCGGTCCGGTCGTTGCGCCAGGTCAAGATATTGCCGGGCCACGGCCACCGGGCAACGCAGTACATGAGAAACCGCAGCAGTGCGAGCCGCGCTTCGGCGCCTTCGCAATGCGCGCAGCGGATATTGGCATTCTGTATCACGCTGCTTGAGGGGAATATGACGCACGTCAATGCGCGGCATCTGCGCGAGCCTATTCTTCCCAAGGAGCCGCCGCCGGGAAAACCCCATGCCGCGGCGAACCACCGGCCGCAGCCTTGGAGGCGCGATGAACAGGTCCAGGATCCTGCCCTTGGCGCTGATCTGCTTCCTGCCGGGTTGCGCCATCCATGCGCCGGCGCAGCAGCAGACCAGGCCCCCGGCCGCGATCGCCACGCCAGGCGTTCGCTATCTGGCCGGCGGCGGCAGCGCCGCGAGTCGCGATGCCATGCTGGCCAGGGCGGCGGATTTCAATATCCGCCTGCACCTTCCGGACGACAAGCCCGCAGGCCAACCCGCTACGGTATCGGTCACTTTGTTCGATGCAACGCGAGAAATCGTACTGGTCACGGAGACGATGGGGAGCCTGCTCTACCTCCAACTGACGCCGGGCGACTACCGGATCGTGCTGCGCCGTGGCAACCTGATTGAATGCCATGGCTTCGAGGCCGGCGCGGCTCCGCTCGACCTCTATCTCGTGCCCCCGGGATAAACACCCGACAGGCTTGCCTACACGACGGCCACCCGTCCATCGGCAAGCAATTGCGAGAACCAGCCGCCTGCCAGCGTGGCCAGTTCCTCGATCGCGGCGGGCTCCTCGAATACCCGGCCCTCGCCCGCCACCAGCCGCAGTTGCCGCGGACAGCGAAGGCTGGCGAACGCCAGGTCATTGATCCGGATGCCTTCCGGATCGCCGGCACCCACCACAAGAAGCGTGGGTACGGCCACCTTGCCCAGGGTGTCGGCGTCGGCCAGGTCCACTCGCCCCGCGGCGAGCACGAGCGTGCGCAAATCCGTGCCCGCTTCTCCCGCCAGCTTCAACGCGACGGCGGCGGCGGTGCCGGTGCCAAAGCAGCCGACGGGCAGCGCCGGCAAGCGCAGCCGCGTGCGAACGTAGCCCGGCACCGCTTGCATCACCGTTCGCAGCCGTCCGGCCAGCATGGCAATATCCTGGCGCTTTTCCGCCCGCATCGACTCCCTTGGCCCGATCAGGTCCACCAGCAACGTAGCCAGTCCCCTGGCGTTCAGTTTCCTCGCGACATACTGGTTGCGCACAGCGTGGTCGCCGCCCCCGTTGGCATGGACCATCAGCACCAGCCCGACCGGATTGCCGGGGGCGTCGAGCACGCCGTGAAGCCTGGTGCCGTCGCACGCGATGCCTACCGGCAAGCCATCGGCGAGGGCTCTTGCTCCGATGGCCTCGGCGTGGCGCGATTCGATGTCTCGCCACAACAGCGCACGGACCTCCGCGTCGTCCACCTGCGGAAAGCGCTGGTAGGCATGGTGGATATCGGGATCCGTCCCGGCTGCCCGCAGGCACACGACCTCGTCGGCGCAGGCGCGGACCACCGCCAGGCCTTTTGGTGCGCCGATGGGAACGGCGCAAACCAGCCTGACCGGCTGCTGCCTGCGCACGGTATGGATCGCCGCCATCATGGTGGCGCCAGTGCAGATCCCGTCATCCACCAGGATCACAACGCGGCCACGCGGGTCCAGCCGCGCGCGATGCGACGTGTAGATCGCGCATTGTTGCCGCAGCAGATCGAGCTTTGCCAGCCGCTCCTGCGCAAAATGGATGGGATCGGGCTGTCCCCCCGCCGGGCGCTCAACGGCGTAGGTCCAGCCATTCTCCGTCACGGCGCCAATCGCGGCGACGGCGTTGTCCGGGCCGGTAAGCTTGCTGACCAGCATCACATCGAGATCGCCCTCCAGGGCGTCGGCGAGTCCGCGCCCGACAGCTACCCCGCCCTTCGGAACGGCAAGGATCAGGGGATGCTGGCCACGATAGGCGCGCAGCGCTTCGGCAAGCTGCGCCGCGGCGTCCTCGCGGCTCTCAAAGCGGGCAACCAGCGGATTCATCGATCTGCTCCTCTCCTGTGTGCCGCAGCAGCGCGGCGCGGCTAGCGCCCAGAATAGTCCCCCGGCGGCGACACCACTTGCGCTATGTCAAGGATTGGCAACAGCCGGTCTCAACGTGAAGCGCACCCTACTCACGTGACCCCTGGATACCAGAGCGGGTTCCATATCAGGCACTGCCAGTTCACCGGTGGTACGTCTGCCGCCGGGAACGCTAGATTCGGCCCTGTACCAGCAATACGATGACGATCAGGAGTACCAGCCCCAATAAGCCGCTGGGCGCGTAACCCCAGTTCCGGCTGTGCGGCCAGGCTGGTATTGCGCCGATCAGAACCAGTATCAAGAGAACTAAAAGAATAATCCCCAGCATTTCGCGTCCTCCTTGACTTCCAGCCGCTGCTTGTCAGGTCACTATATGTTGGATTGAAGCCTGGCAGTTGTCGTGTATCAAGCCGCGCGCAGGCGGGACGGGCAGCGTGCGATCGGCGCTGGGCCTGCCTTGCGCGGAGCATCCTGATCAGGACATCGAGTCCATGACGCAAGCCGATGCCCTAAAGGACGGCGCCCGACAGTACACCGACGCCGGCGGTGATGGCCATGGCGAGAGCGCCCCAGAAGGTGACGCGTCCCGCGCCCGAGATTTTGCTGGCACCGCCGACCTGCGCAGCGACGGCGCCTAGCGCAGCGAGGAAGATGAGCGACATTCCCGATACCCATGGCATCAGCCCGCGGCCAGGCGCCAGCCAGGCCACCACCAGCGGAAGGAGCGCGCCGACGGCAAAGCTGGCGGCCGATGCCATGGCAGCCTGGATGGGTTGTGCGCTCAGCGCCTGCGATATGCCGAGCTCATCGCGTGCATGCGCCGCCAGGCTGTCGTGTGCCATGAGTTGCGCCGCTACCTCCTTGGCAAGACCCGGCTCAAGCCCACGCTCCACATAAATCGTCGCGAGTTCGTGCTGCTCGGCAGCGGGATCGGCATCCAGTTCTCCACGCTCCCGCCTCAGGTCGGCCTTCTCGGCGTCCGCCTGCGAATGGACCGAGATATATTCCCCCGCGGCCATCGACATGGCTCCGGCCACCAGGCCCGCGATGCCGGTCACCAGGATATTCGCCTGGCTCGCACTGGCGGCGGCGACGCCCAGCACCAGGCTGGCGGTGGAGACAATGCCATCATTGGCACCGAGCACGGCGGCGCGCAGCCAGCCTATGCGATCAACCCGGTGACGTTCACTGTGGCGGGATAAGGACCTCATGGTGCAGCGGCCTCCGATGTGGACTGCAGATGACCTGAGGATGCTACCTGCGAGGCGTCCCGGTTGCAACGAAGGCACCCGTTTCCCCGGCCATTCCTGCACATGGGATACGCATTCAGTCGATGGCAAAACGCCGCACCAGCCAGCCGCGCAGCGCATAGGTCAGGCAGCAATAGCCAAGGAGGATCGGCAACAGCAGCACCCAGAACACGCCGGGCGGCGATACCAGCCCCAACGGCGCCGCCAGCGGCGAGTACGGCAGCCAGATGCCGGTCAGGCAGATCGCGACGCCGGTGGTGATCAGCGCGGTACTGCCACGGCTTTGTATGAACGGGATCTTGCGGGTGCGAATCACATGGACGATCAGGGTCTGCGACAGCAGCGATTCCAGGAACCAGCCGGTCTGGAACAGGTGCTGCTGCGCGGGCGTGCTCGCGCCCAGCAGCCAGTAAAGCATGGCAAAGGTGACGTAGTCGAACAGCGAACTGATCGGGCCGATGCACAGGATGTAGCGGCCGATCTTGCCGATCTCCCAGCGGCGCGGACGGCTGATGGCATCTTCGTCGACATTGTCGGTCGGCAGCGCGGTCTGCGAGAAATCGTAGAGCAGGTTGTTCGTCAGCACCTGGATCGGCGCCATCGGCAGGAACGGCAGCCAGGCGCTCGCGCCGAGCACGCTGAACATATTGCCGAAATTCGAGCTGGCGCCCATGCGCAGGTACTTGAGCAGGTTGGCAAAGACCTTGCGGCCTTCGATCACGCCGTCGTGCAGCACCAGCAGGCTCTTTTCCAGCAGGATGATGCTGGCCGATTCCTTCGCGATATCGGCGCCGCTGTCCACCGAGATGCCCACGTCGGCCGCCTTGAGCGCCGGTCCGTCGTTGATGCCGTCGCCCAGCACGCCCACCACCCGTCCGCGCGCCCGCAGGGCCTTGACGATGGCCGCCTTGTGCGCCGGCGCCAGCTTGGCGAAGAGCTGCGTGCGCTCGGCCAGTTCCCCCAGGGCTTGCGGCGAGAGCCCGTCGAGTTCGTGGCCGAGAACCGCGCGGTCCACGTCGATGCCGACTTCCCGGCAGATCTTGCGCGCGATCACCGGGCTGTCGCCGGTCAGCACCTTGACCTCGATGCCGCTGCCGCGCAGTGCCGCCAGCGCCGGCGCCGCGCTATCCTTGGGCGGGTCGATGAAAGCGATATAGCCGAGCAGGATCAGCGCGGATTCGTCCGCCACCGAGTAGGGCTGCGTATCGGGCGCCGGCGGCAAGGGCTTGTAGGCGATCGCGATCACCCGGAAGCCATCTTCGTTTAGCGCATTACAGACCGTCATCAGGGTGTGGCGATGCGAGTCATCCAGTGCAATGGCCTGCCCCCCAAGTTCGGCGCTGGCGCAGACTGCGTAGACCTCCTCCACCGCACCCTTGCAGACCAGCAGCCTGCCCCGCGGCCCATCCACCACCACCGACATGCGGCGCCGCTCGAAATCGAACGGCACCTCGTCGATCTTGCGATAGCCGCCCTGTTGCCGCAGCATTTCGCCCACTTCGTCATGGAAGAGCACCGCCTTGTCCAGCAGGTTGTGCAAACCCGACTGGTGGTAGCTGTTCAGGTAGGCGAACTCCAGCACGCGCGCGGTCTCCCGGCCTGCTAGGTCCACATGCTTCTTCAGGATGATGCGGTCCTGCGTCAGCGTGCCGGTCTTGTCGGTGCACAGCACATCCATGGCCCCCAGGTTCTGGATGGCGCTGAGATGTTTCACGATCACCTTGCGGCGCGACATGGCAAGCGCGCCCTTCGCCAGGTTCACGGTCACCAGCATCGGCAGCATCTCGGGTGTCAGCCCCACGGCGACGGCCACCGCAAACAGCAGCGCCTCCAGCCAGTCGCCCTTGGTCAGCCCGTTGATCAGGAACACCAGCGGCGCAAGGATCACGATCAGGCCGATCATCAACCGGGCGAAGCGCTGCAGGCCTTGCTCGAACACCGTGCCGGACGTCTCCTCCGACAGCGAGCGGGCGATGCCGCCGAACATGGCGCGCGGCCCGGTCAGCACCACCACCACGGTCGCGCTGCCGCTGACCACGGCCGTGCCCATCAGCACGATGTTCTCCAGCGTGCCGGGTTCGTCGCCGCTGGCGCTCTCGAGCGCGAATTTCTCCACGGGCAGCGATTCCCCGGTGAGCGCCGACTGGTTGACGAACAGATCCTTCGACGCCAGCAGCCGGGCATCGGCGGGGACAAGATCGCCCGCCGCCAGGTGGACGATGTCGCCCGGCACCAGCGCGCCGATCGGCAGTTCGCTGATGGCGGGCGATGTACCCGGCCCGGCCCGGCGCTGCGTGGCGGCGGTGGTATGGACCATGGCGCGCAGCGCTGCCGCCGCGCGTCCGGAGCGGCGCTCCTGCACCGTGGCCACGCCAACGCTGAGCATCACCATCACCGCGATCACTGCCGCGGCGTCGTAATCGTGGATGGCCGCCGATACCGCCGCCAGCGTCAGCAGCAGCACATTGAGCGGATTGAGCAGGCGGCGCAGCAGGTCGATCACCGCCGGACGCGGGCGTTCGTGCGCCACCAGGTTGGGGCCATGGCTTTGCAGCCGCAGTTCGGCCTCGGCGTGGGTCAGGCCTTCCGGGCTGGCGTCCAGTTGCTTGAGCAAGGCCGCCAGCGGCGTGTTGGCAGCCCGCAGCAACGCCTCCGGCATGCCGCAGGGCGCGGGCTCCGGACCGGCCGGACCGCCGGACGATGCGGGATGCCGGCGGCGCATCCGGCTCACCCTCGCGCCAAGCCACCGGATGGCCCGGACGATCATCACGGCCGCCTTGCCTGCGCTTGCGCGGTACCGGCGTCCCAGCCCCCGCCCAGCGCCAGGAACAATGCCACGGTGTCCTGCAACCGCTGGGTCCTGGCCTGCAGGTAGCCGATATCGGCCTGGTGGTACTGCGCGTTCGCCACCAGCACCTGCAGGTAGCCGGCGGTGCCGGCCTGGAAGTTGGCCTGCAACTCCTGCAGGGCCTCGTAGGCGAGGTCCCGTGCCTGGCGCGTGGCGGCGACCAGTTCGCCGTCGTGCTCCAGGGCGCGCAGCGCGTCGGCCACCTGCCCGAAGGCAGCCAGCACAACCTGCCGGTAGCCGGCCTGCGCGGCATCCCACTGGGCCACGGCGGCTTGCCGCCGGTAATACAGTTCGCCGCCGTGGAACAGCGGCGCCGTGATGCCCGCCCCGAGGCTCCAAACCGCGCTATTGCCACCGAACAGGGAACCGATCTGCAAGCTGTCGCGGCCGTAGCCGGCGCTCAGGGTAATGGCAGGGAACATGGCGGCGGTGGCCACCCCCACTTCGGCACTGGCAACGTGAAGCTGCGCTTCCGCCAGCAGCACATCCGGACGGCGCCGGACCAGTTCCGCCGGCAGCAGCCGTGGAATGTCAGCCGGCAAGCGCAAGGTCTCCAGCGTCACGGCAACGGGCTCGCCTTCGGCCGGGTAATGGCCCGACAGGGTCGCCGCCAGGTGATCCGCCTGCTCCAGCCGCTGCCGCAGCGGCGGCAGCGTCGCCTCCAGCGAGGCAAGCTGCACCGCCAGGCTAAGCTCGCTGACGTGCGCGGCCGTCCCGGCCTGCACCTGCGCGCGCGTGATCTCCACCTGCTCGCGCACCAGTGCCGCCAGCTCGGTGGTGGCCTGGATCTGGGCGGCGTAGCCGGCCTGCGCGACCACGGTGTTGACCAGGTTGCCGGTCAGCGCCAGGTAGGTGGCGCCCAGCGTCTGCCGCTGCAGGTCGACCTGCGCGGACAGCGCCTCGACCGCGCGCCGGTTCAGGCCGAACAGGTCGAGCGTGTAGCTGACGGTGGCGGTCAGCGAGAACAGGTTGAAGACGCTGGATGGAACGGATTGGCCAAAGCGGACCGGCGTGGCCGCCTGCCGCGTCGCCCCGGCGGTAGCGTCCAACTGTGGATAGAACACGCCGGCACCGGCGCGCATGGCGGCCTCGCTCTGCCGCAGGTTGGCCTGCGCTACCTGCAGCGTGGGGTTGCCAGCCAGTGCCTCGTCCATGGCGCTGTCCAGCGCGGTGCTGCCGAACATGCGCCACCAGTCCGCTGGCAGCGGGGACGCGTCGGTGAAGCGCTGCGAAACGCCATCGCCAGCCGGCGTCCGCGCCGCGTCTCCCCCGCGCGTGAAGCTGGCCGGCACGGCCGGGTCGGGGCGCACGAAATCCGGCCCCACGGCGCAACCGCCCAGCAAGGCAAGGACCGCCGCGATCCCGGGCAGCGCATGGCGCTTCACGATGCGCCGCTCACGTAGACATCGACCAGCTGGCCCGGATAGACATTGACGTCGGGCGGCGGGCTGAACTTGAACAGCAAGGGCAGCACGCGCACGTCCACGCGCTCGGTGCGCTGGTCGGAAAGCTGGATCTTGGGCGTGACGTAAGGCTGCATGCGCAAGAACTCGAGCGGGATGCTGGTGTTGGTGCCACGCACGAACATCCTCGCCTGGATGCCCTTGCCCGCCTTGGCGCCGGGCAAGCGCTGCAGCAGGATCTCGTCGACATACACGCGCACCGCCAGCGTGCCCGGCACGCTGCCCATGACCATCACGGGCGTGTAGCCCTGCGTGTAGGTGCCATAAGTGCCCAGCGAGGACGCGAAGGCGCCCACCGCCGTATTGACCGACATCACCACGCCGTCCACCGGCGCGCGGACCACGAATTTGCCGAGCAATGCCGCCGAGGCGGCAGCGGCCTTGCGCAAGGCGTCCACCTGCCGTTCCTGGTTACGGATATCGTAGACCCAGGCGCCGGCGCGCGTCAGTTCCAGCTGGCGGCGCGCAACGTCGAGGTTGCCGCGCGCCACGCGCACCGCGTTGGCTGCGTTGTCCATGGCGTCCTGGCTGACGGAGCGAGCGTTGAGCGCATACGATCGCTGCAGTTTGTCGAACTGATCCTGGACTGTCCTCAGGCCCGCGGCACTTGCCTCCACCTGCGCGCGCGCCACTTCCAGCGTCTCCTTGCGCGGCAGCGCCTTCAGTTGCGCCAGCACGGCCTCGGCTGCCTCCGCCTGCGACTGTTGCTGCGCCGCCAGCGCGCGCTGGACCGAATCTTCGATCACCAGCAGTTCCTCGCCCCGCCTTACCTCCTGTCCCTCGCGCACGGGGATGCGCACCACCGTGCCCGCGACTTCGGGATAGAGGTTGATGTTGGCGCCGTTCTCCTGGTAGCTCTCGATGATGCCGTTAGCGTAGATGCCACTCTTGTAGGGATTGGCGGCCGGCTCGAATGCCGGCGGCAGCGGCGGTCTTTGCTGGGCGTAGAAGATGGCGGCCACCACGCCGGTGGCGGCGCCTGCCACGGAGAGGATGAACAACCACCTGATCTTCATCCGGCCACTCCCCGCTCGATGCATTTGAGCTTGCCATCTTCCATGTCGAGAATGCGCGTGGCCATGTCGAAGATGCGGGCGTCGTGGGTGACGATGACGATGCAGCGATGGTCGTTGAGGATATGCGTCCTGACGAAGGCCATGATGGCGTGGCCGGTATCGCCGTCCAGCGAGGCCGTGGGCTCGTCAAGGATCAGGATATCCGGCTGGCTGACGATGGCGCGCGCGATGGCCACGCGCTGCTGCTCGCCGCCGCTGAGCTTGATCGGCGGCAGCTGGGCGCGGTTGGCCAGGCCTACGATTTCCAGGTAACGCTTGGCCTCGTTTAACGCATCGTTCCAGTCGCGGCCCTTGAGGATCAGCGGGATCGCCACGTTCTCCAGCGTGGTCAGGCGCGGAAACAGGTGGAAGTCCTGGAACACGAAGCCGATCCTGGCGAGCCGGAATGCGGCCAGCGCATCGTTATCGAGCGTCCAGATGCTGGTGCCGTCGATCATCACCTCGCCGCCGTCCGGGCGCAGGATGCCGGAGATGACGCTCAGCAGCGTGGTCTTGCCGCTACCGGATGGGCCCACGATAAACAGGATCTCGCCGAAGTACGCCTCGAAGCTGACCTGCCGCAGCGCATTGGTCCTGGCCTCGCCTTCGCCGAACCATTTGTCCAGCGCCTTCGCGGCAATGGCAACGCGCGGCATGCTTACCCCCGGAAGATATCGAAGGGCTCGATGCGCAGCACCTTGCGCACGCCGATATAACCCGACACCCCGGCGATCACGATCACCATGACCAGCGCCAGGCCCAGGTTGTGGAAGGTGATCATGGCGGCGTAGTTGGGAAGGCGCAGCCGCGCCAGGCTGATCAGGATGGCGCACAGGCCAATGCCCAGGCCGTATCCCGTCAGCGCCGTGAAGGTTGCCTGGAACACGATCATCGCCACCAGTTCGTGCCCCTTGGCGCCGATCGCCTTGAGCGCGCCGAACTTCTCCAGGTTTTCCAGGATAAAGGTGTAGAAGGTCTGCCCCGAGATCGACAGCCCGACGATAAAGCTGATCACGGTCATCAGCAGGATATTGGTGCCGAGCCCGGTCTGGTACTTATAGAAGTCGGAGATGCGCTGGATGAACTGGTCCTTGGTCAGCGCGCGGTAGCCCAGCTCCTGCACCTCTCGCTGAATCCGCGTCACATCGGCCGCGGACTTCGGTTCGACCAGGATGTAGGAGATCGTATAGCGCGCGGTCGGCAGGTACTGGATGGCACGCTGGTAGGTCGTATAGAGCGTCGGCACGCCGAACAGCCCGCTGGTGGAGACCTGCGCAATGCCGACCACCACGCCGCGATGGTCGTTGATCTCGAAATCCGTGCCGACCACGGGGTTTTCCAGCTTGCGGAATTCGGCATCCTTGACGACCAGGAAAGCATTCTCGGCATAGATGTCCTCGACCCTGCCCTGGAGCACATCCGGCCGCCCGAACAGGCTGGCATCGTCGATGCCGACCACCGTCACGGGCTGGTAGGTGCCGCTCTTCAGACGCACCAGCGCGCCGCCCGAGTAAAGCGGCACCGCGAACTTGACGCCCTCGATGCTGCGCACGGCATTGAGCATGTAGTCCGGCATGCCGATGGTATTGGCCACGGTATTGACCGCCGGGTCCATGACCCAGATGCTCGCGCCGATGTTGTACACGGTTGACGACGAGCGGTTGAGCACGCCGGCGAACAGCGACGTCATCTCGATCATCAGGAACACCGCGAACGTGATCCCGACCAGCAGGCCGGTGAACTTGGCCCGGTCGTTGACCAGTAGCTTGTAAGCGAGCTTGAGAATGCCGGGCACCATACTTTTTCTTTCTTGTCAGCGTGCCGCATTGGCCGCATTGGCCCCGCTACGTACAGCTATCGACCGCCAGCAACCGCTATCGCCCGCTCCGGGCGGGATCCGGGAGGGCATCTGAGGTAGGGGGCGAGCCGCGCCGCAAACCTCGCGCTCCCGCCGTTCAGGGGTGCAGCGGCGACTGCACGCTGCCTGAGCGCTCACGCTCACGCTCGTTATGCAGCACGCTGGCGAGCATGTTCCATTGGGAGCCGAGGGCGTCCACCAGATCATCCAGGGACAGCACGCCAACCACCGTCTCGGCATCCGTTACCGCGAGCCGGCGCACGCCATGCGCCAGCATCGCTTGCAACGCGTCGTCCATGCCGGCATCCTTGCCGATCGCAACCACGCCGCGCGTCATCACGTCGGCCACGGTCGCCTGCCCGGGCGCGATGCCTGCGGCGGTGCTCTCCAGCACGATGTCCCGGTCCGTCACGATGCCGATCGCGCGCTGGCCGCCGCCGAAGGGCTCGGTGACCACCAGCGCGCCGACGTGGCGGTCGCGCATCTGCACGGCGGCGTCGCGCAGCGTGCACGTATGCGGGATATGAACGGCGGACAGCGAGCAAATCTCTTCGATCCTCATCATCATTCTCCTGACGTGGCGTAGCCGGGCTACACGCGCTCATCAAGCTTCGCGTGCAGTACATCGGCGATGCACAGGGGCTTGCAAGGCACGCCGGACCTGAACTCAGTCTAGCGCCGGGCGCGCGGCCGCCATTGATGCAAATCAACCCGCTTGCCGGCTTTTGCCGCGCCTGGAAGGCGGGATCGCTCCCCGCCACGGCGCCAGGCATTGATAAGGATCAACCGGCGCGCGGGCCCGCTGCCTATAGTGGGAGGTGCCTTCGCGCTATCCGCCACTGCGGATACGTCACGCTTCATGCCACCCGTATCCACTTCGACCGAACCAGCCAGGAGAATGCCGTGAACGACCTCAGATCCGCCCTGTCCGCGCACCGTGCCACGCTACAGCACGACATCAACGTCTTGCTGGCCGATGTGCAGGCATTGCTACGCGACACCGCCGCCCTGACCGGCGAGCAAGCCGGCCAGGCCCGTGAGCAGTTCAAGGCACAGCTGGAGGCGCTTCAGCTACGCCTGCGGGATCTGCAGGCGCAAGGCCGCGACCAGGTCCGCGACTGGGCCGACGCCGGCGAGGAGTACGTGCATGCGCACCCATGGCGCACCCTTGGCGCGACCGCCGCTGTTGCCGCCGCCTGCGGGGCGCTGTTCGCCCTGGCGCTCGCCCGCCGGAACTGATCGCGGATCGCCGGGGCTGATCGCAGCATGGCGCTTTTGGAGCCCCGCTATCACCGCTGGCTCGATATCGGGCTCCTCTCGGTTTCCGCGGTCACGCTGAGCGCGGGATCGCTGCTGTACTGGTTCGAATCGGCCGCGCATGCGCGCGCCGTGTGGCTGACAGGCGTCGTGCCGGTGCTGATCTCGCTGGCAGCCAGCACCATCCTGGCGGCATGGCGCCGCCAGGCCGGCGTGGACGTCCTGGCGCTGCTGGCGATCGGCTTCGCATGGTGGCTCGGCGAGCACTTTGCCGCGGCTGTGATCAGCCTGATGCTGGCCAGCGGGCGCGCGCTGGAGAGCTACGCGGAAGCGCGCGCAGCAAGCGAGATGAGCGCGCTGCTGCGCCACGCCCCGCGCGAGGCCAGCCGTTACGAAAACGGGGAATGGCGGCCGGTGCCGCTGGACCTCGTGCGTCCGGGCGACCGCTTGCTGGTACGCGCCGGCGAAGTGGCGCCTGCCGACGGGACGCTGATCCAGTCCGCCGACCTCGACGAATCCACCCTCACCGGCGAGGCCATGCCGCAGCGCCGCGCGCCGGGCGAGCCCCTGCGCAGCGGCGTGGTCAACGCCGGCGCGCCGTTCGAGATGCTCGCGGGCGCCACGGCGGCGCAAAGCACTTATTCGGGCATCGTCCGCCTTGTCATGGAGGCCCGGCAAAGCCGCAGCCCGTCCACGCGCATGGCCGACCGCTATGCCCTGCTGCTGGTGCCGCTGGCACTGGCCGTGGCGGGCGCCGCCTGGTTCTTGACCGGCGATGCACGCCGGGCGCTCGCGGTGCTGGTGGTGGCGACTCCCTGCCCGCTGATCCTGGCAGTGCCGGTGGCCATCGTCTGCGGCATGTCGCGTAGTGCCAGCCGCGGCATCCTGGTCAAGAGCGGCGCCGCGCTCGAAAGGCTGGCGCAGGGCCGCGTACTGTTCTTCGACAAGACGGGCACGCTGACCGCCGGCCAGGCCCGCGTCTCGGCCATTGAGGCAGCGCCGGGAGACGCGCCCGATGAAGTGCTTCGCCTGGCTGCCTCGCTGGCGCAGGCATCGGTGCATGTGAGTTCACGCGCACTGGTCGCCGCGGCCCGCGAGCGCGGGCTGGCACTGGCGCTGCCGGCCAAGGTCGGCGAGGATCCCGGCGCCGGCCTGAGCGGCATCGTCGACGGCCACGCCGTCACCCTGGGCTCGCTGGCATATGTGGCCAGGGCAACCGTGCCCAAGCCGTGGAGCACGGCCTTGCTGCGGCGCCTGGGCCATGAGGGTGCGTCGGCCGTCTTCCTTGGCGTCGATGGCGCCATGCGCGGCGCTCTGCAACTCGCGGACCAGATCCGGCTCGACACGCCCCGCGCGCTCAGGCTGCTCAGGCAGGCCGGCATCCGGCGCATGGTGATGCTGACCGGCGATCGCGACGACGTTGCGCAGATGACCGGCGCGATGCTGGGCGTGACGGAAGTGCGCGCCCAGCAAACGCCGGCACAAAAGCTCGAGGCGATCCGCCAGGCGCAGCGCCACGACACGGTCATCATGGTCGGCGACGGCGTCAACGACGCCCCCGCGCTGGCTGCCGCAGACGTCGGCGTGGCGATGGGCGCCGCGGGCGCCGCCGCCTCGGCGCAGGCAGCTGACATCGTCCTGCTGGTCGACCGCCTGGACCGCCTGGCTGAAGCCATCCAGATCGCCAGGCGCGCGCGCCATATCGCCGTGCAGAGCGTGGTGGCAGGCATGGCGCTTTCCCTGGCGGCCATGATCGCAGCCGCCTTCGGCTACCTGCCGCCGCTTGCGGGGGCGCTGCTGCAGGAGGTAATCGACGTCGCCGTGATTCTGAACGCACTGCGGGCACGCAAGGCGGGACCCGACTGGCGGCCAGCGCAGCTCTCCCGGGCCGAAGCCGCGAAACTGAAGACCGAGCACACCGAACTGGGGCAGGTGCTCGACCAGGTGAGATCGATGGCGGATCGCGTTGCCAGCCTCCCCGGTGGCGTCGCCGCCCTGGAACTCGCGCAACTCAACCAGGCACTGCGCCAGCGATTGCTCGCGCATGAGCGGCACGACGACGCCGACCTTTATCCGGAACTGGCGCAACGGCTTGGCGGCAGGGACCCGCTGGCCGCGCTGAGCGGCGGGCACCGCGAGATCTTCCGCCTGGTGGGCCTGCTGGAACGCATCGCCGCCGACCAGCCGGCGGACGGGATCGACCTGGAAAGCGCGCAGGAAATCCGGCGCCTGTTGTATGAGCTGAATGCGATCCTGCGCCTGCATTTCGCGCAGGAGGACGAGTTGTATCACGCGCTGGGCGACGCCTGACGGACTGCCCGCCGGCGCGCTCAGCCTTGCGCGGCATTGCGCTGGATCAAGCGGCAAGCCGCGCCACCGGCAATACTGGAGACACCGGCGCGCGGTTGACATTGGCGCGCAGACTCAGACACGGACCGACTTCATCATGGCTGGCAAACTTATCCCCGGCTCGCTCGCGGCAGCGGCCCTGGCAGGGCTCATCGGTGCCGCATTGCCCGTCCACGCGGCGCAGCCGAATCCTGAAGCCCTGCCCCAGGTACTGCAGGTCAATGGGATCGCCTATGTGTCCGGCGGTGTCGGCGAGGACGAGGCAAAGGCCATGCGCGCGGTGGCCGGCCGCTTCAATGTGCGGCTTGGCTTCTACAGCGCGAAGGACGGCGAGGCCTTGTCCGACGTCACGGTATCGCTCGTGGATAGCGACGGCAAGCGGCGTCTGCGGGTCGTTTCCAGCGGCCCCCTGCTCTATATGCAGGTACCGGCGGGTGCCTATACCTTGCGCGCCCAATACCAGGCCGACAGCCAGGCGCGCCGGTTCACGGCCGGACGGAACGCGGTCAGCTACACGTTCCGCCTGCGCATCAATGAAATGGAAGATGACTGGGTCTATTGCGAGTCGCGGTGTCCGCGGCCCGGCCTGTGATGAGACCGGCAGCATCGCGGTGTGCGCTCCTTGCGTCAATTGCGCGCGGCGGTTGCCGCAGATCAAAGCCGGCGCCAGCCATCTGGCTATATTGGAATCCTGCACTCGCCGGATCGCGCAGCCGCCTCGGCGAATCACATCTACCCTGCCGGGCTATCGAAAGGAGTTCACCGTGCAAGCCAATATCGGAACCGTTGACCGGACACTCAGGATTGTCGTCGGCCTGGCCTTGATCGGCCTTGCCGTCACCGGCACGATCGGCGTGTGGGGATGGATCGGCGTGACTCCCATCCTGACCGGACTCGTTCGCGTCTGCCCGCTCTACAGCATGCTCGGCGTCAGGACCTGCCCGTCCGCGTGCGGAAAGCCCGACTGACATGGCCCCCATTCCAATACGGAGATTCACATGACAGACCAGACCGATGCCCCCTTCGCGTTCTTCAGCGCCAATTGCGAAGCGGGCCTGCGCGCGCTGACATTGATGCAGGAGAGCCGCGAGCGTTTCGTTGAGATCCAGCTCGACGCCATCCGCCGGGACATCGAGACCACGCGCGAAGTCGGCGAGCAGCTTGCCAATGCCAGCAACTTCGCCGCTTTCGGCACGCTGCCCGTCACCATCCTGCGCAATGAAGCCGAACACTGCGCGCAGCTGATGCAGGCGTGGATGAGTCTCGCCATCCACAACCAGACCGCCATGGTGGAACAGATGCGCGAAGCCGGCGAATCCTGGCAGCGCTGCCAGGCGACGGGCTTGCAGCAGGCGGGGAATACCGCCTCGATGATGGTGCCGGTGCAGGCTTTGTTCGAGAAATTCAGCCAGGCCGCTGCGTTGAAACCCGCGTTGAACGGCACAGGCGCCGAGCCGGCAGACGGCGCCCTGGCCGCGACGCGCAAGAAGGCCATCCATGCCAGCTGACCGCCCCGCCGGCATGCCCGCCAATCCGACTTCAGGCCGGATCGCACTGGTGACTGGCGGCCTGGGCGGACTGGGTGAAGCCATCGCGATGCGCCTGCACGACGCCGGCCATCGCGTGGCCGTCACCCATTCGATGGGCAATGACCATGTCGAAGCCTGGCTAACGCGCCAGCGGGCAGCGGGACGCGAATTCAGCGCCTTTGCCACCGACGTGGCCGATTTCGAAGCGTGCCAGTACTGCGCCGCGCAGGTCCTTGCCGAAATGGGCCAGGTCGATATTCTGGTCAACAACGCGGGCATCACCCGCGACATGACCTTCAGGCGCATGACCAAAGCCGACTGGGACATCGTGCTCAGGACGGACCTGGACTCCATCTTCAACATGACCAAGCCCTTGTGCGACGGCATGGTCAGCCGCGGCTGGGGCCGCATCATCAATATCGCCTCGGTGAATGGCTCCAAGGGCGCCTTCGGCCAGACCAACTATTCCGCCGCCAAGGCCGGGATACACGGGTTCACCAAGGCGCTGGCGCTGGAAGTGGCAGCCAAGGGCGTAACCGTCAACACAGTTTCGCCCGGCTACCTGGCCACGCACATGGTCACCGACATGCCTGCCGACATACTCCAGGCCAGGATCCTGCCGCAGATCCCGGTTGGCAGGCTTGGGCGGCCGGAAGAAGTCGCCGCGCTGATTACCTACCTGTGCTCCGATGACGCAGCATTTGTCACCGGCGCCAATATCGCCATCAATGGCGGACAACACATGCAATGAACGCACCCGCGCCAAGCAGTGAACTCGCCGCAGCGCCCGAGGCGGAATGCGGCTGCGGCCCCATGGAGGCCGAGCGGCACCAGCTAGACGAGCAGGTACGCTCCACGCTGGCCAGCGCCACGCAAGGTATGTCGCTGGCCTCATTCTGGCTGGCCGGACTGGACTGGGCATTGCACCTGGCGATCTCGCCCGGCAAGGTCGACACCGCCGTGGGACAGTGGATGAGCGGGACGATTGCCGCTGCCGCCGGCATGTGGCCGGGGCCGGCGAGCGCGCAGCCAACGCCCGGCGTGCCGGCGCCGCCGTCCGACCTGCGCTTCGCCGACCCCGCCTGGTCGCAGTGGCCCTACCATTTCTGGCGCGACGTCTTTCACAACAACGAGGCGCTATGGGAGTCGCTGACGCACGGGCTGCGTGGCGTGTCCCCCCACCATGAGCGGATCGTGTCGTTCTGCGCGCGGCAGATGATCGATATCTGCTCGCCCGGCAATGCCTGGTGGCTCAGCCCCGTGGTGCTGCAGGCCACGGCCGCCAGCGGCGGCACCAACCTCCTGCACGGTGCCCGGCACTGGCTGCACGATATGCAGGACGTGGTGGCCGACCTGTCGCGCGATCCCAGCCTGCGCCGCCCACCGACCTTCAAGGTCGGGCGGGACGTCGCGGTCACACCCGGCAAGGTGGTGTACCGAAATGCGCTGATGGAACTGATCCAGTACTCGCCGGCGGGTGCCGAGGTATGGCGGGAGCCGGTGCTGATCGTACCGTCCTGGATCATGAAGTACTACATCCTGGATCTCCAGCCGCGGGATTCGATGGTGCGCTACCTGGTCGGGCAAGGCCACACGGTCTTCATGATCTCGTGGAAGAACCCCGATGCCGAAGCGGCCGGCATGGGCCTCGACGATTACCTGCAACTGGGCATACGGGCCGCCTTGCGCGTGGTCGGCGAACGCTGCCCCGACGCGCGCATCCACGCCGCCGGCTATTGCCTGGGCGGCACCCTGCTGGCCATCTGCGCCGCGGCGCTGAGCCGCGACGACGATGGCGCGCCGCTGCAAACCCTGACCTTGTTCGCCAGCGAGACGGACTTCACCGAGCCGGGAGAACTCGGCCTGTTCATCGACAGCAGCGCCTTGTCCACGCTGGACGCGATGATGCACCAGCAGGGCTACCTGGATGGTCCGCAGATGGCCGCCGCCTTCCAGATGCTGCACTCACGCGACCTGGTCTGGTCCCGCATGATGAGCGAGTACCTGCTCGGCAAGCGGCTGCGCCCGAACGACCTGGTGTCGTGGAACCGCGATCTCACCCGATTGCCGTACCGCATGCATTCGGAATGCCTGCACAAGCTGTTCCTCTCCAATGAACTCGCCACCGGGCGCTACTGCGTGGACGGGCGGCCCGTGGCCTTGTCCGACCTGCGGTTGCCGGTGTTTGCGGTGGGCACCGAGCATGACCACGTGTCGCCGTGGCGCTCGGTCTACAAGCTGCATCTGCTCACCCCTGCTCCGCTGACCTTCCTGCTTACATCGGGGGGGCACAATGCCGGCATTGTCTCCGAACCTTCGCACCCTGGCCGGCGATATCGGGTGGAAACCCGTGACGCCAATGCGCCTTATGGCAGTCCGGAACGGTTTCTTGCCAGGGCTGAGCGGCATGAAGGGTCGTGGTGGCCATGCTGGCAAGCGTGGCTGGCGGCGCGTTCGACCGGGCGGGTTGGTGCGCGGGATGCGGCGCCTGGTGCGCTTGCGGAGGCGCCTGGGGGTTATGTGTTGGAGCGGTAGTGGGTGGATTTGATGGGGAATTGGGGTAGGGATGAGTGCTCGTGCATATCTTCAACTTCAACTTCAACTTCAACTTCAACTTCAACTTCAAAGGCCTAAAGTCAAAGGCGGTTTCGCCCCCCGCAGGGGTGGTGAAACTGCCTTTGACTTTAAGCTTTTGACTTTGACGTTAAGCAGTTGCAGTTGCAGTTGCAGTTGCAGTTGCAGTTGCAGTTGCAGTTAAACCCCACCCCCTCCCCTAATCCAACAAATACGACCGAAGATACTCCGGCATCGTAACCGCCCAACGCAACTCCCGCTCAATCCGCTGCCGCAAGGCATCACTGGCCGCCGGCTCCCCGTGCACCACGAAAGTCCGCCGCGGCGCGCTGCCGAAGCCGCCCAGCCATGTCATCAGTTCGTTGGCATCGGCATGCGCCGAGAGCGAAGTAATCTGCGCCACCGAAGCCTGGATCACCACCTGCTTCCCGTGGATCCGCAACTCCCGCATCCCCGACGCCAGCGCCGCACCGCGCGTACCGGCAGCCTGGAACCCCGACAGCAATATCGTATTGCGCGCATCCTGCCCATACGTCTCCAGGTGATGCACCACCCGCCCTCCGGTAGCCATGCCGCCGCCGGCCAGGATGATCTTGGGCGTATGGTCGCGGTTCAGCCAGACGGACTGCTGCATGCTCTGGATCAGGATCGCCATATTGCAGGCTGCCGCGCAGGCGGAGCGGTCGATCCGCAGTTCGTCCGGGTGCAACGCAAAGACCGTGGTGGCGTCGATGGCCATCGGGCTGTTGAGGTAGACCGGCACGTGCGGAATGCGGTTTTGCTGGCGCAGCTTGTAGAGGCAGTACAGCAGCGCCTGGGTGCGCCCGACGGCAAATGCGGGGATCACCACGCTGCCGCCGCGGCCGATGGTGCGGCTGACGATTTCACCCAGCGTATCGAGTGGATCATCCGCGGGATGGGCGCGGTCGCCATAGGTGGACTCCACCAGCAGGTGATCCGCCTCGCGAACGATCTCCGGGGCGCGCATCACGATGTCCTGCTGCCGCCCCAGGTCACCCGAGAATACGATCCGCTTGCCGTCCACATGCAACGTGACAATCGCCGAGCCGATGATGTGCCCTGCGCGATGGAACTCCGCCTCCACGTCGGGCGTCACCCTCACCCGCGTATCGTAGTGAAACGGGTCGAGCCGGCGCAGGGCGCGCACGGCATCCGCGCCGTCGTAGAGCGGCAGCGCGGGCTGATGGCGCGAAAAACCCTTGCGGTTGGCGTAGTGCGCATCCTCCACCGCCAGATGCGCGCTGTCGGGCAGCAGGATGTTGCACAACTGGGCAGTGCCCATGGTGCAGAACACCCGCCCCCGAAAGCCGTTGCGCACCAGCAGCGGCAGGTACCCGCTATGGTCGATATGCGAGTGCGTGAGCACTACCGCATCGAGCGTGGCCGGATCGACTGGCAAGCGGTCCCAGTTGCGCAGGCGCAGCGCCTTGTAGCCCTGGAACAGCCCGCAGTCCACCATGACGCGGCTGTGGCCGGTGTCGAGCACATACTTGGAGCCCGTGACCGTGTCTGTCGCGCCGAGAAATTGCAGTTGCATGGCGGCGCCCCGTCAATGCGACAGCAGCAGTGGCACCGGCGCCTGATACATCAGGGTGCGCGTGGTGCCACCCATGACCAGCTCGCGCAAGCGCGAGTGCCCGTAGCCGCCGGCCACCAGCATGTCGGCTCCCAGCGCACCGGCCGCGTCGAGAAGGTTGGCGCCGACCGGCCCTGCCTTCTGCACGTTGCGCACGCCGGCAACAATGCCGTGGCGCTGCAGGTAATGCCGCAAGCCGGCCACCGGCCCCGAGTCTGCCTGCGGTTCGCCGCGATCGTCCCACACGCCGACGACGGTGACGTGGCTGGCGCGCAGCAGCAAGGGCATGGCATCGGCCACGGCGCGGGCCGCCTCGCGCTGGCCGTCCCACGCGACGACCACGTGCCCGCCATGCAGGCTCCTGAGCTCCGCCGGCGCCAGCAAGACCGGGCGGCCTGCGTTGAGCAGCACGTACTCGGCCGCCCCGGCGCCTAGCAAGGACACATCCTGCGTTGCCACCGGCCGGGCCATCACCACCAGGTCGGCGACGCGGGCTTCCTGCGCCACGACCCAGCCGGCTTCCTCTTCCACCACGCGATGCGAATACGGTACGCCCGGCGCGTACGCTTTCATGGTTTCGCTCAGCAATTCTCCCTGCAGTACCGCCTGAGACAGCAGCCGGCCACGGGAAGCCGCCAAATGCCGCGCAGCGTCTTCGCCGCCGTCACGGATCGGGTCCATGCGCAGGCCGGTGGCGCTGACGCCGGTGATATGCGCGCCAAAGGCGGCAGCCAGGTCGGCGGCCATCCTGACGCGAGACGCGCAGGCGGGATCCGCCCCGAGCGCAACCAGCACGGTCCGGTAGTCCATGATTTACTCCGTGTATTGGCGAGCGCGCCCGCGGGCGGACCCGGAAGACGGCGATATCAGCGGATGGTCACGCGCTGCTGCGGCGAGGCTTCCTTCTTGGGCAGTACCACCCGGAGCACGCCGTTCTCGTAGCTGGCATCGACCTTGCTCTCGTCCACCGTGCTGTCGAGCGTAAAGACGCGTTGCATCGAGCCACTGTAGCGCTCGCGCCGGATCACACGCTCGCCTTCCTTCTGCTCGGAAGACTTTTCCACCTTGGCCGAGATCATCACGGTGCCGCGATCGACGGATACTTCGATATCTTCTTTCCTGGCGCCGGGAATTTCCGCGACCAGTTTGTAGTCCTTGTCGGACTCGGTCACATCGACCTTGAACGCGAACCCGCCTTCATTGCTGCCGCGAAAAGCGCGCAACATGCCTTGCAGCATGTCACCCACCGGTTCGATCGATAGCGGGTCGTAGATTCTGAGGTTGCTCATTGTTGCCTCCTTGGGTAAAGAGCCCACATCGGAAACGGGCCTTCATTCCATGGTGGCACAGCGCCCATATCGCACCTTGTCCCAGATCAAGCGCGGCGTGCTAGGGGTGCCAGGTGCTAGATATCCCCTTCGTCGAACAGGCGATGGCGGATCGCATAGCGCACCAGCGCCGCCTCGCTTGGCAACTGCAGCTTTTCCATCAGCCGCATCTTGTAGGTGCTCACCGTCTTGGCGCTGACGCAGAGCCCGGCGGCGATCTCCGTGAGCGGCTCGCCCAGCACAAGGCGGCGGTAAACCTCCATCTCGCGGTCCGACAGGCGCAGATGGGGATCCTCGCGGTGCTCGTCCTGCAGGCTGTTGACCAGTTTCTCCGCCATTGCAGGGCTCACGTAGGTGCCGCCGGCCGCGACCTTGCCGATGGCGCTGACCAGTTCAGTAGCCGCACTTTCCTTGGTCAGGTAACCCGCTGCCCCCGCCCGGAACGCGCGCACCACGTATTGCTCCTCGGCATGCATGGTCAGTACCAGGATACGCAGCTCGGGCTGCTCCACGCGCAACTGCCTGATCAGTTCCAGCCCGCTGCGGCCTGGCATGGAGAGGTCGAGCAGGATGACGCGGGGCTTGCAGTCGCGCGCCATCTGGAGCACGGCGTTGCCGTCCACCGCCTCGGCCACCACCTCGAAGCCCCCTGCGCGGCTCAAGATATGGCGCAGGCCGTCGCGTACCACGGCATGGTCGTCCGCGATCATCACGGGAATCATGTGCTTGCCTCCGCGCTCGAGGTCACGGCCAGCGGGAAGCGTACGGTCAGGCAGAAGCCGCCGCCGGGCGCCTGCCTGGTCGCCACGGTGCCCGAAAGCAGGCGTGCGCGCTCCCGGATCCCGACCAGCCCCAGCGATATGTGCTCGCCGCCGGCTGGCGGCGTGGCGGCATTGCCGCGGCCATTGTCCCGCACTGTCAGTTCGTAATGGTCGTCCTGGCGCACCAGTTCGATATCGACCCGATCGGCCTGGGCATGCTGCACGACATTGCTGAGTGCCTCCTGCACGATACGGAATACCGCGGTGGCCGCGCGCTCGCCAACGTCTTCCTCCTCCGCGGCGTGGGTGATGACGGTGATGCCATAGCGCGCCGAGAACTCCTTCGCCAGCCATTCGATCGCCGGGATCAGGCCAAGCTCGTCCAGCAATGCCGGGCGCAGGTCGGCTGCAATGCGCCGCACCGAAGCCACGGTCTCGTCAATCACCAGGTGCATCGCGGCGGCCTGGTCCAGCAGGTCAGCGGGCGTTCCCGCGTCCTTGAGATCACTTGCAAGGATCGCCAGGTCCATCTTCAGCGCGCTCAGCCGCTGGCCGAGGTCGTCGTGCAGCTCGCGGGCGATGCGCCGCCGCTCGTCTTCCCGCGACGCCTGGACCCGGTCGGACAACTGCTGAAGCTCTTCCCGCGAGCGCCGCAAGGCCGCCTCCACCCTCACCCGCTCCGTGGTGTCCCGCAGGATGACGGTAAACAGCTTGCCGCCGCCGTCCTGGGTCTGGGAGATCGAAGCCTCGATCGGGAACTCCATTCCGTCATGGCGCAACGCATGCAGCACACGCTGCTGGCCCATCTGCCGGTCCGTGACACCCGTCACGCCGAAGCGGCGCACGTGCGCCTCATGGGCTACACGGAAACGTGCTGGCATAAAGTCCCCCAGCGGCTTGCCGATCGCCGCTGCGGCGGTGCAACCGAAAAGACGTTCCGCCATGGGGTTGAACAACACGATGTGCTGCCCTTCGTCCACCGTGATGATGGCCTCCATCGACGAACGGATGATCCCTGCCAGCCGGGCTTCGCTTCCCTGGGTACGCGCCAGGTTCTCTTGCGCGGCGCGGCGCAGCCGCCGCAGCCGCGCCAGCAGCAAGGACAGCATGACAGCCACCGCCAAGCCCCAGGCGCCAAGCATGGGCGCGGCAAAGCCACTTGCCTCGGGAGCGAGCGCGTAGACGAACCAGAGCACCAGCAGCATGAGCAGCAAGAGCACCGCGCCGCCCGCCGCCAATTCGCCAAGCGTGACATACAGCGATGTTTTCGGTGAACAAGGCGGGCTCGGTGGAGGGGGCTGATTAGTCACCATGGCTGTTCGCGAAGTGCTCCCGGAGGCTCCCGGAGGGACAGCGAGCCCCGCGAGGATCGCCGCAGACTCTCTTGTAAAGGTAGCCGATTTGTGAGAAATGCACACGCCAACTGTGATGTGTTCGTAATTCTGAGAAGCGGAATCGATTTGCGCTATCGGCCAGATAGCCGAAGGCCCTTGTCAGGCTTCCCTGACAAGGGTCTTCTCTTTCCGGACGACACTCTCAGCCGTCCCTTCTTTCGAGCTGACCCGCCATTGACCATACTCGGACGCATGAACCTCCCCGCCGATCCTGCCCCCCTGACCGTGCTGCTGCTCGAGGACTCACCCCTCATCGGCTCGCGGCAGACCAGGATGCTGAGATCGATCAGGGAGCTGGAACTGCTAGCCTCGGCCCGGGATCCGCGTGCGGCGCTGCTGGCAGCCCAGATCCTCCTGCCCGATGTCGTCATTCTCAGCCTGAGCCGGTACGAAGGATCCTGGCTGAAGGTGCTGGAGGAACTGAAGCGGATGCGCCGCCACGCAACGGTGGTAGTGCTGAGCAACTGCTCGGTGCCGCCGATGCGCAGCGCCTACCTGCAGGCGGGCGCATCGCTCTTTTTCGACAAGACCATGGAGTTCGACGCGCTGCGTAGCGCGCTGCTCCGCCTCGCGGCGGACAAAAGAGCCGCGAGAACAACAGAACCGGAAGACGCCACGGCATAGCCCGCGCCGTCCTTTGCACCGGCAAGATCCAGCGCCGGCGCCGACAGCAAGAGCGCACCACAACCGTGGCCAGCCGAACCGGCGGGGGCCAGAAGACAAAGGAAACTGCCATGTCAGAGTATCTGCAGCGGGAAGCACCGTCAGACACGCACATAGGGTTCCTCGACGCCGAGGTCCTCGCGTCCCCGCACGGGGATAGTGCGCCACCTGCCGGCGTGGCCCACAGGGCAAACTGCTCAAGCTGCGCAATGCGCGCCATCTGCATGGGCGGCAACCTGAACGATGCGGATCGCTCCAGGCTCGACACCATGATCCATAACTGGCGCATGGTCCGGCGCGGCGAGGCGCTTTACCGCGCCGGCGACGCGTTCCAGAGCATCTACGCCCTGCGCTCCGGATCGTTCAAGACGGTGGTGTCGCACCAGAACGGCCGCGAACAGGTGAGCGGCTTCTTCCTCACTGGCGAGACGCTCGGGCTCGATGGCATCTGCACCGAGCGCCACGCCTGCGACGCCATTGCCCTGGAAGACAGCGCGGTATGCGTGATTCCCTTCCATCTGCTCGAAGCGCTCTGCCGGGAAATGCGCTCCCTGCAACAGCACGTGCACCGGATGCTAAGCAGCGAAATCGTGCGCGAATCAGGCGTCATGCTGCTGCTCGCCAGCCTTTGCGCCGACCAGCGCGTGGCGGCATTCCTGCTCAATATCTCGGCGCGCCAGCATGCGCGCGGCTACTCCCGCAGCGAACTCACGCTGCGCATGACGCGCGAAGAAATCGGCAGCTACCTGGGCATGAAGCTCGAGACCGTCAGCCGCACCTTGTCGCGCTTCCAGCGCGACGGCCTGATCGATGTGAAAGGCAAACGCGTGACGCTGCTGGATCTTGACGCGCTGGACCGGATCTAGAAGCAGAAGCCAGGGAACGCCTGCCGCCCTCAAAAAGCTGACGGGCGCAATTGCATGCCGAGCTAGAGATCAACGCGGCGGTTGCGCTCCAGATGGCCTTGGATCGCCTCGAGCAAGTGCTGCTCGCTGAGCGGGCCGAATCCCGGCAGTTCGCTGATGCGGTGCTCCTGCGCGGCGCGCGCAAGCTCGTCGAGCGTGATGATATCCAGGTCGCGTTGCAGCGTGTGCGCCCGCCTGGGCCCGATGCCCGGGATCTTCAGCAACTCGGCCACTGAGCCCGGCACCTCCCCGCGCAGACGCGCCAGCATGGCACACGACCCCGTCCCGGCGATCTCGCGCAACTTGCCGGCCATATCTTTGCCAATGCCGGGCAACCCGCACGGGTCGGCGCCGCGCGCCAGCATCGCCTGGACGCTCTCGCCCAGGCCGCGCACCGTGCGTGCCGCCTTCCGATAGGCGCGCACGTGGAACGGATTGGCGTCCTGGGCTTCGAGCAGATCGGCGATCGCGTTGAAAACCGCAGCGAAATCCTCATTGCTGCGCGTTGCCGTCAGGGCCGGTTGCATCATTGCGGATGGCCTCCGGAATCAAAGTCAGGAAACTCGTCGTCGAGAATATCGAACACCGCAGCGGCCTTGTTGCCGAGATCGTGAGCAAGGTTGCGCAACAAATATTCATCGGAACGCAACCAGGCATAAGCCGCCCGCACGTCGTCCACCGTAGGTTCGATCTCCAGTATCCGCACAATCACTTCCTCCTCGAAGGGGCCGATCACCTCGCGGATCTCGCCGGCGGTGGCAAGTTTTGCGTCTGGTCTTCCCGTGGTAGTCATGGCGCTGCCTCCATCCATGTGTTTTGCATGCCTTGCGTGCATGTCGCCGACACGCCCGGCGGATAGCGTGTTGCATGAGCCGCCCGGTAGTACGGTCTCGGTTCGCGCATCCTACTGCCTGCCTGTCAGGCCATCATCGGCCGGCCCATTCAGCGTGACACAGGCGCGGCCGCGCGCCTTGTCCCAGGTCAACCAGCCGGCGGGGAGCCACACGGTGCCCGGCATCACCGGCACCGGCCAGGTCCTGCCCGATCGGCAGCATCCTTGTCATGCATCAAGGCCGATGCACTCGGGCTAGACAATGCTGGCATATGGGAACTGGCGTAGCCGGAGAATGCCCCTTGAGACGCGTACCAACACCTGCCATCGCAAAAATGCCGGACCTACGCGGACGGCCCGGCTACTCCGCCATGGTGAGCGGCCCACTGCCGCACCCTTGCAATGGCGATGCGGATGGCCATGCCCTCGTCCATGCCTTCGCGCAGCAAGGCGTTGGCAATCTCGATGGCCTTCTCCCGTATGCCAGGGGACAGGCGTTTCATGGAAGCCGGATAGTAATCCGCGCGCCAGGGCATGTTTCACTCGCTGCGGCACGAAATCCTGGCGCCCCTGGATGGGATCGTGACCAGCATCAACAACCGGCGGCTGGCGCGCGCTGCCAAGCTGGCGGGCGCCCCCAACCGGAAGGAAGCGGGTATCGACATGCATGTCCGGTTGAACGACGTGGTGCGTGCCGGCCAGCCACTCTTTACGATTCATGCGATGGCGCAGGGTGAACTGGCCTACAGCCAGGATTTCCTGGCGACGCATCCCGCGATCGACATCGGCACGACGGAGCAACGATGACACCAGCCCTGTTCGCCTTGCCGGGCAACGAAAGCGCCGCGCGGGGCTGGCCTGGCGCCGCCCGTCTGCATGGCCGTGCATGCGGTGTTCGCTGGCTGCGCCTACGCCGAACTGCATGCAGTTGCCGCCGAAATCGTCAGTTGCAACACCGTGGCCCATCCGTCGAACGGAATCGCACTGACGGCGGCGCTGGCCGAAGCGGTCGCGGCAATGGTGGCGCGGCAGGCGTAATCCACGAGGCCTTGCGCCAGCTTGACGTCCGTCAGGAATATGCATGGTTCGACTTGCGGCTGCAACCGTAATGCCTAGACTGCAAAGAGTCGATGCGGCGTGCTCGCGGGCGGGCGCGCCGCTTTCGTCGTTTTCCTTTTTCTCGCCCGGGGGTCCATGCCATGACCATCAAACAGATCATTTTCCCCAAAGCCAGCCCCTCTTATTGCCCGGCCGACCTCTCTCTGGAATGCCCTGTCAGCTTGAACGGTACGCCGGCCAGCTACGCGATCACGGCCGAGGCGCTGGAAGACCACTTCGGTGCGCGTTCGCACCGGCCGGAGGACCTGATCCAGGCCTTCGAAGGACACCGCGACGATATCGAAGGGGTCGCCCGGCAACTGTTCGAAATGACCGCGGCACACAATATTGTGCTGCACAGCGGTCATTTTCGCTTCGCGGTATAGCGCGCCTGCGCCGGCACGCCTGGGCGGATCGTGGCATTGCGTGAACTGACCAGCCGCCCCTTGGCCGACGGGGCGGAATGCCACTGCGCGGCCCGGGACATCGTGCGGGCCCCGGGCGCGCGCGGATGGTGGCGCTCAGGCCCGGCGAGCGCCGCGCGCTGCGGATAAGGGGGGACCGGGAATTGCGGGTGCCAGCGTGAACGATGCCCCCGGACAAGCGGCTTGCGCTGGATCAAGTGCTGGCGCCGAGGCTGGCGGATACTCCGGTTAACACCGGCCAGGCGCACGGCTGAATACCGATCTGGCGCCCTCCCGTGCCCGCGCAAGCACGGATGCACCCCAACCACCCCGGCCACGATGAGCATCCGCAACCTGGAACACCTGTTCCGTCCGCGCTCGGTCGCGGTGATCGGCGCGTCCGGGCGACCGCACAGCGTGGGCGCCACCGTGTTCGCCAACCTCTGTGCCGGCGGCTTTGCCGGCCCGGTGTACGCGGTGAACCCGAAGTACCGCGAACTGAACGGCCAGCCCTGCTACCGCCGCCTCGCCGCGCTGCCCGATGTGCCCGACCTGGCCGTGATCTGCACGCCGCCCGCTACCGTGCCCGGCCTGATCGCCGAACTCGGCGAACGCGGCACCCTGGCCGCCGTGGTCCTGACCGCTGGACTGGCGCGCGCGGCCGAATCCAGCGGGGAGACGCTGCAACAGGCGATGCTCGGCGCCGCCAGGCCGCACCTGCTGCGCATCCTTGGCCCCAACTGCGTGGGCCTGATGGTGCCCGGGCTGGGGTTGAATGCCAGCTTTGCGCACGCGTCTGCCCTGCCCGGCAAGCTGGCGTTCGTCTCGCAATCCGGCGCCCTGACCACGGCGGTGCTCGACTGGGCGAGATCGCGCCAGATCGGCTTTTCGCACTTCGTCTCGCTGGGAGACAGCGCCGACGTCGACCTGGCGGACGTACTCGACTACCTCGGCAGCGATCCGGGCACGCAGGCGATCCTGCTCTACGTGGAAGCGGTCAGGTCCGGCCGCAAGTTCATGTCCGCCGCGCGCGCGGCCGCGCGCAACAAGCCCGTGCTGATCATCAAGGCCGGCCGGGTGCCCGAAGGCGCGAAGGCGGCCACCTCGCACACCGGCGCGTTGGCGGGCGCCGACGATATCTATGACGCGGCGATACGCCGCGCCGGCATGTTGCGCGTGTATTCCACCGAGGAAATGTTCGATGCGGTGGAAACGCTCGCGCGTGCGCGGCCGCTGGCCGGCAATCGCCTGGCGATCATGACCAACGGCGGCGGCGCGGGCGTCATCGCCACCGACGCCTTGATCCTCGGCGGCGGCCGGCTGGCCCGGCTGGGGGACGGCACCCTGGAGCAGCTGGACGCGGTGCTGCCGCCGACCTGGTCGCACGGCAATCCCGTCGACATCGTCGGAGACGCTCCCGTCGAACGCTATGTGGAAACCCTGAAGCTGCTTGCGGCGGACCCCGGCAACGATGCCATCCTGATCATCCACGCGCCCACGGCGATCGTGCCCAGCAGCGATATCGCCATCGCCCTGACAAGCACGCCGGCATCAGCCACGCCATTGGCAGCATCGCGCCCCGTATTTGCGAGCTGGCTTGGCGGCGACTCGGTGGCGCACGCGCGCCAGATCTGCCGGCATGCCGGGCTTCCCACCTACGACACGCCGGAGCAGGCTGTGCGCGGCTTCCTGCAGGCCGTGGCCTATCGCCATAACCAGGAACTCCTGATGGAGACGCCGCCATCGGTACCGGCCGGCCCCGAGCCGGACACCGAACGGGCGCGGCTGTGCATCCGCGACGCGCTTGCCGGCGGCCGGTCAATGCTGACAGAGCCCGAAGCCCGCACCATCCTGGCAGCCTATGGCATCCCTGTAGTGGAGACCCGGACGGCCGGCGATATCGACGCCGCCGTCGCCGCCGCCGAGGCCCTCAGCTTTCCGGTTGCCGTGAAGATCCTGTCACGGGACATCACGCATAAATCGGATGTGGGCGGCGTGGCGCTGGACCTGCAGTCGGCTGGCCAGCTACGGCAGGCCCTGGAGCGCATGCAGGCCCGCATTCGCGGCGAACAACCCCGGGCCCGGATCGATGGCTTCACCGTGCAGCGTATGATCAGCCGGCCGGGGGCGTTCGAACTGATCGTGGGCGCCACCACCGATCCGGTGTTCGGCCCGGTGGTACTGTTCGGCCACGGCGGCACTGCCGCGGAGCGCATCGCCGACCGCGCCATCGCCCTGCCGCCGCTTAACGTCAGCCTGGCGGAAGATCTTGTCGGCCGCACGCGGATTGCGAAGCTGCTCGACGGCTACCGGGACCAGCCGCCGATCCGGCATGACGCCCTGTACCAGGTCCTGATGCAACTGTCGCAACTGCTGTGCGACCTGCCGGAGATCGTTGAGCTCGATATCAATCCGCTGCTGGCCGATAGCGCCGGCGTGCTGGCGCTGGACGCGCGAATCGGCGTGGCCCCCGCCATGCAGCCTGGCGCCGCCCGCCTTGCCATCCGCCCCTATCCCAAGGAGCTCGAGGAAACGGTGACATGGCACGGCGCACCATTGCTGCTGCGGCCGGTGCATCCCGAAGACGAGCCCGCTTACCAGGCATTCTTCGCCGCCCTGACGCCGGAGGATATCCGCATGCGCTTTTTTTGCATGATCCGGCAGCCGCCGCACAGCCAGCTCGCACGCATGACCCAGATCGACTACGCACGCGAGATGGCGTTTGTCGCCGTCAGTCCAGCAGGCAGCGGGCCGAAGGCCATCCTGGGCGAAGTAAGGGCCGTGGCAGACCCCGACAACCAGCGCGCCGAGTTCGCCGTGACGGTGCGCTCCGACTGCAAGCACCAGGGCATCGGCGGCCTGCTGCTGCGCAAGATGGTGGACTATTGCCGCGCACACGGCACGCGGGAACTGGTCGGGACCACGCTGGCGACCAATACGGCGATGCTCCGGCTCGCCGAAAGCAGCGGCATCCACATTCTGGGCGGAGTCCGGGCGGCCGGCGATGGCGTAGAACTCCGCCTTTTGCTGACGGAGCCAGCTGCTGGCAACGTGCCATGACCGTCCGCCTTGCCACGGCTGTCGGCAGGGGTTGCGCTGGGTCAAGGCGCTCACTGCCATCTCATCGATACTGAATGTGGATGCGCGGCGGACTGCGGCGCCGCCCGCGCGCCTGACCCGTTCTCACAGGCAAGACACTCCATGAGGAGGGAAAGACCATGTGCCCGCAACTCACTCCATTCCTGGCTGTGCGCCTGTTGGCGCGGCGGCTCAATGAGAACGACAGTGACTACGACGAACTGATCGCGCTGGCCGAGGGACGCAACTTCATCCTGCTGGGAGAAGCGACGCACGGCACCTGTGAGTTCTATCGCATGCGCGCCGACATCACGCGCTTGTTGATCACGGGCGGAGACGTGGACGGCATTGCCATCGAGGGCGACTGGCCCGACGTCTGGCGCGTGAATCGCTTTGTCCAGGGCGAGGGCAGCGACGACGCCGAATCCGCGCTGGATGACTTCCAGCGCTTTCCCGCCTGGATGTGGCGCAATCGCGAGATGCTGGATTTCGTTGCCTGGCTGCGCGTGCACAACGCCACATTGCCCGCGGACGCCCGCGTCGGCATCTATGGCCTGGACCTGTACAGCCTGTATCGATCGGCGGACGCCGTGATCCACTACCTGGAGCAGATCGATCCTGGCGAGGCGGAGCTGGCGCGCGCTCACTATGCCGCACTGGATCATGTCCGGGAGCCGCAGACCTATGGCTACCAGGCGGCTACCGGCCAACGCCGCAGCGCGCGCGATGGCGCCATCGCGCAATGGCTCAGACTGCGCGCGGACGAGGCGGAACATCTCTCCCGCGACGGGCTTGCCGCCATGGACTCGCATTTCTATGCCGAGCAGAATGCGCAGGTTGTCGTGAACGCCGAACACTACTATCGCGGCATGTTCGAGCGGCGTGTCAACACCTGGAACCTGCGCGATGCCCATATGGCACAGGCCCTGTTTGCCATTTCCAGGCACCGCGTCCGCCGTGGCGGCACCGGCCGCGTCGTGGTGTGGGCACATAACTCCCATGTCGGCGATGCCCGGGCCACCGAAACGCACAGCCACGGCGAATGGAACCTCGGGCAACTGGTGCGCCAGGAAGCCGGCGCGGCTGCATTGCTGGTGGGCTTCACCACCTACACGGGCCATGTCGCCGCCGCCTCGGCCTGGGACGCCGATGTGGAGCACAAATGGGTCCGCCCCGCCCTGAGCGACAGTTGCGAGGCGCTCTTTCACGCCAGCGGGCTGGACCGCTTTTACCTCCCGCTGGATGCCCCTAGCGCCGCCGAATTGCGCGCGCCCTTGCTACAGCGCGCCATCGGCGTGATCTACCTGCCGGAATCGGAGCGGGCGAGCCACTATTTCGCCGCCGCCGTTGCCGATCAGTTCGATGCCATCTTCCATGTGGACGAAACCACCGCGGTGGAACCGCTGGGGCCGCCACATGGCTGGCACGGGCGCGAAGAGGCGCAAACGCTTGCCTGAGATCATGGCCGTGCATGCCACCGCCGCCCGGAATGGCCGGCACCACGGGATGGCTATCGCCGTACCCGGAGAGCGCTTCGGCCGGCCGCGCGGCTTACGGTTCGCGGCACTCAGTCGCGATGCCAATGAACATGCAGCGTCTCGTCGGCATCGGGATAGTCGATCTCCAGCTTGCCCCGATAGGCATGATGCACAGCCGAGCCGATGTCGCGTGCCAGGTGAAAGCCAGTGGTCGTGATCGTGACGCGATCGTCCTGCGCCTGCGTCGCCATGATGCGCTCCATCGGATGGCTCTCTCGCATCAGGGCCTCCCGATGCCGCACGAGCGCAAGAATGTCGTCCCGGTGCTCCGCCTGGAACGCCCCCTCCAGCGCCACCTGCGCCGCCGGCACGCGGTCGGCGATACGATGGCAGGCCGGGCACACCAGCGCCTTGGCACCGGGCGGCACGGCCCGCCATTGCCAGCGTCCTTTCAGGAAGACCGCATGGCAAGCGGGACAGGACGCGACGGCAGGAGCCTGCGCCGGCTGCTTGTAGGCATCATGGATGATATCCTCGGGAAGCCGGTCCCAACGGGCCGGCCTGACCTGGCTGGAACGCGCACGTACTTTCATGTCTGCCTCCTGAATCGAATCGGGCAACGCCGGGTGGCGCGGTGCCCCCCGGCCTGTCGGCTGTATTGCCGACTCACCGTGCGGACGCACCTTGGTGCGTTCGAACGCGGGAAAGCCCGGCGAGGCTCATCGCCTGCCGCTGGGCACCCCGAACATGTGCTCCTGCTTGCGCTGGCATGGCGTGCAGCGCTTCGCAGTGGGGTACGCTTGCAGGCGCGGAAAGGGAATAGGCTCGCCGCAGTCCAGGCACGCGCCGTAGCGCAGCTTGCCGATGCGGGCCCGCGCCGCCGCGATGTCGGCCAGTTCCATGCGGTAGTGCTCGGTCATGGCATCGTCCATGCGCTCCCCGGCGGCCTGCCCGGCAAGTTCGGCATTGCCGCCCGGCTCCCCTCCGGCGGACACCGTGCGGGTAACGGCCACCGCATCCATCTGGCCGCGGATCCTTTGCTCGATGCCGTCCAGCAAGGCAACCAGGCTGGAGAGTTGCTCTTTGGTCAATTCGGACATGGTGCACTCCCTGTGCGCGTCGAAGCGGGTCCACTCAATGATGCAATGACGTCGGGCACGCAGCTTGCGCCAGATCAAATGTCGTGATGCGGATCTTGTCGCCCCCGGCCGCATTGCGAATAGCGTCGGGGGCGGCGGGTACCCTGGTGTCGGCCCTGGGCTTAGGCGGCCGCCACCATTCGGATCCTGCCGCGCAGCCCGCGCAAAGGATGGCCGCAAGGCAAACCGCCAAGCCACGCAAACGCGCGGCTCCGCTGCCCAAGCCTTCATCGGAACGTTTCATCCTCATTGCCGCTCTCCCGTCGCCAGCGCACGGGCCGCCGGCGTGAAAACGAACCCCTGTTCCGCTTCAATATAGGCGGGTGGCTGCCGCTCAACTTGATCCGCGTCAAGCTAGCTTCCGGTGGCGCGCATAGCATGGGAGCATGACCTGTCCAAAGTACAAACAGGGAGACAGCCACCCAGGGAGAGCCCAGCATGGATTCGGCGGTACTCACGCAAGCGCTGATGTGCCCCGCGGCCTATCCGCACCCGGTAGATAGAGTCAGCCTCATCGAGACGCACATTTCGCAAGTCTTCCTGGCCGGCGCCTTTGCTTACAAGGTGCGCAAGCCGGTGCACCTCGACTTCGTCGATTTCTCCACGCTTGCCGCGCGTAAAGTGGATTGCGAGGCCGAACTGGAATTGAATCGCAGGATGGCGGCGGCGCTCTATCTCGGGCTGGTACCGATTGTGGCGGGGCCAGGCCAGCGCGATGTCCGCGTGGAAGGTACGGGCGAAGCGCTGGAGTATGCAGTAAAAATGCGCCGCTTCCGGCAGCGAGACCTGTTCTCCGCCATGGCGGAGACGAATCGTTTGACCGGACTCCATGTAGAAACGCTGGCCCGACGGCTTGCAGCGATCCACCTGGCTGCGCCCGTGGCCGGTGACGGCACCGTGCACGGCACACCGGCGCGGATCGAGGCGGTGATGGAACAGGTCTTGGCCGGCGTCTCCGCCCTCGCCTCCGGCACCGCCGCGGCAGCGCGCGTGGCGGCGCTGCTGCGCGAGCGGGCCGCGGCGCTGCGGCCCGTCTTTGCCAAACGGCTGGCAAGCGGTCATGTGAGGGAGTGCCATGGCGATCTGCACCTTGGCAATATCTCCATGATCGATGGCGCGCCCTCGCCTTTCGACTGCCTTGAGTTCGACGCCGGGCTGCGCTGGATCGACATGATCAGCGATGCCGCCTTTCTCTTCATGGATCTGCTGCATGCCGGCAGGCAAGACCTTGCCTATTGCCTGATCAATACCTACCTGGAGTGCAGCGGCGATTATGCCGGCCTGGCCGTGCTGCCGTTCTACACGGCCCTGCGCGCCGTGGTGCGCGCGCGCGTGCTGCTTGAGCGGGCGCACCAGCGCAGCGCGGCGGGAACCGGCACCGCCGAAGAAATGGCGGCGACGCAGGTGCGCTGCAACGATCTGCTTGCGCTGGCCTCTGGCGCCCTGACACGCCGGCCGGGCGCGATCATCATCATGCATGGCCTCTCCGGCAGCGGCAAAAGCAGCGTTGCCCAGCAACTGACACTGGCCGCGGCAATGGTCCGCGTGCGCTCCGACGTGGAGCGCAAGCGTCTGCCGCGTGGCAACCACGCCCTGCCTCACGATCATTACTCGCCCGGCAATACCGCCCGCGTTTACCGGCGGCTGCTGGCAATCTGCCGGCTTGGCAGCGGCGCGGGTTTCCCGATGATCGCCGACGCGACGTTCCTATCACGCGAGCAGCGGCTACGCTTCGCGTCGCTGGCCGCGCGCCGGGGCGTGCATTTTTCCATCGTCGATTGCAATGCCGACCTGGCGACCCTGCGCGAACGCATCGCCACGCGCGCGCGCCGGGGCGGCGACCCGTCCGACGCGGACCTTCAGGTGCTGGAGTGGCAACGGCGCGCGCAAGAGCCATTGGGCAGCGACGAATGGGGCCATGTGGTGCGAGTTGCCGACGCCGGGTCAAGCCGCTGAGGCAGACCAAGCTGCGCAATCGGTGCGGGGCCAAGCCCGAAACGCTCGCCGAAGCGATGTCGCTGAACGAGGGCCAGGTGGCATTGCCCGCGCAGAACGCAGGCTTACCCGTCAGCGCCGTAACGCGGTAAACGCAGTCAGCGAGGGCGTCAAGGCAACAACGCAGTGGCGCGCCGGCGCGGCATTGCCGGTCCTGGTGAGACGGCGGTTCAGGCTTCTTTCGGCGAAAGCCACGCAGGCCGCTGCGCGGTGCCGGTACGTCCGTTCGCGGCTTCCACCTGGTCCGCGAAGGCGCGCAGGTCCTGCAGTGCCGCCCCGCTGGCCACCTCGCTCTGGCGCAGCGCCAGTACCGGCGACGGCGGCGCCGAGGCCAGGCGGGAAACTTCCTCCGCCGCCCTGAAGGCGCCTTGCCGCGCCATCACGCAGATTATCGAAGTCTCGCAGAGCAGCGGCAGGTGGTCGCGCAGGAAACTGCGCATGGGAGCGGCCACGTGGCCGACCCAGATAGGTGCGACGATGACAAGCCGCTGGCACTCGTCCAGCGCCGGGCCGGCGTAGCGGTAACTCACGTGCCGGTGCAGCAGGATATCGAACACGCAGCGCGCATCGCCCAGCAAGCCGGAGCGGCCGGTCTGGTCGCTGACCTCCGCGAGCGGCCAGCCCGAGTACGCCGCCAGTTCTTCCGCGGCCTGCCGGGCCGTTCCTGTGCGCGAGTAATAGACGATCAGGACGTTTTCCATCAATGGCTCCTCAACTCTGGATCCGGGTAATCCGCGTGCCGACCAGCGACAGGTTGATCATGATGCCGCCGTTGGTGAGCACAAAGCCGGCGATGTCGCCCCGCACGGTATGACTATCCACGCTGGCTCCGATACCCAGGCTCAGGATCGACACCGATCCGTCCACGCCCACCGCCCAGCCCTGGCTGGCACGAAAGCGCTCGAGCGCGTACTCCGTGAGGAATACCAGCACGACTGCCTTGGATCCCATGCCCGCCTGCGCCCCCAGCGAGGCGCCGACGAGCCGGTAGTAGGCCTTGTCCCCGCCCGCACCGCGCATCATGCCGTCGCCCTGCTCCACGCCCGCCACCGCGCCGCCGGCGAGTATATGAGGAAAGACCAGCACGCCGCTGGCCTTGCCCACCAAAACCTGCGCGCCGGGATTGCGCGCGTACAGACGCACCAGCACGGCTTCGCAGCGCGTATCGAGCTCGTCAGCGTCCAGCACGTGCTTGTCGGGAGCGGCCGGCACGCCTGCTGCGCAGTACAACACGGCCGCCCCGGCGATCGCCTGGCATGCCAGGCGCCGCCGCCTGCCGCCTGCCGGCAGCCGGCAACGCAGGTCTCATGGCCCAACCTTCATCTGGTCCACCACCTGGGTCACCCCCGGCGCGGACCATGCCGTCTCGCGGGCCGCGCGGATCTCGGCCCAGTTGCGCAGCGTTCCGGACAGCGTGACCGTGCCTCCGGCGACGCTGATGCGCAGGCGCGCGGCATCGGAGATTGCCTGACGCGAGAGCGCATTGGTAATACGCTGGGCAAGATCGTCCGGGATGATCGTCGGACGCACGCTGATGCCGTTGGCAATGCTGGCCACTCCGCGCACCTGCCGCACCATGTCGGTGGCAGCCGCGCGCTGGTACCCGTGGTCCACCTCGCCCGTCAGCGTGACGGCGCCATGCTCTACCGTCACCTGGATCGCGTCGGCGGGCACGGCGGCGTTCCACAGTAGCGCGTTCTCGATCCCACGCGCGATATCGGCATCCGGCCGCTGATCTTCGGGCGACAGGCGCACCTCGAGCGCGACAACCAGTGCGCCCACGCCGGATACGCGCCGCACCGCTTCTTCCACCGCATGCTTCGCGGCGAAGCTATCGAGCTGGCCGCTCAAGGTCACCACGCCGTCACTGACCTGGACGCCGATGCCCTCGGCACGGATTTCCGGATCCCACTCCAGTTCCTCGCAGACGTCTTGCTTGAGCTGCGTATCGCTCTTCATCGCGCTCCCCTGTCCGTTCGTGAACCGCGCCGGCGCCTAATGTGACATCAGGACCGGCACCGTCATGGTGTCCAGCAAGGTCCGGGTGACGCCGCCCAGCACCAGCTCGCGCAGGCGGCCGCGGCCGTACGCGCCCATCACCACCAGATCAGCGCCAGAATCCGCCGCGCGGGAGAGCAACAGCTCGCCGATCGCCAGGTCCGAGCCTGCCTGGCAGTACTCAATATCGGCACGGACCCCGTGGTTCGCCAGCGCGGCCACGGCGTGGCCCGGCAGACTCGCATCGGCGCGCGCGCCGGCGCCTTGCGCGCAAAGCACCTTGGCCTCCCCGCCGGCGATCAGCGGCATGGCGTCGTGCAAGGCACGTGTGGCTTCGCGTCCACCGTTCCACGCCACCATGGCACGCGCGCCCGGCACAGCGAACTTGCCGGCGAATGGAACGACAAGGACCGGCCTGCCGCCGTCGAGGACGATGGTCTCCAGAAACTGGGTCGCGACAAAGCTGTCCGGGTCGGCCGGATCGTATTGCCCCGCGACGACAAGATCGGCCTCGCGCACTTCGCGCAGCGCCGTCACGAGGGGATCGCCTTCCACCGCGCGCCATTCGGTCTCCACGCCCAGGTCGTGCGTTGCCGCCTGAAAGCGTTGGCGCACGTCATTGCGCGAGTCGTCACGCCGCTGACGGTCTTCATCGATATAGCCAGGGGCGCCCTCCATCAGGGAGTACCAGGCGACATCCGGCATAAAGCCGGCAAACAGCCCGATCAGCCGGGCATGGCGGGCCACGGCGAGGCGGGCAGCGATTTCAAGCCGGTCCATCGCGCGTGGACTGGTGTCCAGGTGGACCATGATGCTGGTGTATTCCATGACATTCCTGCGCAGTTGGTGAACCTGCAACCAGTCTAGGAAGCGCCTGGAGGCGGCCATTGATTCAGGTCAAGCCAGCTACCACGCTTATGCCCCTACCCTCCGTTACGCCGGCCTTGCGCCGGCGTTCTCCGCGGCCGGGGGCGCATGCACCAGCAGTACCGGCTGGCGGCATTGCCGGACCAGCCCCTCCGCCACGCTGCCCATCAGCAGGCGCCGCATGCCGCGTCGCCCGTGCGTGCCCACCACGATCAACTCGGCACGCGTTTGTTGCGCCGCCTGCTCGATCGCGCTGGCGACGTCGCCCAGCGCCAGCGGCTCGTCCACGATCAGCGTCTTGCATGCCACCTGCTGCGCAGCGGCCTTGGCCTTGGCCTCGTCCAGCAGAGACTGCCCGCCTTCGAGCAGGCTGGTGCGCAGGTCTGTCAGGTCGACATAGCCGACCTCGTACCTGAGGTAGCTGTTATCGATGACATGCACCACGGTGACTTCCGAGCCCATCGCGGCGGCCAGGTGGAGAGCCTCCGCCAGCGCCCGGTCGGCCGATTCGCTGCCATCCACGGCAACCAGGATCTTGCTGTACATCATCTACCTCCCGCACCCGCGGCGAGCCCGCTTTAGACAATTCCAGTCTGGGCGTCAGCGCGAAGTCCATGTTGATTTGGATCATGGCTTGCGCAGCTTTCCGGCAGCACCGCCTTGCGTGCCCCCTTGCGTGCCCCCTTGACGTGGATCAGGCGCCGGCGGCCGGCATGGCCTAGCATGGAATCCGGGCGCCTCATGGTGCGGCCGCGGAGGATGGCAATATGCAGGATTCAATGCGCGCGATGATCTTCGACGGCGCCGGACCGGTTCTGCGCCTGGCACGTGTGCCGGTACCGCGTCCGGGCCCTGGCGAGGTCCGTATCGCCGTAAGCACCTGTGGCGTGTGCCGCACCGACCTGCACATTCTCGACGGCGAACTCGCGCACCCCAAAAACGCGCTGATTCCCGGACACGAGATCGTCGGCAGGATCGAGTCCTGCGGCGAAGGCGTGAGCGGCCTCGCCCCTGGCGACCGTGTCGGCGTGCCCTGGCTCGGGCAGACCTGCGGGCACTGCGGCTTCTGCGCGGCGCAGCGCGAAAACCTGTGCGACACGCCCCAGTTCACCGGCTATACGCGCGACGGCGGCTATGCCGAGTACGTCGTGGCAGACAGCCGCTATTGCTTCTCCATCCCGGAACGCTACGACGACGTGCATGCAGCGCCCCTGCTGTGCGCGGGCCTGATCGGCTACCGCACGCTGCGCATGGCCGGAGACGCGCGGCGTATCGGCATCTACGGCTTCGGCGCGGCGGCCCACCTGGTGACGCAGATCGCAGTGGCGCAGCAGCGCGAAGTCTTCGCCTTCACGCGGCCCGGCGACGACGCCGCCTGCCAGCTCGCCCGCGACACCGGAGCCTGCTGGACGGGTCCCAGCGACCAGCCCGCGCCACGGCCGCTCGATGCCGCGCTGATTTTCGCGCCGGTCGGCGCGCTGGTGCCGATGGCGCTGCAGGCCGTCGCCAAGGGTGGCACGGTGGTTTGCGGCGGCATCCACATGAGCGACATCCCTGGCTTTCCGTATCGCCTGCTATGGGAGGAGCGGTCGATCGTGTCGGTGGCCAACCTCACGCGCGGAGACGGCCTCGAATTGATGGGGATCGCACAGGCCACGCCGCTGCGCACCACCACCACCGTCTATCCGCTGGAGCAGGCGGGTGCCGCGCTGGACGACCTGCGCGCGGGCCGCCTGGCCGGCGCGGCGGTATTGCGCGTCGCCCAGGCTGCTTGACGTACGTCAATACGCCAACTGTGCCGCGCCTTATGCTGCTGGTGGACGCGGCGCCCATGCGCGCCCGCCTTGCGACATCCAGCCCGGAGGCACCGATCATGTACCAGAAAATTCTGCTCGCGGTGGACGGCAGCCGTTCTTCGGAACTTGCCCTGAGCCAGGCCATCACGGTCGCCAAGGCGACCGGCAGCGAGGTAAAGGTGCTCTTCGTGGCGGACGACAGCGATATCCTCTTCTCCGTTGGCAGCTACGATCCCGACAAGGTGATGGAAGGCATCCTTGCCGTGGGGCGCGACGCGCTGGCGGCCGCCGCCACGCGCCTGGCGGAAGCCGGCGTCCCGCATACGACCAAAGTCCTCGAGACTCCCGTTTCCCCCGGGCAGGTCTCCGCTACCATCGTGGAGGAAGCCGATCGCTGGGATGCGGACCTGATCGTGGTCGGCACGCACGGCCGACGCGGCTTCCGGCGCCTGGTCATGGGCAGCGTGGCTGAAGGCGTGGTGCACAAGAGCAACAAGCCGGTGCTGATGGTCCGCAGCGAGATCCCGGAGTGAATCCGCAACGGGGACCGCGGGCTCCATGCCGGCGGCACCTGTCCGCCGTATGGACGATATGGATGGCTGGAATACAGGAACCGATCCTTTGACAAGCACGCCACAGTGACAAGCGCTCCACAGCTAAGGGGCCGACCGCGCCCGACGTTTCCCCGACCGGCCATGCACGGGTTGATGCGTAGCACTTCCTTTTTCCGCCGCAACGGCGCGGCCGTGCGCGGAATCGTGGCCGGCTTGCTGGGCGCGTGGGCCTTGAGCTGCCATGCGGGCACGCTGGCCGCGGACGCCACGCTCTGGTTCTCGCAGGGCCGCCCCTCCACCGAAGCACGGCAGGCGGCCGACATCCTCGCCGCCGCCGCGGCCGACGGGCTGGAACCCCGCGACTATGACGCCGGGGACCTGCGCCGCGCGCTTGGCCAGGCGGCGGACGGACCGCCGCTGGCGCCTGAAGCCTTGAACTTGCTTGACAACAGGCTGACGGCGGCGATGGAACAATATCTCGCCGACCTGCACGGCGGCCGGGTCGATCCCCGCAAAATCCACGAGAATTTTGCCGCGGCGCCGGACGGCCAGTTCAATCCGTCGGCCTACCTGCGCGCAGCCGTCGCCGGGCACGATCTGCCCGAGGCAGTCCTGCGGGCGGCGCCGGCGTTCCCGCTCTATGGCACCCTGCGCGGGGCGCTTGCCCGCTATCGCGCGCTGGCTGGCCATGCGGCCTGGCAGGCACCGCTGCCGCCGCTGCCGGACAGGAAGCTGGTGAGCGGCCAGGCCTACGCCGGCGTGCCGGCGCTGACGCAGCGCCTGATCGCCCTCGGCGACCTGCCCGTGGGCACGCCGGCCCCGGAACGCTACGAAGGCACGATAGTGGATGGCGTCAAGGCGTTCCAGGCCCGCCACGGGCTGGACGCGGACGGCGAGATCGGCGCGGGAACTTTTGCCCAGCTGAATGCGCCGGTCGCCGGCCGGGTACGGCAGATCGAGCTGACACTGGAGCGCCTGCGCTGGACGCCCTTACTGGAGGGCCCGCGCATGATCGTGGTCAACGTGCCGGAGTTCGTGTTGCGTGCCTACGAGGTCCACGACGCCCATGTCCAGGTCAAGGCGGAAATGAGGGTCATCGTCGGCAAGGCGCTCGACACGCGGACACCGCTCTTCAAGGAGGACATGCGGTTTATCGAGTTCAGCCCATACTGGAACGTCCCGCCCTCCATTGCGCGCGCGGAAACCGTGCCAAGGCTGCGCCGCGACCCCGGCTATTTCGAGCGGCAAGGCTTCGAGTTCGTCGGTGGCGACGGCAAGGCGGTGACCACGCTGTCGGCGGCCAGCCTGGACGCCGTCCAGCGCGGGCAACTGCGCATCCGGCAGCGGCCGGGACCGATGAATGCGCTTGGCGACATCAAGTTCATCTTCCCCAACAACGACAATATCTACCTGCATCACACGCCCGCGCCCAGCCTGTTCACGCGCGGCCGGCGCGACCTGAGCCATGGCTGCATCCGTGTCGAGGAGCCGGTGGCGCTGGCCAGCTTTGTGCTGCAGGACACACCCGACTGGACCGAAGCGCGCATCCGCGAGGCCATGGAGCGGGGACAGTCCAGCACGCTGCGGCTGCAACAGCCGCTGCCGGTGGTGCTCGCGTACGGCACTGCCATCGTCAAGGCCGACGGGCGCGTCTATTTCTTCCCCGATATCTACGGGCTCGACAAGGTGCTGGACGAGGCACTGCGGCAACGGTCCGCCAGCCGGCGGACCGTTGCGTCGGCGCCAATGCGCCCACAATTGTCTTACTAGTCCCAGGGAAAAGCGTCCGATGACCAAACCGCCGAGCAAACCCCGCCGCCTGTTCCTGAGCCACACCGGCAAGCTGGCCCTGGCCGGCGCCGTGCTGCCGCTGGCGCCTTTGCCTGCCCTGGCGACGCTGCCGGACGCCCGCAGCCTCGCCTTCGACCACACCCACACCGGCGAGCGCATCGCCGTGGTCTACGCCGTAGGCGAACAGTTCGTGCCCGAGTCGCTGGCCGCGCTCAACCGGTTCCTGCGCGATCACTACTCCGGCGAGGTCGGCGTGATCGACCCGCAACTGTTCGCGCTGCTTTACCGCCTGAAACAAGCACTGTGCTGCGAGGCACCCTTCCAGGTCATCTCCGGCTATCGCAGTCCGGCCACCAACGCGCGCCTGCGCAAGACGCGCGGCGGCGGCGTGGCCAGCCATAGCCTGCATATGGACGGCAAGGCCATCGATATCCGCCTGCCCGGCGTGCCGCTGGCCGACCTGCGCGATGCCGCCCTGTCGCTGCGCGGCGGCGGCGTGGGCTTCTATCCGCAGGAGCAGTTCGTGCATGCGGACACGGGGCGCGTGCGCGACTGGTAATCAGGCGGCCACCCTCGCGCCCCCGTGGTGCACGGGGCCGGATATTGGGGGATTTAAAACAGGTAGCGAAGTGCGCGATGGCTTGCAGGATGACGGCGCTGGCAATCGCTCACCAGCGCCATCCGGACGACTGCCGCATCGGCCTGCCACCGTCGCTGGCAGCAGGCCCTGATGCAGCACACAGCCTACTTGGTCGCGGGCTCCACCGCGATGGCCACGGCCTCCGTATAGACCGCCTGCACCTGGTCGCCCTTCTTGATGTTCTTCAACTGGTCCGGATCCTCCACATTCAGGTTGACCTTTCCTTTCGGGCCCTGCAGCGTGACATGCTGCTTTTTCATGTCCACGGCGACGACGTTCGCAACGACCGTCACCTGCCGGCCTGCCGCCGCGCCCGGCTTCGCGCCCGCGGCGGTGCGGTCCCCGGCTTCGCGCTCGGTGCGTTCGGTAATCCCGTTCCCGCCCTTCTTCAGTTCCAGCGTCAGGGCCTGCTTGTACTCGGCGACGACCTTGTCGCCTACCTTGATCTGATCGAAGTTGCGCACTTCGTCCCCCACCGCGAGATCGAACACCCGGCCCTTGGGGCCCTTCAACGTGACAGTGCGGCTTGCCGCGTCGATCTTCATGACGGTAGCCGCCACTTTCGTTGTTTCGGAAAACGCGGCCTTTCCTGGCGCGGTCATCATCTCGCCCTTGGTTTCGGGCTGCGCAAACACCGGCTGCGCAAGCCCGGCCAGAGCGGCCGTCGTGGCCATGGTCAAAAGCAACTTTCGCTTCATTTTCTTCTCCTTGAATGACCCCAGGCTTGTGCCGTGCCTTTTGCCGCCAATGTGGGCGACAGGCACAGGCGATCCGTCACGGAGGGCATCAGGTAGGCTTATCACAACTCCCGGCCAACACTTTGCCCTGCCTCAACCATAGACGCAAAGCGCGCCGGGCGGGATGTTTGCGCGAGGCGCCCCGGTTTCTGCGCGCCCGATGGCGCGCGGCATGTCGGCACGCGCTACGCCTGCGGGCGCCTGCGCAACGCAGCAGTGACACGCTTCACAACGAACAGGCGCAGGTAGTCATGGATGCGCGCATCCGTACTTAAATCCCGCAGCGCCTCAAGATACACTTGCCGCACGGCCTCCAGAGGGGCGTCCAGTTCCTCCGCGATGCGCTGAATCCATTCTTCGTCGCTGTGGGTATGCATCGGTTACGTCTCTCTCGCGAGGCCGCAGTACCTGGCGCCCGGATGCGGATGGGCATCGGTGAAAGGCCATGCCCGCCAGCGGACAGGAATCCCAGCGCTTCTGCATTGAGTGTCGGCGAGCCCGGCAGGCGAGCGTTGATCCATGTCAACCGCGCCCGTCTCTTCGAAGGGGGCGCCTATGGTTTGCGCCTTTTGCAGAATAGCCCTTGGGGGCCTTTATCGCGCATGGCTTCCTGAATCCTGTGGCACCAGGAATTAGAACCCCTCTTCAGAAATGTGTCGTCGCCGCCACTGACTTGCGCTAGATCAAGTCACGGCGCCGACGCGACGGATAGCATTTCACCCACACCGTCGCCCCACGGTTCAAGGCTTGTCTTCATCGTCCTCCCTCTCACTTCTCCTGACGCCCTGAAACCCTGGAGCCCTTTGGCGGCATTCCCTTATTCAGCGCACAGGTAGCCGATGAGAATAAAACCAGGCTGGGGTATCGCGGCACTGTTCCTTGCCGCCGTCACTGGCACCGCACTGTGGTGGTTCGCCGGCCAACGCGATCCATGGCCGGCCTATGTCGTCCACAGCAACGGGCGCATGGAAATCGGCCGGCTCGACGTGGCCGTGAAGTATGGCGGCCGCGTGATCGACCTGCCGGTGCGCGAGGGCGAGGCCCTCTCCGCCGGTGCCGTGGTGGCCCGCCAGGACGACGCCGAACTGCTGGCCCAGCTGGACCTCGCCACCGCCGCACGGGAGCGCGCCGTGCAGGCCGCATCGCGCGCGCAGGCCGAAATCGATGCCCGTGCGAGCCGCCAGCGCCTTGCACGGCTGGAGCTGACCGAAGCCGTCAAGCTGTACCAGGACCGCCAGATCTCATCCGTCGAACGGGATCGCCGGCAGCTTGGCCTGGATGGTGAAAGCGCGAGCGTGACCGGCGCGCGGGCCGCGCTTGGCGAAGCCCGGGCGGCGGTCGTGGAAGCCGACGCGCAGATCGCCCGCCTGAAAATCCTGCGGGACGAAGCCACCATCCGCGCGCCCGTGGCCGGCCGCGTGGAGTATCGCGTGATCGAGGTCGGCACGGTGCTGCCGGCGGGCGGCCGCGTGGTGTCCCTGCTCAACCTGGCCGACATGTACTTCACCGTGTTCCTACCGGCCGGCGCGGCCGGCAAGCTGGCCATCGGCGACGAGGCCCGCATCGTGCTGGACGCCATGCAGGACGAACCCATCCCGGCCCGTATCAGCTTCGTGGCCAGCGAGGCGCAGTTCACGCCCAAGTATGTCGAGACCGATGCCGAGCGGGCCAAGCTGATGTATCGCGTCAAGCTGCAACTGACGCCGGAAGTGGCGCAGCGCTACGCGGCAAAGCTGAAGGCCGGCATGACGGGCGATGGCTTCGTGCGCCTGGATGCCACCCAGCCCTGGCCAGCCGGGCTGACGCTGCGCCAGCAGCCGGCCTGACGTCATGCCGGACCCGCACCCCGACCGCGCCGCGGCCATCCGGATCGATGGCCTGTCGCATCGCTATGGCGCCAGCGTGGCGCTGGACAACGTATCGCTCACGCTGCCCGGCAACGCCACCATCGGCCTGATCGGCCCCGACGGCGTCGGCAAGTCGACCCTGCTCGGCGTGATCGCCGGCGTCAAGCGCATCCAGCAAGGCAGCGCGTCGGTCCTTGGCGCGGACTTGCGCGACCGGCAGGCCCGGGAGGCGCTGTTGCCGCGCGTGGCCTTCATGCCGCAGGGGCTGGGGCGCAACCTGTACCCGACGCTCTCCGTCTACGAGAACGTCGACTTCTTCGCCCGGCTGTTCGGCCTGGGCGCCGCCGAGCGGCGCCAGCGCATCGGGCGCCTGCTCGCGGCCACCGGCCTGGCGCCCTTCCCGGACCGCCCGGCGGGCAAACTCTCCGGCGGCATGAAACAGAAGCTGGGGTTGTGCTGCGCGCTGGTCCACAACCCGGACCTGCTGATCCTCGACGAGCCCACCACGGGCGTGGATCCGCTCTCGCGGCGCCAGTTCTGGACCCTGGTGGAAGCCCTGCGCGCCGAGCACAGCAACATGACGGTCATCGTCGCCACCGCGTATATCGAGGAAGCGCAGCGCTTCGAGCACCTGGTGGCCATGGATGCAGGCAAGGTGCTGGTGTGCGACCGCACCGCCGATGTGCTGGCCCGCGCCGGCACCACCGATCTCGAGCAAGCCTATATCTCGCTGCTGCCGTCGGCGCGGCGCGGCGAGGCGACGGGCCTGCTGCTCCCGCCCCGCCCGCCCGACGACGGCGAACCCGCCATCGAAGCCGAAGGCCTGACGCGGCGCTTCGGCGCCTTTACCGCCGTGGACAACGTGAGCTTTCGCATCGAGCGCAGCGAGATCTTCGGCTTTCTCGGCTCAAACGGCTGCGGCAAGACCACCACCATGAAGATGCTGACCGGACTGCTCGATGCCACCAGCGGCACCGCGCGCCTGCTCGGCCAGACCATCGACGCCGGCGATATGCGCACGCGCATGCGGGTGGGCTATATGTCGCAGGCGTTCTCGCTTTACGAAGAACTCACGGTACGGCAGAACCTGGACCTGCACGCCCGGCTCTACCGGATGGAAGGCGACGCCGCGCGGCAGGCGGTCGGAAAAGCCCTGCGAGATTTCGAACTGGACCAGCACGCCGAGGCGCAGCCCGCTTCCTTGTCGCTCGGCATCCGCCAGCGCCTGCAGCTGGCCGCCGCATGCCTGCACCATCCAGAAGTGCTGATCCTCGACGAGCCCACCTCCGGCGTGGATCCCGGCGCGCGCGACATGTTCTGGCGCCACCTGGTCCAGCTCTCGCGCCAGCAGCGCGTGACGATCTTCGTTTCCACGCACTTCATGAACGAGGCCGCGCGCTGCGACCGCATCTCCTTCATGCATCGCGGCCGCGTGCTGGCCGTGGGCAGCCCGGAGGCCCTGCGGGAGCGCTGCCACGCGCAGACGCTGGAGGACGCCTTCGTCACCTATCTGGAGCAAGCGGAGAACCCGGACAACGGCGCTGCCGCCGCTACCGTATCCGCGCAACCGGCCCCGCCCTGCGCGCCGGACGACAAACCCGCGGGCCATCCGGGCGGATCGGCCCTGGCGCGCACCTGGGCCTTCGCCCGGCGCGAAGCGATGGAACTGGCGCGTGACAAGCTCAGGCTGGCATTCGCCATCCTCGGCCCGATCGTGCTGCTGTGCGCCGCGGCATGGAGCGTTTCCTTCGACGTGGAAAACGTGCGCTTCGCCGTGCTGGACCGCGACCAGAGCCGCGCCAGCCGGGAACTGGTGGAGCAGTTCTCCGGCTCGCGCTACTTCGTGCAGACCAACGACGTGCGCAGCGAGGCGGACGCTGACCGGCGCCTGCGTGCCGCGAACGACATGCTGATCGTCGATATCCCGCCCGGTTTCGAGCGCGACCTGCTGGCCGGCCGGCAACCGCAACTCGCCTTCCGCGTGGACGGGTCCAGCCCGTTCCCCGGCGCGACCACGCGCGCCTATGTCACCGGCGTGCTGCTGGCCTACGCCAATGCGCAGATGCGCGCGCTGCCGGCCCGCCCCGCCGCGCTGCCCGTGTCGATCGAGTCGCGCTTTATCTATAACCAGGAATTCCGCAGCATCTATGCCATCACGCCGGGCATCATCATGCTGGCGCTGATCCTGATCCCGACCATGCTGACCGCGCTCGGCGTGGTGCGCGAGAAGGAGATGGGATCCATCACCAACCTCTATGCCTCCCCCGCGAGCGTGGGCGAATACCTGATCGGCAAGCAGCTCCCCTACGTGGGGCTTGCCATGGTCAGCTACCTCACGCTGGTGGCCCTGGCGATCGTGCTGCTGCAGGTGCCGCTGAAGGGCTCCTTCCTCGCCTTGTCGCTGGGCGCCGCGCTGTTCGTGCTGGCTGCCACCGCGCTCGGCCTGCTGGTGTCCACCTTCGTGCGTTCGCAGGTGGCCGCCATCTTCGGCACCGCCATCCTGTGCCTGATTCCATCTGTGAACTTCTCCGGCCTGCTCTATCCCGTTTCCACGCTGACCGGCAGCAGCTACTGGATCGGCCTGGGCTTTCCGTCGTCGTGGTTCCAGCTGGTCAGCCTGGGCAGCTTCACCAAGGGCCTGGGCGCCGGCAGCTTTGGCGCCATGTACCTGGCCTTGCTGGGCTTTGCGCTGCTGTACCTGGCCGGCGCCCGCCTGCTGCTGCGCAAGCAGGAGGCGTAGCCGGGAGATGCTGCGATGAACCAATGGTGCAAGAACGTGGCCCGGCTGTGCAGCAAGGAGCTGCGCAGCCTGTTCAGCGATATCACGCTGATGGTGCTGATCGTGTTCGCCTTTACGCTGGCCGTGCACTCGGTGGCCAAGGGCATCAAGGCCGAGGTGTCGAACGCGTCGGTGGCGATTGTGGACGGCGACCACTCCGAGCTGTCGCGCCGCCTGCGCGACGCGATCCGTCCGCCGTATTTCAAGACGCCGGTCGATGTCGACAGGCACGACGTCGACGCGGAGCTGGACCGTGGCCGCTATATCTTCGCCATCGAGATCCCGCCTCGCTTCGAAGCCGACGTGCTGGCGGGCCGGACGCCGGCGGTGCAGGTGCTGGTCGATGCCACGGCGATGACGCAGGCGGGGCTGGGAGCTACCTACCTGCAGCAGATCTTCACGCGCGAGGTGCTTGAGTTCCTGCACGCGCGGGGCATCGAGGCACAACTCCCCGTGCGCGCGGAGAGCACGGTGATGTTCAATCCCAACACGGAATCGCACTGGTTCACATCCACCATGCAGATCGTGGTCAACATCACCGTGCTGGCCATCATCCTGGTGGGCGCGGCGGTGATCCGCGAGCGCGAGCACGGCACCATCGAGCACTTGCTGGTAATGCCGGTACGCGCCAGCGAGATCGCCGTGGCCAAGATCCTCGCCAACGGCGCGGTGATCTTCCTGGCGTCCCTGCTGTCGCTGTGGCTGGTGGTGCATCTGTGGCTGGCGGTGCCGGTCACGGGATCGCTGGGACTCTTCGCGCTGAGCACGGCGCTCTACCTTTTTTCCGTCACGGCGCTCGGTATGTGGCTCGCCACCATCGCGCCGGCCATGCCGCAGTTCGGCCTGCTGGCGGTGCCGACCTATGCCGTTGCCTACCTGCTGTCCGGCGCCGCCACGCCGGTGCAGAGCATGCCGCAGGCCATGCAGCACGCGGTCCAGTTCCTGCCGACGACCCAGTTCGTCAACCTCACCCAGGCCATCCTGTTCCGCGGCGCGGGCGTGGACGTGGTGTGGCCGCAGTTGCTGGGCGTGACGGCCGCGGGCGGGATCTTCCTCGCCCTGGCGCTGACGCGGTTCCGCTCCATGCTGGCACAGCAGGGTTAGACGCCATGCCTGATCGCTCCTCCCGCCCGCTCACCAAACGGACTTCTGCCTTGAGTACTTATCCAGCACGCGGCATCCTCACCGGCCTCATCGCATGTATCGCCGCGGGCCTGGCCGGCTGCACCACGGTCGACGTGACCGTGCCCGGCGGTATCGCGGCCCCGGCCGCGTTCAGCGAAACCCCCGCCCAGGGCACGCCAGCCGCGGAACAGGACCTGGCACAGTGGTGGCAAAACTGGGGCGACCCGGAACTGACGCAGCGCGTCACCCAGGCGCTGCAAGCCAGTATCGACCTGCGCGTCGCGCAGGCGCGCTTGGCGGAAGCGCGCGCCATCGGGCGGGTGGCCGATTCGGCGCTCTACCCCACGCTCTCGGCGCAGGCGCTGGCCGCGCGGGGCGTGGCCGACCTGCGCAGCCCCGCAGGGTTGCCCGACATGTCTCCCGGACTGGACGGCCACCTTGCCGGCGTGACCGTGGCCTGGGAGATCGACATCTTCGGCGGCCGGCGCAGCGACGCGCAAGCCGCGGCAGCCGTCGCGCTCAGCGCCGAGGAGCGCCTGCGCGGCACGCGCCTGGCGATTGCCGCCGACGTGGCCGAGAACTATGCCGCGGCGCGTGGTCTGCAGCGCCGCCTGCAACTGCTTGACCGCAGCATGGAAACCATCGGCGATCTGCTGCGCTACACCCGCGCACGCTATGCAGCCGGCCAGGCGCTGCCCTATGACATCGATCGCGTGAGCGAGCAGCTTGGCGCGCTGCAGGCGCAGCGGCCGGTGCTGGCCAACCTGATCTCGATCCGGGAGCGCCGGCTGGCGGTGCTCGCCGGCCAGGTACCGCAGAGCGCAACGGCATTGTCCCCGCCGCCGCCGTTCTTCGTGCCGGCCCCGCCGGCGGGGCAACTGCCGTCCCAGGTCATCGAGCGGCGCCCGGATGTCCGCGCCTCGGCCGCGCTGGTGCGCGCGCAAGCCGCCAGGCTCGGCAGCGCAAAAGCGGAGTTGTTCCCGCGCTTCTACCTGACCTTCCTCGGCCAGGATGGGCGCCTGCACGTGGACGGGCTGCCCACGCTGAGCGGCACGGGCGGCTTGCTGGGTGTCGGCGTGCAGTTGCCGATCTTCACCGCCGGGCGCATCCAGGCCAACATCGATGCCGGCGACGCCCGCCTGCAGGCCGCGCAGGCGAACTACGACCAGGCCGTGCTGCTCACGCTGGAGGAAGTGGACAACGCCTACGGCCTGCGTCATGGCCTGGACCAGCGCGGCGCCCGGCTGGATGCGGTCGTCGCTACCGCGCAGCGCAACAGCCAGAGCGCCACGCGCCTCTATGAAGGCGGCCGGCGCACGCTGCAGGACGTGCTGGACGCGCGTATCGACGCGCTGCGGCGCGAGGAGGAGCAGATCCAGACGCAGACGGCACAAGCCGTGGCGGCCGTGCAGCTATATCGCGCGCTGGGCGGTTCGTGGTCGCCTGGAGATAAGAGCTAGGCCTGGAAGCGAAAGTCGCGCAGGGAAATCATCCGGTGTCCCGTACAGGCATGGATGCCGTCGGCGGCATCGAGATCAACCGGCGGACACATGACGGTCCACGCCGCTCATCGCACGAAGGTGCCAACCTTGTCCGCATCGTAAAACTCAAGCGTGACGCGATCGCTGGAAAAGCTGGCCTTCGAAATCGTACCCGGCATGGCGTTCTCGTTGCGCAGCGTAAACGTGAATACGTCTCCGTCCCAATGCGTCAGCGGCAGCACCATGGGAACCGGCCCGATCGCCAGCGCCAGCGACCCGCCCTGCTCACTGACTTGCAGCGGACCGTAGTAATTGTTGCGATAGGTCCCGGTATAGATCGACAAGGCGCGCGCCGGCAATGGCGCGGCGGGTGGCGAAACGCCGACCAGGGAGCCTTCGGGCGCGAGCATCGGCGCCAATGCCTGCGCGAACAGCGCGCCCCAGTCGCGCTGGATGGCACCAAACTGCACCAGATCGAAGAACTGGGCGTTCAAAGTTTCCGGCAAGCCGATCGGATACCCATTGGTCAGGGTCACGATGGCCAGGCCGGTCGAGGGCACCACGGTGAAGCTTGTCGCCGCACCCAGCCCGAACGCGCCAGAATGGCTCCAGGAAGGTCGGCCAGCGGGCGTGACGCCCACATTGAAGCCATAGCCATAAAAACCCGCCGGCCGGCCGTTTCCCGGCGGCGAGGATTGCACCTGCGGGGACACGGCGGCAGCGAGCGCTGCCGCATCGACCACGCGCGTGCCGGCAAACACGCCCTGCCCAAGCAGCATCGCCAGCCACTTCGCCAGGTCGTTGACCGACGAACTCACGCCACCGGCCGGCGACTGCGCGTCCGGCATGGTGCCGGCGCCCTGCACCCAGTTGCCGTTCACCTTGACGTGCCCGAGCGCGCGATTGGTCCGCGCGGCAAAATCGGCAAAGCGCGAACTGGTACTGCCCATGCCGAGCGGCTGGTAGATCGCGCGCTCGGACAGCGTCGCCCAGTCGAGGCCGGCCGCCACCGCGACCGATTCGGCGGCGGCGGTCAGTCCGAAGTTCGTGTATTCATACGAGGCGCGGAATGCGCCCAACGGCAGGAAGCGCAGGCGTTCAATCACTTCCCGCTGGCCGTAGCCCATATCCTCCAGCCGGTCGCCCGCGTGATCGGGCAAGCCCGAACGGTGTGCGTAAAGGTCGGCGATGGTGACCAGTTCGCTCACCTCGGGGTCGGACAGGGTGAACCAGGGCAGATGCGCGCGCACCGGCGTGTCCCATTTCAGGCCGCCCTGCCCGACCTGGTGCGCCACCACGGTCGCGCCGATCGGCTTGGACAGGGAGGCGAGCTGGAAAACGGTATCGGCATCCACGGCGGCGGCCGAACCGACGACGCGCCTGCCGAAGCCTTTCGCGTACACGGTCTGGTTGTCCCGCACCACGGCCACCGCCATGCCGGGCACCCCGGAACTCGCCATCGCGCCGGCCGCCAGTTTGTCCAGCTGGCCGATCGCGTTGGCAACCTGCGCCTCCGGCACCGGGCCCGGCGGGCCGCTTTCCGCGGCGGAGCCATCGCCTCCGCCGCAAGCCGAAAGCGCTCCACCCAGCGCGGCACCCAGGAAACGACGACGCTCTTGCAATCGAGTCATGACAGTTCTCTCACGATGCCGAAGACCCGCGGGGGGCCGTTCTGGAGGGGGCGCAAGCACACTGCATCCTGCCTTGCGGCTCTGTACGCCGCCGCGCATCCGGGGACGGATGCCGGAACCGGCACCCACCCGACGTTATACTCTAGCCCCTCTGGCCCCTCAAGCCGCATCCAGCCAAAACCATCATGTCCACGATCCCCGCCTGCCCCCAATGCACCCTCGAAAACACCTACCCTGACGGCGACAATTTCGTCTGCGCCGACTGCGGCCATGAGTGGGCGATGGTGGCCGCCCCGCAAGCGGACGACAGCGCGGACGCGGTGGTGAAGGATGCCAACGGCACCGTGCTGAATGACGGCGACGCCGTGGTGCTGATCAAGGACCTGAAGGTCAAGGGCTCGTCCATCACGCTGAAGATGGGCACCAAGGTAAAGAGCATCCGGCTGGTGGGCGGCGACCACGAAGTCGATTGCAAGATGGACGGTGGCAGCTTCATGCTCAAGGCCTGCTTCCTGCGCAAGGCCTGAGCCCGCCAGCACGTCACAGCCCCTGCTGTCGCGAGGCGAATGAAACTCCGAACGCTGTTGGTTGCAGCCCCGGTTCTGGTGTTCGCGTTCCTCGCCGCGATGTCGGCGACCGGCTACGCGTGGCTGGATTGGAGGACTTACACGGTTGTCATGCCTGTCCCGGTGTATGGGGATATCGTCGATGTGCCTTCGTCCGCTTTGGTTGATGAAAAACCGATCGCAGTCCTCGCTCCAGGTACTAAATGCAAGCTGGTGCAGCAATACTTGAAGGACATCATCGTGTCCTCAAGGATGCGTTGCGAGAACGGGGTGGATGGTTGGATAAGCGAAAACATTGCGTTTGACCCCGTCCCCCCGAGTCCGCGCTAGACGTGGAATGGCCCCCCAGTCAGGCCGCCATGCCTGCATCGACTCCATCCATGACGGCGAACGGCAGATGTACGGGATGAACGTCAGCAAGCTGACAGCGGGCCGCTGAAGCCCGCCGGTTTCACCGCTAGCGCGTCGCCACGATAAAGAACCGCGGGAACGGCAGCAGCACGGAGCCGTCCGCCATCGGCGGATAGGCTCGCGCCACTTCCGCCGTATAGCGCTCCAGGTAGGCCACCCGCTCCGCTTCGTCCAGCGGATCCAGGAAGGGGCGCAGGCCGGTACCCTTGAACCACTCCACGATCGCGGCCGGGCCGTCTGCCAGCGCGTGATGGTAAGTGGTGTGCCACACATCGACCGTGGCGCAGTGCGCGCGCAACAGCGCGTAGTACCAGGCAGCGCCCGGCAGCGCGGTGCGCGCCTGCGCGGCGGCGGCCAGCTTGCCGGCCCACGGGCCGTCGGCGGCGACGTCGCGCATCAGGCGGTGCGCCGGCGTGTCCAGGGTGTCCGGCACCTGGATCGCCAGGCTGCCGCCCGGCGCCAGCTTGGCGGCGAGCGCGGGCAGCAGGCGGGCGTGATCGGGCAGCCATTGCAGCACGGCATTGGCGAGGATCACATCGTAGGGTCCCGGGTCGTCCCAGGTTTCGATGCTGCTGACTTCGAACTTCAGTTCCGGCAGCCGCTTGCGCGCGGCCTCGACCATGTCGTCCGAGCTGTCCAGCCCGGTCACGCGGGCGCCGGGAAAGCACGCGGCCAGCACCTCGGTCGAGTTGCCCGGGCCGCAGCCGATATCCACCGCCACGCGCGGCTCGCGCCCTGGCACGGCGGCCAGCAGGTCCCGTACCGGACGGGTCCGTTCGTTCTCGAATTTCACGTACTGCCGGGCTGACCAAGTCATTGCTGCTCCTTTGCGGGTTCGGTTCTGGTGCTTGGTGAATGCGTCGATACGCTGGCGTTCTTCACGCCGATGGCGGCCTCGCCCGGCGCAGCACGGCCTTGCCCTTCGCGGTGAGCAGGACCACAGCCTGCGCGCGCGGCACGCCCGCCGCGCATTCCATGTCGACCAGGCCGGCCGCGTTCGCGTCCTCCCACGCGGAAAGCCGCGGGCAGGAGGTGCGCCATGCCTCCATGGTGTCGGCATAGGTGCGCGGCCCGGCCGCCAGCCAGGCCAGGAATTCCAGCAGATTGCCCGCATGCGACGCGGCAGGCAGACCGGCATCCGCGGCCTGATCCTGCCCTCCATCCCTGTCTTGCTGCATGGCCGTGCTCCAACGCGATGCGATTCACGCCGTCAGCATAGGCCTGTACTGCTATGATTTCCAATGCATCCTGAGCACAAAATCCATACTCTGAGAGTATCGCAATGATCGAGCTACGCCGGCTGCGCGCCTTCGTCGTGCTGGCCGAAGAAGGACACGTCACCCGCGCCGCCGAGCGCCTGGGCATGCAGCAACCGCCGCTCACGCGCTTGTTGCGCGGCCTGGAGGACGAACTGGGCGTATTGCTGATGCGGCGCCTGCCGCGCGGTGTGCGGCCTACCGAGGCCGGGCTGGCATTGCTGGAGGAAGCCCGCGCCGTGCTGGCGCGAGCCGAAGGCGTGGCCGAGGTGGTGCGCCGTGCCGCGGCCGGGGAGCAAGGGCGGCTCGCCGTCGGCTTCACCAGTTCCGCCGCCTCGCACCCTTTCGTCCCCGCCGTGCTGCGCAGGTTTCGCGAGAGCGTGCCGGGCGTTGCCGTCACGCTGGAGGAAGCCGGCACCAGCGAACTGGTGGACGCGATCCTGCATGAGCGGCTCGACGCGGCCTTCGTGCGCTCGCCGGTGGGCAGCACCACCGGGCTGTTGCTCGATGCCGTGCTGGAGGAACCAATGCTGGCCGCGCTGCCAGCCGGGCACCCGCTGGCGGCGGATGCCGGCGCCTTGCCGCTGTCGGCGCTGGCGCGCGAGCCGTTCATTCTCTACCGCCGCCCGGCCGGGCCGGGGCTGTACGACGCCATCCTGACCGCATGCCGCGCGGCGGGCTTCAGCCCGCTGGTGGCGCAGGAAGCGCCGCGCCTGCCCGCCACGCTGAGCCTGGTGGCGGCAGGCCTTGGCATTTCGGTGGTGCCCGCCTCCATGCGCCGCCTGGGCGGCGACGACATCGCCTACCGCGCGCTTGCCGGCAGCCCGTCGCTGACTGCCCCGCTGCACCTGGCGATGCGCCAGGCCAATCTGCCAGCAGCCGTCATACGCTTGCGCGCGCTGGTGCGCGAGATGCTGCCGCCGGGAGGGCCGGCCGCATGAAGACCGGCATCATCGCCTGAGTCATGGGAAGCCCTGATCTGCCCGGCAGACAACAGGCCCTGAAGAGCGGATTTCCAGTGTTCCGGCGCTGGGCAACCAGGCCGTGGCCAGCGCCGCCAGCCGCGCGCCCGCGCCCAAGGCCGCCACTGTTTCGCCGCGGGCCGTTGCGCCGCGTGCAAGCGCTGCGGCTGCGCCGGCGGTTTCCTCATCGGCTTCGGACTGGTCGTCCTTCTGAAGCCGATACACACTCGCCCGCGTCAGTGCCTGGCCAGTTCCCATGCGCTGCGCGACCACCCGGCGTTCGCGGCAAGAGAGCCGCGCAATGTGCGCGGGTAGCTGAATGCGCGTCCGGGTCAGTCCGGCAGCCTAGTTCTCGCCGGCCACAAGCGATTTCGTGATCCGTTCGAGCACTGGCAGCCATGTGCCGCGCCCCGCGTCGCGGCAGGCCAGGATCAGCAGAAGCTCCTGGTCTGGCGTATAGATGTCGAAGTGCTGCACGTAAATCGTGCCCTGGTCGCCGCTTCGGGTGTAACTGATGGCAATGGCCGGCCAGCCGCCAACCGTCTCAAGGCGCGGACTGGTGATCGACAGCAATTGCCTGCCGGACTTCCTGAGCGAATCCCGGATCAAGCGTTCGAAGCCTGCGCCGAACGCCTTGAGCATGTCCTCATCGAACTTGCGCACCTGCCTGAACGAAACGCCCGGCGGCTGAATCGAGTTGATCACGACGGCTGCATACGGGCCACTGGAGTTCGACACGGCGTGAAGGAGGTTCAGCCGGTCCCCCTCCGATGCATGGCGCGTGATGTCGGTCGCGGCATCGAGCGTCACCTCGCGGCCCCGGCTTTGCGCCTCCGACAACAGCGTCCATCCCTTCGGCAACTGAATCTCAACGTGCCGCGGGAGCTTGACGGGCAATAGCGCTACGTCTTCGCCGCCCAGCCCGGACGCGGAATACGCGAGCACGCAGGCAAGCATGCCTGCCTGGACGAGCCTGCTGCAAAACCGTGCCATTCGCCCCCCTCCGCTCGCGACGTGTTGGTCTCGCAAGGCAATTCTAGGCCATGCCAGCGACGGCCGGTTCCGCGGTTTCAGGGAACACCGGGCGTCCCCGGACGCCAAGGTGCTTTCCGGCCTCGTCGCCGGACAGTCGCCCGCTGAATTCGCCATGCAAAACGGCGTATCCGAGAACACGGTCCGAGAGCAGATAACCCTGTCGCGCTATCACCTTTGTAATCCTTTCGACACATTCAGTTACAATGCAAACGGTAGTGATAATGATTTGCATTTATATTTTTTCAAACAACAGGCCAACGGTTTCCCGCCACCTCCCCGGCCGTCTCGCAAGATCCTGAAAATACCGATGAACCTGAACATGCCGAAGCGCGCCGCACTCCGCCAACCCCGCCGGAGGCGCCACACCGTTTCCCTGACCACCCTGGCATTGAGCCTCCAGGCCATCGGTACGGCCTTCGCCCAGGCGCCGGCGGCCCAGCCGTCAGCTGGCAAGGCGGATGCAGCGGAACTGCCAGCGGTGACGGTGCGGGCCAGCAACGCCGACGAAACGCCGACCGGTCCGGTGCACGGGTTCGTGGCCAAACGCAGCGCGACGGCGACCAAGACCGACACTCCCTTGATGGAAACGCCGCAATCCATCTCCGTCATCACCCGCGACCGCATCGAGGCGCAAGGCGCCCAGTCGGTGCAGCAGGCGCTGGGCTACAGCGCCGGCGTCCATGCCGGCCCGTATGGCAATGACAACCGGGGCGACTGGGGCAAGTTCCGCGGTACGGACTTCACGCAATACCAGGACGGTTTGCTCAACCAGGTCGGCTTCTATAACAACGTGCGCGCCGACGTCTACGGGCTGGAACGCATCGACGTGCTGCGCGGCCCGTCGTCGATGCTGTTTGGCCAGGGCGCGGTCGGCGGGATCCTGAACCTTGTCAGCAAGCGCCCGCAGGCGGAAGCCGCCCGCGAGATCGGCGTGCAGTTCGGCAACTACAACCGCAAGCAGGTCCAGGCCGACCTGACCGGGCCGCTGGATGCAGATGGCAAGTGGCTGTACCGGCTGGTGGCCCTTGCGCGCGACAGCGATACCCAGGTCGACTACGTCAAGGACAACCGTTACCTGATCGCGCCTTCCCTCACATTCCGGCCCAGTGCCGACACGTCGTTCACTTTGCTTGCCAACTTCCAGCGAGATGAAAGCGGCACGTCGGTGGGCTTCTATCCCTGGCGCGGGACGCTGTACTCCAACCCGGCGGGCCAGATCCCCGATCACCTGTTCAGCAGCGAACCGGGCTTCGACCGGTACACCGCCGAACAGGCCTCCGTCGGCTACCAGTTCGAGCACAAGGCAAGCGAAACCTGGACGGTTCGCCAGAACCTGCGTTATTCGCACAGCACGGTCGACTACCGCAGCATCTATGCGGCGGGCTTTACCGGCGCGACGCATGGCTGGGTGCCGGGCAGCGATACGCTGATGCGCCGCACGGTCTACCTGAACCAGCCCACGCTGAACGCATTTGCCATCGATAACCAGGCACAGGCCACGTTCCGGACGGGCAGCATCGGCCATCGGCTGCTCACCGGCGTGGACTACCAGCACGCCGAGATTACCGGCCGCACCGGCGTGGGGGGCACCGCCGCGCCGCTCAACGTATTCAATCCCGTCTATGGCAACTTCGTCGCGCCGGCATCGACGCGCGACCTCAACCCCAGCACGCAGGCGCAGACCGGTATCTACCTCCAGGACCAGCTTTCCTGGAACAAGTGGCTGCTGATGCTTGGCCTGCGCTACGACTGGTCACGCGCATCGCAGGACAACACGCCGTCGGCCTCGCGCGACGACAGCGAACTGACCAAGCGATTCGGCCTGATGTACCAGTCCGGCATCGGCCTGAATCCATACGTGAGCTACTCGGAATCCTTCCAGGGCCTCGCCGGTTTCAACAAGGCCAACCAGGCATTCAAGCCGCTGCGCGGCTCCCAGTGGGAAGCCGGGATCAAGTACCAGCCGCCGGGCAAGAACGCCATGCTGACCGTGGCCGCCTTCGACATGCGGGAAAAGAACCGCAAGACCGCCGGCGTGCTCAACGGCGTGCCGGATACCGTGCAGGTGGGCGAGGCGCGTACGCGCGGCATTGAAGTGGAAGCCACGGCCTCGCTGTCGAACCGGCTCGACGTGATTGCCAGCTACACCTACCTGGACGCCCGCGTGACCGAAGGCAGCGCCGCCGAGATCGACAAGCGCCTGGCCAGCACGCCGTCGAACATGGCCTCGCTGTGGGCAACCTACAAGTTCAACCTGTTCGAACTGCCGGGCTTCGCCGCCGGCGGCGGCGTGCGCTATGTCGGCCCGAGCTACGACGGCACGGACCAGAACAAGGTCAGCGGCGTGACGCTGTTCGATGCCATGCTCGCCTATGACCATGGCCCGGTACGCGTCGCGCTCAACATGACCAACCTGTTCGACAAGCAATACGTCACCACTTGCCTGGCACGTGGCGACTGCTACTTCGGCGCGCGGCGAACCGTTGTGGGCAGCGTGACCTACCGCTTCTGAAACCGGCCGCAGGGGTGCCAGGGCGCGCGCTTGCTGCCTTCCTTCGATCTGTGCATTGCGTAGCCCGTCGCCAGATGGACTCGCTAATGGCTGATCATCCATGGCCGCGTGCCGGGAAAGGACTTGGCGGCGTCCGGCGTGCCAGCCAGCCGGGCGCCCCCCCCCGAGCAGCCGCAGCCGGGCCCGTGGCGGTGCCCCTGCGAACTGACCGGCGCATGGGCGCTGCGCTCGTTACCGGCATGCGCGGCACGCCGAGCCGACGGCATCAGCGCCAGCATCGTCGCCGTGACCATGCGCGGCGCTTGCTGGCCGCAGCCGGGACACGCCTGAGGCGCATCGCGATCGTCGATGCGCCGCACCGCGCTGAAGCTGCCGCAATCCACGCACGCGTATTCATAAATGGGCATTCAGGTCTCCGCTCGGTTGGAACCGGCCGGCGCGGTCCGTGCGAATACGGGAATCCGCGCCGGCCGCCGGTTGCTTCAGATCGCTTCACATCGATTCACATCGACCCGGCGCTCGTCAGCGCTACGTCAGGCCAGGTCGGGTGAGAGCAGGACATCGGCACCTCCCTTGATATGCACAGTGGGTCCACTGGCCTGCGGCCGGATATCGAAGTCGAAGATCTGTGTCGGTATCCACAGCGTGGCGCAGGAGTTGGGTATGTCCACGACGCCGCTGATATGCCCCTGCACCGGCGCCGTGCCCAGGATGGCGTAGGCCTGCGCGCGCGAGTAGCCGAACTTGGTCAGGTATTCGATCGCGTTCAGGCAGGCCTGCCGGTAGGCGACGTTGACATCCAGGTAGTGCTGCTTGCCGCCTTCATCGACCGAGATCCCCTCGAAGATCAGGTAGTCGTTGTAGGTCGGCGTGATCGGGCTGGGCTTGAAGATGGGATTCTTGATGCCGTACTTCGCCATCCCCCCCTTGATCACGTTCACCCGCATGTGCACCCACCCGGCCATCTCGATGGCGCCGCAGAAGGTAATCTCGCCGTCGCCCTGGCTGAAGTGAAGATCGCCCACCGACAGCCCCGCGCCATCCACATACACCGGGAAGTACACCCGCGAGCCGCGCGACAGGTCCTTGATGTCGCAGTTGCCACCATGCTCGCGCGGTGGCACGGTGCGCGCGCCCTCTGCCGCCGCCCGTTGCGCGGCGTCGCCCTGGAGCCTGCCCATGTGCGCGGTCGCGGCGAACGGCGGGTTGGCCAGCGGCGGCACACGGTCGGGGTCGGTCTTGATCAGGCCTACCTCGCGTTCGTTCCAGGTCTGCAGCAGCTTGGGGTCGGGCAGGCAACCGATCAGCCCCGGGTGGATCAGCCCCGCGAACTGCACGCCGGGCACGTGGCGCGACGTGGTGTAGACGCCGTGGAAATCCCAGATGGACTTCTGCGCCTGCGGGAAATGGTCCGTCAGGAAGCCACCGCCGTTCTTCTTCGAGAAGAAGCCGTTGAAGCCCCACTGGCTCTCCTGCCTGGCGCCCACATCGAGCAGGTCCACCACCAGCAGGTCCCCCGGCCCGACGCCATGCACGCCCACCGGCCCGGACAGGAAGTGGACGATCGACAGGTCGATGTCCCGCACGTCGTCCGCGGACTCGTTGTTCTTGATGAAGCCGCCGGTCCAGTCGTAGGTTTCCAGGATGAATTCGTCGCCGGGATTGACCCAGCAGGCCATCGGGATATCCGGGTGCCAGCGGTTGTGCACCTTCTCGTTCTCGTACGCCGACTGCGCGAGATCGACCTTGATAAGGGTATCTGCCATCTGCCTGTCTCCTTGGTGTGGATCCGGTCAATCGCCGGATTGCGGCCGTGAAACCATGCAGCCGTGGTGGCTGCCTGAACCTGCTTCGTCGCGCGCGATTGCGCGCCCCGTTACTGCCTATTTGAATGACTCGCTCAGCAGCAGATAGCCTGGCAGCCAGCCAGTCGCGATGCCTGCCAGGACCGTGGCGAAACCGGTGAACTTCAGGATGGGGCGCTGCATCGCGAGCAACAGGAAATACAGGAACCACAGCACGCCCCAACCGACCCAGCACCAGGCGAACCAGGTGTCCCAGACGGAGTTCGCGTTGCGCAGCGCGTCGATGGCGACGGGAATCACCGTGACCGAGACGAACAGGCTGAACCAGCCAAGGCCGCGCCCGTCGGCACCATTGAAACGGTTGAGCGCAACCCACAGGTAGGTGAAGGTGAACAGCAGCGTCAGCGCGCCGGCCTTGATCGATGCGCTATCCGCCTCGCCGCCGAAGATGAGCCGCAGCGACACCAGCATCGTTACTCCGCCGGCGAAGATATTCACGACCCAGATCTCGCGGTCGCCAATTTTTCCGAGCAGCCAAAGGCCGTTCAGGCATAGCACTGCTCCGACGTACAGCAAGGTCAGGCCTAGCATGGCGTGTCTCCCCCGTGAGGTGGTCTTGTTTTATTGGGTGCTCGTATTCGTGTTCGTGTTCGTGGGCCCTGGCGCCGCGCCCTGCCGTGTGGCGACGGGTCAACTATATGCAGGGCCGTGCTCATGCGAATCCCTCACGGCGAGGATTTCCGTCTCATCCGGCTGGGTGAGGCGATTTCACCCAGGCGCATGAGGCAACGGCGCAAGCGGGATACGAAACACGCGTGTCAGTTCGCGCCGGGGAAGGATGGTGCGCCGCGCCAATGCGGGCCTGCGCGGATCCCGGCCCGCAAGGGTTTTGCCGCTTCCGGGCGGTCAGGCCGGCGGGCAGTGCTGGGCGTGCAGGCGCACCAGTTCCATCTGGCCGTGCGTGTTGGTCTTCTGGAAGATTTGCTTGAGGTGGCTGCGCACCGTGTTATCGGAGACGTGCAGCACCTCGGCCAGGCTGGCGATGGAGTGGCCGGCAAAGACCAGCGCGTTGACCCGCGCCTGAGCCTCGCTCAACTTGAACTGGCGTGCGAACAGGCAATCGTGGTGCGCGTGCTCCGTGCCCTGCCGGCGCGCGCTGACCACCACCACCGCGCGCTCCTCGCCCAGGCCGGTACGCAAGGACGCGCCGGCGGGCTGCAGCGTCAGTGTGGTGGGCAACGCAAATCCCGGCGCGCAGACCGACAGCACCTGGGTCGGCACCAGGGCGGCATGGACCGCATGGGCCGCGTGGGCATCGCGCATGTCGCCGGCACCGCGCGCCAGCCCGGCCAGCATCTCGCGCAAGGCACGGTGATCGGTGGGCATGACGGCGGCGAGATAGTCCCCGTCCCGGTACAGCCCGCTGCCCTGCCCGCACAGCGCCTGGGCGCTGCGGTTGCAATAGACGATGCGTCCGTCCTGCTCCACCAGGAAGGTAGCGCTGGGATGACCGTCGATGATGCGCATCAGCGCCTGGCTCAGGTCGGCGGCGCTGTGCCGTTGCCAGCGGTTCTCCAGCGACAACGCCATATGCGCCAGCAGCCCGCGGAACTCGGCCTTTTCCTTCGCGCTGAATCGCCGCTGGTCTTCGCGCCGGTACAGCTCAAGGAAATAGACCACGTCGGCCTCGCGGGCAACGACCCCGCACAAGCGGTGCAGGTATTGATGGGGCCGCAGCAGTGCATGGTAGAAGTCCGTCCTGACCAGGTCGCTGCTGCTGAGCATGTCTTCGCCGCCGATCACCTGCAGCGGCTGGTAGGCGTTGCTGGAGAGAAACCAGGGATTGCGTGGCGAGTATTCCGCGAAGGTGCGGAAGAACGCCGCATCATCCGGCGCGCCGCACAGTACCGCTCCCTGTCCGCCAGCCAGGTGCCGCCGTGCCAGCACCGCCGTGCCCGCGGAGAACTGGTCGCGCAGCAGCGCAATGACGCCGCGCAACCCTTCGTCGTCGCGCGCGGCGTGGATGCGGTAGACCAGTTCACCGGTCAGGGGATCGGCGCTATCGGCATTCTTGGCGGTCAACCGCGCGTCCTCCATGACTTCTGGCACAGTGGATTCGGGCAGCGCTCGGGTAAATGCCGTCTGCCCCGCTCTCTTCAAAATGAGGATTGCCGGCCAGTGTTTCCGCTGGAACCTCAAAAGTCAAGACGCGCGCGCCTGCTGCCGCGCAGCATTCCGGCCGTGCGCTATCGCTGCATCCGCCCCCTCCCGCGCGTGGGATGCATGTCATTGCGCAGGGACCGGATTCAGTCAATAATCGAAGCGCTCGCTGCCAACCCTCCGCCTCGATTCGCATCCATTCGACCCAGATCGCATACGCTTCCCCGGACCCGCATCGCACCCGACGCCCCCACGCCATGCGCATCAAACGAGAATATCAATCCTGGGTCGCGAATGAAACGCTGGAGGATTACGCGCTGCGTTACGCGGCGCGCTCGTACCGGCGGTGGTCCCCGTTCACGCTGGCCAACACAGCCATCGGCGGCGTGTCCTTCCTGGCGCTGGAGGCGATAGGCGCCAGCATCACGCTCAGCTTCGGCTTCCAGAATGCGTTTCCGGCCATCCTGCTGGTCTGCCTGCTGATTTTCCTGATCGGCCTGCCCGTGGCCTACCACGCCAGCGTGGCCAATGTGGACATCGACCTGCTCACGCGCGGCGCGGGCTTCGGCTATGCCGGGTCCACCATCACCTCGCTGATCTACGCGTCCTTCACCTTTATCTTCTTCGCGCTGGAATCGGCCATCCTGGCCCAGGCGCTGACCATCGCCACCGGGCTGAACCTGACCCTGGGCTACCTGGTCTGCTCGCTGGTGATCGTGCCGATGGTGTTCTTCGGCGTCACGCTGATCAACAAGCTGCAGATGTGGACGCAACCGCTGTGGGCGGTGCTGCTGGTGCTGCCGTTCGTCTATATCCTGCGCCACGATCCAGGTGTGCTGGCGCAATGGGCCGCCTTCACCGGGCGCGACGGCGCCTCGCCCGCCTTCAACGTGCTGGCCTTCGGCGCCGCCACCGGCGTGCTGTTCTCGCTGATGGGACAGATCGGCGAGCAGGTGGACTACCTGCGTTTCCTGCCTGAGCGCACCGCGCAGAACCGGTGGAGCTGGTGGAGCGCGCTGCTGCTGGCGGGACCCGGCTGGATCCTGATCGGCGGGCTCAAGGTGCTGGCGGGCAGCCTGCTGGCGGTATTGGCGGTGCAGGCCGGCCTGGCCACCGGCAAGGCCATGGAACCCATGCACATGTACGTGTGGGCGTACGGGCAGGTCTTCGACCAGCCCGAGGTGGTGATGGCGGTGGCGCTGCTGTTCGTGGTGGTCTCGCAGATCAAGATCAACGTAACCAACGCCTACGCGGGCTCGCTGGCCTGGTCCAATGTGTTCGTGCGGCTGGCGCACTACCATCCGGGCCGCGTGGTCTGGCTGGTGTTCAACGTACTGATCGCGCTGCTGCTGACGCTGCTGGGCATCTTCAGCACGCTGGAGGCCGTGCTCAGCGTTTATTCAAACCTGGTGATCGCCTGGCTCGGCGCGCTGGTGGCCGACCTCATCGTGCTCAAGCCCCTGGGCATCAGCCCGCGCCACATCGAGTTCCGGCGAGCCTACCTGTATGCGTTCAACCCGGTGGGCTGCGGCGCCATGCTGATCGCCTCGATGGCCGGTATCGGTGCTTACTCCGGCCTGCTCGGCTCCCTGGCGCAGGCCTATTCGGCCTTTATCGCGATGGGCGCCTCGTTCGCCAGCGCCATCCTGATCGCCTATGCGACCCGCGGCCGCTACTATATCGCGCGCCAGGAACCGCAGATCCGCGCCGCCGGCGCCGACGAGCCGCTGCGCTGCTGCATCTGCGAGCGCGACTATGAAGCGCCGGACATGGCGCACTGCCCCTTCTACGAGGGGCCGATCTGCTCGCTGTGCTGCGGCCTGGACAACCATTGCCACGATGCCTGCAAGGCGCCCGGCACCGCCGCGCGAGAGCAGGCATCGCCGCGCAAGAGCAGCTTCCTGCGGATACTGCCTCCGCATTTCCTGCGCCGCCTGGTGCGTTTCCTCGGCCTGTTCGTGATCGCGTCGGCGGCCATGGGCGCGGTGTTCCTGCTGGCCTACCGGCTCCTCGGCGAGGGCGCCCCGCCGTCCGCCGGCGGGCTCGGGGACCTGCTGCTGCGCGTTTACTCGGCCACCCTGCCCCTGCTGGCATTCGGCGCGTGGTGGATCGTGCTGTCGCACGAAAGCCGCGAGCTGGCGCAGGCCGAACTGATGGAATCGCTGCGGCATCTCGAATCCGCGCGCAAGGACCTGGTGGAAGCCGGGAAGATGGCGTCGCTGGGCGGACTGGTGGCGGGGGTCGCGCACGAGATCAATACGCCGGTGGGCATTACCGTCAGCGCCGCATCCTACCTGCAGGACCGCACCAGCGCCACGCAGGCGCTGGTGGCAGGCGGCGGGCTGACGCCGGCGGAGCTGGAGCGCTACCTGTCGGACGCCGCGCAATCCGCCCGGTTGCTGTTGTCCAACGCCAACCGCGCGGCGGAGCTGGTGCAGAGCTTCAAGCAGATGGCGGTCGACCAGACCAGCGAAAAGCGGCGCAGCTTCGATCTCGGCGACTACATCCGCGAAACCGTGGTCAGCCTCGACCCCAGGCTGCGCGACACGCGCGTGGCGTTGCAGATCGACTGTCCGGCGGGCATCGCCATGACCGGCTACCCTGGCGCGATCGCCCAGATCCTCACCAACCTGATCATGAACTCGCTGGTGCACGCCTTCGGCGGCGGCGACACAGGCCCTGTCCGCGGCACCATCCGCATCGCCGCGCGCCACGCGCCTGGCGACGAGGTGGTGATCCGCTACGCCGACAACGGCCGTGGCATACCGGACGCGCTGCACGAGAAGATCTTCGAACCCTTTTTCACCTCGCGCCGCGGCAAGGGCGGCAGCGGGCTGGGCCTGCACCTGGTCTACAACCTGGTTACGCAGCGCCTGGGCGGCACCATCGCGGTGGGCAACGGCGTCAGCCAGGATGGCGGAGGCATTGTCTTCACCATCCGGATGCCGAGAGTCACGCCCGCCACGAAGGCCACCATTCCGATCGCGTCCGTAAAGAGTCCGTCATGAACACCTCCTTGTCTGTGCCCGCGTGGCAGGTCCTACTGGTCGACGACGATCCCGACGTGCACGAGATCACGCAGCTGGTGCTGGCGGACCTGACGTTTTCCGGTCGCGGGATCCAGTTCCACAGCGCCTACTCCGGCGAAGAATGCAAGGCGTACCTGGCCGCGCATCCGGACACGGCGCTGGTGCTGCTCGACGTGGTGATGGAAACCGATGACGCCGGCCTGGAGACGGTGCGCTATATCCGCGAGCAACTGCGCAACGCCGACCTGCAGATCGTGCTGCGTACCGGACATCCGGGCATGGCGCCGGAGCGCGAGGTCATCACCGGGTACGAGATCAATGGCTACTTTCTCAAGACAGAACTGACCGCGCAGAAGTTGACGTCCGTCGTGATCGGCGGCCTGCGCACGTACCAGTATGTCAAGGCATTGCAGCAGGCCAATGCGCTGCAACCGGAGGGTGGGCTGCCCGCCGCCCGTCCATTGCCGGACCTCGCAAGCGCTGCGCCATCCGGCGGCCCGGGCGTGGAAGACGCCGTCGAAGAGAGCCTGCGCGGCGGGCAGTACCGGCTGCATGCGGTGTCCCAGTTCGACTTGAGTTCCGCCGCCATTGCAGCCATCGCACTACTGCCGGAGTGGCCGGTCGCGGACGGCTGGATGCCGCATACCGAGATCGCCTGCCGTATCCGCCGGCCCGCCCTGGTTACCGAGATCAACGCCGCGCTGCTGCGCCGCGCCTGCGAGCTTGCGCAAGCCTGGCACACCGACCCGCAAGCTGCCGTCTCCAGCCCGACCCGCGTCAGCGTTCCCATCCTGCTGCCGCAGGTGGCCGGCGCGGAGGAATCCGCGCTGTTGGCCTTGCCGGAGCTGCTCAGGCAGTCCCTGCGCGAGACCGGCCAGCCCGGCAACCAGCTTGACCTGCAGCTACCCGGCATCCTGCTGGGCACGGCGACGGAAGCCGCCCGCCTCGCCTGCGCCCGGATCCAGGAGCAAGGCGCGTCGGTCACGCTGGCCGACGTGGGCAACACGCCGATCTCTCTCGCGAACCTGCAGCGCCTGTTGCCCGACCGGCTGCAGATTCCGCTTGGCTACGTGCGCAACGTGGCAACCGACGCCAGGCGCGCCGCCATCGCGCGTGCCGTGATCGCACTGGCGCATACGCTGGGCATGCAGGTGCTGGCCAACGGGCTGGCCAGCACGGACGAACTGCAGTTCTTCAAGTGGGAAGGCTGCGACCACGGGCAGGGAGACGTGCTCGGCACGGCGTGGGAGACGACGGAGTGGATGAAGGCTGCCGTGAGTAAGTAGGGATGGCACGGCAGGTTCTTGCCTGACATTTGGCCGCTGCGTGCCACCCACCTTGCCCAGCCGGACTATCGGCATGTTCTGGCGGCCCGTTTTGAAGCGAGGCACACCGCTCCAGTCCCCTCACCCGCCCGCCATCGCCTGGATGGCCTAACCTCTTCCGCGACGTTCCTCCGAGCGCGCCCGACAGCAACTCACCGCAGCCAGCCACCTCGGCCGAAACCGTCGGGGTGCCGGACTCGGACGGCCCGGGGCTCAGTGGCCGATGTCGTACGTCACCGAGTGCGCCTCCACCGGGGACACCACCTCCCATCGATGCAACATCCTCCCGATCGCCGCATTCGTCAGCGTGGTGTCCCGCGTGCAGTTGCGCGACAGGATGGTCTGCTCCGCGGCTTCCAGATAGACGACATTGACTTCGGCGCCATACGCGAACAGCAAGTCGAAGGTCTTCGCGCGCATCTGCCGGCTCAGGTGCGTCGCGTTCCAGACGAACGGGCGGCCTTCGCGCAGCAGGGCTTTTGCCTGGTCGACAGCGAAGTGCATCGCCGCGCCCTCGTTCTTCCCGTACCGGAGGCCCAGGGCCTCGCGCGCATCGTCAAACCCCACGACCGGCAGGCCGGGACAGTACTTACCGATCCAGGTGCTTTTTCCCGTTGCCGGCAGGCCGCTCAGGACCGTGACGGAGGATCCCGCCTCACGGTGGTACGCATAGTCCGGATGGACATCCTCCCCACGGAGATAGCGCATGCGCGTCCAGCGGTCCGCGAACGCACGCGGCTGGCCGTAGCAGCCCTCCTCGCGCGCCAGCTCGCGAAAGAGTGCGATTTCGACCAGCACGTCTTCGCTATCGGCGCATATCCGCCCGCGCATGTCGGCCTCGGCCAGCGCCGCCAGTTCACGTATGTCGAGTTCGAGCGACAAGCGCCGCACCACCATCTCCGCGGACTCGCCGGACCGGTTTCCCCGGATGGCATAAAACGGGAGCTGGTGCACCTGGATCAGCCGGCAAATGGCTTCCCGCAGCGCGAACGGCACCCCGCTGCGCCACAGCAGCACGCGTGCGTCGACCGCGCCGCGGGCCGAGTGGCCTGGCTGGCCGATCGCCCGGTTTCCGGATCCACCCGTGTGGTGGCGGGATTCGCGATGTCGTGCAATAGCGCCGCATAGAACAGGACGAAGCGGCGTTCTGAACTGGCGGCCGCATAGTTCTCAAGGTGTACGAGGGACTGGACCAGCAGCCTGGTGTGGGTCCAGACGTCGCCTTCCGCGTGATAGCGTGGATCCTGCGGCGTGCGGCGCAACGGCTCCAGGCAGGGGAGCGCCTCCATGACGGCTTTCCAGTCCGGATGGGTGCCGGCTGGCGGAACGTGTGCCGCCAGGCTTGCATATGCCGGCGCTCGCAGCACAGGTGAGGCCCGCAGCGATTGCAGATTCGTAGCGGTCAAAAGATCGGTCATTTCCATTGCGACTCTCCTGTTTGTTCGCGCATGTGGTTCTGCTCGAACGCATGGTTATGCATCCAGTGCTCGTCCGTCTGCACATGCCCGCTACGCACGAACTTCGCCACGCAGCGCCTGAAATCGGCGTAACGGATCTCACCCGCGACCCGGACCACATAGCCCTCGGTCCGCTCGCGCTCGCGCTCGCTTTCGCGCCAGAGCGCCTGGATCGCCGCGGCATCGAACTTGCCGTCGTAAAGCACAGGGACCGGCTCGATGCCGAGCAAGGCGAACCACTCCACCGTCTCGTCCCAACCGAGGCATAGGTTCTGCGCATTCCAGACCGAGAATCCCAGGAAGAAGGAAGCCAGGTCCCGGTACCGGATCGAATGCGTCGCGAACAGGTTCTCGCCGCAGACTCGTCATCGCTCCGGGATATCCATCCGCATCGCGCCCCAGAATCCCTTGAGCCAATCGCGGCTGGGATGGTGGCGGCTGTCCAGGCTTCTGGCGTGCATGCCGGTGCGGTAGAGCGAGGTGTTTTCTCCGTCCATCTTGGACGTGACAATCACGCGGCGCCCGTGGAATGCATCCAGGGCCCCGATCCTCCGGTCGTCGTCGCCGAGCCCGGGCGACCACGGCAAATGCGGGGTACGCGGGTACTTCACGCGATCGGCAACTACGTGGGCAGGTTTGATTTCCCGAAGCGTTTCGGGTTCTTGCATCGTCATTCGAACTCCAGAAAAATTGGAGCCGACGATGGGATGGCGCGTGGCGGACTGGCAGTCGCCGGAAGGCAACTCAGGTCTGGAACAGTGTAAAGCGCTTAACGCAAGCACAGCAGACGATTGCGCGGGCGCGCCATCGGCACTCTGCGTGTGCAGGTGTCGTCGGCATCAGAGGGTGATGGCGGACATGCGGGGCACTTTACTCTCCAGGAAAAAAGGGGGTGAACAAACAACAGCACAAGTGTGCGGGTGTCGGATATTACACAGGCGGCGCAGGTGCGTAAATCATGCGTTGCTGGTTTTCCACACGACAGCTGTCCCGCTAGCCGGGGAGGACGTGGCATCCCGCGCCACGGTACCAAGGGGCTGTGACAGCGCCCCGATCCCGGCATAATCTGCAGGAAATACAAAACGAGCCAATTCAATCCGTCAACTACCCCGCCCTGAAGGGCGGAGCTTGAAAGGCAACTGACAAGCTCGGGTTGACCAGGCAAAGCGGTAACCAACCCGCTACGTTGCGAATAGGTGCAAGACCGACGTTGGGATGCTTCCTTAGTCCCAACCTCTCGAAGCCCCGGTTGCAGACAAGCGACAGGGTAAGCACGAAACGGATCAGGGCAGATCGCCGGTTCGCAACATTGCCGAAGGGAGACGCCCCCGCGAGGGGCGCGTAACCAGGCCCGTAAGGGTAACTATTTAGGAGAGATTGCCTTGGCAGTCTTTGTGTTGGACAAACGCGGTAAGCCGCTCATGCCATGCAGTGAGAAGCGGGCTCGCCTGCTCCTCGCGCGCGGACGCGCCCGGGTGCATCGGCTGATGCCATTCGCCATTCGACTGATCAACCGGCACCAGGACGACAGCGCGCTGCAACCGCTGCGCCTTCAGTTGGACCCGGGCAGCAAGGAAACGGGCGTCGCCATCGTTCGCGAAACGACTGACGAAAATGGCGCCAGGCACGTCTTCGTGCTCTCCCTCGCCGAGATCCTTCACCGCGGCCGTCAGATCAGTGAGGCCTTGACGGCTCGCCGAGCGATGCGCCGGGGCCGCCGCGGACGCAAGACTCGGTACCGCGCCGCCCGGTTTGACAACCGCCGTAAGCCGGAGGGCTGGCTGGCACCCAGTCTGCGCCACCGCATCGACACCACCATGTCGTGGGTCGCCCGCTATCGCGCGCTGGCGCCGATCACGGCTATCAGCACGGAGCTCGTCCGCTTCGACATGCAGGCGATGCAGACCCCTGAAATCTCCGGGGCCCAGTATCAGCAAGGCACGCTGCAGGGCTATAATGTACGAGAGTACCTGCTGGAAAAATTCGGTCGCACCTGCGCATATTGTGACGCGAAGGATCGACCCCTCGAGATCGAACACATCGACGCCCGTGCCAACAACGGCTCGAATCGGGTATCGAATCTGACGCTGGCGTGCCGGCCCTGCAATCAGAAGAAAGGCTCTTTGCCCATTGAAGTGTTCCTGCGCAAGGACCCGGAGCGGGCCAGGCGAATCCGGGCACGGGCGAAAGCGCCGCTACGGGATGCCGCGGCAGTGAATGCCACGCGGTTCGCTTTGCTTGCCGCACTGAAGTCCACCGGACTTCCCGTTGAGACCGGCAGCGGCGCTCAGACGAAGTACAACCGCCGGCGCCTCGACATTCCCAAGACCCACGCCCTTGACGCGGCCTGCGTCGGGGATGTGATGACGGTATCGGACTGGCAACGGCCGACGCTACGCATCAAATGCACTGGGCGGGGCAGCTACCAGCGCACCCGTCTCACCGCGCACGGATTCCCCCGCGGCTACCTGATGCGTAGCAAGCGCGCCTTCGGCTTCCAGACCGGTGACATGGTCAAAGCAGTGGTTCACTCCGGGAAGAAGGCGGGTACGCACGTCGGTCGCGTCGCGATCCGCGCAACCGGCTCATTCAACATCCAAACCGCCGAGGGGGCGGTGCAGGGTATCTCCCATAAGCACTGCGTGATCCTCCAGCGCGGCGACGGCTATGGCTATTCACTCGTAGCGCACTCACAAAAGGAGAGCGAGGACAGGGGCGACGCTTCGCGTCGCGCGCTATCCCTCCTCGGCCTGAAGGCCGGGGTATCTCGCGCAAACGGATGAACGACTGTCCCCGATGCAGTCACCCAGGCCTGGCCGTTCGCCAGGGCGCTGGCAAACCGGATGCGCCTCCCCATTGCGTTCCGGCCCCTGGGCTGATCGGGAAGCCTGCGATCTTGCCGGCGGTCCTGCTGGCATTGGCACTCGTTCACAGCCACGACGGCCGGGCGACGCCGCTGCGCGCGTTCACCATCGAAGATGTCGCGACCGAAGCGAAGTCCCAGTGCTACACCGAATGGCCAGCCTATCCAGCGGAACTCGACCGGGCCGGGATGCGCGGCCGCGCGTCGGTATCGCTGTCCATCGCGGCAACAGGCAAGGTGGCATCGGTGTCCATCAAGGTCAGTTCCGGCAACGCCATGCTCGACAGCCTGGCCCTGGCAAACCTGCGCAAGGCCGATTGCCAGCCGTTCTGGAGCGCCGAAACCGGGCAAGCCATCCCCGGCACCGCCGTGGTGCAGGTCGGTTTCCCGCCCGACAACGGCAACGTCCCGAGACGTCCCCAGCCAGAGCAGCTTGCGGTAACCAACGAAGAGCGCGCTGCGGAGCCGCCGCAGTTGTTCCCGCCGACCTACGATGAAGCCGTCACCGCGCTGATCCGCGCGTTCGATGTCGGCGCCATCCTTGCCGTCGGCCTGGACCATGCGTTCGCAAGGTTGCCGGCGAAGATCGGACCGATCCCGAAAGACCGCTACGTGGAGTGCACCCGTATGAAGCTCTCGCCCGAACTGGTGGAGAAGGCTGTCAGGCCCGCGCTGGCAGCGGAGATACAGGATCCCGGCCTGACGATGCGGCTGGCGCGCTTGCTCGGCTCCCCGATCGGGCGCAAGACCAAGGAAGCGGCATTGTCAGGCAAGGCGCTGGCGGATGCAGGGATTACCGGGGCCGACCTGCTCGAGTTCAACCGGTATATGGAGAACCGGGACTTGAAAGCCTTTCTTGAAAACGGAGGCCTGCGCCGCATAAAGGATGCCGTCTCCCGCGTGATCGACGTGGAAAGCAAGGCGGCGGCGAACGCCTGCGTCAGGCAACTGATGCCGTTGTACCGCCTGAAAAACGAGCGCTCGGCATGACCTCGCCTGGCACCCGCCGCATCCGGTCCCCTGCGTGAAATATCGTTACAGTTGTATCCCGCGGCAAGGCGGCGGCAGGGCTAAAGTCAAATCATGGCTACTGCACGACGAGGATCGAAATGAGACATGTTTTTTTCTGCGCGCTGGATGTCGGCGCGCTGGCCTGGGCGGCCTCCCAGCCCGCTCTGGCACGCGTCGATGTTGACCTGAATATCGGTGTGCCCGCGCCGGTGGTCGTGGCGCCGGCACCCGTCTATGCCGCCCCGGCCTATCCGGCTCCGCCGCCCCCGGCGGTTTATCCGGCCCCGCCGCCTGGCTATGGGCCGCCCCCGGTCGCCTACGGGCCGCCCCCCGCCTACGGCCCGCCGGTGGTGGTCGCACCCGCGGTGGTCATCGGGTGGCATGGGGAGCGCTACTGGGACGGACGCCGCTGGTGGGGACGCCGCGACTGGTACGCCTATCACCACCCTTACCCTTATCACCGGTAGCCGCCCGCGGCAGCCGGCGCTGCTTGTAGCAAAGGCGCAACGGGCCGGATGGAATTCCGTTAATTCTTATTACACGCAGGAAAACAAAAAGCCGCCCCGGCAAGGGGCGGCTTTTTGTCTGGCGTGAGCCTTGGTGGGCCTGGGTGAGCGTTAGTGGGCCTTCGGACCAATGACGAACTCTCCGTCCTGGTAATCCACCGGCACCACATCCTTGGCGGCAAACTTGCCTTCGAGGATGGCGCGCGCCACCGGGTTCTCGATCTGCTGCTGGATCGCGCGCTTGAGCGGACGCGCCCCGAACACCGGATCGTAGCCAGCGCTGGCGATCTTGGCGATGGCGGCCTCGCTCACCTCGAGCGTCATGTCCATGCGCGCCAGCCGTGCCGTCAGCCGCTCCAGTTGGATGCGGGCGATCGACTCGATATGTTGCTGGTCGAGCGAATGGAACACCACCACCTCGTCGATGCGGTTGAGGAACTCGGGCCGGAAATGTGTCTTCACTTCCTGCCATACCGCGCCCTTGACCGCCTCGTGCGGCTCGCCTGTCATCGCCTGGATGATGTGCGATCCCAAATTGGAGGTCATCACGATCACCGTGTTCTTGAAATCCACCGTGCGTCCCTGGCCATCGGTCAGGCGGCCGTCGTCCAGCACCTGCAGCAGCACGTTGAACACGTCCGGGTGGGCCTTCTCGACTTCGTCAAGCAGGATCACGCTGTACGGCTTGCGGCGCACGGCCTCGGTCAGGTAACCGCCTTCTTCATAGCCCACGTATCCCGGCGGCGCGCCGATCAGCCGGCTCACGCTGTGCTTCTCCATGAACTCGCTCATGTCGATGCGGATCAGGTGGTCCTGCGAATCGAACAGGAACTCGGCCAGCGCCTTGCACAACTCGGTCTTGCCCACGCCGGTAGGACCGAGGAACAGGAACGAGCCGTAAGGCTTGTTCTCGTCCGACAGGCCGGCACGCGAGCGGCGGATGGCGTCCGACACCAGGCGCACGGCCTCGTCCTGGCCAACCACGCGGCGGTGCAGATAGTCCTCCATCTTGATCAGCTTCTCGCGCTCGCCCTGCATCATCCTTGACACGGGGATGCCGGTCGCGCGGCTCACCACTTCGGCGATTTCCTCGGCGCCAACCTGCGTGCGCAGCAGCTTGTTGGGCTGCTTCTGCTCGCTGGCCTCGGCCACGGTGGCGGCCTTCAGCTTGCCTTCGAGTTCGGGCAGCTTGCCATACTGCAGCTCGGCCACCTTGTCGAGCTTGCCTTCGCGCTGCAGGCGCGTGATCTCCAGGCGGATCTTGTCGATCTCTTCCTTGAGCGCGGCCGCGCCCTGGGCGGCACCCTTCTCGGCCTTCCAGATCTCTTCGAGGTCGGCGTACTCCTTCTCCAGACGGCTGATTTCCTGTTCGATCAGTTCGAGACGCTTCCTGGAGGCTTCGTCGGTTTCCCGCTTGACCGCCTCGCGCTCGATCTTGAGCTGGATGGTGCGGCGCTCGAGCTTGTCCATCACCTCCGGCTTGGAGTCGATTTCCATCTTGATGCGCGCGCCGGCTTCGTCGATCAGGTCGATCGCCTTGTCGGGCAGGAAGCGGTCGGTGATATAGCGGTGCGACAGCTCCGCCGCGGCGACGATGGCCGGGTCGGTGATCTCCACGCCGTGGTGCAGTTCATACTTCTCCTGCAAGCCGCGCAAGATGGCGATGGTGGCCTCCACGCTGGGCTCGTCGACCAGTACCTTCTGGAAGCGGCGCTCCAGCGCGGCATCCTTCTCGATGTATTTGCGGTATTCGTCCAGCGTGGTGGCGCCGATGCAGTGCAACTCGCCGCGCGCCAGTGCGGGCTTGAGCATATTGCCCGCGTCGATCGCGCCCTCGGCCTTGCCGGCGCCGACCATGGTGTGCAGTTCGTCGATAAAGACGATGGTCTGGCCCTCGTCCTTGGCGATATCCGACAGCACGGCCTTGAGGCGTTCCTCGAACTCGCCGCGGTACTTGGCGCCGGCCAGCAGGCCCGCCATGTCGAGCACCAGCACGCGCTTGTTCTTCAGGCTTTCCGGCACTTCGCCATTGACGATGCGCTGGGCCAGGCCTTCCACGATGGCGGTCTTGCCCACGCCCGGCTCGCCGATCAGCACGGGGTTGTTCTTGGTGCGGCGCTGCAGGATCTGGATGGCGCGGCGGATTTCGTCGTCGCGGCCGATCACGGGGTCGAGCTTGCCGATGCGGGCGCGCTCGGTGAGGTCCACGGTGTACTTCTTGAGCGCCTCGCGCTGGGTCTCGGCGTCGGCGCTGTTGACCGAATCGCCGCCGCGCACGGCTTCGATGGCGGTCTCGAGCGACTTTCGCGCCAGGCCGTTCTCGCGGGCGATGCGGCCGGCCTCGCCTTTGTCGTCGGCCACGGCGAGCAGGAACAGCTCGCTGGCGATGAACTGGTCGCCACGCTTGATGGCTTCCTTCTCGGTGGCGTTGAAGAGCGCGTTAAGCTCGCGCCCGACCTGGACCTCGCTGGTGCCCTGGACCTGCGGCAAGCGCTTGATGGCGGCATCGAGCGCGGTGGTCAGGCCGCCGACGTTGACGCCGGCGCGCGACAGCAGCGCGCGGGCGGCGCCGTCGTTCTGGGCCAGCAATGCGCGCAGCACGTGCAGCGGGTCGATATATTGGTTGTCGTTGCCGATCGCCAGGCTCTGGGCATCGGCCAGCGCTTCCTGGAATCGGGTAGTGAGTTTGTCAAGTCGCATTTAGGAGCCCTCTTTTTTCGGATGAGTGTCCCGATGCGGAAGGCGGGGCGTCCGCGCCCCGGCCTGCCGATCCCGCCGCGCGGGCCGGACACTGGATGTCTGATCGAAAGATAAGGCTTTGCGCCTACATTTCAAGGCCTGACTGAACGGCCATTGATGTGGCGCAGGAAATACGTTGCGACCTGTTCCCTCCCGCGCATTTCACGCTGCCGCGAGCGCCCGCTTGTCTTCCAGGTTGCGCACCAGCACCAGGGCCTCTCCGGCCAGCACCACGCGGCCATCGTCGCCGGTGACGACGGTGGCCAGGTTGACCAGGTCCTTGTCGCCGCGCAGGCGCACGATCCGCACCGAGGCGGTCAGCAATTCGCCCAGCCGCGCCGGCGAACGCAGCCGCAGCGACTGTTTCATCCAGCCGGTGCCGCGGCCCGGCAAGCGCGTGCCCAGCAGGTCCGAGAACATGCCGGCCAGCAGAGGCAGCGGCACGATGGCGCCCCCGAAGCCGCGGCTGCGGGCAAATACCGGGTCGGTATAGAAGGCGTTGCCATCGTCGGTCAACGACACGTATTCATCGATATCGCCGGCGCTGAAACTGCGCACCGCCGAAGCCTCCTGGCCGACGCTAAGGTGATAGAGCGTCCGGTCGCCGTCCACCGCGGCGGCAAGGCGCCCGGCATCGTCCGCCTCGTCAAGCGGCGCCTGTGCCAGCGTTTCGGCACTTGCGTCGACCAGCAGGATCGCATCTCCCTGTGCCGTAATCTGCTCATCGGTAGCTGCCGTTCGCATGCGGCCACGCTGCATGCAGCGGATCTCGGTGTCCAGGGCGATGCGGTCCCGGCCGGGCGTGTCGTTCAGCACCAGCATGGCCGCCACGCCGTCGCCGACGAAGGTGGGACGAGGAAACATCAGCGTCTGCCCGATCGGCAGGACCGGCCTGGGGTTGCTGCGCTGCATCTGCGCGCACAGCAGCGAAAACAGAAACATGCCGTGCGCCACGGTCGCACCGAAATGCGTCGTCCTGGCGAACCGCGGGTCGCAGTGAATGGGATTGTCGTCGCGCGAGAGCGAAGCGAAGCGGTCGAAATCTTCTTGCGTCAGGACGCGCGTGCGGGATGCCTTCATCAGTTGGGTACCTCTACGGTGCTGCCGATGACCGTAATCCGGTCCGCATTGGCCGGGGTGGCGGAAAACGGCGGCAAGTTGGTGGGCAGGATGGTGGGCGCCGGCGACAAGGTGCCACCGCGCGCGATCGTGCGCACCACCTGCGATGGCGGCAGCGCGGTGCCGGTGGTGAGGTTGGCGTAGACCGCGTCGAGCGCCCGGTTCAGGTAGACGTGGAGCGGAATAAAGCGGTTGTCATAGCCCGCTACCGCGCCGATGAAACTGTCGAAGTGCTGGCCGTTCGTGACTTCCATATAGGAGAGATTGCTGGCGCGGCCCTCCTTGAGCCGGTTATAGCCAAGATAGGGCCGCGAGGTATGGTTGACCGGCAGCAGCGCATCGCTGCGGCCATGCACGATGATGGCCGGTTTTCCATGCAGGTCACCCGAGCGCAGCGTCTGGGCCAGCCCCGCCTTCAGCGCCCGCGCCTGGGTGCCGGTGCCGGTCATCAGTGCGCGCAGACAGCGGGCACCATCGAGGTTGGCATCGGCCAGATTCGTGCCGGGCGAACTGGAGTAGAGGTCGCGCAGCGGCCCGCCGGGGTTGTTGTCGTTGATCAGTTGCACGCCAGCCGCCGGCGGCACGCCATTACCCGTCGAGTACAACACATTGAGCGTGGCCGGCGCGATCGTCACCGGCGTCAGTACGGCCGTGCCGGTGGCGGCAAAGCTGTAGCCGCACAGACGGTCAGCCACGGCGGCACGCGCCAGTGCGTTGGCGAACGTCACGGATACCGCACTGGCGACCTCGAACAGGGCAAGCGACGGATGGAGCGCGTCGGAATCCGATTCCCAGCCGGCATCATGCAGCTTCTGCAACGCATCGGCAGCCCGGTTTGCCCCGTCGGACCCGCTGACCAGCCCGGCATTGGCCAGCGACTGGCAACGGTTGAGCGCCGGTTGCACGAGCCCGACGGCGGGCAACGCATACGAGGCCACGCCCGGCGCGTTCACCAGTGCGGTCGCCTGCGAGGTGCAAAGTTGCATCAGGTTGGCCGTGGTGGTGTAGTCATACAGCACGCGCCCCGATTGACTGACCGGCACCCCGCCGCGCGTGACGATCACCCCCGTGTTGGCGGGCAGGTTCAGATTCGGCTCGCCCACCGCCACGCCGTCGATCAGGCCCTCGGTATCCTGCTCCGCCGCGGCGATAGCCGCGCCACCGCCGTTGGAGACGCTGGACGCGATGACGACGATCTTGTCGGGGCCGAAGCTGTGCTGGCGCGTGCCATCCGAGGCCACCGTGCCAAACCGGTCATTGATGGCCCAGATCGCGAATTCGGCGGCCTGCAGCGTGAAGGTGCCCCAGTCCTTCTCGGGGTTGCGCTGCGAATGGGCGTGCTTGAACGCGAGCCGGTGCGGCGCCAGCGCATTGAAGGCAGCCAGGCTGGTATTCGGGAACGGGGCGGCGAACTGCGCGCTGGTGCCGGCGGCGGTACGGTTCGCTCGCGTGCCGTCGATCAGCGGCACGGTGTCGGTATCCAGGTCGTGCGGCGCGGCGCCGGTGCCCTTGTCCGTATAGGCAACGGCGCAGCCGCGCTTGAGCGCCCACTCGCCAGTGGAAATCGCGCCGTAGACGCCGCGCGAGCCGGACGAGGTGGCCGTGATCAGGCAGGGCTTGGCCACGTTGAAACTATCGGGAATCTGCACCAGCATCGTCACGTTCTGCTGGCCGCTGCCATCGTCCGAGAAAGCCAGGTACTCGCGCCCGGCGACCTTCCCTTGCCCGCTGGTGACATTGCCCTGCGCGTCCACGTTGGGGCCATACAGGCTGCCATAGCCACCGCCCGCCGTGATATCCACCAGCGCGCGGTAGTTGGTATAGATGGCATAGCGGCGCAACTCGGCGGCCGTGGGCGCCGCGGAGTTCAGCGGCACCGGCGCCGTGGCCGAGCCCAGGCCGTCCTTGCCAAGACCGCCGGTGAGCAGGTCATCGGTGTTGCCGTCGTAGGTCGTGATCGTTACCGCACCGATATTCGCCGGTTTGGCATTGGGATTGGGATTGACGTTGATCGCATTGTTGTCGCTCGAGCCGCATGCCGCCAGCAGCAGGCCTGCCACGCCTGCCAGCGCCAGGCGCCCTCCGCGTCCGTACCTACCGCCATGTCCTGCAAGTCCGCGCAACATGTTGACCCCCTTTTGCATGCTTGATCTATCGGAACGCAATACAGAAACGAGAATTTCACGAGACAGCAACTGCATGACATCGAACTGCGCGGCGACAGGCGCTGGCCGCCGCCTCATTGTGCCTGGAAGCGCGCGCGCAACTTGTGTTTTTCCACCTTGCCGGACGGCGTGCGCGGCAGCGCCTCGATGATCCGGACATGGCGCGGCACCTTGTAGCCTGCCAGCGCCGCGCGGCAATGCGCAAGCACCCCTTCAGCATCGAGCGCCACGCCTGGCCTGGCCACCACCAGGGCCATGCCGACTTCGCCCCAGCGCGCGTCCGGCACGCCGATGACAGCCGCCTCGGACACCCCGGCAAGCTGGAACAGCACGTTTTCCACTTCGGCGGGATAGACGTTCTCGCCACCGGAAATAAACATGTCCTTGGCGCGGTCGACGATGTAGTAATCGCCCTCCTCGTCCATGTAGGCGATGTCGCCGGAATGCAGCCAGCCGCCGCGAATGGCGGCATCGGTGGCCTGCGGTAGGTTCCAGTAGCCCGGCGTGACACCCGGCCCCTTGATCAGCAACTCGCCGCGCTCGCCGGGCGCCACGTCGCGGCCGTGCGCATCCACCACCCGTGTCAGCATCGAGCCCACCGGCTTGCCGATGGTGCCGATCTTGCGGCGCGCGGTGGCTTCGTCGCAGACAAACACGGTGGGACCGGTCTCGGTCATGCCGAAGCCGAAGCAGATCGTCACGCCCTTGGCCAGGTAGGCCTCCAGCAGAGGCCGCGGCACCGCCGAGCCGCCCGCGGACATATTGCGCACCCGCGAAAAGTCCGCCGCCGCAAAGCCGGCGTGCTGGCTCAGGAAGAGATAGACCGCGGGCACGGCAAAGAACATGGTGATGCCCTCGCCGGCGCCGGCGTCGAGCTTGCCCAGCGTGACCGCGGCATCGAACTGCCGCATGATATGCACGGTGCCGCCGGCATGGAGCACCGGGTTGGCGTACAGGTTCAGCCCGCCCGTATGGAAGAACGGCAGCACATTGAGGAACACGTCATCGCGCGTGATCTTGTTGGCCAGCATGGCGTTGACGGCATTGAAGAAGACCATGCCATAGGTCTGTATCACGCCCTTGGGACGGCCAGTGGTGCCCGAGGTATATAGCAGGTGCCAGACCTCGTGCTCGTCGCGGCAAGGCATCTCGATGATGCGGCCCGAACTGCCGGCCAGCATCGCTTCATACTCCATCCAGCCCCCCGGCACATCGGCGCTCTCGTCATCGGCCAGGTGCAGGACCGCGCGCAGCGGCAGCGCACTGCTCAAGTCCGCGGCGGTAGCCAGGAAGCCATCGCCGGCCACCAGCACGTCGGGCGCGCAGTCGCGCAGGATTGGCAACAATTCCGCCGCCGGCAGGCGCCAGTTCAGGCAGACCATCACCATGCCGGCCTTGGCGCAGCCATAGAGCATCTCGAAATAATCGGAGCTGTTGTGGGCCAGCACGGCCACGCGGGCGCCGGGCGCCAGCTGCAACCGCTCGCCCAGGTACTCGGCGAAGCGGCTGGCACGTTCGTCGAACTGCCGGTAGGTCACCTTGCGGCCGCTCTCCACGTCGACCAGCGCAACCTTGTCCGGCGTGTGCAGGGCGTTCTTGTGCAGCCAGTCGACTACATACATGGTCCCGGATCTCCGCTTCTAGGTGTCTTTGTTATAGCGCTTCTTTTCGTGCTTGTTAACACTCGCCGCATGGTCCGGCATGTCGCAAAGCCCTACGACGCCACCTCATGCTCCGAGCGATCGCCGCGCAGGCGGCCAACGATGCCTTGTGGGAAGTAGTACACGCTGAGGATGAACAGCAGGCCGAGCCATAGCAGCCAGCGGTCCGGATGCAGCAGCCCCGAGAGCAGCGGCACGGCCGTGGTGGCCTCGCTGGCCAGCTTCATCACATCCTGCAGGTAGGTTTGCGCCACCAGGAACAGCGTAGTGCCGATGATGGCGCCGTACAGCGTGCCCATGCCGCCGATCACCACGATCAGCAGGATGTCGACCATGATCTCGAACGACAGCGAAGTATCGGGCCCGTTGTAGCGCAGCCAGAGCGCCATCAGCACGCCGGCCAGCGTGGCGAACCCGGCCGACAGCACGGTGGACACGGTCCGGTACACCACGGTGCGGTAGCCGATCGCCTCGGCGCGGAAATCGTTCTCGCGGATCGCCTGCAGCACCCGGCCGAACGGCGAGTTGACCACGCGCAACAGCAGCAGGAACAGCACCAGCGCGCCGGCGAACACGAAGTAGTAGGAGAACAGCTTGCCGTTGAGCGGCACGCCGAACCACTCGGCGTCTCCCAGGGTAAAGCCTGGCGTGAAGACCTCCGGCACCTTGAAGGTGATGCCATCCTCGCCGCCGGTCCATTCCGACAACTGCGATACCAGCGTGGCGAAGGCGGTCGCCACCGCCAGCGTGATCATGGCGAAGAAGATGGCCCTGACCCGCAGCGAGAACAGCCCGATCAGGAAGGCCAGCGCCATCGACACCGCCAGCGCGCCCAGCGTACCGAGCGCCAGCGCGCCCCACCCCGGATCGAGCCGCGACATGGCGATCGCCACGCCATAGCCGCCGATGCCGAAGAACATGGTGTGGGCAAAGGAGACGATGCCGGTATAGCCGAGCAGCAGGTCGTAGCTGGCCACCAGCACCACGAAGATGCAGATCTTGGCCGCCATATTGAGTGCGCGCGCGCCGGGAAACAGGAACGGCGCGCAGGCCAGCGCGAGCAGCATCGCCACCAGGATGACGGTGAGCACGCGGCTTCTTGGCAGGTCGCCGGAAAGCAATCGGGTCATGGTTTTCCTCGGCGCTCAGCGCTTGGCTACCGGGTACAGGCCCTGCGGACGCCACAGCAGGATCATTACCATCAGCAGGATGTTCGAGAACAGCGCTACCTTGGGAAACAGGAAGCCGGTGTAGTTGGCCATCAGCCCGACCAGCAAGGCGCCGACAAAGCAGCCGGTGGTGGAACCGAGCCCGCCGATGATGATGACGATGAAGATCAGCACATTGACCTGGGCGCCGATGGCGGCCGTGATGTTCTGCTGGTACAGGCCCCACAGCACGCCGCCCATCCCGGCCAGGCCGGCACCCACCACGAACACGCCGATAAACAGGCGCCGGATACGGTAGCCGAGTGACTCGACCATCTCGCGGTTCTCCACGCCGGCGCGGATCAACAGGCCAATGCGGGTACGGTTGAGCACCAGCACCATGGAGACGAAGATCACCAACCCGAGCACCACGGCGATCAGCCGGTATTTTTCGATCGCCGCATCGCCCAGCAAGACCGCGCCGCGGAAGGTGGTGGGCACCTGCAGCGCGATGGTTTCGGCGCCCCAGATGGCCTTGATCAATTGCTCCGCCACAATCATGCCGCCCATGGTGATCAGAATCTGCTTCAGGTGCTGGCCGTAGACCGGGCGCACCACGATGCGCTCGAACAGGAAGCCGATCGCGCCCGCCGCCACCATCGCCGCCCCGATGGCGAGGCCGAACACCGCCAGGTTGAGCGCCAGGCTGTCGGCCTCCACCCAGGCGCCCAGCGGCAACAGCACCGACGCCGCCACGTAGGCGCCCAGCGCGATAAACGCGCCGTGGCCGAAGTTGAGGACGTCCATCAGGCCGAACACCAGCGTCAGCCCCGAGGACACCACGAACACGATCATGCCCATGGCAAGGCCGGCAATGGTCAGGGTGAGCCAGGTCGAGCCGCTGCCGATCAGGGGATAGGCCAGCAGCATCAGCAGCGGGGCCAGCGCCAGCGGCGTCCAGTCGAGCCGGACCTTGGGCAGGTCGGCCGGCGCCGCCGGCGTGGTGGGTAAGGAGCTTGTACTCGTCATTGTCTCGGTCCTGACGATTCTTGTTTGATTGCGTGGAGGCCTTGATGGCCCGCCACGGGCGGCGGCACTTGCCACCGCGCGTCATGCCGCGCCCGACGCTACTGATGCGCCGCCAGCGACAAACCCAGCAGCCGCTGCTGCAAGGCCTCGTCCCCTGCCAGCTCAGCCATGTTGCCCGTATGCACCACGCGCCCGTCGTCCATCACGGCGACCGTATCCCCCACCGACCTGGCCATGTGGAAGTTCTGCTCCACCAGCAGGATCGACACGTCTGTCTGCTTGAGCTCGCGGAAGACCGTGATCATGTTCTGGATGATGGCCGGCGCCAGGCCCTTGGTCGGCTCGTCGACGATCAGCAGCTTGCGCGGCTCGATAATGGCCCGCGCCACCGACAGCATCTGCTTCTGCCCGCCGGACAACACGCCGGCTCGCTGGTGCCAGAAAATCTTCAGCGCGGGAAACATGCGGAATACCCAATCCAGCCGCTGCCCGTCGATGGCGCCACTGCGCGCGGCCAGGCGCATGTTCTCTGCCACGGTCAGCTCGGAGAACACGCTCATGTTCTCCGGCACGTAGGCGATGCCGGCCTGCGCGATGGCGGGCGTGCCGCGGCGGGTGATATCCGCGCCGTCGAACGCGATGCGCCCTTCGCTTGCCTGCCAGAGATTCATGATGGTGCGCAGTGTGGTGGTCTTGCCCGCGCCATTGCGCCCAAGCAGCATCGTCACGCCGCCGCGCGGCACCGAAAAGCTCACGCCGTGCAGGATGTGATATGGCCCGATATGCGTCTGCACGCCATCCAGGCGCAGGATGGGTGTTGCCGGTCCGTCAGCCATGACTGCCCTCCCCCTGCACACCATCGTCGGCGGCGCCGATCCCGAGATAAGCCTGTTGCACGATCGGCGAGGCGATCACCTCGGCCGGGTCGCCGTCCGCCATCAGGTTGCCGTTATGCAGCACGATGATGCGGTCGGCCAGCGAGCGCACCACATCCATCTTGTGTTCCACCAGCAGCACCGTCTTGCTCCTGTCGCGCTTGATCTCCTGGATCAGGTCCAGGATGACGGGCACCTCGTCCACGCTCATGCCGGCGGTCGGCTCGTCGAACATGAAGATGCGCGGTTGCAGCGCCAGCAGGATGCCCACCTCCAGCTTGCGCTGGTCGCCATGCGGCAGCGAGGCAACAGGCAAATGGCGCTTGTCGGCCATGGCCACGCGTTCGAGACAGCTCTCTGCCTCGGCGCGTACCGCCCGGTTGCCGCTCCACACGGACCACAAGTCCAGTCCGATGCGTTGCCGCGCCTGCACCGCCAGCCGCACGTTCTCGAACACCGACAGGTTCGGGAACAGGCTGGTCAGCTGGAAGGCCCGGCCAATGCCGCGCGCCGCCTTGTGTGGTACCGGCAGCCGCGTCACATCCTCGCCGCCAAGCAGGATCTGCCCGGCGGTGGGCGGCAACTGGCCCGAGATCAGGTTGAAGTAGGTGGTCTTGCCGGCCCCGTTGGGGCCGACGATGCAGGTCAGCTCGCCCGGTCGGAACGCGCATGACACCGCATTGACCGCCACATGCCCGCCAAAGCGGATGGTGAGGCCGCGCGTCTCTAGCGCGGGCGGCTCCGCCACCGCCCGCGAGAGTGCCGCCGTGGTATCGATGGAAGAGGCGCCCACCGTCATCACCGCTTGTTGCGGACCGGCACGTTCATCTCCTCCGGCTTGATCTCGCGGATCAGCTCGGGCACGCCCCAGGCGAACGCCGGATCGACCTTGATCTTGAAGTGGTACATCGACTGCAGGGCCTGGTGGTCTTCCTTGCGGAACGTCATCTTGCCCTTGGGCGTCTCGAACGACATGCCCTCCATCGCGCCGATCAGCTTCTCGGTATTGGTGTCGCCATTGGTCTTCTTGAGCGCCTCGACCAGCGCGATGCCGGCCGACATGCCGCCCGCGGTGAAGAAGTCAGGCGGCGACTTGAACTTGGTGTAGTGATTGGATACCAGCCACTCGTTGGCCTTGTTCTTGGGAATGCCGAAGTAGTAATACGTCGCGCCTTCCATGCCGGGGAAGTTCTTGTAGTTGCTCATGGCGGGCAGGATATTGCCGCCCGTGGCGATCTCGATGCCGTAGCGCTTGGGGTCGAGGTCGGCGATCTTGAACGGATTGCCGGCGCCGGCCCAGATGATGAAGATGATCTTGCGGCCCGGCTTGTCCTTGAGCGAATCAAAGAGGCGCTGGGCGCCGGCGGTGAAGTCCGTGGTGTTGGTGGGCAGGTATTCCTCGTGAACGATCTTGGCGTTCTTGAGCGCGCCCTTGAAGGCCTTCACGCCGTCGCGGCCGAAGGCGTAGTCCTGCGCCAGCGTGGCGATCTGCACGCCGGGCTTGTCCAGCGCCACCGCGTTGGAGATGGCGTCCTGCGACGAGTTGCGGCCGGTGCGGAAGATATAGCGATTCCACTTCTCGCCGGTGATCGAATCCGCCACGGCGGGTTCGACCAGCAGGATTTTCTTGTATTCCTCGGCCACCGGCAGCATCGCCAGCGCGGTGCCGGAGGACGTGGGCCCCACCGCGATGTCCGCGCGATCGTCGCTATAGGCCGCGGCAAGCTGGGCCTTGGCGACGTCGGGCTTGCCCTGGGTATCCTTCTCCAGCACCACCAGCTTGTTGCCGTTGACCATCATGGTGCCGTTAGTGGCATAGTCCAGCCCCATCATCAGCCCGGTCTGGGTCTGCTTGGCGTAGGCTTCCAGCGCCCCTGTCTTGTCGTAGACATGGGCGATGCGGATGTCCTTGGCAAGGGTGCCGCCGGCGGCCAGCAGGCCGGCCAGCGCGAACGCGGCTGCGGCTTGGTGCTTGAGTTGCATTCTGTGTCTCCTCTTTGGGTTTCTCTGTTTCTCTTATTGTTGCAAGTAGAGATGCTGCTCGATAACGGCTGATCGCGGCGATCGACCGTGGCCGCCCTGTTGCTCCGCTCCTTCAGCCCGCATCCGCGCCGCCCAGGAAGCGGCGCATGCCGGCGGCGGCCTCGGCGCGCATCACCTGCGCCACAAACGCCGCGCGCTCTCGCTCGAGGCCGTGCGCCAGGACCTCGGGGTCCCAGCGCAGCAGCGCGCGCGTACTCGCCACGCTGCCGGCTACCTTGTCCTTCAGTCCGGCCGCCAGCGACAGCGCCATGGCCTCGGCTTCGCCGGAAGGCGCGAGATGCGTGACCATGCCCAGCGAGGCGGCTTGCCCCGCGGTCAACGTCGTGTTCTCAAGCTGGATCGCGCGCGCCCGTGTGGCGCCAATCATCTGGGGCAGCATGGCGGTCCAGCCACCGTCCGGGCTGAAGCCCACCACCGTGTAGTACGGCGCAATGCGCGCGCCCTCGCCCAGCACCGTCATATCGCAGGCGAGCGCCAGACCCAGCGCGCCGCCGGTCAGCCAGCCCTCCACCGCGGCGATCACCGGCCAACGCAGCGCCGCCAGGCGCAGGATGGCGGCGTTCAGCAGGCCCAGCAGCCGCTGCGCATACTGTTCCAGTTCAGCGCTTTGCGGCGGGAAAGCGGCAAAGGCACCCACGTCGCCGCCCGTGGAAAACGACCGGCCGGCATGGCCGAGCACCACGGCGCGAACTACCGGATCGGCCTCCACGCGCTCGAGCGCCGCCAGCAAGTCCTCCAGCAACCCTGGCACCAGGCTGTTGTGCCGCTCGGCGCGGTTGAGCCGCAGCACTGCCGTGCTGCCGCTACGCTCGACCAGTACCAGCGCACTCATCGTGCGGCCAACCCGTGAGAGATCATGTCGAAGGCGGTATCCACCACCTTGTCCATCGACGCTGGCCGCTTCCACAGCGCGTAGCGCATGCCGAGGAAATTGCTGATGCCGATCAGGCACCACGCCCGCACTTCGGCATCGCCCGGCGAAATCTCGCCCTGCTCCTCGGCCTTGCCCAGGCGCCGGCTGTAGACGTCGGCGAAGACCTGGAAATAACTGCTGTAGATGGTCTCGTCGACCGAGTAGGAATCGAGCACGATGCGGTACAGGTTCTTGTGGCGCGACACGAAGGAAAGGAAAGCCTTGAGCCCGAGCCGCTCGGCCTCGATCTGCGTTTGCGCCGACCCCACGTGCTTGCGCAGGTGGGCGCGCACCAGTTCCAGCATGTGCTGTACCAGCGCGCGGAAGATGTCTTCCTTGTCCTTGAAGTAGAGGTAGAAGGTGCCCATCGCCACCTCGGCTTCCTGCGTAATCTCGGAGATCGAAGCCACGTAGTAGCCCTTCTCGCCGAATACTTTTTCGGCGGCGCGCAGCAGCGCTTCGCGGGTCTTCTGGCCGCGCGCGGTCTTGGGCTGGCTTACGCCGGATTCGGTGAGGGACATCGGGGCTCCGCAGTGGCTGGTCAGGCCGGAATCTCGGCAGCTACATTGCGGTTTTGCACCACGGTAACCGCACCCTCCGGCCAACCTCAAAACATGATAACTGATTCATGTTTCATGATATAAAGTTAGCGATCCGAATGTCAATACATCGCTTACCCGGAGCCCTGCCCACCCATCCGGGGAACATGGGCACGCCGCCTGGCAAGCCAACACATCGACTGGAACCATCGCCATTGGATGCTTCTCACACGGCGCCCCATGCCACGCAAGCTGAGCCAGCCGGCCTGGCTCCGGCCTTCGCCGTCCACGCCGCCAGCGCGGCCCGGCCAGGCTGGCGCGAGACGGGCAGCGGGCAAGCGTTGCTGCTCCTGCACGGGTGGTCGCTATCCGGCGAAGCCTTCGACGGCCAGCGCGCGCTGGCACGACTCGGCTATCGCGTAATTGCCCCCGACCACGCCGGACACGGCTTGTCTGCTGCGCTGCCGCATGCGGGACAAGCCAGCATTGCGCGACTGGCCGCGGATGCGGCAGCGCTGATCGGGCACCTGGGACTGCGAGACGTCGTGGTGGTCGGATGGTCGATGGGGGCGATGGTGGCCTGGGAACTGATGCGCGGCCATCCCGCGCTGCCGCTGGCCGCCATCGGCGCCATCGACATGACGCCGCGCCTGGTCGGCGACGCGGAATGGCCGCACGGCCTGCACGGATGCTACGACAGGGTCCAGGCCGCAAGAATGGCCATGCACGTTCGCAAGGACTGGCCCAGCCTGATCGATTCGGTACGCACCGGACTGTGGTCCGCCGGCAGCGAACCCGATGCGGAGCAATCAGGCCGCATCACCGGCATCATGCGGCAGTGCGCGCCGGACGCGCTTGCCGCGCTGTGGGAGGACATGGCGCGCCAGGACTATCGCCCCGCGTTGCGCCAGGCTCGCCTTCCCTTATTCCACCTGGTCGGGCAGCACAGCCGACTCTATGCGCCGGCCGTGGGCCAGGCCACACTGGCACTGCAACCGGCCGCGCGCCTTGCCACCGTCGACGGCACCGGCCATGCTCCGCATATGGAGCGGCCGGCGGCCTTCAACACGGCCTTGCTCGCGATGCTTGACTGGCCTGGCTTGTCCGCTGCACCGGCGCCATGAGCCGCTGCCCTCAGGCCAGCAGCCGGTAGGTCCACAGGCCCAGCGCGGTCAGCAGCAGCGAGCCACCAAGATGCGCCGCCAGGTGCACTGCCGCCCAGCCATAGTCGCCTGCCATCAGGTTGGCGACAACCTCGCTGGAGAAGGTGGAAAAGGTGGTCAGGCCGCCCAGGAAGCCGGTCACGGCCAGAAGGCGCCATTCGGGCGACAGATCCGCGTGCGCGCCGAAGAATCCTGCCGCCAGGCCGATAAGGTAACCGCCCACCAGGTTGGCCGTCAGCGTGCCATAGGGCAGCGCCGGGTTGGCCGCATTCCACAGGACCGAGAACACCCAGCGCAACCAGGCCCCCATCGCGGCACCGACCCCGACCGCAACAAAACCGAGCCCGCCCATCAGTGCTTGATGCCCGTGTCTTCCGCCCGCACCGGGGTGGCGCTGCCTTCCGGCGCCTCGCCGCTGGCATTCAGGGAGCGGATGCCCCAGCGCGCCAGCGCGGACTCATCGGTCACCCGCGCATCGACCCAGCGCGCGCCTTCCGGCGTCTGTTCCTTTTTCCAGAACGGCGCTTCGGACTTGAGGTAATCCATGATGAACTCGCAGGCGGCAAACGCATTGCCGCGATGCGCGGAGGCCACCGCCACCAGCACGATCTGGTCCAGCGGCAGCAGGGGTCCGACCCGATGCACGATGGTGACGCCGAGCAGTTCCCAGCGCTCACGCGCAACGGCTTCGATCCGCGCCAACGCCTTTTCGGTCATGCCGGGATAGTGCTCCAGCTCCATCGCGCTGACCGCGCTGCCGTCGTTCATGTCGCGCACGGTGCCGACGAAACTGGCCACCGCGCCCACGCCCGGCTGGCCGTGGCGCAGTGCCGCCACCTCCGCACCCAGGTCGAAATCCTCGCGCTGCACTCTGACGCTCATGTCAGCCTCCGGTCACCGGCGGGAAAAACGCCACTTCGCAGCCGTCGGCCAGCATGCTGTCCGCGCTCGCCACCTCATGGTCCACGGCCATGCGCAAGGCCCTGCCTTCAGCCAGCACCTCAGCCCACGCGCCGCCGCGGGCGCCCAGCCACCGCCGCAGGTCCGCAACGGTGGCCACCGCCGGGGGCACCTCGACCCGTTCCTGTCCCAGGCCCAGCTGCTCGCGCACGCTGGCAAAAAAACGCAACTCGATATGCATGGCGGTCTCGCTCCTCATGCCAGCAGGCCGTCGAAAGCGATGTACTGCACGGTGTCGCCCCGCGCGATCGCCTGGTTGGGCGGATTGTCGACCAGGCCGTCGCCCCACACGGTGGAGGTCAGCACCCCCGAACTCTGGTTGGGAAACAGGTCGAGCCCGCCAGCCTGGTTGACGCGCACGCGCAGGAATTCATTGCGGCGGTCGCCCTTGGGCAGGTCGAAATCGGCGCGCAGCGGCAGCCGGCGCGGCAACACGTTCTGCACGCCCTGCAGCCGCAGGATAAAGGGCCGCACGAACAGCAGGAACGTCGCGAAGCTGGAGACCGGATTTCCCGGCAGCCCCAGGAAATAGGCCGGCGCCTGAGCGCCGCGCGCTACCTCGCCGAAGGCCAGCGGCTTGCCCGGCTTGATGGCGATCTGCCACAGGTTGAGCCGCCCTTCCGCCTCCACGGCCGGCTTGATGTGGTCTTCCTCGCCCACGGAGACGCCGCCGGAGGTGATGATCAGGTCATGCCCCTCGGCGGCCCGGCGCAGGGTGTCGCGCGTGGCGGCCAGGGTGTCGGGCACGATGCCGAAATCGCTGACCTCGCATCCCAGGTTTTCCAGCAGTCCGCGCAGCGTGAAGCGGTTGGAGTTGTAGATGGCACCCGGCTTGAGGGGCTCGCCCGGCATGGCCAGTTCGTCGCCAGTGAAGAACACCGCCACCTTGACGCGCCGCACAACGTCCAGCGCCGCCTGCCCCACCGAGGCGGCCAGCCCCAGCGCCTGCGGCGTCAGCCGCGTGCCGGCTGGCAGGATCACGCTGCCGGCGCGGATGTCCTCGCCGGCCCGGCGGATCCACTCGCCCGGTTGCGGCGCGTGATTGACGATCACATCGTCGCCTTCCGCCACACACTGTTCCTGCATCACCACCGCGTCCGCTCCCGGCGGGATCAGGCCGCCGGTGAAGATGCGGGCAGCCGTGCCGGCCGCCAGCGCCGTGCCGACATGGCCGGCGGGAATGCGCTGGGCCACGCGCAGCCGCGCGCCCGGCGCGGCCACGTCGGCACTTCGCACGGCGTAGCCGTCCATCGAAGTATTGTCGGCCGGCGGCACGTCCAGCGTGCTCGATACCGGCGTGGCCAGCACGCGCCCGTTGGCGTCCAGCGTGGCGATGCGCTCGGCTTCGGCGAGCGGGCTGGCGCCGGCCAGCAAGGCTTCGAGAGCCTGGGCCATGGTCAGCATGGGGGGACGGGCGGGCGCGGCAGCTTGTGTCATGACGGGAACAGGTAGGTAAGTCAGCGTGAGACAGCAAACCCATGGCCATCCATCCTCCATGGGAAACGGCCCGCGTACCGCCGCCGATACATCCGGAGCAATGCGAGGGCCGTGCGATTCCGCTCGGCAAGTCTGATTGTAGCGAGTTGGCGCGCAGGCGGCAGGAACGCCGCCCGCGGGGGCTGGCGCCTACAGGCCCGTGTGGCCGGCGATATAAGCCTTGATCCGGTCCACCTCGGCCGGCATCACCTCGAAGCGCTGCGGCAGGTTTTCGATGCCTTCGAAGCTGGCCGGACGCTCCGGCTCGTGGCCAAGCGCCTCGCGGATGGTGTCGGCGAACTTGGCCGGCAACGCGGTTTCCAGCACCAGCATCGGCACGCCGGGCGTGAGATGCTCGCGCGCGACCTTGATGCCGTCGGCGGTATGGGTGTCGATGGTGATGCCGTAGCGCCCGGACAGGTCGCGGATGGTGGCAACGCGGTCCTCGTGCGTGCTGCGGCCCGAGACAAAGCCGAAGGCGCGGATGCGCTCGAATTCCGGCGTGCCGGACAGGTCGAAGCCGCCCTTGGTGTCGATGTCGTCGCGGAACATCGTCGCCAGCTTGCCGGCGTCGCGGCCCAGCAGGTCGAACACGAAGCGCTCGAAGTTCGAAGCCTTCGAGATGTCCATGCTCGGGCTGGAGGTGTGATACGTTTCGGCCGACTTGCGCACGCGGTAGGTGCCCGTGCGGAAGAACTCGTCGAGCACGTCGTTCTCGTTGGTGGCGACCACCAGCTTGTCGATCGGCAGGCCCATCATGCGCGCGATATGGCCGGCGCAGACGTTGCCGAAATTGCCGGACGGCACGCAGAACGACACCTTCTGGCCGGGGCCGTCGGTAGCCAGCAGCCAGCCCTTGAAGTAGTACACCACCTGGGCCACCACGCGCGCCCAGTTGATCGAGTTGACCGTGCCGATCTTCTGGCGGGCCTTGTAGTCGAGATCGTTGGAGACCGCCTTGACGATGTCCTGGCAGTCATCGAACACGCCTTCGACCGCCAGGTTGAAGATGTTCGGGTCCTGCAGGCTGAACATCTGCGCGGTCTGGAATGCGCTCATCTTGCGGTGCGGGCTGAGCATGAACACGCGGATGCCGCGCTTGCCGCGCATGGCGTATTCCGCCGCGCTGCCGGTGTCGCCGGAGGTGGCGCCGAGGATGTTCAGCTCCTGCCCGGCGCGCGCCAGCGCGTACTCGAACAGGTTGCCGAGCAGCTGCATGGCCATGTCCTTGAAGGCCAGCGTGGGACCGTTGGACAGTCCCAGCAACTGCAGCGGCGCGCCGCCCTCTTCGCCCAGCGTGCGCAGCGGCGTGATATCCGCGGTGTTGTCGCCGGGACGGGCGTTGCAGTACACCTCGGCGGTGTAGGTCTTGCGCGTCAGCGCGCGCAGGTCCTCGGCCGGGATGTCGTCGCAGAAGCGGGACAGCACTTCAAAGGCGAGATCGGCGTACGACAGCTTGCGCCAGGCCTCCAGCTCGTCGGCCGTGACCTGCGGATACTCCTGCGGCAGGTACAGGCCGCCGTCCGGCGCCAGGCCGCCCAGCAGGATCTCGGAGAAGGTTTGCGGCATCTCATGGCCGCGCGTCGACTGGTATTTCATCGGTGCGTTCAGTTCAGTTCTTCCATGCGCAGGCGCGTGACGGCCGACAGCACGGTCGGCAGCGCTTCGATCTTGGCGATGGCGGCGTTGACCTGCTTCTCGAGGGTGAGGTGCGACAGCATGATGATGTCGGTCTGCGGCTCGCCTTCACGCGATTCCTTCTGCAGCATGGCATCGATGGAGATGCCGGCGTCGGCCAGGATGCGGGTGATGTCGGCCAGCACGCCGGTCTCGTCCGCCACGCGCATGCGCAGGTAGTACGAGCTGGTGACTTCCTCGATCGGCAGCACCGGCACGCTGGACAGCTCATCCGGCTGGAACGCCAGGTGCGGCACGCGGTGCTCGGGATCGGCGGTGTGCAGGCGGGTCACGTCGACCAGGTCGGCGATCACGGCCGAAGCGGTCGGCTCGGCGCCGGCACCCTTGCCGTAGTACAGCGTGGCGCCCACGGCGTCGCCCTGCACCAGCACGGCGTTCATGGCGCCTTCCACATTGGCGATCAGGCGCTTGGCCGGTACCAGCGTCGGATGCACGCGCAACTCGATGCCGTTCTCGCGGCGGCGCGTCAGGCCCAGCAGCTTGATGCGGTAGCCCAGCTCTTCGGCGTAGCGGATATCCACGGCCGACAGCTTGGTGATGCCCTCCACATAGGCCTTGTCGAACTGCACCGGCATGCCGAAGGCGATCGAGCTCATCAGGGTGATCTTGTGGGCCGCGTCGATGCCTTCGATGTCGAAGGTAGGATCGGCCTCGGCATAGCCCAGCGCCTGGGCCTGCTTGAGCACGGTGTCGAAGTCCAGGCCCTTGTCGCGCATCTCCGACAGGATGAAGTTGGTGGTGCCGTTGATGATGCCGGCGATCCACTCGATGCGGTTGGCGGTCAGGCCTTCGCGCAGCGCCTTGATGATGGGGATGCCGCCGGCCACCGCGGCTTCGAAGGCGACGATCACGCCCTTCTTGCGCGCGGCCTCGAAGATCTCGTTGCCATGCACGGCCAACAGCGCCTTGTTGGCGGTGACCACGTGCTTGCCGTTCTCGATAGCTTTGAGCACCAGCTCGCGGGCAATGCCGTAGCCGCCGATCAGCTCGATCACGATGTCGATCTCGGGACGGGTGACGACTTCGTTGGCGTCGGCCACCACCTCGACCTGCCCACCGGTCAGCTCGCGGGCGCGCTCGGTGTTGAGGTCGGCCACCATGGCAATCTCGATGCCGCGCCCGGCGCGGCGGCGGATTTCTTCCTGGTTACGTTGCAGCACATTGAACGTGCCGCTACCGACGGTACCGATGCCAAGCAGGCCTACTTTGATGGGATTCATGGACGATCTGACTCTGAGTTGCTGAAAAATGGATGACGCCGCAAACGGACCGGTTCGGGGCCGTTCAGACCGCGTGGCCGTGGCGTTTGCGGTATGCCTCGAGGAAACGGCCGACGCGGCCGATGGCCTCGCGCAGGTCTTCCTCGTGCGGCAGGAACACGATACGGAAATGGTCGGGCTTGCCCCAGTTGAAGCCCGTACCCTGCACCAGCAGTACCTTGGACTCCTGCAGCAGTTCATAGATGAACTCCTGGTCGTCCTGGATCGGGTACATCGACAGGTCGAGCTTGGGGAACAGGTAAAGCGCGGCCTTGGGCTTGACGCAGGTGACGCCGGGGATCTGCGTGATCAGTTCATGGGCAATATCGCGCTGGCGGCGCAGGCGCCCGCCTTCGTTCACCAGGTCGTTGATGCTCTGGTAGCCGCCCAGCGCGGTTTGGATGGCCCACTGGCCGGGCACATTGGCGCACAGGCGCATCGAGGACAGCATGTTCAGCCCCTCGATATAGTCCAGCGCGGGCCGCTTGTCGCCCGACACCACCATCCAGCCGGACCGGTAGCCGCACGAGCGGTAGTTCTTCGACAGGCCGTTGAACGTGACAGTCAGCACATCGGTCGACAGCGAGGCGATCGAGGTGTGGGTATGGCCGTCGTACAGCACCTTGTCGTAGATCTCGTCCGCGAAGATGATCAGCCCGTGCTCGCGCGCGATCGTCACGATGCTCTTGAGCAGTTCGTCCGAGTACAGCGCGCCGGTGGGGTTGTTGGGGTTGATGACGACGATCGCCTTGGTATTCGGCGTGATCTTGGCCCGGATATCGTCGAGATCGGGCATCCATTCGTTGGCCTCGTCGCACACATAGTGCACCGGGGTGCCCCCCGAAAGGCTCACGGCGGCCGTCCACAGCGGGTAGTCCGGCGCCGGCACCAGCACTTCGTCGCCGCTGTTGAGCAGCGCGTTCATCGACATCACGATCAGTTCCGAGGCGCCGTTGCCGACGTAGATGTCGTCCAGGCCAACGCCCTCGATGTTCTTCTGCTGCGTGTAGTGCATGATCGCCTTGCGCGCGGCGAAGATGCCCTTGGAATCCGAGTAGGCTGCCGAGTTGGGCAGGTTGCGCATCATGTCCTGCTGGATCTCTTCCGGCGCGTCGAAGCCGAACACGGCCAGGTTGCCGATGTTCAGCTTGATGATCTTGTGGCCTTCCTCTTCCATCTGCTTGGCCTTCTCCAGCACCGGGCCGCGGATGTCATAGCAAACATTGTTGAGCTTATTGGATTTCTGGATCGGTTTCACGGCGATGTCGGCAGGAGGCAAGCGCCGCCGGCTGGCGGCAGCTATCTAGGGAATCTGGGTGGGAAAGGAGCGGCCCGTTGTGCGCATCCGCTGCGATGCAACGCAAAACGTGGCAGGCAGGAAGGCAAAAGCTATAATTTATCGGATTATGACAGACTTCGGCAGGGATTCTTGCATTGCAGCGTACGGCGCCGTCACCCGGCCCCCGCGACGGCAACCCCCTCCCGACCTGCCCCAAAATGCTCTCAACCCGCCTTGCGCGGCCCGGCCGGGTGCCGGACGGCCGCCCAAGGCAGCGCCCGATAAGGTTTGCCCTTGAAACTCCACGCTGACCAGCCCAATGCTCTCAATACGGTGACGTCCTACGGACCGGGCTATATCGACATCAATATGGTGCGCTACACGGAATCCGTGCTGGTCATGCCCGAGGGCGAGATCCGGCCCTGGCCGGTGCAGCGCTTCGAAGACCTGGAGCCGGCGCATTTCGAAGGCCTGCTGGCGCACTCGCCCGAGGTGGTGCTGCTTGGCACCGGCAACCGCCTGCGCTTCCCCCACCCCCGCCTGACCGCTTCCCTGGCGCGCCTGCATGTGGGCGTAGATGCGATGGATCTCCAGGCCGCCTGCCGCACCTACAATATCCTGATGGCTGAAGGCCGCAAGGTGGCGGCCATCCTGCTGCTGGAAGACCCGGTCTGAGCCCGCCGCGCCGCCTGCCGGGCGGTGCCGCAAGTTAAGCCCGCGCCACGCTTGAAGTTTCCGGGCCCGCCCCCATCTGCCGCCACCATGGTGGCAGCACTCATGCAGCCGCCCCCTTCCTGCCCCTCCCAGGAGCCATAAGAATGACAGTCAGTCTCAGCAAGCCCGTACCCGATTTCAGCGCGCCCGCCACCGGCGGCACGTTCAGCCTTGCCGACCAGCGCGGCAAAACCGTCGTCCTGTATTTCTATCCCAAGGACAACACGCCGGGTTGCACCACCGAAGCCATGAACTTCCGCGACCAGCATGACGATTTCGTCAAGGCCGGCACCGTGGTCTTCGGCATCTCGCGCGACAGCCTGAAGTCGCACGAGAACTTCAAGGCCAAGCTGGAACTGCCGTTTGAGCTGATCTCCGATGGCGATGAAGCCGTCTGCCATCTGTTCGATGTCATCAAGATGAAGAAAATGTATGGCAAGGAAGTGCGCGGCATCGAGCGCAGCACCTTCATCATCGACGGCAAGGGCATCCTGCGCCACGCGATGCGCGGCATCAAGGTCCCCAACCACGTCGACGAAGTCCTGCAGATCGTCCGCGCGCTCTGATTCGGGCGGTTGCCGGGCCATTCCCTGGCCTTGGCGGACGGCACGTTTCTGCGCCGCAGCAACACCCTTGCAAGTCGTCTCGGCCAGCGATTGCAAAACAGAAAACGTTCGGATACATTGGCCTTTAATGAGTTCAGATTCCGGATGCCACGCTGCTTCATCGTCCCGGCCCAGGCGCTTCCTGCCACAGGCCGGTAGCGGACCTGCCGTGTCTCCGGTCCGAAAAAAAGCCGCCAAACCTGCCCCCCAGGTCTGGCGGCTTTTTTGTTTGTACTGCCCCCACGCACAGGACACGATCGGCAAGTCCGCGGCGCCAAGCGGCCGCGCCAGTGTCCTGCGCCGTTTTCCAGCCGTCTTCTCCCCCTGAAAGGAAAGCCAAGCATGCCGCTGCCGACCATGCCCGCCAAGCCTGCCCAATTGCTTGACCCGAGCGAATTCGCCCCGGTGACCAAGCTGACCAAGGCCAAATCAGCGTCGCAGGGTAAGAAACCTGTGCCGGCGCTGGAGCGTGTGGCCTTGCTGGAAACCGGAAATAGCCAAGCGGAAGGCGCCCCGGCCGTGGTGGCCCGCGCCAGCGGTTCGACGCGAGCGCGCACCAAGGATGCGCCTCCGTCCTCGCTGAAGTCCGTACCGCCGCTGGCCGCCGTACCCTCGGCGCCCGCCAAGCCAGGGCCGAGCACCACCAATCGCCGCGCGCAAAAACACGTTGGTCCCAGCAAGCTGTTCGTGCTGGACACCAATGTGCTGATGCACGACCCGTCCTCGCTGTTCCGCTTCGAAGAGCACGACGTCTATCTGCCGATGATGACGCTCGAGGAGCTGGACAACCACAAGAAGGGCATGAGCGAAGTTGCCCGAAATGCGCGCACCGTCAGCCGCACGCTGGACGCGCTGGTGGGCGGAACCGACGGCGTGCTCGACGAGGGCTTGCCGCTGGCCAAGCTGGGCAACCGCGACGCGCAAGGCAAGCTGTTCCTGCAGACCAAGCTCAACGAGATCAAGCTGCCCGACGGCCTGCCGCAGGGCAAGGCCGACAACCAGATCCTGGGCGTGGTCAGCGCGTTGCAGCAGCAATTCCCGGAGCGCCAGGTCGTGCTGGTGTCGAAAGACATCAACATGCGCATCAAGGCGCGCGCCCTGGGCCTGCCCGCCGAGGATTACTTCAACGACCAGGTCCTCGAGGACAAGGACCTGCTCTACTCGGGCGTGATGCTGCTGCCCAACGACTTCTGGGCCAAGCATGGCAAGGGCGTGGAAAGCTGGCAGGACCCGAAGTCCGGCGCGATGTTCTATCGCCTGACGGGCCCGCTGGTGCCCTCCTTCCTGGTCAACCAGTTCGTCTACATGGAGCCCAGCGACGGCAGCCTGCCGCTGTACGCACAGGTCAAGGAAATCAACGGCAGGACAGCGCTGCTGCAGACGCTCAAGGACTACACGCACCACAAGAACAATGTGTGGAGCGTGACCGCGCGCAACCGCGAGCAGAACTTCGCGCTCAACCTGCTGATGCATCCCGAGATCGACTTCGTCACGCTGCTGGGCCAGGCCGGTACCGGCAAGACCTTGCTGGCGCTGGCCGCGGGCCTGGAGCAGGTGCTCGACCAGAAGCTGTACAACGAGATCATCGTCACCCGCGCCACCGTGCCGGTTGGCGAGGACATCGGCTTCCTGCCGGGCACCGAGGAAGAAAAGATGCAGCCCTGGATGGGCGCCTTCGACGACAACCTGGAAGTGCTGCAAAAGAGCGACGACAGTGCCGGCGAGTGGGGCCGCGCCGCCACCCAGGAACTGATCCGCTCGCGCATCAAGGTCAAGAGCATGAACTTCATGCGCGGACGCACCTTCGTCAACAAGTTCGTCATCATCGATGAGGCGCAGAACCTGACACCAAAGCAGATGAAGACGCTCGTAACGCGCGCCGGCCCCGGCACCAAGATCATCTGCCTGGGCAATATCGCGCAGATCGACACGCCTTACCTGACCGAAGGCTCGTCCGGCCTCACTTACGTGGTCGACCGGTTCAAGGGATGGAGCCACAGTGGCCATGTCACGCTGGCGCGCGGCGAACGCTCGCGCCTGGCCGATCATGCCGCGGACGTCCTGTAAAGGCCACCGACCGGAAGCCCATGTAGGGCCATGTCCGGCAGCTTTGTCTGCCGGCTTGGCATAGCATCAAAGCATCCGGAGCGCCCGCCATATCGGCACCTCGCGTGCCGGCGACTGGCGGGCGCTTTTTTTTGCCCCCTCCGGCTTGTTGAATCGATGGAGACATTGATGGACAACCACCTGCACCACCATCCGGCTTGCGCCCGCAAGTACATGCCGCTACAGCCATCACGACCATTGCAATCGCGACCATTGCGACCATTGCGTCTGGCACTCGCCGGCGGCATCGCGATTGCCGCATTTTCATGGCTCGCGGCTCCCGCGCGGGCTGCCGACGACATGGTGATCCGCACCATGGGCCCGGTCAGCTATGTTTGCGGCGGCATCGCCGCGGACGAACAGCAACAGCTGGCCGCGCAACAAAAGAACTTCAATATGGGCGTCCTGTTCACCCAGGGCGAGCGCGGCGAATACGTCGCCGATGTGGCCGTACGCATGACGCGCGAAGGCCACGAAGTGGCCAGCTTCACGGCGTCCGGCCCGAAGTGCCTGATAAAGGCCCCGCAAGGCAGCTACAATATCGAAGCGACTTATAAGGGTCAGGCCAAGTCGATAACCGTCAGTACGGGCACATACAACGCACAGTTGCGCTGGTAGACCCACGGGCGGCAGCTTCGCTGGCTGCCCGCCACTGGCGCGGCACCCGACCCGGGACCGGACCGAGAAGGATGCCACCGCGCCAGATTGCCCATACCGGAAGACTCGCGCCTTTGCTGGCCGACGTCTTCGACAGCGCCCGCCTGCCAGTGCTTTGCACCGCTGCGCTGCTGCTTGCCGCCTGCGCCTCCGCTCCGCCGACGCGCCCCGGCGCCCAGTCTCGGCCATCGGCCCCGCCCATGGTCGACCCCAGCGCCGGGCTCGAAGAAGTTTCCATCCAGGCCATGTCCCTGGTTGGCACGCCCTATCGCTACGGCGGCAATACGCCTGACTCCGGCTTCGACTGCAGCGGCCTGGTGCGCTATGTAGTGCTGCGCGCCGCCAACGTCAACCTGCCGCGCACCACCGAAGCCATGGGCGACCGCGGAGTCGCGCTGGAGCGCAGCCAGGTGGCATCGGGCGACCTGGTTTTCTTCAGTACCACGGGCCGCGCCAATTCGCATGTCGGCATCTATGTCGGGCAGAACCGCTTTGTCCATGCACCCTCCACCGGCGGCACGGTGCGCCTTGAGGACATGAGCAAATCCTATTGGGCCTCCCGCTACAACGGTGCCCGACGGGTCGCGACAGGGTTTACGCCTCCGCCGGCTGCCTCACCGGCGCCTCAGCCATCGGTTGCGCCGCCGGCGCCGGTGGACGACGACCCCATCGCCGCATTCGCCAATCGCTGACGGCATACGCTCTTCCGCACCGCGACAAACAAAAAAGCCAGGCATCGCGCCTGGCTTATTGCATTCTTGTCGAAGCGGTGTCCGACCGTTCAGAGCACGTGCCGGCCAATCCACCACGCGATGGCTGCCATGAAGGCAGAAGCCGGAATGGTCAGCACCCAGGCCCAGACGATGTTGCCCGCCACGCCCCAGCGCACCGCCGACATCTTCTGCACCGAACCCACGCCGACGATGGCGCCCGTGATGGTGTGCGTGGTCGACACCGGCACGCCCAGCGCCGAAGCGATGAACAACGTGATCGCACCACCGGTCTCCGCGCAGAAGCCGCCTACCGGCTTGAGCTTGGTAATCTTCTGGCCCATGGTACGCACGATGCGCCAGCCACCGAACATGGTACCCATGCCGATCGCCACGTAGCAGGAAACGATGACCCAGACCGGCGGCTCCGCGCCGCCCTGCGCCACGTGGCCGCTGGCGATCAGCAACATCCAGATGATGCCGATGGTCTTTTGCGCGTCATTGCCTCCGTGGCCCAGGCTGTAGAGCGAGGCCGAGATCAGCTGCAGCCTGCGGAACCAGCGGTCCACCCGCGACGGCGGCGTGCGAAAGAACGTCCAGGCCACGATCACCATCATCAGCGAACCGAGCAGGAAACCCAGCAGCGGTGAGATCACGATAAAGGCCACGGTCTTGAGCAAGCCACCACCAACCAGCGCACCTGTGCCGCTCTTGGCCACCGCGGCGCCAACCAAGCCGCCGATCAGCGCGTGCGAGGACGATGAGGGAATGCCGTAGTACCAGGTGATCAGGTTCCAGGCAATGGCACCCATCAGGGCGCCGAAGATGACATAGTGATCGACGATATTGACGTCGATCGTGCCGGTTCCCACCGTGGCCGCCACCTTGAGGTGGAAGATAAAGATAGCCACCACGTTGCACATGGCGGCCATGGCCACCGCATGGTGCGGCTTGAGCACGCCCGTCGACACCACCGTGGCAATCGAGTTGGCGGCATCGTGGAAGCCGTTCATGAAATCGAACAGCAAGGCGAGCGCCACCAGCAGGGCGATCACCCACAAGCTCATTTGTATGGTCTGCATTCCGATGTGTGCCTCAGGCGTTTTCCAGGACGATGCCTTCGATGATGTTGGCAACGTCCTCGCACTTGTCGGTGATGGTTTCCAGTTGCTCGTAGATGGCCTTCAGCTTGATCAGGCGCTTGACGTCCGTCTCGTCGCGGAACAGCTTGGACATCGCCGCGCGCATCACGCGATCGGCCTCGGACTCGAGCTGGTCGATCTGCTGCGCCGTCTTCAGGATGGCGCTGGCATTGCTCATGTCTTCAAGCAGGCCGACCGCGATCTTGACCTGGTCGCAGCACTGCACGCAGATGGCGGCGAGCTTGCGCGCCTCGTCCGTCAGGCTGGTCACGTCGTACAGCGAGATGGTTTCCGCCACGTCTTCCATCAGGTCGAGGATATCGTCCATGGTGGTGATGAGCTTGTGAATCTCGTCGCGGTCCAGCGGCGTGATGAAGGTCTTGTGCAGCAGGTCGATCGTGTCGTGCGTAATGCGGTCGGCCTTCTTTTCAGTGGCCTGCACGCGGCGCGCATGCGCCTCGGCATTGGGCAGGTCGTTGACCAGCACCTCCAGCTCGCGGGCGGCGGTCACCGCGCAATCGGCATGCTGGTTGAAGTATTCGAAGAACTTGCCCTCGGTGGGCATGAATCGGCCGAACATGGAATGTTCCTTGTCGAAGCGCGGGGGCGCCGCGGGTTATTGCTGAATGAGGCAGGTACGCATTGCATGACAGCCGCCCTGGGGCGGCTGTCATCAAAACGCAATATTTTACAGGGTTGTGGAGCGAAGCCGGAGGACTTTGACAAACGGCATGGACATTCCACCGTCGTCGCCGAGCCACGATGCCCGGCAAGCCGCGCCAGGATGGGCTTCAGGTATCGTTGTCGAAGAAAGCGGGGCCGCCGCTGAAGTTGTCAAACTTCGTGAATTGACCCAGGAAGGTCAGACGCACGGTCCCGATGGGGCCGTTACGCTGTTTACCAATAATAATTTCGGCCGTGCCCTTGTCCTGCGAATCCGGGTTGTAAACCTCATCACGGTAAATAAACAGGATCACGTCGGCATCCTGTTCGATAGCGCCGGATTCACGCAAGTCGGACATCACCGGGCGCTTGTTGGGCCGCTGCTCAAGGCTTCGGTTCAACTGCGAGAGCGCGATCACCGGACAGTTGAGTTCCTTGGCCAGCCCCTTGAGCGAACGCGAGATTTCCGAGATTTCGGTCGCGCGGTTTTCACCACCGCCCGAGCCCGACATCAGCTGCAAATAGTCGATGATGATCAGGCCAAGCTGGCCGCACTGGCGCGCCAGCCGCCGCGAGCGGGCCCGCAGTTCCATCGAGCTAAGGGCCGGAGTTTCGTCGATGAACAGCTGGGCATCGTTCATGCGCTGGATGGCATGCGTGAGCCGTGGCCAGTCCTCGTCGAGCAGGCGGCCGGTACGCAGGCGGTGCTGGTCCAGGCGGCCGACCGAGCCGAGCATACGCATGGCCAGCTGTGTGCCGGCCATTTCCATCGAGAACACCGCCACCGGCAGGCCCTGCTCCACCGCCACGTGCTCGCCGATATTCAGCGAGAAGGCAGTCTTACCCATCGAGGGGCGCCCTGCAACGATGATCAGGTCGCCCGCCTGCATGCCGCTGGTCATGCGGTCCAGATCGATAAATCCCGTCGGCACGCCCGTCACATCGGTACTCGAGTCACGGTGGTACAACTCGTCGATGCGCTCCACCACCTGCGTCAGCAGCGGCTGGATCTCCTGGAAGCCCTTCTGTCCGCGCGAACCCTCCTCGGCAATGGCGAACACCTTCGATTCGGCTTCGTCGAGCAGCTCCCGCACTTCGCGCCCCTTGGGGGCGAAGGCCGCACTGGCGATATCGTCGGCCGCGGTGACCAGCTTGCGCAGCACCGAACGCTCGCGCACGATCTCCGCATAGCGGCGGATATTGGCAGCGCTAGGCGTATTCTGTGCCAGCGAATTCAGATAGGCCAGGCCGCCCACCTCCTCCGCCTTGCCAGCAACCTGCAGCGTCTCGTAGACAGTGATGACGTCGGCGGGCTTGGTGGCGGCGATCAACCGGGAGATGCTCTGGAAGATCATCCGGTGATCGAAGCGGTAGAAGTCCGCTTCGGACAGGAAATCGGCGATTCGGTCCCAGGCGGCATTGTCCAGCAGCAAGCCACCCAGCACCGATTGCTCGGCCTCGATGGAGTGCGGTGGAACCTTGAGATTATCTAGTTGGGGGTCTGCGACGGGCGCGTTCATGGGAAGGGATTATAACGGTCGCCGCCAGACAGCCGGGGGAGAATTCGCAGTCGGTTGTTACCGTGTCGGGTCAAGTGACGGCGGGGCAACCAGCCCGGTGGCAATGATGCAAACGAGGGCAGCGGCCAAACAAAAAGGCAGGAGCAAAACGCTCCTGCCTTTTTGTTTGGTCAAGCTCGATACCGGCAACCGATCCCTGCCAGCCAAACAGGCAAGCGGGACCGGTGGCAAGATCAATGCTTAGACGTGTTCGCCCAGGACGGAAACCGTCACGTCGACCAGCACGTCGGTGTGCAGCGAAACGCTGACCGGATGGTCGCCGACGATCTTCAGCGGGCCATTCGGCAGGCGCACTTGCGCCTTCTCAACCTTGAAGCCTTGACCAGCCAGTGCTTCGGCGATGTCGGCGTTGGTAACGGAACCGAACAGGCGGCCGTCCACACCCGACTTCTGGGTGATTTGCACGGTCAGGCCATTCAGCTTTTCGCCTTCGGCTTGCGCCGCGGCCAGCTTCTCGGCAGCTGCCTTTTCCAGTTCAGCGCGCTTGACTTCGAACTCGCTGATAGCGGTCTGGGTAGCACGGCGGGCCTTCTTGTTCGGGATCAGGAAGTTACGGGCGTAGCCGTCCTTCACGCGAACGATGTCACCCAGGTTGCCCAGATTGATGACTTTCTCAAGCAGAATAATTTGCATCGTGTTTTCTCCTTAACGGACCTAGGGCCGATCAGTTCTTGTGCAGGTCGGTGTAAGGCATCAGCGCGAGGAAACGCGCGCGCTTGATAGCCGTATCGAGCTGACGCTGATAGTGCGCCTTGGTGCCGGTCAGGCGGGCCGGGGTAATCTTGCCGTTGTCGCCGATGAAATCCTTCAGGGTGTCCAGATCCTTGTAGTCGATCTGTTCCACGCCAGCCACGGTGAAGCGGCAGAAGCGCTTGCGCTTGAACAGCGGGTTTTGCTGCTGGAAGCGCTTCTTGTTCTTGTTGTCACGTTTGACGAATGCCATGATTCAATCCTTTTCGAATGCTTTACATCCAGTGATGTGAAAGACGAGAGCCTTGCTGTTGCGGTGCTTGCGGGCCAGGAATCCTTCGCAGTCGAGCACCGCGCCGAGCGGAGTCCGCTCAAGCCGCTGGCCGATCTGACCGATTCCCATGGCGGCGATGGCGAATTCCACCTGCCTGGGCGTTTGCGCCTCGACCGTCTCGCCCGCGTACTGCAAGATGCAGTTGACAACGGGGACCCCGGCCGGGGTGTAACGCAAGGCATCGCGTTCCGCGAGCGTTGCGCAGAGCCTTAACTGGTTCAACGCACTCTCCCGCACCGATGCCCGCACTTGCCGCCGCGGCGTTCAACGCCCACGGCAACCACAACAGTCCGCACTTAGGCGGCCTGGACTTCGCTGGTCTGTTGCGCGGCCTTGCGGGCTTCTTCGCGCTGCACTTCCTTCATCATCGGGGACGGTGCGGTTTCGGCCTTCTTGGTCTGAACGATGAGGTGGCGCAGCACCGCGTCGTTGAACTTGAACGCGTGTTCGAGTTCAGCCAGGGTTTCCTTGCCGCATTCGATGTTCAGGCAAACGTAGTGAGCCTTGGCCAGCTTCTGAATCATGTAGGCCATCTGACGGCGGCCCCAGTCTTCCACGCGGTGGATCTGGCCTTCCTGCGACGTGACCAGCGTCTTGTAACGCTCGATCATGGCCGGAACTTGTTCGCTCTGGTCCGGATGGACGATAAATACGATTTCGTAATGACGCATTGACGCTCCTTTTGGATAAGCCGCCCGGGCGCCATGTCCGGTGCAGCAAGGTTGGATAGCCTTAAAGTATAGCGTGCTTTTGCCTTCTGCAGCAAGCCGCCTTAGTTTTCAGCGAACAGCGCCTGCAACGCAGCGGGATCCGCAGCCAGTCCGGGCGTTGCCGCCAGGGCCAGCATCAGGAGCACGCGCGCCTTATATGGATTGAGATCGCCCGCGGAGACGAAGGCACCCGAAGCCGGCCGTGGAGGTGCCGGTATTGCCACATGCCCTGCCCCGGTGCGCGAACTACGCACCACGGCCACGCCCGCCCCGGCCGCTTCCACCAGCGCATCGACCAGCGACTGGTGAACCGACCCGTTGCCTGCGGCCGCCACGACCAGCCCCGCCACACCTGCCTGCGTGAGCGCATCCACCACCAACCGGCCGGGCTCCGCGTAACTGGCAAGGATCTCCACCTGCGGCCACTTGGATGGCACGGCCCAGGCCCGGTCCGGCAACAGTCGGGGCGCACGGACAAATCGCACGAGGTCGTCCTGCACAAAACCGATCGGGCCGGCCAGCGGCGACACAAAGGCGTTGACCGCTGACGTATGTCCCTTCACCACATCTCGCCCGGCATGGATTTCCTGATTAATCACCAGTAGCACGCCCTTGCCCGCCGCCCCTGCGCTCGCGGCTACCCGTACCGCGTCCAGCAGATTCAAGGGACCGTCAGCCGACAGAGAGGTGGAAGGTCGCATCGCCGCCGTCAGCACCACCGGCACCGTGCCCACACATGCCAGATGCAGCAGCGTTGCCGTCTCCTCCAGCGTATCGGTGCCATGGGTAATCACAATGCCCGCCACATCGGCCTGCGCGGACCAGAACGCAACGCGTTCAACCAACCGGGCCCAGAGGGCGAACGACATGTCCTTGCTATCCACCTGCGCCACCTGCTCCGCCTCGACGCGGGCCACGGCGCCGAGCGCCGGCACCGCATCAAGCAGCGCCGTCACAGGCACCGTGGCCGCCTGGTACTTCGCGCTGCTGGCAGCATTGGACGAAGAACCGGCAATGGTGCCACCGGTAGCAAGCACGACGACGCGAGGCAGGAGAGACATGGCGAGATAGCGATCGAAAGCCGGAAAGGTTAAGCAGCGAGCGAAGAATGAGGCTGCAAGTGCCGCGAATTGTAACGCCCAGGCTCGCGCCACACGGCACGGTGAGCCGCGCCCAACGCACCTGTCGATGCGCAGACTCCCAAAATTCCGCTTGCACTTCACTCGATACTGTATAAAATCACAGCATACTGTTTAAACATACAGTGCTTTCCAACACGGCGACCATGGCGACCCTGACACCGCGACAGCAGCAGATTTTCGACCTGATCCGCAGCAGCCTCCAGCACACGGGCTTTCCGCCCACACGCGCCGAGATCGCCGCCAAGTTCGGCTTCTCATCGCCCAATGCTGCCGAGGAACACTTGAGGGCCCTGGCCCGCAAGGGCGTAATCGAACTCACCCCAGGCGCCTCGCGCGGCATCCGGCTCAAGGTTTCGCGCAGCGACTCAGAGCTACCAGACCAATTCTCGCTGCCAATGGCCGGCGTGATGCAGCTGACACTGCCCCTGGTCGGGCGCGTCGCGGCCGGTAGCCCGATCCTTGCCGCAGAACACATCGACCGCCAATACCAGGTCGACGCTTCGGTATTTGACGTGCAACCTGATTACCTGCTCCGGGTACGTGGCCTGAGCATGCGGGACGCCGGCATCCTCGATGGCGATCTGCTTGCGGTCAAGCGTGCCAGCGAGGCCCCGAACGGCAAGATCGTCGTTGCGCGACTGGGAGACGACGTCACCGTCAAACGCCTCAACCGCCGCGGCGACTCGATCGAACTCATTGCGGAAAATCCCGATTTCCCCAGCATTATCGTGCGCCCCGGCCGCGAAGAATTCTCTCTGGAAGGTATCGCCGTCGGCTTGATCCGACCCAGCGGCTTCTGACGAGTGCGGCTGAGGCGGGCAAGCCCGTATCACGCCGACGCCCGATTGTGCCAACGCCGCCCGCTAGTCGGGCACCGCTAACTGTTGTTGCAAGTCACCAGGTGTAGCCATGCTGCAAGCCAACCGCCTCTCCGCCCGCCGCCCCGTCAAGCCCGTACCATTCCGCCAGTCCAAAGGCGTGCGTATCTACCAGGGTGCGCAACGACGCACCATGGTGGGCAGCATGGCAGCCATCTGCCGCATGCTTGAGTTGGAGGAGTCGGCCAAGCTTTCATAGTTGGGCTACGGCAGCACTCACTTGCGCACGTCGCAGTAACCGACCTAACCGGCTGACATCGCATAAGCCAGCACAGAGAAAAATTTGTGCACAGTACTAGCCATCCGCCTTTTGGTATTGTATGATCTTGTTCTTCGTTGCTCAGCAGCCAGCTGAACAACCTCTACGGTGGCTGTAGCTCAGTTGGTAGAGTCCAGGATTGTGATTCCTGTCGTCGTGGGTTCGAGTCCCATCAGCCACCCCAAGAATTTGTCTTGCAAAACAGCGCCTTAACCAAGGCGCTGTTTTCATTTGTGCATCCCAAAGCCAGGGTCCATTCCCCCCATCTTCCCACGGTGGGAATACTTGCTAACCGCCGGTGTCGGCACCACCACCTCGATCTAGCCTGCTTCAGCACACCCCTCCCCCGTTTCTTCCACGCAGCGACCTCCCCCAATCCCTTAGCTAGTCCGCAAGAGGAATTCCAAATTCGCCGCGCTCCAGATCTCGCTCAAATGCGACTGTCCACGAAATGCCGGTAGCGGCGGGATAGACTTGGACGTCTCCGCCAACTCGGGCGACAGTGATTTTTCGGGGGATATGACTCGACCCGCTGCCTTGCGAAATGCCCTCTTCCTCGCCCACCTCGAAGTCTTCTCGAACAAATCCATGCCGCGCGCAGGCGGATTCAAAGTCGCCGCGTTCATCCACGGGCAGTTCGTGGAACAGTTTTTGAACCATGGCTATCTCCCAGAGCCCGGCAAAATCCTAGCATGACGGCAAACCAGCGCGCATAGGGCGACTGCATCCACACCGGGCAGGAGCCATCGCCAATTGGCTCCGATACTCTCCAAAAAGCCTGAGCGTGGCGGGCACGGATGGCCTGCAGCCCCCGTTACACAAGTGGGTTCATGCGCGCGGAGAGACGATCGAAAGCCGCAGGCTTTGACTACGCGACGCCGGAACGCAACTGCATGGCCATGACACTCCAGGTGACCGCGTCCCGGCCCTGCGTATCCTTACGCTGACCGAGGTAGTAATCCACCAGGCCAAACTCTCGGCCGAGTTCCAGGGTTTCCTCGGCGGAAACATCGAACATCCGCCGGCCAATGGGAACTTGGCCATGCCGGAGTGACATGATGAATCGCCCGCCCGCGGCGAGCAGCTTCGCTACTGTTTTCATCGCGACGGGCCGCTCGTCCGCGTCCAGATGCATCCATACGGCGGCAAGCAGAATCAGATCGAACTGCTCTTGCCTGGATCGCATACCCACTAGGGATGGCACGTCATCCAGCCATTCGATGGGTAAATTCGAATGGATGCGCTGCCCTTCCTGACGCAATTCGCGAGTTGGCTCCACTGCCACGACGCGATGTCCAAGCCGCGCGAGCGCAGCCGCGTCACGGCCCGACCCAGCGCCGATATCCAGTATGTTGCTGTGCCTACGCGGAAATATGTGCAGTACATCTCGATGCACGTCCTCGAAGAGGAGGTTTTCGTACTGCACTGCCAATGCAACCGCATTGCTGCCATAGCCGGCAGTACTTTCCATTGGCTTGTTCATCTGTAAGCGCGATTTTCTCCGCACGTAGCGTTGACGCCCCGAAAGGCGCAGGATTGTGCCCACGATTTTTTTCGTGGGCACAATTCATGGACGATAGCGATTTTGACTTCCTGCCGCTGCGAGTGACCAATGTCGGCGCCAACGGGAAACGCAGCTACGACAGGCAGGGCAAGCGAAGATTGATCGAGGCTTGCCTTGAACCCGGCGTATCGGTTGCCAGCATGGCGATCCGAGCCCGGGTGAACACGAACCAATTGTGGCGCTGGGTCAAGCAGTACAAAGCAGAAAGACAAGGTGGTATTGACATGGATAGCGCCGTCGAAGGCGCGCCATCGGCCTTCGTTCCGGTAGTAGAGGTTCGCGGCGTACCTCCTCAAGCCCAGCGGTCACGGCCGGCATCGCCGGAATCGACATCTGTTCCCGTGCCGCAATCTTCATCTTCGCCACAATTGGCACGCCTGTCGGCACGGCTGCCAAACGGCGTAACCATCGAGCTCGAATGCACACCGAAAGATGGGACGCTCGTGAAGGCGATGATCGCGGCGCTGGGGGACACCTGATGTTCCGCCTCGACGCTGACCTGCGGGTCTATCTGCACCGCGAGCCTATCGACTTCCGGGCCGGCCTGAACAGTCTGGTGACGTTGGTCGAGCAGTCGATGCAACTCGATCCGTTCGCCCGGGCCGTCTTCGCGTTCCATAACCGCGGCCGCAATCGGGTCAAGCTTCTGCTCTATGACCGCTCCGGATTCTGGCTCCTGATGAAGCGTTTGGAAGCAGACCACTTCGCCTGGCCACGCCGCCAGCAGGCGGTGATGGAACTCACCACCGAGCAACTGCACTGGCTGCTTGAAGGTATCGACATCGAAGCCGTTCGCCGACACCCTTCGCGGCGCTACCGGCACGCGAGCTGAGTCAGCGTGAGGGAGGCCAGGGTGCGGGCTCTGGCCATAGGCTTCGCGAGGCGGCTGCTCGCCAGGGGATTGGCCGATACCATTGATATGGATTCGACGTAAACCTGTTGGCGATGCGATTGCACTATCGTGAATGGCATGCCTGCACATGACCTCATCCCTGATCTGCCGCCTGACGTCCAGGCCTATATCCGAGAACTCGAGAAGAAGAATCTGGATCTCGAGTCGCTAGCCCAGCAACTCTCGCAGCGTATCGAGCAGCTCGAAGAGCAGTTCCGCCTCGCGCAGCTCAAACGCTACGCGCCGAGCAGCGAGAAGCTCAAGGATCGGGTGTTTGACGAAGCCGAGCAGATCGCCGCGACAGAACCTGCTGGCGACGATCCCGATGACGCGTTCACGCTGCCCGATACGGGACTTCCGGAAGTCGATGAGTCTGCACACCGCAAGCGGGGACGCAAGCCGCTGCCGGCGTCGTTGCCGCGCCAGCGCATCGAGTACGACCTGCCCGAGGAACAGAAAATCTGTCCATGCTGCCAGAGCCCGCTGCATCGCATGGGCGAGGAGACGAGCGAGCAGTTGCACATCGAGGTAAAGGCCTCGGTGTTGCAGCACGTACGGTTCAAATACGCGTGCCGCCATTGCGAGCGCAACGCGGAGCGCACGCCGATCGTGGTCGCGCCGATGCCAGTACAACCGCTGCCAGGTAGCAACGCGAGTCCGGCGATGATCGCGACGGTGACGACCGGCAAGTACGTGGATGGCACGCCGCTATACCGGATGGAAGACGCGCTGGCCCGTGCGGGCATTCCGGCGGGCCGCGGCACGCTGGCGAACTGGATCATCAGGCCTGCCGAACTGCACTACAGCCGGTTGTACGAGGCGATGCGCCAGACGCTGCTGTCGCAGCCGCTGATCCACGGCGACGAGACGACGGTGCAAGTGCTCAAGGAAGAAGGCAAGACCGCGCAGAGCAAGAGTTACATGTGGCTCTACAGAAGCGCACAGGACTGCGAACAGCCTGTGGTGCTGTTCGACTACCAGCCGGGGCGTGGTCAGCAATATCCGCAGGCGTTTCTCGCCGGCTACGAAGGCATGCTGATGACCGACGGCTACAGCGCCTGGCGCACGCTCAAAGCCGTCACGCACTTCGGGTGTCTTGCACATTCGAGACGACTGTTCGTCGACGCGCACAAGGGCCAGAAGAAGCCCGGCGGTCGCGCACAGCAGGCGCTCGAGTACTTCAAGGCGCTGTATCAGGTCGAGACACTTGCTCGCAGAGAACTGCCAGAGGGCGAGACACGGGCCGGCTACACCTACCGACTGCGGCAGGAACACAGCGTACCGCTACTGGAGGCGCTCAGGAAATGGCTGGACGAACTGGCACCGCAGGTTCTGCCTGAAAGTCTGCTGGGCAAGGCGATCAGCTACACGCGCAATCAGTGGGAATACCTCAGCCGCTATGTTATCGATGGGCGTGCACCCCTCGATAACAACGTGATAGAGCGCGACGTGAGACCCTTTGCAACCGCGCGAAAGGCATGGCTCTTTGCAGACACGGTTGCCGGTGCGAAGGCGAGCGCGACGATCTACAGCCTGATGCTCACGTGCCGCGCCTGCAACGTCGAGCCGTATGCGTATCTGCTTCACGTTCTCACCGAGCTGCCGCAGCGTGCGGCGGACGCCGACATCAGCGACCTGCTGCCGTTCAACTACGCCAGCCAGCAGAGCGCAATGACGAACCCCGGTTGATGACATGACAGGGCGCCGGCACTGCCCCGGCGCGCGATTCCTGGTACCTCCATCGGACATTGCCGATCCTGCTCGAGCGTCGCAATAGGGCCGAGCCCGCCTGTTCGCCGAGAACGACTCTCAATACAGTGTGCTGAATTGCGCGGTTACGTTCATCTGCGCTCACAGGAATGACGCGATAAGCGTTGATTTGTGGATATTTCCCCTGCGGCCAAGGAAGCGGACGGTTCTCGCTGGATTTTGCCTGCAAGCTAACAGCCAACCGGAAGGCGAACCGCCAAGATCGTCCGCAAATAGAGTGGGTATGGGATCAATCGCCGTCTTTCCATATGGCAATATCTTGCCATGCGGCCTTGATCACCTGAAGGGTCTCTCTTACTCAGCACCGACATGGGAGCTTGAAATATGGCCGGCACCAGCCTGCTTCTGCTGATCGACGACATCACCTCGATTCTTGACGATGTGGCAACCATGAGCAAGGTGGCTGCCAGGAAGACCGCTGGCGTCCTGGGTGACGATCTTGCTCTCAATGCGCAACAGGTCAGCGGCGTGAAAGCCGATCGCGAGTTGCCGGTTGTGTGGGCGGTTGCGTTGGGTTCCTTGCGCAACAAGGCGATTCTAGTACCGGCCGCGCTCGCAATCAGTGCTGCGACCCCCTGGGCGATCGTGCCACTGCTGATGGTGGGCGGCGCTTTCCTTTGCTACGAAGGATTTGAAAAGATCGCGCACCGCTTCATGCACGGAGAGTCGCGGGGCGAAGTAGATTCTCCTGGCAGGCATCAGGCACAAGATCCTCCGACGGAATCAGCAATTGACGAGAAGGCGAAGATCCGCGGCGCGGTGCGCACTGATTTCATCCTGTCCGCCGAAATCATCGTGATCTCACTGGGGACCGTCTCCGGCGCGCCGTTTGGTACGCAGGTGGCCGTGCTGTCCGCCATCGCCCTCGTCATGACAGTGGGTGTCTACGGGCTAGTGGCCGGCATCGTCAAGCTCGACGATGCCGGCCTGTATCTTAGTCAGAAAGCCTCCACCCTCGCGCAAGCCGTGGGCCGCGGGATTCTTCGGCTGGCGCCTTGGCTAATGCGCGTACTTTCCGTTGTGGGTACCGTGGCAATGTTCCTGGTTGGCGGCGGGATACTGGCACACGGATTCCCTGGCATGCCTCACCTGACGGAGGTAACAATGCAAATGCTTGGTGAGGTACCGTTGCTCGGCAGTGGACTGGGAATAGCGGCACCGATGCTGATCAATGCGCTGATCGGCCTGCTGGCCGGGGCTTTGGTTACGATCGGCTTCACGGCAGTGAAGCGAGGGATACAGGTTCTTCTGCCGTCATCGCGCTAACTTGCGATGACTGAACCTGTGCCTTGCGCTGGCGATCGCGGACAAGAAAGTTCGCTCGAAGCAGGCTTTGATTGGCCTTCTCGCCACGAGCGGATCAGGGCGCTGTGCTTGTTTCGGCGCAAAACTCCGAAGGAGCGGCGTAATACGCATCCCTAAAAGCAAAACCCCCCAGTACTTTCGTACTGGGGGGTTTCAAGGGAGAGCCTGGCGATTACCTACTTTCACACGGGTATCCGCACTATCATCGGCGTGGAGTCGTTTCACGGTCCTGTTCGGGATGGGAAGGGGTGGTTCCAACTCGCTATGGTCACCAGGCATAAACGGTGGCCGCGTTGAGGTTGAGTCAACGCAGCGAATAGGGATGTAGTAGAGGTTGTGCGTATCGGCCAAGCTGCTTGTTGCTGCTGCAGCGGCACGCGATACTCAACCAGCAGAAACACACTGGTTATAGGATCAAGCCTTACGGGCAATTAGTACTGGTTAGCTTAACGCATTACTGCGCTTCCACACCCAGCCTATCAACGTCCTGGTCTCGAACGACCCTTCAAGGAGCTCAAGGCTCCAGGGAATCCTCATCTTCAGGCGAGTTTCCCGCTTAGATGCTTTCAGCGGTTATCTCTTCCGTACATAGCTACCCTGCGATGCCTCTGGCGAGACAACAGGTACACCAGCGGTACGTCCACTCCGGTCCTCTCGTACTAGGAGCAGCCCCCGTCAAGATTCCAACGCCCACGGCAGATAGGGACCAAACTGTCTCACGACGTTTTAAACCCAGCTCACGTACCTCTTTAAATGGCGAACAGCCATACCCTTGGGACCGGCTACAGCCCCAGGATGAGATGAGCCGACATCGAGGTGCCAAACACCGCCGTCGATATGAACTCTTGGGCGGTATCAGCCTGTTATCCCCAGAGTACCTTTTATCCGTTGAGCGATGGCCCTTCCATTCAGAACCACCGGATCACTATGTCCTGCTTTCGCACCTGCTCGACTTGTCGGTCTCGCAGTTAAGCACGCTTTTGCCATTGCACTTTAGGTACGATGTCCGACCGTACCAAGCGTACCTTCGAACTCCTCCGTTACACTTTGGGAGGAGACCGCCCCAGTCAAACTGCCTACCATGCACTGTCCCCGACCCGGATTCACGGGCCAAGGTTAGAACCTCAAACAAACCAGGGTGGTATTTCAAGGTCGGCTCCACGCAGACTAGCGTCCACGCTTCAAAGCCTCCCACCTATCCTACACAGATCGGTTCAAAGTCCAATGCAAAGCTACAGTAAAGGTTCATGGGGTCTTTCCGTCTAGCCGCGGGGAGATTGCATCATCACAAACACTTCAACTTCGCTGAGTCTCGGGAGGAGACAGTGTGGCCATCGTTACGCCATTCGTGCAGGTCGGAACTTACCCGACAAGGAATTTCGCTACCTTAGGACCGTTATAGTTACGGCCGCCGTTTACCGGGACTTCAATCAAGAGCTTGCACCCCATCATTTAATCTTCCGGCACCGGGCAGGCGTCACACCCTATACGTCCACTTTCGTGTTTGCAGAGTGCTGTGTTTTTATTAAACAGTCGCAGCCACCATTTTATTGCAACCCCTTCACCCTCCTGGCGCAGGCCAGTCAAGCTACAAGGGCGTACCTTATCCCGAAGTTACGGTACCAATTTGCCGAGTTCCTTCTCCCGAGTTCTCTCAAGCGCCTTAGAATACTCATCTCGCCCACCTGTGTCGGTTTGCGGTACGGTCTCGTATGACTGAAGCTTAGAGGCTTTTCTTGGAACCACTTCCAATTGCTTCGCAGCACTAGGCCGCTCGCCCCATATCCTTGAATTCCGCGCCCGGATTTGCCTAAGCGCCTTCTCCAATACAGGGACCGGGACTTCCAACACCCGGACAACCTTCCGCGATCCGTCCCCCCATCGCATCATACGACGGTGCAGGAATATTAACCTGCTTCCCATCAGCTACGCATCTCTGCCTCGCCTTAGGGGCCGACTCACCCTACGCCGATGAACGTTGCGTAGGAAACCTTGGGCTTACGGCGAGGGGGCTTTTCACCCCCTTTATCGCTACTCATGTCAGCATTCGCACTTCTGATACCTCCAGCATCCTTTACAAGACACCTTCACAGGCTTACAGAACGCTCTCCTACCATGCACTTACGTGCATCCGCAGCTTCGGTGACTGGCTTAGCCCCGTTACATCTTCCGCGCAGGACGACTCGATCAGTGAGCTATTACGCTTTCTTTAAAGGGTGGCTGCTTCTAAGCCAACCTCCTGACTGTTTTAGCCTTCCCACTTCGTTTCCCACTTAGCCAATCTTAGGGACCTTAGCTGGCGGTCTGGGTTGTTTCCCTCTTGACACCGGACGTTAGCACCCGATGTCTGTCTCCCGTGATTGCACTCTTCGGTATTCGGAGTTTGCTATGGCGGGGTAATCAGCAATAGACCCCCCAACCATGACAGTGCTCTACCCCCGAAGGTGAGACACGAGGCACTACCTAAATAGTTTTCGGAGAGAACCAGCTATTTCCAGACTTGTTTAGCCTTTCACCCCTATCCACAGCTCATCCCCTAACTTTTCAACGTTAGTGGGTTCGGTCCTCCAGTACGTGTTACCGCACCTTCAACCTGGCCATGGATAGATCGTCTGGTTTCGGGTCTACACCCAGCGACTGAACGCCCTATTCGGACTCGCTTTCGCTACGCCTTCCCTAATCGGTTAAGCTTGCCACTGAATGTAAGTCGCTGACCCATTATACAAAAGGTACGCCGTCACCCGTTTCCAGGCTCCGACTGTTTGTATGCATGCGGTTTCAGGATCTATTTCACTCCCCTCCCGGGGTTCTTTTCGCCTTTCCCTCACGGTACTGGTTCACTATCGGTCGATCACGAGTATTTAGCCTTGGAGGATGGTCCCCCCATCTTCAGACAGGATTTCACGTGTCCCGCCCTACTTGTCGTACACCTAGTTCCACAACGCTGTTTTCGCATACAGGGCTATCACCTGCTATGGCCGGGCTTTCCATCCCGTTCTGCTAACAACACTGCTAAAGAGTACAAGGCTCTTCCCATTTCGTTCGCCACTACTTTGGGAATCTCGGTTGATTTCTGTTCCTGCAGCTACTTAGATGTTTCAGTTCGCCGCGTTCGCTTCCCTGACCTATGTATTCAGTCAGGGATGACCCATCAGGGCCGGGTTTCCCCATTCGGACATCTCCGGATCAAAGCTTGTTTGCCAGCTCCCCGAAGCTTTTCGCAGGCTACCGCGTCCTTCATCGCCTGTGATCGCCAAGGCATCCACCACATGCACTTGTTCGCTTGACCCTATAACGAGTGTGTCTCAAACTTGCGTTCAAGCCGTGCTCGCTACAGGATGAGTTCTCGCATTTGTGCCGTATTCCAAGTCATCTTTCGATCACTTAAATACATTTTGGTTGATACAATCACAACCCGGTATCGTGTGTTACTTCAGCGTCTCATCAACGCTCACGACACCTTTACTACATCCCATATTGTTAAAGAACAGCCGTGCGAAACTTGGTCTCGCAACGTCTTGGCCAAGGCCAAAGGCAAACGCTCAATCCTAAGCGCTTGCCTTTGACGACCAATCCAAGGTGCACACCGAAGTGCGCGGTAAATGGTGGAGGATGACGGGATCGAACCGACGACCCCCTGCTTGCAAAGCAGGTGCTCTCCCAGCTGAGCTAATCCCCCATGTACTTCTGTCCGGAGGTTCAGCGTCGAACCACCATCCGTAACTTGGTGGGTCTGGTAGGACTTGAACCTACGACCCCCGCCTTATCAAGACGGTGCTCTAACCACCTGAGCTACAGACCCTTGGCTGTAACAGCAAACAAACCGATAAGTGTGAACGCTCGACTTTAGATGCACGCTCTTGAAAGGAGGTGATCCAGCCGCACCTTCCGATACGGCTACCTTGTTACGACTTCACCCCAGTCATGAACCCTGCCGTGGTAATCGCCCTCCTTGCGGTTAGGCTAACTACTTCTGGCAAAACCCACTCCCATGGTGTGACGGGCGGTGTGTACAAGACCCGGGAACGTATTCACCGCGGCATGCTGATCCGCGATTACTAGCGATTCCAGCTTCACGTAGTCGAGTTGCAGACTACGATCCGGACTACGATGCGTTTTCTGGGATTGGCTCCCCCTCGCGGGTTGGCAACCCTCTGTACGCACCATTGTATGACGTGTGAAGCCCTACCCATAAGGGCCATGAGGACTTGACGTCATCCCCACCTTCCTCCGGTTTGTCACCGGCAGTCTCTCTAGAGTGCTCTTGCGTAGCAACTAAAGACAAGGGTTGCGCTCGTTGCGGGACTTAACCCAACATCTCACGACACGAGCTGACGACAGCCATGCAGCACCTGTGTCCACTTTCCCTTTCGGGCACCTGATGCATCTCTGCTTCGTTAGTGGCATGTCAAGGGTAGGTAAGGTTTTTCGCGTTGCATCGAATTAATCCACATCATCCACCGCTTGTGCGGGTCCCCGTCAATTCCTTTGAGTTTTAATCTTGCGACCGTACTCCCCAGGCGGTCAACTTCACGCGTTAGCTACGTTACTGAAGAAATGAATCCCCAACAACTAGTTGACATCGTTTAGGGCGTGGACTACCAGGGTATCTAATCCTGTTTGCTCCCCACGCTTTCGTGCATGAGCGTCAGTGACGTCCCAGGGGGCTGCCTTCGCCATCGGTATTCCTCCACATCTCTACGCATTTCACTGCTACACGTGGAATTCTACCCCCCTCTGACATACTCTAGCCTTGCAGTCACAAGCGCCATTCCCAAGTTGAGCTCGGGGATTTCACGCCTGTCTTACAAAACCGCCTGCGCACGCTTTACGCCCAGTAATTCCGATTAACGCTCGCACCCTACGTATTACCGCGGCTGCTGGCACGTAGTTAGCCGGTGCTTATTCTTCCGGTACCGTCATCCCCCCGCTGTATTAGAGCAAGGGATTTCTTTCCGGACAAAAGTGCTTTACAACCCGAAGGCCTTCTTCACACACGCGGCATTGCTGGATCAGGGTTGCCCCCATTGTCCAAAATTCCCCACTGCTGCCTCCCGTAGGAGTCTGGGCCGTGTCTCAGTCCCAGTGTGGCTGATCGTCCTCTCAGACCAGCTACTGATCGTCGCCTTGGTGGGCCTTTACCCCACCAACTAGCTAATCAGACATCGGCCGCTCCTATCGCGCGAGGCCTTACGGTCCCCCGCTTTCACCCTCAGGTCGTATGCGGTATTAGCTAATCTTTCGACTAGTTATCCCCCACGACAGGGCACGTTCCGATGTATTACTCACCCGTTCGCCACTCGCCACCAGGATTGCTCCCGTGCTGCCGTTCGACTTGCATGTGTAAGGCATGCCGCCAGCGTTCAATCTGAGCCAGGATCAAACTCTTCAGTTTAATACCTGTGTGGTTCCGCGCAGTTGCCTGCTGAAACCTCGCTCTTTCGAGCGGTCGCTCACTCTCAGAAAACTGACTGGCTACATCCGCGATTTGCACCCCGGACATAACCAACATGTTTTACTGTGCGAGCACTTTATAACTTGTAAGCTAAAAGACCGAAGTCTTCCGCATCCGCTATCAAGCGCCCACACTTATCGGTTGTTTGTTTGTTAAAGAACTAACCGCGGTTCGCTTTGCTTACCGCGTCGCTGCGTTTGCTGCAGCAGAGAAACGAGATTATGAAGAGCAATCAGCGTTTCGTCAACAGGTTTTTTTACTTCCGTTCGCTGCGCCTTTCGCGCCGCCAACCACCCCTGCCAACCCCGCAACCCTTGTCCCGCCTGCTTTGCAGCGCGGTAGTTGTGTTGCGAGGGGGCGAATCTTAAGGGAGCCCCTCGGCCATGGCAAGCGTTTTCTGAAATGAACCCTGCAGCAACAAATAAGATGCTTATGAGCCACCTTGACCAGCAGATTCCGTTACCGCAATGCCACGCGCAGTCGACATACAATCGTTACCCGCCCTGCCGATATGGCACGGCTGACTTAGCCCTGCTCGTACGCCCGCCTCAACACGGCGATGTCTAGCTTACGCACCTTGAGCATCGCCTCCATGACCCGGGCCGACTATCCCGCGTCCTTGTCTTGCAGCAGCGCACCGAGGATTGACGGAGCGATCTGCCAGGACACCCCAAATCGTCTGCATGGTGGTCTCATACCCGCGCATTGCCCGGCTGTGATAAGCAAAATCACTGACACACATCCCTACGCTCCCGCGTATGGGCGCACCCCAGTCGCTATGCGCGATCTACGCAAATTTTGTGTCGAGAACAGCAGATGCAGCCAACCGCCAATATGGCGCCAAGCACGAGCACGCCGATGACCAAGCCCGCGGCGGCACATCCCGTAGCAGGGCAATCTACATCCGTGGTGCACTGTCCCATGCCGATCTCCTCGTGCTGATGCAATGCAGTCGTGACACTTCCATGCTAGAGCACAGTTGAGTGTGAACAAAGTGCGTAGCACGTGCAGCGCTCCACCCCACCGCAGCCATACGCACAGTCACGCGCCACGCCTTGACTTAATTCTGACTTAGAAAAATCTCAGTTGGATTAGGTGCAGTTTGCGCTATTTTCACAGCATCTTAGACATGTGCCCATGCGCCCTTCCACCAGGCGATGGCGCTTTCAATCCAAGTGGAAAGAACGACGATGCGGACCTCAAGCGCCAAACTCACCCTTAAGCTGGTTGCCACGTTTTGCCTGGTCGTGCTGTTGCTCGGCAGCGCATATGGACTCTTCGGCCAGCCTGGTGGCAGCGAATTGCCGCAAGCCGCTAGTGGCGGCCAGCCCGACACTCTGTTGTCCTTGCTGATACACATCCTTGGCCCAGTGGCCGCGATCCCAGCCCTGATCGGTATGTGGTCACAGCGATTCCCGGCTCTGGGGGGCTTGGTCCTGGCCTGCCCTGCCATTGCCGCATTGCTGCTGCACAGATTTGTCGTAGGTTGAGCGAGCGCCCTACCGTGTCAGGCCTGCCCTGCTTCCAGCCTGTGCGCCCCCCCCCCTCCCCCGCCGGCCTCTCCACGCGCCTTACTCCTCGCCTGCCGGCAACAGCAACAGGCTGCAGAGGAACCAAACCCGATGCCAGCCACCCAATAGTGAGCGCCGGTTCCACGGCCATATTGGAAGAAGGCATGAAGAAAACCTTGTGGGGACTACTGACAAGCTGCGCGCTGCTGGCAATTCTGGGCGGATGCGCCAGCCAGAGCAACGAAGGCCGGGAATCAAGCATTACCGCCTACGGCATCGTTGACGTCGGCATCTCACGCACCAGTGACAAATAGCGCGACGCGCGCGACCGCTCCAGAGCGAGGGCGGACAGAAAAAAAAGAGCCCGCTGCGCGGGCTCTTAAATTAGCGATCTCAATTGCCCTGAAGGCCTCGGTAATCTATCTGTCATTTGCCATTCGTACTATCCGGGTAAACGGAAGCAAATCTACAAAATCAGGCTCTTGTACGCAGGGCGGCATACAAACTCGCGTCGCAGCCATGGTAAAAAAAAGCCCGCGCAAGGCGGGCTTAACAATCAGTTGAAGAAAACCCTGTATTCGAGGGCAGGCACAGTGTAAGAAGTTGCGGCCGCTTGACTAATTAGGGGAATCCCTTTGCCATGGCGGGAAAGCTGTCCGTTGCGGGGGTCAAGTGCGCGTAGCGGCCCCTCTTAGTCCACGAGCATAAAAAGGGGATTCGAAGTTAGAGGGATCGCTCCAACCTGCGCAGGGCCAGCCACCCGAAAGCCGCATTATCCGGGGCATCCAGGCCACTGACCTGGATGGGCTGCGCAAACTCATGCCACTTCGTGGGATAGCTCGCTGCGCTGCCCCAGATGCGCGCGCGCCTCCTCAAACAATGCATCGACTGCAGCGCGCGTACGCACTGCATGCATGCGGCGAGCATCCGACAAGACCCGCCGCCAGCCACGGCCACCGTGGATACCCCGATGCAAGCCCAGCATATGACGCGTAATGGCTCCCATATAGCCGCCCTGTTCGACCAGATCGCCGATGTAGCGCTGCATTGCCAGCTCAACCTCCAGTCGCGAAGGCACGGGCGTCCGTGCACCGTAGAAACGGGTATCCATCTCTGCCAGTACATACGGCTGGTGGTAAGCCTCGCGCCCGATCATGACGCCGTCCACATGCGCCAGATGCTCGTCCATCTCCTCATGCGTGACGATGCCGCCATTAATCAGGATTTCCAGTTGCGGGAACTCCCGCTTGAGCTGGTAAGCGACCTCATAGCGCAGTGGCGGGATCTCGCGATTCTCCTTTGGGCTTAACCCTTTCAGGATCGCATTACGCGCATGCACGATAAAGGTCTGGCACCCCGCATCGGCCACGGTACCGACGAAGTCGCGGACAAAATCGTAGTGCTCGATCGTGTCAATACCAATACGATGCTTGACGGTCACCGGGATCGATACTGCGTCGCGCATCGCCTTCACGCAATCCGCCACCAGTTCGGGCTCCGCCATCAGGCACGCGCCGAATGCGCCCCGCTGGACGCGCTCGGAAGGGCATCCGCAGTTGAGATTGACTTCGACATAGCCCCACTGCTCGCCCAGCTTCGCCGCTGCGGCGAGATCGGCGGGCTCGCTGCCCCCGAGTTGCAGCGCAACAGGCTGCTCGGTGGCGTTGAAGTCCAGGTGGCGAGCTACATCGCCATGCAGCAACGCACCTGTGGTCACCATCTCCGTGTACAGCCAGGTATGGCGGCTCAGCTGCCGGTGAAACATGCGGCAGTGACGATCCGTCCAATCCATCATCGGTGCAACCGATATTCTCCTAGGCGTTGATTTCATTGGAAAGTGGCTTCAGTACTGAGTTCTACGGTAGTTCGTCCGTCGTATCGTTAGTGACCGTTTAGGCCCATCCCCTGCTATTTTTAGCACCGAGTGCTACGATGTAGCACCGAAAAATTCCGTGTAGCACCGAGGAAGCATGGGAACGATAACGCAGCGGGAAAGGAAGGACAAGAGTATAGGGTACACCGCCCAGATCCGCCTGAAGCAAGGCGGGAAGGTGGTCTACAACGAGGCCAAGACCTTCGACCGGAGGCAGGCAGCCGCTGCATGGATCACGAAGCGAGAGAAAGAACTGGCACAGCCTGGCGCCCTCGACGCAGCGAAACAGGCCGACCCAACGCTGAGCGAGGTGATCGACCAGTACATCAAGGAGTCGCGCAAGGAAATAGGCCGAACCAAGGCCCAAGTGCTACGCGCCATCAAGGAAGCACCGCTGGGCGGGATGGTGTGCTCGAAGATCGACAGCGCCGCCCTCACCCGGTTCGCGCAAGGCTTGGGTGTGCAACCGCAAACTGTCGGCAACTATCTGGCACACCTCGCTTCGATCTTCGCGATCGCGCGCCCGGCATGGGGATACCCCCTGGACCAGACCGCGATGGACGATGCCCGCAAGGTAACGAAGAAGCTTGGCCTGACCAGCCGATCTATCGCGCGGAACCGCAGGCCGACGATGGCGGAGTTAGATCTGCTCATGGAGCACTTCGGCAAGATCCGCGCAAAGCGGGTCGATAGCACACCTATGCAGGCAATCACCGCATTTGCGATCTTCTCCACGCGTCGGCTGGAGGAGATGTGCCGAATCACGTGGGCCGACTTGGACGAACCAGGTGGGCGCATCATGGTGCGGGATCTGAAGCACCCGGGCGAAAAGCTCGGCAACGATGTCTGGTGTGACCTGCCGCTAGAGGCTATGCGAATCATCAAGGCCCAGCCAAAACGCGAGGCGAGAATCTTCCCAGCCAGCAGCGATGCGGTGAGCACCGCCTTTACCCGGGCTGCCAAGTTTCTGGAGATTGACGATCTGCATCTGCACGACATGCGGCACGAGGGAGCTAGCCGGCTGTTCGAGATGGGCCTGAGCATCCCGCGGGTGGCGGCCGTAACCGGGCACAGAAGCTGGCAAAGCCTGAAACGCTACACCCACCTAAGTCATGCCGGTGATCGCTTTGTTGGGTGGAAGTGGCTCGACGTGATCGCGCCACCGGAACCGCCAGAGGCTTCCTGATTTGCACCAACGAGGCCGCGCTATACTGTATATCCATACAGTAATCAATCACTTGCCATGGGCAACAAGAAATCCGCCGCCGGGTGCCAGATGCCCGAAGAACCGACAGGCCAGAAGCCAACCGTCCGCCAGGTCGCGCAGCGGCTACTTACCGCGCTCGATCGCTTTGATGCAGGGGATGATCCGGAGGGGGTTGAACTGGGCGAGGCGCGCCACGAATTGAGCGTGCTGCTCGCGAGCACCCCATCCGCAACCATGCTTCTGACTGGCGCGGACTTCGACCCGGAGGCGTTTGAGCGGATCTGGCGATCCACCGCGGTGCTGGCGGCCGGTACGCACTACGGCTGGCGCGGCGTGGCCGAAGCAGTGTGGGCTGCGGCACTAGACGTGGCTCGCGGCGGTGGCACAATCGTGGCTCGCGAACGCCCATAGGTGGTCACCCATGTGCACTAACTACGCCCCGGTGCAGCGCCAGCTGCTGCGCGACGTCTTTGGCGTCGAGCCGCCGCCGCTCCACTACCCACCCGAGACCTGGCCGGACTATGCCGCGCCGATCATCGTGGGCAACGGCGATGGCGCGCGCCAGGCGCTGGTAGGCACGTTCGGCATGGTGCCCAAGACAAGGATCCCGTCCGGCGTGGCCAAGTTCGACACCACCAACGCGCGATCGGAGACGGTCGGCGAGAAGCGGTCGTTCTCTGGCCCATGGAAGAAGGGGCAGCTCTGCCTGGTGCCGGCCAGCGCGTTCTATGAACCCAATTACGAGAGCGGGCCCAAGTCGGTGCGCTGGCGGATCTGGCTGAAGGACGAACCGGAGTTTGCTATCGCCGGGCTCTGGCGCGCGTGGCCGGGCGAGGCCGGCGCCGAGGTGTTTAGCTTCACAATGTTGACCATCAACTCGGACAAGCACCCCCTGATGAATCGCTTCCATGCCCAAGGCAAGGAAAAGCGGATGATCGTCATCGTGCCGCGGGCGGAATGGGATGATTGGCTGACCTGCCGGGATCCGGAGCGGGCGCGCAGCTTCATGCGGCCCTACCCGCCCGAGCTTATGGATGCCGCGCCGGCGCCGCGCGCGACGCGGGCAAAGGCTGCCGAGTAGCATCCCATGTAGGCAGGACGGACAATTGACCAGTTGAATCCTCATCTATGAGCGACCATTGGTTCCAATGCAGCGCGCGAGCGAACGTATGCAGCTCCCCATGAAATCGGCCCGAAGGACAACTGATGATGCGAGGTATCCGAACCGTTGCGTTCAATTGCCTTTTTGCTGCAACTCTGCTCTTCACCGGGGGCTGTGAGCAACAGTCTTTTCAGGAGCAGTCCGTACAATGCAGAGCGAGTTGTAGTGAGCGCCGGATGTCTGGAAGCATGGAGCGCCGACCAGGCCCAGCATCGCCAAAGCCGCTAGCGAATCAGTACGACTGCGTGTGCACGTAACCCGGTAGTACTTGATTCCGCTGCCGGCTGATGGTCAATAAGGGTCGATGCACACCGATTGAAAAAGAGTGGCCAGCTAAGATCGAATCCGGGTTCCATCGGTCCAGAATCGGGCCAGGAGCAGGCATTGGTGAAGTTAGGCTGACTTAATTGATGAGCACGGGACATGTGTGAAACTGGTTCGCGACATTTCCCTCGCCCGGAAAATCAGCTCCATTGTCAGTCGGGTAAGCCAACCCAAAAAGCGATAAGATCGCGATAATGCGTGATTAAAGGACACAACGATGGCTTGCTCCAGAGGCGCCGCATCACCTGATGCTCACACCCAGCGCCGCCTTTTTGCCGCATCGGCCGGCTACTGTCAAAACCCAGGATGTTCCAACGAGCTGTTCGTCGACGCAGCTGGTAAGTCCATTCACATCGCCGAGATGGCCCACGTGTTTCCGGCCAACGATGGCGGACCTCGGTCAAAACCGGAACTCAGTCAGGAGGAGCGCGGAGCCTTCGAGAACTTGGTTATGCTTTGCGCGAACTGCCATACGATGGTAGACAAGGCGCCAGACGCCTTTCCGGACACAACAATGCTGAACTGGAAGCGCGAGCATGCAAACAAGCTTCAAGGGCTCTTCGGCGCGGTAAAGTTCAGTGATCGCGCCAGCGCCCGACTAATAGTGGAGCCACTTTTGGCGGAGAACCATGCGATCTTCAATCAGTACGGTCCTCACATCGCCGCAGCATCTAACCCGGAGAGCGGTGCTGCTGAGCAGTGGAAGCGCAAAATGCTGACGCGCATCCTCCCTAACAGTAGACGAATGCTCGCGATCCTTGACGCCAACCGCCATCTGCTTAGCGGTGGTGAGAAGGCGACGTTGGAACAGTTCCGGCAACATGTTAACGACCTGGAGGCATTCCATATCGAAGGAAGTCGGGAGGATGCTTCTCGTTTTCCCGGGGAGTTGTCCAAGATTTTGGAGAGCTGATAAATGAGAAAAGAAGCGGTCCAATGGGTGGCCGATAAGCTGGGGGTGACCGAGGGACTTGAGGTTGTCGATCGAACTCCCGAGGGTTTTTTGGTAGTCAGGTCGAAGGGCGATTACACGTTCTTGGTTGCGGTGCTAGGCGTACGGGATTTGATCAAAGCGTCGGACGTGGAGCCTCTCTTTACTGGCGCCACCAGACCGCAGTTGGTAGTGAACATTCCTACTAGTGCCTTGTGGAGTGGTGCAGCCATCGACTGCATCCATGCGGCATCAGCCGCATTCGGAACGTTCGGCGATGTCTCTAGAGCTGCCAGTACAAAAGATGCCGGTTCTTATCGTGACAAGAACATGGACTTTTTTATCGACGCGATGCAACAGCACACGAACGTTCGCAGCGTCTCTTATATCTATGAGACGGTTTTCCGCGTTGATCGAGCGACCGGCGCAAGCCTCACTGTTGCGGTTATCGAAGCGTACAACATGAGCGCAGAAGACGTACGCAATGCAAGAGCACGATTTGGTCACTTTGACGTTGTTGTCAAGTCAACGAGCTACGGCTCAATCACAAGCGCGGCGGAGGGTGCTGCTGATTCTATTGGGGCGCAGGCCCTGACGTTTGCCGGCCTAATGCAGCGGCTGGGCAAGTGATCCGCCAACGCGTAATCACTAGCCTTTGTGAGCTTGCTCTATCGCTTGAGGCGGAGGCCGAAGGAACTCAATGGCATCTTTTCGGCTCAGTCGACCGGAACGAGTCATATGCTGCAGACATCGACCTGATGATCCTCTGCAAAAGCGACGAACAGGCCGACATACTTCGACGGGCCATCGATCCTGATGCCTTCGCTCTGCCGCTTCATCTAGTTTTAATGACCTTTGACGAGGCTGCCGAGGTAGACGCCGTTCGCGTGCAGCGTAGCGGTCTCATCTTCCCGTGAGATGTGGCGGCTACCTTCTATACAAAGGCGGTAGTTCGCCCACGGCCGGCGCTACGCCGGCCCTCCATTTTGACCGTCCGGCGGCTAGAACAAGCCGGCCGGCTCAGCTGCACGATCCCAGCTGTAGATGATCACCTCCCGCCGCGCGGCCAGCTTGTCGCCACCGCCCACTTGGTAGTTGATGTCGAGCCACTCCATCTGGAAGCCGCCAAAAATCCGCCGGATCTCCGGGTGGTCGTTCAAGCTCACAATCGCCTTGCCCTTGAGCCGGCGCATCACCTCCGCCATGCGCTCGTATTGCTCGAGCGGGAAGTCGACGCCATAGCCCTCGGTTTCCCAATAGGGCGGATCCAGGTAGAACAGCGTGTGCGGTCGGTCGTAGCGCGCGATGCACGCTGCCCAGTCCAGCTGCTCGATGTAGGCGCTGGCCAGGCGCAGATGGGCCGCAGACAGGTTCTCCTCCAGCCGCAGCAGATTCAATCCCGGCGGCGTAGTGGTGGCGGTGCCAAACGTCTGCCCCGCCACCTTTCCACCGAAACAGGCCTGCTGCAGGTAGTAGAAGCGCGCGGCGCGCTGAATGTCGGTCAATGTCTCCGGCCGCGTGTCCTTGAGCCACTGGAACACCGTGCGGCTAGTGAGCGCCCATTTGAATTGCCGCACGAACTCCTCCAGGTGGTGCTGCACCACGCGATAGAGATTGACCAGCTCGCCGTTGACGTCATTGATGACTTCCACCGTTGCCGGCGGCCGCATGAAGAACAGCGCGGCGCCGCCGGCGAACACCTCCACATAGCACTCATGGGCCGGGAAGCGGGAAAGCGGGGTATCGGCCAGGCGGCGCTTGCCACCGAGCCAGGGAATGATGGGTGTTGCCATTGTGTGGTGAGCCTTTCACATTTTGATATGATTTGCCCGCCTCCTAGGAAGGTGGCAGGGCCTTGGCTGGGCTCACTGGGTAGTTCAGTGTGTTCGGTGGCCACCGCCGGTGCTCCAACACCGACAGTGGCCGCCCTGTCTTTACTGCTGCGCCTGGTTCAACGTGTCGCGGACGGCGTTGTAGGCGTCGATACAGGCGTTGGCGTCGCGGATGCCGCGGTCGCCGTCTCGGGCGATGCCGTCGAGAGCTGCTGCAGTCTCCGGAGCAAGTTCGGCTCGCGCTTCACCAGCTCCGCCGGCAGCGCCGGGATCTGCGGTGGCGCCACCGGTGCCGGCCTGACAGGAACGGACGGCGAGGGACAGCCGGCGAGCCCCAGACAGGTACTCAGCGCGAGCAGTAGCTTTTGCGATGTCTTCACGATCTCTCTCCTCTTTGGCATGGGCCACCACGGCCGCGATCGCCTCTCCGGCCGCGCGCTCCAGCCCGCGGTACTTCGTGACCTGGTCGACCTCCGCTCGCGCGGCAGCCTCCCGCTCGCTGGCGATCTGCTCGCGCAGCTCGGCGAGCTGGCGCTCATAACGATTGCCCTGCAGCCACCAGGCGGCAGAGCCGCCCAGCGCCACGCCGGCGGCCACCATCAGAAAAGCCGCCAACAGGCGGCTCTTCCAGGCGGCTAGAAACTCAAGCGCCTTTGTTGCCATGCCGGCCCTCGCTCTGGCGCAGCCTGCGCTTGAAATAGCTCTCCAGGGCCTGCGCGCCGACGATGCCGAAAGCGCTGCCCAGCCCCACCAGCGCCACCGGGTTGAGCCCAGGGAACTGGATCAGCGCCATGCCGGCCACCATCGAGGCCGCGGCGCCCATCACCGTCCGGCCGAACACCAGGCGCACGGTGAGCGTTTCGTCGCTGGCCAGCAGCTTGCCCAGACCGATCAAGCCACCGACCACCACCAGCATAAAAAGACTCTTCTCAGGTTCTTGCATGGGGCTCCTTTACCCTTGAATGCACTGCTTGGCATGCACGTAGCGCTGCATGCGGTCGTCCAGCCCGTTGTAGCCGCCGTTGATGCGCTTGGTCAGTGCGCGCTGGTCGCCGGCGTCGGCCAGCTGGTTGCAGCCGTTGGCGAACCAGAACCACCCGGCCGAGCGCGCGGCCAGCCGGTCGTCGGTGGCGAGCAGCTCGGGCTGCCTGACCAGGTCGACGCCGAGGGCATGGCTGCAGGCCATGTAGTTGTCGTGGAACGTGATCTGCTTGAGACCGCGGCCACGGTACCGCCAGCCATCCCCGGTGCTGGCATCGCCATTGCCGTAGCGGCCGGCGTAGACGATGCTGGCGATGCGCTGCTGGCGCTCGAGCAGCACCATGCGCTCGCCGGCCTGGCGGCCGAGGGTCTTGGCCAGCGCCGGCGAGAGCCGTTTATCGAAGGTATCCATCAGCCCACCCACCGAGTAATCGAAGGACTCCGCCAAGGCGGAGAAGCCCTTCGATTCATGGCCGACCTGTGCAATCCAGGCCGCCACCCGGTGAGGGAGCAGGATGCCGAACTCGAACAGCGCGGCGTCGACGTGCGGCCACCAGCGATCGGCCAGCGCATCGTTGATGCCGGCCGCCTTCTGAAAGGTTGTTTTATCCATGACCTCGAATTGAAAAAGCCCGCACGCGGCGGGCAAGAAAAAACCACCCCGCAGGGTGGCTGGTGGTGGTGCGGCTGGCGTGCTAGACCGTGAGCAGGCGGTAGGCCTCCTCCTGCGTGATGTCCAGGCCGTACTTGCTGGACAGTGAGGCCGACAGTTGCAGCGCCGCCGGCGATCCGGCCACCGCCAGCTGCGCGCGGTAGGCCTCCAGCTCGAGGCGCAAGCGCCAGCGGCGACTAACCTGGTACAGCAGACCATTGAAACCCAGCCAGCGCCAGAACTGCCGCGCATGGGTCTGCTCATGCGCCAGCAGCGCGGCGCTGGTACCGGGCCGCACCAGGACCACCGGGCCCACGGTGTAGCCATCGAAGCGGGCCGGGATGAGGCGCGCGGTGACGATCACCAGGCAGAGGGGGCGCAGGTAGAGTTTCATGCGGCCCACACCCGATACGGCGTTTCAGGCGGCGCGATCGTGTACTCCGACAGCTCGCCGGGCTCCAGCTGCCGGGTAAGCCGCAGGTTGGCAAAGTAGCCCGACTGGTAGGTCAGCGGCACGCCGTCTGCGTCGAAGGTCGCCGGGATCTGGCCGATGTAGTCGAACGTTGCGCCCTCCCTGTCATAGGTCGGCGCCAGCTCTTGCAAAGCCGCGCCGTCAGAACCGTGCAGATAGTAATCGTGGAGTTCGGTCATAGCGAGGATAGGCTGATTAGAGTGGGGTCGTCCTTGAATTGCGGGATGTAGTCGAACTCGGTGAGCTCGCACGATGATTGATTGCCACCATAGTTCAATCCGCCCAATCCGAAGCGGTCACACACCGGAACAGCCGCCGGCGCTGCACTCTTGACAGCTCGCCCATTGACCGACATGCGGTATTGCCCGACCTTGTAAGCAAGCGCAACCTTTACCCGCTCGCCAATCCCAACCCCGGTTACATCCGCGATATTTGCGATGGTGACATTGTTCGCAATCGACACAGACACCACAGACCCGCCAGCGTCAATGCCCAAGAAAAAGCGATTCAACAGCGTGCCATCGCCGAACTCGAGCAGGGATCGCGTAGACGAGGGGGTCTGCGGACGAACGAACCCGACAACGACAGTGCCCTCGTTCGGGTTGAATGCCAGCTTCTGGAGCGACGGCTGCAGGAACAAGTCCTGTCCGCGCGTACCTTGCGCCGTTGTCGTGACGATTGGCGTGGTCGGAAGACTTCCACCCTCCAGTTGCGCGTGATGGATGATGATCGAATGCCCTGCCGCATTGTTCGCAACGGGGTACGGATAAAAACCATACGTATCGCCTGCCGCGTTGAGATCCGTCACCCAAAGCAAGTACACCGCACCGCCGTTAGGACCTACGTCCATCAACTTTGCAGAACCTACGGTTGCAGTCCCCGATGCGCCGGTCTTGTTGAACGTGCCGGTTGCAAACGAGAACGAACCGGATGTGACCACGGCTGCAGGCGCATTGATTTTGTAGATGGTCAGCGAAAGGCTACCGACTTGTGCCGCGCTTGCCGGATCAATCTCGACAATCAGTGAGCAACATTGCCGGATCGTAGTGGTCCAGGAAAATCCGTTCTGCGGCGGCATATTCGGCGAGCCTGCACCTTTACTGATAAAGCGTCGTTGCTGCGTGCCGCCCTCGAATAGCGGATTGACATTCTCCACCTTGTAATACGTATCCTCGCCTCCCACCGGATTGCGCGGCATGCTCGGAAACGCCACGTTAGTCGCAGCAATTTCCGAAAGAACGCCGTTAGGGTTCGTCGTCACGCCATTGAATTGCAGCGAGGGGACGTTAATCGCATCACTAACGAAACGCTGCGCCGGTCCCATCCGCCAACGCGCGGTGTTGCGCGTGAATACCAGAAGTTGATCAAGTGTTTTCTGCCCGAGCATTATGTTTTTCCCTTGAAAACGCCGACGAACCCGTAGGGCCACGACGGGTCATCGTTCCATGCACGAAAATCGCTGTTGACGAAATCGAGCCGCACCGTCGGCCCGCTGTAGGATTCCACGAAGTTGAGCGAGACCGTGCCTGCGAGCAGGTCCTCCGCGTCATACCGCGGAGCATTTGCCGCCATCGATAGACCGATACCGATCCGCATTACAGCCTCACAAAGTTGCTGGCCGTGGTGCCGGTCGCGTTGATGCGGATGCAGCGGATGGGCAGATACTGCCCACTCGGGTAATTCAGGAAAGGCACCACCACACCATCCTCGCGGACAGCCTGGATGTCGCCGCCGGTCCCGACGTAGATCGCGCGCGGCAGCACGTCGAAATCGACGGTGTCGCTTTTGGTGACGACCGCAAAATCGCGCGACGGTGAGTCGAGTTCCTGACGGTGATTCCTGTACTTGTCTTCTGCAGGCATGCAGTCCTCCAAAAAGAAAAAGCCACCCGAAGGTGGCGAGATGGGTGCGCGACGCGCTACAGCTTGATCAGGTCGAGCTGGTAGCTCCCCGCACCTGTGAATAGGACGGCGTCTACGTCGGATCCGATGGGGCGGGATGGGCTGCTCCAGACTGACCCACCGCTGAAGTAGGTGAGGGTGATCTCCCTGATCAGCACGAAGTTGTTATCGAGCAACCGGGCCTTGATGGCATTGCGGAAGCCGGGGTCAACGGCAAAGACCAGGTTCGTCTGAACCGTTGAATCAAAACTGTACGTGCTCGTCATCAGCTGCCGGATCTGCACGTTTCCGAAGTATTGGTCAATCTGCGGGACCAAAGCCCCCGTGAAGGAAGCGCTGCTGTATCCGATGTACTCGCCGTTGACTCCCGCATCCACACCCCCCCAGTAGGGTCGCGTCTTGCCCAGCAGTTGCGACAGCGACACCGAGGTGGCAAGGCGCGAGACGCCAGCGAGGCGCTTGACGGCCTCATAGGCCATATCAATGCCGGCGCCGGCACGCAGTTCGGTGGCCACGTCCGAGAGCGAGAGCGGCGGAACAGAAGGCAAGGTCATACTCGCCCTCCTTCGAGCTGGCGCACCCGCAGCGACAGCGCCTTGACCGCCTCGATCAACACCGGCCCCAGCGTGCCGTAGTCGACCGACAACAAGCCGTCCGCGCCTTCAATGACCGACTCCGGCAGCACCTCCCGCAGCTCTTGCGCGATCACCCCAACATGGACACGCCCGTCGTCCATGTCGCTGCGGGTATATCGCACGCCGCGCATCTGCTCCACCAGGCCAAGCGCATCCTCAATCGTCACGATGTCACGCTTTACCCGTGCATCCGAGGTCCAGGTCACGTTCAAAGAGCCTTTGAGGTAGCCCGTGACCATCAGGTCACCCTGGAACTGGAACTTGTCGGCATTGTTGTCGACGCCCCCACCGAACAAGTGCCGGCCCGCACTGTTGACCACGTGCTCGGCGACATTCGTGCTGAAATCCCGCGCTGCCGCCGTGTTGCGCAGCAGGGCATAGGCACCGCCCTCGACCTGCGTCTGGAAGACGCCCACCGCGCCGGCCTGGTCGGTTTCCACGTAGCGCACTAGCGGTTGCGTATGGCTCATCGTCAGGGTCGGGAGCGACTGCACCCAGGCCACGCCGTTGGCCGCCGCATTGACCGCCAGGAACTTGCTCGCATTGCCGGCCAGGGCGGGCACGCCGGCCGCTGACTGCGCCGCCGCGGCATAGGTCTGCGCCTGGCCGGCCGAGGTGGCCGCCGCATCGCGGTAGCCGAGCACCAGCGCCGCAGTGGTTTTCACCCAAAGCACCACCTTCATGAACTGCGCCAGCGCGATCATGAAGCGCGTGCGGTGGCCACCGTTGCCGAGGCCGGTGGTGGCGCTGTCGCTGTCGTCAATGGTGATGTTGTCGCCGCCGACGTCCGGCGTAAAAGTCACGCTCGTCATTAGAGTTCCTCGATTTCAAAAGCATTGCTGTGATTGCCGACCATGACGCGCGCGATCGGGCTGAGCTGGCGAAGGCGCCCCAGGTAGGACTGACGCAGCAGGTTGATGGCATCGTCCTTGTCCCAAACCAGCAGGAGCTCGCCATCGATGCCGGCCTTGCGCTGGATCTCGAAGATTCGGCCGAGCGCCTCATCCTTCGACAGGTAGCCCAGCTCGAAGCGCGTGACGCGCCGGCCGTTCTTGCGATCGAAGTACGGTGCACCGGACATGGCCCGCTGCATGCCGGTATCGGTCTCCCAGCCGATCGAGGCGCCCCAGTTGGCGTTGTAGATCGGCTGCCAGGCACTCCCCACGAACATGCGCCCGAACTCGACATAACCATCCGGATTGGTCTCGTCGTCGACCTCCACCCGGATGTAACGGCCAGCCACCGGTTTCGGCAGCACCGCCAGCAACAGAGACGGATATTCCTTGCGCTCCTCCTCGGTGATGCTGCCCGCCCAGAAGTTGTCATCCTCCCATTCCAGGACGCTGGTGGGGAACAGCGTCGGCCAAGCCAGCTGCCAGTCCGGATCCCATGCCAGGTAGGTCTGCGTGGCGAAGTCCATCAGCACGGTGGGCCCGCCGTCCGGCGGCACCGTGACCGCGTTGTCGTAGACCGTGCTGGTGAAGCCCGGATTGTTGGCCACGCGCACCCGCCACTTTGCCGCGGTGGACAGGTTATGGCGCACGACGGCCACCACCGACACCAGGCGACTGCGGCCGAGATCCAGCGTGAATTGCGTGTCGGCCTTGCTCGCCGTCGCCGTACGGGCCACGCGCGAGAGCTGGCGATCCTTGAGGTTGTCGCGCGATATCTGCCAATTGCCACCGCTAAGCGTGCCGGTGTCGGTGATATTGGGATGCGCCAGGAGAACGTTCGCCACCCTACCCCCACAAAGTCAGTTTCACGGTGTCGGAATCGACACCGGCATCCAATCCGATCACCCGCAGCAGCCGGCCGGTGAGCCCGTAGCGCGGATGGTCCAGGGCCACCACCACACCCAGGTCGACCTGGTCGCCCAGCTCGGACTGCGGCACCTCGACGTCGACCAGGATGCGCCGCACGCTGTACAGCGCGCTGCGCCTGGTCGCCTCCGCCGTGGCATCCGCTTCGGCGACCAGCGCCGCATCGAATGTGACCTCTTCCGATGAAGGCCACGCCGTTTTGACCGCCACCACCTCGACCGCCGTCTGCCGGTATTCCTGCGCCAGAAAGGCCTTGCGCGCTTGCGCCACGCTGCCGGCTGGCTGTGCCTGCACCGTGTAGTTGCGACCGAAGCGCACCACTGCACGCCAGTTCGGCACACCGGCGGAACGCAACACCAGGCTGGTCACCGCGTCGATGGGCCAGCGCGCCACCGGCACGCCGGTCGGGGCAGTCAGCCGGCCCATGCGCAGTCGATTGAGGCGATCGAAGCCGTACCAGGCGCCGATGGCGTTGGCCAGCTCATCCATGACCGTCTGCGTGTTGGCTTCGCCGTCCACCCACACCCCCACCGGCGCACTGTTGGCGGCGTTGAGCGCTGTTACGTCGGCATCCACGATGTCGCCGGCCGGGATCTCCCCATTGAGCGCGAGCTGCTTGAGTAGCGCCCCGGCGCGCTGCTCCGCGGTGCCGGCATCCGCCGTCACTTGGCCGGCCGGCATGGATCCCAACCGGAACAGGCCGAGCCAGCAACGGAAGGTGCCGGCTGCCGGCGCGGTGGCCAGCAGGTCGGCCTGGCTGGCATAGTCGGCGCCGCGCGCGAGGGCCACGCCGTTGTCATAGACCACGGTCACGGTGCAGGCCTGGTCGGACACCTGATAGACCAGCTTGGAGGTGTTGACGGCCTTGGCCGGCACATTGAACACGCCGCCATAGACGCGCGGCTTGTACTGGTCCTTGAGATCGTCCTTGGTGCCCTCCACGCCATCCGGGAGCACGTTGCTGCCGGCATACTTGGGCCGTGCCAGGGGCCGCGCCAGGAATGCCAGGCGATCGCGCACCTGCAGGCTCATGGCGCCGTCATCCGCGCTCACGTCATCGAGCAGCCCCGACATCACCGTCGCCCAGCCGGACACCGGCGTGCCCGGCTGCCCCACCTTGACGGTGAAAGGCCGGCCATCGAACGCATAGTCGGCGACCAGGTTGTCCAGGCCACCATCGGTGTTCAGCAACCGGATCTTGCCCGCCGAAGCGCGCGAGGCGCCGTAGGTGGTAGCCCGGTCGAACAGCGTGCGAGACAGCCGCGGCTGCTCCTGCAGGCGCCCCTCGAAATACGCATTGGCCGGCGTATCGGTGGGCCGCGTGGTGAAGCCTGCGCTGGCGAAGCGCAGCACCTCCACCGCCGCGGCCGAGATCCGCCAGGCGCTTACCTCTATTGCAATTGTCATTTTTGGTTCTCGTTGACCAGTTCATCCAGCAGCCGGTTTTGTCTGCCAGCCGCAGCCATGGATTCCTGGTGGTTCTCCTCGGCCTGCTGCATACGGGCGGCCGCCTGCTGCCGGTTTGCGTTGATCAGCTCTTGCACCTTGGCCTGCAGCCGGGCGACTTCCGTCACAAGCGCAGCGTTGGCGCCCCGGCCAAACTCCGACCAGTTCGGAGCCTGCCGATACCTGGCGTTCTCAGCCCGGGTCAGAATCCCCTCTCCTTCGTGAAGCTCAGCGAGGTACCCGTCGAACGGCACATAGTCTTTGCCGTTGGCATGCGAGCCGTCCGGCTTGAAGCCCTTGACGCTGTTGTAGTCGGCGGCATACTGCCCACCGCTGGCGTAGTAGGCGCGGGAGGCCTCCAGGAAGGCCTGCGCGATCTGCGTCCACTTCGACTGGGCATCGGCATCGCCGCCCAGCGCCGCGGATGAGGTCTCCTCATAGCGCCGCCGGGCCTCCGCATACTGCTGCTCGGGTGTCAGCGTCGACAGGTTGCCCAGGTCCAGCGAGGCCTGGAATTCCCGCACCTGCTTACCGAAGACATCAAACGCCTCGGTCAGCTGCGCGAAGGCTGGCGCGATGCCCAGCAGCGTGGCGTACAGCTTGCGGCCGCTCTCGTCGTTGAGGTTGATCCCATCCATCAAGGCGCGGAATGCCGCCTTGCTCTCCGGCATCACCAGGTTCAGCGCGGCGAACTGGGCGGCCAGCTGCTTCCTGGCAAATGCTTGCTGTTCGCCCGCGCTGTAGTACGCCTGGAAATAGCTGTTGAGCCCCGAGGTCAGCGCCTCCATGCCGCCGGAGACCTTGGCCAGCTCCAGCGCGGCCGACGCCGACAGGTCCGCAAAGCCCTTGAACGGCAGCTTCTTGACCGCGTCAGCAAACTGGTAAAGGCTATCGAGCGTTGCCAGCACCGCCTGGACATCATCAGCACTGAGCTTGGAGGCGTCGATGCTGTCGATGTACTCCTTGAACGGCCGCTCCAGGTTCGCGCTCTGCAGGCCCTGGATGATGGAGCGCTGCAGCTGCAGGTTCAGGGCATCGAGCACCTTGCCGGCATCCTTCTCGCCGGATAGGTCGGCGCGGTTGTCCTGCCCCAAGCCGGCGAACACGAAGGAGCGGCCTTTCTTGGGGCTGACTTCCCAGCCAGCCCGATAGCCGCCGGTGCCGTCGAGCGAACCGCCATAGCGCTCGGTGAGCGACTGCAGCGAGCCATAGGTGGTCTCGATCGCCTTGGTGACCTGGTCGGCCGCCGGATCGCCGCCGGACGGCCCACCGCCCTTGCTGGCCTTGCCGCCATTCACGTTATAGCCAGCGCCGTAGCGGGTTTCCCCGCCGCCTCCAATCAACGAGCCGATGGCGGCACCCAGCACCGCGCCGGCGATCGTGCCCACCACGGGCAGCGCCGAGCCCAGGCTGGCCCCCATGGCGCTGGCGGCAGCGGCACTCGACCCTGCCACTGCCAGCCCGCCCACAGCCCCCAAGGACCCACCCAGCGAGGAGTAGCCCTTGTTATTGAACAGGGCGCCACCTACCAGCCCGCCGGCAATCCCGGCGCCGGCACCCCACAAGCCGGAGGCGCCATTGACCCAGGAGCCCATGCCACCACTGGCGCCGGAGGCAAAGCCGCCCGAGCTGGCCGTCGCGCTCAAGCCGGCGAAACCGAACTCGCCAGTTTGCGCGGCCAGCATAGCGGCCTGCTGGCTGCCCACGGTCAGGCCGGGCACCATGGCGCCATACGCGGCCGAGTTGCCCACCAGGAGGCCACCCAGCATGCCGTTGACGCCGTAGGCATCGCCCAGCAGGTTGGACATCTGCATCAGGTTGGACGTGCCACCCATGCCCCCACCGCTGCCGTAGCCGCCAGCTACGCTGCCAGGGCCACCACTGAAGCCCAGCGCCCCGTTCACCCCCGCCTGGACGTACTGGAAGGGAATCCGCAGCAGCGTGGTCTTGAACAGGTTCTTGAGCCCATCCACAAAGGTGCGCCCCATGTCCTTGCCCGCCTCGAAAGCCCGGAAAAAGGAATCGGTGAGCCCCTGCCCTATCTCGTCATAGACGCGCTTCCACTCCTCCGCCGTTTTCTTCGCCTGGTCATAGCGCGCTTCGGTGGCCTCCTTGGTGTAGAGCGCATCCCGCAGGCGCTGGCGTGCCTCGATCTCCGCGTCAATCGCCTTGAGCTGCTCGCTCATGGGATCCAGCATGGCGATCGCTTCCCGCCGCTCCTGCAGGCGCGCAACAGTCACCGCCTCGATAGCCGAAGGCAGACGCCCATACAGCTCCGTCTCCTGCGTCACGGCCACAATGCGCTGCTCCAGCCCCAGCAGCGTCTTCTGGTCGAGATCGGTCTGCTGGCGGTAAAGCAGATCGTTCTGGTCCTGCAGCGCGTTGGTGCGCTCCTGACCGAGACTCTTGAGCTCAGCCTCGATGCGCACGCGCTCGCCGCGGTACTTCTCGCGTGCCGCCAGTTCCTTCTTGCCGGCGGCTAGATCCTCGAGCTGCTTCGATTGCTCCAGCTCGCCCTCCAGAGCTACCTGCCGCGCGTCATAGCTGCGCGTGAGCGCCTCGGTTTCCGTGATCTGCCCGGTACGGCGCAGCCGCTCGACATTGGCCAGCTCGCGCTTGAGCGTATCCTCGCGCAGCTTGCTCTGCTGCTCGATTGCCGCCATCTGCCCGCCGAGCATGTTCTGGAAGGCCTTGTTGGCCTCTTCCGCATCCTTGGCCCCGCCAGCCCACTTGTCATAGGCTACCTTGACGCGCGCGGTGTAGGTCGTCAGGTTGATGGCGCCCTCTGCCAGCAGCGCCTTCTGCGTGGTGACGTACTTCTCGTAGTTCTCGTTGACCCCCTTGAGCTGGTTCTCGAACTTCTGGTTTTCCGCTTCCAGCTTGCGCACGCGCTCGGCGCGCATGGCAGCCTCGGCGGCCACCAGGGCGTTCTCGAGCCGCGCCTCATCCAGCAGGTTCGGGTTGTAGGGATTGGCCGCCCGCTGCTCCGGCGTGAGGGCGGCATTCTTGGCCTTCAGGTCTGCCAGCGCCTTTTTCTGGTCGACCAGCCTGGCGCCATCGCCCGCCGGCGTGCCGTCGCGGATCTCGTTGCGCTCCCGATACTTGGCAATCTGCTTGTTCAGGTCGTCAATGATCTGCTGCGTCGACTGACCACTGACCGCGACCTGCTTGCCCGAAGAATCGACCGCCTCGCGCGCCGCATCCCGCTGCCGCGCCGAGTAGATCTCCCAGGCCGTGACGCCCAGGCCCAGCACCGTCACCACCGCGCCCAGGGGACCGCCCAGCAGGCCGAGCGCCCGGGTCGCCAGCCCGGCACCGGCGCCGGCGGCGGTCTGCGCCGTCGCCAGCGCACGCTGTGCCACGGCGTTGGCTTCGGTGGCTGCCGCAATCTCCAGGTTCACCCGGACTTGCTGCTGGCCGAGCACCGCCAGCTCGGCGATCGCGGCCGAGCGGGCCGCCGTGGCCGCGGTCGCCTGCAGCTCGGCCTCGCGCACCAGGCGCAGCGAACCGGACAGCGCGCCGGTGGCCGTCGCCGCCGCGATGGTCGCCTCCGCGCTCTGCAGGGAGGCATTGGCGCTGGCCAGGCGAGCCATCTGTTCCGCCCGGGCCACACCGATGGCAGCAGAGACCGCCGTGGTGTCAGCAGCGACCGCCGCGGTGTGCGCTGCCTCCGCCTCGACCGCCAGCAGGGTCGCCGTCGCCTGCTGCCGGGTCGCCTGGCTCAGCAACATGGCGGCATCCGCCTTGCGCGCGAACGAGGAGGCGGCATTGAGCGCCCAATCGGCGGCCTTGGCCGCCACCAGGCCAGTCAGGGCCGCCGTGACATAGTCCAAGTTCTCCGCCAGGAAGGACACGCCGTCCGCCATCTTGCGGAACACGCCCGAGGCCTCGTTCATGTCCGAGATGCGCTTCATGAGCGCATTCTGGAGCTGGGTGAACGACTGCTCGACCGTCATCGGCATCGAGGCAAACTCGGCGCTCAGCTGCTTGCCCGCCTTGTCCAGCGCATCGAGCAGCTGCGCCGGCACCAGCTTGCCCTCTTCGCCGAGCTTGCGCAGCTCGCCGATCGAGACGCCCAGGCCATCGGCCAACGCTTGCGCTAGGCGCGGCGCCTGCTCCAGCACCGAGTTCAACTCTTCGCCGCGCAGCGTGCCGCTGGCCAGACCCTGCGAGAACTGCACCAGGGCGGCCTGCGTCGATTCCGCGGAACTGCCGCTCAGCGCGATCGCCTTGGACACGTTTTCCGTGACGCGCAGGATCTTGTCCTGGCTGGCGCCCATCTCCTGCCCGGCCTTGGCCAGGTAGGAGTACGTCTGCGCCACGCCGGCCCACTGCTGGCGCGTGCGCTGGGCCACGTCATACAGCGCGCTTTGCGTCTGCGCCGCACCCTGCGCCGACGACGACACCAGGCCGATCCGCGCCGACAGGTTGGTCGCCGCATCCGACATGCTGACCATCTCCGCAATGGTGAGCCCCAGGCCGATGCCGCCAATCGTGCGCATGAGGCCGTCGAAGCGGCGGTTCAGCGCGTCGGTGGACTCCACCACCCGACCCATCGAGCCCGCCATCCGGTCCGCACTGCGGGCGACGGCCACCGCGCTTTGATCAGCCCGGGTCGCCGCGCCCTGCAGGGAACTCTCGACGTCCCGACCGAACTTCTTGGCCGTCGCCGCGCCGGCCGCCATGCCCTGGTTGTAGTCCGTCAGGTCCGCCCGATACCTGACCATCATGTTTCCGAGCTCGGACACAGGCCCCTCCCCTCAATTGAAAACACCCGCCGCAGCGGGCGCGAAAGCTATTGGCGACGCGCCTCGGCCTCATCCAGAAAGACCTTGAGCGCGGCCTTCTCCATCAGCTGCAGATCCGCGAACAGGGCCGCCAGCCGCTTGCGTCGATATCGCTTTTTGCTCATGACGCTGTCGACGCCTGGATAGTTGAGGCCGGTGCGCACCACGCCGGCCATCGTGCCCACGTAGTTCCACTGGGTATCCACGTCGAAGAACAGGAACAGGGATTCCTCGTTGTCGGCGTAGTAGAAGAAATCCTCGCCGGTAGGCCGCGCGCGCACCGCATCGAGCACGTCATCGGGTGCGCCGAGTGCCGCCAGCGCGTCGGCCACGTCGGCGTCGGCCTCGAAGTCATCCTCCCGAAAACCGGCCCAATGGCGCGCGGCCTCAATCAGTTTTTTGCGCGGGCCGTGACGATGTTGTCCCAGAACGCCTGCTGCACCGCTGCGGCCGCCGGCGGGATGCTCAGCAGGAATGCCTTGTTCTCCTCGTTGAACTCGGCGACCGTGCCATCGTCGGCGACCATTTCTTTCCAGCCAACCAGGACCTCACGCGCGATCCAGACCGGATCATTCGACCCCTCGACAATCCAGCGGGCTTTGAGGGCTTCCAGCTCGTCTACCGAGTAGCGGGTGAAGCTGGCCAGGAACTGCGATTTTTCGAGAATGCCTTTCTCGTTGAGGACCTCGACGTTGACGCGCGCGCCGAAGGTGGGTTTCATTGCCAGGCGGAATGCCATGGGGGATCTCCTGAAGATGCAAAAGGCCCGCACTGCGGCGGGCCTTGTCGGGTTTTGGTTGGCGCGACCAGGTCGCTTACTTGACGGTGATCACCAGCTCATCGTTGCCGGCCGACGGGGCGATGATGAGGTTGGCGGTCATCATCGCCACCCCGTCCTGGTCGGTGTAGGCCGGATTCGACAGCTGCACCTGCGGCGCATCGAACTTGACGGTATTGCCGGCCACGGTGCCGTGCGTGATCGACAGCGAGGCGGTCAGGGCATCGCGCACCGTCAACCACCAGTCTTTGACCGCGACGGCGCCGAGCTCCATGTTGATGCTGCCCGCCACCTGGCGATCGGTCTGGGCCACGCCTTCATAGCCGATCAGCGAGCGCCAGACCAGGGTATTGGCCAGGTCCAGTTGCAGCGCCTGCAGCGGGCCGTTGTAGCCATGCATCGACCAGGTGGCCGTGTTGGTCTTGTTGACCAGCAACGGACGCTTGAACTTGGTGTAGTCGACACCCGCCGGGTTGCCCGCATCGGTCACCGGGTTAAAGGCGCCCAGGAACTTGTAACGCATCACCGGGAAGCCCTTGCTGGTGATGTCGAACGAGACCGTGCCCATGCAGCCGATCAGCTTGTGCATCAACCCGTCGATGTAGGCATAGATCGACACCGTCTCATTGCTGCCGGTGATCGGCGCATATTTGACGTCGGTGGCCGCGGTGACCGTCTCCGACATGCCGCAGGCACGCATCAGCGGGCCCCAGGCGGGGGCGGTACCGGCCGCGCCGGAACCGGCGATCTCCACCTCGAAATCCATCTCGCTGTGGATGCCGGCCGGCAGCTGGTCGCTGTTGCCGAAATAGGCGCGGATCAGGTTTCGCGGCACATTCTCGGCCACCAGCGGCTGGATGTTGACCTGCCGCACCAGGATGGCATTGGCGGCGCCGGTGGGAATCGCATCCACGCCGGATGTGGTCTCGATTTTCGCCAGAATGATGGTCCGTCGATTGAGCTTTGGCATTGCTTACTCCTTGGGAGGGTTGTCGGGCCGCGTGGCGATTTCCAGCGCGGGGCCGGCGGTCGGGGTGCGCCGGCCCGTGGCGGGATCGAACACGAACGAGCCACCGATGCCGGCATATTCATCAGTACCGATGGCCATTTCCGAATCCAGCGGCACACCGGTCTGCGCGGCTGGCAGGCCCTCATCCGCCGGCGCATCATCGCCGGCAGTGGTTGTCATCATGGGGATCTCCTAGGCACTCAGGCTGTCACGACTGGTGCGGTAAAACAGGTCGTAGTGGACGGTGCGCGCGCCGACGATGCCGCCGAGGTTGTCGTAACTCGGCGTATCGGTGCCGAGCTCGGCGATATCGATCAGGGCGGGATCCGTAAAGGCCATCACCACCGGGTGGACCAGCGCCAGCGTGGCCTCGGAGATCGAATCCGGGTCGGCATCACGTGCCACCACCGTAATGAGCAGCTCGGCGTGGCGATCGATCTCAGCGGTGGACTCGGCGCCCATCTGTTCCTGGCCGTGGTGGACCACCAGGACACGCTTGGTGGTGCGCATGTCCAGCGCAGCGAACAGGGAGCGCGAGAACACCAGGCCGAGCCCCTGCAGCGCCGGCGCAGTCTGCAGCGCCTGCAGCACGCCTTGCGCCATTGCCTCTCGTTTGGTTGTCATGTCGGTACCGGGTTAAGGTCGATCCGCACAAATGCGCCATCGCCGTGCTTGGCGGGCGGGCCGACCGGGTTGTAGGAGCCGGCGCTATTGCCTTCGGTCACGACCACCACGTCCGCGGCGGTCAGGACGCCAAACACGTCCGCGCGGCCGAGCAGCCACACGCCGGCGCCGCGCGAGAGGCCGTTTAGCGTCTCGCCGGGCACCTGGCTAAGCAGCGCCAGCTGGGAAATGCTCCGGCTGGCCACCGTCACCATGTCGCCGAAGTCCTCGACAAAGGTGTCGAGATCCTCGCCGGGCAACATCAGGCCGGCGGGCGGGAGCCATCACCGCCCTGCCCGTCCTCGTCCTCCTCATCGCCGTCCTCGTTGCCATCCTGGCCATCGTCGCCCTGACCGCCTTCTTTAGCGCCAGCACCCTTGGGTTCGGCCGCCTTCTTGCGCTCCACGATCTCGACGGCGCCGGCCGCCTCGAGCGCTGCGGCATCGACCGGCGAGACATCGAACACGGCGCCGGCGGGATGCACCTTCTTGCCGGTGTCGACCGGCCAGTTTGCTTTGACTTTCATGGAATCCTCGAATGCAAACGGCCCGCGTAGAGCGGGCCGCTACGGTTTCACGCGCGCCGTCAGAATCAGGCGACCACGTTCTGGAAGAAGTAGGACAGGTCCGGCGCGCATACCACTTCACGCAGCCGCTCGCCCGCGCGAACCTTGTAGCCGCCATCGAGACCGCCGAAGTCCTCGCCGAATTTGGCGTTGGACACGCGAGGACCGCTCTCCGCCGTGAAGCCCCAGGTCGTGGACCGGCTCGTCTCGGTCGGCTTCTCGCGGTAGATGAATGCGGCATGCTTGCCCCAGGTGCGCTGGATGGACGCTGCCTGCCCCCTGCGTGCCGTATTGACGAAGGAATCGCCAACGAGGATCTCCTGAAGTTCGAGCGCATCCGCCAGTTGCTGACGCGTCACGCCACCGGTGGTGCCGCCCTTACCATTGATGTAGTCGATGACCTTGGGGTGCAGCCTCAGCTTGGTCCAGGCGAGGCGACCGATGGTCATGACGTTCGGGCGCATGATCGGCACATCGAGAGCCGTCTGAATAGCGCTGATCGGGTCGGAGCTGGTGTAGTCGGACCATTGCGAGGTGCCCGAAAGCGTGACCTTGTTGGCGTGGTTGGCCGGATTGAACACCGTGCCGGCCACGCGCACCTCGCGGTCGAGCGTCACCAGCTTCATGACGAACTCGGCAGCGATCGCCAGCGGGTCAACGCCCTCCGGGGCATTGCGCATGTCCGCCATCGGCACGATTTCATCCAGACCGTACTCGGCCACGCTGGCGGTCACCATGTCGCCGTTCTGTTCCACCTGGTTGGGTGCCGACTTGCGGCCCACCTTGGTGTCCTGGATGGTGAACTGCTCGGCCATGTTCTGCACCAGGTACTTGAATTCATCCTGGCCAACCGGTACGCGAGGCATGACGCCGTCGGCGATCATCGCGCCATTCGCGTATGCGATCACTACAGCAGCGATCAGTGCTGCGTTGATCGGGAAAGGGGCTACGGGTGTAGGCATGTATGACTCCGAAGAAATGCGGAAAGAGTTGAAAGGCTCGGCAGGACAGCCGCCGTTTAGCCTTGGATCTGGTTGGGAGCGACCAGCACCGAGCCGATATCGCCAGATACACCCGACAGCTCGGCGAATCCGATGGTGCGCATGTTGACGCCGACAGCAGGCGCGGCCACGATGGCGCGGCCATTGGCGTCGGAGGTCAGCGGTGCGCCGCGGGTGACGGCACCGCCATACTCGACATCCGCGATACCGCTGCGCACGATGCTGGGTCGGTCGCCAGCGTTGTATGCGAAGCCCTCGGTAACGCCGAGCAGGGAGTCGGTGCCGGATGTGCCTTGCTTGACGGCACCGTCACTGGCGCCCTGCGTGACGATGCGGAACTTGCCGATCGCGCCCTCGGCGATGTGGGTCTTAATGAGACCGGGATTGCTCATGATGGATTCCTGTAATGAATGGGACGAAGGCTCGGCGGTTACGCCTGCGCCAGTTCTTTGGCGGCCTGGGTGGCCGCCGCTGCGAAGCCCAGTTGGCCGCCGCTGGCTTTTGCAGCAATCACCAGTTCGTTTGCGCGAGCGGTGATCTCCTGCTGGGTCGGCGCCGGCTTCTCGCTGGCACCCGCGTTGTTCGGCTTGGCCGGCAGCGCCGCGGGCGCATCGGTCACGATCGCCTTGGCCTGCGCAGCAAGTGCCCCACGGTGGGCAGCCAGAATCTGCGCGGCGGCCTGGTCCGGCGTGGTCTTGCCATCGGCCTTCAGCGTGGCGATCAGCGTTTCGTGGCCGGCCATCGCATGGGACTCGATGCCGAGGATTCGCTCGCGCTCGGCGGTGGCGCCAGCAGCTTGCGCCGTGGCTTCGATTTGCTGCAGCAGCTCGGGCGATTCCGCCGCCAGCTCTTCGCGGGTCTTGATGCTCATGGAGATTCCTTTCGGAGAGGTGGGCAAATCCGCCCGGGTTTTTGAAGGGGGCACTGCGGGCACCCCGGTCTCGCTGAACTCGCCGGCGGCGAGCCGTCCTACCAACTGGTCGAGCGTGGCAATGCCGTCGACCAGACCGGCATCGATGGCCTGCTGGCCAATGAAGATCCGGCCGTCTGCCATATCCGCCAGCACCTGGTCGACGCTGGCGCCGCGGTTGTCGGCCACCGCCTGCACGAACTGCGTGTACAGGTAGTCGACCTGGTCCTTCATGTACGCGAGCCCTTCTTCAGAGAGCGGCGCGAAGGTGCTGGCAATGCGCTTGTATTTGCCAGAGTAGATCTCGGTGGTCTTCACGCCGCGCTGTTCCTCGGCTTTCGACACATCGCGGTGCTGGTTGACCACGCCGATCGAGCCGACCTGTGTGGTGCCGTCTGCGATAAACACTGCCTGCGCGGCGCTGCCAATCCAGTACGCAGCCGAAGCAATCGTGCCGTCGCCGAGTGAAACCACCGGCTTGATCGCGCCGACCTCTCGGACCACGTCCGCCAACTGCTGGGTGCCGGCGACCGTACCGCCCGGCGAATCGATATGCAGCAGGATCGAATTCACGCGACTGTTGGCTGCAGCGGCCCGCAAATCGCGCGCCACCAGGTCGCTCGAGGCGCCGCCCGAGATGTCGCTGAACAGGTTGGCGCGGCGCCCGATCGTGCCCATGATCGGAATCACGGCCACGCCGTTGACGATCTCGTAGTCTTGCGGCTCGCTGCCGAGCGGTCGACCAAGGCTTGCCGCTACCGCCTGCAGGTCGACCTGCTCGCCCAGCAAGCGCGCCTCATAGGCCGCCACGATCTCTTTCAGCTTGCCTGGCAGGATGGCCCAGGGCGCGTCAATGACGCCGAGTAGTCGATTCATCATCGTTCCTGAAATGCAAAACCCGCCTTGGCAGGCGGGTTCGCGTTATTGATTGGCGTTGTCCGGCGGCGGATCTGCGTTGGGATCCGGCGGTGCAGGCGGCGCGGCCTCGGCAAGCAGACCATCCCGCCGGCGCGCCTCGATCTCCCGCGCCTGCTGCGCGTGGTTGTCGGCCCAGTTGCTGCCGTCATAGGCCATCGTCTCCTTGGTCAGCGTGGTGCGGCCGATCTCCAGATTTTTCGCAGAGGCCAGCGCCTCCTTCAGCGGATCCACCGCACCAGGTGCATCACCGACCCACTGGCAACCCAACCAGGCGCGTCGGATCAGCGGATTATCGAAGTAGCCCGGCGCCGACAGTCGCCCGTTGGCGACCGCCTCATCCATCACCAGCTCGTAGACAGGCTGGCAGAAGTTGGTGGCCAGCCAGAAGCGACGCATCTTGAAGAAGCGCCAGGCGTCCAGGATGGCCGCCCGGGCCGCCGTGTAGCTGGAGGTGTAGTGCTTGATGAGCAGCTCGAACGGCAGCTCCAGTGCCACACCGACCTGACGCAAGATGGACTGCACGAACGGATCAAACAGCGCGTTTGGCCGGCCCGGGTTGATGACTTCCACTTCATCGCCCGGCGCGCCGGTGATGATGGCGCCCTTGCCCAGCCGGTAGTCCGGCTCGGGACCGTCATCGGCCATCAACGGCCCGTTTCCGCTCTCGGTCTTGATGAAGACCGTGAACATCCCGGATACCACCGCGGCGGCCAGCTCGGCCTCGGTGTACACGCCAAGCTGCCGCAGCGGTTCGATCACCGGCGCCAGGTAGGGTTGGCCGCGCGTCTGCCCCACCCGTCGACGCTCGAACAGGTGCAGGACGTTGCGCCGGCCAGTGCTGGTACCGAACACTTCGCGCCGGTCCCATTTCCGATCCCGGACCCCTATCCCGCCAGGGTGCGATCGCAGAAAGTGACACGCGACGGGCGCACCGAAATCGTCCATCTCCACGCCACCCGCCAGCTTGTCGGTATCGCGCGCACCCTGCGGATTGCAGCAGCGGTCGCCCTCAATCAGCTGCAGCCGCGTGCGGTAGGCAGTACGGTGCCGCTCGAGCATTGGCGTGACACAGAACACGTCGCCGTTTTCCAGCGTCGATCGGAACGCCAGCGCCTGCATCTCGTAGAAGGTTTGCGTCAGCGTGATATCGCATTCCTTGCTGTCCGCGAACAACGAGAACTCAAGCTGCGCCTGCTGCTGCCAGGCCGCTGCCTGCTGCTCGGTCAGCCCCAGCACCTTGGCATCAAGGGTCGGCTGCGGCGCGAGGCCGGTACCGACTACGTTGGTCACCACCGTATTGATGGCGCCAACCGCCAGCGGGTTGTTGCGCGCCAGGTCGCGGCTGCGGTTGCGCAGCTCGCCCAGCGCCGGCAGCAGATCCGCGTCGGCCGAGCCACCGAAGGCAAACCAATTGCGCAGCGAGCGCTTGGTGCGCGACGCGCCGTCATAGGCGCCCGAGTAGGCCTGCGCCGTGCGGGCCTGCGCACGACGATTACCGGCAGCTGGGCTGAAGTAGTTGATCAACCGGTCGGGCAGCGTCAACCTGCTGGCCAGCACGGCTGCTAGTGTAGTGTTGCATTCTGTTTGGAACTTAAGCGGCGGTTGGCGCGAATGACCTTCTGCAGGATGTCGCGAGCGCTCTTGGTCCAGATGAACGGCTTGGGGTTGGTGTTGTGGTGAGCGATGTACTCGTTAATGGCGGCGACCAGTTCCGGCACGCTGGTGAATACGCCGCGGCGAAGTCGCTCGGTTGTGATGTCGCGAAAGAACCGCTCGACCATGTTCAGCCATGATGCCGAGGTGGGCGTGAAGTGCATGTTGAATCGCGGATGCTTGGCCAGCCAGTCCTGCACCGCAGGATGCTTGTGCGTGGCGTAGTTGTCGGCGATCAGATGCAGCGTTTTGTCCTTGGGCGTCTCGCGGTCGATCTTGCGCAGGAACGTCAACCACTCGGTATGGCGGTGGCGCTGCTGGCACTGGGCGATGACCTGGCCATCGAGCACGTTGAGCGCGGCAAACAGCGTGGTCGTGCCGTTGCGCTTGTAGTCGTGAGTCATGGTGGCCGCGCGCCCATTCTTCAGCGGCAGCCCGGGCTGTGTGCGATCCAGCGCCTGCACCTGGCTCTTCTCATCGCAGCACAGCACAAGCGCGTGCTCGGGTGGCGACATGTAGAGGCCCACGATGTCTTCAAGCTTCTCGACGAACTTCGGATCGCGCGAGACCTTGAAGCCGCGCACGATGTGCGGCTTCAACCCGTGGGCGTGCCAATGGCGCATGACGGTGCTGGCGCTCACGCCCAACTCGGCGGCCATCTTGCGCGTGCTCCAGTGCGTGGCCGCTTCGGGCTGGCTCTGGGTGGTCAGCGTCACGAGGCGAGAGACGTCCACCTTGACCGGCGGCGCGCCACGTGGACGGTCGCGCTCAATGCCCGCCAGCCGCGATTGGGCATAGCGCTCGCGCCAGCGCGAGACCTGCACCCGGCCCACGCTCAGTTGCGCGGCAATGTCCTTGCTCTGCATCCCCTCAGCCGCAAGCAGCACGATGTGCGCACGCTGTACCAGCCTCACACTGGTCAGCTTCGAACGAACCAGTCTCGTCAATTCGGCGCGCTCTTCGTCGGTCAGCACAATCTCAGGGGCAACTCGCATTCACTCTCTCCACTCTGCCTCATAGTGGAACCTTGGAGGCATGCGAATATTATACGTTCATTCAAGAGTGCAACACTACACTAGCTTGGCATCCTTCATTCCGCCACCCCGTAGCCGATGCGCATCCGGCTGCCGCCGTTGCGCGCGGCACGCAGCCTGCCCTCCCAAAAATCGATCTGCTTGCGGACCTCGGCCGCATCGGCGCGCGTGAGCTTGCGCCCATCGATCTCATAGGACTGGTTTTTTGCCACCGCCAGGCTGGCGGCATACCAGGCGGATAGCGCTGCCTGTGCTTGCTCCACGGTAATCATGGGTTAGATCTCCACGCCACGCGAGACGGTGCCGTATCGGCGCCGGCGTCGCGGTGGCAGGTTGGGTGTTTCGTCGGTTGTGACCGGGACCGGCGCCGGGCGATGTCGCGCCGACGGTGCGTCCTGGTCGTCTTCGTCGTCTTCCGCGTCGACCTCGCGCGGTGCAGCCGCCGGCTCCGGTGTCGGTACCGGCTCGGGCGGCGCTGGCTCGTCGAAAAGCCCGGCCTGCGACAGCCGCGCCTCCAGGGCGGCCCAGTCGCGCTCCTGCATCAAGTGGACCTTGGCAGCGCGCGTGGCGTGCAAGGCGTACACCTCGCAGTCCAGCGCTTCATTTCGCTTGCCCACCTTCTTTTGCCAAACGCGAATGACGTGGCCGTTTTGCTGCCGCACCGGCGCCTTGACCTCGGCCAGCAGTTGCTCGAAGTAGTCGGCGATGACGTTTTTGTAGACGTGGAAGCGGCCCGGCCCTTTGCCCTCCATGCCAACGCGGCCGCGCTCACCAATCAGCAAGTCCTTGGCGCGGCCGACACCGACCATGAACACCGAAACGCCGTACTTGGCCGCCTTGGTGTTCTTCTTGTTGGTGTCGATCACGGCGCTCGGCTTGCGGAAGATCTCCGCATCCGGACTGCGCGCGCCCTTGATGGCCATGACGTGCGGCACGCCGCGGCCCTGGCGCGAGCGCACGTACTTGTAGACCGCATCGGAGGTGTTGCCGTCGCCGCTATCGATGGAGACCGCAGCCACAGACAGAGCGAAACCACGCGCATGTCGGTACTTGCCGAAAATCAGCTTGTCGAGCTGGTTCCACACATCATCGGTGATGAGCGCGACCTGGCCATACAGCCGGTCATAGCGCACCAGCCAGGACTCTTCGCCGCGGCCGTAGGCGCGCACGATCACCTCCAGGCGATCGGGCTGCACGTCGACGCCGATCACCAGCATGAGTCCGCCCTCCGGCACCGTGCCCGCGTCGTACTTCAGCGCGCGCTCGGCCAGCTCGTCGGCCTTGGGCTGGTCGCCCTTGAACGAATAGGCCACACCCATCGAGCTATTGGTGAACGCCACCAGCTTGCTCTCATCACCCATCGCCAGGTGGTGGAGAGCCGTGAGCCAGTTCTCCATCAGCTTGGGCATCACCGAGCCAGGAAACGGGCTGTACAGCTCGTTGATGAAGTAGCCGGCGATGCCGTTGAACGGTGCGGTAGCCACCCAGCGGCCGGCCTTCACGTTGCGGCGCTTCTCCGCATCGTTCCAGATGCCGCCGCAATGCGGGCAGACGTAGTAGGCCTTCTCCGGCACCTTCTTGCCGAAGATCGGATGCGATGCGCCCTCCTCCTCGGGGCATTTGAGGTAGTCGAAGCTCAGCGCGTGCTCTTCGCCGCAATGATGGCAAGGCACCATGCCCACGCGCTTGTCGGACAGCTCCATCTCGGCCGCGATGGTCGACGTACCCTCGACTGTCGGGGTGCCACCAATGACGATCTTGACGCGCGAGCGGCGAAACGTCTTGGTCCGCTCCTTGGCCAACTTGATCGAGTCGCCCTGGCCGCGCAGGTTCAGATTGCAGTCGTCCGGCTCTTCGATAAAGATGCGCGGGATGGGGCTGGACTTGACGCTGGAAGGCGAGTTCGAGCCGACCAGCTTGAGAAAGCCGCCGCGGAAACGCTTGAACAACATGCGCTGCTGCGACTTCCGGCTACGCAGGTCCACTGCCCTGCGCAGCCGCGGCGTGGCGCTGACCATCGGCTCGAACTTCTCGGCCATGTATTCCTTGGCCGCGCCCTCTTTCGGGAACAGGCCCAGGATCGGCGACGGATCCAGGTCGATCCACTTGCACAGGATGTTGCCCAGCACGCCCGAGGTCCACGCGACCTGCGCCGATTTCTGGCAGCACACCTCGATCACGGTCGGATCATCGAGTGCTTCGAGCGGATTGCCCGGCCAGCAGAGGTAAGGCGTCACCTCCGGGTCATACTTGCCGGCGCGATCGGCTTCGACGCTCGACAGGAAACGGTACTTGCGCGCCCATTCCAGGGCATTCATGCGGGGCGGCAGGGCCCAGCGCGAAACGGCCATACGCAGCGTGCGCTTAGCCGTCTTCGTCATCCTCCTCACTGTCTCCGGCATCGTCAAGATGCTCAGAGTCGGGATCTCCATCATCGTCTTCGTCCAGGTTCTGGAGTTTTGCCAGGCACTCCTCTACGTAAGGCAGCACGAGCTGCTCATCGATCTCGATGTCGTGGGCCTCGAACACGGCATCGGCCACCTTGCCAGGCAGCAGCAGCATCTCGGTCTTGGCCGCCTCGACGTGGTCGGCCCACAGGCCTTCAAACTTGGCCGCCGGCGCCAGCAGTTCCAGCTTTTCGCCGATGCGCAGCTCGACCTCGATTTTTCGCGCGCGGTCGAGCTCATCCTTCGGACTGGACAGGCCTGCGCGGTGCAGCTCGCGCTGCGTGTACCAGGCGAGCACGGCTGCGGTGTCGTATTCATTGCCGCGGCCGCGCTGGCCAGCCAGTTCCACCGGCATACCCTCCTTCGCTTGCCAGCGGATCAGCGTCTGCACCGCGAATCCGGTGATCTCCGCCAGCTCCTGCAGGTTCACCTTCTTGCCCATGACACCCCCAAAACTAACTAACCCTAGTGCCCCTTTCATCTAGAAAAAGAACGCGGTGCGAATGACCCCCGTGAGACGGGAGGCCGGAAGGACCCGCGTGCGCCCGGCCGCACCCCACCGGGCGCCACGCCCTGCCCGCTGGCCGGCTAGCGCGCCGTGGCCAGCGCCTGCTCCCAGGCCTGCAGCATCTCGCGCTCGAAGTTCGCGCGCGCCGTCAACTCAGCCACCTCACTGAAGCGCAGCCGCTTCTCGTACCGGGCCTGCGTGGCGAACAGCAGCACGGGCACGATCTTTTTGTTGTTGTCGACGCGCGCATAGATGGCCTCGGGCAGGTTGTGGCCACGCGGCTTGCCCTTGAAATAGCGCTTCGCCTTGCCCGACGAATTGACCTCGGCTGCGATCCGCTTGATGGTGGCGCGCGTCAGGTTGCCGTACTGGTTCAGCTTCGCGCCGGCGCCTGGCAGCGCAATGCCCTTGCCAAACAGCTTCTCGAACGTTTTGAGATCGCGCTGGCCACCCTCGACCTCGGTGCGCAGATAGCGCGCCTGGCGGTCCTTGATGAACACGGTGGACTCAAGCTGCGTTTTGCTTGCCGAGCTGCTACCCACCGCCGAGCGCGTGAATGGCACCGGGTTGTCGAAGGCGCGCATGATCTCGGTGGTCTCGGCTTCCCGTGCCAGCTTGGCCAGCCGCGTGAGTGCCGTGGCCGCGGCGAAAGGCATCTGCCGCTGCTGCAAGCCGAAACCCTGTACCACGCTGCTCACGTCAACGCTTACAGTTGCCACCCGCCACTCCCTCGCTCAAGCTCCCGGCTACTCCCGTCCGGCTGCTCGACAAACACGCGTAACCTCGACATGCGAAAGTCACGCGCGATCTTGCCAGTGCCGACGCAGCGCCCGCCGAGTAGCTCGGAAAGCTCTGCCGCCCACTCAGCCGAAAGCTCAATGCTTGCGGCCTTCCGCCCCTCGAACACAGTCAGCGTACGAGTGCCATCCTGATTGAACGCCACCGCATAGGTGAACATCGACTGCATCGCGGACGGGCGCTTTGCGAACAGATACGCCAAGCGCGCAAGGAGAGGCCAGCGCTTCAGCATTGCAAACTCCCAAGAAAAAAGAAGAACGGGCAGGCTCCCCACGGCGCCGGCCCGCATGAACTCGCCCACCAAGAGCGAGAGGAGACAACCTCACTACACTGCCAGCCGCTCTTGTAACAGGTAGCCTTCCAGCTCCCACACCTTGTTGCGCGCATTCTCGCGGCTGATGCGCTGGCCGATCTCAGTATCGAAGTTCTCTTTACTGACCGTGGCCGCCTCACCCCGGACCGTGAAGCCGTTGCGCAAGGTCAACTCACAAACCATCACCTTGCCGCTCGGCAGCACGGTGAAGGTCTCGCCGACGATGGCAGCGTTGATGTCCGCCGGCGTAAGGCGAGGAGCAGTCAGGCCCTTCTCACGGATCTTTTCCTCGACTGCAATTTCTTTGGCGGCCTGCGCGGTCTGGTACGGCATCCACGCGGCATAGCCGCCGTGCACGTCCAGGTCAACATCGCCCTCCTGCACCAGCCTGCACGACAACACAGGAAACGAAGTGCCGCGGGCGTCGATCACCAGCAGGTTGACCATTCGATCACCGTGCACAGCAATGATCGTCGCATCGAGTGGCTGGCCAAAAATGGTGTGCACAAGGGATTTGCCGATCTTTCCAGAGGTGCAAGGCCAGTACCAGACCTTGCGGCCAACGGTAGGTTTGATCATGGGGACTCCAAGGGAATGCCAGATCCCGTCTGGCGCGGGCAGAAGCAGCGGCGCGCAGAATGCAAAAAGCCCGACCAGGTATGAACCGGATCGGGCTTTCGTCTTGCTGCACGCACTGAAACCACAGCGTAGCCGAAATCTACCCCTACCCAGTCAGGATTTCAATAGCACGCTGCAACGTCCCTCCCTAACCATCTGATTAGAAATAGAAAAAAGGGGCCACCTTGAAAAATGGATTTGCGGCCGTCATTGCTTGAGCAGCAGATGCAGCGGCAGGACCTTGGCACGGGGATTTTTGAGGCAGTACTCCAACGCGATCAGCAGCGAGTTGTGCAGCCGGCGGACGTGGCTTTCGCTGACACCAAGCCGCACCCCGATCTTCTGGCGCGGCAACTCCTCGACGTACCAAGCCATGGCCAGTTTGCGCAGATCCAGCGGCAGCCGCCATAGCGCCTCGTGCAATTGCTCGCACTCCGGCGGCGACATCGGGATGAACGACCGCAGCGGCATCGAGCGGATCTCCTCGAGCGTGAGGCAGCTCTCGCCGTAGCCATTGGGCGCGCCGCCGGACTTGGCCCATTTTCCCCACGACTGTAGGCGATCGACCGCCCACTCCAGCCGCTCGCGCTCGCGCTTGTCCACCCGAATACCGACCGTCATCGCCTCGCCCTCCCCCCAACGATGGTGCGCATCCGCGCGAATTCCAACTCGGCCGCTGTGGCGTCCGATGGCATGTTCTCAGCCTCGGGAATGCCTGGGATCGGCGGTAGGTGTTCACGCACAGCCACCGACCACAGCGCTTCCCACCGCGGCCGTGCCTGCGGCCATGTGCCGACCAGGACCTGCTTGACACCGAAACGCACGGCCGTCCAGAACACGGCTCGCGAGCTCCAGCGGTCACGCTTGACGGCGCGCATCTGGAGCTGCTCGACGGCTTCGTGATAGGCGATCTCAGCGCTCAATGCCGCGGCCTTCATTTGCGCCGCCCCACGCCGAGGGTCTTGGCCAACGCACCAGGCGCAGAGGGTGGCCCGGCTTGCATCGGTAGATTTGCCGCGAACGCCGCGTCACGCGCCGCCTGTATCGCAAGCGTTTCCCGGTACTTGATACGAGCCAGGGCAATTTTGTCCGCATAGACCGTCTTCCACGCGTCACCCTGTTCTTGCGCATTCCGCAATAATGCGTAGAAGTAGGCCCACTGGTCCTTGACGATACTGGCCTGCATAGCGCCCCGCAGTTCGTCCAAAACGCGCTGCCCCTGCGTTTTACTCACCGCCTTGAGATCGATCGCCATGGAGGCTCTCAGCGCCTTGCTGATCGACACGGGCCAGTCCAGATCATCCCTCCACTCGAACCCCTGGCCCCCTGCAAGCCGGGCCGAAGGCCCATCCCCACCGCACTGGATGTTCTGCTGCCGTTCCTCTGAGAGCCGCTGCGCTTCTGTGGGAGCCGTTGGGGGTGCCTGCTCGCCTCCCGCGCCATCGGCGTGGGGGGCTAGATCAATGCCTGTCTCATCTGCTCCGGCTTCGGGGTTGTCGTCCGCCGCCAGCTGCTGCACTGGCACGGGAGGCAGTTGGGGGTCTTGCTCTCCCCCCGCGCCATCGGCGTGGGGGGGTGGATTGAGGTGTTCCCCACCGGCCTCGGATCTGCGGGAAGGGTTGGGTAGGGTATAGGTTTTACCCGACCCCTGATGTGTGTCGGCTTTCGGCTCGTTATTACCCTGTGCATAACCCCTGGAACGCTTACCCGGCTTAGCTTTGCGGTCACCCTTGGGGCCTATTGCGCCCCTGTCGGCTTTATTTTGTACATGCGTATCCGTGTAGGCGAGCAGCAAACGGAACTTGAGCCGCAGCTTGCCGCTGATCGCGCGGACGAGGCCGAACTGCTCCAACTGCTGGGCACGCCGGCGCAACTGCTGCTCGGACGGCTTGATGCCCTTGAACCCGGGCCGGCCAGGGACTTCGGTGTCTTCTCGCAGCGATTGCCACGAGATGCCCTTCTCCGGGCCACCCACGACGCCTGTCTTGAAGTTCATATCGCGCCGCAGCGACAGGTACAGATCGCGCGCCAGGTGGTCGACGTAACGCAGCGCGCGCCACTCCTGGTCAGTGGTGAGGAAACCCGCGCTCATGCCGCGGCCCCACGACGTACCCGGACGACTTCGTCGCTCATAGCTTTAAGCTGGCTGCAATAGCCCACCTCCCAGGCACAGCCATGGTCGCTCTCGGGCGCGTAGGGATTCACGGCGTGCACACCGTGCTTGCGCGCATCGGCTTTGCCACGCGCGACGATTGAGGTGATAGGTTGAATTGGATAGTCCATAGGTCTATGACCGCACTGAGGCGGTCTCGCATAGAAAATCAAAGGTCAACATGAAGGCGAGCGAGTTGTACGGCCCGGTCTCGATGCGATCGGTGGCGATGGCCACCTCGGCGCGATAGGCAACGCGGCCGCTGTGCGGCAGATGCAGCCATCGCTCTCTGCAGATCAAGGCCAGCGTCGACATCTGGCCGGCGCCAGCAAAGACGTAGAACACGTCACGCAGCGACCAGAAGGTCAGCAGGTGCCGCGCGAAGGCATCGAGCCCGCTGCCGCCCTTCACTTCCGCGATTGCTTCCGCGCGGCGGCGCGCGCAGCACAGCTGCACCGCATGCCGGCACGTCAGATCAGCGGAGACGCGCGTGGACTTGCAGCACGTCATGTCGGGCTGGAAGCGAATCTCCATCTTCACGCTGGCGGGTCTCGGTCAAATTCCCACAGCAGCTCCCAAACGACCAGCGGATCTGAATCCTTGTCGAAGGTGGAGATGTAATGCCGCTGCGCGGCTTCGGAGCGCAGATGGCGGTTGTAGCGCGGATGGCTTAGCGCAATCAACGTCACCTGCCGCTTACGGCCGTGCTTCAGGACGAAAGCGCCAAACGGCTCACCTCCCGCGAGAATGCGTGCCGTGATACTTGCGTGGGCCTTCTCCAGCTCGACTCTTGTCAAGGGCTTTGGCCGCCGCAGAGGTGGTAGCTTTTGAGCTCGGCGTGCACTCAGGACCAACGATCGCACTGCCGCAGTCATACCTTGCGCTTGCGCTTGGTGAGCAGCTTGCCGAGCGTGCGCATCAGCCGGCGCTTGAAGCCAACCGCCTCGCGCAACTCGCGGTGAGCCTCCTGCACGGCTTCGTCGGAGGTGTCGGTGGCGAGGCGAAGCACCGCCTGCTGCCCCTTGGCGTCCTCACTCATGAGCCTGCCCAGGGCAGCGTGCACACACAGCTCCGGGTCGCCCTCACCGACTTCGGCCCGAACCACTAGGCCGAACGGCGCCAGAAGGCTATCGAGCACGTCGAGCCGGAGATCCGCCGGCAACGCGGCCAGGATCGACGGGATGAAGTTGGTCGGCAGCAAGGTGCTGTCTTTGGTCTCGTCATCGAGCCAACGGAATACACGCTCGCCGTTGACCTTCATGCGCTCGAAAGCATCCCGCGTATTGGGCTCGAAGCGAATGCCCGTCACATCGTCATAGCCGAGGCGCTCATGGACGCTGACAACTAAGTCCACCACGGTCGCCTGGCCCAAGCGATCGCGCGTGCGCCACGTATTGACCGCCCCGCGGAGGAGGCCGATAAACGTCTGAGATTGATGCCGCATGATTTGGAATCCCCCGGTAGATACACTGCCGTCTAGACTTAAAAGGCGCCGTAGCGCGAGAACTCATCGGGATGAAATCTGTGTTCCAACCCAAGTCAAAATTGCGCCGACTGACCCCGCTGGAGCGCCGCCGCATTGCCGCGTTGCTGCGCGCAACGACACGCAAAACCGGCCTCATTCAGATGGCACAAACGGACGTTAAACAGCTCCCGACTCGGACCGCGACGCGGCCGCCCTCCCCAGTCCGCGAGCAAGATCTGTGAAATCGAATCCAGACGGCGCTGGGGAACGAGAGCGCAGCTCCGGCCAAATCACCCACCAATCGGTGGGCCGGAGGCATTCCCGGGTAACGTGACCGGCCGACCAGCCCTCAATCAACGAGGCCCAGCGTGCGTCCACAGCCTTTTTCTGCGCAGCCCACTCCCCGACGGTCACTGCTGACACGCCGAGGTATTCGGCCAAGCGAGCCGCGCGCCCACGCTCGGCCCTGAGATAGATCTTTAGGTCCATAGCGCGAATATTAGCCGTGGGCTATCACTAAGGCAATAGCCCTAGGCGAATTTCATTTATGAGCCCAGGGCTATCTAATCCGAGGTTGACACGCTGTCACAGCCACAAGAAGCAACGCCATGAAGACCATCGATGAGATCCGCCACGAGAACTTGCTGCGCTTGATAGCGCGGATGGGATCAATCCAGGCTCTGGCGACGCGAGTGGGTAAGTCACACTCCCAAATCAGTCAACTGAAGACGAGGGCCGCTCACAGCTCTGGCGGCAAGAAGCGCTCTATTGGCGATGCGCTTGCCAGGGATATCGAGTCCCAATGTGAACTCCCGGTCGGCTGGTTCGACGCCGACCACAGCAGAGAGATTGCGGAATCCGTCGAACCAGCAACCGCATCTGCCCATGTTCCACGCCTTACCAAGCAAAGCGCGCCACATCCGGACTCACACATCCGCACCGCGATAGAGTTACTTGAGAGCCTGGATCGCGACGGACGAGCTGAGGCGGTAGGAGCAATCAGGGTTATTGTCGCGGCTCACCACAAAAGCTCCACGCGGTCCGCCAGCAACGGTAACTAGCATGGCGGAGTGGAAACATCGGCGACGACAGACGTTGCCCGATGGAGAATCAGCATAAGAATTAGAGAACGACCAGGGTCACCTTCACACCTGCAGTGAACCTGCAGTTGCGATCCAGCCAAGGCCAAGACCTGGCGGACGAAAGCTGGGAACGTTGAACGGGAAAGCAAGATAAGTCGGAAGGGCCTGCGTCTGCAGGCCCTTTTTCATTGATACTCGCTCCGCGCAAATATTAGCCTTAGGCTATTGCACAAATGCAAGCCCGTGGCTAATATTCACTCCACACCCACTTGTGGAGGTCTTCGTGAACCAGCTCTTCAAATCCTGGATGGCATACCTCGCCTTGGTAGCCGCCGTCTTCGCAGCCCACGCCTGCGCCGTTGAGCGCGACGAACAGGCCACGCCCCGCGTCACCACAACCCGCAGCGCGTGAGGCCGGCCATGCACCTCGAATATCACGGCTACTACACAGCCCCCGCGCACTGGATCGTCATTGACGACTACGGCACGGAGCACAGCTCGCTCTGGGGAACAGGTGATTTCGGCGGAAGCAGCGATGCGGCGCATCGGAACCGCTGGCACTTTGAGCACAGCGGCTACCAGGACCCGGACTACTGCCGTGCACACTACGCCTCGCCGACTCCCTATTACCTCCGGGAAGACACCGCGTTCGCGAGCCAATTCGGCTTCAGCATCGAGGTCAGACTCTGCATCAATCTTCTCCTCCGCCCTGCGTGGGATGCCGACGCCGGAGAACCCCGCGAGACGCGCGATCACGGGGCGCGGGTAGAAATCCTCTCGATGTATGTCGACGCTGGCAACGGCTATATTGACCCGGTCACGGTTGATCATGCCGCTATCGAAGAGTTTTGCTGGGCATACATCGACATGTACGAGGCCAGGCAGGAAGCGGAGCGCCAACAGCGCCGGGCGCGCCGTGCCGCGGAGGCCTCGCAATGATCCGCTTCCGCGTCACCGTCGATGGCCGGCTCACCTATTCCGGCCTGTTCCGCAGCACCTGCGACGCGATCATTGACGCCCTCGATCGCGGCGCACGCACCGTGTCGGCGGTGCGAGCATGACCGCCCGCCGGATCTCGAAGGCCGAGCTAATCGCGGAATTCATCCGCGTGCGCGGTAGCGGCAGGCCGGAAGAACAGGTCGAGATCCCGGCGATACGCAAAAAGCTGGCGCGCTCGCGCCGCGCCTTTCTCAAGACGCAAGCACGGATCCCGCGTCCGCGCCCCCGCTTCGATCCCACGGTCATCGACCACAAACGCCGTCAGGCAAACGACCTCGACTGAGGAGCAATCATGCTGATAGGACTCACCGGCCCGGCAGGCGCCGGCAAGGACACTGCCGCCGATTACATTGTTTCCGCCCACAAATTCGTTGCGGTCGCATTCGCGCCGACGCAATGCCCCGCGTGGGATCAGACGCTCAACGGCCTGCACGAAGCGGGCATCGATGTGGTTGTGAAGGAGATCCGCTCGAATGTTGAGGCGGCCATCATCCGTGACCACGGCGGTTTCATCGTCCGCCTGGTCCGTACGTCCGACGAACCCGGATCACTGATAAGCGCCGCCAGCGTGCGCCTGCGGGAAGCCGACCGTGAGATCCACAACGACGGTACGCCCTTTGATCTGTACGACAAGCTCGACGCCATCATCGGCGAGGAGTCTTTCGTGGGGGCCGTGTCGTGAGCCAAGCCATCTCTCTGCGCCAACCGCGCCGCTCGCACCTGACCTCGCTGCCGTTTCTACGCAGCACCCGGCCCCTGACCTTCTCCGCCAGCTTGGTCGCATTCATCAGCGACCCCACGCCCAGTGCCTACATCAAGCTAGAGCGGACCCTCGACCTGGTCGCTATCGCGATGCAGGTCCAGCGCGGCACCGCGTACCTGGTGCAAATCCAGTCGGCGCGGCGGGTGATGGTCGCCATCCTCGATCGCGTCGAGCGAATCGGCGTGCTCGCCGTGTCGACGCACGATGCGCAGACCTTGCGCGCCGCCGCCCCGCATATCGAGGCGGCCATCGGCTGCATTCGCCTCGACGCCTTCTGCTTCGCCAACGCCATCGTCCAGCACAAGACACAGCTGCAGAGCGCGGCGCTAACCCACTGATCTTATCGCCCAACCCGAGGCTCCATCCATGACCACCCCTCAAATTCTGTTCGCCATCCTCGCCGTGTCCTTGTTCGCCGGCTGCGCCATTTTCCTTTATCTCATCTGGATCACACCCGAGCCCGAATGCGCCGAGATCTGCCCGGCTGACACCTATGCGGCCGCCGCACAAGCCGCAGCAGGTGCTCCAGCATTCGCAGGACATCTCCGGCACATGGCTGCCATGCCGCTCGACGGCACCGTGGCCGCAGCGCAATCCGCTGCCGTGCAGCCCGGTGACACGATCACCTGGATGCGCGACCTGGAAGACCTCGCCGACGAACTCATGCAGCCCACCGGGCCGCGCGATGAAGACGGCTACTGCAGCCACCCGGCCCTCCCCGCATTCCCAGAGAACACGAACCACCACATGCTGCTTGAGGCCATCGGCCTTGCGGCAGCCTTCGTCTGCATGGAATCCGATTGCAAGAACGAAGCCCTGATGGACCAAGTGTGGGACGCTGGCAGCTGCATCGAGTGGATCCCTACCACCCCGGCCGGCGAGGGTTGGAATCTCCTGGAAATCTACTCGACGGAAGACGGCCCTTATGCGCTGTTCGCGCGCCCACTCACCCGTGCTGAGCGACAAGAGCGCATGCAAATGGGCCAGTTCAACGCGTCCACAGTTGCCGGCTATCGGAACGTCCTCACTGCCCTCGCCAAGGACCTGGACGCACTTGCGGCCTTCGCTGAAGACGCCACACACCCGCCGGCAAGCTTTGCCGATCGCGCCGCACGCCGCGCCGTGAGAGCCATTACACACCTGCACAAGGAAATCGAACTGCTCAAGTCCGAGGCCCTGCAACGCACCGCCTGAAGCAGACCCACCACGTCTACCCCGGAGTCACCATGCCCCAAGTTCAACCCGGCGAACTTCTCGTCATCCAGGCCGCCAACCTCATCGTCTCGCCGCGCAATCGCCGTAGGCGCCGCCACACCAAGATCAATCAGCTTGCTGCCTCTATCCTCGCCCATGGCTTGATCAAGAATCTATCCGTGATCGAGCACGTCAGCCGCAAGAAGAGTGCGCCGTCGCACGAGGTGGTCGATGGCCGTGGCCGCCTTGAGGCCATCCACATGCTCATGGCGCGCGGTGACTTGCCCAAGACGTTTGAAGTCTTGTGCAAGCTCGAAACCGCCGGCAATGCCGAGGAAATCAGTATCGCCGCCAACATGCACGAGGCGATGCATCCGGCTGACGAATTCGAGGCCTTCCGCGATATGGTCGATGGTGGTAGCTCGATCGAGGAAATTGCCGCGCGCTTCGGCGTGACGCCGCTGGTCGTGCAGCGTCGCCTGAAGCTGGCAAACGCGTCGTCCAACCTGGTGCAGGCCTACCGCGACGACAAGATGAGCCTCGACCAGCTGATGGCGCTGGCTATCACGGACGACCATGCCGCCCAGGAGCGCGTATGGGAGCGGGCACAGCACGGTGACCCGTGGGAACAGCGTCCGGATCGGCTTCGCGCCGCCCTGGCCGCCCCCGGCGCCATCAACGCCAAGACAGATCGCCTGGCGCAGTTTGTCGGCATCGACGCGTACGAGGCCGCAGGCGGCCCAGTCCTGCGGGACCTTTTCAGCGCCGGCGGTGGTTACATAGGCGATGGTGAGCTGCTGAAGCGCCTCGCACAGGAGAAGCTCGATGCCTCGACCGAGGCGATGCGCGCCGAGGGGTGGGCTTGGGTGGAAGCACAGGACCGCTTCAGCTACAACGACCAGTTGATGTTTGGGAAGAGCCAGGCCAAGAAGCGCGACCTCACCGAGGAGGAGCGCGCCGAGCTGACCACGCTCAAGGCTCGCGCCACCGAGCTGGACGAACGCAACGAACGCCTGGAAGTCGAAGACGAGGATCTGCTCAACGAGCTCGGACAGGTTGAAGCGCTGATCGAAGCCATCGAAGCCAGCACCGTAACCTACAGCGACCGCCAGAAGGCGAAGGCGGGGGTCATCATCACCATTGCACAGAATGGCGAGCTGGAGATCCACCGCGGCTTGATCAAGCCGGAGGCCGGTAAGAAGAAGAGCAAGGATCTGCAGTCCTCCGAGAGCGATGCGGAGAACCCGGGCGCCGACCAAGACAGCGCGCCGCAGGAGCCGGCCGAGCGCCCTCTTTCAGAGAGCCTGATGGCCAAGCTCACCGGGCACCGCACCGCCGCCCTGCAGGCGCTCGTTGCTGCATCTCCTTCGGTTGCGCTAGTTCTCCTGCTCCAAGCCCTGGTATCCCAGGTCTTCACGAAAGCGAACTATCGCTGGCGGTACCAGGCGGTGGCCAAGGTTCAAGCGAGCGACCAGCGGGGCACCATACAGCGCGCGGCTGACGACCTGGAGGCCTCGCCTGCATGGCAGAGCATGGAAGCCAGTATCGCCGACTGGGAGGAACGGCTTCCCGCGGAAGACCAGGATCTGTTCGCCTGGCTGCAGACGCTGAGCCAAGCCGATCAGTTCGCCCTGCTGGCCGTCTGTGTCGCCCATACCGTCGATACGCAGGCAACGCGTGAAGACGCCGCCGTGCATGAACACGCAAACCAGCTCGCGGCCGCCGTCGACCTGGACATGGCCGACTGGTGGCAGCCCACTGCCGGCTCCTACCTGGCCAGCGTACCTAAATCTCGACGGATGGATGCCGTCCGCGAGGCGGTTAGTGACGAAGCCGCGGCCAGCATCGGCGCCATGAAGAAAGACGCCATGATCGGCGCGGCCGAGCAGTACCTGGAGGGGCGCCGCTGGCTGCCGGCCGTACTGCGCCGGCCCGCCGTCAACACCGAAGCCGCGGCCGAGACACAGGCCTCCGGCGCGAAATCCAACAAGCCTCCCATCCGGTACCGCGATGCCAACGGCAACACCTGGACCGGTCGCGGCAAACAACCGGGCTGGCTCGCCCACGCGCTAGCCGGTGGCCAGAGCATCGATGCATTCCTGGTGCAGTAAGCGCACCCCTCAGACCACTAGGAACCACCACATGAAACGGAATCGCAGCAAACAGCCCGCCACCCCGGAATCCTCCATGGATAGCCTCGGCGCCCGCATCCCGGCCGCACAGCGCCTGCAGTTCGCGGCCACTTCGGAAAAGCGCATGAAGCCGCAATCGGCGTTGCACATCGATGACATTGCCGTCGACAAGCTCTCTGGCGCTATGAAGGCAAAGCTGGCCAAGTGCCGCAAAGAAGGAAAGATCGGCTGGGATAGCCCGCTGCAATGCTCAGGCGAGCGTCTCGCTGGCCTCTTAGGCGAAAGCCTAGTCAAGGGCGATCCGGTCGACATCGCCAACTTTGCGGCCATGCTGCATTCGCGCGGCATCTCGCACCAGGTGATCGCCGAACAAGCACTGCACGCAATGCTGCGTGGTAGTCGCCTCCAGCACCTCCTACGCATCACGCAAGGTGATGAGTTGCGACGCGCCGTGCGCGGCATGACCACAATGCTGGTCAATGACGAATGGGAAGAGCACGTCAGCAAAGATCCAGACGCCATGGCGCTTGAGGCTGCCATCACCGAGTTACACAACGATCTCGCCGAAGCTAAGGAGATACTGGCCGAGGACGCCAACACCATCACCGGAGACAGAGGATGACCACCATTTTTCTGCTGCTGGCGCAGTATGGCGCAACCGCTGTCGTGCCCCTCGACACAGTGGCCCGGGACTACTTCCCCCACCTCAGTCCGGAAAAGCTGCTGCGCAAGATCAGCCTCGGCGACATCCGCCTGCCTGTCGTCCGCATTGAGGGATCAAACAAGACCGCCAAGGGCGTCCACGTGAACGATCTGGCGGCTTACATAGATGCGCGCCGAGCTGCAGCACAGAAGGAGTGCGAACAGCTATCCGGGTGACGCAAATAACACCCTCCCCCGCAACGATGCCCTTTGCTCAGTGATTGAGATTCCGCTCGGAATACGGTTCAAGACGCCCCCGTCTCGCGCGGCATTTTCTAGTGAAGTGCACTTGCGGGAATATCCGACAACCATTCGCCGCGAAAACCGCATGGATTTGAATATTGAGGCCGCACTGTTAATGATCCGCTCGCCTGAACCTCAATTGTAATATTACCTTGACAAGGTCTTTCTCTACCTGGGTCAACGGCGAATATTTGAATCACCCGCAATAATTCGGGCGAAACAGCAGGATTTTCCACTTCAAGGACACTTCGAGCAGTACCCCCACACCTCTCCGCCAATGTGGTGCAATATGGCTTAATTCCACGGGTGGCCAGATCCCGCAGGACACTCGCGTTTGGGTGATGGCTAGAACCGTTCGCGGAAATTATGGCATATCGCTCCCCCTCCTCGGGAAGAGGATATAAATAATCTAGCGTTTGGGGAGCACAATCCTTTTCCGAGCCGTGATGTGGAAGTTTCACCGCGCTTGGCTTTATAGCTACTCGATGCCGCGGCCATTTCTGCCCTTGCGCATGCCATCCGACCACGGTTCCATCAGCGCCAAGAACGATCTGTTGGCCAGCGTACGTGACCATCAGGGCCAAACTGAGGTCATTCAAATCGGGCGACTGAGTGGAAATCCTACCTTCCAGTAGGTTTTGCATAAGCGAACCGCGCACATGCGCTGTCGGAAGGAGCACGTCAAATGTCACCTCAGGAAAACCTGGAACATCTAGTGCTGCAGGAAAACTAGCGACTGGAGATTCCCAGTGCTCACTGGATTTCGCCGCCTTGAAAAATCCGATTATTTCCTTTGCGCCTCGGGAGGCAGATTTGCTCGCGCTCTTTCCTGCGGCCGCGTACCGAGTCACGAACTGCAAAAGCTTATCCTGTGACCTATCAATTGGGAAGGAGAAGAAGCCCTCAATATTCCCCTGATAGGCCTCACATATCTCCCCCAAACCAAGATAATGGTCTGCGTGCGGATGCGTGAGTGCAACAAACTGCAGTTTCCGCGCCTCTCGCTCACGCAAAAAATCCAGCGTTGGATTGGAATCCCCTCTGGCATTACAATCGATCACGCCAAAATGTGTTTCAACCTCACCGTCAGCTCGTTCAAAACTGTACTCTAGAACAATCGCATCCCCGTGAGATACATTCAATACATGAATACGCAGCACAAATTAGAAATGAGCGAGTAGTTCATCGATTTCCCGGTGGATCTCTGCCACCTCGGGGCTTGGAGCAAGACTTACCATTCGTATGGCGGGAGTTCGAAAACCGTCCTCATCCACTGCCATACTGACTTGGAAGGATGCCCCCTCAACTATCGAGTCAGGAAAGAGCGCCCTAGGAAATGACACTCGCGGTTCATTCTCTAGACTCGTAATGGCGCAAAGTACGGATCCAGCATCCGCCGTCAATATCACGCCGTCCGCAGAATGCCGCTGCTGAGCTGACTCGACTCTTTGGGCCGGCACTGGTTGAACATCCGTCAGAGAGATATACAAACCTGCATCACTGGGTCCCAACGAAGGGTCCGTACTACCTCCACGTTGAATTTCAAGAGGGGACGACACCTCTCTACGAGAGGCCAAACTTGTACCAACAATGCGAGGCCGCTTGATCGACCACACGGTAGTTGGGGCCTGAGGTGTTCGGTCACTAGTGAGTCCGGGCATGGCCATACTCCTGCATAAGTGACTCCTGCAACCCATCGATGAGCTTGTCCGCAGCATTTAACAGCGGGGCTCCCCATTTAAACGGGTTGACATGGAGAGTCGTGTTTTCCTCAAACATGTCGAGGTCAACGATCATGTTGTCCTCAGTGCGCAAACCAACCTTTGCACTCGTATGCTCAAAGTGCTTCCCAGCCTCATCGGCAGCATACGGTCCAAACTTTAGTTGATAACTGACGCCATTAGCCCCTGTTCCATCGACTATAAACCCCAAGTCAGTAGGTTCGCCAAGGTGTTTCGAAACGTGCGTCAATAGCGCCGCATCCATTTTCTCGAAGAAGCGCTTTGGAGATCTCTCGACATCAATCTTGCCAAGATAAACGAAACGTATTCCACATCGTGACATTCTGGTGATCGAGAGTTCCGTTAGGATCTCGTACATCAAACGCATCACTTTTTGTACTTGCTCGTCACGTTCCAGAGCGCGAAACTCAATCCCATCTGAGCGCTCGAAAGCGCACACCATGTATGTAGGAGAGAGTTGGAGGAGCGCATAGTCAGCTCCATCACCTACTGATCGCTCCCCCCAAAGCAAGCGATTTGCTTGCGCCTCTCTAAGCTCCCCGAAGAACTTTCCCTTGGAGTTGACATCGGGCACATCAGCCATCTTCTGAAGCAGATGGCCGACCTTATCAATGACCGCGAGACATGGCGAGGCGAAATCCATGCGAACGAGGAGCTTACAGATTGGCATACAGGCCCCGGTAAGAAACGTCAAATCCTATCATGCTGCGGCGCGATGTTGCTCACCGAAAGGTGGGGTAGCGCCCACAGAATTAGGCGAGAGCGGCCTCTTCCGTTGTGCCATCCGGCACCAATCCGGTGTCGCCCACGCTAGCCAGAAGTGCTACATCAGTGCTACACAGCTTTGCAACACCCGCCCGAGCCCTTGGCCAGTCTACCAGTGCCGCTCCAGTCCCCCCAATCCATCATCGGTGCAACGGAGATACGGCGAGGCGTTGAATTCATTGGAAAACGGCTTGAATGCTAGATCTACGGATGTTCCGACTATGTCCTGTTTCCGCTCATCTTTGCCGCAATATGCCCATTTGCGCACTATTGCACCGTCAAACCCAATGTTGCACTTAGCGCGCAAGCACATCACGCGGCGCGAGCGAAAGGACGAGAGTATAGGTTAGACCGCCCGGATCCGCCTGAACGCGGTTTGCAAGGTCACGTGATCGGCGTCTTCCCAGCTAATTCACCTGCCCCGCGTCAATGGCTCGCATTGCAGCGGCTTCGGCCAAGGCGATAGCGGCTTCCTGGGTCTGCGCCACACCGGCCTCTTCCTCGAACGAGGGCAGCGGGGCTTCGCCGAATGTGTCAGCAATGACGACCGTTGCCGTAAAACCCCCGTCGGCCGACGGTACCGCGCGGGCCACCACGGCATAGCCGCCATATTCGAACTGTCGCTCCATGTTGCCACTCCTCGACGCGGGACATGAACCCATCATAGATGGACACGTCCCCGCGCGAACAGGGTCGGGCGCATTTACTTCGTGGTGAACGACCAGTTCAGGTTAAGCGGCTTGCCAGCCAGTTGGCCACTGACCGTCACGTTGTATTTGCTCGCAGCGGCAAGCGGTGCGAGAGGCGTACAGACGGCAGCACCGGCCGCCGCGCCCGAGAGATCGGCGCTACGTGCATCTACCTTCAGGCAATTGATATTGTTGCCTTGCGCATCGGTCAGCACGAAGGTATCGGCATTGAACGTCTGGCTGCGATCGATGGCTTGCAGCGTGATGGGATAGCCGAGCGTCTGGTTCTGGTAGCCGGGCGCAGGATTGGGGCTTTCGTTGTTCACCCAGCTGGTCGGCACGTCGGCCTGGCCTGCGTAGGGATACGCCACCATCTGGGTGCCGGTGCCGGGCATGGTGGCATCGGCCAGATCGACGGTTTGATAGAACGATGCGGTGGCGCCCCCTGAGCCCGTGCCTTTCTCTTCGGCATAGCCCGCACCCGCGGACTTGTAGCTGCCCAGCAAAGTGGCGCGATGGAGCGGCGCATCGAACAGGTCGGACACCAGCGCGTCATTGGATGACAGGGTTAGCACGGCGTTGGGATCCGAGCTCCACTTTGTGGCGCCCCCAACGACTTCGGCCGTTGCGCCGGTTGGGTACAGCGCTTGCACGCGGACATTCGGAGAGGTGCCGGTGAAGCCGCGTGCGGCGGAATTCTCATCGTGGCCGAGCGTCTTGTTCCAGAGCATGTAGTTGCTGTGGTTCTGCGCCGCGACGCCGATCGCGTCCTGCGCCTCCAACGCCGGAAGTCCGACTTGCACGCGGCGGAAATTGGCATAGCACAGGCCTGCTGCCCTGGGTTCGCCCAGCAAGTGGTAGTTGGTGACGGCTGCGGCGCCGCGCACGGGCAGGACGCTCACGTCAGAAGTGCTGGTAGCAGGCGCGGCGTTGCCGGTCACGGTAAAGCAGGCGGTTACGGCAGTAGCGGGCACTGCCTGGCTGGTGCTGGCAGCAGTGGTAGCGGCGGCGGCACCGGCGTTCGCTGCATTGTTGGCGGCACCGGCGGGCGCCGCTGCGCTGGCACCACTGCCGCCACCCTCCCCACCGCCGCAAGCGGACAGCGCCAGGGTGGCGCAGGCCAGTACCAGAAGTGTCTTGGGAAAGTGAGCCTTTCCGGGCATCGTCGAGTTATTCGCTAGCATCAATCCGAGGGGTTCGTCCGGCGATCGCGGCCGGTGGTCAGGAATTCGGGCCTGGCATGCAACCTGCCAGCCGTGAAAATCCGGACGATGTTATTGGCGCGCGCGATCGGGCGTCCAGCCTGCGAACAAATGCTTACGTGTGACCTTTGCGCGGATAGAGCAGGCAACAGGCCCGCCTGAGGCCCGTGCGAATGCCCGGCTTTTCGCGCAACCTCGGGCCTCAACCCATTCTGAGCGCCGGCGGAAACACGCACCAGCACCCGTCATCGTGACGAAAGAAGAACATTGACAACTGGCCCGAGGGGCGCACCACGTCCACCCGGACGCAGCCACTTCGGCCAGCTCGCGAGCTACGCACGCGCGTGATGCGAGCGGGGGCTGCCCGGCTGGAACCTAGCCATTTGTCGATCAGCCCGCGCAGGGATATCTTGGCGGTTTGCATGTCAGTCTCCTTGGCTTGTCGTGATTAAGCGCGGGCACCGAAGTACGCGCCCTTCCATTCGGCTTCGAAAAATGTCCTGAACAGGGTGACGACGGTTTGCACGGCTGCCGACGGATGCTGCAGGCAGGCTTCCACTTGTTCGCTGCGGCTTTCGCCATGCAGGCACCATGTGCAGAAGTGCTCGCAATTGTTGGTGAGCAACCGGTAGTTGTCTTCCCCGAGACGGGAGCGGGCGCGCGCGACGGCTTCGAGGCCGACGTACCTGGCGCAGGGGTTGGCCCTCACGGTGATCGGATAGCCGGCGGCGAAGGCTTCGACCGTGGTTTCTTCCACCGGGCCACGGTGGAGCGACCCGGCGAAACCGGCATAGTGAACCACTTTGCCTTCGCCAATGTAGATGCCGTGGTGGGCATAGCCGCGGCGCAGCGTGACAAGGTGCGCGCCCATGGGCGGGTCGGCATCAATGGCCTTTTCTTGGAGTTGGTTTTGGTGGTTCATGGCTGCCTCTGATCTGTTTGCTTGCTGCAGGCATTGCCTGCTTCGTTGCCATTGCATCCGCATCAACCGTGCCAACCAACGTGGCCCCAGCTACGGCAAGGGATTGCGGGTGATGCAGCGTACCGGGAAGGGAAAAGCGTCGTAGGGAAACCAACAGCGTGTTGCCCAATGTGTTGGTGCCATGCAATCAAGCCGACATGAGGGCTTTTATCGCTCCTCGGGAGGACCGCATGCTGCAGGCCCCTCATCGATAGCAACAGGGACATTGCCGATGCGGGGGTGAAGGGGCGAGCAGCGAATCGCGTCCTGTCCTGCCTTCAAGACGGCAGGACAGGCAAACGGGCCACGGCCAAAGCGGTGGTTCGCGCCCACCACAAGGTGTGGGAATGTTGGCAATGCGCCAACGCTCCGGCACCCGGCGTAGCGCCCACGCTGCGCCGGAATTCCGCCCGCGGGGACGGAAAACCAAGTGGAATCAAGCAATTGCATCCCACGCGAGGCGGCGGGCTTGGCACTGGCACGCGCTTTGCTCTACAGAAGCATGGCGACAAGCCACGGACCGGAACACAGTCCCTACCCATCCCAAGCACCGGAGACCCATCATGGCGGCGCTCACCATCAAAGACCTCTTTACCAACCGCACGCTGGATGGCCAGGCAATGGCGGCCATCCGCGGCGGCGGTGCTCCCTGGGTATTCGGCTGGATCCAGCCCTATACGCCGCCCCGTGCAAGCGCTCTGCCAATCGTCAACTTTTACGAGATCAACAACAACTTCTATGCTGATCAGATGGTTAACCAGTTTCAGAACATTGACGTTCGCAATTCGGTGCCCGGCGCGAACATCAATGTACAAGCGGGACAAGGGGCAAGGAACGACGGACGGATGTAAGCTGGTAGCGCGCAGTTCGCGCAGCGGCACGCACAGTCCGGCCACGCACCGCCCGCCAAGCCGTTGCCTGTCCTTGTAACGGCTTGGCGCGATAGTGCCCTGCTCGTCCGCACACCGGAGAGGATCGTGACCTGTGCATCGCAATTCCGCTGGACTTCAGCCGCTCGTTCCGATGTCGGCCTGATACGGGAGCGTAATGAGGACGCCTGCCTCGCGCAACCGGACCGGGGACTGTGGGTCGTGGCCGACGGCATGGGCGGCCATGCGGTTGGCGACTATGCCAGCAACCTGGTGGTGGAGACGCTGGCCCGCCTGGGCGTGCCGCCCAGCCTGGAGAGCTTGCTCGACGATGCGCGCGCAGCCTTGCAGGAAGTCAATCGCGAACTGCTGGCGGAGGCGGCGCGCCGGCAGGTGCGGCGCATTGGCAGCACAGTGGTGGTACTGATGGCCTGCGAGCGCTTCTGCGGCTGCCTGTGGGCAGGCGACAGCCGTATCTACCTGTACCGGGACGCACACCTGACGCAGCTCACCCGCGACCACAGCCGCGTGGAAGAACTCAAGGCCCGCGGCCTGATCACGGCGGAAGAAGCCATTCATCATCCGGCCCATAACACCATCACCCGCGCCGTGGGCGCGAATACCACCCTTGAACTGGACCAGGCCTGGGTGGAGGTAGCGGACGCCGATATCTTCCTGCTCTGCAGCGACGGGCTCAGCAATGAACTGCGGGATCCGGAGATCGCCAGCGTACTGGCATGCGGCGATTGCGAACTGGCAGCCCAGGCGTTGCTGGCCGCGGCGCTGGGCCGCGGCGGCCACGACAATATCACGGCCGTGGTGGCGCGGGCGGAAGATCTCTACGGCTCCGACAAGACCATGGTGAACCCCGCGCTGTAATGACTGCGACGGTGCGAAGCGTGGCGGACAAAAAGCCCTTTATCGCACCTTCCCGCCCTGCGCCGCTGCCTGATTACGGAAATCCTTCGAATGGATGCCGTGTTTCTTCAGCAGCATCTGCAGGTGCGAGCGATTCATATCGAAACGCCTGGCCAGCTCCGCCACGGTGCCGCCCACCTCCTGCAAGCCACGTTCGAGGAAGGCGCGCTCGGCTTCATCGCTGGCGGCCCGCTTGGCTTCACTGAGCGAGGTAGCCGTCGACGCATCCACGACCACCGGCACGGAGCCGTTTGCGACCAGCGCCGGGGCCGATGGCTTGGGCCGGAGATCCTGCGGAAGATGCTCGAGATCGGCCGTATCGCCGGCAAGACACGAGATCCGGTACATCAGGTTGCGCAGCTCGCGGATATTGCCCGGATAGGCGTAGTTCATCAGGAAGTCGCGCAGGCGCGGCGTCAGCTTGATGGGGCGGCGCTTCAATGCGCCGGCGGCCTCGTCGCCGAAATATGCCACCAGCAAGGCGATCTCGTCACGGCGCTCGCGCAGCGGTGGCAGCGTGACGTGAATCACGCTGAGCCGGTAGAACAGGTCTTCGCGGAACTTGCCCTCCTCGCTCAGGCGCCGCAGGTCCCGGTTGGTTGCCGCCACGATACGCGCATCGACTGAAATGGTCTCGTCGGAGCCAACCCGCTGGATCTCGTGCGACTCCAGCACGCGCAGCAACTTGACCTGCCCGGTCAGCGGCAGCTCGCCGATCTCGTCGAGGAAAATGGTCCCCGTATGCGCGCTCTCGAACTTGCCCCGGCGATCGTTGGACGCCCCAGTGAAGGCACCCTTCTTGTGGCCGAACAGCTCGGACTCGATCAGGTTCTCCGGAATCGCCCCGCAGTTCACCGAGATATAGGGCTTGTCCGTTCTCGATCCGTTGGCATGGATCACCTTGGCCATCAGCTCCTTGCCGGTACCGCTCTCGCCATCGATTAGCACCGGCAGGTCGGTCGGCGCGGCCTTCTCGGCAATTTCCAGCGCTTCCAGCAGCTTTGGATTGTCGCCGAACGTGCCCTCGAAGATAAAGCTGCGCTCGAGCAGCGCCTGCCGGCGCTCCCGAGGCGCGAGATCCGCCGGAACGGGCTCGGCCACCGCCGCCTGCACAAAGCGCTCCTTGTGCGACAGTTGCATCACCTCGTCGCGCAGCGTAGTGGCTTGCTTGAGCAGCTTCTCGATCTCCGTGCGTTCGAGCTTGGAAGCCCAGCGCAACGTGGAGCGCAGGATCTCGATCTTCTCGATCAGCCCGGCATAGGAGATGGCGGACCCGACCGATCCGCCCTGGTTGAACAACTTCATATCGCGCTCCCCCTGCGTTGCATTGCGCCATGGATGTCCCGGCGCGTGCGCGCGCTCAAGCCGCGCTCAACTGCTTCTGCACCAACTGGTAGTACATGCCCTTGCGCTCCAGCAGTTCCTCATGCCGCCCCTGCTCAACGATGGCCCCCTCGTACAGCACCAGGATTTTGTCCGCGCGCATGATGGTGCTCAGGCGGTGCGCGATGATCACGGCCGTGCGGCCATGCAGGATCTCCTGCATATTGCCAAGGATGTTGCTCTCCGACTGTGTATCCAGCGCAGAAGTCGCCTCATCGAAAACCAGCAGGCGAGGATCATGATAGAGCGCGCGCGCAATGCAAAGCCGCTGGATCTGCCCACCGGACAGGCCCACGCCGCGTTCCCCCACCACCTGTTCATACCCGAGCGGCAGCTTGCTGATGAAGGCATGGGCATCGGCCATCTTGGCGACTTCCTCGATATGGCGGCGGTCCGGGCTGTCGTCGCCGCAGGCGATGTTCTCGGCGATGGTGCCCGAGAACAGCAGGTTGCTCTGCATTACATAGCCGATCTGCGCGCGGTAATACTCCTTGTCGATCACGCCGATATCGTAGCCATCCACGGTCAGCTTGCCGTCGGTCGGCACATAGAAACCCACCAGCATCTTGGCCAGCGTGGTCTTGCCCGATCCGCTGCGCCCAACGATGGCCAGCAACTCGCCAGGCTTGATGCTGAAGCTGATGTTCTCAAGTACGTAAGGCGTCTCCGCGCCGCCGTAGCGGAAATAGATGCCGTCCAGATTGATCTCGCCCTGCAGGTCCGGGAGCATCACGCGCGAAGGCAGGTCTTCGGGCTTCTGCTCCGGCTCCAGGTCCAGCACATCGCCCAACCGCTCCATCGCGACGCCCGCATCGTTGAGCTGGCCCCACAGCGCTACCAGGCCCATCAACGGCGCCAGTACGCTCCCCATGAAGGCATTGAAGGCAATGAGCTGGCCGACCGTCAGTTCACGCTGCAGCACGAGGTTGGCGCCCACCCAAAGCACGGCGATGGTGGTTGCGGCATTGAGCAGCTGGCTGGCCAGCCCCACCAGGATGTGGAAGGCCTGCGCCTTGTATTGCAATTCCAGCGCCTTGGCATACTTCTTCTCCCACTTCAGCCGCACTGGCCGCTCGATGCCCATGCCCTTGACCGTCTCCACGCCGCCCAGCGTCTCCATCAGGTAGGACCTGGCCTCCGTCGAGGTGTTGAACACCTCGCGCGCGTACGCTTTGACCTTGGGCGTGGCCACAACCGTCAGGGCGGCAATGGGAATCACGAACGCGATCAGCACCAGCGTCATCTTGACGTTGTAGAGAAACATGATGGTGAAGTAGATGAACACCATCAGCAGGTTGAGTGCCGTCGTCACCGTCGACTCGGTCAGGAAGGCGCGGATGGTCTGGTTCTCCTGAAAGCGCGCAAAGATATCGCCCGTCTTGCGTTTGGCGAAGAAAGAGAACGGCAGCGACAAGGTGTGCTTGAAGAAGTGCGACATCATGGCGAAGTCCATATTGCGCACCATGAAATTGGCCAGGTATGCCCGCACCGTGCTCATGAACTGCGAGAAGACATTGGAGATGATCAATCCCAGGATCAGCAGGTTCAGCAGTCCGACGTTCTGGTGTACCACCACGCCATCCAGGATGTTCTGGATGATCAGGGGCGGCACCACCCCGAGCACCTGGATCACAAAGGTCGCCAGGAACAAGTGCGCAAGAATCCGTTTGTATGGAGCCAGGTAGCCGATGAAACGCAGCCAGGGCGAGCGCGCCACCGCCAGTTGCGCCATGCTTTCGCCGGCGGTGAAGAGCAGGCAGGTGCCGCTCCACCCGCGCTCGAACTCTTCGACGGGCATCTTGCGAAAACCGAGGGCCGGGTCGGCCACCCATACCCAGCGTTTCGATACGCCGTAGACCACCACGTAGTGATAGCCCTCCCAGTGGATGATGAACGGCAGCTCGAAGCCCAGCAGGGAATCGTGCGTGCACTGTACCCCCCGCGTGGTAAAGCCGAGCGATTCGCCGGCGCGGGCCAGGCTGTCCAGCGTGGCGCCCTGCGTGGTCACATTGGCCAGCTCGCGCAGTTTGCCCAGCGTCATGGCAATGCCATGATGGCGGCAGATCATTGCCAGGCAAGCAGCGCCGCAATCCATCTCCTCGGCCTGCTCCACCAGCGCGAAACGGCGGATCACCCGTTCGCCGAACTCCGGCTTCGAGCGCAAGTCGAGCATGACCGGATGCTTGCGCCGCTCTGCCAGCTTCTTTTGCCGGTGCAGTTCCCGGTCGATAAAACGAATGCGTTCTTCCAGCACTTCACGCAACTTCGGGTTGCGTTCCAGGATCAGCTGCACGGTCTTTTCCGGGATGACCAGCAGCCTGACATCCGTGCCGGCGATGGCAGAGGCGATCTGCTCCTGGCGCATCACGCAGGCGCGCTCGCCGAAGATGTCTCCCTGGCGCAAGGTCGCCAGCGGATACTCGACGCCATCCTCATTGCGCACGATGCGCACCTCGCCCTGGCGCACCACGTACAGGCGGCGGTCCTCCCTGGAGTCCTGCTTCAGGATCTCCTTGCCCTCGGACACGCGCTTGACGCCCACGCTGCGCACGGCCTCTTCGAGTTCGCTCTTGTCGAGCTTTCCGCGCAGGTCGAACAGGCGCGCGACGAAGCCGCCGGCCGAACTGATCGCGACATAGCTGGCGACAAAAGCCATTGCCGCCGGATTCTGCGCGATCATGGGCTCGGTCACGCTGCGCGGGATAAACAGCAGCTCGGTCTTGCCGGAAGACCGCACCGAGGATTCGTGCCGGTATTCCCGCAGCATGGCGATATCGGCAAAGACCTCGCGTGCCTTGCGCACGCCCAGGCTGACCTCCTTGCCATTTTCCTCGTTGAAGATACGCACCGAGCCCGCCTTGATGACGAAGAGCCCGTCGGCCGGATCGCCGGCATTGCAGACCGTCTCGCCGAAGCCAAAGGAAAGCGATTGCGCATGCTCCGCCAGCCGCTCCATCTCCTCGCGCGAGAACGGCGAGAGTATTTCCACGCCCGACAGGAAATCGGCGAGCGGCTGCAGTTCGGGGCTGGCTTCCATATGCTTCTCGGCCTTCGCGGTTAGCGCGCTTCGATGACGTGTTCCTGCGCCCTGGCCATCAGCCAGTCCTCACGCAGGAGCCGGCGCACCTCCGCCGCCACTTCCGCATCCAGCACCGCGGGATGCTTGGCGCTCACCATGAAGATCTCGAAGAAGGCGCGGTCGTGGGAGGGAAAGGGGCCTAGCAGGTCGCCGGTGGCGGCATTGAACACCTTGGCTTCGATGTCGGTCTTCAGCGATCCGCGCAGTACCTTGCCAATCGCGCCGCCTTGCTCCTTCGTATCTGCCAGGGAATGCTCGCGCGCCATCTCGGCAAAGCTGTCGGGGTCGTCCTGCAGGTAGGAGATCAGTTCCTTGGCCTTGCCTTCGGCGTCTACCACGATATGGCTGACCTCGATGCTGTCGAACTTCGGGGAATGCAGCTTGAAGTATGCGTCGACGGCTTTTTCGTTGGCTACCTCGGCCAGCATCTTCTCCTGGTAAAGGCTGTCGGTAATAAACGCCTCGAACTCGTCGAGGCTAACGCCAAGCACATCGAGGTAATGGTTCATTTCCGTCGCGCGGTGCAGGCCCTGCACGCGCCGGAACTGGTCGGCGCGTTCCTGGATCTCCTCCGGCGACACGGTGAGGCCCTGCTTCTTCGCCGCGTGCACCGTCAGCTTGTCCCTGACGATCTGCTCGATCAGCGCTTCGAATTGTCCCGTGAGCTTCAGGACCCGGATGAATTCCTCGACGCCGATGACTTCGTCGTCGACCCGCACAATCGCTGTCATCTCGTCAGCTCCTTGATTCTTGCCACACGCCACGCACTTCTGCCCGAGGACGCGGGCCGATGCGCACCCTTTCACCCGGCAACCTGCCGGAACGGATCCAGCCCGAGGTCGATCAGCCGCCGCTCGCGCACCACGATCTCCGCCGTGGCTGTCATGCCATAGCGCAGCGGATACTTGTTATCGGCCACCGAGTAATAGTCTTGCGCCAACCTGACGCGCCCCTCGTACATCGGCTGCTTGTTCGGGCCGGCCAGCTTGGTCGCCGGCGAGATGTATTCCAGCGTGCCGTTGATCAAGCCGTAGCGCTGGTAGGGAAAGGCGTTGAACTTCAGCTTGACGGGCAGGCCCTCGCGCAGGAAGGCGCGGTCGCGTTCGGCAATGACGATCTTGAGCACCGGACGCGCGTCCTTGGGGGCAATGCCACCCAATGGCGTATTGGCCTGGACCTTGTCGCCGCGCTGCGTGGAGGTGACATCCGTGATCACACCGGCCACCGGGGCCAGGATCAGCAGGAAGTTGTCCTTGTCGATGTTCTCGAAGCGGATGCGCGCCGCCGCTTCGGCCACCAGCCGCGCGGTCTGGACCTGCAGGCGCAGCTTGTCTTCCGTATTGGCGATCTCGCGCAGCGCGGCGTCGTACTGGATACGCAGGTTGGTCAGTTCCTGGCTGCTGCCTTCCAGTTGCACCGTGGCCTGGTTGAACTCCTGGCTCAGCTTGGAATCCAGTTCGGCCAGCCGCGACTGGGCAATCTGCAGCGCGTTCTCCGCTTCGACGGCAGCGATCCGCTTGGACTCCACCTGCGACTGCGAAACGCCGCCACCGCCGGGCAGTGCGAACAGACGCGCATACCTGTCTTGCTCCTGCCGCGCGAATTCGCGGGTACGGCGCGCGCTGTCGAGGTTACTGCGCGCCTGCTGCAATTGCGCCCGTTGCTGTTCCGCGAGCCGGGTGGTGCCTTCTGCCGTGCGGTTCTCATGCAGCCGTTCCGCCACATCGATCTGCTGCTTCAACGCCGCTGCCTTGCGCTCCATCAGCAGTTTCCTGTCGGGAAACTGCTTCCACTCGCGTTCGGAATCCTGCAGCTTGAGCTGCGCCTCCAGCGCATTGGTGGCAGCCTCGATCGCGCCGCGCGCATTCAGCCGCGCCAGCACGTCGTCCTTGGACACCGGCTGGCCTTCGGCCACATAGAGATCCGCGAGCTCGCCGTCGACCGGCGCATAGAACCGCCGCACTTCCGATTCGGGCGCCAGGGTACCGTCCGCGGACACGATCACATCGGCGTGCCCGACGAACGACCACACCAGCGCGCAAACGACCAGCGCCACCATGACCAGCACGGAGATCTGCATCATCTTCCACGGCTCCGCGCTCAGGATCGCGATGCCTTCGGCGCTGTGATCCTCAAGTGCCTCTGACAGCGGCTTAAGGCGATTGTCTCGGCTATCGTCCCTCATCGCCCTCCCCCCCAATCAATGCAAGCTTGGCCTTGAGCAAGGCCGGATTCAACACCATGCGCAGTTCCTGCAGGGAACGCCGCTGCAACTCCGTTTCCGAATTGATATCCTCCTGGAGTTGACTCCACTGCGCCGTATCGCCGACCTTCAGTTGCGTGTAGATGCGCATGCCTTGCCGCGCTTGCGCGCTGGCATTGGACAACAGGCGCGCCTGCGTGCGGAATTTGCCCGAGATTTCGGATTCCAGCCGCTGCTCGCCGCCGATCGCCCCGTCGCGGCGATACTGCCGCCACGATGCCAGCGCACCGTTCATCAGTTCCTGCGCGCGCCTGATCGCCGCATCGTGTATCGCTGCCACATCGGGCTCGATCGCCTTGACGAAGTAGGTGTCCTCTGCGGGATCGAGCATGGCGTAGAACGACAGCAAGGACTCCTCGTAGCCCTTGCCCCCACGCGCCTTCTTCAATTCGGCGAACTGCGTGGCGACGGCCTGCTTGCGCGCGAGATCCCTGGCCGCGGCCTCGGCCCATGGCCCTGTCTTTATCTGTTGCAGCCCCGCGAAGGCCTTGTTGCTGTCTCCCGCGCGCCAGGCCTTGTCCACCTCGCCGTATTGCCGCACCAGTTCCGGCGTCGGCAGGCGGCTGGCCGCCAGAACGCTGAAGCGGGCCTGGAAAGGCGGCGCGGAGAAGCGGGCCTTGGCCATTTGCGCCATCAGCGGACCCAGTTTCATCGCGCGCGCCGCGCTGTCCAGTTCCAGGTATTGCTTAAGATCGTCCTTTAGGCGATCCATGCCGGCGAGCCTCGGGTATTTCTCGGCGTAATCGGCGAGCACGGCCTGCAGGGCTTCGGGGTGATCGCTTGCCAGGCCGGTGGCGAGCGATGCGTTCAGGCGGTCGATAGCTGCCAGGTAGACAGAATCATCGCTTTGCAGCTTGCGCAAGTAGCTGAGCGCATCGGCATAGGGCTCCTTGAACTGCGGCACATAAGCGGCGATGCGGTCGAGTGCGCGCTGGTGCGCCGGCGTGTCGTCGTTCCAGTGCTTGAGCAAGGCGCGGATGCTGGCCTCATCGGCATACATGCGGATAGGCGCGTCCACGCCGCCACGGCCGGCCACGAAACGGTTCAGCCGTCCGATCCAGGCAAGTTCTTCGAGCAACCCGAGTGCGTCCGCGTTGTGCGCGCCGAGTGTCTTCATACGCGCCAGCGCCGCGTCCGCGCCGTTGAAATCGCGCGCCTGCAGCTTGCCGATCCATGCCGGCACCTCCGCCCGCAACAACGCTTCCGTCCCCATCGCCTGGAACCGTACCTTGTCCGGGTGCCGTTTGAGGTACGCATCGGCCACCGCCGCCGCGCGGGGATAGTCGCCGCTAGCCATCAAGTCCGTCATCTCGCGCTCGGGCGCGCCGCGGAAATACAGGAAGAGCAGCAGCGCCACGACCGCCGCGGCCAGGATACCGCCCCACCGTGCTGCGCGCTTCAGTCCAGCGCGCTCAGCGGTACCGAAGCTGCTGCCGAGTTTGCCCATGACCAGGGCGAACTTGCCTTGCGCACGCGGCTTGTCCGCCCCGCCCGCTTCACCCTCGGGCTGGGGCAGGGCCTCCTGGTTGACCTCGTCCTCTTGCTGCGCGGCATAGTCGACGCAGAAGATCTCCAGGAACGAACCAGCCGCGCCGACGAAGGTGGTCTTGTCTGGATCGTGGGCCGGCTCGGCCACGGCTGCGGCGGCAGCCACTGGAACGGGCGGCGCCAACGTCGGCGCCACTTCTGGCGCGCTCTGCGCAGGCGCGCCGGTGCCTTGGGGGGGCGGCAGGTTCGAGCTGGTGACGGTCGCATCCGTGGCCGCATCGTTCCGTATGCCGACCCGATAGACGAAATGATTGCCGCCAAAGGCAACGAGGTCTCTCTCACCAAGGGGAACCGCGTGTTCCTCCACGCGCTTGCCGTTGACGAAGGTGCCGTTGGTGCTGCCCAGATCCTCGATGAAAGGCTGTCCACCCTTCAGGAAAATGTGCGCGTGACGGCGCGAGACATAGTTGACCTGGTGAGGATAGACCTCCTTGTAGCGGGAGAAGGTCTCGTCGGCCTTGCTGACCAGGAAAGGAAATCCGGCCAGCTCGACCGGCTGCAGGCCCAGATCGTCGCGCTCGGGGGTGAGCGTCAGCACGACCGATATCGGCTCAGGTGCCTGTACCGGCGTGCGCGAAGCCAGACGCACCCGATAGCACAGCGCCGCTCCGAAGCGCACCTCGTCGCCATCGCGCAATCTCGCCGGCTGCAGTACCACGGTCTCGCCGTTCACCGTGGTGCCGTTCTTGCTGCCCAGGTCCGCGATGTAGGCCGCGCCGTGCTCGGAGAAGATGCGCGCATGACGGCGTGAGAGTGCGGCCGCCACATCGGGAGGATATGCGGCGAATGGCGCCTCCGCGCGGCCCACGGCGAACAGGCTCTCGTCGATGCGGATCTCGCCCAACTCGGGGTGCGAGATGGGGACAAGCACGATATCGAACGCCTGCCCCACCTTTGCCCGTATCTCGACAATCAGAGCTTCGTCTGGAGCCATGTTTCGATACCACCAACAGCGCGAGCCGCGGCGCGTGCGCCGGCGGCAAGCCATTTTCCATGGCGGCGGCGCGGGGCCGTACCGGCCCGCTCCGCCGGGAACGTGTTGACTAAGGACATAGTAGGCCACGCTTGCCGGTAGTCAAACGTCCACCGGCGGCGTATTGCGGGCCTGGCGCCGGATTTGCCGGGATCGTCCAGTCTTGATACATGCATTGCCGCGGGGTCTATTTCGCCACCTGTCGCGGCGCGTCCTTTCCCGCATTACTCACTTCGACGCTTGGCCACCCTCCGCCAAGTGCCTTGTACAGGGTGACAGTGTCGGCCAGGATTTGTTGGTGATTCGCCAACAACTCGAGTTGCGCGCTGAGCAGTGATCGCTCGGTCTCGAATACTTCAAGCTGGGACACAACGCCTTCCTTGAGCTGAGCCTCGATCTGCGCCGACACGACGCGCAGTTGCTCCACCTGCTGCTGCAACTCCACCCGTTGCTTCTTGTGCGCATCGACGTTGACCAGTGCGTTCTCCACCTCCTCGAATGCAGTGATCACCGTGCGGCCGTACTCGTTCTCGGCCACCTTGGTCTGCGCCTCGGTGGTCTTCACATGCGCACGCACGTTCGGATCCAGCATGGGCAGGTTGATGCTCGGCATCAGGCCGAATGTGAAGGACTTCAGCAGATCCGACAAGGCGAAGCTTGCGGTGCCGCCGCGACCGGTCAGGCTGACGGTGGGCAACTGCGCCAGCCGCGCCTGGCCGACCAGGTTGTATGACTCAAGCACGCGGTACTCCGCCGCCACGATATCCGGGCGCCGCGAGAGCAACTGCGACGGTAGCCCGGCCGGCACCGCGGGCAACTGCACGCGCTCTTGCAAGCGCCCCGCGGGTACCTTGAAAACGCCCGCCGGCACGCCGACCAGCGTGCCAAGTGCGTTCTCCGAGATATCGCGCGAGCGGCGCAGTTCCAGCAGGTTCTTGGTCAGCCGGTTGATTTCCGCCTGTTGCTGCATCACCCGGATCTTGGGGACCAGGCCGTTCTGGAACATCGCCTGGTAGGTGGCAAGGATCTGCTTGTTCTTGGCCAGTGACCTGGACTGCTGATCGATCTGTTCGTCGAACTGCAGGATCTGGAAATAGGTAGTGGACACGTCCGAGACCAGGGTGAGGTAGCCGGCTCGCCAATCTGCTTCGGACGCATTGTATTCGGCGGTCTGGGCTTGCACGCCCTTCTCGACCTTGCCCCAGATGTCGATATCCCAGTTGACCTGGGTGCCCAGGTTGTACGTCTTGACCAGGTTCTGCCCTGTGGTCTTCTCGAAGCTTGCACCGGCGCCGACATCAAAGACCGGCAGCGCGCCGGCCCTCACCTCGGCAATCTGCGCGCCAGCCACCTTGATTCGCGCGGCCAGCACCTTGATGTCGTAGTTGCCTGCGATAGCCTTGTCGACCAGTTCGTCCAGATAGGGATCCCGGAAGGCCTGCCACCAGTTCGGCACGATGGTGTCCGACGCCGAGACGGTGATCGAACCCTGGCGCGCCCAGTCGGGCTTGGCCGGTGTTACCGGGCGCTCGTACACAGGGGGACGAAAATCGGCACAGCCGGCCAGCGCCAGCAGGCACGCGCCTGCCATCAGGCATCGCTTTGCAGCGGTGCGTGATCGATGCACACGGAACGGGGTGGAAAGGTCGGGCACGATCGCCTCCTGCGGGCGCAAGCGAACCGAAAAGGACTAGGCGGGCAACAGGCCCCGTTCGTCACGTCGCCGGCGCCAGCTGCGCCTGGTCGGTCACGGCCCGGATGCAAGCAGGCCTCGCCATGCTTCATTGTGTATCCGCCGGCGGCGCTATCCAACCTGTAATTGGAGGCTGGCTGCCATGAAGGCGGCAAGAGAGGGCCGCCCTGCCCGACAATCCGGGAGGGCGGCGGTGGCGTCAACGATAGATGTTGTTGTTCGCGTTCTGCGTCGAGCTCACGTGCGACTTGATGTCCGCGGCGAAGGCCGTGTTGTTGCCGTTCATGTTGACGACATTCTGCGTCTGGCCGATCAGTTGCTCGGCATTGAAGGTCGAGTCGATCTTCACGGCGCTGAAGACGGGCAGGAAGGGCACGAAGCCGCCGCGCACGGCGCGCATGGCGCCAGCGTCGAGTTCTTCGGTGACGGACAGGTCTTTGATGGTCAGGGTGGTGGTCATGACAGTTCTCCGGGTATTCAGTAAATTTGCGAATTCAGCTTGCGCAGTGGGCAGGGCCCGCGGCTTAGCGATAGATGTTGTTTTGGGCGTTCTGCGTCGAGTGGACATTCGACTTGATGTCGTCCGCGAAGGCCGTGTTGTTGCCGTTCATGTTGACGACGTTCTGCGTCTGGCCGATCAGTTGCGAAGCGTTGAAGGTCGAGTCGATCTTGACCGCGCTGAACACGGGCAGGAAGGGCACGAAGCCGCCGCGCACGGCGCGCATGGCGCCAGCGTCGAGTTCTTCGGTGACGGACAGGTCTTTGATGGTCAGAGTGGTAGTCATGACAGTTCTCCGGGTATTCGGTAATTTGCGAATTCAGATTGCGCAGTGGGCAGGGCCCGCGGCTTAGCGATAGATGTTGTTTTGGGCGTTCTGCGTCGAGTGGACGTTCGACTTGATGTCGTCCGCAAAGGCCGTGTTGTTGCCGTTCATGTTGACGACGTTCTGCGTCTGGCCGATCAGTTGCTCGGCGTTGAAGGTCGAGTCGATCTTGACCGCGCTGAACACGGGCAGGAAGGGCACGAAGCCGCCGCGCACGGCGCGCATGGCGCGGGCGTCGAGTTCTTCGGTGACGGACAGGTCCTTGATGGCGAGGGTGGTAGTCATGGCAGTTCTCCTTGGGAGCGATTGGGACTTGGGTTCGGTTGGTTTGAGCATTGTTTCTGCGCTCGGGAGGTACAAACGCATGGAGTGTGCCAAGGCCGGCCATGTCAGCGCGAATCGCCCGCAAACGCAGGTGGGGCTTGGGAGGAAATTTTTCGAGGCGGGGAAAATGGCGCCAACGCACGGTGCGCGGCGGCTTTGATCTGACGGGCGCATCCCAACACAACAGACACCATGTGTTCGCTCGTCAGCGACAGACGCCAGCGGGGCGCGGCGATCGCGCTCAAGCGTGACTGAGAAACAGGCGGAAGCGTGATGCGCGCGATACGTTCAGTACGCGCAATGCGATCGGGGGTGGAGCTTGCCCACGACGGAGGCACGCGCGCGGCGCGACCGCGATCCCGGCGGCGCGGTGCGTTCCGCGCCGTACCGGAACGCGATCACTTCACGTAGATCGTGATCTTCTTGGAATAGATCGGCGGGTTGTGCGGGATGTGCTTGTCATCGGCCATCAGCAACTGCAGGGTGTGCTTGCCCGGTGGCAGTTCGATCGTGGTCTCGGTCTCGCCGGCGCCGAAATGCACATGGTTGCGATCGTTAGGAATTTCCTTGTCCATCGGCGGCAAGTCCGTATCGATCAACAGATGGTGATGCCCCGTGTTGGGAAACTTCACGCCACGCGGCGCCACGCCCATGCTGCGCAGCCCGAACCACACTTTGATCGGCTTGCCCGCCGGCAGGACCTGGTTGTTGTTGGGGTAGCCGATGTACAGGTAGGCATTGGACGGCGCGGGCGTCGGACCCGCGATCGCGCTGCCCGGCATGACACCGTTCAGAAGCAGGCTGGCGGCGAGCGCGGCAGCAGATATGAGCTTACGCATGGACTCTCTCCCGTATCGTGCCGCCGGCCCGGCGGCCCGGGCCTTATCGAACGGTGATGGTGACCTTCTTGGAGTAGATCGGCGGATCGTGGGGCTTATGGTCCTTGTCGCCGAGCAGCAACTGCAAAGTGTGTTTGCCTGGCGGCAGCTCGATCCGCGCCTCGGTCTCGCCCGCGCCGAAGTGCACGTGGTTCCGGTCGTTCGGAATCTCCTTGTCCATCGGCGGCAGGTCAGTGTCGATCAGCAGGTGGTGGTGGCCGACATTAGGCATGTCGGTACCCTTGGGCGCGACCCCCATATTGCGCAGGCCCATGCGCACCCAGAATTTGCCGCCGTCGATCACGGCGCCATCGGGGGGCCAGATGATGTAGACCTCGGCATTGGGTGGGGATGTGGCGGACAACGAGATCGAGGGCAACGGCGCCAACAGAGACGCTGCCAGTGTGCCGAGCACGGTTCGCCTGTGCATACGATAGCCCTCCCGAACAACGGTCCGCACCGGAACATGCAAGGCAACACCTGTCTGGCAACGCGTGCGCCCGGCGCTGCTGCAAAGCAACGGACCCAGGCAATTCGCGTGACCTCGAAAGCGCGGTGGATTCTTGCTCTTCGTCAGCGCTTTTGCATTTCGTCATTTAGCTTAGAACGGAAAACTGCAAAAAGATACTTGGTGCCGCGATCGCTGGCTGCAGGCAACGGTGAGCTTGCTGCGCCACCTTGCGTTGCGAAGCACCTCCGGATTCACAATCGCTGTGCTATGGTTGATTGAGCGAGTCCAGTGCCGCCCGCGCTGCATCGCGTCGGCGCCAGGGACGAGGCGGACCGGCAGGGTGATGGCCGGGCATCATCGCTCGCCGGTGGCGCGTGACGCCGCTTGCGCGTGGGACCGCCGATGCACTTCGGCGCCGTACGAACAAGGCCTGAATATGTGGCGAAAACTCCTTGTCATGTGCCTGTTCGCGTTGGCAGCGGCCGTGCGTGCCGAAGCCGGCATCGACACGCCAGCGTCCACCTCCGAAGCACGGCTCACGCCCGCTTCCGCCGGGAACGGCCAGGCCCGGCGTCTCGCCCTTGTCATCGGCAATGCCGCGTATGCGGACGAACCGCTTCCCAATGCCGCCAGCGACGCGCAAGCCATGGGCCAGACCCTGGCCGCGCTCGGCTTTGACGTCATGCTCCGCGAAAACCTGGACCGTGACGGCATGGCAAGCGCGCTTGCCGAATTCCGGCAACGGTTGCAAGCAGGCGGCGTCGGTCTGTTCTACTTCGCCGGGCACGGCATCGAGGTCGCGGACAACCCGGTGCTGATTCCCGTCGATGCGGGCAGCCGCACGCCCGCCCGCTTGCTCACGGCGGGCACCGAGCTTCGCGCCGTCCTGGCGAGCATGTCGGTGCCGCGCCCGGACATGCGCAACGTGCTGATCCTCGATACCTGCCTGGACAATCCGTACCGCGGCGGCACCCTCAAGCCACCAGCCGCGCCCGCCAACACCCTGATCGCCTATGCCACGGCCCCTGGCATCGCCGCGGCCGAAGGCGTCCGCCATGGCGTATTCACCGCCGCGCTGCTGCGTACGCTACGCAAGCCCGGACTCGATGCCGAGGCAGTCTTCCAGCAGGCGGGCGAGATCGTCAGCACGCAAACGGGGCTGCGGCAGCAGCCATGGATCTCGTCCTCGCTGCCCGCCCCGCTCCGGCTGGACGCGGACGCGGCACCCGCCATCGACAGCACCACCTATTCCGCCTATTCCGCCAGCTTGGACAGGAATCCGGCGATCCGGCAACGCGGGATCCTCCCGAAAGACAGCGACGAACAATACGAACTCACCTTCTGGGATTCCATCAAGAACAGCAATTTCCCCAGCGACTATGAGGCCTACCTGAAGGCGTATCCGAACGGCCGCTTCGCGCCGCTGGCACGAGCAAGGATCGAGCGGCTGCGTGCGGCGGGGGTAAAGGCCGAGCCGCCCGCCGACCGCGCCCGCACGGCGCCCGCCGCCTCCGGGCCAACCGCGGCACAGGGCACGGTCACGCCACCGCCGGCGCCAGCGCGCACGCAAACCGGAAAAGTGCAGCCGCCGCCAGCCGCTTCATCCGCCAGCGCGCCCGCCGCCCCGGCAAGTACGCCCTCGCCCGCTACGCAGCGCGCCGCCGCTTCCGGCGCGGTGACGGTCGACATAAAACCGGGTGAGATCAAGGACTGCCCGGCTTGCCCCGTGCTGCATAGCATCGCACCGGGCAGCTTCACCATGGGCAGCAATGGCGGCGACCCGACCGAAAAGCCGCCGCACCGCGTCACCATCGCGCAGCCCTTCGCGATCGGCAAGTACGAAGTCACCGTGGAGCAATGGGGTGCCTGCGCCGACACTGGCGCGTGCCCGCGTATCGCCACCGTCGCAAGCGCCCCCGGGACCGCGCCCATGCGCGATGTGAGCTGGGACGATGCCCAGCAATACCTCGCATGGCTGAACAAGACCACCGGCAAGCACTATCGCCTGCCGACCGAGGCCGAGTGGGAATACGCTGCCAGGGGCGGCACCTCGACGCTCTACTGGTGGGGCGACCAGATGCGCAAGGGAACGGCGAACTGCAAGGATTGCGGCGATCCGTGGAGCGCCGATTTGCCGGCCAACGTCGGCTCCTTTGCCGCCAATCCCTTTGGCCTGCACGACGTGAATGGCAGCGTGTGGGAATGGGTCGCCGACTGCTGGCACATTTCCTACAAGAACGCACCGGTTGACGGGCGTGCCTGGGACGAACCCGGGTGCAGCGTACGCGTGATCCGTGGCGGCTCCTGGTTGGAGGGCGCGAGCTATATGCTCTCCTCCACCCGATTCAAGTACAGCGCCAGCGTGCGCCAGTCGCAAAATGGCTTTCGTGTCGTGCGAGACATGAAGTAGCGGCTTCTGTGCCAGTCCCGTCGGGGCAAGCTGGTCGACTAGCGCGCCTTGGTGGATATCTGCACCACGTCGGCACCGATGTGGTCATCTCCATGCTTGGCGGCCATCGGCCCCAGCTGCCGTTCAAGCGCGCGCAGGTAATCCTGCCTGGACTCCACCTCCGGGCGTAACGCGTCGAACAACGGCGCTGGCGTGGTGAGCAGCACGATCAGCTCCGTGCCAAACGGCTTCGCGATCACCCAGTCGCCGAGGCTGCCGATGGTCGCGTGATAGCCGGCGGGAGCCTGGTTGGCCTTGGCGCGCTGGCTGGGCACCATGTGCACGACCTTGCCGTCCGCCATGTAGTAGTCGACATAGACGTAGGTGTCGTAGGACGGCGTCGTGATATCGACAATCAACGGTGTGCCCTCGGTCAGCTGAGCCCCTGACGCCCTGGTGCGGATCGTGGTGAGCGCTTCCCCGGCGCGGCGCCCCGACCAGTAGGGCCCTATCAGCTTGATCACATCGCACTTGTCGTCACCCAGCGGTTGCACGTCAAGGTTCAGTGTCTGCACGCCGGGAACCGCCTCCAGTTCCTCTTTCAAGCGCTTGATGCCGAAACGGTCCGCTACGTAGCCGCGCACCTGCAGCACATGCTCCTGCGCCGATGCCGAGAAAAGCGAGCAAGGCACGCGCGCCAGCACCGGCGCGACAGCCTGCATGGAGAGCGCGCGCTCCGCCTTGGCTTCCTGGCGCGATGGCGCTTGCGGCGGCGCGGGCTGGGCGGGTTGCGTTGCGACGGGCGCGGTAGCGGTCTGTGTCGGGGGCTGAGTCTGGCCGTCCGGCGGGTGACGCGAGCGCCATGCGTAGTAACCCACGCCGCCTGCCACCAGCACACCGGCCAGGGACGCAGCACCCAGCCTGGCCATCGGCATCCCGCCGCGGCGCTCGGTTCCCAGGTCGGCCAGGAAGCGTGCCACGGTGGGCGTGCGCGTCGCGCGATCGAAGGACAGCGCGGCGCGCAGCGCTCGCCACTGGCCGCGGCTCAGCGACTTCGCCCGCTGTGGCTTGAGGCCGGCACCGCGTGCCTGGTTGGCCGACAACCGCTCGTAAGGATGCCGGCCCGTCAGCAGTTCATAGGTCACGCAGGCCAGCGCGTAGATGTCATCGCGCGGGTCCGGCTCGCGATGCTCGAACATCTCGGGACTGGCATAGGCCGGTGTCATGCCGCCGAGCGTGCCGGGGTCGAACACGGTCGGGTCCGCATCGTCCGCCGGTTGCTGGAAGACCCGCGCGATGCCGAAATCGATCACCTTCACTTCGCCGCTATCCGTGAGGAACACGTTGGCAGGCTTGAAGTCGCAGTGGACAAAGCCACGCTCATGCGCATAGGAAAGCGCCCTGCCCATGCCGGTAATGATTGGCAGTGCCTTGGCGAAGGCCATGCCGGCGAAGTCAGGCGCGCGCAAGACGCGATTGAGCGACTTGCCCGACAGGTACTCCATGGTCAGGTAGACCACCGAACCATCGCGATCGAAATCATAGACCGTCACGATATTGCGGTGCGCCAGCGTCTGCGCCTTGCGCGCCTCGCGCTGCAGTGCGATCAGCGATTTCGGATGACCGCGGAACTGCACATTGAGGACCTTGATGGCGATATAGGGCTTGCGGTCGGAGGCCTCGAGCTTGCGCAGGTCCAGCGCCTTGTAGACCGTACCCATGCCACCCACGCCAAGGCATTCCTCCAGTACAAAGCGGCCATTCAGGGTGTCGCCCACCCCCTTGGACTGCTCCGCGCCGGCAATGGCCTGGTCGGCCGGCGGTACCGGCGCGGTCGAGGGCGTGGTGGGCGGGGAAGCCATGCCGGGAGCGCCGGTCTGGACGCGGGTTTCCTCGCCGCCATCCGCGAACTGCGTTGCCCCGCGGCGCTCAATGCGCTGCAGCACCTCTTCATAGACACCTGGCGGCAGCGGGAAGCGCGTGTTCTCCTCGCAAAGCATGTCCGCCAGCTGCGTCGCGCTGGCCTGGTCCACGGCCAAGGTGCTGTCAATGCGGGCAAGAAGCTCGTCGTGCGACAAACCACCGCTTTGGAAGGTACGTATCAGGTCTGGAATGCTAGGCATCGATGCAGCCGCGACGTAGTTGCGCGTAGTTGCGCCTTGAGCGTTCACTCGCCGCTCACCGGCGAGTACCTACCCACGATGGATACTAGTCCGCACTCATGCCAATCGCAAACCCCTCGTGCATTGCATCAACACCGGCAAGAGACGCCTGCCGCACGATAGACGGGTCCAGGCGGCTGCGTGTCGCGCATAGGCGAACACCCGGTGTTGTTGTGTTGGGATGCGCCCGTCAGATTCAGGCCGCCGCGCACCGTGCATTGGCGCCATTTTCCCCGCCTCGAAAAATTTCTTCCCAAGCCACGCCTACGTTTGCGGGCGATTCGCGATGACATCGCCCGCCTTGGCACACTCCATGCATTTGTACCTCCCGAGCGCAGAAACAATGCTCAAACCAACCGAACCCAAGTCCCAATCGCTCCCAAGGAGAACTGCCATGACTACCACCCTGACCATCAAGGACCTGTCCGTCACCGAAGAACTCGACGCCGGCGCCATGCGCGCCGTGCGCGGCGGCTTCCTGCCCTTCCTGCCCGTGTTCAGCACGGTCAAGGTCGACTCGACCTTCAACGCCTCGCAGCTGATCGGCCAGACGCAGAACGTCGTCAACATGAACGGCAACAACGCGGCCTTCGTCGACGACATCAAGTCCCATGTCCACTCGACACAGAACGCCCAAAACAACATCTATTGAGCCGCGGGCCACCGCCCAGGCTGAATTCGCAAACTACTGAATACCCGGAGAACTGCCATGACTACCACCCTCGCCATCAAGGACCTGTCCGTCACCGAAGAACTCGATGCCCGCGCCATGCGCGCCGTGCGCGGCGGCTTCGTGCCCTTCCTGCCCGTGTTCAGCGCCGTGAAGATCGACTCGACCTTCAACGCTTCGCAACTGATCGGCCAGACGCAGAACGTCACCAACATGAACGGCAACAACGCGGCCTTCGTCGACGACATCAAGTCCCATGTCCACTCGACGCAGAACGCCCAAAACAACATCTATCGTTGAACAGCCCGGCAGACGCGGAGGCGGCCTCGCCACCCCCGCTGCCAACCGGCCACTCAAGAACATTTCAAGTCATCCAATGAAGCCAAGGAGAACCACCATGCCATCCATCATCGTGCGCGACCTCGCCCTGACCCAAGAACTCGACAGCAAGTCCATGACCGCGGTGCGCGGCGGCAATTCCTGGCTGCAAGGACTGGGCCCGGTAGCCAACGTCAATGTCAACGTCAACCAGAACATCGCCCAGCTGCAAAGCATCAACGTGAACACGCTCAACAACGTCGGCGTGATCGGCTCCGGCTTCGGCCCGCTGAGCATCGACGTCAACCCGTCGCAATGGGCCGCCACCCACGCGAAGGTTTGAACGAAATGCGCCAGGCTCCGTGGAAACCCCTGCGGTTTCCACGGCCGTTGCGCATGCAAAGGCAGTGCCTCGGAGGTAAAACCCGTGGCCTATACTGATCTGGATGGGCTTGCCGCATCACCCGCACCCACCCGGCGAACGCTGGACAACCCCGCCTTCGCCATCAAGCAGGAGGAAGTCATGGCCGTCATCGTCATCAAGGATTTGCCAGACAGCGTGGATCTCGACAAGGAAGCCATGGTGGCAATCACAGGCGGCGCGAGAGTTCGCGCCGGTCATGCATGGACGCCGCGCAAGGCAGGGGGAGGCATGCGCGTCATCAGCTATCCGGGGGGCTTTCCAGGCCAGCCGCTGGCAGGTACGCAGGAGCGGCCGGCCGGGGACATCAAGCGCAAGTAAGCAGAATCAGAAGCGCAAGGCAGTGATATTCTGCCCTCCGCGCCCGCTGCCCTGTCGGCAGCGGGCGTCAGTGCTTTTTGGGGTGTGGCTGACGTTGATTCCTGTTGCTTGACGTCAAAGACTTCAAAGTCAGAGGCCTGAAGCCAAAGACGGTCAAAGGCGGTCCGCCCCTGCCGGTATCAGCGCGGTGCGTTGCGCTCGATCCAGGCTTCGAAGGTCGTCAGGTATTTGCCCAGGAAGCCGCGCGTGGATTCGTTGGCGATACCGCCTTGTTCGTCGAACAGTTTATCGACACCGCTGATATAGGCTTCCGGCTGCTGCAGCACGGGGATATTGAGGAAGACGAGCGACTGGCGCAGGTGGTGATTGGCGCCGAAGCCGCCGACGGCGCCCGGCGACGCGCTGATCACACCGCCTGGCTTGCCGTCCCAGGCACTCTTGCCGTAAGGGCGGGAGCCGACGTCAATGGCATTCTTGAGTGCCGCCGGCACCGAGCGGTTGTATTCCGGCGTCACGAACAGCACGGCATCGGCACGGCGGATGCGATCGCGAAAGACCACCCACGGCGCGGGCGGGCTGGCGTCTTCATCCTGGTTGTACAGCGGGAGCTGCCCGATCTCGATGATCTCGAGCTTGATACCTGCCGGCGCCATCGCGGTCAGCGCCAGCGCGAGCTTGCGATTGAAGGAGTCCTTGCGCAGGCTGCCTACCAGTACGGCTACGTCACGGGGAGTACTCATCGCGATTCCTTTCTCGTTCACTGCACTATGGGTGGCAGGACACAACCGTCCTGGTCAGCACAGACAGCGTGCTGCGCGCGGCGGCAGGTCCAGACGACACTCTAATCCATTTGCGGGAAAGGAACCGCCCGGCACGCGCCTACAGCGACGCGAGGGGATGCCCGCCGTGCGCCCAGGGACTGTCGAAGAAGGCGCGCACGCGTTCGCGCCTTACCTCATCCAGGCGCGCGGGCTGCCACTTGGGCGCATGGTCCTTGTCGACCGCCAGCGCACGAATGCCCTCGACGCCATCGCCGTGACGGAACACGTAGTACATCATGCCCAGCTCCATGCGCAGTTCGTCTTCCAGCGACATGGTGCGGGCGCGGCGGATTTGCTCCAGCGTGACACTCAGCATCAGCGGCGAGCGTGCGCGCAGCATGGCGGCTGTCCGTGCGGCCCAGTCGGAGCCGGCATCGCTGACCGCGGCCAGGATGTCGATCACCGAGGCAGCGGCGAACAGACGGTCGATATCGTCCTGCAGCGCGGCCAGCTGGCTCTCCCCCGGTGGGCAGGCGGCACGGTGCGCGGCGGTGGCCTCGTCGATGCATGCCAGCACGGCGTCGCCATCGGCGAAGTCGCGGACACGCAGGGTGTCCACCAGTTCGGCCATCGTATTGCCCGGCAGGTAGGCATCGGCCAGGCCGGCATGCAGCGCGTCGGCGGCATGGATCATGGCACCGGTCAGGCCCAGGTATTCGCCCAGGCGACCGGGCGTGCGCGACAGGAACCAGCCGCCGCCCACGTCGGGAAACAGGCCGATGTTGGTTTCTGGCATGGCCATCTTGGTCCGCTCGGTCACCAGCCGGCGGCGCGCGCCTTGCGAGATGCCCATGCCGCCGCCCATCACCACGCCATCCATCAACGCGATATAGGGCTTGGCGTACCGGTGGATCAGATGATTGAGCGCGTACTCCTCGACAAAGAACTGGTCGAGCGAAGGATCGCCGGCTAGCGCGGCCCTGTGGAAGAAGCGAATGTCGCCACCGGCGCAAAAGGCCTTGCCGCCAGCGCCGGCGATGACTACCGCCACCACCTCGGGCGCCAATGCCCAGTCATTGAGCGCCGTGGTAATGGCGCGAATCATCTCCAGCGAAAGTGCGTTGAGCGCCTGGGGCCGGTTCAGCGTCAGGTAGCCGATACCGCCGCGAATCTCGCTTGCGACCAAGTCAGTCATGTCTCTTTCTCCGCGAATGCAACCCGCAACTTTACACCAGCCGCGCCGCGGGCCGCACCCGCCGGCACATGGCACGCGGCGTGCCGTTCAGCGCCGCTGCGCGCCGTCCGCTCAGGCGACCCTGAACGCCGACATCAGCCCGGTCAGGCGCTGCGCCTGGTCTTCCAGCGATGCTGCGGCGGCTGCCGCCTGCTCGACCAGCGCGGCGTTCTGCCGGGTCATGCCGTCCATCTGTGCCACCGCCTGGTTGACCTGCTCGATCCCACGCGACTGCTCATCGGAGGCCGAGCTGATGCCGCCCATGATGCCGCTCACGCGCCGCACCGCATTTACCATCTCCTGCATCACCTGCCCCGCCTGATCCACCATCTCGCCGCCGGCGCGCACCCTTGACACCGAATCGCCGATCAGCGTGCGGATCTCCTTGGAAGCGCCCGCGCAACGTTGCGAGAGATCGCGCACATCACCCGCCACCACCGCGAAGCCGCGCCCGTGCTCGCCGGCTCGCGCAGCCTCCACCGCCGCGTTGAGCGCGAGGATATTAGTCTGGAACGCAATTTTCTCGATCACGTCGATGATGTCGACGATCTTGTTGGCGCTGGCGTCAATGGCCTGCATGGTGCTTGCCACCCGCGCCACGGCGTCGCTGCCGCGCTCGGCCAGGCTAGTGGCATCGCTGGCAAGGTCGTTGGCCTCGCGCGCGCTGTCGGCGTTCTGGCGCACCGTGCCCGTGAGCTGCTCCATGCTGGATGCAGTCTCTTCCAGCGACGCGGCTTGCTGCTCGGTGCGCTGCGAGAGATCGCTGTTGCCGCTGGCGATCTGTTTGCTGGCGGCGGCAATCGAATCTGCGCCACCGCGCACATCGCTCACCACCGCGGCCAGGCTCGCCTGCATGCGGCCGAGCATGACCAGCATGCGGCCTGTCTCGCTGCGCTCGCCCTCGGCGCTCAAACCGGCGCCATCGGACTTTGCGCCAAGATCACCGGCCGCGATGCGTTCGAAGCGCACGATGGCCGCGTCGAGGGGGCCCACGATGGAGCGGCGCAAGCGCCAGGCCACCACCGTGCTGAAGCACAGGCCGAGCGCCAGCACGCCAATCGAAAGCGAGCGCAAAGTAGTGTAGCGCTCCTGCGAACCGTGATAGACCGCCTCCGCGCTGGCGACCTGTAGCCTGCCCAGCTCTGTGTTGACGGCGGTGAAGGCGATATCGAGCTTCGGAATGGTTTCCAGCACGGCGCGCATCACGGCCTCGCGGTCCCCTTGATGCAGCGCTGCGATCATCGGTGAGACGCCTTGCGTGAACAACGCATCGCGCCTGGCGGCAACTTCCTCGGTGACCTTGGCTTCCTCGGGCGAACGCGGCAGCGCCAGGTAGGCCTTCCAGGCAGCATCGGACTGGCGCACAAAGCCCTCGGCGGTAGCGGCACGCGCACGCGCATCGGCCGGGTCGGCGGCAAAGGTGGCCTGGTCCAGCAAGACGCGAACGAGCAACTGGTTGGAACGCGCCTCTGCCAGATTCACGGCGGCGGCGAGCCGCTGCTGGTAGATCTGCCGCGTGGCGTCGTTGCTGCGCGACATGCCGAGCCAGCCTACGGCACCGACAACCAGCAACAACATATTGGTAACGACAGTCAAAATCCACAATCTCGTACCGATGGTGGTGTTGCGAAACATGAGGGCTCCCCGTTGGAATTAGCGCTGACGCGGCTCTGTTTTCAGCCGCCCTGCTATAACGGCGCTGCGCCTGCCGGCTTGACCCCACGCGCATGGATATTCAGTCGTGCAAAATGATCAGGAATGCAAATGTGCGCCACAAGCATTACCGAGCGCATCGGCGTGCACATTTGGCAACGCCACACGGGCGTATAGAGGATCGCCTCCAGACAAAACACCCTGAATCGCGCAACATTGCCCGGATGAAACCGTCAACAATCGATCCCGGCCTGATCCTGCTGGCGTTCGCGCCGGTCTTCCTGCTGACCATCGGCGCGGAGGCGTGGTACTGGGCGCGGCGCGATCCCGCTGTCTACAGCTTGCGCGATACCGTTTCCAACGCGGCGCTGGCGCTGATGCATCAGGCGTCGGATGCTTTTTTCCTGTGGCTGATGGTGCGCACGGTCTACACCTGGAGCTACCAGCACGGGTTGAAGGCGATGCCGCAAACCCCGTGGTCGTTTCTCCTGCTGCTGCTATTGCAGGACTTTCTCTATTACTGGTTTCATCGCGCCAGCCATCGGGTGCGCTGGATGTGGGCCTCGCACGTCACCCATCATTCCTCCGAGGGCATGAATTTCTCCACGGCCTTCCGGCAGAGCCTGACTTATCCGCTTTCGGGAATGTGGCTCTTCTGGATTCCGCTGGCGCTGATCGGCTTCACGCCCGACTGGGTGATCCTGGCGGTGGGGCTGAACCTCGCGTTCCAGTTCTTCGTGCATACGCGGCTGGGCAGCCGCTGGCACCGGCTTGAATGGCTGGTCAATACGCCCTCGGTCCACCGTGTGCACCATGCCAGGAACCCGCAGTACATCGACCGCAACTATGCGGGCGTGCTGACCGTGTGGGACCGGATGTTCGGATCCTTCGTGCCTGAGCAGGCGCCGCCCGAGTACGGCATTAGCCGTGGCATTGCCAGCCATAATCCGCTCACCCTCACCTTCCACGAATGGCGCGACATGTTCGCCGACGCATGGCGCCACCGGGACCAGCGCCATCTATGGAAGCCGCCGGAGTGGCGCAATCCGCGCGAATCGGCCGCCAACCTGGCGCCGCCCGGCGCGGCGTTTGGAGCGGATCGCAGCCAGGATGCCCGACAGCCCCAATAACCCCGATAACCCCGGAAGACGGGCAACAAAAAACCGCGCACAAGGCGCGGTTTTTTGTTGGCAAGACTGCCCGAAGCGAAACGCTTACGCGGTTTCGCGCGAAGCACGCTTACGCTCGTGCTCCTTCAGGTGACGCTTGCGCAGGCGGATGCTCTTCGGCGTGATCTCGACCAGTTCGTCGTCGGCGATGAATTCCACCGCGTATTCCAGCGACATCTGGATCGGCGGCACCAGGCGCACGGCTTCGTCGGTACCCGAGGCGCGCACGTTAGTCAGCTGCTTGCCCTTGATCGGGTTCACGACCAGGTCGTTGTCGCGGCTATGGATGCCGATGATCATGCCTTCGTACAGCGCATCGCCCGGCTTGACGAACATGCGGCCGCGGTCCTGCAGCTTCCACAGTGCGTAGGCCACGGCATCGCCGTCGTCCTGCGAGATCAGCACGCCGTTGTGGCGCTCACCCAGGCCGCCTTCGCGCACGGGCGCGTAGTCGTCGAAGATGTGGCTAATCAGGCCGGTGCCGCGCGTCAGCGTCAGGAACTCGCCCTGGAAGCCGATCAGGCCGCGTGCCGGAACGCGGTACTCGAGGCGGGTGCGGCCCTTGCCGTCCGATGCCATGTCGAGCAGTTCGCCCTTGCGGCGGCCCAGTTCTTCCATCACGCTGCCCTGGTGGCCGTCTTCGACGTCCACGGTCAGCAGTTCGTACGGCTCGTGCTTGACGCCGTCAATTTCCTTGAACACCACGCGCGGGCGCGACACGGCCAGCTCGTAGCCTTCGCGGCGCATGTTTTCCAGCAGGATGGTCAGGTGCAGTTCACCGCGGCCCGACACTTCGAAGATGGTGTCGTCGCCGGTCTCGGCCACGCGCAGCGCCACGTTCGACTTCAGTTCGCGGTCCAGGCGCTCGCGCAGCTGGCGGCTGGTCACGAACTTGCCTTCGCGGCCTGCCAGCGGCGAGGTGTTGACGCAGAAGTTCATGGTCAGCGTGGGCTCGTCCACCTTCAGCATCGGCAGCGCGTCCTGCGCGTCCGGTGCGCACACGGTGCAACCGATGCCCAGTTCTTCGATGCCGTTGATCAGCACGATGTCGCCGGCTTCGGCTTCCGCCACGATTTCGCGCTCCAGGCCCTGGAACTTCAGCACCTGGTTGATACGACCCTTGATGGGGTTGCCTTCCGGGCCGAACTTGACCACCACGTCTTGCAGCGAGCGAGCGCGGCCACGCGAAATGCGGCCCACGCCGATCTTGCCGACATAGCTGTTGTAATCGAGCGAGATGATCTGCAGCTGCAGGGGGCCATCCGGGTTGTCGTCACGGACGGGCACCTTGGACAGCACCGTCTCGAACAGCGGCTTCATGTCGCCTTCGCGCACGTCGTCGGTCAGGCCGGCGTAGCCGTTCAGGCCCGAAGCGTAGATCACCGGGAAGTCGAGCTGTTCGTCGGTGGCGCCCAGCTTGTCGAACAGGTCGAAAGTCTGGTTGATCACCCATTCCGGACGCGCGCCCGGACGGTCGACCTTGTTGATGACCACGATCGGCTTCAGGCCCAGCGCCAGCGCCTTGCGCGTGACGAAACGGGTCTGCGGCATCGGGCCTTCAACGGCATCGACCAGCAGCAGCACGCCGTCGACCATCGACAACACGCGCTCCACTTCACCGCCGAAGTCGGCGTGGCCAGGGGTGTCGACGATATTGATATGGGTGCCGTTGTATTCGACAGCGCAATTCTTCGCGAGGATGGTGATCCCGCGTTCCTTTTCAATGTCGTTCGAATCCATCACGCGCTCGACCACTTGCTGGTTGTCGCGGAAGGTGCCTGCCTGGCGCAGGAGTTGGTCGACCAGAGTGGTCTTGCCATGATCGACGTGAGCGATGATGGCGATATTGCGGATGGCGCGGGTCATTGCAGCGTCTCGCTTTGGGGGCTGAGCATCAAAAGATAACCCGAAATTATAGCATGCTGCGGCGCAAAACCCGAGACCGACGTTCGGAGGCTTCTTACCCACCCCGCTCGACCAGATTTGGATTATTGCGTCATTAGCAATAACAAATTGCTCTCCTTGCGATTAACAAATCGTGAACATATAGTTGCCACGACAAACATTGCAGCGACAAGCACCCGAGCGAAATGTCCGAGCAGACCCAATCCACTCCCGATGACACCCACCCCTTCGACCCGGCCGAATACTGCATGGGCGAAAGCGTGGGCTACCTGATGGCACGCGCCAAGAACGTGTTGTCGCACGAGGTGGAGCAGGAGGTGACCGGCCTGGACATCACGCATGCCCAGGCAACCTGCCTGATGATGCTGGCCGCTGGCCGTGGCAGCACGGTGACCGACCTGGGCCGGGAACTCAACACTGACATGGGTTCTGTCACGCGCCTGCTCAGCCGCATGGAAAAACGCGGCCTGATCGAGCGCCAGCGCAGCGATGCCGACCGGCGCGTGGTCGACCTGTCGATCACGCCCGCCGGCCGGATCCTGGTGGACGAGTTGCCGCGGATCTACTGCCGCGTGCTGAACCGGCATTTCAGGGGCTTTTCCGATACCGAGTTGCAGACCTTCCGCTCGATGCTGCACCGGATCATCAGCAACAACAGCGGCTAGCCAGCGTAACTGACGCGCTTTTGCCAAGCCTCCCGGCCACTGCCGCCCCGACCTCTCGAATAAAAGAACAAACAATAAGGCTCTGTCGTTCCGCACCCAGATGAATCAAGCTCTCTCCTCTCTCGCCCTGTCACCGCGCGCACGCGCGGTGGGCCGCCGGGCCGGCACGCTGGCGCTGACTGCGCTCGCGGCCGCGGTTCTTGCGGGTTGCGCCGCGTTCGGCAATTCGCACAGCACGCAGACGGTTACCGCCCCTGGCACTCTTGCCAGCGCCCAGTCCCTGCCCTCGCAGCACGGCCAATGGCCCTCGCTCGACTGGATCGACCAGTTCAAGGATGCGCAGTTGCGCGGCCTGGTCGACGAGGCGGTAAAGGACAGCCCCAACCTGCAAGCCGCTTTCGCCCGCGTGGAAGCCTCGCGCGCGATGGCCGACGCCACCCGCAGCGCGCTGTATCCGCAGGTCGACTTCGAAGGCAGCCTGATACGCCAGCGCTTTTCCGAGACCGACCTGTTCGCAGGTACGCGGCTGGCCGGTTCGTGGCAAAACCAGACACGCCTGCAGGCCGGCCTGTCTTACGACTTCGATTTCTGGGGCAAGAATCGCGCGGCGCTTGAAGCCGCGCTGTCCGACGATCGCGCCATCGAGGCCGAAAGCCAGGCCTCGCGCCTGATCCTGACCACATCCGTGGCCCGCACCTACGCGCGCCTTGCCGCCTTGTACGCGCAACGCGACGTGGCCGAGCGCGCCATCGCCCAGCGGCGCGGCCTGACCCAGCTGTCGAGCGAGCGTCTCAGCGCCGGGCTGGATACCCAGGTGGAGACCACCCAGGCACGCGGCACGGTGGCATCGGCGCAAACCGACCTGCTGCGCGTGGACGAAGACATCACGCTGGCGCGCAACCAGCTCGCCGCCCTGTTGGGCAAGGGCCCGGACCGCGGCCTGGCGATCCAGCGCCCGACCATCCTGGCGCAAGACACGCCGCAACTGCCGGACAACCTCACCATCGACTTGCTGGGCCGCCGCCCCGACCTGGTTGCAGCCCGCTGGCGCGTCGAGGCCAGCAGCAAGGATATCGAGGTGGCGCGCGCGGAATTCCTGCCCGCCGTCAGCCTGTCCGCCTTCGCCGGCGTCGCCTCGCTGGACCCCGCCAACCTGCTGATGAGCATCAGCCGGACCTTCGGCATTGGCCCGGCCATCCGCCTGCCGATTTTCGAGGGTGGCAAGCTGCGCGCCAACCTGAAGGGCAAGTACGCGCAATACGACCTCGCCGCGGCCAACTACAACCAGACGCTGGTCGACGCGCTGCGCGAAACCGCCGATACGGTCGCCAGCATCCGCAGCGTAGACACACAGATCACGGCCCAGCGCGAAGCACTCGCCCTGGCCGAGCGGGCTTACTCTCTGGCCACCATCCGCTACAAGGCCGGACTGGGCACCCAGCTCACCGTGCTCAATGCCGAAAGCAATGTGCTGCAGCAGCGCCGCCTTGCCACCGACCTGCAGGCGCGCCGCCTGGACCTGCAAATGGGCCTGATGAAAGCGCTCGGCGGGGGCTACCAGGAACAAGCCGAAGGCACGCAAAAGCCGGCCGAGGCACGCGGCTAAGCCCGCCCCTCGCAGCGCAGGCACAGACAACAAGAACAGACCAACGGTACCGACAGCATTCTTCAAAGACGATCATGAGCGATAACAAGCAAGCGGCCCAGACTCCCGCCTCCCAGGCGGCCCCCGTCAACAACAACGGCAAGCGCAAGCGCCTGCTGCTTTCCCTGACCGCCGCGGTAGTGGTGGCCGGCGTGGGCTATGGCGTCTACTGGGGCCTGTACGCGCGCCATTTCGAAAGCACCGACGACGCCTATGTGGCGGGTAATGTCGTGCAGGTTACGCCGCTGGTGGGCGGCACCGTGATCTCGATAGCGGCCGACGACACGCAACTGGTCACTGCCGGTCAGCCCTTGATCCAGCTCGACCGCGCCGACTCGCAGGTCGCCCTGGAACAAGCCGAAGCGCAGCTGGCGCAAGCCGTGCGCGAGGTCCGCACCCTCTACGTCAACAACGGTTCGCTGGCGGCCAACGTGGCGATGCGCGAGGCCGATGTGGCCAAGGCGAAGGAAGACCTCAGGCGGCGCATGGCCATCGCCAACTCCGGCGCGGTGTCGGGCGAAGAAATTTCGCACGCCCAGACGGCGCTGACGGCAGCCCAGTCGGCGCTGTCGGCAACACGCGAGCAACTGGCGTCCAACAAGGTGCTGACCGACCAGACCACGGTGGAGAAGCATCCCAATGTCCAGCGTGCCGCGGCCAACCTGCGTGCCGCCTACCTCGCGTTCGCGCGCTCGACCCTGCCGGCGCCGGTGACGGGCTACGTGGCCAAGCGTTCGGTGCAGGTGGGCCAGCGCGTGGCACCGGGCGCGCCGCTGATGGCCGTGGTGCCGCTGGACCAGGTGTGGATCGACGCCAACTTCAAGGAAGTGCAGATCACGCATATGCGTGTTGGCCAGCCGGTCACGCTGGAGGCCGACCTGTACGGATCCAAGGTGACTTACAACGGCAAGGTGGAGGGTTTCTCGGCCGGCACCGGCTCGGCCTTCTCGCTGCTGCCGGCGCAGAATGCCACCGGCAACTGGATCAAGGTGGTCCAGCGCCTGCCGGTGCGTATCGCGCTGGATCCGAAGCAACTGAAGGACCACCCGCTGCGTGTCGGCCTGTCGATGAACGTGACCGTCGACGTGCGCAAGGAAGAAGGCGCTGCAATGTCCAACACCACGGTCGCCCGGCCGATGCAGACCGACGTCTATGAAAAGGTCGCGCAAGACGCCGACGCGCTGATCGCCCGCATCATCACGCTGAACAATGGCGGCCGCCAGGCGGCCGAACCCATGGCAGCGCCGGTTGCAGCCCCCGCCTCGGCCAAGCCCGCCAACACCTGAACATGGCCACTTCCATCCCCGCGCGCGACGGCGCCGCTCCCGGCGCCCCGGCGCCGGGAGCGCGTACTGCGCCAGTACCGCTCTCGGGCGGCAAGCTGATCATCGGCACCATCGCGCTGTCGCTGGCCACGTTCATGAACGTGCTCGACTCATCCATCGCCAACGTGTCGATTCCGGCCATTTCGGGCGACCTCGGCGTGGCGCCCAATCAGGGTACCTGGGTCATCACCTCGTTCGCGGTGGCCAATGCGATCTCAGTGCCGCTCACAGGCTGGCTGACAACGCGCTTTGGGGCGGTACGCCTGTTCATCACCTCGATCCTGCTGTTTGTGCTCTCATCGTGGCTGTGCGGCGTCGCGCCAAACCTGGAAGTCCTGCTGGCGGCGCGCGTGCTGCAAGGCGCCGTGGCCGGGCCCATGATCCCGCTGTCGCAATCGCTGCTGCTATCCAGCTATCCACCGCAAAAGAGCACCATGGCGCTGGCGCTATGGGGCATGACCACCCTGGTGGCGCCGATCATGGGGCCGCTGCTGGGCGGCTGGATCTCGGACAACATGACCTGGCCGTGGATCTTCTACATCAACATCCCGGTGGGTGTCGGCGCCGCCTATGCCACCTGGGCGATCTACCGCGACCGCGAAACGCCCGTCAAGATCCTGCCGATCGACCGGATCGGGCTGGCGCTGCTGGTGATCTGGGTGGGGTCGATGCAGCTCATGCTCGACAAGGGCAAGGAGCTGGACTGGTTCCACTCGACCTCGATCGTGGTGCTGACCGTGGTGGCCATTGTCGGATTCCTGTTCTTCCTCATCTGGGAGAGCTATGAAAAACACCCGATCGTTGATATCACGCTGTTCAAGGGCCGCAATTTCAGCGCTGGCGTGGTAGCCATCTCGGTCGCGTATGGACTGTTCTTCGGCAACCTGGTGATCCTGCCGCTGTGGCTGCAAACCATCGTCGGCTATACCGCGACCAATGCCGGCATCGTGATGGCGCCGGTCGGGATCTTCGCTATCCTGCTGTCTCCGTTGATCGGGAAGAACCTGCCGAAGATGGATGCCCGCTGGGTCGCCACGGCGGCCTTCATCACCTTTGGCGTGGTCAGCCTGATGCGTTCGGGATTCACCCTGCAGGTCGACACCCGCTCGCTGATGATCCCGACGCTGATCCAGGGTGCGGCGATGGCGATGTTCTTTATCCCGCTGACCTCGATCATCCTGTCGGGCCAGCCGCCGGAGAAGATTCCGTCGGCCTCGGGCGTCTCCAACTTCGTGCGGATCACATTCGGCGCGATCGGCGCTTCGATCTCGACCACTATCTGGGAAAACCGCACGGCGATGCATCACGCGCAGCTGGTGGAACAGGTCAATCCTTACAACCCGGCCTACGCCGACCAGCTGAATCACCTGATGCAGTTGGGCATGAGCCAGGCCCAGGCTATTGGCCAGATCGAGCGCAGCATTTCGCAGCAGGCAGCCATGCTCGGCGCCAACGACATCTTCTGGATCTCTGGCGTGCTGTTCTTCGTGCTGATTATTTTCGTCTGGCTGACCAAGCCGAAAAAGGGAGGCGACCTTGACGCCTCCGCCGCCGGAGCGCACTAAGCCAAGCAAGTGCTTCGCGCCCCCGGCGAGGCCGGTGCCCTCGCAGGCATCGGCCTCCCGCCCCCCCAATCGCCAATCGCCAATCGCCGGCGTACCTGCTCGACTCTCCCCCACTGGTTCAGGCCGGCAGGATTTCCTGCACTACGAATTCAACTGACTGCGAACCATCGGAGATGGGCAGGCTGGACATGCCATCCAGCCGGCGCCCCTAGCAACGCCATGCCGGCGGGCGACAGGATAGATAGCTGTCCGCGCCGGAAATCCGCCTCATCGGGGTAGACGATGCGCCAGACAAAGTGCTCGCGGTGCTGCGCCTCAATGCAGAGAAAAGGCGCATTCAGCGTGACCACCTCGCGCGGCCGGTTGGCGGGGGCGCCGACCACGGCACGCCCGATGACTTCGCGGTTGGACTTGCGCTGGAGCGCCGCCGTCCGTTGATCGGCGGCGAGCGCATTCAGGCGTTCGATATCGCAGGGGGTGAGGAAAACTGTCTTTCGCATGCTGACTCCCGGTGTCAACGCGCGCGACGTGGTCACGCGCGTGGCATTTGGCTTCTGGGGGGAGCAAGGTTCGGCCCGGTGCGCTGCGCTTCGACGCGCCTAGGAGGCGGATCAGGCAGCGTACCGGGCGGCAGCGAGCGAGGCGGCTGTTGCCGCGCGTAGGAGCAGGACGAGGCGGTTCACGAAGGCTCTGCAGTCGTGCCGCGTGTGCCCGGACGCAGGATGCGCCAGGTTGCGCGGCAGATATTTTATATTTAAACAAATATCTGCCGCAAAGGAAAGGCATCACGCCAGCCCTGCGCGCTTTCGCCGCGGATCTCGTTATTTGAAGCGGCCTTCTTGCGCGATGCAACACGTTGGTCGCAGCAACGTCAGGCCGATGCGCCATTCGGGGCAGGGCCGGGTGCCCCGCCTCCCTATAGCTTGACCAGCCGCTCGGGACGGAGCGCCCCTTCGCGCATGCGTGCCACGCCCAACAGGCGTTGCGGTGCATCGCCATAGACGCGGGCAAGCTCGCCCTCCGCCAGCGCGGTGCCGGCGGGCAGGTCGCGCTGCGCAATACGCTGCCCCTGCAGGAAGCGTCCCATCGCCGCCGCGTCGAGCGTCACCGGAACGCAGCGCTGCAACAAGGCATCGACCGGAGCCAGCAACGCCGAGCGTTCGTCATCGCTGTGCTCTTCGATCTGCTCCAGCGTGACCGCGCCGGCCAGGCTCAGGTCGCCAACCGCGGTGCGGCGCAAGCCGGTCAGGTGCGCGCCACAGCCAAGCGCCTCGCCGATATCTTCGGCCAGGGTGCGGATATACGTGCCCTTGCTGCAGGTCACGCGCATGCTGAAGGTGGGCGCCTGCGGCAAACCGCAATCCAGCAGCGTGATCTCGTGAATGGTGACGCGGCGCGCCGCGCGCTCCACCGTCTGGCCCGCGCGCGCGTACTCGTACAGCGGGCGTCCGTCTTTCTTCAGCGCGGAATGCATCGGCGGGACCTGCTCGATTTCCCCCGCGAAGCGCGTCATGGCTTCTCGCAGCGCCTCGATGTCGCATGTCACCGGGCGTTGCGCAATCGCCTCGCCTTCGGCATCGCCGGTGGCGGTCTTGATGCCCAGGCGCACGGCCGCCTCGTAGGTCTTGTCGGCCTCAAGGAGGTCCTGCGAAAATTTGGTCGCCTCGCCGAAGCACAGCGGCAACAGCCCGGTGGCAAGCGGGTCGAGCGTGCCGGTATGGCCGGCCTTGAGCGCGCGCAGCAGGCGCTTGGCACGCACCAGCGCATCGTTGGACGACAGGCCGAGCGGCTTGTCGAGCAGCAGTACACCATGCACCTCGCGGCGGGGCTGCCGGGGCGGGCGGTTGTTTTTGGGATCGGTCATGACGGGAGCAATGTGGCGCCGGCGGGATTCTGAGCCCTGGCGCGACAAACGGAAACAAGACAAGCGGGAACAAGAAAACGGCCCGTAATCACGGGCCGTCTTTCAGTCTTCTTTTGCGCGAGTGGAGTTCGCTTCTTTGATCAGCTTGGACATCTCGATCGCCTGTTCCACCGAGGTATCGTGGAAAAAGCGCAGCGTCGGCACCGTATGGATATGCAGCCGCTTGTAGAGCAGCGAATGCAGGTAGCCGGACTTTTCGTTGAGGATGCCTTCCACTTCCGCGGCGTCGGCCGCCAGCACGGTGAAGTACACCTTGGCGTGCGCGTAGTCGGGGGTCAGCGTGACCGACTGCAGTGTGACGAGCCCCAGGCGGGGATCGCGCAGCTCACGCTGGATCATCTCGGCCAGGTCGCGCTGGATCTGGTCGGAAATCCGGAGATTACGGGAGGAGATACTGCCTTTCTTGGCCATTCAATACGCTTCTGTCGAGAAGGGCAGCGGCGGGCCAGTTGGCCCGCCGCCCGCAACACGCCTTACAGCGTGCGCGCCACCTCGGTGATTTCATACACTTCGAGCTGGTCGCCTTCCTGAACGTCGTTGAAGTTCTTGATCGACAAACCGCACTCGAAGCCTTGCTTGACTTCCTTGACGTCGTCCTTGAAGCGCTTGAGCGAATCGAGCTCGCCGGTATGGATGACCACGTTGTTACGCAGCACCCGCACCAGGGCGGTACGCTTGACCATGCCATCGGTGACCATACAGCCAGCCACCGCACCGATCTTCGGCACACGGAATACCTGGCGCACCTCGACCGTACCCAGCGTGACTTCGCGCTTTTCCGGAGCCAGCATGCCCGACATTGCCGCCTTGATCTCGTCTACCGCATCGTAAATGATGTTGTAGTAGCGGATATCGATGCCGTTGTTCTCGGCCAGCTTGCGCGCGCCAGCATCGGCACGCACGTTGAAGCCGATGATGACCGCCTTCGAGGCCGTGGCCAGGTTGACGTCCGACTCCGAGATACCGCCCACGCCGCCGTGCACGATCTGCACGCGCACTTCTTCGGTCGACAGCTTCTGCAGCGATTGCACCAGCGCTTCCTGCGAACCCTGAACGTCGGCCTTGACGATCAACGGCAGCGTCTGCACTTCGCCTTCGCTCATCTGCTCCAGCATGGTTTCCAGCTTGGCTGCCTGCTGCTTGGCCAGCTTGACGTCGCGGTACTTGCCTTGGCGGAACAGCGCGATTTCGCGCGCCTTGCGCTCGTCCGGCAGGACCAGGACTTCTTCGCCGGCGGCCGGCACTTCGGACAGGCCCTGGATCTCGACCGGAATCGAGGGACCCGCTTCCTTGGTCGGCTTGCCGGTTTCGTCCAGCATGGCACGGACACGGCCGTATGCGCTGCCAGCCAGCACCACGTCGCCACGCTTGAGCGTGCCGCTGGTGACCAGAATGGTCGCGATCGGGCCCTTGCCCTTGTCCAGCTGGGCTTCCACCACCAGGCCCTTGGCCGGGGCATCCACCGGGGCGCGCAGCTCCAGCACTTCGGCCTGCAGCAGCACTTGCTCCAGCAGATCGTCGATGCCTGCGCCGGTCTTGGCGGACACCGGAACGAACGGCGAATCACCGCCGTACTCTTCCGGCAGCACCTGCTCGGCCACCAGCTCCTGCTTGACGCGGTCCGGGTTGGCTTCGGGCTTGTCGATCTTGTTGATCGCCACCACGATGGGCACGCCTGCCGCCTTGGCGTGGGCGATAGCTTCCTTCGTCTGCGGCATCACGCCGTCGTCGGCCGCCACCACCAGGATCACGATGTCGGTTGCCTTGGCGCCACGGGCACGCATGGCCGTGAAGGCCTCGTGACCCGGGGTGTCCAGGAAGGTGATCACGCCGCGTTCGGTTTCCACATGGTAGGCACCGATGTGCTGCGTAATACCGCCGGCTTCGCCCGCCGCCACCTTGGCACGACGGATGTAGTCCAGCAGCGAGGTCTTGCCGTGGTCGACGTGACCCATCACGGTCACCACCGGCGGACGCGGCAGCTGCTCGGCGTCGGTGTGGTCTTCGCCACCCACCACCAGCAGTGCTTCCGGATCGTCCAGCTTGGCGGCAAACGCCTTGTGGCCCATTTCTTCCACCACGATCATGGCGGTTTCCTGGTCCAGCACCTGGTTGATGGTCACCATCTGGCCGAGCTTCATCATCTGCTTGATGACCTCGGATGCCTTGACGGCCATCTTGTGGGCGAGATCCGCCACCGAGATGGTTTCCGGCACGTGCACTTCGCGCACCACCGGTTCCGTCGGCGCCTGGAAGTTGGTGCCACGGTCATCCTGCTGGTGACGGTTGCCACGACCGCGCGGACCGCCACGCCAGCCGCCAACGCCACCCGACGAATCGCCACGAGTCTTCAGGCCGCTGCCCTTCTTCTTCGAGCCTTCGTCTTGCCAGGTCGAGGACGTGCCAGCCTTCACTACCTTGCCGGTCTTCTTGTCGACGGTGGTGGTGGCGGTGGCGGTCGTAGTCGTTGTGGGCTTCTTGTCGTCTTTCTTGACTTCGGTGCCCGGTGCCTTGACCGGCTTGTGCAGCGTGCCGGTCTGCTCGGCCTTTTTCTCTTCGGCCTTGCGTTCCGACGGCGCCTTGAGCACGCGCGCCGGCGCATTCAGCATCTGCTGAATGGCTCGCGCCTCGGCTTCGGCGGCCTCGCGGCGCTTGCGCGCTGCGTCCTGCTCTGCACGCGCCTTGTCGGCAGCCTGCTTGGCATCGTCGGCGGCCTTCTGCGCGGCAGCGCGCTCGGCGGCCAGACGAACCTTCTCGTCCTCGGCCTTCTTGCGCGAGTCGTCGTCTTCCGGCGCCTTGGCGGTAGCGGCGGCGCGCAGGGCAGCGGCTTCCTCTTCCGCCTTGCGGGCGGCGAGCTCAGACTGGCGGCGTTCTTCTGCCTCCAGTGCTTCCTGCTTGGCACGGCGCTCGGCTTCCTCGCGTTCAGCCGCCTCCTGGCGTGCCTTCGACTCGGCTTCCTGGCGTGCCAGCAACTCGGCCTGCTGACGATCTTCCTCTTCCTGGCGTGCCTGCTCGGCCGTAGCGACCTGCAGCTCGGCCACGTCGTGGCCATCGGCGCCCTCGGGCGAAGCCTCGTCGCGCTTGATCAGGACGCGCTTCTTGCGCACCTCGACCTGCACCGTGCGAGTCTTGCCGGTGGAATCAGCCTGGCGGATCTCGGAAGTCTCACGCTTGGTCAGCGTGATCTTCTTGCGCGCGCTGTCATCGGCCGCCCCGTGCGAACGCTTGAGGTAATCCAGCAACTTGGTCTTGTCGGATTCGGTGATGATGTCGTCAGGCGTCACCTTGCCCACCCCAGCTGCCTGCAATTGTTCCAGCAGGGCAGCTGCGCTGCGGCTCAGTTCTGCGGCCAGTTGGGCAACTGTTGTGCTTGCCATTCAAACCCTTTCAATGCTCGGTTTATACGTCGGGACAGTCGTGTGCGGAATGCGCGCTCAGGTAGCCTGAAAAAGCGTTACGTGAGCGTGTCCCTCAGTTAAACCAATGTTCCCGTGCTTTCATGATCAGCGCGCGGGCGTCTTCCTCGCCGAGACCAACCATGTCGACAAGTTCGTCGACGGCCAGCTCGGCCAGTTCGTCACGCGTGTGGATATTGCCTTCGGCCAGCTTGCCGATCAGTTCCGGGGTCAGGCCGTCGAGCGAACGCAGATCCTGCGACACCTCTTCCACCCTTTCTTCCCGGGCCAGTTCCATCGTCAAGAGCGCATCGCGTGCGCGGTTGCGCAGCTCGTTGACGGTATCTTCATCGAAGGCGTCAATCTCCAACATCTCGCTGATGGGCACATAGGCCACTTCTTCCAGCGTGGAGAAACCTTCGTCGATCAAGATGTCAGCCACTTCTTCGTCCACGTCCAGCTTGGCCATGAACAACTTGCGCACCACGTCGCTTTCCTCGGCCTGCTTCTGCGCCGATTCTTCCTGCGTCATGATGTTGATCTGCCAGCCGGTCAGCTCGGACGCCAGGCGTACGTTCTGACCGCTGCGGCCGATGGCGACGGCGAGATTTTCCTCGTCCACCACCACGTCCATGCTGTGCTTTTCCTCGTCGACAACAATCGACTGTACCTGTGCCGGCGCCAGCGCGCCAATCACGAACTGCGCAGGGTCTTCCGACCACAGCACGATGTCGACCGCTTCGCCGCCGATTTCGTTACGGACCGCGGTCACCCGCGTGCCGCGCACGCCGACACACGTCCCGATCGGGTCGATGCGCTTGTCATGCGCCACCACGGCGATCTTGGCACGTACGCCAGGGTCGCGGGCAGCCGCCTTGATCTCCAGCAGGCCCTGCTCCATCTCCGGCACTTCATTCTCGAAGAGCTTGATCAGGAACTCGGGCGCGGTACGCGACAGCTCGATTTGCGGGCCGCGTGCGGTGCGATCCACATTCAGGATATAAGCGCGCACACGGTCGCCGGTGCGCAGATTTTCCTTCGGAATGATCTGGTCGCGGGCCAGCAGCGCTTCCACGCGGCCGGACTCGACGATCAGGCCCTTCTTGTCGGCACGCTTGACCGTACCGGTCATGACCTTTTCGCCACGATCGAGGTAATCGTTGAGGATCTGCTCGCGCTCGGCGTCGCGGATCTTCTGCAGGATCACCTGCTTGGCGGCTTGCGCACCGATACGGCCGAACTCGACCGATTCGATCTGCTCTTCGATGAACTCATCCAGCTCGATGTCCGGATTCTGCTCGCGTGCCTCGAACATGAGGATCTGCTTGTCCGGCTCTTGCAGGCCCTGTTCATCGGGGACCACAAGCCAGCGACGAAACGTCTCGTGCTCACCGGACTCGCGATCGATGGCGACGCGAATGTCCACGTCTTCCTCGAAGCGCTTCTTGGTTGCCGAAGCGAGTGCCGCTTCCAGCGCACCGAATACCACATCCTTGTCGACGTTCTTCTCACGTGCAAGCGCATCGACGAGCAACAGAACTTCGCGGCTCATTGCTTGTTCCCTTTTTTCTGATTTCCTTTGAAGTCGATCACCGGCACCAAGCGTGCGCGATCGACATCGGATATGGCGAATTCCAGCAGTGCCGTGCCATTCTGGCCTTCGAACTCGAGGCCGACCTGCTCCGCCCCCGGCTCACCGGTGGGCGTCTGCAGGATGCCGACGAAATTCTTCTGGCCATTGACCGGCAGGCGCAGCGTGACCCTGGCTTCCTGGCCCGCGAAGCGGACATAGTCAGCCAGTTTCTTCAGCGGCCGGTCCAGCCCCGGCGAGGACACTTCGAGGCGCTCGTAGTCGATATTCTCGACGGTCAGCACGTGGGTAAGCTGGCGGCTTACCTTCTCGCAGTCCTCAATGACGATGCCGGTTTCAGGCTGATCGATATAGACGCGCATGAGTCCGCCCGGAGCGCGCTCGAGCTCAACCAGCTCGTACCCCATGCCGTTAAGGGTGGTTTCGATCAAATCTGCCAGATGCACTGTATTCCCGAATAATGGCCATCAATACCGTGGCAGACCCAGCCCACCGGCACGGCCGCCTTTGTTGGCGGCTTGCAGCCTGCTTGCCTGCCAGCCATCCCGACCGGCGCGCCGTGAAACACGGCAAGCACACGAAACGGGCGAAGCAAAAAAAAATGGGCGCAATGCCCATCATTCGCCCACCCTTTTACAGGATGACTTTTGAATAGACTTGGATTATACGCTGTCGCGATGCAAAAGGCAAAGGCGCCGGGACTTGGCTTGCCAGGGGCGCGGCTTTGGCCGCGCATTTCCTTGCGTGACCAGTCCCGCGCGCACTGCCTTCCGTCGCTTTAGCGATTGCCGTCGCGGCCACCGCCGCCGCGAGGACGGCGATTGCCACTGGGCTTGCCAGCCTGCGGCATCACATTGCCGTTGGCTTCACCACCGCCGCGACGCTGGGAACGGCCTTGGCCGCCACCCATGCCACCCATGCCACCCATACCGCCCATCGGGCCCATGGGTCCGTTCGTGCCTCGGCTGCCCCGACCACCGCCGCGCCCCGGACCACCAGGACCACGCGGGGAACCCGCCGCGCCACCACCAAACTTCGTGGTATGCGAGGTGAGCAGCGTCGGGCCGCCGATATAACCCATCGAGGTCTGCATCGGATCGGGCTGACCGCGGCCTGCGCCACTACCGCGCGGGCCATTATTCCTGTTGACGCGCGGCAGGCCATCCATGCCGGTCGGCATCGGCATGCCGGCAATGGCTGCCTCGGTGCGCTGCTGGCGACCGCCCACCTTTGTGCCACCTCTGGGGCCGCCATCACCCTTGCCGGGCGCCTTCAAGCCGATGGACGCCATCAGCGCGCGCACGTCATCCGCGGCGAGTTCTTGCCAGCGGCCGCGCTTAAGGCCGCGGGGCAGCAGGAACTGACCGTACCGGGTGCGAATCAGGCGCGACACGGTCAGGCCAACGGCCTCGAACATGCGGCGCACTTCGCGATTGCGGCCTTCGGTCAGCGCGACGTGATACCAGTGGTTGATGCCCTCGCCACCGCCATCGGCGATACGCAGGAAATTGGCTTCACCATCGTCAAGCTTGATGCCGTGCAGCAGGCGCTGGCGATCCGCCTCCGCCAGTTCGCCCAGCGTGCGGACCGCATACTCGCGCTCCACGCCATAGCGCGGATGCATGAACTTGTTGGCGATATCGCCCGAGGAGGTAAAGATCAGCAGCCCTTCGGTGTTGAAGTCCAGGCGGCCCACGGCCACCCATTTCCCTGCCTTGATGCGCGGCAGGCTATCGAACACGGTCGGACGGCCTTCTGGATCCGACTGGCTGACGATCTCGCCCGCCGGCTTGTGGTAAAGCAGCACGCGCGGCGGCTTGGTCGACACACGGCGATGGATCAGCTTGCCGTTGACGCGGACCTGGTCGGCCGGCAGGATGCGTTGTCCAATATGGGCCGGCAGGCCATTGACAGAAACACGCCCCTGCAGGATCAGTTCCTCCATCTCGCGGCGCGAACCCAGGCCGCCCTCAGCGAGCACTTTGTGCAGCTTGGGCGCATCGTCATCGGCCGAGAGCTCTCGCACCGGCTTTACCTTGGCGCGCGCACCGCTGGTATCTTCCTGGTCGTACTGGCCGGAGATGACAAAACGGAACAGGTCTTCGCCACTCGCGGCCGCAGCTGCGGGTGCCTTCTCGGGCACACCCGGAGCCTGGCGCTGCGCGCCGCCCCTGCCTTTGTTTCCCTTGCCTGCCTGACGCGGACCACCCTGCTGCCCCTCGGCACTGCCGCGCCTGGCCGCGCCCTGCGGCTGCTGGCCTTGCTGCGGTTTGCGCTTGCGCGCTCCGTTGGGGTTGGCGCGGGCACCGTCGCGCTGGCGCTCGCCAGTGGCTTCGCTCGCGCCTTCGGCAGTGTCGCCGCTGAACGCGCGGCGGCCTCGCGGCGCCGGGCGTTCGCCCTGCTGCTCACCGGCCTGCACGGACTCGCCTTCGGCGGGCTTGCGCTTGCCGCGCGTACGCCCCTTTCTCACGCCATCACCACGCCCGGCTTGCGCGTCCGGTGCGGCTCCCGCGTCCGGACCGCCAGCGGAGGCAAGTGCATCGCCTTCCGCGGCACGCCCGCCGTCGCGGTCCTGCGTAGCCTGGCGGCGCGTGGCCACCAGATTGCGCAGGCCACGGCGCAGGCCCTTGCGGCGCGGCGCGCCTTCGGCGCCATTGCCGGCATCGCCGGCCGGCGTATCCGCCTGGCGGACGTCTTGATCAACAGAATCGGACAAGGTATTCACATTCGGATGTTGCATGGTGTTCAGTTGGACACGCGCTCGTCGTGCTCGCTGGGGTGCGCCGGATTCGTCTTGGACGCCCCCGGGACTTCGGACTCCTGCTCGCCGGAGGCCACTTGCTTGTGGTAACCGTTGGCGGGCGCTTCCGTTTGCTCATTTGCTTCGCCGTCATCGACGGCATCCTCCACGGCCGTGCCGTCAAGCCGCGCCCCCATGGGCTCGGCGGACACCAGTTCGCTCTCCGGCTCATCATCCGGGTCGGACACCGCGGGTACTTCTGCCTCGGGCACGGCTTGCGCCTGCACCGAGGCTTCCTTCTTTTCAAATGCTTCTACCAGTTCGGCGATGCCATCCGTGGCACCAGCATCGAGGACACCAGGAACGGACCGGGTCAATTCGCCAGCTTCAGACACATCGGCGACGGGCGCGCCAGCGTCGCCCGCAGCCTCCTCGCCGGCCTCGGCTTCACCCCCGCCGGCATCCGCGAACGCTTCTTCGTCGCTTCCGGCCGGCAGAGCAGGCACGGTGCCCAGGGGCTCGAAATCGATGGGCTCCTGGTTCAGCAGCGCGGCTTGCGTCTGCGCCTGGACATCCTCCAGCGGCGGCAACTCGTCTAGCGTGCGCAGGCCAAGATCATCAAGGAAGTGCTTGGTGGTGGCGTACAAGGCCGGCCGGCCCGGCACGTCGCGGTAGCCGATCACCTCGATCCAGCTACGGTCCTCGAGCTTCTTCACGACTTCGGTGCTCACCGCAACACCGCGGATTTCCTCGATATCGCCCCGGGTGACCGGCTGCCGGTAGGCGATGATCGCCAGCGTCTCCATGACCGCGCGGGAATATTTCGGCGGTTTTTCAGGATTCAGTCGGTCCAGGTATTCGCGCATGACGGGACGGCTCTGAAAGCGCCAGCCGCTGGCCAGCGCCACGAGTTCCACGCCGCGCTGCTCCCAGTCGCGGCGCAGCTCTTCCAGCAGCACCCGAATGGTGTCGGCACCGACGTCGTCGGCAAAAAGCCGGCGCAAGTCATTGACGCGCAAGGGTTCCTGCGCACAGATCAGCGCGGTCTCGAGGACGATCTTCGCCTCTTGGGTATTCATGTGATTGCGTGCAGCCTGTCTTTGCACCTGCGCCCCGGACAAACCCGGACGCACTGGAGATTGCGGGTTCAGCGGTTGGAATTGCCACCGCCATCTGACCGCGCAGCCAACCGCAATGCTTGATGCATGCAGTCGTGCGCTTTCTTTTTTGCATCGGGTGCCGGACCTGCCCGGCAGGAGATCGCCCGGCCACCGGCTTTACCTGCCGGTCGACGGAGCCCTTGCGTCGCGCCTTCCCCCTGATGTGGCGGACCTGTCCGGCACGACGTCCGTCGCTCCGGGTGCAAGAAAAATACGGATATCGGGCCTGCTTGGCCTATTTCACCCCGCCCTGCCGTGGCTGGTCTTTTGAACCAAATAATCTTTTGAACCGGACGGCGGATTGGGAACGGTCCCTGGCGGTAATACGTGCTCGAGGGTTCCTGGCATGCATCCCTGAGTGCGAATGCTACCTGACGATGCCACGATGAAATACGCTGCGCGATATCGCTGTTCTTGCGATTGTATGGCATTCCCTGGCAAACCTGCAACCGATTCGCACAGGCATCTGCCCGGCAAAGTGCGCAATGCGCCATGAAGCGGCGTATCAGAAGACCAGACAGAAGCCGTGCGCGGCCAGCGTCTCTGGTAAAAGCAGCGCGCGCGCCACCCCGACCACACCAAAGGCAACCACCGCCAAACCGGCAACGGTACGTACCGCCGGGCGGCGCGACCACTGCCTGAGGTAGCCGGACAGGCCCGAGATAACCAACAGGTTTGGCAAAGTGCCCAGTCCGAACACGGCCATCACCAGCGCCCCCGAAGGGGCGTTCCCGGCCAGCAGCGCCATCGCCAGGGCGCCATAGACCATGCCGCATGGTACCAGCCCCCAGGCCAGCCCCATGCCGTAGCGGCGCAGCAGCCGCCCCTGTGGCAGGCCCATGGGCGCCAGGCGCGCGCCCACGGCGGCAAAAACCCGGAGCAAACCGCCAGCGCCGCGCGCGGCAAACCGCTCCAGCCAGGCAGCCCCCACGACGCGCCCGCGCAACATCCATAAGCCCGACATGACCAGCATCATGCTGCCGATCCCGAACAGCCAGCGCTGCAGCGGCAGGTACTGGGCCTTCCAGACACCGGCGCCCAAGGTACCCAGCAAGGCACCCAACAGCGCATACATGCTCAGCCGCCCGGCGTGCATCACCAGGAGTTCGAGCAGCCAGTGGCCTGGCTGGCGCAGGATGATGGCCGGCACACGGGCCGTGCCGCCCTGCTCGGCGGCAAGCGCAATCCCGCCGCACATGGCCGCGCAATGCACACCGCCTAGCAAAGCCAGGGTAAAAACGCTGAAGAGCACGCCTACGGTCAACTTCTCCTCCCAATCACATCCCCTGGCGCGGTAAAATGCGCCCTACGCGCCCCCGCGACTCCAAGAGGCGCTATCAACATGAAGCCCGGCGCCCGCGCACATCCGCGCAATCGCGAATCATGACGACGGGCACGGCAGGCGGCGCCACGCAGATGGCAGGCCCCGCCAGACCCGCGCCAGGCTAATGTGGATAGCGCTTCCAACCGACAGCTCTCAACGTCAAGCTTTCAACTCAATGCGCCTGCCACACGCGCTTGAGTGATTGCGCTAAACCGACAGGCCCCAATTGCTAACATCCATTCCCATTACCGAGATGTCGCCCCGCTGCTCCACTTGCTCGCTGGGACAGCTCTGCCTGCCCGTCGGCATGTCGCAGCAGGACCTCGAAAAAATGGATTCGCTGGTGCAGGAGCGCGTGCGCGTACGCAAGGGCGAGACCCTGTACCGCCTCGGCGATCCGCTCACCGCCGTCTATGCGATCCGCTTCGGCACGCTCAAAACCCACCTGACGATGGAAGATGGCCGCTCGCAGATCACGGGCTTCCACCTCCCCGGCGAAGTCGTCGGGCTCGACGGCCTTGGCGAAATGCAGCACGCATCCGACGCCACCGCCCTTGAGGATACCGAAGTTTGCGTGGTGCGCTTCGGCGACCTCCAGTCGCTGTCCGGTTCGCTCCCGTCGTTGCAACACCAGTTCATGCGGCTGATGAGCAAGGAAATCTCGCAGGACCAGGTGATGCTGATCACGCTGGGCTCGATGCGCGCCGAAGAGCGCCTTGCCGCCTTCCTGATCAACCTTTCGGAGCGCCTTTCCGCGCGCGGCTATTCGGCCTCCGAGTTCGTCCTGCGCATGAGCCGCGAGGAGATCGGCAGCTACCTCGGGCTCAAGCTCGAAACCGTCAGCCGCCTGTTCTCCCGTTTTGCGGAAGCCGGGCTGATCCAGATCCGCCAGCGGCACGTCAAGCTGGTCGACATGACAGGCATCAAGCAGATCATCAACAAGTCCTGCTAGTCCGGCAGGCATCGACCGGCCGCGCGGAGCTTCCCGGCTCCGGCGGCATTGGCGGCCGCCTTGCCTTCCTTGCGTTGTGCCAATGCCACGCCGCGCCGGCCTGGCCACGGCACCCCTGCTCCGCCGCCCCCTGCCCCGCAGCGCGAAGACGCGCATCGCGCTCACTCCAGTTCGTCTGTCTCCGCCAGCCGCGTGGGCATGGTGTAAAGCGTCAGGCCACTCGACAGCGAACAGAGCACCCACGCTATCAGGAAGCTCACTGTGTAAACCGCCTCCCGCGACGCCTCGACCGGCTGTCCGAAGAAGCGCAGATCGCCGGGATCGACCACCGAAAACACCAGAGCGGTCGTCAGCCCGGCTACCAGGAAGCCGGGCCATAGCACCCACATCAGCCAGCGCAGTCTCATGGTCACCTCGCCTGCGCCGTGGCCGGCGCAGCTTGCCGCCCGATACCGCTACCCGCCTTCTCGACCACCAGCCCGTGCCGCGATACGCCATCGACAACGGGCGGGTCCGGGTGCGTCATAGCCAGCCAGATCGTGACCCCGCAGGCCACCATCGCCAGCAAGGGCCCGCTCATCAGCAGCCATGGCCAGGGTTCCTTCCACCAGGGATTGCTTTGCTGCATCATCAGGCCTCCTCTAGATTTCTCGGTTCAAAGATTGCGCGGTACGATGAAGCTGGTGCCCTGGCTGATTTCCGCGCCGCCCCCACTGTCATCTCCTGTCGCGGTGACCGTCACCTGGATCTTGTGCGTGCCCCGGCCAGCGGCTTCGATCGGCACGCGCACGCGAATCGGAATCAGGCGGTTTGAGGTGGGCTCGAGATTGCCCGCAGCGTGATCATATTCCACGGCCAGGCCCTTCAGGTCATCACTGTCCGCGCGGATGGCCACATGCATCGGCGCCTCGGTCGTGTTGATCAGTTGCAGGCGATAGACGTTCTCGATCCAGCGCCCCTCCACTTCCCTGCCCAGCGCGCCGCGGTCGCGGATGATATCGACCTTGAGCGGCGTGCGCATGGCCAGCGACACCGTGAAGCCGGCAACCAGGGCCAGCCAGATCACGGAGTACACCACCGTGCGCGGCCGGAACAGACGCTTGCGCGCCTCCGCCTCGGGCAGCACGCTGCGCATGGCGTTCTCCGAGGTGTAGCGGATCAGCCCGCGCGGATACGCCATCTTGTCCATGACCTGGTTGCAGGCGTCGATGCAGGCGCCGCAACCTATGCAGTCGTACTGCAGGCCGTCGCGAATATCGATGCCGGTGGGACAGACCTGCACGCAGATGCTGCAGTTCACGCAATCGCCCAGGCCGGCGGCCTGGTGGTCCACCTTGCGCGAGCGGCTGCCGCGCGGCTCGCCGCGGCCCACGTCATACGTCACCACATACGTGTCGCGATCGACCATCACGCTCTGGAAGCGTGCATAAGGACACATGTACTTGCACACCTGCTCGCGCATGAAGCCGGCGTTGCCCCAGGTGGCGAAGGCGTAGAACAGCATCCAGAACGTTTGCCACGGCCCCAGCGACAGGCTGAGCACGTGGCCGCCCAACTCGCGAATGGGCGAGAAGTACCCTACGAAGGTAAAGCCGGTCCACAGCGCGATCACGATCCAGAGTGTGTGCTTGGTGGCCTTGAGCCGCAGCTTGCGCGCGCTCCACGGATCGCCATCCAGGCGGATGCGGGCAAAGCGATCGCCTTCCACATGCCGCTCGATCCACATGAAGATCTCGGTGTACACCGTCTGCGGACAGGCATAGCCGCAGAACAGGCGACCCGCGATCGCCGTGAACAGGAACAGCGAGAGCGCGGAAATCACCAGCAGCACGGACAGGTAGATCACATCCTGCGGCCAGAGCACCAGGCCGAAGATGTAGAACTTGCGCGCGCCGAGATCGAACAGCATGGCCTGGCGGCCGTTCCATTGCAGCCAGGGCATGCCATAGAAGAACAGCTGGGTCAGGACCACCATCCAGACCCGCCAGCTCGAAAACGCACCTGTGACCGAGCGCGGATAGATCTTGCGGCGGACTTCGTACAGGGTTTCATCCGAGGTTTCCCCATCGCCCGTGGCGGATGCGGGCTCGCGAAGAGGCCCCCAGGCGGCTCCGTGCTTTCTCAGCGGTTCCGGTTCCGGGGCATTCATGGGCGATCACCCCCAGCGGCACGCAGGCTCCACATGCAGGCGTCGCGGTTCATTGCCCGCTCCCCGAGGGGGCCGCCCCATTGTTCGACAGTCCCCAGACATAGGCCGTCAGCATGCGGATGCGCTCCGGCGTCAGGATTTCCTCGTGTGCCGGCATGTGGTTGTTGTGACCCTTCAGGATGGCATCGACGATGTTTGCCTCCGAACTGCCGTACAGCCAGACCTTGTCCGACAGGTTGGGCGCACCGAGCGCCTGGTTGCCCTTGCCGGAAGAACCATGGCAAGCCGCGCACGTGGACTTGAATGTGCTTTCGCCACGCGAGGCGCGAATCGGATCGGAAGACAAGTCTGACAGCGAACGAACGTATTGCGCGACGTCGCCGGCCAGCTTGCCGTCGATAGTCGAAGCGAATGACGGCATCACGCCATTACGGCCCTTGGTAATGGTCTGGGTGATGGTGGCGGGATCGCCGCCATACAGCCAGTCGTTGTCGGTCAGGTTAGGAAAGCCGCGGCTGCCGCGCGCGTCGGAGCCATGGCATTGCGCGCAGTAGTTGAGAAACAGGCGCTGCCCGATCTCGCGCGCAGCCGGATCCGCGGCCACCTGCTTGACGTCCATTTGCATGTACTTGCCATAGACATCGCTCTGCACCTGCTCAGCCGCCTTGCGATGCGCCTCCAGCTCGACCCGGCTGGAGGTCTTGAGCACGCCGGCGTAGGAACCCAGGCCGGGGTACAGCACCAGGTAGACCAGCCCGAAGAGGCAAGCCAGCAGGAACATCCACATCCACCAGCGTGGCAGCGGATTGTTCAGCTCGCGCAGGTCGCCGTCCCACACGTGGCCGGTGTCTTCGGTAGCGCCGGCCACCTTGACCACCTTGCGTTGGGAGAACAGCAGCCATATGCACCAGACGATGCCTACCAGCGCGATGGCGGCAATGTAGTAACTCCAGAAATCCGTGAAGAAGTCGCTCATGACTCAGTGTTCCTGCTTGGTGTTGTTTGCGCCGCCGGCACGATGGCGGCCGTCGTGGTTCGCGGCCAGCGGCTCGTCGGGCAAGGCGAATGGCAGCATGGCCGACTCCTGGTTGGCTGCCTTGCGGCCGGACGACCAGGCCCACCAGCAGATCGCGAGAAACGCCACCATCGAGATCACGGTGGAAAACGCAGTGATCATTGCCATGGCTTACTCCTTGGCCGGCGCGGCTGCGGGCTGAGCCGCGGCTGCGGTGTCCACACGCACATTGCGCTTGCTGATGCCAAGCTCCTGCAGGTAGGCGACCATCGCGTCCTCTTCGGTCTTGCCTGCCAGCGTGGCGGGCGCCTGTTCGATCTCGGCGTCGGTATAGGGCACACCCAGCCGCCTCAGCGCGCGCATGCGGTCGCGGATATCGTTGGCCTGCAACGGAGCCTTCTCCAGCCACGGGTAGGACGGCATCACCGACTCGGGTACCACGTCGCGCGGATTGCGCAGGTGGATGCGCTGCCAGTCATCGGAATAGCGGCCGCCCACGCGCGCCAGGTCGGGACCGGTACGCTTGGAGCCCCACAGGAAGGGATGGTCATAGACCGATTCGCCAGCCGTCGAGTAGTGGCCATAGCGTTCGACATCGCCCTGCAGCGTACGCACCTGCTGCGAATGACAGCCCACGCAACCCTCGCGGATATAAATATCGCGGCCCATCAGGCGCAGCGGCGAATACGGCTTGATCCCAGTGTCGGGCTCCGTAGTGGAGTGCTGGAAGAACAGCGGCACAATCTGGACGAGCCCGGCGATGCTGACCACCAAGATGGTGCAGATGATCAGCCAGCCGATGTTCTTCTCCAGGGTCTCGTGCGTAAAGAAGCTTCGTTTTTCAGACATCGTTTCTATCCTGGAATGATCAATGGGCGGAGGCACCAACGCTGGTCGGGATCGGCGCATCCACCGCGGGCTTGCCGATGATGGTCCGCGCCACGTTGTAGGCCATCAGCAACATGCCGGAGAGGAAACACAGGCCACCCAGCAAGCGGATCAGGTAGAACGGATACTTGGCCTTGACCGCTTCCACGAAGGCGTAGGTGAGCGTGCCGTCGGGCTGCGTGGCCCGCCACATCAAACCTTCCATCACGCCTGCGATCCACATCGAGGCGATGTACAGGACCACGCCGATGGTGGCGATCCAGAAGTGCAGTTCGATCAACCGCACGCTGTACATCTCCTTCTCGCCAAACAGACGCGGGATCAGGTAATAGAGCGAGCCGATCGAAATCATCGCGACCCAGCCCAGCGCGCCGGAGTGCACGTGGCCGATGGTCCAGTCCGTGTAGTGCGACAGCGCGTTGACGGTCTTGATCGACATCATCGAGCCCTCGAAGGTCGCCATGCCGTAGAAGGACAGCGCCACCACCAGGAACTTGAGGATGGGATCGGTGCGCAGCTTGTGCCAGGCACCCGACAAAGTCATGATGCCGTTGATCATGCCGCCCCAAGAAGGCGCCAGCAGGATCAGCGAGAACACCATGCCGAGCGATTGCGCCCAGTCGGGCAGCGCGGTGTACTGCAGGTGGTGGGGGCCGGCCCACATATAGGTGAAGTTCAGTGCCCAGAAGTGAACGATCGACAGGCGGTAGGAGTAGATCGGGCGGCCGGCCTGCTTGGGAATGAAGTAATACATCATGCCCAGGAAGCTGGTGGTCAGGAAAAAGCCCACCGCGTTATGGCCGTACCACCACTGCACCATGGCGTCCTGCACGCCGGCATAGGCCGAGTAGGACTTCCACATCGTCACAGGCATCTCGACGTTGTTGACGATATGCAATATGGCGATGGTCAGGATGTAAGCGCCGAAGAACCAGTTGGCCACGTAGATATGGCGGGTCTTGCGCTTCATGATGGTGCCGAAGAACACGATGGCGTAAGCCACCCAGACCAGCGTGATCAGGATGTCGATCGGCCATTCGAGTTCGGCGTATTCCTTCGAGCTGGTGAAGCCCATCGGCAGCGTGATGGCCGCGGCGACGATCACCAGTTGCCAGCCCCAGAACGTGAACGCGGCCAGCGGGCCGCAGAACAGCCGTGCCTGGCAGGTACGCTGCACGATGTAGTAGGAGGTGGCAAACAGTGCGCTGCCGCCAAAGGCGAAAATGACGGCATTGGTATGCAGCGGACGCAGGCGCCCGAAGGACAGCCATGGCGTGTTGAAATTAAGCTCCGGCCAGATCAGCTGTGCTGCAAGCAGCACGCCGACGGCCATACCGACGATCCCCCAGACTACCGTCATGACGGCAAATTGCCGCACGACGCCGTAATTGAAGGTGTCGGCGCGAGAATACGCGGCGGTGACAGCCATTCAGACCCCCAGATTGGATAAATATGAATTGATGTTGTGACTGTAGGAAAACCGCGCTCCGGGCGTCTTGATCTGTATCAAGCGCACGGGAAAGCATGGGAACTAAGGCGCAACGGCGTCTCGCATCCGCACACATGCGCGTCGCGCGTGGGCGAAGACGGCAATTCCTGCCGCGGCACGCGGCGGCGAGAAAGGGGGATCTCCATGTGGGGCGGAGCGCGGCCGCGATGGATTAGGGCTTGTCGTTATCGAGCAGGATGGCCTCGCCGGGCCGGTCGAGGTCGTCATATTGCCCGGCATGCAGCGCCCACCATAGCGCGCCGGCGATCACGGCCACCAGCACCAGGCTCATCGGCACCAGCAGGTAGAGCATGTCCATGTGTCAGTCTCCGGGCTTGCCCGAGCGCAGCAGGCGCCAGGCGTTAGCCACCACCAGCAGCGATGACACCGACATGCCGATGCCCGCCATCCAGGCGGTGACATAGCCGGTCGCCGCCAGCGGGATGGCGATCACGTTGTAGGCAAAGGCCCAGCCGAGGTTCTGGCGCACCACGCGGCGGGTGCGGCGGGCCGTCTCCAGCGCGTTCGCGATCTCGGCCACACGGCCATGGGTCAGCACGGCATCGGCGCCGGCCTGCGCCAGCGGGGCGCCGCTGCCGATGGCGATCGAAACCTGCGCCTGCGCCAGTACCGGCGCATCGTTGATGCCGTCGCCCACCGCCAGCACAACCGCACCGGCACGCTGCAGGTTCGCCACATACTCGCGCTTGCCTTCGGGCGTGACGCCGCCCTCGCGGCGCGCGATCTGGAAATGATCGGCCCACCAGCCGACCGAGGCCGGCGTGTCGCCTGAAACCAGGTGGCAGGTCAAGCCGAGCGCACGCAACGCAGCAAGCAATCGCGCCGACTGCTCGCGTTCAATGTCGGCGAGCACGAACACGGCCTGCGCACCCCTCGCACTGCCCAGCCACACCAGGGTGGCCCCGCTGCGCTCGCTGGCTGCCAGCGCGGTGGAAATGCCTTCACGGTCCGTGCTTGCATTCCTACCCAGCGCCGCCACAAACTCGCGCCGCCCCAGGCGGTAACGCTGCCCGTCCACTTCAGCCTCCAGCCCCTGCCCCGGCACATTGCGCATGGTACTGACGGCGTGCACCCCGTCGGCAAGTCCCTGAGCCTGCGCTGCCTCGACGATGCCCCGCGCGATGGGATGCTCGCCGGAGCGTTCCATGGCCGCGGCCAGTTGCAGGCTGGCATCGGCGCTGGCGTCGCCCAGGGCCAGGATTTCGGTCAGCGCGAAGCGGCCTTGCGTGAGCGTGCCCGTCTTGTCGAGCATCACGTCGGTAACGCCTGCGAGCGTTTCCAGCGCGTGACCGCGCGTCAGCAGCAGCCCGCGGCGCGAAAGTGCCGCCCCGGCGGCGGCCAGCGCGGCGGGCGTAGCCAGCGAGAGCGCGCACGGGCAGCTGACCACCAGCACCGCCACCGTCACCAGCAGCGCGCGTGACGGGTCGATCCAGGCCCACCAGACCACCCCGGCAAGGGCGGCAAGCACCAGCAAGATGCCTACGAACCATCCGGCAACACGGTCGGCCACAGTGGCCAGGCGCGGCTTCTCCGCCAGCGCGCGGTCCAGTACGGCGACGATCTCGGCCAGCCGGGTCGCCGCGCCTACCTTCGACACGCGCAGCTCAAGCGGACTGGTGGTATTGAAGCAGCCCGCCAGCACCGGATCGCCGATACCACGAGGCACCGGACGGCTCTCGCCAGTCAGCATGGATTCGTCCAGCTCACTGGCGCCAGCAACAACGGTGGCATCGGCCGGAACCACCTCGCCAGCCTTGACGCGGATCAGGTCACCTGCGCGCAAGCGCGCCACCGGCACCCGCTCGCCTGCCCCGCCCTCGCCCCGCAGGCGTTCGCACGTGGCCGGCAACTGCCGCGCGAGCATCTCCGCGCCGCTGCGCGATGCCTGGCGCACACGCAGTTCCAGGTATCGCGCCAGCAGCAGGAATGCGACGAACATGGTGACCGAGTCGAAGTAGACCTCCCCGGTGCCGCGCAGCGTGGCCGCCGTACTGGCAAGGAAGCCCGCGCCGACGCCGATCGCCACGGGCACGTCCATGCCCAGGTGGCGCTGCCTCAGGCTGCGCCACGCCCCGGCGAAGATCGGCGAAGCCGAGTACAGCACCACGGGCAAGGTCAGCACCAGGCTGGCCCAGCGCATCAACTGCAACTGGCCGGGATCGATCGTGGCTTCATGGGTGTAGATGGGCCATGCGTACATCATCACCTGCATCATGCCCAGCATGGCTACCGCCATGCGCATCAGCAGGCCACGGCGTGCGTGGCGATCCTGCCGGTCGGAGCGTGAGACCTCGAATGGCCACGCCAGGTAGCCGATGCCGGCCAGTGCCGCGAGCAAGGCGGAAACCGGCTGCTCGGCCGCGCGCCAGCGCACCACCACGCGGCGGGTCGCCACATTGGCGATCACCGATTCCACGCCAGGCAGGCTGCCGAGATGCTGCTCGATCAGCCAGGCACAGGCCGCGCAACGGATATTCTCCGGCGCCAGCGTGATCTCGGCACGGCGTTCGTCGAGCGGGCGCACGAACTGCGTCCGCAATTCCTCGGTGTCATAGGCGGCCCACACGGGCTCGGCCTCGCGCCGCGCCGCCTCGTCGATGGGACGGGCAAAACGGGCCTGGTCGCCATAAAGATGCCCGAACCCGGCGGCGTGCAGGGTCTGCGCCAAGGCCTGGCAGCCGCCGCAGCAGAAGGATTGGTCCTTGCCGCCGATGCTGGCATGCAGGGAGGGCTCGGCGGCTGGAAGCGGCTGTCCGCAGTGAAAGCAGCCTTCCTGCACGACGGCCGCCGGCGCGCCGCTTGCGCGTGCAAGCGGCGAATTGGGCAGATCGGGCAGGGAATAAGCAGGAGAAGGCGGCATCGGGACTCTTTTTTACCAACTGCATGGTAAGAGCCCAGGCTGCAAGCCGCCTTGATACAGATCAAGCGTGCGGCGGGATGGCCGCCTCAGGTCAGCGAGGTGTCGACAGTACGCCGCGGCGCTTCGAGGTATTCGCGCGACTGCATCTCGATGATGCGCGAGACCGTGCGGCTGAACTCATTGGCCATCTGGCCTTCCGTATAAAGCTCATCAGCAGGCACTTCCGCGGAGATCAGCAGCTTTACCTTGTGATCGTAGAAAACGTCGATCAGCCAGGTGAAACGCCGTGCTTCGGAGGACATGCGCGGTGTCATCTTCGGCACATCGGAAAGAACTACCGTGTGGAACTCGGTGGCCAGTTCGAGATAGTCATTCTGCGAGCGCGGGCCGCCGCACAGCGTATTGAAATCGAACCAGACCGCCCCGCCCGCCTTGCGCAGCGCACGCAGTTCGCGATGCTCGATATGCAGGATGGGCGACTCGTCGGCCACACCGGCAATGCTGGTGAATGCGTGGCGGAGAGCCGAACTGGCCTCGGGCCCCAGCGGCGTGTGATAGGCCTCGACCTGTTCTAGCGCACGCTTGCGATAGTCGATGCCGGCATCCACGTTGAGCACGTCGAGCTTTTGTTGCAGCAGTGCGATTGCCGGCAGCACACGGTCACGGTGCAGCCCATCCGGATACAGCAGGTCGGGCCGGTAGTTGGAGGTCATCACGAACTGCACGCCGTTCTCGAACAGCTGCTGCAGCAGGCGGTGCAGGATCATCGCGTCGGCCACATCGCTGACGTGGAATTCGTCGAAGCAGATCAGCCGGAAACGCCGTGCAATCCGCTTGGCCAGTTCGTCCAGCGGGTCCGGGCGGCCGCGCAGTTCTTCCAGCTGGCGGTGGACCTCGCGCATGAATTCGTGGAAGTGCAGTCGTGTCTTGCGCACCACCGGCACACAGGTATAGAAGCTGTCCATCAGGAAGGACTTGCCGCGCCCCACCCCACCCCACAGGTAGACGCCCTTGGGCACATCCGGGTGCACCAGCAGCTTCTTCAGCGTGCTGTTGCGCCGGCTCTTGTACGCCACCCACTCGTCATAGCACTGCTGCAGCCGCTCGACGGCACGCAGTTGCGCCTCATCGGACGTGTAGCCGCGTTGCTTCAGTTCCTGCTCGTAGTACTCACGGACGTTCATGCTGACTGCTTGCGCTGGATGCCGGGAGGCTCCGGCTTGAATGAGGATCGGGGCGCATGACAGGGCAAATAGCCCCGCCGCCCCGAAAGCGAAAACGGCGCGCCGCTGGAGCGGCGCGCCGGTACTCAACAATACGAAGGCTTGTGCCTTACATATTGAGCTGGCGCTTGTCCACGGCGAGTGCGGCTTCGCGCATGACTTCCGACATCGACGGATGTGGATGGCAGGTGCGGCCGATGTCTTCGCTGGCAGCCTTGAACTCCATCGCCACCACGGCTTCGGCGATCAGGTCCGACGCGTTCGCGGCAACCACGTGCACGCCCAGGATTTCATCGGTCTTTGCATCGGCCAGCATCTTGACGAAGCCATCCGAATGACCCATGCCCAGCGCACGGCCGTTGGCCATGAACGGGAACTGGCCGGACTTGTACTCGCGGCCCTCGGCCTTGAGCTGCTGCTCGGTCTTGCCCACCCATGCGATTTCCGGGAAGGTGTAGATCACCCACGGAATGCAGTTGTAGTCGATGTGCGGCTTCTGGCCGGCGATGCGCTCGGCAACCGCCACGCCTTCGTCCTCGGCCTTGTGCGCGAGCATCGGGCCACGCACCACGTCACCGATGGCCCACAGGCCCGGCACCTTGGTGGCGCAGTGGTCGTCCACCTCGATAAAGCCGCGCTGGTCGGCAGCCAGGCCGATGGCGTCCAAACCGAGGTTATCGGTGTTGGGCACGCGGCCGACCGACACGATCAGGCGATCGACTTCCAGGGTCTGGGCAGCGCCGTCCTTGTCGGTGTAGCTGACGGTGACGTTGTCCTTGCCGGTCTTGACTTCATTGACCGTCACGCCCAGGCTGAACTTCAGGCCCTGCTTGGTCAGCAGCTTCTGCGCTTCCTTCGCCACGCCTTCGTCGGCGGCGCCCAGGAACGCCGGCAGCGCTTCCAGCACGGTCACTTCGGCACCCAGGCGGCGCCATACCGAACCCAGCTCGAGGCCGATCACGCCGGCGCCGATCACGCCCAGCTTCTTCGGCACGCCGGAGAACTTGAGCGCGCCTTCGTTATCGCTGACCAGCACGTTGTCCACCGCGATGCCCGGCAGGTGACGCGCCTTGGAGCCCGTGGCGATGATGACTTGCTTGGCGGTCACGACTTCGGCGCCGGCCTTGCCGGCGATCTCGACCTGGAAGCCCTCGGCGGTCTTGCCGGCGAACTTGCCATAGCCCTTGAGCAGCGTGACCTTGTTCTTGCGGAACAGGAACTCGATGCCCTTGGTCATCTTGCCGACGATATCGTCCTTGCGCTTGAGCATCTTGGCCACGTCGACCTTGACGTCGCCAACCGTGATGCCGTGATCGCCCAGGTGATGCTGCACGTTCTCGAATTCTTCCGAGGAGGCCAGCATTGCCTTGGAGGGGATGCAACCCACGTTCAGGCAGGTGCCGCCCAGGCGCGGTTCGTCCTTGGGATCGTCGTAGGCATTGCCTTCGCAGCAGGCCACGTTCAGGCCCAGCTGGCCGGCACGGATGGCGGCGATGTAGCCGCCGGGGCCGGCACCGATGACCAGCACGTCGAATTGTTTGCTCATGGAAATTCCTTTTGCAGCCCGGGCCGGGGCAACATCGCCCGCCAGGCCGCCTTCAACTCTTCGGTCCGTCATGCCCGCCCGCGCCGCGTAGCGGGCATGGCGGGCAAGACCTCAGTCAATGCGGATGATTACAGGTCCAGCAGCAGGCGGGCCGGATCTTCCAGCGCATCCTTCATGGCGACCAGGCCCAGGACGGCTTCGCGGCCGTCGATGATGCGGTGGTCGTAGGACATGGCGAGGTAGTTCATCGGACGGATCACGATCTGGCCGTCTTCCACCACCGCGCGGTCCTTGGTGGCGTGCACGCCCAGGATGGCCGACTGCGGCGGGTTGATGATCGGGGTAGACAGCATCGAACCGAAGGTGCCGCCGTTGGAGATCGAGAACGTGCCGCCAGTCAGCTCTTCCAGCGACAGCTTGCCGTCACGGGCCTTCACGCCGAATTCAGCGATCTTCTTCTCGATGTCCGCCAGGCTCATCTGGTCTGCGTTGCGCAGGATGGGCACCACCAGGCCGCGCGGCGAGCCCACCGCGATACCGATGTCGAAATAGCCGTGGTAGACGATGTCATTGCCGTCAATCGAAGCGTTGATCAGCGGGAACTTCTTCAGCGCGTGCACCGCGGCCTTGACGAAGAAGGACATGAAGCCCAGCTTGACGCCGTGTTCCTTCTCGAAGCGGTCCTTGTATTTGGCGCGCAGGTCCATCACCGGCTTCATGTTCACTTCATTGAAGGTGGTGAGGATGGCGTTGGTGGATTGCGATTGCAGCAGGCGCTCGGCGATACGGGCGCGCAGGCGGCTCATCGGCACGCGCTCTTCCGGACGGTCGCCCAGCGCGGCGAAGTCCACCGGGGCGGAAACCTGCTGCAGCGCCGGCTTGGCGGCAGCCGGAGCCGGAGCAGCCTTGGCGGCAGGCGCGGCGGCCGGAGCCGCGGTCGCGGCCAGCACGTCGCCCTTGGTGATGCGGCCATCCTTGCCCGTGCCAGCGACCTGGCCGGCCGACAGGCCACCTTCGGCCATCAGCTTGGCTGCCGAAGGCATGGCAACGGCGCCGGCTGCGGCGGGCGCAGCGGCGGCCGGGGCGGCAGCAGCGGCGGGTGCCGGGGCGGCAGCAGCCGGAGCGACGGCGCCTGCGGTGGCTTCGGTGTCGATCTTGGCGATCACTTCGTCGGCGACCACGGTGTCGCCATCGTTGCGGATGATCTGCGACAGCACGCCGGCCGACGGGGCGGGCACTTCGAGCACGACTTTGTCGGTTTCGATTTCAATCAGGATTTCGTCTTGGGCAACGGCTTCGCCCGGCTTCTTCTTCCAGTTCAGCATGGTTGCTTCGGCAACCGATTCAGAAAGTTGCGGAACCTTGACGTCAACAATAGCCATGGTTGGTATTTCCTTGATGTATTCGTATGTGCTTCAGGCAGCGGCAAAAAACATGGCGGTGCGCGCTCTTCGCGCGCGCCGCCATGCCGGCCACGATCATTTGGTCAGGACAAAGCCCTTGAGCTTGGCGAAGGCCGCTTCGAGCAGCGCCTTCTGTTGCTCATTGTGCTTGGCGTAGTAGCCCACCGCCGGCGATGCCGAGGCGGGACGACCCGCGTAACCGAGCTTCTGGCCTTCCGCCATGTTTTCCATGATGAAGTGCTGGACGAAGAACCAGGCACCCTGGTTCTGCGGCTCATCCTGGCACCACACGATTTCATTGGCGTTCGGGTACTTCTTCAGCTCGGCTGCCACTGCCTTGTGCGGGAACGGATACAGCTGTTCCAGGCGGATGACGGCGGCGTCGCTGGCACCGCGTTCCTTGCGGGTATTGACCAGGTCGTAGTAGACCTTGCCCGAGCACATGATCACGCGCTTGACCTTGCTGGCGTTCAGTTCTTCGTGATCGGGAATGACCGTCTCGAAGTGGCCCTTGGCCAGGTCGGACAGCGGCGAGACCGCATCCTTGTTACGCAGCAGCGACTTCGGCGTCATGATCACCAGCGGCTTGCGGAACAGACGGATCATCTGGCGGCGCAGCAGGTGGAAGATCTGGGCCGGCGTGGTCGGCTGGCAGACCTGCATGTTGTGGTCCGCGCACAGCTGCAGGAAGCGCTCGATGCGCGCCGAGCTGTGTTCCGGACCCTGGCCTTCATAGCCGTGCGGCAGCATCAGGGTCAGGCCCGAGGCGCGGCCCCACTTCACTTCGCCGGAGGAGATGAACTGGTCGATCACCACCTGGGCGCCGTTGACGAAGTCGCCGAACTGGGCTTCCCAGATCACCAGCGCGTTTGGCTCGGCAGTGGAGAAGCCATATTCGAAGCCGAGCACGGCCTCTTCCGACAGCACCGAGTCGATCACCGTGAACGGTGCCTGGTTTTCCGACACGTTCTGCAGCGGCACGTAGCTGCCGGCATCCCAGCGCTCGCGGTTCTGGTCATGCAGGACCGAGTGACGGTGCGTGAACGTACCGCGGCCTGCATCCTGGCCGGTGATGCGCACCGGGTAGCCCGAAGCCACCAGCGACGCGAAGGCCAGGTGCTCGCCCATGCCCCAGTCCAGCGCCTGGTCGCCGCGGCCCATGTTGGCGCGATCCTTGACGACCTTCTCGACCAGCGGGTGCAGCTTGAGGTGCTCGGGGATGGCGGTAATGCGTTCGGCCAGGCGCTTGAGCTCGGTCACCGGCACGGCGGTGTCGGCGGCGTCGGTCCACTTGCGGTTCAGGAACGGCATCCAGTCCACGGCGAACTTGTTCTTGAAGTTCGACAGGACGGGGTCGACCGTGTGCTTGCCCGCATCCATGGCAGCGCGGTATTCCTTGACCAGCTGATCGCCGAAGTCAGCGGGCACCAGGTTTTGCGCAGCCAGCTTGTCAGCGTACAGCTTGCGCGTGCCCGGGTGCTGGGCGATCTTCTTGTACATCAGCGGCTGGGTAACGGCCGGGGTGTCCTGCTCGTTGTGGCCCAGCTTGCGGAAGCAGATGATGTCGACCACGACATCCTTCTTGAATTCCATGCGGAATTCCACCGCCAGCTGCATGGCGAACACCACGGCTTCGGCATCGTCGCCGTTCACGTGCAGCACCGGTGCCTCGATCATCTTGACGACGTCGGTGCAATACAGCGTGGAGCGCGAGTCGCGCGGGTCCGAGGTGGTGAAGCCGATCTGGTTGTTGATCACGATGTGCATCGTGCCGCCCGTGCCGTAGCCGCGGGTCTGTGCCAGGTTCAGCGTTTCCATCACCACGCCCTGGCCTGCGAAGGCCGCGTCGCCGTGCACTTGCACCGGCAGCACTTCCGCATGGCCTGCGGGTTCGCCGCGGCGTTCCTGGCGGGCCTTGACCGAGCCTTCCACGACCGGGTTGACGATTTCCAGGTGGGAAGGATTGAAGGCGAGCGACAGGTGGATCGGGCCGCCTTCGGTGGAGACGTCGCTGGAGAAGCCCTTGTGGTACTTCACGTCGCCGGCCGGCAGGTCGTCGACGTGCTTGCCCTCGAATTCGGCGAACAGGTCAGCCGGCATCTTGCCCAGCGTATTGACCAGCACGTTCAGGCGGCCGCGGTGGGCCATGCCGATGACGATTTCCTGCACGCCCTTGCTGCCGCTGTGCTGGATCAGTTCGTCCATGGCGGCGATGAAGCTTTCACCGCCTTCGAGCGAGAAGCGCTTCTGGCCGACGTACTTGGTGTGGAGGAAACGCTCCAGGCCTTCGGCCGCGGTGAGGCGGTCGAGGATATGCTTTTTCTTCTCGAGCGTGAACACCGGCTTGGAACGCGTGGTTTCCAGGCGCTCTTGCCACCAGCGCTTTTGCGCTTGGTCGCTGATGTACATGAACTCGGCGCCGATGCTGCTGCAATAGGTTTCGCGCAGGTTGTTGAGCAGCTCGCGCAGGCTCATCGATTCCTTGCCGAAATACGTATTGCTGGCGTTGAAGACGATATCGAGATCGCTTTCCGAGAAGCCGTAGAAGGCCGGATCGAGATCTGGCAGGGGCGGACGTTCCTGGCGCTTGAGCGGATCCAGGTCGGCCCAGTGCGAACCGATGTTGCGGTAAGCGGCGATCAGCTGCGTGGCAGCGACGCGCTTGCGCCCCATATCGGAGTCGGCCGATGCAACGATGGTTTTGATCGGACCCGCCTTGGCTCGCTCGGCGAACGAGGCGACGATGGGAGCGTGGGGGATGTCGCGGGCGTTGGAGCCATCGACGGCCGGCACGTTCTGCATCGCATCGAAATACGCGCGCCAGTTATCGGGAACCGAGGTGGGATTCTGGAGGTAGGCCTCGTACAGTTCTTCTACATAGGGGGCATTGCCGCCGAAGAGGTACGAATTGCTCTGATACTGCTGCATCATGGGGCGCTCACTATTATCCGGGAATGCCGGAATAAAGCGGGTTTATCAACCTTCCGCGACACGGCTTGACCGGTTAGCGGATTGCAAACAACTCTTTAGGGGCAGCAACCGAAACATATTCATGCATCATTATGCAAACGGCACCACAGCGGGTGCCGAACTGTTCAGTCGCCCTGAAAGGGTCAGTTGTGCGTGGAAGGACCTAAGTCTTCACTCGCATAAGAATAGCACGTTTGACACATAGGCCGGGGGAATTTTGCCGCACTGCCCTTTTGCGGGCGTGCCATGTTGCGTAGAGGCCAATGCACGCAGCCGGCAAGGCAGCGAGGCCTGCCGGTTCGATAGCATGGACAGGAATCCAAAACCAATGGAGCGCTCGGTGTATTTCTCACAATATGTTCTCCAATCTGGCGCGAACGGCAGCCAATAATGCCCGCCCCCACCGTCAACGCCGCCGCGCCGAGCGCCGCCCACGCCACATGGCGGGCAGACCTGGTGGCCGGGCTAGCCATCGCCGGCCTGTTGCTCCCCGAAGCCGTGGCCTATTCCGGTATTGCCGGACTGCCGCCGCAAGCCGGGGTGATCGCGCTCTTCGCCGGCCTGTTGGTCTACGGCATGCTCGGCAGCAGCCGCTTTGCCATTGTCTCGGCCACGTCATCGTCGGCAGCGGTGCTGCTGGCTGCCACCACGGCTGCGGCAGAAGGTGACATGGGACTGCGCATCGCGCTTGGCGCCGCGGTCATCCTGCTGGCGGGGGTGTTGTTCCTGCTGGCTTCGCTGGCGCGCCTGGGGGCGATCTCCAGCCTGATCGCCAAGCCCGTGCTGCGCGGCTTTGCATTGGGGCTGGCGCTGACCATCGTGCTCAAGCAATGCCCGAAGATCCTGGACATGCATCCGGCGCATGGCGACTTCCTGCGCCTGGCCTGGGAACTGCTCGCCGGATGGCGCCACTGGAACCTGGCAGGCGCGGCGGTGGCCCTGGTGGCGCTGGCGCTGCTGCACGTGTTCGCGCGCTGGCGCGCCATGCCGGGCGCACTGCTGGTCATCGCCGCCGGCATCGTGCTCGATCTCAGCGGCTGGACCCAAGCGCACGGCGTGGCGGCCGTCGGCAACATCGCCTTGCAGTTCTCGGCGCCGCGGGTGCCGGAACTGACCCCGACCGACTGGATGCGCGTGGGCGAACTGGCCGCCGCGCTGGCGCTGATCCTCTACGCCGAAAGCTACGGCTCGATCCGCACCTTTGCCATGCGCCATGGCGATATCGTCTCCCCCAACCGCGACCTGGCGGCACTGGGGCTAGCCAATCTCGCCTCGGGACTGTTCCAGGGCATGCCGGTGGGGGCGGGCTTTTCCGCCACCTCGGCCAACGAAGCGGCCGGCGCGCAAAGCCGCCGCGCTGGCCTGGTTGCCGGCACCGTGGTCTTTGCCGCTGTGTGCACACTGCTCCCCTGGATCTCGCACACGCCGGAGCCGGTACTCGCGGCCATCGTGATCCGCGCGGTCGGGCATAGCCTCAATCCGGGCAGCCTCAAGCCGTATTTCGACTGGCGGCGCGACCGGCTGGTCGCGCTGACCGCCTTTGCCGGCGTGCTGTTGCTGGGTGTGCTGCATGGGCTGCTGCTGGCGATCGGGGTCAGCCTGGCGATGCTGCTGCAGCGCTTGTCGCGCCCGCAGGTTACGTGGCTGGGCCGCTGGGCCGATAGCCACGACTTCGTCGACATGGCGCGCCACCCCGAGGCCACCGCGCCCAAGGGACTGCTGATCGCGCGCCCGGAAGTCCCGCTGTTCTTCGGCAATATCGATAGCGTGCTGGGCACCGTGCGCCACGCACTGGCACACGGGCATCCCCAGTATGGCCTGGTGCTAAGCCTCGAAGAATCGTCGGATCTCGACGGCACCGTCCTGGAAGCCCTCGGCGAACTGGCGGTGTTTGCGAAGGCCCACGGCATACCGCTGCGGCTCGCGCGGGTCAAGGACGAGGTGCGCGACCTGCTGGCGCACGCGCGCAACCCGGCCCTGCCCGAAGAAATGTGGCGCGGCTGGAGCGTGGACGACGCGGTCCGCGACGCGTTGGCGCAACCTGCATGAACAGGCGATGCGCCCGCGCCTGGCGGACTAGTCCTGGCGCGGCGCGATCAGGTCGACCGCGTCGGTAATCAGCGCGTCGAGCCCCCAGCCAAGCAGTTCAGTCGCGCGCTCCGGGTCATTGACCGTATAGCAGGCCACCCTGAAGCCGGCCGCATGGGCGGCCCGGATGACCTCGGCACTGAGTTCGCGATGATTAGCGTCGAGCGCCACGCAGTCCAGCCGGCGCAGCCGCTCCAGCCAGTCGGGTGGCAGCTTGTCGAGCAGCAGCGCGCGCGGCAGGCCCGGCGCAGCCCGACGGGCGGCCTCCAGCGACTCTTCCGAGAACGACGACAGCAGCGGCTGGGTGTCGCTGCCAGCCCACAGCGCCTGGGCATCGAGAGCCACGGCGGCGCCGGTACGCCATTCCGCGCCCGGCACCGGCTTGATCTCGATATTGACCATGAACCCGTTGGCGCGCGTATAGCGGGCAATCGCTGCCAGCGTGGGAACCGGCTCCCCGGCATAGGCCGGGCTATGCCAGCTGCCCGCATCCAGCATGGCGATCTCACCCAGGGTCAGCGCATCGGCGCGGCCCTGGCCGTTGGTGGTGCGGTCGAGCGTAGCGTCGTGCAGCAACACCGGCCGCCCGTCGCCCGACAGCTTCACATCGAACTCGAACATGCGATAGCCGAACGATGCGCCGTGGCGGAAGGCCGCCAGGGTGTTCTCGGGCGCCAGCTTGCCGGCGCCCCGGTGGGCGATATGGCGCGGATAGGGCCAGGCGGCTGGGGTCATGTCAGGCCTCGATGCGTTTGCCGGAATCGGCGTCGAAGAAGTGCAGGTGCTCGGCCGTGGCCGTAATCGGCAGGCGATCGCCGCCGCGCACCGGCATGTTGCTGTCCAGCCGCACCACGACCGGCTGGCCACCCAGCGTGCCATAGGCAAAGGAATCGGCACCCAGCGCTTCCACCAGACGGACCTGGATCTCGGCAATCGCATCGTGCGCCGCGCACGGCTCGATATGCTCGGGACGCAGGCCAAGCAGCGCGCGCTGAGGCAGGTGCAGGCCCATCGGCAGGTGGCCGAGGGTGGCGGCTTGCCCTTGGGCGCCCTCCTTCTGCTCCACGCGCATCTGCGCCTCGCCCTGCCCGCCATTGGTCCGCGCAACCGGAACGAGGTTCATCGGCGGCGAGCCGATGAAGCTGGCGACGAACGTGCTGGCGGGGCGCGCATAGACTTCCAGCGGCGTGCCGATCTGTTCCACGCGCCCGCCGTTGAGCACCATCATGCGGTCGGCCAGCGTCATGGCCTCGACCTGGTCGTGCGTCACATACATGCTGGTGGTACGCAGGCGGCGATGCAATTCCTTCAGTTCCAGGCGCATCTGCACGCGCAGCTTGGCGTCGAGGTTGGACAGCGGTTCGTCGAACAGGAACACAGCGGGCTCACGCACGATCGCGCGACCCATGGCCACGCGCTGGCGCTGGCCGCCCGACAACGCGCGCGGCTTGCGCTCCAGCAGCGGTGCCAGCTCGAGAATGCCCGCGGCATGCTTGACGCGCTGCTCGATCTCGCTCTTTGCCATGCCACGTATCTTCAAGCCATAAGCCATGTTGTCGTACACGCTCATATGCGGATAGAGCGCGTAGTTCTGGAACACCATGGCGATGTCACGCTCGGCGGGTTCGAGGTTATTGACGATCTTCTCGCCAATATGCACCTCGCCGCCGCTGATGGCTTCGAGCCCGGCCACCATGCGCAGCAGCGTGGATTTGCCGCAGCCCGACGGGCCGACAATGACGATGAACTCGCCATCGTTGATTTCCATATCGATGCCGTGCACAACCTTGACGTTGCCGGCGTAGGTCTTCTGTACGTTGCGAAGCGACAGTTTTGCCATGGCTATTCTTTCTCGCTGGGCAAGCGTGGCGGGCGCACCAACACGTGGGCGCGCCCCGCCCCGCCCGCTTATTTTTCGGTTTCGACCAGGCCCTTGACGAACCACTTCTGCATCAGCACCACCACGATTGCGGGCGGCACCATGGCCAGCATCACGGTGGCCATCACCAGGTTCCAGTCGGTGGCTGCGTCCCCGGAGCGGGAGATCATCTGCGTCACGCCCACCACCACCGGCGTCATCGACTTCTGCGTGGTGATCAGGAGCGGCCACAGGTACTGGTTCCAGCCGTAGATGAACTGGATCACGAACAGCGCCGCGATGCTGGTCTTGGACAGCGGCAGCACCACGTCCTTGAAGAAGCGCAGCGGCCCGGCGCCGTCGATGCGCGCGGCCTCGGCCAACTCGTCCGGGATGGTCAGGAAGAACTGGCGGAACAGGAAGGTCGCGGTGGCCGAGGCGATGATCGGAATGGTCAGGCCAAAGTAGCTATCCAGCATGCCCAGGTCCGACACCACCTTGTAGGTCGGCAGGATCCGCACTTCCACCGGCAGCATCAGCGTGATGAAGATCATCCAGAAGAAGGTCTTGCGCAGCGGGAACTTGAAGTACACCACCGCGAAGGCCGAGATGATCGAGATCGCGATCTTGCCCAGCGAAATGCCCAGCGCCATGATCAGGCTGTTGAGCATCATCGTGGAAACCGGCGAGGCGGCATTGCCCACCCCGGCCACCAGCACCGTGCGGTAGTTTTCCAGGAAATGGCTGCCCGGCAGCAGCGTCATCGGAGCCTGCAGCACCTCGTCGGCCGTCAGCGTCGAGGCCACAAACGTGACATAGACGGGGAAAGCCACCACCAGCACGCCCAGCACCAGCATCAGGTGCGAGAGAAAATCAAGAAAGGGTCGTCGTTCTACCATTTTGCCAATCCTCAGTACTGCACCTTGCGTTCCACGTAGCGGAACTGCACCACCGTGAGAACGATCACGATCCCCATCAGCACAACCGACTGCGCTGCCGATCCGCCGATATCCAGCCCGCGGAAACCATCCTGGTAGACCTTGTAGACCAGCGTATTGGTGGCGTTGACCGGGCCGCCGTGGGTCACCGCGTCGATAATGGCGAAGGTATCGAAGAAGGCGTACACCACGTTGATCACCATCAGAAAGAAGGTGGTCGGCGACAGCAGCGGGAAGATGATCGACCAGAATCGCCGCCACGGGCCCGCGCCATCGATGGCGGCAGCCTCGATCAGCGATTTCGGGATGCTCTGCAGGCCTGCCAGGAAGAACAGGAAGTTGTAGCTGATCTGCTTCCAGGCGGCGATCAACACCACGAGCAGCATGGCCTGGTTGCTATTGAGCAGGAAGTCCCAGTCCACGCCGAACCGGTGCAGGGCATAGGACACCACGCCCAGCGTCGGGTTGAACATGAACATCCACAGCACGCCAGCCACCGCGGGCGCCACGGCGTACGGCCAGATCAGCAGCATCTTGTAGCCGCTGGCGCCGCGCACCACGCGATCGGCGAAATAGGCCAGCAGCAGCGAGATTGAAAGCCCGACCAGTGTCACGCCGACGGCGAACACCGCCGTCACGCGGAACGAATTCAGGTACTGCGCATCGTTGAACAGATCCCGGAAATTTTCCAGGCCAACGAACTGCAGGTCGATGCCAAAGGCATCCTGCCTCAGCACGGACTGGTACAGCGCCTGCCCGGCCGGCCAGAAAAAGAAAATCAGCGTTACCGCCATCTGCGGCATCACCAGCAGATAGGGCAACCATGAAGATTGGAATACGACCCGTTTTTCCATCACGCATCCAGACCACCGCTGCCAGCGGGGCGTCAACAATCGGGGACAGCGCGGCCCTTGCGGCCGCTCAAATCAAAGACGGAGGCAAAGCCTCCGCCTTCTGCACACTCACAACGCCGGGCGCTTACTCGCGGACCGTCTTCTGGAAGCGCTCGAGCAGCTCATTGCCGCGCGCCACTGCCGAGTCCAGTGCCTCCTTGGGCTGCTTCTTGCCGGTCCAGACCGCTTCGAGTTCCTCATCGATCACGGTACGGATCTGCGGGAAATTGCCCAGGCGGATGCCGCGCGACTTGTCGGTGGTCTTGACGATCATCTGCTTGACCGCGACATCGGCACCGGGGTTCTTGTCATAGAAGCCCGACTTCTTGGTCAGCTCATAGGCCGCCATGGTCACTGGCAGGTAGCCGGTCGACTGGTGCCAGTCAGCCTGCACCTCGGGGCGCGACAAGAAGGTGAAGAACTTGGCCACGCCCTTGTACTCCTCAGCCTTCTTCCCGCCCATCACCCACAGCGAAGCACCGCCGATAATGGTGTTCTGCGGTGCGCCCGGCACGCCCTGCTCATACGGCAGTTGCGCAACAGTGAAGTCGAACTTGGCATTCTTGCGGATATTCGCCAGCGCCGCCGAGGACCCGGTCAGCATGGCGCACTGGCCGGCGATGAACTTCGCCTTCGGCTCGTCCTTGCGGCCGCCGTAGACAAAATAGCCCTTCTGCTGCATGTCGAGCAGGTTGGCGATATGCTTGACGTGCAACGGCGAATTGAACACCAGCCGCGCGCCCGTGCCGCCGAAGCCATTGTTCTCGGTGGCGAACAGGACGTTGTGCCAGGCCGAGAAGCTTTCGAGCTGCACCCACGACTGCCAGTCGGTGGTATAGCCGCAGGAAACGCCGGCAGCCTTGAGCTTGGCGGAATCGGTGGCCACTTCCTGCCAGGTCACGGGCGGCTTGTTCGGATCCAGCCCGGCCTTCTTGAAGGCGTCCTTGTTGTAGTACATCACCGTGGTCGAGCTATTGAACGGGAACGACAGCATCTCGCCCTTACTCGAGGTGTAATAGCCAGCCACCGCCGGGATGTACATCTTGGCGTCGAACTTTTCTCCTGCGTCCTTCATGACCGTCGCCACCGGCTTGATGGCGCCCTTGGCGCTCATCATGGTGGCCGTTCCGACTTCGAATACCTGCAGGATTGCCGGCGCATTGCCCGAGCGGAAGGCCGCAATGCCTGCCGCCAGCGATTCGTCATACTGACCCTTGTAGATCGGCACGATCTTGTACTCGGACTGGCTGCCGTTGAACTGCGTGGCGATCGCGTTCACCTTGTCGTTGAGCGCGCCTTCCATCGAATGCCACCACTGGATCTCAACGGCGGCATTGGCCGATCCTGCGCCAATCAGCATGGCGAAGGCGGCGAGGGTCAACGCGGTACGTTTGACGGTCATAGGAAACTCTCCTGTTTTATATCGCGACAAGGGACAAAAATCGTCCGACTGTATGCAGTTTTTGTGACAGCCGGATGTTACTCCGCCTTGTTGGATTGGAAAACCGGGCATTTCTACTAAATTACAATAATATGACAACGATTTATCGGCAGCTTGACAGGGTAAAATCTTGCACCATGCAAGCCATCCACACCATTCCCGCACCGGCGCTGCGCCGCGTTTGCGGCGTACTGACCGACATCGACGGCACCATCACCACCGACGGCAGGCTGCCGGCGGCCACCTACCTTGCGCTGGACCAGCTCAAACGAGCCGGCCTCCATGTCATCCCGGTGACCGGCCGCTGCATTGCCTGGGCCGAAATCCTGACCCGGCTCTGGCCGGTGGACGCCATCATTGGCGAAAACGGTGCCTTTTACTCTCACCTGCGCGCGGGGAAACTCGTGACCCGCTACCTGGACGACTCCGCTATCCGGGCCGATAACCTGGCGCGCATCCATGCCCTGGGCGCACGCATCGTGCAAGAGGTGCCGGGCTGCGCGCTGGCCTCCGACCAGGCCTGGCACGTCGCCGACCTGGCCATCGACCATGCCGAGGACGTGGCGCCACTACCCCCGGCAGCGGTCGACCGCATTGTCAGGCTGATGCGCGAAGCCGGCATGACCGCTACCGTCAGCTCGATCCATGTCAATGGATGGTTCGGGGAGCACGACAAGCTGAGCATGAGCCGGTTGTGCGCTGCGGAATTGCTGGGCGCCGACCTCGATGCCGAACGCGACGAGTGGTTGTTTATCGGCGACTCGGCCAACGATGCGAGCATGTTCGCCCATTTCCCCTTGTCGGTCGGGGTCGCCAATATCCGCGACATCCTGCCGCAACTGCCGGCCAAGCCCGCCTACATTACCGAGGCGGCTTGCGGCGAGGGGTTTGCCGAGATGGCAGCATTGTTGCTGGCCGCACGCGACTGAGTGCGGCGACGAAAAGCGACGGCGGCAAGCCGCCCAAAAAAACAGCCGGGACAAGCCCGGCTGTTTTTTTGTGCCCCGCAGCTACCCACTACCTGCTTCAATCGAAGCCCAGTTCCTGCAGCTTGCGGGTAATGGTGTTGCGGCCGATGCCCAGGCGGGTTGCCGCCTCGACACGGCGCCCACGCGTCACGCCCAGGGCCGCCTCCAGCACCGCCTTCTCGAAGCGCCGCGTGAGCGCATCCATCACCTCCGGCTGGCCGGACTCCAGCATGGCGCGGGCCTCCCCTGCCAGCAGGTGCTCCCAGCCGGCAATCGCGCTCGCGGCGGCCGTGCGGTTCGCGTAGGCCTGCGCGGAATCGGCCTCCGCGCCCATGCCGGCAGGCGCGGCGCCATAGTCGACGACGTCGTGGCCCTCGGCGTCCTCCGCCCTGCCCTCGGCGCGTGGCTCCGCCATGCGCGGCACACCGGCATGGCTGCCCTGCGGCGCGCCCGTGCCAATCATCTCGCGCGGCATGTCCTTGACCTCGATGGTCTGGGCCGGCGCCATCACGGTCAGCCAGTTGCACAGGTTCTCGAGCTGGCGGACGTTGCCGGGGAACGGCAGCGTGCTGACATAGGCCAGGGCCTCGTCCGACATGCGCTTGGGCTCGACGCCTAGTTCCTTGGCGCTCTTCTGCAGGAAATGACGGGCCAGCAGCGTAATGTCTTCCGGCCGCTCGCGCAGCGGCGGCAGGCGCAGCCGGATCACGTTGAGGCGGTGGAACAAGTCCTCGCGGAACAGCCCTTCCTTGACGCGCGTTTCCAGGTTCTGGTGGGTGGCGGCAATCACGCGCACATTGGCGCGCAGCGGATTGTGCCCCCCCACGCGGTAGAAGTTGCCATCCGACAGCACACGCAACAGGCGCGTTTGCAGGTCGAACGGCATATCGCCGATTTCGTCGAGGAACAGCGTGCCGCCCTCGGCCTGCTCGAAGCGGCCGCGGCGCATGGTCTGCGCGCCGGTGAAGGCGCCGCGCTCATGGCCGAACAATTCCGACTCGAGCAGGTCCTTGGGGATGGCCGCGGTATTGAGCGCGATAAAGGGCCCGTTGGCGCGCGGGCTGTGCTTGTGCAGCGCCTGCGCCACCAGTTCCTTGCCGGTGCCGGACTCACCGGTGATCAACACCGTCACGTTCGACTGCGACAGGCGGCCGATGGCGCGGAACACGTCCTGCATGGCCGGCGCCTGCCCGAGAATCTCGGGCGCGTCGACCAGGCGGTCTTCCAGTTCCTCCTCGCGCAGGCTTTCCTGCAGCGCGCGGCGGATCAGCTCGACCGCCTTGTCGACGTCGAACGGCTTGGCCAGGTATTCAAAGGCCCCGCCCTGGAAGGCGGCTACCGCGCTGTCCAGGTCGGAGTAGGCCGTCATCACGATGACTGGCAGCCCCGGGTGCCGGGCCTTGAGTGCTTGCAGCAAATCCAGGCCCGAGCCTCCCGGCATGCGGATGTCGGAGATCAGGACTTGCGGCTCGTCATCTTCCAGCGCGGCCAGTACGTCGCGCACGTTGGTGAAGCTGCGCGAAAGCAGGCTTTCACGGGCGAGGGCCTTTTCCAGGACCCAGCGGATTGATTGATCGTCGTCGACTATCCAGATCGGCTTCATGTGCGTCGCTTGTCTGCTCGGTGTCATTTGGTCTTCCGTGAACCTGGCCGCACACCGCCGGCAAGCCGGTCGGCAGCAATCATTGGGGCAGTTCCAATTGCTGTCGCCGATGCGCTCAATGCAGGGGCAGCAGGATACGGAAGTCGGTACAGCCGGGCCGGCTCTCACATTCGATCAAGCCCTCGTGCTGCTGCACGAAGGTTTGAGCGAGTGTGAGACCGAGGCCGCTGCCGCCGTCCCTACCCGACACCAGCGGGTAGAAGATGCGTTCGCGAATATCCTCGGGGATGCCCGGACCGTTATCGATGACATGCAAGTCCAATGCCAGCTTGAACAAACGCTTGGCAATTGTTACCTGGCGAGCCACCCTGGTACGCAGGATGATCTGCGCATCGCCGCGCGCGACGCGCTCGGCGAGCGCCTGGGCGGCGTTGTGGACGATGTTGAGCACGGCCTGGATCAACTGTTCCATGTCGCCGCGCAAGTCGGGCAGGCTCGCGTCGTAGTCGCGCACGATATCCAGCCCGGAGGGGAATTCGGCCAGCACCACCGAGCGCACGCGCTCCAGCACCTCGTGGATATTGAGGTCGGACACGATATGCGGATGGCGGTGCGGCTCCAGCAGGCGGTCCACCAGAGTCTGCAGGCGATCCGACTCCTTGATGATGACCTGCGTGTATTCGCGCAGCGAACGATCGGGCAACTCGAACTCAAGCAGTTGCGCCGCGCCGCGGATGCCGCCCAGCGGGTTCTTGATCTCGTGGGCGAGATTGCGGATCAGTTCCTTGTTGGCCGAGGTCAGGTCGAGGATGCGCTCCTCGCGGTCGCTGCGCACCTTTTGCTCGTTGGGCAGCACCTCCACCACCACGGCGTCGGAATTGGCGTCCAGCGCCCCGATGACTACATGGGCGTGCATGGGCTCCTGCAACGGCGGATGCAGCACCACGTCTTGCCGGCGGGCATCGAACTGCCGCGAAATCACTGTCTCTATCATGCTGGCCAGCTCTTCCGAGCTACCGAACAGGTCCGCGAGCGACAGTTCCACCATGGCCTTGCGCGACACCGCGAAACTCGCCTCGGCCGCGGGATTGGCATAGACGATGCGCAGGCCGGGCTGGCGCACCAGCAACACGGGGTTGGCTACGACGTCCAGTCCCTGGTGGTAGGACACATCGCCCAAGGGCAGCACCACGGCCTCTCCCTCGGGCGGGGTGCCGGCTCCGGCCGAGGCTACCTTGCGCGAGACGCTGCGAATCAGGCGACGCATGACACTAGTCCTTCAAGTTGGAGAGTTCGCGCCGCAGTGAAGCGGCATTGGCCTCGCCGCGCGCAATGTCGTCGCGTAGCGCGGCGGTGCGGTCGAGATACCTCTGGTAGTTGCGTTCATTGCCCTGGCGCTCGGGCTGGCCGTTGTTGTACTCGGCGCGCAGCGCGGCCAGCTTGGCCTCCTCGCTTTGCAGCTCTTGCTCGAGTACGGACCGGCGCTCGCCATCGCGGCTCTTCTGGGTCGCGCTGTCGACTCGCGGAAACGCCGCGGGCGCCACGGCAGGGCCAGCGCCCTTGCCCGCCGCAGGGGCATTCACGCGCCCGCCCGGCACGGTCATCACCTCGGGCAGGCTGAGCCGCTTGCAGCCCTTGCCGCCCGTGCCGTTCCGGTATTCCGGCACCCCGTTGGGGCCGGTGCAGACATAGATTTCCGACTGGGCCGGAGCCGGGCGGCTCCAGCACAGCAAGGCCAGCGCCAGCATGGCGCAAACGGCTGCCGATGCGTGCATGCGGGCACCGAAGCGGTGCACCGGGTGGAGCGAGGGGGGCGGGAATTCGAGCGCGTCCATTGACATCAGCAGGGATGGTGGGAAAGGAGCCCCATTCTAGCGATCAAACCAGCGAACAAAACAAAAAGGGACAGCCGAAGCCGCCCCTTCCTGGTGCAACTGTTGCCCGGTCACAACCTGGCAACGCCTCGCCTTACAGCGAGTAGTACATGTCGAACTCGATCGGGTGAGTCGTCATGCGGAAGCGGGTCACTTCTTCCATCTTCAGTTCGATGTAGGCATCGATCATGGAGTTGGAGAAGACGCCGCCGCGCGTCAGGAACTCGCGGTCGTTGTCGAGGTATTCCAGGGCCTGGTCGAGGCTGGAGCACACGGTCGGGATTTTTGCATCCTCTTCCGGCGGCAGGTCGTACAGGTTCTTGTCGGCAGCTTCGCCCGGGTGGATCTTGTTCTGCACGCCATCCAGGCCGGCCATCAGCAGCGCCGAGAAGCCCAGGTACGGGTTCATCAGCGGATCCGGGAAGCGGGTCTCGATACGGCGGCCCTTCGGATTGGCAACGTACGGAATGCGGATCGAAGCCGAACGGTTGCGTGCCGAGTACGCCAGCTTGACCGGTGCCTCGAAGCCCGGCACCAGACGCTTGTACGAGTTCGTGCCCGGATTGGTCAGGGCGTTCAGCGCGCGAGCGTGCTTGATGATGCCGCCGATGTAGTACAGGGCGAATTCCGACAGGCCGGCGTAGCCGTTGCCCGCGAACAGGTTCTGGCCGTCCTTCCATACCGACTGGTGCACGTGCATGCCCGAGCCGTTGTCGCCAACGACCGGCTTCGGCATGAAGGTGGCGGTCTTGCCGTAGGTGTGGGCGACGTTCTGGATCACATACTTTTGCAGCTGGGTCCAGTCGGCACGCTGCACCAGCGTGCTGAACTTGGTGCCGATTTCGTTCTGGCCCTGGCCAGCAACTTCGTGGTGGTGGACTTCCACGGGGATGCCCAGCGATTCCAGGATCAGGCACATTTCCGAACGGATATCCTGGAACGTGTCGATCGGGGCGACCGGGAAGTAGCCGCCCTTCTTGCCCGGACGGTGACCGCTGTTGCCGTGCTCGAATTCCTTGCCCGACGACCACGGTGCTTCTTCCGACTGGATCTTGACGGAACAGCCCTGCATGTCGATGTTCCAGGTCACGCCGTCGAAGATGAAGAATTCGGGTTCCGGACCGAAGAAGGCGGTGTCGCCCAGGCCCGTGCTCTTCAGGTAAGCCTCGGCGCGCTTGGCGATGGAACGCGGGTCGCGGTCATAACCCTTGCCGTCCGACGGTTCAACCACGTCGCAGGTCAGGATCAGGGTGGGTTCTTCGTAAAACGGATCGACGTTGGCGGTGTTCGGATCCGGCATCAGCAGCATGTCCGAAGCCTCGATACCCTTCCAGCCGGCGATCGACGAGCCGTCGAAAGCGTGGCCGCTTTCAAACTTGTCTTCGTCGAAGTGCGACACGGGTACCGACACGTGTTGCTCTTTGCCTTTGGTATCGGTGAAACGGAAATCGACGAACTTGACGTCGTTTTCCTTCACAAGCTTCATCACATCTGCAACGCTGTGGGCCATGCCTATCTCCTGGAAATTCGGCTGAAGTCTATAAAGCCATTCTTGCGTCGATCTCTACAGCGCTACGCCTGGAAGGCGTTGGGGGCAGGATAAAGATCGGCCACGAAAGGGACGAGGAATGTTAGCAGAAAGCGTGCCAAGGCAACCCCCTTGTTACCCCTGCGTTCCCGAAAAAAGTGCAGCTGCGCGGCGCGATTCAGGGCCTGCAGCGCGTTCCGGGTGCCGCATATGACATACACCACAATCCCGCTGCCTTGTCGGTCGCGCCCGCTGCGGCGAGGCTCCGCGACCGCCGCAAACAAAAACACCATAATGGTGCATTTGCACGCCAATTTGCACCGTTTCCGTGCTCGCGCACCAGATTAGTTCATTTTGGCGCGAGCGGGGCAGCCTTGCCTGCTTGCGGTGCAGAAGTACCCGGTGCGGACGCCATGCCGCCGGTATTCCCGTTGTCCCGGCGCAAGTCTATACCGTTCCCCGCCAAACGCACCGGCTCGCACTCCCGGCGCGCTAGAATACTTGCCGGGCTCCCCCCTGACGCCATTCCACCCATCGATTTTGTCACCCAGATGACCACCCGAGACGAACTCCTCCAAGCGGCGCGCCAGCGCCAGCAGCAAAACCAACTGCCCTACTTCGGCGCCCTCTCCCCGCAGGAAGCTTTCGCCTTGCTGCAGGGCGACCCCACTGCCGTGATGGTGGATGTGCGCACGCAGGCCGAACTGGACTGGATCGGCGCGCCGGACCTGCCGGAAGCCCAAGCGGCGCATGTGGAATGGAGCAGCTATCCGGGCGGCGCGCAGAACGCTGCGTTCATCGCCCAGCTCAAGGCCCGCGTGCCCGCCGACGTGCCGGTGCTGTTCCTGTGCCGCAGCGCGGCGCGCTCCAAGCACGCCGCCCGGGTCGCCACGGAGGCTGGCTACCAGTACGCGATGGATGTGCTGGAAGGTTTCGAAGGCAGCCGCGATGAACACCATCACCGCAAGACGGTGGAAGGCTGGTGCTTCCGGGGCCTTCCCTGGCATGGTGCCTGAAGCGGCGGCACGCCTGCGCCACAAGCAAAACGGGATAGCCTGACTGTCCCGTTTTTCATTTCCCCGGCGATTAACGGTTCAATCCCCCGCCGGATCGCCCGGCCTCCGCGCAGCCACTTCCACCAGCTCGAAGCCCATCGCCCGCACACCTTCGCGCAGCATGGCATAGGCCGGCTCGACCTGATCAGCCGGGCCCTTGACGCCCAGGTCAATATGGCGGCGCGCATAAAGCTCGCCGCGCTTGGCATCCCCCACAGACGGCAGGCTGAACACGCGGATGCCGTCGAACGCGGCCTCGACCCGCTCCATCAGCGGCGTCAGCGTGGACTCCGGTGCCTCGAACACCAGGAAGGAGCGCTCCACCTGCACCGCCAGATGGAACAGGTGCGGATAGTAGTGGTCCAGCACCCATTCCATCATCGGCCACGCCATCACCGGGAAGCCCGGCATGAAGTGATGGTCGGCCACTGAGAATCCGGGGATGCGGTTGTAGCTGTTCGGGATGATGCGCGCCCCGGCGGGGAACTCGCCCATCTTGAAGCGATGCTGGTTTTCCGGCAGATTCAGGTCTGCCTTGACCGCATCGCCAGCCGCCGTCTCGGCAATGCGCTGCGCGATCAGTTCCCGCGCCTCGGGATGCAACTCAAGCGGCACCCCCAGCGCAGCCGCGGCGCACTGCCTGGTGTGATCGTCCGGGGTCGCGCCGATGCCGCCGGTGCAGAACACCACATCGTCGCCGGCGAAGGTACGGCGCAGCGTCGCGGTGATGCGTGCGCGTTCGTCGCCCACGTACTCCGCCCAGTCCAGCGCCAGCCCGCGCGCCGCCAGCAGTTCGATGGCACGGCGCATATGCTTGTCTTCGCGCCGCCCCGACAAAATCTCGTCACCAATGACGATCAGGCCGAAACCCATGATGCCCTCGCTTCAGGATTGTTCAAGGCGCCGCACATCCGACGGCGCGACATCGATAACGTCCACCACCGGCGCGGCCGCTGCAGCCGCGGCCGCGCGTTCGGCACGCAACTGCTCCAGCGCGCGCAGGCAGAAATGGCCGAACCACAGCGCCGAGAAGATAAAGATCAGCACGTAGAGCCAAAGCGTGGCGGCCAGTACAAACGGAAAGAGAAAAATCAGCGCCGCCGAAAACACCCAGATCAGCGTCGGCGCCGAGCCCAGCAGGCCAACTGCCACGCCAATGGTGAGCAAGGCCCCGCGGTGGCGCTTCATCAGCGTCTTGCGCTCCTCCGCGGTGGCGTGCTGGGCCAGGGCATCGTAGGTCATCACGCGGTAGGTCAGCCAGCCCCACAGCAACGGCGGGATCAGTGCGAAGAACGGCGGAATCAGCCACAGCGGCAACGTCACCAGCGCCAGCAGCAGGAACACCATGGTGCTGCCCAGTGCATGGAACACGCTGCCCAACATGCTGCCGCCCCTGGACTTGACCAGGTCCGGATAGCTGCGCTCCAGGTGCCGCACCGCCGCCGGCACCGAGAACAGGCTGATAAACACCAGCATGGAGGCGATCACCAGCGGGATCATCAGCGCGATCACGAACAGCGGCGCCACCACCGTGCGCAGGGACTGCAGGCCGAACCAGTCAAGCGCGCCGTAGATCCAGCTGGTCAGCGCCGAGGTTTCCAGCACGCCGCGCGCGGCCGTCATGATCGGCTCCCATCCCCACAGCAGCAGGCCACCCCACAGCCCGGTGGCGAGCAGGAAAGGAATGACGGTGAGCATCAGCATGCGCGGATGCAGCTGGCTGATCAGGGCACGGCCAAGCGCGCGAAAAATATCGTTCATGCAGTGAATTGGGCTTCCACAAAGGCGGGGACAAATAGACTAGCACACGTCATAAGTGTCGCGGGGGACGCGTGCGCGGCCGCTGGTCGACGGCCCGCCGCCAACGATACGGCTAGCGGGAAGATGCGCGCTGCCAGGCCGCCCCTCGGACGGCCTGCCGCGTCAGCCGCGCCGCAACAGGCGCTTGATGCCGTACCACTGCTGGGACAGCAAACCGGTGCCGTAGTTGCGTCCCTTGCCTGCCGGCGGCGGCATCTGGTCGCGGATGCCGGTGGGGTAATAGGCATCGGTAAATACGGCGGTGCGGAACAGCATGTCCCACCAGGGGAAGATCACGCCGTAGTTGCATCCGCCCAGCCGGGTGGGCCGGCCGATTGCCTCGTGCCCGAGACCCACCGCATGATGCGTGCGGTGAAAGCGCGGCGAGACCAGCAACCGCTCGCCCAGGGGGCCAAAATGCAGGCGCAGGTTGGCATGCTGCAAGCTTTGCAGCAGTTGCGACAGCGCCACCAGCAGCACGTACTGCGAAGGCTCGACGCCGACCGCCAGCGCGGCCACGGCAAACACCACGTCGCGCAGCATGTCGTCGAGCAGGTGGTTGCGGTTGTCGCTCCACAGCGTCATCTGGCGCTGGCTGTGATGCACGGCATGCAGGCTCCACCACCACCGGTAGGTATGCGAGAGGCGGTGGTACCAGTAGTCGAGCAGGTCGAACAGCAGCAGGTAAATGAAGAAGCTGACCAGCGGGATCGAGGTCACCGCCGGCCACCAGTCTTCCACATTCACGCGCTGCCAGCCGAGCAGCCGCAGATGTCCTTCCAGCCCGTCCATCAGCGGCCCGAGCAGGAAGAACATGGCGAGCCGGAACAGGCCAAGGCGATGCACCACGGTATAGAGGATATCCGTGCGGATCGCTGCGCGATCCGTGACGGCCTCGACCGGACGCAGCTTTTCCAGCGGCCCGAGAATCAGCACCATCACTGCGATCTGCACCAGCCCCACAAGCAGCCATTCGGTGCCGGTGAAGGCGTCCTCGGCATAACCGCCGAAGCCGAGCTGGTAGACCACGGGCAGGATCACATCCTGGAACAGCGTGGCCTCGATCTGGCCTACCCAGGCATTGAGCGCGTCGAGCATCAGCGTCTCCCGGCCACGGTGGCGGCCTGGCCGCGTGTCCAGTCACGATAGGCCGGATGGTCGCGCAGCGTCGCAAAGCAGAAGCCCTTCTGCTCCAGTCCGCTGATCAGCGGCTCCAGCACGCCGGGCGCCCACGGATCCTTGCGCGACCAGATGCCAAGATGGGCCATGGCGATGTCGCCATCGCGCAGGTCGCGCAGCGCGCGTGCCAGTAACGCCTGGTTGGAAAAACGCTCGGAAGATAGCTCGTCCCCGAGGAAGCCGGCCGGCGCCCAGCCCACATGCTTGAAACCGCACCGCTCGGCCCATTGCAGGGTCTGCGGCGCGGTATGGCCGCCCGGCGCGCGCCACAGCGGCGACATGGCAGTCCCGGCAAGGCTGCGCAGCGCCTGCGCGCTGCGGTTGAGTTCGCTGCAGAAGCTCTGCTGGTCCATGACCACGTCCTGCCCCGCATTCGCGCCGAACTGCGGGCGCATCGTCACCTTGCCGTCGCGCACGCCGCGCAGGTAGACGTGATCGAAGGTATGGCTGCCAAAGACATGGCCATCGGCCGCCAGGGTCTTCCAGTACGCGGCCCAGCCCGGATCGAGCGAGCTGTCCTTGTTGATCGTGGGCTCGTTGGCGAGGAAGAAGGTCGCCTTGATATGGTGGCGGCGCAGCGTGTCGGCAATCAGCGCCGCCTGGCTCATGCTGCCGGTGTCGAAGGTCAGGTAGAGCGTGCCGGCGCGGCAGGCCGGCGGCGCGGCAGGCCCGGCTTCGGCCGAGCCGGCCGGCGAGGCGGCCAGCGCCAGCCCGGTGGCAGCAAGCCCTGCAGCCACCGCGCGGACCAGGGCGCGGGGCAGCCAGGGCTGCGAAATCTTGCTCATGATGCCTGTCCTGATTTCCTGTGACTGCGTTGGAGTGGCAGCGGCCCTACTAGTTTCGATACCGTGCCGGCCACGGCGTTCCCGCCCGTGGCCCGGCTACCCGCCATCCCTCAATAAAGCGATGCGCGGGTACGGAAATAAATACCGTGGGGCGAACGGCCCACGCGGATGGTCTTGACCAGCTTGCGGCTGGCCACATCGATCAGGCCCACCGAGCGCGCCCAGCGGAAGCTCACCCACAGGGTCTTGCCGTCGGCCGTCAGCTCCATGTCGTCGGGGCCCGCCGGCAGGCCGGTGATGTCGCCAACCTTGGTCAGGGTCTGCTGGTCGATGATGCTGATGGTGCCGGAAACCCGGTTGGACAGGAACAGATGGCGCTTGTCGCCCACCGCGCGGAAGTTGTGCGCGCCCTTGCCGGTCTGGATCTGCTTGACCATGGTGCGGGTACGCCAGTCGATCACGGCCACGTAATCGGCGCCGGTCATGCCTACCAACAGGTATTTCCGGTCCGGCGTGACCCATATGCCCGCGGGAGCGGAACCGGCATCCATGCGCCACATCACGGTCTGCGTGGGCAGGTCGATGGCGACCACCTCGTTGGAGTCCTGCAACGTGACAAAAGCGATGCGGCTATCATCGGTGAAGGCGATATGGCTGGGGGTCTTGGCCAGCGGCAGCTGCTTGGCGATCTTCAGCGCCTTGCCGTCCCAACGGTAGATATCGACCCGGTCCAGCCGGTTGCCGGTGGCCAGGAACCATTTCTGGTCGGGCGAGAAGCCGATCTGGTAGGGATCGTCGATATTGGCGACGCGCTGCTGGACCTTGCCGGTAACCGGATCGAGGAAGACCAGGTCGTTGCCCACCGCATTGGCGACGATCAGCGATTTGTCGTCAGGGGTGGCGATCAGGTGGTGCGGCTCCTTCCCGATCGGGAACGTCTCCAGCACCTTCTGGGTGTCCTTGTCAATCAGCGTGACCGTAGCATCACCCGAATTGAGCACCACCACGACTTCCGCCAACGCCGGCGCCGCTACTATCCCCAGGGCCAGGGTGCCGATGGCGGCAAACCCGGAAACTACACGACGCAATGCGAGCATAAGACCGTTAAACAATGACTTAATCGATCATTCTAACGTTTTCGGACTGTGATCCGATGACCTAGCGCAACAAACTAACATTTGGTCACAATCTCCGCCCGGACCAGTGCCCGGGCGGGGTGACGCGCCCGGCCTTCAGCGCTGCATGGCCTCCCACACCTTTTGCAGCCGCTTCACCGACATCGGCACCGGCGTGCGCAATTCCTGCGCGAAGAGCGCGATCCGCAGCTCTTCCAGCATCCAGCGGAACTCGTCCAGCCGGGCGTCTTCCACACCCCTGCCCTGCTGACGCAACTGGGTCTCGGCGCGCTGCCATTGCTGCAGCAGCGGCGTGATTTCCTGCAGGCGCTGCGTATCGCGCGCCGGATCGCCCTTGATCTTGTCGATGCGCATGGCGATGCCCTTCAGGTAGCGCGCGAAATGCACCAGCTGCTGGTAAGGCGTATCGGCCACGAAGTTCTTGTCCATCATCCGCGTCAACTGCGCCTGCATATCGGCATGCGCCGCGGCAAACGGCTTGGCCTGGATCAGCTTGCGCGGCAGCGTCGCGTATTCGGCCAGCACCGCCCCAACCAGCCGGGCGATTTCCTGCGCGAGCAGGTTCAGGCGCGAGCGCCCTTCCTCCTTGCGCGCGGCGAACTCGGCCTCGTTGCGCGGCAGCGGCGCCTGCAGGCAGGCCCGCTCCAGCGCCAGCATCACGATCTGGTCGCGCAGCATTTCCTGCGTGCCCAGCGTCATGTATTGCATCGCCATCTGCTGCAGGCCGGGGATGTTCTTCTCCAGGAACTTCACCTGCTCGCGCAATTGCAGCGCGAACAGGCGGCGCAGCCCGGCGTGGTGGATGCGCACCGCCTCCTGCGGATCGTCGAACACCTCCACTTCGCAATGGGTGGTGTGGTCGACCAGCGCCGGGTAGCCATACAGCGTCTGGTTGCCCTTGCGGACCTCCAGCAGCTCCGGCAGCTCGTCGAACGACCAGCTGGTCAGGTTTTCATACTGCCCGGCCTCGGCCGCCGGCACATCGCGCGCCGCGATGTTCTGGAACGACTGCTGCGCCTGCCCGCCGAACTCGGCGCGCAGCTGCGCCAGGTTACGGCCCATGTCCAGCTGCCTGCCGTGCTCGTCCACCACCTTGAAATTCATCGCATGGTGGGCGGGCAGGGTTTCCAGCTTGAAGTCCGCGCGCTTGACCATGGTGCCGGTCTGCTCGCGGATATCGGCAATCAGCACGTCGAGCAGTTCGCCTTCGCCAAAGGGATTGCGCTCGACAAAGCCCGCCGCGTAATCCGGCAGCGGCACGCAATGGCGCCGCAGCTTCTGCGGCAGCGACTTGAGCAGCAGGTGGACCTTTTCCTTGACCATGCCCGGCACCAGCCAGTCGGCCCGCTCCGGGCGCACCTGGTTGAGCGCGTACAGCGGCACGGTCAGCGTCACGCCGTCGCGATGGCTGCCAGGTTCGAAATGATAGGTCAGCGACATATCGACGCCGGCCACCGGCATGACCTTGGGGAACAGGTCAGTGGTGATGCCGGCAGCCTCGTGGCGCATCAGCTCTTCGCGGTTCAGGTAGAGCAGCTTGCGGTCGCGCGCGCTTTCGGTCTGGTACCACTGCTCGAACGTGGCCTGCTGATGGATCTCCGCGGGGATCAGGCGGTCGTAGAACGCGAAAATCAGTTCATCGTCCACCAGCACGTCCTGGCGGCGCGACTTGTGCTCCAGGTTCTCGATCTCGCGCGTCAGCCGCTGGTTATGCGCAAAAAACGGCAGCTTGGTGTCGAACTCGCCCTCCACCAGCCCGCGGCGGATAAACAGCTCGCGCGCTTCCTGCGGGTTCATCGGGCCGTAGTGCACGCGCCGGTGCTGGTAGACCACCAGCCCGTACAGCGTGGCGCGCTCCATCGCCATCACCTGGCCGGATTTCTTCTCCCAGTGCGGATCGCTCCAGCTCACGCGGAGCAAATGGCGGCCCACCTGTTCCAGCCATTCCGGCTCGATCCTGGCCAGCGTGCGAGCGAACAGCCGGCTGGTCTCGATCAGCTCGGCGCCAATGACCCAGCGGCCTACCTTGCGCGCGATCAGCGAGCCGGGCCACAGGTGGAACTTGATGCCGCGCGCGCCCAGGTACTCGCGCCCGCGGCCGTCGGCGTCTTCCAGCTTGCAGCCCACATTGCCCAGCAAGCCGGTGAGCAGCGCCTTGTGCACTTGCTCATAGGTGGGCTCGCTTTCGTTGAGGCGCCAGCCCTGCTCCGTCACGGTGGTCAGCAATTGCGAATGCACGTCGCGCCATTCGCGCAGGCGCACATGCGACAGGAAATTGGCGCGGCACTGGTCCTGCAACTGGCGGTTGGTCTTCTTGTGCGCCACCGCCTCTTCGAACCATTTCCACAGCTTGACCCAGCCCAGGAACTCGGACTTCTCGTCCATGAACTTGCGGTGCGCCTGGTCGGCCGCTTCCTGCGCCTCCTGCGGGCGGTCGCGCGGGTCCTGCACCGACAGCGCGCTGGCGATGATCAGCACCTCGCGCAGGCAATGGTGCTCGCGCGCGGCCAGGGTCATGCGGGCCACGCGCGGGTCGAGCGGCAGGCGCGCCAATTGACGTCCGATCTGGGTCAAAGCGTTGGCATCGTCGCCCACGCTTTCCACGGCACCCAGTTCCTGCAGCAACTGGTATCCGTCGGCGATGGCGCGGCCCAGCGGCGGCTCGATAAAGGGGAAGGTCTCGATCGCGGTCAGCTTCAGCGCCTTCATGCGCAGGATGACCGCGGCCAGCGAGGAGCGCAGGATTTCCGGATCGGTAAAGCGTGCGCGGCCAATGAAATCGGCCTCCTCGTACAGCCGGATGCATACGCCGTCGGCCACCCGGCCGCAACGCCCGGCCCGCTGGTTGGCGGCGGCCTGCGAAATCGCCTCGATCTGCAACTGCTCGACCTTGTTGCGGTAGGAATAGCGTTTGACCCGCGCCATCCCGGTATCGACCACATAACGGATGCCTGGCACCGTCAGCGAGGTTTCGGCCACGTTGGTCGCCAGCACGATGCGGCGGGCATTGGAGGGCCGGAACACGCGTTCCTGCTCCTGCACCGACAGTCGCGCGAACAGCGGCAGGATCTCGGTATGCGGCGGATGGTGCTTGCGCAGCGCTTCCGCCGCCTCGCGGATCTCGCGCTCGCCGGGCAGGAATACCAGCACGTCGCCCGGCCCGAGACGGCATAGCTCGTCCACAGCCTCGACGATGCCGTCGAAGAGGTCGCGATCCTTCGTTTGCGCCGATCTGGGCGCAGCCTCGCCCGGTGCGGGCTTGTCCTTCTCGATCGGCCGGTAGCGGATCTCGACCGGGTACAGGCGCCCGCTGACCTCGATCACCGGCGCGGGCTTGCCACCTTGCGCGAAATGCTCGGCAAAGCGGTTGGCGTCGATGGTTGCGGACGTGATGATCAGCTTCAGGTCAGGCCGCTTCGGCAGGATCTCCTTCAGGTAGCCGATCAGGAAATCGATATTGAGGCTGCGTTCATGCGCCTCGTCGATGATGATGGTGTCGTAGGCCCGCAGCAGCGGATCGGTCTGCGTCTCGGCCAGCAGGATACCGTCGGTCATCAGCTTGACCGAGGCACCAGGCGACATGGTGTCGTTGAAGCGCACCTGATAGCCCACATGCTCGCCCAGCGGCGTGCCGATCTCCTGCGCGATCCGCTTGGCCGTGGAGGTGGCGGCGATCCGGCGCGGCTGGGTATGGCCGATCAGGCCGCCGCTGCCATCCGTGCCCGGGCCGCGCCCGATCGACAGGCAGATCTTGGGCAACTGGGTGGTCTTGCCGGAGCCGGTCTCGCCGGAAACGATCACCACCTGATTGGCCAGCAGCGCTTGCGCGATTTCCTCGCGGCGGGCCGATACCGGCAGCGCCTCGGGGAAGGTGATGGGCGGCAACGGATTGGCCTGGCGAACCGGACGGCGCGCTTCACGCGGCGCACGTTCCTGGCGCTCTGCCCTGTCCTGACGCTCCGGACGCTCCGGACGCTCCTGGCTACCGGGCGGCGGGGCGCGGCGCGGGCCGGCCTCGCGGCCTTCCCGTGGCGGGCGCGGCGGCGTGGCCGTGCCATTTGTGGGACGCGGACGGGCTGGCCGGTCCTGGCGCGGCTGTCCTGGCGGGCGTTCGGCGGGTGCGCCGGCTTGGGCCGGGGAGCCGCCTGCCGGCTGGGGCGGACGGCGCCCCTCCTGCCGTCCGGACGGGCGCTGCTCCCGGCGCCCTTCCTGGCGCTCGCCGGCTGCCGGCGCAGCGGCGACGGCAGGCGCGCGGGCCTGCCTGGCGGCGGGCTGATTAGCGGGCTGGGCGGGAGACGGGGCGACCTTGGGCGCCGGCTGGCCGGCATCGGTTTTCCGATCCGGCGACAAAGGTTTGGCGGGGCGTTGTGCTGACATTGGCCGGGATTATAATCCGCGGCATGAATGCAAGAACCGACACGCTAGCCGACGCGCCCGCGCCGTCCGAAAAGGACGAGCCCCTGCCCGTCACGGACCCTTCCGCGCCACCCGCGCCTGCTATCTGCGCCGACCCGGTCGAGCGCGGCGGCCCCGACCACCAGCAGTTCGTCGACTGGCTGCGGGCGGTCGCGCCCTATATCCACGCCTTCCGCGGCAAGACCTTCGTGATCGCCTTCGGCGGCGAACTGGTCAAGGCCAACATCCTCAACGCGCTGGTCAACGACGTGGCGCTGTTGCACGCCATGGGCATGCAGATCGTGCTCGTACACGGTTCGCGCCCGCAGGTGGAAGAACAACTCGCGCTGCGCCACGTCGAGTCGCAATTCACCGACGGCGTGCGCATCACCGACAACGCCGCGCTCGAATGCGCCAAGGAAGCCGCCGGCGAACTGCGCCTGGATATCGAGGCCGCCTTCAGCCAGGGGCTGCCCAATACGCCCATGGCGGGCGCCCAGCTTTCGGTGATCTCGGGCAATTTCGTTACCGCGCGCCCGCTGGGCATTGTCGACGGCGTGGACTACCAGCACACCGGCCTGGTACGCAAGATCGACGGGGAGTCGGTGCGCATGTCGCTGTCGCACGGCAAGATCGTGCTGCTTTCGCCGCTTGGCTTCTCGCCCACCGGCCAGGCCTTCAACCTGTCTATGGAAGACGTGGCCAGCGCCACCGCCATTGCGCTGAAGGCTGACAAGCTGGTCTTTATCACCGAGGTGCCCGGCGTGCAGGACGCGGTCGGCAAGCTGATGCCGGAAATGTCGCTGCGCACCGCCATCGAGCGGCTGCAGAACAACCACCTGCCGCCCGACGTCGCTTATTACCTCGAACACCTGGTCAAGGCGCTCAAGGGCGGGGTGCCCCGCGCCCACCTGATCCCCTTCCACCTGGACGGCTCGGTGCTGCTGGAACTGTTCCTGCACGACGGCGTTGGCACCATGATCTCCGACACCGACCTGGAAAGCCTGCGCGAAGCCACGCTGGACGACGTCGGCGGCATCCTGCAGCTGATCGCGCCGCTGGAGCAGGATGGCACGCTGGTGCCGCGCGGGCGTCACCTGATCGAACGCGACATCGCCAACTTCTCGGTCATCGAGCACGACGGCGTGCTGTTCGGCTGCGCAGCGGTCTACCCTTACCCGCGCGAGGGCATGGCCGAGATGGCCTGCCTGACGGTGTCCTCCGAAGCGCAGGGCACCGGCGACGGCGAACGCCTGCTCAAGCGCATCGAGCGCCGCGCGCGCAGTCTCGGCCTGGACCGCCTGTTCGTGCTCACCACGCGCACGGAACACTGGTTCCTCAAACGCGGCTTTGTCCACGCCAACGTGGACGACCTGCCGGAGGACAAGCGCAAGCTCTACAACTGGCAGCGCAAGTCCATGGTGCTGATGAAGAAACTGTGACGGCGGTGGGGGTAGCCTGAAGGCTCGCCCCCGCTTCGTTACAATAGCGGCACCGCAACGGCCGGCTCCCTCGCCGCGCCGGCTACATCACACGATAACAAGGAGTTCCCATGGCCCGCATGGTTCAATGCGTCAAGCTCAACAAGGAAGCCGAAGGGCTCGACCTGCCGCCGCTGCCGGGCGAACTCGGCAAGAAGATCTGGCAAAGCGTGTCCAAGGAAGCCTGGGCCGGCTGGCTCAAGCACCAGACCATGCTGATCAACGAGAACCGCCTCAATATGGCCGATGCCCGGGCACGCCAGTACTTGCTCAAGCAGACGGAGAAGTACTTCTTCGGCGAAGGCGCCGACCAGGCGCAGGGCTACGTCCCGCCGCCGCAAGCGTGATTTCCCCTGCCCGCGGCCTTGCGCCGCAGGGTGGGAAGTAAAAAGGGTGCCATTCGCGGCACCCTTTTTCATGCACTGGCGGCCCGTCGGCGGGGCCGGTCAATGCTCAGTAATCGCTACGCGCCACGCCATCCGGCGTGCCAAGCAGCAACACGTCAGCGCCGCGCAAGGCAAAGAGTCCCACTGTGACCACGCCGGGCACATGATCGATGGCCGCTTCCAGCGCCTTCGGATCGGTGATCTTCAGGCCGGCGACGTCCAGGATCACATTGCCGTTGTCGGTCTTGTAGATGCCGCCCTCCTTGGTCATCCGCAGGCGGGGCTGGCCGCCAAACGTGGCCAGCTTGCGCGCCACCGCGGCACGTGCCATCGGAATCACTTCCACCGGCAGCGGGAATGCGCCCATCACACTCACCAGCTTGCTGCCATCGGCGATGCAGACAAAACGCTGCGCCACCGAGGCCACGATCTTCTCGCGCGTCAGCGCGCCGCCGCCGCCCTTGATCATGGCGCCGCTCGCGTCGATCTCGTCGGCGCCATCCACATACACCGGAATCTCGTCGACCTCGTTCAGGTCCAGCACCGTGAAGCCATGCTGTTGCAAGCGGCGAGTAGAAGCCTCCGAGCTGGAAACCGCGCCAGCGAACCGTTCCTTGAACGCCGCTACCGCATCGATAAAGAGGTTGGCGGTGGAGCCCGTGCCCACGCCCAGCACCGCACCCGCCGGCACTACCTCCTTGACATAGTCGGCCGCGGCTTGCGCCACCAGCGCCTTGAGTTCATCCTGTGTCATGACAACAGCCCGTCTGCTTTGGGGGGAAACCGCATAGTGTACCGGATTGCCGTGGCATCGCAGGCGCCGGCGCGTACCGACGGTACAATGCCCCGAGGCATGCATCAGCGCGGCGTCCGGGACCTGCCGCTTCGGTCCCGCGCCATCACCAAACCTTTATAAGCAACTCACTGACCATGAACCAGCTCGATCAGCTCAAGCAGTTCACCACCGTGGTGGCGGACACCGGCGATTTCCAGGTGATGAAGCAGTACACGCCGCAAGACGCCACCACCAATCCCTCCCTCATTCTCAAAGCCGTCCAGAAGACCGAGTACCGCCCGCTGCTCGAAAAAGCCGTGCGCAGCCATGAAGGCACCGACGCGGTCATGGATGCCCTGCTGATCGCCTTCGGCTGCGAGATCCTGGCCATCGTGCCGGGCCGCGTCTCGACTGAAGTCGACGCCCGTCTGTCCTTCAACACCGAAGCCACCGTGGCCAAGGCGCGCCACCTGATCTCGCTGTACGAGCAGCGCGGCATCGCCCGCGAACGGGTGCTGATCAAGATCGCTTCCACCTGGGAAGGCATCCGCGCCGCCGAAGTGCTGCAGCGCGAAGGCATCCGCTGCAACATGACGCTGCTGTTCTCGCTGGCGCAGGCCGTCGCCTGTGCCGAGGCCGGCGCGCAACTGATCTCGCCCTTTGTCGGCCGCATCCTGGACTGGCACAAGAAGCAGGCCGGCGACAAATGGGATGCCGCCGCCAACGCCGGCGACAACGATCCCGGCGTGCGCTCGGTGCGCCAGATCTACGACTACTACAAGAAGTTCGGCTACCCCACCGAAGTGATGGGCGCCAGCTTCCGCAGCACGGAGCAGATCCTGGCGCTGGCTGGATGCGATTTGCTGACGATCAGCCCGGACCTGCTGGAAACGCTGGCCGCCAGCGAAGGCACGGTCGAGCGCAAGCTGTCGGTCGACCAGGCGCAGGCCGGCAATATCGCCCGCATCGCGTGCGATGAAGCAGCCTTCCGCTGGCAGCTCAACGAGGATGCGATGGCGACGGAGAAGCTGGCCGAGGGAATTCGCGCGTTTGCCGCGGATGCAGTGAAGTTGGAGGCGTTGATTACGGCTTGAGGGTAGCGGCGCCGCGCCGGCTGGTCAGCGCTCGGGCGGCACTGACCAGTTGATACGCAGGCCTGGATACGCGGCGAAATCATGCGTGCGGGTGGTCACCACGATCACGTTCCCCGCAGCTCGCGCTGCCATATCGATGGGCTGCGGCATTTTTAGATCTGGCGGCGAACCGGTTCAGGCCGGCGCCGCTGGAGCACCGTCCCACAGCAATGGCAAGACTACCCCGGCCGGTCCCCGCAGCACGGTGTCAGCGGTCTGGTCCAGCGCCGACGGCTCGGGATTGACCACGATAACGTGCGCGCCATGTTCCTTGGCGGCACCGGGCATGCCGGCGGCCGGATAGACCAGGCCCGAGGTGCCCACCACCAGGCAAAGGTCGCAATTCTCGGCCGCATGCTCTGCACGATAGCGCGCCACGCGCGGGAGTTCCTCGCCAAACCACACCACGCCGGGACGCATCATGGCGCCGCAGATGGCACAACGCGGCGGCATGCCGGGCACGGCGGTCGCCGGGTCGCAACGGCCGCAGCCGTCCAGCCATTTGTTGGTGAACAGGTTGCCATGCAGCTCGATCGCATCCGGGCTGCCGGCACGCTGGTGCAGGCCGTCCACGTTCTGCGTCACAAGGGTGACCGCCTTTTGCGCCGCGAGTGCCGCGATGGCGAAATGCGCCGGGTTCGGATGCGTTGCCGCCACCAGCTCGCGCCGGTGCAGGTACCACTCCCACACCAGCGCTGGCTGGCGCCGGTAGGCGTCTTCCTGCGCCAGTTCCTCGGGATTGAATCGCGACCACAGGCCGGTCATGGCATCACGGAACGTGGGCACGCCGGACTCGGCGGAAACGCCGGCTCCGGTCAGCACCATGATATTGCCGGCCCCGGCGATCAGGCGCCGCGAGGCTTCCAGTGCCTGCGCGTCGATGTCCGCCGCCATGCTGTCAGCGCGGCAGGCGGCGCTGACGCACCGCTTCATAGAGGCACACGCCACTGGCTACCGAGACGTTCAGGCTTTCCACGCCACCAGCCATCGGGATGCCGACCAGTTCGTCGCAGGTTTCGCGGGTGAGGCGGCGCATGCCCTCGCCTTCGGCGCCCATGACCAGGGCCATCGGGCCCTTGAAGTCGACGTCATAGATCGTCTTTTCCGTGCCGTCCGCGGTGCCGATCACCCAGATGCCGCGCTCCTGCAGTTCGCGCAAGGTGCGCGCCAGGTTGGTGACAGTGATGTAGGGGACGGTTTCCGCCGCGCCGCTGGCCACCTTGGCCACTGTGGTATTCAGGCCCACGCTGCGGTCCTTGGGGGCGATCACGGCATGCGCGCCAGCACCGTCGGCCACGCGCAGGCAGGCGCCCAGGTTGTGCGGATCGGTAACGCCGTCCAGCACCAGCAGCAAGGGCGTGCCCTCGATGCCGTCCAGCAGTTCGTCGAGATTGAGGGCCAGCGCGACGTCTTCGGCGCGGGCGACCACGCCCTGGTGGCGGTCGGTGCCGGCCATGCCGCGCAGGCGTTCGGCGTCCACCGGGTGCAGGCGAACGTTAAGGCTTTCGGCAAGGCGGATGAAGTCCTGCATGCGGCGGTCACGCCGCGCGGATTCTACGTAGACATCGGTGACGCCGGCGGCGTCCTGGCGCAGGCGCGCGGTGACGGCGTGAAAGCCGATCAGGAGTTTTTGTTTAGCCATGGCGGGATTGTACATTCCCGCCATGGCTTGGCCAGATGTCGGGGCCGCGTGGCGCTGCCCCGGCAACTACCCGCCATCAGCGCTTGCGCGACGCGCGGCTGCTCTTGCCGGCCGGCTTGGCGCCGGCCTTGTGGCTCGAGCCGAGGTGCTGCGGCTTGGGCTTGGCGGCACGCTTGGCCGGTTTGCCGCCGGCCTTGGCGCCCTGTCCCACATGCGGCTTGACCGGCGTCATGACGGCCTCGAACACCGATTGCTCTTCGATCACGCGATCCAGCGTTTCGTCGAACGATTCTTCCGGCTTGGAGCTGCCGCCCAGCAGGGCTGCCAGCTGGCGGCCTTTCTTGCGTGCTGGCACAGCGTGCGCGGCAGGCACCCTGGGCGCGGCCTCGGTGGTCGGGACGCGGGCGCGCAGGTTTTTGGCCGACGGCTCCTGCACCAGGCGGAAATCAATCTTGCGGGCATCGAGATCCACGCGCGAAACCTGCACGCGTACGCGGTCGGTCAGGCGGTAGCGGATGCCAGTACGCTCGCCGCGCAGTTCATTGCGCGCCTCGTCGTACTGGAAGTAATCGCTGCCCAGCTCGGTGACATGGACCAGGCCTTCCACATAGAGCTCGTCGAGCTGCACGAAGATGCCGAACGAGGTGACGGAGCTGACGGTGCCCGAGTACTCGCTGCCGAGCTTGTCGCGCATGAAGTAGCACTTGAGCCAGGCTTCCACATCGCGCGAGGCTTCGTCGGCGCGGCGTTCATTGGCCGAGCAATGCAGGCCAAGTTCATCCCAGATGGCTTCATTGCGCTTGGCGCGCGCTGCGGTCTGCTCTGCCTTGGCCGCGGCATCCTTGGCTTGCAGGCGGCGCGCCTTGGGTGCGATCGCGGTGTTCAGCGCGGTACCCGGCGCAAATGCCGGTACGTACTTGGTATGCGCCAGCACGGCCTTGATCGCGCGGTGCACCAGCAAATCCGGGTAGCGGCGGATCGGGCTGGTGAAGTGGGCATAGGCCTCGTAGGACAGGCCGAAGTGGCCGATATTGTCGGGGCTATAGACCGCCTGCTGCATCGAGCGCAGCAGCATGGTCTGCAGCATGGGCGCATCGGGACGGCTCTTGATCTTGTCCATCACTTCGGCGTAATCGGCCGCCTGCGGCTTGTCGCCGCCAGCCAGCGAGAGACCGGCCGAGCGCAGGAACTCGCGCAGGTTCTTCAGCTTTTCCTCGCTCGGGCCGGCGTGGATCCGGTACAGCGCGGGATGCTTGAAGCGCTCGAGGAAATCAGCTGCGCACACGTTGGCGGTCAGCATGCATTCCTCGATCAGGCGGTGGGCATCGTTGCGGGTACGCGGCAGGATCTGCTCGATCTTGCCCTGCGCATTGCACACGATATAGGTCTCGGTGGTGTCGAAATCGATCGCGCCACGCTCGCGCCGCGCCTTCAGCAGGACCTGGAACAGCTCATACAGGTTCTGCAGGTGCGGCACCAGGTCGGCACGCTTGTGCGCCTCCGGCCCCTTGGTATTGGACAGCACCGACCAGACCTCGTTATAGGTCAGACGTGCCGCCGAATGCATCACGGCGGGATAGAACTGGTAGCCCTTGAGCTCGCCCTTCGCGGTAATCACCGCGTCGCACACCATGCACAGGCGGTCGACTTGCGGGTTAAGCGAGCACAGCCCGTTTGAGAGCTTCTCCGGCAGCATCGGGATCACGCGCCGCGGGAAATACACGGAAGTGGCGCGGTCCAGCGCATCGGCGTCCAGCGGCGTGCCCGGGCGCACGTAGTGCGACACATCGGCAATCGCCACCACCAGGCGCCAGCCCTTGGCGCGGCCAATCTTGACGGGCTCGCAGTAGACCGCATCGTCGAAGTCGCGCGCGTCTTCGCCGTCGATGGTCACCAGCGGCACGTCGCGCAGGTCGATACGGTGTTCCAGGTCGGCTTCGCGCACCTCGTCGGGCAGCGCCAGGGCTTCCTTGGCGCAGGCGTCCGAGAAGGCATGCGGGACACCGTACTTGCGCACGGCGATCTCGATTTCCATGCCGGGATCATCGAAGTCGCCCAGCACTTCGACCACGCGGCCCACCGGCTGGACGTAGCGATCGGGGTAGTCAATGATCTCCACGCTGACCACCTGGCCGACTTGCGCCTTGCCCTGGGCCTTGGGCGGGATCAGGATGTCCTGGCTGATGCGCTTGTCTTCGGGAGCCACCACCAGCACGCCGCCCTCGCTCAACAGGCGGCCGATCACGTAGCGGTTGGCACGCTCGAGGATCTCGACGATCTGCCCTTCGGGCCGGCCGCGCCGGTCGTAGCCGATCACGCGCACCTGGGCGCGGTCGTTGTGCATGGCCTTCTGCAGCTCGCGCTCCGGCAGGAAGATGTCGTCATCGCCATCATCGCGGATCAGGAAGCCGAAGCCGTCGCGGTGCCCTTGCACCCGGCCGACCACGAAGTTTGGCTGGTGGGCCAGCTCGTAGCGGCCCTTGCGGTTGAGTTCGATCTGCCCGTCGCGCTCCATGGCGGCGAGGCGTTTCTGGAAGCCGTCGTGTTCCTTGCGCGTGACGGCGAGCGCCTTGGCGATATCGCCAGCCGACAGTGGCGACCCGGACGTCCTCAGGACGCCAAGGATTTCTTCCCGACTAGGGATCGGATAGTTATTCTGATTCAATTTTTTCTAGAAATAATTTGACAAACGTTTTGCGGTCGCTATAATGAGCGCTTCGGTTGTTTCGACGCCCGCCCAGGTGGCGAAATTGGTAGACGCACTAGGTTCAGGTCCTAGCGGTGGCAACACTGTGGAGGTTCGAGTCCTCTCCTGGGCACCAGATCAAACGGAAAACCCGCAGCGCTTTCGAGCCTTGCGGGTTTTTTGTTTTCCGGCGTCTGATCTTGCAACTTTGCACTCCCGATTCGATATTGGCGCGACTGCGCGACTTGATAAAAACAGCCGCAACAGCGGCCGCTCCGGAGCCTGGAATCCATTCTCGCCTGTTAAGGCGGATTCACTCACACACGGCCTGGCGCTCACACGAACTGCCAGGGCGCGGCCCGGACGGCGCCGACTGCTGCGCTGCGGGTGAGTGTATCAGTTTCAGTGGCGATCCCGGCATTCTTCCGCCATCCAGAGCCCTGAATGTCGCGTTTTTTGACGTTTTCCGGCGCAAACAACACAGTTCTTGCAAGTGCGCGCTTTGCCGGGACGTCCCAGCAACCCGGTCGCCGCTTGACGAGCCATCCAATCTGTAACTATCATGGTTTCATATTGCCACTTCCGCCATGACCACCAGTAGCCGATTCGCCGTCGCCGTCCACATCCTGACCCTGCTGGCCAGCGCGGCCGACCCGCTGCCGTCGTCGCTGATCGCCGGCAGCGTGGGCACCAATCCCGCATTGATCCGCCGCCTGGTTGGTCAACTGGTGGAAGCCGGCCTGGTAAGCACAATGATGGGCAGCAACGGCGGTGCCTCGCTAGCCCGCGCGGCCGGGTCCATCACCCTGCTGGATGTATTCCGCGCGGTGGAATCGACAACGCTGATCGCCCCGCATCACAGCGTGCCCAACCCGGCCTGCATGGTGGGCCGGGAAATCTCCGGGGCGCTGAAGCGAGCCGCCGACCGCGCGCAGGCCGCGATGGATGGGGCACTGGCGGAAATCACGATTGCCGGCATGCTCGCCGATGTGGAGCGTGCCGCGGAGCGCCGCGTGCGCTGATTTTTTTATCCCGATGTGTAACCACAATGGTTTCATATCGACATGAAACTCGTGCCAGGCACGGGTTTGACTATGCTGACCTCACCCTTCGGTGAAGCAGCCTGACCAAGCAACCACGCAAGGAGTTGAGCATGAAGATCGCAATCATCGGCGCTACCGGCCGCGTCGGCACCCGCCTTATCGACGAAGCGCTGCGCCGTGGCCACACCGTCACCGCCATCGCACGCCAGGCAGAGAGACTGCCCGCGCGGCAGGGGCTTGCCACGCGCGACGCCGACGTGGCCGACACCCACGCCCTGGCCAGTGCCCTCGCCGGCCATGACGTAGCGATCAGCACCGTGCGTTTCCTGCAAACCAGCGCCGCGCAGATTGTTGGCGCGGCCAATGCAGCTGCCGTGCCGCGTCTGCTGGTAGTAGGCGGAGCCGGCAGCCTCTATGTGGCCCCCGGCGTGCAACTGATCGATACGCCGCAGTTCCCCGAGGCCTACAAGGCGGAAGCACTGGCAGGACGCGACTTCCTGAACGCCTTGCGTGCCGAGACCACACTGGACTGGACCTTTCTCTCCCCCGCCGCGCTGTTCGAGCCGGGCACCCGCACTGGTGCCTATCGGGTCGGCGAGGAAACGCTGCTATCCGATGCCGGCGGCAAGAGCTGGATCTCGATGGAGGACTATGCCATTGCCATGATCGACGAAGTGGAAAAGCCGGCGCACTTGCGCCAGCGCTACACGGTGGCCTACTAGGAAGCGTTAGACAGCATGAGCCATGGGATCCACTTGACACCCGAGGTCGGCGAGGCGTTTGAGCAGGCGACGGATGGTTTTGTTGACGTCGTGACGGTCGAAGTAATCGGGGCCAAGGTCGGCATACTCAGCGCCATCCCGGAGCATGTGGTAGGCGGCCGTGAGCATGGAAGCAGCCACCGCGAGGATGGCCTTCTTGGCGCCGCGGCGCGCCTTGAGGCGCAGGAACTGGGCGTGCAGATAGCTGGTCTTGACCCGCACAGCCGCCCAGGCAGCCGTCACCAGGGCGGTCTTGAGCCAGGTGCCGCTCTTGCGCACTCGGGTGCTGCGCCGCTTGCCAGCACTCTCGTCATTGCGCGGGCACAGGCCTGCCCAGGACACCAGATTAACGGCATCGGCAGCAGCCCTCGTTGTCGAAATCTACTAGGCGTGTTTCGGGGTGTCACCACCCTTGGTCACAATTCGGGGTGCTCGCAGGGCTGCGGGTCCAACTACTAAACGGGCTCGGGGCACCAAGGACGGGCCGACCTCGTTGCCGACACCACGTGCCATCTTATCCCCATCCAATTGCAAGGCACTGACCGCAAGCGCGCTTCATCCTTCGGGGACGGGCGCGCCCGATGAACAACTACTAAGCGACAAAAAAAGGGCGGCTCATCGCCGCCCTGCTTCGCCGCCGCGGCCATTTCAGCCATGCGGCTGGGGCCAGCCGCAGCTTCAGCCCTGGCTGCTGCCAGCGGCATGCTTGCCGCGCTTGAGCCAGGCCGCAAGGTTGTGCGGGCGCAGCGTGTCGTACTCTTCGAACGGCTGGTGAATCCAGGGGTTCGTCGGCAGGAAGGTAACGTGGTAATCCGGCTTGACCTTCGAGCATGCCTTGTACCACAGCACCGACGAGCGGACTTCCGTCACGGCGGGATAGCGCTCCTGCAAATGGCGGCCCACGCGCTCCAGCGTGACGCCGGAATCGACCAGGTCGTCGACCAGCAGGATCTTGCCGGAGAGGTCGCCCCGGGTCATGGTGATGTACTGCGCGATATCGAGATCGCCCTGCTGGGTGCCAGCCGCTTCGCGGTAGCTGCTGGTGGCCAGAATGGCCAGGGGCACGTCGAAAATGCGTGACATCTGGTCGCCCACGCGCAGGCCGCCGCGCGCCAGGCACAGGATTTTGTCAAACTTCCAGCCCGACTCGTGGACGTTCAGCGCCAGGCGTGCGATCAGGCTGTGGTATTCGTCCCAGGAGACCCACAGGTTCTCTTCGTCATTCGATGGCAGGGTCATGATTTATTCTTGGCTCTTCGGCTTGAGGTCTGTCGACCGATAAAGTTTCGGCCCGCTTGCGCGGGCCGATTTGCTCTTGTGCTTTTGCCGTCCTGTACCGGCGGCGCGTCAGTCGCGCGGCGCCCTTCCGGGCACAGACAACGTCAGGCCACGTACGGGTGGCGCAGCAGGATGGTTTCGTCGCGGTCCGGGCCGGTCGAGATCATGTCGATCGGGATACCGACTACTTCCTCGATGCGCTTGAGGTAGGTGCGGGCCTGTTCCGGCAGCGCATCCCAGGTCTTCACGCCGAAGGTGGACTCGTTCCAGCCGGGGAATTCCTCGTACACCGGTATGCAGCGCGCCACGGCATCCGAACCACGCGGCAGGATATCGACGGTCTTGCCGTCCAGTTCGTAACCCACGCACAGCTTGAGGGTTTCGAGGCCATCAAGCACGTCGAGCTTGGTCATGCACAGGCCCGACACGCCGTTGATCTGCACCGAACGCTTGAGCGCGGCGGCATCGAGCCAGCCGGTACGGCGCGGACGGCCGGTGACCGAGCCGAATTCCTTGCCGACGTTGGCCAGGCGCACGCCGATCGGATCCTGGCGCTTGGGGTTGTCGTTGTCGTACAGCTCGCTGGGGAACGGGCCCGAACCCACGCGGGTGCAGTAAGCCTTGGTAATGCCCAGGATGTAGTTCAGGCGGCCCGGGCCAACGCCGGCGCCGGCGGCGGCCGCACCGGCCACGCAGTTGCTGGAGGTGACGAACGGATAGGTGCCGTGGTCGACGTCGAGCAGGGTGCCCTGCGCGCCTTCGAACATCAGGTTGTCGCCGGCAGCGTTGACCGCATACAGCTCGGCCGACACGTCGGCCACCATCGGCGCCAGGCGCGGCGCGAAGGCCAGCATCTCGTCCAGCGTCGCCTGGAAGTCGACCGCTTCGGCGCCCAGGTACTGGGTCAGCATGAAGTTATGCAGGTCGAGGTTCTCGCGCAGCTTCTCGGCGAACGCCTTCGGATCGAACAGGTCCTGCACGCGCAGCGCGCGGCGGGCAACCTTGTCCTCATAGGCCGGACCGATACCGCGGCCGGTGGTGCCGATCTTGTCGGCGCCACGGCGCGCCTCGCGGGCTTTGTCGATGGCGACGTGGTATGGCAGGATCAGCGTGGTCGCTTCGGAAATGCGCAGGCGGTTCTGCACCTGCAGGCCGGCGCTTTCCAGTTCCTCGATCTCACGGAAGAGCGCCTCGGGCGACAGCACCACACCGTTGCCGATGTAGCAAATCGTGCCAGCGCGCATGATGCCCGAAGGGATCAGGCGCAGGATGGTCTTCTTGCCGCCGATGATGAGCGTATGGCCAGCGTTGTGGCCGCCCTGGAACCGCACCACGCCCTTTGCATGATCGGTAAGCCAATCGACGATTTTCCCTTTGCCTTCGTCACCCCATTGGGTGCCGATCACGACGACATTGCGTCCCTGGCTTACTGCAGAAGCGGACATGTTGATTTTGGTCAGTGGGTTAAAAACGTATTTTACTCTCGTTGCAGGTCAACTCCCCGATTTTGGGGAGATCGGCCTGCAACGCGGGGGAATTCCGAGGCCTGGCGCTTGCGCTCAGGTCCCGGCGCTGCGAGGAATCACCGTCCAGGCGCCATCCTGGCGCACCAGTTGGCGGTCGCAGTTGAATTCGTCGAGCTGGTGCGTGTGTCCCGGCAGGGACTGGATCACGATCTCGCCGGCCTCGCGCAGCGCCGTGATTGCGGTGCGCAGGGCGGGATCCGCATCCCACGGCGCAAAGATGGCGAAAGCGCGCACTTCGAGCGGCGACAGCGAGGCAACCTCGCGCAAATCGAGCGAAAAGCCGGTCGCTGGCCGCGCGCGACCGAAAGCTTCACCCACCTTGTCATAGCGGCCGCCGCGCGCCACGTAATTGGGCAGGCCGGCCACATAGGCCGTAAACATCACGCCGCTGTGATAGTGATACCCGCGCAAGTCGGATAGATCGATATTGACACTCGCGCCGCGGACTTCCGCGGCCAGCGCGGCCAGTTCGTCCAGCGCGCGGCCGATTGCCGGGCTTGCCGGCAACGTGGCACGGGCGCGCTCGATCACCTCCACGCCGCCGTACAGCGTCGGCAAGGCCAGCAGCGCGTCGCGCTCGGCCTGCGGCATGCCTTCGGTCAGTTCGCGCAGCGCCGATACATCCTTGGTTTCCAGGGCGGCGAACAGCGCATCCTCGATCTTCCGGCTCGACGGCAGGCCGTCCAGCAGCGCTTCCAGGATGCCCGCGTGGCACAGGTCCAGGCGGATTTCCGTCAGCCCCGCCACTTGCAGCGCAGCCAGCATCAGGGCCTGGACCTCTACGTCGGCTTCCAGGCCAGCATGGCCGTAGATTTCCGCACCGACCTGGATCGGCTCGCGGGTCGCGCGAAAACCTGCCGGGCGGGCGTGCAGCACATTGCCGGCGTAGCAAAGCCGGGTCACGCCGGAGCGGTTCAGCAAGTGGGCGTCGATGCGGGCCACCTGGGGCGTAATGTCAGCACGCAGCCCCATGGTGCGGCCGGAGAGCTGGTCGACCAGCTTGAGGGTGCGCAGGTCCAGGTCGTGGCCGGTCCCGGTGAGCAGCGATTCCAGGTATTCCAGCATCGGCGGCATGACCAGTTCGTAGCCGTAAGTGCGGAACAGGTCCAGCATGCGGCGGCGCAGTTCCTCGATCTTGCGGGCCTCCGACGGCAGCACGTCGGCAATGTTTTCAGGCAGGAGCCAGTGATTGGACATGGTAAATCTCTTCACTTCAAACAGTTGCCGGGCGGCCTGGGCCACCCGTTGAATTACGTTCCCTTCTAGCGCCGGGACAGCGGCCAAGCCGGGCACCAGTCACCCGGCTCGGCGGATGAGACGGCGGCGACGCCCGTCGAAGGCATCGGCAGCCACCCCTCCACCCGGACAAAACCCCGGCAAGCCGGGGTTTTGTCGTATTGCCTGGCGGCCGTGGCCGCCCAGCTTAGCGACGGCTCGCCGGAGCCGCTGCCGCCGGCGCCGCAGCGCCGCCCGCCGACCGCATATAGCGGAAGAAGTCGGAATTGGGCTCCAGCACCAACACGTCGCGCTTGTCGCGGAACGTATTGCGGTAGGCCTCCATACTGCGCCAGAATTGGGCGAACTGCGGATCGCGGCCAAACGATTCTGCATAGATCTGCGAGGCGCGGGCATCGCCCTCGCCCTTGATCTTCTGCGCATCGCGGTAGGCCTCGGCCAGCACGACTTCGCGCTGGCGATCGGCATCGGCGCGGATCTTCTCGCCTTCGGCCGCGCCGGTGGAGCGCAGCTCATTGGCCACGCGCTTGCGCTCGGCCTCCATGCGGCGATACACCGATTCGCTGATCGCGGGCAGCAGGTCGACACGCTTCAGGCGCACGTCGATGATCTCGACGCCCACGGACTGGGCGTAGTCGGCCATCGCGGAGCGGATATTCTGCATCACCTTCTCACGCTCGCCGGCCACCAGCTCCGCCACCGTGCGCTTGCCGAATTCCTCGCGGGCAACGGAGTCGATACGCTGGGTCATGCGGTCCTGCGCGCCACGGATGTTGCCATTGAAGGCCACGTAGAACTTGCGTGGATCGGTGATGCGCCATTTGACGAACCAGTCCACCACCATGCTTTTCTTCTCGGCGGTCAGGAAACGCTCCGAGGCGGCCACGTCGATGGTCAGCAGGCGGCGGTCCATGAAGATCACGTTCTGCAGCGGCGGCGGCAGCTTGAAGTGCAGGCCAGGCTCGTTCACCACCTGCTTGATCTGGCCAAACGCGAACACCACGGCGTACTGCCGCTGGTCCACCACGAACACCATCGACGAGCCGATCGCCAGCACGATGAAGAGGCCGATTACTACGGAAATCAGTCGGTTCATGTCAGGGCTCCTCAGCGCGAATCGCGGTCACGGTTGCGCAACAGCTCGCGCGACCGGGTATCGCTACCGGCTTCCGGCGCGGCAGGCGTGCTGCTGCCGGCCGCGGGCGCCTGCGCGGTGCCGGAACCCGGTGTGCCGCCCTGCGACTGCGCCATCAGCTTATCCAGCGCCAGGTAGAGAAGATTGTTGCCCTGGCGCGAATCCACCAGCACCTTGGTCGTATTGGTATAGATCTGCTGCATGGTCTCGATGTAGATGCGGTCACGCGTCACCTGCGGGGCCTTGGCGTACTCGGCCTGGACCTGCCGGAAGCGCGAGGCATCGCCTTCGGCCTGGGCGGTCACCCGCGCCTTGTAGGCTTCGGCTTCTTCGTTCAGGCGCGCGGCGGTACCCTTGGCGCGCGGGATCACGTCATTGGCGTAAGCCTGGCCTTCGCTGATGGCACGTTCCCGGTCCTGGCTGGCCTTGTTGACATCGTCGAAGGCGGCCTGCACCTGCTCGGGCGGCTGCACGCTCTGCACGTTGACGGAGATCACGCGGATACCGGTCTTGTAGGCGCTCAGGATCGACTGGATGGACTTGGCCAGATTCTGTGCGATCTGCTCGCGGTTCTCGTAGAGCACCGCGTCCATCTTGTTGCGCCCGACAATCTCGCGCACCGAGGTCTCGGCGGCCTGGGTCACCAGTTCTTCATCGCCACCACGATCGGTCTTGTTGTAGAACAGGAATTCGCTCGCGTCCTGGATGTCGTATTGCACCGTGAAGCGGACGTCGATGATGTTCTCGTCCTGCGTCAGCATGGACGCGTCCTTCAGGTTGCTGTCCTTGATCGAAGTGGAGCGCCCCACCTCAACCGAACGCACGCCCGACAGGTTGACGATCTCGGCGGACTGGATCGGGTACGGCAGGCGCCAGTTGATACCCGGGCCCGTGGTGTACTTGAACTTGCCGAACTGCAGGATGACGGCGGTCTGGCCTTCCTGCACCATGAAGAATCCGCTGGCCAGCCAGATGCCCAGCGCTGCGATCACCACCACGCCGGCGCCGATGCCCGAGCCCTTGCCCGGCGTGCGCGCGCCGCCGCCGAAGCCCTGGTTGCCGCCACCGCCGTTTTCCTTGCGGCCGAGCAGGCCATTCAGGCGGCGATTGAAATCGCGCCAGAGCTCGTCGAGGTCGGGCGGACCATCCTGCGGGGGACGCTGGTGCTGGCGATTGTTGTCGCGGCTGTCCTTGTCCTTGTCCTTGTCTTCGTCATCCGGGCCGCCCCGACCCCAACGTGGATCGTTCAACGACAGGATCGCGCGCAAACGCTGCCAGGCCGTCCGCGACGGTGCATGGCCGCCGTTGCGGCCACCTGCGCGGCTGCCAAAGGCATGGCTCGATTCAGAATTCCGGGGAAACTGGGGCATGAAGTGCACGGGTCCGGGATAGTTGGATCAGGGGGATTCTAACAGTCATCGACGCCACATTTTCCTATTTGGGGCAATCTGGCCGTGATTTCCGTCGAACTGGCTCAATGCGTGTCGGGTTCTTCCGGATGCACCCCGGTGTCATCGCGATCATGATCGCCGCCGTCATCGTCGTCGTGATAAGCCGCCGCATCAGCCAGGCGCGGGTCCAGCGGCGGACGTTCGGGCGGACGTTCGGCCAGCCAGCGCGCCACTTCCACCAAGGCCTCGCGCAAGGTGTCCAGACCGATGCCGTCGCGCGCACTGACGAACACGCGCGTGGGCACGCCGTCCTCATTGCGCTCCACCCTGGGGCCCTGCGCCAGAAGCTCCGGCGCGGCGTCGATCTTGTTCATCACCACAATCTGCGGGATGTCGTCGGCATTGATCTCGGCCAGCACACGGTTGACCTGCTCGATCTGCTCATGCCGCACCGGACTGGAGGCGTCGACCACATGCAGCAACAGATCCGCGTGCACGGTTTCTTCCAGCGTAGCCCGGAACGCAGCCACCAGCTGGGTGGGCAGATCGCGGATAAAACCCACGGTATCCGATAACACCACGTTGCCCACATCTTCCAGGTAAAGCCGGCGCGAGGTGGTATCCAGCGTGGCGAACAACTGGTCGGCCGCGTAGGCACGCGCCTTGGTCAGGGCATTGAACAGCGTCGACTTGCCGGCATTGGTATAGCCGACCAGCGAGATGCTCAGGGTGTCGTTGCGGGCGCGCGCCCGCCGCTGGGTGCTGTGCTGGCGCTGCAGCCGTGTCAGGTCGGCCTTGAGCCGTTTGGCGCGTTCGTCCAGCAAGCGGCGATCGAGCTCGAGCTGACGCTCGCCCGGGCCGCCGCGCATGCCGATACCGCCCTTCTGCCGCTCCAGGTGGCTCCAGGCGCGAACCAGCCGCGAAGCCTGGTACTGGACCTGGGCGAGTTCGACCTGCACCTTACCGACGTGGCTCTGTGCCCGCTGCCCGAAGATATCCAGGATCAGGCCCGTACGGTCGATCACGTGGCGTTGCAGGAAACGCTCCAGATTGCGCTGCTGCGCCGGGCTGAGCGTGTGATTGAACACCACCACGTCGGCGTCGAGCGCATCGGCGGCTTCCTTCAGTTCCTCCGCCTTGCCTGAGCCGATGAACAACGCCGGATCCGGGCGCGACCGGCGCCCGGTCAGCGTATGTACCGGGGTGGAGCCGGCGGTCGACGTCAGCAACGCCAACTCGCTCAGGCTTTCCTGGAAATCATGCTTGCCGAAATCGACACCGACGAGGATGGCGCGGGAGGTCTCGGAATTGGAGGTGGCTCTGGATTGCAAACGGGAGGATCGCGAAATGCGAGAAAGGAAAACGGGTTGGAACCGGCTGGGAGGCAGTGGCGGGTGCCGTGAGGCAAGCGCCGTGGCCCGGGAAGACACTCGAAGCGGGACGCTATCCGCGGCGGCATGCACCAGGGTGAAGCATGTCCCTGCTCATGGCCGTTGTGCGGCCAGGATGGCCGGACGTCGTTTGGTGTCGCGCCAGCGCATCCGGCCCCGGCGCGACACCGGCAACTGGCAGCCTTGTCGTGATGCGACCGGCCTGCCGAAAAAGACTGCGGAACACTCCGCGAAAGATCAACCTTCCGCCGTTTCATCCACGCGGAAATTCACTGCGCGGGCCGGTACGACGGTGGAAATCGCATGCTTGTAGACCATCTGCGTCACGGTGTTGCGCAACAGGACGACGTACTGGTCGAACGACTCGATATTGCCTTGCAGCTTGATGCCATTGACGAGGTAGATTGAAACCGGTACGTGCTCTTTGCGCAGCGCGTTCAGGAACGGGTCTTGTAGCAATTGCCCTTTGTTGCTCATGGCACACTCCAAATTTATAGATTTAGTGATAGACAATGGGGACGATAATCCCCGATTCAAGTCAAACGGCGCAAAACCGCGCCAAAAAAAGATCAAAACGGTACCAAGCTAGCATCGCCTCGCAGGGAACCCCCTGCTACCGTGAATTTAGCCTCAGTTCCAAACGAACGCAAACGAAAGTTGGCCGCCTGGGCTCCCGCTGCCTGACTCAATCCTTCGAGTCCGCATATGGGTTTTTGTTCGTACGAAATTCGATGCGAAGCGGCGTGCCCTTCAGTTTGAAAGCCGAGCGGAATCGGTTTTCCAGATAACGCCGATAGGTGTCCGCAATGCCGGAAAGCGAATTGCCGTGCACGATGATGATGGGCGGGTTGGAGCCGCCCTGGTGCGCGTAGCGCAGCTTGGGCCGGGTTGCACCGACGCGCCGCGGCTGCTGGAATTCGACCGCTTCCTGCAGGATCCGCGTGAGTTGCGGCGTGGGCAGCTTGACCATCGCCGCCGCATACGCGTCGTCCACCGAGCGCAGCAGCGCGCTGATGCCGGTGCGCTCCTTCGCCGACACAAAGTGGAAGTTGGCGAAGTCGAGGAACTGCAGCTTGCGCTCCAGATCGTGCTTGATGCGGTCGCGGGAGTGCCCGTCGAGGCCATCCCACTTATTGACCCCGACCACAAGCGCACGGCCGGATTCCACGATGAAGCCGGCGATATGGGCGTCCTGCTCCGACACATCCTGCTGCGCGTCGAGCAACAGCACCACCACGTTCGCATCGGCGATCGACTGCAGCGTCTTGACCACCGAGAACTTCTCGATCGCCTCGAACACCTTGCCGCGCTTGCGCAGGCCGGCGGTATCGATCAGCGTGTAGGGCTTGCCGCCTCGCTCGAACTCCACGTAAATGGCGTCCCGCGTGGTGCCAGGCATGTCGAACGCGATCACGCGCTCTTCGCCAATCAGCGTATTGACCAGCGTGGACTTGCCCACGTTGGGGCGGCCCACGATGGCGATCTTCACGCCACGCTGGGCGCCGTCGTCTTCCTCGGCGAGTTCGGGCCGCTCCTTCACCGCCAACTCGAGCGCCTCGTCGACGAGTTCTCGCACGCCGTCGCCGTGGGTCGACGAGATGGCATAGGGATCTCCCATGCCCAGCTCATAGAACTCGGACACCACGGTGGTGTACTTCATGCCTTCGGCCTTGTTCACGGCCAGCATGACACGGCGCCCGGTCTTGCGCAGGTAATCGGCGATTACCCGGTCCTGGGGCGCCAGCCCGAGGCGGCCGTCGACAAGAAAGATCACCACATCGGCCTCGACCACGGCCTGGCGGGTCTGCTTGGCCATCTCGGCTACGATGCCGTCCTTGGCCACCGGCTCGAAGCCACCGGTGTCGATCGCGATGAACGGGCGTTCACCGATACGGCCTTCGCCATAGTGGCGGTCGCGCGTGAGCCCCGGCAAATCGGCGACAAGTGCGTCGCGCGAACGGGTCATGCGGTTGAATAGCGTCGACTTGCCCACATTGGGGCGGCCGACCAGAGCGATAACTGGTTTCATGCAATAAACGGAAATGGGGGCCGGCAGATGCCGCCCCCCAGGAACTCCGGAGTGATATGGGTCCGACGGCCGGGCGTCGCGCGCCTGGCCACTTTTCCTGTCGGGCGGCCGGGTTAGCTTTGCAACCCGACCTCGTTCACCTGCACGGCCAGGAGGGCCGTGCTACCGGATTGGCGCCGCCCATGCCGACAGGTGCATGGGCAGTCGCCATGAATATTGACAGCCTCAGTCCGGCACGAAGCCGTAGAGGTTGCCATCGCGCGTCTGCACCACCAGGGACGTGCCCGCCACAACCGGCGCAGCGGTAATCTCGCTGCCATCGGTCTTCAGGCGTGCCACGAACTGGCCGTCCTCACGCGAAATGAAGTGTACATAGCCCTCGTAATCGCCCGCCACCACCGAACGCCCCACCGCCAGCGGCGTGCCGAGGCGTCGGTAGAGCAGTTGATCGTTCTTCCAGCGTTCGGTACCGTTCTGACGGTCGAAGGCATGGACCACCGAGCGCTCGTCGCTGGCGTACAGCGAGGCGTCATCCTGCGCGGGGCCGGTCGGAGACGAGAAATCCTTGCCCCATTGCGGCTGGCCATTGGCCAGTTCCAGGCAGGCGATCCGTCCCTGGAACGTGGTGGCGCAAACCTGGCGGCCATTGACCATGGGCTGGCCCGTCACGTCGTTGAGCCGTTCGATTTCGGACACGCCCTTCGGATAGGAAACCGTGCTCTCCCAGCGCAGCACGCCGTTGCCGGGGGCCAGCACGCCCAGCTTGCCGCCGGGGAAGCCCATCACAATGCCGTCGCCGGCAAACACCATGCCCATCGACGCACGCAGGTTGAGCGCGGTCTGCGAGCGCTGGTAGATCCAGCGGCGCTCGCCGGTCTGCGCGTCCAGGCCCAGCACGCGGGTATCGGTCGTACGCACCACCACCAGGCCGTTGCCGACCAGCGGCGCGGAGAGGACCTCGCCATTGACCTGCTTCTTCCAGAGCTGCTTGCCGCTGCCGTCGAAGGCGATCACTGCGCCCTTCTCTCCCGCCACCGCCGTGACGGAGCCGTCGCTACCCGGCCCGGAGGTCAGGTCGATGTCGGTCTTGGCCTCCCACAGGGTACGGCCGGTGGCGCCGTCGAGCGCCACCACCTTGCCGCCGTTGGAAGACGCATAGACGGTGCCGCCGGCGACGGCGGGCTGCAGCGTGTACGGGCCGCCCTTGCCGACGCTGGCTTTCCAGGCCTGGCGCACCGACAGCGTCTGGGTGATCGGCTTGAGTTCGACCGGCGTACGCTTGTCACTCTTGCTGAACAGCGAGCAGCCGCCAAGGCTGGCGACGCTGGCCGCACAAGCGGTGGCCACCACCAGGGCGCGGACGAAATTGCCGTGTTGCTGGTTCTGGGCCGTGCCGGAAAACAATGACTTCATGAGGTTCCGATCCTGAATTGGGTTGAAGCGCAAGGGTGCGGGCCTGCGCAAATGCGAGCGCCCGCGGGCCTGTGGGCTAGCCGGATCTACCGCCTTCAGGCGGTGCCCAGCGCGTCGAGCTTGAACTGGATGATCTGGCGCATGGCCGCATCGTTGGCGCTCAGCTTGTCGAGCGCCTTCTGATAGGCCGACCGTGCTTCCGAGCGCTTGTCCTGGGCTGCCAGCAGATCGCCGCGGCGGTCGGCATACAGTGCCACGAACGGTGCCGGCGGCTCGTCCTTCAGCAGCGCCAGGCCCTGGTCGTAAGCCTTCTCGTCGAGCAGCACGCCAGCCAGGCGCACGCGCGCGAGGTGGGCATATTCGCCTTCACCGTGGTCGATCGCCCACTGCAGCTGGGTCTTCGCGCCGGCCAGGTCGCCTGCATCGTACAGCACCTTGGCCGACACCAGCGCGGTCATGGGGCCATAGGCGGTCTTGCCGAATTTCTGCTCGAGGTCGCCGGCGGCGCGCTTGATCCGCTCCACGTCGCGGCTCTCGGCGGCCTTGACGACCTGCTCGTACAGCAGCGCGGCTTCGCCGGCCTGCTTGCGTTGCCAGTAGTTCCAGCCGCTCCAGGCAGCGAAGGCCAGCAAGCCGGCGATCAGGGCCCAGGTCACGGTATTGCCGTACTGGCGCCACCAGGCCTTGAGGCTTTCAAGCTGTTCCTGTTCTTCTAGATCGTAAGCCATGTCGAGGGATCCACCCGCGTGTGTTTGTTATAAGGGACCGCGCCGCGCGGCCCCCGGTTCCGCTGCCTGGTTTTCTTATTCGCTGGCGCCGACCATCGCGTCGATGATGTGGGCGACCAGTTCTTCAGCCGGTACCGTCACCTGCGCGCCACCGCCTTCGGCCTGCGCGCCCTGCCGCAGATCCTTGACCTGGACCGTACCCGCCGCCACTTCGTCGTCGCCAATGATAACGGCATAGCCAGCGCCGTTACCGTCCGCGCGCTTCATCTGCGACTTGAAGCTGCCGCTCTTGCCGTCCGGCGTGGCGTGCAGCAGCACGTCGAGCCCGGCATCGCGCAGCCGCTCGGCGACGATCATGGCCTGCAGGCCCGCCGCTTCGCCCTGGTGGACGAGGTACACATCGCACCCTTCCGCCTGCGGCGCGAGTTTCTCCTCGCGCAGCAGCTCGATGATGCGCTCGATGCCCATCGCCCAGCCGCAAGCGGGCGCCGGCTTGCCGCCCATCTGCGCGATCAGCGGATCGTAGCGGCCGCCGCCGGCAATGGTGCCCTGCGCGCCGAGCTTGTCGGTGATCCACTCGAACACCGTCAGGTTGTAGTAATCCAGCCCTCGCACCAGGCGCGGGTTGATCTTGAACGGGATGTTGTTGGCCTTGAGCAGGCGCTGCACGCCTTCAAAGTGGGCAAGCGACTCCTCGCCCAGGAAGTCGATCAGCTTGGGCGCGTTGCTTGCCATTTCCTGCAGCGCGGGATTCTTGGTATCCAGCACGCGCAACGGGTTGGTGTACAGGCGGCGCTTGCTGTCTTCGTCAAGAATGTCCTGGAAGTCTTCCAGGTACTTGATCAGTTCTTCGCGATGCGCGGCGCGCTCGTGCGCCTGGCCCAGCGAATTGAGCTCCAGCCGCACCCCGACCAGCCCGAGGTCGTCCCACAGGCGCTGGCACATCATGATGATCTCGGCATCCACGTCGGGACCGGCGAAACCGAGTGCCTCCGCACCAAGCTGGTGGAACTGGCGATAGCGCCCGCGCTGGGGACGCTCGTGGCGGAACATCGGGCCGGTGTACCACAGGCGCTTGGGGCCGTCGTACAGCAGGTTGTGCTCGATGGTGGCACGCACCGCGGCCGCCGTGCCCTCGGGGCGCATCGTCAGTTGCTCGCCGTTGAGCGCGTCGGTGAAGGAATACATTTCCTTCTCGACGATGTCGGTAACTTCGCCGATGCCGCGCACGAACAACTGCGTGTGCTCGACGATGGGCGTGCGGATCTGCTGGTAGCCATAGGCGCGCAGCATGGCGCGCGCGGCGCTCTCGAAATGCTCCCACAGCGGCGCGTCCGCGGGCAGCATGTCGTTCATGCCCTTGACGCCCTGCAGTGCCTTGGGCAACTTGATCTTGCTGTCGGCCTTGACGCCGTCGCTGGCGACCGCCGGATTCACGGGTTGATTCATCTTCTGTTGTCTTTCCCTGCAGCGCCTGGCCTTGATGGCTCAGGCTGCCGCCTCATTACCTGCGCGCCCGGCATCCTTGCCGTATCGGGTGCGCACATAGTCATCGACGATCGCCTGGAATTCCTCGGCAATCCTGTCGCCGCGCAGCGTCTTGACCTTGACGCCGTCGACGAACACCGGCGCCGCCGGCGATTCGCCCGAGCCCGGCAGCGAGATGCCGATATTGGCATGCTTGCTTTCGCCCGGCCCGTTCACGATGCAGCCCATCACGGCCACATCCATTTCCTCCACGCCTGGGTAGGCGGTCTTCCAGGTGGGCATCTGCTCACGCAGGTAGCTCTGGATACTGGACGCCAGTTCCTGGAAAGTAGTGCTGGTGGTGCGGCCGCAGCCGGGGCAGGCAATCACCATCGGGGTGAAGTTGCGCAGTCCCATGGTCTGCAGGATCTCCTGCCCCACATAGACTTCCTTCTCGCGCGCAGCGCCGGGTTCCGGTGTCAGCGAGATGCGGATGGTGTCGCCGATGCCTTCCTGCAGCAGCACCGAGAGTGCGGCGGTGGAGGCCACGATGCCCTTGCTGCCCATGCCCGCCTCGGTCAGCCCGAGGTGCAAGGCGTAGTCGCACCGCTTGGTCAGCTCGCGGTACACCGCGATCAGCTCCTGCACCTGCGAGACCTTGCACGACAGGATAATCTGGTTGCCGGGCAGGCCAATTTCCTCGGCCTTCTTCGCCGACTCAATGGCGGAGGTGATCAGCGCCTCGACCATCACGTTCTGGGCCGGCCACGGCTCGGCGCGCCGCGCGTTCTCGTCCATGACGCGCGCCAGCAGCGACTGGTCCAGGCTGCCCCAGTTGACGCCGATGCGCACCGGCTTGTCATAGCGGCAGGCCATCTCGATCATCTGCGCGAATTGCGTGTCACGTTTCGCGCCCTGCCCTACGTTGCCGGGGTTGATGCGGTACTTCGACAGCGCCTGGGCGCAGTCGGGGAAATCCTGCAGCAGCTTATGGCCGTTGTAGTGGAAGTCGCCCACCAGCGGCACATTCACGCCCATGCGGTCCAACTGCTCGCGCAGGGCGGGCACCGCCGCCGCGGCTTCCGGCGTATTGACCGTGATGCGCACAATCTCGGAACCGGCACGCGCCAGTTCCTTGACCTGGATCGCGGTGCCGATGGCATCCACCGTGTCGGTATTCGTCATCGACTGCACGCGCACGGGCGCGTCGCCACCGATGGTGACCACGTTGTCGCCCCACACCACGCGCGCCTGGCGCGTCTTGCGGCGGGGCAACGGGCCGGGCAGGACCGGCATACAAGCCTGTTGATTCATAGCATTACCACCTTGCAATGCGGAGATACGCATGGCTGGAGAAACGACGTTCAGGGTAGCGTCAGGCGCGCCACGTTGTTGCGGTTCGCGGACTGCAGGTCGACCGGCGTGCCGTTGCGGGTCAGCGACTCGACGCCCTTGACATTGCCGATCACGATTTTATAAGGCGGCGTACCACCGCCGCTCAGATCCTGGCCGGCACGCGCGGTGCCGCCGAGTACAACCTTGCCGCCGCGGTCGCGGATCTCATACCAGGTGTCGGAAGTAAAACGGATCCGCAACTCGCCGGTACCGGCCGCCGCAGTTGATACCGCGGTTGCGGCGGACGCTGCTGGCGCTGGCGCCGCTGGCATCGCAGGCGCTGGTGCCGAACCAGCAATCCCGGCGGAGGCCGGGGCCGCCGGCGCCACCACGGCGGGGCCACTGGCCGGCAGCGCCTCGGAAGGCGCGGGGGCGTCGGACGCAGCCATCACCGGCGGCAGCGCGGCCGTCACGGTACCTGGCTCGCTGCCTTGCACCGTGGTTTCCGCTGCCGGGGGCGCCGTGAGGTTTTCCTTTCGCGTTTCCATCCATTGCTTGAAATGGTCCAGGCCGAAAAACACGCCGCCGCCAATCACGGCGACGACCAGGGCCAGCCAGATCCAGCGGCCACCGGAGCCACCCGAGCCAAAGCGGTTGCGGTCGTCGAAGCTTTCGTTCAGGCCGCCTTCGCGGCGCATGCCGATTTCCACCACCGGCACGGCCTGCGCGTGAAAGCGCGCCAGCAGGGCATCGATGTCGACCTGGAGCATTCGCGCATAGGCGCGCATCACGCCTTTGGCAAAGGTCACGTCGGGCAACGCCGCGACGTCGCCCTGCTCAATCGCCGCCAGCTTGTGCGCGGCGACCTTCAGCCGCGCACTGACATCTTCCAGCGAGAAACGCTGATGCTGGCGCGCTTGCGCCAGGCGATCACCGATCTCGCGCGCCACCGCCTCGCGCCCGGCGTCGGCGGCGGTGCCGCCCACGTGTCCCGTCGCTGCAGTCTGGCCCTCGGCGCGCTCGTGCTCACTCATCCCATGCTCCTTGTTCGTATGCGGTCAACTCACGCGAATCGGGGAAACGGCTGCGCAACTGTGCCACCAGGGCATTCTGCGCCGCGACGTCGCCCTGACGGCGGGCAATGCGCGCACCCAGCCAGAGGGATTGCGCGCTGACGAAATTGCTGCTGTTGACGCGCCCGACATACTGCTGGGCTCGCTGGTAGTCCCCGCGCTGGTAATACAGCAGCGCCAGGTTGCTGTTCGCCACCGGGTTGCCGCGATCGAATCGCAGCGCGCCAAACAGGCTCTTCTCGGCCGCCTCGTCCTTGCCATTGCGCAACTGGCAGGTGCCGAGGCTGGTCAGGGCCTTGCCCGGCCCGCTCGCCGACGGAGCGGACACCGCGCGTTCCAGGTAGGGCACGCCTTCGGCATAGCGCCCGTTCATGCACAGGAACCAGCCATAGTTGTTCAGTATGTCGCCATCGTCGGCGCGCATCGACAGCGCGGTGCGAAAGCTCTCCTCGGCCAGCACGCGCTCGTTCATATTCATATAGACCAGCGCGCGGATATGGTACGCATCGACCAGGGTCGGATCGATCGCGATGGCCTGCTTCGCTTCGTCCAATGCAACGCCGTACTGGCCGGCCTCCAGGTAGCTGGTTGCCAGCTGGAGGCGGATCGTGGCGCGCCGGCTAATATCGGTCTGGTCGGATGCCGTCTGCAGTTCCGGCTTGGCCGGCGGCGGCAGCTGGCAGGCAGACAGCAGCACCAGTCCCATCAGGACCGCGACTATCAGACGCGTCATGCAGGGCGTGCCTCTTGCGGCTGGCTGGGAGCAGCCACGATCGGCGTGATCTTGCCGAACTTGCCGCGCTGCGCCAGGCGGGTGCGGTCCTTGACCTCGCCAGCCAGCTGGCCGCAGGCGGCATCGATATCGTCGCCGCGGGTCTTGCGGATGGTGGTGACGATGCCGGCGTCCATCAAGACCTGGGCGAAGCGACGGATCTGCTCGTTGTTCGAGCGCTTGAGGCCCGACTCCGGGAAGGGGTTGAACGGGATCAGGTTGAATTTGCATGGCACGTCGGCCACCAGCTTCAACAGTTCCCGGGCATGCTCGACACCGTCGTTGACGCCATCCAGCATGCAATATTCGAAAGTGATGAAATCGCGCGGGGCGAATTCGAGATAGCGACGGCAAGCCGCCATCAGTTCGGCCAGCGGATACTTCTTGTTGAGCGGCACCAGCATGTCGCGCAACGGGTCGTTGGACGCGTGCAGCGAAACTGCCAGCGCCACGGGCAAATCCTTGGCCAGGCGGTCCATCATCGGCACCACGCCGGAAGTGGACAGCGTCACGCGCCGGCGCGACAGCCCATAGGCGTTGTCGTCCAGCATGAGGCGCATGGCCGGCACCACCTGATCGTAGTTGAGCAGCGGCTCGCCCATGCCCATCATCACCACATTGGAGATGACGCGGTCGTCCTTGGGGCCACGGCCCAGCTGGGCACGCATGGCGAACTCGGCCATCCATAGCTGGCCGATGATCTCGCCAGTGGACAGGTTGCGCGAGAAGCCCTGCTTGCCGGTGGAACAAAAGCGGCAATTGACGGCGCACCCCGCCTGGGAAGACACGCACAGCGTGCCGCGCGTCTCCTCAGGGATGTACACCGTCTCCACCGCATCGCCGGCGCCAACGTCGAGCAGCCACTTGCGCGTGCCGTCGGCCGACAGGTTGTCGGTGATAACGGCGGGCGAGCGGATCTCGGCCCGCGTGGCGAGCTTTTCGCGCAGCGACTTGGCGAGATCCGACATGGCATCGAAACGGCTGGCGCCGAACTGGTGAATCCAGCGCTGCAACTGCCGCGCACGAAACGGCTTCTCGCCGAGCTCCCCGCAATAAGCGGTGAGCGCGTCCGCATCCAGATCGAGCAGGTTGACGAGAGTGTTCATGACGGCAGTATCGACTTCAATATCAGTCTAGTCTTGGGCAATATGCCAGACAATCAGCGGCTGTAAACGTTCATGCCGGGGAAGAAGAAAGCAATCTCGACGGCAGCGGTTTCCGCTGCGTCCGAGCCGTGCACGGCGTTGGCGTCGATGCTGTCGGCGAAATCGGCGCGGATGGTACCGGCTTCAGCCTTCTTCGGGTCGGTCGCGCCCATCAGGTCGCGGTTCTTCAGGATGGCGCTTTCGCCTTCCAGGGCCTGGATCATCACCGGGCCGGAAACCATGAAGTCCACCAGGTCCTTGAAGAACGGGCGGGCTGCGTGCACTGCGTAGAACTGCTCGGCTTCGCCGCGCGACAGGTGAACCATCTTGGCAGCCACGACCTTCAGGCCGGCGGCCTCGAAACGCGCGTAAATCTGGCCAATGACATTCTTTGCCACGGCATCCGGCTTGATAATCGACAGGGTGCGTTCGATCGCCATAAAAACTCCGAAAAATGAAGGGGTTACAACTGGATTAAACGTGCAATTCTAGCACGAGACAGTTATGGTTTCGAGAATGCCCATAGTCGCCCGTCACCGAATGCCGGGACTGATGGAGCCTACGCCGCAAAGCAACACAAAGATCACATTAAAGAGGGCGCGGGCAGGGAACGCACAAGGCGCATGGCGATCGAATGGTCACTGGCAGCGCGGATTCTGCGTAAAAGTGGCGAATGAGTTCCCCGCCCCTTGCAATTCCCCCTCCGCGATGCCACATTTGCGTTGTGCCCGCTGGGTTACCCCGGCGCCTCGCCGTTTTGAGACAGGAGTCACCATGGATAACAAGCTGAACACATACAGTTTCGGCAGCGGCACCGCAACGAGCGACGTTGTGGTGCGCAATCGGGTCATGCGCAACACTTACTGGTTGCTCGCCATTTCGATGATCCCCACCGTACTCGGTGCCTGGATCGGCGTCACAACCGGCTTCAGCCTGATGAAAGGCAGCCCCGGCCTGTCGCTGATCCTGTTCCTGGGCATCGCGTTCGGCTTCTTCTACGCCATCGAGAAGACCAAGAACAGCAGCATGGGCGTGGTCCTGCTGCTGGCCTTTACCTTCTTCATGGGCCTGATGCTGTCGCGCCTGATCGGGTCGGTGCTGCAGTTCTCGAACGGTCCGGCACTGATCATGTATGCCTTCGGCGGCACAGCGGCGGTATTCGGCGCCATGGCCACCGTCGCCACCGTCAGCAAGCGCGACTTCTCCGGGCTGAGCAAATTCCTGTTCGTCGGGGTGATTCTGCTGATCCTGGCCAGCGTCGCCAATATCTGGCTGCAGTTGCCGTCCCTGATGATCACGGTTTCGGTGATCGCCATCGGCATCTTCTCGGCCTATATCCTTTTCGACGTGCAGCGCGTGCTGAACGGCGGCGAGACCAACTACATCACGGCAACGCTGGCAATTTATCTGGACGTGTACAACGTCTTCGCCAACTTGCTGGCACTGCTCGGCATTTTCGGCGGCAACCGCGACTGAGGCGGGCGGCCTCGCGCCGCCCTGCTCCGGAACAAAAAATGCCAGCGCCTGGGCGCTGGCATTTTTCTTTTGCATCGTCCGGCCGCCCGCGCCGGCCATCAGCCCCGATCGAACACCGCGATCGACTCGACGTGCGAGGTGTGCGGGAACATATTGACCACCCCCGCGCCCGACAGGCGGTAGCCGGCCTCGTGCACCAGCAAGCCGGCGTCCCGCGCCAGCGTGGCCGGGTTGCAGGACACATATACAATGCGCTTGGGCAGCACATCGCTGCCAGCCTGGGCCAGTTCGCCCAGCGCCCTGCTTACCGCCAGCGCGCCTTCGCGCGGCGGATCGATCAGCCAGCGGTCGAAGCGGCCGAGCGCGGCGATGTCCTCGGCGCCCACCTCGAACAGGTTGCGGCAAGCAAACTCGGTCTTGTGGTCCAGCCCGTTGACAGCCGCATTGGCAAGCGCCCGCCTGGTCAGGACCTCGCTGCCCTCAATGCCCATCACCGAGCGGCCGCGCGTCGCCAGCGGCAGCGTGAAGTTACCAATGCCGCAGAACAGGTCGAGCAGCCGGTCATCCGGCTGGGCGTCCAGCAAGCGCAACGCCCGGCCAATCAACGCGCGGTTGATCTGATGGTTGACCTGGGTAAAATCAGTCGGCTTGAACGGCATCCGGATATTGAATTCCGGTAGCGTATAGGCCAGTTCGCGGTCAAGCGGGTAGAACGGCACCACCGTGTCCGGCCCCTTGGGCTGCAGCCAGAACTGCACGCCGTGCCGGTCCGCGAAGCCGCGCAGCAACGCCTCGTCAGCCTCGGTAAGCGGCTCCAGGATGCGCAGCACCAGCACTGTCAGGTCCTGGCCCACAGCCAGTTCGACCTGCGGCATGCGGTCACGGATCGACAGTCCCGTGATCAGTTCACGCAGGGGCACCAGCAGGGCCGAAACGTGCGGCGGCAGCACTTCGCAGCGCGTCATATCTGCCACATAGCTGCTCTTCCTTTCATGGAAGCCGACCAGTGCCGTGCCTTTTTTGGCCACATACCGCACGGTCAGACGGGCCCGGTAGCGATAGCCCCAGTCAGGCCCTGCAATCGGGCGGAATACCACGTCCGGGCGCAGTTTCGACAGATGCCAGAGATCATCCTCCAGGACGCGTTGCTTGATGGCCACCTGCGCGCGTGCATCCAGGTGCTGCATTGAACAACCGCCACAGATACCAAAGTACTGGCAGCCCGGTTCCACGCGCATCGACGAAGACTTCTTGATCTCGACCAGATTCGCCTGTTCGTAACTTGCCTTGCGCTTGAAGCTGCGGTAGCTGACGGTTTCGCCCGGCAGCGCGCCTTCGACGAAAATCACCTTGCCGGGAGTGCCGTCTTCATTGACCAGCCGGCCAACGCCGCGCGCCTCCATATCGAGGCTGTGGATCTGTACGACGGGCTGCGCCGCGGGCGCGGGCTGAGCGGAAACGGGAGCCGCCGGGGAGGCGGAAGCGCCACCTTCTGGCGCCGATTGGGCTTGCGGACGAGTCACGGCTTGGGACACCTGGGGGACCTGACGTATTGTTTTGTAAAAGCGCGATTGTAGTCCAGACGCTGCCTCGAGCGGCCGCGCGGCGGCTTCGACGTAACAACAATGGGACAAGCGCGCAAGATAGGCGCAACATGGATGCAGCGTGCGCGTGGCACCGCCGGCACCGAACACCGGCACCGCGCGCAACGGAATTCGAGCAGGGAGGCGACATGGAACTGATTTCCTGGAATATCCAGTGGGGTCGTGGCGCCGACGGGCGCGTGGACCTGGGTCGCACGGTCAGGACTCTGCGCGCGATCGCAGATGCCGATGTGCTCTGCCTGCAGGAAGTGACACGGGGCTATGGCGACCTCGGCGGCGGACCTGGCCCAGACCAGGTGGCTGAACTGGCGGCACTGCTCCCCGGCTACCGGATTCTGTACGCGCCGGGGGTGGACCGCTTCTCCGCGGATGGTTCGCCGCGCCAGTTCGGCAACCTCATCGCCACCCGCCTGCCCCTGTGCGAAGTGTTCCACCACGCCCTGCCCTGGCCTGCCGATCCAACCGTACCATCGATGCCACGCGTCGCGCTGGAAGCTACGGTGCTGGCAGGCGATCGACGCTTGCGCGTGATCTGCACCCATCTCGAGTACTACTCGACGCACCAGCGCGCAGCCCAGACCGACGCGCTGCGCGCATGGCACCGCGAAGCGTGCGAGCACGCCAGCCAGCCCGGCCTGGCTGAAACCGGCCCCGGCCCGTTCACGCCCGAGCCGCGCCCCGCTTCCGCCGTATTGTGCGGCGACTTCAACAGCGTCCCGGACGACATTGCGTATCTGCGCATGCTGGCACCGTACGATGGCTCTCACGAGACCGGCATCATCGGTTGGCATGACGCCTGGATGCACGCCAATCCCGGCAAGCCCCACGCGCCCACCTGCGCGTTGCACGACAAGGATCAGTGGCCGGAAGCACCATTCGCATGCGACTTTGTCTTCCTCACGGAAGACCTGCTGTCGCACGTGCTGTGCTGCGAGGTGGACAGCGAAACGCAGGCCTCGGACCACCAGCCGATCTATCTGTCCCTGGCGGACGAATAAAAGGGAGGCGAGGCGCTGTCAGATCTCCGGTTCTTCGTCGTCATCGCCGCCAGCGTGCACCGGCTTGATGCGGAAGGACTGGAGGTATTCGATCCACTGCGAACCGGGCAACTCGGCAAGCGATTCCTGCACGAATTCGATCTCGGTATCGAACTGCCTGGGCGTCAGGCCGCCGCGCATCAACTGGAAGCGGCAATACATCAGATAGGTATTGACGACATCAGTCTCGCAGTAGTCGCGGATCGCGCCCAACTGGCCATCCTGAAAGGCCTGCCAGACCTTGCTGCCATCCATGCCCATCTTTCCGGGAAAGCCGCACAACTTGGCCAGGTCGTCCAGCGGTGCGCTGGCGCGCGGCTGGTACATCGCCAGCAGATCCATCAGGTCGAGGTGCCGCATGTGGTAGCGGCTGATGTAGTTATTCCACTTGAAATCGCGGCTGTCGGACTCGCTGCCCTCGCCCATTTCCCAGTAGCGCTGCGCCACGATGCCGTGGACCAGCCCGCGGTAGTGCAGCACGGGCAGGTCGAAGCCGCCGCCGTTCCACGACACCATCTGTGGCGAATAGCGCGCAACCAGGTCGTAGAACTTCTGGATCAGCACTGCCTCGCCGTCTTCCAGCGTGCCCAGCGAGCCCACATGGAAGACCGGGCTGCCGTCCCGCTGGTTCCGGCGCAACACGCAGGAAATGGCAGCGATGCGCTGCAGGTAGTGCGGCAGGAAATCGCTGCCGTTTTTCTCGCGGCGGGCCGCGAAGGCATGTTCGGCGACTTCGGCGTCGCTCATGGAATCGGGATGGTCGTGCAGACGACGCAATCCATCGACATCGGGAATCGTCTCGATGTCGAAAACCAGCACAGGTGTCATAGAACAGCGTCCTTGCGCACGCCTTGCGATGCAAAATGGCGTTTGAGCTTGACCAGCGCCTCTTGCTGGATCTGGCGCACGCGTTCGCGTGTCAGTCCCATTTCCTCGGCAAGTTCTTCCAGCGTGGCCGGCTCGATATGATTAAGGCCGAAGCGGCGCTCCACCACGTAGCGGTGTTTTTCCGACAGGCGCGCCAGCCACTGTTTCATCAGGTTTTCCAGTTCCCGGTGCGCGACCTCCTGGTCGGGCGCGGCGTTGTGCTCGTCCGAGAGGAAATCGAGCAAGCTGGAGCCCGGATCGAGATCGAAAGGCGTGTCGAGCGAGGTGGTGTGCTCGTTGAGCGCGAGCACGTCCTGCACTTCGTCGGGCGTCTTGCCAAGCAGATGGGCGATATCTTCCAGGCTGGCGTCGCGGCCGTCGGTGCCGCCTTTTTCCAGATGACGCTTGGCACGCAGCACCTGGTTGAGCTCGCGGATGACATGGACCGGCAGGCGTACGGTACGCGCCTGGTTCATGATGGCGCGCTCGATGCTCTGGCGGATCCACCAGGTGGCGTAGGTCGAGAAACGGAATCCACGCGAGGGATCGAATTTCTCGATCGCGTGCATCAGGCCGAGATTGCCTTCCTCGATCAGGTCCAGCAGCGGCACGCCGCGATTGAGATAGCCCTTGGCAATGCTGACCACCAGCCGCAGGTTGCGCTCGATCATGACCTGGCGCGCCGAAAAGTCGCCACCCTTGGCCAGCGTGGAAAAATGCAGTTCCTCGGGGGCCGACAGCAGCGGCTTGATGCTGATACGGTTCAGGTAATGCTGGACGGTATCGGCTGCCAGTTCGGTATGCAGCACGGTGCGAAAATCGTCATGGTCGGGCGCGGCGGCCTCTGTACCGTTCTCGGTTTCCTCTTCGTCCTCGGAGTCTTCCTCGTCCTCGTCGCGGGCCTGCCGTTCGACTTCCTCGACCATCAGGTCGGCCTCGCGCAATCCTACCGCCGTACCCGTGGTGATGGGCTCATCGGTCAGTGGAACCATGTCGGCGGCCGGGTCCTGTTCATAGGCTTCGGAATCGGCGTCGGCTCGCGCCACGCCAGCGGACTGCTGCAACTCCGGCTGCTTGGAACGCCGGGTCCGGCTGGTGCTTCCGGTAGAGACAGTTTTCTGGCGTGGCATGAACCCTCACTGTGGCGGCAGATACCGCATCGGATCGACTGGTTTCCCGTTCTTGCGTACCTCGAAATGCAGTTTCACACGATCGGTGTCACTGTTGCCCATCTCTGCAATCTTTTGTCCCTTGCGGACCGTTGCCTGCTCCGTCACCAGCACCTTGTCGTTGTGGCCGTAAGCAGTGAGATATGTATCGTTGTGTTTGATGATGACAAGATTCCCGTAGCCGCGCAAGGGGCCAACGTGAATCACGCGGCCATCGTCGGCAGCCTGCACCGCATCGCCCTTCTTGCCGGCAATATCGATGCCCTTGTTGCCTTTTTCGTCGAATCGTCCGATCAACTGGCCGGTGACCGGCCATGCCAGCTTGATTGTGCCTTCAGCGGCGGCGGCGGACGCGGGCGCCGAGGGCGCGGAAGCCCCGCCAGCGGCGGCAGTCGACGGAATCGGGGTGGGAACCGGACGAGCCTGGTCGATCGGCTGCGCCTGCACGCTGCCGGGCGCCACCGGCACGGTGGCCACGCCAGTGCCCGCGTTGACGTCGGCGCCCGGCGGCACCACCCGCAACAATTGACCCACCTCAATCTGATTCGCATTCGCGAGCGAATTCCAGGCCGCGACATCGCGGTAGGACTGGCCGTTCTCGAGCGCGATTCGATAAAGCGTATCGCCTCGCTTGACGCGATAGTATCCAGGCGGCGCAGGCTCCAGCGGGACGACGCCAGCGACACCGGCGCCGGAGGTGCGGTCCACCACCGGCGCTGGCATCGGCGAGGAGGCGCAGGCCGCCAGCAGGGCCAGCAACAGGGAGGCGGTGGCGAGCTGCCCGGCGCGGGCGATACGTTCCGTGTTCACGATATTGTGCATAGTTCGACTCAGATAGTGCCCGATTTTAATGGCACAAAGAAAACGGCTTCAAGCGCGGTCCGGTGAAAACGATGCCGGTTACGCCGCTCGATCAACAATAACTGCTGTGTGACGGTCTGGCCCGGCCCGCCGGCGGGGGGCGCCACCGCCACAGGCGCGATCAGCCGCCCGCCGACTGCCAGCTGCTCCAGCAACGCCTGCGGCACCTCCATGCCGGCCGCCGCCAGGATAATCGACGAAAACGGCGCCGCCTGCGGCAAGCCCAGCATGCCGTCGCCATAATGCAGGCGCAGGTTTGGCACCCGCAGCGGCCGCAAGTTCGCCTTGGCTTGTTCGTGGAGCGGACGAATCCGCTCGATGGAAAACACTTCGCGCGCCACCAGGCTCAGTACCGCCGCCTGGTAGCCGCAGCCGGTGCCGATCTCCAGCACGCGCTCCAGAGGCTCGTCGGCGGCGAGGCCATCGCGCAACAGTTCGATCATGCGTGCCACCACCGACGGCTTGGAGATGGTCTGCTGGTGGCCGATCGGCAGCGCCGCGTCTTCATACGCTTGCGATGCCAGCCCAGGCTCGACGAACAGGTGGCGAGGGATGGTGGCAATTGCGTCGAGTACACGCTCGTCGCGAATGCCCGCTGCGCGCAACCGCGCCGCCAACGCGCCGCGCGCCCGCTCGGACGCCATCCCGCCCCCGCCCGCCGTGGAGGCACTGGCGCGAGCCTGCACGGCGCTGGCGGCCGGCGTCGGCGCGGCAGGCGCCTTGGCCGCGAGCGACTTGGCGGCCATGGCAGCGCCGCGAGCCCCGCCAACGGCAGGCATGCCGGCGGTACGCGCCGGTGCGGGCTTGCGCTCGACCACGGCGTCCAGCGACAGGGGAAACTTTGGGCGACGCGGGGCGGTACTCATGACGGCCAGATACTGCGCGCGCAAGGGCTTATGCGAGCCACTGGTTGATCTGCTCGAGCTGCCCGCGGTGTGTCAGGTCCAGCTGCAAAGGGGTCAACGACACAAAGCCTTCGCCCGTGGCGTGGAAATCCGTGCCCTCGCTCGCATCGCGTGCGTCGCCGGCAGGTCCGATCCAGTAGTTGGTGTCGCCACGCGGGTTTACCTGCGTGATAACCGGCTGCGAGGGATGACGCTTGCCCAGCCGGGTGGCGCGATAGCCTTTGAGATGCTCGAACGGCAGGCTGGGAATATTGACGTTGAGCAGGAAGGGTTCTACCGCGGGTTTGGCGATATAGCGCTCGACAATGTCGCGCGCCACGCGGGCGGCCGCGTCGAGGTGCGTCCAGCCCTTGTCCACCTGGGAAAAGGCGATCGAGGGAATGCCCAGCAAAAAACCCTCGATGGCCGCGGCGACGGTGCCGGAGTACAGCACGTCCTCACCCATGTTCTGGCCCTGGTTGATGCCTGACACCACCAGATCCGGTTTCTCGTCCAGCAGGCCGGTCAGCGCGATATGCACGCAATCGGTCGGCGTGCCGTTGACGAAACGGAAACCTTTCTGCACGCCCTCGCGCGCCTCGAAGATCGACAGCGGCCGTTGCAAGGTCAGCGAGTTCGACGCGCCGCTGTGGTTTTGCTCGGGCGCAATCACCGTGATGCGAGCCAGCGGCGCCAGCGCGGCATGTAGCGCGGCAAGCCCCGGCGCCAGGTAACCGTCATCGTTTGCGAGGAGGATATGCATGGGCGCGATTGTACCTGACAAGGCTGCTGCGGGCGCCCTGTCCGCACCGCAAATCGTGCTGCCGACCGGCCGCCGAAGATGCCCCCCGGCGCGTAACAGAACGACCGTGCTATTTTTGCGCTACACTTGCCCGGGCCTGCCTGGCGCAACGCGCATTGACCCCGCGTTCACCCATTTGCGCCATACTCTGCCGGGCATCGAACATATCACCGGAGACATGATGAAAGCCGTACTTTGCAAAGCCTGGGGCCCGCCTGATTCGCTGGTTCTTGAAACCCTGCCCGACCTGGCGCCCGGCGCGGGCGAAGTGGTCATCGACGTGAAGGCGGCCGGCGTGAATTTCCCCGACGTCCTCATCATCCAGAACAAATACCAGGCCAAGCCGCAACTGCCCTTCTCGCCCGGCTCGGAGCTGGCCGGGGTGGTCAACGCGGTGGGAGAAGGCGTGACGCACGTCAAACCCGGCGACAATGTCATCGCCTACCTCGGCAACGGCGCTTTTGCCTCGCAGGCCAAGGCGCCCGCCAGCGCGGTGGTGCCGATGCCACCGGGCATCGACTTCGAGACCGCCGCGGCATTCACCCTCACTTACGGCACCTCGCACCACGCGGTGATCGACCGCGGCGAGCTGAAGGCCGGCCAGACCATGCTGGTACTCGGTGCCGCCGGCGGCGTGGGCCTGGCCGCGATCGAGATCGGCAAGGCCATCGGCGCGCGCGTGATCGCGGCAGCTTCCACCGACGAGAAGCTCGCGGTATGCAAGGACCATGGCGCCGATGCGCTGATCAACTACAGCACCGAAGACCTGCGCGAGCGCGTCAAGGCGCTGACCGACGGACGCGGACCCGACGTGATTTACGATCCGGTCGGCGGCATCTACGCCGAGCCGGCGTTCCGCTCGATCGGCTGGCGCGGCCGCTACCTGGTGGTGGGTTTCGCCAATGGCGAAATCCCCAGGCTCCCGCTGAACCTGGCGCTGCTCAAGGGCGCCTCGCTGGTGGGCGTGTTCTGGGGCGATTTCGCACGGCGCGAACCCAAGGCGAACCAGGCCAATATGGCGCAGATGCTGGGATGGATGAAGGAAGGCAAGATCCGCCCGCATATCTCCGCGCGCTATCCGCTGGAGCAGGCGCCGCAGGCCCTGAAGGACATGGAAGCACGCAAGGTCACCGGCAAGATCGTCATCGTGCCCTGACCGCGCGCGCCTTCGGCGCTGTGCAAAAGAAAAACGCCTGGCGCCTTGGTGCCAGGCGTTTTTTTTGCGCCGTCGATCTTCACGTCACCATGGCGGCGGCGCCCCGCCCCCGTTCAGAAGCGATGCTGCAGACCGGCGGTCACGCCCACCTGGTTGTTCGCATAGCCAATGAAATCACGCGACAGGCTCACGTTCTGGCCGTTGCGCGCCTTGGCGTAGTCGCCCGACAGGTAAGCCGTGGTGCGCTTGGACAGCGCGTACTGGGCCCGCACCGAGAACAGGATCGGATCGGCGTCGCTGCCGCCCTTGATGTTCTGCTTGTAGACGGCACCATACAACGTGAAGGCCGGTGTGAAATCGTACGAGGCACCGCCCCAGTACATGTCGCTGCGCTGGGATGCTGCGGCGGTGGTAAAGGCGCGCTTGTAGTTGCGGTAGCCGGCATAGAGCCTCAGGTCGCCGAAGGCGTAGCTGGCACCGGCGTGAATGCCCTGGATGTAATCCGTCGTGTCGGCCGGCGTGGTGCTGGTGCCAGCGCCGTTCTGGCGATCCCAGGTGGCGGCAGCGGCAAAGCCGCCCGCGCTGTAGCCCACGCCGAGGTCGTACTTGGACAAGCTCTTGAAGCTGCCGGCCACTTCGCCCAGCGCTACCGTGGCGCCCAGCTTCACGCCGCCGAAATTGCCGTCATAGCGGATCGCATTGGACGCACGCGAGAACAGGCCGTCCTTGCGATCGCCGGTCGCCGTGGACGAGGTCGCCCAGGAGTAGTTCGGCGCGTACCCCATCGGGTCGAACGGCAGCATGAAATCCCACCCAGGCCCAGCAAGGCAGCTGCCTTGGCCTGCCGATCGTGCGCGAGATTGCACGGACCCATGGCGCCACGGTAAACGCTCGAGCAAACACCGGGGGGCGGCCTGACGGTCAGCGTACGCTTTGCGCCGGGGGCGGCTGCGAGTGCCGCGACCTGACCCGCATCGCGTTGTCTTTGACGGTGCCGCTAAGGCGGGCAATTGGTCGGCACGGCAAGCTCCTGACGGAAAGGATCGAGCTTCAGGCTAGGGTCCTTCGTGCGCAGGCAGTAGGTTCCCGCGGCGCCCCGCACTCGCGCAGTGCGATTCGCGCCCGCCTGCCCTTCGCTGAGATCCGCGCCCGGTGCCGCGGCAGCAATGCCCGCGGCAAGCCGCTGCGCGGGCGACGCCACCGCATCCGAGGCCGCGCGCTCGAAGCTCGCCCCACCCCGCTGCCTGCTGCGGGCGATATTGTCCTGTGCGGTGCCGGGGACTGGCGGCGCGTCGCTGGAGGCAGGCGGTCGCGGCTTGCCTCCGCGTCCCGGCGCCCCGGCTCCCCGGCACCGGAACGGGCAGCATGTCTCGGGCAATGGAAATCAGGTGCCGATTCTAGGTGAAAACAATTGTCTTGCAGACAGCAACATTACGCCAGACAAGTGCGCCCTATCCCCACCGACACTGCCAGGTGAAGCGGTACCAGGGCAGGCCACGCAATTACCGCGCAAAATAAAAACGGCCGGAGGAAAGCCATCCTCCGGCCGTTTTCCTTGCCACGCGCGATCGCCGCCGCGCCATGCCGATGCCAGTCTTACAAGCGCTCGGTCTCCCCGCTACGCGGTTGCCACTTCATCAATCGCTTCTCCACGACGCCCACCAGCGTGTCGAGCACCAGCGCCGCCGCGGTCAGCACCACGATGCCGGCGAACACGGTGTTGATGTCGAAAGTGCCTTCGGCCTGCAGGATCAGGTAGCCCACGCCCCGCGCCGAGCCCAGGTATTCGCCCACCACCGCGCCCACGAAAGCCAGGCCAACCGAGGTATGCAGCGAGGAGAAGACCCAGCTGGTCGCGCTCGGCAGGTAGACATGGCGCAGCAGCTGTTTCTGGTTTGCACCCAGCATGCGCACATTGGCCAGCACCACCGGGCTGACTTCCTTGACGCCCTGGTAGACGTTGAAGAACACGATAAAGAACACCAGCGTCACCGCCAGCGCCACCTTGGACCAGATGCCCAGCCCGAACCACACGGCGAAGATCGGCGCCAGAATCACGCGCGGCATCGAGTTCATGGCCTTGATGTAGGGGTCGAGGATGGCGGACGTCAGCGGGCTGAGCGCCAGCCACAGGCCAACGCCGAGCCCCGCCGCCGTGCCGATGCCGAAGGCCAGCAGCGTCTCGATCAGGGTCACGCCGAGGTGGATATAAATATCGTGCTCGACCACGAACCAGTTCCAGATACGCTGGGCCACCATCAGCGGTTCGCCGAAGAAGAAGGCAACCTGTTGCGAGCGCGTGGCGATATGCCAGGCGCCGAGGATCACCACGAGGACGAGCAACTGCCAGAAGCGCAGCATGCCCTTGGAGTCGGGACGGAAAGCCATGGGAATCGGAGTTCGAATTTAAGTCAGACCGGATTGAGTGGGAAGCAGGCGGGCCGGGCCATCGTGGCGACCGGCGCGCTTGCGGAGTTCGTTGCGCGCAATGCGCCGCACGGAGTGACGGTAGTCAACTCACGCGACCTTGCGCTGCTGCGCATAGCCCTTGAGGACTTCCTCGCGCAGCACATCCCAGATCGCCGCGTGCAGTTCGACAAAACGCGGGTGATTGCGTATCTCGGCGACGTCGCGCGGACGCGGCAGGTCGATGGCGAATTCGCCGATCGGGTGCGTGCCCGGCCCCGCCGACAGCACCACCACGCGATCGCTCATGGCGATGGCCTCGTCGAGATCGTGGGTGATGAACAGGACCGCCTTGCGCTTGGCGGCCCACAGGTCGAGCACTTCGTTTTCCATCAGCTGACGGGTCTGGATGTCGAGCGCGGAGAACGGTTCGTCCATCAGGATGATGTCCGGATCGAGCACCAGGGTCTGGGCCAGGCTGACGCGCTTGCGCATGCCGCCCGAGAGCTGGTGCGGATAGCGGTCGCCAAAACCGCCCAGGCCAACGCGGCGCAGCCAGGCCTCGCCCTCTTGCTCTGCCTGGGCGCGCGCCATGCCGCGGAATTCCAGCCCGGCGATCACGTTGTCTAGCGCGCTGCGCCAAGGCATCAGGGCCTCGGCCTGGAACATGTAGCCGGCGCGGGTGTTGATGCCCCGCAGCGGCTCGCCGAACACGCGTACCTCGCCAATCGAGGGCTGCAGCAAACCCGCCCCCACATTAAGCAAGGTGGACTTGCCGCAGCCGGTCGGCCCCACCACGGAGACGAACTCACCGGGCTGGATATCCAGGGTGACATCCTTGACGGCGGTATAGCGCTGGCTGCGGTCTTCGCGCGAGACGAAGGTGCAGGTGACGTTGTCGAGGGAAAGTGCGGCAGTGCTCATGGCAGGCTCTTGGCGGATACGGTGCTGGATAACGCTGACTGTGCGAACGGTGCGAACGGTGCAAACGGTGCAAACGGTGAGAACCGTGCGAACCGTGCAAGCGATACGGACAGCGCAGTACCGCGTGACAGGAATAACGTGGAAGGCAAGTTCAAGGCGGCGTGCCCGATGCCATGGCCGGCATCGGCGCTTGCCAATGCAAAGGCCCGCTGCACGCAGCGGGCCGCCGGCACCCTGGGCGCGGGCGATGCCTTATTTGTATTTGGCGTTTGCCTTCTGCACGAAGCTGTTGGTGAAGGTGTTTTCCAGCTTGATGGTCTTGCCCTTCAGGTCCGGATCGAACTGTTGCAGCGTGCTCAGCGCCGTCTTGGGGCCGTCGGCGGGCATGCTTCCGTCCGGCGAGATGGCTTCCTTGACCTTCTCCCAGGCAGCCAGGTAGAGCGCGCGGTCGCCCAGCAGGTAGCTTTCAGGCACGGTCTTGACAATGTCCGACGGACCGGCCTTCTGCAGCCACTTGAGCGCGCGCACCATGGCGTTGGTGAGCGCCTGCGTGGTGTTCGGGTTCTGCTGGATAAACGCCACCGATGCGTACAGGCAGCCCGACGGCATATTGCCGCCGAACACGGCCTGGGTGTCCTTCAGCGTGCGGGTATCCGAGGCGATGCGGACTTCGTTCTTCTGGGTCAGCATCGACACCACCGGATCGAGGTTGGCCATCGCGTCGATCTGGCCGGAGCGCATTGCCGCCACCGCGCCGGCGCTGGCGCCGACACCGATGAAGGAAACGTCCGACGCCTTCAGCCCTGCCTTGGCCAGCACGAAGTTGGCCATCATATTGGTCGACGAACCCGGCGCGGTCACGCCGATCTTCTTGCCCTTCAGGTCGGCCACCGACTTGAAGTCGGGCATGGTCTTGTTGGAAACCATCAGCACGATCTGCGGGGCACGGCCCTGCAGCACGAACTCCTGGTACTGCTGGCCCTTGGCCTGCAGGTTGATGGTGTGCTCGTAGGCGCCGGAAACCACGTCGGCGCTGCCGCCCACCACCGCCTGCAATGCCTTGGCACCGCCGGCGAAGTCGACGATCTCGACGTCGAGGCCTTCATCCTTGAAGTAGCCGAGGCGCTCGGCGATAGTCAGCGGCAGGTAGTAAAACAGGTTCTTGCCACCCACGGCGATGGTGATCTTGGCCTTCTCGGGCTTGCCTTGCGCCTGGGCGTAGCCACCGAACGTGAACCAACCCGCAAGGAACAGCGCCAGCGCGAGCAGCGCCTGCTTCCAGAATTTCTTGTTATACATTTTTCTTTCTCCTACCTGTTGTACCCGGCTGCCAACCGGCGGCATGCACCGTTGCGTGCCATCCGCCGACGCCAGCCTCCGATCTCGCGCTCATGCGTGCCACGGCGTACCACGGATTCCGTGGTGCCGCGAAGCGGCAAGTTGCGATGCTAGCCGATGCCGCGCCGGGTCGCATCGGGATCAACACCTACAGTGCGGCTCCGCATGGCGGCATGCGGGGCACTAACAATACAGGTCGTGCCTTTCGACCGCCTTACTGACCGGCATTACCCGATGCCCTTGCGGGACCGCCTTGATGGCCGGCCCGACGCGCGCCTCATTCCGCGTGGATATCGGCCGACTTGATGACCTTGCCCCAGCGCGCCAGTTCGTTGCGCTGATACGTGACGAGCTGCTGCGGCCCCATGAACTTCGCCTCGGCGCCGAGTTCTTCGGCCTTCTTGCGGAACGCGTCGGTCTGCATGATGCGTTCGATCTCGCCGGCGAGCTTGTCGATGACCGGCTTGGGCGTGCCGGCCGGCGCGTACATGGCGAACCACGAAGACACGTCGAGGTCGGGGTACCCGGCTTCCGGCGCGGACGGCACGTCCTTCAGGCTGGGCAGGCGCTGCTTGCTGGTCACCACCAGCGGGCGCAGCTTGCCGCCCTGGATATGGCCCATCAACGGTGGCGGCGTGGTGATGGTGAGATCGACCGAGCCGCCCAGCAGGTCGGTCATGGCCGGGCCGGTGCCTTTGTATGGAACATGGGTGATCTGGATGCCGGCCATCTGGTTCAGCAACTCGGTGGAGACGTGCTGCAGCGAGCCGTTCCCCGACGACGCGTAGTTGAGCTTGTTGGGATTGGCCTTGGCATACGCCACCAGTTCCTTGAGCGTCTTGACCGGCAGGCTCGGGCGCACCACCAGCACTTGCGGCGCCGACAGAAGGTTGGCGACCGGTGCAAAGTCCTTCACTGGGTCCCACGAGGTCTTCGTCAGCAGCGGCGTGATGACCTGGAAGCCAGAGTACTGCACCAGCAGCGTATAACCGTCCGGCTTGGCACGCGCCACGGTCTGCGCCGCAATGCCGCCTGAACCACCGGGCCGGTTGTCCACCACCACCGGCTGGCCGAGGGCCTTGGACAGCGGCTCGGAGATCATCCGTGCGGCCAGGTCGGTGGTGCCGCCGGCGGCGGCGGAGACCACCAGCGTGACAGGCCGGTTCGGATAGCTGCTGTCCTGGGCCCAGGCGGAAGTACCCGCCAGGCTGGCGGCTGCCAGCGCCACAGCGGCGAGTGTCTTGCGGCGCGCCGGCGATACGGACAGGGAAGAATGCGGACGTGCGTTGGCAAATGCCGGGATGCGAGGCATGGAGCGTCTCCTGCTTGGTGCTTGTTGATCTTGGTCTTTTACAGCGCCCGCGCCAGCCCTCGCCGCGCGGTGCGCACCCGTTCGTCGGGATTCGGTATGGCCGTGCGGCGTCAGTCCTGCCCGGCGAAATGTTCGGCCAGCCAGGCCGGCGGCTGATGCGTACGCAGGCGCGGCCCCGCGCGCAGCAACTGACTGGCGGTGTCGCGCTGGACCAGCGCCGGCAGCCCGGCCACCACATCGAGCAGGCGCCCCAAGTCCACGCCGGTATCCACGCCCATTGCCGCGAACATATGCACCAGCTCTTCGGTGCTGACATTGCCGCTCGCGCCCGGCGCGAAGGGGCAGCCGCCCAGACCGCCCACGGCTGCGTCGAAGCGCGTTACCCCCGTTTGCCATGCCGCCAGCGCGTTCGCCAGGCCCATGCCGCGGGTGTTATGCAGGTGAATGGTCAGACCGGCTTGCGGCAGGCCTTGCTGGAAGCGCTGGCACAGCGAGGCGACCTGGCGGGGATAGGCCATGCCGGTGGTATCGCACAGCGTGATGCCGGCCGCGCCAGCGTTGGCGAAGGATTCCGCCAGCGCCATCACGGCATCGGGATCCACCTCGCCTTCGAAGGGGCAGCCGAACACCGTGGACAGCGAAACATTGACCGGCACGCCAGCCGCGTTGGCGGCCTCGGTCATCGCCAGCAACTGGGCTTGCGACTGGACACGCGTCATGCGCAGGTTGGCGCGGTTATGGGTCTCGCTGGCGGACATCACCAGGTTGAGCTCATCAGGCCGGCACGACAGCGCACGCTCCAGGCCGCGCAGGTTGGGCACCAGCGCGGTATAGCGCACGCCCGCGGCGCGCGCCATTCGATGCATCACGGCCTCGGCGTCGGCCAGCGCCGGGATAGCCTTCACCGATGTGAACGACGTGGCCTCGATGCGGGCGAAGCCGCAGGCGGACAAGGCGTCCAGGAATGCAACCTTGGCGTCGGTGGGCACCACCACCGGTTCGATCTGCAGGCCATCGCGCGGCGCCACTTCGTTGATCTCGATGCGGGCCGGTCCGCGCAGGCGGGCGGAAATGGCGGCGCTCATGCGACCACTCCGCGCGCGCGCAGCTCGGCAATGGTGGCGGCGTCGAAACCGGCAGCCTCCAGCACGCTATCGGTGTGCTCCCCCAGCGTAGGAGCGCGATCGTGAATGGCGCCGGGGCTTGCCGAGAGCTTCGGCATGATGCCCGGCACCTCGACCGTCAGGCCGCTGGCCGCGGTCACGCTTTCGATCACGCCGCGCGCGCGGTAGTGCGGATCTTCCGAGATGTCCTTGACGGTGTAAATGCGGCCCGATGGCACTTCGGCCTGCTTGAGCACCGCCAGCGCGTCTTCCACGCTTTGCGAACGTGTCCACGCCGTGATCGCCGCATCGATCTCGTCGACGCGCCTGACGCGGCCGTCGTTACGCGCGAGCGCCGGATCTTCAGCCAGGTCGGCGCGGCCGATGGCATGCATCAGCCGCTTGAAGATGGCGTCGCCGTTGGCCGCCACCAGCACGTATTCATCACTGGCGCAGGGATAGGCGTTGGACGGCGCGATGCCCGGCAACGCACCGCCGGCCGGCTGGCGCACCGCGCCGAAGGCCGAGTATTCCGGCAACAGGCTCTCGCTCAGGTTGAACAGCGACTCGTACAGCGCGACATCGATCACCTGCCCTTCGCCGCCGCGCGCATCGCGCTCGTACAGCGCCAGCAGCACGCCCAGCGCGCCATGCAGGCCGGCAATGGTGTCGCCCAGCGACAGGCCCGCGCGCACCGGGGCACGCCCCGGCTCGCCGGTGAGATAGCGCAGGCCGCCCATGGCCTCGGCTACCGCCGCAAAACCGGGCTCGTCCTTCTTCGGGCCGGTCTGGCCGTAGCCGGACACGCGCACCATGATCAGGCCGGGGTTCTCCGCGCGGAGTGCCTCGTAGCCCAGGCCCCATTTCTCCATGGTGCCCGGACGGAAATTCTCGATCAGCACGTCAGCCTCGGCCGCCAGCTTGCGCACCACCGCCTGGCCCTCGGGATTGCGCAAGTCAACGCAGATCGACTGCTTGTTGCGCGACTGCGCTTCCCACCAGACCGAGGTGTCCTCGTAGAGCATGCGCCATTTGCGCAGGGGATCGCCCTGCCCCGGCGGCTCCACCTTGACCACGTGGGCGCCGAAATCGGCAAGGGTCTTGGCGGCGAAGGGGCCGGCAATCAGTTGCCCGAGTTCCAGGACCCGAATGCCTTCGAGGATCTGTCGCGCCATGATGGGGGTGTCTCCGTGCGATGTCGCAATGTCGATTGGGGCTGGCGTGTGGCCGTTGCCGGCACCACGCCTTGTTTCGACGCAGTGTGCCCCAGCCGCGCGGCTGGCGGAATCGGCATTCGGAGAAGCGGGCCTTCTCGGAACGCGAAAGCCCTCGGGGGTTCAGAACGGCGCGCGGTCGCCGCAGAGATGGGTAATGAGCAGCCGCGCCGACACCGTCAGGCCGGCCGGGTCGCGCATGCCGATGAGCAGAGAACGGCGCGCCCAGGCGTCCTGCAGCCCCACCAGCGACAAGCCCATCGACTGCACATGCGGCTCGGCCGCGATGCGCGGCAGCACGCCCACGCCCAGCCCCGCCATCACCATGCGGCACATGGCGTCGAAGCTGCGTACCTGGATGCGCAGCCGGAACGGCCGGTCCAGCCGGCTGCTTTCCTCCAGCAAGCGGGCCGCCAGCGAAGTGACCTGCGGCAAGCTGACAAAATCGTATTCGAGCGTGTCCGCATAGCGCACCGGCCCGCGCTCGGAGAGCGGATGGCCCGGCGGTGTCACCAGCACCAGTTCGTCCTGCCGGTACTCCACCGTGACCAGGCCCGCGCTGGGCGTGCGGTCGGCAAAAATGCCCACATCCGCCCGGTTCTCCACCAGGGCGGCGACGATCTCGCTGCTGTTCTGCTCCTCGAGCTCGATGCGGATGGTGGGATGCAGCGCCATGAAGGTCGCCAGGTCGTCGGGCAGGAACTGCGTAATGGCCGAGGTATTGGCGCAGACGCGCACCTGGCCGCGCACGCCACTGGCATAGTCCGACATCACGCCAGCCATGCGCTCCACATCCTGCAGGATGGTCAGCGCATGATGGAAGCATGCCTGACCGGCCTCGGTCAGCTGCACGCCGGCCGCGTGGCGGAAGAACAGCGGCGCCCCGACCGCGGTCTCCAGATCCGAGATGCGCTTGCTGGCCGCCGCCACTGCCAGGTGGGACTGGCGCGCACCGGCGGAGATACTGCCCTGGCGCGCAACGGCGACGAACAGGCCGAGCGTGACGAGGTCGAAGCGGGCGAGATTCATGCGGTTGCGTTCAAGCGCACGGCGGGATACAGGGCGAGGCAGTCCGGCACGGCTAGAGCGAGCGCCGGTCCATCACCGCGCGGGCGATGGTGCCGGCATCGACGTATTCGAGTTCGCCACCCACCGGCACGCCGCGCGCCAGGCGCGACACCTTGAGCCCGCGCGCCTTCAGCATCTCGCCGACATAGTGCGCGGTAGCCTCGCCTTCGCTGGTGAAATTGGTGGCGACGATCACCTCCGACACGGGTCCGCCCATGGCGGGATCCGTGGCGCGCGCCAGCAGCCGGTCCAGGTGGATCTCGCGCGGGCCGATGCCGTCGAGCGGCGAGAGCCTGCCCATCAGCACGAAATACTGGCCGCGATAGGTCAGCGTCTGCTCGATCATGATCTGGTCGGACGGGGTTTCCACCACGCACAGCAGCGAGGCATCGCGCCGTTCGTCCAGGCAGGTCGAGCAGATTTCCTGCTCGGTGAAAGTATTGCAGCGCGAGCAATGCTTGATGCCATCGGCAGCGCCGCGCAGCGCGTCACCCAGCTTGCGGGCGCCCTCGCGATCGTGCTGCAGCAGGTGGTAAGCCATGCGCTGGGCCGATTTCGGGCCTACGCCAGGCAACACCCGCAACGCCTCGATCAGCGCCTGCAGCGAGGTCGGGGGGGCGCCTTTCACGCTGCGCCTCCCAGCGTCGGCGCCGTCATGCTCACCACCGGCGTGTGATGCTGCACGGTGGGGAACGGCTCGTAGAAATGATGCAGCAAGGCTTTCCACTGCTGGTATTGCGGCGAACCGCGAAATCCCATGGTGTGGTCTTCCAGCGTGCGCCAGCGGACCGTCAGCAGGTAATCGGACGGTTGTTCGATGCCGCGATGCAACTCAAGCCCGAGGAAGCCCGGCATGCCCGCGATGATATGGCGCGCCTGCCCGAAGGCCGCCTCGAAGGCGGCTTCCTGGCCCGGGCGCACCGGCAGCACTGCGGATTCGAGAATCATGCGCGAGCTCCGTAACTGGCTCAGAACGGCAGCTTGAAGCCCGGCGGCAGCGGCAGGCCGGAAGTCATCGAACCCATCTTTTCCTGCGAGGTGGCCTCGGCCTTGCGCACGGCGTCGTTGAAGGCAGCCGCGACCAGGTCTTCCAGCAGTTCCTTGTCCTCGCCCTCGGCAAGCAGGCTGGGGTCGATGGACACGCGCTTGACGTCGTTCTTGCAGGTCATGGTCACCTTGACCAGGCCGGCGCCGGACTGGCCCTCGACCTCGATCAGCGCGAGCTGCTCCTGCATCTTCTTCATGTTTTCCTGCATCTGCTGGGCTTGCTTCATCAGCCCGGCCAGTTGACCCTTCATCATGGAATGCTCCTGATTAGCGATTGGATAGAAGTTACGGGCCGCCGCGCGTCATGGGCGCCGGCGGCCTTGAAAAATAAGCGGCGCTCAGGCGGCGCGCGGCTGGATCGATCCTTCCAGGATCGTGCCGCCGAACTCGCGCAGCAAACCCTGCACGAAAGGGTCCCCTGCGATCGTGGCTTCGGCCTCGCGCTGGCGCTCGGCACGGGCCCGGGCATCCGCGGCGGCGGCGGTATCGGCCACCGCGCCAATTTCGCACTGCACCCGCACCTCGACGCCGAGATGCTCGGCCAGCGTCTGTTGCAGGCGTTCGACGACGCCAGCCTCGGTAATCGGTGCCACCGGCGCGCGCAAGTGGAAAGTACGGCCTACCACCTGTACCAGCTCGCTCTGGTAGGCAAGCTGCTGCGCCAGGCCCTTGAGGGGCAGGCTGGCAGCCAGCTCCGGCCAGGCGCCGGTAAAAGCCGGCGGCGAGCCATCCTCGCCTGCCACCGGCGGTTTCGGCGGCGTGATCCGCACGGGCTCGGCGGGTTCGGCCGGCGCGGCCTGGACCGGTGCGCGGGCAACCGGCGCGGGCCGCGTGGCGGTTTCGCTGCGCGGCGCGGGCTGGCGCGCCGGCATCGGTTCGGGATCGCTGTCATACGGCCCGATCATGGGCAGGTCCGGCGGGAGATCCTCCCACGGCGGTACGTCGCTGCTGCCCGCGTTTTCCCACGGCGGCACATCATTGCCCGGGCCGGCGTCATTGGCTTCCATGGCGGCGTGCCGTGACGGCGGCGCTTCCCGGCGCACGGGCGTTGTTGCAGCCGGAGCGGGTGCCGCTGGCCGCGACGCTGTCGCGGGCGGACCAGGCGGACGCAAAGGCTGGGCCGAGGGCTGGCGCGCTGCCGGCGGCGCCGCTGGCGCGGCGGCAGGCGGCGGCAGGCGCGAGCCGCCACCGCCACGCGCGGCGGAGGCCTGGCGCGCCGCAGCCAGCGCGGCGCGGGCGGGCGACATCGGTGCGCCGCCTGCGGCAGCGGGCGCGGCCATTGGTGCCGTGGCTACCGGGGCCGGCGCAGGCGCTACGGGCCTGGACGCAGCTTGTTGTGCCTGGACTGGCTCGGGATCGGGCTGCACCGGCGCGGCCGGACGCAGGGCGGGAGCGGCCGGAACGACAGCAGCGCTGGCGGCAGCCGCATCCGCGGCAATCCGGCCCGCCGGCGCGGCAGCGCCGCGCGCGCGTGGCACCAGCTGGCCGCCACCCTGCCCACCCGCCACGGGCGCAGGACTCGCCGACGGGCGAAAGGCCAGCATGCGCAGCAGCGTCATGGTGAAGCCAGCGTACTCGTCCGGCGCCAGCGCCAGTTCGCTACGGCCAAGATTGGCGATCTGATAGAACAACTGCACTTCCTGCGCATCGAACGCAGCTGCAAAGCGGCGCACTTCCGCCGCTTCCGGCCATTCCTCCTGAACCGAGGCGGGCACCGCCTGGGCCAGCGCGATCTTGTGCAGCAGCGATGCGAGATCCTGCAAGGCCCCGGCAAACGACAGGCTGCGATCGGCCATGCCGTCGGCCACGCCCAGCATGGCGGCGCCATCCTCGGCTGCCAGCGCATCCAGCAACTGCACCAGGTAGCTCTGGTCGATGGCGCCCAGCATGCCGCGCACGGCGGCCTCGGACACCTGGCCGGCACTGTAGGCGATGGCCTGGTCGGTCAGCGACAGCGCGTCGCGCATCGAGCCGTGGGCGGCCTGGGCCAGCAGGCGCAGCGCGTTGGCTTCGCGCACGATGCCCTCCTCGCCCAGCACGTGGTCGAGGTGGCTGACGATATGGCCGGGCGGCATCTGCTTGAGGTTGAACTGCAGGCAGCGCGACAGCACCGTCACCGGGATCTTCTGCGGGTCGGTGGTGGCCAGGATGAATTTGACGTGCGCGGGCGGCTCTTCCAGCGTCTTCAGCATGGCGTTGAAGGCGTGGTTGGTCAGCATGTGCACTTCGTCGATCATGTAGACCTTGAAGCGCCCCGCCGTCGGGGCGTACACCGCCTTGTCGAGCAGGGAGGCCATCTCGTCGACGCCGCGGTTGGAGGCGGCGTCCATCTCGATGTAGTCGACGAAGCGCCCGCTGTCGATCTCGGTGCAGGCCTTGCACACCCCGCAAGGCTGCGCGGTGATATCGCCGTTGCCGTCCGGCCCGACGCAGTTCAGCGCCTTGGCCAGGATCCGGGACAGCGTGGTCTTGCCAACGCCCCGCGTGCCGGTGAACAGGTAGGCATGGTGCAGCCGCTGTTGCTCCAGCGCGTGCGTGAGCGCGCGGACCACGTGCTCCTGGCCGACCAGCGTGGTGAAATCCCGGGGGCGCCATTTGCGCGCTAGCACTTGATAACTCATGGCGGCGATTGTAGCAAAAGGCGGCCGTCCTTCAGGCAGGATTCACGGGACCGGCGCGATCCAAACCGCCGGGCCCCGCGCCGCTAGCCGCATTCGCCGACATAGCCGCAGTTGGCGCACTTGGCGCAGCCATCGACCTTGTGCAAGGCATGGGCGCCGCAATCCGGACAAGGCTTGCCCGAGCCCAGCCCCAACCCTGTTGCCGGCCCGCCGCCAGCACTGACCGCCCCGGCCGGGACCCTGCCGCCGGCACTGCCACTGTCCGGCCCTTCCAGCCCGGCCAGGCGGGCCGAAAGCGCCGCCACCGGCACCTGGGCACCGTCGGCGTCGAGAAAGCCCCGCTTGATCAGGATGCGTTGCAAGGCGTAGCCGATCGCCGCCACCTCGGAATCATGGAAGCGCGGTACCTCGGTGCCATCCTGGCGCTGGAGCACGCCGTAACGCACCGTGCCCTTGTCCCACACCACATTGCGCATGTCCGCCAGCGCCTTGGCGATCGATCCGCCCGAACGCGCCACCATCGACAGCAGCCGCATGGTGGAGGTAATCCACTGCTGGCCGTCGTTGCGCTGCCCGGCCGGCATGAAGAACTCGACCGGACGCTCCACCGCCACCGGCTTGCCGTCGAGCAGCCCCGCCACGCGCATGAAGTTCACGGTCAGGTAGACCGTCTTGTGGCCCTCGTAGGTCATGTACTCGACCTTCGAGGTCACCCCTTCGAGATCGCCCACCGGACGGCTCTCGAACGGCTTGCGCAGGGGGTCGTCGGTTGTTGCCACCGCGGCGGGGCCGGCCGGCGGCGGCGTCACCGACAGCACCGCCCCCAGCACGCTGTTGGGGCGGTAGGTGGCAAGTCCTTTCAGCCCGGCCCGCCAGGCTTCCAGGTAGAGATTGCGGAAGGCCTCATAGGGATAGTCCTCAGGCACGTTGACGGTCTTGCTGATGCTGGTATCGATAAAGGGCTGCACCGCCTCCAGCATCTTCATATGATCGAGCGCCGACATCTGCAGCGCCGTGACGAAACTGTCCGGCAGTTGCGCCATATCTCCACCCAGGTGACGATAGAGGCGCCAGGCATGGTCGGCTACCTCGAATACCTTGTAGCTGTCGTCTGCCATGCGCTTCTTGCGGTTATAGGTCCACGAGAAAGCCGGCTCGATGCCGTTCGAGGCGTTATCAGCAAACGCCAGCGTGATGGTACCGGTCGGGGCGATCGACAGCAGGTGCGAATTGCGGATGCCGTCGCGGCCGATCGCCTTGCGCACGGCTTGCGGCAAGCGCTGCGCGAAACCGCTAGCCAGGTATTCCTTGGCCTTGAACAGCGGGAAGGCACCCTTCTCGCGCGCCAGTCCGGCCGATGCCAGGTAGGCGGTATCGCGCATGGCCTGTGCGATACGCGCGGCCAGCTCGCGCCCCGGCTCGCTGTCGTAGCGGATGCCCAGCATCACCAGCGCGCTGCCCAGCCCGAGGAAACCCAGCCCAATGCGCCGTTTGGCATGGGCCTCGGCCTGCTGCTCCGGCAGCGGCCAATAGGTAACGTCCAGCACGTTGTCAAGCATGCGCACCGCCAGCCGCACCACTTCGGCGAATCCTTCGAAATCGAATCGGCTGTCCGCGCCAAAGGGCTGGCGCACGAAGCGGGTCAGGTCGATCGAGCCCAGGTCGCAGCAGCCATAGGACGGCAGTGGCTGCTCCGCACAGGGATTGGTGGCCTCGATTCGCTCGCAGTAATAGAGATTGTTGTCGTCGTTGATATGGGACAGGAACAGGATGCCGGGTTCAGCGTGATCGTAGGTGGCCTGCATCACCTGATCCCACAGCTGGCGCGCCGGCACGCGGCGGTAAACCCACTGGCCGTCGTCGCGCCGGTAGGCGCCGCCGGCAATGGCCTGGGCAGCGGGCTCGGCCTCATGCACCAGTTCGATCTCGCCGCCGGCATCGACCGCCCGCATGAATTCGTCGCTCACGCCGATCGAGATATTGAAGTTGGTCAGGTCGCCCCGGTCCTTGGCGTGGATAAAGGCCTCGATATCCGGGTGGTCGCAGCGCAGCACGCCCATCTGCGCGCCGCGGCGCGATCCGGCCGACTCCACCGTGGCGCAGGATGCGTCGAACACCTTCATGAAGGACACCGGCCCCGAGGCGCGCGAGTGCGTGCCCCGCACCAGCGCCCCGGCCGGGCGTATCGCGGAGAAGTCGTAACCCACCCCGCCGCCGCGGCGCATGGTCTCCGCCGCCTGCGCCACGGCGGTGTAGATGCTGGGCTTGCCGCCGCCCGGCTCCGATACCGAATCGCCTACGGGCTGCACGAAGCAGTTGATCAGCGTGGCCTCGATGCGAGTGCCTGCCGCGGAGTTGATGCGTCCGGCAGGCACGAAGCCCTGCTCTTGCGCCCACAGGAAACGCTCGGCCCAGTGCTCGCGCTGCGACTCTGGTTCGGCCTCGGCCAGCGCGCGCGCCACGCGCAGGCGCACGTCGGCGGCGGTGGCTTCGTTGCCCTTGGCGTACTTCTCCAGCAAGACTTCGGTGGAGATGTCCTGGTGCGGCAGCGTGGTACGGAGCATCTGTTCGTTGGCATTCATCGCAAGTCTCGCTGGTGTCACGGTTGCCATATCCGCCAGCCGGGCCGCGTTGCGTCCCGACGCTGGCGGCTAGCGCGTTTTCGTCCTTGCACGCCCTGGCGTTGCCTGGGCCATGCGCTTTACTCAATCAATTTCGCGGGAAATCTGCCCGATCCGTCCGCTCTGGGTTACAATGCCGACCGGACGGGCCTCCTCGCATGGCGGCGCGGTCAACCTGGTCAGGTCGGGAACGAAGCAGCCACAGCCGTTTTCCGCCAGTGCCGAGGGTCGGGCTCGTCCCCCTAACATTCCCCAGTCGTATCCGCAGCATCCCCCCGCATCATCGCGCTTTCTTGCCGCATGTGCATCAAGCACTTGCGGCAGGCGCCGATCGTCCGCTGGTTGCAATCCGCCTTCAGCAGAATATTCCCGCACGGCAGTCCGGCCGCGTCGAATCCGCGGCATGGGGGCCAGTTTCGTCCCCCGTGCCCGCGCCGCCGACGTTAGCTATTCTGCCGCGCCTCCCCCGCCCTTGTCATGATCCAGGACATATCTAGAACAGAGAACCCTGGCGTTCCGTCTGCAGCGCCTGCGCCGCAATCCACTCCCCGTCAGCCGTAGCCACGCCAGCCTCGACCGGCCGCCCTGGGAACATCGGCCTGACCGCCGCCACATAACGCGCAAGCTGCTGCGCGTAGGCGGCGTGCTCCTGCGGCAGCAGGCGCAACTTGTAATCGATGATCACCACCCGGTCGGCGAACTCCACCAGACGGTCGATCCGCAGCAGGCGGCCGCGCGCATCGTAGAGCTCAACCTCGTTGCGCGCGCTGATGGCCGCATGCGGGAACAGCAGCGGCCGCAAGGCCGGGGCCTCCAGCATCAGGCGCGCTGCCTCGACGGCCGCATGCGCCTGGTCCCGCCACAGCGCGCGCGCCTGCGCGGTGCCCGCTCCGGCCAGCGGGAACCAGCGCATGACCACCTCGGGTTCGGGCAGCCCCTCGAACGCCTCGGGGTAACGCGTCACGCGTTCCAGCAGCGCGTGCAGCAATTCGCCATGGCGAGCCGCGTCGGCATCGAACACGATGGCATGGCCATCCTCGCTCGGGTTCGCACCCTGCTCCGCCGCCTCGTCTTCCCACTCCAGCACCGGTGCCAGCGTTTCGGCCGCCTCGCGGTAACGCTGGCGAAAATCCGTATAGCGCACGCGTGCATCGTTGCCTGACGCGGCGCCTGCCACGTCCTGCGCGCTGGCCGGCGGAAAGGGACCGACTTCCTCGCCGACCCTGGCTGACAGCAATCTCGCATACCAGCTTCCCGCGATCTCGCGATTGCCTTCGCCGCTGTCGGCGCTGCGCGACGCGCGACCCTTGACGCCGCTCACCAGCAAGCCCTGCCGCGCGCGCGTCATCGCCACATAGAGCAGGTTCCAGTTCTCGCGCTCGGCCAGCGCGGCCTCGGCCTCGAACAAGGGCGCGCGTGCCAGCCCGCGCGTGCTGCGCTTGCCATACGCGGAGAAATGCACCGGCACCGGCGACGACGGCGGCCAATTGATCAAGATGCCACCCCGGTCCGCGGCGGCATCGCTGTGGTTCGCGTCCAGCAACACGACGAACGGGGCCTCCAGGCCCTTGGCCGCATGCACGGTGAGAATGTGGACCGCGTCCTGTGCGTTGTCGGTGGCGTCGGCATCGGCTTCGCCCTCGGCATCCTCGGCGTTGTCGGCCATGCCGCCTTCGTCCGGGCTCTCGCCTTCTTCGCCGCGGCGGATTTCCTGCAGTTCGTCGATGAACTTCGGCAAGCTCGGGTAGCGGCCGCCGTCAAGATCGAGCGAAAGCTTCAGGAAGGCATCGAGGTTCGCCAGCACCTGGTCGCGGATCTCAGCAGGCGCGGCTTCGGCATAGCGGCGGCGTACTTCGCCGCCGTGGTAGATGTGGTCGATCAGGTCATGCACCGGGCGATGCGGCGCCACTTCCAGCCAGTGGCGCAGCCGCGCGATTCCGTCGCGCAGCGCGGGGCTGCTGAACTCGGGAAGCCCTTGCTCCATCAGGCAGGCCCACCATCCCGGCCGCGGCTCGCGCGCCTGTGTCATCTGCGCGATAGCAATCAGGTCTTCGTCAGTGGCGCCCACCAGCGGGCTTTTCAGCACATGAGCCAGGTCCAGATCGGATTCCGGCGTCATCAGGAAGGCCAGCAGCGCCGACAGGTCGAGCGCCTCGAGCGTGGCCAGCAAGCCGCCCCGGCGCGGGCTCAGGCACGGGATGCCGGCCTCGCGGAAGGCGCGTTCGTATTCCGCCAGATGGGTCTTGCGGCGCACCAGCAAGTGCACGTCGCTCCAGCGCGCGGGCCGCGGGCCATCGCTATCGGCGACCGGCACGGTGGCGCGGATATGCCGCAGCCAGGCGGCCACGCGCCTGCCCTCTTCGAGCCGCAGCGAATCGCCCTCATGCTGTCGCGGCTGGGTGAGCGTATCGCGGTGCGTTGCGGCGTTCGGGACGGCCTCGCCGGCTTCATCGGTGGCTTCGCCCTCCGGCGTACCGGGGTTGCCCCCCGCCTCTTCCTCGGGCTCGACCAGTGGCAGCAGCCACACCGGCCCACCCGGCTCGCCGAGTGCGGTAGTCTGCGTCTCGAACAGCGGATAGCGGCCGTCGGCACGCGCGGCATCGAACACGGCGTTGACCCAGTCCAGCACCTCGGGGCGATTGCGGCGGGTCCGGTTGGTGCGCAGCACCGTGGCGCCAAAACCGGACTGCAGCATCTCGCTGGCGGTCTGGAACAGCCGCGCATCGGCGCGGCGGAAGCGATAGATCGATTGCTTGGGGTCACCCACCAGAAACACCGTAGGCCGTTCGCCCAGCCCGGCGTAGCCGGCCAGCCAGCCCTGCAGGATTCGCCATTGCAGCGGGTTGGTGTCCTGAAACTCGTCGAGCAGCAGGTGGCGGTAGCGTGCATCGAGCCGGACCTGCAGGTAGGTGGCGGTCTCTTCATCGCGCATCAGCCGCGCGGCCAGCCACTCCAGGTCGGCGAAGTCCATCGCGCGCTGCTCGGACTTGTGGTGCTGGTAGCGCGTCAGCAGCGCATCGCCCAAGTGGTAGAGCGCAAGGTTGACCGCCAGCACCGCGGCCTCGCAACGGCGCTGCGCCACCTGCTCCAGCGCGGCGCACATCTCGCCGTGCTCGGCCAGGAACGCATCGACCATCGCCTCGCCGCCCAGCGCCTTGGTCAGTGCCGCGGTGGCACGCAGCGAGCGCGGCTTGCCCGCCGCAGTGAAGAACGCATCGCGCAGTACCGCGAAAGCGCGCTCGGCGGGCTCGTCTCCTGCGGCACCCGCCTCGCGCCAGGCGCGGATCGCCATGATCGCATCAGCCAGCCGCGTGGCATGCGCCTGCTCGGTCTTGCCGCCCCTGCCCAACTGCGAGGCAAGGCCCTGGCAAGCGTCGAGCCAGCTGTCGTCGGCCAGTACTTCGAGCAGCACGTCGACCTGCGCATCCTCGCCAAGGTCGGCGGCGAGCGCCTGCGCAGGATCGGCATTCTCGCGGAACGCCAGCCACTCGCTGCGCGCGTGGAACATGGCATCGAGCAGCGCGCGCGCCTGGAACTCGCCGATGGCGTCGACCAGCCGCTCGAACGCCGCGCGCAGGTCGGCGTACGGCGGTGTTGCCAGCGCCTGCCAGAACGGTGCCCACGCTTCGCGCTTCATGCGCAGCGCGTCTTCGCGCAGCGTGGCGCCTGGCACGATGCCCGACGCCAGCGGCGCCCCGCGCAGCAGGGTGCCAAACCAGCCGTGGAACGTATCGATGGCCATGCGGCCGGGCGCGGCGAGCACCTGCGCGTGCAGGCCGCGGGCGCGCGGCAGTGCCGCGCGTGCCGCGTCGGGGGAAAGCCCGCGCTGCGTCAGCGCGGCGATCACCGCCTCGTCGTCGTCACGCGCGAGTTGCGCGAGCACTTCCAGCAGGCGCTCGCGCATTTCCTCGGCGGCCTTGCGCGTGAAGGTGATGGCGAGGATCTCGTGCGGCGCCGCGCCAGCCAGCAACAGGCGCAACAAGCGCGCCACCAGCAGCCAGGTCTTGCCGCTGCCCGCGCAGGCCTCGACCACCACCGAGCGGGCGGGGTCGCAGGCCGCGCGCGTGAACTCAGCCTCCGCAATCGGCTCGCCATCGCGCAAATAGGCATGGGTGCTCATGCGTGCCCTCCCAACTGCGGCGGCAACGCCGTGCTTTCCCAGAAACCCTTGCGGCACAGGCCCCGGGCCGTGCAGTAGGTGCATGCGCTGGCATCGCCGAAAGCCGGCAGCGGCGCGTCCTGGCGCAAGCGCATCACGTCGGTGCGCAACTGCTGCTCGAGCCAGGCCACCGCAGCGTCAAAGTCAGGCAAGCCAACCTCGCGCTGGGACGCGGGCGGGCCGTCCTTCGCGCCCTCAAGCGCCACCCAGCTGCCACCGGCAACGTCGGCGCGCAGCAATCCATAGAATGGCAACTGGCAATCCTCTTCCACGTCCCCTACCTTGCGCTTAAGACGCAGCACGCTCTGCGTCTTGTAATCGAGCACCGCGCGGCTGCCATCGCGGGCGCGGTCGAGCCGGTCGATGCGGCCGTTGACGCGCAGCGGCCGGCCATCGGGCATGGGCAGGTCGACGGTGGCGTCCAGCTCGCCATCGTCCCAGAACCAGCCTTGCGCCTCGCGTTCAGCCTGCCATGCCACGTAGGAAGGCAGCACTTCGCACCAGCGGCGGTAATAACCGATGGCGTTGCCGTCTTCCTTCATCAGCGCGCCGAACTCGTGGTCGGAAATCTCGCGCAGCCGCGCCAGCCGGGCGTCCTGGTGGCGCAAGCCGTCCTGCGATGCCTCGCGGTGGTAGCGCAACAGCACGCGGTGCAACAGCTCGCCGATATCGCGTTTCTCCAGATCGTCGCTGACGACCTCCAGCCCGGCCAGCCCGAGCATGCGGCCCGCGAAGAACTGGTAGGGACAGCGCCGCAGCATGTTGTACGCCTGCGCGCTCCAGCGCGCGGGCACCAGTTCCGAAGCCGCTGGCGCGGGCATTCCGCCCACCTCGGCGAAGGTCTCGTGCAGCGCCGGCAAGGCACTCGCCTCGATGGGCGCGCCCGCCCGCGAGCACAGCGCGCTGAGGCGCTCGATCCAGCCCGACACGTGCTTGGGCTCGCCGCGCGCGCCAAGGCGTTGCCAGGTCAGCACGACGTCATCGTTATTCAGCAGGACCTCGGCAAGATCGCGCGCCTGCTGTGCAAAGCGCACCTCGCGATCTTCCAGCGCCAGTTCGCGCCGCATCTGGTTGGAGAAGAACATCAGTTCCGCCGCGCTGGAGGGTAGCTGCGTATCGTCGCACCCCACCACCACCACGCCATCGAAGCGCCGCATGCGCGCGCCGTTGAGCGGCAGGATGGTGATGCGCGCGGCGCCGCTGGCCGAGGGCTCCTTGTAAGCGACCGATTCGAGCAAGGCCGACAGCATGGAGCGGAATTCGCCGAGATCGAGCGTGGCGAGCGCGCCCGTCTCGTCCTGCGGCAGGTCTGCAAGGCGCGCCAGCGCATCGAGTAGCTGGCTGCCCGCATCGTCCGCGGCCAGCGCATTGCGCATGCCGATCACGTCGAGCGTGGCATCGAGCCGCTCCAGCCAGGTCGACACCGGTTTCTGCGCCTTGCCGCGCGGCCAGGCTGCGGCTTCGGCCGCAAGGCACTGCACCAGCTCGCACGCGGCCTGCCGCGCCGCGCGGCGGGCGTCCTGCTCCGCGTCATCGCCGGTGCTGGCTTCATTTGTGCTCGCGCGTGATTCGTCCGCGGTGTCCGGACTGAAACGCTGCTGCAGGCGGCGCCACCCGCCACTGATGCCGTCGCGGCGAATCTGCCGCTCCAGCGCGGCGATGGCCGCGCCGCGCAACGGGAAATCCGGCAGGCAAAACGGGCTCTTGAGCAGGTCGAGCAGGGCCGAGGTATCGCCGTCCTGGTTGAGCAGATCAAACCAGCGCATCAGTGCGGCGGCGGCGCGCGTGGTTGAGAGTTTCCAGCCCGTTTCGTCGCGCACCGGCGCGCCGGCGCGCGCCAGCAAGGCGCGCGCGCGCCGAGCCACCACGCGATCGTGCGCAACCAGAGCTACGTGGCGCCGGCCTTCGTTGAGCCACTGCACAAGCTGGTCGGCGGCGGCGCCGGCTTCGTCCTCGAAGCGCGCGCTGCCGATCACGCGCACGCGCGGCCGCCCGGCCGGCAGGTCGCGCGGCGCGCGGCGCGGCGCGGCTTCCTGCGCGCCCGGCAACCTGGCCTCCGGCCACAGGGCCAGCAGGGTGTCGTACCAGTCGAATGCCCCTGCCGCGGGGTCTTCATTATCCCCGCCAGCATCGGGCGCGCGGCTCTCCGACGGCGTTGACTGCGCCGACCAGTCATAGCCAATGCGGATCACCGGCACGAGTTCGGCGGCCTGCTTCAGGAACGCGTCCTCGATCGGCGTGGGCGGAGTCGGCCCCAGCCAGATCACCGGCCCCGCCACGTGCTGGGCCAGCCGGTGCAGAACGCGGCGGCGCGCCGGCAGCGGATCGTCCGGGCCCGACAAGGCTTGCCAGAAAGCCATCACGATGCGCGCCTCCTCGCCAAGGAAGCGCGACGACAAATGTGCGTAGGTTCGTTCCAGCGCGCCTTGCAGCAGCGCGGCGCGGTCGTCGCCATCGATGTCTTCATCGCGGATGGCGTCGTCGTCGAGCCAGCGCGCGCTCAGTTCGTCGCTGATGGTCAGCAGCGTCTGCGCCAGCCCCCACGCCGCGGCCTCGGTCTGCGCACCGAAGGCACGCCGCAGCCAGTCCTGCGCGCGGATGGCCTGCTGCACCGCCAGCAGCCGGGCCGCATGACTGCGCACCGGCACCGGGTCGGGCGGCAAATCGAGCAACCAGTGGCCAAGCGTGAGCACGCGCGGCAGCAGGCGCGGCGCGCCGGCAGCGCGCGCGGCGGCATCCAGCGCCTGCCGCACGCCGGGAATCTGCGCCGCGGTGGGCACTACCACGTGCGCGGCAGCTTGCTGCTCCCCGCAATGGTCGAGAAAATACCAGGCCGAAGCGGCAGCCTGCGGCAGGAAGTCGGGGCCGGGACGGAATTGCAGCGAAGTCATGAAGCGAGTGTGGCGGCCGGATCGGAAGTCATGGCGCGCGGCGCGCAGGCACGCGCCGCCTGGCCGGCAAGCCGGGCAGCGCGCTCGGGCAACTTGAAAAATACGGGAAAACCCCGAGGGTCTTCAGTGGCTGCCGCCCTCCAGGCGGGCGCGGATCTCGCGCGCGGTCTCGAGCAAGCCCTGGTAGCCGGAGCGTGCATGCTCGGGAAGGTCGGGGTCGCCGACCAGCGCGCCCAGCGTCTCGATGATGCTGTACAGAAGGCCCTTGGCCGCGCCGCCGGCAATGCTGTTCTGTTCGACCGCGCTATTGATGTGATCCAGCGCGTCGCTCAGGTGTCCCACTTCGGGCGGCTGTTGCGGATCGGGCTTGGAAGGGGTGTCTGGCGTCATGGTCGATTTGCCTTGTCTGTTGCGCGGGAAGGCGCCGGGCGCAAGGCCTGGCGCATGCTTGTATTCTACGCGCCCCGGCGCGCCGCACATTCGCGAACACGCAAGGGAGCGCTCGCGTCAGGCCATGCGGCACCAAGGCGAAGTGTCCGATAAATCATACGCCGACCGCGCCGCACCGGCCTTTGCCGCAGCCCCCGATTGAGAAAAGCTCTCGCCCCGATTAATAGAATCACTCAACAGGCCCTGCCTTCCGGGGCAGAATGCCTCCATGCTTCGCCGCACAAAAATGTCTTTCCCCGCCGTGTATGGCAACGCACCGTGACCTTGACGGGGAAGGTATTGAATTCCCGTCAACTGGTAACATATGAGCAAAACTCGCCTTTCCGTGGCGTGCCCCTCGCTCGGGCCCGCACGCACCGGGTGATGCGCCTGCCTACGGGTATGCGCAAACTCGTGTAATGTAGCGGTTCGGCAAATCCCGCCTTCAAATCAAACAGAGCGAAACCAGAGGTTTTCCGCCATGAGTGAACAAATCAAGTATGTGAGCGACGCCTCCTTCGACGCCGACGTGCTCCAGTCCGACAAGCCCGTCCTGCTCGACTTCTGGGCCGAATGGTGCGGCCCGTGCAAGATGATCGCCCCGATCCTGGACGAAGTGGCCAAGGACTACGGCGACAAGCTGCAGATCGCCAAGATCAACGTCGATGAAAACCAGCAAGTGCCGGCCAAGTTCGGCATCCGCGGTATTCCCACCCTGATCCTGTTCAAGAATGGCGCGGTTGCCGCGCAGAAGGTCGGCGCGCTGTCCAAGTCGCAACTGACTGCTTTCCTCGACGGCAATCTGTAAGTCGCTTGCCCGGGGCGAGGTGCCGCCAGGCGCCGCCCCGGTTGTAGCCACAATCCGACGTCCGTGCGCCAGTCCTGGCGCACCGTCCGGATTGTGCTAAGATGGCACCAACAACTTCCCCGAGCGTTCGCTCATTTCTTCCCCCTTCCTTTAGGTCCAGCCCGTCCGGGCGCCTCTGTACCCCTCGTCTATGCACCTGACAGAACTCAAATCGCTTCACGTGTCTGCGCTTCTCGAAATGGCCGCGACCCTCGAGATCGACAATGCACAACGGATGCGCAAACAGGAGCTGATGTTTGCGATCCTGAAGAAGCGCGCCAAGCTGGGCGAAACCATCTTCGGAGACGGCACGCTGGAAGTCCTGCCGGACGGCTTCGGCTTCCTGCGCTCGCCCGAGACCTCCTACCTGGCAAGCACGGACGACATCTACATCAGCCCTTCGCAGATCCGCCGCTTCAATCTGCATACCGGCGATACGATCGAGGGCGAAGTACGGACCCCGAAGGACGGCGAGCGCTATTTCGCGCTGGTGAAGGTGGACAAGGTCAACGGCCAGGCGCCTGAAGCGGTGAAGAACCGCATCATGTTCGAGAACCTGACGCCGCTGCACCCGAACCGGCCGCTCACGCTCGAACGCGAAATCCGCGCCGAGGAAAACATCACCGGCCGCATCATCGACATGATCGCGCCGATCGGCCGCGGCCAGCGCGCGCTGCTGGTGGCATCGCCCAAGTCAGGCAAGACCGTGATGCTGCAGCACATCGCCCATGCGATTGCCAACAACCATCCGGAAGCCGACCTGTTCGTGCTGCTGATCGACGAACGGCCGGAAGAAGTGACCGAAATGCTGCGCTCGGTGCGTGGTGAAGTGGTGGCGTCGACCTTCGACGAGCCCGCCATCCGCCACGTGCAGGTTGCCGAAATGGTGATCGAAAAGGCCAAGCGCCTGGTCGAGCTCAAGCGCGACGTGGTGATCCTGCTGGACTCGATCACCCGCCTGGCACGCGCCTACAACACGGTGGTGCCGGCTTCGGGCAAGGTGCTGACCGGCGGCGTGGACGCCAACGCGCTGCAACGCCCCAAGCGTTTCTTCGGCGCCGCGCGTAACCTGGAAGAAGGCGGCTCGCTGACCATCATCGCCACCGCGCTGATCGAAACCGGCAGCCGCATGGACGACGTGATCTACGAAGAATTCAAGGGCACTGGCAATATGGAAGTGCACCTGGAACGTCGCCTCGCGGAAAAGCGCGTCTATCCGTCGATCAACCTGAACAAGTCCGGCACCCGCCGCGAGGAATTGCTGATCAAGCCGGATATCCTGCAGAAGGTGTGGGTGCTGCGCAAGTTCATCTCGGATATGGACGAAGTGCAGGCCATGGAATTCATCCTCGACAAGATGAAGGCGACCAAGAACAACGCCGAGTTTTTCGATATGATGCGCAGAGGCGGCTGATCGTTCGCTGTGCCGCGCGCGGCTGGTTCGCGCGCTGGTTGTCGCACAGGAAGGGCGTGCCTCGGCGCGCCCTTTTTGCATTTTTGCACTACGATGCATTGCTTGCCGATGTCCTGACCTGGCTTTGGATCCCGCGTCCTGCTTCATGCGCGCGCCACCTCGATGCCACACCTGCAGGAGTCCCATGTTCGGCCGACTGAGCCACTTCCTGCGTGCGCGCTCACGCGTGCGCAAACTCGAGCACTACGCGATCCCCGACGCGCTGTGGGCACACACGGTGGCGAGCCTGCCCTTCGTGCAGCGCTATGGCGCCGCCGACCTCGCGGCCTTGCGCGAACTTGCCACGCTCTTCATCGCCGAAAAGGAATACTCCACCGCGCACAACCTGCCTCTTACCGATGAAATGGTGACGATCGTGGCGGTGCAGGCCTGCGTGCCCATCCTCAGGCTGGGCATCGAGTGGTATCGGGGCTGGCGCGGCATCGTGCTTTACCCTGGCGAGTTCGTCATCCGCCGTACCGTCGAGGACGATATCGGGCTGGTGCACGGCGTGGTCGAGGAAGCCAGCGGCGAAGCCTGGGAACACGGCCCGGTCATCCTTTCCTGGCCCGACGTGAAGACCCCGGGCGCCGGCCTGAACGCGCGCCACGCCCACCCGGACGACACCTATAACGTGGTCATCCACGAGTTCGCCCACAAGCTCGACATGCTCGATGGCGAGCCCGACGGCGTGCCGCCGTTCTCGCGCGTACTCCACCCGGGCATCGACCGCGAGCAGTGGGCCGAGACCTTCCTGTCCGAATACGACCGCTTCGCGGAGGCCTGCGACAGGCAATCCGACCATGCCTGGGATCATCCGGAGCGGCTTCCGCCCGCGCTGCGCGTGATCGACCCCTATGGCTGCGAGGCACCCAGCGAGTTCTTCGCGGTGGCATCGGAGACATTCTTTGTCGAGCCGGTTGGCCTGCGTCGATATTGGCCTGCCCTCTATGACTCGCTGGCGGCGTTCTACCGCCAGGATCCGGGCTCCATGTGACGCAAAGTCAATTTTTTGGCGTGCTCGCCCATCCTCCTGCTGGCGCATTCAAATCTTGCCCAGCTTTTTGTTTTTCTGCGATAATCCCGGATTGTCCGTTATCGGCAAGTGGTTCGTTCGCCGCAATACCCGGCAGCAGCGCGGCAAACAACGGACTGGCTACCCAACCTGAAAGGAAACATCATGAAAGAAGGCATTCACCCGAATTATCGCGAAGTCGTGTTCCTCGACGTGTCGAACGACTTCAGCTTTGTGACCCGCTCGACCATCCAGACGCGCGACACGATCACCCGCGACGGCAAGGAATACCCGCTGGCCAAGATCGAAGTCTCGTCGGAATCGCACCCGTTCTACACCGGCACCCAGAAGATCATGGACACGGCCGGCCGCGTCGAGAAGTTCCGCCAGAAGTTCGGCAGCAAGCTGGGCAAGGCCGCCGCGAAGTAATTCGCCGCGAGCCCGCTCGCTGCACGGCTTCGGACAAGATGCTCCGGCGCCGCGCACCCAAGCAAAGAGGCAGCATCGGCTGCCTCTTTGCTTTTGCAGCCCTCGCGCGGATTGGTGCCTTTCGCGCCAGCGCCGGGCGCACTTCGTCCGATACCATTACATACTCCGCCCGCATCGGCGGTGCCCCATGCGAATGAGCCGGATGTAGCCAAACCGGGAGCGCCCGTCCCGGCCGCCCCAAGCCCAACCGATCAATGAGTGCAGCCAAGACTTCCCGTGTCCACCTGACCGCAGCCGCCACCGGCACGCTTCCGCGCGCGCTATTGCTGGCCATCTGCATCATCTACGGCCTGGCCGGCCTGTTTGGCCGCGACCCGTGGAAGAATGAGGACGCGGCCGGTTTCGGTGTGATGTGGCAACTGGCCACCGGGGGCGCGCAGGACTGGCTCATGCCCAATATCGCGGGCCGCCCCTATGGCGAAGACGGCCCCCTGGTATTCTGGGTCGGCGCCGTCATGATCCGGCTGTTTGGCGGCTGGCTCGGCGCGCCGGACGCGTCGCGCGTGGCCACCGCACTCTTCTACTTCGGCACCTGCGCCCTGATCTGGTACGCCACCTACCTGCTTGGCCGGCGCGCCGAGGTACAGCCCTTTGCCTATGTCTTCGGCGGCCAGCCCAATGCGCGCGACTACGGCCGCACGCTGGCCGACGGTGCCTTGCTGATCTTCCTGGCCTGCGTCGGCCTGGCCATGCGCGGCCACGAGACCACGCCGCAGGTGGGCCAGGTCTGCTTCGTCGCCATGAGCCTGTACGGCATGGTGCGCAGCCTGGACAAGCCGGTCCAGGGCGGCATCTGGCTGGGCGTCGGGCTTGGCGCGCTGACCCTGTCCAGCGGACCGGTCATCCCGCTGGTGCTGCTCGCGTCGATCATCTTCTGCGGCCTGGCTTGCAAGCCCCTGCCCCTGCCGCGCCTGTTATTGGTGAGCGTGCCGCTGGCGCTTGCAATGGTGGCGGCCTGGATGGCCGCCGCCTACTTCGGCGCCACCGACCCCAGCGACGCCGTGACCTTTATCCGCGAGTGGTCGCGCTACGACCGCCGCACCTATGGCGCGCCGAATGCCACCGCGCTCAACTTCATCGCACGCAACCTGCTGCTGTTCACCTGGCCGGTATGGCCGATTGCCGGCTGGGCCTGGTTGAGCTGGTCGGGGATGCGCCGTGCGCCGCATGTGGCGCTGCCGCTTGCCATGCTGCTGCCGCCGCTGCTGATGCTGTTCCTGCTGCGCCAGCCGGGCGATGTGCAGTTCATCCTGCTGCTGCCGCCGATGGCGGTACTGGCTGCATTCGGCCTGCCAACGCTAACGCGCGCGGCCATCAATGCAATCGACTGGTTCGCCCTGCTGTTTTTCACCATCTTCGGCGGCTTTGTCTGGTTCATGTGGATCGCCAGGACGACGGGCCAGCCGCCGCGCATTGCCGCCAATATCCACCGCCTGCTGCCGGGTTTCCAGGAAGACTTCACTATCCGCGCGGTGGTATATGCGCTGCTGGTAACGGCGGCCTGGATCCTGATCGTGCGCTGGCGGCTGTCGCGCGCACCCAAGCAGATCTGGCGCCCCGTGGTGATCTCGGCCGCCGGCACCACGTTGATGTGGGTGCTGGCGATGACCCTGTGGATGCCATCGATCAACTACGGCAAGACCTATCGCGACGTGGCGCAAGCCGCTTCGATGGCGCTGCCCGCCACTTATAACTGCGTGCAGCCGATCCGGATGGGCGATGCGCAACTGGCGTCGTTCGCGTATTTCGGCCATATCCGCTTTGGCGGCCCGGCGGACGAATGCGACATCCTGCTGCGCCATGATCCGGTCGATTACGGCGAGCCCACCAGCATCTCGCATTTCGAATGGCGGCTGATTTGGGAAGGCCGCCGCCCCTCCGACCGCGATGAGCGCTTCCGCATGTATCGCCTGGTTGACATGTCCCGCGTAGCGCCGTCCAAGTCCAGCCCGCCTACGCGCAGGCTGCCCCGCCATCCCTGAGGCGGATGCGGATGGTTCGACGAGATCGCTGGTACTCCGCTCCCAGGCAACGGCACGCCGCATGACCGCACTCCAGGATATCCGCCGGATCTCGGTGCTGGCCGCGCCGGTCCTGGTCGGCCAGCTCGCGGTGATCGCCTTTGGCGTGATCGATACCATCATGGCGGGACGCGCCTCGGCGATCGACCTGGCGGCGGTGGGACTGGGCGGATCGATTTACGTCACGATCTACATCAGCCTGATGGGCGTATTGCAGGCGCTTGCCCCGATTGCCGGCCAGCTCCATGGGGCCGGGCGCAGTGCCGAGATCGGCAGCGAGGTCAGGCAAGCCGCCTGGCTTGGACTTGCGCTGGCCGTGCCTGGCATGTTGCTGCTCTTGTTCCCCGGTCCGCTGCTGGATTTTGCCCAGGCGCCGCCCGAACTGGTTGAGAAGGCAACGCGCTACCTGCATCTCCAGGCCTTCGGTTTGCCGGCCGCGCTGGGCTTTCGCATCTATTCCGCGCTGAACAATGCCTTGTCGCGTCCGGTAATGGTGACGGTGCTGCAGCTTGCCGGGCTGGCAGTGAAGATTCCGCTCAATGCCTGGTTCATCGGCGGCGGCTTCGGCCTCGCGGCCATGGGCGGACCCGGCTGCGCGCTCGCTTCGGCGCTGATCAGCTGGATCTGGTGCATCTCGGGCGTCCTGATCCTGCGGCGCAACGCGGCGTACCGTCCCTTGCAGATATTTTCCAGCTGGGCATGGCCGCAGGCGCGGCCGATCCGCGCGCTGCTGCGGCTGGGTATGCCAATGGGACTGACCTACCTGATCGAGATCACCTCGTTCACGCTGATGTCGATCTTCATCACGCGCATGGGCACCGTCGTGCTGGCCGGGCACCAGATCATTGCCAACCTCGGCGCGGTGGCCTACATGTTGCCGCTGTCACTGGCAATCGCCACCTCGACGCTGGTGGCGCAATCCCTTGGCGCGCGCGACCGGGCGGCGGCACGCCGCATCGCCCGGCACGGGATCCGCCTGGCGGCAGCGCTGGCGATCATGGTCGGCGGCATGCTGTGGATCCTGCGCGAGCCGCTGCTGCATGCCTATGCCAAGGACCCGGCGGTGGTCGGCGCCGCCCTGCCGCTGATGCTCTTCATTGCCTTCTACCAGGCCTTCGATGCGGTACAAGTCATGACGGCATTCATTCTGCGCGCCTACAAGATTGCACTGGTGCCGACCTTGATCTATGCGCTGTCCCTCTGGGGCGTCGGCCTGGGTGGCGGTTACGTGCTTGGTTTTGGCCTGATCGGCTCCCTGCCAGCCTTCACGCTTGGCGCCGCGGGGTTCTGGATGGCCAACAGCATCAGCCTGGCCATCGCCGGCTCGTTGCTGGTGCGCTACTTCGTTACCGTCAGCCGTCGCCATGACGGTTAAGCCCGCACCCTGACGCGCATGCCGGATGGATTATGCCTGTGACCCGGCAGGCATGTGCGGGACAGCAGGCAATCCGCCCGCAATCGCAACGCAAATAATGTCCAACTGTCCCGGAAAGGCAGAGCCGAATAATACACACTCGCAGTCACTGCGCGAGCGGCGCCGAATGGCTGGAGATTATCGGAAGACTGTCAGGGCGAATACCTGACAGCAAATCGGGATAGGGGCGGTCAGGTAATCTGACCGGTCCCCTCCCACACCACCTGGCATGCGGGTCCGCACCAGGCGGTTGGAATGGTTGAGGTCGTCAGGCTTGTGTTGCTCCCGACCCGACGCCCAGGCTTGCCTTTGTCCGGTTCGGCGGAACTGATTCCTCGCTGCCGGGGCCTGTCGGGCTTCACCCTATCCACCCTACCGACGAGCTTCGCTCTCGCGAACATCTGAGGCGCTTCACTTCCGATAACCAGAGGGCTCCCCCTCCCATTCCTTCGGCCCTTCGCCGGCAGCTTTAGCTTTCCCAGCCACGCCGCCCAACTACTTTGGCCTCTGCTGACTCCTCGCTCCGACTCGACGTCGTTGCCCTTTCAGGCATGAGGCGAGGCCTCCCCAGGTAAGAACGCACTCCTTCACTGCACAGCCGCTGCATTTACGCCACTTCGCCTTGGTCACAAGAGCTTCGCGGTTTCTTGCCCGCTCGCCCTGCTCGGCAGCGCCTTCTATGCAGTTCTTGTCCATCGGCTCGCGATTTACGCTCCACGCTTCCTCCCCACACTCGGTCGCCCTCATGCGGTTGCGCTTCACTTCATTCGCCGTGACCAGCTTATGGCGGGACTTACACCCGCAGGAGTGCGCCCATGCTGGGCGCACAAGAAAAAACCCGCATGGCATAACCATGCGGGTTTAGTTTTGGCGGAGTGGACGGGACTCGAACCCGCGACCCCCGGCGTGACAGGCCGGTATTCTAACCAACTGAACTACCACTCCATACTCTTACTTATCACCACGAGCGAACGCTCCTGACGACAAACCGAACGTTTGGTTACGTTCGTTATCTGGCGTCCCCTAGGGGATTCGAACCCCTGTACTCACCGTGAAAGGGTGATGTCCTAGGCCTCTAGACGAAGGGGACAAGAACTTGTTTTTCAACTTGTTCCGTCTTGCGTGCCGAAGACCTTAACAACCAGATCTTCACCGCACTGGAAGCCTCGATTCACTAAACTCGAAACTTCCGGCATTTGGTGGAGCTAAGCGGGATCGAACCGCTGACCTCTTGCATGCCATGCAAGCGCTCTCCCAGCTGAGCTATAGCCCCATGGTACTACCTTGCTGCATCGCGGCTTACCACCGCCGTCGTTTTCGCGTTTGTTGTCTTCGTTTCAGCGAAGACAAGATTATATAAACAACTTTGCTCTTTGACAACCCCTTTTGGGTAGCGAATCGATTAAGGGCGGGGTCATGCGGGGCTATAGCGGAGCACTACCGGAATAATGCCCTGCCGCCCAGGAAACACCACCGCGATTAATGCGCCGCGCACAGCCACGCACGATCGACGTCGACTAGCCGGAGATTATCAACGAGCTACCAGGGTAATTACCGGACGGCAAATCGGGATAGGGGCGGTCAGGTAATCTGACCGGTCCCCTCCCACACCACCTGGCATGCGGGTCCGCACCAGGCGGTTGGAATGGTTGAGGTCGTCAGGCTTGTGTTGCTCCCGACCCGACGCCCAGGCTTGCCTTTGTCCGGTTCGGCGGAACTGATTCCTCGCTGCCGGGGCCTGTCGGGCTTCACCCTATCCACCCTACCGACGAGCTTCGCTCTCGCGAACATCTGAGGCGCTTCACTTCCGATAACCAGAGGGCTCCCCCTCCCATTCCTTCGGCCCTTCGCCGGCAGCTTTAGCTTTCCCAGCCACGCCGCCCAACTACTTTGGCCTCTGCTGACTCCTCGCTCCGACTCGACGTCGTTGCCCTTTCAGGCATGAGGCGAGGCCTCCCCAGGTAAGAACGCACTCCTTCACCGCACAGCCGCTGCATTTACGCCACTTCGCCTTGGTCACAAGAGCTTCGCGGTTTCTTGCCCGCTCGCCCTGCTCGGCAGCGCCTTCTATGCAGTTCTTGTCCATCGGCTCGCGATTTACGCTCCACGCTTCCTCCCCACACTCGGTCGCCCTCATGCGGTTGCGCTTCACTTCATTCGCCGTGACCAGCTTATGGCGGGACTTACACCCGCAGGAGTGCGCCCATGCTGGGCGCACAAGAAAAAACCCGCATGGCATAACCATGCGGGTTTAGTTTTGGCGGAGTGGACGGGACTCGAACCCGCGACCCCCGGCGTGACAGGCCGGTATTCTAACCAACTGAACTACCACTCCATACTCTTACTTATCACCACGAGCGAACGCTCCTGACGACAAACCGAACGTTTGGTTACGTTCGTTATTTGGCGTCCCCTAGGGGATTCGAACCCCTGTACTCACCGTGAAAGGGTGATGTCCTAGGCCTCTAGACGAAGGGGACAGAAACTTGTCTTTCAACTTGTTCCGTCTTGCGCGACGAAGACCTTAACAAGCAGATCTTCACCACACTGAAAGTCTCGATTCACTAAAATCAAAACCTCCGGCATTTTGGTGGAGCTAAGCGGGATCGAACCGCTGACCTCTTGCATGCCATGCAAGCGCTCTCCCAGCTGAGCTATAGCCCCATGGTACAGCATTACTTATTCACTACCTACCGCTGTCGCTTCGCGTTTGTTTCTTCGTTTCAGCGAAAGCAAGATTATATAAACAACCCTGCCTTTCGACAACCCTTTTTTAACTTTTTCAGCGACCCACATTACTGCGGGATTACTACCTATCGCTTCCATCCGTTAAGCCCGCTTGGTTTTTGTCCGCGCTGCAGGGAGAACGAGATTATGCTCAAGTCCTGGCAGAAGCGCAAGCCCCCACCAAGATTTTTTGCAAATTTCCTCAGGCGAGTCCGGCCTGGATGCGACGCAGCACGATGTCGCGCCCGAACAACTCCAGCACGGCGTCAATGGCGGGGGTCTGCAACTGTCCTGCCACCAGCAGGCGCACCGGCATGGCCAGCTTAGGCATCTTCAGGCCGAACTCGGCCAGCACGGCCTTGAATGCTGCGCTGATGTCCTCCCGCTTCCACTCCGTCAGGGCCGCCAGCCGTACGGCCAGGGCCTGCAGCGCCGGCAGGATCTCGGCGTTGAGATGCTCGGCCTTGAGCGCCGGGTCCGCCTGCGGCTCTCCGCGATAGAACAGCATCGCCGCCTGCGCCACGTCCTTCAGGGTATTGGCACGATCCTTCACCAGCGCGATGACACCTTCCAGACTGGCGCCCTCCACCTTGCCGCCCAGCGCCTCGATAAACGGTTGGGTCAACCCGGCCAGGCGCGCGTTGTCGCCCACCTTGATGTAGTGGTTGTTGAGCCAGGCCAGCTTCTCGGGGTTGTACTGCGCCGGCGACTTGCCCAGGTGCTCCAGGTCGAACCACTCGACGAACTGCTCGCGCGAGAATATCTCGGCGTCGCCATGCGCCCAGCCCAGGCGGGCCAGGTAGTTGAGCACGGCCTCGGGCAGATAGCCTTCGTCGCGATAGCCGGTCACGGCCATTGCGCCATGGCGCTTGCTCATCTTTTCGCCCTGCTCGTTGAGCACGGTCGGCAAGTGGGCATAGACAGGCGGCGTACCGCCGAGTGCGCGGATGATGTTGATCTGCCGCGGTGTGTTGTTGACGTGATCGTCGCCGCGAATCACGTGGGTGATCCGCATATCGAGGTCATCGACCACCACGCAGAAGTTATAGGTGGGCGTGCCGTCCGGGCGGGCGATCACCAGGTCGTCGAGCTCGTCGTTCGAGATCTCGATGCGCCCCTTGACCGCGTCGTCCCATACCACGCTGCCGCCAATGGGATTCTTGAAACGGATCACTGGCTGCACCCCGGCCGGCGGCTCCGGCAGGACCTTGCCCGGCTCGGGGCGCCAGAAGCCGTTATAGCGCGGCTTCTCTCCGCGCTCGCGCTGCGCGTCACGTAGCGCGTCGAGTTCCTCCGTGCTCATGTAGCAGGGATAGGCCAGCTCGCTGCCCAGCATCTGCTTGACCACCTCGCGATAGCGATCCATGCGCTGCATCTGATAGAACGGGCCTTCGTCGATATCGAGCTCGAGCCAGGCCATCCCCTCCAGGATCACGTCCACCGACTCCTGAGACGAACGCTCGACGTCCGTGTCTTCGATGCGCAGGATGAAATCGCCCTTCATGCGGCGTGCAAAGGCCCAGGGGTAGAGTGCGGAGCGGATATTGCCGAGGTGAATGAAGCCGGTCGGGCTCGGCGCGAAGCGGGTGCGGACGCGTTGTGTCATAGAGGAATGAAACAAAAAAGCCCGCGCACGAATGCGCGCAGGCCGGGGTGTAGGATCGCCGTATTATAGCAAGCAGGGCGCTGCCAGCCGCCCCGGTTCGCGCGGGAAGGGCCCGGCCACGTGGAATCATTTATGCTGTGCCCGGTCTGAATGCTGTCGCGTGGAACGCGCGGCCGACGTGGGCGGCACTTTCCGCCCTCCCCGCGCTGGCTGTGCCGACTACGCCATTTTTCCTCCCCCGATCCCTCCATGCAACGACGCAACTTCCTTGGTACCGGCGCGGCAGCGCTGCTGGCGGCCTGCTCCTTTGGCCCGAAACCGGGCGCACTCACCGCAGCGCCGGACACCCCGGCCACGGCGCCACCTCGCCCAATCAAGATCGGCCTTGCACTCGGTGGTGGCGCCGCACGGGGCTTCGCCCACATTGGGGTGATCAAGGCGCTCGAAGCGCAGGGCATCCATCCGGACTTCGTCACCGGCACCAGCGCCGGCGCGGTGGTCGCAGCGCTCTACGCATCGGGCATGAACGGATTCCAGCTCAACAAGGTGGCGCTGACGATGGACGAAGCCACCATCGCCGACTGGGCCCTACCCTTCGGCACCCGCTTTGGCGGCTGGCTCAAAGGCGAGGCGCTGCAGAACTACGTGAACCGGCTGGTCGCCAATCGCCCGATCGAGTCCATGAAGCTGCCACTGGGCATCGTCGCCACCAACCTCAAGACCGGCCAGGGCATCCTGTTCCGGCGCGGCAATACCGGCCAGGCAGTTCGGGCGTCGAGCAGCGTACCGGGCGTGTTCCAGCCGGTCTCGATCCAGGGGCATGACTATGTGGACGGCGGGCTGGTCGAGCCCGTACCGGTCGATTCCGCACGCGCCATGGGCGCTGACTTCGTGATAGCCGTGAACATCTCCGCCGAGCCCTCCAGCCAGAAGAACGGCGGCCAGAGCGGCGTATTGCTGCAGACCACGGCCATCATGGGGCAGTCGATCAGCAAGATGGCCCTGGCGCGTGCCGATGTGGTAATCCGCCCCGACCTGCCGGACATGGGTGGCAGCGACTTCGCCTCGCGCAACCGCGCCATCCTGGCCGGCGAGCAAGCGGCCTCCGCGGTCATGGCAAGCCTGCGCGACAAGCTTGCCATGGCGCGATCGCGGCCCGCCGGAACGGTGGCCGGGCAATAACGGCCGCGGGAGCACATACCGCCGGGAGACGGCGCCAACGAAAAAAGGACTGCGAGGCAGTCCTTTTTCGTTATGACCCGCACGGACAGGGTCCGCCTGCGCCTCAGCCGCCGTAGAGCGAGCGACCGCCTGCATTGGGATCGAAACGCTTGAGCGTCTCGACCATATTGCCCAGGTTGCTGGCGCTGCCGCTGTCCTGCGGCATGTCGTCTATGCGGCGCGCTCCGTTGTAGCGCGTCACCCAATACGACGCGCGCATGTCATCGACACGAATCTTGCTGCCGGTGGACGGGGCGTGCACGAACTTGTTGTCACCAATGTAAATGCCAACGTGCGAGAAGGTATGGCGCATGGTGTTGAAGAACACCAGGTCGCCGGGACGCAGGTCACTGGTTGCCACGGTGGTGCCAACCTGGCTCATCTCGATCGAGCGGCGCGGCAGCATGAAGCCAAAGGTGTCGTTGAAGACGTAGCGGACAAAACCGCTGCAGTCGAGGCCCGATTCCGGGCTGTTGCCGCCGAAGCGGTAACGCACGCCGATCAGCCCGAGGGCATTCATGACCAGGTCGCCGGCCTTGCTGGCCACATGGCTGGTCGAGTTCATGACCGAAGACAGCAAGCCGCGCTTGCCTTCTGGATGCGGCTCCGCGCTGAGTTCGGTACGTGCGTCGATGCGGGCGTCGGGATCCTTGAAGACCGTGTCAGCCAGCACTCCATTCGATAGAGTGGCACCGCAGGCAATGGCTATTCCTACGGCGGCGCGCGCCAGGGAATGAAGCACCGTTCGCTGCATTGGTTCTCCTGATGAATCGTTCTTGTCCGGGCCCGGGTAAACACACCGGGGCGGGCCTGAAATCAATGAAGTGGATCGCACGCAAAAAGCGCGCCAAGTGACGCAAACCACCCGCGCTGCACATAAGCGACGCGCGAACCACCCATAAAATTAGTTCTCGCCGGATGGTATAAGGTTGTCATCCACATGTCAAAGTTCGTTACAAAATTCAGATAAAGTGCTTTGTAATCAAGGCTATACAACGGAAGTCGCAGATGCTTTCTCGGTTTGATTATGTCAGTGGCAGGTCAATCGGGTGACACCCTGAGTTCGGCCGCACCAACTTGCGGCGGAATCGGGTCGCCTGCACCAATTTCGGCCGCGATCATCAGCTTGCGGGTGTATGCGTGCTGCGGGTCACCTAGCACAACCTCGGTTTCGCCCGCCTCCACCACCTCGCCGGACTTCATCACGATGACCCGGTGCGCCATGGCGCGGATCACGGCCAGGTCATGGCTGATAAAGAGATAGCTCAGGTTGTACTTGCGCTGCAGCTGCGTCAGCAGCGCCAACACCTGCTGCTGGATGGAGACATCGAGTGCGGACGTCGGCTCATCGAGCACCAGCACCTGCGGCTTGAGGATCAGCACGCGTGCGATCGCCACGCGCTGGCGCTGGCCGCCGGAGAACTCATGGGGATACCGCCCCAGGGCCGTGCGGTCCATGCCCACCTCGCGCAGCGCCTCGGTAACGCGTTGCCGCATGGCGTCGCGCGAAAGGCCCGGCTGGTGCAGTGCCAGGCCCTCCCCCACGATCTGCTCGATGGTCATGCGCGGCGAGAGCGAACCGAACGGGTCCTGGAACACCACCTGCAAGCGCGAGCGCAAGACGCTGCGCTCGCGCCGCGAGACTTCGTCCAGGTTGCGGCCCAGGAACTGGATTTCGCCGGCGCTACGGCGCTGCAGGTTCAGCACGGCGTGAGCCAGCGTGGTCTTGCCGGAGCCCGATTCGCCCACGATGCCGATCGTCTCGCCCTCGCGCAGCGAAAAATCCACGCCCTTGACCGCGGCAAACTGGTCCCGGCCGAACCAGCCGGCCAGCCCGCTGCGCTTGCGCGCATAGTTCACGCACAAGCCGCGCGCTTCCAGCAGTACCGGCGCCAGCGGCACCAACGGCAGCAGCTCGCGGCGCGGCCGGCTGTCGATCAGCTTGCGGGTGTAGGGATGCTGGGGCGCGGCGAAAACGCTGGTGGTTTCGCCCACCTCGACCAGCACGCCCTTCTCCATCACGCCCACGCGCTGGGCGAAAGCCCGCACCAGGTTGAGGTCGTGCGTGATCAGCATGACGGCCATGCCGAACTCAGCCTGCAGGTCGCGCAGCAACTCGAGGATCTGCACGCGGATGGTGACGTCGAGGGCCGTGGTAGGCTCGTCGGCCAGCAGCAGCTTGGGCCGGCAGGCCAGCGCCATGGCGATCATCGCGCGCTGGCGCTGGCCGCCCGATAGCTGGTGTGGAAAGCTGTCGAACCGGTGCGCCGCATCGCTGATCCCGGTGCGCTCGAGCAACGCGATGGCGCGCTCGCGCGCGGCGCGCCGGTCCAGGCCCTCATGCAGCGCCAGCGTCTCCACGATCTGGTTGCCGATCGTGTAGAGCGGGTTGAGCGCAGTCATCGGCTCCTGGAAGATCATGGCGATGTCGGCACCACGAATGCCCCGCATCTCGCGCTCCGACACCTTGAGCAGGTCGCGCCCCTCGAAACGCACCGCGCCCTGGTAACGCGCGTCCTCCACCAGGCGCAGCATGGCAAGCGCGGTGACCGTCTTGCCCGAGCCGGATTCGCCCACCAGCGCGAAGCGTTCGCCCGCACGCAGGTCAAAGCTGACATCGCGCACCGCGCGGGTGGCATCGTCGCCATGGCCGAACGTGACCGACAGGCGTTCGATGCACATTAGCAGGCCGCCGGCGCCCTCCTTGGCTTGCACCGCTTGCACACCACTCACGGTGCTGGCTTGCGACAGCGCGCTCATGGCGTCACCTCGGCCGCGGGCGAACCTTCCGGCGCCTTCGGCTCGACCCGTCCGCGTAGCTGGGCCAGGCCCAGGCGCGTATCGAAGGCATCGCGCAGCGCGTCGCCCATGAAGGTCAGCAGCAGCAGGGTCACCACCAGCACGGCGAAGGTCGACAAGGAAATCCACCAGGCATCGAGGTTGGCCTTGCCCTGCGCCAGCAACTCGCCCAGGCTAGGGGTGGTGGGCGGCACGCCCAGGCCAAGGAAGTCGAGGCTGGTCAGGGCCAGGATGGCGGCGCTCATGCGAAATGGCAGGAAGGTGATGACGGGCGTCAGGCTGTTGGGCAGGATGTGGCGCCACATGATCTGTATGTTGGAGAGCCCGAGCGCCCGTGCCGCCTTGACGTAATCGAGCGAGCGATTGCGATAGAACTCGGCGCGCACGTAGTCGGACAAGCCCATCCAGCCGAACAGCGAGAGCAGGATGATCAGCAGCGCTAGGCTTGGCGTGAAGATCGAGGCGAAGATGATCAGCAGGTAGAGCTCGGGCATCGAGCTCCAGATCTCGATGGCGCGCTGTGAGAACAGGTCGAAGCGCCCGCCGAAGAAGCCCATCAGGGCGCCCGTCAGGGTGCCGATCACCACGCCGATCAGGGTCAGGGCCAGGCTGAACAGCACTGAGACGCGAAAGCCGTAGAGCAGCCGTGCCAGCACGTCGCGCCCGCGGTCGTCGGTACCCAGCCAGTTCTCCGCCGAAGGCGGCGCCGGATTGGGTTCCTTGGAGAAATAGTTGATCGAATCGTACGAATAGCGGTTGGGCGGAAAGATCGCGAAATTGCCATTGCTGGTGATGCGGTCGCGGATAAAGGGATCGAGGTAGTCCGCCCTGGTAGGAAAGTCTCCGTCGAAGGTGCTCTCGGCGTAGGTCTTGACGATGGGGAAATACCATTCGTCTTTGTATTTCACCACCAGCGGCCTGTCGCTCGACAAGGTCTCGGCAACCAGGCTGAGCAGGAAGATGGCAACGAAGAGGATCAGGCTCCAGTAGCCGAGGCGATTGCGGCGAAACCGCTGCCAGGCTCGCTGGCGCGGCGAGGGCGAATGCGGCAGCCCGTTGGGAAACGTGCGCGGGCGGAATTTCATCGGTGCACTGCCTCGAAGTGGATGCGCGGGTCGACCATCACATAGCAGACATCGGAAATCAGCCGGGTCACCAGGCCGATCAGGGTGAACAGGTAGAGCGTGCCCAGCACGACCGGGTAATCGCGCCGCAGCACGGCCTCATAGGACAGCAGGCCGAGTCCGTCGAGCGAGAACAGCGTTTCGATCAGCAGGGAGCCCGTGAAGAAAGCACCAATAAAGGCCGCCGGGAAACCGGTCACAAGCGGGATCAGCGCGTTGCGGAAAACGTGCTTCCATAGCACGCGCCGCTCCGCAAGTCCCTTGGCGCGGGCGGTCAGCACGTATTGCTTGCGAATCTCTTCGAGGAAAGCGTTCTTGGTCAGCATGGTAACCACGGCAAAACTGCCCACCACCGATGCGGTGATCGGCAGCACCAGGTGCCAAAGGTAGTCCATTACCTTGCCCATCAGCGACAGCTGCTCCCAGTTGTCCGACGTGAGCCCGCGCAGCGGGAACCACTGCACGAAAGTGCCACCCCCGAACAGCACCAGCAGCAACACACCCAACACGAAGCCGGGAATGGCATAGCCCACCAGCACCACCATGCTGGTCACCACATCGAAGCGGCTGCCCGCCCGGATCGCCTTGGAGATACCGAGCGGCACCGATATCAGGTAGGTCAGGAAGAAGGTCCATAGCCCCAGGCTGACGGAGACCGGCATCTTCGACTTCACCAACTCCCATACGCTGCGGTGCTGGAAATAGCTCTGCCCCAGGTCGAACTGGGCGAAGCGCTTGAGCATCATGAAGTAGCGCTCCAGCGGCGGCTTGTCGAAGCCATACAGGGCCTGGATCTCCTTGATCTTCTCGGGGTCCACGCCTCGCCGGCCGCGGTATTCCGCGCCGCCGCCGCTGGCCTCGCCGCCACCGCCTCCCCTGCCCTTGAGCTCGAGCATCATCTGCTCGACCGGCCCTCCTGGCACGAACTGGATCACCGCGAAGGTGAGGGTGATGACGCCGATCAGGGTCGGGATCATCAGCAATACGCGCTTGAGCAGATAGGCGAGCATCTTGTTTCCTTGTCGCGCTTATTGAGCGGCCGGCCTGGTGTCGGCACGCCACCAGTCGCTCAGTATCCAGCCTTCGGCCGTGTAGTAGTGCGGCAAGCGCTGCGGATAGACCAGCTCTTTCCGATATGACACCCGGTGCGAGGCGCTATACCAGTTGGGCACGATGTAGTAGCCGTGCATCAGCACGCGGTCCAGCGCGCGCCCGGCGTTGACCAGTTCCTCGCGCGTATGGGCGTGCAAGACATTGTCCACCAACCGGTCGATGGCGGGCGATTTCAGGCCGAACAGATTATCGGAACCGGGCGTGCCTGCGGCTTCGCTGTTGAAGCGGTCGCGCAGTTCATTGCCGGGGCTCTGCGAATCCGGGAAGCGGATCGACACCATATCGAAGTCGAAGTCCTCCAGCCGCTTCTGGTATAGCGCGAAATCGGTGGTGCGCTGGTTCACCTCCATGCCCAGCTTTTCCAGGTTGCGCACATAAGTGGTGATGACGCGGCTCATGGCGCCGCCGTCATCCAAGAACTCGAAGACGAAAGGTTCACCCTTGGCATTGCGCAGTGCACCATCCGTGTAGGTCCACCCCGCCTGCGCCAGCAACCTGCGTGCCTCGCGCAGGTTGTCCCGCAGGGAGCGCGGCGGATTGGTGGTGGGCATCGGCACGATAGGCCCGAATACCTCCGGCGCCAACTGTGTGCGCAGCGGCTCCAGCAGCGCCAGCTCGCCGGGCCCCGGCCGGCCGTCTAAGGTGGCACTGGCTGCCAGTTCGCTGTTGGAGAACCAGCTATCGAGACGCCGGTAAGCACCGTAGAAAAGCTGGCGGTTCAGCCACTCGAAGTCCAGCGCCAGGATCATGGCCTGCCTGACCCGCACGTCCTGGAACACCGGCTTGCGCATATTCATGACGAAGCCCTGCATGCCGGCTCCGTTGCGATGCGGAAAATCGGTCTTCACCAACTCGCCGTTGCTAAAGCGCTTGCCCTCATAGCTCTTGGCCCAGCTCTTGGCCTTGTACTCGACGATGGCGTCGAACTCGCCGGCCTTGAAGGCTTCCAGCTTGGCGGTCTCGTCCTTGTAGAGGCGGTAGACCACGCGATCGAAGTTAAAGGTGCCGCGCCGCACCGCCAGGTCCTTGCCCCAATAGGCCGGATTGCGCTTGAAACTGATGCCGCGTCCGGCATCGTAGCGCTCGATCAGGTAGGGCCCGCTGGCCACGGGATCCTCGAAGGTCAGCTTGTCGAACGGTACCGTGACAGTCCACTTCTTCGAAAAGACCGGCAGCGAACCGACAATCAGCGGCAACTCGACGTTGCGCTGCTTGAAATCGAAGCGCACCGTGTGCGGATCCACCACCGTGACGGCTTTCACATCGGTGCACATGCTGCGGTAGCCAGGGCTGGATGCCTTGCTCATCAGCATGTCGTAGGAATACTTGACATCGCTGGCCAGCACCGGATCGCCGTTGCTGAAGCGCGCCTGCGGCCGAATGTGAAAGGAGACGGACAGCCCGTCCGGCGCCACGGTCACGTCGTCGGCCAGCAAGCCATAGGCGCTGGCGGTTTCGTCGGCGCTGGCGATCAGCAGGGATTCGAACATCAGCGAATTCACGCCGGGGGCGGAGGTGCCCTTGAGCGTAAACGGGTTGAACTTGTCGAAGCTGGTGCGGCGGTCCGGATTCGCGAGCGTCAGCGTGCCGCCGCGTGGCGCGTCCGGATTGACGTAATCGAAGTGGGTGAAGTCCGCGGGATACTTGAGGCCGCCATACTGCGCGAAACCATGGGCCGCGCCAGCGGATAAGGGAAAACCCGCGGCACACAGGGCTACTAGTCCACAGCCCAGCGCCGCTATCGTGCGGAAGCGCTGCCATGCCGCCTGAAGCGGTCTACGTGCGCGAATAGACATCCGGTTGGGGTCCTCCACCTGAATCGGATTCGTCCGCGGCCGTCTGCGGCGCGGTCAAGTTATGAGACAATTTTACATGGGTTCGGCCGGCACTCAGCCATCCGGACATTCCAGTACGCGGCACCGCTAGTTTGCCGGCCGTCAGCCTGCTGCCAAGCAGCCACCGCGGCGCGCGCTGCAACCCGGACGCGATCGCACGAACCGTGCCCGTCCACCTCGAACATCATTGGAGAAGTTATGGGATTTCTCGCAGGTAAGCGAATCCTGATTACCGGCTTGCTGTCCAACCGCTCGATTGCCTATGGCATCGCATCGGCCTGCAAGCGCGAAGGCGCGGAACTCGCCTTTACTTATGTCGGCGAGCGTTTCAAGGACCGCATCAACGATTTTGCCAAGGAGTTTGGCAGCAGTCTGGTGTTCGAATGCGATGTCGGCAGCGACGAGCAGATCGCCGCCACCTTCACCGCACTGGGCCAGAGCTGGGACAAGCTCGACGGGCTGGTGCACTCGATCGGCTTCGCACCGCGCGAAGCGATCGCCGGCGACTTCCTCGAGGGCCTCTCGCGCGAATCCTTCCGCGTGGCGCACGACATTTCCGCCTACAGCTTCCCGGCGCTGGCCAAGGCCGCACTGCCCATGCTGTCGGACAAGGCCTCGCTGCTGACGCTGACCTATCTGGGCGCGGAGCGCGTGGTGCCGAACTACAACACCATGGGCCTGGCCAAAGCCTCGCTGGAAGCCAGCGTGCGCTACCTGGCCGCCTCGGTAGGCCCGCGCGGCATCCGTGCCAACGGCATCTCGGCTGGCCCAATCAAGACCCTGGCTGCCTCCGGCATCAAGGGCTTCGGCAAGTTGCTGGGCCATATCGAGGAAGCAGCGCCGCTGCGCCGCAATGTGACCATCGACGAGGTCGGCAACGTGGCTGCATTCCTGCTGTCCGACCTGGCCAGCGGTGTGACCGGCGAGATCACCTACGTCGACGCCGGCTTCAACACGGTGGGAGCGAGCCTGCCCGAAGAAGCGTAATCCGGGTGCGGCCGCATGGGCGGCCGGCCATCGCAAAAAGGGGGCGCCCGGCTTCGGCCGACGCCCCTTTTTAGTGCCTGCGGCGAGCTGGCACCGGGACCACCGCGCATGGCACGCGCCAACTAATTGGCGCCCGGCGCGGGCAGGAGACCCGAGCGCAGATAAGCAATGATCGGCGCCCAGAAGGCATCCTGGCGCTCCGGTTCAATCGCCGCATCGTGCGGCAACGCCGGCAACGGCACCAGTCGCCGCGCCCCCGCGGCGGCACGCTCCAGCCGCTCGGCATGCGCGAAGGGAATCACCTCATCCGCGCGGCTGTGCACAAGCAACAGCGGCAACTGCAAATTACGCAATTGCATCTCGTTGTCCCATGGCTCGGGCAGCAGCCGCGCCAACCACGCCGGCACCCGCCCTGTCACCACCGCCGCCTCGCGCGCGGACGTGAATCCGGCGGCAATCACCAGGCCAGCCGGCGCCGGGCGCAATGTGGATATCACATCAAGCAGCACCGCTGAGCCCAGCGAAAATCCCATCACATAGCGCCGGGACGACAACGGCGTAACGGCGAGGAACTGCCCGTAAGCGGCCACGCCGTCTTCATGCAGGTTGACAACGCAGGGCTTGCCGTCGCTGGCGCCGTAGCCGCTGTAGTCGAACACACAGGAAGAAACGCCGTTACGGTAAAGCAGCGCCTGGGCGCTGGCCCAGTCGGACAGGTTCTCCTCGTCGCCGTGATAGATCAGCACGGCAGGCGCCTCGGCTGCCTGCACCAATACGCAAGAGCCGCGCAACGTGCGCGCCCCGCTGGAAAAAGCGAACTGGCGTGACGGGGCGCCCAGGCGGTCGGGGGTCATGGCATCGGCGGAGCCGGCCGGCTTGGGTTCGAACGCATCACGTTCGGCGACCAGGAACAAGGCATGGCGGGCAGCAGCGGCCAGCATCAACAGGCAGGCGCCGCCGGCCAGCCATTGACGCACCTTCCGGGCACTGCCTGCCGGGGACTTTGCCATGGGGACACCTCGGGAAACGAGACCGTGGCCGAAACCGCGGCTCAACCCTGGAATCTTAATCCGGACTTGTGGGGGGATGCGGGAGAAGATGGCCCGCCCTACACGATTCGAACGTGTGACCGCTCGCTTAGAAGGCGAGTGCTCTATCCAACTGAGCTAAGGGCGGATACGTGGAAACTGCTGAAGACTACCGATGCGAAGCCCGGTATTCTACCTCAGAGCCGCAGCCTATCCTACCGTCCCGACACGGCGCGCTGCACAGGCAATCCTCACGATGCCTGCGAAATACGCATGCGCGGTGTCCTTGCCATGCCGGCAATTCGCTCGACGGGCTGCGTGGAAACGCAATTCCGACCCATTGTCTTAGCGTCGTAGAGAGCATTGTCGGCTCGGCGCATCAGCGCATCCGCGCCCTCGCCCGGCAGCCGCTCGGCCATGCCGACGCTGACCGTGTAGGAGATCGCATCCGGCTCAGACGGGCATGGCGTTGCGCGCACCAGCATTTTCAGCCGCAAGCTGATCGCCCGCCCCTGGTCCAGTGACGCGTCCGGCATCACGATGCCAAACCCTTCCCAACCCAGCCGGCCGACGAAATCGCCCATGCGCACCGACTTGCGCAGCAACCCGCTGAAGTGGCGCAGCACGCTGTCGCCGGCGAGGTGGCCGTAGAGATCGTTGATGGCCTTGAAGTGATCAAGATCGATGAAGGCCACGGTCAAAGGACGTTGCAGGCGGTCCGCCTGCTTGCAGGCATCCTCCAGCGCCTCCCAGTAAGCGCCGCGCGTCAGCACATCGGTAAGATCGTCGTAACTGGCGCGATGCTCGAGCCGGCGGCGCAGGCTGTCGTGGGCCAGCAGCGCGAAGCTGACCGACAGGCTGACGATGCCGAAGGCGTGCAGGAGGGTGAACGTTTCCTCGGGTGGCCCCTTCGCCAGCCAGGCGAGCCCGGCAGGCAGCAGGACCAGGTCCGCTGCCTGATAGACGCCCATACTCGCGCAGGCGAGCGCGATCAGCCCGAGCGACAGCGCCGCCAGCCGCCCGGTGCCGCGCTTGGCTGGCACTTGCGGCGCCACGACGCGCAGCAACGCGAGCGGAAGATAGATATTGGCCAGGGCGAAGAGCAGCGCCGGCCCCGACGGCGGCGCCCCCGACCAATCGAAGTAGACCGCACCGGCCAGCACAGCAAGATTCAGCAGGCAGAGTGCGCCCGCGCGACCACGCCTGCCGAAGAAGCAGCGCGTGCCGTACACCATCAAGGACAGCGCCGCTGTCATGACCATGTCCGCCAGATTGAGCGTCAGCCATTCCGGCAGATACTCCTGTGCGGCGAGCAAGACCGTGGCGGCCGTTACCAACAGGTCGCCAACCACCCAGAAATTCAAGCCTGCCCGGCCCATACCCGGTGTGCGCTGCAAGACGGCGAATACCACCACCATCTGCAACCCGAATAGACCCGCGACCAGCATACTAACTTGCGACTGAAACATGATTTCCCCGTCCAACTTGGCAGGTGGCGTTCCATCACGCCACCTTGCGCCTCAGGACCCGCGCGGACCCAAGGTTTTCGCCATTCATTCTTTTACGCATCTGACCGTCTTCATACGCCCCGGCGGACGGGGGCTGGGCCTCGCGATCGTGGCGAGGGCACTCTTGTTTTCATGCTCGGCGCCAGTCCGCAGGCGGCACGCTTCCCCTTGCGCCTGACCGGGCGCAGGGTCTGGCCGCTGCGGTGTGCGGATTATGTCAGCGCTTGCGACCAAGTCAAGCGAACCTTGCCCGTCAAATACGGCAGCGCTTCCGGCACCGGCCAGCGCCATGCGCGGCCGGCGCAAAAGTAAAATTTGACCCGCGCCCCCCAGCCGGGCTACAATCTAAAGCTTCGGGGCGTAGCGCAGCCTGGTAGCGCATCTGATTTGGGATCAGAGGGTCGCATGTTCGAATCATGTCGCCCCGACCAGTATTTGGCAATATGATCAAAGGCTTAGACCATAGGGTCTAAGCCTTTTTTTCGCCCACTGATTAACATGGGCCGAATCTCGGCCACTCCCCTGCCGCCCCTCCACTGCGCCGCGCCCATTCGATGGCAATGCCATGAACATGGGATGCCCCGCGAGAGCCGGAACGACGACACTGATCGCGGGCGGATCCGCAGAACGCCCACACCACTTTTAGCCCGTGACCTACCTCGGCCGCGGGCTGTTTTTCGTGTTCTTGCGGCCGGAAACCAACAAGGCACCCGAAAGCGCGCCACGCCCGGGCAGCACTGGCATGGTATAATCGCGCGTTAGCCCGGGGTGTATGCAGCATGCCCTGTAACCGGGCGCCCTTGCCGAAATCTGCAATCAAGCCGCAATTTATACTGCGACGCAGTATCGGCAAGCCACCGGGAACATCTTGCCCGCTTCATTGCCCCGCGCCTATCACGGTAGCTCGGCCGCATTACCTTGGGCCGCAACCGGCAAGGCAATCGGCCGGGCACTGACGCGCCCCCTGGCGATTCCCTAACGTGGACCACGTTGCACGCGCTTCGGCCGTGCCGGTCCGGGTCAGCTTGCCTCCCGCAACTCCAAGGCGCAACCAAGCAAGCCGGCGCTTGTCACTGCTGGCACCCGGACCTCGCGAGTCAGCAGGCAGCAAGCCGGCGCTCGCCTCACCGGATTTACCTAAATCATGCAGCCCAAAGCTGCCGTAAAGGAAGAAGATTGGCTAAGGAAGAACTTATTGAATTTGGCGGCGTTGTCTCGGAAGCCCTGCCCGACAATCGTTACCGCGTAACGCTGGAAAACGGCGTGGAAATCTGGGCCTATGCCTCGGGCAAGATGCAGAAACACCGCATCCGCATCCTGGCCGGTGACCGCGTGACGCTGGAAATGTCGCCCTACGACTTGACCAAGGGCCGCATTAACTTCCGCCACAAAGTCTGATCTTCTTCCACGCTCGCCGCCGGCGAGCGTTGCGCCAAGCGCGCTCCCAGGGCACCGCATAGCGGCGGTCCGGCCCAGGGGAAACATCTGGCCTTTGGTACCGCCTTGGTACCGGCAAGGGCCTGCCGGAAGCATCGCCCTGGCAATGCCGGCCTGAACCTCCAGGCCTGGCATCCTCGCGCTGGCGCCGTCTGCGTTTCCGGCGGGCCTGGCATGAGGTGCCCGTCACATGCGCGTCATCCGGGCTTGCGATGCTGCAAGCCCGTTTGGCCGGTGTTTGCCCGCCTTGCATGCACCTGCGGGCGTAGCCATACTCAAGCCATCCCCCCTAGCCCGAACACCTCGCCCCCATGAATCTGATCCTTTGGCGCCATGCCGAAGCCGAAGAATTGCCTGGCTCGCTCGGCCTCAGCCGCAATGCCGACCTGCAGCGCCCATTGACAAGGCGCGGCCATAAGCAGGCGGATGCCTCCGCAGCCTGGCTGCGCGCGCACCTTCCGGCCGGCACGCGTGTTGTCTGCAGTCCGGCGCTGCGCACCCGCGAGACCGCCGCCGCCCTGCGGGAGAACGCCGAGATATTGCCCGAGCTCGCTCCAGGCGCCGACGTCAGTTCAGTACTTGCCGCGGTCGACTGGCCACAGGGCGCCGAGCACACTGTCCTCGTAGGCCACCAGCCGTGGCTAGGCCGCCTTGCCAGCCTGATGCTGGCAGGCACCGAAATGAACTGGAGCGTGCGTAAGAGCGGGGTCTGGTGGCTGTCGGGCCGCACCCGCGAAAGCGAATCGCAGGTGGTGCTGCGGGCCGTCATCAATCCTGAATTTCTCTGACTTTTTCAAAGATTTCTTGCCTCCCGGGCCAGGCAGGCTCCACTTGCCTGGCCATCGTCACCGAACCGTCACGGCGGCTTCACGGCACTGTCACCTGCCCTCTCTACATTCGACCGCAACAGTTTCGTCACCGTAAGGACATACTGATGCGAGAGCTACCGACGCCCACCCAGCCGTTGTTCGATTCCTTGCCCAATGGCCTCTCCGGCCATTCGGCGCGGAGGCGTCTTCATCGCCAGCAACCTGCACAGGCACATGAACAAGGGCATGAACAGCCTGCTTTCAGCGTGGCGTGGGCGCGCCACCAGGATGAAGTAGTCGAGGCGCAACGCCTGCGCTACAAAGTCTTTGCCGAAGAAATGGGCGCAAGGCTGAACCCGTCGACGCCGGAACTCGACGTGGATATGTTCGACGCCTATTGCGACCACCTGATCGTGCGCGATATGACCACGCTCAAGGTGGTCGGCACGTACCGCGTCATGGCGCCGCACCAGGCCAAGCGCATCGGCTGCCTCTATGCCGAGTCGGAATTCGACCTGGTGCGCCTGGCCCACCTCAAACCCAAGATGGTCGAACTGGGGCGCTCCTGCGTGCACCGGGACTACCGTTCGGGCAGCGTGATCATGGCGCTGTGGGGGGGCCTTGGCGAGTACCTGCAGCGCTGGGGAATCGAGTCGATGCTGGGATGCGCAAGCGTGCCGATGAGCGACGGCGGCCACTATGCGGCCAGCCTTTACCGCGTCTTCGCGGAGCGCGCCCTGGCGCCGATCGAATACCACGCCTTCCCGCGCCTGGCCTTGCCGATCGATGAGCTGAACCAGACGCTGGAGGTGGAACCGCCGGCACTGATCAAGGGCTACCTGCGGCTCGGCGCGCGCATTTGCGGCATGCCGGCCTGGGATCCCGACTTCAACGTCGCGGACTTCCTCACGCTGCTGCGCGTGAACGATATGAACCCCCGCTACGCGCGCCATTTCCTCGGCCTGAACCGCGGCGCCTGATCCGGACAGTTCCTGCGCGAGCACTGGCTCGCACAGGCAACACCGGTCATTGACCGGGGGCCGCCTGCCGGCCGGCCCCCGCCCTCTTGCTCAGGCGTAGACCACCTTGTAGCGCTTGCCGATACGTTCCCACTCATCGGCTTCCTGCGCAAGGCTGTATTCCACCAGCGGATTGGCTTCAATCCAGGCCTTCGGCAAGCGGACTTCGAAACCCTCATCCAGCCCGTCCGAGCGCTGGCTAACGCTGATCTGCGGCAGCGACTCGTCGGCGCGGCGCCGGCATAGCACGAAGGCCAGGCGCAGGCTGAACAGCATGCGCCAGTCGAGGAACTTCCCGCTGCCTGACAGCTTGCCCAGCTTGCCGGCGTGTCCGAGCAGTAGCGTCGCCAGCCGTGCCTGGTCGGTCTTGGAGAAGCCAGGCATGTCGGCGTGGGTGGCGATATACGCCGAGTGCTTGTGATAGCCACTGTGCGAGATGGTCATGCCGATCTCGTGCAGCCCGCCAGCCCAGCCCAGCAGCGCAAGATTGTCATCGCGGCGCTCATTGCGCGGCTCGGGAAACTGTGCCAGCAAGCCCAGCGCGGCCTGTCGCACGCGCTGCGCCTGGGCACGGTCCACGCCATAGCGCCGCATGAACTGATCGACGGTAATGGTGCGCATATCCTCGTGATGCGTGCGGCCCAGCAGGTCGTACAGCACGCCGAGGCGCAGCGCGCCATCGGTCACGTCCATGCGTTCGATATCGAGTTCGGCGAACACGCCGAGCATGATCGATAGGCCGCCGGGCAATACGGGAATGCGGTCCGCCTTCAGCCCTACCAGCTTGACCCGGTTGGCGTTTTCCGCCTTGACCAGCGCGCGCTTGAGACGTTCCAGCCCTTCACGGGTGATGCCGTGCTCGGCCGGGTTGTCGTTCATGCCATTCAGCTCGATCAATTCAGCCAGCGCGCGCGCCGTGCCGGACGATCCTACCGCCTGCTGCCAACCGGCGGCGCGGTACTGGCGCACCAGCACCTGGATCTCCCGGCGCGCGGCCAGTTCCGCCTGCTTCATCGCGTATTCATCGACGTTGCCGCTGGGGAAGAATTGCCGGCTGTGCGAGACGCAGCCGATGTACAGGCTTTCCATCAGCTTGGACGAGTAGCCACTGCCGATAATGAACTCGGTCGAGCCGCCACCGATATCGACCACCAGCCGGTTGCCCGAGCAGGCCGGTGCATCGTGCGAGGCACCCAGGTAAATCAGCCGCGCTTCTTCCCGCCCGGCAATCACCTCGATCGGGAATCCCAGCGCATGCTCGGCCTCGATCAGGAACTCCGAGGCGTTCTTGGCCACCCGCAGCGTATTGGTGGCCACCGCACGCACATGGTCCGCGGAGAAATCGCGCAAGCGGTCGCCGAAACGCCGCAGCGCGTCGATGCCGCGGCGGCGAGCCGGCTGGTCCAGGTATTTGTCGGGCGTCAGGCCCGCGGCCAGGCGTACGGGCTCGCGCAGCGCGTCGACCTGGAAAATCTGGCTGGCCGGCCCGGATGCGGTCAGGCTCTCGTCCACCCGGCCGATCATCAGGCGGAAGCTGTTGGAGCCCATATCGACGGCGGCCAGCAAGCGAGGGGTTTCGTTCATCGCGGTAGGGGGAATGTTAGTAAGAGCCGCAAGCCGCGGCACAAAAAAATGTGTCGGGCGATACAGCACAGCCCAAGGATGGAAAATATGTCTTTATCATGTCCACATCGTGACAAAATCACTTTGTCATCAATTTGACATGAATATATGGAAAAGTCGCCGCATTACCAAAAGAAGGTCATGCCAATGTCGACAAGCCCACCCGGCACGCTACTCAACCGCGAACTGGGCATCCTGGAATTCAATACGCGAGTGATGGCACAGGCTGCTGACGCCAAGGTGCCGTTGCTGGAACGTCTGAAATTCATTTGTATCGTTTCAAGCAATCTGGACGAGTTCTTCGAGATCCGCATGGCCGGACTGAAGGAGCAGATGCGTGACAATCCGTCCGGCATCACCCCCGATGGGCTCTCGCTGCAGCAGGCTTACCAGATCGTAACGGAACGCGTGCAAACGCTGGTGGCGATGCAGTATGACATGCTGCAAAACGTGATTTTCCCCCTGCTGGAGAAAGAAGGGGTGTTCTTTCACCTGACCTCCACCTGGAACGAGGCGCAACGCGAATGGGCGCGCAGTTTCTTCGTGCGTGAACTCGGCCCCGTCCTGACGCCGATCGCGCTGGACCCGGCCCACCCCTTCCCGCGGGTACTCAACAAGAGCCTGAATTTCGTCATTGAATTGTCGGGCAAGGATGCCTTCGGCCGGGAGGCCGACCTGGCCATCGTGCAGGCGCCGCGCGCGCTGCCGCGCATGGTCAGGATGCCCGAGGAACTCTCGGGCTATCCCTACGGCTTTGTGCTGCTGTCGTCCTTCATGCAAGGCTTCGTGCATGAGTTGTTCCCCGCCATCAAGGTCAACGGCTGCTATCAGTTCCGCGTCACCCGCAACTCTGACCTGTTTGTGTCCGAGGACGATATCACGGACCTGCGCGAAGCGCTGCAGGGCGAGCTGCCCACCCGCCACTTCGGCGACACGGTGCGCCTGGAAATCTCGTCCGACACACCGCCGACGATCGCGCGCCGACTGCTGCTCGAATCCGGCCTGGGCGAGCAGGACGTCTACCGCGTGAGCGGCCCCGTCAACCTGGTGCGGCTGATGCAGATCCCCGACCTGGTCGACCGCCCCGCCCTCAAGTACCCGCCCCACGTGCCGGCGCCGGTCAAGGCATTCGTGCCCGGCGTGCCGATGTTCGACGCGATCCGCCAGCAGGACGTGCTGCTGCATCATCCCTACGAGAGCTTCAGCTCGGTGCTCGACCTGCTGCAGCAGGCAGCAGTCGATCCCGCCGTGGTGGCCATCAAGCAGACTGTCTATCGCACCGGCAACGAGTCGCCGGTGATGGAAGCGCTGATGACCGCGGCCCGCAATGGCAAGGAAGTCACGGTCGTGGTGGAACTGCTGGCGCGCTTCGACGAAGAAACCAATATCAACTGGGCCGAGCGGCTCGAGTCCGCCGGCGCGCACGTGGTCTACGGCGTAGTCGGCCACAAGTGCCATGCCAAGATGCTGCTGATGGTCCGCCGGGAACTGGCCGGCGCCAAGAGCAAGCAGTACAAGCTGCGCCGCTACGCGCACCTGGGCACCGGCAACTACCACCCGCGTACCGCGCGGCTGTACACCGACTTCGGCCTGCTCACCGCCAACGAGCAGATCTGCGAGGACGTCCAGCATGTGTTCCAGCTGCTCACCGGCACCGCGGGCACCATCCGGCTGAATCATCTGTGGCAGTCGCCGTTCACCATGCAGAGCAACCTGGTCGAGCATATCCGGGCGGAAGCGCGCAACGCCCGCGCCGGCAAGCGCTCGCACATCATGGCCAAGATGAATGCGCTGCTGGAGCCGTCGATCATCGATGAGTTGTACAAGGCTTCGCGCGCCGGCGTGAAGATCGACCTGATCATCCGTGGGGTTTGCGCGCTGCGTCCGGGCGTGCCGGGCATGTCGGAGAACATCACGGTGCGCTCGATTGTCGGGCGCTTCCTGGAACATCATCGCGTCTACTACTTCCTGGCCGACGGTGCCGATGTCGTCTACTTGTCCAGCGCGGACTGGATGGACCGGAACCTGTTCCGCCGGGTCGAGGTCGCCTTCCCCGTACTGGACAAGACACTGAAGGCGCGCGTGATCAGCGAGAGCCTGCGCGTTCACCTGCGCGACAATGCTTCCGCCTGGATCATGCAGGAAGACGGTAGCTACACACGCAAGCACACCAAGTCCAAGCAGCCCCACGTCAGCCAGCACGACTTGCTGGCCATGTTCGGCAGTGCCTGAGGCACGAGTGGCACTGTTGGCGCGGAACGCCTAGCGCGCCGTGGCCAGCGGCTGCAAGGACGCGCGCAAGCAATCCACGAAGACCCGGACCTTGGGCGATGGCATACGCCCGCGCGGGAACATCGCGTTGAACTCCTGCACCGGGCCCGTCCACCACGGCAGCACGCGCCGCAGGCGCCCGGCCTCCACTTCACCTTGCATGCTCATGTCCAGCGCCATCGTTCGGTGCGGGTTTGGCACAGGAGGATGTGCTGTTCCGGCTGGCCGGCCAAACTGGAGCAGTCGATGCCCTGGGCCAGCCGCAAACCTCCGGTCTGGGCCAGCGACTGACCACCGAGAATCGCCCTGGTCAGGCTGCCTTCTGCGGCGGCTGGCCGGGGCGCGGCACGGCGGCCGGCATGTAGCCACTGCGATCGGTCGGGAATACCACGCGGAACACGCTGCCGCGGCCTACCTCGCTGGTGATACGCAGATCGGCATGATGGCGCGACAGCACGTGCTTGACGATGGCCAGCCCCAGGCCGGTGCCGCCGGTATCGCGCGAGCGGCTGCGATCGACCCGGTAGAAGCGCTCGGTCAGGCGGGGGATATGGTCGGCGGCGATGCCCAGGCCCGTATCGCTGACCGAGAAGATGGCGTGCTCGTTCTCGTACGTCAGCGCGATGCCGATGCGCCCGCCCTCGGGCGTATAGCGCACCGCGTTGGAAACCAGGTTGCCGAATGCCGACAGCAGTTCCCGCTCCGCGCCGCGGATCACCACCGCCGGATCGATCTGCGCGGACACCTGATGGCCGCCCTGCGACAGCGCCTCGGCGTCATGCACCAGGTGCCCGACCAGTTCGGCCATGTCGATGCGCTCCGGGCTCGGCGGCTGCTCGTCGCTTTCCAGCTTGGCCAGCACCAGCAAGTCCTCGACCAGGTGCTGCATGCGCATTGACTGCACAAGCATCATGTCGAGATAGCGGTTGCGATCCTGCTCCGATACCGGCAGGTCGCGCACCGTCTCCAGGAAGCCGGTCAGTACCGTCAGCGGCGTCTTCAACTCGTGCGAGACATTGGCGACGAAATCCCTGCGCATCGCCTCGGTGTTCTCCAACTTGGTGATGTCATGCGTCAGCACCAGCTTGCGGTTCTCCCCGTAAGGCAGGATCTGTACGGCAATCACGCTGCGCTTGTGCTCGCCCATGTCGCGCATCAGTAGCGGATCGTCGAAACGCTGCAGGTGCAGATACTGCACAAACTCGGGGCGCCGGATCAGGTGGGTAATGCGCTGGCGCACGTCACGCCGCGCATTGAGGCCGAAGTGCTGCTCGGCCACGTCGTTGCACCACTCGATCTGGTCGGCGTCGTCGAGCATCAACACGCCGTTGGGCGAAGCCTGGATGGCCTGGATAAAGCGGGTATGTTGCTGCTCGACCTGGAGCACCTGGGTACGCCAGCGCTTGACCAGCCGATGCAGTCGGTAATACACCTCGCCCCACAGCCCGAGCGCGCTGGGAATCTCGCCGTAGGCCGGCGCGTCGAGCACTTTCCACAGGCGGTTGATCTGGTACAGGTAGTAGAGCAAGAGTCCCAGCAGCGCGGCGCACATCACGGCCAGCGCGGGTACGGGACCTACAAGGAAGTACAGCCCGGACGAAGCCAGGGCCAGGAAGATCAGGATGGCCGCCGAACGGGCCCAGATGACGTTCATGAAGAAGGAAGAAGGTCAGGCAGGCGGCAGGACCGCAGGGAATGCGGTGGAGTGTGCCACGAAACAGGCCACAAGAAACAGGGCCACAAGCGAGGCAACAAGCGAGCGGCCAGCGAGCGGCCGCCCGTCCGGCGACAGGCGCCACGCCGGTGAAGGCGTGGCAAGCCAGGTGTCAGTGGCTGGGCGCGCGCGCCAGGCGGTACCCGCTGCCCCGCACCGTCTCGATCATATTGCTGTACCCGCCGGGGGTCAGCGCGGCACGCAGGCGCTTGATATGGACGTCGACCGTCCGCTCTTCGACGAACACGTGATCGCCCCAGACCTGGTCCAGCAGCTGCGAGCGGCTGTGCACGCGCTCCGGATGCGTCATCAGGAAGTGCAGCAGGCGGAACTCGGTGGGACCCAGATCCAGCTTGATCAGCCCGGTCTCGTCCTGGCCGGTGACACGGTGCGTGGCCGGATCAAGGCGCAGGCCATTGATGGCAACCACGTCGTCGGTGAGTTGCGGTGCGCGGCGGCGCAACACGGCCTTGATGCGGGCCAGCAGTTCCTTGGGGGAGAACGGCTTGGTGACGTAGTCGTCCGCGCCGGCCTCGAGCCCCAGTACCTTATCCTGCTCCTCGCTGCGCGCGGTCAGCATGATGATCGGAATCTGCTTGGTACGGTCGTTGTTGCGCAGCTCCTTGGCGAAGGTTGCACCCGACTTGCCCGGGAGCATCCAGTCGAGCAACACCAGGTCCGGCAACACGTCGCTCATCAGCGACAGTGCCTGCTCGGCGTTATAGGCCCGGATCGGATAATGTCCCGCGTGTTGCAGGTTGACCGCGATCAGTTCGGCGATCGCCGGTTCGTCTTCGACAACAAGAATGCTGCTTGGCATGTAGTTTTCTCCGCAGTGGCGCCGTTTTAACTCAGCGCTTCGCGCTCCATGTCCTCACGCGAGGCGTGGCGGACGTCGGTTCCCTTGACGATGTAGATGATGAATTCGGCGATGTTCTTGGCGTGATCGCCAATACGCTCGATTGCCTTGGCGATGAAGAGGAAGTCGAGCGCGACCGAGATCGTACGCGGGTCTTCCATCATGTAGGTGATGAGCTTGCGCACAAAGGCGCGGAATTCTTCGTCAATGGCTTTGTCTTCCTTGACGATCCGGGCCGCGGCCACGGTGTCCAGGCGCGCAAAGGCGTCCAGAGCCTGGCGCAGCAGCGCGATGGCCATATCGCCCGAGAGCTTCACCTCGGAATAGTTGATCTGGTGGGCACCCGAGTCTTCCATGATGTGCTTGGTGCGCTTGGCGATCTTCTCCGCCTCGTCACCGGCGCGCTCCAGATTGGTGATGGTCTTGGAAATCGCCATCACCAGGCGCAGGTCGCGCGCGGTCGGTTGCCGGCGCGCGATGATATTGCCGCAATCGGCATCGATCTCGAGCTCGAGCGCGTTGAGCTGCTGCTCGCGCGCGATCACCTGGTCGGCGAGATCGGCATCGAACTCCGATAGCGCCCGCATGGCGATTTCGATCTGCGACTCGACCAGACCACCCATCTGCAGCAACTTCGTGCTGATGGCGTTCAGGTCGGCGTCGAATTGGGTCGACAGGTGCTTGTCAGACATGTTGTTCTCCTAGCCGCTCTATTTGCATGCTATGCGTTATGTGCACAACGCTCAAATCAGCCGAAACGGCCCGTGATGTAGTCTTCGGTTTCCTTGCGATGCGGCTTGATGAAGATCTTCTCGGTCTCGCCGAATTCGATCAGTTCACCCAGATACATATATGCGGTGTAGTCCGAGCAGCGCGCGGCTTGCTGCATATTGTGCGTCACGATCACCACCGTATACTCATCCTTCAGCTCCGCAATCAGTTCTTCGATGCGCCCGGTCGAAATCGGGTCGAGAGCAGAGCACGGCTCGTCTAGCAAGAGCACATCGGGGCGGATGGCGATGCCTCGTGCGATGCACAGGCGCTGTTGCTGCCCGCCCGACAGACCATAGCCCGACTGGTTGAGCTTGTCCTTGGCCTCGTTCCACAACGCAGCCTTGGACAGTGCCCACTCAACGCGGTCGTCCATCTCGGAGCGAGACAGCTTCTCGAACAAGCGCACCCCGAAGGCAATGTTGTCATAGATCGACATGGGGAACGGCGTGGGTTTCTGGAACACCATGCCAACCTTGGCGCGCAGCAGGGCGATGTCCTGCTTGGCGGTCAGCAGGTTCTCGCCGTCCATGTTGATCTCGCCCTCGGCACGCTGCTCCGGATAGAGCGCGTACATCTTGTTGAAGGTACGCAACAGGGTCGACTTGCCGCAGCCGGACGGGCCGATGAAGGCCGTCACTTTGCGCTCCGGGATCGACATGTTGACGTTCTTCAACGCATGGAACTGGCCATAGTAGAAGTTCAGGTTGCGCACGTCGATCTTGGCGCGGGTCGTGTCGGGAATGTCGATGACGGTCGAGGTCATGCTCGTCTCTCGCAAGGAATTTCGGGAATGCCGTGTGGCTATCACGCCGCTGGTCATTTCTTGAACAGAATGCGGGCCAGGATGTTCAGCGCCAGCACCCCAACGGTAATCAGGAACACGCCGGCCCAGGCCAGTTGCTGCCATTCGACAAACGGGCTCATGGCGAAGCGGAAGATGGTCACCGGGAGGTTCGCCATCGGCTTGTTTAGGTCGCTGGTCCAGAACTGGTTGGACAAGGCCGTGAAGAGCAGCGGCGCGGTCTCGCCGGCGATGCGGGCCACCGCCAGCAGCACGCCGGTAACGATGCCCGCATAAGACGACTTCACCGTGATCGACAGCACCATCTTCCACTTGGGGGTGCCCAGGGCGAAGGCCGCCTCGCGCAGCGCGTTCGGGACCAGGTTCAGCATGTTCTCCGTGGTACGCACCACGATCGGGATTTGCAGCAGCGCCAGGGCGCAGATGCCGGCCCAGGCGGAAAAATGGCCCATGCGGGTCACCACCAGCGCATAGACGAACAGTCCGATCACGATCGACGGCGCCGACAGCAGGATGTCGTTGATGAAACGGATGAAGCTGGCCAGCGGCGAAGTCTTGCCGTATTCGGCCAGGTAAATCCCGGCCAGGATGCCCAGCGGCGTGCCGCACAGCGTGGCCAGCCCGACCATTACGAAGCTGCCGTAGATCGCATTGGCCAGGCCGCCGCCGACGGTATTCGGCGCCGGCGTCATCTGCGTGAACAGATCCATCGACAACCCGCCCACCCCCAGCGAGATGGTGGTCCAGAGTATCCACGCCAGCCAGAACAGGCCGAAACCCATCGCGCCCAGCGACGCGGTCAGGGCATAGAAGTTAGTGCGGCGGCGGCGTGCCTGCAGGCGCGCGCGCGTGGCATCCGCATCCGGGCGCACTGCCGGCATCGAAGTGGAAGACATTGCGGCTTGGCTCATTTTGCGCCCTCGTTCTTGGCCAGGCGCATCAGCAGAATCTTTGACAGCGCCAGGACCACGAAAGTGATGAAGAAGAGGATCAGGCCGAGTTCCATCAGCGCGGCGGTATGCAGGCCCGCGCCGGCTTCGGCAAATTCGTTGGCCAGGGCGGAGGTGATGCTGTTGCCCGGCGAGAACAACGAGACGTTGTCCAGCAGGTTGGTATTGCCGATCACGAAGGTGACGGCCATGGTCTCGCCAAGCGCACGGCCCAGGCCCAGCATTACGCCGCCGATCACGCCGGCCCGGGTGTAAGGCAGCACCACGCGCCACATCACTTCCCAGGTGGTGCAACCGACCCCGTAGGCCGATTCCTTGAGCAGCACCGGCGTGACTTCGAAGACGTCGCGCATCACCGAGGCAATGTAGGGAATGATCATGATCGCCAGGATCACCCCGGCGCACAGCAGGCCAATGCCCAGCGGCGCGCCCTGGAACAGCTTGCCGATCAGCGGCACCTGGCCCACTGTGGCGGCCAGCGGCTTCTGGAAGTACTCGCCGAAAATGGGCGAGAAGACCAGCAGGCCCCACATGCCGTAGACAATCGAGGGCACCGCCGCCAGCAGCTCGATGGCCGTGCCGAGCGGACGGCGCAGCCACGCTGGCGACAGTTCCGTCAGGAACAGCGCGATACCGAAGCTGATGGGTACTGCAATGATCAAGGCGATGAGCGAGGTCACGATGGTGCCGTAGATGGGCACCAGGGCGCCGTAGACATCGGCGGGTGGATCCCACTCGGCGGTCCACAGGAAGCGCAGGCCGAAGGTCTGGATGGTGGGCCACGCGCTGATTGCGAGCGATACGATGATGCCGCCCAGCAGCAGCAAGGTCACGATGGCGGCGCCGCGCGTCAGGCCACCAAACAAGATGTCACCGGTACGGCTGGGTGGCCGCACAGCGGATAGATCGGATGTAGTCGCCATGATGTGGTTTTGGAGTTCGGTTAAGGGCAGGCCGCCGGCTGCTCCGCCCGCTCAGGCCCGTGAGCCTGCGCATTGCGCTGCGGGTGCCGGGATGTCTGCCATACGTTCTGCGTTGCTGTTTCTGCTGTGATGCTGCTTTGCTGCTGCGTAGTGCTTTGTCGCTTGCCCGGCGCCTTTTGGACGCCAGGCAGGCGAAGCTGCAATCCCGGCCCGCACATGCGGCCGGGTTCGCAGCCGGCCGATCAGTTGTACAGGGCCTTGCCCGAACCGTCCTTGACCGAGCTCTTCCAGGTCGCGCGGATCTGGTTCACCACGGCGTCCGGCAGCGGCACGTAGTCGAGATCGCTGGCCATGTTGCCACCGCTCTTGTACGCCCAGTCGAAGAACTTCAGCACTTCCGCGCCCTGTGCCGGCTTTTCCTGGTTCTTGTGGACCAGGATGAAGGTGGCGCCGGCGATCGGCCATGCCGCCTTGCCAGCCTGGTTGGTCAGGATCTGGTAGTACGTCTTGCTCCAGTCGGCACCGGCAGCGGCTGCCTTGAAGGCATCGTCGCCCGGCTGGACCACGGCACCCGAAGCGTTCTTCATGTTCAGGTGGGTCATCTTGTTCTGCTTGGCGTAGGCGTACTCGACGTAGCCGATGGCGCCGTTCAGGCGCTGCACGAAAGCAGCAACGCCTTCGTTACCCTTGCCACCCGTGCCGCCGCCCGGCCAGTTGACCGTGGTGCCCTCGCCCACCGAGCTCTTCCACTCGGGGCTGACCTTGGTCAGGTAATTGGTAAAGATGAAGGTCGTGCCCGAACCATCGGCGCGGCGCACCGGCAGGATGTCCTGGTTCGGCAGCTTGGCGTGCGGGTTCAGCGCCTTGATGGCGGGATCGTCCCACTTCTTGATCTTGCCCAGGTAGATGTTGGCCAGCACTTCGCCGGTGATGGTCAGTTCGCCCGGCTTGATACCTTGCAGGTTGATCACCGGCACCACGCCGCCGATCACCGTGGGAAACTGCACCAGGCCTTGCTTGGCCAGGTCTTCGTCCTTCAGGGGGGCGTCGGAAGCGCCGAAATCGACGGTCTTGGCGCCAATCTGCTTGATACCACCGGACGAGCCGATGGATTGATAGTTGACCTTGTTACCCGTTGCCTTTTGGTATGCGTCGGCCCACTTGGAATAGACGGGCGCCGGGAAGGATGCGCCAGCACCGGTAATTTCCGCCGCGAACGCAGTGCCCGCCACCACCAACGACACGATGCCTGCAACGGCAGTCTTGACCAGCTTCATATGTCCTCCAGAGACATGGTTGGGGAATGACAATTTTTTGACAAGTCGAACTGTATGCCCCCTATATGACAATTCCATGACATCACGAGATCTTCTTGCTAGCGACTGGAAAGTTAGCCTCGACTCACATAAGACACCTGCCTCTCATCCCCTTCCACTCTCGCTTCTGGTCTTTAAATCCGCCGGTTAATTGCTGATTTGAGTAAAAAAATGCCGGGCAATGCCCGGCATTCGTGACCGCGTCGAATCAATCGATGCTCAGGCCCGCAACGCGTCCGCCAGCGTCTGCGCCGCCTGCTCCGCGGTATCGGCCTGCTCGGCCTCGACCATCACGCGCACAACCGGCTCCGTCCCCGACGCACGGATCAGGACACGGCCGCGGCCTTCCAGTTGCGGCTCGATCACAGCACGCGCCGCGCTCAATCCGGCGTGCGACTCCCAGTCGAAGCCTTTTTCGACCCGCACGTTGATCAGCGTCTGCGGGAACAGCGAAACACCTTCCAGCAACTGGGCCAGGCTCTTGCCGCTACGGCGCAATGCCGCCAGGACCTGCAAGGCAGAAACGATGCCATCGCCGGTGGTGTGCCGGTCAAGGCAGAGCAGATGGCCCGAGCCCTCGCCGCCAAGCGTCCACTTGCGCTTGTTCAGTTCCTCCAGCACATAGCGGTCGCCCACCTTGGCGCGCACGAACTCCACGCCCTGGCGCTTTAGCGCCAGCTCGACCGCCATATTGGTCATCAACGTGCCCACCGCGCCCTGCACGGCCTGCCCCGCATGGAGACGGTCCTGCACGATCAGGTAAAGCAGTTCGTCACCGTTGAACAGACGGCCGTCGCGGTCCACCACCTGCAAGCGGTCGGCATCGCCATCGAAGGCCAGGCCCATGTCCGCGCCATTGGCCTTGACAGCCTCGATCAGCTTCTCAGGCGCGGTGGCGCCATAGCCCGCATTGATATTGCGTCCGTCTGGCTGGTTGCCGATCGAGATCACATCGGCGCCCAGTTCGTGGAAAACGTGGGGGGCAATGTGATAAGCGGCCCCATGGGCGCAATCCACCACCAGCTTGAGCTTGTGCAGGTCCTGCTCGTAGGGGAACGTGCTCTTGCAGAACTCGATGTACCTGCCGGCGGCATCCTCGATGCGGCGTGCGCGGCCGAGATCGTCCGAGCGCACGCACACCATCGGCTCTTCCAGTGCCTCCTCGATCGCCATTTCCACCGAGTCGGGCAGCTTGTCGCCATCTGCCGAGAAGAACTTGATGCCGTTGTCGTAGTAGGGGTTATGGCTGGCGGAGATCACCACGCCCGCCGACAGGCGAAGGGCGCGCGTGAGATACGCCACGCCCGGAGTCGGCAGCGGCCCGGTCAGCAGCACGTTGACGCCAGCCGAGGTAAAGCCGGCCTCCAGCGCGGCCTCCAGCATATAGCCGGAGATACGCGTGTCCTTGCCAATCAGCACGGTCGGACGCGCCTGGTCTTGCTGCTTCGCGCCATGGGCGAGCACCATGCCCGCCGCATAGCCCAGGCGCATCATGAAGTCGGGCGTGATCGGCGCCTCGCCTACCCTGCCGCGCACCCCATCCGTGCCGAAGTACTTGCGTGTCATAAGGTCTTTCTCCCGTTGTTCTGTCTTGCGATGCCGAATGCTAAGGGCTAAATGCGCAATGCTGGATGCCAATAATCAAAACAAATGTTAACTGGCAATTGTTTCATGACGGATGGCCCACCAGATCTTGAGGGCATCCACGGTTTGCGCTACATCATGCACGCGCACGATATACGCACCCCGCTCCGCCGCGCACACCGCCGCGGCCAGGCTGGCGGCGACGCGTTCCTGCGGCGGGCGGCCGCCCAGAATCGTGCCGAGCGTCGACTTCCGTGACAACCCCACTAGTAGGGGCAATCCTTCCACGGCGAGTTGCGGCAACTGGCCCAGCAAGCGCAGATTATGATCCGGTGTCTTGCCGAAGCCAAAACCCGGATCCAGCGTGATACGGGCATCGTCGATGCCCGCATCACGCAGCACGCCGATGCGCTCCCGCAGGAAGTCGGCCACGTCGCGTACCACGTCCTCATACTGTGGGTGCTCCTGCATGGTTTGCGGATCGCGTTGCATGTGCATCACGCACAACGCGGCCTGCCCAGCATCCGCCCCGCTCACCGCCTCGACCGCACCGGGCATGCGGAAGCCCCAGATGTCATTGATCAGGTCGGCGCCGGCGGCCAGCGCGGCGCGCATGACTTCCGGCTTGTAGGTATCGATCGACAAGGCCCGGCCACAGTCGCGCAGCGCCTCGACCATCGGCAGCACGCGCTCCAGCTCCTGCTCCAGCGGCAGCGCCGCCGATCCTGGCCGGCTCGACTCGCCGCCGATATCGATGATGTCCACGCCCTCGGCAATCATGCGTTCGGCATGCCGCAAGGCGGCATCGCGGCCGGCATGCTGGCCACCATCGGAAAAGGAATCCGGGGTGACGTTGAGGATACCCATCACCAGGGGTCGGCGGTCACGCGCGAATCGGTAGCGGCCGCATTGGAAATACGAATCAGTTGAGATCGACGACAAGATACGAGAGCGAGAGACGATAAAAGAAACCTGGCTGCGCAATATGCGGCGCCAGCAAAGCAAAAACCGGCGCACAAGGCGCCGGCTTCAGGCTTGGTGAACAAACGCTACAGCCACCACTACGGCACCAGGGCTACTGGTCCGCCGGCGTCGTTGCCCCGCCGGCTATGCCGCTCAGGCCGTGGCGGGTGCGTTGGCGGGGGCCACCGGCGAACCGCCCGACGGGGTGTTGCCACCACCGTTCTGGCTGGAGGCACCACGCGGCGGCCGCGGCGGCTTGCCTGCCATGATGTCGTTGACCTGGTCCGCGTCGATGGTTTCCCACTCCATCAGGGCCGCGGTCATTGCCTCGACCTTGTCGCGGTTTTCCTCGAGCAGTCGCTTGGCCAGGCTGTACTGTTCGTCGACGATGCGGCGGATTTCCGCGTCCACCTTGACCTGGGTGGCTTCCGACACCGTCTTCGACGACATCTTGCCGAACATGCCATCCTGCTCGGTATCCACATACACCATGGTACCCAGCGTATCGCTCATGCCGAAGCGGGTGACCATGTCGCGGGCCGTCTTGGTGGCACGCTCGAAGTCGTTGGAAGCACCGGTGCTCATGGCGTTGAGGAAGACCTCTTCCGCCGCGCGGCCGCCAAACAGGATGGCGATCTCGTCGAGCATGTTGTCCTTGTACTTCGAGTACTTGTCGTGCTCAGGCAATTGCCAGGTCACGCCCAGCGCCCAGCCGCGCGGCATGATGGTGACCTTGTGCACCGGATCCGCCTTCGGCAGCAGCTTTGCCACCACCGCATGGCCGGACTCGTGGTACGCGGTAGCACGGCGTTCCTCTTCGCGCATGACCGTGGACTTGCGCTCCGGACCCATGTAGATCTTGTCCTTGGCGTCCTCGAAGTCCTGCATGTCGACCACGCGCTTGCTGCGGCGGGCGGCGAACAGTGCGGCTTCATTGACCAGGTTGGCCAGATCGGCGCCCGAGAAGCCCGGGGTACCGCGTGCGATTACCGAGGCGTCGACGTCGTTGCCAATCGGCACCTTGCGCATATGGACCTTGAGAATCTGCTCGCGGCCGCGGATGTCGGGCAGGCCGACGTACACCTGGCGATCGAAACGGCCCGGGCGCAGCAGCGCCTTGTCCAGCACGTCTGAACGGTTGGTGGCGGCGATCACGATCACACCCGAGTTGGCCTCGAAGCCGTCCATCTCGACCAGCATCTGGTTCAGGGTCTGCTCGCGCTCGTCGTTGCCGCCGCCCATGCCGGCGCCGCGGTGACGGCCGACCGCATCGATTTCGTCAATGAAGACGATGCAGGGAGCCTGCTTCTTGGCGTTCTCGAACATGTCGCGCACACGGGCCGCGCCCACGCCGACGAACATTTCAACGAAGTCCGAACCGGAGATGCTGAAGAACGGCACCTTGGCTTCGCCGGCGATCGCGCGCGCCAGCAGCGTCTTGCCGGTGCCCGGAGGGCCGACCAGCAGCACGCCGCGCGGGATACGGCCGCCCAGCTTCTGGAATTTCTGCGGATCCTTGAGGAAGTCCACCAGCTCGACCACTTCTTCCTTGGATTCATCGCAACCGGCGACGTCCTGGAAGGTGACCGCGTTCTGGTTTTCATCGATCAGGCGCGCGCGCGACTTGCCGAAGGAGAAGGCGCCGCCTTTGCCGCCGCCCTGCATCTGCCGCATCATGTAGAACCAGAACACGATGATCAGCAGGGTGGGCCCGAGGTAGTACAGGGCCTGCACCAGCATATTGGGTTCGTCGTCAGCCTTGCCGGTCACCTGAACGCCGTACTTCATCAGGTCGCCGACCATCCAGATGTCGCCCGGCGAGATGATGGTGTACTTCTGCCCTTCCTTGGGCGTCACCACCAGATTACGGCCTTGCACGTCGACCCGGCCCACCTTGCCGGCCTTGGCATCATCCATGAACTGCGAATAGGTGACGCCTTCCTGCGCGCGGGGCTTGTCGAACTGCTTGAAGACGGTAAACAACACCAGCGCGATCACGAGCCAGATTGCCGCCTTTTGAAACAGGTTGTTATTCAAGGCCAAACTCCTTTACGAACGCCTTGCCAACGGGATAGCTGCATTGTAATGCAGCGCCCGGTGTCGGGGGAAAAAGCAAATTGATCGAAGCGATAGGCTCGCTTCACCCCGCCGACTTGAGGTAACGCCCAAGAATGAAGGTCTCTGAAGACTTGTCGCGCGACGCCTTGGGCTTGCGTTTGGCGACCACCTTGAACTGGCGCTTGAACTTCTCCACGATCTGGCTGTAACCGCTGCCATGGAAACACTTTACCAGCAATGAGCCCTCCGGCTTCAGATGCGCCTGGGCAAATTCCAGCGCCAGGTCGCACAAGTAATCGATACGGGCAGCATCGGCAAAGGCCACACCTGATAAATTGGGGGCCATGTCCGACAATACAAGGTCGATCTTTGCACCGCCGGACGCCTGGAGCACGATTTCCTCCAGCTGCCGGAAAACGTCCTCCTCGCGGAAGTCACCCTGGATGAATGTGACGTCGGCGACTGCCTCCATGGGCAGCAGGTCGATGGCGATCACTGCACCGTCGATGCCGCCGTCCTTGGCGCGCGGCGAAGCCGCCAGCTTATTGCGGGCGTACTGGCTCCAGCTGCCGGGGGCAGCGCCCAGGTCAACAATGACCTGGCCGGGACGGATCAGCTTGTCCTGCTCGTCGATCTCCTTCAGCTTATACGCTGCGCGGGCCCGATAGCCCTCGCGCTGCGCCATTTTGACGTAGGGGTCGTTGATATGGTCGTGCAACCACGCCTGATTGAATTTGTTCTTGGCCATTCCGGAGACATCTGTTTGAAAAAAACGCCGCCGACCCGCGGTCGACCGTGCGTTTTTCACTCGTTTTGCTGATTTTGCAGCCTGACCGCGCCAGTTTGACGGATAATACGCGCCGATTCGCTTTTTCGGCACTTCGGTGCCTTGGTTTGCGCACCACTTGCGCGCCCATTTGCGCCCTCGCCTGCGCTTTACTTATGCCCGCTCTTCAACTCATTCCCGCCCAGCGCTCCGAACTCCGCTCACGTGCCCATGGCCTCAACCCGGTCGTGATGATCGGCGGCGAGGGCCTGACCCGGCCCGTCCTGGCCGAAATCGACCGCAGCCTGGCGTCTCACGACCTGATCAAGATCCGCGTGTTCGGCGACGACCGCGAAAGCCGCATCGCCATGTACGAAGCCATTTGCGAGGATCTCAGCGCCGCCCCGATCCAGCATATCGGCAAGCTGCTGGTGGTATGGCGCCCGGGTCCGGCCGTCCTGAAGGAAAATCGTCCGCAGGAACTGGGCCGCCTGGCCCCGCGTGGCGGCGCCGCGCCGCGCACCGTGACCGTCAGGAAGCCAAGCGCCGCGCCCAATCGCCGCCCCAAGCGCTCGCAAGTGACCGTGCTGGGCAATGAGCGCGTCACCGCTGGCGGCAACGTCAAGCGTGCGCGTGCCCGTCCGACCAGCCAGAAGAAGAAAGCGCTCGACTGAGCGACTGGCCGGCGCCTCCTGACGCGCGCCGGCTTGATATCGGCGGCCCCGCACGCGGGGTCCGCCACACTCCTTGCCCGCCAGCCCTACTCGCCCGCCGAACGCGGCGCCGCCGCGCGCCACACCAGGACCAGCGCAAGCAGGCTATGCGCCAGGTAGAACACGCTGGACACACCATGCAGCATGCCGAACTGCCCCTTATAGGGGGATTCGGACACGCCCACGCCCAGCGCCGTCGCCTTGTCCTTCAGGTTCTCCATGAAGGGCTGGATGCCAAAGTATCCCACCAGCACGCAAAGCAGCATGCCCAGCACCAGCCAGCGCAGCCCCCGGTAGCGCCTCGCGCCACGGCGGATCATCAGGTTGCACAGCGCCAGTTGCAGCACGCCGACCACCACGCCAAGGATGGCCTCGGTCCGGAACAGCTGCCCGGCGATCAGGCCGGCGGTCTCCCGGCTGGGCAGCACCGAAAACAGCGTCGGGGCCACCATGTAGCCCACGGTCCACAGGCTGCCGGCCCAGACTACGGTCAGCAGGAGAAAGATCCGATGCGGCAGCGGCGGCAGGCTCGAGTAGGAGGAGGAGAACACGCAGCCCCGTTCAGACGTAGCGAACCGTGATGACTTCGTACTCGCGCTCGCCGCCAGGGGCCAGCACGATCGCCACATCGCCCTCGAACTTGCCGATCAGCGCGCGCGCGATAGGCGAGCTGACCGAGATCTTGCCGCTGTCGAGGTCGGCCTCGTCGTCGCCGACGATCTGGTAGCTCACGGGCTTGCCCGACTCCAGGTCTTCCAGGTCCACGGTGGCGCCAAACACGATGCGGCCATCGGTATCGAGTTGGGTCGGGTCGATGACCTGCGCGGTCGACAGCTTGGACTCCACTTCCAGGATGCGGCCTTCGATAAAGGCCTGCTTTTCCTTGGCGGCGTCGTATTCGGCGTTTTCGGACAGGTCACCCTGCGCGCGCGCTTCGGAAATGGCATTGATCACCGCGGGACGTTCGACGGCCTTCAGGCGCTGCAGTTCCTCTTTAAGCAGCGCGGCGCCGCGCTTTGTAATCGGAATCGTGCTCATGTCTTCGTTCTGCAAAAAAATGAGCCGCAGCGGAGCTGGAGCCATGCACCGGCATCGCTGCCCGGGGCACTTCCGCTCAACCGCGGCCTTTCAGGTTGTCAGGTTGGATCGACCCATTGGCCGGACGCTTGCCCGGTCGGCGGATCGACGGTATTGCTGTTAGTTTAGGCCATGACGGCTGCCCGCAGCAACTGCGGGCAGCCCCAGGGGGCCCAAAGGGGCCGTCAGGCCAGCGAGGCGTGCAGGCCTTGCAGGTCGTAGACCTCCAGGCTCTGCATGTGCTTCAGACCCTCCACCGCGGCGCGCGCGCCGGCGATGGTGGTGTAGTACGGCACCCGGCTGGCCAGGGCCGAGATACGGATCGAACGCGAGTCGGCGATGGCGGTGCGGGTTTCGTCCACGGTGGTGAACACCAGCGCCAGTTCGCCGTTCTTCAGCATGTCGACGATATGCGGGCGGCCGTCCTTCACCTTGTTGACCACGCGCACCGGGATGCCGGCGGCTTCGATGGCCGAGGCGGTACCGCGGGTGGCAACGATGGGGTAGCCCATATCGTGCAGCATGCGCGCCACGCCCACGGCGTGCGGCTTGTCGCTGTCCTTCACGGTCAGCAGCACCGTGCCCTTCTCCGGCAGGCGCGAACCGGCGGCGAGCTGGCTCTTGAAGAGCGCTTCGCCGAAGGTCTTGCCCACGCCCATCACCTCGCCGGTGGAGCGCATTTCAGGTCCGAGCACCGGATCGACGCCGGGGAACTTGTTGAACGGGAACACCGCCTCCTTGACGCTGTAGTACGGCGGCACCACTTCGTCATGGATGCCTTGCGAATCCAGCGTCTGGCCGGCCATGCAACGCGCGGCGATCTTGGCCAGCGACAGGCCGGTGGCCTTGGACACGTACGGCACCGTGCGCGAGGCGCGGGGGTTCACTTCCAACACGTAGACGATATCCTCGCCGTTGACCTGCTGGATGGCGAACTGCACGTTCATCAGGCCGACCACGTTCAGGGCCTTGGCCATGGCGGCGGTCTGGCGCTTGAGCTCGTCCACGGTGGCTTGCGCCAGCGAGTACGGCGGCAGCGAGCAGGCGGAGTCGCCCGAGTGCACGCCGGCTTGCTCGATGTGCTCCATCACGCCGCCGATAAACACGCGCTGGCCGTCGCACAGCGCGTCGACGTCGCACTCGATGGCGTCGTTCAGGAAGCGGTCCAGCAGCACCGGGGAGTCATGCGACACCTTGACGGCTTCGCGCATATAGCGCTCGAGGTCGCGCGGCTCGTGCACGATTTCCATCGCGCGGCCGCCCAGTACGTACGACGGACGCACCACCAGCGGGTAGCCGATCTCGGTGGCCAGGCGCAGCGCTTCGTCCTCGGCACGCGCGGTGCGGTTGGGCGGCTGGCGCAGGCCCAGCTCATGCAGCAGCTTCTGGAAACGCTCGCGGTCTTCCGCGGCGTCGATCATGTCGGGGCTGGTGCCGATGATGGGCACGCCGTTGGCTTCCAGGTCCAGCGCCAGCTTCAGCGGGGTCTGGCCGCCGTACTGAACGATCACGCCGACGGGCTTTTCCTTGTCAACGATTTCCAGCACGTCTTCCAGCGTCAGCGGCTCGAAGTAGAGGCGGTCCGAGGTGTCGTAGTCGGTCGACACGGTTTCCGGGTTGCAGTTGACCATGATGGTCTCGTACCCGTCCTCGCGCAGCGCCAGCGCGGCATGCACGCAGCAGTAGTCGAACTCGATGCCCTGGCCGATCCGGTTCGGACCGCCGCCCAGCACCATGATCTTGCGATTGGTGGTGGGCTCGGCTTCGCACTCGCCATGCTCGGCTTCATACGTGCCATACATGTAGGCGGTATTGGTGGCGAACTCGGCAGCGCAGGTGTCCACGCGCTTGTACACCGGACGCACGCCGGCGGCATGGCGCGCGGCGCGCACGGCCTTGGGCTCGGCGCCCATCAGCTTGGCCAGGCGGCGATCCGAGAAGCCCTTCTGCTTCAGGTGGCGCAGCTCGGCGGCCGACAGGCTGTCCAGCTTGCGCGCCTTGACCAGGGTCTCGGTCTTGACGATGTCTTCGATCTGGGCCAGGAACCATGGGTCGATCGCGGTCTCGGCGTGCACTTCTTCCAGCGACATGCCGATGCGGAAGGCGTCGCCCACGTACCAGATGCGGTCCGGGCCGGCTTCGCCAATTTCCTCGACGATCTCGTCGCGGTCGGTGGACTTGTCGTCCAGGCCGTCCACGCCGACTTCCAGGCCACGCAGCGCCTTCTGGAACGACTCCTGGAAGGTGCGGCCCATGGCCATCACTTCACCCACGGACTTCATCTGGGTGGTCAGGTGGCTGTCGGCCTGCGGGAATTTCTCGAAGGCGAAACGCGGCACCTTGGTGACCACGTAGTCGATCGACGGCTCGAACGAGGCCGGGGTCGCACCGCCGGTGATCTCGTTCTTCAGTTCGTCTAGCGTGTAGCCCACCGCCAGCTTGGCGGCAACCTTGGCGATCGGGAAGCCGGTGGCCTTGGACGCCAGCGCCGACGAACGCGAAACGCGGGGGTTCATCTCGATCACGATCATGCGGCCGTCGGCCGGGTTGATCGAGAACTGCACGTTGGAGCCGCCAGTATCGACGCCGATCTCGCGCAGCACCGCCAGCGAGGCGTTGCGCAGGATCTGGTATTCCTTGTCGGTCAGGGTCTGGGCGGGCGCCACGGTGATGGAGTCGCCGGTGTGGATGCCCATCGGGTCCAGGTTCTCGATCGAGCAGATGATGATGCAGTTGTCCTTCTTGTCGCGGACCACTTCCATCTCATACTCTTTCCAACCCAGCAGCGACTCTTCGATCAGCAGTTCGCGGGTCGGCGAGAGATCCAGGCCGCGCTTGCAGATTTCCTCGAATTCCTCGCGGTTGTAAGCGATGCCGCCGCCGGAGCCGCCCAGCGTGAACGACGGGCGGATCACGATGGGGTAGCCGCCGGTAGCGGTTTCCTTGGCGATCTGCGTCTGCACGGCCAGCGCTTCTTCCATCGAGTGGGCGATGCCGGACTTGGCAGAACCCAGCCCGATCTTGGTCATCGCCTCCTTGAACTTCTGGCGGTCCTCGGCCTTGTCGATGGCTTCCGGCGATGCGCCGATCAGCTCGACCTTGTACTTGTCCAGCACGCCATGGCGATGCAGGTCCAGCGCGCAGTTCAGCGCGGTCTGGCCGCCCATGGTCGGCAGGATGGCGTCGGGACGCTCTTTTTCAATGATGCGCTCGACCACTTCCCAGGTAATCGGCTCGATGTAGGTCACATCGGCCGTGTTGGGATCGGTCATGATCGTGGCCGGATTGGAGTTGACCAGGATGACCTTGAAGCCTTCCTCGCGCAGCGCCTTGCAGGCCTGGGCGCCGGAATAGTCGAACTCGCACGCCTGCCCGATGATGATGGGGCCGGCGCCGATGATCAGGATGCTCTTTATGTCTGTGCGCTTTGGCATTGCACGCTCTCATTATTGGCCGGCCCCCACGTTCGCGCGGACCGCACCGGATATCAGGATTCGATTCAGTTCAGGGTGGCCGTCGCCAGCTTGGCGCCGAAGCCGATGAATATGGCGCCCACACCGCTCGCCATGCCCGCCGACAGGCGTCGTCGGCGGCGAAACGCCTCGGCCAGCCTGGCGCCCACGAAGATGATCGCGGTCAGGTAGGCGAAGCTGCACAACTGGCACACCAGCCCCAGCGCGACAAAGGACAGCGCCGGATAGCCGAACTGCGGATCGACGAACTGGATGAAGAAGGAGATGAAGAACAGGATGGCCTTGGGGTTGAGCAGGCTCACCACCAGCGCCTTGCGGAACGGGCTGACGGCACGGTCCACAGGCATCTCGCCCTGTGCCGACGCCCCGCCATCGCTGCCGCGGCTGGACCAGCCGCGCACGGCACCGCGCAGCATCTGGAAACCGATCCAGCCGAGGTAAGCGGCACCGATGTACTTCACCACGTAGAACAGGCCCGGGCTGGCCTTCAGCAGCGAGGCCACCCCCGCCGCCGACAGCACCATCAGGATGGCGTCGCCCAGGAACACCCCGCAGGCGCCCTTGTAGCCTTCGCGCACGCCACGCTGCGCGGCGACGGAAAGCACATACATCGAGTTCGGGCCCGGCAGCAGCACGATAAAAATCGTGCCGAGCACAAAGGTCCAGAAATCGGTAATGCCCAGCGCGGTATGCATGAAGGCGTTCATGGGATCGTCCTGCGGTCTGTCTGTCTACTAATCTTCTCGTCTTGTCTTCTTCGCTGCGCGCTTACTGGCGTGCGTCCGCCATCATCTTGGTGAAGCGGTCGAACAGGTAAGCCACGTCGTTCGGGCCCGGCGAGGCTTCCGGATGGCCCTGGAAGCAGAAGGCGGGCTTGTCGGTCAGCGCGAAACCTTGCAGCGAACCGTCGAACAGCGACACGTGGGTGGTGCGCACGTTGGCAGGCAGGGTGTCGGCGTCCACCGCGAAACCGTGGTTCTGCGAGGTGATCACCACACGGCCGTCCTCCACGTCCTTCACCGGATGGTTCGCGCCATGATGGCCGAACTTCATCTTCAGCGTCTTGGCGCCAACTGCCAGCGCCATGATCTGGTGCCCCAGGCAAATGCCGAAGGTGGGGATGCCACGCTCGATGAACTCGCGGGTAGCGCGGATCGCGTAGTCGCAAGGCTCGGGGTCGCCGGGGCCGTTCGACAGGAAGATGCCATCCGGGTTGAGCGCCAGCGCGTCGGCGGCGCTGGCTTGCGCCGGCAGCACGGTCACCTTGCAGCCGCGTTCAGCCAGCATGCGCAGGATGTTGAACTTGACGCCGTAGTCAAAAGCCACCACGTGGAAGCGCGGCGACTCCAGCTTGCCGTAGCCGGTGCCCAGCGCCCATTCGGTCTGGCTCCACTCGTACGGTTCCTTGACCGAAACCACCTTGGCCAGGTCCATGCCGGCCAGGCCGGGGAAGGACCGCGCCAGGTCGATGGCCTTCTGCACATTGTCCTCGCCAGCCAGGATGCAGCCGTTCTGGGCACCCTTCTCGCGCAGGATACGGGTCAGCTTGCGGGTATCGATGCCGGCGATCGCCACCACCTTTTCCTGCTTCAGGTAATGGCCGAGGGAATGTTCCTTGCGGAAGTTGGAGGCCAGAAGCGGCAGATCCTTGATGATCAGGCCGGCGGCATGGACTTTCGTGGCTTCGACATCCTCAGTATTGACCCCGACATTGCCGATATGCGGATACGTCAGCGTGACGATCTGCCGGGAATAGCTGGGGTCGGTGAGGATTTCCTGGTAACCGGTCAGAGCGGTGTTGAACACCACTTCGCCGATGGTATGGCCGGAAGCGCCAATGGAATAGCCACGAAAGACCGTGCCGTCTGCAAGCGCGAGAATGGCGGACGGAAAAGACGGTAACACGGGTAGGCTCCTGCTGGATTCACCCTGTGACCGACCTGCTCAACGCCTCTTGCCCCGTTGTCCGGCGGGGCGACAGGCAGCGTGATGGACGCGATGCTTGTCGCCGGGGCCGTTCGCCTGGTGCTCGAAACGCCACACAAACTAGTGCGGCGGAGCCAAGGCGAAATGGGGGCGGCGGAAGGTGGAATTCGGTAGGCGCTAGGGTGAGGGGTTCTGAAAGCGAAACTTTTGGATTATACCCCGCGCCACCCATTTTCTCAAGTTATCAAGGACTTGCGGACGCAGCAGGGCCGCTGCGCGCGTCCGCCGGCAGGCCGGAACGCCCGGCCGGCACCGCTCATTCGCTGGCAGGCACCACCGCCGTCACCTCGATCTCCACCTTGGCACGGGCCTCCACCAGATCGGCGACCTCGACCGCCGTCATGGCCGGGAAGTGACGCCCGATGGTGGCCCGGTAATGCTCACCGATGGCGCGGTAGGCGGCGACATATTCCACCTTGTCCTTCACGTACCAGGTCATGCGCACGATGTGATCGGGACGCGCTCCGCCCGCGGCCAGCACCGCCACGATGTTGCGCAGCGCCTGGCCGACCTGCTCGGCAAAGTCGTCGGTTTCGAACTCGCACTGGCCGTTCCAGCCGATCTGGCCGCCGACGAAGAGCAGGCGGCTGCCCACCTGCATCTCGGTCATGATGCCGTTCGAATAGCCGCGCGGCGCGGCCCAGTCTGGTGGCTGGAGAATCTTCATGGTCGGTCTTCCGTAATCAGTGATTGGGTTCTGGTTGGTTCGCACCACGCCTCAGACGGGCGCATGGGTGCGGGATGTCAGGCGGCGCGCGCTTACCGCGCCGCGGCTTCTTGCCCCGGCGCCAGGAAGCGCTCCATGCCGGCGCGGACCTCCGGCGGCAGCGCGCGCGGCATCATTTCGCCGGTATCGACGCACACCAGGCGCTGGGCGATCTCCACGCGGTGGTCCGCGGCAGGCCCGACGAAGCGCACCTGCAAAGAGAAACTGGTGCGCCCCAGCTGCGTCACACGCAGCTCCCGCGTCAGCAATTCGCCCAGCCGGCTGGGTGCCACGAAGCGGCAGGATACTTCCGCCGTCGGCACGCCGGCCTGTGCCGCGCCATGCATAGCGTCGAAGGACCAGCCGAGTGCCTCCCGGAACCAGTCCTCGACCAGGTCGTTAAGCATCTCGAAGTAGCGCGGGAAGAACACGATGCCGGCGGCGTCGCAGTCCTTGAAGCGCACCCGGACGGTGTTGGTGAACACTTCGCTCACGGCTGGCGCCCTCCTCCGGCCGCGCCGGCCTGTTCCGCCATCTGCCGCAGGCGGAAGCGCTGCAGCTTGCCGGTCTCGGTGCGCGGCAGCGCATCGACGAAGATCACCCGGCGCGGATACTTGTACGGCGCGATCTCGGCCTTGACGTAGGCCTGCAGCGCGGCGCACATCTCCTCGCTGGCCACCACGCCGGGGCGCAGCACCACGTAGGCGGCGACCACCTGGCCGCGCTCGGGATCGGCCATGCCGACGACGCCGCATTCGGCCACCGCTTCGTGCCGCATCAGCGCGCTTTCCACTTCCGGCCCGGCAATGTTGTAGCCGGCCGAGACGATCATGTCGTCGGAACGCGCCTGGTAGTAGTAGTAGCCGTCGGCATCGGCCATGAAGGTGTCGCCCGGCAGGTTCCAGCCGTCCCTCACATAGCTGGCCTGGCGCGGATCGTCCAAATAGCGGCAGCCGGTGGGGCCGCGCACCGCCAGCTTGCCGACCGTGCCGGGCGGCACCGGTTGCATCGACTCGTCGACAATCTGCGCGACATAGCCCGGCACCACCTTGCCGATGGCGCCCGGCCGGACTTCCGCACCGGCGCTGGAGATGAAGATATGCATCATCTCGGTGCCGCCGATGCCGTCGGTCATCTCGATGCCCGTGGCCGCCTTCCAGCTCTGGCGCGTCGCATCGGGCAGCGCCTCGCCGGCCGAGACGCTCTTCTTCAGGCTGGAGATGTCATAACCCGGCGCCAGCGCCGCCATCTGCCGGTAGAAGGTCGGCGCGGTAAACACGATCGTCGCGCGCCAGGACTCGATCAGCGCCAGCAGGCTCTCAGGCGTGAGCCGCTCGGCCAGCACGGTGGACGCTCCCACCCGCAGCGGGAAGCACAGGATGCCGCCCAGGCCGAAGGTAAAGGCCAGCGGCGGGGTGCCGCAGAAGATGTCGTCCGGCCCCGGCTTGAGCACATGACGCGGGAACAGGTCGCACATGGCGATCACATCGCGGTGGAAATGCACCGTGCCCTTGGGCTGGCCGGTAGTCCCGCTGGTGAAGGCGATCAGGCAGATGTCGTCGCTAGCGGTATCGCACGCGTCGAACGACTCGGGCTTGCCGGCCATGGCGGTTTCCACCGAGCCTGCGCCGCTGCCGTTGAAGTAGCGCACCTGCGCCAGGCTCTGGCAATGGTGCTCGTTGCCGGGATCCAGATTGGCTTCGAGTTCTTCGCGCAGGCGCTCGTCGCACAACGCCGCGCTGACCGCGGCACGGTCGATCACCTGCTTGAGTTCCTTGGCGCGCAGCAACGGCATGGTCGGCACCGCGATCAGCCCCGCCTTGACCACCGCCAGCCAGCACGCTGCCATCATCAGGTTGTTGGGGCCGCGCAGCAGCACGCGATTGCCCGGCACCAGCTTCATGTCGCCGGTCAGCACGTGGGCGATGCGGTTGGAGAGCGCTGCCAGTTCGGCATAGCTGACGCTGCGATGGGCGCCGTCCTGCTCGTAGCGGATCGCGATGCGCTCGCCCCGCCCTTCGCGCACATGGCGCTCGACCAGTTCCAGCGCGCAGTTCATGCGCTCCGGATATTGCGTGTCCGCGCTCAACAGCAGTTCCGGCCACTGCTGCGGGGGCGGCAGGCGGTCGCGTGCAAAGGTATCTAGGTGGGCTGTGCTCGCCATGGTTGTCTCCGCTTCCTTCATTCTGGTGATGCTGGTAAGGGCTGTCCGGCCGCGTCGATCACGCTATGCGCGATGCTGTGCCAGCGTTTCGCGCGCGATGATCAGCTTCTGCACTTCGGTGGCGCCTTCGTAGATCCGCAGCGAACGGATCTCCCGGTACAGGCTCTCCACGCGCGTGCCCACCTTGACGCCGAGCCCGCCAAACATCTGCACGGCGCGGTCGATGACCTGCTGCGCGTTCTCGGTGGCCACCATCTTGGCCATCGCCGCTTCGCGCGTGGTGCGCACACCGGCCACATCGCGCAGCCACGCGGCGCGGTAGGTCAGCAGCGCGGCCGAGTCGATGGCGGTGGCCATGTCGCCGATTGCCGCCTGGGTCAGTTGCAGGTCGGCCAGCACGCCGCCGAACATGGGCCGCGCGATGGCGCGCGCGAGTGCTTCGTCAAGCGCGGCGCGGCCGAAGCCCAGCGAGGCGGCCGCCACCGAGGCGCGGAAGATATCCAGCGTCATCATGGCCACTTTGAAGCCCTGCCCTGCTTCGCCCAGCCGCGCGCCAACCGGCACCCGGCAGTTCTCGAAACGCAGCGTGGCAAGCGGGTGCGGCGCCATGACATCGATCCGCTCGGCGATGGTCAGGCCCGGCGTGTCCGCGTCCACCACGAAGGCTGAGATGCCGCGTGCGCCCGGCGCTTCGCCGGTGCGGGCGAACACGCAGTAGAAGTCGGCGATGCCGCCGTTGGAAATCCAGGTCTTCTCGCCATCGATCACGTAGTGATCGCCGTCCAGTACCGCGCGGCATTGCATTGCCGCCACATCGGACCCGGCATCGGGCTCGGACAGTGCGAACGCAGCGATCGCCTCGCCGCGCGCCACGCGCGGCAGGTAGCGCTCGCGCACGGCGTCGCTGCCGGCCAGCGTGATGGCGCCGCTGCCCAGGCCCTGCATGGCGAAGGCGAAATCGGCCAGGCCGTCGTGACGGGCGAGCGTCTCGCGCAGCAGGCACAGCGAGCGCGAGTCGAGCGTTTCGAGCGCGCCGCCATAAGCAGCGGGCACGCAGTAGCGCAGCCAGCCGGCCTCGCCAAGCTGGCGCACCAGCGCGCGGCAGGCGGCATCGGTGTCGCTGTGATCGACCGCGAGCGAGGCCGTGGCCCACGCGTCGAGCCGTTGTTCCAGTTCGCGGTGCGCGTCGCCGAAGAACGGCAGGGAGAGATAGCTTTTATCGGACATGAAGTTCGTACCCTTTCAGTCGCCTTCGAACACGGGCCGCGTCTTGGCCACGAACGCGTCGTAGGCCCGGCGGAAGTCCTTGGTCTGCATGCAGATGGCCTGCGCCTCGGCCTCGGCCTCGATGGCTTCGTCCAGCCCCATGTTCCATTCCTGGTGCAGCAGCTTCTTGGTCACGCCGTGGGCGAAGGTGGGCCCGGCGGCGATTTGCGCGGCCAGCGACTGGGCTTCGGCGAGTACCGCGTCCGGTGCGTGCAGCGCGTTGAAAAAGCCCCATTGCAGCCCTTCCTGCGCATTCATCGCCCGGCCGGTGTACAGCAGCTCGCTGGCACGGCCTTGTCCGATCACACGCGGCAGCAGCGAGCAGGCGCCCATGTCCGCGCCTGCCAGGCCTACCCGCACGAACAGGAAAGCGGTCTTCGCCTGCTCGGTGCCCAGCCGCATATCCGAGGCCAGCGCCATCATCGCGCCGGCGCCCGCGCAGATGCCGTCGACGGCGCTGATGACCGGTTGCGGGCAGGCCCGCATGGCCTTGATCAGGTCGCCGGTCATGCGCGTGAATTCGAGCAGCTCGGGCATGGTCATGCGGGTGAGCGGGCCGATGATTTCGTGGACGTCGCCGCCCGAGCAGAAGTTGCCGCCGGCGCCGGTGATCACCACGGTCTTGATGTCCGTGGCGTAGCACAGCGCGCGGAACAGATCGCGCAGTTCGGCGTAGGAATCGAAGGTGAGCGGGTTCTTGCGCTCGGGGCGGTTCAGCGTCACGGTGCCGACCTTGCCGTCGGCCGAGACCGACCACAGGAAGTGCTGCGGCTGGTAGCCGGCAAAGCTGCGCTTGTGGTGGCGCATGTCCAGTGCTATTTCACTCATCTCGTCTCTCGCTTGCCTGTTCTGGTTTTCTCGAATTCGTTCGGGATCAACCCGCCATGACCTCGCCGCCGGCCACTGCGATGGCCTGCCCGGTGATCGCGCTGGCGGTGGGCTGGCACAGCCATGCGACCGCGTCCGCCACCTCGTCCGGCTGCACCAGCCTGCCCTGCGGATTGCCCTTGGACAACTCGGCCCGGGCCTGCGTCTCGGTGCGGCCGGTCTTGCTCATGATATTGGCAACCGCATCGCGCACGATGTCGGTCTCGGTATAGCCAGGGCAGACCGCATTGACGGTCACGCCGCTGCTCGCGACTTCCAGCGCCAGCGAGCGGGTCAGTCCGATCACGCCGTGCTTAGCCGCGCAGTAGGCGCTGACATAGCCGTAGCCAACCAGCCCGGCCGTGCTGGCCACATTGACGATGCGGCCCCAGCCGCGTTCCAGCATGCCCGGCAACGCTGTCTGCATGCAGAGGAAGGTGCCGGTCAGGTTGACCTCGAGCATGGATTGCCACAGGGCGAGATCCGTCCTGGCGAAGCTCGCGCTGCGCGCCTGCCCGGCGTTGTTGATCAGCAGGTCGATCGGGCCCGCGCGGCCGGACGCTGCCGCGAACGCCGCCGCCACGCTGTCGGCCTGCGAAATATCCGCCGTCACGGTGCCGAGCATGGCGGGCGCGACGACCGCCTCGGCGAGCGCATCGGCTGTCGCTGCCAGCGTGGCCGCGTCGCGCCCCAGCAAGGTGACGCTGGCGCCTTGCGCGAGCAGGCGGCGCGCAATGGCCGCGCCGATTCCGCGTCCGCCACCGGTGACCAGCGCGTGCCGGCCCTGCAGGGAAAGATAGGCGCTCATGCTCAGTGATCCTCGGGCTGACGGGCTTGCCGTGCCTGTTGCGCGGCCCGCTCCAGGTTGGTTTCCAGCTGGCGCTTGCCGGCCTGGTATTGCTTGGGCCATGCCAGGTCGCGATGGCCCAGCCGCGCGGCTTCGTGGATGGTCCAGGCGGGGTCCGCCAGGTGCGGGCGGGCAATCGCGCACAGGTCGGCACGGCCGGCGGCGATGATGCTGTCGACGTGGTCGGCTTCGAAGATCGCGCCGACAGCGATGGTGGCAATGCCGGCCTCGTTGCGGATGCGATCGGCAAACGGCGTCTGGTACATGCGCCCGTACACCGGCGCCTGGTCAGGACTCACCTGCCCCGAAGAACAGTCGATCATATCGGCGCCCGCAGTCTTGAAGGCACGTGCGATCTCGATTGCATCGTCCGGCGTGATGCCGCCTTCGACCCAGTCGTGTGCCGAAATCCGCACCGACATCGGGCGCTCCTGGGGCCACAAGGCGCGCACCGCCGCAAAGACTTCGAGCGGGTAGCGCAGCCGCGCAGCCAGCGAGCCACCGTATTCGTCGCTGCGCTGGTTGGTCAGCGGCGAGATAAAGCTCGAGAGCAGGTAGCCGTGGGCGCAGTGCAGCTCGAGCCAGTCGAAACCCGCCTCCGCGGCACGCCGCGCGGCGGCCACGAAATCGTCCCGCACCTGATCCATGTCCGCGCGGCTCATCTCGCGCGGCACTTGCGACACGTCCGGCATATAGGGCAACGGCGAGGCCGACATCACCGGCCAGTTGCCGCTGGCAAGCGGGTAGTCCATCGCTTCCCAGCCGAGCTGGGTAGAGCCCTTGCGCCCGGCGTGGCCAATCTGCATGGCGATGCGCGCGTCGCTGTTGGCGTGCACGAAATCGACGATGCGGCGCCAGGCGTCGCGCTGCGCGTCGTTCCACAGACCCGGGCATCCCGGGGTGATGCGCGCATCCGGAGAAGTACAGGTCATTTCCGCCACCACCATGCCGGCGCCACCGAGCGCGCGCGCGCCCAGGTGGGTCAGGTGGAAGTCGCCGGGCACGCCGTCCTCGCAGGAATACATGGCCATGGGCGACACCACCACGCGATTCTTCAGCGTGACGCCGCGTACGCGGAACGGCGTGAACATCGGCGGCACCGCGCGCGCATCCGCGGGTTGCCCGGCACTGGCAACGTTGGCCGCGGCCTGTGCCGCGAGCCAGCGCTCGAAGCCCTCGACGTAGCCCGAATCCCGCACGCGCAGGTTCTCGTGCGAGATGCGCTGCGAGCGCGTCAGCAGGGAATAGGCGAACTGCTCCGGCGCCATGCCCGCATAGCGCTCCACGTTCTCGAACCATTCGGTGGAGTTGCGCGCGGCATTCTGGATCTTGAGGACCTCGACGCTGCGGGTGGCCTGGTAGCGCTCCAGGGCCTGCGGCAGCACGTCGGCGCCGCCCGGCCCGGCATCGCGGATATTGTTGGCGAGGTCGATCGCATCTTCCAGCGCCAGCTTGGTACCGGAGCCGATCGAAAAATGCGCGGTATGCGCGGCGTCGCCCATCAGCACCACCGGCACAGGGCGGCCGTCGGCCAGCGTGTTCCAGTGCACCCAGGTGCCGCAGATCACACGCGGAAAGCGGATCCAGTTGGCCGAGCCGCGCAGGTGAGTGGCGTTGCTGATCAGCGCGTTACCGTCCAGGTAGCGGGCAAACAGGCGCTCGCAGAAGGCCACGCCCTCCTCCTGGCTCATCTGCTCGATGCCGGCGGCGCGCCAGACCGGCTCGGGCGCCTCGACGATAAAGGTGGAGGTGTTATCGTCGAAACGGTAGGCATGGGCCTGGAACCAGCCATGCTCGGTCTTTTCGAAGGCGAAGGTAAAGGCGTCGAACAACTTGCGCGTGCCAAGCCAGACAAAGCGGCACAGGCGGGTATCGATATCGGGCTGGAAGGTCTCGGCGTAGCGGCCGCGCACGCGGCTGTTGATTCCGTCGGCGGCGATCACGATGTCGGCCTGGTATTGCTGCGCCAGCGCCTGGTCATCCGTGACGTCGGTCTCGAAGACCAGGTGCACGCCCAACTCCTCGCAGCGAGCCTGCAGGATATTGAGCAGGCGCTTGCGGCCGATGCCGATAAAGCCATGCCCGCCGGAACGCATGGTGCGCCCGCCGATATGGATATCGATATCGTCCCAGTGGTTGAATGCCTCGTTGATCTGCTGCGCGCTGACCGGATCGGCCTGCTTGAGGTTGTCCATGGTGGCGTCGGAGAACACCACGCCCCAGCCAAACGTGTCGTAGGGCCGGTTGCGCTCCACCACGTAGACCTCGTTGGCGGGATCCCGCAGCTTCATCAGCAAACCGAAGTACAGGCCCGAGGGGCCTCCGCCGATACACAGTACTCGCATCTTGTCGTCTCCTGCGCGCCGGCCCGGATCCGGCTGGCCCGGCCCCTCGCGGCACATGCGATGCGCGGGAGCGCATCTAGATCATGCTTAAATAATTGATGCTTAAAATATTAGTCCGCATCAGACCGTCGTGCAAGCACAATCTCTGACGCGGTGCAGCGCGTGCCCCGGCAGGCCAGCTTAGCCAACCCGGCAGCGGCGGATACGCCGCGTTTCCAGCCCTAAAACATGCCTCTGCCGCCGCCCGCCCTCCGGCGCGCGGCGGCCAGAACAGCCTTCAGCCTTGCATCGCCGCCTGGAGTTGCGCCAGCGCGGTGGGATCTTCGATCGTGGTGAGATCGCCGGGGTTGCGGCCTTCCGCCACCGCCTGCATGGCGCGGCGCAGCAGCTTGCCGGAGCGGGTCTTGGGCAGCGCATTGACGAAGAACACCCGCGCCGGGCGCGCCACAGCACCCAGTTGCCGGTCCACGGTCTTCATCACGTCGCCTTCCAGCGCCAGCCGGTCGGCCTGGGTTTCGATGCGGCCCGCGTCACGCGCGATCACGAACGCCATAGCCACCTGCCCCTTCAGCGCATCGTGCACGCCCACCACCGCCACCTCGGCCACCGCCGGATGCGACGAGATGCTCTCCTCGATCTCGCGCGTGCCCAGCCTGTGGCCCGCCACATTGATCACGTCGTCGGTGCGGCCCAGAATAAAGATATAGCCGTCCTCGTCCTGCACACCCCAGTCGAACGTCGAATAGCAGCGGCGGCCCGGCACGCCGGACCAATAGGTCTTGACGAAGCGTTCATCGTCTCCCCACACCGTGGTCATGCAGCCCGGCGGCAACGGCCCGTCGATGGCGACCACGCCTTTCTGCCCCGACGCGCATTCGGCGCCGGTGGCTTCATCAATGATCTTCAGGTCGTAGCCATAGACCGGCACGCCGGGCGAGCCCAGCTTGGCCGGCAACGGATCGATGCCGCGCTGGATGGCGATGATCGGCCAGCCCGTCTCGGTCTGCCAGTAGTTGTCCACCACCGGCTTGCCGATGCCCTGCTGGATCCAGCTGGCGGTGGGTTCATCGAGCGGCTCGCCGGCCAGGAACAGCAGGCGCAGGCTGGAGAGGTCGTAGCGCGTGAGCCAGGCCGGGTCCTGCTTCTTCAGCACGCGAATGGCGGTGGGCGCGCTGAACATGATGTTCACACGGTACTGCTCCACCAGTTGCCACAGGATGCCGCCGTCCGGGCGCACCGGCGTGCCTTCGTACATCAGCGTGGCCATGCCGGCCAGCAGCGGCCCGTACACGATGTAGCTGTGCCCCACCACCCAGCCGATATCGGAGCTGGAGAACATGGTGTCGCCAGCCTTGCCGCAGAAAATGTAGTCCATCGAGGTAGCCAGCGCGACCGCGTAGCCGCCGGTGTCGCGCTGCACGCCTTTTGGTTTTCCGGTGGTGCCCGAGGTGTAGAGCACGTAGGATGGCTCGCTCGATTCGAGCCAGACACACGGCACGCGCGCCGCGCCCACGCGCTCGCGCCAGGCTGCGTAGTCTTCGTCGCGGCCGGGCGTGAGCGCCATCGGCGCGAGCTGGCGATCCACCAGCAGCACGCGTTCGGGCTTGTGCGCGGCCAGCGTCACCGCCTCGTCGAGCAGCGGCTTGTAGGGCACCACCTTGCCCGCGCGCGAGCCAGCGTCCGCGCTGACGATCACACGCGGCTGCGCGTCGTCGATGCGCGCGGCCAGGCTGACCGAGGCGAAGCCGCCGAACACCACCGAGTGAATGGCGCCGATCCGCGTGCACGCCAGCATGGCAAAGGCGGCCTCGGGAATCATCGGCATGTAGATCAGCACGCGGTCCCCCTTGGCCACGCCCATCTGCTGCAGGATCGCGGCCATGCGGTTGACCTCGTCATGCAGCTCGGCGTAGCTGTAGGTGCGATGCTGGCCGGTTTCGGTCGACACATAGATTAGCGCGGGCTGGTCCGCGCGCGCCGCCAGGTGACGGTCGACGGCGTTGTGGCAGAGATTGGTGCGCCCGCCAACGAACCACCGGGTAAATGGCGGACGGCTATCGTCCAGCACGGTCTCGAATGGGGTTTCCCAGTCGATGCGGCGAGCCTGTTCGGCCCAGAAACCTTCGGGATCGCTCACTGAGCGCGCGTGCAGGGCACGGGTAGCCGTCATGGCTTGTCTCCTCCGCTTGAATGCGGGTTGTCTATATGCAGTTTGTCTTTGTGTCTTTGCCGGGCGAACCACCTGATGCTGGCTGCTGCCGCCCGTTAGTTTGCCACCATTGCTGGCGCATGGCGGCCGGCTTGCCGCAGCCGAGCCAGCCCACCGGTACCTGCAGTCTGGGTACGCCGGCTTACGCAAGGCTTACCGCTGACGCACCGCACCAAGCAAAAAGGGCGTGCCATTGGCACGCCCTTGATCTGGCTCAAACCTGCTGGCTCAAACCCGTTGGCCCGAGCCCGGCCCGCGCGGTCAGCGCGCGTGCGCCTTGGTCTTGGCAGGCGCCGCGGCAGCCTTGCCGGCTGGCTTCGCGGACGGTTTGGCGCCGGCGCCCTTGGCTGCCGGGACCGCCGGAGCGGCTTTAGCCGTCCTGCCGGCTCCGGCAGCAGCCTTGTGCGGGACCGCCTCGACCGTCACACGTTGACGGCCCGCCGCGCGGCCCTTGGCGGTTGCCTGCACCGGCTCGCCGCGAACCGGTGCCGGGACGGAAGAAGTGGACGGCGTGTCAGGGCCACTGGCGAAACGGGCCGCCGAACGCGCGGGCACCATCAAGACCAGGCTCTGCCCCGCCACCAGCTTGGTGCCGGAAAGCTTGTTCCAGGATTGCACCTGCCCGGCCGACACGCCATAGCGATGCGCCAGCGAAACCACAGTGTCACGTCGACCCGCCCGCACCACCACACGGCGCGCGTCCGGCACATCGGGCTCGACAGCCATCATGGCGCTCTCCGCCAGCGTGGCGCTGATGTCCTGGCTGTGATTCTCCGAGCGCGGCACCACCACGGTGGAACCGGCCTTCAGCCGCATGCCCTTGGGAATGCGGTTGATCTCGCGAATGGTGTCCGCGTCGATATTCAGCCGCGCCGCCAGCGCCTCGATGCGCTCGCGGTTATCCACCGTCACCGCTGTCCAGCTTGACAGGCCGCCCCGGTAGGTGTTGAGGTTGTACTGGAAGCGCTCGGCGTTATCGAAAGGCAGCAGGATCTGCGGATTCGCCGCGCCCAGGATCACCGGCCGGTTGAAGGACGGGTTCAGCGCCTTGAACTCGTCGATCGGCATATTGGCGAGCTTGGCCGCCAGCGAAACGTCGATATCGCGCGAGGTGGTCACCGTGACGAAGTACGGGTGGTCGGGAATATCCGGCAGCTTCACCCCGTACATCTGGGGGTTGGCAATGATGTTCTTGACCGCCTGCAGCTTGGGGACGTAGTAGCGCGTCTCGTTGGGCATGGTCAGGCTGGCGTAGTCCGTCGGCAGCCCGCGCGCCTGATTGCGCGCGATGGCCCGGGAAACCGCGCCCTCGCCCCAGTTATACGCCGCCAGCGCCAGTTGCCAGTCGCCGAACATGTCGTACAGCCGCTGCAGGTAATCCAGTGCCGCGTCGGTCGAGGCCAGCACATCGCGGCGCTCGTCGCGGAACATGTTCTGCTTCAGGTTGTAGGTCTTGCCGGTGCTCGGAATGAACTGCCACATGCCGGCCGCCTTGGCCGTGGACTCGGCCTGCGGGTTGAAGGCGCTTTCCACGAAGGGCAGCAACGCCAGTTCCGTGGGCATCTTGCGGCGTTCCAGTTCCTCGACGATGTGATAGAGGTAGCGGCTCGAGCGCGCGACCATCCGTTCCATGTATTCCGGCCGCTGCGCGTACCACTGCGTGCGATCGTCAACCAGCGTGCCTTCCAGGTCCGGCATGCCGAATCCGCGGCGGATACGGTCCCAGATGTCGCTCGACGGCCCGCGCAACCAGTCGAGGCTGTCGCGGTCCAGGTTGATCACGGCCGCGCTGTTGATCGAATTGAGCGGATCGGGCTTCGAATACGCAGGTTTGGAAGCGGAGGCGGTCGTGCTGACGCCATCGGCGGCGCCGGGCGGAGTTGGCGTGCCGGCACACGCTGCGAGCAGCGCGGCACACGCAACGACCGCCAGTAATCGACCAATTTTCATTAAGTTCTCAAATCGTGACGCTAAAAATTTGCCTGATGCTAAGAAAAAGCGGCTTTCGCGTCAATGAAATTTTCCCTGCGGCGGCGCCAGGGCAGCGCCGCCAGGAACATAACGGGTACACGGAAATCGCCCTCCCGGCTTGCGGGGTCAACGGCTGGCGGGTCCGCCACGCCGGCATATGGCAATAAGGAATCAGCGGAAATTGTCTTTCCAGCCACGCAGCGCGCCGAAGGCCGCCGCGTCGTTGGCTGCCGGGCCACCCGCATGGGCCGCCACCGCCAGGCGTACCGAGGGTTCGCGCGAACGCAGGAAGGGATTGACCTCCCTCTCCTGCGCAACCGTGGTCGGTACAGTGGGCGTGCCGGCGGCGCGCAACGCATCCACGCGCGCCTCCCAGGCTGCCAGCGCGGCATTGTCCGGCTCTACTGCCCGCGCAAAGCGCACATTGCTGCGCGTGTACTCGTGGGCGCAATACACGCGGGTGGCGCCGGGCAGCGCCGCCAGCTTGTCCAGCGAGGCCAGCATCTGCGCCGGCGAACCCTCGAACAGCCGCCCGCAGCCGCTGGCGAACAGCGTATCGCCGCAGAACACGGCCGGACCGGCGCCGGGCAGATCCGCCACGTAGGCAACGTGACCGGCGGTGTGGCCCGGCACGTCGAGCACCTTGAGCTGCAGCGCGGGATGGGCCACCTCCACGGTGTCGCCTTCGCGCACGGCCACGGTACGCCCGCCGATGCGTTCGCCGGCTGGCCCGATCACGGGCAATGGCGTGCCATCCGGCGCCGCCGGATGCGCCGCCAGCAACTCGGCCACCCCGCCCTGGTGATCGCCATGATGATGGGTGATTACAATAGCGCCCAGCACCAGCCCCGCGCGTGCCAGGAAAGCCGCGACCGGCGCGGCTTCGCCCGGGTCCACCACGGCGGCGCAGTGACCGTCGTGGATAGCCCAGATATAGTTATCCTGGAATGCGGGAATCGGCTCCACCTTCAACATGCGTGCTCCTATGTCCAAGCGTCCGATTATAAATTGGGAAGACTGGCTTGCCTCGCCTCCCGGGCAATACATGCTCCAGTGGGAGCAGGGTCAGTACGACCGGACCGTCGTGGATATCTTCGGCTACCACGCGGTGCAGCTTGGCCTGCCGCACATTGACACGCTGCGCGAAAACCGCATGCCGTTCTCAGCGCTGGCGCTGGCCCCCGGCAGCGGCCCCCATGGCCCACGCGCCCAGGCCGACGCTCGCCAGTTGCTGTGCCGCTTCGACGAACTGCCGTTCGAAACGCAAAGTATCGATCTGATCACCCTGCCCCATATCCTGGAGTTTTCGGAAGATCCCCACGAGGTGCTGCGCGAGGTATCGCGCGTGCTGATGCCCGAAGGCCGCGTCGTGGTGACCTGCTTCAACCCCATGAGCCTGTGGGGCGCGCGCCAGGGCCTCAAGCGGCTGGGCGCCGATCCTTTCCTGCCCAACGACAGCCAGTCGATCGGTTTCGTGCGGATCAAGGACTGGCTCAAACTGCTGGGTTTCGATATCATCCGCGGCCGGTTTGGCTGCTATTGCCCGCCCTACCACACTGAGCGCTGGCTGCAGCGCACCGCCTTCATGGAAAAGGCCGGCGACCGCTGGTGGCCGATCTTCGGCTCAGTCTATATGATTTCGGCGGTCAAGCGCGTGCGCAATATCCGCCTGGTCGGCCCCGCCTGGAAGAGCCCCAAGACGGCACTCTCACCCGTCGCCGCGCCCGTGGCCTCGCCCACGGGCACCCACGGCAAGGCGCCCGGCGACGAGCATTGAGCGCCACTGGCGCACACCCAATCACCCCGGTCGGCACCGCGCGCTATTGCCGTGCCAACCTTAGCGACAACGCAATGCAACCCAACGAAATCGAAGACGTCATCATCTACTCTGACGGCGCCTGCAAAGGCAACCCTGGCCGCGGCGGCTGGGGCGCTGTGCTGGTCTCCGGCAGCAACGAAAAAGAACTATTCGGCGGCGAGTCCCTGACCACCAACAACCGCATGGAAATGACCGCCGTGATCGAAGCCCTGCGCGCGCTCAAGCGGCCGTGCCGGATCAAGGTCTACACCGACTCCCAGTACGTGCAGAAAGGCATCGGCGAATGGCTGCCGGGCTGGAAGGCGCGCGGCTGGAAAACCGCCGACAAGAAGCCGGTGAAAAACGCCGACCTCTGGCAGGAAATGGACAAGCTCGCGCAGCAGCACGATATCTCCTGGCACTGGGTGCGCGGCCACAACGGCCATCCGGGCAACGAGCGCGCCGACGCCCTCGCCAACCGCGGCGTGGACTCGCTCAAGGGTTAAGGACCGGCCCCGACGGCCGCCTGCCCCGCCCCTCCGGTTAGAATGCCCGCCATGCGACAGATCGTTCTCGACACCGAAACCACCGGCCTTAGCGCCGCCACCGGCGACCGCCTGATTGAAATCGGCTGCGTGGAGCTGCTCAACCGCCGCCTCACGGGCAGGCACCTGCACTTCTACGTCAACCCGGAACGCGATATCGACGAAGGCGCTATCGCGGTGCACGGCATCACCGTCGAATTCCTGGCCGACAAGCCCAGGTTCGCGGAAGTGGTGCACGAGATCCGGGAGTTCATCCAGGACGCCGAACTGATCATTCACAACGCGCCCTTCGACCTTGGCTTCCTTGACATGGAATTCAAGCTGGTCGGGCTGCCCCCGTTCCGCGAGCACGCGGGCAATGTGATCGACACCCTGCGCGAAGCGCGCCAGATGTTCCCCGGCAAGCGCAATTCGCTCGATGCGCTGTGCGACCGCCTCGGCATCAGCAATTCGCACCGCACCCTGCACGGCGCACTGCTCGATGCGGAACTGCTGGCCGAGGTCTACCTCGCGATGACGCGCGGCCAGAACTCGCTGGTCATCGATATGCTCGACGGCGGCGGCGCGCAGAGCGATGCCGTGGCATCCACTGACCTCTCGCGCCTGGACCTGCCGGTGCTGATGGCCAGCGAGGAAGAGACAACCGCGCACCTGGCCGTGCTCAAGCAACTGGACAAGGCGAGCGGCGGCAAGGTGGTGTGGCAGGAAGACGCGCCCGCGGCTGAAGCCGCGTGAGCCTGTCAGGAAAGCCCGAAGCGATTTTTTGCAGAAATTCCCAGAAAGGGCTTTACAAGATACAAGCGCGCTGACATAATCTTGTTTCTCTGCAGCACGGCAGCAACAACGCAGCAGCAGGGGTGGTTAGCTCAGCGGTAGAGCACTGCCTTCACACGGCAGGGGTCACAGGTTCAATCCCTGTACCACCCACCAAAATTCGGTGAGGAATGAAGGACTTGCGGCGACAGCCCAAGTCCTTTTTTCTTTGGGTGAAAAAATGACCGCCGAAGCCATTGCGACGCCTTGCACCGAAGATGCCGTCAAACCCAGGTGGGCGGCCCGATTCTGCGACTCCCCTGATTCCGTCCATTGTCCAAGCGGCGGCGGCCACTGCGGGAAGGTGCCGGGACCATGGCCATCCGGATTCCCCCACCGTCATTCCTTGGTACCATCCAGCCCCAGACTCGCACACAAGCCAAGATGCGCCGCGCTTCCTGCAATGAAATCCATGGAGATCATGCCGTGCAATACAAGAAGGTGTTGGCAGCGATGGCCTGCCTGATATCGGCGGCATGCACTACGACTACGCCCGCGCCATCTGCTGGCCGACAGATGTCAACGTATGACATGGACACCGAATACACGGTTGAATATGTTCCAGACGGCTTCACCCTGATGGTCAACTATCGCTATTCGCAGTTCATCGTGCGATCCAGCTCGGCCGATGCGGCGTGCAAGGCAGCGCTTGCCAGCGTAGCCAACAGCCTGGCCGAGCGCCGGCAACGGCCGATCGAGCCGGTCAACGAACAGCTCGTCAAGGTCACTACCACCAGGAGCTGGTCCGGCAAGGTGGCCGCCTGCTCCGCCTCCGCGCCGGTAGCCTGGAAACGCTGACACAGGGGCACAGGTCCACTTGAGAGGCCCCCGGCCCGGAGGGATGGCGACGGGAGGGCCTCCTGTGGAAGATGTCCGGCACGGCAGCGACGGCGCGCCGCCGCCTCAGCCGCCGCCCTTCGCGGCATCTGACATGGCCGGAAAGACGGTCAATCCTTGCGAAGCATCCAGTTTCTGGCGGAACTCCGCGCAGGCCTGATCTTCCTGGATTGGCAGTTGCCCAAACAAGCCCTTCCACAGGAATATGGAGAAGTAAATCTTCAGGTGCTCAGGATAGTCGGGCGCCTCTGGAGCCATTGCAACGCTGAGCGCAAACAAGCCTTCCAATCTGATGCTCCCCCAAGCTCCGGGAGCGCTTGTGGTGCAAGGACCTATCCCAAAGAGGAACTGAGTCGGGACGGACTGCTCAGGACAAGCCAGCACTAGGTCCGAGGGGCCCAAGGCCTCATCATGCTCATCAAGCCGCCCTACCGACGGGACACGATAGACCGCGACGAGATTCAGGCCGGTGATACGGCTCAAGGGCTCCATGAAGACGCTCTCGTCTGGCCGGTGGTCCAGGTGGACTTGCCCTGTTGCGTGATACGACAAGTTCCTGGTTTTCGGTTGCCCGATCCGGTCAGAATCGGCGCCCGCGCTTTCCTGAACGGTGCCGGCGCGGACGAACCGGATATTCAGCGAGCCCTCATCTTCGATTGCGTATCGCGCAAGCCGGCGGTAACCGCCTTTGCTACCCACTAGAATCCAACCGCCAACCTTCTCAGCCATTTCGCTTCCTGGGGTTTCCTGATCGTCCTGCCTGCCTGGCCGCGCCCGTCCACCAGCGGGACAGGATGGGCCTGCAGGAATTCGCGCCGCTCGCCCGGCACCTTAGAAATTCGCCACCACGCCACCCATCGGCGGCCGATAGTCCAGCAACCGCGACAACTCCGCCGCAGCCCCCCTCACCTGCTCCACCATCGTATCCAGCCGCTCCGGATCGATCCGCGAAGCCGGGATAGTGGCCCCAAGCGCCGCCACCACCTTGCCGCTGCGGTCGCGCACCGGCGCGGCGATGGTCGAGATGCTGGTTTCGAAAAAGCCCTCCTGCAGCACATAGCCGCGCTGGCGGTCGCGCTGAACCATGTCGAACAGGGCTTCCACGGTCTTCGGGGTGCTGTCCGAGAAGACTTCCAGTTGCGGCTCGGGATAAAGTTCGCGCAACGCCTCCAGTGTCAGGTCTTCAAGCAGCACGCGGCCGAGCACGGTAGCGTGCGCCGGCAGGCGGGTGCCAACGTTGACCGAACTGGCGAACGGCGTGGGCGCCACGGACTTGGCGACATAGACAATGGAGCGGCCGTCGCGCACCACGAGGTTGCACGGGTAGTTGATTTCGTCGCGCAGCCGGTCCAGCAGCGGGCGGCCCAGCTCGGTCAACTCCAGCGAAGCGAGGTAATCGAAACCGAGGCGCAACACCGCCATGCCGAGCCGGAACTCGCGGCCGCCGTCGGTGCGCTCGACAAAGCCCATCATCTCCAGCGTGGTCAGCAGGCGGAACACCGTGGAGCGCGGGACCTGGAGCCTGCGAGCCAGTTCGGCCGCGGACAAGGTCTTCTCGTTGCTGCTGAACTCGCCCAGCAAGCGCAGGCCGCGTTCAAGTCCCGGCACGATGTACTTGTCCTGGAGATCGGTTGGCTCGACAGCGTCTGTCATGGTGATATCTCTGCGAATGAAGTGCTTTGGCGTTGCTATATGGTACCGGCTTTGGGCCTGGCCCCGCCCGATGCGGGCCGCGCACCCCGACCCCGGCGCGCCATCCCGCGACTGACCGATATAACACGCCCGGCGTCGATCCTCCAGCACTTCAATCACCAGACCGGTGCCGGGACCCTACCCCTTCAGGTATTCCCGCAGCCAGGCCGCGCATTCGCCGGCGTGCTGCGCCGGCCAGCGCACGGTAATGGTCGCATTGGGCTGGCGGACCTCGATGCAGATATCCGTGAGTGGTCCCCGTTCCGGGCTTCCACCGCCGCTAGCGGCCGCCGGCGAAAACAGCCGCGACCACCAGCCTCCGGTGCCATTTCCGTTGACCCGCCCCGCTGGTGCCTGCGCGATCGCTGGCCGCGCGGGGATTGCCTCGCCAGCGGCAACGGGCGAAGCGGCGGCCACTGGCTCGGCCGGCAGTTCGGCGACCGCCTTCGCTTCCTCCGCGGCGGAGCCACCCGGCGCCGCAGCCTCTGCTGGCGCCACCAGCCGTGCCGACAGATTCGCACCGAACTCCTCCCACATCCGGTCCGCTTTCGTCTTCATCACGCTCAGCCCGAATGTGCCGAGCCGGCCCAGCACATCCACGTTGATTTTCATGCGCAGCTCGGTCTGGCCGTCCGGCTGCCCGGTCAGGAAGATCTCGCTGGACTGCTTGAGCGAACTGGCCACCGAGGCGTCCTCGCCGGTGCCTTCGCTGCGCAGGTAGTGGGGCGCTTGCATCTCGACGATGGTGGTCTTGATCTTGAAGCGCGCGCTGACAAAGGCGATCTTGACCTGGATGTGGGAGATGTACTCCACATCGCTGACCACTTCGATCGACTGCATGCCCGGCACGCACCCGCCCATCACATTGGGATCGAGCAGCAGTTCCCACACACGTGCCGGCGTTGCGCCGACGACAAGGGTTTTTTCAATTTCCACGCATCTTCTCCGCGGCGGACAGAATGGATTCGACGATGCCGACGTAACCGGTGCAGCGGCACAGGTTGCCGTTCAGTCCGGCACGGACTTCTTCTTCTGTGGGGTTGGGGTTGTGCGCCAGCATGGCGCAGGAGGTCATCAGGAAGCCGGGGGTGCAGTAGCCGCACTGCAGCCCGCCGCATTCCATGAAGCTTTGCTGCAGCGGATGCAGCTCGCCGCCGGCGCTCAGGCCTTCGACTGTGGTGACGTCGCGGCCGCGCACCTGCACGGCGAGCATCAGGCAGGACTTCACGACTTCGCCATCCACCAGCACGGAGCAGGCGCCGCAGATGCCGGTCTCGCAGCCGCGCTTGGTGCCGGTCAGGTTGAGATCGTCGCGCAGCAGGTCCGACAACAGGCGCCGCGCCGGCACGTCGACGCTGTGCGCTTCGCCGTTGACGGTGAGTTCGATATGGATCTTTTGCATGGGAAATCCTTATTCCGCCGCCAGCCCGAACAGCGTGACGATGCTTCGCCGCGCCACGGTCCGGACCATCTCGCGGCGATAGTCCGCGTTGCCGCGCATGTCGGAGACGGGGTCGATATCGGCGGCCACGATGTCAGCCGCCTCGGCCGCCACCTCCGGCGTGACGGCCTTGCCGGCAAGGAAGGCTTCGGCACGCCGCAGGCGTGCGGGAATCGGCGTGGACGCTCCCACTGCAAGCCGCGCCTCTATGCAGGTCGGCCCCGCGCGGCGTGCCAGCAGCGCCACGCTGGCCAGCGGCCGGTGTTCCGCGGCCGTGCGCAGAAAGCGGGCATAGTGGCCCACCGCATCGGGCGCGGGCGCCGGAATGCGGATCTCGGTCACCAGTTCATCGGGCTCGAGGGCCGTGGTGTAGTAGTCGACAAGAAACGCTTCCATCTCCAGCACGCGCTCGCCGCGCCGCCCGGCCACCACCACCTGCGCCTGCAACGCCATCAGGCAGCCCGGCGGATCCGTGGCCGGGTCGGCATAGCAGAGATTGCCGCCGATCGTGCCCTGGTTGCGCACCTGCGGATTGGCGACACGCCCGGCCATACTGGCCAGCATCGGATAATGCGCCTGCACCAGCGGCGAACGCGCTACCTGCGCATGCAAGGCAAGTGCGCCGATGCGCAGTCCGTTGCACGCGTCGTACTCGATCTTGCGCAGCGCATCGAGCCGGCCCAGCGATACCAGGTGCGCCGGCGTGAGCATGCGCTGGCGCATGCCGAGCATCAGCGCGGTGCCGCCGGCAATCACGCGGCACTCGTCGCCGAGGTCGGCCAGCATGTGCCCCGCCTCCTGCACCGAGCCCGGTTCCAGAAATTCGAAATCACGCATGGTGCGTCTCCTTTTCCTTGCGCTCGCGCAGCGCGGCCAGCACCTTCTCCGGCGTGATGGGCAGCGAGGTGATGCGTACGCCGATCGCGTCGTAGACGGCGTTGGCGATGGCCGCGGCGCCCGGCAAGATGGCGGTTTCGCTGGCGCCCTTGGCGCCGTAGGGCCCGTTCGGATCATTGGACTCGACCACCTCCGTGCGCAGCGCGGGCACGGCGTCGGCGGTGGGCATGGTGTAGTCGGCAAAGTTGCCGTTCAGGATGCGGCCATCCTCGATCTGCAGATGTTCGTACAGCGTCCACCCGATCGCCTGCACGGTGGCGCCATGCGTTTGCCCGTGCACCGCCAGCGGATTGATGGCCTTGCCGCAGTCGTCCGAAACGAAGCTGTCGATCACCGTGACCTGTCCGGTCACGGTATCCACTTCGACTTCAACCGCCTGCGCCGCGAACGAATAAGCCGGGGCAATGTTGCCGTAGTAGTTGGCGTCGTGCATCACCGTTGGCGCGTCGTAGGTGGCACGCACCATCAGCCCTTCGCCGCCATGACGGAAGATATGCAAGCGCGCGATCTCGGCGAGCGTTGCCTGCTTGCCGGCGTCGTTGCGGGCACGGATCATGCCGTCCGCGATATCGAGCTCGTCGCGGGGCACGCCAAGTTTTTCCGCGGCGACGGTCAGCAGCTTCTGCCGGGCCTCGCGCGCGGCCTTCATCACGGCGTTGCCCGAAATGATGGTCACGCGCGAAGCCAGCGATCCCAGGCAGAACGGCGCCACATCGGTATCCGGCGCGCAGACGGTGACATGCGACAGCGGAATGCCAAGCTCCTGCGCGCAGATCTGGCTGAGCATGGTGTTGGCGCCCTGCCCCATATCGCACTCGCTGGTGAGCAGCATGGCGCGCCCGTCCTCATTGACCTTGAGCACGATGGTGGAGCCGTCCCAGTTGCCCAGGGTGCGATTGCCACTGACGTGCATGGCGGCGGCGACACCAAGTCCGCGCCGGCGCGTGCCGGTTTTTCCCGACGCATCGGCACGGCGCGCATCCAACCGGATGGCCGCGCGCGTTTGCTCGAGGCATTCCACCGGGCCGCCGCTGCCGATCTTCCAGCCATGCACGCTGGTGTCTCCCGTGCGGATGGCGTTGCGCTTGTGGACTTCGATGGGATCCATGCCGAGCATCTCCGCCAGCATGGTGAGATGGCTATTCAGCGGGAACTGCATCTGCTGGCCGCCAAAGCCGCGAAACGCGCCGCGCGGCTGCGTGTTGGTATAGGCGAGCACCGCGTTCGAGCGCACGTTCTCCACGCGGTGCATATTGTCGCTGCGCATCGCGGTGACGTGCATCACGTCGCCGGCCAGGCCGGCATAGGCGCCGCACTCCGCCACGATCCTGGCGTCCTTGGCGACGATCATCCCCTGCGCATCCAGCCCCATCTTCAGCCAGACCCTGGCCGGCACGCTGGCGCGCGCGCCTAGAAAATCCTCTAACCGGTTGTTGACGAAGCGCACCGGCCGCTCCAGCCGGCTCGCCAGCAAGGCCGCGATCAGGCTGTTGTTCTCCTCCACGATCTTGGCGCCGAAGCCGCCGCCGGTGACCGCCTGGATCACGCGGATGGTAGAGGCGGGACGATCGAGCGCTTCCGCCAGGCGCGCGCGGGCAAGGAACACCGATTGCGTCGACGCCCATACCGTCAGTCGGCCGTTGCCGTCCTGCGCCGCCACCGTGGCCATCGGCTCCAGATAGCCGGGATATTGCGACTGCATGTCGTAGGTGGCCTCGTAGACCACCGCGGCGCGGGCGAAACCGGCTTCGATGTCGCCGCGCTCGATATGCATCTCGTGCGCGATATTGCGCGTGCCCGCGTGCACCTCGGACGCGCCGCCGGCAAGCGCGGCCTCCGGGCTCAGGATGGCGGGCAGTTCTTCGTACTCCACGCGGATCAGGTCCAGCGCGTCGCGCGCGGTTTCCTCATCGATGGCAGCGACCGCGGCAACTTCCTCGCCCACGTAGCGGACCACGCCGGCGGCCAGGATGCGCTGCTCCTTGCGATGCGGCCCCCACAGCCGCGCGGGCGTGTCGCCGCCGGTCAGCACCAGCCTGACGCCCGGTAGCGCACGCGCCGCCGAGGTATCGATGCGAACGATGCGGGCATGCGGATACGGGCTGCGCAGCACCTTGGCGTGCAACATGCCGGCCTGCTTGATATCGCCGGCGTACACGGCCCTGCCCAGCACCTTCTCCCGCGCCGTCACTTGCGGCGTGGATGTTCCCACTGTCGACGTGCTCAAGCCGACCTCCTGCTAAGTCTGAAAACGATAGATAAGCCGGCGCAACCGCCGCCGGCCCGCGTCACTCGGCGGTGATGCCGAAATCCCTGATGACCTTGCCCAGCCGCTCGTAGTCGGAGGCGTTGACCTTCTCCAGCACGGCCGGCGCGCCACCCACCGGGACCGCGCCGAAGGTGGCCATCTTCTCGGCGATGTCGGGCAGCCTGAGGATCTCGTTGAGCTGTTCGTTGAGCAGCTTCACCACATCGGCGGGCGTACCCTTGGGCGCCATGACGCCGTGCCAAGCGCCGACGACCACGTCCCGGTAGCCGAGTTCCGACAGCGTCGGCACATTGGGCAGCAGCGGCGAGCGCTTGGGATCGGTCACGGCCAGTGCGATCAGCTTGCCGGTGTTGATGTACTGCGCGACCGGCCCCAGCGTCACGTAGGCGAAGTTGACATGGCCCGCGACCACATCGTTCACGGCGGGCGCGACGCCCCGGTACGGCACGTGCTGGATCTTCACGCCCGCCGCGCGGTTCAGCCATTCGCCGGCGATATGCATCGGCGAGCCGGCGCCGGGGCTGGCGTAGGTCAGTGCCTTGCCGGCCTTCGCCGCGGCAACCATCTCCTGCACATTCTTGATGCCGCCACCGGGATACGCCACCAGCAGCACGGTCTGCGTGCCGGTCTGGATCACGGGCGTGAAGCCATGCAGCGCGTCGTACCTGGCGTTGGGCGGCAGCTTCAGCACCATCGGCGCGGTGGTGAAGGGGTTGGGCGTGAACAGCAGCGTGTAGCCATCGGCGGGCGCGCGCCCGACCAGGGCGTTACCCACGACGCCACCGGCGCCCGGTTTGTTTTCGACGATGACGGGCTGCTTCAGGCGGATCGACAGCTTCTCCGCGTACATCCGCGCCATGGAATCGGTATCGCCGCCGGGCGGATATGCGACCACGATCGTGACCGGCTTGGCGGGATAGGCATGCGCGAGCGCGCTGCCGGCGCCAAGCGCTATCGCGGCGATCGCCGATACAAGGATCTGACGTCGGGCAAGGTTCATCTACGGCTCCTGTGGGGACGCACCACGTTTGCGGGGAATGGCTTCGTGGATGCAGTGTTCGGCACTAAGAAAAGGTCGGGAACGCATTCGACGTGCGTTTTGTTAGTAAGACACCAGTTCAGGAGAGGAACACGGAAGCCATCGTAGATTGCGACTGTTGACTACTCAACTTACGTTAAACCCCAATTGACATAACAATCGGATGTTTCCTAATTCCGGATCGTCAAGCAGCCCGCGAGGCGGTGGAAGGCGCAGCCCCTGTGAGACAATCGGGCCCCGATTACTCGTCGCCCGGCGTGTGGCTCAAGAGACATGGATCAAACGAAGCGCGAAGCCAGCCCCGCCGAGGGCACGACAGTGCACCCCGAGGCGAATTGCCCCTGGGAGTCGCTCGATGAGGAAGGTAACGGGCTGGTCGTCGACGACTTCCTGACGACCATGCTGAGTCAACTGGTGAACGCCTTGCGGCGCACCGTGACCATGCCCTATGCGGAACAGTTCGAACTGACGGTGCCCGAATGGCGCCTGCTGGCGCTGCTGGCCCACGCGCGACAGTTGCCCTTTGCCGAGCTGGTGGTGCAATCGACTTCGGACAAGGCCCTGGTCAGCCGCACCTTGCGCCTGCTGGAAAGCCGTGGACTGGTGAAGATCGACGCCGAGGGCAATACCCCGCGCAAGAAACTGATCTGCAGCATCACGCCGGAAGGCCTGGCGCTGCACGAACAGGTGATGCCGTTGGCCAGGAAGGGCCAGGCGGAGGTGATTCGGCTGCTGGAGCCGGAAGAGCGCCGTGCGATGTACCAGGCGCTGAGGAAGCTTCACGGCTTGTGCGTCGCGCCCGGCCGCAAGGACGCGATCCCGGGCGAGTAAAGAGCGAGCGCTCTGGGGAGCGCCCGCAACCTTGCACCGCTCGCTTCAGGCCTCGAGTTGCTCGAGCACCTTGCCCTTGGTTTCGATGCCAAGGAAGTGAATCGTCAACGCGGCCAGGAACGGCACCAGCGCGAGCGCATAGAACGCGCTGCTGAGGTTGCCCGTGCCGATCGTATTGGCGACCAGCGTCGGCGCGAAGATCGCCGCCAGTTTCAGCCAGGCGCCCCCGAAGCCGCAGCCCATCGCGCGGATGCTGGTGGGATACAGTTCCGGCGTGTACACGTAGGCCGTGATAAAGCCGCTGGCCAGGAAGCCAAGGGACAGCGCGCACAGGCCTGCCACCACATACACCGACTCCGCGTGAAACACGCCTGCCAGCGCAAGCGACAACGCGCACAGGACAAACGAGACGTTGATCACCGGCTTGCGGCCCACCTTGTCGACGATCATCGCGCAGACCAGCGAGCCCACCACGCCCAGCACCGACGCGCCGGCGGCGAGATTCAGCGCCAGTTGCAGCGGCGCGTGATACACGGTCTTGTAGATCGTCGGCAGCCAGGTGGACAGCCCGTACTGGATAAAGCCGCAGGTGGCCCACAACATCCACACCGCCAGCGTGCGCCCGATATAAGCCTTGCCCAGCAGGTCCTTGACGCTGCGGCGCGGATGCTTGTGGGTCATCGCATCGTAGGCGGATACATCGCCCAGCGGCGCCAGCGGCCCCTTGGCGCGCGCCTCGAAGACCTGCAGCGCGCGGTCGGCTTCCGCCATCCGGCCCTTCTCCGCCAGCCAGCGCGGCGACTCCGGAATGGCCCGGCGCAGGATGAAGAAGAGTATGACCGGGGCGCCGCCGATGAAGTACATCACGGTCCAGCCGAACTTCGGCACCAGCCATGCGCCGACGGCATTGGAGATCAGCAGGCCGATCGGGAACACCACTTCGTACAGCAGCACGAAGCGCCCGCGCCCGTGCGCGCGCGTGACCTCGTTGATATAGGTGGCGGCCACCGGCAATTCGCCGCCAAGCCCAAGGCCCTGCACGATGCGCAGCAACGCGAAGATTTCGAACGATGGCGCGAAGCCGCAGGCAATGCTCATCAGCCCGATAATGCCGGCGCTCCAGCCAATCGAATGCAGCCGGCCGAAGCGCTCGGCGAGATAGGGGAACAGCAGCGCGCCAATCAGTTGCCCCACCGACGGCGCCGCGATCAGGAAGCCGACCTGGGTCGGCGTAAGCGACCACATCGAGATCAGCAGCGGCAGCGTGGCCGCAATCGCGATCACATCAAAGCCGTCGAAGAACGTGGCCAGGCCGATCAGCAACCGGGCCCGGACATGCATGCCATTGCTGGGCAGCCGCTCGATGCGCGCGATGATCTCGCCGCGCGTGGCCGGCGCACCGGCCGTGCGCGCGCCGCCGTCTGCCGTCATGTTGCTGGATGGGGTCGCCACGCCCTCGGCGTTCGCATCGGCGAACGGGGCCTCTTGTCTCTGGATCAACACAGTGTTTCTCTTCAAAAGTATCCGAGGCACGCAGCCGCCTCGCGCTGGCGCATCGCGGGATCTACCCCGCGCTGGCCACCACCGCCGTCGCCGCATCCGATGCGGTGCGCGGTAGCGCTTGGAGGTCGCTCAGAGGTCCAGCACCAGGCGCTTGCCCTTGCAACCCGACACGCACACCATCATGGTCTGGTTCGATTCGCGTTCGCTCTTGCTGAGCACGCCATCGCGGTGTTCGGGAATGCCTTCCAGCACGCGCGTTTCACACGAGCCGCACACGCCTTCCTTGCAGCTGTGCTCGACGGCGATGCCCGCTTCGAGCAAGGCATCCAGCAAGGACTTGCCTGCCGGCACTTTCAGCTCGCTGCCCGTGCTTGCCAGTGCCACGGTGTACTCGCCTTCCTGCACCGCCGCCACCGACGGGTCGGCCGCAAAGCGTTCGATGTGCACTTCGGCATAGCCGTGTCCGGCGCAGGCGGCTTCGAAGGCATTCAGCATCGGGCCGGGGCCGCAGCAGTAGAAGTGCGTGCTGTCCGCTTGCCCCGCCAGCAGCGCGGACAGGTCCGGCGGGCTGCCCGCCTCGTCGTCGAAGTGCATGCGCACCGCGTCGCCATAGGCGGCCAGCTCGTCCGCGAAAGCCGCTTCCGCACGAGACCGCGCGCAGTACAGCAGCGTGAAGGAGCGCCCCAGTTCATGCAGCCGCCGCGCCATGCAGACGATGGGCGTCACGCCGATCCCGCCCGCTACCAGCACCGTGTGGGCCGCGCCCTCTTCCAGCGCGAAGTGGTTGCGGGGCACGGCCACGGCAAGCGTGCTGCCCACGCGCAGTTGCTCGTGCACATAGCGCGAGCCGCCGCGGCTGGCGCGGTCGAGCAACACACCCACCACGTAGCGGTCGCGCACTTCCGGCGCGCCGCACAGCGAGTAGCTGCGTACCAGGCCATTGCCCAGATGCAGGTCGATATGCGCGCCGGGCGCGTACGCCGGCAACTCGCGCCCTTCCGGGTCGCGCAACTCCACGCTGACAATGCCGCGCGCTTCGAAGCGCATGGCCTGCACGCGCAGGGTGAGGGATTGGCTGGTACTCATGGCACTTCCTTGTGTTGCTTTGTGTTGCTATGTGTCGCTTCGTATTGCTTCGTATCGCCTTGCTGCCTGTATTGCTACGCTGCCTGCCACACCGTATTCAGCGCTTCTCGGTCAAGAACTTGCCCTGGGGGCCGCTCGCGTTCTTCTGCCGGCGGGTGTTACCGTCCAGGCCGCCTTCCACCGCCCATTCCGCGAACATGGTGGGACCCGGCTCGAAATCGCGCGGCTCCCATTCGGCGTCCAGCTGGTCCTCGTCCGCGTAGTACTCGATCAGGCCGCCGGCCGGATTCTTGAAGTACCAGAAGTAAGCCGAGGAAATCGGATGCCGGCCCGGGCCGAGCTGCGTGTCCCAGCCGCTGCGCGACACATGCAGGCCGCCGCCGAATACCTCATGGATATCGCGCACGGTGAAGGCCACATGGTTCAGGCCGCTTTTGGCTTGCGGCAGCTGCAGCAGGAACAGGTCATGGTGGCCGCCGTCCGGCGCGCAGCGCAGGAAGGCGCCACGGCCGGGATAGTGGTCCGACGGCACGAAGCCAAGCTTCTCCGTATAGAAGCGCTCGGTCGCCGCCACGTCCTTGACGAAGAACACCACGTGCCCCACCTCGATCGGCGTGGCGCGCTCGTAGATCGGGCTGCGCTGGTTCAGGCGCGGCTTGTCGTTCCATGTATTCATCGTGGCGCATTCGACTTCGACCTCGCGCTTGCGGGTCAGCTGGAAGCGCACGGCCAGGCCGTTGGGATCGGTACAACCCACGCGCTCACCCGGGCTGACAAAGCCCGGCTCGGCGCGAATGGCATCCGCGATCTTGTCCAGCGCGGCCTGCGTGTCCACGCCCCACACCACTTCGCGCAGCGTCGGGCCGTCTTCCATCGCCGCCGGCAGCGCCGGGTCGTCGGTGCGGCGCACCAGCACGCGGCAGCCGTTCAGCGTCTCGAAATCCAGACCGGCCTCGTCCTCGCGCACCAGCGTGAGGCCCCAGTCGGCGAAGAAGCGCCGGCAGGCGTCCAGGTCGTCGGCACCGTAGACGATTTCGTCGATGCCCAGAATCGTGTTCATTGTTCCCATCTCCTGCTGTGTCGCTTGTGTCGTTGCCAACGTCGTCGGGGTCACTCAGTTAGCCCACGGCAGCGGTTGTTCATGCATGCCCCAGTACACGCTCTTCTGCTCCATGTACTGCAGGATGCCCAGCCTCCCCTTCTCTCGGCCCAGGCCGCTGTCGCGCCAACCGCCAAACGGCGTCGAGATGGAAAACTGCTTGTACGTATTGATCCACACGTTGCCCGCCTGCACCGCGCGCGCAAAGCGCCATGCGCGCTTGTAGTCGCGCGTCCACACGCCGGCCGCCAGCGCGTACACGCTGTCGTTGGCCTGCGCGATCAGGTCGTCCTCGTCGTCGAAGGCCATCGCCACCAGCACCGGCCCGAAGATTTCCTCCTGGCACACGCGGGCGCTGTTATCCAGCCCTTCGATGATGGTGGGCGTGTAGAAGTAGCCGTTCTCGCAGCCCGCCACCGTCGGGCGGATGCCACCCGTGCGCAGCTGGCCGCCTTCGGATACGCCAAGCGCCACATACGATTCGATCGAGTCACGGTGGCGGTCGCTGATCAGCGGCCCCATCTGGGTGCGCTCGTCGGCCGGGTCGCCCACGCGCAGGCGCGCCGCGCCCTCGGCCAGGCGGTCCATGAAAGGCTCGTACAAGGAACGTGCCACGAACAGGCGCGAGCCCGCGATGCACGATTCGCCCGAGGAACTGAAGATGCCGTACAGCACACCGTTGACCGCATGATCCAGGTCCGCGTCCTCGAACACCATCGTCGGCGACTTGCCGCCCAGTTCCAGCGACACCGGCATCATCTTGTCGGCGGCGATATGCGCGATATGGCGTCCCGTGGTGGTGCCGCCCGTGAATGACACGCGGCGCACCAGCGGGTGCTTGGTAATGGCGTCGCCGATCACCGAGCCCTTGCCGGGCAGCACGCTGATGAGGCCCTTGGGCACGCCGGCTTCTTCGCAGATGGCCGCCAGTTCGAGCGCCATCAGCGGCGTGATCTCGGCGGGCTTGATCACCACCGCATTGCCGGCTGCCAGCGCCGGCGCCAGCTTCTGCGCCTCGCTGGCGATGGGCGAGTTCCACGGCGTGATCGCCGCCACCACGCCCATGGCTTCATGCACGCTCATGGTGAGGAAGTCACCACGAGCGGGCGTGAGCGTCTCCTCCAGCGTCTCGCAAGCCGCGGCGAAGAACTGGAAGGTGCCCGCTGCGCTGGCAACCAGCGCGCGCGTCTCGCTGATGGGCTTGCCGTTGTCCAGGCGCTGGCGCTGAGCGAGGGGCTCTGCGCGCGCGCGGATCAGGTCGGCCACGCGATGCAGCACGGCTGCGCGCTCGTGCGGCTTGCGCTGGGCCCAGCCGCTGGTGAGGAACGCGCGATGCGCACCCTGCACGGCCTCTTCCACGTCGTCCAGGCTGGCCGCGTTCAGTTCCGCGACCACTTCGCCGGTGGCTGGGTAGCGCGTGGCGTAGCGCTCGCCGCCGCCCACGCGCCACTCGCCTGCGATACAGATGGGGAGAATCTCTTGCTTCATGATGATTGCCTTGCTGCGCTGCTTAAATCGACATGGCGTGGGCACGGTTGCCCAGCGCACGCACCACGCTGAACACCGTCAGCGCCGAGGTCTTGGGATTAGCCGCCAGCGGCTTGCCGCGCATGGTCAGCTCGAAACCACCGAAAGCGCCGCGCGCTTCCACATGGTGCACGTTCTCATCCACGCCAGGATCGGCCAGCAGCCTCACCTGCGTGTGATCCAGCCCGAGCCCGGCCATCGACAGCGTGGCGGCCACATTGGCATTCTTGGGATAAAGCCGCGCCGCTTCGCGGGCGGTGCCTTCGAAGATCACCGTGGCTTCGGTCAGCGCATCGAGATTGAACAGCGCTTCCGCCGGCGTATCCTTCCACGCGCCAGGCGGCTTGCGCCCGGTGTAGACCACCGCATCGAGGCCGCCCACGCGCGCTGCCGCCAGCGCATCGATGGCGCCGATCGCGCCGGACAGCAGCTGCACCTGGGTGCCGCCGCGCCGTGCCGCCGCTTCCAGCCGTTCCGCCAGGCCGGGCGCCGACAACGCGCCCACCGACACCACCATGCAGGCGATGCCGCGCTCCAGCGCCGGCACGATGTGCTCCTCCAGCGCATGGTGGCCGGCGCATTCCACCAGCAGGTCGGGCCGTCCGTCGGCCTGGCTCAGGCTGGAGGCGACGCGCGCCCGCGGCGCCAGCGCGGAGACGGCGTGGCGGGCCTGGTCCATCTGGGCTTCCGGCACCACCACCACGTCGAATACAACATCCGGATCGCTCTTGAGCAGTTCGAGCACGCCGAGCCCGATCGCTCCGCACCCCACCATCGACACGTGCAGCATGTTGCGTCTCCCTCAGACAGTCACGGTGCTGCGTTCGGCCGCGCGCGCGCTCTTCTCGGCGTCGGCTTCCTTGTTGACCGGCGGGCCGGCGAATGCGGTCTTGAAGGTGCCGATGGACAGCATGTCGACCTCCAGCAAGAACGGACCGGATTCGGCGGTCGCCTCTTCCAGGGCGGCGCCGACATCCGCCAGGTTGCTGACGCGGCGATGGCGCAGCGCCAGCGATTGCGACAGTTGCGCGTAATCAGGCGTATGCAGGTCCACGTAGTGGCGGCGGCCGCCGTACTGCGCGTCCTGGATGTTCTTGATCACGCCGTAGCCCTTGTCGTTCATCAGCACGAAGACCACGTCGGCGCGTTCCTGCACCGCGGTGGCGAGTTCGCCCAGGTTCAGGATGAAGCCGCCGTCGCCGGCCAGGCAGAAGGTCTTCTTGCCCGATGAAGTCACCGCCGCGCCCACTGCCGCGCCGATGCCCATCGCCAGGCCCTGGCCGATGCCGCCGCCCAGCGCATGCACGCCGGCGCGGGAGTCGAAAATACGCAGCTGGCGATTGCCCCAGGTGCTGTTGGAGACGGTGACGTCGCGCACCCAGTTGAAGTTGCGGCCTACCGCGCCCTGCAGCGCCTCCACCAGTGCCGAATACGGGCCCAGGCCGTCGATCAGGCCGCTCATGGCGGTCTCGTGCGCGGCGCGCAGGTCGGCGGCGAAATTCGGGTCGACCTTCAGCTTGCCTTCCAGGCGGTCGGCCAGGCCATCGAGCGCCAGCGCCGCATCGCCGCTGGCGAAGTAGTCGCTCTGGTAGCAGCGGCCTTCGGCGGAGGCATCGGCGTCGACGCGGAACAGCGGGCGCGGCAGCTTCAGTTCGTACTTCAGCGTTTCATTGCCGCGCAGGCGCGAGCCCACCACCAGCATGGCGTCGCAGCTTTGATAGAACTGTTCCACCGGCTTGTGCAGGTTGAAGGCGCCCAGCGAACGGGGATCGTCTTCCGCCACGATGCCGCGGCCTTGCGTGCTCGTGACCACGCCGAAGCCCAGCGCCAGCAGCCGCTTGACCTGCGCGCCGGCGTGGCGCGCGCCGCCGCCCAGCCACAGCAGCGGGCGCCTGGCCTTGGACAGGCGTTCGGCTAGTTCGTCCAGCGCATGGGCCGAGGGCACATGCGTGGGCACGGCCAGCGGGCGCAGGTCGGTCGGCATCGGGATCAGCGCGGCCTGGATGTCGATGGGGATTTCCACGCTGACGGGACCGCTCGGCGCGGTCAGCGCGGTCTGCACGGCGAGCTTGATCGTGCTGAGCGCGGTATCCGCGCTGCGGATGCGGAACGCGGCCTTCGAGATGGCCTTCAGCATGGTGAGCTGATCCGGTGCTTCGTGGATGTAGGCCAGGCTCTGGTCCAGGTACGGGGTTTCGATCTGGCCGGTCAGGTGCAGCAGCGGCGTGCCGGCGGTGAGCGCTTCCACCATGGCGCCGGCGGCATTGCCGGCAGCGGTGCCGGTGCTGGTCAGGCACACGCCCAGGCCACCCGTGGTGCGGGCGCAGGCGTCGGCCATATTGGTGCCGCCCGCTTCGCCGCGCGCGGGGACGAAGCGGATCTTGCCGCGCTCGCCCATCGCGTCGAGGATGGGCATGTTGTGGATCGAGATGACGCCGAACGCAGCCTTGACGCCGCATTGTTCGAGGAAGGCGGCGATGGCGTAGCCCACCGTGACTTGTTGCTGTTCGTTACGCATGACGGGAAAGTCCTCCGGAAATATCGATGTGGCTGCCCGTGGTGTACGAAGACAACGGCGAGGCAAGGAACAGGATCGCGCGCGCGGCTTCCTGCGGCAGGCCAAGACGGCCAAGTTGAATATGCTTTTGCTGCGCCAGGCGCGCGGTCCACGCGGCCCAGTCGAGGTCGCGCTCGGATTCCGGGCGCGCTTCGAAACGCCGGCGCCACTGGCCCGACTCGACCAGGCCGAGCAGGATGCCGTTGACGCGGATGCCCTTGGGGGCGAATTCGGTTGCCAGCGAGCGCACCAGGTTATGCACGCCGGCACGCGCCGCAGACGTCGCCACCATATGCGGCTCCGGTTGCACGGCCAGCAGCGAGTTCACGCAGACGATGGCGGCGCTGTCCGAGCGCTCCAGCTGCGCAAGGAACGCGCGCGTGGCATGGATCACCGAGAAGAACTTGAGCTGCAGCTCTTCGAGCCACGCAGCGTCCTCGGTGTTCGCGAACGTGGAGACGCGGCCCTGCCCTGCGTTGTTGACCAGCATGTCGGCCGGGCCGAGCGCGGCCTCGCTGGCGGCGGCAAAGGCGGCCACCCGCGCGGGATCCAGCACGTCGCAGGCGGCGGCGTACAGGCGGGCTTCGGGGAAGCGTGCGCGCAGATGGCTTTCCGCTTCGCGCAGCCGCGCTTCGTTGCGGCCGCACAGCGCCACGGCGGCGCGCGCTTCCAGCAGTTGTTCGACGGTGGCCAGGCCGATGCCCGAGGATCCACCCGTGACGACGGCAACCTTGCCGTCGAGTTCAATCATGGACATCGTCCTCACTCCCGATACAGGTTGACCACCTTGCCGTGCTCACGCGGCCGGTAGTCCAGCAGGCGGGACAGCTCGCCCGCGGTGTCTCTGACTTTGTCTTCCATCATGTCCAGTTGCTCCGGATCGATGCGCGAGGCCGGGATGGTCACGCCCAGCGCCGCCACCACCTTGCAGGTACGATCCCGCACCGGTGCCGCGATGGTCGAGATGCTGGCCTCGAAGAACGCTTCCTGCAGCACCACGCCCCGCTCGCGGTCGCGCTGCACCATCTCGAACAGTTCTTCGACCGTGCCCGGCGTGCTGGGCGAGAACGCTTCCAGGCGCGGCTCCGGATAGAGCTGGCGCAGCTCGGCCAGCGTCAGGTCCTCGAGCAGCACGCGTCCGAGCACGGTGGCGTGCGCCGGCAGGCGGGTCCCCACGGTGACGGAACTGCTGAACGGCGTGGGCGCCACCGACTTGGCCACATAGACAATCGAGCGGCCGTCGCGCACCACCAGGTTGCACGGGTAACGGATGTCGTCGCGCAGGCGATCCAGCAGCGGCCGCCCCAGCTCGGTAAGTTCCAGCGAAGCCAGGTACTCGAAGCCCAGGCGCAGCACCGCCATGCCGAGGCGGTAATCGCGGCCGCCGTCGGTGCGTTCGACAAAACCCATCATCTCCAGGGTGGCCAGCAGCCGGAACACCGTGGAGCGGGGCACCTTGAGCCGGCGCGCCAGGTCGGCCGCCGACAAGGTACGGTCGCGGCGGCTGAACTCGGCCAGCAGGCGCAGGCCACGCTCCAGTCCGGGCACGATGTACTTGTCCTGGCTGTCTTCCGGAAGGCGTTCTTGAGTCATGAGAGGTTCGTGTTCCACTGGGTCCGGCGCACGGCCGCGGTTGCTTTGGCGCGCCGGCTTCTCGCTTTTCAGCGCTTGACCTTGGTGAGCGGATGCTCGGGCGGGTACGTCGGCGTGATCGGCTTCTTGGCACCGAGCATCACGCACATCAGCGCGTCTTCCTCGCCGATGTTGATTTCCTCGCGGTACACGCCGGGGGGCACCGAGACCAGGTCGCGGTCGGTCAGGATGGTTTCGTAACGCTCGCCGTCCTTTTCCAGGATCAGCTTGATCTTGCCGCGCATGACGAAGAAGACTTCTTCCACATCCGTGTGCAGGTGCGACGGGCCTTCGTGGCCGGCCGGGATGATCATGGTCGAGAAGGTGAAATTCTCGGACGGCACGGTATTGGTGTCGGTGGCCACGCCGGTGCCGCCGGTGCCGAGGTAACGCATCTGCGCGCGGCGGTACTTGGGATCGTAGTCAGCCTGGAACTTGAGTGCGTCCCAGTCGTAGCGGCGGGTGGAGAAGCGCGCGACGCGAGTCTCCATCCACTGGTCGAAGGAAGCGCCGGACGGCTGCTCCCAGGAACGCTTGATGTTGTCTTGTTGGGAAAGATCGCTCATTTGGATTCCTTGTTGACTCAGTGCATGACGAAGCCGCCGTTGACGGCCAGCGTCTGGCCCGTCACGAAGCGGGACAGATCCGATAGTGCGAACAGCACGGCCCCGGAAACATCCTCGGGTAGCTGTTCGCGGGAAATCGCGCGTTGCTCGCGATACAGGTCGCGCCTCTTCTGGGGCACGTATTCCGTCGCCTCCACCATGGTCAGCCCCGGTGCGATGGCATTGACAGTGACCTGGTCGTCGCCCAGCTCGCGCGCCAGCGAACGGGTCATGCCGATGATGGCGCTCTTGCTGGCCACGTACGCCAGCAGGTTGGGCGCGCCCCACAGCGGCGTGTCCGACGCGAGGTTGACGATGGCGCCGCGGCGCGAGGCGCGCAGTGCCGGCAGGCAGGCGGTAGTCATCAGCCAGGTACCGCGCACGTTGATGTTCATCACGCGGTCCCAGGTGGCGATGTCGATGGCGCTGGCGTCGCGGCCGCCGGAGTCGGTGACCGCGGCGTTGTTGACGAGCCCGTCCAGGCCGCCAAGCCCGGCCACGGCGGCGGCGGCGCAGGCCGTCACCGATTCGGGATTGCCGAGGTCAAGCGCGAGCGGCAGCGCCGTCAGGCCACGGGCCTGCAACGCGGCGGCTTCCTCGTGCAAGCGGTCGGCGAGGATGTCGGCCATCGCGACGGCGGCGCCGGCTTCGGCGATCGCGGTGGCAAAGGCCAGGCCCAGCCCGCGCGCCGCGCCGGTCACCAGCACGCAGCGGCCGGCCAGCAGGTTGTTGCGGTCGATCTCAGGCATGGCTTGCCACCCCGCCCACGGGCTTCAGCATGGCGACCGGCTCGTCGGCGACTTCCTGGTCGGCACGGCGGCGCAGCAGGCGGCGCACGCGCGTGATGCCCACATCATGCTGGTACAGCGCTTCATGTTCGCGCGCGTTCGGCGCCATCATCTCCAGCACCACGCGGTCCTGCTCCAGCACGTCCCAGTGCAGGCCTTCCAGGCGGTTGCGGTACAGGAAGCGCCAGACATCGCGCTCCCAGCCCTGCACGTGGCGGGTACGCCAGAAGAACACCATGCAGTGCTCCTCGTCGACCGGCGTGGCGATGCCGACGATGCCGAACGGGCCGCCGGGGCCCACCTTGGCGCGGTAGGGAATCGCCAGCCGCAGCCACAGGGTGCCGGTCTCGCCGAATTCCACCCAGTCGAAGTTCACGCCGCGCTGGCCGGTCTTCTCGAATACCAGGCCGGTATCGGTTTCGCGCACGGCCATCACGGCCTGCTTTTCACCCGAGGCCATCGAGTGCGACACCGCATGCAGGTAGGCGCCGTGCATCGGGTCCATGACGTTGTCGATGGCGTAGCGGTAGTTGCAGTCCCAGTGCGCCACGCACAGGAAGTTGCTGTGCTCGTCGCTCTCCAGTTCCTCCGGCAGGCGCAGCGCATTAGCACCGCCCTCGCCTTCCACCGGAGCGCGCTCGCCGAACCACAGGAAGATGGCGCCAGCCTTTTCCCGCACGGGGTAGCTGCGCACGCAGGTCTTGCCTTCGAGCGGGCAGTTGTCCACGGCCGGCACGCTCTTGACCTGGCCGTCGCCGCCGACTTCCACGCCGTGGTACCAGCAGGCCACGCGGTCGCCGAGGTTCCAGCCCATCGACAGGCGCGCGCCGCGGTGCGGGCAGCGGTCTTCCAGCGCGTGCACCTGGCCGGCGCCGTCGCGCCACAGCACAATGTTCTGGCCCAGGCGCGTAATGCCGATCGGCGCATGCGTGACCGCCCACGCGGCCGATACCGGATACCAGTAGTTATGCAGGCCGGCGTTCAGGCGCGCCTCAGCACGCGCTTGCTTGTTCGATTCCATTGTTTGCTCTCTTGCGGGTACCGGATCGGATCGCTATCTCGGAAGGGCATGCCTTGTTTCGCCGCCCGTCATGACGCAATCGCGTTGATGTTCTTGAACTGCCTCTTGGCTTCAGCCTCTCAGGCGCCAAGGCGGCGCATTTCGGCGAGGAAGCGCTCTTCGGTCCAGGCCAGGCCATCCGCGCCCAGCAGGCCAGCGTCGTTGAACGCTCGCACGATGTCCGCGGGGCTCTTGGCACCGCCCTCGAAAGCGGCCTCCAGGGCATCGCCGAGCGCGTCTTCATAAGCGGTGGGCGCAGCGGCGCGGGTCTGCCACAGGATATTGGCCACCTTGCCGGGCTGCTCGATGTGGCCCTTGCCGGCGACATTGTTCGGAGCCGGACGCTCCCAGGGCGCCAGGTTCGGGTTGTATGCGAGGTTCTCCATTGCGCTGCTCCTTTGACCTTGTTGCCAGTCTGCTGATCTAGCGTTTTGTTTCACCTATAAAACGCTGATTTAAATATTGAACACAGACACCACTATAGGCAACGAAACTTTAAAAATAGAGTGGGGTATACCCTGGAGATAAGCCGATGCCACTTGGGACTGGGCACGGGGCCGGGGATCGGCCGGAAGCACGCCGGAGGCGAGATGGATGCGGGCGGGGAAAAGCGGTGCGGAAAGGCGCGGCAAGGCTGCGCGCAGCCGTATCCGCGCCCGGTGGCTGTGTCAGGCGAGCGCGCTGCGAATCCAGCGGGCGACAGAACCTGCCTGCTCCACATAGCAGGCATGACCGGCATCGGGCACCAGTTCGAACGGCAAGGCGAAGCGTTCCGCCAGCGCCGCGCATCCTGGCGGCGGCGTCACGATATCCAGGGCACCACAGCCGACCCGCGCACTGACGCCTGGGTCCCGACGCGCGAGATATGCGCCGATATCGTCTCCGCACAGCATCGCCACGGCTTGCCGGTAGCCGTCCGGGTCCAGGCGGCGCATATTCCAGCGCACCCAGGCCTGCGCATCGGCGCCGGCCGCGGTGCTCAGCAGGCGGCCCGGACCACGCTCGGCCAGGCCCTCCACTCCCACTGCCGCAAGTGCGTCGAGCCGCTGGCGGGCCACCACTTTTGCCTTGTCAGCCTTGCCGGGACCGCCGTAGCCCTGGGCCGGGCTGAGCAGCAGCAGCTGTCGGGGAAGCTGCGCCGGGCCCGCTTGCGCCACATAGGCCGCCGCCATCAACGCGCCGAGCGAATGGCCGACGATCACATCGGGCCGCACATCCAGTGCGCGCAGCAGGCCCGCCAGGCTCCGGGCGTAGTCGGCTGCCGCGGGCGCAGCGGTTTGCAACGCTTGCGAATTGCCATAACCGGGTGCATCCCACGCGATCACACGGGCATCGGCTGCCAGCAGGCTCGCGCATGGCAACCAGGAAGCCGCGCCGGAACTGATGCCATGCAACAGCACCACGACCGGCCCGTGGCTTCCGCCGCGACGGTAAGCGATTTGCGCGCCGTCGCTGCCGGTAGCCACTCGCCGCTCCGTAAAGCCGGTGTCGAGCGCCCGGAGCAGCGCTGCAGCAGGCTGGATTGCCTGGGATGGGTCATTTTGTTCCATATATGAAACCGTAGTTTGCGAATAAAACCTAGGGAATATAGACCGGCGGCTGCTGGAAATTGATCAGGGTTAACCCCTTGCAAAAAAACTTCCCTAAACCGCAGCGCTGTCACGTTTTGGTGCAGGCGGACATGCGCCGGCACGCTGGCTGTCGCCGGTCCCAGCGGCCGTGCGGTTTGCCAGCGCACGGCGGAGTCTTGCCCTACCGAACCATCGCACCGTTCTTGTGCACCACTGTGCCGCGGATGCCGCTTATGCGGCGCTATCTCGTCGCTTCTCCACATCACTAGGGATTTCCCGCCCATGTTTTTCCGGAAATGAACGGCTATATTTTGCTCGTTGTTTCTTATGTAATCTGATGTTTCACATATAAAACAAAAAGCCGGAACGTGCACAACCCGAGATGCACCCATCCGGCCCGGGTAATGGTCTGGCGAAGCATGGCGACGCCAACAAAACGATACGGTGGACAAGGAAGAGGAATCGATCAATGAAACTTGGACGGATTGCGCTGGCTGCCCTTGCAGTCGCGGTACCCCTGCTGGCCTCGGCCCAATCGACGGTGACGCTGTACGGCGTGGTCGATACCGGCGTCGAGTACGTGAACAATATTGGCGCGGCTAAGGACAACGTGTTCCGCATGAACACCCTGACCGGGACGGTGCCGTCACGTTGGGGCATCCGCGGCACGGAGGACCTGGGCGGCGGCCTCAAGAGCCTGTTCGTGCTCGAATCCGGTTTCGCGCCAGACTCCGGCACGTCCAACCAGGGCGGCCGGCTGTTCGGCAGGCAAGCCTTGGTGGGCCTCTCCGGCCCCTGGGGCCAGGTGGCCCTGGGCCGCCAGTACACCATGCTGTTCTGGGCCACGCTGGACCCGGACATCCTCGGTCCCAACGTGTACGGCTCGGGATCGCTCGACAGCTATCTGCCGAACGCGCGCGCCGACAACGCCGTTTCCTACAAGGGCACGTTTGGCGGTTTCACGCTGGGCGCCACCTATAGCTTTGGCCGCGATGTGGTGAATGCGGGCCCGAGCCCGGCCGGCACCAATTGCGCAGGCGAAAATCCGGCCGACTCAAAGGCTTGCCGCGAATGGTCGGCATTGCTCCAGTACGACAACAAGTGGTGGGGCGTGGCAGCGGCCTATGACTCGCTGCGCGGCGGACCCGGGGCATTCGGCGGCCTGACCAGGAGCAACCAGTCGGATGACCGGCTCTCGCTCAACGGCTATGTGCTGCTGTCCAAGACCAAGATGGGCCTGGGCGTGATCCGCCGCGACAACGATGGCAGTCCGACGCCGCGCAGCGACCTCTGGTACGCCGGCCTGGCGTATGACATCACGCCCGCGTTCACGCTGGCCGGCCAGGTCTACTACCTCAAGTATCACAACAGCGACAACAAGGCGATGCTGTACGCGCTGCGTGGTACCTACGCCTTCTCCAAGCGCACCTCCGTGTATGCCACGGCCGGCTTCATCGACAACGGCGGCCAGCTCGCCCAGTCGGTCAGCGGCGCCCAGACAGGCTCCAACCCCAAGCCCGGCGGCAACCAGCTGGGCACGATGATCGGCATCAAGCACACGTTCTAAAGCCCGCGCGCCGCCACGCGGCGCAAGCCGGATGGAACGGATCATCCCATCCGCCGCGAAGTCTACCTAGAGGCGTCTCATCATGAAGTTTGCAACCCGCAACCTGTTTGCTGCCCTCGCAGCCACGGCCGCCGTGATGGCGGCAGGCACCGCCTGCGCGCAGGCCTACCCCAACAAACCCATTGCGCTGGTCGTCGCCTACCCCGCCGGCGGCGATACCGACGTGCTGGCCCGCCTGCTCGCGGAAAAGCTCTCCGCGCGCCTGCACCAGTCCGTCGTGGTCGAAAACCGCACTGGCGCGGCCGGCACGATCGGCAGCGCTTACGTCGCCAAGGCAGCGCCCGATGGCTATACCTTGCTGGTCGCGCCCAACACGGTCGCCATCGCGCCGCTGGTGCTCAAGAGCGGCACCGGGGCCGCCTACGACGTGCGCAACGATTTCACGCCCATTGCGCAGATCGGCATCCAGTCGCTCTTCGTGGTCGTCAATAAGAACTCCGGGATCACCAAGCTGCCCGACCTGGTCGCACGCGCCAAATCCGGCAGCCTGCAAACCTACGCCAGTCCGGGCAACGGTTCGCCCATGCACATTCTTGGCGAGTTGTTCAACAAGGCGGCTGGCGTAAAGATCTCGCAGGTGCCGTATCGCGGCACGGCGCCGGCGGTGGTCGACGTGCTGGGCGGCCAGGTGCCGATGACTTACTCCACGCTCGGCGCGGTGGGCCAGTACATCACTGCCGGCAGCATCGTGCCGCTGGCCGTGGCCGACCTGAAGCGCTCGCCGTTCGCACCGAACGTGCCGACGCTGCTCGAACTGGGCTACAAGGATGTGGACGTCGGCGCCTGGCAGGCGCTGCTGGCGCCGAAGGGGCTTTCGCCGGAACTGGTGAAGACGCTGAACGCGCACGTCAACGACATCCTGAAGATGCCCGACGTGGTAGCGCGCATGGCCACCATCGCGGTCACGCCCGTTGGCGGCGAACCCGGCACGCTGGGCAAGCTGATCGCGTCCGATTCGACGCGCTATGCAAAGATCGTCAAGGAGTTCGGCATCCAGGCTGACTGACGCGAACAGGCGATGACGGCCCGCCCCTTCCGGCGGGCCGTTTTTCGTTGATTTTTCGCTTTCACCGTGACTAGCGCTGCCCGAAGCTGGCATCGAAAAACAGATCCTTGTACTCGCGTGGCTGCGAACGCCAGTACTGCTTCGGCGCATGGACCTGCGCGCCAAGCCTGGCCGCGGCGTGCCACGGCCAGCGCGGATCGTAGAGCATGGCGCGCGCCAGCGAAACCGCATCCGCTTCGCCGTTGGCGATGATGGCTTCGGCCTGCTCGGGCTCGGTGATGAGCCCCACCGCGATGGTCGGCAAGCCGACCTCGGCCTTGACACGCTGCGCATAGGGCACCTGGTAGCCGGGCCCCAGCTTGATGGCCTGCGCCGGCGAGACGCCGCCGGTAGTCACGTGGATCGCCGCGCAGCCACGCGCCTTGAGCGCCTTCGACAGCGCCACCGTGCCTTCGATATCCCAACCGCCGGGCACCCAGTCGGTAGCCGAGATGCGCGCCCACACCGGCTTGTCGGCGGGAAATGCCGCGCGCACCGCGTCGAACACCTCGATGGGGAAACGCATACGGTTCTCCACGCTGCCGCCATACTCGTCCTCGCGCTTGTTAGCCAGCGGCGACAGGAACTGATGCAGCAGGTAGCCATGCGCGAAATGCAGTTCGATGCCGTCGAGCCCGAGACGCGCCGCGCGAACGGCGGCGGCGACGAAATCGTCGCGCACCTTGTCCATGCCTGCGCGATCCAGCGCCAGCGGCGCATCCTCGCCCTCCGCGTGCGGCACAGCGGATGGCGCCACCGTCTTCCAGCCCAGCGGCTGGTCGGGCCGTATCTGACTGCCGCCGTCCCAGGGGGCGTGGCTGGATGCCTTGCGCCCCGCATGGGCAAGCTGTATCGCAAGTGCAATCGGCGCGTGCGCCCTGGCTGCGCTGATCACTTTTCCAAGGGCCGCCTCATTCGCATCCGAATAGAGGCCAAGATCCCCCGGCGTGATGCGCCCTTCCGCCGACACGGCAGATGCCTCGATGATCATCATTCCGGCGCCGGACAGCGCGAGCTGGCCGAGATGAATCATGTGCCAGTCGCCGGCCGAGCCCTCCTCGGCGGAGTATTGGCACATCGGCGCAATCACGATGCGGTTTTCCAACCGCAGATTGCCAATGGATAAGGGTTCGAATAACCGGCTTTGACTCATGGGAACGACTCCTTGCTGTTTTTCCTGGCGATTGTCTGTGGCGTGCGTGGCGCCCGTCCATTCTAGGACGCCTTCCTGTTTTCCTCAGGACGCGGCAACTGGCTGCGGCCTGCGCCCCGTGAGGATGTCGGCGGTCAGCGCCAAGGCCAGCGCCACCGCGCCGCACAGGAAGATCAGCGCATAGTTGTTGTGCGAAAGCGTGAACAGGTACGAGTAGCCGTAGCCGGCGAGGGCCTGGAACAAGGCAAAGGCCGTGGTGGCGCGGCTCCACACGGCGCGCTGCTCGATATGGTCGTGCGGCACCATTTCCTGGATACGCCCAAGCACCAGCGGCACGATGCCGGGCGTGAAAATGCCCAGGACCACGGTAGCGACGCCAATGAGAATCGGGTTGCCGGACAAGGCGAGCGTGGCTACGGCAATCGCCTGCAGCAGCAACGCGATGCGATAAGCCGGCCCGAAGCCGATGCGATCAGCCACATTGCCGCACACGACAGGTCCCGCGATGGCCGCGACACCGTACAAGACCCAGTACCCGGCACCGGTCTCCGCACCCCGGCCCAGCCCGCGCGCCACATAGTCCACCAGCAGCACCATGGCAGGCACAAGCCCGAGCGCGTTCGCGGCGTACTGGGCGTACAACACGCGCAATGCCGTGTTCCCGCGCCTGACCGGCTGCGTACCGGCACCCGGTGCCGGCGCTGCCGGGGCCGAGCCCGGCCAGCCGAACCAGCTCACGGCGGTCAGGATGGCCGCGAACACGCCGAGACCGATCCAAGTGTCCTTCAGACCCAGCTGCAACAACCTGGGAATGATGGTGCCCGAGGCCGCAATGCCGAGTCCGAGCCCCAGGAAGATCATGCCGCTGGCAAAGCCGCGCCGGGCGGGTGGGATATGCGGCAGGATCGTGGTCGCCACCAGCACCATGATGGCGCCGCCCGAGACGCCGGACGCGAAGCGCCAGGCAAAGAACCAGCTCACCGACAACGGGTGCGCGCAGGCAAAGAAGGCGGCCGTTGCGATCAGCATCAACAGCCGCAACGCATGGCGGTTGGATAGCGCATTGGCAATGGGACGACCCAGCAGCGCGCCGGCCAGGTAGCCGGCGAAATTCGCCGCGCCGAGCGTCACCGCCTGCGACGACGTGAACCAATGCGCCTGGATCAGCGGCGGAATCAGCGGCGTGTAGGCGAAGCGCGCGAGGCCGATGGCTACCAGGCTGCCGCACAGCCCGGCGAGGGTGGCGAACAGTGCGCGGGCATCGAGCGTCGACGCCATGGGGCTTGGGATCGTGGCTGTGTTTTCAGACATGATGCATTCCTGCGGATTCGATACGTGGTTCGCTGTGCCGGCAAGCGTCTCATGCCGTGCTGGCCGCGACGGGCAGCGGCGGCAGGCCGAGCAGGCTCAGCGCCGGACTGACGGCGCCGGTGAGCAGCGCGCGTTCCGGCCTGACCCGGGCGAGCACTCGCACCCCCAGCAGGACCGCCAGCAGGTGCGCGCCCGCGTCCGCTGCCGGGAGGCGCTTCGGCACCTCGCCGCTTGCCTGCGCTGCCGCCATGCAGCGCTGGAAGAAAGCCTGGATCTGGGCAAGTTCGCCGGCGATGCCCTGGCGGCATGCCTCGTCGCCCGGCGTCGACTCCACGGCAGCATTGACCAGCATGCAGCCGCGGTGCCGCGCGTCCGCAACGGAACGATCGACGATCTCGCCGAAGAAGGCCGCGATGGCATGGCCGGGCGTTTGCGACGATTCCAGCCGTGCAATCCGCTCGTGCAGCGTGCGCTCCAGGTAATGCTCCAGCGCGCGCAGGAACAGCCCGCGCTTGTCACCGAAGGCGTTGTAGAGGCTGGGCTGCGTCAAACCCGTGCACTTGACGAGATCGCGCGTGGAGGTGGCTTCGAAACCGTTCGCCCAGAAGGCATCTCCGGCTGCTTCCAGCACCTGTTGTTCGTCGAATTCGCGGGGTCGTGCCATGGTTGCTCCGGCTTGGCTGGCTAAGGTGGAACTGGATGGATACGTTTTGTATCATACGATACAAAATCGATTATATATCGGACGATATAGAACGCAAGGTAAATGCGAATGACCGTTAGTGTGCCAGGGGAATGTTCATCAAATGATCAACATGAAATGCGGCCAGATAGCGGCATTTGCGCATGTGCGAAGCCGTGGCAGGCTATTGCGCCGTGAAAGCCACCCGGACGGGCATAGGATGTCGAGACAGACAGCGAACCGCCGCTGCGCGCGCAGCGCCGCAGCTACAGCCATCGTCGGATCTACGTGGACAACGGGAAGGTGATGCCAGGGATGCCTGGAACACCAACTGAACGCGCTTCGGCTGATGGGTAGCTAGATGAAGTTTTGGCGGCAGCGCCGGTGCGACGGCAAGCCATCGCCCAGGCGGCGTGCCCGCCCGGCACATCCGGCGTCCGGCGCGCGGGGCGGGCAAACGATCAACGCGTGACGTGTTGAAGCACCCGCGGCGGCTGGCTGATCACCCCTGTCCGCAACGCAGGCAGCCGCAGATCGGGCGCCGGTTCAGCCCAGGCTGGCGGCCGCCACTTGTGGCGTGGCCTGACCGCTGGTGACCCGGTCGATCGCGGCGAGCACCTCATCGACCTCGGGCACCACGCCGCGGGCGCCCACGGAGACAGACTGCCCCGGCGTGTCGATCCCGAAATGCTGGCTGTCGGTCACCGTGAACAGCATCACCGACGGCTTGCCCAGCGCATCGGCCAGGTGGACGAAGCCGGTGTCGGTGCCGACCACCAGCGCGGCGGCGTCCACCCGTTGCGCGCATTCGGTAATGGTCATGCGCGGCAAGACCTCGGCGCCGGGTATCTCGGCAGCAAGCGCCTCCGATTGCTCGCGCTCGGCGGGCGAGCCCCAGGGCAACTGGATCTTGTAGCCACGTCCGGCCAGCGTCCTGCCGACCGAGATCCACCGCTGCTGGGGCCATTTCTTGGCCTCGACCGAGGTAGCGTGGAACAACATGGCGCGCGGCACGCCGTCGGCATTGAGCGGTGCGGCGGGCGCAGGCACGCGCAGTGCGTAATGTTCGACGGGATCCAGTGCGTAGCCAAGCGCGTTGGCGACCACCATGCGCATCTTGTGGCGCGCGGTGGCGTCTCCGTGCGGCCCGAAGATCTGCGTATAGGCGAACACGGCACGCGCCTCGCCCAGATACTCGGCGGCGTAGCCCAGGCGCCGGCTCGAGCGCGCCAGCCAGGCCACGATGGCGCTTTTATACACGCCGTGCACATCCACCACCACATCGTACTTTTCGCGGCGCAATGCCCACAGCGCGCCGAAGATGGCACGCAGGTCGGCCCAGCTACGGGACTTCTTGAAGCCGCGCAGCGGCGGCGCGATCACGCGGTCGACGCCCACGGCCCAGCGGGGAATATCGGCGCAGGAAGCATCGGCCACCCAGTCGATCTTGGCCTCGGGATAAGCGCGGCGCAGGTCGGACACCAATGGCAAGGTGTGCACCATATCGCCAAGCGAGGTGATCTTGATGAGGAGGATGCGTTTCATGGATATGGCGGGGGTCGGGTTGCGGACAAGCTTCGCCGGCTTGCGGCGAGGCCGTAGTATGCACCAGGGCCATAGCCCGCGCACGCATTACGCAACGTGTGTCAGCCTGAGATGGGGTCCGCGCGGCACTCGCCACGCGCCCGCGCCATGCCATCTTTTCCTTCGACTTCCGCTAAAACGCACCCCGGTCCGGGATATGTGGCCAGCGAAGGATCCGCCACGCAATCAGCGCTGACTTGCGTGCTGCGTAGCGGCTTGCCGGCCGTCACTCTTGCGCTGAACCGGGCTCCGCGTGGCGCATGCGCAGCCCGCCCCGCCACTCAGCGCCAGGCGGCTGCGCTGGCCACCACCGTGGCAAAGCGGTCATGCAGGGCGGCCAGCGAGCCGCGGTGCACTTCCGCCGCCGCGAGGGGCGCTCCGCCCAGCGGGTCCGGCAGGTCCCGCGTGGCGCAGGCCGAGGCCACCACGGTGCTGCGATAACCATGATCGAGCGCGGACCGCACCGTTGCGCTCACGCACATATGGGTCTGGAAGCCCGCCACGATCAGTTCCTTGCGGCCAAGTCTTTCCAGCAACGCCGCCAGGGTCGTACCGGCAAAACTATTGGGCAGGCCCTTGACCACGGTATGTTCACCGGCCTGCGGTTCCAGCCCCGCGACGATGGCCGCGTAAGGCCCTTCCGGATCGAAGGCACCACCACCGGCCCGGCCGTGATGCACCACGTGCACCACCGGGCTGCCGCGGCGGCGCGCCAGCGCCAGCAGTTCGCCGCAGGCCGCGATGGCCGCCGGCATGCCTGTCAGCGGCAGCTTGCCGTCCACGTATTCGCGCTGGTGGTCGATCAAGACCAGGGTAGCTGCTTCCCAGGCCGAAGGAGCGCGGCTGGCACCGGCGAGGTCGAGCAAGGTGAAGGGTGCGGCCATCGTGATTCCTTTCGAAGTCGGTATGTGAGCCGGTACTGAGCGGCTATTGATCGGGTACAGGCAGGCGCCACGGTGGCGGCATCCATGCAAGCGATGATAAGCCGCGCTATCCTGTTCGCCAATTCTCAATTGCCTCACAACCATTGTGCAAAAACGCTCACTCCACTGGGACGACCTGCTGACCCCTGTCCACGCTGATCCGGACTGGCAACTATTCGGCCTGTGCCCGCGAGCTGGAGGTCACGCACGCCACCGCGATCCGCCGCATCCGCCGGCTTGAGACCGCGCTCGGCAAGCCCGTGGCGACGCGCACCGACGGCGCCTTCGCGCTGTCCGCGGCCGGCCGCGCGGCACTGGCGGCGGCGCAGCAGATGGAGAACTCGGTCGAACGCCTGCTGCGCGAAGTGGAGGACGCCGGCAGCGGCGTTTCCGGCGTGGTCGGCATTGCCTGCACCGCGACGCTCGGCAGCCACTTCCTGACGCCGCGCATGTTCGCGCTCTATCGCGCGCACCCGCAACTGGAAGTCCGGCTGGAAACGGACAATCGCATCGCCAGCCTGGCCCGGCGCCGCGCCCACATCGCGGTGCGTCTGGCGCGGCCGCAGGAAAGCGACGTGATCGCGCAGCGCGCCGGCAGCATGAGCTTCGGCCTCTATGCCCCGGCACGGCCAGCCGGTGCCGGCGCCTGGAACGAGCAGGATCTCGCTGCCGCGCCGCTGTGCGGCCTGCTGGACGAAGGCCTGTCCCTGCCGGAATCCGAATGGACCCGGGCGCTGGCGGCACGCAAGGGTTTCCAGTCGAACAACCTGCTGGCGGTGCTTGAGGCAATCCGCACCGGTCTAGGCATCGGCCTGCTGCCACATTACCTGGCGCGCGACGATACGCGGCTCACGCTGGTGCGCGAGGTGCCAGAGGTGTTGCGGGAGATCTGGCTGGCCTATCCGCAGGAATTTCGCGGCGCTTCACGGTTCCGGCCGGTCATCGACTGGCTGGCCGGTGAGTTGCGGCAATGCCCTTGAACCTTGCAACACGGACGTTGGCCGACGCCGCCGGTGACGGCGGAATCCGTTGAAAGCGCGGGGGCAGGCAGTATAGTTGGCTAAGGCACGCCGTAGCGCGCTCATTGCGATCATTGGCCAGCCGGCTTGCCGCCCTCGGCAACCCGGCCGCACCGGGAGCACCACCATGGACCGGGACTCACCGGCAAAGCTGGATGCAGGCGCGCTCGGGCTGGGCGAATCCGTGGTGATGGGCGTGGCGGGCACGGCACCCGCCTTCAGCCTGACGGCAACCACGGCCACCCTGGTCGCCACGGTGGGGGTCCTGGCGCCGGCCAGCTTGCTGTACTGCGGGCTGATCATGTTCGGCGTGACGCTGTCCTACCAGCAACTGAACAGGCTGCATCCCAACGCCGGCGCCTGCTATACCTGGGTGTCCGAGATCTTTCATCCTGTGCTGGGTTTCTTCGCGGGCTGGACGCTGCTGGTGGCCTCGGCGGTATTCATGGTGTCGGGCACCGTTCCCGCCGCGACCGCCACCTTGCTGCTGTTCGATCCGGCGCTGGCCGAACGCCCGCCCGTGGTCACGCTGGTCGCAGCGGGCTGGCTGCTGGCGGTAAGCGCCGTCGTGATCAAGGGCATCAAGCTGACCAGCTATACCCAGGTGGCGATGACGCTGGTCGAGGTGGGCGTGCTGGCGGCAATCGTGCTCGCAGCCCTGCTACGGGCGCCGTTGCCGCTTGCGCATCCGCTCTCGCTGTCATGGTTATCGCCAGCCGGCTTTACGCCGCAACTGTTTGCCAATGGCGCGCTGGTGGCGCTGTTCTTCTTCTGGGGCTGGGACGTGACGGCCAACCTGACAGAGGAAACGCGCGATCCGGAGCATGCGCCCGGCAACGGGGCCGTGCTTTCCATGCTCATCGTCCTTGCGCTGTTCCTGGCCTTCGTCGTCGCCAGCCTGGCGGTGTTGAGCGACGAGGACATCCGCCGTGCCGGCACCAATACTGTGTTCGCCCTCGCCGCCCGGCTCTTGCCGCGCCCGTGGGACTATCTGGCCGTACTGGCCGTCATGCTCAGCACCGTGGGTACGCTGGAAACCTCGATCCTGCAGTTCACCCGCACCCTTTACGCCAAAGGCCGCGATGGCTTGCTGCACCCGCGCTATGCCGCATTGCATCGCACCTGGCGCACGCCGTGGGTGGCGACAACCGCGATTGCATCGTTCGGCTTGCTGTTGCTGGCCCTGTCCGCGGGCTTCAGCAGCGTGGGCCAGATCATCCAGGACTCGGTCAACGCCATCGGCTTCCAGGTGGCGTTCTATTACGGACTGGCAGGATTCGCCTGCGCCTGGTACTCCCTGCGCCATGCCGCCCGCACGCCGGCCAGACTGTTGTTGCGGGTGCTCTGGCCGGCTGGCAGCGCGGCGTTCCTGTGGTTTATCGCGCTTTACAGCATCCCGAGTTTCGACCTGGCCACGCGCGTGGTCGCCCTGGGCGGCATCGCCGCCGGCGCCGTACCGCTCTGGCTGAACCGGCGGCGCCAACTGGCCGCCTAGGCAGCGACAGACGCCATCAGCAGATCCGACGCGGCTTCGATACGCTGGGGGGCGCCGAACAGGCGCGCCACCACCAGCCCGTTCTGCAGGGCGCCGAAGACCGCTTGCGCCATCGACTGAGGAGGCAATGGCATGGCATGGCTCTGCGTACCCCGCCTGTTCCGCGGCACGCTTTCGAGCAAGCGGGTGAGCCAGCCTTCATTCAGCCGATAGAAATCCTTGAGGATGCGATGCACCGCCTCGGGCAGCAGCAAGGCTTCCGTGGAAAGCATGCCCACCAGGCAGATCGCGTCACCGCCCGCCGTAGCGTGCCAGGGCTTCAGATACGCGCGAGCCTGCTCGGCCACGGGCAGGCTGGTGTCGATGTCGCGCACATAGCTGGAGTTGCGTGCGCTGTATTCCGTCACCGCCGCCGTCAGCAGGTCCTCTTTGGAGGGGAAGTAGTAGTGGATGCTGGAGGTCTTGACCCCTACCCGCTCGGCGAGGTCCCGATAGCTGAAGCCATTGAAGCCCCGCTGCCGCACCAGCACCAGGGTGTGCTCAAGCAGTTGTTCGCGTACGGATTGGGTTGTCATATGGCATGCATCCACCTTTCGGCGGACCCTCGGAAAACGGTGGCGGTGCCCTTGCCGGAGGTTGTTCCCGGCATCAATGGCAAAAAGCCGGTGCTACCGGCTCTTTGCATGCACCACCAGACTCATTGGCTGACAGGTTGATTCACTTCACGACATCGTTCAGGCGTTGGCGCCTTCGGTGAATACATCGAACTTGCCGGTACGGGCGCCATCCGTGTAGGCATCGACGCTACGGGCCGGGGAAGCCGACACGCCGGTGCGGTCCAGGCCGGCGACGATACGGGCTCCGTCGGTGTAGGGGTCGGCCTTGCCGACGCGGGCACCTTCGGTGAACGGGTCGAACTTGCCGCTACGGGCGCCTTCGGTATAGCCATCGACGCTGCGAGCCGGGGAAGCCGACACACCGGTGCGGTCCAGGCCGGCGACGATGCGGGCGCCGTCGGTGTACGGATCAGCCTTGCCGACGCGGGCACCTTCGGTGAACGGGTCGAACTTGCCGCTGCGGGCGCCATCGGTATAGCCATCCACGCTGCGAGCCGAGGAAGCCGACACGCCGGCGCGGTCCAGGCCGGCGACGATACGGGCGCCGTCGGTGTACGGATCAGCCTTGCCGACGCGGGCACCTTCGGTGAACGGGTCGGCCTTGCCGCTACGCGCGCCGTCGGTGAACGCGTCGGGCGTAGCGCTGCGGAACACATAGCCGTACTTGTCACCGGCAAACGTGCTGTCCTTCGGGCCCGAGGCTTGCGCGGTGCCGGCAACGAAGGCGGCGGCAAGGGCGGCGGCGGTGATCAGGGTCTTGGCGAAGAGGTTCGAGGTCATGATGTTCTCCATTCACTTTGAGGATCCGCGCTGGGGCGGAATCGAATCGGTACGCTTTGGAAGCCTTCGTTCTTTCTGGCCGTTATCTACTAGTAGATAGACTGGCTGGCCCAAAAAAACGGGGATTCCCCGGGTGTTGCGCTGGATCCTCTTTCCTGCTTCAGCTTTCTCGCTGGGGCGGAGCAGTGGCTTCCATGTGCTGAATATTACCTACTAGTAGATAGACAGTCAAGGAATTTTTTCAACATCCTTAATGTCGATGAGGGGGCACTTCGTTCAGGACGGAAAAACGGCGGCGCAACGTCACCGTTGCACCGCCGCGTTCAGGGCCAAGCGACCACTATCCAGATCGCCTTACCGCACCCGCCCTTCCTTCCAGGCCTGCAGCAGCTTGTCGTAGGCGATGGTCTCGCCCTTGGGCTTCTCGTTGGCCAGCTTCTTCCAAGGCGCGTGGTCATCCGACAGCCATTTGGCGGGATCGCTCTTGGCGTTCAGTTTGGGCGCGCAGTTCGTCATGCCGGCGCGCTGCAGCCGTCCCATCACCTGGTCCATTTCCTCGGCCAGGTTGTCCATGGCGGCCTGCGGCGTCTTCTCTCCGGTGACGGCTGTCGCCACGTTCTTCCACCACAACTGCGCCAGCTTGGGATAGTCAGGCACGTTGGTCCCGGTGGGCGTCCACGCGACCCGTGCCGGGCTGCGGTAGAACTCGATCAGGCCGCCGTACTGCGCCGCGTTCTTGGTGAGGTAGTCGTGGTGGATATCGCTGTCGCGGATAAAGGTCAGGCCGGTGAGCGACTTCTTCAGCGATACCGTCTTCGAGGTCACGAACTGCGCGTAGAGCCACGCCGCCGCGAGTCGGTTGGGATCGGTGTTCTTAAAGAAGGTCCAGGAGCCTACGTCCTGGTAGCCGTTCTGCATGCCCTGCTTCCAGTACGGGCCATAGGGCGACGGCGCCATGCGCCATTTGGGCGTGCCATCGGCGTTGACCACCGGCAGGCCCTTCTTGGTCATATCGGCGGTGAACGCCGTGTACCAGAATATCTGCTGCGCCACCTGCCCTTGCGCCGGCACCGGGCCGGCTTCGGAGAAGGTCATGCCCATGGCCTGCGGCGGCGCGTACTTCTTCATCCAGTCGATGTACTTGGTGAGCGCATAGACCGCGGCCGGGCTGTTGGTGGCGCCGCCCCGCGATACCGAAGCGCCCTCCGGCGTGCACTTGTCGGTGCCCACGCGGATGCCCCACTCGTCGACCGGCATGCCGTTGGGCAGGCCTTTGTCGGCCGAACCGGCCATCGACAGCCAGGCGTCGGTGAAACGCCAGCCGAGCGACGGATCCTTCTTGCCGTAATCCATATGGCCGAAGACCTTCTTGCCGTCGAGTTCCTTGACGTCGTTGGAGAAGAAATTGGCGATGTCCTCGTACGCGGACCAGTTGGTGGGCACACCCAGGTCATAGCCGTACTTGGCCTTGAACTTGTCCTGCAGGTCCTTGCGCGCGAACCAGTCGGCACGGAACCAGTACAGGTTGGCGAACTGCTGGTCAGGCAACTGGTAGAGCTTGCCGTCCGGCGCCGTGGTGAACTTGGTGCCGATGAAGTCCTTCACGTCCAGCCCCGGATTGGTCCACTCCTTGCCGGCGCCGGCCATATAGTCGGTCAGCGGCAGGATGGCGCCATAGCGGTAGTGGGTGCCGATCAGGTCCGAGTCGGAAATCCAGCCGTCGTAGATGGACTTGCCCGACTGCATGGAGGTCTGCAGCTTCTCCACCACGTCGCCTTCCTGGATGATGTCGTGCTTGACCTGGATGCCTGTGATTTCCTCGAAGGCCTTGGCCAGCGTCTTGGATTCGTACTCGTGGGTGGTGATGGTCTCGGAAACCACGCTGATCTGCGTGACGCCCTTGGCCTTGAGCTTGGCGGCCGCGTCCATGAACCACTTCATCTCGGCGAGCTGCTTGTCCTTGGAGAGCGTCGACGGCTGGAACTCGCTGTCGACCCACTTCTTGGCCTCGGCCTCGCCCGCCCACGCGGCGTGGCCGCAGGCGAGCGCCGCCGCGCAGGCCAGCGCCGTCATGCCCAACTTCACGTGCACCTTCATGAACGTCTCCTCGAGAATCCCCCTCCCTGCTCTTTATTTGGGACGCGGTCCGGGGAAGGTGCAGGCCGCCATGCCCATTGACGAAAAATCCGTCGCTTTATTCTTGCCGGCCCGGGTTGCCGGCGAACCGTGCGAGCCTCAGCCCTTGCGCATCACCAATGCCAGCGCAAGCATCGAAATCACCAGGCTGATCCAGATCGAAGGCTCCTCCGCCAGCGAAAACCACACCATCATCTTCTCCCCCAGGCCCACCCAGGCCAGGTTGATCCAGGCGGCGCACATCAGTCCGATGAACAGCCGGTCGCCCCGCGTGGTGGCGATGGGCAGGAAGCCCTTGCGCTCCATGGTGGGCGCGCGCGTCTCCCACACCGTCATGCCCACCAGCATCAGTGCGATGCAGACGAAGAACACGGCCACCGGGGTGGTCCATACCATCCAGCTGAACATGCGTTCTCCTCCTTACACGCGGCCCATCGCGAAGCCCTTCGCGATGTAATGCCGCACAAACCAGATCACGATGCCGCCGGGCACGATGGTCAGCACCCCGGCCGCGGCCAGCACGCCCCAGTCCATGCCGGAGGCCGACACCGTGCGCGTCATGGTGGCGACGATGGGCTTGGCGTTGACCGATGTCAGCGTGCGCGCCAGCAGCAGTTCCACCCAGCTGAACATGAAGCAGAAGAATGCGGCCACGCCCACGCCCGCCTTGATCAGCGGCAGGAAGATGGTCATGAAGAAGCGCGGAAAGGAGTAGCCATCCACATAGGCGGTCTCGTCGATCTCGCGCGGCACGCCCGACATGAAGCCCTCCAGGATCCACACCGCCAGCGGCACGTTGAACACCAGGTGGGCCAGCGCCACGCCCAGGTGCGTATCCATCAGGCCGATCGTCGTATAGAGCTGGAAGAACGGCAGCAGGAACACCGCCGGCGGCGTCATGCGGTTGGTCAGCAGCCAGAAGAACACATGCTTGTCACCGATGAACTGGTACCGCGAAAACGCATAGGCAGCGGGCAGCGCCACGGTGATCGAGATCACTGTGTTCATCGCCACGTAGATCATCGAGTTGATATAGCCCGAGTACCAGGACGCGTCGGTGAAGATGGTCTTGTAGTGCTCCAGCGTGAAATCGTTTGGCCACAGCGACAGCGTGGAGACGATCTCTTCGTTGGACTTGAACGACATGTTCAGCATCCAGTAGATCGGCAGGATGGCGAACACCAGGTACCCCAGCAGGAATACCGCGCGCCAGTAGGTGGCGTTCCGATTGGCTTCACGCATGAGGCATGTCCTCGCTGCCGGCGGTGCCCGCGCGCTGCATCCAGTTATAGAGGATGAAACACGTGAGCAGGATGATCAGGAAGTAGATGATGGAAAACGCCGCGGCCGGCCCGAGATCGAACTGGCCCACGGCCTTCTGCGTCAGGAATTGCGACAGGAAGGTGGTGGCGTTGCCGGGGCCACCGCCGGTCAGCACGAAGGGCTCGGTGTAGATCATGAAGCTGTCCATGAAACGAAGCAGCACCGCGATCATCAGCACACCACGCAGCTTGGGCAGCTGGATGTAGCGGAACACCGCCAGGCGCGAGGCGCCGTCGATCTGCGCGGCCTGGTAGTAGGCATCGGGAATCGCGCGCAGGCCGGCATAGCACAGCAGCGCCACCAGCGGCGTCCAGTGCCAGACATCCATCACCAGCACCGTGAACCAGGCGTCCACCGCGCTGCCGGTGTAGTTGTAGTCGAACCCCATCCCGGCGAGGGCCGCGCCCAGCAAGCCGATGTCGGTACGTCCGAAGATCTGCCAGATCGTGCCCACCACATTCCACGGGATCAGCAGCGACAGCGCGATCACCACCAGCACCGCCGATGCCTTCACCCCCTTGGCCGGCATCGACAGCGCCAGCAGGATGCCCAGCGGGATCTCCACCACCAGCACCGCCAGCGAGAAGCCGAGCTGGCGCAGCAGCGCATCGTGCAGCTCGCCGTCGCGCAGCACCGTGCGGAACCATTCGGTGCCGACGAACACGCGGCGCTCGGGCGAGATGATGTCCTGCACCGAGTAATTGACAATGGTCATCAGCGGCAGGATGGCGGAGAACGCCACGCACAGCACCACCGGGATCACCAGCAGCCAGGCCTTCTGGTTGACGGGCTTCAGCGTGCTCATGCCACCAGCTCCTCGTTGACGTAGTAACAGGTATGATGGTTGAACACGGACAGCCACACGGTCTCGCCCGCCTGCAGCGCCGCGCCCTCGTTGCCGAGCCGCCCGCGCACCGTGGCAGCGTTGCCGGACGCATCCCGCACGGTGGCGGTGACCAGCCAGTAGGTGCCGATGTCCTGCGCGCGCTCCACCCGCGCCGGCACGGCCTGCGGATCGGTGCTGGCGGCCATCCGCAGGTACTCGGGGCGCACGCCCACCTTGAACGTGCCGGCGGCCTGCAGGGCCCCGGCGATGGCCGGCGCCAGCTCGGGGAAATAGCGCCGCCCGGCGATCTCGATGGCTCCGTCGCGCCATTGGCCCGCCAGGAAATTCATGCCCGGCGAGCCGATGAAGTTGCCGACGAAGGTATGCGCCGGCCGCTCGAACAAGGCATCGGCCGATCCCACCTGCACCGCCTTGCCGCGCGACATCACCAGCACTTGCTCGGCGAAGGTCAGCGCCTCGGTCTGGTCATGCGTGACGTAGATCAGGGTCAGCCGGAACTCGTGGTGGATTTCCTTGAGCTTGCGGCGCAACTGCCATTTGAGGTGGGGATCGATCACCGTGAGCGGCTCGTCGAACAGGATGGCCGATACGTCCTGGCGCACCAGCCCGCGCCCGAGCGAGATCTTCTGCTTGGCATCGGCTGCCAGGCCGCTCGCGCGGCGGTCCAGCGAGGTGGACAGGTCGAGCATCTCGGCCACGCGGCCAACGCGCTCCTTCACCTGCGCCGGTGCCACGCCGCGGTTGCGCAGCGGAAAAGCCAGGTTTTCGCCTACCGTCATGGTGTCGTAGATCACCGGGAACTGGAACACCTGGGCGATATTGCGCGCCTGCGGGGTGGCCGCGGTCACGTCGCGGCCATCGAAGGAGACGGTGCCGTGCGAGGGCCGCTGCAGGCCGGAAATGCAATTGAGCAGGGTGGTCTTGCCGCAGCCGGAAGGCCCGAGCAGGGCGTAGGCGCCGCCGTCGTTGAAGGTGAACTTCAACGGCAGCAGCGCATAGTCTTCATCCGATTGCGGTTCGGGCCGGTAGGAATGGGACAGGTCGAGGTCGATGCGCGCCATCTCAGGCTCCCAGCTCGGCAGCCGCCGGCGCCACCCTGCCCGGCCGCCTGGGCGCGTGGATGCGCGCGCCACCGGCATCGAACAGGTAGAGCTGCGCGGGATCGAGATGCAACGTGAGCGGCGCGCCCAGCTCCAGGTCGACCACGCCAGGAAACTGCGCCACCAGGTTGCCCACCGGCGAGTCCATATGCACGAAGGTATCCGATCCGGACAGCTCCGCCAGCGCCACGCGGCCAGCCACCGGCACGGAGCCGGACACGGCATCCAGCCGCAATGCGCCGGCCCGCACGCCAACCGTCACCGCGCCGGCGTGACCCGCCGCTTCGGGCAGCGGGAGAGTAATGCCGCCCGCCAGCGCGAGCGCGCCTGCCTGCATCTCGCCCGCCATCAGGTTCATCGGAGGATCGCTGAAGGCGCGCGCCACGCGCAACGAGGCGGGATAGTGGAAGACCTCCGGCGTCGGCCCGTACTGCAACAGTTCGCCCGCATCCAGCACCGCGGTGTGGCCGCCCAGCAGCAATGCCTCCGACGGCTCCGTGGTGGCGTAGATCACCGTGGCATTGCCATGGGCGAAGAGCTGCGTCAGCTCCTCGCGCAGTTCTTCGCGCAGCTTGTAGTCCAGATTGACCAGGGGCTCGTCCAGCAGCATCAGCGGCGCGCCCTTGGCCAGCGCGCGCGCCAGTGCCACGCGCTGCTGCTGCCCGCCGGAGAGCTCCGCGGGAAGGCGGTCGAGCAGGTGCTCGATATGCAGCCGGGCGGCGAGCGCGCGCACCTGCCCATCGATGTCCTTGGCGCGGCGCAGCTTGAGCGGCGAGGCGATATTGTCGAAAACGGTCAGCGAGGGGTAGTTGATGAACTGCTGGTAGACCATGGAGACGTTGCGCTCCCGTACCGGCATGCCGGTCACGTCCACGCCGTCCACCTCTACCCGGCCGGCGCTGGGCCGGTCCAGCCCCGCCATGACCCGCATCAATGAAGTCTTGCCGGCCTGCGTGGCACCGAGCAGAATAGTCACCGCGCCCGGCACGGGCGACAAAGACATGGGATACAGATACGCCTGCGAGCCTGCCTGCTGGGCGATGGCTTCCAATCTGAGCTGCATCGGGTCTCCGGGTTTCGACATGCTGTTCCGCGCCGCCGGACCTGCATCGACGCAGACGCACAAATCTTTGCTTCCGCTCGTTTTAGTTCAAAAACGAACATAAAACAATCATGCACTGCATCATTTGTTTTCGTTTGTGTTTGAACTAGAATGCCGGCATGACGCTAAATCCACGCCAGACCGCCCTGCTTGAAGAGGTTCGCAACCAGGGCTTCGCTTCCATCGACGAGCTTGCGCGCAAGTTCGGCGTGACCCTGCAGACAGTTCGCCGCGACGTCAACATGCTGGCCGAAAGCGGCATGCTGGCGCGCTTTCACGGCGGCGTGCGGGTCGAAGGCTCGACGGTGGAGAACATCGCCTATCGCCAGCGCCAGGTGCTCAATGCCGAAGGCAAGGCGCGCATTGCGCGCGCCGTGGCCAGCGCGGTGCCCGAGGGTTGCTCGCTGATCCTCAATATCGGCACCACGGTGGAGGAAATCGCGCGCGAGCTGATGCATCACCGTGGGCTGCGCGTGATCACCAACAACCTGAACGTGGCCAGCATCCTGGCCGACAACCCCGATTGCGAGGTCATCGTCGCCGGCGGGGTGCTGCGCTCGCGCGACCGCGGCATCGTAGGCGAGGCCACGGTGGAATTCATCAGTCAGTTCAAGGTGGATATCGGCCTGATCGGCATCTCGGGCATCGAGGCCGATGGCACGCTGCGCGACTACGATTTTCGCGAGGTGAAGGTGGCGCGGACCATCATCGAGCATTCGCGCGAAGTCTGGCTGGCGGCGGATGCCAGCAAGTTCAACCGGCAAGCCATGGTGGAACTGGCGCATCTCTCGGAGATCGACCGGCTCTTCACCGATCAGCCGCTGAAGCCGCCGTTCGAAAGCATGCTGGAAGAAAGCGGAGTGAGCTGTGTGGTCGCGCAGGCGTGAGCACGCCGATCGGCAGCGCCCGAGCCCAGGCTGGCGAGGCGGTGCCGGCGCGGCTGGCGCCGGGCACCTGGTGATGGGCTTACTTGAAGACGACGGTCTTGTGGCCGTTGAGCAGGATGCGGTGCTCGGCATGCCATTTGACGGCGCGCGCCAGGGCCACGCATTCCACGTCGCGGCCCACCGCCGTGAGCTGGTCGGGATCCATGCTGTGGTCCACGCGCTCGATTTCCTGCTCGATGATCGGGCCTTCGTCCAGCGCGGCCGTGACGTAGTGGGCGGTGGCGCCGATCAGCTTCACGCCGCGGTCGTGCGCCTGGTAGTAAGGCTTGGCCCCCTTGAAGCTGGGCAGGAAGGAGTGGTGGATATTGATGGCGCGGCCGGCCAGCTTGCGGCACAGGTCGTCGGACAGCACCTGCATGTAGCGCGCCAGCACCACCAGGTCGATGTTCTGCTCTTGCACGATCTCGAACACCTTGTTTTCCTGCGCGGCCTTCTGCTCGGCCGAGGCGTTCATCATCGGCAGGTGGAAGAACGGAATATCGTACGACGCCGCCAGCTGGTAGAAATCGCGGTGGTTCGACACGATGGCGGCGATCTCCACCGGCAGGCCGCTGGCCTTGGCGCGGAACAGCAGGTCGTTCAGGCAATGGCCGATCTTCGACACCATGATCATCACGCGCGGCTTGACGCTGGCGTCGAACAGGTCCCACTGCATGGCGAACTGGTCGCCGACCGGCGCGAAGGCGGCCTTCAGCGTGGGCAGGTCGGGGCCGCCGGCGGCCGGCGTGAAGTGCACCCGCATGAAGAAGCGGCCGGTGAACTCATCGCCGAACTGGTCGGAATCGACGATATTGCAGCCGTGCTGGAACAGCAGGCCCGAGACGGCATGGACGATGCCCGGCTGGTCCGGGCAGGAGATGGTGAGAATGAATCCGGTATTGCTCATCGTGTGTTGTTCTGTCGTGTGCGCGCCGATCATGGGCGGGGGGTGCCGGGCACGCTCCAGCCGCGGCGGTTGAGCGCATCCAGCGTCACCAGGGTCGCATCGACCGTCATGGCGCCATCCGCCATGATAGCAAGCAATGCCTCCGGCTCGATACGGCGGTGCTCGGCCACCTCGCCGTCGCGGTTATGCGGCACGAAATCCGGCGGCAGCGGCAGGTCGTACACATATACGGCTTCCCACTGCACGCCTTCGGGGATTTCGCGCAGGACTTCGATCACGCCGTGTGCCTCGGCACGCCGCGCCAGCGCCGGCGGGATGCCGGATTCCTCGTCGCACTCGCGCACCAGCGTGGCGAGCGGATCGCTGCCGTGCGGCATGCCGCCTGCAACCAGGTTGTCCCACATCCCCGGATCGACCGCCTTGGCCGCACTGCGGCGTGAAATCCACAAGGCGCGTTCGCCGGCAATCACGCCATTCATGTGCGAGGCGAAGGTCAGCAGCCCGAGAAAACGCGCCGCCGCGCGTTCGATGGTGGCAAAGGCCGGCGTTTCCAGCGCGGGCGTGACGGCAAACAGTTCGTCGCGCCAGCCACGCACATGGCCGGCATCCGCCATCCAGCGCGCCAGCACCGCCAGCGCGGCGCTGCGCGCGGCAAAGTCGCCGCATGACGGCAGCAGCGCCACGCTGCCGCCATGCGAATCGCCCAGTACGCCCGGCACCGCCTCCTGCCCACGCAGGATGCCGGCATGCGCGCGCGGCAGCCAGCCAACCTGGCGCCCTTCCACCGTCAGCCGCAGATGGGCTTCAGCATCGAAGGGGCTGCGCGCGGCGAGCAATCCGGTGATGCGGGAAATGGCGGAAACGCCGGTATCGCGGACTTGGCTGTCGGGCAAGGTATCGGACATGAATGATCTCGGCGGCCAGCAAGGCACGCCTGTAAAAGTATTTCCAGGACAAAACGCATGACGCAAATTCAGCCGCCGGGCCTGCCGCAATTCATACTGGCGCTCGACCAGGGCACCAGCAGCTCGCGCGCCATCCTGTTCGATCACGCCGGCAATGTGGCGCGGGTCGCGCAGCGCGAATTCCGGCAATATTACCCGCACCCCGGCCATGTCGAGCACGATCCCTACGAGATCTGGCAATCGCAGCTGGCGGTGGCGCACGAGGTGCTCAACGATGCCGGCGTCTCGGCCAGCCAGGTACGCGCCATCGGCATTACCAACCAGCGCGAGACCACCGTGCTGTGGGACCGCCAGACCGGCGAGCCGATCGGCCGCGCGCTGGTCTGGCAGGATCGCCGCACAGCGCCGATGTGCGAGACGCTGCAGGCCGAGGGCCACGGCGACCTGTTCCGCGACAAGACCGGCCTGATCCTCGACGCCTATTTTTCCGGCACCAAGCTGCGCTGGATGCTGGACAACACGGAAGGCGCGCGCGAGCGCGCCGAGCGCGGTGAGCTGGCCTTCGGCACGGTCGACAGCTGGCTGATCTGGCAGCTCACGGACGGCAAGCGCCACGTCACCGATGTATCCAACGCCTCGCGCACGCTGCTGTTCAACATCCACACCTTCCAGTGGGACGACGCCCTGCTCGGCCTGCTCGATATCCCGCGCAGCCTGCTGCCCGAGGTAGTGCCTTCCAGCGGCGAGGTGGCACGCACTGCACTGAGGTTGTTCGGCGCGGAGATCCCGATCGCCGGCATCGCCGGCGACCAGCAGGCCGCCACCTACGGCCAGGCCTGCCACGCGCCCGGCATGGCCAAGAACACCTACGGCACCGGCTGCTTCCTGCTGATGAACACGGGATCGCAGCCGGTGACTTCGCACAACCGGTTGCTGACCACCATCGGCTGGCAACTGGGCGGAACGGCGCCGGCCGCCAGCCGCACGCAATATTGCCTGGAGGGCGGCGTATTCATGGGCGGCGCCACCATCCAGTGGCTGCGCGACGGCTTGCAGATCATCAACAGCGCCCCCGAAGTCGAACCGCTGGCGCGCCAGTGCGACGACACCGACGGCGTGGTGCTGGTGCCGGCCTTCGCCGGACTGGGCGCGCCGCACTGGGACCCGTTCGCGCGCGGCACGCTGGTGGGCCTCACGCGCGGCAGCGGACGCCCTCAGATCGCCCGTGCCGCGCTGGAATCGATCGCGCTGCAAAGCGTGGACGTGCTGGACGCCATGCAGAAGGACGCCGGCATCTCCCTGGCCGAACTGCGCGTGGACGGCGGCGCTTCGCGCAGCGATCTGCTGATGCAGATGCAGGCCGACCTGCTCGGCACGGCCGTGGTGCGCCCGCGCGTGACCGAGACCACGGCGCTCGGCGCCGCCTACCTGGCGGGGCTGGCCACCGGCTACTGGAGCGGCGAGGAAGAGATCGCCAGCCAGTGGCAGGTGGAGCACCGCTTCGAGCCCAACCTGTCCGCGGATGCGCGCGCTTACCGGCTGTGGCGCTGGCATCGGGCGGTAGAACGCGCGCGCGACTGGGCCCGCGAGGACGGCGCGCCGCCCCGTTCGGCAAACTGAGCGCGGGCCGCCACATCCCGCGCAACGCAATCAGCGCCCGCCATCAGCATTCGCATCAAACAAGGAATCATGCAGAAACTGTCTACTCCCATCTTGCCGCCAGACCGCGCCGCCCTGCTCGCCACCCTCGAGCGCGAGCCGAAGTGGGATGTGATCGTCATCGGCGGCGGCGCCACCGGCCTGGGCACGGCGGTGGATGCCGCCTCGCGCGGCTACCGCACGCTGCTGGTGGAAGCCGCCGACTTCGCCAAGGGCACATCCAGCAAGGCCACCAAGCTGGTCCATGGCGGCGTGCGCTACCTGGCGCAGGGCAATATCAGCCTGGTGCGCGAGGCGCTGCACGAGCGCGGCCTGCTGGCCCGCAACGCGCCCCATCTGGTATGGCCGCTCGGCTTCGTGGTACCGGCCTACCAGTTGTTCGACCAGCCCTTCTACGGCATCGGCCTGAAGCTCTATGACATGCTGGCCGGCGGACTCAACCTGTCCGGCAGCCGCTGGCTGAACCACCGCGAGACGCTGGCGGCGGCACCGACCCTGGCCGAGCACGTAGGGGGCCGGCCCCTGCGCGGCGGCAACCTGTACTTCGACGGGCAGTTCGACGACGCCCGCCTGGCCATCGCGCTGATGCGCACGCTGTTCGACGTGGGCGGCACGGCCATCAACTACCTGCGCGTGAGCGGATTGTCACAGCGCAACGGCGTGATTGACGGCGTCACCGTGCAGGACGTGCTGGGCGGCGCCAGCTTCGATCTCAAGGCATCCTGCGTGATCAACGCCACCGGCGTCTGGGTCGATGCCATCCGCCAGATGGAAGACGGCAACGCGCGCAGCATGGTGGCGCCCAGCCAGGGCGTGCACCTGACGCTGCCGCGCAGCTTCCTGCCCGGCGACCGCGCCATCCTGATCCCCAAGACCGACGACGGCCGCGTGCTGTTCGTGGTGCCCTGGAACGGCCACACCATCGTCGGCACCACCGATACCCCGCGCCAGGATCTGCCGCTGGAGCCCCATGCCGGCGCCGACGATGTCGACTTCATCCTGGAGACCGCCGCGCGCTACCTGTCGCGCACGCCCACCCGCGCCGACGTGACCAGCGTCTGGGCCGGCCTGCGCCCGCTGGTCAAGGCCACCGGCGAAGCCTCCACCGCCTCGCTCTCGCGCGAGCACACCATCCTGGTCTCCAAGGCCGGCCTGATCACCGTCACCGGCGGCAAGTGGACCACCTACCGCAAGATGGCCGAGGACGTGGTGGGCACGGCAATCCAGCGCCAGATGCTGCCGGCCGCGCCATGCGTGACCGCGGAACTGCCGCTGCATGGCTCGCAAGGATTGCCGGCCGACCTGCCCCAGTCCGGCAGCGGTTCGCCCGACCGCTACTACGGCAACGAACTCGGCATGCTGCGCGCGCTGCCTGGCAATGACGAATTGCTGGTGCCCGGCTCCGGGCTCACTGCCGCCCATGTGCGCTTTGCCGCCCGCTTCGAACTGGCGCGGCGGGTCGAGGACGTGCTGGCGCGCCGCAATCGCGCGCTATTCCTGGAAGCCGGCGCCGCCAGCGCGGCAGCGCCCCGGGTAGCCGAGATCCTGGCCGAAGAGCTTGGTCACGACGCCGCCTGGCAATCGGCCGAGGTGGACAGTTTCCGAGGTCTCGCAAGCAGCTATATGCTGGCCTGAAGGCGACCGCCGGCAAGGGTACCTGCCGCCCCACGGGAAACGCTGTCGTCACACCCAGGCCTGTTTGATCGGCACCTGATCACCAAGGGCGACGAAGGCATGCTGGAGGACCTGACCAAGGGCGAGAACGCACCGCCGGTCTACGCCAACTGCCGCGCGGTCAAATAGGCCATCTCCAGAACATTTTGGTGCTGGCGCCCCGGTCGAGCGATAATGCGGGTTATCGAATCAGGGAGAACACCATGGACGAGATTGATGATCTGTCCGATCTGCCGATGCCCCGCTTTATCTGGGGCTTCGCGATCTTCACGCCCAAGGGCGGCGAGGTCATGCATGACGAATTTGAATATCTGACCCATACCCGCGCGCCGCGCTTCACGTGCCGGGTAGTCGAACTGGAAGACATGCCGGTCGACAGCGAGGAGACCGGCATCGACGGGCGCATCGTGCATTACGACGAGCCGGGCCGCCTGTTCTACATCTCCGACGCCGGCATCGCGCTGGTGAACTTTGAGTTGTTCGACAAATTGCCGGAAAAGCAAAAACTCAAGAAAATCTGCGACGAAGCCATCGAAAACTGGATGTTACGGCGCGATTTCCTCGATTCGGAAGAAGGCGAAGAGGACTGAGCGTCCCTTTATCCCTTTGCCCACACCGAGGGATAACGGCCGGCAGGTCGTTATCCCCACGCCCCGCCTTCCGCCTGGCGTCCCCGCCGGGCAGCCGAATTCCCTCGATCCCCCCCGGCCTTCCCGCCGCTCCCGGCTGAGCCATCCCTTGCGCGGCAAACCCGTTGCCCCCGGCATGCGCAGAGTTTCTACATTCGTCAGCCGCGTCCTACAACGCAAGGGGAAGTCACCGGACACCGCGCCAAATCCGCCCTGCTTATAGTGGAACCATGGGAAACACGGAAGAAAGGAAGGAAATCATGCCCTACATCCTCGCCTGGTTGCTCGGTGTCCCGGCCTTCGTGCTGCTGCTGATCTGGCTGTTCGTGCATTAAGTTGCGAGCTTGCCGATCCGGCGCGTAACTCGGACCCCGGATAGCAAAACGCCCGCTGATATTCCAGCGGGCGTTTTGTTTTTGCCATTCAGCGTTTCGCGCCACCCTGTGAATGAAGACGCACATGTTTCAGCGTTTCATCCCAGACCGCGTCCACGCGGATATCAGCCTGCCGCGTCCTGCGCGGGCAGGCCGCGTTCCAGCGCTTCCTTGAGCAGGCCGCTCATGCCACCAGCATGCGCCGGAGCGAGCGCCTGCAGACGCTTGACCAGTTCAGCGTCGAGCTTGCAGGCAAACGGCACCAGGCCTTGTTCCTGGTCGAGCCGGCGCTGTTCGCGGCGATCGACCTTGGCCGGGCCGGTATCGCGCCCGGCGCGGAGGGCGGCGGACAGCTTCAGGCTGTTGGCCAGCTTCAGTGCTTTGTTCTTTTCGAGGTCGGTCTTTTTCACGGCATGTTCCGCTAGAGTCTGTCTGGGGCGGTATTGTACGCAGGTCGGCGGCAGGTCCCGCTTTGTATTGCGCGCGCTGCACAGCGCGCGCACGCCCGGCGCCTGCACCCCATCTCCCGAGACTACCTCGGACTGCGCCTATTCCGCCTCCCTCACCTCGATCAATTCCGCCGCCACACGCTCGATCTCCGCATAGACGGGAAGCGCGTCGTCCGGGCCGGTACAGCCGACGCCGGTCGCACTGGCTTCGTCAGCGCCGGGCGGATGAAAGACAAACGCCATGCCGGGCTGCCACCTCGGATCGTTCTTCAGGCTTTCATTGAGGATTGCCAGATACTGGCCGCGAGTGAACACGTGCTTGGACATCTTCACCTCCGAATAATTTGTCGGGATCGTAGCATGGCGCGAGGCCTGATCCGGGTGAGCCTCGATACACGCGCACGATCATGCATGCGATGATCGCGTGGCTTTTGCCGGAATCGAGCCGCTATCGATGCAACATCGATAAGACATTGCCAAAACAACGATAAGACAAAGGATGAGACAAATGATACGTAGCACATTGCCAGTGCTTGCGGTCGCGTTGCTGGCCGCCTGCGCGGCCCCGGAGTCGACGCAGAGCGCCGCCCCGCTCACGACCCGCTTTTCCGCCTCGCAACTGGACGCCATGAGCGCACGCGTGCGTGCCGATGTCGCGCAGGGCCGTATTCCCGGCGCCGTGTACATGCTCGCCCGCAACGGCAAAATCGTCGACACGCAGTCCATCGGCTGGCAGGATGCGGCCGGCAAAGTGCCGATGCGGTCCGACTCGATCTTCCGCATCTATTCGATGAGCAAGCCGATCGTCTCGGTGGCCGTGATGATGATGGTCGAGGATGGACGCCTGCTGCTTGCCGATCCGGTCTCCAGGTACCTGCCCGAGCTCAAGGGCCTGCAGGTCGGCGTGGAGAAGACCGACGCCGCCGGCAAGCCCGTGCTGGAACTGGTGCCAGCCCAGCGCGAGATGACCGTGCAGGACCTGATGCGCCATACGTCGGGGCTGACCTATGGCGTGTTCGGCAAGTCGCTGGTCAAGGAGGAATACAAGCGCCTGGACGTGGATGCCACCGAGCAAAGCAATACGGAATTCATTAGCCGTCTCGCCAAGGCGCCGCTGCAGTTTCAGCCGGGCACTACCTGGGAGTACAGCCGCTCCACCGATGTGCTGGGCGCCTTGCTGGAACGCGTGTCGGGCCAGACCCTGGCGGCGCATCTGCAGCAGCGCATCTTCACGCCCTTGCAGATGAAGGACACCGGCTTCTGGGTTCCGCAGGCCCAGCAGGCCCGCATTGCCGAGCCCTTTGCCATCGACCCCGACAGCAAGATACCAGTCGGGCTGATCGACGTGCGCCACGCGCCGAAACTCGAATCGGGCGGCGGCGGGCTGGTGTCGACCGCGGCGGATTACTTCCGCTTTGCCCAGATGCTGCTCAACGGCGGCGAAATCGACGGCGTGCGCCTGCTCTCGCCGAAGACGGTCGCCTATATGACCGCCGACCACCTCGGCACGATTGCCGGGCCTTCGCTGGCGCGCGGCCCGGCCTACCTCCCGGGTCCGGGCTATGGCTTCGGCCTGGGTTTCGGCACGCGCACGGGCACTGGCGAGGCAGCCACGCCGGGGTCGGTTGGCGACTACTACTGGGGCGGAGTCGGGGGCACCTACTTCTGGGTCGACCCGAAAGAGAAGACCGTGGCGATCTGGATGATGCAGGCGCCCGGGCAGCGTGAGTATTACCGCGCCTGGTTCCGGAACAAGGTGTATAGCGCCATGACGCCATGACGCCGTGATGCGCGCATGACAGGACCGGCGCGCGCGCACCGGTAGCGATGGCATGGCGGCGCGGCCGCCTGCCGCCGCATTGGAGCGCCGGCGCCAGCCGGCCTCCACCCCTACAGCGCGCTGACGGACTCGCCCGGCACCAGGCCGTTGATGATGTCCTCGCCGAACTTCACCGCGCCGCGGCGCGCGGTGCCGATATTGTCCCAGGGCGCCGCGGCAAGCCGGAACACGCGCGAACGCTCGGTACCCGGCTCATGTCCTTCGCGGCAGATCACCACGGAAGCATTGAAACTGCGATCCGGCCGGCGCTCTGGCCAGGTGCGCTCAGCCTGGTGGCGATAGATCAGCGGATAGAGATCGAAACCCTTGTAGCGGGTGAATGGTCCAGTGTCCAACTTGCGCTCCCCTAGTGATGGTTGAATGGCGCATGCGGCCTGCCGGCGCCGCACCGCAGCGGGTTCGCCTCGCCCTGTTCCCGGGCGATGGCGACAATGCCTTCAGGTTGCCTTCAGGTCTGTATCGACCAGCCAGGCCCCTTGCCGTTCTTGTCGCTCTCGTGCCGCCAGCGGCAACCGCAATCGGCACAGGTGTAGGTGGCAAAGGTGATCGCGGGCTGGCCGCGCGGCTTGATGCGCTGCGTGTCCGTCAATAGCAGCCGGGGATGCCCCGTGCCGCCGATCGAGCCAGGCTGGATCTGCGCACAGGCCTCGCACATGCTCATGATCGCTCCCGCGCCTTGCGCGTGCACTTCGTCCCCGCGTGCCGGCCTCGCACCGCCAGTGCGAGGAACCGCATCGCCCATACGGCGCGGCGGCTATTTATCCGCCGCCATCGCCTTGAGCTGCGCGTCGCCGGCTACGCGCGCAGCGTCCGATGTGGTGAAGGTATCGTCCGAAACAATGGTGCGCTTGAGCAGCTGCGCAGAGAAATCGACCAGGGTGATTACCCATACATAGCGCCCCGCCTGGGGCGCTGTCTGGACAATAGCCTGCAGGTGCGGCGTGGAATCCTTAGCCATGATGCTCCTCCGGAGGATCGCATCAGGGCACTTTAGCACGAGTTGCGCATGAGGCGGCTGCAACGCCTCCTCGGCCGGGACAATCGACGCTCACGGCGCGCTCAGACCACTTGCTGTCCGCGCAGCGTCTCCAGATCGGCCGCCGTCAGGCCCAGTTCGCCGTAGAACGCGTCGTTGTGCTCGCCCACCGCCGGGCCGCTGCGGGGCGCTGGCGGCTGGTGGCCGGAAAACCGCGGCACCATGCAAGGCGCGGGAATCGAGCCGAGATCGGGATCGGGCAAGCGGACGATCGCGCCGCGTGCCTGGAAATGCGGATCCTGCATGATATCGGCGATGGTGAATATCTTGCTGAATGGGATCTCGCGCGCGCCGAGCGCCTGCGCCACAGCCTCGTAGTCATGCGTGGCGAACCATGTCTTGATGACGGCATCGAGCACATCCAGATGGCGCACGCGCTCCGGGTTGCTGGCATAGCGCGGGTCGTCCGCCATGCCGGCCTCGCCGATGGCATGGCAAAGGCGGCGGAAGATCGGGTCCGAGGAGGCTACCAGCGAAACCCAGTGGCCGTCCGCCGTGGCGTACATATTGGACGGCGCGGTGTAGGTGGCACGATTGCCGGCGCGCTGGCGCACCTGCCCCAGTTGCTCGTACTCCACGGCCAGCGGCTCCAGCAAACGGAACAATGCCTCAGTCGCCGACAGGTCGATCTCGCGGCCGTGCACGCCGTTGCCACGATCCTGCGCGCGCCGGCTGTCGGCCACGGCGGCCGCAATCGAAAACGCACCGAACAGTCCGGCCACCATATCGCCCATCGGATAGTTCATATGCAACGGCGGGCCGGAGGGATCGCCAACCAGGTTGGTGAAGCCGCTCATCGCTTCGAACACGCGCGCAAAACCGGCGCGACCGGCATACGGCCCGATCTGCCCGAAGCCGGTCAGGCGCAAGATCGTCAAGCGCGGGTTGGCGGCGTGCAGCGTCCCGGCATCCAGGCCCCAGCGGTCCAGCGTGCCGGTACGGAAGTTCTCCACCAGCACGTCGAACTGCGGCAGCATCTTGAGAAACAGTGCGCGGCCCTCCGGTTTGCGCACGTCGAGCGTGATGCCGCGCTTGCCGCGATTGGTGACCTTCCAGTAAAGCGGCAGATTGTCCTTGACCGGCGCCAGCCCACGCAGCGGATCGGTGCCGTCAGGCAACTCGAGCTTGACGACTTCCGCGCCCATGTCGGCGCACAGCGTGCTGGCAAACGGGGCCGCCACAACCGTGGCCATGTCGAGGATGCGCACGCCGGCCAGCGGCCCGCCTTGATGCGCGGCAGCCGCGTCGTGATCTGTGTGGTTCATGATGGAGTCGGGGGAAAGAGTCTTGTGTGGTCGGCAATAGCAGGAGCTCGCACAAGCGCTGCCCGGACCAATCGCATTGCGCGGCGTAACGCTGGGCGTATTCGTCATGGCCGCCATGGCCGGACCCTGAAGTTGGCTACGCATACCTGCTGCATATCTGCTTAGTCGAGCGTGGTGCCGGTCGACTTCACCAGCGCAGCCCACCATGCCGTATCGCTACGGATCTGCGCGGCGAACTGCTCGGGCGTATTGCCGACCGGCTCCGCGCCCAGGTCCACCAGGCGCTTGCGCATCTGCGGCCTGGCCAGGATCTTTGCGGTCGCGTCATGCAGCCTGGCAATAATCGGGCGCGGCGTGCCGGCCGGAGCCATCAGCCCCTTCCATGCCGTCACCACGTAGCCCTTCAGGCCGGCCTCCTCCACCGTCGGCACATCGGGCAGCGCACTGGCGCGTTTGTCGCTCGCCACCGCCAGGGCACGCAGGCGGCCCGACTGGACATACGGCAACAGCGCGGGCATGTTGTCGATCATCATCGTAATGTGCCCGGCGATCAGGTCGGCCACCGCGGGGCCGCTGCCCTTGTACGGCACGTGCTGCAGCTTGATGCCCGCGGACTGGTTCAGCAACTCGCCCGCCAGCTGCGCCGGAGAGCCGTTGCCGGGCGAGCCAAAACTGAGCGTTCCGGGCCTGGTCTTGGCGTAGGCGATGAACTCCTTGAGATTGCGCGCCGGAATCGAAGGGTTGACCACCATCAGGTTGTGTTCGCGCGCGACCATCGTGACTGGCGCCAGATCGCGCACCGGGTCATAGGACATGCGAGCGTAAAGGCTGGGGTTGATGACGGTGGCCCCCGCCGCAGCGAGCAGCAGCGTGTAGCCGTCCGGCGCGGCCTTGGCCACCGCATCGCCGCCGATATTGCCGCCCGCGCCGGCCTTGTTCTCCACGACCACGGACTGCCCGAGTTCCTCCTTCAACTGTTCGGCCAGCAAGCGCGCGAGCGTATCGGTGGAGCCGCCCGGCGGGAACGGCACGACCAGCCGGATCACCTTGGCGGGATAAGCCGCCTCGGCCAGCGCGGGTTGCACGAGTCCAAGCGTGGCCAGCAGGACAGCGCCTGCCGCAAGCATGGTTTTCAACATGGTGTCTCCTTGACGGTATGACGCCGCCTGGCACGGCCGCCGGCGGCTGCTCTGTCTTGACGAACCCGGACGACTACGATGCGCTCGCGGCAGCAGCCTGCGCGAGCGTGCGCTTGGCGATATTGAGTTGGTGGATCTGGCTGGTGCCTTCGTACAGCCGGAACAGGCGCACGTCGCGATAGAAGCGTTCGATGCCGAAATCGGCGATATAACCGTAGCCGCCAAACATCTGCACGCAGCGGTCGGCCACGCGCCCGCACATCTCGGAAGCGAAGTACTTGCAGATCGAAGCCTGCATGGTGACGTCCTCGCCGCGATCGCGCTGACGCGCCGTTTCCATGATCAGCGCGCGTGCTGCGTGGATCTCGGTCTGGCAGTCGGCAATCATCGCCTGCACCAGCTGGAATTCCGCCAGCGGCTGGCCGAACTGCTGGCGCCCGGTAACGAACCGGATTGCCTCGTCGAGCATGCGGATGGCCGGCCCGGTGCACAGCGCGGCCAGGTGGATGCGCTGCTTGTTGAGCACCTTCATCGCCGTGCGAAAGCCCTGCCCTTCCTCGCCGCCGATGAGGTTGGCGGCCGGCACGCGGCAGTCGCTGAAATGTACTTCGGACACCGGCGAGCCCTCCTGCCCCATCTTGCGGTAGGGCTGCCCGGTACTCAGTCCCGGCGTGCCGCGTTCGACGATGAATGCCGAGATGCCGGCCGCGCCGGCGCGCGCGGGATCGGTGCGCGCCATGACCGTGAACAAGCCGGCGATGGGCGCGTTGGTGATGAAACACTTGGTGCCGTTGATCACGTAATGATCGCCTTCGCGCCGCGCGGAAGTCGTCAGCGCCGTGGCGTCCGAGCCGGCCTCCGGCTCGGTCAGCGCGAAGGAGCCTGTCAGCTCCCCGCTGGCCAGCAAAGGCAGGTAGCGGCGCTTCTGCGCCGCCGTGCCGTCCGCCACCAGCGCCTCGGAGCCAATGCCGGTATTGGTGCCCACCCGCGCACGAAAGGCCACCGAGCATTGGGACAGCTCCAGCGCCGCCAGCACCAGTTCCTCGGTCGTCATGCCGGCGCCGCCGTACTCCTCGGGAATCGAAAATCCGAACAAGCCCATCCCGGCCATTTCACGCACCAGCGGCTCGGGCACATCGTCCAGCCTGGCGACTTCGGCCTCTCGTGGCACCAGCCGCTCGCGCACGAAACGCCGCAATTCGGCCAGGAAGGCTTGGAAGGCATCCGGTTCCCTGATCATCTGTCTTGCTCCATCCGGTCATTGCCGCCGGGATCGGCCGCATGCAAACCAGCGTAGCAATCCGTGCCTGGAAAGCGGATCGATGTTTTGCTATCTTGAACGCAGGCCATGCGCGCCGGGCGCCTCAATGGCTATGATGGATGCATGCCCCGCCCATGCGGCCTGCCCGTGCCCCCGCCGCTTCCGCCCCGAAATCATGCCGCCCCGTCCCCATCACCCCGACCCCGCCTTCGCCACCACGCTGGCCCACGGCCTGGCGCTGCTGCAGTGCTTCCGGGTGGGCGAGCCGGTCATGAGCAACAAGCAACTGGTGGAACGCACCGGGCTGTCCAAGGCCACCGTCAGCCGCCTGACCTACACGCTGGCGGCACGCGGGCTGCTGCTCTACGACACGGAGCTGCGCCGCTACCGGCTGGGCTCCACCGCGCTCTCGCTGGGCTACCCGCTGCTGGCCAGCCTCAAGGTCAGGCAGCTCGCGCGGCCGCTGATGAAGGCACTCGCCGACCAGGTCGGCGGCTCGGTCTCGCTGGGCCTGCGCGACCGGCTGCAGATGGTCTATGTGGAAACCAGCCGCGGCCACGACGCCATCGCCTTCCGGCCCGATATCGGCGCATCGCTGCCCATGCTCGCCACCGCCATGGGGCGGGCATGGCTGTGCCAGGCGTCCCCTGTGGAACGGGAGCCGGTGCTGGCGGCGCTACGCGCGGCCGACCCCGGGCAATGGCAGGCTCACGCGCCCGCGCTGGACGCCGCGGCACATGATCTCGCCACGGTCGGATTCTGCCTCTCGCGCGGGGAATGGCAGCGCGACGTGCATGCCGTGGCCGTACCGATGCGCGCCGAGATCGATGGCGAGACGCTGGTCTTCAATTGCGGCGTGCCGGGCGCCAGGATGACACCGCGCAAGCTCGAACGCGAGATGGGGCCGCGCCTGCTGCGGCTGGTCCGGCGCGTGGAAAAGGAACTGGGGATATCGTGATGGCAGCGACACCTTCCCAGGTTGCACCCGCAGCGGACCAGGACGATACCGCCGACCGCCAGTTCGCCACCACGCTAGCGCACGGCATCGATATCCTGCTGTCCTACCGTGCCGGCGAGTCCCTGCTCGGCAACAAGGACTTCGCGCAACGCACCGGCCAGTCGCGATCGGCCGTGGCCAGGCTCACGCACACGCTGACCGTGCTCGGCTACCTGCGCCGCGACGCCACCCAGGCCAAGTACCGGCTCGGCGCGCCGGTGCTCTCGCTCGGCTATCCGCTGCTGGCCAGCATGCATATCCGCCAGATCGCGCGGCCACTGATGAAGGAACTCGCAGATCGCGTCGGCGGCGCGGTCTCGCTCGGCATGCGTGACCGCACGCAGATGATCTATGTCGAAACCGCCCGCTCCACCGACAGTCTCGTCGTCACGCCGGACATCGGTGCAGCACTGCCAATGCTCACCACGGCCATCGGCAAAGCCTGGCTGTGCAAGGCACACGCGGCGGAACGCGACAGCGTGCTCAACCGCCTGCGCCTGCAGGATCCGGAAGCCTTCTTTCGATTCCATCCACAGCTAGCGAGCTTGCGCCAGGATTTTGAAGCCAAGGGCTACTGCGTGAATCGCGGTGAATGGCGCAGCGATGTGTATGCCTTTGCGGCGCCGTTATTCAGGCCGGTGGATTCCCAATGGCTGGTCTTCAACTGCGGCGTGTCGGCACAGGCAGGGTCATTTGCCATGCGCGAGCGCGAAGTCGCACCGGGGCTGCTGGCCCTGGTGCGTAGCGTGGAGGGCTTGCTGGGGATGCGGTGAGTGCGCGGGCTCGATGCAGGATGCAGGACACCGGACTCAATGCTCGAAATCGAGCCCGCCGAGCAGCACCGTGGGATCCGCTTGCGAACGCGTCCCGAAGTCGATCTGCCGCGGCATCTGCCACGCGCGCATCTTGCCCGCCAGGGCCGCGAGATAGTGCTCGAACTTTTCCGCGCCGCCGGCAGCGAACAACGCCTCGACCTCGAGACTGTCCCACGACAGGTAGACGTTCAACTGGTGCGCGAACCGCCGCGGTTCATCGAACGGTTCGCCAGAGAGATGGACCCGCGCGGGGCAGTCGGGCTTCTCGTCTGGTATGACCTCCACGCGGATACGCTGCTTGAACAGGTTCGCGATCCTCTCGGCGATTCGCGGGGCAAACTCCGCGTTGAAACGCGGTGCGATGTCATGGCTCACTGAATGTCTCTTCCCGGTTTTTGAGGATCGTAGCACGGGGAGTTTGCCCCGGCGGCGCCGGGATTGCGAGTCGATTTCCAGACGATCGCCGCGTGCGCCAGGAGGCACAGGCGCCCAGGATGTTGTCGCGCAAAAGCAGGTTGACGCCGCCATCTGCTGACCTATACTAAAAATCTGCCGGCTGAGACACGCTGTAGCAATGCGAAGGTAAGCGGCAGAATGATCCTCTGGCCAATATGGCAGTGAGATCAAGCGTGCCAGATAGGCATGCAAGTCCGAACCGGATCCCAGTGAGTTTGCCGACCCGGTTCGGATCCCCCCCCCCGTTGCGGGAAACAACAAGCACCTCCACGAGGTGCTTTTTTATTGCCCGAAGCGAACCTCGTGAACGGACTGCAGACCCAGGCCCTGCTTTCGCAGGCCGGCGCAACACAACGAAGTGGAACTACCGGCGCAAACGCGAACGCGTTGCAACGCTGCAGACAGCAAATCGGGATAGGGGCGGTCAGGTAATCTGACCGGTCCCCTCCCACACCACCTGGCATGCGGGTCCGCACCAGGCGGTTGGAATGGTTGAGGTCGTCAGGCTTGTGTTGCTCCCGACCCGACGCCCAGGCTTGCCTTTGTCCGGTTCGGCGGAACTGATTCCTCGCTGCCGGGGCCTGTCGGGCTTCACCCTATCCACCCTACCGACGAGCTTCGCTCTCGCGAACATCTGAGGCGCTTCACTTCCGATAACCAGAGGGCTCCCCCTCCCATTCCTTCGGCCCTTCGCCGGCAGCTTTAGCTTTCCCAGCCACGCCGCCCAACTACTTTGGCCTCTGCTGACTCCTCGCTCCGACTCGACGTCGTTGCCCTTTCAGGCATGAGGCGAGGCCTCCCCAGGTAAGAACGCACTCCTTCACTGCACAGCCGCTGCATTTACGCCACTTCGCCTTGGTCACAAGAGCTTCGCGGTTTCTTGCCCGCTCGCCCTGCTCGGCAGCGCCTTCTATGCAGTTCTTGTCCATCGGCTCGCGATTTACGCTCCACGCTTCCTCCCCACACTCGGTCGCCCTCATGCGGTTGCGCTTCACTTCATTCGCCGTGACCAGCTTATGGCGGGACTTACACCCGCAGGAGTGCGCCCATGCTGGGCGCACAAGAAAAAGGGCTGGGCCATCGTTTCCAATGACCCAGCCCTTGATCCATGACCCACGGGTTAAGAACCGCTAACCCGCAAAGCCCTACAGTATCGGTGGCGGAGAGACGGGGATTCGAACCCCGGATAGGCTATTAACCTATACACGCTTTCCAGGCGTGCGACTTAAACCACTCATCCATCTCTCCAGCAAGTCCGCGAGTATATCAGAGGGTTAACCGGAAAATCTAGTGTTTCGTGACCCGCCCGGCTAACCACGTCGCAGGTACGTCACCAGCCGGTCGATCACCGGGGCGTTGCGTGGTGTCAGGAGGCTGACCAGGATGGCCACGGCAAACCCGGCTGGCACGCCGAATGCGCCGGAGGCGATCGGGTCCACGCCGAACCAGCGGTTGCCGAAGATGCCCGTCATCCGGGTAAAGAACGGATAGTTGACGAAAATATAGTAGATCGACACGCCCAGCCCCGCCACCATCCCGGCAACCGCGCCCGCGGCGGTGGTGCGGCGCCAGAAGATGGCCAGCACCAGCACCGGGAAGAAACTGGAGGCCGCCAGCGAGAATGCCGCGCCGACCAGGAAAAGGATATTGCCGGGCCGCAGCGACGTGACGTAGGAGGCAAAGAGCGCCACCCCGAGCAGCACGATCTTGGCAGTGGTGACGCGGCGCTGGTGGCTCGCGGTGCGGTCGACCATGTGATAGAAAACATCGTGCGAGAGCGCATTGGCAATGGTGAGCAGCAGGCCGTCCGCGGTGGACAGCGCCGCCGCCAGCGCGCCGGCGGCAACCAGCCCCGAGACCACGTAGGGCAAGCCGGCGATCTCCGGCGCGGCCAGCACGATCATGTCGGGCTGGATCAGGATCTCCGCCCACTGCACGATGCCGTCGCCGTTGACATCGCGAATGCCGAACACGGGCGGGTCGACCTTGCGCCACTGCACCACCCACTGCGGCAACTCCGCGTACGGCGTGCCAACCAGGTGCTGTAAGAATTCGTACTTGACCAGCGCCGCGAGCGCCGGCGCGGAGACGTAGAGCAGCGCGATGAAAAACACCGCCCAGGCCACCGAGTTGCGAGACTCCTTCACTGAAGGCGTGGTGTAGAGCCGGGTAAGGATATGCGGCAGGCTGGCCGTGCCGAGCATCAGGCAGAACACCAGCAACACGAAATTCAGCCGCTTGGTCTTGCGCTCCTCTTCCGAGGGCGACGGGTACGGTTCGGTCGACGGGATGGAGGGTTTGCTGCGCGCCAGGGCTTCCTCGCGCTGCTGGTTCCATTGCTGATGGGCCGCGGCGACATCGCGCGGAAATTCGATCCGTTCGCGCTCGACCGTCTTGATCTCCCGCAGCGGCGCGTTGCGCAAGCGCAGTTCCTGCAGGCGCGCGGACAACGCGTTGCGCTCGTCGTCGAACGATTGCGGCAACCTGGCGATGCGCTCCTGCATCTGGATGGCCTGCTGGCGATAGTGTTCGCGCACGGCCTGCTCGGCCGGGTCGCGCTCTATGCTGCGCTCGCGCGTGTCGATCTGCTGCAGCAGCGTGCCGTAGCTCAATTGCGGCAGCACTTCGTGATGATGCTTCCAGGCAATCATCGAGACCGTCACCAGGAAGGCCACGATCAGCATGATGTATTGCGCGACCTGGGTCCACGTCACCGCGCGCATGCCGCCGAGGAATGAGCAGACCAGGATGCCGGCCAGGCCGAAGAACACACCGACGGCAAACTCCACGCCGATAAAGCGGGTGACGATCAGCCCTACCCCCTGGATCTGCGCCACCAGGTAGACGAAGGAACACAGCGACGCCGCCATCACGGCGATCGCGCGCACCGGCATGTTGCCGCCGGGCTTGCCGTTGCCATAGCGCGCGGCCAGGAAGTCGGGGATGGTGTAGCCGCCATACTTGCGCAGATAGGGCGCAAGCAGGAAGGCAACCAGGCAATAGCCGCCGGTCCAGCCCATCACATAGGCCAGGCCTTCGTAGCCCGACGCGAACAGGATGCCGGCCAGGCCGATGAAGGACGCCGCGCTCATCCAGTCGGCGGCGATCGCCATGCCATTGAACAGCGCGGGGACGCGCCGTCCGGCTACATAGTATTCATTGAGGTCCGAGGTGCGGCAGATCAGCCCGATGCACGCATAGATGGCGATGGTGACGAACAGGAAGACGTAACCGAGCCAGAGCGCATCGCCGCTGGAGCGCTCCAGCAGGCCCATCATGCCGATAAAGACAAACAGGCCGATCGTGAACAAGCCGTAGTACAGCAGCAGCCGTCGGCGAAAGCGCGACTGTTCGTCGGGCATGAGAGCAGTGGTTAAACAGGCGGGGTGGATGAGGAGGAAACCTGCCGGCACGCGCATGGCGCGCCGGCAGGTTGGCCGGGAAGCCCGTTATTGTGCCTGCTTGAGCTGGTCCAGGATGGCGGGGTTTTCCAGGGTGGACGTGTCCTGGGTGATTTCTTCGTTCTTGGCGAGCGAGCGCAACAGGCGCCGCATGATCTTGCCGGAGCGCGTCTTGGGCAGGTTATCGCCGAAGCGGATGTCCTTGGGCTTGGCAATCGGGCCGATCTCCTTGCCCACCCAGTTGCGCAACTCGGCGGCGATCTGCTTGGCCTCTTCCTCGTTCGGACGGGAACGCTTGAGCACCACGAAGGCGCAGATGGCCTCGCCGGTCATGTCGTCCGGACGGCCAACCACCGCGGCTTCGGCCACGATCGGGTTGGACACCAGCGCGGACTCGATCTCCATCGTGCCCATGCGGTGACCCGAGACATTGAGCACGTCGTCGATGCGGCCCATGATGGTGAAGTAGCCGGTGTCCTTGTCGCGGATCGAACCGTCGCCGGCGAGATAAAGCTTGCCCCCGAGTTCTTCCGGGAAGTAGCTCTTCTTGAAGCGTTCCGGGTCGCCCCAGATGGTACGGATCATCGAAGGCCACGGGCGCTTGACCACCAGGATGCCGCCACTGCCGTTGGGCACGTCCTGCCCGGTTTCATCGACGATAGCCGCGATGATGCCGGGCAGCGGCAAGGTGCAGGAACCTGGCACCAGCGGCGTGGCGCCCGGCAGCGGCGTGATCATGTGGCCGCCGGTCTCGGTCTGCCAGAAGGTATCGACGATCGGGCAGCGCTCGCCGCCGATATTGCGGTGGTACCACATCCAGGCTTCGGGGTTGATGGGTTCGCCCACCGTGCCCAGCAGGCGCAGGCTGGACAGATCGTATTGCCTGGGATGGATCTTCTCGTCGGCCTCGGCGGCCTTGATCAGCGAGCGGATCGCGGTCGGCGCGGTGTAGAAGATGCTGACCTTGTGGCGCGCGATCATCTCCCAGAAGCGGCCGGCGTTGGGATAGGTGGGCACGCCCTCGAACACCACCTGGGTAGCGCCGGCGGCCAACGGACCGTAGGCAATATAGGTGTGCCCGGTGACCCAGCCGATATCGGCGGTACACCAGAACATGTCGTCGGGCTTGATGTCGAAGCTCCACTTCATCGTCATCAGCGCCCACAGCAGGTAGCCGCCGGTGCTGTGCTGCACGCCCTTGGGCTTACCGGTGGAGCCAGACGTATAGAGCACGAACAGCGGATGCTCGGCGCTGACGGGTTCCGCTTCGCAGGTCTCCGGCTGGCCGGCTGCGACTTCGTCCATCCAGCGGTCGCGGCCTTCGTTCCAGTTGACCTTGCCACCTGTGCGGCGGTACACGATCACATTCTTCACGGCTTCGCAGCCGCCCAGCGCCAGTGCTTCGTCGGCGATGGCCTTGAGCGGCAGCGCCTTGCCGCCGCGCATCTGTTCGTCGGCGGTAATCAGTGCCACCGCGCCCACGTCGACCAGCCGCTCCTGCAGCGACTTGGCCGAGAAGCCGCCGAACACCACGGAATGGGTCGCCCCAAGGCGGGCGCAGGCCTGCATCGCCACCACGCCCTCGATGGACATGGGTATGTAGATGACGACGCGGTCGCCTTTCTTGACGCCGAGCGCTTTCAGCCCGTTGGCGAACTGGCAGACCTTGGCATGCAGCTCGCGGTACGTCACCTTGCTGACGGTGCCGTCGTCGGCCTCGAAGACGATGGCCGCCTTCTCCGCATTGCCGTTATGCAGGTTGCGGTCCAGGCAGTTATAGGAGGCATTGAGCTCGCCGTCCTCGAACCACTTGTAGAACGGCGCATTGCTCTCGTCGAGCACCTTGGTGAAGGGCTTGGTCCAGTGCAGTTGCTCGCGGGCGTGGCGCGCCCAGAACCCCTCGTAGTCGCGGTCGGCTTCATCGCATAGCGCCTGGTAAGCCTCCATGCTGGGGATCGCGGCTTGCTTGGCGAAGGATTCGGGGGGATTGAAAATGCGATGCTCCTGCATCACCGACTCGATGGCGGACATTTGTTTGTCTCCTGATATAGCGTGGCAGCCTGGCTGCAAGTTACGCTCGACGGCTTACTTAAACCTGACGCTGCAAAAGCGGCCCGCGCGCCTGTCCGCACCGATGTGCCGCCTGCTGCAGCGCAACATGGATCGCCGCCGGGCATTCCGGCGCGGTACGCGACAAGACCTGCGGGCAAGGATGTGCAGCCCTGTCCATTAGGCTAGCACAGCTATAATGCCGCGAGCCCTATTCCGAACATGTCGCTGCGGCATTGCGGATACCGCTTGCAGGGATGCGCCTCGCATCGCCATGTGCACGGCCACCGGATCGCCCCCTCCCATGCGCGCCATCGCGATCCATCGGGCGGCGCACCCCAAATCACCGTAGAAGCGCAGTTCCACCCCAAACCTCGTGCCCATCCACGCCCTCTTCCTGATTGCCGCCATGGCCCTTGTCGGCAGCAATGTCGGTTTGGGCAAGGCCATCGTGGCTTATGTGCCGATCCTGCTGTTCGCGCTGCTGCGCTTCGCCATCGCCATTGTCTGCCTGGCGCCCTGGTACCGTCCGTCGCGCATGCGCGCAGTGTCGCGCGGCGAGTGGCTCAACCTCTTCCTGCAAGCCTTCTTCGGGACGTTCCTCTTCACGCTGCTGATGCTGGGCGGCGTGCGCCTGACCAGCGCCATGGCCGCCGGCGTGATCACCAGCACCATCCCGGCCACGGTGGCCCTGCTCTCCTGGCTGATCCTGCGCGAGCGGCTGTCGCGGCGTACGGTGCTCTCTGTGCTGCTTGCGGTGGCGGGCATCGCGGTATTGAACGTGGCGCGGGGCACGGATCACGGTGGCGGCAGCGGCGGCGAGAACGCCCTGGTCGGCAACCTGATGATCATGGGCGCGGTGATCTGTGAGTCGATTTACGTGATCCTCTCGCGGCGCCTCGCGCAAACCCTGGCCGCCATCGAGATCTGCGCCTATACGCACCTGATCGGCGGGCTGCTGATGCTGCCGCTGGGGCTGGTGCCGCTGCTGAGTTTCGATATGGCATCGGTCCCGACGACCATCTGGCTGATGTTGCTGTGGTATGCGCTGTCGGCCAGCATCTTCTCGTTCTGGCTGTGGATGAAAGGCGTGCGCCACGTGCCTGCGCAACTGGCCGGCGTGTTCACCGCGGTGCTGCCGATCGCGGCCGCCACCTACGGCATCGTCTTCCTTGGGGAAAAGCCGGGCTGGCCGCACGGCGTGGCGCTTGGCTGCGTGCTGGCCGGCATCGCGCTGGCAAGCTGGCCTGGGCCGCTGGCCCGCCGGGCCTGGCGCGCGGACCGGGACGAGGCGCGGCACTGAGACCAGCCTCGCAGGGTGCCGCCTCCGCCGCACGGCGTGCGCCCGGCATCACCCGAGACAATGTCGACACGCGCATGCAGCCCCGGCGCGGGCTCCCTCCTCGGTGTATGATTCCGGGTTGAATTTCCCCTCGACTGTCCTCCCCATAAAATGACTGTCATCAGACAAGAAGACCTCATCCAGAGCGTCGCCGACTCCCTGCAATACATCAGCTACTACCACCCGATGGACTACATCACCAGCCTGGGCCGCGCCTATGAGCTGGAGCAGAGTCCCGCGGCCAAGGATGCGATCGCGCAGATCCTGACCAACAGCCGCATGTGCGCCGAAGGCAAGCGCCCGATCTGCCAGGACACCGGCATCGTGACGATCTTCGTCAAGGTGGGCATGGATGTGCGCTGGGACGGCGCCACCATGGGGCTGTCGGACATGATCAATGAAGGCGTGCGCCGCGGCTACACCAACCCGGACAACGTGCTGCGCGCCTCCATCGTCAATCCGCCCGAAGGCGGCCGCAAGAACACCAAGGACAACACCCCCGCCGTGATCCACTATGAAGTGGTGCCGGGCAACACGGTGGACATCCAGGTGGCGGCCAAGGGCGGCGGCTCGGAGAACAAGTCGAAGTTCGTCATGCTCAACCCGTCCGACTCCATCGTCGACTGGGTGCTCAAGACCGTGCCGACCATGGGCGCCGGCTGGTGCCCGCCGGGCATGCTGGGCATCGGCATCGGTGGCACCGCCGAGAAGGCCATGGTCATGGCCAAGGAATCGCTGATGGACCCGATCGACATCCAGGACGTGATCGCCCGCGGCCCGCAGGACTGGATCGAGGAGCTGCGCGTCGAGCTGTACGAGAAGGTCAATGCGCTGGGCATCGGCGCACAAGGCCTGGGCGGCCTGGCCACCGTGCTGGACGTCAAGATCATGGGCTACCCGACCCACGCGGCTTCCAAGCCGGTGGCGATGATCCCGAACTGCGCGGCTACCCGCCACGTGCACTTCACGCTGGACGGCAGCGGCCCGGCCAAGCTCGAAGCGCCTGACCTGTCGGCCTGGCCGAAGGTCGAGTGGGCACCGAACACCGAAACCTCCAAGCGCGTCGACCTGAACACGCTGACGCCGGAAGAAGTCGCCTCGTGGAAGCCGGGCCAGACCCTGCTGCTCAACGGCAAGATGCTGACCGGCCGCGACGCTGCCCACAAGCGCATCGCCGACATGCTGGCCAAGGGCGAGAAGCTGCCGGTGGATTTCAAGAACCGCGTGATCTATTACGTGGGTCCGGTCGACCCGGTGCGCGACGAAGCGGTCGGCCCGGCAGGTCCCACCACCGCTACCCGCATGGACAAGTTCACTGAGATGATGCTGGCCGAAACCGGCCTGATCTCGATGATCGGCAAGGCCGAGCGCGGCCCGGTGGCGATCGAGGCCATCAAGAAGCACAAGTCGGCCTACCTGATGGCGGTCGGTGGCGCTGCCTACCTGGTGGCAAAGGCCATCAAGGAGGCCAAGGTGGTCGGCTTCGAAGACCTCGGCATGGAAGCCATCTACGAGTTCGACGTCAAGGACATGCCCGTGACGGTGGCCGTGGACAGCGAAGGTACTTCGGTGCACAAGACCGGTCCCGCCGAATGGCAGGCCAAGATCGGCAAGATCCCGGTGGCGGCGCTGTAAATACGGCGTTGTCATTCAAGCCTCGCCGTGACAGTCATGCTGTCAGCGAAAGCCGGGTCATCCGACCCGGCTTTTTGCTACCTAACTTCTTGATTGCCTGATTTGCCTTCTTCCCTTCCCGTGAACAACGCACCCATCGGCATTTTCGATTCCGGCCTCGGCGGCCTGTCGGTATTGCGCGAGATCCGCGCCCTGCTGCCGCATGAATCGCTGATCTACGTGGCCGACTCGAAGTACGCGCCCTATGGCGAAAAGCCCGAGCGTTTTGTCGAAGCGCGCACGCTGCAGGTTTGCGAATGGCTGGTTGCGCAGGGCTGCAAAGCGCTGGTGATCGCCTGCAACACCGCCACCATGCACGCGATCCACACGCTGCGCGAACGGCTGACGCTGCCCATCATCGGCGTCGAACCCGGCCTGAAACCGGCTGCCGCCGCGAGCCGCAGTAAAGTCGTTGGCGTGCTGGCCACGGGCAACACCTTGAAAAGCGCGAAGTTCGGCCGCCTGCTCGCCTCACTGGAAGGCGAGAGCCGATTCCTCTGCGAGGCCGGTGTCGGGCTGGTGCCGCTGATCGAGCAAGGCAACGTGGACGGGCCGGCCGTGCGCGAGAAACTGACCGCCTACCTGTCGCCCATGCTCGAGGCCGGCGCCGACACGCTGGTGCTCGGCTGCACCCACTACCCCTTCCTGTCCGACACCGTGCGCGAGCTGGTGGGAGACCGCCTGACGCTGGTCGATACCGGCGACGCCATCGCACGGCAACTGCGCCGCAAGCTGGCCGAGCACGGCATGACCGCGGATGCCAGTGCCGTGCCCGTCGACCGCTATACCTCCACCAAGGACGCCGCCCACCTGCGCGCCATGGCAACGGCGCTGCTGCATGTGGACACGCAGGCGGAAACGCTGGTGATCGAGCCCGCGCCCGCAGTCGACTGAGGCCCGTGCTATCGCATCCGGCTACTGCAGGAAACCCAGCGGCCGGCGCTGCCGCACATCGGGCTTGACCGCATGTTCCTGGCGCAACTGCGCCAGGAATTCATCGGGGGTCAACGTTTCCCCGAGCAACACGCACTGACGCTTTACCGTGGCAAAGTCGCCCGGCGTCAGGCAATCCATCTTCGCAAGCTCCGCGCGCATGGCCGGGTCCAGGCGGTCGGCATCGGTATCGAGCGCCTCCTCGATGAACATCGCGGTACGCTGGTCCGCCTTGAGCGGCAGGAAGCGGATCTTGAACGAGAAACGCCGCAGCGCCGCCTCGTCGATGCGCTCGAACAGGTTGGTCGTGCAGACGAAGATGCCGTTGAAGCGCTCCATGCCCTGCAGCATCTCGTTGACCTCGGACACCTCGTAGTTGCGCACCGCGTTTTGCCGGCTTTGCATGAAGCTGTCGGCCTCGTCCAGCAGCAGCACCGCGCCGTCCTCCTCGGCACGAGCAAACATCGCGGCGATCTGCTGCTCGGTTTCCCCCACGTACTTGCTCATCAGGTCGGAGGCGCGCCGGATCATCAGCGGCTGTTCAAGCGCGGCCGCGATATGCTCCGCAAGCGCGGTCTTGCCCGTGCCCGGCGGTCCGTAGAAGCACAGCGTGCCGCGCTGTCGGGCCTTGAGCGCCTGCACGATCTTGCCGACTTCGTAGCGCGTTTCCAGGTTGAGGTAATCCAGGCGATAGTGCGTCACCACCGGGCGCCCTTCCACTTCCGGGCGCAAACCCATGGCGCGGTCGGCGTGGTCCAGTTGCCGCAGGATCAGCGCCTCAACCGGTTCGGCCACGCCGGGCCCCGCCAGTTGCACGAAGCGCGCCGCCGACTGCACCTGTGCCGGAGTCAGGGTCTTGCGCGCCGCCAGCGAAGCGATAAAGGCATCGCTCACGTCCAGCGTGCCGAGGTGCTTGCGGATGATGTTCTCGCGCACCAGCGGCGGCGGGATCTTCAGCTCCAGATGAAACTGGAAGCGGCGCAGGTAGGCCGGATCGATCTGGCGAATCGAGTTGGAGATCCAGATCACCGGCACCGGATTCTGCTCCAGGGTCTGGTTGACCCATGCCTTGCCGTTCACGGAGCCACGCGTGTCCTCCTGCCCGAACAAACTGGTCAGCTCGCGCGCGCTGCCCGGGAACACATCCTCGACTTCGTCGAACAGCAGTGCCGTGCGCGGACGGCCGCGCAGGAATGCCTGAGACACCTGCAGCGAGCGATAGCGGTCCTTGCCCGACAGGCTGTTGCCGTCACGGTCCAGGCAGTCCACTTCATACAGCTCGCACCCTGCCTCGCGCGCGAGCAGCCGCGCGAACTCGGTCTTGCCGGTGCCGGGCGGGCCGTAGATCAGCACGTTCACGCCGCAGGCGTGCTGCCGCGTGGCGTTCGCGAGCAAGGCGGAAAGGTAGCGCGCATCGGTCTCGACGTGCGGATAGTCGCCGGTGCCGAGCGTGGGCGCGGCGGCCGGACGCGTAAACACCGCCATCATCTCGGCTTCATTGGCGTAATTGCCGAGCAGCACGTGCAACAAGCGATCCGACAAACGCATGAGGTCCCCGAGATCGGTCACACTGTTCTCGGGCAGTGGCTGCTCGATCAGGTTGAGCGTCTCCAGGCGCGAACCGGGCCGCAGCGAAGCGGCCACCGCAGCGGGGCTGGCACCGGTCAGTCCTGCCAGGATCTGGAAAGCCTCCTGGCTGTGCGCCACCTTGCAATCCACCATCACCGCGCGCAGGTCGCGCTTGTATTTGGCCAGCGCGGCGTAGAGCAGCAGCTTGCGCTCGTGCTCGGGCAAATCCAGCACATGGCTGAGCATGTCGATATTGCGTACCAGCAGCACGCGCTCGCCGTCCAGCCGCGCGGCCAGGGCCGCCGCCGACGCGTCGAAAACGGCAAACATATCCTTGGCGTGGTGCTTGACGTACTCGTCCAGGTAATAAAACAGCGCGCTTTCATCAAAGGCGCTGTTCCATTGTCCGTGCCGCTCCAGGAACTCTTCCGGCGTCAGGCGCGCGGCGCCCTTCCAGGCAGGCATGTCGGCGCAGCGCGCGGCGAGGAAGCGCTGCACGCGCAGCACCACGCCATAAGGCCACACCATCTCCTGGGCGCTGACAGTCAGGATGTCGTTGATATTGCTGCGCAGGTTGAATCTTGGTCCCAGCGAGCACACGACACGCAAGGCGAACTGGGCGCACATCCAGTCAAGCGCGGAAGTGCACGGCGCGCCGGCAGCGGCGCGCAGGAGTGTCGAGCGGTCGTCTTCGGCGAAACGGGTGAAGTCCATGGCCTGGTCCTCTCGCACGGGGGAGCGCCGTCACCGGCGCGGCGAATTGCTCTTCTTTTCCTATGCTAGCGCGCTTTGTGGCAGATCGGGCATTGCCGGCAACCCTGTGCCGTGCGAGAACACGCATTTTGTCGCGGGGCCGGCAAGACACGGCCAAATCGGCGTATAAAGACGACTGCGCGGCAGCGCAAGGATGCAATGCACAAAACGCTACCAAATAAGAATCATTATCGTTTATACTAGCCCCCTGACACGCTGCCTCAAGAGCGGCGCTCCCACCGGCATCACTGTTGAAGGAGCGTTTATCATGGAATTGCTGCTTAGCTTGCTGGTCGGTTGTGGCATCTCGCTGATCCTGTTCTATCGCAAATAGGCCCTATCGCTAATAAAGCCGGCGCCGCGCCATTTCGCCGACATCTGCTGTTTTCTCATGTTCGATCAACGTTTTTTCAAGATCACGCTCGCCGTCCTGCTGTTCCACGCCGGCCTGCTTTACCTGATCCAGAGCGGGCTGGGGCGTAAAATCACGGAGGCCGTGATCTCTCCGGAAATCGTCGCCCGCATCATCCCGCTCGAGCCGCCTCAGAAACCTGCCGTCGAAACACCCAAGGCCAAGCCGGAGACCCCACCCAAGCAAGTGAAGGTCACCACGCCCAAGCCCACCCCGCCGCAACCGCGGCCCACGCCGACGCCGGTGGCTTCGCTGCCGCCGACGCCCAATGCCGTGGAAGCGCCGCCCGCGCCGCCTGCTCCCCCGGCACCTCCGGCGCCCGCCGCCGAGCCTCCCGCACCCGTATCGGCGGCGCCACGCGCGGTTGGCATCGGCGAAATCCAGTGCAGCCCGCCGCAACCCACCTATCCGTCGCAATCGCGCCGCATGGGTGAAACCGGCAAGGCCGTGGTTCGTCTGACCACAGACGAGACCGGCAAGGTGGTCAAGACTGCCGTCGTGAGCTCAAGCGGATCTTCCCGCCTGGACCAGGCTGCCGTGGACGCGGTGCAACGCATGCGCTGCAAGCCATATCTGGACAACGGTCGTGCCGTGGCGGTTACCGCCCAGCAGCCGATCGGGTTCGAACTCAACTGATTTCAATACCGACCTCACCAGGAACCAACATGCAGGACCTCGGACTCTCCCACATCTGGACGCAAGGCGATTTCGTCATGCGTGCCACCGCCATCATTCTGCTCATCATGTCGCTGGCTTCGTGGATCGTGATTCTCACGAAGGCGTGGGATCTCCTCCGGCTGAAGAAAATGGCGCACGGCGCCGAAAAGCAATTCTGGCACTCCGACGATTTCGATCACGCCCTCGAAACGCTCGGCAGCAGCGACGCCAACCCGTTCCGCTCGCTCGCCATGACCGGCAAGGAAGCCGCGCAGCACCACCGCGCCAGCCAGCCCCAGCTGCACGACGTGATGGACATCTCGGACTGGATCACCCGCTCGCTCAAGAGCGCCATCGACGACGCCATCGCGCGCATGCAATCGGGCCTGGCGGTGCTGGCTTCGGTCGGTTCCACGGCCCCCTTCGTTGGCCTGTTCGGCACCGTGTGGGGCATCTATCATGCGCTGATCAACATCGGCGCCTCCGGCGTGCCGACCATCGACAAGGTGGCAGGCCCGGTAGGCGAAGCACTGATCATGACCGCCTTCGGCCTGGCCGTCGCGATCCCCGCCGTGCTCGGCTACAACGCACTGACCCGCGGCAACAAGGGCGTGATCTCGAAGCTCAATCGCTTTGCCCACGACCTGCACGCCTACTTCGTCACCGGTGCCCGTGTGCGTCCGACCAGCGCCCGCCCCGACGACAATAGCGTGCGCCTCGCAGTCAAGAACCAGTAAGGCCGTAGCAAGGCAACAAGGAAGTCATCATGGCATTCGGCACCCTCGATTCGGACGATGATGAGGTAATGAGCGAAATCAACATGACGCCGCTGGTCGACGTCATGCTGGTGTTGCTGATCATCTTCATCATCACCATTCCCGTGATCAACCACGCGGTCAAGATCGATCTCCCGCGGGCGACCAACACGCCCAACGATCCCAAGCCGCAGAACATCAACCTGTCGATCGATGCCAATGGCAAGGTCTTCTGGAACCAGGCGGAAGTAGACGAGCCGACGCTTGAGGCCAACATCGCCCAGGCCGCGCAGCAGCAGCCGCAGCCGGAGCTGCACCTGCGCGCCGATCGCGATGTGCGCTATGAGCGCGTGGCGGAAGTCATGGCCGCCGCGCAGCACGGCGGACTCGGCAAGATCGGGTTCATCACCGAACCCAAGCAGTGACAGCTTGAACGCACCGCATCCGCTGTAGCGGCCGTGCAACGGGCACAAAAAGGGCACTCCATGGAGCGCCCTTTTTGTTTGCCTGGAAAACGCGCCCTACGCAACTTGTAGCGGCGCCAAAATACAGGCCGAGCCTAAGCCACCCGCGATCAAAAATCCCTGTTGTAATGATAACAATTCTCATTTAATATTAGGCGACCTTGAACCCGGTCGTGGCAATACGCAGTCCCGCGTTGACACCACGGACCACCGGACCGGAGCCCACCGATGAGCACCCTGACCCTGCCGCTGTCGCAACCGCATGAAGTCACCCGCCGCCGCCTTTCCTTGCGCCGGGTTGAAGTCACCCCCAGCAAGCCTGCACAAGCGCGCCGCGAGAACCCGGCCAGCGCAGCGATCGAATCGATGAAATCTGCCGTAGCCGGCCTGCCCGCGCGGCTCGAAGCCCTGGTGCGCGATAGCCTCTCCGCGGCGCCGGCGGGCGATGCGGTGCCACTGGAGACGCTGATGCGCGGTAACAACCTGCTGCCCATCCTGCATAACGGCGAGGTCTACACGCTGCGCATCACCCGTTACGGCAAGTTGATTCTGACCAAGTAGTCCCACGGCGGCGCGCCGTGCGCATGCGCTCCCAGCCGCCCTGGCAACGGCCATGCCGCAGGTAGGCGATGTGACGATGGAATGATGCGATGAGGGGGAGTCTGGCTACCGGAACCGGCGGCCTGGCAGCGAAACCCGTCGACAGGCTTCAGCATCGGGCAAGACAAGGACATTCGTCCACAACGAGAGGTGGATGCCGCGACAGTGAGCCTGGCTCACTGTCGGCACTATGCTCTGCTCTGGCTCGCAGGCGAGTCTCAGACGCCCAGGGCAGCGATGCCCGCGCGCGCGATCTGTGCGTCTTCGGTCGACTTCACGCCCGACACGCCAACCGCACCCACGACCTGGTCATTGACCACGATAGGCACACCACCCTCCAGCATGCCTTGCATCACAGGCGCGGTCATGAACGAGTGACGGCCGTTGTTGATCATGTCTTCGTAGACCTTCGACTCGCGACGGCCCAGCGACGACGTGCGTGCCTTCTCGGTAGCGATATAGCTCGAAATCGGCGCAGCGCCATCCAGGCGTTGCAGCGCCAGCAGGTGGCCGCCGTCGTCCACGATGGCGATCGACACCGCCCAGTGGTGATTCTTGGCCTCGAGCTCGGCTGCGGCCAGCACCTTCTTCACATCATCTGCCGTCAGCACGGTTTTTTGCTGCATACCACTCTCCTCGAATATCGTTTCAATGAGCCGGAAGTATAGCGCCACGGCCCTTGGCATGACCATGGCCCGGCGGTCCGCGCCAGGCCCGCAAAAAGCAAAAGACCCGCGCCTGGCGGGCCTTTTGCTTTTCTACGGTTGCCGTGTGCGGACTGCCGCGGCCCTCGAGTGCCACGGACTTGCATCCTGCAAACTCAGGCTCCGTCGCTGAACTGGTCGCGGCGATCGCCAACCTTGGCGCCGTCGGTGAACGGATCCACCTTGCGAGCGCCGTCGGTAAAGGGATCGACCTTGCCCATCTTGGCGCCATCGGTGTAGGGATCGACCTTGCCAATCTTGGCGCCATCGGTGTAGGGATCGACCTTGCCAATCTTGGCGCCATCGGTGTACGGGTCACGCTTGTTGACGCCTGCGGCAAAAGCGGATGCGGAGAGTGCGGTGAGGGCGGTCAGTGCTGCAATCGCCACCAGGGTGTTCTTGATTTTCATGGGCGGGTCCTCTTGGGAATCGTGCTGGCTGGAAGGGCACCGGATGCGATAGCTTTGCGGAATCTTTTCATCACGGTGTCACAGCAGCAGTATAGGTGAAAACCCTAATAACGATATGAGCAACGGTTTGATCTGACTCTTCAAATTTTTTGACCCTACTTCCGACTATGGAACCTTAGCCGTCTAGCCGCTCCCAGTTTGCCTTTCCAAGCTGCACCCGAAATACAAAAGGGCCCCGGAGGGCCCCTTTTAACAACCTGCGTGGCGCAGGTCATTCATGCTTATCGCCAGTGGCGATGGCCATGTCCATGTCCCGGTGGGCCATAGTAGCCTCGTCCATAATAGCCACCGCCATAGTAGCGCGGACCGTAGTAGGCAGGGCCAGGACCGTAATAAACGGGGGCGGGGCGCACCACGACCGCGGGCGGTCCGTAATAGACCGGCGCCGGTGCCATGACCACGGGCGGCCCGGCGACATAGGCAGGCGGCGGATAATAAGCCGGGCCACCCACGACCACGCCAGGCACACCGATCGCCACGCCAACGCTCACGTGAGCCATTGCCGCACCCGATGCCAGCGCTCCAAGCAAAGCGAGTCCTGCGAGCAACCAACGTTTCATGATCCTTGCCTCTTGCAAGTCGTTATTTGATAAGCCGTATTGTAGGTTCTTGGAAAATTCCAGGTGAAACCGTGCGCGCTACATTGTTACCAGGCGTAACAACAGACACTTGGCCGCGTTCCGCCTCAGCACCTGACGCCAATCCGGGCAAACACCCGCGCGGAGCTTGCATCACCGCGCCCAACCGACCACAATACCGGGCTTGCCGTGCGGCCGTGGAGAAATTGGTAGACTCAGCAGACTTAAAATCTGCCGCCTTTACGGGCTTACGGGTTCGACCCCCGTCGGCCGCACCAGCATCCACCTCGCCAGCCCCGCCCAATGCATCCGGCCCGCGACGGCATCAGCCCGATCAGGCCACCGCAGCGCACAGCAGCGCACCCCCCACCACCAGGAATACAAACAGCAGGCCAGCCAGCACCAGGGGCTTGCGTCCGGCGCGCAGCAAGGTGCCGATGCGGGTGTGCAGGCCAATCGCCAGCATCGCGCAAGCGAGCAGCCAGTTATCGAACGCCAGCAGGGTGGGCTTCCAGTCCTCGGGCACAAGGCCGGCGGAATGCACCGCCATGACCGCCACGAAGCCCACGGCGAACCACGGCACGGCCTTCAGGATCGCGCCCCAAGGCCGCGCGCCGGCCGCCCTTGCACCCTCGGCCCCGGTGGCACCCTTCGGCCACAGTGCGAGCACCAGCAGCAACGGCCCCAGCGCCAGTACGCGCACCATCTTCGTGACTACCGCGGCGTCCGCAGTGGCATCGCTGACCATCTTGCCCGACGCGATTACCTGAGCCACCTCGTGCAGGGTGGCGCCGGTATAGATACCGAACGTGCGCTCACTGATTGCCAGGTGCCAGTGCTGCGTGGCCAGTTCAAACAGATAGGGATACAGCAGCATGCCCGCCGTGCCAAACAACACCACGGTGGCCACGGCGACAGCCGTCTGACGGTCGTCGGTGCGTACGACCGACGCGACCGCGATGGCCGCAGCGGCTCCACAGACCGCGCTGCCCGCGCTGACGAGGATCGCTTCCCGGCGGGTCAGTCCAAGCAGCGAGGAACCGATCCAGACGCCCAACAGCATGGTCGACACCAGCATGGCCAAAGGTACCAGCACGCCGGCAAGGCCAAGGTCGGCAATGGCGCCGAAGGTCAGCCGCAGGCCGTACAGCGCCACGCCGAGCCGCAGCAACTGCTGTCGCGCCAGTTGCATGCCGGGCCCCAGCGGGGTCAGCCAGCGCTGCGGCAAGGTATTGCCGGCCACCATGCCGGCAAACATGGCTAGCGTCAGCGCGCTCAAGCCGAGGTGCGAGAAGGCCGGGTGGGCCGAGAAGACCATGGCCAGCCAGGCGATGAAACCCAACGGCACCAGGGTCAGGATCCTTGTCGGCCATGATGGCGGCTGGGCGCCGAGACTGGCAACTGCGGTCGAAGAGGTGGTGGACATGGCGGGATCCCTTACCCCTGCAGCCGGAGGGCTTCGGGGCGCAAATTGAGCATGTCCCAAGCCTACTTAGCTGGCGAAAACCTGTAAAACAGGTAATATCGTTATACGTTACCTGAATTTCAGATATGAACCAGCGCCCTCTCCGCCTGACCCTGCGCCAGCTCTCCGTCTTCGTTGCGGTTGCGCAGCACGGCAGCACTGTCGCGGCGGCCGACGCGCTGGCGATGTCTCAATCCGCCGTGAGCGCGGCACTGGCAGATCTGGAGAGCGCGCTGGGCGGCGCATTGTTTGACCGGGTTGCGCGCCGCCTCAGCATCAATGAGACCGGACGCCTGTTTTTCCCGCGTGCGCTTTCGCTGCTGGATCAGGCCCATGAACTCGAGCGCTTCACCGTCCAGCCCGGCGTCCAACTGCGCATTGCCGCCAGCAATACCATCGGCAGCTATATCCTGCCCGGCTTGCTCGCGGGCTTTCGCCACGCGCAGAGCGGGCCTTGCGCGCTCGACATGCGTATCGGCAACACCCGCGAAGTGCTGCAGGCGCTGCTCCAATTCGAAGCGGATATCGGGCTGATCGAAGGCACCTGCCACGAGCGCGACCTGCGCAGCGCCCATTGGCGCGACGATGTGATGGTGGTAGTGGTCAGTCCCGCACACCCGCTGGCAAGCAGGCAGGGCGACCTTGAAGCCTTGCGCGATGCGGACTGGATTGTGCGCGAACCCGGCTCGGGGACACGCGAGATCATCGAGCAACGCCTGGCCCCCCTCTTGGGCGAACTACGTTTTGCCCTGGAACTGGGCAATTCCGAGGCCATCAAACGTGCCGTGATGAGCGGCTATGGTGTGAGCTGCCTGTCACTACAAGTCGTGGAAGACGAATTGCAGCGGGGTACCCTGGTAGCACTGCGCGAAGGCTTGCCCGAGGTAGTGAGACCGTTGCATCTGGTGGTCCACCAGGACAAATACCCGACGCAGGGCCTGCTGGCCTTCACCGAGTATCTCCGCCGCGACGCTGCCGGCGGCCACTGAACGGCCGCGCTCCTGCGCTCAGGCCGGCTGCGGATCGCCCTCGTCCGCTTGCCTGGCGTTGTAGCGGTCGAGCAGGTGGAACAACAGCGGATTGAGCACGATGGACAGCAGCGCGCCAGCCAGGATGAGTGCCTGCCCGCGCTCGGGCAGGATCTTCAGGTAGACGCCAAGGCCGGCAAGGATAAAGGAGAACTCGCCGATCTGAGCCAGGCTGACCGCGATGGTCATGCCGGTACGGGTGGAATGCCCGAACACCCGCACGATGCAAAGCGCGGCGAGCGATTTACCCACCACGATGATAAACAGCGTGGCCAGCACGCCCCAGGGATCGGTGATCAGCACCATGGGGTTGAACAACATCCCGACCGAAACGAAGAACAGCACCGAGAACGCATCGCGCAGCGGCAGCGACTCCTCGGCCGCGCGATGGCTGAACTCGGACTCCGCCAGCACCATGCCGGCAAAGAATGCCCCAAGCGCGAACGACACGCCGAACAGCGAATAGGCGCCGAAGGCCACGCCAAGCGCGGTAGCCAGCACCGCGAGCCGGAACAACTCACGGCTGCCGGTCCAGACGATGCGCTCCAGCATCCACGGAATAAAGCGTCGGCCGATCACCAGCATGACGGCGACGAAGGCGGCCACCTTGCCCAGGGTGGCAAACACGGTGAACAAGATCTCGCCAGAGCCTGGCGCCGCGGCATCTGTGCCCGCCACATCGCCAGACGGCATCAGCAAGCCGGCGAGTGCCGGCAGCAGAACCAGTGTCAGCACCATGGCCAGGTCTTCCACGATCAGCCACCCGACCGCGATCCGGCCCTGCGGCGACTCAACCAGTTCGCGCTCCTGCAGCGCCTTGAGCAGCACCACGGTGCTCGCCACCGAAAGCGCCAGCCCAAAGACCAGGCCGGGCCCCCACTCCCACCCAAAGCCCCAGGCCGCGCACATGCCGAGCATGGTGGCGATGGCGATCTGCACCACAGCGCCAGGAATGGCGATCTTCTTTACCGCCATCAGGTCCTTGAGGGAAAAATGCAGCCCAACTCCGAACATCAGCAGGATCACCCCTAGCTCCGCCAACTGGGGAGCCAGCGCCTGGTCAGCGGTATAGCCCGGCGTATGCGGTCCAACCACGATCCCCGCGCACAGGTAGCCGATCAGCGGTGGCAGCTTGAGCCGGTTGGCCAGCGCGCCAAGTATAAACGCCAGGACGAGGCCGCCGACGATGGTGCTGATGAGCGGGGTAGCGTGATGCATGCGTTCTGGGTTCCTCGTAGGTGGCCATGGTGGCGTTGACTGGATGACCTCGCCCGCCCTCCCCCGCAAGCACCTGGCGGGGACCACAAAGCAGCCCCTTGCCTTGCTTGCGGCGTCGAGCGCCGCGCAGTGGCCAGGAGGTACCGCGCTGATTGAGGGAAAACGGGAACGGGAGTCTTACAGAGCCCGGGGGCAATCGCGCGGCAGTGATCCATCCGGACAATGGCGCACAGTTCAGGCCGGATATGCCCTGAACGCCCCGCGAAGACTACAATATGGAATGTAACACGATCATCACTGCGGCAAAACGTGGAACCGGAGTGGATGTAGCCCTTTCATGTTCCGGCTTGCGCGCACGGCACCGAACAGATGCGTATTGAGGGAGCGCACCGCAGTGGTGACAACCGGGTAGGAAGACAACAGCACCGCGGGACAGGCCCGGAGACCGGCCGGATATCGCACCCGCCGCCACCGAGCCCGTCTTTCACTAAATCGTGGCCAGCCGGAACGTCGCCACCGTATCGCGCAACTTGTGGGCCTGCTCGTCCAGCGACTGCGCAGCAGCGGCTGCCTGCTCCACCAGGGCGGCATTCTGCTGCGTCACCTGATCCATCTGTCCGACAGCCTGGTTGACCTGCTCGATCCCCGTGCTCTGTTCCCTGGAAGCAGTGGCAATCTCGCCGATGATGTCCGACACCTTTTTCACCGCCAGGCGGATCTCATTCATGGTTCGCCCGGCATCCTCCGCCTGCGCCGAGCCGGTGCATACCGTATTGACCGCCATATCGATCAGGTCCTTGATCTCCTTGGCCGCGCTGGATGAACGCTGCGCCAGGCTCCGCACCTCGCCAGCCACCACCGCGAAGCCGCGTCCCTGTTCGCCGGCGCGTGCCGCTTCCACGGCAGCATTGAGCGCCAGGATATTGGTCTAGAAGGCAATGCCTTCGATCAGCGAGGTAATTTCGGCGATGCGGGTGGAACTCGTGCTGATCGCACCCATGGTATCCACCATCTGCTGCACCGCCGTGCTGCCGTGCACCGCCACGTCGGCTGCATTGTCTGCCAGGCCGCTGGCCTGACGCGCATTGTCGGCATTCTGCCGCACGGTCGTCGCCAGCTCCTCCATGCTCGCTGCGGACTGTTCCAGCGATGCCGCCTGCTGTTCCGTGCACGAGGAAAGGTCCGCATTGCCGGCGGCGATCTGATGGGCCGCCGTGCTTACCGAATCGGTCGACATGCGCACCTCCGCCAGCGCCGAGGCGACGCGCCCCATCAATTGATTGAAGGCAATCGCCGTCCGCCCGATCTCATCCTCGTGCCGCACCGGCACGCGCCGGCCGAGGTCCAGCGATTCGCTGACGTAGTGCAAGGTTTGCTCGACCTCCGCAAGGCTGCCGTGGATTCGGCGATAGAGCGAAAAGCCCATCGCGCCGGTGACCACGAAGGCGGCCGCGATAATCGCGCAGAACACCGTCAGCGCCAGGTCGTACGCCTTGCGGTTGCGCTCGACCACCTGCTCGCCCAAGGCGGCGTTGTAGGCAACGTGTTCATTGATGGCCGTGCCCAACGCTGTCGCGGCCTTGAAGAGCGAGCCACCCAGCAGCATGCCCCGCGCCGTCTTGGCATCGCCCGCCGCAGATTTCTCCAGGAAACGCTCCCGCTCCACGCGGTACCGCTTCACCGCGGCCCGGTCGGCTTCCAGCAGCGCCCGGTCCTTCTCATCGGAGATGTCGTTGCGTTCATAAGCGGCAGCAATCGTATCGAAAGACTGGTCAGCCTTCGCCAAAGCCGCCACGGCTTCCGCGCGCCCGCTCGCCTCGTCCGACAAGGCATAGGCGTAAAGCGACACGCGCATGCCGTTGACATTGGCCCAGAGGTCATCCAGCGTGCGTACGCTGACCAACGTGTTGTCGTTGCGGTAAGAAAAGCGGTCCTGCGATGCGCGGAGTTGCCAGATGCCACCGATACCAAGGGCAAGTATGGCGAACAAGGCCAGCAACAGGGTGGCCAGCAGGCGTTGAGTGATATTCATGGCACATAGTCGGCGCGCGCCACAGAGCGGGCGCCGATTCCTGGAAAGAAAGACGTTGAAATTGTGCCCATGGGTAGCGTGCGCGGTTCCTGCCGCGCCAAACCACTCATAGGACCAGACAAATCTACTTTCGAAGCGCGCTTGCAAAGTCTTCAGATCCGGGAGCTGTCTTTTGAACGGCTCTTACTACCGCCTTTACGGCATCCGGCGGCACTTGCTGAAGCAAAAATGCCGGAAAAACGAAAATAGGCGACGATATTAGGAAAAGTCATAAAAATGGCGAAAGATAGGCGACAAAGAAGAAGCTGCGAACGGGCGGCGCTTGAAGGTACCGTGGGAGCCCTGCCGACAGTGCGGCCATGCGGGGCGTGCAGCGCGGGGTGAAATTGGAACGAGCGAGACGGGATTTGCCGGGCAGTCGATGGGCGACAAGAGGGAGCAGGAGGACGAGTTCGTGTTGCCAGACAGGCTTGCCCCCTTTGGAGCAGAGGATACTCGGGGGACGTCGCCCTTTTTGGGCGAGTGCCGCTGCTCGACTCACCAAAACGCAAAAGCGCTACCGGTTAAGGCAGCGCTTGGTACTTAACGATCTGAGCCACGATCGGAATCGAGCCGGAAAGCACGGCTTTGCAGGCCACCCACCATTTTATCAATCAATGACTTAGCGCATTGCGCCCCGCAGTGCGCCCCTTATGTCTCGCTGGACCCCTCTACCGCAAATATCAGGCGAGCAACCCGTTCCACCAGATCGGGCGGCGCATGGTAGATCGTCGCCAGGGTACGCATCCGTTGCACCGCTTGCTCAACCTCCTCCGGCATGCGCGCGTTCGCCAGCGTTGCCGCGAGCCGCATCCGCTCGCCAAGCAAGTCCACCAACTCTGCGTCGAGCGACGCGATCATTTCCAAGGTACTCGGCAGGGACAACGTACGTTCTCCAAATAAAGAAGGCGCCCGCAGGCGCCTTCAGCTCAAATGTAACGCTTTATGAATTAAGGGCAATCGCCTTGGCCGGGCTTCAGACCACGATTGACATCGCAGATTGAGCCCGTGTTCAACCACGTCATGTTCGCAGCGCCGGCCACCGGGAGAGTCGGGGTGTCAATGATCGTCAGAGGTGCGCCCGCGGCGGTGGTAGCGCCGGAGGTCATCATAATAACGCCATTGGTAACTGACGTTATCACCGTGAGGTTCTTCGAGACAGCCGGCGTCGGAACATAGCCGTTTGCCGCTCCCATGTCGCAGCCGGTAAGCGCGCCCGTCTCTTGAAGACACATAGCCACGCCGGTCCTGACGGAGGCCAATTCCGCCATTGCGCCAGCCGCCTTGGTGCGGGATGTGTAGTCGCTGTACTGCGGAATCGCGATAGCGGCGAGGATACCAATGATCGCGACCACGATCATCAGTTCGATCAGCGTGAAGCCCTTCTGTACCCGCTTGATTCCCATCCGTGCTTTTTTCATAAGATTGACCCCTAATTATTTGTAGGCAGCAACTTGCTGCGCAAGCCTTGTATGCAACCCCCGTGCCAGGCCAAATCAGCTCGAAAATCGCGTCATTGTGACAAAGTGCGTCAGTTGTAACCGCATGTATCTGCCGCACCGTGACAAATTACGTCAGTTCCGGTGACGAATTCCGGCATACGCAGTAAGCCGCCCGGCGCGCGTCGGAAGTTGGGCTATGACTCACCCTGCGCGACCATTCCCTCGCTAGACCAATGGCAGCGAAACCTTCAGCCCTCTTTCCAACCGGGTTCGACAGGATGACGAGCAGAAAGCAAAAAAGAATAAAGCCCTGAATGATCAGGGCTTTATATTTGGAGGCGGGGGTCGGAATCGAACCGGCGTACACGGCTTTGCAGGCCGCTGCATGACCACTCTGCCACCCCGCCGGGTGACGGCTGCTGGGATTGTAGCCGCATTCGCTTGACCCTGCCGGGCCGCGCACGCGCACCACCATCGCAAACAAAAAGGGAAGCGCTGCTTCCCTTTGGGATTGGAGCGGGAGACGAGGCTCGAACTCGCGACCTCAACCTTGGCAAGGTTGCGCTCTACCAACTGAGCTACTCCCGCATTTACTACTCTGCGTGCCAATCTGGAACTACTCGGTATGCACCGGGCTTTCCAGATGCAACGGAAACCTGGAGCGGGAGACGAGGCTCGAACTCGCGACCTCAACCTTGGCAAGGTTGCGCTCTACCAACTGAGCTACTCCCGCAGGATCCTGCTGACTTCTTACTTAAAACGCAACTTTTGTGCCGATACCGCTCACATCACGCTGCGTTCTTGCTGCTTTTCGCTTCGTTCGGTTTGTTTCGTCAGAAGCGAGAACAGGATTATTGCAAACCGGCTCGGCATTCGTCAAGCATATTTTTCACCAGATCTTCATTTTTGTGCGGTGGCTTCTCCACTCAGGCCACTGCGCTCGCGGATCTGCGGCCACGCCAGCTTCATGTAATAGAACATCGACCACAGGGTCAGCACAGCCGCCACGTAGATCATCCACGCGCCCAGCACCGAGGCGTCGACGATACCCAGCAGGCTGTCGTTGAAGAGCAGCAGCGGTATCGCGATCATCTGGAAAGTGGTCTTGAGCTTGCCCAGAAAATTCACCGCGACGCTCTTGGAGGCCCCGATCTGCGCCATCCATTCGCGCAGCGCCGAGATGGTGATCTCGCGGCCGATGATCACCAGCGCGATCAGGTCGGCGACCCGGCCCAGTGCGAGCAGGGACAGCAATGCCGCGGCCACCATCAGCTTGTCGGCGACCGGATCCAGGAAAGCGCCGAAGGACGATGTCTGGTTCCAGCGCCTTGCCAGGAAGCCGTCCAGCCAGTCGGTGACCGCTGCAATGATGAAGAAACCGGCTGCCGTCATGTTCTTGGCATGCATTGGCAGCCATGCCTCGGGCAGGTAGTAGACGCCCACCACGAGGGGAATCATGGCAACACGGAGCCAGGTCAGCAGGATCGGTATATTCAGCGGCATGGGGGCTCGAAACGAGACAGCGGCAATGGGCAACCCCGAGATTGTCGCCTATTTCAACGGGAACCGAGCATTTCCTGCCACACAGGTCTCGGATTTGAATGAATCAATGCAGCTGCCGATAGATTTCCTCGGCCAGCGCATGTGAAATGCCGTCGACGCTGGCCAGTTCGTCGATGCTGGCCGCAATGACGCCTCGCAGGCCGCCGAAGCGCGTGAGCAGCTTTTGCCTGCGGCGGGCGCCGACGCCTTCGATCTCCTCCAGCCGCGAGGTGGTGCGCACCTTGGCGCGGCGCGCACGCATGCCGGTGATGGCAAAGCGGTGCGCCTCGTCGCGGATCTGCGCTACCAGCATCAGGGCCGCGCTGCCCTGACCCAGTTCCAGCGAGGGACGGCCGTCGGCAAATATCAGCCTCTCCAGTCCGACCTTGCGGCCCTCGCCCTTGGCCACACCGACCAGCAGGCCGATATCGAGGCCGAGTTCTTCAAATACCTGGCGCGCGACCTCCACCTGGCCCTTGCCGCCATCGATCAGGACCACGGTGGGCATCAGCGTCGACCCGGCAGGCGTGCCCGCCGCATCGGGCATATCGCCCTGCCCGCCTTCGGGGACGGCGTGCTGCGCCTGCTCCATCAGCTCCACCAGCTTCTGGTAGCGGCGCGTCAGCACCTGGCGCATGGCGGCGTAGTCGTCTCCGGGCGTGATGTCCTGGATGTTATAGCGGCGGTATTCGGCGTTCTGCATCTCGTGATGGTGGAAGACCACGCAAGAAGCCTGCGTCGCCTCGCCCGCGGTGTGGCTGATGTCGAAACACTCCACGCGCAGCAGCGCCAGGTCCTCCATGTCAATGCCGATCGTGTCCGCCAGCGCGCGCGTACGGGCCTGCTGGCTGCCCTGCTCCGCCAGGCGGCGCGATAGCGCGAGTTCCGCGCCTTTCTGGGCCATCTCCAGCCAGGCCCGGCGCTGCCCCTGCGGCTGGCGGACCAGCGTGACCTTGCGCCCGGCCTGCATCGACAGCGCCTCCAGCAGTGCCTTGCCCGGCGGCAGGTGGCTGACCACCAGGATCGGCGGCACGGCCTGGTCCAGATAGTGCTGCGCCATGAAGGCGGACAACACCTCGGCGGCAATGCGCTCGACCGGAATGCCAGCGGGACCGGCCGCCGCCGGCGCGTTTTCATCGCCTGCCTCGGCCACTGCGCCCGCAGCGGCTTCGTCCTCATCCTCCACGATCATCGCGCCTTCCTCGACGTGCGCCGGGAAGTATGCCTTGTCACCCAGGTGCCGCCCCCCTCGGATCATCGCCAGGTTGACGCAGGCGCGGCCGCCCTCCACAGCTACCGCGAGCACGTCGATGTCGCTGGCCTGACCGACCTCTTCCACCGCCTGCCGCTTCAGCACGGTGGACAACGCCCCGATCTGGTCCCGCACCGCAGCCGCCTGCTCGAATTCCAGACGCCCTGCATGCTCTTCCATTTTCGCCTGCAAGCCTTCGAGCACCTCGTTCTGCCGCCCCTGCAGGAAGCGCGCCGCGTTGCTGACGTCGCGCGCGTAATCCGCCTCGCTGATGGCGCCCACGCATGGGCCGGTGCAGCGATGAATCTGGTGCAGCAGGCACGGCCGCGTGCGGTTGGCGAAGACCGTATCCTCGCAGGTGCGCAACTGGAACACCCGCTGCAGGATCTGCATGCTCTCCCGTACCGCATGGGCGCTCGGGAACGGTCCGAAGTACTGGTGCTTGCGGTCGGTGGCGCCGCGGTAATAGGCCATGCGCGGGAAGCGATGGCCGGTCAGCTTGACGAACGGATACGATTTGTCATCACGGAACAGGATGTTGTAGCGCGGCGCTAGCGCCTTGATGAGGTTGTTTTCCAGCAGCAGCGCCTCGGCCTCGGTACGTACTACCGTGGTCTCGATGCGCACGATCCTGGCCACCATCATGGCGATGCGCGGCGACAAGAGCGTCTTGTTGAAATAGCTGGCGACACGCTTCTTCAGGTCGCGTGCCTTGCCTACGTAAAGGACATTGCCGTTCGCGTCGAAGTACCGATAGACGCCTGGCAAGCCAGGCAATTGCGCGATCACCGCCTTGGCATCGAACGGCGCCTCCGCCTGTGCCTCGGATGCGGGTTCGTGCGTCGCTTCGCCCGGCGCCGCGGGCAGTCCTTCGGGCTGAGCGGCAGCGGGCGCGCCTTGATCGTGAGTTTCGGGTTCCTGCTGCGACATCGGGAGGGAGTTGGCCGTGAGGGGCCCGTTTCGCACGTGGCCAGCGGGGCCATGCGCAACAGGCTCTAAAATCGCAAGTTTAGAGCAAATCCTTGCCGAAACACGCCGCCATGCCTGTCCACCCCGACCGTGCCATCCGTTCCTGGGACATCTTCTGTACCGTTATCGACAATTTCGGCGATATCGGCGTCTGCTGGCGGCTGGCACGCCAGCTGGCACAGGAGCATGGCCACGCCGTACGCCTTTGGGTGGACGATCTCGCCAGCTTTGCACGCCTTGCCCCCGGCCTCGATACAGGTGCGCCCCGGCAGGAGCTTGCCGGCGTGACGATCCTTCCATGGCGGCGACCGGACCAGGAAAGCGCGCAGGAGAGCACGGCCAGCTTTGCGGGCGTCACGCCGCACGATGCGGTCATCGAAGCCTTCGCATGCGACCTGCCCGAGCCATTCCTTGCCGCCATGGCCGCGCGCGCGCCAAAGCCGGCGTGGCTCAACCTCGAATACCTCAGCGCCGAGCCCTGGGTGAGAGAACACCACGGCATGGCCTCGCCGCATCCGCTCCTGCCGCTGGTCAAGCACTTCTTCTTCCCGGGCTTCGAGCCCGGCACAGGCGGTGTGCTGCGCGAGTCCATGCTGGGCATGCAGCGGGAGCACTTTCGCGCCAGCCCCGCCGCACAGGCTTCGCTATGGCACCGCCTTGGCTTCGAGCCCATCGAAGGCGCCCTGAAGGTCAGCCTGTTCGCCTACCGCAATGCCGCCCTGCCCGCGCTGCTGACCCAATGGCGTGATGGCCCGGAGCCGGTCCAGTGCCTGGTGCCGGCGGGCCTGGCCGCGCGGCAGGCCAGCGAATGGTTCGGCGAGGCCGATTGCGCGCCCGGCAGCGTTTTCAGGAGTGGCCGCCTGACCGTGCAGGTCGTGCCCTTCGTGCGCCAGGAGCACTACGACGAACTCCTGTGGCTATGCGACCTCAACTTCGTGCGAGGCGAGGACTCATTCGTGCGCGCGCAATGGGCTGGCCGGCCTTTCGTCTGGCAGATCTACCCGCAATCCGACGCGGCGCATATGGTCAAGCTCGACGCCTTCCTCACGCTAATCGTGCAACGGATGGAACGCAGTGGCCAACCGGAGGCGGCCGGTGCACTTGCGAACTTCTGGCACAACTGGAACAAGGACAATGGATCACCTGACTGGCCCGGACTGCGCGCGCACCTCCCTGCCCTCGCCCATGCCGCCGAGCAATGGCAGCGCAGTCTGCTGCACCTTGGCGACCTGGCAGCAAATCTGGTGGCTTTTTGCGAAAATCGGGTAAAATAGTGGGTTGATTTAATCTTAATGGCGACCGGGCCGGAAGACGGATGCGCCCTGTGCGAGCGATCGGCCCTGGCATGCGCCACGGTACAAGCGGCGCGGGGCCTTAGCGTAAAGGGCACGGGTCGCGCGCACGGACACCGCTAGCGCCGTGCGTCGGCAGCGCGCCTTCGCCATACCGAATTCCGAGACATTCTTTTTCAGGAAATTAGTTCAGATGAAAACCGCACAAGAACTCCGCGTCGGCAACGTATTCATGATCGGCACCGACCCGATGGTCGTGCAGAAGGCTGAGTACAACAAGTCGGGCCGCAACTCCGCCGTGGTCAAGATGAAGTACAAGAACCTGTTGACGGAAGCCCCGGGCGAAGCCGTCTTCAAGGCCGACGACAAGTTCGAAGTCGTGATGCTCGAGCGCCGCGAATGCACCTACTCGTACTTCGCCGACCCGATGTACGTGTTCATGGATACCGACTTCAACCAGTATGAAGTCGAGCAGGACAGCATGGGCGACTCGCTGAACTACCTCGAAGACGGCATGACCGTCGAAGTGGTGTTCTACAACGACAAGGCCATCTCGGTGGACATGCCCACCACGCTGGTGCGCGAGATCATCTACACGGAACCGGCCGTCAAGGGCGATACTTCGTCGGGCAAGGTGCTCAAGGGCGCCAAGATCAACACCGGCTTCGAACTGCAAGTGCCGCTGTTCTGCAATATCGGCGACAAGATCGAAATCGACACCCGTACCGGCGAATACCGCAGCCGCGCCAACTAAGCACAGCTTGTTCGCCGCCATCCCCACGCGGATGGCGCAACGAAAAAAGGGCAGCCCAGGCTGCCCTTTTTTATTCTTTTGCCCCTTTCGTCCCTTTCGCGGGTCAGGCGATCAGGTCGTGTGACTTGAGCACGCGCAGTGCCGCAGCGTACTCCGGCTCCTGCATCAGCCTGTTCCAGTCCAGCGGCTTGCGGCGTCCGAACAAACGGCGGATGCGGCGTTGCGAATCCTTGCCGATGCGTACGTCGAGTTCGCCGAGCAACTGGTCCGCCCGCTCAGGATGGTTGCAGATCAGCACCATGTCGCAGCCGGCGCCAAGGGCTGCGCGTGCGGCTTCGGTCACCGTGCCCGCGACGCTTGCGCCTTCCATGCTCAGGTCGTCGCTGAAGATCACGCCCTCGAAGCCAAGCTGGGTGCGTAGCACGTCCTGCAGCCAGTAGCGCGAAAAACCGGCAGGATGCGGATCCACCTTGGGATAGATCACGTGCGCCGGCATCACAGAGGACAGCGCCATCCCCATCCACTCATAGGGACGCGCATCCTGCGCGAGGATCTCGTCGAGACCGCGCTCGTCCACCGGCACCGCCACATGCGAATCGGCGGCAACAAAGCCGTGGCCTGGGAAGTGCTTACCGCAATTGGCCATGCCGGCCAGCAGCAGGCCATGGGTCAGGTGGTTGGCGAGCATCGTCACCACGCGCGGGTCGGCGTGGAAGGCGCGGTCGCCGATCACAGCGCTGAGCCCGTAGTCCAGGTCGAGCACCGGGGTGAAGCTCAGGTCGATATCGCAAGCCCGCAACTCTGCTGCCAGCACATAGCCGCAGCTGACGGCAGCCTTGGTTGCCGCGAGCACGTCGCGGTCCCACAGCGCGCCCAGCCGGGCCATCGCGGGCAGGTGCGTGAAGCCGTCGGTCTTGCAGCGCTGCACCCGGCCGCCCTCGTGATCGATGCAGATCAGCACGTCATCGCGCACGGCACGGATCTCGCGCGTCAGCGCCTGCAACTGCGAGCGCGACTCGAAGTTTCGCGCAAACAGGATCACGCCGCCGGTCAGCGGATGGGAAATGCGGCGGATATCGTCCGCATCGAGGTGCTTTCCTTTGACATCGAGTACAACCGGGCCCGGCCGTTTGCCGGAAATCTTCTTGATCATTTGAAATCTTCGCTAGGCTTGGGAGCGAGCGGCAGGCCGGCGCGGACGTCGGCACCGCCGGGCTCGGCGATCGCAAAGGCGACCGCATAATCGTGTTCGTCGCTGACGCTGACCCGGACCACGAGGCCGCGTTCCCGCAACCAGGTGTCGAGCTCGCCATGGCAATGCGTATAGGGCTCGCCGGAAGGCAGGTTCAGCAGTTCCATGGCACGCCAGGTCATCGGCCAGCGCATGCCCAGGCCGATGGCCTTGGAGAAGGCCTCCTTGGCGGCAAAGCGCGTCGCCAGGAACGCGAGCCCGCGTTTTTCGGAGCGCGCCTTGCGTGCATGGTACTTCTGGAGTTCCTGCGGCCCGAGCACCTTTTCCGCAAAACGTCCGCGCGTGCGCTCCATCACGCCCTGCACGCGGTCGATCTGGATGATGTCGGTGCCGAGGCCGTAGATCACGCTGCGGCGTCCGGACGGGGATAGGTGGTGCCCAGGCGCGCCGCCACCATGATGGCTTTCATCTCGCGCACAGCGTTCTGCCAGCCGACAAAGACTGCATGGGCAACGATGGCGTGGCCAATATTCAACTCCTTGATGCCATGCAGTGCCGCGACCGGCTGCACATTCGTGTAGTGCAGGCCGTGGCCGGCATTGACCACCAGCCCGAGCCGCACGCCCGCGTCGACGCCTTCGGCGACGCGGCGAAGTTCGGCGGCCTGCTCCGCGGCGGAATGCGCGTCGGCATAGCGGCCGGTATGCAGTTCCACCACCGGCGCGCCACACGCGGCGGCCGCTTCGATCTGGTCAGCCTGCGCATCGATGAAGAGCGAAACGCGGATGCCCGCATCGGCAAGCTGGCGGCAGGCAGCCTTGACCTGCTCGAAACGCCCGGCTACGTCCAGCCCGCCCTCGGTGGTGACTTCCTCGCGCCGCTCGGGCACCAGGCAGACATCCTGCGGACGGATCGTGCAGGCGATGTCGAGCATTTCCTGGGTGATCGCGCACTCCAGGTTCATGCGCGTGGCCAGCAGCGGCCGCAGCGCATGCACGTCGGCGTCGCGGATATGGCGGCGGTCTTCGCGCAGGTGCAGGGTGATCAGGTCGGCGCCGGCCTGCTCGGCCTGCAGTGCTGCCTGGATAGGATCGGGATAGACCGTGCCGCGCGCATTGCGCAGCGTGGCCACGTGGTCGATATTGACGCCAAGGTCGATGACGCCGGGATGCGCGTGGAAAATCATGCGGGAGGGCTCGAAAGGCTCGGAGATATTCTCAGAGATAGTGCAAATCGATCAGGATCTGGCGCGTCTTCAACGGCGCGCCTTGCAGATAATAATGCAGCAGGAAGCGCATCAGCGCACGACTTTGCGTGACAGTTTGTGTCCGTCGATAGTCGTCCTGCGACATATCGAGCAGCGTCTGCCCGGAGACCACCGGCCACGAGGACGGATCGCTGGCCTGCGCGCGGCGTACGCCACGCTCTGGCTGATAGACATAGTCCAGCCCCGGCTCGACCGTCTCGCCCGAATTGGCGCATTCATCGAAGGCCACCGCAAAGCCGGTTTCCTGCAGCAGCACGCGCTCGAAGCCGCGCAGCACCAGGCCGGCCTGCTCGCCATGCGAAAGCCGGGTGAGCGTGGCCATGTACTGGCGGAACAGGGCAACGTGCGCATCTTCGCGGGCGCAGAAACGCAGCAGCAGTTCGTTGAGATAGAAACCCGAGAGCAAGGCGTCGCTGGCCAGCGGCAGCATGCCGCCGACCCACTCCGCGCGCGTCAGCGTCTTGACTTCGCCGCGGCCGCTCCAGGATAGCGAGATCGGCTGAAAATGCTGAAGCACCGGGCGCAGCGCCGAATGCGGCCGCTTGGCGCCCTTCGCCACCATGGCCACGCGGCCGTAATCGCGCGTGAACACGTCGAGGATCAGGCTGGTCTCGCGGTAGGGCCAGGCGTGCAACACGAAGCCGGGCTGGTTGGCCACGCGCAGTTCGGTGCGCGCCGGCACGATGCGCAACGCGCGATCCATCATCGCGCGCTGCTCGGCCACTTCCATGCCGGGCACAGCATGGCTGTCCAGCAGTTCGGCCGCTTCTTCCACCACCGGGTCTATGCGGCGGGCCTTCAAGGCAGGCCCGCCAGCTCTGTCACTCATAGCCGTAGGCGCGCAATCCAGCTTCGTTGTCGGCCCAGCCGCTCTTTACCTTGATAAACATTTCCAGGTAGACCTTGCCGTCGAACAGCTTCTCCATGTCGATGCGGGCTTCGGTGGAAATGGTCTTGAGCTTGGCACCCTTGTTGCCGATGATCATGGCCTTGTGCCCGTCGCGCTCGACCAGGATGGTGGCGAAGATACGCCGCAGCCGGCCTTCCGTCTCGAACTTTTCGATGATGACCGTGCTGGTGTACGGCAATTCATCGCCGGTCCAGCGGAACACCTTCTCGCGGATGATCTCCGAGGCCATGAAGCGCTCGCTGCGATCGGTCATGGAGTCGGCGTCATACATCGGCTCGCCTTCCGGCAGGTACGGCCGGATGATCGCCAGCAGACGCTCGATGTGGTCTTGCGTCTTGGCCGACATCGGCACCACTTCCGCGAACTGGAACTGGTGGCCCATCTTTTCCAGGAAGGGCATCATCACCTCAGCCCGGTCCGCGCCAAGGCGATCGAGCTTGTTGGTGACCAGCAGCACCGGCACTTTCTTCGGCAACAGCGAAAGCACCTTCTCGTCGTCGGCGCCGTAGTAGCCGGCTTCCACGACGAACAGCACCAGGTCCACCGACGACAGCGTCGAGGTGACCGCGCGGTTCAGCGAGCGGTTCAGCGCGCTGGCATGGCGTGTCTGGAAGCCCGGCGTATCGACGAACACGTACTGGGCATCCTCGGTAGTCTGAATGCCGACAATGCGATGGCGCGTGGTCTGCGCCTTGCGCGAGGTGATGCTGATCTTCTGACCAACCAGCGCATTCATCAGGGTGGACTTGCCGACGTTGGGACGCCCGACAATGGCCACGGTGCCGCAGCGGAACGCCGCGGATGGGGTACCCGCGGCGGCTTGCCGCGGATCGGTAGATTCGGTCATTCCTTCAACCTGAGAGACAACTGGGGATCGGGTGGCACCGGTTGCTTGCGCGTCTTGCCGGTGCGCTCGGCCCGGCTGCGCTTGAGCAACTGGGGCACGAGCTTCTGCACCTCGTCGAGCGCCAGCTTGGCGGCGGCCTGTTCGGCGGCGCGGCGCGACGCGCCGGTACCGAACACCCGCACTTCCAGTTTAGGCACGGTGCACTCGACTTCAAACTGCTGGTTATGCGCGGCGCCATGTGTGGCGATCACGTTATATTGCGGCAGGGCTATCTTGTGGCCTTGCAGGTACTCCTGCAGCAGCGTCTTGGCGTCCTTGCCCAGCGTGCGCGGATCGACCTGCTCGAGGATGGGGATATAAAGCTTGCGGATCAGCGTGCGTGCGCCCTCGAAGCCGGCATCGAGGAAGACGGCGCCGACGATCGCTTCCAGCGCATCGGCCAGGATCGACGGGCGGCGGAAACCGCCGCTCTTCAGTTCCCCCTCGCCCAGGCGCAGCGCCTCGGACAATTGCAGCATCTGCGCAATTTCATACAGCGCCTGCTGCTTGACCAGGTTGGCGCGCACGCGGGACAGGTCGCCTTCGTCTAGCTTGCTGAACATGCCGTACAGCATGTCAGCCACGGCACAGTTCAGCACCGAATCGCCGAGGAATTCCAGGCGTTCGTTGTGCAAGGCACTGTGGCTGCGGTGCGTCAGCGCCTGCTGCAGCAATTCTGGCTTGCTGAAGCGGTAGCCGAGGCGTTGCTGCAAGGCGTCGAGGTTCATGTCAGTACTGCGTTCCCGAATAGGTAATCAAAAGGCTCAGAGGACCGTATAACGGCACTTCGTTACGGTAGGAAAAGCCCACCGACCGGATCCCGCCATTGTCGTCTTCATGGATATCCAGATCGTCGCTGCGCACAGCGGTGATACGGTCGATCTGCGCCTGCTTGTTGAAATAATCGGCCACTTCGCGCTTGTTGGATGCCTGTTGCTTGGCATAACTGATGGCGCGCTTGACCGAGAAATACTCCAGCAGGCTTGGGATCGCCCTGACCGCCGGGATCACAAAGCCCCCGACGACCAGTATGACGATCAGCAAGCTGCCGAGGGAGAATCCACGCGGCTTGCTGCGTCCCGACAAACGTGCCCGCCCCCTGACTGCCCCAACCACTCGACCCGATTGACCCATGTTGCGCTTCCCTCGCTTGACTGGAGTGATTTATACGCATCGCGGGAGGCTTACTTGAACGCCCCCACGCGTCCGATATTGCCAAGGTTCATCCAGATCAGGAATGCCCTGCCAACAATATTCTGATCGGGCACGAAGCCCCAGTAACGTGAATCCAGGCTGTTATCCCGGTTATCGCCCATCACAAAATAGTGGCCTTGCGGCACTTTGCACGTTACGCCTTGCTGATTGTAAGTGCAGTTTTCGTGGAACGGGAAATCCGGATCCATGCCGGAGATATAGGCTGGCCTGTCGGCATCATTGAGGATACCGTGCTCCGGGCCGTCGGGCAGCTTCTCGCGGAAGTGCTTCGAATAGGAAAGCCGTTCTTCATCCAGGTAGTCAGGCAGCGCGCTGTACTCCGCGGGCTTGCCGTTGATGGTCAGGCGCTTGTTCTGGTAGCTCACCACATCGCCCGGCACCCCGATCACACGCTTGATGTAATCGAGCGACTGGTCCTTCGGGTAGCGGAACACCATCACGTCGCCGCGCTGGGGGTCGCCGACCGAGATGATCTTCTTGTTCACCACCGGCAGGCGGATGCCGTAGTCGTACTTGTTGACCAGGATGAAGTCGCCGATCAGCAGAGTCGGGATCATCGAGCCGGACGGGATCTTGAACGGCTCGACCACGAAGGAGCGCAGCACGAACACGGCCAGGATCACCGGGAAGAAACTTGCCGAATATTCCAGCCACCAGGGCTGGCGCAGCTTTTCCTCGGCCAGGCGGCTACGCGAGGTATCGACCTCGCCAACGCCATAGCGCCCCTGCATATCGGCACGGCGCGCATCGAACTCCGCCAGCGCGGACTGTGCGGAAAGCCGCCGTTGCTTCTCGAACACCAGTTTGTCGGCCACCCAGGCAACGCCCGTGATAACCACCAGCACAAAAAGGATCAGTGCAAAATTCATGACGGCTAGATCTTCGTGTTGTTTTGTTAGAGTCCGCTTCGCCAGCCGGCGGGAGCCGGCCTCCGCCAGCTTACTTGTCGCCTACCTGCAGGATCGCCAGGAAAGCCTCCTGGGGGATCTCGACCGTACCCACCTGCTTCATGCGCTTCTTACCCGCTTTTTGCTTCTCGAGCAGCTTCTTCTTGCGCGAGATATCGCCGCCGTAGCACTTGGCGAGCACGTTCTTGCGCAGCGCCTTGACGTTCTCGCGCGCGATGATGTTGGCGCCGATCGTGGCCTGGATGGCTACGTCATACATCTGGCGCGGAATGATCTCGCGCATCTTCGATACCACTTCGCGGCCACGGTACTGCGAGTTGCTGCGGTGGACGATCACCGACAGCGCGTCGACCTTGTCGCCGTTGATCAGGATGTCCACCTTGACCACGTCGGCGGCGCGATATTCCTTGAACTCGTAATCCATCGAGGCATAGCCGCGCGACACCGACTTCAGGCGGTCGAAGAAATCCATGACGATTTCCGCCATCGGGATCTCATACGTGAGCTGCACCTGCTTGCCGTGGTAGCTCATGTTGATCTGCGTGCCGCGCTTTTGCGTGCACAGCGTGATCACGGAGCCGACGTAGTCCTGCGGCATGTACAGGTTGACGGTGACGATGGGCTCGAGGATATTCTCGATACGGCTCGGATCCGGCATCTTGGCGGGGTTTTCCACCGTCAGCATGGTGCCGTCACGCATCTGCACCTGGTACACCACCGTCGGCGCGGTGGTGATGAGGTCCATGTCGAATTCGCGTTCCAGGCGCTCCTGCACGATTTCCATGTGCAGCAGGCCAAGAAAGCCGCAGCGGAAGCCGAAGCCGAGTGCCTGAGACACTTCAGGCTCATACTGCAACGATGCATCGTTGAGCTTGAGCTTTTCGAGGGATTCGCGCAGTGCTTCGTACTGGTTGGCTTCCACTGGATACAGGCCCGCGAACACCTGCGGCTTGACCTCCTTGAAGCCCGGCAGCGGCTCGGCCGCCTTGCGCGCCATGGTGGTGATGGTGTCACCCACCTTGGCCGCCTTCAGTTCCTTGATGCCGGCGATCACGAAACCCACCTGTCCTGCAGACAGCGACTCGCGCGGCAGCGACTTGGGCGAGAACACGCCGACCTGCTCGACCAGGTGCTGCGAGCCGGTAGCCATCAGCAGTACCTTGTCCTTGGGCTTGAGGGTGCCGTTGACCACGCGCACCAGCATCACCACGCCAACGTAGTTGTCGAACCACGAGTCGATGATCAGGGCCTGCAACGGTGCTTCCGCGTCGCCCTTGGGCGGCGGTACGCGGGCGATCATCGCCTCGATCACGTCCTGCACGCCCAGGCCGGTCTTGGCCGAACACGGCGTGGCATCCTGGGCGTCGATCCCGATCACTTCCTCGATCTCGCGGATCGCGTTTTCCGGATCGGCCGACGGCAGGTCGATCTTGTTGAGCACCGGCACCACTTCCACGCCGAGTTCGATCGCGGTGTAACAGTTGGCGACAGTCTGCGCCTCCACGCCCTGGGAAGCATCGACCACCAGCAGCGCGCCTTCGCAGGCGGACAGCGAGCGGCTCACTTCATAGCTGAAGTCGACGTGCCCCGGCGTGTCGATCAGGTTGAGGTTATAGATCTTGCCGTCGCGCGCCTTGTAGCTGAGCGCCGCGGTCTGGGCCTTGATGGTGATGCCGCGCTCCTTCTCGATGTCCATCGAGTCGAGCACCTGCGCCTCCATCTCGCGATCGGACAGGCCTCCGCAGAGTTGAATGATGCGGTCGGCCAGGGTCGATTTACCGTGGTCGATGTGGGCGATGATCGAGAAGTTGCGGATATGGTCCATCTGATGTTCAGGGGTGCGCCAGTTCGGGCCAGGAGGTGCCCGCATGGGCACGCCTGGCGGCGCAGCAATTATGAACGACCTGGAACTGGCGCCTTGTCGGGCGGGCCCCGCTCCGGTCGCAGGTTGGTGACGCGGACTTTGCGCCAAAGTGCAATTTTACCGTATTTTCAAGGACTTCCGTATTGCGAAATGGGCGGCTGACCAAGCCATCACGCCACGCCATGCCCCGCAGGGCGCACTTGCGCGCCTTCGACCGGCCGTTCGTCCACTCACGGGGCCGCATGTGCGGCGAACCACGCTTTCACCCGATTTTCATCGAGAAAGTAGTGGCACAGTTCCTCGCCGGGGGTAGCCGGGGGCCCAACCATCAGCACAGGCACAAGTTCGCCGAAGCGCGCTTCGGTCGCGGGATCGGTATCCACGTCCACCTCGTGCAGGACAAAGGAAAAATCGCGCCGGAGCGGTTCCAGCGCGATTTTCATGTCTTCGCACAGATGGCAATACCCCCTGCCATACAGTGTGAGATCGGCCATGGCGAGCCGGTCAGCGCGAGGACGTTGCGCCCGGACGCAAGGTCAGCACCTGGGTGGCATCGCCGCGGCGGACGAACACGGCGGCAATCTTCGCCTTGTCCAGCCCCTTGACCAGTTCATTGAACTGGCGCGGGCTGGTCACGTCGCTATCGCCCAGCCGCAGGATGATGTCACCCGGGCGAATGCCGGCACGCATCGCCGGCCCGTCGGACTGCTCGACCTCCACGCCCGACTTGATCTTGAGTTCCTTCAGCTTTGCATCGGGAATTTCGTTGACGATCAGGCCGAGTGCATTGGGCTTGGCTGCCGGCGCGGCACCGTCGTCGCGCTGTGTATTGCCGCCACGGGTGCGCACCTTGGCATCGGCGTCGAGTTCGGCCACGGTGATCGAAACCTCCCGCGTCGCGCCCTTGCGCCATAGCTGCAGCGGTACGCGCGTGCCCGGCTTGATATCGCCGACCATGCGCGGCAGGTCGGACGCCTTCTCGATGTCACGGCCGTTGAACTTGAGGATGATGTCACCGGCTTCGATCCCCGCCTTCTCGGCAGGGCCGCCGGGTTCGACGCTACCCACCAGCGCGCCCCGGGCTCTGCCCAGGCCGAGCGAGTCGGCGACTTCCTTGGTGACATCGCCGATCGCAACCGCAATACGCCCGCGCGTCACCTTGCCGGTCGCCTTGAGCTGCTCGGTGACACGCATGGCCTCGTCGATCGGGATGGCGAAGGAGATGCCCATATAGCCCCCGCTGCGGCTATAGATCTGGGAATTGATGCCGATGACCTCGCCGCGCAGGTTGATCAGCGGGCCACCCGAGTTACCTGGATTAACCGCCACATCGGTCTGGATAAACGGCAGGTAGTCCCCGGTATCGCGCCCCTTGGCCGACACAATGCCGGCCGTCACGGTGTTGTCGAGGCCAAATGGCGAGCCGATCGCCAGCACCCATTCGCCGGCGCGGACCTTGTCCGAATCGCCGAGCGTGAGCTTGGGCAAGCCGGTCGCGTCGACCTTGAGCAACGCTACGTCGGTACGTTTGTCCGAGCCGATCAGCTTCGCCTTGAACTCCCGCTTGTCGGGCAGCGTGACATAGATAGTTTCCGCATCCGCCACAACATGAGCATTAGTCATCACAAAACCATCCTGGCTGATGACAAAACCGGACCCCACGCCACGGCTCTGCTCCTCGCCCTGCGGCCCCTGCGGCCCCTGTGGCGGCTGGCCGCGGCGCGGAGTGCCCGGAGGCGTGGGCGCGCCCGGCATAGGCACACCAAAGAAACGGCGGAAGAACTCTGCCATCTCGTCGTCTTCGCTGCCGGGAGTACCGCGCGTGCGAACGCGCTCGGTGGTGCGGATATTCACGACGGCCGGGCCGGCTTTTTCCACCAGATCGGTGAAATCGGGCAGGTTATAGGACGGCGCGGCCGCCTGTGCATGGCTCAACTCGGCGACAAATGGCGCAAAAGCGAGAATGGCAGCCATGAGCACGGTCCGAGCCAAGGCTGGAGATCTTGGTGACATCGTCGACTCCCGGGAGATCAGCGAAACGAGGAAAAAAGCTTGGGCAGCGTGCGCAGCGGACTGGCGGCGGATGCGGGGCGGCGTTCTCGCCGCCCCTCCACGCAACAATCCGGCTTAGTGGGCCTTCGGTGGTTTGTATTCTACCGCCGAGGCAAACTGCCTTACTGTGGCCGGCGGGACTTCGCCCACTACGGTGATCCAGAAATCGGCCACACGGCGCACCACCACCTGGGTAGCACCGAGCGAAGCCACACCTTCGCGGCGCACGCGCTGCTCGGAAACCGGCTCGATAAATACCGACAAACCGGTCAAGCCATCGCTATAGACGATCTGGAGCACTTCGAAGACGTTCCCGCGCGAGTTGGCCTGTGGTGCGCGCAACTCCCCAAGTGGCCGGCGAACCTCGCGGATCTTCATGAACCCTTTGACCGGGATCCCGATGCTCCAGCCCTCGTCGGCGATATTGGCAGGCTGGTTGGTCACCTCATAGTGGTTCCAGGCGCCGGAATTCTTGATGGCAGTGAGGATGCGCTGCTTTTCGGAAGGCACTCCGATCTCGACTTGCGAGAAAGCGACCTGCTCCAGCACCTTGCCGCCCTCGCCCAGGGTCTGGGCGCGCATCAGCAGGCCGGAATTCTTCTCGGCCCAAAGACGCACGGCATAGCGCGCGGCGTCATGCGGCTCCAGCGAGAACACCTCGCACTCAACGCCGGCCACGCGCTCGCCGGGAAGCTTGCGCATATCGTAGATATCCAGCACATCGCTCTTGTTGGTGGCCAGGAGGGCCGGAAAACGATCCTTGGCTTCCTGCTTTTCCACCACCACCAGCTTGGCCTCGGGAATCAGGCTATGCACGATATCGTTCTGGCGCAGCACCTCGCGTGGCTTGCCGTCGAGCGTCTCAAGCCGTTCGTACTCGTTGTTGACGAGATCGCTATAGTGCTGAATGCGCGACGCATGCATCACGCTGCCGCGCTGATAGATCAGCGTGCCGACATAATTCTCGCGCTGGGCCGCGCGGTGGATCTTGTTGAGCCAGGCCGTTGCGTCGCGACGGGCCAGCGTATTGTCCGGCGGCTGCGCAGTTGCTGCAGCCGCAGTCAGACACAAGGCCAGAAAAAAGGACCTGCGAAGGGCCCTAATTCTGTGTGCGCCCGCTACGTTGGCGGGCGACCATCCTTTATGCATGTCCGGCATTATTCCTGCGAATTGTCCTGAGAGAAGTTTGCGCTGTTGGCAACGGTGCGCATCGTGGGCACTACCGCATCAGTTGCAACCGATACGCGGTGGGCACGCAGATATTCGTCCAGACGCGGATCGCGGATCATTTGCGCGCTGTCCGCGGACACGGTCACGATGCCGCCGGCCTTGGGCGCGGCGGGTTGCTCTACGCGTGCCACCACGGCATCCGGCGTACCGAGGTCGGCGGAACCGCGCATCTGCGGCACCACCACCCAGCTGACGGCCGCCACCGCGGCAGCGATGGCCGTACCCGGCATCACGCGGCGAACCCACGACGGCTTGAAGAGCATGCGATGTGCTGCTGACGCCTTCGCGACCGCGGGCACCAGCACATGCGGTTCGCTGTCGAGACGGGCGGAAAACCGGGAGAGAAAATCATCGGTCGAGCCAGCATGCGTCAGTTCTTCCGAACGCAGGGCATCGCCAATCAGTTGATAGGAGGTCCAGCTCGCCATGCCCGTCCCGCTCTTCGCGAGATCCAACACAGCGCTTACTTCGTGCGGCGCCAGCTCGCCATCCATCAGCACGGAAATCTGCTCCGCTGCTTCCACTACATGAACCGACTGCTTGTGAGCCTGACCCATTTCCCACCCCTAGAAAAACCATTGAACACCGACAATCCCGTCTACTACCTTGTCGTTTATCGATGCAGGAATAGGCTGCAACGCTGGCCGCACGACATTTTCTTTACCACTGACGACGGCTGACTACTACCATCGTTTGCCCTCTGCCGTTCCCAGCAGCGGACGCAATTTCTCGGCAATCGCCTCGCGCGCCCGGAAGATGCGCGACCGGACGGTGCCGATCGGGCACCCCATGGCTTCCGCGATCTCCTCGTAGCTGAGGCCTTCGATCTCGCGAAGGGTGATGGCGGTGCGCAATTCCTCGGGCAGTGCTTCCATCGCGCGGTTGACCGTCTCGGCCACCTGGCGGGTGTGGAGCATCGACTCCGGCGTATTGATATCTCTTAGTTGCTCACCGTCCGCAAAAGTTTCAGCCTCTTCGGCATCGATATCACTGGAGGCTTCCGGCCGCCGCCCCTGAGTCGCCAGATAGTTCTTCGCGGTGTTCACCGCAATCCGGTACAACCAGGTGTAGAACGCCGATTCGCCGCGAAACTGCGGCAAAGCACGATACGCCTTGATAAAGGCGTCCTGTGCCACATCCTCCACTTCGGCCGAATCCCGCACCAAACGCGAAATGAGCCTGATGATCTTGCGGTGGTATTTCACCACCAACAATTCAAAGGCCCGCTTATCGCCTTGCTGGACGCGCTCAACGAGGAGCTGATCGGCTTCGCGTTCGCTCACGAATATTTCACCTGCAGTGTATCTCTTGGTATCGTCTTCACGACAAACGTTGTATTTTACCTACGTAGCTGGGCGCACGGTCAGTGCGGTGCAACGCATATTGTGATGGATGCTCGAAACAGTCGCGCATTAACTGGCCTCGCCTGTCGCCTGGCAGTCACGCTGCGCAACATGGAGAGCACGTCTGAGCGCCCGCAAAGCGCCGGTCCCCACGAGCACACGGCTGACCACCAGCACCCGAGGGGGATGTCCGGTCACCGGCTCCAGGGCCAGCACCAGGGCCAGCTCGCCCAATGCCCAACTGGACTCGACACGGGCCACCGCGCGGCGGCCGTCCGGCAGGCCAACAAGGATGCCTGGCCGGCCCGTGCGATCCCGTCCTTGCGCCAGGCCGTCGTAGGTACACGCGGCGCCGCGCCAGAGTGCGTGCCAGTGCCATGCGAGCCAACCGCACAACGCAGCGACGCCGAGCACCGCCAGCCATTGCGGCAAATTCCAGCCTTGCGCAGACCACCCCAGTTCGTGCATCCCTTGCCGGGCAAGCAACGCGAACGTTGCCAGCTCGCAGGCAAGAAACAGCGCCAAAACCCACCGCAAACGATGGGCCTTGACTGAACTCCATGGGGATGCCACCCGGCGCACGCCGGCTTCAGGCGCGCCGGAAGACAAGCGTGCCGTTGGTGCCGCCGAAGCCGAAGTTATTCTTCACCGCCACATCGATCTTCATGTCGCGTGCCGTGTTAGCCACATAATCCAGGTCGCACTCGGGATCCTGGTTGAAGATATTGATGGTCGGCGGCGACACCTGGTGGTGCAGCGCCAGTACGGTGAACACCGACTCGAGGCCACCGGCGCCGCCCAGCAGGTGGCCGGTCATCGACTTCGTTGAATTGACCGCCACCTTGTAAGCGTGATCGCCAAGGGCAAGCTTGATGGCTTCGCTCTCGTTCTTGTCGCCCAGCGGGGTCGAGGTACCGTGCGCATTCAGATAACCGACTTCGTCCGCATTGACGCCAGCGTCCTTGAGGGCGTTGACCATGCAGCGGCGCGGGCCATCCATATTGGGCGCCGTCATATGGTAAGCGTCGCCGCTCATGCCGAAGCCAATCAGCTCGGCATAGATCTTGGCGCCACGTGCCTTGGCCGACTCATACTCTTCGAGCATGACCACGCCGGCACCCTCGCCCAGCACGAAGCCATCGCGATCCTTGTCCCACGGGCGGGATGCGGTAGCGGGGTCGTCGTTGCGGGTCGACAGCGCGCGCGCTGCGGCGAAACCGCCGATGCCGAGCGGCGACACCGTGGATTCCGCGCCGCCGGCCAGCATGACGTCCGCATCGCCCGCCTGGATCAGCCGGGCCGCCAGGCCGATGCTGTGCAGGCCGGTGGTGCAAGCCGTTACCGCGGCCAGGTTGGGGCCCTTGAGTCCATGGATGATGGACAGGTGGCCCGAGATCATGTTGATGATCGAGCCCGGCACGAAGAACGGGGAGATCCGGCGCGGACCACGATTGGTCAGCTCGGCGTGGGTGTCCTCGATCATCGGCAGGCCGCCGATGCCCGAGCCAACCAGCACGCCGATGCGCTCTGCATTGGCTTCGGTCACTTCGTAGCCGCTATCCTTCAGCGCCTGCGAGCCAGCTGCGATGCCATAGTGGATGAACGTATCCATATGGCGGGCTTCCTTGGCCGGGATGTAATCCTCGGCATTGAACCCCTTTACTTCGCCGGCAAAGTGCACGGCAAGCGCGGAATGATCGAATTTGGTAACGGTGGCGATGCCAGACTTGCCGGCAACCAGGTTGGCCCAGCCTTCGGCAACCGTGTTTCCGACCGGAGACACAAGGCCAAGCCCAGTGACGACGACGCGACGACGGCTCACTATGATTTCCTACGGGTACGTGAAGCAGAACTGGAAAGTGAATCGGAGCTGGCCGACAGCCGGCGCCGGGCTACGCCGATGCCGGCGCAGCCATACCAATTGTGCTTCTTCGAACAAACGAAAGCCACAGAAAACAGCGCGGAGAGCCCATGGGCCTCGCGCCTGCCTTCTGTGGCTCGGAATTCAGATACGACAGGCTCAGGCCTTGACGTGTGCGGTGGCGTAATCGATTGCCTGTTGCACGGTCGTGATCTTCTCGGCTTCCTCATCGGGAATTTCCATGCCGAATTCATCTTCCAACGCCATCACGAGTTCAACCGTGTCGAGCGAATCCGCGCCCAGGTCGTTCACGAACGAGGATTCGTTCTTGATGTCTGCCTCGGCGACGCCGAGTTGTTCTGCCACGATTTTCTTGACGCGTTGTTCGATATTGTCCATGTAACCCTCCAGGGAAGTTCGACAAAAAGTGGGCGCATTTTAGCAGGTTTGGGCCACAAAAATGCCCCCTGCCGTCTATTGCAAGAACAGCGCCCGATCAGTTTTAAAAATAACCACTTCGCGCGGCTTTTGTCGGCTTCTCCTTCGAACCCGACACCACGCAAGGCGATCAATTCATGTACATGCCACCATTCACATGGAGCGTCGTACCTGTAATGTAGGCCGCTTGGGGGCCGGCCAGGAAGGCGACCGCATACGCGATATCTTCCGGCTGCCCGAGGCGGCCCAGGGGGATCTGGGCCTTCAGTGCCGCATGCTGCTCATCCGACAGGACCTTGGTCATGTCGGTGTCGATAAAGCCAGGCGCCACGCAATTCACAGTCACGTTCCGGCTGCCGATCTCGCGAGCCAGTGCGCGGCTCATGCCTTCGACGCCGGCCTTGGCGGCCGCATAGTTCATTTGCCCGGGGTTGCCCGTCGAGCCGACCACCGAGGTGATATTGATGATCCGGCCACCGCGCGCCTTCATCATCGGGCGCAGCACGGCGCGCGACAAGCGGAACACCGCTGTCATGTTGGTCTCGACAACCGCGCTCCAGTCGTCGTCTTTCATGCGCATGGCAAGTTGATCCTGGGTGATACCGGCGTTGTTCACCAGAATACCGAGGCTGCCATGCGTCTTGACGAGTTCGTCGATCAGCGCCTCGGAAGCCGCCGCATCATTGACGTTGAGCACGGCGCCGCGGCCCTTGCCGCCGGCTGCCGCCAGGTATTCGCTGATCGCAGCGGCCCCCGCCTCGCTGGTGGCGGTGCCGACCACCGTGGCGCCCTGGGCGGCCAGCTCCAGCGCGATGGCGCGGCCGATGCCGCGCGATGCGCCGGTCACCAGCGCGACCTGGTTTTCCAGAAATTTCGTCATTGCCTTGGTCCTTATTTACTTCAGCAGCGCCAGCGTGTCCTGCAGGGAGGCCGGATCGAAGATCGCCCCGCCCACCAGGTTGCCGTCGATGCGCTTGGTCATGCCCGCCAGCACTTTGCCCGGGCCGCACTCGATTACGTGGGTCACGCCCTCGGCTGCAATCTTCTGCACGCATTCGACCCAGCGCACCGGAGCTGCCGCCTGGCGAACCAGCGCGTCCTTGATGGCTTCCGGATCATTGACGATGGCCACGTCAACGTTGTTGACCAGCGGAATGGACGGTGCGGCGAACGTCATGCCCGCCATGCGCTCACGCAGGCGGTCCGAAGCGGGCTTGAGCAGCGAAGAATGGAACGGCGCCGAAACCGGCAGCGGCAGCGCACGCTTGGCGCCGCGCGCCTTGGCCATTTCACATGCCTTTTCCACAGCGGCCTTGTTGCCGGCGATCACCACCTGCGAAGGCGCGTTGAAGTTCACCGCCTCGACCACGCCGGCTCCTGCGGCCGACGCCTCGGCGCAGGCCGCGCGCACGTCTTCGTCGGACAGGCCAAGGATGGCTGCCATACCACCCTCGCCCACCGGCACGGCTTCCTGCATGGCCTGCGCGCGAAAACGCACCAACGGCACCGCATCGGCAAAGGGAATCACCCCGGCAGCCACCAGTGCGGAGTATTCACCCAGGCTATGGCCGGCCACCAGGGCCGGCGCTGCACCGCCGGCGTCGAGCCAGGCACGGTAAATGGCCACTGCGGCGGTCAGCATGACCGGCTGCGTGTTGGTCGTGAGGTTAAGTTCCTCGGCCGGGCCCTCGGCGATCAGGCGGCCCAGGTCCTGGCCGAGTGCCGCGGACGCCTCGTCCAGAGTGGCTCGGACTACCGCATTGTCGGCAAATGCATTGAGCATCCCGACTGCCTGCGAGCCTTGCCCTGGGAATACAAAGGAGAATTTCATCGCAATCGAATCGTAAAGATGGATACCGCAGGACCGGCGCGACGAAGCAACATCGCGGCGCCGGCCCGGATTTTACATGCGCAGCAGTACCGCGCCCCAGGTGAAGCCCCCGCCCACGCCTTCCATCAGCACATGGTGTCCCGCGCTGATGCGGCCATCGCGCACCGCCACATCGAGTGCCAGGGGGATCGAGGCGGCCGATGTATTGCCGTGCTCGTGCACCGTTGCCACCATGCGCTCGGCCGGCAGGCCAAGCTTCCTGGCGGTGCTTTGCATGATGCGGATATTGGCCTGGTGCGGGATCAGCCAGTCGACTTTTTCGGCCGGGAACTGCGCGCCGGCGAGCGCTTCGCGCGCCACCTTGTCGAGCACCGTGACCGCGAGTTTGAACACCGCCTGGCCATCCATATGCAGGAACGGGTTGCCGGTGATATTGCCGCCCGAGACATTGCCCGGCACGCAGAGGATGTCCACGTGGCTACCGTCGGAGTGCATTGCCGACGACAGGATGCCGGGCTCCTCGGAAGCCGACAGCACGACCGCGCCGGCGCCATCGCCGAACAGCACACAGGTGGTGCGGTCGTTAAAGTCGAGAATGCGCGAGAACACTTCCGAGCCAATCACCAGCGCATTGCGGTGCGAACCGCTGCGGATGAATTTTTCGGCGGTGGCCAGCGCATAGACAAAGCCGGAGCACACCGCCTGCAGGTCGAACGCCGCGCAGTTGTTGGTGATGCCAAGCTTCTGCTGCACCAGGCAGGCGGTGCTGGGGAAGACGAAATCGGGCGTGGAAGTGGCAACGATGATCAGGTCGATGCTCTGGCGATCAATGCCGGCAGCCTCCAGCGCACGCTCCGCCGCCTTGACGGCGAGGTCGCTGCTGGTGACATCCGGCTCGGCCCAATGGCGGGCCGAGATGCCACTGCGCGAAAAGATCCATTCGTCGCTGGTCTCGATGCCCTTCTCAGCCAGTTGCGCCGCGATATCTTGGTTAGTGACGCGCCGCGGAGGCAAATAGCTCCCGGTCCCGATGATTTTTGCGTAGCTTGTCATGTAATGTCGGATCGATCGTCTGGCCACGGGTCGTCGCCCGCGGCATCTACATCAAGACCTCAGGCGGCGTGCGGGCTTGGACTGGAATCCTCGGCGCCTGACTGCGGGCCGGTAGCCGGAGTGCTGTTACCTGACTTGTTGGCGAAAGCCTGAATGGTGCGTTCGATCACACCATTCCTGGCCGCATCATACCCGCGTTTGATAGCCCACTCAAAAGCGTGCGCGTCGGCGGAACCATGACTTTTGATGACCAGCCCGCGCAGACCGAGCAGGGAAGCGCCGTTGTAGCGCGCCGGGTCCAGGCGCCGGGACAACCGCTTGAGCACCGGCAAAGCCAGGACCGCCAGCAGCTTGGTGAACCACGAACGCGTGAATTCTTCCTTGATCATGTTGGCGATCATCTTGGCCAGCCCTTCGCTGCTCTTTAGCGCGACGTTGCCGACGAAGCCATCGCACACAACGATATCGGTGGTGCCCTTGAAGATGTCGTTGCCTTCCACGTTGCCGTAGAAGTTGAGTTCCGAAGCGCGCAGCAATTCGCCGGCACGCTTCACCACATCGTTGCCCTTGATCACTTCCTCGCCAATGTTCAGCAGGCCGACGCTGGGACGTTCCTTGTGATCCACCACGGCAACCATGGCCTCCGCCATGCGCGCGAATTGCAGCAGGTGCTCGGGCTCGCAATCGGCGTTGGCACCGAGATCGAGCACCGTGGTGCCCCAGCCCTGCTCATTGGGAATGGTGGTGGCAATCGCCGGACGCTCGATGCCCTCGAGCGTCTTGAGCACATAGCGCGACACCGCCATCAGCGCTCCGGTATTGCCCGCCGAGATGCAGGCGCCCGCCAGGCCCTCTTTCACCTGGGTCACGGCCACGCGCATGGAAGAGTCTTTCTTCCTGCGCAGCGCCACCTCGACCGGGTCATCCATGGTGATGACCTCAGTCGCGGTCACGATGCGCACACGGGGGTGGTCGAGCGCGTGCAACTTCTTGAGCTGAGGCTCGATGCTTTCCCGCAAGCCGACCAGCACCACTTCGGCGTCGCTATGGCTGGAGAGAAAACTGATCGCCGCCGGTACAGTCACAGAGACACCGTGATCGCCACCCATGCAGTCGATAGCTAGTTTGATCGTCATTGTTTCCTGGTGCAGAAGCGCTTGTCGGCGTGACGTTAAGACCTGGCTCCCAGGCCGGAGGCATCGCCCTGACCGGCCGGCGGCAACCCGACGGCCTCCCGGAGCGCTCGACGGCGGGCGGGATCTGACGCCTCTCCGGCCGCCGTACATGGCCTCGGCCAGGCACTCGGCTTGAGCAAGCGGCACAAATCGGCCTGGTGGAAGCCTGCGCTACGGTTTGCGCTGCGAGCGCGCAACAAAAAAGCGGCAACGATTTTGCCGCTTTTTTGTTTTTGACCTACCAACGTGCGCGTACGAGACGCAAAGTCACGCCGAACGATCTGTCAGTCGTTCTTGGTCTTGATGACCTTGCGGCCACGATAGTAGCCGTTCGGGCTCACGTGGTGACGCAGGTGGGTCTCGCCCGTGGTCGGCTCCACTGCCAGCGCTGCCGCCGTCAGGTGGTCGTGCGAGCGATGCATGCCGCGCTTGGAGGGCGACTTCTTGTTCTGTTGAACTGCCATGATGACTCCTTCGAGAATTTTTCAATGGTAACACACGCATCCCGCACGAGGCGTAGCCGGGCCCGGCCGGATGCTGATCCTGGTGCCTAGAACTCGCTGCCAGATGCCGGCGAACCGGCCTCAGTGCTTCGTTTTCAGGCCGGCCAGCGCCGCAAAGGGCGAAGGCCGTTTTTCTTCTTCCGGCGGGACCTCGGCTTCAGGTTCCGCCTGTCCGTCCACCCCGGTCACAAGGCTTTCGTGAACCGTGGGGCAAACGTCATGCTTGGGCGCTACCGGCAAGGCCAGCAGCACTTCATCTTCAATCAGCGTCAGCAGGTCGAAGCGCCGGGAACCGACGATCACGTCGATCTCGTCGTCGTCCATGGGTGCCGCGTCGGCCTCTTCCTCGCTGGCGACCACCTCGAAGCACATGTCCGTGGCGATCGCCTGGGCATAGATCCCCAGGCAACGCTGGCAATCCAGCCACACCTGGCCATTCACGGTCAGGTCGACGTAAAGGTGCTGCGTTGCCGGCGTACCGGGTTCGCTCGCTTCTTCCTCGACAAAGCCGGTGAGCGAGTAGCTGAAGACCTCGTCCGGCGCCGACACTGGCGCATGCGCGGCGGTCTCGGCTATGATGCGCGGCAAATCGCGCGCCGCGACTTCGCCGGTGGCTTCGCCACCAGCGCGGCAAAATGCGAAGAGATCGAGCGCGCGCGGGTCAATCGGCTGGGTCATGTCTTATCGTGCCGTCTTGCCGGGGCATCCGGGGCATCGCGGTTTCGACGTATACGCCATCGAAACGTGACCCGGGCGCCGCACAAAACCGGTATACCCACGGATTTGCGCCGGACTTGCTTGGCTAAACATGCGATTATACCTCGATTTTTCTGCCGCGGTCAAAATTTTGGAAGGCGGCCATACGCCGCTTTCCCTTTTCGCTCAATTACTTATGTCGCAATCCTCTCGCCCCACCCTGATCCTAGGCTCCAGTTCGCCTTATCGCCGCGAATTGCTGCAGCGCCTGCGCATCCCTTTCGAGGTAGCGACACCGGACATCGACGAAAGCCCGCTGGCGGGCGAAAGCCCGGAAGCCACCGCCCTGCGGCTCTCCCGCGGCAAGGCCCAGGCCATTGCCGAACGGCATCCAGGCGCGCTGGTCATTGGTTCCGACCAGGTGGCCACGCTGGATGGCAGGCAAATCGGCAAACCCGGTTCGCACGCGCAGGCACTGGCACAATTGCAGCTGATGCGAGGCCGTACCGTCACTTTTCATTCTGCACTGTGCCTGCTTGACGGCCGCAACGGTGAAGCCCAGTTGGCGGATGTCCAGACCCGCGCCACCTTCCGCGAGCTCCCCGACCACGAGTTGGACGCCTACCTACGCATCGAGCGCCCCTACGACGTGGCAGGCAGCGCAAAATCCGAAGGCCTGGGCATCGCCCTGCTCTCACACATGGAATCGGACGATCCCACGGCGCTGGTAGGCTTGCCGCTAATTGCACTGACGACCATGCTGCGCCAGGCCGGCTACCCCTTTTTCCTGGACTAAGCTTTCAGCCGGCCTGCGCCGAAAATACAGACGAAACACGAGAACCCAAGCATGAGCGGCACCCTATATCTGATCCCCAACACCCTGGGAAAGCGCGACGAGACGGATCCCCTGCCGGACGTGATTCCGGCGGGCGTGCAGCAAATCGCCGCGGGGCTGGATTACCTGGTGGCGGAAAACGCCAAGACAGCTCGCGCTTTTCTGAAGAAGTTGGGCGAGACCTGCCCGCTGGCCAGGCCGATCCAGCAGATCGAGATTCACGAACTCAACGTCAACACGCGCGACGGCGCCCTGGCCGACCTGCTGGCCCCGATCCGCGCGGGCCGCGACGGTGGCCTGCTATCCGAAGCCGGCGTGCCGGCGGTGGCCGATCCCGGCGCCAACCTGGTGCGGCTGGCCCATGCCAAAGGTGTGCGGGTACGGCCGCTGGTGGGGCCGAGCTCGATCCTGCTGGCCGTGATGGCGTCCGGCCTGAACGGCCAGAGCTTTGCCTTCAACGGCTACCTGCCGGTGGACGCCGGCGAACGCGCCAAGCGGCTACGCGAACTGGAGCAGCTTTCACGCAAGGCACACCAGACCCAGGTCTGGATCGAGACACCCTACCGCAATGGCCCCCTGCTTGAAGCCATACGCCAGCATTGCGCCGGCACCAGCCTGCTGTCGATCGCGGTGGACCTGACCTTGCCGAGCGAAACGATCGTAACCCTGCCGATTTCCGACTGGCGTCCTGAGCGGCTGGAACTGAACAAACGGCCGGCCATCTTCTCGCTGCTGGCGGCCTGAAGACAAGGCGGAGAAACGAAATATGGGGCGCAAGCGCCCCATATTTCTTGCGGTAGATGCGATTAGCGAATGGCTTGCACGTGCGAGCCAAACAACATGGTCTTCATCGCTGCCGTACCCATCGCCGCGCCGAAGCGCTTGGCTACCCGCTCCGCGATGTTCTCCTTGACGGTGTAGTCCACAATGTCCTCGGCCTTGAACAGATCCCGCGCCACGTAGTCGGCGTTGCCCAGCCCGTCGGCCAGGCCCAACTCGACGCTGCGCTCGCCGGACCAGAACAAGCCGGAGAAAAGATCCGGGTCCTCCTTCAGGCGATCGCCACGACCTTCCTTGACCACATCGATGAACTGCTGATGGATCTGCTTGAGCATAGTCTCGGCAAATTGTTTCTGCCTCGGCACTTGCGGCGAGAAGGGATCGAGCATGCCCTTGTTGGCGCCGGAGGTGTAAAGCCGGCGTTCCACGCCAAGCTTGTCCATCAGGCCGGTGAAGCCGAAACCATCCATCAGCACGCCGATCGAACCCACGATGCTGGCCTTGTCGACATAAATCTTGTCCGCCGCCGCCGCCACGTAGTAACCGCCCGAGGCGCAGATTTCCTCCACCACTACGTAGAACGGCTTGGACGGATAGAGGGTCCGCAGGCGGTGGATCTCATCGTTGATCATGCCGGCCTGTACCGGCGAGCCGCCCGGAGAATTGATCTTCAGGATGATGCCCGCGGCATTGGTGTCGGCGAATGCAGCCTGCAAGGCGGCGTTGATCGATTCAGCGCTGGCTGGCGTACCGGCGGCGATCTCGCCGTCGAGTGACACCATTGCCGTATGGCGGCCACTAGTGGCGATGCCACCGTCGCCCTTGAAGTCGAAGATGGTGAAAAAGAGCAACGCCAGCAGGGCTAACCCGACAAAACGGAAAAAGATCCGCCACCGACGCGCGGCACGCTGCTCGCGCAAGGTCGCCATCAGTACCTTTTCCAGCACATCTCGCTCCCAGCCCGTGCCGGTCGGGACTGGCCCGACGTCGCGGCCGGCCAGTCGCTCCTTGCGCTGGCTGGCTTCTTTTTGTGTGGCTGCATCCCCGGCGCGCAAGTCTTGCTCCAACGGGAAATCAGCCTGGGAAGCGGTTTCCAGCCGATCGTCCGCCCCGGCGCTGGTAGGAGCAGCCGGATCCGGCGTCTTGCCAGATTCGTCCTGAGGCGGTTTTTGCTGTTCAGTCATGCAGTTGGCTCTTGATTAGGAATAGGTCTGCTTGCCGGCTAGCCAGCGGGGGCTTCGTACGGGCTTTCCGGGAACCAATACACATAGCCGTCACGCTCCTCGACGCGCAGCTTCGCCAACGAAGCGCCCCGGCAAGGGCCACCCACGCACAAGCCACTGTCCGGTGCATAAATCGCGCCATGTGTCGCGCACATCAAGTATAGGCCCGAGGACTCGAAAAACTGTCCCTCCTGCCAATCGAGCTCCATCGGCACGTGGGCGCACTGGTTCAGGTAGCCATGGACACCGCCCTCGAAGCGCACGACAAACGCGCCAACAGGACGGCCACCCATTTCAACCATGAAGCGCACCCCGGCGCCGCCTTCAGCCAGGTCTTCAGTTGCGCATAAGCGGCGCTGCCCGGACATGCCGGCAACCGCCGCGTCAGGCATGCGTCAACAGCCAGTCTTGCAGGTCGGCGATCGAGGATGCGCAATGCAGCGGCGCCATTGCACGCAAGGCGTCTGCCGGGTGGGCGCCATAGCCGACACCGATCCCTGCCGCGCCGGCATTGGCCGCCATCTGCAGGTCATGGGTCGTATCGCCGATCATGACCGTGCGCTCCATATCCTGCCCCAGCTCCCTGGTCAGCTCTTGCAGCATGGCCGGGTGAGGCTTGGAAAAAGTCTCGTCCGCGCAGCGCGTACCGTCGAACAGGCGGACCAGGCCGGTAGTCTCCAGGGCGCGCTGCAGGCCAACGCGGGTCTTGCCCGTTGCCACGCCAAGAAAATAGTGCTCGGCGTGCAGTGTCTCCAGCATCTCGCGCACCCCATCGAACAGCACCAATTCCGCGTCGCGGGTCAGGAAGTGGAAGCGATAGCGCTCGGCCAGCTTCGGATAGTCAGCGGGATCGAGCGTGGGCACCGCATAGGACAGCGCATCCTTGAGCCCCAGCCCGATCACATGGCTGGCCGCGCTGTCGTCGGGCACCGGCAAGCCAAGGTCGCGGCTGGCTAGCTGGATGCACTTGGCGATGGTCGGGGTGGAATCCATCAGGGTTCCATCCCAGTCGAACACGATCAGGTCGAAGCGTTGCCTGGCCATTGATTTCCTCATGGGCGCCTTAGTCGCGGGCGCGCTGGTTACGTGCTTGCTGCAGGAAGGTTTCGCACTCCGGCGGCATGGGTGCAACGACAGTGATGATTTCACCACTTATCGGATGTGTAAAAGTCAGGCTATGCGCGTGCAGGAACATGCGCTTGAGCCCGGGATTGGCGCCACTGCGAGCCAGCGCCTTGTTCAGGGCGAAATCGCCGTATTTTTCGTCGCCGAGGATAGGGAAGCCGGAATGCGCCAGGTGGACCCGGATCTGGTGCGTCCGCCCCGTCTTCAGCTCGGCCTCGAGCAAGGTGAAGCCTGGCATGACTTCAAGCCGGTTGAACACGGTATGCGAGGCAATCCCGTCGTCCTGCACGCGTACCCGGCGCTCTCCCTCGGCGGTGGTGTATTTAAATAGTGGCAGCTTCACGTGCTGCCGGGCGTTCTCAAAGTGCCCTGCCACGCACGCGAAGTATCGCTTGTCCAGCGCACTTCCGCGCATCTGTTCATGGAGGTTGACCAGCGCCGAGCGCTTCTTCGCCAGCACCAGCAGGCCGGAGGTCTCGCGATCGAGCCGGTGCACGAGTTCAAGAAACTTGGCCTGCGGGCGCGCCCGCCGCAACTGCTCGATCACGCCAAACGCCACGCCGGACCCGCCGTGCACGGCCACGCCGGCAGGCTTGTTGATCACCAGCAGGTAATCATCCTCGAAGACAACCGGGAAACTGGCCGGCGGCACGAATTTGCCGCCATCAGGTGCCGGAGTCGCGACCCGCATGGGCGGAATCCGCACGACATCGCCAAGCTGCAGGCGATAAGTCGCATCGACCCGGCCCTTGTTGACGCGCACTTCCCCCGACCTCAGGATGCGGTAGACATGACTCTTCGGCACCCCTTTCGAGAGCTTCAGCAGGAAGTTGTCGATCCGCTGGCCATCGGCCTCGTCGCCGATTGTTACGTACGCCACCTGGGGCCCGGCCGCGGCGGGCCGCACCTCTTTTTCAATTTGATGGCGTAACTCATTCATTTTCAATATAATTTCCTCGCTGTTCCGGCCAAAGACCGGCAGCGCAAGTCAGGTGTAGGCGATTCGTCGTATTTTACACTTCGGGTTGCCGCCAGCCCTGCCAGCCTCCGGCTTCTTTGCGTACAACGCGAGCCCCGGGCTGGTGAATGGCAGCAAAAACGCAGCACGCACGGTATCGCCCGCGCAGGAAGTCGCCCAAAGGCAACTTCGGCGCTGACGGCGGTCACGTGGGAATGTAGTGTTCAGGTAGAACAGAATTTGATAGCGGATGCCCTCCCGGCATCCACTCTGGTGAGAGAAGTCCCGCCCGCACCGGGAAACGGTGCCGCCGGCATGCTTCCAACGCCGCCTGACTAGTTATACCGGCGCCCGGTCGCAGAACTCCAAGAAGTAGTAGGTGCGCCCGCCAGGAGATGTCAGGTAGCGAAGCAGCATTGCCGTGACGACAAACTTGCTCTTTGACGCGTCTAGGCCTTCCGCGGCCGGCCGCGATGCGACGGCGCCCCTTTGCGCCCGCGTCGCCGTCATGCCAGCCGGAAACCCGCCGGATCGCTGCGAAGAGCAGCTTGCCGGCGTTCTCTCCGACCATGCGGACGGCGCTTTCGACGTCGTTACCTCTCTTTCACCCGCGCCCAGCCGGCCGCGCCCATTTGCGCGCCGGCGCTTTCGGCAATTCTCGCGCCCTCACTCGCTCCCTCGCGTGCTCCACGGAACGCCGCGGGCACCGCATGCCGGTGCAATCCTCGGCATTGAGTGAGGTAATGCGATGAAACGCATGCTTTTTAACGCGACGCAGCAGGAAGAATTGCGCGTCGCCATCGTCGACGGTCAGAAACTGATCGATATCGACATCGAAGCTGCCGGGCGCGAACAGCGCAAGGGCAACATCTACAAGGGTGTCATCACCCGTATCGAACCGTCGCTGGAGGCCTGCTTCGTCAACTACGGCGAAGAACGTCATGGCTTCCTGCCCTTCAAGGAAGTGGCGCGCGCCTTCTTCAAGGAAGGCGTGGACGTGCGCAACGCACGCATCCAGGACGCGCTGCACGAAGGCCAGGAACTGATCGTCCAGGTGGAAAAGGAAGAGCGCGGCAACAAGGGCGCGGCGCTGACCACCTTTATCTCGCTGGCCGGCCGCTACCTGGTGTTGATGCCCAACAACCCGCGCGGCGGTGGCGTATCGCGCCGCATCGAGGGCGAGGACCGCCAGGAACTGCGCGAGACCATGGGCCAGCTGACCGTGCCCGAGGGCATGAGCATCATTGCCCGCACCGCCGGCATCGGCCGCTCGGCTGAAGAACTCCAGTGGGACCTGAACTACCTGCTGCAACTGTGGAAGGCCATCGACGGCGCCGCCGGCGACAACAAGGCCCCGCTGCTGATCTATCTCGAATCCAGCCTGGTGATCCGCGCCATCCGCGATTACTTCCAGCCGGATATCGGCGAGATCCTGATCGACACCGACGAAATCTACGAGCAGGCCCGCGCCTTCATGAGCGTGGTCATGCCCGACAACATGAACCGCGTGAAGAAGTACCGGGACGATGTCCCCCTCTTCTCGCGTTTCCAGATCGAGCACCAGATCGAATCGGCGTACTCGCGCATGGTGATGCTGCCCTCGGGCGGCGCCATCGTGATCGACCATACAGAAGCGCTGGTGTCGGTGGACGTGAACTCGGCCCGCGCCACCAAGGGCGCCGACATCGAGGAAACCGCGCTGCGCACCAACCTCGAAGCCGCCGACGAAATCGCCCGCCAGTTGCGCCTGCGCGACCTGGGTGGCCTGATCGTGATCGACTTTATCGACATGGAAGCCAGCAAGGCGCAGAAGGACGTGGAAACGCGCCTGAAGGATGCCCTGCGCCATGACCGCGCCCGCGTGCAGATGGGCAAGATCAGCCGCTTCGGCCTGATGGAGCTGTCGCGCCAGCGCCTGCGCCCGTCGCTGTCGGAAGGCTCGCACATCACTTGCCCGCGCTGCAACGGCACCGGCCATATCCGCGATACCGAATCTTCCGCCCTGCAGGTCCTGCGCATCATCCAGGAAGAAGGGATGAAGGAAAACACCGCCGCCATCCACTGCCAGGTACCGGTGGAAGTGGCAGCGTTCCTGCTCAACGAGAAGCGCCAGGACATCAACCTGATCGAAATGCGGTTCAAGGTCAATGTGCTGCTGATCCCCAACAAGCACCTCGAGACCCCGCACTACAAGCTGGAGCGCCTGCGTCACGACGACCCGCGCCTGGAAGACAGCACCGCCAGCTACAAGATGGCCGAGGCTGCCGCCAAGGAACTGGAAGCCGACACCAGCTACAGCAGCCGCAAGAAGGAAGATGCCAAGCCGCGCCAGGAAGCCGCCGTCAAGGGCATTACCCCGGAACAGCCGGCACCGGTTTCGGTACCACGCGCCGAGCGCGCGCCGCGCCCGGAAGCCGCTCCCGCACGTCCGGCACCGGCCACCCAGCCGGTGGTCGGCGGCGGTTTCATCGGCTGGCTCAAGAGCCTGTTCGGCGCCAAACCGGCAGCGCCCGCCGTCGAGCCGGCCAAGCCGGTGGATGCGGAACAACGCAGCGCGGAGAGCCGTCGCGAGCGCGGCCAGCGTGGTGAACGCGGCGAAGGCCGCGGCGAGCGTGGCCAGCGCGGTGAACGCGGTGGCGAACGCGGCGAGCGCCAGGGCCGCGGCCAGCGCGGCGAGCGCGCGCCCCAGGAACGTGGCGAGCGCGCCGAACGCGGCACGGAACGTGGTGAACAGCGCACCGAACGTGGCGAACGCGCCGAGGCGCGAGGTGAACGTGGCGAGCGGGGTGAACGCGGCGAGCGTAGCAGCCGCGCCCCGCGCCAGGCCGCGCTGGAAGTCCAGCCGGCCCGCCAGCCCGAGGGCGCACCTGCCGAGCGTACGGAAGGCCGCGGCGAAGGCCGCCGTGACCGTAACCAGGAACGCCGCGAGCGCCAGCGCGACCGCCAGCGTGAGCGCGGCGACGTACCGCGCGAAGGCGAAGCCAGCGAAAGCCTGGCTGCCGAAGCCCTTGGCACCGCAGCCGTAGCCGTAGCCGCCGCCGTGGCAGCCCCCGCCGTAGCGGCACCGGTTGCCTCGCACGACGACGCCGAAAACACACGCACCGACCTGCAGGAAGCTCCTGAAAGCAGCGAGAATGGCGAAGGCGAAGAACGCCGCCGCCGCAATCGCCGTGGCCGCAATCGCTACCGCCGCGAGCGTGACGATAGCGCCCAGGCCAACGAAAGCGGTGAAGGCGAAGACTCGGGCGAAGTCCGTGAAATCGCCGCACCGGCCGTTGTCGCGGAAGCTGTCGTGGTGGAAGCCACCACCGTGGTGGTCGCCGAATCCGCTCCCAGCGTCCCGGCCTACCAGCCTGTCGAGGCTGCGGTGGTGACGCCGGAGCCGGTCGCGCCTGTAGCGGCACCTGTCGCAGCGCCTGTATCGGCACCGGTCGCTGCACCGGTCATCGAAACGGTGCCTGAACCGGTGGTCGAAGCGGCTGTTGCCAGCCCGGTCGCCTACGAGCCCGCACCCGTCGTGGCGGAACCCGCCTCAGTGGCGCCTGCTGTCGTGGTACCCGCTGTCGAAGTGCCGCTGGCCGCACCCGTTGCAGCTCCGGCCCCCGTGCCGGCCGCAGCCCCCGTCGTAGCGGCAGCCGCCGCGCCGGTGGCCGTGGAAAGCCTGCAACCGATGCTGGCTTCGGCCGGTCTCGAGTGGGTCAACACCGACGTCAGCAAGCTGCGCGCCGCGCAGGAAGCGGCCGCCAGCATCCCCCCGGCACCACGCGTCGTGCGGGAGCGCAAGCCCCTGCCGCCGCTGCCCGAAGGTCCGATGATTCTGGTCGAAACCGCCGGCGATAACGCGCCTACGACGCAACAGAAGTAAGCGGCACCCTCGCGGGTATGAGGGAAAGGGACGGCGCAGCCGTCCCTTTTTTTCATGTCCGAGCCGGATCGGCGAGGCTCGCCCGCGTATTTCCAGGTCCTGCGCAGGTTGACGCCGGCGCTACCATGCCCGGCTCGGCTAGAATGACAATTAGATGGCACCCCCACGATGGTGCTCCGAACGGGCGCTGCTTGCCCCCACGCGACCGCGCCAAAGCCGCCCGTCACCGCATTGCCACTCCCCAGGCCATGACCGAATCCGTCATTCCCATTTTCGATCTGCGCGACCATCGCTACCGTTCGATGACGCCCAGCATCCCGGACGAGCTCGCCGCCCCGTCCGGACTGGTTGCCGACACGCGCGGCAGGCCGCTGCACGATTTGCGCATCTCGGTCACGGATCGCTGCAATTTCCGTTGCGTGTATTGCATGCCCAAGGAAGTGTTCGACAAGGACTACACCTTCCTGCCGCATTCCGAGTTGCTGAGCTTCGAGGAGATCGAGCGAGCCGCCCGACTGTTCGTTGCGCACGGCGTGGAGAAGATCCGCCTGACGGGCGGAGAGCCGCTGCTGCGCAAGAACATCGAGAAGCTGGTGGAGATGCTCGCGCGCATCGAGACGGTTTCGGGCAAGCCGCTTGACCTCACCCTCACCACCAATGCCTCGCTGCTTGCCCGCAAGGCGCGTTCGTTGCGCGACGCCGGCCTGTCGCGCGTCAGCGTGAGCCTGGACGCCATCGACGATGCCACCTTCCGCCGCATGAACGATGTCGACTTCGCGGTACGCGACGTGCTGGACGGCATCGAGACCGCCCAGGCTGCCGGCCTGGCGCCGCTCAAGGTCAATATGGTGGTCAAGCGCGGCACCAACGACGCAGAGATCGTGCCGATGGCCGCGCACTTCCGCGGCAGCGGCATCATCGTGCGCTTTATCGAGTTCATGGACGTGGGCGCCAGCAACCATTGGCAGATGGATGAGGTGCTGCCCTCCGCCGAGGTGGTGCGCCGCATCGATGAAGCCTTTGCGCTCGAAGCCATCCCCGCCAACTACAGCGGCGAGACTGCCGAGCGCTGGCGTTACCGCGACGGCGCCGGCGAGATCGGCGTGATCTCCAGCGTGACCCACGCCTTCTGCGGGGACTGCAGCCGTATCCGCCTGTCGACCGAAGGCCGGCTCTACCTGTGCCTGTTCGCCACCGAAGGCTACGACCTGCGCGCGCTGCTGCGCGGCGGCCATAGCGACCTGGAAATCTCCAATGCCATCGCCGGGGTCTGGCAAGCGCGCACCGATCGTTACTCCGAGCTGCGCAGCGACCCCGCGGTGCGGCAGGCACGTGCCGATAACAAGATCGAAATGTCTTATATCGGCGGTTGACCACAGCCGCCCCGCAGCCGCGCCGCCCAAACCACCAACCTATTCCGTATTCCGATGATTTCACGCGACGACATTACCGGCCTGATCCTGGCCGGCGGCAGGGGCAGCCGCATGGGCGGCACCGACAAGGGCCTGCAGCCCTTCCGCGGCGCGCCCATGGCGATGCATACGCTGATGCGCCTGTCGCCGCAGACGGGCGGCATGCTAATCAACGCTAACCGCAACCTGGCCGCGTATGAGTCCTTCGGCGTGCCGGTGGTCACCGATTCGGTGCCGGACTTCGCCGGTCCCCTGGCCGGCATGCTCGCCGGGCTGGAGCAATGCCAGACCGGCTGGATGCTGAGCGCCCCCTGCGATTCACCTTTCCTGCCGACCGACCTGGCTGCGCGCCTGGCGAGCGCGATCGACGAGCAAGGCGCGGAGATGGCCATCCCGGTTACCATCGACGCGGACGGCCGCCGGCAAGCCCAGCCGGTGTTTTGCCTGATGCCGGTCACGGCGCACGATAGCCTGCTGGCTTTCCTCAACGGCGGCGGCCGCAAGATCGAAACCTGGGCCGCCTCTCATCGCCTGGCCGAAGTGCTGTTCGACGACGCCGGCGCCTTCGCCAATATCAATACCCTGGACGAGTTGCGCACGCTGGAAGCGCGCTGAACAACCAAGCCAGGCCGCTGCCCCGGGAACGGTCCATGCCATCACTACATTCCGTCATTTCCTGCCTGTCCGACTACGATCCCGGCGCGTTGCCGGTGGCGCAGGCCAACCAGATCATCGGCGAGGTGGTCGAGCCTGTACGTGGGACCGAGCAGCTCGCCATCCGCTCGGCGCTCGACCGCGTGCTCGCCGAGGACATCATCTCCACGCTGGACGTCCCGGCGCACGATAACTCCGCCATGGACGGCTATGCGTTTGCCAGCAGCGATCTTGCCGCCGGCGGCGATATCACGCTGACGGTGGTCGGCAGCGCCTTCGCCGGCACAGCATGCGAGCAGCCGGTCGCGCGCGGGCAGGCGGTACGCATCATGACGGGCGCCATCATGCCGGCCGGCTGCGATACCGTGATTCCCCAGGAATTCGCCGAGACGCATGGCGAGCAGGTTCGCTTTGATGCCCGCGCGGTGCGTGCCGGCGACAACCGCCGTCTGCGGGGCGAAGACCTCGCCATCGGCCAGCCGGCGCTGGCCGCCGGACGCATCCTGCAACCGGCGGACCTCGGGCTGCTGGCTTCGCTGGGCGTTGCCGAGGTCAAGGTGCGCCGCCGCCTGCGCGTGGCCTTCTTCTCCACCGGAGACGAACTGCGCTCGATCGGCGAGCCGCTCGACGCGGGCTGCGTCTACGACTCCAACCGCTATACGCTGCATGGCATGCTGCGGCGGCTCAACGTGGACCTGATCGACATGGGCGTGGTACGGGACGACCCCGAAGCCCTCGAGGCGGCGTTTCGCTCCGCTTGCGAAAACGCCGATGCGGTCATTACGTCCGGCGGCGTGTCGGTGGGCGAAGCCGACTACACCAAGCAGATCATGGCCCAACTGGGTGATGTGACCTTCTGGAAGATCGCCATGCGCCCAGGCCGGCCCATGGCCTTCGGCCGCATCGCTTCCCATGGCCGCGAGGCGTTGCTGTTCGGCCTGCCGGGCAATCCGGTGGCGGTGATGGTGACGTTCTATCACTTCGTGCGGGCTGCGCTGCACCGGCAAATGGGCGCGAAGGTGGCGCCCCTGCCGCTGATGCGCGTGCGCAGCGCGCAGCCGATCCGCAAGAAGCCAGGCCGCACCGAGTACCAGCGCGGCATCCTGGCTCCAGCGCCGGATGGCGGCTGGCAAGTGAGCATTACCGGCCAACAGGGATCGGGCGTGCTGCGCTCGATGAGCGAGGCCAATTGCTTTATCGTGCTCGGGCACGAGCAAGACATGGTGGCGGCCGGCGACGAAGTCGAAGTCATGCTGTTCGACGGGCTGATGTAAAGCTTGCCACGGTATGTTGGCTGCACCTTTGTGTCGTTTTTGCGCAGCAGTTTTGCCGGCGTTTAGCAAGCAGATCGGCGGTTTTCCTTACCCCGCGAGTGCTGGACTATGCGCCGCCTCCCCCATTCGATACACTTGCGCAACATTACTTTGCTACTGCCCAAGCTGTCATGAATCAGGAGATTGCCTACCTCCACCCGGTCAAAACCGCCCGCGCGCTCGTGCTCGTGTACCTGTGCTTTTCGGTACCCATCGTCTCGCTGGGGCTGTTCGTGGCTTTCATCCGCTATGGCGACCTGCCCGGCATCACCGTCTTCACGGCACTGATTCTCAATGCGCTGATCGGCTTCGGCCTGCTCTGGCTGGCCTGCAAGGCCTACAACTGGGTGGCCGCACGTTTCGGCGGCATTGAGGTAACGATACGGGACCTGCCCTGAGTTACAGCCTCCCAAAGTAAAAAAGCGCATCGAATCGATGCGCTTTTTTTCAATCTGCGGCACCGCCGGCCTCCTCGCTCCTCAGCCCGCTTCACCCTCTTGACGTTCTCGCGCCGCGTCGTCCGGCACGGCAGCAAGGCCGAGCAACGCTTGTGCGCTTTCGCCCGGCAGCGCCTCCACCGTGCGCAGCTTGCGCTCCATCTGGCGCGTGCGCACTTCGGCCTGCTCGATGTTGCGGGCAGCACGCTCCAGCGTGTCCCGGGTCTTGGCCAGGACATCGCCAAACTTGCCGAACTCGGTCTTGACCGCGCCGAGCACCTCCCACACTTCGCTTGAGCGGCGCTCCAGCGCGAGTGTACGAAATCCCATCTGCAGGCTGTTGAGCAGGGCAGCCAGCGTGGTCGGCCCCGCTACCGTCACGCGGTAATTGCGTTGCAGCAGGTCCGCCAGTCCGGGCCGCCGCAAGACTTCGGCGTATAAGCCCTCGGTAGGCAGGAAGAGGATGGCGAAATCAGTGGTGGCAGGCGGCGAAACATATTTCTCGGAAATCGTCTGCGCCTCGCGCTTGATCGCCACTTCCAGTTCGCGCCCTGCCAGGGCCACGCCGTCGACATCGCCACGCTCCTGCGCGTCGAGCAGGCGTTCGTATTGCTCCTTCGGAAACTTGGCGTCGATGGGCAGCCAAACCTGACCGCCGGCGGCATCCTTGCCCGGCAGGCGAATCGCGAACTCCACACGCGCCCCGGTATTGCGGACCGTCTCGACGTTCTTGGCGTATTGCTCGGCAGTCAGCATCTGTTCGAGCAGCATCTCCAGTTGCACTTCGCCCCAGGTCCCGCGCGATTTCACGTTGGTCAGCACCCGCTTGAGATCGCCCACGCCTTGCGCCAGCGCCTGCATTTCGCCCAGCCCGCGATGCACCTGTTCGAGCCGGTCCGACACCAGCTTGAAGGATTCGCCAAGCCGCTGCTCGAGCGTGGCGTGCAGCTTCTCGTCGACGGTGCGGCGCATTTCCTCAAGCTTGGCTGAGTTATTCGCCTCGATTTCCTTGAGCCGCTGTTCCAGCGTGGTGCGCACTTCGCCCAGGCGGCGCTCGTTGCCCTCGGACATTTGCGCCAGCTGCTGCTGCAGCATGTCGCCAAAGCGGCGCAGCGCGCTGCCCTGCTCGTCACGTGCCTGCTGGCCCTGCTGCAGCAGGCTTTGCCTGACCTGCTCCAGCTGCTGGACATTGGACTCGGTCAGCTTGGCAAGCTGCTGCGCGAACATGTCGATCTGGTTGTTCTGCAGCGTGGCGATGCTGGTGAGTTGCGAAGACAACGTCTGCTGGAAACGCATCATCTGCTGGCCGGCCTCGCCGCGGCCGACGCGCGCGCTCTCCGTGACCTCCGTGCGCAATTCGCGCTCCAGGCGCTCATTGCCGCGCGCGCCTTCGGCTCGCAGTTCGGCGAGCTGGCGCAGCAGTTCCAGGCTGGCGGTCTCCGGGACAACGCGCAGCCGCAGCAACAGCACCGCCAGCAGCAGCACGGCTACCAGCGTAAGAGCCAGGGTCAAAAGGGGAATCAGGGTCATGAATGTCCGAAGTACGCAAAAAGCCGTGCCGCGCCGGCAAGCTGGACTGACCAGCGCGCAGGCGGCACGACGCGTGCAGCGAGAGGATCAGCGGCGGTGCGCCATCACCTCGGGATTGATCAACGAAGGCGGACGGCCTGCCTGCGGGCCTGCATTGAGCGCAGCGATCAGATTATCGGCGGCGAGATCCGCCATGGCGCGACGGGTCTTCTCCGAGGCGCTGGCAATGTGCGGGGTCAACACAACGTTAGGCACGGCCAGCAGGCCAGGATGGACTTGCGGCTCGCCCTCGAACACGTCGAGGCCCGCCGCGAAGATGCGGCGCTCGCGCAGCGCCTCGGCCAGCGCGGCGTCGTCTACCACGCCGCCGCGCGCCAGGTTGACCAGCGTGGCCGACGGCTTCATTTGCGCCAGCTCTGCGGCGCCGATGCTGTGATGGCTCTGCGCGCTATACGGCAGCACCAGCAGCAGGTGATCGGATTGCGCAAGCAATTCCGTCTTGCTGACATAGCGCGCATTGAGCGCGCGCTCGGCCTCCTCCGGCAGGCGGCTGCGGTTGTGATAGAGCACGGACATGCCAAACCCCGCAGCGCGGCGCGCCAGCGCCTGGCCGATGCGGCCCATGCCAAGGATGCCGAGCGTACTGCGGTACAGGTCCATGCCGAGGAACATGTCATAGCTCCACCGCTCCCACTTGCCGGCGCGCAGCCAGTGCTCGGATTCGGTCACGCGGCGCGCGGTGGCCATCAGCAGGGCCCAGCCAAAATCGGCGGTGGTTTCCGTCAGTACGTCGGGCGTGTTGGTCGCCACGATGCCGGCGGCGGTCAGTGCCGGCACATCGAGGTTGTTGTAGCCGACGGCCATATTGCAGACCGCGCGCAGCGCCGGCAACCCGGCCACCAGTTCGCCATCGATACGATCCGCGGCATTGGCCAGCACGCCGGACTTGCCCGCGAGGCGTTGCCTGAGCGCGGCGCCATCGAGCGCCACGTCCTGCTGGTTGCTGTCGACGTCGAAATATTGCGCGAGCCGGTCGATCACTTCCGGAAAGACGGCGCGGGTTACGAGGATGGAAGGCTTGGTCATGCTCACACGCGGAAGAAGATAAAGGTCATCACCAGGAACAGCGGCACCAGCACGCAGATCGACCACAGCATATAGCCGAAGAAGCTGGGCATGCGCACACCGCGGCTTTCGGCGATCGCCTTGACCATCAGGTTGGGCGCGTTGCCGATATAGGTATTGGCGCCCATGAACACCGCGCCAGCCGAGATCGCCGCCAGCGTCGATGCGTTGCGCGTCATCAGCGTGGCCGGGTCGCCGCCCGCCGTATTGAAGAACACCAGGTAGGTCGGCGCATTATCCAGGAAGGACGACAGGATGCCCGTGGCCCAGAAATACATGCTATCGATGGGCTCGCCGCCCGCGTCGCTCACCAGACGGATCACGCCGGCGAATGCGCCGTCCGTGCCAGCCTTGAGCATGGCGATCACAGGGATGATGGTAAGGAAGATGCCTGCGAACAGCTTGCCCACTTCCAGGATCGGCTCCCAGTTGAACTCGTTGCCGGTGCGCGCGGTGACAGGCGTGATCAACAGGGACACCAGCGCCACTACCACCAGCATCACGTCACGCACCACCGTCTGCAAGCCGACGTGGGTTCCCATCACGTCGAACTCGATGCCTGGTTTCCACAGCCCGCTCATCAGTACCAGCCCCACCACCGCCAGCAGCAGCACGAAATTACGCTTGCCCTTGATGCGGATGCCCGGCGAGTCCGGCGTGGGATCGGCCGCCGGCGGCAACTCCTCTTCCTTGTTCATGTAGTAGTGGCGATCGACGAAATAGAAGATCACCAGCAGCGCCCCGCAGATAAAGAGCGTCTCGGGCAGGATATTGCGCAGGGTCCAGAAGAAGTCCACGCCCTTGAGGAAGCCCAGGAACAGCGGCGGATCGCCCAGCGGCGTCAGCGCACCGCCCGCATTGGCGGCCAGGAAGATAAAGAACACCACCACGTGCGCCACATGCCTGCGGTTGTCGTTGGCGCGCAGCAATGGCCGGATCAGCAGCATGGCGGCGCCGGTGGTGCCCATCAGGCTGGCAAGCGCGGTGCCGAGTGCGAGCAGGCCGGTGTTCAGGCGCGGCGTGCCGTGCAGGTTGCCGCGCACGCAGATGCCGCCGGCCACGATGTAGAGCGCGGCGATCAGCGCGATGAAGGGAATGTACTCGGACAGCAGCGCATGCACGGCATTCGCGGCCGCGGCATGCACGCCAAATGCCTGCGCGAACGGTACCAGGAACACCAGTGCCCAGCCGGCGATGATCTTGCCGTAATGGTGGTGCCAGAAACGCGGCGCGATCAGCGGGAACAGCGCGATCGACAACAACGTGCCGGCAAACGGCAAGGCCCACATCGGCGACAGCGTGGCGCCGTCGAGATCGGCGGCGCTGGCAAGGTTGGGCAGAAGGGTGAGCAACAGCAGGGCCAGCGAAGGTAGCAGTGCTTGGGCACGTCGCATCGGGCGGGATCTCCTTGTTTCGGATGGCTGCACCCGCGACTGGCAGCAGCCGCGGGCGGAGAAAGCGCACGAGCCCGCAAAGCCCGGCCAGCGGGCCACGGGCACGCGGCGAGGCCCTCAAGTGTAAAGCAACCGCCGCGGGATCCAGCGCATTTCGGCCGCCCTGCCCGTCCGGCCCGGGGCGTTCGCTGGCACGGGTGGCGAGCTTTTCAGTCCTGCTCGACGAGGATCACGTGCACGCGGTAAGGCCCGTGCGCGCCCAGCACGATGGTTTGTTCGATGTCGCCGGTGCGCGAAGGGCCGCTGATGATGTTGGTGGCGCGGGGCAACGCTCCGCGCTCGCTGCGCACCAGCGCGAACGCATCTTCCATCCCGTCGACGATGCGGGAAACCGGCACCACCGCGATATGCGTCTCCGGCAGCAGCGCGGCCGAAGCGAACGTCTGCGGGCCGGACAACAGCATCAGCGAGCCGGTCTCGGCAATCGCGCAAAAGCAGCCGGTAATGCCGACCATGTCACCGTGGTCGTGATCGGCCTGGGCATCGCGTACCGGTGGGCGGCATTCCACCGTCAATCCCTGCGCCTGCCAGTCCAGCGCGCCCAGGCTGTCCCAGGCGACGGCGCGCCGCGGCAGGCCCAGGCTGTCCAGGTAACGCGCCGCGGCGGCGGGCACATCGGCCAGCGCGGCCACCCGCTCGACCGTGGAAGCCATCTTCTGCGCCTGCTCCTGGAAGGATTCGATGCGCTGCGCCGGCGCCGGTGGCCGGGGACCGGCGGGATGCCGCGCGAGGTAATCGGCTACCGCCGCGCGCTCGCCGTTGCTGACCCCGGGGGCACGGCCCTGTGCCGCACGGATACGGGCAAAGATGCGATCGCGGGCGGAAGTGGTATCCATGGCTTGCTTTCCGATATGTCCGTGGGTTGGATGCGTGGGAATCAGATGGCTGCGCGCAATCAGGCTGGTGCCTGGACGCCGAACACGTGCCGCAGGTACGTCAGGTAGGCCGGGTCGTCGCACATGGTCTTCTCGGGCGTATCGGACAACTTGGCTACCGGCTGTCCATTGCAGCGCGTCATCTTGATCACGATTTGCAGCGGCGTGTAGCCGAGGTCGTTGGTCAGGTTGGTGCCCACCCCGAACGCCAGCCGGCAGCGCCCGCCGAAGCGCTCGCACAGCTCGATTACGCGTGGGATGTCGAGGCTGTCGCTGAAGATCAGCGTCTTGCCCAGCGGGTCGACGCGGCTGGCGGCGTAATGCGCCAGCATGCGCTCGCCCCAGGCAAAGGGATCACCCGAATCGTGGCGCACGCCGTCGAACAGCTTGCAGAAATAGAGATCGAAGTCGCGCAGGAAGGCATCGAAGCCGTAGGTGTCGGACAGCGCGACGCCGAGGTCGCCGCGGTACTCCTTGGCCCAGACCTCGAGCGCGAACACCTGCGAATCGCGCAGGCGCGGCCCCAGCGCCTGGCAGGCCTGCAGGTATTCATGCGCCATGGTGCCCAACGGGGTCAGGTTGTGCATGCGCGCGAAATGAACATTGCTGGTGCCGGCCAGTTGCGGGCCCAGCACCCTGCGCATGGTCTGCAACACCTCTTCCTGCCAGTCGCGCGAGAAGCGGCGGCGCGAGCCGTAGTCGGCAATCACGCAGTCGGCGTGGGCGGGCATCTTCAGCAAGGCCAGCTTGTCTTCCAGGCGCCTGCGCCCTTCGGCCCAGTCCGGTTGCGGCTGGGTGCGGCGGAAATAGACCTCGTTGACGATGGCCAGCAACGGCACCTCGAACAGGATGGTATGCAGCCAGGGCCCGCGGATGGTGATCTCGATCTCGCCGCTGCCGGGGGCGGCGGGCGCGATGTTCACGTATTTCTCATTGAGGTGGAACAGGCCGAGGAAGTCGACGAAATCGCTCTTGATGAAACGCAGCTCGCGCAGGTAGTGGAGTTCGTCCGGCGTAAAGCGAAGCTGGCACAGCTGCGCCACCTCGTCGCGGATCTCGTCCACGTAAGGGGTCAGGTCGACCCCCACGTTGCGGCACTTGAAGCGGTATTCGACCTGTGCGGCGGGGAAGTGATGCAGCACCACCTGCATCATGGTGAACTTGTACAGATCGGTGTCGAGCAATGAGGTAATGATCATGTCAGGCCAGACGGCAGTGCCGAGTCAGTGCGACATGCTAACCGAAAGCGCGGCGGGCAATGGCCGGATCATGCGCCGTCAAGAAAAGGATCGGGCTGGCGGCCCCGGGCGCTGCCGCGCAGGCACCACAGGACTTGCCCGCGGTAGCCGGGGCAGCCGACCAGCGTGGCCAGTGCCCGGGGCACGGCGGCGGGAAGCGGCTCCGCGAAGGTCGCCGAGCGGGCTGTGATGCGCTCCTGGTAGACCCGCTCGGATCCGCGGCGGAATACCAGTACCTGGACCGGCGCGCCGCGCTCCGGCTGCAGCTCGGCGTCGCATGGCAGGAAACCGGCCTGGCCGCAGTTGGCCATGACCTCCCCCGCGGGTTCGATCACCACGCCGAAATCATCCCAGTCGAAACGGGCCAGCGCGGTGAGCGAGACCGGTTGGTCGCTCATCATGCGCCAGGCTATCAGGCGGGCCACCACGCTATCCGGCGGGCCGGCCTTTGCCAGCGTTTGCGCATGCGCGGCTGGCATGGCCAGCGCCGCCAGGCAAAGCAAGGCGGCCGCCATACGGCTCGAACGGCTGCCGCGCGGCAGTTCCCGGACTGATCTTGGCATGGCGCACTCCTCAGGTAAGCGCGCGGCGATACCGCACGCGCAGGCCCGTCCAGCTTACAACGCCGTCACGGCAACGGCCAGAAGAGCACATTAGCGGGAGCACCTCTGGCTGTCTTGGATCAAATGCACATAAAGAAATAAGAAAACTATCTTATCCGGCTATATAGAGCGACTACCCTTGCGGAAAGGCTCAGCTACAATATCGGTCTTTGAAAGGCCACGGCCAGCGCTCGCGCCGCGTATGGTGAACCCACCGGCAACCCCACCGGCGTGACGAGCACGGCACAACAGGCCTAACAACATTCCCATCGAAGCCGATCCCGTTTTTCTGGAACCGAAATGACTCACGTTGTCACCGAATCCTGCATCCGTTGCCGCTATACCGACTGCGTTGACGTGTGTCCGGTCGATTGTTTCCGCGAAGGCCCCAACTTCCTCGCCATCGACCCGGATGAGTGTATCGATTGCGCGGTGTGCGTGGCGGAATGCCCGGTCAACGCGATCTACGCTGAAGAAGACGTGCCGGCCGACCAGCAGCAGTTCATCGACCTGAACGCCGAACTGGCACGCAACTGGCCGTCCATCACCAAGACCAAGGCCCCGCTGGCCGAAGCCGAGGAATGGAAGGACACAGCCGAAAAGCTGCAATACCTGCAGCGCTAAAAAGACCTAAAAAAGACAGGTCAGAAAGCCGTCCCCACCCACGCGCTTTCCCGTAATGCCGGGCACGCCTGTGCCCCACAACGTATCAGGACGAATATGGACTTGAGTATCCCCAACCCCGTTGCCGACGCCACCCACCACGTTGCCACCGGCAACGGCGGCGGCCAGCCGCTGGAAATCGACGCGCTGATCGTCGGCGCCGGCCCGGTCGGACTCTTCCAGGTCTTCGAACTGGGCCTGCTCGAAATCAAGGCGCACGTGATCGACTCCCTCAAGGTGGTCGGCGGCCAGTGCGTGGAGCTATACCCGGACAAGCCCATCTACGACATCCCGGCCGTGCCCATCTGCACCGGCCAGGATCTGACCGACAACCTGCTCAAGCAGATCGAGCCGTTTGAGCCGACCTTCCACCTGGGCCAGGAAGTCGCCGTGGTGGAGCGCCGCGAAGACGGCCGCTTCTTCGTCGAGACCTCGCTGGGAACCCGCTTCATCACCAAGACCATCTTCATCGCCGCGGGCGTGGGCTCGTTCCAGCCGCGCACGGTCAAGGTGGATGGCATCGACAAGTTCGACGGCAAGCAACTGTTCTACCGCGTCAAGGATCCGAGCCGTTTCCACGGCCGCAACCTCGTCATCGTCGGCGGCGGAGACTCCGCGCTGGACTGGACGCTCGACCTGGTCGGCAAAGCCGAGTCGGTGGTGATGATCCATCGCCGCGACGGCTTCCGCGCCGCGCCCGCCTCCGTCGCCAAGATGAAGGAATTGTGCGAGCAGATGGAGATGCAGTTCGTCGTGGGCCAGATCAGCGGCTACGAGGAAAAGGATGGCCTGCTGACCGAGATCAAGGTGACGGGCGCAGACGGCGTCACCCGCCGCCTGCCGCTGGATGACCTGCTGGTGTTCTTCGGCCTGTCGCCCAAGCTCGGACCCATTGCGGAGTGGGGCCTGGACCTTGAGCGCAAGCAGATCAAGGTGGACACGGAGAAGTTCGAGACGAACATCCCCGGCATCTTCGCGGTAGGCGATATCAATACCTACCCCGGCAAGAAGAAGCTGATCCTCTCGGGCTTCCATGAAGCCGCGCTGGCCGCCTTCGGCGCCGCGCCTTATATCTTCCCCGAGAAGAAAATCCACATGCAGTACACCACTACCTCGCCGAAGCTGCACAAGATCCTCGGCGTCGATTCGCCGGTGTTCGACTAAGCCGGGCGCTGCGCCGCGCAGGTGGACGCAGCAAGCATCAAAAAAATCGCCCTTCGGGGCGATTTTTTATGGCACAGACCCAAAACACCGCCTATAATGTGGCCCTGCCTCAGATCACCGGGGTGGAACCAGAAGTTTCGCAGCACCGGCAGTAAAAAATTACTGCACAGATGTTGACGAATAAAAGAGAAACTGGTTACAATCCTTTTCTCAGCTGTTCCCTGATAGCTCAGTTGGTAGAGCGACGGACTGTTAATCCGCAGGTCGCTGGTTCGAGCCCAGCTCGGGGAGCCAAAGAATGTGAAAGGCCCGCAAGAAATTGCGGGCCTTTTCCATTTTTTCGGCGCCATTTGTACCGCGGGAATCCCCCTCCCGGCGCCGCGCTCAGCGGCTCGCACTCTGCACTGGCAGCGCCTTCAAATGCAGGTAGAGGGCGCCCAGGTCCACATCGTCCATGCGCCCAAACGAATCGAACGGCATGACCCGGCTGACTGGCGACCCGTCCGGACGCAAGCCGCTGCGCATCATGCCGACGAACTTCTCCGGCGCGTCATAGCGCGCCATCGCACTGCCCGCGGGAGTCAGGTCGGCGGCCGGCGGCCAGTCGGGCGGCGCCCCGGGAATCTTGCCGCCGCGCAAGCCTGCGCCGTGGCAGCCGAGGCAGGCATTCGCCACGTAGGCGCCGTACTCCGGCGATACCGTAGCGGTCATCGGCCGCGCGGGCGGCAACCCATGGTCGATCTTCTCGGCGGCATCCTTGACGAGGCCAAACCCATATAACGCCCGGACCATCCATGGGAGCCGCACCTCCGCCACCTCGCCCGGCACTGGCGGCAAGCTGCGGACATAGGCAACAAGCGCACCCAGGTCGTCATCGCTGAGGCGGTTGTAGTCCTCGCTTGGCATCACCATCAGGGCTCGCCCCGACGGGGCCACGCCATGACGGATAGCCCGCACCCAATCCGCTTCCCGATAGCGCCCGATGACGGCGCTGCCGCTGGTCAGGTTGGGGGCGCGCACATACAGGCCGCCAGGATCGTCGATAAAGACACGGCCCTTGCCGCTGGCGCCGTGGCAATCCATGCAACCGCGCGATTCGTACAGGTACTTGCCTCTCGCCAGCGCCGTGGCATCGTCGCGAAAAGCCAGGGACACGACGGGCACGCTCACGATGCGCGCGCCCTTTCGCTCCCCTGCCAGCACGCCCACCAGCACCACGCCCGCCGCCAGGGCGCAGACGCCCGTCAACGACCACAGTCCAATCCGGATCATGCGCTTCATTGCAGTCTCCCCACTGCCCGAAGCGCCCTTTATGCGCCATCCGCCCTACGCGCGTCTGTGCCCTCGCCAACAGATGCGGCGCGCGAGCCTGCTGTGGCTATGCCCGCGCCTGCCTCGGTGCCTGTCCGAACAAGCCGCACTCGAGGTCGCTCTCGAATTCCCCGATCCAGCCCGGACCCTCGCTTGCGTCATACATGCTCTGGGCCTCCGTCGCCAGCCGCCGGACACTGACCTGCCGCCGCCTCACGCCGCCATTGGCCGGCTCGGAACCCTCGTCCTTGATCTCGAAGTCTTCCGGAGCGAAGCCGAGCCGTTCGCAGAGGGTTACAACCTCGCGTTGCTCATCGGCGGGGAATTGAGGAAACAAATGCTTGGCCATCGCACTCTCCCATCGAGTCGGACGGATGCCGCGAGGCGCGCGGCTGCGCAGGGCGTGACACATGGGCCGCCCCGACCTTGCAGCGGCTTGCACGCAATTTCAAACCGGCGGCATCGACGGCCGCAAATGACACGCGCCGTTTCAAGCCTGCGGCACAAGCGGCAAGCGAAAGACGGCGTATCGATCCCATTGCCCCCGCAGCCTCGCGGGGGGCAACGGACCACGGCACGCTAGCGCGTGTGCCGGCTGTTGATGACCGCTTCGGCCACGCTCACCGGTGCTTCCGTGTAGTGCTTGAATTCCATCGTGTAAGTGGCGCGCCCCTGGGTCAGCGAACGCAGCGACGTCGAGTAGCCGAACATGGTGGCCAGCGGCACCTCCGCGCGCACCAGCTTGCCGCCGCCGCCCGCGATATCCTCCATGCCATGCACGATGCCCCGGCGCGAGGACAGGTCGCCCATCACGTTGCCGGTAAATTCTTCCGGCGTTTCCACTTCCACCGACATCATCGGCTCGAGCAGGATCGGTTTAGCGCGGCGCATGCCTTCCTTGAATGCCATCGAGCCCGCCATGCGGAAGGCATTCTCGTTCGAATCGACGTCATGATAGGAGCCGAATACCAGCGTGGCCTTCACGTCCACCACCGGGTAGCCGGCCAGCACGCCCGATGCCAGCGTTTCGCGGATGCCCTTGTCGACGGCGGGAATGAACTCACGCGGCACCACCCCGCCCTTGATGGCGTCGACAAACTCGTAGCCCTTGCCCGGCGACTGCGGCTCCAGATCGAGCACCACGTGGCCATACTGGCCGCGCCCGCCGGACTGCTTGACGAACTTGCCTTCGACGTCCTTCGCCGCCTGCTTGATGGTCTCGCGATATGCCACCTGCGGCTTGCCGACCGATGCCTCCACGCCGAACTCGCGCCGCATCCGGTCCACCAGGATCTCAAGGTGCAACTCGCCCATACCCGAGATAATGGTCTGGCCCGATTCCTCGTCGGTATGCACGCGGAACGACGGGTCTTCCTGCGCCAGGCGATTCAGCGCCAGGCCCATCTTTTCCTGGTCGGCCTTGGTCTTGGGCTCGACCGCCTGGGAGATCACCGGATCCGGGAAGCTCATGCGCTCAAGGATGATCACATGGTCGGGGTCGCACAGGGTGTCGCCGGTGGTGGCTTCCTTGAGCCCGACCGCCGCGGCAATATCGCCCGCGCGCACTTCCTTGATTTCGCTGCGCACGTTGGCGTGCATCTGCAGGATCCGCCCGAGCCGCTCCTTCTTTTCCTTGAGCGGGTTGTACACCGTGTCGCCCGAATTCACCACGCCAGAGTAGACGCGGAAGAAGATCAGTTGCCCGACGAAGGGGTCGGTCATGATCTTGAATGCCAGGGCGGCGAACGGTTCGTCGTCATTGGGATGGCGCTCCGCTTCCTTGTCGTCCACGGTGTGGCCGAGAATCGCGGGCACGTCCGCCGGCGACGGCAAGTAGTCGATCACGGCGTCGAGCAGCGTCTGCACGCCCTTGTTCTTGAAAGCGCTGCCGCACAGCATCGGCACGATCTCGTTGGCGACGGTGCGCTTGCGCAGGGCCGCCTTGATTTCGTCTTCCGTCAGCGGCTCGCCGCCGAGGTATTTGTGCAGGAGTTCATCGCTGGCCTCCGCCGCGGCCTCGACCATCTTCTCGCGCCATTCCCTGGCGACCTCCAGCAGTTCGGGCGGCACCTCGCGATACTCGAAATGAAGCCCCTGGCTGGTGTCGTCCCAGACGGTGGCCTTCATCTTGACCAGGTCGATCACGCCCTGGAAACCATCCTCGGCGCCGATCGGCACCTGAATCGGCACCGGCGTGCCCTTGAGCCGGTCGGCAATCTGCGATCGCACCCGGAAGAAATCCGCGCCGACGCGATCCATCTTGTTGACGAAGGCGATGCGCGGCACCTTGTACTTGTTCGCCTGGCGCCAGACGGTTTCCGACTGGGGCTGCACGCCGCCCACCGCGTCGTAGACCATGCAGGCGCCATCGAGTACGCGCATGGAACGCTCCACCTCGATGGTGAAATCCACGTGTCCGGGGGTGTCGATGATATTGATGCGATGTTCAGGATAATCGCCGGCCATTCCCTTCCAGAACGCCGTGGTGGCGGCCGAGGTGATGGTGATGCCGCGCTCCTGCTCCTGCTCCATCCAGTCCATGGTAGCCGCACCGTCATGGACTTCACCGATCTTGTGATTGACCCCGGTATAGAACAGGATGCGCTCGGTGGTGGTGGTCTTGCCGGCGTCGATGTGCGCGCTGATACCGATGTTCCGATAGCGCTCGATGGGGGTTTTGCGGCTCACGGTGATCTCCTGTTGGGTATCACTTAAAAGAGTAACACTTCTACAGGCGCCGCATCGTACGGCACGCCACGGGCGGCGCGCCGGGCAGGTTCAGCAATTGAATCAGCCGGCGAAGCCGGGTTGGAGAAGCGCAGCCGCCGCAGACAAGTAACGCCTGAATCACGTCACTACTGCCTTGGATAAGACGTTTGGTCTGGTCGGCGGCCTACGGTGCGTCTCCGGATCCGGCGACGAGGAATAGGCAAGGAACGCCTCGGCACGCGGTTCGGCGGGGCTGAACGACACCACCGCACGTAACTGGCGCCATGCACGACCTCACGTCTGCCGTCCGGCAATTCCCGGGTTTCCATCATGTTGTAGCCAACCAGCGCGTCGCTGCCGCCATGGATTGGAATCCTGCACGGGCCTCCCGAGTTCGACAGTTTGAGCCCGATTTTCGCCATTTCTGACCGTCGCCCCTAGCACTGGCGCGGCTTCCTGGGTCGTGGGCGCCAAACTCTTGTAGTGGCACGTTTGTAACAACGAAGCCTATATTTGACAAGGCACTCAATGCCTGTAAAGTAACGGCATGTTCGTCAAAGTCACCTCCTCCGGTTCTCGCCGTTATGTGCAGTTGGTCGAGTCCTATCGCGATGACAACGGTCAGCCTAAGCAGCGCACCGTTGCCACCTTAGGCCGTCTTGATCAACTTGGCGACAGCATGGAAGGCGTGATCAATGGGCTGTTGCGCGTCACCGGCCGCCCCGCACTTGAGGCAGCCGCCGAGCCCGCGGTGACGTTCGAATCGGCCCGTGCGCTCGGCGACGTGTGGGCGCTCTCCGAACTGTGGCAAGAGCTCGGCTTCGACGGCTTGCGCCGCGTGTTCCGACGCACCCGCCATGCCATCGATGTCGAAGCGCTTGTGCGCATCATGGTCTTCAATCGCCTGTGTGACCCGGAATCCAAATTGGGTGTGCTGCGCTGGCTGGAAACGGTTGGCCTGCCAGGGCTGTCCATCGAAGCCGTCGACCACCAACATCTGCTGCGCGCAATGGACGCGCTGGTCACGCATCAGGCAGACGTCGACGCCGTGTTGGCGGGGCTGTTGCGTCCGCTGGTCGATCAAACCTTATCGGTGGTGTTCTACGACATGACGACCATTCGTGCCGAGGGTCTGTCGCAGCAAGAAGATGATGTGCGCCAGTACGGCATGGCCAAGGAAGGCGTCATTGCCCGGCAATTCATGTTGGGGGTCGTGCAGACGGCAGAAGGATTGCCGCTCTATCACGAAGTGTTTGACGGCAATACCGCGGAAGTCACGACGCTGAAGCCAACCCTCGAGAAGGTGCTGAGCCGGTTCCCCGTCAAGCGCGTCATCGTCGTCGCCGATCGGGGACTGCTCTCGATCGACAACCTGGCAGAGCTGCAGGCGATGACCTTGCCAGACGGTGCGCCGCTGGAATTTATCCTGGCGGTACCGGGCCGTCGCTACAGCGATGTGGTCGATTCATTGGAAGGCCTCCACACACAGCAATGCCTGCCGGCCCATGAAGAAGTCCTGGGCGAAGTGCCGTGGAACGGCTTGCGCTTGATCGTGGCGCACGACCCCGTGACAGCGCAGGAGAAAGGCAGGCAGCGCGATGCGCAGATTGCGCACCTGGAGCAGCTTGCCGCGCAGTGGGTGGGTAAGCTTGATGCGCAAGACACCGGCCATCGCAGTCGTGGCAAAAAGCTCTCGGATGGCGGTGCCCGCGCACGTTTCTACCATACGGTCTGCGAGGCCCATCTGGCTCGTATCATCCAAGTCGATCTAAAGAGCGAGCGCTTCTGCTATGCCATCGATGAGCGAGCCTTGCATCATGCCCGCATGATGGATGGCAAGCTGCTGCTGGTCACCAATGCCGCGGATCTCTCACCACGTGAAGTCGTCGACCGCTACAAGTCCTTGGCGGATATTGAACGCGGGTTCCGTGTGCTCAAGTCCGAGATCGAGATTGGCCCGGTCTACCACCGCTTGCCAGACCGTATCCGCGCCCATGCGGCCATCTGCTTCATGGCACTGATTCTGTATCGGGTGATGCGGATGCGCTTGCAGGCCGCCAACAGCGAGCTGTCGCCCGCGCGAGCTCTTGCCATGCTCAATCGCATTCAGCACCACCGCATCGTCATCGACCAATCCAAGTCCGTGGCAGGGCTCTCGGCCATCAGCCAGGAGCAGGCCCGGGTTCTCTCCGCATTGAAGGTTCGCAAACCAGCCAAAACGACGCAACTGACTCTCTTGTAGTGGAGCGTTTCACAGTCGGCTCCAATCAAATCAAAGACTTACGCTTCTAACTGTCGAACTCGGGGGGCCTCGTACGGCCGCCTTGCGGAGCGCGCGGCAATCATGACTTGAAGTCCCAGCTCATTTGTTCAAGGATGCCAACCCCGCGCGAGGTACGCATGCACTCGCTGACGTAATCGGTAATCGACAACGGCTCGAAATTGATCTTCTCCCGGATGCGCCGGTTGTCGAACACATAGCCAAGTTCGGCAAAGCCCGCATACAGCCGCAGGGCACGTTCGATCAGGCGCCGGTTGCTGATGCGCTCGGTACGCGCCACATCCAGCGCCAGGGCGGGAAGCTCGCTGACCGGGCACTTGCGGTAGGCCGGCGCGTCCTCGCTCGCAGCGGCCTCATCCATGGCGGCGACCACCTGCGCGATGGTCGGCGCGCGCGCGCCCGCGGAAAGATGGTAGGCATCGAAGCGCAGGCCGGGCTTGACCGCCAGCCGCAACAAGGCCTGCGCGCAGTCGTCCGCCGAGATCACGTCGATGCGGGTATGCGGGCCGGCGGTATAGCGGCGCGCCTGGTGGATGATCCGGAACAGCCAGAAGATGCTGGCCGACGGCTGCGTGCCCAGCACGGTGTGCCCGACCACGATGGAGGGCCGCGCCACCACCAGCGGCAGGTCCGGCAGGCTTCGGCGCAGCAGCACCTCCACTTCCTGCTTGCTGCGCGTGTAGGGCACCAGGTGGCTGGTGTCGTCATGCCCGGCATCCTGCTCCGAAACCCTGGTGCCGCGCTGCGTGCCGCAAGCCATCGCGGTACCGACATGGACAAAGCGCCGCAGGGCGGTACTGCCGGCAAAGCGAGAGGCAAAGCGCAGCGTGTCTCGCACGCTGATGCGCGTGACCTGCGGGTCTGTCGAGAACGAGGCCATCGCCGCGCAGTTGATCACCTGCGAGACACCGGACAGCCGAGCCGCGACGGCGGACGGGAAATCGCTGTCCAGCGCGCCGAGCAGCACATTATCCGCCGTGAGCCAATTCACGCGGCTGCGCAGCAGGCCGCACTGGACGGCGTTCTCGCGCAGGCGTGCCAGCGCGTCTGCCGTATCGCTGCCCCGCGCGAGGCAGAGCAAGCGCCGCGCAAGGCCGGCATTGATGGCGGCCACCATCACATTGCCGCCGATAAAGCCGGTGGCGCCGGTCAATAACAGGCTGTCGACGCCGGGCAGGCGTGCGTCGCAGACATGCGGCCGGACAGCAAGTTCCTGCGCTGCCGGGCTGGCGTGCCAATCCCACATCATGGCGCTCTCCTCAGATGGTGTAGTTGACCGGACTCATGCCGAAACGCGCTGGCTTGCCCAGCCTTGGCGCTCGCCCCTGTTGTCTTGTTTGCTGTTCCACGGATGCTCCGCCTTGATGCCGAAGCACGCAGATTAGGGACGGCACGCCGCGATGTCTGTGCTGAAATCGAGCGAAATTTTGTTCAAATGTGCAAATTTGTCCGGAAGCGTCTCCGCCCCCCAATGCGGGCCGCTGGCCGGATAGAATCGGCATTTTTCGGCCCCTGGGAAGCCTGTCATGAACGACGCCATGGCCAAGTACAAGGTGTTGCTGGTCGAGGACGATCACCGCCTTGCGCAACTTGTCAGCGAGTACCTGAGCAATTACGAGTTCACGGTGGAGGTGGTGCGGCGCGGCGATATCGCGGTAGCGGCCGTCCAGGCCCATCGGCCCGCCCTGGTCATCCTCGATCTGATGCTCCCGCACATGGACGGCATGGAGGTCTGCCGCGGTATTCGCGCCTTCTCGCGCGTGCCCGTGCTGATCCTGACCGCGCGCGTGGACACCTACGACCAGGTGGCGGGGCTGGAGATCGGCGCCGACGACTATGTGGTCAAGCCCATCGAGCCCAGGCTGCTGGTAGCGCGGGCCCGCGCCCTGCTGCGGCGCGCCGCCGCCGAGCGGGTGGCCGTGCCCGCCACGCCAATGCAAAGAGACCACGAACTAGTATTCGGCGCGCTGGTGATTTCACCGCCTAACCGGCAGGTCACCTGGCGCGGACAGGAAGTGGACCTGAAGACCACCGAGTTCAACCTGCTGCTGATCCTGGCACGCGCCGCCGGCACCGTACTGAGCCGCGACGACATCCTCAAGGAGCTGCGCGGCATCGAATTCGACGGCATCGACCGGACCGTCGACTCCGGCATCTCCCGGCTGCGCCGCCGCTTCGAGGACGCTTCGCCCGAGCCGCACAAGATCAAGACCATCTGGGGCCGCGGCTACTTGTTCAGCCCATCGGCATGGGAGGAATGAATGGTCCGCTCGCTACTGAAGTTCTATTTACTGATGATGCTGGCTGCCGCCGCGGCGGTGGTCGCCATCAACTACACCTTCATTCCGCTGTTCCACGAGCAATTCACCGAGAGCGAACGCGTGAATCGCCAGGGCTATGCGTTCGTCCTGTCCGAATACCTCGCCCAGCACCCGGGCGAGTTGCGCAAGGGCGCGCTGGAAAAGCTCCAGGCGCATGCGCTCGAACGGTTCAAGCTGGCCGACGATGCCGAACTGAGCCGGCTGGATGCGCGCCAGCGCCAGGATATCGCCGACGGCAAGCTGGTGCTGAGCTACGACGCCAAGGACTATTACCTGCCGCTGCGCGACGGGCAGGTACTGCATGCGCACAGCGTGGACGTGGACAACACCAACGTCGACGTGGTGGCCTATGCATTGATTGCCTTCGCCACCCTGCTCTCGATCGTGGCATGGGTCTGGTACCACTGGCGCGACCTGGACAAGCTGCAGCAGGCGGGCAGGGATTTCGGCCGCGGCAAGCTGTCAACCCGCGCCGACCTGCCCAGGCGCTCCAATATCTCGGAGCTGGCAATGCAATTCAATGAAATGGCGGAGCAGATCGAAGCGTCGATCATGCACCAGCGGGAAATGATGCACGGCATCTCGCACGAGCTGAAGACGCCGATCGCCCGGCTTGAATTTGGCATTGCGCTGCTGCAGTCGGCTGGCGCCGGCGAGGAGGAGCAGGCACGTCAGGCCCAGCGCCTGGAAGACCTGCGCCGCGACGTGCGCGAGCTTGATGAACTGGTCACCGAACTGCTGACGCTCGGCCAGCTCGAGCAGGGTGCGGCCCCGATGATGCTGATGCGGGTTTCGGTCGGCGAGCTGATCGACAGCGTGGCGGCCAGCGTCGCCAACGAGGTGGCCGACCACAAGCTGACGCTGTCCGTGCACGCCAGTGGCCCCCAGCCTCACCACGTCTGCGATCCTCGGCTGGTGGCGCGGCGCTCCTCAACCTGTGCCGCAACGCCACCCGCTATGCGCGCAGCGCCATCCAGTTGCGCGCCGAGACGGATGCCGCTGGCACCCTGTGCCTGACGGTGGAGGACGACGGGCCCGGCGTGGTGCCGGAGGAACGCGCGCGCATTTTCGAGCCTTTCCATCGGCCGGATTCCAGCCGCAACCGGCACACGGGCGGCTTCGGCCTGGGACTGGCCATCGTGCGGCGCATCGCGCTGCTGCATGGCGGCCAGGTCGGGCTGGACAGCGGCAGCGCGGGGGGCGCGCGGTTCGTGATCACGTCGCCCGCCATGGATGAGCCAGCGGTTGCCGCCGGCGCGCAGGCGGCTTGAAGGTGCTTGAAGGAGATGCGTAATGAAACGTCCGGAACCCGCAGGTCCCTCGCCTGCGGAAGGCCGCCCATGAAGTGGTCGACGATCGCGGCCGTGGTGCTTTCCTGGGTGGGCGCCTGCGCGGCGGCCGGCTGGCTGGCCATGGTCTGTGCCTGATGGCGCCTGTTGGCGCTTGTTAGCGCTTGTTAGCGCTTGGTAGCAGTTACTGGTGCTTATGGACGTCCCAGTGACGCAAAAGGCGCAGGCATGCAAAACAAAAAAGCCCGCCGGACTACTGGCGGACTTTTGAGTAGAATATTGCCTGGTTGCGGGGGCAGGACTTGAACCTGCGACCTTCGGGTTATGAGCCCGACGAGCTGCCAACTGCTCCACCCCGCGTCAGAGGGGCGTACTATACGCCACTCTCGTGGGTTTGCAAAGCGTTTTCAGCAAGCTTTCTTGACAGCGTTTACGTAAACGTGTAAAAGCAAGTGGGCGCATTCTTTGCGCTCAAAAAAGGATTTTTCCATGGAAACTGGTACCGTCAAGTTCTTCAACGCCCAGAAGGGTTTTGGCTTCATCACCCCGGACGCTGGTGGCAAGGACTTGTTCGTCCACATCTCTCAGGTTCGCGGGGGTGCTCCGCTGCAAGATAACCAGCGAGTGCAATACCAGTCGCAACAGGGCAAGAAGGGTCCTGAAGCGGCCAATGTTTCCCCCGTTTGAACCCGCCGCTTTGCGGCAATGCTAAAGGACAGAATTGACTAAGATCGTCTTGAAACCCGGTGAGCCCGTTGAAGTTGCAATGCGGCGTTTCCGTAGGGCCATCCTCCAGACCGGCCTGATCGTTGAACTCAAGAGCCGTACCGCTTACGAGAAGCCCACGACCGAGCGCAAGCGCAAGAAGAAAGCCGCGGAATCGCGCCTTCGCAAGCGTCTGCGCATGCAGATGTTGCCGAAGAAGATGTACTGATTTCGGCACCGCAAGCGGCGAGCGCGCTCAGACGCGATTTGCCGCCGGCCGCATGAAATCCGCCAGCCACGCCTGGCGGATTTTGTCGTTTTAGCGGCGCCGTTGGCTGTCCGGTCCTTAACGGGCCAGACATTCGTCGACCGGCCCTGATACCGCCCTGCCCATCTTTCCGCCAGGATCGAGCGCGGCCGGCGAAATGCGTGCGTACGTCCGTAGCGCATGGTGCCTTCCCCTCCCGATTTGCCCCCTTGCATTCATGAGTAGCTGTTGCCCGCAAGTGCCGGCGTATGACAGGACTCAACCCGTGTGCCCGGTTGGATCGTAGGCGCCCGGTTCGAACAACTGCGCTCCCGCGTGACGCCGAGACATCGGCTAGCCGCAGGCGGCGAGCGAAAAAACGGGCCGGCGAGCTGGCGCGCGATCGGCAGCACGGCTGCGCGCGCCGGCGGGGGCGGCCGGCCTTGCCGCACATCAGCCTGCCGGCATTGGGAATACCAGGCAGGTGGTGGTGGCGTAAGCGTACAGCTTTCCCTGCGTGTCGATGATGCGGCCCTCGGCAATGCCGATCTGCGTGGTCAGGCTGATGACCTTGCCCTCCGCGCGGATCGGACCGGTCTTGCTAGTCAGCGGGCGCACATAATTCACCTTCAGTTCCAGGGTGGTATAGCCCTTGCCCGCCGGCAGCATGGTGTGGACGGCGCAACCCACGCAGGAATCGAGCAGGGTCGCGGCGTAGCCGCCGTGCACGCTGCCGATCGGGTTGTAATGCTGCGCGCCGGGCGTGCCCTGGAATACGAAGCGCCCTGCCTCAAACTCCACCGGGACGAAGTCCATCAGTTGCGCGATCGGCGCGCCTGGCAGCTTGCCGGCCATCATATCCTCGAAAAACTGCAGCCCGGCGCGCTCGCTCAACTGCGCCAGCGTCGCCACGCCGGGCTCGCCCAGCCGCGCACGCGCAACGCGCTCAGCTTCCTGCCACTGGGCCAGTGTGTCTTGCGCACTCATTGTCTTGTCTCCATGGTTTGCTTTGGTTCGTTGTCTTGCGCCCCTGCCCTCGCGGTCAGCTCCCTGGCCATGCGCTGCCGGCAGCGAACCCGCAAGATAACCGCATCCGCGAATTCTTGCTGCAACGCGCCACAAAGCATCCGCGCCACTGCCTGCATAATGGCGGATATTGCGCCCGTGGCGCGCCTCACCCTCGCTCCTGCCTTGACTGCCATTCTCGAACTACGCAATGTAAGCAAGCAATACGGCGACGCGGTCGTGGTCGACGATCTCAGCCTGAGCGTGCAACGCGGCCAGTGCTTCGGCCTGCTGGGCCCGAACGGAGCCGGCAAGACCACCACGCTACGCCTGCTGCTGGGCCTGACCACGCCGGCTTCGGGGACGCTCACGCTATGCGGCGAGCCGATTCCGCAGCGCGCGCCGCAGGCCCGCATGCGCGTGGGCGTGGTGCCGCAGTTCGACAACCTCGACCCCGACTTCACCGTGGTGGAGAACCTGCGCATCTTTGGCCGCTACTTCGGCCTGGAGCGCGCCGAGATCGAACGCCGCGTGCCCGCGCTGCTGGAGTTCGCACGGCTCGAAAGCCGTGCCGGGGCGCAAGTGCGGGACCTCTCGGGCGGCATGCGCCGGCGCCTGACGGTGGCGCGCGCACTGATCAACGACCCCGACCTGCTGGTGATGGACGAACCCACCACCGGGCTCGACCCCCAGGCGCGCCACCTGATCTGGGAACGCCTCAAGTCGCTGCTGGCCAGCGGCAAGACCATCCTGCTGACCACGCACTTCATGGAGGAGGCCGAGCGCCTGTGCAACTACCTGTGCGTGATCGACAGCGGCCGCAAGATCGCCGAAGGCAAGCCGCATGAGTTGATCGACAGCCAGATCGGCTGCGATGTGGTGGAAGTGTATGGTGACAACCTCGACTCCTTGCGCGGCGAACTGCACCCGCTCGCAACGCGTACCGAGATGAGCGGCGAGACGCTGTTCTGTTATGTGAAGGAGCCGGCGCCCCTGCTGGCCGCCCTGCATGGCCGGACCGGCGTGCGTTACCTGCACCGGCCCGCCAACCTGGAAGACGTCTTTCTCAAGCTGACCGGCCGCGAGATGCGCGACTGACCCGGGACCGACAACGGATTGAACATGAGCGAACAAGACCCCCGCCCCGCAGCCGCGCCGGCCGCAGCCGCGCCGCGGCATGCCCCCGTGCAGCGGCAGCATTACCCGCAGCCACTGCTGCCGATGAACATGCGCAACTGGACCATGGTCTGGTACCGCAACTTCATGGTGTGGAAGAAGCTGGCGATCCCCTCCATGATCGGCAACCTGGCCGATCCGATGATCTACCTGTTCGGCCTCGGCCTCGGTCTTGGCCTGCTGGTCGGGCAGGTCAACGGCGTGTCCTACATCGCCTTCCTCGCGGCCGGCACCACGGCGTCGAGCGTGATGATGTCGGCGAGCTTCGAGTCCATGTATTCCGCCTTCTCGCGCATGCATGTGCAGCGCACCTGGGAGGCCATCATGCATGCGCCGCTGACGCTCGGCGACGTCGTGCTGGGCGAGATCATGTGGGCGGCCAGCAAGGCCGTGCTGTCGGGCCTGGCCATCATGCTGGTGGCGGGTGCGCTGGGCTATGCCCATATGCCGGGCGCGCTGCTGGCCCTGCCCGTCATCGTGCTGGCGGGCATCGCGTTCGCCAGCCTGGCCATGATCGTCACCGCGCTGGCGCCCAGCTACGACTTCTTCATGTTCTACCAGACGCTGGTGATGACGCCGATGCTGCTGCTCTCCGGGGTGTTCTTCCCGCTGGAGCAGCTGCCCGCGGGGGCGCAGGCAGCCACCCAGGTGCTGCCGCTGGCGCATGCGGTGGCGCTGATCCGCCCCATCATGCTCGGGCGCCCGATCGATAACCTGGCACTGCACATGATGGTGCTCGGCGCCTATGCCGCGGTGGCGCTGGTGGTGGCGCTGATGCTGCTGCGCCGGCGGCTGCTGCGCTGAAGGCGCGCGGCAGTGGCCGGCTCCTGGAAGAGTATGATGCCGAGCACGGCCGCGCCCACCGCGCCGATGCCGGTCCACACGGCGTAGCCGGTGCCAACGGGAATCTGCTTGAGCGCCAGCGCCAGCAGGATCACGCTCGGCCACAAGCGCGAAAAGCCTTCGGTGTACTTGAGGCTGATCGCCCACACCACTTCAAACAGGCCCGCGAGGGCAAGCAGTGTCCATGCCATTTCGAATGTCCGTCAGCGTTGTCCCAGCGCGAAAAGATACGCCAATGCGACGCCTCGTGCACGCCGGCCTGCGCCGCATTGCGCGCGTGGGGGCCATGCTGGCCTTATTGAGCACGGGTGCCGGCCTGGCGGCATGCAGCGTGGTGGGCGCCACCGTGGCGGTGGGCAGTGCCGCGGTGTCCACGGTCACCACGGTCGGTTCGGCGGCGGTCAGCGTGACGTCGACCGCGGTCGAGACAACTTATGATGTGACCAAGGCTGGCGTGAAAGCCGTGGCCGGCAGCAGCGACGAGGCCGCGCCGGCGCACTGAGCGCCTTACCGCGGGATGCGCTAAGCGATGGGGGGAGGCATGCGATAGCCGGGTCCCGCCGGTCTCAACTCTGCAGACCGCGCAGCAGGTCCGCCTTCAGGTCGGCCACCGACTCCAGGCCCACCGCCATGCGGATCAGCCCTTCGCCAATACCTGCCGCCGCCTTGGCTTCCGGGCTGACACGCGCATGCGTGGTGGTGTAGGGATGGGTCACGGTGGTGCGCGTGTCACCCAGGTTGCCGGTGATCGAGCACACCCTGGTGTTGTCGATCACGCGCCAAGCATTGGCGCGCTGCTGCTCCGGCGTCTCGCCCTTGAGCTCGAACGACACGATGGCGCCGCCGCCACTCTGCTGGCGCAGGGCGACTTCATACTGCGGATGGGATTTCAGCGCCGGGTGATACACGCGCGCCACGGCCGGATGCGATTCCAGGAACTCGGCCAGCGCCAGCGCGCTGGCGCTGTGGCGTTCCATGCGGATCGCCAGCGTTTCCATGCCCTTGAGCAGCACCCACGCATTGAAGGCCGACAGCGTGGGGCCGGCCGTACGCACGAAGGGAAAAACCTTGCCCATGATGAAATCGTGCGTGCCCAGCACCGCGCCGCCCAGCACGCGGCCCTGCCCGTCGATATGCTTGGTGGCCGAGTGCACCACGATGTCGGCGCCGAACTTCATCGGCTGCTGCAGAGCCGGCGAACAGAAGCAGTTATCCACCACCAGCAGCGCGCCGGCGTTGTGGGCGATGTCCGCCACCGCGGCGATGTCGGCCACTTCGGTCAACGGGTTGGACGGCGTCTCCAGGAAGAACAACTTGGTGTTCGGCTTGACCGCCGCGCGCCAGGCCGCCAGGTCGGTGCCGTCGACGAAGGTGGTCTCGACGCCAAACTTGGCGAAGATATTGGAGAACAGCGTCATGGTCGAGCCGAAGATGGCGCGCGAGCTGACCAGGTGGTCGCCCGCCTGCATCGACGACATCACCACCGACATGATCGCGCTCATCCCGGACGCGGTCGCCATGCAGGCCTCGGCCCCTTCCAGCGCGGCCAGGCGGCTCTGGAACATGGCCACGGTGGGATTGGTGAATCGCGAGTACGTGAATCCCGTTTCCGAATTGGCGAAGCGTTCGGCGGCCTCGGCAGCGCTGTTGAAGCAGAAGCTGGAGGTCAGGTACAGCGCCTCCGAGTGCTCCATGAACTCGCTGCGCATGGTGCCGGCGCGCACGCCGAGCGTATCGATGCCGAGGGAGTCGAGAGGAAGCGGTTCGTTCATGATGGGGAGGCGGTAGTACCCGCGCGGTTATCTGTGTAAGAGGTGAGCCTGGCCGCGTACTGGCGGCAGCAATAAAAAAGCCCGTACGATCATTGGCCGGGGGCCGAATCGACGGGCTGCTTGTGTTCTTGGGGATAGGCCCCGCGCTGCGGCGGGAAGCCGGCTTGCCATTGTGCCTTTGCTGCGCACAACCGGTAAGCCGGTGTTCCGCTTTAGCTGTTTCGGGCATTTCCCTGTGACGGGCAATTTCCTGTTCCGGGATAAGAACCAAACTCCGGCAGGACCCGCGTCCGCAAGCTGACAATCAAATCGACGCCCGGCAATGTTACGGCCGGGCCCCGCCCTGCGTCAACTCCGCGGGTGCGCCGCGCCTTACTCGTTACCGCCCGAGCGCTGCAAGTGCAGTTGCGAGCGCTCACCGTCACCGAGGCCACCGGTGCCGTCGCGATCGGCCTGGCTGCGCGCGGTTTCCAGGCGCTCCAGGTAGGCTTCGTCGATATCGCCGGTGACGTAGCGGCCATCGAAGCACGATGCATCGAAGTCCTTCAGCGCCGGATTGATGTCGCGCACCGCCTGTTTCATCGCTTCGACATCCTGGTAGACCAGCTTGTCGGCGCCGATGATCTTGGCAATCTCTTCGTGGCTGCGGCCATAGGCAACCAGCTCGCTACGGGTGGGCATATCGATGCCGTACACATTGGGGAACTTCACCGGCGGCGCGGCCGAGGCGAAGATCACCTTGTTGGCGCCGGCGTCGCGGGCCATCTGCACGATCTCGAAGGAGGTGGTGCCACGCACGATGGAATCGTCCACGATCAGCACGTTCTTGCCCTTGAACTCCACGCCCATGGCGTTGAGCTTCTGGCGCACCGACTTCTTGCGCACCGCCTGGCCGGGCATGATGAAGGTGCGGCCGATATAGCGGTTCTTGAAAAATCCCTCGCGATAGTTCACGCCCAGCTTGTTGGCCACCTGCATGGCGGCCGGACGGCTGGAATCGGGGATCGGCATCACCACGTCGATGTCGCCGGCGGAGACTTCGGTGCGGATCTTTTCGGCCAGGTAATCGCCCATGCGCAGGCGCGCGTCGTACACCGGCACGCCATCGATGCACGAATCAGGGCGGGCCAGGTAGACGTACTCGAAGATGCACGGCGTAAGCACCGGGTTATCGGCGCACTGCTGGGTGTAGAGATTGCCGTCGAGGTCGATGAAGATGGCCTCGCCGGGCGCCACGTCGCGCTCGAGCTTATAGCCGATGCCTTCGAGTGCCACCGACTCCGATGCCACCATCCATTCCTTGCCGGTCGGCGTTTCCACGCTGCCCAGGCATAGCGGACGGATGCCGAACGGATCGCGCACGGCCAGCATGCCGTAGCCGGCGATCTGCGCAGCAATGGCGTACGAGCCACGCACGCGGCGGTGCATGCCCGCCACGGCCTTGAAGATCGTGGGCGGGTCCAGCGCAAGGCCGCTGCTGGCGCGTTGCAGCTCGTCGGCCAGCACGTTGAGCAGCACTTCGGTGTCGGAGTGCGTGTTGATGTGGCGGCGGTCGCGGCTGAACAGTTCCTCGTGCAACTGCTTCCAGTTGGTGAGGTTGCCGTTATGGGCCAGGATCACGCCGTAAGGCGCGTTGACGTAGAACGGTTGGGCTTCTTCCTCGCTCGAGGCCGAACCGGCGGTGGGGTAACGCACCTGGCCGATGCCGGCGGCACCGGGCAGGCCGCGCATATTGCGCGTGCGAAACACGTCGCGCACCAGGCCATTGGCCTTGTGCATGTGGAAGGTGCTGCCGTTTGCGGTAGCGATGCCGGCTGCATCCTGTCCGCGGTGTTGCAACAGCAGCAGGCTGTCGTAAATCAATTGGTTAACGGGCGTGGAAGAAACCACACCGACGATACCGCACATGCCAAGCTCCCAGGAAAGGCGTTTGAATCGGGGCGGCCCCACCCTGTAGGGCAGAGCCTGCGTACTACCAGCCGGACGGTCTGCCCGGCCTCATGTCATGTCTTGACGTATTTGGCGACTTCAGGCGGCAGCCACGGCCGCAGCGACTCCATCGCCTGCATCACGTAGGGCCGGGACAGCGCATCGCGCCAGAACGCCTCCTCGGGCAGCTTGGTGAGCCCGGCCAGGGTCACCACGAACATCACCACCAGTGCGCCGCGCACAAGCCCGAACACCAGCCCGAGGCCGCGGTCGGCGGGCTTGAGCCCGGTACTTTCGAGCAACTGGCCCAACACCGTGCCGGCGAGTGCCGCAGCAATCACGGTGCCGATGAACAGCACCCCGAAGCCCAGCGCGCTGCGCGCCAGCTGGCCACCTGGTACCGATTCGGGAATCCAGCCTGCCGCGGTCCCCGCGAAATGGTAGGCGACCAGGAACGCCACCACCCAGCCGATCAGCGAGAGCACCTCTCGCACCAGCCCGCGCAACACGCCGATCAGGCCTGAGGCAATCAGGATGAAAACAACGCTGTAATCGAAAAAAGTCGGCTGCATGCGTAATACGGTGTCCCCGGTGCCCCGGTATGGCGGCTGGCGTTCGGTCCAGCCCGCCCTTGGCATTACTGTTCGACCACCTTGGCGGTCAGGCCCACGGCGCGCACTCGCTTTTCGGCGGCATCAGCCGCGTCGCGATCCGAAAAAGGGCCGGCACGCAAGAGCACGCGCTCGCCGTCGGCCAGCGTCTTTTTCTCGATGTAGGCCGGCACTTTGCCCGCCTTCAACTTGCTCAGCCAATCCTTGGCCTTTACCTCGGAGGAAAAGGCGCCGATCAATACCAGGAACTTGCCGCTGCCCGGCTTGGCATCCGCGCGGACAACCGGTTTGTCCGCGGCCTTCTCGGCAGGCACCGCTGCCGCGGCGGCAGGCTTGGCCGGTGCCGCGTCGGCAACCAGCTCCTCGCCGGCATCGAGCGCCTGGCTGTCGAGCCTGGATTGCGGCGCGGGCGGCAGCGGATTCGCCTTGCGGGCATCGGGCTTCACCTTGCCGCCGGCCCCGCCCGGGCCACCATCGATCTTTACCGAAATATTGTCGACGACTGGCCTTGGCTGGGTCTCGAATACGATCGGCAGCACGATGACGGCAGCCGCCATCAGCACCACGGCGCCGATCAGGCGCCGGCGCGCCCGCTGCTTCTGCGGGAATTCCGGGTCGAGCGTGTCATCTGCGTACTCCTCGGCCAGGCGTCGCGACGAAGCGATGCCTGCACCCGGATCCGAACGCGAGCGGCGAGTGCGCTCCGGTGCCGGGGCGTTGCCCTTGCGGGAAGAAAACAGCGAAAGCAGGCCCATAGATTGGTTCGGTGCGACGGCCGGAAACCGGCCGTTGAAATTGTCGCTCAGATGCGCGGCGATTTGCCCCGGTGTTAGCCCCGGAAAACTGCCCGGCGGCCGCGCGACTCAATTTGCCCGGGTAGCGCGATATGCCATCACGCCCGCCACGGTGTAGAACGATCCGAAGACCAGAATTCTATCATCCTCGGTCGCTCTGCCGAGGGCATCCCGGTAAGCCGCCTCCGGGCTGGGAAAGCAGGCCGCCGTGGCATCGGGGCCGGGGCGGAAACCGCCCTCCTCCAGCTTCTCCAGCAGATCCGCCGCGCTGGCCGCGCGCGGCGTCGGCAGGTCGCACAGGCACCAGTGGTCGACTTTGTCGGCCAGATGGCGCAGCACGCCGGCGATGTCCTTGTCCTCCATCGCGCCGAACACCGCATAGGTGTAGCGGAAGAAGCCCATGTTCTCGAGGTTCTGCCCGAGCGTGGCGGCTGCGTGCGGATTGTGCGCCACATCCAGGATCACCGCCGGGCGTCCCGGCATGACCTGGAAGCGTCCCGGCAGTTCGACGAAGGCCAGCCCGTTGCGCACTTCCTGCGCGCTGACCGGCAGGCGCGGACGCATGGCCTGCAGCGCGGCCAGTGCGGCCGAGGCGTTGAGCAACTGATTGGCGCCGCGCAGCGCCGGATAACCCAGCCCGTTGAGCTTGCGCTCGCGGCCGCTCCAGTCCCACTGCTGGCGCTCCTGGCCCTTGGCAGCCTGATGCTGGAAATCCCGGCCCACCAGCCAGAGGTCTGCGCCGATGGCCTCGGCATGCTCGATCACCGACTTCGGCGGCATCGGGTCCGCCACGATGGCCGGCACGCCAGGACGGAAGATACCGGCCTTCTCGTAGCCGATCTTCTCGCGCGTGTCGCCCAGGTACTGCGTATGGTCGATGTCCACGCTGGTCACTATGGCGCAATCGGTATCGATTACGTTCACCGCATCCAGCCGGCCACCCAGCCCCACCTCCAGGATCATCGCGTCGAGCCCTGCCGCGGCGAAGGCATGGATGATCGCCAGCGTGGTGAACTCGAAATACGTCAGGCTCACCGGATCGGCAAAGCTGGTGCGCGCGCGCTCCACCGCCTCGAAATGCGGCAGCAGTTGCGCATCGGTAGCGAACTCGCCATTGATGCGGGCGCGCTCGTTAAACGAAATCAGGTGCGGCGAGGTATGGCAACCCACCTTGTAGCCGGCCTCCAGCAGGATGCGCTCCAGCATGGCGCAGGTGGAGCCCTTGCCGTTGGTGCCGCCGACGGTGAACACCACGGCATCGATGCGCAGTCCCAGGGCTTCCTTGACGCGGGTGATACGCGCCAGACCCATGTCGATGCCGACCGGATGGGCGGATTCGAGATGGGATAGCCATTCAGGGAGGGTGGGGAAGATGGGCATGATGGGGATACAGGGTTGTTCGGGGGCTTGGCTTGTTGGAGCCGGTTTGGGGGTGGGTGGTTTCGTTGCCGTTTGGCGGAATTTGGTTTGGCTCTGGGTACCGGGGGATATTGGGGTGTTTTGGGTTAAGTCAAAGGATCTCTGGCTTCAGGGGGGCTTAAATTCAACTTCAAACTTCAACTTCAACTTCAACTTCAAAGGCCTAAAGTCAAAGACAGTTTCACCTCCCCTGCGGGGAGGCGACCTACTTTTTTGTCTTGCCAAAAAAGTAGGCAAAAAAAGCGCGCCGGATGGGGCGACACCCCCTCGGGATCCGACGAAAAGAGCGGCCGGGAACCCAAACTCGCATCGCCCATCGCCTTAAGGCGATACTCAAACATGGGTCCCTCTTCTCCGCTCTTTTCGTCGGATCCCGAGGTGCCCCATACGGCCTGGTACACCTACACGGCTCGCTTCGCATCGCGGGACGGTGTGGACCGCCCCCACGGGCGCTCCACACGGCTACCAATCGTTACTTCCGCGGACTCGCTCTTGCAAACGCCCGCTCTATGCCCCGGCCCGTCCCTCGTAGGCGGGAGAGAGGAGCAACCGGCAGATGGCGGAAGCCGCCTGTTCAAAAGCAAATAGCGTTGCTGCCAGATCACCATCGGTGTAGCCGTGTTTTCCGCCTGTGGGGCCGCAAACACCGTCCCGCGATGCGAAGCGAGCCGTCAAGGTTTACCTTGCCGTATGGGGCGCCTCGTCGGCAGGCAAAAAGAGCGGAAAAGAGGGGGCCATGTTTGAGTATCGCCTTAAGGCGATGCGAGTTTGGCCCCCGGCCGCTCTATTTGTCTGCCGACGAGGAGTCTTTCGCCCCATCCGGCGCGCTTCTTTGCCTACTTTTTTGGCAAGACAAGAAAGTAGGTCGCCTCCCCGAAGGGGAGGTGAAACTGCTTTTGACTTTTAAGCCTTTGACTTTGCAGTTGTAGCCACCATCAACCACCAACGCACCCCCAACACACCCCCAAAAAGCGAAAAAGCGCGAACAACCGTCCGCGCCTAATCACCATCACCAACCCAAACCTTACGCCACCGCATCCGCCGGCTGCTTCTGCAGCAAAGCCAGCAACTGCGCCAATTCATCCCGCATCTTGCGGCGATCGACAATCATATCGATAGCGCCCTTCTGCAACAGGAACTCAGCCCGCTGGAAGCCTTCAGGCAGCTTCTCGCGCACCGTCTGTTCAATCACGCGCGGACCAGCAAAGCCGATCAAAGCCTTGGGTTCGGCGATCACAACGTCGCCCAGGAACGCAAAGCTGGCCGACACGCCGCCCATGGTGGGATCGGTCAGCACGCTGATAAACGGCAGCTTGGCATTCGACAGTTGATTCAGCATCGACGTAGTCTTGGCCATCTGCAGCAACGACAGCAGGCTTTCCTGCATACGCGCACCACCCGTGGCGGTAATGCAGATAAACGGCACCTTCTGTTCCAGCGCCGCCTGGGCGCCACGCACAAAGCGCTCGCCCACCACCGAACCCATGGAGCCGCCCATGAATTCGAACTCGAAGCAGCTCACCACCACCGGAATGGTATGGATAGCGCCGCCCATCACGACCATGGCATCGGTCTCGCCGGTGTCGTCCATGGCGGCCTTGATGCGGTCGGGGTACTTCTTGGTGTCCTTGAACTTGAGCGCGTCGACCGGCAGGATCTCCTGGCCGATCTCATAGCGGCCCTCGGCGTCCAGCAGCCCGTCGAGACGGGCGCGGGCGCGGATGCGCATATGGTGGTCGCACTTGGGGCAGACGTGGAGGTTGGCCTCGACGTCGGTACGGTACAACACCGACTCGCACGACGGGCACTTGACCCACAGCCCTTCCGGAATGCCCTTGCGGGTGGAGGGGTCGGTCTGTTGAATCTTGGGGGGGAGGAGTTTATCCAACCAGCTCATGAAAGGCTCCTTTCGGCACATGCGCGGGACATGTCAGGCCGCGAATTTACCATGCCTGCGATCCGCAGTCCCCGTTCAGCCGGGGCGATGCGCCTGTTGCGGCACAACTGCCGCCAAAATCATGCATTTTTGTTGCATTGCCCGCCCGTGCGTAAACACGGGCAGTGCTGCGTAAATCACGTTCAGGCGTCGAGCGCCTGGCGGATTTCCGCGATGAAGGACTGCAGCGATTGTACCGCCTGGTCCCGCGGCGCATCTTCAAGCAACTGCACCAGGCGGCTGCCGATCACCACGGCATCGGCCACGCTGCCGATCGTGCGCGCGGTCTGCGCGTCGCGGATGCCGAAGCCCACGCCCACCGGCAGGTTGGCATGGCGCTTGATCAGCGGAATGCGCGCGGCCACGCTGTCGAGGTCGATGGTGGCCGAACCGGTCACGCCCTTGAGCGACACGTAGTACAGGTAGCCGCTCGCCAGCTTGGCCACGGCTTCAATGCGATCGTCCGTGGAAGTGGGCGCCAGCAGGAAAATCGGGTCCATCCCGTGGGCGCGCATCTGCGCCGCGAAGGACTCGCACTCCTCGGGGGGGTAATCGACCACCAGCACGCCGTCGACGCCGGCCGCCGCCGCGGCCTTGGCGAAGACAGCCTCGCCCATGCGCTCGATCGGGTTGGCGTAACCCATCAGCACCACCGGCGTGGTGGCATTGGTCTGGCGGAACTCTGCCACCCAGCCCAGCACCTTGGTCAGCGTCACGCCCTGCGCGAGCGCGCGCTCTGAGGCGCGCTGGATCACCGGGCCGTCGGCCATCGGGTCGGAAAACGGCACGCCGAGCTCGATGACGTCGGCGCCGCCCGCCACCAGCGCGTGCATCAGCGCAACGGTCAGGCCGGGCTCGGGATCGCCCGCGGTGATGAACGGAATCAGGCCCTTCTTGTTCTGCGCGGCCAGCGCCGCGAAAGTCGAATTGATTCGGGACATGGTCATTGAGCAATAGTGGGCAACGGCGTGGACGAGGCAGCCAGCAAGGGCTCGTCGTTCGCTGCTGCGATGTTCAGGGTAGCCGGCGCGGTCTGTGGCGAACTGATGCAGGCCGCGACGCGTTCGCGCGCCACACGCACATAGTCGGGGTTCATCTCGTAGCCGACGAAACGCCGTCCGTGCAGCGCGCAGGCCACCGCGGTCGTGCCGCTACCGGTGAATGGGTCAAGCACCAGCCCGCCCGGCGGGCAACTGGCCAGCACCATGCGCTGCACGATATGCAGCGGCTTCTGGGTGGGATGGTCGGCACGTTCCGGATCTTGCCGGTGGATGCGCGGCACGCTCCACAGATCCTTCGGGTTGTAGCCCACCTCGAGCCATTTCTTGCCCTCGAAACGCGGACGGCTGCGCGCCTTCTTGGTCTCGGCATCGTACGGCACGCGCACGGAGTCGAGGTCAAAGTAATAGTCGCGCGCCCCGGCGAAGAAACCGATGTTGTCGTGCACCGAGGAGTACTTGCGCGTGGTGCCGCCCATGCTCGGTACGCGCCGGTCCCAGATGATCTCGTTGATCATGGTCAGGCGCTGCTTGAGCATCACGAACAGTTCCGGCGAGTATTGCCAGGTGCAGAACAGATACAACGAGCCGCGCGGCGCCAGCTTGGGCACCACCGCATCGATCCAGCGCGCCGACCACTCCAGGTAGGCTTGCCCGGACAGGCGGTCAGAGTCGTTGCCGTAATCCTTGCCCAGGCCATAGGGCGGATCGGCCACGATCAGGTCGATGGAGCCGTCGGCAATGCGCTTGATGCCTTCCAGCACGTCTTCCTGGTAAAGCGTCAGTTGCGGCGCCGCGAGGGGTGCGGACGGGGCGCCGCCTTCAGCGGCGCCCGGCGGGAGAAAGTCGCGCATCAGAGCTTCAGCCCCGAACGTTCGGCCACGGTATGCATGTCCTTGTCGCCCCGGCCCGACAGGTTCACCAGCAGCAGCTTGTCCTTGGGCAGCGTCGGCGCCAGCTTGCACGCGTAGGCGATGGCGTGGCTGGATTCCAGCGCCGGGATGATGCCTTCGATGCGGCAACAGTCGTGGAAGGCCTTGAGCGCTTCCTCATCGGTGATCGGCACATACTCGGCGCGGCCGATATCCTTGAGCCATGCGTGCTCGGGACCGACGCCCGGATAGTCCAGCCCGGCGGAAATCGAATGCGTCTCGATGATCTGGCCGTTGGCATCCTGCAGCAGGTAGGTGCGGTTGCCGTGCAGCACGCCCGGCGAGCCGCCGATCAGCGCGGCGGCGTGGCGGCCGGTTTCGAGCCCGTCGCCGGCGGCTTCCACACCGATCAGGCGCACGTCCTTGTGCTCGATATACGGGTAGAAGATGCCCATGGCATTGGAGCCGCCGCCCACGCAGGCGATCACGGCGTCGGGCTGACGGCCCGTCAGCTCGGGCATCTGCACCTTGGATTCTTCGCCGATCACGCACTGGAAGTCGCGCACCATCATCGGATAGGGATGCGGGCCGGCCACGGTGCCGATGATGTAGAAGGTGTTCTCGACGTTGGTGACCCAATCGCGCATCGCTTCATTGAGCGCGTCCTTGAGGGTCTTGGAGCCGCTTTCCACGGGCACCACGGTAGCGCCCAGCAGCTTCATGCGGTAGACGTTGGCAGCCTGGCGCTTGACGTCTTCCGAGCCCATGTAGACCACGCACTCCATGCCGAAGCGCGCGGCGATGGTCGCGGTGGCCACGCCGTGCTGGCCGGCGCCGGTCTCGGCAATCACACGCGGCTTGCCCATGCGCTTGGCCAGCAGTGCCTGGCCAATCACGTTATTGATCTTGTGGGCGCCGGTGTGGTTGAGGTCTTCGCGCTTGAGATAGATCTGCGCGCCGCCGAGCATCTCGCTCCAGCGTTGCGCATGATAGATCGGCGAGGGCCGGCCGACGAAATGCTTCAGTTCGCGGCGGTATTCCGCGTCGAACTCGGGATCTTTCTGGAAGTGCGCATAGGCTTCGCGCAGTTCGTCCAGCGCGTGCACCAGCGTTTCGGAAACGAAGGAACCACCATAGGGGCCGAAATGGCCGCGGGAATCGGGCAGGTCGTACATGAGTCTCTTCTTCTGAACAGGGCCCTTGCCGGTCTGGCAGGGGCTCGATGACGTTAGGGTCGTGTGCGGGGCAGGCACGGAGCAGGCGGGAGGCTGTATGCCCGATGGGCAGGCTGCCCTACCCGGCATCCGCGCTGCGCACGGCGCGCACGAAGGCGGCAATCCTGGCGTGGTCTTTCACGCCTTTGGCGGCCTCCACGCCGCTGCTTACATCGACAGCGTAGGGCCGCACGCGCTCAATCGCGCCAGCGACGTTTTGCGCGCTCAACCCACCACTCAAAACGATCCGAGGAGCGGCGCTTGCGGTCGGGTTGTGGGTGGGCGGAAGCCATGCCGGGGGTATCAGGGTCCAGTCGAAGACGTGTCCGCCACCGCCGTAGCCTTCGACGAAGGCATCAAGCAGCAAGGCAGCGGCATCACGATACAGATCTGCGAATTCTACCAAATCGAGACCGGGCTGGACGCGTGCCGCGCGCAGAAACGGCAGCCGGCAGCGCTGGGCGGCCTGCGTGCAAGCCTCCGGGCTCTCGTCGCCGTGGAATTGCAGCAGCGTAAGCGGCACACGCTCGGCTACATGGGCGATCTCGTCGGTATCCGCGTTGACGAACAATCCAACAACCGAAACAAAGGCGCCGGCGGCTTCGGCCAGCGCGGCGGCGCGCGCCACCTCGACAAAGCGCGGGCTGCCCGGATAGAAAACCAGGCCGATCGCGTCGGCGCCGGCATCCACCGCGGCGCGAACGTCTTCCTCGCGCGTGAGCCCGCAGATCTTGACGCGGGTGCGGCGCGGCGCGGCGCTGCCCGGCTCAGGCAACTGGGTCATTGGCAAACACTCCATGAAACAGGCTGGCGGCCGCGTCCGCGGCCGGAATCCCGTATTGCTCAGGATACTTCACCCCGGCGAGGTAGAGGCCGTCGGGCATGAAAGTGGGCGCTGCCTTGGCGCGACTGCGCCCGGCCAGCACTTCGGCCATCCAGCCCGGCGGGTAGCGGCCGCGCCCTACCGCCACAAGGCAACCCATCAGGTTGCGCACCATGTGATGCAGGAAGGCGCTGGCGCGAAAACGCACGAACAACCAGTCGCCGTCGGCCTTGAGGGTGATGTCATACATGGTCTTGACAGGCGACTTGGCCTGGCACTCTGCGGCGCGGAACGCGGAAAAATCGTGCTCGCCCAGCAGGCAGGCGGCAGCGGCGCGCATGACGCCGACGTCCAGGCCCTGGCCCGGCGGCAGCATCAGGTAGCCGGCCCTGCCGTGCACCAGCGGCACGCGGTGCGGGCCGGTATAGAGCGCGTAGTAATACATGCGCTCGAAGGCCAGGAAACGCGCATGGAAGCCCTCGTCGACCGGCTTGGCCCATTGCAGCGCGATGCTGGGCGGCAGGAAGGCGTTGACGCCCCGCACCCAGGAGAACGGCTCGCGCGACAAGTCGGTGTCGATATGGATCACCTGTCCGAGCGCATGCACGCCGGTATCGGTGCGGCCTGCCACCGTGGTCTGCACACGGCGGCCGGCGAAGTGCTCAATTGCGTCCTCCAGCCGGTCCTGCACCGTATTGCGGTGCGGTTGCGACTGCCAGCCGGAGAAAGCGGCACCATCGTAATGGAGGCCGAGGGCGATGCGGTTCATGAGGCGGAAATTGACAAGCGGAAATTGACGGGCAAAACGCGAACGAATGAACGAAAACGGAGCGCAACCGGCGAAAGCCAGCGATTGCCGGCCCGCAAAAAGCAAATGCGCCGGGAGCCACGCTCCCGGCGCATCCGTGGCGTGCTGCCTGGCGCATTGCCTGCGCACAGCCCGCCATCATACAGCCTGGCCTGTCAGGCCACGTCGCGCAGCAGGCTGCGGGCCTCCGTCAACAGGGGATCCTGCGACTGATCCACCACTTCCTGCAGCAGTTCCCGCGCGCCTTCCTTGTCGCCGATCTCGATATAGGCCCTGGCCAGATCGAACTTGATCTGCATGTCGCGGCCACCATCGACGGCGTCCGCCGACAAGGTGCTCGGGGAGATCCCGCGCGACGTGTCCAGCCCGCTCTCCGCGCTCACGCGCGAGAGGTCGATCGGCTCGGACAGCTTGCCGTCGCGCAGCATCGTAGGCGCCGGCAGCGACGATGCGCCATAGAAAGTACGGGTCTCGTGGCTATCGCCCACCGTGTCGTCCCGGCTGGCCGGATTGAGGTCCAGCGAAATGCCGGACATATCGAAGTCGAGCGGTCGGCTGCGCGTGGGCGTATCCAGCGCCGGGATATCCTCATGGGCGCCGTGGCCCTGGGGTGCCGGCAAATCCAGATCCAGGTCAAGGCCATCGTCCAGGCGGGTGGCAAGTGCCTCAGGCAGCGCGTCGGCATTGCCGAACACGAGCGAGGCCGACTCCGGCGCGGTAATCGGCGCACCGGCCGCGGGAGCGGGGAAGCCGTCGAGCGGCAACGCCAGATCGGCCAGGTCCGCAAGCGCGGTCTCGCGGGGTGCCGCCGCCGGATCTTGCGAGGGATCGTGGGTGCGCCACTGATCGCCCGGCAAGGTGGTGGTATCGCCGGAAGCCGTGTCCGGCGCCACGCTCAGGTACAAAGCGTTGCCCGGCTCGAGGCGCCGTCCCATTTCCGCTGCCTGTTCCCACTCCGCCCCTTGTCCGCCCGTCTGGGCGAACATTTCTTCTGCAATCACGCGAAAACCTTCCACATCCTGACGATTGTTGTGAATCTCCATGAGCTTCAGGCGAATCGCCTGGCGCTCAGGGTTTTGCTGCAGCGCTTCGCGCAGGATCTCCTCGGCCTGCACATCACGCCCGTAGGCGATATAGACATCAGCCTCGGCGATCGGGTCAACCTCGTTGGCTTCCGCGGTATTGTTGCCAATGCGGAAATCGGCTCCGAACACACTGTGCTGCGAGGTGTCGACGCTCTGTCCACCCGCGGCGCCAAACAGCGAATTGCCGCCCGCCATGACGGTGCTTTCCTGCGACAGGATGCTGTCCCCGAAGGCGGCGTTCTCGCTGGACTTCTGTTGCTGACGCCGGCGATAGATCGCATAAGCGCCCAGCAAGGCGATCAGCAGGCCACCACCGGGCAGCAGCATGGGGTTGGCCAGCAGATCCTCGAAGAAGGACGGCTGTGCCACCGGCTGGGGCTGCGTCACGACCGGCGGGCGCTTGGCGGCCGGTGTGGAGGCGGCGTCAGGCTTGACGGCGGCAACGGCGGCGTCCGCCGCGCTTGCACTCGCGCCGCTGGCGCCGGGCATGGCCGAGGCCGCCGAAGCCGGCGAACCGGCCAGCGGCGCCGCGGTTGCGGTTGTTGCAGCCGCTGCCGTAGCAGCGCTGGCACCCGCGCCAGCCTCCGCCGTGACCGGTGCGGCTGTGGCGCCGGCGTCTGCCTTGGCCGTACCGGCGGGCACCACGGCAGGTGCAGCCGATGGCGCCGCGGCGCCATCCTTGCCCGCGCTCTTCTGCGTCTGGGCCAGCTTGGCAAGCTCGGCGTTCTTCAGCTCGACCAGCCGCTGCATGTCACTAACGTTTTTCTCAAGCTGCGCGAGGCGTGTCTCGGCTTCCTTGATCTGCCGTTCCTTGGCGATACTGCTTTCCGCAGCGGCTGCGGCAGCGGCCTGGCTACCCCGCTCGGGCTTGCTGAGCTTGAGTTCGTCGCGCGGGCCCGCGGCCGGCGCGGCCTGTTCCTGCACACGAGCGGTGACATTGCCCGACTGCTCGCGGCCACTGCCGGCTTCGACCGTGCGCGCGGCAGCGGCCGTCGCCAGGCGGCTACGGTAAGCGTCAAAGCCGTGAGTGCGTGCCACCACCTCGCGGCGTGCCGCGTGCGGCGTGACCGCTTGCGCTTCCTGCTGGCTGGGCACCTTGAGCACGGCGCCCGCCTTGAGGCGGTTCATATTGCCGCCGATGAACGCGTTCGGATTGTTGCGATACAGCGCGACCAGCATCTGGTCGAGCGAGACCGCATCCTGCCCCTGGGAGGCTTCGTTGGCAATGGCAGTGAGGTTATCGCCGCGCTGGACGGTGTACATGCCGGCAGCCGTGGCCGTACCTTCGGCCGCCGGCGCTGCGGCGCGGTGCGGCCGTGGCGCCGGTGCCTTGGCTTGCGGCCGTGGCGCCTGGCTAGCCGCCACGGGGGCCGGTGCCGCGGCGGGCACAGGCGCAGCGCTTGGCGCGGGAGCCGATGCCGCCGGGCCGGCAGCGCCGGCGTCGTCCGGGGTTCCCGCCTGCACCACCGTGGTGGGCGAGAAAGTCTGGTTGGATGGCTTGGCGCCGGCCGGATCCAGCAGGAAGGTGTAGGCGCGCGACACCTTGCCGCTAGACCATGTCATGTCGACAAGGATGTCGACGAAAGGCTCGCTGATTGGCTGGGTTGACCGGACCCTCGCCACATAGCTGCCATTGGGACGGCGCTCGACCTGCAGCCGCAGGCTGTTGACCGCCGGCAGATAGGTCAGGCCGGCCTTGGCATACGCATCGGGCGACGCCAGCTTGACGGTTAGCCCGTCCGCTTCTTCCGCGCTGACACCACTAATATCGATTTCCGCCTGCAGCGGCTGACCCAGATTCGACTGTACCCGTAATTGCCCGAACCCCGCGGCATAAGCGGCCGGCTGCGCGAGCAGCAAACCCAGTGCCGTGAAGGCCAGCGTTGACCAGCGCTGGCGGGCTGTAGGCGCATCTTTCCGGCGATGTTGGCTCACACTCACCTTGTGCTCCGTTGTGTTCTAGTAATGAAATTAACTTAACATCAATGGTTTAGCGCAGCAAGTTAGCGTCCCGACTGAGCCCCGCGCCAACTCGTACGGACGTGCGGACGACCGCCCCACAGCCCGGCATATGCCGGCTGTATTGTGACGCACCGCCGGGAAAAATAGTCAGCCGGGAATGACAACGCCGCGCACAGGCGCGGCGTTGTCATCAAAGCCGGGGGTTTCTGTTGCCTTGCTGCAACGAAACCCCCGAACACCCGGTCCAGGACCATAAGACATGGACAAAGACATGCCTTGCGGCTGCCTGAAGGGCCACTCCCGGATTCAGGCTTCGATCAGGATGCGCAGCATACGGCGCAGCGGTTCGGCGGCGCCCCACAGCAACTGGTCGCCGACGGTGAAGGCCGACAGGTATTCGCCACCCATCTGCATCTTGCGCAGGCGCCCCACCGGAATGGTCAGCGTACCGGTCACGGCTGCCGGCGTGAGGTCGGTCATGCTGGCCTCGCGCGTGTTCGGGACGACCTTGGCCCACTGGTTGTTGGCGGCCAGCATGCCTTCGATTTCGTCCAGCGGTACGTCGCGGCGCAGCTTGATGGTCAGCGCCTGCGAATGGCAGCGCATCGCGCCAATGCGCACGCACAGGCCGTCCACGGCGATCGGCGAAGCGCCGGTCGCGCCCAGGAAGCCTTCGCCGCGGCCCAGGATCTTGTTGGTCTCGGCGCCGGCCTTCCACTCTTCCTTCGACACGCCGTTACCCAGGTCCTTGTCGATCCAGGGAATCAGGTTGCCGGCGAGAGGCACGCCGAACTGCTTGGTTTCTTCACCCGACAGGCCATGCTGCGTCGCCAGGATGGTGCGGTCGATTTCCAGGATGGCCGATGCCGGGTTGTCCAGCAGCGACTTGACCGATGCGTTGAGCGTGCCGAACTGGGTCAGCAGTTCGCGCATATGCTGCGCGCCGCCGCCCGAGGCGGCCTGGTAGGTCATGGACGTCATCCACTCGATCAGGTCGTGCTGGAACAGGCCGCCCAGGCCCATCATCATGCAGCTGACCGTGCAGTTGCCGCCGATGAAATTCTTGACGCCCTTGGTCAGCGCGTCCTTGATGACACCGAGGTTGACCGGATCGAGGACGATGATGGCATCGTCCTTCATGCGCAGCGACGACGCCGCGTCGATCCAGTAGCCCTTCCAGCCGGCTGCGCGCAGCTTCGGGAAAATCTCGTTGGTGTAATCGCCGCCCTGGGCCGTGAGGACCACGTCGCACTTCTTCAGCGCTTCGATGTCGTTCGCGTCCTGGAGCTTGGTTTCATTCTTGGCCATGGCCGGGGCCTGGCCGCCAGCGTTGGACGTGCTGAAGAATACGGGCTCGATATGGTCGAAATCGCGCTCTTCCTGCATGCGTTGCATCAGGACGCTGCCGACCATTCCTCGCCAGCCGACGAGACCTACAATCATGACTAACCTCGGATGTGATTTGAACTTCCCCGCGCTTTCTTCGCCCGACGTGACTGCGCGGGGAAGACGAGCAGGCACGACGAACGATCTAGCCGATCGTTTTGGTAATAATGGTTTTAATCGTCGTTGCGGTAAGCGGGTGGCCGTGCGAACCCAGGCCAACCAGGCTGCGGGTAGCAACCGGGGCGGCGATGGCAGTCGAGGGGGACTGGAAGATTCGGACCATCCGCAAAGTCTACACGATTTTGCGGCGCTGCCACACGGGGGAAATCGGGGACAAATAAAAGAAAAGGCGCCGCATGCGGCGCCTTTTCAACTTGATACAGCTTACAGCGCGGCCAGGACGGCCTCGCCCATCTCGCGCGTACCGACTTGCTTGCAGCCCGGCGTCAGGATGTCGCCGGTGCGATAGCCCTGGGCCAGCACCTTCTTGACGGCGTTCTCGATGCGGTCGGCCTGTTCGGCACGGTTCAGCGAGAAGCGCAGCATCATCGCCGCCGACAGGATGGTGGCCAGCGGATTGGCCACGCCCTTGCCGGCGATGTCGGGTGCGGAACCGTGCGAAGGCTCGTACAGGCCCTTGTTATTGGCGTCCAGCGAAGCCGACGGCAGCATGCCGATCGAACCCGTCAGCATGGCGGCCTCGTCCGACAGGATGTCGCCGAACATATTGCCGGTGACGATCACGTCGAAGCTCTTGGGTGCCTTGACCAGTTGCATGGCCGCGTTGTCCACGTACATGTGCGACAGCTCGACTTCCGGATATTCCTTGTGCACGTCGATCACGACGTCCTTCCAGAACTGGAAAGTCTCGAGCACATTGGCCTTGTCGACGCTGCACAGCTTCTTGCCGCGCTTGGCGGCGGCCTGGAAGGCCACATGCGCGATGCGGCGGATTTCCGGCTCGCTGTAGCGCATCGTGTCGAAGCCTTCGCGCGCGCCCTTGAAGGGACCGTCCGGCGCTTCACGCATGCCGCGCGGCTGGCCGAAATAGATGTCGCCGTTCAGTTCGCGCACGATCAGGATATCCAGGCCGGCCACCAGTTCGGGCTTCAGGCTGGAGGCGCCGGTCAGCTCGGGATAGCAGATCGCCGGTCGGAAGTTGGCGAACAGTTGCAGGTGCTTGCGCAGGCCCAGGATGGCCTGCTCGGGACGCAGCGGGCGATCCAGATTGTCGTACTTCCAGTCGCCCACGGCGCCGAACAGGATAGCGTCGGCTTCCTTGGCCAGCTTGAGCGTGGCGTCGGGCAGCGGATGGCCGCTGGCCTCGTAACCCGCGCCGCCCACCGGGGCGGTTTCCAGCTCGAACTTCTCGTCGAGCGCGTTCAGGACCTTGACGGCCTCCGCGATGATTTCGGGACCGATGCCGTCACCCGGCAGGACTGCGATTTTCATGCTCTGTCTTCCTTTTATGTCTCGGCGTTCCGCCAGTCTCAGCCAACCACGCGATTGTTCAGCCACGGCATCTTCGCCACGCGCTCCGCCTCGTACGCCTTGATCTTGTCGGCATGACGCAGGCTCAGGCCGATATCGTCGAAACCGTTGAGCATGCAGTACTTGCGGAACGGTGCGATATCGAACGCGTAGCTATCGCCACCCGGCGTGATCACCAGTTGCTTGTCGAGATCGATCGTCAGCTTGTAGCCGTTGAACGCGTTGGTCTCGTTGAAGATATGGTCGACCTGCAACTCGGTCAGAACCACCGGCAGCAGGCCGTTCTTGTAGCAGTTGTTAAAGAAGATGTCGGCGAAGCTCGGCGCAATCACGGCGCGGAAGCCGTATTGCGTCAGCGCCCAGGGCGCGTGCTCGCGCGAGCTGCCGCAACCGAAATTACGGCGTGCCAGCAGGATCGAGCCACCCTGGTAGCGCGGCTGGTTGAGCACGAAGTCGGGGTTCAGCGGCCGCTTGCTGTTGTCCTGGCCAGGCTGGCCCACGTCCTTGTAGCGCCACTCGTCGAACAGGTTGGGGCCGAAGCCGGTACGCTTGATCGACTTGAGGAATTGCTTGGGGATGATGGCGTCGGTGTCGACGTTCTCGCGGTCCAGGGGCACCGTGAGCCCGCTGTGTACAGTGAACTTGTCCATGGTCGGTTCCTTACTTCTTTGCCGCGTTTTCGAGCGAGCGGCCTGCGGCCTGTGTGTCCTTGCCAAGGCCGGCCATCGTATGGCAGCCGGCCAGTTGCAGCATGCACACGCATGCGAGCAACACGATCAGGGCTTGTTTCATGATGAGCCTGCGCGATTTAGCCGAGCTGGCGGATATCGACGAAGTGGCCTTCGATGGCAGCCGCGGCAGCCATCGCCGGGCTCACCAGGTGAGTCCGGCCGCCCGCGCCCTGCCGCCCTTCGAAATTGCGGTTCGAGGTCGATGCGCAGCGCTCGCCCGCTTCCAGGCGGTCGGCATTCATGGCCAGGCACATCGAGCAGCCCGGCTCGCGCCATTCGAAGCCGGCGGCCTTGAAGACCTTGTCCAGCCCTTCGCGCTCGGCCTGCTCCTTGACCAGGCCAGAACCCGGCACCACCATCGCCAGCTTCACGTTGCCCGCCACGCGGCGGCCCAGCTTCTGCACGACCCAGGCGGCGGCGCGCATGTCTTCGATGCGGGAGTTGGTGCAGGAACCGATGAAGACCTTGTCGATCTTGATGCTGTCCACCGGCACGTTAGGCTGCAGGCCCATGTACTCCAGCGCGCGCTCCATGGCGTTGCGCTTGTTCGGGTCTTTTTCCTTCTCGGGATCCGGCACGCGGTCCTCGATGCTGACCACCATCTCGGGCGAGGTGCCCCAGGTCACTTGCGGACGGACCTCTTCCGCGCGCAGCTCGACCACCTGGTCGAAATGCGCGCCGGCGTCCGAATGCAGCGTGCGCCAGTAGCTCACGGCCTGCTCCCACTCCACGCCCTGCGGCGAGAACGGGCGGCCCTTGACGTATTCCAGCGTGACATCGTCGACAGCAACCAGGCCAGCGCGCGCACCCGCCTCGATGGCCATGTTGCACACCGTCATGCGCCCCTCCATGGTCAGGTCGCGGATGGCCGAACCAGCGAACTCAATGGTGTACCCGGTGCCGCCGGCGGTGCCGATCTTGCCGATCACGGCCAGCACGATGTCCTTGGCGGTACAGCCGCGCGGCAGCTTGCCTTCCACGCGCACCAGCATGTTCTTGGCCTTCTTGCCCAGCAGCGTCTGCGTGGCCAGCACGTGCTCCACCTCGGAGGTGCCGATGCCGTGCGCCAGCGCGCCGAACGCGCCGTGCGTGCTGGTATGCGAATCGCCGCACACCACCGTCATGCCCGGCAGCGTGGCGCCCTGCTCCGGCCCGATCACGTGCACGATGCCCTGGCGCAGATCGTTCATCTTGAACTGGGTGATGCCGTACGCGTCGCAATTGTTGTCCAGCGTGTCCACCTGCAGCTTCGACACCGGATCCGAAATACCCTGGCTGCGATCGGTGGTCGGCACGTTGTGGTCCGACACCGCCAGGTTGGCGCTGATGCGCCATACCGGGCGCTGCGCCAGCTTCAGGCCTTCGAACGCCTGCGGGCTGGTGACTTCGTGCAACAGATGCCGGTCGATGTACAGCATCGTGGTGCCGTCATCCTCGACGTGCACGGTGTGGTCATCCCAAAGTTTGTCGTAAAGCGTCTTGGCCATGATGCAGGGGGGCGGGCCGGGACCGTTCGGAACTGCACGGTTGGCGGCGTCGCACGGTAGTTTGCGGGGATTTTTCGCAGGAATGCGGGCAATGAACTGCGGCTTGCTGCGATGCTTGACTTCGCAATCGATTATGCCACAGCGATAGCGCGCGACCGGGTCCTGCCCGGGCCGTGCGGCGGTGGGAATGTAATGTGATTGGCGAAAGGGGGATTTCGCCGATGGCGAAAAGGGGGGAATGGCGTGGGCGTTCTCCCGCTCGGCCGCCAGGCGGACGAGCGGGAAAAAAGATGGGCTCAACCGCCCAGATACGCGCTCTTGATACGGTCGTTGGCCAACAGGTTGGCGCCAGTGTCCGCCAGCACCACGCGCCCCGTCTCCAGCACATAGCCGCGATCTGCCACGCCCAGCGCCTTGTTGGCGTTCTGCTCCACCAGGAACACTGTGACGCCTTCATCACGAATGGTCCGGATGATGTCGAAGATCTGCGCGATCACCAGCGGCGCCAGGCCGAGGGTAGGCTCATCCAGCAAGAGCAGCCGGGGCCGGCTCATCAGCGCGCGGCCGATGGCCAGCATCTGCTGCTCGCCGCCGGACATGGTGCCGGCGCGCTGGGCCGAGCGCTGCTTCAGGCGCGGGAAGAGCTTGTAGACGTGCTCGATGCCCGCCTCGATCTCCTCGCGCTTGCCGAAGAAGGCGCCCATCTTCAGGTTTTCCAGCACCGTCAGGCTGGGAAACACGCGCCGCCCTTCGGGCGAGATCGCCATGCCGAGACGCATGATCTCGTGGGTAGGACGCCGCGTGACGTCCTGTCCTTCGAACATCACGCGCCCGCTCGACGCGCGCGGAGAGCCGCACACCGTCATCATCAGCGTGGTCTTGCCGGCGCCGTTGCTGCCGATGAGCGTGACGATCTCGCCCTTGTTCACTTCGATCGATACGCCAGACAGCGCTTCAATGGCGCCGTAATGGGTATGGACCTTTTCCAGCTTCAGCATCAGTCCTCTCCCAGGTAAGCCTTGATCACGCGCGGGTCGTTGCGCACTTCGGCCGGTTTGCCGATCACGATCGGCCGGCCGTGCTCCATCACCAGGATGCGGTCGGACACGCCCATCACCAGACTCATGTCGTGTTCGATCAGCAGCACCGAGATCTTGAACTCGCGCCGCAACTGGTCGATCAGTTGCGACAACTCGACCTTTTCCTGCGGGTTGAGCCCGGCCGCGGGCTCATCGAGCATCAGCAGGCGCGGATTGGTGATCATGCAACGCGCGATCTCCAGCCGGCGCTGGTGGCCGTACGACAGCGTGCCCGCCTCGCGGTTGGCAACACCGCGCAAGCCCATGCGCTCGAGCCACAGCGCGGCGCGCTCCAGCGCCTCGCGCTCGGCACGGCGATAGGCCGGCGTGGCAAACAGCCCGCGCAACAGGCCGGAGCGCACTTGCAGGTGCTGTGCCACCAGCAGGTTCTCCACCACCGTCAGTTGCTTGAACAGGCGGATGTTCTGGAACGTGCGCACCAGGCCGCGGCGCGCCACCTGGTGGCTCGGCAGGCGGGCAATCGAGTGGCCGTCCAGCGACACCTCGCCAGCGGTCGGCTTGTAGAAGCCGCCCACGCAGTTGAACACCGTGGTCTTGCCGGCGCCGTTGGGGCCGATGATGGCGAAGACTTCGTCGCGGCGCACATCGAAATCGATGCCGTCGACCGCCAGCAGGCCGCCGAAGCGCATCTGCAGGCCGGAGACTTTCAGCAGTTCCGCTTGTTGAACTTGACTCATTGCGGCAACTCCACGTGGGGGCGGCTCGCGGGCAGCAGGCCCTGCGGACGCCACATCATCATCAGCACCATCACCAGGCCAAAAATCAGCATGCGGTACTCGGCAAATCCGCGCGCCACTTCCGGCAGCGCGGTCAGCAGGATGGCCGCCAGGATCACGCCCAGTTGCGAGCCCATGCCGCCCAGCACCACCACCGCCAGGATCAGCGCGGACTCGATGAAGGTGAACGATTCGGGATTGACCAGGCCCTGGCGCGCGGCAAAGAACGCGCCGCCCAGGCCGGCGAAGGCCGCGCCCAGCGTAAATGCCGACAGCTTGATGCGGGTCGGGTTCAGGCCAAGCGAACGGCAGGCGATCTCATCCTCGCGCAGGGCTTCCCACGCGCGCCCCATCGGCATGCGGATCAGCCGGCTGGTGACGAACAGCGTGAAGCCCACCAGCAGCAGCGCCAGCAGGTACAGGAAGATCACCATGTGCTCGCCGCTGTAGTCCCAGCCCAGCAGCTCGTGGAACGTCTTGGCGCCCTCCACGCTCGCGCTGCGTGCCATCTCGATGCCGAACACGGTCGGCTTCGGGATGCCCGACACGCCGTCCGGGCCACCGGTCAGGCTGGTCAAGTTGTTGAGCAGCAGGCGGATGATTTCGCCGAAGCCCAGCGTGACGATGGCCAGGTAATCGCCGCGCAGCCGCAGCACCGGGAAGCCCAGCAGGAAACCGAAGGTGGCCGACATGCAGGCCGCGATCGGCAGGCATTCCCAGAAGGTCAGGCCGAAGTACTGGTTGAGCAGCGCGTAGGTGTAGCCGCCAACCGCGTAGAAACCGACATAGCCCAGGTCGAGCAGGCCTGCGTAGCCCACCACGATGTTCAGGCCCAGCCCGAGGATCACGTAGATCAGTGCCAGCGTGGCCACGTCCACCGCGCCGCGCGAGCCGAAGAACGGGAACACCAGGCCGACCGCCAGCAGCAGCCAGATCACCTTGCGTTGCCGGCCGGTGCCCAGCGCGGGCAGGCTCGGCACCTTGACGCCGGCGGTGGCGCGCAGGAACAGCGGCTTGAACAGCTGGAACAGGAAGACCGCGCCCACCGCCAGCCAGACCGGCTTCCAGTGCGGCTCGAACACAACCTTGTAGCCGTCCAGCTTGAGCTGCAGCCCCAGCACGGGAATAGTCAGGATGGCCGTCATCACGGCCGCGACGATGGCGTTCTTCAGGGTCTGCCCTGCCGGGGCGCCTTGCGCTACGTTGATCGGCGTAGAAATAGCTTGTGTCATGGCGTCATACCTTTTCAACGTCGGGCTTGCCCAGCAGGCCGGTCGGGCGGAACAGCAGGATCAGCACCAGCAGGCCGAAGGCCACCACGTCCTTGTACTCGGCCGGCATATAGCCGGAGGCAAAGGTTTCCGCCAGGCCCAGCAGCACACCGCCCAGCATGGCGCCGGGGATGCTGCCGATGCCGCCCAGCACGGCCGCGGTAAAAGCCTTGATGCCTGCGACGAAGCCGATATAGGGATTGAGCTTGCCGATGGTCAGGCCGATCAGCACGCCGCCCACCGCCGCCAGCATCGCGCCCAGCACGAAGGTGAAGGAGATCACGCGGTTGGTGTCGATGCCGAGCAGGTTGGCCATGCGCATGTCTTCGGCGCAGGCGCGGCAGGCGCGGCCCATGCGCGAATGGCCGATGAACAGCGTCAGCGCGATCATCAGCACCAGCGTCACGCCCACGATCAGCAGCCGCGAATACGGCATGGTCACCGTGAACTCGCTGCCCATCTGGAACTCGATGGCGCCGGAGAGCAGCACCGGCACGGACACGTCGCGCGCGCCCTGCCCTATCTGCACATAGTTCTGCAGGAAGATCGACATGCCGATGGCGGAGATCAGCGGCACCAGCCGCGGCCCGCCGCGCAGGGGCCGGTAGGCCACCCGCTCCACCGCGAAGCCGTACAGGCCGGTGACCAGCACCGAGACCAGCAAGGCGGCGCCCAGCACCAGCGGCAGCGGATAACCCGCGCTCGCACCGATCGCGGTGAGCGTCACCAGGCCCACGTAGGCGCCGATCATATAGATCTCGCCGTGGGCAAAATTGATCATGCCGATGATGCCGTAGACCATGGTGTAGCCAATGGCAATCAGCGCATAGATCGCACCCAGCGTCAGGCCATTGACCAGTTGCTGGGTGAACTGCGGAAGGAACTCGTTCATGCGGGAAGCCCCATAACTTTGAAGCCGGAGAAGCCGGCGCTGCAGGAGATGCGCAAGCGCCGGCAAGCTCCGTGATGCCGGATATGCCCAGGCACCGCCTGCGGCGGATAAGCCGCAGCGGCCGGGCAACCGGACCCCGATACCAAAACGCCCCACTCGAACCATGAGCGGGGCGTATCAAGCCAATGTGCGACTTAGTTGGCAGCGGTCTTGGTAGCGTCCTTGTGCCATGTGAACACAACGAACCTGAACGACTTCAGGTCGCCCTGCGCGTCGTACTCGACCTTGCCGATCGGGGTCTGGAAGGCGTTCTTGTGCATGTAGGCCGCGACTTTGGTCGGGTCCGTGCTCTTGGCGCCGGCAATGGCGTCGCCGATGATCTGGACCGCGGCATAGGCCGGCATCTGGAACGGGCCGTTCGCATCGCGCTTCTTGTCGGCGAAAGCCTTGACCAGCGCGGCATTGGACGGATCGGCGGAGAAGTCGGCCGGCAACGTCACCAGCATGCCTTCGGAAGACGCCCCGGCAATGGCGGTCACGTCCTTGTTGCCCACGCCTTCAGGACCCATGAAGGTCGCCTTGACGCCCTGCTCGCGCGCCTGGCGCAGCAGCAGGCCCATCTCCGGGTGGTAGCCGCCGAAGTAGACGAAGTCCACGCCTTGCGACTTGAGCTTGGTGATCACGGCGGAGTAGTCCGAGTCGCCGGCATTCACGCCTTCGAACACGGCGACCGGGATCTTGGCGGCTTCCAGGTCCTTCTTCACCGAGGAGGCGATGCCCTGGCCGTAGGACTGCTTATCGTGCAGGATCGCAACCTTCTTGGGCTTGACCTTGGTGATGATGTACTGGGCAGCGGCCGGGCCTTGCTGGTCGTCGCGGCCGATGGTGCGGAAGATGAACTTGCGCTTCTTGTTTTCGGTCAGCTGCGGCGCGGTGGCCGAAGGGGTGACCATCACGATGCCTTCGTTCTCGTAGATGTCGGAAGCGGGGATGGTCGAGCCCGAGCACACGTGCCCGATCACGTAATGGATCTTCTGGCTGACGATCTTGTTGGCAACCGCCACGGCTTGCTTGGGTTCGCAGGCGTCGTCCATCAGCACCACTTCGAACTTGTTGCCGCCCGCGCCGCCGGCGGCATTGATCTGCTCGATGGCAGTCAGCGCACCAGCCTTGACCATGTCGCCGTACTGGGCAACCGAGCCGCTCATGGGGCCGGCAATGGCAATCTTGATGGTCTCCGCGTTGGCGGTGGCGCCGAAAGCGCACAGGGCCGTGGCCAGGGAGATGGACGTAAGACGGGACAGCGTCATCAGGAGCTCCTCGATATGTATTGGTCATGGGCTGAGGCGGCATGACCTGCGCAATCGAACAACACCCGCGAGCTACAACCTGGAAGACGCCCGAGACGCGGAAGACGGGCCTGCAAGACATGAAGCGTGTGCGGGGCCCGGCATGTGCCAGCCCTCCCGGATACAGCGGAGAGGACCTTGGTTCGGAAAGACAACGTTAATGCGTTCTCTATTGCGCAGGTGATTCGCCTGCCCCGCTCGCCTCAACGCAGTCCGGAAGGGTGGCCCGGCTGCTGTCGGCAAAGCAGCCCGCATTATAGGGTCAAACTCCGCGCCGGATGGCAAATTTGCACAACAAATGAGGATCTAACTAGCCGAACTTCGGCACAAATCATCGAAAATTGACGTTTTCGCCACCTTTTCGGCAATTATTCTTTTGCGACGCACAAGGGCTGCCTGGCCCGAATGACAAACGCCCCGGCGGGGCCGGGGCGTTTGGTATTGCTGCGCTGCTCATTGGGACCGGGTTATTCACACCGTACTTCGGTATGCCCCCTGCTCCGCGGCGAAAAGCTCAACGCGTGCCGATGTCCGGCACGTTGCGGCTTGCCGCACCGTTGAACAGCTGGCGCGGACGGCCGATCTTGTATTCCGGATCGGTGATCATTTCTTCCCACTGCGAGATCCAGCCCGGCGTGCGTGCCAGGGCGAAGATGCAGGTGAACAGCGACGTCGGGATGCCCAGCGCGCGCTGCACGATGCCCGAGTAGAAGTCCACGTTCGGGTACAGCTTGCGGCTGACGAAGTACTCGTCTTCCAGCGCGATCTTTTCCAGTTCCATGGCGAGCTTGAACAGCGGGTCGTTGTGCAGGCCCAGTTCGTTCAGCACTTCATAGCAGGTTTCGCGCATCAGCTTGGCACGCGGGTCGTAGTTCTTGTACACGCGGTGGCCAAAGCCCATCAGGCGCACGCCCGAGTTCTTGTCCTTGACCTGCTTGATGAACTCGGTGATGTTGTCGACGCTGCCGATTTCCTCAAGCATCTTGAGGGCGGCTTCGTTGGCGCCACCGTGAGCCGGGCCCCACAGGCAAGCCACGCCGGCGGCGATGGCGGCAAACGGGTTGGTACCCGAGGAGCCGGCCAGGCGCACCGTGGAGGTGGATGCGTTCTGCTCGTGGTCGGCGTGCAGGATGAAGATGCGGTCGAGCGCGCGCTCGAGCACCGGGTTCACCTTGTACGGGGCGCACGGCGTGGAGAACATCATCTGCATTAAGTTGCCCGAGTAGGACAGGTCGTTCTGCGGATAGATGTACGGCTGGCCGATGTTGTACTTGTAGGCCATGGCGACCAGGGTCGGCATCTTGGCGATCAGGCGGATCGCGGAGATTTCGCGCTGGTGCGGATCATCGATGTCCATGGCGTCGTGGTAGAACGCGCTCATGGCACCCACCAGGCCCGTCAGGACGGCCATCGGGTGGGCATCGCGGCGGAAGCCGCGCAGGAAAAACTGCATCTGCTCGTGAACCATGGTGTGGTTCATCACGGCACCGACGAATTCTTCCTTCTGCTTGGCGTTGGGCAGTTCGCCCTTGAGCAGCAGGTAGCAGGTTTCCAGGTGGTCGCACTTGGTCGCCAGCTGCTCGATCGGGTAGCCGCGGTACAGCAGCTCGCCCTTGTCGCCGTCGATATAGGTGATCTTCGAATTGCACGAAGCCGTCGACATGAAACCGGGGTCATAGGTGAACTTGCCGGTTTGTCCGTACAGCTTGCGAATATCGATTACGTCGGGGCCAACGGTACCCGTATAAATCGGCAGCTCAACGCTGGGGGAACCATCGGAAAACGATAGCGTGGCTTTCACATCGGACGGCGTCATGTCGGTTCCTTCTAATGCTGACTAATAATGTTGACGAAACTCAGACCGAACGCAGCAGGGCAATCACGTGCTGCATCGGGGGCGTGTCGAGCTCACCGTCCAGCTCCTTGCGGGCAAGCAGCAGGTCCATCAACTCGTTGTCGCTCAGCTCGAACAGCTCGGAGAGCGCGGCCACGTCCTGGTCGGAGAGGCTTTCTTCGTAACGGTTGAAAAAACGTTCGACGATGATGTCGTTCTCCAGGAGGCCGCGCCGCGCGCGCCAGCGCAGTCGCGCACGCCGGTGCGGATCGGCCTGGTGGGAGAAACTGGGGGAAACACTTTCGGTCATAGGTACCTACTTCCGGCGCGCCGGTCGGGTATGCAGTTTGATAGCCCGGACTGACGCGCCGCTTACATCTACCGTGCGGATCAGACCGAGCGGCGAACCATCAGCTCCTTGATCTTGCCAATGGCCTTGGTCGGGTTCAGCCCCTTCGGGCAAACGTCGACGCAGTTCATGATGCTGTGGCAACGGAACAGGCGGTACGGGTCGTTCAGGTCGTCCAGACGCTCGCTGGTCGCCTGGTCGCGGCTGTCCGCGATAAAGCGATAGGCTTGCAGCAGGCCGGCCGGGCCGACGAACTTATCCGGGTTCCACCAGAACGACGGGCACGACGTCGAGCAGCTTGCGCACAAGATGCACTCATACAGGCCATCCAGCTCGTCGCGTTCCTCGGGCGACTGCAGGCGCTCTTTCTCGGGCGGCGGCTCGTCATTAATGAGGTACGGCTTGATCGAGTTGTACTGCTTGAAGAACTGCGTCATGTCGACGATCAGGTCGCGCACCACCGGCAGGCCGGGCAGCGGACGCAATACGATGCGGTCCGGCAGCTCGCGCATATTGGTCAGGCAGGCCAGACCGTTCTTGCCGTTGATGTTCATCGCGTCCGAACCGCACACGCCTTCGCGGCACGAGCGGCGGAACGAGATGGTTTCGTCCAGCTTCTTCAGCTTGACCAGCGCGTCCAGCAACATGCGCTCATGACCGTCGAGCTCGACCTCGTAAGTCTGCATGCGAGGCGCAGCATCCTTGTCCGGATCATAGCGGTAGACTTCGAAAATACGCTTCATTTCTGTGGGTCCTGTGGGTCGTCTACGGCGGTGCTTAGAAGGTCCGGGCCTTGGGCGGAACGCTTTCCACCGTCAGCGGGTTCATCTTCACCGGCTTGTATTCGAGGCGGTTGCCCTCGCTGTAGAACAGGGTGTGCTTGAGCCAGCTCTCGTCATCGCGATTCGGGAAGTCGCTGTGCGCGTGCGCACCGCGCGACTCCTTGCGGGCCGCGGCCGAGATCATGGTGGCCTTCGCCACTTCCACCAGGTTGGCCACTTCCAGGGCTTCCACCAGCGCGGTGTTGAAGACCTTGGACTTGTCCTTCAGGTGGATGTTGCTGGCTCGCTCAGTCACTTCCAGGATGCGCTCGACGCCTTCGTCCATCAGTTTCTGCGTACGGAACACGCCCGCATGCGACTGCATGTTCTTGCGGATGTCGTTGGCCACGTCCTGGGTATATTCACCCGACGTCGACGATTGCAGCTTGGCCAGGCGCGACATGGCGCGGTCGGCGGCGTCGGCCGGCAGCGGCTTGTGCTCTTTCTGCTTGATCGCCGTCGCCGCGATGTGGTTGCCGGCCGCACGGCCGAACACCACCAGGTCCAGCAGCGAGTTGGTGCCCAGGCGGTTGGCGCCGTGCACCGACACGCAGGAGCATTCGCCGATCGCGTAGAAACCGTTGATGACCTCGTTGGGATTGCCGTTCTTCGGCGCCACCACCTGGCCATTGATATTCGTCGGGATACCGCCCATCTGGTAATGGATGGTCGGCACCACCGGGATCGGTTCCTTGATCGCGTCCACGTTGGCGAACTTGACGCCGATCTCGCGGATCGACGGCAGGCGCTTCATGATGGTGTCCGCGCCAACGTGCGTCAGGTCCAGCAGCACGTAGTCGCCGTTCGGGCCGCAGCCGCGGCCTTCCTTGATTTCCTGGTCCATCGAGCGCGAGACGAAGTCGCGCGGCGCCAGGTCCTTCAGCGTCGGCGCATAGCGCTCCATGAAGCGCTCGCCGTCCTTGTTGCGCAGGATACCGCCTTCGCCGCGCACGCCTTCGGTGATCAGCACGCCCGCGCCGGCCACGCCGGTCGGGTGGAACTGCCAGAACTCCATATCTTCCAGCGGCACACCTGCGCGCGCCGCCATGCCCAGGCCGTCACCGGTGTTGATGAAGGCGTTGGTCGAAGCGGCATAGATACGGCCGGCGCCACCGGTGGCGAACAGCGTGGTCTTGGCTTCGAGGATGTAGACTTCGCCGGTTTCCATTTCCAGCGCGGTCACGCCCAGCACGTCGCCGTCGGCGTCGCGGATCAGGTCCAGCGCCATCCATTCGACGAAGAAGTGCGTCTTGGCGCGCACATTACGCTGGTACAGCGTATGCAGCAGTGCGTGGCCGGTACGGTCGGCCGCGGCGCAAGCGCGCTGGACCGGCTTCTCGCCGTAGTTGGACGTGTGGCCGCCAAACGGACGCTGGTAGATGGTGCCGTCGGGGTTGCGGTCGAACGGCATGCCGAAGTGTTCGAGCTCGTAGACCACCTTGGGCGCTTCACGGCACATGAATTCGATTGCGTCCTGGTCGCCCAGCCAATCGGAACCCTTGATGGTGTCGTAGAAGTGATAGTGCCAGTTGTCCTCGCTCATGTTGCCGAGCGAGGCACCGATACCGCCCTGCGCTGCCACGGTGTGCGAGCGGGTCGGGAAAACCTTGGAGAGCACGGCCACGTTCAGGCCGGCCTCTGCGAGCTGGAGGGATGCGCGCATCCCGGCGCCGCCCGCCCCGACGATGACCACGTCAAAGCGACGACGCGGCAATCCTGTCTTGACTGCGACCATTTATTACACCCTCCAGAGAATCTGAGCTGCGTAGCCCGCGCAACCGACGAGCCACAGAATCGTAAGAACTTGCAGCACGAGGCGCACGGCCATCGGCTTCACATAGTCCATCCAGATGTCGCGCACGCCAATCCAGGCGTGAAACAGCAGCGACAGGATGGTGAGGAACGTGATGATCTTCATCCATTGGTTGGCGAAGAGACCTGCCCACGCTTCGTAGGAAGCGCCGTTCGAGAGCAGGAAGGCGACTGCCAGCACGACGGTGAAGACCACCATGATGACAGCGGTGACGCGCTGCGCGAGCCAGTCTTTCAGACCGTAGTGCGCACCGACGACCAGACGCTTGGGACCGATATTATTATTTGCCACGTTGACTCTCTCCTCAGAACAGGCCGAACAGCTTCAGGCCGAACACCGCGGTGAGCAACAGGCTGATGACCAGCACGGAAACAGCGGACTTGGCCGAAGCGGCCTTGGTCACACCGACGTGCACGTCGAGCAGCAGGAAACGAATGCCAGCGCAGAAGTGGTGCAGGTAACCCCAGATCAGGGCCAGCAGAACCAGCTTGACGAAGCCACCGGACAGCAGCGCCGAGAACTTTGCGAAACTCAGTTCGGAAGTGACGCTCTGCTCGAAGAGATACAGGACGAAAGGAAGGAGGAGGAACATCAGAGCACCGCTTGCGCGATGCAGGATGGACACCTTGCCGGCCCAGGGCAACCTGTAACGCGCCAGCTGCGTCACATGGATGTTCCGGAACTCCGGCCTGGCTTGTTTGGCTTCAGCCATGCGAGACCCCATTTTGCGGTAAACAAAAAACAAAACTACTGAGCGCTCTGGATGCAAATGGATGCAGCCGGAGCAAATCCCGATAATTTTAGCGCCTTTGTTGCGCGGCGCACCAATAATTTTCAGCTATCGCGCACCAACATGGCGTGCCCGACAATCGAACGCAACTGCGCCGCCCGGTAATCTTCCTCGCTTTGCGCAACGGCGGGGTCCGCCATGGCGGCGTCGGCAATAATCCACCCGGATTTCCACACGGCAGCTCAGCTCAAATCGTTCTGATAATAGTGCCGGGTGGTGACGTACAGCCCGCGCCGGACCTCGACGGGCCGGTCGCCATAAGTGAACGAGACCCGCTCGACGGACAAAAGCGGCGTCCCCGCATCGACGGACAGCAGGGCGGCGGTGGCGCTATCTGCCGCCACGGCGCGGATTTTCTCGGTGGCCCGGATCATGCGCGTGCCGAATTCGGCCTCGAACAGCGCATACATCGGCCCCTTCCATTCGGTCAGCTTTTCGGCAGTCAGGCCCTTGAAGTTGGTACCCAGCAGCCAGATTTCGTCCAGCACGGTGGCTTCGCCGGAGAAAAACAGCACGCGGCGGATCTGCACCACGCTATCGCCGGTGCGGATGTCCAGCAGGCGTGCGATTTCGGCCGGCGCGCGCAGGCGCTTGCACTCCAGCACCTGGCTTGCGCCATAATGTGGCTCGCCCTCGTCCGGCACCAGGCGCAGGAAGCGGAACTTCACGCCATCCTCGTGGTGCGTCGTGACAAAGGTGCCCTTGCCCTGCCGGCGCGCGACCAGGTTCTCGGACGCGAGTTCGTCGATCGCCTTGCGCACGGTGCCCTGGCTGACCTTGTAGCGCGCGGCAAGGTCCATCTCGCTGGGGATCATTTCGCCTGGCTTCCATTCGCCGGACTGCAGGCTCTGCGTGATGAGCGCCTTGATCTGCTGATAGAGCGGGCTGAACGTAGGCGAGGCCGCCGCGGCCGCGGACGGCTGCGTCCCGGCGCCGGGCGCAGCGGCGCCGTTATCCTGCACTGCAGCAACGGCAGTGCCGGCGAGGGACGGGGGCAGGGATGACATAACCGAATTTCACCACAAAATGGCAAAGGGCGTCCAGCCCGACATCAAATGTCTTATGTCTTATATAAGACATATGAATTGACAACACAATTGAGCCGGCCTACACTCCCGCAGGTTTCACGCTGGCATCCACTCTGGATACGGCACCCCTCTTCGCAGTAGACTTACGCTTTGTCGCACCCCATGACCCGTTGTGGCTCTCTCCAGTCGGCATCGCTAGCAGCGCGCCGGTGGATTGCCGCCTGCCGCCGTGGCGACAAATCCGCACCCGGTGACGTCCGGACCCCCGTCCGGCTCGCCACCGACCAGTTTCCCCCTCTTCTTGTTTGGAGAATTACTCATGGCTAAAGCCCCAATGCGCGTCGCAGTCACCGGCGCCGCTGGCCAGATCGGCTACTCCCTGCTGTTCCGCATTGCCAATGGCGACATGCTCGGCAAAGACCAGCCGGTCATCCTCCAACTGCTCGACCTCCCGCAAGCCCAGGCCGCCGTCAAGGGCGTGGTGATGGAACTGGAAGATTGCGCATTCCCGCTGCTGGCAGGCGTGGTGATCACCGACGACCCCAAGGTCGCGTTCAAGGACGCCAACGTCGCGCTGCTGGTCGGTGCCCGTCCGCGTAGCAAGGGCATGGAGCGCAAGGACCTGCTCGAAGCCAACGCCCAGATCTTCACGGTGCAGGGCAAGGCACTGGACGAAGTCGCCGCCCGCGACATCAAGGTGCTGGTGGTCGGCAACCCGGCCAATACCAACGCCTATATCGCGATGAAGTCGGCTCCGAGCCTGCCCAAGGAAAACTTCACCGCCATGTTGCGCCTGGATCACAATCGTGCCCTGTCGCAAATCGCCGCCAAGACCGGCAAGCCGGTCGCGTCGATCGAGAAGATGTTCGTCTGGGGCAACCACAGCCCGACCATGTACGCCGACTACCGCTACGCGACCGTCGACGGCCAGAGCGTCAAGGACCTGATCAACGACCACGCCTGGAACAACGACGTGTTCCTGCCGACCGTCGGCAAGCGCGGCGCCGCCATCATCGAGGCGCGTGGCCTGTCGTCGGCAGCTTCGGCCGCCAACGCCGCCATCGACCACGTGCATGACTGGATCCTGGGCTCGAACGGCAAGTGGGTCACCATGGGCATCCCGTCGGACGGTTCCTACGGCATCCCCGAGGACACCATGTTCGGCTTCCCGGTGACCACCGCCAACGGCAAGTATGAAATGGTCAAGGGCCTTGAAGTCGATGCCTACAGCCGGGAAAAGATCAACATCACGCTCAAGGAACTGGAAGAAGAGCGTGCTGGCGTGCAGCATCTGCTCGGCTGATCCAGGCACCGCCAATGACTAAACCGGAGCCCCGCAACGATTCACGAATCGGCGCGGGCTCCGGTTTCTTCATTCTGGCGCCCCGTCCTTCTCTCCCCTCCCTCAACCGCTATCCGATTGAATAACGTGCATCCTTCCGAGGTCTTGTTCCAGGGCGAAGCCATTCCGACGCAACTGCCGGTCTGCGACCACTATGCCGGCAGCGAAAAGCTGATGCTGAAATCGCTTGCCCTGCAGCAAGAGCTTGGGCCCGTGTTCGATATCACCTTCGACTGCGAAGACGGCGCCGCCGTGGGCCTGGAGCGCGATCACGCCGAATTGTGCGCTCGCCTTATCAACGGCCCGCTGAACCGCTTCAACCGCGTGGGCGTCCGCATACACGACCCTGCCCATGCCAGCTGGCGCCAGGACATCGACATCCTGGTCGGCAGTGCCGGCGCCCGCCTGGCCTATGTGGTGGTGCCCAAGGTAACCGACGTGGTGGAGGTCGCCCGCGTCACCGACCACGTCAACCAGGCCGCGCGCGCGGCTGGCATTGCGCGCCACATCCCCATTCATGTGCTGATAGAGACGCACGCCGCGCTGGAGCAGGCTTTCGATATCGCCCGGCTGGTGCAGGTGGAATGCCTCAGCTTCGGCTTGATGGATTTCGTCTCGGCGCACCACGGCGCCATTCCGGGCGAAGCCATGCGCTCGCCGCAGCAGTTCGAGCACCCGCTGATCCGGCGTGCCATGCTCGAGATCTCGGCAGCCTGCCATCGTCATGGCAAAGTGCCGTCGCACAATGTCAGCACCGATATCGAGCAGCCCGCGCGCGCCGGAGACGATGCGATACGGGCGCGTGCCGAGTTCGGCTACCTGCGCAAGTGGAGCATCCACCCCAGCCAGATCCAGCCGATCGTGGCGGCCTTCCGCCCCGGCGGCGCGGAGATCGGCGCGGCCAGCGAGATACTGATGGCCGCCTATGAGAACAACTGGGCGCCGATCCGCCACCAGGGCCAGTTGCACGACCGCGCCAGCTACCGCTATTACTGGTCGCTGCTGCAGCGTGCGCATGCCACCGGCGCCGACCTGCCGGGCAATGTGCTGGACCGCTTCTTTGCATGAACGCTGCCTGGGGCATGGCATCTCGCGGCATTTGCGAGGTGCCCCCAGGCAATGACCACCCTATGACACAGGGTCCAGCCCGGGCCAGGCGCGGGTGAGAGGCCAGACAGGAGACGCGATGTCAGAGCAGCAGCCAGTCCCGCAGAACACCCCGAAGCCGAAGAAATCCGTCGCCCTGTCGGGCGTGACCGCCGGCAATACCGCGCTGTGCACGGTCGGCCGTACCGGCAACGACCTGCACTACCGCGGCTATGACATCATCGACATCGCCGAGACCTGCGAGTTTGAAGAGATCGCCCACCTGCTGGTGCACGGCAAGCTCCCCACACGCGCCGAACTCACCACCTACAAGGCCAAGCTCAAGGCCCTGCGCGGCCTGCCCGCCAACGTCAAGGCCGCGCTCGAATGGGTGCCCGCCGGCGCCCACCCGATGGACGTGATGCGCACCGGCGTGTCCGTGCTCGGCACCGTGCTGCCGGAAAAGGACGACTACAACACCCCTGGCGCGCGCGACATCGCCGACCGCCTGATGGCCAGCCTCGGCTCGATGCTGCTGTACTGGTACCACTACAGCCACAATGGCAAGCGCATCGAGGTCGAGACCGACGACGACTCCATCGGCGGCCACTTCCTGCACCTGCTGCACGGCCAGAAACCGTCGGCGCAGTGGGAACGTGCGATGCACACTTCGCTCAACCTGTACGCCGAGCACGAGTTCAATGCCTCCACCTTCACCGGCCGCGTGATCGCCAGCACGGGCTCGGATATGTATTCGTCGATCTGCGGCGCCATCGGCGCGCTGCGCGGCCCCAAGCACGGCGGCGCCAATGAAGTGGCGTTCGAGATCCAGAAGCGCTACGACAGCCCAGATGAAGCCCAGGCCGACATCGTGCGCCGCGTGGAAAACAAGGAAGTGGTGATCGGTTTCGGCCACCCGGTGTACACCATCAGCGACCCGCGCAACCAGATCATCAAGGACGTGGCACGGCGCCTGTCGAAGGACGCCGGCTCGACCAAGATGTTCGACATCGCCGAACGGCTGGAAACCACGATGCGGGACATCAAGAAGATGTTCCCCAACCTGGACTGGTTCAGCGCGGTGAGCTACCACATGATGGGCGTGCCGACCGCCATGTTTACGCCGCTGTTCGTGATCGCGCGAACCTCCGGCTGGGCTGCCCACATCATCGAGCAGCGCATCGACAACAAGATCATCCGCCCCAGCGCCAACTACACCGGGCCGGAAAACCTGAAGTTCGTGCCGATCGGCAAGCGTAAATAAGTGGAGAACCGTCCTACCATGAAGCAAAACTGCCTTGACCGGGCCCGCAGCGAGGCCCAATTGTGTAACCGATGGTAGGGGTACTACGCCCTGACTTTCAAATCGTAGAGAATAGCGGCGGATATGTGTCTGTCGGCCTCAGCCGGCAATCCACCGCCTTTGACCCAACTCCAGAAGGAACCCACAGAATGAAGCATCTTGTCCTCGCCGCCTGTATCGGCGCATTCACGCTGACCACCGCCGGCGTCGCGACGGCCCAGGATCCGGCCGCGAAGGCTGCTCCCGCCAAGAAGGCCCCTGCCAAGAAGGCCCCGACCAAGAAGACGGCAACCACTGAAACCGCTGCCGTGCCGAATGGCGAAAAATGGCAGTGCGAACTGGGCCATGTCCTGTACATCGGCGGCAATATGCAGCGTGACGAAGTCATCACCGTGAACTGGGAGGGCAAGGATTACCGCCTGCCGCGCCTGTCCACCGTGACCGGCGCCGACCGCTATTTCGACGCCCGCTCCGGCCTGGACCTGGTCGTGATCCCGAGCAAGGCCATGCTGTTCAACAAGAACGCCGGCCAGCGCCTGGCCGACGAGTGCCAGACCGCGGACATGCAGGCTGGCGGCTCGGCGCCGACCCAGGCGGGCGCACTGCGTGCCCCGGTCGCCACTCCCCTGCTGGTCGCCCCGTCGGCCCCGGCAGCCGATGCCGCGCAGAAGCAGTAACCGGGTGACATAGCCGGGCCTCGCCCGGCTATTTCCATGGGCACCAGGAAGCACAAATACCCGAGGGGACCCCATGTCTGCACACGTTCCAAACGTTCGCCCGGAACCTGACAAGGTATTGGTCGACATGGTCGACTACGTCACCCGCTATCAGATCAAGAGCGCGCTTGCTTACGACACGGCCCGCAACTGCCTGATCGACACCCTCGGCTGCGGCCTGGAAGCCCTGTCATACCCGGCCTGCACCAAGCTGATGGGCCCGATCGTGCCCGGCACGATGATCCCCAACGGCGCCAAGGTGCCCGGCACGCAATTCCAGCTCGACCCGGTCCAGGCCGCCTTCAATATCGGCGCCATGATCCGCTGGCTCGATTTCAACGACACCTGGCTGGCGGCCGAATGGGGTCACCCCTCGGACAACCTCGGCGGCATCCTCGCCACCGCCGACTGGCTCTCGCGCAACAATGTGGCCTCCGGGCGCAAGCCGCTGACCATGAAGGACGTGCTCACCGGCATGATCAAGGCCCACGAGATCCAGGGCTGCATCGCGCTGGAAAACTCCTTCAACAAGGTCGGCCTGGACCACGTGGTGCTGGTCAAGGTGGCATCCACCGCTGTCGTCGCGCAGATGCTGGGCCTGACCTACGACGAGATCATCAACGCCGTGTCCCTCGCCTGGGTCGACGGACAATCGCTGCGCACCTACCGCCACGCCCCCAACACCGGCAGCCGCAAGAGCTGGGCCGCGGGCGACGCCACCAGCCGCGCCGTGCGCCTGGCGCTGATCGCCAGGACCGGCGAGATGGGCTATCCCTCGGTGCTCAGTGCCAAGGGCTGGGGCTTCTACGACGTGCTGTTCAAGAGCCAGCCCTTCAAGTTCCAGCGCCCGTACGGCTCCTATGTGATGGAGAACGTGCTGTTCAAGATTTCCTTCCCCGCTGAATTCCACTCGCAGACCGCAGTGGAAGCCGCCATGACCCTGCACGGCCAGCTGGCCGCCGCAGGCAAGTCGGCAGCCGACGTCGGGAAGGTCACCATCCGCACCCATGAGGCCTGCATCCGCATCATCGACAAGAAGGGCCCGCTGGCCAACCCCGCCGACCGCGATCACTGCATCCAGTACATGGTGGCGGTGCCGCTGCTGTTCGGCCGCCTGACCGCGGAGGATTATGAAGACAAGGTCGCGGCAGACCCGCGAATCGACGCGCTGCGCGACAAGATCGTGTGCGTGGAAGAGCCGCAGTTCACGGCCGACTACCACGACCCGGAAAAGCGCTCGATCGCCAATGCGCTGACCGTGGAACTGAACGACGGCACGGTGCTCCCGGAAGTGGTCGTGGAATACCCGATCGGCCACAAGCGCCGCCGCGACGATGGCATCCCGTTACTGGTGGAAAAGTTCAAGACCAACCTGGCGCGCCGCTTCCCCGCCAGGCAGCAGCAGGCCATCCTGGCCGCGTCGCTGGACCAGGCCCGCCTGGAAGCGATGCCGGTCAACGAGTACGTCGACCTGTACGTGATCTGAGCCGCGGAAAAAAGCGGATGAACTGGGCCTGGCAGGCTGACGGGGCCTGCCGGCTTGCCCTAAAATCCACGCGGCGCGTACATTGGTAATGCCACGCAGCAGCAATGCAGATCAGCAAGAATCAATCAGCAAGAAAAGCAAGAAAGCACAACACAAGCAGCAGGCAGTAGGCATGAACAACGGCGCCTCCAGGGCGCCGGGCGCCGCGAGGCAGGCTTGTTTCACCGGCCGCCAGCGGCGAAACGCAGATTTACGAGTCCACAAGCTAGTCCGCACCATCCTTCGATTGGAGTAAGGCAATGCCCCACAATCTCAATAAGACTCTGAAAGAATTCAAGACCGGCCCGTCCGGCAAGGGTCAGTTCTATTCCTTGCCGCAACTGGGCAAGGCACTCGGCGTAGCGGTCGAGCGACTGCCGGTATCGATTCGCGTCGTGCTGGAATCGGTGCTGCGCAACTGCGACGGCAAGAAGGTCACTGAAGAACACGTCAGGCAGCTTGCCAACTGGAAGCCCGTCGCCGAGCGCGTCGACGAGATCCCCTTCGTGGTGGCGCGCGTGGTGCTGCAGGATTTCACCGGCGTGCCTTTGCTGGCCGACCTGGCGGCCATGCGCAACGTGGCCGAGAAGATGGGCCAGAACCCAAAGAAGATCGAGCCCCTGGTGCCGGTGGACCTGGTGGTCGACCACTCCGTGCAGATCGACCACTTCCGCGAAAAGAATGCGTTGGACCTGAACATGAAACTGGAATTCCAGCGCAATAACGAGCGCTACCAGTTCATGAAGTGGGGCATGCAGGCCTTCGACACCTTCGGCGTGGTGCAGCCGGGCTTCGGCATCGTGCACCAGGTCAACCTGGAATACCTGGCGCGCGGCGTGCACAAGAAGGACGGCGTGTACTACCCGGACACCCTGGTCGGCACCGACAGCCACACCACCATGATCAACGGCATCGGCGTGGTGGGCTGGGGCGTGGGCGGCATCGAGGCGGAAGCCGGCATGCTGGGCCAGCCGGTCTATTTCCTGACGCCCGACGTGGTCGGCGTGGAACTGAAGGGCCGCCTGCGCGAAGGCGTGACCGCGACCGACCTGGTGCTCACCATCACCGAAATGCTGCGCCGCGAGAAAGTGGTCGGCAAGTTCGTCGAGTTCTTCGGCGAAGGCACCGCCAGCCTGGCGCTGCCTGACCGTGCCACCATCGGCAACATGGCGCCTGAATACGGCGCCACCATGGGCTTCTTCCCGGTTGACGAGAAGACCATCGACTATTTCAAGGGCACCGGCCGCACCGAAGAAGAAATCGCCGCCTTCGAAGGCTATTTCCGCGCCCAGAAAATGTTCGGCATCCCCAAGGCCGGGGAGATCGACTACACCAACGTGGTCACGTTGGACCTCGGCACCGTGGCCCCCTCGCTGGCCGGCCCGAAGCGCCCGCAGGACCGCATCGAGATTGGCAACGTCAAGTCCACCTTTGCCTCGCTGTTCGCCAAGCCGACCGCCGAGAACGGGTTCAACAAGGACATCGCCGAACTGGACAAGACCTACACCACGACGGACGGCGTCAACGTGAAGAGCGGCGATGTGCTGATCGCCGCCATCACGTCCTGCACCAATACCTCCAACCCGAGCGTGCTGCTGGCCGCTGGCCTGCTGGCCAAGAAGGCGGTGGAAGCCGGCCTCAAGGTTGCGCCGCACATCAAGACGTCGCTCGCCCCCGGCAGCCGCGTGGTCACGGAGTACCTGGAGGCCGCCGGCCTGCTGCCTTACCTGGACAAGCTGGGTTTCGGCGTGACCGCCTACGGCTGCACCACCTGCATCGGCAACGCCGGCGACCTGACGCCGGAGCTGAACGAGGCGATCACCAAGAATGACCTGGTTGCGGCCGCCGTGCTGTCGGGCAACCGCAACTTCGAGGCACGCATCCACCCGAATATCCGCGCCAACTTCCTGGCCTCGCCGCCGCTGGTGGTGGCCTACGCCATCGCCGGCAACGTGACGCGCGACCTGATGACCGAGCCGGTGGGCACGGGCAAGGGCGGCCGCGAGATCTACCTCGGCGACATCTGGCCGACCTCGGAAGAAGTCCATGCGCTGATGAAGTACGCCATGGACGCCAAGGTCTTCAAGGTCAACTACGAGCAGGTCAAGAAGCCGAGCAAGCTGTGGGCCAAGGTCAAGGGCACCAAGGGCCAGGTCTACGACTGGCCGAAGTCCACCTATATCGCCGAGCCGCCCTTCTTCGAGGGCTTCGGCATGGAACCGGCCGCGACCCAGGCCAGCGTGCGCAATGCGCGCGCGCTCGGCGTCTTTGGCGACTCCGTGACCACCGACCACATCTCGCCGGCTGGTTCGATCAAGGAATCGTCGCCCGCAGGCAAGTACCTGCTGGCCAACGGCGTGCTCAAGGCGGACTTCAACAGCTACGGCTCGCGCCGCGGCAACCATGAGGTCATGATGCGCGGCACCTTTGCCAACGTGCGCATCAAGAACCTGATGCTGCCGGTCAAGGCCGATGGCTCGCGCGTGGAAGGCGGCGTCACGCTGCACCAGCCCACCGGCGACGAAATGTCGATCTACGACGCCGCCATGAAATACATCGCCGAAGGCACGCCCACCGTGGTGTTCGGCGGCGAAGAGTATGGTACCGGCTCGTCGCGCGACTGGGCCGCCAAGGGCACCCAGTTGCTTGGCGTGAAGGCCGTGATCACGCGCAGCTTCGAGCGCATCCACCGCTCCAACCTGGTCGGCATGGGTGTGCTGCCCCTGCAGTTCAAAGGCAGCGACAGCGTGCAGACGCTGGGCATCATCGGCAACGAGACGTTCGACATCGAAGGCATCGAAGGCGACCTGAAGCCGCAGCAGGACGTGACGCTGGTGATCAAGCGCGCCAACGGAGACGTGCAGCGCGTGCCGGTGCTGCTGCGCATCGACACCCCGATCGAAGTCGACTACTACAACCACGGCGGCATCCTGCCGTTCGTGCTGCGTCAGTTGCTGGCCGCCTGACCGGCAAGCCCGGGGCCCTCAGGGGCTTTGGGGCGACGCCGCTGGCCGTGCACCTCTATGGAGGACATGGCCAGCGGCGTTTTTCTTTGCGGCAGCGCTTACCTGCCACAGCGCCCGGCGAGCCCGGCAGCCGGGCTAAAAGCGCAGCCACCGCCGCTTGACCCAGGCTTGCCCCAAGCATGCCCCGGTGTAAGTTCCACGCAAGCCTGCCCTGCCACACTCCGATGCAACAACAAGACACAGCATCGCGCAGGGCAGCCATGTCGGCCTGCCCGCCTCAAACGCACAGAAGACACCATGGCAAAGATTTTCATCGCATTCGTCGTCATCGCCGGCGCGGCACTCTATATGTTGTCGAAGGGCGGCGACATTTCGATGGGCGGCGAGCAGCACGGCGTGGAAACCCACGCGCCGGAGACGCCGCAAGCGCCCGCGCAGAAGTAACAGCCCCGGCGCTTCGAGGCCCGCGCAAGCCTGTCCGGCATCACGCAAAACAGCCGCCCGGCACCTGGCGGCTTTTTTTGTCAACGCAGCGAGTAGAATACCGTTTTACCGAAAAACGGATGATTTCGACTTATGGCAGGTTTTCGCCCCAAGGCTTCCCAACGTCTTTCGCCTGACGCCGAGCGTCTGGTGGCCGATGCGCTTGCGCTCGATGCCTCGGGCAGCCGCATGGAGGATGTGTATTGGGAGCGGCGGCTCTCGCAGCGCCTGGGCCGGCTCCTGAAGAACGGCAGCCAGTCCGCGCTCGACGCCGCGCTCGAACACCTGTTCAAGCACAACGCCGACGCCTCCGACGTGCTCGCCGAACAAGCCGAGACCCTGGCCGAGTCGGCCACCGTCGAAATCGACGGCGTCAGCTACGACGCCCTGCTGATCGCCGCCCCCATCCTGGCCCACACCCGCTACGCCATCCCGTCCGGCGCGCTCAAGCCCGAGCTGTCGCAGACCCTGGCGGTACACATGCAGGCGCATGTGCTGGCGACCAATACCAAGATGGCGCTGTCGCCCTACCTGTACAGCATCGACCAGTTGCCGCGCACGCACAGCGATACCTTTGCCCTGACCTACAAGCTCGTTTCGGCCGCCATGGCCGGCACCACGCCCAAGGTCGATCTGCGCGACCTGCCGGAGACCGCGCCGATCCTGGCCGATCCGCGCTACCTGCTGGCCGTGGTGGTGGCGCCACACGAGCAGGCACTGTTCCGCTGGCAGGAGGACGCCAAGGAGCACCATGCCGAGCGCACGGTGTGCCTGGAGCAATGGCGCACCCAGGTCCAGCCTTCGATCGCGCTGCTGATGCCCGGCTGCGAGTTCGAGCTGCTGCTGCCCGACGCCTTCTTCCTGTCCTGCCGCGAGTCCGACAAGAGCATCCGCCCGCTCACCGTGCGCGCCGCCGTCAACTACCTGTGCGGCACGCTGGACGTGCCCGCCGGCCAGATGGCCGCCGTGGTGGCGGCCTTCGGCGAGGAGGAAGTCGAGGAGTACCGCGTCGGCTTTACCATGCGCGGCGAGAAGGATGTGATCTACGGCATCGTCTGGCCGGTGTATGGCCGCGAGTCTGGCGAGATCGACGCCAGCGAAAAGGACAACCCGCTGGAGCAGATCTGCGAGGAACTGCGCAACGCCGGCGTGGAAGACATCTTCCGCCACGCCGCGCTGTTCGACCCGGAGTACTGTGAAGACTGCGGTACGCCGCTCTACGCCGACCGCTCGGGCGAGATCGTGCACGCCGAACTGCCGGAAGACGCGCCCACGCAGCAACCGCTGTTCCACTGAGCGTTTCTCCACCCGCCTGACCGACGGCCCGCCTTGCGCGGGCCGTTTTATTTGCCGGGCTCCCGGTGTCAGGCTGCCACGGGCTCGCTCACGCAGCGCCACAGCGCATGGCCGGAGGCGGCGTACTTGCGCTCGAACGGCGTGATGGCCTCCGCCGGCCGCCATGGCTCGACCCGCGCCGGCCGGCCGACCAGCGCCAGCGCCTGGGCAAACTCATCGATATAGACCTGCCAGTTGCTGCGGCACTCCAGATAGTCTCCGCACGCAGCCAGCGCCGGGAACACCGCATGGCCCTGCCAGCGCCGCCCGAGGTGGCCGATCTTGGGCCAGGGGTTGGGATACAGCACGTAATGGCGCTCCACCGGGACGCGATCCGCCTGCAGCATCCGCCAGACATCGACCAGATCGGCACGGGCCCAGGCGAAATTGGCTGGCATCGGCCCTGCCCACCAGTCCTTGCCGCTGGTCAGCCGCTTCTCCGACTGGTCCACGCCGATCACAAAATGACCAGGAAACGCCGTGGCCAGGCGCAAGGTGCTCTCCCCCACGCCGCAGCCTGCGTCCAGGATCAGCGGCGCGGTGCCGGCCTGCTGCCATTGCTGCAGCGCAAGATCGAGCGCGCGCCGGCTGGGCTCGCCGATCGGCTTGCGAAAGGGCTCAGCCAGGTGGCGGGCGACACGCGCCGCGAGGTGGTCGTGGACATCGGCCTGGGCCGAGGTGATGGTGCGGGAGTTGGCGAACATGGGCGGGATTCTACCGGCTGCGGGCAGGCCCGGGGACAAGCAGGCGGTGCATGCCATGGACATGCGCCACCCCTTGCTGGGAGCATAAGCATATGACGCCCGTATCGCACACCGATGTCGTTTTGGCGGCACAATGCGGGCAGCCGGGTGGAGATTCAGACCGGCAAGCCGGACCCGCCACCCCATCTGAGAACCCGCCGACGCCCTCCCCGCCCGAGGACCGGCCCGTACGAGGAGCGCATCCCGATGCCCGCAACACGCCGTAGCCGCAGCCTTCCAGCCCGCGCCGCAGATCGCCCTGCCGGCGCTCCTTCAAGCCCGCCTGACGTCCTTGCCGCCCTGATGCCGCGCCGCGCGCTGCTGCAAGCCGGCGCCGCACTCGTGCTCGGCGGCGCCGCGCTGATACTGCTGCCCGCCGGCGCGGCGCAGGCCGAAGACCTGCGCATCGGCCTGTCCGCCGACGTGACCTCGATGGACCCGCAGTGGAACAACGCCGGACCGAACAACGCCATCGCGCTGCACATCTTCGAGTCGCTGGTGTTCATGGACAAGAACGCCCGCTACATCCCCGGCCTGGCGCTGTCATGGAAGCCGGTCAACGCCATCACCTGGGAAATCAAGCTGCGCCCCAACGTGAAATGGCATGACGGGACGCCGTTCACCAGCGAAGACGTCAAGGCCTCGCTGGAGCGCCCGGACAAACTCACCAATAGCCCCGGCTCCTTCACCAGCTACACCAAGCCGATCGCGCGCATCGACACGCCCGACCCGCTCACCGTGCGCCTCACCATGAGCGTGCCCAACTACGCCAACCTGGCCAACGACCTCAACAGCGTGCCGATCATGCCGAAGAAGATCGCGGCCACGCTGACCCAGGCCGATTTCGATTCGGGCAAGGCAATGATCGGCACCGGCCCCTTCAAGTTCGTGCGCTTCGCGCGCGGGCAGGAAATCGTGATGGCCAGGAACCCCGACTACTGGGGTCCCAAGGTCGAATGGGATCGTGCGATCTTCCGCATCATCACCGACAACGGCGCGCGCAGCGCGGCGCTGCTGTCCGGCGACGTGGACGTGATCGAAAGCGTGCCCTCCGCCGACGTGGCCAAGCTCAGGCAGAACCCCAAGTTCCGCATCGAGCAGCAGGTCTCGTGGCGCACCATCTTCTGGCAGATGGACCAGTCGCGCGACAACCCGCCCTTCGTCACCGACAAGGCCGGCAAGCCCCTTGGCAAGAACCCGTTCAAGGACGCGCGCGTGCGCGCCGCGATCAGCAAGGCGCTGAACCGCGACGCCATCGTCAACCGCATCATGGAAGGGCTGGCAGTGCCGGCCTCCTCCATTGTCTCGCCGCAGATCTTTGGCCATCCCGGCACCAAGCCCGAGGCCTATGACCCCGAAGGCGCGAAGAAGCTGCTGGCCGAGGCAGGCTATCCGGATGGCTTTGGCCTGACGCTGCACGCGACCAATAACCGCTACCTGAACGATGCCGCGGTGGCGCAGGCTACCGCCAGCATGCTGACGCGCATCGGTATCCAGACCAAGGTGGAGACGCTGCCGGTGGCTGCGTACTTCACGCGCGCGCGCCAGGGAGACTTTGCGTTCGAGATGCTGGGCTGGGGGTCGGCGGCGGCCGACGTGGCGCTGCGCTCGATCACCGGGACGCCGAACCCCAAGACGGGATTCGGAACGTGGAACTGGGGCAAGTACAGCAATACGCAGCTAGACCAGCTGATTGAGAAATCGCTGACTACGGTGAGCAGCGACAAGGCGCGGGAGGAGAATGCGCGGATCGCGGCCAAGTTTGCGCTGGCGGATCATGCCATTGTTCCTTCACATAGCCAGTTGGCGATGTGGGCAATGCGCAAGGATCTGAAGTATGAAGCGCGTACCGACGAATGGTCGCTCGCCCAGTTCTTCCACAAGCAGTAAGGCAGAGCGCTGAAGCGCTCTTTACTTGCGGCGCCGGCGGCGAGGGCCGGCGCCGCAAGCGGCAAGGCAGCCGCCTCAGATCCGCAACCCGTCCTCCTGCCGCGCATTCGCTGCCCGCAGTTTCTTCACCCAGTCGCGCGCGGGCAGGCCGGTGCTGTCCTCCACCACCTTGGCGCGCGCTTCCAGCACATCCCACGACACATCGATCGCCGGGCCGTTGAAGGCCAGGGCAATGACGTTGCCGTCGTGCACCTCGGGGAACACCAGCACGCGATTATCGAAGGCTTCGCAGATCCGCACGATGTTCTTGGGAAAGCTGTCGTGATCGCCGAACAGGTTGATGGTCATCACGCCCGGTGCTTTCAGCACGCGGCGGCAGGCCTTGTAGAAGGCTGTCGTGTCCAGCACCGGTCCGCGCGCGGTGGCATCGTAGAGGTCGACCTGCAGGACATCCAGAGCGCCGGTGTGGGCGCCGTCCATCACGTAGTCCCAGGCATCCTGCTCACGCACGCTAAGGCGCTCGTCGTCCTCGCGCAGGCCAAACATGCTGCGCCCGGCCACGATCACGGACGGATTCAGCTCCACCGCGGTAACGCGCGCGCGGCTGAACTGGCGATGGCAGAACTTGGTCAGCGCGGCCGCGCCCAGACCCAGTTGCGCCACGTGGAAATCCGGCGCCGACGGCGACAGGAACAGCAGCCACGCCATCATCTGCTGCGCGTACTCCAGCTCGATGGCATCGGGCTTGCGCAGGCGCATCGCGCCCTGCACCCATTCGGTACCGAAATGCAGGTAGCGCACGCCCTCCATTTCAGAGAATGTCACCGGCGCGAAGCGCGGCGTCATGCGCTTTTCCTCGCGCGGCGCCGCCTGCGCGCCGTCGCGGCTGCGCGTGCCGCGTGCGGGACGGCGCGAGGCCTCGGCTTCGATCGATTTGCGTTTGAGAAGAGTCATGGTGGTCAGGAGAAAACAAGTCGATATGCCGCCCGCATAGGCGGCACGTAATACGGCGGCTGGCGATGGCCCCGCGATGCGAAGGTCCGCGCCGGGTCGTTCAGCTCACGCTTTGCCGAGCGCGCTCTGGGCGCGCCGCAGCCATTCGCTGTTGTGCTCGCGGGCGTGGCGCGGCCAGTGCTTGCCGTCGTGCACGATCTCGGCGTACAGCGCCTGGGCGCGCTCGCGGTCGGCCGGCGTGCCCTGCCCCGCCAGCCAGTCGGCGAACAGGCAGCGCGCGGCGGCGTCGCTGGCGCAGGTGAGCGCTTGCTCGAATGCGGCGCGCGTGCCCGGCGCGTTCGAGGCGGCCAGCGCGCGCGCATACAACAAGGCGGGATCGGCTTGCAGGCGGCCCTGCGGCTGGGCGGCGAACAGGCGTTCCAGCGCGGCCACGGCGGCGGCATGGCCGCCGGTGGCGAACTGCGCGCGCGCCAGGCCCAGCAGCAGCGCCGGGTCGGTGGCAAACGGGCCGCTGGCGGCGGCTTCGTAGTGTTCCAGCGCGGCCTTGGGGTCGCCGGCATCCAGCAAGGCGGCGCCCAGGCGCATGCGATGATCGACGGTGGGCGCCCGGTCGAATGCGTCGCGCGCCTCGCGCACCGCGCGGTTGGGGTCGACCAGTTGGCCGATGGCGCGCGTGGCGGCCCGCGCACCGCGCGTCTGGCGCAGGCCGGGCAGGTAGATGGCGAAGAAATACACCACGCTGCCCAGCCCCGGGAAGGCAAACAGGATCAGCAGCCAGTACATGTTCTGCTGCGTGCGCACCGCATGCACGGCAAAGAACACCGCGACGATGACGTGAAAACCAATTCCTAGGTATGGCATTGTCGATCTACCTGCATAGCGTTGGACGGCGGCGTGCCACCGTGATTCATGGCCGCGATTGTGACAGAAGCGCGCGCCACAACTCCAGCTTCTGCGCGAAGTTGCGCGCCGCATGGGCGGGGCTGGACGATGGCAGCACCACCGTCTCGTAGCCGGCCGCCGCGAACTGCTGCGCGAAGCGTCCCGAGGTGCCGCCGTTGAAGCCCACCCGCTGCAGCTCTGGCGCCAGCGCCTTCAGCCGCACGAAGTCGTTGGCCTGCGGGTGACGGATATTGCTGTCCAGGCTGCCCTCGCGCACGCAGGCGCCGAGCACGTCCCACACGCCGATGCGGTGGGACAGCAGCCGCACCAGCCGCTCCGCGTAAGGCAGCTCCGCCAGCGGCTCGCCGGTCAGCGCCCCCAGGAGCGGCCAGAACTGGTTGCGCGGGTGGGCGTAATACTGCTGCGCTGCCAAAGAGGCGGCGCCGGGAAAGCTGCCCAGCACCAGCACGCGGGTGTGCCGGTCAATGACCGGGGGCAGGCCTTGCTGGAGATCGGGAGGGAGAACCGGGAGGGATGCGGGAGAAGGAACTTGCATGGCGGGAGTGTACCGCGCGGAAACCGGCTGACCCGGAGGCGGACAAGCGCTTGCGCGGCTTCCTTGCGTTGGCTTGCTGCCAGCGCCCGCCCCCCCCTCTCCACCGGTGCGCGGGGGAGAGGGGAGCAAACCGCCGCTTGGGTTACGCCAGCAGCTTGTTGATGCGGTGCACGTAGGCCGACGGATCCTCGAGCGTGCCGCCCTCGGCCAGCAGGGCCTGGTCGAACAGCACATGCACGCGATCGCCGAAGGCTTCGTCCGTGGGGCCGGCTTCCACCAGCGCGCGCAGCTTGCGCACCAGCGCGTGGTCCGGGTTCAGCTCCAGGATGGGCTGGGCGTCCGGCGCCTTCTGGCCCGCCTGCTTCAGCAGGCGTTGCAGGTAGCCGCTCATGTCGCCTTCGTCCGACACAAGGCAGGACGCGGACTCGGTCAGCCGCAGCGTCACGCGAACGTCCTTGGCCTTGCCTTCCAGCACGGTCTTGGCGCTTTCCAGCACGTCCTTCCAGTCGCCTTCCGCCTTTTCCTGCTCGGCCTTCTCGTCGGCATCGGCCAGCGCGCCCAGTTCCAGGTCGCCGCGCGCCACCGAGACCAGCTCCTTGCCATCGAACTCGCGCAGGAAGGACAGCATCCACTCGTCCACGCGGTCGGTGAGCAGCAGCACTTCGATGCCCTTCTTGCGGAACACTTCCAGGTGCGGGCTGGACTTGGCCGCGGACCAGCTGTCGGCCGTGACGTAGTAGATCTTGTCCTGGCCTTCCTTCATGCGGCTCACGTAGGCGGCGAGCGCCACGCTCTGCTCGGCGGTGTCCTGCTGCGTGGAAGCAAAGCGCAGCAGCTTGGCGATGCGTTCCAGGTTGCCGGCGTCTTCGCCCAGGCCTTCCTTGAGTGCCTGGCCGAACTGCTGCCAGAAGGTGGTGTACTTGGCGCGTTCGGCTTCGTCGTCGCTGTCGGCCAGCGTTTCCAGCATCGACAGCACGCGCTTGGTGCAGCCTTCGCGGATTGCCTTGACGTCGCGGCTTTCCTGCAGCAATTCACGCGAGACGTTGAGCGGCAGGTCGGCCGAATCCACCACGCCCTTGACGAAGCGCAGGTAGGCCGGCAGCAACTGGTCGGCGTCGTCCATGATGAAGACGCGCTTCACATAGAGCTTGAGGCCGCCCTTGTGGTTGCGGTCCCACAGGTCGAACGGCGCGCGCGCCGGCACGTACAGCAACTGCGTGTACTCGCTGCGGCCTTCGACGCGGTTGTGGGTGTAGGCCAGCGGCGCTTCGTTGTCGTGCGCGATGTGCTGGTAGAAGGCGGTGTACTGCTCTTCGGTGATGTCCGACTTGGAGCGGGTCCACAGCGCGCTTGCCTGGTTCACGCTTTCCCACTCGCCGGTGGCCTTGTAGGCGCTGGCCTCGGCATCCCACACTTCCTTGGGCATGCGGATCGGCAGAGAGATATGGTCGGAGTACTTCTGGATGATGCCCTTGAGCTTCCAGGCCGAGAGGAAATCGTCCTCGCCTTCGCGCAGGTGCAGCGTGATGGTGGAACCGCGCTCGGCGCGGTCGATGGCGTCCACGCTGAACTCGCCGTCGCCGGCGCTTTCCCAGCGTACGGCTTCGCTCGCGGGCAGGCCGGCGCGGCGGGTCTCCACCGTCACATTGTCGGCCACGATAAAGGCCGAGTAGAAACCCACGCCGAACTGGCCGATCAGGGCGGCGTCCTTTTGCTGGTCGCCGGAGAGTTGCTGGAAGAATTCCTTGGTGCCCGAACGGGCGATGGTGCCGAGGTTGCGGATCGCCTCGTCACGGCTCATGCCGATACCGTTGTCGGTGATCTTCAGCGTGCGCGCCGCGGGATCGGCCTCGATGCGGATCGCCAGGTCGGCATCGTTCTCGAGCAGGGCCGGGTTGGCAATCGCCTCGAAGCGCAGCTTGTCGGTGGCGTCGGAAGCATTCGAAACCAGCTCGCGCAGGAAAATTTCCTTGTTGCTGTACAGCGAGTGGATCATCAGGTGCAGCAGTTGCTTCACTTCCGCCTGGAAGCTCATCGTCTCGTGCGGTGCGGTCATGGTTCTCCTCTTAACAAACTTGGCTAACTTGGGAATCTGGGTCATGTGGCGGACCGGGCCCGAAAGCTTCCGGGTCCGGTCCGCGCGAACTTCTGGCAACGCCGGGCCGCCCCCTCCAGGTGCCGGCCCGGCATTACGCCAATGTCCGCAAACATAGGGGCGGCGGCGCCGTTTTCAAGATGCGGCGCGCAGGCGGCTGCGGCGCTAGCGCCGTTCCAGCTGGCGCGCCAGGAAGGCCAGCATATCGGGATCCTGGCTGCTGGCCACGTTGAAGCGCATCCAGCCCGAAGGCATCTGGGAGGGCGAAAACAGGCTGCCCGGCGCGAACAGGTAGCCTTCTTCGTGGCCGGCGGTGGCGATGGCGTTGGTGTCCCGCCCGGTGTCCGCCCACAGGTACATGCCGGCGTGCTGCCCGGGAAACAGCGTCAAGCCGAGCCGTTCGATGGTACGGCGGGTGTCGTCGCGGGCGCGGTCGAGCCGGTTGCGCACCCGCTCCACATGCTTGCGGTAGTGGCCTTCCGTCAGCACCTTATAGAGCACTCGCTCGTTGATCTCCGGCGAGGCCAGCCCCGCCAGCAGCTTGCTGTCGGTCAGGCTGGCGGCCAGTTCGGGGTGCGCCGCGATAAAACCCACCCGCAGGTTGGCGGCCAGCGTCTTGGAGAAGCTGCCCAGGTAGATCACGCGGCGCAACTGGTCCAGGCTGGCCAGCCGGGTGGCGGCGTGGCCGGGCGGGCACAGGTCGCAATAGATGTCGTCCTCGACGATCAGCAGGTCATATTGCTCGGCCAGCCGCAGCAGCTGGAAGGCCTTGGCGGCCGACAGCGAGGTGCCGGTCGGGTTGTGCAGTACCGAGTTGATCACCATCAGGCGCGGCCGGCGCGCCTGCAGGATGCGCTCCAGTGCTTCCAGGTCGGGGCCTTCGGCGGTGTAGGGCATGCCGATCAGTTGGGCGCCCTGGGCGGCAAAGCGGCCGAACATGACGAACCAGGCCGGATCACCCACCAGTACGGCGTCGCCCGGCCGCAGGTAGAGCCGGGCGATCAGGTCCAGTGCCTGGGTGATGCCGGAGGTCAGCACGATCTGGTCCGGGGTGGCGCCGATCTCCAGCTCGGCCAGGCGGTTGCGCAGTTGCTGGCGCAGGGGCAGGAAGCCCTGCGGCGTGCCGCTGGTCAGGAAATGGCTGCCCGGCTGGCGGCCCAGGCCGCGCAGCGCGCTGGCGATCAGCTCGCCATCCAGCCAGTCGTTGGGCAGGAAGCCCATCCCCGGCGACTTATGCGGCTCGGTGGAGTGGAACATGCTGCGCAACAGCCAGGTCACGTCGATATTGCGCGCGCCGGTAGCCACGGGCGCTACCGCCGCCACCTGCGGCGTCCGCTCGCGCACATAGAAGCCCGAGCCGCGGCGCGATTCCAGGTAGCCCAGCGCCACCAGCCGCTCGTAGGCCTCGACCACGGTGAAGCGCGAGATGCCCTTTTCCTGCGCGAGCTGGCGGATCGAAGGCATCCGCATGCCGGCGCGGAACACCCGCTCGTCGATACGCATCCGCGCCCATTCGGTCAGTTGCTCCACCAGCGTCATCTGCGCCGAGGGCACCGGGTCGGGCATGCGTTCGGTGGGGGGCGGCAGCACCAGGCGCAATGACCGCGCCTGTTCGCCGGCGCCGGAGACCGCGCCGTCGTGCTTGCCTGCCCCGGCTCCTTTATCCTTGTGCCCTGGCGCAATCGGGTCCCTGCTGTTCATGCCTTGCTCCCGCCACTGTACTGAGAATGTTCTGCATAACTGTATCGGTACTGTACCGACAACCTTGTCTACCATCAACACACCATGACAATTGCCCTCGACCATCTCGTGATCGCCGCTCCCACGCTTGCCGCGGGGGCGCAGCACGTCGCCGATGCGCTTGGCGTGACGCCTCAGCCGGGCGGCGCCCATCCGGGCATGGGCACGCACAACGGCCTGCTCGGCCTGTTCGGCGGGGCCTACATCGAGGTGATCGCCATCGATCCCGAGGCGCCGCCCCTCGCCCGGCCACGCTGGTTTGGCCTGGACACCGAGGCGGTACAGGCGCGGCTGCGCTATGGCCCCTTCCTGCTGCACTGGGCGGCGCGGGTGGAGCGGCCAACCGACCTGTCCCTGTGGCAAGCGCAGTACCCCGGGCGCATCCCGCCGGTCATCCCGATGACCCGTGGCGACCTGCGCTGGCGTATCACCGTGCCCGAGGACGGCAGCCTGCCGTCGTGGCCGGCTGAGGATGGGGATGGCGCGCCGATCCAGGGCGCAGGCATCCTCCCCACGCTGATCCAATGGGATGTGCCGACCCATCCCTCGTCCCGGCTGCCGAACCAGGGCCTGGCGCTGCGCGCGCTGCGCGGCCGGCATCCGCAGGCGGCCCGACTTGCCGAGGCCATGCAATGGCTGGGCGGCGGCCCGATCGCCCTGGAGGCGTCCACCGTCGCGGAGCTGACCGCGGAGATAGAAACGCCAGACGGCGTGCGCACCCTGCGCTGAACCAGACGAGAAGCAATAAACACAACAACCACAACAACCACAACAACAATGAAGGAGGCCCGACCGATGTCCGCCACCCGCAAACGCTTCGACGACGACGCTTATCTCGGCAGCTGCACCGCCACCGTGGTGGCCGTGCACGCTGACGGCATCGAACTCGACCAGACCGTGTGCTACGCCCGCAGCGGGGGCCAGGCGGGGGATACCGGCACGCTCAGGCTGGCCAACGGCGCCACCATTGCCCTGCTGGAAACGGTGTACACCCCGGACCGCAGCCATATCCTGCACGTGCCCGAGCCCGGCGCCGCGCTGCCGGAGCCGGGCGACATCGTCGCCGTCACCATCGACTGGGAGCGCCGTCACCGGCTGATGCGGCTGCATACCTGCCTGCACCTGCTGGGTTCGCTGATCCCGGTGCCGGTGACCGGCTGCGGCATCTCGCCCGACTCGGCGCGCATTGATTTCGACCTGCCGGAGTCCACGCTCGACAAAGCCGTGCTCACCGAGCAGCTCAACGCGCTGATCGACACCGACAGCCAGGTCGGTATCGAACGCATCACGCCCGAGGAGCTGGCCGCGCAACCGGAACTGGTACGCACCGTGGGCGCCGCGCCACCGGCCGGCAGCGGCGCGATCCGCATCATCGACATCCCCGGCGTGGACCGCCAGCCCTGCGGCGGCACCCATGTGGCGGCTACCGGCGAGATCGGCGCTGTGGTGGTGACCAAGATCGAGAAGAAGAGCCGCACCAACCGCCGCGTGGTCGTGCAGTTCGCGGCGTGACAAGGGCACGACGACCATGATCATGGACCCTGCCCTGCTGACCGGGTTGTCGGCGGCCCAGTTCGCCGCGCTGCTGTCGCTGATGACGGTGGGCTTGTTCACGCCGGGCCCCAACACCACCATCGCCGCCGTCACCGGCGCCAACTTCGGCTTGCGCGCCACGCTGCCCCACTGCGTGGGCGTGGCGTTCGGCTTCGCCAGCATCCTGGCGCTGTGCGCGGCCGGCGTGGGCGCGCTGATCCTGGCCAGCCCGGCGCTGGCGCTACTGGTGCGCGCGGCCGGCGTGCTCTACCTGCTGTGGCTGGCACTCAAGCTGGCGCGCAGCACCGTGCTGTCGGACAAGCAGGTACTGCGCCCGCTGTCGGTGTGGCAATCGGCAGCGCTGCAATACGCCAATATCAAGGCGTGGATGCTGGCGCTGGCGACGGCCGCCTCGTACATGGCCGACGCCCAGTCGCCGCTGCACCGGGCCTTGCTGGTGTGCACCGTGTTCGGCGTGCTTGGCTTCGTCAGCAATGGCGTGTACGGCGTGCTCGGCGCCTCGCTGCGGCAATGGCTGCAGGCGGGCCATCGTATCCGCTGGTTCAACCGCGGCATGGGCCTGGCGCTCGCACTGACCGCGCTGTGGATCGCGCTTGCCAGCCGGCCCACCCTTCATTGAGCATCCAAGATGGCCGCCAGACCCGCCTCCCTCCCCAACGTCAACAACGCCCCCGGCGCCACGCATAGCGGCGGCATGCTGCTCGGCTTTACCGGCGTGGCCATATTCAGCCAGACCTTGCCCTTCACCCGCATGGCGGTGGCCGAACTGGACGCCACCTTCGTGGCGCTCGGCCGCGCGGTGGTGGCGGCGCTGCTGGCGCTGGTGCTGCTATGGCAGCGCGGTGCCTTCGCGCGCATGCGCCGGCCCCAGGGCGGCCAGTGGTGGCGCCTGGCGGTGACGGCGCTGGGCGTGGTGGTGGGCTTTCCGCTGTTTTCCTCGCTTGCCATGCGCGAAGTGCCCGCCGGCCATGGCGCCATCATCACCGGCCTGCTGCCGCTGGCCACCGCGGTCTTTGCCGCCTGGTTCGGGGGCGAGCGGCCCTCGCCCGCGTTCTGGCTGTCGGCCGCTGTCGGCAGCGCGCTGGTGATCGCCTTTGCGCTTTGGCAGGGCGCGGGCGGGCTGCAGCACGCCGACTGGCTGCTGTTCGCGGCCATGGTGCTGGGCGCGCTGGGCTACGCCGAAGGCGGCAAGCTGTCACGCGAACTCGGCGGGCTGGAAACCATCAGCTGGGCGCTGGTGGTGGCGCTGCCGCTGCTGCTGCCGGCGGTGGCCTGGCTGGCGCTGCAACACCCCGGTCAGATCACCGCTGCCTCGCCGCGCGCGTGGCTCGGCATGGGCTATGTGTCCGTGTTCTCGATGTTCATCGGCTTCCTGTTCTGGTACGCCGGGCTTGCAAAAGGCGGCGTGGCGCGCGTGGGCCAGATACAATTGCTGCAGCCGTTCCTCACGCTGGCGGGCGGCGCCCTGTTGCTGGCCGAGCAGCTCGATGCCGTCACCCTCGCCTTTGCGGTGGCGGTGATCGCGGTGGTGGCCCTGGGCCGCCGGACCGCGGTGCGCAGCGCCCCCGCGAGCCCGGTGCCCGCGCCCGCCATTGAAGAACCCCACCCCATTCCAACGGGACGATCCCACTGACTGGAGACCTTATGTCCGTCTACGACACTCTTGCCCGCCTCGGCATCGAACTGCCCACCGCCGGCGCCCCGGCCGCCGCCTACGTGATGGCCGCGCAAACCGGCAACACCGTGTTCCTTTCAGGCCACATCGCCCGCAAGGATGGCAAGCCCTGGGCAGGCAAGCTGGGCAAGGACCTGGGCACCGAAGATGGCAAGGCCGCCGCGCGCTCGATCGCCGTGGACCTGCTGGCCACGCTGCACACCCACCTGGGCGGCGACCTGAACCGCGTCACCCGCATCGTCAAGGTGATGAGCCTGGTCAACTCCACGCAGGAGTTCACCGAGCAGCACCTGGTGACCAACGGCGCCTCGGAGCTGCTGGCGGAAATCTTTGGCGACGCCGGCAAGCATGCCCGCAGCGCCTTCGGCGTGGCGCAGATCCCGCTGGGCGCCTGCGTCGAGATCGAGATGATCGTTGAAGTGAAGTAAGAGGGCTTGATCCGGGAGGCGGGATGCACCCGTGCCGGTGCGTCCCGCCCCCAATCCCTGAACAGCAAGAGGAATCCTGTCCCTCGCATGCGCATCGACAACCTGCCCTTCGGCACCACCGACTGGTCCGAGATCACCCCGACCCGCCATCCCGGCGACACCGGGGAAGCCCTCTGGCGCACCCGCCAGTTCGGCGATATCCGCGTTCGCATGGTGGAGTATTCCGCCGGGTACCTCGCCGATCACTGGTGCACCAAAGGGCACATTCTGTTTGTGCTGGAAGGCGAGCTACATACCGAGCTGGAAGACGGCCGGCATTTCGTGCTCGCCGCGGGCACGAGCTATCAGGTGGCCGACCACGCCGAACCGCACCGTTCGTCCACCCCGACCGGCGCGCGGCTTTTTATCGTTGACTGAGTCGATCCCGTTCGACTCCCCACATACCAAGAGAACATCATGAACTGGGCCATCTCCCGCCGGGCGCAACAGCTGACCAGCTCGGCTATCCGCGAAATCCTGAAAGTCACCGAGCGTCCGGAAGTCATTTCCTTCGCTGGTGGCCTGCCCTCCCCGGCCACATTCCCGGTAGCGGCCATGGAACAGGCGGTGGCCCGGATCTTCGCCGACAATCCGCAGGCAGCGCTGCAATACGCCGCGACCGAAGGCTACATGCCGCTGCGCGAATTCATTGCCAAGCGGCATAACGTGGACGTGGAGCGCGTGCTGATCACCACCGGCTCGCAACAGGCGCTGGACCTGATCGCCAAGGTGATGATCGATCCGGGCAGCCCGGTGCTGGTGGAAACGCCCAGCTACCTTGGCGCGCTGCAGGCCTTCTCGCTGTTCGAGCCTGAATTCGTCTCGGTGCCGGGCGACGACAAGAGCCTGCTGCCCGAAGCCCTCACGCCCGAGCTGACCGCCGGCGCGCGCTTCCTCTACGCCCTGCCCAACTTCCAGAATCCCACCGGACGGCGCATGCCGCTGGAACGCCGCCAGGCGCTGGTGGCGCGCGCGCGCGAACTTGGCGTGCTGCTGGTCGAGGACGATCCCTACGGTGAACTGAGCTACCACGGCGACCAGTTGCCCAGCCTGCTGTCGATGAATCCCGACGGCGTGATCTACATGGGCTCGTTCTCCAAGATCCTCGCACCCGGCCTGCGCCTGGGCTTCGTGATCGCCCCGCCCGACCTGCACTTCAAGCTGTGCCAGGCCAAGCAGGCATCGGACCTGCACACGCCCAGCTTCACCCAGCGCCTGGCTTACGAGGTGGTGCGCGACGGCCTGCTGGACACGCACATCCCGACCATCCGCACGCTCTACGCCGCGCAGTGCCAAGCCATGCTGGATTCGCTTGGGCGCCACATGCCCGAAGGCGTGACCTGGAACGCGCCGGAAGGCGGCATGTTCATCTGGATGGAGCTGCCCGAAGGGCTGGACAGCATGGAGATCCTGCAGGAAGCGGTCAAGCGCAACGTGGCCTATGTGCCGGGCGCGCCGTTCTACGCCAGCAACCCGCGCCGCAACGCGCTGCGGCTGGCTTTCGTCACGGTGGCGCCGGAGCGCATCGAACAGGGCGTGGCCATCCTCGGCACGCTGTTCCGCGAAGCCATCGCCAAGCACGCGCCGCAGGCCAAGGCAGCCTGAGGCATCGCGCAGGCAATGCCTGCGCGAACCGGGCCAGCCTGACGGCCGGCCCGGCTGCCGTGCCGATCCAACGCATACATCTTCCGGCCGATTCCTCGGCGGCGGGCTTCATGGCAAGATAACAACATCACCCGTCAGCCCGGGCCCTGCGTCCCATAGCGCATGGAGCGGCCCAAGCCATCAGGAGAAGATTGTCGTGCTGCGTATCTGGGGTCGGCTCTCATCGATCAATGTGCAGAAAGTTGTCTGGTGCGCGCGCGAGCTGCACCTGGACCACGAACGCATCGACATCGGCGTCAGCGAGGGCGACCTCGATACCGAAGCCTATGTCCGGCTCAACCCCGACCGCAGCATTCCGGTGATCGAGGATTTCCGCGGCACCGACGTCGGCGGCGAGCCTTTTGTGCTGTGGGAGTCCAACGCCATCGTGCGCTATCTTTGCGCGCATGACGGCGAGGACACCCTGTGGCCCGGCAACGTCAAGGCGCGCGCGCTGGCTGACCGCTGGATGGACTGGCAGACCAACGCCTTCAGTCCCGCCATGGTCGACGCGTTTCGCCAGCTGGTGCGGGTGCCCGCCGGACAGCGCGACCCCGACCTGATCGCCCGCTCCCTGGAACGCACCGAACCGCTGGCGGCCAGGCTCGACGAAGCCCTGGCCCAGCGCGAGTTCATCTGCGGCGACCGCTTCACCATGGCCGACATCCCGCTGGCCTGCGCCGCGCACCGCTGGCTGGGCCTGCCGGTGACGCACCAGCCCCGTGCGCATCTCGAACGCTGGCTTGCCGCGATGCGCGCACGGCCGGCCGCCACGGGGATCCTGGTGCTGCCGCTCACCTGAAACGCAGCCGGCTCATCCTCCCCGTCTCAACAGCCAACGTACCTGCCGGCGGCTACTTGCTGTTGCGTCCGCCCGACACTGCCGCCAGCACGCCCAGACCGATCAATGCGCCGGCGGTCAGGTAGCGGCCTGCGGACTGCACGCCTCTTGCACGGGACAGATACGGCAATACGGCCGCCGCAGCCAGCACATAGCAGCAATCGGTGACGGAGGCGACCAGCACGAAGATGCCGCCAAGGGCAATGCTCTGTGGCAACGCCGAGATGGCCGGATCCATGAATTGCGGAAGGAAGGCTGCGAAAAACAAGGTGGTCTTGGGGTTGAACAAGGCCACTACGAAGCCATCGCGAAACACGCGCCGCAGGCCGGCGCCTCCGGCTTCCGGCCCTGCTTCGCCGGCGGCCGCCGGACGCGCACGCAGTGCGCGCAGCCCGAGATACACGAGGTAGGCAGCGCCTGCATATTTGATCACGGCAAAAGCCAGCGCCGACACCGCGAACAGCGCCGCCAGCCCCAGCGCGGCCGCCAGTACATTGACCAGGTTGCCCAGCACTACCGCCGCCACCGAAGCCAGCCCGGCAAGCCGGCCTTGCCCAAGGGTGCGCGCCACGATGTAGATCACGGCGGGCCCCGGCGTCACCGCGAGCAACAGGCTGGATAACAGGAAAGCGGCCAGCATGGGACCGCCGGGAATGATGTGATGCATGACAAGACTCCCCCGCAAGGTTCGGACGCCGCCCTGTCATGCCGACCAGCCCGGCTTCCGCGGGCGCCAGGGCACGAAAAGACAACCAGTGCATTCTGCCACCACGGGCCTGGCCGGCATACATTTGCGTATCGAGTGGTTTGGAGTACTCTGCCGATGGGGCAGCGAGTGCGCCAGCCTGCCCCCAGGCAAACCCTGATCCCTGAATCCGGCTCATGACGATGGTGATTCAATTTAGGGCGGCGTGGCAGGAACCCATCCTTAAAATCGCGAAGTTTGTCGGACGCGTGGCTGGCATGGCACGTCGGAACAAGAGCCAAAACGGCAGGCCGGTGCAATCAGAAAAGAACCTGCCGCCCAACCCGAGGAGATTCATCGTGTGGAGTCAAGTCTATGACCCGCTAGGCAGCATGGCGTTATCAACGCTAGCTGCCGGCATTCCTGTGGCCGTTCTGCTGGCTTCGCTGGCATTCTTCCATATGCAGGCCCACCTGGCCGCCGGCTTGGCGCTGGTGGTGGGCGTGGTCATCGCTGCCGCCGTATTCGGCATGCCTGCCGAGATGGCGGGCAAGGCCGCCGGCCTGGGCATTGTGTCGGGACTGTTCCCGATCGGCTGGATCGTGCTGAACATCATCTTCCTGCACCGGCTGACCACCCTCAATGGCTCCTTTAGGGTGTTGCAGAACTCGATCTCGGGCATCACCGAAGACCGCCGCCTGCAACTGCTGCTGGTGGCGTTCAGCTTCGGCGCCTTCTTTGAGGGCGCGGCCGGCTTCGGTACGCCGGTGGCGGTCACGGGTGCGATCCTGATCGGGCTTGGCTTTTCGCCGCTGGCCGCCTCCGGCCTGGCGCTGATCGCCAATACCGCGCCGGTGGCATACGGGGCACTGGGCGCACCGCTGATCGGGCTGGCCTCGGTCACAGGCCTCGACCTGCTGCACCTCTCGGCCATGGTCGGCCGCCAGTTGCCGTTCTTCTCGGTGCTGGTGCCGTTCTGGCTGATCTGGGCGTTCGCGGGCTTCCGCGGCATGCTGGCGATCTGGCCGGCAATCCTGGTCGCCGGCGTGACCTTCGCCGTGCCGCAGTTCCTGGTCTCCAACTACCACGGCCCCTGGCTGGTCGACGTGATCGCCGCGCTGGTCTCGATGGGCTGCCTCACGCTGTTCCTGAAGGTGTGGAAGCCCAAGGAAATCTGGACCTCCACCAAGATCCTGGGCCGCCACGACGAATCCAAGGTCGACGACCCTGCGGCCGTGGCCGCCGAAGCACGCGCCAGCGCCGCCTCCGCCAGCATCTCGGTGGTCAAGGCCTGGATGCCGTGGGTGATCCTGACGGTCTTCGTCTTCGTCTGGGGCATTCCGGAATTCAAGAAGCTGATGGATGGCCTGTGGCAATTCAAGTTTCCGATTCCCGGACTCGACAAGGCCGTGCTCAAGGTGCCGCCGGTGGTGCCCAAGGCCATCGCCGAAGGCGCGGTGTTCAACTTCAACGTGCTGTCGATGGCGGGCACCGGCATCCTGGCCTCGGCCTTGCTGGGCGGCTTGCTGATGGGCTACTCGGTACCGCGCCTCGTCAAGGAATACTGGGAAACCATCAAGCTGGTGAAGTATTCGCTGCTGACCATCTGCGCCATGTTCGGCATTGGCTACCTGACCCGCTACTCGGGCCTGGACGCCACCATGGGGCTGGCGTTTGCCCACACCGGCGTGCTCTACCCCCTGTTCGGCACCATGCTGGGCTGGCTGGGCGTGGCGCTGACCGGTTCCGACACCGCCTCCAACGTGCTGTTTGGCGGCTTGCAGAAGACCACGGCCGAGCAGCTCGGGCTGTCGCCGATCCTGATGGCATCGGCCAACAGCTCCGGCGGCGTGATGGGCAAGATGATCGACGCGCAGTCCATCGTGGTGGCGTCCACCGCCACCAAGTGGTATGGCCACGAGGGCGACATCCTGCGCTATGTGTTCTTCCACTCGGTGGCGCTGGCGGTTCTGGTCGGGCTGTTCATCACGCTGCAGGCGTATGTGCACCCGTTCACGCAGATGGTGATTCACTGAGCTGCCAAACCAGCGGCAATGAAAAAGGCCCCGCCTGTGCATGGGCGGGGCCAGACTGAAGGCGAAACGGGAGCCGGGTGCCGGAAGCCGCGCTCAGCCCCCAAACCAGTTGGCCAGCCGCAAGCCCGCCAGCCCAGCAAAATCCCTGGTATTGCGCGTCACCAACGTCAGGCCGTGCGCCATCGCGACGGATGCGATCTGTCCGTCCACAAAGGGCAGGCTCAGCCCAGCCCGCTCCCGCGAATTGCGTAGCTCGGCATGGATCCGTGCCGCGGCGCTGTCATAGGGCAAGACCGGCAAGCTGCCCGCCACTTCCTGCACGAAACGGCCAACGGCGTCCTTGCGCTGGCCATCCGGCATACGCAGCCAGCCATAACGTAGTTCATGCCAAACCGGCGCCGGAATAGCCAGTTCGCCATCGAATCGGGCCAGATTCGCCATTACCCCTGCATCCGGCCTTGGCCGCATTGCCTCCGCGACAATGTTGGTGTCCAGCAGCCAACTCACAGCGCTCACCATGTGAAAGCACGCCCGTCGCCGGGTTGACGCACATGCTCGAATGGGTCGGCCTCATCTTCCGCTTGCACGTGCTCGCTGCGCCATTCGCTCAAACGCCCAAAAAAGCCAGACGAGGAACCGACAAGCAGCCGGTATTGCGACCACGACATCAGAACGGCAGCCGGCTGACCGCGCCGGGAAATCAGGAGCGGCTCCTGCCCACTTTCCGCGTCCCGAAGCACATCAGCGAGATGCGCTCGTGCCTCCGAGAATGGAATGGTTTGCATGGCGTTGCCCCCCTCACTTGAAATGTACAACTCAATTGTACAAGAGTGAGCCGCCGAGCGTCGGCTTACGGCTCTAACCGGCACCTGGCCAATCCTGAGCGCTGGCCGCCGCACGCCAGCGGTTGAAACCCGAAAAAAACCCCGCCACTGCCGGCGGGGTTTTTCCTTGCTGCGCGCGCCGTATTTGCTGCGCTCAGGCCATCAACCGGTAGGCCAGCCGCGCCGCTGCGCGTGCCCCGCAGCCATCGCGGTCGTAGAGCGGATTGAACTCCGCCAGGTCCGCCACGCGCAGCTTGCCGCTGGCGCGCACCAGCATGACGATCGCTTCCACCACCGGCAGCGGCACGCCATAGGCTGCCGGCGCCGACACCGCCGGCATCACCGCCGCCGGCAGCACGTCCAGGTCGATGGTGAGGTAGACATGGTCGACCTCATCCATCAAGGCCTGCAGTTCGGCAAGCCGCGCGTCGAGGTGCCGTTCCTGCATCTGCACATCCTCGACATAGTGCACGCCAAGCCCATCCGCATGCGCGAACAGCGCGGCGGTGTTGCCGAGGCGGCTGACGCCCAGGCACGCGTATTCGAAACGCTGGCCACGCTCCCGGCACGCCTGCGCGATCTGGTCGAACGGCGTGCCCGAACTGCCGGGGCGGCCGGTGCGCAAATCTAAGTGCGCATCGAGATTGATCACCAGCACGCGGCCCTGGTCGCCACGGGCATCGAGATGCGCGCGCAGGCCCTGCCAGGTGCCCCAGGCAATCTCGTGGCCGCCGCCCAGCACCAGCGGGAATGCGCCCTGCCCCAACTCCGCGGCGACCGCTTGCGCCAACGCCTGCTGCACCGCTTCGAGATCGCCATCGTTGCAGGTCACGTCGCCGGCATCGCGGAAGACTGCCAGGCCATGCGCCGGGACGCCAGCCAGCGCGCGGCGGATTTCGCGCGGGCCGCCGGCGGCGCCGGGACGGCCCAGGTTGCGCAGCACGCCGGCATCGCAGCAAAAGCCCAGCAGCACCGGCGCGCCGGGTTCGCGCGCGGAACCCTCGGTGCGCACCACATTGAACAGGCGGCGGGTATCGCCAGTCTCGTTGCTATCGGTGCGGCCGCGCCAGACGGTGCCGGCCGCAGGATCCAGTTCGCTCATGACAGGCGGCGGCCCAGGGTTTCTGGCACCATCGCCAGGCCGATCAGCGAGACCAGCCCGCAGCCAATCACGTAAAACGCAGGCGCATTGGGATTGGCGGTGAGATGGATCAGCTCGGTCGAGAAGAACTGCGCGAAGCCACCGAAGATGGCGATCGCCACGCAGTAAGCAATCGACAGGCCCGTAGCGCGCAGGCGCTGCGGCAGCACCTCGCTGACCAGCACCATCGAAGCCGGCGAGGTCATCGACATCGGCACCGAGAGGCAGCCCACCACCAGCAGCAGACGCGTCAGGCTGGGCTCGGCGTTGATCAGCACAAAGGCGGGATAGATCATCAGCAGCAATGCCACGCGCGACCACAGCACCACCGGACGGCGGCCCAGGCGGTCGCTCAGCCAGCCCGCGAACGGCGACAACACCACTTGCACGGCGGCGGCCACGCAGGCAGCCCAGATGCCCAGCGACAGCGGCATGTGCAGCTGGCTGACGGCGTAGTTGCTCAGGTAGTACACGACGATATAGGTCGACGATGCCACGCCGATCATCAGCAGGATGCTGGCCACCAGCGCACGACCGTGTTCACGCAGCAACTGCAGGGTGGAGCCGCGCTCCGACTCACCAGCGGCCGGCGCGGTTTCTTCCAGGCGGCGGCGAATCACCAGGCCCACTGGAATCACCAGGATGCCGATCACGAATGCCAGGCGCCAGCCCCACGCTTCCAGCGCTTGCTGCTCCAGCACATTGCTGAGCAGCAGGCCGACCAGCGCGCCGAACAGCGCCGCCAGGCCCTGGCTGAACGGTTGCCAGCTGGTATAGAAGCCACGCGAGCGGTTGTCGGCATATTCCAGCAGCAGGGCCGTGGAAGCGCCCATCTCGCCGCCGATGGCAAAGCCCTGCACCAGCCGCGCGAGCAGGATCATGATCGGCGCGAACATGCCGATCTGGGCATAGGTCGGGGTCACCACGAAAATCACCGAGCTCAGGCCCATCAGCCAGAGCGTCAGCGCCACAGCCGGCTTGCGGCCGACGCGGTCAGCGTACATGCCGATCAGCAGGCCGCCCAGCGGGCGCATCAGGAAGCCAACGCCGAAGGTGGCAAACGACAGCAGCAACTGCCCGGTGGGGTCGGAAACAGGGAAATACAGGCGGCCGATCAGCGTGGCGAAGAAGCTGTAAACCACGAAGTCGTAGAACTCCAGGCCATTGCCGACGGTGATGGCGGCGATGGCCTGGATCTTGGACAGCGGCTGGGCCGTGGCGGCATGCCGGGCCGCTATGCCGGGGATGGTGTTGTCAATGGACATGAGGTAACTCCGAAGCAAGAAAATCCTGGCCGCCCGCATGCGGGCGGTGGGCGCAACCCAGGGGGGCGGCACGATTCGCGCCGCAGTGGCAGCGCGCGGGGCTGGCGTGCGCTGCCGGTCGCCCTGGCATCCGGCTGGACGGATGCCAGGCAACGCGGACCGTGCCGAGGCCTGGTCCGCGCATGTGCATGTATCAGTCCGCCGCCAGGGAGGGCGCAGATACGCCCACCCCGCCGCGCGGCCGTCCCCAGCACCACCATGCCACCACCAGCAGCAGCAGCCACACCGCGCCCACCAGCAGCGCGACGCGGGTCTGCGGGAACCAGCCAAGCACGCCGAAGATGAACAGCATGAAGGCAATGGCTGCGAGCGGCGCCACCGGCCAGAACGGCACGGGGAATTTCAGCGCCGCCACTTCGGCGCGGCTCATGCGCCTGCGCAAGGCGACCTGCGACAGCAAGATCATCAGCCACACCCAGACAGTGGCAAAGGTGGCGATGGAAGCGATCAACGTGAATACGTCCTCGGGCATCACGTAGTTGAGCACCACGCCGGCCAGCAGGGCGAAGGCCATCACCACCACCGTCATCCAGGGCACGCCCTTGCGCGAGACGCTCGCGAAAATGCGCGGCGCCTGCCGTTGCACCGCCATGCCGTACAGCATGCGGCCGGCGCCGAAGATGTCGCTGTTGATGGCGGATACCGCCGCGGAGATCACCACGACATTGAGCAGCGCGGCGGCCGAGCCAATGCCCAGCCGGCTGAAGATCTGCACAAAAGGGCTACCCTCGCTGCCGATGCGATGCCATGGATAGAGAGACATCAGTACCGCCAGCGTCAGCACATAGAACAGCAGGATGCGCAGGGGTACCGCGTTGATGGCACGCGGAATCACGCGCTCCGGATCGCGCGCCTCGCCGGCCGTGATCCCGATGATCTCGATACCGCCAAAGGCGAACATCACCACGGCGAGCGAGGCGATGACGCCGCCGATGCCGTTGGGCATGAAGCCCCCGTGCGCCCAGAGGTTGTGAATGCCGGTGGCGACGCCGACATCGGCCATGCCCAGGCCGAACAGCATGATGGCAACGCCGCCGCAGATCATCGCGGCGATGGCGCCGACCTTGAGCAGCGACAGCCAGAACTCCAGTTCGCCGAACACCTTGACGCTGAGCAGGTTGAGCCCGCCGATCAGGAACACGATGCCCAGCACCCAGATCCAGCGCGGCACGTCCGGGAACCAGAAGCCCATGTAGATGCCGAATGCAGTCACGTCAGCCAGGCAAACGATGATCATCTCGAAAGCGTAGGTCCAGCCAAGCAGGAAGCCCGCCAGCGGTCCCAGTCCAGTGCTGGCGTACTGCCCGAACGAACCCGACACCGGGTTGCGCACGGCCATCTCCCCCAGCGCACGCATCACCATGTAGACCGCCGCGCCACCGATCAGGTAGGCCAGCAGCACCGCCGGTCCCGCGGCCTGGATGGCTGAGGCCGAGCCATAGAAGAGTCCTGTGCCGATGGCCGACCCGAGCGCCATGAAGCGGATATGACGGGCGCTGAGGCTACGCTGCAGGCCTTGCGACTGCTCTTGCATCTATTTGTCTCCGAATCGTTGTTCTGTCGCGCCCGGGTGCCGGCGGCGGCCACGCAACCCTCTGCGCGGCCGTTGCGCCGTCCCGGGCGTCATGCCCCTGGCTCAGAGGCTGGGCAGCAGCCGCGCCGGCAGCAGTGCGTTCAGGATGCCGCCTGCCAGCAGCTTGCTCGCGGCCTCGATATCCGGGGCAAAAAAGCGGTCCTTCTCGTAGTAGGCCACCTCGGCGCGCAGCAGGCTGCGTGCCTGCTCCAGCTTGGGCGAACTCTTCAGGCCTTCGCGGAAGTCCAGGCCCTGGCAGGCGCCCAGCCACTCCACGGCAAGGATGCCGCGCACGTTCTCGGCCATGGCCCACAGGCGCTTGCCGGCATTCGGCGCCATCGACACGTGGTCCTCCTGGTTGGCCGAGGTAGGCAGGCTGTCGACGCTGTGCGGATGGGCCAGCGCCTTGTTGTCGCTGGCCAGTGCCGCAGCGGTGACCTGGGCAATCATGAAGCCCGAGTTGACGCCCCCGTTGGCCACCAGGAAAGGCGGCAGCTGCGACATGTGCCGGTCCATCATCAGCGAAATGCGGCGCTCCGACAGCGAGCCGATCTCGGCGATGGCCAGTGCCAGGTTGTCGGCAGCCATCGCCACCGGTTCGGCGTGGAAATTGCCGCCCGAGATCACGTCGCCTTCGGCGGCAAACACCAAGGGGTTGTCCGAGACCGCATTGGCCTCCACTTGCAGGACCTCGGCGGCCTGCCGCAATTGCGTCAGGCAAGCGCCCATCACCTGCGGCTGGCAACGCAACGAGTAGGGGTCCTGCACCTTGTCGCACTGCGCATGCGAACGCGCCAGCTCGCTGGTATCGGTCAGCAGATCGCGATAGGTGGCGGCCGCATCGATCTGGCCGCGCTGGCCGCGCACCGCATGAATGCGCGCGTCGAAGGGAGCGCGCGAGCCGAGCATGGCCTCTACGCTGAGGCTGCCGCATACCGTGGCGGCGGCAAACAGATCCTCGGCCTCGAACAGGCCGCGCAGCGCGTAGGCGGTCGATACCTGGGTGCCGTTGAGCAGGGCCAGGCCCTCCTTGGCGGCCAGGGTCAGCGGCTCGAGGCCGGCGCGGGCCATGGCCTGGCGCGCAGGCAGCCATTCGCCCTGGTAGCGGGCGCGGCTTTCGCCCAGCAGCACCAGGGACATATGCGCCAGCGGTGCCAGGTCGCCGGAGGCGCCCACCGAGCCCTTGAGCGGGATATGCGGATAGACCTCGGCATTGACCAGGGCGATCAGCGCATCGATCACCTTGCGGCGGATGCCGGAGAAACCGCGCGCCAGGCTATTGATCTTGAGCAGCATGATCAGACGCACCATGGCGTCGTCGAGCGGTTCGCCCACGCCGGCGGCGTGCGACAGCACCAGCGAGCGTTGCAGGTTCTCCAGGTCTTCGCGGGCGATGCGCGTCTGCGCCAGCAAGCCGAAGCCGGTATTGATGCCGTAGGCGGTCCGGCCTTCGGCAACGATGTTCTCGACACAGGCCACGCTGGCGGCGATCGCCTCGGCGGCCTCGCTGTCCAGGCTCACGCGCAGCGGCTGCAGATAGGCCTGGCGCAGCTGCGCCAGGGTCAGTTGACCAGGTTTCAGGTTCAGCGCGTTCACGTTCAGGCTTCCTTCTTGTGGTTGAGCATCGGCAGGTTCAGGCCCTGCTCGCGAGCACAGTCGATGGCGATGTCATAGCCGGCATCGGCATGGCGCATCACGCCGGTGGCGGGATCGTTGTGCAGCACGCGGGCGATGCGGGCGGCGGCTTCGTCGGTGCCGTCGCACACGATCACCACGCCCGAATGCTGCGAGAAGCCCATGCCCACGCCGCCGCCGTGATGCAGCGAGACCCAGGTCGCGCCGCTGGCGGTATTGAGCAGCGCGTTGAGCAGCGGCCAGTCGGACACCGCGTCGGAGCCATCCTTCATGCTTTCGGTTTCACGGTTGGGGCTGGCCACCGAGCCGGAATCGAGGTGGTCGCGGCCGATCACTACCGGCGCCGACAGCTCGCCACTGCGCACCATCTCGTTGAACGCCAGGCCAAGCTTGGCGCGCAGGCCCAGGCCGACCCAGCAGATACGCGCCGGCAGGCCCTGGAAGCTGATGCGCTCGCGCGCCATGTCCAGCCAGCGGTGCAGGTGGGCATCGTCCGGGATCAGTTCCTTGACCTTGGCATCGGTCTTGTAGATGTCCTGCGGATCGCCCGACAGCGCGGCCCAGCGGAACGGGCCGATGCCGCGGCAGAACAGCGGGCGGATATAGGCCGGCACGAAACCCGGGAAATCGAAGGCGTTCGCCACGCCCTCTTCCTTGGCCATCTGGCGGATGTTGTTGCCGTAGTCGAAGGTGGGCACGCCCATCTTCTGGAAGTCCAGCATGGCCCGCACGTGCAGCGCCATCGATTGCTTGGCGGCCTTGACCACCGCGGCCGGGTCGGTCTGCGCGCGGTCGCGGTACTGGCCCCAGGTCCAGCCCACCGGCAGGTAGCCGTTGAGCGGGTCATGGGCGCTGGTCTGGTCGGTGACCATGTCCGGGCGCACGCCGCGGCGCACCAGTTCGGGCAGCACTTCGGCGGCGTTGGCGCACAGCGCGATGGAAACGGCGCGGCCTTCGGCGGTGTACCTGGCGATGCGCGCCAGCGCGTCATCGAGGTCGGTAGCCTGTTCGTCGACATAGCGCGTGCGCAGGCGGAAATCGATGCTGGCCTGCTGGCATTCGATGTTCAGCGAGCAGGCGCCGGCCAGCGTGGCGGCCAGCGGCTGCGCGCCGCCCATGCCGCCCAGGCCCGCGGTCAGCACCCAGCGGCCCTTGAGGTTGCCGTTGTAGTGCTGGCGGCCGGCTTCCACGAAGGTCTCGTAGGTGCCCTGGACGATGCCCTGGCTGCCGATATAGATCCAGCTGCCCGCGGTCATCTGGCCGTACATGGCCAGGCCCTTGGCATCCAGTTCGTTGAAGTGTTCCCAGGTGGCCCAGTGCGGCACCAGGTTGGAATTGGCGATCAGCACGCGCGGGGCATTGCTGTGGGTCTTGAACACGCCGACCGGCTTGCCGGACTGCACCAGCAGGGTCTCGTCGTCGTTCAGCGTCTTGAGCGTCTCGACGATCTTGTCATAGCACTCCCAGTTGCGCGCGGCGCGGCCAATGCCGCCGTACACCACCAGCTCCTTGGGGTTCTCCGCCACTTCCGGGTCGAGATTGTTCATCAACATGCGCAGCGGCGCTTCGGTCTGCCAGCTCTTGGCATTCAGTTGGCTACCGCGCGGGGCGCGGATCTCTACATCGCGAAAGCGGGAGGTATTGCTCACGGGAACTCCTTGGTGAATAAGGCTGGCTCGAACCGCTCTGTTCAGCCATGCTAGGTATGTATAGTGTTGTATAGACAAGTAGAGGGAAATTGGGGTATTCCCGGAGGTAAGCCTCAGACATGGACGAAAAAGTGCCTTTGTAATTGCTTGAATGACGAGGGTGACGGAAAGTGCTTGCCGCTTCGAGCACGCCGCCAAGTACCGCGACATGGACGCCCCCCTGCCACCGGTACGGAAATCCGCGATACGCAAGCGCGGTATCATGCTCCTGACCCGCCGCATGCCCATGGCATCGATACGGCCCTTGCGAGCACGCCGGCGACCCGGACCAGGCGGTCGCCGCAGAACCCCTGGACTCCCATGCTGATGCGTTTCCTGGAACGGCTGATTGACCCGTTCCGCGCCCTCCCCGACACCCAGCCGCCCGGCCAGATCTGGCGCTTCTACGCCTATTACCTGCGGGAGGTGTGGCCGGTCTTTGCGCTGCTGCTGGGCGTGGGGCTGGCTGGCGCGCTGATCGAAGTCTCGCTGTTCGGCTTTCTCGGCCGCCTGGTCGACCTGGCGCAAGCAACGCCGCCCGCCGACTTCTTCGCGCGCCACCGTGTCGAGTTGGTGTGGATGGCGGTGGTGGCGCTGCTGCTGCGCCCGTTCTTCAACGGCCTGCACGACATCCTCGTGCACCAGGTCATCAACCCGAACCTGGGCAACCTGGTGCGCTGGCAGAACCACCGCTACGTGCTCAAGCAGAGCCTGTCGTTTTTCCAGAACGACTTTGCCGGGCGCATCGCGCAGCGCATCATGCAGACCGGCTTCTCGCTGCGCGATTCAGCGGTGCAGGCCGTGGATGCAATCTGGCATGTGTTGATCTACGCGGCCAGTTCCCTCTACCTGTTCGCGCAAGCCGACTGGCGCCTGATGATTCCGCTCGTGGCGTGGATCGTCTGCTACGTGAGCGCCATGCTGTACTTCACGCCACGCGTGAAGGCGCGCTCGGTAGCCGCCACCGGCGCGCGCTCGCGGCTGATGGGGCGCATCGTCGACGGCTATACCAATATCACCACGCTCAAGCTGTTCGCCCACACGCGCCATGAAGAAGACTACGCGCGCGAAGCCATGGCCGACCTGACCGACAAGGCGCGCCTGTCCGGCCGCATGGTCAGCGCCATGGATTTCACCGTGACCTCGCTCAATGGCCTGCTGATCGCCGGCACCACCGGGCTGGCGCTGTGGCTATGGAGCCAGGGCCATGTCAGCGTCGGCGCGATTGCGCTGTCGACCGGACTGGTGATCCGCATCGTCAGCATGTCGGGCTGGATCATGTGGGTGATCAGCGGCATCTTCGAGAATATCGGCCAGGTGCAGGATGGCCTGCAAACCATCGCCGTGCCACGCACGGTTGGCGATCGCGGCAACGCGCAGGCGCTGCGCGTCACGCGCGCAGAGGTGCGCTTCGAAGGCGTGGGCTTTCACTATGGCAAGGGCTCGGGCGTGATCGAGAACATCGATCTGGTGGTGCGCCCTGGCGAGAAGATCGGCCTGGTCGGCCCGTCCGGCGCCGGCAAGTCGACGCTGGTCAACCTGCTGCTGCGGCTGTACGACGTGGAGCGAGGACGCATCCTGATCGACGGCCAGGACATCGCCGGCGTCACGCAGGAAAGCCTGCGCGCGCAGATCGGCATGGTGACGCAGGATACGTCGCTGCTGCACCGCTCAGTCCGCGACAACCTGCGCTACGGCCGGCCCGGCGCCAGCGAGGCCGAGCTGCTTGCGGCAGCGGACGACGCGCATGCCGGCGAGTTCATTCCGCGTCTGCGCGACGCGCATGGCGCGACGGGACTTGATGCGCAGGTGGGCGAGCGTGGCGTGAAGCTATCGGGCGGGCAACGTCAGCGTATCGCGGTGGCGCGCGTGCTGCTGAAGAACGCTCCAATCCTGATCCTGGACGAAGCCACCTCGGCACTGGACTCCGAGGTGGAAGCTGCCATCCAGGAGAACCTGGAGACGCTGATGCAGGGCAAGACCGTGATCGCCATCGCACATAGGCTCTCCACCATCGCGCGCATGGACCGGCTGGTGGTGCTGCAGGATGGGCGGATTGCCGAGAGCGGGACGCATGCGGAGTTGCTGGCGCGTGGGGGGCTTTATGCACGGCTGTGGGCGCATCAGACTGGGGGGTTTGTGGGGGTGGAATAGGGGAGATAGGGGGGATTGATTTTTGCGGCGTTGGTTTTTTGCACCCAAGGGCCTGTGTGCGTGGGCTGTTTGCGGCTTGTTTTTGCGGCGTTGGCATCTTGCACCCAAGGGCGTACGGCGTCCCCCGCAGGGGGATGTCGTACGCCCTTGGGTGCAAAAACCATCGCCGTTAAAAGAACAGCAACCGACCTACACAGAGAGGCCCTTGCCCCCAACAACCAACAACAACCACCCCCCATTCAAACCCACCCCAATACCCCCGCCCCAGCCCCCACCCCCACCAACACCAACGGATGCACCTTGGTCTTCAACATCAACCCGATGGTGACGACCGTCACCGCCACCGCGGTCCAGCGGTGATCCACGCTCGCGGCAAGGATCCAGCCGGTTGAAAACAGCAGGCCGATGGTCAGCGCGGCAAGGCCGCGCCGGATCAGGCCCGGCCAGCGCGCCTGCGGCGAGCGCCCGGCGAAATACTCGAAACCGAGCGCGATCACGCTGGACGGCGCGCAAATGCCAATCATGCCGACGATGGCGCCGGCCAGACCCGCCACCTGCCAGCCGAACAGGGCAACGAACAAGATGTTCGGCCCAGGCGCAGCCTGCGAGATGGCGTACATGGCGGAGAACTGCGCGTCGCTCATCCAGGCGTTCGACTCCACCAGGAAGCGGTGCATGTCGGGAATGGTGGTGCTGGCCCCGCCGATGGCAAGGCACGACAGCAGCAGGAAATGCGTGAGCAGGCTGGAAAGCACGTTGGGCGAGCTCATTGGCGCGGCTCCTTGGCCTCGGGCGGCACGGCATCGATGCCATCATCGCTGGACGGCATGGCGGGCGCGTCGATCGCAGCCGGCGCCAGTGGCGCATGCGCGCGCCGCGCCAGTTGCTCGCTGCGCCACTCCAGTACCAGGCCCATCGGCACCAGCACCGCCATCACCGGCACCAGCGGCCAGCGCAGCAGCCCGATGCCGGCAAACGCCGCACCGCCGATCATCAACCCCCGCACGGTGCGCGGCTGGCTTTGCGCCAGCTTGAAGCCGGTCGACAGCACCAGGCCCGCCGACACCGCCGTCATGCCCGTCAGCATGCGCTGCACCGCCGCCACGTCGCGGTAGTGCTCGTACAGCAGCATCAGCGCCAGCACGCCCACCATTGGCACCATCACCAGCCCCGCGAAGGCCGCGAGCGCGCCGCGCAGCCCGGCAAAGCGCAGGCCCAGCATCAGCGCGAGGTTGATCACGTTGGGGCCGGGCAGCACCTGCCCGAGGCTGAGCAGCTCGACGAAGTCGCGGTCGCCAAGCCAGCGGTTGCGGTCCACCACGGCGCGCCGCACGAACGGCAGCACGCCGCCGAAGCCTGAGAGCCCCATGCGGGCAAATTCGATGAACAGGCGCCGCGGCGTGGGCGGGGGTGCTAGCGCTACCATCGGATCGTCGCCGGCGGGGGAAGGAGTAACTGGCATCGCGTGTAACGGGAGAGACATGGCCGGCCGGGATGGCACCCGAGCGTTCCGCCATGCGCGGTAAAGAAAAAAGCCCCGCGCATTGTCGTGCAGGGCCAGTTTGGGTTGACGCGGCTTAGTTGCCGCTTGCCGGGGGGACGATCCGTACCGGCTCGATGCTCGGCTCCTTGAGCCTGAGATCCAGCGCGCGGCCCTTGCGGGCGCGCTTGCCCACATAAGGCAGCAGCAGCTGGCCGTAGAGCTTCTGCGAGCTCGGCTTGCCGCCGCGCCCGGCGCCGGACACCAACAGGCCCGGCGCGCCCACGGCGATCGCCTGCAACAGCGTCTCCTTGGGCTCCAGCTCCATCAGGATCACGCCGCGGCCACCGGCCGAGAGCGACTTGATCTCGTCGAGCGACACCAGCAGCATGCGGCCGTTGGCCGACAAGCAGGCCACGTGCGTGGCTTCCTCGCCGATCGGCGCGGGCACCAGCGGCGCGTCGCCCTCGTCCAGCGTGAGGTAGGCGCGGCCGCCCTTCTGCCGGCTGACCATATCACCCACCTTGGTCTGGAAGCCGTTACCGCCGCGCGTGGCGATCAACATGCGCTGGTCGACGCTGCCGGCGAAGGTGTGGGCGATCTGGCTGCCGGGCTGCAACTCGATCAGCGTCGTCACCGGCACGCCGTCGCCCCGCCCGCCGGGCAGGCCGGCGACCGGCACGGTGTACGCGCGGCCATTGGTGCCGAACACCAGCATGACGTCCACGGTGCGGCACTCGAAGGTGCCATACAGTGCATCGCCCGCCTTGAAGGTGAACTGCTGCGCATCGTGGCCGTGGCCCTGGCGCGTGCGCACCCAGCCCTTTTGCGACACCACCACGGTGACGGGCTCGTCAACCACGCGCACTTCGGCGGCGGCGCGGCGCTCTTCTTGGATCAGCGTGCGGCGCGGGTCCTTGTCTTCCGGGCTGTACTGCTTGGCGTCGGTCTCGATTTCCTTGATGATGCGGCGGCGCATCATGGTCTCGGACTTGAGCAGCACGTCCAGCTCGGCTTGCTCGTCGCGCAGGGACTTCAGTTCCTGCTCGATGCGGATGGCTTCCAGCCTGGCCAGCTGGCGCAGGCGGATTTCCAGGATGTCCTCGGCCTGGCGGTCGGACAGGCTGAAGGCCTGCATCAGCGCCGGCTTGGGCTCGTCGCTCTCGCGGATGATGCGGATCACCTCGTCGATATTGAGCAGCACCAGCATCCGGCCTTCCAGGATGTGGATGCGGTCCTCGACCTTGCCCAGGCGATGGCGGGTACGGCGGGTGACAGTGGCGAAGCGGAATGCGATCCACTCGCGCAGGATGTCGGCCAGGCCCTTTTGCCGCGGCCGGCCATCGGTGCCGATCATCACCAGGTTGATCGAGGCGCCGGATTCCAGGCTGGTATGCGCCAGCAGCGTCTGGATGAATTCCTGCTGCTCGATGTTCTTGCTCTTGGGCTCGAACACCAGCCGCACCGGCGCGTCCTTGCCGGATTCGTCGCGCACCGCGTCGAGCACGGCCAGCATGCCCTGCTTGAGCTGCAACTGCTCGGGCGTGAGCGACTTCTTGCCGGCACGCACCTTGGGATTGGTGATCTCCTCGATCTCCTCCAGCACCTTCTGCGACGACGTGCTCGGCGGCAGCTCGGTCACCACTAGTTGCCACTGGCCGCGCGCCATTTCCTCGATGGTCCAGCGCGCGCGCACCTTCAGGCTGCCGCGGCCGTTCTCGTAGATCGCGGCGATATCCGAAGCCGGTGAAATGATCTGGCCGCCGCCGGGATAGTCCGGCCCGGGCATCAGCGCCAGCAGTTCGGCCAGCGTGATGTTGGGGTTGCGGATCATCGCCACGGTGGCCGCCGCGACTTCGCGCAGGTTATGCGGCGGGACTTCGGTGGCCATGCCCACGGCAATGCCGGAAGCGCCGTTGAGCAGCACGAACGGCAGCCGCGCCGGCATCAGCTTGGGCTCTTCCATCGAGCCGTCGTAGTTGGGCACGAAGTCCACCGTGCCCTGGTCGATCTCGTCGAGCAGCAGACGCGAGATCGGCGTGAGGCGGGCCTCGGTGTACCGCATCGCGGCGGCGCCATCGCCATCGCGCGAGCCGAAGTTGCCCTGGCCATCGATCAGCGGGTAGCGCAGCGAGAAGTCCTGCGCCAGCCGCACCAGCGCATCGTAGGCGGACTGGTCGCCGTGCGGGTGGAATTTACCGAGCACGTCGCCCACCACGCGCGCCGACTTGACCGGCTTGGCGTCGGCGCGCAAGCCCATCTCGTGCATGGCGAACAGGATGCGGCGCTGCACCGGCTTCTGGCCGTCGGCGACTTCCGGCAGCGCGCGGCCCTTGACCACGCTGATGGCGTAATCGAGATAGGCACGCTCGGCGTAGTGCGCAAGCGTCAGCGAGTCCGCTCCCTCGTCGGGTGAACCTGGGTCAAACGGAATGTCTTGTTGTTCCATGGATTGGCAAGAATACGGCGCATCGCATCGTTGGCCGGTGCGCCGGTTGCAAGTTGTTCGTTATGCGGTTCGTCGTGTTGTCCGTGATCGGATCAGGGCATGTTGCGGCGGCCGCCGATCACCATCTTGACGCGATTGATGCCCCCGCCCGCGACCCCCGCGGGCGCGCCGCCCGGACGGTAGAAGCGATAGAACTGCAGCACCGTGCTGACGTACTGCTGGGTCTCGGGATAAGGCGGAATCTTGTTGTTGTAGCGCTGTACCGCGCCCTCGCCGGCGTTGTACGCTGCCAGCACCAGTTCGAGGTTGTTGGGGAACAGCTCCATCAGCCAGCGCAAATAACGCACGCCGGCCGAGATATTGGTATGCGGGTCGGCCAGCTTCTGCCCGACCGTGCGCCGCGCGTCGGCGCTCACGCCGAAGCGCGCGCCGGTGTCGGGAATCACCTGCATCAGCCCGATCGCGCCCTTGGGCGACACCGCGCCGGCGTTGAAGCCCGACTCCACCGCCATCACCGCCTTGACCAGCGCCGGATCCACATTCTGCGCCTGCGCTACCTGGCGGATGATGGGTTCGACCGTGGCGATATTGGGATGGTTGACGACGTAGCGGTAAAGCTTGTGCGTTTCCAGGTCGATCTGGCCGCCGGCACTGGCGCGGCCCACCGAGGGGCTCTTGAGCTCGCCGCCGTTCTTCATGAACAGCGTATAGCGCTCGTCCAGCTTCTCATCCGAGAAATGCGCCACGCCGTCGTCATCGATGTAGCCATACAGCGCCGCGTGGGCCGCCGGCGCCAGGGCCAGGCCGGCCAGCAGCATGCCGGCGGCAATCCACTGCCACGGCCGGTTGCTGGTAGGTCTGGTCTTTGCCATCGGGATTCCTCGCGTCATGCAGGCACCGGACGTCACGAACGCCGGCTGCCTGGCCATCAGATATCAGCAACCACCTCGTTGCCGCGCTCTTCGAGCCAGGTACGCCGCTGCGCGGCCTCGCCCTTGCCCATCAGCATATTCATCACGCCCACGGTCTGGGGCAGGTCGAAATGGCCCAGCGCGACCGGCAACAGGCGGCGCGTGTCGGGATTCATGGTGGTTTCCCAAAGCTGCTCGGCGTTCATCTCGCCCAACCCCTTGAAGCGGGAGATCTGCCAGCCGCCTTCCTTGATACCGTCCTTCATCAGCTTGTCCTGGATCGCCACCAGTTCGCCATCGTCCAGCGCATAAAGCTTCTGGGCCGGCTTCTTGCCGCGCGCCGGCGCATCCACGCGGTACAGCGGCGGGCGCGCCACGCACACATTGCCGTTGTCGATCAGCTTGGGGAAATGCTTGAAGAACAAGGTCAGCAACAGCACCTGGATGTGCGCGCCGTCCACGTCCGCGTCGGACAGGATGCAGATCTTGCCATAGCGCAGGTTGGACAGGTCGGGCTCGTCACTGGCGCTGTGCGGGTCCACGCCGATCGCCACCGCGATATCGTGCACTTCGTTATTGGCGAACAGGCGGTCGCGCTCGGTCTCCCAGGTGTTGAGCACCTTGCCGCGCAGCGGCAGGATGGCCTGGAACTCCTTGTCGCGCCCCATCTTGGCGGAACCGCCGGCGGAGTCGCCCTCGACCAGGAACAGTTCGTTGCGGGTGACGTCGGTGGATTCGCAGTCGGTCAGCTTGCCCGGCAGCACGGCCACGCCGGAGCCCTTCTTCTTTTCCACTTTTTGCGCGGCGCGCGTACGCGCCTGCGCCTGGCGGATCACCAGCTCGGCCAGCTTCTTGCCGTATTCCACATGATGGTTCAGCCACAGCTCCAGCGCGGGACGGCTGAAGGCGGACACCAGCTTCACCGCGTCGCGGCTGTTCAGGCGCTCCTTGATCTGGCCCTGGAACTGCGGGTCCAGCACCTTGGCGGACAGCACGAAGGACGCGCGCGCGAAAACGTCTTCGCTCATCAGCTTGACGCCCTTGGGCTGCAGCGCGTGCATCTCGATAAAGCTCTTGACCGCCTGGAACAGGCCTTCGCGCAGGCCGGACTCGTGCGTGCCGCCGGCGGGAGTGGGGATCAGGTTGACATAGGACTCACGCACCGGCGCGCCGTCCTCGGTCCAGGCCACCACCCAGGATGCGCCCTCGCCTTCCGCGAAGCCTTCCTCGGCCGGGTTGGCGTCGGGGTCGGCGAAGTGCTCGCCCTCGAACATCGGCACCACCAGCTCGGCGCCGCTGCCCTGCGCCAGCGCTTCCACCAGGTAGCCCTTCAGGCCCTGGTCATACTGCCAGGTCTGGCGTTCGCCATTTTTCTCGTGCAGCAGCGTGACCTTGACGCCGGGCAGCAGCACGGCCTTGCTGCGCAGCAGGCGCTGCAACTCGGCCATCGGGATCGTGGCCGAATCGAAGTATTTCGCGTCGGGCCACACCTGCACCCGCGTGCCGCTCTTCTTCTCTCCGCGCTCGAGCTTGCGCGTGGCCAGCGGCACGGTGACGTCGCCGCCGGAGAAGGTCAGCGTGGAACAGTTGCCGTCGCGCCAGACGGTCACGTCGAGCTGGGTCGACAGCGCATTGGTGACGGAAACGCCCACCCCGTGCAGGCCGCCCGAGAAGGCGTAGGCGCCGCCCTTGCCCTTGTCGAACTTGCCGCCCGCGTGCAGGCGGGTAAACACGATTTCCACCACCGGGACCTGCTCTTCGGGGTGGATGCCGACCGGGATGCCGCGGCCATCGTCCTCCACGCTGACGCTGCCGTCGCGGTGCAGGGTGACCATGATTTCGGACCCGTGGCCGCCGAGCGCTTCGTCGGAGGCGTTATCGATCACCTCCTGCACGATATGCAGGGGGTTGTCGGTACGGGTGTACATGCCGGGCCGTTGCTTGACCGGCTCCAGGCCCTTCAGGACCCGGATGGAAGATTCGCTGTACTGACTGGTTTTGCTCGCCATGGAGTCGCTTGCTTAGTGGGATTCTCGGCCAGCCTTGGCGGGGGGCGCTTGCCGCACGCCAGCCAGGGGGGCCGGGCAGCCTGCATTGTAATGGAAGCGCGCAGCCGTCTTGGTGCCAATCGTGACTGCGCGTGACAGTGCTCCATGCAACACATTCGACGCCGCCCCGGCCCCGGAGCGGCGCCCGACGCCACGAGCCGATGCGGGGTACACTCGCTCGCACAGGCGCGGCCCAGGCGGGTCCGGACCGCGCCGGCAAAACTAAAAACAGCACTACGCACACCGAGCCAGGATGCAGGACGCCATGCAGAACAACATTCAAAGCACGCCGAAAAAGGCACTTTCCCTCACAGCAGTCCTTATATGCGGTGGCTTGCTCGTCACCTTGTCGATGGGTATCCGGCACGGTTTCGGCCTGTTTAACCTTCCCATCACGCAGACGCACGGCTGGAGCCGCGAGACCTTCGCCTTCGCGCTGGCGCTGCAGAACCTGATGTGGGGCGTGACCCAGCCGTTCACCGGCGCCCTCGCCGACAAGTTCGGCGCCTTCCGCATCATGCTGATCGGCATTGCACTTTATGTCGGGGGCCTGGTGGTCATGGCAATGGCCACCTCCGGCACCGCCTTCGCCTCGGGCGCCGGCATCCTGATCGGCATTGCGCAATCCGGCACCACGTATAGCGTGGTGTACGGCGTGATCGGGCGCGTAGCCAGCCCCGAGAAACGCGTCTGGGCCATGGGCATCGCGGCCGCCGCGGGCTCCTTCGGCCAGTTCCTGATGATCCCCGTCGAGCAGACGCTGATCTCGGTGGCAGGCTGGCAGAACGCCTTGTTCGTGCTGGCGGTGCTGGCTTGCCTGATGCTGCCGCTGGCCTTCAGCCTGCGCGAGCCGCAAAGCGAGGGGCATGGAAGCGGCTTCCAGCAGACCATCGGCCAGGCCGTGCGCGAAGCGTTCGGCAACCGCAACTTCCAGTTGCTGACGCTGGGCTATTTCGTGTGCGGCTTCCAGGTGGTGTTCATCGGCGTGCACCTGGCGCCCTACCTCAAGGATCGCGGCCTGACCGATCCCAAGATCGCCACCGTGGCGCTGGCGCTGATCGGCCTGTTCAATGTGTTCGGCACCTATAGCGCCGGCGCGCTCGGCCAGCGCATGCCCAAGCGCCACCTGCTGTCGATGATCTACATCACCCGCTCGGTGGTGATCGCCGCCTACCTGCTGCTGCCGCTGACGGCCGCCAGCACCTGGGTGTTCGCCGCCATGATGGGCTTCCTGTGGCTGTCCACGGTGCCGCTGACCAACGGCATCATTGCCCAGGTATTCGGCGTGCAGTATCTGTCGATGCTGTCAGGGGTGGTGTTCTTCTCGCACCAGATCGGCAGCTTCCTGGGCGCCTGGCTGGGCGGCTTCCTGTACGACCGCACCGGCACGTACGACATGGTGTGGATGATCGCAATCGGGCTGGGCGTCGTCGCCGCGCTGGTCAACCTGCCGATACGCGAGCATGCGATCGCGCGCCCGCAGGCGGCAGCGGCATGAGCGCCACGCGCGCCGCTGCCTTGCGGGCCGGCGGCTTCGCGGCGCTGGCCGCGTTGATGGCGCTGGGTTTCATGGCCTACCTGCGGCCGGCGTTCATGGTGGATCTGACTAACATGGTGCTGGCCTGGTGCGGGTAAGGACGGCGGGCGTCCCATGGCACCATGGGACGCCCCCGCCCGACCGCCCTGCCCCGTTACTGCGCCTCGGCCTTGGTCTTCGCCTCCAGCACTTCCCAGCGCTCCAGCGCCTCCAGCAGTTCCATGTCGATCTCATCGTGCCGCGCCGCAAGCTGCGCGGCCTTGCCCGCGTCGCTGACATAGAGCGAGCCATCCGCCAACTGCGCGCTGACGGCCTTCTGCTCATTCTCCAGCGAGGCAATGCGCTCGGGCAGCGTGTCGAGTTCGCGTTGCTCCTTGTACGACAGCTTGACCACGCGGCCGGGGGCGCGCGCTTCGCGCGGCTTCGGCGCTTCCGCAGCCTTGCGCTCGCCCGCGCGCGCTTCCTGCATGGCCGCGCTGCGCGCCGACTGCACCTGCCAGTCGGAGTAGCCGCCCACGTACTCGCGCCAGCGCCCGTCGCCTTCGGCGGCGATGGTCGAAGTCACCACGTTGTCCAGGAAGGCCCGGTCGTGCGAGACCAGGAACACGGTGCCGCTGTAGTCCTGCAGCAGTTCCTCCAGCAGTTCCAGCGTGTCGATGTCCAGATCGTTGGTGGGTTCGTCGAGCACCAGCACATTGGCCGGCCGCGCGAACAGGCGCGCCAGCAGCAGCCGGTTGCGCTCGCCGCCGGACAGCGACTTGACCGGCGAACGCGCGCGCTCCGGCGCGAACAGGAAGTCGCCCAGGTAACTCATCACGTGCTTGCGCTGGCCGTTGATCTCGACCCAGTCGCTGCCCGGGCTGATGGTATCGGCCAGCGAGCGCTCCAGGTCCAGCTGCGTGCGCATCTGGTCGAAATACGCCACCTGCATATTGCTGCCGTTCTTGACCTCGCCGGTATCCGGCGCCAGTTCGCCCAGGATCAGCCGCAGCAGCGTGGTCTTGCCCGCGCCATTGGCGCCGATCAGGCCAACCTTGTCGCCGCGCATGATGGTGCCGGTGAAATCGCGCACCACCGCCTTGTCACCGAAGGCCTTGCTGACATCGGTCAGCTCGGCGACGATCTTGCCGGAGCGCTCGCCTTGCGACACTTCCAGCTTGACGTTGCCCTGCACGTCGCGCCGCGACGCACGTTCGCTGCGCATCGTCACCAGGCGCTGGATACGGGCCACGCTGCGCGTGCGGCGTGCTTCCACGCCCTTGCGGATCCAGACTTCTTCCTGCGCCAGCAGCTTGTCGAACTTGGCCTGCTCGACCTGCTCGGCGGCCAGTTGCTCGGCCTTGCGCGTCTGGTAGGCGGCAAAGTTGCCGGGGAAGGAAACGAGCCGGCCGCGGTCCAGTTCGACGATGCGGGTTGCCACGCGGTCGAGGAAGGCGCGATCGTGGGTAATCAGCAGCACGCTGCCGCGGAAAGCCAGCAGCAGGTCTTCGAGCCAGCGGATCGCTTCCACGTCCAGGTGGTTGGTGGGTTCGTCGAGCAGCAGGATGTCGGGCTCGGCCACCAGTCCCTGCGCCAGCGCCACGCGCTTTTGCATGCCGCCGGACAGCGAATCCACGCGCACATCTGCGGTAAGGCTGAGTTGCGCCAGCGTGGTTTCCACCCGCGTACGCAAGCCCCATGCCCCGGCGGCGTCGACTTCGGACTGCAGGCGGTGCAATTCGGCCAGCGAGTCCTCGTCGTGGTTATCGTCGAGCGCCGCCAGCGCCGCTTCATAGGCGACCAGCAGGTCGTGGACCTTGCCCAGGCCCAGGGACACGGCGTCGAACACGGTCTGGCCCGGCTCGAACTGCGGCTCCTGCGGCACATATGCCGAGGTCACGCCGCTCTGGCGCGCGATCAGGCCATCGTCCGGCGCGGACAGGCCGGCCACGATCTTGAGCAGCGACGACTTGCCGGAGCCGTTTCGGCCAATCAGGCCGACGCGCTCGCCGGCTTCGAGGGAGAAGTCGGCATGGTCGAGCAAGGCCACGTGCCCGAAGGCAAGCTGGGCGTCGGAAATCGAAAACAGGGCCATGGGAGCAATACGAAAGGAGACAGCGAAAGGAAGGCGACTCAAGCGGCTTGAACGCGCAGCCGCCCGCCGGCGTCGGCCGGCAAGCGGGCGGCAGGGTGCCAGGTAGCCGGCATTGTAGACCACCTCCGTGCGCCCTCGCCCGGAGGCGCGGCCCAATCGGGATAGGGGCGGTCAGGTAATCTGACCGGTCCCCTCCCACACCACCTGGCATGCGGGTCCGCACCAGGCGGTTGGAATGGTTGAGGTCGTCAGGCTTGTGTTGCTCCCGACCCGACGCCCAGGCTTGCCTTTGTCCGGTTCGGCGGAACTGATTCCTCGCTGCCGGGGCCTGTCGGGCTTCACCCTATCCACCCTACCGACGAGCTTCGCTCTCGCGAACATCTGAGGCGCTTCACTTCCGATAACCAGAGGGCTCCCCCTCCCATTCCTTCGGCCCTTCGCCGGCAGCTTTAGCTTTCCCAGCCACGCCGCCCAACTACTTTGGCCTCTGCTGACTCCTCGCTCCGACTCGACGTCGTTGCCCTTTCAGGCATGAGGCGAGGCCTCCCCAGGTAAGAACGCACTCCTTCACCGCACAGCCGCTGCATTTACGCCACTTCGCCTTGGTCACAAGAGCTTCGCGGTTTCTTGCCCGCTCGCCCTGCTCGGCAGCGCCTTCTATGCAGTTCTTGTCCATCGGCTCGCGATTTACGCTCCACGCTTCCTCCCCACACTCGGTCGCCCTCATGCGGTTGCGCTTCACTTCATTCGCCGTGACCAGCTTATGGCGGGACTTACACCCGCAGGAGTGCGCCCATGCTGGGCGCACAAAAAAGAAGGGCCCGCGCTTGCGCGGGCCCAAGAGTCTCTCCTCGGTGCCCTGCTCGCAAGGCACGAACGGAGCATAGCAAGCGTCCCCGCCCGGCTCTAGTCGGACAAGTCCGTAAGGGAAAGTCCCGTCAACGCCCGCGGCCGCCCGCATCCTTCCGGGCCTGTTGCACGCCACGCAACACCCCACGCCGCGACCGTTGTCCGGCTGCTTGCCGCCGTGGAACAATGGTTGCCGGCCAGCAGGCCGCAGCACAACGGCAGTAGCAGCATAAAAACCGGTCCGAACCGGTGCAGGCGACCCAACGCCATTTCCGCTCGACGCCTTTTTCGCTTCTTTGTACGGGGACATCCATGATCCATCCGGTTTGCCGGCGCCTGCGCGGCGCCGGGCTGGCGATTTCGCCCAGCCCGGTCCGCCTGCCGCTGCTGCTCCTGCTATCGACCTTGCTCACATTCTGGCTGGCCATCGGCGCCAGGCCTGCCGCGGCGCAGTCCGACGGCTCACCGGTGCTGCATCGCATTGCCCAGACCGGGGTGCTACGCATTGCCCACCGGGAGAGCTCGGTACCGTTTTCCTTCGTGGCCGACGGCAAGCCGCACGGCTATGCCGTCGACCTCTGCCTGCGGGTAGCCGATGCGCTACGCAGCGCACTCACACTGCCGGCCCTCAAGGTGGAATTCGTGCCCGTCACGCCGGCCAACCGCATCGCCACGATCGTCGACGGCAAAGCCGATCTCGAATGCGGGTCCACCACCAATAACCGCGAACGGCGCGAACAAGTGGCCTTCACCATCCCGCACTACATCGCCGGCAGCCGCATGCTGGTGAGGACCGACTCCGGCATTCGCAAGCTGGGCGACCTGCGCGGCAAGACGGTGGTCTCCACGGCGGGCACGACATCGCTGGCCGTGGTTCGCCAGATCAACGGCTCCGGCGCCATGCAGATCCGCGTGGTGGAGGCCAGGGACCACGCCGAAGCCTTCGCCATGGTCGAGCAAGGCAAGGCCGACGCCTTCGTCATGGACGATGTGCTGCTCTACGGCCTGCGCGCGAACTCGCGCAACCCGGCCAGCTACACCGTCACCAGCGAACTGCTGACGATCGAGCCCTACGCCATCATGCTGTCGGAGCAGGACGCCGAGTTCAAGCGGCTGGTGGACAAGACGCTGGTCTCGGCCATCTACTCGTTCGAGACCCAGAAGCTCTACAAGAAGTGGTTCCAGTCGCCGATCCCGCCGCACGGCGTCAACCTCGACATCCCGATGAGCTACCTGCTGCGCGACTCCTTCAAGTTCCCCAGCGACAAGGTTGCCGACTAGCATCGCATGGGGCTCTCGGGGAGCCGGCAATGCTCCAGGGCAGGGCAAGAACGGCGCAACTCGTGCGAAGATGACGGCCCGGCCGCTTTCGCGTGCTCGTCTAGTCAAGCCAGGTACCCGTTCCATGTCCACTGCCACCGCCCCCCTGAAGCTGACCGACCTCTCCGTCTCCGCCCTGGTAGCCGGGCTGATCGCCATGCTGACCGGCTATACCAGTTCGCTGGTGCTGATGATCCAGGCGGGCCAGGCGGCCCACCTGTCGGATGCGCAGGTTGCCTCCTGGATCTGGGCGCTATCCATCGGCATGGGCGTCACCACCATCGGGCTCACGCTGCTGACGCGTGTTCCCATTGTCATTGCCTGGTCCACGCCCGGCGCCGCCCTGCTGATCGCCAGCCTGCCCGGCGTGCCCTATCCGGAAGCGATCGGCGCCTTTGTGATGGCGGCGCTGCTGATGACGGCGGCGGGCCTGACCGGCTGGTTCGACAAACTGATGCGCGCGTTGCCGGCCAGCATTGCCTCCGCCCTGCTGGCCGGCATCCTGTTCCGCATCAGCGTCGACGTGTTCGTGCAAGCCCAGCAGCAAACCCTGTTGCTGCTGGTGATGTTCGCGCTGTACCTGGTGGGCAAGCGCTTCTGGCCGCGCTACGCGGTGTCTGGCGTGCTGCTGGTGGGCGTGGCGCTCGCCGGCGCGCTTGGCCAGCTGCATTTCGAATCGTTCCATTTCGCGCTGGCCAGGCCGGTGTGGACCACGCCGGTGTTCTCGCTGCAGGCTTTCGTCAGCATCGCGGTGCCGCTGTTTATCGTCGCGCTGGCGTCGCAGAATATTCCCGGACTGGCGGTGCTGCGCGCCGACGGCTATCACGTAGCGGCATCACCGCTGATCACCGTGACCGGCATCGCTTCGGTCCTGCTGGCGCCGTTCGGCTCGCATGGCATCAACCTCGCGGCGATCACGGCAGCCATCTGCACCGGCGCGGAAGCGGATCCGGACCGCAACCGGCGCTATACGGCCGCGGTGGTTTGCGGACTCGGCTATCTGGTGGCGGGCGTGCTGGCCGCCAGCATTGCCGCGCTATTCGCCGCTTTTCCCAAGGCGCTGGTGGTCGCGGTAGCCGCCTTCGCCTTGCTTGGCTCGATCGCCAGCGGCCTGACCACGGCCATGCAGACCCCGGTGGAGCGCGAGTCGGCCCTGCTCACGTTCATGATCACCGCCTCCGGCATGACGCTGGCCGGCGTGGGTTCGGCCTTCTGGGGCGTGGTGGGCGGCATGCTGGCACTGCTGGTGCTGCGCCCGCACACCGCTCCCCGGGCCGGATAACGCTTAAAGCAGCAGGAAGGCGATGTCCGCCGAACCGATGCCGGAGACCGGCGTGCCCTTGCGTCGCTGGAACAGGATGTGCTGAAGCACCCGGTCGCGGTGCTCGGCAAATGTGGACGGCTCGAAACGCAATGCGGTCAGCGCGTAGTGTTCGGCGAGCAGCTTGTAGACGCGGTGGCGCACCATCAGCATTTCGCTCTCGGCGCGCAGGCGGCTGATTTCGGCGCCGTTATCCTCTTCCAGCTGCCGCATGCCCACCACCACGCGCGCATGCATGCCACGATAGCGGTCCAGTTCGCCATGCGCCTTGCGCAACTCCTCGCGCAGCGCCCTCACCTCCTGCTGGAGCTTCAGGTTGTGCTGCACGCCGCGCTGGATGCGCGAGGCTTCTTCCAGCGCGACATCCGCCGCCGCAATCGTGTTCCGCCAGACCCCCTGACCCGTCGCGTGGCCCTCCGCCTGCGGCCACACGGTCTGTACCTCACCCTCGCCATTCATGGCGCTCCCCCTGAGAACCTGACTCCCCCGCCGTTGGCTTTATGACGTCTGCCAACTGGTCGGGACTACCGCGAACACCCCACAGGCGATCAATCGCATCGCTGGCGCTTCGGCAATGAAGCACCCAACTCCGATTGAAGTGCGCATCACGATGTCGGACAACCACCCGAAAGGAGGGATCGCCAGCGCATGCGCGCGCACCGACTGTGGTTTGTACTGTACACCGCAGGTACGCGCAGCGGTTGCCGCTCATCCTGACAGCCAGCGGAGGTATGGGAAAATGTGGCCCCGACGACAGCTAACAAGAAGGACTCACCGATGAACGCTTACGTGCTCCTGGCCCTCGCCATCGCGGCCGAAGTCATCGCCACCAGCAGCCTCAAGGCGTCCGAGAGCTTTACGCGCTTGTGGCCAAGCTTGCTGGTGGTAGCCGGATACGTCGGCGCCTTTTTCCTGCTGATGCAGGTCATGAAGACCGTGCCGGTAGGCATTGCCTACGCCATCTGGTGCGGCGCCGGCATCGTGCTGGTCACGCTGATCGCCAGCGTGCTCTATCGCCAGGTACCGGACCTGGCGGCGTGGGGAGGAATCGGGCTGATCATCGCGGGGGTTGCGGTGATCCAGCTGTTTTCGAAGATGGGGGCGGCGCACTGAGGCTACGGCGTCGCTGCGCGAGCAGACGATGGCCACCGGCCATCGAGCCTCTGGCCGACCGGAAACGTCAGCCGTACAATTTCCGCAAGAACGGATGTGCACCTGACAGTCCAAATGCCGCCCGAAGCGCTGCTTCGGGGTCGTCAACTCGCTCTGCTCTATCCATGGAGTCGACATGAAGAAGATGATACTGGCCGCCACAACAGCACTGCTGTGCGCCGCAGCGTCAGCCGAGGACGCCTACATCTACCCGACCGAGAATATGAAAGTCGGGGAAACCGTCCAACTGCAATCTCCGACCGTCCTGTTCATCAACAAGAAGTGCGACCTGCCGGTCGTCGATGCCGCGCACATGCGCTTCTATGCGTCTTATCGCGGCGATGCGTCCAATCGCGGCACGTGGGATACCGGCTGCTGGGCGAAGAACATCCACGGCGAGGCGATCATCGTCGTGCTGAGGATGCCAAACAGGACGATCGCCCTCAAAAGCCTGGCACGCGCCGACGTCCAGAAGGATGGCACCGCCACGATCAAGGCGTTGCCGGCCCAGGGCCGCTAGCGCCACCAGCCGAAGGAGGCCTTGATTGACCTGGGGATGGGGGATTTCGGAGAACTTCCGCGAACCAGAACCAGGCCATGGTCCCGGCGGCAGGAATCATAAAATCGGCTGTAACCGATACTGGAAGCCGATTTATCCGAACATGATTTTCATGGTGCCACGTCCAGTGCCACGAAAAAAATATTGAATATACGTCACTATTTCGTCGACACTGTATATCCATACAGTTAACTCAACTTTAGGTACCCGCATTCAGACGACCCCTATACTGGATATCCATACAGTATCAGTGAGAGAGACATGTTCGCCTGCGATATCGAGACCGTCTTCCTGTTCCGCCGCGCAGCCGATGCGGTCGCCGCACCCTTCCCTTGCGAGCGAATCACTGTGGACGATCCGCTGCTGACCGCCGACACATGGAATCCTGAAGCAGAGGCGGTGGCACAAGCCACCGGCGCCACGCTCGTCCTGAACGGCATCGACACCGCAGCAATCATGGCGCTGCCGTGGACAATCGATCGCCTGGAGTTCAATTACCGCGGCGCCTGGCTAAGCTTCCCGCTGGCCTACAGCATCCAGTTCACAGGTCCTCGCTCGATTTGCCTGCGCACCCGTGGCGAGCGCCACTATGCCACCCGTCAGGAGGTGGCATGTTCTCTGTGACCTACCAGGCTGCATCGTCAGCGACTTGGGAGGAGGCTCAGGACAAGCACCGGCGCGTGGACGAAAAGGCAGTGCGCGCGCTGCCGCCGGCGGCGAAGTAGTCGCCATGGCGCCCAGCTTCCCGATCGGCCCGAATGGCCGCTACCAATATCCAAAGCGCACGGCCGCCGAGTTGCGGACCATCTAAGAGCGCAAACCCTGCCCCGAAGTCCGGGACTTGCTGTGGGAGATCCATCGCCTGCAGATTCTGCTGCTGCGCGCCAACCAGCTCCGGCAGGCATATGGCGCCGGCTGTCACACATCGCACTTGCAGATACTGGCACTGGCGACTTTCCGGGCCGAAATTCGGGCGAGCCGTGCATCGAAGAGATGGGAGGCCTGGGAGCGGGAGTTCTTCGGACTGCCGATGCAAAGCGTCTACACTCGCAAGAAAAACCGGACGGACTAGCCGTGTGCAACAACTACGCCCCGGTGCAACGCCAGCTGCTGCGCGACGTCTATGGCGTCGATCCCCCCGCGGTGGCGCTCTTTGGCTCGCTTGGCCTTTTCCGCCTTCACTAGTATCGGCAGTTAGTAACCGGGCCAGTGTTGATGCATCGGATCTGATTGCCGGCTTGTGGTGTCAGAGGCGCAGCTTGCGGCGCCACGTACTGCGGCGTTTGAAGCCATGCGTTCTGCTGTTGCCGCAGTTGCTGGTTTTGCTGCTGCAATTGCGCATTGGTCTGCTGAATTTGCTGGGCAGCCATCTGCTGATTGAACTGATACATCTGCAACTGCTGATCGGTCATTGCATCTCTGTATCCAGTTGCCTGACCGTCCGAGTTAAAGCACATGATTCGACTTGGCGAAAGGACCCTGTATCGCTCGCATGTCGAATCGCCTGCCATGTAATATCTCCCGTGCACGAAATTCGGCGCCGCCGAGCTTGCGCAGCCGGCGACTGTAAACGACGCCAGAAAGACCGTTGCGATTTTTTTCATGGGTTGTTTCTTGAGCGCGTATTGCGATCGCGACGCGCGTTCGTCGGTCTCGTCCAAAAACGCTCGCGATTTTCGCAATCGTTCACGAGTCGTGCAAGCGGTATTGCGGACAGCCAACTGTCGGCGGCCTTCCCTCGGACATCATGATCTGCCCCACGAGCGGCGGACAAGCACCCGCTGATGAATCGCTTCCACGCCCCGGGCAAGGAAAAACGGGGGATCATCATCGTGCCGCGGGCGGAATGGGAGGACTGGCTGACCTGCCGGGATCCGGTGCGGGCGCGCAACTTTATGCGACTGTACCCTGCGGATATGATGGCGGATAAGCCAGCACCTATCCAGCGTCAAAGCGAGCCCGAAGGGACACCCCCACCTGTCGGGTACTCGGGCAGTCCAGGCAATGGCGGCGGCGGTAGCGACGAGAAATCACTTTGCTCCGCCTCTGCCTCCCCAAGCTTAGAAGCCTGAGCGACGTAGTTCACGCGAATGTCAAGGTCAAATTCTTGGCCGCAACTCTCAGCGCAGCCGCACCTCACGCGATGCCGCACCTTCATAGGCAGTTCCAACACCTTCACCTCCACCCCGAACCGACGAACAGTCTTGCAGTACGGACAAGTTGCCGCGACTGAATATGTCATTGCGACTCCTATTTTGGTGGAGAGTTGTCACAAATGTACCCCTGGTAGTCACGCACAACAATGGTATTAGTACTTCAGGACTAAGGAGCACCCTCGACTAAGACCCCTTTACTGGCAGGCAGCCACGGGAATGGATAGCACGCGGCTAAATTCGCAATTGAAGACGTCCGCGCCTTCCTGGCCGCAGAGCAGCCCAGCGAGGACAAGCGCGACACCGCCACCACCGCGGCGCGCGACGTTCTAGCCGAGCGCCGCCGGCAGGTTGAGTCCGAGGGCTGGACGCCGGAGCACGACGACGAGCACGGCAGCGGGGAAATGGCCACGGCCGCGGCGTGCTACGCCATGCAGGGGCGCTACCACTATCCGAACGCCGGAAGCCCTCCGCACGTCTGGCCGTGGGATGCATCCTGGTGGAAGCCGAAAGCCTACCGCAGAAACCTGGTGCGCGCCGGCGCCCTGATCCTGGCCGAGATCGAGCGTATCGACCGCGCCGCAATCGCCGAAGGAGAGCCGAAGTGATCGCCCCCGTGCAGCTCAGCAGCGGCCCTTCTTCGCCTGACCAGGCGGGCAGAAGGACTCATTCCCGTATTGGTCTACTCGACAATTCCCCTTCTTGGCTTGCCCAGGAGGGCAACCGTTGCCCTGGTCGCCCCGATAGTTGTCATAGGGCGCCACCACGCAGCCGCCAAGCAAAGTGCCCGCGGCGATCAACATCAAGAGAATGGGTTTCAAGGCTCGTTCCACAGGGGGATTATTGATTTGTCGACAGCATACCGGTCGCCATCCAGCGCATCTGTAAAAAATCGTGAACACGCGCAAAGCGTCTCAATCCCCAACGCGCAGGCATTCACCGTTATCGCCGCTATCGTGGCCCCATGCCGGGGTCACATTGAATCCGTTCAGATCGCATCTGTCCAGCCCGAACGCCCCTTCGTAAGGAGACGCGTAGCAGAGCCGCAGAAATGCGCCGCAGGCAACGGCAATGGCGAGAACGGTAGTCATTTGTCGGCAATCGGAATTAAGCGTTGGGGGCAAACAGGCTACCAGCGTCGACCAATTTCAATTGCAAAGAATAGTCGGCAAAAAACCGAGGTGCTCGCATGATGGTCCGCCGCGAATACACCACCTTTGACATGTGCTCAGGCCTGGGCGGCGGCGCCAAGGGCTTCAAGAAGGCCGCGTCGCGCGTCGGCAACATGGTCGCGACCTGGCGCTGCGTGGGCGGCATCGACGTGGACCCGGCAGCCGCGCGCGACTTCGAGCAGATCGTGGGCGTGCCCTGCACCGTCATGGACCTGTTCACCCGTGCGATGTACGGCAAGGAGCCGCTGGCAGGCTGGCGCGAAGCCACGGCAGCCGACATCCGGCGAGCCGCCGACAACGAGACACCCGACTGCGTGTTCATCTCGTCACCGTGCAAGGGCGCGTCCGGGCTGCTGTCCGAGGCCTTGAGCCGCACGCCAAAGTACCAGGCCCCCAGGCATGCGGCGCGAGCGCGGCGATCACTACCTGACCGGTGGCCACTATGGCGTGGTGGGCTGGGATCAGTCGAGCGGCGCCGTGTCGGCAGCTGCTGGGCACGACAACGGCCGGTGGTCGGTGGCGGACCCTCGCCTGCCCGCGGCGAATGACAAGCTGATCGCCATCATCCGGGCGCTGGACGGTACCTGGCACCGCCCTTTCACCACGCTGGAACTGGCCGCGCTGCAGTCGCTGATCGAGCCGGAGGAATACCGGGCCCCGCGTTCTACCGCGCCGACTATCCAGACAACGTGCTTGGCAAGTACGAGAACTTGCCGCCGGCCGAGGCCATCACCTGGAAGCCGAGCATCCACATGCCCCGCGCGCTGTCGCGGATCCTGCTGGAGATGAACGCCGTGCGCGTCGAGCGGCTGAACGACTGCAGCCAGGAAGACGCGGAGGCGGAGGGGGTCCAGTGCGATATGTCCGCCCTCACCTTCCGCGACCATTTCCACGCCCTTTGGGACCGGATCAATAGCACCGACGCGTGGGCGGCGAACCCCTGGGTGTGGGTGGTGGAGTTCAGAAGATGCTAGTCGTCACAGTCAACGCCGATCTGGTCAATCTCTCGTTTCGCAACTCGATATGCGTCATCGGTAGCGATCACTTCCGAGGCTCCGGGCTCCTGAGTGTTTTGCCTGTGTCCGCGCCCACGGATGACATACAACCAGTCCCACCGATCGCTTGCGACATCTTTCACCTGGATAGAGCTATCCCGGCCGCTGTACTTGAAGTTCATATGTGCCTCCCCGAATTTCCGAGGACCGTAGCACCGAGTGTGATTGACCCGAATGGCGATACGGTTCGTGAATCAGTGAGAGTCTGGGTTCGCCCGGCCTTCGTCTATCAGCTTCTCGGCATAGTCGCGCGCATGCTGCCACGCCTCGCCTTCGGAAAAGTACTGCCCAGGCACGGGTTCGTGCTCGAATATCTTGATCGAACTGCCGTCCGCCGCCTTCGCACAGATCGTCACTTCGCCATGCCAAGGCCCACCGGTTGGGGACGTTGCGGAAGCCTCATACCAGTGATCCTTGTAGTACGTGAAGCCTTGGAGATCCATAGCTTTCTCCAGTTGTTCAAGAGAATCGTAGCACGGCGGATGCAGGCGACCCAAGGCGGACCCTGGCGAACGCCGAAAGCCCACGAGGCCTTGATTTTCCTGGGAGTGGAGAACTTCTACGAACCATACTATGGTCCCGCCGGCAGGAATCGAACCTGCATTTCACGCTTAGGAGGCGCGTGTTCTATCCATTGAACTACGGCGAGAGGTCAGACTCCGCGGACATGCCGATGCGCCTTGGTGGCGCCGATCCGGGAGCAGGCCCGGAGTATATCAAAAACCTCACCGCCCAAGGAATGCGAAGGCACCGCCCTGCTCAACACTCGCCTTTCTTGGCGTGACCCGGCGGGCAGTGATAGCCCTTGTCCTTCTTGCCCGGCTGGCCATCCCAGCGCTCGGGCACCAGCACCCAGCCGTCGCGCGCCTGCACCCAGCGCGGCGCTTCGTAGACATAGCCTGCGCGCTCGCGCTCCCACTTGCCCTTCTTCCATTTGTGCTTGTGGCCGCGATCATCCCAGTCCCAGTAGCCGGGCGCCCAGACGTAGCCAGGGCGCGCCACGGGAACAACTTCATAGACGGGGGCCGGCGGCGGCACGCCAATCAACACATTGACCGATACCTGCGCATGTGCCGCAGGCGCCATGCCCAGTGCGCCCATCAAGCCAGTTACAGCCGCCGCGCACAAAAGAACCCTTCTCGTCATCGCTATCTCGTTTTGTCGGTTTCAGGCTCGAGAATAACTTGACGCGGGACTTCCGGCTGTTAGCAAAGGTATCAATGGATTACCCGTGCAACATATGGGTCAGCTTGGCGGAGGCCGGGAGTCGCGCTTGAGGCGCCCCAAACCCGGAGCACCAACGAAAAAGCCCGCCAGTACACTGGCGGGCTGGTTGCGGACGGTCCGGACCATCCAGGTCAACGCCGGCGCTATCGCGGCAACAGCCGTGCAAGCAGGTTTTCCCATGATTCCGCCCATGACGCGGACGTCCCTCCGGACCACCCGGAGAGCCGAAGGAAAGCTGGCAATGACGCCGACTGCTGCGATATCAGCGGCTAGCAGCACTTAAAGCAAAGCGCCGAGGAAGGTCAGCAGGTTCTCATTGGTCCGCCACCTTGCCGGGCATCGATGCGCCCGACGGATTCAGTATAGGCAGGCGGCCTGCGGATGCAATATCGAATGCGGGATCGGTAAACCCCCATGAAAGCGCCCAATGAGTCTCAAAAGTCGCCATTCAGCACCTCAAAGTAATTCCTATCGCAGTGCAACAAATTTACTTTTGTTTCTGCTATAATTCGCGCCGTGAGTTCGCACTGTGAGTTGTGCAACACGTCTACCGGTTTCTTCCGGCAGGCGATACCGCCCCCGCTCTCAAGCTCTGCTCCCCGGTCCCGCCGGCTGGCCTTGCCTTAAAGTTGTTGAATAAAGGCCAAGTGGTGATACCCGACAGAACGCATTTCTCACCGACGTCGCCTCGTCTCCGATCCTGTTGAATAGCTCTACAGAGCTGTTTGCCTGCCAGGGACCGCGCGCCCGGCCTTGTGCCCGGTGTCGCCCTGCCTGCCGCCGTACTGTCAGCTGTGTCTGTCGTAACGGCCTCACCGATTGGCGCCGAAGCCTTTTTAAGACTTTGCACTGCGCCCGCCCCTGTTCGCTAGTTCGGCATGGGGTGCCATGCATTTAAAGAAAACTACGACATGACCCAGCACGACATTCGTGCGGAGCAAGCTTTTGCCTCCGCCGCCGACGCATCGACCGAAGCCGCCGCCATCGCCACGCCTGCTATCCAGGAACCGAGCCCGCTCGACAAGCTCGACGCCATGCTCAGCCCGGAAGCCGTTGCGCCTGCCGCCGCCGCTAGCGTCAATGCCGAGAACGGCTTTGCCAAGCTTGGCCTCGAAGAAGCAATCCTGCGCGCCCTCGTTGAACTGAACTACACCACGCCGACCCCGGTGCAGGCACAAGCGATTCCCGCCTTCCTGGCTGGCCGCGACCTGTTGGTGTCCAGCCAGACCGGCTCGGGCAAGACCGGCGCTTTCATCCTGCCGGCCATCCAGCGCATCAGCGAAAAGGCTTCGCCGAATCGCCCGCGTTCCGATGATCCGGTAAAGCGCATGAAGGGCAAGCGTCCCCGTCCGTCGCCGGCGCAACCCGCGCTGCTGGTGCTGACCCCCACGCGCGAACTGGCCCTGCAGGTGACCGAAGCCACCGCCAAGTACGGCCGCCACCTGCGCCGCATCGTGTGCGCCAGCATCCTGGGCGGCATGCCCTACCCGAAGCAGCTCGCCGCGCTGTCCAAGATGCCTGACATCCTGGTGGCAACGCCTGGCCGCCTGCTCGACCACGTCGAAGCCGGCCGCATCGACCTGTCCGCGCTGGACATGCTGGTGTTCGACGAAGCCGACCGTATGCTCGACATGGGCTTCGCCGACGATATCGACGCCATCGTTGCCGCTACCCCGGCCACCCGCCAGACGCTGATGTTCTCGGCCACGCTGGACGGCCGCATCGCCCAACTGGCTTCGCGCCAGCTGCGCGACCCGCAACGCATCGAAATCGCCGCGACCCGCGCCGACCAGAGCAATATCGAACAGCGCCTGCACTTCACCGACGACATGTCGCACAAGGAAAAGCTGCTCGACCACCTGCTGCGCGACGCCACGCTCAAGCAAGCCATCGTCTTCACCGCGACCAAGCGCGATGCCGATTCGCTGGCCGAGCGCCTGTCGGATACCGGTTTTGCTGCCGGCGCGCTGCACGGCGACATGACCCAGGGCGCGCGTAACCGCACCCTGACCTCGCTGCGCCGCGGCAACCTGCGCATCCTGGTGGCAACCGATGTGGCTGCACGCGGCATCGACGTGCCGGACATCACCCACGTGGTCAACTTCGACCTGCCCAAGCAAGCCGAAGACTACGTGCACCGTATCGGCCGTACCGGCCGTGCCGGCCGCTCGGGCGTCGCCATCAACCTCGTGAACCATGGCGACATGTTCCAGTGGAAGCGCATCGAGCGCTTCACCAACAACCGCGTCGACGCTTCGGTGATCGAAGGCCTGGAACCGCGCCGTTCGCCCAAGCCGCGCTCCGGCTTCGGCGGCAAGCCGGGCGGTGACCGCGGTGGCTACCGTGGCAACAGCAATGGCGGCGGCTATCGCGGCGGTGAAAACCGCAGCTTCGGCGACCGCAAGTTCGGCGGCGGTGAAAGCCGCGGCTTCGGCAGCCGCGACGGTGCCCCGCGTCCCGCAGGCGACCGCCCGTTCGGCGATCGTGACGGCAACCGTGGTTTTGGCGACCGTGGCGGCTTCGGCAACGCCAATGGCAACAGCACCGGCTATCGTGGCCAGGGCGCGACCGGCGGCCAGCGCAGCTTCGGCAACGAAGGCGGCTACCGTGGCGGCGACAACCGCGGCTTCGGCAACCGTGACGGCGCGGCTCCCCGCAGCTTCGCCGACGGCAACCGTGGCCCTGGCAACGGCGGCAACGGTGGCTACCGCGGCGGCGAAGGCCGCAGCTTTGGCAACCGCGATGGCAACCGCGACGGCGCGCCCCGCAGCTTCGGCGACGGCAACCGCGGCGGCTTCGGCGGCCAGCGCAGCGGCAACGGCAACACCGGTGGCCGCTCGCGTTTCGAGCGTTAATTCGCGCGGCTGAATGGATGCGCCGCCAATGCGGCGCTCCATCGCAAACAAATGAAAAAAGCACCTTCGGGTGCTTTTTTCATTTGGCGGAGATGTCAGCCGAAGGGGCCTGCCGGCCCTCTCTATATGGAACAGCTGCGAAAGCCCACGAACGCGAAATCGTCCTCCGGCAGCAGCGCCAGCCGCGCGCGCGCATGGTGCTGACGCGCCACGCCGGCGAACGAGGCACCGCGCACCACCTGGTGCGTGGCGAAGCAGTCAACGAACTCCACATCGGCCGGGCCAGCGACAAAACCGGCATAGGGCTCGTAGGGGGTCGCCGTCCACTCGCGAACCATGCCCCAGCGCAAGCCGCCGCGCGCCTGCACCGCCGCCAGTTCCCATTCCGCTTCCGTCGGCAGGCGCCGGTCCGCCCAGGCGCACCAGGCCTGCGCCTCGAACAGGCTGACGTGGCGTACCGCCTCGTCAGGATTCAAGGTGCGCAGGCTGCCGAAGCGCAACGCCATCCACGCCCGGGACTCCGGATGCCGGGCCCAGTAACGCGGCGCGGAGCGGTCCTGCATCATCAGCCACTGGTGCCCCGCCGCCGTCCACCATGCTGCGCGCTCATAGCCGCCGTCCTCGACGAAATCGAGAAACTGCGCATTGCTGACCGGCGCGGCATCCATCTCGAAAGCTGGCACATAGGTCGGCTGCGGCGGCAGTTCGTCGGGCAGCGCGAAGCCATCCGGCTCATTCCAGCCCTGGATGAATCGCCCACCGGGAAACTGCAAGGTGCCGCCGTGCGGTACCGACACGGAAGGCAGCGCCACGGCCGGCTCCACCGGCGCCATGCCCACGGCCTGCAGCAGCGCAGCCAGGGCCTCGCCCTGGCGGTCTTCGTGAAACAGCGCGCGACGCCATGCGTAGAGCGTCGCATCGCCATCGTCCGGTTGCGCCGCCAGGCGGCGCAAGGTGGCCTCGAGCACCTCGGCGGCATAGCGTTTGACCACCGCTACGTCGGGCAGCGCTGCCTCCCAGCGGGCATCGGGATCGATGCGTTCGGGATCGAACCATTCGTCCGCGCCAGCCAGCAACGAAGGAACACCGGCGGCCTGCAACGGCAAGCCGTCGCGCTCCAGCGTGCGCACATCGCGCAGGCACCACCATTCGGCATGCCAGGCGACATGGCCCAGCGTCCAGAGCGGCGGGTTCGCAAAATCCTGCCGAGGCACTTCCCAACCGCGCCGGCTCTGGCCGAAAGCGGCGAGCCAGGCAAGGGTGCGGTTGCGCGCTTCCACCAGCGCCTGCGCCAGGCCCTCGCGCGGCAGCCTTCGGGCGTCGGCCCAGACGGTCTTGCCACCATTGAAATGAAGGTCGGGAAGCATGGAAAAGCCGCTCATCAAGAACTCTGACGGTGAATGGGATTGCCCACGGTTGATTTGCCCGGCGGGCGGCGGGCATCATGCGCCGCGCCCACGAGGAGAGATGCGGGCATTATGACACCAGCACCATCACCGCCCGCGCAGCACCCGCCGGCGTGGTCAGGCCCTCGCGTGGAACACCGCGAACCAGCCGCGCGGATCGGTCCACCAGACCGGATCGTCGAAGCCCGCAGCCTCAAGGAGTGTGGCGAAATCGTCCGGCCGGTACTTATAGGAATCCTCGGTGTGAATCCGCTCGCCGGCGCAAAAGCCGCGGCTGCCTTCCGGCCAGCGCACGGTGACATCCCGCCCGGCCCGCAGGTGCATCTGGATGCGCGAGTTCTCGGGGTCGAAGCTGGCCGCGTGCCGCCAGTCGTCAAGCTGGAAATCGCTACCGACGATGCGGTTCAGGTTACGCAGCACATTGCGGTTGAAGGCGGCGGTAACGCCTAGCGGGTCGTCGTAGGCCGCCACCAGCGCCTGCTCGTCCTTGAGCAGGTCGACGCCGATCAGCACGCCATCCCCCCTCCCCGCGGCCGCCCGCAGACGCTGCAGCAAGGCCCGCGCCTGCTCCGGCGCGAAGTTGCCGATGCTGGATCCCGGATAGAAGAACAGCCGGCGCCCGCGCCTGACTTCCGGCGGCAGGTCGAGCGGCACGCACAAGTCGGCGCCGAGGCCGAGCATGGGAATCTGCGGATGCTGCTGCTGCAGGCAGAACAAGGTGCCGCGCAGGAACTCCACCGAAATGTCGAGCGCGACGTATTGCGCCGGCTGCAGGCTGCCGAACAGCCGCGCCGCTTTCTGGCAATTGCCCGCGCCAAGGTCGATCAGTACGCAGCCGCTGCCGGCACGCGCGGCCATGGCAGGCGCGAACTCGGAGAAGACCGCGGCCTCCGTACGCGTGGGGTAATACTCGGGCAGATCGGTGATGGCCTCGAACAGGCGCGATCCAAGTACGTCATAAAAGAACTTGGGGCTGATGCTGGCGGCGCGGGCCAGCAGACCGCGCGTGATCTCGCAGCGCAGGGCACCGCTGTCCTCATGGTACTGCTGGATGAAATCCAGCCGCGGTACCGGATTCGGCAGTGCGTGTCCGTTGGCGATGACGGCAGTGCTGGCCTGGCTGCCGTTGGGTTGCAGGGCCGAGGTGGCGTTGCGGTTGGATTGGGAATGGCTGTGGCGTGGGTTCAACGGGGTCGGGACGGCCGGCATGACGCTTCCTTGTTGGTCGATGGCAATGCATGAAACCCCCAGGTGCCCGCACGTCACGCATGCGCGGGGCTGGCAAGGGATACGCCTCCGGTGACGTCTGGGGCGCATCGGCCAAAAGCCAGTCTACTCAGAATAGCTGGCGCGCGCGGAGTGTGCTTACCGCGATGCACAAACCCTTCGGGGCGCCGCATTCTTCACTAAGAATGACACGGAAAGCGCCATGGGTTCGCATATCGTCCTGCCGGCGCCCAAGGAACACTGTCAGCCCGGCGATGGCATCGCGATATCCGACACAAAGTGCGCCTTGCTAAATATTCACAACAGCACAAAACATGTGGCTTCGTTTATAATTCGCCTCAGCGTTTCCGCTTCGGGCCTGTTCCGAACGGATTCGTCCCTCAAAGGGGAGTAGCTCCGGGGCCCAGCCCTTAGCACAATCGTCATTCCGAGGCTGATCACAAATAGTCTCCGGTTGTGCTGACCGCGCCAACAACCATATGGCGGTCGAGCAAGACCTTTGCAACCTGGTTTCATGGTTTGCAAAGGCGCCCCCACAGCTCCCAACCAACATGTCTCCAGGCTAACCCGGTGTTTGCGCACGGCTTTTGGCTATCGTTGTTTCGAGGAGATTTTATGGAATGGTTTACCGATCTGTTCACGATGCAGTTCCTGACGGCGCTGCTGTCCATCGTCGTCATTGACCTGGTGCTTGCCGGCGACAATGCCATCGTGATCGCGCTTGCCGCGCGCAACCTGCCGCCCCACCTGCAGAAGAAGGCCATCGTCTGGGGTACGGTCGGCGCAGTCGTGGTCCGTTCGGGCATGACGATCGGTGTGGTCTGGCTGCTCAAGATTCCTGGCCTGCTGCTGATCGGCGGCGTGGCCCTGGTGTGGATTGCCTACAAGCTGCTGTCCGACGACGGCAATGGCGACGAACATGGCGCGGGCGCGACCACCCTGGTGGGCGCGATGAAGACCATCATCATCGCCGACGCGGTGATGGGCGTGGACAACGTGCTGGCAGTCGCAGGCGCGGCGCACGGCAGCTTCCTGCTGGTGGTGCTCGGCCTGCTGATCAGCATCCCCATCGTGGTGTGGGGCTCGAGCCTGGTGCTCAAGCTGATGTCGCGCTTCCCGTCGGTCATCTTCGTGGGCGCCGGCGTGCTGGCCTTCACGGCAGTCAAGATGATCGTCAGCGAGCCGCTGGTGAAGGAGTTCTTCAACACCAACGCCCTGGCTTACTACGGTTTGTTCGTGCTGGTCATCGGCGGCGTGCTCGGCGGTGGCTACCTGGTGCAGAAGCGCCGGGCTCCGACCACGGCGGCGCAGTAATGCGCGATGGCGCCAGCACCTGAGGGCGCCGGACCATGAAAGGAGGGCCGCCGCGAGGCGGCCCTTTTTGCTTTGCGATAAAATGCTAAGCCTTTAGCAATTTGCTAACCCCCGGGCAGATTGCCCCATTACGCGCACAACGCTGTCGCGTCACTTTCCCCAACACCCGCGCCGATGAAACAGTACCTCGACTTCATGCGCCATGTGCAAGAGCATGGCACCGAAAAGGCCGACCGCACCGGGACCGGCACTCGCTCGGTGTTCGGCTACCAGATGCGCTTCGACCTGCGCGAAGGCTTCCCGGTGGTGACCACCAAGAAGCTGCACATGAAGTCGATCATTCACGAACTGCTGTGGTTCCTGCAAGGCTCGACCAACATCAGGTACCTGAAGGACAACGGCGTCAGCATCTGGGACGAATGGGCCGATGAAAACGGCGAATTGGGACCTGTCTATGGCTCGCAGTGGCGCGCATGGCCGACGCCGGACGGCCGGCACATCGACCAGATCAGCGAACTGGTGGCGCAGATCCGCAGCAACCCGGACTCCCGCCGGCTGATCGTGTCGGCCTGGAACGTGGGCGAGATTCCACAGATGAAGCTGCCGCCCTGCCACGCCTTCTTCCAGTTCTATGTGGCCGAGGGCCACCTGTCCTGCCAGTTGTACCAGCGCAGCGCCGATATTTTCCTGGGCGTGCCGTTCAATATCGCCAGCTACGCGCTGCTGACGCACATGATGGCGCAGCAGACCGGGCTGGAAGTGGGCGACTTTATCTGGACCGGCGGTGATTGCCATATCTACAGCAATCACGCCGAACAGGTGGCAACGCAGCTGGCGCGCGAGCCGATGGCGCTGCCGCAACTGAAGATCCTGCGCAAGCCGGACAGCATCTTCGACTACAAGTACGAAGACTTCGAACTGGTGGGTTACGAGTCGCATCCGGCCATCAAGGCACCGGTGGCCGTATGACGCTGTTGACCCTGATCGTGGCGAAGGCCCGCAACGGCGTGATCGGCCGCGACAACACCCTGCCCTGGCGCTTGCCCGAGGACCTGGCGCACTTCAAGCGCACCACGATGGGCGCGCCCATCGTGATGGGCCGCAAGACCTGGGAATCGATCGGCCGGCCGCTGCCGGGCCGGCGCAATATCGTGGTGAGCCGCAACCGCGGTCTGCGCATCGAAGGCTGCGACGTGGCGAACTCACTCGAGGAAGCGCAGCGGCTATGCGTCGGCGTCGAGCAGATCTTCCTGATCGGTGGTGCGCAACTGTATGCCGAGGCGCTGCCCAGCGCGGACCGGCTGGTGGTGACCGAGATCGATGCGGATGTCGAAGGCGATGCGGTGTTTCCCCCCATCGACCCGCAGCAGTGGATCACCACCGCGCGCGAATCGCATCACTCGGAAGCGAATGGCTTCGACTACGCCTTCGTTACCTACGAGCGCCCGCCGTCCGGCGAGGAATAAGACAATGCCGGTGTGAAACGCGCGGCGGCCCGGGAACCAGGGCGCCGCCGTTGCTTTTAGTTGCCCGCGATCGTCATCTGCTCGATCAGGATCGAGCCGGTTTCCTTGGTGCCGCGTACCAGCGAATCGGCGCCAACCGCCACCATCTGGCGGAACATCTCCACCATATTGCCGGCAATGGTGATCTCTTCCACCGGGAACTGGATCACGCCGTTCTCGACCCAGTAGCCCGAGGCGCCGCGCGAGTAATCGCCCGTCACGTAGTTCACGCCCTGCCCCATCAGTTCCGTCACCAGCAGGCCGGTGCCCAGCTTGCGCAACATGCCCGCGAAGTCGTCGTCCGGCGCGGTCAGCGAGCTGGACAACGTCAGGTTATGCGAACCGCCGGCATTGCCGGTGGTTTTCATGCCCAGCTTGCGGGCCGAGTAGGTGGAGAGGAAATAGCCTTCCACCACGCCGGCGCGAACCACATCGCGCGCGTGGGTCTTCACCCCTTCTTCGTCGAAGGGGGCACTGCCCATGGCGCCCGGCAGGTGGGGCTGTTCGTGGATGTGGATGTGCGGCGCGAACACGGCCTTGCCCAGCGTGTCGTACAGGAAGGTCGACTTGCGGTACAGTGCGCCGCCGGACACGGCCTGCACGAAGGCGCCGAGCAAGCCCGCCGCCAGGGGTGCCTCAAACAGCACCGGGCAACGGCGCGTGGACAGCTTGCGCGAGTTCAGGCGGGCCAGCGAGCGTTCCGCGGCATAGCGGCCGATGTCCTCGGGCGCGGCCAGTGCGTCGGGTGCGCGCTTGGACGAGTACCAGTCGTCGCGCTGCATGCCGCTGCCGGTACCGGCGATCGGCGCGCAGGAAATAAAGTGGCGGGAGTACGGGTAACCGCCCGTGAAGCCGCGCGAGGTGGCCAGCACGAACTGCGAATGCTGGGCCGACACGCTGGCGCCGTCGCTGTTGCGAATGCGCGGCGAGACCTCGAAGGCGGCGGCTTCGGCGCGGCGCGCGATCTCGATGGCCTGTTCGGCGTCGATATTCCACGGGTGGAACAGGTCGAGATCCTGCGGGCTGCGTTCAAGCAGTTCCTCTTCGGCCAGACCCGCGCAATCGTCTTCGGCGGTAAAGCGGGCGATATTGTAGGCCGCTTCCGCCGTGGCCCGCAGCGCCGCGGGCGAGAAATCCGAGGTGCTGGCGTTGCCGCGCCGCTTGCCGATCATGACCGTGACGCCCACCACCTTGTCGCGGTTCTGCTCGATGGTTTCCACCTGGCCCTTGCGCACCGAGACCGACAGGCCGCTGCCCTCGGATATCTCGGTTGCCGCGTCGGTGGCGCCCAGCTCGCGTGCCACCCGCAGCACATCGGCGGCCATCTCGCTAAGCTGGGCCTGGGTATAAGTGAAATGGGTGGTCTGGTCGGCGGATTGATCCATTGTGGGCGCGGTCATCAAAAGTCCAAACAACAATCATAGCAAGATAAAATGCCACCCATGACGCGAAACTCCCGCACCTCCCCCCGGAACGCCTCCGGCTTCCCCGGCCAGTTCGCCCCCGAACCGGCCGAAGACGACGACCTGCCCAAGAGCAAGTCCCAGAAAAAACGCGATATGCTCGCCCTGCAGGACCTGGGCGTGGAACTCGAAGCGCTGCCCAAGGACCGGCTGGCGCGCGTGCCCATGCCCGAAGCGCTGGCCGACGCCATCCGCGACGCGCGGCGCATCACCAACCACGAAGGCAAGCGCCGCCAGATGCAGTTCGTGGGCAAGGTCATGCGCAAGCTGGACGACGACGAGGTCGATGCCATCCAGCGCGTGCTGGAAGGCTTCAAGGGCGCCAGCAAGGCCGAGACGGCCAAGCTGCACCTGGTCGAGCGCTGGCGCGAACTGCTGCTGGCGGACGACGCCGCCCTGACCAAGTTCCTGGCCGAGCACCCGGCCATCGATGTGCAGGCGCTGCGCAACATCATCCGCAATGCGCGCAAAGAGCACGAGATGGGCAAGCCGCCGCGCTATTTCCGCGAGCTGTTCCAGGCCATCAAGAATGCGCTGGAGAGCAAGAAGGCGGCAGCATCCGACGAGCCGCAAGCCGAGCCGGACGCCGAAGAATAACCAGGACGCCAAACCCATTGGGGACAAGATGACGCAAACCACGACGCACGCGATGGTTCATCCCATTGCCCGCAACCATCCGGACGAATTGCTGGTCGGCTTTGTCTCGATCTCCGACCGCGCCTCGGCCGGCACCTACCAGGACGAAGGGATCCCGGCCCTGCGCGAGTGGTTCGGGCGCGCCCTGACCTCGCCCTGGCAGGGCGTGGAGCGCCTTATCCCCGACGAGCAGGCGGTCATCTCCCGCACGCTGATCGAACTGGTCGACGTGGCCGGCTGCGACCTGGTGCTGACCACCGGCGGCACCGGCCCGGCGCGGCGCGACGTCACGCCCGAGGCCACGCTGGCGGTGGGCACCAAGGAAATGCCCGGCTTCGGCGAGCAGATGCGCCAGATCAGCCTGCACTTCGTGCCCACGGCCATCCTGTCGCGGCAGGTGGCGGTGATCCGCGAAACCGCCAGCCGCGCCGCCCTGATCATCAACCTGCCGGGCCAGCCGCGCGCCATCCGCGAAACCCTGGAAGGCCTGCGCGGCGAAGATGGCAAGGCCATCGTGCAAGGCATCTTTGCCGCCGTGCCCTACTGCGTCGACCTGATCGGCGGCCCTTACATCGAGACCGACGAGGCCGTGGCCAAGGCGTGGCGTCCCAAGCACGCGATTCGCGCCAGGCCGGCGGCCTGAGGCGGGGCTGCCTCAGCGCAGCCCCAGATACAGCCCCAGCGGCACGAACACCACCGCGGCGACATTACCCAGCAGCACGATCGAAGCCACCTGGTCCGGCTCCTGCCGGAAATGATCGGCCACGAGAAAGTTGAGCACGGCCGGCGGCAGCGCGGCGAACACAAACAGCAGCCCGCGCTGGAGCTGGGTCAGCGGCACCAGCTGCGCCAGCAGCAAGGCGCAGGCGATGCCGGTCAGCGGACAGGCCACGGCGCCGATCGCGCCCATGCCCCAGTTGCGCAGGCTCACGTCCTTCATGCGCACGCCCAGCGCGAACAGCATCAAGGGCACGGTCGCATCGCCCAGCAGCTTGATCGACTGGAACACCGGCTCGGGCAGCGTGAACCACGGCCGCGCCAGCGACAAACCCACCCCCAACACCGTCGCCAGCACCATCGGATTGCGCACGATCTGCGTGACCGACGCATGCCGGTTGACGATCTTCATGCCGATGGTGAAGTGCATCAGGTTGGACGCAGCGAACAGCGCCACCGCCGGCGCCAGGCCGACCGGGCCGAAGGCGAACACCGATAGCGGCAAGCCCATATTGCCGCAGTTGTTGAACATCATCGGCGGCACGAAGGTACGCGGATCCACCCGTAGCAGCCGCGCGCCCAGCCAGGCCAGCAGCCCCGAACCCAGCACCACGGCCACCGCGCAAGCCAGCAGCACAAGCTGGTCGGCCAGCACGAATTCCTTGCTGACGAAGGCCGACACCACCAGCAGCGGCGCGATCACGTCGAGCGTGGCCCGGTTGATGCCGGACATGTCCGGATGCGCGCGGCGCCCGTAAAGCCAGCCCACCAGGATGATCAGGATGACCGGCGTGATAATCGAGACGATGCGCGCGAGCATGGGAGTGCGGCAGTTGGACCGAGGCGCCCCTCGGGGCGCCTCGGAGATGACGTTGGATGATGCGGATCAGGCAGCCGGAGCAGCCGGAGCATCGGGCGCGGCGGGCGCTTCGCCCGAGGCCGCTGCCGCCGGCGCGGAATGGCGGATAAAGTGGGTGCGGTAGTAGCGCAGCTCTTCCACCGACTCCAGGATATCGGCCAGCGCGGTGTGCAGCTGGCGCTTGACGAAACCCTTGTGGATGGCCGGCTCCCAGCGCTTGCACAGTTCCTTCAGCGTGGACACGTCGAGGTTGCGGTAGTGGAAGAACGCCTCCAGCTTGGGCATGTAGCGCGCCATGAAGCGGCGGTCCTGGCAGATCGAGTTGCCGCACATGGGCGACTTGCCGGTCGGCACCCAGCGCTTGAGGAAGGCCAGCAGCTCGGCCTCGGCCTGGGCTTCGGTCAGGGTCGAGGCCTTGACCTTGTCGATCAGGCCCGAGCGGCCATGGGTGCCCTTGTTCCAGTTGTCCATGCCGTCGAGCACGGCATCTTCCTGGTGGATCACCAGCACCGGGCCTTCGGCCAGGATATTGAGCTCGGAGTCGGTCACGACGATCGCGATCTCGATGATGCGGTCCGTGTCCGGCATCAGGCCGGTCATCTCCATGTCCAGCCAGATCAGGTTGTTTTCGCTCTTGACGGATTTGGCGCCGCTGGGCACGTGGGTATTTTGGCTGGTCATCTGGACTGCAATCGAAGGAGAGGCAAAGAAGGAGGCGCGCCCGGGTTCCCGATGACAAACACGGTCGGAGGGCGCGAACAACTTATAATTCTCGCATATCCGCTGCCGCTCCCGGTTCCAAAGCGGTCCGGCACCCGCTCCGGCGATCCGGCCGCGCCCCGCGTACGCGACGGCTTTACACGACAAGGCTCTGCCCGATGTTCACGTTTCTGTTCCTAGCCGCCCTGATGCTGATGGTGCTGACCAAGCTCTGGCTGGCAGCCCGCCAGGTGCGCCATGTGGCGCAACACCGTCATGCGGTACCCAGCCGCTTTGCCGACAGCATCACGCTGTCCTCGCACCAGAAGGCTGCCGACTACACCATCGCCCGCACCCGGCTGTCGATGCTGGAAGTGCTGGCCGGCGCCGCGCTGCTGATCGTCCTGACCATGCTGGGCGGGCTGCAGTGGATCAACCAGTTCTGGCTCGGCACCTTCGGGCCGGGCTATGCCTACAGCGTGGCGCTGGTCGCCAGCGTGGCCGTGATCGGCGGGCTGGTCGACCTGCCCTTCTCGCTCTATGGCCAGTTCGGCATCGAGCAGCGCTTTGGCTTCAACCGCATGAGCTGGAAGCTCTACCTGGCCGACCTGGCCAAGATGGCCGTCGTCGGCTGCGCGCTGGGCCTGCCGCTGTTGCTTGCCGTCCTATGGCTCATGGACCACATGGGCCAATACTGGTGGGCGTGGACGTGGCTGACGTGGATCGCCTTCACGATCTTCGTGCAGATGATTGCGCCCTCGGTGATCATGCCCATGTTCAACCGCTTCGAGCCGCTCGCCAACGCCACGCTGGAAGCGCGCATCAAGCGCCTGCTGGAGAAATGCGGCTTCCGCAGCCGAGGCCTGTTCGTCATGGACGGCAGCAAGCGCAGCGCGCACGGTAACGCGTACTTCACCGGCTTCGGGGCCGCCAAGCGCATCGTCTTCTTCGACACGCTGATGGAGCGCCTGGCCGACGACGAAATCGAAGCCGTGCTCGCGCACGAGCTCGGCCACTTCAAGCGCCGCCATATCCTCAAGGGCATGCTGGTGAGCTTCGCGCTGAGCCTGGCCTTCCTGGCCGCGCTGGGCTGGCTGGCCAGCCGTACCTGGTTCTACACCGGCCTGGGCGTACTGCCCAATCTCGGAGCCACCAATCATGCGCTCGCCCTGGTGCTGTTCTTCCTGACGCTGCCTGTTTTCACCTTCCTGCTGGGGCCGCTGGCCAGCCAGACCTCGCGCCGCCACGAGTTCGAGGCCGATGCCTTCGCCGCCGGCCAGACTGATGCCGGCCACCTGGTCTCGGCACTGGTCAAGCTCTACAAGGACAATGCCTCTACCTTGACGCCCGACCCGATCTACAGCGCGTTCTACTACTCGCACCCACCAGCGGCGCAGCGGATCGACCGCCTGCTGGCGCAGGCATGAGCCGCGCCGCCCGGGGAGGCCCGCAGCGCGCCGCAAGCGCTGCCAAAGCCAACGCCAATGGCGCCGCCGCCGAGGAAGCGCTGATCGTCGCCGCGCACGGCCGCCACTATGTGATCGAGCTGGACGACGGCAGCCGCCTGCACGGCTTTCCGCGCGGCAAGCGCAGCGAATGCGCGGTGGGCGACCGCGTCACCATCGAGCGCGCCGCCTCCGACCAGTGCGTGATCACCGGCTACAAGCCACGCAAGAACCTGCTGCACCGCTCCGACCAGTTCAAGTCCAAGCTGCTGGCGGCCAATATCGACCAGGTGGTGATCGTGCTGGCGACCGAGCCGGGCTTCTCGGAAGACCTGCTCGGGCGGGCGCTGGTGTCGGCCGAGGCGCTCGGCATCCGGCCACTGATCATCCTCAACAAGATCGACCTGACCGAGCGGCTGGAAGAAGCCCGCGGCCGGCTGGCGCTATACCAGGAGCTGGGCTACGAGACGCTGTTCCTGTCGGTGCACGGCTCGCCGGAAGATACGCTGGCGCAACTGCGCCCGCAGCTGGCGCACCGCGCCAGCATCCTGATCGGCCAGTCGGGCATGGGCAAGTCCTCGCTGCTGAACCTGCTGATCCCCGGCGTGGAAGCACAGACGCGGGAAATCTCGGCCAAGCTGGATTCGGGCAAGCACACCACCACCTTTACCCGCCTCTACCACCTGCCGGCCAGCGTGGATGGCGACGCAACCATGGATGGCGAAAGCAACGATCCCCGGGCTCGCCAGCGCGGCTGCCTGATCGATTCGCCAGGCTTCCAGGAATTCGGCCTGCATCACCTGAGCGAAGGCATGCTGGAGCGTGCCTTCCCGGAATTCCGTCCGCGCCTGACCGAGTGCCGCTTCTACAACTGCCATCACATCAACGAGCCCGGCTGCGGCGTGCTGGAATCGATGAAGGCAGGCGAGATCTCCGGACGGCGCCACCAGCTCTATACGCAGCTGCTGCACGAATCCCGCCAGCAAAAGCCGTGGTAAGGTGATCGGGTGTGCCTGCAACGGCATGCCCGATCCCTATGAAACTATTGCTGTCGACCCCTTCCCTAGTCCATGCGGCACACTGCCAGAACTTGCTGGAAGCCGCCGGCATCCGTGCCGAAATGCGCAATACCTGGCTGGCCGGCGCGATGGGCGATATCCCGTTTCGCGAGAGCGCACCGCAGGTCTGGCTGATCGACGACGACATGGAAACCCAGGCCTGGGCGGTATTGCGCGCGGCGGCCAATCCGGAGCCGGGGCCACGGTGGCAATGCCTGTCATGCGGGGAATGGCACGAAGCGCAGTTCAATTCGTGCTGGCAATGCGGGGCGCCGCGGCAGCCTTAGCGCGCATAAGAGTACATAAGGGCGCATAAACAAAACGCCCGCGGCAAGCGCAGGCGTTGGCGTCGGCGTTGGCGGGATGACAAACCAGCTCAGCCGACCCAGAGCGCCAGCGACAGCATCGCCAGCAGCAGCATCCACAGCACCACGGCACGCCACACCAGGCCAATCGCCGATTGCAGCGTACGCACGTTCGGCTCCATGCCGAATTCGGGCGCGGCCGGCTCGGGCTCGCTGTCGTCCTCCATGCCAGGCGCATAGTCGATGGCCGGGCCAGCCAGGCTGGTGCGCAGCACCACGGTGGAATCCTCCTCGGCCAGCGGCGCGCCCAGGCGCACGCCAAGCGCACCACCGCCACTGGCGAGCAGGATGCCATTGACGGCATCGTTCCACTTGCGCGCGTGGTTGCGCCAGGCATAGACCGCATCCTCGAAATTACCGACGATGGCAAAGCCGACCGCGGTCAGCCGCGAGGGGATCCAGTCCAGCAGGTAGAAGGCGCGCGCGGCAAACCGCCCCAGCGCGGGGCTGCGCTCGGTGGAAGGCAGGTTCCAGTGACGCGCGAGGTATTCGGCGATGCGGTACAAGACGACGCCACCCGGGCCGATCGGCACCAGGAACCAGAAGAACACGCCGAACACATGCCGGTGGACCGCCACGATGGCGGCTTCCAGCGTATGCCGCACGATCTCGGTCACAGGCATTTCAAGGGTTTCGAGACCGGTCCACTGGTGCAGCAGCGCGCGGGCGCGCGGCACGTCGTCGCGATTGAGCGCTTCGTGGATATCGGTGAAGAAGTGGCTGAACTGCCGGAAACCGAGGGTCAGGTAGAGCAGCAGGACGTTCCAGGCGAGCGTGAGCGCCACGCTGATGGAGGCCAGCAGGTAGTGCACCACCATGGCGGTCAGCGTCAGCGGCAGCACCACCGTGAACCACGCCAGCGCCGTATCGCGCGGGCGCCCGGTGTCGAAGGCGTGCTCCGCCCGCTCGGCCAGCACGCGCACGATGTCGTAGATCGGATTGTTGCGGCCCAGGGCGCGGAACTGCTCGGCGATCAGCGCGAGGAGGACAGATACAAAAGTCATCTCTGGAGTGGATGTCGAAGGCCAGGGCACGCCAGGCGGCACGTGTGCCGGCCCGGTCGCTTATCTATAGCGAGACGATAGCACACGGCAAACCCGCCCAGAGAAAGCGCCGCAGCCCGCCGGCATGGCGGGCGGGCTGCGTGCTCTTCAAGCGGTGCTTCAGGGCAGGTCAAACACCAGCACTTCGGCACCATCGCCATGAGTCAGCGTCACCGCGTCGGCCCCTTCGAGTTGCGCGGCATCGCCCGCCTCCAGTGCCTTGCCGTTGACTGTGACACGCCCGCGCGCCACATGCACGTAGGCGCGCCGCTTTGGCGCCAGGGCCAGCGTGGCGGACTCGTCGCCGTCGAACAGGCCGGCATACAGGCGCATGTCCTGGTGGATCACCACTGAGCCCTCGGCGCCGTCGCGGCTGCCGACCAGGCGCAGGCGACCGCGCTTTTCCGCGGGCTCGAAGCGCCTTTCCTCGTAGCCGGGCTCGAGATCGGCCTTCTCCGGCAGGATCCAGATCTGCAGGAAGTGCGTGGTGTCGTGCGCGGCGTGGTTGTACTCCGAGTGGCGCACGCCGGTCCCCGCGCTCATACGCTGCACATCGCCGGGGCGGATCACGCTGCCGTTGCCCATGCTGTCCTTGTGGGCCAGTTCGCCTTCCAGCACATAGCTGATGATTTCCATGTCGCGGTGGCCGTGGGTGCCGAAACCCATGCCCGGTGCGACGCGGTCTTCATTGATGACGCGCAGCGGCCCAAACTGGACGTGCTTGGGATCGTAGTAGTCCGCGAAGGAAAAGGTGTGATAAGACTTGAGCCAGCCATGATCCGCAAAACCGCGTTCGCCCGCCTTTCTGATTTCAATCATTTTGACGGCCCTCCTTCAGGCCTTATCGGCGCAGCAGCTGGGTTACAACCTAGCCCTGGCCTTGCACTACGTTTCAATACTAGGCAGTTTAGGGTGGCAGGCGTATATTTGGCGGGACGATCTTAGAAGTATTCATTCAGAATTTCTGAACATGGCACTCTCTCTCGAATCCCTGGAAGTTCTTGATGCCATCGAGCGCAAAGGCAGCTTTGCCGCGGCCGCGCACGAGATGGGCAAAGTGCCTTCGGCACTTACCTACGTGGTACGCAAGCTGGAGGAGGACCTGGACGTCCTGCTGTTCGACCGCCGCCGCCACCGCGCCGAACTCACCCCCGCCGGGCGCGCCCTGCTGGACGAGGGCCGCCACCTGCTGCACGCCGCGGACGACCTGGCCCGCCGCGTCAAGCGGCTGGCCACCGGCTGGGAAGCCACGCTGACCATCGTGGTGGACGACCTGATCAACTTCCGCGCCCTGCTGCCGGTCATCCACGACTTCTACACCGAGAACACCGCCACCCGGCTGCGCTTTGCCAAGGAGGTGCTGGGCGGCGCCTGGGATGCGCTGGTCAGCAGCCGCGCCGACCTGGTGATCGGCGGCGCCTACGATGCGCCGAGCACCCAGGGTTTCCAGGTGCGCCCGCTGGGCACCATGCCCTTTGTCTTCGCGGTGGCCGCGCATCATCCGCTGGCGAACGAACCGGGTCCGCTGACCACCCTGCAGATCGCCAAGCACCGCATCGTGGCGGTGGGCGATACCTCGCGCAACCTGCCGGCCCGCACCCATGGCGTGCTCGCCGGGCAGGACGTGCTGGTGGTGCCCACCATGCGCGACAAGCTCGAGGCGCAGATCCGCGGGCTGGGTTGCGGCTGGCTGCCGGCGCCGATGGCGCAGCCCTTTATCGAGAGCGGCGTGCTGCTGGCGCGCGAAACCCTCGAAGTGCGCAACCCCGGCAATTTCAAGGTGGCCTGGCGCACCAGTACGCGCGGCAAGGCGCTGCAATGGTGGGCCAACAAGCTGGAAGATCCGCGCCTGGCGCAAGCCCTGCTCCAACAACAGCCGGGCCAGCCCGACTAACGCACCGCCGCCATGTCCGTCCACCCGAGCCCGGTGCCCGGCTACCGGGGCCGTTTTGCCCCCTCCCCCACCGGCCCGCTGCATATGGGGTCGCTCGTCACCGCGCTGGCCAGCTGGCTTGACGCCCGCGCCCATCGCGGGAGTTGGCTGGTGCGCGTCGAAGACATCGACTATCCCCGCTGCGTGCGCGGCGCCGACCTGCAGATCCTGCAGGCGCTGGCCCGCCTCAGCCTGCATCCGGACGAGCCGCCGCAGTGGCAGAGCCGGCACGAGGCGCGCTATGCCGAGGCCCTGCGCAAGCTGCAAGCCGATCATCGGATTTATCCCTGCGGCTGTTCGCGCAAGGAAATCGCGGACTCGCTATTGCATGCGCGCGAACGGCACCAGACCCTGGCTTATCCCGGCACCTGCCGCGATGGCCTGCACGGCAAGCCGCCGCGCGCCTGGCGGGTGCGGGTGCCGGACGGCGATGCCGCGCTGATCTGCTTCGACGATCGCTGGCAAGGCCGGCAATGCCAGGACCTGGCGACCGAGCTTGGCGACTTCGTGCTGCGCCGTGCCGATGGCTTGTGGGCCTACCAGCTGGCCGTGGTGGTCGACGATGGCCATCAGGGCATCACGCATATCGTGCGCGGTGCCGACCTGCTCGATTCCACGCCGCGGCAGATCCACCTGCAGCATCTGCTGGGGCTGCCGACACCGTCGTACCTGCACGTGCCGGTGGTGACCAACGCGCTCGGCGAGAAGCTCAGCAAGCAAAGCGGCGCGCAGGCCATCGACGAGCTCGATCCGCTGGCGGCGCTGCGCACGGCCGGCGCGCACCTGGGGCTGGCGAGCCACGCGCAATCAGTGGACAGCTGGCTGAGCGATGCCACGGCCGGCTGGGCCGCGCTGCCGCGGAACCTGGCGGCGGGCACCGCGCAGGAATACAAGGCCGGCGCTTGACCCTGCCCCCTCGTAAAGGTGAAGGCCAACGCTAGGCCTTCCTGCGCCTTGAATCCGGCGGAGCCTCGCGCAACCGCCCCCCGGGCAAGCCTGACGTCCAGGCAACAAAAAAGCGCCCGAGAGCGCTTTTGTTTGGTGCGGCAAGACGCTTCGCGCCGGCGGCTCAGGACTTGCGCGGCACGCCGCCAAGCAGCGCCGCCAGTTGCCGCTTGGGCGCCGGACGGCCACGGCCGAAGGCGGCGGCATTGCCATCCGTCACGTCGGGCTGGGCGGCAACCGCGCTGCTGCTCGGCTCGTAAGGACGCGAAAAGAAGGAGTCGTCGGACGGACGGAACGCGTTGCGCGAGCTGGCCGGATCGTTCCGGCGCGGACGCGGTTCCTCGCTCTCGCCATTGCCGCGCGGGCGGCGCACGTCGCTGCTGCGTGCGCGGCGGCGGTCGCCTTCCTCGGCACGGGCGCTGGCACCGGTGGGATCGAAACCCTCCAGCGGCGTGCGCGGGATGCTGCGCTTGAGCAGTTTCTCGATATCGACCAGCAGGCGCTCGTCGCCCGGCACGTAAATCGACAGCGCGTCGCCGCTGGCGCCGGCACGGCCGGTACGGCCGATACGGTGAACATAGTCTTCGGCGCTGTACGGCAGGTCGAAGTTGATCACGCACGGCATGTCGGGAATATCGAGGCCGCGCGCCGCCACGTCGGTGGCGACCAGCGCATCGATACTGCCTTGCTTGAAGCCATCGAGCGTCTGCATGCGCTCGGTCTGGGTCTTGTCGCCATGGATGGCGGCGGCGTTGATGCCCTCGCGCTCCAGGTGGCGCGCCAGGCGCGAGCAGCCGATCTTGCTGTTGACGAAGACGATGCACTGGCGCGACAGGCCTTCGGCGGCGCGCTTCTTCAGCAGATGCACCACGGCGGCCTGCTTGTGGCCGTCTTCGACCTGGAACACGGTCTGGCGCACGTTCTCGTTGGCCGAGTTGCTGCGCGCCACTTCAATGGTGACCGGCTCGCGCAGGTAGCTGGCGGCCAGCCGCTTGATTTCGGTCGAGAAGGTGGCCGAGAACAGCAGCGTCTGGCGCTGTGCCGGCAGCAGGTTGATGATGCGCTGCAGGTCGGGCAGGAAGCCCATGTCGAGCATGCGGTCGGCCTCGTCCAGCACCAGCATCTGCACTTGCGACAGGTTCACCGATTTCTGCTGCACGTGATCGAGCAGCCGGCCCGGGGTGGCCACCAGGATTTCCACGCCGCGGCGCAAGGCTTCGGTTTGCGGGTTCATGTCGACGCCGCCGAACACCACTGTGCTGCGCAGGTCGGTGAAGCGCGCGTAGCGGGCCACGTTGTCGTAGACCTGGTCGGCCAGTTCGCGCGTGGGGGTCAGCATCAGGGCACGCACCGGGTGGCGCGCCGGCGAGGCGCTGGCATTGGCCATCGGCAGCAGCCGCTGGATGATCGGCAGCGCGAAGCCGGCGGTCTTGCCGGTGCCGGTCTGCGCTGCGCCCATCACGTCCTTGCCGAGCAAGACCACGGGGATCGCCTGCTCCTGGATGGGCGTGGGCTTGGTGTAGCCCTGCTCGGACAATGCGCGCTGGATGCGGGCGTCCAGGCCAAAGCTGTCGAAGGTGATCTCGGGGGTGGTCTGGTCGGTGGTCGTAGTCGTCATGGTTTCCGTGTCTTGCAGGAGGCGAACCCGGCGCCAACGGACACGCGTCTTGAACCGAGCGGGGGAGATCTGCGCATGGATTTAAGGCCCGGCCGCATGGGGCGCGCCCTGCTGGCGCGACCGCCGCGAGCCGTCGTCTGTCCGTGCCTCTGCGGGCGATTCCGCCGCGAGATCAATAGCTCATGTAAATCAAAGACTTAGATTGTAGCATTTGTAGCCCTGATAAGGGTAGTACGAGTGTGGCGGCTACGCCAGTTTCGGCCGGGCGGATTTCAATTTCGTGTCACGCGGGCACGGCATCATGGCTATCCGGGGGACAAACCCGGCCTTTGCAAGGCTGGTTTGCCCAAGAGTCGCACCCGGCCTGGCTTTGCGGCGTGGCGGCGAGCGATTCGCCACCGCTAGCGCTTGAGGTTCTTCCTGCCGCCGCCGCTCGCCACGCGGGATCGGTGAAATGTCATTTTTTGTTTACAAACGTATACAAGAGATGGCGTGTGACCCATGCTTGGTTCTAGCGATCCGAACCAGGCAGAACCAGATGCAAACCGTCTCCGTCCGCATTCCCGAAGAAGACCTCGCCTGGCTGGCCGGCATCGAGTTGCCGGGCGCCAGCAGTCCCAGCGACAAGATCCGCGCCCTACTGGCCGACGCGCGCCGGCGCGCGGACGGCTCGTCCGACTACATCGGCTGCGTCGCGCTCCTGCGCGAACAGGTGCGCCCCCTGCTCGACGCCACCCAAACCCTGGAGCATGAGCACCAGCAGCACTCGGAAATCGTCCCGATGCTGGCCATGCAATTGCCCGAACTGATGGCCAGCCTGATCGCGGGCGTGCCGTCCGGCGACCGGGCACCGGCGCAGGCACGGGAGCTGGAAGCGCGCCTCACTGCCCGCGCCATGCGCATGTTGCTCGGCCTGTTGCGCCTTGCGGTGACCCAGCGCACCCCGGCCTATGATCCCGCCGTACTGGACGCTTACGTACCGGAAGTGTTAGAACTGGCAAAACTGATACATAACGCACGGCAGCCTGACTGAACGCGTTTCTTGTTGCGCCGCCTTCGCTGCGCGGCGTCTTAACGTTGCACCGAGGAATCACACCATGACGACAGAAGGCCTGGGTAACCGCGTGAAACGACTGCTGACCGCCAATGTGCACGCGCTGGTCAGCTCGCTGGAAAGCCGTACGCCGCAAGCTGTGCTGGAGCAGTACCTGCGCGAGTTCGACGAGGTGATCGCGCAGGCGCGGGTCGGGCTCGGCCAGCACGAGGCGGCCAATCACCAGGCCGCCAAGGCCATCGCGCGGCTCAACAACGAGATCGAGCGGCTCGACGAGCAGGTGACGATTGCGCTCAACCACGGCGACGACGCCGCCGCGCGCGCGGGGACCGAGCGCCAGATCGACCTGGAGGACCAGCTCGGCACGCTCAACGCCAGTTTGCAGGAGGCAGTTGAAAGGTCCGTGGCGACCGAGACCGACCTGCTGGGCCTGCGCGCCAAGCGCGCCGAGATGGAACAGGCGCTGGCCGGGATGGTGGCCGCGCGCGCCGCCGCCGAATTCGAAGGAATTCTTCGACCCCAACAACGCCTTCGACGCGGAGGGCCTGACCAAGCTCACTCAGGAAACCGAGCGCCGCCGCAAGGAGCGCAACGAGGTCGAACAGGACACCGAGGTCTCGGTGCGCGAGAAGAACCGCGATGCGCTGGCCAAGAAGCTGGAGATCGAGCAGCAGGAATCGTTCATGAAGCTCGAACAGGAGCAGCAGGTGAAAACCCGCACCGCCGAGCAGAACGCGCGCATCGCCTCCTACGAAGCGGAGCGCCGCCAGGAAGCCGAACAGAGCCGCATCACCGCCGAGCGCCAGGTTTAGGAGTCCGAGATCCAGCGCGAGCAGGCCGTGCGCACGCGCAAGGTAGAGGCCGAGCGCGACGTGCGGGTCAAGGAGATCGAGCAGCAGCGCGTTACCCAGATGGCGGCCATCGAGCAGGCCAAGGTGACGGAAATCGCCGAGCAGGAAAAGGCCATCGTGATCGCCGCCAAATCGGAAGCGCAATCGCAGGCGCAGGGCCGCGCCAACGAGGCACTGGCTGAAGCGGTCAAGGCCGAGCAGATGGTGGAGACCACGCGGCGCACCGCGGAAGCCGACCGGGCCAAGCAGGTGGCCCTGATCGAAGCCGCGCAGGAGGCCGAGACCCAGGCCGTGCACGTCACCACGCAGGCGCGCGCCGAGCGCGAGGCGGCGCAGATGCAGGCCACCGCCATCGTCGAACTGGCCGAGGCGGCGCGCAAGAAGGGGCTGGCCGAAGCCGAGGCACAGCGCGCGCTCAACGACGCCATCAACGCGCTGTCGTCGGACCAGACCAGCCTGAAGTTCAAGCTGGCGCTGCTGCAGGCGCTGCCGGGCGTGATCCAGCAGACCGTGGAGCCGATGAAGGCGATCGACGGCATCAAGATCATCCAGGTCGACGGCCTCAACCGCGGCGGCGCGGTAGCGGGTACCGGCGACGCGGGCAATGGCGGCGGCAATGGGAATGGAAATGGCAACGGCAATCTCGCCGAGCAGGCGATGTCCGCAGCGCTGTCCTACCGTGCGCATGCGCCGCTGATCGATTCGCTGCTGAAGGAGGTGGGCCTGACCGGCGGCTCGCTGCAGGGACTGGTCCCCGGCCTCGCGGCAGCCGCGGGGCACAACGCGGATGCGCAGGTCTTGCCGCTGCCGCACGCCAGCTACGCCGCTGGCGGGCCAAGGATCGAACCGGAAAGCGCCGCCAGCAACTGACGGCTGGCCGGCTAAGCCGCTGACAACGGGCCGCATGCATTGACCGCATGCGGCCCGCTTTTTTTGCCTTCTTGCTCAGTCGAGCTTCGCGCCCGACTCCGCCACCAGCGTCTTCCACACCGGCCACTCGCGCGCGAAGATGGCCTGCGACTGCGCGGGCGTGCTGCCCACCGGACGCAATCCAAGCGCGGAGAAGCGCGCCTGCATGTCCGGCGTCTGGATCAGCGCCCGCACCTCTTCATCCAACCGCGCCACCACCGGCGCGGGCGTGCCGACCGGCGCCAGCAAGCCGATCCAGCCCAGCACCGTGAAGGCGTTGTCGTCCATGCCGGCTTCCGCGAAGGTCGGCAGGTCCGGCAGCACCTGGCTGCGCTGCGTACCCGTCACCGCGATCGCCTTGAGCTTGCCGCTCTGGATGTAAGGCTTGGCCGACAGCACGCTGGCCACGGCCCACTGCACCTGGCCGCCCAGCAAGTCCTGCAGCATGGGCGCTTCGCCCTTGTACGGCACGTGCACCATCTCCCCGTGCGTGACCTTGCTAAAGTAGGCGCCAGCCAGGTGCGGATAGGAGCCCACGCCCCAGGACGCGTAGCTGACCTTGCCCTTGTGGGCGCGGCCGTAATCGGCCAGTTCCTTGACCGACCTGACCGGCAGCGACGGCGTGGTGACCAGCACCAGCGGCGCATCGGCGATCACATTGACCAGGGTCAGGTCCTTGCGCGGGTCGTAGGGCAGCCTGTTGTAGAGGAACTGGTTGGTCAGCACCGATTGCGTGATCGTGACCAGGAGCGTGTAGCCGTCCGGCGCCGCCTTGGCCACCGCATCGGTGCCGATGATGCCGGAGGCACCGGCCTTGTTATCCACAATGATGGGCTGGCCGAGCTTCTTGCTCAGTTTTTCGCCTAACGCACGCGCCACGATGTCGCTGCCGCCGCCGGCCGCGTACGGCACCACCACGCGCAGCGGCTTGACCGGATAGGCGTCCGCCATCGCATGGGAGGTCATGAGGGAAGTGCCGCCAAGGGCCAGCGCGAGAAAAGCGCGTCGAATCATCCGTGTCTCCTGAAATCTTCTTTTATTGGTGAGGGACATGCTTACCGACTTGAGAAAATACGTCCAATGCAATATTTTTCAGTTTTCCATGCATAAAAAGCAAAATCATGGGACTGCGCCGCCTGCATCATTTCGTCACGCTGATCGAGCAAGGCAGCTTTGCGCGTGCCGCCACCGTGCTGCACCTGTCGCAACCAGCGCTGTCGCGCAGCATCCAGGGCCTGGAAGCGGAGTTCGGCAGCCAGTTGCTGGACCGCAGCTACGGCAAGGCGCGGCCCACGGCTTCCGGCAGCATCGTGCTGGAGCGGGCGCGCCGCATGTTGCGAGAGGGCCGGGAACTGCGGCGGGATCTCGAACTGCTGCGCGATGTGGAGATGGGTGAGGTGAGCGTGGGCTTCGGGCCGTTTGCCGCGGCCTTCCTGATGGAGCCGGTGCTGACGGCGCTGCTGGCACGCTATCCAAAGCTGCGCATCGATATCGAGATCGCGGACACGCCCTCGATGGCGCAAAAGCTCAAAGCCGAGCAACTGGACTTCTTCGTCGGTGAAAGCCAGAGCCTGAAGGAGCAGCCCCAGTTGCGCATCGAGCGGCTGCGCGCGCTCGAAACCAGCTTCTTTGTGCGCAGGGACCATGCGCTGGCAGCGCGCGGCGCGATCGCGCTGACCGAGCTGCTGGCGTTTCCCGTGGCGGGGCCGCGCATCCCGGCGCGGGTGGCGGATTTCTTCCGCGGCCGCATCCACGCCGAAGCCGGCGAAGACGCGCGCGAACTGCTCACCGTGACCTGCGACGACATGCATACGCTGCGCACGCTGATCCTCAACACCGATGCGGTCGGCCTGGTACCACGGGCCATGATGAGCGCCGAGGAGGCAAGCGGCACGCTGGTGCCGCTGCAGGTGACGCCCGCCATCGACCTCAAGGCCGCCTATGGCCTGGTCTCGCTGGCCGGACGTTCGCTCTCGCCGGCGGCGCAGGCGCTGGTTGGGCTCGTGCACCAGATACTGCCCGGCCATCCGGCCCTGAACGACGAGCGCCGCGCGGACAAACCCTTGCCGTCCCAACCTGCCGCGCAGTAAAAAAAAAGGCCGGACAACTCCGCGTGCCCGGCCTTTCCCTCCCAATCGCCCCGATCCGGCCGGCGGCTGCGGGACACTAATCCCCGTCGCCTCAGTCGCCCTTGATGCCGTTGTCCTGGATCACCTTGCCCCACTTCTTGTAGTCGTTACGCATACGCGCCGCCAGTTGCTCGGGCGGCTGGTAGGCCGCGACCGTGCCCGCGCCCAGCATCTTTTCCTGCACCACCGGGTCTGCCAGCGCGGCCTTCAGTTCGGCCGACAGCCTGGCAATCACATCCTTGGGCGTGCCGGCCGGGGCCAGCAGGCCACCCCAGGCGGTTGCCTCGAAGCCGGGGAAGCCCTGCTCCGCCACCGTCTTCACATCGGGCGTGAAGCTCACGCGCCTGGCCGAGCCCACGGCGATGGGCCGCAGCTTGCCGGCCTTGATGTGCGGCAGCGCCGCGATCATGTCGGAGAACATCATCGGCACCTGGCCCGCCAGCAGATCGGAGATGGCCGGCGCGCTGCCTTTGTAGGGCACGTGCTGCACGTCGAAATGCCCCGTGCTCTTGAGCAGTTCGGTGGACAGGTGGCCAAAGCTGCCATTGCCGGCGCTGGTGTAGTTGAGCGCGCCGGGCTTGGCCTTGGCGCGGCCGATGTATTGCTGCAGGTCGGTCACGTCGGGCATGGCCTGCGGGTTGACTACCATCACGATGGGCAAGTCGTAGGCGGAGCCGATCGGCGTGAAATCCTTGAAGATGTCGTAGCCCTTGCGGCTGATCAGGTGCGGTGCCAGCAGCGTGGGCGTAGCCAGCACCATCAGCGTGTAGCCATCCGGCGCGCTCTTGGCAACGGCTTCCGCGCCGATCGTGCCGGAAGCGCCCGGGCGGTTGTCCACCACCACCGTCTGCTTGAGCGATTCGCCCATCTTCTGGCCGATGATGCGCGCGGCGGTATCGGTCGGACCGCCCGGCGGGAACGGCACCACCAGGCGGATCGGCTTGGACGGATAGGCTTGCGCGAAGGCCTGCGGCGCGCACAGCGGCAGCGAAACGCCCAGGATGGCCGCGCCCAGGCGGCGCGAGAAAATACGACGGCTTGTCTTCTGCATGATGAGTATGAAACGTAATCCAGCAATGACGCGTGCCCGCTTCACAGCCTGCACGCGTCGGCGATCCAGCAAAACCAACGGGAAAGACAGGACAAAGCTTCGATGGCCTCCTCCATGACCGGTCATGGCCGGCCGTTTGTTATCGGGCAGCTACCCAGCGGCCTCAGAGCTTCAGCGGACCCGGGCGGAACAGCCGCGCATCCATGGTGCGCAGGTCGGGCGCCACGGCGACCGCGGTGGCGCACTGGTCCAGCACATCGCGCTGCAGGTCGATGCCCGGCGCGATCTCGATCAGGGTCAGGTGCTCCGCGCCGATGGCGTCGGGGCGCATCTCAAAGACGGCACGCTCGGTGATGTAGAGCACGGGGATGCCAAGCGAGGCCACATAAGGGCCGTTAAAACTCAGGTGCGAGACCTGCGGCACGATCTTCTTCACGCGGCCTTCGCGCACGATGCGCAAGGCGCCGTCTTCGGCGTGCACTTCAAGGCCGCCGGCCGTGAGCGTGCCGACGAAGACCACCGCCCTGGCGCTCTGCGTGATGTTGATAAAGCCACCGACCCCGGCGATCAGAGCTTCGCTGCCTTCGCCGAACTTGCTGACGTTGACGTTGCCATGCCCGTCCAGCTCGGCCAGCCCGAGGATGGCCAGGTCGATGCCGCCGCCCTCGTAGAAATCGAACTGCGCCGGCTGGTCGACCACCGCTTCCGGATACGCGGAGGCGCCGAAGCTGAGGCCGTCCGCCGGCGTGCCGCCGATCGGGCCGGCTTCCACAGTGAGCGTGAAGCCCTCGACGCCGGCCTGCGCCGCCAGCATGCCGACCGCGGCCGGCATGCCGACGCCAAGGTTGACCACGCGCGGCTGCCGGCGCGCCAGTTCCAGCACCGCCCGCCGCTGCACGATACTGCGGGCGTCGAGCACGGTTGGCTCGGCCGGCGCGGGCGCGCTGGCGGTGCTTGCCGCCTCGCCTTGCCACGGTGTGACGTAAGCCGGATTGAACGACTCCGCGAACGTCATCTGGTGATGCGCCGGCTCCTCGCTCACCACCACGTAATCGACCAGGATGCCGGGCACATGGATGGCCTGCAGGTTGTCGTGGTGATCCACCAGCGATTCCACCTGCGCGATCACGATGCCGCCGGAGTTGTGGGCGGCCTGCGCCAGCGCCAGCAGTTCGTGGTGGAAGGCCTCGCGGTGCGTGCTCAGGTTGCCGCGGGTGTCGGCGGCGGTGCACCGGATCAGCGCGCAGTGGACCGGAAAGCTCGGGTAGAACAGGTATTCGTCGCCGCGGAAATCGATCGCCTCGACCCAGTTCGCGCGGCCTTCGGCAATGGCTTGCCGCGCGCTTCGGTTGACGGCGCCGCCATGGTAGCGGCTGTCCTGCGCCGTACGCGGATCGACAAAGGTGTGCAGGCCGATCTTGGTCATCACGCCGGGCTTGCCGCCGGCGATGGCGCGGTACAGGTGCGTCAGCACACCCTGCGGCAGGTTGTAGCCTTCGCACTGCTCGGCCATGGCAAGCGCCGCCAGCCGCGTGGCGGAGCGCCAGTGCCCGCCGACGATGCGGCCGGTCATGCCGGCATTGCCGAAGTGGTTCACCCCGCGCGCGCCGCGATCGCCCTGCCCCGCCGAATACACCAGCGTCAGGTCGCGCGGCAAGCCGGATTCCAGGAAACGCCGCTCCAGCGCGTCCGTCACCGCTTCGGCATGGCCGGCGCCCACGAAGCCGGCACTGGCCACGGTCCACTGGGATTGCACGAGCGCAGCAGCCTGCTGCGCGCTGATCACCTTCATGGCTGTCTCCATCGTGTTCTTCTTGCCGGTCGTTTCTCGTGTGAGTCGTACCGCGCTTTGCGAACATTTGTTCGCAAAACGCATATCATACGGAGTCATGCCGGCTTCGCGCAAGTGCGCTTAGCGCACTAAAATCCCGCTATTTCGTTATCTCCCTTCCATGAACAGCCCCGACGATCCCCAGGCAAACCCGCAAAAAAAGGAAGAGCTGCTCGATTCGCTGACCAACGGCCTGGCGCTGCTCCGGCTGTTCGCCTCCGGCACGGGCAGCCTCACCATGCAGGAAGTGGCTGAGCAACTCGACGTCACCCGGGCAGCCGCGCGGCGCCTGTTGCTGACGCTGCAGCACAACGGATACGTGGCGCAGGACGGCCGCGACTTTTCCATCACGCCGCGCGTGATGGACCTGGGCTTTGCCTACTTTGCCTCGATGGACCTGCCGCGGCTGGCCGGGCCCTACCTGAAGGCGCTCGCGGTGGAAGCCGGGGAGACGTGTTCGCTGGGCGTGCTCGACGGCGAATCGGTGACGCTGGTGGCACGCGAGGAGCCACAGCAGATGCTGCGCGTCGACATGGGAGTTGGCCGCCGCATGCCCGCATACGCGCACTCGCTCGGCCGGGTGCTGCTGGCGGGACTGGACGACGCGGCACTCGAGGCCTATCTCGCGACGGCGCAATTGCGCAAGCTCACGCCGTTCACGGTCAGTTCGCGCACGGCGCTGGCGCGCACGCTCAGGCAGGTACGCAGCGACGGCTACTGCACGCTGGTCAGCGAACTGGTGGACGGCTACGCAGGCATCTCGGTGCCGCTGCGCGCGGCCTCCGGCAAGGTGGTGGCCGGGCTGGGCTTCAGCATGGTGCTGGGCAGCCGCGACGCGGCGCACCTGCTACGCCACCACCTGCCGCCCCTCAGGCGCGCCGCGGAGGAAATCGGAGCACTGCTGCGCACGCGCTGAATGGCGCCGGCGGGACGCCGTACTGGCGCGTAAGCCACATTGGCCAGGCTTTGCCCGAGCCCGAGGCGAGACAGGCGCGCACGGCCTAGAATGGAAAGCGGGCCAGTTCATTGCCAGAGGAGCGCGCCATGATTGCCTCGATCGTGCTGACTTTAGCCGTCCTACTGCTCTATGTGTTTGCCGTAAGGGCAGTTTTCTTCCGCAAGTCGGTGTTCTACCCCACGCACACCCACCCCCTCCAGTACTGGTGGGACCGGCTCACGCACCGCCGGGGCTGACCGCCGCAAGCCCATTGCCTGCCGCCGGCCCGCCGGGCCGGCCCGGACCGCGTTTGACCGCATCACCCGCATGACTATCAGATCGCTCGACTGGGCGCGCGACGGCGCCGGCATCCTGAATCTCGACACCAGCTAACAGACCGATCGCATCTACGCGGTAAGAAGCGGCCCGCTCGGCATCTGGCTGGTGGAACAAGCCCTGGGGCGGCCTGTACTCAACCACTATGACGCCTCGGGCTTCGAGCAGGATTGCGCGCGGGCGGATCACGCGCTCGTCTTCGAAAGCGCCAACGGCGTCATCTGCGGCTTTGCCACCGTCAGGCTCGAGCCATGGAACCGGTCGGCCATGCTGAGCGCGATCTTTGTCGCCCCGTCATTCCGCGGCACCGGCATCGGCCGCGTACTGCTCGGGGAAATCAACCGCCTGCTGCAAGCTACGCCAGCCCGCTGCCTGCGCGCGGAAACGCAGAATACGAACTATCCCGCCATCGGCTTTTACCGTGCGTTGGGATTCTCGCTGTGCGGGCTGGACTGGGATCTGTACGACCCAGACACCGCGGGCACGGAAACGGCTCTGATCTTCACCCGGCCGGTGGTGCGGAAAAATGCTGGCTAGGCCTTGGCGCTGTTGAACGGCGAATGGCATCTGGCGCAAGCTGGTCGCGCACGGAACTGCGCTTCCCAAGATGCGTGGGGCACTGCCTCCGCCCGCACAGCACGGCCCAGCAACTTCGCTCCGCATCGCGTCACGCCCACGGATATCGCCGACGCGCTGTCGAGCAAACCACACGTGCGGGCGCGCCGCTGAAGGCACGCCGCAGCGCCTGCGCATCGCCCACGTCGGCGAGCACCACCTCGCAGCCTCGCGAGGCCCATTCACTGCCCTTGTGCGCCGTGCGCGCCACCGCGCGCACATTCTTGCCAGCCGACAACAGCACGCGAGCCACCGCGGCGCCAACCTGCCCGGTAGTTCCAGTCACACCAAACATCGTCATCTGCACTCGATCGCAGCTTGTGCCGCGGTGACCGGATTGCGGTTCGTTGCGGGACATTTAGCGATAACATGCCCACGGCAGGTGTTGGGGCCGCGCCCCGGCGCGTTCGTTGATGCTCATCCGTACCTGACGCTGGACCTGGTGACGCGCGACAACTTAGGCGACATGATCGCCGACGATTTCTACATGGCTTTTCGCTTCTGGCCGGATGAGCGCTTTCGCTCTACGCGCTGTATCCGTCGCGGCAGCATCTGCTGGCGAAAGTGCGGGCGCTCGTTGATTTCGTGGTGTCGCTGTGCGGACGGTAGCCACGACTGGGCACCGCTGGATGTGTAACACCATCGGTACGTCCGTCACGCCGCAGAGGCTATCAATTCGGCCGCCCACGGCGCCCATCGTTCCGCGTGTGCAGCCAGGCCAGCTAATTCATTTCAGTTTCTTTAAAGGAAAAGACGTGCCATTCATCATCGCCGGCCTCGCATTGATCGGTGCCCTCATCTACGGCGCGGTCCGCCTATACACCGCGGTGGCCGCGGCCTTTGGCTGGATTGCCGGGACCACCGCAGTCGCGTTCTGTGCGGCACTGCTCGCTGCATTCGTCGCAAGCCTGGTCCGCCGCTATCGCGCGATCCACGGCGTCAAGATCAAAGGCGAACGCATCGTATCGCTGGAGGGATCGTGGGGGACGATGCGTGTGGATCCGGAACGCAAACGTGGCGCCCTGGACATCGACGGCCAGCACGCCAAGTTCATTTTTGCGGATATTGCAGGCGCCAGCGCGTTGGAAAATGGTGGCAAATGGATGCTTGCACTGCGTCTTGAACACAATGCGCAAGGCAATTGGAATATCCCGATGGCGAATCGCAAGGAGGCAATGCGCTGGGCGAAGATATTCGACTTGGCTGCCGTGCAGAAACTTTGAAAGCTGGCACGACAGGGTTCACCCGAGCAGCATCGGTAACAGCGTAGAAAAAAACCCCGCAGAAACCTGCGGGGCTTTTCTCAATAATGGTGGGCCTCCCGTGAGTCGAACACGGCACCAACGGATTATGAGTCCGCTGCTCTAACCAAGCATGAGCTAGAGGCCCAGGAAAGTCAGACCGGCATGATACCGATCAACTACCTTCGAGGAAACTCTTAAGCTTATCAGAGCGGCTCGGATGGCGCAGCTTTCGCAGTGCCTTGGCTTCTATCTGGCGAATCCGTTCGCGGGTGACGTCGAACTGCTTGCCGACTTCTTCCAGCGTGTGATCGGTGCTCATTTCGATGCCGAAACGCATGCGCAGCACCTTGGCTTCGCGCGGCGTGAGCGAGTCCAGCACGTCCTTGACGACGTCGCGCATGGAGCCGTGCAGCGCTGCTTCGGCCGGGGCCAGCGTGTTGGTGTCTTCGATGAAGTCGCCCAGATGGGAGTCGTCATCGTCGCCGATCGGCGTTTCCATGGAGATCGGTTCCTTCGCGATCTTCATGATCTTGCGGATCTTGTCTTCCGGCATCTCCATCTTCTCGGCCAGCGTTGCCGGATCCGGCTCGTTGCCGGTTTCCTGCAGGATCTGGCGCGAGATGCGGTTCATCTTGTTGATCGTTTCGATCATGTGCACCGGGATACGGATAGTGCGCGCCTGATCGGCGATCGAACGGGTGATGGCCTGGCGGATCCACCACGTGGCGTAGGTCGAGAACTTGTAGCCGCGGCGGTATTCGAACTTGTCCACCGCCTTCATCAGCCCGATGTTGCCTTCCTGGATCAGATCGAGGAACTGCAGGCCACGGTTGGTGTATTTCTTGGCGATCGAGATCACCAGGCGCAGGTTGGCCTCGGTCATCTCGCGCTTGGCTTCGCGGGCGCGCTTCTCGCCCTCGCTCATCTTGCGGTTGACGTCCTTGAGCTCCTTCAGCGGCAGCACCACGCGCAACTGCAGGTCGATCAGCTTTTGCTGCAGTTCACGCACGGCCGGCACATTACGCTCGACGGTGACGCTGTACGGCTTGCTGTCCGCGATGATCGTGTCGATCCACTCGAGGTTGGTTTCGTTACCCGGGAAGCGGGCGACGAAGTCCGCGCGCGGCATGCCGCACTTGTCCACCACGATCTTCAGGATGGAGCGTTCAAGCTTGCGCACTTCGTCCACCTGGCCGCGCAGCGTGTCGCACAGGCGTTCGACGTTGCGCGCGGTGAAGCGGATGGTCATCAGTTCGTTCTGGATGGCTTCCTGGGCCTTGACGTAGGCCTTGGACTTGTAGCCCTCCTTCTCGAACGAGCGGCGCATCTTGTCGAACTGCTCGGCGATGACGCGGAATTTCTCCAGAGCGCCCTGCTTCAGTTCTTCAAGCTGGCGCGCGGAGGCAGCCAGGCCACCGGCATCGTCGTCCTCGTCTTCGTCGGACTCTTCATCGTCCGACTCCTCGTTGTCTTCCTCTGCCACTGCCGCGACAACAGGCGCCGGCGCCGCCACGGGAACATCCTCGGCGTTGGGGTCGATCAGGCCATCGACGAACTCGTCGATCTTGATCTCGTCGCTGGCAACGCGTTCGGCCAGGGCCAGGATCTCGGAGATCGTGACCGGGCACGCCGAGATCGCCATCACCATGTCTTTCAGGCCGGCTTCGATGCGCTTGGCGATTTCGATTTCGCCTTCGCGCGTGAGCAGTTCCACCGTGCCCATCTCGCGCATGTACATGCGCACGGGATCGGTGGTGCGGCCGAACTCGGAGTCCACCGTGGAAAGCGCGGCCTCAGCTTCTTCCTCGGCTTCTTCCTCGCTGGTGGCGGACGGGGCATTGTCGTTGAGCAGCAGCGTTTCCGCGTCCGGCGCCTGCTCGTAGACGGCGATGCCGATGTCGTTCAGCGTGGCGACCAGGGTGTCGATCGTTTCCGAATCGACCATGTCGTCCGGCAGGTGATCGTTGATCTCCGCGTAAGTCAGGTAACCGCGTGACTTGCCCAGCTTGATCAGCGCCTTGAGCTTCTGGCGGCGCACCTCCAGTTCTTCCTCGGTGCCCTGCTGGGTCGAGGCGAACTCCTTGAGCAGGGCCTTTTCCTTGGCCTTGCGGTCGCGAGCCTTCTGCTTTTCGGACTTGGGGGCGGCCGCAGGCGCCGCGGCGGGGATCTCGTCTTCGTAAAGCTCTTCAGTCACGTCGTCTGTAGTGCTGTCGTCGTGCTGCGATCCGGCCTTGGGCTTGCGGCCACGCTTCTTCGGCTCCGGCTTGACTGCCGGAGCGGCGGGACGCTCGGATGCAACGGGGGCGGAAGTTGTGGCAACCGGCGTGTCCTCGGACGCGGGCACGCCTGACTTGGCGTCTCCCGTCTTGGCGCTGGCCGCTGCCGTTCGCTTGCTCTCGACTTCGGTATTCTGCTGTTTCGCCACGGTAATACTCTTGCCTTTCACAGGTACAGACGCGGCGTTCTTGCCGCTTGTATTGGCGCTATCGCCGCTCTCGCGTGCCGAAGTCGAGGGCCTCAAGTCCTCGGATATGCGAGTCCCGGTGGTGGTGGACGCTGCGGGCGCCTTGGCGCTCCGAGCAGTCTTAGCTGGCACAGGCTGGGCTGGCGTCTTGACTGACGCGGCTGTCTTCGCAGCCGCCGATGTCTTCGCGGACGCCTTGCCGCTCCCTGATTGGGGAGCATTAGTGGAAACCTTTTCGGTTGCTTTGGCCTTTGCCATTGGCACGCTCACTTTCACCAGAACGGGAGAGAAAGATTTCGCTATCCAAACCGCCTATTGTAGCACGTCGCAATTAGCCGGCTTCCCAACAGGTGAGGATTTCACCTGATAAATCAAGGCTTAAGCTCAACAAGGTCAAGCTAAACCTTCACCTATTTGTCACCACAAGCCTTGACCGACCTACCGGACGGTCAACCCAACTGGCGCCGGCGGTTGATCTCGCTGACCAGCCATCGCATCCGGCTCTTGCCAGCCTCGTCCGCCGTACCCATCACCACCGACTGCTGTAGGCTGGCGAGTTCACGCTGCAACGGCCCCGCCAGCAGCTTGGCGATGGCCGCGTCGAATTCCTGCTCCGCCGGTTCCTCGTCGATCTCTTCGCGCAGTACCGCCGCACGCACATTGGCGTAGACCTCGGCATACGGCGACTGCGCGAGATGCTCGCTAAAGGCCGCGAAGTTCACTTCGCCCTGTAATTCGTCGCACGCGGACACTAGGTGCGACAGCACCTCGGCATCGGCTTGCTCATCCTCCAGCAGTAGCGCGCGGCTATCGGCGTCGAGCCGGCTCGAGAGCTGCGGATAGCACATCAGCAATTGCAGCACGCGCTGCTCCAGCCCCGTGGGCGCCTGACGCTTGGTGCGCGGCCGCGGCTGGGCAAAGCGGCCGACCCGCACCGGGTCGCTGGCCAGCCCGCAGACCGCCTCGATCTCGGCAGGCGTGGTGCCGGTAGCGTCGGCCAGTTCGCGCACGATCTGCAGGCGCAGGCCGCCGCCGGGCATGGCCTGCAGCAACGGCTTGGCCTCGTACTGGGCGCGGGCGCGGCCTTCCGGCTGGCGCAGCTCCTGCCCTTCCGTCACCACCTGCAACAGGAAGCGCGACAGCGGCATGGCGTCGCGCACCTGGGCGGCGAAGGCATCGGTGCCCTGCTCCCGCACATAGCTGTCCGGATCGTGCTCGGCGGGCAGGAACAGGAAGCGGATGGTCTTGTTATCCGCCACATAGGGCAGGCACGCCTCCAGCGCCCGGCGCGCCGCGCGCCGCCCGGCGGCGTCGCCGTCGAACGAGAACACCACGGCGTCGGTCTGCCGCAACAGCTTTTGCACGTGCACGGCGGTGCAGGCAGTGCCCAGCGTGGCCACGGCGTTGGCAAAGCCCAGCTGGGCCAGTGCCACCACGTCCATATAGCCTTCGACCACCAGAACGTAGCCGGTTTCCCGGATCGCATGGCGTGCCTCGAATAAGCCATATAGCTCGGTACCCTTGCTGAAAAGCGGGGTTTCCGGCGAGTTCAGGTACTTCGGCTCACCCTGCCCCATCACCCGGCCGCCGAAGCCGATCACCTGGCCCTTGGCGTTGCGAATGGGGAACATGATGCGGTCGCGGAAGCGGTCGTAGCGCCGCGGCTTGCCGTCGGCGTCGCGCTTCTCGGCGCTTTCGATCATCAGGCCGGCTTCCACCAGCGGACCGGCGATGGCGTCGTCGCGATAGCTGCCGAACACCGATTCCAGCCCCTGCCAGTCGTCAGGTGCATAGCCCAGCCCGAATTGCGCCGCGATCTCGCCGGTCAGGCCGCGGCCCTTGAGGTACTGGATCGCCTGGGGCGCGCTGCGCAGTTGCCGCCGGTAGAACTCGGTGGCGCGCGTCATGGCATCGGTGAGCGCGAGCGAGCGAGCCTGCTGTTCGGCGCGCTGTGCCGGCGGCAACCGGTCGCGGTCCTCGGGCACGGACAGGCCGACCGATTGCGCCAATTCGCGCACCGCGTCGGGGTAGGACTGCCCGGAGTACTCCATCAGGAAGCCGATGGCCGAGCCATGCGCGCCGCACCCGAAGCAGTGATAGAACTGCTTGGTCGGCGAGACGGTAAAGGACGGCGACTTCTCGTTGTGGAAGGGGCAAAGGCCCATGAAGTTGGCGCCGCCCTTCTTCAACTGCACGTACTTGCCCACCACATCGACTATGTCGACACGGTTGAGCAGGTCCTGAATGAAGGATTGCGGAATCACCCGGCTTGTCGTCCTCTGGCCGAGCCGCCCGTGGCAGCGGGCGGCGGCAATATTGTGAATGCGTGACCGGCACTGCGCTTTCCGGCCCCATAACACTACATTGTAGTGCAGACGCAACGGATTGCAGCCAGGGCCGGCGAGGGGTGTCGGATCAGAAGCGTTTTAAGCTGCACATTCAGCAGGAAGCCGGATCGGCGGCGACTGGCCCCGATCCAGCGGCTGCCAGAGCTCGCTCAGCGCGCCGTCAGAGCGGCCTTGACCAGCCCGGACACGGCAGTCATGTCAGCGCGGCCGGCCAGCTTGGCCTTGAGCACCGCCATCACCTTGCCCATGTCCTGCGGACCGGCGGCGCCGCTCTCCGCGACGGCGGCCTGCACTTCCGCGGCGATTTCGGCCTCCGACAGCGCGGCGGGCATATAGACCTTGAGCACCTCGATTTCAGCGCTTTCCTTGTCCGCCAGGTCGGTGCGGCCGGCTTGCGTGAACTGCGAGAGGGAGTCCTTGCGCTGCTTGACCAGCTTTTCGATCACGGCCAGCACGGCGGTGTCGTCGAGTTCGATGCGCTCGTCCACTTCCTTTTGCTTGATGGCCGCCAGCAGCAGCCGGATGGTACCGAGGCGATCGGTTTCGCGGGCCCGCATGGCGGCCTTCATGTCATCAGTGATACGGGCTTTGAGGGACATGGCAATTTTTCCAGGAAAGTGTGGGCGGGACATTGCCGGCCGGGCGAAACGCGCCGGCCGTCGGACCGCCAATGCAAAAACCCGCCGGAGCCTTGCCCACAGCGGGTTTTGATGCAGAAGCGAAGGATGCGTTCAGTACAGCTTCTTCGGCAGCATCTGGCTGCGGATGCGCTTGTAGTGGCGCTTCTCGGCGGCGGCCTTCTTGCGCTTGCGCTCGGCCGTCGGCTTTTCGTAAAACTCACGTGCCCGCAATTCAGTAATCAAGCCGTTCTTTTCGATGGTGCGCTTGAAACGACGCATGGCGACTTCAAACGGCTCGTTTTCTTTGAGGTGGATCGTGGTCATCTTGCTGAAATATATAGCAGCTGTTGGCGGTTTTACGAAAGCTACAAGTGTAGCACACACACTGTCAAGCCCGTGTGGCGTAAATTTTCCGCCGTGCCGCCTAGGCCACTCCCGCCGTCGCGGTGCGTGCGTTTTCCGCAACGGCCTGGCCGGCAGCCACGCCCGATGCCCAGGCCCACTGGAAGTTGTAGCCACCCAGCCAGCCGGTCACATCGACCACCTCGCCGATGAAGTACAGGTTGGGCACCGTCCGGGCCATCATCGTGGCCGATGACAGAGCCCGGGTATCCACCCCGCCGAGCGTGACCTCGGCCTTGCGATAGCCCTCGGTCCCCGCCGGGATCAACTCCCAGCTATTCAGCGCGGCCCCGAGCCGGCGCAGTGCCTTGTCCGGCATATCATGCAGGGGCTGCGCGCCGTTCAGGCCGGCAGCGGCGCACCAGGCATCGGCCAGGCGGGCCGGCAGGCGTTCGGCCAGCAGGTTGGCTAGGTGCTTGCGGCTGCTGCCCTTTTGCGCAAGCAGCCACTCACTTGCGTCGTTGCCGTCGAACAGGTCGATGGCGATGGGCGTGCCCGGCCGCCAGAAGCTGGAAATCTGCAGCACGGCGGGACCGGACAAACCGCGATGGGTCCACAGCAAGTCCTCACGGAAGGCGCCAGCCATCTTGCCGCCGCCCGTAGCGATATCGACCTCCATCGATACGCCGGCCAGCGGCACGAATGGCGCCCAGCCCTGCCCGTCGAAGGTGAGCGGCACCAGCGCCGGGCGCGTCTCGACCACGCCCAGGCCGAACTGGCGGGCGATGCGGTAGCCCAGGTCGGTGGCGCCGATCTTGGGAATGGAAAGCCCTCCGGTGGCCACCACCAGCGCACCGGCGCGGATTGGCCCATTCGCCGTCATCAGCAGGAAATCGTCGCCTTCGCGCCTGACCTCGTCCACGCTGCAGCCGGTGCGCCAGTGCACGCCGCCCGCGCCGCATTCGGCGCGCAGCATCTCGATCACCTGCTCGGCGCTATCGTTGCAGAAGAGCTGGCCGCGGTGCTTCTCGTGCCAGTCGATCTCATGGCGCCGCATCAGGTCGAGGAAATCCTGTGGTGTATAGCGCGCCAGCGCCGAACGGCAGAAGTGCGGATTACCAGACAGGTAATTGGCCGGCCCGGCCTGCAGATTGGTGAAATTGCAGCGCCCGCCGCCCGAAATGCGGATTTTCTCTGCCAGCTTCGTGGCATGGTCGATCAGCACCACGCTGGCGCCGCCCTGGCCCGCCACGGCGGCGCACATCATGCCGGCGGCCCCGGCGCCAAGCACCGCCACATCGAAGCGCCCTGCGCGCGCGCCAGCGTGGCCGGTCTGTGCGGTCTGCTTGCTGCCCATGTTTTTCTTGCCTACTGAATGCCCGCTGAAGAAGCGGCGATTGTAGCGAAAAGCAGGGCAATCGCCGCTGTGCTACCCTGCTGGCCTCACGCTAGGCTGCCGGTCCGATGGTCCGCCGCCCGTGCCAACCCCTTGATTTGCCGGCTTCCTTTGGTACCGGCCTTAGCTTCCCCCATGCTTGTCCTTGGCATCGAATCTTCCTGCGACGAAACCGGCCTCGCCCTCTATGACACCGAGGCCGGACTGCTCGCCCATGCCCTGCATTCGCAGATCGCCATGCATCGCGACTACGGCGGCGTCGTGCCTGAACTCGCCTCGCGCGACCACATCCGCCGCGTGCTGCCACTGCTGCAGCAGATACTCGACGAAGCCGGCCGCACCCGCAAGGACATCGATGCGATCGCCTTCACCCAAGGGCCCGGCCTGGCCGGCGCATTGCTGGTGGGCGCGTCGGTGGCCAACGCCCTGGGCTTTGCCCTGAACGTGCCGATGCTGGGCGTGCACCACCTCGAGGGCCACTTGCTGTCGCCGCTGCTGACGCGCGATCCGCCGCCGTTCCCCTTCGTGGCCCTGCTGGTTTCCGGCGGGCACACGCAGTTGATGGAAGTGCGCGGCATCGGCGACTACGCCTTGCTGGGCGAGACGCTGGACGATGCCGCCGGCGAGGCCTTCGACAAGACCGCCAAGCTGCTGGGCCTGAGCTACCCGGGCGGCCCCGAGGTATCGCGGCTGGCCGAGTTCGGCACGCCCGGCGCGTATGCCCTGCCCCGCCCGATGCTGCATTCGGGCAATCTCGATTTTTCCTTCGCCGGCCTCAAGACGGCGGTGCTGACGCAAACCCGCAAGCTGGGCAATGTGTGCGAGCAGGACCGGGCCAACCTGGCGCGCTCCTTTGTCGACGCCATCGTCGACGTGCTGGCGGCCAAGTCCATGGCCGCGCTCAAGCAGACCGGGCATCGCCGGCTGGTGGTGGCCGGCGGCGTGGGCGCCAACCGGCAGTTGCGCGAGCGCCTGGATCAGCTTGGCGCGCAGAAGAAGATCCAGGTCTACTATCCGGACCTGGCCTTCTGTACCGACAACGGGGCCATGATCGCCTTTGCCGGCGCGATGCGGCTGCAGGCCGCGCCCGAACTGGCGCAGCACAGCTACGGCTACGGCGTGACGCCGCGCTGGGAACTGTCGGATATTCGCCTGCCGGCACGCTAGTCTTCTGCCGCAAAGCCAACAAAAAAGCCACCTTCGCGGTGGCTTTCTTGTTGGCTGACGTGCCGGCTTACCGCACCGCGCGCTTGTCGCGCTCGATCACGGCATAAGCGCTGTGGTTGTGGATGGACTCGAAATTCTCGGCCTCCAGCACATACGCCACGATGCGATCGTCCGCATTCAGGCGCATGGCGATGTCGCGCACCAGGTCCTCGACGAACTTGGGATTCTCGTAAGCGCGCTCGGTGACGAACTTCTCGTCCGGACGCTTGAGCAGGCCCCACAACTCGCACGAGGCTTCTTCCTCGGCCATGCGCACCAGCGCCTCCACGGGCAGGTCGCCCGCCAGTTCGACATTCATGGTGATATGCGAGCGCTGGTTGTGCGCGCCGTACTGCGAAATCTTCTTCGAGCACGGGCACAGGCTCGTGACCGGCACCAGGGCCTTCAGGAAGACCTTGGTGGCGTCGCCGCGCACTTCACCGATCAGCGTGACTTCGTAGTCCATCAACGATTGCACGCCCGACACCGGCGCGATCTTGTTGATGAAATAGGGGAAGGTGACTTCGATGCGCCCGGCCTCGGCCTCCAGCTTGACCAGCATCTTGTCCAGCAGCGAACGGAAGGTCGCCAGTTCGAGCGGCTCGCGTTCTTCCTCGAGCAAGGCGACGAAGCGCGACATATGCGTGCCTTTCTGGTCGGCAGGCAGGTGCACGTCGAGGTTGAAGGTGCCTACCGTGGCCAGCACGCCGGCAGGCGTCTTCAGCGACAGGGGATAACGCACGCCCTTCACGCCCACCCGCTGGATCGGGATCTGGCGGGTATCGAGGCTCGACTGCACGTCGGGCATCACAAAGGCGGGATTGATGTCATTCATATTGGTCAGGTTTCCTCTACGGTCGCGGCATTTTTCGCAGTCAACCTTGCCGCGCAACGAGTGTGAAACCGCGGGCGAGGGCAAGGGATGCCTTCCCGCAGCTGCGAACACAGAACTTGCGATTCTAAGGGAAATTGCCTGGTGCTGCCCATGAACGGGCGATACCCGCACGAACCATGCGGTGATAGCGGCAGAACGACAGTCGTACGATGACGAAACGCGAAGATTGCCGGCGCGCCCGCCTGCAGCGGGCGCGCCGGCACTGGGACGGATCAGGCCGCGCGCGTGGCGACCGCCGCCTGGGTCAGCTTGAAACGCTCGCGCACGGAGTGCTCGATGCCCTTGGCGTCGAGCCCGCATTGCGACAGCAGGAAGGCCGGATCGCCATGGTCGACGAAGCGGTCGGGCAGGCCAAGCTGCAGCACCGGCACGGCGATGCCGGCGGCGGCCAGCGCTTCAAGCACCGCGCTGCCCGCGCCACCCATCACACAGCCTTCTTCGACGGTGACGAGATAGTCGTGCTCGTCCGCCAGCTTCTTCACCAGTTCTTCGTCGAGCGGCTTGACGAAGCGCATGTTGGCCACCGAAGCATCGAGCGCCTCGGCTGCGCCCAGCGCCGGGTGCAGCATCGAGCCGAACGCCAGGAAGGCCACGCGCTGGCCGGCGCGCGCGCCGCCGGTACGGCGCATTTCGCCCTTGCCGACCGGCAGCGCGGTGAGCGCGGCCTCGGTCGCCACGCCAGCGCCGGCGCCGCGCGGATAGCGCACGGCGGTCGGGCAGTCCTGCTGGAAGGCCGTGGTCAGCAACTGGCGGCATTCGTTCTCGTCGGCCGGCGTCATCACCATCATATTGGGGATGCAGCGCAGGAAGGCGATGTCGTATGCGCCGGCGTGGGTGGCGCCATCGGCGCCCACCAGGCCCGCACGGTCGAGCGCGAACACCACCGGCAGGTTCTGCAGCGCCACGTCGTGGATCAGCTGGTCATAGCCGCGCTGCAGGAAGGTGGAGTAGATCGCCAGCACCGGCTTGAGGCCTTCGCAAGCCAGGCCGCCCGCGAACGTCACGGCGTGCTGCTCGGCGATGCCCACATCGTAGTAACGATTCGGGAAACGCTTTTCGAACTCCACCATGCCCGAGCCTTCGCGCATGGCCGGCGTCACGCCCACCAGCTTGGGATCGGCAGCAGCCATGTCGCACAGCCAATCGCCGAACACCTGGGTATAGGTCTTGCGCGCCGGCTTGGACGACGGACGGATGCCTTCCGCCGGGTTGAACTTGCCGGGACCGTGGTACAGGATCGGGTCGGCTTCCGCCAGCTTGTAGCCCTGCCCTTTCTTGGTGACCACGTGCAGGAACTGCGGGCCGCCGCCCTCGAGGGCGCGCTGGCGGATGTTCTGCAGCGTCGGCACCAGCGACTCGAGGTCGTGGCCATCGATCGGGCCGATGTAGTTGAAGCCGAATTCCTCGAACAGCGTGGCCGGCACCACCATGCCCTTGGCATGTTCCTCGAAGCGCTTGGCGAACTCGAGCACCGGCGGGGCCACCGACAGCACCCGTTCGATGCCCTTCTTGGTGGCGGCGTAGAACTTGCCGCTCATCAGCCGAGCCAGGTGGTTGTTGAGGGCGCCGACCGGCGGCGAGATTGACATGTCGTTATCGTTGAGCACCACCAGCAGCGGCAGGTCCTTGTAGACGCCGGCGTTGTTCATGGCCTCGAAGGCCATGCCGGCGGTCATCGCGCCATCACCGATCACGGCGATGGAGACGCGCTTCTCGCCCAGCGTGCGGGCGCCCAGCGCCATGCCCAGCGCGGCCGAGATGGACGTGGAGGAATGCGCGGTGCCGAAGGTGTCGTATTCGCTTTCGCTGCGGCGCGGGAAACCCGAGATGCCGCCCCACTGGCGCAGCGAGTGCATGCGGTCGCGGCGCCCGGTCAGGATCTTGTGCGGATAGCTTTGGTGGCCGACGTCCCATACCACGCGGTCGTCCGGTGTATGGAAGACGTAGTGCAGCGCGATGGTCAGTTCGACTGTGCCAAGGTTGGACGACAAGTGGCCGCCGGTTTGCGACACCGATTCGAGCACGTAGGCGCGGAGTTCGTCGGCCAACGTCTTGAGCTGGCGGCGGTCCAGCCGGCGGAGGGCTGCGGGGTCGTCAATAGTTTTGAGCAGTGCGTAGGTCATGATGTCCGTTCGGCGGCCGGATTCTTGTGCCCGGTTGTCGGTTTTCCTGCTTGTCAATTCAGTTCGCGCTCAATTCGAGCGCAGCACGATGAGATCGGCCAGTTCGGCCAGGCGTCCGGCGCGCGCGCCGAAGCCTGCCAGCGCCTCGTGCGCCGTGGTCCGGAGCTGCTCGGCCAGTTGGCGGGCAGGCTCGAGCCCCATCAGCGACACATAGGTCGGCTTGTCATGGGCCGCGTCCTTGCCGGCGGTCTTGCCCAGCGTGGCGGTATCCGCGGTCACGTCAAGGATATCGTCCACCACCTGGAACGCCAGGCCCACGGCCGCGGCATAGCGGTCGAGCGCGGCCATGCCTGCCTCGTCCACCGTCCCGCAATAGGCGCCCATCCGCACGCTGGCCCGCAACAAGGCACCGGTCTTCATGCGGTGCATTGCCTCGAGTTCGCCCAGCGACATCGCCAGGCCGACATGCTGCAGGTCGATTGCCTGCCCGCCCGCCATGCCTACCGAGCCCGAGGCCCGGGCCAGCTCGGCCACGAGGCGCAAGCGCGCGGCGGCGTCCAGCGAGGCAAGCGACGCCGACTCGGCCAGCACCACAAATGCCTGCGTCTGTAGCGCGTCGCCCACCAGCAGCGCCGTCGCTTCATCATAGGCCTTGTGCACGGTAGGACGGCCACGACGCAAATCGTCATCGTCCATGCAGGGCATATCGTCGTGCACCAGCGAGTACGCGTGGATCATCTCCACCGCGCTGGCGGCCGCGTCGCAGGCCTCGGGCGCCGCGCCAGCCACTTCGCCGGCCGCATGCACCAACAACGGGCGTACACGCTTGCCGCCGCCGAGCACAGCATACCGCATGGCTTCGTGCAGCGTGCAAGGCACTGTTGTAATCGTGGGCAACGCGGCATCGAGCGCGGCCTCGGTCCTGGCGCCCTGGGCGCGCATCCAGGCGGCGAAATCGCCGGCTTCCACATTCTGGCGAGAGTCGCTCATTCCGCGTCTCCCTGGATGCCGGCTTCGGCGGGCATGGGCTTGAGGACGTCGCCCTCCAGCACCTTGACCTGCTGCTCCACGCGCTCGAGCATCTGCTGGCAGTACCGGACCAGTTCAGCCCCGCGCTTGTACGCCGCCAGCGAATCTTCCAGCGGCAATGCGCCACCTTCCATGCTGGCTACCAGCCCCTCCAGTTCGGCCATGGCGGCTTCGTAGGAGGCGGGCGGCGCGGAGGCGGACCGCTGGTCGGTTGCGGCCGGATCGGTCTGGGCCGGGGAGCTCGTTGTCTTTGGCATTGCGGACATGGAATCTGGGGAAGCTGGGATTTTACGCCAAAGCGAGGCGATGCCCGCATCCCTTGCATAGGGGTGCCCCTCAGGCCGTTGCCCGAAAGTGACTTGTGCGCTTGGGTCGTCTTTCCGAATGCGCCCCGAACGGCACCTCCATGACGACCCGGGTCGACTTTTTCGCTAAAAAGGCAAAAAAATCAGTCCCTTAACTTTTTGCCTCGGGTACAATCCGCGGTTCGTCAGCGCGAACTAAATCCACTGGCCCGGAAGCGGACCAGGGCGCGGCTGACTGTCTTTCCCATATCGATTTCTTTTCGATGGTTGGGTTGTTCACTGCTTTCGCCTGTCATAGGGAGTGGGGATAATGTCCAATCTCAGCACCGCGCTGAAACTGGTGCCGGCTGATACGCAACTGCCCGTCAACGTCTACACCGACGAGGCACTGCACCAACAAGAACTGGAACTGCTGTTCAAGAAGGGCCCTGGCTATGTCGGCCATGAACTGATGATCCCCGAGCCGGGCGATTATCACGCGCTCGCGGCAGAGGACGAGGGCCGCATCCTGGTACGCAATGCCGACGGGATCGAGCTCATGTCCAACGTCTGCCGCCACCGGCAGGCCATCATGCTCAACGGCCGCGGCAATGCGAAAAACATTGTCTGCCCCTTGCACCGCTGGACCTACGACCTGAAGGGCGAACTGCTCGGCGCACCGCATTTCGCCGAGCAGCCGTGCGTCCACCTGAAACGCTCGCCGCTGCAAAACTGGAACGGCCTGCTGTTCGAGGGCGAGCGCGATGTGCGGGCCGACCTGGCGCGCCTGGGCGTGGCCGAGGACCTGAACTTCGACGGCTACCTGCTCGACCACGTCGAGATCCACGAGTGCAACTACAACTGGAAGACCTTCATCGAGGTCTATCTGGAGGACTACCACGTCGTACCGTTCCACCCGGGCCTGGGCAGCTTTGTCTCCTGCGACGACCTGAGCTGGGAGTTCGGCGACTGGCACAGCGTCCAGACGGTGGGACTGCATGCCGGCCTCAAGCGCCCCGGCAGCCCCACGTACCAGAAGTGGCATGAGGCTGTCCTGCGCTTCAACAACGGCGTGCTGCCAAAGTACGGCGCGATCTGGCTCACTTACTACCCCAACATCATGGTGGAGTGGTACCCAAACGTGCTGGTGATATCGACCCTGCACCCGCTCGGGCCGAACAAGACGCGCAATGTGGTGGAGTTCTACTACCCCGAGGAAATCGTGCTGTTCGAGCGCGAGTTCGTCGAGGCAGAGCGCGCAGCGTATATGGAAACCTGCATCGAGGACGACGAGATCGCCGAGCGCATGGACGCCGGGCGCCGCGCACTGGCAAAGCGTGGCGTCAGCGAGACAGGCCCTTACCAGTCGCCGATGGAAGACGGTATGCAGCACTTTCATGAATGGTATCGCCGCGCCATGTCCTTTACCGGCTGACCGGCGGGACAAGGCCTTGCGGGCCGCACAGGCACCGCGGCGAACAAAACGGACCGCCCAGGCGGTCCGTTTTGCGTTTGGTGCGGTGCACTCGCGCTGCTACAATCGCCGCTTCCGGTGTGCGCCCGGCGCCTCGCCGCCCCTTGCACCGGCCATTCGCTTCGCGCGAAGCCTTTCGCGATGCCGCCCTGTTTGTCCATCACCCGGCGCGGCTCGCGCGCTGTTCATTCTTCCTTTCGCCCCGCCATGCAATCGCTCTGGATGCTGTTCGCCGCCTTCGCCTTTTCGTTGATGGGGGTAGGCGTCAAGCTGGCGTCCGAGTTCTATGCCACCGGCGAGATCGTGTTCTACCGTAGCCTGATCGGCGTGATCATCATGTGGACGGTGCTGGCTTCGTCGGGTACCTCGGTACGCACGCCGCATATGGCCATGCACATCAAGCGCAGCCTGTTCGGCGTGACCGCCCTGCTGCTGTGGTTCACCTCGATCACCATGCTGCCCCTGGCCACGGCGATGACCCTGAACTACATGTCGCCGGTCTGGATCGCGCTGATCCTGGGCGCCGGCGCCGCGCTGGCGGGCACCGGCGGCGCAGACCGCAAGCTGATCGGCGCCATCCTGATGTCGTTCGCCGGCGTGTTGTGCCTGCTGCAGCCTTCCGTCGGCCACAACCAGCTCACCGGCGGCCTGATCGGCCTTATCTCCGGCATCTTCACCGCGCTGGCCTATGTCGAGGTGCGCCAGCTCGGCCAGCTGGGCGAGCCCGAAGGCCGCATCGTGTTCTATTTCTCGGCAGTCGGGATGATGGTGGGCCTGGCCTGGATGCTGCTCACCGGCCCAAGCGCCCACACCTGGCATGGGGCGGGCCTGCTGCTGGCCATCGGCATCCTTGCCACGCTCGGGCAGACCGCGATGACGCGCGCCTACAAGCGCGGCAACACGCTGCTCACCGCCAACCTGCAATACGCCGGCATTGTGTTCTCCAGCTTCTGGGGCATGATCATCTGGCGCGACCAGCTCAACTGGCTGTCCTGGGTGGGCATGGCGCTGATCATCGCCAGCGGCATCGCCACCACCCTGACCCGGGCCCGCGAAAGCTCCAACAAGCAACCGACCGCCGATACCCCGGTCAAGTCCCCCGAGGCGGAAGTGCACCCCGAGGTGTAGCATCGAAGGTGGCGAACGGTGCTCACCCGCCGATGCCGCACAGCCCTCCCAACCCAAGGTTATGCCATGTTCACCACCCTGATCTCCAGCCAGGACCTGCGCGCGCTGCACGAAGACAGCAGCCGCCACAGCGTCGTGATTGACTGCAGCTTCGACCTGGCCAACCCCGCCGCCGGACGCGATGCCTACCATGTGGGCCACCTGCCGGGCGCCTTCTACCTGCACCTGGACAACGAATTGTCCGGCGAGAAGACGGGCAGCAACGGCCGCCACCCCTTGCCCGATCGCAATACGCTGGCCGCGCGCCTGCGCGCGCTTGGCGTGAATGAAGACAGCCAGGTCATCGCCTACGATGCGCAGGGCGGCATGTATGCGGCACGCGCCTGGTGGCTGCTGCGCTGGCTAGGCCACGGCGCGGTGGCGGTGCTGGATGGCGGCAAGAATGCATGGGTGGCGGCCGGCCTGCCGCTCGAGGCCGGCAATACGCCGGACCCCGAAACGCCCGGCAACCTGATGCGCAAAGCCTCGCTGGTGCCCACGGTGGATGCCGACGCGGTGCTGGCGAACCTGGCAAACCCGACGCGGCTGGTGGTGGATGCCCGCGCGGCGGACCGTTTCCGCGGCGAGAACGAAACGCTCGACCCCGTCGGCGGGCATATCCCTGGCGCGGTCAACCGCTTCTTCAAGGACAACCTGGAAGGCAATGGCAGCTTCAAGCCGGCCGCCACGCTGAAGCAGGAGTTCGGCGAGGTGCTGGGCGGCACGTCGGCCAGCGAGGCAGTCATGCAATGCGGCTCGGGGGTGACCGCCTGCCACAACCTGCTGGCGCTGGAGGTGGCGGGCCTGCCGGGCGCCGCGCTCTATCCGGGCTCCTGGAGCGAGTGGTGCGCCGACCCGGCGCGGCCGGTGGCGAACGGCGCCTGAACGCGGGCGGCTCGCGCCGCCCAGGCTTCCTTATCTGGCGGGAGCCGCCACGCCGTGCGCAGGGGCATGGCCATGCGCCTCATGCACGCCATTGGTGATGAAGAAAATCGCGCAAATCCCGGTGGCCACCAGCACTACCTGGATGATCGACTCGCGCCAGCGCGGCTTGCGCTGCATCTGCGGCATCAGGTCGCTGACGGCGATATAGACGAAGCTGCTCGATGCAATCACCAGCACGAAGGGAATCCAGCCGCTCATCTGGTCGAGCAGGAAATAGCCCACCACGCCGCCGGCGATGGCCGCCAGGCTGGACAGCAGGTTGAAGGCAAAGGCGCGTGACTTGGAGAACCCCGCGTTGAGCAGCACGATGAAATCGCCCACTTCCTGCGGGATCTCGTGGGCGGCGATGGCCAGCGCGGTGACCAGGCCGATATGCGGATCGGCCAGGAAGGCGGCGGCGATCACGATGCCGTCGGCAAAGTTGTGGAAGGTATCGCCCACCAGGATGGCCATGCCGCTGCGGCCGGCTTCCTCGCGGTCGTGGCCGTGATGGTGGTGGTGCCCGTCGCCTTCGTGATGGTGCGAGTGGCGTAGCAGCGCGACCTTCTCCAGCAGGAAGAAGCCGAGCAGGCCAGCCAGCAGGGTGCCGAACAAGGCACGCGGATCGGCGCCCGATTCGAAGGCCTCCGGCAGGGAATGCAGCAAGGCCGTGGCCAGCAGCACGCCTACCGAGAAGCTCACCATGCGCTCGACCGCGCGCGAGGCTACCGTCAGCGACAGCAACGCCGCCCCCAGGATACTGCCCACCCCCGAGATGGTGGCGGCAAGCAGGATGTAGACAAGCGTGGAATGGATGATGGGCTCCCGGGACCGGCTATCCGCTCAACAGAAGCGGCACCGACCTTAGACGCAACACTGTTGCAAGAAACGAAGCCCGCATTGTACGTAGATTGGCGCCGACTTTGCAAATCCTGCGGCACAAGCCGTATTTGCCGCTCGCTCCGCCGGCGCCAGGATTCAACGCAAACTATCGCACTGCCCTACACGCCGTGTTGCTTGAACCACGCCAGGCAGCGCTGCCAGCCATCCTTGGCGTCGGCTTCCCGGTAGCTGGGCCGGTAGTCGGCATTGAAGGCATGGCCGGATTCCGGATAGACCACGAAGGTGGAAGCCTTGGCAAAGGGGTCGTTCGATGCCGCCAGCGCCGCCTTCATTTTCTCAACCTGTTCCTGCGTGATGCCGGTGTCCTTGCCGCCATAGAGGCCCAGCACCGGCACCTTGAGCTGGCCGGCCAGGTCGATCGGATTCCTGGGCTTGACCGGGGTCGGCTCGCCCACCAGCTGGCCATACCAGGCCACGCCCGCCTTGACCTGCTGACTATGCGCGGCGTACAGCCAGGTGATGCGTCCGCCCCAGCAAAAACCGGTGATGGCCAGTCTGCTGGCATTGCCGCCGTTGGCCTTGGCCCAGGCCACCGCTGCGTCGAGATCGCCCATGACCTGCTCATCCGGTACCTTGGAGATCAGCTTGGACTGCAGTTCCTGGATGGTGCCGAAGCTGCTGGGATCGCCCTGGCGCGCGAACAGCTCCGGCGCGATGGCGAGGTAGCCCAGCTTGGCGAAGCGCCGGCAGATATCGGCGATATGTTCGTGCACGCCGAAGATCTCGCTCACCACCAGTATCACCGGCAGGTTGGTCTTGCCCTCCGGCTGGGCGCGATAGGCCGGCATATTGAAGCCGCCCGAGGCAATGGTGACCTCGCCGGCGGTGAGGCCGGCGAAATCGGTCTTGATGGCCTGCGCCATCACGGGCATGGCGGCCGCGGCAAATGCCGAGCCCAGCGCTGTCTTGACGAAGGCGCGGCGGTCATAGGACTGGCCGGGTACGAGACTTTCCACTTCTGGCTTCAGCATGCGGTCTCCTGTTTGGCTTGGATGGCGAATCTGGGTGGGCAAGACATGGGGCGGCGCTGCCAGTATTGACTGGCAGCGCCGGGAGTCCGATTCTAAGCAAACATGGAGTTCAGCGCACGCGGCCGGCAAGAGGGGCGAACCTCGCCCTACTGCGGCTCATGCGGCTCAGCTTAGTGCAGCTTGACGCGCGGGCTGGTCTTGCTGCGCAGCCAGTGGGTCACGGTATCCAGCCCCATGCCCACGGCACCGTGCAGCGCCATGACATGCATGCGATACAAGGAGGTGTACATCACCCGAGCCATGAGGCCTTCGATGAACATCGAGCCGCCGATCAGGCCGCCCATCAGGCTGCCGACCGCGCTGAAGTGCCCCAGCGACACCAGCGACCCCAGATCCTTGAAGGCGAACGACGGCAGCGGCTTGCCGGCCAGCCGCGCGCGCAGCGCGTTGTAGAGGAACACGGCTTGCTGGTGCGCGGCCTGGGCACGCGGCGGCACGGCGCCCTGTTTCTCGGGCCAGGGGCAGCTGGCGCAATCGCCGAAGGCGAAGATATCGGGATCGGCTTCGCTTTGCAGGGTGGGCTTGACCACGATCTGCCCCATCCGGCTCACCGGCAGGCCAAGCGTGGAGAGCACCGGCGGCGCGGTGATGCCGGCGGCCCACACCGTCAGGTCGGCATCGATGCGCTTGCCGCTGGCGGTCAGCACCGCATCCTCCGTGACCTCGGTGACGCGCTCGGCGGTGAGGACCTCGATGTCGAGCTTGTGCAGCAATTTGGTGGTCTCGGTGGAAACCCGCTCGGAAAGCGCGGGCAGGATGCGCGGGCCGGCCTCGATCACGTGGATGCGCACGTCGCGGCGCGGATCCAGCTGATGCAGCCCGTAGGCGCTGAGCACATGCGCGGTATTGCGCAACTCGGCCGAGAGTTCGACGCCGGTGGCGCCGGCCCCGATGATGGCGACATCCACGCGCGGGCGGCCGTCGTCGCCGATGCGCCCGCGTCCGTTCTGGGCGCGCACGCAGGCCGAGATCAGCTTGCGGCGGAAGCGTTCCGCCTGGTCCACGGTGTCGAGCGCGATGGCGTTGTCCGCGGCGCCGGGCACGCCGAAGAAATGCGTCACGCAGCCGATGGCCAGTACCAGGGTGTCGTAGGGCAGTTCGCGCGCGGGCAGCAGCTCCGTGCCGTCGAGGTCGACGCAGGCCGCCACCGCGATGGTCTTGCGGGTGCGGTCGATGCCGGTCAGCTCGCCTTGCTGGAACTCGAAATGGTGCCAGCGCGCCTGCGCTACGTATTCCAGCTGATGGGTGTGGGGATCCATGCTGCCGGCGGCGACTTCATGCAGCAGCGGTTTCCAGATATGCGTGGGGGAGCGGTCCACCAGTACCACCTGCGCGGCCCCGCTCTTGCCGAGCTTGTCGCCCAGCCGCGTGACCAGTTCCAGACCGCCTGCTCCTCCTCCGACTACGATGATGCGATGCGCCCTTCCCTCTGTGCTCATGATCTACCCAGTGTCGTCGATATTCTTTTGCGGGGCCTGACGCGAGCCAGTGACCCCGGCTTTCCGCCAGTTTGCTGCACAGCAGCAAGACTGGCAAGACGGCAATCACCGATTCAGCAGTCGCTTCAATCGGAACCAGAATGCAGGAATAGCGGGACGGGGGCAATCCCGGAGCGGCCCCATGGCCGCTCCGGGCGTTTAGTGAGCCTCCTCCCAGTTGCTGCCGGTACCAACCTCGGCCACCAGCGGCACGCGCAGCTCAGCCACCGAGCACATCAGCTCCGGCAGCTTCACCTTGACGAGTTCCAGCTCGGCCTGCGGTACTTCCAGCACCAGTTCATCGTGTACCTGCATCACCTGGCGCGTACCCAGGCCGTCGCGCTCCAGCCAGTGCTGCACGGCGATCATGGACAGCTTGATCAGGTCGGCGGCCGTGCCCTGCATCGGCGCATTGATGGCAGCCCGCTCGGCGCCCTGGCGGCGCGGGCCGTTGCCGCCATTGATGTCCGGCAGCCACAGGCGGCGGCCGAACACGGTCTCGACGAAGCCCTGCTCGCGCGCGGTCTGCCGCGTTTCTTCCATGTACCGCGCCACGCCGGGGTAGCGCATGAAATAACGGTCGATATAGTGCTTGGCCGCCTCGCGCTCGATGCCGAGGTTGCTGGCCAGGCCAAACGCGCTCATGCCGTAGATCAGGCCGAAATTGATGACCTTGGCGTAGCGGCGCTGCTCGCTGCTGACCGCATCGGTGCTGACGCCGAAGATCTCGGCCGCGGTGGCCCGGTGCACGTCCTCGCCCTCGGCGAACGAGCGCATCAGGTTCTCGTCGCCCGAGATATGGGCCATGATGCGCAGCTCGATCTGCGAATAGTCGGCCGACACGATCACGTTGCCAGGGGCGGCGATAAAGGCCTCGCGGATGCGGCGGCCTTCCTCGGTGCGCACCGGGATGTTCTGCAGGTTGGGCTCGGTCGAAGCCAGCCGGCCGGTCACCGCGGTGGTTTGCCCATAGCTCGTATGCACGCGCCCGGTGGCCGGGTTGACCATCTTGGGCAGCTTGTCGGTATAGGTGGACTTGAGCTTGGCCAGGCCGCGGTAGTCCAGCAGCAGCTTGGGCAGCGGGTAATCCTCGGCCAGCTTCTGCAGCACTTCTTCGTCGGTGGAAGGCGCGCCGCTGGCGGTCTTCTTGACCACCGGCAGCTTCATCTGGCCGAACAGGATCTCGCCGATCTGCTTGGGCGAGCCAAGGTTGAAGGGCTGGCCAGCGGCCTCGTAGGCGGCTTGCTCCAGCTCCAGCATGCGCTGGCCGAGCTGCGCGCTCTGCGCGCCCAGGCGGTCGGAATCGATCAGCACGCCATTGCGCTCGATCTTCTGCAACACCACGGAAACCGGCATCTCGATCTGCTCGTAGACGTAGCGCACGCCCTGCAAGGCCTCCACCTGCGGATACATGTTGCGATGCAGGCGCAGCGTGACGTCGGCGTCCTCGGCGGCGTATTCGGTGGCGCGCGCAATGTCGATCTGGTCGAAGCCGATCTGGCTGGCGCCCTTCCCGCACACTTCCTCGTAGCTGATGGTCTTGAGGCCGAGCAGACGCTCGGCCAGGCTGTCCATGCCGTGATTGCGGTGGGACGCCAGCACGTAGCTCTGCAGCATGGTGTCATGCGCGATGCCACGGAAATTCACGCCGTGGTTGGCGAGAACATGCGAGTCGTATTTCAGGTTCTGGCCCACCTTGGCGCGCGACGGATCCTCCAGCCAGGCACGCATGCGCTCCAGCACGGCCTCGCGCCCGAGCTGGCCGTTGGCCTCCAGGCCGACCACATCGGGGCCGCAGTGGGCAACCGGGATATAGCAGGCTTCGCCCGGCTCGATCGACAGCGAGATGCCGACGAGTTGCGCCTGCATCGGGTCCAGCGAGGTGGTCTCGGTATCGATGGACACCAGCGGCGCGGTTTCGATGCGCCGCATCCAGGCCTCCAGCGCAGCCTCGGTCGCCACGGTTTCGTAGCGGATCTGCGCGGGCGCCGGGGCGTCGTCGAACAGACCGCCCTGGGCCGGGCCCGCCTCTGCCGCCGCCGTACCGCCGGCAGCGGGCTGCGCCGCGGTGGCGCGCGCCTGGGCACGGGGGTTCGGCAGGCTTTCTCCGGTCGCCTCGCGCAGCCAGGTCTTGAAACCATAGCGCGCAAAGAAATCGATCAGCTTATCCTTGTCCTCGCCGCTTTCCCGGAGCTGGTGGAAATCGGCCAGCGAGCTCTTCAGGTCGCAGTCGGTCTTGACCGTCACCAGCTCGCGCGCCTTGGGCAGCCACTCCAGCGTATTGCGCAGGTTCTCGCCCACCACGCCCTTGATGCCGGCGGCGCCGGCCATGATGTCGTCTAGCGTGCCGTATTCGGTGAGCCATTTGACCGCGGTCTTGGGGCCGACCTTGGGCACGCCGGGCACGTTATCCACCGCATCGCCGATCAGCGAGAGGTAGTCGACGATACGTACCGGCGGCACGCCGAACTTGGCCACGACGCCGGGCGGGTCGAGCACTTCGCCGCTCATGGTGTTGACCAGGGTGACATGGTCGTCAACCAGCTGGGCCAGGTCCTTGTCGCCGGTGGAGACCACCGTGCGCATGCCTTCGGCGGTAGCCTGGCGGGCCAGCGTGCCGATCACATCGTCGGCCTCCACGCCCTCCACCACCACGATCGGCCAGCCCAGCGCGCGCACCGCCTCGTGGATCGGCTCGATCTGCCTGGCCAGGTCTTCGGGCATCGACGGGCGATGCTCCTTGTAGGCAGGATAAAGATCGTCGCGGAAGGTCTTACCCTTGGCGTCGAACACGCAAGCGCTATACTCTGCCGGGAAATCGTTGCGCAGCTTGCGCAGCATATTGATCATGCCGTAGATTGCCCCTGTGGGCAGACCCTCCCCGTTCCTCAGATCCGGCAGGGCGTGATACGCGCGATACAAATAGCTCGACCCATCGACGAGCAAGAGTGTTTTTGGACTATCCGACATTCCCATGGACTCAAAATTGACTGGTGCCGCCGCAGGCGGTGCGAACGCCGCCCCCCTCTCCGACGCAGCCGACGCCGAAAATCCGGCGGCGGCCCTCAAGCAGGCCGCGGAAGGCAGTATTACCACCGCGGCCGATATGGACGTGAACGTGACGGTCAGCACTGCCGCCGAAGGCCCGGGAGATACTGCTCCCGCCTCCGGCATCCGCGCCAACCCGCGCAAGATGATTCCCAGCCTGCGTGCGCTGGCCGACGAAGACCGCGCGACTGCAAAGAAGGCGCGCGCCTCGTGGCAAATGTTCACGATTATGGCAGAGTTCATCGAGGCGACCGAGTACCTTTCGGAGATCCGCCCGGCTGTCTCGATCTACGGCAGCGCGCGCCTTCGCGAGGATTCTCCCTACTACCAGCGCACCATCGAGATCGCCCGCCTGTTCTCCGACGCCGGCTTCGCGGTGATCTCGGGCGGCGGCCCGGGCATCATGGAAGCGGCCAACAAGGGCGCCCATGCCGGCAAATCGGCCAGCGTCGGCCTGAACATCGAGCTTCCGCACGAGCAGCAAGGCAATCCCTACCAGGACATCGCCATGCGTTTTCGCCACTTCTTCACGCGCAAGGTGACCTTCGTCAAGAATTCGGACGCCTTTATCGTGATGCCGGGCGGCTTCGGCACGCTCGACGAGCTGGCCGAAGTGCTGACCCTGGTGCAGACCGGCAAGTCCCGTGCCGTGCCGGTGGTGCTGTTCGGCAGCCGTTTCTGGAAGGGCCTGCTCGACTGGTTCCGCTTCACGCTGCTGCCGATGGGCCTGATCGCCGAGCATGACCTTGACCTGATGAAGATCGTGGACGAGCCGCATGAAGTGCTCGAAGCGGTCTATGAGTACTACGAGCAGCGCGGCGGCGACAACCCGATCCCGCCCAAGGAAGAGATGTTCTACCTGTAAGCAGGGCTTGCACCGGGGCCGCCCGTCCTTCCGGAGCCGCAAGGCCCCGGAGGCGGCATGTTGCACCGCGAACAGGCAGCCCCTGCCATTTCCGGACCCGTGCCCGGGCGACCGCCCCTTAAAGGTGCCCGCCGGGTCACCGCAAGGGGCCCGGCGCGGGCAGGAATTGCTAGAATGGAAGCCTGACACACTGCCAAAGCCCGGCGCCGCCGGACTGCAGCGCCATTCGTGGTGCAGCATGCCCAGAGCCTGCAGCACTGCACAGGAGCCTTCAATGACCTCCACCACTCTCCTGGCCACCGCGCGCGCGGAAGAGCCGGAGCCGTTCCCGGCCGCCGCCCGCGCGCTGGGTTTTGCAGCCTTGCTGGCGCTTTGCGTCCCCGCCGCGGTGATGGCGCAGCCGAACACCGAGCAGGCGGGCGGCGCCCTGACCCAGCAAGAGCTGAACCAGATCAACAACCGGCCGATCACCTCGCCGGCCAAGACCCAGCTGAACCAGCCGCGCGAACCGAGCTTCCAGCTCAATGAGCGGGATGGCACCCAGGTCCGGGAATACAAGAACAAGGGCCAGGCCACCGATATCGAGGTCAAGTCCGGCATGGGGACCAAGTACCAGATGAGCAAGCCGGAAGACAGCTCGCCGAAGATCCGGGACCACGACACGAACCGCGTACCATCGGTCAAAGTGCTGCAATTCTGAGCACCGGCACGCCGGGTTTTAGCACCCCGGCTCCCGGGCCCTGGTTTTCGCTTTCTGCTTTCTGCTTGTTGTTTTCTGTTTTCTGATTTCCCACGACCCCGCCAGACGATCACGGCGGGGCCGCGCCGGCGTTTCCGGCATCCATGCCGCGAGAGCCAAGCTTGCTTGCGCCCGCCGCCATCCGTTTCGATTCAAAAAAAGAGTATGGCCGTATTCACCACGGTCTCGCCGGACGAGATCGCCAGTTGGCTCCTTGATTACAACCTGGGCGAAATGCGCAATTTGCGCGGTATTGCCTCGGGCATCGAGAACAGCAATTTCTTCCTGACCATGGAGCAGGATGGCTGCACGCATGAATATGTGCTGACCATCTTCGAGCGCCTGACGTTTGGGCAGTTGCCGTATTACCTGCACCTGATGGCCCATCTGGCGGCGCACGGCATCCGCGTGCCGGCCCCGGTCCCGGACCGCGACGGCGAAATCCTGCGTACCCTCAAGGGCAAGCCGGCCACCATCGTCACGCGCCTGCCGGGCGGCTCGCAGCTGGCCCCCGGGGCCGGGCATTGCGCGGAAGTGGGCGACATGCTCGCCCGTATGCACCTTGCCGGCCAGAGCTATCCGCGCCAGCAGCCGAACCTGCGCAGCCTGCCCTGGTGGCGACAGACGGAGGGCGAGATCCTGCCCTTCCTCGATGCCGGCCAGCAAGCGCTGCTGCGGCAGGAACTGGCCCACCAGACCGCCTTCTTCGGCAGCGCCGCTTACGCGGCCTTGCCGGGCGGCCCCTGCCATTGCGACCTGTTCCGCGACAATGCGCTGTTCGAGGACGACCAGGGCGGCCAGGACAAGCTGGGCGGCTTCTTCGACTTCTACTTCGCCGGCAACGACAAGTGGCTGTTCGACCTGGCCGTCACCGTCAATGACTGGTGCATCGACCTGGCCACCGGCACGCTCGACGATGCCCGCGTCCAGGCCTTGCTGCGGGCTTATCATGCAGTGAGACCGCTGGGGCCCACCGAAGCGCAGCACTGGCGCGACATGCTGCGCGCCGGCGCGCTGCGTTTCTGGATTTCCCGGCTGTGGGACTTCTACCTGCCGCGCGAGGCCGACATGCTGCAACCGCACGACCCAACCCATTTCGAACGCATCCTGCGCCGGCGCATCGAAGCCGCCGCGCTGCCCTGGACCTGACCGTCATGCAATTACTGGAAGTCTCCGCCAAGGAAGGTTATGTCTGGTTCCGCCAGGGTGTCTGGCTGTTCCGCAAGAACCCGCTCGCCTTCCTGATGCTGTTGTTTGTCTACCTGATCGCCGCGCAACTGGCGGTGTTCGTGCCGCTGATCGGCATCATCGCGCTGCTGGTGGTCACGCCTGGCCTGTCGGTCGGCATCATGACCGCCTGCCGCGAGGTGATTCTGAACAAGCGCGTGCTGCCCACCGTGCTATTGGCCGGTTTCCGCGGCAACGGCAAACAGGCCAGCCGCAACCTGCTGGTGCTGGGCGGCATCTATGCGGGGCTGGTGTTCGTGCTGAGCCTGATCGCGGGCAGCCTGGTGGATATCAGCACCCTGGTGCCCATCCTGCTCAAGGAAGAAGCGCCGTCGGCCGAGGCCGTGCGCCAGCTCTACTTCGCACTGATGATCGGCGCCGCGCTGTACACGCCGATTGCCATGCTGTTCTGGTTTGCCCCCCTGCTCACGGCATGGCACAACGTGCCGCCGGTCAAGGCGCTGTTCTTCAGCTGGACCGCGTGCTGGCGCAACCGTGGCGCGTTCCTGGCCTACGGCGTGGTGTTCGCGGTATTGCTGGTGGCGGTGCCTTTTTTCCTTGAGGCGTTGTTCGGCGCGCTGGGGGCCGAAGCGGTGCTGTCCTTCCTGGTCACCCCGTATTCGCTGCTGATGCTGGCGATCATGTATTGCTCGTTCTACGCCACCTACCGCGGCTGCTTCAATGTGGTGCCGGAGCAAGCGGCGGGCAGGACGGACGTGGCCGCCTGAAGACCTGACGGCTGGCGCCGGCTCAGGCGTGACCAGCCCCCGTCACGCGGCCGGCAGGTCGAACAACCGCGCCGCATTGCGGTCCGGCGCTGCGGCCAGCGGCCCCAGCCACTCCCATACCTTGCGCTGCAGGCCGCCATAGTCGGCCTCGGCCTCGTGATTGGTCCATGGCCAGTCCGATCCCCATAGCAAGCCTTGCTCGCCCAGGCAGTGGTGCCAGCCGGCCACCACGCCCCGCAAGTCGGCCGCCACGCGATACGGCGCGCTCAGCTTGACATAGACCTCCCTCTGCCCGCGCCACTGCGCGGCACAGGCCAGCATCGGCGCATCGCCCTGCGTGCCGGCCGCCGGCTTGCCGAAATGATCGAGCACCAGCGCGATCGGCACCGCCGGCAGCCAGGCCTGCAACTCGTGCAGCCGGCCTGGATCGGTGTGCAACTCCAGGTGCCAGCCCAGCGCGTGGGCCGCCTCCAGCAGCGCGGGCCAGCGTGCATCACGCCATGATGCGTCTGTGTGCCGTCCCACCATATTCCAGCGCAGGCCGCGCACGCCCAGTCCATGCAGGCGCGCCAGCTCGCCAACGGACACCTCCGGGTCCAGCACGCAAACGCCTCGCAGCGCGGGCGAAGCCGCCAGCGCCGCCTCCAGTTCGCCGTTATCGCTGCCAAAGAAACTCGGCTGCACCACCACGCCCGCGCGCACACCGTGCGCGCGGGAGATGGCTTGCCACTGCGCCAGGCTGGCGCCGTAGGCAGGCCGGTAGCGCGCACCGCCCACGGCGGGGGCATCTGCGGAAAACACGTGGAAATGGGTATCGATCTGGAACATGTTCTGGCCCGAGGGACGGCGCATGCCGCGCATGGATGGTAGCGCCTGCCGCCTTGCGCCGGCCAGGCGCGCGGTGGTTGACACCAGTGCCCCTCCATTCTATGCTCTAGTCCTATAGATGACTAGATACCTCGGCAATGAACATCGGCCGGGGCACGCACCCCGGAGACACGAATGCCCGACCGCTCCTCCCTGCCCGTCCCGACGGGAGCCGGCCTCGACGCCTCGCCCGCCAGCCTGGCCGCGCCACGCTGGGCCCGCATCGCGACCGCGCTCAAGGGCCGCATCCTGGCCGGCGAATGGGCTTCCGGCACAGCCATTGCGGCAGAGAGCGCGCTGGCGGAGCACTACGGCGTGGCGCTGGGCACCATGCGCGCCGCCATCCAGGCGCTTGTGGACGAAGGCCTGCTGGAACGCGTGCATGGCCGCGGCACCTTCGTGCGCGGCGCGCTGACCGGCGCCACCATGGCGCGGTTCTTCCGCTTTGGCGATGCCGGCTCGGAGATTCCGGAGTCGCGCATCGTGTCGCTGCGCACGCTGGCTGCCCCGGCGGATGTGGCGGCGCAGCTTGGGCTGGCAACGGGCACGGCAGTGCTGCGCGTAATGCGCCAGCGCGGCTGGGAAGGCCAGGTCCGGCTGCTGGAGACCATCTGGCTGCCGGCGGTGCTGTTCAGCGAACTGGCCACCCTCAAGCCCGCCGAGTTCGCACCCCTGCTCTACCCGATGTATGCCGAGCGCTGTGGGGTCACGGTCGGCCGCGCCGTCGACGACTTGCGCTTCACCCGGCTTGGCGCGCGCGAGGCCGCCCAGCTGGCCTTGCCGGAGGGCCATCCGGCGCTGGCGGTTAGCCGCGTAGCCTTCGACCTGGCGGGGCGGCGTGTGGAGTTCCGCCAGACGCTGGGCAATGCCGACGATTTCCACTATCGCGCCGAGGTTCGCTGAACTGCCCGAGAGCGCGCCGCCGCAAGCGCGGGCCAGCGCAGCTTGCCATACCGATACCTACCTGAGGAGACCCATGCGATTCCCAACCCGTCTTTGCGCCAGCGCCCTGTGCTGGCTCGCCGCCGGCGCCAGCGGCTTTGCGCACGCGCAGGCCTGGCCCGCCGCCAAACCCATCCGGCTGGTGGTCACCTACGCGCCCGGCGGCGGCGCCGACACCATGGCCCGCATGATCTCGCCGCGCCTGGGCCAGGAACTGGGCCAGACCATCGTGGTCGACAACCGGCCAGGCGCGGGCGGCCAGATCGGCACGGACCTGGTGGCCAAGTCGGCGCCGGATGGCTACACGGTGCTGCTCGATGCCGCCTCGTTCGCGGCCAACCCGTCGCTCTACAAGCGGCTGCCCTACGACCCGGTCAAGTCCTTCATCCCGGTCTCGGTGCTGGCGCTTTATCCCAATATGCTGGTGGTGAATCCGAAGTTCCCGGCCAAGTCCACGCAGGAGCTGGTCGCGATGGCCCGCGCCAAGCCGGGCAGCATTGCCTATGCGTCATCGGGCAACGGCTCGGCCCAGCACCTGGCGGGCGCGCTGTTCGCGCAGCGCATGAAGCTGGACCTGCTGCATGTGCCGTACAAGGGCGGCGGCCCCGCCATGGCCGATGTGATTGCCGGGCAGGTGCCTGTGTTCTTTGCCAATACAGCCTCCGGCCTGCAACATGTGCGCGCCGGCAAGCTGCGCGTGCTCGGCGTGACCGGCGCCAGGCGCACGCCCATCCTGCCGGACACGCCGACGCTGGCCGAGGCAGGCGTGCCGCACTATGAAGTCTACGAGTGGAATGGCGTGTTCTTGCCGGCAGGCACGCCGCCGGAGATCGTCAAGCGCTTGTCGGATGCGATCCGCAAGGTCATCAACCTGCCGGAGAACCGCGAGCGCGTGACCAGCCTGGGCGGGGAGATCGTGGCCGGCACGCCGGCCGAGGCGGCAAAGTTCATCCAGGCCCAGACGACCGAATGGGCCAAGGTGATCAAGGAAGGCAATATCCAGCTGGACTAGCCGCCTCCCTGATCGCCAGGCCGTTCAGTCGATCGGGTCCAGCTTGGCCACCGACAGCACCAGCCACTTGGCGCCGTGGCGCTTGAAATTGATATTGGCGCGCGCCCCCTCGCCCTCGCCTTCCAGCCCGGTGATCACCCCCTCCCCGAACTTGTTGTGGAAGACGCTCTGGCCGATGCGCAGGCCCGCTCCGGCCTGGCGCTTGGCGTCGGCATAACCGTTGCCGGTGTCCATGCCGCCGGTGGGCTGGGTGCCCGAGTAGGGCACGTCCTCCGCCCGCTTGAACCAGTCGCGGCCCCAGCCGCCCTCGTTCTGCTGGCGGCGCTGCTGGGTGCCGCCGCCATAGGCCTGCGCCGGCGGCATGAGCCACTTCAGCGATGCGTCGGGCAGTTCCTCGAAGAAGCGCGACCGCACGTGGTAACGCATCTGCCCGTGCAGCACGCGGCTTTGCGCGAACGAGAGGTAGAGCCGTTCGCGCGCGCGCGTGATCGCCACGTACATCAGGCGGCGCTCTTCCTCCAGCCCGTCGGATTCCTTGGCGCTGTTCTCGTGCGGGAACAGGCCTTCTTCCAGCCCGGTGATAAAGACCGCGTTGAACTCCAGCCCCTTGGCGGCGTGCACCGTCATCATCTGCACCGCATCCTGGCCGGCCTGGGCCTGGTTGTCGCCGGCTTCCAGCGAAGCATGGGTGAGGAAGGCCACCAGCGGCGTCATCACGGCCGGCAGCGCTTCGGGATCGAGCACCTGCTGGGCCTGGTCGCCGTCGGCCAGCGCCGGCAACTGCGCGCCCTCGCGCCCGACCGGGATCGCGCTGGCCAGCGCGTCCAGCCCGTAGCCCTCTTCCGTCACGAACGCCTGCGCCGCCGTCACCAGTTCCTGCAAGTTCTCGATGCGGTCCTGGCCTTCTTTCTCGCCGCGATAGTAGTTGATCAGGCCGCTGGTGTTGGTCACGTACTCCACCGTTTCCGGCAGCGTCATGCGGCGCGTCTCGGCACGCATCTGCTCGATCAGCCGCACAAAGGCGCCCAGCGTGCTGCCGGCTTTGCCGGGCACGTAGGCTACCGCCTCTGCGAGCGAGCAGTCGTATTGGCGCGCCGCATCCTGCAGCGATTCCAGCGAACGCGCGCCGATGCCGCGCGCAGGGAAATTCACCACGCGGCCGAAGGCGGCGTCATTGCGCGGGTTCTCCAGCAGTTGCAGGTAAGCCAGCGCGTGCTTGACTTCGGCGCGCTCGAAGAAGCGCAGGCCGCCGTACACGCGATAAGGGATGCCCGACGAGAACAGCGCATGCTCGATCACCCGCGACTGCGCATTGCTGCGGTAGAGGATGGCAATCTCCGAGCGGCTCATGCCCTGCGCGATCAGGTCGCGGATCTCTTCCACCAGCCAGGAAGCTTCCTGGCCGTCGGAGCCGGCCTGGAACACCCGCACCGGCTCGCCGTAACCGGCATCGGTACGCAGGTTCTTGCCCAGGCGCCGCGCGTTGTGGGCGATCAGGTGGTTGGCCGAATCCAGGATGTGGCCGTGCGAGCGGTAGTTCTGCTCCAGCTTGATCATGTGGCGCACGCGGAATTCATCCTCGAAGTCCCGCATGTTGCCGACATTGGCGCCGCGGAAGGCGTAGATGCTCTGGTCGTCGTCGCCCACGGCGAACACCGCGGCCGGGCTCTGCGTGCCGAAGCCCGCCAGCATCTTGAGCCACCGGTATTGCAGCACGTTGGTGTCCTGGAACTCGTCCACCAGCACGTGGCGGAAGCGATGCTGGTAGTGCTGGCGAATGGCGTCGTTGTAGCGCAGCAGCTCGTAGCAGCGCAGCAGCAGTTCAGCGAAATCGACCACGCCTTCGCGCTGGCACTGTACGTCGTAGGCGGCGTAGAGATCGACGAAGCGGCGGTTGAAGTCGTCGTTGGCCTCCACGTCGGCCGGGCGCAGGCCTTGCTCCTTGGCGTTGTTGATGAAGTACTGCAGGTTCTTGGCCGGGTACTTCTCGTCGTCGACGTTGAGCGACTTGAGCAGGCGCTTGAGCGCGGAGAGCTGGTCCTGGCTGTCGAGGATGGCGAAGGTCTGCGGCAGGCCGGCGTCGCGAAAATGCGCGCGCAGCATGCGGTTGCACAGGCCGTGGAAGGTGCCAATCCACATGCCGCGCGTATTGATGGGCAGCATCGAGGTCAGCCGCGTCATCATCTCCTTGGCAGCCTTGTTGGTGAAGGTCACCGCCAGCAAGCCCGCCGGGGACACCCGGCCGTTCTGGATCAGCCATGCGATGCGGGTGGTCAGCACGCGCGTCTTGCCGCTGCCTGCCCCGGCCAGGATCAGCGCCGGTTCGTCAGGCAAAGTGACGGCGGCTAGTTGTTCGGCATTGAGATTGGCAAGCAGGTCGGACATCGGGGAGGCCTTGTGGAGTGCCCCGAATTATACCGGGGTACCCGCCGGCCTCCGCGGCGCTTCGGCGCGCGTGGCGCCATGATGCGAAAGCAGCACAATCCCGCTGCCATCCCACCTTCCATCCCCTTCCGGCAAGGCCGGGCGGCACGCCAGGGAAGGCACGAATCGTTGCCGGCGCACCGGTCCCGGCCCGAAATCGCGCACCCTCCACCGGCCTCCCCTATAATTTGACGTTTTCCCGGCGCGTTGCCCTTGCCCGCCTGGCCCGCAGAATCCGACGTAATCATCGACATCCGAGCATGACCGCCCAAGACCAGTCCCTTGCCAAGAGCTTCGAACCCGCCGCCATTGAGGCCAAGTGGGGCCCAGAGTGGGAGAAGCGCGGCATCGCGCAGCCGACCCTAGATCCGGACCGCCCGGACTTCTGCATCCAGCTGCCGCCGCCGAATGTGACCGGCACGCTGCACATGGGCCATGCCTTCAACCAGACCATCATGGACGGGCTGGCCCGCCATGCCCGCATGACCGGCGCCAACACGCTGTGGGTGCCCGGCACGGACCACGCCGGCATCGCCACCCAGATCGTGGTGGAACGCCAGCTGGAAGCGCAGGGCGTGTCGCGCCACGATCTTGGCCGCGAGAAATTCATCGAGAAGGTATGGGCCTGGAAGGAAGAGTCCGGCTCGACCATCACGCGCCAGGTCCGCCGCATGGGCGCCTCGATCGACTGGAGCCGCGAGTACTTCACCATGTCGCCTGAGATGTCCCAGGCGGTGACGGAAGTGTTCGTGCGCCTGTATGAGCAGGGCCTGATCTACCGCGGCAAGCGCCTGGTCAACTGGGATCCGGTGCTGGGCACCGCGGTGTCCGACCTGGAAGTGGAGAACGTCGAGGAAGAAGGCTCGATGTGGCACATCCGCTATCCGCTGGCCGAGCCCGATACCGTGCACGGCCTGACCCACCTGACCGTGGCCACCACCCGTCCGGAGACCATGCTCGGCGACGTGGCGGTGATGGTGCACCCGGAAGACGAACGCTACGCCCACCTGATCGGCAAGTCGGTGCGCCTGCCGCTGACCGGCCGCGATATCCCGGTGATCGCCGACGATTACGTCGACCGCGAATTCGGCACCGGCGTGGTCAAGGTAACGCCCGCCCACGATTTCAACGACTATGCCGTGGGCCAGCGCCACAAGCTGCCGCAGCTGTCGATCCTGACGCTGGACGCAAAGATCGTCGCCGATGCGCCCGCTGCCTACGCTGGCCTGGACCGCTTCGAAGCGCGCACCCGCATCGTCGCCGACCTCGAGGCGGAAGGCCTGCTGGCCGAGGTCAAGAAGCACAAGCTGATGACGCCGCGCAGCGAGCGCACCGGCAGTGCCATCGAGCCGATGCTGACCGACCAGTGGTTCGTTGCCATGAGCAAGCCGGCGCCGGAAGGCACCTTCAACCCGGGCCGCTCGATTGCCGAAGTCGCGCTGGATGCCGTGCAGAGCGGCGAGATCAAGCTGATCCCGGAGAACTGGAACAGCACTTACAACCAGTGGCTGGAGAACATCCAGGACTGGTGCATCTCGCGCCAGCTGTGGTGGGGCCACCAGATCCCGGCCTGGTACGACGAGTCCGGCAAGTGCTTCGTCGCCCGCACCGAGGAAGAGGCGCAGGCCCAGGCGCGCGCGGCCGGCAGCACCGGCCCGCTACGCCGCGAGGACGATGTGCTCGACACCTGGTTCTCGTCGGCCCTGGTGCCCTTCTCCTCGCTCGGCTGGCCGGCCGAGACGCCGGAGTTGCAACATTTTCTGCCGTCGTCGGCACTTGTTACCGGCTACGACATCATCTTCTTCTGGGTGGCGCGCATGGTCATGATGACCAAGCACTTCACCGGCAAGGTGCCGTTCCACACCGTGTATGTGCACGGCCTGGTGCGGGATTTCGAAGGCAAGAAGATGAGCAAGTCCGAGGGCAATACCCTGGACCCGGTCGACCTGATCGACGGCATCGACCTCGACACCCTGATCAAGAAGCGCACCACCGGCCTGCGCCGTCCCAAGGACGCGCCCAAGATCGAGAAGAAGACCAAGAAGGAATTCCCCGAAGGCATTCCCGCCTTTGGTGCGGATGCACTGCGCTTCACCTTTGCCTCGCTGGCCACGCTGGGCCGCAACGTCAACTTCGACACCGGCCGCTGCGAAGGCTATCGCAACTTCTGCAACAAGCTGTGGAATGCCACGCGCTTCGTGCTGATGAACACCGAAGGGCACGACTGCGGCATGGGCCCGTGCAGCAATGACTGCGGCCCCGACGGCTACCTGCACTTCTCGCAGCCGGACCGCTGGATCGTGTCGCTGCTGCAGCGTGTCGAGGCCGAGGTGGAAAAAGGCTTCGCCGAGTACCGCTTCGACAACATCGCCAGCGCCATCTACAAATTCGTCTGGGACGAATACTGCGACTGGTACCTGGAACTGGCCAAGGTGCAGATCCAGAACGGCACGCCCGCGCAGCAGCGCGCCACCCGCCGCACGCTGTTGCGCGTGCTGGAAACGGTGCTGCGCCTGGCCCACCCGATCATCCCCTTCATCACCGAAGAGCTGTGGCAGAAGGTGGCGCCGCTTGCCGGCCGCGCCAAGGGCGACGGCAGCGAGACGCTGGCGCTGCAAGCCTACCCGCTGCCGGCCATGGCCAAGATCGACGAAGCCGCCGAGCAGTGGACCGCGCAGCTCAAGGCCGTGGTCGATGCCTGCCGCAACCTGCGCGGCGAGATGAATATCTCGCCGGCACAGCGCATCCCGCTGTACGCGGAGGGCGACAGCGCCTTCCTGACGTCGGCCCAGGCCTATGTGCAGGCGCTGGCGAAACTCTCCGAGGTCAAGGTATTCGAAGACCAGAATGCCCTGATGGCCGAAGGTGCCGGCGCACCGGTAGCGATCGTCGGCGGGAACCACCTGCTGCTGAAGATCGAAATCGACGTGGCCGCCGAACGCGTGCGGCTGGGCAAGGAAATAGAGCGCATCAGCGCCGAAATCGGGAAATGCCGCGGCAAGCTCTCCAATGAAAGCTTCGTCGCCAAGGCGCCTCCCACCGTTGTCGCGCAAGAAACCCAGCGTCTGTCGGATTTCGAACAGACGCTGGTCAAGCTGCAAGATCAAATTCAGCGCTTGCCGGCATGAGCTTTGCGTTCCCAGCAGGGTTGTGTACACCGAAATGATAAGGAAACCTGATATGGAAACCCGTGTCACCAAGGCTGTCTTCCCGGTAGCCGGTCTCGGCACTCGTTTTTTGCCGGCTACCAAGGCAAGCCCGAAGGAAATGCTGCCCGTGGTCGACAAGCCGCTGATTCAGTACGCCGTGGAAGAAGCCATGGCCGCAGGCATCACCGAGATGATCTTCGTGACCGGCCGCTCCAAGCGCGCCATTGAGGATCATTTCGACAAGGCCTACGAGCTCGAGGCGGAACTGGAGGCCAAGAACAAGCAGGCCCTGCTCACCCTGGTGCGCTCGATCAAGCCGTCGCACGTGGAGTGTTTCTACGTGCGCCAGCCCGAGGCCCTCGGCCTTGGCCACGCCGTGCTGTGCGCGGAAAAGCTGGTGGGCGACGCACCGTTCGCCGTGATGCTGGCCGATGACTTGCTGGATGGCGAGCCCCCGGTGATGAAGCAGATGGTGGACCTGTACGGCCACTACAACTGCTCGGTGCTGGGCGTGGAAGAGATCGCGCCGGAGCAGAGCCGCTCCTATGGCGTGGTCGCCGGCCGCGAATGGGACGAAGGCGTGATCAAGGTATCCGACATCGTCGAGAAGCCCGCGCCCGAGAACGCACCGTCCAACCTTGGCGTGGTGGGCCGCTACATCCTCACGCCGCGCATCTTCGACCATATCCGCAATCTCAAGCCGGGCGCCGGCGGCGAGTTCCAGCTCACCGATGCGATCCAGTCCCTGCTCAGCCAGGAGCAGGTGCTGGCCTACCGCTACAAGGGCGTTCGCTACGATTGCGGCAGCAAGCTGGGCTACCTGAAGGCTACCGTGGAGTTTGCACTCAAGCACCCGGAAGTCATGGACGAGTTCGGCGCCTACCTGAGCGCACGCACCGACAACATCTGAAGCGCGGCTGGCCTTGCCGCATGAAAAAAGCCGCGTTTCCGCGGCTTTTTTCATGGTGCGGCGGCACTGAGCCGGATTTAGCGCCGGCGCATGTAGAACACAAACACCTTGTCGACTTCCTGGTGCGACAGCAATTCATTGCCGGTCTGCTTGGCAAAGGCCTGGAAATCGCGCGTGGCGCCGGGGTCGGTGGCAAGCACCTTGAGCACGTCGCCGCTGGCCATGTCGGCCAGCGCCTTCTTGGTACGCAGGATCGGCAGCGGGCAGTTCAGGCCCCGCGCATCCACTTCTTTCTGGAACTCCATTCCTCTCTTCCTTGGTTCAGGGCTTTCAGGGCCTGTCATGGCCGTCGTGGCCACGGCAGCCATGCCTGCCTCTATCGATGTCTATGACCGGTATTGTAGCGAAATGCCCGGCACTCCCAAGCCATCGCGCCGGCGCGGATCGGGAATGTCCTCGCCGGTCTGGCGATCGAAGAAACGCACCGGATGCCCGCGCGAGGCCAGCCAGTCCGCCACCGCGAAGCCCGTGCCCGCCGACCAGATCCGCATGTCCTCGGGCGCCACCAGCTTGTAGTCGGCGAGCTCCTCCGACAGCGCGATCTCGCCGCTCGCCTGCACATGGTAGGCAATGATCAGCTCGTTCTTGCGCATGAACTCGTAGACGCCGATCAGCGATACCGATTGCGCGTCGAGGTTGGTTTCCTCCTTCAGCTCGCGCGCCACGCCCTGCTCCGGCGTTTCGTCGCGCTCCAGGAAACCGGTCACCAGCGCGAACATTTTCTCCGGCCAGGCGGCGTTGCGCGCCAGCAGCAGCTTGCCTTCGTATTCCACCACCGCGGCCAGCACCGGCAGCGGATTGTTCCAGTGGACAAAGCCGCACTCTGGCTGGATGCAGGCATCGCGCTCGCGGCCGGAGTGCGGCAGCAATTCCAGCGGCGAGCCGCATTGCGGACAGTATCGGTAGACGGACATGCGGGGGCTCCTTTATGTGGTCTTGTTATGGTGGGCGCGTTCAGGCGCCGCAGGCAATGCGCATATCGGCCGCCAGCGCCTCGACGGTCTCGGGCTGCAGGTCCCACGAGCACATGAAGCGGCAGCCGCCGGCACCGATAAAGGTGTAGAAGCGCCAGCCCTTGGCACGCAGGGCCTCGATCGCGGGAATCGGCAACTCGGCAAAGACCGCGTTGGACTCGGTCGGGAACATGATGCGCACGCCGGGAATGCCGGCGATACGCTGGTGCAGCAACTGCGCCATGGCGTTGGCGTGGCGGGCGTTGCCCAGCCACACGTCGTTCTCCAGCAAGCCCAGCCACGGCGCCGAGATAAAGCGCATCTTGGAGGCCAGCTGCCCCGCCTGCTTGACGCGGTAGGCGAAATCCTCGGCCAGCTTGCGGTCGAAGAAGACCACCGCCTCGCCCACCGGCAGGCCGTTCTTGGTGCCGCCGAAGCACAGCACGTCGACACCCGCGCGCCAGGTGATCTCCGACGGATGCACCCCGAGCGAAGCCACGGCGTTGGCAAAGCGCGCGCCATCCATATGCACGCGCAACTGGCGGCGCTTGGCGATGGCGGCGATGGCGCGAATCTCCTCCACCGTGTACACCGTGCCAACCTCGGTCGACTGCGTCAGCGACACCACCTTGGGCTTGGGATAGTGGATATCGGAGCGGCGCGTGACCAACGCTTCGATCGCGTCAGGCGTGAGCTTGCCGTTGACGCCCGGCGCGGTCAGCAGCTTGGAGCCGTTGGAGAAAAACTCCGGACCGCCGCACTCGTCGGTCTCGATGTGCGCCAGCTCGTGGCAAATCACTGAATGGTACGACTGGCACAGCGCCGACAGCGCCAGCGAATTCGCCGCGGTGCCGTTGAAGACGAAGAACACCTCGCAGTCGGTCTGGAACAGGTCGCGAATGCGGTCGCAGACTTTCTGCGTCCACGAATCGTCGCCGTAGGCCTGTTCGTGGCCGCTGCCGTTGGCTTCGAGGAAATACTTGAGCGATTCCGGACAGAAGCCGGCGTAGTTGTCGGAGGCGAAATGCTGCATGGGGGGAATCCGTGGCGGGTGGCGAGGCGCGAGCCGCCGGCGTTGGGGCTTGTGGCCTTTGGCCTGGCGGCTGGCTGGTTTGAAGCTGGCTCCGGTCTGGCTTGCCGTGGCCTGGCGTGGCCTATTTTTTGTCAGCCCACAGTTCCCCGCCGGTGGCCCAATTCTCGCGCTTGATGTCGGTAATGATGATATCCACGGCCGAGGCCGAGCAGCCGAGCGTTTCGCAGGTAACGCGGGTGACTTCCTCGACCAGCTTGCGCTTTTGCTCGATGGTGCGGCCTTCGAAGAGTTCTACATGGTAAGTCGGCATGGTTTGGTTCCTGTTGTCTGGTTATATTGCCGGGCCTGGGGACGCGGGGTGGACGCGCATCCCGAGCGACAGGCCCGGGTCCGTCAATCGCGGTACGAACCATCGATTCTATCCAGTTTGCGCAACAACGATGGCCATTCCAGCGCGCCTTCGACGGCGCCGCCGTCGTGAAGCTGCTCGGAAGCCCGTTGCGCCAGCGCGTGCGGCGGCTGCACGACCTGTCCGCCGGCCTGCGCGCCAAGCTGGATCTCGCACGCCTTGATGAGAGTCGCCATCAGCACATAAGCCTCGGCCACGGTCCGGCCCACCGTCAGCGTGCCGTGGTTGCGCAGCAGCATGGCGGGATGCTGGCCCAGCGACGCGGTCAGCCGCGCGCCCTCGGCGGGCGTGAAAGCCAGCCCCTCGTAGTCGTGGTAGGCCAGGCGGCCATAGAAACGCATGGCATGTTGCGACAGCGCCAGCAGGCCGCAGGCCTGGGCCGATACCGACACGCCGGCGCTGTTGTGCAGATGCATCACGCACACCGCATCCGGGCGCGCGGCATGCACCGCGCCGTGCAGCGCGAAGCCGGTGACATTGACGGGATGCGCGCTTTCGCCCACCACCTCGCCGCGCCCGTTGATCTTGACCAGGTCGCTCGCGCGGATCTCATCGAAGGCAAAACCGAAGGGATTGATCAGGAAGTGACCGGGCTCGCCAGGCACGGCGGCCGAGATATGCGTGTAGATCAGGTCATCCCAGCCCTGCAGGGCGCACAGGCGGTAAGCCGCGGCCAGGTCGGCGCGCATGCGCAGTTCGGCCTGCGTGGCAGGCTGGGTGGCGCCCGCGGCACGGGCGGGCTGCAAGGCAAAGGACATGGACGGTCTCCTGCGCCGCGCTGCGCGCGCCGGTTCTGCCAACCGGCGCCGTGGACGGCGAAGGCGATACTGTAGCGCAAGCCAGGTGCGGCGTCAGGGCGTCCCGCGACGGCCCTGCCCCGCCCTCACGCCGCGGCCGGGGGTGGACTCCGTCCGGCTCATCCAGGCGAAGATCACGCCCCCCAGCAGCAGGGCCGCGACCGCGCAGCACAGCGAAGCCGCGAAGCCGCCGCTGCGTGCCACCAGGGCCGTGGCCAGCGGCGGCCCGACGATCTGGCCGAGGCCATAGCTGGCGGTCATCAGGCCCATCAGGCGCTGCGCCTGCGCGCCCCACAGCCGCCGTGCCTCGCGCATGGCGAACGACACCAGTGCGTTGAAAGGCAGCCCCGCCAGCATGCTGCTGAGCGCGAAACCGGCCACCGTCGGCCAGACCACCGCAATGGCCACGCCGATCGCCTGCAGGGCGTAGGTAAAGGCCAGCAGCCGGCGATTGTCGCGCTCCGTGCTGACGCGCGAGGCCACGAAGGCGCCGATGATCACGCCCACGCCGAAGATGGGCCAGAACAGGTCGGCCCAGAGCGAGCCCGGCATGGCCTGGCGCGCGATCACAGGCAGGAAGGTGGCGGTAATGATGTAGCCGAATCCGGCCAGGCCATAGGCTAGCGTAAGCAGCCAGGTCTCGCGGTTCAGCCGCGGCGCCGGTTGCGCCAGCGCGGCCGGGCCGGCGGCGTGCGCGCCGCGCGGCGCCGGCGTGAAGATATGCCAGGTCGCACCAACCAGCAGCACCGCGAGCACGCCGAAGGCCAGCCAGCCCCAGTTGGCTCGCCAGCCGGCACTCACCATGGCGAAGGCCGAGACACCGGTAAAGACAATACCGATCCCCGGCCCGCAAAAGATCACGCCGCCCAGCGGTGCCCTGCCCAGTTCGGCCAGCCGGTGCATGCACCAGGCCGAGCCGTACACCATGACCAGCGCGCTGGCCACGCCGGCCGCGGCGCGCCACAGCCCCCAGGCCGCCATGCCGCCGGGGGCGGCCATGCCGAGCGTCAGCAGCACGGTGGCAACCAGCCCGCAGCGGACCATGCGCGCCGGATCGGGACGCATGAACAGGCAGGCCGCAGCGCCGGCGAAGTATCCCAGGTAGTTCAGCGTGGCCAGCCAGCCGCCCTCGCCCAGCGTGACGCTGCCGTCGTGCAGCATCATGGGCAGCAGCGGCGTAAAGGCAAAGCGGCCGATGCCCATGGCCACGCCCAGCGCCGCCAGGCCCGCCAGCGCCACGGCCCAGACCCCGGGCTGCGTACTAACCGGCGCAATGGCGCTGCCAAGCTGGCGGCCGGCGCTGCCCATCTACGCGCGCGCCCGGTGGCGGGCAATCGAGAGTGTCGAGTTCATGGCAGCATGCTACGCTCGGATCGGCAAACCAAAAAATGAATAATTGAGAACACAATCATCTTCATTCAAGATGATTTCCGCCGCGCATGCGGCAACCTGCCGCTACCACCCGCCACCACCCGCTTCCGCCTACCTGTTAATGGAGATCGCAATGGACCTGGCCTCCCTGGAGATCTTCCGCGCCGTCGTCGAGGAAGGCGGCGTCACGCGCGCCGCCGCCCGCCTGCACCGCGTGCAATCCAACGTCACCACCCGCATCCGGCAACTGGAAAGCTCGCTCGGCGTCGAGCTGTTCCTGCGCGACGGCAAGCGCATGGTGCTGACGCCCGCCGGAAAAACCTTGTCCGACTACGCCCGGCGCGTGCTGGACCTGGCCGAAGAAGCGCGCCAGGCTGTGCTGCCAGCCAAGCCGCAAGGCCGCCTGCGCATCGCCTCCATGGAAAGCACGGCGGCCAGCCGCCTGCCCGCCATGCTGGCTGCCTATCACCAGGCCTGGCCGGATGTGCAGCTCGAACTGGTGACCTGCACCACGCGCCAGGCCATGCAGGCGCTGGCGCGCTTCGAGGTGGACTGCGCCTTCGTGGCCGAGCCCCTGGATGACCCCGCGCTGGCGTGGCTGCCCGCGTACCAGGAGGAACTGGTCCTGGTCGCGCACGAGCGCCACGCGCCCATCCACGGCGCCGCCGACCTGGAAACCCGCACCATGCTGGCCTTCGAATCCGGCTGCAACTACCGCGCGCGGCTGGAAGCCTGGTTTGGCGCCAGCGACAGCCTGCCGCGCCGGGTGCTGGAGCTCGGCTCCTACCACGCCATCATTGCCTGCGCCGCCGCCGGCATCGGCGTGGCCATTGTGCCGCGTTCGGTACTTGGCCTGTACCGCGACCTGCCCAAGATCAGCATCCACGGCCTCGGCCCGGCCGGCCAGGTCTGCACGCTGCTGGCCTGGCATCCGGCGATGGCCAGCACCGCGCTGGGTGCGCTGGCCGACACGTTCCGCGCATCGAAGCCTGGCCTCGCCGCGGCGGCCTGAGTCCATTCGCCCCACGCCGCGGCTGGCGCGTACCGGCAAGATGTGCCCGGTCGCCTACACTGGAAGTGGCGCCGCGTTTGCACCCCTCGTGCCGGCGTCACTGCCATGAAGCATGCCCAGATGCTCTTTCGATGGCTTGCCGCCGGCCTCTTGCTAGCCGTGGCCGCGGCGGTGGCCGCGCCAGCCGCGCCAGCAGCGCCAGCCAATGCGCAGGCAAGCGCCTCTGCGCCGGCGTCCACGACCGCCCCCACGGCAGCCAGCGCCGCCAACGCCACGGCGCCCGTCGTCGTGATCGCCCTGAAAGGCGCGGTCGGCCCGGCCAGCGCCAGCTTCATCCTGCGCGGCATGACGCGCGCGCGCGAGGCGGGCGCCCAGTTGATCGTGCTGGAGATGGACACGCCGGGCGGGCTGGACCTGTCGATGCGCGAGATCATCCAGGCCATCCTGGCCTCGCCGATACCGGTGGCAAGCTATGTCTATCCGGGCGGCGCGCGCGCGGCCAGCGCCGGCACCTACATCCTCTACGCCAGCCATATCGCGGCGATGGCGCCGGGCACCAACCTTGGCGCCGCCAGCCCGGTGCAGATCGGCATCGGCGGGCCGCAAAAGCCGGAAACCGCACCGGCCTCTGCCCCCGCGAGCGCGCCGCCGCAAGACGTCATGGAGCGCAAGCAGATGCATGACGCCTCGGCCTATATCCGCGGCCTGGCGCAACTGCGCGGGCGCAACGCCGAGTGGGGCGAGCGCGCGGTCCGCGAGGCGGTCAGCCTGTCGGCGAATGAAGCCGTGACGCAGCATGTGGCCGATCTGATCGCACCCGACCTGCCCGCCCTGCTGCGCGCCGTGGACGGGCGCCGCATCCAGGCGGCCGGTGCGGAGCGCGTGCTGCGCACCGCGCAGGCACCGGTGCAGGTGCTGGAACCGGACTGGCGCGACAACTTCCTGGGGGTCATCACGGATCCCAGCGTGGCGCTGATCCTGATGATGGCCGGCATCTACGGCCTGATCTTCGAGTTTTCCACGCCGGGCATGGTGGTGCCCGGCGTAGGCGGCGCGATCTGCCTGCTGCTGGCGCTGTTCGCGCTGCATATGCTGCCGGTCAGTTACGCGGGGCTGGGGCTGATTGCACTGGGCATCGGCTGCATGGTGGCCGAGTTGTACCTGCCGACCTTTGGCGCACTGGGCGTGGGCGGCATCATCGCCTTCATCTTCGGTGCGGTGATGCTGATCGACACCGACGTGCCCGGCTTCGGCATCCCGCTGTGGCTGATCGGCAGTCTGGCGCTGGCCAGCGCGCTGTTCCTGTTCGCGGTCTGGACGCTGCTCTGGCGCGCGCGCCGCATGCCTGCGATCAGCGGCGGCGATGCCCTGATCGGTACGCCCGGCGTGGTGCTCGAAGATCTCTGGGACGACGGCTGGGCCGAAGTACGCGGCGAACGCTGGCAGGTGCACAGCGCCATGCCGCTGGCGCGTGGCCAGCACGTGCTGGTCATCGGGCGCCACGGGCTGCAGCTCGAGGTCCGCGCCACGGACGCGGCCCCGATTCAATCATCCACCCAAGGAGCATGATCATGGCATTCGGATTCAGCGCAGGCGGTCTGGTCTTCCTGATAGCCCTGCTGATCGTTTCGTCCATCCGCGTCCTGCGCGAGTACGAGCGCGGCGTGGTGTTCATGCTGGGGCGCTTCTGGAAGGTCAAGGGGCCGGGGCTGGTGATCCTGATCCCGGCGGTGCAGCAGATGGTGCGCGTGGACTTGCGCACGGTGGTGATGGACGTGCCGCCGCAGGACGTGATCTCGCGCGACAACGTGTCGGTCAAGGTGAATGCGGTGGTGTACTTCCGCGTGATCGACCCGGAGCGCGCCATCATCCAGGTAGCGAACTTCCTCGAAGCCACCAGCCAGCTGGCGCAGACCACGCTGCGCTCGGTGCTGGGCAAGCACGAACTCGACGAGATGCTGGCCGAGCGCGAGCAGCTCAATATCGATATCCAGAAAGCGCTGGATGCCCAGACGGATAGCTGGGGCATCAAGGTGTCCAACGTGGAGATCAAGCACGTCGACCTCAACGAATCCATGATCCGCGCCATCGCGCGCCAGGCCGAGGCCGAGCGCGAACGGCGCGCCAAGGTGATTCATGCCGAGGGGGAATTGCAGGCTTCGGTGAAGCTGCTCGAGGCGGCGCAGATGTTAGCGAGGGAGCCGCAGGCAATGCAGTTGCGCTACCTGCAGACGCTGACGCAGATCGCGGGGGACAAGAGTTCGACGATCGTGTTTCCGCTGCCGATCGACATCCTGACGCTGGTGGGGAAGCTGAGCCGCGAGTCGGCGTGAAAAAAGGCGCCGGGGGCGCCTTTTCGATGCTGCGGGGGATTCAGACTCCTGCCGGTTTGCTCCCCTCCCCCCGAGGGGAGAGGGAGAGACAGCCGTCGTCATGGCAGATGCTTTTGGCCCAGCCAGTCGGCTTCGTTTCAAGCCTCAGCGTTGCCTCAAACCTTGCCCGCCACCCACTCGCCGACGCCAGCCAGCGCCTTGGGCAGATTTGCCGGCTCCGTGCCGCCGGCCTGTGCCATGTCCGGACGGCCGCCGCCCTTGCCGCCGACCTGCTGCGCGACAAAATTGACCAGCTCGCCGGCCTTGACCCTGGCGGTGGCATCGGCCGTAACGCCGGCGATCAGGCTGACCTTGCCGTCGGCCACGGCGCCCAGCACGATGGCCGCGGTGCCCAGCTTGTCCTTGAGCTTGTCCATGGTCTCGCGCAGCGTCTTGACGTCGGCACCGTCGAGCTGGGCTGCCAGCACCTTGATGCCCTTGACGTCGATGGCCTGCGCCGCCAGCTCGTCGCCCTGCGAGGCGGCCAGCTTGCTCTTGAGGCGTTCCAGCTCCTTCTCCAGCGCGCGCACCTGTTCCTGCACCTGGCCGATACGCGGCACCAGTTCGGACGGTTGCGCCTTGAGCGCGGCGGCGGCTTCGTTCAGCTTGGCGTCGAGCGCTTGCAGGTAGTGCAGCGCGTTGTCGCCGGTGATGGCTTCGACGCGGCGGATACCCGCCGCCACGCCGCCTTCCATCACGATTTTGAACACGCCGATATCGCCGGTGCGGGTCACGTGGGTGCCGCCGCACAGTTCCTTGGAGCTGCCGATCGACAGCACCCGCACGTCGTCGGCGTACTTCTCGCCGAACAGCGCCATGGCGCCGCTCTTGACAGCGTCGTCGAAGGGCATGACTTCGGCGCCGGTGGCCGCGTTCTGCAGGATCTCGGCGTTGACGATTTCCTCCACGCGGCGGATCTGCTCGTCGGTCATCGCGGCGTTGTGCGAGAAGTCGAAGCGGGTCTTGTCGGCATCGACCAGCGAGCCCTTCTGCTGCACGTGGCTGCCCAGCACTTCACGCAAGGCCTTGTGCATCAGGTGGGTGGCCGAGTGGTTGCGCACGGTGCGCGCGCGGCGCTGCGCGTCGACCTGCGCGGTGACGCTGTCGCCCACCTTGAGCGCGCCGCCCGCCAGGGTGCCCTGGTGGCCGAACACGTCGGCCTGCACCTTGGTGGTGTCGGCCACGGTGAAGACGGCATCGCCGCTCTTCAGTTCGCCCTGGTCGCCGGCCTGGCCGCCGGACTCGGCGTAGAACGGCGTGTTGTCGAGCACCACCACGCCGGTCTGGCCGGGCTGCATGGTGTCCACGGCGGCGCCATCCACATACAGCGCGGTGATCTTCGCGCCGTCCACGCCCAGCTTCTCGTAGCCGTGGAAGGTGGTCTTGTCGCCCTTGTACTCCAGGCCGGCCGCCATCTTGAATTTGCCGGCCGCACGGGCCTGCTCGCGCTGGCGGTTCATGGCCGCGTCGAAGGCGGCTTCGTCCACCGTCAGTTCCTGCTCACGGCACACGTCCTGCGTCAGGTCCAGCGGGAAGCCAAAGGTATCGTGCAGCTTGAAGGCGAGTTCGCCGTCGAGCACCTTGCCGCCCTTGAGCTTGATATCGGCCAGTGCGGCATCGAGGATGGACATGCCGTTCTCGATGGTCTCGAAGAAGCGCTCTTCCTCGGCCTTGAGCACTTCCACCACACGCGATTCGGCCTCGGCCAGCTCCGGATAGGCTTCGCCCATCTGCGCCACCAGGTCGGCCACCAGCTTGTGGAAGAACGGCGTCTTCTGGCCCAGCTTGTAGCCGTGGCGGATGGCGCGGCGGATGATACGGCGCAGCACGTAGCCGCGGCCTTCATTGCCGGGGATCACGCCGTCGACGATCAGGAAGGCGCAGGCACGGATGTGGTCGGCGATGACCTTGAGCGAGTTCTGGTTGAGGTTGTCGGTATGGGTCTCGCGCGCGGCACCCTTGATCAGCGCCTGGAACAGGTCGATCTCGTAGTTGCTGTGCACGTGCTGCAGCACCGCGGCGATACGCTCCAGGCCCATGCCAGTGTCGACGCAGGGCTTGGGCAGGCGCGGCATATTGCCTTGCTCGTCCCGGTTGAACTGCATGAACACCAGGTTCCAGATCTCGATGTAGCGGTCGCCGTCTTCCTCCGGCGATCCCGGGGGGCCGCCCCACACTTCCGGACCATGGTCGTAGAAGATTTCCGAGCAGGGGCCGCAGGGGCCGGTGTCTGCCATCTGCCAGAAGTTGTCCGAGGCGTAGCGCGCGCCCTTGTTGTCGCCGATGCGCACGATGCGCTCCGCCGGCACGCCGACTTCCTTGGCCCAGATGTCGTAGGCTTCGTCGTCTTCCGCGTACACCGTGACCCACAGCTTCTCGGCCGGCAGCTGGTAGACCTTGGTCAGCAGCTCCCACGCGTACTGGATGGCCTCGCGCTTGAAATAGTCGCCAAACGAGAAGTTGCCGAGCATCTCAAAGAAGGTGTGGTGACGCGCGGTGTAACCCACGTTCTCCAGGTCGTTGTGCTTGCCGCCGGCGCGCACCGAACGCTGCGACGAGGTCGCGCGGGTGTAGGGGCGCTTGTCGGTGCCCAGGAACACGTCCTTGAACTGCACCATGCCGGAATTGGTGAACAGCAACGTCGGATCGTTCCCCGGCACCAGGCTGGACGAGCGGACCACGGTATGGCCCTTCGATTCGAAGTACTGCAGGAACTTGCTGCGGATGTCGGAGACTTTCATGTTCTGGGCAGGGCGTCCGGCGGCGTGGCAGGGCGCTGTCGGTCAAGATGGAGGATTTGCAAACCATTGATTATACGGGGAAGCCCCGCCGCGCGGCAGCCCGCCGGGGATTCGTCGCGCGCGGCCCGCGGCGCCCCGTCCCGGCACACTCCCCGCATGGCGCGATGTGCTCCCGGCGGCGTGCCGGTGGTAAAGTGCTGGCTGTCCCTGCCGGACGCCCCCGGGCCGGTTTCATGCCTGCCCCGACTGCCCCGCAAGCCGCCGCCCAGACAGACGGCGGGGCCGCCCGGCCTTCCCTTTGCCACTCTTGCCGGATTCGCATCACACCCCATGGGAGCTTTAAGCCACCTCCGCGTCCTCGACCTGACCCGTGTTCTCGCCGGGCCCTGGTGCGCCCAGAACCTAGCCGACTTCGGGGCCGACGTGATCAAGATCGAGCGCCCCGGCGCCGGCGACGACACCCGCACCTGGGGCCCGCCCTGGCTGCAGGACGGCGCGGGCCGCGATACCGCGGAAGCCGCCTACTACCTGGCCGCCAACCGCAACAAGCGCTCAGTCACCTGCGACATCAGCACGCCCGAAGGCCAGGAACTGGTGCGCGCGCTGGCCGCCCAGAGCGATGTGGTGCTGGAAAACTATAAGGTCGGCCAACTGAAGAAGTACGGCCTGGACTACGACTCGCTCAAGGCGATCAAGCCGGACCTGATCTATTGCTCGGTGACGGGCTTCGGCCAGACCGGTCCCTACGCGGCCCGCCCCGGTTACGACTTCATCATCCAGGGCATGGGCGGCTTCATGAGCCTGACCGGCGAGCGCGACGACCTGCCCGGCGGCGGCCCGCAGAAGGCCGGCGTGGCCATCTCCGACCTGATGACCGGCCAGTACGCCACCATCGCCGTGCTGGCCGCGCTGGCCCACCGCGAGCGCACCGGCGAAGGCCAGTACATCGACATGGCCCTGCTCGACGTGCAGGTAGCCATGCTGGCCAACATGAACACCAATTACCTGGCCAGCGGCGTGGCGCCCAAGCGCTGGGGCAACGCGCACCCCAACATCGTCCCCTACCAGACCTTCCAGGCCGCCGATGGCTGGATCATCGTGGCGGTGGGCAATGACGGCCAGTTCCGCAAGTTCGTCGCTGCCGGCGGGCACCCCGAGCTCGCCGACGACCTGCGCTTCGCCACCAACCCGCAGCGCGTGGCACACCGCGACGTGCTGGTGCCGCTCATCGCCGAGATGGTCAGACCGCGCACCCGCGACCAGTGGATCCTCGACCTGGAAGCCGCCGGCGTCCCCTGCGGCCCGATCAACACCTTGGACGATGTGTTCGACGATGCCCAGGTCAAGGCGCGCGGCCTGCGCGTGGACCTGCCGCACCCCAGCGCCGGCGAAGTCAAGCTGGTGGGCAGCCCGATCAAGATGAGCGCGACGCCGCCCGAAGCCGTGCGGCACCCGCCGCTGCTGGGCGAGCACACCGATGCCGTGCTTGGCGACATGCTGGGCTATACGGCGGAGCAGATTGCCGCGCTGCGCGCCAAGGGCGTGCTGTAAGTCGGGCATTGGCCGCCTGCGCCGCTCCCGGCAGCGCGGGCGGAAAGTTGCAGTAGCCGTAGCGAAACAAGCAGAGAACCTTACCCTGCGCGCGCCGGCGTCCGGCGCGTGCCCCACCAAGAGAGGAGTTTGGATGCTGACCGACGCCCTGCTGGCCTTCCTGCACTTTACTTTCATCTTCCTGCTGATCGCCCTGATGACCGCCGAGGCGGTCGTGCTGCGGCCCGGCATGACCCCGGCCACGCTCAGGCGGCTCTCGGTCTACGACCTGATTTACTTCCTGTCCGCCATGGCGGTGCTGGCGACCGGCCTGCTGCGGCTGTTCTACGGCGCCAAGGGCATGCAGTTCTACCTGCACAACCCGTGGTTCCACGCCAAGATCACTGTGTTCGTGGTGATTGCGCTGTGCTCGCTGCCGCCCACCTTCGCCATCCAGCGCTGGCGCCGTCAGGCGCGCAGCCTGCCGGACTTCGTGCCGATGCCGGCCGAACTGAAATCCGCCCGGCGCTGGGTCATGATCGAGGCCCACCTGCTGATCCTGCTGCCGCTGTGCGCGGTGATGATGGCGCGCGGCATCGGCATGAAGTAAGCCCCGCCGGCTTGCAAACGAGATAAACAGCCGCCAGGCCCAAGCCGCCTGGCGCGCCCAGATTCCCAATCCCTACCGACGCATCCCCATGTTCAAGCAAAAACTTGCCGCGGCGCTGTTCGCCGCAGCCCTGCCCGCCATTGGCATCCTTGGCGCCATCGGCGCGGCGCCAGCCGCCGCCGCGGCCGCCTACCCGGCCAAGCCCCTCAAGTTCGTGGTGCCCTACCCGGCCGGCGGCCCGCTCGACACCGTGGCGCGCGCCATCGGCGACAAACTCAAGGACAGCCTTGGCCAGCCCGTCGTGGTGGAAAACCGCCCCGGCGCCGGCGGCAATATCGGCGCCGACTATGTGGCCAAGCAGCCCGCGGACGGCTACACCATCGTGATGGGCGCGGTAGCCACCCACGCCATCAACCCGACGTTGTTCGCCAAGATGCCTTACGACCCGGTGAAGGATTTCAGCCCGATCACGCTGGTGGCCGACGTGCCCAACGTGCTGGTCATGCATCCCGGCAAGGCCGCTGAGCTGCATATCAGCAATGTGCGCGAGCTGGTGGAGTACGCGCGCAAGAACCCCGGCAAACTGGACTATGCCTCGGGCGGCAACGGCAGCGCCGGCCACCTGTCGGGCGAGTTGTTCAAGAGCCTGGCCAGGGTGAGCATGGTTCACATTCCCTATAACGGCGCGTCGCCCGCGCAGTTGTCGGTGTTGTCCGGGCAGACCGACATGATCTTCGACAACCTCGCCTCGGCCTCGGCCAATATCAAGGCCGGCAAGCTCAAGGCGTTTGCCGTCACCACCGCCACGCGTGCCGCCGCCTTCCCCGAGCTGCCGACCATTGCCGAGGCTGGCAAGGGCTTGGGGCTGGAGGGCTTTGACATCTCCACGTGGTTCGGCGTGTTCGCTCCGGCCAATACGCCGAAGGAGATCGTCGACCGTCTCAACCACGAGATCGTGGCCATCCTCAAGACCGATGACATGAAGGCCAGGCTGGCCCGGATCGGCGCCCAGCCGGCGCCGACCACGCCCGAGCAGTTCGGGGCGCTGGTGCAGCGTGAGTTGAAGAAATATGCGCAGATCGTCAAAGTGTCAGGCGCCAAGGTCGATTGATCCGCCTGGGCAAAACGCCGCCCCTTGAATGAAAAACGGCCCGCGCGGGCCGTTTTTCATTCCTGTTCCGGGCGTCCCCGCCAGCCGTCAGGACACCTCCGGACTGGTCGCGCCGGACTCCGCGCGCGGCAGCAGCAAGCCCACCTGGATGATGCGTGGCCCGTCCATGCGCGTCACCGTCAGCTTCAATCCAGCGATCTCCACCGCGTCGCCCTCCACCGGCGGCGACGCAAATGCCTTCTGCATGGCAGCTTCCAGCGTCCGGGCGGCTTCGTCGGCGCTCAGCTCCCGCGTACCGTAAAGCCCCGCCACATCCCGCAGCATGGCGTCCCCGGACAAGAGGAAATCATGGCTTGCCTTGCCCCAGCCCGGCGCCGGCCCGGGCCGATGGAACAGCAGCGCCAGCATCGGCACGCTGGTGGCAGGCGCCAGGATGGAGACCACGTCGCCGGCCGCCAGCATGGTCTGCTCGGGTGCTACCAGGGCCTTGTCGCGCACCACCGTCAGCAACCGGCAGCGCGGCGGCAACTCAAGCTGGTCGGCGCGCAGGTTCTCGGTGGGGGAATCCGCCCCGACCCTGAACTGCATCACCTCCAGCGCCGGCCCATGGGTGCCCTGCAGGCGCGCGCGGGCCAGCGGCTCGGGATAGGCGGGCCGCAGCACACGCGCCAGCCGTGCCGCCAGCGGCACGGTGGTGCCCTGCAGCAGCAGGCTGGCCAGCACCACCGCAAACGCAATGCGAAACAGCAGCCCGGAGTCCGGCATGCCCTGCAGCATCGGGAACAGCGCCAGCACGATGGGCACGGCCCCGCGCAAGCCCATCCACGCCACGAAGCCCTTCTCGCGCGCGCTGAAACGGAACGGCAGCAGCGCCAGCCAGACCGCCGCCGGGCGCGCCACCAGCATGAGGAAGGCCGCCACCGCCACCGCCGGCAGCGCCACTTCCCAGATCCGGTGGGGCGCCACCAGCAGGCCAAGCAGCAGGAACATCGCGGACTGCGACAGCCAGGCCATGCCATCCATCGCCCGCATGGTGTCGGCGCTGACCGCACGGTCACGGTTGCCCACCAGGATGCCAGTCAGGTAGACCGCCAGGAAGCCGCTGCCGCCCGCGGTCTGCACGATGGCGAACACCATGGCGCCGCCAGAGCACAGCAGGATGGCCTGCAAGCCTTCGGCCACGCGCATGCGTTCCATCACATTGGCCAGGCAGTAGCCCAACCCGAGCCCGAGCAAGCCGCCCACCCCAAACTGCACCAGCAGGCGCCACACCAGCGCGCCGGGGCTCAGGCCGGCCGGCGCGGCGATCCAGTCGATCAGCGTCAGGGTCAGGAAAATGGCCATCGGGTCGTTGATACCGGACTCGATCTCCAGCACGCTGGCGACCCGCTCCTTGAGCCGGATGCCGCTGGTATTGAGCAGCGAGAACACCGCCGCGGCATCGGTCGAGCCCACGATGGCGCCCAGCAGCAGGCCGAGCTTCCAGTCGATCTCCAGCACCCAGGCGGCGAACAGGCCCACCAGCCCGGTCGTGACCAGGACCCCGACGGTGGCCAGCGACAGGGATGGCCGCAGCGCAACCCGGAAAGTCGCCAGCCGGGTACGCAGGCCGCCGTCGAGCAGGATCACCGCCAGCGCCAGGTTGCCGACCAGGAAGCTCAGCCAGGTGTTGGAAAAGCGGATGCCGCCGGGGCCATCCACGCCGGCCAGCATGCCGACCGACAAGAAGACAAGCAGGAAGGGCACGCCCAGGCGCGCCGAGAAGGCGCCCACCACAATGCCCAGGGACATCACGACGGCGCCGATCAGGATGACATGGTCAATGCTTTCCAAGACGGCTTTCCCTTTCAGTACCAATACCGCGCCGCATCGGCCGCAGGCTGCGCACGCGGCGGCAACGGCAGTGCAGCCGACGATGATAACGCAGCGCCATGTCAGCACTGCCGCACCCCCGTTGCGAGTGCAATCCGGCGCTGGCGCCATGCCGTCCGGCCCGCCTTCAGATGTCGCCTAGGGAGATACCCGGAGATTGACCATTTTTGCAGACATCTGAAAGGTAGCTGAAAGGTCCCCCCCTTAATTTCCACCCTGCCAGCGGCAGGACGAATGCAAGCGTCATTTTTGCGCACTGCAACATCGACGGCCGCACGGATTTCAAGCAGTTTTTTCGAGGAGAATCATTTTGCGCATTCGTAGCCAAAAGGACTTTGCCTCCGGCCTGATGTTCATCCTGGTCGGATTCGGCTTTTCCTGGGTCGCACGTGGTTATTCCATGGGCACCGCCGCCAAGATGGGCCCGGGATATTTCCCGTTCTGGCTCGGCATCGTGCTCGCCCTGCTGGGCGCGCTGGTGCTGTGGGGTTCCCTGTCCGCCAAGAAGGAAGAAGATCAGCTGGCGCGCTGGGACATCAAGACGCTGTTGTGGATCCTGGGTTCGGTGGTGCTGTTCGGCCTCATGCTCAAGCCGCTGGGCATGGTGCTGTCCGTGCTGGTCCTGGTGCTGGTGTCCTCGATGGCCAGCCATGAATTCAGCTGGAAAGGCGCTGTCGCAAACGCGGTCATCCTGGTGCTGATCAGCATGGGTGCGTTCGTGTATGGCATCAATCTGCAGATGCCGGTGTGGCCTGCATTCTTGGCAGGTTAAGGAGACGGCCATATGGAACTACTAGCCAACCTGGGCCTCGGCTTCTCGACCGCCCTGACGCTGCAAAACCTGGCATACGCCTTCCTGGGCTGCGTGCTGGGTACCCTGATCGGCGTGCTGCCGGGCCTGGGGCCTCTGGCCACCATCGCCATGCTGCTGCCGGTGACCTACACGCTGCCGCCGGTGGCCGCGCTGATCATGCTGGCCGGTATTTATTACGGCGCGCAGTACGGTGGCTCCACCACCGCCATTCTGGTCAACCTGCCGGGTGAATCGTCGTCGGTGGTGACTACCATCGATGGCTACCAGATGGCCAGGCGAGGACGAGCGGGGGTGGCGTTAGCCACCGCCGGCCTGGGCTCGTTCTTCGCCGGCTGCGTGGCTACCCTGATCCTGGCGGCCTTTGCTGCGCCGCTGTCGGAACTGGCGTTCAAGTTCGGTCCCGCCGAATACTTCTCGCTGATGGTGCTGGGCCTGATCGGCGCCGTGGTGCTGGCTTCCGGTTCGCTGGTCAAGGCCATTGCGATGATCGTGCTTGGCCTGCTGCTGGGCCTGGTCGGTACCGACGTGAACTCGGGCGCGGCGCGCTTCTCCTTCGACGTGCCTGAACTCACCGACGGCCTGAACTTCGTCTCGGTGGCGATGGGTGTGTTCGGTTTCGCGGAAATCATCGCGAACCTGGAACAGAAGGATGCCCGCGAGACCTTCACCGACCACATCACCAACCTGTTCCCGACCAAGGAAGACTTCAAGCGCATGATCCCCGCGGTGCTGCGTGGCACTGTGCTGGGTTCGGCACTGGGCATCCTGCCGGGCGGCGGTGCTGCGCTGGCTTCGTTTGCGGCCTACTCGCTGGAAAAGAAGACCTCGAAGTACTCGCATGAGTTCGGCAAGGGCGCCATCGAAGGCGTGGCAGGTCCGGAATCGGCCAACAACGCGGCTGCGCAAACCTCCTTCATCCCGCTGCTGACGCTGGGCATTCCGCCCAACGCGGTGATGGCGCTGATGGTGGGTGCGATGACCATCCACAACATCCAGCCGGGCCCGCAGGTCATGACCAGCAACCCCGCGCTGTTCTGGGGCCTGATCGCCTCGATGTGGATCGGCAACTTCATGCTGATCATCCTGAACCTGCCTCTGATCGGGATCTGGGTCAAGCTGCTCAAGGTGCCTTACCGCTACCTGTACCCGGCCATCCTGACCTTCTGCTGCATCGGCGTGTACTCGGTCCAGAACACCACCTTCGACGTGTTCCAGACCGCGGCCTTCGGCGTGATCGGCTACCTGTTCATCAAGCTGAAATGCGAGCCGGCTCCGCTGCTACTGGGCTTCGTGCTGGGACCGATGATGGAAGAGAACTTCCGCCGCTCCCTGCTGCTGTCGCGTGGCGAGTTCACCGTGTTCGTGACCCGTCCGCTGTCGATGGGCCTGCTGATCGCGGCCGCGGTGCTGGTGCTGATCGTGGCGCTGCCGTCGATCAAGAACAAGCGCGAAGAAGCGTTCCAGGAAGAATAATCCAGCAAGTCCCGCGGCCAGCCAATGTGCCGGCCGCGAGCGACCCTGCCAGCAAGACCCTCAAGGTGCCGCCAGGCACCTTTTTTTATGCCTGCTTCGCTTCCATGGTCACGAGAAGTGCGCTGCTTCGCCTCACGGCTGCGCTGCCACGCCATCGCCGCCGGGGGCATCGAACAATCCCGCGCAGGCCTCCCGCACCGCCGCCGCGACATGCCGGCGCGCATGGTCGCGCCGCTCCAGCATGCCGATGGTACGCATCACCGGGGCGCCGCCCACTTCCAGCGGCAGGATGCGCAAGGCCTCGTCCTCCAGCCAGCGCGCGCGCTGCAAGAGCGGCACCACGGTCACGCCCACCTGCTGGCGCACCAGTTCGACCAGCGCCTCGATCGAGTTCAGTTCCAGGAACTCGTTGACGCGCAGGTGCGCGCGGCGCAGCGCCCGCTCCACCAGCAAGCCGGTGCGCTGGCCACGGTCGAAACGCAGGAAGGGGTTGGCCGCCAGCGCCGCGCGCGCGGTCGCGCCCGGGCTGTCGCGCCCGGCTATCGCCACCAGCGGCTCCTGGTAGAGCGGCGTCCACGCCAGGGTGCCGGCCAGCCGGCCGGTCCCCTCCACCAGCATTGCCGCGTCAAGCTCGCCCGCTTCCACCTGCGCCGCCAGTTCGATCGACTTGGCGCCGACCAGGCGCACGTCCAGCGCCGGATGTTCGCGCTTCATGCGCGCCACCACATGCGACAGCCCGCCCATCACCGAGACCACCGCCCCCACCGCCACCGCGCCGGCCATCGCGTCCGGCGCTTCGGGCGGCAGGCGTATCTCGTCGTAGAGCGCGAGCATGCGCCGCGCCTGCGGCAACAGCTCGCGGCCGCCGGCATTGAGCGCCACCACCCTGCCGCCCCGGTCGAACAGTTCGCGGCGCAGCTCGATCTCCAGCGCGCGCATCTGCAAGCTGACCGCGGCCTGCGTCAGCGCCACCCGCTCGGAGGCAGCGGCAAAGGAACCGTGGTCGGCCACGGCAACGAAAGTGCGCAGGAAACGGATGGTGCTCATGGGAAGTGCTCGCGGAATGAGGCGGACCGGCCATGCCGATACTTAAGAAAACATTGAGACATAAGAAAGAAATATTAGCTTTCATTATGATGTCCTGCACGGAATAATGATGCGCAGCACCATCAACGCAGGTCTGGCGCCACCAGCCTCGGCATGCGCGCGGTGTGTTGCCCGAAGGCCGGCACCGGCCCGCACTGCCTTGCTTCCAGATCCGGAGATCACCATGAAACACTGGCTGCGCCTGTTTGGCACGAGCCTCGCCACCGGCCTCGCGCTGAGCGCCGTCCCGGCACTCGCCGACACCTATCCGAACAAGCCGATCCGCCTGATCGTGCCGTTCCCGGCCAGCGGCGCCACCGATCTGCTGGCCCGCGCCATCGCGCAGAAGGTGGGCACCAACATGGGCCAGCAGATCGTGGTCGACAACCGTCCCGGCGCGGGTGGCGCGATCGGCTCGGACATGGCCGCCAAGGCCCCGGCCGACGGCTACACGCTGCTGATCGCCACCACCAGCACGCACTCGATCGGGCCGTACATCAACCCTCGCCTGCCGTACAACACCGAGACCGACTTCACGCCGATCAGCCAGGTGGCCATCGCCACCAACGTGCTGGTGGTGCCGAACAGCCTGCCGGTGAAGAACGTCAAGGAACTGATCGACTACGCCAAGAAGCATCCGGGTGAACTGAACTACGCGTCCAGCGGCAACGGCACCGTGGTGCACCTGACCGCCGAGGCCTTCAAGGCGCAGGCCGGCGTATTCATCACGCACATCCCGTATCGCGGTACCGCGCTGGCCGTGCCCGACCTGATCTCCAACAAGGTGCAGATCCTGTTCGACAGCATCGTCTCCGGCCTGCCGCATGTGAAGGACGGCAAGCTCAAGGCACTGGCCGTGACCAGCCTGAAGCGCTCGCCGCTGGCACCCGAGATCCCCACCGTCAGCGAGTCCGGGCTGCCGGGCTTCGAGTCCGATACCTGGTTCGGCATCTACGGCCCCAAGCAAATGCCGGCCGAACTGGTGACCCGCCTCAATGCGGAATTCAACAAGGCGATCCAGTCGCCGGACGTGAAGGAACGCCTCGGCAAGCTGGGCGCAGAACCCGTCGGCGGCACGCCGGCGCAGTTCGCCACCATGGTGAAGAAGGACAGCGCGCGCTGGGGTAAGCTGATCAAGGACCGCAAGATCACCGTGGAATGACGGCGCCGGAGTTACAGCGACTTCCGCCGTACGCCCCCGTCCCCGCCGATGCGGGAGGCGGGCGCCAAAACAAGCGCGAATCCTGGCGAGCCGACAGGCACGGCACCCCCGCCAGGACAGCGAACCGAACCGAGGCAAGCATGCAGAACTTCAACTGGACCAATCCCTACCCTTCCGTGCGCATTCCGCTGTTCGCGCGCAACGTGGTGTCCACCTCGCACCCGCTGGCAGCGCAGGCCGGCCTGCGCATGCTGCTCAAGGGCGGCAATGCGGTGGACGCGGCCATCGCGGCAGCAGCGGCGATCACCATTGTCGAACCGGTCTCGTGCGGCCTGGGCAGCGACGCCTTCGCCATCCTGTGGGACGGCAAGGAAATGCATGGCCTGAACGCCTCGGGCGTAGCCCCGGCGGCATGGAGCCCAGAGTACTTCAAGAACAAGTACGGCACGGACGCCAATGGCATCGCCAACCGCCCCGTGCGCGGCTGGGACGCGGTCACCGTGCCCGGCGTGATCGCCGGCTGGGCCGCGCTGCATGAGCGCTTCGGCAAGCTCCCCTTCGCCGAACTGATGGAGCCCGCCATCGAGATCGCCGAGCGCGGCTACGCCGTGCCGCCGGTGGTGGCGCACAAGTGGGCCGCCGCCGTGCCCGAACTGAAGGACCAGCCCGGCTATGCCGAGGCCTTCATGCCGAATGGCCGCGCCCCCAAGGTGGGCGAGAAATTCACGCTCAAGGCCGCCGCCGAGACGCTGCGCAAGATTGGCGCCACCAATGGCCGCGATTACTACGAAGGCGAGATCGCCGGGAAGATCGCCGCCTTCAGCAAGGAATGCGGCGGCGCCATGACAGCCGACGACCTGCGCAACTACAAGCCGGAATGGGTCAAGCCGATCAGCAAGTCCTACCGCGGCTATGAACTGCACGAGATTCCGCCGAATGGACAGGGCATTGCCGCGCTGGTGGCGCTCGGCATTCTCAACCAGTTCGACATGGCCTCGCTGCCGGTGGATTCGGTCGAGTCCCAGCATCTGCAGATCGAGGCGATGAAGCTGGCCTTTGCCGACCTCTACCGCTATGTGGCCGATCCGGCCAGCATGGAAGTCACGCCCGAGGCAATGCTCGACGACGACTACCTGAAGTCGCGCGCCAAGCTGATCGACATGGAACGCGCCACGCATTTCGATTTCGGCATGCCCAAGGTCGGCGGCACCATCTACCTGACCGCCGCCGACGAGAACGGCATGATGATCTCGTTCATCCAGTCGAACTACATGGGCTTCGGCTCAGGCGTGGTCGTGCCGGGCACCGGCATCAGCCTGCAGAACCGCGGCGTGGGCTTCTCGATGGACCCGAAGTCCGCCAACGTGGTGGCTGGCGGCAAGCGCCCCTTCCACACCATCATCCCCGCCTTCCTCACCAGGGACGGCCAGCCGGTGATGAGCTTCGGCGTGATGGGCGGCGACATGCAACCGCAGGGCCACCTGCAGACCGTGGTGCGGATGGTGGACTACAACCAGCAGCCGCAGGCCGCCTGCTGCGCGCCGCGCTGGAAGGTCAACCGGGATTTCACGCTGGACATCGAATCCACCATGGATCCGGCCGTGGTGGCGGGCCTCAAGGCACGCGGCCACCAGCTCAAGTCGGTCGACGATCCCTACATGGATTTCGGCTCGGGACAGTTCATCTGGCGCCTGTCGGAAGACGCCGAGCATGGCTACGTGGCCGCCAGCGACAGCCGGCGCGATGGACAGGCAGTAGGTTTCTGAATTCCCGATAGCAGTACTGGGAGAGCGCCCGCGGCAACGTGGGCGCTTTTTTTTTTGGGGCAGTTGGCGTCCCGGGGCACGCCATCGGTCTCAGGGCATCCGGCGCAGGCGAATCACACCGCTCTCGTAGAGGACAACGCCCGTGACCTGCCCCGCCGCATCGCGCTCGAACTGGAGTTGGGCAAGTCCGTTCTCGTAGACGAACCGGTCGGCCTGCGCTGCGAGCGGGAACACCGGCCTGCGCAGCCAGTTTCCGGATCGCACACCGAGCTGCCCGTTTTCGGCCCGGATATCAAAGATCAGGTCCGTGCGAATCAGCCGCTGGCCACGATAGCGGCCGACGTATTCCTGTTGCCTGTCGAGCGGCACGACGGCAATCGCCGGCGCGGCCTCTTTCGTGCGCAGCGCGGAATAGCCAGCGCCGCCTAGCGAATAATCCAACCCAACGATCTCGCCGGCTTCGCGCCGGAACACATACTGCACGCCGACCTCGGTGTCGACAAAGGTGTCGCGCCCGGCCGGCGATAGCGGGCGGAACCCCCCGCCCGTGGCGCGCCGGTACAGCGTGCCATCCTGCGGCACCATGGTGACGTAGTTGCTCTTGTCGACCTGGTAGATCCCGCCGTACTCCGCCAGCACGCCAGGCGCGAGCGCAGGCGCCGCCGGCATGGTGGGGTAGCGGCTGGCGGTGATGCCCAGCAGGACCTTGTATGAGGGCGCATGGGTATTGCTCACCAGCACGGCGGCCGCTTCCTGCCTGTCCGGCGCGAAGGCCAGCAAGGCGCGATAGCCCCCTGTCAGTCCGTCGTGGTAATACGTGCGATGGCCGGCCGGCCCGCGGATCAGCACGGCGTAGCCGATCTCCTCGCCACGGTAGCGGGCCAGCGGCGTGAGCGCCCGTTCCGCCGCCGGACCGAGCGGTCCGGCGCTGCCTGCCATCATGGCGCGCGCGAAGATGAGCAGGTCCGGGGCCGTCGAGCGCAGCGCGCCGGCGCCCGACAATGCATCGAAGTCCCATGGCGCCCGGGTCTCTTCGTGGCTATAGCCGGCCGCGAGCGCCTTGGCCTGCGGCCCCGGGAACTGGAACGTGCTGCGCATGCCCAGCGGTCCGGTGATGTTCTCGCGCACAAGCACATCCCAAGGCTTGCCGTACCGGTCGGCAAGCAGTTGCCCGAGCAAGCCCATCCCCAGATTGCTGTACGCCGCGCCGCAGGGCGGCGCGTGTTCCAGCGTCAGCCCGGAAAGACCGGCAAGCAGCTTCCGGCGGTCATGCTGGGAGAACGGGTTTTCGGTCCCGTAGCCGGGAAAATCCTGCGGCTCGCGGGGCAGACAGGCGCTGTGCGTCACGAGCTGGCGCAGCGTGATGGCGGCGGTCTCCGGCTTCAGCGCTGCCTGGCCCGGCAGAAGTTTGCCGAGGTTGTCATCCAGCGACAGGTCGCCGCGCTCGACGGCCTGCGCGAGCAGCAGGCCCGTGAACAACTTGCTGATGGAGCCGATCTCGAATAGCGGCTGTGCTTCCGGATCGCCGCCCTCCACGATCTCACTGGCCGAGCCCACGCGAAGACGTTGTACGGCGTAGCGATCCTGTTTGTCCCGCCAGATGCCCACCGCCACGGTGCCGGGTTCATCCTCGAGCACGGTCGTTGCGATTTCGGCGGGAGACGATGCGAAGGAGAGAGGGGCCGCGACCGCCGATGAGAGACAGGCAAACCCGGCCGCCGCTGCGATCCATACACTCAACGTCGTGGCCAAGCCACCAAACAAGTCAGTCTTGCTCGCCATGGGCATCCTCCGGTGGCCTTCATGCTGGAACGGCCGGACTGAGACAAGCCGCCGGCGCCGCTACTATACCGTCAGCCAGTATTCGCATTTAGCAGCGAATATCCCTAGTGTAGTGTTGCATTCTGTTTGGAACTTAAGCGGCGGTTGGCGCGAATGACCTTCTGCAGGATGTCGCGAGCGCTCTTGGTCCAGATGAACGGCTTGGGGTTGGTGTTGTGGTGAGCGATGTACTCGTTAATGGCGGCGACCAGTTCCGGCACGCTGGTGAATACGCCGCGGCGAAGTCGCTCGGTTGTGATGTCGCGAAAGAACCGCTCGACCATGTTCAGCCATGATGCCGAGGTGGGCGTGAAGTGCATGTTGAATCGCGGATGCTTGGCCAGCCAGTCCTGCACCGCAGGATGCTTGTGCGTGGCGTAGTTGTCGGCGATCAGATGCAGCGTTTTGTCCTTGGGCGTCTCGCGGTCGATCTTGCGCAGGAACGTCAACCACTCGGTATGGCGGTGGCGCTGCTGGCACTGGGCGATGACCTGGCCATCGAGCACGTTGAGCGCGGCAAACAGCGTGGTCGTGCCGTTGCGCTTGTAGTCGTGAGTCATGGTGGCCGCGCGCCCATTCTTCAGCGGCAGCCCGGGCTGTGTGCGATCCAGCGCCTGCACCTGGCTCTTCTCATCGCAGCACAGCACAAGCGCGTGCTCGGGTGGCGACATGTAGAGGCCCACGATGTCTTCAAGCTTCTCGACGAACTTCGGATCGCGCGAGACCTTGAAGCCGCGCACGATGTGCGGCTTCAACCCGTGGGCGTGCCAATGGCGCATGACGGTGCTGGCGCTCACGCCCAACTCGGCGGCCATCTTGCGCGTGCTCCAGTGCGTGGCCGCTTCGGGCTGGCTCTGGGTGGTCAGCGTCACGAGGCGAGAGACGTCCACCTTGACCGGCGGCGCGCCACGTGGACGGTCGCGCTCAATGCCCGCCAGCCGCGATTGGGCATAGCGCTCGCGCCAGCGCGAGACCTGCACCCGGCCCACGCTCAGTTGCGCGGCAATGTCCTTGCTCTGCATCCCCTCAGCCGCAAGCAGCACGATGTGCGCACGCTGTACCAGCCTCACACTGGTCAGCTTCGAACGAACCAGTCTCGTCAATTCGGCGCGCTCTTCGTCGGTCAGCACAATCTCAGGGGCAACTCGCATTCACTCTCTCCACTCTGCCTCATAGTGGAACCTTGGAGGCATGCGAATATTATACGTTCATTCAAGAGTGCAACACTACACTAGGTTCTTCCGGAATCGCCGGAGAACCGGTCATGCCGGAACCGGCCGCACGGACGCCGGCCTCGCATGGATCGGGCCCTGCCGGTCCCGCACCCAGGCCAACTGTCAGCAACTGGCCTGCCAGCCATCCCGTCGACTGTCCATGGCGTACGCCGGGTGGCGATTTACACTGGTCCTTTCTACTTCCAGCCCGAACAGCCATGACCGCCTACGCTTACCGCCTGCTCAACGTTTTCGCAGAATCCACTTTCGGCGGCAATCCCCTGTGCGTATTCGAGGATGCGCGCGGGCTCGACGACGCCACCATGCAAGCCCTGGCGCTGCAGTTCAACTTGTCCGAGACCACCTTCATCCTGCCCTCCGGGCAAGCCAGCGCCCAGGTCCGGATTTTCACGCCGGGCTATGAGATGCGCTTTGCCGGCCATCCCACGCTGGGCACCGCGCATGTGGTGCGCGACCTGGCCGCTACCGGCGACGCGCTCACGCTCGAATTCAAGGCGGGCGTGGTTCCAGTGACCGCGCAGGGCGATGTGTGGACCTTCACGGCGCCGCATGCAGGCCAGCCGAAGACGGCGCCAGCCGGCCTGCCGGATGCGGAAATGGCCTCCCTGCTCGGCCTTGCCGAGTCCGACCTGCTGGCTTCGCCGATGTGGGTCGACACCGGCGCCGACCAGTTGCTGGTACCTGTGAAGCATGTCGACGCCGTGCGCCGCGCGCAGCCCGACAGCGCGCGCCTGGCGGCCTGGCCGCAGAGCAGCCTGGGCCGCAAGACCGCCTACGTCTTTGCCTTCGATCCCACGCGGCCGGAACAGGTGGTGGCGCGCTATTTCTTCACCAAGCAGGGCGGTGGCGTGGCCGAGGACCCGGGCACCGGATCGGCCTGCGCCAACCTGGGCGGCTGGCTGATCGCCAGCGGCCACGCGCTGCCGGCCGGATACCAGATCGCGCAGGGCGAGGTGGTCGACCGGCCGTGCACGCTGCGGCTGGAAGTCACCGCCGGGCAAGCCATCCGCGTGGGCGGACGCGTGATCGAACTGGGCCGCGGCACCATCAACCTGTAACACGCAGCCCAATCGCGCATGGCGGCGAGGGGCCGGCAGGCGCGACAAACCACGCGCAGCTGCGTTACAGTGAGGTCCGCCCCGCCCATCAGCCCTGACGCGCAACCCGCACGCGCCCACCGACATGACCACGCCGCACGCCCTGACCACGCTGGCCGAACTGGAAGCCCACTACGCCCAGGCCGGCGAGGCCTCGCTCGCCAAGGAAGTCGATTACCTGCATCCGCACTACCGCGCCTTTGTCGAGGCCGCCCCGCTCTGCCTGCTCTCCACGGTGGGCGGGGAGTATGCCGAGTGCTCGCCGCGCGGCGACGCGCCCGGCTTTGTCCAGGTGCTCGACGAGCGCACCTTGCTGCTGCCGGACCGGCGCGGCAACAACCGCCTCGACAGCCTGCGCAACATCATCGCGGACCCGCGCGTGGGCCTGCTGTTCCTGATTCCCGGCGTGGACGAGACCATCCGGGTGGCCGGCACCGCCCATGTCTCGGTCGACCCGGCGCTGATCGCGCGCTGCATGGTGGATGGCAAGGTGCCGGCCACCGTGCTGGTGATCTCGATCCAGTCGGTGTTCTTCCAGTGCGCCCGCGCGCTGGTGCGGTCCAGGTTGTGGGACCCGCAGACACAGGTGGCGCGCAGCAGCCTGCCGAGCAACGGCACCATCCTTGCCGCCGTGAGCCGGAATCCCTTCGACGGCGCCGCGTACGACGAGTCGCAGCCCGCCCGGATGAAGCAAACCCTGTATTGAGCCCATGTACACGCCAACCCACTTTGCCAGCACCGAAAGCGACGCCATCGACGAAGTCATGCGCCGCTACCCTTTCGCCACCCTGATCGGCAATGACGCCGACGGGCTGCCGTTCGCCACCCATCTGCCGGTGGTGGCGGAACGCAGCGGCGACGCCTGGCTGATCGAAGGCCATATGGCGCGCGCCAACCCGCACTGGCGCTGGCTGGAGCAGACGCCGCGCGCGCTCCTGGTGTTCCAGGGCCCGCACGGCTATGTCTCGCCCGGGTTGTACGAGCAGAAGCTGTCGGTGCCGACCTGGAACTACGTCGCCGTGCACGTGTACGCGGAAATCGCCACGATTCACGACGCCGATGCCAAGGATGCGCTGCTCAAGCGGCTGATCGCGCAGAACGAGCCCGGCTACGCCGCGCAATGGCGAGAACTGCCGGAGGATTTCCAGCAGAAGATGCTGGGCGCGATTGTCGGCCTGCGCATCGCGCCGACGCGAGTCGAAGCCAAGTTCAAGCTCAGCCAGAACCGCCCCGCGGCCGACCGCGCCCGCATTCTCGCCGCCCAGCAGGAAGGCAGCCCGATCGAGCGCGACATGGCGGCGTGGATGGCGCGCATGACGGGCGCCTGAAACGCTTAAGCCGGCTGCAACGCAACAGCCGCAACACCGCCCGCGCGCCGCTCAGGCGCGCGGCAGCCACTCCGGCGCATGCGTGCCCAGCGGCACCGAAGGCAGCGCCCAGTACGCGGGGGTCTCCGACAGGCGGCCCGCATGCGACACCACGCTCAGTTCGCCGAAGCCCGACGGCAATGTCACCATTAGGTCGGCCACATCCTCAAGCCGCTGGTCCGGCACCTGCATTCCCCCTTCCACCCGCCCCAAGCCACGCAGCCACTGGCCAACCTGCGCCAGCGACACCCGCACATGCCAGCTGCCGCCCTCGACGGCACGCCGGTGCAGCGCAGCCATGGCGCCGAGCGCCAGCAGGTAGCCGGCGGCATGATCCAGCACCTGGGCCGGCAGCGGGCGCGGCTCGTCGCTGCCGGCTGCCTGCGCTTCCGCATGGTTGAAGCCGGTGGCGGTCTGCACCAGGGAATCGAAGCCGCGCTTGCCGGCCCACGGCCCGACGTGCCCGTAGGCGCTCAACGTCACATAGACAATGCCCGGCCGCGCCCGGGCCGCCGCCTCCGGCCCCACGCCCAGTTCGGCGAGGCCATGCGGCCGGTAGCCCTGGACCAGCACATCGGCGCCGTGCAACAGTTTGTGCAAGGCACGCTTATCGTCGGCATCGCGCAGGTCGAGCTGGCAGGCGCGCTTGCCGCGCCCGGTGTCGATCACCAGCGGTTCGATGGCAGGCAGGTGGGCGGAGGTGACCAGCAGTACGTCCGCGCCATGCGCGGCCAGGGTACGCCCGGCCACCGGGCCGGCGATGATGCGCGTGAAATCGAGCACGCGGACACCCGACAGCGGGCGCGCGCCGGCAGCGGCCAGCGCCGGCAACGGCTCCGGGAGCGCCTCGCCGATCCGCTCCAGGGTAAACGGCGGCAGGCCGCGCAGCGCCTGCCCCTGCGGATGCTGGTCCCACTCCTCGAAGCTGCGCATGGCGGCTACCACCAGGCCAGCTTCGGAGGCGGCAGCCTCGAAGGCCTCGGCCTCCCATCGTTGCAGGGCGGCTTCCACGGCGGCCCGCTCATGGGCGCAGCCCAGGATGCGCAGCACACCATCGCGGTGATGCGGGAAGTTGGTATGCAGGCGCACCCAGCGCCCGTCGCCGCAGCGGTAGGCGCCGGCGATCTTGTTCCACATCTCCGCCGCCGGGCCGCCCTCCACGCGCAGGTAGCGCTCGCTGCGGAATTCGGCCAGGGCGTGGCGCATGTCGATGGCAACATCCTGCCAGCGTCCGCTGCGCTGTTGCCACAGCGTGGCGGCGGCGAGCGCCGCGGCGCCCAGGCTGCCCTGGGCGGCGGTGCCCACGGCAAAGGACGACGGCAGCACCGGGTCGGTGCCGGTGAGTTGCAGCCGGCCCAGCGCTGCGGCGGGCATCCCGGCGGCCTGCCAGAGTCCAGCCACGGCTTCGGCCGGGGTCGGGCGGGAGGCAGGGGCAAGGGTTGGAGTCGGGGTTGAATTCGGCATGGCGGCGATGCTCCAGGGGGCGGATGCGCTCCCTCCATCCTAGGCCGCGGCGGCTGTTTTTGCGCTGCCGCGCGGAGATTGCACGACTCTGGCCGCCGGCACGGTAAAATCACCCGATCCGGCATTCCGCCATGCAATCGAGCAGCGCGGCGGGCTGCGCGCCAGACGCCGGCCGCCGCCCCGCCCCTGACTTAACCGCCCACCGGCGCCACCATGAGCAACGACCCCAAAGCCAACGACAACACGCCCGCCGCATCCAATTTCCTGCGCAGCATCATCGACCAGGACCTCACCGCCGGCACCTACGCCGGCCGCCAGGATGCCCAGGGCGAGCCGTTGCCCCCCGTCATCACCCGCTTCCCGCCGGAGCCCAACGGCTACCTGCACATCGGCCACGCCAAGAGCATTTGCGTGAACTTCGGCATGGCGCGCGACTACGGTGGCCGCTGCCACCTGCGCTTCGACGACACCAACCCGGTCAAGGAAGATACCGAATACGTCGACTCCATCATCGACGCGGTGCACTGGCTCGGCTTCAGCTGGGACAGCACCGCCAAGGACGGCAGCCAGCAGCCCCACCTGTATTACGCCAGCGACTACTTCGACCAGCTCTACGCCTTCGCCGAAAAGCTGATCGAGCGCGGCGTGGCCTACGTGGACAGCCAGAGCGCCGAGCAGATCGCCGCCAACCGCGGCGACTTCTCCCGCCCGGGCATGCCCTCGCCGTTCCGCGACCGCAGCGTCGAGGAAAACCTGCAGCTGTTCCGCGACATGCGCGACGACAAGTACGCCGACGGCGAGCACGTGCTGCGCGCCAAGATCGACATGAACGCGCCCAATATCGTGATGCGCGACCCGGTGATCTACCGGATCCGCCACGCGCATCACCACCGCACGGGCGACAAGTGGTGCATCTACCCGATGTACGACTTCACGCACTGTATCTCGGACGCGCTGGAGAACATCACGCACTCGCTGTGCACGCTGGAGTTCGAGAACAACCGCCCGCTGTACGACTGGGTGCTGGCCCAGCTGCGCGAATGCGGCGTGTTCAGCGATCCGCTGCCGCACCAGTATGAATTCGCCCGCCTGAACCTGACCTACGCCATCACCAGCAAGCGCAAGCTGCTGCAACTGGTCGTTGAAAACCGCGTGGACGGCTGGGACGATCCGCGCATGCCCACCATCGTGGGCGTGCGCCGGCGCGGCTTTACGCCGGAATCGATCCAGTTGTTCTGCGATCGCATCGGCGTGGCCAAGTCCGATAGCTGGATCGACATGAGCACGCTGGAAGGCGCCGTGCGCGACGACCTCGATGCGCGCGCGGCGCGTGGCGCGGCCGTGTTGGATCCGCTCAAGCTGATCCTCGACAACTACCCCGAAGGCCAGAGCGACGACTGCACGGCGCCGGTGCATCCGAAGAAGCCGGAGCTGGGCATGCGCGTCTTCCCGCTCACGCGCGAGCTGTGGATCGAGCGCGACGACTTCAGCGAAGCACCGCCCAAGGGCTACTTCCGCCTGTTCGCGCCCAAGGACGGCACCCCGGGCAGCAAGGTGCGCCTGCGCCACGGCTATGTGATCGAATGCACGGGCGTGGACCGCGACGCCGACGGCAAGGTCATCGCCGTGCACGCCAACTACCTGCCCGAGACCAAGAGCGGCACGCCGGGCGCGGACAGCGTCAAGGTCAAGGGCAATATCCACTGGGTCAGCGTGGCGCATGCCTATGAAACCGAGGTGCGGCTGTACGACCGTCTCTTCAACGACCCCAACCCGGATGCCGGCGGCAAGAACTTCCTCGACGCGCTGAACCCGGACTCCAAGAAGATCGTCACCGCCTACCTGGAACCCGGCCTGCAGCAAGCCGCCGCGGAAGACCGCTTCCAGTTCGAACGCCAGGGCTACTTCGTGGCCGACCGGGTCGATTCGACGCCGGGCAAGCCGGTCTTCAACCGCATCGTCGGCCTGCGCGACAGCTGGGGGAAGTAAGCCCATGCAAACCGTAACCTTCCCGCTCGAGGGCGAGCATATCGCCCTGAACGACCTGCTCAAGGTGGCCGGCGTGTGCGACAGCGGCGGCGCCGGCAAGGCACTGGTGGCGGCCGGCGAAGTGTCAGTCGACGGCGCGGTGGAATCGCGCAAGACCGCCAAGATCCGCGCCGGCCAGGTGGTCAGCGTGGCTGGCGTGAAGATCCGGGTAGTGGCGGCCTGACCGTCGCGGCAGACGGTATGCCCGGTGGCCGGCCTGCCACCCACCGGGCGCGTGCTTCCAAGCAAAGGAAATGACAATGCCGATCGCATTCTGGTGTGTGCTGGTGGCAGGCATCCTGCCCGTGGTGACGGTTGGCATCGCCAAGGCGAGCGGAAGCGCCTTCGACAACCACGATCCGCGCGGCTGGCTGGAAAAACAGGCCGGACGCGCCCGGCGCGCCGACATGGCGCACCGCAACCATTTCGAGGCCTTCCCCTTATTCGCCGCGGCGGTGCTGTGCGCCACCCACCTGCAGGCGCCTGCCGCGCGCATCGACGAGCTGGCGCTGGTCTTTGTCGCCGCGCGCATCCTGTACACGGTGTGCTACCTGGCCGATCGCGCCACCTTGCGCACGCTGTGCTGGACCATCGGCTTCCTGTCGGTAATCGGCATCTTCCTGCTGCCGGTGTTGGTGCACTGAGAACACCGGGGAGAGCGATCATGCGCTACCTGCCTGCCGTCCTTTGCGCGCTTTGCCTGCTGGCGCCGGCCCTGCCCGGCACGGCGCGGGCCGAGCCGGCCAGCTACGCGGTGGACCCGACCCATACCGCGGTGTACTTCGCCGCCAGCCATTTCGAGCGGACCTCGGTACGCGGGCGTTTCGGCAAGATCGATGGCCGCATCAACTATGACGAAACCAGCGGCAGCGGCGCCATCGATTTTACGGTCGACGCCGACTCCGTCGATTCCGGCAACCGCACACTGGACGGCATCCTGCGCTCGGCCCAGTTCCTCGATGCGCAGAACTTCCCGGTGGTTCGGCTGCGCGCCAACCGCTTCGTGCAGGACAGCGGCCGGCTGGTGGCCGTGGAAGGCGAACTGAGCCTGCACGGCGTCACGCAACCGCTGCGGCTGGAAGCCGAGCGCTTCAGCTGTGGCGACATCTCGCTGTTTGGCATCAAGCGCCACGTTTGCGGCGGCGAATTCCGCGCGGTACTGTCGCGCAGCGCCTTTGGCATGACGCGCTTCCTGCCCGAGGTGAGCGATAGCGTGGTCCTGACGATCTCGGTGGAAGCCATGCCGGCCGCGCCGGCATCTAAATGACATAAACATCACATACAGTTTCCGCACCACCGCCAGATGTCGACCCGGAGACGCCTGAAGAGCCGGTTTCTTCTGTAAAATCAGCGGTTTGCATTTTTCCGGCGGGCCCATTTTTCCCGGTCTCCGCCTGAACGGGAAACCTGAAAACAATGATCACGATTCAAGTTGGGGATGTGGTGGCGGCGTCGTTGGCGGCTGCGGGCGCGTGCCTGATCTGCAGCATCCCGATGGCGTTCCTGCGCCGCTTTCCGGCCTGGGCATTGCGCACTTATGGCCGCCGCGCGCTGCTGGTGCCGTTGCTGATCCTGCCGGTGGGAAGCTGGCTGGCAGGGCTAGCGCTGTCGGGGCAGATCGACAGTCCCGCCGGCCACGCCATGGTGGTGGCAACCGCCTTTCTCTGCCTGAACCTGGCCTCGGCACTGCTGCGCTACTACCTGAGCGATTACCGAAAGTCCCGCTAAAGCGAGCGGCGTCCATCGCGGCGCCAATGTTCGCGCCAGGCCATCCATGAGCACGCCCCAGCGCTTTGACATCGAAGCCGGCGCCGAGGCACTGGCCGCCGACCGCATCGACGCCGGCAACGGCGCGAACTGCCTGCTGCTGCATGGCGCCGGCGCCAGCCACCGCGCGCGCTGGCTGGCGTTGCGGCAAGCGCTCGCCGCCCAGGGCGTGGGCAGCATCGCCTTCGATTTTTCCGGCCACGGCGAAAGCTCGGCGCGCACGCCCAACTCGCTGGTCAAGCGCCAGCGCGAAGCCGAAGCGGCGCTGGCCCATCTGAATGGCGCTGGTCCCCGCGCCTTGATCGGCATCAGCATGAGCGGCGAAATCGCCGTGCGGCTGGCCGCCGATCCGCGCAACCGGATCGACCGGCTGCTGACACTGGTGGGCGCCGCCTACGACCCTGCTGCTTTCGAACTGCCCTTCGGCCCGGCCTTTACCGCCGTACTGCGCACGCCCGGCAGCTGGCGCGCCTCGCTCGCCTTTGAACGGATCGCGCAATTCCGCGGCCGCCTGACCCTGGTACGCGGCGCCGAAGACAAGGTCATCCCCGCGGGCATTGCCGACACGCTTGCCGCCCGTGCAGGCCTGTGCGAACGGGTGGAAGTGATCGACCTGCCCGGCACCGGCCACTTGCTGGGCGAAGCCTGGCAAAACCAGCCCGGCTTCGCCGCCAGGCTGAGCGCGATCGCGCTGGGCGCCGTGGGCGCCTGAGCCCCATTCCAGGCGGCATGGCAGGCACCCGGTACGGTGCCGTTGCGAACGCCGCGTCCGATTCACGTATGATGCGGCCTTTCGCTTCTCGCAGCATTTGCCGCTCCCGCTTCCTTCATGGCACTTAAATCCACCATCTACAAGGCCGAACTGTCCGTGTCCGACATGGACCGGCCCTACTACGGCAGCCACGCGCTGACCATCGCGAAGCATCCGTCCGAGAACGATGCGCGCATGATGGTGCGGCTGCTGGCCTTTGCCTGCGAAGCCAGCGAGACATTGACCTTCACCCGCGGCCTGGACGAGCCCGACGAGCCGGACCTGTGGGAAAAGACCCTGACCGGCGAGATCGCGCATTGGATCGAGCTGGGCCAGCCGGACGAGTCGCGCCTGAAGCGCGCCGCCGCGCGCGCCGATCGCGTCACCGTGTTCACCTACAATGGTGCGAGCGCGCGCGAATGGTGGAAAGGCATGGCAGGCAAGGCCGGCAAGCTGCGCAACGTGACCATCTACAATGTGCCGGCCGAGGCGGTGGAAGCACTCGCCGCCCTGGCCCAGCGCGCCATGCGGTTGTCCGTAACGATCCAGGACAGCGAGATCTGGGTCAGCGACGACGACCACAACGTCCGCATTACGCTTGAGGTCCTGCAACAGCCCCAGGGCTAAGCCCGGCGCCCGAGCGGTTTTCGCGTTACCAGCATTACCAGGTTCAGAATTACCCATCCGCCCGGTGCGGCCGGCATGCCGCCGGCCTCACCGAACCCGTGACCCTCGCTGATACAGCACAAGGAAGCCATCCATGAATACCACTCCCTCCGGCCTGCAATATGAAGACACCGTCACCGGCGAAGGCGCCGAAGCCACGGCAGGCAAGCATGTCACGGTGCATTACACCGGCTGGCTCTATGAGAACGGCCAGGCTGGCCGCAAGTTCGATTCGAGCAAGGACCGCAACGACCCGTTCGTGTTCCCGCTGGGCGCCGGCCACGTCATCCGAGGCTGGGATGAAGGCGTGCAAGGCATGAAGGTGGGCGGCACGCGCCGCCTGGTGATCCCGGCCGATCTGGGCTACGGCGCGCGCGGCGCGGGCGGCGTGATTCCGCCGAACGCCACGCTGCTGTTCGAAGTGGAACTGCTGGCGGTCTGATCGCCTGGGCGCCGCCCCGGCGGCGCCCACCGGCATCCCATCCCGCGCGGATGGCACAAGCAAGAGGGGCGCCCGCGGGCGCCCCTCTTGCGTTCCGGCCCGGCCGTTCAGAAACTGATCGCCGCGCTGCTCACGTCGACCCGCACCTTGTCACGGTCCAGCAGGCGCGCGGCATGGCGCGCATAGTCCTGGGCCCAGGCGGCATCGCTGGCGAAACGCTGCTCGCCGGAGAACTTGGCCACGCTCAGGATCTTGTCGATCACCAGCACCTTGCCCACCGGGCTGGAAGCCTGGCAATCGAGTTCGGCATATTCGCGGTCGAACCAGCGCCAGCCAGCGTCCTCGGTAACCGCCGCCAGCTCGGCGTCGCCAATCGTGAAGCCAAATTCCTTGCCGGTACCGAAAACTACCGTGAGCGTGCGCGCCATAGCCTGATCTCCTGGTTGATGCCACATTGTAAAGACATAGCGGCCGGTACCGCCACCTCGCCCTGGCAGATTGGCCGGCCAAGGGTACCTGCCGAATCGCGGCATGACCGTTGTCTATCGCATACAACCAGCCGGAGCTTGCAGAGATTTCTGCACGCCATGTGGTTTCCATGCCGCCTGCCGCGCGGCTTTGGATTATGCTTGCACCATGGCCATCACCCGACAAGATCTCGAAACGGATCGGCTGCGTGCTTCACTTTGCAGCACGCCGGTGGCTTCCTCGCTACTTCCCGAAGAAGCTTTCGAACGCTCGCTACGCGCTACGCTGGACCAGCGGCCGGATACGCCGGGGCTGGCAGGCGATGTCTGGGTGTTCGGCTACGGCTCGCTGATCTGGAACCCGATGGTGATTCACACGGACCGCCGGCTGGCCAGCGTGCATGGGTACCATCGCGGCTTCTACCTATATTCGCGCATCAATCGCGGCACCTGGGACAACCCCGGCCTGGTGCTCGGCCTGGACCGTGGCGGTTCTTGCCAGGGCATCGTCTTCCGCATCCCCCATCACATGATCGAGCAGGAGTTCCGCCTGCTGTGGCGCCGCGAGATGCTCACCGGCGCCTATCATCCGCGCTGGCTCAACGTAAAGATGAACGGTTGCCCGCCGCAGCGCGCGCTGGCCTTCGTGATGAACCGCTCGCATGAGGCCTATGCCGGGCGCCTGCCCGACGACAGCGTGGTGGCCCGCCTGCGTCACGCCTGCGGCCTCTACGGGCCGGCGCGCGAATACCTGCAGCAGACGCTGCTGGGCCTTGCCACCAACGGCGTCGACGATCCCTACCTTGGCCGGTTATGGCGCCGGCTGCAGGATACGGATGCCACGGCCGCACAGGCTGTCAGAGAAACCAGCGAAACCGCCTGACCCGGGAGCCACCAGGATGCCGCGCACTTCCGCCCGCCCCCGCCGACTGGTGCTTGCCGAAGTGTTGGGACTGACCGGCCTGCTGATGGGCGGTGCGCTGCTGGCCGGCCCCGGCGGAACGAGCCTGGCGGCGCGCCCCGCCGGCAGCGGCCCGGCCCAGGCCTCGCCGCGCTCGCACGCGCAAGGCGCCGGCTCCGCCACCACCGCGCACGATGGCGTGGGCGGGCTCGACCGCAACCTGATCGCGGCGGCGACGCTGGGCGACCTCGAACTGGTCAAGCGCTTGCTGGCGGCCGGCGCTTCGGCCCAGACCACCGACGAACGGGGCCGCAGCGCCCTGCTGGTGGCGGTCTATAGCCGGCACACCGAAGTGGCGAAGGCGCTGGTGGCGGCTGGCGCCGACGTCAACCGCAAGGACATCGAATCCAACAGCCCCTTCCTGCTGGCCGCGGCCACCGGGCAACTTGAAATGGTACAGCTGGCGCTCACGCATGGCGCCGACCTCACCAGCACCGACATCAACGACAGCACCGCCCTGATCGTGGCCTGCGAGCATGGTAATACCGAAGTGGTGAAGGTGTTGCTGAAGGCTGGCGTCGCGGTCGACCATGTCAACCGCCAGGGCTGGACCGCCCTGCTGGAAACCATCGTCATGGGCGATGGCAGCGCGCGCTATGAAGACACGGTGCAGTTACTGCTCGACGCTGGCGCGGACGCCAACCTTCCCGACCGCGACGGCACCTCGCCGACCCGCCACGCGCGCGAGCGCAGCTATAAGACCATGGTGAAGATGCTGGTGCGCGTGCGCGGGCACTGATGTACCCGCGCACGCCTCGCTGGTTTGCCCCGGGGCGTGCCCGAGGCGTAGCGCCATGGGGTCAGGCCGCAGCCGGCTGGGATCCCGCGTTGCGAGCATTCTCGCTTTCCTGCAACGCGCGCCACATCACCTTGCCGGTGCCCGACTTGGGCAGCGCGTCGACGAACTCCACCACGCGCGGGTACTTGTAGGCCGCCATATTCTCCTTGGCCCACTCGATGATGTCCTCGGGCGTGGTCTTGCCCCTGGCATGCGTCTTTAGCACCACCACCGCCTTCACCGTTTCACCGCGGTAGGCATCGCGCGTGCCGATGATGCAGGCCTCCTGCACATCGGGATGCTTGTACAGCAGGTTCTCGACCTCGGCCGGCCACACCTTGAAGCCCGAGGCATTGATCATGCGCTTGAGCCGGTCGGTAAGGAAGTAGTAGCCCTCCTCGTCCATGCGGCCCAGGTCGCCGGTGCGGAAGAAAGTCTTGCCCTCGAACTCGATAAAGGCATCGCGCGTGGCATCTGGCTTGCGCCAGTAGCCCTTGAACACCTGCGGGCCGCACACGATGATCTCGCCGACCTCATTGACCGCCACCTCCTTGAGCGTGACCGGGTCGATCACGCGCGCGTCGGTATTGAAGCTCGGCACGCCCAGGCACTGCAGCTTGGGCCGGTCGCCCGGGTTGCTGTGGGTCGGGGCCATAGTCTCGGACAATCCATAGCCTTCAATGTAGTTCAGGCCGAACTGCTGCTTCAGGCGCTCGGCCACCGCCTGCGGCATCGCCGCGCCGCCGCCGCCGATATAGCGCAGGCTCGACAGGTCGAACTGGTCGAGATTCGGGCTGCCCAGGAAGTCGATGACCATGGTCGGGATGTTGGTCCAGTGCGTGACCTGGTAGCGCGAGATCAGCCGGCCCGCGACTTCACGGTCCCAGCGGGGCAGCATGACCACGGTGGCACCACTGTAGATCGGGCCGTTCATGCCGTACTGCATGCCGGTCACGTGGAACAGCGGCAGCACCGACAGGATCGTCGACTCCGCGCCGCTGCCGCTCCAGATGCCACCCCCGACCACGTTATGCATGACGGACCGGTGGGTATGGATGCAACCCTTGGGGAAACCGGTGGTGCCCGAGGTATAGGGCATCACCGCCATGTCGTCCGGGCCAGCGGTATGCGGTCCGGGCACCAGTTGCGCGGCGAGCGCCTCGGCCCACGGCGTAGCGCCGGCGGGCAGCGGATGCCGGGTGGTCAGCCAGGCCGCCGGGGCGTCTTCCGGGTTTTCGTAGCTGGCCGGCAGCGCATCGCTGTATTGCGTGACCAGCAGATGCTGCAGGCGCTCACCTGCCGGCAACTCGGCGTTGGCCTGCTCGGCCCCGCCGGCGAGATCCGCGCTGCAGATCGCCACGGTGGCCTGCGCATCGCTGATGTAATGCTTGAATTCCTCGGTACGGTTCATCGGGTTCACCGGCACGACCACGGCGTCCGCGCGCAGGATCGCGTAATAGGCAATGATGAATTGCGGACAGTTCTGCATGTAGAGCAGCACCCGGTCGCCCTTCTTCACGCCCGCCTTTTGCTGCAGCCAGCCCGCCACTGCACTGGCCTGGGCTTCCAGCGCCCGGAACGTGATGGCGTTACCGAAGTACCGGATGGCTGCCTTGTCGGGGTAGCGCTGCGCGGAGACCACCAGGTTGTACCAGAGCGAGGTCTCCGGCAGCACGATCTCGGTGGGCGCGCGCTTGGGCCAGAACTGGAAATGCGGGCGCGCGGGCTGGGTGGTCTGCATAAGTGTCTCCTGTGCGGTCTGTCCGACCTGGTCTTGGAATGCAAGTGAAGCAATGAAGCAATGAATCAAGGAATATAACCGAACGACCGTTCTATTTTCAATCCATCGCTTACCCTTGTCCATCGTTGCTTCGATGGGCCACGGTTGCAATCGGCGGGTTCCGCCCCAAAATATGGGAGGTCGGCGCGCAAGGCGCGTCATTGCGCGTTATCCCTCGCGGCCCCGCCGCGGGTGTGCCACTTTCGAGACTAAGCCATGAGTGATGTAACCCTGCAGAATTTCGAGACGGACGTGATCGAGACGTCGCGCCACATCCCCGTGCTGGTGGATTTCTGGGCGCCCTGGTGCGGCCCTTGCCGCACCCTCGGGCCGATGCTGGAGAAGCTCGAAGGGGAAGCCGCCGGCAAATGGCGGCTGACCAAGGTGAACGTGGATGAAAACCAGGAACTGGCGGCACATTTCGGCGTGCGCAGCATTCCGCACGTGGTGGCATTTGCCGACGGCAAGGCGGTCGACCAGTTCACCGGCGTGCTGCCCGAGTCCGGCCTGCGTGAGTTTATTGCCCGCGTGATGCCCGATCCGGGCCAGGTGGCCCTGCGCGCCGCGCTCGATCACGCCGCCGTGGGCGACCGCGACGCCGCCAGGTCAGCCTTCCAGGCGGCGCTGGCGTTCGATCCCGGCTTTGACGCGGCTCGCCTCGAGTACATCGGCTTCCTGCTCGACGAGGACGCCCTGGACCAGGCCCAGGCGGAGTTCGGCATGCTGTCGCCGGGCGCGGCCCAGGAGGACGGCTACGCGGCATTGCGCACCCGGATCGAGGCCATGCGCGGCGTCTCCGACCTGCCCGACGCAGCCACGCTGGAGGCCCGCGTCGCCGCCGCGCCCGGCGACCTGCGGGCGCGGCTGGACCTGGCCCGCGCGCTGATCGCGCATCGGCAATACGAGAAGGCGCTGGAACAACTGCTGGCCATCGTGCGGACGGACCGCACCTTCGAGGACGATATCGGGCGCACGGCAATGCTGTCGGTATTCACGCTGATGAGCGACCAACCCGAAGCGGTTGCGCGCTGGCGCCGGCTGCTGGCCTCGGCGCTCAATTAAACTGCCGGGTGCGTACGGCGGGCCGGGCCCGGCGCCTTACTTGGCCCCGCCGCCCCTGCTTGCCTTGATCCTGTTCTCGCCGTGACCGCTTCCCCGCCCCGCCTGACCGATTTCCAGACCGCCCCCGAACCGCTGCCCAGCCACGACCGGCCGCGCCCCGACCGGCTGGTCGCCGGCAACCCGGACCGCACCACCTGGACGCACTACAGCGCCAGCCAGGGAGATTTCGATTGCGGTATCTGGGCTTGCGAACCGGGTGCCTGGCGCATTGCCTTCCCGGCGGGCAAAGAGGAATTCTTCCACGTCATCAGCGGACGCCTGCGCATCAGCGACGACGCGGGCAATGCCCGCGAATTCGGCCCGGGCGACGCCTGCGTGATCCCGGCAGGCTTCACCGGCCTGTTCGAGGTGCTCGAAGCGGTGCGCAAGCACTTTGTTGTGCTGGACCGCGCGGCTGCCAAGGCAGACTAGGCCACCTGTTCGGACGGTGCCTCGATCAGCGTGAAGCCGTTCTCGCGCATGTGGCTGACCATCATCGCGTCCATGCCCTTCACATGCTGGTCGAACCAGCCCGGCAGTTCCGACAGCAAGCGCCGGCCGAGCGCCAGGTCTCCCTGCGCCACTTTCTCGCGTACCGCGCCAGCCACCGCCAGCACCTGCTGGTGCTCGCCGCGATGGCAATGCTGCGGGCCGAAGGCCATCGCCTCCATCCACGCTTCCTCCTGTCCGAAATGATGGCGGGTGTGATCGATCCACTCGTCCAGCGCCACCAGGAAACGGGCATCGTCCGCGCGCGTGGCGGCATCCAGCAGTTGCACGAATTCGGCGTGGGTGGCGTCGGTCACCGGCTCGCCCAGCAACAGGTCGGGGGCCAGGGTGGCGGTGCTTGGGGAGGAGGAATCGGTCATATCGGGAGGACAAAAGCGCGCAAACCGCAAGGATACCGAATCCACGGAGGGCGGGGCTGATCCAGGACAAATCCCTGCGCGGCGGGGGCAGCCCGCGCCCGCGGGTTATGCTGACGGCTGGCGCTTTCCTCTCACCAGGCTGCCCCCTGGCTTCCCATGCCCCGACTGCTCTTCTTCTGCGGCCATGCCGGCACCGGCAAGACCACACTGGCCCACCGCCTGATCGGCCCGCTGATGCAGGCCACCGGCGAGCCGTTCTGCCTGCTCGACAAGGACACGCTTTATGGCGCCTACAGCGCCGCGGCGATGGGCGCCTTGACCGGCGACCCGAACGACCGCGACAGCCCGACTTACCTCAAGCATCTGCGCAATGCCGAATACCACGGCCTGCTCGATACTGCGCGCGAGAATCTCGCGCTGGGCATCAGTGTGATCGTCGTGGGTCCGCTATCGCGCGAGGTGCGCGACCATCTGCTGCACGACCCCGACTGGCTGCGCGTGCCCGCCGGCACCAGGGTTCGCACGCTGTGGGTGCACCTGCCGGAAGATGAGGCCCGCGCCCGCATCGTGCGGCGCGGCAACCCCAACGACGCCTACAAGCTGGCGCACTGGGACGACTACCGCACGCGGCGCTTCATGCCCGCACCGGAGCAGTACCCCGAACTGGCCTACTTCGACAACACCGCGCCGGGCGAGGCCGAACTGGCCGCCCTGCTGGCGCGCCTTGCGGCGTGACGCGAGAGTTCAGTCGGGCGCCGTGAGGGCGGCCAGCACACTCGAAGCCGCCACCATCCCGAACACCGCGGTCACCGCCACCGAGGAGCCAAAGCCGGCGCAGGCCAGCCCCTGCGGGCCGGCCGGTGGCGCAGTTGGCATGGCTGGCGCGCCTTCCGGGGCCTCGTCGATTTCGCAGGACTGCTGCTCGGGCTCGGGATAGCGCAAGGGCTCGTCCGAGTAGACCGCGTCGATGCCGAACTTTCTCTTGGGATTGCGCGGCCAGCCCCAGTCCTTGCGCAGGCTGGAGCGCACCTTGGCCAGCAGCGGGTCCTGGACGGTGCGGGAGAAATCGACGACGCGGATACGGGTCGGGTCGAGCTGGCCGCCGGCACCGCCGCAGGTGATGATGCGCCGGCCCTCGCGGCGCGCCCAGCCCAGCATCGCTATCTTGACCTTGACCGAGTCGATCGCGTCGATGATGTAGTCGTACCCGCCAAGCAGTTCCACCACATTGTCCGGGGTAACGAAATCGTCAACCTGCGTGACCTGGCAGCGCGGGTTGATCTGCACCATGCGCTCGGCCATGGCCTGCACCTTGGCGCGCCCATAGGCATCGCCCAGCGCGTGGATCTGGCGGTTGGTATTGGATAGCGCGATATGGTCGAGATCGATCAGCGTGACGCGGCCGACCGCGTTGCGCGCCAGCGCCTCGGCCGCCCAGCTGCCCACCCCGCCGATGCCGACCACGCAGACGTTCGCCGCCTCCAGCCGCGCCAGGCCCTCCGCGCCGTACAGGCGCGCCACGCCGCCGAAACGGCGGTGGTAGTCGTCCTCCTCCGGGCTCTCGTGGGTAAGGGCTGGCGGCAGTTGCGCCAGTTCCGGCGGGACGGAGGTTTCCGGGACGAGGTTGCTCATTTCTTGCTCGAAGCTTGCTGGTTTTGAAGAGAGACTGGGGGGGAAAGCGCGCGTTGAGGCACCTTGTCAGCCAAGCGCCGACAGGAGAACGGGGCGCGCAACTATACAATACCCACAGCCGTGGTTCGACCGCCGCATTGTCTCGCAGACAGCGCGCGGCTGCCCGCGCCAATCAGGAAACCGACCCCATGCCCGTGCGCCGCAAGGCCATTCTCTGGAGTGCACTGACACCGCTGGTGCTTATCGCCGCGCTCGTCGTGGTGATTCTGACCTTCGACTGGAACCGCCTCAAGCCGTGGCTTAACCAGAAGGTCTCGGAGGCCATCGGCCGGCCTTTCGCCGTCAACGGCGACCTTGCCCTGACCTGGCGCGGCGCCGAGGGCGAAACCGGCTGGCATACCTGGGTGCCCTGGCCGCGCCTTTCCGCGCGCGATATCACCATTGGCAACCCGGAGTGGGCCCGCGAGCCCAACTTCGCCACCGTGCGCGAACTGATCTTCGTGCTGCGCCCGGTGCCGCTGCTCTCCCGTCGGATCGCGATTCCCACCATCGTCGTAGACAGTCCCGTAGTCTGGCTGGAGCGGCTGGCGGACCAGCGCAACAACTGGACCTTCGCCACCCCCGCAAGCAAGACGCCTTCGCAATGGCGGCTGGATATCGGCGAAGTGGCGCTGGTGCGCGGCGATCTCGCCCTGGCCGACAAGGCGATGAAAATCGAACTGCAGGCGCGCCTGGACACCATCGGCGACGCGGCCCTCTATGAGAAGACCCGCGACGGCGCGCTGATCGCGCCGCCGGCATCCGGGGCCGGCACGGGGGCCGCCAGTTCCATCGGCACATCCGGCCACGCCGGCAGCACAAGCAGTGCAAGCAGCGCCGGCGGCCCGCGCTACGGCATCCGCTGGAAGGCCACGGGCCGCTACAACGAGGCCACCATCAACGCTAGCGGAAAGGCCGGTACCGTACTGAGCCTGCGCAACGCAGACGTGCCCTTTCCCTTGCAGGCCGATGTGCGGGTCGGCAATACGCGCGCGGTGGTGGAGGGCACGCTGACCAACCCTGCCCACTTCGGTGCGCTGGACATGCACCTGCAACTGTCGGGCGACAGTATGGCCAAGCTCTACGCGCTGACCGGCATCGTGCTGCCGAGCACCCCGCCCTACGAAACCCGCGGCCGGCTCGTTGCCACACTGCGCAAGGGCGCATCGGAATACCGCTACGAAAAGTTCACCGGCCGCGTCGGCGGCAGCGACCTGAACGGCTCGCTCACGTACACCCAGCGCCAGCCGCGCGCCCTGCTGTCCGGCGAGCTGGAATCGAACCAGCTGCGCTTCGAAGACCTGGCCCCGCTGATCGGCGCGGACGCCAGGCCCGGGCAGGCTGCCTCGGACAGCACGGTGCGCCAGCCGGCGGACAAGGCCCTGCCGGTAGCGCCATTCCGCACGGAGCGCTGGGACAGCATCGACGCCGACGTGAAGTTCACGGGCAACCGCATCATCCGCACCACCGACCTGCCGATCACCAACCTCGTCACCCATCTCAAGCTCAACGATGGCGTGCTCACGCTCGACCCGCTGAATTTCGGCGTGGCGGGCGGCAACCTGACGTCGTCGCTGCAACTCGACGGCAAGCGCGAGCCGTTGGCCGCCACCATCGACATGAAGGCGCGCCATCTCCAGCTCAAGCAACTGTTCCCGAAGTTCGAGACGATGCGCGCCAGCATCGGCGAGCTCAACGGCAGCGCCAGACTGAGCGCCACCGGCAACTCGGTGGCCACGCTGCTGGGCACGTCCAATGGCGAAGCCAAGCTGCTGGTGGAGAACGGCACCGTCAGCAAGTTCCTGCTGGAGGCAATGGGCCTGAACGTGGGCAGCGTAGTGATCCGCCAGCTGTTCGGCGACAAGCCGGTGCAGATCAACTGCGGCGTCAGCGATTTCACTTTCACCAAGGGGGTGGCCCGCGCGCGCACCTTCGTCCTCGACACCCAGGATGCGGTGATCGAGACCAGCGGCGGCGTCGACCTCGCCAGCGAGCGGCTTGCGCTCACCATCCGGCCCGAGTCCAAGGGACTGCGCATTCTTTCGCTGCGTTCGCCGCTCTACGTGGGCGGCACGCTGAAGAAGCCATCGGTCAGCCCGGACATCGGCGTGCTGGCCTTGCGCGCCGGCGGCGTGGTGGCGCTGGCGCTGGTGGCGCCGGTCGGCGCCGCCATCCTGCCGCTGACCGACCTTTCCACCGCTGACGAGAGCAGCCAGTGCGGCAAGCTGCTGGCGGAAATCCGCAAGCGCCCCACCGCGCCGCCGCCCGGCCAGGCCTATCAGGACCCGGGCACAGGCAGCACAGGCAAGACCGGCCAGAGCGCCGGCCCCCCGCCCTCGCCCGACGCACAGGCCGCGCCCGCCAGGCCAGCGGGTCCGGTGCGCCCCAGCCCACCTCAGCGCGCTACGCCAGACGCTTCCCTGTACCAGGGCGGCTAATCCGTGCCGAGCTGCCGGCCCGGCGTTGCCTGTCGGCGACACGCGCCCACTGACGAGCGTGTTCCGCGACGCAATTTCGCAACACTTTGGTGCATAAGCACAGTCTGTCGTTGTATATCGCCCACGCCGCTCGCATAATTAAACGGCCATTTACAACGAAGTCGTCAATACATGGCACGAAGCGGATGTCCGGCGGCGGATTGATTCCGGCGTTGGAGTCCTTCTTGGGTGCGGTTTCGGCCGCACTTGTTTTTTCCGATTTCCTTCCAGCCCCCGCCCCAGCATGACGCCGCTACACGCCACCGTCCCGCCGATCAGTTGCCTGATCGCGCTAACGGTGTGCAACCACGTGGCCTTCAATGCCAGCCGCGTGGTGGTGTCGCTGTTCGCCCTCTCGCTCAAAGCCTCGACCGTCACGCTCGGCATCCTGATGTCGCTGTATGCGCTGCTGCCGATGCTGCTCGCCATCCACGCCGGCAAACGCATCGACGAGATCGGCCCGCGCAAGCCGATGACGGCGGGCTCGCTGATGGTGGTTGCGGGCACGCTGCTGCCGGCGGTGTGGCCGGACATTGCGGCGCTCTATCTCTCCTGCGCCCTGATCGGCGTTGGCTTCATGCTGGTGCAGGTCGCCATGCAGTTGCTGATCGGGCAGATTTCCACCGATGCCACGCGGCTGCGCAACTACACGCTGCACGCGCTGGGCTTGTCGTTCTCCGCCACGCTGGGCCCGGTCGTGATGGGCTACGTGATCGAACACGCAGGCTACCGCCCGGCCTTCTTCGTGCTGGTGGCGGTAGCGGCAATCGGCGTGCTTGGCTTGCACCTGGTGCGCGGACGGCTGCCGGCACAGGGCGGGCGGGCCGCGCGCGGCGCGATCGTGGACGGCACGCGCAACTCCACGCTGAGCCTGCTCGCGCATCCGGAACTGCGCGCGGTCTTTATCGCCAGCGCGGTCCTGTCCGCGGCCTGGGACCTGCACGCTTTCCTGATTCCCATCCAGGGCACCCGGGTCGGCCTCTCGCCCTCGTCGATCGGCTGGGTGCTGGGCGCCTTTGCCATTGCCACCTTTGCCATCCGCGTGGCGATGCCGCTGGTGTCGCGCCGGCTGTCCGAATGGAAGGTGATTCGCGTCGCATTGCTGGTCGGCGCGGTGGCCTACCTGATCTATCCCTTCGTCACCGCGTTCTGGCTGATGTGCTGCCTGGCCTTCCTGCTCGGGCTGGCGCTGGGCAGCGCCCAGCCCAACGTCATGAACATCCTGCATACGGCCTCGCCCACCGGGCGCGCCGGTGAGGCGCTGGGCCTGCGCTCGGCCGTGCTCAATACCAGCCAGGTGGTGTGGCCGCTGACCTTCGGCGTGGTCGGCACGGCGCTTGGCATGTTGCCGATCTTCCTGTCGATGGCCGGCGCGATGGGTGTGGCGGGCTACTACTCGCGCGGCCAGGCCCGCAAGCTGCCTCCGCCGCCAGCCTGAAGCGCAAGCGGCCTCGCCGGCGACTTGCGCGCGCGCAAATGCGGCTTGCTTCGCTTTCGCTATACTCAAAGCAGACAGGCCGCACGCGCAGGGCGCCTGCCCGCGCGCGGCCTGCTGACTCGATACCTGATCCGACATGACCCAACTCGCCGACCTCCGCCGCACCTACGTACTCGGATCGCTGTCCGAATCCGATGTGGCGTCCGATCCCATCAGCCAGTTCCAGCGCTGGTTCGATGAAGCCATCCACGCCAAGCTCCCCGAGCCCAATGCCATGACGCTGGCCACCGTCGACGCCGACGGCCAGCCCTCGGCACGCATCGTGCTGCTCAAGGGCATGGATGCAATGGGCTTCACCTTCTTCACCAACTACGAAAGCCGCAAAGGCCTGGACATTGCCGCCAACCCACGCGCGGCGCTGCTGTTCCACTGGGTGCAACTGGAGCGCCAGGTACGCGTGGAAGGCCGCGTTGAAAAAGTTACCGAAACCGAGAGCGATGCCTATTACGCTACACGGCCGCTCGGCTCGCGCCTTGGCGCCTGGGCCTCGGAGCAAAGCCGCGAGGTAGCGGACCGCACGATACTGGAGCAGCGCGAAGCGGATTTCCGCGCCAAGTTCGGCGATAACCCGCCGCGCCCGGCGCACTGGGGTGGCTATCGCGTGGTGCCGACCCGGATCGAGTTCTGGCAGGGGCGGCCTTCGCGCCTGCACGACCGAATCGCCTACCGGCTGCAGGCGGATGGTGCCTGGCAGATCGTGCGCCTGTCGCCCTGAACGCGATGCCGGCCGCCAAGGCCGCGCACTGCACAATATTAGGATTTGTCGTAAAGTGGATAAAGGTCGCCACCGGGAGGCGGCGGCCGCCACGAGCAGGCCCCGCCTGCCCGCTGCTGTGAGTTCGAGGAGTGTGCCGCAACCTGTCAGGAGGGAGGCCGCATGTTTTTCAAGCAAGCACTGGACAAGCAACTGGACCACTGGATCGCCGATCTGCGCGATCGGGCCAATCTCCCCGTCAGGCTGCGCCTGTGGAACGGCAACGAGTATCCGCTCGGCCGCTTCGAGCAGCCGGCGGTGACGCTCACGGTACGCGAGGCGGGCGCGCTACCCCTGCTGCTGACGCCCAGCCTGGATAATCTCGGCGAAGCCTATGTGCAGGAGAAAATCGATCTCGACGGCAAGCTGAGCGACATCATCGCCGTGGCTTACCGCTTCTCGGCGGCCGCCAGCGCGCAGGCCGGCGGCGCGCTGGCGCGGGTGGCACGGCACTTCGCGCACACCAAGGCAGCCGACAAGGCCTCCATCCAGTATCACTACGATGTTTCCAACGAGTTCTACCGGCTCTGGCTCGATCCGGGCATGGTCTATTCCTGCGCCTATTTCGAGCATGGCAACGAAGACCTCGCCACTGCGCAGCGCAAGAAGATCGACCACATCCTGACCAAGATCCGGCTGCAGCCAGGCCAGACCCTGCTCGATATCGGCTGCGGCTGGGGCGCGCTGGTAATGCGCGCGGCGGATAAGTTCGGCGCGCGCTGCGTGGGCATCACGCTGTCGCAAAACCAGTTCGACCTGGCCACCGAGCACGTCAGGCAGGCAGGGCTGTCGGACCGCATCGAGATCCGCCTGCAGGATTACCGCGATACCGCCGGCACCTTTGACCGCATCACCAGCGTCGGCATGTTCGAGCATGTGGGCAAAAACAACCTGACCGCTTACTTCAGCCGCATGCGCGATTTGCTGGCCGACGACGGCTACGCCATGAACCATGGCATCACGTCGCCCGATCCCGACAGCGGCGCCACGCCCATGGACGGCTCCGAGTTCATGGATCGCTACGTCTTCCCGCAGGGCGAGCTGCCGCACATCGGCATGGTGCTCAACACGCTGCAGCGCGGGGGCCTGGAGGCCACCGATGTCGAACTGATTCGCGGCCACTACACGCGCACGCTGCGCCACTGGGCGGATAACTTCGAAGCCCAGGGTGATACCATCCGCGCCATGGTGGGCGAAAAGAAGTACCGCATCTGGCGCATCTACCTGGCAGGATGCGGGCATGCCTTCGACACCGAGAAGATGTCGATCTACCAGGTGGTTTGCCACAAGGCCGGCCTATCGTCGCAGAGCTTGCCCTGGTCGCGTCGCTATATCTACGACAAATCGCTTGACTGAAGCTACTTGACTGAAGACCTGTTCGGCGGCCTGCCGGAGCCAGCGGCGCCGCCCGCTCCCGGCACTACCGCAACCAATGCCGGGGCGAACCCGGCAACGCCTGCCACCAGACCCGCGCGCGGCAAGATCGTGCAGGCGCCGCAGCCGGACCCTGCCCTGCTGGCGCTGGCGGAGCGCCTGCCAGCCGGCCTGCATCTCGGCACGTCGTCATGGTCCTATGGGGGCTGGAACGGGCTGGTCTACCAGGGCGAATACAGCGACAGCCTGCTCTCGCGCAAGGGGCTGGCCGCCTACTCCCAGCATCCCTTGCTGCGGGCCGCCGGCATCGATCGCGGTTTCTACGCACCGATCCCGCTGGCCGACCACATGGCCTACGCGGCCCAGGTGCCGGCGCATTTCCGCTTCCTGGTCAAAGCTCCGGCGAGCGTCTGTGATCCGTGGCTGCGCACGTCCGAGGGTGCGGGCCGGCTCGCCAATGCCAGCTTCCTGGATGCCGCGATCGCCGCGCGGGATTTCGTGGCGCCCGCCACCGCGGGCCTCGGCACCAAATGCGGGCCTTTGCTGTTCCAGCTCTCGCCGCTGGGCGCGATGGCCGCGGACAGTGCCGGCTTCCTGTCGCGGCTCGACGCCTTCCTCGGCGCCCTGCCGCCACTCGACCCCGGCGCCACGCCGCACGCCTGCTACGCAGTGGAACTGCGCGACGCCAGCCTGCTCACGCCCCGCTTTATCAAGTTGCTGCGCGCACGCGGCATACGTTTTTGCCTGTCGGCGCGCGAGCGCATGCCGCCCGCGGAACGGCAATTGCCGGCGCAGGCGCTGATGGACCAAGGTGAGCCCGGTCCCCTGGTGTTGCGCTGGATGCTGCATGCCGGCTTTGCCTACGAGCAGGCCGAATCCCGCTACGCGCCGTTCGACCGGCTGATCGACGAAGACCCGCATACCCGCGCGGTGATCGCGGAGCAGGTGGTACGCACGCTGCGGGCGGGCCAGCCCGCCTACGTGATCGTCAGCAACAAGGCTGAAGGCTCCGCGCCGCTGACCTGCCTGCGCCTGGCCGAGGCGATTGCCGAACAGCTGGCCGGCAGCTAGCCGCCGGCCAGCACCTCAGCGATTCAGCAGGTGAGCGAACTTTTGCCGGAACTTGGCCAGCTTGGGCGAGATCACGAAGGAGCAATAGCCCTGGTTCGGGTGATTCTGGTAGTAGTTCTGGTGGCTTTCCTCGGCGCGCCAGTACGGCTGCGCGGGCTCGATCTGCGTCACCAGCGGCGCGTCGTAGAGCTTTTGCGCAGTCACCTCGCGCATCACGTACTCAGCCATGGCACGTTGCGGCTCGGTGTGGGTGAAGATGGCCGAGCGGTACTGCGTGCCCACGTCGTTGCCCTGCCGGTTCAGCGTGGTGGGATCGTGGATGGCAAAGAAGATCTCAAGGATCTCGCGATACTTGATCACCGAAGGGTCGAAGCTCACGCGCACCACTTCGGCGTGTCCCGTGTCGCCGTCGCAAACCTGCTCGTAGGTCGGATGGTTCACGTGGCCGCCGGTGTAACCCGACTCCACGGCGCGCACGCCCTTGACTTGCTGGTACACCGCCTCCAGGCACCAGAAGCAACCGCCCCCCAGGGTGGCAATTTCCCGCTCGTTGTCCATCTTGATTCTCCGGCTCGTGACAATAGCTAGCATACTCGTTCGGCTCCCGGCCTGCCGCCGAAGTATGGCCCGCCGGACCGGGTGACCGCGCCGGAGTCTTGCCGACGCTATTTGATGGGCAAGGCGACCGGCCGGATGGGCGCGGCATCGGCGCCGCGGAACTTCAGCGACGCGCCGATAAAGGCGAACTGGTAGACGCGGTCGCGCGACAACGCCTCCAGGTTCACCAGTTCGATAATCGGTGCGCCCTGCTGCGCCAGCAGATAGGTGTGCACCGGGATGTAGTTGTCGGGCACTTCCGCCGGGAAGGTCTCGAAGCTCAGGTTATCGGCGCCGACCACCATGGCGCCGCCCTCTTCCACGAGAAACCTGGCCGCATCCAGGCCAAGGCCCGGCGGGTTGGCCATGTACGCCTGGGCATTTTCATAATGTTGCATGCGCCCCGTGCGGATCAGCACCACGTCGCCTTTCTGCAGCCCTGTGCCTTGCTTGGCCAGCGCGTCGCGCAAATCCTGCCGGGTCACCCGGTAGTTGTCGGGCAGCATATCCAGTCCCTTGGCCGCGGCTACGTCGATCAGCACGCCGCGGGCGACGATCGGTGGCAGCTTCTCCGCGCCGGTGACTTTCCAGCCGCGATCGCCCAGGTGCTCGGCGGCGGAATAGCCGTTCCAGATCTTGCCGTTCAGGCCGAAGTGGTTGAGCGCATCGATATGCGTGCCCATGTGCGCGTACATGGAAACCGCCGACCCGCTGTAGCTGACATGCCGGTTCATCGCCTCGCCCACCTGCATGGAGTCGGCCACCAGGTTGCCGTGCGGGGTATGGGTCATCCACATCTGGTACGGCGGGTCGCCGGCCGCCTGCCAGCTCGGCATGCCGATGAAGTAGTCAACCGCCAGATCGTAGGCCTGCGTGCCCGAGACGCGCGCCATGATGGCGGCGCGCGAGGCCGGGGTGATCAGGTTGAGCCGGCCTATCTCATCCTTGGGGCCCCAGGGGCTGACGCCTACCTGAGGCGCCGCGGCGGCGGCACCGCTCAGCACAGCCAACAACATCGACAAGGAAAACCTGGCGAACCGGCGCCCGGCGGCGCGGGCGGGATGGGACGGGATGGATTGCGACATGGGAACTCCTGAAAGGTTGGCGCTTTCCACGGCAACGTGGAAGCCATGTCGCCATCCTATTAGGCATTCTCCGGTAGATAATCTGCGTATTCAGACGAACATATTCAACCCAAGGGAAAATATATGGATTTGCTTGCGGCCATGCGCACCTTCCGCCGGGTCGTGGAGCGCGACAGCTTCAGCCAGGCCGCCGCCGATCTCGGGCAATCGACCGCGGCGGTCAGCAAGCAAGTGCGTCAACTGGAGGCGCGCCTGGGCGCGCTGCTGATCCTGCGCACCACGCGGCGCATGAGCCTGTCGGAAACCGGCCGCGCCTACTTTGCCGAATGCTGCCGCCTGCTCGACGAGCTGGATGCGCTGGAGCGGGCCACGGCGGCGGGCAAGGAGGAGATCAGCGGCCGCGTGCGCGTGAATGCGCCGCTGTCATTCGGCCTCAAGGTGCTTTCGCCGATCCTGGTGACATTCATGGCGCGCTACCCGCAGCTGCAGGTCGAGCTGACCCTGGACGACCGGCTGCTGGACGTGGTGTCGGAGGGTTTCGACGTGTCGCTGCGCATCCGCTCCGCGTTGACGGACTCGTCCCTGATTGCAAGGCGGCTGGGCGAGGTCGAGCAGTTCATCTGCGCCGCACCCGACTACCTGGCAGCCCGCGGCACGCCGCGCAGCGTCGAGGACCTGCGCGGCCACGATTGCCTTGCCTACCAGCTGGCCGACTATCCGGGGAGCTGGCACCTGGAGGGGCCGCTGGGAACCACCAGCATCGAAGTACCGGCCCGCTTCTCGGCGAACAACAGCCTGCTGCTCAGCGACATGCTGCTGGCCGGGATGGGCATCGGCGCGCTGCCTTCGTTCATCGCGCTGCCGTTGCTGGCGCGCGGCGAGCTGGTCAGGGTGCTGCCTGAGCATGCGCTGGCCGGACGCAGCATCTACGCGCTTTATGCAAGCCATCGCCATCTGCAACGCAAGGTCGGCGTATTCGTGGACTTCCTGGCGGAGGCCTTGCGGGGTCAATAGCAGACGCGCGCGCGGCTTGGCGCGCGTCAGCCGGACGACATTGCCAACATGGCCCGCAATTGCGGCTTGAGTACCTTGCCCAGCGCGCTCTTGGGCAGGCTGTCGAGCAGCACCACCCGCCGCGGCAGCTTGAAGCGCGCAATGGACAAGGCCAGCGTTTCGCGCAGCGCCTCTTGCGCCAGCGCAGCGCGGTCCGCCCCCGCGGCCGGCACCACGACCGCGACCGGCACTTCGCCCCAGCGCGGATCGGGCAGGCCGACCACCGCGCAGTCCTGCACGCCGGGCAGGCCCAGCAGCACGTTCTCGATCTCGGCCGGATAGATGTTCTCGCCGCCGGAGATGATCATGTCCTTGCTGCGCCCGACCACTTCGATGCACCCGTCGGCATTGCGATGGGCGAGATCGCCGGAGTGGAACCAGCCGTCACGGAAGTCCGGATGGTCCGGCTGCCGCCAGTAGCCCTGCATCACGTTTGCGCCGGCCAGCCAGAGTTCGCCGACTTCGCCATCGGCCATCTCGGTGCCATCCGCGCCGACCAGCCGCACCCGCACCTCCGGCTGCGGCCAGCCTGCGTAGCCCGGCCGCGCCATGGCCTGGTCCAGGCGCAGGACGACCGACACCGGTCCCGTTTCGGTGGCGCCGTAGACCTGCCCCAGCGGAATGCCGCGCGCGTGAAAGGCATCGATGTACGCGCGGGGAATGGGCGAAGAGCCTGCCATCACGCCGCGCAGCGAGGACAGATCCGCCTGCGGCCAGCCGGGATGCCCGAGCACCGCGCGCAGCGTGGCCGGCACCATCAGCGACAACGTGGCTCGCGTCTGCGCCAGTGCCGCGAGCCAGGCATCCGGCGCGAAGCGCTGGTGCAGCGTCACCTGCGCCCCGGCCAGCAGCGCCGGCAAGGTCTGGATGCAAAGGCCGCCCACATGGAACAGCGGCAGCACTGACAAGATATGGTCGTCCTGCGTCATGCCGTGCGCCCACCAGCTCGCGCGGGCGTTGGCCAGCAGGCCCGCCTGCGTATGCAGCGCGCCCTTGGGCTGGCCGGTGGAGCCGGAGGTGTAGACCAGCAGCAGCGGTGCCTGCCCGGGCGGCCGCGACGGCTGCGGCAACCGCGTGTCCAGCGCTACCGGCCGGTCGATCAGGCTGTCGATGGGCGCATGCATGGCAGTTGCCGCCACCTCCGCCGCGGCCTGCGCGTGCGGAGCGTCGTGGAACAGCATGCGAATGCCCGCATGCGCGGCGATAGCGCTCAACTCCGGCACTGCCAGGCGAAAATTCAGCGGCACGAAGATGGCCCCCAGCCTGGCGCACGCGAACAGCAGCGCGAGTTGCAGATCGTGATTCAGGCACAGCGTGGCCACACGATCGCCCGGCCGCACGCCCCAGGTGCCGGCCAGGTGGGCGCATGCGCGCTCCACGCGCCGCCACAGCTTGCCGTAGCTGATGGTGCGGCCCACGCTATGCAGCGCCGGACGCTGCGGTGCGGCGCTCACGTGCGCATGCAGCGCGCGCAGCAAGGCGCCCGGATCCGGGGTGCCGGCGAAGAGCCGGTCGGCACGCTCGCTCATTCGTCGCGCTCACCCGCTTCGTAGAGCGTCTCGCGGCCCATGCGGTCCATGATCAGCTCCGCGGTCCAGGGCAGCATCAGCGCGCCGCAACGCGAATCGCGATAGAGGCGCTCCAGCGGCAGGTCCTTGAGCATGGACTGGCCGCCACAGGTGCGGATCGCCAGCCGGGCGATATCGTTGGCGCCTTCCATCACCGTGTAGTGGGCGGCGTACAGGCGCATGCGCGCATCCTTGGACGGACTGGCGCAGGCTTCGTGAATCACGCGCCAGAAGATCGAGCGCATGTTCTCGAGCTGGATACGCATCTGCGCCACCGCGATCTGCTTGGTGGGATACATGCGGCGCTTCACCGGCGGCTGGCCCGGCACTTCGCCGCGCAGGTACTGCACGGTGAAATCGTAGGCGGCCTGCGCCACGCCGAGATAGGTGGGCGAGAGCGTGAAGAACATCGCCGGCCAGGTCTGCGCGGCCTTGTAGTAGACGCCGCGCGGCATCAGCTGCTCCTGGTCGGCGACGAACACATCCTTGAGCAGCAGCGTGCGCGACACCGTGCCGCGCATGCCCATCGGGTCCCACTCGCCGGTCACGGTAAGGCCTTCGGCATTGCCCGGCACCGCGATATAGAGCGTGTCGCGCATATCGGGCGCATGGTCCGCGCACTCCTCCGTGCAGAGGATGCCGTAGTAGTCGGCCGCGCCCGACAGCGAGGCGAAGATCTTGCGGCCATTGAGCACCCAGCCGCCTTCCACCTTGCGCGCGCTGGTGCCGAACGGCGCGCGCCCGGCGGCAGCGGCCGAGCCTTCGGAGAAGGGCTGGGCATAGATCGCGCCGTCCCTGACCACGCGGGCGAAATGCAGTTCCCGCCGCGCCTCGTGTTCGGCACGCTGCTCAGGCGTCATGGCGATACCGTCGGCCAGCATGCCGGTCCACATGGTGGAGCAGATATGCATGTTGTAGGTCAGCGCGGTGGCGCCGCAGAAGCGGCCGATCTCCGCGCCCACCATGCAATAGGTGGCAAAGTCCGCGCCCTCGCCGCCGAACTCGCGCGGCACGCACAAGGCCAGCAGCCCGGTTTCGCGCAGGTCGTCGTAGTTGGCAAAGGGGAAGCTGGCCTCGCGGTCCCACTGCGCCGCGCGCGGGGCAAAGCGTTCGCGGCCCAGCCGGTTGGCCAGAGTCAGCAGGCGCGCCTGCGTTTCGGTGAAATCGGCGCTGCCGACGGCAGGGATGAAGTCCAGTGGCATGTTCGTTGTCTCCCAGGGCGCCGCTTGCACGCGGCGATGCCTCGTTGGTATTTTTCTGTGCTCGCTGACCGGCGGCGCCGTATTCAGCGCGCGGGGAAATGCCGGCCGAGGAAGCCCAGCACGGCGGCATTGAAATCCGCCGGCCGCTCCATGCAGGCCAGGTGCCCCACTCCCGGCAGGCACAGGTACTCGGCGCCGGCGATCTTCTGCGCCATGCGCTCCATCACGGCCGGTGCCGCATTGGCATCGTGCTCGCCCGCCAGCGCCAGCACCGGCACGCCGATGCGCGCGAGCATTTCGCGCCGGTCGAAACGCACCAGCGCCTCCAGCGCGGCGCGATAGGTGTCGGGCCGCACCGCTGCCATCACGCTGGCCGCGAACGCCACCGCCTGCGCATCGGCATCCGGCGCGACCATCGCGCGCACAAGTCCGGCCGCCATCTGCGCCATCGTCTTGCCGGCATCGAGCGGTGCCGTGCGCGCTGCAACGAAATCGCGCTGCCACTGCCCGTCGGCCTTGCCGAACGCGGGCGAGGTACCGGACAACACCATGCCGTCGATCAGGCCGGGCATGGCTGCGTAAGCTTCCTGCGCCACCATGCCGCCCATGCTGTGGCCCAGCAGCACGACGCGCCTGCCGGCATCGCGCTCGGCCTGGAGTACCGGCTGCAAGGCTTGCGCCAGCCCGGCAAAATCGTAAGGCGCGATCAGGGCGCTATCGCCATAGCCGGGCATGTCCCACGCTACCGCGCGATAACCCGCCTGCGACAGCGCATCGAGTTGTGCCGGCCACGCTGCCTTGCCTCCGCCGATGCCATGCAGCATCAAGACGGCTACCGGCCCTGTGCCCTGTGCGACCAAGGCAACGCCATTGGGGAAAATCTGGAGATTCGTGTTTGCGTTCATGCTCATGCATCCGCCTTGGTGGATGGGCTTGGACCGGCAAGCCGGCCCTCGTCGACCTCGCTCGCGCCGTCGAGCGTGATCGTGCAGTTGCGCAGCGGCAGGTCGAAGTGGCCCAGCGTATGGCGGCCGGCCACCTCGTTGGCGCCGGTGGAATAGAGAAAGTTGCCGGCGAAGGCGCGCAACTCTGTCCCATTGCAGTCGCGCTTGTCGTAGAAGGTCATGGCATCCCAGCGGGCCTGCGGGTTCAGGCCCCAGCCAACATGCGAGACCGCGTAAGCATCGCGCGTGCCTTCGCGGTCGGCCCAGGCCGCGTAGTAGCCGCGCATCATGTCGGCGTCCATGCCCTGTCCTTCGATGCCGATCATGTAGTCATCCTCGATATGGCAGACGATGGTGTCGCGCAGGTAGGTCTTGAAGGTCAGGTTGACGTCGCCTGGCGCCAGCACCAGGGTGCCGTTGACCTGCCCGCCTGCGGGGAATGCCAGGCAAAGGCCGCCCGGCCAGTGCGCGACCTGGCCCGGCTTGTTGCAATAGCCCCAGACACCGCCCACGCGCGCGCTTGCCAGGCCGACGCGCAACTCGGTGCCTGCCGCCGAGTGCACGCGCATCTCGCGCGCGCCGCGCAGCCGCTTCATCGCGGCGCGCACGCTGCCCTCCAGCGCGGGATCGGGCAGGCAGCGCTCCAGGATTTCGGGGTGTTCGTTGCTGACCATCAACAGGCGCGGCACGATGCCGTCGGCGCCTTTCAGGATCAGGGGCAGTTCGGGCGCATGGAGCAGGCCCTCCACGGTGCAATCGATCACCAGGTGGCAGCGCTGCAAGGCGGCTACCACGGGTGCCAGTTGCTGCAGGGCGTCGCTGGCCCCGGTGGAACGCACCGGCGCCGGCGCCTGAAGCGCCGGGGACGGTACCCGGAGGCGCACCGGCGTGGCGCCGAGCGATTGCACGGCCAGTTCAGCCAACTCCACATTGACGCGTCGGGATTGGGACTCCGTTACAATCCCAACCACTTCCTGGGCGGTCAGGGCGCACAGTTCAAGGGTGCGCCGAAAAGCCGCCAGCCAGCGGTGCTCGATTTGCTCGATGAGCATTTGTCTCCTCCTGGTGCGATCCTGCCGTGGTCTTGGCATGGTCCCGGCGGCAGTCTTGGTGGGGCTGCCCACCGATGCCGCCCGCCGGGCGCATTAGCTTGTGCTTGTGATTCTTGTCGCTGGCGCAAATAATATATGAAATTTCATGGATCCCAGTGGAGCCCGCACGATGGGCATGCCTGAGGCCTCCGGCAAGGCCGCCTCTCCCGATTTCGATACGCTGCACTTCCGGCGCGCGCTGTCCCAGTTCGCCACCGGCGTGACAGTCATCACCACCCGCGCGGGCCCCGGCTCGCCGCCGGGTGCGCCGTTCGTGGGCATCACCGCCAGTTCGTTCAACTCGGTCTCGCTCGATCCGCCGCTGGTACTGTGGAGCATGGCCACGCGCGCCAACAGCCTGCCGATGTTCCGCGACGGTTCGCACTACATCATCAATGTGCTGTCGGCATCGCAACTCGATCTGTGCCAGCGCTTCGCCACGCTCAAGGGCGACCGCTTCGCCGGTGTCGACTACCGCCTCTCCGAGACCGGCCTGCCGATCCTGGCCAATGCGCTGGCCTGGTTCGAATGCCACAACCGCAGCCGCTACGACGAGGGCGACCACGTCATCTTCGTGGGCGAGGTGGAACGTTGCGGCGTGCACGACAACGCGGGCAACTCGCTGGTGTTCCACGACGGCCGCTTTGCCACCACCCGCCCGCTGACGGACTGAAACGCAGGCGCACAAGGCCATCGCAGCCATGACGGATTCGCCCAAGCCCGCTTTTGTCGACGGCTACCTGCCTTATCTGCTGGCGCGGGCCAGCTACCTTGTGTCCGGCGAATTCCACCGGCAGGTGGAAGCGGCGGGCTTCTCCGTGCCCGAATGGCGCGTGCTCGCCACGCTGGCCGACCGGCCGGATTGCACCATCGGCGCGCTGGCCGACATCACGCTGACCAAGCAACCCACCCTGACCAAGCTGATCGACCGCATGGCCGCCAGCGGCCTTGTCGCGCGCCGCAACGGCGCGGACGACCGCCGGCATGCGCTGGTCTCGATCACTCCGCGCGGCCGCGCCCGCGCCCGCGCACTGCTCGAGCAAGCCGCCGCGCACGAGCAGCAGGTGCTGGACGACTTCGGCCCGCTGCAAGGCGATCAGCTCAAGGACACCCTGCGCCGGCTGATCGCGCTGCACACGCCGCGCTGATTTGCGCCAGGGCGGCGGCTCAGGACGACGGATCGCCCTTGATCACCGCCAGCGGCGACCCGTCGGTCTTGATCCTCTGCAGCACGATGTTCGAACGGATATCCATCACGCCGGGCGTGCGATAGAGCCGGTTGACGATGAAATCCGAGTAATGCTTGAGATTGCGCGCCTGCACCTTCAGGATGTAGTTGCTGTCGCCGGTGATGATGTAGGCCGACACCACTTCGGGCCAGGACTGCACCGCCGCGTTGAACGTGTCGTGCCATCCCTCCGTTTCGGGGCGCATGGACACCTGCACAATCGCTTCCAGCTCCAGGCCGAGCATTTCGGCATCGAACCAGGCGCGGTAGCCGCCGATCACCCCGCTCTCCTCCAGCAGCCGGACCCGCCGCAGGCAGGCTGAAGGCGACAGCGCCACGCGGTCGGCCAGGTCCTGGTTGCTGATGCGCCCGTTCTCCTGCAGGCAGGTCAGGATGCGTAAATCGATGGGGTCGAGGTTCATTTCGCAGATTCTTCCATGACTTCATTCATTCATGAAATTCTATGCGAAATATGCACCGACAGTCCGGCTAATTAGCAAGCCTCTTGCCCGGAATATTGACTATCATGCCGTCATCCGCTCCACGTAGAGCACCGGAACGCCGGCCCCCGGCGTCAGCCACCCAATGACAAACCGCCCCGCTCCCGACATCCAGCGCCAGCTATGGGACATCAGCCCGCCGCTCTCGCCCGACACGCCCGTGTGGCCCGGAGACACGCCTTTCCAGCAGCAAGCCGCCTGGCAGATGGACGCGCACTGCCCGGTCAATGTCGGGCGCATCACGCTGTCGCCGCACACCGGCGCACATGCCGACGCACCGCTGCACTACGCTGCGGACGGCGCGCCCATCGGTGAAGTGGACCTGGCGCCCTATCTCGGTCTTTGCCGGGTGATCCATTGCATCGGCGCCAGCCCGCTGGTCGAACCGCACCATATCGGGCATGCCCTGGCGGGCGTGCCGCCGCGGGTACTGCTGCGCACTTACCAGCAAGCTCCGCTGGCGCAGTGGGACCCCGGCTTCTGCGCGGTCGCGCCAGAAACCATCGCGCTGCTGGCCGCGCATGGCGTCACGCTGGTCGGCATCGATACGCCTTCGCTGGACCCGCAGGAATCCAAGACCATGGACGCGCACAACATGGTGCGCCGCCATCGCCTCGCCATCCTTGAAGGACTGGTGCTCGACGCGGTGCCAGAAGCCGACTACGAACTGATCGCGCTGCCCCTGCGCTTTGCCGGACTCGATGCGAGCCCGGTACGCGCCGTGCTGCGCAGCCTGACCTGAACCTACCGAACCGCCCCCCAGGAAACCTCTCACCCATGACTGCAATGACCCGCGAGCAATGCCTCGCCCTTGACCAGCAGGACCCGCTGCAAAGCCTGCGCGAACAGTTCGCACTGCCGGACGGCGTGATCTACCTCGACGGCAACTCGCTGGGCGCCCGCCCGCGCAGCGCCGCGGCACGTGCCGCCGAGGTGGTGAGCGAGGAATGGGGCACGGGCCTGATCCGCAGCTGGAACACCGCCGGCTGGTTCGAGCTGCCGCAACGCCTGGGCAATATGCTGGCGCCGCTGGTGGGCGCCGGCGAGGATGAAATCGTCGTCACAGATACCACGTCGATCAACCTGTTCAAGGTGCTGGCGGCCGCGCTGCGCGTGCAGCAGACGCGCGACCCGAAGCGCAAGGTCATCGTGTCGGAGGCAAGCAATTTCCCCACCGACCTCTACATCGCCCAGGGGCTGGCCGACCTGCTTCAGCAGGGTTACTCGCTGCGCCTGGTGAACGCGCCCGAGGAAATCGATGCGGCGGTCGACGCCGACACCGCCGTGCTGATGCTGACCCACGTCAACTACAAGACGGGCGAAATGCTGGATATGGCAGGCCTCACTGAGATGGCGCACGCCCGCGGCGTGCTCACCGTATGGGACCTGGCCCATTCAGCCGGCGCGGTGCCGGTGGCGCTGAACGAGTCGAAGGCCGATTATGCGGTCGGCTGCACCTACAAATATCTGAATGGCGGCCCCGGCTCGCCCGCATTCCTGTGGGTCGCGCCGGCACTGCGCAACGCCTTCTGGCAACCACTGTCCGGCTGGTGGGGCCACGCCGCACCGTTCGCGATGGAACCCGGCTACCGGCCGCGCGAGGGCGTGGCCCGCTTCCTGTGCGGCACCCAGCCCATCACCTCGCTGGCCATGGTCGAATGCGGCCTGGAGATCTTTGCCCAGACCAACATGCGGTCACTGCGTGCCAAGTCGCTGCTACTGACCGATCTCTTTATCGCGCTGGTGGAGGCACGCTGCGGCCATCACCCGCTCGAACTGGTGACCCCCCGCACCCACGCGCGCCGCGGCAGCCATGTCAGCTTTGCCCATCCGGACGGCTTCGCGCTGGTGCAGGCCCTGATCGAACGCGGCGTCATCGGCGACTACCGCGAACCGCGGGTCGCGCGCTTCGGATTCACCCCGCTGTACACCAGCTTCACAGAAGTGTGGGATGCGGTCGAGATCATGCGCGACGTGCTGGACAGCGGCAGCTACAAGGCCGAGCGTCACCAGACCCGTGGCCAAGTGACCTGAGCAGGAGCACGCAACATGAATAGCAACAAAGGATGCCCGATGTCGGGTGCGGGCCTGGGTGCAAAAGAAGCCAGCGGCGACGACGCCAGCTGGCACGACGCCCAGATGGATTTCGCCAGGGACATGAGCTACGGCGACTACCTGGCGCTGGACAAGATTCTCAACGCCCAGCATCCGCTCTCGCCCGAGCACAACGAGATGCTGTTTATCGTGCAGCACCAGACCAGCGAGCTGTGGATGAAGCTGGCGCTGCACGAGTTGCGCGCCGCGCGCGAATGCGTGCGCCAGGACCAGTTGCCGCCAGCCTTCAAGATGCTCACGCGGGTATCGCGCATCATGGAGCAACTGGTGCAGGCGTGGAATGTGCTGGCCACCATGACGCCGCCGGAATACTCGGCGATGCGTCCATACCTGGGGATGTCGTCCGGTTTCCAGTCCTTCCAGTACCGCGAGATCGAATTCATCCTCGGAAACAAGAACGCCGCCATGCTGCGCCCGCATGCACACCAGCCAGAACACCTGGCCCTGGTGGAGGAAGCACTGCGCACGCCATCGCTGTATGACGAGGCGATCCGCCTGATGGCACGGCGCGGCTTTGCCATCGATGCGGCCTGCATCGAGCGCGACTGGACCCTGCCGGCCGGCGAAAACGCCTCGGTGGAAGCCGCGTGGCTGGAAGTCTATCGCCAGCCAGAGGCGCACTGGGAACTGTATGAACTGGGCGAGAAGTTCGTCGACCTGGAAGACGCCTTCAGGCAGTGGCGCTTCCGCCATGTCACGACCGTGGAGCGCGTGATCGGCTTCAAGCGCGGCACCGGCGGCACGGAGGGCGTCAGCTACCTGCGCAAGATGCTCGACGTGGTGCTGTTCCCCGAATTGTGGAAGCTGCGCACGGATCTGTAAGCGCGACCGCTAGGCGGTGCCGGCCAGGCCGGTACCGCCGCCCCCGAGCGCTCAGAGCGCCGGGTCCGACAGCCGCGCCGCCAGCGCGCGCAAGGCCGGAGCCAGCTTGTCGTGGAATACCGCCTCCTCGACCGAGCCATAGGACGCGCTGCAACTGAGCATGTGCAACTCCTTCTCTCCCACTGGCCGGAACGCCACCGCGCACGCGTGGATGGCAGGATGCCAGTCGCGGAATGACGCCGCGTAACCCAGGGTCGCGGCCTCCGCCACCGTGGCACGCATTGCCGCCTCCTGCGTTTTCCACTGCTCCGGATAGGCCTGGGCAAACTCCGCCAGCACCCGCTCGCGCTTGGCCGCCGGCAAGGCAGCCAGGTAGGCGCGCCCCATCGAACTCGACACCAGCGACAGGCGCGACCCTACCCCCAGCCCGAGCATCACACCCGCATCGTTCCGGATCGATTCAAGATAAATCACCTCCAGCCGCTCCCGCTTGCCCAGCGACACGGATACCCCGTAAGCCTGGGCAAACGCCAGCATGTGCGGGCGCGCCAGCGTGACTACGTTGGAAGCGGAAAGGTAGGAATATCCCAGCGCCAGCACGCCGGCGTCGAGCGCGTATTTGCCCAGGCTATCGTCATAGCGCAGGTACCCCAGTTGCACCAGCGTGCCTGCCAGCCGGCTCACGGTTGCCTTGGGAAAGCCGGTGCGGCGCACGAAATCCTGGTTGCCGAGCATCGATTCGCCGGTGCGGAAACAACGCAGCAACTCAAGGCCGCGCGCCAGCGCGGTGACGAAATTGGGATCGCTTTCGCGCGGTGTGGCGCTGACGACATCTGCTGCGGGCGTGGCTTGCGATTCGGTGGCCAAAAGAAGTCTCCGCGGGTGGGATGAAGGCGCGCGCCTATTGCACGGACCGCGCATTGCGATATACTACATCATCGGAACAAGGTTCCGCAATGCGGAACTCAAAGAGTCCTCGGCAGAGCGCGGAATGCGCCGATAATTCATGAATTCAGGGCCGGCCCGCGCGGCTGCCCATCCCGACCTGCACCGACCTGCACTATCGAAGGAGACGTAATATGGCTGCCAACGCCGAATTCCACTGGGCCGACCCCCTCTTGCTGGACGACCAGCTGAGCGCCGACGAGCGCATGGTGCGCGATGCCGCACTGGCCTATTGCCAGGACAAGCTCGCACCGCGCGTACTGCAATCGTTCCGCAACGAGAAGACCGACATCGAGATCTTCCGCGAGATGGGCGAACTCGGCCTGCTCGGCCCCACCATTCCCGAGGAATACGGCGGCCCCGGCCTGAACTACGTGGCCTACGGCCTGATCGCGCGCGAAGTGGAGCGGGTGGATTCGGGCTACCGTTCGATGATGAGCGTGCAATCGTCGCTGGTGATGGTGCCGATCCACGAGTTCGGCAGCGAGGCGCAAAAGCAGAAATACCTGCCCAAGCTGGCCACCGGCGAGTGGATCGGCTGCTTTGGCCTGACCGAACCCAACCACGGCTCGGACCCGGGCTCCATGGTCACGCGCGCCAAGAAGGTTGCGGGCGGCTATGAACTCTCCGGCGCCAAGATGTGGATCACCAACTCGCCGATCGCCGATGTGTTCGTGGTGTGGGGCAAGCTGGTCGGCGACGACGGCAAGGAAGCCATCCGCGGCTTTATCCTTGAAAAGGGCTGGAAGGGCCTGTCGGCCCCGGCCATCCATGGCAAGGTCGGCCTGCGCACCTCGATCACCGGTGAAATCGTCATGGACCAGGTGTTCGTGCCAGAAGAGAACCTGATGCCGGGCGTATCCGGCCTGAAGGGCCCCTTCACCTGCCTGAACTCGGCCCGCTACGGCATCGCCTGGGGCGCCCTGGGCGCCGCCGAATTCTGCTGGCACACCGCGCGCCAGTACACGCTGGACCGCAAGCAGTTCGGCCGTCCCCTGGCGGCCAACCAGCTGATCCAGAAGAAGCTGGCCGATATGCAGACCGAGATCACGCTGGGCCTGCAAGGCTGCCTGCGCCTGGGCCGCATGAAGGACGAAGGCACCGCCGCGGTGGAAATCACCTCGATCATGAAGCGCAACTCCTGCGGCAAATCGCTGGACATCGCCCGCGTTGCGCGCGACATGCTCGGCGGCAACGGCATCTCGGACGAGTTCGGCGTGATCCGTCACGTGGTCAACCTCGAAGTGGTCAACACTTACGAAGGCACCCATGACATCCATGCGCTGATCCTGGGCCGCGCCCAGACCGGCATCCAGGCCTTCTTCTAAAGCCCCGGGCCCGCAAGCCGGGCCGCCCGCTCTCCCGCAGAAAATTAAAAAGGCCCGGCTGCGAAGCCGGGCCAAGCACACTACCAAGGAGAGACGACGGGCGAGCCCATCGTTGTGCAACACCGGTCGGCCGGCCGGGCGCAGCGCGCCCGGCCGGCCGCTTCTTACTTGTTGGGTTGCGGCGTCAGCCGCAGGTAAGGCCGCACGGCCTTGTAACCCTTCGGAAATTTCTGCTTTATCACCGCCTCGTCCTTCAGCGAGGGCACAATCACCACGTCGTCGCCGTCCTGCCAGTTGCCCGGCGTGGCAACGCTATGGCTATCGGTGAGCTGCAGCGAATCGATCACGCGCAGGATCTCGTTGAAGTTGCGCCCGGTGCTGGCCGGGTAGGTGATGATCAGGCGCACCTTCTTCTTCGGATCGATCACGAAGAGCGAACGCACCGTCAGGGTCTCGTTCGCATTGGGGTGGATCATGTCGTAGAGTTGGGAAACCTTGCGGTCGCCATCGGCGAGGATGGGGAAATTGACCGTGGTACCCTGGGTCTCGTCGATGTCCTTGATCCACTCGCGATGGGACTCGACCGGATCGACCGACAGCGCGATCGCCCTGACATTGCGCTTGGCAAAATCACCCTTTAGCTTCGCCGTCAAACCCAGCTCGGTCGTGCAGACCGGCGTGAAGTCGGCGGGGTGCGAAAACAGAACGCCCCAGCTGTCGCCAAGCCATTGATGAAAGCGAATCGGGCCTTCACTGGAATCCTGCTCGAAATCCGGTGCAATGTCGCCAAGACGTAGTGTCATAAGGGTGTCCTCAAAGGGGGCAAATTCGGGTTGAACCAGTGTAGTGAGATTGCGATCCAACCCAAACGAATATAAAGTCACTACAAAATCACCTTTTTGTCTTAGGACCTTTGTCTGCGTCAATGTCCCACACACGGTGTCGGACTCGTGGTGTTGAAACCACGGCGGTTCCCCGCATATGCTAGTAAAGAGGGTGAGAAGCTGCCCGAGAACGTGCGAGGAAGGCAAAATGTCACAATCCGAAACCACCGCCCGCAAACAGGAGAAACTGATGAGCGATGTCAAGACCGTTTTGTCCGATGCCGAAGAACTGCTTAAGCAAGCGGCCTCGACCACCGGCGAGAAAGCTGCCGAACTGCGCGAGCGCGGCATGGGCCTGCTGAAGCAAGCCAAGGAAAAGGCCCAGGACCTGCAGGACGCCGTAGTCACCAAGAGCAAGGCGGCAGCACGCGCCACCGATGACTATGTACACGACCACCCGTGGCGCGCCGTCGGCGTGGCTGCCGGTGTTGGCCTGCTGATCGGCCTGCTGCTGAACCGCAAGTAATTCGCAAGGCCGCAAGCCTCGCGTATGAACCCGAACGCCCCGCACTCAGTCCTCCGTAGGTCGCGAGGCGGTGCCGGGCAATGCCCCGCCAGTGGTCCGACACCGCTGGCGGGGCTTCCCGTTTGTAGATGGTGCAGCGCATTGCCGCTGCACGCCTTCGCCGGAATTGCATGAGCGACCCCACCTCCTCCCCCAAGTTTATGGATGCCCTGCGCAACCTGGCAGGATCATTGGTGGCGATGGTGCAGACGCGCCTCGAACTTGCCAGCGTAGAACTCGCGGAAGAACGCGCGCGGCTGATAAAGATGGCCTTGCTGGCCTGTTTCGGCCTGGTGTTCTTCGGCCTGGCCCTGGTGACGCTGACCGTACTGATCGCCATCCTGTTCTGGGACACTTACCGCTGGCAAGCCCTCTGCGTGCTGGTTGCGTGTTACCTGGCCGCCTGCGCGGCCTGCCTCGCATTTGCCCGTCACCTGGCGCGCAATGCCCCGCCCCTGTTCGAAGCCACGCTGGCCGAGATCGACAAAGACCGGGAGATCCTGCGCCGATGAGCCACCCGAACAAGCCAGACCAGCCCACGGAGAACGTGGCCGGCACCCCGCACCGGGAACATCAGCGCCCGGTGCGTTTCTCGCGCGAGGTGCGCTTGCCGCTCGCCATCCGCAAGGAACTGCTGATCACGCGCGCCGCGCTGGAGCGCTACGACTGCGCCCAGGCGCTCCACCATGTACGGGGCAGCGCAACCCGGTTCGGCCGTTTCAGCACCTGGCTGCCGCGCATGACCCGGCCTGCTTCCTGGCTCAAGCTGCTGGGCCTGGCCAAGGAATATCCACTGCTCAGCTCGGCCGTGTCCCTGGCACTGCCGTTGCTGCGCAAGACGCCGTTGCTGCGCTGGACGTGGAAGGCCTCCAAGTTCGGCATCCTGGCAGGTGCCGGCTACTGGGTTTATCAAACCTGGCAGAAAGGCAGCGCGGAAGCTGCCCGGCGGGCTCCGCCCGACACCGTCGAAACCGTCGACACCGGATTTCGCGACCCGCTGGTACGCTAGTACCGCAACCCCCGACGCAAGGCCATGGCACACGCTGGCCTTGCCTTTCGAGCGCGCGCTTGCCCGTGGCGGGCGCGATGCGCCTTGGCGACCAGCGGCAGCCCGTGCGGCGCCCCCGCGATGCCAACCTGACCCAAGGGACAGCGCAATGACCCATCGATCGGATATGCAGCAGAAGGCGTTCTATCTGCTGCTGGCAGTAGTCTCGGTAGCCTTTTGCTTCGTCCTCTGGCCCTTCTTTGGCGCGGTGTTCTGGGGCACCATCCTGGCCATCATCTTCACGCCGCCCAACAACTGGCTGACCCGCCGCATGGGCGGCCGGCGCAACCTGGCGTCGCTGACCACCTTGACGCTGTGCATGCTGATCGTGGTGCTGCCGCTGATCTTCGTCACCGGCGCCCTGCTCCGGGAAGGCGGCACGGTTTACCAGCAGATCAGGTCGGGGCAACTCAATTTCGGCGCCTACTTCCAGCAGGCCGTGCACGCGCTGCCGCCTTCGGTGGGACGGGTGCTGGACCGCTTCGGGCTCCTCGATATCGGCGACTTGCAGCAAAAGCTCACCAATGGCGCCGCCCAGGCCAGCCAGATCATCGCGACGCAGGCGCTGAGTATCGGACAGAACACCTTCCAGTTCGTGGTCAGCTTCGGCGTGATGCTATACCTGCTGTTCTTCCTGCTGCGCGATGGCCCGCAGATTTCACGGCTGATCATGCAGGCCATCCCCCTGAGCGAGCCGCACAAGCAGCATTTGCTGCGCAAGTTCACCACCGTGGCCCGTGCCACGGTCAAGGGCAATATCGCCGTCGCCGCGGTGCAAGGCGCGCTGGGCGGACTGATCTTCTGGATACTCGGCATCCAGGGCTCGCTGCTATGGGGCGTGCTGATGGCCTTCCTGTCGCTGCTGCCGGCCGTGGGCGCCGCCCTGATCTGGGGGCCGGTGGCCATCTACTTCCTGCTGACCGGCGATGTGGGCAAAGGCTCGATCCTGATCGGCTTCTGCGCGGTGGTGATCGGCGCGGTGGATAACGTCCTGCGCCCCATCCTGGTCGGCAAGGACACCCGCATGCCCGACTGGGTGGTGCTGATCTCCACGCTGGGCGGCATGGCGCTGTTCGGGCTGAATGGCTTCGTCATCGGTCCGCTGATCGCCGCGCTGTTTATCGCCAGCTGGGACCTGTCCACCTCGACGCGCGACGAAATCGAGCGCCGCGATGCGGCCCAGGACAAGGATTCCACGCCACCGGCACCGCCGGAAGACCCAGCCGGCGCCCGCGGCGACGCGCGCCCCGAGGCGGCCCACACGGATTGAGCCCGCCGCTGTATTTGCCGGTCCCAAACACACCAAGGAGTGAGCATTGCGTCAAAACCACGAGCCATCCGGTGCGCAGGCACCCGCGAAGGTAAAGCACTACAGCGTGCGCGAACTGTTTCGCAAGCCGGACCGCTCCCAGTTCTCGATCTCTCCGGATGGACGTCACCTGTCGTTCCTGGCCAGGCATCAGGGCCGCCAGAATATTTTCGTGCAGCCCATCGACGCCGACGGCAACCTGCTGGGCGAAGCCCGGCCGCTGACCCGCGAAACCGAGCGTGACCTGCCCTTCCATGCCTGGAAAGGCAACGCGCACATCCTCTACGTGAAAGACTTTGGCGGCGACGAGAACTTCCACGTGCTGTCGGTGCCGATCGACGGCGGCGACCCGGTCGACCTGACGCCGTACCCTGGCGTACGGGCCGAGATCGTCGACGATCTCGAGGACGACGAGCGCCATATCCTGCTGTCGCACAACAAGCGCGACCCGCAGGTCTTCGATGTGCTGCGGGTCGATGTCGTGACCGGCGAGTCGGTGCAGATCGCCGAGAACCCCGGCAATGTGATGAGCTGGGGCACCGATCACGCCGGCCGCCTGCGCGTGGCGACCGCCAGCGACGGCGTGAATACCACCCTGCTCTATCGCGATACCGAGGAGCAGCCCTTCCGCCCGATCCTGACTACCGATTTCCGCGAGACGGTCGCGCCGCTGTTCTTCACCTTCGACAACAAGCAGTTGTATGTGCAATCCAATCGCGGACGCGACAAGCTGGCGATCTTCGAATTCGATCCGCAGACGGCACAGGAAGGCCGGCTGGTCTTCGAGCACGATGAAGTCGACGTCGGCGGCCTGAGCTACTCACGTCATCGTCGTGTGCTGAGCGCCGCCTGGTACACGGACTGGAAGACGCACCGCCATTTCTTCGACGCGCACGCCGGGCAGATCCATGCCGACCTGGAACGGCAGTTGCCGGGCTACGAGCACCACATCACCAGCCTCACGCGCGACGAGACCCGCATGATCGTCTCCGCGTCGAGCGACAAGACCGCCGGCACCCGCTACCTGTACGACAGCGGCACGCGCAAGCTGGTCACGCTAGGCAAGGTGCTGCCGTGGCTCGATGAAGCCGATATGGCCGGCATGCGGCCGATCCGGTTCACCTCGCGCGACGGCCTGCAGATCCATGGCTACCTGACGCTGCCGGTAGCCGCCGCTGGCGAGCCCGCGCCCCAGGGCCTGCCGCTCGTGGTCAACCCGCACGGTGGCCCCTGGACGCGCGACGACTGGGGCTTCAACCCCGAGGTGCAGTTGCTGGCGAACCGCGGCTACGCGGTGCTGCAGATCAACTTCCGCGGCTCGACCGGCTACGGCCGCAAGTTCTGGGAGGCAAGCTTCAAGCAATGGGGCAAGACGATGCAGCACGACATCGACGACGGCGTCGACTGGCTCGTCGCGCAGGGCATCGTGGATCCAAAGCGCATCGCGATCTTCGGCGGCAGCTACGGCGGCTATGCGACGCTTGCCGGCGTCGCCTTCACGCCGGACCGCTATGCCGCTGCCATCGATTATGTCGGCGTGTCGAACCTGTTCACGCTGCTGGAGACGATTCCCGCGTACTGGACGCCGATGCTCGACATGCTGTACGAGATGATCGGCAATCCCAACGACGAAACCGACCGCCAGGCCATGCACGATGCCTCGCCGGTGTTCTTCGCGGACCGGATCCGCACGCCGCTGCTGGTCGCTCAGGGCGCCAACGATCCGCGCGTCAAGCAGGCCGAGAGCGACCAGATTGTCGAGGCACTGCGAGTGCGTGGCATCGATGTGGAGTACCTGCTCAAGGAAAATGAAGGCCACGGCTTTCACAACGAGGAGAACCGCTTCGACTTCTATGAGGCGATGGAAGCGTTTCTGGCCAGGCATCTGGCAAGGCAAGGCTGATTGTGCTGCTGGCCAGGGGGCAGGCTTTTGTCCCCTGCCCAGCCGTTTTCCCCGGCCAGGACCCAAAACAAAAAAGGCGTAGCGGTTGCCCGCTACGCCTTTTCGCAATGCTGGTGGGTCGTGCGTGACTCGAACACGCGACCAACGGATTAAAAGTCGGAAACCATCCAGGGCGGGTGCAGAAAGACTACACAAGATTACATGGCAAAACAAGCCTCTGAGGTCGCAGGGTGCTACACCAGATTGCCCAGCATTTCATCTGAATTCCGGCAGAATTCCGGCAGCTTGCGGCACCTCTGCGGTGGATCGAACCTAGGAAGCAAGGGGGTGCCATCCGCAATGATTTGTACGAAGCACCAATCGGACTCACTCATCCTCCTCATCAACGCTCGCGAGGAAACCACCTGGTCCGCCCGTGCCAGATGCCGGAGCTCGAAAAGTGGAGATTTAGGCTCATATTCGTGAGCAAAACATCCCCTCGCCCCGTCGAAATCGGCGTGATAAAAGCGGCTGTAGGCTGGATCGAACTCAGCAACCGCCAGGAGGCGTGGATGTCGGCCCACTAGCTCCGCAACCTTTGCTTCCATTCTCACTAGGCCTCTGAGGCTTGGTGCAGTCTCCCCCCTCAGATACTCGCTGAGCAGTTGCCCAAGCGGGTTGCCAACCAATCCCAGACGCTCTTCGATGGAAACGCGGTTCATACCCCGCTGCGCACCATACTCGATGGCCTCTTCCGCCAATGCTTGCGCCGCCAACCTGCGCTGAGTCGTTAAGTCCGTTTTCACTTCCCATCCCGTTGCGCAGAAATCTGCCTTAGACACTGCTGTCGCGAGCCGCAAAGATACCCCTGCCTTCAGAACCTTACAGGGTGTCACATGGACTTTCGAGTTTTATTTGCGAGGATGGACTCTGCAGCATGGATCGATACGCGCGAACTCGCGCTGCTGCTGTGCACCTCCGAAAAGAACATCGTCGTGATGAAGAGTCGCGGTCAGCTGCCACCTACGGTGTTCCCGAGCCGCCGAGTCAACCGTTGGCTGGTGGGCACCGTGCGCACCTGGCTTCGACAAGCGGGGGAACCGGCAGCCCAAGACGATCAAGAATTCGTTCGCCCGGCTGAGAGAGTGACGGGGGGACCCGCGCTGCCGGCCAATGTCCGACGTATCGGTCGACCAAGAAAACCTGTCGAAGCTGTTTGAGGCCGAGGCATGACTGAAACGGATGGCGGTTGGGCAGTCAACATGCACTTGCCAGACGCCCTTGATTCGCGAACCGACGCCCATGCATTTGGCGGCGTCGGTATTCCAATGGTGGCGGGGTTGGGGTCGTGCCCAGGTGGAAGGACCACTGATAATCAGTCAGATTCTGGTCCGAACGGTGCGCAAGCCCCCTTCACCCGCCCACAAGTGCTTCCCCCTAGAGGCGTTGAACGCTTACGCGTAACCGCAGCTGACCGGCTGCTCTCTGCGGGCGAGAGGATCGCGAGCGAGCCACCGTCGCCTGAGGAAATTCTATTCACCCATACAGTCTTTTGCCAAGTGGCGCTCCCGCGCAGTGAAGTCTTCGACGAGAACGGAGTTTCCGCCACCGAGTTTATGCGTCGTTGGGGCGAGGCCTGGGTATCGATTTCCGCCGGCTATCTAGATGAAGGACGGGGGCCAGTGCGTCAAACAGTCCCATATGGGGTGTTGCCGCGCCTGGCCATCTCGTACATCAATAGCTACGCGATTCGCGAGAAGAAGCGAGAGGTTCCGATAGGAAATAGTGCTGCGGAATTTATGCAGAAGCTCGGCCACGGCAATCAAGGTGGTGCTCGGTATGCTGCTCTCCGAAGAGCCATGCACTCACTTGCTGCCTGTCGGCTGCAGTTGGGATATCTGGGAAAGACATTCAACGGACAACCCGTTGAGGAGTTCTATGCATGGCCAAAGGGATCAATCGATCAGCGCACGCTGTGGCCGGGGGTAGTCCTTCTCTCGGAAAGCTATTTCGAGTCCCTAAGGGGCTTCTCTGTGCCCTTGGACCAACGCGCGCTACTAGCCCTAGGGCCTGTTGACAATCAGCAGACCCAGATGAATGCGGCGGCGAGCGCAACGAACGATGAGAAACGTTCGGAGAGCTTGTCGTAGCGCGTGGCAACGCGGCGGAATTGCTTGATGCGGCAGAAGAAGCGTTCGACCAAATTTCGTGAGGCATACAGATGCTCGTCCAGGGGGCGTTGTTCAAGACGATTGGCGCGACTGGGGATGACGGCTTGAATACCCGCGGACTGCAGGTGTTGCAGGATCGCGTTCGAATCGTAGGCTTTGTCGGCGGCCAGACTGGCGGGCTTCAGTTCGTCAAGCAAAGGCAGCGCTTCGGGGCTGTCTCCGGCCTGGCCGCCGGTCAGGCGAAAGCGCGCGAGCATACCCAATCCATCGACCAGCGCATGAATCTTGGTGGTCAATCCGCCACGCGAGCGGCCGATCGCCTGATCGCCTTTTTTTGGGGCGCGCCGGCGGCATGCTGGTGGGCACGCACAATGGTGCTGTCGATGAAGACTTCCTCGAAGTCGGCGTCGCCCCCAAGCTCAGCAAACACCATGTGCCACACCTGCGCCCGAGACCATCTGGCAAAGCGCTGGTACACACTGTTCCAAGGTCCGAAATCGGGAGGTAGATCGCGCCATGGGCTGCCGGTACGCGCCATCCACAGCACGGCCTCGACAAACAGTCGATTGTCTGCCGCCGTTCGACCCGGGTCCGTTGCCTTGCCGGGCAGCAAGGGGGCGATCCGTTCGTATTGTTCATCGCTGAGCATCAACCTTGGCATCCTGTCTTTCCGCAAAAGACAGGATGTAAACAGATTTCTTCACAAGTTAACAGCCCACTCGTTGCTGATTGTCAACAGGCCCTAAGGGGGACAGCGCTAGGCTTGGACATTTACACCTGGCTCGCGCATCGCCTTCGGAAGGTACATGTCAGTAGGCCAGACAGGATCTCTTGGTCGGCGCTCACGGGACAGTTTGGCCAAGAGTACGGAAACGCGGACAACTTCCGCAAGGAGATGAAACGCGTACTTCGCCAAGTACTTGCGGTCTATCCAAGCGCACGGGTAGAGGTACACAGATGGGGGCTTGAGATCTTCTCCTCACCACCCCCCGTCGCACCGAAGGTGACGAGGTCGGGATGGTCATCTTGACCCTAACCATTTGGGCACCCTTTGCCGCGCCAGTCTGCGCATGCTGGAGACGCCCGAAGAACGGGTTCCTGCGGTGGAAAAGCCTGTGCACACCGCAAGTTATCCACGGAGGATCACCCATGGAAGTACGGCAAATCGCCCCGTTTCCGCACGGCAAATCACACCGATCCGATGGGCGTATGACGGCAAATCACCCCGCTCTATACAGATACAGTAGTTATTTCATATACCCCTCTGATAGTCACAGTCCGCCAACTGTGGATATTGGCCTGACTGTCATTGGGTCTCTACCGGTGCGGAGCGCGGTACTTCCGTTGCCGTGGCTCTGGTGGAGTTCGCCAACGGCGACCTGGTGGCGATTCCGTTTGATTATCTGGAGAAGGCATGACTACCGTATCAGTTGAGCTCGAGCTGGAAGACGTGCACACGATGGCGTTGGCACAGTTCGTCAAGCGCGTGACCTGGTCGGATTTCCGGGCCTGCGCTGTGGACGACGAGGAGGCGTATTTGATCCGCGCCGCGGTTGACCGGGTGGCAAAGGCGCTGGCGGAGGTGGGCTATGCACCAAGGTAGCCAGGCGGCGGTGTGGCGGTGGCCCGGGAGACGATCCTTGGCAACCGATTGGCAGGCGTCCGGTGATCTGGTCGCACTTCGGGGTGAATTGGTCGCGCATCCACTCCGGGGTTATCTGGTCGCGCTTCGGGGTGAATTGGTCGCGCATGCACTCCGGGGTTATCTGGTCGCGCAGCCCAAAAACCTGGCGGCGGAGATGCGCAGATCCGGGTCGCCCCTTCGGGTCGGCGCTCTCCCTTGCGCCTCGCGGCGCGGGGACCCGTGCGCCTCGACCCGGGCGCGCGGCGCGCGCGAACCTCTGTCGACCCTCATGCGCCTGGCATGCAGGAAACAGGGCTTCGGCTACTCAGGCTCGGGCAAACGCCGCAGGCGTGCGTCAGGCCTGAAGGGCTACGCCGCGGGGAGCCGGTGGTCAATTGCGGAACCCGCCCTAGCGGGCTGTCCACGCCGCCAGGGGTGGACAGCGCAATTGTCCACGGGCGGGCGCGAGAGCTCCGCAAACTCCAGCGTACCGCGGGCTTTCAGGGGTGCAGGGGTCTCCCTGCCGAACGGAGGAGCTTGTAGACGCGCAGCGTCGTACAAGCTCCGTAGTGAGTACGTCTCTTCTTGAAGAGACGCGACAGCCGCTCCCCAATCATGAGCTACCAAATACTGCGAGCCAGAAAACTGTCCACGTTCGGCAACCTTCACTCGAGCGGACAACACACGTGGCGGGAACGACCGACTCCGAATGCTGACCCTGCGCGGACACCAGAGAACTTGGATCTACGCCCGGCGTCCAGCGCCTCGGACCTGGTCGAGGCGGTACGCCATCGACTTGAACTGGCTCACCAGCGCGCGAAGCGTCCGGTCATCTGTATCGAATACCTGGTTACAGCCAGTCCGGAGGCGTTCGCAAGGCACTCCCACGGAGAGGGGTTGCCGGACAACTCTCGTTACTTCAAGGACGCGTTGGAACACCTCGAGCGTCTGCACGGCAAACAAAACATTGTTGCAGCGAACCTCCAACTCGATGAGCGGAGCCCGCATCTAGTTGTCTACGCTGTCCCGCTCGTGGAGACACCGGCCCGGATCCGAAAACGATCAATCATTGTAGGCACCGGCCCAGACGGGAAGAAGCAACGCGCAATCCGAGAGTACGAGGAAGCTGCGACAGTGAAGTTGTCTGCGGCAAATTTTCTAGACGGTCGGACGAAACTAGCAAAACTACAGACCGATTTCCACCTATCGGTTGGCAAGAAATACGGTCTCGAGCGGGGAATCTCCGGCTCCCGAGCCCGTCATGCGCGGGTCAAGCGCTTCTACTCACAGGTTGGCGAGACCCCACCAAGTATCGCGGAGCAGGACATCCCGCCTCCCAACTTGTTGGAGGGCAAAGCTGCATATGGCAAACGGGTAGCAGAAGTGCTCGAAAACAGACTTTCAAAGATCATCCAGCCGCTGATTGCTCGATCTCAGGCTTTTGATATTGCGCGTGACCGTTTGAAAAAAGCAGATCAGCGGCTGGAAGAGGCGGAACGTCAACGGCGCACCGCTGAGCATCGCGCACTGCAGGCGTGGGAGTCAGAGCAGAGTTTCCGGCTGGCGGCCGAAGCACTCTCCCGTGAGAAAGCTGAACTCCTCGCCGAACTTCCAAACAATGAAGCACAAGAAGTGCTGGATGCCTACCGCCACTACAAAGACCGGCGGAGAACAGATCAGGCAACTGTACCCAGCCAGCCTGCCATCCCTAGGCCCCCGCCCAAGTGAGGTAGCCGGGTCGATACCGACGCATGGGCACCACAATGAGATCCAGGCGTCGTTCACGCGTCGCAACCGATGTTCTGGCGAATGCGCGATCCCAGCGTGCGGGGGCTACGCGTCGAATTCGCGTCGAATTCGCGTCGAATTCGCGTCGAATTATGTAGCCCTTATAGACAGCTCAAAAACCAGCAATTTCCTCATTATCAAAAAAGGTTGCGACATTATGGAACAACAGTCAAATATTGCCGAGGAACATGGCCTAGCCGCACTCGACCTACTGCACGAACTCGGCAAAACTGAGGATGCACTAAAAGCTGGCGAAGGCCACGACATTATTCCCGGCTTGATTAATCGGTGCCGAGCTCTAGGCCTTGATGCAAGAGGACTAGCGCATGAGACAGCAGCGAATAGAGAGCCAGAAGAGGCTGCGGGAACTACTCCACCGGATTTCGAAGTGGCACTGCTCATAGGTCTAATTGAAGCCATACGCAGATTGCTAAATGTCACGCTGCGTACGCTTGGACTTCAGGAAATACCACCCTTCTTCGGACCAGAACTCGAGGTGGAGGAATCTGTTACTTACCCGCACGAAACTTCGGACGTCCTGCACGGTTCCGACGCAGCTGCGGCCGCCCAGCAGAAATTCATAGAGCTATTTCCCGATTTTCTGGCACCTAACATTAAGTCGAATGAAATTGTAAGCGCAACGCGGGCCCTACAAAGCGAACTAGCGAGTCGCATTGCTCTGTTTCGGGAAGGCCTTCCCAGCAGCGAGACTGACGCTCATACCGTCTCAGCAAAAGAGTCATCTAAGCTGAGGATGTAACTAAGGAAGGCGTGCCCTCAAGACTCCCCTTCGAGAAACCAACTTATTGTTTGACAACATACCCCCACACCTATAACGTTGATAAAGTATTATGTCATCCTGACATTCCACCGGTTTCCCAACCTTACACACCATTAAAATGCAGAAGATCACCTGCCAAAAAATGGATATTACTTGCATTCACAACGGAAGGCATCGGGAAACTCGCAATTTCTCACAGTATGTACCTGCAAATGTTTCTCCTTTTGGTATCCCTGAATGGAAGCAGAGGCAGGCGCACACATTGCAACAAGATATTGCTTTCTCCACGCCTGGCGGGAGAATTCTCAAAATCGGCCTGAGAGGTGCAAACTTGAGAGTTGGACAGGGAGAAACGTTCACTTCCACGAAGCTTTTTAACAAGAGCGGAGTGCTCGTATTTTGGTCGCTTCGAAATCGAAAAACTGGCTATACCATTTTGCTAGCTGACCATCTCAGGCGCGAGGCATCAAAATGCCACCCATTTATCCATTACCTATTACTAGGGGGCGCAGCATCATATTTTGCAGCCACGCAGCTTGGCGAAGCGCTGTCACTGGGGGTAACTTGTGCCTTGATAGCTGCCACGTTGGCCATTGTCTTTCGAAGGAAAGCCGCAGCGCGCGCTCTGCTGGGGCAATGGAGAGAAGGCAGCGGTTGCTAAACATCGACTACGTTGTCTGTCGTAAAGCCGAAATCGCTTGAGTTGGCCTAATGTTTGTCGCCATGGAGTCTGCCCCCCCTCTCTCGAGCGAGTGTGGAACAGGAAGCAAGATGCGAGAATGACAAGAAAACCTAGATCGACCAATGTTTGGATGACATATGACGACTTACGGGCAAGAAAGCGGGATCGCAATAACGACCGTCCGAGTGCAAAACTTCCGGTCGCTGGCGAACATTGAGGTCGATTTGAGCGATTTGACGGTGCTCATTGGTGCAAACAACGCTGGAAAAACAAGCTTTTTGGATGCACTGTTTGCCGCAGTGGGCGCCGGGAGAAAATCACTTGGGCCAGACGATGTGCGTTTGGCACCTGGGGAGGCAACTGCCCCAAAATCGCGGGTGGTACTGATCGACGTCATGCTGCGCCCTATCGGTGAGGACGGCAAGATCGCAGACAAGTATCCCGAGGGTAGCTTCTGGACGGGTCTCTGGGGCACGCCTGGTATTGCCAATGATGATGCTTTCAACGAGTTCACCCCTATCCGCACCATCCTCAAATGGAACGACATGAAAGGGGAATATGTCATCGAACGCAAGTTCCTTAAGGAATGGAAGGGCTTCGCGGATTGGGCTACTGCGACGACCCATGATCGCGCCCTTAGCGCTGCACAAATGGAACCACTTGCACTCCACTATGTGGACGCCAAGCGCGACCTCGACGACGATCTGCGAAGGCCGGGGTCGTTCTGGCGGCGGCTAACTGAGGATTTGGGGTTAAGTGATGCAGACATCGCGGCGCTGGAAGGCTCGCTGTCGGCCATCAACCAGGAAATTGTCGACAAAAGCGAGATCCTCAAGCATCTCAAAGAGAACTTGGCCGGCCTCCAGACTGTCGTCTCCGCCGATAGCGGCGGTGTTGATATCGCCCCGGTTGCTCGGAAGCTCCGCGACCTATCAAAGGGGGTCGACGTATCCTTCAACACTACAGGTGCGCAGTCATTCCCTCTTGCTCGCCATGGAATGGGCACCCGCAGTTTAGCCTCCTTATTGGTCTTCAGAGCCTACACGTCGTGGCGGAACAAGCACGCGACCAAAGGTGGTGACAGGGTCCACTCAGTGCTGGGGTTGGAGGAACCTGAGTCGCACTTACATCCACAGGCCCAAAGGTCGCTGTTCGCACACATCAAGGCGATTCCTGGCCAGCGACTCGTCAGTACACATTCCCCCTACTTTGCTGGCCAAGCACAATTGGAGGAGCTCCGCCTATTCATCAAGCGCCATGGCGACACTATCGTCACAAAGCTAGATCTGACCGCGCTTAAGGACCCCAACGATCTCCGAAAGCTCCAAGAGACTGTGATCGACACTAGAGGTGATCTATTATTCTCTCGTGCGATCGTACTATTTGAGGGGCAGACAGAAGAGCAAGCGCTGCAAATTTGGGCGCACAAATACTGGGGCGCGAGCATCCACGAGCTAGGCTTTTGCTTCGTGCGCGCGAATGGGACCGACTATTTTCCGTTCCTCTGGCTGGCGAAAGCACTGCAAATCCCTTGGTACATCTTTGCTGACGGCGAACCAGTCCCCGTCAAGAACCTAAATTCAGCATTGGCAAAGGCCGGCGAGCCCGAGTCCGCCACGTGTCCGACTGTCGTCGTGCATCCACCTGGCAATAATTTTGAATCTCAACTCATTGCCGAAGGCTACATGGCCGAGATCGAGTTAGCGCTAAATGCAATGAGCAGCTCAGCAAGCTACTTAGATGACTACATTGCCGAACTCCATGGGAAGGCCGGCAAGAAGGGGGTCATTCGGGACTACAAGTCGGCTGGAGGTAGGGAACGCGCTGCGTTCGACGCCATGTCCGGGGCGAAGACCAGCGTGGCGAAGCACTTAGCTCACGTGATTACGGCGCATGCCAACCCGGCACTGAGGTTTCCAACAAAGATCAATGCTTTGTTCGCGATGATCAGTGCCGCCCATGGATTGAAGAAGGACGAGGACTAGGCCATGAGCAACGCTTTCAGAGCAAGGCTTTCCGACCAGCAAGCGGAGGTAGTGACCCACGTCGAAGGGCCGCTGCTCGTCGAGGCAGGGCCAGGCTCCGGCAAGACACGCGTGCTGACCGAGCGCATCAGGCATCTGCTGACCAACGTTCCAGGGCACTTCAGGATTCTAGCTCTGACATTCACCAATAAGGCAGCCGATGAAATGAAGGATCGGCTGATGGATCTCGACAAGGAACGCGAGCGAGCCTTCATCGGCACTCTCCACAGTTTCTGCCTAGAGATGCTTACCGAGCGCGGAAAGCTAGTCGGCGTAGAAGGCCCCCCTCACATCTTTGAACAGTTCAAGGACCGTAAGGAAGTCCTGCTTAAGGCTATCGACGAGGACCTTCTGCTGTCGGAAGAGATCAATCAACTCAGCGACTCAAAGGAGCGCAACAGACGCGTCGATACTTGGCTCACGGCAATTTCGCACATCAAGTCTCATCCAATTTCGTCCGCGGTGGTCGAGGACGAATTGGCCAGGCACGTTCTGGAGGCCTACGAGGCTGGCATGCGAGCATGCAACGCGTATGACTTTGACGATCTGCTGCTGCTGGCCTACAGGCTTTTAGTCGAGAATCCCAAGCTCGCAGACCTCTACCGCAGGCTCTACAAGTTCGTGTGTATCGACGAAGCACAAGACATGAACGAGGCCCAATACGCGGTGATCTGCGCTTTGTGCTCGGACGGCTACAAGAACGTCATGATGGTCGGTGACCCGCGCCAGTCTATCTACGGGTTCAACACATCGAGCCCCGAGTACATGGAACGCTTCGCTGTGGACTATGCAGCCAAGAAAATCGAACTGACGGCGAACTACCGCTCGTCAGAGGCCGTGGTGAAAGTGGCGCAGATGCTCGACCCAAACTATATGGTCGCCACTCAGTTGCCGATCGAGGGAGCAGTCAAGGTCCTTGTCGGATCAGACGAACAGGATGAGGCCGGGAAGATTGTCGATGAGCTCCAACGACTGTTCGCGGAAGGGCATCCTGATGTCGAGGGTTTCGTAGAGCCCTCCAAGTGCGCAATCCTCGGCCGCACCCGTTTCGCTCTCCTCGCCGTTGAAACCGAACTCAAGAATCGGAACATTGCCTACTACAAGAGGCTCTCGGCGAATCACGAAAATAGTTCAGACACAGTAGACGATTTTCTGTTGGCCCTGCGGGTGCTGGCCAATCCGAAGGACCGCCTGCACTTGGCTGCGCTGGCGAAGAAATGGAAGGTACCAGAGCCCCCCGTGGTGTCCGATTTCATGGGTGTGCTACAGAACATGGCGGAAGCGAGCGACTCTCGGGCATTGGCTGTGTTCAAGAGCATCGAGATCATTGCCAAGAATGAGTCGCGACTGGACCTAATGCCAGCGCTCAAGAGGTTGGAGGAGTACGCCGATGGCCTTGACGAGCCTGACCGTCTAGCCGTCTATGAGGACGTGGCAGTCTTTCGTCAGGAGTGGGATCAATACCTGCGGGCAGCAGCAGGTTCGAAGGCTCTTAGCAGCTTTCTAAGCAGCAAGGCTCTAGGCAACACTCAGAAGGCTGCCCGTGAGGGCGTAGCCTTGCTGACCGTCCACTCCTCGAAAGGCCTAGAGTTCGACGTGGTATTCATCGCTGGCATGGCGGAGGGTACGTTTCCTGACTATCGCGCAATCGGCCCAAAGGAGCAGGCCGAAGAGATCCGGAATGCGTTTGTGGCAGTGACGAGATCCAAGCGGCTACTCTATCTCAGCTATCCAGCGACTCGGGTGATGCCTTGGGGCGGAAGCCGCCATCAAATTCGATCCCGGTTCTTGTCGAATCTGTAGGCTACCCTCTCCCTCCTGCCAGCACCACTCCGCGACCCGACACTGAAGGGTGTTGACAGCAGTCAGTGCGCATTCTGGATCCGGCTTCGGCGACCGGCCCGACTCGGGCCCGCCAATGGCTGTTGTTCCGCGTTGTTCCAAAGTGCTTGACACGCCGCGGCGCTGTCATCTACAGTTCGGAACAACGTGGAACAACGCGAGCGCTACATGCCGTACACCGCATCAAAGTCCCCCACCAGGCACCGCCCTGGCTTTAGCATCAGCTTTCGGCATCCGTGCCGCACCGACTCGAAGGGCAAGCCTGGCCTGAAGGTTCGGCGCGGGCTCGGCACGACGGACGCGGCAGAGGCGGACCTGCTCATCGCCGAGATGAATCAGCTGCTGGCCGATGAAAGCTGGTGGAATGCGAGCCGATACAACGACGCCCTGCTGTCCTTCCACCGTGTGGTCGTTGAAGCCTTCTACGACGGCCTGCAAGCGAGCGTTGCCAACCCGACCATGCTTCGGGACAGCATCATTCCGCTGCCCGGGCGTGCGGAGGGGTATGCCCGGGTGCTGTTTGTCGGCACCACCGGCGCGGGCAAGACCTCGCTACTGCGGCACCTGATCGGCTCCAACCCCGACGAGGACCGCTTCCCTTCGACGTCGACGGCAAAGACAACGGTCTCGGACATCGAGGTGATCCCGGACGACGGCCCATATCACGCCGCTGTCACGTTCTTCTCTGAGCACGCGATCCGGGCGAACGTCGAGGATTGCGTGGTCGCGGCGTGCTCGGCTGTATGGGATGCCATGGGTGATGACAAGGTGGCTGACAAGCTGCTCCATCACGCTGATCAGCGCTTCCGCTTGAGCTACCTGTTGGGCGCCTGGAAGACTGCGCATGACGCCGCAGGTGACGACGATTGGGACTTCGGCGGCGGGGACAGCCAATCGGTCGCCCCCGTCAGCGATGACAGGGAGTCAGTGCCGCCCGAGGATGCAGCAGCATTGCAGGCCAAGCTGGTGGACTTTGTCCGGCGCGCGAAGGCTATCGCCTATGCAAAGGCCACAGCGATCAAAGCCGAGCTGCTGCCTGACCCCGCGACCGCACAGGTGGAAGACCTGCAAGCAGCACTGGAGATCTTCCAGAGCGAGCTACTCGACGATGAATCTTTCCGCGACCTGGTGCTCGACATCATGGAAGACATCCAGCTGCGCTTTGATCGCCTGGAGGTCGGCACCCTCACCCGGCGCGGCAAGGCAGCAAGCTGGCCTGAGCTATGGACCTACGAGACAGCCGATCGTGATGATTTCCTGCGGCAGGTGCGGTGGTTCTCCAGCAACTACGCACCTGCCTTCGGTCGGCTACTGACCCCGCTGGTGGATGGCATCCGCGTGCGCGGGCCTCTGTACCCGACGTTTACCGATCGCCGGGCGAAGGTCATCTATCTGGACGGCCAAGGTCTGGGGCACACGCCGGATTCGTCAAGCAGTGTGACCACGCATGTGACCCAGCGTTTCGCCGACGTCGATACCATCATGCTGGTCGACAATGCCGAGCAACCCATACAAGCTGCGGCGCAGGCCGTACTCCGCGCTGTCGCAGCCAGTGGTAACTACGGCAAGCTGGCCATCGCGTTCACGCACTTCGACCAGGTCAAGGGCTTGAACTTGCCAGGCTTCGCGGCCAAGCGCGCCCATGTCCTCGCTTCGATCTACAACTACCTGGCGCGGCTGGGGGAGGTGCTCAATGGACCGATCGTTACGGCGATGGAGCGTACCATCGATTCCCAGTGCTTCATGCTGGGTGGGCTCGACGCCGCGTCCGAAAAGCTGCCCGGCGGCGTGCGCACTCAACTTGAGCTGCTGCTTGACCAGTTCGCGCGCTCCATCGCCCCGCCCGTGCTTCCCGACGCCAAGCCGTCATATGACCCGTCGGGCCTGGGCTTCGCCGTGCAGCGGGCGGCTGACAGCTTCCAGCGTGTCTGGAAGTACAGGCTGGGCTTTGCCCACAGCGCCGAGGTCAACACTGAGCATTGGACACGGGTCAAGGCGCTGAACCGACGCATCGCGAATGAGCTGGACGTCGAGTACGATTCCCTGCGCCCGGTTGCCGACTTCGTTGGCCGCATTACTGAGGAAGTCTCGAACTTCCTCGATCACCCGGTGTATTGGACGCGCACGCCCAAGGATGACACCGAGGCCCAAGAGGCCATTGCGCCGATCCGGCAGGCCGTCTTCCGTGAACTGCACTCGCTGGCGGTGGCGCGGCTGGTGGACGAGCACCTGGCCGACTGGCGGCGCGGCAACGACCACAAGGGCAAGGGCTCGGCAACCCGCCGTGCCGTGGACATCAGAGGAATCTATGAACTGGCCGCGCCGGTCCCAGGCACCGTTAACTCTGAACCGGCCCTTGACTTCATGAAGGCCGTGCGCGGCATCGTTCGAACGGCGATCGAAGCGCAGGGTGGCGAGATGAAGAGCCTGTAGCAGAGGGCTACAGCAAGCTAGATCAATTGAAGTAAATCGACAAGTACAAGAGCGTCATGGACCAATCTCAACTCAAGTGGATCGCCGACTTCATCTGGAACATCGCCGATGATCGTCTGCGTGACGTGTACGTGCGCGGCAAGTATCGCGACGTGATCCTGCCCTTCATAGTGCTGCGGCGCCTCGACGCCATGCTGGAGAACACCAAGCAGGCTGTGCTGGCGCGCAAGAAACTGCTGGACTCAGCCGACGTAGCCAACCAGGACGGTGCCTTGCGCATGGCCGCCGGCCAAGCCTTCTACAACACGTCGGAATCCACGCTCAGCACGCTGAAGGCGATCACCTCTGAGCAGCGCCTGCGCGACTCGTTCGTTGCCTATCTGAATGGCTTCTCGCCCAACGTGCAGGAGATCCTCACCAAGTTCAAGTTTCGCGACCAGATCCAGACCCTGGTCGAAGCCAACATCCTAGGCTACCTGATCAGCGACTTCCTGGATGATGATATCAACCTGTCGCCCGTGCCGATCAATGACGAAGACGGCGAAGTCCGATTGCCGGCGCTGGACAACCACGGCATGGGCACCGTGTTCGAGGAACTGATCCGCCGCTTCAACGAAGAGAATAACGAAGAGGCCGGTGAGCATTTCACCCCGCGCGACGTGGTGGGACTGATGGCCAAGCTGCTGTTCCTGCCCGTGGCGGACAAGATCGAGTCCAGCACCTACTCGCTGTACGACGGCAGCTGTGGAACCGGCGGCATGCTGACGGTGGCGGAAGACGTGCTGCAATCCCTGGCCAAGGACCACGGCAAGCAGGTGTCAATCCACCTGTTCGGCCAGGAGATCAACCCTGAGACCTACGCCATCTGCAAGGCCGACCTGCTGCTGAAGGGCGAAGGCGAGGAGGCGGAGAACATTGTGGGCGGCGCTGACAAGTCCACACTGAGTGCCGACCAGTTCCCGTCCAAGGAGTTTGACTTCATGCTGTCGAACCCGCCTTATGGCAAGAGCTGGAAGACAGATTTGGATCGGATGGGCGGCAAAAAGGAGTTCAGCGATCCGCGCTTCATTGTGCAGCACGACGGCGACCCGGAATTCAAGCTGATCACGCGCTCCAGTGATGGGCAACTGATGTTCCTGGTGAACAAGCTGCAGAAGATGAAGCGGGCCAGCCCGCTTGGCAGTCGCATCGCGTTGGTGCACAACGGCTCTGCTCTGTTCACCGGCGATGCGGGCCAGGGTGAGAGCAACATTCGCCGCTGGGTGATTGAGAACGACTGGCTGGAAGCCATCATCGCCCTGCCACTGAACATCTTCTACAACACCGGCATCGCCACCTACATCTGGGTGCTGACTAACCGCAAGGCCGAGCACCGCCGGGGCAAGGTGCAACTGATCGACGCCAGCCAATGGTTCCAGCCGCTGCGCCGCAACCTGGGCAAGAAGAATTGTGAGATGTCGGCCGAAGACATCAACCGCATCATGACCCACTACCTGGCCGCGCCGCCGGCTGATGATGTTCCGGCGGTGCCGGGGTGCAAATGGTTCGATAACGCTGACTTCGGCTACTGGAAGATCACTGTGGAGCGCCCCCAGCGGCTAAAGAGCCAGCTGACCAAGCGCACCATTGACGGCCTGCGCTTTGCGTCAGGCGACGAGGCTCTCCGCGCCGAGATGTACGCCCGTTGGGGCGACAGCGTCTACATCGAGCTGGACAAGGTCAAGCCCGAGGTGGAGGCCTGGCTGAAGGGTGATGAAGGCGAGGATGGCGACGACGCTGACAGTGAAGAGGATGATGCTAAGCCCGTCAAAAAGGCTGTGCCGGAGAAGCGCCGCAAGAAGCTGCTGGACCCGAGTACCTGGTTGCGTGACAAGCAAATGATCGAACTGGCTCGCCTGGCCCAACAGGAGCTAGTGTAGTGTTGCATTCTGTTTGGAACTTAAGCGGCGGTTGGCGCGAATGACCTTCTGCAGGATGTCGCGAGCGCTCTTGGTCCAGATGAACGGCTTGGGGTTGGTGTTGTGGTGAGCGATGTACTCGTTAATGGCGGCGACCAGTTCCGGCACGCTGGTGAATACGCCGCGGCGAAGTCGCTCGGTTGTGATGTCGCGAAAGAACCGCTCGACCATGTTCAGCCATGATGCCGAGGTGGGCGTGAAGTGCATGTTGAATCGCGGATGCTTGGCCAGCCAGTCCTGCACCGCAGGATGCTTGTGCGTGGCGTAGTTGTCGGCGATCAGATGCAGCGTTTTGTCCTTGGGCGTCTCGCGGTCGATCTTGCGCAGGAACGTCAACCACTCGGTATGGCGGTGGCGCTGCTGGCACTGGGCGATGACCTGGCCATCGAGCACGTTGAGCGCGGCAAACAGCGTGGTCGTGCCGTTGCGCTTGTAGTCGTGAGTCATGGTGGCCGCGCGCCCATTCTTCAGCGGCAGCCCGGGCTGTGTGCGATCCAGCGCCTGCACCTGGCTCTTCTCATCGCAGCACAGCACAAGCGCGTGCTCGGGTGGCGACATGTAGAGGCCCACGATGTCTTCAAGCTTCTCGACGAACTTCGGATCGCGCGAGACCTTGAAGCCGCGCACGATGTGCGGCTTCAACCCGTGGGCGTGCCAATGGCGCATGACGGTGCTGGCGCTCACGCCCAACTCGGCGGCCATCTTGCGCGTGCTCCAGTGCGTGGCCGCTTCGGGCTGGCTCTGGGTGGTCAGCGTCACGAGGCGAGAGACGTCCACCTTGACCGGCGGCGCGCCACGTGGACGGTCGCGCTCAATGCCCGCCAGCCGCGATTGGGCATAGCGCTCGCGCCAGCGCGAGACCTGCACCCGGCCCACGCTCAGTTGCGCGGCAATGTCCTTGCTCTGCATCCCCTCAGCCGCAAGCAGCACGATGTGCGCACGCTGTACCAGCCTCACACTGGTCAGCTTCGAACGAACCAGTCTCGTCAATTCGGCGCGCTCTTCGTCGGTCAGCACAATCTCAGGGGCAACTCGCATTCACTCTCTCCACTCTGCCTCATAGTGGAACCTTGGAGGCATGCGAATATTATACGTTCATTCAAGAGTGCAACACTACACTAGGTGATGGTGTCTTCGACGACTACAACGTATTCCGCACGCGGTTTGACGCCGCAATGAAGAAACATGAAAAGAAAGTTGCCGCACCCGAGAAGAAGACCGTCTTAAAGGCGGTGAGCTGGCGTGATGAGGCCGCTCCGCCGGTGATCGCCAAGCGCACCAAGCTGAAGGCCAATGAGCACTTCGAGCCGGGCCACGACGGCGCTTATCTAGAGCAGGTGGGCAAGGATCGCTACATGGTGGAATACGAGCCCGACACAGAGCTCCGCGACACTGAGCAGGTGCCCCTGAAAGAAGATGGAGGCATTGAGGCCTTCTTCGAGCGCGAGGTGCTTCCACATGCGCCGGATGCCTGGATTGCGATGGACGCGACCAAAATCGGTTACGAAATCTCCTTCGCTCGGTACTTCTACAAGCCTGCACCGCTGCGCACGCTGGATCAGATCCGTCGCGACATCGTTGCAATGGAGCGGCAGACCGAGGGTCTGCTGAAGAAGGTTGTGGGAGCCGCCTGATGTCGATGGCCCGACCCTACCCCGTCTACCAAGCTTCTGGTCTGCCTTGGGTGCCGCAGATCCCTCAAGGCTGGCAGGTGCAACGCAATGGCCGATTGTTCGCACACCGAGTGCAGACTGGCTTCCCCGACCTTCCGATCCTGGAGGTGTCGTTGCGCACCGGTGTTCGAGTCCGCGACATGGAGAACCTCAAGCGCAAGCAGGTGATGAGTCAGAAGGAGAAGTATAAGCGCGCTGCCAAGGGCGACATCGCCTACAACATGATGCGCATGTGGCAGGGCGCCGTCGGGCCTGCTCCTGTGGATGGTCTTGTCAGCCCGGCCTATGTGGTGGTCCACCCATTCTCCGAGGCGAATAGCACCTACTACAGCTACCTGTACCGCACCCAAGCCTACATGCGAGAGGTGAACAAGTTCTCGCGCGGCATCGTGTCCGACCGCAACCGCTTGTATTGGGACAACTTCAAGCAGATGCCGGTGCTCGTGCCACCGAAGGATGAGCAAGATCAGATCGCAGCCTACTTGTGGGCGTTCGACGCCCGAGTTGGGCGACTGATCAAGTCGAAACGGAAGACGCTTGAACTGCTTGCCGAGCAGCGGCTTGTCCTGACAGAGGAGGCAATCGCGGCAAGTGACACGCAGGCCGCACGGCTCGACACCCTAGTGTCCATGCTAAGGCAGCCGATCGCGCGGCAAGCTTCGGCAAGCTATGTGCCGATCGGGATGTTCAATAGAGGCAGGGGAATCTTCCATAAGGCCCCGACCCTGGGGGCGGAACTTGGTGACTCTATCTTTTTCCACATCGAGAAGGGCGACCTTGTTCTCAGTGGGCAGTTCGCCTGGGAAGGCGCTGTGGCTTTGGCCCGTGAAGAAGATGACGGTTGTGTAGCTTCCCATCGATATCCGATCTTCAAGGTCAATGCGAGCGAGGTGGTTCCGCCATACCTTCTGTCGTTCTTCATGACTGGCCTTGGTGACCTGCTGCTGAATCAGCATTCACGAGGTGCCGCGGGGAGGAATCGACCGCTCAACCCTCGAACGCTATTGAAGGAAAAGGTGCCGGTTCCGTCCATGCCACTGCAGCGAGAGATCGCCGACGCTTGGGTGATGGAGCAGGCTGTACGGCGGGAGACGGACCGCGAGATTGTGCTGATCAAGGAGTACCGTGATCGCGTGGTTGCCGATGTCGTCACAGGTCAACTGGACGTGCGTGGCTGGGTGCCGGGACCCGACGATCTGACGGCCGAAGAAGATCTGGCTGCGCTCGGCGATGATGAATCAACAGAAACCAACGGGGACGACGCGGATGGCGACGACTGACATCTCAGAAAAGGGCTTGGAAGCCCTGATTGTCCGACACCTGACCGGGCAACCACTGGCTGCCGCGACGCCGACCAACGCCGCTCAATCAGGTATTGGTAGCTACACTGTCGGCGGCTATGTGCAGGGGCAGCCTGGCGACTACAACCGGGACGTGGCGCTGGACGTGGTGCGGTTGTTGGCCTTCCTGAAGACCACCCAGCCCAAACAGGTGGATGCGCTGGGGCTGGCTGAGGAAGGCATCAAGCGCACCCAATTCCTGCACCGGCTGCAAGGCGAGATCGCCAAGCGGGGGGTGGTCGACGTGCTGCGCAAGGGTGTGAACCATGGTCCGGCGCATGTGGACCTCTACAAGGTGCTGCCCACGCCCGCTGATCCGGCCTCGCTCGAGAACTTCGCCAAGAACATCTTCAGCGTCACCCGCCAGCTGCACTACAGCAACGACGAGACCCAGCGCTCGCTGGACTTGGTGATCTTCATCAACGGCCTGCCGCTGATCACTTTCGAGCTGAAGAATTCGCTTACCAAGCAGACCGTGCAGGATGCGGTGGTGCAGTATCAGACCACGCGCAACCCGCATGAGCTGCTGTTCCAACTTGGGCGTTGCATCGTGCACTTCGCGGTGGACGATGCCGAGGTGCGCTTTTGCACCCACTTGACGGGGAAGGGCTCGTGGTTCCTGCCATTCAACCAGGGTTGGAACAGCGGTGCCGGCAATCCGCCCAACCCGGACGGCCTGAAGACCGACTACCTTTGGAAACGCGTGCTGGCCAAGGAGTCGTTGGCCAACATTATCGAGAACTTCGCGCAGATCATCGAAGAAGAGGATGAGCGCGGCAAGAAGAAGCGCAAGCAGGTGTTCCCGCGCTTCCACCAGCTGCGATCGGTTCGGGCGCTGCTGCGGGCCTCACGCGAAGAGGGTGTGGGGCGCAAGTACCTGATTCAGCACTCTGCTGGCAGCGGCAAGAGCAACACCATCGCCTGGCTGGCCCATCAACTGGTGGAGCTGAAGACGGCTGCTGATCGGAAGGTGAGCCAGTTCGATTCGGTGGTGGTGATCACCGACCGAAGGGCGCTCGATACGCAGATCAGCCGAACCATCAAGAGCTACGACCATGTGGCCGCGATCTTCGGCCACTCGGACAGCGCAGAAGAGCTGCGCGGCTTCCTGCAAAAGAGTAAGAAGATCATCGTCACCACGGTTCAGAAGTTCCCGTTCATTCTGGATGAACTGGGCGGCATGGGGGGCAAGAAGTTTGCGCTGCTGATCGACGAGGCCCACTCCAGCCAGGGCGGCAAGACGACCGCCAAGATGCATCTGGCCTTGTCCTCTGCACCGGGCGATGACGAGGACGATGAGGAATCGATCGAGGATGCAGTGAATCGGCTGATCGAATCCCGCAAGATGCTGGCAAACGCCAGCTATTTCGCCTTCACTGCCACGCCGAAGAACAGGACCCTCGAACTATTCGGCGAGCGCTACCAAGAGGGAGACAAGGTCGTCTTCCGCGCTCGGTCAGAGCTGACCTATACCACCAAGCAGGCGATCGAAGAGGGCTTCATCCTCGACGTGATGAAGAACTACACACCGGTGGCGAGCTTCTACCAGGTAGCCAAGACGGTCGCTGACGATCCGGCCTTCGACAAGGCCAAGGCACTGAAGAAGATTAGAGCCTACGTGGAATCGCACGAGAGCGCGATTCGCAAGAAGGCCGAAATCATGGTGGACCACTTCGTGGTCCAAGTGGCCGGCATGCGCAAGATTGGTGGTCAAGCACGAGCCATGATCGTCTGCCAGGGCATCGCGCGTGCGGTCGACTACTACCACGCCGTGTCGGCGTACCTCCAGGAAGTAAAGAGCCCGTTCAAGGCGATCGTGGCCTACTCAGGCGAGCATGACGTGGCTGGCGTCAAGAAGACAGAAGCTGACCTGAACGGGTTCCCGAGCAAGGACATTCCGGCCCGGCTGAAGCAGGACCCATATCGCTTCCTCATTGTGGCCAACAAGTTTGTCACTGGCTTCGATGAGCCGCTGCTGCACACGATGTACGTCGACAAGCCGTTAGCCGGCGTGCTAGCGGTGCAGACGCTGTCGCGTTTGAACCGTGCGCACCCGCAGAAGTACGACACGTTCGTGATGGACTTCGCCGACAACACCGAGGCGGTAAAAAAGGCTTTCCAGGATTACTATCGCGCTACTGTCCAGGTTGGGGAGACCGATGCCGACAAATTGCACGACCTGAAGAGCGATCTCGACGGGCATCAGGTCTATGCGTGGCAGCAGGTCGAAGACCTAGTTGCTCTGTTCCTAAAGGGCGCGGATCGGGACAAGCTCGATCCGATCCTGGACGCCTGCGTGGCGGTCTACAAGGAAGATCTGAACGAGAGCCTGCAGGTTGAGTTCAAGGGCAAGGCCAAATCCTTCGTACGCAATTACGGCTTCCTGGGAGCGATCCTTCCCTACGGTCATCCCGCTTGGGAAAAGCTCTCGACCTTTCTGAACTTCCTAATCCCCAAGCTGCCGGCTCCCAAGGAGGAGGATCTGTCCAAGGGAGTGCTGGAAACCATCGACATGGACAGCTACCGACCAGAGGTCAATGCGATGCTGGCTATGACCATGGATGAGATCGATGGCGTGCTGGAACCGGCGCCCACGGCTAGCGGGGGGGTGCTGGGCGAACCTGAGGTGGACAAACTGTCCAATATTGTGCGCACCTTCAACGATCTGTTCGGCAACATCGATTGGAAGGATGCAGACATGATCCGTAAGGTCATCGCGGAGGAGATCCCGGCAAAGGTGGCGCAGGACACGGCATATCAGAATGCCCAGCAAAACTCGGACAAGCAGAATGCCAAGCTGGAGCATGACAAGGCCTTGGGGCGCGTCGTGCTTGAACTATTGGCGGACCACACCGAACTCTTCAAGCAGTTCAGCGACAACCCGAGCTTCAAGCGCTGGCTGACGGACTCGGTGTTTGATGCGACATATCACCCTAGAGAAAAGGGAAGTGATCGTCGTCTGATTGACGCTCGATCGAGGGCGGAATCTGTAGTCCGAAGCCAGTTTGGCGACTCTGCGATCTGGACGCGAGCTGTCGAAGTAGTTTTTTCGGTCTTGGGGCGGCAAGTGATGCAGGGTGCCAAGACTCCCGACTTGGTTCAAAGCGCGCTGAAATCAGAGGTTCCTCTCAAGACTGTATTGATGCCTGTTCTCAACTTGCTGTCGGCAGATGATGTCGGAATTTTGCGTCGAGAAATCCACGGGGATAGCGGCCCCGTGACCATGCAAGAAGTGCGTCATGCAGCACAACTGGTCGCAGCAGATGCTGATCCAGATGCGTGGCAGGACCGCTTTGTCGTGCGATGGGCCTTGGGATCGGCGATTGACCAAGGAGCCAGTCATGCAGATTAGCCTTCGGATGCTCATTGACTGGTTCCCAGCTCTGAAGGGCATCCTGCTGGCCGACACTGATGCTGACTTCGATACATACTTGGAGCGGCACATTGAGCAGTGCGTGAGGGGCATGGAGGCTGAGGCACACCACCTGTCGTCCGATAGCGAAGAAAAGCTCTCGGCCTTCCTGGCTGCCGCACTACGCCATCCGGGCCTCAGCGTGACACGTGAGAACTACAGCAACGGGCGCGTTGATCTGACAATTCGGCAGGAGGGAATGGTCGGGGGACAGGAGCGCTTGGCGGAAGCGAAGATTTACGATGGTCCGGCGTATCACGCGGCAGCGTTGGAGCAGTTGGTCGGGCGGTACTCGACTGGCCGACTGCCGACGGGGTATGTAATCGAATACTTCAAGAAGCGCGGGATCACCAACTTGGTCGCCAGCCTCCGTCGACATGCCGATGAGAATCTTCCTGTTGATCAGCATGGCCCAACAAATGACCACAAAATGAAGTGGGCATACGAAACACTGCATCTGCATTCCAGCGAGGAGTTGCTCCGCGTAGTTCACGTGAATGTGAACTTGCATCGACCAACCCGCGTCTAGACGCGTGCGGGGCGAGCCGAAGAGATCCGGAATGCGTTTGTGGCAGAGACGAGATCCAAGCGATTACTCTATATCAGCTATTTCGTGGTAATACAGCGGAAAGTCGCGGCGAATGCCTTGGAAGGACGGTGGAGAAACGGATGACGTCACATGACGCCATCCGTTCAGCGCTCAACTATTTCTTCGGCCACTTCTGCTCAAGAAACGCATTCAGCTTTTCCCGCAAAATCGGCTTTCGCCCAGGGTATTCTGCGATCGCTTTCAGAATAATGTCCCGGTTAGATGCGTCGACCTTGTAGTTGTGATCCTTGAGGAATTTATCAATGAAATACTCGACTTCCCATTCCTCGGTCGTGGAAACAAAAATCCTATCGAGATGGCCGCGATAGTGCTTGTTGTCTTTGGACGACCACGTTCCCGTGATGAGCGTCATGTTTACCTCCGTCGTTTCGCCTATTTACTCATAAGTCAGAAATATAGCGGACAGATGGATGCCTGAAGAACGAGCGTACGAGCTTCGGATTGCGTCCAATTTGTGCAAGCTGTTCGTGAATTCGCGGGCCCAGTTTTTCGCCTTTTTGCAAAGGGCGCCGCGCGACGCCGTTGCGCTTGACGTGACTCCATACCAACTCATCTGGATTGAGGTCAGGGGCGTAACCGGGCAGGAAATGCAAGGTCAATTTGCCCTGCGTGCTGACAACGTAGTCCTTGACGATGGTCTTCTTGTGCGCTGGCAATCCGTCGACGATCAGATGTACCGCCTTCTTTCGGTTGAACATCAGCTTCTTGAGCAGCGTGACGAACAACTCGCCGCTGAGCCCGCCTTCATACGTTGCAAACCAGAAGGCACCCTTCGAACTGACGGCGGACGCCGCGCTCATGCTTTGCCGCTGGCCCGGCCGCTCGACAACGGGCGTTTCTCCGCGCGGCGCCCACGTCTTGCCATGCACCGAGTCAGCTCGAAAGCCCGATTCGTCCCAGAAGAAGATATCCGCCTTCTGCTCACGAGCCTGCCTGGCAATGGCCGGAAACGTGTCGCGCCGCCAGCGATCGATCGCCTCCGGATCGCGCTGGTAAGCGCGCTGCAGCGGCTTTTGCGGCGTCAGGTTCAGGCGTGCCAGCATCGCGCCGATCGAGGCCAGACTCAGCGTCACGCCGAATTTTATCTGCACCAGTTCGCGAACCAGATTGCGCGTCCACAGCCCGAAATCGAACCCATACTGCATCGGATTCTTGCCATTGATCCATCGCAGCACCCGCTGCTCCTGCGCAAGCGTGAGCGTGCGCGGGCGACCCGTGCCCTTGGTCGAGCGCAGCGCTCGTACACCACGGCCATGCGCCTGGGCGCGAATCTTGTATGCCCACGACCGATTCATTCCGAACGACGCCGCGACATCATCCGGATGGTCCCCCTCGGCCATGCGTTGCACCGCCAGGATGCGCATTTCTTCAAGCGTGTTGTGAGCCAGACTGCGGCCGTCCCGTTTCATGAGCGTGCCTCTCAATGACTATCGCTCAAGCATAGACTATATGTCCGCTAAATTTCTGACTTATGAGTAATACCAAGCATTAGACTTGGTTGCCTATGGCATACGACTTCGTCGTGGATTTCATGCGCACTCCATACCATTGTTTGTTAGTTCTTTAAGCTGTGCCTTATTGGTCCACGATAGAATAACAAGGCACAAAGCCACTTCGATTACTGCTCTTTCTTGGGTCGACCGCCCCTTGCGCGAGTCTTCGTGCTCGACGCTTTTGGCTCATCAGGTGCCTCGATAGCCGACGGATGCTCATCACGCTTCGCATTTTTCAACGATGCAAGCCTCCCCGCTCGCTGTGCTTCATCGCGCTTCGCCTCGGTCCTCGCCGCCTCTTGAAACTGCGCGGTAGGCAATTGCATCATTCCATGTGAGCTTCGCGAAGTCAGATTCGCGACCATCTCTCTCATGGAGCCGTACAGCATGGAATAGCCGGTATGGCGAACGGCGCGAAACATCTCCTCTGGCTTACTATCGAATTCCGATCCTTCGACAGTCATAAAAGCTTGAGCTGCGATGTGGAAATAATACGGCGGACAAACCTCTTTCGCCTGGTCTTCCTTATTTAAAGACAGCTCAAATTTAAGCGCAAAATTCTTAGGAGATTCCAACTCTTCGTCACGAAATAGGAGAGCTGATTTGCGCCGAAACATCGATCCAGTAAAATCAAAACTAAGTTGCGGTGCGTAGCAATCTTCTTTGGGTGAGAATTTTTCATTGGCTTCAATAGAAATTTGAGTGAACTCAAGTCTATTAAGCGTAAGCGGCGCGGCTTTCATTTAGGAAATCCTGTCCAGAGATCTTCTCTTCCACTGCTTTGTTTTGGTCGAGCGCTCGTCTCATTGATAGATATGTTCGAAAATCGACCACAGAGCCGGTGAATGCCGATGTTTCATTATTCTCGATCCGCATCATATTGCTCGCCGAGGGAGGGGACGACTCCTCGGCACAAACCTCAGAATGGTCTTCAACAGCGGCGGAAGCCACATCCTCACCATAGGAAATCGAAAGCTTTTCTCCAATCGCTTCCGCCAAAAGGTGCAGCGTATCCAACTGGAGATTCTTGTCACCTTTCAAAAGCCGCGAGATGTTTGCCTCAGAAACACCCAACCGCTCTGCGAGATCGACATTCTTGATTCCCTTCCGGTGCATAATCTGTCGCACTTGCATCACGGGAGCCAACCGGCGGGTCGCCTTCCAAATCGATGCATTCCTGAGAATGATGCTTGCGAGTTCGGAATTTGATTTCATGACTAAGGACCTTGGCAAAACTCAATGGAATCCGAGTCGTCCACAATTCTTTTGATTGCTGCTTCTGCGCGATTCTTGACGGCTCTCGGGGTGGTCTGATCTTTCTTGTGATGTGCTTCTAACAAGACAATGATCCTGGGCTTGCCCAGCGTATAAAAATATATGCGGTCTTTCTTACCGAGTTTCAATTCCCAAAGGCGTTCTCGATTGCCTCGGTACTTGAAGGCGTGCGCTTCTTTGCACTGAACCGCTAACTGGGTCAGGGCGGCGTGAAAGTCGCCTTGTTTGATGGCAGAGAAGAGTGCGAACAACATCGCCACATAGTTACCAACCTTCTCATCATCGTCAACCTCCGCCTCAATACTGCGAGAGAAGTCTGTGCCGCCAAAGGGTTCGCAATTTTTCGTGAGGACTGCGACCTTCCATAGGGCAGGAGGAGCCTTCGCGGGAGCCTCCGCGGGATTGAGATCCCCCGGCATAAGTGCGGAATAGTCTACCTCGCGTAGGTGCATGTGTTGGAGATTAACTTATAGATTAAGTTTGTGCAATGGAAATTTGGCCTCGTTCACCTGGTGCTGGGCAATCCTCAAGCAACAAAACAAGCAGGCAAAGGCACGGTCGCGGGTGCCTCTGCGTGGAGGAATTTAGTGATGTGGCGCTTGCTGCGCAACCACCCATTCGGAGTATGTGCCTCACCTATTTCTTGGGGCTTCTTGGGACACAGGTTCATCGGCCGCAACTTCCCCCCGGGGACGCGGACTTCCTGGGGGAGGCGTAGTTTCGACGCCCCCAGAGAGTGAGCCACAGAAATACCTTGGCGTGCACTTTGGTCGTAGAGCCGCTATTCTGCTGCAATAAGGAGGAAACATGGCAACGAAACTCTCCCGGTACATCATGAGCGAGCAGTTCCAAGAGAACGCGCGCCGCGGCATTGCTGAGGCCGTGGCCAGGACGCGTGCTGCGGGGTTGATTCCGGCTGGCGACCCGCGCATCAAGCCAGCGACCATGCCGCCGATAGTCACAGTCATCCCGGCGCCGAAACCCTTGAAGAAGGCCGGCTGAGGATAGGGATATTGATGGCGGGCGTGGACCACACCCGCAATCTTGACTATGAAGCCTTCTCTAGCCCTCGCTTCCCACCGCGAGGCTATCCGGCGCGTGGTGGAGTCCCACCGCGCTCGCAACCCTCGGGTTTTCGGGTCGGTCGTCCACGGCAACGACACCGACGGTAGCGACCTTGACCTCCTGATCGACCCGACTCCGGATACGACGTTGTTCGATATCGGCGCGATCCGGCATGAGTTACTTCAACTGCTTGACGTGCCGGTCGACGTGCTGACCCCGAGGGCGCTGCCCGAGAAGGTCAGGGCGATTGTGCTTGCAGAGGCCGTGCCAGTATGAGCAGTGTCGCTAAGGAATCTGAGACCGGATCGTGTTAATGGGGCCGGAAAAAGCAAGCTGGGCCCTGCCCCTTCTATACGAGCCGAAGGGCGGCCACCAGCAATGCCCCCACGGCAAAAGCCCCTGCAGCCCACCGATACCGGCTTTCCCGGAGATCTGCTAGCAGTTGGGCGCGGGCCTGCGTAGCGGCCCGTTTGCCTTGCGCGCGCTCCGGCTCCTCCGCCAGCCACGAACACCACCGCGCGTAGCGCTCCGCAATGGCTTCTGCGCACTCCTCTGCCGACAGGTCCGTCGGGGCCAACTGTTGTGCCGTCTTCCACGCCCAAGCGACGGCCCTTGGCATGTTGTCGCCTTCGTCCTGAAAATCGTAGAGCCTTACCAGCTGCCACATTTGGTCTGCGGGCCCGAAGTCATCGAGAGCGCCGGCACGTTGATACAGCAGCAGCACCATTGCGCCAAAGGCGGCGTCGTGGCCGCCGTTGGCCATCAATCGGTGGGCGACCTCGTGCAGGTAAACCGCTTGGATAACAGCTTTCCGAGGTTCCTGCCGCCCAGTCTCAACGAGCCGGCTAGCCAGGATGACCTCCCCATGTTCCGTGAGGTGCCTGGGGAAACAATAGCCTCCCCAGCTATCGCCGTCCTTAAACTCGCGCAAGAAGAGGACCGGTACCGGGACCAACCGAAGCCGATCGAACAGCTCCGGCGTGACGGCAGCTGAGAAGGCTGATGGAGTTGGAATTTCGACCTGGCGCAAAGCCACAAGCTTGTCCATGATCATTTGCAAAGCGTCGAAAGCAACACGTTTAGCTGCGGGTTCATCTGGGGATTGGTGTCGAAGAGCACCTGCGACCGCTGGACCTTGGCCCCGACTTCCGCCCTAATCTGGCGCAAAGACTTGAAGCTGTAGACCGGGTTGCCGCCAACGCAAGTACAGGTCCAGTACATCTTGTCCTCCAAGGCCTGTCGCACTGCCTCCGCCCGAGCCCGTTGACTGGCTTTGTAGGCTTCGGAAGCAGCGTGCCCGGCCTGTAGGATCTCCGCTGCAGTCTCAGCTCCTGCAGGGAAGGATGCGGCCAGGGCGGCGAAAAGTAATAGCACTCGCATCAGATACCCCCTGCGTAAATTGCCGCTCGGCGCATGTCGTACAGGCCGAAGAGGTAGGCGCGGATTTCGCCAGCAGGCTCGGCCATGATTAGCTCCTCCAGCCGCTCCAAGGGCATGCGATAGGGGTCTTCTAGGTCGAGGATGCAGGACAGGTCGGTGTCCTGTGACAGAGTGTGGAGAGGATGGGAATGTAGAATGGCGCCAGCCATGAAAAACCTCCCTTGAAGGTTGGTCGTGGTCAGGCGAGTCCTGTGGTGGCTGCCACCAGGCTCGCCGCTTTTCGTCAGCGCCAAGCTATGCCGACGAAGTAGAGTGCTCAGGGAAGGGAGTTACCTGGGTCTAGCCGAGACGGTCCAATAGACTTTCCGGTTTCAGATGCGTGTAGCGCTTCAACATCTGCATGCTCCGATGGCCGCTGATGCTCGCCACCTCCATGGGATGGAGTCCTTTCTCGAAGAGACGCGAGACCGCTTCATGACGAAGGTCGTGCCATCGCAGATCATCGATCTGAAGCTTCGTCAGGGCACGAGTCCAAACGAGCAATACGGCGTTTGGCGTGGTTCTCAGAACGTGGGTGGATTCAGGCGAACTCTCTGCCTCAAGGCCGCTCGATGTGCGCAATGTCGTCAGAACGCTATGAGCGCGCCTTGACAGCGGCAAGACAGGTGGAACACCTTTGTTAGCTGCGCCCCGAGCCTCCGCGGGAAAGCGAATCATCCGCCCGGGAAGATCGATCCATTCCCACCGTAGGGAGAAGAGGCAGCCCTTCCGAAGTGCAGTCTCGATGGCGAGATCGAAGGCTGGTGCGGCATAGCGATTGGCGCTGGACTCAAGTTGAGCACGAATCGCGTCATACTCTCCGTCACCGAGCCGGCGGTCGCGCGCTGCGCTCCCTCCAGGCTTTCGGATGTTCTTCAGAGGATTGGCCAAGCCCTCCATCCCCCATTCCTTCCGCGCGGTCTCAAACAGATGACTCACTAGTTGGAGTTCTAGGCGGATCGTGTTCTCCGCCTTACCTTCGCTTCTGCGAGCGTCCCTATAGCGAGCGAAGTCAACACCCCGCAGCGAAGTGAGACCGCGATAGGCAAGTTCCGTCGAGAGCCAACGTTGAATTCGACTGCTTTCTTGGGTCGGATGTCGCTTGGAGGGTACGATTTCTTGACGGTAGCGCTCAAGCGCTTCCCTGAGCGTCGTGCGCTCTGCTTCTGAGCGATCGACGTATATGCCCGCGTCCATTTCGGACTCGATCTTACGAGCCCACTGTTGGGCTTGGTTCCGAGTGTCAAAGGTTCTGTAGGTCGGCTTGAACCCTCTCCGACGAACCTCTGCGCGCCAGTACGCGCCACGCTGGGCGATGTAAGCCATCCGGGTGCTCCAAACAAGCAATGTTGATACAGGCCTGGATGGTGCGATTCCGGCAGATTTCCGGCAAAGGCGAATTTTTGCTGGCTGCAGAACGCAAAAAAGGCGTAGCGGTTGCCCGCTACGCCTTTTCGCAATGCTGGTGGGTCGTGCGTGACTCGAACACGCGACCAACGGATTAAAAGTCCGCTGCTCTACCGACTGAGCTAACGACCCGGAAAAACTGAAGCCGCGATTATAGGAATATCTTGGCCCTAATGTCAACCTTAGCGCGTTAAACGTTCGTGCTAGATCATGCGCTCAAGGCGCCATATCTGGTAGCGGAAGCCCAGCACCGAGCCGGCCAGGATGCCGGCCAGCGCAATAAACGAGCCGATTGCCAGCGTCGACACACCCGACAAGCCCTGGCCGATCGTGCAGCCCAGGGCGGTCACGCCGCCTGCGCCCATCAGGATGCCGCCCACCAGATGGTTGCCAACGTCCTCGGCGCTGCCAAAGCCTTCCCAGCGGAAGGTGCGCGTGACCAGCGCATAGGCGGCGGCCCCGGCCACCACGCCGAACACGCTGACGACGCCAATGGTCAACACCTTGCTCTTGTCGCTGAACATCATCAGCCAGTCCAGCGTATAGGCATACGGAGCGACGAAGCTCAGGCTTTCCATGCGGCCGCTATTGGTGCCCACGAACAGCTCTTCGAGCGTGTTGGGATCTTCGGACACATAGCCAATATGCCCCGAGACGTACCACATCGCCACGATGATGAGCCCCACCGCAATGCCGCCCAGCAGGTTATCGAAAGTTCGGAAGCCGCGTCCGGCCAGCGCCCAGATCACCAGCGCTCCGCCCAGCACCAGCCCGATGCCAAGCTGCAGGGTGCCACGCGCCATGCCGCTGGCATGCGCCAGCACCGAGGGCAGGTCCTGCGTGGTGGGCAGCGTGAGCGTCACCGCATCGACGGTATTCAAGCGAATCACGCCGAACAGGCCGCGCAACGTCATATAGGCGGACAGCCCGAGGAATACGAATACCACCAGCGATTTCAGGTTGCCCGCGCCGATGCGCACCAGGGTCTTGCTGCCGCACCCCGAGGCCAGCACCATGCCGAAGCCGAACATCAGCCCGCCCACCAGCGCGGAAAGCCAGCTAAGCCTGCTTGCGGCATAGATGGTCTTGGCGGGATCGATGTAACCGCCCGCCGCCAGCCCGGCGGTGCCGATCATGGCCACGCCGATGGCGAGGCCCCACATGCGCATGCGGCTCCAGTCGCCCATGTTGACGATGTCGGAGACCGCGCCCATGGTGCAGAAGTGCGTGCGCTGGAGCACCACCCCAAACAGGAAGGTCAGGATGAAGGTGCTCGCCAGTATGGTACGGCTGAGCGCTGCGAGATCAATATCGGGCATGAGTGTCCGGTGGGGGAATCGGAACGGGTGTGTACGGCGTCAGGGTTGAGTGCGCGCGAGCGCGCGCTCTTGTTGCGCAACCGTCAGGCGGCGCCCTGGTAGCGGGTTGGATCGGGCACGCCGGCGGCCTCGAAACCGGCGCGGCGGATGCGGCAGGAGTCGCATACGCCGCAGGCGCGGCCGTCGTCGTCGGCCTTGTAGCACGACACCGTCATGCCGTAGTCCACCCCGAGCCTGACGCCGGCGCGGATGATCTCGCCCTTGGTCATGTCGATGATGGGCGCGTGCACGCGGATGCGCTCGCCTTCCACGCCGGCCTTGGTGGCCAGGTTGGCAAGCGTCTCGTAGGCCGAAACATACTCGGGCCGGCAATCCGGATAGCCTGAGTAATCGACCGCGTTGGCGCCGAAGAACAGGTCGCGGCCGCCAACGGCCTCGGCCCAGCCCAGGGCCAGCGAGAGCATGATGGTATTGCGGGCCGGCACATAGGTGACCGGAATCCCGCCGACCGCGCCGTCGGTGGGCACGTCCAGGCTATCGTCGGTCAGCGCCGAGCCGCCGAAGCGGCGCAGGTCGAGGTCGATGATCTCGTGGCGCACCGCGCCCAGGGCCGCCGCCACGCGCTTGGCTGCCTCCAGTTCCGAGGAATGGCGCTGGCCATAGCGCATCGACAGCGCATAGGTCTCGAAATCCTGTGCATTGGCCATGGCTAAGACGGTGGCGGAGTCCAGGCCGCCGGAAAGCAGGACGATAGCGCGTTTTTTCATGAAGGCAGGGGGCGGCGCCTGGCGGCGCCACGCAAAATTCGGGGCGAATTGCGTATTTTAGCGCGACCACGACAAAAGGCCCGCGGATGCGGGCCTTTTGTCTTTCGTCTGCCACCGGCGCCCTGCCAGCGCGGCGCCTTACTTCAGCGTCTTGAGGCGATTGGTCGCCGCCTGCGCGCCCTCGGTGCCGGGGTATTTGGCTACCACCTGCTCCAGGGTCTTGCGGGCCGCGGGCTTCTGCCCCGATTCGATCTGGTTGTTGGCGATGGCGATCAGCGCATCCGGCACCTTGGGGTGATCCGGATAGGCCTGCACCAGGTTCTGCAGCACCGTGGTGGAACGGCTGTAATCCCGCTGCGCATACAACGAGTTACCTAGCCAGTATTGCGCCAGCGGCACATACGGGCTCTGCGGGTACTTCTTGATGAAGGCCGAGAACACGTTGCCGGCACCCTTGAAGTCCCCGGTCTGGAACTGCTTGAGCGCGGCATCGTATTCGGTCTTCTCGCCGGGTTGCGACAGGCCTTCCCGGCCATCCACGGTGACCTGCTGCGGCTCGAATTTCTTCAGGCGCGCATCGAGGTCGGCGTAGTAGTCCTTCTGCTGTTTCTGCAGCGTGGCCACCTCATTCTGCAACATCTCGTTCTGGCCGCGCTGCCGCGCCACTTCCTGCCGCAGGCCCTCGAGCTGGTTCTGCATGTCGAGCTGGGCGCGGCTGTTCTGGTCGATGCGCTGCGATGCCGTTGCCTGGAAACCGTTGAACTGGTCCCGCATGGTCACGATGGCTTTGCGCGCCTCGTCATCGTCGAACACCCCGGCCCGCGCCTGCGCAACATGTAGCAGGCTGGCGCAGGACATCGCAGTAAGCAATACCAACTTGGAGACGCGTGCTTTCATGAGTTGGCTATCCGCAGATTAGTACGTAATGTCCGCGCGACGGTTTTCCGCCCACGAGGCTTCGTCATGGCCGGTTGCCTTGGGCTTTTCCTTGCCCAGGCTGACGGCTTCCATCTGGCTTTCCGGCACGCCCAGCGAGGACATGGAACGGCGCACGGCCTCGGCACGCTTCTGGCCCAGCGCCAGGTTGTACTCGCTGGTACCGCGCTCGTCGGTGTTGCCCTGGATCAGGATGCGGCGGCCCTTGCTGGCGGCAAGGTACTTGGCGTGCTCGGACAGCATGCCCTGGTAGTCGGACTTGACGCTGTAGCTGTCGAAGTCGAAGTACACGCTGCGCTTGGCCAGCGGGCTGTTCGGGTCGTTCAGCGGATCGCGCGAGACGTCCACCGGCGCCACGGCTCGGGCGTCGGTCGAAGGCGTGCCCTTGCCACCGGCACCGGCGGTGTCGTCCAGCTTGACGCCGGAGCTGCAAGCGCCGAGGGCCAGCAGGGCGGCAACGGCAAGGGTTTTGGTCATCATTTGGGTCATGGCTAGGAACTCCTCGTTTATTGCATGAATGGTCCCCAGGACGGCTCGCGAACCTCGCCGGACTGGAGCGACAAAACCTGCCGGGTACGCCCGTCAGTGGACACTGCCGCCAGCACCGAGCGACCTCCCACCCGGGTGGCATAAAGAATGTACTTGCCGTTGGCGGCGAAGCTCGGCGCCTCGTCGTTGGCGGTGTCGGTCAGCGACGTGACATCGCCATTGCCGAGATCCATCAGCTGCAGCTTGAAGCCGCCGTTGCGGGTGATATAGGCCAGTTGCTTGCCGTCAGGGGAAATGCGCGGGCTCACGTTGTAGCTGCCCTTGAAGGTCACACGCTGGGCTGCCCCGCCCTCTTCCCCGCTGGCCGGCATGCGGTAGATCTGGGGCGCGCCGCCGCGATCGCTGGTGAAGTAGATGCCGCGGCCGTCCGGCGCGTATTGCGGCTCGGTGTCGATGGCGCTGCTGCGCGTGAGGCGCTTGAGGCCGGAGCCATCTGCGTTGACCTGGTAGATCTGGGTATTGCCGTCGCGCGACAGCGCCAGCGCGAGGCGTTGCCCGTCGGGCGACCACGAAGGCGCGCTGTTGTTGCCCTTCTGGTTGGACACCAGCGTGCGGCGGCCGCTTGCCAGGTCGTGCACGTAGACCACGGGCTTCTTGGCTTCGAACGACACGTAGGCAACCTTGCTGCCATCCGGCGACCACGAAGGCGAGATGATCGGCTCGTTGCTGGTCAGCGCCACCTGGGAGTTCTGGCCATCGGAGTCCGAGATCAGCAGCTGGAAGCGTCCGCCCACGCGCGAGACATAGGACAGGCGGGTGGCAAACACGCCACGCTCGCCCAGCAGCTTCTCGTAGATGTAGTCGGCGATCTTGTGCCCGGCGACGCGCAACTGGTTCGGCCCGACGGTGAAGGCCAGTCCGCCAAGGCTCTGACCCTTGACGGTGTCGTAGAGGCGGAAGCGCACGTCGTACTGGCCATTGCCGGTCGGGGTCACGCTGCCGGCCACGAAGGCGTCGGCGCCGCGCGACTTCCAGTTGCCAAGGTCGGCATTGGCGGATTCGGCCACGGTGACGCCAGCCGGATCGATATTGCGGAAGCGCCCGCTGCGCTGCAGGTCGCCGCGGATGATGGCGGTGACATTTTGCGGGGCCTGTGCTTCGCCCTGGAAGTTGGCGGTGGCGATCGGGAACTGGCTGGCGCCTACGCCGGTGATTTCAACGTTCAGTTGCGCCTGTGCGCTGCCGGCCGAAAAGGCCAGCGCCACGGCCAGCCAGGCAAACAGGGCGTTCGCGCGGGTGTTGTGCCGCCGTGCGGCTAGCCAAAGGGGGGCCCAAAGCTTTCGCATGCTGCTCCTCAGTCGAGATCAATATTCATCGAGCGCGGCCGGCAAACTGGAAGCCGTGGTACGGGCAAGCATGTCGCATGCCCGTATCGCGTGCACCGGGGGACATTTGCCGGCCGCGTCAGGCAACCTATCATCCTAGCGCCGGGATAGCCCGGCTTCGACGCAGGTTGCAATCTGTTGCAATTCGAAAACACCCGTGCCATCGCTATCGCCACGCTCCCTCGCCTTAGTCGTTCGGCTTGAACGTGATGGTAAAGCTGGCCGGCGCCTTGCCATTCTCGTCGCGGGGCAGCGGGTCCGAGCGCTCGACGGCGCGCAGCACCGCGCTGTCCCAGGCGGCATTGCCGCTGGACTTCGCCAGCCGCGACGACATCAGGGAGCCATCCGGCGCGAGCTGGACGGACACCACCGCGGCCGGATTGCCAGGCACGTCTTCAGTAAATACGATATTCGGCTTGACGCGGCGACGCACGCGGTCCGGGTAGCCTGGCGAAGCCTTGCCGCCCGAGCCGGCGCCGCTGCCCGCGCTGCTGCCGACACCGCCGGCGCCACCGGCGGTACCCGAGCCACCGGCCAGGGCCTGCAGGCGTGCCAGTTCGCCATGGCGCTGGGCATTGGCGGCAGCGTCGCGCTTGGCCTTGGCGTCGGCATCCGCCTTGGCCTTCGCGTTGGCGGCGGCCTTGGCTTCCGCGTTTGCCTTGGCGGTGGCGGCGGCCTTGGCATCGGCATTTGCCTTCGCCTTGGCGTCCGCATCGGCGCGCGCCCTGGCATCGGCCTCGGCACGGGCCTTGGCATCGGCGCGGGCCTTCGCTTCGGCATCCTTGCGCTCCCGCTCGGCCTGTTCCTTGCGCTGTTGATCGTGCTGGATGGCGGCCTGCTTGCGCGCGTCGTCCTTGCGCTGCGTCTCCTTCTTCTGATCTTCTTTCTTCTGCTCCTCGCGGCGTTGTTCTTCGCGGCGCAGGTCTTCCTTATGCTGGGCTTCCTTGCGGGCCGCCTCCTGGCGCTCGGCTTCCTGGCGCGCGCGCAGGTCGGCCTGCTTGCGCGTCTCCTCGCGGGCGGCGGCTTCGGCCTGGCGGCGCTTTTGCTGCTGGAGGGCGATCTCGGCGTCTTCTTCGGCGCGCGACTTCACTGCCGGCGCGGGCGGCGCGGGGCGCGCCTGCTCCACCGGCACAGGTGCGGGCAGCGGAGCCGGAAGCGGCATCGGCGCGGGGGTTGCGGGGATCTCGTCCCAGAGTTCGGCTTCGGCGCCGACGGGCGTGCTGCTCTGCCAGTGCACGCCAAAATACAGCACGATGCCAAGCAGCAGGTGCATGAAAACCGCGAGCAGGAAGGAACGCAGGGTTCCCCGCTCCGGGGCCGGCTGATAAGGATAGGCGGCGGTCTTCATGGCGGGCGGCGGTGCTTACTTGGGCTTGACCATCAGGCCGACGCGCTTCACGCCATCGGCCTTGAGCACCGACATCACGTCGAGCACGGCCTCGTACTTGACCGAGCGGTCGGCAGCGATCACCACCGGCTGGTCGGGATTCTCGTTCTGGCGCTGGCGCACGAAATCGATCAGGCCCTGCTTGTCGAGCTTGCGCTCGAAGGCATTGCCGGCGCCATCCTTGCCGCGCGCGGTGAGCGCGCCGTCTTCATGCACGGTAACGACGATGGGCGGCGCTTTCTGCTGCTGCGTGGCATTGGCCACGCTGGGCAGATCGACCACGGCAGGGTTCACGATCGGTGCGGCCACCATGAAAATGACGAGCAGCACCAGCATCACGTCGATGTAAGGCACGACATTGATGTCGGCGCTGGCCCGGCGGCGCGAGCCGCCGCGGCGCTGTATCGCTGCCATTGCAGGGTTCTCCTTGACCGATGACGTTGGTGGCTTCGGCGCTTTAGCGGGTCTGCCGTTGCAGGATATTCAGGAATTCTTCCATGAAGCTCTCGAAACGGATGGCCAGGCGATCCACTTCGGTGGCGTAGCGGTTGTACGCGATCACGGCAGGAATCGCCGCAAATAGACCGATGGCGGTGGCGACCAGCGCCTCGGCAATGCCGGGCGCAACCGCGGCAAGCGTCGCTTGCTGCACGTTGGACAATCCGCGGAAGGCGTTCATGATGCCCCACACCGTGCCGAACAGGCCGATATAAGGACTGACAGAGCCCACCGAGGCCAGGAACGGAAGATGCGATTCCATCACATCCATCTCGCGCTGGTAGGCCGCACGCATGGCGCGCCGGGCTGCGTCGAGCAGCGCCCCGGCGTCGTGGTTGCGCTCACGCGCCTTCAGGTACTCGCCCATGCCGGACTCGAAGATCCGTTCCAGCGCGCCCGTGCTGTGGCGATTGTTGGCCGCGCTCTGGTACAGCGCCTGCAGGTCGCCGCCAGCCCAGAAGTCGCGCTCGAAGCCCTCGGTCTGGCTGCGCGCCGAGCGCAGCGAGAAATGCTTGCGGAAGATATATGTCCACGAAAACAGGGACATCACCAGCAGCAGGGCCATGACGGCCTGCGCCAGCACACTGGCGTGTAGCACCAGCGAAATGATCGACAGGTCTTGCGTGACGGTCACGGGATTCATCGAGCGGTCTTGATGGTTGCTAGAACGGGAGCGGGAATGGGCGTCGGGCGAAATGTGTTGCGATCGACACATCCAACCCGGATGGCGCCGGTAGCCAGCAATTGCTCACCACGCCAGGCTTCCTGGGCGAATTGGACAGACGCCGGACCAACCCGTTCAATCCGGGTCCGGATATCAAGCATGTCGTCCAGACGGGCGGGGGCATTGTAGTCCACCGCCGTGCTTCTGACGATGAAGACGACGCCGGTCTCATCGGCCAGCGCTTGCTGTTCGATGCCAAGCGAGCGCAGCCACTCGGTCCGGGCGCGCTCGAAGAATTTCAGGTAATTGGCGTAGAACACCACGCCGCCCGCGTCGGTGTCTTCCCAGTACACCCGCAAGGCCCACACATTGTTGCTCATGGCCGCGATTGTAACGGACAGCCGGCCCCACCCGGTGTATACCCTCACCCGACATTACAACAATTACATTACCTGACAGACTAGCCGTTGACTTTCGGGCAGCGGGCCCTTTCCGCCTTCTTGCAGCGAGCCGGCGCCTCGCGTTAAACTGCCGCCAACCATTCCATCTTGCGCGACTGGCGAAGTCAGTGGGCACTACCACGAGGAAGCGCAAGTTTCTCTGGCGCGATGTATCAAGCGCCTGCCGCTCGCCTGGGCAGCGAATGGGAAGCAGGGTGCGCCCTGCGCCGGACTAGCCACGCTTTCCGGCGCTGGTCGCATGTGCCTTCCCCGCGCGCCCTACCCCGAAGCCGATTCGGATCTCCTTTTTTTCAGACGAGTTTTCGCCATGTTCGAACGCAGCCGCTATACGATCGACCAGATCGACCCCGAGCTTTTTGCCGCTATCCAGAAAGAAGACCAGCGCCAGGAAGAGCACATCGAGCTGATCGCCTCGGAAAACTACACCTCGCCGGCCGTGATGGCCGCCCAGGGTTCGCAACTGACCAACAAGTACGCCGAAGGCTATCCCGGCAAGCGCTACTACGGTGGCTGCGAGTATGTCGACATCGTCGAGCAGCTCGCCATCGACCGCGTCAAGCAACTGTTCGGCGCCGAAGCCGCCAATGTGCAGCCCAACTCCGGCTCGCAGGCCAACCAGGGCGTGTTTTTCGCCGCCCTGAAGCCGGGCGACACCATCATGGGCATGAGCCTGGCCGAAGGCGGCCACCTGACCCACGGTATGGCACTCAACATGAGCGGCAAGTGGTTCAACGTGGTGAGCTACGGCCTGGACGCCAACGAAGACATCGACTACGTTGCGCTGGAAAAGCTGGCACAGGAAAAGAAGCCCAAACTGATCATCGCCGGCGCCTCGGCCTTCGCCCTGCGCATCGACTTTGAACGCATCGCCACGGTTGCCAAGTCTATCGGCGCCCTGTTCATGGTCGACATGGCCCACTACGCCGGCCTGATCGCCGCCGGCGAGTACCCGAACCCGGTTCCGCACGCCGACTTTGTCACCACGACCACCCACAAGAGCCTGCGCGGCCCGCGCGGTGGCGTGATCCTGATGAAGGCCGAGCATGAGAAGGCCATCAACTCGGCCATCTTCCCCGGCATCCAGGGCGGCCCCCTGATGCACGTGATTGCCGGCAAGGCCGTGGCCTTCAAGGAAGCCCTGTCGCCCGAGTTCAAAACCTACCAGCAGCAAGTGGTCAAGAACGCCCGCGTCATGGCCGAAACGCTGACCGAGCGCGGCCTGCGCATCGTCTCGGGCCGCACCGAGAGCCACGTGATGCTGGTCGACCTGCGCGCCATGCAGATCACCGGCAAGGAAGCAGAAAAGGTCCTGGGCGAAGCGCATATCACCGTCAACAAGAACGCCATCCCCAACGACCCGGAAAAGCCCTTCGTCACTTCGGGTATCCGCCTGGGTTCGCCGGCCATGACCACCCGCGGCTTCAAGGAAGAAGAAGCCCGCCAGGTGGCCAACCTGGTCGCCGACGTGCTGGAGAATCCGCACGACCTGGCCAATATCGCCAGCGTGCGCGAGCAAGTGGCAGCCCTGACCAAGCGTTTCCCGGTCTACGGCTGATCCCCCTGCGCCACCCGCCCACGCGCGGGTGGCCGGCAGTCCGCCGCGGCGCGCCAGCGCTGCCGGCGGGCCTTGCCAACCCAGCCCAGCGCAACACAGAATGACAAGACGCTGCACGCGCAGCAAGCGCCCCGGCTCAAACTTCGAGGTGGTCAGGCATGAAATGCCCCTTTTGCGCTCATTCCAATACCCAGGTCCTGGACACGCGCATGTCCGAAGAAGGCGATACAGTCCGCCGCCGCCGCCGCTGCGAATCCTGCGACCGCCGCTTCACCACCTATGAGCGGATCGAACTGTTCTTCCCCGCCATCGTCAAGAAAAACGGCTCCCGCGCGGACTACACCCGCGACAAGCTGAAGGACTCCATGCGCCTGGCGCTGCGCAAGCGCCCGGTCTCCGCCGAGGCCATCGACGCCTCCATCACCCGCATCGAAGAAAAGCTGCTCGCGCTCGGCGAGAAGGAAATCCCCAGCAGCCAGGTCGGGGAACTGGTCATGCGCGAACTGCGCCGGCTCGACAAGATTGCATATATCCGGTTTGCTTCGGTGTACCGGAGCTTTGAAGACGTGTCGGAATTCCGCGACATGCTGGATGAATTTTCAACGTCTACCCCACGAAAGCAGTAGAAAAAGTAACGGGAACGTTGTTTAATCCTTTCCAAATTGTGCCCTAGGCTGCATTCCCATAACTATAGTTCCGCCTGGGTAGTAGTGACAAAACAATAGAACGAAGCCAAAAGAACGAAGTCTTTTCGGACGAGGGTCAGAATGGGTCAGTCAAGCTGTCGGGGGACGGCCGGCTTTGCCATGCTCGAAGCATTGGTGGCAATGGTCGTATTGGCGATTGGCGTGCTCGGGGTCGCCAGCCTGCTCCTCAATTCCTCGCGTTTTTCCCAGCAAGCCTCCTACGATACCGTTGCCATGCAGCTGGCCACCGAAATGGCCGAGCGCATGCGTGCGAACACTGCCGTCTCCGGCGTGGGCGCGGCCGCCGAGGCCCTCACGCCCAACCTGTATTTCATCGACACCCAGACCAGCCAGCTGCCCGCGCTGACGCGTAATCCCTATACGACGGCCTGCGCCAGCACGCTGCTTTCCTGCGCGCAGGACACGGCCCGCTTCGATGTGATCGAGTGGTGGAACCGGGTAGCCGCAGCCCTGCCCGGCGGCCGCGCGGTGATCTGCCGCGATACCGTTGCCTATAACCAGACGTCCGGCTTTTCCTGGGGCTGCACGGCCGCTGCAAGCGGCCGTGTCGACGATGCGCCGATCGTCATCAAGGTCGGGTGGATATCGCGCCTGAGCAGCAAGACGCTGGGGACCGGCGCCGATCTCGCCGACATGAACACGCGGCCGCAGATCGTCATCGTCGCCACGCCCGGCACGGTAAACTGATGCGTACGCTCCGCAAGCCGTACCGGCATGCCCAGTCGGGCATGTCGCTGGTCGAACTGATGGTCGCGATGGTCCTCGGCCTGTTGCTGACACTGGCAGCGACCGCCGTTTATTTGGGCAGCCGCACCAACTACAGCACCATCGACGACACCACCGCGCTCGACGAGAAGGGCCGTTTTGCCCTGGACACCATCGTCCGCATCGTGCGGCAGTCCGCATGGACCAACTACGCCGGCAACAGCGCGCCGGCAACAAACCCGGCCAGCGGGCCCATCGCCCAGGCGCCTGGCGGCATCATGCCGACCACCGTCGCGTTGTCACCCACGATCAGCGGCGTCGACAACTGCGCCAGCCCGGGCCAGGACGCGAGCCTCAACCTGTCGTGCCTGCCGGGCACCACCAACCCCGTGAACAAGAGCGACGTGCTGCAGGTGCGCTTCTTCGGTTCGGGCACGCCGTCGGATCGCACCGTGCCCGACAACAGCATGATCGATTGCTCCGGCAATGGCGTCGCGGAACCACAAGCATGGGAGGACGCGGACCTTGCGCGCGGCTTCGCGCGCTTCTTCGTGGCGCCAGACCCCAACGACCCGAGCGGCAACCCGCAACTGATGTGCGGCTATCGCGCTCGCGATGCATCCAACAAGGAAATCTCGAACACCGCGATCACGTCCGTGCCAATCATCTCCGGTGTTGAGGTGTTCCAGGTGCTGTACGGGGTCGACACCAACAATGACTACATCCCTGACCGCTACCTGCCGGCCACGGATGTGCTGGCGCTGGCCACCAGATGGCAAACCGTCGTGTCGCTGAAGATCGCCCTGGTACTCGTCGGCGACGCCGCGACCAGCCTGGCGCCGGAGGTGCCCACTTTCCAGCTCTTCGGCACGCTCTATGGGGGCGACAGCACCGTCAACAACGCGACCTACAAGCCGACCACGCAGCTACAGCGCATGCGCCGCCAGTACTCGGTCACCGTCCAACTGCGCAACGTCGCAACGTGCCGCACTTGCTCCCCTTCATGAGCGCCCCTCTCAAGCCAGCCGCCCAGCGCGGCATTGCCCTGATCACCGGCCTGGTCATGCTCCTGATGATCAGCATCATGGCCGTGGCCGGCGCACGCCTGGCGATCAACAGCAAACGCATGGCATCCAACCAGCGTGACCGCGACCTTGCAGTGCAAGCGGCCGAAATGGCGCTACAGGATGCCGAGATGGACATCCAGGGTGTCGTTGCCGTCAACGGCCGCTCCGCCCTGTTCTCTGGCAGCAATCCCAACCTGCTGCCTTTCGTCGCCGGCTGCAACACGGGGAGCGCGCCTGGCGCAGCCTTCCAGGGCCTGTGCGCGGCCGTCGACAGCGGCACCCCGAACTGGGAAGCCGTGGACTTTGCGCAGACCGGGGCGAATGCCCGCACGGTGGCCTACGGCACCTTCACCGGACGCCAGTTCCCAACCGCGCCCACGGGCCTGCTGCCCGCCGCCCTGCCCCGCTACATCATCGAGCCGATCCAGGACACATCGCCCGGCGCTTCCGGGAGCCCCGACGCTCCGGTCGTCTACATCTTTCGCGTCACCGCGATGGGCTTCGGTGCCAACACCGCCACCCGCGCCATGCTGCAGTCGTACTACCGGAAGGCTGAATGAATGACCTCGCTCCTGACCTAAGCGGAGATTCTGTGATGACACGCCTATGCCAGATCGCGCTGGCCCTCGTTGTCGCCGGTGCAAGCTTGCTTCCCGCGCCAACGCGGGCGGCCACCGCCTTGACGCCGTCCACGGTGGACATTGCGCAGTCGCCGCTCTACGGACGCAACCAGAATGTCAACCCGAACCTGCTGCTGTCGCTGTCGGTAGAGTTCCCGACGGTGGGCGCGGCGTACCGGACCGGCAGCTACACCCGCGGCACGGAATATGTCGGCTATTTCAACCCGGCCAAGTGCTACAGCTATTCATCCAACGGGTACTTCGAGATCGCCGGCAATGCCAACGCCAATCACGAATGCTCGGGCCAGTACAGCGGCAACTTCATGAACTGGGCCACGGCCTCCGCCATCGACATGCTGCGCTTCGCGCTCACCGGTGGCGACCGGGTGGTGGATACCCCCACGGACACCGTGCTTCAGCGCGCCGTGCTGCAGGATGACTTTTTCAACAGCAGTTCCTACTTTCCCGCCAAGACGCTGACCAAGTCCAGTTCCAGCGTACCTTCCGCGGTGACGCCGTTCGCCACCGATACGCTTTACATCACGTCGTGCAGCAACAAGGTGTTCTTCGGCACCAAGACCGGCAGCGGCGCTTCCTGCAGCAGCCCGGGCAGCTATGCCAACCTCGGCACCATGTATGCCCGCGTCAAGGTGTGCGACGCGAGCGAAGGCAGTTCCCGCACCGACCTCTGCAAGCTCTACGGCACCAACTACAAGCCAGTCGGCGAAATGCAGAAAAACGCCGACCGCGTGCGCTTCGGCGCCTTCGGCTACCTGAACGACAGCTCGGCCACGCGGTACGGCGGCGTGCTGCGGGCCCCGATGAAGTATGTCGGCCCCAAGATGATCGACGGCAACTTCAGCCAGGTCAGCAATCCGAAAACCGAGTGGGATTCCAGCACGGGCGTCTTCGCTGGCAACCCGGAAAACGCCACCGAAGGTATCAGCGGCGTGGTCAACTACCTGAACCAGTTCGGCCGCTCGGGCAAGTACAAGGGCCTGGACCCGGTCAGCGAGTTGTACTACGAGAGCATCCGCTACCTGCAAGGCAAGCAGCCCACACCGGAGGCGATCACTGACCTCCAGACCGCCTACAGAGACGGCTACCCGGTCTATACCAGCTGGTCGGATCCGGTCGTCGCGAAATGCCAGCGCAACTACGTGCTGAGTATCGCCGACATCAATACGCACTGGGATCGCTATGTTTCCGGCAACACCCGCACGACCTATATATCGGGCGGCAAGGCCGTAACCGCAAACGACCCCGTGCGCGCGATCGAGGCCGACGGCTTCGACGTCATGGCCTGGACCAGGAAGGTCGCGGACATGGAGAGCACGACGAACTACGGCAATAGCAAGCCCGACTCCTCGCTGGCCAATATGAGTACGGCCGACACGGGCTCCAGCGGCCACGGTACGTACTATATGGCGGGCGTTGCCTACTGGGCGCACACCTACGGCTTCCGGGCGGATATGCCGTCGCTGCGCGTGACCACCTACACCATCGACGTCAACGAGAACGGCAATGGGACCGTCGGCACCGCGCAGCGCCAGAGCCAGTTGTACCTGGCGGCAAAATACGGCGGCTTCAACGATGTCAACGGCGACGGCAGCCCATTTACCACGTCGGGCGCCAACAATACCGTCGCTAAGAACGACAGCGAGTGGGAAGCGACCCCGACCGGATCCAATGTGCCTGCGACGTGGTTCCTGGCGGGTCAGCCGACCGCCATGATCAAGGCGATTCGCGATATCTTCTCCAAGATCGTCAGCTATGGCGGCACCATCGCCGGCGTCGCGCTCACCTCGTCACGCGTTTCCAGCGGCACCTCTATCTTCGCGCCGGGTTTCGACCAGAACTGGACGGGCAAGCTCTCCGCCTTCGCGCTGAGCAATGACAACGGCATCCAGATCGCAAGCAAGGAAAGCTGGGAAGCCGGCGCCTTGCTCACCGCACGCAGCGGCGGCGCAGGCTCACGCAACATTCTCACGTGGGTGCCCGCCAGCAGCGGCGCGGGTGCTGGCAGCGGCGCGCCATTCGACTGGTCATCCATCAACAGTGCGCAGAAGCTCTCTCTAAAGCTCAACGCCAACGAGAGCGACAGCGCCGGGACCGCGCGCCTGAACTACTTGCGAGGCGACCGCAGCAACGAGGAATCGACCGGTGGCACCGGCAGCCTGCGCGCGCGCAATTCCATCCTGGGTGACATCATCAACTCCGGCCCGGCCTACGTTGCGGCCCCCTCCACGGCGATCAACGAGTCCGACTACGGCGCTTTCTACAAGCTGTACCAGAATCGCACCCCGGCGGTCTACATCGGTGCGAACGACGGCATGCTGCATGGATTCAACGCACTGACCGGGGCTGAACTCTTTGCCTATGTACCCAATGCCGTGATGGGGAACCTGATCCAGCTGACGTCGTCCAGCTATGTGCATCGGCCCTATGTGGACGCCACGCCCGTGGTAGCGGAAGCCCGGATCGGCGGCAACTGGAAAACGGTGCTGGCATCCGGCCTCGGCGGTGGCGCACAGGGCCTGTTCGCACTCGACGTGACCGACCCGTCAAACGTGGGAGCCGGCAATGTGCTGTGGGAGTTCACCGACAAGGACGATGCCGACATGGGCAACATCATGTCGACGCCGCAACTCGCCAAGCTCTATGTTGGCGTGGACGCGAACAAGGTCCCGCGATACCAGTGGTTCGTGATCGCCGGCAACGGCATCAACAACAACCTGAACGACGGATCGAGCAATGCGGCAGCGCCTTCCGCCCTGTTCATCCTGTCACTCGACAAGGCACCGGGCACGCCGTGGCGGTTGAATTCAAACTACTGGAAGATTTCGATGGCGGCCGACAGCAACAGCACCGTCGCCAACGGACTGGGCTCACCGTCCCTGGTGACTCTGGCCTCGCGCCAGACCGTGGCCGCCTATGCCGGCGACCTGCAAGGGCGGCTGTGGAAATTCGTGCTTGGCGGCGGCCCTTCCACCTGGAACGCCAGTGGCGCGCTGCCCTACTATGGCGGGGGCAACCTGGGCCAGCCGCTGTTCCGGGCCCGCGATGCGAGTGGAAATCCGCAGGCCATCACGATCCAGCCGCAATGGGTCTATGCCCCGGGCGGCTATATGGTGGTCTTCGGCACGGGCAAGTATTACGAATCGGCCGACACCGGCACAGGCTCCTCGCAGCCCCAGAACTCGATGTACGCGGTCTACGACAGTGGCGGCGCCCAGGCTGTAAACGGGCGCTCCATGCTTAACCCGGTCACGCTGAAGGCCAACTCGAATGGCGGCTACGACTTCAGCAGCAGTGCCTACAGCCTCGGTTTGCCCACCAAGGACAAACCCGCCCCGAGGGCCGGCTGGTACTTCGATTTCGTCGACAGTGGCGAACGCCAGGTCACTTCGATCATCTCCGCGTACAGCCAGATCTGGTTCAATTCGTTGATGACGGGGGCCGATCTGTGCGGTGCCGGTAGCGGCAGCCATAGCTATCAATTGTCCGCGCTGACGGGCATGCCGGTCTCGGGCACCAGCACCGGCACGCCGGCCACGGCTCCCAGCTCAGGGACGGCGTCGACCCTCGGCATGCTCGGCGCACCGGTGCTGATCCAGACCTTGACCACTGTCGACAGCCAGCGCAATTCCTTCGGCCAGGTGACCACGAACAAGACCATTGATGTCTACTCATTCGGCGCCAGCGGCGGCGGCCGCACGGGGGGCGCCAAGTTGTCCAGCAACCCATATGCCGACACGACCGCAACGCCTGGCTTGACTCCGGGCGGCCTGCCCATCACGGGCCGGCTGGGCTGGCGCGAGATCCGCAACTTTGGAGCGACGAAATGAACTGGCGCAGGCGTGCGGTACGCGGCTTCACACTGATGGAGTTGCTCATCATCGTCACCATCATCGGCATCCTGGCGGCGATTGCGTATCCGAACTACACAGAGTACGTTGCACGCGGCCGGCGGGCGGAAGCCAAGGCGGCGATGCTCAATGCCATGCAGGCACTCGAGCGCCATTACGGGCAATTCAACACATATGCGGATTCCGCCGATCCGACCAAGGGATGGCAGGGCTTCCCCCTGCAGTCCAACAGCAATCTCTATACGTTATCCGCCCTGGCGTGCGGCGCGCTCAGTTTCAATGAATGCGTGCAGGTCAATGCCGTCCCCAGGCTGACTGACGCCACTTGCGGCACGCTGCTGCTGCGCAGCACTGGCGAACAGGGCATCCTGGTCAACAACGTATCGAGCTTCACCAACCTGCCACAGGCTTGCCAATGACGCGCGTCCGCCCCGGCCGCCCATCGCGCGGCTTCACCCTGATCGAGCTGTTGACCACCATAGTCGTGATGGCCATCCTGGTTGGCATTGCCATGCCCAGCTTTACCGGCTTCATTCAGCGCAACGCACTGAATGCCGAGGCAGGGGCGCTCGCGTCCGCGCTGGGCACCGCACGCGCCAATGCCATCTCGCACAATACCTGGGTCACGGTCGCGCCCGTCAACAACGACTGGCAGAACGGCTGGACGGTATGCCTGAACCCCGCCCGCGGCGCCGACTGCTCGTCGGGCCAGACCATCCTGCTGCAACATGCCCAGTTGCCACGCAATCTCACCATCAGTTTCACCGGAACGCCGCAGGTCAGCGTGCTCTCCTATTCCCCCGTGGGCTACACCCGCACACTGACCGACGCCATGATGTCGGCGCAGATCCTGATGACGCTCGGCAGCGACAGTCAGACTCGCCTCATCGACGTCAGCCAGCTAGGCCGGGTCCGCGTCTGCGCTCCTGATACAGCCCAGCCGACGGCTTGCAAGGCGTAGTACGAAGGCGCGCAAGCGGACGGCTGGCGCCAGTCCGCTCATACGCCACGCAGTCAGCACAATCCGCAACGTTTCACCCCGCTGTTTGAAGTTATCGTCGGCACCTCTGCCCAACTTGCGAGCGTGCCGTGCCGATCCTCCATGCTGCTCTGACCGCCATACCGGCTCCGCGCAACACGCGGGCCAGGCGACGTGTTGCCGTGCGCCGCCCGACAGGCGGCTACCTCCTGGTCGAGTCCCTCACCGCCCTGGCGCTCCTCGCCATCGGCATGCTTCCGCTTGCCACGCTCGCCCCTGTCGCGCTCGGCGCGCTGCGCCACTATGAAAACATCGGGCACGCGACGCGTGCCGCCGCTGAACTGGCGGAAATAGAGGATCCCCGCCTGGCGCTGTCGCCGCTGCACGCCCGCGGCATCGGCGCGCATCATCTGCAACTGTGCCGGTCGCTCGCTCCGGCGGGCACGGAGCATGGCCTGCCCGGCTGCGCACCCGGGCGGAGGCTGGCGGTCGTGGGACCGCTGCCTCGCAGGATCCGACGCTGCCCGACCAGACCATGATCGATTGCAGCGGCTATGTGCTCCCGGCTATGAGCCTCGGTGGCAGTGCCAACGGGAACAACTATGGATATGCCGGCGCGAACCTGCTCTATGTCGCCAACGGCGCCGATGGCGAGCCGCAATTGCTGTGCCGTTACAACAGCCGACGCGACGGACGGGTGCAGGAGGGCAACTGGACTTCCGGCGCACTGGTGCGCGGCGTGGAAACCATGCAGTTGCGCTACGGCATCGATACCGATGGCGACGGCAAGGCGGATGCGTTCCTGCGGGCCGAAGAGATCCGCGCCAGGGGTGAAGCGGCCTGGCACGAGGTGCGGGTAGTCCAGGTGGCACTGGTGCTGCGTGGCGAACGCCCGCTGCCGCAGGCTGCCGCGGCCGCCGCCCTTGTCTTGTTTCCGCCGCCGGGGCCAGGCGCGCATGGTGGCGCGGGCGTCCATGCCGGCGACCTCGCCTTCGATCCCCGCCCGGGTCCACCTTGATGCGCCGCGTGTTCTCGGCATCCGTGCGGCTGCGCAATGCCCGCCCTTGCGTGGAGACGCTATGTTGAATCCGGCCCGGGCGCCAAGCGTGCCAATGCAGCGCGTTGCCGCCGCGCACCGCAAGCGTGCCGGCGCAGGCACCACACTGCTGCTGACAGCCACGATGCTGCTGCTTGTGGTTGCCACCACCCTGGCCGGCCTGCATTTCCTGCTCTCCAGCCGTCAAGTGACCGCATACCAGTTAGAACGAGAAATCGCCTTTCGCGCTGCGGAGACGGCACTGCTCGATGCGGAAGCGGAATTGCTGGAGGCGCTGCGCGCCGGTGCTGCCGGGGACGACGCGCGTCTTGCCGCGTGGCCGCCGCCTGGCCGGTGCGGCATCGGAGCGCAACTGGGGCTGTGCCGGCCTGCGGCAAACTCCCCGCCGCCGTGGGAGGGCTGGCTCGCCGCGCGCCGGCCGGATGAGGCCACCGGCATTGCGCTGGGCACCTTCAGCGGCGCCACCTTGCCCGGCCTGCCGGCCGGAACGGCAGGCGTGGACGCCTTGCCACGCTATGTCGTGGAATTGCTGCACGAGCGCCCGCCCGGCGAATGGCTGGGAGCGGACTATGCGGCTGGCGCGGGACCGCGGCTGCGCTTTCGCATTACGGCGCTCGGCAGGGGGAGAGACAGCGCGGTACGCAGCTTGCTGCAAAGCGAGTTCCAGCCATGACGCTCTTTGCCCGCTGTTGCGTCGCGCTGATTGCCCTCCCCGCGTGGCTACCGTTTGCCGCGCGGTGCAGGGCGCGGACGCGTACGTCGCGGAGCCTGGCATCCATGCCTGGTGCGGCCGCCTGCGCAGCCTGGCACTTCCATCGGGCGAGCACAAGGTAGCGCAAGCGTTGCCGCCGCCCGCCTGGGAGGCGGGCGCGCTGCTCGACATGCGCGATCCCGAGTCGCGCCGCTTGTTGACGGCGCTCGCCGGCTCCGACGAAACGCCGACGCGGCTAGCCCCGCTGCAATGGGAAGCACTGGATACCTCGACGCGCGCTCTGCTCGACCGAGCCGGCTCCGAAGGGCGTCCCGACGGCCAGGGCCACGACCGGCTGGCACGCTTGCGTGGCACACGCCAGGCGCCGGACCCGGCAGTGCCGAAGTCACCGGTCTCAGGGACGGGACGACTGGGGCGCCCGGCCGGCACGCCACCGGTAATGGTTCCGCCGCCCTCCTGGCTGCCCGGCCGGCCCGGTCACGCAGATTTCGCCGCATTGCACAGCGCGCGCCCGGCGCTGGTCTGGCTGGGCACGCGCGACGGCTTGCTGCACGCGTTCGAAGCGAGATCCGGCAAGGAAGTGCTCGCATTCCTGCCGCGCAGCTTGCTGAGCCAGGCCGCCGGCTGGGCATCGCGGACGGCAAGCCCGGCTCGGGCGGTCACCGCGCCCGTTGCGCCGTGCCCTTACCCTGAAGCGGCGGACGTGGCGCTGGAACCCGGGCGCTGGCGTACCGTCCTGCTATGTGGCGTGCCGGCCAACGCGCCCGGCGCGGAAGCGCAGGCAAGCGTGTTCGCCCTCGACATCACCAGCATCTCCGACCATGCCGCCCAGCCTACGCTGGCGCTGCTCTGGGAAACCACGGCTTCCGGCACGCTGCCGCTGGCGCCTGCCGGGCCTGTCCGCGCCTTGGCGCTAGCCACGCTTGAAGGTCGGCGCTGGTATGCCATGGCTACGCTGGCCGCCGCGCAAGATGGCAAGCTCCCGTCCGGCGGGCCACAGCGTGATCCATCTGCCCGGCAGGCAGGCCTCGCCCTGCTGCCGCTGGACAAACCCACCCACGCCGCGTGGCATGGGCGGCATGCGATACCGCGGCTACACCTGCCTGACCACGGTTGCGGGATCGCCGGCGCCCGCCCCGCCCTGCTGGCGGCGAGCGTCTTGCCGGACGCTTCCGGCATGGCCGTGGCAGCCTATGCCGTGGATGCCATCGGCAGGCTCTGGCGCTTCGACCTGCGCGGCGCGGCGCCATGGCACGATTGTGGCCAGCGCGTTCGCTGCATCCACCGCGTGGAGAATCCTGTGCCACGCCCGAGCGGCACGGCAGCGGCAGCGGCACCCGTCCTGATCGCCGCCCCCGGAGGCCACCTCGCGGTGTACGGCAGCGGCAATCACATCGCCGCTGTCTTTGACAGCGCCACCCTCGCGGAGGCGGGCGATGCCGGTGCCGGGCCAGCGCGCGTCGCGGCCCACTCCCGGGGACACGGCGTCGTGCTGCGCCGCCAGCCCCGCGAGGCCGATCGCCCCGGTCGGCCAGCGACGGCTGGCTGGCACCTGACCTTTCCCAATCCCGGCGAGCGGCTGGACCGGCTCATTCCGGCCGATCCGGGCTACCTCGGCGTGGTGACGCGCACGCCCGATGCACGTCAGCGCATTTACCTGATCCATGTGCTGAGCGGCGAGTCCACCATCAGCGAGCATGCCGGAGGCCCCCTCATTTACGCAACGACCGGGCTGGGCGCGGGTGCCCATGCGGCGGTCGTTCTTGGCCGCGTGCCGCTACCACCCGAACGATCCACACAGCCCGGGATCGCCTCACGCGAGGGCGTGGCGCTCACGCTCTGGTCCCTGGAGGATGGGCGTGCCGTCCCGCTCAACCGCACTGTCGCCAGCCGCCGCACCGGCCGCCTGAGCTGGCGCGAACTGATCCGCTCCGGCTCGCCATGAGCCACCTCTTGCCAAAACCGCCACCCGGCACGTGGCCAGGTACGTGCCCCCGATCAACCGCTGGAAACCGGGTGCGCTCCCACGCATCGGCCGGCGGCCGCCATGGAGAATGCGCATGACGCACCACCCTCGCCCGCCCGGATTCACCCTGCTCGAAATGCTGGTCACGCTGACGCTGATGACTATCCTCACGGCGATGGTCGTGCCTGCCTGGCATCGGCATATGGAGCGAGGCTGGCGCGCCGAGGCGCGCAGCGCCATGCTTGGCGCGATGCTGGAACTGGAGCGCCACGCGCTGGCCACCGTGAGCTTCGCGGGTGAACCCGGCGGCGCGGTGGTAGCCGGCAAATGGCCACTGCCCGTGCCAGCGCCGCCGGCGCGCCCGCGTCACTGGATCAACGCCAGCGCCTGCCCGAGCGGCGGACTGGAGCGCTGCGTCGAATTGCGCGCCGTGCCCCAGGCGCCGGACGCGTCATGCGGCACGCTGATTTTGCGTAGTACCGGCGAGTGGCTTGCGCAGCCCGCGTTGGCGGCAAAGCCGGTGCCGCTGCCGCGGGCTTGCTGACATGCCGGGGCATCGGCCTTCGCGTGGCCACCGGCATCGAAGCGGCGGCGCAACACTCGCCGAACTGCTGACCTGCCTGGCCGTGCTGTCCATGCTCGTGGCATTCGCCTACCCGTCCTGGCAGCGCTTGCTGGCGCGGCAGCAGGTAGTGCTGGCGGCCGACCGACTCGCCGGCTCGCCGGCACTCGCGCGCGCCACCGCCGTTGCCCGGCGCACGGACGTATTGCTGGCGCCCTTGCCCGGCGAGGCAACGCTGGACCAGGGCTGGCGCCTGACACTGCCGCCCACCGGCGCCGACGGGCCTGACCGGCACGATGGCGGCTTGCTGGCCATGGTCGCACTGCATAGCGCCTGCCTGCGTATCGCACTGCGATCGACCACGCAAGGCAACCATACGCTGCACATGGCAGCTGTGGGATACTCTCGCTCAGAGCAAGGCGGTTTCCTCGCCGCCACCTTCACCGTGACCTGCCAGGGTGAACAGCGGCAACTAAGGCTCGGTGCCCACGGTCGCATCCGCCTGTGCACGCCCGGCCAGGATACCGATTGCGGTGGTCTCGACCAGGCCCCCGCCGCCCTGACACTTGAAGACTGAAACCAACCTCAACTCGCCGCCCGCGCGGCAGGAAGCACCAGGCCTCATGTTCTCCGATACCGACCACGCAGCCATGGCACAAGCTCTCGCGCTAGCGGCGCGAGGCATGTACACCACCACGCCCAATCCGCGCGTCGGCTGCGTTTTGTCCAAGGACGGCAAAATCATCGGCCAGGGTTTCACGCAACCCGCCGGACAGGATCACGCCGAGATACAGGCGCTCAAGGACGCCGCCGCGCGCGGCAACGATCCGGCCGGCGCCACGGCCTTCGTCACGCTGGAGCCCTGCAGCCATTTTGGCCGGACGCCGCCCTGCGCGGATGCGCTGGTGCGCGCCGGCATCGCGCGCGTGGTGGCGGCCATGGAAGACCCGAACCCCGCCGTTTCCGGCCGCGGCTTGCAACGGCTGCGCGAAGCCGGCGTGGACGTGCGCTGCGGGCTCCTGGAGAAAGAAGCCCGCGAACTCAATATCGGATTTGTCAACCGCATGACGCGCGGACTGCCCTGGGTGCGGATCAAGGTTGCCGCCTCGCTCGACGGCGGTACCGCGCTGCACGATGGCACCAGCCAGTGGATTACCGGCCAGGCGGCACGCGACGATGGCCATGCCTGGCGCGCGCGCGCCAGCGCCATCCTCACCGGCATCGGCACCGTGCGCGACGACAACCCACAGTTGAATGTGCGCGCCGTGGACACGCCACGCCAGCCGCAGCGCGTGGTGGTGGACTCCCGGCTGGAGATCCCGCTGGACGCACGCCTGCTGACGCCGGACACCGGCGATTTTGCCAAGCCGGTGCTGGTGTTCTGCGCCTTCGACGACGGCGCGCGCCGGCGCGCGCTGGAGGCTCGCGGCGCCGAGGTGGTAGTGCTGCCCAATCCGCACGGCAAGGTGGAACTGCGCCACATGCTGGAAGAACTTGGGCGGCGCGGCGTCAACGAGCTGCATGTGGAAGCCGGGTTCAAGCTTAACGGATCGCTGATCCGCGAGCATTGCGCCGACGAACTGCTGGTCTACCTGGCGCCCAAGCTGCTGGGAGATGCGCAAGGCATGTTCCAGTTGCCGCCCCTGGCACGGCTGCAGGACGCCGCTGCCTTCCGCTGGCACGACGTACGCATGATCGGGGAAGACCTGCGGCTGATTGCCCGCCGCGCCGACCACGCCTGACCCCCTGCCGGCCACCCGGCGGGAAGCCGCGGGCAAATACGAACTGGCGCCGCACCTGCTAGCATGCGTGTTTTCCCATCGCATTTCGCACCAACCATGTTCACTGGCATTGTCGCGGCCGTCGGCCGCATCGAATCCGTTTCCCCGCTGGGTGCCAGCGAAGCCGCAGCCGACGCCGGCGTGCGCCTGCGCATCCGCGCTCCCGGGCTTGACCTGTCCGATGTCATCCTGGGTGACAGCATCGCCATCCAGGGCGCTTGCATGACGGTGATCGCGCTGGACGGGGACGCCTTCGACGTGGATGTATCGCGTGAGTCACTCGACAAGACCGCTGGCCTCGACAAGCCAGGGCGCGTCAACCTGGAAAAGGCGCTGACCCTGGCCGACCGCCTCGGCGGCCATCTGGTATCCGGCCATGTCGACGGGCTAGGTGAAGTCACGCACTTCGCACCGGTGGGCGAATCCCACGAGCTGCGCGTGCGCGCCCCGCGCGAGTTGGGACGCTACCTGGCCTACAAGGGGTCGGTGGTAGTCAACGGCGTATCGCTCACGGTCAACAAGGTCATTGACGAGCAAGACGGCTGCACGTTCTCGATCAACCTGATCCCCCACACGATCGAGGTCACCACGCTGCAGGATCTCAAGCCCGGCGCGCGCGTGAACCTGGAGATCGATCTGATCGCGCGGTATGTGGAACGCATGCTGAGCGCGCCGAAACCCGCCTGACATGCGCTCGTCCAGGCGCCGCTAGCCGACCGCCATTGCCACGCACCCCAAGCGCCAACTGCCACCGGGACGCCCCCGGCGGGCAGCGCGCGCCTTGCGGCGCGCGGTTGACGTACAATATTGGGCCAGACCGCTGCCGCGGCCAGCCGGTTCACCCCCAAGGCGGGTCCCGGCGAGCCAGTGCCGACAGCCGGCCAGCAAGCCATCCCGCCCGAAATTCAGCCAGAATTCCAGCCCCAACCTCAGCCCGCTTTCCAGCCTGCATGCCATGACAATCGCCCGTACAGAAGAAATCATTGCCGAAATCCGTGCCGGCCGCATGGTTATCCTGGTTGACGAGGAAGACCGCGAGAACGAGGGCGACCTGGTGCTGGCTGCCGATTTCGTCACACCGGAGGCGATCAACTTCATGGCCAAGTACGGCCGCGGCCTGATCTGCCTGACGCTGACCGCCGAGCGCTGCCGCCAGCTCGAGCTGCAACCCATGGTCAGCCGCAACGGCACCGTCCACGGCACCAACTTCACGGTATCGATCGAAGCGGCCGAGGGCGTCACTACCGGCATTTCGGCAGCCGACCGGGCCCGTACCGTGCAGGCCGCCGTGGCAAAGGACGCCCGCGCCACCGACCTGGTCCAGCCCGGCCATATCTTCCCACTGACGGCCCAGCCCGGTGGCGTGCTGATCCGCGCGGGCCATACCGAGGCCGGTTGCGACCTGGGCGCCCTGGCCGGCCTTACGCCGGCTGCCGTGATCTGCGAGATCATGAAGGACGACGGCACCATGGCGCGCCTGCCCGACCTGGTCGAGTTCGCGCAGGAGCATGACATCAAGATCGGCACCATTGCCGACCTGATTCACTACCGCAGCCGCACCGAGAGCATTATCGAGCGCGCCGGCGAGCGCACCATGCAAACGCCCTACGGCACCTTCAACAGCATCATCTATCGCGACAAGCCGAGCGGCCGCGCGCACCTGGCGCTGGTCAAGGGTGCGCCGCGACCCGACCGGGAAACGCTGGTGCGGGTGCACGAGCCGCTGTCCACCCTGGACCTGCTCGAAGTGTCGCGCACCACGCATTCGTGGAGCGTGCCCGCCGCGCTCGAGGCCATCGCCCAGGCCGATCACGGCGTGATGGTGCTGCTGAACTGCGGGGACACGGCGGAGCAGCTGTTCACGCAGTTCTCGGCCCTTGATGCCCCGCAGAATCGCCCCCGTGTGAAGCCGGACCTGCGCACCTATGGCACCGGCGCCCAGATCCTCAAGGATCTCGGCGTGGGCAAGATGCGCGTGCTGGCTTCCCCGCTGAAGATTCCGAGCATGACCGGCTATGACCTCGAAGTGACTGGCTACCAGCCCATGAGCGGCGGCCAGGCAAACTGAACTACCGGATATCCGGCGGCCGCAATCCTATCGCCGGCCGCCACCCCGAACCCAGGAGAACATAAGATGGATCACGGTTTCTATCCCAGCAACCTCGAAGGTGAAGGCCTGCGCATCGGCATCGTGCAAGCGCGCTTCAACGAGCCGGTTTGCGACGAACTGCGCGAAGCCTGCGTGGCCGAACTGGAAAAGCTGGGCATCGAAGGCGAGGACACCCTGGTGGTGACCGTGCCCGGCGCCCTCGAGATTCCGCTGGCACTGCAAAAGATGGCCGAAAGCGGCCAGTTCGACGCACTGATCGCGCTTGGCGCGGTGGTACGCGGCGAGACCTACCACTTCGAGCTGGTCTCGAACGAATCCGGCGCCGGCATCACCCGCGTCGGTCTGGACTTCAATGTGCCCATCTCCAACGGCATCCTGACCGTCGACACCGACGCCCAGGCTCACGCCCGCACCCGCGAGAAGGGCCGCGATTGCGCCCGCGCCGCGGTGGAAATGGCGAACCTGGTGTCCGCGCTGGATTCGCTGCGCGGCCAGGAAGAGGATGAAGACGAGGACGACGATGAGTGACGCGCCCGATAGCAGCAACCCCGCCGGCAAGCCGGCGGACGACGCCGGCGCCAAGCCCGCCGCCAAGTCCGAGCCCAAGGCAGCGCCCAAGAGCGCTCGCCGCCGCTCGCGGGAACTCGCACTGCAGGGCCTGTACCAGTGGCTGCTGAATCGCAACGATACCGATGCGATCCAGGCCCACCTGCACGACGCCCAGGGCTTCAACAAGGCTGACCGCGAGCACTTCGACGCCCTGCTCAACGGCGCCATCCGCGAAGAAACCAGGCTGACCGGCGCATTCGAGCCCTTCCTGGACCGCCCGGTGGCCGAGTTGTCGCCGGTGGAGCGCGCTGCCCTGCTGATCGGCAGCTACGAGCTGATCCACTGCGTCGACATCCCGTACAAGGTAGTCATCAACGAAGCCGTGGAACTGACCAAGACCTTCGGCGGCGTGGAAGGCTATAAATACGTCAACGGCGTGCTGGACAAGCTGGCCGCCAAGGTGCGCGCGCCCGAACTGGCCGCCCGACGCTGAGCGACGGCAACCTGCGCCGTTCACGGCGCCAGGCTTGCCGTTCAGACACCCGCTGCGGCGGGTGTTTTTACTTCTACGCCGATTAACTCGGCTTAATTCCGCCTTAACCTCGCGTCTCCTCCCCCAACCCAGCCCACCAAGCCTATTCCCGCCATGGACATGCAGCGCCTCGCCACCGCCTCCCGACTCGCCAATATCGATGCCTTCCACGTGATGGAGCTGGCCAAGCAGGCCGCCGAACTCGAACGTGCCGGGCGCCACATCATCCACATGGGCATTGGCGAGCCCGACTTCACCGCCGCCGAGCCCGTCGTGCGGGCGGCCGAGGCGGCCATGCGGCGGGGCGTCACCCAGTACACCGGAGCGCTGGGCATCGCGCCGCTGCGCGAGGCCATCGCCGGCTATTACAAGACCATGTACGGGATCGACATCCCGGCGCGCCGCGTGATGGTCACCGCCGGCGCCTCGGGCGCGCTGCTGCTGGCTTGCGCCGTGATGGTGGAGATCGGCGCCGAGGTGCTGATGCCGGACCCCAGCTATCCCTGCAACCGCCATTTCGTCGCAGCCTTCGACGGCCGCGCCAAGATGATCCCTAGCGGCCCGGGCCAGCGCTTCCAGCTCACGGCCGCGCAGGTGGAAGCGCACTGGGGCGAGCAGACCCGTGGCGTGCTGCTGGCCTCGCCCTCCAACCCCACCGGCACCTCGATCCTGCCGGATGAGCTGGCGCGCATCCTGAAGACCGTACGCGCCCGCCAGGGCTTCGCCATCGTCGACGAGATCTACCAGGGCCTGTCGTACGACGCGCCGCCGGTATCGGCGCTGAGCCTGGACGACGATGTGATCACCGTCAACAGCTTCTCCAAGTACTTCAATATGACCGGCTGGCGCCTGGGCTGGCTGGTGGTGCCGGACGAACTGGTGAATGCCTTCGAGAAAGTGGCGCAGAACCTGTTTATCTGCGCCTCGGCGGTGGCCCAGCACGCGGCGCTGGCCTGCTTCTCTCCCGAAGCGCTGGCCATCTATGACGCACGCAAGGCCGAATTCCATCGCCGCCGCGACGCCATCGTGCCGGCGCTGGAATCGCTCGGCCTGCGGGTGCCGGTCAAGCCGGACGGCGCTTTCTATGTGTATGCGGACTGCCGGGGCGTCAACCACCCCGCCGCGGGCGACGCCGACACCCTGACCCAGGCCATGCTGCGCGATGCGGGCGTGGTCATGGTGCCGGGCCAGGATTTTGGTCCCTATACGGCGAGTGACTATATCCGGATCTCGTACGCGACCTCCATGGAGAACATTGAGGAAGCCATGGCGCGACTGGGCAAGTTCTTCGCCTGAGGGAAGCCACAAACGAGACCCAAACGAAGGCGCACAAACGAAAAAAAAGCACCCCTGTGGGTGCTTTTTTTCTGGTTGCCGGCTCCGTCTTGTCCTGGCGGCCCCGGAGGCGCCTTCTCGCGCATCCCGGCCAGCAGCAGCCAGGCTGCCGCCGGCGCGTATCAGGCGCTTTTCGGCACGTTCCCGGCGGCTTCCAGCTTGTCGCTGGCCGTACCTTGATGGTGCTCTGCCTGCGACTTGGCATCGGCAGTCACGTCCGGCTTGGCAGCCACGGGCTCGGCCGCGACGCTGCGCACGCCCGGCAGCTGGCGCAGGCGGGCACGCTCTGCCAACACCTTGGCGCCATAGCCGCCGTCGGTGTTGGTGGTTGCTGCGCCTACGTAGTACTTCAGGCCGCCTTCCAGCGAACCCGCGCGGGCGATGCAGTCCTTCAGCACCAGCGCGCCGATCTTGATATTGGCGTACGGGTTGAGTGCGGCTGCCACGCCGCCCACGGCCTCGTACTTGTCCTGGTGGACCTTGGTCATCACTTGCATCAGGCCCTGCGCGCCCACGCCGCTCTCGGCGTACGGGTTGAAGCTGGATTCGATGGCAATCACGCCCAGGATCAGCAGCGGATCGATGCCAACCTCGCGCCCGGTCAGGTACGCAGCCTTCACCAGCTGCGCGGTTGCCTGCGCCGCGACGCGGTACTTGCGTGCGATGTACTCAGCCACCACAGCCTGCTCGCGCGCGCTGCCCAGCGTAGCCGGGTTGCGCGCATCCAGCGCCACGCGCTGCGCCGGAATCTGCGCGGCCAGGTGGGCCACGGAGGGCACCTTGCCGGCCGGCTGGCCCCAGTCGTCGGTACCGGACACCGTGGGCAGACCCACGGGCTTGGCCGGTGCAAGACCGACCTTGGCCGCGGCCACGTCGGCCGTACTGGCAGGCACCGCCGCTTCCATCAGTACCGCGGGCGCTGCCTCACCGGCCAGCGCGCCAGCGAGGGCCGTACGCCACTCCTGGCTGACCGACAGCGATACTGCTGCGACTACAGACAACACCCCGAGACTGTTCAGGGCATATTTCAATGTTGCGCGACCGCTTCGCAAGGCGCGGCCAGCGACCGGATGCGCGAGACGGACCTGCAATGCCCGATTCACTCCGGGTACCGGTTGTCTGAAACGGACCTGCAATGCCCGCCCGACTCCGGGAAGATGAAGGGTTTTCCAACCACTCATACTTACCTCCATCCGCCGTCCGCTTCGTGCCGCATTGCATTGTTGCGCCGCACGTCCGTTGACCGCGTATTCAAGTAAGGATGCCGCGCCGCCTAGCAATGACGTCCAGCACCTGTTGGTGAGCGCTCCCCATGCGCCCAACGAGAAACAAGGTAGGCTCTTGGGGGAGCCTGCCCTGCCGCGAACTACTCAAAGCACCCGGCCAGCGCCGGGGCGATCGACCGGACCCGTCCTGCTCTGACGGATCCGCTCATATGATCGGATATGGATGATTCTTCACTAACCCCTTGACAGGGCGCAAAAGAATGTGCTGCACCGCAACACTCCAACGAGCAGAAACGGATTGTAGAAACCCTTTTATACCTCGTCAAGAATAACGATTTCAATTAACAAAGCTTTTGGTTATATGTAACAAGGCTCTTTGACGCACTTTCACCACCCCCCGATTCTGGGAAAGTCAGCACTGGCAATGCATGGAGGCCATCGCGGCCGACCTCGGCGGTGTCAAAAAATTTACAATTTGGAGATGCAAATGAGGATGATTTTTTGCGCCTCATCGCACCAATGTGTAGATAGAAGCATATAAATTGCCAGGACAGGCGCGCTCCGTCGCCTGTACACCACTAGAATTCACTATGAAATACAACGACTTGCGCGATTTCATCGGCCAGCTGGAAGGCCTTGGCGAACTGAAACGGATCGATGCGCCGGTGTCGCCCAACCTCGAAATGACCGAAATCTGCGACAGGCTGTTGCGGGCAGGCGGACCGGCAGTCGTGTTCGAAAACCCGAGCGATCCCAGGAGGCCTGGACAGAGTTATAGCGTCCCCGTACTGGCCAATCTGTTCGGTACGACACGCAGGGTGGCGCTGGGCATGGGCGCCGAAAGCCTGGCCGATCTGCGTGATATCGGCCGTGTCCTGTCGGCCCTCAAGGAGCCCGAACCGCCCCGCGGCCTGCGCGAAGCCGGCAAGCTGTTCACGCTGGCCAAGTCCGTGTGGGACATGGCGCCCAAGCGCGTCGGCAGCCCGGCCTGCCAGGAGGTGGTCTGGGAAGGCAACGACGTGGACCTGGCGCGCCTGCCCATCCAGACGTGCTGGCCGGAAGACGCCGCGCCGCTGATCACATGGGGCCTGGTGATCACCAAGGGCCCGCACAAGAAGCGGCAGAACCTGGGCATCTACCGCCAGCAGGTCATCAGCCGCAACCAGGTCATCATGCGCTGGCTGGCGCATCGCGGCGGCGCGCTGGACTTCCGCGAGCATGCGCTGACCAACCCCGGCAAGCCATTCCCGATCGCGGTTGCGCTGGGCGCGGACCCGGCCACCATCCTCGGCGCCGTCACGCCCGTGCCGGACACCTTGTCGGAATACCAGTTCGCCGGCCTGCTGCGCGGCAGCCGGACAGCGCTGGCTGGCTGCATCACGCCCACGCTGTCCGAACTGAGCGTGCCGGCTTCGGCCGAGATCGTGCTGGAAGGCCATATCCAGCCCGACCCGAACCACCCTTCCGGCTATCAGCACGCGCTGGAAGGCCCATACGGCGACCACACCGGCTATTACAACGAGCAGGACTGGTTCCCGGTCTTCACCATCGACCGCATCACCATGCGGCGCGACCCGATCTACCACTCCACCTACACCGGCAAGCCGCCCGACGAACCGGCCGTGCTTGGCGTGGCGCTCAACGAAGTCTTCGTGCCCCTGCTGCAAAAGCAGTTCCCGGAAATCACGGATTTCTACCTGCCGCCCGAGGGCTGCAGCTACCGCATGGCCGTGGTGCGCATGAAGAAGCAGTACGCCGGCCACGCCAAGCGCGTGATGTTCGGCGTCTGGAGCTTCCTGCGCCAATTCATGTATACGAAGTTCATCGTGGTGGTGGACGACGACGTCGACGTGCGCGACTGGAAGGAAGTGATCTGGGCCATCACCACGCGCGTCGATCCCGCGCGCGATACCGTGCTGGTGGAGAACACGCCGATCGACTATCTCGACTTCGCCTCGCCGGTATCCGGGCTGGGCTCGAAGATGGGCATCGACGCCACCGACAAATGGCCCGGCGAAACCACCCGCGAATGGGGCCGCCCGATCCAGATGGATGCCGCCGTCAAGGCACGCGTTGATGGCCTTTGGGACTCGCTGTTCGAGGCCCGGTCCAAGGCATGATGGCGGACTGCATGTAAGATCACGTTTTCCGGGTCGGCGTCGAGCGAAGCCGCTCCCGACCCCAAACTCTATCGCGAGGCATCGCACCGCATTACACCGCATCGCAACCCATCCGCACGTCCGCGCAGACGGACCCGAGGAGGAGACATGACCACCCTTGAAGAAGGGAAACTGATGTGGACGCCGTCGCCGGCGTTCCGCGACGGCAGCCGCGTTGCGCACTTCATGCGCTGGCTGGAAAGCGAGCGAGGCCTCGCCTTCGCGGACTACGCCACGCTATGGCAGTGGTCGGTGACCGACCTGGAAGGTTTCTGGGACGCCATCCGCGCCTACTTCGACCTGCGCTTCGACACCCCGCCCTCGCGCGTGCTCGGCGATGCCGGCATGCCCGGCGCGCGGTGGTTCGAAGGCGCCAGCCTGAACTATGTGCAGCAGGTATTCCGCCATGCCGGCAGCGGCGCGGCGCGCCAGCGCGCCGCCATCCGCTACGCCGGCGAATCCGTCGAAGTCACGGACCTTGGCTGGGACGCACTCGAACAACAGGTAGCCTCGCTGGCGCACGCCCTGCGCGAAATGGGCATCACCCGCGGCGATCGCGTGGCAGGCTACCTGCCGAACATCCCCGCCACCGTCGTCGCCTTCCTGGCCACCGCCAGCTTGGGCGCGATCTGGTCGGGCTGCGCGCCGGACATGGGGCAGGTGGCAGTAATCGACCGCTTCCGCCAGATCGAGCCCAAGGTGCTGATCGCCGTGGACGGCTACCGCTATGGCGGCAAGGCCTACGACCGCGCACCGGTACTGGCCGACCTGGCCGCCGCCCTGCCCTCGCTCACGGACCTGGTACTGGTGCAGGCGGGAAATCCCGGCGAAGGCACGATCCCGCTTCCGCCCGGCCTGCGCCGCCACGCGTGGCAAGACGTGCTGGCCCATCGCGTGCCGCTGGCGATTGAGCCGGTACCATTCGACCACCCGCTGTGGATCGTCTACTCCTCCGGCACCACGGGCATGCCCAAGCCCATCGTGCACGGCCACGGCGGCATCGTCATCGAGCAACTCAAGCTCATGGCCTTTCACAACAACCTCGGGCCGGACGACGTTTTCCACTGGTACAGCAGCAGCGGCTGGATCATGTGGAATGCCCAGGTAGCGGGGCTGTTGCTGGGCACCACCATCGCGCTTTACGACGGCAACCCCGCCTGGCCTGACGCCGGGGTGTTGTGGCGCTTCGCGGATGCCGCCGGCGTCACCGCCTTTGGCGCCGGCGCGGCGTTCTTCACCAGTTGCATGAAGGCAGGCATCGAGCCGGCCCGCCTGGCCGACCTGTCCCGGCTGCGCGCGCTTGGCTCCACCGGTTCGCCGCTACCTGCAGAGGCCTACGACTGGATCTACCGCCACGTGCGCACCGACATCTGGCTGGCGCCCATGAGCGGCGGCACCGACTTCGCCGGCTCCTTCGTGGCGGGCTGCCCGATCCTGCCCGTCTACTCAGGCGAGATGCAGTGCCGCTGCCTGGGCGCAAAAGTGGAAGCCTTCGACGAAGCCGGCTACGCGCTGACCGAAGAAGTGGGCGAGCTGGTCTGCACGGCGCCGATGCCGTCGATGCCGCTGTTCCTGTGGGGCGATGCCGACGGAAAGCGCTATCGCGACAGTTACTTCGACACCTATCCCGGCGTCTGGCGCCACGGTGACTGGATCAAGATCACCGCGCATGGCGGCGCCATCATCTACGGCCGCTCGGACGCGACCATCAACCGGCACGGCATCCGCATGGGCACCAGCGAGTTGTACCGGGTGGTGGAAGATCTGCCGGAAGTGCTCGACAGCATGGTGGTGGATCTCGAGTACCTCGGCCGTGACTCCTACATGCCGCTGTTCGTGGTGCTGCGCGAAGGCGCGGTGCTCGACGATGCGCTGCGTGACATCATGCGCGCGCGCATCCGCAGCGCGCTGTCTTCACGCCATGTGCCGAACGAAATCCTGCAGGTACCAGGCGTGCCGCGCACGCTGTCGGGCAAGAAGATGGAAGTGCCGGTCAAGAAGCTGCTGCTGGGCCACGCCCCGGACAAGATCGCCAATCGCGATGCCATGGCCAACCCGGAGACGCTGGACTGGTACTTTGCCTACGCCGGGCATTTTCTCGCGGCGCGTGCGAGCGAATCCGCGCCGGTGTAAAGCAAAGAGGGTGCGCCGCGGCGCACCCTCTTCTTCATTGCCCGTTCCTTTTTTCCCCTTTTTATCCCCTGCACCGGCGAATCAGAACTCCACTTCCAACTCGCTGATTTCATCGGGTTCCTTCTTGGCCTCCGCGATCCATTCCTGCAACTCCGGCATCGCCAGGATCTGCTTGCAGTACTCCACCGGCGCGGGATCCAGCATTACGCCATAGGTCACAAAGCGCGTCACCACCGGCGCATACATCGCATCGGCCATGGTGCGCTTATCGCCGAACAGGTAGGGGCCGCCATATTGTGTCAGGCACTCGGTCCAGATCTGTGTAATGCGGTCGATGTCGGCTTGCGCGCGCGACCACACCTTGAAGCCGGGAAAGTGCCCCTTCAGGTTCATCGGCAGCGCCGCGCGCATGGCCGCGAAGCCTGAGTGCATTTCTCCGCAGATGGCGCGGCAATGCGCGCGCGCCGAGCGCTCCTCGGGGAGCAGGCCGGCCTTGGGACTGACTTCGTTGAGATACTCGGCAATGGCCAGCGTATCCCACACCGTCACGCCCTGATGCAGCAACCGCGGCACGAGGATGGAGGGCGACAGCAGCAGGATCTCCGCGCGCGCCGCGGCATCGTCGGGCGGCACCAGCACCTCTTCGAACTCCAGTCCCGCGAACCGGGCCAGCAGCCAGCCTCGCAGGGACCATGAAGAATACGTTTTGCTGCTGATGGTCAGTGTCGTCCTTGCCATCCCTCCTCCTTGCCACCTGGAAAAGCCGTTGCATGGCGGGCGAATGCCGTTGTGTGTGCCAGTGAACGGTGCGCCCGTATCTCTCGGTGCAGTGTCGTGCTAGGTGCTATGTGCTTTGCGCTCGCTGCCTCTACTATGAATTTGTACTACATCATGGCGATGACATTTGTATTGCATCTGCGCAATACGCCGGGCCCCTGACGTAGTTGACCCACATGAGGAACACGTACATCGCAAGCGCCTTTTCATGCCCGGCCGCGCTCCAGCCGGCGTGGCACTGGCAAGGTGCAACACGCAGCACCGACATGAGGCGGCGATATTGGCACAGGCCGGCAAGCGTCGCCCATGCGCGGCGCTTGCGCCGCATATGAACCAGAACAGGTCACCCCGTTACGCCATACGGGCAAGCCCGCAAGCCTCATGCCAGCCACATCGTCGTGGCACGCATATTGCGGCTGATGAGGTCAATGCATAAAAAGGGGTGAGCCATGCTGTACCAGGTGTACCAGAGCTATGCGGACCTCATGCACCCTGCGTGCAGCGTCGCCGACCTGGTGGCGTCGGCGCTGGCAGTGAACTCGCGGCTCTCAGGTTGCGAGCAGATGCGCGCCACGCGCGCCGCCTGCGAAGTGCTTGCGCTGAGCCGGCTGACGCATCATCGCCCGCCCTTTGGCATCGACAGCGTCACCGTAAACGGCATGCCGTTACAGGTGACCGAGGAAGTGGTCGCGAGCACGCCTTTCTGCTCGCTGCTACGCTTTCGCAAGCATGGCGTCTCCGGCCAGCCGCGCGTGTTGCTGGTGGCGCCGATGTCGGGCCACTTTGCCACGCTGCTGCGGGGCACCGTGCAAACCATGTTGCGCGACCACGATGTCTACATCACCGACTGGCACAACCCGCGCGACGTCTCGTTGCTGCACGGGCGCTTCGGCTTTGACGAGTTCGTCTATCACCTGATCGATTTCCTGCACGCCCTCGGCAGCGGCACGCACTTGATGGCGGTTTGCCAACCCACCGTGGCAGCGCTCGCCGCGGTGGCCCTGATGGCGGAAGACAATGACCCGGCCCAGCCGCCCAGCCTGATCCTGATGGCCGGCCCCATTGACGCGCGCATCAACCCGACCAAGGTCAACGAGCTCGCCACCAGCCAGTCGATCGAATGGTTCGAGAATTCGCTCACCGGCTACGTGCCGCTGCGTTTCGCCGGTGCGATGCGCCGCGTCTATCCCGGCTTCATGCAGCTGATCGCCTTCATGAGCATGAACCATGAGCGCCACCAGCAGGCGTTTCGCGATCTCTACGACCTTCGCGCCCATGGCGATCACGCCCGCGCCGATGCGATCCAGGTGTTCTACGAGGAATACTTCGCCACCATGGACCTGAGCGCGGAGTTCTATCTCGAAACCGTGAGCATGGTGTTCCAGCGCTTCTTGCTGGCGCAGGGCCTGCTTGAAGTAGGCGGGCGCCGCGTGGACACGAACGCGATCCACCGCACGGCGCTACTCACAGTGGAAGGCGAGCGCGACGATATCTGCGCCATCGGGCAGACCATGGCCGCGCAGGAACTGTGCGGCAGCCTGCGTCCCTATATGCGCATGCACCATGTGCAAACCGGAGTTGGCCACTACGGCGTATTCAACGGCAAGCGCTGGGAAACGCAGGTCTATCCGCTGGTGCGCAACGCCGTACACATGAGCGCATGAGCGCATGAAACGCGCGAGCCCGCGAGCGCGCCCGGCGCTTCCAGGGCAGCCCGGCTAGGCGGCGTCGCGGTCATTCGGCCACGGTGTCACCGCGGGCACCGCGCAAGGGCCTTCCACCTCGACCGTACCGAAGTCGGCCGGCCCCACGATCTCCAGGTACTCCATGTCCGGCGAGTAATCGAACAGGTAGTGGGTGATGCCGGGGCGCTGGTGGACGCAGTCGCCGGTCGCCACCAGCGTCTCCTTGTCCTCGTACATGAAGCGCGCCCAGCCCTTGAGCATCAGCACCACGTGGAACTGCGCCTCGTGGCGGTGCCAGCCTGTGCCCTGCTCGGGCGGCTGGTTGGCCTTGACCAGTTGCACCAGCAGCTTGCCGCCGGTGGCCTCGGCAATGCCGAGATCGCGATAGAGGAAGAAATCGCGCAAACCCTGGTCGACGAAAGCGGTGTCTTGCGGGCGCACGTGGGAAAACTTCGTCGGAGTGGAGTCCGCGGCGGGATCGCCGGCGGGCGCGCTGGACTTGTTGAGGGACTCGGCCATGACAAGCTCCTTTCGCTGGGGGAAAAGCACTGCGCTGCGACGCAACATTCACGCCAGCAGCGGCCCGCTTGAATGTGGAGCACCGTCCGCTGCATGTGCCATGCGTCGGGGACCAGGCATGCCGCGCATGCCCTTGCCGGGGGCGCGGCGCAACAGCCCGGCACCGGACCGGTGCCATATGATTATGCATCCCGGACGCCCCGCCGACAGCATGCCCATGCGGGCAACGCAATGGCGGCTATGATGCAGCGATATGCACTCCCCGGAACCTCCGCATGCAGCCCCTTTCCCATACCCGCTTCCAGGGCCAGGCATTGATCCGGGTCGGAAACGAAGATAGTTTCCTTCTGCTCGCCCCGCAGTTCGGCGGCCGCCTGGTGCGCTGGGTACATCGCGGCGAGGACATCCTCTACTGGCCGGACAACGCCGACTGGTCCCAGCCCGCCCGCGTTCGCGGTGGCAATCCCCTGTTATTCCCTTTCATCGCCAGGCACTTCGCCGACGGTGCGCAGGGCGCCTGGAAAGACGCCAGCGGCACCGTGCGCGCCATGCCGAACCACGGTTTTGCGCGCGACCTGCCCTTCGCGGTCACGCGGCACGAGCCGGGACGCAGCATTGCTATGGAGCTGCAAGCCTCGGATGCGACGCGCGCTTCCTACCCGTTCGATTTCAGTTTCGAGGTCACTTACCGCCTGCTGGAGGACGGGCTCGAAGCCAGGCTGCGCACGCGCAATGCCGGTGCACAGCCGCTGCCCTATTACGCCGGCCATCATTTCTATTTCGCGCTCGCCCACCAGGCGCGCGGGGCGTCCGGGCTGGCCATGCCGGCCGCGACCCTGATGCATCAGCGCGCGGATGGCTCGCCGGCATCCAGCGGCCCAGGCGCCGCGGCGTATCGGCTCGATGACCTGCGCCTGCAAGACACCTTCCACGTCCTGCAGCCGCGGCTTGCCGCACCGCGCGCCTGTACGCTGGCGATGCCGCTCAACGCCGCTGCCCCTCAGGGCCGCAAGCTGGTGATCGACCTGGACCCGCCTGGCAGCATACCGTGGTTCGCCGTTACCACATGGTCGGAGCACGTCGACGCTGACTACTACTGCGTGGAGCCCTGGCTCGGCTTGCCAAATGCGATCCACCACGGCATGGGGTTGCGCTGGCTCGCGCCGGGCCAGGAAGAAGCGGCAATTTGCCAGTTGCGGCTGGAGCGATAGCGCAGGCGCCCCTGCCGCGCGTGCTGGCCCGCCTGCGTGCCGGGCCAAAAATCACCGGGACATCCCGCGTAGGATCGCTTCTTGCGGGCGTCGTATAATAGCTTTTACCTCTTAGCTTCCCAAGCCGCAACGGCCTGACCAAACCCACTGTTCATGCGGGTTTCAAACGTGAGTTCTCGCGGCTGACCGTTTTCCCCACCAAATCTGCGCGCCTTGGCGCGATGCCAGTTTCGACGCCACTTTGAGCCACAGAAAGCGAATGGCCCACCTTCGCACGCTTCACTGACCCCTCGCCGCAATGATCCATCCCACGACAAGGGAGACACGCACGACGAAAATCAGGACCATGGCGCGTCTGGCCAGGCGCTCAGATCCACCATCACTCGCGCGCAGCCCAGCTCACGCAGGTACATCAAGGTCTTTTCCAGCCGGACACACTGGCGAGACGAGCGCAACCACTGGCTGCCATTGATGCGCACGTACCAACCGTCCGGCGCCGGCACCAGCTCGACGAATCGCACTGCGCAGCGCTCAAACAAGGCAATGAATTGATGTTCCAACAGATCGGACAAGGCGTCTCTTTCGCAGAAAACAGGTTGTACCGCAGGCATGACGCAACGCTGCTTCCCAACAAATCTGGCAGCAGCGCGGCCTATTTAGTAGCATCGAGCAAGGTCGCGACAACACGTTAGCGGCCTAGATAAACGGCTGTAATCTCCTCCCGATTGTGGCCCAACTCAGCAGACACTTGGAGCCGTGCTACACGATCCACGGCCCGCTGCTGCGACGTGAGTTGTCTTGACACGGGACCCCCTGCGGCAGGAGCAAGCCAGCCGGTAAGCTGATGGTAACGCTGCTGAGCATACTCATGCCGAAGACCATGTAACTTCGACATGCCAGCCTTCTCGACAGCCCAGGTATAGCGGTGGAGCTGGTCGACGTACTTGAGATTCTTCGGGATCATGGAGCCGCTTCCGCAGAGCGCAACCGCACGCGCAAGCACAGCCCGCTGATGCTCACTCGTGACAGGCACAGCACGTGCTCGGCCGCCCTTACACCAAGTCGGCTTGAGCCGAATCTCAAATACTAGATCCGGCGTCAGGCCTGCCAGCGCGTAGCTCGGCTGAAATTTGAGGCACTCCTCGCGGCGCAACCCAAAGGCCTGCTGCAGCTCGACGGAACAGCGCAGACGCTCGTCAGTAATTTTCGCGATATCACCCGAAGCCAGCACCAGTGCCTTCGAAACGTTGGTCACATACCGGCGCCGGCCAATGCCCAGCTCACCATTGGTGCGCGGGACGCAATTCTGCTTGCCGACCTTCTCTGCCCACCACCGTACATGTGACATACGGTTTTTCATGGTGCCCACAGCAACGCCGGAGGCCTGCCAACGATTGACCAGCGCGGCAACATGCTTTGGCTTCAACCCGGTAGCAGGAAGCATTCGGAAGCCCATGTCCTTGAGGTCATGAGCCACCTGCGCGAGCACTTCCCTGCGGGCCGCCTGGGTCGCATACGAGCCATCCCGATTGCGGTCAACCATACGCATCAGGTCCACAAAAATATCCAGCTTCACTAGGTTCCTCACTTGGTCAGTGTTAACGGCGGCTGGCTAAACCAGCCCTGGCACCGGAACCCTCGGGCAGCGGTACGGGATACAGGGAACAGCTACGGCACCACCAGCGGGCCTGTGCGCCCCGTCAGGCACACACAGACGTTCTGGCGACAACATACCGGGACTACGTGAGGTGGAGCGCTACAACAGCATCGATGTCCGGGGCCGATCCGGCAAGTAACCGCATTGCTCCAGCCACATCGCGCCCGGGCCAGCCGGACCTTCTTCGTACCATCGTCATCGATGTCCAGCTTCACGAACTGACCATCGCACTAGGTACAGGCCGACCCTACGTCCACCTTCATCACCTTCCCCAACTGGCAACGGTTGGGTTCCGTCCGTTGGGTGTCTGCTTTGAGAGTGCAGACGAACTCGCCGGATACAGTCCGGCCATGCTCAGGCTGTCCTGAGAGCATCACTAGGGAGAAGGGCATGAAACCCCTTATCAACGCTTCCGAATACGGCCACAGTGAAAAGGCAAGAGTGGACGTGAGTACAAGGGCATGTAAAACCCTTCGGCTACGATTCAGGAAAGTTGCGGAGGAAGGTAGAAGACAGGAAAACGGGAGGGATACCCGCAGCGACGCTACGGGGATCATTGCAGGCAGGGGATGAAACTGGACGGACTTAGACAGCCCGCCCGGATGGCCCAAAAAATGGATAGACGGTGGCTAAGGGAAGCGCTTACGGTGCCAAAGCGCCCAAGCCCATGAACCGTATCCTGTCGTGGCGCGCAGCGCCAATGTCGATGTCAATGCCGCTAAAGCGGCGATAAGTGTTGACAGAATAATCTGTAGAATTCAATTTGACAAGGTTGCCAGCGAGTGCAATCGCATTAGGGCACCCGCCGCATGCCGAGCACGTCGCGGCGGAAGTCGTCGTCCCAGGCGGCTTGCTTGAGCTTGGCGCGGACCGACAGCTTGGGGGTGGCATCGAGCTTGAGCAGGTTAAGCACGAAGCGGCGCAGGATCGCCAGATTCATGGCGGCGTTGTCCTTGCGCACTTGGCACGCATCCTCGCCCAGCGTCACGTCCAGCGACCAATGCAATTGGGATTCGATCGTCCAATGGCTTCGGATGGCTTGGCCCAGCCGCTCTGGGCCGCCGGCCGACGAACTCAGGTAGTAGCGCAGTTCGGTGCTGGTCTTCGCGCCGACGCACCGCTGCGATTCCACCAGGATCACCTGGCGCAAGTCCTGCCAGTCCGCCCGCTGCGGCAGCCAGTCCAGCGCGCTCACGCACCATACCCGGCGCGTCTCAATGCGCCCGTGGTCTTTCTCGACCGTCTCATGATAGCCATACGGCACTGCATGCCAGTTCTCGGCGCGTGCGACGCGAAAGAAATACTCAACCTCCTCAAGCAACGCCCCTTGGTTGGCCTTCAGCCCGAGCAGATAGTCCCCGCCCTGAGCTCTGAGCTGCCGAGCGATCGCTTGCTGGCAGCCCATCGCATCGATCGAGACAATCGCCCCGTGTACGTCCAGCACCTTGAGCAATTCCGGCAGCGCAGTGATCTCGTTCGATTTCCTGTCCACCGCCACCGCGCCCAGTGTCAGCCCGTAGGCGCTGGCATAGGCCGAGACCAGATGCAGCGCGCGATTCTCCCCGTCCTGGCTGCCGCGCAGTGTCTTGCCGTCCAGTGCTACGACCGTCTGATCCAGCTTGCCCACCACTTGACCGACCCAGGCCCGAAAGCACTGCTCGAACATGCTGGGATCCAGCAATCGTAATACCCGTCCAAAGGTATCGTGCGACGGCACGCCATGCGGCAACACAATGAACTCACGTAGCCACGCCAGCTTCGCTCGTCCCCACTGGGCAATCTCGGTCACGCCTTCGGCGCCCGAGAGCAGCGCGCAAATTGCCACCACCAGCATCTCCGTCAGGTCGTATTGCGTGCGGTTGCCACGGCGGGGATCCGGCACATCCTTCAGGCAAGCCACGAGGGCCAAGCGCGTCTCCATCTTGATTCGTCCAACAATCAAGAGTAAACGCCCTTCACCCTCGGGTTTACAACCACTAACCTGCTAAGCCCCGTCAGTTAACGACCTTCTAATGCAATTGCCCTGAAGCGTCCAACGCCTCCGCTTGCATTCCCCGCGGAATCCCGCGTAGAATCGCGGTTTCGCGGGCGTCGTATAATGGCCATTACCTTAGCTTCCCAAGCTAAAGACGTGGGTTCGATTCCCATCGCCCGCTCCACATCAGATTGAGACGAGCCGCCTTCGCCACCTGGTCGCATGCCCGATCAGGACCCGCCCGGCGGCTTTTTTGTTGCCATGCTCCCCCAAGACCCCAGCTCCGATCCGACGCCAGCCGACGACGCTGACAACGCGCCCACCCCGGCCGACACCGGCACGGACGTCGCGCACCCGCGCCGCATCCGTTCCTTCGTGCGTCGCGCCGGGCGCACCTCCACCGGCCAGCAGCGCGCCATTGATGACCTGGGGCCGCGCTTCATCCTGCCGTATGTCCCGCAGCCGCTCGACTGGGAGGCGGCCTTCGGTCGCGCTGCCCCGGCGATCCTGGAAATCGGCTTCGGCATGGGCGAGACCACCGCGCATATCGCGCAATTGCGCCCGCAGGACAACTTCCTGGGCTGCGAGGTGCACGAGCCCGGCGTGGGCGCCCTGCTCAAGCTGATCGGCGAGCGCGAGATCGGCAATGTGCGGATCATGCCGCACGACGCGGTCGAGGTCATCGCGCACATGCTGACGGAATCCTGCCTGGACGGCGTGCACATCTTCTTTCCCGACCCCTGGCACAAGAAGCGCCACAACAAGCGGCGCCTGGTGCAGCCGCCGCTGGTCAAGCTGCTGGCCAGCCGCCTCAAGCCGGGCGGCTACCTGCACTGCGCGACCGACTGGGAGGAATACGCTCACCAGATGGTGGAAGTGCTCTCCGGCGAGCCGGGCTTGGTCAATACCTCGGATACAGCCGGCGGCTTCGCGCCGCGGCCGGATTACCGCCCGGTGACCAAGTTTGAGCGCCGTGGCGTGCGCCTTGGGCATGGCGTGTGGGACGTGGTGTTTCGCAAGCGGGCCTGAGGCCGCGCGGTAACTGGCGCGACAATGAAAAAGGCGTGGCCACGAGCCACGCCTTTTTCATTTGCGGCAGCCCGTATCAGGCATGCCAGGCGATCAGGCCCGAGTAAGCCGTCACCAGCACGATGATGCCGAAGATGATGCGGTACCAGGCGAACGGCTTGAAATCATGGGTGGCAACAAAGCGCAACAGCCAGCGCACGCACAGGAAAGCCGACAGGAAGGCGAAGACGAAGCCGATGCCGAAGATGCCGAGGTCGTCGGCGGAGAGCAACGCGCGCGACTTGTACAACTCGTACACGGTGGCGCCGAAGATCACCGGGATCGCCAGGAAAAAGGAGAACTCGGTGGCCACCTGGCGCGACAGCCCGAACAGCATGCCGCCAATGATGGTCGCGCCGGAACGCGAGGTGCCGGGGATCAGGGCGCAGCATTGCGCCAGCCCGACCTTGATCGCATCGCGCCAGTTCAGGTCATCGACGGATTCGATGCGCGGCGCCCCGGCCTGGGCAGCCTTCAGCAAGGCGTTGCCTTGCGGATGGGATACCCGGCCCCGATGGCTTTCGCGCCACTCGGCCCACAGGATCACCACGCCGCCGACGATAAACGCGGTCGCCACGGTGATTGGGTTGAACAGGTGCTCTTTGATCCACTTTCCGAACACCAGCGCCAGCACGATCGCCGGCACGGTGGCGACGATGACGTTGATGGCGAAGCGCTGCGCTTTTTCATCGGTGGCCAGTCCGCCCACCACGGTGGTGATACGGCGGCGGAACTCCCAGCACACCGCCAGGATGGCGCCGAACTGGATCACGATCTCGAAAATCTTGCCCTTTTCATCGTTGAAGTCGAGCAACTGGCCGGCCAGGATCAGGTGGCCGGTACTGGAGATAGGCAGGAACTCGGTCAGTCCTTCGACGATGCCGAGGATCACGGCTTTCAAGGCGAGAGCAATATCCATTCTTATTAGGGGAGCGAAGGAAAACGAAGGAGAAGCGAGGAAAAGGAAATGAGTACCCGCACGGTCTCGCACACAAGGAACCACCACTATCGACCACGAGCATGACGCTACCGTGTGCAAGGCATATGCCTCCCACGCAGCGCGCCGCTCTTCCTTACGGCCGATTGATCTTGACGTTGATCCCGTTGGGCAAAACGGTGATTGTACCGGGCTCGGCACTCGCGCCGGCAAGGCGCAGCTCGTCGGGGCGGAAGGTATAGAGCGGATAGCCTTGCAGCAATTGCTCCGCGAGGATGCCGCCGAGCGCATTGAGCTGGCGCGAGAACTGCGGCGGCAGGCCATTGACGTCGAACTGCTGGACCTGCGGATCCTGCAGCACGACCGCGCGGCTGGCCGGATCGTAGCGCAGGCCGCTGTCCAGCGCGAAGCGCCCGGTCAGCGGCTGGCGGAAGAACAGCCGGTTGTCCACGGTGGCATCGAACTGTACGTTGACGCGGTTGCGGCCGGGGTCCAGCGTGAGCTGCGGGTTGGCGAGCTGGATATCAAACAGCTCCATATAGCGCTTGTTGAACGGAAACTTGCGCTCCAGCGCCGATTGCAACTGGCTCTGCGAGAAGGTGTAGTCGTTGCCCATCACGCCGCAGGCGGCGAGTCCCGCGAGGAGCGCGGCGGCACCGCTTGCTGCCAGCCAACGCCGGCGAGTCATTTTGAACATCTGTTTGATCCTTGCGGGTTTAGCCGGCATGGCCGGGCGCGGTGGCGGCCTCTAGCTGCGACAACCATGCCAGCGCATGCACACGCGAGTCGCCGCACATGTCGGCGGCGGGCTTCAGACCGGCGCAAAACGCCGGCCGCGTGGGCTCGCCGAAAATCGCGCAGCGCCGGTCGGGCAGCAGTTGCACGCAGGGTACGCCGGCCGGCTTGCCGTTTGGCATGCCTGGAATGGGCGATGTGATCGAGGGCGCGGTGCAACAAGCGCCGCAATCGGGCCGACAGGAAAGTTCAGACTGAAGGGGCATGGCAAAGGTTCAGGCACAGGCACAGGCATCGCCCGGCAGCCCCGTATTGTGCCCCAACCCGCGCCCCCTCCTTCACGCTTTGGCACCGGCAGCGCCATGGATTGCCTGCACGCTTGACCGCCGGAATCGCGTCTACTACATTACTGACCCAAGAGTTATTTATCTGCAATTCTCGCGGAACGCGCCGGCATCGGTGCGTAGCGGCCCAGTGAAAAAGTCCCCAGACCAGACCCAGGAAGCGGCAAACACCAAACGTTGGGCTCGCCGCAAAGCCGCGCGCCCGCAGGAACTGGTAGCTGCCGCGCTCGAGCTTTTCGTCCAGCGCGGCTATGCGGCCACGCGGCTGGAGGATGTTGCCGCCGCGGCAGGCGTGTCCAAGGGCACGGTGTATCTGTATTTCGCTAATAAGGAAGAGCTGTTCAAGACCGTGGTGCGCGAGAACCTGGTGCCAACGCTGACCAGGGGCATCGACCTGGTGGAGAACTACCAGGGTTCCACGCCGGCGTTGCTCCGCGAGTTGCTGCGCGGCTGGTGGGGCCTGATCGGGGCCACGCCGGTAGCCGGCCTGACCAAGCTGATCATGGCCGAGTCCAGCAACTTCCCTGACATCGCGCAGTTCTACCATGAGGAAGTGGTGCTGCCGGGTGACGAACTGTTCGCGCGCGTGCTCAAGCGCGGCGTGGAGCGTGGCGAGTTGCGCGAGACGCCGGCCAACCCGACCACGACGCTGATCTGTGCGCCGCTGATGTTCCTGATGCTGTGGCAGCGCGCGTTCAGCGCGTCGTCGCGCATCGAGATCGACCCCGAGGCTTTCCTCGACAACCTGCTCCAGATGTTGCTGTTCGGCCTGACCACCGGCGCGGCGCGCGATACGCCGCTGCCGCCCCAGGTTGGCCCCTACATCTGGGAGCAGATACGAGAAGAACAACAAGCCCTTGCACAAGCGCAGGGGCAGCAGGACGCGCGGGATCCCCCGACGCGGCCGCCGGAGACCGCATGACCCGACGCAAGAAGATCCTGATCGGTACGATTGCCGCCATTGCCGTGATCGGCGTGCTGAGCGCCGCAGCCGCGGTCCGCAAGACAGGCAACGGCAAGCCGGGCGCGGCCCCGGCGCAAGCCACTGCCCAGCGGACCGCAGCGCCTGGCCTGGTGGAATTCCTGCAGTCCGACCTGGTCGATGCCACCACGCAGGACCTGCGCGTTTCGCTGCCGCTGTCCGGTGGCTTGCGGGCGCTCAACCAGGCTTCGGTCAAGGCCAAGGTCTCGGGCGAGGTGCAGCAGGTGCTGGTTCGCGAGGGTGAAGTCGTGCGTGCCGGCCAGGTCATCGTGCGCATCGATGCTACCGAATACCAGGCCAAGGTAGCGCAGGCGCGCGGGCAGATGCTGGCGGCGCGCGGCCAGTATGAGAATTCGAAGCAGACCTTCGAGCGCAACCGCGAACTGGTGGCCAAGGGCTTCATCTCCAAGACCGCCTTCGACAATTTCCAGAGCAACCTGGACGTGGCGCGCGCCAACCTCGATGCCGCCCAGGGCGGCCTGGAAGTGGCGCAAAAAGCGCTCGCAGATACGATCGTCAAGGCGCCGCTGGACGGTCTGGTGGCCGCGCGCGCGGTGCAGCCTGGCGAGAAGGTATCGCCCGACACGCGCCTGATCGACGTGGTGGACTTGCGCGCGCTGGAACTGGAGGCGCCGATCCCGATGGCCGACGTAGCGCATGCCGCCATCGGCCAGGCCGTGCAGCTTGACGTGGAAGGCAGCGGCCGCTTCGAGGGCAAGCTGGTCCGCATCAACCCCGCGGTCAGCCAGGGCACGCGCAGCATCATGGTCTATGTGCGGGTCGACAACCTTGACGCACGCCTGCGCGCGGGCATGTTCGCCCAGGGCGCGCTGGTGCTCGGCCGCCATGCCGGCGTGGTGGCGGTGCCCGCAACGGCGGTGCGCAGCGATGGTGAGCGCGCCTTCGTCTACAGCGTGGAAAACGACGTGCTGGCAGAGCGCCAGGTCAAGCTGGGCATCCGCGACGACGAGAGCGGGCTGGTGGAGATCGCCAGCGGCCTGGCCGCCGGCGCCAAGGTGGTGCGCAACAATCTCGGCACCCTGCGCGCGGGCAGCCGCGTCAAGCTGGTCAAGGCGTAGGAGCCCCCGCCCATGTGGTTCACCCGCCTGTCCATCCATAACCCCGTGCTGGCCACCATGATGATGATGGCCTTCGTCGTCATCGGCCTGTTCTCCTACCAGCGCCTGCCGGTCGACCAGTTCCCGGACATCACCTTCCCGATCGTGGTGGTGCAGACCGAGTACCCCGGCGCCGCGCCGGAATCGGTCGAATCGGATGTCACCCGCAAGATCGAGGAGATCGTCAACACCATCTCCGGCATCGACGAGATCTTCTCGCACTCCTATCAGGGCAACTCGGTGGTGGTGATCAAGTTCGACCTGACCGTGGATGTTGGCCAGGCCGCGCAGGACGTCCGCGACAAGATCGCGCTGATCCGCCCGCAGTTCCGCGACGAGGTGAAAGACCCGCGCGTGCTGCGCTACGACCCGTCAGAGGCACCGGTGTTCTACCTGTCGGTGTCGAATGCGCCGGGCGCGGAGCGCACGCAGCGCGAGCTGACCACCATTGCCGACCAGATCGTGCGCAAGCGGCTGGAGACGGTGCGCGGCGTGGGCGCCATCAGCCTGGTGGGCGGCACCAAGCGCGAGGTGGAGATCCGCATCCGCCCGGCCCAGCTGGAGGCGCTCGGCATTGGCGTGAACCAGGTAATGGACGCCATCCGCAACGAAAACCAGGAGCTGCCTGCCGGCGAGTTGCGCTCCTCCTCCACCGAGACGGTGGTGCAGATCAAGGGGCGCGTCATCTCGCCGGACGACTTCCGCCACATCATCGTGGCCCGGCGCGCCGGCCAGCCGGTCACGCTGGAACAGGTCGCCGACGTGCGCGACGGCGAGGAGGAGCAGGAGAGCCTGGCCATGCTGGACGGCAAGCGCGCGCTGTTCCTGGCGGTGGTGAAGGCGCAGGGCCAGAACACCGTGGATACCGTCGACGGCCTGATCAAGATGACCGACGAGGTGCGCAAACTGATACCCGCCGGCGTGCAACTCACCGTGGTCAACGACGCCGCGCGCGGCATCCGCAGCAGCGTCAAGGAAGTCCGCTCCACCCTGGTCGAAGGCGCCTTCCTGACGGTGGCGATCGTGTTCCTGTTCCTCGGCTCCTGGCGCAGCACGGTGATTACCGGGCTGACCTTGCCGATCGCGCTGATCGGCACCTTCGGCGTGATGTACATGTTCGGCTTCACGCTCAACGTGATCACGCTGATGGCGCTGTCGCTGTGCGTGGGCCTGCTGATCGACGATGCCATCGTGGTGCGCGAGAACATCGTGCGCCATAACCTGATGGGCAAGGACCACCGCACAGCGGCGCTGGACGGCACCAACGAGATCGGGCTGGCGGTGCTGGCCACCACTTTCTCCATCGTCGCGGTGTTCCTGCCGGTGGGCTTCATGGGTGGCATCATCGGCCGCTTCTTCCACCAGTTCGGCGTGACCGTGGTGGCGGCGGTGCTGATCTCCATGTTCGTCTCTTTCACGCTGGACCCGATGCTGTCCTCGGTCTGGCATGACCCGGACCTGCACGGCACCGGCAACAAGAAGAGCCTGTACGGCCGTACCGTGGGCCGCATGCTGGACTGGTTCTCGGCGCGCATGGATGCGCTCGGCCATGGCTATGGATCGATGCTGGGCTGGGCGCTCAAGCACCGGATCGCCACGGCCATCATTGCCGTGGTGACGTTCTTCGGCAGCTTCGCACTGGTGCCGCTGATCGGCACCGAGTTCGTGCCCGCCGCCGACCTCGGCGAAACGCAGGTGGGCTTCACCACGCCGGTGGGCACCTCGCTGGCGGTCACCGAAGCCAAGGTCAGGCAGGTGGAAGCCGCGCTCAAGACCTTCCCAGAAGTGGCCTACACCTACGCCACCATCAACTCGGGCAACACCTCCGGGCGCAACAACGCGCTAGTCTCGGTACGCCTGATCGAGCGCCGCGCGCGCAAGCTCACCACCACGCAACTCAACCCGATGATCCGCGAGCGGCTGGCGGGCATCGCCGGCATCACGCTGACCATGGTCGGCATGCCCGATGGCGCCGGCGGGCAGAAGGCGCTGCAGGTGTCGATCCAGGGCGACGACCTGGAAACGCTGCGGCGCCTGTCGGTGGAGGCCAGCCGGCGCATGGCCGCCGTGCGCGGCCTGACCGACCTGGATTCCAGCATGAAGGACGACCGCCCCACGGTGGAAGTACGCATCCGCCGCGAGTTGGCGTCCGACCTGGGTGTCGGCATTGTCCAGATCGGCAACGCGCTGCGCCCGCTGCTGGCCGGCGACGCCATCAGCTCCTGGCGCGCTCCCGACGATCAGAACTACGACGTACGCGTGCGCCTGCCCAAGGACGCGCGCACCGGCATGGCCGACCTCAGCGCGCTGATGATCGCCAGCAACCAGACCAACACCGACGGCTCGCCGCGCATGGTGCCGCTGCGCCAGATCGCCGAACTGGTGCCCACCACCGGCGCCAACCAGATCAGCCGGCGCGACCTCAACCGCGAAGTGGAGCTGACCGCCAATACCGCGGGGCGCTCGCAGGGCGAGGTAGCGCGCGAGGTCAAGACGGTGCTGGACGGCATGAACTGGCCGGCGGGCTACAAATATCGCTTCGGCGGTTCCACCAAATCGATGAACGAATCGTTCGGCTTCGCGGTATCGGCGCTGGCGCTGGCGGTAATCTTTATCTACATGATCCTGGCCTCGCAGTTCGCCAGCTTCTTCCAGCCCATCGCCATCATGACCTCGCTGCCGCTCACGCTGATCGGCGTGTTCGCGGCGCTGCTGCTGTTCCGCTCCACGCTGAACATGTTCTCCATCATCGGTTTCATCATGCTGATGGGGCTGGTGACCAAGAACGCCATCCTGCTGATCGACTTCGCCAACCAGGCCCGGCGCGGCACCGACGGCCAGCCGCCGATGTCACGCGAGGCGGCGCTGGTGGCCGCCGCACGCGTGCGGCTGCGGCCGATCCTGATGACCACGCTGGCCATGATCTTCGGCATGGTGCCGCTCGCTTTCAGCCTGGGCGAAGGCGCGGAGCAGCGCGCGCCGATGGGCCAGACGGTGATCGGCGGCATCATCACCTCGTCGATCCTGACCCTGGTGGTGGTGCCGGTGATCTATACGTACCTGGACGATTTCAGCGCCTGGCTGGGCCGGCTGTGGCGAGGCAAGGAGGCGGCTCCCGCCCGCGCCGCCGCACCGCAGGCGGCCGATGCGCCAGCGCACGGGCCGGCGAGTGCGGAATGAGGCAGCGCCGGCGGATACCCGGAATGCCGTGGCCCTGGCCAGACTGCGGCATGCAGGCCACACCCGGGGCCACGCGCTTGGGCAACTGCCTTGACGAAGAGTTAAAATATTAGGTTTGACGGATTTCCCCGGCCCCTGGCACCGCGCGGCCGGAATTCAGAACTGATTAGCGGTTGGCATTGGAAGGAATGGCAAGATGGATCTCGAGAAAGCCCGATTCAACATGATCGAACAGCAAATCCGCCCGTGGGATGTGCTGGATCAGGAAATCCTGGACCTGCTGGCGGTCGTCAAGCGGGAACAGTTCGTGCCGCAGGCCTACGCCGCGCTGGCCTTCGTCGATATGGAAATCCCGCTGCCGGGCGGCCAGAACATGCTGGCCCCGCGCGTGGAAGCCCGCATCCTGCAGGACCTGGCCGTGCGCAAGCACGAACAAGTGCTTGAGATCGGCGCCGGCTCCGGCTATATGGCCGCCCTGCTGGCCCACCGCGCGCGCCACGTGCTGACCGTGGACATCCTGCCGGAACTTGCCGCGCTGGCCCGCCAGAACCTGGCCGACGCCGGCGTGACCAATGTCGACGTGGCCGAAGGCAATGCCGCCACCGGCTGGGCCGCCAGCGCGCCTTACGACGTGATCTGCATCTCGGGCGCGCTGCCCTCGGTGCCGGCGTTCATCCTGTCGCAGCTCAAGGTTGGCGGGCGCATCGCCGCGTTCGTCGGCGCCTTGCCAGCCTTGGAAGCCCAGATCATCACGCGCGTCAGCGAGACCGAGTACAAGACGGTCAACCTGTTCGAGACTGCCGTCACGCCGCTGATCGGCGCCGAGCAGCCTTCGCGCTTCCACTTCTGAGCGGGACCCAGCACATGCAGTTAATCAACGCCCCCGAACTGGCACATTGGCTGGCCGACACCGGCCGCGCACAGCCGGTGCTGCTCGACGTACGCGAAGGCTGGGAAGTGCAGACCTGCGCCATGCCCGGCATCACCCATATCCCGATGGGCCAGATCCCGGCACGCGCCGCCGAGCTCGATGAGGAGGCCGACATCGTCTGCATCTGCCATCACGGCGCGCGCAGCATGCAGGTGGCCAGCTTCCTCGAGCGGCAAGGATTTGCCAAGGTCTACAACCTGACGGGCGGCGTGCACGCCTGGTCCGAGCAGGTCGACCCGGCGATGCCGAAGTACTGAGCATCACCAGCACTAGCAGCAGCACAAGCATCAATTCCAGGGCGCCGGCTTCCCGCGGCGCCGATTCCCTAGAACGCTGATCGTTAGAAACGTTAGCCGCGCGCCCGGTGCCCGGCAGACTGGAGATGTCATGAGGTTTGCGCTTTTCCCTGCGCGGGGCGTGGCCAAGACGCGCCTGGCACTGACGGGTTCCCTGCTTGCGCTGCTGCAACTGCCGGCCGCGCATGGCGCCGACCTGCTCCAGGTCTACCGCGACGCGCAAGCCAACGATGCCCAGTTCGCCAGCGCGCGTTCGCAACTGACGGCCACCCTGGAAAAGCTCCCGCAGGGACGCTCCGGCCTGCTGCCGCAGATCAACGGCACGCTCGGCGCCACGCGCACCAACATCGACCAGACGGTGCCGTTCGTGGCGGACCGCTTCATCAACAACAATAACTGGACGCTGCAACTGGTCCAGCCGTTGTTCCGCTGGGATCGCTGGGAGACCTACAAGCAGGGCGAACTGGCAGCGCTGGCCGGCGAGGTTACCTTCAGCCAGGCGCAGCTCGACCTGATCACCCGCACTTCGCAAGCCTACTTCGACGTGCTGGCCGCGCAGGACAACCTCTACCTGGCCGGCGCGCAGAAGAAGGCCATCGGCGAGCAACTGGCACAAGCCAAGCGCAACTTCGAGGTCGGCACCGCCACCATCACCGACGCCAACGATGCGCAGGCCCGCTACGATCTCGCCACCTCGACCGAAATCGCGGCGCAGAGCGATCTCGAAATCCGGCGCGCCAACCTGCAGCAGATCACCAGCAAGCCGGTCGACGAACTGCTGGGATTGCGCCCCGCCGCCACCCTTCCCGGTCCGCAGCCGGCCGATGTGAACACCTGGGCCAGCCAGGCCGAGAACACCAACCCGCAAGTGGGTCTTGCCCGCTACAACCTCGACACGGCGCAGCGCGAGTACAACAAGGCGCGCGCCGGCCACCTGCCCACGGTCGACCTCGTAGCCTCCTATGGCTTCGTCAACTCCACCGGCAACGCCACGCAGCAGGTCAATATTTCCAGCCGCTACAACAGCGCCCAGATCGGGGTGCAACTGAACGTGCCGATTTACAGCGGTGGCCAGATCCAGTCGCGCGTGCGCGAGACCGCGGCACTGGCCGACAAGGCCGCGAGCGACCTCGAGTTCGCGCGGCGCACCGCCGCCCAGAACGCGCGGCAGACCTACTCGGGCGTGTCCAACGGCCTGGCGCAGGTCAAGGCACTGGAAGCCGCCGAACATTCGGCGCAGAGCGCGGTGGAATCCAACCAGCTCGGCTATGAAGTGGGCGTGCGCATCAATATCGACGTGCTGAACGCCGAGGCGCAGCTGTTCTCCACCCGCCGCGACCTGGCCAAGGCGCGCTACGACACCATCATGAGCGGGCTGCGCCTCAAGGCCGCGACGGGCGCGCTGACCGAGGACGATGTCGTGCAGATCAACACGCTGCTGACCTCGGCGCCGGGCTCGATGTACAAGCTGCCGGAGAAGGTAAAGCTCGGCACGGCATCGCCCGCCGGTACGCCGCCAGCGGCAAAGCGCCCTGCCACGCGCAAGGAAGCCATCGCCGGAGCGCCCGCGCCACGCAGCTGAATGTGAATGCCGGACGGCCACCGGCCAACCGGTATTCGCTCGAAACAGAAACGCCGCGGCTTCGACCGCGGCGTTTTGCTTGCTGGCCCAGCTTTCTGGCGCCGCTCAGTTGGCCCGCGTACGGGACTCCACGCTCAACAACTGCCATCGGATAGCCGAAGCGTCCGCCGGCGGGTTCTCCACCCGGGTCTCGCGCACCCGCAAGGTGTATGCGATGCCCGGCTCGAAATCCAGTCCCTCGATCGGGCCATACCAGAGCGTCCACGGCGCATTGGGGTTGTCGCGCACGCGATAGCAGGTCTGCCGGCCCATGCCCGAGCATTCCACCCGCTGCGAATCCACGTACACCGTCTTCTCGACGCCGCCGGCCGCTGCCTGCGCATCCAGCCTGGCGCCGCGCTTGCCCACGCCTTCGCGCTCGATGAATTGCAGCAGGTCGCCGTCGGTGGTCTTCCAGATGATCTGGCGTCCCGTCGACCCGGCCGACGGCTGCGTGCCCACGGTAGTGAACGGCGACTGCATGGCCTTGAGCAGCGCGGACTCCAGCTCGCCGCGCGGCGGCACGCAGGCCATGCGCGTGCCAGCCAGACTGTCGAAACGCATGCCGGTTGCCGTCTTGCCGTAGCTGCCGGTAAAGCGATTGCAGCCGCTGTAGCCGCTGACGGTGCCTTGCGCCGAGTCGATGCCGCTATTGAATTCAAAGATGATCGGCTCGCCGTTATCGCCATGCGAGATGGGCTTGAGCGTGCCGTCGGCCTGCTGCCAGCGCACCAGCTCCCAGCGGCTGGGGCCGCCGGTCTGCGCCTGGTTCAGGCTGGCCCCGGCGCCGGGCGAATCGGGCGCGGGCGATGTGGTGCAAGCGCCCAGGGCCGCGGCAAGCATGACGGCGGCGGCACGCGCAGCCAGCGCGCCGGGCGAAAGACGAATGGTTTTCTGCATCTGAAAAGCTCCTGATAGGGGGGCGCGGCCTGGCCGGCCCGCGCCGCTCCGGGGCGGCTTTGCGGGCCTGTTGGGGCGGCGGGTCTGGTCCCTCACTCCGGAGAGTGTAGCGAACTGCGTGCTCGCAGCCCATCGGACGCTGGCCTACAAGACCCCAGGTTGCGGCGAAGGGATCTGCGCCTAGTGCGCCTTGCCGAGCACCTTTTCCAGCGCTGCCACGGTTCGCGCGGTAGCTCCCCGGTGCAGTACCGCAAATTCGCGCGCGTTCTCGCGCATGGCGGCAAGCCCTGGCGGATCGCCCAATATCATCGCGGCCGCGCGCATCAGCTCGCCGGCATCAGCCACGCGCTGGCAGGCGCCGGCAGCAATGGCATCCTCGGTCGCCTGCGCAAAGTTAAAGGTGTGCGGCCCGATCAATACGGGCGTGCCGGCGGCGCATGCCTCGATCAGGTTCTGGCCGCCCAGCGGCAGCAGGCTGCCGCCGATGAAAGCGATGTCCGAGGCTGCGAAGTACAGCGCCATCTCGCCCATCGAATCTCCCAGCAGCACATCCGCCGTGACCGGCTCCGGCTGTCCCGCCTGCTCCCATCCCTCCGGATCGCCAAGCGCGCTGCGGCGCTGCAGCGTGAATCCGGCACGCGTGACCAGCCCAGCCACTTCGTCGAACCGCTGCGGATGGCGGGGCACCAGCAGCAAGGCCGGGCGCGGCACGGCGCCGGGCGCGTCGGCCGCCATCGCCTGCCAGCGCGCAAACGCTTCGAGCAATAGCACCTCCTCCCCTTCGCGCGTGCTGGTGGCGGCGAACACCGCGCGCCCGCCGAATCCCTGGCGCAACACCTGGCCACGGCGCAGGCCATCCTCGGGCGGCTGCATATCGAACTTGAGGTTGCCGGTCACCTGCACCGAAGGCAAGCCAAGGGCGCGAAAGCGTTCGGCATCACCCTGCGTCTGCGCCAGCACCGCCGTGAAGTCGCGATACATCGCCGTCGCGGCCCGCCCAAAGCGCGCGGTACGGCGGAAGCTGCGCGGCGACAGTCTGGCATTGACCAGCAGCAGCGGCACGCCCGCCACGCGGGCGCCTCGCACAAGGCTGGGCCATACCTCGGTTTCCATCAGCATGCCCGCCACCGGACGGAAATAACGCAGGAAACGCCGCACCAGCCAAGGCAGGTCATAGGGCAGATAGCATTGCATCACGCGCGGCTGCCCGCCATACAACTGGGCGCCGGTCTGGCGCCCGGTGGGCGTCATATGCGTGAGCAGGATGCGATGGGACGGATAGTGCGCCAGCAGCGCGTCGATCAGCGGCTGCGCTGCGCGAGTCTCGCCCACCGACACCGCGTGGACCCACACCCAGGGCCCTGCGGCCGGCAGCTTGCCGTAGGCGCCAAGGCGCTCGCCCACGTGCTGCACATAGCCGGGTTCCTTGCGCGCGCGCCACACCAGGCGCAGCAGCGCCACTGGCAGCGCCAGCAGCCATAGCAGGTTATACAAGACGCGTAGCATCAGATCCCCTGCCCGCGCACGCGCCGCGCGGCAGCGTGGACTGCATCGACCGTCGGCACCACGCCGTCGTCGCCCACATTGGCGATGCGATCGGACCAGTACCCTTCGGTCTTCCAGCGCCAGGTGGCGGTATAGATCTCCACGGTCGGCCGGCACAGCGCCGCGGCGATGTGGACCAGGCCCGTATCGACCCCGATCACCACTTCTGCGCGGTTGATCAGGCCGAAACCCTGCATGACGGTGAAGCGCGGCAGCACCTGTGCCTGCGGCACGCCGGCGGCGATCTCTTCCGCCGCGCGCCGCTCCGCTTCATTGCCCCAGGGCAGCAGCATGGTCAAGCCTTCGTCCGCCAGCCGCCGGCCGAGGTCGTGCCAGCTGGCCAGCGGCCACTTCTTCTTCGCGCCCGCGGTGGCATGGAAAAACACCGCGTAGCGCGCCGGCAGGCCGGCCCATAGCGGATCGCCGACATGCAGCGTGCGCGCGCCGGAACCGAAAAACCGGGGCGGCTCCGGCGGAGCGAGCCCAGTCAGGGCCGCGCCCAGCAGGCGCGAGCGCCGTACCGAATGGGTCTGGCGCGGCACCGTCACCGAATCGGTATAGAAGAGCCGCGCGGCCGGCTCATAGCCGGAGCCCTGGGTGGCGTTGGCCAGCCCGATCACCGGCGCACCGGTGCGGCGGCTGGCCACACGGGCCACCACGGCGGTCTTGAGCAAGCCCTGGGTCTCGATCACGGCGTCGTAGGCATCCTCGCGCAGAGCCCGCCTGAACGCTCCAATCTCCCGCCAGGTAGCGGCCTGGTAGAAGCGCTTGCGCCAGCGGCGCAAGGCGAACGGGATCACCCGCCGCACTTCCGGCAGCAAGCGCACGAGATCGACGTAGCCTTCTTCGACCACCCAGTCGATCTCGCAGTCCGGCCAGCGCGCGCGCAGGTCGTGGATCAACGGCATGTTGTGCACCACGTCGCCGAGCGATGAGACCTTGACCACCAGGATGCGCGGCCGCAAGGGCAGCGCATGCTGCGTCAAGGATTCGCCCGGCATCCCCGATTTGCCCGCCTGGGGCGCATTCAACGGCATCCGCTCAGAACGGGAGTTGCGCGTCCGGCTTTTCCGCCAGGATCACGCGTTTGAACTCAGCCTGGATGCGTGCCAGCGCAGCGTCGTTGTCGGCCTCGAAACGCATCACCACCACCGGGGTGGTGTTGGACGGACGTGCCAGGCCAAAGCCATCGGCGTATTCGACGCGCACGCCGTCGATGGTGATGACCTCGCGCGCGCCATCGAACTTCGCATTGGCGCGGATCTTGTCGAGCAGCGTGAAGGCTTCGCCCTCGGCGCACTTGAGCTGCAGCTCGGGCGTGCAGTTGGAATTCGGCAAGGCGTTGAGCAATGCGCTCGGGTCGGCGTGCTTCGACAGGATCTCCAGCAGGCGCGCGCCCGTGTACAGGCCATCGTCGAAACCGTACCAGCGATCCTTGAAGAACACGTGGCCGCTCATCTCGCCGGCCAGCGGCGCGCCGGTTTCCTTGAGCTTGGCCTTGACCAGCGAATGGCCGGTCTTCCACATCAGCGGCTCACCGCCGTGCTGGCGGATCCAGGGCGCCAGCTTGCCGGTGCACTTGACGTCATAGATGATCTGCTGGCCGGGATTGCGCGACAGGATCTCCTCGGCAAACAGCATCAACTGGCGGTCGGGGAAGATCACCTGTCCGTCCTTGGTCACCACGCCCAGGCGGTCGCCGTCGCCGTCGAAAGCCAGGCCCAGTTCGCAGTCGGTGTCCTTCAGGCAGCGCATCAGGTCCTGCAGGTTTTCCACATGGGCGGGATCGGGATGGTGGTTGGGGAAGTTGCCGTCCACCTCGCAGAACAGCTCCGTCACCTCGCAACCAAGTGCGCGGAACAGGTCGCCGACAAAGGCACCCGCCACGCCGTTGCCGGCATCGAGCGCGATCTTCATCGGGCGCGCCAGCTTGACGTCGCCGACGATGCGGTCCAGGTACTGCTGGCGGATGTCGACCTGCTGGTAGCCGCCGGCGCCGCTGGCGAACTGGCCGGCCTCGATCCGCTGGCGCAGCGCCTGGATCTGCTCGCCGTAGATCGCTTTGCCGGCCAGCACCATCTTGAAGCCGTTGTAGTCGGGCGGATTGTGGCTGCCCGTCACCATGATGCCGGAAGTGGCGCGGCGCCCTGCCAGGTCGACATTGGTACCGAAATAGACCATCGGCGTAGCAACCATGCCAAGATCGATCACATCCATGCCAGCGGCGCGCAGGCCTTCGACCAGCCCGCCCACCAGGTCCGGGCCCGACAGGCGTCCGTCGCGCCCCACCACCACGGCGCGCTCGCCTTGCTCGGCGGCGGCCGTGCCGAAGGACAGGCCAATCGCGCGCGCCACGTCGCGCGTCAGGGTCTTGCCGACGATGCCGCGGATATCGTAGGCCTTGAAAATGGAAGGATCAATTTGCATGGGTCATCCTGAATATTTGCGGTTGAACCGGTCGACTTTGCCGGCCACCCGTTCCGGCCTAAGCCGGCGCGGCGGGCAAATGCGTCAAAGGCCGTATTTTGCCGGAATGCGAGGGGCACGCCAGTTATAATCGTTCGGCCACGCATGAAAGGGCGCGGCAAGCCGGCCCGCATGGCACCAGCAACGAGGCCTGCGTGGCTGGCCAGGCCTACCGCAGACTGCGCCGGATGGCCTTTGACGAATTCGCGTCACTCGCCCCGGATTTGGCCCCGCCAGCACGTCTGGGCCGTGTTTGTATGCATTTTTCGGACTTCTTGCCCAAATTTCGTACTGGGCGCCTGATCGAACCTTCTGCCGGATCAACGGCCCTACCGAACTACCCAGCGCTATTCCGCCAGCCCCCTTTGCGATTTGCCCAGTGCCTTCGCCCCTGCCCAACCACCACCCGCTCCGCCCGCGCATCGCCTACCTGATCACGAACTCCGAGATCGGCGGGGCGCAGACGCACGTCGCCGATCTGCTTCAGGCGTTGCGCGACAGGACCGAGCCTGTGCTGCTGGCCGGGGGGGATGGCCCCCTGCTGGGCATCGCACGGGCTGCCGGCGCCCGCACCGTACGCCTGCCGCTGCTTGACAATGCCCTGTCGCCGTTGCGCGCGCTAGCCGCGCTCAGGCAACTGCTGGCGGCGCTGCGCGCCGCGCAGCCCGACCTGATCCACGCCCACAGTGCAAAGGCCGGCGCTCTGGGCCGGGTGGCAGGCTGGCTTCTCGGCATTCCGGTGGTCTATACGGTGCATGGCTTCGCCTTCAAGGCCGCGGCCCCGGCCCGCCAGCGCCTTGTCTCGCGCGTGATGGAATGGCTGCTGGCACCGCTGACGACCCGCCTGATCTGTGTAGCCCAGGCTGAACGGGCGCTGGCCGCGGCACTGCCAATTCCCGCCGCGCGGATCAGCGTGATCCGCAACGGCATTGCCGACAGCAGCGCGCACGCCACGCCCGGGGCACCGCTGCGGCGCATCGTCATGGTGGCGCGCCTGGCCGCGCCGAAGCGCGCCGACCTGCTGATCCGCGCTTTCGCGCGCGCCGCACTGCCCGATTGCGAGCTGGTACTGGCCGGCGGAGGCCCCCAAATGGCCGCCTTGCGGACCCTGGCCGACACCATGGCACCGGGGCGCGTACGGTTCGCCGGCCCGGTCGCAGACGTTCCCGCCCTGCTGGCCTCGGCCCAGGCCTTCGCGCTGGCATCGGACCACGAAGGCTTCCCGTTGTCGGTCCTGGAGGCCATGCGGGCCGGGCTGCCGGTCATAGCCAGCGACCTGCCGGGCATCCGCGAGCAACTCGACGACGGCGCCTGCGGCCTGCTGGTCGCCGGCAACGACGAACATGCGTGGTCAGGCGCGCTGGCGCGGCTGGCAGGCGACACCGCCTTGCGCGAGAACCTGGGGCGCGCTGCTCGGACCCGATGGGCGAGGGAATTTGGCCTGGCGCCGATGGCCGAGGCGACCTGGGCGATCTACCTGCAAGCGCTGGCTGGCAGGGCCACCGCCGCCCGTGCGGCAGCCAGCACCGGAGCAAGCGGACAATGAACAAGATGCACAGCGTCGGCCGCCCCGCCCAGCTGACCCGCGCCCAAGGCTCGGAAACCATCCGCCGCGCCAGCCGCATGTTGGCCTGGGCACTGCTCGGCCTGCTCTTGTTCGGCCTCAATATCGCGCTGGCCGAATTCGCGCATCACGCCGGCCTGGTCACCTACGTCTTCACCCGCACGCTGCTGTGGTCGGCACTACCCTACCTGTTCGCCTTCGTGCTGTTGCACCGCTCGCTGCACCTGCCCGTCATGGAAGGCAACAGCCTGGTCGGACTGGCGGCCACCCTGCCCTTCGCGGCGCTGCTCTTCGCCTTTGCCGCCTTCCACCTCGAATACTCGCGCGGCGCGCTGCTGCTCAGCTACCTCACCACGCTCGGCTGGATCTGGTTCGGCTACCGGCACTTCGTGCGCAATTACGTACCGGTATTCGGCTACACCGATGCCGCCACGCTGGCACAGCTCGAAAAGATCCTCGCCATGCCAGGCGCGGCGCCCGCCAGCCCCACCCGCTTCCAGGCCATCAGCTCGCTCGAGGAAGCGGTGCATTGCGACGGCCTGATGCTGGACCGCAACGCCACCGCCGATCCCGAGCGCACCCGTGTGCTCGCCCAGTTCAAGCTCAGCCACGTGCGCATGTATTCGGTGGACCGGGTCGGCGAGATGCTGACCGGCCGCGTCGGCCTGGCACACATCGACGAGAACTTCCTCGACGACTACGCCGCGCACTATTTCTACAGCTTCGCCAAGCGCCTGATCGATCTCGCCGCGGTGATCTGCCTGGCGCCGTTCGCACTGCCGCTGGGCGTGGCGGTGGCCATCGCGATCCGCCTCGAATCGCCCGGGCCCGCGCTGTTCCGCCAGGCGCGGGTGGGGCTCTTCGGCAAATCCTTCACCATGTTCAAGTTCCGCAGCATGGGATTCGACGCCGGTGCACCGGCGCAATTCGCCGCCCGGCGCGACCCGCGCGTCACCCGCGTAGGCCGCGTGATCCGCAAATACCGGCTCGACGAAATCCCCCAGCTATGGAACGTGCTGGCAGGCGATATGAGCCTGATCGGCCCGCGCCCCGAACAAGTACCCATGGTCAAGGAATTCGCCCATACCATCCCCTACTATCCCTACCGCCATCTGGTGCGGCCTGGCTTGTCGGGCTGGGCGCAGGTGCAGCAAGGCTACGTCGGCACGCATGAAGAAACGGTGACCAAGCTCAGTTACGACCTGTATTACGTGAAGCACTGTTCGTTTGCGCTGGACCTGCTGATCGGGGTAAAGACGTTGCGGACGTTGTTGACGGGATACGGGGCTCGGTGACCACGCCATTGTCCTCCCAAGGCGCCACAGCCCCCATGCGCATCCTGCTGCTGAGCACCGGCCTGCAGCTCGGTGGCGCGGAGCAGCAAGTGGCCGCGCTGGCGCGGCAATTTGTCGCACTGGGGCATGCCGTAGCGGTGGTCAGCCTGACACCGGGATGCGCGGTGGACCTGCCTGCTACGGTCAGGCAGCTGGCCCTCGACATGCGCAAGACACCCCTATCGATGGCTCGGGCACTTCGGCATCTGCTCCATTTTGTGCGAGAGTGGCGTCCGGAAATCATTCACGCCCATATGGTGCACGCCAACTTGTTCGCTCGGGTCCTTGCCGCTGTGTCACCCTGCCCGCCCGTCATCTGCACCGCGCACAGCGCGCGCGAAGGCGGCTGGATGCGCATGCTCGCCTACCGGCTGACGGATCGCTGGGCCAGCCTCACTACGCATGTCAGCCCGGAAGGCCGTTTAGCGATGGTGAAGTCGGGTGCCGTACCCGCCGCACGTATTACCGTGGTACCAAATGGCATCGATACCACCCAGTTCCGCCCCGACGCGGTGGCGAGGCACATTGCCCGGACGGAACTTGGTTTGGATGACGACACGCGCCTGCTGCTCAATGTCGGGCGTCTTGTGCCTGAAAAGGCGCAATGTGTATTGATCGACGCATTCGCCCTCTTCCGGTCCGGCACGGAGGTCAAGGCGCGCCTGCTGATCGTCGGCGAGGGGCCTGAACGCGCCGCCCTGGAGCAACGTATTCGCCAACAGGAGCTAACCGGAAGCGTCATGCTGGCGGGCACCCGCCGCGACGTCCCGGCATTGCTCAACGCGGCCGACCTGTTCGTACTTTCCTCGGAGATCGAAGGCATGCCCCTGGCCGTGGGCGAAGCGCTTGCGTGCGGGTGTCCGGTGGTCGCCACCGACGCCGCCGGTGTCGCGGCGTTGCTCGGAGACTGCGGGACGATCGTGCCCAGGGGCGACGCCTCAGCTCTCGCCACCGCCATCGGCGAAGTGCTTGGGGACGGCCGCGGCGCGGCTGCCGAGCAGACCGCCCGGCGCGAGCGCATCGTGTCGCGCTTCAGCCTTGAAGCCGTGGCCCGCCAGTGGCTGGCCTGCTATGCGGGCCTGGCCCGGATGGCTCCCTCGGCCTGTGCGGAGCCCCTCTGATGCAACGCAAGGTTGCCAGTAACCTAGTATGGATGCTGGTCGAACGGGGCCTGCAGGTGGGCGCCGGCATCGGCATTGTGGCCATGCTGGCGCGCGGGCTGGGGCCGGAGGGCTTTGCGCATTTCCAGTATGCGCAGGCCGTGGTCTACATTGCCTCCTCGATTGCACTGATCTGCGGTGGCGAAGTCGTTATCCCGCGCCTGGTGGCCAACCAGGATCCGCTGGCGCAGCATCGGCTGGTGGTCCACGCATTCCGGCTCCGACTGGCGGCCGGTATTCTCAGCTACCTGCTGATGTGCGCTTTCCTGGTCGTCACCGGCCAGACCATCGAATTCTGGCTACCGGCGCTGATCATTGGGCTGGCTGTGATGCTAAGGGAACCTTTCGGCATTGTCACGGCGTGGTTGCAAGCGCATACGAGGACGCGGCCGAACACGCTGTTCAATCTTGCCTCGCTGTCGGTAAAGGCGACGAGCGTCGCACTCCTGTTTGCGCTCGGCATCCACCACGTACCCTCCTATGCATTAGCCTTCTCGCTGGAGCCGGTCGTCATGGCGATATTCCTGACGACCTACTATCTGGCACGAGCGCCACGGGCCCGCGTTACCTATGAACCCGCGATGGTCCGCGAGCTGTTCAGCAACGGACTGCTGTTCTGGGCCAGCTTCATGCTGATGATGGGCTCGCGCCGGATCGACCAGTTGCTGCTCAAGCCACTGGTACCGCTTGGCGAGTTGGGGGCCTACGCGGCATCCATGCAGATCCTGGACAACTTTGTCATGGTCGCCACCATCCTTTCAGCTGGCGTCGCGCCCATCTATGTGTACGCGCAGCCCACGCTAGCCCTGGCGCGCCGCAACATCCTCAAGATCGCCGGCGGCATGATGGCCATCGGTGCTGCCGGCGGCATCGTGATCGCACTGAGCGCGCACTGGATCATCCATCTGCTCTATGGCTCCGCCTTCGCGTCCGCGGCCAGCCTGCTGCAACTCTCGGCGCTTGCCTCGACGCTGATCTTTGCCGACGTCGGACTGACCCTGCTGCCGATCTACCTGCAGCGTCCGCGGCTGGTGGCGATCAAATGGGCCCTAGTGTTCATCGTCACCATCGTCATCGACCTCATCGCCATTCCCCGCATTGGCGTGTACGGCGCCATTCTCGGCTACGCCGTCGCCAACCTGCTCTCGGTGCTGTTTGGCATCGCGATCTGGATACGCAGCGCGAGGGCCCGTCCCGCCACGCGCGAGGCTCACGCGTGATGCGCACATTGCCCCGGCTGTGCTTTCTCACGGGGACGCTGAACGCGATGGCCGGCGCGGAACGCATGACGGCCACCATGGCCAATGCGCTTGCCGAACAAGGCTACACCGTCACCATCCTGAGCCTCTGGGACGCCACGAGCTGCTTCCCGCTGCATCCGGCTGTCACCCACGAGACCGTATTCGCGCAGCGCCCGTCCTTCAAGCGCGCGTACGCCGCAACGGTGGCCGGCATACGGCGCCATGTCAGGGCACACAAGGTGGATGTACTGGTGCAGGTGGACACCATGCTTGCGCTTTTTGCCCTGCCAGCAACGCTCGGGCTTGGCACGCGGCACATCGCCTGGGAACACTGCCACTTCGACGAAGACCTCGGCAAGCCGGCGCGCAGGTTCGCCCGCCGCCTGGCTGCGCGTTATTGCGAAGCCATCGTGGTACTGACCGAACGGGACCGCAAGCGATGGACGGAAGCCCTTCGCCCCCGCAGCACTGTAGTTTGCATCCCCAACCCATTGCCGTTTGCCATGCCGGCGCAACCCGCGCCAAGGACAGGCAAGACTGTGTTGGCGGTGGGGCGACTGGTGCATGCCAAGGGCTTTGATATTCTCCTGCGGGCGTGGTCCGTGGTAGCGCGGCTGGAACCGAATTGGCAGCTGACAATTGCCGGCGAAGGCGAGGAACGCGCGGTGCTGGAGGCATTGCGCGACGAACTGGGATTGCGCGATTGCGTGACACTGCCGGGGATCTACGCAGATATAACGATTGCTTACGAGCAAGCCTCTGTCTTTTGCCTCAGCTCCCGGTACGAAGGATTCGGGCTGGTGCTGATCGAAGCGATGGCGTTTGGCTTGCCGATCGTGTCGACGGACTGCGAGACGGGACCGCGTGAATTGCTGAGCCCGGGGCAGGACGCGCTCGTAGTTCCAAAGGACGCACCAGGAGCACTCGCCCAGGCCATGGTGCACATGATTCGTCATCCTGAAGAGGCCGCGCGGCTTTCCGCGGCGGCACACGAGAAGGCCTCGCATTTTTCGCAAGTACACCTGGCGCAACAGTGGCAGGTTCTTCTGGGCCCTGACGTGGCCGCCAGCCGCGCCAAGCAACAAAATAGGGGGATCTAAGTTTCAGCCGAATGGCGTTAAATCAGCTGAAGTAATATGACGCGCCTTCCGATTGATCCGCGGGTGGCGCAACGGTCGCTAGATGGCCGTGCTGGCGGAACCAACTCGCTGAATCATGCACGGCCCGCCAGAGCGTTCGCCGCCAAGGACTCGCGCTAAGGCGCGCACGGGGCGTGCGGATCTCGCGACCCGGCAGAGTATCAGGCGACAATTTCTGGCACGATTTGGCATTGTAGATGTCGACGAGGTGGCGATAAGCACGCGAAAGCCGTCCTTTCATAGGCAACACACTCCCCCCGCAGCGCGGACACCCGAGGCCCTCGTGCGAGGATCATGCCATCGACCGACGCCTAAAGAGCGGGCATAATATTGCAGGGCCGCGCCACCTATAAAGTGGCTGAAATCACACTTTTCGGAAGTTTTTCCGGCCCTCTCGAATTCTGAAATTCTGGACCCGGGTGCCGATCGATGTTTGCGACGCTCGCCGCTCCTGACACCTGGTTTGCCCTTTAACAGTCATTTCACCATAACGGCATGAACGTCATCATCAAGGTTCTTCCAACCGTCTTTCTGGTTGCACTCAGCCAAATACTAATCAAGTGGCGGTCGGAATATCTGGTTCAATCTTCTGCTGGTCTCGATAGCGCTTTTCAGAAATATTTTCTCTATTTCACCGACCCGTACGTGATTTCGGCCTATGTATGCGGCCTGGTTGGATCGTTTGCATGGCTATTTACCGTCTCGCGCCTGCCGCTGGGTCAAGCCTTCCCGATTTACCAGGGGCTGACTTTCGTGCTGGTCTTGATTGCAAGCGGTTACCTGCTTGGCGAACCGATCACTATGTACAAGATCATCGGCGCCGTTCTGATCATCGCCGGCATCGCCATAGGATCCCAACAATGAACAACTACTTCAGTGACCTTCGTGCCTTTGTCGTCTCGTCCGACGCGAGCCTGGAAAAAATATTCAACGAGTATGCCGAAGAAGCGAAATTTGGCCGGCGCCTCTTCGCTAGCGACTTCAGCAACCTTCCGGCGGGATCCGCCATCCTCGAAATCGGCGGCGGTTCGCTCATTCTTTCATCACTGCTCCAGAGAGAGGGATTCAACGTTACCGCACTGGAACCCATCGGCAGCGGCTTCTCCCATTTTCATCAACTCCAGGCACTGGTATTGCAATACGCCGAACGCCATGGCCACGCGCCCCGGCTATTGCGCTGTACGGGTGAAAGTCTCTCCGCGAATTGCGAATATGACTACGCCTTCTCCATCAATGTCATGGAGCATGTCACGGACGTCCGGAAGGTACTCGAGCGGGCCTTTAGCGCAATCAAGGACGGGGGCACTTATCGGTTTATGTGCCCTAACTATGGCTTTCCCTACGAGCCCCACTTCAACATTCCCACTCTGCTTAGCCGCTCTCTGACAAAGCGTTTCTTCTGGAAGAAAATCGTCGCTTCCAAGGCAGTCATCGATCCACTTGGAACTTGGGAATCGTTAAACTGGATAACGGTAAATAACGTCAGGAAACTCAGCAAGAATTTCCTCCAGGTTTCCCCGATTTTCCGCAAAGAGAGTTTCAACCTCTTCCTGGACCGGGCATTCAACGACGAAGGCTTTCGCGCCCGCCGCGGAGCTCAGATACAGCTATTCCTCGGCGTATTGCAAAAGCTCGGTCTGTTGCGGATGACGGCACTCATCCCGGCCTCGAGACTTCCGATCATGGATTGCTCGCTGATAAAGCACAAAACAACATTCGACCGTTGAACGGTCGGGGTGCCCGGCCACGCTCAAGCAAGGCCCTAACAATCCGCCGGGAGCCGCGCTAACTGGCCGCAGCGCAGGTGTCGACGTCATGCGGAGGACCTGCGTCGTAGACAGCAAAATTCCCCGCCTTGAAGACGGAAGAGCGCCTCGCGGGATCCCATCGCGGCAGCTTGTCACCATTTTCGACGTACCACCGAATACCCCGCTCCCGCATAAGGGTGCATGCCGCAGGCCAGGAACTTTCATCTAGTATCGTGTCGACGTCGACACGCCTTGCTTCTGCGACGACCCTGCCCGGTCCGCCCTTCATTTCTAACAGGTTGATTCGGCTGACATAAGCGGGCACGCCCGCCATGCTCACTATCTCGATCAACGGACTGCGCAGGTCTTCGCGCATCGCACCGCCCCCCATGATCAACAGATCGCCCGGTTGCGCGCGCTGGCGGATATAGGTCGCGGCTTGCGCTGTGCCCAAGCGCATCGGAACGCCGTAAAAGTCTTTGCCCCACGGCATGTATCGCAGCGAGGGCATGCCCGGCTCGGCGTCTCTGCCAATCAGCATGACGAATGACACCGCAATCAGGAATGCAACGACTACCGTGGCCCGCTGACGGGCAGTTCGCAAGCTCAGTACGTCAAGCCACTGCACGAGGCGCGCCACAACCCACACCCCGACAACGGCATAAAGCAAAACAAAGTGTCGCTGCTTGAACTCCGAGACATCTGTATTTGGCGGCACCGGCGCCGCCAGCGCCAGCAAGGCAAAGGTGCAGCACAACAGCACGGGCAGCCAGTCCACTGCCTCCCATTTCCCCGTGTGAGCCCAAGACGCTGCCACGACCGGAAACGCAACGGCGAACACACCAAGCGATGCCACCACCAGCAAAGCGACCCCTGCGGCCAGCGCCAGCGGCAGGGGCAAGGACGCATACAGCCGCTGAAACGCTTGCGCATAGCAGTCGGGGCCGCTTTGCAGCATGTTCTGCATATAGGCTAAGGGCTGCATGAGGACGCGCCAGCCCGCGTGGTAGGCCGGAAACGTCAGTGCTACGGCAAATACAGCGAGTGCACCACCACCGAACACCAGCAGCTTCTGGCGTGGTGATCCGCGCCAAAGCGCTATCAGCCACGTGGCCAACAACGCCGGCGCGAGCAACATGAAGAAATGGATACGGAGCAGAACCAGACTGAACAGCAAGAGGATGGCCAGCCCAATCGCACCACGTGCCCCGCTCCTCAAACCCACAGTCAGGCAGCAGGCCGCCATGGCGGCAACGCCCATGGCATAGCCAGAGCCCGGAGACGTGAAGAGCATCCAGTGGAACCCGAAGAATGCGTTCAACATCCAGTAGTGCGACGGGTCCGGCACGCATGCGACCAGCAACACCGCTAGCAAGGCCGCGCCAGTCCCGGCTATTTCGGCGGCCAGCGCATAGGTACCGAGCATCGCGGCGAGAAGGCCGATCGGGAGCAACACTGCGGTCGCGAGACCAAGACCTGGCAAGCCCGTCATTGGCAGCATGGCCGCGGGTAGCATGAATGGCCCGTAGTGATAGAAGGGCCGGTTCACATGCGCCAGCAGGATATCTCCCTGCCCGACGGCTAGAGGATCACCGAAGGAGGCGATGACAGTCCCGTGGATATAGTAGTCCGACCAACCTTGTAGCGGGCCGCCGGATACCGCCGTCGGCAGGAACTCGACCAGCCCGCGACAGAAAAAGACCACCAGCACCGCAAAGCCAAGCGTCACGCCCACATCCAGCCACGATCCGGCTCCGGGCAGCGCGCGATACCTGAGAGCGGCCGCGGCAATCACGAGCACGGACCAGACAAGGAAAGCAGTCTGCGCTGACAAGCCGCCGATTTCCGTCAGTGCCAGCATCGCCATGGCCGTCACCGACATCCCCGCCACAAACGCACCCGGCAACCATGCCGCGAGCGCGGTCAGGCGTGCCAGACCGAGCAACAACTCGCCAGAGGCGACAATGACCGCAGCGCCTGCGACGGGCCACAGCAGCGTCATACCTTGCACGCTGGCGCCGCCAAGCACAACTAGCGCATCAACAAAGCCGCCAATCACTGCAGCAAACGCGAAACGCAGCCAAATGACCTGCCGATACGACCCCATGAAGCCGTCCTTCTTTATTGCGTTGACGTAGGAGAACACAACGGACCAGGGCAAAGCCTCAATCCCCATCCAGAGCAGTGCCCGGTCCGTTGCTACCGCTCTACAACGGTCTCAGGCAGATTCTGCAAGCACCTTTCGCAGAATTTCGGCCACATAGAGCTGGTCGTTCTCCGGCAGGCCGATCCAGAGCGGAAGACGGATCAGACGAGCGGCAATATCATCTGTCACCGAGAGCTCTCCGTGCACACGACCAAAGTTCAAGCCACCGGGGGACGAATGAAGCGGCACGTAGTGGAACACCGCGCCTATTCCGGCTGCCTTCAATTGCGACAGGGCCCGATTCCGATCGATTCCCTTCGCAACCAGGATCTGGAACATATGGGCGTTGTGCTCGCACTCTGCGGGCACAATGGGGCAGCGCAACAAGCCCTCTGCCTCAAGCGGCGCCAGCAGCTCGTAGTAGCGATTCCATAGCGCGAGACGTCGTTGGGTCAGGGACTCGGCCTCCTCCAGCTGAGCCCACAGGAACGCTGCCGTTAGCTCGCTGGGCAGGAATGAACTCCCGCATGATTGCCACGTATATTTATCCACCTCGCCGCGATAAAAGCGGCTGCGGTCCGTGCCCTTCTCCCGGATGATCTCCGCCTGTACAGCATAGCGTTCGTCATTGATGATCAACGCCCCACCCTCGCCGCTGATCACGTTCTTGGTCTCGTGGAAACTGTAGGCGCCAAGATGTCCGATACTGCCCAGCGCACGGCCCTTGTAGCTCGCCATGACGCCCTGCGCCGCATCCTCGACGACCTGCAGCCCGTGCCTGTTGGCCGTGGCCATCAATGCATCCATCTCGCATGCCACGCCCGCATAATGGACGGGCGCGATGGCTCGGGTGCGGGAAGTCACGGCGGCCTCAACCAACTGCTCGTTCAGATTGAAAGTGTCCGGACGGACATCGACGAACACCGGTACGGCACCCCGCAAGACAAATGCGTTCGCCGTGGACACGAAGGTGTACGACGGCATGATCACTTCATCCCCGGGGGAGAGATCGAGCAACAGAGCGGCCATTTCCAGAGCGGCCGTGCAGGAATGCGTGAGCAGCGCTTTCGCGGCACCCGTCTTTTCCTCCAGCCAGCCGTGGCAAAGGTCCGTCAGCGGTCCATCTCCGGCCAGATGGCCTCGCAAATGGGCCTGCGAAATATAGTGCAGCTCCCGCCCCGTCATATACGGGCGATTAAATGAGATGTTGCGTTTGGTGCTGGGGCCCAAGCCCTCGGTCACAGGGTAAAGCATCTTCGGCTTCGGCATGCGAATAGGGTTCATCTCTGTCTCGAATCTAGAACTTAACCTGTTTTTCATCGGCTCGGATAGAGCCCGGCATCGGCACTGCGCGGCGGCCGGCAAACCCGGCCAGTGCGGTGGCCGCCGCTACAGCCAGCATAGGCTGCACCCACCAATAAGACACTTCGGCAAAGAAGTTCGTACTACCCTGTGGTACCGAAAGCAGCATACCCGGTAAGGTCGATACAATCGTCACCACGACGGCCAGCTCGACATCCAACAGGCTTGAGCTCGCCACCCTCGCCCACAAGCTTACCCGCCCGCCCTGCCCGGACAAAATAATTCTCAGTGCCGCGAAGACCACAAGCGGGCCGAAGAAAACCGCGAAGGATGCCCAATAAAGATCTGGCGCCACAGCGTCACGCAGGAACGCGAATGGCTTGATCATTTCAACCAGCCCCGGTCCGGACTCCGACCCCACCGTCGGGGCGCGGGTAGACCAAAGGCCATAGGCCAACGGGAGCGCCACAGCGATGAGCCCCGCGACACGTTGGCGCGGCGCCAGCCGCAGCCTGACCAGGAGGTAGGCCGCCAGTCCTCCGATCACAAGGCCAACACTGATCTTCAGGCAGCAAAGCACAGCGAGATAGCAGACAACCACCGGCCACAAGAACCAGGGTAGGCTCGCGTTGCGCCCGCGCTGAAGGAAGCCAAAGACCCAGATGCCGGCGAGATAGGAAAATAGCACCGCCACGCCAAAAGATTCACTGTGGAAGACGTTGTCCCATACACCAAGCGCGCGGCGCAGCGCGGCAGGCACCACGCCAATAAAGAGGATGGCGAAAACACCCCAGTACCAGGCGCCGGCGAACTCAAGCGTGGCATTGTCTCCCCACACTTCCCCCGCCAGAAAATTCCTGAACGCGACAGAAAAGAAATAGAGAAACAAGATGAACATCGGGCAAAACAGCAGCGGAAATATGACCGAATAAAACTGTATCGCGCCCACGCCCAGCAAGGCGCACAACACCTTCACGATGTGGTGGCTGGCGAAGTGGTACGGGAAAGGCGTCAGTCCGTCCACGCCGAGCGAGCCGATGCCATAGCCCGACAGCATGTTGACAATGCCGGCCTGGAACAGCAGGTCGACGTGTACCGTACCGGAACGGATCGCCTCATTGATCCACGGCGTCTTGTAGCCGTCCACAAAACTGAGCAGGAAGGCCCAATACCCAACCGCGCCACCCGCAAGCAGCGGAATGGCCGTCCGCGCGATCCCTCTCCTGGCAATCAGTATGACCATCCGGACGACTACCAGTAAAACGATGCCGTGCGACAACGCCGGATGCCGTACGCACACGGCGAGTGCCACGAAGCCCGTCATTACCGCGCCACCAAGCGCGATCGCAGCGGCATGCGGCGAGCGTTCCAGCAGCAGCAGCCACAGCTCGAAAGCAATGGCCGTCGTAATGACCACCGCGGCCAGCGAAGCCTTTACCGCTACAACCAACTGGACGTTGCCTGGATCGCGCATCAACGCGATGTCGAAACACTGCAAGAGCGCGAAGCCAAATACCAGCGGCACGCATAGGCAAGCCACGTAACCGTCCCGTTCGAAGGTCCCGGCGCCCGAGGGAATAGGCACGCCCCACAACAGCTTAGCGAGCCGCACAGTCGATCCTTTCAGATACGAAGTGGGAGTCTTCACGACGAATGACAAGCAACTCCCGGAAGCCTCTTGACGCAGCCAGCTTGCATGGCTGGAGCGCCATCCCGCGGTTCTCACCGGCACGCAGAGGGAGGTACTGGTAGCCATACGAATGGTAGCGGCAATGGCCACCCCGCACCAGCAGTCCACTTACCAGAGGCAATCCAGTCATCGCCGGAATCGTAAACGGCTGGATGGCGCAGCGATCGAGGATGGTATCTTGTGGCCGGTCGATATAGGCGCCTTCGTAGAAGTCATCATCGGAGACGAACACCCCTATATCATTTTTTCCATGCAGGTCCGAGAGACTGCCCAGACGCTCGAGCAACGCGTAGAACTCCCGCCTGGTTTCGCTGCCCGCAGCGGAATCCGACACGCTCTTTGGTTCCAGGACATTGGCAAGCACGGCGTCGTGCCGCGCGGCCAGAGTCTCGCGATAGACGCATACATTACGGAGCGCTAACGCCGAGAGCACCGCCAGCGCCGCGAACGCGAACAACGGGCGTACCGTCGAGCCTCCACCGCTCATGCGGAACCCTTGTCCGCCGCCTTGGCTTGCGGGGCACTACATTCACAGATGCTGTCAACGACATACATCGGCCGGCCTTTCGCCATCTCGAATATCCGCGAGACGTATAAGCCCACGGTTCCAATACAGGCCAGGATCATGCCTGTGGAAAACAGGATCGCAGTAACAATGCTGGTCCAGCCCGGCAGCGACGTGGCCACTAGGTGCCGATAGACGAAATAGCAACCCGCCAGGATACTGGCGCCGGTGAAAGCCAGTCCGATATAGACGATCCACGTCAGAAACACGCTGGTATGAAAAAACAAGCCGCCCATAGCATGCCGGATCAGTCGCAGCAGGCCATACGAGCTCTGCCCAGCGTGTCGCTCCGCGTGCGAGTATTCGATGGTGCCGCAGTGGAACCCGAGCCACCGGAGGATAAACAGATAGTGACGTTCACGCTCGCCGAAACGCAGGAAAGCATCGACAACTTTTCGGCTCAGGATACTGAAGGTGCCGTAGCTTCCGTCCATTGACTCGCCGGTCAGCGTTTGCATGATACGGAAGTAGGCATTTGCAGCCGTGCGCCGGAACCACGAATGGGAGCGCTGTACCCGACGCGCGAGCACGAGATCGTAGCCGTTCCTAATCTCTGAGAGCAGGTCGGGAATCCGCTCCGGAGGATCCTGGAGATCACAATCCATCACTACGACATAGGTGCCTTTCGCATCGGCTAAACCCGCCGTGATCGCGATATGCTGCCCGAAATTCCGGCTGAGACGAATACCACGCACCGAGGCGTGGCGAGCAGCCAACGATTCAATCAGCGGCCAGGAGTTGTCAGGACTCCGGTCGTCCACGATCACGATTTCATAGGAGGCAACGAGCGGGTTTAGCACCCGCTCCAAGCGCGCGCATAGCTCCTCAAGGCAATCGAGACAGCCATACGACGGCACAACAACACTAAGTTCCGGGGGTACCGCAAGTGTGATCATTGGCGCTCCATCGCACCGAGCTTGACTTCCGCACTGCGGCGTGCGCGCTCGCGGCGCCATTCCAGCGCATTCAAGGGCACCTGGGAATCAAAACCCAGGAGTCGCCGAACGTCCGGCCCCACCGGCGCGTCATCGCCGAGCGCTCTGGGAAAGTCGTACTGCTGCTTCAGCAAGGAGACGGTATAAAGGTGGTTCACCCCCCGCCGTACACGGTCCGAGCGATTCAGGCCGGCGCGATGAAATAGCATCGCGTCGAACATCAGTGCCGAACCAGCTGCGACGTTGACCGAAACGGCGTGCTTTCTTACATAAGTTTCGGACGGAATCGTCGCTCGCCGGTGTGAATACGGTAGGACCACCGTGCCACCAGTATCGTTCGTAAATGGATCGATCGCGAACAGAGCACCTAGAGCCAAAGGCTGCGAACTGGTCCAATTCTGGTAAGGTAGGTCGCGATGCCAGGCGCTCTGATGATGTCGCTCTTCCGGCCGGTTGATGATCGCATTCTGCAAGCTCAAGATAGACCATTCGCCCAAGCTCCGCCGGACCATCTCGAGGATTCTCGGCTTAGTCGCCATTTCCATAAACGAATGGTCATACAACAAAGGAGCCCGGCAAAGGTCCTGCTCGCCAATATGGCTCAGCGCCTCGCGGCCACCAAATTCAGCTTCCTGCCTCTCATATACGGCATCGATACGAGTCCTCCAACCCGCCAACTCAGACTCGGCCAGGACGCCCTCCAGGACCGTGAAGCCCGTCGTGGACAGTTCCTCCAGATGCTGCTCTACGGAATCCAACGCGAGCCCCGGACCTATTCCACCGTAATAATGTTCTTCGTTCATTTATCTTATTCTTCAAGGATTGCCAGACCGAACCCTGAATCGCCGTAACGCATCCCGTTATAAAGCATGTACCTTTGTCCGTCGTGATCGAAGACACAGGGGTAGCAAACGGTTTCGGCGTCCCATCCGCTTGATGAAGGCTCAATGCCAGCCAGTTCATCCCGACGCGTCCAATTCGCCCCATCAGGCGACTCCGCATAGCCGATTCGATATGCCTGGCCCCGGTACGAATACCACATCCGATATAAGTCAGGATCGCGCACGACGGTTGGCTTTGACATCGCGTACTCGGCGTCGTCCTTGAACGGCAACGCAATGCGACCGTTGCGACGCCAATTAAAACCGTCATCCGATTCCGCATACTTGAACAGGTGCGCCATTTCCTCCTGCCTAGCACCCTCCCCCCAACTCAGATTCGAGCCATACCACATCCGCCAGAGACCACCTTCGAGCATGACCCACGGGTAGGAAATGGAGTAGGGATCCACATCGTGCCGATCCATGATCGGAGCCTTTGACACCTTGACGAATGGTGCATCAGCGCCCTCGCTGATGGCGAGGCCAATCGTATTGCGCCAAGGCACGGTCACACCGAGATTCCAGCCAAGATAGTATAGATACCGCTTTCCGCCATGGCATACCAGACAACCCATCGACGTGCCGCTGTCGTCGAACGTGCCAATCTCCCCGGGCGCCACGACGGGCGTATCGGAAATTGCGAGGATCCTCTGAGGCTCGGACAAATCAAAATCGACGTACCCCACATGCGCACGCCGATCCCTGTCGCGGGCACTAAAATAAACCCGAAACTCATTGCCTTGACGCAATTCCGCCACCGGGTTAGCCGCATGGGTGAGCATCCAAGGATGCTCACCGCTTGCGCAAAAAATCTTCCCGAGCTTTCGCCAGCGCATATCCCTACCTCAAATGTTTCTGAGCCGCGTGCTCGGCACGCGAGATCGTTCCGAGGAAACGGAGGTGTAGACCCCCTCCGGTTCCGCATCCGCCGTGATCAATGAGCCGGCACCAATGACGCAGCGCGCGCCGATAGAAACATGATCGCGCACAGTTGAATTGACACCGATGAACGAGCCGTTACCCACCCGCACACCACCGGAAATCACGACGTGCGAACTGATAAAGCAGTTATCTTCAATGACCGAGTGATGACCGATATGATTGCCGCTCCACAAGGTCACGTTGTCTCCGATCTCAGCAAATGGCTGAATGGTATTGTCCTCGAGAATGAAGCAATTTCCCTTAACCTCGAATCCGGCAAAAATACTTGCTCGGCTGCTCACATAGCTCGCAGTATGATAGCCCTTACTCCTAACCTCTTCTACCTTCCGAGTGCGTACGGCATTCAACTTTGCATAGCTCAAGGCGACAAAGATATCCGCCTCCGAAGGAGGAAAGCATTGTGGCAATTCGTCAAATGGAACGACAGGCAGGCCCAACAAGGTCTCGCGATCCTGGTAGGCACGATCCACGGTGAAGGCGACAGGTTGATATTGCGAATCATGATTAAAATAGAACCATGCGAGCTCCGCTATCTGTCCGGTTCCAAAGATGACCAGTGGCTTCGTTGCATCCATCATGATTATTTCCTTACAATGATGGTGAACTCATACAGACCATAATCATGCAGCAGAGCGACGTTTTTAGAGAATCGCCGCTTGCAAAGATCAAAAAATTCACACGGATCGGCGTAATACAGATCCGGACGCATGCGTTCCGCGTCAGAATACGATGTCAAGCAGTTGAAAGCAAATCCCCGCTTGGTAAAATGATGCATTTTTTCGAGCGTCGCGTAGATATAATTACGCCATACGGCATCATCGCCCCCGAGCTTGACATTAAAAATACCGCTCGCCACAGCAAAATCCGTGGGCTCCGGCGGCTCGGTCCCGGCAACGAAGCTTGCTCGCGGCTTTCCCGCATGCAACTGGCTCGCGGCCTCGATCATCGCATCGGAAATATCGATTCCCGTATACTCAAAGGACGGGTACCGCTCCACCAGAAAATCCAGTAAAGCACCATACCCGCAGCCGACGTCGGCTATCGAAAATGTAGCATCGGCATCAAGCACCGAACTCAGCTGCGAAAATCTCAATACCTGGCCATCCACACCATTCCAATCGACCCCACGCGGTTGCGGACCGAACTCATTGATTTTTTTGGTGTAATAACTGGCAACCGGCGAAAGCAAGTCATCCATCATGATTTACTCATCTGAGTGCACAAGTAGTGCGTGCAGGAAATTTTAAATAGTCTCTGGCGCCCGGTCCGCAATTAAAAAGAAGATCGACCACCGACACTCCGTGCTCGAACCCCCCCCAGAGCTGGGGATACTCGGGATAACCGGTATAGTCGAAATAGCGCAATTCGATACCGGCCTCCTCAAAAAGCTCTGGCTGCATATAGTCCCTGGCCGCGGGGCCCGAGATATAGGTGGTGGCCTTCGCTTGTTTACAGAGACTGACCAGACGTTCCGTTTTACCCTCCGCCAGTTCATAGTCCCATGACCATTTCAGCGTGGTCGTGATTCCGAGCAAGGGGCAAAGTGCCTCAAGCAGTGCACGATTCAGTTCTGAGAGTCCAACATACTCGTGCTCGAGGTAGAAGGGAGCGAGGACCTCTGCAATCTGCTCGAAATAAGGAGCGCGACGATAGTTCTGCTGAAGGGCCTTCCAGTGATCCGTTCGCCAGCGTTGCCCGTCCAACTCGGTCTCACGAATCGACTGGAAATACTTACCCTTGACCTTCACGGGAAGTGTCAACCAGGACAGGCCCTGAGGAGTCTTAATTAAATTTCTATTTCGCCAGTCTCGACGAGTATATTGCATATCGTCGTAAACGATGAATTCATCGACCGAACCAATCAAGTCAAAATATCCCTTCCACGGGATATAGCAGGACTGCACGATCGCAACAACGCGATTTGATGTCATTGATAGCGCCTCTTCTCTGCTACGGGCACGATAATGCGCTTGGCGTTACTGCAGCATCTACACCGGCCCGAGTATTACTTATTATTCTACCAACCATATTGTCCGAGTACCATTCGCTCGGTTTTTTCCATGCGTCGGCAACATCGGGTTCACGCGCCCTGCTCACGGCTCCCAAGCATACCGGGAGTCACTTGACGAGATCCAAGCGCGATCGCTCCTCAAAGGAACGCAGAATAACATGCACCTGTTGCCGCTGCCACTGGTACGATATTTGCCACATTTCAGCCCGCAATACGCGTCGATCACTACGACCGGCAGTGCACATTTGCGTTGAGAGCAATTCATAAAGAAGGGCCAGGATTCGTCCTCAATTCCGGTCCCCAAACGTGAAAAAATGTCCTTCCCCAAACGCCAGACAAGGGAGGCCAGCAGCTAGCCATCGCAACATGTACAGGTGGCCAACAAGGATTCCTTGTCAGCCTTGGGAACTGCACCTATGTAAGCATGAGCGCAACGCAGTTCGATCGCTCAATAAAATCCCACTTGCGCAACTCCAGGCAAATACTTCTCTCGCCTTGCTTGGATATTAGATTCGCGCCCACTTTTGCGGTGACCATTTTGTCACCGATCTGCGTTTCGAGGGCACTCCCAGCAAAAACGACCCTTGTGCCGGCCGGTGGAGTTGCATCCAACTTAATCCAAATTGCTGATTCACCGTTGGCTTGGACATTAATACCCCCGCCCGCCAAAGCATGTCGAGGGCCGTAATCAACGATCTGTGCATTGAGCGGAACAACTGGGACAAAATCGCGGGACCTCACCAACCGGTTCATTGCCATGCAAACGGCAAGCATGCCCACTACAAGGGCAATATCTTTCAGTGGCGAGCGTCGGCTTGTTACCGAGGGAGCGCCGTTACCCACTACAGCCGATTGCCGCCTTCGCTTGGCAGCGAGATAGTGGCCAAAGGAGATGGCCGGCTTCTCAATCAAGACCCAGCTGAGCAGCGCAAAGGCACCTGCTAGCGGTATGGCGAGTGCAGACAGAAGATAAGGATTGATATGCGGATACAGATGCACAATGTATTGTTGACATGGCCATCCGTAAAGATAGATCCCGTAGCTCAGATCATATCGGGGCTGCCAGACACCGCGCAGCCAAGCTGATTGACCAAGTACGATCAGTGCCCACATCATCACGAGATAAAACAAGGCCACATGCAACGGTCCAGTCGTGAATAGGAGCGGAACAATCAAGATAAGGCCATGCCATGCACGAAGGCGGATGTTGCCCGACAGGCCAAATACCACTACTCCCCCGAAGAACATCGCAGCGGCGCCACGACTATAATCGGCATCAAAGAGATTGAATGGAGCCGAAACAAGCGATGGTGGCAACAACGTGAGCGTCAATAGCAGAACGCCGCACGCAGCCGAACGTCGCAGCGTGCTTAGTAAGCCAAGCAATCCGGCAAAGGCTAGAACCACGTACATCTTGGCCTCTAGAGGAAGAGTGTGAATTGAACCATTGATGGATGCATATTGATTACCATCAAACACACCTCGGATATCCCACGTCAGCTGGAATATTGAATTTCTTAAAATATAATCATAAAAATCACTGAATAGCAGAAAATTGAAGAAATCTCGAGGCCGCGAGATAAATCCAGCCAGCAGACTGCTGACTACAAGACAGAAGAATAGCCCAGGCCATATCCTCAGTGATCGCTTGATAGCGAAGCGCAGCACGTTCCGATCGCGGAAGTAACTTTGTGCCACGAACAGACCGCTCAGGAAGAAGAATGCCTGCACCGCCAGTCCGCCTACCGAAGCGATTGGTAGCAACATCTCCGACGCGTGATCCAGATGCCCCGTCGCCTTAGTGAGCCAGAATGAATGATAGTAAATGACGCTTGCGGCTAGAATCGCACGGATCAACGTGTAGTTGTTTTCGGTGCCGTCTATGGTTTCACGGAAAGTAGGCGATTGGGTTTTGACCTTCCCAATGTTATCTATCCGGAAATGCGCCGCGATCGGTTGCAAACGGCCTTTCGTACGGCACAACACCTCATGCATAGTGGTTATCGTACGCATACGTTCTGATAGATCATTTGCCATGAGGCCGTATTGTCAATTCAGTCAGGAATCGTACCGCGATCACACAAGAGTGAAGTTCCCTCCTGCACAAGTGCACCGGAGAAGACCCACTGGCTTATAATTTCGCTCTGATCATGTAGAAGGCCGGTCTCCCATCCCGCTGGTGGAATACTTCAAGTTCCGACTCGTCTACCGCAGCATCCCTCAACAGAAGTTCGTACCTCTCTTTATCGGCCTTGTTCCAGAAAGGTATGCAGACCTTTTTATACTTGCCTCGAATATCTTTGATTCGATCCGGCGTCACCTCTAACGCGTAGGGCACATGGTTCCCGGTAAGCAAGGCAAAAGACATGAAGAAACCCCAGTCCGGAAATAGATAAATGGTATCCCTCGAATCTTTGAGCGCGCTCTCCGCCAGCGTAGTCAGCGCATTAGATGCCTTTGCATTTCCGCCGGTCCTATCAAGTTGCGCGAAGAACTTGCGTTGCTGAACAAGGTTACCAGCGATAGATGTTATGCAAATCACCATTAGGACAGCAGCCTGCCACGGCCGCCGAGTCGACTCGTCGGGGGCGATTTGAACGAGCCATCCGTGGATCGCGGTTGCAAGAAGCAAATACGCGAACGGTATCAAGACTGAGAAATGATGGGCCCATAGTCTCTGTCCGAGCAGACCTGCTGCAGCAATATAGCTAATCGGCAGAAATACGAGCAGACAGTTGTACCTTGTCGAAACCGCTACACCGGGGACTGCGGCCTGGAGACACAGGAGAAGCAATGTTGCCAGCGCAGCGATGCAAAACAGCACCAAACGCATGATGGCCCAGCCCCCCCCGGAAACTTGCTCACCGAAGATCATGAGTTCGTTGCCCCCGTTCATCAACGCCAGCTTTCCCATTTCCAACGCATACTGGAAATTTCCAAAAAAACTGAGTTGAGATGAAAATGGGCTCAGATTGCGTGTTGCGCCCTTCATAAAATCAAGCGTTTCAGTTACACCGCCAAGGGCAATTATCATCGATAAGTAGCCGAGGACGTAGGGCAACATTCCGACGATAAATCCGAAGATCCAAAGTCCGCAATACCTCAACCGGCTATCCGCACTTCGGAAGACCAGCCACGCAATAGCAGGACCAAAGAACAGGAACACGAAATAGCCGTAGATCGCCAGGCCATAGCAAATACCCGAGAAAATCAGGGCTAGCGGTGTTATGGATGCCGCGCCTTTGCGCGGATAGAGCAACAGCAAAGCTGCAAACATCCAAGCTTCGCCGCCCAGGATAATGTAGTTTTGCGTACGGAAAGATGCCAGGAAGGCAACGTCGGTCGCCAGTCCAGCAGCAGCGAGCAAGGCCAGCCAGCGATTGCCCGTAGCACGCGCTGCCATTGCATATAGCAATGCGATGATAGCGGCCCCGAACAGCGCTTGCGCAAGCCTCACCGACACGACATTCATGCCAAGCACTTTGTAGATCGCAAGACCTACATAGAAGTTCTGCACGCCGTGGTACAGGTTTCCAAGAATAGGAAACCATGCCGTTGGAAGTACCCAAACTGGATTTGGCAGATCGCTATTAAGAGCATGGGCGGCCAGATAGTCAGGATTTACCGCATCCATGTACAGCCCCGGCAACTCGATATGGCGTAGTACTCCAATCCAGAATAGAAGCAGAACGGTACCGAGTCCCATCCCGAATGAGAGAGTACGTGTACTCCCCTCGGATTGGGAGGTGCTATGTGAAGTTGTCGATTTTGACATATGGGCAATCTATCCTGACCAAGGAAAGGCACAGGCAGAGTGTTCGCCTGCTCAATATCCGTCACTTCAACGGAACCAAATGTTCACGTCAGAACAAGTGAATCCGGCAGGACCAGGAACTTATCCGTTTCTACGTACTGTCGCTGGAATCGCCAGATACGCCAATCGCTTGGCTTCGATCCGTCCTTTCGTCACCGTATCCAGAATCAGACCGCAAGTAAGAAACAGGAAGCCGAGCAGTGAGAACGCGACGCAGAGAACAGCGGTCGGAAGCCTTGGCACCTGACCGGTTTCGAAAAAGGTTTCGAACAGGGGGACTGCAAGAATCAGGGACACCAACAAGCTTAGAACGAAGCCGATGGAGAAGAATGCGAGTGGCCGCTCCAATTTGAATAGCCTCAGAATGGTTAGCAGTATGCGAATGCCATCGCGATAAGTATTCAATTTGCTCACAGAGCCCTCAGGCCTAACTCCATAACGAGTGTCGATCTCCGCCACAGGCATACGCAACTCAAGCGCATGGACTGCGAGTTCGGTCTCTGTTTCAAATCCCTTCGCGTGAGCGGGGAATGACTTCGCATAACGTCGCGAAAATATGCGGTAGCCGGACAGCATGTCCTTGAAGGTACGCCCGAAGATCGTCGCGGCGAAGCCTGTCAGCATAACATTGCCAAATCGATGGCCGAGGCGATACGCCGCCTGCTCTTCTGATATCCGGCTGCCGACGACCATATCAAGGCCTTCACGCACGAGGGTTTCCACCAGCATCGGGGCAACACTGACATCGTAAGTGCCATCACCATCCACCATCACATAGACGTCAGCCTCTACGTCGGCGAACATGCGACGAATGACATTGCCCTTGCCTTGTAACGGCACCCGATAAACATGGGCTCCAGCAGCCTTGGCAATAGCGCTAGTGTTGTCGGAAGAATTATTGTCAAAGACAAAAATCCCAGCGTTTGGCAGATGCTTCCTAAAATCAGCGACCACGCCTGCGATCGTTTCAGCCTCGTTGTAGCAAGGCACAATAACTGCGATATTAAGGTCAGTATTATTATTCATAACTTCGCCGGCCATCAAATCTATTTATGAGAAAAATCTTGGATTCCGGCGACCTTGAAGGGCCATCCGAAATTTGAAATAGGCTACGCTCAATCTAGAGCTTGCCAACTATCCCACCCGCTTACGCCGCGCCACCATCCGCCTGCCCCGCCTCAGGAATCGCGCGGCGTTTCGCATCACCGTCAGGTGCGTCACCGCTACTACAAGGAAGCCGAAGAACAGCCAGTGGTCCGGCACGCCGGCTTTCCAGGCGGTCACGCCGATCAACCCCAGCATCGCATTGCTGGCCAGGATGATCCATACCACCAACACTGGGGAGAGGTCCATGCGGATCAGCACATGGTGCAAGTGCGTGCGATCCGCGGAGAGCGGATTGCGGCCCGAAATCATGCGTCGCGTCACTACGGCCAGCAAGTCGATCAGCAGGAATCCGGCAACCCACAGCATCAATACCGGCGGAACGTGCTTGCCCGCGTTATAGCCGGGCTGCGACAGCTCCACGGCAAACCAGACTATGCCGAAGCCCAGCATCAGGCTGCCGGCGTCACCGAGAAAGACACGCTTCCGCCCCCGTAGCGGATTAGGCATATTGAAGAACAGGAAGCCGACCAGTGCGCCGCACAGGACTACGCACAGGCGCTGTGCCGAATTGCTGCCTACCTCACCGGAGAGATAGGCCAGCCAGGCAAATATGATGAATGCAAGTCCGCCCGCCAGCCCGTCGAGCCCGTCCATCATGTTCATCGCATTGATCACCGCGACCACGGCGAACAAAGTCAACGGAATCCCCCAGTTGGCCAGTTCGATCTCCCGCTTGCCCATGAGGTCGCCCAGCGACATGAGGAACACCCCACCCCAAGACGTCATCAGGATGGCGGCGAATATCTGAAACCCCAGCTTGGTCAATGGCGTCATGCCACGCAGGTCATCGACCACGCCAACCACTGCCAGCACGGTCAGGCCGCCCAGCAAGGCGACGTAGTGCCCTTGCTCGCGCATGAACATGATGGCACCCACCCAGACCGCGAAGGTGATGGCGATGCCGCCCACCAGCGGCACATCGCCGTCGTGGCGCTTGCGGCCGCCCGGCCGGTCGAGCAGCCCACCGCGCTCGGCCAGCGGCCGCAGCGTCAGCGTCGCCAACGCGCTGGCCAATGCCACCATCAGGGGTACCCAGAAGAAATCGAACATAGTGTTCTCTACGGTTGCCTGCGCGCCGGAAGAAACCGGAAGCTCCAATAGCTTGCCGAAGTCATCAGGCGAGCCAGGCTTTTGACGTGCCAGTTGAGGTAGCGGCGATCGCGATGGCTTTGCCGCTGCGCATCGTGGATCACCTGCGCGGATTGTACCCAAGCAACGCTGCGCCCAAGCCGGTGCAGCCGCAGACAGACGTCGATGTCCTCGCAATACAGGTGGTAACGTTCGTCAAAGCCCCCGACAGCCTTGAAGCTGGCACTGTCGAACAACATGCACATGCCGGCTATCCAGTCGACCTGCTGCACTGGCACCCCGACCCCGTAGTCCGGTTCGGACACACCACGCAACCGCCGCAGCACCAGGCGCAAGAGGCCGGGCACGCGTCGGGCGCTGTCCTCCACGCGCCCATCGGGCGACAGGACACGCGGCCCCGCCACGCCGGGATGCTCGGTGATCTGAGCCACCAGCGCATCCAGCCCCGTATCCGGCGGGAATCGCACATCGGGATTCAGCACCATGAACAACGGCGTCCGGCAATCGCGAAATGCCGCATTGTGGTTGGCGCCAAAGCCCTTGGGCTGGCTGTTCACTTTCCACAAGATCGGGCAACTTGGGCAATCGCGCAGCGCAGGCCGGCTGTCCGGTATGTTCTCGGTGATGATGACCTGCATCGGCACAGTTAGCGACAGCGCTTGCAGTTGATCCAGCAATGGCGGCAACAACGCCGACTGTCCGTGACTGACGATGGAGAAGGTGATCTGCATTCAGTAGTACGCGCGCATCACGCGAAGGTGCGCCCGGTGCGAGCACGTACCCTTTCGCCTAGCGCGACTTCCCCTCAATTGGCCGCAAGCGAAGCTCGCGCACCCAGGTGTTTCGAAAAATCACGCCTTCTGGAACAACGCGATGGCGGGGTCGATCTCGTCCAGCGCGCCAACCACCGTGCAATTCACTTCAGCAACGCCCGCCGATGGCGCACCGCCTTCATGGCGGAAGAACCAGCGCTGCCCGATGCCGGCCGCGGCTGCGGCCTGCATATCCGTGGGCGTGTCGCCAACCATAGCCGAGCGGCTCATGTCCACCCCGTAGGCATCCCGCGCGGCCAGCAGCATGCCAGGCGCGGGCTTGCGGCAGTCGCAGGCCCGCAGGTACTCGCCCAGGCCAGAGACCGGGTGATGCGGACAATGGTAGACCTTGGCGATATGGGCACCCTGCGCTTCGAACCGTTGCAGCATCCAGTCGGTGAATGCCTGGAATTGCGCTTCGTCGTAATAGCCGCGCGCGATGCCTGCCTGGTTGGTCACCACGAATACCAGCATGCCGGCCGCGTTGGCCCGCCTGACCAGGTCGAAGATGCCGCTGACGAACACGCAGTCTTCCGGCCGATGCACATAGCCCGTATCGACATTGATGACGCCATCCCGGTCCAGGAATAATGCCGATACCGCCATTACTGCCCCGCGATCAGCGCAGGCACTTTTGTCTGCGCCGCCTGGTAGTCATCGGGCACGCCGATATCGATAAAGTCGCTTACCCCTGGGAAAGCGGAAAGGTGAATCTGGTCGATGTAGCGGCCCAGGAAGTCCTGCTCGAACGAGAAACGCTGCGGCAATCCGGCGCAGTCGGTCAGCGCAGCCTTGCGCAGGTGATAGACACCTGCGTTGATCAGGCCAGGGCCACTACGGCCCTTCTCGATAAAGGCACGAATGCGCCTTGCGTCATCGATCTCCACGGTCCCGTAGCGCGTGGCATCCGGCACGTTCGCTACCGCCAGCGCCACGTCCGCACCTGTGGCTTCCGCATCCGCGATAAAGGCCGCGAGGTCGACAACCGCCAGCGTATCGCCGTTGAACACCAGGACATCGTCGCCCGGCATTTCCGCAACGGCCTTCAAAATCGCGCCGCCTGTGCCGAGGGGCTCGTCTTCGATGACGTAATGCAGGCGCATATCGCCAAAGACATCGCCCATGCCCGCGCGCACTTGTTCGTGTCGGTAACCCACCGACAAATAGACATCGCGCAAGCCCTGGTTCTCGAGCTGCCGGAGCAGCCACCACAGGAAGGGTTTTCCGGCGACATCGGCCATCGGCTTGGGCAGGTCCCCCACCACGGGGCGCAAACGGGTGCCGAGTCCACCCGCGAGGATCAATGCGGGCTTCATTTGCGGGGAAACATTTCGGCTTCAACGAGGCCGCAGATGATGTGGCCAAGCAACAGATGCCCTTCCTGGATCTTGGGGGTCACGGCGGAGGGAACCTCAATGGAGATATCGCAGAGCTCGGGCTTTGCCCAGCCCCGCTCGCCGGTGAATCCGACCACCAGCAGTCCGGCCTTGCGCGCCTCTTCCATGGCAAGCAGGACATTGGGCGACTTGCCCGATGTCGAATAGGCCCAGAACACATCGCCCTTGGCGCCAACGGCTTGCACCTGGCGGGCAAAAAGCTTTTCGTAGCCGTAATCGTTGCCGATCGCAGTCATCACCGACGAGTCCACGGTCAAGGCAAACGCGCACAACCCGGGCCGGTCATAGTTGAAACGGCTGACGAACTCGCCGGCAATATGCTGGGCATCCGCGGCACTGCCGCCGTTGCCAGCCAGCAGTACCTTGTTGCCGCGCCTGAGCGCTTCGCAAATCCGGACTGCGCATTGCTCGGCGCGCGAAATCAGTACCTCGTCAGCCCTGATCTTCGAGAAAATATCAATCGCCTTGTCGATTTCCTGCTCAATGAATTTCCTCACGCCTTCCTCCAGGATTGAGCACCGCTCTCGGTGAAATTACAGGTAAACACCTGGCCGTTGAAACCTGTCAGGGTCCGCATCACGTCTGGCCGGCGAGCCGGATCGACAAAGAACATCATGAAGCCGCCGCCGCCGGCGCCGGATACCTTGCCGGCCAGCGCACCGGCCGCGATCGCTGCGTCATAGACTTCGTCGATCGAAGCGTTGGTAATGCTGTCGGCCATCTTTTTCTTCGATTCCCAGCCGGTGCGCATCGAATCGGCGAATCCATCGAAATCTCCCTTGAGAATGGCTTCCTTCATGCGGATCGCTTCTTCCTTCACCGCATGGAGCGCATTCAGCGACTTCTGCTCGCCGCTCTTCACGTGGGCGGTCTGCTGGGCGATGATCTTTGCCGACTCGCGGGAGACGCCGGTGTAGAACAACACCAGCGAAGATTCCAGCTCGGCCTTGATATTGGCCTTGATGCGAAGCGGATTGACGATGACCCGGTCGCCATAGAACTCCATGAAATTCAGGCCGCCGAACGCCGCCGCGTACTGGTCCTGCTTGCCACCGGCCATGTCGAGGTCCACCCGCTCGATCTCGTATGCAAGATGGGCGATTTCGTACTCGCCCAGCGGCAGCGACAAGAGCTCGCAGAAGGCATGCACCAGTGCAACGACCATGGTCGACGAGGAACCGAGGCCGGACCCGGGGGGCGCCTCTGAATGCGTCGTGATGGAAACCGGCAGCGGTTGACCCTGATTGAAATCCTTGACGATGCGATTGTAGACGCCCACATGCAGATCGAGCCCGTCGACACGCTGGAGCACCGGCGTGCAGGGTCCCACCCACGAACGCTTGCTATCGGCGGCGATCAGTTCGACCTGATCATCGTCCCGCGGCGCAATGGTCGCGTAAGCAAACTTGTCGATCGTGACGTTAAGCACCAGGCCACCGAAATCGTCGGAGTAGGGAGAAACGTCGGTGCCGCCTCCGGCAAGGCCGAGACGGAGCGGTGCGCGAGCGCGAACAAGAGAGAACTGCGGCATGGTTAAGCTTATCCAGCGATTGTAGGGATGGCGGGATGCGGGTCGATATCGAGCCGGAAGACGTTTTCCACCGCTTGCGGCGAGAAGGTTCCGGAAATGTACGCCTTTGACTTTTCCGCCACCTCACCCCAGCGATCGTCGTTCTCCAGCAGAGTCACGACCTCTTGAGCCAGCCGGTGCGGATCGTCCGAGACAGGCACGGTATTTTCCAGATCGTCGAGCCCCTGGGCGCCTACGGTCGTCGTCACCAGCGGCAGGCCATAGTTCATCGCCTCCACCACCTTGCTCTTTACACCGGCGCCGAAGCGCAGGGGAACAATGGCAACACGCGCCGTACGGTAGAACTCCAGCAACTGCGGGTCCGTCACGTAGCCGGTTACGGTAATGTCATCCGTTGCCAGCCTCTGCACTTCCGGGGTTGGATTCGATCCAACCAGCCAGAGGTGAATGCCAGGCGCGCGTGCACGTATCAGCGGCATGATGTCTTGTGCCAGCCATTTCGCCGCGTCGACATTCGGCGGGTGGCCAAAGCCTGCTACGAAGAGAATGCCGCTGCGGCCTTGCGGTGTCGGCTTGACCATATCAGCCGGGCAAACGTCGAAGAAATACGGCGGCACGGTGCGCGCCTTCGCCTCCGGCACCGATTCGAGCACAGCCTGCGTCTCGGTGGGCGACGGATAGTACACCGCATCCACTTCCTTCCACAGCGCCAGTTCCATCTCGCGCATGATGGATGCCTCCTTGCGCAAGGTCTCGGCGCCGGTCATCTCGTGCTCGTTGAGCAAGCGCGCATAGTGCAGGTCATGACCGTAGAACAACACCTTGGCATGGCTATTTGCACGTATCGCGGGCAGGAATTCCTTGGCGACCGAGGGGCGGCTCAACAGCACATAGTCGAGTTGCGAGCCGTGCTCGGAGATCCAGCCAGCAAAGTTGCTCTGGAATTCGCCGCCGTAGAAGACTTCGATTCCCGCCTGTTGCAGGACAGAAACGTATTCAGGATCGTACCAGAGGTTCTGAGGCCAGAACTTCACGTTCAACCCCATCCCCTTCAGGACGCGCAGGAAGCACCACATCGATCGCGAACCGGCGTCACGATCCGGCTGCGGTGCGTAGTGATCGATGACAAGAATAGTCTTCTTGCCTGCGGAACGCTCGTGGGCACGGAAGACATTGGTACCGTTGTCGAAATGCTCGCGGTCCAGCACTTCGCGCCAGCGCTCGCGGAATTTCTTCTGGTTCTCCACCTGGTAGGCCTTGATGCCGCCGCCTGTATCCGTGCCGTGCGAGATGCCTTCATAGTGGATGATTACCGACTTCGGCTGGTAGAGCACGCGCTTGCCCATGGCACGCACGCGGAATGCCAGGTCCGAATCTTCACAATAGGCTGGGACATAGACTTCGTCGAAGCCGTTCAGCTCACGGAACAACGCCGTCGGGATCAGCAGCGATGCGCCCGAGCAGTAGTCGGTGTCCTTTACGTAGTTGTAGACGCTACGGGTGGGCTCATCCAGCCTGCCGAAGTTCCAGGCCGAGCCATCGCGCCACATGATGCCGCCGGCTTCCTGCATGCGGCCGTCCGGGTACACCAGCTTGGAGCCGACCATGCCGCAGTCCGTCTCGCTGTCGAACAAGGCCAGCATGGTATCGAGCCATCCCGGCGTGACTTCTGTGTCGTTGTTGAGGAAGTAGACATACTTCCCGCGCGCCAGGCTGGCGGCATGATTGCAGGAACGGATAAAGCCGAGGTTCTTCTCGTTCATCACGAAATGCAGCCCGGGAATCCCCTGCATACGCAGGATTTCCTTGTCGCCGGAGACATCTTCCGCAACGATGACCTCGATCGGCACGCTCGGCATGTGGGCGCAGATGGAGCGCACGCACGACAGGGTATGGCCGATATTGCCGTAAGTCGGGATGATCACCGAAACGACAGGCTCCGCTACCTCGTCGAGCTTCAGGCTGGCGAGCACTTCGTCGACTTCCTCGGCCGCAACGGGACCCAGCCCGACCGGTGTCAGGGTCATGCCCTCACGGTGGCGGCGCCAGACCTCGTAGTGCACCATCCCCTTGAAAAGGGGACCGGCGACGCGGTAAGCAACGTTCACGCAACGGTCCTTCCACTTCTTCGACACGGGCGCACGCAAATACAGCGTGCGCCCAGCCTTCAGCAACGATGGGCGCACGCCATCAAAGACGGTATTGAACTCGCCGCGCCCCAGCCTTGCGGCAGTGCGCAATGGGCCGGTCACTTTCCAGGAGTGCGAACTCAGCATGGCCTTGAGTTCGTTCTCGCGGGCCGTGAGTGCACCAAGAAGATGATCCCGTTCCACTTCCATCTGCTTGAGCTGATGCCTCAGATAGGCTGAAGTACCTGTTTCCACGACCGGAGCAGGAGGTACCGCGCCTGGCGGCGGGCTTGCCGCAGGTGTGAAACCAGGCACCGCCGCCTTGGCTGGCGTCGAACGCACAGTACGGCGAAAGATCCTGCGAAGACGCTGAGGAATTTGCAGATTTCCAATTGCCGCCCGCTGGCTTTCGATCGTCGCGCGCTGGCTTTCGACAGTCACTCGAAGCTCTTCCACTTCCTTGTCGAGCGACAGTGCCCAGGCAGAACGCTCGTCGAACTCGCGCTGCAGATCGCCAAGGCGCTGTCGCACCGCGGCCTCTTCAACGCTCAAGCGTCCGGCCCAGGCCGCCACCTCTTCACGCTCGGCATAAAGATCCACGCCCTCTTCGAAGAAGATGGACGCAGGGCCGACGGGCAGCACCACATCCGATGCGGAGCAGATGGCAACGAAATACATCATGTCGTCGGCGGGCACAGTGGCTTGCCGAACCTTATCGTCGCGCAGCGTCAGCGCCTGATACCCGTCTTGCTGGCCGTCCAGTGGCAGCAGCATCGAACTCGTGGCGAGCCGCTGGCCGTAATAGCTGACCTTGGGAAAGTGCGAGCGCAGCAAGACGTCAAGCTCCTCGAAATAGAGCTCCTTGACGTGATACTCGTTGTGGTAATTGCGATCGTCGGAATAGACCTTCTTGTTCGGCGACGAGATCACCAGGATGCCGTCGGGACGAAGCACCCGGCGAATCTGCGCGATCATTTCCTCGTGCCCATGCAGATGCTCGATGGTCTCGAACGACACCACCACGTCCACGCTGGCGTCAGGCAACGGGATCGCCGTGGCGCTGCCAGCTTCAAAACGCAGGTTTTGGTGCTGCTGATAGCGCGAGCGGGCATGCGCCACTGCGTCGTCGGAAATGTCGACGCCGATAACGGACTTGGCACGCGTGGCCATCAGTGCGGAGCCATAGCCCTCGCCGCAGGCGATATCGAGCACATCCTTGCCAGCAGCGATCTCCAGCGACCAGCTGTAACGGTGCATGTGCTCGTAGCGGATCGCTCCTTCTTCGGTGGGAACGAATCGTTCGCCGGTAAAGTTAAGCACGGACTATCCTTCCTCAGAAATAGCAATATCGAGCATCGGGATGCCCACCAGTCCATGTCGCATGGAGCTGTCGACCGCGCGCAGGGTCAGGGCGTCGTGGACCCAATGCTGCTGTGTATGATCATTTTGCGTGCCGGACGCGATCGCTGCATCCACGGAGTACGCTCCCACGGGCAACGTCGGCATGCGGAAACGAAAGCTGGCGCAATAGCGCTTGCCGGCATCGCCGGACACCGTATCGTCCAGCGTGGCCAGGAAGGTGTTGTCGCCAAACAGCCGCTGGCCCAGCCGGTCCTTCAGGTAGAAGCCGAAGATCAGGCCGTCCAACGCTGCATGCAGTTCTGCGGAGATGCGCAACTCAACTAGTTCGCCACCATGGACCAGCTTGAGTTCCTGGCCCTGCTCGTCTAGCAGCGTGGCATCAACGATGGAAGCGCCACGCGCCCCGAACTCGCTGTCCGTCTGCTCCGGGTCAAACTCGAACACCTCGATGCGCGTTCCAGCACCCTGGGCGCGTAGCGTTTCCCAGCGGCTGTCCACCACATCGAGTTCGGCCTTCTTCCGGGGCTTCTTTTCCTTGGCCGCTGCCACCTTGACGGACACGCCCAGCGCGCCCCGATCCAGCGCATGCTGCTCCGCCAGATAAGCCTCGACCGTCTCCTTGGCGTTCCCATCCATCTTCAGCACGCCATGGTCCAGCCAGATTGCCCGCGAACACAGGCTGGTCACCGCGCCAACGTCGTGGCTGACAAACAGCAGCGTGCCGGTCTTCTGGAACTCGCGCAGGAAGCGCATGCACTTCTGGGTGAAGCGCACATCGCCCACCGAAAGCGCTTCGTCCACCACCAGCACATCGGCATCGACGTGTGCCGCAATTGCAAAGGCCAGACGCACATACATGCCGCTGGAGTAAGTCTTTACCGGCTGGTTGATGAAGTCTCCGATTTCGGCGAAGGCGACGATGGAATCAAAGCGTTTGGCCAGTTCGCCTTCTTCGATCCCGTACAGCAGACCGCTCAGATAGACGTTCTCCTCGCCGGTAAACTCGGGGTTGAAACCGGCACCAAGTTCGAGCAGCGCGGCAATCCGGCCGTTGACGCTGACCTCGCCCATGGTGGGGAATAGCGTGCCGCAGACCAGCTGCAGCAGCGTCGACTTGCCCGAGCCATTTTGGCCGATGATGGCAACGGTTTCACCCTGCTGGACATCGAAACTCACGTCGCGCAGCGCCCAGAACTCACGAAAGTACTCCGGCGGATGCATGCCGACCATGCGCTTGAGGCGCGGCATCACCATCTGCTTGAGACGATCCTTGGGCTGCGCGTAGATTTCATAGCGCTTGCCCAGGTTGCCGACGCGAATCACGGCATTATTCACGGGATTAGAGGACATCGGAGAACCCCTTGCGCGTCTTCTGGAACCACACCAGCCCGGCCCATGCTATGAAATAACCGATCACAAGGTAAAGCAACCAGCCGAGCCAGTCGATGCTGGTTCCCCAGATCGCGGCATTGCGAACCTGTTCGACGATAAACGTGATGGGATTCAGGTAAAGAAATGGCCGCAGGCGCTCCGGCACCGATTGCAGCGGATAGAACACCGGTGCCATGAACATCAGCAGCGACGTAACGATCCCCATCACCTGCCCAAGATCGCGTAGATACACGCCAAGCGAGGCCAGCAGCCATACCAGGCCGGCGATCAGGATCACGAAGGGGAGCAGGATGACCGGCACGAGCACTACCGTCAGCGGCAAATGCCCCTGCCAGATGAAGATCGCGCCCATCAGGATCACCGATGCCACCAGCGTATGGAACAGCGCCGAGCCGATGGCGATCCACGGCAGCGTCTCGAGCGGAAATACCACCTTCTTGACGAAGTTGGGATTGCTCACCACGAGGGTAGGCGCGCGCTGCAGGCATTCCGCGATCAGGCCATGCACCAGCACGCCGGCGAACATCACCACGGCGAATTCAAGGTGGTCAGTCGATGTAGGGCGCCAGCGCGACTTGAACACCACGCCGAAGACGAAGGTGTAGATCAACAGCATCAGCAGCGGATTGATGAAGGTCCACAGCAGGCCAAGGAACGAGCCCTTGTAGCGACCGGCGACTTCGCGTTTGACAAACTGAGTGATGATGCTGCGGTTCGCAAGAAGGGACTGAATCACGACCAGCGGGTGCATGCTTGGCTTTTCCTTCATGCGGGAAATCCTTGCTTGCTACCGCCCAGAGTCCGGCTGCGAAACCCGCCGCTGTGCGCACCGGTCATTCGAATACCTCGGCATCTGCCAGCGACTTTCCGGCGGCATCTTTTGCGGCGAGCACGGGCTCGCCGTCGAGCGGCCATTCGATCCCGAGGGCAGGATCGTTCCAGGCCAGGCTGCGCTCGTGTTCCGGGTGCCAGTAGTCGGTAGTCTTGTAGAGGAACTCGGCGGACTCGGACGTCACCATGAAACCGTGGGCGAACCCTTCGGGAACCCACAGCTGGCGCTTGTTCTCGGCGGAAAGCGTCAAGCCGGTCCATTTGCCAAAAGTGGGCGAGCCGCGGCGCAGGTCAACCACCACATCGAACACTTCGCCCGACACCACGCGCACCAGCTTGCCCTGCGGATGCTGGATCTGGTAATGCAGCCCACGCAGCACATTGCGCGCGGAGCGCGAGTGATTGTCCTGCACGAACTCGCGCTTGAGCCCGGTCGCGGCTTCAAACGCCTTGGCATTGAAGCTTTCAAAAAAGAATCCTCGGTCGTCGCCGAACACTTTGGGTTCGAGGATGAGCACCTCAGGGATATCTGTAGGGATGACTGTCAGGTTCATGGTCTTGCTTACTTGATCGTTTCCGAGACAATGCGCTGCAGGTACTGTCCATAAGCGTTTTTGGACAGTGGCTTGGCCAGCGCCGCTACCTGCTCGGCATCGATCCATTTGCTGCGATACGCGATCTCTTCCGGACAAGCGACCATCAGGCCCTGCCGGTTTTGCAGCGTGGCGATGAAACTGGCCGCTTCCAGCAGCGAGTCATGCGTGCCGGTATCGAGCCACGCATAGCCGCGGCCCATGATTTCCACGTCGAGCTGCGCCATTTCGAGATAGCGCTTGTTGACGTCAGTGATCTCGAGCTCACCCCGGGCTGACGGCTTGATATCGGCCGCGATGTCGCAGACCTGCCGATCATAAAAGTAAAGCCCGGTGACGGCATAGTTTGAACGCGGCTTCAGCGGCTTTTCTTCGAGCGATAGCGCACGGAAGTTGTCGTCGAATTCGACTACGCCGTACCGCTCCGGATCGTGCACGTGATAAGCGAACACTGTGGCGCCCGCGTCCTGGCTGCCGGCACGGCCAAGCTGGCCCACCAGGTCGTGGCCATGGAAGATGTTATCGCCCAGGATCAGCGTGGAGGGATCGTTGCCGATAAAGTCGCGGCCGATGATAAAGGCCTGCGCCAGGCCGTCCGGCGACGGCTGGACCGCGTACTGGAGGTTGATGCCCCATTTGCTGCCGTCGCCGAGCATGTCGGCGAAGCGTGGCGTATCGTCCGGCGTGGAGATCACAAGGATGTCACGAATCCCTGCCAGCATGAGCGTGGACAAGGGATAGTAGATCATCGGCTTGTCGTACACCGGCAGCAATTGCTTGGAGACCGAGCGTGTGATCGGATAAAGCCGCGTGCCGGAACCCCCGGCCAGGATGATGCCTTTGCGCATGGTGCTGAGATCAGGAAAGGATCTGGTCGAGCAGGAAATGTATTCCCTGCTGCCAATCCGGAAGATGGATGTCGAAGGTCTCGCGCAGCTTGCTCGTGTCAAGGCGCGAGTTCGCAGGCCGAGGAGCTGGTAGTGGATACTCGCTAGCCGGAATCGGCACAATGCTCTCGGGATCCGCCTTTAATGCTACGCCCTTGGACGCCGCATAGCGCAACACTTCAGTAGCATAGGCGTGCCAGGTGGTTTCGCCGCCGGCCGCCAGGTGATAGATGCCGGCCGGGAAGGCGGCGCGATCGCCCGCCAGCCAGTGGCGGGCGATGATCTGCGCGGTCACGTCGGCAATCAGCGCTGCCGTGGTCGGCGCGCCGAACTGGTCGGCAATCACACGCAGGCTATCGCGCTCGCGGCCCAGCTTGAGCATGGTCTTGGCAAAGTTGCCGCCATGGGCGCCCGCCACCCAGCAGGTGCGGAGCACCAACGCAGTGGCACCGGACGCTGCGATAGCCTGCTCGCCGGCCAGCTTGCTCTTGCCGTAGATGGATTGCGGGTCGACCGCATCCAGTTCGACATAGGGGCCCGCCTTGCGGCCATCGAACACGTAGTCGGTTGAATAGTGCACCAGCAAGCTGCCAAGCGCCTTTGCCTCCTCGGCCAGCACGCCGGCCGCGGCGCCATTGACAGCAAACGCGGCGTCGGCGTCCGTCTCGGCCTTGTCCACCGCGGTATAGGCGGCAGGATTGACGATCACATCGGGCCGGTACTGCCGAATCAGCTGGCGTAGCGTGTCCGGACGCGAGAGATCGCAAGCGGCACGATCAAGTGCGATCACATTGCCAAGCGGCGCCAGGCTCCGGCGGAGTTCGAATCCGACCTGGCCGTTGCTTCCTGTTACAAGAAGGGTAGGAATATATTGCGCCTTATACGGCATATTGCTTTGCCACCCAGTTCCGGTATTCACCGGACATCACATCTTGCACCCAGCCCTGGTTGTCCAGATACCACTGCACGGTCTTGCGCATGCCGGTCTCAAAAGTCTCGGCCGGCTTCCAGCCAAGCTCGCGCTCCAGTTTGCGCGCATCAATGGCATAGCGGCGGTCATGACCAGGACGGTCCTTGACGAACGTGATCTGATCCCGGTAGGAACCGGCCGCCTTCGGGCGCAGTTCGTCGAGCAGGTCGCAAAGGGTGTGGACCACGTCGAGATTGGTCTTCTCGTTCCAGCCGCCCACGTTGTACGTCTCACCCAGGCGGCCTCGCGCCAGCACTTCGCGGATGGCAGCGCAGTGGTCGCCCACATACAGCCAGTCGCGCACGTTCAGGCCATCGCCATAAACCGGCAAGGGCTTGCCGCCGAGTGCATTGGCGATGATCAACGGGATCAACTTCTCGGGGAAATGATAGGGCCCGTAGTTGTTGGAGCAGTTTGTGGTGAGAACCGGCAAGCCATAGGTGTGGTGGTAGGCCCGTACCAGATGGTCGGATGCTGCCTTCGATGCCGAATAGGGGCTGTTGGGCGCGTAGGCCGTAGTCTCGGAGAATTGCGGATCGCTAGCTTCGAGGGAACCGAAGACCTCGTCGGTGGAGACGTGCAGGAAGCGGAAGGATGCCCTGGCTTCGTCATCGAGCGCGCTCCAGTAGGCGCGCACGGCTTCGAGCAGGGTGAAGGTGCCGACAATATTGGTCTGGATGAACTCGCCGGGACCATGGATGGAGCGGTCGACATGGCTCTCGGCGGCAAAATGCACCACGGCACGGGGCTTGTAGGTCGTCAGCAACTGGTCCAGGGCGGCGCGGTCGCAGATATCCGTCTGCGAGAAGACATGGCGAGCGTCGCCGTCCAGCGAGGCAAGCGTCTTGCGGTTGCCTGCGTAGGTGAGCTTGTCGACATTGACAATGCCGTCGGTAGCCCCGGTGCCGAACCAGTTCAGAACGAAGTTGGCGCCGATGAACCCCGCACCGCCCGTAACGAGAATATGAGACAAAAGTTGTGCTCCCTGCCTATCGATATTTTTCGAGGACCCGACCAATGCCGAGCGCCCGCCTCGGTCCATTGTGGGGACGGCGGGATCTTAAGTACCTGCAGAAGTGGCGGTATTCTATCCGACCGGGGACGGGGCCTTACCCGGAACAGGCATCTTTTTGTAGCCTGTTGTAACGTCCCATCGGAAATTTCAGCACAATGTTGCCAATTCGAACCAGTTTACGTGTGTGATCATTCAGGCAATTTATTTTTGTGAACAATACACATCATTTTGCTGTAGGCGACCTCCAGGGTTGCGCGGGTTCGCTTGACGAACTCCTTTTCCAGCGCTTACCGGCCGACAGCCAGCTCCGCTTCGTAGGCGACCTGGTCAACCGCGGCCCGGCCTCGGCGCGCACGCTGCGCCTGGTCCGCCAGCTTGGCGAGCGCGCCGAATCCGTGCTCGGCAATCATGATATCCACCTGCTTGCCGTGGCTGCCGGCGTACGCAAGCGCGGCCGCAGCGACACCCTGGACGATATTCTTGAAGCCCCGGATTGCGATGATTTGCTCACATGGCTAAGGCACCGCCCATTGGCCATCCTTGAAAACGGTTTCCTGCTTGTGCACGCCGGCGTACTGCCCCAATGGACGGCCGAGCAGACCATGGAGCTGGCAGCGGAAGTGGAGCAAGCGCTGCGCGGCCCCAACTGGCAGGCTTTCCTGGCCGACATCTTCGGGAACGCGGCAGTTCGATGGGATGCAGGCCTGCGCGGCATCGAACGTCACCGCGTCGTGGTCAACGCCCTCACCCGCCTGCGCTTCTGCAGCGCGGACGGGGTGATGGACCTGAAGAGCAAGGAAGGTCCCGGCGGCACGCCGACGGGCCATATGCCCTGGTTCGACGTCCCCGGCCGCCTGACCCAAGACACCACCGTGGTTTGCGGACACTGGTCCACGCTTGGGCTGGTGATGCGCCCCAACCTCATGGCGCTGGACACGGGCTGCGTCTGGGGCGGCAAGCTCACAGCGGCGCGGCTGGCGACGGATCCGGCGCAGCGCTCGCTGATCCAGGTGGACTGTCCGCAATACTGCGATCCGCTCGCCTGACCCAGCGGCCGCGCAAGGGCTGGCTTACGGCGTGGCAGCCGGCTCGGGTGAACCCGTCCCCTCACCCACTTCGCCGAAGGCACGTTCGTTGCCGGCGCCGCCATTGACCCGCCCCGCCAGTTCGGCGGCATGTTGTTGCGCACCCTGGCTCAGGTGGGTTACCACTTCCCGGGCGGCCTCAGCCAGTTCGCGCCGGCTGGCGCTGGTGGCGGTCAGGGCTGGCGCGAAGCACAGCCTGGCGATGATCGGCGGCGCCCGCAAGATGGCGTCAAGTGTCTGCAGCAGGGTCAGGTCGCCGATATACGCCGGTGCTGTGGTCGGCTGGCCGGTCGCGGCATCCAGGTAGGCCAACCCGACCGGCTGCACCGGCAGCCCACCCGAGATCGGCGCCTGCATCAGGTTGGCGTGGAACGGCAGCACGCTGGCGCCATCCGTGGTCGTCCCCTCGGGAAACACGCAAACCAGGTCGCCCTGCAGCATCACGTCGGTAATGGCGTGCAGCACGCGGTGCGCATCGCGTTTGCGCGCACGTTCGATAAAGATGGTGCCGGTCTGCGCGCACAGCCAGCCGATCACGGGCCAGTCGCGGATTTCCGACTTGGCCACGAAGCGCACGGGCTGCCAGGTGTTGATGACGTAGATGTCCAGCCACGAAATGTGGTTGCAAACCACCATGGCGCCATGCGGCGGCGCCTGCCCAGGCTGCAGCCCCTGCACCTCGACCGTGATCCCGCAGATCCCCAGCAGCCGGCGCGACCAGCGCCGGATATGCCACTGGCGCGACTCGACACCCAGCCACGGGAACAGCACGGCGCAGGTGACCATGCCGCGCAGCAGGTGCAGGATCAACGCGGCTTTCCGTAGCCAGATCATGCAATCCCCGCCGGCGGGCCTGCGTCAATCGTCTTGCCCGTGTCCACTCGGCCCGGCATGACGCTCAGTGCAGTTCGTAGACGACGTGGCCGCCGACCAGCGTGGCGCGCACGCGGCCACGCATGTCGTAGCCCAGCCACGGCGAATTCTTGCCCTGGCTCTTGAGCACGCGCCGCTCGACCTTCCACTCCTGCTCGGGATGGAAGATGCAGATATCGGCCGCGCTGCCCGCGCTCAGCGTGCCGGCCGCCAGGCCCAGCACGCGGGCCGGTTCGGCGGTGATGCGCGCCAGCGCCTTGGACAGCGGAACCTTGTGTTCCTCGGCCCAGCGCAGCGTCAGCGGCAGCAGCAACTCCAGCCCGGTGGCGCCGGGCGAGGCCTCGGCGAAGGGCAGCAGTTTTTCATCGTCGTCCACCGGGGTGTGGTCCGAGCACAGGGCGTCGATGGTGCCATCGGCAAGACCTGCCACGATGGCGTCGCGATCACGCGCGCTGCGCAGCGGCGGCGAGAAGCGCATCTGCGAGTTGAAGTAACCGATATCCATGTCGGTCAGCGACACGTGATGGATGTTGACGTCGCAACTCACCGCGAGGCCTTCGCGCTTGGCCTGGCGCACCAGTTCGATGCCGGCAGCCGAAGACAGCCTGCACAGGTGCACGCGCGCGCCACTGCTGCGCATCAGCTCGAAGATGGTGTGCAGGCGCACCGTCTCGGCAATCACCGACATGCCGGACAGGCCCAGGCGCGATGCCACCGCGCCGCTGGCGGCCACGCCGCCCCCGAGGTAGGGATCTTCCGGGCGCAGCCATACCGTGAAGCCGAAGGTCTGCGCGTACTGCAGCGCGCGCAGCAGCACCTGGGTATTCCGGATCGGCGCCTCGGCCTGCGAGAAGCCGATGCAGCCGGCCTCGGTCAGTTGCGACATCTCGGTCAGCGTCTCGCCCTTCAGGCCCAGCGTCAGCGCGCCCAGCGGGTAGACGTGGGTCTGGTTGAGCGTGCGGGCGCGGTACTTGAGCATTTCGACCAGGCCGGGCTCGTCGAGCACGGGGTCGGTGTCGGGCGGGCAGACCAGGCTGGTCACGCCGCCGGCGGTGGCTGCCGCCACTTCGGATTCCAGTGTGGCCTTGTACTCATACCCGGGCTCGCGCAGGCGCGCGGAGAGGTCGACCAGACCGGGGCAGACGATCAGCCCGGTCGCGTCGATGGTCTTGTTGGCATTGAAGTCCGCCGGCGCGCTGCCCACGCCGACGACCTTGCCGGCGGCGATGTAAAGGTCTTGCTGCGCATCGACGTTCGCGGCCGGGTCGATCAGGCGGCCGCCCTTGATGTGGATCTTCATATCGTGTCGCTTGGCTTGTATTCGGTTGTTCTGGCTTGCCTGGACCTTGTCGGCCGGGCGCTATCAGTCGCGATATCAGTCGTGGTTTCCGGCCACGATGCCCATCACGGCCATGCGTACCGCAATGCCGAAGGTCACCTGGTTGAGGATCACGGATTGCGGGCCGTCCGCCACGGCGGAGTCGATCTCCACGCCGCGGTTCATCGGGCCGGGGTGCATCACGATGGCATCGGGCTTCGCCCGCGCCAGGCGCTCCGGCGTCAGGCCGTAGGCCTTGAAGTACTCCTGCGCCGACGGCAGCAGCGCCCCGCTCATGCGCTCGTTCTGCAGGCGCAGCATGATCACCACGTCCACGCCCTTGAGCCCCTCTTCCATATTGTGGAAGACGCGCACACCCATCTGCTCCAGCCCCGAGGGCAGCAGCGTGCGCGGGCCGATGGCGCGCACTTCAGGCACGCCCAGCGTGGTCAGCGCATGGATGTCGGAGCGCGCCACGCGGGAGTGCAGGATGTCTCCCACGATCGCGACCGTCAGGTTGGTGAAGTCCTTCTTGTAATGGCGGATGGTGTACATGTCGAGCAGCCCCTGCGTGGGGTGCGCGTGACGGCCGTCGCCGGCGTTGATGACATGCACATGCGGCGCGACATGCTCGGCGATCAGGTAGGGCGCGCCGGAACTGGCGTGGCGCACCACGAACATGTCGGCCGACATCGCCGACAGGTTGTTGATGGTGTCGAGCAGCGATTCGCCCTTGCTGGTGGACGAGGCGTTGATGTTCAGGTTCAGCACATCCGCCGATAGCCGCTTGGCGGCGATCTCGAAGGTGGTGCGGGTGCGCGTGGAGTTCTCGAAGAACAGGTTGAACACGCTTTTGCCGCGCAACAGCGGCACCTTCTTCACATCGCGGTCCGAGTCGGACAGAGAGACGAACTGGCTGGCAGTGTCGAGGATGTGCGCGACCATCTCGCGCGACAAGCCCTCGATCGAAAGCAAATGCTTGAGCTCGCCGTTCTTGGTCAGTTGCGGGTTGCGGAACGTCTTGATCATGGCAGGTAGAAAGGGCCGGGCGGTGGCGATTGACTGGTCTGGAGCGTGCGGTTCTGGCGCCCCGTTACCGGGGCGCGGGGCGCGTGTCTGGCTGGGCAGGCTTAGTTGCCGGTGGCCTCGTTGGCAAAGGCAAAGCGCATGTCCGCGCCGGTACCCTCGTGCGACAGGACCAGCGTGGTACCGGGTGGCAGGTCGACGTGCGCGGCGACGAAATCGGCAGCCGCCGGCAGTTCGCGTCCGCCGCGATCGACCAGCACCGCCAGCGCCACGCGCGCGGGGCGGCCATAGTCGAACAATTCGTTGACGGCGGCGCGGATGGTGCGGCCGGTGGCCAGCACATCGTCGATCAGCAGGATCTTGCGGTCCTGCACGTCGAAGGGCAGCGTGGTCGGCTGGGCCTGGCTATGCAGGCCCTTCTTGGCATAGTCGTCGCGGTGGAAGGCGACGTTGATGACGCCGTGGGCCGCCAGCTGCAGGTCCGCGGCGAGCCGCTCGGCAATCCAGGCGCCGCCGGAGTAGATGCCGGCTACCGACCATTGCGCGCGTTCGGCGGCGGGCAGCGCGGCCTGCACCTGGTCACGCAGCGCATGGTAGAGCGCCTCGGCGTCGGGAGAGGAAGTCTGGGTCATAGCGGATGCTGGTCGAAGTACTGTTGCAGGATGATGCTGGCGGCCTCGGCGTCGAGCGCGCCCTTGCGGGCGCCGGCCATCTCGGCGGCGATCGACGTGTAACGCTCGTCCACCCACTCCACCGGCAGCCCGAAGCGGCCGTGCAGCTGATTGCCGAAGCGGCGCGCGAGCCGCATCGATGGCTGCTCGGTGCCGTCCGGGTTGACAGGCATGCCCACCACCAGTTGCACCGGCGCCCATTCCTTGATGAGCGCGGTCACGGCCTCGAAGCGGCCTTCCACTGTGATGTTGGGGATGATGACAAGCGCACGGGCCTCGCGCGTGACAAAGTTGCCAAGCGCGACGCCGATCTTTTTTTCGCCGTAATCGAATGCCAGGACGGTGCCGTCGGTGGGCAGCGGGCGCGGCGCTGGCGCCGCCCCTGCCTCAGGCATGCCCGGCCTCGCCCGAGAGCATGGTGAAATCGATGCCCAGCAGGCGGATGGCGGCGGCAAAGCGTTCCTCGGGCGGCACGCTGAAGATGATTTCGGGATCGGCCTGGACAGTCAGCCAGCCATTGCGGCTGAGTTCTTCCTCGAGCTGCCCCGCGCCCCAGCCGGCATAGCCGAGCGTGAGCAGGAAGCGGTGCGGGCCGCTGCCGTTGGCCACGGCCTCCAGCACGTCCTTTGAGGTGGTCATCTCCAGTCCGCCCGGCACGGCCAGGGACGAGACGTAGATGCCGACCGGATCGTGCAGCACGAAGCCCCGCTCGGTCTGCACCGGCCCGCCGAAGTAGACGGGCTGCTGCGCCACCGGCTGGATCTCCAGCTTGAGGTCGATCTTGTCGAACAAGGTGGCCATATCGATGTCGATAGGCCGATTGATCACCAGGCCCAGCGCGCCGCGGTCATTGTGCTCGCACAAGTAGACGACGGAACCCGAAAAAGTCGGGTCTGCCATGCCGGGCATGGCAATCAGGAACTGATTGGTGAGATTGATTGGGGCTTCCAGCGTCGCCATCCCTGCATTTTATCAAATCGTTGCCATCCTTCCGGAAAAGATTCGCGAATGCCGCATTGCAGCATCCCGACGCTTCCCGGTGCGCTTTCCTGCCGGCCCTCTTCCCTACTCTTTGCGCGTGAGCGCGGCCAGGTCTTCCGGCGTGAGCCAGCGCCACTCGCCCAGCGCCAGCGTCGGCTCCAGCACGAGCCCGCCGATGGCGCTGCGGTGCAGGGCTTCCACATGGTTGCCGGCCGCGGCCACCATCCGCTTGACCTGATGGTATTTGCCTTCGGTCAGGCTGAGGCGCAGGCTGCGCTCGCCGGTGGCCTCGCAGGCGGAGGCAGCGATCGACACGGGTTCGTCGTCCAGCTTCACGCCCGCCAGCAGGGCATCGACCTGCGCCTGGGTGACCGGCTCGGCTGTTGTCACCTCGTAGACCTTGGGTACCTTCTTCTTGGGCGAAGTCTGGGCATGGATGAACTGGCCGTCGTCCGACAGCAGCAGCAGGCCGGTGGTGTCCTGGTCCAGCCGCCCCACCGCCTGCACCTCGCGCTGGCGCAGCGGCACGGGCAGCAGGTTGTACACGCTGGGATGGTGCCGCGGCCGTTGCGAGCATTCGTAGCCCACCGGCTTGTTCAGCAGCAGGTAGGCCTTGGTGTGGCCGATCCACTCCTCGCCGTCCACGGTCAGGCGCAGTCCGTCGACTTCGAACTTTGCGCCGGGATCCTCGCACAGGACGCCGTCGACCTCCACCAGGCCGGCGCCGATCAGGTCGCCGCAATAGCGGCGGGTCCCGAAGCCCTGGGATTGAAGGATGCGGTCGAGTGTCATGGCCATGGCTTGCTTCTTGATATCTGAATTCTGGATTACTGGTGCGGCGCCGCCGGAGCCGCGCCTCTGCCCGGCTTGCCGGGGGCTGTCCGCGGTGCGGCGCCCCCCTGCCGGTATGGTAGGGTAACAGGCTTCTTCTGCCCGTTTCCGGAGCGTCCGATCTTGCCCTCGCCCACCGCCGATATGCGCCAGCCCTACCGGATCGGCCGGCGGTTCGCGCGCGGGCTGGCCTGGTTCCGGCGCGACCTGCGCGCCGACGATCACGCGGCGCTGCATTATGCCCTCAAGCACTGCCGCCAGGTATGGTGCTTGTTCGTATTCGACCGCGAGATCCTGGATCCGCTGCTGGCACGCGACCTGGCCGCCGACCGTCGGGTGGCATTCATTCTCGCCTCGCTGGCACCCCTCGATGCCGCCCTGCGCGCCGCCGGCGGTGGCCTGATCGTGCTGCACGACCACGCGCGCAAGGCCGTTCCCGCGCTGGCCGCCGAACTGGGCGCCGAAGCCGTGTTCGCCAACCATGACTACGAACCCGCCGCGCAGGCCCGCGATGCCGAGGTGCGGCAAACGCTCGCGGACCAGTCCTGCGCCTTCTTTACCTTCAAGGACCAGGTGATCTTCGAGCGGGATGAGATCCTGACCGGCCAGGGCAAGCCATTCTCGGTATTCACGCCCTATAAGAACGCCTGGCTCAAGGCGCTGCTGCCGTTCGACCTCAAGCCCTATCCGGTCGGGCCGTATCTGAAAACGCTGGCTCCCGTACCCCGGCCGTATACGCGGCCGCTGCCTGCACTGGCGTCTCTGGGATTCGCTCCCTCCAACCTCGCCGAGATCGCCATGCCCGCCGGCAGCCCCGGCGCCCACGCGCTATTCGACGAGTTCTCCTGCCGCATGGGCGACTACGCGCACCGGCGCGACTTCCCCGCCCTGCGCGGCCCGAGCTACCTGTCGGTCCACCTGCGCTTTGGCACCCTGTCGATCCGCACGCTGGCCCGCGCCGCCCACGCCGCCATGCTGCGCGGCGGCGCGGAAAGCGCGGGCGCCGCTACCTGGCTATCGGAACTGATCTGGCGGGATTTCTATTTCATGATCCTGCACCACCATCCGCGCGTTGCCGGGGGCCATGCCTTCCACGCCGGCTACGACACCATCCGCTGGCTCGGCGGCGAGACCGGCGAGCGCTATTTCCAGGCCTGGTGTGACGCGCGGACCGGCTATCCGCTGGTGGACGCGGCCATGCTGCAGATCCGGCAAAGCGGTTACATGCACAACCGGCTGCGGATGGTGGTGGCGAGTTTCCTGGTCAAGGATCTGGGCGTGGACTGGCGGCGGGGGGAGCAGTACTTTGCCGACCAGCTGAACGACTTCGATTTCTCGGCAAACAATGGCGGCTGGCAGTGGGCCGCGTCCACGGGCTGCGATGCCCAGCCCTACTTCCGGATCTTCAACCCGACCACGCAATCGGAAAAGTTCGATCCGCAGGGACGGTTTATCCGGAAGTACCTGCCGCAACTGGCGCGGTTGCCGGACAAGTACATACATGCGCCGTGGACGGCTTCGGAGGACGTGCTGCTGGCGGCCGGAATCAGGCTCGGGGAACACTACCCGCGGCCCATCGTCCAGCATGACGTTGCCCGGAAGGAGACATTGGCGCGGTATGCGGTGGTGAAGGAGAAGGCCGGGATTGGGACGGCCTGAAAAACCCGAGACGCAGCTCTCCCCTCAGGGGGAGAGGGGAGCCCCCTCAACCAAACCCTCACGCCGCCAGAATCGCACTCTCCCGATAGTGCTTCTGCGCCTCGTCGGGCCGCTCGGTTTCCTCAAACATCTTGGCCAGCGCCAGATGCGCCCGAACCCGCAGCCTGCGCTGCGAGTCCACATCCGCATAGCGCAACGCCCGCTCAAAACTCGACTGCGCCTTGCCCCACAGCTTCTCTCCAAGGCAAAGCACACCCAGCGTGAAGTAAAGGTCCGCATCAACCGGATGCTGCGCCAGCCATTTCTCCGCCTGCTGGATCTGCGGCAGCGCACGTCCCGGCTCGGCGCACTCCGCATAGCGCAATACCAGCCGGCTATCCCAGTTGACCTTGAGCGCATCCTCGACAATCTTGCGCGCCTCATCCTGCCGGCCCAGCGCGGCGAAATAGCGCGCCGCGGGTTCGGCGATGCGGGCCGCGCGCCGTTCGTCGGTCGATAGCGAGCGCCAGAAGTCATGCAGCGCGTCGCCGTCGTGGCGGCGCTCTTCCAGCAGGGCTTCGCAGGCCATCTGTTTGAGACGCAGCGCCAGCACCGGATGCAGCGCATTGCGCTTTTCCAGCGAGCGCGCCAGGCGCAGGACTTCGGTCCAGTTCTTCAGGTGCTGGTGGGCCCGCAGCGCGATACGCTGCACGTGGATCTGGCGCGCGCCCTGCGCCTGCAGTTGGGCGATGGTTTCCAGCGCGCCGTCGGCATCGCGCGCGTCGACCAGCAACTCGGCCATCGACACCAGCCGCGCCTGTTCGCGCTCGGGATCGGTCACCTGCGCCATCCAGGCATCGCGCCGCTCGGTTTCCTGCATGCGGTGTGCCGCGCGCGCGCCGATCAGCGCCGCGGTCTGGGCCTGCTCGGGCCAGGCCTGGGCTTCACGCGCGGTGCGTTCGGCGCGGGCGAAACGGCCGGCGAAGAGGTTCTCGATCGCCTCGCGCAAGGCGGCCTGCGCCCGGTTCATGCGGCTGCGCTCGCGATACGCGGCGGCGCGCGCCGGCATCTCGGACAGGTGCCGCACGGTGGTGAGGATGGTCCAGACCACGAAGAACGTCAGCAGCAGCAACGCCAGTGCCAGGTTCAGCGAGAGTTCGACCCGGTAAGGCGGGTAGAACAGGACCACGTTGCTTTGGTTGAATTGCGAGAACAGCGCCAGCCCGACCGCGCCGCCAAACAGGATAGCCACCCAGAAAAGAAGCCGCATGCGCTACTCCTTCTTGAGTGCCTGCAGCGCGCCGAGGCTTTCCGCCATGGTCGGCAACTGCACCGTGACGGCACCAGCCTGGGCCTGCTTGAGCAGGGTCAGCGCGGCCTGCACGCGGCGCGACTTGGTGTCGAAATAGCGCCCCAGCATGGCTTGCGCGGCCGCAAGGTCATTGCGGAACACCGGCTCGTTGCGCGACAGCAGCGCCAACCGGGCATTGAGCAGGCGCAGCTTGACGTTCTCGCGCAGGAACCAGCCCTGGTCGCCGGTCAGCAGCAAGGCCTGGGCATCGTCCACGCGCCGGATGCGGATAACCTGCATCAGCTCGTCGCGCACGCTGGTCCACAGGCCGCCAAACCATTTGCCGACCGTGTTGCCGGCCAGTGCCGGCTCGGCCTTGGCGGCATTCCTGGCGCCCTTGCCGGTGGCTGCCTTTGCGGCCGTATCGGCCTTATCGGTTTTTTCCGCTTTTTCGGCCACCTCTGCCTTTGCGTCCGATTTGCGCGCATCGGCTTCGCTGCGCTCGAGCATGCGCTCGCTCGACAGCAGTGGCAGCGTGTCGATCTGGTTGATGGCTTCGTCGAGCTTGATGGCGGCGCCGGTCAGGTCGGTATCCGGCACGGCTTTCATGCGCGCCACATCGCGTGCGATGGCCCGGCGCAGCAGGTTGTATTGCGGCTTGTCAGTGCGTGCCAGGCGCGTATCGGCGCTTTGCAGCGCCGCCAGCGCGACCTGCACATTGCCTGTCAGCTGCAGTTGCTGGCCCGCGTTGGTCAGCAGTTGCTGGATCTCCGCGATCTCCCAGTCGTCACGGTTGCGCATCAGGTCCTGGTAGACCTGCTCCAGCGCGGCTTGCTTGTCGCGCGCCTCGCCCACCTGCCCGTCCAGCGCGCCAACCTTGGCCTGCAACTCCTTCACGGTTTCCTGCGCATTGCGCGACAGCACGCGGGTTTCCTGCACCAGCGCATCGTTGCTCTGCTGGCGCCGCGCCAGCTCCTGGGTCAGGTGGTCGACGCGCTGCTGCAACCACCAGAACCCGCCACCAATGGCGAGGATCAACAGGAGCAGCAGCACCCACCACGGGTTGATGCGAGGCGTGCCGCGGACGGGCAGCGGGGCACCAGCCGCGGGGGGCGGACTGGAGGCGGGAGGAGCGGTATTGTCTTGCGTCACGCGATCGACCTTCGTTGACGTTGCGGGCGGTGGATTGATTAGCGGGTCCGGCGCAAGCACCGGCGGCGGTGCCACGGCCGGGACTGACGCCGGGGCGACCGGTGGCGCAGGCATCGGCTCCGGCGGACCGGCATGCGCCTGCGCCCACTGGCGGCAAGCCGCCAGCAGGCCATCGTCCCCCGGCGCCGCGCGCAGCAGGTGCGAGAACCCCAGGGCCTGGGCCTGTTCGGCGATTCTCGCATGGGGCGCGATGCACTGCACCTGGCGCAGGCAAGCCAGTTCTTGCGGGCTCAGCGCCTGGCGCGCCATTTCATCGAGATTGCGCACCGCCTCGGAACTGGTCAGCAGCCACGCCTGCGGCGGCGCGCCCGGCTTGAGGCCGTCGCGCACGGCCTGCCATTGCATGCTGCCGGGCGCGGGGACGGAGCGCTGGTAGGCCTCGACCGCGTGCACCTCGGCGCCCGCGCTGCGCAGGCGTTCGGCCAGCCAGTCGCGTCCCCCGTTGCCACGGATGATCAGGACCTGGCGCCCTTGCAGGGCGCCGGCATCAAGCTGGGCCTCGAGTTGCTGCCACAGCGCCTCGGAATCGAAGCGGGCTTCGGCGCCTTCGCCACCATTGGCGGCATCACCGTTGTCGGCCTCATGGCCGGTCGTGCAGCCGGCGGGCGCGATCACCCGGCAGGCAGGCGCGGCAATGCCACGCTCGGCCAGTGCGGCCACGCTGGCCGGGCCGACCACGGCTACCGGCACGGATTCAGGCCATTGCGCTACCGGGTTGTCCTGAACCTGGGCCAGCGCGTCAAGCGCGAAAGCCACCGCATTGGGGCTGACAAAGACCACCAGCGCAAAGTTCGCCAGTTGCGCCAGCGCCGCGCGCAAGGGCGCATCGTCGGCCGCGGGGCCGATCGCCAGCAGGGGAAAGCCAAGCACGTCCAGGCCCGCGGCCGACAAGGCCTCGGTAAGGTGCCGGGACTGCCCGGCGGGTCGTGTTACAACGACGGTCGGGCGGGGCATGGGCCGGTCTCAGGCAGGAGGAGCTTGATGGGAGGCGGGATCCGCCAGCGTCGCCAGGATCTCGGCTGCGCCTTGTCCCAGCAGATCCTGGGCGACGGCCTTGCCGAGCGCTTCCGCCTGGCGGGGTGCATCGGCACCCTCAACCACCGCTTCGGACCGGGCCCGCACGCTGCGGCTGCCGTCGGGCAACGCCACGAAGGCCTCGATCTTCAGCGTTGCGCCATCCCAGCTTGCGTGGGCTGCCAATGGCACCTGGCAGGAACCGCCCAGCATGCGCGACACGGCGCGCTCGGCGGTAACGGCCAGCGCGCTGGGCGCATGGTTGAGCGGTGCCAGCCAGGCGGCCAGCTCAGGACGGCCGGCCGGAATCTCGATGCCAAGCGCGCCCTGCCCCGCGGCCGGCAGCGAGCTGACGGGATCGAGCACGGCGCGGATGCGATCGCCCAGGCCCAGGCGCTTGAGGCCGGCGGCGGCCAGGATGATGGCGCCATAATCGCCGCGATCGAGCTTGCCGAGCCGGGTGTCGAGATTGCCACGCAGCGGCTGGATCACAAGATGCGGGTAGCGGGTGCGCAGCGCGGCCTCGCGGCGCAGGCTGGAAGTGCCGACCACGGTACCTGCTGGCATGTCTTCGAGCGAGCCGAAGCGGGCCGAAACCAGCGCGTCTCGCGGATCCTCGCGTTCCATGATGGCAGCCAGGGCAAAGCCTTCAGGTAACTCCATCGGCACATCTTTCAGGGAGTGCACGGCGAGGTCGGCGCGGCCTTCGGCCATCGCGATCTCGAGTTCCTTTACAAACAGGCCCTTGCCGCCGACTTTGGACAAGGTACGGTCTAGAATCTGATCTCCGCGCGTAGTCATTCCGAGAATGGACACATCGCACGCGGGATAGTATTGTTGCAACGCAGCACGCACATGCTCGGCCTGCCACATAGCCAGACGGCTTTCGCGGGAGGCGATGACTAGCTTGCGCGGCGCAGCGCTGGAGGAAGACGGGGGGACGGATGCTTGCATCCGCGAATGTTAGCACGCACCCCAAGCGGCTCCGGGCCAATAGACAGCAGACATTAAATAAGAGACGACAGGAGATTGCATGACGCAGCAAGCTGCGCGCCCCGCCGGCCGGCGTAAGCCAACCGCCAGCCGGGCAGACGCCCCCGATACCGTAGTAGCTTCCGCTTTGGTTCCCGCAAGTACCCCAGCCACTCCATCTGCCAAGACCGCCAGCCGCAAGCGCGCCGCCGTCGCGAAGCCTGCGGCAAGCACCCCGGCGCGGCGCGCCAGTGACAAGGACGTACCCCTGCGCGAGGACATCCGCTTCCTGGGCCGTTTGCTGGGTGAGTGCGTACGCGAGCAGGAAGGCGACGCCGCCTTCGAGGTGGTCGAGACCATCCGCCAGACCGCCGTGCGCTTCCGCCGCGAGAACGACCGCGCCGCCGGCGCCGAACTGGACCGCCTGCTCAAGCGCCTGTCGCGCGACCAGACCAACTCAGTGGTGCGTGCCTTCAGCTATTTCTCGCACCTGGCCAATATCGCCGAGGACCAGCACCACAACCGCCGCCGGCGCGTGCACGCACTGGCCGGTTCGCCGCCGCAGCCGGGCAGCCTGGCGCACGCGCTGCAGGCCATCGACGCGGCCGGCGTGACCGGCAAGACGTTGCGCAAGTTCTTCGACGAAGCGCTGATCGTGCCGGTGCTCACCGCCCACCCGACCGAAGTCCAGCGCAAGAGTATTCTCGACGCCGAGCGCGAGATCGCCCGCCTGCTGTCCGAGCGCGATCTGCCGATGACGGCGCGCGAGCGCGATCACAACACCGCGCTGCTGCGCGCCCGCGTCACCACGCTGTGGCAAAACCCGCATGCTGCGCAATACGCGGCTGATGGTGGTTGACGAGATCGAGAACGCGCTGTCCTACTACCGTACCTGCTTCCTGCGCGGCATCCCGCAGTTGATGAGCGAACTGGAAGAGGACATCGCCGCGGTGTTCCCCGCCACGCGCAAGAATAAGGCCGCGCCGGCCGCCTCGACCCAGCTCGCGCCCTTCTTCCAGATGGGCTCGTGGATCGGCGGCGACCGCGACGGCAACCCCAACGTCACCGCCGACACGCTGGAGCAGGCTGCCAGCAAGCAGTCCGCGCTGATCCTGGAGTGGTACCTGGACGAAGTCCACGTGCTGGGCGCGGAGCTGTCGATGTCGAGCCTGATGGTGGAAGCGAGCCCGGAACTGCTGGCGCTGGCCGAAGCCTCGCCCGACCATTCCGAGCACCGCGCCGACGAGCCGTACCGGCGCGCCCTGATCGGCATCTATGCGCGCCTGGCGGCAACCTGCCTGGCCGTCACCGGGCATGCCGCGCCTCGCCACCCGGTGGCCGACGCCGCACCCTATGCCGACGCGCAGTCCTTCGGCGCCGACGTGCAGGTCGTGATCGACTCGCTGCGCGCCCACCACGGCGAGGCGCTGGCACGCACCCGCATCGACGCGCTGGCCAAGGCCATCGCCGTGTTCGGCTTCCACCTGGCGTCGATCGACATGCGCCAGGTGTCCGACGTGCACGAGGCCGTGATCACGGAACTGTTCGCCGCCGCTGGTGTGGAGGCCAACTATGCCGCCCTGACGGAAGCGCGCAAGCTGGAACTGCTGCTGGCCGAGCTGCGCCAGCCGCGCCTGCTGACCCTGCCCTGGCATACCTATTCCGAGCAGACCCGCAGCGAGCTGGCCATCCTGAACATGGCCCGCGAGCTACGCGCCCGCTACGGCGCGCGCGTGGCCCGCAACTACATCATCTCGCACACCGAGACGCTGTCGGACCTGGTCGAAGTGATGCTGCTGCAGAAGGAGGCCGGCATGCTGCGCGGCACGCTGGGCAGCAAGACCGACCCGGCACGCCCGGAACTGATGGTGATCCCGCTGTTCGAGACCATCGAGGATCTGCGCAACGCCGCCGGCATCATGCAGTCGCTGCTGGAGTTGCCGGGCTTCGCCTCGGTGATCGCCCATCACGGCGGCGAGCAGGAAGTGATGCTGGGCTACTCCGACTCCAACAAGGACGGCGGCTTCCTCACCTCCAACTGGGAGCTGTACAAGGCCGAGCTGGCGCTGGTGCAGGTGTTCGAGGCGCGGCGCGTCAAGCTGCGCCTGTTCCACGGCCGCGGCGGCACCGTCGGCCGTGGCGGCGGCCCGACCTACCAGGCCATCCTGTCGCAGCCGCCGGGCACGGTCAACGGGCAGATCCGCCTGACCGAGCAGGGCGAGATCATCAACAGCAAGTTCGCCAACGCCGAGATCGGCCGGCGCAACCTGGAAACGGTGATCGCTGCCACCCTGGAAGCCTCCCTGCTGCCGACGCAGAACGCGCCCAAGGACCTCGTCACGTTCGAAGCGGTGATGCAACAGCTCTCCGATCGCGCTTTCACCTCCTATCGCGCTCTCGTCTACGAGACCCCGGGCTTCAAGGACTACTTCTTCGCCACCACGCCGATCACCGAGATCGCCGACCTGAACCTGGGTTCGCGTCCGGCTTCGCGCAAGCTGATGGACAAGAAGCAGCGCCGCATCGAAGACCTGCGCGCGATTCCCTGGGGCTTTTCCTGGGGCCAGTGCCGCCTGCTGCTGCCGGGCTGGTACGGTTTCGGCAGCGCGGTCAAGGCGCTGCTGGACGAGGCGCCGGACGAGAAGGCGCACAAGGCGGCCGTCGCCACGCTGCGCCGCATGGTCAAGACCTGGCCGTTCTTCTCCACGCTGCTGTCCAATATGGACATGGTGCTGGCCAAGACCGACCTGGCCGTGGCCTCGCGCTACGCGCAGCTTTGCGAGGATCCCGCGCTGCGCAAGAGCGTGTTCGCGCGCATCAGCGCCGAGTGGCACCTGACCTGCGAGATGCTGGCGCTGATCACCGGCCGTCATGAGCGCCTGGCCGACAACCCGCTGCTGGCCCGCTCGATCAAGAACCGCTTCGCCTACCTGGACCCGCTCAACCACTTGCAGGTGGAATTGCTCAAGCGCTACCGCTCAGGCAAGGATGGCGACGACATCCGCGTGCGGCGCGGCATCCACCTGACCATCAACGGGGTAGCGGCAGGCCTGCGCAACAGCGGCTGAAGCAAGGCAACGCCCTGGCGTTGCAAAAAAGTCCCGCCATGGTGGCTGGCACCACGGCGGGAGAACCCGTCCGGCCCGCAGGCCGGACGGCGCAGAGCATGGCTTGCCTTACAGCAGCTTGTGTCCCGGCCAAGGCGGCAAGCGGGCGCATACCTCCCGCCTCCGGCTCAGCCAACGAACGCGCCCGGCACCGGGTCTTCGCCGAGCACGGACAGCAGCACCGCCCAATGCATCGCCTCATCGCCCAGGATGCTGCCCGCGGCCTTGGTCAGCTCGCGGTTATGGAAATTTGGCAGCACGCCCAGATAAGCCGCGGTGGCACCTTTTTCCAGCCCGGCGGCAAAGCGCAGCACATCGGCCTGCGTCTTGAGCTGGTCGGTCGGGAAGCTGTACTCGGCCGGCTTCTTCGCCATCACCGGGCTGCCGCCCAGCTTGGACACGGTGCCCGCCAGCACTTGCGCGTGCGCCTTGTGGTGCGTCTGGAACTTGACCGCGGTATCCAGCACCGGCTTTTGCAGCAGGCCGCTCTCCGCGCCGACCTGATAAGCCGCGATGGCCTGGTATTCCAGCCCGAGGGCTACATTCAGAATGGCGATATCGTCCTTGGTGCTGCCGGACTGGGCCTGCGCCCAGGCGGGCATCGACTCGCCCAGGCTCATCACCGCCAGCGATCCAAGCGCAAATAGGCCTGGGACTTTGAGCAGGCCGCGCCGGCGCGCATCCGGCGCAACAAGGATGCGGCTATCCGTGTCCGCGCTAGCCTGGCGCTTCGCCGCCTTGGTCATCGACTGCATGCGTTCCATGGTGTTCTCCTGTGTTGGGGTGAGGTGGCGCCTCGATTGCGTTGCGTTATCGAGGGCAATCCGTTGAAATGCCGGCGCCTTTCACTTCTACGCACTGGCATTGCGATCGGATGCAACAACCGGTGCGATCGATGCCATGCCGGCGGCAAGCCGTGCCTATAATCCGGAAACGTCACTTGCCTGTTTTCACCAAGGATCCCCCAACGGTGTCCTCCTCCGCCAACGCGTCCTTTGCCCCCAGGCCGGCCGATGCCGACCGGCTCGCTGCCTTGCTGCAAGCCGCGGCATTGGGCGACCGGCAAGCCCTGCGCCAGCTCTACGACCAGACAGCCACGAAACTGTTTGGCCTCGCGCTGCGTATTACCAACAGACATGACTGGGCCGAGGACGTAGTGCAAGAGAGTTTCGTCAGCATCTGGCATCACGCCGGCGATTACCGGCCGCACCTGGCTGCCCCGATGACCTGGATGACGGCCATCGTGCGCAACCGGGCGCTGGACTGCCTGCGCCGGCAGGCAGCGGCCCGCGCCAGCCAGACCGTGGAACTGGACGACAGCCTGGGCGAGTGGCTGGCCGACGATGCGGCCGGCCCGGCCGAACTGGCGCTCGCCAGCCAGGAAGCGCGGGCGCTGAACCAGTGCCTGCAACGGCTGGAGCAGCCGCAGCGGCAGGCGATCTCGCTGGCCTACCTGAAGGACATGAGCCATAGCGAACTGTCCGAACAGTTGCAGGTACCGCTGGGCACCATCAAGTCATGGATACGGCGCGGCCTGGAGCGCCTGCGCATGTGCCTGGAAAGCCTGACATGAATCTCAGCCGCCACCCCGACCTGATCGACCGCCTCGCCGCGCAGTACGCGCTGGGCGTGTTGCGCGGCGGCGCGCGCCGCCGGTTCGAGCAACAGGCGCGGCAGGAGCCCGCCATCCGCGACGCGATCGGGCACTGGCAAGCGCGGCTGTCCGGCATCGCGGAACTGCAGCCCGCCGCCGAGCCGGTCGACAAGGTATGGTGCGGCATCGAGCAGCGGCTGGGCTGGCAGCCCATGCCCGACGCGGCCGCCAAGGCTGGCGTACCGGAGCACTGGTGGCGGCGCCTGTGGAACGTGCCAGGCTTCTGGCGCGGCGTCACCCTGGCGACGGCTGCCGTGGCTGCGGTGGCGATCGGGCTCAATATGCGCATGGCGCGCCAGCTGGATACCACGCCCCCTGGTCAATGCCGTGGCCGTGCTGAACGACGACCGCGCCGAAGCCGCCGTGCTTGTGACGTGGGATGCACGCTCGCATTCGCTGACCTTGCGCCGCCTGGATCACCTGCCGCTGAGCGACGAGCAGGTATTGCAGCTCTGGGCCTTGCCGGACGGCGGCAAGCCGCAATCCCTCGGCGTGCTCGGACACCAGCGGCAATTGCGCCTCGCGGTGGCGCAGGCGATCGGCAAGGTGCCGGCGCTGGCTATCAGCGTGGAGCCGCCGGGCGGCTCCCCCGACCCCAACGGGCCGACCGGGCCTGTGGTGTTCAAGGGCCGCATCATCGACAACACGCTTTAGGCAAGGCTGGGAGATGCCCGGCAGCGATATAATCCCGGTTTCGCCGATTTTTCTCGTTTGCCCCGCGGCCCGCCGCCGGCTTGCGAGCCAACCCAGCCTTACCGCCCATGACCTCCCAACTTGCCAAGAAAGGCGAAGCCTGGTCCGCCCGCTTCTCCGAACCGATGTCCGACCTGGTGAAGCGCTACACCGCTTCGGTGTTCTTCGACAAGCGCCTGGCCCTGTTCGATATCCAGGGCTCGCTGGCGCACGCCGCCATGCTGGCCAAGCAAGGGATCATCGCCGAAGCCGACCGCGCCGAGATCGAGCGCGGCATGACGCAGATCCGCGGCGAGATCGAGGCGGGCAACTTCGAGTGGAAGCTCGACCTGGAAGACGTCCACCTGAATATCGAAGCGCGCCTGACCGCCCTGGTCGGCGACGCCGGCAAGCGCCTGCACACCGGCCGCTCGCGCAACGACCAGGTCGCCACCGATATCCGCCTGTGGCTGCGCAGCGAAATCGATACCATCATCGGCCTGCTGGGCGCGCTGCGCGGCGCGCTGCTAGACCTGGCCGAGAAGAACGCCGACACCATCCTGCCGGGCTTCACCCACCTGCAGGTGGCCCAGCCGGTCACCTTCGGCCACCATCTGCTGGCTTACGTGGAAATGTTCACGCGCGACGCAGAGCGCATGGCCGACTGCCGCCGCCGCGTCAACCGCCTGCCGCTGGGCGCCGCCGCGCTGGCCGGCACCAGCTACCCGATCGACCGTGAATTCGTCGCGCAGCAGCTCGGTTTCGACGGCGTATGCCGCAACTCGCTGGACGCCGTCTCCGACCGCGACTTCGCCATCGAGTTCTGCGCCGCCGCCGCGCTGGTGATGACCCACATCTCGCGCTTCTCCGAGGAACTGGTGATCTGGATGAGCCCGCGCGTGGGCTTTATCGACATCGCCGACCGCTTCTGCACCGGCAGCTCGATCATGCCGCAGAAGAAGAACCCGGACGTGCCCGAGCTGGCGCGCGGCAAGACCGGGCGCGTCAACGGCCACCTGATCGGCCTGCTGACCCTGATGAAAGGCCAGCCCCTGGCCTACAACAAGGACAACCAGGAAGACAAGGAGCCGCTGTTCGACACGGTAGACACCGTGGCCGACACGCTGCGCATCTTCGCCGACATGGTGCCAGGCATCTCCGTCAAGCCGGAAGCCATGCGCGCCGCCGCGCTGCAGGGCTACGCCACCGCCACGGACCTGGCCGACTACCTGGTCAAGCGCGGCCTGCCCTTCCGCGATGCCCACGAAGCCGTGGCCCACGCGGTGCGCGCCTGCGACGACCGCCGCTGCGACCTGGCCGACCTTACCGTGGCCGAACTGCGCGAAGTCACCGGCCTGGGCGACAAGGCGGCGCTGATCGGCGACGACGTGCACGAGGTGCTGACGCTGGAAGGCTCGGTCGCCGCACGCAACCACATCGGCGGCACCGCGCCGGCGCAGGTTCGCGCAGCCATTGCCGCTGCACGCGCGACGCTTTAAGCGGACGCGCCGGCAACACTGCAGCGCAGCATGCCGATGTACGTTTCACGTAAGTAATGCTTTGAAAAAATGCCGCCAGGGCGCATGCCCGGCGGCTTTTTTTTTATCCGGTTCGATTTTTGCGCAATGCGGTAGGTATTAGCCCCAAGCGCCGAAGCATATTGTTACAGATAAACTAATCGCCGCAAAAACAGGGGAGACAACCCATGTATTACTTGCTTGGTCTGTCACGACAGATCGACAGGTTGAATCAGCACACGGGCAGGCTTGCAAACATCATGATCCTGCTGTCGTGCCTGATCAGCGCGGGCAACGCCCTGCTGCGTTACGGCTTCAACCTTAGTGACAACTGGCCGCTTGAACTGCAGTGGTATATGTTCGCCATCGCGGTGATGTTCGGCGCCTCCTATACCTTCCAGCGCAACGAGCACGTGCGCGTGGACCTGATCTACGGCAACGTATCGGAGCGCGCGCAACACTGGATCGATATCTTCGGCATTATTTTCTTCCTGCTGCCTTCCTGCGTGCTGTTCATGTGGCTGTCCTGGGAATCGCTGTTCCTGCCCTCGTGGCGCATCCTCGAGCAATCCGGTAATTCCGGCGGCCTGCCGCGTTACCCGATCAAGCTGGTGGTGCCCCTCGGCTTCGGCCTGCTTGCCTTGCAGGGCGTATCCGAGCTGATCAAGCGCGTTGCCGCCCTCAAGGGCCTGGTGCGCATCGAATCGAAATACGAGAGGCCGGTGCAATGATTCCATTGGAATATATGCCGCCGCTGATGTTCGGCGGCCTGGTGGTATTCATGCTGATCGGTTTCCCGGTCGCATTTTCGCTGTCGGCCGTGGGTCTTGCCTTCGGCATCCTGTCCATCCAGTTTGGCTATTTCCCGGTCAGCTTCCTGCAGGCGGTGCCGAGCCGCGTATTCGGCAGCGTGCTGGCCAACGAGCTGCTGCTGGCGATCCCGTTCTTCACCTTCATGGGGGCGATCCTGGAGAAGTGCGGGCTGGCCGAGGATATGCTCGACTCCATGGGCCAGTTGTTCGGCCCGGTGCGCGGCGGCCTGGGCTACTCGGTCATCATCGTGGGCTTTATCCTCGGTGCCATTACCGGCACCGTGGCGGCCCAGGTGATCGCCATGGCGATGATCTCGCTGCCGGTGATGATGCGCTACCGCTACAACATGAAGTACGCCACCGGCGTGCTGGCGGCGTCGGGCACCATCACGCAGCTGGTGCCGCCGTCGCTGGTGCTGGTGGTGCTGGCCGACCAGCTCAAGACCCCGATGGGCAGCGCCGACGTGGGCAGCATGTACCTTGGCGCCTGGGGCCCGTCGGTGATCCAGATCGCGCTGTTCGCGCTCTACACCTTCGTGCTGACCCGCATCAAGCCCGACTGGCTGCCGCCGGTGCCGGTGGAAGAACGCACGCTGCGCGGCTGGCCCCTGTGGCGCAAATGCCTGCGCGGCATCATTCCCTGCGCGGTGCTGATCTTCCTGGTGCTGGGCACCATCATGCTGGGCATTGCCACGCCCACCGAGTCCGGCGCCATGGGCGCGGTCGGCGCGCTGGTGCTGGCGGTGCTGCGCGACCCCGGTTTCGGCAAGCTCGACCGCACCATCTACCGCATCGGCCTTGCCGCCACCGGCGTGGCCATCATCATCGGCACCGTCGCCTTTGGCTCGCACGCCTTCCGCATCCCGCTGGCGGTGGTCTACCTGGTGATTGCCTGGCTGCTGCTGCGTGCCGGCCAGCTCAGCGAACTGCGCGGGCTGATCATCGAAGCCTACCAGTCCACGGCGCGCATCACGGCCATGGTGGTGTTCATCCTGATCGGCTCCACCTGCTTCTCCGTGGTGTTCCAGGGCGTGGACGGCGGCGCCTGGGTGGAGCATATGTTCACCTCGCTGCCCGGTGGCTGGATCGGCTTCCTGCTGGTGGTCAACCTGTTCATCTTCTTCCTGGCCTTCTTCCTGGACTTCTTCGAGATCGCGTTCATCGTGGTGCCGATGCTGGCGCCGGTTGCGGTCAAGGTACTGGCCCCGGTCGTCGCCGACTCGATGGGCGGCAACCCGGAAGCGGCGGCCACCGCGGCGCTGGTGTGGTTCGGCGTGATGCTGTGCGTGAACATGCAGACCTCCTTCATGCACCCGCCCTTCGGTTTCGCGCTGTTCTACCTGCGCGGCATCGCTCCCAAGGAAGTGAAGAGCTCCGACATCTACTGGGGCGCGCTGCCCTGGGTCGGCCTGCAGATGATCATGGTGGCGCTGGTGATGTTCTGGCCGGGCATGGTGACGATGTTCCTCGACAAGGGGTCGCTGCACCATACGAACGCGGCGGAGGTCACGATCCCGCTGGGCGGCGAGAGTAGCGGGCCAGCCTCGGCGCCATTGCCTGCCAGCAGTCCTGGCAGTGGCACGCTGGAGTTGCCGGCGGCACCGGCCGAGAGCGAGCCCACTGCGCCGCAGTTCGAGTTCGACAAGAAAAAATAGCAGTGGAATCGCCGGCGGCCGTGGCCGCCGGCAGCAAGAAGGCCCCGCGAGTCGGGGCCTTCTTGTTTGCCGTGACACGAATCTCAGGGCAACAACACGATAGCGCCGGTGGTAGCGCGCGCCTCCGCTGCACGGTGCGCTTCGGCCACCTGCCCGAGCGGATACCGCGCGCCGACGGCTGCCCGGATCGCACCCTGCCCGATGGCCTGGAATACGTCCGCCGCGTTGGCGCGGAAGGTCTGCGCGTCGGCGTTGTGCGGGAACACCGACGGCCGCGTCAGGAACAGGCAGCCCTTCTTGTTGAGCAGTTCGGGCTCGATGGCCGGCGCCGGCCCCGAGGCCGCGCCATACAGCGCCACCAGTCCGAATGGCGCCGCGCAGTCCAGCGAACCCACGAAGGTGTGCTTGCCCACGGAGTCGTAGACCACGCGCGCCTTGCGCCCGCCGCTGGCGTCGATCACCTGGCGCAGCCAGTCCGGCTGCGAATAGTCGATGGCGAAATCGCACCCTGCCGCCAGCGCGACTTCGCATTTTGCCGGCGAGCCGGCGGTTCCGATCACCGTGGCGCCGAGCGCCTTGGCCCAGCTGCTGAGAATCTGCCCCACGCCACCCGCGGCGGCATGCACCAGCACGATGTCGCCGGCCGCCACGCGATGCGTCTTCCTGACGAGGTATTGCGCGGTCATTGCCTTGAAGAAGACTGCCGCCGCCGTGACGTCGTCAATGCCGTCGGGCAGCTTGACCAGCTTGTCGGCCGGCACGTTGCGCCGGTCGGCATAGGCGCCGATGCCGGCATGCATGTAGACCACGCGGTCACCTTCGCGCAGGCCGGTCACGCCCTCGCCCACGGCCTCGACCACGCCGGCGGCTTCATGGCCCAGCCCCGTGGGCGACGGCAAGGGATACTTGCCCGCACGCTGGTAGATGTCGATGTAGTTGAAACCGATCGCGGTCTGGCGCAGTTGCACCTGGCCGGCCGCCGGCGCTGGCAGCACCGATGTCACCAGGCGCATCACTTCCGGACCGCCGAACTCAGTCAATTCCACCGCGCGTGCTGAAGCCATTTCCACTCCGTCGAAGTTGCTTGGATACGTCCAATGCCAGCCATTGCCGCAGGGCATGAGGCAGGACACAGAGCGCAACTCTATCGCAATCTTGCGACTGGCGCCGGCCCGCCCGCCGGGGCCGGGAAAGCAATGAAAAAGGGGCCTCGCATGCGAGGCCCCTTTTTCCCATAGGCTTGCCTTACTTCACGCAATCCACGAAGTACGCCTTGCCGCCGCCTTCGACCTCTTCCTCGACCAGGCCGTGGATATCGGTTTCGAAGCCGGGGAACAGCTTGTTGAAGTCGCGCGCGAACTTCAGGTACTGCACGATGATGCGGTTGAAGCGTTCGCCCGGGATCAGCAGCGGGATGCCCGGCGGGTACGGCGTGAGCAGGATGGCGGTGACGCGGCCTTCCAGTTCGTCTACCACCACGCGTTCGATCTCGCGGTGGGCCATCATGGCCCAGGCGTCCGAAGGCTTCATCGCCGGTTCCATATCCGACAGGTACATCTCGGTGGTCACGCGTGCCACGTCGTTGGCCTTGTAGACGCTGTGGATGGCGTCGCACAGGTCGCGCAGGCCGAGCTTCTCATACTGCGGATGCTTGCCGACGAATTCCGGCAGCACGCGCCACAGCGGCTGGTTCTGGTCGTAGTCGTCCTTGAACTGCTGCAGCTCCGTCACCAGCGAGTTCCAGCGGCCCTTGGTGATGCCGATGGTGAACATGATGAAGAACGAGTACAGCCCGGTCTTCTCGATGATGATGCCGTGCTCGGCCAGGTACTTGGTGACGATGGCCGCCGGAATGCCGCGATCGCTGAACTCGCCGTCCACGTCCAGGCCCGGGGTGATGATGGTGGCCTTGATCGGGTCGAGCAGGTTGAAGCCATCGGCCAGGTCGCCAAAGCCGTGCCAGCGTTCGTTGGCCTTGAGCATCCAGTCTTCGCGGTCGCCGATGTCGTCCTCGACCAGCGCCTCGGGGCCCCACACCTTGAACCACCAGTCGCCGTTGTTGCCGGCATCGTAGTCGCCTTCCACCTTGCGCATGGCGCGGCGGAAGTCCATCGCTTCCTGGATGCTTTCCTCCACCAGCGCGGTGCCGCCCGGGGCTTCCATCATCGCCGCCGCCACGTCGCACGAGGCGATGATCGAGTACTGCGGGCTGGTGGACGTGTGCATCAGGTACGCCTCGTTGAACCGGTAGCGGTCCAGCTTGCGCGTGTCCGAATCCTGCACGAGGATCTGCGAGGCCTGCGACAGGCCGGCCAGCAGCTTGTGCGTGGATTGCGTGGCAAAGACCAGCGCGTCCTTGCTGCGCGGGCGGTCTTTGCCGATCGCGTGCATGTTGTGATAGAAATCGTGGAATGCCGCGTGCGGCAGCCAGGCTTCATCGAAATGCAGCGTGTCGATCTCGGTGGCCAGCATCTCCTTGATCTGCTCGGCGTTGTAAAGCACGCCGTCGTAGGTACCCTGGGTGATGGTCAGGATGCGCGGCTTCTGATTCTTGGCCTGGCTGGCGAACGGGTGCGCGGCAATCTTGCGGCGGATGGTCTCGGGATCGAACTCGCTCTTCGGGATCGGGCCGATGATGCCGTAGTGATTGCGCGTGGGCATCAGGAACACGGGAATCGCGCCCGTCATCATGATCGCGTGCAGGATTGACTTGTGGCAGTTGCGGTCCACCACCACGATGTCGCCCGGCGCCACGTTGGCATGCCACACCATCTTGTTCGAGGTGGACGTGCCGTTGGTGACGAAATACATGTGGTCGGAGTTGAAGATGCGCGCGGCATTGCGCTCCGAGGCCGCCACCGGGCCGGTGTGGTCAAGCAACTGGCCGAGTTCGTCCACCGCGTTGCAGACGTCGGCGCGCAGCATGTTCTCGCCGAAGAACTGGTGGAACACCTGGCCGACCGGGCTCTTCAGGAACGCCACGCCGCCGGAGTGCCCCGGGCAGTGCCACGAGTAGGAGCTGTCCTGCGCGTAGGCGATCAGCGCCTTGAAGAACGGCGGCGCCAGCGAATCCAGATAGACCCTGGCTTCGCGGATGATGTGGCGCGCGACGAATTCCGGCGTGTCCTCGAACATGTGGATGAAGCCGTGCAGCTCGCGCAGGATATCGTTGGGGATATGCCGCGAGGTACGGGTCTCGCCGTACAGGAAAATGGGCAGGTCGGTATTGCGGCGGCGCACTTCGTTGACGAAGGCGCGCAGTTTCTCGATGGCCGCGGCTTCGGGCCGGTCGTCCTCGCTGACGAACTCATCGTCGTCGATCGACACGATGAACGAGGAGGCACGGCTAGACTGCTGCGCGAACGAGGTCAGGTCGCCATAGCTGGTCAGGCCCATCACCTCCATGCCTTCTTGCTCGATGGCCTGCGCCAGCGCGCGAATGCCCGAGCCGGAAATGTTCTCGGAGCGGAAGTCTTCATCGATGATGATGACGGGGAAGCGGAATTTCATTTGGCATCCTTGGACGGCAAGAAGGACTTGAGCCACATGGCCCGGGGACTCATCCCCCTGGGTCGGCATGTGGCTCGACGTTCAGGCTTCGCACGCGGCCCGGCTCGCCCTGCTGTGCTACCGGTCGTGCCGCAACGCGCGCATTGTATGCGATCAGGTTTTCGGCAGTGTGACACCCTGCTGACCCTGGTACTTCCCGCCGCGATCGCGGTAGGAAGTCTCGCAGATCTCATCGCTTTCGAAGAACAGCACCTGCGCACAGCCTTCGCCGGCGTAGATCTTGGCGGGTAGCGGCGTGGTGTTGGAGAACTCCAGCGTCACATACCCTTCCCATTCCGGTTCGAACGGGGTCACGTTGACGATGATGCCGCAACGCGCGTAGGTGCTCTTGCCCAGGCAGATGGTCAGCACGCTGCGCGGAATGCGGAAATACTCCATCGTGCGGGCCAGCGCGAAGGAGTTCGGCGGGATGATGCAGACATCGCCCTTGAAGTCGACAAAGGACTTCTCGTCGAAGTTCTTGGGATCGACGATGGTGCTGTTGATATTGGTGAATATCTTGAATTCGTCGGCGCAGCGGATATCGTAGCCGTAGCTCGAGGTGCCGTACGACACGATCTTGCGGCCGTCTTCCTCCCGTACCTGGCCGGGCTCGAACGGCTCGATCATGCCATGCTGTTCCGCCATGCGGCGGATCCACTTATCGGATTTGATGCTCATAGGGGTATCGGGATGAACAAATGAGGGCAGGCTCGGGCGCGGTCAGGACTGACCGGGAACACTGCTCGCATTTGCTCACAGGCGCGCCGGACCTGCCGGGGCCTTGCGATGGGCCGCATTGTACAACCAAAAACCGGCGCCCCCGCCGCAATAGCACCCGCCCCCCGGCACATGGCCGGGCCAGGCGGCCCGGAGCCCCGCCTCAGGCGGTGGCCTGCTCCGGCAACTGGTGCCGGAAGCGCTCGCGGCCGGTATAGAGCAGGAAATGGCGTCCGGTGCACCGCGCGAACAGGGCCAGATTGACGCGCTGGGCCATCTGGTAGCCCATCTGGGTCACGCCCGAGCGCGACAGCAGGAAGGGAATGCCCATCTGGGCACCCTTGATGACCATCTCGGAGGTCAGCCGGCCGGTGGTGTAGAAAACCTTGTCGGCGCCACTCATATCCTCCAGCCACATCAGGCCGGCGATGGCATCCACGGCGTTGTGCCGGCCCACGTCCTCGATGAACATCAGCAGCTCGCGCCCGCGGAACAGCGCACAGCCATGCACCGAGCCAGCCTGCTTGTAGACCGACTGCTGCAGCCGGATGGTATCGACGATGCTGTAGAGCGTTTCCTGGTCCAGGGTGGCGTCGTCCGGCAAGCGGATGTTGTCGACCTCGTCCAGCAGCGAGCCGAACACCGTGCCCTGGCCGCAGCCGGTGGTCACCACGCGGCGGGAGGTGCGCTCCTCGATGCGGTCCACGCCCGTGCGGGTCGTGACGGCGGCGGATTCGGTTTCCCAGTCGACCTGGATCGCGGCGATATCCTCGATCGACTCGACCAGGCGCTGGTTGCGCAGGTAGCCCAGCACCAGCGCCTCGGGCGCGCCGCCCAGCGTCATCAGCGTCACCAGCTCCCGCTTGTCCAGGTAGACCGTGAGCGGACGCTCGCCCGGCAGGAAGGCCGGCCGCACGCGCCCCTGCTCATCGACCACCTCGACTTCTTCGATCAGGGGAACGCTGGCATGGGTCAGTTCGGGGCGCAGGGGCATGGGTAGGGGAAAAATGGATGGGCAGCGCGACCGGGCGGCGCTGCCCTGCCCCGTCCGTCAGGACTTGGCGATCACGCCGCAGGCGATGCGGCCGCCGGAGTTGCCGGTGGGCTGGGTCTTATAGTCGTCCGGGTCCTTGTGCACGACCACTGCGCGGCCCACCACGCTGTTCGGGCCGGGGGCCACGGTCACGTCGGCCAGCTCGAAGCTGGCCTGGGCGCGCCCGCTGGCGTCGGCCTTGAGGTTGTTGATATCGCCGGCATGATGGTCGGGCATCGACATCGATCCGTGCGGCTTGGCCGTCGGGTTGAAGTGACCGCCGGCGCTCATGGCGTCGGGCGTGGAGCAGTCGCCCTTCTCGTGCACGTGGAAACCATGCTCGGTATTGGGTGGCAGGCCCGTCACATCGGCTTTGACCAGCACCGTGTTGCCGCGCTGGGTGAATGTCACGTTGCCCTGCGTCGCGGTGCCGCTCTTGGACGCCAGCGCGGCGACGGCGGTGTCCGAATCGCCTCCCATTCCCGTACCGGCGCAGCCGGCCAGGCCGCCTGCCAGGGTTCCCGCTACCGCCAGGCCGAAAAGTACGCGTACATGCTTCATGCCGAACCTCCTCTCACGGTGATGTCCGGGGCGATTGTACCGCTCCGGTACCCGGCGCTGCGGCCGGTTTGTGATCCGAAGGTGCCGCGACAGGGGCGGTGGACGGGCCGCCGGCGGACGTCGCAGCTGCGCCGGTGGCAGGCGCAGCTGCCACAAATGGGCCTGGATCGGCACACGGCGGAGCCGCCGCGGCGGCCGGCACTTCCTTGCCCTTGGCCTTCATATCGTTGAAATAGTACGCAGCCGTCTTGTCTTGTGAACGGCAGAGTTGGTAGGCAGCCACCTTGTCGGCCCAGGCTGCACGTGCCTTGGCCTCGTCGGCCTTGAGCTTTTGCGCTTCGGTAGGGGGCGGCAGCTTGGCCAGGGCGCCCGTGCCGCCAAGTGCGAGGGCGAGCAGCAGCAGGATGCGTTTCATCGGTCTGATTCCTCTTCCTCGGTTTCTGTGGCGCGGCGCCGCGTTCGCTCAGGCTTCGCCGGTGCTGGCCCGGCCACCGGCACGCTCGCCGGGCTGCGGCTCGGCCGCCCGCTGCGCCGGGATCTTGCCGGACTTGATATCGTCGTACCAGAGTTCGTGATGCTCCTTGGCCCAAGCTTCGTCGACCCAGCCGTCGCGCATGGCGCGGTAGGCGCCTTCCATGCCGATGGTGCCCATGTAGATATGGCCGCAGGCCATCGCCATCATCAGCACCGCCGCGATGCCATGGATCACATTGGCGATCTGCATGGTGGCACGGTAGAAATCCATGCCAGGCACGATCATGTCGAGCACCCAGCCGGAAACGGACAGGATCAGGCCGAACAGCACCAGCCCTCCCCAGAACCATGCCTTTTCGCCGGCGTTGAAGCGCCCGCTTGGCACATGCTTGCCGGAAACGAGCCCACCCAGCTTGGCGAGCCACTGCCAGTCCTCGCGGGCGGGCAGGTTGTCGCGCACGAAGATCACAAAGCCGACGATCACTGCCAGCGTGAAGACCGGCCCGACGATGTTGTGGACGTTCTTCAGCAGGTAGGTCAGCCAGCCGAACAAGGTGTGGCCCATCAGCGGCAGCAGGAAATGCTTGCCGAACAGCATGACAATGCCCGAAACCGCCAGCGTCACGAAGGCGATCGCCATGGTCCAGTGCACCACGCGCTCCGGCGGCGTAAAGCGCTGGATCATGCGGCCGGTGCGCGGTGTCTTGAGCGGAATGGCGCCGCGCCACAAGAAGAAGGCCAGGATCGCGGCAGGCACCAGCACCATCAGCCAGCCGCCCCAGACCGTGATCACGCCGTTGCGGAACAGCCGCCACTTCTGGCCGGTGCGCTGGATCAGCACGCCGGCTTCCTTGGCGGGCAGGCTGCTGTAGTGCGCCTGGTCGGAATTCACCTCGCGCCACACCGGCGCGTTATTGCCGGGCTGCGACTGCGTGCGCGCCTGCTGGGCCTGGGCCTCGGCGGCGATATCGCGCTTGGGCACATCGAAGATGTTCTCCGACGCAATGCCCGCGAAGGGCTGGACCGGATGCGTGGCCGGATTGTTCGCGTCGGCAGGGACGGTAGCAGCAGGCGTGGCGGGCACGGCCTGTGGCGCCGATGCCTGGGCCCGCGCCGCGCCGAGCGGCGCCAGCAAGGCCAGCGCGCAGGCCGCTCCCGCCAGATAGCGGAACCAGCCAGGATTGAGCGTCGGCTTCATATGCCCTCCATCGGCTCGGCCGGGGTTCGCATCGCCGGGGTCATGGCGTGCGGTTGTATTCGTTCTGGTTCTGGTTGCGCTCGTGGATCTGGTTCTGCCAGCTGGTCTTGTCGCCCGGCGTCCAGCCCTTGGCCACGAAGGGATCGCCCGGCGCGCCCTCGTAGGCCGGCGCGTCGGATTTCTTGTGCGCCGCGGTGGCTGTCTGCGGGCGTTCGCCGCAGGCGGCCAGCGCGGTGCTGCCGGCGGCCAGCAGGATCAGGAGCAGGCGGGTCATGATGGCTGCGCTCCGGACGCGGCTGGTGCCGCAGGTGCCGCGGGCGCGGCCGGGGCTCCCTGCGCGGCGCCCTTGTTGCCATAGGCCGTCCCCCAGCCGAACACATCGCCGCCCTTGCCGCGCTTGATCACGCGGTTTCGCAGGATGTCGGCGATCACGTCGCCGTCGCCGCCCAGCAGGGCCTTGGTCGAGCACATTTCCGCGCACAGCGGCAGCTTGCCTTCGGCCAGGCGGTTGCGGCCGTACTTCTCAAACTCTTCCTCACTGCCGTTTTTCTCCGGGCCGCCCGCGCAGAAGGTGCACTTGTCCATCTTGCCGCGCACGCCGAAAGTCCCGGCGCTGGGGAACTGGGGCGCGCCGAACGGGCAGGCGTAGGAGCAGTAGCCGCAGCCGATGCAGACGTCCTTGTCGTGCAGCACCACGCCGTCGTCGGTGCGGTAGAAGCAGTCGACCGGGCAGACCGCCATGCAGGGCGCGTCCGAGCAGTGCATGCAGGCCACCGAGATGGACTTCTCGGCGCCGACGATGCCGTCGTTGACGGTCACCACGCGGCGCCGGTTGACGCCCCACGGCACTTCGTGCTCGTTCTTGCAGGCGGTGACGCAGCTATTGCACTCGATGCATCGCTCGGCGTCACAGATGAATTTCATGCGTGCCATGGTCGTTCCTTGCCCTTGATCTCAGTCTCTGTCGCAATCAGGCGAACCGTTCGATCTGGCAGATCGTGGTCTTGGTTTCCTGCATCATCGTCACCGCGTCATAGCCGTAGGTGGTGGCGGTGTTGACCGCCTCGCCGCGCACGATCGGCATCGCGCCCTCGGGGTAGTAGTCCTTGAGGTCCTTGCCCTGCCACCAGCCCGAGAAGTGGAACGGGATGAAGGCGGTATCCACGCCGACGCGCTCGGTCACCAGGGCACGTACCTTGATGTGTGCGCCGGTCGGCGTCTTCACCCAGCAGAAGTCGCCATTGCGGATGCCGCGCTCGGAAGCCGCGCGCGGGTTGATCTCCACGAAGTTCTCCTGCTGCAGCTCGGCCAGCCACGGGTTGGAACGGGTTTCCTCGCCACCGCCCTCGTACTCGACCAGGCGGCCCGAGGTGAGGATGATCGGAAACTTCTCGTAGAGCTTGTTCTCGATATTGCGCTGCTGTACCGACTTGTACAGCGTGGGCAGCCGCCAGAACGCCATCTTGTCGTCGTGCGTCGGATACTTGGCGACCATATCGGGCCGTGTGGAATACAGCGGCTCGCGGTGCTGCGGGATCGGGTCGGGGAAGTTCCACACGACCGCGCGCGCCTTGGCGTTGCCGAAGGGATGGCAGCCATGGTTCTTCAGCACCACGCGCTGGATGCCGCCGGACAAATCGGTCTTCCAGTTCTTGCCCTCGGCCTTCTGCTTCTCGGCGTCGGTCAGCTCATCCCACCAGCCCAGCTTCTTCAGCAGCACGTGGTCGAACTCGGGATAGCCTGTGGTGATGTCCGCGCCCTTCGAAAACGAACCGTCCTCGGCCAGCAGGTTGACACCGTCGCGCTCCACGCCGAAGTTGGCGCGGAAGTTGCCGCCGCCATCCATGACATGCTTGCTGGTGTCGTACAGGTTGGGCGAGCCCGGGTGCTTGAGTTCCGGCGTGCCATAGCACGGCCACGGCAGGCCGAAGTAGTCGCCGGTCAGGTCGTAGCCGGTCAGCGGATCCTTGCCGCCCTTGCAGCGCAGCGTGCGAACGTCGAACATGTGCATATTGCGCATATGCGACTTGAGCCGCTCGGGCGATTGCCCGGTATAGCCGATGGTCCAGTTGCTGGCGTTGATCTCGCGCAGGATAGACTCGACCTCGGGCTCCATCCAGGTGCGCCCCGCGCGCTTGACCTCGAGCATCTTGAAGTTCTTCGACAGCTCCTTGCCGAAGCCCAGGCGCTCCGCGAAGGCTTGCATGATGGTGTGGTCGGGCATGGATTCGAACAGTGGCTCGATCACCTTCTCGCGCCATTGCAGCGAGCGGTTGGAGGCCGTGCAGGTCCCGACGGTCTCGAATTGCGTGCAGGCCGGCAGCAGGTAGACCGCGCGGTTCGGGTTGACCTTGTCACCCTCCGCCGGCGGCATATTGGCCATCGCCGCGGTGGCCGACGGATAGGGGTCGATCACCACCAGTAGGTCGAGCTTGTCGAGGGCCTTCTTCATCTCCAGGCCGCGCGTCTGCGAGTTGGGCGCGTGCCCCCAGAAGAACACGCCGCGGACGTTGTTGTCCTGGTCGATCAGCTCAGGCTTCTCGGTGACGATATCGATCCAGCGCGACACCGTGGTGCCGGATTTCTCCATCATCGCCTGCGAGGCGTACTGCTTCTTGATCCATTCGTAGTCGACGCCCCACACGGCGGCATAGTGCTTCCATGCGCCGGTGGCGAGGCCGTAGTAGCCCGGCAGCGAGTCAGGGTTGGGGCCCACGTCGGTGGCGCCCTGCACGTTGTCGTGGCCGCGGAAGATGTTGGCGCCGCCGCCCGACACGCCGATATTGCCCAGTGCCAACTGCACGATGCAGGAGGCGCGCACGATGGCGTTGCCGATGGTGTGCTGGGTCTGGCCCATGCACCACACCAGCGTGCTGGGGCGGTTCTTGGCCATGATCTCGGCGACCATATGGACCTCGGCCTCTGGCACGCCGCAGACTTCCTCGACCTTGTCCGGCGTCCACTTGGCGAGCACTTCCTCCTTGACCTTGTCCATGCCGTAGACGCGGTCGTTCAGGAACTTCTGGTCTTCCCAGCCGTTCTTGAAGATGTGGTACAGCATGCCGAACAGGAAGGCGATGTCGGTGCCCGAGCGGACCCGCACATAATGGTCGGACTTGGCTGCCGTGCGGGTGTAGCGCGGATCGACCACGATCACCTTGCAGCCGTTTTCCTTGGCATGCAGCAGGTGCAGCATCGAAACCGGGTGCGCCTCGGCCGCGTTGGAGCCGATATACAGCGCCGCGCGGGCGTTCTGCATATCGTTGTACGAGTTGGTCATCGCACCGTAGCCCCACGTGTTCGCCACGCCCGCCACCGTGGTGGAGTGGCAGATGCGAGCCTGGTGGTCGGTGTTATTGGTGCCGAAGAACGATACCCACTTGCGCAACAGGTAGGCCCCCTCGTTGCTGTGCTTGGAAGAGCCGACGAAGAACATCGAATCCGGCCCGGTCTGCTGGCGGATCTCCTTCATTTTGGCGGTGATCTCGTCGAGCGCCTGGTCCCAACTGATGCGCTGGTATTTGCCGGCCACCAGCTTCATCGGGTACTTCAGACGGTACTCGCCGTGGCCGTGCTCGCGCAGCGCGGCACCCTTGGCGCAGTGCGCGCCCAGATTGATCGGCGAATCGAAGACCGGTTCCTGGCGGATCCACACGCCGTTCTGCACCACAGCATCGACCGCGCAACCCACCGAGCAATGGCCGCAGACGGTGCGGCGCACAACGATATCGCTTTTGCCCTCGCCGCCCCCCGCCGCGTCCGCGGCATCCGCCCGGCGCAACAGCGTCAGCTGCGAGGCCGCCAGCCCCACGCCTACGCCAATGCCGGAACGCTTGAGAAAGCTGCGCCGGTCCATGGTGGGCATTGCGCCCGCCAGCCCGGCGGCCAGGCGCTCGGAGAGCCGGCCTGTTGCGCGCTCGGCCAGGCCGTTAGCTGTGTGCGAAGGTGCGCCGCCCTGCGCCGCGCGTTTGCGGGTCAAGATCATGTATCACCCCTGGATGGAAACGAGGTCGAGCACGCGCACCAGGCGCGATGCAACTCACACCAGCGTTGTCCGGTAGTACTTGCGAATGTGTTCGGTAACGCGGTAGCCCTCGCCGTCGCTGGGCGTGACATCCGGAATGGCCGCGGCCTGCGTGGGCAAGGCCGGACCGCGCGCGGTCAGCGCGGCAGCGGCGCCGGCAGCCGCAACGACACCTGTGCCGGCAAGAAAAGTACGTCGTGCGACCCTGGGCTGCTTCTCTTTCATGGGGGGGCTCCTCGGCAGACAAAAACCGATTACCAAGCCGGTTATGTATTCTTTTGTTTATTTTAGATTGAATATGGCGAAAGACCATGCAATGCACGGGTTTTTACCGATGCCGACGCTTGAAAACGGCCATATCTCACCGTTTTGGAACCAGGCCGGAGACACATTGCGCGCCTCCCCTCCGCCCCTCTAGCAACCTTCGGCCTTGCCGCCTCAGTGCATGTCGAGCGCAATCGCCTCGACCGCCATGAAAGCCTTCAGCAAACCGGCCACATGCACGTAGAAGCGCGCTTGCGGATGCGCCGCCGCGGCATCGCACATGGTTTCCACCCATGACTGCAGATGCCGCGAGAAAAAGTGCTGCTGCTCGGCGAGATTGGCGATGCCGGCGTCCTCGCCCGCCACCAGGAAGCGCATTACCTCGCACAGGGTGGCGATATGGTCCTCGGTCTCGGTCACGTTGTCCTGGCGCACCAGGCCGTAGCGCGCAAGATCATCGCGCAGCGCCACCACCGGGCGTTCATTGAGAAAGCCCGTCTGGTAGTAGGAGCCGTACAGAAAGACCTCCGGCTTGCCCACGCCAATGAACAATTGCTGGTACTCGTCGGCGGCCTGCGCGGCCGTGGTGGCCGATGCTGCGTCGCACAAACTATTCCAGGCTTCGCCCAACGGCGTCGTGGCGTCTTCGCCGTGGGCGCGGTTGGCGGCGATATGGTGCAGCAGCGCGGCATCCGGCGCGCGATATAACAGGGTGGCCAGCAGGCCGTACAGGTCCGCGCGGGCGGTGTCCTCGGCATTGGCGGTGCCGTCGATTGCCGGGGGGATCAGCTGGATAGGCTGGAAATCTGTCATATCGTGATTGTTCTAGGGGTTTCCGGATAGCGCGGGCCGGGGTCGAGCGTCCCGCCGCGCGCACGCGGCAAGACGGCTTTCGCCCGGCGAGCCAGGCCTACTGTACGGCAGTGCCGCTGGCGGCGCCGGCATCCTTTTCCATCATATCGACGACGCGGCAATCGCCGCACATCTTCAGGCGCTCGGCGGCCTCGCCGGCAAATGCCGGGTGGCTTGCCAGCCGAGCCAGCATGACATGCACCATCTGGGCCGTGCCAAATGGCTTGCCGCAGCGGATGCAATGGAAGGGCTGGGTCTCGGCAAGCGTCACGGTGCGCCGCGCGTCTTCACCGGTCAGCAGGCGCGGCACCAGGGTGATAGCGTCTTCCGGGCAGGTTTTTTCGCACAGGCCGCACTGCACGCAATTGCGCTCCAGGAAGCCTAGCACCGGACGTTCGGGGTTGTCGCGCAGGGCCTGCGAGGGACAAACGCCGACGCAGGCCATGCACAACGTGCAGCGCCCGGTGTCAACCGCCACGGCGCCCAGCGGCGCGCCGGCTGGCAGCGGTACGCTGGCCTGCGGCCGCGGTGCGTTGCGCACCAGGTGGTCCAGCGCAAAATCCAGCGTTTCGCGCTTGGCGGCGGCAGCGTGGAAAACCGCCGGGGGATTGGCGCCGGCCGCATTCGCTGGTGCAAGTTGCGCGAGTTGCGCATCCAGCGTGGCAGCATCAGGGGAATCGACCAGCGACAGGAATTCACCGTCATAGCCGAGGCCCGCCAGGATGGCCTGCCCCACCGCCATCTGCCCGGCCAGGGCCGTGCGGTATTGCGGGGCCTCGTCGCCGGTCAGCATCACGGCAACGTGGCCGGCGCCCCAGCAAATGGCCGACAGCCAAAGCTCGAGCCCGCACGCGGCCGGGTGGAACAGTCCCACCGGGATGACATTGGGCGGGATGCCGCGCGCCTGTCCGGCCCGCGCGGCGCGGCCCAGCGCCAGGATGGGGGCATTGCCGTATTCCTCGCCATGCAATAGCAGCACCGCATCGCGCCCGCCGGCCGCGCGGTAGGCCGAGACCAGGGTGCGCAGGCGCTCGCCGAGATAGTCCGGCTTGGGATAGGCATAGCTGATGGCGCCGGTCGGGCACACCGTGGTGCAGGCGCCGCAGCCCATGCACAGGTTGGGCGTGACCTCGATACGGCCGCGCCCGTCATGCCATTGCGAGCGGATCGCCTCGGCGGAACAGATATCGATGCAGGCCGTGCAGCCGGTAGTCTGGTTGCGGCCGTGCGCGCAGATTTTTTCCTTGTACTGGAAGAACTTCGGCTTCTCGAACTCGCCCTTCATCTGGACCAGGGCCAGCGCCTGCGTGTGCTGGCGCAGCGTATCCGCGCCGGCATACAGGTAGCCTTGCGGCGGCGAGTGCATGGTGAAGAACGGCGCATCGGCCAGATCGAACACCAGGTCGAAGCGCTCGGTGGCGGTCCCTAGCGGACGATCGAAGTCGATCGCGGCAGCCGCGCCGCAAGCCTTCACGCAGGCGCGATGGGAGCGGCAGCGGTCCAGGTCGATCTGGTAGCTGAAATCGATCGCGTCCTCGGGGCAGACGTCGATGCAGGCATTGCAGCGCGTGCACAGATCCAGGTCGATCGGGTTGCTGCGCCCCGTGCCGGTCTCCCAGCTTGCCTCGAAGGCGCCCAGCCAGCCGCCGAGCTTGACCAGCTTGCCGCTGTGCACCGGGAAGGCCCGCGAGGCAGGCAGGGCCGCCGCGGCCATGGCGGCGCCAGCGCCGCTCAGCAGCACCGACACCTCCATGCCGGATTCGGCCAGCTTGCCGGCCCAGGGGATGGCGCGCGCGGCGGGCCCGAGCACCAGCACGGCGCCGTTCGCGCGATAGTCCACCAGCGGCACCGGTTCCGGCTCGGGCAGCGCGGCGGCGGCCAGCAGCGCGGCGATCTTGGCATTGGCGGTCTTGGGATCGCGCCGGGCCCCCTGCGACCAGCCGCCGGTTTCGCGAATATTGACGAAGCGCACCGGCGCCGTCATGGTGCCGCCAGCCTGGCGCTTTGCGGCCACCTCGGTGAACAGCTGGCGCTCCTGCGTGCAGGCCACGATCACGTCGTCCGTGCCGTCGAGCGCGGTGGTGAAATCGCCGATCTCGCGGCGGCACAGCAGATGGTGGACCTTGAGCGGTGGGCTGGTACTGCCTGCGCAAGTGGGGCCATCACCCGACAGGGCCGCCCCGTCAAGCGGCATGGTGTCGTTGCAATTGCAAATCAGCGTCGGCATGGTGAATGCAGCTTGGCCGGCCTGGCTGCCCCTTTTCCAAGGAGTCTTGCGGCCCGCGAATTGTGGGGGGAAGCCCATTGTAGGCCGCTGTTGCGGCAGCGGCTACGCGTGTTTGCCTGGGGCGGAATCGTCGGGCTGGTGCGCTGCGCCGGGCAACTTGGGAGCGGCTGCAACGGGCGCGTGAGGCTGCATTTCAGGCGGCACGGCTTGCGGGGACTCCAGCGCCTCTGGCTGGCCCGCGGTGGCCTGCTCCGCCTCCGGCACCGCAGCTCCGGGCGCATCCAGCGCCTGTTCCGCCGCGCGTGCCGCAGCCAGTTCGTCGTCGGTCGGCGCGAACAGGCCCAGCGTCTCGGACTGGCGCATGCGCCGCAGCACATCGAGGGGAATCGGGTCGGGTTTGCCGTAGTCGTCGATGTAGATATCGAGCCCGTCCATCACATTGAAATGCGGATCGGCAAACAAGGTCTTGAGCGCGGCGCGCTTGACGGTTTCGTCTACGCCGCGCGCCACGAAACGCGCGATGCTGTCGCCCGGCTGCAGCAACGCGGCATCGGCAAGCGTGGGGAGGGGCTCGGCCGGCGCGGCAGGTTCCGCCTGCCACCGGTCAGCGGGCGCTGGCGGTTCGGCCGGCACGGGTGGCGCCGGTTCGGGCGCCAGCGGCTGTCCCTGGCGCGCCGCGGCCTTGCGGCGTGACCAGCGCGACAGGAAAGAGTCATCGCTCATGCGGTACCAGCCTGCATCAGTAGCGCGCCCGGTCCTCCGGCGCCTTGAACGATTCCGGGCGGCGGCGTTTCTTGGGCTCCGGGCGGTAATGCTCTGCCACGTAGGCGCGCAGCCAGTCGAGTTGCTCGGGCGCCAGCGGCACATTTTCGACGGTTTCGCCGGCATCGAGCCAGCGTCCGGCCTCGTTGTAGGAGAGTGTCACGGTGACCGGCAGCGGCAACGGCTCGCCATTGTCCGACGCGGGCACGGCGGCCTGGCCGCCCTCCTCCGCCATGCGCCAGAGCACGAACCAGCAGGGCGCGGTGGAGGTGAGGTTGAGGTAATACCCCTCCGCCTCATCGCGGAACAGCGTGACGCCGTAGCCTGGATACAGCCAGCGCGCGCCATGCTCGTCCTGCGCCAGGCAGTGCGGCACGGCACCGAACTCGCCGAGGTCGGGCAGGACGGCGTCGAGTTCCCATTTCCACGGTTGCCAGGGGCTGCGCAGCGCCACGCGGCGCATCACCACGGCCATGGTGACGCCAGGCCGGCCAGCGGGCACAGCATCGGACCCGGTGGCCGGGATGCCTGCGGCGGGATCGGCTGGCGTGCCCATGGCGTTCAGGTGTTCTGCACCACGATGCTGGGGAACTTGCTGGTCATGTCGCGGGCACGGTCGGCCACCTTCACGGCCACCTTGCGCGCCATGGCGCGGTAGAGCTCGGCGATCGGGCTGTCAGGGTCGGACACCACGGTCGGGCGGCCAGTGTCGGCCTGCTCGCGGATCGAGCGGTTCAGCGGCATGCTGCCGAGCAACTCCACGCCGTAGTCCTCGCACATCTTCTCACCACCGCCTTCGCCGAAGATATGCTCGACGTGGCCGCAGTTCGGGCAGCAGTAGACCGCCATGTTCTCGACGAGGCCGAGAATGGGAATCCCCACCTTCTCAAACATCTTCAGGCCCTTCTTGGCGTCCAGCAAGGCAATGTCCTGAGGCGTCGTGACAATCACGGCGCCCGTAACCGGCACTTTCTGCGACAGCGTCAGCTGGATGTCGCCGGTGCCCGGCGGCATGTCGACGATCAGGTAATCGAGATCGTGCCAGTTGGTCTGGCGCAGCAACTGCTCCAGCGCCGAGGTCACCATCGGGCCGCGCCACACCATGGGATTGTCCTGCTCGATCAGGAAGCCGATGGAGTTGGCCTGCAGGCCGTGGCCTTCGAGCGGCTCCATGGTCTGGCCGTCGGAGGACTCGGGGCGGCCGTCGATGCCAAGCATCATCGGCAGGCTGGGACCGTAGATGTCGGCGTCGAGCATGCCCACGCGGGCGCCCTCGGCGGACAATGCCAGCGCCAGGTTGACGGCGGTGGTGGACTTGCCCACCCCGCCCTTGCCCGACGCCACGGCGATCACGTTCTTCACGCCCGGCAGCAGCTTGACGCCGCGCTGTACGGCATGCGCCACGATCTTCATGCTGACGGCCACCTTGGCATTGGTCACGCCCGGCAGTTGCCGCAGCGCAGCAACCACCTGCTTGCGGATCGGTTCCAACTGGCTCTTGCCGGGATAGCCCAGCTCGACTTCAAGCGACACATCGCCGCCTTCGACCCGCACGTTGCGGGCAGAGCGCGTAGACACCAGATCCCGGCCCGTGTTGGGGTCGATCACGGTGCGCAGGACTTCGGTAACCTGGTCGACGGTGAGGCTCAAGACAATCTCCGCTACTGAATATGGGGAAGGCGCGTACTGTATCAAAGTATGAGCGAAGCGCAGGCTGCGGGTGGCGCGCGGACGACAAGCCCCTCACGCGGGCGTGGAATTACACGCACTTACAACTGTCACAGCAACAGGCTTGTGCACCCGGCTTCATCTCCTTATTGTAGTGCGCCAGGAACGCACGCCAGCGGAATACCGCCCGGGCTCTTGTGTTCACGTGCCGTCCGCGTTATTTCTAGTGGTGTAGCTCACACCACTTCAACAATCATCTCAAGAAGATCCTTCCTGAAGGAGAAAGCATGAAATTCAAGCTTGCCAGCCTTGCCGTTGTCGCCATTCTTGCCGCCGGCTGCGCTACAGAACAAGGCACCCAGACCGCGGTCGGAACCGGTGTGGGCGCTGCGGTCGGTGCCGGCCTGGGCAACCTGATCGGCGGCAACACTACCGGCACGCTCGTCGGCGCGGCGGTAGGCGGGGCTCTCGGCGGAGCTACGGGTTACAACTGGAACGCGATCCGCGGCAAGCTGAACAAGGACACTGCCGGCACCGGGACCCAGATCACCGAACAGCCGGATGGCTCGCTGAAGGTAAATATCCCGAGCCAGGTGACCTTCGACACGGACAGCGCCAGCATCAAGCCCTCGTTCCGCTCGGTGCTGGACCAGGTCTCGCAGACCCTTGCCCAGCAACAGGACGTCTCCGCCACCGTGGTTGGCCATACCGACAGCACGGGCAATCCCAGCTACAACATGCAACTGTCGCAGCGTCGCGCGCAGAGCGTGGCGACCTATCTGGGTGACCGCGGCGTGGCCCGGACCCGCCTGGCATCCGAAGGCCGGGGGCAAACCCAGCCCTTGGCGGACAACGCCACTGAGGCGGGTCGCGCACAAAATCGCCGGGTCGAAATTTATTTGAAACCAATTCAGCGATGATGCTGTCATAGAAACAGGTACCGCTTGTCACCGTTGCTGGCTCGCGATGGGTGGCTGACCTCCCGGGCGGTACCTGATTTCTCCTCCTTTTCCGTTGTGGAAAGCTGCGCCGGTACTAACCGGCGCTTTTTTTGCCCAGATGCTTTTTGGTGACTTTTAAGTCACTTAAAGCACTCTCTTCCCGCTCCGCCTTGCCGGAGTGCACGCGCTGCCTGCCCCGCTTGCTAGAATAGCCCTCTCACGGTGCCCGCCTGATTCTCCCGGCGGCGCCCCCGCCTTACTGTCCAACCCCCTCCTGACCGGCAATTTTTCCATGACCGCACGTCGCATCCTCGTCACATCTGCCCTGCCATACGCCAACGGCCAGATCCATATCGGCCACCTGGTGGAGTACATCCAGACCGACATCTGGGTGCGCTTCCAGCGCATGATGGGCAACGAGGTGTACTACGTCGGCGCGGACGACACGCACGGCACCCCGGTGATGCTGCGGGCCGAAAAGGAAGGCATCACCCCCAAGCAGCTGATCGACCGCGTGTGGACCGAGCACAAGCGTGATTTCGACAGCTTCATGGTGTCGTTCGACAACTACTACAGCACCGACTCCGACGAGAACAAGCAGCTCTCCGAGAAGATCTACCTGGCGCTGAAGGCCGAAGACCTGATCGCCGAGCGCGAGGTCGAGCAGTTCTACGACCCCGTCAAGAACATGTTCCTGCCGGACCGCTTCATCAAGGGCGAGTGCCCGAAGTGCGGCGCCAAGGACCAGTACGGCGACTCCTGCGAGGTCTGCGGCACCACCTACGTGCCCACCGACCTGAAGAACCCGTATTCGGTGGTGTCCGGCGCCACGCCGGTGCGCAAGTCCTCCGCCCATTACTTCTTCAAGCTCTCCGACCCGCGCTGCGAAACCTTCCTGCGCGAGTGGGTGGCCGACCTGGCCCAGCCGGAAGCGGCCAACAAGATGCAGGAATGGCTGGGCGCCGAAGGCGAGGCCTCGACGCTGTCGGATTGGGACATCTCGCGTGACGCGCCGTACTTCGGCTTCGAGATTCCCGGTGCACCCGGCAAGTACTTCTACGTGTGGCTGGATGCGCCGATCGGCTACTACGCCAGCTTCAAGAACCTGGCCGAGAAGAAGGGCATCGATTTCGACGCCTGGGTGGGCCCGCATTCCACCGCCGAGCAGTACCACTTCATCGGCAAGGACATCCTGTATTTCCACACGCTGTTCTGGCCGGCCATGCTGCGTTTCTCGGGCTACCGCACGCCCACCAACGTGTTCGCGCACGGCTTCCTGACGGTCGACGGCGCCAAGATGAGCAAGTCGCGCGGCACCTTCATCACCGCGCAGAGCTACGTCGATACCGGCATGAACCCGGAGTGGCTGCGCTACTACTTCGCCGCCAAGCTCAACGCCAGCATGGAAGACCTCGACCTCAACCTCGACGACTTCATCGCACGCGTGAACAGCGACCTGATCGGCAAATACGTGAATATCGCCAGCCGCGCCGCCGGCTTCCTGGTCAAGCGCTTCGATGGCGTGGTGGACGAGGCCGCGCTGGCCCATCCGCTACTCAAGCAACTACGCGCGGCCGCGCCGCAGGTGGCGCACTTCTATGAAGGCCGCGAGTACAGCAAAGCGCTGCGCCTGGTGATGGAACTCACCGATGCAGTGAACGCCTTCGTCGACACCGAGAAGCCGTGGGAACTGGCCAAGGACGAAGCCAGGCGCGCCGCCCTGCACGCCGCCTGCTCGGTCTCGCTGGAAGCCTTCCGCCTGCTCACCGTCTATCTCAAGCCGGTGGTGCCGCAGATGGCCGCGGGCGTTGAGCGCTTCCTCAATATCGAGCCGCTGGACTGGCGCGGCATCGACAAGCAACTGTCGGCCTCGCGTCCGGTGCAGCCGTACTCGCACCTGATGACCCGCGTGGATGCCAAGCAGGTCGATGCCCTGCTGGCCGCCAACCGCGATTCGCTGCAAGCCACCGCCCCCGCCGCCACGGCGGACGCTGCTGCCGCCTCGATCGAGCCGATCGCCGAGACCATCACCATCGACGACTTCGCCAAGATCGACCTGCGTGTCGCGAAAATCGTGGCTTGCCAGAAGGTGGAAGGCTCGGACAAGCTGCTGCAGCTGACGCTGGACCTGGGCGAAGGCAAGACGCGCAACGTCTTCTCCGGCATCCAGTCGGCCTACACGCCCGAACAGCTGGTGGGCAAGCTCACGGTGATGGTGGCCAACCTGGCGCCGCGCAAGATGAAGTTCGGCCTGTCCGAAGGCATGGTGCTGGCCGCTTCCGCGGCGGACGAGAAGGCCACGCCCGGGCTCTGGATCCTGGAGCCGCACGAAGGCGCGGTCCCGGGCATGCGTATCCGCTGATGTACCGAGGCGGTGAGGCGCGCCCGCGCTGATCCGCCAATACCGCAACGGCGCTGGCGTCGATTGACGCCGCGCCGCCAGCAAGCCCCGCTGCCCGTAGTGGGCTAGCCGCCCTGCATCCTGGAGGGATCGTCGCTGCGCGAGGTGTGGGTTACCTTGCCGTCGGCATTGAAATGCACGTTGAAGAAGGCCTTCTCCTGCGAGCTTTCCCACCAGCGATAACCCCAGACCTCCTCCTTATTGAGCGCGAAGGCTTCCACCTTGGTGGGCTTGCCCAGCAGGCGGCGGATGTCGTCGCGGCTCATTCCGGCGCGCACGCGCGCGAAGTTTTCCGCGGTCAGCACCTGCTCGATGGCGCGCACCTTGCCGTCTGCGCCGATCGTCACCATCCAGGTAGTGCCGCCCTCCGGCCCGCGCGGGTATTCGAGGCGGCGCCCGCCCCCATCCTCTTCCCAGACAATCTCCGGGCGCCCGGCCTGGCGCCGCACGTCCTCCTCGCCCGACTCGCCCACCACGATGCCCTTGAACAGCTGGCTATCGGGCTTGACCGAGTTCCAGGTAGAGCGCGCGGTATCGCCCGCCTTCTTCATCGCTTCGTCGACCTTCTGCTGGTCGCACCCGAACAGGGCAAGCACGGAGGAAATCAGTCCCATGGCGGCAAGGCGTCGGTACGACGCGGCAGTATCTGAAGGGAGGAAATAGCGTTGCCCCTCAGGGCCGCGCAGGCGCGGCATCCGAGGCGGCACCGCGGGGTGCATCGTCGCCGGTTTTGCTGTTGATTTCGTTGCTGCCATCGGTCTGGCTCCCTTCGGATCTGGCGCGGCCGCCCGCGCCGGTGAACAGATTGCCCCAACTGTCAAAGCGGCGGTTGAACAACAGGGAGAGGCCACTGATCGAACCTCCCTTGGCAACCAGCGACCAGCGCCGCGAGAATGCCCAGGTCAGCTTGAACACGCTGGAAGCACTGGTCAGGCTCTGCTCATAGCCCACCGAGATCTGCTCGGTCACGGCCTTGCCCACGCTTACCACCTGCTGGTCGTTAAGGCCCGCGGTACTCGGGCCGATGGAAAACTCGTCGATGCCGAAATGCTGCACGATCCCCTTGCCGGCGCGCCCGCCGATCATACCCAGCGCCGCGCCGCCCAGGGCCGCGCCACCGAGCTGCTTCTGCTGTCCGGCGGCGGCGGATTCAGCGCCATAACCGAACATCAGCCATGACAGCTTATCCTCCTCCGGCACATTCGGCTCCGACACCAGCCTGACGCGCGGCAGGCGCACCGTGCCGGTCACCTCCACGCCGGCCTCCACCTCCTGGTTGCGGCGCATGGCGCGGATATTGATGTTGGGATTGTCCACCGGACCGTTGAAATTGACGATGCCGCGCTCGATGTTCAGCTTGCGCCCGAAGGCTTCATAGGTGCCGTCGGTCACGCGAATGGTGCCGGTGGCGCGCAGCGGGGTCAGCGGCGCGCTCTTGATGCCGAGCTGGCCGCCCAGGCGCAGGTCCGCGCCGGCCCCGCGGAAGCGGAAGTTGTCCCCCAGATCGAGCGTGAGATCGATCAGCGGGCTGAAGCGGCTGGCCGGCGCGGTTTCCGGCACAGGTGTAGCGGCGGTCTTGATCTGGCGCTGGTCGCGACGGCGCACCACCACCACGTCGTCGCCCAGCTCCGGGGCACCGGCCTTGGGCAGGTCGAACAGGCCGCGGTCTACGCGGAACTTGCCGCGGATCACGATCTGGCGGTTCTCGTTGACGATGCTGGCATCGCCGGAAACGATCAGGGTGCGCTCGGGGCTGGCGAAGATCTGGAGCTTGTCGGCCACGATCTTGCCCGCCAGGTTCGGATCGGTCTCCCCCAGCTTCACGTTGCCGGTGGCCACGATCTTGCCGTCGCCGCCGCGGAATTCCACCTGCTTGAGCTCAATGGCGTTCTGGTCGAGCGCGACGCGCACGATGCCGTCGGTCAGACGGATGCCCAGGTCATACAGCGTGATAGCGATGCCACTGCCGTCGATATTGCCGGTGAGCAACGGGTTGCCGACCGTGCCGGCAAGCTGCAGGGTGGCCGCCAGCTTGCCATCGAACGCGTATTGCGGCCCGGTAAACGCTTCCAGCGTCTTGATCTTCGGCACATCCAGCGACACCTTGCCCGCCAGCGCGGAAGCCGGCGTCACCGTCATCAAGCCCTGGTCCTGGAGCAGTCCGGCGGACGCGTCCACCACCAGCTTGCCGAGGCGCGCGGCTTCTACACCGCCGCGCAGGTTGACGCGGCTGCCGGCAAACTCGGCGCGCAGCGCGCTCTCGCCTAGTCCCAGGGTGGTGAAGCCCCGACCCGCGCTCATGGAGACATCGCCGCTGCGGCGGCGCAACTCGGCGAAGCCGGAGGCGGTCTCGGCCAGCGTGATGTTCCAGCGCCCGTCCAGCACCAGGTCCGAGCGCACCGGCGGCGCCTCGCCGCTGAGCGCCTCGGCCAGGCGCAGCAGGTTTGCCACCTGCAAGCCGTCGAGGTTGCCCTGCGTGCGGATGCGGCCATGATCGAACTCGAAACTGTCCACATTGACGCGGGCGCGCTCGAACTGCAGGCCGGCGGCGCCCAGCCGCACATGCTGGTCGGCCACCAGCAGCTGTGCAGGCGCTATCAGCCGCACATTGACGGTGCCGCGTTCTTCCAGGGTGCGGATGGTGCCGTTCCAGCCGGCCTGGCCCTGCCAGGCACCCTGCCCCGCCAGGGTCAGCTGCATCGGCTTGTCGTGCAGCGTGCCGGCCGTCTTCAGCTCGAAGCTGTGCTTGGCCTGGGTGCCGCTGAGCGTCACGTCGAGCGTGCGCAGCGTGGCAACCGGGCCACGATAGTCGCGCGCGTTCAGTTGTAGCGCGAGCGTGCCATCCAGCCCCCCGCGCAGCTCCGCGCTGCCGCTGGCGCTGGCGACATGGTGCGGGCCCACCACCAGCGACTGGGCGCTATAGGTGCCCACGATTTCCGGCCGCGCCAGGGTGCCGGTGATGTCGGCATCGAGCTTGAGCACGCCGGCCACGCCGAACTTGAGCCGCTCGAGCTGGGGCGCGTCCACATGCAGCTTCAGGCGATCGCCGCGCGCGCCGAAACTGCCGCTGAGCTGAGCCTGGTTGCCGGCCATGTCAATCGTGGCCTGGCTCGGCAGCAGGCGCTCGCCGGCCAGGCGCAGCTTGCCCTCGCCGCGCATCGGCAGCCCGGCATAGACGCTGTCGCGCACCGAGAAATCGAGCGCCACGCGCCGCTCCGGCGCGAGTGTCCCGCTGGCAGTGAAGTCGGCATTGATGCGGCCGGGCGCCACCGTGGCGACGCGCGCGGGGTCGAAATTGGTGAGCTTGCCCTTGAAGCTGAAGGGCTGCTCGTCCTTGAGCGAAAGCTTGCCCTCGGCGTTGAGCGTGCCCGACCCGATGCCGGCGCGCAGCGCGGTCAGCGTCACTGCCTCGGCGTCCAGGCGCGCATCGGCGAACAGCTTGAACTCGCCGCCGGCAAGGTCCAGCGCCGCGCTCTGGCGGCCGGGCTCCAGCCGCAGGATCACCGGGCCGGACAAACGCACGCGCTTCAGGCTGCCATAGAGGGCTTGCGGGTCGAGGTTGCGCACGTCGAGGTCAAAGCCGCCGCGGCCCTCGTGCAGCGCGCCGCCGCCACGGATCTCGCCGCCGCCGGCCAGCGCCACGCGCAGGTCGCGCACCGTCTGTGCCGTCTCGCTGACCTCGATGTGCCCCTGCACCGATTCCACCGGCAGGCGCTCGGCGTCGAGCTTGCCGGCGTCATGGTTGACGATGCGCACGTCGCCCGCTACCCGCAGGGGCGCCTCGTCGGTGGCGCTGACTGGCTTTGCGCTGGCGGCGGAGGCGGGAACCGCCGATGCCGTTGCAACCGGGGCGCTGGCAGCCGCCGGCGAGGATGCCGCCGGTGCCGGTGCCGGTGCGCCCGCCCCATCCACCGGCCGCAACTCGGCCTGCACGGACAGGTTGGCTTGCGGCGCCGAAGCGCTGAACAGGCGCGGATTGATGTGCTCGCCGTTGACCACCACATGGGTGAACGGCACCTTGCCGAACGGCGTCAGGTCGGCCCCGGCGCGGCCGCGCATTCGATCGCCGCTGGCCTCGACTTCCGCGCGCAGGGCGGCGAGCGAGCCACGCATACTGGCACTGATGCTGAAGGACTCCTTCTCCCAGCTGCCCTCCAGCAGGGCCGCGCCGGTCAATGCGAAAGGCGCCTGGCCGGCGATCTGCGCATTGGCAGCGAGCTTGCCATACGGCGTGACCAGGTGTTCCACGCTGGCGCGATGGTGCTGCCCGTCGGAATGCAGCGAACCCGCCAGGTCGGCAAACACCATCTCGCTGGGCGTGGCCGGCGGCCCCTGCAGCAAGGCCAGGCGTGCCAGGGTGAGCGTATCCACGTCCACCGACAGCGGCAGCTCGAGCGATTTGGGCAGCGTGGCAGGCGCGCTGTCGGGCTGGGCCGGGGGCAAACGCAGCGTCACCGCACCGATGCGCAGCCATTTGACATGCAAACGGGTCGGCGACCAGTTGAACGACCAGTTGCCATCGAGGCGGTCCACCGTCACGCGTGTCTCGCCGCTCGCGAACACCACATCGCGCAGGCGCAGGCCCTGGGCCATCGTGCCGCCCTCCAGCTTGCCGGACAAGGCGCCGGCGGACAGCCGCGTGGCCATTGACCACAGCTGGCGCGTGCCCGCCTCGGTGCGCAGGGCCAGCGCCACGGCCGACAGCGCCGCCAGCAGCAGCACGAGCAACACCACCACCAGCCACGCCAGCCAGCGCCAGACGCGCGCCCGGCGCGGACGCGCCGGTCCGGGTGCGCCGGCATCGCGGGCGGGAACGGGAGGCATGTCGGGGATGCTCATGCGGCAAACGCCTTGCGGCTGCGTGGATGGAAGGCGCCGGCCTGCCGGCAGGGTCGCATCGCCATCAGAACGCGACTCCAAGCGAAATATGCGGGCGGAACTGCGTATTCTGGATGCCGTAGCCGATATCGAGCTGCACCGGCCCGACCGGGCTGCGCCAGCGCGCGCCGATGCCCACGCCGTTGTAGAGCTTGACGCCGGTCAGGTTGTCGGTGGCGGTCCCCACGTCCCAGAAAACCGCGGCGCCCCAGTCGGGCAGGAACCAGTACTGGTATTCCAGGCTGGCAGTGCCGAGGTATTTGGCGGGCAGCACGCTGGCGCCGTCGCGCGTGCCGATCGACTGATAGCTGTAGCCCCGGATCGAATCGGTGCCGCCGGCGCGAAAGCGCAGCGAGGCCGGTACCTTGGTGACGTCGCCTCTGGTGATATCGGCGCCCAGTTCCAGCCGGGCCACCACCAGGTCGCGTTTGCCCACCGGGATGTACTGGCGGATACGGCCGTAGACGCGGAAGAAGGTCTCGTCGCTCAGCACGTGCTGGGCCGCCACGCCAACCTGCGTGTTGATGACATTGCCGCGGCGCGGGAACACCGGGTTGTCCACGTCGCGCCGCGTCCATGCGAAAGCCGGCACCAGCGCCCGGCTAAGCTGGTTCGGCTCGCCGAACGGCTGCAGGTTGTCGTAGTAATAGTCCAGCGAGATGGTGGTGTCGTAATTCTCGCGCGAGCGGGAGCGCTTCAGGCCGGTGCGCAGGCTGGTCAGGTCGGTGCTTTCCAGGTCGATGGTGCGTTCGTAGCTGCTGTAGACGCTGTTGCGGTACGTCCTGCTATCGGGCGGCATGGCCATCTCCGCGAAAACGTACTGGCGTTTTTGCTCGATGCGCGCCTGCGAGTCGAACACCCAGGCACGGTTGAACAGGTTGTAATAGGAATAGCGGCCTTCGACCTGGGCGCCGGTATCGGTGGTGTAGCCCACGCCGCTCGAGAGCCGGTTGACGGGATACTCGCGCACGCGCACATACACCGGCACGGTGACCTTGTCGGCGTTCATGTCGACCTTTGGCTCGGCGTCGCTGGCCGTGCCCGCCTCGGTCACCTTGCCCTGATCCGTCGACTCTTGCTGGCCCAGGTCGATCTGCACGTTGGAAAAATAGGGCTGGTTCTGGATCGCCCGCTGGAATTCCAGCAAGCGCTCCACGCGGTACGGCTCGCCCTCGTACAGCGGATTGACGTTGCGGATGATCTGCTCGGGATAACGCCGCAACCCGCTGATCTTCAGCGGTCCCATGCGGTATGCCGGGCCGCTGGCAAAACGCGCGCTGAGGTCCGCCGCATGCTCGTCCGGCTCGACGCGCGCCTGCGAGCCGGTCATGCGGGCGCCGTAGTAGGTATGGCTCTGTAACTCCACCAGGGCGTCTTCCTTGGCCTTGGACCAGTCCGCCTGCCGGAACGGGTCGCCCACCGGCAGGCCCCATTTGGCCCGGATTTCGGCAATCTGCTCCGGCGACTGGGTGGCGGCGGGGCCGCTCACGCTAACGTCGACCGCACGGATCACGGTGCGCGCGCCAGGGTCCACCGTGATGGTCACGGTGCGCTCATCGCCGCTGCCTTCCACCTTGGTGGTGGTCTGCGGATCGAAATAGCCTTCGGTGGAGGTGAACTGGCGGACCTGCTCGCCAACCGTCTCGACCATGTAGTTGAACTGGTCCGGCGAGATGTCGCCGCGCGCGCTGTAGCGTGACAGGTCCAGGTGGTCTTGCAGGATTTCCTTGATCGCCTTCGGCGCGTCCACCTCGACCTTGTAGGCGGCGGCGGCCGGCCCCGCGGACAGCGCCAGGGCCGCCAGCAACGGACGCGCCAGGCGGCGCAGCGCGGCCGCCGCCCCCGGCTCTGCGCCGGAGGCGGCGACAAAGCCGGCAGGCATGGTGCGCGGGGTCCCTGGATCCATCCTCATCGATTGGTGCACGTCACGCAAAGTCGATATTTGACCACACCCGGGCGGCCAGCCTGCCCGATGGCGCCAAAAAGACCGCCCCCAGGCGGCGGCGCATCAGGGGTGTGGGATCAAAATGGTGGAATCGCGTGCAATCCCGTTACTGACCCTGCCAATACGGTAAAATCCGGGCTCGTTCGACAATTTCCCACTGTTTCCCGTCATGGCTCTCTACGAATCGGATATCACCCAGTTCCTGAAGTCGCTCAAGGATGAGCGCCCTTCCCTGGAAGCGGAACAACGCCAGGGCCGCGCCCTGCTGTGGGACAAGAGCCCGATCAATCTCGAAGAACGTGCCCGCGCCGACGCCTCGCGCGTGGCGCAGAAGCCTTACGTCTATTCGCTGGACTGAAGCCGTACCCGCCCCCTCGAGCGCCCGCCCCTAGATGAACCAGAGCGAGCAGGACAAGCTGAAGCCGCCGATCGAGCTGCCCGGCGTGGCACCCGGACAGGACTCCACGCCGGGCGCCGTCGACGGCATGGCCTTCGCGCGCCTGTATGGCGAGCCGCTGTTCAAGCTGCCCCAGGACCTGTACATCCCGCCGGATGCGCTGGAAATCTTCCTGGAAGCGTTCGAAGGGCCGCTGGACCTGCTGCTCTACCTGATCCGCAGGCAGAACTTCAACGTCCTCGATATCCCGATGGCGCAAGTGACGCGCCAGTACCTCACGTATATCGACCAGATCCGCAAGAGCAATCTTGAGCTGGCGGCCGAGTACCTGCTGATGGCGGCCATGCTGATCGAGATCAAGTCGCGCATGCTGCTGCCGGTGAAGAAAAGCGACAGCGACGAGGAAGAAGAGGATCCACGGGCCGAACTGGTGCGCCGCCTGCTCGAATACGAGCAGATGAAGCTGGCGGCCATGCGCATCGACCAGGTGCCGCAGCTCGGGCGCGACTTCCTGCACTCGCAGGTCTATATCGAGCAAAGCCTCGCGCCACGCTTTCCCGATGTCGAGGTCGTGGACCTGCAGGCCGCCTGGGCCGACGTGCTCAAGCGCGCCAGGCTCAACCAGCACCACAAGATATCGCGTGAGGAATTGTCGGTGCGCGAGCACATGAGCCACATCCTGCGGCGCCTGCAGCATACGCGCTTCATGGAATTCAGCGAGCTCTTCGACGAAGCCGTGCGCTCCGGCAAGGGCGTGCCGGTGGTGGTGGTCAACTTCATCGCCATGCTGGAGCTCTCGCGCGAATCCCTGGTGGAGATCACCCAGGCCGAGCCGTTTGCGCCGATTTATGTGCGATTGGCGTACATTCCCAGCTAGGGCGCACCGATAGCGGCGCCCGCCTCGGGCCACATGCTCTACAATCCGCCGACAGTCGGCGCCACCAAGAGCACCAGACCGGCTTCTCGGGCGCGCGTATGCGCCAGGGTCATCCCTACCACGACCAGCACACCAACTTCATGAAAGTCATCTCCTCCATTCACGAGTTGCGGGACCAGTTGCGCGGACAGAACCGGGCGGCCTTCGTGCCGACCATGGGCAACCTGCACGAAGGCCACCTGTCGCTGATGCGCCTGGCGCGCCAGCACGGTGACCCGGTGGTCGCGTCGATCTTCGTCAACCGGCTGCAGTTCGGTCCCAACGAGGATTTCGACAAGTACCCGCGCACGCTGCAGGACGACATCGAGAAGCTGCAGAAGGAAGGCGTGTACGTGCTGTTTGCGCCGACCGAGCGGGACATGTACCCCGAACCCCAGGAATACCGCGTGGAGCCGCCGCACGACCTCGGCGACATCCTCGAAGGCGAATTCCGCCCCGGTTTCTTCAAAGGCGTCTGCACGGTCGTGATGAAGCTGTTCTCGTGCGCGCAGCCACGCGTGGCGGTATTCGGCAAGAAGGACTACCAGCAGCTGATGATCGTGCGCCGCATGGTGAACCAGTTCGCGCTGCCGATCGACATCGTGCCGGCCGAGACCGTGCGCGCCGAGGACGGCCTGGCCCTGTCCTCGCGCAACCGCTACCTGACGCCCGACGAGCGCACCGAGGCACCGGTGCTCTACAAGACGCTGCATGACGTGCGCAATACCGTGCTGGCCGCCAACAGCGCCAGCGCCGACCTGGCCGCGATCGAGGCCAATGCACAGGCTGCGCTGCAGGCGCGCGGCTGGAAGCCGGACTACATTGCCATCCGCAAGCAGGTAGACCTGCAGCCGCCGACCCGCGAGGAATACGTGGCGGGCGAGCCGCTGGTGATCCTCACGGCAGCCAAGCTGGGGGCTACCCGGCTGATCGACAATCTCGAGATCTGACGCCGGGAGCGGCTGACGCCGCACACACTCCGGAAAAAAGAGAAGCGGCCCCAGGGCCGCTTCTCTTTTTGTCGTTCAAGGCCCTGCCGGGGCACCGCCCGGGCAGACCCGGCCCGGTCAGGCGGTCCGCACCCCGGCGCGTTGCAGCGTCCGGGCCACATGGCGCCGATGCCCGCGCCGCCGCTTCCACCAGATCAGCACCCCGGTCACGGCGAACAGCAGCGGCACCAGCCCGAACACCGAGATAAAGACCCGCCCCGGCAAACCGAAGGCTTCACCGGTATGCAGCGGGTACATCCAGTTGAGGAAGGTATCGCCGGCGGGCGCGGCCATCGGATCGCGCACGCCGAGCCCTTTGCCCGTGTGGGCATCGAGCCAGATCCGGGTGGCGCCGCTGCCCTGGCGTACCTCGCCGGGCTGGCGCACGCGGACCTCGAAGGGATCGCCGGCCTTGCGCGGGAAACTCACCCGCGTGACCTGCGCGGCGGGGTAAAGCGCCTGGGCTGCGCTGACCGCTTGCGCCGCGCCGAGCGGCGGCGTTCCGGCGGGCGCAGGAGCCGATGCCGGCTGGCCGGGCGGCGTCACCGTCATCACGCCGGCCACCAGCGGCGTCACCCACTTGGGCAGGTCCAGGTACCAGCCGGAAAACGCCATGGTGGCCAGCACCGGCGCCGCGAAAATACCGCCCGCGCGGTGCAGCGAATAGTTGAAGCGCGACCAGGAACCGCCGTGCGTGATGCGAAAGGCCTGCAACACCGCACGCGGCTTGAGCTTGGGCCACCACATCGCGACCCCGCAGATCACCATCACCAGCAGCAGCATGCCGGCAATGCCGAGAATGGTCCGGCCCGTCTCGCCGGACAGCAGGTAATGGTGCACCTGGAACAAGGTGGGCATCAGCAGCGGGCGCGACAGCCCCGGCTCGCCCCAGACCCGCTCCCCTTTCACCGCCAGCGTGACAGGATCGACCATGACCTGGCGCGAACGGCCGGCATCCGCGCCCTTGAGCGGGTACCAGGCCACGAACACCTCGTGCGGCGTGGACGGCAGCATCAGCAGCCTGGGACGGCCGTAGCGCGGATCGGCCTGCAGCTTGTCGGTCGCCGCCTGCACCGTCGCCGGCGCGACCGGCAGCGGCACCTCGGCCGAGGCGGTCAGCAATCCGGGGTTGAGCAGCGCATCGAGTTCATCGCGCCAGGCGATGGCGGTGCCGGTCAGGCCCAGCATGACGAACAGCAAACCCAGCGTTAAGCCGATGTAGAGATGAATCTTGACGAAGACAACGCGCAGGCGGCCGGTGACCATGGGAGGCAGAGAGCAGTTTTGGGGGGGTTATGTATTACGCATCACATGCTGGCAACGCATGGATACGTCACGCCAGTAAAAATGAGAATGCGAAAGATTCGCGATTCTATCAGGCGCTACAAGCCCGCGCGTGACGGGAGCAAGACTGTGGCGGGGCCGCACCGGATTACGGCAGAATGGCGTGCGTGGCCACCGCCGGCCCCGCACGCCTGCCCTGAAGATGCCCAGATCGATTGAATTGCTGTCCTCCGCAGCCCGAGATGCCGCGCTGATTGCCGAACTGCACACGCAAAGCTGGCGCCACGCCTACCAGGGCCAGTTGCCAGCGGATTACCTGGAACGGGAAGTGCCGGCCGAGCGGCTGCGGGCCTGGCGGGCACGCCTGGTGGATGGCGCCGAGGGGCCGCTGGAGGTCACGCTCGCGCGCGTGGACGGCGAGCCGGCCGGTTTTGCCTGCCTGCAACCGGAAGCCGAGCAGCAATTCGGCGTGTACCTGGACAACCTGCATGTGCTGCCGCAATGGCATGGACTGGGCCTCGGCAAGCGCTTGTTCGCGCATTGCGCGCGGCGCGCGGCCAGCGGATGGCCCGGGCAGCCGCTCTTCCTCTATGTGCTGGACAGCAACACCCAGGCGCGCGAGTTCTACCGGCGCCTGGACGGCATCGAAAGCGAGCCGTTCGACGATGCGTTTCCCGGCTCCAGCCTTATCGTGGCCGTACGCCGCGTCAGCTGGCCGTCGGTGGACGCCCTGCTCAGGCGGCTGGGCGCTTAGCCAGGGCGGGCTGCTCCAGCCAGCCGATGATGGGCTGCCACTGATCCCAGTCGCGCGCCACGCGGGATGACGCCACGTCCCACAAGGTCAGCCCGTGCGCGGCCAGCTGCACGTAGTTCTGTGTATCGCGCAGGAAACCCAGCACCGGCAGCCCCAGGTCCGCGACAAAGCGCTGCAACTGCTCGGCCGAGCGGGTGCGCAGGTCGACCCGCATGCCGATCACGCCCACCTCCACCTCGCCGTGGCGCACGCGCTTGTCGTCGGCCAGGCGAGCGAGGAAATCCTGGGTGGCGAGGATATCGAACAAGGAAGGCTGCAGCGGCACCACCACGCGGTGGGCCAGCTTCATCACGTCGTTGAAGCGCCAGCCGTGCAGGCCGGCCGGGGTGTCGAGCACCACATGGGTGGTGCCCTTGGGCGGACGCGCGATCTGGTCGGAGCTGATGTCCCAGGTGCGGATGGCCGGCGCCGAGGCCGGCCGCAAACGCAGCCAGGCGCGCGAGGATTGCTGGCGGTCCGTATCGCCCAGCATCACGGCATGACCGGCGCTGGCGAAATAGCCCGCCAGGTTGGTGGCCAGCGTGGTCTTGCCTACGCCGCCTTTGGGATTGGCGATCACGACTACGGGCATGGGTGTCTCCACAATGGCTTTCCATGGCGGCGCTGCCCTCGGGCGCGCCGCTCCGGCTTCCGCCACGGCCTTGCCGTTTGTCGTTAGCGGGCCCCGGCGGAGCGGACCCGCCTGCGAGTTTAGCAGTTGCCGCGCGCGGGCGGCCCGGCCAACGGCGACGTTTGCAGGGGCGCCAGCAAGGCGCCCAGGTCGAGATGCGCGGCGAGCGTGTCGGCCAGCCGCTCCAGCGACGCCTCGCGCAGCGCGGCCAGGTCGACGCCTTCGGCCCGCGCCAGCCCGGCCCAGCGCAGCAGCGCGCCGCAGGCCTCGGGCTGGTCGAACAGGCCGTGGACGTAGGAGGCCAGCACCTGGCCGTCCTCCGACTGCGCGCCGTCCGGGCGCTCGCCTTCGAGCCATAGCGCCGGGCGCGCCAGCGCCGCGCCGGTGGTCACGCCCATATGGATCTCATAGCCTTGCACGGCGGCCTCGCTGTCGTCTTTCAAGGCCAGCCGGCCGCTCACCACCCGCAGTTGCTTGTGCGGCGCCAGGACCGTCTCGTAGTCCAGCAGTCCGAAGCCATCGCTGCTGCCGGGCGTGCCTTCGCTGCCGGCCGGGTCGTCCACACGCCGGCCCAACATCTGCATGCCGCCGCAAATGCCGATCACCTTGCCGCCATAGCGCAGGTGCCGACGCAGGGCTGGCTCCCAGCCATTGGCGCGCAGGAAGGCCAGGTCGGCGCGCACGCTCTTGCTGCCTGGCAGCACGATCAGGTCGGCCGGCGGGATCGGCATGCCGGGGCCGATGAAGCGCAGGTCCACCTGTGGATGCGCGCGCAGCGCATCGAAATCGGTGTGATTGGAAATGCGCGGCAGCACCGGCACGATCACGCGCAGCAGTTCGCCCTGCTTGGCCGCCTGCGCGCCGATGATGGCGTCCTCGGCGTCCAGGTGCAGGCCATGCAGGTAGGGCAGCACGCCCAGCACGGGTTTGCCGGTGCGCGCCTCCAGCCAGTCCAGCCCGGGCTGCAGCAGCGCGATGTCGCCGCGGAAGCGGTTGATGATGAAGCCCTTGATGCGCGCGCGTTCGGATTCCGACAGGCAGTCCAGCGTGCCCACCAGGTGGGCGAACACGCCGCCGCGGTCGATGTCGGCCACCAGCACCACCGGGCAGTCGACCGCTTCGGCAAAACCCATGTTGGCGATGTCGCGGTCGCGCAGGTTGATCTCCGCCGGGCTGCCGGCGCCCTCCACCATGACTACCTCGTAGGCGCTGGCCAGGCGCCGGTGCGAGGCCAGCACCGCCTGCATCGCCACCGGCTTGTAGGCGTGATAGGCGCGTGCATCCAGATCCAGCCGCGCCTGGCCATGGATGATGATCTGCGCGCCGGTATCGCTGCTGGGTTTGAGCAGCACCGGATTCATATCCGTATGCGGCGCCAGCCCGGCGGCCAGCGCCTGCAAGGCCTGCGCGCGCCCGATCTCGCCGCCGTCGGCGGTGACCGCGCTGTTGAGCGCCATGTTCTGGGGCTTGAACGGAACCACGCGCACGCCGGCGCGGGCCAGCACCCGGCAAAGGCCCGCCACCAGGGTGCTCTTGCCGGCGTCGGAGGTGGTGCCCTGCACCATCAAGGTACCGCGCAAGCCACCCGGCAGCGCCTGCGCGGTGGCTTCGGAGAGATTTTTTTGCATCGTGGGATTATCGCATCGGCGTGCTTCCCCGCGGCCCTGCGCGCGCTATTGCGGGCGTGCGATCCATGGATGCGCCCGCTACAATACCCGGATGATCCCGGCACAAGCCTCCGCCACCGCCACCGAGCCCGTCAGCGCAACCAGCCACGCGCCGGCCGGCGAACGCACACCCCAGGCCGCGACCGCGCCGCACGCCGCGGCGGCGGCCGGCCGCGCACGCCAGCTCACGCTGGTGCTCGGCGGAGCACGGTCGGGCAAGAGCCACTTTGCCGAGCAGATGGCCGCCGACCATGCCGCGGCCACCGGGGGCCCCGTCACCTATATCGCCACCGCGCGCCACGACGACAACAGCGCCGATGAAGAGATGGAGGTGCGCATCGCGCTGCACCGCGCCCGGCGCCCGGCCGAGTGGGGCCTGGTCGAGGCGCCGCTGCACCTCGCCGACGCCCTCTACGCGCACGCGACCCACAATGGCTGCATCCTGGTCGACTGCGTCACGCTCTGGCTCAACAACCTGCTGTTCCTCGACGCGCGCAGTTATCCCGAGCATGGCCTGGTGACGCCACCGGCTGCCTTCACCGAGGAAATCGACGCGCTGCTGACTGCGTTGCCCACCCTGCCCGGCCACGTCATCCTGGTCTCCAACGAGATCGGCTTCGGCGTGGTGCCGATGGGCGCCATCACCCGTTTCTACGTCGACGAACTGGGCCGCCTGAACCAGAAGCTGGCCGCCGCCGCGGACCGCGTGCGGCTGCTGGTGGCAGGCATTCCCGTCAGCGTGAAAGGCGCCGACCCGGCGTGCTGATGCTGTCTTCGCTGTCCTCGCTGCTTTCGTGGTGGCCGTTTCCCGACTTTACCTGGACCGCCTGCGTGGCCGCCGCCGTCGCCGGCGTGCTGCTTGACCAGTGGCTGGGCGAGCCGCGCCGCTGGCATCCGCTGGTGGGTTTCGGCCGCCTCGCAGCGGCCTTGGAACACCGCTTGAACCGTGGCGGCGCGCCGCTGCGCCAGCGGCTCACCGGCCTGGCCGCCTGGACCCTGATGGTGCTGGCGCCGGCAGCGCTGGCCGGCTTTCTGGTGCATGCCGCCACGCAGTTCAGCGCCGCGCTGGGCTGGCTGTTGCAGGCACTGGCGCTCTACGCCGCGCTGGGTGCGCGCAGCCTGGCCCAGCATATCGCGCCGATCGCCGCGGCGCTGGCGCAAGGCAATCTCGCCGATGCGCGCCAGCTCACGGCACGCATCGTCTCGCGCGACACCGCCGACGCGGATGGCGAGGCGCTGGCCCGTGCCGCTTGCGAATCGGCGCTGGAGAATGGCAACGACGCCATCTTTGGCGCCTTGTTCTGGTTCCTGCTGGGGGGCGCGCCGGCGGTGATCGCCTATCGCCTTGCCAACACGCTGGATGCGATGTGGGGCTACCGCACGCCCCGCCTGCTGTATTTCGGCTGGGCCGCCGCGCGCCTGGACGACGTGCTCAACCTCGCGCCAGCCCGCCTTACCGCGCTCTCCTACGCACTGCTCGGACGCACCGTACAAGCGCTGCGCTGCTGGCGGGCGCAGGCGCCAGCGTGGTCCAGCCCCAATGCGGGCCCGGTCATGGCCGCCGGTGCCGGCGCCGTCGGCGTGGCACTGGGCGGGCCCGCCCGCTACCACGGCGAATGGGAGGAGCGTCCGCCGCTTGGCGAGGGACGCGCACCCGGCGCCGCCGATGTGCACGCCTGCCTCCGGCTGGTTCAACGCACGCTCTGGCTATGGCTGGCCGCCGCCGGCGCCAGCGCCGCCCTCCTCAAATACGCCATCGCATGAGTACACCGATCCGCCACGGCGGCGACCTGCTCGCCGCCGTGCGCCGCTACGGCCGGCCAGCCGAAGACTGGCTCGATCTTTCCACCGGCATCAATCCCGATGGCTATCCCGTGCCGGCCCTGCCCGCCGACGCATGGCAACGGCTGCCGCAGGACGGCGACGGTCTGGCCGAACTGGCGGCGCAGGCTTACTGCGCGCCGCAAGCCTTGCCGGTGGCCGGCTCGCAGGCTGCCATCCGCACCCTGCCACAATTGCTCAGACCGGGCCGCGTCGGCGTGGCAGCGCAGGGCTACAGCGAATACGCGCCCGCCTTAGCCCGCGCCGGGCATCAGGTGGTGCCGCTGGCCGAAGCGGATTTCGCACGCGGCGATCTTGCCGCGCGGCTCGACCACCTGGTGGTGGTCAACCCCAACAACCCCACCGGGCGCACGCTCACGCAAGACACGCTGCTGTCGTGGCATGCCGATCTGGCGGCGCGCGGCGGCACGCTCCTGCTCGACGAAGCCTTCATGGATTGCACACCCGCGCTGTCGCTGGCCGCGCACTCGGATCTCCCCGGCCTGGTGGTCCTGCGCTCGCTCGGCAAGTTCTACGGCCTGGCCGGCGTGCGCTGCGGCTTCGTGCTGGCAGGGCCCGCCTTGCTGGCGGCGCTGGCCGAACAGCTCGGGCACTGGACCGTGGCAGGCCCGGCGCGCGCGGTAGCGCGCCTGGCCCTGGCCGACCACGAATGGCAGACCGCCACGCGCGAGCACCTGCTGCAAGCTGGCAGGCGGCTCGCGGCAATGCTGCGCGCGCACGGCCTGGCGCCGGTGAGCCACTCCTTGTTCAGCTGGGTGCCGCGCGCCGATGCCGCGCAGCTGCACGACACGCTTGCGCGGCAAGGCGTATGGACGCGGCTGTTCGACGCGCCGGCCGGCGTCGATGCCACGCCAAGCCTGCGGCTGGGATTACCCCCGGCGCAAGAAGCGGCGTGGCAACGGCTCGACGCGGCGCTGGCATCCGCATGCGCCGCGATGCCCATGGGCATGCATCAAGACGGCTCAACACAGGCACCTTCCCCGACACAACCCCGATGATCCCTATCCCGATGACTGCCCGTTCCCTGCTGGTCCTGACAACACTGCTGGGCATCGGCGTTTGCGGCAACGCCGGCGCCGCTGTCTCGGTGGTCGACGATGCCGGGCAAACCGTCACGCTGGAACAACCCGCGCGCCGCGTGATCTCGCTGGCGCCACATGTCACCGAGATGCTGTACGCCGCCGGCGGCGGCGCGCGCATCGTCGGCACCGTGAGCTATAGCGACTACCCGCCGCAGGCACGCGACATCCCGCGCGTAGGCGACAACAAGGCACTGGATCTCGAACGCATCGCCGCGCTCAAGCCGGACCTGATCGTGGTATGGCGCCACGGCAATGCGCAAAAGCAGACCGACCGGCTGCGCGCGCTCGGCCTGCCGCTGTTCTACAGCGAGCCGCGCAAGCTGGAGGGCATTCCCAGCAATATCGAAAGGCTTGGCGTGCTGCTCGGCACCGAATCCACCGCCAACGGCGCCGCCGCCAGCTTCCGCCAGCAGGTCGACAAACTGCGCCAGACCTACGCCGCGCGCCCGCCGGTAACGGTCTTCTACCAGGTCTGGCAGCAACCGCTGATGACCCTCAGCGGGCAGCACCTGATCAGCGACGTGCTGGCGCTCTGCGGCGGGCGCAACCTGTTCGCCAACGAATCCCTGCTGGTACCGACGGTATCGGTGGAAGCCGTGGTCGCCGGCAATCCCGAAGTAATGATGACAGCCAGCATGGGCGCGACCCGTTCCGACCGCCCGCTGCCGGACTTCGCCATGTGGGAACGCTGGAAACAGGTGACGGCGGTAGCGCGCGGCAACCTGTACGCCATCGACGGCGACCTGGTCAACCGGGCCGGCCCGCGCATCACCCAGGGCGCTGAAGTCGTATGCAAGGACCTGGACAACGCGCGCCGCAAGCGGCCGGCGCAGTAGGGCTCCCCCGGCCCCTCCCGCAAGCGGGAGATGAGCAAACCGGCGCGAAGAAATGCGATAGAACCTGATCGGAATTCGGTGTAGCCGTGTTTGCCGCCCGTGGGGCGGCAAACACCGTCCCGCGATGCGAAGCGAGCCGTGTAGGTGTACCAGGCCGTATGGGGCGCCTCGGGATCCGGTGAAAAGAGCGGAAAAGAGGGACCCATGTCTGAGTATCGCCTTAAGGCGATGCGAGTTTGGGTCCCGGCCGCTCTTTTCGCCGGATCCCGAGGGGGTGTCGCCCCATCCGGCGCGCCTTCTTTGCCTACTTTCTTGGCAAGACAAGAAAGTAGGTCGCCTCCCCGCAGGGGAGGTGAAACTGCCTTTGACTTTAAGCCTTTGACTCTAAGCCTTTGAAGTCAGCCGGTTCCCCACCCCATCAAACCCGATTCCACCACCGCAACCGCGGCACCGCACCACCAAGCGTAAAACGGCAACTCGCTCCAAAACCAAGATCCCATCCCAACGTGGTGGCCAACGGCATGCCAAGCCAGTGCGCCGCCAACATGCGCATCGGCCCCGCATGGGCCACTACCCACAAGCGATCCGGCGCGTCCGCCGGCAAGGCATCAGCCCATGCCGCCACACGCGCCATCGCCTCGGCCACCGTCTCGCCGCCGTGGGGCCGGGCATGCAGCAGATCCGCGGCCCACGCATCCACCTCTGCGCGCGGCACGGCATCCCACGCACAGCCCTCCCACCTGCCGAAATCCAGCTCACGCAACCGCGCATCGGTCTCGAGCGGCAGCCCGAGGTCCTGCGCCAGCAACGCCGCTGTAGCGCGAGCGCGCGCCATCGTACTGCTGACGATGCGCTGCGGCACCACGCCAGCAAGCATCGACAACATGCGAGCGGGCTCGGGTTCCACTGGTTGCACAAGCGGCAAATCGAGCGCCCCATAGCAAATGCCCTGCGCAACCTCAGGCCGCGCGTGCCGGATCAGGACCAGGTCCATGCCGCAGCCACGAGATAGATCAACAACTCGGCCAGCTGCTGCGCCATGCCGAGACAATCACCGGTGTAGCCGCCGATACGGCGCACGTAATAACGCCCAAGCAGGAAACGCAGCACCAGCAACGCCACCAGCACCACCGCGGCAAACAACGGCGACACCACCAGCAGCGGCAAGGCACCGCACAGCAGCGTGAACACCAGACCAATGCCCGACAGCCGCTGCGCCACCGGCTTCGCCTTACCCTCGGCGCGCACGTAGTCCAGCGTGGCCAGATAGCTCACCGCCATCGCGCGGCTGGCCGCATGCGCGGCCACCAGCACCAGCTCCACCATGCCGCTACGCGCGGCAATCGCCACCAGCAACTGCCACTTGAGCATCAGCGCCACCACCAGCGCGATAGCGCCGAACGCGCCGATGCGCGAGTCGTGCATGATGCGCAGCACATCCTCGCGCCGGTAGCCGCCGCCAAAGGCATCGATGCAGTCGGCCAGGCCGTCTTCGTGGAAGGCGCCTGTCACCAGCAGCGTCACCGCCATGCCCAGCAGCAGCGCCACGCCGGGCGGCCACCATTGCAGTGCGCCCCAGCTCGCCAGCGCGCCGAGCGCGCCCACCAGCAACCCCACCAGCGGGAAATAGCGCGCCGCCGCGTTCAGGTAGTGCGGCGCAAAGCCAACCCAGCGCGGCACGGGCACCCGCGTGAAGTAGCCAACGGCGGTCAGGAAATAGCGGATTTCATCGAGCATGGGCCATTGTGGCAGGATTGCCGCCGCGCTAGGCGGAAGCCGTGCTGATGCCGGCGGCGCCGAAGGTCGCCATCTCGCGCAGGAAGGCCGCGGCCGAGGCCACCAGCGGATAGGCCAGCGCGGCGCCGGTGCCCTCGCCCAGGCGCAGGTCGAGGGCCAGCAGCGGTTCCGCGCCGAAATGTTGGAGCAGCCGGCGATGGCCGTGCTCATGCGAGCAATGCGAAAACACGCAGTACTGCAGCACCTCGGGAGCAAGGCGCTGCGCCACCAGCAGCGCGGCCGAAGCAATAAAGCCATCGACCAGGATCACCATCCGGCTGGCCGCTGCGGCCAGGAACGCGCCGGTCATCATGGCGATCTCGAAACCGCCGAATGCCGCGAGTACGTCGAGCGGCTCCACGGCATCGGCATGCAGGGCCAGCGCCTGCGCCAGCACCGCCCGCTTGCGTGCCAGGCCGGCATCGTCCAGGCCGGTGCCGCGGCCGATGCATTCGTCGATCGGCGTGCCTGTCAGCCGGCTCACCAGGCAAGCGGCCGACGAGGTATTGGCAATGCCCATCTCCCCGAAGCCGATCACATTGCTGCCCTGTTGCGCGTGGCGCAGCACGCGCGCCATGCCGGCGGTGAGCGCCGCCTGCACCTGCTCCGCGGTCATCGCGCGCTCTTGCGCGAAATTGCGCGTGCCCGCCGCGATGCGGCAGTTGACCAGGCCGGGCGCGGACGGCAGCGGCGCGCGCACGCCGGCGTCCACCACCTCCAGTGCCAGCCCGTGCAGACGCGAGAACACATTGATGGCTGCGCCGCCGGCCAGGAAATTGAGCACCATCTGCGCCGTCACTTCGGCCGGATAGGCGCTCACGCCGGCGTCGGCCACGCCGTGGTCACCGGCGAACACGATCACGGCAGGCCGCCTGAGCTCAGGCGTGCTGCTGCCGGTGATCAGGCCGATCCGCAGGGCCAGGTCTTCGAGCCGGCCGAGCGCGCCGAGCGGCTTGGTCTTGGCATCGATGGCGGCTTGCAGCGTCGGGCGCAGGGAGGCGTCGAGCGGGGCAATGTAAGGTAACTGCATGATGTTCGTCGCAATGATTGGCTGAATGACAAATGGCACAAATGGCCGGAGCCTTACATCTCTACGCCGCGCTGCGCCTTGATGCCCTGCTGGAAGGCGTGCTTGACCGGCGTCATGTCGGTCACGGTGTCCGCCGCCTCGATCAGCGCAGGCGGCGCGCCGCGGCCGGTGATCACCACATGCTGCATCGGCGGGCGCGCACGCAGGTCGGCGATCACGGTGTCGACATCGAGATAATGCAGCTTGAGCGCGATATTGAGCTCGTCCAGCAGCACCAGCCCGACCGACGGGTCGCGCAGCAGCCCGCGCGCCACCTCCCACGCCGCCTGGGCCTTGGCCACGTCGCGCGCGCGGTCCTGGGTTTCCCAGGTGTAGCCCTCGCCCATCACGTGGAAGGCGCACTGCTCCGGAAAACGCCGCAGGAACAGTTCCTCGCCGCTGGGAATCGCGCCCTTGATGAATTGCACCACGCCGGCCTGCATGCCGTGGCCGAGCGCGCGCACCACCATGCCAAAGCCGGAGCTGGACTTGCCCTTGCCGTTGCCGGTGGTGATCACGATGACGCCGCGCTCGTCCTGGGCCGCGGCGATCTTGGCGTCCACGACATCCTTCTTGCGCGCCATGCGCGCCTTGTGGCGTTCGTCGCGGGCGGCGTCTTCGTTCGTGGAGGGGGTGTTGGCCTGGAGTTCAGTCATATTGATTTCCGTCTTGTTCCGGATGAGTGGCACCGTCGGCAATCAGCGCGGTATGGTGGCCGTCGCTGACGCTGACAATCGGCGTGCGCAGCGCGTGCGAGCAATACGCGGGAGTCAGTACTTCCGCCGCGGGGCCATGCAGGCAGAGGCCGTCCTCGGCCAGCAGCAAGGCATGGGTCGCGTAGCGCCGCGCCAGGTTAAGGTCGTGCAGGATCACCACGACGGCGTGGCGGCCGGCGCGCGCCAGCCGGGCCAGGGTTTCCAGCACCATGATCTGGTGGCGCAGGTCCAGGTGGGCGGCCGGTTCGTCGAGCAGCAGCAGCGGCGCCTGTTGCGCCAGCGTGGCGGCCAGCGAGACGCGCTGGCGCTCGCCGCCGGACAGGGTCAGCACGTCGCGCCCGGCCAGCCCATCGAGATCCAGCTCGCGGATGACCGCGGCGACCACCGCATCGTCCTCGCGGCCGGACCAGCCCCAGCCCGAGAGGTGCGGATGGCGGCCCACGGCCACGGCGTCGCGCACCGACATCGAAAAGGTATCGTGCACCGCCTGCGGCAGATAGGCGCGGCGCAACGCCAGCGCGGCTGGCGCGATCTCCAGCGGCGCGCGGCCGTCGAGCAGCACCGCGCCGCCGTCGGGCTTGCGCAGTCCGGCCAGCACCGACATCAGCGTGGACTTGCCGACGCCGTTCGGGCCGACGATGCACCAGAGCTCACCGGCCTGCATGGTCAGGCTCAGGCCATCAAGCAAGGCGCGCTTGCCGGCGCGCAGCTGCAAGGACTGCAGCACCAGCGGCGGACAAGGCGAGACGGGTTGGTTCCAGCTCGTCATGGGGATCAGCGCGACCTGCGCAACAGCAAGAAGAGAAAAGTCGGCACGCCCAGCAGCGCCGTGATCACGCCCACCGGCAACTGCGCGGGCGCGATCACCGTGCGCGCCACCAGGTCGGCGGCCATCAGCAGCGCGCCGCCCAGCAAGGCCGAGGCTGGCAACAACAGGCGCTGGTCGTTGCCCCAGGCCAGGCGCACCAGATGCGGCACCACCAGGCCGACAAAGCCGATCGAGCCGGCGGACGTGATGGCCACCGCGATGGCCAGCGAGGCCAGCACGAACACCGACATCCGCACGGCGCCCACGCGCACCCCAAGCGCCTGCGCTACCGTCTCGCCCAGCAGCATGGCATTGAGCGAGCGCGCCAGCGGCATCGCCAGCAGCACGGCCAACGCCAGGGCACCCAGCGCGAGCCCATAGCTGGCGGTACCGCCAAGGTCGCCGGTCAGCCAGAACAACATGCCGCGCAGGCGCGCTTCGGGTGCCACGCTCAGGATCAGGGTAATCAGAGCGCCCCAGCCCGCGGCCAGGATCACGCCGGTGAGAAGCAGGCGCGATCCGGCCTCATGGTGGCCGCCCTGCACCTGCGGGTGCAGCAGGTCGCGCCGGGCCAGCGTGGCCACCAACAGCATCGAAAACAGCGCGCCGCCCGCGGCGCCGGCCTGCACCGTCCACAGCGGCCACATCATCAGCATGGCGGTGAGCGCGCCGGTGGCCGCGCCGCCCGAGACGCCCAGCACATAGGGCTCGGCCAGCGGATTGCGCAGCAGCACCTGCATCAGCGCGCCGGTCAGCGCCAGCAGGCCGCCGCAGGCGAAGGCGGCCGCCGCGCGCGGCAGCCGCAGCTCGCGCACGATCGCGCCGGCGGTATCGTCGGTGGCGCCTGACAGCGCCTGCCAGACCTGCGTGCCCGACAGCGGCACACTGCCCACCGCCAGGGACAGCAGGAACACCGCCACGCCGGCGGTGGCGAGCATCAGCCAGACGGCTAGCGCGCGGCGCATCTCAGGCGGCCGCCATCACTGGCGCCAGCCCAGCGTGATAAAGCCGGCGCGTCCCTGCGTATTGTAGGGATAGGCGAGCTGGTAGTTCTTGTCGAACAGGTTTTCCACGCGGGCGGCAACGAACCATTGCTTGTCGATGTTGTAACGGGCAGTGAGGTTGACGATACCGTATCCGCCCAGCGTACGCGAGCCGCTATCGAGGCGGGCCGACGAAACAATCCACTCCCCGCCCAGGCGGAAGGCGCCAAACTGGCGGCCCACGTCGAAGGCGGCATGGCGGCGCGCGCGGCGCAGCAACTGCGTATTGCTCTGCTCGTCCACCGGGTTCTGGAAGGTCACGCTGGCGCCCACGTCGGTGCCCATCAGCCTGGCGCGCCACGAGGCTTCGATGCCCTGCACCTTGGCCTTGTTGATATTCTGCGCCAGGAACAGGCCGCTGGGCTGCAACGCGGCGGTGATCAGGTTGTCGTAGCGGGTCTCGAACGCGGTCACGCGCAGCAGGCCCGCGCTGTCCGTGCTGTACTGCGCGCCCAGCTCGACCGACTTGGCGCGCTCGGGCTGGATGCCGGGCTGGCCAAAGTTGGGATAGTACAGCTCGTTGAAGGTCGGCGCGCGGAAGGCATTGCTGGCGTTGGCGATCAGCTTGAACGCCTCGGTCACGTTATAGCCGTAGCCGGCGAAATAGCTCGCCTGGCTGCCGAAATCCGAGTAGTGGTCGTTGCGCACATTGAGCTGCAGCTGGTGCTTGCCCAGCCGGCCATCGTAGCCGCCGAACACCGACACAATATTGCGGCCCGGCGCGCCATACGTGTTCGAGCTGAATTCCTGCTGCGCATACTCCGTGCCGAACAGCAGCGTATGAGTGGGCGCCAGCGCATATTCGTTCTGCCAGGTGTACTGGCGGTTGCGCGTGTTGAAGTTGCTGTTGAACAGTCCGTTCAAGGTGTTTTCGCTATTGTCCCCGCTCTGCGCGACCTTGAAATGCGTGGTCCAGTCCCGGGTGAACTTGCCATTGACAAAGGCGGATACGGTGTACAACTCGCTGTTCATCCACCAGACATCGGTCGGCTTGCCTGTCGTGGTGTCGTAGGAGAGCTTGCTCTTCGAGTAGTAGGCGGTGACGCCGGCGTCCCAGTCGCTGGTGATACGATGCTTTACCTGGCCCGATACGCTCTTGTTGTCATACGGGTTGTCGTTCGGGTTCGGGCCAATGCCCTTCTTTGCCTTGGCCGGATTGTCACCGTTCCATTGGGCCGCATTGATCGCCGAAAACCCTTCTGTCTTGACGGCCGACCCGGTGATATTGAACGAGGTATCGCCCACCTGGCCGCCGTAGCCCACCGTGCCCTGGCGCGTATTGTTGCTGCCGTATTCGATCTGAGCGTTGGCCGCGGGAGCCTGGCCCGCACCGCTCTTGGTAAAGATCTGCACCACGCCGCCGATCGCATCCGAGCCATAGAGCGCCGAGACATTGCCGCGCACGATCTCGATATGGTCGATCTGGTCGGGCAGGATATTCGAGAGCTGGGCCGTGCCGCTGCTGGCCGCCGAGATCCGCACGCCGTCGATCAGGATCAGCGTCTGGTTGGAGTTGGCCCCGCGCATGAACAGGCTGGTATTGGCGCCCAGGCCGCCGTTGGCGGCAAACTCCACGCCGGCCTGCGTGCGCAGCAGCGAGCGCAGGTCGATGGCTTGCGAGTTGACGATGTCCTGCTGGGTCACCACGGTGGTATGCGGCAGTGCCTCGGTCAACGGCTGGACAGTGCGGGTGGCAGTGACCACCACCGGGTCGAGTTGCGCGTCGGCCGCGGGCTGCGCCGCGGATTGCCCGGCGGACTGGGCCATGGCAGCGCCGGGCGCGCTCATGGCGAGCCAGGCGGCGAGCGCGGCGGGCAGTTGCCGCGAGACGAAAACGGGTGTGGTGTGGCGGCGCGCCGGCAATGCCGGACGGCTCGACCTGGAGGGCGAAAAGCGCATGATGCTGAGTGGGAGAGAGCTGCCTGATCCGTTCCCCCGCGGACCGTCTGGCGACGAAGCGCGCCACCGGCTCCTGCAAGAAAACCGCGAAAGGGGGGGCGCACTCTCGTTCAGGCCGGTATCCGGGCTGACGACACCAGTCCGACCGCCTTCCCGAACCTTGCGGTTCAGTGGCTTGTGGGTCGGCCTTGCGATCTTGCGATCGCGGTCGCTTACCGTTGCGGGGGCAGCACAGGTTGGCACGGCCCCGCCCTGGCGGCGGCTGGCTCCCTGTTTCCCGTTGAACTGCAACCCTGTAGTGAATAGGATTACGAGCACCTGGAACGTGCGCGAGTGTAGGCAGTTTCGGGGCAAGCGTCAATGCCGCGGGAAATCCGTGGCAAAGCGCCCGAAAACAGGCATAAAGCCGTCGCCCGGAATGCCGTTAAGCGACGATGCATGCAACTTCGGCGCGCAGGCCCGGTCACACACACCTGCGTTCGCCGTCCTCACGATAGCGCTTGGGCTAAAATCCCAAAACCCGAGACCCTAGATATGACAGGCTCTATGCTCACCGAACTCGAACAACTCGCCGCCAAGATCGGGCGTGTGCTGCACCATGCCGATACCCTTGCGGCGGAGAACCAGCGGCTGCGCGAGGAGATCGAACGCCTGCAGGCCGAGGCCAGGCAGCTGCGCGGCGACCGCGAAGCCATGGCGGCAGACCGCGAGCTGCTCAATATCAAAATCGAGGAAGCGCAGTTGCGTATCCAGTCGATCCTCGACAAGCTGCCCACCGCCAGCGACGCCCGCCAGCTCGACCTGCTGGGCGAAGGCGAGGCGGCCAGCCGCGCCGATCACAAGGCCCCCGGAGAAAACGCATGAGCAACAAGCAAGTCGAAGTGAACATTGCCGGCCAGTCCTACCGCTTCGCCATTTCGCCCGACAATGAAGCCGCGCTGCTGGAAGCCGTGGCACTGGTAGACGACCAGATGACCCGTCTCAAGGGCGGCGTGTCCGCCAAAGGCGTGGAACGCGTTGCCGTGATGGCCGCCATCAGCATCGCCTCCGACCTGCTCTCGCTCAAGCGCAAGCAGCAGGAGGACGGCGCGATTCCCGTGGATGCCGTGCGCGCGCGCATTCGCGAACTCAACGAACGCGCGGACGAAGCCCTGCGGCAGTACGCGCACGTGGGTACCAATGCGCCCGCGCCGCGCAACTGAACGCACCGCAGGCGGTGTACCGCACGGCACAGGGGGGCCGCGATGTGCCCGACATGCCGCGCGCGTCAGCAAAATGTAACGACACGCAACGACGGGCTTGGTATGGAAAGCGGTGCGGTGTATAGTGGAGCCAAGCCGCACCAAGCCACATAGTTGCGGCACCTTAGGTCGGGTTATCGCGCCTGACCGCCGTTTTCATCCCATCCAAGTTCGAAACGGCAAACGTCTGACAGCCCTCCCGGAGCAGTTGTGTTCGGTAGTGCAATAAAGGTCAGACGTTTGACAGTTTCCCTGCCTGGTTCGTCAGGATCATATTCCTTGAACCGATAAGCATTTGTTGGTGCGGGATTATGCCGTGTGGGCGAGCGCGTCGCTTGGTTCATAGTCGCAGTCTGGACTCCCTGAAACAGTGATGTACCCGAAATGCGGCTTCCGCAGCCACTCTGAACCTCACTTGGGTTCAGGATGCCGATCCAGCGGCCGAGGCGGGGACCCCTCTAAAGGCGGTGGTTTTTTAACCACCGCCTTTTCCTTTTGTGCCGCGCTTTCTTGCGCCGCTATGTTCCCCTCTTCCGCCCTGCCCCCGCTTTCTTGCTGACGCGCGCCCACGCCGGCCCGCGTCGGGCAAACGGTTTTCTTTTGGCCGGGCTTGCTGCACGATAGCGCTGTCGCCAACGTCACGCCTGCACTGCCTGCCCATGAGCCGATCCACGCAAGCCAATGCCACCACGCGCGCCCGCCAGTACTGGCTGATGAAATCGGAACCCGACGAGGCCAGCATCGATACCCTGGCCGAACGCGGCACCTTGCCATGGACCGGCGTGCGCAATTACCAGGCACGCAACTTCATGCGCGACGCCATGCGCATCGGCGACGGCGTGCTGTTCTATCACTCCTCCTGCCCGCAGCCCGGCATTGCCGGCCTGGCCGAAGTCAGCTCGCAGCCCTATCCCGACCCCACCCAGTTCGACCCGAAGAGCGACTACTACGACGCCGCCGCCAAGCCCGATGCACCGCGCTGGATGCTGGTCGACGTGCGCTTTGTCGGCAAGGGCCCGCTGATCTCGCTGGCCGACCTGCGCGCGCACGAGGAACTGGCGGACATGGCCGTGCTACGCCGCGGCAACCGCTTGTCGATCACGCCGGTGACGCCGGCCGAATGGCGTTTCATTACCACGAAGCTGATGCGCTGAAACGCTGAGACGCTTCAAAGATGCGGTGCGGCGGCGGCCGCCCACCATGGCGGGCGGCACTGACGGTCACACAGGCAGCATGACACAATGGCTGCCGACTACATAACTACAACACCAATAAGGCCGATTCCGCATCATGAGTTTTTCCCTGATTCCCGGGCTGTTGCTGCTCGGCGCCTTCACCGGTTTTTGCGCCGGCTTGCTCGGCGTCGGCGGCGGCATGCTGATGGTGCCCTTCCTCACGCTGCTGTTCACCGCCATGGCCTTCCCGCATGAGGCCATCGTCCATATGGCGATCGCCACTTCCATGGCGACCATCCTGTTCACTTCGCTGTCGTCGGTACGAGCCCATCACAAGCGCGGCATGGTGCGCTGGAAACTGGTGCTCGCGCTGGCCCCGGGCATCCTGATCGGCGGCATGATCGGGGGCGGCAAGGTCTTCGCGGCGCTCAAGACGAGCTGGCTGTCGCTGCTGTTCGCGGTGTTCGTCGGTTTTTCCGCATGGCAGATGCTGCGCAACCGCAAGCCCGCCCCGCACCGGCAGCTCCCCGGCACGCCGGGCATGCTGGGCGCCGGCGGCGTGATCGGCTTCCTGTCCAGCCTGGTCGGCGCGGGCGGCGGTTTTGTCTCGGTGCCGTTCATGACCTGGTGCAACGTGCCTATCCACAACGCCGTGGCCACCTCGGCCGCGCTCGGCTTTCCCATCGCCGTGGCGAGCGTGATCGGCTATGTATGGAGCGGGCTGGGCCAGGGCGGGCTCCCGGCGGGTTCGCTCGGCTACATCTATCTGCCGGCGCTGGCAGTGATCGCCGTGGCCAGCGTGCTGACCGCGCCGCTGGGCGCGCGCACCGCGCACCGCATGGATGTCGGGCAACTCAAGAAAGTCTTCGCCTGCCTGCTGTTCAGTCTCGCGGCCTATATGCTGTGGAAGGCCTGGCACGCGTTCTGAGCGGCTGCGTGGGCGGTGGAGCGCAGCGGATACATGTAGATACAACGTCGATCGCAAGGTAACGGAACGATCACCTTGGCCGCGCGTCTGATTTGCATCGCCAAGAAAGGGAGAATCCTGATGAAACAACTGCTTGCCGCCACGCTGCTCGGTACCACCGCCATGGTTGCCTCCGCCCAGGGCGGCGGCCCGACCCACGACCCGGCGCCCGCCGGCGTGCTGTCGCTGTCCGCGCAGGCTGCCACCGAGGTACCCACCGACGTGGTGCACATGACGCTGGCAGCCGAACAGGAAGGCGCCGAGCCCGGCGCGATTTCCTCGTCGCTGTCGGCGAAGACGCAGGAAGTGATTGCCCAGGCAAAGCGGACCAGCGGCGTGCAGGCGCAATCGGGCGGCTTCACCATCTATCCGTCCAACGACAAGAACGGGCGCATCAGCACCTGGCGCGGCCGCGCCGAGGTGATTCTGGAGTCGCGCGATTTCTCCGCGGTGTCCAAGCTCGCTGGCCAGCTCGCCGGCCAGATGCAGGTGCAGAACATCAGCTTCTCGCTGTCGCGCGAAGCCCGCCACGCCGCCGAGGCCAAGCTGACCGAGCAGGCCGTGGCCTCCTTCCGCGAAAAAGCGCAGGCCACCACCAAACTGTTCGGCTACGGCAGCTACACCATCCGTGAAGTCCAGGTGAGCGAAGCAGGCGCCGTGCAGCCGATGCCGCGCATGTACGCGGCCAAGGCCATGATGGCCGATTCCGCGCCGGTGCCGGTGGAAGGCGGCAAGGCCCAGGTCACGGTGACGGTGAACGGTTCGGTGCAGATGCTGAAGTAAGTCCCGCGCGTCCGGACCAGGACGAACCACACACGGGCCTCTTCCGCGCAGCGGGAGAGGCCCGTTTTCCTACGCGCAAGCCGTGCCGCCAACGCCCAGCCGCTCCACGATGCGGGCGTAATCCTCCGGTGTATCCATGTCGATGGTGAAGCGGTCGTGGCGGGCTTCATGGATGAAGACTTCGTCCGGATGGTCGGCGATCAGTTTGCGGCAACCGGGATTGACGTGCCCCGCCACCACCTCGGCGGCATAGCTGGCGGAAAAGGCGACCGGGTTGCCGCGCTGCCCCGCGAATACCGGGACCAGGATCGAGCCGCGCGGCATGGCGCCGAAGGCGCCCACCAGCTCCAGGTAATCGCCGGCCTCCAGCAAGACCTGGTCGGCCAGGCAGACCAGCACCACGCTGCACGGCAGCCGCAGCGCGGCGACGCCGGCGGCCACCGAGGTCATCTGGCCTTCCTCATAGCGCGGATTGGGCTGGAAGCTGACTGGCAGGTCCTCAAGCGCTTCGATCACCGCGCGGCCCTGGAAGCCCGTCACCACGACAAGCTCTTGCGGTCCCGCGGCGAGCACGGCGCACACGGTACGCCTGACCGCAGGTTGCCCGGCCACCGGCAGCAGCAGCTTGTGCCTGCCCCCCATCCTCGATGACATGCCGGCGGCCAGCACGACCGCCGAGAAGGCAGGCGGCGCGTTCGTACTGCCGTTCATGTCGCTCATGTCGCTCATGTCGTTTCCCGCTGCCGCGTGATCGCCACGTACTTGCCCGGCTCGCGCTCGAATTCCGCCTTGCAGCCGTCGCAGCAGAAATACAGGCGCTGCCCGCCGTAGTCGACAACATACTTCGCCGAAGCGATATCGATCTCCATCCCGCAGACCGGGTTCACGTAGCGCGCCGGCATCGGCTCGACCGATGCCATCGACTCGCACGGACGCACCACGGGCAGCTTGTCGCCCGTCCCCGCGCCCGACACCTCGGCCGCCCGCTCCTGCTCCAGCAGGCGGCGCAGCATCACCAGCCCCGCGACCGCGCCCAGCGCGATCTCCTGCGGGGTCCGCGCATGGATACAGGGCCCGGCCGGCGCATGCAGCGCCGCCAGGCGTTCCGGGGCGATGCCGCGCGCGCGCATGGCCTCGCGCAGCTTGTCCGCCTTGCGCTGGCTGGCTACCAGCAGGACAGCCGCGGCAGGACTGCGCATGGCGGCTTCCAGGGCATCCTCGTCCCCGTCGCCCTGAGTGGCCACCAGGACCAGCAGCGGACCCAGTAATGCAAAGGCCGCATCGTCGAAGCCTTCGATGACACGCGGCAAGCCAAGCGCGGCGAGTGGCAAGGTTACCTTTGCTGCGGCGGCAACGCTCAGCCCCATGCGCTGCGCGAGCACGCAGGCCTCCAGCGCGGTGGGCGTCGCGCCAAGCACCAGCACCACGGGCGGCGGCAGCGTCGGCTGGATGAACAGTTCGATGGTGCCGTTGCTCGCGCACGGCATGGCGTGGTTTTCCACATCCGCCTCCGGCGCCGCGGGCGCGTTGCTGATGCGAAGCAGCTTGGGCTGCCCCGAACGGATCGCCTCCAGCGCGGCCTGGATCACGATGGCGCGGGAACAGCCGCCGCCAATCCAGCCGTGCAACGTGCCATTGGCTTCCACCAGCGCTTGCGCGCCTACCCAGGCCGAGGTCGGCGGCTGCGCCCGTATCACGGTGGTGACGGCGAACGGCAGCGAGGCTTCGATCAGCCGTTGCTCTAGTTGCAGGAGAGTATCGTCGTTCATTGCTTCATTGCAGAATGGACAGCACTTGTGGCAGCACTTGCTGAAGACTTGCGAGATCGCGCGCGCCGGCCAGCAGGTCGATATACGGCAGCGCAGCCAACATGCCGGCGCTGGCCAGCGTAAAGCCGGGCTGGCCCGCGAGCGGATTGAGCCAGACCACGGTGCGGCAACGCCGCCGGATCCTGTGCAGCGACTGCCGCAGCAACGCCGGCGCGCCGGCATCGTAGCCGTCGCTGACGATGACGACGGCGGTGCGCGAGTGCAGCAGCGCCGCGGCATGTTGCCGGTTGAATTCATCCAGGCTTTCGCCGATGCGCGTGCCGCCCGCCCACCCCGCCGACAGGAGCGCCAGCCGCTCCTGCGAGCGCCAGGGATCCGGATCGCGCAGCGCCTGCGCGATGCCCACCAGCCGCGTATGGAAGATGAAGCAATGCACGTCGGAAACGCGCGCGCTCAACACCCGTGCGAGCCGGAGAAAGAAGAAGCTGTACAGGCTCATCGAGCGGCTCACATCCAGCAGCAGCACGATGCGGGGACGCCGCCGCTGCGGGCGCCGCCAGGCCAGGTCCAGCGGCAGGCCGCCGCGCGACACGCTGCGCCGGATCGTCGACGGCATGTCGATCACGCGGCCGGAAACGGCGCGGCGTTCGCGGCGTGTCTGTATGCCGCGCAGCCGCTGCGCGAAGCGCCGCATCGCCTCGTCGATGGCGAACAGTGCATCGGGCTGGTTGAGATGGCGAAAGTCCGCATGGGCGAGCGAGGCCTCGTCCGAGACGCCGCGCGCGGCCGCGCCGCCCATACCGGTCATGTCGTTGCCATATCCACCGGGTGCCAGCGGCGTGCCTTCGCTGTCGTCGGGCCGGCCGCCGTCGCGCTGCCGCGCCATGCGGCCGGCGCCGCCCGCATGGGCCTGCACCAGCGCGCGGCGGTTCGGCCTGAGGAAGTAGGCGTCGAACAGTTCATCGAAGCGGCGCCATTCCTCGGCGCGCGAGCACAACAGCGCGCGCAGGCTCCAGCGCAGCAGCTGGCTATCCATCTGCCCCATGCGCTGCGCCACCTCCATCGCGGCGGCCATCTCGCTGCTGGTGATGCCAAAGCCGTTGGCGCGCAGCCATCCCGCGAACCCGGCGTAGCGGGATTCGAGCATGGCACCGAGGCTTTGCGGAGGCGCCCGTTCGTCGGCGCAAGGGATGGCGGTCAGCATGCTGCAGCCAGTTTTTCCACGACCGGACGGGTCAGCCCGGCCTGGTCCGCGCGCGTCTTGACGAGGGCGGACAGGGAATCCATGATCCGCTCGGCGCCGCCGGCGTCGAGCGCGCTGATGCCCAGCCGAAGCAGGGCCGACACCCAGTCGAGCGTCTCGGCAAGGCCGGGCCGCTTCTGCATATCCATCTGCCGCACGGCCTGCACGAACTCGACGACCTGGCGCGCGAGCTTCTCCGGCACTTCCGGCACCTGCATGCGCACGATCAGCAGTTCCTTGTCGAAGCTCGGATAGTCCACGTACTGGTACAGGCAGCGGCGGCGCAACGCATCGGAGATCTCCCGTGTGCCGTTCGAGGTCAGGATCACGAAGGGACGCTCCGCCGCACGGATCACGCCGAGCTCCGGGATCGACATCTGGAAATCCGACAGCAGCTCCAGCAAGTACGCTTCAAACGCTTCGTCCGTGCGGTCTATCTCGTCAATCAGCAGCACCGGCGCCGGCGTCGTGGTGATCGCTTCCAGCAATGGCCGCTTCAACAAGTAGCGCTCGGAGAAGATGTCCTGCTCCTTTTCCGGGACCGGGCGTTCGTCCTGCTCCAGCAGCTTGATCGCCAGCAACTGGTGCTGGTAGTTCCACTCGTAGAGCGCCGAATGCGCGTCCAGCCCCTCATAGCACTGCAACCGGATCAGGCGCGTGTCCAGCAAGCGTGCGAGCGCCTTCGCGACCTCGGTCTTGCCGACGCCCGCCTCGCCCTCCAGCAGCAGGGGACGGCGCATCTCCATGGTCAGCAGCAGCGTCGCCGCGAAGCTGCGCTCGGCGATATAGCCATGCCGCTCCAGGCGCTGCTGCAGCGATACCACGTCATTCATGCGGCCGGTGGTCATGGCGGGCTCGGGCATCCGGTCAGGTGGCCTTGCGGGAAAAGATCCCGCGCACCCAGTCGCGCAGCATGGCCCAGGCAAGCGCCAGGCCGTTCAACCCGGCTTGCGGCGCGACCGCCTCCGGCACGGGGGTATCGGCGGCATCCGTAGCCGGCCGTGCCCGCGGCGCCTCCACAAGCGCCGCGAAATTGGCGCCGAATTGCTTGAGGATCTGGTCCCCCGCCGCGTTCATCATCCGTCCGCCGAACGCGGCCGCCTTCCCGCTCATCGTCACCTCGCTCCTGCCGGCCAGCTCGCAAGCCGCGCCTGCCGCCCGCACGGTCGCGAGCAGGTCCATCGACGCGGCGGAAGAGCCCGTCGAATCCGCACCCTTGCCGGCCAGATGCAGGCTTCGCGCGGCCGGATCGAGGCCAAGCACTTCGATATCGCCCTTGAACGACATCGTGGCGGGGCCGAGCCGCACGACAATCGTCCCCTTGTAGTGCGTGGCATCCACGCGCTCGGTGATCGTCGCACCCGGCATGCACGCGGCCACGGCCTCGATATCCCGCAGGGATTGCCACGCGGCATCGACCGTGGATGCCAGCGGAAACACCTTTTCGAGTACGACTTTCATCAGAATGTCCTCGAGTTCGTGAGCCGCCGCCGGCCACCGGACGCGGCGCGATGGCGGGCTCCTGGCGTCAGCGCTCCGCCAGCCCGAGCGCGCGGCTTTGCAGCCAGACGCGATAGGCGCTGTGGGGCATGTTCATATGCGTGACACCCAGGTGCGCGAAGGCATCGACCACCGCCGAGGTGAAGCACGGGATCGAGCCGACGTGCGGCGATTCGGCCACGCCCTTCGCGCCAATAGGGTGATGCGGCGACGGCGTGACAGTGAAATCGGTATCCCAGTGCGGCGTTTCGATCGCGGTCGGGATGAAGTAGTCCATCAGCGTGGCGCCCAGCAGGTTGCCGGCTTCGTCATAGGGCATCTCCTGCCCCATCGCCACCGCGAAGCCCTCCGTCAGCCCGCCGTGGATCTGCCCTTCGATGATCATCGGGTTGATGCGCGTGCCGCAGTCATCCAGCGCGTAGAAGCGGCGCACCCGCGTCTCGCCCGAGTAGCGGTTGATATCGAGCACGCAAACGTAGGCGCCGAACGGGAAGGTGAAGTTGGGCGGATCGTAGTAGTCCACCGCTTCCAGCCCCATTTCCATGCCTTCCGGCACGTTGTTGTAGGCGGCCCATGCGACCTCCTTCAAGGTCTTGAACTGTCCGGGCGAACCCTTCAGGGCAAAGCGGTCCAGGTCGAACTCGACATCGTCCGGGCTGACCTCGAACAGGTGCGCGGCGATCAGCCGGGCCTTCTCGCGGATCTTGCGCGCCGCCCGCGCCACCGCCGCGCCGGCAACCGGCGTGGAGCGCGAGCCATAGGTGCCAAGGCCGTATGGCGCGGTGGACGTATCGCCCTCCTCTACTTGGATCGCCGATGCCGGGATGCCGGCCTCCGAAGCAATGATCTGCGCGTAAGTCGTCTGGTGGCCCTGCCCCTGCGTGATCGTGCCCATCCGGGCGATTGCCGAGCCGTCGGGATGCACGCGGATCTCGCACGAATCGAACATGCCGATGCCGAGGATGTCGCACGACTTCGACGGCCCCGCGCCGACAATTTCGGTAAAGGTGCTGACACCGATGCCCATCAGCCACTCGGCCTGCTTGTCAGCCCGCCGCGCCGCCTGCTCGGCGCGCAGCGCGGGATAGTCGACGGCGTCCAGTACCTTGCGCAGCGCGGTTTCGTAATCGCCGGAATCGTACTCAAGTCCCAGCGGCGTGAGATACGGGAACTGGTCCTTGCGTATGAAATTGCGCAGCCGCAATTCAGTCTTGTCGATGCCGAGCTTCAGGGCCAGCACGTCGAGCATGCGCTCGATCAGGTAGACCGCCTCGGTGACGCGGAACGAGCAGCGATAGGCCACGCCGCCAGGAAACTTGTTGGTGTAGACGCCATCGACCGAGACGAAGGCGTTGGGGATCGCGTAGGAACCGGTGCACACATGGAACATGCCCGCCGGCCACTTGGTGGGGTCGGCGCACGCATCGAAGGCGCCGTGATCCGCGACGACATGCACGCGCAGTGCCTTGATGCGCCCGTCGCTGTCCGCGGCGAGTTCGCCCTTCATGTGATAGTCGCGAGCAAACGCGGTGGTGCTGAGATTCTCCGCGCGCGATTCGATCCACTTGACCGGCCGCCCGAGCACGATCGATGCCACGATGGAAGCGACATAGCCGGGATACACGCCAACCTTGTTGCCGAACCCGCCGCCGATATCCGGCGAGATGATGCGGATCTTCGACTCCGGGATGGCGGACAGCAGTCCGACCACCGTACGCACCACATGCGGCGCCTGCGAGGTGATGTAGACCGTGAGGTCCCCGCGCGCCTTGTCGTAGGACGCCACGCAGCCGCACGTCTCCAGCGGGCACGGATGCACGCGGGGATACAGCATGTCCTGCGTCACGGTGACTTCGGCGGTGTCGAACACGCGGTCGGTCTTGTCCTTGTCGCCGATATTCCACGTGAAGATGTGATTGGGATGCCTCCGCGCGCCATGCGCGCCCACCTGCTTGTCGCGGATGTCCTCGCGGATCACCGGCGCGTCCGGCGCCAGGGCTTGCAGCGGATCGACCAGCGCGGGCAGTTCCTCGTATTCCACTTCCACCAGTTCCGCGGCATCAGCCGCGACATAGCGGTCGTCGGCCACGACGAACGCCACCTCCTGGTTCTGGAAACAAACCTTCTCGTCGGCCAGCACCGCCTGCACGTCGCCGGCCAAGGTCGGCATCCAGTGCAGCTTGAGCGGCTTCAGGTCGTCGGCGGTCAGCACCGCGTGCACGCCAGGATGCGCGAGCGCGCGCGACTTGTCGATCTTCTTCACGCGCGCATGCGCGTATGGGCTGCGTACCATCACACCGAACAGCATGCCCGGCATCTTGATGTCATCGACATAGGTGCCCTTGCCCTGCAGGAAGCGCGGATCCTCGCGGCGCTTGCGCGAACAGCCCATGCCTTCCAGCGCGGCCACGCGCTCGGATTCGGCATTCATATTTCCCATCATGCTTCTCCGTGGCATCGTTGTTGGATCACTGCGTCTCGCCCATCAGCGGATGCGAGGTCTGGACCGCCTCGCCGCGCAGCTTGCGCGCGGCGTACCGCACGGCTTTCACGATGTTCTGGTAGCCGGTGCAGCGGCAGAGGTTGCCGGCCATCCAGTAGCGGATCTCCTCCTCGCTCGGGTCGGGGATCTCCTGCAGCAGCCGGTGCGCGCGGATCAGCATGCCGGGCGTGCAGAAGCCGCATTGCAGCGCGTGCTCCTGCATGAAGGCCTCCTGCAGCGCGTGCAACTCGCCGCCTTGCGCCATGCCTTCCACAGTCAGCAGGTCCGCGCCTTCCGCCTGCACCGTCAGCACCGTGCAGGCCTTGACCGACATGCCGTTCATATCGATGGTGCAGGCGCCGCAATGCGAAGTCTCGCAGCCGATGTGCGGGCCAGTGTGCAGGCACCGCTCCCGCAACGTGTGGATCAGCAGCTCGCGCGGCTCGACCACCACGTCCGTCTCCTTGCCGTTCAGCCTGAACGACACCATCGTCTTCTTGCTCATGTCGTGCCTCCGGAACCTGCTAATCGGCTTACCGTACCGGCAATTCAGTGCGCGGCCCGCGAACAGGCAACGCGCAGCGCGCGCTGCGTCATCTCGCCCGCCATCGCCGTCTTGTATTCGACGTCGCCGCGCAGGTCCTCGGCCGGGTCGCAGATGGCCATCGCCAGCCGCGCGGCCTCGGCAATGGCGGCATCGTCAAGCGGTTTTCCGCGCAGGTATTGCTCTGCGTCGCTGGCCCTGAGGGCGGTCGGCGCGACATTGGTCAGCGCGATGCGCACGTCCTCCACGGTCTCGCCGCGCATGCGCAGCATCACCGCCGTGGCGGCGGTGGCGAAGTCGCCGGATTTGCGCTTGAGCTTGGCGTAGCAATGGCCGCTGCCCGTGGCTGGCACCGGAATGCGGATTTCGGTCAGGATCTCGCCCGCTTCGAGCAGCGTCATGTAGGTGCCGAGAAAGAAGCCGTCGGCCGGCACCACGCGTTCTGCAAGCTTGCCCGCGAGAACGAACGAGGCGTCCAGCGCGATCATCAGCGCCGGATGATCGTTGCCCGGATCGCCGTGCGAGATGTCGCCGCCGAGCGTGCCCCGGTAGCGCACCTGCGGGTCCGAGATCTGCCGCGCGCCCTCGACCAGCAGAGGGCATTTTTCCTGCAGCAAGGCCGACCAGATCAGCTCGTTCTCGGTCGTCATGGCACCGATGCGGATCTCGCTGCCGTCCTCGCGAATGCCCTTGAGTTCCGCCAGCTTGCCCAGGTCGATCAGGTGGCCGGGCTCGGCGAAGCGCAGCTTCATCATGGGCAGCAGGCTGTGGCCGCCGGCAAGGAGCTTGGCGTCGTCGCCGTACTCTCCGAGCAAGGCAAACGCCTCCGGCAACGTCTTCGGCACGTGATATTCGAACGGACGAGGTATCACATCGGTCTCCTTGTCATGCGCCAGTTCCCGCCCAGGCCAGCGATGCCCCGGGCGCGCAGTGTTTCTTGCAGCATTTCAGATTGCAGCGCAGCAAAGCAATTTGATTTCCCGAACGGACGTTTTGCCTGCGCCAGGCGTCGGAAACTTGCACGAAATGCAGGTTGCACATACAACAGAAATGCACAACAGAAATTCCGGGCCAGGCGCGCGAGGGACCCCATGAATGACCAGGAGATGTGAATGGACCGCCATGCGCCCTTCACCGTGACGACGCCCGATGCGCGTCGCCAGGAGACGTTCCAGCACAAGCTGGAGCAGTTCAATCCGGGCATCGTCTGGCTCGATGCGCAGGGGCATGTCACCGCGTTCAACGATGTTGCGCTGCAAATCCTGGGCCCCGCCAGCGAGCAGTCGCTGGGCGTCAGCCAGGACAAGCTGATCGGGATCGATGTGTTGCAGTTGCACCCGGAGAAGAGCCGGGAGAAGCTGCGCTTCCTGCTTCAGGCGGAGGACGCCAGCGGATGCCCGGTGAAGTCGCCTCCGCCGCTCGCCATGATGATCAACATCCCCGACCGGATCCTGCTGATCAAGGTGTCCAAGATGACGGCCTCGGGCGGTATCTGCGGCACCTGCATGATTTTCTACGACGTGACGGATCTCACGAAGGAACCGGATGAACAGCGCGCGGGCGGCAACGTGCCGTTGCCGCGGCGGCTATTCAAGATTCCCGTGTACCGCAAGAACCGCGTGATCCTGGTGGACCTGAAGGACATCGTGCGGTTCCAGGGCGATGGCCACTACACGACGATCGTGACCAAGGACGAGCGCTTCCTGTCCAATCTCTCGCTGACGGATCTCGAGCATCGCCTGGACGACAGCGTCTACCTGCGCGTCCACCGCAGCCATATCGTCAGCCTTCCGCACGCGATCGAAGTGATTCGGTCGGAAGAGCATATCCAGCTGGTGATGGACGATGCGGAACACACGCTGGTGCCGGTGAGCCGGTCGAAGGCGACGCAACTGAAGGAGTGGCTCGGCGTGACGTAGTGGCCAGGCCGGCGTGACGGCGAGGCGGCGGCCCTGACCGCCGCCTCGCAGGCTTACAGCGCCGGGAACTGCTGGCGCAGCACGTTCTTCTGCACCTTGCCCATGGTGTTGCGCGGCAGTTCATCGACCAGGTGCACGCGCTTGGGCACCTTGAAGTTGGCGATGCGGCCCTTGAGCGAGCCGATCAGGATGGACTCGTCGAGCTCGGCGCCGGGCTTGCCGACCACCACCGCGACCACCGCTTCGCCAAAGTCGGCATGGGGCACGCCGATCACGGCGCTTTCCGCCACGCCCGGCATCTCGTCGATAAAGCTCTCGATCTCCTTCGGATAGACGTTGTAGCCGCCGGAGATGATCAGGTCCTTGCTGCGGCCGACGATGGTCAGGTAGTCGTCCGGTACATTGCGCTCGCCGGCCTGGCTGACGATGGCGCCACCAAAGCGGCCCACGTCGCCGGTCTTGAACCAGCCGTCCTCGGTGAACTCTTCCTGCGTCTTTTCCGGCATGCGCCAGTAGCCATGGAACACGTTGGGTCCGCGCACCTCCACGTTGCCGATCTCGCCGGCCGCGCAAGCCTTGCCGTCGCCATCCACCACGCGCACGGAAACGCCCGGCAGCGCCTTGCCGACGGTGCCGCCGATACGCTCGCCGGCATCCGCCTCATACGGGTTGGAGACCAGCATCACGGTCTCGCTCATGCCGTAGCGCTCCAGGATGGTGTGCCCGGTGCGCTCGCGGAAGGCGTCGAAGGTTTCCATCAGCAGCGGCGCCGAGCCGGACACGAACAGCCGCATGCGGCGGCAGGTATCGTCGTCGAAGCGCGGCTCCTGCAGCATGCGCACGTAATAGGTGGGCACGCCCATCATCACGGTGGAACGCGGCAGGAATTTCAGCACCTGGGCCATGTCGAGCCTGGGCGCCCAGATCATCTTGGCGCCGGCCAGCAGCGCGCCGTGCGAAGCCACGAACAGTCCGTGCACGTGGAAGATCGGCAGCATGTGCAGCAGCACGTCGTCGCTGCGCCAGCCCCAGTATTCGTGCAGCGTCTTCGCATTGGAAGCGAGGTTGCCGTGGCTCAGCATGGCGCCCTTGCTGCGCCCGGTGGTGCCCGACGTGTACAGGATGGCGGCAAGATCGCCGGCGCCGCGCGCCACGGTGGCGAAGCTGTCCGGCTGCGCGGCGGCGCGGGACAGCAGCGAGCCCGAGCGGTCGTCGTCCAGCGTAAACACATGCTGCGTGCCGTGGCGGAACGCCACTTTGGAAACCCAGCCGAAGTTAGCGCTGCTGCACACCACCACCGCCGGCTCCGCGTTGCCGACGAAATAATCGATCTCGGCTTCCTGGTAGGCGGTATTGAGCGGCAGGTAGACGTAGCCGGCGCGCAGCGTGGCCAGGTACAGGAACAGCGCCTCGGGCGACTTCTCCACCTGCACCGCCACGCGCGCGCCCTCGGGCAACTTGAGCGCGGTCAGCAGGTTGGCCATCCTGGCGGTGGCGCGGTCGAGGTCATCCCAGCTGTAGTAGAGGCCGTCGTGGGTCTCGATGCAGCAGGCACTGCGATCCGCCGGAAAGCGGGATTCGAATAGGGCGAACAGGTTGGCGTTCATGTTGCGGAAGATAAAAAACGGAATCGGCAATAGCATGGGCATCCCGATCAATAGCCGGCAATGATAGGCCCGTTGCTACTGCCCGGTAAAGCGCGGCGGCCGGCGCGCCAGGAATGCGGCCACGCCCTCGGCATGGTCGCTGCTGCCGCCATAGCGAAAGTGCACCTCCAGCTCCGCCGCGCTCAGCGGCTCGGGGGCCGGCGCGAGACGCCGGATGCTCTCCTTGTTGATACGTGCAGCCAACGGGGCACCCGCGGCGATGCGTTTCACCGTGGCGGCCACTTCCTCGCCGAGCGCCGTGGCCGGCACCACGCGCGTCAGCAGCCCCTTGTCGCGCGCCTCGGCGGCGTCGAACACGCGCCCCTCCAGCAGGATCTCCAGCGTCACCGCGCGGCCTGCCAGGGCCAGCAGCCCTGTCAGTTCGCCGGGGGCCATGGGAAAGCCGAGGCGGTTGATCGGCACGCCGAAACGGCTGTCGCCGGCGGCAATGCGCAGGTCGCAATGGCAGGCGATCTCCAGCCCGCCGCCCACGCACACCCCCTCGATCATCGCCACCGTGGGATGGAGGCAGCCGGCGATGGCGGCCAGTGCCGGCGCAATCACCTCCACGTGATAACGGCGCAGCGCGCCGGCGTCGGCCCGCTCCTCGGGAAACTCGGCGATGTCGGCGCCGGCGGCAAAGTTGCCATCGGCGCCGCGTATCACCACGCAGCGCAGCGAGGGATCGGCCGACAGTTGCGCAAAGCCTTCCGCCAGCGCGCGCCACATGGCCACCGAGATCGCATTGAGCTTGCCCGCGTGCGACAGCGTGACGGTGGCTACGCCACCGTCACGCGCGAACTCCACCGCGCCGCTCATGCCTGCGCTCCACGCGCACCAGGATGCATTGGTCGATTCCTCATCAGTCGATCTTGGCGCCGGATTGCTGCACCACCTGCGCCCAGCGCTTGATCTCGGCGCGCTGGAACTGGGCAAACTGCTCTTGCGTGTAAGCCGGCGTGTCGGAGCCGTTGGCCAGCCAGATCTGTTTCATCTCCGGCGTGTTCAGTGCCTTTTCCACTTCCGTGTAGAGCTTGTCGACGATGTCCTTGGGCGTGCCCTTGGGCACCCACATCGCGTACCAGGTGGAGACATCGTAGTTGGGCACGCCGGCTTCGGCGGCGGTCGGCACATTGGGGAAGGCGGCCGAACGCTTGGTCGATGCCACCGCCAGCGCCTTGATGCGCCCGGCGCGGATATGCTGGGCCGAGGAGCCGAGCCCGTCGAACACCATATCGACCTGGCCCGCGATCAGGTCCGACAGCGCGGGGCCCGCCCCCTTGTAAGGAATATGCGTGATGAAGGTCTTGGTCTGCAGCTTGAACAGTTCGCCCGCCAGGTGGTGGGAGGAGCCGTTGCCGGCCGATCCGTAGTTCAGCTTTCCGGGGTTCTTATTGGCGTAGGCAATCAGTTCGCCCAGCGTGTTGGCCGGCACCTTGGCCGGGTTCACCACGATGACCTGCGGCGGCTGCGCGATCACCGTGACGGGGATGAAATCCTTCTCGATGTCGTAGTCGAGCTTCTTGTAGAACGACGGTGCAATGGCATGATGGGCGCCGCCGATAAACACGGTGTAGCCATCCGGCGCCGCCTTGGACGCGATGCTGGCGCCCACCGTACCGCCGGCGCCGCCGCGATTGTCGATCACGAACTGCTTGCCGAGCTGCTTGGAGAGCTGGGCGGTAAGGGGACGGGCGAAGGCATCCGTGCCACCGCCAGCGGGGAACGGCACGATCACGGTGATCGGCTTGGACGGCCAGGTGTCGGCCTGCGCCACGGGAGCAACCGCGCCGAGACCCGCGCCAAGCGCACAAGCCAGCCCTGCCAGTTGAAACTGACGACGATTCATGAATCTATCTCCTCTCTCTTATGCTGCGGAAAGTCAAATGAAAGACTGCCGAATGGCCCGTGAAACTGGCCCTGTTTACGACCTGACGAGGGTCACAACAGCTTGCCCACCGCGCGACTGACCCGCGGGTTGCCGTTGCCGAGGCGAACCAGATTGTCATCCAGCGCCTCGGTCGCGTAAAGGTAGTTCACCATCATGCCGCACGACTGCGCGCGCCCCTTGCGCGACAGGTCGGCGGCCCAGTTCAGGCGCTCCACGCAGGCGCCATTGCCCAGGTGGAAGCGCGCCACCGGATCGGCCGGCAGCACCTGCTGGCGCTCGCGCACCAGGTAATGCGCCGCCAGCGCCAGCGCTGTGTCGCGCACCAGTGCGTCCTCGGAATCCGCCGGCAGCGCCGCCAGCCAGCCGGCACCGTCGGCGGGCGGGGTGCCGTGGCGCTCGCTCCAGCGCGCCAGGCGCTTGTCGCCCAGCACCTTGGCCACCGACTCGCCGTCGCGCTTGCGCAGCCAGTCGGCAAAGCCGGGAATGGGGGACAGCGTGGCGAACTGCTTGAGCTTGGGAAACTCGCGCTGCAATTCTTCGATCACGCGCTTGAGCAGGAAATTGCCAAAGCTCACGCCGCGCAAGCCCGCCTGCGTATTGGAGATGGAATAGAAGATGGCCCACTTCACGCGGCGCAGGTCTTCCAGCGGCGCGGCCTCGTCCAGCAGCGCGTGGACGTTCGCCGCCATCTCGGGCACGAAGGCCACCTCGACAAAGATCAGCGGCTCGCGCGGCATGCGCGGATGGAAGAAGGCATAGCAGCGCCGGTCCGAATCGAGCCGGTTGCGCAAATCCGCCCAGGAGGCGATCTCGTGCACGGCTTCGTAGCGGATCAGCTTCTCCAGCAACGAGGCCGGCGAATCCCAGGTGATCGGCTGCAATTCGAGCAGGCCGACGTCGAACCAGTTGGAGAACAACGCCTCGAGATCGTCATCGAGCGGGCGCAGGCCCGGCACGCGCTTATGCCAGCGCAGCATATCCGCGCGCAAGCCGATCAGGAAATGCAAGCCGCACACGCTGGCGCCCTGCTGGCCGTGCAAGGCGGCCAGGCGCTTGAAGAAACGGATGCGCGCGTTCGACATGGCTTGCGGCAGGCTGGAGGCCGGATTGCCGGCCTTGCCGGCCTTACCCTCCTCGCCCGCTTCCGTGCTGCCATTGGCCGCGACTTCCGCCAGCACGGCGAGCATGGCCTGGCGCGCATCGTCGCCCGCCGCCTCGTACTCGGCGCGCCAGGTCTGCGCGGCGGCGTTGGCGGCGCCGTCGGTCAGGCGCGCGTCAAAGCACAGGCGCAGTTGCTCGCGCTGCCTGCGCAGCACGCGGGCCGGCAAGGTCACGGGGCCGGCGTCCGCCTTGGCATCGATGCCGGCACCGGGCCTGGCGTTGCCATCGCGCTCGCCCTTGCGGCCCCACCAGCGGCCGAAGCGCGACAGCAGGGTTTCGCCCGAGGGCTCGGGGCCGCTGAGGGGAGCACTGACGGGAGCACTGGCTTTCTGTTCGCTGTTGCTGAGGGTATCCATGGGGTACCTGCTATCGATGGATGGATGAACCGGCGCCCGCGGCGGTATCCGCGGGCGCCTGCAACTCTGCCGCGTCCAGCGCCCTGAGCGCGGCGCGCTGGCGCAGCAAGTGTGTCTTCATCAGGGTTTCGGCGCCCTCTGGATCGTGCGCCTTGAGCGCGGAGAACACCGACTGATGTTCGGCGCAGGATTCGCGGATGCGGCCCGGCAGCTTCAGGCTCTTGTGGCGCGACAACCGCAGCACCTTGCGCAAATCGCTGATCAGCCCCGACAGCCAGCGATTGCCGGCGAGCTGCTGGATCGCTTCGTGGATCTGGTAATTGGTTTCGTAGTAGGCGTCGATATCGCCGCCCCGGGCGTATCGCGCCAGATCGGCATGCAGGCTCTCCAGGGCATCCAGGTCGGCAGCGGTGGCGTTCCGTGCGGCCTCATAGGCGCAGCGCCCTTCCAGCAGCGCCATCAGCGGGAAGATCTCGTCGAGGTCCTGCTCAGACAGCGCATTGACGAAGCAGCCACGGCGTGGCTCCAGCCGCACCAGGCCTTCGGCGGCGAGGACCTTGAGCGCCTCGCGCATCGGCGTGCGCGAGATTCCCATTGATTCGGCCACGCTGGCTTCGTCGATCCAGGCACCGGGCATCAGCGCGTGCTCGTCGATCATGGTGCGCAGGCGCTCCGCCACCTCGAGGTAAAGGGCCTGCTGGATGATGCGCATGGTGCCTCCGGATGGAAGAATGCAATGGCATCGGGATGGCTTCGGATGTGTCTTGCCAGGCCCAATAATTCATAATTATGAATAACAGTGACGCAATGACAAGACAATTCGATGCTGCGCAGCCGCATGCGCAGCGTGCGCCACTAATGTGACAAGGCGCGTTTTGGTTGCTGAAACAGGCTGCGGAAGCACTTCGCCAGCGCCCCTAGCCACCTTCCGGGCCACGCTCCGCGCCGGCCGCGCGGCGCCCCCAGCGCAGGCTGTTCAGACGCCGCACCGGCCAGCGCTCGCCCTGGCGCTCGCTGACGCGGCGCAGCACGCGCGCGGATCGCCCGCCGCCCCAACCTAGCCGGCCTGCCGCAGAACCCTGCGCGCGCGCTCCAGCACCGGCCGGTCCACCATCTTGCCGTCGACCGCGACCGCGGCGCCCTGCGCACCGGCGGCGGCCGCCACGATGCGCTGCGCCCAAGCCCGCTCCCGTTCCGACGGCGCCAGTCCGGCATGCACCTGCGCCACCTGCTGCGGATGGATCAGCAGCTTGGCGCCAAACCCGAAGCGCCGCGCGCGCGTGGTCTGCCGGGCCAGCTCCACGGCATCGCCGATGGCCGTGCAAACCCCGTCCACCGGCGCCGGCAATCCCGCCGCGCGCGAATGCATCACCAGCCTGCCGCGGAAATAATCCAGCGGCTCGTCCTCGTCCGCCACGTCCAGGTCGAACATCAGGTCGATGCTGCCCAACAGCAGCCGCACCACGCCGGCCGCGCGGCTCACCGCGCGCAGGTCGGCAAAGCCCGCCGCGGTTTCCATCAGTGGGTAAGAATTAACGTGCGGCAAAGCGAGAGCCAGCGCGTCCAGCGCAGCCGCATCGGCCTTGGGTAGTACCAGGTCGCGCGCTCGCCGGGCGCGGCACCAGTCCAGGTCGCCCGCGTGAAATTCGCTGTCGGCGGCATTCACGCGCACCAGCAGCGACACGCCGGCGGCAGCCGCCCGGGCCTGCCACTGTGGCCAGGATCCGGCCAGGCCCTCGCGCGCCGACGCTTTGGCGTCGGGCGCCACCGCGTCTTCGAAATCGACAATGACCGCATCCGCCCCCGAGCCGATCGCGCGCCCGATGCGCTCGGGGCGCGTCGCAGGCACGAACAGGTAGCTGCGGGCGGGCGCCCTGATGGCAGTGGCGTCGCTCATACCGCGCCCGCGCCGTGCAGCGCCGCCACCTGGGCGGGCGTCAGGCCAAGTTCGGCCAGCACCGCGTCGGTATGTTCGCCCACCGCCGGCACCGGGTCCATGCGCGCCTCTTGCGCGCCGGGCGGCAGCAGAGCGGGCACGGGACCGGCGGGCGTGTCGACCTGGCGCCAGCGCCCGCGCGCGGCCAGCTGCGGATGCGCCCAGACATCGGCCATGGTGTTCACGCGCGCATTGGCGATGCCGGCTGCTTCGAGCCGCGCCGTGACCTGCTCGGCGCTGAGCGCGGCAAATGCCTCCACGATGCGCGCGCGCAGCGCGGCGCGATTGGCGCTGCGCAGGCTGTTGTCGGCGTAGTCGGGATGCGTGGCGAGCGCCGGGTCCTCCAGCACGTGCTGGCAGAAGCTGTTCCACTCGCGCTCGTTCTGCAGGCCCAGCATCACGGTCTTGCCGTCGCCGGTGGGGAACGGGCCATAGGGATAGATGGTGGCATGGGCGGCGCCGGCGCGCGGGGGCGGCTCGGCGCCGTCGAAGGCGTAGTAGAGCGGGAAACCCATCCACTCCACGGTGGACTCCAGCATCGAGATATCGATGCGCTTGCCACGCCCGGTCTGGCCGCGCTCGATCAGCGCCGCCAGGATATTGCTGTAGGCATACATGCCGGCGGCGATGTCGGCCACCGAGGCGCCAGCCTTAACGCCCTCCCCGGGCGTGCCCGTGACCGAGACAAAGCCCGATTCGCTCTGCACCAGCAGGTCATAGGCCTTCTTGTCGCGGTAGGGACCGTCGGCGCCATAGCCGGAGATATCGCAAACGATCAGGCGCGGAAAGGGCTCCCTCAGCGCCTCGTAATCAAGCCCCAGACGCGCCGCCGCACCCGGCGCCAGGTTCTGCACCAGCACATCGGCGCGCGCCAGCAGCGCCTCCAGCACCGGTGCCGCCTGCGCGTGCTTGACGTCCACCGTCACGCTTTCCTTCGAGCGGTTGGTCCACACGAAGTGCGAGGACAAGCCGCGCACCCGGCTATCGTAGGCGCGCGCGAAGTCGCCCACGCCGGGGCGCTCGATCTTGATCACGCGCGCGCCGAGGTCGGCCAGCTGGCGGGTGCAGAACGGCGCGGCAATCGCCTGCTCCAGGGAAACGACGGTGATGCCTTGCAGCGGTTGGGACATGGCTGGACTCGTTGATGCTTGGGTACGTGGGGGTGAAGGCCGGCGGCGCAAAGGCGTGAACCCGGCCGGCCAGCCCACAATCTAGCGCCTGGCGGCGCCCGCTGGGAAATAGGGAATGCCTAGTCGCCCATAAGTAGAATAAATACCTTACACGGGAAACGCCAAACCAAGGACACCCAATGGATATCCGCTCCATGCGCTACTTCGTGGCCATCGTCGACCACGGCAGCCTGACCCGCGCCGCTGAAGCGGTGTGCGTGGCGCAGCCAGCGCTGAGCCAGCAACTCGCCGCGCTGGAGGCCGAATACGGCGTGCCGCTGGTGCACCGCGGCCCCAAGGGCGTGAAGCCGACCGAGGCCGGCAAGACCCTGTACCGGCATGCGCGCACCATCCTCAAACAGGTGGAAAGTGCCGGCGCCGACGTGCGCGCGGCGGGCGCCGAGGTCTCCGGCGCGGTGGCCATCGGCTTGCCCACCACCGCCGCCGCGGCCTTTGGCATGCCGCTGATCCGGGCGGTGCGGGCGCGCTACCCGCAGGTACGCCTGCAACTGTTTGAGAGCATGAGCGGCTACATCTCGGAGCTGCTCAACAACAACCGGCTCGACTTCGCCATCCTGTTCCGCGACACGGCTTCGCGCGCGGTGGAACCCGAAATGCTGGCCAGCGAGTCGCTGTACCTGATCGGCAACCCGCCCGATGCGCCAGACGCCGCCGGCCGCCGCCGTGCCCGCCGCGACACCATCGCGCTCAGGCAACTGGCGGGCGTGCCGCTGGTCCTGCCGAGCGGCTCGCAGGGCCTGCGCGAAGTGCTGGAGCGCAGCTTCGCGCAAGCTGGCGCGGCACTCAACGTGGTAGCCGACCTCGACTCCCTGCCCTTCCTGCTGGGCGCCGCGCGCGAAGGGCTGGCCTGCACCATCCTGCCGGCCTCGGCGGTAGACCCGAGCGATGCCGCCATGCCCACGCGCCTGATCCTGCCCGAGTTGCGCCGCACGCTGTCGCTGTGCTGGCCCCGCGCGCTGCCGCGCACGCGCGCGGCGGAAGCGGTGGCCGAGATCCTGCGCGAGATCGTCGACGCGCGCATCGCCCAGGGCGGCTCGCTCAAGCCGGCGCCGGGCGCCGCCCAGCCAGGCTCAGCGGAATAAATAAATCTTATGGCGGTAGTCGGCGATTGAATTTCTCCGGCGCAAACCCCTCGTGTAGAGTCGCTGCCAGCGACAGGCAAGGCGTAGCCATCGGCAGGAACAGACTGCTATGCCGCCATCCCAACATCGAGGAGACACCATGCAACGCACCCGCCATGTCCTGGCCGGCATCGCCGCGGCGATTTCGCTGTTCGCCGGCGCTGCCGCGCAGGCCGAGACTTATCCCGCCAAGCCTATCCAGATGATCGTGCCGCAGGCGCCGGGCGGCACCAACGACATCGTCGCGCGCCTGGTCGCGGCCGACCTGTCGCAGCGCCTCGGCCAGCAGGTGGTGGTGGAAAACCGCCCCGGCGCCGGCGGCAATATCGGTACGCAGACGGCCGCGCGCTCGGCGCCCGACGGCTACACGCTGCTGATGACCATCAGCAGCACCCAGGCCATCAACCCCTCGCTGTACCGCCAGGTGCCGTTCGATCCGGTGCGCGATTTCGAGCCGATCTCGCCGGTGGCGAGCGTGCCCAATGTGCTGGTGGCCAACCCCGCCTTCCCCGCCAGGACGCTGCCCGAACTGATCAGCATGGCCAAGGCCAAGCCGGATTTCTACCGCTATGCCTCCGCCGGCAACGGCACGCTCAACCACCTGCTGGGCGAAATGCTCAACAGCATGGCCGGCATCAAGCTGGAGCACGTCCCCTACAAGGGCGTGGCGCCCGCGCTCAACGATGTGCTTGGCAATCAGGTGCCGCTGGCCTTCGCCAGCCTGCCCTCGGTGCTGGCGCATATCAAGGCCGGCAAGGTGCGCGCGCTCGGCGTCAGCTCCGCCAAGCGCTCGCCGTTCGCGCCCGACATCCCGGCCATCGGCGAGACCGTGCCCGGCTACAGCGGCGACCTGTGGGTCGGCCTGTTCGCGGTCAAGGGCACACCGAAGGAAGTCACGCAGAAGCTCGCGCAGACCATGCAGGCCGCGCTCGCCGACAAGACGCTGCGCGACAAGCTGGCGGCGCAAGGCGCCGAGGTCCTCACCGGCACGCCGCAGCAGTTCGGCGCCATGCTCAAGGCCGATCTCGACAAATGGGCGGTGATCGTGAAAAAGTCCGGGGCGCAAGTGGATTGACGAGGCTGCAGCCAGGCTGATCAGCCAGGCTGGCGATTCAACTATCGCGCTGAGAACATCACCCACAGGTCCGTCGGCATCATCGTAAAGCCGAAGGCCTCCCCGACCGGGCCCGACTCGGGCGCGCGGCGGATGTCAAAGTTCTGGCAGACCATCGATATCGCCGCCTTGGCCTCCAGCAGCGCGAGATTGCGTCCGGGGCACAAGCGCGGTCCCGAGCCGAACGGCACGAAGCCGCTGTGATGCTGGGCCGCCGGGGTGGCGCCCTGCAGCCAGCGCTCCGGCCGGAACTCGCGGGCTGCGGGAAAGTTGCGCTCCTGCAGTGCATTCGGCCGGTTCACCAACACCAGCAGCGTCCCGCGCGGCACCCGGACGCCGCCCACTTCCACGTCTTCATTCGGTTCCAGGAAGAAGAGCGGCGCGACCGGCTTGAGCCGCAGCGACTCGTACGCGACCGCCTCCACGTACACGAGCCTGGCGGCATCCCGCATGTCCTGCAGGACGTCCGCCTGCCCCAGCACTGTCCCCACCTCCTCCCGCATCCTGCGCTGCACCTCCGGGTGGCAGCACATGAAATACATCATCCAGGCAACGGTATTGGCGGTCGTATCCTCGCCCGCTACCAGGATCGTGAAGATATTCGCGAACAGTTCCTCATCGTCCAGCGGCGCCTGACCCATCTGCTGGGCCACCAGCATCGCCTCCAGGAAATTGGCCGGATGCGCGGCAAGCTCCGGCGCCCGCGCCAGCCGCTCGCGGGCCGCGGCGATGAACTCGCCGATGATCTGGTGGATTGCCGCGAGGGCGCGGTCGAACGAGCGATCCGCCGGCAGCCTGACATAGTGCCAGTACGGGAATGGCGCATTGACGCGCCGGTTCACCATCGGCAGGATCTGTTCGAGATGCTGCTGGATGACCTCGCCCTCGCGCTCCAGCGTGTTGATGTCGTAGCCGAAGGCCAGGGCGGTCGTCACATCTACCGTGTAGCGCATCAGGTCGTGCTGCACATCCACCCGCCGCCGCTGCGCGGCCGCCTTATGCCAGTGCCGCTCCAGCCTGCGCGTGACGCTGGCCAGCATCGGAAAGAAGGCACGCAGCCGGTGCGCATCCAGCGCCTGCGCCACCGGCCGGCGCTGCCTGCGCCATACCTCGCCCTCGGCGGAGAACACGCCGAGCGCGCCCATCTCCAGCGCCACCGCCTCCAGCGCGCCGATACGGCGATAGGTCGCGGGCCGGTCGCGGAGGATCTTGTCGATCAATGCCCCATCGGCGATCACCAGGGCTGGCCGGTTCGCCATGCGCACGCAGAACAGGGGGCCGAATTCCTCGCACCATTGCTCGAAGACGAGGTGCATCCGCTGCTGCTGCCATTGCAACTGCAACGCACTGCCCAGCCAGGGCAGGCCTTTCGGACCGGGAAGCTCCGAGAGCGAGCGCAGGCCAGGGCCCGACGCTGTGGATGGCGGCGCCGGATCCGGCAGCGCCTGCAGGCGCTGCCATGCAAGGATCTCGTCGCGGTCCGCCATGACCGCGCCGTCCTCGATGACGGCGGCAAACCGCTTCAGGCAGACTTCGGGCCGCTCGACAACTGTGCCGGAGCCGCAGTCGAAGCGCCATCCGTGGCCGCGGCAAGTGAGCACGCCATGCTCGATGGCGCCTTCGGCCAGTAGCGTGCCCCGGTGCGGGCAATGCCCCTGGTAGACCAACGCGCCGCCGCCGTGCCCGATCACGACGAGATCCACGCCGTCGACCCTGGCAGGCAACGCAACGTCGTCGCGCACCTCCGACGCGGCCGCGAGGCGCACCCGCATCGAGGAAGGCTCGGGTCCAGCCGCCTCACGCGCCATTTCCATCGCTTTCTCCCCTGGCTGGAGTTCAAGCCAGACGGCATGCGCCGTTGAAGCCGCCACTGGCCGGCTTGCGACGGCAGTGGCGCACATCGGCGTGGCAGCCTCTGTGGCAAACGGCCCGCCTGAAAGCAAGCATATACACCGCCGGCGCTCCAGCCCAAGCGCGTTGACGCGCTTGCGGGGGTCACCGTGCCGATACCGCGCGGGCATCACATTCGCGTCATCGGCGCTCAGATGCGGCCAAATTCGGCACGTGCGGGATTGCCTCATGCTGCGTGCCCTGTACTCGCGCCCTGGCGTTTGTGGTGAAAATGGGCGGACCACGAGAAAAGCGGGCCTTGGCCCGCTTTTCTCAGTCCGCCGGCAGAGGTGGCAGAGGTCAGCGCGCCGAAGCCTGCGCCGCGTGCCCGCGGCGGTTGGCCCAGACCAGCATCGCCACGCCAGCCAGGATCATCGGCAGGCTGAGCCACTGGCCCATGGAGAAGTTAAGCGCCAGCAAGCCGAGGAAGTTGTCCGGCTCGCGCGCGAACTCGGCGAGGAAACGGAAGCCCCCGTAGCCGATCAGGAACACGCCCGACACGGCGCCCATGGGCCGCGGCTTCCTGGCGAACAGCCACAGGATGATGAACAGCGCCACGCCCTCGCCGGCGAACTGGTAGAGCTGGGAAGGATGGCGCGGGATGTTGTCGCCGGCCTGCGGGAAGATCATGCCCCAGGGCAGGTCGGTGGCGCGGCCCCACAGCTCGCCGTTGATGAAGTTGCCGATGCGCCCGGCCGCCAGCCCGCAGGGAATCATCGGCGCGATGAAGTCGGTGACCTCCATCCAGTGCCGCCCGCGCAGCTTGCCGAACAGCCACATCGCCACGACCACGCCCAGGAAGCCGCCATGGAAGGCCATGCCGCCCTCCCACACCTTGAAGATCTCGAGTGGATGGCTCAGGTAGTAATCGGCCTTGTAGAACAGCACATAGCCCAGCCGTCCGCCCAGGATCACGCCCAGCACGCCGAAGAACAGCATGTCGTCCAGGTCCTTGACGGTCCAGCCCTGAGCCGCGATGTGCGGCTGGCGGATGCGCAGGCGGCCAAACCACAGGAACATGATGAAACCGGCCAGGTACATCAGCCCGTACCAGCGGATGGCAAGCGGGCCGAGATGAATGGCGACCGGATCGAATTGGGGATGAATCAGCATGTGTGCCGTGGAATTGGGTTGAAGGAAGACCGCCGCAGACAAATTCGAAAAACGAAATACGCCCGGACGGTATCGAATATCAGTGTTCAGCCTGTGGCCGTGCCGCGCGCCTGATGGCCACGTTCGTGCCGGGCTCCGTGCCCGGCTTTATGCCAGCCAATTGCGTCAGCGTCATGGCAGACGCCAGCGCACCGGCAATCTCGATGAACGACCTCAGCACCGGGCTCACGCTGCCCGCACCAGCCTCGCGCCACACCAGGCCGGTCTCGATATCGGGCCCGGCGTCGCGCAACGGCAGGTAGGACACACCAGTACGGCGAAGGTTGCAAAGCGACGCCGGCACCAGCGCCACCCCCATGCCGGCCGATACCAGGCTGACGATGGTCTGCATCTGGATGGCCTCCTGGGCAATGACCGGCGTAAGGCCTTCGCGCGCATAACAGCCCGTAATGATGTCATAAAACGCCGGCGCGCTTCGCCGGGGGAAGATGATGAGGGGCTCGTGCGCCGCATCCCTGAGGGAAACGCCGGCTGCCGCGGTGCCCTCCCCCGTCCCCGCACGCCAGCCTTCCGGCACCGCCAGCACCAGCGGCTCGCGCACCAGCGGCAGATAGGAAACGCCATGCGGCATTGCCGGCAGTTGCGGGCGGATCACCAGCCCGGCGTCGATGGTGCCTTCCATCAGGGCCTCCAGCTGGATATCGCTGGTGGCCTCGCGCAGTTGCAGTTGCACATTGGGATGGCGCGCGCGAAAGCGCCGCAGCAGGTCGGGCAGGATGCCGTAGTCGGCCGTGCTGACAAAGGCCAGCGAGAGCGTGCCGGCCTCCCCGCGCGCCAGCCGCTGGGCCAGCCCCGGCAGCGCGGCGGCGTCCGCCAGCACGCGCCGCACCTCGGGCAGCCATTGCTGGCCGGCCGGCGTGAGCGCCACCGAGCGCCGCGTGCGGGCGAACAGTTGCACCCCGATCTCCTCTTCCAGTGCCTGGATCTGCTGGGAAAGCGGCGGCTGGGTCATGGCCAGGCGCCGCGCGGCACGGCCGAAATGTAGCTCCTCCGCCACCGTCACGAAGTAGCGCAGCTGGCGCAGGTCCACATGGGCTCCTGATATGTTTATCGACTCAATAAAGGTTGAATAATATATTTGACAGCATAAAAGGCAAGCGGCATGCTCTCGTCCACAACATGGCAAGAGCTTGCCCGGTCCCCGGCTACCTCGGGGCGCCCCGCGCAGGCCGGCACATTCCCCCGGAGATTCCCATGGCATACAACAAACGTTCGCAGAACATCACGCAAGGCGTGGCGCGCTCCCCCAACCGCTCGATGTACTACGCGCTGGGCTACAAGAAGGAAGACTTCGACAAGCCGATGGTGGGCATCGCCAACGGCCACTCCACCATCACGCCGTGCAACTCCGGCCTGCAACGGCTGGCCGACGCCGCCGTGGACGCCATCAAGGCCTCCGACGCCAACCCGCAGATCTTCGGCACCCCGACCATCTCGGACGGCATGTCGATGGGCACCGAGGGCATGAAGTACTCGCTGATCTCGCGCGAAGTCATCGCCGACTGCATCGAGACCGCGGCCCAGGGCCAGTGGATGGACGGCGTGGTCGTGATCGGCGGCTGCGACAAGAACATGCCGGGCGGCATGATCGCGCTGGCGCGCACCAATGTGCCGGGCATCTACGTGTACGGCGGCACCATCAAGCCGGGCAACTGGAAGGGCAAGGACCTGACCATCGTGTCGTCGTTCGAAGCCGTGGGCGAATTCACCGCCGGCCGCATGAGCCAGGAAGACTTCGAAGGCGTCGAGAAAAATGCCTGCCCGTCGTCGGGTTCGTGCGGCGGCATGTACACCGCCAACACCATGAGCTCCTCGTTCGAGGCGCTGGGCATGTCGCTGCTGTATTCCTCGACCATGGCCAACCCGGACCAGGAAAAGGTCGACAGCGCCGCCGAATCGGCACGCGTGCTGGTCGAAGCCATCAAGAAGGACATCAAGCCGCGCGACATCATCACGCGTAAGTCCATCGAGAACGCGGTCTCGCTGATCATGGCCACCGGCGGCTCCACCAACGCCGTGCTGCACTACCTGGCGATCGCCCACTCGGCCGAAGTGGAATGGACCATCGACGACTTCGAGCGCATCCGCCGCAAGGTGCCGGTGATCTGCAACCTGAAGCCCTCGGGCCAGTACGTGGCGACCGACCTGCACCGCGCCGGCGGCATCCCGCAGGTCATGAAGATCCTGCTCAAGGCCGGCCTGCTGCATGGCGACTGCCTGACCATCACCGGCCGCACGCTGGCCGAGGAACTGGAAAACGTGCCGGACACCCCGCGCGCCGACCAGGACGTGATCCTGCCGATCGAGCGCGCGCTGTACAAGGAAGGCCACCTGGCCATCCTGAAGGGCAACCTGGCACCGGAAGGCGCGGTCGCCAAGATCACCGGCCTGAAGAACCCGGTCATCACCGGCCCGGCCCGCGTGTTCGAGGACGAGCAAAGCGCCATGGACGCCATCCTGGCCGACAAGATCAATGCTGGCGACATCCTGGTGCTGCGTTACCTGGGTCCCAAGGGCGGCCCCGGCATGCCTGAAATGCTGGCCCCCACCTCGGCCATCATCGGCAAGGGCCTGGGCGAGTCGGTCGGCTTCATCACCGACGGCCGCTTCTCGGGCGGCACCTGGGGCATGGTGGTAGGCCACGTGGCGCCGGAAGCGTACGTGGGCGGCAACATCGCGCTGGTGCAGGAAGGCGACTCGGTCACCATCGACGCGCACAAGCTGCTGCTGCAACTGAACGTGAGCGACGAAGAACTGGCCAAGCGCCGTGCGGCATGGAAGCAGCCGGCACCGCGTTATACGCGTGGCGTGCTGGCGAAGTTCTCCAAGCTGGCTTCGACGGCAAGCAAGGGCGCAGTGACGGACTGAGGCTGAATGCTTTAGCGCCGGAATGAAAAAGCCCGCGAGCGATCGCGGGCTTTTTTTTGGTGCGGCGCAGACTCAAACACCCGCTTGGTTGCTCCCCTCTCCCCCTGAGGGGAGAGGGAGCAACAGCCGTCGTCATCGCCGGCGGCTCTGGCCTGTTCGTCGGCTTCGTTCCGTGCCTGGGGCCTTCACATGCCGCCCGGATCCCGCTCAATTTCTTCCAGCGTGGCATCCAGCCACTCCACCAGCCGGGCCTCCAGCGACTGCGTCAGTTCCGACGCCAGCTGCGCGGTCAGCGGGGCCAGCCGCGATTGCAGCGTGGCCTCCGTATGGGCCTCCACCACCTGCGGCCACTCGGTGCGAAAACGCATCATCACGCGCGTCAGCAACTCGCTGCGCACCGCGCGCAGTTCGTCCGCACTGGGCGGCGGGCTGGCGTGTGGCGCGGCATGGGAAACCGAATAGGCTCCGTCCCGGGCGGAAGGGGTTGGCTGGTGCAGCGCGGGCACCTCGGCGGCGGGAATGCCCGCCCCAGCCTCGCGCGGCACGACGACATGGGTCAGCGCACCGGGCCAGCTGATTTCGGGAGCGGGCTGGGCATGGCTTCGCCCGCCAGCCTCGGCTTCTGTCCGGGCGACCGTGCCCGCGCCCGGCTCGTCCTGCACCGGCGGCCTGGCGCCGTCGGCAGGCAGGTCGATCACCTCGGTCAGCAACGGAATGCTGTCGTTGGGCCCGATGCGCTGAATCACGCGCGAGGTGGTGCGTTCGGTCATACGGCGTCCCCCTTGCCCTGGCTGGCCTGGGCGATATCGTGGTGGGCCAGCGCATAGCCGCGTTCACGGTAGAGGCGGAAACGCTCGCGCCCCGCGGCCCGGTCGCCGGCGTCGCTGCCGACCACCTCGATCATGCGCTCGAAACTGGCAAATTGCGCGGGCGTCTCAGCACTGAGGTTGATCAGCAACTGGTGGTGTGGGGCCTGGTCCAGCCTGGCTGCCAGCACGATCGGCGTCACGCCGGCATGCGGGCTGTCGACGCCGCAATGCGGCAGGAAATCTAGCGCGGAGAATGTCCACAAGCGCGCATCGAGCTGCGCCAGCTGCTCCGGCGCGCCGTGCACCACCAGCTTCTGGCCGGCGCCGTAGGCCTTGCGGATCAGCCGGCAAGCGTAGCCGAGCTTGTCGGGCACGTTGCTGTGGAAATCGATACGCGTCATGGGTGAAAACCAATCCTGTGAAGATGAAACCGGGCGGGCCGGCGCCGGAAGACGGCGCCGGCCCGTCCCGCCGTCAGCCGGCGCGGTCCATCAGGAACTGCGTCAGCAACGGCACCGGACGGCCGGTGGCGCCCTTGGCGGCACCGCTCTTCCAGGCCGTGCCGGCGATGTCCAGGTGGGCCCAGTCGTACTTCTCGGTATAGCGCGCCAGGAAGCAGGCCGCGGTCACGCTGCCGGCCGGGCGGCCGCCGATATTGGCCATGTCGGCGAAGTTGGACTTGAGCTGGTCCTGGTAGTCATCGTCCAGCGGCATGCGCCAGGCGGTGTCCATGGCCTTGCGGCCGGCTTGCAGCAGTTGATCCGCCAGGCCGTCGTTGCGGGCGTAGAGGCCGCTGTTGACGTGGCCCAGCGCGATGATGCAGGCGCCCGTCAGGGTTGCCACATCCACCACGGCGGCCGGCTTGAAGCGCTCTACATAGGTCAGCGCGTCGCACAGCACCAGGCGGCCTTCGGCGTCGGTGTTGAGGATCTCGATGGTCTGGCCGGACATGCTGGTGACCACGTCGCCCGGCTTGGTGGCTTGGCCGCTGGGCATGTTCTCGCAGGTGGGAACCACCGCGATCACGTTCAGCTTGAGGCCCATCTCGGCCACCGCCTGCAGCGTGCCCAGCACCGAGGCGGCGCCGCACATGTCGTATTTCATCTCGTCCATGCCCTCGCCGGGCTTGAGCGAGATACCGCCGGTATCGAAGGTGATGCCCTTGCCCACCAGCACCACCGGCGCCTGTTTGGCCGAGGCGCCGTCGTAGCGCAGCACAATGAACTGGGGCGGCTCGACGGCGCCCTTGGTGACTGCCAGGAAGGCACCCATCTTGAGGGCTTCGAGCTGCTTGCGGCCCAGCACTTCCGCCTTGAGCTTGTGGCGCTTGGCGATGCCGCGCGCAGTGTTGGCCAGGTAGGTCGGGGTGCAGATATTGGACGGCAGGTTGCCCAGGTCCTTGGTCAGCTCCATGCCGTTGGCGATGGCCGCGCCGCGGACCACGGCCTGGGCCGCCGCCTTGGCGTCGGCCGCGTCGACCGTCAGCACCACCTTGCGCAGGCCGGGGAGCTTGTCATTGCTGTTGCTGTTGCTGTTGCCGTTGCCGTTGCCGGCGCTGTTGCCCTTGGCGTTGGCGCGCTTGAGCGCGGGATGGCGCTCCAACAGGCGGTAGCCGGCTTCGCGGATCAGCGTGACGGTGGTAACCAGGCGCCAGCCCAGGTCGCGGGCATTGCCGGCCTGCTGGGGCGCCTGCTGCTGGGCGAGGCACCACAGCACATTGGCGGCACGCGTGCCGGACAAGGCACGCAGGGACGTGCGCACGGCTTCGGCGAATGCCTTGTCGCCGAACTCGGCTTCCTTGCCGAATCCCACCAGCAGCACGCGGGCGGCGCCCACGCCGGCCACTTCGTGCAGCATCAGCTGCGTACCGCGCTTGCCCTCGAAATCGCCGAGCTTGACGATGCGGGACACCAAGCCCTTTGTCGCCACGTCAAGTGCCTTGGCCACGCCGGCCAGGCTCTGACCTTCAAACAGGCCCACTACCAGGCAATCGGTCTTGGTCGCCAGGAAACCATTTTGGCCCGCTTTGCTCCAATCCAGGGCTTTTGTGCTAAATTCCATCGCGCTTCCTTCCAGGGGCTCGTCCACCACGAAAGCTCCTATTATCCGCGATTTGCTGCCGGCGGTCCGCTATGCTTGCTAGCAAGCACCTCCGGCACCGACATCGCCCGCGCCGGCCGGCAGCCCGGAACCGACTCCGCATGATCTTTCAACAAGCCTTGCGTCGCGAGCTCGCCTACACCGCTGGCGCGGTGTTTCTGGTCATGCTGACATTCATGCTGACCTCGCTCGTCATCCGTATCCTGGGCATGGCCGCCAACGGCAAGGCCAGCCCCAACGACGTGCTGATGCTGATCGGCCTGGCCACCATCGGCTACCTGTCCATTTTGCTGTCGGCCACGCTGTTCATCTCCACCCTGATCGTGCTCACGCGCTGGTACAAGGATTCGGAGATGGTGGTGTGGTTCTCGGCAGGCATCTCGCTGCGCGACCTGGTCAAGCCGGTGCTGCAGTTTGCCGCGCCCTTCATCATCCTGTCGCTGCTGCTGGGCATCTTCGCCTGGCCGTGGGCCAACCAGCAGACCTCCTTGTTCCGCGACCGCTTCGAGCAGCGCGGCGTGCTGTCGATGATCGCCGCCGGACGCTTCATCGAGCCGGCCAAGGGCAACTATGTGCTGTTTATCGAAGGCATCGACGCCGACATGAAGTACGCGCGCAATGTCTTTGTCGCCAACGCCGAAGCCGACAAGATCGGCGTGGCGCTGGCCCACCAGGGCCAGTTCCAGACCCTGCCGAACGGCGACCGCATGGTGGTGATGGAAAACGGCCGCCGCTATGCCGGCACGCCCGGCAAGCTCGACTACCGCATCGTCGAGTTCGATCAGTACGCGGTCAAGGTGGACAGCAAACCACCCGAGTCGGAAGGCGACATCCCGACCAAGAGCCGCGACACCATCGACCTGCTGCGCAACCCCACCAACGAGAACCTGGGGGAGTTGCTGTGGCGCCTGTCGCTGCCGCTGCTGGCCTTCAACTTCGTGCTGATCGCCATCCCGCTTGCCTATGTCAACCCGCGCCTGGGCCGTTACACGCCGCTGGTCTTCGCGGTGCTGATCTACCTGACCTACAGTAACTTGATCAATCTCTCGCAGGCCTGGGTACGCTCCGGCTCGATCCCGTTTTCCCTGGCCTGGTGGCCGTTCCACCTGCTTGCCCTGCTGGGCGCGGTGATGCTGTTCCGCTACCGCCAGAACCGCAGCCTGGGAGGCTGGCGTGCCGTCTTCGGCCTGCCCCGCAAGGGCGGCAACACGGGGAGCCAGGCATGAGGGTATTGCGGGTCTACGAGCGCTATTTCGGACAGCTGATCTACGGCGTCTTCGCCTTTATCCTGTTTGCGGTGCTGGCGCTGTTCGTGTTTTTCGACATGCTCAGCGAACTGGAGAGCGTGGCAGGACGCTACACCTCGCTGGTGGCGTTCTTCCACGTCATCCTGCAAGCGCCCACGCGCATCTATGAGGTGCTGCCGATCGCCGTGCTGATCAGTGCGATCTATGTCTTCTCGCAACTGGCCAGCCAGTCGGAATACACGATCTTCCGGGTGGCCGGCCTGAATACGCGGCAGGCGCTGTTCTCGCTGTTCAAGCTGGCGGTGCCGCTGGCCATCGCCACGTTTATCTTCGGCGAGTTCATCGGTCCCAAGGCCGAGCAATACGCGCAGAAGATCAAGCTGGAGGCACTGGGCGCCACCGTCTCCGCGGGTTTCCGCTCCGGCGTGTGGGTCAAGGACCGCGACCGCGACGCCACCCTGGGCCATGAGGTCACCCGCTTCGTCAACGTGGCCGGCCTGCGGCCCGACCAGAGCATCATCGGCGTCACCATCTACGAATTCGACCAGCAATACCGGCTCAGCGTGATCCGCGTGGCCAAGGAAGGCCGCTACCAGGGCAACCAGTCCTGGCAGCTCACCGGCGTCACCGAAACCCATTTCCTGGATTTGCCCAGGGGCGAGCCGGGCAAGGCCGACACCCTGGCGCCGGTCTTCCGCGGCGAGCAGCGAAGCGTACCCAGCCTGGCCATGCGTTCCGAACTGACGCCGCAGATCCTGTCCGTGCTGCTGGTGGAGCCCGAGCGCATGTCCACGCTGGACCTGTTCCGCTATATCCGCCACCTGCGCGACAATAAGCAGGACACCCAGCGCTATGAGATCGCTTTCTGGAAGAAAGTGATCTACCCGCTGACCCTGTTCGTGATGGTGGCGCTGGCCCTGCCCTTCGCCTACCTGCACGCGCGGGCCGGCGCGGTGGGCGTCAAGGTGTTCGGCGGCATCATGCTGGGGCTGTCATTCCACCTGTCCAACACGCTGTTTTCGCACGTGGGGCTGTTGCATACCTGGCCGCCGATCGTCTCGGCGCTGATACCCGGCACGCTGTACCTGCTGGTGGCGCTTGGCGCGTTGCGCTGGGTGGACCGGCATTAAAACCAGCATTAAGGCGCCCGAAGATGACCACAACCCCCGCCCCCCTTGCGCGCCAGGCCCTGGTGCTGTTCGGCCACGGTGCGCGCGATGCGCGCTGGCGGGAGCCGTTTGACCGGCTGCACGCCAAGCTGGCCGCTGCCTTGCCGGGCAGCGCCGTGCGGCTGGCCTTCCTGGAACTGATGACGCCTTCGCTGCCGGACACGCTGGCCGAACTGGCTGCCGCCGGCATTGCCGATATCAATGTGGTGCCGGTTTTCTTCGGCCAGGGCGGGCATCTGCGGCGTGACCTGCCGGCGCTGCTCGATGACTGCCGCCAGCGGCATCCGGGAGTGACGATCCGCTGCGCCACGGCGGTGGGGGAGGATGAGAGCGTGCTGGATGCGATTGCTGCCTACTGCGTGGGGACGCTCAACGGCGATGAAGTCTGACGCAGGCGCAGCCCGAAAGCACAAAGAAAAAGCCGGACAACGCTACGTTGTCCGGCTTTTTCACATCGCGCCCACGATTCAGGCTGCGCGAGTTTCCCCGTACGACACGCCGCCATTGGCATCCTGCGGCACCACCTCGCTGGCCCGCGAAGCCAGCGCCTCGCCGATCATCAACAGGCTGGGATGGGTTGGATCGATCCATGCCGCCGCCTCGCCCGCCGCCATCTGGCGCAGCGTGAACTGCCTGCTGCGCTGGTGCGCCGAGGTCGCGGCCTCGACCACCCAGGCGGGCGTGGAAGCCGGCTTGCCATGCGCGATCAACTGCGCCGCAATGGACGCCGCCTGATCGCGGCCCATGTAATACACCAGCGTATCGGCCTTCACATCGGCCTCCACATCAACCGTGTCGGCTGCCTTGGACTGCGTCGCAAAGGCCACGCTGCGCGATACGCCGCGCTTGGTGAGCGGCTTGCGGATGGCGGACGCGGCCGCCAGCGCGGCGGTAATGCCCGGCACGATCTCATACTCGATGCCAGCTTCTTCCAGCGCCTGCAATTCCTCGTCGGCGCGGCCGAACAGCATCGGGTCGCCGCCCTTGAGGCGCACCACGCGATCATGCTTGCGGGCCTGGTCGACGATCTGGCGGTTGATGAACAACTGCGCGGTGGAGCGTTGCCCGCACCGCTTGCCCACCTCGATCAGTTGCGCCTGCGGACACCATGCCAGCATCTCGGGCGACACCAGCGCATCGTGCAGCACCAACTGGGCTTCGCCCAAAAGCCGTGCACCGCGCACCGTAATGAGGTCCGCGGCACCGGGACCTGCCCCGATCAGGTAGACCTTGCCCATGCCATGCTCCTTCGCGTTCGCTTGATCAGTTCATTCGCCTTAAGCGAATGCACGGATCATGCCTGCGGCCACCGTGTGGTTGGTCGCCTCGTCGATCAGCACGAAAGCGCCGGTCGCCGGGTTGTCGCCGTATGCATCGCAGACGATGGGCTTTTGCAGCGAGAGCTGCACCGAGCCGATATCGTTCAGGCCGATGTCGTGGCGGCCGGTTTCGTGCAACAGCGTGTGCACATCCAGCACGCGGTCCACCGACGAGACGCGTGCAAACACGCTGGCAGTGGTGTGCTTGAGCACATACTTGCGGGCCGGGTTGAGCGATTCGTCGTCGAACCAGCACAGGTCTGCGGTCAGCTTCTTGGCTGAAACACTGTCCGCACCGGCGGCAACGAACATATCACCGCGTGACACATCCACATCTTCGGACAGGCGCACCGTGACGGTCTCGCCAACGCTGGCCGATTCGGCCACGCCATTGGGCGTCAGCACCTCGGCCACCACGGCATCGCGATTGGTCGGCAGCACGCGCAGCTTCTGGCCCACGCGCACGGTGCCGGCCTCGACCCGGCCGGCATAGCCGCGGAAATCGTCCGCCTGGGCGCCGTCCTGGCGAATCACCAGTTGCACCGGGAAACGCAGCGCATCGTCGCCTTCGGACGCGGCTTCTTCCACCGGCAGCGCTTCGAGCAGCGGCAGCAGCGGCTCGCCCTGGTACCACGGCATGGCCTGGCTGGCGTTGACGATATTGTCGCCACGCAGCGCCGATACCGGCACGTAGCGCACGTCCTTCAGGCCCAGCTGGGCAGCCAGCTCGGTGTAAGCGTCGCGGATCTGGTTGAAGCGCTCTTCGCTGAACTCGACCAGGTCCATCTTGTTGACCGCCACGATCACATGCTGCAGTTCCAGCAGCTTGAGAATGGCCGAATGGCGCTTGGTCTGGGCCAGCAGTTCGGCACGGCCGCCGGTCACGGTCACGCGGGTGGCGTCGACCAGCACGATGGCGGCATGCGCGGTGGACGCGCCCGTCACCATGTTGCGGGTGTACTGCTCATGCCCCGGCGTGTCCGCGATGATGAACTTGCGGCGCGCGGTGGAGAAGTAGCGGTAAGCCACGTCGATGGTGATGCCCTGCTCGCGCTCGGCTTCCAGGCCATCGGTCAGCAGCGAGAAATCGATCTGCTCGCCGGCGGTACGCTTGTTCTTGGCCTTGGTCAGCGCGGTCAGCTGATCGGACAGCACAGCCTTGCTGTCATACAGCAGGCGGCCAATCAGCGTGCTCTTGCCATCGTCGACCGAACCAGCGGTGATAAAACGCAGCAGGCCTTGGTGTGTTGCTTGGGTGCTCATTTCAAATCCTTTCTTCTTCCCTCTCGCAGCGCTCGCTCCGGCGCATAGGCGGGAGGCAGCGCTAGGCGCGTGAGGGCGACGTGTACATTGGTACACGAGCATTCTCGCAACGACGCGATGTGCCCGCCTATGCGTCCGGGTTAGAAGTAGCCTTCTTTTTTGCGGCGTTCCATGGACGCTTCGCTCGTCTGGTCGTCCATCCGCGTCGCGCCGCGCTCGGTGATCTCGGTCACGGCCGTCTCGGCGATGATCTCGATCGGCGAGGCTGCAACGCTGGCAACCGGGCAGGTGCAGCTGATGTCGCCCACGGTGCGGAAACGCACGGACAGCACTTCGCTGACGTCGCCGTCCTGCTTGGGCGTGATCGGCGTCACCGGCACCAGCAGGCCGTTCTTCCTCACCACTTCGCGCTCATGCGCGTAGTAGATCGGGGGCAGTTCGAGGTTCTCGCGGGCAATGTACTGCCACACGTCCAGCTCGGTCCAGTTGGAGATGGGGAACACGCGCATCTGTTCGCCGGTGGCCATGCGGGCGTTATACAGGCTCCACAGTTCCGGGCGCTGGGCCTTCGGGTCCCACTGGCCGAACTCGTCGCGGAAGGAGAAGATGCGTTCCTTGGCACGCGCCTTTTCTTCATCGCGGCGGGCACCGCCCATCAGCGCGTCGTACTTGTTGGCTTCGATGGTTTCCAGCAGGGTCACGGCTTGCGCGGCATTGCGCGAGTCGGTTTCCTTGCGCAGGCGCACGGTGCCGCGCTTGATGGAATCTTCCACATGGCCCACCACCAGGCGCGCGCCGAGCTCGGCCACGCGCTGGTCGCGGAAAGTGATCACTTCCGGGTAGTTGTGGCCGGTATCGATATGCACCAGCGGGAACGGCAGTTCGGTCTTGCGGTCGCCCAGGCGGAATGCCTTGAGCGCCAGATGCAGCATGACGATCGAATCCTTGCCGCCCGAGAACAGCAGCGCCGGGTTGCGGCACTCCGCCACCACCTCGCGGATGATGTAGATGGATTCCGCCTCGAGCTTGTCGAGGTGATCGTTTTGCACTTGCAGCAGGTGCGCCACTTCCGGCGCGCCAGTCAGTTCGTTCATGATGCCCATTTCGTCTGGCCTCAATGCTTGATGTTCTGTTCGTGAAGCCCGCACTCTTTCGAGTCCTTGCTCTCCCACCACCACCGTCCGGCACGCACATCCTCGCCGGCGCGCACGGCGCGCGTACAGGGCTCGCAGCCGATGCTGGGGTAGCCCTTGGCATGCAGCGCGTTGACCGGCACGTCATGCCGCTTCAGGTAAGCCCACACCTCGGCCTCGCTCCAGTCGGCGAGCGGGTTGAACTTCGGAATGCCGCGCGCTTCGTCCATTTCCTCGAACGGCAGCTCCGAGCGCGTCACCGCCTGCTCGCGGCGCTGGCCGGTCAGCCATGCGTCCGCATGCGACAGCGCGCGGTTCAACGGCTCCACCTTGCGGATGCCGCAGCAGCTCTTGCGCAGGTCCACGCTGTCGTAGAACGCGTTCAGCCCGTGGTTCTTCAGGTAGTTCTCGACAGCCTCGGGGTCCGGCGTGAAGCGCTCGATGTCGTAGCCGTAGTGCGCCTTGACTTCGTCCAGCACCGCCAGCGTCTCGGCGTGCAGGCGGCCGGTTTGCAGCGTGAACACGCGGATGCCCGCGCGCACCTGCTCGGAGCCGCGCAGGATCGCATCGGTCACCACCATGTCTTCGGCCGCCAGGCTGGAGGCAAAGCGGGCGCGAAAGAAGCGGCCGGCGATTTGCGCCAGGCGCTGGCCCAGCTCACGCTCCTTGGCTTCGAGATCCGCCACGCTGCCGGTGTACTCCGGCGCGGTCCACAGCGCCGGGGGACGCAGCGAAGAGACGGGAGCCTCGACGATAGCAATCTCGCTCATGCCGTTTCCTTGCCCAGCGCTTCGGCGCGGTTACGGCGGAACAGCGGCAGCGGCTCGTCCACCGACGCCTGGTAGGCCACGGTGAATTCCGTGAAGCCCTTGATGGCGTCGTCGATGTTCTTATCGGCGCGCACAGCGAAGGTGTCAAAGCCGCAGCGCTTCATGAAATTGAGCTGGTCGCGCAGCACGTCGCCGACGGCGCGCAGCTCGCCCTTCCAGTTGTAACGGGTGCGCAGCAGATAGGCGGTGGAAAAACCACGGCCATCGCGGAACACGGGGAAATCCACCGCCACCACGGCCACGCTGGCAAACGCGGCCTGCGCGTCGGCCGGCTCGTCTTCCGGCGCCAGCCAGATGCCGGTGATGTTGGCCGCGCGGCCGGCCAGTGCGCCGTCCTTGTGCGCCAGCCATGCGGTCAGCGGGAACAGCACGGCATCCGTGCCTTGCGCGGCGGCGACGATTTGTTCGTCGGTCAGGGCCGCGCCCTCGGCACCGCGCAGCACGGTCCATGCGTCATCGATGATGACCGGGACCGGGCTGGCGCCTTCGCCGCGTTGCAGTTGAATAATCTTTGCCATGTCGTTTATCTCCGGTGCTCAGGCTTCGGCGCGTTCGCGCTGCTTGTCGGCATAGACGCGTTCCTTGAACGGGGCGATGCCTATACGGCCCAGCACGTCGATGAAGCGTTCGTCGTCATGGCGGTTGGCCACGAAGGTGTCGATGATGTGCGACACCACGTCGGGCATTTCGTCGGCCTTGAACGACGGGCCGATCACCTTGCCGATGGCGCTCTTGTTGCCTTGCGCGCCGCCCAGCGTGACCTGGTACCACTCCTCGCCGTCCTTATCCACACCCAGCACGCCGATATTGCCCACATGGTGGTGGCCGCAAGCGTTGATGCAACCCGAGATGTTCAGCGAGATCTCGCCCAGGTCGTGCACGTAGTCCAGGTTGTCGAAACGCTCCTGGATGGCCAGCGCGATGGGGATCGACTTGGCATTGGCCAGCGAGCAGAAATCGCCGCCCGGGCAGGCGATGATGTCGGTCAGCAGGCCGATGTTGGCGGTAGCCAGGCCAGCTTTCCTGGCCTCTTGCCACAGCGCGTACAGGTCGCGCTTGCGCACGTCCGGCAGCACCAGGTTCTGCTCGTGCGCCACGCGCAGCTCGCCGTAGCCGTAGCGGTCGGCCAGGTCGGCCACCAGGTCGATCTGCGCATCGGTGGCATCTCCCGGGGGCGATGCCGGGCCGGGCTTGGTCGACAGCGTGACCGCGGCGTAGCCGGGCACCTTGTGCGCATGCACGCTGCGGCTCACCCAGCGGGCGAAGGCCTTTTCTTCCAGCAGGTGCTTTTCATACGAAGCATCGGTATCGGCCAGCTTGTCGTAGGCCGGGGGCGCGAAGTACTGCGCCACGCGGTCGAACTCAGCCTGCGTGATGGTCGCGGGACCATCCTTGCTGTGCTGCCATTCTTCCTCGACTTCCTGCGCGAACTTCTCCGCGCCGATGGCCTTCACCAGGATCTTGATGCGGGCCTTGTACTTGTTGTCGCGGCGGCCATAGCGGTTGTACACGCGAATGGCCGATTCCACGTACGACAGCAGGTGCTGCCACGGCAGGTCGTCCTTGATCACCGAACCCAGGATCGGCGTGCGGCCCAGGCCACCGCCGGCCAGGATACGCAGGCGCGTTTCGCCCTGGGCGTTGCGGTAGGCGTAGATGCCGATATCGTGCATCTGCACCACGGCGCGGTCGTCGGCCGAAGCGGAGATGGCGATCTTGAACTTGCGCGGCAGGAACGCGAATTCCGGCTGGAAGGTGCTCCACTGGCGCAGCAGTTCGGCGAGCACGCGCGGGTCCACGGACTCATCGGGCGCGACGCCGGCGAAGTGGTCGGTAGTGATATTGCGCACGCAATTGCCGGAGGTCTGGATGCCGTGCATCTCGACGCTGGCGAGTTCGGCCAGCACATCGGGCACGCGCTCCAGTTCCATCCAGTTGTACTGGATGTTCTGGCGGGTGGAGAAGTGGCCATAGCCGCGGTCATACTCGCGCGCGATATGGCCCAGCATGCGCATCTGCTTGCTCGACAGCAGGCCGTACGGAATCGCCACGCGCAGCATGTAGGCGTGGCGCTGCATGTACAGGCCGTTCTGCAAGCGCAGCGGCAGGAATTCTTCCTCGGTCAGTTCGTCCGACAGGCGGCGGCGCACCTGGTCACGGAACTGGGCTACGCGCTCGTTGACGATGCGTTGGTCGTATTGGTCGTACTGATACATGGTGTGGGTCCGTTCAGTATTCGTTGAATTCAGGAGACGAGCTTGATGGCGACCAGCGTCAGCGTGGTAGCCAGCGCGGCGCGCACCAGCCGCTCGGGCAGCGCCCGCGACAGTTGCGCGCCCAGCCAGATGCCGGGGATCGAACCCACCAGCAAGGCCAGCAACAGCGTCCAGTTCACCGTGCCGAGCCAGACGTGGCCCAGGCCGGCAAGCGCCGTCAGCGGGACGGCGTAGGCGATATCGGTGCCAGCCACCTCGGCCGGCTTCATGCGGGGATACAGCAGGAGAATGAGCGTGGCGCCCACGGCACCCGCGCCGATCGAGGACACCGTCACCAGCACCCCGATCACGGCGCCCACCACCACGGTGGCAACCGCCTGGGCACGGCCTTCGAGCTGGAAGCGCGGGTTGCGTGCCAGCCACGCCAGCATCTGCTTGCGGAACAGGAGCGACAATACCGTCAGGATCACCGACACGCCGATGGTCAGGCGGATCGCGTGCAGCCACTGCGCGTTGAGTTCACCGGCGCTCTTGAGCACCAGGATTGCCACCACCGCGGCCGGCAGGCTGCCGATGCACAGGCGGCGCACCACCTGCCACTGCACATGGCCGTGGGCGCGGTGCGCCACCGTGCCGAAACCCTTGGTGATGGCGGCGAAGGCGAGGTCGGTGCCAACCGCCGTGGCCGGCGAGAAGCCGAACAGCAGGGTCAGCAGCGGCGTCATGAGCGAACCCCCGCCGACCCCGGTCAGACCGACGAGGACGCCTACTAGCAGACCGGAAACGGTATAGGCAAGAGACATTGGGGTTCACCGGGCCGGTGAGCATCCGGGACTGCCTGGAAACGAGGCACGTGCGCGGAGGTTCCGACCGTTCATTAACAAAGTTCGAGAATCGTAATAAACTGGCCTCATATCTCAAACTAATAAGAAGTTGTTTGTTTATACGAACACGGATATATGAACCTGCACCAGTTCCGCTTTGTGCGCGAAGCCGTACGCCAGAACTACAACCTGACCGAAGCTGCAAAAGCGCTCTACACATCACAACCCGGCGTCTCCAAGGCCATCATCGAGCTTGAGGAAGAGCTGGGCGTGGATATCTTTACCCGCCACGGCAAGCGCATCCGCAGCCTGACGGAGCCCGGCCGCCGCATCCTGGAGTCGGTGGAGAAGATCCTGCAGGAAGTGGAAAGCCTGAAACGGGTGGGCAAGGACTACGCCGCCCAGGACCAGGGCAACTTCACCATCGCCACCACCCACACCCAGGCGCGCTACGCCCTGCCCCGGGTGATCGCGGAGTTCGCCAAGCGCTACCCAAAAGTGCGCCTTTCCATACAACAAGGCAATCCGACGCAAATCGCCGACATGGTGCTGCACGACCATGCCGACATCGGGATCGCCACGGAAGGGATCTCCGCCGACAAGAACCTGATCTCCCTGCCCGGCTACCAATGGCAGCACATGGTCGTCACGCCGCCCGACCATCCCCTACTGGAAAAGAAGCACCTGGCGCTGGAAGACCTGATGGGCTACCCCATCATCACTTATGATCCGAACTTCGCCGGCCGCCCCAAGATCGACAAAGCCTTCGAACTGCGCCACCTCAAGCCCGACATCATCCTGGAAGCCATTGACGCCGACGTGATCAAGACCTATGTGGAAATCGGCCTTGGCGTAGGCATCGTTGCCGGCGTAGCCTTCGACGCCGAGCGCGACCGCAACCTGCGCGGCATTCCCGCCGGACACCTGTTCGGCACCAATGTGACGCATCTGGCAGTCAAGCAAGGCGCCTACCTGCGCAGCTTTGTGTATACCTTTATTGAGTTATTCTCCCCGACGCTGAACCGCAAGCTGGTAGAACAAGCCATGTCGGGCGAGCACGAAGCCTACGAACTCTGAAGCACCCAATCCAGCGCGGCTGACCGGAACGCCACCAGCCGCGCCATGCCAGCCCTGCCAGGGCGCCCCGGCTTGCCAGCCGGCGCGCGGCGGGGCCGGATCGCCTTGAATGGCCAGCCCACGTTGGCCAGACTTATCCGCACAACCCCATTGGCCGCCACAAGTGGCCAGAAAGAAACTGATGACCGAGCAAGCCACCATCCACTGGACCGAAAACGGCGAAGAACGCAGCGCGAACTGGCGCTCCGAAGCCGGCGCGCCGCCGCCCAAGCGCGTCGTCATCGCCGACGACACCACCACCGGCGACACCGCCTACCGCCTCGCCTGCGAAGGCACCGCCATGCTCTGGCGCGGCGACTTCCAGAACGCCCGCCAGCTGCTGCAAGCGCTGGCCCGCCGCGCCGACAAGCCCAAGAAGGCCGCCAAGGCCTCCAAGGTGCCCAAGGCAAAGCCCACCCCGACCGAAGCCTTCCACCTGCACCGCCAGGCCCAATCCCAGCGCGCCCGCACGCTCTCCATGCTGCTGCTGCCCTTCGACGCCGACCACCTGGTGCCCCTGCGCCGCTCGCCCGATGTGCGCGAAGCGTGCCTGGAAGCCTATGGCGAAGTCAATGCCCCGTATGTGGCATCGATGCGCGAACTGCTCGGGCTGATCGGCGCGCACGAGTGGCGCAAGAAAGGCGTGGATATTCCGGCGCTTGCTGAGCGTATCCATCCGTACTACGGCGTCTTCTCGCCGGTGCGCGGCGAGTACATCGACCTGGTCGCCAAGGCCCAGCTACCCGCCGGCGCCCTCAACCTCGCCTTCGATATCGGCACCGGCACCGGCGTGCTGGCCGCACTGCTGGCCCAGCGCGGCGTCAAGCGCGTGATCGCCACCGACATGGACCCGCGCGCGCTTGCTTGCGCCAGCGATAACATCCACCGCCTGAAAGCTGCTGCGCAGGTGGAGGTGGTTGAGGCGGACCTCTTCCCGGAAGGCCGTGCTCCGCTGGTGGTGTGTAACCCGCCGTGGGTGCCGGCACGTCCGAACTCGCCGATCGAACGGGCGGTGTATGACCCGGATTGCCAGATGCTGAAGGGATTTATCGCCGGGCTGGCTGATCATCTGGAACCGAAGGGTGAAGGCTGGCTGCTGCTGTCTGATCTGGCTGAACACCTGGGGCTGCGTTCGCGGGATCAGTTGTTGGCGTGGATTGATGAGGCTGGGTTGAAGGTGCTGGGGCGGTTGGAAGTGAAGCCTAGCCATCCGAAGGCTACGGATATGACCGACCCGCTGCATGCTGCGCGGGCGGCTGAAGTGACTTCGTTGTGGCGCCTGGGTATTAAGTAAGCTGTAGCACGCTGACAAGCCGGGCGGCGCTCGCCGCTTCGGCTCAAAGACACCAGAGCCTCTCAACCTCCGCTCTGTTGTCTCCCCTCTCCCGCCGGCGGAGGAGAGGGCGGGAGCCCGCAAGAGCGACGCGTCTCACCCTGCCACAAGCCCCCTCCTCCCCTACCTCAAAGCAACCCTTGCACCCGGTAACGTTGAGCGCGGCAAACAGCGTGGTCGTGCCGTTGCGCTTGTAGATCCTATGTAGCGGGGAGATCTGCCGGACGTGAGCGATAAAATCAGTCGTTCGAGCCCTGCTACAAGGAGAGCATCATGCGCGCGGATCAGACATACCTGACGCATTCCGAACAGGTTGTGCTGGCGGTGTCACTGGAGCTGGCCGCCAGCAAGTGGAAGGTTGCGCTGCACGATGGCCGGCGCAAGCAGCCGGCCGTGCATACGATCGCGCAGCCGCAAGCCGCCGCCCGCCTGCAGGCGGTGCTGGGCCTGATCGAAGCGCACAAGGCCAAATGGTCGCTGCCGGCCGGCGTGCGCACCGTGGTCAGCTACGAGGCCGGCCAGGACGCGTTCTGGATCTGTCGCGCGCTGCAAGCGCGCGGCATCGAATGTTATGTCGTCGCACGTGGTGCACGTCCCGTCGCCGCAGGACGAAGCGTCCCGCCAGTTGATGCGCGATCGCGGGCAACTGCAAAAGGAAGTGCTGCAGCCCTCAAGTGAGTGCGCCCTGCCGGGCGCACAAAAAAACGCCAACCCGTTTTGGGTTGGCGCTATGTTTGGGGCGTACTACAGGTATCAGAACTGGTTCATGGTGTTGTCTTTACCTGCCGCTTTCAGGGCTGCTTCGCCGCTGAAATACTCCTTGTGGTCGTCGCCGATGTCCGAGCCGGACATGTTCTGGTGCTTGACGCAGGCGATGCCCTGACGGATTTCCTTGCGCTGCACGCCAGCCACATAACCCAGCATGCCCTGGTCGCCGAAGTATTCCTTGGCCAGGTTGTCGGTCGACAGTGCGGCGGTGTGGTAGGTCGGCAGCGTAATCAGATGATGGAAGATACCTGCTTCGCGCGACGCATCGGCCTGGAAGGTCCGGATCTTTTCGTCGGCGAGCTTCGCCAGTTCGGTCTGATCGTATTCCACGCTCATCAGCTGGGTGCGCTCGTATGCCGACACATCCTTGCCCGCGGCCTTCATCGCGTCATACACCTGCTGGCGGAAATTCAGGGTCCAGTTGAAGGATGGGCTGTTGTTGTACACCAGCTTGGCGTTCGGGATGACTTTGCGAATCTCGCTGACCATGCCGCCGATCTGGGCGATATGCGGCTTTTCGGTCTCGATCCACAGCAGGTCAGCGCCGTTTTGCAGTGCGGTGACGCAATCCAGTACGCAGCGCGCTTCGCCCGTGCCGGCGCGGAACTGGAACAGGTTGCTAGGCAGGCGCTTAGGGCGCAGCAGCTTGCCGTCGCGCTTGATGATGACGTCACCATTGCCCAGTTCGTCGGCCGACAATTCCTCGCAATCGAGGAAGGAATTGTATTGATCGCCCAGGTCACCCGTCGTGTTGGTCACGGCGATCTGCTTGGTCAGGCCAGCTCCCAGCGAGTCGGTACGGGCCACGATGATGCCGTCGTCCACGCCCAGTTCCAGGAAGGCGTAGCGGATGGCGCGGATCTTGGCCAGGAAGTCCTCGTGCGGCACGGTGACCTTGCCATCCTGGTGGCCGCACTGCTTCTCGTCGGACACCTGGTTTTCGATCTGAATGCAGCATGCGCCCGCTTCGATGAACTGCTTGGCCAGCAGGTACGTTGCTTCGGCGTTGCCGAAACCCGCGTCAATGTCCGCGATGATGGGCACAACGTGGGTGACGTGGTTGTCGATTTTTTCCTGGATGGCGGCCTTGGCAGGTCCTTGGGCAGCATCCAGTTCGCGGAACAGGCCGCCCAGTTCACGTGCGTCGGCCTGGCGCAGGAAGGTGTACAGCTCGCGGATCAGCGCGCTGACGGAGGTTTTTTCGTGCATCGACTGGTCCGGCAGCGGGCCGAACTCGGAGCGCAGCGCGGCCACCATCCAGCCGGACAGGTAAAGGTAGCGCCGGTCGGTGCTGTTGAAGTGCTTCTTGATGGAGATCATTTTCTGCTGGCCGATGAAGCCGTGCCAGCAACCCAGCGACTGGGTGTATTTGGACGAGTCGGCATCGTAGGCGGCCATGTCGGCGCGCATGATCTTGGCGGTGTACTTGGCGATGTCCAGGCCCGTTTTGAACTTGTTCTGGGCACGCATGCGGGCGGCATACTCGGGGTTGATGGCATTCCATGCGCTGCCGTGGTTCTCTTTCAAGCCAGCAACTGCCTTGATGTCGTCTTGATACTGGGCCATACGAAATTCCTAAGCGCGTTTGAAGAAAGGGTTGCGTGTGCCGCTACGGATGTCGAAGCAAGCAGCGTGGAATCATTGTATGGCGCTTCTGGCGCATCACGGCGAAGTCTTATATAAGACATAAGAGTTGGTTTATCCTTATTTTTCAATGAGATAGGCATTTAATTTCGTGATGTGGAACGCGTTTTCGAGAAACGAAAACAAACCACTGCGGAAATTCGGAGTGAATTCCGCATGGTGAAAAGCGCTTTCAGTTGTTAGAAGTAAAGGCAAGCACAGATGGCTTGAGCAACGATAGTTGGGATCGTCGCAAACTGGCCGAACCCGGAAGTTCGTCGCCGACCAGCGCTCGATCGACCCGACTCAGCTCCGAACTTCCGTTGTCGACCCAATCCGGTCAGTCCAATTTCTACAAACCGGCCATTCGTTCGTCGTGGCGTGCAATAAGGCTACTGTCCCAGAGAGAACGAACCGAAGCGGAAAATGGCAACTCCTACGCCAATCGCAGATCCCACAACACATCAAGTACGTGTTGCGTGGAACGCTCAACGTACCCCGCACGATGTGCGATGCCGAGCCGACGCCACAACGCCGGGCGCAGCGGACGCATGACAATGCGCCTGTCGGGTAACGGCGTAGTGGCCTCATGGGGCAACAGCGCTGCGCCGTAACCTGCCGCTACCAGACTCTTGATCGCGTCGTTGTAGTTGAGCTGAATGCGCGGCGCAGGATGGTGCCCCCCGGTCGCGAACCACTCCGCAGTCAGACGCGAGAGACGCGTGGTCGCGTCATTGAGAATGAGAGGTTGGGCGGCGAGCCATTCAGGCGTGACGCGGGCCGGACACCGCCAATGCGCCGGCACAAAGGCCATCACGGGGTCGCGGCGCCAAGGCTTTATCACGAGTCCAGCCACCGGGGGCTGAGGCAGTGCGACCAGCCCAACATCCAGCGTTCCATCCGCCAGCCGGGACAGCGTTTCATGCGAAGTGAGTACTGCAACCTGAATGTCGATAGCGGGATGGTGCTGGCGCAGCACCTCAAGCGCTTGCGGCAACAGGTGCGCGATCACGCCAGTCGACGCACCGAGCCGCGCGCGCCCTTCGAGCCCCTGCACCTGGCGTTGAATATCGTCCAACGCCTGCTCCGCATCGGCCAGCAGTCGACGCGCGCGCTCCACCAGCACCTCTCCTATCGCCGACGGCCTTACATGTCCGCGCTTCCGTGACAGGAGTGGTGCCCCAATGCGGTCTTCGAGTTCAGCGATGTGGAGGCTGACCGTTGGCGGCGCCAAGTGCAATGCACGCGCCGCATCGGCAAATGAGCCACGGTCGGTAATGGCGACCAGAGTGCGCAAACGGTCCAGGCTGATCTCTCGCATGTCGGCGTCCAGATTCAGGAAAACTGAATATTCACGTTATGAAATACAACTTTCTCTATTCTAGCGGTCCATGGAACATAGGGGCTCGTTCTACTTGTTACAACCCACAGTCACCGGAGTATTCCACGTATGAGCTCTCCCGTTGTTTTCATCGACGGCGACCAAGGCACCACCGGGTTGCAAATCCACGAACGGCTGCGCAACCGGACCGACCTTAGACTGCTCACGCTTGCCGCTGCGGAACGCAAAGATCCGCGGCGTCGCGCAGAAGCCATCAACGCCTGCGACATCGCCATCCTCTGTCTGCCTGATGCCGCCGCGCGCGAGGCAGTGGACGCCATTGTTAATCCTGCCGTCAGAGTAATCGACGCAAGTTCCGCCCACCGCACACAGCCGGACTGGACATACGGCTTTCCGGAAATGACGCTGGGACAGGCTGAGCGCATTGCGAACGCACGTCGGGTCACCAATCCCGGTTGCTATCCGACCGGTGCAATTGGCTTGCTGCGCCCCCTGTTGCAGGCTGGGCTCATACCAGGCAACTACCCTATCAGCATTCATGCGGTGTCGGGCTACTCCGGACGCGGGCGTGCCGGCGTGGAGGAACATGAGGGGCAGGGTGTCGTCAACGCGCCTTCATACCAGGTATATGGTCTGGAACTCGCACACAAGCACACCCCGGAGATCCAGCAGCACGCCGGGCTCGCGCAGCGTCCCATCTTCGTCCCTGCGTTGGGTGCGTTCCGCCAGGGCATCGTGCTGACGGTGCCCTTGGAGTTGCGGCTGCTGGCGCCCGACGTGGATGGCGCCACGTTACACGCATGCCTCGCACGCCACTATGCCGAGGCGGCCCACGTACGTGTGTTGCCGTTGCACGAATCGTGCTCCTTAAAGCACCTGGATCCGCAAGTGCTGAACGGTACGAACGACATGCGCTTAAGCGTATTTCCTAACATGGAACACGGGCACGTCCTGCTGTCGGCGGTTTTCGATAATCTTGGCAAAGGCGCATCCGGCGCCGCGGTTCAGAACCTGAACCTGATGCTCATGCAGCAATAGTGGCCGATGGCTTGAGCTAACGTTCGGCATAGGCGCCCCCGTCCCCTATGTCCCATCCTAGGTTCGGAGCAACCCAACATGACCCAAGACGAACGCGCCATTCGCGATGTAGTCGACACATGGTTCACCGCCAGCAAGGCCGGCGACCTCGCCACCGTCCTGGACCTAATGACCGACGACGTCATTTTCATGGTCCCCGGCCGGCCGCCATTCGGTAAGAAGGAGTTCGCGGCAGCCACGGAAGGCATGAAGAACGTCAAGATCGACGGCACCTACGACATCCAGGAAGTACAAGTCCTGGGCAACTGGGCCTATCTCCGAAACCATATCCGCATGACCGTCACGCCGCCTGGCGGCAGCGCAGCCATCCACCGCTCCGGCTATACGCTCACCATCCTTCGCAAAGACCCCGAGGGGCGTTGGCGGCTCACGCGCGATGCGAATCTGCTGGCAGCAGAAACCGCGGCGACGCCGCCATGAAGGCATCGCCGGGTCATCTGCAGGGACGAAACGATCGTTGTGCGGTGCAATAGGGAGGAGGCTCCTGCTTGCCCCCCCTTTCACATGCTCGCATGGCTTACATCGTCGCCGGCCCGCCCCAGGTCGGCCATTACCCCACATGGCGTTCCCGCCCTATATCGCCAATAATGGTCTAACTGCCATTGCCGGACCAGGGCGACCATGCTTTATAGTCCCGATGCAATTCGAACAGTCGCCCTGCTGGGGAACGCGGGGTGCGGCAAAACCTCGCTGGTCGGGCGCCGCACCACGATGTGCGATTTCGATCCGCTCGACACGCCCGACGACCAGTCGCGCCTGAACAACATCACGGGCGGTCACGGCAACTACACGATCCAGTTCAGTCGCTACGAATCCGTGACACCCGGTCAGCAGAATCCGATGGTGCCGCAGCACAAACCGCATGGGGCCGGCGCTGCCTGATGGGAAGGGATGCCCAGATACCGATGAACGTCCCAACGCAGCCGTCAGTGCGCCAGCCCAGCCACGCCATCGGCAGGGAACGGCGCGGTCGCTGCCGGCAACTCCAAACCACAGCAATGCGCATGGCAATGAAAACCGCCGGGCTTGCACTATGGCTCGGGAGTCTCTTGCCTTCCCCTGCCCTTGCAGCCCTGCAGGATCAGTTCCTGTATTTCCCCGCTAAGGCTGAGTTACCAGAACTGGTTGCCGGCGGCCTAAGGGCCTGGCCGTCTTCGCAAGACTTCAAGGGCTTGCTCGCAGAACCCACCGGGCCAGTGCGTGCCACCGCGATTGTGTTCCATGGCAATGCCGGACATGCCGGTCACCGCAGAGCGTACGCCGCGGCTCTGGCGCCCCAGGGCGTACGCGTGATTCTCGCCGAGTATCCAGGCTACGGACCGCGCCCGGGACCGTTGGGCGAAGTCAGCCTGGTGAACGACGCCGAGCAGATCATCGCGCAGGCCTATCGCCAATATGGCGCACCGCTGCTGGTGATCGGCGAATCGCTGGGGGCCGGCGTTGCGGCGGCGGCGGGCGCGCACCAGCGGGACAAGACAGCAGGCCTGATGCTGATCACGCCATGGGACACGCTGCAACATGTTGCCGGCTACCACTATCCCTGGCTGCCGGTGTCGTGGCTGCTGCGGGATCGCTACGACAGTGCAGCCAACCTGGCGTCGTTCACCCGGCCCGTTTTGGTGGTGGTTGCCGAGCGTGACAGCATCGTCCCGGCACAATTTGGCGTCGCACTGCATAAGGGGCTGGTAGCGCCGAGGCAATTGCGTGTAGTGCCTGGTGCCGAGCACAACGATTGGTTCGAGCGGGTAGACGATGCCTGGTGGCGCGATGCCCTTCGCTTCTTGCTCGGGGGTTCGGATTGAGTCGCCCCCCCCCAACCGGGTGAAGCCCAAATGTTGCATGTTCGGCACGGGCTGGCGCCTTCAGTCACTAAAGCGTGGCGCAAGCCGGACCGCCAGACCCTTCCTCGATATTCGGCCACACCAACACCTCAAACTGATCAGGCGAAACCGGCTCGGAATACAAAAAGCCCTGGGCAAAATCACAGCCCACGGCGATGAGAAAATCACGTTGCTCGGTCGTCTCCACGCCCTCGGCAATGACTTTTAATCCCAGTTTGTGGGCCAGCATGACCATTGCCTCGCAAAGCGCCTGATTGTCGCCATCAAAGCCGAGGTTATGTACGAACGAGCGGTCGATCTTGAGGTAATCGATGTCGAAGCGCTTGAGATAGGCCAGGGACGAGTAACCAGTGCCGAAGTCGTCGATCGAGATCCCGATTCCCACATCACGGAAGGTCAGCAGCTTCTCATTCAGTTCGGCGTCGAGTAACAGGCCCTCGGTGATTTCAACCACAACGCTCTGCCCCGGCATCCCTTCCCGAACGAGATAGTCGGACCATTGATTGCAAACCAGGCCGTCTTGCCGAATTTGCATCGGTGACATGTTGACGCTGATCTGGAAAGACGGATGGAATCGGCCGCGCCATTGACGGGCCTGGTGCACGGCCTGCTTGAACACCCAATCCCCGATCGGAACGATGAGCCCCGTGTCTTCGGCCAATGGAATGAAATCCTGCGGATTGATCGTGCCGCGTTCGGGGTGCAGCCAGCGGATCAGTGCCTCGGCTTTGTAGATCTCCCCGGTCTCCAGGTCGACGATGGGCTGATAGTAGACCTGGAACTGTCCGCCAGGCAGGGCGGCACGTAGATCGCTGGTGAGACGCAGGCGCTTTTCTGCCGCTACACGCAAGTCGGGCGTGAAGTAGCTGAAACGGTTGCGCCCGGCGTTTTTGGCCGCATACATGGCCTGGTCTGCATTCTTGAAAAGGACATCCAGTTCGCTGGTGTCGTCGGGATAAAGTGTGACGCCGACGCTGGCGGAAATGAAGGTCTCATCCGCGCCGAGCTTGAAGGGCTCGGCCAGCTTGTGGATGATGGTCTTTGCGATCCGTTCGATGCTTTCGGTATCGTCCATGTTGGGCAGAATGACGGTGAATTCGTCACCGCCAAGGCGAGCGACGATGTCCGATTCGCGCACGCATGAGATGATGCGCCTGGCGGCCTCGATCAGCAGGATGTCTCCTGTGTCGTGTCCCAAGGAGTCATTGACCTCTTTGAAGCGGTCCAGGTCGATCAGCATCAAGGCCATACGCTGCCGGGAGCGATGCGCCATGCTGGCTTCCTGCTCGAGACGGCTGTGAAACATCTGGCGATTCGGAAGATGGGTCAGCGCATCGAAATTGGCCTGTTTCCAGATTGTCGCCTCGAATGCCATCCGGTCCGATAAGTCACGACCCACAGCCAGCACCGAGTTCACCTTGCCCGACCGGTCAATCTCTGGAGTCAGGCGGATATGGCTGCAATGTTCCCGTCCATCCCTGCTGAGCCATCTCAGCTCGAATTGCCCACTTCTCCCGCTTGAAATGGTGTCGGCGATCTTCTCCTCGTAGACCAGCGCGTTAGCGCCGCCGGGGACCTCTGAGGGCCGCTTGCCGAGCGATTCGCCGAGGGTGCACCCTGCCGAGGCACAGAAGGCGGGATTGGCGTAAGTACGGCGGAGGTCTCGGTCGTAGCGGGTAATCGTGTCCGGAGAGTTCTCAATCAACGTTCGCGACTCCTGCTCCCTGGAGACGAGTTCCGCTGTTCGCTCGACGACGGTCTGCTCAAGGGAGGCGTTGATCTCGTTGATCTTCTGGATCTTCTGGCTGATCGCCCCACTCATTCTTTCAAAACGCTGCGCGAGTCTGCCAAGTTCATCCTTGCCGCCGGCATCCGTGCGCGCAAGCGCCTCCGCCTCGGCTCCCGCATCGCTCCCGGTATCGTGCATCTTTCGCACCAGCTCTTTGAGCGGTGCCGAAATGCTGTGGGAAATGAAGTAGGCCAGGAAGATCGAAAGCAGGAACCCGGAGATGCCAACCAGTACGATCTGATTGCGCACGGACTGTGCCTCTGCCGTCAACTTCCTTTCAGGGATTGTGCTCACGACAAACCATGTCGTGCCGGGAATTGCTGCGTACGCGGCAAGGTAGCGCCCCTCGCGCTTGCCCTCGAAGTCGACGAATCCACTCGGCTCCCCGTGTAGCTCGTTGTTCCCGATTTTTTTGATCAGGTCAGGCTCGGCCATCCCCTCGGTGTTCGTGGAAATGCCGTCGGCGCGGACAACCACTTTGTTGTTGCCGGCATCGAGAACGTAGATTTCCGTTCCGCTCCCCAGGGCGACGTCATCAAAAATTGTCGAAAAATGCTCGGGGCTAATGACCAGAACCAGATTGCCAATCTGCCGATTGTTGCTCTTGCCGATGATGGCACGCACCATCCCGAGATTTTGTTGCCCGACGCCGTTGTCGTAACTGCCCCAGTAAGGCCGGCCATTGCGATCAGGAGCCTGCTTGACCAGACGCAGCGCACCCCGGCTCAGCTGCGCGAACACCTGGGTGTCCAGGATCCGGTTGTTCTTGTCGAGCAGATACTTCTGGTTGATGAAGTCAACCGCTCCGTAGTGCTGCAGGAGCAGGCGGGTCATATCCTGGCGCGCCTCGCTCTGCTCCTTTGCACTGCCATCCACAACGCTTGTCAGCGCGCCTTGAACGCGATCAGAGAGCACAAGAAGGCTGCTTTCCGTCTCGATCTGCTCCATCCGCAACGAGATGTTCTTGGATACCTGCTTGACCATCTCTTTCGAGAATACCTCCGCCTTCTCCTTGATCGCGGCGGTCGACTCCACATACGATATGTAGCCTGAAATAAGTATCGGTATCAGCGACAGCAGGATGAACGCAGTCATCAGCCGGTAGCGAATTTCGACACGGCGCAGCAGGTCCAGCGAAAGATATGCGAATGCGCTTCGCAGCGAACCTATGATTGAGCTCATCGGTAGTGCATCTTTGCTTCATTCTTGACAGACTCGTCGAGGAGCTTGGCTGCCTGTCTGGGCGTGATCTTCCTGACCAGCACTTCCTGCATCAATCGATGAAGCTGCTCGATTGAGTTGGAGGGTAGAACCGAATAGTATGGGCTGACGGTCACCGGATAGCGGCTGACCATGTTTGTGTAGTCGACAATCTTCTGATCGCTTAAGAGCGTTCCCGCGACTTGCTTGAATGGGGGGATGTTCTGGCGTTTTCTCTGGAGAATGGAGAACCCCTTCCCGGCAATGAACTCGAGAAAACGCATGGCTGCGGCCTTGTTGGGCGTCTCACACACCGCAAACCCGGTTTCGCTGCCGATCACAGGCACCACCCGCTTGCCCGGCGCGTTCCAGGGTGGAATAAACACGCCAACCTCGAAACGGTTGCCGTGCAGCAAAGGGCCGGCTGCCCAACTGCCGTGAAAAGCCATCGCGACCTTGCCTTCCTTGAACAGCCGTATGCCTTCATCGTAATCCGTCGCCATGAAGGCGTCTTGTACGTAACCACGTTGCGGCATCAGCGCAATCCTGGCAAAAACATCTGCTACCTGAGGCGTGTTCAGGTCCAGCGTGCCATCACCGATCTTCTGCTTCCAATCTGGCTCGCGCGCCACCACATTGTTGCCAAAGCCGAAGCTGAAGGGGCCGTTGCCGAGCATGTTCGGGAAGCCGCCGTTCCACATGATGGGTGTCAAGCCCGCAAGCTTGAGCCGCTCGCAAACCATCAGGAACTCTGGGAAATTGGTTGGCAGTTCCTTGATCCCAGCCTTCGCGAACAGTGCCTTGTTGTAATAGATCAGCGTTGTAGCCACTCCGCCGGAAATGCCAAAACGCCTGGATTGGCGACTGGTCCAGTCACCCTTGAGAGGGCCGAGCATGTTGCTCCATGCCGACGTCGCGCTCACGTCTGCCAGGATGCCTTGATCGGCCAATTCAGCCGCATAGGCGTTCGGGTTGACACTCACCAGATCCGGCAAGTTGCCAGAAGCAATCCGGGGCTTGATATTCTCTTCGACCGAATTGCCGACCATGAACTGCACATTCACGCGGACGTCTGGATTGAGTTTGCTGAATTCAGCGGCAATCTGGAGCATCTCCTCCGGCCAGTCCGGCGCCCATATCAACGCTGTAATGGAGGTCCTGGCCGGCACGGCTGCGCCCGACGAAGCGTTGTCTCGCTGTTGACAACCGCACAAGAACAAAAAAACGAGGCTGACCAGGCCAGCTAGCAGGGAGGAAAACTCAATGCGTCGCGCTTGGGGGTTCACTTTTCGGTTTCGGGATGGATTAACTGTGCCTCCACAGGCACTTTCGATGCGCCAGGAAGCGAACCGATGGCAAGGTAAGGCGGCGTCTCTGCTGCGATAACTTGCAACGGAGTCGAGGCTGCCGCAGCCTCCAGCGAGGCAACTGATTCCCTACAAGACAGGGCTTGCAAACACAGCAGGGATGCGCAGCCAACCCGCATCGGGAAACGCTTACTACGGCTGGGCTGCGTATGTTTGGCCATGACGGCGGATTAGGCGAAATGAACGGAGCGGTGCCTGCACTGCATATCGACAACGAGCGCAAATACTTTACCGGGGCAAACCCTAATTTCCGTGCCATGGCAAGTAGTTGCCGGCATAGCCGGACTCGGCATGATAGCCGAATGACCGCCCCTGACCGGGGACTCGACCGGTGGATGCAACACACTGGAGACTGCGCGAGCAGGGGGAGTATTGCAGACGACCGCAAAGGCCGACGCGCGAGCGTCCGGGCATCGCCTGCGGGAGCCCGTTGAACAGTGCATGAGCGATGCCCGGTGTCGGGCGGCTCACGCGTGGCGCGGAGTTTCTGGCAGCGGAAGCCGCGGCGACGCCGTCATGGCGGCGTCGCCGGGTAGCTGTCCCGGCCCACATTGCATGGGCCGGCCCCTCCCCTCCTAGCTAGCTGTCACCGCACAAGTAAAGTTGGCCGCATCGTTCTGCTGCGCCTGCGTCGGGCTGGCCGGCCCGGTGTACTTCGGATAAGTGCCGTACAGGCAAACCGGTCGCGTACGCCCATTGGTCGCCGTCGTCGTAGTGCCCGAGTTGCCATCCGTAGCCACCAGCTGCGTCGGCGCCGTGCCATTCGCCACCCACGTATCCAATGCCGCCAGCCAGTCGACCCGGCTCTGGAACTGCCCGCTGCCGTGGCCAAATCCCGGGATCAGGTAAAAGCGGGAGAACGTGTCTGCCGTAGCCTGGGTGTAGCGCGAGACCAGTCGCGTGTAGTAGTCGATGGAGTTGTACGGCGTGATGGATGAGTCGTTGGTGCCGTGGAACATCAGCATCTTGCCGCCCTTGGCGCGGAACGCGTCGAGGTCGACGTAGCTGGCATCGAGCATCTCACTGACCTCGACGATGCGGTTCTGCCAGGTGCCCGGCTGGAAGCCCTGGATGGAGTCGATCGACAGGTTCTTGGTGATGATGTAGCGCACCGTGGTGTCGGAGATGGTGTACTGGAACGCGTCACCGCTGGGGGGCGTGCTGTAGGCGGCCTTGGTGCCGAGGCCTTCGGTGACGAATGCGGTGCCGTCCAGGATCGGCCACTTGCCGTAGGTGCTGATGCCGGCTGCGATGGGGAAGCCGAGGCTGAAGCGGGAGTTCAGGTGGGCCACGGTTGCGATCTGCGCGTCCGACAGGCAGGTGTCGCCGGTGTCCGTGCCGCCGGCGCAGCGCAGCGGATTGGTGGCGTCGGCCACGGCGAGCTTGCTGGTGAGCGCGGTGCAGGCTGCACCGTTGGGGTTGCCGACGATGCCGTCGGCGACGCCGTCGAGCGTATCGCAGGCGCTCATGGCGGCGTTGAAGATGAGCTTCAGCTTGGCCGCGTTGATCCAGCCGGCGCCTCCGTTGGCGTAGAGCGCCTTGGCGAAGTCGTTGCTGGCCACGTGCATCATGGTGACGTTGTAGGCGGGGAAGCCGGAGACGATGCCGTCGTAGTCTTCGGGGTAGAACTGCGCGGCGATCAGGGCTTCGTGCCCGCCTTGCGATCCGCCGATGAAGTAGCTGTGCGTGGGCAGCGCTCCGTAGCGTGCCTTGACGATGGCCTTGACCGCGTCGTGCGTCTTCTTGATCTGCAGCCTGCCGAAATTGGCGAGCGCTTCGTTGTTGAGCGCGAAGGCGCCGCCGCCCGATGCGTCGTGCCCGCTATCGCTGCCGTAGGTGACGTAGCCTTGCTTGAGCGCGTTGGCCACGCTGGCGGGCTGGCTCGTGAACGAGCCGTCGCCGGTGACCACGGTGCCGTCGAGGCCGCCGCCGCCCATCTGCAGCGCCTTGTTGTTCCAGGTGCTTGGCAGGTTGACCTGGAAGTTGATGTCGGGCGCGGTGACATCCACCGGACGGATGGCGCCGAGCACCTTGCAGTATTCGCCGTTGGCCGCGGTCGACATCAATTGCGCGGACTGGATGACGGCACCGCTGGTGGCGATGCCGATATCGGCTGCGGCAATCGCCTTGTTGGCCAGGGCGCCGCACTGGTCGGCGGGGCTGGCTGTTGCGGGGGTTGGGGTCAGGGCGGGTGCCTGGGCGGTGGTGGTGGTGGTGTCATCACTGCCGCCGCAAGCCGCTAGTGAGGCGGCGAGAACAGCGGCACTCAGCGCCTGAAGCGCCTGAAACGTGACAGGGTTGGATCTCGAAACTCGCATTGACTAGTCTCCTTCTTTTCTTGTGGGCAATTTTTAGGCAACAGCGGGCCTCACCGTGCGAAGAACGCACGGCGGGGGTCAAAACGAAGGGAGTGCTGGAAGGGAGCGGCTGGCTCTGCCGCTTTAGTCTGGCTTGGCGGCGGGCGCCGCCGTGTCTGGCGCCATATCTGGCCGTTCTGCCGGGCTTTGCCAGGCGGCGCCCTGACCGGCTTTGGCGGCTGAACCGCTTACCGAGTAAAGCGCGCCGGGCGCATTGCGGGTCTTCTGGAAATCCGCCAGCGACTCGCCCCGCATGGCGGCGTAGATATGGAGGTTCGAGACGCCGGTGACGGCGCCGAGCTTCTCCAGCAGGAAAAAGATCACGCCGTAGTGAATCATCCCGCGCCAGTCACGCTGGGAAATCATCTCCCGTTCCTGCGCGGCAAGGCCGGCTTCGTCATACGTGGCGGCAGGATCGGCCAGGAAACGGACGCGGAAGTCCGGCTGCACCAGTTGATGCAGGTAGCGGTTGACGCGATAGGCCCGCACGCTGGTTTCCAGCGTGAAGGGATAGGTGCCTTCAAGCGCCTCGATGCCACGCAACTGGTGCCCGATATGCTCGCGCTGGCGCTCCGCACGCGCCGCAAGGCGGTCTGGGTCCGTGCAGGCTTCGTTCTCGTAGATGGCCACCGCGATGCCGGTCATGGATGGCAGGTAGTAGTCGCGATGGATGCGGCGGATGCCGTTCGACATGGCGCCGCGCATGACCATCCACATCACAACCTCGGCGCTCTCGAGGCCGCCCAGCTTTGCATAGTCGGCGTGCGTCAGTTCCAGCAGTGCCTCGGGATCGGATTCGAACAGATCCAGGAAGCGATGATCCCACGCCGTGTTGTTGAATCCGGCGCGTTCGCCGTGCACCTGGTGCGAGAGCCCGCCGGTTGCCACGATAGCCACGCGCAGGTCTTCCGGATAGCTCTCGATCGCGCGGCGGAGCGCCTGCCCCAGCTTGTAGCAGCGGCGCGCCGACGGGGCCGGGAACTGGAGGACGCCGACTTGCAGCGGGACGATCTTGAGCGGCCAGCCATCGGTGTGCGGCAGCAGGACCGACAAGGGCGAGAAGCAGCCGTGGTCGAGTGCCTTGTCCTGGAAGAAGGACATGTCGAACTCGTCTGCCATCAGCGATGCGCCGATGTGCCGGGACAGGCCGGCGTGGCCACCGATGGCGGGCAGCGAGCGCGGGCCGCCGCCTTCATCGGCCGCCGCGTAGGACTCGCCGATCCCCAGCGCGAATGCCGAGTAGTGATCGAAAAAGAAGGATGTCACGTGGTCGTTGTAGACCATGACCAGGACATCCGGCCTGGCTGCGGCCAACCATTCGCTGACCGGCGCATACGCGGCAAAGATGGGAGCCCAGGCGGGATCCTGCTGTTTGCCCGCATCGAGCGCGAAGCCGATGGTGGGCGTGTGGGATGACGCGATGGCGCCGATGATAGTGGCCATGTTAGAGACTCAGGCGGGTACGGCGCGTTGCTGCACCTTGGTGGAAATAATCGAGATGGCGGCCATGGTCGCGGGTATGGCGAGGATGGCGATGACCGCGCTGAAACCCCAGCCCATGCTGAGCAGCACGCCGCCAGCCATGGACCCGGTAATGCTGCCGAAGCGGCCGATGCCCAGCATCCAGCTCACGCCGGTGGCGCGGACCGGGGTGGGATAGCACGACGGGGCGAACGCGTTCAGGCCGGTCTGCGCACCGCTCATGCAGCAGCCCGCCATCAGCACATAGAAGGCAAACATGGTGGAACTCACATTGCCTGAAGCCAGCAGGAGAATCCATGCGGCGCCGCAGACGTAGGCTAGCGCGATGACCTTGTTGGCGGCGCGGCGGTCCATGTAGAACCCGACCACGAGTGCTCCCACCGTCCCGCCAAGCTGGAAGAGCGCGGTCATTCGATCGGCAGCCCTGCGTCCTTGATCAGGGTCGGCAGCCAGCCGCTGAGCAGGTAGATCACCAGCAAGCCCATGAAATAGGTGAGCCAGAGAGACAGTGTGATCCCACGGTAGCCTTGCGACAAGAGGGTACGCACGGGTTGGGAGGTGGGCACCGGCGGCTCGCTGATGGTGAATTCGGCGTTGTCCGGGATGTTGCCGCCGCACACGCGGCGCAGGGTCCGGGCGATCTTGTCCGGGGCCACTTTGCGCACCACCATGAAGCGCACGGACTCCGGAACCAGCAGCATGTAGACTGGCAGGCAGATAAGCGGAAGTGCGCCGCCCACCATCAGCACCGTGCGCCAGCCAAAATGCGGCAGCAGCGCGGCGGCGCCAAAGCCTACCAGTGCGGAGCCCAGGTTGAAGCCGGTGAACATGGCAGCCAGCAGCGTGCTGCGGGAGCGTTCGGGTACGTACTCGGAAAGCAGCGTGGTGGTGCTGGGCATTGCCGCGCCCAGGCCGAGGCCGGTCAGGAAGCGCAGCAGCGACAGCGTCACAATGCTGTCGGAAAACGCGCTCAGCAGGTTGAACGAACCGAACAGGGCGATGGAGCCGATCAGCAGCTTCTTGCGGCCGAACCGGTCGGACAGCGGGCCCACCAGCAGCGCGCCGATGGCGAGCCCGAGCGGCGCGGCGCTCATCACGATGCCGAAGCTGGCCCGGGAGATGCCCCACTCACGCGTGATGTCCGGGGCGAGGAAGCCCATGATGGCGACATCCATGCCGTCGGTGGCGACGATCAGGAAGCATAAGCCGAGCAGCAACCACTGGTAGCTCGACATTGTTCGATCATTGATGTGGGCTCGGATATCGAGCCGGGGCCGTGCGGTCATGCCGTCTCCTGGTGAACCCGAACGCGGGTCCTTATCGTTCATCTGGCTAATCGCCATAAGCGCCATGCTCTACGTGCGCGCCAGCGCTACGTTCATGGCAAGGCTAGTCTACGATCGGAGCGGTCTGCATGTATTGCTTTCGGCTGGCACGGCGTTGCCATCTGCTTATCGATCCCCGGATGGCCCGCGCTTCGGCCAGGACCTCAGCGCCAGGCCGAAGCGCGGGCGCGAAGCTCGGCAAGGAGCGCATCGGCGCCAGGCGAGAGCCGGGCGCCCGCGCGGGTCGTGATGCCGATGGGGCGGCTCGCGCCGGGTATGGGGAGATCGAGCACGCAGAGCGATCCTTGCTCAATCTCATAGTGAAGCTGGTGGGCGGACAAGGCGGTGATCATTTCGCCGCGCAGCAGCAGCCCGCGCAGCAAAGCCAGGTCTCCGGTTTCCACGAAGGGTTGCGGCAAGGGCCGTCCCTGTTGCGCAAAGTAGCCATCCAGCGCCTCGCGCAGCGGTGAACGGGCACGGGAGAGCACCCACGGGTAGGCCTCGACATCGCGCAGGGTAAGCCGCCGCCTGGACGCCAGCGGATGCCCGGCGCTGGCAATCAGGGCCATCCGGTCCTCAAACAGCGGCTCCATCGCCAGACCCTGGGCGGAGCCCGGCCGCAACGCGCCAAGGATCAGGTCGATGCGTCCGCTGAACAGCCCCGCGGTCAGTTCCTCGTAAGGACTCTCGAGCGAGCGAAAGCGCAGGCGCGGGTGGCGCGCATGGAGCGCGGCAATCGCGGCCGGCAGCAGTTGCGTGCGGCCGAGCGGCAGCGCCCCGACCGTGACCACGCCCTCCAGCACCCCGCGCAGTGCGGCAACGTCGGCCTTGATATGGCGCAACTCCGCCAGCACGCGTTCAAACCGTACCATCCAGCGGTCACCCGCATCCGTGGGGATCATGCCGCGCGCGGTCCGCAGGAACAGGGGCTGCCCCAGTATCTCTTCCAGCCGCGCCACCGCCTGGCTGACGGCGGATTGCGAAACGCCCAGCACCGCTCCCACGCTTGGCATGTGGTGCGTCTCGGCCAGCATGGTGGCTACTTCGAGCCGGCGCTCGTTGTACAGGGATTCGAGGCTGGCAACTGCGCCGCCATGGCGGCTGCGCAGGCGCATGGCTTCTTCGCGGACCTCTTTCAGGATGGTGTCGATCTGCTGGACGCGGAGCAGCACTTCCTCTCCGGCGCGCGTGAGGAGCATGCCGCGCCCTTTGCGCTCGAATAGCTCCACCTCAAGGCTGCTCTCCAGCGCGGAGACCGATCGCGCGATGGCTGACGAAGCCCGGTGCAGCGTTTCGGTGGCACGCCGCACGCCGCCCGCGGCGGCCACGCCGGCAAACACATAGAGGTGATGCAAGCTGATCGGGGAGAGATCCATCTGGAGTCTGAGTTGCGCCTGAACTGCGCCTGCGTTTCGCCAGGCCAATAAGAATATTGGAACACTGGCCGGGTCAGAAGGCAACCCACCGCAAAGGCTTAACGCCAATACTCGCCATTCATCGACGTACGCGGATTGTGTTCCATGAATGACTTCATCGCTTCGGATCTCATACCGGTACCGTGCATCCTGATGCGCGGCGGCACGTCCCGCGGCCCCTTCTTTCTCGCCAGGGACCTGCCGGCGCAGAGCGCTGCCCGGGACCGTGTCCTGCTGGCGGCGCTGGGTTCGCCGGATCTGCGGCAGATCGACGGCCTGGGTGGCGCCCACCCCTTGACCAGCAAGGTTGGCATCGTGGGGCGAGGCGTACCGGGCGAGTCGGATCTCGAGTTTCTCTTCGCCCAGCTTCAGCCTGATGCCGATACGGTGGACACCACACCGAACTGCGGCAACATGCTGGCCGCCGTGCTGCCATTCGCGGTGCAGTGCGGCCTGCTCAAGCCGTCCGGCGATGTCACCCGCGCCCGGGTGCTCACCCGGAATACGGGCATGGTGTGCGACATCACCATGCAGACGCCCGGCGGCAAGCCTCGCTACGCGGGCGCAGCGCGCATCGATGGCGTACCCGGCATGGCCGCGCCCATCGTGATCGATTTCCTCGATACCGCGGGATCCGTCTGCCCTGCCCTGCTTCCCACCGGCAGCGCGCTGGACCGGCTGACGGTCGGCGTGGATGCCACCGGCCAGACGATTGCGGTGGATGCCACGCTAATCGACAACGGCATGCCGATGGTCCTGCTGCGCGCCGGCGATCTGGGGCGCACCGGCTATGAGAGCGTGCCATCCCTGAACGCAGACGCGCCGCTGAAGGCAACGCTGGAGGCTTTGCGGCTTGAAGCAGGACATCGAATGGGACTGGGCGACGTTACCGCAAAGAGCTACCCCAAGATGTGCCTGATCGCTCCGCCGCGTGCCGGCGGCAGTCTCACCACACGCTGCTTCATTCCGCACGTATGCCATGAGGCCATCGGCGTGCTGGCTGCCGTGACGGTGGGCACCGCCTGCGTCCTTCCCCGTACGGTGGCGCAAGGCATCGCCAACATCCCCGGCGATGGCCCGGTCCACGCCATCAGCGTTGAACACCCCACCGGCGAGTTCACTGTCGAACTGGAAACCGATCCCGCGCGGCCGAACACCATCGTGCGCAGCGCGCTGGTTCGCACCGCCCGACCCATCATGCGCGGCGAGGTCATGATCCCTGCCGCCGCATGGCCCGCAAACTGAACCGACACGCCAGGTACACGCCAGGCACACACCTCTATGATCATCGATTGCCACGGGCACTTCACCACCGCGCCGAAGGCGCTGGAAGACTGGCGCAAGCAGCAGATCGCCAACCTCGGCTCGCCCAGCCTCGGCCCCGCTGCGTCAGGTCTGCATATCGGCGACGATGAACTGGCCGAAGCCATCTCCTCCAATCAGCTGCGGCTGATGCGGGAGCGCGGCTCCGATCTCACCATCTTCTCGCCACGCGCTTCCTTCATGGCGCACCACATCGGCAACTTCGAAACGAGTGCCACGTGGTCGAGTCTGTGCAACGATCTGTGCTATCGGGTCGCACAACTCTTCCCGGATCACTTCGTCGGCGCGGCAATGCTGCCGCAGTCGCCGGGCGTGGACACGCGTACCTGTCTCCCCGAACTTGAGCGTTACATCGTCGATTACGGATTCGTGGGCGTGAACCTGAATCCCGATCCCTCGGGCGGTCACTGGACATCGCCTCCGCTGTCGGACCCGTACTGGTACCCCATCTACGAGATGCTGGCCGCGTATGACGTGCCGGCGATGATCCACGTCAGCACGAGCTGCAATGCCTGCTTTCACACCACCGGCGCGCACTACCTGAATGCCGATACCACGGCATTCATGCAATGCCTGACCAGCGATCTGTTCCGCCGCTTTCCCACGTTGAAATTCGTGATCCCGCACGGCGGCGGTGCGGTGCCTTATCACTGGGGGCGCTTCCGTGGCCTGGCGCAGGAGCTCAAGCTCCCCGAACTCGAGGCGCATCTGCTTGGCAACATCTTCTTCGATACGTGCGTCTATCACCAGCCCGGCATCGACCTGCTCACTCGCGTGATTCCCATCGACAACATCCTGTTTGCGTCCGAGATGATCGGCGCGGTGCGCGGCATCGATCCGCGCACCGGCCACCACTATGACGATACGCGCCGCTACATCGACCAGGCGGGCCAGCTGACGCCCGGGCAACGGCACAAGATTTTCGAGGGGAATGCCCGCCGTGTGTATCCCCGCCTCGACGCGCGGCTCAAGGCCCGCGGCCTTTGACATTAAGAAGATAAGGAGACTGCGATGTATCCCTCCCAGACCCAGCTTGGCGTGGTCCGGCGCCAGATCGAACGGGCGCATCCCGATGCGGTGGCCCGGCTCTCCCGCTTCGGCGTGGCGACCGTGCACGAAGCCATGGGCCGTCTTGGCCTGATGAAGCCGTACATGCGCCCGGTGTACGCCGGCGCGGCCACCTGCGGCCCGGCCGTCACGGTGCTGCTGCAGCCCGGTGACAACTGGATGCTCCACGTCGCCGCCGAAATGATCCGGCCCGGCGACGTCGTGGTCGCCGCCTGCGCGGCGGACAGTACCGACGGCTTCTTCGGCGATCTGCTGGCCACGTCTTACCGGGCGCGCGGCGCCAGCGGCCTGGTCATTGACGGCGGCGTGCGCGACGTCAAGGACCTGACCGCGATGGGCTTCCCCGTATTCAGCCGTGCCGTTCACGCCAAAGGCTGCGCGCGCGCCACGCTCGGCTCGGTCAACGTGCCGGTGGTGTGCGCGGGCGCCTTCGTCAATCCGGGCGACGTGGTGATCGCGGACGATGACGGCGTGGTGGTGGTACCCGCAGGCGCAGCCGTCGCAGTGGCAGATGCAGCCGAAGCACGCACCGCCAACGAAGCGGCAAAGCGGGAGCGCTTTGCCGCCGGTGAACTGGGACTCGATATGTACAACCTGCGCGACGCCCTGGCCCGCGCCGGACTGCAATACCTCGATTGAGCCAACCGCCCTTGAGCCAACCGCCCGCAAGCGCGGGCCCTGATAAAAAAAATGGAGGAGTCAATATGAAGAACCTGCGCCCCTTAGCGCTAGCTTTGCTTTGTTCGCTGCCGGCACTGGCATCCGCCCAGTCCGTCACGCTGTACGGCGTCGTCGATACCGGGGTCGAGTTCGTGAATCACATCGGTGCCGCCAGCAACACCGTGGCGAGGATGCCGAACCTGAGCGGTACGGTGCCCTCTCGCTGGGGCCTGCGTGGTACGGAGGACCTTGGCGGCGGATTGAAAGCGGCATTTGCACTGGAGTCGGGGTTCGGGCCGGACAGCGGGACGGCCAACCAGGGGGGACGGCTGTTCGGGCGCCAGGCCTGGGTGGGACTGAGCAACAACTGGGGCCAGATCAGCTTCGGCCGCCAGTACACCATGCTGTTCTGGGCGATGCTCGACTCCGATATCCTGGGGCCGAACGCCTATGGCTCCGCTTCACTGGACAACTATTTCCCCAACGCACGCGCCGACAACGCTGTCGCCTACAAAGGCAAGTTCGGCGGGTTGACGCTGGGCGCTACGTATAGCTTCGGCCGCGACAGCGTCAACGCCGGACCGAGCCCGTCCGGAACGAACTGCGCCGGCGAGAATCCCGCCGATATCCGCGCCTGCCGCGAGTGGTCGGCCCTCGTTCAGTACGAGACCAACTGGTGGTCCGTCTCCGCGGCCTACGACTCGCTGCGCGGCGGACCCGGTGCATTCGGCGGGCTGACCTCCAGCACGTTGAAGGATGACCGTCTGGTGGTGGGCGGCTACGTGCTGGCTGGCAACGCCAAGGCGGGCCTCGGCTGGGTCGGCCGCCGGAACGAGGCGGCGGCCGACCCACGCAGCAACCTGTTCTACGGCGGCGTGGCGTACGACGTCACGCCTACCGTGAATGTCGCCGGAGAGGTGTATTACCTGACGTTCCGGCACAGCGCGGACCAGGCATGGCTGGGGGCCCTGCGCGCCAGTTATGCGTTCTCCAAGCGGACCGCGGTGTATGCAACGGCCGGCTATATCGCCAACGGCGGACAATCCGCGCTTTCGGTCAGCAGCGCGGGGACGGGTACGGCGCCCACCCCAGGCGGCAACCAGCTCGGCTCGATGGTTGGCATCAAACACATCTTCTGACGCCGTGAATGCCCCCCCCGGCGCGGCGTGGGGGCATCCCTCGGGGCCCGGGTCATGGCGGCGAGACCCGGCAGGCACATCGGAACCAAGGCCTTTAAGTCTTGCTTAAGTCTCTGCCCTTAAACTGGCATCACACAAGACAACCCGCGAAGACAACCCGCGTAGGAGGTGCCATGACCCCCCAAGAAATGCAAGCACTGGAAGCCTTCCTGACTCAGCTGACCCAGGCCAGGGCCGGCATGAAAGACCCCCAGGCGGACGCCCTCATCGCCGAAGCGGCCGCCCGGCAACCGGATGCCGCCTACCTGCTGGTCCAGCGCGCCATGATGCTTGACCAGGCGCTGGCGTCAGCGAAAGCGCAGATCGCCACGCTGCAGAGCCAGTTGCAGGTGGCGCAGGCCAGCGGCGCCAATCGCTTTCTCGACGCGGACAATGCCTGGGGCAATAGTGCCGGTCGCGTTGCCGCAAGCCCCGCCGCACCGCAGGCGACGGCCGCGCCTGTCGCCGTACCGTCGGCGCCCCCCCAGGCCGCGCCCGCGCAGCCGCCTCGGCCCGGCTTTCTGAGTGGCGGTCTGGGCAGCACGCTGGGCGGCATTGCCACCACGGCAGCCGGCGTAGCCGGAGGCGCGCTCCTGTTCCAGGGTATCGAGAATCTGTTCCATCGCAATAGCGGTGGCGGGAGCGCAAGCGGCTTCCTGGGACAGCCAGCCGCAGGTGCGCTGCCAAGCGAAACGACGGTCGTCAACAACTATTACGGCAATGAAGACCGCTCGCCGCTGGGTGAACCCGGGGCGGCGCTGGACAATGGCCTACTGGATGACGGGCTGGGCAATGACGACTTCACGGATGACGACACCTTCAACGTCTAGCGCGTTCAGCGGCGTAGCCCGTAGCCCCTCGGAATCCTGACCTCCCGCGCCAGTCGCCCGGGAGGTCAGGCGGACAAATAGCGCTCGCTAAGCAGCGCCCAGTAGGCCGCGTCGACCGGATCCGGGCAACACTGATGGCGGCAGCGCCTGGCTCTTAACCCCACTTCTCCAGTTAGGTCAGCCCATACGGCCACTTGAAAATTGATCCATGACAACGTGTCGTGGGCGGCTTCACCTAATGTGGGTTGACGAATCGCCCGTGCGCATGCTGACAGTCGACTGTGCCCGGACGACGCAACCTCCCGCCGGACGAATCGCCCGGTGGGTTAATCGTCATGGAGGAAATGATGGCCGCCAATCCGGATAAGGTTACTGCTTACGACGAGTTCAATATCAAGATCCCGGAGGATCACTTTCCCAAGCTGGGAATTTCGGCACGCGCCGCTGCGGCGCTCGTGGTCAGCGAAGAATGGACCGATGCGAACCCGATGCTGAACATGTCGTCCTTCGTGACGACCTGGGCCGAGCCAGAAGCCAGGGAGGTTGCCGCCCGAAACATCTTCAAGAACTATATCGATCACGATATGTATCCGCAGGTCTTCGAGATGGAGCAGCGGATGGTGCGCTGGCTGCACCAACTCTGGAACGGGCCCAAGGGCGCGGAGCCATATGGCACTGCAACAGTGGGCTCATCGGAAGCCTGCATGCTCGCTGGCCTGGCACACAAGTGGAACTGGCGGCAAAGGCGTCAGGCTGAGGGCAAGGATGTTTCGCGCCCAAATATGGTGACGGGTGGCAACGTTCAGATCGTCTGGAAGAAATTCCTGCGCTACTTCGATGTGGAACCGCGCATCGTGCCGCTCAAGCCGGGAAACTATCGGCTGACAGCCGAGGATCTCGACAGCTATGTAGACGAGAACACCATTGCCGTCGTCGCGATCGCCGGACAGACTTTTACCGGGGAAGATGACGACATCCAGGCAATCCACGACTGGCTGGATGACTATGAGAAGCGCACCGGCATCTCCGTCCCGATGCATATAGACGGCGCCTCCGGCGGCTTTGTGAACCCCTTCCTCTATCCCGACTACAAGTGGGACTTCAGCCTGCCGCGCGTGCTGTCAATCAATGCGTCCGGGCATAAATACGGCCTGACGCCTCCCGGTCTGGGTTGGGTGGTTTTCCGTGAGCGCAAGATTTTCAATGAGGACCTGGTGTTCTATGTGAACTACCTTGGCGGCGAAATGCCGACAGCCACGCTCAATTTCAGCCGCAACGCCTTTCAGGTTGCGGTGCAGTACTACCTGTTCCTGCATCTTGGCTTCGACGGCTACAAGAGAATCATGACGCACACGCTGGACAATGCGATCGCGCTGCGGAAGGTGCTGGTCGATAGCGGATACTTCGACATCATGAACGAGACGCAACGTATCCCCGTGGTTGCCGTGACGCTGAACAAGAAGATCAAGAATTTCAACGAATTCGATGTCTCATACAAGGTACGCGAGCATGGCTGGGTTCTCTCCGCGTATTCCATGCCACCGAATGCCGAGACCGTGACCAGCCTTCGGGTTGTCATCCGGCCACATATCAATCATACGGTGGCGATGTTGCTGGCAAACGATATTGTCAAGGCCTGTCAATACCTTGAGACGCACGGCGGCAACGCGACCCCGCCGAAACTCCATGCGAAGGAAAAGACGACTCAAGTCAAATGCTAGTTGTCAGCGCGATGCCCGGGGCAGGCGCACTTGATTTGGCATGCCCCGGCAGCACCCATCTCATGGAGCAGGCCAGAGGCGCCGGCTGGCTACTGGTGGGCGGACCCAATGGATTTCCCCGTATCCCCGGACACGGCTTCGGGCGCGGCGGTCGGGTTGGTGCCGCGCTCGGTCCCGCAGTCGAAGATGACGTCGGCGTCAAGGCTCGGATTGTGGTGCCGAGTCTGCGGAACCGGCGAATGCGAATGTCGCGTCCGCCAGCGACGACATCAGAACCTCCAGAAGAGGAAGCGTCGATGCCGTCGCTCATGGACCGTACGAGGAGGAGGCCGGGTCTCGGGGCCGAGCTGCGCATCCGGATCGATCACTCGCGCACGCAGGGCCATATCGTAGAACGCCCCCACCATCGGCAGTGCGCTGTGCGCGCCCTCGCCCCAATAGTTGCCGAGCGTCACACGTCCATCGTCGAAACCGACCCACGCGCCCGCGACCAGTTGCGGATGCATCAGGATGAACCAGCTATCCGCGTTGTCCTGCGTCGTGCCCGTCTTGCCGGCCACGTCGGCGCGAATCCCGAAGCGCGTCCGGATGCCCGCGCCGGTGCCACGGCTAACGACGTCGCGCATCACGTCGACGAGCGTTTGCGCCGCACCGGCGGGCAGCGCCTGTTCGGGCAATGCGCTCGCGAACTCGGCGAGCACCTTGCGGTCGCGATCCTCGATGCGGGTGACCATGCGCGGTTCGATATAGGCCCCGCGGTTCGCGATCGTGCCGTACGCCGAGACCATTTCCTTGAGCGTGACCGGGCTCGTGCCGAGCGCGAGCGACGGCACCGCTTCGAGCGGACTCGCGCGCACACCCATCGCGTGCGCGAGCCGTGCGACCTTCTCTGGGCGTTCCTTTTGCATGAGTTGAGCGGTGACGCGATTGCGCGAATACACTAGCGCGTCGCGCAGCGTCATCGGCCGGCCGGTAGGCGGTTCCGCGTCGGTAGGCCGCCAGATGGCATGTCCGGTCAGCGCAATGGCGACGTTCCGATCCACGATGGTGTCGCTCGGCCGCGCGCCGTCCGCGAAGGCCGCGCCGTAGACGAACGGCTTGAACGTCGAACCCGGCTGGCGCCGGGCCTGCTGCACGTGATCGAACGGTTCGTCACTGAAGTCGCGGCTGCCGACCCATGCCTTGATATCTCCGTTGCGCGGATCGATCGCAACAAAACCCGCCTGGATCTGCGTCTTGCTCTGACACAGTGCGCGGACGAACGTGGGGTTCGTGCCGAGCTTGCCGAGCGCGGCCTGATCCGATTGGCCAGCATCGCGTGCGGCGCGGTACTCGGGTGTCTGCCGGATGAATGTCCGGAACAGGTCGTTGCCCGGCCAGCAGCCCGTGCGCTCGTTCCATGCGCCGTTCGCGATCCATTGCAACTGGTTCGTCTGCCACTCCAACGCCTGCGTCGCCATTGCCTGCAGGCGCGAATCGATGGTCGTGCGCACGACCAGCCCGTCGGCATAGATGTTGTAGCCGTTGCGATCGGCCCATGCGATCAGCCACTTGCGCAATTGCGCCGAAAAATGCGGCGCGGCGCCCGGAGGCGCGGTCTGCAACTCGAAATCGACGTTGAGCGGTTGTCGCATCAGCCTGGTGTAGGCATCGGGCTTGAGCTTCCCGTACTTGTTCATCTGCCCGAGCACCGTGTTTCGCCGCTGCAATGCGCGCTCGGGATTAAGCACGGGGTTGTACGCGCTGTTGGCCTTCAGCATGCCGACGAGCGTCGCGCTTTCGAGAATGTCGAGCTGATTGGCCGATTTGCCGAAATAGGTGCGTGCGGCCATTTCCACGCCATAGGCGTTGTAGAGAAACGGCACCGTGTTCAGGTACGTCTCAAGGATCTGATCCTTGCTGTACACGGCTTCGATTTTGAACGCCGTGATCGCTTCCCTGAGCTTGCGCGTGAGGGTTGGCGCGCGGCCGATTTCGTCAGGATACAGGTTGCGCGCGAGCTGCTGCGTGATCGTCGATCCACCTTGCCGATCGCCGGAGAACGTATGCAGCGCGGCCGACGCGGTGCGCTTCCAGTCGAGGCCATGATGCTCGTAGAAGCGGCGGTCTTCGGTCGCGATCAGTGCGTCCACCATGTACGGCGAGATCTGCCTGAGCGACACCCACTCGCGATTGACCGGCTTGAACGCCTCAAGCAGTTTGCCGTCGGCCGAAACGATCAACGCTGGCCGATCAACGCGGGCTTTGCGGATGTCGCCGATGCCCGGCGTAAACGGCACGAGCGCAAGCACGTACAGCAAGAAGAGCGCCGGCAATGCGGCCAGCGTCAGCGCGATGCCGCGTCGCGTCGGGTGGCGAAGGCGGCGCAGCGCGCTGTTGAACGCGAGTCTGGTTATCGTGCTGCCGGCGGCGGCCAGCGGTCGGACGCGCGCGAGCCACCGTGCGCAATGCTCACAAAACAACGATGCATATCGGCGATTCACGGTGGAGGGGCGCGGGCGGAAAGAGCGGGATCGTACCAAAGCGGAAGGACGCTTCTGTTGTCAAAGCAGGGCTGCGGCGCGCGGCATTAACAGAAAATTACATTTATTTCGAGTGGGCAACGTTCGCTATGACCTACCGCGCACCTCTCGGCGAGCGACTGAAATCCGAAGCAGTCGTCAGTAATCGCAGTCCGTTAGCTTTGGGCGCCTAGTCGCGATCCTGCCTCGACCTGAAACGCTGACTGATCCGCCTCGAACGCGCGTTTCGAGCATCGCGTGATGAGCCACCACTATGGCAACTGTGCAAGGCGGACACAGCGCTTGGCAAGAATATCGGTAGGGTCCTTCAGACGACTGGCAACGCCTGAAGACGTACAGCTTGCGCGCCGTCATGTTCGCTTCGCGCGTAAGCGGCATCGCGGCATCCCTGAAAGGATGCTGTTCGAAATGAAAGTGGTAACGGTCCTGATTGGCCATGACCTTTCTATGCCTCACGAGCTTGAGGAATAGATCGGCTCCCGCAAGAGAGCCCAGACCGCCAATAATTCCAAAGGTAAGGCCATGCATTTCTCTGACATATCTCAGGATTACGCAAGGCATGCAATGCCGCGCTGCGTGTCGATATTTCCTCGATGACGGGCTTCATCAGAAAATAATGCTGACCACGCCTGCAACGCCGCAGGCGTGGCCCTTGGACTTGGCGATGCCGCGTGCCTAACCCATCAGCGCGATGACGAAGAGATTCATCCGCGCCGGCTAGTCAATCTGGACCTTCGCATGCTGAATGACTTCAGTCCAACGCTTGGTGTCTTCGTTGATCAGCTTCTGGAGGTCGGCAGCCGTGCCTGGCAAAGGGCGTGCGCCCTGAGCAGTCAATTGCTGGATCGTGGACTTGTCGTTCGCAATCGAGAGCACGGTATCCTGGAGCTTCTTGATCACCTGCGGACTTGTATTAGCCGGAGCCATCAAGGCAGACCACGATTCCGTGTTCGCATCCTTGATACCCAACTCCTCGAAAGTCGGAATGTCAGGAATCGCCGGACTTCGCTCCTTGCTCGCAATGCCTAGCACGCGAACCTTGCCCGGCTTTATATAGGGTTGCACCGTTGGAAGATTGACAAAGAGCACCTGTACCTGACCAGCCAGGAGATCTGCGGTAGCAGGGCCAGCACCTTTGTAGGGAACATGGGTGAACGCCGTGCCGGTCCTGAGCATGAACAGTTCACCGAGCATGTGGTTTGCCGACCCCATCCCGGCCGATCCCATGTTCAGCTTTCCGGGATTTGCCTTGGCATACCGCAGCAATTCGGCCATATTCTTGGCAGGGGTGTTTTCTGACACCACCAACACATTCGGGACCGTAGCAAATAGCGCGACCGGCTTGAAATCTCTTGACGGCGAGAAAGGCAGGTTCTTGGATAGCAGTGGCTGAATCACTTGATTTGCCGGCGTTGCGTACAAGAGCGTATAGCCGTCGGATTTCGCTCGCGCAACATAGGTGGCTCCGATGTTCCCTCCGGCCCCGGCCCTGTTGTCGACAACGACCGGCTGCCCCAACACTTCTGACATCCGTGTGGCAAGAAGGCGCGCCGTGAGATTGACGGTGCCGCCGGGTGCGAACGGCACTACGAGATTGATTGGTTTGTCCGGGTAGGTTTCAGCGTTTGCTGCCGAAACGATACCCATGGCAAAGGCGAGAACTACGACGAACTTGGACATCGCTCGATTCCTCGGTGAATAGGCGTAGGATTTACGCGCCTTGGTCGGACTCAGGGGAAACAAGCGCGCGGGTACGCCGTTCCAACAACGTCTGCGCCTCGACGAGCCGGTGACCAACCGCATCGATTGCATCTGTCTTCGCTTTGAGCGAGCGTCTTTGCTCGCCAATGTGCTGCAGGACGCCATCCGGAGCCGGCGCGCCATACGAGCGGCGCGCGGCAACGTTGCGAACCGGATCCAGGCATTCGCCGATATCGTCTTCCGATAGCGAGGCCCTTCGCCCCACCTGTTCGAGCGCTGCAGCATCGATCATTTGGGCAGTAATCCCCGTAGCAGGGATTCCTTGATCAAGCGCTTGTCGAACGACAGCGCCAATGATGTGATGCGCGTCGCGGAACGAGAGGTCGGCTTTTCGGACCAGCAGGTCGGCCAGATCGGTGACAGCCGAGAAGTCCTGCGCAGCACGGTCTGCCATGCGCGGCCGATTTGGCTCAACGCGTTCCACAAGCAGTTTCATCAGTTCGAGCGCCTTTACGGCTTCCTCGCAGCTTTCCCAGCACGTCCTCGTGCTTTCCCGGCTGCTGTCGCCCGAGTGCGAAAAATGGGTAGATTTGACTGACGTCAGTGCGGCCGACGTCAGTCCGATCAGATGGGACGTCTTCCCCCGCAAATACTCCAGAACGACCGGATTCTTCTTTTGCGGCATGATGCTGGATGTGCCGGCAATGCTGTCGGGGAACGACAGGAATCCGAACTCCGGCGTCGACCAGATGTAAAAATCCTGCACCATCCGGCTGCAAGTGATCATCATGATCGAGAGCACCGCGCTCAGTTCCAATGCGAAGTCGCGTGATGCAACCCCGTCCAGCGAGTTCTGCATGGGCCGGGAGAAGCCCAGCAGCAAACTGGTCGACGTCCGATCGATGGGAAACGAGGTGCCGGCCAAGGCACAGGCGCCAAGTGGGCAATTGTCTGTCGTTTCCAGGACATGCATGAGGCGATCAATATCCCGGGACCAGGCATCGACCAGTCCCGACAGATAGTACCCATAGGTGATGGGCTGCGCAGCCTGCATGTGCGTATATCCAGGCATCACATAGGTGGCGAATCTCTCCGCTTGCGCCGCCGCGACGGCAGCGACATCGGTCAATGCCCTGCTGATGCGCAGAATGAAAGCACGAGCGCGAATACGATCGTTGGTGGCGCCCATATCGTTGCGGCTGCGTGCCGTATGCAAGCGGCCACCGATGTCCTGACCTACCAGCTTAATCAGATGAGCTTCGTAGTTGAAATAAGCATCTTCTCGTGCTGCGTCGAGCTCAACCGCTTCGGGGCCGTCCTCCTGCATCTTTATCAGAGCATTGGCCAGGCGAATCGACGTCTTCCGGTCGAGAATGCCTTGGTCATTAAGCATCAACAGGTGAGCGAAATTGATCTGAGTCAGAATCGCGAAATTTTTCGCGAAGAATTCTCTGGTCGTACGGGGCTGGAAAATGTAATCAATAACCTCTTTCGCGGGAGGTTGTTTGAGTCGACGGCTAACTTTCGATTCCATGATGGCAGCACTCTGTTAGAAGGATACGACCAGTTTGGAATGAAGCAGACCATGCGTCAAATCAGCGTTTCTCTGCTATTCATACAAAATTGATATGATAGGATCCGATGCGCAAGGCCGGAGCGGGTCGGTCAAAATGTGCGCTTTTGAGGACCTCATATGAACTTCAAGCAAGTCGAGGCGTTCAGGGCTGTGATGAAGACGCGTTCGATGACCACGGCGGCCGGACTCCTCCACACCTCTCAGCCGAATGTCAGTAGATGGATCTCGCTCCTGGAGCAGACGGTTGGGTTCACACTATTCCAACGAATCGGGACGCGGCTGATCCCGACGGCGGAAGCGGAGGCGTTTTATGCCGATGTGGAGCGCGCATTTCTCGGCCTGGAGTCTCTGGGAGAAAGTGCGGATTCGATTCGCCGCCGAGGGACCGGCTTGCTCCGCGTGGGCGCGGTAGGCTCGATTGCACACTGCGTGTTGCCGGACGCCCTTCAGATTTTCAGGGGTATGTTTCCGGACATACCGATTGTGGTTAATCTGGGGCGCTCCGATGTCGTCGCAAAATGGACGGCGACTGGTTTTTGTGATGTTGGATTCTGCTCTATTATCACGGATTTGCCGAGCCTGGATTTTGAACTGATCAATACCGCTCGCGGTGTGGCAATCGTCAATAGTTCGCATAGGCTGGCCACGCATGATGTCGCGTATCCAAGCGATTTTGAAAATGAACACTTCATATCGCTGCCCATGGGTAGCCCCAACCGAAACCAGATTGATCGTCATTTCCCCAATGACCTCAGGCATCTTTCTATCGAGACGCCATACGCCTCGACAATTTGCACGATGGTTAGCAAGGGCCTCGGCTCGTCTATCGTAAGTCCGATAGATTCCCGAGCGCTTCGAATACAATATGTTACCGAGATCCCTTTTTCTGAAGAGGTTCCGTTCAATAGCTACGCCGTGACATCGGACCATTTTCCTGTGGGATTCCTGGCTAATCGGCTAACAGACTGTGTGCGCCGTAGCTTCGAGGCCCTAAGACATTCAATAGACTGATTTTGGACCGTTGGTTTTCCAAAAGACCCCAACTGCCAAGGGAAGGTACTATGCATGGCCAGCACGGCAGGCGCCGTGAACGGCCAGCGGCTACTTTACGGGGGCTGGCGAACGTCCGGAATCAATGGTCGTTCCGGATTGGCTTCTCACGGCTTCAGTGCACTACAATCGGCTATCCTGCTGGCTGCATCCGGAGAATCTCGCGTGACTCACGATCCAGCGTTCCAACGCAAAAACCCCGTCGACGATGAACTCGCGCTTCGCCGCCAGACCGTCCGCTGGATGGCGGAGCTACCCGACCATGTTCGGCCAGTCGAGCTCGGGCGGAGGTTCCCACGTATCATCAATGCCATTGCCGCCAAGTGGTTCGATCCGATCGGCTGCCGACGCTACTTGAATAGCCTGCAGTTCGACGACCGTGGCGGCCGCCAGGGCTTTTCGTTCGAGATCGTGCAGGAGATCGATATGCTGCGCCAGCTCTTCGACGCAATCTACCCGCCCGACCACGATATCTGGAAAAAAGCCTTCGACGCAGACCAGCGTTAACCAGGCTGCACCCTGACAGCCTGGTGGCGAGCTGTCGCCCGTCGCTCGCTCCTCGGTCGGCTCTTTCCGACCCCATTTGGGACATCCATCGCGTTGGGCCGAAACGGCTGTTCGGGCCGATAAGGCGACGTCCGACCAGAAGTGCCGCGATGGCCGTAGCCGACCCTTCTCGGTCATTTGACGCCGCGGCGTCAAATGGCCTCTATAGGAAAGCGCCCTTAGCGTGGCATCAACGGATTCCAGCGATGAGCGGCGCTGAAAAGCAAACGGCTTGAGCCGACTGGTCTCGCGCCGTTTGCATCTTTCTTACCCGCCAAAGCGTGCAGCCAACGTGCAATGCCGAATCAATAACCGGCCGCCAGCCCGGTGTTGCGGCGCGGGTCGTTGGCGCCATAGAAGCGGTTGTTGCCGACCGGCTTGCCACCGAGAGCCGGTGCGCCGACGATGATCGTCGCCAGGTGGTTGGCAGGCTGTGGCGGGCCGAAGCGATGCCCCATGTCCTCCAGGATCTTGCGCGTATCCGGGGACAAAGCGTAGTCCTCCACATTGGTCAGGTCCGGCAGCCATTGCTGATGAAAGCGCGGCATGTCCACGGCTTCCTGCACGTTCATGTTGTAGTCGATGGCGTTGATCATGGTCAGCAGTACAGCCGTGATGATACGACTGCCGCCTGGCGTGCCCACCACCATCACCGGCTTGCCGTCCTTGGTGACGATGGTCGGACTCATCGAGGACAGCGGGCGCTTGCCTGGGGCAATGGAGTTGGCCTCGCCCTGGACAAGGCCATACAGGTTCGGCACGCCGACCTTGGCGGTAAAGTCGTCCATCTCATCGTTCAGGACCACGCCTGTTGTGGCCGCAGTGACCTTCGCGCCAAACCAGTCGTTGAGCGTGTACGTGACGGAAACGGCGTTGCCATCCTTGTCGGCAATCGAGTAATGCGTGGTGTTGCTGCCTTCATGCGGCTCCACGCCGGGCTTGATGTCCTTCGAAACGCCGGCCTTCTTCGGGTCGATTGCCGCGCGAATCTTGGCGGCGTAGTTCTTGTCCAGGAGGCGGTCCAGCGGGTTTTTCACGAAGTCCGGATCGCCCAGGTAGCTGTTGCGATCGACATAGGCGTGGCGCATGGCTTCGATCTGGTAGTGCACGGCCTGCGCGGAGTGGTAGCCCAGGTCCTTGAGCGGGTAGCCTTCCATAATGTTCAACATCTCGCAGATGACCACGCCGCCCGAGCTCGGCGGAGGTGCCGACACGACGTGATAGCCGCGATAGTCGCATTCGACCGGCGCCAGCTCGCGCGTCTTGTAGGCGTCAAGATCTGCCTGCGTGATCAGGCCCTTCCCAGCCTGGCTGGAGGCGACGATTGCCTTCCCCACCCAGCCTTGGTAGAAGCCTTCGGTTCCCCCGTTACTGATCGCGCGCAGCGTCTTGGCCAGGTCGCGTTGAACCAGCTTCTGGCCCACCTGGAACGGTTGCCCCTTGTTCAGGAAGATTGCGCCGGAGGCAGGGTCTTCCTGGAAGTCCTTGGTTGCGGTGAGCAGCATATCCACGTCGCCCTGCTCGAGCGTGAAGCCGTTCTCAGCGAACTTGACGGCAGGGGCAATCAGGTCCGCGCGCTTCATCGTTCCATACTTCCGGCGAGCGTACTCCATGCCGGACACGGTGCCGGGCACGCCCACGGCCAGATGTCCCTTGGTGGAGGCGCCCTTGATCACGTTGCCGTCCTTGTCCAGGTACATGTTCGCGGTGGCACCCTTTGGCGCAACCTCCCGGAAGTCAAGGAATGTCTTGCGGCCGTCGGCCAGTTGGATGGTCATGAATCCGCCACCACCCAGGTTGCCCGCGGCCGGATACACCACGGCCAGCGCGTAACCCACCGCCACGGCGGCGTCGACAGCGTTGCCACCGCGCTTGAGCACATCGACTCCAACCCTGGTAGCCAGGTGCTGCGCGGTGACGACCATGCCGTTCTCGGCGGCGACCGGCGCCACGGAAGCCGCGTACGACGACGGAGCGAAGCTCGTCGTCAGACAAAGGGATGCAATCGCGGTGAACCACCGCAATCCTGACTTCGGATTCATGGAGTCTCCTGGTGAATGCTGCGTAAGCGAACCCTGCTAACGACATCGCACAAGACGCCAAAGAATAACCTTGCCTATGGTTTGACTTTGGCAAGTATGAGAAGCACCGGGCGCAACACGGCACCCGGATATCTTTCGCGGCGCTTGTGGCGCACAATCTTCTCATAAAGGTTCCCTCCGCTCCAAGGGGAGAGATTCAGTTCGACATCTGATGATGTTGGCCTGGCCGGCCGTGCCGGCCCTCAGTCGAACTGCATCGCCAACCGTTCCAACGATCGGCGCAGTAACGGATCACTTGGCTGCACCGATCTGTTTGAATGCATCAAACTTCGAATCGACGGGGGGCGGCATATACCTGAGTGCTTCTTCGACAAGCGGCTCGCATGCCGAATAATCCGATCCGATGCTGTCATTGTGTGCCTGCCGGAAGTTCACCGCTTCAACGCGGCCACCCCAACGATCCACTGTCGCAGTCATGCCGCGCAGCACAGGTTGAGGAAAGCGCCAAGCACCAAGGCTAGCCCTACTTTCGCAAAGCAAGGGGCCGGATCGACGGTTCTTGCCAGTCAATCGTGGCTGAACGGGCGCCCATTTCATACATGAAACAACGTTGGTCCCCACCGCTGCAGTTCGAAAACCTTCACGGCGCGGCGCTGCTCGGCCGTGAGCTCCGGCGCCAGCATTGCCGTTGGCCGTCGTCCCGCCGCCCCGGTCTTCGTCCTCACCAACGTCACCTTGATCTCGGCCAGTCCTTCCATCATGCGACGGGCCGAGGCGTCGGTCCGCAGGGCAATCTTCGCCAACCTCACGAGCATCAGGCCGAGCACGGTCGCGAAGGTGTGCAGACGCAACGATCCATCTGCCCACTGGTGTGACGGTCCCCAGGGAACCACGCCGCCTTTCTTGGCCCTGCGGAACAGCTCCTCGACGTTCCACTGTCCTCGGAAGGCGGAAACGATTCGCCCGGTGCTCCAGTTGTGCCGATCCGTACACAGCACCCGCCTGCCCAGCCGCGTTCTCTCCAGTTCGCGGCGCAACGTGGCATCGACGTGCCAATGCAAGGTCGGTACCGCTTCGCTGCCGGCGATGGTGGTCACGACGAAGCTCGACAGGTGTTCCCGAGCGAGCGCCTTCTTGACCCGCAGCTCCAACCGGCTGCGCGTGATGCGGCCCTTTTGGACCAACTCCTCCAGCGTGCTCAGTTCCACCTTCGCCTTGCGCAGTGCCGTCGCGATCCCGCGTTTCTGGCCCGCCAGCAACTCCTGGCTCTCCACCACGACGAGCGTGCGATCCAACTCGCCGACGGTGGTCCGAACCCGCGCCGCCCGCACGTCGCTGAGCTTGCCTGACAGCGGCTTCATGGCACCGCGCTGCGCCGCCATCCGCAGCGCCTCCTCCGCGGCCTTGTGTCCCAGCGGCAACGAGATGAGGCTGTAGTAGCCGGCGGCATCGAGATCGAGTTCCAGTTGCGGGCTCCAAAACCCGCCGTCCCGTACCACCGTGCGCTGCGCCGGCCGCGCGCGGCCCTCACCGCTGTCGAGTGCCTCGTGCAACTGCGCCAACCCACCCAGGCACGCCGCGAGCACGGCCTGGTCCGAGCCGTTGCCGGGATACGTCCGATACAACAGCGGCACATGCCCGGTCTCGCTGACCAGGACGCCAAGCCCTACGACACGCAGGTCGCTTCTCTTGCTCTTGGCGTGGCCTCGCCGGGCCAGTTCGCCGGGCGTCTGCGTGTCGATGTGGGTATCGAAGTTCGTCGTATCGAACGCGAGCACGTCGGCGGACAGCTCGAAGCGGGCCACCGCGGCCTTCGCGATGGCCACCTGAGCCTGCTCCAACTGCTCATCGGTCACCTGCTGCGCGACGCGATGAAAGGCCTGACCGGTGAACGCGGACCCCGGCAAACACGACAGCCGCGGCAAACTCGCGTCCAGAAAATCACCCAGCTCGCACTTGGGTCCCGGCGCACACGCACGCTGAATCGCCACAGCCACCGCCAACTCACCCACCGACGGGCCATCCTTGGCGCCAACCCCTGCGCACGCGCGATCAATCTGCCCGACCAAGTCCAGCTGCTCGGCCACCCAGATCAAGGCTCCGACGTCGCCGACCCCGCGCGTGCCCACCGTCTGGGTCGCGCTCAGATCCGCCACTCGCGGCGGCTCGGCCGGTCCCAGCACGACCTGGCGTGCGACGGAACGGCCCCGCTCGGCGTCCCACACCGACTGCGCGGCAATACGGTAGCGATGGCCGTTGACTTCTCGTTCGAAGATGTGCATGTTCTTTCATGTAGCATCTCAGAGCCAAAGAATCAAGCGAAATCCAGTATCTACGCGGCATTCCGACTCGGTGCCGCCGCGGAACAACACCGATCTTGCGAAAGTAGGGCTAGAGGCTATCGACGTTGGGCCTGATGCCGGGAAGAAGGCGCCGAGCAGACGTCCGAATGTCCGAATGACGGTGCAGGCGAACGACGCTTCATGGCCGGGAAGATCCGCCCGCCGCCTTGCCGTCCAACGGCGGTTCATCGGGTGCGGATTCAACCGGTCGTTCACCCCTTTCCAGCTGCGAGCGGTCTGCAATGTCCGCTTCCATGCGTCGCGAATGGGTACTTTTGACCCGGAGGCTAGTGCAAACTCAAACGAACGGCGACTTTCCTAGCGGGCCGAACCAACGGCGCTGCAGGGGGGGCGGACGCTCATGCTGCTTTCCTTTGATTCTATTGTTGTCGTGGCCTGGCCGTAAGCCGCCGTGCCCGTCGCCCGGTCCAGCAACCGCTTCATCGGCCTAGTGGAGCGCTTCATCGGGTCCCAGAACGGAAAATGCAAATCACTGGGAGGCTTTCGACGCGACGCGCGAATAGAATTGCACGAGTACCTGTTCGAACGCATCGGCAGCAGACCACTGCAAAGCGGTTGGCGACTACCTGCCCGCCTCATCAGTCGATCGCTCATCGATCCAGTTGCTCGACGCTCGCCGTATAGGGCAAGGGCAGCCAGCGGAATCCATCTGCTGCCTTGCCGATATGCCCGAGCCCAGGAAAAGAGATATGCGCGCCCCCAACCAGCATGCCAGTGCCTGCAACCTCGTCCAGGAAACGGCGCCGGCTCTGTGCCGCCATGGCAGGGTCGAGGTCGTACTGAACCGTCACCTCAGGGTGCGGAAACTGGATCTCCGCAGCGTGGATGATATCGCCGCAAAGCAGCAATCGATGGCCATTACTTTCGATCATGTAGGCGGTATGACCAGGAGTGTGCCCTGGCAACTCGACGGGGCGGATGCCGGGGATGACTTCTCCGGCGCCGGTGAAGGGGTGCAGGCGCCCCGCCGTGGCATAGGGCCCCACCGTCCGGCGCGCCGACGGGGGCGCCTGGCGTGCCCGCTCCTCACTTAGCCAGTATTCAGCGTCGGCGCGCTCGACATAGACTGTTGCGTTGGGGAAGACGCGGCGGCCCCCCACTGTCAGGCCGCCGGAATGGTCTCCGTGAATATGGGTCAGCAAGACAGTGTCGATCTGCTCGGGCCCATAGCCGGCAGCGCGCAGGTTGGCGACCAGCTTCCCGCTGGCCGGGCCGAACAGCTCACCGGCCCCCGTGTCTACCAGCACCAGGTTGCGGCCAATGTGGATCAGAAAGGCGTTTATCGACAATGGTGTCGGTGTCGGCAACCGATTGGCCAGCAGCTCGGCCCGTGCAATGCCGGGCTCGCTGACGATCTGGGTCAGGTCGCGCGGCGCTATGCCGTCCGATAGCACCGTGACTTCAAAGACCCCGAGTGTGCCACGATAGAAGCCGGGAGCCTGCTTTAAGTCGGCCGGCGGCACCTCAGCTTGCGCGGGGGACGCGCCTCCGAGACCGGCCGCCAGCAATAGCGGCACCAGGAAGGTTGCAAGCTTCACGGACATGAATATGACCCCGATAAATCTCGGCGCGACACGCTGGCCTGTTTGACGGCGGTGTCGCGCCGGTTGACGACGCGTTATGCGCTCGCACAGCGGCGCATTGCAGGCCTCAGTCTCAGCAAATGCAGGCTTAGGCAGACTTCGGTACCCTGCGAGTCGCGATGAAGTAGAGCACTGCGCTCGCCATCGCCGCGCTTGTGCCAACCACCGCAAGCGCCACTGACAGCCCCACTCTCGGGTCGGCCAGGCGCTCATTGATCCAACCCACGGCGAACGGACCGACGCCACCGCTGATCGTGTTGGTCAGGAACACCAACAAGGCCACGGCTCGCCCCCGCATCCGGTTTGGCAACGCGATTTGCACCGGCACCGGTGCAAGTGCCATCACAATGCTCGCAGCGAATGCACACACGCCATAAAGCCCCAGCGCCACAGGCAATGCCGGCACAAGCGGCGCGGCGCAGGCGGCCGGGATCAGGAGGGCGGCAGCGCCCGCGGCGATGCGCAGCACCTTGCGCAAGGCGTCGTCGTCACGCACCTTGCCCACCAGCAAGCTGGCGCTGATCACGCCAGCGATGCCGCCCAGCATGTAGACGGGACCGGCCAGCTTGCCCACCTCGCTGGCGGTCAGCCCGAACTTGCGGATCAACAAAGTCGGAAACCATGCCGAATGCGAATAGAAGAGCAGGATCAGCGCGACGTAGCCGAAGAAGTACGGTACAAAGAATCGATGCCTGACCACCAGTTCGTGCACGACGGCGCGCATGGGTGGCGCATCGTCTGCCGTCTGATGTGCCACGCCAAGCCGCGCGGGCTCACGAATCGACAAGAAGACGAGTAGCGCTAGCAGGAGCCCCGGCAGGCCGACCACGAAGAATGCCAATTGCCACGGCTGTATCCCGACCCTGGCGAGCCAGCCCTGAGTTGAGGGATTGTCCGTCCATCCAAGCAAGAGCCCGCCGCCCAGCAGCGCAACACCCCCGCCGATGTATGGCCCCAGCATGAAGACGCTGGTGGCTCGCGTGACCTTGCGCGGCGGAAACATGTCGCTGAAGATCGACATCACTGCCGGGCTCAGCGCGGCCTCTGCAATCGCAGTGCCGGCACGCCAGACCAGAAGTTCGCCGAAGCTATGTGCGGTGCCGCACATAGCAGTGGATACCGCCCAGATCGCCACGCATACTGCAATCAGCCTGACGCGGTTGGACCGATCCACCAGCTTGGCGACGAATACGCCAGCGGTGGCATAGCACAGCGTGAATGCGATTCCTTGCAGCATGCCGATTTGCGTGTCGCTCAACGATAGCGAAATCTTCAGCGGCTGGACCAGAATGCTCACAATCTGGCGGTCGATATAGGAAAAGACAAAGCAGAGGAACAATGTCAGCACGACATAGATGTCGAGCAAGGGGCTAGCGCTGCGGACATCCGGCGCGGGCCGGGCGGTGGCAGTGTCAATGGCGGCCATCTCAGTCTCTCTTGAGTTTTGTGTTGCTTGGCGGCGCTTCCGCACGGCGGGCGCCGCGGGGCTCAGTGCCAGCTCGCATCGGACGCGAGCAATGCGATACAGTCGCCCGGCTGGACGCCGGCGAACGAACGGATGCACACGACCAGCCCGTCAGCCTGGAAATGCAGCGTGCGCGCAGGCTCCCAAGGAGCGTGGGGATCGAATAGGCGGCCGGCGAGTTGCCCAGCCTTGACTGTTTCGCCGAGCTGAAAGCACGGCTCGAACACGCCATGCCGGGGGGCGAAGAGATAGTGAGTGGCACCGTCGACCGCGATCAGACGCGTTTCATGCCGGGGCGCAGGCGCCGCCTCGTGCGTGACGCCCAGCGCGTGCAACAGGCGCGCCAGCCCCTGCTCGACGATCGCGAGACCTTCAGGGTTGCACGTGCCGAAGCCGCCGAACTCACCGCAAAGGAATAGCTTCCCGTGCCGCTCAACGGCAGCGCCGTAGGTTCTGTCCTCGCCGAGCAAGTCCATGATCATGGTATGCGGCGCCGAGAAGGCATTGACCAGGCGCACGTATTCGTCGTGGCGTGCAGGATCGGACGGTAGCGCGGCCAACAATGTCGGCAAGTGGTCGAACGAGGCGCCGCCGGCGTGGAGATCGAAGATCACGTCAGCGCGCGGGAAGAGTTCCGTGTCGACGTAGTGCGCGATCATTTCAGTGATCTGGCCGTTGCGCGCCCCAGGAAAGACGCGATTCAGGTTCCCTTTATCGATCGGCGAAGTCCGCGAGCCATTCAGGAATGCGGGGAAGTTCAGCGCGGGAATCACAATCAACCGGCCCGTGATCGCCATGCCGGGCAGGTGTTGCAGCATCTTCATCAATGCGATCGGGCCCTCGAACTCATCGCCGTGGTTGCCGCCGGTCAGCAGGACCGTGGGACCATCCGCGCCGTTGTGCACGGCAATCGGCACCGGGATGTGGCCGTAGGCCGAGCGGTCATGTGAATACGGTACGCGCAAGGTCCCGCTTTGAAAGCCCTTGCGGTCATAGTCAATGTCAGTCGCGATTAACGATGGTTGGTCCGGCATGCGTGTCTCCGTGTATCTGCTGAGATCCGGCTGCCAGGATTGCAGCCGGTGTCGCATGCACTATTGCCCAAGCCACTAAGCATTTCCAATGCCGTTTCCGCTGTCCGTGATGCCTGACAGGCATCGGGCGCTGACGCGGCGTGTCGCCTTCGATACATTGGTGTCCTGCGCGGCTAAACTGCCAAGCTCTGATATCGTCTCGGCATGCAACTTCAGAGGGGTATCCTGCCGGCGCAGGCATGACAGCCACGCGCCGCATTGACCCACCGGTAACTGGCAGGTTGCAAACAGGAAGGAGGTACAGCGTGACAACTTCGAGCCAGGCCGTGGAACTACGCCATCTTCGGTATTTCATCGCGGTCGCGGAACACCAAAGCTTCCGGCTCGCGTCGGAGCACATCAACATCACACAGCCAGCGATCACGCGGCAGATTCAGGACCTCGAAGAGACAGTTGGTGTGCGTCTCTTCGACCGTACACCGCAGGGAGTGAAGCTAACCGCCGCGGGCGAGTTGTTCCTGCGCGAGGTGCGCAAGGCGCTTGGCATCATTCAATCTGCCACACGTACGGTGGGCCTCTTTGCATCGGGGCTGCAAGGAAGCCTGCGCATTGGGGTAGTGGAGAACGCGAGTTGGGACGGCCTTGTCCCCGAGGCGTTTAGCCGCTTCCAACGAGATGTTCCGAACGTCGGCATTCATGTGTCGCCGATGAATACGCCGGAGCAACTGGCCGCGATCATGTCTGGCCTGATCGACGGCGGCTTCGTCTACACGTACGGCGAGATGCCAGACTCCGTCAACCTTCTGCCGCTTGCAGGCTACGGCGTCGTGCTTGCGGCGCCACGCAACTGGGGGCTTGAGCCAGGCAAGCTGATAGCCGCGCGCGAGTTGAACGGCAGGCCGATGATCGCGTTTCCGCGGCAAGTCTACCCCGCGTATCACGATACGCTGGTGAGCGCATGCCGAAGCTGCGGGCTGACGCTCAACGTCGTGCAGGAAGTATCGACCGAAGCGGGGATTCTGTCGCTGGTTTCGGCGGGTATCGGTGCTGCAATCGTCAACTCTGCGAACCGCGCGCGGCCGCCGGCGCGTGCGCAGTTCGTCGAGTTCACTGACCTGTCGATCTCGATGCCGCTTGCATTCGCCTATGTGGACACGAATCCCAATCCCGTGCTGCAGCGGTTCCTTGGCTCAGTCGAGGCATGCCGCGACGAAATCGGGGCGTACGGAGCCGCCTAAGGCCCGGGCTACCGCTCGTGATGCCGCAGCGGCATCGCCGGGCCAGCTATCGGCATTGGCGCAAAGCGACACGATCCTCGATAGTGGAGACGTGGTCGCAACCACCGCAATTCGTTGATAACACGGAACGCCAATCGGATGAGGTAACACGATGGCGACCTATATGGCCAGCATCACACGCGAGTCGTCACCCTGGTGCGGCGGCGATGCGGGTCAGCCCGATCGAACCAGAGAGGAGTCCGCGTCATGATTGGTCCTTCCACCAGCTATCGTGTCGGCGACGCGACAATCACACGCGTCACCGAACAGTTGTTTTCACTGAAGACCGGCATGCTCTTTGCGAATTTCGATCCGGCCGTGCTGGACGAGCATCGGGCGTGGCTCGCGCCCCACCATGTCGATGCGAACGAGGAAACCTTCCTGCTTAGCATCCATACTTGGGTCATACGCATGGGCGGTCGCACTATTCTCGTCGACACTGCCAGCGGCAATGGCAAGGACCGGCCTTTCAGCACCATCTTTCATCAGTTGAACACGCCGTATCTCGAGCGCCTCGCAAATGCCGGCGTGCGGCCCGATGAAGTCGACCTCGTTCTGCTCACGCATCTGCATGTCGACCACGTCGGCTGGAATACGTGGAGCGAGAATGGGCGCTGGGTGCCGACTTTCCCGAACGCGCGATATGTGTTCGCGCGTGCGGAGCGCGAGTACTACGACACACCCGCAGCGGCCAATCGACTGATAGTGTTCGAGGACAGCGTGCTGCCCGTCATCGAGGAGCGCCTCGCAGACGAGATCGGCCCGGAAGGCGGCGAGTATATGCCGGGCATCCGCTTTCATCCGACGCCGGGACATAGCGCCGGTCACATGTCAATCGAGATCGACTCGGCTGGCGCACGAGCGCTTTTTTGCGGCGATGTGATGCATCACCCGATTCAGGTGTTCCGCCCGGAGTGGAGTTCCGCATTTTGCGCGGATAAGGACCGTGCAACGGAATCGCGCAAATGGGTGCTCGACTATGCGGCCAACACGGAGGCAACTTTGTTCAGCTCGCATTTCGCTGGTTCTTCAGCGGGTGCTGTGCAGGGGGACGACGGTGGATACCGTTGGCGCTTTGTCTGACGCTCTGCGGGCGCAGCGTAGCTACCGTTCCCCTTCACACTACGGCAAACAACTCGCCGCACAGTTCCAATCGCGGCATTTTTTTCCCCGGCCTCACCCAAAATCCGAGAAATCCGTCCACCGTCAGAACTTTTCTTGAGAGCGACGCGCATGCCCTTGCATGCAAGGTGTTCTGCTTAACGTGACAACACCTACCGTGTCCGACGCCAACGATCAACCCGAGACCGTCAGCCAGACCCTGCCAGCGACGATCTACCGAGGTGCGACCGTGACCTTTTCCTCGCTGCGCGTATGTCGCGCGACCTCGCCCGCCTCCAGGCGCAGCGGCTTGCGGCCGAAGCCAGTATAGAGGGCGAGCTGGTCACTGTAGTGCGGTGAGCGGGTGCCATCCGGCGCGACGAACCCGCTTTGCCCCGGTGCCACCACATCCCATGCCTGCGTCTTGCCGGCAGCGGCGGCACTGCCGAACACGATCAGGTCATTCTCCGTCCCACGGTTCTGGTACTCCGGCACGCGGATGGCTTCGGCCGCATCCGCCTGCGGAATGCCGAAAAAGTTGTTCGCGCGGAAGGTGAGCATCACGGCTGGCGGTTGCCACCGCGCGATATCGTCCCCGTACTTGGCCGACAGCAATGTCCAGGCGTCGCCCAGTGCGGCGCGAATTACGTCGTCTGGCGCAGCGCCGCCAAACAGGTCCACGCGCTGGGGAATGGCCGAGCGAGGTCCCAGCAGCGCCTCATAAAGAACCTTGCTGCCCGTGCTGAGGTTCAGCGAGCCGGTGGGGCCATCCTGCGTCGTCTCGTAGCCGCTGGCCATGTACCACTTGTCGAACGGCGCCGGAACCGCCTTGACGACGGTCCTTGCCAGCATCGACGTGAGCCAGGCATTCATGATGGCCGAGCCGGGCCGGGCGTACTTTCCGGTGTCGCGCGGGTCGTCGTTGATGCCGTTCCAGCCCGCCAGCGTATCGGCAAGGCGGCGGCGCGGGTCATCGGCAGGCAGCGCCGCCGCGGCATTGCGGATGAACGGCAGGAAGTGCCGCACGTTCAGGTCCGAGCGGCTGGTGTCCTTCAGTATCTGCCAGGCATCGTCGCTGTCGAGCGTCGCGTGCGCCTCGATGCGATGCTGGATTTCGACATTGCGGTCCGCTGCGCCCCACAGGAAGGCAAACAGATCAGAGGCCGGGTAGCCCTGCTCAGGCGAGTTGTTCCAGTTGGCGATATAGCCCGAGCGCGGGTTGTAGACCTGCGGGTTGGTGGAGAACGGCAGCACGCCGCGCCAGTCCCATTCCCCGGTACCGGGCACCGGCAGGCGCGGGTCGTGGCCCGTCCGACGATGCGGATAGGCGCCGGTGTGTGCGTATCCGATATTGCCCTGGCGGTCCGCGTAGTACCAATTGATGGTCAGGGCCTGTCGTGCGGCCTGGGCTGTCCAACTCTTCCAGTCATGCGCCTGCGCCTGATGGGTCCACGCCAGGAGCGACTGCACTTCCTTTCCACTCCAGGCGCGTGCCTTGGCATAGGCGGTGTGCGTGGCGTCGTCGCGCTGCATGACGATGCCGTGCACGGTGCGGTAGACGTCGAGTGTCACGGGCGCGCCATCCTTGACGTGGATGATCTCGGAGCGCTTTTGCATCTGCACCCACTTGCCGTTGTGCCAGTAGAAGTCTGGCCGGGTGGGGTCGACGCGCTCGGCGAACATGTCGATGTCGTCGCCGAAGCCGGCAGTCGATCCCCATGAGATCTTGCCGTTGTGGCCAAACAGGATGCAGGGGTAAGCAAACGGCGTATTGCCGACGATATCAAAGCCCGCACCATGCAGGCCAATACCGTAGGTGTAACCAGGGTTGAACCAGCCAAACTGCGGCCCGTTGAGCATGATCGCCTTGGCACCGCGCGCGCGCTGCTTGCCGATCACCCACATATTGCTGGTGGTCGGGAAGCCGGCAAGGCCGTTGGCGCCGCTCTGCGCATACTGGGCGAACACGGTGTCGCGGTTGGCCTGCGCGTCGAGCGCGAGCAGCATGCCGTCGTCGCCGCGCGCGGGCCGCTCCGCCATCGGAAGCGGTCCGTCGTAGCGCGGCAATGTGTATGCAAGGTCACCGGTAGCTGCCGGGGCGCCGAGCCGTATCGGGTAAGTACGCTCGCCGGCGGCGATGGTGGTGACCGCCTTCGGGTTGACGAGCCACTTCAACTGAGTGAACAGATCCATGCCGCGCGCTTCGCCATACCGGTCCTTCAGGGCGGTGAGCAGCGCCAGGTTGTCCACCTCGCTGGTGCTGTCGGAGAAGCGGTTCGCCATGGTGCCGACGAACACCATCGCCACGTCGAATGCGCTCCAGTCTGAAGGCTTGAAGCCGGCATCGTTGAACTGCTTGGGCATCAAGGTGTCGGGCCGCGCACGGACCTGCGCGATCCACGCATTCATCCCGGCGGCATAGCCATCGAGAATGTCGCGCTCCTTTTTCGGCAAGGCTGCAATTTGTTGCTCGATCGCCGCTGGCCAGTAGTTGCCGCGCGTTGCGAGGTCGAACTTGGCGAACTTCTCGCCGAACACCTCGGCCACCGTGCCTTGCGTGCTGCGCTTTGCCATCTCCATCTGGAACAGCCGGTCTTGCGCGACGGCATAGGCATAGCCATAGAAAAGCTTGTAGGCGGTGTCCGCGTAGATATGCGGCACGCCATACTCGTCCCGCTTGATCACGACCTGCTGCGCGGCAGGGGCCGAGGCCGCATGTGCCGTCGCAAGACCAATGGGAATATCCACGATGCCGCCGAGGGCGAGGATGGCGGCAGTCGACGCAACGCAGGCAAGGCGGGGGCGCAGGGGCATGATGTCTCCGGGGTCTCTTTTCTTTATGGCGCCGGCACATCCTAAAATAAACCAACCGATCGGTCAATTAATAATCAAAACCCATCTGCCCCCGCCACTTGTCGCGCGCCGCTTGAGTCCTGCCTCGCAGCTGCATCACTGCCGCCGAGGGTGGCGCGCCTTGTCGTCCTGGCTTGCGCAACCTCGGCCGCGACGGCCGCTTCGATTACTTGCTCCTGGTATCGGCGGCGATCCCGTTGTCCCCGCCAGCCGCGGCGCCTCGCCTGGGTCGGCGGACGGCTCTGACCTTCCCGCTACTCCCGCCACCGCAGAAGAACTGGTCGCCGCCATCGGACTCGAGTCCCGAGATGCCGGCGCCAGGCGGCATCTCGACCTTCTCCTGGACCACGCCCGTTCGAGGATCGATTCGCCTCAGTTCGCTCTGGTCGCCTTCCCAGGTGCCGTGCCAGAGTTCTCCGTCGATCCACGTGACCCCGGTGACAAAGCGGTTGGACTCGATGGTGCGGAGAATCGCCCCGGTCTGGGGATCGACCTGATGGATCTTCCGGTCCCGGTACTGCCCCACCCAGAGCGTTCCTTCGGCCCACGCTAGGCCCGAGTCACCGCCGCTGCCGGGCGCCGGAATCGTGCCAAGTACGCGGCCGGTTGCCGGGTCGATCTTCTGGATGCGATTCTCGGCGATCTGATAGAGGTACTGGCCATCAAAAGCCGTTCCTGCGTGCGCGGCGACATCGATTGAGCGCAGCGTCTTGCCGCTCGCCGGATCGAGGGCGTTCAGCTTGTCTCCGGTAGCGAACCAGACTTGCTGACCGTCATAGGTGACGCCATGCACGTTGTCGATACCTGGAAAGGGTCCGTATTCACGGATGATTTCGGCTGCTGAGTGTTTCATTTCTCTGTCCTCGTCACTGGTTGCATGTGTACATCCTAGTCACTTGGCAGGGGCGCGGGGAGTAACAAGGTCGTCGCGAATCCCGGCACGGGCGGGGTCACCCAGCGACGCGCTCGCCCGTGACCAAACGACTGCACCTTGCCCGCTGCCGCAAGCGCATCGATCGCCCGCTGCACGGTGCGCTGGCTGGCGCCAAGCGCCAGCGCCAGCGCCGAGCTTGACCATGACTCACCGTCGGCAAGGAAGGCGAGCACCGCCGCGTGCTTGTCTTCGACGGGACGCGCCAGCACGACGATTTCGCGCGCGTGGCCCGGCACCAGCGCGAATCCTCGCTTCGTGGCGCTCACGCCGGCCACTTCCCGAAGCACGGTGCGAAGCCGCCCGACTTCAACGCGCAATCGCACGCGATGCGATTCATCGGCGTGCTTCGTCCGGAATGCCTGCGCGATGAGCGTTTCCCGGGGTACGTCTTCGGGCCACGCTTCGGCCAGTGTGCGTGCGAGCGCGAACAACACGGGACGCCTGGCGAGCGAGACCACCTTGCCGGCGTCATGCACGACATTGCGGCATGCGTCCACGACGAGCGCTTTCGACGCCAGCAGCGCTTCCACCTCATCCAGCAGCAGGAGCCGCTCTTCGCCACGCGCAATCAGGCGCGCCGCGGGCGTGTTCAGGATGAGGGACGCGTTTTCAACCTCCGCCGTCAGCGCGGGGATTCCCGCGAGGCGTGCGGCGCGCTGGGCCTGATCGAGCGCGGCGCGCGCCGTTTTCGATTGCAGGCGTCGCATTGCGATCCCGGCGACGACCAGCTCGTGGGCGGTCTTTAATGCAGGCGGAAAGTCGGCAGGTGGAAAGGGCGAAGAGTCGAGCCCGGCGAGCGTATGTTCGGCGTCGTCGAGACGCCCGATCAGGAGGAGGCGCCTGACTTCGAGATACCGCGCATGCGCGGCGTTGACGTGGTCGCCGTGCGCTTCGAGCGTTGATCGTGCTGCGTCGAGCGCCCTGGCGGGCCAGCCCAGGTCGCGCGAGGCGAGTGCGATCTCGGCTTCGGCAATGACACACCTGGCGCGGGCCACGGCTTCTTTCGGGCCGAAGGCGCGCGCCGCGCTTCGCACGAGCGCCTTGGCCCGGGCGAGATCCCCAAGCTGTGCCATCGCGATGCCGCGAAGCGCGAGCGCAGGCGCATCGTCGCGCAAGGCGACCCGGTTCAGCGCGCCAAGGGGGTCACCCGCAGCGAGCGCACGCGCCGCGGCGGTGATCAGCGACTCCATCTACCTGAATCCCGCCACACTTGTCACCCCCCCGTTCGAAGTCCGGCACTAATCTAGCACACGAGCACCAACCAGCACGTCTGTTCCTGAGTCAGGCGAGCGCCAGCCGCGCTCCCGCACTTCCGCACTTCCGATATGCCGCACAATCGCAGCGTTGACTTCGAGCGTATGCGTGAGCGGGCCCATATGACCGGCGCCTTCGATGACAACAAGACTGGCGGCGGGCATGAGTGCAGGCAACGCTTCCGCGATGAGTCGCGTCGGCGCGGGCGCATGTTCGCCCCGCATGATCAACACGGGAAAATCGAGGTCGCCGTATGCGGCCATGGGCGTCGGCTCCTCGATCAGCGCGCGAAAATCCAGCGGTGCTTTCGGCGTCCAGCGTGCCAGCGCGGCTTGCACGGACGGCCGTAGCGCGGCCCACGCGCCCGGGCCGCTCCAGTAGTCGACAAACGACATGGCCGCGCCGATGTAGTCGCCGGTGCATACCGCCTCTGCGGTTTTCGTAGCAATCGCCCGGATCTCGGCGAACGCGGCCGTCCCGTGCGCGCCGATCGCTTTCAGCAGGTGAAAGGCCGACGGCTCATAGAGGGTAAGGCTGGCAATACGATGCGATCGCTCGACAGCCGCATGGAGCGCGACGCCTCCGCCATAGGAGTGACCGACGAGGTGCACCTTGCAACCGGCACGATCGATGATGTCGATCGTTCTCGCCGCCTCGTCTGCCAGGGTAAAGGCGCGCACGCCACTCCATGGGCCAGAGCTGTCGCAGCCGTAATGCTCGGGTGCAAAGAGCGCGTGGCACGGGTCGAGCGCGCTGCCAAGCAGCCGCCATTGTCCCGCACCCGCACCCGAGCAATGCAATGCGATCACGGGCGTCGGGTTCACCGTCGTTGGGTTACGGATCTGCACGTCCATCACTGTCTCCAATCAAGTCGCGGTTTTGTCAGTGGTCGATTTTTCGGCGCCCCGAGACCTTCAGATGCCGCGATCTCCTTCGGGCCGCCGACACCAATCCGGCATGTACCGTGACGATCTCACCCAGTCCGGCTTCTGCAGCGGCAGTCTTTGCGACATCCCGCATCGCGGGTGTCATGTCGACGCCGATGGCACGGCCGCCCGGTCCCACGCGACGCGCTGCCAGCAGCAGGTCCATGCCTGCGCCGCAGGCGTGGTCCAGGACCGTCTCGCCAGGATGGATCGGACCGATGCGCAGCGGATTGCCGACACCTGCGAAACGAGCGGTGCTTGCATCCGGCAGCGAGGCTAGCTCGTCCGGGTCATATCGAAGGTACTCGACTGCGTAACGCGGGCCGCGATGAAAGTGAAATTCGCCGGTGGGGTCGCGCGCGACACGGTCGTAGGTTGCGAGGACCCGCGCGCGCAAAGCAGCGACGTCGAAACCGTCGGGAGATGTCATTGCCATGATGTTGGACTCCGTGTTATCGATTGCCTGTCAGCCCATGATCGGCGCCAGCGCGGCGCCGATCCGGCGCGCTTGCGCCGGCGAGATCATTGCGTTGAGCGTTTTGTCGAAGCGCGGGATCTGCACGCCCGACACGATGTATTGGAAGCGATAGGCGGCAAGGACGGTGTTCATCACGGTATCCTTCTCGACCGTTGTCGTGGGCCGGTTGCAAAGTTCGATGAAGTAGCGCGTGTCTGCTGCCGCCTGGGCTTGCAGAATGGCATCGATGGCGCCGACCAGCGCAATCAGGTCGTCCACGGCCGCATCGCGTGCTTGCGGCGAAAGTTTCGCGTTCTCACGGACCCATTCCAGTTCATCCAGAATCGCGTGCTGCGACTCCTCTTTCCAGTGGAACAGGAACACATCCTTGAACAGGGGTGAGAGCTCGTTGTCCGGCTCAATGCTGGCCCGGTAGTGGGCTTGCGTGAACAGTTCAATGAGGCAGGTCAGCGCGAGCACCGACCAGGTCGACTTGCCCAGTACGAACGACGCGACGTCATCGGGCTGCGGTTCGAACTTGTATCCCGCGGGCATCCGGGCGCCGATCATGGTCTCGATACGGCGAAACAGCGCCTGGTGCTTTAGCTCTTCGTCGGTGAAGCGAACCAGCGCCTCAAGTGCGATCTGGTTGCCAAGCCAGTGGTCGCGGCTCACCTCAAGCATCTTGGCGCCGATGAACCGCTCGACCAGGCCGAAGATATTGGCATACGAGCGACCCTGGATCTGCGACAGCAGGCGGCGCTCGTTGCCGTTCAGGAACGGCAGGCGATCGACGAACGACAGGCCATCTGGCAGGAATTTCTTCGTGAAGTCGAAATCCCGATGGCGAAGCACGTCGCGATCAATGTCCCACCGGACGCGCCTGGACACTTCCACGCATTTGGCGTAGCGCGCGGAATCGACGTAAGGTTGTGAGAGAGGTGGTTGAACACCGGCAACGGCATGCCGGATCCTGAGGGCGGCGGGATCGGTATCGGGCAGAGAAGGTGAATGGACTGCGGACATGACGGTTCTCCTTGGGAGACGGGGCTGGGGTTGGGGTTGCAGCTGGTGCTGCTGTAAAAATGCGGTCGAGGGACTATTAAGGTCCGACGCCGTCGCACGGTGCACGGTGCACGCCGGTGCATTCGCAAATCGCCAGGTTCGTCTGGAGTAGGCGCATACAACGCGTGCATCACCCGCCTGATTCGCGGAGAACGCCACAACCCTTATTGCTGCCCTGCTTCAATCGAATCTTCTTGCGTGTGTTGGCCTTCAGGCACGGTGCTAGTATCCTGACGGTAAGCGCGCGATTGAATAGCCGGTCCTCCGGATTTCTTGTGCGTGGCCCCAACATTGGGCAACCGGTGCCATGGATGCTCTCTCCGATGTGTTGCGCGTCATCCAGTTGACGGGGGCAGTTCACCTCGACGGCAGCTTTTCGGCGCCCTGGTGCGTCATCGGGCAGGCTGATTCGGCGCTTTGCTCGGCATACCTGCCGCCCTCCGAGAACGTCGTCTCGTTCCATCTCGTGACAGAAGGAAGGTGCTGGGCGATGCTGCCAGGCGAACCGGCGAGCACGCTGCAGGTGGAGGCAGGCGATGTCATCGTGGTACCGCAGGGCGAGACCCACGTGTTAGGCAGTTCCACCGATCTGTTGCCGGAATTCCTGGCGCCGATACTGGCCAGTCGTGTCCAGGCGAAACCGGGTGAAGTCATGACACTCGTCCACGGCGGCGGTGGCGAACTCACTCGCATGGTGTGCGGCTTTCTCTCCATGCAGGATAATTCACGCAACCCCCTGCTTTCCGCGCTGCCCAGGCTGTTCAAGGTGAGCATGCGCGGATCCGGCGCGTCGTGGCTCGAATCGTCGCTACGCTTCGCCACCGAGGAGGCGGCCTCCGCGCAGGCGGGCAGCGCCACGGTGCTGGCCAAGCTTGCTGAGCTGATGTTCGTCGAAGCGGTTCGCCGTTACGTCGGCACGATGGCCGATGATCGCAAGGGGTGGCTGGCGGGATTACGTGATCGCTTCGTCGCGCGAGCACTCGCGCTGATGCATGCGCGGCCGGTGTACGCCTGGACCGTGGAAGCTCTCGCCCGCGAAGTTGGCATCTCGCGTTCGGGGCTGGCACAGCGCTTTACCGAACTGGTCGGGCTACCACCGATGCAATATCTGGCGCTGTGGCGCCTGCAGCTCGCCGCGCGGCAGCTTCGACTCACTGATTCGTCGCTGGCGTCGATCGCCGAGGCTGCCGGGTACGAATCGGAAGCCTCATTCAATCGCGCGTTCAAGCGGGAATTCGGCAAGCCACCCGCGACATGGCGCAGGAATACGATCACGATCGGCGCCGCGCCCCGGGACAAAGCCCCCTCCGACGACGGTCATCCGCCGGCAAGCGAATCATGAAATTACTGGAAAATCACACCGAGCCGCAATCCGTGTCGCGTTGGTGCGCCCAAAGCGGGCCTCTAATGAGCCAGTTCGACAGCCCCGGTGAGAATGGCCGGCTGCACTCGCCCGACCGCCTGCCCGACCGTCATTGACCTTGACTTGTCCCCCCCCGTAGCAGAGGATTGATTTGCTACTTGTCGCCGTGACTTGCGGCAACAGGCCGGTGTTCGTCTACCTGTGTACCTGTGTACCTTCAACGGAGGTCCATATGAGCTATCACCTGGAAGGTCGCCTGCTCGAGGTTTGCAACTGCAACGTCCTCTGCCCCTGCTGGATCGGCGAAGACCCTGACAACGGCACCTGCGACACCATCATCGCGTGGCGCATCGACAAGGGAACGGTCGACGGCGTCGATGTCAGCGGCAATACCATCGCGGCTGTCGCGCATGTGCCCGGCAATATCCTGCAAGGCAACTGGACGGCAGCGATCTACGTCGACGACAATGCCTCCAAAGAGCAGGAAGATGCACTCCTGAAAGTCTACACCGGTCAGGCCGGCGGGCCGGTCGCCGAGCTCGCCAAGCTCATCGGCACGGTCGTATCCGTGGAGCGGGCGCCGATCACCTTCACAGTAGTCGCGGGCAAGGGCACACTCGAGATCGGCCAGAACTACTTCGCCGAGCTCGAGCCCTATCTCGGCGCGACGGGAGGCCAGACCACCCTCTCCGACACGGTGTTCTCGACGGTGCCGGGGGCTCCCGTATTTGTTGGCAAAGCCCCGACCTATCGCTCCAAGAACGCCGCCCTCGGCATAGACCTCGACATCAAGAACCACAACGCCCTGCAAAGCACCTTCGTCTTCGACGCATGAGCCCGACGGCAGGCCCACCGCAGTCCGGCGCCTCGCGCCATCAGCGCGTGTTCCTGCCGATCCTGGCCGCGCTGATTGCGCTCGCCTGGGCGGCATTGTGGGCTTGGACTCGCACGCCATACGGACGCTATCTTGAGCACGGTGACTGGACCGCATCGGGACCGGCGGCATTCTTGTGCCGCGTCGTTCCCGCCGGCGATGTAGTCGTGCCGGTGGTGCTCTACGCCGCTGCGTGGATCCTCATGACGGCGGCCATGATGCTGCCGACGACCTTGCCGTTGTTCAACGCCTTCGATCGGTTGACGGCCCGGCGCCCGGACCATGTGCGACTGCTCATGCTGCTCGTCCTCGGCTACATGACGGTGTGGGGAGCCTTCGGGCTTCTGGCGCATGCACTACACAGTGCAGTGCTATCCCTGCTCGCCAGCGTACCCGGCCTGGCCTGGCATGGCTGGCTGATCGGCGCCGCGATCATTGCCCTGGCCGGCGCCTTTCAGTTCAGCAGGCTCAAGTACCGGTGCCTGGAGAAGTGCCGCACGCCCTTGAGCTTCGTCATCGAGCGCTGGCGTGGACATGCGCACGCGTGGCACGCGTTCGCGCTTGGCGCGCAGCATGGCCTGTACTGCGTCGGCTGCTGCTGGGCGCTGATGCTGCTGATGTTCGCACTCGGCACCGGCAGCCTCGGCTGGATGCTCCTGCTTGCGGCCGTGATGGCGATTGAAAAGAACGTGGGCTGGGGCCGCCGTCTCAGCACACCGCTCGGTGTCGCGCTGTTGTCTTGGGCAGTCGTCCTGGTGACAACCCATGCGTGAAGAGCCCCGTGGCGTGCCGGCCTCGCAGACGATCATCCTTACCGTGGCGGCGATGCTTGCCTTCGCGGCCAATTCACTGTTGTGCCGCCTTGCGTTGCAGCAAGGGCATATCGATCCGGCCAGCTTTGGCAGCATCAGGCTGGTTTCCGGAGCGATCACGCTCGCGTTCATCGTACGGATCAGGCCGGAGCGGTTCGCGCGCGGCCATACCGACTGGCGCGCCGCGACGATGTTGCTTGCCTACGTCACATTCTTCTCCTTCGCGTACCTCACCTTGCCCGCGGGCACGGGCGCGTTGATTCTCTTCGGTGCGGTGCAACTGACCATGTTCAGCGTGGGCTTTCGCTCGGGCGAGAGGTTCGGACCCATCGCCTCGCTTGGTCTCGCGCTGGCGGTCGCGGGGCTCGTCTACCTGGTCTCGCCGGGTGTCGCCGCCCCGCCACCACTCGGCGCTGCATTGATGGCGATCGCTGGCGTAGCGTGGGGCGTGTACTCGCTGCGCGGCCGCGGAGTGGCCGACCCGCTAGCCGCCACGGCGGGCAACTTCGCGCGGGCGGCGCCGCTCGCCCTCGTGCTGAGCTTGCTGCTCGTCGCCAACGCGTACACGGACAAGGCCGGGGTTGCCCTGGCCATGGCCTCCGGCGCACTGACGTCCGGCATCGGGTATGTCATCTGGTATGCGGCGCTGAGCAACCTTTCTGCCATGCGCGCCGCCACCGTACAGTTGTCGGTGCCGCTGATCGCTGCATTTGGCGGCGTGGCGTTCCTGTCGGAAGCGATCACACCACGCCTGGCTGCTTCCTCCGCGGCGATCCTCGGCGGCATTGCGATGGTGTTGTTCAGCAGGTCGCGCAAGCCGCGCCCTTAGCCTATGACACCTGTGCGCAATGGGCTTGCACATCTACTACCCCAGCCGCCGGCAGACCTCGAGAGTCCTGTCTCTGGTCGTCGACACTTTGCGCTACCGTGCATAGCTGCGTGTCGATCGTATAGTCCCCGGCGAACATACAAGGCCTCCGAGGATCCGCGCAACGATCTGGTGGCACTATCGCGGAGAGCACGTCAACGCGCGGCATATCCTGATGCGTCACCTTTAGCTCCGCTGCGGCTGGACGCCGGAGACCCGGAGCATTCATGAATGCAGTTCATAGGGCTTGCGGCTTTTTGATCTCAATCGTCGCACGGGCTTCTGATACAAAAGAAGCTGCTGAATCCGCCGGCATGGCAGCGAGGCGCCTCGCCGCCTCAAGCTCAGCGGGGCTGCGCAAGACGAGGCCACGAGAGTTCGCCAGCAGGGCGAGGCACACTATGGATAAGAGCATGATGGACTATCGCTATCTGGGCCGCAGCGCCCTCAAGGTATCGCCCCTATGCCTGGGGGCAATGATGTTCGGTGGAGAAACCGACGAGCCGACGTCGAAACGCATAATCGGGAAGGCATTTGACCAGCGCGTCAACTTCATCGATACGGCGGACGTCTACCACGCCGGCCGGTCAGAGGAGATCGTCGGCCGGGCGACCGCCGATCGGCGCGACAGCTGGGTCATTGCGACCAAGTTCGGCCACCCGACGGCACAGGGCCCCAATGAGCAGGGTCAGTTCGCGAAAATGGATCCATCAATCGGTCGAGGCAAGCCTGAAACGGCTCGGCACTGACTATATCGACATCCTGTATTTTCATCGGGCAATCGCCGATGTTCCCCTTGAAGAAGGCATTCGCGCCGTCGGTGATTTGATCCGCCAGGGAAAGGTACGCTATTTCGGCGTTTCAAACTTCCGTGGCTGGCGCATTGCCGAGGTCGTGCGCATCGCCGACCGGCTTGGCATTGATCGCCCCGTGGCGAGCGAGCCGCTCTACAACATCGCCGACCGCACAGCCGAGGTTGCGCAATTGCCCGCCGCCGCGCACCATGGGCTCGGGGTTGTGCCGTACAGCCCCTTGGCTCGCGGGGTTCTCAGCGGCAAGTACGCCGTGGATGCACCGCCTCCGGCCGACAGCCGCGCGGGCCGCGGCGACAAACGCATTCAGCAGACGGAATGGCGGCCGGAGTCCCTGAAGCTCGCGCAAGCGATTGCCGCGCACGCCGCGGAGCGCGGCACGACGTCCATCTCCTTTGCCTTGGCATGGATACTCAGCAACAAACTCGTCAGCGCGACCATCGCAGGGCCCCGTACCGAGGCGCAGTGGGACTGCTATGTCGAAGCCCTGTCGCTTCAGCTCGGTCCGGACGACGAGCGCTTTGTCGATGGCCTGGTCCGACCCGGCCACGCATCGACACCGGGCTATACCGATCCCGGATATCCGGTTGAAGGCCGCAAGACAGCCTGAGCGGCTACCGTGCCGCGAGGCGAGCCTGCTCAAGGAACGATACGATCAAACGGGCACGGGGCGACGTCCTTCGCCATAGCACACCGAACCGGCGTGGTTCCGGTTCCGAGGGCAGCGAGATCTTGGCAATGTGCAGCGCCGCCGTCAGCGGAGACGCGACGTCCGGGACCAGCGACACGCCCAGGCCGCGATCCACCATCATCGCGATCGCGAGCAGGGAACTGAGTTCGAAGCGTTCTTGCGACGGGGCAATGCCGGCCTTGCGCAGGTATTCGTCTGCCTGCTTCCCGCCGCCGAGGGTTCTGTCATATCGGATGAGCGGCCTGGTTCGCAGAAGCTCGTGGGGGTCGGCCTTCTTGTCACGCTCCGCAGCGAGCACGACCAACGGTTCCTGGCGAAGCAGTTCCCATGCGATCGCCTTCGGCATCGAAAAGGGCGGATGCAGGCAGACGGCGGCATCGAGATCCGATCGCTTGACCGCGTCATACAACTCGCTCGACATGGCCGACTGTATGTAGACAGACACGCGCGGGTGTTCGGCTGTAAAGCGCGCCAACGCGTCTGGCAGGAGGCTGTGGAGCGCGGTATTGATCGTCCCGATACGAAGCTCGCGAATTTCATCGGCCTGGCTGATCCATCCTTTCAGGCTGTCCACTTCCCTGAGCAGGGGACCGCAGCGTTCTGCCAGACGGCTCCCGGACTCCGTGGGCGCAACCGTCCTGCCGGCCCGTCCCAGGAGCCGGGTGCCGAGTTCTCGTTCAAGCACCTGAATCTGCTGGGAAATCGCCGCCGGAGTGACGTCAAGCCGTCTTGCAGCCTCGGCCAGCGAGCCGGTCTCGACAACCAGGGCGAAAGCCCGCAGATAGGCGGTTTCCATACAATTTCTATTGAGCGAACGTAGGAAAGCATAGTTTATCTTTGTTATAGATAGTATGACACTGCATCTCATCCCACAGAGCTAGGTGTTTGGCCATGAGAAGCAAGCTTTTTGTCCCCGGTTCGCGCCCCGAGTTTTTCCCAAAAGCGCTGGCAAGCGATGCGGACGCGCTGTCCTTCGACCTGGAGGATGCCGTTGCCGAAGACAGGAAAGCCGAAGCCAGATCCCTCCTGTCACGGCTCCTGCGCTCCGCCGAGGCACGGAGCGCTGGCAAGACGCTCATCGTCCGCGTCAATGGCATTGCCACGGGGCATTTCAAAGCGGATCTTGCCGCAGTCGTAGTGCCAGGATTGCATCTGGTCAACGTGCCCAAGCCGGAGACCGCCGACGACGTCCGGCACGCGGTTGAGGCAGTCGAACAAGCGGAACGGGCCAACGGCTTTACCGAAGCCGACACCAAAGTCCGGTTGCTGCTCAATATCGAATCGCCGGCGGCGTTGCGCCGCGCTGCCGAACTGGCAAGCGCGCATCCACGCGTCGCCGGCCTTCAACTCGGGCTTGGAGATCTCTTCGAACCCATCGGCATTCACCGGCGCAATCCCGCGGCCATCGCAACGGCCATGTTCGCCGTGCGCATGGCCGCGGGAGAGGCCAACGTCTTTGCCTACGACACGGTGTTCGCCAATATCCGGGATACCGAAGGCTTCCGTGCCGAGGCGGAGATGTCCATGCACCTGGGCTTTCTTGGCAAAAGCTGCATCCACCCGAGCCAGATCGCGCTGGCCAACGAAGTGTATCGCCCGTCCGACGAAGAGATCGCGCATTCGATGCGGGTCGTGGCCGCCGCCGCCGAGGCGCATGCAAAAGGGATCGGGGCCTACGTCGTTGATGGAAAGATGATCGACCCACCCTTTGTCAGGCGTGCGCAGGCCATTGTCGATATCGGCAAGCGGCTGGGGCTGATCGCTGCCTGACCGGACTGTACAAAAATCAGACTGACAGGAGACAAAGCATGAACACGTCATCTTCAAGCGGGGCCGCAGGACGCTTTGCGCTGATCGCCGCACTCGCCGCAGTCGGTGCGCTCACCGCTTCGCCTCATGCGGGCGCGGAGAGCGCGTATCCGTCCAAGCCCGTCACCATCGTCGTTCCCTATCCGCCCGGCGGCTCGAATGATACCTTCGCGCGGATCGTGGCGAAGGAGATCGGCGAGGACCTGAAGCAGCCCGTGATCATCGACAACCGGCCCGGCGCGAGCGGCAACACGGGGACCGGCATCGTGGCGAAGGCGACCCCGGATGGCTATACCCTGGTCGCGGTGTCCTCGAGCATGACGACCAACGCTGCGGTGCAGAGCAAACTGCCCTATGACGCGATCAAGAGCTTCTCCCCGGTAGCGATGCTGGCCCAGGGCCCATTCATCGTGGCTGTCAGCAATGAGTTCCCTGCCAGGAGTCCGCAGGACCTTGTGAACGCGATCCGGGCGAATCCGGGCAAATTCAACTATGCGTCTTCCGGGCCAGGGAGCGTCAATCAGTTCGGCACCGAGTTGCTCAAGGCCAAGGCCGGAAAGCTCGCCATCACGCATGTCCCCTACCGGGGCATGGGACCCGCCATCACTGACCTGATCGGCAACCAGACGCAGGTGCTGATCTCGAGCGGACCGTCGCTGCTGCCCATGGTCAGGGCCGGCAAGGTACGGGCCGTAGGCATTACCAGCCTGAAACCAAGCCCCATCGCACCCGACCTGGTACCCATGGCGAGCGCCGTTCCCGGCTACGAGTTTGAACTCTGGTGGGGCTTTCTCGCGCCCGCGGGAACGCCGGAGGCAGTCATTGCGCGGATCAATGGGGCCGTGAACAAGGCTCTGGCAAAGCCATCCGTCAAGGCAGCGATCCTCAACGAAGGCGCCGAGGCAAAGCCCGGCACCCCCAAGCAGTTTGCAGAGACGATCGCTGCCGATGTTGCCAGGTGGAAGCAGCTTGCCAGGCAGCAGAACATTGTCGCGGACTGAATGTCCAGTTGAATCCGGAGGCTGTATGCAAACCAACACGACTGTCGGAGACTGCGCATTCGGCGCATTCGGCGCAACCCGAACGGGGCCGTCCGGCCCGCTGACCGGCGTGCGCGTGCTTGACCTGAGCGCTTATATCGCAGGGCCGTACGGCTGCTCGCTGCTCGCGGATCAGGGCGCGGACGTCATCAAGATCGAGCCTCCCGTGGGCGACAACCTGCGCAAGTATCCTTCGACGCTGGAGGCCGAGAGCCGGGCGTTCCTCGGCGTCAACCGAAGCAAGCTCGGCGCCGTACTCGACCTGAAGGATCCCGCCGACCTGGACCGGCTGCTTGCGCTGGTGCGCAACGCGGATGTACTTGTGCACAACTTCCGCCCCAGCGTCCCGGACCGGCTCGGCATTGGCTACGAGCAGCTCCGCGCCGTCAATCCGCGCCTCATCTACTGTGCCGTCACCGGATACGGCGAAACGGGCCCGCTGAAGGACAAGGCTGGCTATGACCAGGTGCTGCAGACGATGACCGGCATGTGCACGCTGCAAGGCAAGCGTGGTGGCCCGCCGGAAATTCTCTACGGCTCCGTGGTCGACTACTATGCGGCGGCCCTCGTGGCCGGCGCCGTTGCCTCAGCGCTCTACGAGCGTGAAAGGAGCGGCGAGGGGCAATATGTCGGCGTGTCCCTGCTTCGCGCAGCGCTGACCATGCAGTCCGCCCGGATGGTATGGGCCGATTCGGAACCCAGGGATGTGGGACGCGACATGCGTTCCGGCGGGATCACCGGCATCCATCCCACCAGGGACGGCTATCTCTATATCTCCGCCAACACCCCGCACTTCTGGAAGGCGCTGTGCGAGAAGACCGGCCTGACTGCGTTGCTGTCGACCGATCGCTACGATAGCGTGCGCAAGCGTGCCGAGCACCATGATGAGATCGTCCCCAAACTGCATGCCGCGTTACAGCAACGCACGGCCCTGGATTGGGAAGCCGTGTTCGGCGAAGAAGTACCATGCGCGGCGGCGCGGTCGGTAGAGGACATGTTCGACTTCCCCCAGGTGGCAGCGGAGGAAATGATCATGACGTTCGACCATCCGGTGGTTGGCCGCTATCGCGGCTTCACGCGTGGCGTCAAATTCGGCCGCACGCCCGGCCCGGAGCCATTCGCCGCACCTGTACTCGATGAACACGGAGAAATGGTCCGCGACGCAGCGGACAGGCTGGGGCGGAATGCCTGATTCCACGTATGGCGGCGCTGCCGTGCAGGTGCCGAACAGTTCGGCCACCACGGTCCCGGTCAGCGCGGCACTCGCGAATGCCTGCGACTCCCATCTGCATATCTACGATCCACGCTTCACAGCCGTTGCACCGATCGTGGCGGATGCGACGGTGGAGGACTACCGCTGCGTTCAGGCGCTGATCGGAACCCGCCGCGCCGTCGTGGTACAGCCACGCTCCTATTGGACAGACAATAGTTGTACGCTCGATGCCATCCAGCGGTTGGGCCCGGCCAGTACCCGCGGAATCGCCGTGGTACGCCCGGACGTCACGGACGAGGCCTTGCATGCACTCCACGCGGGAGGTATCCGGGGGATACGCTTCTCCCTTTATACGGAAATGCATGCCGTTGTAGGGTTCGACATGGTGGAGCCGCTGGCAAACCGCATCGCCGAGCTCGGATGGCATTTGCAACTGCACTGGACCGCCGACCAGATCGTTGGACACCGCGACCTGCTGGCGCGGCTGCGCGCGCCCCTGGTCTTCGACCACCTGGCCCGCATGCCGCTCCCCGGGGGAACGGCGCATCCCGCGTTCGCGGTCGTGTCTAATCTGCTGGATCGAGGCAAAGCCTGGCTGAAGTTGTCTGGCGCATACCTCGACTCCCTCGTCGGCGCAGCCCGTCATTACGACGACATGGATCCGGTGGCGAAGGCATGGGTGGGAGCGGCCCCGGAACGGCTCGTCTGGGGCAGCGACTGGCCTCACCCCACCGAGGCGTGGCACAAGCCCGACGATGCCTTGCTGTACGACTTGCTTGCCCAATGGGCAGGTAGCCAGGAAATCCGCCGCAAGATACTGGTGGACAACCCTGCCTTGCTGTATGGATTCGAGGCCGCGTAAGCCGGCCAGACTTGAAGGAGACAAGATGAGAAGAACCCTGCAGGGGCTTTGCAAAGGCCTGGCGATCATGGCTGCCTCGGTGCCGCTTTGCGCCATGGCATTCCCCGACAAGCCGATTCGCATGGTGGTGCCCTATTCGGCGGGCGGCGGCGCCGACAATACGGCGCGTGTCGTCGCGCAGAAGATGGGGGAGATCCTCGGGCAGACGATCGTGATCGACAACAAGCCTGGCGCCGGCGGTGTCATCGGCGCCGACGCGGTGGCGAAAGCCACGCCCGATGGCTACACCGTCCTCTATGACGCATCGGCATTCGCGGTGAACGGTGCACTGCGCAAGCTGCCATTCGATCCTGCCAGCGATTTCATTCCGGTCGCGTTGGTGGCGACAGCGCCGCAGATCCTCGTGGTTGCCGCGAATGCGCCCTACAAGACCGTCGCTGACCTGATCGCCTCGGCAAAGAAGACGCCCGGCAAGCTGACCTACGCGTCCGCCGGCGCAGGAACCGGATCGCATCTTGCCGCGGAGATGTTCAACGAGCAGGCGAAGATCGAGTTGCTCCATGTCCCATACAAGGGCGGTGCGCCGGCGCTTACCGATGTGATGGGAGGACAGGTTGCGATCTATTTCGGGAACACGGCGTCCACGCTGCAATACGTCACCAGCGGCAAGCTCCGGGCGCTTGCGGTGACATCCAGGAAGCGGATTCAGGGCTTGCCCAATACGCCCACCATTGCGGAAAGCGGCATGCCGGACTATGAAGTGCTCGAATGGAATGGCGTGTTCCTGCCGAAGGGCACCGCGCAGGATCGCGTGCAAGCCATCGCAGGTGCCGTGCAGAAGGCTGTCGCGGATCCGGTCGTGCGTGCCAGGCTGCAGCAAGCCGGACTCGACCCGGTCGGGAACTCTCCACAGGCGTTCAAGAACTTCCTGCAAGGCGAATCATTGCGCTGGCACGCCCTTGTCAAGGCACGCGGGATCCGGGTCGAATAGACGGCCTCACTTTGAGCGTCGCCGTCTCACGGACGCCCGGTTCCACAGGGATCGCGGGGGCCACCCCTCCCCGGGAAAAGTCGCTCACGTGCATCGTGTGTGGCGAGCGCACAGACGCTGAACGGAAGCGCCTGTGCGCGCCCCCCGAGACAATCTCAGACCCCGCGCACACGCCGCATCAACCAGCTCAGGCCGAGCGAGTGACCGGGATCGTAGTAATGGATCAGCAGCGAGCGACGCTGCCCCATCTCCACATCGATGTTGGCGTGCTTGAGCGCAAAACCGTTGAATACGTAGACACTGCCAAGCTGCACCGGCACGCGTGAGCAGTGGCCTCGACGCAGATCGCGCAGCGTCAGCCATTTCCGCCACTCGAACGGTAGCTTGCGATGGATGCCATGGGCAACTTTGCACATCACATTGCCCAGCGTGGAGACCGTCAGACGGGGGCGCCGATACATGACCAGGTCACCGTTGCAGGCACAATCCGGCGCCAGTCGTAGCGGAATCAGCATCGTCAGCAGATGGGAATCGTAATGGCGGCAATGACTGTCCCTCCGCCTTACCGGGTCCGCGCAACGAATCACGTGTACGGGTTCCTGGCGCAATGTTCCCTGAACAACCCCGGCCACCATCGCGCGCGTATCCGCGCAGACGGCCTCCTCGAGTTGCCGGAATGCGTCGCCACGACGCAGCATTTCCGCTACGGTGTCTGGATGGGGGCGTTGCGACACATTGCCAGGCAAAGAATCAAGGGCCGCGTTGATCTCGGTAATCGCCTGCATCGGAATTACACTACGAAAATCCTTGAGGCCAACGCCCCTGTCAAATCGAAGCCGCTTCGCCACTGTATGACCTCGCACGTTTTACCAGGGTTTCATAAATGGATGCAATGTCGATAGCTCCAAGGTAAAAGCGTATAGCAAATCTTTTTTTGCCAGCACTGCGTAATGTGCGCTGGCGCACGTTAGTTGATGATGCGTGTGGAACTCCGGCCCAGGGAGGGGCGGCAATTGCTTTTCCCTCCAAAAACGACAGGAATCGCAATCTGAGTCACAAGCCAGGACAGGCACCTGTCCTGGCCGACAAGGCGCCACTTGCGCGCCTTTGCGCCCGCTCGCCTTAACGCGGCCTGTTCGCCGCGCCTTCGGCCTGCGCGCGCAGCCGTTCCTCCTGGTCCCTCAGCTCGGGGGTAAACTCCGCGCCGAAATCGTCGGCCTCGAACACCGGGCGAATTTCGATCTCGGACTCCCCCTCCATGGGGTTGTGGCAGCGCCTGACCCATTCGACGGCCTCGTCCATGGACTTCACCTTCCACAGCCAGAACCCGGCAACGAGTTCCTTGGTTTCCGTGAACGGTCCGTCGATCACGGTCCGCTGGCTGCCCGAAAAGCGCACCCGTTTGCCCCTGGCGCTCGGGTGCAAGCCTTCGCCCGCAAGCATCACGCCTGCCTTGACGAGCTCTTCATTGAAGTTGCCCATGGCCGTAAGCAACTCCGTGCCGGGCATCTTGCCGGCCTCTGACTGGCTCGTGGCCTTCACCATCACCATGACACGCATCGTCGTTTCTCCTTGATCGGGTTGCCGGAGCCGCACTGCCCCGAACTCGATTCAGGATAGACGGGCGGCTCTGACACTACGATGAACCGGGATACCTGAAATCGACACCGCCTTCAGAAAATCCGGGCCACGCGTGGCCAGGTCCGTCACCGACGGTGCGGGTGGAGGCTATGCGGCATCGGCATGGCGCCGTACTCATCACACCGAACGCCGGCAGACAGCAAGCTCGCCCCCCCGCGGCCAGCCAGCCCGCCTATATTGAGAATTTCTCGCACAGCATGTCGAGAATGGCGCCCCTGATTCGTCGTCTCCATGGCGGCACCCGTAGCGCGCCAACTTGCAGACACCCCCAAAGGAGATCGGACATGAATTACATCGATGGATTTGTTCTTGCCGTGCCCACCGCCAACCGGGAGACCTATCGCCAGCACGCCGACGCCGCGGCTGTGGTGTTCAAGGAACATGGCGCGCTGGGCCTGGTCGAGTGCTGGGGCGATGATGTGCCCGAGGGCAAACTCACCTCGTTCCCGATGGCCGTGAAGCTGGAGAAGGACGAGACCGTGGTCTTCTCCTGGATCCTGTGGCCATCGCGCAAGGTCCGCGACGAGGGCATGAAGGCCGCCATGGCCGATCCACGGCTGAAGATGGACGAGCCGATGCCATTCGATGGCAAGCGAATGATCTTTGGCGGCTTCGAGATGATCGTGAACGCTTAGCCGGACGGCTACGGCGGGTCGGCGGGTTGGCGTGTTCCCGCGGCGCCAGTGGACTGCCATGCAGGTGCCCGATGAAGTCAGGAAAGCGGGCTTTCTCCGCACAGCTCCCGCTCTATGGAAAGGATTGGGAGGCCGGTGTTCCCGCTTGCGGGAGAGGGCCGGGGAAAGGGCGAGCGCCCGACGTGCCCTCAGAGGATGCCCTGCACCCTGTTCAGAGCTTCATCCAACTGCTGCTTCAACGGCGTCAGCAAACAACGCAGCCCGTGACTGTCCTCGGAATCGTCCCTATCGAAATCCAGCAGCTTCAATACCGCACAGAGCCCCGCGCTGACTCGCAGCAGGTCGGCGCAGCTTTCCTGGGCAATGCTCTGCACGTTGCAGCGAAGTTCATCGAGTTGGTAGGCTAGTCCCTGGACACTGAGTTGGCCTTTTCGTAGCCATTCCTGCAGTTTCCGAGTGCACGCGCCCTCTATGCGCATTTTGGCTTTGTCGAGGAAGGACGCTTCGAGAAGCGGATACGTCTGCCCGACGGGTCTTATCTCGCCGACATTTCCATGGCCAGGTTTCGTCGGCCTCGATAGCGGCTTGCCGGCGCGACGGCACGGCGGACAGGAATCCTGCCGAAGACAAGGTTTGAAGCCCCCGACTCCGCCCCCGGGATCTGGATTCCGCCAGCGCCGATCCTCTGCATGTTTCTCAACAGGTTTATCGTCAGCGTCGCACTAGCGATAAACCCTGATCTATTGCATCGGAGCAGCACATCGCTGGCAGCCGCCTTTATCTATGGCACCGTTAGCGGTATCTTCCTCGCACGCAGCCTTGTGCGTGGCGCCTTACGCGACAGGCGCCGCGCTGCGGCATGCCGGGCTAATCACATGAGCCAGCCCAAGCAACTCATCAGCCAGCAGTCATGAACGCATTAGAAAAATTTCAGCTGTTCATCGCCATCCCTTGCGTCCTGGCATTCGCGCTGATCGAGGCGATCATCCTGTCGCGCCGCCAGCGCTATGACTGGCGGGCTTTTGGTGTGTCGGCACTGGATCTGGTCGTGCGCATCGCGATCGGGATCGCCTTGCCGCTGTCGATTGCCGCGCCGCTGGTGCGGCTGGCGTTCGAGCATCGGCTGCTGACGATCCACCCCGTGGGCTGGGTAGCCTTGCCGCTGCTCTTTATCGGGCAGGAGTTCTGCTACTACTGGTATCACCGCGCCGCGCACCGGGTGCGCTGGTTCTGGAGCAACCATGCGGTGCATCACTCGCCTAACGATCTCAATCTGTCGGCTGCGTTTCGCATCGGGGTGCTTGGCAAGCTGACCGGCACGGCGCTGTTTTTCGTGCCGCTGGCGTGGATCGGCTTCGAGCCGGGGGTGGTGTTCGCGGTGCTGTCGCTCAATCTGCTCTACCAGTTCTGGATTCATGCGGTGTGGATTCCGCGGCTGGGCTGGCTGGAGGGAATCCTCAATACGCCGTCGGCGCACCGGGTGCACCATGCGTCGAACCTGGAGTACCTGGATGCGAACTATGGCGGCGTGCTGCTGGTCTTCGACCGCTTGTTCGGCACCTACGTGAAGGAGCGCGACGACTTGCCCTGCCGGTATGGGCTGGTGCATCCGATCCACAGCGCCAACCCGCTGCGGATCGAGTTCACGCAGTGGGTCCACCTGTTGCGTGACCTGGCCGGGGCGCGCAGCGCCCGCGCCTTCTTCGGATACCTGTTCATGCCGCCGGGCTGGACGCCGGATGGCGAGGGCAATACCACCGCGGAGATGCGCGCGCGCAAGCCTGAGCCCGGAGTGGCGCGCGGCGCGGCCGGCGGCTGAATCCAGGCGGCGGCGCAGCACGCGTTACCCGGCCAACGAACCGACGCGCGTTGTGGATTGGCGTTTCGGTGGTACTGAGCGCTGCCCTCAGGCTCCGCGCCGGTGCGCTATCCGGCCGCCACCTTCATCCAATGTATTCCACCAAGACCAACGCGCCGATCCCCGGGGGCTGGTCCTTCACCGTCGGCACCAGGCTGATCGTGCACTTCTGCCGCGTGCTGCAGCGGAAGTAGGGCTGGTTATCCACCCGGCCTCCCGTGCTCGCCGAACTCAGGTTCAGGGCGGCCAGCGCAGTGGTGGAGGCCTCTCCTGTTTGCACGGTGTAGCCTGCCCTGCCGCCGGATCCGAGCGCGCCGGCCGGGACATCCACGATGACGCGCAGGATGATCGCGTGCAGCGGCAACACAATGGATAACGGGCCGTCGGCGCCGCTCGGCAGATTGCCGAAAGCGGACTTGAACGAGACGATCTTCTGCTTGACCGTCGCAATCGCCGCCACGTCCCAGCCCACTTCGGCATCGGCGTAGACACTGCCCGTGCCGTTGCCCCGGCAGCTTTCGAGCACCACTGCGCGGCGGCGCCCGGCCTGCCCTCCTGACTCGGAGAAGACAAACGCCTCGTCCGGGTAGGTGTAGTTGAGGAAATCGCAGTTCCGGTAGCTGGAGCGCCCCTGGCCGGCCGGCGCCTGTCCAGTCGTGTAGTGGTGCCGGCCCATGATCTGGCAATTGTCGAACACCACTTGAGCCCCGGAGCTGTCACCCGGCGAGAACAAGGCCGACATTACCCCCGCAGCGAATGGCTGGTAAGCCTGCGAACTGAAATCGCAATCCTTGAACCCGATGTTGCCTTGCTCCCACTCGCAATACATCAGGCCCGCGAACCGGGTCTTCTGCTCGACGCGCAAGCCCGACGCCTTGAACGAACAGACGCCGCGCGCATGGGAGCGCCCGCGCAGGTTGAACAGGTAGGTTTGCGCGGCGGGTTCATAGCCACTGACATCGCAATCGGTCAGCTTGATATTGCCGCCCTTGGCCATGTCGATCCAGGTGCTGGAGCTCCAGTATTTGCAGTGGTCAAACCAGTAGTTCAGGAACTGGTCCGAGGTATTGGCGGTGCCCACGTAGAGAAACGACTGCCATTTGCCGGCCCAGGAACAGCGGCCGAAATGCCACTCGCTGTTGTTGTTCCCGCCGGTGAGGTTGGCGCCATATCTCCAGTTGCCGGTGAAAATGCAGTCGTCGAAGGCGTAGTCCTGCGCGCCGCCCGTACTGGTGCTGTCGATCAGGTCGCTGTTCGGCGCCTTGCCGTGGAACTGGATGTTCCTGAAGCGGAGCACCAGCAGCTTGTCGTTGTTCTTGATGAGCGGCCCCGGCATGGCGGGCTGGTAGATGATCACCACCGTTCCCGGCGCCCCGTCGCCCTCGATCGTCAGGCCTTGCGTGCGCTCCCCGAACACGCCGGAGTCCACCAGCGCGCCCGGCTGCGTAATCAGGTAAGTGCCGGGCGGCAGCACGATGCGCTTGTTGCCGATCCTGTTGGAGTTTTCGTCGCCGAGGGCTTTGCGTTTGAGCGAGGCGACTTCTTTCAGTGCCCTGCTGAACGCCTGGTCGGACGGGCTCGAGCCGGTCGCATCCAGGCCCGCGAAATCCTTGACGGATACCACGCGCTCTTCCGCCCTGCCGTCTTGCGCAGTGCGCGCGATGGCGCCCCCGCCGATGCCAACGGACGACACCAGCGCGGCACCGGCCCCCGCGACCGTGCCTGCGAGCCGTGAAAAGAATTGTCGCCTGAATGGAGTCATGCCGTTCCCGTGTGGTTATTCGTGTAGTTTTCGATTGGTGCAGGCATGGCAACGCTATCACCCTGCTTACTGCGTCATCAGGTACGCCCACAAGGCGGAACAGTCGCTATCCGACTGGAGGTACTGTGGCATCGCCTTTACCAGTACCACGTTGGCCACGTCGATACTGTTGGCTAGCGCACTGCAGAAAGCGTCGCGGTCGTAAGCCGTGGGCGGGCCGCCCCGGCGCGGGCTTAAGGTACGAAGGGAATCCGCCGTCAGCGGCGGAGCAAATGCCTCCCCCCGGCTGGTCCTCGTATGACAATTGATGCAGCGCACGGCTGAAGCGGGCAGCGGCGTAGGATCCCCCCGCAAGTGCGCAGAGAGATCCGTCTCGCCGTGGAACAGCGCCCGCCCCCGCTCCACGTCCCCGCTGCTATCCGCGGCCGCCGCCAGCATGCTGGCGGCAGCCAGCGCCACACCCAGGACCGCCCGCCATTCTCCCCTACGGTTCGCGCGGCGCATCAGTGCACGCGAATGACCTTGGCCACGCTCGGCACGCCCGCCGAATTCATGGCGAACAGATAGTAGTAGCCGGGCACGGCGACGCCCGGGTCGGACGGGATCTTGATCAGATTCTCTCCCGCCGTCCCGACCGTGAAGGTGACCGGCACCCGGCGTTGCTCGTTGTTCACGGAATGCGTGACCGACGACATGCGGACCAGCGCGAACTTGGTCACCGGCGTATTCGTGGTCACCGAGATCGTGGTGCCTAGCAGGGCGTCCCCCGGCGCCGACGAAATCGCCGGACGGGTCGCCGCCGTTCCGTTCGCATTGAGCAGGTAGGGCGGCGTTAGGATCTCCACATTGGGATGATTGGTCGTGCAATCCCCGCAAAGACCGCCGCCGCCGCTCAGCACGCGTCCGTCGGGCAGCAGCAGGGCCACGCTGTGGTAAGTCCGCGGGGTTGCCATCGCAGCCAGCCTCTGGAACTTCTCGGTAGCCGGATCCCAGAGTTCCGGGGTGAGCACCGCCCCATCATCGGAGAACGGTACCGGCACGGTCTGGCCACCGATCACGACGACCTGGCCATTCGGCAAGACCACGCTGTTGTTGAAGGCGCGGGCATAAGCCATGGAAGCGAGCTTGCGCACCACCGGCGTGCCGCTCGTGATATCGATCACGTGCGCGTTCGCGGTCGACGTCGTGTTTTCGTAGTCCGGCGCCCCGCCCACCGTGAGGATCTTGCCGATGTCGTACATCACGGCGTTGCCGTTCATGGCATCGCCATCCGCCGCCCGCGTGCCGACCGGGGTCACGCTGCCGTCACCAGTGGTGTCGATCCAGTTCATCTGCTTGCTCGGCCCCGCATGGAACACCCGGCCATTGGCTGAGGCGAACAGCCATGCGTGGTTATCCGAACGGTGCAGGCCCGCCGAGTCGCCAGTCAGGATGTAGTCGTCCCACACGGCGCTGTTCAGCCGCCACGGGTTATTTGGCCTCCAGGTCTCGCCGTCCTTGTCGCCGATGGCGCCGCTCCAGGAACCGCCCACGGTGAAGACGCCGCCATTGCTCAACGTGACGCTGCCCTGATACCCGCGGCCGCGGTTCATCTCCGGTGCCACGGACCACTTGGCCGTGGCCGGATCGTAGATGCTGGTCTTGGTACTGCTGGATCCGCCGTTGACGAAGATGCGTCCATCGGGGAGATTCGCGATCCCCGGGCAGAACATGTCATGCGCGGTGTTGGTGACCAGCTTCTCGGTCGATGTCATGGCGACCGGGTCGAACAGGGCGGTGTAAGTCTGCCCGTTGTCGCCGCCGAACGTGAAGCGATCGTAGGCGGACCATACCAACACCTTGCCGGAAGGTGTGCTCGCCGCTGCGACCGGAACGAGCGACAGCGTTTTCGGCGCCGTCCATTTCGACGGCAGGGTGGCAATGTTCAGACCGGTGATCACCCAGGTCTGGCCGACGCTGCCGTTGCAAGTGAATTGCAACACAGACTGCCCTTCCTGCGGCTGGGCTCCCCCCGAGGCGCCAAGGCACAACCCGCTGTGCGAGGCCACCACCGCATAGCCGTTGTTCTGCTGCTTCAGCGTGAACCGCTCATTGTCGGCGGCTGGCGACTGACAGGGCCACTGAATCGCCTGCGCCCCTGGGGAAGGGTCGGCATATGCAATGTCCAGGCAATCGCCACTATGCCCCACCGTGATCTTGTAGCGGGTTCCGTCAGGGGTGAACGTCCATTGCTGGTTCGGGTCGCCGCTACACGTCCAGACGATGACCGGCGCGCCATCGTCAAACGAGGCGCCTGAGACATCGGCGCACAGATTCGTGCCGCTAAGGGTCATCTTGCTGGTGGTCTGCGCCGCGGCCGGAGCCGATAGCGTCCATGCCAGAAGGAAAAGACAGGCGCCGATCCATCTAAGCAGTGCCCTTGTGAATCCCGTGGATTGCTGTGAGAAAGGAGTCATGGCGAAGCTCTCTGGTTGTTGTTGCTGTTCTTTGCTGCGTTTTTTGGGGTACTTTCTCACTGTTTTCCTGCTGTTCTTGCTTAGCCTTTGTGGGATCAGTCAGGCTTTGGCCAGATGTTCCATGACGCGCAGGACCTCTTCTGCTTGCGGGAATGCCGGGCTGCGCCAGCACAACTGTGCGGCCTTGTTGAAGAAATAGACTTGCGTGGAATGCGCATCGAGGCTGGGACCCGGCGGCCTGCCGCCAAGTACCGTCCTGATCTGCTCGACGCCTCCCGTTGGCGCCACCGCGCGCCAGTTCGCGCCGCCACCCATGCGCCGCAGCCATGCCCGCAGCGCTTCCGGCGAATCGGACAGCGGATCAATGCTGAGCGAGACCAGGCGAAGCGGATACCGGGCGTTCACGCGCGGCATGCCGTCCTGCACCGCGCTGAACAGCGCGCCCTGCAACGGGCAAACCGAGCTGCAGCCGGTAAACATCGTTTGCAATGCCGTGACGCCGCCCAGCAACATGTCCTGCAGACGCACCCGCCGGCCGTACTGGTCGACCACCCAGCCGTCTAGCGTGGGCGGCGGTCCATCGACAGGTCCGGCGCTCACATGCGCATACATGTCGCGCGATGCGACAGCCAGGATGCCTGCAGGAATACCGCGCAGCCATGCGCGCCGGGTCCAGGTTGTCATGCCGGTAAAGTCTCCGAGCCTTATGTCCCGCCACTCCGGCCGGCATGGCGCGTAGCGGCATGATTCTCGATCAGCGATACACGAGGGACTCCCTCGATGGCGCCCTCCGGGAGCGCGCCGCCGAACATCATTCCAGCCTATCGGGGGAAGTTGTCAAAGTGCCGCTGCGCACTGGCAGCGTCCTTGATGGCGAGTGCTTTCGCGACGGGCCTTCGTTGGCCCCGCCGTCTTTTCGTTAACAACCCTCCCCGCCCCCGGCGGCCCATCCATCAAACGCTGACGAGAGTCAGCGGCATCGCCATACGCGTCTCACAAATCGCTGGCCCTCTCCGGCCGGCACCGGCCAAGCAGAAGATCCGTCACGCCGACCAGGTTGCCGGCGAATCGTCCGCGGCGGTCGATGTGCGATTCAGGCCGGATCGACCTGATGCCGTTGGCAGTGAGCGCTTTAGCGATAAAACTCCAGACTTCCTTCGTGGAAAGCACGCCCTTCTTATGCAAATACCAGGCATTGACGATTTGCGAGAATCCGAAACGTTTTCCGGAGACTCGGCCCGATCTCAACCCCAGGTGGACCCCCAACATCGCGTCGGACTCGACCAGCCTGCCCTTCCTGCCGATCGCGCGCGAAAAATCCTTGTCTTCCAGCCAGCCGTAAAGCACCAGCCGCTCGTCAAAGCGCAGATTGCCGATCGCGGAAACGCGATAGGCCATGTTGCATCCATAGAGCCCGCTCAGCGTGGTGAGCGGGCGCGGTGTCCCGGCAACGGCGTCCGCTTGCAGGACAAGGCTGCATGCGTCGTCCCATGACAGCGCGGCACCGACCGCGCCATCATGAAGCAAGGCGCCGGATATTCCCGCGACATCGGGCTCCGCGAGAAAAGCCTGCAGGCAGCGCTCTATCCAATAGGGTGACGGCACGAAGTCATCGTCGAAGAAAACGACAAAATCCGCGCGCGACAGGACCGTGACCAGCGCGCGGTTGCGCTGCGCGGGCAAGCCTGCCGGGCCAAAGATATACTCAACCGCCAGTGGCGTTTCCAGGCCGGGCTCGATATCCGCATCCGTGCAGGCGGAAAACAGCGTGATGGCTGGTTGCACGGATTGCTTCTCGAGTAGTCGCAGCACGTGCGCTGATGCCTGCGGCCGGCCTTTCGTGGCCACGATAACAGCGACCCTTGCCGGCGACGGCAAGGGGGCATGTTGATCTGCGGTAGCCGACATCTTCATGGCCATTACCGGCGATTGGATTTCTTCAGTATAAGTAGCGCAAGATCCCTTTCAACTAGCCATTGGGATGAGTCGGCGCGGCCGCTTTTTCCGCGAATTAGTGCGCGCTTTCGCACGGATCGCGCTTGACATGTGCCGCCACAATTACCTCCGGACCCAGGCTCTTGCTGTAAGCCCAGAGCAAAGCGCCATAGCCAGCCAGGTCGGAAACTGCGCGAATCCTTGCTCTTGTGAAAGGCCACTGAGACCGCCGGCAACTTGGGAAACCTCTACGCGGTGAAGCAGGTCAACGGTGGCACCGATCGCGGCCAGTGGCGGATCGAGAACGACCAGGTCTGCCTGACCTGGTGCGGGAGCAGCCGGAATGGCTGCCTGGGCATGATGAAGGATGGGGAAGACCACATCCTCTTCGGTGGCGGCAACGACGCGCCGAGGCCATTCGCCAAGGTTGTCCGGGAGTAGCGCTGGCTGCGGCGCTGCCGGCTGGCGGGCGCCTCAGTAGTAGCGCGCGATCGCCCGCAGGTAGGAAGCAGCCATCGATTACCTCAGTCGGTTTCAGGATTTCAACACGGAAGGCTCCAGGTTCCACAGCTTGCTGTCGCTGGTGGAAACCGCCACGGCGCCTTCCTTGATCGCGCTGCGGATATCGTCCTTGTTGCAGACGAAGCCCGATGTCACGATGGGCGGCAGCGCCTTGCGGTCCTTGGTGGAAAGATGCGAGAGCATGGGCGCGGGCATCAGCTGCACGAGATTGGGATCGCTCTGCTCCAGCGCCTTGACGCTGCGCGGCCAGGTCGAGCGGTCTGTCACGAATACCTTCTGCATCGTGATCAGCCCCGCCCGGTTGGCGCGCTGGATGGTTGCCACCCGGGTGGAGACGAGGCTGGTCACACCGATATCGGCAAGATACTCGACACCGCCCTTGTCTTGCGACAGCCCTTCGCAGCTGTCGATATTGACGATGACGTACTTGCCCGCCTTGGTCAGCGTGGCCACCACCGGCTGCAGCTTGCGCAGCTCGACGTTGGCGACGATGGAGACTTCAGCATTGCTCTCGATAAAGATGTCGACCTGCTCGACGCCGTAGAGCGTGCCGATGACCGGGTGCCGCGTCAGGCGTGCCCCGAGTGACTTGTCCATGATGCTTACCGATCCGCGTGGTGGGGCAGCTCGTCGCTCAGGCCGAGCTTTCCGGGATTGAGAATGTTCTTGGGATCCAGCGCCTGCTTGACCGCCACCAGCACCGGAAACGCGCTGCCCAGCGATTCACGCATATACGGCGCGCGCAACAGCCCGATGCCGTGATGGTGGCTCAACGCGGCATTGTATTTGATCAGCACCGCATTGGCGGCATCCCAGGCCTGGCGGTACCACGTCGCCCGGTTCTCCACCTCCACCTCGCCGCGCAGCGAAAAATACAGGCAGGCGCCGTCCACATACGCGTGCGACTGGTGCGCCGAGCCCGCCAGCGTGCCGGGCACGGCATTGATCGCGTTGACCACGTCGGTATAGATGGCGGACAGGTCGCTCCAGGGACCGGACATTTCCAGGGTGTCGGCGACAAAGCCGGGGCTGCGCTTGAAGCCTTCGGCGCTCTTGCCGGTGAGGTAGCGGGTGTCCAGCCAGCGCTCGAAGATGGTCCCTGAGTCCAGGCCATGGCCAAGTTCCTTGCACACGCCTTCGCTGATGGCCATCACCGCATCGACCATCTCGCGGGCGCCCTCGTCGGCGATCAGCAGCACGTTGGTGTCCGGCAGGTTGAACTGCACGCCGCTCTCGAGCTTGTCATAGAGCCGCAGCGCCGCGGGATTCGCGCCGCGCTGCATGATCTCGCGGCACGCATCCAGGCCGATGGCGAAGGTCTTGAAGCCATAGGCGATGGCGCGGCCGTAGTCGGGCAGGCGATGCAGTTTCAGGCGCACGCGCACGATGACGCCAAGGGTGCCCTCCGAGCCGATGAACAGTTGCTGCAGGTCGGAGCCGAGCGCCGCGCGCGAGTAGCCGCCCACCGTGACGAGGCTGCCGTCGGCCAGCACCACGTCCATGCCGAACACCATGTCCTCGATCTTGCCGTAGCGCGTGGAGAGCTGGCCGGCGCCGCGGCACGCCACCCAGCCGCCCACGGTGCTGATGGCGAAGGACGACGGCCAGTGGCCCATCGTCATGCCGTAGTCCCTCTGGATGGTCTGCTCGAAGACGTCGCCGAACACGCCTGCCTCCACTTCGACAATCTGGCTTTCCTTGTCGAAGTCCAGCATCTTGTTCAGTTCGCACACATCCAGCACGATGCCGCCGCGCACCGGCAGGGCGGCACCGGTCACATTGCTGCGCCCGGCCGATACGGTCACGGGGATCGCCGCCGCGTGCGCAATGCGCATGACCGCCTGGATCTGCCCGATGGTTGAAACCCGCACGATGACGGCCTGCGGGGTCGCGGGCTTGCCGGCAGTCTCGGTCATCATCGACCCGGCCCACCAGTCACGCGTCCACGTCACGACGCTGCCGGCATCGGTGAGCACTTCATCCGCCACGCCGCGCAGCGCGTCGATCTGCGCGGCATCGACGGCCACGGCGTCGCGTTGCAGGCCGGGCGTGGCGGACGCTTCCTTGATCGTGGCCGCGTAAGCGGGCGGCGTGTGCGCGCCGACGACATAGTTGCCACGGTTGTAGCCGCGCTTGATTGCTTCCTTGCTGATCATGCATTCTCTCCCATAAGAACGGATTTTTCGTGTGCGACGGCGCTCAGGTAGGTGTTGACCTGTTGCGCCACGACGGATTCGGACAGGCCGAGTTCGGCCTGCAACAGTTCGCCCACGCGCGCCGCGGCGCGCGCCGACGCATCGCGCGCCATCAGGCGGGCACGGATGCGGCGCGAAAGGATGTCGTCCACGCTGCCCGCCAGTTCATGGCGCGCGGCGTAGACGATCTCGGCTTCGGTGTAGGGCAGCCCTTCGACGATCGGCTTCTGCAGCCGCGCATCGGCCTGCAGGATGTCGCTGACGAAGCGCGCTTCCGTGCCGTAACGCTCGCCCAGGTGGGCCGACAGGCCGCCGGATGCCACGATGGCCTGCGCGTCGTATCCCGCCGCGCCCAGCAGGTACGCCGATTTGGTCCGGCATTTGCTGCGCTGGCCGATGACTTTCTGCGCGGCGTCGATGGTCTGCTCGGCCATATGCCGGGACGTGGTCAGCTTGCCGCCGACGATGGTGACCAGGCCATCGGCCGCCGTATGGATTTCATGGTTGCGTTTGATTTCCAGCGTCTTGCCGCCCGGCGGCGCGACCAGCGGCCGGCACCCCGCGATGCTGCCGAGCACGTCCTCGGCCTGCAGGTCCGTCTTCAAGGCCCAGCGCGCCCCGTCGAGCAGGAAGTCCAGCTCCTGCCGGGTGCAGCAGACATCGTCGAGGTCGCCTTCGTAGTCTTCATCGGTGGTGCCGAGGTAGGAGACGTTGCCCCAGCGGGTGATGGTGGCGCGGCGGTTGCGCCCCGGCACCGGGATGGTCACGGTGCAGTCGTTGCGGACCTTCAGCCAGGGAATGGCGACATGCACCCCCTTGGCCGGCCGGATGTGCAGGGTCTTTTCCTCGCCCTTCTTGCGGCCGGTCCAGTCGCGCAGCCAGACGCCCGTCGCCATGATGACGACGCCGGCTCTGGCCCGGATCTCGCGCTCGCCGGCATGGACGATCACGCCATCGACCTTGCCGTGATCGTTGCGGGTGATCTCGACCACCTTCGCATGGTTGACTACCGCCGCGCCATGGAAGGCCGCGGTACGGGCGATGTTCAGGGTCAGCCTGGCATCGTCCACCCGCGCATCGAAATACAGGAAGCCGCCGAGCAGGTTCTCTTCGTTGAAGGTCGGGCAATGCGACAGCACCTCGGCCTTGGTGAGTTTCTGGTGGAGGATGCCTTCGCGCCAGCCACCGGCAATGTCGTAGGTCCAGAGCAGGCTTTCAAACGCTTTGGACAGGCGCTTGTCGAACACGCCATCCTTTTCCAGCACGGGGAACAGGAACGGCAGGCGCTGCACCAGGTGCCTGGCATTCCTGCGCAGGCGCTGGCGCTCCAGCAGGGAATGGCGCACCAGTCCGAGGTTGCCCTGCTCGATATAGCGCAGGCCGCCGTGCACCATCTTGGAGGATTTGGACGAGGTGCCGGAGGCGAAATCGTTCTTCTCCACCAGGGCCACCCGGTAGCCGCGCAAGCTCGCATCCAGCGCCGCGTAGGCGCCGGTCACGCCGCCGCCGACGATAAGGATGTCGAACTGTTCGCTGGCAAGGCGGTCCAGCTGCTCCTGGCGGACCAGGCGCAGCGGCTCGGTAGAGGTCATCCCGGCGCGGTCCTTGCCCGGATTTCTGGATGGAAAAACCATCATGTCGTGGAGATCTCCTGACTGCTTATTGATTGTGGAAGGTCTGCGCGTGACGCAGCTCGGACGCCACCCGCGCATGCCACAGCGCGCGGCGTTCGCCGCGCTCGCCGGCGCCGAGCCGGGGCTCGAAGACGGCATCGGTTTCATTGGTGGCGCGGGCGTGCTGCAGCGAGTCCCACAGCAGTCCCGACGATCCCGCGAAGAAGGCAATCCCGCGCAAGCTGGCGCGGTCGGTTTCCCGCATGCGCCGGATCGGCATGCCGGTCAGGTCCGCCTGGATCTGCAGCAAGGCATCGCTGCCGGACAAGCCGCCGCCCACGATGAGTTCGGACACCTTCACGCCAGCGACTTCCTCGTTGGCCTCGATGCACGAAGCAACCGCATGGGCAATGCCTTCGAGGATGGCGTAGGCCACCTCGGCCTGGGAGCTCGCGATGGAAACGCCCGTCAGCGAGGCCCGCGCCTCGGGCTGCATCTGCGGCACCCGCAGCCCCGTCAGCGCGGGCAGGAACGTCACGCCGCGCGCCGAATCGACCGTGGCCGCCAGCGCGCTGATCTGCTTCGCACTCTCGAACCAGCGCAACTTCTCGCAGACCCAGTTGAGCGCCGAGCCGGTAGTGGCCACGAAGGTTTCGACCGAGAGGTGCGAGACATGATGCTGGCGGCGCGCGGTCATGGTCAGGGTGCCGTCGTACAGCCCGGCCCTGGCCGGCGGCTCCGGCCCGGTCATCAGGTCGACGAAGCTGCCGGTGCCGTGCACGCACATCGATTGCCCCCTGTCCAGGCACCCAAGCCCCGCCGCGCCCGCGAGCTGGTCGCCGGCGCAGGCGAGGATCGGCACGTCGATGCCCAGTTGCTCCGGCCGGGTGCGGCCGAAGTCGTCCGCGTCCTGGCGCAGCGCCGGCAAGAGCGCTGCAGGAAAGCCCAGCGCGTCCAGCCAGCCAAGGTGGTAGCGGTGCTCCGCCAGCACGTAGGCACTGGCGGATGTCACGTTGGTGGGCGTGGTCACGCAGGCGCGTTCGCTGGACAGGTGCCACAGCAGCCAGGTGTCGATCGTGCCGAACGCAAGACGGTTCTCCCGGAACGCCTCGGCCACGGCCGGGGTGTCGTGGAGATGGCGGGCGGCCCAGAGGTAGGGGGACCGCACGCCTGCCGGGCGGCCGACCTGCTCGATCAGCGTCTTGTCCCAGGCCGGCGCCAGCGCGTTGAGTTCGCCGACGTAGCGCGTGTCCTGCCAGACCATGGCGGGCACGAGCGCACGGCCGGTGCGGGTATCCCAAAGCACCGCCGTGGCCCGCTGCGTGGCCAGGCCCAGCGCCACGATCTGTAGTTGCTCCTGCTGCGCGCGCGCAATCGTCGCGCGGCACACGGCGACGGTCTTCTCCAGGATTGCGTTCGCATCCTGCTCCACCACGCCAGGCCGCGGCGCGTCCACCTGGAGCGCCATGTACTCCAGGCAGGAGACATGGCCGTCGGCGGCGACGACAGCCGCGCGCGTTCCGGAGGTGCCTTCGTCGATGGCGAGTATGACGTTCCTGTTGTGCTTCATCGCTGGGTTTTCTCTATCGCCGGGTTGAGGAACGCCGGGGCCGGCTGTTCGTCGCCGCTGAATTGCGGGGCATCGGCTTCGTTGTCGGGATTGATCGCGGTGCGCGTCGGGTCCCAGCGAATCACAAAGCAGATGATGCTGGCCGTCAGCGGCACGATCGACAGGATAAGAAAGGTTTTTTCCAGGCCATAGTTCTCCCGGAAGATCGGGAAGATCAGCAGGCCCAGCGCCGCGCCAGTCGAGCCCAGGGCACCGATGATGCCGTTCGCCCCCGCGCGCAGTTCACTGCGGAACGACAGCGACGAAAGGCTCTTGCCGTTGGCGCCGGGACCGCCCGAGTGGAAGAGGATAAACAGCGACGGCACGATCACCGCCACCCAGACCGGCATCTTGCCGTTGAACAGGCCGAGGATCAGCAGCATGACGAAGACGGCGGCGAAACCGAAGGCGGAAGCGCGCCGCAAGCCAAGCTTTCTGCCAATCAGCGGCGACATGAAGCCCCCGAAGATGCCGAAGACGTTGAAGACCAGCGCGCCCACCGTGGCGTAGACGAAGTCCTTGCCGAACAAGGCCGCGCTGATCAGCGGCAAATACCAGCCGACCGCGAAATACTGGATGGACTGCCCGATCTGCACGGTCGCCGCAAGGATGGTGCGCGGCAGATACACGCCGCGGAAGATAAGCAACACATTGGCCAGGCCACGTTTTGCCTGGTTGAGGACAGGCAGGCGCTCATCCACCGGCGCGGCCACGAAGGGCCGGCCATAGATCCGGGTCATCGCCATGGCAGCGTCGGCCAGCCGCTCCTTGCGCGCCAGCCAGATCGGGCTTTCGACCAGGAAGGCAAGCTGCAGGATGAGAATGCCGAGCCCGAAGATGGCCGTAGCGGCCACCGAGTAGCGCCAGATGGAATCGCCCACATGCCACCAGTGGAACAGCAAGGCCAGCAGCAGGTTGCTGCAGACGGCGGTGTACCACATGCCCTGCCAGGTATTGAGCCGGCTCTTCAGCCTGACTGGCGTGAACTCCGCCAGCACCGCCATGGCAATGGCGAAATCGATGCCGTAGGCAGCGCCCACGAAGAAGCGCCCGACCAGGATGACTTCGAAGCCCGGCGCGAAGACCACCAGCAGCGCACCGGTCACCGCCAGGAATTTCGCCAGCACCAGCGGACGAACGCGGCCCCAGCGGTCGGCCATCCAGCCGCCGATCGGGTTGAAGGCAATGGCCACCCAGGAAGCGAACGAGGTCAGCAGCGCGACCTGCGACGCGGCAAGATGCAAATCCCGCGTCATGGGCGCAAGGCCCGCGCTCAATGCGGAATTGGAGAATGCGTCAAGGAATAATCCCCCCAGCGCGAGCCACCAGATGAGGCCGGCTCTGCCTTTTATGCCTGGGCAGGAATCTATGAACGAGATGACATCATCGATGCCACGGATCTTGATCGTGGATTGCACAGCGGTCTCCTTGTTTTATTTCTGTAAGAGGCCGCAGCAATCTGCACGCAGGAAGAGACCATCTTACAGATGGTCTCTTATCTAGATCTGCAGGCGCACTTTAGGTTGAAAGTTTCTGAGTGTCAAGAGAAGGATCGGGCACTGCCCTGCCTGCCCCGGACCGGCTGCGCGAGGCGCCGCCAGCCGGTTTTGCCGGAACTTGCTACATTGCTCCCTGCGGCCAACGCAGCCCCGGCCAGCTTCAGACGATCGACCCAAGGAGATACCGAATGCCCATCGAGAGCACCCGCACCGCCCTTCAACTCCGCTCGCTGATCAAGCGCGGCGGCGAACTGGAGTTGTCGCTTGCCAGCGTCGACATCCCCCTGCCCGGCCCGAACGAAGTGCTGGTCCGTGTCGAAGCCTCGCCCCTGAACCCGTCCGACCTCGGCCTGCTGTTCGGTGCCGCTGACATGAGCACGGCAAAGGCCGGCGGCACCGCCGGACAGCCCGTCGTCACCGCCCGCGTCCCGGAGGGTGCGATGAAGAGCATGGCGGGCCGGGTGGATGTGTCCATGCCGGTTGGCAATGAAGGCGCAGGGGTGGTCGTCGAGGCGGGCTCATCCGCCGCGGCGCAGGCGCTGCTGGGCAAGACGGTGGCGGCCATTGGCGGCGCGATGTACTCGCAGTACCGCTGTATCCCGGCGGACCAGTGCCTGGTCCTGCCGGAAGGAGCGACGCCGGCCGAAGGCGCCTCGTCGTTCATCAACCCGCTCACGGCGCTGGGCATGATCGAAACCATGCGGCGCGAGGGACATACCGCGCTGGTGCACACCGCTGCCGCCTCCAACCTGGGGCAGATGCTCAACCAGATCTGCCTCAAGGATGGCGTCGGCCTGGTGAACATCGTGCGCAAGCAGGAGCAGGCGGACCTGCTCAAGGCCCAGGGTGCCGTTCACGTCTGCAACGCGGCTTCGCCCACGTTCCTGCAAGACCTCACCGAAGCGATCGCGGCCACGGGCGCGACGCTCGCCTTCGACGCCACCGGCGGCGGCAAGCTTGCGGGACAGATCCTGAGCTGCATGGAGGCGGCCTTGAGCAGGAAAGCCGGCGAATACAGCCGCTATGGCTCGACGACGCTCAAGCAGGTCTACCTCTACGGCGGCCTGGACACTTCCCCGACCGAGTTCACCCGCAACTTCGGCATGGCCTGGGGAATGGGAGGCTGGCTGCTGTTTTCCTTCCTGCAGAAGATCGGGCCGCAGGCGGCGAGCGCGCTCAAGCAGCGCGTGGTGGCGGAACTGAAGACGACCTTTGCCAGCCACTATTCGAAAGAGATCTCGCTGGCCGAGGTGCTGGCCCCGGACGTGATCGCGGTCTACAACAAGCGCGCGACCGGCGAGAAGTATCTGATCAATCCGAACAAGGGGCTGGCTGGGTGATGACCCGCGGCGCGGCATGCCGCGCCTGCCGGCTTTAAGTACCCGCACCGGGTACTGAAAAGGATCTGCCCGAGCCGGTCGGCAGCGCTCCGTAACCCGCTGCCTGTCGGACAGGCTGCCGTCCTGGCGTGCTTCAGGACGGCAGCGCCATGTGCAGGATCGGGAATGGATTACCGAACGGGTCCGGCGCGAAGCGGCCGATCCGGCGGAAGCCAACGCGCTCGTGAAATCCAGCCGCCTGCTCGTTCTGCTTCTTCCCAGACAACAAAGAGCTGCGGGAGGTCGGCCGCGATGGCGGGCCATACGATCAATGACGTTATTTGAGCCAGGCAGGGATAGCAGACACCCGGGGGCGGCAACAGCCGGAGGATAAGGGGAAACGCCTTGGCTGGCTACCGTGGCAAAGGAAGCCAGCACGCCAACTCGCGCGTATCGCGCTCGCGGCACTCTGCCGATGCCACGCATTGTCACGAAACGATAACCACTGGCTGCTAGCGCATTTCATTTGAAAATGATTACCAACAGCATAAGCGGAAATCAATGGGTATAACCTTACAATTTCATTTCAAAGCACATCTCATTTTTAAAGATTTAATGGAATCTTTTATATCGGCTGCCGTATGATTAGCCTGCAGAAAATCCAACTGCGATGAATGCGGTGATTGGACTTGGAGCCTTCCATGCAGGTGACTTCTTTCCAACGTGGTTGCATCCGGCTCGAACTGCTTGCTGAACCTTGCATCGATCTTCCCGCAGCCCTTCGGATGGGAGTGCCTGGCGGTGGTGCGAGGGGGAGCAACGCCGTTCGTGCCGGGGGCTGCCCAAGATGAACTGGGGCACACTCCCCGACGTCGCTCTGGCGTGCCTGGCGGCAGGCTATGCCATCGCCGCGGCACTGGCCAGCCGCCGCGCGCCGGCGCAGGCCGCCATCCCTTGCGCCGCCCCGGAAGACGCCGGCCTGCACCCGGTCAGCGTGCTCAAGCCGCTGTGCGGCGCCGCCCCCCAGCTTTATGAAAATCTTGCAGGCCTGTGCCGGCAACGGCATCCGGCATTCCAGCTGGTATTCGGCGTCCATGCGGCGGACGATCCCGCTATCGCGGTGGTGGAGCGGCTGCGCGCGGAATTTCCGGCATGCGACATTGCCCTGGTGACCGACTCCCGTGTGCACGGCAGCAACCTCAAGGTCAGCAACCTGATCAACCTGCTGCCACAAGCGCGCCATCCCTGGCTGTTGATTGCCGACAGTGACATCGCGGCGCCCCCGGACTACCTGGCCCGCGTCACCGCGCCGCTGGCCGACGCCGCGGTTGGCGTGGTGACCTGCCTGTACCGCGGCAGGGCCGCAGGCGGACTATTGTCACGGGTCGGTGCGCAGTTTATCGACGACTGGTTCGCGCCCTCCGTGCGCATCGCTCATGGCTGCGGCTCGCGCCGCTTCTCCTTCGGCGCGACCATTGCCCTGCGGCGAGAGGTACTCGACGCCATCGGTGGATTCGCGCCCCTGGCCAACCGGCTCGCCGACGATTTCTGGCTTGGCGAACTGACCCGCCGCAGCGGCTTGCGTACCGTGCTATCGGACGTCGTGGTGAGCACGGACGTGACGGAAACACGCCTGCCCGCGCTGTGGGCGCACGAACTGCGCTGGCTGCGCACCATCCGTTCCATCAACCCCCTCGGCTTTGCCTTTACTTTCATCACCTTTACCTGGCCCGTGCTGGCGCTGGCCGCGAGGCTGTCGCCGCAGCCTCTGGTGCTGGCCGTGGCGCTGGCCGGTATCGTGGCGCGCAGCGTGCTGGCGGGCAGCGCCGCCGCGGCCTTGCGCGCGCCGCTGCGCGACGCGCTGCTGCTCGTCGAATGGGCAGCCGCGCTGTTCGGCGAGAAGGTGCGCTGGCGCGAGCAGGTAATGTCGGTACGCGATCGCCCCGCCGCCGCCGCCGCGCCCCGCCAGGAGTTCGCGAACCCGCACTCCGGCCCTGTTCCGCAGCAAGGCACCGGCGCGCAAGCCGTCACGGGCTTTGCCGCCGGCATGATGGCGCGGCCCCTTTCCTTGCAGGCCGATGGCGTGGACAATGACGAGCGCGACCGCTCTCCCGCCCTGTCTGCAAACGGCATGATTTCACAGAGACCGCTATGAGAACGCTCTTCCTGCAGGCCCCTTCCTTCGATGGCTTCGACGGCGGCGCCGGTTCGCGCTACCAGGCCAAGCGCGAGATCAAATCGTTCTGGTATCCCACCTGGCTGGCCCAGCCCGCCGCGCTGGTGCCCGACAGCCGCGTGCTGGATGCACCGGCCGACGGCCTGGACGCGCAGGCCACGCTGGAGATCGCCGCCGGCTTCGACCTGGTCATCATCCACACCAGCACGCCGTCCTTCCCGACCGACGCGAAGTTCGCCGAGGAACTGAAGAAGCGCAAGCCTGGCGTGCTGATCGGCATGGTGGGCGCCAAGCCGGCGGTAGACCCGGGCGGCACGCTGGGCGCCAGCACCGCCATCGATTTCGTGTGCCGCGAGGAGTTCGACTACACCTGCCAGGACGTGGCCGCGGGCAAGCCGCTCAAGGATGTGCCGGGCCTGAGCTACCGCCTGCCGGACGGCTCGCTGGAACACAACGGCCCGCGTCCGATGATAGAGAACATGGACGAACTGCCCTTTGTGGCGCCCGTGTACAAGCGCGACCTGAAGATCGAAAACTACTTCATCGGCTACCTGAAGCACCCCTACGTGTCGATCTACACCGGCCGGGGCTGCCGCTCGAAGTGCACCTTCTGCCTGTGGCCGCAGACCGTGGGCGGGCACCGCTACCGCACCCGCTCGCCGGAGAGCGTGATCGCCGAGGTGAAGTGGATCAAGGAGAACATGCCCGAGGTGAAGGAGATTATGTTCGACGACGACACCTTCACCGACTTCAAGCCGCGTGTGGAAGAAATCGCGCTCGGCCTGGGCAAGCTCGGCGTGACGTGGTCGTGCAACGCCAAGGCCAACGTGCCGTACAGCACGCTCAAGATCATGAAGGAAAACGGGCTGCGCCTGCTGCTGGTGGGTTACGAATCCGGCGACGACCAGATCCTGCTGAACATCAAGAAGGGCCTGCGCACCGACATCGCGCGGCGCTTCACCGAGGACTGCCGCAAGCTCGGCATCACCATCCACGGCACCTTTATCCTGGGCCTGCCGGGCGAGACCCGCGAGACCATCGAGAAAACCATCGAGTACGCCAAGGACATCAACCCGCACACCATCCAGGTATCGCTGGCGGCACCCTATCCGGGCACCACGCTGTACCGCCAGGCAGTGGAGAACGGCTGGCTGGAAGAGAACAAGGTCATCAACCTGGTCAACGACAAGGGCGTGCAGCTCGCCGCGATCAGCTACCCTCACCTCTCCAGGGAAGAGATCTATCACGGCGTGGAGACCTTCTACAAGCGCTTCTACTTCCGCCCCGGCAAGATCTGGGAGATCGTGCGCGAGATGCTGGGCAGCTGGGAGATGATGAAGCGGCGCCTGCGCGAAGGCGTGGAGTTCTTCCGTTTCCTGCGTTCGCACGAAGCGTGAGCCCGGCGCAAGACAAGATGACAGTGCAGACCGCGGTGGCGTCGCAGCGCGCGCTGATCCTCACCGCGGACGATTTCGGGCTGCATCCCGCCGTCAACGAGGCCGTTGAGATGGCCCACCGCGATGGCGTGCTCAACGCGGCCAGCCTGATGGTGGCCGCGCCCGCCGCCGCCGACGCGGTGGCGCGCGCGCACCGCCTGCCCGGCCTGCGCGTGGGGCTGCACCTGGTGCTGGCCGACGGGACCGCGATGCTGCCGCCCGCACGGATCCCGGCGCTGGTCGACGCGCAAGGCCGCTTCGGCTCCGCCATGGCGCGTGACGGCTGCCGCTTCTTCTTCCTGCCCGGGGCGCGGCGGCAGCTTGCCGCCGAGATCCGCGCACAGTTCGAAGCCTTTGCCGCGACGGGGCTGGCCCTGGACCACGTCAACGCCCACAAGCATTTCCATCTGCATCCCACCGTGCTGTCGCTGACGCTGGCGATCGGCCGCGAGTTCGGCCTGCGCGCAGTGCGCCTGCCGCGCGAGCACGGCGCGCCGCTGCTGCTGCGGCCCTGGCTCGCGCTATTGCGGCGCCGCCTTGCCGCCGCGGGCGTGGCCCACAACGATTACGTGGTAGGCATCGCCAACAGCGGCGCCATGGACGAAGCCGCGCTGCTTGCCGCGCTCGCGCGCCTGCCCGCGGGCGTGGGCGAGATCTACTTCCATCCCGCCGTGGTGTCGGGCGCCGAAGTCACGGCCACCATGCGCGGTTATCGCCATGCCGACGAACTGGCCGCGCTGCTGTCGCCGCGCGTGCGCGCCGCGCTGGACCGGACCGCGCCGCGCCGAGGCGGCTTCGCCGACGTGCTGGCCCCGGCATGAAGGGCATGACAATGGTGGCGACAGCGGTGGCGACAACACTGACGACAATGCCGGCTGCAACACCAGCGGCAACCCTGGCCGCAAACGCGCGATGAAGCGGCTGATCTACCTGTCCGGCCTGCTCGGCCTGCTTGGCCTGACCCTGCTGATCAGCCACGAGGGCGCGAGCGACGTGGCCCGCATCGTCGCCGAAGGCGGCTGGCTGTTGCTGCTGCTGGTGCCCTTCCACGCGCTGCCGCTGCTGCTGGACGCACAGGGCTGGCGCGTGCTGCTGACCTCGGCCGATCCCGAAGAGCGCGCCGGCCTGGGCTTCCTCTGGTGGGTGGCCACCGTGCGCGAAGCCGTCAACCGGCTTCTGCCCACCGCCAGCGTGGGCGGCGAACTGGCCGGCATCCACCTGACCCGCCTGCGCATCCACGACACCACCGCCATCACCGCCAGCATCGTGGTGGAAGTCATGGTGACGTTGTTCGCGCAATACCTTTTCTGCGCGCTGGGCGTGATGCTGCTGATACTCGCGATGCACGATGGCGGCCACGCGTGGGTGATCCTGCTCGGACTGGCGCTGTCGCTCCCCGTGCCGGTACTGTTCGCGCTCTCGCTGCGTCACAGCGCGATCTTCGAGCGCCTGGAGGGTGCCGCCAGGCGCCTGTTCGGCGGGGACCACCGGCTGGTGGCGCTGATCGACGGCGCTCGCCTCGACGCCGCCATTCGCGCGCTCAATGCCCGCCACGGCGAACTCGCGGCCGCGCTGGCCTGGCAGTTCGCCGGTTTTCTCGCGGGCACGCTGGAAATCTGGTTCGCGCTGATGCTGCTGGGCCATCCGGTGCCGTTCTGGCAGGCCATCGCCATCGAATCGCTGACCCAGGCGGTGCGCCATGTCGCCTTTTTCGTACCGGCCGGGCTGGGCGTGCAGGAAGCGGTAGTGATGCTGCTGGGCCATCTGCTCGGGGTGGACCCGCAGGTGTCGCTGTCGCTCGCGCTGGTCAAGCGCGCACGCGAGGTGCTGTTCGGCGTGCCGGCGTTGTTGTCATGGCAGTGGGTGGAACTGCGCCGCTGGCGGCGGGAGGCGGCGGCGCTAAGGTAAGTAACAACCCGCGCCGCACGCCCCGCCGCTTTCCGCCTGGCCCCCAGCAAATCGCGGCCGCCGCTTCTCAAGGAACGCACGCACGCCTTCGCGCGCATCGGCGCTCCCGGCCCGGCCCACAAGCAACACCTGCTCAAGCGCCAGATGCTCCTGCAGGCCTCGCGCCGGCAAACCGCCGCACAAGGTCTTGATCGCGGCCAGCGACCCGCCCGCGGCACTCGCCAGCCGGGTCACCAGGGCCTCGGCGGCATCGGCCAGTCCGTCGTCCGGGTACAGGGCATCGATCACGCCGTGCTGCAGGCAGCGCTGCGCGTCAATCGTTTCACTGAGCATCAGCCACTGCTGCGCCCGCACCGCACCGACGCGCCGGGCCAGGAAATACGAGGCACCGGCATCGGGCGAAAGACCGATCGCGGCGTAGCCGGTGCGCAGCGTGGTCGATGCCGCGCCGAGCACGAAGTCCGCGCACAGCGCCAGGCCGATACCCGCGCCGGCCACCGGCCCGCTGACCGCGGCCACCACCGGCAGCGGCGCCGTGGCCAGCCGGTAGAGCGCCGGGTGGAGCGGGGTGAGGATGTCGTCTACCAGCGTATCCAGCGCCATTCCCGCGGCGCCGAACTCGTCGATGTTGCCACCGGCGCAAAAAATGCGGCCTTGCGCCGCCAGCAGCACCACGCGCGGCTTGCGCTGTATGGGCGCGGCGTAGCGGCCGATAAATCGTTAAGATAGCCTTCGCCGTATCACCCAAAAAATAGAACACGAGGAGATCGTCCATGCCCCACCCGCGCATCCGCGCCACCCTGCTGGCTTCCACCCTGCTCCTCGCCGCCCTGCCCGCGCGCGCCGACATCCGCGTGGGCATCGACGTCTCCACCACCGGGCCCGCCGCCTCCATCGGCATCCCCTCCAAGAACGCTGTGCTGATGTGGCCGCCCACCCTGGGCGGCCAGCGCGCGCAGTACGTGATCCTGGACGATGGCTCCGACCCCGCTGCCGCGGTGCGCAACGTGCGCAAGCTGATTTCCGAGGAGAAGGTGGACGTGGTGGTCGGCCCCAACATCACGCCGACGGCCATCGCCGCGCTCGATGCGGTGGCGGAGGGCGAGACGCCGATGGTGGCGCTGGCCGCGTCGGCCGCCATCATCGAGCCGCAGGCGGACCCGAAGCGGCGCTGGGCGTTCAAGATGCCGCAGAACGATTCGCATATGGCCACGGTGCTCACCGAGTACATGAGCAACCATGGCGTGAAGACGGTGGGCTTCATCGGCTTCAACGATGCTTACGGCGAGAGCTGGTGGCGGGAGTTCTCCAGGCTGGCGGAGCTGCGCAAGATCAAGGTGGTGGCCAACGAGCGCTTCTCGCGCAACGATACTTCGGTGACCGGGCAGGTGCTGAAGCTGATGGCGGCCAGCCCGGATGCGATCCTGGTGGCCGGCGCGGGCACGCCTTCGGTACTGCCGCAGAAGACGCTGGCCGAGCGGGGGTATAAAGGCAAGGTGTACCAGACCCACGGCATCGCCACCTGGGACTTCCTGCGGGTAGGCGGCAAGGATGTGGACGGCACGCTGTTCCCGACCGGGCCGGTGGTAGTGGCCCGGCAACTGCCGGACAGCCATCCGGTGAAAAGAGTGGCACTGGATTTCGCGACGCGCTATGAGGCGAAGTACGGCGCGGACAGCATCACGCAATTTGCCGGCGATGCCTGGGGCGCGTGGATGCTTCTGGACGACGCCGCGCGCCGTGCCGGCAAGAGCGGCGCGCAGCCGGGCACGCGCGAGTTCCGCCACGCCATGCGCGATGCGCTGGAGGCCACCACTAACCTGACCATTCCCAATGGCGTGATGAACCTGAGCGCGAAAGACCATCAGGGCTTCGACCAGCGCTCGCGCGTGATGGGTGTGATCCGCGACGGCAAGTTTGCCTACGCGGCCGAGAAATAAGGATGTCTTGACATGAGCAATACGACAGCAACCGCCTCTCAACCCTTGACGATCGGCTTTATCGGGCTGGGCGCCATGGGCACGCCGATGGTGCGCCACCTGCTTGCCGCCGGCCACGGCGTGCGCGCCTGTGTGCGCCGGCCCGAGGCCGCCGACGCGGCCCGCGCGCTGGGCGCAGTGCCCTGCGCCACGCCCGCCGAAGCGGCGCGCGGCGCGGCGGTGGTGTTCACCAATGTCACCTCGTCCGAGGATGTGCGCTCGGTGCTGCTGGGCGAGCGCGGCGTGATCGAGGGCGCGGCGCCGGGCACCATCTGCATCGACCACAGCACCATCTCGCCCATCGTCACGCGGGAGATCGCCGCGCGGCTGGCCGAGCGCGGCATCGAAGCGCTGGACTGCCCGGTCTCGGGCGGCACCGTGGGCGCCGAAGCGGCCAGCCTGACCATCATGGTGGGCGGCAAGGCCGAGATGCTGGAGCGCGTGCGGCCCCTGCTCGGGCTGCTCGGCAAGACCATCACCCACATCGGCGATCACGGCGCAGGGCAAGTCGCCAAGCTGTGCAACCAGATCGCGCAGGTGGTCAATATCGAAGGCATTGCCGAAGCCATGCGCTTTGCGCAGGCGCAGCAGGTAGACAGCGGCCGCGTGCTGCAAGCCATGGCCACCGGCATGGCCGGCAGCCGCATGCTCGACATGATGGGGCCGAAGATGGTGGCGCACGACTTTGCCCCGGGCATCGAGGCGCGGCTGCACGACAAGGATTTCGGGCTGGCCGCGGAGATCGCCCGCCAGCTCGGGCTGGAACTGCCCGCCATGCAGGCCACCTCGCGCCAGCTTGGCACGCTGATGGACAAGGGCTGGGGGAAGGACGATACCTCGTCGCTGCTGCGGGTGCTGGAGGGGTGAGCTGCCACGCCGCCGGGCGCTAAGCCACGTCCATCATCCTCAGGACCGCACGCAGCAGCGGGCTGTCCGTTTCGGCGAAATCGTCCATCACGTTGAAGTGGTGCCTCCCGGGCATCGGCACATGCGCCGCGCCTGGCGCTGCCGCGTTGGCGGCCCAGCCAGCGCGCAGCAGGTCCGTCTGCCGCTGGTATTCCTCGGGCTCCAGCCCGCCCACCGCCGTCACCAGCGGTGCGTCCGTGGCGGGCGGCAGGAAGGCCGGCGAGAGCCGGCCCACGTCGCTTTCCGACAGTTTCAGGTCGGCCTGCAGGAAGGCGGCGCGCCGAAGCGGCTCCAGATCGTGCAGGCCGCTGACCGACACCACGCCCTTGACCAGGTCCGCCGGCAGGTCGCTGCCCACGCGCGGCCACAGGGTGGTGAGCATCATCGCCGCCATATGGCCGCCGACGGAATGTCCTGCCACGAAGATACGCGTCCCGTCATGCCCGAGCCGGTCCGCCGCGCGGTACAGCCATGCCACGCTGCGCACCGCCTGCAGCAGGATGGTCTCCACCGTCACCGCCGGACACAACGAGTACTCGACCACCGCCACCGACACGCCGCACCGTGGCAATGCGTTGGCCACCAGGCTGTGGTCGCGCTTGTTCAGCGCACGCCAGTAGCCGCCGTGCAGGAACACCAGCAGCGGCGGCGCCTGCCCGGCAACGGCACCGGGTTCGGCGGGGAAGTAATCGAGCCGCTCGTCCTCGTGGTACGGGCCAGGCTCGCCATCGGCATAGCTCTGGTCTTCCAGCCAACTGCCCCGCTCGCGCACCTGGCGCGACAGCGCCGCCCAGCGCGCCATATGGATGGCATTGTCGGGCACCCTGGCCCGGTTGTTGTACTGGACATCGAAGAAGTCGGGATCCTGGGACGGCAGTTGCGCAAGACTGGCGAAGGACGGCAGGTCTGACATGGTGCTCCGGGCGTGGATTGGAAACGCGGGCGGCCTTGGCGGCCCGCGGATGCGATGGCTGCAATCATGCTAGCCGAGTTCGCCTGCTGCCAGGAATCGACAAGATCCCGGATACCGCCTTAACGCCGATGGCCGTCAAACGTCGCCTGCGCGCCGGCCAGGGCCACCGGCAAGGTCCGCCCGCCGACGCCTGAATACCATGACCGGAGCCGCGCCATGCGGACCAGGCGAGGTCGCCAGGGATTCCCTGGGACTGGCTAGTTGTGACCGCGCAGGATTTGCGGCATAATTCCCGGCTCAGCACCATGCTGGCACGCCGGTTCCCGGCAAATCGGCCAGCATCCACTCAGCCCGGGTGGTGAAACAGGTAGACGCAGGGGACTCAAAATCCCCCGCCGCAAGGCGTGTCGGTTCGAGTCCGACCCCGGGCACCACTGAATTTCCCAAGAAAATACACCCGTTTCAATAGGGAGCCGTCGCCCTGTTGCGACTGCGTACGGTGCGATCGCCTGACCGGATGGCCCGATCCGATCCAGCCTCTTCAGTACCAGCCCGGCTTCCGGCCGCCAAGGCCACTACGCCCCGGCCCGATCCAGCAGCACGATGGTCACCAGCACGGAGGCGTTGCTGATCGCCGTCACATCATGCTTCACGCCGGAAGCCAGATAGACGAGATCGCCCTGGCGCAGCAGCCGGTGGCCACCGTCCACGCCGACATCCACTTCGCCTTCCAGGCATTGCATGGTGACCGGCCCGGCTACCGCATGGGCCGGCATACGTTTGCCGGCGGCCAGCACCAGGCGCATGACTTCCAGGCGGCTCTCCTTGAAGAGTGCCGTGGTGGGCGTCTGCTCAAGGCGCGCGCCCAGGGGCAGCACGCTGGCGATCTGGCCGGAGGATAGATGAGGGATGGACATCGGTGGCTCCTGGTTGTCTGCGGTGCGGCGCCTGCGTCCGTCGGACACCTCCGGTAGTGACTCCCGCCCCATTGGTGTCCCGGCCCATTCGTTCTTCAGCCGTTCGCGTCGCACTCTGCACTGATGGTAGTACGCGCATGGGCTTTGTCCCAATGACAACGCGTGCTCCCGAGCCCGCGGAAAATTGCCGATGCGCCTACCGGTCGCTACACGGTTTGGCAGGTCCCTCGACTATGCTGTGATTGGGCACCATGCCCGGACGCGCCGCCCGGCAGAGCCAGATCGCCCTGGGAGCGCTGGCGCGCGAATGCGGGAGAACTGTCATGCATCAGCGCCTGGCCGGTTTGGTTTGCGCGGTCGCCGTCATGGCTTGCGCCTGTGCCACCTTGCAGCCCGAGCAGACGGGGAACAAGTTGGTCGGTGGTCCGGAAAGCAGCGTGCGCGATACCTTTGGCGCACCCAGCGAGGTCTACCGCCTGGCTGACGGCACCACCCGCTGGATCTATTCCCGCCAGCCGCTCGGCTTCTCCGTCTACGCGGCAGATTTCGATGCCGGAGGCAAACTCAGCAGCTTCCGTCAGATGCTGACGGAAAAAGAGATCTATCAGGCGCAGATCGGCGTCTGGACCAAGCGCGACATTGAAGAGCGCTTCGGCAAGCCTCGGGTCCCGATTCAGTATTACCCGCTGATGAAGCGGGAAGCCTGGTCCTATCGTATGTACAAGGACGCCAACCTGCCGGCCCACTTCAGCTGCTACTTCGACGACAACAGCGTGTTGCAGCAGACGATGATCATCGCTGATCCGCTGGGCGGCGGGAGTCATGGCAGAGGCAAGTGAGCGAGCTGCCTTACAGCTGCGCCACCAGCTCCTTGATCCACGCATGCACCACCCGGACGTCCGGCGAGGTTTCGAACCGCTCGGATGCCATCAAGTAGTAAGAATGCGCCGATGACAAGCTCGCGGTGGCGCGCTGCATCGTGTATGGAATGCCGCCACTGTAGGGCCGGATCGCTCGCGATTTGATGAAAGTTCCGGCGCGATTGTGCGACTGCGTCGACCAATCATCCCAATTGCTGGCCCTCGCCTCCCACGGTTCCGCACCGCGTACCACAAGGCTCGAGGCCACCCCAGCGCATGTTGACACCGCTTAAATCACAAACAAAAGCTTTCAGCACGCACCCCAAGTTGCGGCAGAGATAATGGCCCACGCCAAATCTGCGCGGCGCCCGCCGGGAAGGATCGCGGCCAGACGCTTGCGCCGCGGCCCCGCTGCGCGGGCGCCCCGTGGGCCCAGTGAACCCTTTGCACAGCCGCTGCCGCGCCATGGAAACCATCGTCCACCTGCTTGCAACGCAACCTGAGATCGCTTTGTTCCTGGCGCTGGCCGTGGGACATGCGGTGGGTTCGATCAAGATCGGGCCGTTCCAGCTTGGCGGCATCTGCGGCACGCTGATTGCCGCGCTGGTGATCGGGCAAACCGGGGCGCGCATCGACACCGACGTGCGCAACGTCTTCTTCGCCTTGTTTATCTTCGCCCTGGGCTTCACCGGCGGCCCGCAGTTCTTTGCCAACGTCACCCGCAGCTGGCGCATTGGCCTGCTGTCGCTGGTGGAAGTGGCCGTGGTGCTGGCGCTGATGGCGCTGGCGGTGGTGGTGCTGAACCTGGACCAGGGCACGGCGGCGGGGCTGCTGGCCGGCGCGGCGACGGAATCGGCGGTGATCGGCACGGCCTCCGAGGCCATCGGCAGGCTGGGCCTGTCCCCCGAACGGATACGCGAGCTGCAGACCAATATCGTCACCGCTTACAGCGTGACCTACCTGTTCGGGCTGATCACCATCGTGCTGTTCACCAGCCAACTGGCGCCGTGGCTGTTGCGCATCAACCTGCGCGAGTCGGCGGCGGCGCTCTGGCACAAGCTCGGCGGCGAGTCCGACATGGGCGCGCGCCAGTACAGCGCGCTGCCGCGCCTGGTGGGCCGCGTGCTGGAAGTGCGTGCGGCGGCCGGGCAGACCGTGCTGGCGGCGGAGAAGGCAGTGGCGCTGGGCGTGACGATCCGGCGCATCCGGCGCGACGCTCATACCTTCAAGCCAACGCCCGATGAGGTGCTGCGGGCCGGTGACGTGGTGCTGGCGTATGGCCGCCGCGACGCCATGGTGCCGTTCGCGCAGGCGGTGGGCATCGAGCTGCCCGAGGCGCCGGAAGCGGCCGGGGAAGCCAGCATGGACACGGTGGTGCAGACCGAGCAGGACGTGCTGCTCACGCGGCGCGAGATCAGCGGCGCCACGCTGGCTGCGCTGCGCGGCATGGCGGATGTCGGCATGGGCCGCGGCGTGTACATCGACGCCATCAGCCGCGTCGGGCGCCCGATCCCGCCGTTGCCCAATACCGTGCTGGAGCGTGGCGACGTGCTGAGCCTGAGCGGCCCCTCCGAGGCCGTCGACCGGGTAGTGCCGGAACTGGGCTACCGCGTCGTGCCCACCATCAAGACAGATTTTGTGTTTCTCGGCGTCGGGGTGCTGCTGGGCATGTTGCTGGGCAGCCTGAGGCTGCAGGTTGGCGGCGCGGAGCTGACGCTGGGTACCGGCGGCGGTTGCCTGGTAGCGGGCCTGGCATTCGGCTGGCTGCGCGCGCGCGTGCCGCTGATGGGCTCGCTGCCATCGTCGGCGGCGGAGATCCTGAAGGATTTCGGGCTGGCCACCTTTATCGCGGCGGTGGGTCTGTCCGCCGGACCGGACGCCATCAAGCTGGTGAAGACCTATGGCCTGGCGCTGCCCGTTGCGGGCGTGCTGATCTCGATCGTGCCGGCGTCGCTGTCGCTGCTGATCGGCCACTGGTGGCTGAAGATCGAAGCCCCGATCCTGCTCGGCGCGGTGGCCGGCCAGCAATGCAGTACGCCCGCCATCATGGCGCTGACCAATGCGGCCGGCAACAGCACGCCGGTGGTTGGCTACACCATCACTTACGCGATTTCCAACGTGCTGCTGCCATTGATGGGACCCATCGCGGTCGCCGTGGCCGGTGCACTGGCGCATTGATTGCGCACCGGCCCGTGCCCGCCATCGGGACCCGGGCAGCACGCTGGTTTGATCGCGTCGCTTGATCCATTTATCCATCACGCAGCAGGAGCCATGCATGGAGTGGTTGCACAACATCTTCCAGAAATCCCCTGAATCGGCCTTGTTCCTGTCGCTGGCAGTCGGCTACGCGATCGGCAAGATCACCTTCGGGCGTTTCCAGCTTGGCGGCGTGGCCGGCTCGCTGCTGGCCGCGGTGGTCATCAGCCAGGTCGGCGTGGAGATCGACAACGGCGTCAAGGCGGTCATGTTCGCGGTGTTTATCTATGCCGTGGGCTACGAGAGCGGACCGCAGTTCTTCAACTCGCTCAACCGCAACTCGCTGCGCGAGATCGCCATGGCGATCTTCATGGCGGTGGTGGGGCTGGCCACGGTGGTGATCCTCGCCAAGGTGTTCCATCTCGACAAGGGACTGGCCGCGGGCCTGGCCGCCGGCGGGATGACGCAGTCGGCCATCATCGGTACGGCGGGCGACGCCATCACCAAGCTGGGGCTGCCGCCCGACCAGGTGAAGCTGCTGCAGTCCAACGTCGCGATCGGCTATGCCGTGACCTATGTGTTCGGCTCGCTGGGCGCCATCATCGTGTGCGTGAACATCCTGCCGCGCTTCATGAAGACGGACCTCAAGACCGACGCCAAGAAGGTCGAGCAGGCCATGCACGGCGGCACGCCGCAGTTTGGCCCGGGCCAGCGTGGCGCGCTGCCGCGCCTGGTGGGCCGCGTGTTTCGCGTAGCCGGCGCCGCCGGCAAGACCGTGGCGGCGATCGAGACCAAGGGTGCGGACCTCGTCACGGTCGAGAAGGTGATGCGCGGCGGCAAGCCGGTCGAGGTCAGGCAGGACCTGGTGCTGCAGGCCGGCGACCTGGTCCTGATGGTGGGCCGGCGCGACGCGATGGTGCCCACCGCGCAGGTGATCGGCGAGGAAGTGGCCGATGCCGATGGCATGGGCGTGGTGATGCAGACGCGCCGCGCGGTGTTCACGCACAAGGACATGAACAACAAGTCCATCGCCGAGATCGTCGGCATGGTGGAGCGCGACCAGCGGCACGGCGTGTATATCGAGCATATCGAGCGCTACGACCATCCGCTGCCGATCCTGCCCGACCTGAAGCTCCAGCACGGCGACATCCTCACCTTCTACGGCACGCCCGACGATACCGCCCGCGCGGCCAAGGCCGCCGGTTATGAACTGGTGCCGAGCGAGAAGACGGACTTCGTCTACTTCGGCGCCGGCGTGCTGGTGGGCCTCTTGATCGGCCTGCTGGTATGGCGCGTGGGCTCGATCCCGCTGACCCTGGGTTCCGGCGGCGGCGCGCTGTTGTCCGGCCTGGTGTTCGGCTGGGCGCGGTCCAAGCATCCCATGTATGGCGCCATGCCGACGGCGGCCTGCCAGTTGCTCAAGGACTTCGGGCTGGCGGCCTTCGTGGCCATCGTCGGCATCAACTCCGGGCTGCAGGCGGTGACCACGCTCAAGCAAAGCGGGCTGACCATCTTCCTGCTGGGCGCCGTGGTGACGCTGCTTCCGCTGTTCCTCACCATGCTGTTCGGGCGCTACGTGCTCAAGTACGACAACGCGGCGCTGCTGGCCGGCGCGCTGTCGGGCTCGCGCAGCGCCAACCCGGCCTTCGGCGGCATCCTGGACAAGGCGGAAAGCCCGGTGCCGACGGTGCCCTTCGCCATCACCTACGCCCTGGCCAATGTGCTGCTGACCTTGCTCGGTCCCCTGGTGGTCGGCCTGGTCTAGCGCGGCTCGCCTTGACGCTGGCGGCCACCCCCTCGCGCAAACGCGCATTTGTATTCCCGGACCCGGCCCTGCCGGACCGGGTCTCCTCCAACAAGCCCCACCCCTGGAGCATGTCATGACCAAACCTGACCTTTCCAAGCTGGCGAACCTGTCGCCCTTCGAGCTCAAGGACGAGCTGATCAAGCTCGCCAGCAGCGATGCGGATCGCATGATGCTCAATGCCGGGCGCGGCAACCCGAACTTCCTGGCGACCGTGCCGCGCCATGCCTTCTGGCAGCTCGGCTTGTTCGCCATGCGCGAATCCGAGCGCTCGTTCTCCTACATGCCCGAGGGCGTCGGCGGCTTTCCGCGCCGTGCCGGGATCGAAGAGCGCTTCGACCTGTTTGCGCGCGAGCAGTCCGAGACCTCCGGCGTGAAGTTCCTCGCCGGCGCCGTGTCCTATGTGCGCGACCAGCTCGGGCTGGATGCGGGCGACTTCCTGTACGAGATGTGCGAGGGCATCCTCGCCTGCAACTACCCGGTGCCGGACCGCATGCTCAAGCTGTCCGAGAAAATCGTGGCGCAATACATCCGCAAGGAGATGATCGGCAGCCATCCTTTCACGGGCAAGTTCGACCTGTTCGCGGTCGAGGGCGGCACGGCCGCGATGACCTACCTGTTCAACACCATCCGCGAGAACCACCTGCTCAAGGCCGGCGACACGATCGCGCTTGGCATGCCTATCTTCACGCCGTATATCGAGATCCCGGAGCTCAACGACTACCAGTTGCTGGAACTGTCCATCGACGCCGACCCGCAGAACCGCTGGCAATATTCGAACAAAGAGCTCGACAAGCTGCGCGACCCCAAGGTCAAGGCGTTCTTCCTGGTGAACCCGAGCAATCCGCCGTCGGTGCGCATGAGCGACGAGAGCCTGGAGTACCTGGCCTCGATCATCGAGGAGCGGCCGGACCTGATCATCCTGACCGACGATGTGTACGGCACCTTTGCCGACAACTTCGTCTCGCTGTTCGCGATGTGCCCGAAGAACACGATCCTGGTGTACTCGTTCTCGAAGTACTTCGGCGCGACCGGCTGGCGGCTCGGTGTCATCGCCACGCACCAGGACAATATCTTCGACGCGCAGATCGCCGGGCTGCCGAAGCCGCAGCGCGACCAGCTGCACGAGCGCTACAACTCCATCACCACCGAGCCGGACAAGCTCAAGTTCATCGACCGCCTGGTCGCCGACAGCCGCACCGTGGCGCTGAACCACACCGCCGGCCTGTCCACGCCGCAGCAGGTGCAGATGGTGCTGTTCTCGCTGTTCTCGCTGATGGACACGCACGACGAGTACAAGGCGGCGATGAAGCGCCTGATCCGCAGCCGCAAGGCCGCGCTGTACCGCGAGATCGGCATTGCGCCGGACGACGACGATCCCAACGCCGTGGACTACTACACGCTGCTCGATATCGAGCAGCTCGGCGGCAAGGCCATCGGGCCGGAGTTCGTCAAATGGGTGCTCAACTCCGCCGAGCCGGCGGAGCTGCTGTTCCGGCTGGCCGAGGAGGCGGGCGTGGTGCTGCTGCCGGGACGCGGCTTCGGCACGCGCCATCCGTCCGGCCGCGTATCGCTGGCCAACCTCAATGAATCGGACTACGTGAAGATCGGCCGCTCGATCCGCAAGCTGTTCGAGGAATATGTGGGGCGGTACAACGAGGCCACCGGCAGCACGGCGCGCAAGGACGTGACGAAGAAGTAAGACTCGGCCGGCACGTTGGCGCGGGCCGGTGCCGGCGTTGTCCGGCATCGGCCCGCGGCGTCTTGAACACGGACCGGCATGCCGCCGGCATCGATGCGCCGCATGGCTCTGGTATCGTGGGCGGTCCACAATCCGCCGTCCGCCGCCACCGAGCCGCATGCCTGCTTCCTTGCCCGCCACCTTCCTCCCCACTGCCTGGTTCGACTGGCTGCCGGGCGCCATGCCGGCAGACCTGTCGTGGTGGTGGCCGTCGGTCTTCATGCTGGCCGAATGGGCGATCCGCCTGGCCATGCTGGTCTATGTGCCGCAACGCCGCGCCCCGGCGGCGGCACGCACCTGGCTGCTGCTGATTTTCTTCCTGCCGTGGCTGGGATTGTTGCTCTACGCGCTGTTCGGCCGCATCTACTATCCCAAGTCCCGCCGCATCAAACTGGCGCGCATCAACCTGGGCATCGCGAGCGTGCGGGACCGGGTGGCGCGCTTCGCCCCCCTGCAGCCGCTGCCTGCCACGGTTGCCGCCGGTGCGGCCGGCCTGATCGAGCGGCTCGGCTCCCACTCGCCGATGCGAGGCAATGCCGTGGCGCTGCTCGATGACTACGACGCCACGGTAGCCGCGATGATTGCCGATATCGACGGCGCCCGGCGCCATGTCCACCTGCTGGTGTACATCTACGCCGCCGACGCCACCGGGCGCGCCTTTACCGACGCCCTGCTGCGGGCGAGCGCGCGGGGCGTGCGCTGCAGTTTGCTGGTGGACGCGCTGGGCGCCCGCGCCGGCTGGCGCGCGTTTGCGCACACGCTGCGCGAGGCAGGCGTGGAGGTGGTGCAGGCCCTGCCGATGCGCTCGCTGATGGCCGTGCTCAAGGGCAAGAGCGCACGCTTCGACCTACGCAATCACCGCAAGATCATGGTGGTGGACGGCAGCATCGGCTACATCGGCTCACAGAACGTGATCGATGCCGAGTCGATGCCCGGCCTGCCCAATGAAGAACTGGTGGCACGCGTGACGGGGCCGGTGGTCTCGGAACTGCAAGCGGTATTCCTGGCCGACCGCTACCTGGAAACTGGCGACAGCAACTTTGGCATCGACAGCTTCCCGCCGATGGAAGAGCAAGGCCCGCACGTCGCGCAGATGCTGCCCAGCGGCCCCGGCTACGGTACGCAGAACGCGCAGATGGCGCTGATCAGCATGATCCACCACGCGCGCAGCGAGGTGGTCATCACCACGCCCTACTTCGTGCCCGACGAAGCCTTCCTGCAGGCGCTGCAACTGGCCTGCTACCGCGGCGTTGACGTACACCTGGTGTTGTCGCAGCGGATCGACCAGCGCTTCACGCAGGCCGCGCAGGAAGCCTACTTCGGCGTACTGCTGGACGCGGGCGTGCAGATCCACCTGTACCGGCCGGCCTTCCTGCATGCCAAGCATGTGACCATCGACGACGAGGTGGCGATGGTGGGATCGACCAATATGGATATCCGCTCCTTCGCGCTCAACGCGGAGGCCGCGCTGGTGATCTACGACCGCGAGGTGGTGGGGCGCATGCGGGAGATCCAGCGGCGCTACCTGGCCAGCAGCGAGCCGGTGGTGCGCGCCGTGTGGCAGCAGCGGCCGCTGCATACGCGCACCTGGCAGAACCTTTGCCGGCTGGCGGATTCGCTGTTGTAGGTACGCGGATGTGAAAACGCGATCCGTGGCGCTGTTGGCGCCGCGGATCGCGTCAGGAACTCCGCGCGGCTGGCTTAGCGTGCTTCCACGTAGCCCAGTACGGTTTCCAGCATTGTCTTCAGCGTGGGCTGGATGCGCGTGGCCCGTGCCTCGTCGTAGCCGAAGGGATAGGTCTCGCTCATGTAGGCCGACTGCGTCAGCTCAAGCTGCACGGCCTGCACGCCCTGTGCCGGCGCGCCGTACTGGCGCGTGATGTAGCCGCCCTTGAAACGCCCGTTGAGCACCGAGGTATAGCCTGGCAAGGCGCTGGCGATGTCCAGCAGCTGGTTGGCCAGCTCGGCGTCGCAGCTCGCGCCGTTGGCCGTGCCGAGGTTGAAATCGGTCAGCTTGCCTTCGAAGAAGCGCGGCAGCACCGAGCGGATCGAATGCGCATCCCACAGCGCCGCGGTGCCGTGCGCGGCGCGCAGGCGGGCCAGTTCTCCGGCCAGTGCGTCGTGGTACGGGCGCCAGATGGCGTCGCGGCGGGCGGCGATCTCGTCGTCGGCAGGCAGGCTGCCGTCGGCGTAGACCGGCGTCTTGTCGAAGGTATCGACCGGGCACAGGCCGGTAGTGTCCTGGCCCGGATACAGGTTGGCGTTATCGGGCGGGCGGTTAAGGTCCACCACGTAGCGCGAGTGCGTGGCCACCAGGATGGAGGCGCCGAGTTCGCGCGCGAAATCGTAGAGGCGTTCCAGGTGCCAGTCGGTATCGGGCACGGTGCGCGCCTCGGCGGTCAGCCGGTCGGACACGGAGGCCGGCAGGTGGGTGCCTACGTGCGGCATCGACACCAGCAGCGGGCGCGTGCCGCGATGCAGGGTGAAAGCGGGGATATCGGTCGAGAAAGACATGTTTTTTGGTTTGCAGCGTAAAGGTGCAGGAGCAGATGCAGTTGCGCATCGGCGCGGCCTGAAGCTTGTATCGTCAGGCATCAGGCCGCGTCTAACGCCGGGTTCAGTCGGTCAGCAGGCTTGCGCGCGCCGCGGCGAAGCCCTTGCCGGCCTGGGCCTGCAAGGCGTGCGCGCCATGCTGCACGCGCGTCCGGCCCGCCGTGCGGACTTCCGCTAGTGTCTCATGTCCGTGGTTGGTGAACACATGCACCGCCAGCGCCTGGCTGCCGGACAAGCCGGCCAGCGCCGGATGCGCGCCGTCGAGCACCACGAAATCCGCCTGCTGTCCGGGCGCCAGCGCGCCGATGGGCCGGCCCGAGGCGCGCGCACCGCCGGCGGCGGCGTCGAGGTAGAGACGATCGGCCACCTGCTTGTGCGCGTCCGACGCCAGCACATTGCGTTTTTGCAGCGCGAGGCGCTGGCCGTACTCGAACAGCCGCAGTTCCTCCGCCACGCTCACGCTGGCATGGCTGTCCGAGCCGATGCCCCAGACGCCGCCCTGCCCCAGGTAGGGCGCGGCATCGAACACGCCGTCGCCAAGGTTGGCCTCGGTGGTGGGACAGATGCCGGCCACCGCGCCGCTGTGCGCGAGGCGCCGCCGCTCGTCCCAGTCCAGGTGGGTGGCGTGCACCAGGCACCAGCGCGCGTCCACCTCGGCGTGGTCGAGCAGCCACGCTACCGGGCGCGTGCCCGTGAGCGTGATGCACTCGTCCACTTCGCGCTGCTGCTCGGCGATATGGATATGCACGGGCGCCTGCGCATCCAGCGCGTGCAGGCCTGCCACGGCATCGGCAAGGCTTTGCGGCGGCACCGCGCGCAGCGAGTGCGGCGCCAGCCCGAGCCGCGCCTGGCCGTGGCACTGCGGGGCCAGGCGGCCGAGCAAGGCGAGCATGGCGTCGGTTTCGTGCAGGAAACGGCGCTGCTCGGCGAGCGCGGGCTTGCCGCCGAAGCCGGCGGTCTGGTACAGCACCGGCAGCAGCGTGATGCCGATGCCGGCGTTTTGCGCGGCCCGCAGCAGGCGCAGCGACATCTCGGCGGGATCGGCGTAGGGCTTGCCGTCCGGGTCGTGGTGCACGTAGTGGAATTCGCACACACTGGTGTATCCGGCGCGCAGCATCTCGATATAGAGCTGCGTGGCGATGGCTTCGAGCGTATCGGGCGAGAGCCGCAGCGCAAAGCGGTACATCAGCTTGCGCCAGCTCCAGAAAGAGTCGCTCTCCTGGCCATCCGCCAGCGTCTCGCTGCGGTATTCGGTCAGGCCGGCAAAGCCGCGCTGGAAGGCATGCGAATGCAGGTTGGGCATGCCCGGCAGCAGGGGACCGGCGGCGCGCGGCACATCCGCCGCCGGCACCGCGCCGGCCTGCACCGTGGTAAAGGCGCCGGCATCGTCCCAGGCCAGCAGGACATCGCTGGCCCAGCCCGTGGGCAGCAAGGCCTGCGCGGCAAACAGGCTGCCGGCGCTCATGGCTGCGCTCCTTGCGCCGGCGCGGCAGCGGGATAGACCTTGCCCTGCCGCACCACGGCGGCGGCCGGGTTACGGCCGAACCAGTAAGCCAGTTCCGCCGGCGAGTCGACTTGCCACAGGACGAAATCGGCCGCGCGTCCGGCAGCCAGCAAGCCGTGGCGGTCCGCCGCGCCCAGCGCGCGCGCGGCGTGCGTGGTGACGCCCGCCAGGACTTCGGGCACGGTCAGCCTGAAGAGGGTGCACGCCATATTCATCATCAGCAGCAGAGAAGTGACGGGCGAGGTACCGGGATTGTGATCGGTGGAAATGGCCATCGGCACGCCATGCCGGCGCAGCAATCCGATCGGCGGCAGCGTGGTGTCACGCAGGAAATAATAGGCGCCCGGCAGCAGGACCGCCACCGTGCCGGACTCGGCCATCGCCATCACGCCAGCTTCGTCGAGATGCTCCAGGTGATCGGCCGACAGCGCATGGTGGCGCGCTGCCAGCGCACTGCCCCCCAGGTTGCTGAGTTGCTCGGCGTGCAGCTTGACTCGCAGGCCAAGGCGCTCGGCCGCCTGGAAGACGCGCTCGGTCTGCGCCAGGCTGAAGCCGACGGATTCGCAGAAGGCATCGACGGCATCGACCAGGCCTTCCTCGGCCAGCGCGGGCATCATGGTGTCGCATACCAGCGCGATGTAGTCGTCGGCGCGGCCCGCGTATTCCGGCGGCAGCGCGTGCGCGCCGAGGAACGTGGTGTGCACCGTTACGCCGAAGGCTTCGGCGAGGCGGCGTGCCACGCGCAACTGCTTGCGCTCGCTGGCCATGTCAAGGCCATAGCCGGACTTGATCTCCAGCGTGGTCACGCCCTCGGCCAGCAGCGGCGCGAGGCGCGCGGCGGCCAGCGCGAACAACGTGTCCTCGTCGGCGGCGCGCGTGGCGCGCACGGTGGACACGATGCCGCCGCCGGCGCGGGCGATTTCTTCGTAGCCGGCGCCAGCCAGGCGCATGGCGAATTCATCGGCGCGCTGGCCGCCGTACACCAGGTGGGTGTGGCAGTCGACCAGGCCCGGCGTGATCCACGCATTGCCCGCATCGAGGCGCGGCAGCGCGGCGTAGTCCCGCGGCAGTTCGGTCAACGGGCCCAGCCAGGCAATGCGGCCTTGCTGCACGACCAGTGCCGCGTCGCGGATCGCCCTGGCGGGATCGCCGTCGGGCAGCAGGTGGCAGCGATGCCAGACGCCGTCGGCGGACGAAGGGGAAGCGGCGGCCTGCGCCGGGGTCAGGTTCATTACAGGTTCTCCATTTCCAGGGTGACGCACAGGCAGAGCGCGGGCTCGGACATCGCCTGCAGGCGATACGGCGCCGCCACGCCTTCGGCGAACAACATGCCGTCGTCGCTCGCCAGCACGGCCTGCCCGCCTTGGCCGGCGGTGCCGTGGCGCCATGCACCCTCAATGACAAACAGCAGCACGACATGCGCGCCGGGGGGAATCGTGAATTCGCGGCGCGCCGCTACGATGCTCGCGCGGCAGGCGCCGCGCCGCGTCATCACATTGAAGTCGCGCGTGGCGCCATCCAGCAGTGTCGCCTGCACGCCGCGCTCGCCGGCAAAGGCGAACGGCTCGCCCACGGTATCCAGGCGATGGTCGAAGCTGCCATCGTCCGCCAGCAAGCGAACGCCCGCGCCGTCGAGCAGCGCGATCTGGCGGTCGATGCCGGGGAAGGCGGAAAACGGGCCATCGGCGGCGATGTCGGCCACGCTCACGCGCCACTGGAAGGCGTCCATGCCGGCGCCCGGCGGCCACGCCGCGATCTCGCGCGTGACGCCGCCGCCGTTTTTCCAGGGCTGCGCAGGCAGGGCGCCGAGCGAGAAGTGCTGCAGGCCGCGCAGGCCTTCCATTGCGTCGCTCATGCCCCTGCCGCCTGTGGCACCATCGGCAGGTTCAGGCCCTTCTCGTGCGCGCATTCGATGGCGCTTTCGTAGCCGGCATCGGCATGGCGCATCACGCCGGTGGCCGGGTCGTTCCAAAGCACGCGTTCGATACGTTTCGCCGCGGCGTCGGTGCCATCGCAGACGATCACCACACCGGAATGCTGCGAGAAGCCCATGCCCACGCCGCCGCCGTGATGCAGGCTGACCCAGGTGGCGCCGCCCGCCGTGTTGAGCAGCGCGTTGAGCAGCGGCCAGTCGGACACAGCATCGGAGCCGTCGCGCATGGCTTCGGTCTCGCGGTTGGGGCTGGCGACCGAGCCGCAGTCAAGGTGGTCGCGGCCGATCACCACGGGCGCCTTCAGCTCGCCGTTCTTCACCATCTCGTTGAAGGCCAGGCCGGCGCGGTGGCGCTCGTCCAGCCCCACCCAGCAGATGCGCGCGGGCAGGCCCTGGAAGGCGATGCGGTCGCGCGCCATGTCGAGCCAGCGGTGCAGGTGATGGTCCTCGGGGAACAGCTCCTTCATCTTGGCATCGGTCTTGTAGATGTCCTCGGGGTCGCCCGACAGCGCGACCCAACGGAACGGGCCTTTGCCGCGGCAGAACAGCGGGCGGATATACGCGGGCACAAACCCCGGGAAATCGAAGGCATTGGCCACGCCTTCGTCAAAGGCGACCTGACGGATGTTATTTCCGTAGTCCAGCGTGGGCACGCCCATCTGCTGGAAGGCCAGCATGGCCTGCACGTGCTTGACGATGGAGGTCCTGGCCGCTGCCTCGACCGACTTCGGATCGGCCGTGCGCGCGGCTTCCCACTGCGCCACGGTCCAGCCCGCCGGCAGGTAGCCGTTGACCAGGTCGTGCGCCGAGGTCTGGTCCGTGACGATGTCCGGGCGCATGCCGCCGGCCTGCGCGCGCTTCACCAGTTCCGGCATGATCTCGGCGGCGTTGCCGAGCAGCCCGACCGAGATGGCCTGCTTGTTGCGCGTGGCCTCTTCAATCATGGCCAGGGCTTCGTCGATGGTGGTCGCCTTCTTGTCGACGTAGCGCGTGCGCAGGCGGAAGTCGATGCGCGACTCCTGGCATTCGATCGCCAGCACGCAAGCGCCGGCCAGCACGCCGGCCAGCGTCTGCGCGCCGCCCATGCCGCCCAAGCCGGCGGTGAGGATCCATTTGCCGGAGAGATCGTTGTTGTAGTGCTGGCGGCCGGCTTCGACGAAGGTCTCGAAGGTGCCCTGCACGATGCCTTGCGTGCCGATATAGATCCACGAGCCGGCGGTCATCTGGCCGTACATCATCAGGCCGGCGCGATCCAGCTCATTGAACTTGTCCCAGGTGGCCCAGTGCGGCACCAGGTTGGAGTTGGCGATCAGCACGCGCGGCGCGTCCGCGTGGGTGCGGAACACGCCCACCGGCTTGCCCGACTGGACCAGCAGCGATTCCTCTTCACCCAGGTTGCGCAGGCTGTCGAGGATGGCGTCGAAGCATTCCCAGTTGCGCGCCGCCTTGCCGATGCCGCCGTACACCACGAGGTCCTGCGGGCGCTCGGCCACGTCGGGATCGAGGTTGTTCTGGATCATGCGGTAGGCGGCTTCGATCAGCCAGTTCTTGCAGTGCAGCTCGGTGCCGCGCGGCGCGCGGATTTCGCGCCGGCCGCGCAGGGGTGCCGCTTTGGTGAATTGGTGTTCGTTGGCGTTCATGTGGGGTTCTCCTGCGTGTTCAGTTCAGCGGTTCGGCCTGCGTTTGGGACTTTGCGCGCGCATCAAGCCACGCCGGCCTGCGACGGCAGCACCTGGCGCACCGACTCGGGCCAGCCAGCACCCGCGTCGCCTTGCTTCACCCACTGCTTCATCGCCTCGATATCCGGCGCGAAGTAGCGGTCGCCTTCCACGAAGGCCACGCGCTCGCGAATGCGCGCGATCTCGATCTCGATCAGCGGCGAGGATTCCAGCGGGCGATGGAACTCGATGCCCTGCGCGGCGGCCATGGCTTCGATGCCGACCACCACGGCGGTGTTCTCCGCCATATCGCCCAGGCGGCGCGCGCCGTAGGTGGCCATCGACACATGGTCCTCCTGGTTGGCGGAAGTCGGCAAGCTGTCCACGCTGGCAGGGTGTGCCAGCGACTTGTTCTCGGACGCCAGCGCGGCGGCGGTGACCTGCGCGATCATGAAGCCGGAATTGAGACCGCCGTCGCGCACCAGGAACGGCGGCAGCCCGGACAGGCCGGAATCGAGCAGCAGCGCGAGGCGGCGCTCGGAGATCGCGCCGATCTCGGCGATGGCAAGCGCGATGATGTCGGCGGCGAAGGCCACCGGCTCGGCGTGGAAGTTGCCGCCCGAGATCACGTCGCCTTGCTCCGGGAACACCAGCGGATTGTCCGACGCGGCATTGGCCTCGATCTGCAGCACGCGCGCGGCATGTTGCAGGTTGTCCAGGCAGGCGCCCATCACCTGCGGCTGGCAGCGGATGGAATACGGGTCCTGCACGCGGCCGCAGGTCACATGCGAATCCACGATCTTGCTGCCGTCGAGCAGCGCGCGCACGGCGCCGGCCACGGCGATCTGCCCGGCCTGGCCGCGCGCGGCGTGGATGCGGGCGTCGAACGGCTTGACCGAGCCCTTGATGGCTTCCAGCGACAACGCGCCCGCCACCAGTCCCGCGGCGAAGATGTCCTCGGCGGCGAACAGGCCGACCAGCGCCAGCGCGGTGGAAACCTGGGTGCCGTTGAGCAGCGCCAGCCCTTCCTTGGGGCCGAGCGTGAACGGTGCCAGCCCGGCATGGGCCAGGCCTTCGGCAGCCGGGCGGCGCACGCCGTCGATCATCACATCGCCCACGCCGATCAGCGTGCACGACATATGCGCCAGCGGCGCGAGATCGCCCGACGCGCCCACCGAGCCTTTGGCGGGAATGCAGGGCGTGACGCCGGAGTTGGCCAGCGCCAGCAGTGCCTCGATGATCTCGGGGCGGATGCCCGAGTGGCCGCGCGCCAGGCTCACGGCCTTGATCGCCAGGATCAGGCGCACGGTGTCGCTGTCCAGGTCGGCGCCGGTGCCCACGCTGTGCGACAGCACCAGGTTGCGCTGCAACTCGGCCAGCTTGTCGTGCGGGATGCGCGTCTGGGCCAGCTTGCCGAAACCGGTGTTGATGCCGTAGACCACGGCATCGGCGTCGATGATGTCCTGCACGGTAGCCTGGGACGCGCGCACGCCGGGCCAGGCGGATTCGTCCATCGCCAGGCGCACTTCGCCGCGATGGATGCGGCGCAGGTCGGCCAGGGTGACGGAGCCGGGCTGCAAGGTCAGCAGCGGGCGGGAGGCTTGGGTGGCTTGGGTGGCGCTCATTTGTATGTCCCTGTCTATACAGCTAGCTTCGTGAGTTGGCTGTTGGATCTGAAAAATCAACGGCGGACGGCTGGGCTTAGCCGAAGGCCGGGTTGCCATCGGCGCGGAATCGGCTGCCGAGGCGGTAACGGTTGCCGGGGTGCAGGCAACGTACAAAGGTAACGGGCGTGCCGCCGGTCCAGGTGCGGCGGGTCAGCAACAGGCACGGCTGGCTGCCGGGCATTTCCAGTTGCGCGGCCTGCTCGGGCGTGGCGGCGATCGCGTCGACCACGTGCTCGATCTGGTCGTAAGGTACATGGCGCAGCAGGTATTCGCCGGGCTTCACCGCGACGAAATCCTGGTTGATAAAGTCCGGCGCCACGCGCGGGTTGACATAGCGGTCTTCCAGTTGCACCGGCACGCCGTCCTCGCGGTGCACGCACACCGAGTGGAACACCGACTCGCCGGTGCGCAGGTCCAGCGCGGCGGCCACTTCGATAGAGGCCGCCACGCGTTCCACCACCATGACGTCGCAGGCGTAGTCGTGGCCACGCATGCGGATCTCGTCCTGCAGGTTGACCACGCTGAGCAGCGTCGACTGCGGCTTGTGCTCGGCCACGAACGTGCCCACGCCGGCGACCCGGACCACCCTGCCCTGCTCGGCCAGCTCGCGCAGCGCGCGGTTCACCGTCATGCGCGACACGCCGAAGCGGGTCACCAGTTCCTGCTCGGACGGCACGCGGTCGCCCGGCTGCCACGCGCGGCTCTGGATATTGCGCGCGATGTACTCCTTCACCTGCTGGTAAAGCGCGGCGGGAGTGGCATCGGGAACACCCCGGCGGTTGGCGGTGGCAGCTTTCATGGCTTGGTTTGAACTCAGTGCTCGGCGGAGGCCATGGCCTCGGCGCGAATTTCCTCGGTCAGTACCGCCTTGAGTTCCGAGAACTCCGGCGAGGTCTTGATCGTGTAATGGCGCGGATGCGGGAAGTCCACATCGATGGTGCGCTTGATGCGGCCGGGCCGCGCCGAGAACACCGCCACGCGGTTGGCCATGAAGATGGCCTCGTCGATATCGTGCGTGACGAACAGCACCGTCTTGCGGGAGGCTTCCCAGATGCCCAGCAGCAGTTCCTGCATCAGCACGCGGGTCTGGTTGTCGAGCGCGCCGAACGGCTCGTCCAGCAGCAGGATCTTGGGGTCGTTGGCAAGCGCCCGGGCAATGGCAGTGCGCTGCTGCATGCCACCCGAGAGCTGCTTGGGGAAATGGTGCTCGAAGCCGCGCAGGCCCACGCGCTGGATAAAGAAATCGCTGCGCTCGCGCTGCTCCGCCTCGCTCATGCCGCGCTCGCGCAGGCCGAAGCGTACGTTCTGCTCGATGGTCAGCCATGGGAACAGCGTGTACGACTGGAACACCATACCGCGCTCCGCGCCGGGGCCGGTAACTTCCTGGCCGTCCAGCAGCACCCGCCCGGTGGTGGGCGTATCCAGCCCGGCGACGATGCGCAGCAGCGTGGACTTGCCGCAGCCCGAGGGACCGAGGATGGTGACGAAGTCGTTGTCCGCCACCTCGAAATCGGTGGGCTGCAAGGCCAGGGTCTGGCCGCCGCGCGGATTGACGAAGGTACGGGAGACCTGCTGGATGGACAGCGCGCTCATTTGATCGAACTCCACGGGAACAGGCGCTGGTTGGCCAGCTTGAAAGCCAGGTCGGAGACCAGGCCGATACAGCCGATCACGATGATGCCGAAGATGATCTGCCCGGTGTTGAGCAGCGCCTGGCTGTCGGTGATCATGTGGCCGATGCCGGAGGACGAACCGATCAGCTCGGCCACGATGACATAGGTCCAGGCCCAGCCCAGCACCAGGCGCAGGATCTCGGCGATCTCCGGCGCGGCGCCGGGAATCAGCACGCGCCGCACGATGCCGCTGCTGTTGGCGCCCAGCGTGTAGGCCGCCTCCACCAGGTCGCGCCGCGCGCCGCCCACCGTCACCGCCACCATCAGCACGATCTGGAAGAAGGAGCCGATAAAGATCACCAGCACCTTCTGCGCCTCGCCGATGCCGGCCCACAGGATCAGCAACGGGATGAAGGCCGAGGCCGGCAGGTAGCGGCAAAACGAGACGAAGGGCTCGAAGAACGCCTCCGCCGCCTTGTACGCGCCCATGAAGATGCCCAGCGGCACAGCCAGCGCGGCGGCCAGCACGAAGCCGCCCAGCACGCGCCACACGGTCATGCCGATGTCGCCGATAAAGTTGTACTCGGTGAACAGCAGCACGCCTTCGCGCGCCATGGTCATCGGATCGGCCAGGAAGGTGCGCGGCACCATGCCGCCGAGAGTCACCGCCGCCCACACGCCGAAGAAGAGCACGAAGAACCCCAGCCCCAGCACCCAGCGCGCCTGCTGCGAGACCGGTGTCAGCGGCGCGAGCCACGGATGGCGGCGCGCGGCCGCCGGACTCGCCGCGGCGTGAGCGGGCTTTGTAGCTGGATTCCCTGCGGGCGAACCAATGTGAACCTGCGTCATGGCACCAACCTCGTTACTTGATAAAGCGCGCGTCATACAGGGCCGTAACGTCCGGCACCTGGCGGATCACGCCGATTTCCAGCAGCACCTGCGCCGCTTCCTTGCTGAAGCTGGCCAGCTCGCCGCCGAAGAACTTGCGGTTGGCTTCGCGATCCTGCCAGCGCAGGTAGGCGGACGACTTGGCGAACTGCTCGCCGCTTTGCTTGACCGCCGCGCCCATGATGTCGTTGGCCTTGGCCGGGTCCTGCTTGATCATGTCGAGCGCTTCGAAGTAGCTGTCCACCAGCGCTTGCGCGGCCTTGGGATTGTCCTTGAGCCACTTGGGCGCGCAGCCCAGGGTGTCCATCACCATCGGGTAGTCGAGCGTGGTGGCGAGGATCTTGCCCTTGTCCGGGTTCTGGCGCACGGACGACAGGTACGGCTCATACGTCATCGCGGCATCGTTCTGGCCGGAGATAAAGGCCTGCGCGGCCGCCTGCGGCGACAGCGTGGTGGTCTTGACGTCCTTCAGGGTCATGCCGTTCTTCTTGAGCATCCAGGCCAGGCCGAAGTACGGCGCGGTGCCCGGCGCATCCACGCCGACGGTCTTGCCCTTGAGGTCGGCGAAGCCCTTGACGTCGCCGCGCACGGCCAGGCCGTCGGCACCGTAGGACTTGTCCAGCTGCACGATCTGGGTGATGGGCACGCCGTTGGCGTTCCAGGCCACGTGGGTCTCGACCGTGGTGGCCGCGCACTGGATCGCGCCGGAGGCGAGCGCCAGGTGACGGTCCTTCTGCGGAATCATCTTGATGTCGACGTCGACACCGTGCTTCTTGAAGATGCCGGCCTTGTCGGCCAGCGTCAGCGGCGCGAAACCAGTCCACCCGCTCATGCCCAGCGTGACCTGGGTGGCTTGCGCCTGGGCGGCGCCGGCGGCACCCAGCGTGGCGACTGCTGCAACGGCGGCGGCTAGCGACTTACCGCTACGGATACGAAATCCCATCTTCCTGGCTCCTTTGGTGTGATGCGAACGGGGCCGCGCCGGCATTGGCGGCGGCCGGATCGCCCGGCTCGGGCGGCGCCGTACTTGCGGCACCGGTCATTTGCCAGGCAATTTAGCAACCCTGTATATACAAGTCAATGCAGTAGTTAACCCGAGGCGGCAGGCGGAATTGGCGTTGCCGGCACTTGATGCGCGGCAGGCCGCGCATCGGCCACACACCTAGGGAAAACACTACTCCGCGTCATGCGCCGGGCGCACTCTCGCAGGGCGCAAGTACCTGGATAAGGCACACCGGGCGCACCAAAGCGGTGTCTTTCCGTCAACGGGACATCACTTGCTGTCTATACAGGATCGAGCGGCAACCTCTATGCAAACGACGTGCCACAGTGGCTTCGAAGGCAACGTCCGCGGAAGTGCCGGAGGCATCGCACCGGACGGAGAGACGCGCGGGGCCGCAGCCCCGGCTTCGTTCAGGCGTCGAAGAACGACGCCACGGTGGGATAACGCAGGCGCAGGCGCAGCTCGCGTTTGAGGCGGGCATTTTCCAGCCGCCGCGATTCGCTCATGAAGCTGAGCAAGGTGGGCTCCACCGCCTCGCGCAACTGCGCGCGGCTCAGGCGCGGCGGGCGCGGCAGGCCCCGGCGGTCGGCCACCAGGTCGAAATAGTCAGCCATACGCATCTCGGAATCGTCGCTGGCGTGCACCACCCGCTGGGGCCGGCCGCGGAACAGCGCCGCCACCATGGTGCGAGCCAGGTCGAAGGCATGGATGTGGTTGGTATAGACATCGTCCTGCGGCGCCAGCGCCGGCGTGCCTTTGGTCAGGCGGGCCAGCGGCAGCCTGTCCTCGGCATAGATGCCGGGGATGCGCACGATCGAGCTGCGCCAGCCGGCGTGGCGGCCGAAGTCCCGCACGGCGCGCTCGGCCGCCACGCGGCGCCGCGCGCGCGCGGTTTGCGGGCGCACCGGGTGCGATTCCGCCAGCCGGGCCCCGCCGCGGTCGCCGTACACGCCGGAGGTGCTGGCGTAGACAAAGGCAGGCCGCGCTGGGCTTGCCGCGGCCCCCCTGCCGCCCCGCTCGGGTAGAATGTCGGGCTTGGCAGACCATCCGCCAGCCCGCGCGGGAGACCGCCGCCAGGCACCCCGCCGCAATGCGCGCAACAGCGCCAGCGTGCGCGGATCGCCCTCGCCGCGTGCGGGTGGCGGCGCCAGGTGGAGCACCTTGTCGGCCAGGCCGGCAAGGCGCGCAAGCGTGGCGGGCCGGTCCAGGTCGGCTACCAGCGGCACCGCGCCGTCGTCCCGCAATACAGTGCGGCGGGACGGCTGCGAAGTGACGGCAAAGACGCGCCAGCGCGTCGACAGAATACGCAGGCAACGTGTGCCCACATCCCCACAGCCGACGATGAGAAGGCGCGGGCGACCCAGGCGGCGTCGCGACAGATTTTTGCTCATAGAGTGATCATGGCTTATCAAGTTACCGTCATGCCCAGCGGCCGCCAGTTCGAAGCGGCCGCGGACGAAACCATCCTCAGCGCGGCCCTGCGCCACAGCATCGGCCTGCCCTACGGCTGCAAGAACGGCGCGTGCGGATCCTGCAAGGGCCGTGTCACCGCCGGCGGCATCGTCCAGGGCGATCATGCCGCATCCGCGCTTTCCGCGCAGGAGAAAACCGAGGGCCGCGCGCTGTTCTGCTGCGCCACGGCCACCTCGGACGTCACCATCGAATGCCGCGAGGTGCAGGGCGCCGGCGATATTCCCATCAAGAAGATCCCGTGCCGCGTCGCCTCGATGGAGCGCGTGGCCGAAGACGTCGTCGTCGCGCGCCTGCAGCTGCCCGCCACCGAGCGCATGCAGTTCCTGGCCGGCCAGTACGTCGAATTCCTGCTGCGCGACGGCAAGCGCCGCAGCTACTCGATCGCCACGCCCCCCCACCAGGAAGGCCCGATCGAGCTGCATATCCGCCATATGCCGGGCGGCACCTTCACCGACTACGTGTTCGGCGCGAAGGACGGCCAGCCGGCCATGAAGGAGCGCGACATCCTGCGTTTCGAAGGTCCGCTGGGCAGCTTCTTCCTGCGCGAGGATTCCGACAAGCCCATCATCCTGCTGGCCTCCGGCACCGGCTTCGCGCCGATCAAGGCCATCGTCGAGCATGCGGTCTACACCGGCATCACCCGCCCGATGACGCTGTACTGGGGCGGCCGCCGCCCGCGCGACCTCTATATGCACACGCTGTGCGAACAATGGGCGCGCGATCTGCCCAACTTCCGCTACGTGCCGGTGATCTCCGACGCGCAGGCCAGCGACGACTGGGACGCCCGCACGGGCTTCGTCCACGAAGCCGTGATGGAAGACCACCCGGACCTGTCCGGCTTCGAGGTCTACGCCTGCGGCGCGCCGGTGATGATCAATGCCGCGCGCAAGGACTTTTCCCTGCGCTGCGACCTGCACGAAGACGCCTTCTTCGCCGACTCGTTCACCTCGGAGGCCGATATGCACCCGGCCCCCGCGGCGACGGCACCGGCGGCCTGAACGCCACCCGGTCCGTCCCCACGCTGCAACAATGCCCGGCCTGACCAAAATTCGTTTTGACAGCCGGGCGCATGCGCCTTATATTGGCCGCCATGAACTACGCTATCAATCGACGCAGCTACCGTACGTTGCTCCCCACCGGGGTGCCTCGCGGCTGACCGTCCATAGCATCTGTTCAGGTCGACAAGCCACGGGCAACCCCCGTGGCTTTTTGTTTTTCCGCTCTCCTCTCCCCTGTTTCACGCCGACCCCTGGAGTCCGCCATGGCATTTGCTGAGTACCCCGTCCAATCCCTGATGTACATCACCAACCGGCCCGAGCTCGTCTTTACCGAAGGCAAGGGCTCGTGGCTCACGGACCATAACGGCAAGCGATACCTGGACTTCGTGCAAGGCTGGGCGGTCAACTGCCTGGGGCACTCCAACCAGGGCATGATCGACGCGCTGGTGGCGCAGTCGCAAAAGCTGTTCAACCCGAGCCCGGCGTTCTACAACGAGCCCATGCTCAAGCTGGCCAAGCAGCTCACCGACAGCAGCTGCTTCGACAAGGTCTTCTTTGCCAACAGCGGCGCCGAGGCCAACGAAGGCGCGATCAAGCTGGCGCGCAAATGGGGCCGCAAGCACAAGAACGGCGCGTTCGAGATCATCACCATGGACCACAGCTTCCACGGCCGCACGCTCGCCACCATGAGCGCGTCGGGCAAGGCCGGCTGGGACACCATCTTCGCGCCCCAGGTGCCCGGCTTCCCCAAGGCCGACTTGAACGACCTGGCATCGGTGGAAAAGCTGATCAACGACAAGACCGTGGCGATCATGCTGGAGCCAGTGCAGGGCGAAGGCGGCGTGATCCCCGCCTCGCGCGAATTCATGCAAGGCCTGCGCAAGCTGGCCGACAAGCACAAGCTGCTGTTCATCGTCGACGAAGTGCAGACCGGCTGCGGGCGCTGCGGCACGATGTTCGCCTATGAGCTGTCGGGCGTGGAGCCGGACATCATGACGCTGGGCAAGGGTATCGGCGGCGGCGTGCCGCTGGCGGCGCTGCTGTGCAAGGCTGAAGTGGCCAGCTTCGAGGCCGGCGACCAGGGCGGCACCTACAACGGCAACCCGGTGATGACGGCAGTTGGCAGCGCCGTGATGACGCAATTGACCGCGCCCGGCTTCCTGCAAAGCGTGCAGGAAAAAGGGGCTTACCTGCGCGAGCAATTGCTGGCACTGTCGTCCGAGTTCGGCCTGGGCGGCGAACGCGGCGAAGGCCTGCTGCGCGCGCTGGTGCTCGACAAGGACATCGGCCCGCAGCTGGTGGAAGAAGCGCGCGACATGCAGCCGGAAGGCCTGCTGCTGAACTCGCCGCGCCCCAACCTGCTGCGCTTCATGCCCGCGCTGAACGTGACCACGGAAGAGATCGACCTGATGATCGGCAAGCTGCGCACGCTGCTGAAGAAGCTGGCCTGAGTCTCATCTGGAGCCCGGCCCATCGCCGGGTCACACGTAAAGAAAAAGGCCCCGCAAGCAGTTGCGGGGCCTTTTTTGCAAACACGCGGATTAAACGGGCAGCATCACTCGCCCAGATACGCCGCGCGCACCTTCGGATCGTCCAGCATCTCCTTGGCGTCGCCGCTCATGGTGACCAGGCCGGATTCCATCACATAGCCGCGGTGCGCAGCCTGCAGCGCCAGCCGCGCGTTCTGCTCCACCAGCAGCACGGTCACGCCCAGCGCGGAGACGTCGCGCACCACCTCGAAAATCTTCGCGACCATGATCGGCGACAGCCCCATCGATGGCTCATCGAGCAGCAGCAGCTTGGGCTGGCTCATCAGCGCGCGCGCCATGGCCAGCATTTGCTGTTCGCCGCCCGACATGGTGCCCGCCAGCTGGTTGGCACGCTCTTTCAGGCGCGGGAAGACGCCGAACATGCGGTCGATGTCGGCCTTGATGCCGGCCTCGTCGACGCGCGTGTAGGCGCCCATCTGCAGGTTCTCGGTGATGGTCATGCGCGCGAACACGCCGCGCCCTTCCGGCACCATCGCCAGGCCTTGCTTGAGCAGCGTGTAGCTGGGCACGCCCTTGATGGACTTGCCCATGTACTCCACATCGCCGCCGGCCCAGCCCTGCAGGCCGGTGATGGCCTTCATGGTGGTGGTTTTGCCGGCGCCGTTGGCGCCGATCAACGTGACCAGCTCGCCTTCCCGGATCTCGAGGTCGATGCCCTTGACCGCCTGGATGCCGCCGTAAGCGACCTTCAGGCCGGATATCTTCAGTAGCGTTTGTTTCATTGTCTGTTTCCCCCGTCAGTGCGCCGGGGTACCGAGGTAAGCCTCGATCACCGCTGGATTGCTCTGAACTTCGTGCGGCAGGCCCTGCGCGATGACCTTGCCGTAGTCGAGCACGGTCAGCCGGTTGCACAGGCCCATCACCAGCTTTACGTCGTGCTCGATCAGCAGGATGGTCTTGCCATCGGCGCGGATCTTGTCGAGCAGGCCACGCAGTTCCACTTTTTCGGTTGCGTTCATGCCGGCGGCGGGTTCGTCCAGCGCCAGCAGCTTGGGCTCGGTGGCGAGCGCCCGCGCGATTTCCAGGCGGCGCTGATGGCCGTAGGAAAGGTTGCGCGAGGTAAAGTGGGCGTACTTGCCGATGCCGACATACTCCAGCAGGTCGTGCGCCCAGTCTTCCACCGACTCTTCTTCGCGCCGCACCGAGGGCGGACGGAATACCGCGCCGAGCAGGCCCGCCTTGGTGCGCACATGGCGCCCCACCATCACGTTTTCCAGCGCGGTCATCTCGCCGAACAGCCGGATGTTCTGGAAGGTGCGGGCAATGCCTGCCTTGGCGACTTCGTGTACGGCGGTGGGCTGGTAGGGCTTTCCGCCCAGCACGAACTCGCCGGAATCCGGTGTGTACAGGCCGGTGATCACGTTGAAGAAGGTGGTCTTGCCGGCCCCGTTGGGACCGATCAGGCCGTAGATTTCGCCCGGATTGATCTGCAGGCCCACGTCGGACAAAGCCTGCAGTCCGCCGAATCGCTTGTTGACCCCCTGTACGGACAGGAGGAAATTCTCGTTGCTCATGATGTCCTCCGGGTCAGAAACGGCCAACGCTACCCGGGCGGCGGATCACCGGCCGGTCTTCCTTGCGCGGCGACGGCCACAAGCCAGCCGGGCGATACAGCATCACGCCAACCAGGGCCAGCCCGAACAGCAGCTGGCGCAGCACTTCGGCGTCGACGATGGTATGGCCGAAGAGCATGTTCTGCGCCGGCTCCGCCACGGCGCGCAGCATTTCCTGGAAACCCACCAGCAAGATACCGCCGAGGATCACGCCGGGGATGTGGCCCATGCCACCCAGCACCACGATGGCGAGGATGTAGATGGACTCCCACAGCACGAACGACTCAGGCGAGACAAAGCCCTGGAAGGCGCCGAACACCGCGCCCGACGCGCCGCCAAACGACGCGCCCATGGCGAAGGCCAGCAGCTTGATGTTGCGGGTGTTGATGCCCATCGCCTTGGCGGCGATCTCGTCTTCGCGGATGGCCACGAAGGCGCGGCCGATCCGCGAATTCTGCAGCCGCAGGCAGATGAACACGATGGCGATCACCAGCACCACCAGCAGGTAGTAGTACATGAACACCGGCGTGAACTTCAGCCCGAAGATCTCGTGAGACTTGGAAAAATTGAAGCCGAAGATGTGGACCGGATCCACCGCCGTGATCCCCTTCGGGCCATTGGTGATGTTGAGCGGGCGGTCAAGGTTGTTCAGGAAGATGCGGATGATTTCGCCGAAGCCCAGGGTCACGATGGCAAGGTAATCGCCACGCAGCTTGAGCGTTGGCGCGCCGAGCAACACGCCAAAGGTTGCCGCCACCATTATGGCCAGCGGCAGCACGAACCACATGGAGAGGTGCAGGCCATGCGGGAAAAGCTGGTGGATCCACTCAAACTGGTTGGCCAGGTGGGGCGAGCCCAGCAAGGCCATCAGGTACGCCCCTACGGCATAGAAAGCGATGTAGCCCAGGTCGAGCAGGCCGGCAAAGCCCACCACGATGTTCAGGCCAAGCGCCAGCATGATGTAGATCAGCGCGAAATCAAGCACGCGGACCCAGTAGTTGCCACCGAGCGTCTGCACCAGGAACGGCGCGCACAGGGCGATCACCAGGAAGCCGAGCAACGCGGCCATGGTCTTGGCCGGCGTCTTGGTCAGCGGCGCTGCCGGCACCGCCGGGGATGGAATCGGGGTATTCATGGATTCTCTCTCCTTAGGCGCGTTCGGAAACCCGCTCGCCCATGATGCCGGACGGACGGAAGACAAGGACGATGATCAGCACGATGAAGGCGAACACGTCCTGGTAGTTGGAGCCAAATACGCCGCCAGTGAGATCGCCGATATAGCCGGCACCCAGCGCTTCGATCAGGCCCAGCAGCATGCCGCCGACCATGGCGCCGGCGAGGTTGCCGATGCCGCCCAGCACTGCGGCGGTGAACGCCTTCAGGCCCGGGATGAAGCCCATGTAGAAGTGGGCATTGCCGTAGTTGGTGGCCATCATCACGCCGGCCAGCGCTGCCAGCGCGGCGCCGATCATGAAGGTGGCCGAGATCACGAAGTTCGGGTTCACGCCCATCAGCCCCGCCACCTTCTGGTTCTCGGCGGTGGCGCGCATGGCGCGGCCGAGCTTGGTGCGGTTGACGAGGGTCAGCAGGCCCGCCATCACCATCAGCGCCATGCCGATGATGACGATTTCCTTGCCCGTGATGGTCGCGCCGGTGGCACCGATATCGATCGGCTCCGAGGGCAGCAGTTGCGGGAAGGTAAGGGGGTTACGCGACCAGATCATCATCGCCACGGTCTGCAGGATGATGGAAACGCCAATGGCGGTGATCAGCGGGGCCAGTCGTGGCGCGTTGCGCAACGGCCGGTAGGCCACCCGCTCGATGGTGTACGCCAGCACGGCGCAGACCGGCATGGCGATCAGCGTCGCGATCACCAGCGTGAGCCATTCGGGTAGCCCGGGGGCAAATTTCTGCAATCCCAGGATAGCAGTCAAAGCGGTCAGTGCGCCGATCATCAGGACGTCGCCGTGGGCGAAGTTGATGATCCCGAGAATGCCGTAGACCATGGTGTAGCCGAGTGCGATCAGCGCATAGATGCTGCCGAGCACGAGACCGTTCACGATCTGCTGGATAAGGATATCCATGAAAACTCCTTGCTTCCGTCCAATTTCCCTCGACATGGTGTGGATGCCGGGGGGACGTTGATATGTGGGTGGCTTGGTAGTGCGGTTGTTTGCTGGTAAGCGGCCTGCCTACTCCACCCATGGTAAGGATGCTGCATGTAAGGCAAGGCTAAAAAAACGGCACCGCAACATACTCGCGGTGCCGTTCGGATGGGCCGGTAAGCCCGGATTACATCTTCACGACGTCAAGGACGGTCTTCTTCTTGTCCTTGTACTCGTACAGCGTGATGGTGCCCTCCTTCATGTCGCCCTTTTCATCGAAGGCGATGTTGCCGATCAGGCCCTTGTAGTTCGTCTTGGGCATCTCGACCAGGATGGCCGCCGGTTCGGTCGAGTTGGCGCGCTTCATGGCGTCGACGATGACCATCACGGCGTCATAGGTGAACGGTGCATAGATCTGCACCGGCGCATTGAAGCGAGCCTGGTAGCGCTTGTCGAAATCCGCGCCCTGTTCCATCTTCGACAGTGCCAGGCCAGCTTCCGAGCAGATGATGTTTTGCACGGCATCGCCGGCCAGCTCGGCCACCTTGTCGGTACACACGCCATCGCCGCCAACGATCTTGGAAGTGATGCCGAGTTCCTTGGCCTGCTTGGCGAACGGGCCGCCGGTGGCGTCCATGCCGCCGTACATGATCACGTCGGGCTTCTTGCCCTTGATCTTGGTCAGAATGGCCTTGAAGTCGGTGGCCTTGTCGTTGGTGGCTTCACGCGCCACCACGTTCACGCCGGAAGCCTTGGCGGTCTTCTCGAACTCGTCGGCCAGGCCCTTGCCGTAGGCGGTGGCATCGTCAACGATGGCCACGCTCTTGGCGTGCAGGCTCTTGGTGGCGTAGTTGGCCAGTGCCGGACCCTGCTGGGCATCGGTGGCGACCACGCGGAAGGTCGTCTTGAACCCTTGCTTGGTGTAGTCGGGGTTGGTCGACGACGGCGAGATCTGCACGATGCCGGCATCGCTATAGATCTTGGAGGCCGGGATCGATACGCCCGAATTCAGGTGACCGACCACGGCCACGACCTTCGCGTCCACCAGCTTCTGCGCCACGGCGGTGCCGGTCTTGGGGTCGCCCGCGTCGTCTTCGCCGACCAGTTCGAGCTTGACCTTCTTGCCGTTGACTTCCAGGCCGGCCTTGTTGACTTCTTCCACGGCCAGGCGAGCGCCGTTTTCGTTGTCCTTGCCAAGGTGAGCGATACCGCCGGTGAGCGGTGCCGCGTGGCCGATCTTGACTACAACTTCGCCGCCACCGGCTGCGGGCGCTGCCGCGGCAGGCGCCGACGCTGCCGGCTCGGCCGGCTTTTCTTCTTTCTTGCCGCAAGCAGTAACCAGCGCCACTGCGGCTGCGATCGGCAGAATCTTGGCAAACGTGATTTGCATGAGTGATCTCCTAGGATTCACATGATCAGGGTAAACCAACGCCCCCCGGACGTTTCCCCTGAACCGCCTTAGTTTAGTTTCAATTTGAAACGCGCGAATTGTATTCCCTTTTTATACGGATGCAATATGCGACGCAACAACCTGAAGGATTAACCCGCCAAATGAGCTAGGGAATTTCCCCAATGCACAAATTGGGGCAATTCCCGCCTACATGGAGGCTAGCCGTTGATACTAACAAGATTCGTGCCTACCGTAGGGTAGAGGCCACTTTTGCAGCGTTTGCGTCACTCGGTCAGGCACCGTATTAAATAGGTGTTTCATTTAATATGAACCGCCTCATTCATATACAACGAGCGAGCACGCCAGCACCATAATAGGGAAATCCCCAATTACAGGGATTTCCCTTGGTTGTCTTTTAGTGCAGACAGGTACAAGGGCCGCGGCGGCGGGCATGCGCATTATCCAAGGAATACCAGGCTATATATCGATGCGATATATTGGTGCAACCGTGGCAATGGAGTGGTGCGAAGCAGGCGGCAACCAGTTGCACCAGCCTGGACTGGATTGCGCCGGGCCTGCCTGCAACGCTTGGGCAGAGCGCGAGGCCGGGCGTGGACGGGAAAGTGGGAAGCAAGGTGAGCGCCAGCCGCAGCGGGCGCGCTGCGGCCCCGGCCGGGGGCCGGCGCGGGGACGATGCACCAATCTGGAAAATAAGGTCCGCGCCAGCCGGTGCCGGCAGCGTCATGAGACAGCCGCCGGCCGCTACGGAATCAGCGGGGAATCAGGCGGGAGTGACTTGCTGCAGGCCACGCGGCAGGGGGAACGACATCTTCTCTTCGATGCCATCCAGCGCACGCACGTTGCGCACCCCCAGCAGGCGCAGGCGCTCGACGATGGACTGCGCCAGCGCCTCCGGTGCGGACGCGCCGGCAGTCAGCCCGATGCGGCGCTTGCCCGCCACCCACTCCGCGCGCAGCTGATCCGGCGAATCGATCATGTAGGCCGGCACGCCGAGGCGTTCGGCGAGCTCGCGCAAGCGGTTGGAGTTCGAGCTGTTGGGACTGCCCACCACGATCACCACCTCCACCTGCGGCGCCATGAACTTGACGGCATCCTGGCGGTTCTGGGTGGCGTAGCAGATGTCCTGCTTCTTGGGCTCGCGGATGAGCGGGAAGCGCGTCTTGAGCGCAGCGACGATCTCCAGCGTCTCGTCGACCGATAGCGTGGTCTGGGTCACGAAGGCGAGCCGCCCGGGGTCGGCCACCTGCAGCTTGACCACATCTTCGGCGGACTCGACCAGCAACATGCCGCCTTCGGCCTGCCCCATGGTGCCCTCGACTTCGGGATGGCCCTTGTGCCCGATCATGATGATCTCGCAGCCCTCGGCGCGCATCTTGCCGACTTCCACATGCACCTTGGTCACCAGCGGACAGGTGGCATCGAAGACGTTGAGGCCGCGCACCGTGGCGTCGGCACGCACTTCCTTTGATACGCCATGCGCACTGAAGATCACTGTGGAGCCTGGGGGTACTTCCTCCAGTTCCTGCACGAAGACAGCGCCCTTGCGGCGCAGGTCTTCCACCACGTAGGCGTTGTGCACGATTTCGTGGCGCACATAGATAGGTGCGCCGTAGCGTTCAAGGGCGCGCTCGACGATCTCGATGGCACGGTCCACACCGGCGCAGAAGCCGCGCGGCTGCGCCATCAGGATCTCGGCATCGGTGGCTGTGGTGAGCTCAGACATGCAAGGATTCGATTCAAGGGTGCCGGCGGTTGCCGGCCGGTAGTGCTGCTTAGAGAATGCCGATCAGCTGGACATCGAACAGGATGGTCTGCCCGGCCAGCGGGTGGTTGAAATCGAACAGCGCCGACGTCGCCCCGATCTCCTTGAGCACACCGGCGTACTTTCCGCCTCCCGGCGCGTTGAACTCCACCAGGTCGCCCGGGGCATAGTCTTCTTCGAACGAGCTGTTCTCGCGCAGCGTCGCCAGCGAAACCCGTTGCAGCAGCTCAGGGTTGCGCGGACCGAAGGCGTGCTCCGCCGCCAGCCGGTAAGTCATGCGCTCGCCCTCCGGCATACCCAGCAGGGCCTGCTCCAGGGTGGGCGCGAACTGGCCTTGCCCCAGCAGCAACGTCGCGGGCTTCTCCTCGAAGGTACTGATGATCTCAGTGCCATTCTCGAGGGAGATGCTGTAGTGAAGGGTCAGGAAGGAATCCGCCTGCACGGTCTTCCGACCGTCCGCGGCGCCGTCCTTCGGACCGGAAGCAATAGTTTGCAAATTCATGAGTGCTCAACCTGTCGACAACCCGTATTGTAAGCGACTCGACCGAGCGCCGCCTTGTCCGCGGTGCCATTGTTCCGGGGGGATCGTGTCATGCGCATTACCGACTGGCCCAGCAACGAGCGGCCACGTGAGAAGCTTCTCTGTAGCGGCGCCGCAGCACTCTCGGATGCCGAGCTGCTCGCCGTATTCCTGCGCGTGGGCGTCGCCGGAAAAAGTGCAGTAGACCTGGCATGCGAGCTACTTAACCATTTTGGCTCGCTGAACAGCCTGCTTTCCGCCGGCGCCGGGCAACTGGCCGGCATCAAGGGCATCGGCCGCGCCAAGTACGCGCAACTGCAGGCGGCGCAGGAACTTACCCGGCGCGCTGAACTCACCCACCGCTGTGCGCAACTACCTGCGCCTGACGCTGGCGAGGCTGCCCCATGAAGTCTTTCACTGCCTGTTTCTCGACGCGCAACGGGCTCCTGTCCAGCGAAGAGCTATTTCGCGGCACCCTGACCCAGACCAGCGTCTACCCGCGTGAGGTTGCGTGAAAGGCACTTTCACACAACGCCGCGGCTGTGATCGTCGCCCACAACCACCCGTCGGGCAACGCCACGCCCAGCCCGGCCGATCTAGCCATGACCCGCGCGCTGTGCCGCTCTCTCGCCTTGATCGACGTTCAGGTACTCGACCATTTCGTCGTGGCGGGCAGCAGCATTCACTCCTTCTCCGAGCACGGCCAGTTGTGACGCGACATGTGATGCCAACCGCATGAATGCACACCCCTGCACGGTAAACTACGGAAGGCATTGATTCACCATCGCTTTCCGGTCTATAATGCTCGTTTGCTGAAGTCTCAACCGCTGCAGTCCGGGCCAGCGCGCCTTTTGTTGATCTGTTGCGAACATTGTCCACGTAGAAGAGTTAGGAGTGCTTCATGGCACGCGTCTGTCAAGTGACCGGGAAAGCGCCGATGGTCGGCAACAACGTTTCCCACGCAAACAACAAGACCAAGCGCCGTTTTCTGCCCAACCTGCAGAATCGTCGTTTCTTTGTTGAATCGGAAAACCGCTGGGTGAGCCTACGCGTCTCGAACGCCGGCCTGCGCCTGATCGACAAGAAAGGCATCGACTCCGTGCTCGTAGATCTGCGCGCACGCGGCGAAGTCTAATTAGGAGCACATCATGGCCAGCAAAGGCGGACGCGATAAAATCAAGTTGGAGTCGACTGCAGGTACGGGTCACTTCTACACGACCACCAAAAACAAGCGCACGATGCCGGAAAAGATGGAGATCATGAAGTTCGATCCCGTCGCCCGCAAGCACGTGTCGTACAAGGAAACCAAGATCAAGTAATTGATCTTGTCTTCCACATGCCGATCGCGCGGCATGTTAGTAGAAACCCCGCTCAGGCGGGGTTTTTGCTTTTTCTGCGGCGCAAAAGCCGCATCACTGGCGCGACTCCTCAGCGCTGCCCACGCAAGCGCGCCGCCGGTGTACACTTTCCAGCTTTCCTGCCTCCCGACCGCGCCACGCGCGCGTCTCTCGCATCATGAACTTCGATGTCGCCATTGTCGGCAGCGGACTGGCCGGTTTGACGGTCGCGCTGCAACTGGCCGACACCCATCGGGTTGTCATCATCTGCAAACGCGCCATGACGACGGGCGCCAGCGACTGGGCACAGGGCGGCATCGCCGCGGTGCTGGACTCGGGCGACAGCCATGACGAGCACCATCAGGACACCCTGGTGGCGGGCGCGGGCCTGTGCGATGACAGCGCAACGCGTTATATCGTCGAGCACGGGCGCGAAGCAATCCAGTGGCTGATCGACCGCGGCGTGCCGTTCACGCGCGACGACCAGGCCGAACTGGGCTACCACCTGACAAGGGAAGGCGGACACAGCCGGCGGCGCATCATCCACGCCGCGGACGCGACCGGCCACGCCGTCGTGTCCACTCTCACCGAGCAGGCACGCCAGCACCCCAACATCACGATCATCGAAGACCACTTCGCGGTGGACCTGATCACCTCGCGCAAGCTCGGCCTGCCGGGCAATCGCTGCTACGGCCTTTACGTACTGAACGACGCCAGCGGCGAAGTGCAGACCATCACCGCTACGCACACCGTGCTGGCCACGGGTGGCGCGGGCAAGGTCTACCTCTACACCACCAACCCCGACACAGCCACCGGCGACGGCATCGCCATGGCCTGGCGGGCGGGTTGCCGGGTATCGAACATGGAATTCATCCAGTTCCACCCGACCTGCCTGTACCACCCGTACGCCAAGTCCTTCCTGATTTCGGAGGCAGTGCGCGGCGAAGGTGGCCTGCTAAAGCTGCCCGACGGCACGCGCTTCATGCCTGAGCACGACGAGCGCGCCGAGTTGGCTCCGCGCGACGTGGTGGCGCGCGCGATCGACTTCGAAATGAAGAAGCGCGGGTTGGATTACGTGCACCTCGACATCAGCCACCAGCCCGAATCCTTCCTGCGCGAGCACTTCCCGACCATCCATGCACGTTGCCTGGAGCTAGGCATCGACATCGCGCGCGAACCGATCCCGGTGGTGCCGGCCGCGCACTACACCTGCGGCGGCGTGGTGACCGACACGGCGGGCCGCACCGACCTGGCCAACCTCTATGCCGTCGGCGAAACTGGCTGCACTGGATTGCACGGCGCCAACCGCCTGGCCTCCAACTCACTGCTCGAGTGCATGGTGATCGGACGCGCGGCGGCACTCGACATTGCCGGCCAGGACAAGGCTGGCCAGCCGGACATCACCCTGCCCGGCTGGGATGAAAGCCGGGTGGCGGATGCCGACGAGGAAGTGGTTGTATCGCACAACTGGGACGAGCTGCGCCGCATGATGTGGAATTACGTCGGCATCGTGCGCACCAGCAAGCGGCTCGAGCGTGCGCAACACCGTATCAGCCTGCTGCGCGAGGAAATTGCCGAATACTATGCCAACTTCCGCGTGACGCGCGACCTGCTGGAATTGCGCAACCTGGTGGAAGTCGCCTCATTGATCGTCGATAGCGCCTATTCGCGCCACGAAAGCCGTGGTTTGCACTTTAGCCGCGACTATCCGGAGACCTTGCCCAAGGCGCTGCCGACCGTGATGCAGCCGTTGTTCAAGCGCGAGCGGGCGAAGTAGCGTTCCGCGCCTTCCATCACGCAAAGAAAAAGCGCGCCTCGCAGCGCGCTTTTTCTTTCCGGCCAGCCACTTACCGATGTGCCTCAAACGCCAGATTACTCGATGATGCGCAATGAATAGTCCGTGGCGCGCACATCCTTGGTCAGCGCACCCACCGAGATCCGGTCAACGCCGGTCTCGGCAAAGGCGCGAATGGTATCCGCATTGACGCCACCCGAGACTTCCAGCAACGCGCGCCCGGCATTGATACGCACGGCATCGCACATCATCGCCTCGGTAAAGTTGTCGATCAGGATCGATTTCGCGCCGGCCGCCAACGCCTCCTCCAACTCCGCCAGGCTTTCCACCTCCACCTGCACCGACACGCCCGCAGCGAGTGCGGCCGCTGCCTGCATGGCTGCGGTAATGCTGCCAGCCGCTGCGATGTGGTTCTCCTTGATCAGGATGCCGTCGTACAGCGCCAGACGCTGGTTGTCACCGCCACCGACCTTGACCGCGTACTTCTGTGCCAGGCGCAGGCCCGGCAGGGTCTTGCGGGTATCCAGCACGCGCGCGCGCGTCCCCTCGACCAGATCGGCATAACGGCGCGTAACGGTAGCCACGCCGGACAGCAACTGCAGGAAGTTCAGCGCCGGCCGCTCCGCGGTCAGCAGCGAGCGGGCCGGTCCCGTGATCTCGCACACCACCGAGTCCGGTGCCATGCGGGTGCCTTCGGCTTGCTGCCAGCGAACCTGCAGCGCGGGATCGACCGCGCGCATGCAGGCCTCGAACCACGGCTGACCGCATAGCACGGCTTGCTCGCGCACGATCACGCGAGCCCGTGCGGACTTGCCTGCGGGCACCAGCAAACCGGTCAGGTCCCCGCTGCCGACATCCTCGGCGAGGGCCGCGCGTACACTGGCTTCCAGCGCCTCGGCCAGCGCCGTGCCGTAGCTGTCGAAAACTGGATTGACGTTTGCGTTCACGTTTGCATTACCGCTCATGCCGGACCGATTCCCTTGAACAAAGCCTGCTCGCTGGCCAAATCGGCCTTGGGCCGCACATTGGCCTTCTGCCGCGCGGCGAAATCGAGCATGCGGTCGATGCAGGTCACAGCCTGGCGGCCGATGGCGGCATCGACATGAATTTCGTTATGGCCGCGCTCAAGCACCTCAGCCAGGTTGGTGAGTGCATTCATCGCCATCCATGGGCAGTGTGCGCAACTCTTGCAGGTTGCACTGTTGCCGGCGGTGGGTGCCTCGATGAAATGCTTGTCGGGTGCAGCCAGGCGCATCTTGTGCAGGATGCCGTTGTCGGTCGCAACGATGAATTCCCGGGCATCCAGCTCCTGGACCGCCGCGATCAGCTGCGAGGTCGAGCCAACCACATCGGCCTGCTCCACCACATTGGCCGGCGACTCCGGATGCACGAGGATCTTGGCCTTGGGGAACTCGCGGCGCAGCAGATCCAGCTCGATGCCCTTGAACTCGTCGTGCACCAGGCAGGAACCCTGCCACAACAGCATGTCCGCGCCGGTCTGCTTCTGGATATAGCCGCCCAGGTGCTTGTCCGGCGCCCACAGGATCTTCTCGCCACGTGCGTGCAGGTGCTCGACGATCTTCAGGCCGATGCTGGAGGTCACCATCCAGTCCGCGCGTGCCTTCACGGCCGCGCTGGTATTGGCGTAGACCACCACCGTACGGTCGGGATGCGCATCGCAGAACGCGGCGAACTCGTCGGCCGGGCAGCCCAGATCGAGCGAGCACGTCGCGTCAAGGTCGGGCATCAGGATGGTCTTTTCCGGACTGAGGATCTTGGCGGTCTCGCCCATGAAGCGAACGCCAGCCACCACCAGCGTCTTGGCCGGGTGGTCGCGGCCGAAGCGCGCCATTTCCAGCGAATCCGACACGCAGCCGCCGGTTTCTTCCGCCAGGTCCTGCAGGTCCGAATCGACGTAATAGTGCGCTACCAGCACCGCATTGCGCTGCTTGAGCAAATCCTTGATGCGCTCCTTCAGCGCCGTGCGCTCCTGTGCCGACAGCACCGGGGGCACCTTGGCCCAGGCATGGGCGACGCAGCTGCCGCCATCGGGGGACTCCGTCGATAGGTTCGGTTTCTCGAACTCGACGGTCTTTATCGTTTGGGGGGTCATCTCCGATACTCCTCTGGGGCCGCGCGCCTGGATTTCGCAGCCAGCCCTTACATTGGGGGAGTTTAGCGAAAACAAAAGCCCCGCCAGGGGCGGGGCCTTTCGGGCGAGCTAAATTGTATCAGGCCACGCCGGGTCAGGCATCAAGCCGTATCAGGCATAGCGGCGCAGGCGCAGCGAGAAATCGTGCAGCGCCTCAATGCCGCTGGCCTCGGCGCGATGGCACCAGGCCTGCAGCTGCTGCAGCAGCTGTTCGCGCGTCAGGTTGGAGCGACCCCAGATCGCGGCCAGTTCGCGGCGCATTTCCACAAAGGTATGCAGCGACTTGTTCTGCTCGACGATGCTGGCCAGTTGCTGGCGTTGCGGATCGGCCAGCTTGGTTTCCTCGCGGTGGAACCACTTGCGGGCAGGCTTGAAACTGCTGTACTCGGCCACGCGGGCTTCCTTCAGCTTTTCCAGTTCCTGCTTGTAGGCGCTCTTGACCGCCTTGGCATAGCGGGCCATCACGTCATAGCGGTTGGCGATAATGGCTTCCAGCGTGTTGTGGTCAACCGGACGAGCCTCCACCAGGCGTGCCTTCGGCGGGGTCTTCTTGACCTTGGCCAGGCCAACGGCCTGCATGGCGCGGATATAGCCCCAGCCGATATCGAACTCGTACCACTTGATCGAGAACTTGGCCGACGTCGGGTAGGTGTGGTGGTTGTTATGCAGCTCTTCGCCGCCGATGATGATGCCCCACGGCGAAACGTTGGTCGAAGCGTCCTCGCAATCGTAATTGCGATAACCCCACCAGTGGCCCAGGCCATTGATGATGCCGGCGGCGTGAATCGGGATCCACAACATCTGCACCGCCCACACGGTCATGCCGATCACGCCGAACAAGGCGAGGTCGATGATCAGCATCAGGCCAACGCCCTGCCAGCCGAAGCGCGAGTAGACATTGCGCTCGACCCAGTCGTCAGGCGTGCCGTGGCCGAACTTGGTGATGGTTTCCTTGTTCTTGGACTCGGCTCGATACAGCTCCGCGCCTTCCAGCAGCACCTTGCGGATGCCGCGAGTCTGCGGGCTGTGGGGATCGTCTTCGGTCTCGCACTTGGCGTGGTGCTTGCGGTGGATGGCGGTCCACTCCTTGGTGACCATGCCGGTGGTCAGCCACAGCCAGCCACGGAAGAAATGCGAAACGATAGGGTGCAGGTCCAGCGACCGGTGCGCCATGCAGCGGTGCAGGTATATCGTGACGCCCGCGATGGTGATGTGAGTCACCACCAGCGTGTAGATCACGATTTCCCACCAGGACCAGTTGGCGAGGCCGTTGGCGGCCCAGTCAAGAATAGTGTCGAACAAACTGTTCTCCGTCGATTAAACAGGGGTATTCAGTGCGGCACGACATGGCGGGCCACAAACAATGTGCAGAAAAAGGACTGCAAATTCAATGATTGCGTCATATGGCGCCTGCCTGAAACCCCGGCAATCGCCGGAGCCCCCAGGCATGCGCGTCTGGCGCCTTGGGCAACTGCTGCCTGCCGGCGGGACTGGACACGAGCCGCTGCAATCTGGCGGCTGTCTGGTGGGGGCGGGAGGTCGATAAACTCACCCGGACAAAATCCGATTCCGGACGAACCCGCAACTACCTTAGATTCTACCGCACCCGGATCGAGCGGACATCCGCTTTTACCCCGATTTTGACGTTAAGCAACATGGATCGTTCCACAAGGTGGCCCAAGCGCCGCGCGAAAAGTCAGAATTTGCTGCCCGCGGTGCCATCCAGCGGCGCAAGTAGCGCCTCATGATCCACGTCATCAGTCTCCCCCCGTCCACCGGCGTCCGCTCTGCCCAGCACCCGCACTTCCCGCTGCGGATACGGGATCGAGATGCCATGTTCCCGGAATTTCCTCCATATGGCCCGGTTCAGCGCCGATTGCACGCCGAGCTTCCCGTTCTGGGGGTCGGCGATGTAGCCAGCAAGCTCGTATTCGATGCCATTGTCTCCGAACAGCACCAGAAAAGCCGACGGCGCGGGCTCAACCAATAGACGCGGGATGTCTTGGGCCGCCTCGACCAGCAAGGCCAGCACCTTTTCGGGATCGGCCGCGTAATCGGCCTGAACACGCGTTGCAACACGCACATTGGTATTGGAGAACGAGTGGTTCTGCACGGCCTGCGCGACCAGTTGCTCGTTGGGCACCAGGGTTTCGCCGTCTCCATTGCGGACCACCGTGTAGCGCGTGCGAATCTGCGAGACGATGCCGGTGTACTTGTCCACGGTGATCTGGTCGCCCAGCTTGACCGAGTGGTCAAGCAGGATGATGAAGCCCGAAATATAGTTGCTGGCGATTTTTTGCAAGCCCAGGCCCAGACCCACACCCAGCGCGCCGCCGAATACGGACAGTACCGTGAGATCGATGCCCACCAGCGACAAGCTCAGCAAGAGCGAGACCAGCAGCAACAATGCCTTGGAAAGTCTGGTAAGAACCACTTTCAGGTTGCTGTCCAGGCCGCCCGAGCGCATCAGGCGCTCTTCCAGCCACGAACCAAACCACATGGCCACCAGCACGGTGAGCAAGATCCATACGGCTGCCACCAGGGTGTCGGCCAGGTTGATCTTCTGCTTTCCGCCGAGCGAAAAGCGCACGGATTCCATCCAGTTCACGACATCAGACAGCAATCCCAGCACATATAGCGCCATTGCCGCCCAAACCAGCGTAGTCAGTACCTTCTCCACCAGCAGCAGCATGCCGTGCAACTGGCCACTGCCGGAGAGCACGCGGCGCAGTATATAGAAGGCGAAATACAGGAAAGTGATGCCAAAGAGCGGCACCAGCGCGAGGCGCAGCACGCTGGTCGACATGACCAGTTCCAGCCCGTAGCGCGCGCCCATCACCAGCAGCCAACCGAACAGTGGGAACATGGCGCGTTCCAGGCTGGCTGCGGCAAAGCGCAGCGCGAAGCTGGATCCGGCGTAGCCGGCTTCGACTCGCTTGACGACCAGCCTTGCCAGCGGCCATGCCAACGCGAGGCAAGCGGCGAGTACCACCAGTTGCCAGATAAAACCGGGGCCGCCCGCATCGCGGATCAGGTCATTGAGCATCTTGCCAAAGGCCGGATGCGAGGCGTTGAGTTCGTTGAGGGGATTGGGATTCATGCTCTGGAATAACTGGGCGGCACGCGCCGAGCGACAAGCGAACGGCCCCGGCAAACACCCGATAACGGACCGCAAGCGGCGGGCCGGACACTTGTGGCCGGTCCCGCGCCGGAAATGCAGCCGGGACCGGGCGGTCCTCGGCATTGGAGCCGCCAGTCCCAAGCCGGGCCCTGGCGGCGGTTCAGACGTTAGCTGACGCGTTCCAGCACCGCGGCGAAGAAGCCATCGGTCTGGTGCAGATGCGGGTAGAGCGCCAGCATCTCGGCATCTTCCGGCAAACCGGGCACCGTGATCTTCTGCTCGGCCAGCACCTGTGCGGCAGGGACCAGGCGGAAGGCGGGATGCGCGGCCAGGAAACCGCGCACGATGCCTTCATTCTCGGCTTCCAGCACGCTGCAGGTCGCATAAACCACCCGGCCGCCCACCTTGACCAGACGCGCCGCGGATTCGAGGATGGCCGCTTGCTTGGCGGTCAGTTCCAGCACCGATTGCGGCGACTGGCGCCATTTCAAGTCCGGGTTGCGCCGCAGCGTACCCAGGCCGCTGCAGGGCGCATCCACCAGCACGCGGTCGATCTTGCCGGCCAGACGCTTGATCTTGGCGTCATGCTCGGAGTCGATCAGTACCGGATGCACGTTCGACAGTCCGCTGCGCGCCAGGCGCGGCTTGAGGTTGGCCAGGCGCTTCTCGGACACATCGAACGCATACAGGCGCCCGGTGGAGCGCATCTGCGCCCCCAGCGCCAGCGTCTTGCCACCGGCACCCGCGCAGAAATCCACCACCATTTCGCCGCGCTTGGGCGCAACCAGGTTGCACAGAAGCTGGCTGCCTTCGTCCTGTACTTCGACCAGGCCGTTGACGAACAGCGGCAACTGGTTGAGCGCCGGCTTGCCGGCCAGGCGGATGCCGGCGGGGGCCAGCGGCGTCGGCTCGGCCTTCAGGCCAGCGGCGGTCAGTTCGGCCAGCGCGGCTTCCTGGGTGGTCTTGACCAGGTTGGCGCGCAGGTCCAGCGGCGCGGGCCGCAGCCACGCGTCGCCCAGTGCTTCGACAAAGGCTTCGTCGTGGCGGGCGGCCAACTGATCGAACAGCCACTCAGGCAGGTTGGCGCGCACGCGCGGCGCGAGGCTGGCACGTTCGATTGTCGTCAGGCGATCGAGCCATTCGCCCTCTTCCGGCAGCAGGAACGGCGTCAGCGCATCCCGGCCCAGCGTGGCGGCCAGGCCCAGCAGGGCCAGGCGGCGCTGCGAGGCGCCCGTGCCGCTGGCAGCGAACTGCGAAAACTCGACACGCCGGCGCAATACGGCAAATACGGCTTCGGCGATGATGCCGCGTTCGCGATGGCCAAGCTTGGGATTTTCGCGGAAGTAGTAGCTCACCACCACGTCGGAGGGGCGCGTGAACATCAGCACCTTGCCCAGCAGCCGGTCAATGTGCTGGATATGAACGGCGTGCAGGCCGCCATGCGGCCCGCGGCCCTGCTGCGGAGCATGGCTGTCGCCCGCGTCGCGCGGCCGGGCGGCCTGGCGGATCGGGGTACCCTTGTGCTTGTTGCGAACGGGCTGGCGCGCCCCTGCGGTATTCCGGCTCATGACTGCACCTCCGTAGCGGCAGCAAAGGCCGTAAATAACTGGGATTCGGGTGGTTCGACCCGGACTGCGCCGGCATGCACGCGCAGCCGGCCTTCGACAAACCAGCGCACCGCGCGCGGGTAGATCACGTGCTCGCTTGGCAACAGGCGCGCGGCCAGGCTCTCGGGCGTATCGTCCGGCAGCACGTCGAGCGCGGCCTGGACGATGACGGGACCGTGATCGAGCTCCGGCGTGACGAAATGCACGCTGGCACCGTGGACCTTGACACCCGCCTCGATGGCCTGCCGGTGCGTATGCAGCCCCGGAAAGCCTGGCAGCAGCGAGGGGTGGATATTCAGCATGCGCCCGGCGTACTTGTCGACAAAGCCCGGCGTCAGGATGCGCATGAAGCCGGCCAGCACCACCAGGTCCGGCGCGAATGCGTCGATGGCCGTGGCCAGCGCCGCATCAAAAGTGGCGCGATCGGCATATTGCGTGTGATCCACCACACCGGTGGCCACGCCGTGCTCAGCGGCAAATTTCAGGCCTTCGGCGTCCGGCCGGTTCGACAGGACCGCCGCTACGCGCGCTGGCCAGCCTTCGGCGGCGCAGGCGCTGACGATGGCTTCCATATTGGAGCCTCGCCCGGAAATCAGGATAACGATATTTTTCATCGCGCAATTCTACCAAGCCAGGGGCCGTACACGGCTAAAGCGAGCGCATTAGGCGCTTAAAACACGTGAAACCCTCATCGCAGCGCCGTTTCGCATGACCTATACGCAACGTAGGTACCCCTCCGACGGATTGTGACGCCTCGCCCGCTCTGCTAGAGTGGCTGCTATCGTCCACGCGCAGACCGTTAGCTCGGCTTTAAGTGACAACAAGGACGAACTGGGAAATTAGACGGGAAATCGCATGTCGAACGCTGCACCGACCTTGTTGGTGGTCGATGATCATCCTATGGCCTTGTCCGGCACTACCGCCTTCCTGGCGGAGGTGATGCCGGACGTCGCCGTCCATGCCGCCGGTAGCGCCAAGGAGGCGCTCAGTGCCTTGCAGCAAGGGCTCAGGCCTGACATCGTGCTGCTGGATATCTGGCTGACCGACGGTACCGGCTTCGACGCCATGCAGGCGCTCAAGACGCTGGTCCCTTCCGCCCGCTTTATTTTCATGTCGGCCGAGGCCACGCCCGAGATCGTAGGCCGCGCGCGGGCGCTTGCCGCCTGCGGGTTCGTCGGCAAGCATCTCGATGCCAACGCATTCACAGCCGCCGTGCGCAAGGTGCTGGCAGGCGACACATCCTTCCCCTCCGACGAAGCGCTCAACGGCCGTGCCCAGTCCTTCGGACCGGCGCACGGCATTCCGGTCACGCCGGCGGAACTGGGACTGACTCCGCGCCAGGGCTCGGTGCTGGCGCTGGTACTGGAAGGGCTGCCCAACAAGGTCATCGCACGGCGTCTCGGCCTGACGGAGAACACCGTCAAGGAACACGTCTCGGCGATCCTGCAGCGCCTCGGCGTACGCACTCGGATGCAGGTCATGTCGCGCATGGAGCGCTTCCGCCTGCGCCAGTAGCGGGCACCGCCGGCGCCGGCCACCAATTGAAGACTCCGCAATGGGCCTGTCAGGCCGCGTGCAGCCAGCGCCTGAGCAGCAGCCGCAACGCTGCCGGGTCGACGGGCTTGGGCAACACAAAGTAGCCAGCCTCCTCGGCCGCCGCCAGCGCGGCGGATTTCAGGTCGCCCGACAATAGGGCGCTACGTGCCTGCGGCTGTGTGTTCTGCCAGCGCTCCAGCAAGTCCAGGCCGTTCTCGCTGCCGGGCAGGCGCAAGTCGCAGAAGATGATGTCCGGCTTGAGCCCCTGGTGAAACAGCCGGTCCGCATCCGCGCCATGCGCCGCGCAGGCAACCTGGATGCCCCAGGCTTCCATCAGCGCAATCCATGCCTTGCGGATCTGGGTGTCGTCGTCGACCACCAGCACAGTGCCGCGCAAGTGATCGGGCTTGGCATCCTCGGCCAGCGCCGTTGCCCGCACTGCACGGATGGTGGCCACTGTCTCGGCCGGGACCGGCGCCAGCGAGAACCAGAATACCGAGCCCCGTCCGGGCACGGAGCGCACGCCGTAGGTGCCGCGCATCAGGCGCACGCATTCCTTGAAAATCGCCAGGCCGAGTCCCAGGCCCTGGGACGGATCGCGCTGCGGGTTATGCACCTGGTAGTACGGCGAGAAGATGTCCGGCAGGTGCTCGGGCGTGATCCCGGCCCCGGTGTCCCAGACTTCCACGCGGATATGCTTGCGGCGCTCCCGCGCCGTTACCAGCACGCCGCCGCGCCGCGTATAACGCAGGGCGTTCTGCACGAGATTGAACAAGGCGCGGCGCAACAGCACCGGCTCGGCCATCGCGTACAGCTCTTCGGGCACGCGCGGGGTCAGGGTCAGGCCACTCTCTCTCGCGTCGGCGGCGAACTGGCTCATCACTTCGCTGATCAGGTGACTGAGTTCGCACGGCTCCAGCGTCGGCAGCACCTTCCGGCCTTCGAGCTTGGACAGGTCCAGCAGCGAGCGGAACAGCAGGTCGATGGTCTGGGTGCCGGCGGCCACCTGCTCCACCAGCGGATGGAGCGAGGAGGACTTGTTGCGGGCGCGCAGCGCCTCCACCAGCATCACCAGCGCGTGCACCGGCTGGCGCAGGTCATGGCTGGCGGCGGCCAGGAAGCGCGATTTCTCCTCGCTGGCATGCAGCGCCCTCTCCTTCTCTTCCTGGAACTGCTTGGCCAGCCGCCGGCTTTCGCTTTCCAGCTGGATGGCCCGCACCAGCGTGCGCTGCAGGTTCAGGGCGTGGCGCGTAAGCATGATGGCGTAGACCACCAGCAGCAATTGCACATAGGTGCCATGACCGGGAAATGCGTACTCGGCCAGCAGGATATTGGGCACCAGGATCGGTACGCCGGCATAGACCAGGTTGGACGGAACCGGAGACTGCGCGGTGACACCGCCCGCGAGCACCCCGAGCGCCAGCAGGTACAGCACGCTGGAGAACACGGTAGAGCCGGTATACAGATGCAGCAGCGCCGAGCTGCCCCAGGTCAGGCCGGTCAGGAAGGCCATGGCGCGCATATTGGCCCACCATTTGCGCGTGTGCGCCGAGCGGCTCATGGTGGTGCCATCGCGCAGATAGCCAAAATAGAACCAGCTGGTGGCGGCGGTCAGCACCAGCATGACGCCGCACCAGCCGATCAGGGCGCTGTGGTCGGCGGCGGACCAGAAGGCGATCGCGGTCAGCGCCGGGAGCACCAGCGAGGCAACGATGGCGGTAGGGGAGACGCGATGGATGGTCGCCAGCAGCTTGGCCCGCGTTTCGGTATCGAGCGGAGGCCCTGGCGGCGGCAGGATTCGGTTAAGCAGCGCGTTCAAAGGAGGGCTGGGGGCAGCGAGTGCGATCCGCCGTATCATGCCGTCTTTTGTGGCATGGCGCCACGCCAAAGGGTCTATCCGTGCACAAAAACGCCAACCTCGGCGCCCACCGTGGTACGGCCAGGCCAAACTTGTCCCCCATTCGCCTTATAATGCTCGCTTTACCCAAACGCTTGCTGCCGTCCTCGTGAAAGTCTTCCGTGGCCTGCCCAATGCCGAGAGCCGGGCGCCCTGCGCCCTCACCATCGGCAATTTCGACGGTGTGCACCGCGGCCACCAGTCGCTGCTTGCGCGCGCGCGCGCGGCGGCGGACGCACGCGGCCTGCCGCTGTGTGTGATGACGTTCGAGCCGCATCCGCGTGAATTCTTCACGCCTGACAAGGCCCCCACGCGCATCGCACTGCTGCGCGACAAGCTCGAAAGCCTGCGCCGCAACGGCGTCGATCGCGTGGTCGTCGAGCATTTCAACGCGCATTTCGCCGCGCAATCTCCCCAGGCCTTCGTCGAGAACGTGCTCTGGCACGGCCTGCACACGCGCTGGCTGCTGGTCGGCGACGACTTCCGCTTCGGCGCCAGGCGCGCTGGCGACTTTGCCTACCTGCAGCAGGCCGGGCGCCAATTCGGCTTCGATGTGGAACAGATGGGCTCGGTGTCCGAAGGCGGCGTGCGCATCTCCAGCTCCGCGGTACGGCAGGCACTGACCGAGGGCGACCTCGAACACGCGCGCCGTCTGCTCGGCCATGGCTATGCCATCAGCGGCCATGTGGTCCATGGCCGCAAGCTCGGGCGCGACCTGGGCTTTCCCACCATCAACCTGCGCATCTCCCACAAGCGGCCGGCTGTCAACGGCATCTTCGTGGTACAGGTGCACGGGCTGGCCGAGCACGCGTTGCCGGGCGTGGCCAGCATCGGCGTGCGGCCTACCATCGAGGATGCCGGCCGGGTGCTGCTGGAAGTCCACCTGTTCGACTTCAATCAAAGCATCTACGGCAAGCTGGTGCGGGTCGAATTCATGAAGAAGCTCCGCGATGAAGCCCGCTTCGACAGCCTGGATGAACTGACCGCGGCCATTGCCAAGGACAGCGCGGACGCTCGCGCCTTCTTCGGCCTGACCGTGCCGGGCTCGCCCGAGGGCACGCCCCCGGCTGCGGGCGGCCGCGACTTCGCCACCTCCGCCACCGACCGAATTAGCTAGCGCCCCGTTCCCGCGAGGCGGGACCCGGGTCGCTACCCCAACCCGAACCAGCCCGCGGCTCCGCCGCAGCCCGTCCACGCCATACCGCGCGCCGCGCCCAGCCGAGCTAGTGCCGCGCGCCAACCGAATTGCCCCGAGAATCGACATGTCCAACGACAAACGCGCCAAGCCCGAAAAAAGCAAGTATCCGGTCAACCTGCTGGAAACTCCCTTCCCGATGCGCGGCGACCTGCCCAAGCGCGAGCCGCTGTGGGTCAAGCAATGGCAGGACAAGCAGCTGTACAAGAAGATCCGGGCGGCTCGCAAGGGCGCCAAGAAGTTCATCCTGCACGATGGCCCCCCGTACGCCAACGGCGACATCCACATCGGGCACGCGGTCAACAAGATCCTCAAGGACATGATCGTCAAGGCACGCGGCCTGAGCGGCCTGGACGCCGTCTATGTGCCGGGCTGGGACTGCCATGGCATGCCGATCGAGATCCAGATCGAAAAGCAGTTCGGCAAAGGCCTGCCGGTGCAGGAGGTGCAATCGCGCGCCCGCTCCTACGCCACCGAACAGATCGCCCGCCAGAAGCTGGACTTCGAGCGCCTGGGCGTGCTGGGCGACTGGGAACATCCCTACATGACCATGAACTACAGCAACGAAGCCGACGAGCTGCGCGCGCTGGGCAAGATCATGGCGAAGGGCTATGTGTTCCGCGGCCTGAAGCCGGTGAACTGGTGCTTCGACTGCGGCTCGGCGCTGGCCGAGGCCGAGGTCGAGTACAAGGACAAGACCGATCTCTCCATCGACGTGGGCTTCCCCTTCGCCGACACCGACAAGCTGGCTCACGCCTTCAAGGTGCCGCTGGAGCAACTCGCCGCCAAACCCGGCTGGATCGTGATCTGGACCACCACGCCGTGGACCATCCCGTCCAACCAGGCGCTTAATGTGCACCCGGAAGTCGAATACGCGCTGGTCGACACCGCGCGCGGCTTCCTGCTGCTGGCCACCGAGCGCGTCGAGGAACAGCTCAAGGTCTATGAACTGGAAGGCAAGGTGCTGGCCACCACCTCTGGCGCGGCGCTGTCGGAGATCCGCTTCCACCACCCGCTGTCCAAGATGGACGCGGGCTATGACCGCCTGTCGCCGGTCTACCTGGGCGACTACGTCACTACCGATACCGGGACCGGCATCGTGCACTCGGCGCCGGCCTATGGCGTGGAGGATTTCCAGTCATGCAAGGCGCACGGCATGCGCGACCACGACATCATCAGCCCGGTGATGGGCGATGGCGTCTATGCCAGCACGCTGCCGCTGTTCGGCGGCCAGAAGATCTGGGACGCCAATCCCAAGATCGTCGAAGTGCTGAAGGCATCGGGCAACCTGTTCAACTCGCACAAGTACACCCACAGCTATATGCACTGCTGGCGTCACAAGACGCCGATCATCTACCGCGCCACCTCGCAATGGTTCGCGGGCATGGACGTTGACCCTGTCGACAACGGCGCCACCTTGCGCGAAACCGCGCTGGCCGGCATCGAGGCGACGGAGTTCTACCCGGCCTGGGGCAAGCAGCGCCTGCATAACATGATCGCCAACCGGCCCGACTGGACCCTGTCGCGCCAGCGCCAGTGGGGCGTGCCGATGGCCTTCTTCCTGCACAAGGAAACCGGCGCGCTGCACCCGCGCACGCCGGAGTTGCTTGAGGAAATCGCCAGGCGCGTGGAACTGCACGGCATCGAAGCCTGGCAGGCGCTCGATCCCAGGGAACTGCTCGGCGAGGAAGCCGCGCTGTATGAAAAGAACCGCGACACGCTCGACGTCTGGTTCGACTCCGGCACCACGCACTGGAGCGTGATCCGCGGCTCGCATCGCGAAGACCTGTACGACCCGTCGGCCGACCTGCCCGACGGCCGCCTGGCGGATCTGTACCTGGAAGGTTCGGACCAGCACCGCGGCTGGTTCCATTCGTCGCTGCTGACCGCTTCGATGCTGTACGGCAAGCCGCCCTACAAGGCGCTGCTGACGCACGGCTTCACGGTGGACGGCGAAGGCCGCAAGATGTCCAAGTCGGTCGGCAATACCGTGTCGCCGCAGGACGTGTCGAACAAGATGGGCGCCGAGATCATCCGCCTGTGGGTGGCCTCGACCGACTATTCGGGCGAGCTGTCGATCTCCGACGAAATCCTGAAGCGCGTGGTGGAAGGCTATCGCCGCATCCGCAATACGCTGCGCTTCCTGCTGGCCAACCTGGCCGACTACGATCACGCGCAGCACGCGCTGCCGGCATCGGAATGGCTGGAGATCGACCGCTATGCGGTCGCGCTGACCGGGCGCCTGCAAAAGGAAGTCCTGTCGCACTACGACGGCTACGAGTTCCACCCGGTGGTCGCCAAGCTGCAGACGTTCTGCTCGGAAGACCTCGGCGGCTTCTACCTCGACGTGCTGAAGGACCGGCTCTACACGACCGCGCCCAATTCCAAGGAGCGCCGCGCCGCGCAGAATGCCGTGTACCACATCACCCAGGCCATGCTGCACTGGATGGCGCCGTTCCTGACCTTTACCGCCGAAGAAGCGTGGCAGATCTTCGGCCATGGCACCGAGCACACCGACACCATCTTCACCAGCACCTACTACGACGTGCCGGAGATCGACCAGGCCGACGACCTGCTGCAGAAGTGGCACGTGATCCGCGAAGCCCGCGCCGAAGTCACCAAGCAACTGGAAGCGGTGCGCGTTGACGGCGAGATCGGCTCCTCGCTCCAGGCCGAAGTCACCATCCAGGCCGGCGGCCCGGTGCTGGCCGCGCTGCAGAGCCTGGAGGACGACCTGCGCTTCGTGCTGCTGACCTCCGCCGCCAAGGTAGCGCCGGCGCCGGAAGGCGGCGACCTGCTGGTCACGGTGACGCCGTCGGTGCACGCCAAGTGCGAGCGCTGCTGGCACTACCGTGCCGATGTCGGCCGCGATCCGGCCCACCCCACCCTCTGCGGCCGCTGCGACAGCAACCTGTTCGGCGCCGGTGAACACAGGAGCCATGCCTGATGGCCACCACCACCACGCGCTCCGCGCGCGGCACCAAGCGCGCCAGCAGCAAGGGCAGCAACACCACGCCGCTGCTGTGGATGGCGTTCGCCCTGCTGGTGATCGTGCTGGACCAGTTCTTCAAGATCGTCATCGTCAGGACCTTCGCCTACGGCGAATCGCGCCCCGTGACCAGCTTCTTCAACCTGGTGCTGGTCTATAACAAGGGCGCCGCCTTCAGCTTCCTGGCCGACGCCGGCGGCTGGCAACGCTGGTTCTTTACCGGCCTGGGCGTGGCGGTGGGCCTGTTCATCATCTGGATGCTGTACCGCCATACCGGGCAGCGTTTGTTCTGCTTCGCCATCTCGCTGATCCTCGGCGGCGCCATTGGCAATGTGCTGGACCGGGTGGTGTACGGCCATGTCGTCGACTTTCTCGACTTCCATATGCGCAACTACCACTGGCCCGCGTTCAACGTGGCCGACTGCGCCATCACGGTGGGTGCGGTGCTGCTGATCGTGGACGAGTTGCGGCGGGTCCGGAAGCACTGAAGCGGCAGTCACCTGCACCGCGCTCCTGGGTGCAAAACGTTCCAACTGCGCCCGCGTCATGCGGGCGTTTTCCATGGTGCTGCCAAATCGGCATGATTGCGACGCGCGAGGCACGGCGGCAGCGCCGCCAACGCGCGCGCGGGCAAGCCGGTATTATTGATGTTTCTCCGGCGCGGGGGGTAGCAAACGCTGCCGCCTGCCGCGGCACCCGGACCACAACCCTCAAGCGAAGAGCACATCCATGGATCTGCGAGGCAAGCATCTCGTCCTTGGCCTGACCGGCGGCATCGCCTGTTATAAGTCGGCCGAATTGGTCCGCCTGCTGACCAAGGCCGGCGCGACCGTGCAAGTGGTCATGACCAAGGGCGCCACCCAGTTCATCACGCCTGTGACCATGCAGGCACTCTCCGGGCGGCCTGTCTTCACCTCCCAATGGGATGCGCGCGTCGGCAACAATATGGCCCACATCGATCTCTCCCGCGAAGCCGATGCCATCGTGGTTGCGCCCGCCTCCACCGATTTCCTGGCGAAGCTGGCGCACGGCCTGTGCGATGACCTGCTGACCACCCTGTGCATTGCCCGCGACTGTCCGCTGCTGGTGGCTCCCGCCATGAACCTGCAGATGTGGTCGGCCCCCGCCACCCAGCGCAACGCCGCGCAACTGCGCGCGGATGGCGTAACGGTACTGGGCCCCGGCAGCGGCGACCAGGCTTGCGGCGAAGTCGGCGATGGCCGCATGCTGGAGCCGTCGGAACTGCTCGACGACATCATTGCGTTCTTCCAACCCAAGCCGCTGGCCGGGCGCCGCGTGGTGATCACGGCAGGCCCTACCTTCGAAGCCATCGACCCGGTGCGTGGCATCACCAACCGTTCCTCGGGCAAGATGGGTTTTGCCATCGCGCGCGCGGCCCGCGAGGCCGGCGCCGACGTGATCCTGGTGGCCGGCCCGACGGCCCAGCCCACGCCGCGCGGGGTTGCCCGCACCAATGTGGAGAGCGCGCAGCAGATGCATGACGCGGTGCTGGCGGGCTTGCCCGGCGCCGACGTGTTTGTCGCGGTAGCCGCGGTAGCGGACTGGCGCCCGGCCGAAGTCGCCGGCCAGAAATTGAAGAAGGCCAACGACAGCGACACACCGACGCTGCGCTTTGTGCAGAACCCCGACATCCTCGCCACCGTGGCGGCGCGGCCCGATGCGCCCTACTGCGTGGGCTTTGCCGCCGAGAGCGAAAAGCTCGAGCAATACGGCGAACAGAAGCGCCAGCGCAAAAACGTGCCCTTGCTGGTGGGCAATATCGGCCATCACACCTTCGGCATGGACGACAACGAGATCGTGCTGTTCGATGCCCACGGCATGACCCGCCTGCCGCGCGCCGACAAGCTGACGCTGGCGCGCGACCTGGTGGCGGCTATCGCCCGGCGCCTGCCCGCACCCCGTTGAGCCCGCGCTTGCTCTGCCTCCGAACGCCACCCCGCCCGAACCCCTGAACATGTCCGCAAGCAAACCCAAACTGCGCCTCTCCGTGCTCGACCAGAGCCCGGTCATTGCCGGCCATACCGCGCGCGACGCCCTGGCCGCCACCGTGGAGCTGGCTCAGGCCGCCGATGCGCTGGGCTACACCCGCTATTGGTGTGCCGAGCATCACGGCCTGCGCGGTGTGTGCAACCCGGCGCCGGAAGTCATGCTGGCGCGCCTGGGCAGCGTCACGCAGCGTATCCGCCTCGGCTCGGGCGGCGTGATGCTGCCCTATTACAGCCCCTTCAAGGTGGCGGAGCAGTTCCGCATGCTGGAGGGCTTGTTCCCGGGCCGCATCGATCTTGGCGTGGGACGCGCGCCGGGCGGCGACATGCGTACCGCACAGGCGGTGGCGATGGGCCAGTACAACCGCGGCGACCAGTTCGCCGAGCAGGTACAGGACCTCTCCTGGCTCTTCCGTGGCGAGGTACCGCCGGGCCATATCGCCGAAGGCGTGGTGCTGCAGCCCGAGATCGATACCCGGCCCGAGCTGTGGGTGCTGGGCTCCAGTGACTACGGCGGCGCCCTGGCGGCACGCCTGGGACTGCGCTTTGCCTTTGCCCACTTTATCAATCCGCATGTCGGCCATGCCGTCGCTCAGCAGTACCGCCGCGATTTCGAGGCGGGCTACGACGAGCGGCCCTATAGCGCGGCGGCGATCTTCGTGATCTGCGCGGACAGCGAGGCCGAAGCGGCGGAACTGGAGCGCGCCGTGGACCTGCGCCGGCTGCAGATGGCCTACGGCGTCAACGCCCCGATCCCCTCGCTGGCGCAGGCCGCCCAGCACGAGCCCACCGAACGCGATCGCCTGATCGTGGAACGCGAGCGTCCGCGCACCATTTGCGGCACTCCGGAGCAGATCGCGCAGCGCATGCTGGACCTGCGCGAGCGCTTCCTCGCCGATGAACTGGTCGTGCTGAGCGTGACCGCCAGCTATGCTGCGCGGCTGCGCACCTATGAGCTGCTGGCACAGGCGTTTGACCTGTCGGGCGGCTAAGCTCGGCTATCATCTCGGGTTGCCAACGTTTTTAGTTTTCCGGGACTGACCAGCCATGACCATCGAAGCCAACCCCACCGTCGAAATCAAGGTGCTCGACGCACGCCTGCACGAATGGGGCCTGCCGGCTTACCAGAGCGATATGGCGGCAGCGATCGACCTGCACGCCTGCCTGGACGCGGCACTCGTCATCGAACCCGGCACACCGGCCCAACTGGTGCCGGCCGGCATCGCCGTGCACATGGCCAATCCCTATATGGCGGCCACCATCGCCCCGCGCTCGGGTCTCGGCCACAAGAAAGGACTGGTGCTGGGCAATTCGATCGGCGTGATTGACGCCGACTACCAGGGCCCGATCATGGTGAGCGTGTGGAACCGCAACGCGCCCGGCACCGAGCCCATCGTGATCCAGCCGGGCGAGCGTATCGCGCAGATGATGTTTGTGCCGGTGCTGCGGCCCGTCTTCAAGACCGTGGAAGATTTTTCGGAAGACACCGTGCGTGGCGCGGGCGGTTTTGGCTCCACCGGTGTGCACCACGCCAAGAACGGCGCCTGAGCCAGGTCCGGGGGGCGCGCTCAGCGCGCCTGCTCGAACAGCAGCGCCACGCCGCCGGCAACGGAGGCGGGGATAAGGCTTTCGTCGGGACCAAGATCGAGTGCGCCCACGCGCGCGGCGCGCCAGCCCTGACGGGCCGCGGCCAGATCGCTGGTACGCAGCCGGATGGCTGCATAACCAGGCACGGCGCGGCGCACATGTTCGGTGCCGGTGGCGGCGGCCAGCGCCTGCGGCGTGGTCACCACCAGCGTGGCGACATCCAGCGCCAGGCTGCAGATGTGATCGCTCAACTGCGTCATCTCGCCGCCGGTGAGTTCGGCATAGGCGCGGCCAGCCGCCTCGACCAGGGACGGCGCCACCACCAGGAACATCGCGGCGATGCCGGTCGCGCCGTTGGCATGCGTGGTCCACTCTGGCCGCCACAGCAGCTCCGGCGTACGGTGCTCGCAGATAAAAAAGCGCGCGCCGGGCGCATCGTCGATCGCCGCGACGCGGAAGGTGGCGGGATGCTCGGTGCCATCGTCCAGACGCACCGGCCGCGAGAACTCGATCGGGTCCGACGTGTGCCAGCCATCGGCGCGCAACTGCGCCGCGGCGGTGAAGGTATCGCTGCTCTTGCAGGACAGCGCGGCACAGCCACCCCCGGCTTCCTGCGCATCCCAGTAATACTGCCGCGTCGGGCTGGGTGCGGTGACGTGCAGCAACTCGAGATAGTCGCGCGCCAGCATCACGCAATGGTTCTGCGAGCCGAGCGTGTGATAACCGCGGGGCGTCAGCGTGAAGCCAAACCCGCGCCAGGCTTGCGCCGAAGCGTCAAGGTCGGGACACACCATCACGGCGTGGTCTAGCAGTTCCATCGTCATCGCTACCTCTACCTCTCGCTTCACACTTCAATCGAACTGGATATTGGCCTTGCGCGCCACCGCCTGCCATTTATCGTGCTCGTGCCGTACCAGGCTGGCCAGCTCGGCAGGCGAGCCGCCCACGATTTCGAATCCCTGCATGGCCAGCGCATCGACCACGCGCTGCTGCCGCAAGGATCGGACCAGGGCATCGTGCAAGCGCGCCACGGTCGGCTCCGGCAATCCGGCCGGGCCAAACACCCCGATCCAGGAATAGGCCTCGAAGCCCCGATATCCCTGCTCGGCCACGGTGGGCAACTGCGGGAACTGGCGCAGGCGGGTAGTACCGGTCACGCCAAGCAGCTTGACCGTCTTGGCTGCCACATGCGCCTGTACCGCCGCATAGCTGGAGAAAAATACGTCGACTTCATTCGACAGCACGGCCTGCACCGCCGGGCCGCCACCTTTGTATGGAACATGGAGAAAGCGCACGCCGGCCTCGGTCGCCAGCGCCTCGGCGGCAAGCTGGTTCAGGCTGCCGATGCCGGACGAAGCGTAGTGAATGCTCTCCGGCTTCTGCCGCGCCATGGCGACCAGTTCCTTCACATTGGAAGCGGGCAACGAGGGGTTGGCCGCGATCACCAGCGGGAAGCGGACCAGTTGCGTGATCGGCGTGAAGTCGCGGAAGGTGTCGTACGGCAGGTTCTTGTAGGCAAACGGGTTGATGGCGTGCGTGTCGAACGCCATCAACAAGGTGCTGCCGTCCGGCCGGGCACGCGCCACCGTGCTCGACGCGATCAGGCCTCCCGCGCCGGGCTTGTTGTCGATCACCACCGTCTGGCCAAGCCCGCTCTTGAGGCCGGGCTGCAACTGGCGCGCCACGATGTCGACGCTGCCCCCTGGCGGGAACGGCAGCACCATGGCAATGGGACGACTGGAACCGGCGGCTGTGGCATCGCCACCCAGGGCAGCCATGCCGGGCACGGGAATCAGGGGCATCGCGCCAAGCGGCAACGATTTGAGCAGCAGGCGGCGCAGCCGCGAGCATTCGGATCGGGACATCGGGTACTCAGGCGAATGGCGGGAACACAGCTGCGGCGGCAACCGCACCCGGCCAAAACAAAAGGGCGGCATCGCTGCCGCCCTGTATTTTGCCCGAGGATAGCACGAATTGCAGGCAAGGTCCGCTCTGCCCACCCTCCGCGCTTCGCCCTAGGCTTCCGCCTTCTCGTTTTCCGGCGATTCCGGCGGTTCCGCGGCAGCCTCGGCAAAGTCCAGCTTGATCTGGTCCTGCTCGTCGAGATCCACCACCACCCTGCCACCGGATACCAGCTTGCCGAACAGCAGTTCGTCGGCCAGCGCCTTGCGGATCAGGTCCTGGATCAGGCGTTGCATCGGCCGCGCGCCCATCAGCGGGTCGAAGCCCTTCTTGGCCAGGAACTTGCGCAGATGCTCGCTGAAGCTGGCTTCCACCTTCTTCTCGTGGAGTTGCTCCTCGAGCTGCATCAGGAACTTGTCGACCACGCGCAGGATGATTTCCTCATCGAGCGAGCGGAAGCTGATCATCGCGTCGAGCCGGTTACGGAACTCCGGCGTGAACATCCGCTTGATGTCGGCCATCTCGTCGCCCTGCTCGCGCGAGGACGTGAAGCCGATGGTGGCGCGGTTCATGGTTTCCGCTCCCGCATTGGTGGTCATGATGATGATCACGTTGCGGAAGTCAGCGCGGCGGCCGTTGTTATCGGTCAGCGCGCCATGGTCCATCACCTGCAGCAGGATATTGAAGATATCCGGATGCGCCTTCTCGATTTCATCCAGCAGCAGCACACAGTGCGGCTTCTTGGTAACGGCCTCGGTCAGCAGGCCGCCCTGGTCGAAGCCGACATATCCCGGCGGCGCGCCGATCAGCCGGCTCACCGCATGGCGTTCCATGTATTCGGACATGTCGAAGCGCAGCAACTCGATGCCCATGATGAAGGCAAGCTGCTTGGCGACTTCGGTCTTGCCCACCCCGGTCGGGCCGGAGAACAGGAAGGAGCCGATTGGCTTGTCGGTCTTGCCCAGGCCGGCGCGCGACATCTTGATGGCCGAAGCCAGCGCCTCGATGGCCGGGTCCTGGCCGAACACCACGGACTTCAGGTCGCGGTCCAGGGTCTGCAGCTTGCTGCGGTCGTCCTGGTTGACGCTCTGCGGCGGGATGCGGGCGATGCGCGAGACGATATCCTCGATCTCGCCCTTGCCGATGGTCTTCTTCTGCTTGGACTTGGGCAGGATGCGCTGGGCGGCGCCAGCCTCGTCGATGACATCGATGGCCTTGTCCGGCAGGTGGCGGTCGGTGATGAAGCGCGCCGACAGTTCGGCCGCCGCGGTCAGTGCCGCCGCCGCGTACTTGACGCCATGGTGCTCCTCGAAGCGCGACTTCAGGCCGCGCAGAATCTGCACGGTCTGGTCCACCGACGGCTCCACCACGTCGATCTTCTGGAAACGGCGCGACAGGGCCGCGTCTTTTTCGAAGATGCCGCGATATTCGGTGAAGGTGGTGGCGCCGATGCACTTGAGCTGGCCCGACGACAGTGCCGGCTTGAGCAGGTTGCTGGCGTCCAGCGTCCCGCCCGAAGCGGCGCCCGCGCCGATCAGCGTGTGGATCTCGTCGATAAACAGGATCGCGTTCGGATTGTCCTTGAGCGACTTGAGCACGCCCTTCAGGCGCTGCTCGAAATCGCCCCGGTACTTGGTGCCGGCCAGCAGGGCGCCCATGTCGAGCGAGTACACGACCGCCTTTTCCAGGATGTCGGGCACTTCGTTCTTGGTGATGCGCCAGGCCAGCCCTTCCGCGATCGCGGTCTTGCCGACTCCGGCCTCGCCCACCAGCAACGGATTGTTCTTGCGCCGGCGGCACAGCACCTGGACCACCCGCTCGACTTCGCTCTCGCGGCCGATCAGCGGATCGATCTTGCCGGCCTTGGCCAGCGTGTTCAGGTTCTGGGTGAACTGCTCCAGCGGGCTTTCCTTGCCATCGCCGCCTTCACCCTCGGCCGTGCCGTCGCCATGCTTGGCGGGCTCGGCCTGGTCCTTGCGGATGCCGTGGCTGATGAAATTGACCACATCCAGCCGGGTCACGCCCTGCTGCTGGAGGTAGTACACCGCGTGCGAGTCCTTCTCGCCAAAGATCGCCACCAGGACATTCGCCCCGGTCACTTCCTTCTTGCCGTTGGAAGTGGACTGGACATGCATGATGGCGCGCTGGATGACGCGCTGGAAGCCCAGCGTAGGCTGGGTATCCACCTCATCGGTGCCAGGCACCACGGGCGTGTTGTCCGCGATGAAGTTCTTCAGACTGGTGCGCAAATCCTCAATATTGGCTGCGCAGGCGCGCAAGACTTCCGCTGCCGTGGGGTTGTCAAGCAACGCCAGTAGCAGGTGCTCCACGGTAATGAACTCGTGGCGTGCCTGCCGGGCTTCAACAAACGCCATGTGCAGGCTGACTTCCAATTCTTGCGCAATCATGCTTCCTCCATCACGCATTGCAACGGATGACCCGCCTGCCGTGCGTGGGTTGACACCAGCTCGACCTTCGTCGCCGCAATATCCCTGGTATAGATACCGCAGACCCCCTTACCTTCCCGGTGGACGGTGAGCATGATCTGCGTCGCCGTCTCCCGGTCCCTGCTGAAATACTGCTGCAGGATCATCACGACGAACTCCATCGGGGTGAAGTCGTCATTCAGCAGCAACACCTTGTACATGGCGGGCGGTTTGAGCGCCTGCTCTTTCCGCTCCAGTACGGTGCCTGCTTCGCGTTGTGGGACATTTGCCAGCCGTGTAGCCATGGCTTTATTCTAACCCTTACGCACAACTCTGCAATTTGGGGAAAAGACGCCGGATTCAAGAGGCCGATGCAGCGGCCGTCCAAATTCCGGAGATGCCGAAGGCATCCGGGTTCACCTCTTGGGCTAGACGCAGTTGCTGTGCAGCCCTCCCCTCCAAAATACCATCTACAGCCGTTCCTTTCCCGCCACACCCTACCGGGAGTGGGGAATCTGCCAACTTGACAGTGCGCAGGTTTGACAGAAGAATCGTTCGCACATTCACGTCTGGTTACGCGAGCCAAAGCAATAAGCCGGACCTGGGTGATCCGTGAGCAGGGAGGCCCACGAATCCGGCGGCGGCGAGTCAGCACATAAAACTGGCCGCCACGCGGTGTCCGCAAAGTCGTGTCATCGTACCCGGCCCGGTTCCACCGGACTGGAGCGCATGGCCAGGCGCGCCGGGCACCCGGCTGGCCGCGGCGCTTTCCCCCGCTCGTATCGTGCTTTTTTTGTTGGGGGAGTTTATGGCAAGCGGTATCGTCAAATGGTTCAATGACGCCAAGGGCTTTGGGTTCATCAAGCCGGACGACGGCGAAGAAGAGCTGTTTGCGCACTTTTCGGCCATCCAGATGAGTGGCTTCAAGACCCTGAAAGAGGGTCAGCGCGTGTCCTTCGAAATCATCCAGGGTCCCAAGGGCAAACAAGCCACCAATATCCAGGACGGCGCCTGAGGACAAGGTGCGCGGCCGCACCAGCCGACAGAGCTTGAGGCGGTCACGACAGGATGCGGGGGAATCATCCCCGGAACGGGATCGGCCTGCCGCCCCCCGGACATCGCCTGGCCTCCATAGCCAGCGCGCCATGTCCAGACCAGCAAGCTGAACAGCAGCACGTAGCGCATCCGACAAAAAGCCCGGTCAGGTCAATACCGGGCTTTTTGTTTGCCGATTTGCGGGCTGGCATCGGGTACCGTCCGTCCTCATGGCCTGGACGCAGCATCCGGGCGCGCCACCTGCCCCCGGTAGGCTGCCAGCAACGCCTGCCACCACGCCCCATTCCGCTGCAGAAATATGCCTTCCGGGAAGCCGTGGCGCGCCACATGCCCTTGCGGCACGCTGTCCCAGCCGCGATGTTCGACGGTGACCCTGGTCTGATCGCCCACTGCAGTGAAACTGACCTCAACCTGGGTGGCCTGGTCCGGCCCGAAGTTCGCCTGCCGCCAGCCAAAGGCCAGCCGCACGCCCGGCTCCCAGGCCGTAACGGTGCCAATCTCGAATACCCATCGCGGCGCGTCTCGAGCAGCCGGCCGCCCGTGCCCGGTTCGAACGACAGCACGCCGGGCCTGCCTGGCCCGACCTGGAACAGCATATTGGGGCGCCACCATAGTGCGATATCGCGGGTGAACGCCTCTAACGCGCACTGCGGCGTGGCCGTCACCCGCAAGGTAACCTGCACGCACGAGCTCATTCTCCGGCCTCCAGGTGGGCCTTGAAGGCCGTGAGCTGCCGCGCCCAGAGCTGCTCTGTCTGCTCCAGCCAGGCCTTGAGTTCGCTCATCGGCCCTGCCCGCAGGGCATAGATCCGCACGCGGGCATCGAAGCCAGGTGGCGACTGATGGGATTCTTCGATCAGCTCACCCGCCTTGAGCACCCGCAGATGCCGGCTCATTGCCTGCGGACTGAGGCCGGTGGCCCGGGCAATCTCGCCGGCGCGCATTGGCCGCTCGCGCAGCAGATCCACCACCTGGCGCCGGCTGGGATCGGCCAGTACCGCCAGGGTGCGGTCAAGCGAAGCAACGGCGCTTCCCCCCACGCCTACGCCCAGCCGTCGATGTGCAGGCCGCTGGCCTGCTCGGCCTGCTCCCGCGTGACCTTGCCTACGGCCTGGCCAAAGGTCCACACATGGCCTTCGGGATCCCTGGCGGCATAGACACGGTCGCCATAGAACTGGTCAGCCGGCTCGCGCACGATTTCCGCGCCGGCGGCTCGCGCCCTCGCACAGTGGGCATCGAGGCCCTCATGCAGATGAACATGAAGGGACTGCGTGTTCTTGCCACCAACGCTGGAGGGACTGACGGTGTAATCCGTCCAGGCACTCCCGATCATGATGTAACCCTCCCCGAAGCGCATCTCGGAATGTGCCAGCCGGCCATCGGCATCGGTGATCACCATCGCCCGCTCGAAGCCGAATGCCCGCTCCAGCCAGTCCAACGCGGCAAGCGGGTCCTGATAATAGAGCGCTGTGCCCCGAAGGTGGCACGCCGGAACTGATCCTCCATCTCGGTCTCCTTACACGATCCGGTTAATATTTAACAATCTAGTTAATCAATTCCCCGAATTCAAGCGCCCAATGAAAAAACCCCCGGGTCTCCTTGCGGAGACACAGGGGCTCATTGCCAGTGCGGCAAGGCTTACATATTGTCGATCATCACCTGACCAAAGCCCGAGCAAGACACCTGCGTCGCACCTTCGAGCAGGCGGGCGAAGTCATACGTGACCTTCTTCGACAGGATGGACTTCTCCATCGACGAGATGATCAGGTCGGCGGCTTCGGTCCAGCCCATGTGGCGCAGCATCATCTCGGCGGAGAGGATTTCGGAACCCGGGTTCACGTAGTCCTTGCCGGCGTACTTCGGCGCGGTGCCATGGGTGGCTTCGAACATGGCCACGGAATCGGACAGGTTGGCTCCCGGGGCGATGCCGATGCCGCCAACCTGCGCTGCCAGCGCGTCGGAGATGTAGTCGCCGTTCAGGTTCAGCGTCGCGATGACCGAGTACTCCGCCGGGCGCAGCAGGATCTGCTGCAGGAAGGCGTCCGCGATGGCGTCCTTGATCACGATTTCCTTGCCGGTCTTCGGATTCTTGAACTTGCACCACGGGCCGCCGTCGATCAGTTCGGCACCGAATTCCTGCTGGGCCAGCTCGTAGGCCCAGTCACGGAAGCCACCTTCGGTGAACTTCATGATGTTGCCCTTGTGCACGATGGTCACCGACGGCTTGTCGTTGTCGATCGCATACTGGATGGCCTTGCGCACCAGGCGCTTCGTGCCTTGCTTGGAAACCGGCTTGACGCCGATGCCCGAGGTGTCCGGGAAACGGATCTTCTTCACGCCCATTTCGTTCTGCAGGAAGGCGATCAGCTTCTTGGCCTGGTCGCTTTCCGCTTCCCACTCGATGCCGGCGTAGATGTCTTCCGAGTTCTCGCGGAAGATCACCATGTCGATCTTTTGCGGTTCGCGCACCGGCGAGGGCACGCCCTTGAAGTAAGCCACCGGGCGCAGGCAGACGTACAGGTCGAGTTGCTGGCGCAGTGCGACGTTGAGCGAACGGATGCCGCCACCGACCGGCGTGGTCAGCGGGCCCTTGATCGACACCACGTAATCCTTCAGGACCTCAAGGGTTTCGTCAGGCAGCCACACATCGGGGCCATACACCTTGGTCGACTTCTCGCCAGCATAGATCTCCATCCAGGAGATCTTGCGCTTGCCGGCGTAGGCCTTGGCCACGGCTGCGTCGACCACCTTGATCATCACGGGGGTGATATCCAGTCCCGTACCATCTCCTTCGATGAAAGGGATGATTGGATTGTCCGGAACATTCAGCGAAAAATCCTGGTTGACCGTGATCTTCTCGCCGGCCGGCACCTTGATGTGTTGATACATGACGTCTCCAGTACGGAACGGGGGTTCGTAACGTGCCGCCCAGGTTCGTGACCGGACGGCGAGATGTGAGTGGCGCGCGGGCATTTTAGCGGGGTTCGATGCGGTTACGATGCCGCACCGCAACACGCGCCGCCTGCCCAGCCAAGCGTCAGAGGCAGTTCAGTCTTATATAAGACACAAGACCGTTTTGTATTATGCAGCAAAATTTCATGATCCGCTATCCTGCCGGAACCCGTGCCGCCACGCGGGCTGCGGCATACTGGCGCCCGTGATGCCCTGGGGCCCGGCCATCGGCACGGCCCCAGGCGTTGCCTACCCTGACTCGCTTCCCGCCCCTGATGACGCTGATTGCCCTGAACAAACCCTTCGGCACCATGAGCCAGTTCTCCGCGCACCCTACGCGCCCTACGCTCGCCGACTGCGTGCAACGCCCCGGCGTGTATCCGGCGGGACGGCTCGATGCCGACAGCGAAGGCTTGCTGCTGCTGACCGACGACGGCGCCCTGCAGGCGCGCATTGCCGACCCGCACCACAAGCTGCCGAAGACCTATCTGGCGCAGGTGGAAAACAAACCGGACGAAGCCGCGCTCGCGCGCCTGCGCGGCGGAGTCGATCTCGGCGACTTCCGCACGCTGCCGGCGCGAGCACAGTGCATCGATGAACCCGGCTTCCTCTGGCCGCGCAATCCTCCGGTGCGGTTTCGCGCAGCCATTCCAACCCAATGGCTGGAAATCGAAATCCGCGAGGGTAAAAACCGCCAGGTACGGCGCATGACGGCAGCCGTGGGCTTCCCCACTTTGCGCCTGTTGCGCGTGCAGATCGGCGCGCTGGACCTGCGCACGCTCGGACTCGCGCCTGGGCAATGGTGCGAGATCGATCCCGCGATGCTCGGCCTGGACGCTGTCGCGGCGCCACGTACCAACGCACCGGTGCGCCGTACGCGCGCGGGCGGGGCAGCGAATCCGCAAGGCCCGCAGCGCCATCCACGCCCCCGCGCAAGAAGTTACAAAAATTAACAGTTCGTGAGTCAACGGCTCACCGCTCCGTTTCGTTTCTGACTCTGACACGTCGCATAACGAGTCAACTCTTCCGAATCGATTTCACCTTCCGAGGTAGATAGCATGAACAAACTGATCGCTGCTCTGGTTGCCGGCCTGTTCGCCACCGGCGCTTTCGCCCAAGCCGCCGCTCCGGCACCGGCAGCTCCGGCTGCTGCAGCGCCCGCCGCTGAAGCCCCGGCTGCAAAGCCCGCGACGAAGAGCACCAAGAAGTCCACCAAGAAGCACGCTCACAACAAGACCAAGGCTGCCCCGGCTGCCCCGGCTGCCAAGGCCGACGCTGCAACGAAGTAAAGATTTGCAGGCAGGCCGGGCATTGCGCCCGGCTAGCAAGGCAGGCTGTCCGCAAGGCGCCTGCCTTTTTTCTTGCCTGCGATGGCCAGGCGCCAAAAGCGCGCGCCCGTCACCGTAGCCTGCAGCAACAAATGCAAACTATCTGATGGCGCCGCTTGCCCGATAGCTGCGCTATGCTGGCGGGTCCCGAACCGTTCAAATCGCCGTTCCTTCCATGCGCCCTGTCATCAAAAACCTGCTCGCCGGCGGCTGCGCCCTTGCCGCCTTGACGTCCGCCTGTGCCCAGTCGCCGGCCAGTTTGCCGGTCCGGCAACTCAGCGCGGGCATGTACGCCATCAAGGCGGAAATCGCCGCTACGCCGGAAGCCCGGGAACGCGGCCTGATGTATCGCAAAACCATGCCCGCCAACGAGGGCATGCTGTTCGTCTTCGATGAGAAGGCCGGACATTGCTTCTGGATGAAAAATACCGACCTGCCGCTGTCGATCGCCTTCCTGGCCGATGACGGATCCATCGTCAATATCGAGGACATGGCGCCCCAGACCGAGGACAACCACTGCCCGCGGGCAGCGGTGCGCTACGCGCTGGAGATGAACAAGGGATGGTTCGCGCAGAAGGGCCTGAAGGCCGGTGCGAAGATTGGCGGGCTGCCGCAGCCGCGCTGATGACGAAGCGCGGCAGCTCTGCAGCCGCGCCCGTTTGCGACAGGGTCAGTCGCGGAAATTATTGAAGTCCAGCGGGGCTTCCGGAACATCCTTGCGCAGCAGCGCGATCACGCTCTGCAGATCGTCGCGCTTGGTACCGGTGACGCGCACCGCATCGCCCTGGATGCTGGCCTGCACCTTGATCTTGCTGTCCTTGATCATCTTGACGATTTTCTTGGACAGGTCGCCGGTGACGCCCTTCTTGATGGTGATGACCTGCTTGACCTTGTCGCCACCGATGCGCTCGGTCTTGCCGTAGTCCAGGAAGCGCACGTCGACATTGCGCTTGGCCAACTTGCTGATCAGCACGTCCTTGACCTGGCCGAGCTTGAAATCGTCATCGGCGAAAGCCGTGAGTTCGTTCTCCTTGTGCTCGACCCGCGAATCCGAACCCTTGAAGTCGAAGCGGTTCGTGATTTCCTTGTTGGCCTGCTCGACAGCGTTCTTCACCTCGATCATGTTCGCTTCGCACACTACGTCAAACGACGGCATTGCATTCTCCTTGTCTTGCTGCGTGTTGCTGTGTATTGCCACTTGCCCGCGGCAGTCCCGCGGGCCTTGTCCTGGGCGCGCGCCGGCTGGCGGCGGCGCTTACGTATAATCCAGCCTACCCTGCAGTCCGGTGCCGTCGACCACGGCGGCCGCCTCACCTTTCCCTTGCATGGCTGATTTCCACGAATTTTATCCCCTGCGCCGCCACAATTCATTCGGATTCGACGTACGCGCGCGTTTTGCGGCGCACGTGCGCAGCGAAAGCGACCTGCTGTCCGCGCTGGCCGATCCGCGCGCGCATGGCCTGCCCCTGGTTGTGCTCGGCGGCGGCAGCAATGTGGTCCTGACGCGCGACATCGACGCCCTGGTCCTGTTGATGGAAATCCCCGGCTACGCGGTGGCCGCCGGCGACAGTGCACATCTGGTTACAGCTGGCGCCGGCGAGAACTGGCATGCACTGGTCTGCCGCACCATTGCCGACGGCCTGCCGGGGCTGGAAAACCTGGCCCTGATTCCCGGCACCGCGGGCGCGGCGCCGATCCAGAATATCGGCGCCTATGGCGTTGAACTGCGCGAGCGCTTCGACAGCCTGCGCGCCTTCGACCGGCACAGCGGCGAATTCGTCCGCCTGACACTGGAGCAATGCCAGTTTGCTTACCGGGACAGCCTGTTCAAGCGCGAGGGGCGTGACCGCTACATCATTACCGCTGTCACGCTGCGCCTGCCGCTGCCCTGGCAACCGGTGCTGGGCTATGCGGAACTGGCGCGCGAACTGGCACAAGAGTCAACCGCGGCGCCCACGGCGGATCGCATCCGTGAAGCGGTGATCGCGATCCGCATGCGCAAGCTGCCCGACCCCGCCCAGATCGGCAATGCAGGCAGCTTCTTCAAAAATCCCGTGGTCGGCACTGGCCAGCGCGACGCGCTGCTGGCGCAGTACCCCAACCTGGTCAGCCATGTCCAACCCGATGGCAGCTACAAGCTGGCGGCCGGCTGGCTGATTGACCAGTGTGGATTCAAGGGGGTGAGCGACGGCCCGGTGGGCGTCTATGGCAAGCAAGCCCTGGTGCTGGTGCACCACGGCGGCGGCACGGGGCAGGACCTGCTGGCGCTGGCGCGCCGCATCGCCGATGCTGTGCAGGCCCGCTTCGGCGTGCGCATTGAGCCCGAGCCGGTGGTACTTTAAGCCGCCCGGGCCATCGTACTCAGGCGAAGTGGCAGACGTAGTCCAGCGTTTCGGTCACTTCAATATCAAAGCTGCTGTCGCCGGGTACATTGAACTGCTGGCCGGCGCCATAGGTATTCCACTGGTCCTCGCCAGCCAGCTTCACACGGCACACGCCGGCATTGATTTCCATGCTTTCCGGAGCGCCGGTGCTGAAGGTCAGCGCGGCGGGAAAGATCACGCCCAGCGTCTTGCGGGTGCCGTCCGGGAACAGCACGGTGTGGCTGACGCACTTGCCGTCGAAGTACAGGTTGGCTTTCTTGACGACGGATACGTTGTCGAACTGGCTCACGCTATTTCTCCTTGATGCTTGGTTCTTGATGACTGGAATCTGGAATGCTCAATGGCGAGGCGGCGCAAAAAAGGGGCCATGACGGCCCCTCTTCTGCTGAGTGCTGACTGCCAGGCCACGGCCCTAATCGGGCCGGGGCCGGAAGCCCGCCTTACTCGCCGCGCTGGCGGCGTGCGTTCTCGGCGATGCGCATGCGCAGCGCGTTCAGCTTGATGAAGCCGCCGGCGTCGGCCTGGTTGTAGGCGCCGCCGTCATCGTCGAAGGTCGCGATGGTCTTGTCGAACAGCGTGTCCTTGGAGTCGCGCGCGACCACGATCACGTTGCCCTTGTACAGCTTGACGCGCACCCAGCCGTTGACCTTGGCCTGCGTGTGGTCGATCAGCACCTGCAGCGCGCGGCGCTCCGGGCTCCACCAGTAGCCGTTGTAAATCAGGCTGGCGTAGCGCGGCATCAGGTCGTCCTTCAGGTGAGCCACTTCGCGGTCGAGCGTGATCGACTCGATGGCGCGGTGGGCCTTCAGGATGATGGTGCCGCCGGGGGTTTCGTAGCAGCCACGGCTCTTCATGCCGACGTAGCGGTTTTCCACCAGGTCCAGGCGGCCGATGCCGTGCTTGCCGCCCAGGCGATTCAGTTCGGTCAGCACTTCGGCCGGGGTCATGCGCTTGCCGTTCAGGCCGACGATGTCGCCGCCCTCGAACTCGACGTCCAGGTACTCGGCCGCGTCCGGTGCCTTCTCGGGCGACACGGTCCAGCGCCACATGTCTTCCTCGGCCTCGGCCTTAGGGTCTTCCAGGTGGCGGCCTTCGAAGGAGATGTGCAGCAGGTTGGCGTCCATCGAGTAGGGAGCGCCGCCCTTCTTGTGCTTCATGTCGATATCGATGCCAGCCTTTTCTGCATAGGTCAGCAGCTTTTCGCGGGACAGCAGGTCCCACTCGCGCCACGGCGCGATGACCTTCACGCCCGGCTCCAGGCCGTAGTAGCCCAGTTCGAAGCGAACCTGGTCGTTGCCCTTGCCGGTGGCGCCATGCGACACGGCGTCGGCGCCGGTGCTGCGCAGGATCTCGATCTGGCGCTTGGCGATCAGCGGACGCGCGATCGAGGTGCCCAGCAGGTACTCGCCTTCATAGACGGCGTTGGCGCGGAACATCGGGAAGACGAAATCGCGCACGAATTCTTCGCGCAGGTCGTCGATAAAGATGTTCTCCGGCTTGATGCCGAACTTGAGCGCCTTCTGGCGGGCAGGTTCGAGTTCCTCGCCCTGGCCGATGTCGGCGGTAAAGGTGACCACCTCGCATTGATAGGTGTCTTGCAGCCACTTCAGGATCACCGAAGTGTCCAGCCCGCCGGAGTAGGCGAGCACGACTTTCTTGATATCGCTCATGTTCGACTCGATGCGCAAAGTAAGCGTTGCCGGTGTTGACACCGGTCACGCGAAAAAGAATGCGGAAAAACCGCTATTTTGACACGTCTGTCCCGGCTTGGGCGGCACTTGCCGCCTTCATCCAGCGCTCAGCCAGCCTTCTGGCACCGGGTTGGCGTGCCGCATGTGCGCCAAACGTGGCGCGGTACGCTCAGGATCAGTAGCGCCCGCAGAGCAGGAATTCCATCAGGGCCTTCTGCACGTGCAGGCGGTTCTCGGCCTCTTCCCACACCACGCTCTTCGGGCCGTCGATGACAGCCGCCTCGACTTCCTCGCCGCGGTGCGCCGGCAGGCAGTGCATGAAGAGCGCGTCGGGGTTGGCGCGATCCATCATGGCGGTGGTCACCATCCAGTTCTGGAAGGCGCGCTTGCGCGCGTCGTTCTCGGCTTCGTAGCCCATGCTGGTCCACACATCGGTGGTGACCAGGTCCGCGCCCTGGCAGGCGGTCAGCGGATCGTCGAACACCTTGACCAGGTGCGCGGCCGACGCCGGCACCATGGCCGGGTCGAGCTGGTAGCCGGGAGGCGCCGAGAAGTGGAAAGTAAAGCCGAGGCGCTCGGCCGCCTGGATCCAGGTGTAGGCCATATTGTTGGCGTCGCCGATCCAGGCCACCGTCTTGCCGCGGATGCTGCCGCGCTGCTCGATATAGGTGAAGACGTCGGCCAGCACCTGGCAGGGATGGTATTCGTTGGTCAGCCCGTTGATCACAGGCACCCTCGAATGCGCGGCGAAACGCTCGATGATGTCCTGGCCGAAGGTGCGGATCATGATGATGTCGACCATGCGCGAGATCACCTGCGCCGCGTCTTCGATCGGCTCGCCGCGCCCGAGCTGCGAGTCGCGGGTATTGAGGAAGACGGCATGGCCACCCAGCTGGTGGATGCCGGCCTCGAACGACAAGCGCGTACGAGTCGAGTTTTTCTCGAAGATCATGGACAGCGTGCGGTCGTGCAGCGGATGCCATGTCTCGTAGTTCTTGAACTTGGTCTTCAGAATCCGTGCGCGGTCCAGCAGGTACTCGTACTCGTCGGGAGTCAGGTCGCTGAACTGGAGGTAATGCTTGATCGAAGTTGGGCTCATAAAACAAAGAAGGCGGCTCGGTGGTGGCTTGGCCGCCATGAAGGGTTCATGACCTGACCGTGCCGCGGAGCCGCCTTTCGCGTCGCTTACGCAATTTAACTCTAAGAATCATAAGGGATTATTGTGGCTTTGGCGAGCGTGGGCGGCGTGCCGCACGGCACGGAGGCTTATGCGCGAGTCTTATATAAGATATAATACTGGCTGATTCACGCGGGGCCCGGCATACCCATGCCAGCGCCCGCTGCCGGCATCAAAAGTGCCCCCGCCGACACCGGCGCCCCCGCCGCCATGGCCTGAAATGAAACGAACCAATCGTTTCCTGGCCGCGTCAAACGGGCTCCCGTTTGGTCAGTCTGGCGGGTTTACCGTCGAGTCAACCGTACTATCCCCGCAGTCCAATGAATCCCACAGTTCGCGAATATTTCATCCAAGGCATCACCAAGGAAGGCAAGACCTTCCGTCCAAGCGACTGGGCTGAACGGCTGTGCGGCGTGATGGCGCAATTCCGCCCCGAAGGCGACACCGGCGATCCCCGCATCACCTATTCGCCTTACGTGCGGCCCATGATCGCGGGCGGTGTGAAGAGCGTGGTGGTCGATGCGCGGCTGCGCGACATCGAGCCCAAGGCGCTCGACTTCGTCCTCAACTTCGCCCGCGACAACAACCTGCAACTGGTCGAAGCCTGCTCGCTGGAATAAGCCCGCCCGGCGGATGCCGCGCGGCGGCACCGCGGCTTTCCCGCACCGGCAGCACCGGAAACGCGCAGGCAAACGCAGAAAATAAAAAAGCTCGTCGGATGACGAGCTTTTTTTCGAGAAAATCATCGTCAGACGATTCACCCCACCAACGGCCTACCAGACCAGGACCCCGACAGCCACCGAGGCGGCGCGGCAAGGCACAATGGCCGGCATACCGCCGGAAGGCGCCTGGCACTTGGCCCGGCGCCGGCAACTGCTATCAGGCAGCCATCGACTTGATGGCGGACGACAGGCGCGACTTGTGGCGTGCAGCCTTGTTCTTGTGCACGATCTTCTTGTCGGCGATAGCGTCGATGATCGATTGCGAGTTCTTGAAGATCTCGGCAGCAGCAGCCTTGTCACCGGCTGCGATCGCCTTGCGGACAGCCTTGACAGCGGTACGCAGACGCGAACGCAGGCTGGAGTTGTGGGCGTTCTGGGCGACGGCCTGGCGCGCGCGCTTGCGAGCTTGTGCGGAATTTGCCATTTAAGTAGATTTCCTGAATTCAGATGCGTGCCCAACGGAAGGACGGAGCAAACCGCGGACACAATTAAGTGCACATCAAGCGACCCGGGATGCACTGGCACACGAATCCGGAACGCAACTAGCCTTGTGAATCGGCAATTATACACACAAGAAAAAGCGGCTGGCAAGCCGAGCCATGACCCATGTGAGACGGGGTGACGCAAAGGCCAATATACGGGTGCCGGCGAGGTCAAACCGTATAATACGCGCCACACCGGCCCCGCCCTGCGTGGCCTCGATGCAACTTTGGGACGTGCCCGACGTCTGAACCCGGTTCGCACCGGCGGTCCGATCCAAGCTGCCGCCGCCTCCCCTTTGCCGCCGACCGATCTTGAACCTGCTCAAAGCGCTCGCCACCATCAGCAGCCTGACGATGCTGTCGCGCATCACCGGCCTTATCCGCGAGATCCTGATCGCCCGTGCCTTTGGCGCTTCGGACATGACCGACGCCTTCAACGTGGCGTTCCGCATCCCCAACCTGCTGCGCCGCATCTTCGGCGAGGGCGCATTCTCGCAAGCCTTCGTGCCGATCCTGGGCGAATACCATAGCAAGCGCGGCGAGGCCGAGACCCGTGCGCTGATCGATTCGGTTGCCACGGTCATGACCTGGGTCCTGATGGTCGTCTCGCTACTCGGCGTGATCGGCGCCCCGCTCGTGATGATGGTGGTCGCCACGGGCTTCCGCCAGCATGGTGGCGAAACCTACGACGCCGCGGTCTTCATGACCCGCGTGATGTTTCCCTACATCGGCCTGATCTCGCTGGTGGCGCTGGCCTCCGGCATCCTCAATACCTGGCGCCGCTTCGCCATGCCCGCCTTCACGCCGGTGCTGCTCAATCTCTGCCTGATCGTAGCCGCGCTGTTCGTCGGCCCGCATATGGCACAGCCGATCTACGCGCAGGCCTGGGGGGTGCTGGTGGGCGGCATCCTGCAGCTGGCGGTGCAGATTCCGGCGCTCCGGCGGCTGGGCGTGATGCCGCGCCTGCGCTTCAACCTGCGCGCGGCCTGGGCCGAACCAGGCGTGCGCCGCGTCATGCGGCAGATGGCACCGGCGCTGCTGGCGGTCTCGGTGGCTCAGATCAGCCTGATCATCAATACCAACATTGCCTCCCGCCTGGCCGCCGGCAGCGTGTCCTACCTGACCTACGCCGACCGCCTGATGGAATTCCCGACGGCGCTGCTAGGCGTGGCGCTGGGCACCATCCTGCTGCCGAGCCTGTCGAAAGCCAGCGCCGAGGACAACCGGGCCGAATACTCCGGCCTGCTCGACTGGGGCCTGCGTCTGACCTTCCTGCTGGCCGTGCCGTGCGCGGTCGGACTATTCGTCTTTGGCGCGCCGCTGACCGCGGTGCTGTTCAACTACGGCAAGTTCGACGCCCATGCGGTGGAGATGACCCGGCAGGCGCTGGTTTCCTACGGCACCGGCCTGCTCGGTCTGATCCTGATCAAGATCCTGGCGCCGGGCTTCTATGCCCGCCAGGACATCCGCACCCCGGTCAAGATCGCCTTGCTGGTGCTGGTGATCACGCAACTGTCCAACTACGTCTTCGTGCCGCGCTTTGGCCACGCCGGCCTGGCGCTATCGATCAGCTTCGGCGCCACCGTCAACGCCCTGCTGCTGTTTCTGGGCCTGCGCAAGCGCGGCTTCTACAAGCCGGCCAAGGGCTGGTGGCTGTTCCTGGCCCAGTTGCTGACCGCCGTGACGCTGCTGGCCGGCATGCTGCTCTGGTTCGCCCGCAACTTCGACTGGGTCGGCCTGGGCGCCACGCCGCTGCTGCGCATCGCACTGCTGGCCTCGTGCCTGGTACTTGCGGCGGTCGTCTACTTCGGTACACTGTGGCTCATGGGGCTGAGATACTCCGCGTTCAAACGGAGAGCCGGCTAAGAGGCCCCCGCCTGCCAATCCAGCCAGTCGCGCCAGCGCGGCGCAAGGGCTGCGGCAGCGCGCGGTGCAGGGTCAAGGCAACTGAGGTTGTGTCAGAATGAGACGAAGCGGTTCTGCCCAGGCAGGCGGCTGCGGACGATGCCAATGCACTGTCCGGGAACGCCAGCCATGCCGCCAGTTTCGATCTCGAACAGCCGCCAGGCCGCATTCAGGAAAGCCGCAATGACAACCACGAAAGTCCTGGAATACTTTGCCAGTCTCGTGGCGGACGAGGACGGTATCCCGCTTACCGAGACGGTGCTCTCGATCGCCCAGGACGCCTACCCGGACCTGGACCTGCAAGCCGAACTGGCCATGCTCGACATGCTCGCGGTACGCCTGAAGCGACGGATCGCCGAAGGCACGCCGGCCATCCAGCGCATGCGCCTGCTCAACCATTTCTTCTACCGCGACCTGGGCTTCGGCGCCAACGCGAACGACTATTACGATCCCGACAACTCCTACCTGAACGTCGTGCTCAAGCAGCGGCGCGGCATCCCGATCTCGCTGGCGGTGCTCTATATGGAGCTGGGCCAGCATATCGGCCTGCCGCTCAAGGGCGTGTCCTTCCCCAACCATTTCCTGGTGCGGATGTCGATTCCCGCCGGCGAGGTGGTGGTGGACCCGCTCACCGGCGAGACGCTGTCGAAGGAGCAGTTGCAGGAGATGCTCGACCCGCACCTGGAGCGCGAGGGCATCGCCGATCCCAACGAGGTGCCGCTAGGCCTGTTCCTGCAGGTGGCGAGCCACCGCGAGATCGTGGCGCGCGTGCTGCGCAATCTCAAGTCGATCTATCTGCAGGAATCGCGCTGGCAGCGCTTGCTGGCGGTACAGAACCGCCTGGTGATCTTGTTGCCAGGCTCGATCGAGGAAGTGCGGGACCGCGGCCTGGCCTATGCCAACCTGGAGTGCTTCCGGCCGGCACTGGCCGACCTGGAAGCCTACGTGATGGCGCGCCCGGATGCGGCCGATACCACCCAGATCCGCGACCGCATGCCAGCATTGCGCATGATGAGCCGCAGCGTGAACTGAAGCCCGGGCAGGGGCGGGCCCCGGCCTGCCCCGCCGCTCAGGAAGGACGGCGCTTGCCGCCCCGCACGAGCTTCCACAACCCCCCCAGCACCAGCGGCACGACCGCCGCGCCGATGCCCGCCAGCACGATCAGGTTCAGGTATTGCTTGATGAACGGCAGGTTGCCGAAGAAATAGCCGGCAAACACCAGGCCCAGGACCCAGGCCATTGCGCCAATCACGTTGAACATCTGGAACTTGGCGAACGTCATCTGCGACACGCCGGCGACGAACGGCGCGAAAGTACGCACGATCGGCAGGAAACGGGCCATGACCAGCGTCTTGCCGCCGTGGCGCTCGTAGAAATCGTGGGTCTTGCGCAGTGCCTGCTGGTCCAGGAAGCGCCAATGGCCGTCGAACACCTTCGGGCCGACCCAGCTTCCCACCAGGTAGTTGACCGTGTTGCCGCCAATCGCCGCCACCAGCAGCAGGCCGACCAGTGCCCACTCATTCATGGCATGCGTGGCGCAAAAGGCGCCGGCGATGAAGAGCAGCGAATCGCCCGGCAGGAAAGGCAACACCACCAGGCCTGTCTCCGCGAAGACAATGGCAAAGAGGATGGCATAGACCCACGCACCGTAGTTCTCGATGACGGTGCCAAGGTATTTGTCGACATGCAGCAACATGTCTAGAAACTGCAATACGATATCCAATTCGATCCCCATTCTGAATTCAGCCGACATCATACAAGACCGGACCGACTCCAAAGTCACCTGATCCGACGCCAATGTGCTTGTTCCGCGCGCGCGGGCCTGCGGCGCGCCCACGTATAATTCCGCCCATGCCTGCCCAAGACCCGCGCCCCGCCCAGCCACCCCGTCCTATCCGCCCCCTGCCCGACCAGCTGATCAGCCAGATCGCGGCCGGCGAGGTGGTGGAACGCCCCGCCTCGGTGGTCAAGGAACTGCTCGAGAACGCGCTGGACGCCGGCGCCACCCAGCTCAATATCCGGCTGGAAGAAGGCGGTGTGCGGCGCATCGTGATCGCGGACAACGGCTGCGGCATCCCTGCCGCCGAACTGCCGGTCGCGCTGATGCGCCACGCCACCAGCAAGATCGCCTCGCTGGACGAACTTGAATCGGTGCTCACGCTGGGCTTTCGCGGCGAGGCGCTGGCCTCGATCGCTTCGGTTTCCGAATTGACCCTGACCAGCCGCACCGCCAGCGACTCGCATGCGACACAGGTTATCGCCGACACCGGCGAAGTGCAGCCCGCGTCCGGCGGCGTGGGCACCACCGTCGACGTGCAGCACCTTTACTTCAACACGCCAGCGCGCCGAAAGTTCCTTAAATCGGAACAAACCGAGTTTGGCCATTGCCTGGAGATGGTGCGGCGCGCGGCGCTGGCGCGCCCGGATGTGGCCATTTCGGTCCATCACAATGGCAAGCCGATGGAGCACTGGAATGCCGGCGATGTCGCCACGCGCACGGGCCAGGTGCTCGGCGCCGACTTCGCCAGCGCCCGCCTGCCCCTGGATGAGGAAGCCGGCAACCTGCACCTGTACGGATTTGCCGGGCTGCCCACCGCCTCGCGCGGGCGTCCCGACCAGCAGTTCTTCTTCGTCAACGGCCGCTACGTCCGCGACAAGCTGCTCACCCACGCGGTGCGCAGCGCCTACCAGGACGTGCTGCACGGCGACCGCTTCCCGTCCTACGTGCTGTGCATGGACCTGCCGCCCGAGATGGTGGATGTCAACGTGCACCCGTCCAAGATCGAGGTGCGTTTCCGTGAATCGCGCGCGGTGCACCAGTTCGTCTACCACGCCGTGCAGCGCTGCCTGGCGCGCCAGGCCGGCGAACAGGGCGACAGCCTGCATACCGCGTCCGATGTGGACGATACTCCTGCGGGGGAACGCCCTGGCGACCCCGGCGGTTTCCCGGGCGCACGCGGCATTGGCGGTGGTTCCGGAGCTTCCGGCGGCTTCGGTGGATCAGGCAGGCGCGGCGGCATGGGTGGTGGTGGCGCCAGCCCGCGCCCGTGGGTGGACTACACGGCCACCGCGCGCCAGACCGAACTCGGCGTTGCCCAGCCCCGCCAGGCCTACCTCGGCATGGTCCGCGATGCGATCCAGCCGGGCAACGGATTTTCGCGCGTCTCCGCCGGCCCTGCCAGCATGCCCCCGGCCTGGCTGGCCGATGCGCAGGCCGCGCGCGAGAACGACCCGCCTGGCCTGCTCGAGCAGCTTCCAAGGCAGGAATTCACCGAGGACGATGCCAGCCCGCTGGGCTATGCCATCGCGCAGCTGCACGGCATCTATGTACTGGCGCAGAACGCGCGCGGCCTGGTGCTGGTGGATATGCACGCCGCCCATGAACGCATCCTGTACGAGCAGATCAAGACCGCGCTGGAAACGCGTGAGCTGGCGGTGCAGTCGCTGCTGATCCCGGTCACGCTGACGGCCAGCCCGGTGGAGATCGGCACTGCCGAGGAGCACCAGGAAACCCTCACCCTGCTCGGCTTCGACATCGCGCAGGTCTCGCCCACCACGCTGGCGATCCGCGCCATCCCCTCCCTGCTCAAGCAGGCCGACACCGAAGCCCTGGCGCGCGACGTGCTGCGCGACCTGCACGCCTTCGGCGGCTCGCGCGTGCTGGTCGAGCGTCAGAACGAACTGCTCGCCACCCTGGCCTGCCACAGCGCGGTGCGCGCCAACCGCAAGCTCACGCTGGAAGAGATGAACGCGCTGCTGCGCCAGATGGAACAGACCGAGCGCGCCGACCAGTGCAACCATGGACGACCCACCTGGGTGCAGTTGTCGGTGGCCGAACTCGACCGCCTGTTCCTGCGCGGACAATAGACTGCCGTGCCGCAGCCCGCCGCCAGTTCCGCCAACCCGGTTCCCTCCGCCTTGAACGCCGCAGCAGCTACCACCAGCCTCGGCGCGGACCTCCCGCCCGTGGTCTGCCTGCTTGGCCCTACTGCCTCCGGCAAGACCGCCGCCGCGCTGGCGCTGGCGGCACAAGCCCCGATCGAGATCATCAGCCTGGACTCGGCGCTGGTCTACCGCGAGATGAACATCGGCACCGCCAAGCCCTCGCCCGCCGAGCTCGCCGCGGTGCCGCACCACCTGATCGACATCATCGACCCGGCCGACAGTTACTCCGCCGCCCAGTTCGTCACCGATGCCGAGCGGCTGATCGGCGAGATCCGCGCACGCGGCAGCGAGCCGCTGATTGTCGGCGGGACCATGCTGTACTACAAGGGCCTGACCCAGGGCCTGAACGACCTGCCGCAAGCCGATCCGGCGCTGCGCGCGGAACTCGACGCGCTGGCCGCCGGGCGCGGCTGGCCGGCGCTGCACGCCATGCTGGCCGAAGTCGACCCGGTGACCGCCGCACGGCTGGCGCCCAACGATGCCCAGCGCATCCAGCGCGCACTGGAGATCCACCGGCTATCCGGACAACCGATGTCGGCGCTGCTGGCACGGCAGGCCGACGAACGCACCTTTGCCGGCGCCGCCGACCGCCGCTATCGCGTGATCGCGCTGGAGCCTTCCGACCGCGCGGTGCTGCACGCGCGCATCGCCACCCGCTACGATGCCATGCTGGCGGGCGGCTTTATCGAGGAAGTGGAACGGTTGCGCGCGCGCGGCGACCTGCAGCCGACGCTGCCGTCCATCCGCTGCGTAGGCTACCGCCAGGTGTGGGAGTACCTGGATGGCGAGACCGACTTCGCCACCATGCGCGAACGCGGCCTGGCGGCTACCCGCCAGCTCTGCAAGCGCCAGCTCACCTGGCTGCGCAGCACGCCCGAGCGCGAAGTGGTGGACTGCCTGGCGACGGATTACGTGGCACAGGTGGCACGGCTGGCAAGGATTGGGCAGGCATAGGCCAGATGTGACGAATAGGCGATAATCGCCTTTTATGACCTGCCGACGCGTCAAACCCGCCATGCCCACTACCGATTTCGTACTGCGCCCCGCCACGCCTGACGACTGCGAGAGCTTGCTCGCGCTGATCACGGGACTGGCCGAATACGAGAAACTCACCCACCTGGTCGAAGCCACGCCGGAAAAACTGCGTGAAGCCCTGTTCGGCGCGCGCCCGCATGCCGAGGCTGTGCTGGTGGAGGTGCCGGGCGCGCAAGGCGCGAAGGCGGTGGGCTTTGCCTTGTTCTTCCACAACTTCTCCACCTTCCTGGCCAAGCCAGGGCTGTATCTGGAAGACCTTTATGTCGATCCGGCCTGGCGTGGCCATGGGCTGGGCAAGATGTTGCTCAAGCATCTTGCGGCGCTGGCGGTGGAACGCGGCTGCGGCCGCTTCGAATGGAGCGTGCTGGACTGGAACACACCGTCGATCGAGTTTTACCGCGCGATGGGAGCGGACGTGATGCCGGATTGGCGGATTTGCCGGGTTACAGGGGAGGCGCTGACGAAGCTGGGCGCGGCCGGGTAAGGCCGCCTCTGCGCCCCGCGCAAACAAAAACGGCACATGCGCAAGCATGTGCCGTTTTGCGTTGGAAGCAGACCGCTCAGACCACGATGGTCTGCGCCTGGCCTTCTTCGCGCTCGCGGATCTCGCCGATCTGCCACACGGTTTCACCAGCCGCCTGCAGATGGCGGATGGCGCGGTCGGCGTCTTCCTTGGCGACGATCACCACCATGCCGATGCCGCAATTGAACACGCGGTGCATTTCGTCGTCGGCCACGTTGCCTTGCGCCTGCAGCCACTGGAACAGCGGCGGCAGGGTCCAGGCGTCGCGCTGCAGCACGGCGGTCACGCCCTGCGCCAGCACGCGCGGCACGTTTTCGGTCAGGCCGCCGCCGGTGATGTGGGCCATGCCCTTGACCGACAGCGTCTCAATCAGCGACAACAGCGGCTTCACGTAGATGCGAGTGGGCGCCATGATGGCGTCCTGCAGGCGCTGGCCGTGGAAGTCGGCGTTCAGGTCCGGCTTGGCCACTTCGATGATCTTGCGCACCAGCGAGTAGCCGTTGGAGTGCGCGCCCGACGAAGCCAGGCCCAGCACCACGTCGCCCGGCACGATGGTGCTGCCGTCAATGATGCGGCTCTTTTCGACCGCGCCCACCGCGAAGCCGGCCAGGTCGTATTCGCCGTCGGGGTACATGCTCGGCATCTCGGCGGTCTCGCCGCCGATCAGCGCGCAGCCGGACAGCTCGCAGCCCTGGGCGATGCCCTGGATCACGGTAGCGGCGGTATCCACGTCCAGCTTGCCGCAGGCGAAGTAGTCGAGGAAGAACAGCGGTTCGGCGCCCTGCACCAGAATGTCGTTGACGCTCATGGCCACCAGATCCTGGCCCACGGTGTCGTGGCGGTTAAGCTGGAAGGCCAGCTTGAGCTTGGTGCCAACGCCGTCGGTGCCGGACACCAGCACCGGCTCCTTGTACTTCTTGGACAGTTCGAAGAGCGCGCCGAAGCCCCCGATGCCGGCCATCACGCCCTCGCGCATGGTGCGCTTGGCGAACGGCTTGATGCGGTCGACGAGCGCGTCGCCCGCGTCGATATCGACGCCGGCATCGCGGTAGGAGAGGCCTGCCTGGCCGGAAGTGGGGGATGCGCTCATGGGAACCTGCTTTTCCTGGAGTATGAAGTGAGTAATGCGGCGCTCACGACGGCGATTTGCGGCCGCGAGTCCAGTAGAATCGCAATTTTAACGGATACAGGCTTCCGGCTTCCAGTTTCCGGTGTCCCGCGTCATGAAGTGTTGCCCCCAGCCCTTACCGATGAAGATAATTTTGGCAGCCTCCCGCCGTCCCGCCAGCGCCATCCAGGTGGTCAGCGCCGGACTGCCGCGACGCGTTTACCCGATAGCTGACCTTTACCCCAAGTAACCGATAAGCCATGTTTCCCCGCCCCAAGCAGCTTTCGCTTGAACTTGGCAGTCCGCCGCCGTCGACCTTCGAGAATTTTTTCGTCGCCGCCAACCGCGAGCCCGTGCAACGCCTGCACGACCTCGCCGCCGCGGTGGCCCAGGAGCGCGCCGCCGACCGCCTGATCTACCTGTGGGGCGAGGTGGGCTCGGGCCGCACCCATTTGCTGCACGCGGTCTGCGACAGCGGCTACCAGGCCGGCATCAGCTGCCGCTACCTGAGCCCGCATCATGCCTTGTCGGATTTCATCTTCGACCCGAGCTGCCAGCTCTACACCGTAGATGATGTGGAGCTGCTCGACGAAGCGCGCCAGATCGCCGTTTTCTCGCTCTACAACGAGGTCCGGGCCCACGTGCGCACCGCCATCGTGGTGGCCGGCAGCCAGGCGCCGCTGGCCATGCCGGTGCGCGAGGACCTGCGCACCCGGCTGGGCTGGGGCCTGGTCTACCAGCTCGCGCCGCTGTCGGACGAAGACAAGATGACGGCGCTGGTGCAGGCTGCGCGCGAACGCGGCCTGCAGCTTTCGCCGGAAATCCCGCACTGGCTGGTCACGCGCAAATACCGCGACATGCCCAGCCTGATGGCGCTGCTGGACGCGCTGGACACCTATTCGCTGGAGCGCAAGCGCGCCGTCACCCTGCCACTGCTGCGGGAAATGTTTGCCGAGTTGCGGGAGTGAGCGCGGGCTGCCGGCACGGCGCGCACGGCACTTGGCATGTCCCGTGCTTGTATTCGTTGCCAGCCGGTCACGTTAAAGAAACGGCCGCAGTCACGTTAATGTAAAATCGCCGCCCATGAATCTGGCATTGTTCGACCTCGACCACACCTTGCTTCCGACCGACAGCGACCACGAATGGGGCCGCTTCCTGGTGCGCCTGGGCGCTGTCGACGAGGAATCCTACCGCCGCAGGAACGATGAGTTCTACGGCCACTACAAGGCTGGCACCCTGGATATCCAGGCTTTCCTGCGTTTCGCGCTGGCGCCGCTGGCGGCCAACCCGCGCGACCGGCTCGAAGCGTGGCGGGGTCAGTTCATGCGGGAAGTGATCGATCCGGTGATGACGCCGCAGGCGCGGGCGCTGGTCTACAAGCATCTCGACGCCGGCGACCTGTGCGCGGTAGTCACCGCCACCAACAGCTTCGTCACCGCCCCGATCGCGGCGGCCTTTGGCATCAAGCACCTGGTCGCCACCGAGCCGGCCACCGCCAACGGCAAGCCCGACGGCGCCTTCACCGGCGAAGTCGCAGGCATTCCATGCTTCCGCGAGGGCAAGATCGCCCGCGTCGAAGCCTGGCTCAAGAGCATGGGCACCCAATGGGATGCCTTCGAAAACACCACCTTCTACAGCGATTCGGCCAACGACCTGCCGCTACTGGAAAAGGTCAGCGAACCGATCGCCGCCAACCCGGACGATCGCCTGCGTCACCACGCCGCCGCGGCCGGCTGGCGCATCATGGATCTGTTCTGACGTGATCAAGAAGCTAATCAACCGGCTGCTCGGCAAGCCGGGCACCCAGCAGCGCCCCGCCAAACGCCGCGGCGGACGCGCCCATACGCCGAATATCGTTGCGCATGCCGAACACCAGATCGACCAGTCGCTGATCTCGCGCAACGCCATCAAGGTCACCTCCACGCTGCAGCAGGCAGGCTACCAGGCCTTTATCGTCGGCGGCGCGGTGCGCGACCTGTTGCTGGGCATCAAGCCCAAGGACTTCGACGTCGCCACCAACGCCACGCCCGACCAGGTGCAGGCGCTGTTCCGCCGCTCGCGCATCATCGGCCGGCGCTTCCAGATCGTGCACGTGACCTTCTACGGCGGGCGCGATCAGGAGATCATCGAAGTCTCCACCTTCCGCGCGCTGGTCGACGCGGTTGCCAGCGAGACCCTGCCCGAAGGGCGCCGTTTCAAGCGCGCGGAGCTCGACAGCAAGACCCACGCGATCGACGCCTCCGGACGCGTGCTGCGCGACAACGTATGGGGCTCGCAGGCGGAAGACGCGGAACGCCGCGACTTCACCATCAATGCGATGTACTACGATCCGGCCGAGCAGACGGTGTATGACTACCACCACGGCATGGAAGACATCCGCGCGCGCACGCTGCGCATGATCGGCGACCCGGTCACGCGCTACCGCGAAGATCCTATCCGCATGCTGCGCGTAGTGCGTTTCGCCGCCAAGACCGGTTTCACCATCGACGAGGAAACCCGCCAGCCGATCGCCGACCTTGCCTCGCTGATCCATAACGTGCCCAGCGCGCGCCTGTTCGACGAGATGCTCAAGCTGCTGATGTCGGGCCACGCATGGGCCTCGCTGCAGGAGTTGCGCAAGGCCGGCCTGCACCGCGGCCTGCTGCCGCTGCTGGACGTCGCGCTGGAGCAGCCGATGGGCCAGCGCTTCGTGCAGCTGGCGCTGGACAACACCGACCAGCGCGTGCAGGTCGGCAAGCCGGTGTCGCCGGGCTTCCTGTTCGCCGCGCTGCTGTGGCACCACGTGCTGCAGCGCTGGACCACGCTGCGCGAGGAAGGCGAGCACGCCATCGCCGCACTCAATATCGCGATGGACGATGTGCTGGAGCGCCAGACCGGCCAGCTCGCCATCCAGCGCCGCTTTGTCACCGACATGCGGGACATCTGGGGCATGCAGCCGCGCTTCGAGAAGCGCGTGGGCCGCATGCCGTTCCGCCTGATCGAATCGCCGCGCTTCCGCGCAGGTTTCGACTTCCTCTACCTGCGCTGCCAGTCCGGCGAGCAGCCGACCGAGCTGGCGCAGTGGTGGCAGGATTTCCAGGACGCCGATAGCCATGGCCGCGAGGACCTGATCGATGCCGTGCGCCCGGTGCGCGGTGGCGGCAGGCAAGGCGGCGGCGGCAGCGGCGGCGCCGAGGGCGGCGAGCCGGCCGACGATGGCGAAGGCGGCGCTCCGGCGCGCAAGAAGCGCCGCAGGCGCAGTCCGCGGAAATCGGATACAGTTTCTTCGCGGAGTGATTTGGACGCGAGCCCGGATTCCGGCTCCACTGCAGACCGGAAAGCCGGCAAGGTACGCGTCCAGCCGGAGGAATCGTAATGACACTTGCCTTTATCGGCATCGGAGCCAACCTGGGCGATGCCCGGCAAGCCCTGAAAGATGCCATCATATGCCTGGCGCAGCAGGTCGGCATCACGGTGATGGCGAGATCGTCGCTCTATCGCACGGCTCCGGTCGATGCGACGGGCGGCGACTATTACAACGCGGTGGTCAAGGTGGAAACCTCGTTCACCGCTGCGCAGCTGCTGCGTATCTGCCACCACATCGAGGACCAGTTCGGGCGCGAGCGGCCATTCTGCAACGCACCGCGTACCCTCGACCTGGACCTGCTGGTGTTCGGCGACGAGATCCACCAGGACGAAAAACTCGTGGTGCCGCATCCGCGCGTGGCCGAGCGCGCCTTCACGCTGGTGCCCCTGCTCGAACTGGATGCCGGCCTGGTCATCCCCGGACTTGGCCCCGCGGCGGATTACCTGGCCGCGGTCAGCGGGCAGCGTGTCGAGAAAGTCTCGTTCTGCCAATGCACGCGGCAGCGGGATGCGCGCGACGCTTCCTGATACCATGACCGGCCCAGGCCAGCCGGTCCCGCTTCATCCGCCCTCTTAGCCTGGCATCAGCCGACCGGACCCGCCCATGCTCGAACACCTGCGCCGCATTGTGGTGGAAGGCCCCATCGGGGCCGGCAAGACCGCACTCGCGCAACGCCTGGCGCAAACCCTGCGCACCGGCGAGCTGCTCGACGCGGCACGCGAAAACCCCTTCCTCGAACGCTATTACCGCGAGCCCGCGCGTTACGCGCTGCCGCTGCAGCTTTCGCTGATGAACCAGCGCACGCAGCAGCTCAAAACCTGGCAGGCGGCATTGCTGGCGGGACAGCGCATGGTGGCGGATTTCCTGTACACCAGAAGCCGCCTCTACGCCGGGCTGACTTTGCCCGAGGACGAACTGGCGCTGTACGACGCCCTTGCCGCGCGCCTGCCGGCCCAGGGCCAGCGCGTGGACCTGGTCATCGTGCTGCAGGCCTCGCCTGCCCTGCTGCGCGAGCGGATCGCGCGCCGCAACGCGCCCGGCGAGTCCAGCATCGACGAGGCCTACCTGGAGCGCCTGTCCGACGCCTACGGCGAGCTGTTCCATCGCTACGACGAGGCGCCGGTGATGATCGTCGACACGGCCCACTTCAGCCCGGTAGACAACGACGCCGATTTCCGTACACTACTGTCGCGCATCGAAAACATGCGCGGCCGCAAGGCCTTTCTCAATCTCGCTGCGCCCTGACAGGTTCCCGCCTGCCAGCCTTAACCATAACGACAACAGTCGCTGCCGCGAAGCCAGCGCCCGTCCAGATCGGGCCGCGTACCTCGCTGCGAAGCAAACTGAAGGGGGCAAAAGCCTTGCCGCAAGGATGCAGATGCGCTGACGCATTGAGCTTGGATGCACTGCGGCATTGCGGCCGGCCCGACTCCCGTCTCTCTACCGGCCCAACGTCATGAGTTACCTCCTCGACCCCTCCCGCAAGACCGTCACCATCCCCAGGCTGCAAGCCATGCGCGCCGCCGGCGAAAAAATCGCCATGCTGACCGCGTACGACTCCAGTTTCGCCGCGCTGCTTGACTACTGCGGGGTCGAGGTGCTGCTGGTCGGCGACTCCCTCGGCAATGTCATGCAAGGCCAGCAGACCACGCTGCCCGTGACGCTGGAACACGTGGTCTATCACACCGAATGCGTGGCGCGCGGCAACCAGAGCGCCCTGCTGGTGGCGGACCTGCCGTTCGGCACCTACCCCACCCCGGAAGCCACCTACGCCAGTGCCGTGGCGCTGATGCGGGCCGGCGCGCACATGGTCAAGCTGGAGGGCGGCGACTGGCTCGCACCCACCGTCAAATTCCTGGTCGAGCGCAGCATCCCGGTGTGCGCCCACATCGGCCTGACGCCGCAATCTGTGCACGCGCTGGGCGGCTTCAAGGTACAAGGCAAGACCGACGAAAGCGCCGCGCAGCTCAAGCGCGATGCGCTCGCGCTGCAGGCAGCGGGCGCCCAGCTGATCGTGATGGAAGCGGTGCCGGCAGCGGTGGCTGGCGTAGTCACCGGCTTGCTGACCATCCCGACCATCGGCATCGGCGCCGGCGCGGATTGCTCGGGCCAGGTGCTGGTACTGCAGGACATGATCAACGTCTACCCAGGCCGCAAGGCCAAGTTCGTACGCAACTTCATGGAAGGCGCCGGCTCGATCGAGGCTGCGGTACGCGCCTATGTGGCGGCCGTGAAGGACGGCAGCTTCCCCGCCGTCGAGCACACCTTCTCGGCCTGACCGGCCGGCTCCGGACATGGAGATCGGTGCCGCCACCGCTGCAGCCTTCCATCTGCTGGCCAGCGGCGACGGCGCCTTGTGGTTCATCGTCTGGACCTCGCTGGTGGTGGCCGTGCTGGGGCTGGCGCTCGCCACCGTGCCCGCCATCGGCGCGGCCTACCTGATCGCCACCCACGATTTTCCCGGCCGCCGGGTAGTCGTGGTGGTGGCGCAGGCCTTCCTTTCCTTCCCGACCGTGCTGGTCGGGCTGATCCTGTATCTGCTGTTCACCCGCCAGGGACCGCTGGGCGATTTTTCATTGCTGTTCACCCGTAGCGGCATGGTCTTCGGGCAGGCGGTGATCGGCTTCCCGGTGGTCCTGGCCTTTGCCCTGTCCACCCTGCAGGGGGCGGACGCGCGCCTGCGTGAAACGGCGTGGGTGCTGGGCGCTGGCCGCTGGCGGACCTTCTTCACGGTGCTGCGCGAGCTGCGCTTTGGCCTGATGGCAGCGCTGGTGGCCGGCTTTGGGCGGGTCATTGCCGAAGTCGGCTCCGCGCTGATGATCGGCGGCAATATCGAAGGCGCTACCCGGACCATCACCACCGCCATCGCGCTGGAAACCAGCAAGGGCGAATTTGCCCAGGGCATCGCGCTGGGCATCGTACTGGTGGCGCTGGCACTGCTGGTGAATGTGATGCTGGCATGGCTTCAAGGCGCGGGAGGATTCCGCCGATGAGCACGCTGCCCGCACGCCAGACTCCCGACGGCCGCGCGTTGCCGCCCGCGCAATTGCCCCCGCTGCTGACCGTGCGCGGCCTGCAGCGGCAGGTCGGCGCGCGGCGTCTGTTCGACATCCGCGAACTGGCCTTTCCCCGGGCCGCCGCCGTGGTACTGACCGGTGTCAACGGCGCCGGCAAGACCACGCTGCTGCGCATGGTGGCGGGGCTGGAGCGCGCGCCCGGCGCCACGGTGTCCTGGACCGATGCGGCCAGCCAGCCGCACGAGGCAGCGCTCGATCCGCTGCCGGCGGCGCTGCGGCAGCGCATCGCCTATCTCCACCAGCATCCCTACCTGTTTCGCACCTCGGTACGGGAGAATATTGCCTATGGCCTGAAAACCCGCGGCCTGGACGCCGACGAGATCCGGCGGCGCGTGGGGGCCGCGCTGGGCTGGGCCGGCATTACGCATGTGCAGGACACCGCGCCCGAACGCCTGTCCGGCGGCGAGATACAGCGCGTGGCGCTGGCACGCGCCAAAGTGCTGGAGCCCGACTTGCTGCTGCTGGATGAACCCACCTCCAGCCTGGACGGCCACGCGCGCGAACAGGTGATCGCACTGGTGCGCGAACTGGCCGCCGAGGGCCGCACCGTGGTGATGATCTGCCACGACCGCGACCTGATCAACCTGCCGGGCGTGGTGCGCTGGAAGCTCACCGACGGACGCCTGGATACGCGCCATCGCTGAGCGGCCGGATCAGTCGTCCACGCGCAATACCGCCGGCAATACCCCGCGCAGCGAGTTGGCCAGCGCCAGCGCTTCGGCGCGGCGCAGCATGGCCCGCGTGATAACCGCCTCGCTCACCGGTCCGCCCAGGTAGCGCGCGCCGTCGGCAAGCACCGCCGCGCGCATCACACCGGGCAGGATGTCCGCCGTCAACGGCGGCGTCAGCCACGCCCCGTCCACCTTGACGAACACCGAACTGCGGCCGCCCTCAAGCAGTTCGTCGCGGGCGTTGAAGAACAGGCTGTCGAAGGCGCCTGCGCGCTCGGCGGACTGCCAGCCGGCGTCGTAGACGGCGCGCGCGCTGGTCTTGTGGCGGCGCAGCGGATCGGCGCATGCCAGCGCCTGCGGCGCCAGCGTGACCAGCGCCGGGACGGCGCCCAGTGGCGCCAGCGGGCCGTGGGTGATGGCGAAACCGCCGGCCTTGTCCAGCGCCAGGCGCAAGCGCCAGGTACCGGCGCCGAGATCCGTCACGGCACCCTGCACGGCCGCCAGCGCGCGGTCCCGCTCGAAGCGAAAGCCCAGGCAGGCGGCGGAAGCGGCCAGCCGCGCCAGATGATGGGCCAGGCGCTGGCATTCCCCATCCTCCACCCGCATGGTCTCGAACAAGGTGAAGCCCGGATCGTGCGCGGTCAGGAAGCGGGCCTTCCAGCCGCATTCGGCATATTCTCCCGCGGCGTCGCTGTCGTGCACGATGCCGCCGCCGACGCCCATCTCGCCCGCGCGCAGACCATCCGCGCCCGGCGCGCCCAGCACCAGCGTGCGGATCGCCACCGACAGCGCGAAGGCGCCGGGCCACCCATCGGCCTGTTCGCCGCCGGGCGCATCGATCCAGCCCAGGGAGCCCGTATAGAGGCCGCGCGGCGCCCGCTCCAGTTCACCGATGATCTGCATGGTGCGCCGCTTGGGCGCACCGGTGATGGAGCCGCAGGGAAACAGCGCGCGCAACAGGTCGGCCAGGCCGGTGCCGGGACGCGCGGCGGCGGTGACGGTGGAGGTCATCTGCAGCACCTGGCCGAACGGCTGCACCGTGAAGCGGTCCGGCACGGCCACCGTGCCGGGCACGGCGACGCGGCCGAGATCGTTGCGCAGCAGGTCGACGATCATCACGTTCTCGGCGCGGTTCTTCGGGTCCGCCGCCAGCGCTGCGGCGGCCTCAGCATCGCGCGCGCTGTCGCCGGTACGCGGGGCGGTGCCCTTCATCGGGCACGCCAGCAACCGGCCCTGCCCGTCATGCCGGACAAACAACTCGGGCGACAGCGACAGCACCCAGCCATCGCCCGGCAGCCGCGCCAGCGCTGCGTAGGGCACCGGCTGAGCGGCGCGCAGCGCGGCATACAGCGCCAGCGGGTCGCCGAAAGCCGCAAAGCGCAGCCGCTGCGTGAAATTGACCTGGTAGGTATCGCCAGCCTCGATCCACTGGTGGATCCGGGCAATGGCCGCGTGGAAAGCGGTTTCCGGCGTGTCGGCTGTGACGTCCATCACGCCGGCCGGTTCGCCCGAGGACGGCGCCAGCCACTGCGCGACCTCCCGCGTCTCCAGCCGCCGCATCTGCCGGAACCACAGCAAGCGCAGCGCGCCGTCATGGAAAGGCAGCGCGCGGTCGACATGGACCGGCACGCCGACCAGCGGGCCGCCGAATTCGTAGGGGGCGAACAGCGTGGCGTGCCAGCCCTGGCGCCAGCCTTCTGCCAGCATGGCGTCGAGCGTGCCGAGCGCGGAGGCGTCGGGCAGCGCGTCTTCACGGGCGAAGCCGGTGTACAGGCGCGAAGATGCCTCGCCGGGGGCGGCGGTGGCGTCGTCGAGCAGGACGAAGGGCTCGGCGGCGCCGGCAGGGCCGGATTCGGGAGTTTGCGGGAAGGGAGAGGAGGAAGACAAGCGGGTCAGGGAGACAGCCACGGTAAATCACCAGCGTAAATTGAGGTCGCCATAAAGCGGGCGACATCGCATTATCGCGCGCCCGCCCTCTCCCCCGGCTTGCTCTCCCACAAGTGGGAGAGGGGAGCAAACCTGCGGCACCGGCCGAAGTCGCGGAGCGGGCCAAGACCGCCCGCCCTGACGACGGCTTTCGCTCCCTCTCCCCTCAGGGGGAGAGGGCTGGGGAGAGGGGTGGCTTAGCTAGGAGCCAGTTCAAGCGAAGCCCACGGTTTTTTTCGGCGCCCCCAAAACAAAAAAGCCGGCCACGCATCAACGCGTGGCCGGCCGCATGCCGTCGCCGGATCAGCTGAAGAAGCTCTTCACCTTATCCAGCCAGGATTGCTCCTGCGGGCTGTGGCGCGAGCCACCTTCGTGCACCGAGCGGTCGAACTGGCGTAGGATGTCCTTCTGCGCCTCGGTCAGCTTGACCGGCGTTTCCACGTTCACATGCACGTAGAGGTCGCCCGGATAGCCCGAGCGCACGCCCTTGATGCCCTTGCCGCGCAGGCGGAACGTCTTGCCGGGCTGGGTGCCTTCGGGCACCGGGAAGCTGGCCTTGCCGCCCAGCGTGGGCACTTCCAGGTCGCCGCCCAGCGCCGCGGTGGCGAAGGAGATCGGCATCTGGCAGTGCAGGTCGTCGCCGTCGCGCTCGAACACCGAGTGTTGCTTGATGTGGACTTCCACATACAAATCGCCCGGGGGCCCACCGTTGATGCCCGGCTCGCCGTTGCCCGTGGAGCGAATGCGCATGCCCTCGTCGATGCCGGCCGGGATCTTCACTTCCAGCGTCTTCTGCGACTTCAGCTTGCCCTGGCCGTGGCACTTGGTGCAAGGCTTGGGAATATGCTTGCCGGTGCCGTGGCACTTGGGGCAAGTCTGCTGCATCGAGAAGAAACCCTGCGACACGCGTACCTGGCCCGCGCCATGGCAGGTCGGGCAGGTTTCGACGTTGGTGCCGGGTTCGGCGCCATTGCCGTGGCAATGCTCGCACTCGTCCCAGTGCGGCACGCGGATCTGCGCGTCGTGGCCGTGGGCGGCCTGCTCCAGCGAGATCTCCATGCTGTAGCGCAGGTCGGCGCCGCGGTACACCTGCGGCCCGCCGCCCCGGCGTCCGCCGGCCTGGCCCTGCTGGCCGAAGATATCGCCGAAGATATCGCCGAAAGCTTCGGCGAAACCGCCATAGGCCTGGCCGCCACCACCGAAACCGCCCGCCATGTTGGGGTCGACGCCGGCATGGCCGTACTGGTCGTAGGCCGCCTTCTTCTCGGGATCGGAGAGCATCTCGTAGGCCTCTTTGACCTCCTTGAATTTCTCTTCGGAATCCTTGCTGTCCGGATTGCGGTCCGGGTGGTGCTTCATCGCCAGCTTGCGATACGCCTTCTTGATGTCGTCGTCGCTGGCGTTCTTGCCCACCCCGAGCACTTCGTAAAAGTCACGTTTTGCCATGGTGGCTGCTTACCTGATTGGCCCGGAAACGCGTGCAAAACCCGCCCGAGCAAAATAGCAAAAAAGCCGAGCGAGGCATTCGACGGCGGTAACCCGCTTGGTCCAATGTCCGTCGCCCGGCGTCGGGATGGGGGCTGGCGCAGCTTGTGTGCCGCGCCCCCGCCCCGCTCTTTCATTACTTCTTGTCGTTGACTTCCTTGAATTCGGCGTCCACGACGTTGTCGTCCTGCGGCTGGGCATGTTGCTGCTGACCCGCGCCGGCAGCACCGGCACCGGCCGCGCCCGCCGCACCGGCTTCGCCGGCCTTGGCTTGCATGTCGGCGTAGACACGCTCGCCCAGCTTCTGGCTGGCCTCGGACAGCGCGCTGACCTTGGCATCGATCTCGGCCTTGTCGCCACCGCGTGCGGCGTCTTCCAGTTCCTTGATCGCGGCTTCGATCTTTTCCTTCTCGCCCGCTTCCAGCTTGTCGCCGTATTCGGTGACAGCCTTCTTGGTCGAGTGGATCAGCGCGTCGGCCTGGTTGCGGGCGTCAGCCAGCTCGCGGGCCTTCTTGTCTTCCTCGGCGTTGGCCTCGGCGTCCTTCACCATGCGCTGGATCTCGTCTTCCGACAGACCCGAGTTCGCCTTGATGGTGATGCGGTTTTCCTTGCCGGTCGCCTTGTCCTTGGCGCCCACGTGCAGGATGCCGTTGGCGTCGATGTCGAACGAGACTTCGATCTGCGGCAGGCCGCGCGGTGCCGGCGCTATGCCTTCGAGGTTGAACTCGCCCAGCAGCTTGTTGCCGGTCGCCATCTCGCGCTCGCCCTGGAACACCTTGATGGTCACGGCCGGCTGGTTGTCGTCGGCGGTCGAGAACACCTGCGCATGCTTGGTCGGGATGGTGGTGTTCTTGGTGATCATCTTGGTCATCACGCCACCCAGGGTTTCGATACCCAGCGACAGCGGCGTCACGTCCAGCAGCAGCACGTCCTTGCGGTCGCCCGACAGCACCGAACCCTGGATCGCGGCGCCAACGGCCACGGCTTCGTCCGGGTTCACGTCCTTGCGCGCTTCCTTGCCGAAGAACTCCTTGACCTGTTCCTGCACCTTGGGCATGCGGGTCATGCCGCCGACCAGGATCACGTCGTCGATCTCGCTGACCTTGACGCCGGCATCCTTGATGGCGATGCGGCACGGCTCGATGGTGCGGGTGATCAGTTCCTCGACCAGCGATTCCAGCTTGGCGCGGGTCATCTTCAGGTTCAAGTGCTTCGGACCGGAGGCATCCGCCGTGATGTACGGCAGGTTGATTTCGGTCTGCTGCGAGCTCGACAGTTCGATCTTGGCCTTTTCAGCGGCTTCCTTCAGGCGCTGCAGCGCGAGCACGTCCTTGGACAGGTCGACGCCCTGGTCCTTCTTGAACTCACCGATGATGTAGTCGATGATGCGCTGGTCGAAGTCTTCGCCGCCCAGGAAGGTGTCGCCATTGGTCGACAGCACTTCGAACTGCTTCTCGCCGTCAACGTCGGCGATCTCGATGATCGAGATGTCGAACGTGCCGCCACCCAGGTCATACACGGCGATCTTGCGGTCGCCCTTTTCGTTCTTGTCCAGGCCGAAGGCCAGCGCGGCCGCGGTCGGCTCGTTGATGATGCGCTTGACGTCCAGACCGGCGATGCGGCCAGCGTCCTTGGTGGCCTGGCGCTGCGAGTCGTTGAAGTAAGCCGGCACGGTGATCACGGCTTCGGTCACCGGCTCGCCGAGGTAGTCTTCGGCGGTCTTCTTCATCTTGCGCAGCACTTCGGCGGACACCTGCGGCGGCGCCAGCTTCTGGTCGCGCACCGATACCCATGCGTCGCCGTTGTCGGCCTTGACGATGGAGTACGGCATCAGGCCGATGTCCTTCTGCACTTCCTTTTCTTCGAACTTGCGGCCGATCAGGCGCTTCACCGCGTACAGGGTGTTGCGCGGATTGGTGACCGCCTGGCGCTTGGCAGGCGCACCGACCAGGATCTCGCCGTCTTCCATGTAGGCGATGATCGACGGGGTGGTGCGTGTGCCTTCGGCATTTTCGATCACCTTGGGCGTATTGCCTTCCATGATCGCGACGCAGCTATTGGTGGTACCGAGGTCGATACCGATGATCTTACCCATTTATTCTCTCCTCTTGAGCCCCGCTATCCGCGGGGACTGCAATTCGTCCTGAGGGCGAAATGTGGCCGTCCGGGGCCATTTCAAGGGCCGGACGCGCAAATCCGACTAAATTTCTCGACTTCTCCCTCCGGCCAGCGGCGGCTCGGCCGGCCAAGTTGAGGGGCGTTCCGGGACGTTGCGCGACGGCCGGGCATTTTGTGCTCTTTGGGTCACTAAAAATCGAGGCTACCTTGATGGCTAACGGCCCCGCTGCCACAAGACATCGCTGCCCCCGCCCGCCCGGTTGAGCACGCGCGCCAGCACGAACAACAGGTCGGAGAGCCGGTTCAGGTACTGGCGCGGCGCCTCGTTCAGTGCCTCCTGCACGCCCAGCGCCACCAGCGCCCGCTCGGCACGCCGGCAAACCGTGCGGCATACGTGCGCCACCGCTGCGGCGCGGCTGCCGCCCGGCAGGATGAATTCGGCCAGGCGCGGCAGGCTGGCGTTGTAGTGGGCCAGCCATTCGTCGAGCTGCAGCACCTGCTCGGGCTTGACCAGCACATAGCCGGGGATGGACAGCTCGCCGCCGAGATCGAACAGGTCGTGCTGGATATGCAGCAAGGCCGAGCGGACGTCTTCGGGCAGCGTCTCGGTGAGCAGCACGCCGAGATTCGAATTGAGCTCGTCGACATCGCCGATGGCGGCGATGCGCAGGCTGTCCTTGCTGGTACGGCTGCCGTCGCCGAGCCCGGTGGTGCCGGCGTCTCCGGTGCGGGTGGCGATCTTGGTCAGGCGGTTGCCCATGCGGGTCTCCGGCGTTGGCGAATCTTGCATTATGGCGCGCTTCTGGCCGCCGGCGGGAGAACCGGCGAGACCTCTCAAGTGGCCGTTGCTGCGCCCCGGCAACGAGCCGGGCCGGGGGCGGCGTAGAATAAGGGGATTCGCTTGAAACGCTACCGGGTGCAAGCGCAGGCACCGTTCCGCGCGGCTACGCAAAGGCCGCCGCCGCACGGCATCCAGCCACTTCAGCCCCGCCGGAGACGCCATGAACCATCCCCTTCCCCACGCCGCGCTGGTGCGCCAACCCCTGCCCGCCGCCGTGCGCGACGCCCTGCAGGCCCGCTTCGGCGAACGCTTCTCCACCTCGCCCGGCGTGTGCGATCACCACGGGCGCGATGAGTCGCCCTTCCCGCCGGCGGCGCCGGACGGCGTGGTGTTCGCCCATACCACCGAGGAAGTGGCCGAGGTGGCCCGCCTGTGCAACGCGCACCGCGTGCCGCTGATCGCCTACGGCGCCGGCTCCTCGCTCGAAGGCCACCTGCTGGCGGTGGCGGGCGGCATCAGCCTGGACCTCTCGCAGATGAACCGGGTGCTGTCGGTACAGGCCGAGGACCTCAACGTGACGGTGCAACCGGGCGTGACCCGCAAGCAGCTCAATCAGGAAATCAAGGACAGCGGCCTGTTCTTCCCGATCGACCCGGGCGCCGATGCCTCGCTGGGCGGCATGTGCGCCACGCGCGCCTCGGGGACCAATGCGGTGCGCTACGGCACCATGCGCGAGAACGTGCTGGCGCTGACCGTGGTGACCGCCGACGGCCGCATCATCAAGACTGGCACCCATGCGCGCAAATCTTCGGCCGGCTATGACCTGACGCGCCTGATGATTGGCAGCGAAGGCACCCTGGGCATCATTACCGAAGTGACGGTGCGGCTGTATCCGCAGCCCGAAGCCATCTCGGCCGCCATCTGCGCCTTCCCCAGCATGGGCAGCGCGGTGCAGGCGACCATCGACACCATCCAGCTGGGCGTGCCCGTGGCGCGCGTGGAATTTGTCGACGCGCTGGCCATCCGCGCCATCAACCGGCACGACAACCTGTCCATGCCGGAGATGCCGCACCTGTTCTTCGAATTCCACGGCACCGAGGCCGGCGTCAAGGAGCAGGCCGAGACCGTGCAGCAGATTGCCGCGGAACACGGCGGCCAGGGCTTCGAGTGGGCCACGCGGCCGGAAGACCGCAGCCGGCTGTGGAACGCGCGTCATACCGCCTACTTCGCCATGCTGCAGCTCAAGCCGGGCTGCCGGGCGGTGACCACCGACGTCTGCGTGCCGATCTCCCGACTGGCCGATTGCGTGACCGAGACCGAGCGCGACCTGAACGCATCCAGCCTGCCCTGCCCGATCGTGGGCCATGTGGGCGACGGCAATTTCCACGTGGCGATCCTGACCGACCCCGAAAAGCCCGAGGAACTGGCCGAAGCCGAGACCATCAACCGGCGCATCGTGGAGCGCGCGCTGGCGATGGGCGGCACCTGCACGGGCGAGCATGGCGTGGGCCTGCACAAGATGGATTTCCTGGTCAGCGAGCATGGCGAGGACGCGCTGGACCTGATGCGCGCCATCAAGAACGCGCTCGATCCCAACCACATCCTCAACCCGGGCAAGATCTTCCGCCCGGTGCGCTGAGGACCGGGCGGCATGGCCTCCGTGTTCAACCGCGTTCCGCCTCTGCACCTGCTGATCGCGTTCGAAGCGGCCGCCCGGCTGGGCAGCTTCGCGCGCGCGGCCGAGGAACTGTCGGTCACGCCCAGCGCGGTATCGCACCGGATCAAGAACCTCGAGGAATTGTGGGCCGAGGACCTGTTCGTGCGCTCCAATGCCGCGCTGCGGCTGACCGCGTCGGGCACGCGCTACCTGCGCAATGTGCAGGACGCCCTCAAGTCGCTCAACGAACTGGCCCGGCCGGAGTACAACAAGCAGCGCACCCGGCTGCGCGTGGCGATCCCGCCCACCTTCGGCCGCCAGCACCTGGTGCCGCGCCTGCCCGAGTTCACGGCGCTGTACCCGCATATCGACACTGAGTTGCACCTGGCCATCCCGTTCCTCGACGTGAAGGCGGAAGACACCGATGTGGAAATCCGCTATGGCACCGGACGCTATCCCGACCTGAAAACCACCAAGCTGCTGGTCGAGCCTGTGTTTCCGGCGTGCGGGCGCGAGTACTACGAGCGCATCGATGGCCGCGCCATCACCAGGCCCGAGCACCTGCACAACCTGGTGCTGCTGCGCAGCCCGCTGGAGCCGTGGAAGCCCTGGTTCGAAACCGCCGGACTGGACTGGCCGGAGCCGCAGACCGGCCCGCAGTTCAACGATATCGGCCTGATGCTGGAGGCCATCGCTTCCAACCAGGGCGTGGCCCTGGTGCGCCAGCGCATGGCCCGGCACTGGCTTTCGCTGGGCCAGATGGTGCGGCTGCTGGATATCGAGTCGGTGTCGCCGCACGGCTACTACATTGTCGAGCGCGAACAGGCGCCGCTCAAGCCGGAGGCGAGGTACTTCGTCGACTGGCTGCTGGGCCTGGACTGGTAGCGCACAAGCCGAAACAATAAACCGGATGAAAGAGGCTCCTCGCCCATGCTCGCCCTGAAGCTGTTGCCGGTGCCCGCCTTCATCGCATATCAGCCCGGGATTGCCGAACAGGAGAGCGCATGATGCCCACGCAGATCCGCCTGCTTACCCCCGCCGATGCCGGAGCTTTCCAGGCGCTGCGCCTGGAAGGCCTGCTGGAGGCGCCCGCCGCTTTCGGCTCCAGCTTTGAGGAGGAGCGCGAATTGCCACTGGCCACCATCGCCGGCCGGCTGGCGGCGACGCCCGGAAAGGCCGTGATCGGCGCCTTCGACCAAGGTGATGGGGCCGCCGCGCTGGCCGGCGTGGTCGGCGTCATGCGCGAGGACAAGGTCAAGCAGCGCCACAAGGCCTTTGTCTGGGGCATGTATGTGGCGCCTGCCTATCGCGGCCGGCGCCTTGGCCGGCAGCTGATGGCGCAAGCACTGGCCGTTGCCGCCGCCATGCCGGACCTGCGCCAGGTCACGTTGAGTGTCACCGCCGCCAACGCGCCCGCGATCGCGCTCTACGAATCGATGGGCTTCCGGCGCTACGGCGTCGAGCCCCAGGCGCTCTATGTGGCGCCGGATTATCACGACAATCTGGAAATGGTGCACATGCTGGCGCCGCGCTGATGGCGCGCCGACAAAAAAGAGCCCCATTGCCGCCTTGCACCGCGCCGGTGCTAAGCTGGACTTGAACCGGCCCGGCCACCGCGCCACGCCCCGCATGGCACGCTCCGGCCCAACGCCGTCATGAGCGATTTTGATCAGCCTGCCATGCGGAATTCACGTCGCCATGAGGTTTCGCAGCCACCAGGCTGCGCTATAGTCCTTGCTCCCCACCCGCTTGCGCCCTGCCATGGCGGACGCCGGCGGCCATTACAGGAGTTGCCATGAACGCCCCGCACGAAGTCTCTCCGGTCGCCGACGACGCGCGCCGCAACGCGCTGCTCGAAGGCCTGGCGAAAATCCTGCCCGATGCGGCCCTGTTGTGGAAGCCCGAAGACACCGTGCCCTACGAGTGCGACGGCCTGGCGGCCTACCGCCAGATCCCGCTGGCCGTGGCACTGCCCGATAACGAGGAACAGGTTTGCGCGATCCTGCGCCTGTGCCACTCGCTGCAGGTGCCGGTGGTGCCGCGCGGCGCCGGCACCAGCCTCTCGGGCGGGGCCATGCCGATCGCCACCGGCCTGGTGCTGTCGCTGGCCAAGTTCAAGCGCATCGTCACCGTGGATGCACGCTCGCGCACGGCCGTGGTCCAGCCCGGCGTGCGCAATCTCGCCATCTCCGAGGCTGCCGCGCAGTACAACCTGTACTACGCGCCCGACCCGTCGTCCCAGATTGCCTGCACCATCGGCGGCAACGTCAGCGAGAACTCGGGTGGCGTGCATTGCCTCAAGTACGGCCTGACGGTACACAACGTGCTGCGCGTGCGCGCCGTGACGATGGAAGGCGAAGTGGTGGAGTTCGGCTCCGAAGCGCCCGACGCGCCGGGGCTGGACCTGCTGGCCGCCGTGATCGGCTCCGAAGGCATGCTGGCGGTGGTGACCGAAGTGACCGTCAAGCTGATCCCCAAGCCGCAACTGGCGCAGGTGATCATGGCCAGCTTCGACGACGTGGCCAAGGGCGGCAACGCGGTGGCCGACGTGATCGGCGCCGGCATCATCCCCGCCGGGCTGGAAATGATGGACAAGCCCGCTACCGCCGCGGTCGAGGAATTCGTGCGCGCCGGCTATGACCTCGATGCCGCCGCCATCCTGCTGTGCGAATCCGACGGTACGCCGGAAGAAGTGGCCGAGGAAGTGGAACGCATGAGCGAGGTGCTGCGCGCCTCCGGCGCCAGCCGCATCCAGGTGTCGCAGAGCGAGGCCGAGCGGCTGCGCTTCTGGAGCGGGCGCAAGAACGCCTTCCCCGCGGCGGGGCGCATCTCGCCGGACTACTACTGCATGGACGGCACCATCCCGCGCAAGCATATCGGCACGCTGCTCAAGCGCATCGAGGAGATGGAGCGCAAGTACGGCCTGCGCTGCATGAACGTGTTCCATGCCGGCGACGGCAATATGCATCCGCTGATCCTGTTCGATGGCGCCGACCAGGACGAATGGCACCGCGCCGAACTGTTCGGCTCCGACATCCTGGAGAGCTGCGTGGAACTGGGCGGCACCGTCACCGGCGAGCATGGCGTGGGCGTGGAGAAACTCAACTCCATGTGCGTGCAGTTCTCGCCGGAAGAGCGCGAGCTGTTCTTCGGCGTCAAGGCCGCCTTCGACCCGGCTCGGCTGCTCAATCCCGACAAGGCCATCCCCACGCTGGCGCGCTGCGCCGAGTACGGCCGCATGCATGTGAAACGCGGGCTGCTGCCGCACCCCGAACTGCCGCGGTTCTGAACATGCCCGGTCAAAACGCCACGCAGCGCGCCCACAGCAGCGCGCAGACCCGCCAGCGCCTGGGCAAGCCCGAATCGGGCTGGCGCGAGCGCTGGTACACCATCATTTTCGAAGCGGACACACGCTACGGCCGCCTGTTTGATATCACCCTGCTGGTGGCCATCGTCGCCAGCGTGCTGATCGTCGTGTTCGACAGCCTGCCGGCGATCAGCCTGCGGCTGGGCCGGATATTCACCGTGCTGGAATGGCTGTTCACGCTGCTGTTCACCGCCGAGTACGTGATGCGCATCCTGGTGGTGCGGCGTCCCTTGCGCTATGTGTTCAGCTTCTTCGGCGTGGTCGACTTCCTGTCGATCATCCCGACCTGGCTCGCCTTCTTCGTACCGGAGCTGGCCTTCCTGATCGACGTGCGCCTGCTGCGGCTGCTGCGCGTGTTCCGAATTCTCAAGCTGACGGTGTACTTCGAAGAAGCGCAGATCCTGTATCGCGCGCTGGCCAACAGCCGGCGCAAGATCTTCGTCTTCCTCGGCACCGTGTTCATCATCACCGTGATCCTTGGCACGGTGATGTACGTGGTGGAAGGCCCGCAGCACGGCTTCACCAGCATCCCCGTGAGCATGTACTGGGCGGTGGTGACGCTGACCACCACGGGTTTCGGCGACATGGTGCCCAAGACCCCGCTGGGCCAGTTCATCACCTCGCTGACCATCCTGCTGGGCTACGGCATCATCGCCTTCCCGACCGGCATCGTCGGCGCAGAGCTGGCCGCGAGCATCATGAAGCGGCCGCTGACAACGCGCACCTGCAACCATTGCCTGACCGAAGGGCACGATCCCGACGCCGTCTACTGCAAGCACTGCGGCAACGCGCTGCCGCAATACCAGGACGAGAGCGAGCGCGCGCAGATCGCGCCCGGCGCGCCACCGGACCGCCCGTCTTCTTCCGCCTGATCTCATTCACGCCAACCCCAGCCAGCCACCATGCCAGCCGACCTGCAAGCCACCCTCACCGCATTTCGCGACGCCATCCGGCACGCCACCGACACGCGCGCGCCGCTGCGCCTGCGGGGCGGCGGCAGCAAGGATTTCTACGGCCAGCAATTGCAGGGGGATGTGCTCGACACGCGCGCCTATAGCGGCATCGTCGATTACGACCCGCCCGAACTGGTCATCACCGCGCGCTGCGGCACGCCGCTGGCGGAGATCGAGGCGGCGCTGGCGGAGCGGCGCCAGATGCTCGCCTTCGAGCCACCGCATTTCAGCACGGGCGCCAGTGGGGGCGACGTGGCAACCCTCGGCGGCGCGGTGGCCGCGGGCCTGTCCGGCCCGCGCCGGCAGGCGGTCGGCGCGCTGCGCGATTTCGTGCTGGGCACGCAGGTGATGGACGGCCGCGGCGACATCCTGAATTTCGGCGGCCAGGTGATGAAGAACGTGGCCGGTTACGACGTATCGCGCCTGATGTCGGGATCGCTCGGCACGCTGGGACTGATCCTGGAAGTCTCGCTCAAGGTCCTGCCGGTGCCATTCGACGACGCCACGCTGCGCTTTGCGCTGGGCGAGGCCGAGGCGCTGGACCGTCTCAACCAATGGGGCGGCCAGCCGCTGCCGATTGCCGCTTCGGCGTGGCACGACGGCGTGCTGCACCTGCGCCTGTCGGGTGCGGCGGCGGCGCTGCGCTCCGCCCGCGCGCGGCTTGGCGGCGAAGCCGTGGAACCCGGCGAAGCCGATGCGCTGTGGCGCGCGCTGCGCGAGCAAGGCCATCCCTTCTTCGCCCCGGTGCACGCCGGCCGGGCCCTGTGGCGCATTGCCGTGCCCACCACCGCCGCGCCGCTGGCGCTGCCCGGCGGGCAACTGATCGAATGGGGCGGCGGCCAGCGCTGGTGGCTGGGCGGCGCCGATAGCGCCGCCGACGGCAACATCGTGCGCGCCGCCGCGAAGGCCGCCGGCGGCCACGCCACGCTGTTCCGCAACGGCGACAAGTCGGTGGGCGTGTTCACGCCGCTGTCGGCGCCGCTGGCCGCCATCCACCAGCGCCTCAAGACCAGCTTCGACCCCGCCGGCATCTTCAACCCGCAGCGCATGTACGCCGGCCTCTGAGCCACGCGCCACGCCCTTCCGATCCCCAGCCAAGGCACCAGAGAGTCCCCGAACCATGCAAACCACCCTGGCCGAATTCCTGCGCGACACGCCCGACGGCGAAGAAGCCAAGTCCATCGTCGGCAAATGCGTGCATTGCGGCTTCTGCACCGCGACCTGTCCCACCTACCAATTGCTCGGCGACGAACTGGACGGGCCGCGCGGCCGCATCTACCTGATGAAGCAGGTGCTGGAGGGCCAGCCCGTCACGGAAAGCACGCGCCTGCACCTGGACCGCTGCCTGACCTGCCGCAACTGCGAATCGACCTGCCCTTCGGGCGTGAAGTACGGCAGGCTGGTCGACATCGGCCGCAAGGTCGTCGATGACCGTCTCGAAGCGCAAGGCATCCAGCGACCCGCGCGCGAGCGGTTCGCGCGTTGGGCGCTGCGCGAGAGCATGACCCGGCCCGCGCTGTTCGGACCGGCCATGCGCCTGGGCCAGCGTTTTCGCCCGCTGCTGCCACAGGCCCTGCGCAACAAGGTGCCCCAGCCGGTGGACGCCGGCGCCTGGCCGCGCAACACGCATGCGCGCAAGATGCTGTTGCTCGACGGTTGCGTGCAGCCATCGATGTCGCCCAACATCAATGCCGCCACGGCCCGCGTGTTCGACCGCCTCGGCGTGCAGCTTGTCGTGGCGCGCGAGGCCGGCTGTTGCGGCGCGGTGCGCTATCACACCGGCGACCACGACGGCGGCCTCGACAATATGCGACGCAATATCGACGCCTGGTGGCCGGCGGTGCAAGCGGGCGCCGAGGCCATCGTGATGACGGCGTCGGGCTGCGGCGTGATGGTCAAGGAGTACGGGCACCTGTTGCGCAACGATGCGCGCTATGCGGAGCGCGCGCGCCAGATCTCGGCGCTGACCAAGGATCTGTCGGAGCTGCTGCCGGATTTTTCCGACACACTGCAGGCCCTCGCCACCGAGGCACGGGAGGGCAAGAGCGGCAACGGCCAGCGGGTCGCCTACCATCCGCCCTGCACGCTACAGCACGGCCAGCAGATCCGCGGCAAGGTGGAGGCGTTGCTGACCGGCCTGGGCGTGGATGTCAAGCTCTGCGCCGACAGCCACTTGTGCTGCGGCTCCGCGGGCACGTATTCGGTGCTGCAGCCGGAGTTGTCGTACCGCTTGCGGGATGAAAAGCTCGCCAACCTGCAGGCTTCGGGGCCGCAGGCCATTGTCTCGGCGAATATTGGCTGCATCACGCATCTGCAAAGCGGCACCGGAACGCCGGTGATGCACTGGATCGAACTGGTGGACCGGATGTTGGGGTAAGTGGCCCGAAGCCCGGGACGAAGCTGACCCGCTGCGCCCACGGCGTCTGGCACAGTGCTGGCCGTCGCGCCCTCCTACGCAAGCGGGAGGGCGCAAACCCGCTGCCAGAAGAGGCCACTACGAGTTACCATGCGAGGGCTCCTATCCCGGCTGTCCGCGCCTCGCTCTCTCATGCTTCAAACCTTTGCCATCCTCCTGGTCTTCCAATCCGTCGGGGAGGCGCTCAGCTACGCCCTGAACCTGCCCGTGCCCGGCCCGGTGATCGGCATGATCCTGCTGTTCGGCTGGCTCACCTTCGACGACCGGCTGCTGCCGGTGATCCAGGGCACCACGTCCGAACTGCTCAAGCACCTGTCGCTGCTGTTCGTGCCGGCCGGCGTGGGCATCATGGTGCATGCGCATCGCATCGGCGGGGAATGGATGCCGATCGTGGTGGCGCTGGTGCTCTCCACGTGGCTTGCGATCGCTACCACGGCGCTGGTGGCGCGTGCCCTGATGGGCAAGGCGAAGCCGCCCGAGGCCGCCGCGTCTGCGGCGCCGGGAGAACAGGCATGATGACGCCGCGCCTCAATGAGATCTGGGTCTACCTGGCCGCCAGCCCGCTACTGGGGCTGACCGCCACGCTGCTGGCCTATGTGTTCGCGTTCCGCGTCTACGAACGCGCGCGTTTTTCGCCGCTGGCCAATCCCGTGATGATCGCGGTGGCCATCCTGGTCACGCTGCTGACGGTGACCGGCACGCCGTACAAGACGTATTTCGACGGCGCGCAGTTCGTCCACTTCCTGCTGGGGCCGGCCACCGTCGCGCTGGCGGTGCCGCTCTACATGCAACTGCCCAAGCTGCGCCGGCATGTGCTGCCGCTGCTGGGCGGACTGCTGGCTGGCTCGCTGGTGGCTGTGATATCCGCCGTGGGCTTCGCCTGGCTGCTGGGTGCTTCGCCCGAGACGATGCGCTCGCTCGCGCCCAAGTCGGTCACCATCCCCATCGCCATGGGCGTGGCCGAGAAGATCGGCGGCCTGCCCTCGCTCACCGCCGTGCTGGTGATGGGTACGGGCATCATCGGCGCGGTCAGCGCCACCAAGCTGCTCAATCTGTTGCGCATTTCCGACTACACCGTGCGCGGCTTCGCCACCGGCGTGGCGGCGCACGGCATCGGCACCGCGCGCGCCTTCCAGGTCAACCAGGAGGCCGGCGCCTTCGCCGCGCTCGGCATGGGCCTGAACGGCGTGCTGACCGCCGTGATGGTGCCGATGCTGGCGGCGTGGATGCCGCGCTGATCCCTGCTGACAGGACGTTGTCAGTAGCCCCCGCGCATGATCCGTCCCTCCATCACCTCCCGAGAGAGACCATCATGAGCGGATTGATCAACTGGCTTGAAATCCCCGTCGCCGATATGCAGCGCGCGATCCGGTTCTACGAACAGGTGTTCGAAACCACCCTCAAGCGCGAGACCATGGCGCAAATCGACATGGCCGTCTTTGCCAGCCATGAGCCTGGCGGCGCACTGGTGGCCGGCGAAGGCTTCCGGCCATCAGCCGATGGCTGCCTGCCCTACCTGCACGCGCCGCAACTCACGGCGCTGCTGGCGCGCGTGCAGGCCGCCGGTGGCAAGACGGTATTCGGCCCGCTGCAACTGCCCGGCGATATTGGCCATATTGCGCATATCATCGACAGCGAAGGCAACCGCGTGGGCCTGCACCAGCCCCTGGCCGGCTAGGCGGTGGCTGCGACCGTTTTGCCGATATCCGCGTAGAACCAAGATGAAACCTCAATGAGCCGCCGTGCCGACCGCCTTTTCCAGATTGTCCAGGTACTACGCGGGCGCCGCCTGACCACGGCGGCGCTGCTGGCGCAGCGGCTCGGGGTGTCCGAGCGCACGGTGTACCGGGATATCCAGGCACTGTCGCTGTCGGGCGTGCCGGTCGAGGGAGAAGCGGGCATCGGCTACCGGTTGCGGGCCGACTATGACGTCCCTCCGCTGATGTTCACCGCGATCGAAGTCGAAGCGCTGGTGGCCGGGCTGCGGCTGCTCAAGGCCTGGGGCGGCGGCGCGCTGGCCGCCGCGGCCGATCCCGCGCTGGAGAAACTGGTGGCGGCGCTGCCGCCGGCGCGGCGTCACGCGGCGCAGCAAAGCCGGGTGTTCGCCCCGGAATTCGTCAATCATCCGCAGGTGCGCGACGCCTTTGACGTGGTGCACGGCGCCATGAACGCGCAGCGCCTGCTGCGCCTGGACTACACCGACGCGCAACAGCGTGCTACCGACCGCATCGTGCAGCCGCTGGGCCTGTTCTTCTGGGGCAATAGCTGGCTGCTGGCCGCATGGTGCACCACGCGCACCGATTACCGCAGCTTCCGGCTGGACCGTTGCCGCGGCATCGTCATGCTGGACGAACGCTTCCACGAAACGCCGGACCGCTCGCTCAACGGCTTCCTGCGGGCAGTGCAGCAGACCAGCGGCTAGGCGCCGTGGACTAGGCCGGCTCGGCCAGCAGCTTCTCGATGTCGCCCTTGATGTCCTCGGGCTTGGTGGTGGGCGCGTAGCGCTTGAACACCGTGCCATCGCGGCGCAGCAGGAACTTGGTGAAATTCCACTTGATCGCTTCCAGGCCGAGCACGCCCGGCTTCTCGGAAGTCAGCCAGCGATACAACGGATGCGCGTTGGCGCCATTGACGTCGATCTTGCCGAACATCGGGAAGGTGACGTGAAAGCGCGACTCGCAGAACTGGCCGATCTGCCCGGCGTCGCCCGGCTCCTGCTTGCCGAACTGGTTGCAGGGAAAACCCAGCACTTCCAGGCCGCTTTGCGCGAACTGCTCCTGCAGTGCCTGCAGGCCGGCGTATTGGGGCGTGAAGCCGCACTCGCTGGCGGTATTCACGATCAGCAGCACCTTGCCGCTGAATTGCGACAGCGGTACCGGCTGGCCGGCAAGGGAACTGGCTTCGAACTGGTAGACGTTACTCATGGCGGGCTCCTCTGATGGCGCGGCGGGGTGCCGGCGGCGCGGACAGTGTACTAGTTCCGCAAGCGCCGCGCTGGCGGCAGATCAGATCACATTCAGATGTTCGGTGCCGGCGCCGAGGTCGGTTTCGCGGTCCAGGGTGCCGTGCAGCTTGATCATCAGCCGCAGGTCGTTGAGCGAGTCGGCGTTGCGCAGCGCGTCTTCGTAGCTGATCTTGCCGGCCTCGTACAGGTCGAACAGCGCCTGGTCGAACGAGACCATGCCCTGCTCGCGCGATTTCTTGATGACTTCCTTCAACGCGTGGATCTCGCCCTTGAAGATCAGGTCGGCCACCATCGGCGTGCCGATCATGATTTCCACCGCCGGCACGCGGCCCTTCTGCCCCTTGCGCGGCAACAGGCGCTGCGACACCATCGCCTTCAGGTTGAGCGACAGGTCGATCAGCAACTGCTGGCGCTTTTCCTCGGGGAAGAAGTTGACCACACGGTCGATGGCCTGGTTGGCGTTGTTGGCGTGCAGCGTGGCCAGGCACAGGTGGCCCGTTTCCGCATACTGCATCGCGTATTCCATGGTTTCGCGATCGCGGATTTCGCCGATCAGGATCACGTCGGGTGCCTGGCGCAGGGTGTTCTTCAGCGCCACGTGCCAGGACTCGGTATCGATGCCGACCTCGCGCTGCGTGACGATGCAGTTCTGGTGCGCGTGCACGTATTCGATCGGGTCCTCGATGGTGATGATGTGGCCGTAGGAATGCGCGTTGCGATGGTCGAGCATGGCCGCCAGCGAAGTCGACTTGCCCGAGCCGGTGGCGCCGGTAACGATCACCAGGCCGCGCTTTGACATCACGATGTCATGCAGCGTCTGCGGCAGGTCAAGATCTTCCACCGAGGGAATGCGCGTATTGATGGTACGCACCACCATGCCCGCCTTGCCCTGCTGGATAAAGGCCGAGACCCGGAAGCGCCCGGCGTTGGGCACGGAGATGGCAAAGTTGCACTCTCGGCTGCCCTCGAACTCGCCCGTCTGGCGCTCATTCATGATCGAGCGCACCAGGTCGAGCGCCTGGGTGGGATTGAGCGGCTGCTGCGACACCGGCGTGATCTTGCCGTCGACCTTGATCGCGGGCGGAAAATCTGCGGTGATGAACAGGTCCGAGCCGCGGTTGCCGACCATCAGCACAAGCAGGTCGTTGATGTACTTGGCGGCGGATTCGCGATCGAGCATGGCGTTGTCCTGGTTTGGATGCGGCGGACTCGCCTCAGCCCGTGAATGAATCGGGGTTCTTGGCGATGGCGCGTGCGTCGTTGTAGCTGATCATCCCACGCTTGATCAGGTCCGACAGGCACTGGTCCAGCGTCTGCATGCCAAGCCCGCTGCTGGTCTGCATCATCGAGTACATCTGGGCGATCTTGTTCTCGCGGATCAAGTGGCGGATCGCCGGCGTGGCGATCATGATCTCGTGCGCCGCGGTACGGCCATTGCCGTCACGCGTCTTGAGCAGCGTTTGCGAGATCACCGCTTCGAGCGACTCCGACAGCATGGTGCGCACCATGTCTTTCTCTTCGGGCGGGAACACGTCGACGATCCGGTCGATGGTCTTGGCTGCCGAACTGGTATGCAGCGTGGCAAACACCAGGTGGCCGGTTTCCGCCGCGGTCAGCGCCAGCCGGATGGTTTCCAGGTCGCGCAGTTCGCCCACCAGCACCACGTCGGGGTCCTCGCGCAAGGCGGAGCGCAGCGCGTTGGCGAAGGAGTGCGTGTGCGGCCCCAGCTCGCGCTGGTTGATCAGGCTCTTCTTGGACGTGTGCACGAACTCGATCGGGTCTTCCACCGTGAGGATGTGGCCCATGTCGTGATCGTTGCGGTGGTCCACCATCGCCGCCAGCGTGGTGGACTTGCCTGAACCGGTCGGGCCGGTCACCAGCACCAGGCCGCGCGGCTTCATGCAGAGGTCGGCGAATACCGCCGGCGCGCGCAGGTCTTCCAGCGTCAGAACCTTGGAGGGAATGGTCCGGAACACCGCGGCCGCGCCGCGCTGCGTATTGTATGCATTGACCCGGAAGCGCGAGAGGCCGGAGATCTCGAAGGAGAAATCGATTTCCAGCCGCTCTTCATACTGCTTGCGCTGGGTGTCGCTCATGATGTCGTACACGAGGGCGTGGACATCCTTGTGGCCCATCGCCGCTACGTTGATGCGGCGCATGTCGCCGTGGATACGCACCATCGGCGGCATGTCTGCCGAGAGATGGAGATCGGACGCCTTGTTCTTGACGGCGAAAGCTAATAGCTGCGCGATGTCCATCTATAATGACCCCACCCTATTATTGTCGTACTTTGTTGTACTTCTTGATATGTTCGCCGGATTATGTCTGTAATTGCCGCCAACTTGCAAGCCATCAACCGGCGCATCGCGGCAGCCGCACAACAGGCCGGGCGACCGGCCGGTGAAGTCGCGCTTCTGGCGGTTTCCAAGACCTTCCCCGCCGCCGACGTACGGGCTGCCTTCGATGCGGGCCAGCGCGCCTTTGGCGAGAACTACGTGCAGGAAGGCGTGGACAAGATCGCCCGGCTTGCCGACCTGCGCGGCGAGTTGTGCTGGCATTTCATCGGCCCCCTGCAAAGCAACAAGACACGTGCCGTGGCCGAGCATTTCGACTGGGTCCACGCCATCGACCGCCTGCGCATCGCCGAGCGCCTGTCGGCGCAGCGGCCCGCCGGCAAGGCGCCGCTGCAAGTTTGCCTGCAGGTCAATATCAGCGGAGAAGCCAGCAAGAGCGGCGTGACGCCCGCCGAAGTGCCGGCGCTGGCGCGCGCCGTGGCGGCACTGCCCGGCCTGCGGCTGCGCGGCCTGATGGCGATTCCCGAAGCCGTTGCCGATCCGGCGGCCCAGCGCCGGCCATTCGCCGCGCTGCGCGCGCTGCTCGACGCCCTGCGCGCGGACGGGCTTGAGGTCGACACCTTATCGATGGGCATGTCTGCCGACATGGACGCCGCCATTGCCGAGGGCGCCACCCTGGTGCGCATCGGCACCGCCATTTTCGGTGCGCGCGGCTATGCCGCCGCGCCCACATCCGATGCCGTCGAGACGGACCCTGCTGCGACAACGCCCGCAGCGCCCATTACGCACGGCTAGAACGCCGGCGTCACTTCTTCCCAGAACACTCCCTGCAAGAGACACCCATGCTCAACACCCTCACCTTTGGCTTCCTTGGCGGCGGCAATATGGCCACCGCCCTGATCGGCGGCCTGGTCGCCCGGGGCGTGCCGGCCACTTCGATCCGCGTGGTCGATCCTTTCGAGGAAGCCCAGGCGCGCCTGCGGCGCGACCTGGGGGTGCATGCCGCAGGCGCGCCAGATGCGGCCTTCGGCGCCAGCGATGTGCTCGTGCTGGCGGTCAAGCCGCAGCAGTTCCGCGATGCGGCGGCATCGTTGCTGCCGTACCTGGGCGACAACCTGATCGTCAGCGTGGCGGCTGGCATCCGCCTGGCCGATATGCAGCGCTGGTTTGGCGGCCGCACCCGCCTGGTGCGCGCCATGCCGAACACGCCGGCGCTGGCCGGCATGGGCATGACCGGCCTGGCCGCCGTGCCCGGCCTGGCGCAGCAGGACCGCGAGATTGCCGGCGCGCTGGCTGAAGCCGTGGGCAAATGCGAGTGGGTGGAAGGCGACGCGCAGATCGACGCGGTCACCGCCATCTCCGGCAGCGGCCCGGCCTATGTCTTCTATTTCATCGAAGCGATGGAAAAAGCAGCATCAGAACTCGGCCTCACCGCCAGCCAGGGACGCGCGCTGGCGGTGGAAACCTTCCGCGGCGCGGCGGTGCTGGCGGCGCAGTCTGAGGAGCCTGTCAGCCTGTTGCGCGAGCGCGTGACGTCCAAGGGCGGTACGACATATGCGGCGCTCACCGCGATGCAAACCGCCGGCATCGGCGAGGCTTTCGTCAAAGCGATGCATGCAGCCGCGGCGCGGGCTACGGAGATGGGGGCGGAGTTCGGGAAGGACTGAGGTTTTTTCAGGCACGACGGCATAGGGAGCGCCCGCCCTCTCCCCCGGCGCTCCCCGCTCAGGACGCTAGCCCCAACTTTGAGTTCACTGCGAACGTAAGGTGTTGATTCCACGCAGTTATGCGAGTGCGTAGCGAGGGCTTGCTGGGTACAGGTGCTACAGAAGGGCTGCCGGGCTGATACCGAGGAGGCGGAAGGCGCGGTCCTGAATGGGCGTTGGCCGAGTGGTCATGATGATCTTGGCCTCCGGATTCAGCGGCGTGTGGCAGATGTTGTAGGTGAGCGTGGCCAGATCACCGAGCAACGTGCGCAAGCTGTGGACGGGCAGATCATCCTCGGTGCGCTTGGTGGCGTCCTTGGCTTTCGCCTGTTCCGAACGCCGTGCCTTGGCCACGGGCGAGGCACGGGAAGCGCGCGCTAGCTCGATGTATTCATCGTCAAACAGCATCGGCTTCAATTTTTCGCGCATGTGCCATTCGACGTAGTAGGCCAGCATGCACAGAAAGACATGAGCACGCACGCGCTCGGCATTCCAATGGAACACGGGGCGCACGTGCAAGTCCATGGTCTTGAGCGAACGAAACGCTCGCTCGACCGCCGCCAAGCCCTTGTAGGCCGACACGGCCGCCTCGGCTGACAGTTGCGCCGCCGGCAAACTCGTGCGCACCACATACAGGCCATCGAGTGCCGCCTCTTGCTCGATCTGTAGCGTCTTGCGCGCCCAGGCAAAGCTGGTGTCGGTGATGGTCAGCTCGAAGTGCTTGGCCATCTTGAAGCGCTCGATGACCCGGCCCACGCGCAGGGCAATCGCCTCCGTGCCCTTGAGCCGGTTGCGCGCGCGCGTGGTGGCCTCGGCAATCTTGTTGAGCTCCTGTTCGGTGGCCTGCAACAGCGCCTCGCGTTTCCTGGCCCGTTCGTCGGCCAGCAGCGGATTGCGGCACACCACCAGTCGCTCGCCAGGAAACGTTTCGCTGGTGAGCTCGATGAGGTTGCGTTCATCGAACAGCGAGGGCTGAAAGGGGCCTTGTTCGCGGGCGAGTTCAGCAACCTGCGGGGCGTGCAGGCTACTCACCCAGTCCAGTCCTGCCGGGCGCAACAGCGTGTCGATACGGGCTTGCGTCAGCATCCCCCGGTCCCCTACCCAGGCGAGCTTCTCGATGCCGAAACGGTCTTTGAGCTTCTCCACCTGAGACGCCACCGTGCTCGGATCGGCGGTGTTGCCGGCGAAGACTTCGACCGCCACCGGACACCCATGCGGCGTACAGACCAGACCGAACACGATCTGCGGCTCGTGACGCTTGCCATCGCGGCTGTAGCCGTAGGCCGCCAGGTCGCAGCAGCGCCCGGTCAGCCAGGTGGAAGTGAGGTCATAGAGCACCAGGGTGCCACCAGCCAGATGCTGCTTCGCCAGGCGCTTCTCGATGGCTTCCTGGGCCTCTCCCAGCCAGTCCAGCGCGGCGTACAACTCCTCGGGCTCCACATCGCCGATGCCGAGCATGCGCGACAGCGAATGGGCCGCGGTCTCTTGCTGCAGCATGCGGTGCGTGGCCAGCTTGGAGGCGGGCGAAATCAGGCGTGCCACCAGCAGCGCCATGACCAGGGATGGCACGCGGCCCGGCGCCGCCGCGAACCAGTGTTGCGCGCCACAGGCGCGGGCCGTACCGAGCGCGGCGGCCACATGGCCGTGCGGCAGACTGCGCTCGATCACCAGGGCCTCATCGGCCGAGGCCACGGCCGCCCCGCCGCGCAGCAAGACCTTCAAGCCCTCGATCACCTCGGGCGGCAGTGCGGACAAATTCGCCAGGGTGCGTTTCTTGACCTTGTTGCCTTCGCGATAGGACTCGCGCAGCAGGATCGCCGGCGGGGAATTGCGGTTGGGGACGTGTTCGATATACATGAACACCATTATTGGACATATTCAGCAAAAAACAAGGCTAATGTAATGTATTTACATGGGTACATATGCACCCCAAAAAATAGCCGAAACCCAACGGTGGCGCGGGTTCCGGCGAGTTCAGGGACCAAAGTTTGGGCTAGCGCTTGTGGCAAGCCACCTCAACGCAGTGCGTAAGCCACCGCCGTTCCGGCAAACACACAAGCTCCCAGCCAGTTGTTGTGCCGGAACGCAGCGAAGCAGCGCATGCGATCGCGATCGCGAATCAGCGTGTAGTGATAAAGCGCGCATCCCGCCGCGGCTGCCAGCCCGAGCCAGTATGGCCAGCCCAGTCCGAACTGCGCGCCAGCCCAAGCCATCAGCCCAAGAAACACCGCATAGCAAATCATGATGGCGGCCACATCGAAGCGCCCGAACGTGATGGCCGAAGTCCTCATGCCCAGCAGCAGATCGTCATCCCGGTCCACCATGGCATAGGCGGTGTCGTAGGCCACCGCCCAGAACACATTGGCCAGCAGCATCACCCATGCCACGGCGGGCACATGGTCCTGCACCGCGGCGAATGTCATCGGGATGCCGAAGCCGAAGGCAATGCCGAGGTAGGCCTGCGGGATGGCAAAGAAGCGCTTGAAGAACGGATAGGTGCCGGCCAGCACCGCGGCCACCACCGCCAGCCACTTGGTCAGCGCATTGAGCGGCGTGATCAACGCGAAGGCCGCGAGCGCCAGCACCACCGCCACCATCACCGCTTCCCAAGCCGCGATCTTGCCGGCAGTCAACGGCCGTTCCTTGGTCCGCTTCACATGCTTGTCGAAGTCGCGGTCGGCCCAGTCGTTCATCGCGCAACCGGCCGATCGCATCAGGAAGGTACCGACAAAGAAGATCCAGAACAGGTGCCACGCCGGCGGCCCGCCCGTGGCCATCCACAATGCCCACAGCGTGGGCCACAGCAGCAGCAGCGTGCCAATGGGCTTGTCGATGCGCACCAGGCGCGCGTACAGGGCTAAGCGTTCAAACATGGTAGTGGCCCGCGTACCACGGTACGGGGCAAGGCAAGGACGATAAACGAAAAACGCGCCGCGTCCCGGTCAGGGCGCGGCGCGCATGGCCGGCAGCACATCGTGCCGCCGGCGGCGTCGAATCAGGCCATCAGGCCAGCATCGAGCGCAGCATCCACGCAGTCTTTTCGTGCGTCTGCATGCGCTGGGTCAGCAGGTCGGCCGAGGGTTCGTCGCCTGCTGCATCGATCACCGGGAACAGCGAGCGCGCGGTGCGCACCACGGCTTCCTGGCCTTCGACCAGCTTGCGGATCATCTCGGTGGCTTCGGGCACGCCCTCTTCCTCGGGGATCGACGACAGGCGGGCGTATTCCTTGTAGGTGCCCGGTGCCGGGTAGCCCAGCGCGCGGATACGCTCCGCGATGGAGTCCACGGCCAACGCCAGTTCGGTGTACTGCGTCTCGAACATCAGGTGCAGCGTGTTGAACATCGGACCCGTCACGTTCCAGTGAAAGTTATGGGTCTTGAGATAAAGCGTGTAGGTATCCGCCAGCAACTTGGACAGGCCTTCCGCGATCTTCTTGCGCTCTTTGTCGGGAATGCCGATATTCACGCTCATCTCATTCTTCTTTGCCATGATAGGTACGCTCCAGTCTGGGGGTGGCCACAGTGACTGCCGCGCCTGGCGACGCGGCACAACCCGCACATTATGGCATCACCCGGTAAAGCCGGACAAACTCGTGGCCGCGTCCAGGAACATCGCGACCGCGCCCAGGGCGATCACCGCCAGCCCGATTTCCGTGCGCCACAGCTTGCGCTGCAGGCGCGCCGCGTCGCCGCCACGGGAGCCGTCGCCAGCGTCATGCTGCACTTGCTGCAAATGCTGCAACTCACCGATGAACATTCTGAACATAGCCATGATGCTTCTCCTTGCCTGGTGCATCGGGTGGCGCCGCTGGCGCGGGACCGCCCGATGCCCCTACTGCCTTACTTCAGGTTGAGGGCGCGCCTGACGCCTTCGCCGTAGGCCGGATCGGCCTTGGCGAAGTGCTCCAGTTGCACCCGCACGATCTCTTCCGGCACCCCTTGCATGGCTGCCGCGATGTTCGAGAACAGTTGCTGGCGCTGACCGTCATTGAACAGGCGGAACAGCGCGCCCGGCTGGCTGTAATAGTCGGTGTCCACACGGTGGTCCCAACGGTCCGCCGCGCCATCCACGGCCAGCGGCGGCTCGGCGGCGCGCTCGCTCGCGGCGTAGGCGCCCTCGCGGTTGGGCTCGTAGTTGAGCTTGCCGCCCTGGTTGCCATCCACGCGCATCGCGCCGTCGCGGTGGAACGTATTGTGGAACGGGCACTTGGGCGCGTTCACCGGAATCTGGTTGTGGTTCACGCCCAGGCGATAGCGCTGCGCGTCGCCATACGAGAACAGCCGGCCCTGCAGCATCTTGTCGGGCGAGAAACCGATGCCCGGCACCACATTGGACGGGTTCATCGCCACCTGCTCCACTTCGGCGAAGTAGTTGTCAGGGTTGCGGTTAAGCTCCAGCACGCCGACGTCGATCAGCGGATAGTCCTTGTGCGGCCACACCTTGGTCAGGTCGAACGGGTTGATGTGGTACCTGGCCGCATCGGCTTCGGGCATGACCTGCATGCGCACATTCCAGCGCGGGAAGTTCCCCTTTTCGATGTTCTCGAACAGGTCGCGCTGCGCGCTTTCGCGATCGCCCGCCACCACCTTGGCGGCTTCCTCGTTGGTCCAGTTGGCAATGCCCTGCTGTGACTTGAAATGGAATTTCACCCAGAAGCGTTCGTTGGCTGCATTGAGAAACGAAAAGGTATGCGAGCCAAAGCCATGGATCTGGCGATAGTTCTGCGGCAGGCCACGGTCGCTCATCAGGATGGTGACCTGGTGCAGCGATTCAGGATGGCGCGACCAGAAGTCCCACACCGCGATGGGGTCGCGCAGGTTGGTGCGCGGATTACGTTTCTGCGTGTGGATGAAATCGGGGAATTTCAGCGGATCGCGCACGAAGAACACCGGCGTGTTGTTGCCAACCACGTCCCAGTTGCCTTCGTCCGTGTAGAACTTGACCGAGAAACCGCGCACGTCGCGCTCGGCATCGGCCGCGCCGCGCTCGCCCGCCACGGTGGAAAAACGGATGAAGATCGGCGTCTGCTTGCCGACGCTGCCGAACACCGATGCCTTGGTGAAGCGCGCGATGTCATGCGTCACGGTAAAGGTGCCGTGGGCGCCTGAACCCTTGGCGTGCACGCGCCGCTCGGGAATCACCTCGCGGTCGAAGTGGGCGAGCTTTTCCAGGAACCACACGTCCTGAAGCAGCATCGGACCGCGCGGGCCGGCGGTCAGCGAGTTCTGGTTGTCGGCAACCGGGGCGCCGGCGGCGGTGGTGAGAGTGTCCTTGTCCTTGCTCATCTTGATCTCTTTTCGTGGGGTGAATCGGGAGTTGGGCTGGGGCGGCGCCGGGAACCACCGGGTTGTTTCAATACACCGTGGCGTAACTGGCAAGACAGTCGGCCACACAGCTCGCCAGCGCGCCCAGGATGTCTCCCGCGGCGACAGGGCTGACTGGGTTGGGATCCGTGCTGGTCATGTACGACTCCTTGTGGGCAACCGCGCGCAGTGCGTCGATGCAGGAAGTGTACCGATTAGCTATCAAGTTAGAAATTCGATTATTTCTAACTATGGAATAGAGCATGCCTATTTCCCGCCCGCGCCAGCATGGCACACGGCAAAGGCACGGTGAAGTTACAAAAATCGACGGCGGGAAAAAACAGAGGTGGGCGTAGATGGGCAATGACGCTGCCAGCGACTGCGCGCTGGCAGCATGGCGCTACGGATCCCCGGCGCGAGGACCGGCAGCCAGCGGAGCGGGTCAGGCCGCCTTGGCCAGTTCCTTGGCAGCCAGCATGCTGACCCCGGCCAGGTCGCAGGCGGCCACCGCGCGGCGCAGCGCTTCCATGGCGGGCAGCCGGGTAAAGCTCTTGCGCCAGGCCAGGACCACGCGCCGGTCGGGCACCGGGTCGGTGAAGGGCACGTAAGCCAACAGGTCGTTCTTGCCGGGCTTGAGATCCGGCACCGACGTGCGCGGCAGCACCGTGATGCCAACGCCACTTGCCACCATATGCCGGATGGTTTCCAGCGAGGAACCTTCAAAGGTCTTCTGGATGCCGTCGGCCGCCTGGGAGAAGCGCGACAGCTCGGGGCACACGCCCAGCACCTGGTCACGGAAGCAGTGCCCGCTGCCCAGGAGCAGCATGGTCTGCTGCTTCAGTTCGTCGGGGTCAACATGGCTGGCGTTTTCCAGATGGTGACCGCGCGGCACCGCTACCACGAAGGGCTCGTCGTACAGCGGCTGCACGGTCAGGCCGGAATCGGCGAAGGGTTCGGCCATGATGGCGCAGTCGATCTCGCCTTGCTTGAGCAACTCGATCAGCTTGACCGTGTAGTTCTCCTGCAGCATCAGCGGCATCTGCGGCACGGTCTGGATCATTTCCTTGACCAGCGCGGGCAGCAGGTAGGGTCCGATGGTGTAGATCACGCCGAGGCGCAACGGCCCGGCCAGCGGGTCCTTGCCCTGCTTGGCGATCTCGCGGATGGCCATGGTCTGCTCCAGCACGCGCTGGGCCTGCGCCACGATCTGCTCACCGATCGGCGTCACCGAGACCTCGGAAGTGCCTCGCTCGAAGATTTGCACATTGAGTTCGTCTTCCAGCTTCTTGATGGCCACCGACAACGTCGGCTGCGACACGAAGCAGGCTTCGGCCGCCCGGCCGAAATGGCGCTCGCGCGCCACGGCGACGATGTACTTGAGTTCGGTGAGCGTCATGACTTATCAATTTTCATTAGGCGATAGATTTTACCTTCGATTCAGGGTTCTGTCAGAGATGAACGACAATGCGGCGCAGGCGATACTTGCCGCCGTGCGGCCATGCGAAGCATGCTGCTCTTTGCCTCAGGCCTTCAGGAAATGCTCCCTGCCGCCCAGCCAGCGCAGCAGGTGTGCCTCCACCGCCTCCGGATAGCGGGTCAGCATCAGTTCCGCCGCGTCCTGGGCATAGTCGACCAGCCAGGCGTCGGTATTGAGATCGGCGAAGCGCAGCATCGCCTCGCCGGACTGGCGCGCGCCGAGGAACTCGCCGGGGCCGCGTATCTGCAGGTCGCGCCTGGCAATCTCGAAGCCGTCGGTGGTCTCCCGCATGGTCGCCAGGCGCTCGCGCCCGGTGGGCGACAGTGGCGCCTGGTACATCAGCAGGCAGACCGATTCCGCGCTGCCCCGCCCCACCCTGCCGCGCAACTGGTGCAGCTGCGCCAGGCCGAAACGCTCGGCGTGCTCGATCACCATCAGCGAGGCGTTGGGCACGTCCACCCCCACCTCGATCACGGTGGTGGCTACCAGCACCTGCAGGCGGTTGGCCGTGAAGTCTTCCATCACGGCAGCCTTTTCCGCCGGCGGCAGGCGCCCGTGCACCAGACCTACCTTGAGCTCCGGCAAGGCGGCGACCAGGGTCTCGTAGGTTTCCACGGCGGTCTGCAACTGCAGAGCCTCGCTCTCTTCAATCAGCGGGCACACCCAGTAGACCTGCCGGCCATCGGCGGCGGCATGGTGCACGCGCTCGATCACCTCGTCGCGGCGCGCGTCGTTGACCAGCCGCGTCACCACCGGGGTGCGACCGGGCGGCAGCTCGTCGATCACCGAGACGTCGAGATCGGCGTAGTAGGTCATTGCCAGTGTGCGCGGGATCGGCGTGGCCGACATCATCAGCTGATGCGGCACGGCCTCGGCGGCTTTGCCAGCACCCTTTCCGGCCTTGTCCGGCGGTGCGGCCGCACCGGGCTCCGCCTTGCCGCGCAGCGCCAGGCGCTGGGCCACGCCGAAGCGATGCTGCTCATCCACCACCGACAAACCCAGGCGCGCAAACTTGACGCTGTCCTGGATCAGCGCGTGGGTGCCAATGGCCAGTTTGGCTTCGCCGGACTCGACCTGTGCCGCCGCCTCGCGCTTGGCGCGCGCCTTCAGGCTGCCGGCCAGCCACACCACGGTCACGCCAAGCGGCTCCAGCCACGCGGAAAGCTTGCGGTAGTGCTGCTCGGCCAGGATTTCAGTGGGCGCCATCAGCGCGGCCTGGTAGCCGGCGTCGATGGCCTGGCAGGCCGCCAGCGCCGCGACAATGGTCTTGCCGCTGCCGACATCGCCCTGCAGGAGCCGGTGCATCGGATGGGGCGCGCCCATGTCCCCGGCGATTTCCTCCACCACGCGCTGCTGGGCGCCGGTCAGCTTGAATGGCAGCGCCCCCAGGAAGGCCGTCAGCAGGCCGCCGGCGCGGCGCGGCATGGGCGGCGCGCTCTTGTCGCGCCGCGCCGCCTGGGAGCGCTTGAGCGAGAGTTGCTGCGCCAGCAGTTCGTCAAACTTGATGCGCTGCCAGGCCGGGTGCGAGCGCTCGATCAGCGCGGCTTCATCGACATCCTGCGGTGGCGAGTGCAGCAGGCGCAGGCTATCCGGCAAAGGCTGCAGCTTGAGCTGCGCGAGCGGGCCTTTCAGGACCGGCAATGGCAGGGTCTCGGGCAGCGGCGTGCGCGAAAGCGCCCCGCCGATGGCCTTGCGCAAGTAGGTCTGCGGAATGCCCGCGGTACTCGGGTACACCGGCGTCAATCTATCGGGCAGCGCCTCGCCTGGCGTCACCGGGCGCACGGTGGGATGGACCATCTCCGCGCCGAAGAAGCCACCGCCGCGCAGCTCGCCACGCACGCGCAGGCAGGTGCCTTCGGCCATCTGCTGGGCCTGGCTGCCGTAGAAATTCAGAAAGCGCAGTGTCAGCTCGCCGGTATCGTCGGCGATCTTGACCACCAGCTGGCGGCGCGGGCGGAAGCTCACCTCATTGGAAGTGACCACGCCCTCGACCTGCACCGCCAGGCCCAGGCCCGCGCGGTGGATGGCATCGGCGATCGGCAGCAGCGTGGTCTCGTCCTCATAGCGCATCGGTAGGTGCAGCACCATGTCGACGTCGCGCTTGAGGCCAAGCTTGTGCAAGCGCGCCATGGCCGAGGACGGCTTGCCGGCGGCACCTTTGGCGGCCCCCGGCCCCTTGCCCGGCCGGCCGGCCTTGTCCCCGGCGGGCGCCGCGGGCAGGCTGTCGGTGGTTTCCGGGATCGGGTCTGGAGCGGTTCCTGGCATCGGGCGGCGTGGCTACGGATTCGGGTCGGGGTTCATGCCTGGCGGCAAGGGAGGGTTGGCGCAAATAGGCGATATCATGCGCGCCCGGGCGGCCGCGCCGCCCCAAGCCTTACAATATCGGATTCGCCGATTGTACCTATGCCGGCCGCGCCACCGCGCGGCCAGTGGCCGTTTTTGCCCCCATGATGCTGACGCTGTCCGACTTCGACTTTGAACTGCCGCCCGAACTGATCGCCCAGACCGCCTTGCCGGAGCGCGGCGCAAGCCGGCTGCTGGTGGTGGATACGGACGCGCGGGACGGCACCACCCACCTGGCCGACCGCACGTTCGCCGATATCGTCGGCTACTTGCGTCCGAACGACCTGCTGGTATTCAACGACACGCGCGTCATCAAGGCGCGCTTCTTCGGCCACAAGGGCAGCGGTGGCAAGATCGAGGTGCTGGTCGAGCGGGTGCTGGACAGCCATACCGTGCTGGCCCAGGTGCGCGCCTCCAAGACGCCGCCCGAGGGCAGCAAGCTGCGCCTGGTGGATGCCTTCGACGTCACCGTGGGCCCGCGCGTGGACCAGTTTTTCACGCTCACCTTCCCCGAGCCGGCGCTGGACCTGATCGAGCGCCACGGCCGCCTGCCGCTGCCGCCTTATATCACCCACGACCCGGACGCCTTCGACGAGACCCGTTACCAGACCGTCTATGCCCGCGCCCCCGGCGCGGTGGCGGCCCCCACCGCCGGCCTGCATTTCGACGAGGCGCTGTTCGCCCGGCTCGATGCGCTGGGCGTGCGCCGCGGCTTCCTGACCCTGCACGTGGGCGCCGGCACCTTCCAGCCGGTGCGTACCGAGAACCTTGCCGAACACAAGATGCACGCCGAGTGGTATGAGGTGTCCGAGGCACTGGCCCAGGCCGTGCGCGACACGCGCGCCGCTGGCGGCCGCGTGATCGCGGTCGGCACCACCTCGCTGCGCGCGCTGGAATCCGCCGGCGCTGCCGATGGCACGCTGGCCCCCGGGCGCGGGGACACCGATATCTTCATCACGCCCGGCTACCGGTTCCGCGTGGTGGATGCCCTCATCACCAACTTCCACCTGCCCAAGTCGACCTTGCTGATGCTGGTATCGGCGCTGGCCGGGGTGGAGCCCATCCGCGCCGCCTACCGCCATGCGGTGGCGCAGCGCTACCGCTTCTTCAGCTACGGCGACGCCATGCTGCTGACGCGCCAGCCCCAGCCCTGAGCGCGCCGCGCCAGCTCCGTACCGACCGCCCGAACCCGATTCCAGCCATGCTCAACTTCGAATTGCTCACCACCGACGGCAACGCCCGCCGCGGCCGCGTCACCCTCAACCACGGCGTGGTCGAGACCCCGATCTTCATGCCGGTCGGCACCTACGGCTCGGTCAAGGCGATGTCGCCGCTCGAACTGAACGAGATCAATTCGCAGATCATCCTGGGCAACACCTTCCACCTGTGGCTGCGCCCCGGCCTGGAAGTGGTCGAGGCCCACGGCGGCCTGCACCGTTTCATGGGCTGGGACAAGCCGATCCTGACCGATTCGGGCGGCTTCCAGGTGTTTTCGCTGGGCGCGCTGCGCAAGATCACCGAGGATGGCGTGACCTTCGCATCGCCGGTCAACGGCGACAAGCTGTTCCTGTCGCCCGAGATCTCGATGCAGATCCAGCGCACGCTGAACTCCGACATCGTGATGCAGTTCGACGAGTGCACGCCATACGAGATCGAAGGCCGTCCCGCCACCCATGCGGAGGCGGCGACCTCGATGCGCATGAGCTTGCGCTGGGCCAAGCGTTCGATCGACGAATTCAATCGCCTGGCCAACCCCAATGCGCTGTTCGGCATCGTCCAGGGCGGCATGTTCGAAGACCTGCGCGACGAGTCGCTGGCCGGGTTGTCCGAACTGGACTTCCACGGCTATGCCATCGGCGGGCTGTCCGTTGGCGAGCCCAAGGAAGACATGATGCGCGTGCTGGAGCACGTGGCGCCGCGCCTGCCGGCCCACAAGCCCCACTACCTGATGGGCGTGGGCACGCCGGAAGACCTGGTGGCGGGCGTGGCGGCCGGTGTCGACATGTTCGACTGCGTGATGCCGACCCGCAATGCCCGCAACGGCTGGCTGTTCACCCGCTTCGGCGACGTCAAGATCAAGAACGCCGTCCACCGCAACGACACGCGGCCGCTGGACGAGAGCTGCGGCTGCTATACCTGCCGCAACTTCTCGCGCGCCTACCTGCACCACCTGCACCGGGTCGGCGAGATCCTCGGCGCGCGCCTGAATACCATCCACAACCTGCATTACTACCTGCAACTGATGGCCGAAATGCGCGAAGCCATCGAGCAGCACCGCTTCGAAGCCTTCCGCCTGCAGTTTGCCGCCGACCGCGCACGCGGGCCGCAGTAAGCCGCGCCGGCGTGAACTTTCCGCCGGGCGCCGGTCGAATAGCGGTGCCCGGCTGCTGCAAGCGGCGCCCAAGGCGCTCCGAACAAACCCGTAAACCACTGCAATCGCCCTTATCTGGCGTGCAGTGCGGTTGCAAGCGGGTGGTAGAATGTTTGACTAACTGACTGACTTTGTGACGGAGAAGCAACGTGCTGATTTCTAACGCATTTGCCCAGACTGCCGGTGTCACCGGCGGCGCGGCGGGTGGCCTGATGAGTTTCCTGCCTATCATCCTGATGTTCGCGGTGCTGTGGTTCATCATGATCCGCCCGCAGATGAAGCGCCAGAAAGAAGCGAAGGCAATGATGGAAGCCCTGGCCAAGAATGACGAAGTGGTCACCGCCGGCGGTATCCTTGGCCGCGTCACCAAGGTCAACGAGCAATACGTGACCCTCGAAATCGCCGCGGGCACCGAGATTACGGTGCAGAAGAGCGCGGTCACCACGGTGCTGCCCAAGGGCTCGCTGAAGTCGCTCTGAGCACCGCGATAGCGGGTGGATCGTTGCCATATTCCGGCTTTTGTCGATCTCCCGCTCGTTAGCCTGCTTTTTCGCCCTTCCCGGCACGCCTTTAGCGCGCGTGCCCCCGCAGCCGCCTGATCCAGCCCGGGTTATCCGTGGATGCCAGGCGGCTGTTTGCCAACCGGTGCGGTGGTGCCGACCTCCCTGCTGACGGTAACGTCGGCCCCGCCAACCGAAGAACGACTGGCCAAAGATGAATCGTTATCCGCTTTGGAAATACCTCGTGATCCTGGTGGCGCTGGCCATCGGCATCACCTATACGCTGCCGAACTTCTTCGGCGAGGCACCTGCCGTGCAGGTCTCCTCCGCCAAGGCCACGGTCAAGATCGACCTGGCCATGCAGAAGCAGATCGAGCAGATCCTGGCGCAGAACAACCTGCAGCCCGACGGCATGTTCTTCGACCTGAACGGCCAGTCCGGCTCGGTCAAGGCACGTTTCCGCACGCCCGACGAGCAACTCAAGGCCAAGGACATCCTGACCCGCACGCTCAACCCGGACGCCAGTGACGCCACCTACGTGGTCGCGCTCAACCTGCTGTCGGGTTCGCCGCGCTGGCTCACCGCCATGCACGCGCTGCCGATGTACCTGGGGCTGGACCTGCGCGGCGGTGTGCACTTCCTGCTGCAGGTGGACATGAAGGGCGCGGTCGACAAGAAGCTCGACAGCCTGGCCGGCGACGCCCGCACGTTGCTGCGCGACAAGGGCATCCGCCATGGCGGCATCGACCGCGACGGCGAGCGCCTGACGGTGCGCTTCAATAGCGCCGACGACGCCGCCAAGGCGCGTGCCATCCTGGCCGATAGCCTGCGCGAGCTGGCGTTCACCCCGGACGGCAACAACATCACCGGCGTATTCACCGAGGCTGCCCGCAAGGCGGTGCAGGATGCGGCGGTCAAGCAGAACATCACCACCCTGCACAACCGGGTCAACGAGCTCGGCGTGGCCGAGCCGGTGATCCAGCAGCAAGGCGCCGACCGCATCGTGGTACAGCTGCCGGGCGTGCAAGACACTGCCAAGGCCAAGGACATCATCGGACGCACCGCTACGCTGGAAGCCCGCCTGGCGGACCCCGAGGCACCTCGCAACCCGCGTCCGGGCGACCCGATCCCCTTCGGCAGCGAGCTGTTCACACAGGGCAACGGCGCCCCGGTGGTGCTCAAGAAGCAGGTCATCTTCACCGGCGACCGCATTGAAAGCGCCTCGGCCGGCTTCGACCAGAACCAGCGCCCCTCCGTCAACATCAAGCTCGACGCCCAGGGCGGCCGCGTGCTGCGCGACGTCTCGCGCGAGAACATCGGCAAGCCGATGGGCATCGTGCTGTTCGAGAAGGGCAAGGGCGAGGTCCTGACTGTCGCGACCATCCAGTCCGAACTCGGCTCCAGCTTCCAGATCACCGGCTCCTACTCCACCGAAGCCGCCAACGACCTGGCCCTGCTGCTGCGCGCCGGCTCGCTGGCCGCGCCGATGGAAATCATCGAGGAACGCACCATCGGCCCGTCGCTGGGCGCGGACAACATCAAGAAGGGCTTTGACTCCGTGGCCTACGGCTTCGGTGCCATCGCCGTCTTCATGATGCTGTACTACATGCTGTTCGGCGTGTTCTCGGTGGCCGCGCTGGCCGTCAACCTGCTGCTGCTGGTAGCGGTGCTGTCGATGCTGCAGGCCACGCTGACGCTGCCCGGCATCGCCGCTATCGCCCTGGTGCTCGGCATGGCCATCGACGCCAACGTGCTGATCAACGAACGTATCCGCGAGGAACTGCGCGCGGGCGCTTCGCCGCAGATGGCAATCTCCGTCGGCTTCGACCGCGCCTGGGCCACCATCCTGGACTCGAACGTGACCACGCTGATCGCCGGCCTGGCGCTGCTGGCCTTCGGCTCCGGCCCGGTGCGCGGCTTCGCCGTGGTGCACTGCCTGGGCATCATGACCTCGATGTTCTCGGCGGTGTTCTTCAACCGCGGCCTGGTCAACCTCTGGTACGGCCGCAAGAAGAAGCTGCAAAGCGTAGCGATCGGCCAGATCTGGAAGCCGGGCTCGGACAGCCAGGGCACCGTCGCCAAGTAAGCATCATGGCTGCCGCGCACGCGACAGCCAACCGGCATAGACCTGCAGTACAAAACAGCAGCACAGCTGCCGTATAAAACAGGATTCAACATGGAATTCTTCCGCATCCGGCGCGACATTCCGTTCATGAAGCACGCGTTGATCTTCAACGTGATTTCCTTCCTGACGTTTGCCGCCGCCGTGTTCTTCCTCGCGCACAAGGGCCTGCACCTGTCGATCGAGTTCACCGGCGGCACGGTGATGGAGGTCAACTACCAGCAGCCCGCCGATCTCGAGCATATCCGCGGCCAGGTCGGCAAGCTGGGCTACAGCGACGTGCAGGTGCAGAACTTCGGCACCTCGCGCGACGTCATGATCCGCCTGCCGCTGCAAAAAGGCCCGGACGGCAAGCCGGCCACCTCGGCCCAGCAGAGTGAGCAGGTGATGGGTGCGCTGCAGGCCGCCACACCTGACGTCAAGCTCCAGCGCGTCGAGTTCGTCGGCCCGCAGGTGGGCAAGGAACTGGCCACCGACGGCCTGCTGGCGCTGCTGTGCGTGGTGGTCGGCATCGTGATCTACCTGTCGTTCCGCTTCGAGTGGAAGTTCGCGGTCGCCGGCATCATCGCCAACCTGCACGACGTGGTGATCATCCTGGGCTTCTTCGCCTTCTTCCAGTGGGAATTCTCGCTGTCGGTGCTGGCGGCGATCCTGGCGGTGCTGGGCTACTCGGTCAACGAATCGGTCGTGATCTTCGACCGGATCCGCGAGAACTTCCGCAAGTACCGCAAGATGACCACGCATGAGATCATCGACAACGCGATCACCAGCACCATTTCGCGGACCATCATCACCCACGGTTCGACCCAAATGATGGTGCTGTCGATGTTCTTCTTCGGCGGCCCCACCCTGCACTACTTCGCGCTGGCGCTGACCGTCGGCATCTTGTTCGGCATCTACTCCTCGGTGTTCGTTGCAGCGGCGCTGGCCATGTGGCTGGGCGTCAAGCGCGAGGACCTGGTAAAGGGCGAGAAGAAGCCGGGCGACGTCGACCGCGACGACCCGAACTTCGGCGCGCAGGCCTGACGGCCCCGCAACGGATTCTCCGGCAATGAGAAATGGGCACCTTCGGGTGCCCATTCTTGTTTACCGCGCCTGCCCGCTTCGATCCGGGCACCGCATATCGCCAGCGCGTCAGAACTGCTCGATCCACACCGCCAGGCGATCCGCGGAAAACTCGGCCGTGCGCTCGGCGGCGCGGTAGACAATCGAGCCGCCCTCGCGCACGGACTTCAGCGCGCCGCCGGCTTCATCCAGCCACAACAGTCCGGCCAGCCAGGCCGCATGGCGCGCGGAGACCTCCTTGTCCACCGGCTCGCCCAGGTATTCGCCAAGCGCGGCACCCTGGATCCACACCAGGGCATCGCCATCCCGGCGCACCGCGTCCGCCGCGCCGGCCTCGGCCAGCGTCTCGGCCAGTACCGCCACAGCATCGCCCGCGCCACGGCCGGCGAATTGCGTACGCAGGCCCGCAAGCCTTGCCGCCACCGCATAGCCGAAGCTGCCGCTGCGCCGGCTTTCCGCCGCCACCAGGTCGGCGTAGTCCATCAGCAGCCAGTCCGGCTCGGGATTCTGTACGCCTGCCAGCGCGGCCGAAGCCAGGTAGGTTTCCACCGGCTGGAAACGCTCCGGGCCGATCAGGCTGGCCGACAGCGTGCGGATCAGGCCGATGCGCGCGGCGATGGTCTGCCTTTGCAGCACGCTTAGCTTCTCGCGCAGCAACTGGTCGCGCTCCTTGCGCAGGCCAGCCATCTCCAGCGCCTGCTTGAGCTCCATGCGCAGCGCGGTAATGTCCCACGGCTTCTTGATGTAGCGATGGATCTGGCCTTCGTTGACCGCGGCGACGGTGTGCTCGATCTCCGAGTAGGCCGTCGTCAGGATCCGCACGATATGCGGATAGCGCTCGCGCGCGTAGCGCAGCAGTTCGTTGCCGTACTCGCCTGGCATCCGCTGGTCGGAGACCAGCACCGCCAGGCTGTCGGCGTGCGCATCCAGCAGCGCCTTGCCTTCTTCCACCGAGCCGCCGGTCACGACCGGCGCCAGGGCTCCGATGGCACGCTGGAAATACTTGACGGCCGTCGCCTCGTCATCGACGAACAGAATCGCCGGTGATGGTGCCTGCGTGGCATTCGGTTCGTTCATCGATTACTCCTGTGCATTCGACTCTTGGTATTTGGAAAATCCAGCGTTACGGTGGTGCCCGCACCGGACGTCGACTCGATCCGGATGCCGCCACCGAAAGACTGCATGACACGGTTGCAGAAAATCATGCCTAGCCCGTTGCCACCGGTACTCGCATGGGTGGTGACCGGGTCCACCAATAGGCGCCCCATCACTTCCGGCGGTATGCCCGGGCCGTTGTCGCAAATGCGGATCGCGGCCTCGGGCTCGGCCGCCACCACGAAGCGCAGCGACGGCGCGGCGACGCCATCGAGAGCCCGCAGCGAGTTGGACAGCAGCGACGACAAGACCAGCGCCACGCAATTGGGCAGCGTGCGCACGGCAAAGTCGTCTTGCATCTCGACCTGCACCCACTCGCGCTGCGGCCCCGCGAACGGGTAGGTATCGAGCAGCGCGGCGATCAGGGCGCCGGCAGTGACTTCCCGGCTGGCATTGGGCTGCGTGCTGGGCCGGCCCCCGCTGCTGCGCACCGACTGCAGGAAAGACGAAATCACGGCCAGGCAATACTGCGCGTTGTCGTGCATCGACGTTGCCGCCTGGCCGATCTCGCTCTGGCGCTGCGGATTGTATTCCGCCGCGATCCGGCTTTCGATGCCGCGCGCAAAATTTGCGATCGCCGCCAGCGGTGTATTCAGTTCATGGGCGAGAAAGGCGAGCGTCTCGTCGATCGCCATCAGGCGCTGGTGGCGCACCGAACGCTCGCGGTAACGTTCCGCCGCCAGCCGCAGCGTCTCGCGCGCCTGCCCCAGTTCGAGGGGCTTCTCCAGGATGCGGAACACCTCGCCGGTGTTGACCGTCTGCAACAGCATGTCTTTGTCCGCATAGGCGGTCACCAGGATGCGGACGATCTGCGGGTACTCGAGCGCCACCTGTCGCAGCAGGTCGCCGCCATTGCGGCCTGGCATGCGGAAATCCGTCACCAGCACGGCGACGCGCGCGCTCTCCCTGCGCAGGACAGCGATTGCCTCATCGGCACCGCTGGCGACCAGCACCTCGTACTCCGTGCCAACCGCGCGGGCGAAGTACTTGCATGCCATCTCCTCGTCATCGACGTAGAGGACGGTAAGCTTCGGTTGCCGGGCATCGCTCATGGCGTTCCTCAGTCGGCTCGCGGCAGGTCGAAGCTGAACGAGGCCCACCGGCCCAGCTCGCTTTCAGCAAACAGCACGCCACCATGGCGCTCGATCACCGCGTAGCTGATCGACAGGCCCAGGCCGAGGCCCTGCCCGACTTCACGTGTCGTGAAGAACGGCTCGAACACGCGCGCCAGGTGCTCGGACGCGATGCCGGGGCCATTGTCCTTGACCGTAACATGCAACCGGCGCTCGACCCACTTCACCGTGGTGTGGATCGCCGGGCTCTGCGTGCCGGCCTTGCGCATGGCCAGCGCGGCATTGGAGAACAAATTGATTAGCACGCCGATCACCGCCGCTTCGTCGCCCAGTACCAGCGTATCGGTGGGCAACTCGCGCGTGACGGCGACCCCGCGCAACTCATGCGCGGTCAGCCGGATTGACGAATCGAGCGCCTTTTCGAACAGGAACGGCGTGCCTTCGGCTTCGGCGCCGGGCTTGCGATAGGCAAAAGTCTTCAGGTCCGACACGATATGCTGGATACGTTGCATGCCCTGCTTGGCATCGACCAGGCACTCCTGCAGCATCGGTTCATTCTTGGCTACCGGCTCTTCCAGCGCAACCTCGATCGCCATCAGGCAGAAGTTGACCGGGTTGTTGACCTCGTGCAGCAGGCCCGCGGCCAGCGTACCGATGGCGGCCATCTTTTCCTGCTGCAGCATCTGGCCCTTGATGTCGACCAGCTTGCGGTTGATGACTTCGAGCTCGGCGTTCTTTTCCGCCACTTCGGCCTTCAGGCGGAAGAGCATGAAGCGCGCCCGCTCGTTGAAGAAGGTATAGACCGCGCTGGCCGCCGCGGCAAACAGCAGGAACAGCGAATTGACGATAAAGGTGCCGGCCGGCTCGACGCCGCCGGAATGCAGCAGGCAGGCAAGCAGGTAGAACAGGTAGGAAAGCACCCCGAACACCAGGTTCTGCCACAGGCCGAAAGGCAATGCGATGCCGGAGGCGAAGATGGCCAGGTTCAGCCCCACGTAGTAGGGCGACTCCACGCCGTCCGTATGCCAGATCATCCAGGAGATCATGATCTGCGGCAGCAGCAGCCATGACAAGGTCAGCCACGGCGCGAAGCGCCGCCCCGCGGTGCTGTACAACAGCATGACGATGCCGGCGATCAGCAGCGACACCAGCACGCGCGCCACCGCGAACGGCGCCTGCAGCTGCGGGTACTGGCCATAGTCCAGCCCCACGCCGAGCAGCACCAGCACGATGGCGGTATACGCGCCGCCGCGGCTGAAGGCCAGGCGGAAATCCGCCAGCTCGGTCTGGTAACCCGCGTAAAGTTGATTCGTGCTCATGGCTGGGCCGGCTACTGGTGTTTCAGAGGATGATCGCTTCCGCGAACACATTGACTCCGGTCTGGTCGACATAGAGCTTATGGTCGCGGGATTGCTCGGGCAGCAGCATACTCATCCTGGCCTCGTCGCGATAGATCAGGTACCACTCCAGCAAATGTTCCATGCCGAACTTCTCGGGGTTGGCGGAGTGGACATTAGTCACCAGCAGTTGGCCGCCAGGCCGCGTACGCGCGGCAAAATAGCTTAGCAGCCGGGAACACACCTTATCCGACAGGTAATCGAACAGCCCCGCGCAATACACCGCGTCGAACTCGCGCAGCGAGGCATCGTCCGGCGAAATCTTGCGCTTGAGCAGTTCGTGCACCGACTGGTGCACCATCTCCACCGATACCTTGTGCCCCGCCGAGGCCGCCGAATTTTCGATGGAGGACTTGGTGTAGGCCAGCGTCTCCTCGCTGAAATCGACCAGCTGGAACGACAGCAGTTCGGGCTGCGCATATTCACGCACGAAGCGCTGGATCTCGAAGGCCGGGCCGCAGCCGACATTGAGCACGCGGAACGGCCTGCCGGCCGCGCGGGCGGCGTCCGCCTGGCGCGACAGGAAGTCCACCAGCAGGTCGATCCGGTTGCGGTGGGCGGTGGCTACCGCCGCCTTGAGGAAGGCCGTGTTGACGATCTGGAAGTAAGTGGTCGGGCCCTGCTGCGGATCGCCCAGGATCTGGTTGACCATCTCGTAGTCGCCGGCGTAGCCCAGCGGCTTGGTGAAGGTGCGATAGACAAAGGGGGCGCGCAGCAGCAACGGATGCAGGGCCGACTGCGCATAGGTACGGTGCACGGGCGCGATCTCGGCGTCCACCTGCTCGGCCTCGCCTTCCAGCCGGTCCAGGTAGGACTTGGTCTTGAGCATGATCGGCGTGGCCAGCTCGTAGAACACATCCTCCCGCAACCGTCCATCGATCTTGGGCAGGTTTTCGGTCAGGTCGACCTGCTCGACCCAGCGCGACACTTCAGAGAGAAACGCGCGCATTTCATTGACCACGATCTGGTAATCGCGCCGGATATTGAAGCGCGCGTCCCAGTCGTTGATAAACAGTTCCGCTTCGCGCCCGACCGACTTCGGCTCGTTGGGCAGGTCGCTCAACTCGCGCCATTCGTCGATCAGCGTGAGCGATACCACCGCGGTGAGGCCGGTGTTCACCAGGCTCATCACCACCGCCTTGCCCAGGTAGGCGTTCTTGGTCCCCATGCGCACACTCAGCTCGCTCAGCACCTCGCTGACCTGGACGATCGAGTATGGATTGTAGATTTCCATCACCAGAGACTTTCTCTGGAGATTGATAATTGTGCCCCGCACCTGCTCGCCCTGCGAGTTGCGGAAACTGACCACCGGATCGATTTGCGTTTGGGAGTACACGGTATTGCGCCAGAGAAATCCGAGAAACGCTGCCGGCCGCCCAGTACAACAGTGTGGCATTGACTGGCCGGGTACAGCTCGTAGGGCGATGGATCGCTACGCTAGACCAGTATCAGGGGGTACTGCTGGGATACATGTCGGTAATCGGTTGCGGGCATGGGCGTCCTTGACTGATGGCAGGCAGGCACGCGCGCGACTACACCCTGGTAACGGTGACTGAGACTGTGACTGAGTGAGACTGTAACTGAATCCTAGCGAATCATTGTACTGTGGCCGCCAGGTGCGGACAACACGACCCGAGCGATGCCCGCGCAGGCTCGCCCAATGTGCCGGAAACAAAGAAAAAGGCCGGGATTGCGCCCCGGCCTTTTTCTTTGTTACCCAGATGCGCGAAGTCGGGGGCAACCCCCGGACCTCGCGATGTATCTGTCGTCCGTCTTAGTCGGCCTTCACGCCTTCGACCTGGATCGCCAGCTTGACCTCGGGCTTGAAGCCCATCTTCACGCCGTAGTCGATACCGAAATCGGCACGGCTGAAGCTACCCACGGCATCGGCGCCACAGGCTTCGCGCTTGAGCATCGGATGCTGGATGCACTTGAAATCACGGATCTCCAGCTTGACCGGCTTGGTCACGCCATGCAGGGTCAGCAGACCATCGACTTCGGTAGGCACGTCGCCATTGAACTTGGTGAACTTGCCCTTGTAGGTGGCTTCCGGGAAGGCTTCGACATTGAACATGTCGGGGCCCTTCGCGTGCTGGTTCAGCTTGCTGTTGCCGAAGTCGACCGAGGCGGCGTCGATCTTGATGTCCACCGTGCCGGTCTTGGCAACGCGATCCAGCGTCACCACGCCGCTCGACTTTTCGAACTTGCCGCGCCAGGTCGACAGGCCGCCAAGGTGGTCGGCTTCGAAGCTCGGGTACGTGTGGGTCGGATCGAGGTTGTAAGTCACCGTGTTGGCGGACGCCACGCCGACGGCGGCGCTGGCGGAAAGGGCCGCGACAGCGGCGAGGATGGTGCGCAGTTTCATGAGAACTCCCGGCAAAAAGTTGGGGATGAACAGCAAAGGTACAAAGGTGCGACAGGGAATACGGGCGCTGCGCGCTTACTTCCTGGCCGCGGTCACGATACGGAATTTGATCTGGACATCGTCGGCAACGACGGAAGTATCCTTCCACTCGCCATCGCCGATGTTATACACGGTGCGCTTGATCGGCAGCACACCTTCGAACACCTGGCCGCCGGCGTCCTGGCGATAGCTTGCCGGAATCACCACGTCCTGGGTCTTGCCCTTGATGGTGAGCTTGCCCGCCACCTCGTACTTGCCGGCTGCGCCGGCCTTGATGCTGGTCGACTGGAACACCGCCTTGGGGTACTTGGCGGCGTCGAACCAATCGCGCCCCTTTACCTCCTTGGTGGTCTCTGCATCGCCGATCTCGAAGCTGGACACGTCGATCTCGACCTTGGCCGAGGACGCTGCCAGCTTGGCGGGATCGAACGATACCGCGGCATCGAATTTCTTGAACTTGCCTTCCATCGGCACGCCGATCTGGCGGGCTGTCGCGGTGACCGAGCTCTTGGCTGCGTCGACCTGGGCCCAGGCGTAATTCGCCGCAATGCCGGCTGTGGCCAGCGTGGCCGCCATCAGGAGCGCGCTCGGGCGGGGAATGCGTTTCATGAAAAGAACTCCTGTCGCTAGGAGGGCCGTGCGGCCCTCGGTCAATGGTCAGTCAGAGCGGAGAAACGGGACGGGGCCCCGCCTTGCCCTATTTGAGGAACGGCAGCATGCGCGCCAGTGTACCGTCGCGTTCGATGAACTGATGCTTGAGGGCGGCGGCCGCATGGACTACGACGATGACGGCCAACAGGTAGTTCAGCCAGATATGCGCCAGCTTCAGGATTTCCTTGAGCTCATCGTTTTTCTCGAGCAACGCGGGCAGTTGCCAGATGCCAAGGTAGACCACGGGAACGCCTGAAGCTGAGCTGTACAGGTAGCCGGTAACCGGCACCACCACGATCAGCACGTACAGCAGCACGTGGGCGGCGTTGGCCGCCTTGGCCTGCCAGGCCGGGGTGCCGGCTGCCGGAGCCGGGGCGCGGTGCGTGGCGCGCCAGAGCACGCGCAGCACGGCAAAGGCGAATACCGTCACGCCGATCCACTTGTGCCACGAAAACAGCTTGAGCTTGAGCATCGACAGGCCCGGGATGCTGGTCATGTACAAGCCCAGCCCGAAGGCGGCAAAGATCAGCAAGGCGATGATCCAGTGCAGGCCGATCGCGGTCGCGCCATAAGCGGACGCCGATGACGGCCCTGGAGCGGTGCCGGTGTGGGCACCGGCTTTGGCTTGGGAATGCATGGAAGAAGACCCCTGCCCTATGCGGGCGTTTCATAAACTTTTACTGAACGGCAATCATGCGTGCCGTTGAATTCTCGCATTATTGTGCGCCCGGCGTGTTGCGGAACGGTCTGAAATTCATGGAATCATTCAAATGGTTTGAAGTGACATTTCGTCGCAGCCAGGACGCGGCGCCTGCCCGCCCGTGCGCATGCCGGGCGTGCAACAAAAAACCACCCATGGGGTGGCTTTTTTGCAACGTACCTGCCGGCATGGTGCGATCCGAAACGCTCGGACCGCCCACGCCGGGAAGATCACACCCGCTCGGCGAGGCTCACCGCGCGGCCGATATAGCTGGCCGGGGTCATTTCCAGCAGCAGCTTCTTGGCATCGTCGGGAATCGCCAGGCCGCCGATGAAGGTCTGCAGCGCCTCGCGCGAGATGCCCTTGCCGCGCGTCAGCTCCTTGAGCTGCTCGTAGGGGTTGGGCACGCCGAAGCGGCGCATCACGGTCTGGACCGGCTCGGCCAGCACTTCCCAGCAGTTGTCGAGGTCTTCGTCCAGGCGCTCGGGGTTGGTTTCCAGCTTGCCCAGGCCGCGCAGGCAGGCCTCGTAGGCCAGCAGGCTGTAGCCAAAGGCCACGCCCATGTTGCGCAGCACCGTGGAATCGGTCAGATCGCGCTGCCAGCGCGACAGCGGCAGCTTTTCCGACAGGTGGCGAAGCACCGCATTGGCCAGGCCCAGGTTGCCTTCGGAGTTCTCGAAGTCGATCGGGTTGACCTTGTGCGGCATGGTCGACGAGCCGATTTCGCCAGCCTTGGTGCGCTGCTTGAAGTAGCCCAGCGAGATATAGCCCCAGATGTCGCGGTTCAGGTCCAGCAGGATGGTGTTGGCGCGGGCGATGGCGTCGAACAGCTCGGCCATGTAGTCGTGCGGCTCGATCTGGATGGTGTAGGGATTGAAGGTCAGGCCCAGGCGGGTCTCGATCACTTGCTTCGAGAAAGCTTCCCAGTCGAAGGCCGGATACGCCGACAGGTGCGCGTTGTAGTTGCCCACCGCGCCGTTCATCTTGCCCAGCAGTTCCACGCGCTGGATGCGTTCGATGGCACGCGCCAGGCGCGCCGCCACATTGGCCATTTCCTTGCCCAGCGTGGTCGGGCTGGCCGGCTGGCCGTGGGTGCGCGACAGCATCGGCTGGCGGGCGTTGGCGTGGGCCAGTTCCACCAGGCGCGCGTGCACGCGCTGCAGCGCCGGCAGGATCACGCCTTCGCGGGCGCCCTTGAGCATCATGCCGTGCGAGGTATTGTTGATATCTTCCGAGGTGCAGGCGAAATGGATGAATTCGCTGGCGGCTTCCAGCTCGGCGTTGCCCTTGACCTGCTCCTTGAGCCAGTACTCCACGGCCTTCACGTCATGGTTGGTGACCGCCTCGATCTCCTTGATGCGCGACGCATGGGCTTCGGTGAAATTGTCCACCAGGGCCAGCAGGGCCGCTTCGGATGCCGGCGAGAACTTGGGCATATCCGGCAGGCCGGCTTGCGACAGCGCGATCAGCCAGTGCACTTCGACCTTGACGCGGTTGCGCATGAAGGCAGCTTCCGAGAGCCACTCGCGCAGCGCATCGGCCTTGGAGGCGTAGCGGCCATCGATGGGGGACAGGGCGGTGAGCGGAGAAAGCGAGGAAGAAGACATGCTGGGAGACCGGAGGGATAGGGGAACTGGTTACGCTAGCGTGGCCGGGCGGGCAAATTGCGCGGGCACGTGGCCTGGCGCCACCCCTGGCGAGCCGAAGCGGTCAGCGACAAGACCGGAACGGATCAAAAGAGGTGAAAAAGCACCGAAACGATACCGAAGCGGCACGAAAAGAGACTAATCAGGCGCGCCAACCGACTGGCAGCGCGGCGGAAAGCGGGCATTTTACCATCGTGGCTGTCCTTCTGTGGACGCGTTCGCGGGCCCGGCCACCCCGCGCGTATCGGCACCACGACACTGCGGCGCCCGCCCGGGGCACATCCGGGGCGGGGCACGGGTATACTCGCGCTCGCCGATCCGCTAGCCTGTTATGAAGTGCATCGGGCATGCCGGCCGGACGCTCCGGCGTGGCCGCCGTGCCTGGAGCACCGATGCACTTCATAACAAGCTCGAGGGGAGTCCATGAAGCTGTATGCATCGCAAACCAGCCCTTACGCGCGCAAGGTGCGCGTGGTGATGGCGGAAAAGAAGATCGACTACCAGATGGTCGAGGTGGACGTGTGGTCGCCGGATACCACCATCGGCCAGTTCAATCCGCTGGGCAAGGTACCGTGTCTGGTCATGGAAGACGGCGGCGCGATTTTCGATTCGCGCGTGATCGTCGAGTATGTCGACACGCTGACGCCGGTCAGCCGGATGATTCCGCAGGCCGGGCGCGAACGCGTCGAGGTACGCTGCTGGGAAGCGCTGGCCGACGGCCTGCTCGATGCCGCCCTGCTGGCGCGCCTGGAACACACCCAGCGCGAGCCCGAGCAGCGCAGCGAGCGCTGGGTCAAGCGCCAGCTCGGCAAGATCGACGCCGCGGTGGCCGCCATCGCCGACGGCCTGGCCGACCGGCCCTGGTGTTCGGGCAACCATTACTCGCTGGCCGACGTGGCCGTGGGTTGCGCGTTGTCGTATCTCGACTTCCGCTTCCCGGACATCGCCTGGCGCGAGCGCCACCCGCGTCTCGCGGTGTACCAGGACAAGCTCGGCAAGCGCCAGTCGTTTATCGACACCGAGCCGCCGCGCGGCTGAGCCGTTCCGGGCTGCCCATGAAAAAACCGGCCAGATGGCCGGTTTTTTCATGCCCTGGCGGCGCCGCGCATCACTGGATGATGCCGCCGCCCAGGCAGATGTCGCCGTCGTACAGCACGGCGGACTGGCCCGGCGTGACCGCCCACTGCGCCTGCGCGAAGGTCAGTTGCAGTGCCTCGCCGGTGGACGCCGTCACCGTGCACGGAGCGTCGCTCTGGCGATAGCGCGACTTGGCCGACAACGTGGTGCCGGCCGCCGGGCCCTCGCCCGCCACCCATGACAGGTCGGCCGCATCAAGCGTGGGCGTGAGCAGCCACGGATGCTCGTGGCCCTGCACCACATACAGCGTATTGCTGGCCATATCCTTGCGCGCCACGTACCAGGCGTCGCCATTGCCGGTGCGGCTGCCACCCAGGCCGATGCCCTTGCGCTGCCCCAGCGTGTAGAAAGCCAGGCCGATATGCTGGCCGACTTCCTTGCCGTCGGGTGTCATCATCGGGCCCGGCCTGGTCGGCAGGTAGCGGTTGAGGAAGTCGCGGAAAGGCCGCTCGCCGATAAAGCAGATGCCGGTGGAGTCTTTCTTCTTCGCATTGGGCAGGCCGATCTCGGCGGCGATCTCGCGCACCCGCGTCTTGGGCATCTCGCCCAGCGGGAACAGCGTGCGCGACAACTGCGCCTGGTTCAGCCGGTGCAGGAAGTAGCTCTGGTCCTTGGTGTGGTCGAAGGCCTTGAGCAGTTCGAACCGGCTCCCGCCCGCCCCTGCCGCCACTTCGCGCACGCGCGCGTAGTGGCCGGTGGCGATGGTGTCCGCGCCCAACGACATGGCATGGTCCAGGAAGGCCTTGAACTTGATCTCGGCATTGCAGAGCACGTCGGGGTTCGGCGTGCGGCCCGCCGAGTATTCGCGCAGAAAATCGGCGAAGACGCGATCCTTGTACTCGGCGGCGAAATTGACGGCTTCCACATCGACGCCGATCAGGTCGGCCACCGACACCACGTCCAGCCAGTCCTGCCGGGTCGAACAGTACTCGCCGTCGTCGTCGTCTTCCCAGTTCTTCATGAACAGGCCGATCACCTCGTAGCCCTGCTGCTTGAGCAGCCACGCCGTCACCGAGGAATCCACCCCGCCCGACATGCCCACCACCACGCGCTTGCCCGCGCTCATGGCCGCGCCCCGCCGGCCACCACCGAGGGATGGGTGTAAAGCGCGTCGAGCGCGAAGCGCTTGCCCGCCAGGTAGTCATCGATGCAGGCCATCAGCAGCGGCGTGCGATGCCGATCGGGACAGGCACGGATCTCATCGGCGCTCATCCACACCGTGCGCACGATGCCCACGTCGAGCTGGCGCCCGGCATCGAGCGCGCCCAGTTCGCCGGTAAAGGCAAAGCGCACATAGGTGATGTCGCCACCCGGTCGCGCCGTCGTGCCGGCCGAATGCGCGCGGGCGGTATAGCAGCCCAGCAGCGCGCGCGGCTCAAAGGTGTGCGCGGTTTCTTCCAGCGTTTCGCGGATGACGGCGTGGATCAGGCTCTCGCCCGGATCGAGATGGCCGGCGGGCTGGTTCAGCCGCAGGCCATCGGGGGTTTCTTCTTCCACCAGCAGGAAGCGGCCGCCGCGCTCGATAACCGCGGCGACCGTGACGCTGGCATTCCAGTCGTGTGACATGATGCACAAATTTTAGGCAATCCGGCATTCTACCGGTTGCCGCCCTTTCGCGCATCCGCGCCACCCGGCCGCGGCGGCCGCTCCGTCACTAAGCCAATAGCAAAGTGCGCTTCGCTGCCTCCGCCGGCGGCAGCGAAGCGATCGCCCGGTCGAGCTGTTCGCGCAACGCCCGGCTGGCTGGCGCCAGCGGCCGCCTGACTTCAGAGCCGATTAGGCCGCACAAGGCCAATGCCGCCTTGACCGGCACCGGATTGGGCTCGGAGAACAGCAGCGAGATCAGCGGCGCCAGCCGCGCGAACAGCGCACGCGCGGCTTCGTGGCAGCCTGCCGCCACCAGCCGCAGCAGGCGCACGAACAAATCCGGGCGGACATGCGCGCAAGCCGGCACCACGCCGTCGCCGCCGGCCAGCAGGTGGTCGAGCATGGCCGCGTCTTCGCCACAGAACACGGCGAGCAGGTCGTTGCCCGCCAGTTCACGCAGCCCGGTGGCATCGCACTCCTTGACCGCCACGATGCGTGGATGCAGCGCCAGCCGCCGCACCAGTGCCGGGGACAGCGAGCAACCCGTGCGCTTGGGCACGTTGTACAGCATCAGCGGCCGCCAGGTCGCGTCCGCCACGCGCTCGAAATGCCAGGCGATGCCTTCGTCGCCCGGCCGCAGGTAGTACGGCGGCGGCACCAGGTAGCCAGCCAGGTCGAAGCGGTCGAGCTGGCGCACCTGCTCGCAGACGGCGCGGGTATCTACGGCGCCGGCACCGGCCAGCACGGGCACCGTGCCGTCCACCGCCTCCAGTACCGCGGCGGTAAGCGTCAGCCGCTCCGCCGGGGAGAGCAGTGCGCCCTCCCCGGTCGTGCCCAAGATGACCAGCCCGTCCACGCCACTTGCCACATAGTGCGCGGCCAGGCGCTGCGCGCCCGGCAGGTCCAGCTCGCCGCCCTGCATCGGCGTGACCAGCGGCAGCCACAGCGCCGCGGGGGACTTCTCGCGCTGCGCCGGCGCAAAACCCGCCCGCGCGACGGCGCTGTCTTCGCGCGAAGCCCCGCTGGTGTCAATGCGCTGCATGGTCTTGCCCCAGCATCGTCGTGACACCGAACTCGGCAGCCGGCAAAGCCATCATGATGGCGTGCATGGCGGCATCGCGGCCACCGCGCTCGACTTCCACATGCAGCGTGGTCTCGCCATGGCGATGGTCCACTTCGACCACGTAGATGCGCGCAAGCTGGCCGATCGCGCGGTGCAGCGACTGGCGCAGCGCGAAGACCTGGCCCGACGCCACCGCCAGCCGCAGCCGGATCCAGCTGTGCGCGATGTCCACGGCCGTCCCCGGCGCGGTGGCCGGCGCAGCTTCGATGCCGGATGCGGGGAGGCGTCCGGTGCGGGATTCGCTGCGGGATTGGGCACGGGAAAGACGGCGGCGCGGCACGGAAGCAAAGGCCACGGCAAGGCTCGACTGTCGCATTTGAGCGGGACCCGCGTTGGGCGGGTCGTCTGTTGGAGATGGATCCATGCTAGGCAGGGCGGCCTCAAGTTGATGCAGTATTCGCCGCCGGCGCCATCAAAATGTCATCAAGATGGCAAGGCGGCGGCGTCCTGCTCAGAACGTCTTGGTGATCGAAGCCCAGGCGGTCGCCTTGCCGACATATCGGCCGGACGTATTGGTGTAGACCGAGTTGTGGGCATTGGTGTCGAGATAGGCGATCGCCAGTGCGAAGCCTTTGCCCAGGTCCTTGGTCAGCCCCAGCTTCCAGTCCGTGTACGAGGCGCTGTTCACGTGTTTCACGTTCTGGTAGCCCACGTGGGCATTCAGCGTCAGGTCCCAGAAATTCAGCGGCACATTGGCCGACAGGTCGGCGTAGTAGCTGTACTTGCTGTCGGCGAATCCGAACAGGTTGGTCAGCGCCTGCGAATACTTGAAGAACACAGGACCGTAGCCGGCGCCGACATACACTTCCGTGGTGTACGGGCGCGTAAAGCCGCTCGGGTAGTCGCCCGGGTAGTAGTACTGCAGCACGCCGACGTCGTAGTTCCACTCCAGGCCACCCAGCGTCACCGTGTTCTTGAAGCCGCCGTAGAAGTCCATCTCGATCGGCGCCGAGACTTCCGGATTGCTGTCGCCCAGCCAGCTGATGCTCGAGTTCCAGTTGCCCAGGTAGAAGCCGCTCGAATGCGTGTAGTCGAACCCGCCCTGGATGGCCGGACGGCGGTTGGTCTGCATCAGGCCGCGGTAGCGATACTCGCTGGCCAGCGTCACGTTGGCGGTGATGGTGTGCGGCGAGGCTTCGGCGGCCGCCGCATCCGGCGCGCTCTGGGCAAATGCGGGGGCAGCCAGCATGAGCGCGGCGCCGGAAAGGGAAGCAGCGAGGGAAACGGCGCAGGCGCGTGAAGCGCCAAGGCGAAAGGCAGTCATGGATAACTTGTCTGAAAGGTAAGACATCGATCGGTGGAAATCAGCGAACGCTCGCGCCAGCGATGGCCGCGCGACGACCGGAACAGTACGGGGTCGCGTCTCAAATCGGTGTCAAGAAAGCAGCAGTGCGCCAAGGGATGACGTAAAAATCCACGCGAGGCCGCCGGCGCGCGCGGACCTGGGGACACCGGTCATGCACCGCCCCGATAGCCGCCATGCGTTGGCCGTGCTGTTGCGCAAAAGCCGACCGGCCAGTCACCACGAAGCGTCAGATTCCTGTAAGCTGCGAAAAAATTGTGCGCTGCGTTCGGCCCTGGCCGTCCGCATGACAGGACACAAGGGCCGAGGACGTCAGCCCGCTAAAGCAGATCAGCGGCATTGTCAGAATGAAATGAATCGGTTCTGGTCAGGCGCGTTGCCTTGCCGTACACGTCGTACGACAAGTCTCGCCGCATCGCCAGAATCATTTTGACAGCGCCTCAAAGACGCCAGCAAAAGGAGAAATTGACGATGCACATCGGCATCCCGCAGGAGACGCGGGCAGGTGAGACTCGTGTCGCCGCCACCCCGGAGACGGTCAAGAAATACGTGACCCAGGGCCATCAGGTCATTGTCCAGTCGGGCGCTGGCGTGCGTGCCAGCCAGCCAGACTCGGCCTATGAGGCGGTCGGCGCCACCATTGGCACCGCGGCCCAGGCACTCGGCGCGCAACTGGTGCTCAAGGTCCGCGCCCCCGACGATGCCGAGCTCGCGCTGATGAAGCCGGGCGCCGCGCTGATCGGCATGCTCAATCCCTTCGACGCAGAGAACAATGTACGCATGGCGCGCGCCTCGCTGACGGCCTTCGCGCTGGAAGCCGCGCCGCGCACGACGCGCGCGCAGAGCATGGACGTGCTCTCCTCCCAGGCCAATATTGCCGGCTACAAGGCCGTGCTGGTCGCCGCCCACCACTACCAGCGCTTCATGCCGATGCTGATGACCGCCGCCGGCACCGTCAAGGCGGCGCGCGTGCTGATCCTCGGCGCCGGCGTGGCCGGCCTGCAGGCCATCGCCACCGCCAAGCGGCTGGGCGCGGTCATCGAAGCCTCCGACGTGCGTCCCGCCGTCAAGGAGCAGATCGAATCGCTGGGCGCCAAATTCCTCGATGTGCCCTTCGTCACCGACGAAGAGCGCGAGATCGCGCAGGGCGTGGGCGGCTATGCCCGCCCCATGCCGCCCGACTGGATGCGGCGCCAGGCCGAACTGGTGCACGAGCGCGCCAAGGCCGCCGACATCGTCATCACTACCGCGCTGATCCCAGGCCGCCAGGCGCCGGTGCTGCTCAAGGAAGAGACGGTGCAGGCGATGAAGCCGGGCTCGGTGGTGGTCGACCTCGCCGCGGCGCAGGGCGGCAACTGCCCGCTGACAGTGGCCGACGAGGTGGTGGAGCGCCACGGCGTCACGCTGATCGGGCACACCAACCTGGCCAGCATGGTGGCGGCCGACGCATCGGCGCTCTATGCGCGCAACGTGCTCGACTTCCTCAAGCTCGTCATCGACAAGGAAGGCCAGTTCACGCTGAACCTGGAGGACGACATCGTCGCCGCCTGCCTGATGTGCAGGGACGGCCAGGTGGTCCGCGGCGCATCCTGAAGCGGCAGCGGGCCCGCCGGGGCCCGGTCGCTTTAGAATGGTGCCAGGCGGTTCCGGCCAGGTGCACGGTAGCGCGCCTGCTGCTATCGGCCACTACGGCCGGTACCCAGACCCCGGAACCATTCCAAGTGGCCCATCAGGACTCAACTCCAAGGGCTTTCCTGCAAGCTCATCCAGCATCAACCAAGGACGTATCACCCATGCAACGCATCATGCTCCGCGCCAAGCTCCATCGTGTCACCGTGACACAGGCGGACCTCAACTACGAGGGATCATGCGGCATCGACGAGAACCTGCTCGAAGCGGCCGACATGAAGGAGTTCGAGAAAATCGAGCTGTACAACGTCAACAATGGCGAGCGTTTCTCCACCTACATCATCAAGGGCGTCCGCGGCAGCGGCGAGATCTCGCTCAACGGTGCGGCCGCGCGGCGCGCGCACCTGGGCGACCATCTCATCATCTGCACCTACGCGCCGATGAGCGACGAAGAGATCGCCACCTACAAGCCGAAGATCATCCTGGTGGACGACAACAACGCCATCAAGGAAATCAAGAAGGTGTAAGCGGATGAGGACATCGCGCCGGGAGCCAACGCCGGTGCGATGCCCGCATCCGGCATGCCATTTACAGATTCAGCCGTGCCGTCGCCCCTGGGGTGAAGGTACCCAGGCGAAAGACGACAACGCGGCACCAGGCGGGGCATCGATGCAATAGGCGCTCACAGGCGCCTGGCCAGGCAAAAGAACACGGGATAACCGCGCAGCAAGGCATTCAAGCAACGGAGGAGAAGTCGATGGAAATGGTGAACCACACGGTGATCAACCTGATCATCTTCGTGCTGGCGATCTACGTGGGGTACCACGTGGTCTGGACGGTCACGCCCGCCCTGCACACCCCGCTGATGGCGGTGACCAATGCAATCTCGGCCATCATCATCGTCGGCGCCATGCTGGCGGCCGGCCTGACCGAGGGCCCGGTGGGCCGCACCATGGGCACGCTGGCGGTGGCGCTCGCCGCAGTCAATGTGTTCGGCGGCTTCCTGGTGACGCAGCGCATGCTGGAGATGTTCAAGAAGAAAGAACCCAAGGCCAAGGCCGGCAAGGGCCATGAGGAGGGCGCCAAGTGAGCATGAACCTCGTCACCCTGCTCTATCTGCTGGCCTCGGTGTGTTTCATCCAGGCGCTCAAGGGCCTGTCGCATCCCAGCTCCGCGCGGCGCGGCAATGCCTTTGGCATGATCGGCATGGCCATCGCGGCGGTGACCACGCTGGTGCTGATCGCCAAGCTCAAGAGCGAGTTCCTGGCCATCGGTGCGGGCCAGTCGTCGGTCGCCGAAGGCATGGCGCTGATCTTCGGTGCGCTGGTGGTTGGCGGCGGCATCGGCGCCTACGTGGCAAGAAAGGTCGAGATGACCAAGATGCCCGAACTGGTGGCCGCCATGCACTCGCTGATCGGTATGGCCGCGGTCTGCATCGCGGTGGCCGTGGTGGCCGAGCCGTCGGCATTCAGCATCACGCCGCCGGGCTCGCACGATATCCCGTTTGGCAACCGCATCGAGCTGTTCATCGGCTGCTTCGTCGGCGCCATCACCTTCTCCGGTTCGGTGATTGCCTTCGGCAAGCTGTCGGGCAAGTACAAGTTCCGCCTGTTCCAGGGCGCGCCGGTGTCCTTCGCCGGGCAGCATCTGCTGAACCTGCTGCTGGCGGTGGCGATGATCGGCTTCGGCATCATCTTCTGCCTGTCGCAGGACTGGATTCCGTTCCTGCTGATGCTGGCGATCGCCTTCGTGCTGGGCGTGCTGATCATCATCCCGATCGGCGGCGCCGACATGCCGGTGGTGGTGTCGATGCTGAACTCGTACTCGGGCTGGGCGGCCGCCGGTATCGGCTTCTCGCTCAACAACCCGATGCTGATCATTGCCGGCTCGCTGGTGGGCTCCTCCGGTGCCATCCTCTCGTACATCATGTGCAAGGCGATGAACCGCTCGTTCTTCAACGTGCTGCTCGGCGGCTTTGGCGGGGCGCCCGCGGCGGCCGCTGCCGGCGGCCAGGCGCAGCGCAACGTGAAGTCCGGCTCGGCCGACGACGCGGCCTTCCTGATGGGCAATGCCGAGACCGTGATCATCGTGCCGGGCTACGGCCTGGCGGTGGCGCGCGCGCAGCATGCGCTCAAGGAACTGACCGAGAAACTGGTCGAGAAGGGGGTGACGGTGAAGTACGCCATCCACCCCGTGGCCGGCCGCATGCCGGGCCATATGAATGTGCTGCTGGCCGAGGCCGAGGTCCCTTACGACCAGGTCTTCGAAATGGAAGACATCAACAGCGAGTTCGGCCAGGCCGATGTGGTGCTGGTGCTGGGCGCCAACGACGTGGTGAACCCGGCCGCCAAGACCGATCCCGCCTCGCCGATCGCCGGCATGCCGATCCTGGAAGCCTACAAGGCCAAGACCATCATCGTGAACAAGCGTTCGATGGCCGCGGGCTACGCGGGCCTGGACAATGAACTGTTCTACATGGACAAGACCATGATGGTGTTCGGCGACGCCAAGAAGGTCGTCGAGGACATGGGCAAGGCCGTCGAGTAAGCCAGCCGAAATGGACGGAGACGGGCCCGCGCCTGTCTCCGCCGTCACCCCGGCGCGACACAGTCGCGCCTTTTTTTATGCCCCACCGCATGCCGGTTGCATGGAAGCGCTGGCACGCTATACTGATTTCCGGTCGCCGGCCATGGCACGCACGCCGGTCATCCGAACAGGGCCAGGTGTAGTCCAGCGCGGTGGGCCGCCCCGAACCGATCCGTCCCCGGCCTTGCCGAACCGGATCTCCAGCCGCGCCAAACCATCCGCCCGCCGTGTCCGCCGACACCGGAGCCGAAAGCAACATGACATTCAACCCCCAGGACAGGAATCTGTCGGTCTTCCATCACCCGATCCTCACGGTGCTTGTCGACGACAGCAAATCGTTTATCGACAGCCTGGCCTTCCAGATGGATCCGTCGCGGCCGGTGGTCACCTTCACCGATCCGCGCGAGGCGCTGCAATGGATCCGCGATACCTACACCACACGCTTCACCGGCTTCCTGCCGGTACGGGTGACGCATGACGACCTGACCTTCCTGACCGAGCGGCGCACCGTGCAGCTCGACATCGACCGCATCTACCGGCAGATCCACGACCTCAATCGCTTTGTGCAGCCGGGCGTGATCGTGGTGGATTATTCGATGCCGCAGATGAACGGACTTGAGTTCTGCCAGGCCCTGCAGGACCTGCCGTGCAAGACCATCCTGCTAACCGGCACTGCCGACGAGGGTATAGCCGTGCAGGGTTTCAACCACGGCCTGATCGACCGCTACGTCAAGAAACACGACAGCAATATGGTGGAGCGGCTGGACCAGGAGATCGACGCGCTCCAGCAGCAGTATTTCGCCACCCTCTCGCGCACGCTGCGCGACCTGCTGACGCGCCACTCGTTTTCCTTCCTGTCCGATCCGGCGATCTGCGAGCGCGTGCGGCAGATCACTGCGCGCTACGGCTTTGTCGAGTACTACCTTTACCCCAACCCGGCCGGTATCCTGATGCTGACGGCACAGGGCCAGGCCACGCTGATGGTGATCGAGACACGCGCCGGACTGATCAACCAGGTGGAATCCGCGGAAGCCTACGATGCACCGGCGGCCCTGATCGAAGGGCTGCGCGAGGGCCGCATCGTGCCCTTCTTCTGGCCCGGCAACGGCATGTACACCCCGGCCTGCATCGACTGGGAGCAATACTGCCTGCCGGCCGAGCAATGCGAAGGCCGCGAGGACTATTTCTACGCGCTGTTCGACCTGCCGCGCCATTTGCTGCAGGAACCGGTGGTCAGCTTCCAGAGCTTCCTGGAGGACTTCGCCCGCCACCCCGAACGCGTGACCGGACGCGCGCCGCGCTAGGGAGCGGAGCGCCTCGCTCTCCGGTCCCGCGCTCGTCAGGCCGAAGGCTGGGCCGGCGCGTTGCGGTTGCCGCCCCGCACCATGTCGAAACGGAACAGCCGGCACTCGATATTGCCGTTGTAGAGCGGCGTACGGCGCGATTCCTTGAGCCGCAGCCGGCGCGGCAGCGACAGGTCCCCCGTAAACACCCACGCCTGCCAGCCCGCGAAATGCTGCTTGAGCGTGGTGGCGAAGGCGCTGGCGAACTGGTTGGCGGCCTCGTCGTCGATCTCATCGACCGGCGCTTCGTCCAGGGGCCGGCGGCGTTCTCCCCGTACCGCGATCCGCTCGCCATAGGGCGGGTTCATCAGCAGCAGGCCGGAGGCAACGAACGGCGGTTGCGCGAAACGCGCATCCACCTGCTTCAGGCGTACCTCGCCCGGCAAGCCGGCGCGTTCCCAGTTGGCCTGCGACATGGACAACATGTCGGTGGAAATATCGCTGCCCGCGATCTCCAGGGGCTCGGACGCCACGCGTTTGCGCGCCGCCTCCTCGTCTTCCCGCGCGGCCGCTTTCAACGCATTCCAGGTCTTGATGTCGGCCCCCTTGAGGCGCTCGAAGCCAAAGCCGCGGGCCGCGCCGGGCGCCAGGCCCAGTGCCACCTGGGCGGCCTCCACCAGGAAGGTGCCGCTGCCGCACATGGGATCGTAGAACGGGCGTTCGGTCTGGCCGGGCACCCAGCCGGCCAGGCGCAGGATGCCGGCGGCCAGGTTTTCCTTCAGCGGCGCCTCGCCTTTCTCCAGGCGCCAGCCCCGCTTGAACAGCGGATCGCCCGAAGTGTCGAGATACAGCGTGCAGTCATGCTCCGTCAGGTGGGCATAGATCCGCACGTCCGGACTCACGGTGTCCACGCTGGGACGCTCGCCCAGGCGCACGCGCATGGTATCGCAAACACCATCCTTGATCCGCAGCGCGATAAAGTTCAGGCTCTGCAGTGGCGAGCGATGCGACGTAACGTCCACCCGCAGCGTCTCGTCCGGCGAAAACCACTGATCCCAGCGCTGGGCGCGCACCAGGTCGTAGATATCGTCTTCGCGCCGGTAGCCCCGGTTGGCCACCCGCATCAGCACCCGGCTAGCAATGCGCGAGTGCAGGTTGACGGCGTAGGCCGCGGCCATCTCGCCGGAGAAAGTGACGCCACCCGGCATTTCGCGATGGACCTGGATGGGTGCGAGCTTGGCCAGTCCGGGCCGCGCCGCGATCTCGTGCAACTCTTCGGCGAGTGCGCTCTCAAGACCGCGCGGGCAGGAGGCAAAAAAGGCTTGGGACATGGCTTGGGAATTCCTGCAAACAAAAACGTCCGCCGTGGCGGACGGGGTCGGATAGCGCGCAGTGTACCGCGCCCGGGACTTCAGCTCGCCGCGAGCGCGCGATCGAGGAAGTCGAGACGGTCCTGGCCCCAGTAGGGCTGGCCCTCATAAACGTACCACGGCGCGCCGAACGCGCCAGCGGAAATCGCATCCTGCGTGTGCTGCGTATAAGCGGCCTGCACTGCCTGGGCATCGCTCGCCTTGAGCAGCGCCGCGCCATCCAGCCCGATGCCGTCGGCCAGCTGGGCCAGCGTGGCGGCATCGGCGATATTGCGTTGCTCGGCCCACAGCGCGCGGCCGATGACGCCAACCAGTTCCATCGCGCGGGTAGTGCCGTGCGCCAGTTGCACGGCGATCAGCAGCTTGCTGGCGGCGTCGCCGGAGACCGGGAAAAAGGTCGGCTGCGGATTGAGCGGCACGCCCAGGAACTCGCTCCAGCGGGCCAGTTCGATCAGGCGGTAGGCCTGGCGCTGCGGCGGCCGCTGCGCCAGCGGCAAGCCGCCCGAGACGGAGAACACGCGGCCCAGATCGCAGGGCTTGAGATTGACCTGCGCGCCATGCCTGGCCGCGATTGCGGCGAAGCGCTCGTGGCCAAGGTAGACGAAAGGCGATTGCGGGGTGAGGTAATAGTCGACCTGCTTGCTCATCATGTCCTCTGGACGGGGTGTGGGGCGAGACAACGGCGCCTGGAACGCGGGGGAATACGAAGTGGATACGATATGGGAAAAACGCCGGAACCTGCCGGCCGGCGCCCGTCAGAACGGCTTGACCACCACCAGGATCACCACCGCCAGCAAGACCAGCACCGGCAACTCATTGAACCAGCGATAGAAGGTGTGCGAACGCGTATTGCGGCCGCCCTCGAACTTCTTCAGCAACACGCCACAGCCATGGTGATAGCCGATCAGCACCAGCACCAGCGCCAGCTTGGCGTGCATCCAGCCCTGGCCCGGACCACGCCCGATGCCGTAGCCGACATATAGCCACAGCCCGAACACCAGCGCGGGCACCGCCAGCATGGTCATGAAACGGTAGAGCTTGCGTGCCATCAGCAGGAGGCGCTGCACGCCGGCAGGCTCGCGCTCCATGGCGAGGTTGACGAAGATGCGGGGCAGGTAGAACAAGCCGGCGAACCAGGAAACGACGAAGACGATGTGCAGCGCTTTGACCCAGAGCATCAGGCGTTCTTTTGTGGTTGGGTTCCCGCGGGAACGGTGGGTATGCGAAACGGAAGCCGCCAGCGATCGCCGGCGGCGGGCCGGGACCAGCCGCATGGCCAGCCCTGCCCTTGCCCGCTCAGGTACGGATCTCGCCGTGCCCGAACACCACGTATTTCAGCGAGGTCAGGCCTTCCAGGCCAACCGGGCCGCGCGCGTGCAGCTTGTCGTTGGAGATGCCGATTTCGGCGCCCAGGCCGTATTCGAAGCCGTCGGCAAAGCGGGTCGATGCATTGATCATCACGCTGGCCGAGTCGACCTCGCGCAGGAACCGCATGCCGGCGCTGTAGTTCTCGGTGACGATGGAATCGGTGTGCGCCGAGCCGTAGGTATTGATGTGCGCAATCGCCTCATCGAGCCCCGCCACGGTGCGGATCGCCAGCACGGGGGCCAGGTATTCGAGCCGCCAGTCTTCCTCGGTGGCATCGACCAGGCCGGCGAAGCCGGCGGCCTCTAGCGTGGCGCGGGTGGCGGCGCAGACGCGCAGCTCCACGCCTTTTTCCTGGTAGATGTGGCACAGCGGCGGCAGTGCCGCGGCCGCGATATCGCGCGCGACCAGCAGCGTCTCCATGGTATTGCACGGTGCGTAGCGCTGGGTCTTGGCGTTGTCGCAGATGCGCACCGCCTTTTCCAGGTCGGCGGCGGTATCGATGAAGACGTGGCAGATACCGTCCAGGTGCTTGATCATCGGCACCCGGGCTTCTTCCATCAGCCGTGCGATCAGGCTCTTGCCGCCACGCGGCACGATCACGTCGACGTATTCGGTCATGGTGATGAGCCGGCCCACGGCGGCTCGGTCGGTGGTCGAGATCACCTGCACCGCTTCGGGCGGCAGGCCGGCGGCGGCCAGGCCCTCGGCCACCAGGGCGGCCAGCGCGGTGTTGGAGTCGATGGCTTCGGAACCGCCGCGCAGGATGGTGGCGTTGCCCGACTTCAGGCAGAGCGCGGCGGCATCGATGGTCACGTTGGGACGCGACTCGTAGATGATGCCGATCACGCCCAGCGGCACGCGCATCTGTCCCACCTGGATGCCGGTGGGGCGGAATTTCATATTGCTGATCTCGCCGATCGGGTCCGCCAGCGCGGCGATCTGCTCGAGGCCGGCGGCCATGGTGTCGATGGCCTTGTCAGACAGCGTCAGGCGGTCGATGAAGGCAGCGTCCTGGCCGTTGGCGCGGGCACGCTCTACATCGCCGGCGTTAACCGTCTTCAGGTGGGCGGCGTCGCGACGGATGGCGGCGGCGATGGTCAGCAACGCGCGATTCTTGTCGGCCGTGGAGGCGCGCGCCATGGCGCGCGAGGCAGCGCGGGCCTGCTGGCCAACGCGGTCCATGTACTGCGTGAGATCGAGCTCGTTCATATTCCTGGCCAGGCGATCCGGCCCTCAATGCTTGGTTTCTTGTCGGCAACGGCTGGCAATATCCTGCCATGCAGGAAGATGCGAACCGTCGCGCACCGCCGCGCCGCCGCTTACCTGGCGATGGTCAGCGCCAGTTGCAGCAGGCCATCCCAGGGTTCGGCCGGCATGCCTTCGGCGCGCAGGCCCTTGACCTGCCGGTCCAGTTTGGCGGCCATCCCCAGCGCGGATTCGAGCTGCGCCAGCGAGAGGCGCTGCGCGGCCTGCGGCACCAGCTTCTCGCGCACGCCCCAGACACGCAGCTCGCGCATCAGGACGGCGCTCGGCTTGCCTGCCGCCAACCCTTGCCGGACCTTGGATAATACGCGAATTTCCTCGGTCAGCGCCCACAGCACCAGCACCGTGGCTTCGCCCTCCCCGCGCAGCCCTTCCAGCATGCGCACCAGCCGCGGCACGTCGCCGCCGAGCATGGCTTCGGAGAGCTTGAAGACGTCATAGCGGGCCACATTGAGCACCGCATCGTGCACCTGCTCGAAGGTCAGCGAGCCGGCGGGATAGAGCAAGCCAAGCTTCTGGATTTCCTGGTGGGCGGCCAGCAGGTTGCCTTCGACCTTGTCGGCGATGAACTGCAGCGCCCTGCGCCCCGGCTCGCCGGGCTCAACGCGCTGCTGCTGCAGCGCGAGCCGCTCGCCGACCCAGGCCGGCAGCCGGCTGCGGTCGATGGAATCGACCTTGATTGACACCCCGGCGGCGTCCAGCGCCTGGAACCAGGCCGATTTCGCCGTGGCGAAATCCAGCCGCGGCAGCGTGATCAGCATGACCACGTCCGGCGAGGGATGAGCGGCCACGGCGCGCAGCGCCTCGCCACCGTCCTTGCCGGGCTTGCCGGAGGGAATCCGCAATTCGACAATCTTGCGGTCGCCGAACAGCGACATCGATTGCTGCGCCTGGACCACCTGGCCCCAGTTGAAGCCACGCTCGGACGACAGCACTTCGCGCTCCGTGAAGCCGGACTCACGCGCCACCTGGCGCAGGCGGTCGACCGCCTCCAGCACCAGTAGGTGCTCGTCGCCATGCACCACGTAGAGCGGCGCCAGGCCGCGTCCCTTGGCCGTGCGCAGGTGCGCTTCGAGTCCGTCGAGCTTGAGCTGCATGCGGTGCGCTTGTTCCTCTGTCCTTGCCGTGTCTGGTTCTCGGGCCGGCGCTTGCGCGCGGCTCAGATCGTCTTGACCGCGCTCAGCCGGCGAATCAGCTGTTGCACGATATCGCGCTGCATATCGCGGTAGAGCTGCTGCTCTTCGTAATCCTTGGCCAGCGCGTTAGCTTCGTTGTAGGTCAGGTCACGCGTGAGCACCAGCTGCGAAGGCGCGATCAGCTCCTGGCCCGCGGCATCGCGCAAGCGGAAGGTGAAGCGCTGCGTCAGGCGGTATTCGCGCACCACGCCGGCAGTGGTGATCGACAACACTGTCTTGGTACGCGTGTCCTGCAGCACATCGAGCAAGGCATCCGCTTCTTTCGGATCAGACACGATCTGCGTGTCCGAGCCGTTGCGGATGGCGCGGCGCAGATCGGAGCCCATCAGCGTATTGGCCGGAATGCTCAGGTAAAGCCGCTTGAAAGCAAAATCCGCATTGCCGCGCATGTGAAAGCCGCAGCCGCCCAGCAGGCCGGCCGCCAGCAGCGCGGCCAGGACCTTGCGGCGGCCCTGCCTCGGTCGATCCAGCTTCTGTCCATCCATATGGGCAGCTCCCTTGTAGGCTTGGTCAGCGCTCTTTAAAGCACCACGTTGACGAGGCGGCCCGGGACCACCACGATCTTCTTCGGCGCGGCGTCGTTGGCGAACTTGGCAACGATCTCGCTGGCGGCGGCCATGGCCTCGATGGCGGCACGATCGGCATCCGCCGGCACCGTCAGGCTGCCGCGCACCTTGCCGTTGACCTGCAGCACCAGTTCGAGCTCGCTGCGCACCAGCGCGGCTTCATCGACCTGCGGCCAGGCGGCGTCGAGCATGTCGCCGTACTGCGTGGCGTAGCCGAGTTCCTGCCACAGCCCGTGGGTCACGTGCGGCACCACCGGGTACAGCACGCGCAGCAGGATGCCAAAGCATTCGCGGCGCGCAGCCGGGGAAGCCTGCTTGGCGTCCTCCAGCGCGTTGAGCATCTTCATGGTGGCGGACACCACGGTGTTGTACTGGATGCGCTGGTAGTCGTAGTTGGCCTGCTTGAGCACGCCGTGGATCTCGCGGCGCAGCGCGCCATCGGCGTCGCCCGACGGCGCGGCATTGCCGGCCGCGGCAATCGCCTCGGCATTGGCATAACCGTAGTTCCACACGCGGCGCAGGAAGCGCGAAGCGCCTTCCACGCCCGAGCCGCTCCACTCGAGCTGCTGCTCGGGCGGCGCGGCGAACATGACGAACAGGCGCGCGGTGTCGGCGCCGTACTGGTCGATCAGCGCCTGCGGGTCGATGCCGTTGTTCTTGGACTTCGACATTTTCTCGACACCGCCGATCACCACCGGCTGGCCGTCGGCCTTGAGGACGGCGCCCAGCGGACGGCCGCGCTCATCGGTGCTGACCTCGACCTCGGCCGGGTTGTACCAGGTCTTCTTGCCGGCCGCGTCTTCGCGGTAGTACGTGTCATTGAGCACCATGCCCTGCGTGAGCAGGTTGGTGAACGGCTCATTGAACGTGACCAGGCCCATGTCGCGCATGACCTTGGTCCAGAAGCGGGCGTACAGCAGGTGGAGAATCGCGTGTTCGATGCCGCCGATGTACTGGTCCATCGGCATCCAGTAATCGTTGCGGCCGTCGACCATGGTGGCCGCGTCCGGGCAGGTATAGCGCATGTAATACCAGCACGAATCGATGAAGGTATCCATGGTGTCGGTCTCGCGGCGCGCCGGCTTGCCGCACGACGGGCAGGTGCATGCGAGAAAACGCGGATCCTTGGCCAGCGGGTTGCCGGTGCCGTCCGGCACCAGGTCCTCGGGCAGCACCACCGGCAGGTCCTGCTCGGGCACCGGCACCACGCCGCAGTCCTCGCAATGGATCAGCGGGATCGGCGTGCCCCAGTAGCGCTGGCGCGAGATGCCCCAGTCGCGCAGGCGCCAGGTGATCTTCTTCTCGCCCAGGCCCTTGGCGCCGAGGTCCGCGGCAATGGCTTCCACCGCCGCCTGGTAGCCGAGGCCGTCGTACTTGCCGCTATGGATACAGGTGCCGTGCTCCTTGTCGCCGTACCATTCCTGCCAGGCTTCGGTCGAGAAGGCCTGGCCCTTGACGTCGACGACTTGCCTGATCGGCAGGCCGTACTTGTTGGCGAAGGCAAAGTCGCGTTCGTCATGCGCGGGCACGCCCATCACGGCGCCGTCGCCATAGCTCATCAGCACATAGTTGCCGACCCACACCTCGACCTGCTCGCCGGTGATGGGGTGCACCACCTTCAGGCCGGTGGGCATGCCCTTCTTTTCCATGGTCGCCATATCGGCTTCCATGACCGAGCCGTGCTTGCACTCGTCGATAAAGGCGGCCAGCTCGGGATTGGTGGCGGCGGCATGGGTGGCGAGCGGATGCTCGGCGGCGACCGCGCAGAAGGTCACGCCCATGATGGTGTCCGCGCGCGTGGTGAACACGTAGAGCTTGCCGTCGCCGATCAGCTTGCCGTCATCGCCGGCGATGGCATGCGGGAAGGCGAAGCGCACGCCCACGCTCTTTCCGATCCAGTTCTGCTGCATGATCTTGACGCGCTCGGGCCAGCCCAGGCTGTCGAGATCGCCGAGCAGTTCCTCGGCGTAGTCGGTGATGCGCAGGTAGTACATCGGGATCTCGCGCTTTTCAACCAGCGCGCCCGAGCGCCAGCCGCGCCCGTCGATGACCTGCTCGTTGGCCAGCACGGTCTGGTCGACCGGATCCCAGTTCACCGTACCGGTCTTGCGATAGGCGATGCCCTTTTCCAGCATCTTGAGGAACAGCCACTGGTTCCAGCGGTAGTAGTCCGGGCTGCAGGTGGCGACCTCGCGCGACCAGTCGATGGCCAGGCCCATCGACTGCATCTGGCGCTTCATGTAGGCGATGTTGTCGTACGTCCAGGCCGCCGGCGCCACGCCGTTGTTGAGCGCGGCGTTTTCCGCCGGCATGCCGAACGCATCCCAGCCCATCGGCATCAGCACGTTGCGCCCGTTCATGCGCAGGTGGCGCGCCATCACGTCGTTGATGGTGTAGTTGCGCACATGCCCCATATGCAGCTTGCCCGACGGGTACGGCAACATCGAGCATGCATAGAACTTGGGCTTCTCGCTGCCGTCGGCCAGCTTCGCCTCTTCCGATACGCGGTAGGCATCAATGGCTTGCCAGTGTTGCTGGGCGGCTTGTTCAACGGCTGAGGGAAGGTATTTGTCTTGCATATTCAGGACAACGGCAACTGCGTTGGCGTGCGAAAAGCGTGGAAAAGATAAGCGGCGGGCTGCCTTGCGGCGCCCGCCTGCGCTGGAACGGCGAAAGTGCCGATTATAACCGTCGGGGCTGACGGCGCAGGACGGACCCGGCGCCTTACTTCAGGCCCAGTACGTCCTGCATGTCGAACAGGCCGCTGGGCTTGTCGGCCAGGAAGCGCGCCGCGCGCAGCGCGCCGTCGGCATACGACTGGCGGCTGGAGGACTTGTGCGTGATCTCGATGCGCTCGCCAATGCCGGCGAACATCACGGTGTGGTCGCCCACGATGTCGCCGCCGCGCACGGTGGCAAAGCCGATGGAGTTGGGGTCGCGCGGGCCGGTATGGCCTTCGCGGGCAAAGACGCCGCAGGTCTTCAGGTCGCGGCCCAGTGCCTTGGCCACCACCTCGCCCATCGCCAGCGCCGTGCCGGACGGCGCGTCCACCTTGTGACGGTGGTGCGCTTCGATAACTTCGATGTCGTAGCCCGATGAAAGCAGCTTGGCGGCCACTTCCAGCAGCTTGAAGGTGGCGTTGACGCCAACGCTCATATTGGCGGCGAACACTACGCCGATACGCTTGGCAGCCTCGGCCACGGCGGCGCGGCCGGCGTCGTCAAAGCCAGTGGTGCCGATGATCATCTTCACGCCAAGACGCGCCGCCACCGCCAGGTGCGCCAGCGTGCCCTCCGGCCGGGTGAAGTCGATCAGGCAGTCGGCCCCGGCGAGGGCGGCTTCGATGTCGGCGGTAATCGTCACGCCGGTCGTGCGGCCCAGCAGCAACCCGGCATCCTGGCCCAGGGCCGGCGCGCCGGGCACATCCAGCGCACCAGACAGGGTCACACCTTCAGTGGCGAGTACGTGTTCGATCAGCATGCGGCCCATGCGGCCGGAGGCACCTGCGATGGCGATATTCATGGCGTGTCAGCAGTCAAAAATAAGCCGGCCGCGTGGGCGGCCGGCATTGTCGGGCCAAACGGGTCAGTGGGTCGGGCTGGCAGCACCGGTTTCCGCGGCAGCCGACGATGCGGCCTCCTCGACGGACTTGCCTGCCGCCGTTGCGGTGGCGGCATCGGCCGGCGCGGCGGCTTCGTTAGCCGCCGCGACGGGGGCGGCCGGGGTTGCCGCGGCTTCGGAGGCCGGAGCGAGCGCATCGGTTTGCGGCTTCGGCGTCACCGCTTTGCCTGCCTGCATCGCTTTCATACCGTCGATTTCGGCGATCAGCTCGTATTCGGACGGCAACTCGTCACCGCCGAACTTGACGAGCTTGTCGCCATCGAAGAAGACCGTATAGCGACGTTGTTGCACCACCGGCGTATTGCCACGGCGGAACGAGAACACGTAGTCCCAGCGGTTGCCATGGAACACATCGGTCAGCAGCGGCGTGCCAAGCAGGAACTTGACCTGGTCGCGCGTCATGCCCTCGCGCAGTTGCGCGGCGGCTTCGCGCGAGACAAAGTTGCCTTGCACGATGTTGATACGGTACGGCGTGATCGCGTTGGCGACCTTGCGCGACGTATTGTCATAGGTGGAGCACGCTGCCGCTAGCAGGGCAGCAGCCAGCACAGTAGTAACCAGCGTCGGACGCATGGCGGACGAACGAAATGAACGCATGTATCTCGCTTCTAGAAGGGAGAGAAAAGTGCCGATCCAGGCTCTAACGGGGTATACCATGAGCCGGCTGCGGCGATAGAGCATCGCGAGCGCAGCCCAGGGCAGGTGGCTGCACCCCAGGTAACCGCCGGGGCGACTTTTGCCGCCAAAACCCTTATGATTCAACTATCCAGACATTGTACTCTAGGGAGTCACGCCCATGCCGAGTCCGGCGGACCTCAAAAATATCGGTCTTAAAGCGACCGTACCGCGCCTGAAGATCCTCGAGATCTTTCAGACCAGCGAGCAGCGCCACCTGAGCGCGGAAGATGTCTACCGCATCCTGCTCAACGAACAAATGGACATCGGCCTCGCTACCGTCTATCGCGTGCTGACTCAATTCGAGCAGGCGGGACTGCTGTCGCGCAACAACTTTGAATCCGGCAAAGCCATCTTCGAACTGAACGAGGGCAAGCACCACGACCACCTCGTGTGCATCGACTGCGGCCGCGTGGAGGAATTCTACGATTCCGAAATCGAGCGCCGCCAGCAAAGCATCGCTAGCGAACGCGGCTTCGCGCTGCAGGAGCACGCGCTGTCGCTGTACGGCAACTGCACCAAGACTGACTGCTCGCACCGCCCGAAGCGTTAGCGCGTTGGCCACGGCAACATAAAAAAACCGGCGCTCGCGCCGGTTTTTTTATTCTCAGGCCAATCTCAGGTTTCCTGCCGGTCCTGCTCGGCAACGATATGCAGGCCGCGCGCGGTGGCCGGCACGCCGACGAATTCGCCCACGACCTGACGGAACAGCCCGCGCGCCCACACCAGCATGGGGTGGGTGTTGCGGCTGCGGTGCCAGAACATGTTCAGGCCCAGCGTGGTATTGAGCTCGGCCGGCAAGGGGAAGGCCTTGAGCCCATAGGTCTCGCAGGCCATGTCCTTGGTCAGCGCATTGACCGTGAAGATCATGTCGGTCTGCGCGGCCAGCTCGGATTGCGCGCGCCAGGAATGCACCGTCAGCGTTGCATTGCGCTTCAGTCCGCGCTGCTGCAGGGCGTAGTCGAGCGGGATCAGCGACGGCGCCGGACGGCCATTGCCGCCCGAGTGCGCCATGAAGATATGGCCGCAATCGAGATACTGCTCGAGCGTGCAGGTGCCCTTGAGCACCGGATGGTTCTTGCGCGCGCAAACCCAGAGGTTGAGCGAGGTAACCATCTCTTCCACGATCTCAGGATGCCGGGTCGGGAACGGCGAGAACGCCAGGTCCAGCTCATTGCCGCGCATGGCGGCAACATCCGACTCCCAGGAATGCGATTCAACCAGCTTGATATGCAGTTCCGGCGCCAGTTGCTTGATGCGCAGGATGAAGCGGTTGAAGACCGTATCGCCCAGTTCGGCGGCAAAGCCGATATTCAGGGTGCCGGTGGCTACCGCGGGATCGAAGTTATCGGCGTCGCCCTCGTTGATCGAGGACCACAGGTCCAGCATGTCGCGAATCTTCGGGCCCAGTTCCAGGGCTCGCGGCGTCGGCGTCAGGCCGTGCGGCACGCGGATAAAGAGAGGATCGTCAAAGATCTCGCGCAGGCGACCCAGCGAATGCGAGACCGCGGGCGCGGTCATATGCATTTTTTCCGCGACATAGGTCGCGTTTCGCTTGCTGAGCAACTCGGTAAAAATCACGAGCAGCTTGGTATCCACATTCACCATGATCTCGCCCAGGTTGGATTAGAGATTGCGAATGACTGGATCGTCACTTGCATTGACTGCAAATCAGTATTTTCTAGCACTTTAGCAGTGTAAGAGCAAAGGCGGGAACGGAACAGGTATTCCGGGCCCGCCCTGGCTTTCCGGCCTTTGCGGATCCGCCTGCACCCAGGCGGACAAAAAGCGGCATTCCGTGGAATGCCGCTTTTCTCGGCGCTAGCCGATCTGTTCCGGCAAAGTTACTTGGCGACCACGCGGGCCATTTCCAGTACCTTGTTGGAATAGCCCCACTCGTTGTCGTACCAGCTCACGATCTTGACGAAGGTCGAGTCCAGCGCGATGCCGGCTTCAGCGTCGAAAATCGAGGTGCGCGCATCGCCGCGGAAATCGGTGGCGACCACCTTGTCTTCGGTGTAGCCCAGCACGCCCTTGAGCGCGCCCTGGCTCTGCGCCTTCATTTCGGCGCAGATCTCGGCGTAGGTTGCGCCCTTTTCCAGCTCAACGGTCAGGTCGACCACCGACACGTCGGAGGTCGGCACGCGGAACGACATGCCGGTCAGCTTCTTGTTCAGCTCGGGGATCACCACGCCCACGGCCTTGGCGGCGCCGGTGCTCGACGGGATGATGTTTTCCAGGATGCCGCGGCCACCGCGCCAGTCCTTGTTGGACGGGCCGTCAACGGTCTTCTGCGTGGCGGTGGTGGCGTGCACGGTGGTCATCAGGCCGCGCTTGATGCCCCACTTGTCGTTCAGCACCTTGGCGACCGGCGCCAGGCAGTTGGTGGTGCAGCTGGCGTTGGAGATGATCGCCTCGCCCTTGTACGTGTCGTGGTTCACGCCGTACACGAACATCGGGGTGTCGTCCTTCGACGGGGCCGACATGATCACCTTCTTGGCGCCCGCGTCGATGTGCTTCTGCGCGCCTTCCTTGGTCAGGAAGATGCCGGTGGACTCGATCACCACGTCGGCGCCGATCTCGCCCCACTTCAGTTCGGACGGGTCCTTGACGGCGGTCAGGCGGATCTTCTTGCCGTTGACGATCAGCGTGTTGCCGTCGACCGACACTTCGCCGTCGAAGCGGCCGTGCACCGAGTCGTACTTCAGCATGTAAGCCAGGTAGTCGGGCTCGAGCAGGTCATTGATGCCAACGACTTCGATTTCCTTGAAGTTGGCGGCGGCTGCGCGGAACACCATGCGCCCGATTCGGCCGAAGCCGTTGATGCCGATCTTGATGGTCATGTTTATCTCCTGAGTAGGCTAACGATCGATGGATGCGGGAAAGCGTCTGCCGGCCCGCGCGGCCAACTCGACCGCTGCTCGGGCCGGGGAATACTTGTTACTGACCGAGCGTGTCGCGCACGGTGCGCACGACATTCTCGACCGTGAAGCCGAAGTGCTTGAACAATACGCCAGCGGGAGCCGATTCGCCGAAGGTGTCGATGCCCACCACGGCCTGGACCTGGTATTTCCACCAGAAATCCGTCACGCCGGCTTCCACCGCCACGCGCGGCACGCCTGCCGGCAGCACCGATGCCTTGTAGGCGCCATCCTGTTTGTCGAACACCGTCGTCGCCGGCACCGAGACCACGCGCACGTGCACGCCGTCGGCGGCCAGCTGGTCGGCAGCGCCCACTGCCAGGCCCACTTCCGAGCCGGTGGCGATGATCACGGCATCCGGACGGCCGGTCTTGGCGTTGGTGCCGTCGCGCAGCACATATCCGCCGCGCGCGATATTGGCGCGGGTCGCATCGTCGCGCTTCTGGAACGGCAGGTTCTGGCGGCTGAAGATCAGGCAGCTCGGGCCATTCTCGCGGCGCACGGCCTGGACCCAGGCCACTGCGGTCTCGGTGGTGTCGGCGGTACGCCACACGTCCATGTTGGGGATCAGGCGCAGGCTGGCAACGTGTTCGATCGACTGGTGGGTCGGGCCGTCTTCGCCCAGGCCAATGGAGTCGTGGGTGAACACGAACAGCGTGCGGATCTTCATCAGCGCCGCCATGCGCAGCGCGTTGCGGCTGTAGTCCGAGAACGTCAGGAAGGTGCCGCCGTAGGGAATGTAGCCGCCGTGCAGCGTGATGCCGTTCATGATGGCGCTCATGCCGAACTCGCGCACACCGTAGTTGATGTGGTTGCCCCAGGCATCGGCACGCACTGCCTTGCTGCCCGACCAGTTGGTCAGGTTGGAGCCGGTCAGGTCGGCCGAGCCGCCCAGGAATTCCGGCAGCACCGGGGCGAGCGCCTCGATGGTGTTCTGGCTGGCCTTGCGGGTGGCGATCGTCTCGGCCTTCTCCTCGCACTTGGCCAGGAATGCGTCCACGGCAGCGTCGAATGCGCCGGGCAGCTCGCCACGCATACGGCGCTGGAATTCGCCGGCTTCATACGGGAAACGCTCGCCATAAGCCTCGAACAGTGCGTTCCAGGCCTTCTCCAGCGAACCGCCGCGGGCCTTGGCATCCCATGCCGTATAGACTTCGGCCGGCAGTTCGAACGGTGCGTGGGCCCAGCCCAGCGCTTCACGCGTGGCCAGGATTTCAGCGCCGCCAAGCGGCGCGCCGTGCACATCGTGACCACCTTCCTTGTTGGGCGCACCCTTGCCGATCAGGGTACGGCAGCAGATCAGGGTCGGACGATCGCTGAACTTGGCTTCGGCGATGGCAGCGTCGACGGCGGCGGCGTCATGGCCATCCACCGCGCGAATCACATTCCAGCCATAGGCTTCGAAGCGCTTCGGGGTATCGTCGGCAAACCAGTGCACGACATCGCCGTCGATCGAGATGCCATTGTCGTCCCACAGCGCGACCAGCTTGTTCAATTTCAGCGTACCGGCCAGCGAGCAGGCTTCGTGGCTGATGCCTTCCATCAGGCAGCCGTCGCCCAGGAACACATAGGTGTGGTGATTGACGATATCGAAGCCGGGGCGGTTGAATTCCTCGCCCAGCAGGCGTTCTGCCAGTGCCATGCCCACCGCGTTGGTGAGGCCCTGGCCCAGCGGGCCGGTGGTGGTTTCCACGCCCGGCGTGATGCCGTATTCCGGGTGGCCGGCGGTCTTGCTATGCAGTTGGCGGAAGTTCTTCAGCTCCTCCAGCGGCAGGTCGTAGCCGGTCAGGTGCAGCAACGCATAGAGCAGCATCGAGCCGTGGCCGTTGGACAGCACGAAGCGGTCGCGATCAGCCCACTGGGGGTTGGTCGGGTTATGCTTCAGATGGCGGCCCCACAACGCCACAGCGATATCCGCCATACCCATTGGCATGCCTGGGTGGCCTGAATTGGCCTGCTGGACGGCGTCCATGGCCAGAACGCGGATGGCGTTGGCCATGAGTTGGACGGGCTGCGAAGCGTGCGGACTGGCGGCGGGATGAGCGAGGTGAGACATGCGGCGGGAACCTGGCGGCGGGAAAAGCGCAATTTTACCAGAAGGAAAGGCGGAGTCCGGGCACCCGGCGGCCCCTGTTGGCGGCCATCTGCAATGGACCGAATGGCTCGCCCCCGGCATCGGCACCACCCTGGGCCAGATTCGGCTGCTGGCGGCGGTGCGCTCGCCATACCAGCAGATCGAGATCGGCGAGAATGCCCGCTTTGGCCGGATCTTCCGCCTCGATGGCCGCGTCATGTGCGCCGAAGCGGATGCCTTTATCCAGCATGAACTGATGGTGCACCCCATGGCCGTGGCTCATGGCGCGGCACGTTCGGCGCTGGTGGTCGGCGGCGGCGACGGCGGCTCGGCGCGTGAGCTGCTGCGCCTGCCATTCATGCGCGAGGTGGTGGTGGCCGAACTCGATCCGGAGGTCGTGGCGCTGGCCCGAGCCTGGCTCGATGGTATCCACCAGGGCGCCTTCGACGATCCGCGCGTGCACCTCGCCATTGGCGATGCCTTGGGCTTGATGGAAGCCTTCGGCCGTGCCGGGCGGCGGTTCGACCTGATCGTGTTCGACCTTAAGGGGGCCGACGATGCCAGCCCGGCGGCGGCCCTCTTCTCCGCCCACGGGCTGCAAGCCGCCAGGCGCTGCCTCGCGCCGGGCGGCGCGCTGTCCCTGCAACTCGGCCCGCCGGAGCACCGCCCCGACCCGGTTCGCGTGCTCTGCGCAAGGTTGCGCCAGTGTTTCGCCCAGGTCCAGCCCCTCAGCGCCTTTATCCCGGTGTACGGTGCATCATGGGCCATCGCGCTGGCCAGCGACGCGCTGGACGTGCGCGGCACCGGCACCGCGCTGCTCGGCGAGCGGCTGCGCGCCTGGAAACTGGAACGGACGCTGCGCTGCTACTACGCGGCGCTCCACCCGGCCTTGTTCACCCTTCCCCGCCACCTGCAAGCGCTTTTCGACAGCGCCGGCGCACCCGCGTAAGATGCTCATTCGCACCGCGAGTCTTGCCGCCACGGCAAGCCCCGCGCGGCTTCCCGTAACCAGGAGACGATCATGACAAGACCGGCCAACACCCCCTGGCTCACGCCCTACCTGACGGTGGGCAACGGGCGCAGCGCGCTCGACTTCTACCACCGCGCCTTCGGTTTCAGCGTGGGGAACGTGGTCGACGAAAACGGTGTGCCGACCCACGCAGAGATGCACTACCAGGGCGAACTGGTGGTGATGTTCGCGCCCGAAGGCGCCTGGGGCAGTACCGCGCGCACGCCCAGCTCGCTCGGCGTCGAATGCCCGCAGACGTTCTACGTGTACTGCGACGATGTCGATGCCATGTACACACGCGCTGTCGCCGCCGGCGCGGTCAGCCTGATGGCGCCCGACGACCAGTTCTGGGGCGACCGCTATTGCATGGTCAAGGATCCCGACGGCTACCGTTGGGGATTCGCCAAACCGTTGGACAAGGCCGCCGGCGAAGACAAGGACGGACCCGCCTGATGCCGCCGCGCTTTTTTATCGATTCCGCCCTGGCCACCGAGACCGACATGCCGCTGCCCGAAGCGGTAGTGCGGCATGTCCAGGTACTGCGGCTCAACCCGGGCGACGATATCACCCTGTTCGACGGGCGCGGCGGCAGCCATGCCGCCACCCTGCTCGAGATTGGCAAGCGCCATGCGCTGGCGCGGATCGGCGGCCACGATCCGTCTGAGGCCGAGCCACCCTTCCGCGTCACGCTGGCGCAAGGACTGGCGGGCGGCGACAAGATGGACTGGCTGATAGAGAAAGCCGTCGAGCTCGGCGTGGCGGCGATCCAGCCGCTGCAGGCGGCACGTTCGGTGGTCCGGCTCTCGGCAGAGCGCGCGCAGAAACGCCACGCGCACTGGCAGGCGCTGGTCGAGGCGGCATGCGAGCAATGCGGACGCAATCGCTTGCCCGAGGTCGCACCGGTGGCTAACTTGGAATCATGGCTGGGACTGCAGGCGAACCCGGCGGCGGCCCGGGGCGTTCGGTTGCTGGTCACGCCGCGCGCCTCGCAGTCGCTGGTATCGTTTGCCGCGGAGCGGCGTGGCGCGCTGCTGGACACCGGCGTGACGCTGCTGATCGGACCGGAAGGCGGACTCGCGCCGGACGAGGAAGCTGCGGCGCTGCACGCAGGTTTCACGGGCGTGTCACTCGGGCCGCGCATCTTGCGTACCGAGACTGCCGGGCTCGCTTGCCTGGCCACGCTCAACGCGGTATTGGGCGGATTTTGACGGCATCCGGGCCATCCCGGCCTGGCGCCACACTCACCGGAAGGAGTCGATCATGGGACTACTCGATAGCGTGCTGGGCGGAGTGCTCGGGCAGCGCGGCGGCGGCGAAGGCGGCGCTGGCGGCTTGAACCCGAAGATGATGATGGCGCTCGGGCTGCTGGCCATGCTGGCGATGCGCCATAAAGGCGCCGAAGGCAGTCCCGGGGCGGAACATGATCCGGCCGATCCGGCCGCCGGCGCCGGTGGACTTGGCGCGCTCGGCGGCCTCGGTGGGCTGCTCGGCGGGCTGTTGGGTGGTGCGGGCGGCGGCGCCGCGGCTGGCGGCGCACCCGGTGGGCTCGATCTCGGCGGATTGCTGGGCGGCCTGCTTGGAGGCCAGGGCCAGCAGGGCGCTGGCGACGCGCCCGCACTGGGCGCGGCGGCTGGCGGCATCGGCGCCTTGCAGCAAGTCCTGGCGCAGGCTGGCCTGGGCGAGCAGATCAACTCCTGGATCGGCACCGGGGCCAATCAGCCCGTCTCGCCGTCCGCGCTGGCCGGCGCCCTCGGCGGCACTGGCGCGCTGGAGAGCCTGGCCAATTCGACCGGCATGTCACAGGATGATGTAGCCGCCCACCTTAGCGAAGGTTTGCCGGAACTGATCGACAAGCTCACGCCGCAAGGCCAGGTGCCGCCGGCTGCATAGCCTCCGCGCCGCACCGGCAAAGCAAAAGGCCCGCTGCAAGCGGGCCTTTGTCATCCTGCCTCTCCTGTGGGCGGCAGGCGCTCAGGCGAAAGAATAGAACACGCGGAACTGCACCTTGCGCTCGGCCCAGAACTCGGCCGCGTCGCGGAATACATCGAGCAGGACCTCGCGCCCTTCCTTGTCGAACTTCTGCGCGATGGGCAGGCCTTCCAGCACGATCACGAAACCGGGCTGCGCGCCCGCCTTGTGGATCAGGTCGGTCAGGCAATCGGCCAGCGCATCGAAATTCTTCCCGAAATGCTTGGGAAACAGGAAATTGATGGCGATGGTTTCCAGCACTTCTGCCTTGCTCTGGCAGTGCGCGCAGTTCGCATAGAGGAAATGCTGGCCCAGCTCCGCCGCCGCCTGTGCAAGCTCGGGCACGCGAAACGCGCGAATCGACTGGACGATGTTCGGACGCACCGTCTTGAACAGGTTCATGGCTCCCTCTTGGCTGCCGTCAGTGCCGGCTGCGGGAACGGGTGCGAGCGGCGGTTGGTGCGAGAGCTCGTTGCGAGGCATCATCAACACGTTGTCGTAAAGATTCTGGGCCTGGGTCTGGGCCCGGTGCCAGCCATCTCCGGCGCCGCGCTCTTCGCGGGCGGCAAGGGCGTCGCCCAATCCGAAAATGTCAGTCATCATTTGGCTATCCGTTTGAAACTGTTGTAGTGGTCGTCCGTGTAATAACAGTCGCTGGTGGCGCGTTGATCACCGCCACATACGATCCGCCTTGCTCCTCGATTCCGGCTGTTTGTTTTCACCGTGTATTCGCGGTAATAACCGCGCGACCTTTGCGGCAGGACGCGCTCGTAGTTGCCGAACCTCGAACCATCCTTGGCGTAGGGAAACGGGCCACCCGCTTCGATACGTTCCAACGTCAACTGCGCCTCGTTGGGCAACTGCTGTACCGCGATGGTTCCCGTGCCATCATCGATCGCCTGACGCGCCAGCACAGGCTGGGCCAACGCGCACGAAACCGCCACGCCTGCCAGCACCCGGCTTGCCACTCGCGCCAGACCGGCGGCTGAAATCCATTGTGATGCGCGCTGCGTCAAAGGAATCTGGGAACCCACGTTGCTTGTCTTGATCTGGGGGCGCCAACAAAATTGGTAAGGGATCGTTGCGCGGCTGCCACGCCACCTCAACTGCCCTTTCTGCCTGCACCCCGGACGGTCTGCGCGAATACCGGCGGCATCGTTGCGAGTAACGAGCGCCTACTTCAAAGGTATAAGGTTACGCCCATGCCAATAAATAATCAATCCCCGCCCCCCAGTCGGGTGGAAAACTTCAATTGTTTCAATGTGTTAATAGGATGTGTGCACACACTGACCACCTCACGCAGGCGATAAAAAAGCCGGGCAAGCCCGGCTTTTCAAGACTGACAGCGGCTTAGCGCTTGGCGGCCGCGTCAACCACCACCAGCGACGTCATATTGACGATACGCCGCACCGTAGCCGAAGGCGTCAGGATATGCACCGGCGCCTTGACCCCGAGCAGGATCGGCCCGATTGCCACATTGTTGCCCGCCGCGACCTTGAGCAGGTTGTAGGCGATGTTGGCCGCATCGATGTTCGGGCACACCAGCAGGTTGGCTTCGCCCTTGAGCGCGCCGTCCGGCACCAGCGTGTCGCGCAGCTTCGGGTCGAGGGCGCAATCGCCGTGCATCTCGCCATCCACCTCGAGTTCCGGCGCGCGTTCGCGCAGGATCGCCAGCGTTTCGCGCATCTTCTGCGCCGACGGCGCTTCGGACGAGCCGAAGTTCGAGTGCGACACCAGCGCCACCTTGGGCACGATGCCGAAGCGCTTGAGCTCTTCGGCGGCCATCAGGGTGATCTCGGCCAGCTGGTGGGCGGTCGGGTCGATATTGACGTGCGTGTCGACCAGGAAAATCTGGCGGCCCGGCAGCACCAGCCCGTTCATCGCCGCGTACACCTCGTTGGCACCGCCCAGGATCTGGTCGATGTAGCGCAGGTGGGCTGCGGTGGTGCTGACGGTGCCGCAGATCATGCCGTCGGCCTCGCCCTGCTTGACCAGCATGGCGCCGATCAGCGTGGTGCGGCGGCGCATTTCCAGCTTGGCGTACTGCTGGGTGACGCCCTTGCGGGCCATCATCTTGAAGTACGCCTCGGAGTAGTCGCGGAAGCGCGCGTCGTGTTCCGGGTTGACCACGGTGAAGTCGATGCCGCCGCGCAGGCGCAGGCCGAAGCGCTCGATGCGGTGGGCGATCACGGCCGGGCGGCCGATCAGGATCGGGTTGGCCAGCTTTTCATCGACGATCACCTGCACCGCGCGCAGCACACGCTCTTCCTCGCCCTCGGCGAAGACGATGCGCTTCTTCTCCATGTCGACCTGGCGGGCAGCCGCGTAGATCGGCTTCATCAGCGTGCCCGAGTGGTACACGAACTGCTGCAACTGCAGGCGGTACGCGTCCATGTCCTTGATCGGGCGCGCGGCCACGCCGGACTGCATGGCGGCCTCGGCCACCGCCGGCGCGATCTTGACGATCAGGCGCGGGTCGAAGGGCTTGGGAATCAGGTACTCGGGGCCGAACGACAGGTCCTGGATGCCGTAGGCGGTGGCGACGATGTCGCTCTGCTCCTGGCGCGCCAGTTCCGCGATCGCATGCGCCGCGGCGACTTCCATCTCACGCGTGATGGTGGTCGCGCCGCAATCCAGCGCGCCGCGGAAGATGAAGGGGAAGCACAGGACGTTGTTGACCTGGTTCGGGTAGTCGGTACGGCCGGTGGCGATCACCGCATCCGGACGCACTTCCTTGACCAGCTCCGGCAGGATTTCCGGGTTGGGGTTGGCCAAGGCCAGCACCAGCGGCTTGTCGGCCATGCGCTGGACCATGTCCTGCTTGAGCACGCCGGCGGCGGACAAGCCCAGGAAGATGTCGGCGCCGTCGATCACTTCGGCCAGCTTGCGCTTGTCGGTCTTTTGCGAGAAACGGGCCTTTTCCGGGTCCATCAGCTCGGTGCGGCCTTCGTAGACCACGCCGGCCAGGTCGGTCACCCAGATGTTTTCAAGCTTCATGCCCAGGTCGAGCAGCAGGTCCAGGCACGCCAGCGCCGCGGCGCCCGCGCCGGAAGCCACCAGCTTGACCTTGTCGATGTCCTTGCCGACCACCTTGAGGCCGTTGACGACCGCCGCGCCGACCACGATGGCGGTGCCATGCTGGTCATCGTGGAAGACGGGAATCTTCATGCGTTCGCGCAGCTTGCGCTCGACGTAGAAGCACTCCGGTGCCTTGATGTCTTCCAGGTTGATGCCGCCGAAGGTGGGCTCGAGCGCGGCAATGATCTGCACCAGCTTCTCGGGGTCCTTCTCGTCGAGTTCGATGTCGAACACGTCGATGCCGGCGAACTTCTTGAACAGGCCCGCCTTGCCTTCCATGACCGGCTTGGACGCCGCCGGGCCGATGTCGCCCAGGCCCAGCACGGCGGTGCCGTTGGTGATCACGCCGACCAGGTTGCCGCGCGCGGTGTAGCGGAAGGAATTGGCCGGATCGACCACGATTTCCTCGCACGCGGCGGCCACGCCCGGCGAGTAGGCCAGCGCCAGGTCACGCTGGTTGGACAGCGGCTTGGTCGGCGTGACCGAGATCTTGCCCGGCGTCGGAAACTCGTGATATTCCAGGGCAGCTTTGCGCAGCGCCTCACGCTGCTGCTGCTTCAGGTCTTCTGGGGGCGTGGGCTGCTGGGGACTGGTCATCGGCGCATCTTCCGGTCGGTGGAGCCGTTATTGACGTTACTGGAAACGAAATGGCGGGCCGGCTCCACGTACCCGCAGTCTCTTCCTCTGGAACCCCGCATTTTATATTGTGAAATATTATTTCACAATAAGCGTTTTGCGCGGAGCACCTTTGCGTTTCGGTACAATATGCCGCAAGCCGCCAGGGCTGACCAGCAGGGCGAAACCCGCCCCGGCGCGGTCCTGGAGCCGGGAAGTGAGTCACACCGGCGAGCTGCCGCCCCGCATGACGCCAGCTTGCCACTGCAAGCCACTCGTGTGGCGGTATTACCCAGCCCTTCGCCGAATCTCCGCCGCCTCGAAACCTCCCCATGCCCGAAATCTCCAGCGCCCAGCTCTCCGAGTTCGACCTGATCCGCCGTTTCTTTACCCGGCCCGCGCGCAAGGCCGTGCTGGGTGTGGGTGACGACTGCGCGCTGATCGAGGGGCGGCCCGGGCACCACCTGGCCATCAGCACCGACATGCTGGTCAGCGGACGCCACTTCTTCCCCGACGTGGCGCCGCGGGCGCTGGGCCACAAGGCGCTGGCCGTCAACCTGTCCGACCTGGCGGCCATGGGCGCGGAACCCCGCGCGTTCACACTGGCACTGGCCTTGCCCGAAGCCGATCCCGAGTGGCTGGCCGAACTGGCCGCCGGCATGCTGGAACTGGCCGATGCCCACGGCTGCGAGCTGATCGGCGGCGACACCACGCGCGGCCCCCTCACGCTGAGCCTGACGGTGTTCGGCGACGTGCCCGCGCACAAGGCGCTGCGACGCGATGCCGCGCGCCCCGGCGACGACATCTGGATCTCCGGCACGCTCGGCGATGCCCGCCTGGCACTGGGCGACTGCCGCGGCGAATGGCTGCTGCCCGAGCCCGATTTCACCGAGGTGCGCCCGCGCATGGAGACGCCGACGCCGCGCGTGGCGCTGGGCATGGCGCTGCGCGGAGTGGCTCATGCGGCACTAGACATCTCCGACGGCCTGGTTGGCGATCTGGGCCATATCCTGGCACGCTCCCAAGTGGGCGCCCTGCTCAACGTCGATGCCCTGCCGCGCTCGGAGGTGATGGCCGGCCAACCCGAGGCGCGCCAGCTGGAATGCACGCTGGCCGGCGGCGATGACTACGAACTCTGCTTCACCGCGCCCGCAGGCACCCGCGATGCCGTCGCCGCCATCGGCGCGCGGCTGGGGCTGCCGCTGACGCGTGTCGGCGCCATCACCCCCGAACCCGGCCTGCGCCTGGTCAACGAGGACGGCAACCCGAGCGCTTACTCGGGCAGCAGCTTCGACCACTTCGCTTCCTCCTGACAAGCCAGTGTCCGCCGTGTCATGATGCAGCCATGCCGGGCGCCAGACCCTGCCCGGACCCGTTGTCCGGAAAAATCCCATCCGAACCATACGAGCCAATCCTTGATGTCCGCCTACCCGCCCGGGCCTTCCGCGCACGATCCCGCCCTGACCCTGGAAGCCGGCCAGGCCGCCAAGGTCCTGCGCCCCACGGCGCGCTTCATGCTCTCCCACCCCGCCCACCTGATCGCGCTGGGCTTCGGCTCTGGCCTGTCGCCGGTTGGCCCCGGCACGGTCGGCACCCTGTATGCGTGGCTGTCATACCTGGTGATCTCGATGTGGGTGCGGCCGGAGGCCTGGCTATGGCTGATCGCCGGCGGCTTCCTGCTCGGGCTCTGGGCCTGCGCCCGCACCGCGCGCGACATGGGCGTGCACGACCACGGCAGCATGGTCTGGGACGAAATCGTGGCGTTCTGGCTGGTCATGGCCTTTGTGATGCCGACCGGATTCTGGGGCCAGCTTGCGGCCTTCCTGTGGTTCCGCCTGTTCGATATCGCCAAGCCGGCGCCGATCGGGCATCTCGACCGCACGCTCAAGGGACCCGGCCTGCGCGGCGGTTTCGGCGTCATGTTCGACGATGTGATGGCCGCCTTTTACACGCTGCTGGTGTTCGCCCTGTGGCGTTCGCTGTAATCCGCACTTCCCGCAACCCTTACTGAATCCGCCATCATGTCCGTCAGCCGCTTGCTCGACCAGCTTGCCGTCCAGGTCGGTATTTCCCTGAACGAGAAGTCGCTGTTGCTCGCTACGGCGGAGTCCTGCACCGGCGGGCTCGTGGCCGCGGCCATTACGGATGTATCGGGTTCGTCAGGCTGGTTCGAGCGCGGCTTCGTCACCTACTCCAACGAAGCCAAGTCGACCATGCTGGGGGTGCCGGCCAAGCTGATCCGCGATCACGGCGCGGTCAGCGAAGAAGTGGCGCGCGCCATGGCCGAAGGCGCCCTGCTCAACAGCCGCGCCCAGGTGGCGCTGTCCATCACCGGCGTGGCCGGACCGACCGGCGGCACGCCGGAAAAGCCGGTTGGCATGGTTTGCTTCGGCTGGAGCAATCGCATCACCACCACGGTGGAAACGCAGCGCTTTCGCGGCGACCGCCAGCAGATCCGCCGCCAGGCCGCCGAGTACGCCATCCGCGGCCTGCTGGAACTGGTCCGCAACGAGGCCTGAGGCACGCAGCGGCCTGACGGCCGCCAACGATGCTGCGGTTCAGCCCTGGCGGTAGCGGTTGATGGTTTCGCGCGTCTGCAGCGCGACGTTGCGCGCGGCGCTGGCGAAATCCTTCTCGCGGCTGGCATAGAGGATGGCGCGCGAGGAATTGATCATCATGCCGGTACCAGCGGCAGTTCGCCCGGCGCGAACAGTAGCCTCGATATCACCGCCCTGGGCTCCGATGCCCGGGATCAGCAGCGGCATGTCGCCCACGATCTCGCGCACCTTGGCAATCTCCGCGGGGAAGGTCGCCCCCACCACCAGCGACATCTGGCCGTTGGTATTCCAGCGCGTGGCGGCCGCTTCGGCCACCACCTGGTACACGGGCTTGCCGTCCACCGGCAGGAACTGCACATCCGAGCCGCCAGGATTGGAGGTGCGGCACAGCACGATCACGCCACGATCGGGATAAGCCAGGTAGGGCTCCATCGAATCCAGGCCCATGTACGGATTGACCGTGACCGCATCGGCACGGTAGCGCTCGAAGGCTTCGATGGCGTATTGCTGCGCGGTCGAGCCGATATCGCCGCGCTTGGCGTCCAGGATCACGGGAATTCCGGGGTGGGCGTCATGGATATAGGCGATCAGCTGCTCAAGCTGGTCTTCGGCCCGCTGCGCCGCAAAATAGGCAATCTGCGGCTTGAAGGCGCAGACCAGGTCGGCGGTGGCGTCAACGATCTCGCGGCAGAAGGAGAAAATGGCGCCGCCCGCGCCCGTCATGGACAGGGGCAGCTTGCCGGGATCGGGGTCGAGCCCGACGCATAGGAGGGAATCGTTGCGCTGCCAGGCTGCAGCCAACTGCTCGGTGAAAGTCATGGAATGCTCGCTAATCTGGGTCGGCCGCATCGGCTGCGCGCCGGGCCCTGTGGGCCGGCTCGGCGCTCCCCCGCGGCAACAGTCGTTCTGCGATTTTACCCGCTGCGTGCTATCTTCTGCCGTTCTTCCTCGATACAAAGAGCGGCGTCGCACACAGCCGCCACCCCGCCATGTCTCTCGACCGCCGCAGCCTGGTGCTGCTCGTCATCCTCACACTCGCCTGGGGCATCAACTGGCCCATCATGAAACTCGGCGTGGCGCAGTTCCCGGCCATGGGATTCCGCCTGCTCTGCATGGCCGGCGGCGTGCTGGCGCTGGGGCTGGCCTTGCGCCTGCGCGGCGAATCGCTGCGGGTCCCGGCGGGGCAGTGGCCGACCGTGATCAAGCTGGCGATACCCAACATGGTGTTCTGGCATCTGCTGGCGATCTGCGCCGTCAAGATGCTGTCCTCCGGGCGCGCCGCCATCCTTGGCTACACCATGCCAATCTGGGCCGTGGTCTGGGGCCTGGTGCTGTTCCGCGAACGCATTGGCGCCGCCGCCTGGATCGGCATCGCCTGCGCGCTGGCCGGCACCGCGCTGCTGCTGTCGGGCGAGATCGCGGCGCTGACCGGCAGCCCGGGCGGCACCCTGCTGATGCTGGGCGCCGCGGCCGGCTGGGGCCTGGGCACTCAGATGATGAAGCGCAGCAAGATCGAAATGCCGATCGGCGTGCTGACCTTCTGGATGCTGGTGGTCACGCTGCCCTTCCTGCTGCTCGGCACGCTGCTGCTCGAGCATGGCTGGCGTCTGCCCAATGCCGTGGAATGGGGGGCAATCGCCTATAACGCGGTAGTGGTGTTCGCCTACTGCCACCTCGTCTGGTTCATGCTGGCGCGCAGCCTGCCGCCGGTGGTGTCGAGCCTGTCGATGATGTTCATCCCGGTGGTGGGTGTGTTCTCAGGCATGTGGATGCTGGGCGAGCAGCCTCACTGGCAGGACTATGCCGCGATCGTGCTGATGTTCGCCGCCATGGCCTCGGTGCTGCTGGTGCCGATGTTGCGCCGCTGGCGCCGGAGCGCGAGGGCGGCATGACGGCAACACCGTGCGCCGGGGGGGCCTGCATTCACCCAGATTTCACTTAACAAGCCCCCCTCGTTGGGCTACACTCGCGGCCATCATAATCCCGGAGAAACTACGTGGGCAGTAGCATCGGGTGTTCGTGTTGCCGCAGCCAGATTGCGATCGCACCGAATGCCATGTCACTGCGGGCTGCGTAACGACGACCGCCGGAGCCGGACCATCCCGCTCCACCGCCTCGTCGGACTCGCCCGCAGCACATACTGCGGGTGAGTGTTCTTCCGTGCCCCTGACGGCCGCCGCCGCGCGCGCCGCCTCGTCCCGGACTTTCCCTCTCCCGGCTTGCCAGCCATGAACGGCAAACGCCATCGCCTTGCACGCTCGCAGAAGCGCGCAGCGCGATCACGCTTGCCAGCGGGCTTATGCTTCGCCATTGCGCGCGAAGCGTGGGTTCGCCCAGGGCCGGCCAAGCCTAGCCTGCGCGTTTCTTCGCCAAACGCAACAAGGAAGCCCTGGGATGATCAACCTGTTCGTCCTGCAGAAAGGCCGGCTCGCACAGGAGCAGGTCGACGATCGCAATGAACTTCTGCAGCACAAGCCGATCTGGATCGACGTCATCAGCCCCGATGAAGAAGAACTCGCCTGGATCAAGGAAGCGTACGGCGTAGCCCTGCCGGAACTGGAAGACCTGGGCGACCTGGAAGCCTCGGCCCGCTACTTCGAGGGCGAAGACGAGAACATCCATATCCGCACCGACTTCCTGCTCGACGAGGAAGAGATCTCGCGCAACGTGCGCGTGGCGTTCGTGCTGACCCGCGACGTGCTGTTCTCCATCCACGACGAAGACCTCCCGGTGTTCCGGCTGGTGCGGTTGCGCGCGCGCATGCGGCCGGGTTCGGTGCGCAACGCCAAGGATGTGCTGATGGATCTTTACGCCACCGATGCGGAATACTCGGCGGACTCCATCGAGGAAGTCTACGAACGGCTGGAGGAAGCCAGCAAGCGCGTGCTGGCCGAAAACGTGACCGATGCCGCCGCCGCAGACGTGCTGGAAACCATCGCCCGCGAGGAAGACCTGAACGGCCGCATCCGCCGCAACGTCATGGATACGCGCCGCGCGGTCTCCTTCCTGATGCGCAGCCAGTTGCTGTCGGCCGAGCAGCAGGACGAAGCCCGCCAGATCCTGCGCGATATCGACTCCATCGAGAACCACACCGCGTTCCTGTTCGACAAGATCAACTTCCTGATGGACGCCACGGTCGGCTTCATCAACATCAACCAGAACAAGATCATCAAGCTGTTCTCGGTGGTGTCGGTGGCGCTGATGCCGCCCACGCTGATCGCCAGCATCTACGGCATGAACTTCAAGTTCATGCCGGAGCTGGACTGGTCCGCGGGCTATCCGTGGGCGATCGCGCTGATGGCGGTGTCGGCGGCGATTCCGCTGGTGTATTTCAAGCGCAAGGGCTGGCTGAGCTAAGTGGCGGCGCGGCTGCCGCCGTGCTCAGTCCGGCAGCGTGGCCGCGCCCATGCGGCGCGCGATGATATTGGCCTTGGCCTTGAAGTTCACGCGCACGTTGGCGCAGTACTGCTTCTTGTCGAAGCATTTCGGCGCCGGCAGCGCGGCGGCCAGGCGCGCTGCCTGGCCCACGCTCACCCTGGCCGCGCTGGTCTTGAAGTAGTGCTGGGCCGCGGCCTCCGCCCCGAACACGCCTTCGCCCCACTCCACTGAATTCAGGTAGATCTCGAAGATGCGTTGCTTGTCGAGCCAGAACTCGAGCATCCAGGTGATGGCCAGCTCCTGCCCTTTGCGCAGGTAGTGCTGCTCTGACGAGAGAAAGAGATTCTTCGCCAGTTGCTGGGTGATGGTGGAGCCGCCGCGCACGATGTGGCCGCGCTTCTTGTTGCGCTCCCACGCATCGAGCATGGCGTCCAGTTCGTAGCCGGGATGGTTGACGAAGTCGGCGTCCTCGCTGGCGATCACCGCGCGCTTGAGGCTGCGCGAGATATCGTCATAGCCGACCCAGCGGCGGTCCACCTGGCAGCTCCAGAAATGAAAGCCGCACAACCGCCACTGCTCGGCCCGCATGAACGCCGTGGACGACGGGTTCACGTATTGCCAGGCAGCGATCTGCAGGAAGAAATAGACCTGCATGGCCAGCACGCCGGCGATCAGCGTGCCGAGAAGGTAGGCGAGCCAGCGCAGCGGGTTCAGACCGCCGCCGCGCGTGGCAGGCCCCGAACGGTCGGTGCGCTTGCGCTCAGCCATGTTCGATGCCTGCAGGCCGCAGCGCCGCGCTCAACGCGCGGCTTCGGCCTGGAGTTCGGCGCGCAGCGCTGCCAGCACGGGAGCGGTGGCAGGCCGCACGCCGCGCCAGTTGTAGAAGGCTTCGGCGGCCTGCTCGACCAGCATGCCCAGTCCGTCCGCGGTGCGCGCGCCGCATTGGGCGGCGAACTTCAGGAACACCGTGGGCTCGGCGCCGTACATCATGTCGTAGGCGAGCACATCCTTGCCCAGCAGCTCCGCCGGCACCGGCGGCAGTTCGCCCTGCAGGCTGCTGCTGGTGGCATTGATCACCACGTCGCAGGCGTCGTCCTCGGACAAACCCGCGAGCGCGTCGAAGCCGCCGCCCCACAATTCCACGCCGTATTCGTCGGCCTGCTGAGCCACGTTTTCCAGGATGTCGCTGGCGCGCTGGGGCGTGCGGTTGGCCACCACGATGCGATCGGGCCGGCAGGCAATCAGCGGCAGCATGGCGCCCATGGCCGCGCCGCCGGCGCCCAGCAACAGGATGCGCTTGCCTTCGAGCAAGGTATCGAGATTGATCTCGATGTCCCGCGTGAGGCCGACTCCGTCGGTGTTGTCGCCATGGATCACGCCGTCCTCGATCCACATGGTGTTGACCGCGCCGGCGCTTTCGGCGCGCGGCGTCAGGCGCTCAGCCAGGTCATAGGCTTCGAGCTTGAAGGGGACGGTCACGTTCAGGCCGTGGCCACCACTCTCGAAGAAGGCGCGCACGGCGGCAACGAATCCGTCCAGCGGCGCCAGCAGGCGCTCGTACTCGACGGCCTCGCCGGTCTGCTGCGCGAAGGCGGCATGGATGGCGGGCGAGCGGCTGTGTGCGATGGGATTGCCGATCACCACATAGCGGTCGGCCTGGGTCTGGGATTGCATAGTCGTAGTAGAGGACATCATCGGGCCTGTAAGCGTGTTTCCAGCCCACTGCGCGAAAACTTGAAGGTGGAGATGACTTCGAGAATATCCTGGCGCGCCTGCATCTGCGGCGTAAAGTGGCCAAACGGCGCCGCGGCCCGCACGATCGCCACCGCCTGGCGGTCCAGCGCGGGATCGCCCGAGCTCTTGACCACGTCGATGGCATCGATGTTGTAGCCGTCGCGGTTATAGCCGAGCTTGCCCTGCCGGTTGACGTTGATCACCAGGATCAGTTGCCCGTACAGCGGCTTGCCGTTGCGCTGGGGAAAATCGGTGGTGCCGCGCGCCTCGATCTTCTGGCGCAGGCGGTCGTAGTACTGCGCATATTCGACTTCCTGCGCGCTGGTGGCGGTGAGCTGGTAGCGCTTGGGACGCTTGGCGTATTGCTCGAGGTTGCGGCCAATCTCGGCTTCGAGCCTGGCCATCTCGTCGAGCGAGGTACGTTCGTCCTGCCCGCGCAGCGGATGCTCCGTGCGCTGCTGGCCGGGCTTGAGCGGCTGGCTGCGCACGGCCGGCGCGGCTTCGCGCGACTGCGTCATCAGGCGCTGCTGCTCCTGCTCCATCTGCTCCACGCGGCGCTGCATCTGGCGCACCAGGTCGCCGTCCTTGGTGACGGTCTGGGCCGGCAGCGGCGTGGTCGCGCGCTGCTGGTCCTGCTCGCCGCCGCCGTCGAGGTTGGCCTGGGCCAGCACGGTGGGATTCTGCGGACGCTGCGCCGACTTGGAATTGACCAGCACCACGTCGAGCGCGGCATCGGTGCGCTTGATCTCGAACGCCTCCGGCGCCACCACGCGCACGGTCAGCAGCAGGACATGGGCAAGCACCGAGACGACCAGCGCCTTGGCCATCGTGCTGCTGGCGTTCCACCACTGGCGGGGAGAAAAAGCGGCTTTCACGATGGGCGGGGCGTTGGCTGTACGGCGTCGATGGGACAAGACCGGGGCCGGGGTCGGTCGGACCCCGGTTCAGACTGCGATTGTAAGGGAGCGCCTCGTTTTTTCCGAGGACCTCAGCCCGCGCCACCGGCGCCGGTGTCGCGTGTCTCCGACGAAGCGCCTTCGCTTGTGGCACCTTCGGCACTCGCGGCGTCGCCCTCGGCGCTGCCTTCCGCGGCCGCGTCGGCGGCCGCGCCCTCGGCGGCGGCTTCGGCGGCCTCCTCGGCAGCAGCTTCAGCGGCGGCTTCGGCCGACACTTCGCTGGCTTCGTCGTCGCCTTCCAGCTCTTCCGACGGCAATTCGCCTTCGCCGGCAAAGATCTCCAGGAGCCGGCACGACACCTCCAGCGAGATTTCGTCGGTTGCGCCGATTTCCAGCAGCACCTGGGTACCGCGCGAGGCCTGGACCAGTTCGGGCACGCGCGTGACCAGCGGGATCTCGGCAAAGCGCACCGCGCCTTCCTTGAGCACCGAGCCCATCAGGCGCTCGCGCTTTTCCTGTTGCAGCCAGCGCAGGCACCAGTAGCGTTCCATGGTCGACTGGTGATCGGCATAAGCGGCGTAGGTGCCTTCGAAGTCGGCCACGGCAGCCAGCAGGTCGGAGTCCTTGGGCTTGAACGGCGCCACCAGCTTGGCCGTGATGCCATGCTGGGCCACCGCCAGGATCTGCCACTGGTTGACGAGGTCGACATAGCGCCGCAGCGGCGAAGTGCTCCAGGCGTACTGCGCCACGCCCAGCCCTTCATGCGGGGCCGGATAGGTCTGCATGCGGGTGCGGTGCATGCCCCAGGCCTTCTGCGTGCGGTAGATGCCCGGCACGCCGTGGTCAGCGAGCAGCTTGCCCCAGGTGCTGTTGGCCAGGATCATCAGCTCGGCCACGATCTTGTCGAGCGGAGAGCCGCGCCGGCGCTGCTCGATGCGCACGCGCTCGCTGCCGTCGGCCAGTTCGTCGAGGTAGAAGTTGTAGTCGGCGCGGTTGTGCGACTCGGGCCGCAGCCCGCTCGCCAGGCGCGCCTTCTGGCGTTCATCGTGCAGCCATCCGGAGAAGTGCCACAGCTGGGTCAGCGCCTCGCGGAACGGGTAGTCGCCGGTGCCTGCGGCAAGCGCGGCCTCGGTCACCACGTCCTCAAGCAGGTTGTGGCGCAGGTTGGCCGCGATCATGACCATTTCGGCACGGGTCTCGCTGCTGACGATGGCTTGCTGGGCCGGATCGTAGACCACGTACAGCGACAAGGCCGGGCACTCGCGCCCTTCCTGCAGCGTGTAGCGCTCCACCACATCGTCGGGCAGCATGGTGATCTTGTCACCGGGGAAATACACGGTCGACAAGCGCTGGCGCGCCACGGCATCGAGCGGCTCGCCACGGCGGATGCCGAGGCCGGGGGCCGCGATATGGATGCCCACGCGGATCTGGCCACCGTCGAGCGGCGTGACCGACAGCGCATCGTCGATCTCGGTGGTAGTGACGTCGTCGATGGAAAACGCCTCCACCTCCGCGCGCGGCAGGTCGCCGACGGGTTCCGGCACGGGCACGTCGGGAAAGCCCGTGCCCTTGGGAAAGCATTCAGAGAGGAATTTGGCCTCATGCAGCGCGCGCGGGCTGGCAATGCCGCCCACTGCCACCATCAGCCGCATCGGCGACATGCCAAGCGCGGTGCAGGCGGCGTCCATCGCCTTGTATTCGAGGCTGTTCTTGTCGGGCTTGAACAGCAGCTGCAGTGCCTTGCCTCGGAAGGCGTCGGGCAACGTCATGGCCTTGAGCTGGGCTTCGTATTCGGCCTGCACCAGGGCTTGCTGCTTTTTGCGTTCGAGTGCGGCGAGCGCTGCGTTGAGCTGGTCTTCCGGCGCGCGCTGGTAGCGCCCACGTCCCTTGCGGCGGAAATAGACCGGATTGCCGTGCAGCGCCTGCGCCAGCGCAGCTTGCTGCACCACGCTCGCCGCCGCGCCGAAATACTCGGCGGCCAGGTCGGTGAATCCGAACTCTTCCTCCGACGCGCATTCCCACAGGAACGGCAGGTCGATCTCGCCGGCCAGCTCGGCGGTCTGGCGCACCAGCTCGATCGCCGACGGCTGCGCGAACTGCAACAGTACGTCACGCGACTTGACCTTGGTGCGTTTGCCCGCGGGCAGCTCCACCTGGTATGACTCGCCCTGCTGGGTCAGCACGGTGCCGGCGCGAATCTCGCCGCCTTCTTCGAACAGCAACTGCATGGATCGGTACTTTCAGAAATGCCGGGAACCGTTCTGGAAAACAAGCGCCCTGGCGCTTTGTAACGCCTGTGGGAACGGCCCGGTGAGAGAAATGGTGCAAGGCCGCCCTCAGGCGAGACGGCAACCGGACCTGAGATGATACCGCACCGCGCCGGCGGCAAGCCCGGCGCGGGTCAAGCTGTTACAGCGACATGCCGCCGCTGGCCTCGATCGCCACGCCATTGACGTAGCTGGCGTCGTCGCTGGCCAGGAAGGTATAGATGCTGGCGATTTCCGCTGGTTCGGCCAGCCGGCGCAGCCAGCAGGACGATTTCATGCCGTCGAGCACCTTCTCCGGCACGGTCTGCAGGATCTCGGTCGCGACGAAGCCCGGGCAAACCGCGTTGACGCGCACGCCCTTGGGACCCAGTTCGCGCGCCCACGTCTTGGTAAAGCCGATCACGCCGAATTTGCTGGCCGCATAGTTGGTCTGGCCGAAGTTGCCATACAGGCCCACCACGCTGGATGCATTAAGGATCACACCACTACCTTGCTCGGTCATGATCGAAGCCACCGCCTGCGCGCAGTTGAATACGCCCTTGAGGTTGACGTCGATCACCGCGTCGAACTGGGCCTCGCTCATCTTGGCCAGCCGCGCATCCTTGGTGATGCCGGCGTTATTGACGAGGATGTCGATGCGGCCGTGTTTGGCGAGCGTGGCCGCGACCATGGCGTCCACTTCGTCGCGGCGCGTCACATCGACCTTGAAGGCGCTGACGGTAGCACCCGTCGCGGCGAGGGTCCCGGCGGCGGCACGCACGCGCTCTTCCTGCACATCGCAAAGCACCACCAGCGCGCCTTCTGCGGCAAAGCGCTGCGCGGTGGCAAAGCCGATGCCGGCGGCAGCGCCGGTGATGACGGCAACACGTCCCTGCAATTTCATGTTGTTGGTCTCTTCTTCTTGGTAGTGGTCGTGGGATGTTCTTGCTTTGGATGGGTACTTGCGCGCTACTGGTCCGAACCGCCCTGATTGGACGCGGGCGCATTCGGGCTTTCCGGCGCGGGCCGCTCCCGCAGGTCCGGCAGGAACACCTCGGTCACCAGCATGACCCCGCCGCCGCGCCGGAAGACCGAGCGCCGCGCCGGCAACATGGAGGACGGGGGCAGTTCGCGCATCGCCGGCACCGCCTGCTCCAGCCGGCGCCGCAACGGGTGATGCGGCAACAAGCGAGCAAATGCGAACGGCTCGCGCAGCACGCGGGGATCGACAAACAGCGCGCCGCCCAGGGGGCGCTCGCCCAGGCCGCGCAGGAATGGCCAGTCGCGCCGGGCATGGTCGGGTTTCACCACGGTATGGGCAAAGATGGCCGGCACGCCGTCGCAGACCAGCAGTACCTCCCGCGCCAGCGCGTGATGGCGCGCGGGCAGGCCCAGCGCCTGCCATTCGTCGGCCAGGGCAAGCTCCATGCGCTGCGCCAGGCAACGCACCCGGAACCGGCTCGATGCCGCCACCAGCCGTGCAGTCAGCGAGCCGTCACCAATGACCCAGCGGCGCAGGTTCGCGCTGATGGCGGGATCTTCGGGTAAGTGGGAGTGCCAACCGCTGCGGCGCACATGCGCCCCGCTCATAGCGCACTCATGCCTGCGGCTCCGGGTTGACCGGGCTGATCTGGCCACCGGGACCATAGCCGCAGAAGGCCAGGACTTCGTCGACGTAGCCGGCAAATTCGCTGATGCCGTGGTCGCTGCCCTCGATGACGCGCGTGTGCGCGCCGGGGAACGCCGCCAGCATCTCGCGATAGTCCAGCACCTCGTCGCCGGTGGCGGCCATGAGGAAATAGCGCTCCGGCCGGGTGATGGCCTCGACCCGCAGCGCCAGTAGTTCGTCCAGGTGATGCCGTTCCACGCGCACCGAACCGCCGCCATGCCAGAGCGGCTGGTCGCCCAGGTAACGCTCAAGGTCGGTCCAAGGATGCACAGTCGGGTTGAGCAGCACCGCGCGGCAGCCGTGGCGCTCGGCCAGCCAGCGGGCATAGAAACCGCCCAGCGAAGACCCGATGATGGTGAGCGGCTGCGCGCCGCCCGCCTGGGACGCCGCGATCGCCGCTTCCGCCTGGGCGATGGCCGCCGCCGGCGACACGTTCAGCACGGGGCAGGCGTAATAGCGGCCAACGCCCCATTCGCGCATGCGCTCCTGGACCAGCCGCGCCTTGAACGACTGCGGCGAGGAACGAAAACCATGCAGGTACAACAACATGCCGGTCCCCGCTCAGGCCGCGTCGCCGGCAGCGAAGGCATCCAGCAGCTTCTGGTGCACGCCACCGAAACCGCCGTTGCTCATCACCAGCACGTGGTCGCCAAGGCGTGCCGCGGCGCGCACCGCCTGCACCAGCGCGGGAAGATCGCTGAAGGCGGCAGCCCGCTCTCCCAGCGGCGCCAGTGATTCGGCCAGGTCCCAGCCCAGGGCATCCTTGCCGCTGGCCGCGCCGTAGCCGAACACGAGGTCGGCCGCCTCCAGGCTGGCCGGCAATTGCGCCTTCATGACGCCCAGCTTCATGGTGTTCGAGCGCGGCTCCAGCACGGCCAGGATGCGCGCCGCGCCAACCCGTTTGCGCAGGCCGTCGAGCGTGGTCTGGATCGCGGTGGGATGGTGGGCAAAGTCGTCATAGACCGTGATGCCGCCGACCACGCCCCGCACTTCCATGCGGCGCTTCACATTGGCAAAACGCGACAGGGACTCGATCGCCTGGGCCGGCGGCACGCCCACATGCCTTGCCGCCGCGATCGCAGCCAGCGCGTTCAGGCGGTTATGCGTGCCTTGCAGGTCCCAGGTGAGCCGTCCTTGCAGCGCCTCGCCGAACCAGACATCGAAGCTGTCTTGCGTCGCGCCGCCAGTGGCGCCGGCAGGCTCCCCGGCACGCCAGTCGCCCATGCCGAACTGCTCCGTCTCACTCCAGCAGCCCCGCTCCAGCACGCGCGCCAGACTCTCTTCCGCCCCATTGACGATCAGGCGGCCCTGCTCCGGCACGGTTCGCACGAGGTGGTGGAACTGGGTCTCGATCGCGGCAAGATCCGGGAAGATGTCGGCGTGATCGTATTCCAGGTTATTCAGGATGGCCGTGCGCGGACGGTAATGGACAAACTTGCTGCGCTTGTCGAAGAACGCCGTATCGTACTCATCGGCTTCGATCACGAAGAAATCGGACTCGGTCACGCGCGCCGACACCCCAAAGTTCTGGGGCACGCCGCCAACCAGGAAACCCGGGTTGTAGCCCGCATCCTCCAGGATCCAGGCCAGCATGGAAGTCGTTGTGGTCTTGCCGTGGGTTCCCGCCACCGCCAGCGTCCATTTGCCGCGCAGCACATGCTCGCCCAGCCACTGCGGGCCGGATGTATAGGGCAGGTTGCGGTTGAGGATGGCCTCCATCAGCGGATTACCGCGCGAGACCACATTGCCGATCACGAACAGATCCGGCGCCAGCGCCAGCTGGTTCGGATCGAAGCCCTCGATCAGTTCGATGCCCTGGGCCTCGAGCTGCGTGCTCATGGGCGGGTAGACATTGGCATCGCAACCGGTCACGCGGTGGCCAGCCTGCTTGGCCAGTACGGCAAGGCCGCCCATGAATGTGCCGCAGATACCGAGGATGTGAATATGCATGGAATTTGGGATTCGGCGGGCCTGGGCGGCCGGGCCTGTGGCTTCTGAATGAGGGGGAATTGTACCTGAGGGGGGCAGGGGGAATCCCGAGGGATGCCTGCGGCACCAGGCGGAAATCCACTTCCGTATGGTGCGCAGCGAGCCCCCGAAGCCGTTCGGTTCGAGCCCTGCAACCCGCCCCGGAAGGTCGCTCCACGCAGGGGGGAGCCGCCGTTGACCTTGAAGTTAAGCCGCTAAAGCTGGCTTTGACGTTAAATCCGCCAGCCAACGGAATCTCAAGCTCCCCGCCCACTCTAAGAAACCAAACCCCGCCCAGGGCGCCTCCCCCAATCCCTCCGGTATCATCCCCACATGCCCCGCCGCCCCACCCTGGACCCCATCCGCCTGCGCGAAGAAATTGCGCAGGCCGCCGCCCGCATGATCGCGGAAGACGGTGCCGACTACGCCACCGCCAAGCGCAAGGCCGCGCGCCAGTTGCTGGGCGACATCCGCGTAACCGGCGAGTGGCTCCCCGACAACGAGATGGTCGAGGCCGAGGTCCGCGCCTACCAGGCGCTGTTCCATTCGGACAGCCAGCCGCGCGTGCTGGCGCTCCTGCGCCGCCTGGCCATACTGGCCATGAGTGACCTGGCCGCGTTCCGCCCCTACCTGGCCGGGGCGGTACTCAACGGCACGGCCACCGAGCATTCGGACGTCTATCTGCAGTGCTTCTGCGACAGCCCCAAGGACCTCACCCTCCATCTGCTCAATGCCGGTGTCGATTTCGATACCAGCGAAAGCCGGCACTTTGCCGGCCGTGGCGAGGTCGAGACCTTGAGCTTCCTCTGGAAGGGCCAGTGGCCCGCACAGAGGGAGGCACGGCTGCTGGCGGGGGAAATCCGCGCCGAGCTTGGCCAGCCCGTTGGCATTCATATAGCGCTGTATGATGCGGATGATGAACGTGGCGCGGTCCGGGCAGATGCCGGCGGCCGCGTTGCCCGTGCCGACCTGAGCGCCGTGCAGGCACTCGCGGCGGCGGCCGCGTCCGACACACCCGACACGCCCGAAGCAGCCTGAGCACCAGAACGGCACGGTGCCTTCCGTTCCAGCCCCTGGCCTTTTCTGCCATCTATCAGCCGCTAACTTCCTGCTGCCATGACCCCTTCCAATAGCACTTCTGTCCGCCGCAGCCGCCTCTGGGTCTGGCTCGCCGTTGCTGTCGTCGCTGCCGCTGCCGGCGCACTGGCCGGTCATTATGTGTTCTCGCCCAAGCCAGCATCCGACGAGGCGGTGGAAGCGTTCCTGCGTACGCAACTGCCTGACCCGACCGGCGCGCAGGTCGATTTCGCCAAGTTGCGGGGCAAAACTGTAGTTGTGAACTTCTGGGCACCCTGGTGCGGCCCATGCGTCGAGGAGATGCCCGACCTGACCGCGCTGCACAAGGAGTACTCGGGGCGCAAGGTGGAATTTGTCGGCATCGGCATCGATTCGGCCAACAATATCCAGCAGTTCATCCAGAAAGTACCGGTCTCTTACCCGCTGGTGGTGGCGGGCTTTGCCGGTACGGAGTTGTCGCGTAATTTCGGCAATGCCGCCGGCGGGCTGCCCTATACAGTGATCATTGCGCCTGACGGCACGGTCAGCTACCGCAAAATGGGCAGGGTTTCCCCTGACGAACTGCGCGCCGCGCTACCACGCGGCTAGGCATAAAATTCTTGATTCGGGGCGATTCTCACCTAATCTTGAGCGATCGTCACGCAAATTGACCGATTTCCGATGGCACAGGTCGAAAGTGCCGGATCAGACCAAGAAACTCGCCTGCCTGGAAGCCGCTTATGTCTGCGCTGCTAGACAAATCACTCTAAGCTACGGTAATCTCCGCGCAATTTCGTTGAAATGGTCGAGTCGCCGTGATCGATACGCCTCCCGAACGCCGCTCCGCCCGCTACCGCAAGCTGCTGGTCCTGCATGGACCTAACCTGAACCTGCTGGGCACGCGCGAACCGGAAACCTATGGACACACGAAACTGGTCGATATCGACCTTGCCCTTGCGCAGCGTGCAAGGCAGGCCAATATCGCCCTGGCTACGTTCCAGTCCAACCACGAGGGGGCACTGGTCGATCGTATCCATGCGGCGCGCGACGAGGGCGTTGACTTCATCATCATCAACCCGGCCGCCTACACGCATACCAGCGTGGCGTTGCGCGATGCGCTGGCCGGGGTGGCGATCCCTTTCGTGGAGGTCCACTTGTCGAACGTGCATCGGCGCGAGGACTTCCGTCACCACTCCTTTTTCTCGGATGTGGCGATCGGCGTGATCTGCGGGCTTGGCTGGCAAGGCTACCTGCTGGCGCTGGACTATGCCCTCGGGCAGGAGCTGGAGCAGGCGCCCCTAAAGGCCTGACCCGGCCGGTTTATTTCATGACATTTACCGCGCCCCCGGCGCCTGTCACGTCCCCGCTGTCTCGCCCGGCGGACGTAGGCAGCCCGCCGGACGCATGAGTTTTTCCCGGACGAAGCCGCCAGAGCGGCAAGCCGGACAACCCGATTCAGGAGGATAGAAGATGGACCTGCGCAAGCTGAAGACGCTGATCGACCTGGTGGCCGAGTCCGGCATCTCCGAGCTGGAAGTCACCGAAGGCGAAGGCAAGGTGCGAATTGTCAAGGCACCGCCGCAGGTCATCGCCGCGCCGATGGCGATGCAACCGATGCAGGCGCTGCCCCCGGCCGCCGCGGCGCCTGTTGCCGGCGCCGAGCCGGCCGCACCGCAACTGCCGGTTGGCCATGTCGTGACCTCGCCGATGGTCGGCACCTTCTATCGCGCACCCTCGCCGGGCGCCGCGGCCTTCGTCAACGTGGGCGATACCGTCAAGGAAGGCCAGACGGTCTGCATCATCGAAGCGATGAAGCTGCTCAACGAGATCGAGTCCGACAAGGCCGGCGTGATCAAGGAAATCCTGGTCGAGAATGGCCAGGCGGTGGAATACGGCCAGCCGCTCTTCATCATCGGCTGATACTGACCGGCATGCCGCGCCGCCCGCAGCCTGCGCCGGATGTTCCGGCCGGCCGCGCCGGCGCAGGCGAACCGGACGCGCCGCACGGGCCTCGTCCCGGTGCCAGCTCCCCCGCCCGCACTCCGGCCACCGCGCCGGGGGCGCCATGATCCGCCGCGGTGGGACCGCCTTTCTCCTCGCAGAGAGTGACTATGTTTGAAAAAATTCTGATCGCGAATCGCGGTGAAATCGCCCTTCGCATCCAGCGCGCCTGCCGCGAGCTTGGCATCAAGACCGTAGTGGTGTATTCGGAAGCCGACAAGGAAGCCAAATACGTCAAGCTGGCCGACGAAGCCGTCTGTATCGGCCCGGCGCCTTCGCCGCTGTCCTACCTCAATATGCCGGCCATCATCTCGGCCGCCGAGGTGACCGATTCGCAAGCCATCCACCCAGGCTACGGCTTCCTGTCGGAAAACGCCGACTTCGCCGAACGTGTGGAAAAATCCGGCTTCGTCTTTATCGGCCCGACTTCGGAAAGCATCCGCCTGATGGGCGACAAGGTCTCGGCCAAGCAAGCCATGATCAAGTCCGGCGTGCCGTGCGTGCCGGGCTCCGAAGGCGCCCTGCCCGATGATCCCAAGGAAATCCTGGCGATCGCGCGCACCGTCGGCTACCCGGTCATCATCAAGGCGGCAGGCGGCGGCGGTGGCCGCGGCATGCGCGTGGTGCACACCGAAGCGGCCCTGGTCAACGCGGTCAACATGACGCGCGAGGAAGCCGGCCGAGCCTTCGGCAACCCGGAGGTCTACATGGAGAAATTCCTGGAGAACCCCCGGCACGTCGAAATCCAGATCCTGGCCGACCAGCATCGCCAGGCGATCTGGCTGGGCGAGCGCGACTGCTCGATGCAGCGCCGCCACCAGAAGGTGATCGAGGAAGCGCCCGCGCCGCATATCCCGCGCCGCCTGATCGAGCGTATCGGCGACCGCTGCGCCGAGGCCTGCAAGAAGATCGGCTACCGTGGCGCCGGCACCTTCGAGTTCCTGTACGAGAACAACGAGTTCTACTTCATCGAAATGAACACGCGCGTGCAGGTTGAGCACCCCGTCACCGAGATGATCACCGGCATCGACATTGTGCAGGAGCAGATCCGCATCGCCTTTGGCGAGAAGCTGCGCTGGCGCCAGAAGGACGTGCAGCTGCGCGGCCACTCCATCGAATGCCGCATCAACGCCGAGGATCCGTTCAAGTTCACCCCGTCGCCCGGCCGCATCACTGCCTGGCACATGCCCGGCGGTCCCGGCGTGCGGGTCGACTCGCACGCGTATGATGGCTACTTTGTGCCGCCCAACTACGATTCGATGATTGGCAAGATCATCACCTACGGCGCTACCCGCGAGCAGGCCATTGCCCGCATGCGGATCGCGCTGTCGGAAATGGTGGTGGACGGCATCCAGACCAACGTACCGCTGCACCGCGAGCTGATGCTCGATGCCAACTTCGTCGAAGGCGGCACCAGCATTCACTATCTCGAACACCGCCTGGCCCAGAAGACCGTGGCCAAGGGCGGCAAGATCTGAAGCCCCGGCGCGGCCAGCATTAACGGATCGACAAGGATCGCCTGTGGCATTTCAGGAATGTGTGATCGAAATCGCACAAGACCAGGCAGAAGCCTGGTCTGACGCACTGTTCGACCTCGGCGCGCTGTCGGTATCGGTGGAAGACGCCGATGCCGACACGCCCGACGAGCAGCCGCTGTTCGGCGAGCCCGGCATGGAGCCGACTCGCCTGGCATGGAACCGCTCGCGCGTGGTGGCGCTGTTCGACAACAGCACCGATCCCGTGCTGGTGGTGGCCGCTGCTGCCAATGCGCTGGGCATCGACCCGGTGCCGCCGTACCAGCTGCGGCCGGTCGAGGACCAGGACTGGGTGCGCCTGACGCAATCCCAGTTCGAGCCTATCCGCATCGGCGAGCGCATCTGGGTGGTGCCGTCCTGGCACGAAGCGCCCGAACCCGACGCGGTGGTGCTGGAACTCGATCCCGGCCTCGCCTTCGGTACCGGCAGCCATCCCACCACGCGGCTGTGCATGCAGTGGCTGGAACAGAACATCAAGGCGGGTGAAACCGTGCTCGACTACGGTTGCGGCTCGGGCATCCTCGCCATCGTGGCGCGCAAGCTCGGCGCGGGCGACACGCTCGGCATCGATATCGACCCCAACGCGGTGGAAGCCTCGCGGTACAACGCTGAGCGCAATCGCGTGGAAGCCACTTTCGCGCTGCCGGAAACCGTTTCCGAGGCCAGCTACGACCTCGTCGTCGCCAATATCCTCTCCAATCCGCTCAAGCTGATGGCGGCCATGCTGAGCGCCCGCGTGCGTCCCGGCGGCCGGCTGGTGCTGTCGGGCGTGCTGGAGCGGCAGGCGGACGAAGTCGCCGCTGCCTACGCGCCCTGGCTGCCCATGTCAGTCTGGCGCAGCGAGGAAGGCTGGGTGTGCCTGCACGGCACCCGCGGTGAAGGCCCCGGCGTCCAGCCCTGAGCACCGCCAATGGCCGCAGCCAAGCTCGTCACGCGTTGCCCGGCCTGCCGCACGGCGTTCCGGCTGGTTGCCGATCAGTTGCGGCTGCGGCAGGGCCTGGTCCGCTGCGGCCAGTGCGACACCGTTTTCGACGCGCGTGAACACCTGATCGAACTGCCGGCGCCCGAACCGGCCAACGAGGCCGCGGTCGCCGCCGAGGCTGCCGCAAGCGTGGCTGCCCCGGCGCCGCCGCAGGAGACGGCCCCGGAAAAGCCCCACCGCCGCTCGCCGCGCACGCCACACGAGAAGTCCCACGAGGAAGCGCTCGAGGGTGCTCACGACACGGCACACGGCCGCGCGCCGCGAACCCCACGCAAACGGCACCATGCCGAGGCACACCCGGAAACGGAAGCACCTGACGCGCCTGGCCCGCATGCTGCCGAGGCCCTCGCCGCGCCGCAGGAAGCGCCGCATGACGAGGCAGCCGAATCCGGTGCGGACCGCCCCTACATCCCTCCTTTCGATCCCGGCTTCGATCCCGGTTACGACGTGCCGGCGCTCGACGCGCCCACCGTGATGCTGTACCAGACGCAAGCGGAAGCCGATGAGGCTGTGCACGCCGTCAACCGGCGGGCGGAGCCGGACGCAGGCGCCGTGGAGGATGGCGAGGAAGCGGCTTCCGCCGTGTTCGTGCCCGGCATTGTCGATGGCGAGGAGGCTGACGTTTCCGCCGCGGACCAGGCAACCGAAGCAACTGACGCAACCCATAAAGCCAGCGTAGCCGAGATAGCCGGTGCCGCCGCCTACACCTGGCGCGAAGCCGGCGTCCCGGCAGCGGGCGACACACCCGCCGCCACGCCGCAAGCCACCCCCTGGCCACAACTGGACCCCAGGACGCTGGCCGACGACCTGCCGCCGCAAGCCGCGCCCCAGGCCATCGCCGGGGCCACCGCCCTGGACGACGATGCGGAACGTGAAGCGCAGGCCGCCCATGAGCATGCGGCGCAACTGCCGCCACTAGCGGCCGGCGACGACGACGCAACGCATACCGCGGACATCGCCGATACCGCGGACACGGCGCAAGCCAGCGATTCGGCGAACGACGTAGCCACCGCCGGCCACGCCCCCGCGAGCGCCCGCGCCGAAGCCGACGCCGCGGCGGTCCCGAGCGCGAGCGGCTACCTGCGCGCCGAAGCGCAAAACGATTTTCCCGAGATTCCCGAGCCCGTGGCGCGCGAACAGGCGTCGCGCCTGCGGGCGGGCAGCGAGGAGCCCGCGGCACCGGCCTTTGCCCCGGACTTCCTGCGGCACGCACGCGAGCGCGGTCCGGGCCCGGCACGGCGCAAGCGCACGCTGCAACGCCTGGCGATCGCCGTGTTGGTGCTGGCAGGACTGGTGCAAGCGACCTATCTGGCGCGCAGCCAGCTGTCAGGGCGCATCCCAATGCTGCGCCCGGCCTTCGAGGCGATCTGCGCACCGCTGGGATGCGAGGTAGCGCCGTGGCGCGACATCGACGCCCTGCGCATCGAAAGCTCGCTGCTGCAAAAGCAGGACGAGGACACCGACGCATACCTGCTTGCCGTCACCTTGCGCAACCAGGGCCGGGCGACCGTGGCACTGCCGGCCATCGAGCTGGTCATGACCGACCTGCAGGACCAGCTGCTGTTGCGCAAGGTACTGCAGCCGGCCGATTATCTCGACGCCGGGCAGCAGGCCTTTGCCACGCACGGCCTGCGCGCAGGCACGGAGCTTCCGGTTCGGGTACGATTCCGTTCGCAGCAGGCGGCGGCGAACTACCGCGTGCTGATCTTCTACCCCTGAATTCCACACGGGCCCGCCGCTCATCCCGGGCGCCCCCGATTCACGGGCCCGCATTTCACACAGGAGCACATATGAGCAACGTCACCCTCGGCGGCAACGCCATCGAAGTCGGCGGCAAGTTTCCGCAAGCCGGCGACAAGGCCCCCGCTTTCTCGCTGGTCGGCAAGGACCTGAAGGACGTCACGCTGGCCGACTTCGCCGGCAAGCGCAAGGTGCTCAATATCGTCCCCAGCCTGGACACCCCGGTGTGCCAGGCCTCCGCGCGCAAGTTCAACGAAGCCGCCAGCGGCCTCGCCAACACCGTGGTGCTGACCATCTCGGCCGACCTGCCCTTCGCCATGGGCCGCTTCTGCACCGCTGAAGGCCTGGCCAACGTGGTGCCGCTGTCGCTGATGCGCGGCGCCGATTTCAAGGGCAACTACGGCGTGGACGTCAAGACCGGCCCGCTCGCCGGCGTGACCGCGCGCGCCGTGGTGGTGCTCGATGAAAACGACAACGTGAAGTACAGCGAACTGGTCTCGGAAATCAAGAACGAGCCGAACTACGACGCCGCACTGGCCGCGCTGAAGTAAGCGCGCCACCAGCCAGGCGCGGCCACCCGGATGACCGGGTGGCCGTTTTTACATTCAGTGGGCACCGCCACGAGCGAGCGCCCCCTTAGCAAGCACTGCAAGAATTGGAGAGAGCATGTCCAGCCTGATCTGTGGCTCCGTCGCCTACGACACCATCATGACGTTCGAGGGGCATTTCCGCGAACATATCCTGCCTGACCAGATCCACATGCTGAACGTGTCCTTCCTGGTCCCGTCCATGCGCCGCGAGTACGGCGGCTGCGCAGGCAATATCGCCTACACGCTGAAGCTGCTGGGCGGCGAGCCCGTGGTCATGGCCACCGTGGGCGCCGATGCCGAGCCTTACCTGCAGTACCTGCGCGCACTCGACATCAGCACCGAGCACATCCGTACCCTGCCCGATACCTATACGGCGCAGGCCATGATCACCACCGACCTCGACAACAACCAGATCACGGCGTTTCACCCCGGCGCGATGAACCAGTCGCAGCTCTCGCAGGTGCAGGACGCGCTCGGCGGCAGCAACGCGCCTACCCTGGGCATCGTCGCTCCGGACAGCCGCGAAGGCATGCTGCACCACGCCAGTCAGTTCGCCGAGGCCGGCGTGCCCTTCATCTTCGACCTGGGCCAGGCCATGCCGCTGTTCAACGGCGACGACCTCCGCCAGTTCGTTGAACTCGCCAGCTACGTGACGGTCAATGACTACGAAGCGCAAGTTCTGTTGTCGCGTACCGGCTGGACCAGCGAGGAAGTTGCCGCGCAAGTCCAGGCCTTCATCGTGACCCACGGTGAGCAGGGCGCGAGCGTCTTCGCCAACAAGCAGAAGTACAATATCGCTTCCGTAAAAGCGGATCGGGTCATCGATCCCACGGGCTGCGGGGATGCTTTCCGCGGCGGCCTGCTATACGGCATCGAACGGGGCTTCGACTGGGAAACAACAGGCCGCCTTGCCAGCCTGATGGGTTCCATCAAGATCGCGCACCAGGGTCCGCAGAACCACAAACCGTCGCGCGACGAAATCGGTGAACGCTTCCGGTCGGCTTTTGGTTATCGCTACGAGTAACACCTTTACGGGATGGATCCCATGCATACCCTGCTTCGCACCAGCGCCATCGCGCTCGCTGCAGCCGCCACCCTGGTGGCCGGCTGCGCTTCGCAGTCGAACTCCGCCAGCATCTATACGCCGGGCCAGGCTCAGCGTGAGCAGACCTTGCGCTACGGCGTGGTCGACACCGTGCGCGAGGTGCTGATCCAGGGTAACCAGACGGGCGCCGGCACCATCGCCGGCGGTGCCATCGGCGGCGTCGCCGCCGGCAGCACCATCGGCAGCGGCGGCGGCTCGGTAGCCGCGGGCGTGCTGGGCGCGGTGCTCGGCGGCATCGCAGGCAGCATGGCAGAGAACAAGATCAACCAGCGCCGTGGCCTGGAGATCACCGTGCGACTGGACAACGGCGAGATGCGCGCCATCGTCCAGGACGCCGACGAAGCCTTCCGCCCGGGCGAACGCGTGCGCCTGCTGTCTTCCGGCGGCACGACCCGCGTTACGCACTGAGCACCGCACCCGGGAGGCGCGCTGCGCTCCTGTCCGCTGCAGCGGGAGTTGACGCTACGTGGATACGAGAAGGCCGCCCAACGGCGCCTGCGACCGTTTAAGGCGACCTCCGGCCGTGACCCTGACCTGCCAAAGCGCTGCCTCCTCGACGGAGGCAGCGCTTTTTTCTTGCCGCGATCCGCGCCCGCCCGAGCCTCGCCTGTGGAAGCAGGCCGACGGCCTGCCCGTCCGGATGCACTCAGCTTCCTGTCGCCAGCAACGTCGCGGCCACCTCGTCGGGATCCCGCCCCGCGGCGGCCAGCACCAGGGTCTTGCGTCGTGAGGCCTGACCGCTCTTCAGCGTGACCGAACGGCGCGGCAGGCCCAGCGCCGCGGCCACCCACTGGCACAGGGCTTCGTTGGCCTTGCCGTCCACGGGCGGTGCCGCCAACCTGATCTTCAGCACGCCGTCATACTCGCCTGCGGCCGCGGTCGTCCTGGCGCCGGGCTGCACGTGCACCGTCACCACGATCTCATCTTGCCCGGAGCCCTTGCCCTGGCGGCACCATGCGGCCATCTACGCCTCCCCTGCTTTCCGGATGTTCAAATGCGCAATCGCCAGGGTGATCCGGTGCCTGGGCGCGCATGAAAAAACCCGCCGGGCTTTCACCATCGGCGGGTTGGCAAGACTGACGTCTTGCGGACCGGATACGCAGTATCTGGTCAGTGCGACACGCGATGCGTGCCCTGGCAATTCCCAGCGCTGGCCGTTACCGGCACGCTTACGGACGGGTGCCCGTCGGGAAAGGCCATGCCGCAGCCGGGTTCAGCGCGGTCTTGGCAGCTGTAGCGGGTGCGACAGCAGGCGCAGCGGCAGGCTTCGAAGCCGGCGCAGCCTTCTTGGCGGCAGCCTTCTTGGCCGGGGCCTTCTTGGCAGCAGCCTTCTTGGCCGGTGCGGCCTTCTTGGCAGCAGCAGCCTTCTTGGCCGGTGCAGCCTTCTTGGCCGGGGCAGCAGCCTTCTTGGCCGGTGCGGCCTTCTTGGCGGCTACCTTCTTGGCCGGTGCGGCCTTCTTGGCGACAACCTTCTTGGCTGCAACTTTCTTGGCCGGTGCGGCCTTCTTCGCTACGACCTTCTTGGCGGCGGCCTTCTTGGCCGGCGCTGCTTTCTTCGCTACGACCTTCTTGGCGGCGGCCTTCTTGGCCGGTGCTGCAGCCTTCTTGGCCGGCGCAGCCTTCTTCGCCACTACCTTCTTGGCGGCGACCTTCTTCACAGCGGCCTTCTTGGCCGGGGCGGCTGCCTTCTTGGCGGCCGGCTTGGCGGCCTTCTTAGCCGCCGGTTTCTTCTTTGCAGTCGTTGCCATGGATAACTCCTTCACTAGAGAGTGAATATCGAATGACCTAAGTTGGCGACCCGACCGACCCGAGGCGCGATACCGCGATGCGACCCCAATCGAGCGAGCGATTCATCGGCGCACGGAAACATTGCGACCCCACGCTAATGAATTCGGTGTCAGGGGCACCGCGGCGCGCGGTGCGATAGTGGCAAAGCGGAGCCCGCAGCCGGGCTTCTGACGCTTGCCGCGCCCTGGAATATTCGATCTGCCCGCGCCATCCGCCGGATCGGCACGCGGCATGAAAAGAAGAGATATCGGCCGGCATTTCCATGATGCGGGCAAAGCCACGCGCACCACGTACGGCATTCGTTTGGGGGTAGTTCGCCCATCCCGTTACTGGGCCAAAGGAGACTGCACGCGTTTTAGTAAACCAGTACGGCTTGGTCTGCGTCAAAGTTCTAGTGCTCCTGAGCTACCTGTTCCATTGCATCGAAGTGGGTGGCGCTCGTCGATCAGCATCACGTCCAACATCATCGTTCCATCTGCTGTCTTGCCTGCCTCGCAGCCATGCAATGAAGTGAGACTCTTGTCAAGGCGAATCATAATTCGTTTGTTGCGCGATGTTAAGAAAAAAGTGCAAAAAAACTTGCGCGCGAGCATGACAACTTCATCGTCTTCATGGCCGCGCTCCGCTCGCCTCGTCTTTGCATGCGCGCGACACGCTCTCACCACGTCGGACGCGGATGCGCATCGCTCCTCGCGCACACCATCGACGCATCGCTGATGCCGCGTCGAGTGAATGAAAAACCATCGTCGGCACGCTCCGTTTTTTTCACGCGAGCATCGCTGCCGGTATGCACTCGACGCGCTGCGATGGCGCGCTTCACGACGTTTCGCGAACGCCGGAAACCCGCATGAACAAAGGCTTTTCGGGAAACCGAGAATGCCTGGCCGATGACTGCGCGCACGCGTCGCGACATCGGCCTCTCACACTTCGCGCGAGTGCGAACGAGCGCCGCGCATGCACCGACCGGGCCTTCGTGCAGCCGTGCATTGAAGACGCGGCGCGATGCGCGGACGATGCGCGCGTCGAAGTCCGGTTCGCACGCTCGCGTGCTGCTTGAGCAGTGATGCGCCGACGCAACGGTCTGAGAATCGTCATTGCGACACACGCACTCAAGCGAGGTTTGGACACAGCGTCTTGCATGCATCGCGCGGCTTCATCGATGCATGCAAGACGACTGCGTGCCTTCCATCGGCCGGCATCCGCAATCGACAGCATCGACCTGTTCACCGGCGAGGCATCCCGGACCCTGCATGTAGTGTCGCGCGGAGTCGGGCACTCTCTGCCAGGCCGAACGCGGCGCGCACGGTGCGGGATGAAAAGGTTCGCCAGCAGTTCAATGCGATGCGCCCACTAGTCCCGCAAAGCAAAGCGAGACTCCGAGATGGCAACTACGATGCGTGGCCGGACAGGTGCCGCAGGCATGGCGGCGCCGCACGGAACATGCGGCCTAGAGGATTGCTTCAAGTGCCGGCGGCAGACAATTTTGCTGCATGACAGAATACGCCAGCAACCAGCAACCACGCCGGTTTCCGGCGAGCGGCCAGCTCGCTTTGATGCGTACGCAAACACGGCCGGGAGATTGCGGCGCGAGCCTATCATCAGTAGATTGGCGTACCCGCGCCGCCAGGCTCGCCGAATCCGGCAAGTGACGATCCTGGTAGCGCCACGGCGCGCAGTCATGGCGCGCCCCAACCCGAACAGGAGATCCCGATGCACTTTACTGCCCCCCGCTCCGCCGCACGCGCCGCCGTCATGGCGGCACGCGTCACCGTGCTCGCCGGTGCGCTGCTGGGTAGCGCCGCGGCGCTGGCCCAGACCACCCCGGCTGGTTCATGGAAGACCATCGACGACGCCACCGGCAAGCCACGCGGCCTGGTGGAGATCAGCGAGCATAACGGCGTCTACAGCGGCAAGCTCGTCAAGAGCTTCGGCGAGAGTGACGGCAAGAGCGACGGCAAGCCCAAGGTATGCGACAAGTGCACCGACTCGCGCCGCGACCAGCCCATCATGGGCATGACCATCATCACGGGCTTGCGCAAGACCGGCGACAACGAGTGGAGTGGCGGCGAGATCCTCGATCCGGAAAGCGGCAAGCTCTACAAGACCAAGATGTCGCTGGCGGACGACGGCAGCAAGCTCAAGGTGCGCGGCTTCATCGGCATCAGCCTGCTGGGACGCACCCAGACCTGGGAACGCGAACGCTAGCCCGCGTGCCAGGCGGTGCCGGTTCCGGTACTGCCTGGCAACCCACGGCGCATTCCTTGCGCGGTCCCTGACTTCATCGTTGCATCGCCTCAGCGCCTCACCTGCCTCTCCGTTCTTCGGCAACCCGTCCCGGCCAATCCGTCTTCACGCCGCCGCCGGCGCTGCCGCCTCGCTTCCCGCCCGGCCACTCAGCCAGCCAGTTGCCATGCGCTGCTCGCATGACGACATGCGCAGAATTCGTTTTCAGGGTGACGGCGCGACTCCTAACATCGGCCTTACCTGCCGTGCGCCGTTTCATCCCCCCACCGCGCCGGGCGGCGCTGCCACGCCGACCCGGTACCGACGCGGTTCGCGCACCGGCGCCGCCAACCAGGAGGAAGTCATGCACGCAAGCGCCCGTCCAGAAGCGCCACCAATCGTCAGCGGCTCGCAGCGCCGCCGCGCCATCGTCGCCACCGTGATCGGCAACGGTCTGGAGTGGTTCGATTTCACCGTCTACAGCTTCTTCGCCGTCATCATCGCGAAGCTCTTCTTTCCCACCGGCAACGATCTGTCCTCGCTCCTGCTGGCGGTTGCCACCTTTGGCGTGGGATTCTTCATGCGGCCGGTCGGCGGCATCATCCTCGGGGTGTACGCCGATCGCGTCGGCCGCAAGGCAGCACTGTCGCTGACCATCCTGCTGATGGCGCTGGGCACCACCATGATCGGCCTGGCGCCCACCTTTGATCAGATCGGCCTCTTCGCGCCGCTGCTGATCGTGGTGGCGCGCCTGCTGCAGGGCTTTTCAGCCGGCGGAGAGATGGGCGGCGCGACCGCCTTCCTGACCGAGTACGCACCGGTCGAACGGCGCGCCTACTATTCGAGCTGGATCCAGGCGAGCATCGGCGTGGCGGTGCTGCTGGGCGCCGCGGTCGGCACCTTCGTGACCTCCGCGCTGAGCACCGAAGCGCTCAATAGCTGGGGCTGGCGCCTGCCTTTCCTGCTCGGCATCGTGATCGGTCCGGTAGGCTACTACATCCGCCATCACCTCGACGAGACGCCGACGTTCCGTGAGGCCACCGACAAGTCCGACTCGCCGCTGGCCGAAGTGCTGCGCGACTACCCGCGCCAGACCGCGGCCAGCTTCTCGATGGTGATCCTGTGGACGGTCTGCACTTACGTGCTGCTGTTCTATATGCCGACGTACTCGGTCAAAGTGCTCCATGTGCCGCAGTCCACCGGCTTCATCGCCGGCATGGTCGGCGGCCTGGCGATCATGGTGTGCGCGCCGCTGGTCGGCATGCTGGCGGATCGCATCGGACGCCGCGTGCTGCTGTCCGGCTCGGCGCTGCTGATCCTGGTGCTGGCGTATCCGATGTTCGTCTATATCAACCAGGCGCCGGGGCTGGCTTCGCTGGTGGTCTTCCAGCTGGTGTTCGGCGTGCTGATCGCCACCTACACCGGCCCCATCCTGGCCGCGTTCTCCGAACTGTTCCCGGCCAAGGTGCTGTCGACCGGATTGTCGGTGGCCTACAACCTGGCGGTCACCATCTTCGGCGGCTTCGCTTCCTTCATCATCACCTGGCTGATCGCCAGTACGGGCAGCACCATGGCGCCGGCCTTTTATGTGATGTTTGCCGCCGCCATCAGCCTGGCCGGCACGCGCCTGGTGTGCGAGCCCGCTTACCTGCAAACCGCGCAAGTGCAAGCCGCGCAACCCGTCTAGTTCCAGCTTTTGTTCATCTTGTTCATCTGGTATCTCGTATGAAACAGATCCTACTCAGGGGCGGCAACGTCCTCGACCCCGCCCGCGGCGGTCTCCTGCAACGCCACGATGTACTGATCGAAGGCGAGCGCATCGCGGAGGTGTCGGCCACACCGATCCACGCGCCCGCCGCGCAGGTGCTCGACCTTGCCGGCAAGACCGTCATGCCCGGGCTGATCGACTGCCACGTGCACGTGCTGGCGTCGCTGGCCAACCTCGGCCTGAACGCGGTGCAACCCAATGTGCTGGTGGCGTTCCGCGCCATGCCGATCATGAAGGCCATGCTGGAGCGCGGCTTCACCACCGTGCGCGATGCCGGCGGCGCCGACTGGGGCCTGTCGCAGGCGATCGAGACCGGCCTGGTGCCCGGCCCGCGCATCTTCCCGTCCGGCAAGGCGCTGTCCCAGACCGGCGGGCACGGCGATTTCCGCCCACGCGCAGACATGCTGGAGCCATGCTCGTGCGCTTTCCGCGCCGGCGCTATCGCCCGTGTGGCCGATGGCGTGGAAGCGGTTCGCCTGGCGGTGCGCGAAGAAATCCAGAAAGGCGCCACGCAGATCAAGATCATGGCATCCGGCGGGGTGGCCTCGCCCACCGATCCGATCGGCAACACGCAGTACAGCGAGGACGAGATCCGCGCCATCGTGGCCGAGGCCGAGGCGGCCCAGACCTATGTCATGGCGCACGCCTACACCGGCCGCGCCATCGCGCGCGCAGTGCGCTGCGGGGTACGCACCATCGAGCACGGCAACCTGGTCGACCGCGCCGCCGCCCGCGTGATGCGCGAGCATGGCGCCTTCGTGGTGCCCACCCTTGTCACCTACGAGTCGCTTGCGCGCGACGGTGCGCGGCTGGGCCTGCCGGCGGAATCGGTGGCGAAGATCGAGACCGTGCGCCAGGCCGGGCGCGACTCGCTAGCCATCTATGCGGAAGCGGGCGTGCCGATGGGCTTTGGCTCCGACCTGTTGGGCGAGATGCACCAGGACCAGTCGGACGAGTTCCGCATCCGCGCGGAACTGCTCGGCAACCTGGAAGCGATCCGCAGCGCCACTTCGATCGCCGCCGCCATCCTGCAGCGCGAAGGCGAACTTGGCACCGTGCGAGCAGGCGCGCTGGCCGACCTGATCGCGGCGGATGGCAATCCGCTGGCGGACATCGGGCTGCTCTGCGGCCAGGGCGAGCATCTGACGATGGTGATGCAGGCGGGGCGCCTGCATCGCCTGCCTGGCTGAACCCCAAGACACTCTACGAAGCCGACAAGGATGCGCCAGAGCCGTCTGCAATCACGACGGCTGTCACTCCCTCTCCCCTCAGGGGAGAGGGTTGGGGAGAGGGGTGGCTTAGCTAGGAGTCACTTGAAGCGAAGCCAATGGTTGTTTCCAGCACGACGGCGTAACGAGCGCCCACCCTCTCCCCCGATCCCCTCCCACAAGCGGGGGGGGAGCAAAGCTAAGACACCGAACCAAGCCCTCCGCGCACTATCATGGCGACTGAACCGTCCCACTCGCCGCCATGCGCATCTCCCCCCTTCCGCCCCTGCCCTGCCTGGTCGCCTTCGAGTCCGCGATGCGCCACGGCAGCTTCACTCGCGCCGCCACCGAGCTGCATCTGACGCAAAGCGCCATCAGCCGGCAGGTTGCCCAGCTCGAGCACTTCCTGGGCAAGAAGCTGTTTATCCGCGAGCCGCGCGCGCTGCGCCTGACCGTGAGCGGCCAGGCCTATGCCGAGGAAGTGCAGCGTCTGCTGGCCGCATGCGCCGAAGCTACCGAGGAGGTGATGAAGCGCAAAGGCCATGGCGAACTGACAGTGGCCTGCTCCTCCGGCGTGGCGGTGCTATGGCTCACGCCCAGGCTGCCGCGATTCCGTGCCGCGCACCCCGACATCCACCTGCGCCTGCTCGTCAACGACAGCCTGGCGTCGCTGTCGCCGGCGGAGTTCGACGTGGGCTTGTACTACCTGCGCGAAGGCCCGCCGCCGGGACTGGCTTCGCGCCGCCTCTACGACGAGGACGTGTTCCCCGTCTGCGCGCCGCGATACCTGGACGGCCGCCGGCTCGACCCTGCCGACCTCCCCGGCGAGACCTTGCTGATGCTGGAAGACGGACAGCGCCAATGGATGTCGTGGCAGACATGGCTGGCCCATAACGGCGTGGCCGATGCGCGCCCGCCACACAAGCTGGTGGCCAACCAATATCCCATCCTGCTGCAACTCGCGATCGAGGGCCAGGGCATCGCCCTCGGGTGGCGGCACATGATCGACCGCTGCCTGCACGAGGGGCTGCTGGTGCGCGCCTGCGAAGCGAGCGCAAGCCTGGGCGGCGGCTACTACGCGGTGTGGCCCCAGGACCGCGCGGAAGCCGCGGCAGCGCGCGCGTTCCGCAACTGGCTGGCGCAACAGAGCGTGGACGGCCAGTAGCCGACAACCCCGGACGCCGCCGAGCCGGGCAAGCGGGAGGAGGCTGTGGAGCGCTTATGGAAGCGCATGCGCAGATTCAGCGAATTGACAGCTTCGCTGGTTATCATCGGTCGCTCGGCGTAGCGCTGGCCACAAAGTTGGCCTGGCCAGGCGCCCGGTACCTAAAACAGCCAATGGAGACAACCATGCGTATCCCCGCCACCAGCCGCGCGCTGACCCTCGCCGTTCCCGCCCTCTTCGCCACTGCCGGCCTCGCCATGCCGGTCCACGCCGCCGATGCGTGGCCGACGCATGTGATCAAGTTTGTTGTGCCATTCACCGCGGGCGGGGCGAACGACCTGGTGGCGCGCGCTGCCGCCGACGCGGTCGGCAAGCGGCTCGGCCAGGCGGTGGTGATCGAGAATCGCCCCGGTGCCGGCGGCGTGGTGGGCGCGGATTATGTGGCCAAGAGCAAGCCGGATGGCTACACCTTCCTGGTCGGCGCGGTTGGCACCGTCACCAACAGCCTGATCCGCAGCAAGATGCCCTACGCGCCGGACGACCTGGTGCCGGTCTCACTGGTAGCGGTTAGCCCGTCCGTGATCGTGGTATCGCCGTCGCTACCCGTGAACAACCTCAAGGAACTGGTCGAGTATTCCAAGAAGCAGGCCTCGGGCGCCAACTTCGCTACCGCAGGCAGCGGCAGCACGCCGCACTTTGTCGAAGAGATGCTCAAGGAGAAAGGCGCGGTGCTGACTGTCGTGCCTTACAAGAGCGGTTCGGAGAGCATTACCGCGGTGATCGGCAACCAGGTGACGGCCACCTCCGAGGCCAGCGTGGTGGTGCTGCCCAACATCAAGGCCGGCAAGCTCAAGGCGCTGGGCGCGACCTGGGACAAGCGCATGAGCGCGGCACCGAATATCGCGACCACCGCCGAGCAAGGCATGCCGGAAGTGCGCATCGGCCACTGGGCCGGCGTGTTCGCGCCCAAGGGTACGGACCCCGCCATCCTGAAGAAGATGAACGCCGAGATGAGCGCGGCGATGCAGACGCAGGAAACGCGCGACCGCCTGATCCCCAACGGCATTGAGCCCGCGGGCGGCACGCAGGAGAGCTTCATTGCCTTCATCAAGTCGGAGCGCGAACGCCTTGGACGCATCGCGAAGAAGGCCAATATGACCGCGGATTAATAAATTTTTCTACCAGTCCTGCCCTGCCAGGACTGTAAATGTCTGCAACAGGCCTGTTACGTACAGGCCTGTTTCATTTCTGACATGCGCCCCATGCTCCGTAAACTGAAACACAAGTGCGCCAATAGATGCAAATCACGATATTAATGTTTTATTTTAAGAACATTCAAGAGCGCCATTTATTGTCTGTGAAAAAAAGACAACGCGAATTGCAACGCTAATCATTCGCATTTATATTCCGGCTCGTCCAATCATATTTGCCCCGCCGTTGTCCGAACCGCAGGCATGCACTTCTCGCAGCCGCCGGCTGACTCGTTCTTACGGCCGTACCGGAATCGAGAATCGACATGAACCGCCGCACTCCGATCGCGACTGCACTGCTCGCGCTGTTCGCCACCCCCGTTGTCACCCTGGCCCAGACGGCCGCTCCCGCGCCTGCCACCAGCCAGGGCGCGACAACGCTGCAAGAGGTCGTGGTGCAAAGCGGACGCGTCAATGACGACTACAACGCGGTCAAGAATTCGATCAGCAAGCTGCCCGAGGAACTGCGCGACATTCCGCAATCGGTAACGGTGGTCAACAAGGCGCTGATCGATGCGCAGGGCGGCACCTCGCTGGCGGATGCGCTGCGCAACGTGCCGGGCATCACCATCGGCGGCGCCGAAGGCGGCCAGATCGGCAACAACATCAACCTCAACGGCTTCTCCGCGCGTACCGACATTTATCTCGACGGTTTCCGCGACCGCGGCCAGTACTATCGCGACGTCTTCGCGCTGGACTCGGTGGAAGTGCTGATGGGACCGTCGTCGATGCTGTTCGGCCGCGGATCGACCGGCGGCGTGATCAACCAGGTCAGCAAGAAGCCCTCGCTGAAGGCCGCCACGGAGGTCGCGGGGTCGGTCACCACCAATGGCCTGGTGCGCGCCACCGCCGACTACAACACGCCCACCGGCGAGACTTCGGCATTCCGCATCTCGGCGATGGCGCAGGACGGCGCGCCGAGCACGCGCGACCAGATGACGGTGAAGGACTTCGGTCTCGCGCCCTCCTGGCGCCTCGGCATCGGCACCCCCACGGAAATCACGCTGTCTGCGCTGCTGCAGCATAACGAGGACATGCCCGACTATGGCCTGCCGGCGATCAACGGGCATCCGGTCAACGTCAACCGCAAGACGTCCTACGGCTTCAACGACGACCGCACCATCCAGGACGTGGTCGCGCTCAACGGCACCGTCGATCACAAGTTCTCGCCGAACCTGCGCCTGCGCAACCAGACCCAGTTCAACTACGTCAACACCAATGCGCGCGAGACGGCGCCGAATGCCGTCGGCACGGTCAGCGCCAAGGGCTTCACCCCGCTGACCACCACCACCCTGCCGCTGGATGCACTCTTTGTACGCCGGCAAAGCCATGACCGTCATATCCGCGATTACTCGATATTCAACCAGACCGAGCTGACCGCCAAGTTCGACACCGGCCCGGTCAAGCACACCGTGCTGGTTGGCGCGGAAATCGGCCACGATGGCTATGACAACCAGAACTACTATCGCAACGGCACCTGCAATGGCGTGCCGCTAAACGCTGCCGCTACCGCCACTGCGGCAGCGGGCACCAGCGGCTATGTCGCGTGTGAACCGGTAGTCAACCCGGCGTACAGCAATTCGCCGGCCTCCGCGCCGAGCGCGACTGGCAACCGGCAGGGTGCGTCCGCCAATACGCTGGCGGCCTATCTCAACGACTCGATCGAATTCAGCAAGCAATGGAAGCTGGTGGCCGGGGTGCGCTACGACCGATATCTCGCCAGCATCACCAACTCGGTCAACTCGACCAATACAAAGGGCAATACCGCCCTGGCCAGCGCCGACCAGACCGTCAATTTCACCAGCGTGCGCGTGGGTGGCCTCTGGCAGCCGACCGAGGCGCAGTCCTACTACCTGTCGTACGGTACGTCGTTCAATCCGTCGCTGGAGCAACTGGTCGGCACCGTGGGCCAGCAGAACCTGGACCCGGAAAAGAACACGTCATATGAAGCAGGCGGCAAGTGGGACCTGATGGGCGGCGACCTGTCGCTGACATCTGCGCTGTTCCAGATCACCAAGGACAATGCCCGCAGCCAGATCGACGCCACCACCTACGCGCTGACCGGGAAGATCCGCGTGCGCGGCTTCCGGGCCGGCGCTACTGGCCGCATCACCAACAAGTGGCAGGTCTTTGCGGGCTACACCTACCTGGACGGCGAGATCGTCGACGGCATCGCCGCCGGCACCCAGGGCATGGTCCCGACCAATACGCCCAAGCACACCGCGACGGCATGGACCAGCTACCGCGTGCTGCAGGACTGGGAAGTGGGCGGCGGCGCCTTCTATATGTCGCAGCGCTATGCCAACAACACCAACACCGTGCAGGTGGGGGGCTTCGTGCGCTGGGACGGCATGATTGCCTACCACCAGCCGAAGTACGATGTGCGCCTGAACCTGTTCAACGTGTTCGACAAGAAGTACTACGATGCGCTGATCCAGTCGGACGGCGGCCGCTCGGTGCCGGGCACCGGCCGCACGGCGATGCTGTCCCTCATCTACCGCATGTAAGCTAAGGTAAAGTGGCGTGGCGCCATGTCGCGCCACGCGGCAACGCCGGGACCTCTCCCGGCGCTGCTATCGAATCCTGCCGAGATCGTCATGCTTGTCTGCATTCCCAAGGTCCTCAACGCGGAGCAACTCGCCGTGCTGCGCGAACTGCTCGACCAGGCCGGCGACGCCTGGGTGGATGGCCGCGTATCGGCCGGCTACTCCGGCGCCCCGGTCAAGTTCAACCAGCAGATCGACGAGCGCGCCGACGTGGCGCTGCAGTGCCAGCAACTGATGCTGAGCGTGCTGGAACGGCATCCGCTGTTCATCAGTGCGGCGCTACCCAATATCGTTTACCCGCCGATGTTCAACCGCTACAGCGAGGGCATGACGTTTGGCCCGCATGTGGACGGCAGCGTACGCATCCATCCGCATAACGGCCGCAAGCTGCGCACCGACATCTCGGCCACGCTGTTCCTCAGCGACCCCGCCAGCTACGACGGCGGAGAGTTGCAGGTGGAAGACACCTACGGCGTGCACAGCGTCAAGCTGGAAGCCGGCGACATGGTGGTCTACCCGGCCACCAGCCTGCACCAGGTGACGCCGATCACGCGCGGCACACGCGTGGCGAGCTTCTTCTGGATCCAGAGCCTGGTGCGCGACGATGCGCAGCGCGCGCTGCTGTTCGACCTTGACAACGCCATCCAGAAACTCAACCAGACCGGCGCCGACGAAGGCGCGCGCCGCTCGCTGGTGGGTTGCTATCACAACCTCCTGCGGCAGTGGACCGACACCTGAATCCGCCTCTATCCACCTGATGGCTGAAGGCGGCGCATCGCGCCGCCTTCAGCCTTACATCCGGTAGCGCAATGTCGCCATCACGCTGCGCGGCGCGCCTGGCATGTTCAGGTTGGGGCTGGTACCGTGGGCTGAGACGATATAGCCCTGGTTGAACACGTTATTGAGGTTGAGCTGCGCCTCGAACGCACCACGGCGGTACCACGCCATCATATCGGCGGTGACGTAGCCCGGCAGCGTGACCGTATTGCCCGGATTGGCAAAACGCGCGCCAACGAGGTTGAGGCCGCCACCCACGCCAAAACCATAGCCCAGCGATTTGGTGAGCCACACGTTGCCGCTGTGCATCGGCGTCAGCGTGGCGCGCTTGCCCTGTACCTGCTGGCCGGCATCGACCGCAACCGATCTGGTCACGCGCGCGTCAAGATACGCATAGCCCGCAAGCACGCGCCAGCCCTGCGACAGGTCCGCTGAGGTGGTGAGTTCCACGCCGTCGGTACGTTGCTCGCCGATCGGCACCAACTGCAAGGTGAGCGGATTGGTTGCCTTGATACCGTTTCGCTCCAGGCGGAACACGGACACCGTAGTGCTGGCGCGGCCATCCAGCCAGTCGTACTTGGCGCCTACCTCGGTATTGCGCGTGCTTTCCGGCGCGATATCGGCGTTATTGGCCGCCAGCGCGAAGGCCTCGCCCGAGGGCTGGAACGAACGGCTCCACGATACATAGTAGGACTGCGTCCTGGTGGGCTGCCACACCAGGCCGGCGCGCGGGCTCCAGGCGTCGTCGGTGCGCGACAGGCCGGGCTGGCCGGGGCGATGATCGACGGTCTCTTGCTGGAAGTGGTCGTGGCGCAGGCCGATCAGCGTCTTCCAGTGTTCGGTCAGGCTCACCATGTCCTGCGCATACACGCCCAGGGTCTTGAAGGTGCCCAGGCTGTTGGCGGTGAGCGCGCCGCCGTGCAGCGGCAGCGTGGGAAGCACCGGATTGAACAGCGATACGGTGGCCACCGTGCCAGCGGAATAGCTGACGAGGTCCTTGTTCTGCTGGCCGATCTCCACCCCATAGAGCAACTCGTGCTTCATGCCGAACAGCGTGGTCTTCTGCATCAGGTCGGTCTGGTTGAACCAGCCGCGCTCGGCGCGCGCCACGTTCGAGCGCGTCAGCGTGACGGTCTGGCGCGCCTCGTTGACCACGCCCGGCAGCGTGTTGTTCCGGTCCAGCGTGTAATGGTAGTAGCGCGTGGCATTGCGCAGCGACCATTGCTCGTTGAAGCGGTGGTTCAGCGTGGCGGTGCCGGAGTACACACGCGACTGGCTGTAGTCCACGTCGCGCGCGTTGGCGGCGCCATAGTAGGTGGAAGCGGGCACGTTGACGGGGCGGCCCTGGTGCGCCGGGATGCCGAAGTCGGTCACGCGCCGGTCTTGCAGGTAGTCGGCCTGCAGCAGCAGCGTGGTCTCGGCCGCCAGGCGCAGGTCCAGCGACGGCGCCACGGCAAAGCGGTCGATGAACTGCTGGTCGCGGTAGCTGTTGCCCTTCTCCACGGCGCCGGTGATGCGCCAGGCGGCGGCGTCGTTCACCACGCGGCCGACATCGGCTTCGGCGCGCCGGCTTTGCCAGGAGCCATAGCTGAGCGCCAGATCCGTGACATCGAGGCCGGGCTTCTTGGTGACGCGGTTGATCAGGCCCCCGGACGAGCCGCGCCCGTAAAGCACCGCGGCCGGCCCTTTGACGACTTCGATGCGGTCGACGTTGGACAGGTCGCGAAAGTACAACGCATCGTCGCGGATACCATCGACGAACTGGTCGGCGATGGCCGAAAAGCCGCGGATGCTGACCTGGTCCCGCTGGCCGTCGCCGGTAGAGAAACTCACCCCCGGCACATTCTTCAGCGCGTCCTGGATCGACGTAGCGTGCTGGTCGCGCATCACTTCGGCGGTCACCACGTTGACGGTCTGCGGGATATCACGCAGCGGTGCGTCGATCTTGGTCGCGCTGCCGGTGCTGGTCGGGTTGTAGCCCTCTCCTGGGTCGCTGCCAGCGGCGGCCTTCACAGTGACTTCGGGCAGGCTGGCCGTGCTATTCGCCTGCGCCTGTGCGGTACCGAAGACGGCGGATTGGGAAACAAAGGCGCCGAGCACGGCGGCATGGATTGGGCGGAGGATAAGGCGCATCGCTGTAATGATTTGTAACGATTAAAATACAAATGCGACGCATTATCATTTTCATTAGCAACGATTGTCAATAAAAACCACGGGTGCATATCCGGGCACGCAAAAAGCGGCTAAAACAGCACTGAATGTGGTGTTAATCGATCTAGGGAAAGAGAAAATACCGAAAAGACCAAAAATGCGAGGAAATCGGCAACAGGTCCATGCCTGGCGCATGTCCGGCGGTCTCCGCGCGCAAATGGTCAGGCCATTTCAGGCGAATTGCTCCGCCAGCGCCGTGCGCACCTTCGCCACCAGAGGCGCCTCGCCGGGCCGCGCGGGCAGCAGGTAAAACTCGGCGGCCGGCAGCGCGGGAAGCTTCAGCCGGCTGGCGGTCTGGGCGTCGATGCGCGCCACCCCGGGCCCGATCGCCGACTCGTTCAGGCAGGAGATACCCAGACCGGCGGCCAGCGCGAGCTGCAGCCCGGCCACGCCCGAGGCGGAATGCGCGATCACATGGTCCAGCCGCCGGCGCAGCAGCATCTGCACCACGTACTGGTGCAGCGAGCAGGTATCAGGCAGCAGCACCAGCGGCAGCGGCGCGCTGATGCCCTCGGCCTCCCCTTCGGCCGCCACCCACGCCAACGCCTCGCGGCGCAGCACGGTGCCGCGCGCTCCCCGCTGGCCACCGCGGGCGCCCGGCAGCCGCATCGACAGGCCGATATCGAAGGCATCGGTCAGCGCTCCGGCGTCGATCATGCCGCTCTTCATCACGGTCACATGCAGCCGCAGGTAGGGATAGCGCTCGCGCAGCCGGCGCAGCATGCCGGCGATCTCGCCAGGCCGGAAGTAATCCGTCACCGCCAGCCGCAGTTCGCCATCCAGCGTATGGCCGCGCAAGTCCTGCAACGCCAGTTCGGACAGCGCCAGGATGCGCCGCGCATGTTCCAGCAGGCGCATGCCGGCGGGCGTGGGCGAGGCGCCCTGCTTGCCGCGCGTGAGCAGCGGCACGCCGGCACGCTCCTCCAGCTTGCGCAGTTGCTCGCTGACCGATGACTGCGACAGGAACAGCCGCGGAGCGGCGGCCGACAGGCTGCCGGCCTCGGCCACGGTGACAAAGGTACGTAGCTGATCGAGTTCCAGGGCGCGCATCGCCATCTCCCTCATGTTTCGGTATTTACGATGGATAGTATCGCAAATTCCCGTTTTTCCGATGGCAGGCAGACGCCTAGAATGGCATCACTTACCCGCTGAACCGAAACAACGCCAACCTCAGGCCAAGGAGCCCGTCATGCCCCACATCAACCTCCAGATCTCAGGCAAACCCGATGCATCGCTGACCCGCCGCAGCGCCGCCGCCGTGGCCGGGATCACGCAGCGCGTGCTCGGCAAGAAGCCGGAAGTCATCGTCGTCTCCGTGCAATACATCGATCGCGACGCCTGGATCGTCGGCGGCGAACCGCTCTCGGAACTGGGCCGCAATGCCTTCCATCTCGATATCAGCGTGACCGATGAAACGAACACGAAAGGCGAGAAGGCGCAGTTCCTGAAGGAGGTGTTCGAGTCGCTGTCGGAGCTGATCGGCAACGTCCATCCGGTCTCGTACATCCATGTTGTCGACGCGCGCGCGGCCACCTACGGCTACGGCGGGCTGACGCAGGAGTACCGCTATCACCACGGTTGAACACCGGGCCGGAGCTACCGGCCGGCACTGGCCTTTGAGGCAGGACATTCCGCAGTGCAGCAAGCTGTGGCAAAGTCGGCACCTGGTCCGTTGCGCGCGGGGCCAAAAGCACCGCGCGCACGGGAAACACGAGGAGAACCGATGTCTTTCCTGATCGTACTGGCCGCGCTGGCCTTCCTGATGTTCGCCGCCTACCGCGGCTACAGCGTTATCCTGTTCGCCCCGGTGGCCGCGCTCGGCGCCGTCCTGCTGACCGAGCCCGCCGCCGTGGCGCCCGTCTTCTCCGGCATCTTCATGGAGAAGATGGTCGGCTTCGTCAAACTGTATTTCCCTGTGTTCCTGCTTGGTGCCGTATTCGGCAAGGTGATCGAGCTGTCGGGCTTCTCGGAGTCCATCGTCGCCGCCGCCATCCGTTATATCGGCCGCTCGCGCGCCAATGCGGTGATCGTGGCGGTCTGCGCGCTGCTGACCTACGGCGGGGTTTCGCTGTTTGTGGTGGTGTTCGCCGTCTATCCCTTCGCGGCGGAACTCTACCGGCAGAGCAATATTCCCAAGCGCCTGATGCCGGGCGCCATCGCGCTGGGCGCGTTCTCTTTCACCATGGATTCGCTGCCGGGTACGCCGCAGATCCAGAACATCATCCCCACCACCTTCTTCAAGACCACGACCTGGGCAGCGCCGTTGCTGGGTGTGCTCGGCTCGCTGTTTATCGTCGGGGTCGGCCTGTCCTACCTGGAGTGGCGCCGCCGCGCAGCCATGGCGCGCGGCGAAGGCTACGGCACGGCGCTGCGCAACGAGCCGGAGCGCCGCCAGACCGGGCACCTGCCGCACCCCGCGCTGGCGCTGCTGCCGCTGGTGGTGGTAGGCGTGGCCAATTTCGTCTTCACGCGGATGATTCCGCAGTGGTACGGCAGCAGCTATAGTGTGTCGCTGCCCGGCCTGGCCAAGCCGGTGGAAACGCAGATCGCCACCGTGACCGCGATCTGGGCGGTGGAGGCGGCCTTGCTGCTGGGCATCGTGGTGGTGCTGGCGACCGCCTTCGGCGCGGTGCGCGATCGCTTTGCCGAGGGTAGCAAGAGCGCCATCGGCGGGGCGCTGCTGGCGGCCATGAATACGGCCTCGGAGTACGGCTTCGGCGGCGTGATCGCCGCCCTGCCCGGCTTCCTGGTGGTCAGCGATGCGCTCAAGAGCATCCCCAATCCCCTGGTCAACGCGGCCGTCTCCGTCAGCACGCTGGCCGGCATCACCGGCTCGGCCTCTGGCGGCATGAGCATCGCGCTGGCCGCCATGTCGGACACCTTTATCCATGGCGCGCAGGCTGCCGGCATCCCGCTCGACGTGCTGCACCGGGTGGTGTCGATGGCCAGCGGCGGCATGGATACGCTGCCCCACAACGGCGCAGTGATCACCCTGCTGGCGGTGACGGGCCTGACCCATCGTGAGTCCTACCGCGACATCTTCGCGGTCACGGTGATCAAGACCATGGCCGTGTTCTTCGTGATCACGGTGTACTACCTGACCGGCGTGGTCTGAATGCGGCGCGCGATGCGCCGCACCTTGTGCATCGCGCCGTCCTTACCTAGTGTGTGTGAGTAACCGGGCGTCGCGTGCGTGCTGTTTGCGGCGCACGCTGCCCGCCCCTGCCTGCTCCTTCACCGGATTACCACATGAAGACCGCGATCTTGCCTGGCGGCGAAACCGTTGCCGCGCTTGGCATGGGCACCTGGAACATGGGCGAGGATCCGGCCGCGCGCGCGGAGGAACTCGCCACGCTGCGGCTTGGCCTGGATCTCGGCATGACCCTGATCGATACCGCCGAGATGTACGGCGAGGGCCGCTCCGAGGAACTGGTCGGCGAAGCCATCGCGGGCCGGCGCGACGAGGTCTTCCTGGTCAGCAAGGTGTACCCGCACAACGCCGGGCGCAAATCCGCCGTGGCCGCCTGCGAGCGCAGCCTGCGCCGGCTGGGCACCGACCGGCTGGATCTCTACCTGCTGCACTGGCGCGGGGGCGTGCCGCTGGCCGAGACCATGGAGGCCTTCATGGCGCTGCAGAAGGCGGGCAAGGTCCGGCATTTCGGCGTCAGCAACCTCAGCCTGGACGATATGCGGGCGCTCTGGCGCGTGCCCGGCGGCAACCGGGTCGCGGCCAACCAACTGCTCTATAACCTCGCCCGCCGCGGCATCGAATGGGACCTGCTGCCCTGGCTGCGCCAGCACGGGGTGCCGTTGATGGCCTACTCTCCGATCGAGCAGGCCACGCTGCTCCGCAATGCCGGGCTCGTCCGCTTCTCCGGGCAGCACGGGATCACGCCGGCACAAGCCGCGCTGGGCTGGCTGCTGGCGCAGGACAACGTCATCGCGATTCCCAAGACCAGCCACCGCGAACGCCTGCGCGAGAATCACAGCGCGCTGGCGCTGCGCTTGTCGCCACAGCAACTGGCCGGGCTCGACGTGGTTTTCCCGCCGCCGCGCGGGCCGCACCCGCTTGAAATGCTGTGATGGGGCACTGCCCCATCACATCGCAGTCCGTCCCAGGAGCCCCGCCATGACCATCGACTACGACGCCATCATCATCGGCACCGGCCAGGCCGGTCCCCCTCTGGCAGCGCGCCTCGCCGCCGACGGCCAGAAAGTGGCCGTGATCGAGCGCCAGGCGTTTGGCGGGACCTGCGTCAACAACGGCTGCATCCCTACAAAGACCATGGTGGCGAGCGCCTATGCCGCCCATCTGGCGCGGCGCGGGGCCGAATACGGCGTGGTGCCCACCGGGCCGGTGACGGTCGACATGGCGCGGGTCAAGGCGCGCAAGGATGGTGTGGTCGGCAACTCCAGGCATGGCGTGGAAACGTGGATGCGCAAGCTGGACCACGGCACCGTCTATCTCGGCCACGCCCGCTTCGAAGGCCCCGATACCGTGCGCGTGAACGACACCGTGCTGCGCGCCGGCAAGATCTTCATCAATGTGGGCGGGCGCGCATCGGCGCCGCCGATGCCGGGGCTGGACCAGGTGGATTACCTGACCAACGCCGGGATGATGCGCGTGGAGTCGCTGCCGCGGCATCTGCTGGTGGTTGGCGGCAGCTATATCGGCCTGGAGTTCGGCCAGATGTTTCGCCGCTTCGGCAGCGAGGTCACCATTGTGCAGCGCGGCCCGCGCCTGATCGAGCGGGAGGACCCCGATGTGTCTGACGCCGTGCGCGACATCCTCGCCGCCGAGGGCATCGGCCTGCGCCTGGACGCCGAGTGCATCGAACTGGAGCAGCGCGGCGGCGAGGTCGCGGTGAAGATGGATTGCGCGCAAGGCGCGCCCGAAGTCGTCGGCTCGCACGTGCTGCTGGCGGTGGGCCGGCGGCCCAATACCGACGACCTCGGCCTGGACCGCGCCGGCGTGGCCGTTGATGCGCGCGGCTATATCCAGGTGGACGAGCAATTGCGCACCAATGTGCCGGGCATCTGGGCGCTGGGCGACTGCAACGGCCGCGGCGCCTTCACCCATACCGCCTACAACGACTTCGAGATCGTCGCCGCCAATCTGCTGGACGCGGCGCCCGGCGAGGCCGCCCGCACCGTTGGCGACCGCATCCCGGCCTATGCGCTCTACACCGATCCGCCGCTGGGCCGGGTCGGCATGAACGAGCACGAGGCGAGGCAGGCCGGGCGCAAGGTACTGGTGGGCATGCGGCCGATGACCCGGGTGGGCCGCGCGGTGGAAAAGGGCGAGACGCAGGGCTTCATGAAGATCCTGGTCGATGCCGGCAGCCGCGAGATCCTTGGCGCGGCGGTGCTGGGCGTGGGCGGCGACGAGGTGATTCATTGCATCCTCGACGCGATGTATGCGCGCGCGCCGTACACCGTGGTCCAGCGCGCCATGCACATCCACCCCACGGTGGCCGAGCTGATCCCGACCATGCTGGGCGAGCTGCGCCCGCTGGAACCGGCGGCGCCGGCGGCATCGTGACCGGGCGGCGAGCCTGCCGCTGAGCATGTCCACAACTCCGCTGGCCCAGGGCCCGTGCGACGACGCCGCGATCCGGGCCAGTCCCGGCGGGCCGCCCTGCGCCAGGGCCGACGAGCCGTGGGTGCTGGCCGCCACCATCCTGGCTTCGAGCATGGCCTTTATCGATGGCACCGTGGTCAACGTGGCCCTGCCCGCGCTGCAGAAGGACTTCGGCGCCAGCCTGAGCAGCATGCAATGGGCGGTGGAATCCTATGCGCTGCTGCTGGCGGCGCTCCTGCTGGTGGGTGGCGCCGCCGGTGACCGCTTCGGGCGCCGCCGCGTCTTTGCGCTGGGCGTGGCGATCTTTGCCGCCAGTTCGGCAGGGTGCGGCCTGGCCGGCAACATCGGCCACCTGATCGCGGCGCGTGCGGCGCAGGGCGTGGGCGCGGCGCTGCTGGTGCCGGGCAGCCTGGCATTGCTGTCGGCTTCCTTCGACGAGAGCCGGCGCGGCAAGGCCATCGGCACCTGGTCCGGCGCCACCGCCATGACCACCGCGCTAGGCCCGGTGGTGGGCGGCTGGCTGATCGAGCACCTGTCGTGGCGCGCGGCCTTCCTGGTCAACCTGCCGCTGGCCGCGGCGGTATTGCTGATCGTGTTCTGGCGAGTGCCGGACAGCCGCGGCCCCAGGCAAGCGGGCGGCCTCGACTGGGCAGGCAGCCTGCTCGCCGCGCTGGGGCTGGGTGGCCTGGTCTATGGCCTGATCGGGTCGCCAGTGCTGGGCTGGGGCAACCCTGCGGTGTGGATACCGGCTGCCGCCGGCGTGCTTGCGCTTGGCCTGTTCGTGATCGTGGAGGCGCGTGTACCGAATCCCGTCATGCCGCCGGCGCTGTTCCGCTCGCGCGCCTTCCTGGGCGCCAACCTGCTCACCCTGCTGCTCTACGCCGCGCTGGGCGGCGGCCTGTTCTTTTTCCCGCTCAACCTGATCCAGGTGCAGGGGTATTCCTCGACGGCCGCCGGTGCCGCCCTGCTGCCTTTTATCCTGCTGATGTTCCTGCTCTCAGGCTGGGCCGGCGGGCTGGTGGACCGGCACGGCGCGCGCAAACCCCTGATCGTGGGCCCGCTGGTGGCGGCAGCGGGCTTTGCCCTGTTCGCGCTACCCGCCAGCGGCGGCAGTTACTGGCTGACCTTCTTTCCCGCGGTGCTGGTGCTGGGCGTCGGCATGACGATCAGCGTGGCGCCGCTGACCACCACGGTCATGAATGCGGTGCCGCCGGGCGCGGCCGGTACCGCGTCGGGCATCAACAATGCGGCGGCACGCGTGGCCACGCTGCTGGCGATTGCGGTGCTGGGGATTGTGATGGCGCGCGTGTTCGACCACCGGCTGGAGCGGGCGCTTGGCGAGCCGCCAGGTCAATCGCCGGCGGCCGGCGCCCTGCCGCCACAGGTGACGCGGGCCGTGCTGGCACAACACGGGAAGCTCGCCGCCATAGAGATCCCGGTGGTGGCGGATCCCCTCGTGAAAGCGGCCGTCCGGCAAGCAGTGGACAATGCCTTCGTGGCAGGTTTTCGCTGGGTCATGCTGCTCTCGGCGCTGCTGGCCGCCGGCGGAGCGGCCTGCGCCTGGCTGCTTCTGCTCCCGGCGGCGCCGACGCGCGGCCCGGTAATGCCTGCCCCTAGCGCCTAGCGCCTGGGTGCCGGCGCCGCGCGCTCGCCCAGGTACACGAGCAGCAGTTCGTCGACGGTCAGGCGCCGGAGTCTGGCTTCGCGGCCGATGGCACGCTCCAGTTCGGAGCGCTGGAAGGCTTCCACGCTCATGCCGGCAGCGCGCGCGTGGCGCTCGGTGATCACCTTGAGCAGCGCCACCACTTCGGGATTATCGGCAAGAAAACGCTCGTGGGCTAGCTGCAGGCGTTCGGGAGAGAGAGTCATCGGAAGGGACCGCTTTGAGGTTGGTGGTGCGCGGCTGCCGCGTCAGCTGACGCGGCCCGGAACGGAACCGGACGGGGCCGGACTTGCGCGCCAGGGCCCGCGCATTACACCACAGTACGCGATCCCCCTCAGGCATGCGAGGCAAGAGGGCAGGAGCGGCGGCTCATGCACGCCACCCATCCAGGCCGTTACTGCCTGGCGGTGTAGCGCTCCCGCTCCACGTAGCGAACCAGGTAGTTGCGGGTCTTGGCTTCAGTATCCCGGCTCACGCGGTCGGCGGCCTGGCGCGCGCCGTCGCGGCCATGCGCGGACACCATCTGCGCGTCCAGGTACTCGCGAAATGCCGTGCGCATGGCATCCAGCTGCGGCTGGCAAGCCTTGAGCGAGGAGGCGGCGAGATCCTGCGCCGAGGCGCGGCCGGCCATGCCGGCATCAGCCTTGTCCTTGGCGCACGTGGTGTATGCGGCGCGCAACGATTGCCATTGCTCACTGGCTTCGGCGGAGGCTTGCGGATCAGCTGGCGCGTGCGAAGCACAAGCCGCTGCCAGCAAGGTGACGGGGATGAGGGCGAGAACGGATTTCATGTTTCATGGACTTATCTCGCCGGGCTGGGTTCCTGTCCAGATGAAACAGGTTGTTGCGAGGCGTCCACGCTTGTAGGACGCCGCGCCTCAAAATGCAGTCTCCGTCCTACAGCCATGCGCAAGATTGCTTTGTATATTTCCCCAGAAACGGTGGAAGTTACTCCAGCTTTTCGGGAAAACCCGAGAACAAAGTTTGCCGCTAGATTTCAAGTTTCTACAAGTGCCGATTACGCCTATCCTTTATGTGGAGAGCGCAGAGTGGCTCCGGGGTATCCGGTGCAGTGAGAGGTAAAACTATCAGGAGAGTGAGCATGGAACGCAGATCGTTTCTGACGGTAGGAGCTGGACTGGTGGTGGCAAGTTCAGGCCTGTTGGGCGCGTGTACCACCACACCCAGTGCACCCACCGACAAGGCGGCCAAGCGCCGCGAAATCGATGGCGGCGTGGATGGTGCGCTCAACAAGCTGTACAGCACGGCAAGCGGATCGCACGAACTCGCTAACCGCGCACGCGGCGTCCTGGTCTTCCCCAACGTCATCTCGGCCGGCTTCTTCGTGGGCGGCGAGTATGGCGACGGCGCACTGCGCGCAGGTGGCGCCGAGCGTGGTTATTACCGCCTCATCACCGGCTCGTTCGGCTTTCAGTTCGGGGCGCAGTCCAAGGCCGTGATCCTGATGTTCATGACGCAGGATGCATTCGACAAGTTCGTCGCCAGCAACGGCTGGACCGCTGGCGTGGATGCCACCGTGGCTTTGGCGAAGATTGGCGCGAATGGCCAGCTGGACACCAATACCGCCCAGCAGCCTATCATTGGTTTCGTGGTCACCAACGCGGGCCTGATGGGCGGCGTGAGCCTGACAGGCTCGAAGATCAGCAAGCTCGATATCTGAGACGCCAGAAGGCACGCGGGGGCGGGTTGCGAAGGCAGCCCGGCCCCTGTCTTTTCATCGACCGGCAGCCGCTGCGCCGCCACGCCCCGCGCACTCCCTCACGCATTGTTACCGCATCGGACACGCTAACCGGCTAGAATCGCTCCCTTTGGCCGAATTCCCATGTGGTTCAAGAATCTCCAGCTGCACCGTCTGTCCGCACCGTGGTCCCTCGCCGCCGACGAGGTCGAAGCCTGCCTGGCGCGCCACGCCTTCTTCCCCGGCACCAGCCTGGAAATGCAGACCCAGGGTTGGGCCTCGCCGCGTGAAAACGGCGCCCTGGTGCATCAGGTCGGCAAGCAGATGCTGCTGACCATGCGCACCGAGAAAAAGCTGCTGCCCTCCACCGTGGTCAACCAGGTCACCAAGGCGCGCGCCGCCGAACTGGAAGAGCAGCAAGGCTTCAAGCCGGGCCGCAAGCAGATGCGCGAACTCAAGGAACAGATCACCGAAGAACTGCTGCCGCGCGCGTTCAGCATCCGCCGGGACACCCGTGTGTGGATCGATCCGGTCAACGGCTGGCTTGCCATCGACGCCGCCGCCCCCGCCAAGGCCGACGAAGTGCGCGGCCTGCTGTTCAAGGCGATCGACCCGCTGCCGCTGGAAAACCTGCATGTGAACCAGTCGCCGGTCGCCGCCATGACCGACTGGCTGGCCACCGACACGGCGCCGGCCGGCTTCACCGTCGACCAGGAGATGGAGCTGCAATCCAGCGCCGAAAGCAAAGCCACGGTGCGCTATGTGCGCCACCCGCTGGATGCCGAGGACCTGCGCCGCCATATCGCCGCCGGCAAACGCTGCACGCGCCTGGCGATGACCTGGAACGACCGCGTGTCCTTCGTGCTGACCGAGTCGCTGACGATCAAGCGCGTGGCGCCGCTGGACGTGATCAAGGAACAGGCCGGCGCCAGCGCAAGCGATGAAGACGAACGCTTCGACGGCGACTTCACCATGATGGCCGGCGAACTGGCCAATATGCTGTCGGATCTGACCGAAGCACTGGGCGGCGAACGCAAGGCCTGAGCCCGCGGGCCTGATTGACAGGTCCAGGCTTTAGCCGGCACTAGCAGGCTTTAAGCGGCACCGCCGCCCGGCGGTGCCGCGGCGTATCCCAGCAGCGCGCTGGCAGCCTGCGCCTCGCGGCGCACGGCGACGGCAATCGGCCCGTCCATCGCGGCATCGAAGCCGCCCGTGGCGCCCAGCGCCGTGATGACCCCACAGATGCGGCCCGTGTAATCGTACAACGGCGCGGCCACGGCGCTGATGCCCTTCAGGTTGGTATCCCGCACCACCGCGCACCCCGCTCGCCGCACTTCCTCTCGCAGCACCCCGATGGGATCATCACGGTCGAGCTGCGCGCGCAACTCCGGCGCCGCCGCAGCAAGCTCTTCTTCCGCCATCGCGCGCACGCGCGGCTCGTCCAGCAGGCCCAGCAGCGTGCGCCCCGTGGCCGACCACAACATCGACAACACCGATCCCACGCGCACATTGACCGTCACGGGAAGCCCGGGCTCCTCGAAACGCACGATGGTCGGGCCCTTGTTCCCCATCACGGCCACGAAGCAGGTGACGTCAAGGCTCTCGCGCAAGCGGATCAGCGACGGCTCGGCGATCCGGACCGGATCCACCTGCCGCATCGCCGCCAGGCCGATCAGCATGGCCTCCACGCCGAGAAAATACTGCTGCGACCCCGACTCCTGCGCCACCAGCCCCTCATCGATCAGGCTGGCCAGGTAGCGGTGCACCTTGGCCGGGCTTTCCGCGATATGCGCGGCCAGCGCGGTCAGGCTGGCGCGCCCGCCGAGATTGGCCAGCCCCTTGAGCACGGTCATGCCGGTCTGCGCCGATTGCACGCGCTGCCGCCGCTCGCGCGCCGGCGGTTCCGCGGGCAACGCGGCGTCGTCTGGATCGAGTGTTGTCTTCATGGCCGGAGATTCTAGTGCGGTGCGGGCCGCCGCGTCAGGAACATTGGCACGGAGCCCGCAAACCCGCGTTAATCCACGTTAACCCGCATCACCAGATTACGCAATGCGTATATCATTTACGCATAACGACGCCGAAGAAGCAAACAGCCGCTAAGCCGCTGTCGACAACAAAACGGGAATCAGGAGACAAGATGATCACAGTCCGCAAATGCATCGCCAGCATCGCCATGGGCCTGGCCGCCATCCCCTTGCTGGCTGCCACCGCCAGCGCGGAAACCGCCTTCCCGTCCAAGCCGGTCCGCTGGGTGGTGCCCTATGCGGCCGGTGGCGGATCTGACTTCCTGGCGCGCTCCATCGGCCAGGCGCTTTCCGCCCGGCTGGGCCAGCCGGTGGTGGTGGACAACAAGCCGGGCGGCAACACGGCAATTGCCGCGGCAGAGACCGCGCGCTCCCCTGCGGACGGCTATACGGTGCTGTCGGCGGACAACGGCACGCTGGTGTTCAACCCGGCCCTGTACAAGAGCCTTTCCTACAATCCGGTCAAGGATCTGGCACCCGTCACCCTGCTGGGCCGCTTCCCGATGATCCTGGTGGTCGGCCCCGGCATGAACGTCAGCAACGTGCAGGAGTTCATCGCCCGCGCCAGGTCCAAGGCCGGCGGCATCGACTACGCCTCGGCGGGCGCGGGCAGCCCGCACCATCTCGCGATGGAGTTGCTCAAGGTGGAAGCCGGCCTGAATATGGTCCACGCCCCTTATCGCGGCGCGGCACCCGCGCTGGCCGACGTGGCCGGCGGGCAAGTCCCGGCCATGATGGTCGACCTCGCCGCGGGCGCGGGCTTTATCAAGGGCGGCAAGGTCAAGGCGCTGGCCGTGGCCAACCCGACCCGCCTGCCCCAGTTGCCGGACGTGCCAACCTTTGCCGAGGCGGGCTACAAGAACGTGGAAGCCGCGGCCCTGGTCGGCATGGTAGTGCCGGCCGCCACGCCGCCGGACATCATCGCCACGCTGAACAAGCAGGTGGTGGCGGCCATCAAGGAGCCGGCCGTCAGCAAGCGGCTGGTGGACTTCGGCGTGGAGCCGGTGGGCAACACGCCCGCGCAATACGCTGAGCTGCTGCGCAGCGAGACCACGCGCTGGCACAAGCTGATCCGGGACCTGAAGATCACCCTGGACTGATCGCCGCGCCTTGTCGCGCAAGGACCCTGCAAAACGAACACCGGAGCAACAAGCATGGCCAACGTCACCCCCAACACACGCGCCTCGGGATGCCCCGTTGACCACAGCTTGCTGTCGGCGCAACGCACGCCTGCCGGCTGCCCGGTCAGCCAGGACGCTGCCGGCTTCGATCCCTTCGAGGATGCCTACCAGCAGGACCCGCCTGAATACGTACGCTGGGCGCGCGAACAGGAGCCCGTCTTCTACAGCCCGAAGCTGGGCTACTGGGTGGTGACGCGCTATGACGACATCAAGGCGATCTTCCGCGACAACCTCACGTTCAGCCCCTCCATCGCACTGGAAAAGATCACGCCGACCGGGCCGGAAGCCAACGCCGTGCTGGCCTCCTACGGCTACGCGATGAACCGCACGCTCGTCAACGAAGACGAGCCCGCGCACATGCCGCGGCGCCGCGTGCTGATGGAGCCCTTCACGCCGGAGGAACTCAAGCATCACGAACCCATGGTGCGCAGACTGGCGCGCGAGTACGTCGACCGCTTTATCGACGACGGCCGCGCCGACCTGGTCGACCAGATGCTGTGGGAAGTGCCGCTGACCGTGGCGCTGCATTTTCTCGGCGTGCCCGAGGAAGACATGGACCTGCTGCGCAAGTATTCCATCGCGCATACCGTCAACACCTGGGGGCGGCCCAAGCCGGAGGAGCAGGTGGAGGTCGCGCATGCGGTGGGCAACTTCTGGCAGCTCGCCGGCAGGATCCTCGACAAGATGCGGCAAGACCCGTCCGGGCCGGGCTGGATGCGCTACGGCATCCGCAAGCAGCAGGAGCACCCGGAGATCGTGACGGACTCCTACCTCCATTCGATGATGATGGCCGGCATTGTCGCCGCGCATGAAACCACCGCCAATGCGACGGCCAATGCCATCAAGCTGCTGCTGCAGCATCCGCGCGCATGGCAGGATATCTGCGAGGACCCAGGCCTGATCCCGAACGCGGTGGAGGAATGCCTGCGGCACAACGGCTCGGTGGCCGCCTGGCGGCGCCTGGCCACGCGCGACGTGCAGGTTGGCGGCGTGGACATTCCCGCCGGCTCCAGGCTGCTGATCGTGACGTCCTCGGCCAATCACGACGAGCGGCACTTCGCCGACGCGGATCTGTTCGACATCCGCCGCGAAAACGCCAGCGACCAGCTCACCTTCGGCTACGGTTCGCACCAGTGCATGGGCAAGAACCTGGCGCGCATGGAGATGCAGGTTTTCCTGGAGGAACTCACGCGGCGCCTGCCCCATATGCGCCTGGCGGAGCAGCGCTTCAGCTATGTGCCCAACACCTCGTTCCGCGGCCCCGAGCACGTGTGGGTGGAGTGGGACCCGAGGCAGAATCCCGAGCGCGCCAACCCCGAATTGCTGGATGTACAGGTGCCAGTACGCATCGGCGAGCCTTCGGGCCATGCCCTCAGCCGGCCGGTGGTGGTGGCTAGCGCGGCCCGCGCGGCCGAGGGAATCGTCCGGCTGCGGCTGGTATCGCCCGATGGCCAGCCGATGCCGCGCTGGACACCGGGCTCGCATATCGACGTGGAATGCGGCGATACCGGCCTGTCGCGGCAGTACTCGCTGTGCGGCGATCCGGACGACAGCGGCGCGCTGGAGATCGCCGTGCTGCGGGAAGCGCAAGGCCGCGGCGGCTCCGCCTGGGTCCATGACGGCGTAAAGGCCGGCGACCGGCTGAAGATCCGCGGACCGCGCAATCACTTCCGGCTGGACGAGAGCGCGGGCAAGCTGATCCTTATCGCCGGCGGCATCGGCATCACGCCCGTCAGCGCGATGGCGCGGCGGGCGAAGGTGCTCGGCATGGACTACGAACTGCACTACAGCGGCCGTTCACGCGCATCCATGGCACTACTCGACGAACTGGCCGCGCTGCATGGCGATCGCCTGCATCTCTACGTCAGGGACGAAGGACAGCGCAACGATTTCGCCAGCCTGCTCGCGCATCCCGAGCCGGATGCGCAGATCTACGCCTGCGGCCCGGCGCGCATGCTCGAAGCCCTGCAGCAAGCCTGCGCGGGCTGGCCCGAGGACGCGCTGCGGATCGAGCATTTCCAGTCCGCGCTGAGCACGCTGGACCCCGGCCAGGAGCAGGCCTTCGAAGCCGAGCTGAAGGACTCCGGCCTTGTCGTCACGGTGGCGCCCGGCCAGACCCTGCTGGCCGCGCTGCGCGCCGCCAACATCGACATGCAGAGCGATTGCGAGGAAGGCCTGTGCGGCTCGTGCGAAGTGCGCGTGCTGGCCGGCGAAGTGGATCATCGCGACGTGGTGCTCACCCGCGCCGAGCGCGAAGCCAATACGAAGATGATGGCGTGCTGCTCGCGCGCGAAGTGCACGCGGCTGGTGCTGGAGCTGTGAGCGGCGGCGCTTGTCCGCGCGCCGCCGTCTTTGGGCGAGCCGATCAGCCCCCCTGCTCCGCCACCAGCCGCGCGTCGATTGCACGCGCGCGCGCCACCGCCGGACGCGCGTTGATGCGGTCGATATAAGCCTGCACCACCGGCGTCGCCTCGACCAGCTTGAACATGGTGGTCCAGGTCAGCGCGGTGCCCCACAGCACATCGGCGGCGGTGAAGGTATCGCCCAGCAGGTAGGGCCCTTTTTCCAGCTGGCCGAGCAACGTGCCGATCGTGGTGTCGTAGTCTCCATAGGGACACATCGCGCGCGGCGTCTCGCGCTGCTGCGAGCGGTCCACCAGCGCCGGCTCGAAGCACGAGCCGTAGAACGCCATCCAGCGCAGGTAAGGCCCGCGCAGCGGATCGGTCAGCGCGGGAGCGAGTCTTGCCTGCGGGAAGAGGTCGGCCAGGAAGATGAACACCGCAGTCTGCTCTGTCACCAGCGCGTCGCCATAAAGAATCGCCGGCACCTTGCCCATCGGATTGATGGCCAGGTAAGCCGGCTCGCGCTGCTCGCCGGCCTTCATGTTGAGCGGGTGGAGGCGATACGGCACGCCCAGTTCCTCGAGCAGGGTCAGTGCGCCGGTGGAACGCGTATTGGGCGAGTGGAACAGGGTGACTTCAGGCTGGGACATTGCGTTGGCTCCAGAGGGGGAAAGCAATCGGTGGGATCGGATCGGAAGATAGCGCCGCTACAGGCTGGCGCCGTCCACTTTCCTGTGCTGCAGTTGTGTCAGGTCGACGCCATCCAGGCAGCGCACATTGATGGCCGCCACGGGCGAGCCGTCCGGCATGCTGCCCAGCGCGTAGGCCTCCACGCCGCAGGTCTCGCAGAAGCGATGGTCTATCACATGCTTGTTGAACTTGTAGGTGCGCGTGGCCTGCGCGCCGTCGGTCAGGGTGAACTTGTCCGCGGGGGCGAACGACCAGATGAACCCGCGCTTGCTGCACAGCGAGCAATTGCACTCGATGGCGCCGGCCAGGTCGATGTCCACTTCATAGCGTACAGCGCCGCAATGGCAGCCGCCGGAGTAACGGGATTCCTGCATGGTTGCCTCCGATATCATGGCGCTTTGCCGAAGCCCGTAGTTTTACACCGATCCTCATGCCCAGATTGGAAAAACGCGACACGCATGCACCCGTCACCGCCGAGCCCAAAGGCATCGTCGACCCGCGCGGCACCGGGCGCCGCATCCGGCTCGGCCGCTATCTGCCATCCGAGGCGCTGGCGCCCTTTGTCGAGCACTACTGGATCGTCGAATGGAACCTGAAGGGCCACGCGCCGGAGGTGCAGCGAGTGCTGCCCTATCCGAACGCCAACCTGGTGTTCGACCACGGACAGACGGCGATCTTCGGCGTGGTGCGCGGTATCTTCGACCGCAAGCTCGAAGGCGCTGGCCATGTGCTCGGCGTGCGCTTTCGCGTGGGCGGCCTGCGCCCCTTTCTGGATGAGCCGATGTCGGCGTTGACCGATGGCACGCGCCCGGCGCGCCCTCTGCTGCAGTGCGACGAACGCCACGCGGAAGCACTGGTGCTCGATGCCGGCAGTGACGAGGCCATGGTGAGCGCCGCCGAAGCCCTGCTGTCCGGCGCCTTGCCCGCGCCAGACCCAGCCGTGGAGCAACTGCAAGGCGTGGTGGCGCATGCCGCCAGCGCGCAGGGCCCGGCCAGCGTGGAAGCGCTGGCGCAATACGCCGGCGTGGGCGTGCGCGCCCTGCAGCGGCTGTTCCAGGAATATGTGGGCGTGTCGCCCAAATGGATGCTGCGGCGCTATCGCCTGCAGGAAGCGGCATGGCGGCTGGCGCGCGGCGAGCCGGTCGGCCTTGCCCAACTCGCCGCGGATCTTGGCTATTTCGACCAGGCCCACCTGACACGCGATTTCACCAAGCTGGTCGGGGTTTCGCCGGGCGACTACCAGCGCTCGCAAAACACGTTGGCAAACTGCCGCTGAGCGCCACGGCGGCGCAAACCTTGTCAGCCGGCGCCGCCGATGTGTTCCGCCAGGTAATCGATCAGCACCCGCACCTTCGGTGGCAAAAAGCGATTGGGCGGATATAGCAGCCATACCGTACCCACATAGGCGCGCGCCTGCAGCTCCCAGTCGGCCAGCACCTGCACCAGTTCGCCACGCTGCAGCGCGCCGGCCGCGGCGAAATCCGGCAGGTTGGCGACGCCGAAGCCCTGCTGCGCCGCCTCAAGCCGCGCGCCGGCGTGGTTCGCGATATAGCGCCCCCGCACCTCCACGGTCTGCGTCTCGGTGTCCCTGCGAAACCGCCAGCGGTTGTCGTCGGCGGTTTCGCCAAGGTAAAGGCAATCGTGCTGCGCAAGCTCGCGCGGATGCGCCGGCGTGCCGCGTGCGCGCAGGTAAGCCGGCGAGGCGCACAGCACCCAGCGCACCGTGCCCAGGCGCCGGCCCGCAAGGCCGGGCGGCGGGTGCCCGGTCAGGCGGATCACGAGGTCAAGGTCGTCATCGAGCGGATTGACCTCGTGGTCGGTGAACAGCAACTGGAGATCGATCTCCGTGTACGCGCGCAGGAAACCCGGCACGAGCGGATGGATCACCGTCTTCGCAAACGCGGTCGGCGCGCTCACGCTGACCCGGCCTTGCGGCCGGCCCACCAGGTGACCGGCCGCATCCATCGCCCCCGACGCGGCGCACACCACGTCGCGGCAGTACCGGTACACCTGCGCACCCGACTCCGTTACGCGCACCTTGCGGGTCGAGCGTTCCAGCAGGCGGGTCGCCAGGGCTTCCTCCAGGCGCTTGATCTGGCGGCTGACCGTGGAAGGCGTACTGCCGAGCTGGCGCGCGGCGACCGAAAAATTGCCCGCATCGACAACGCGCGCAAACACCGCCATGTCGGGCAGCAAGGCGAAAAGTTCGGTTGGGTTCATATGGCTTGATCGCGGCCGGCCCGCCGGATTAATGCATTTGCGACATAAAGGCTTTGCACGTCGACCCCATTATCACCGTGGATGCAAAGTTCGACAATGCGGGACCCATCGCCGGAGAACCGCCATGCCTGCTCAAAAACGCTTGCTCTTGCTGTCCGACCTGATGCTGCTCGCGGTTGCCGTGGTCTGGGGCAGCAGCTACGGCGTGGTCAAGAGCGCGCTCGTGTTTTATCCCGTACTGGGCCTGCTGGCGTTGCGCTTTGGCATCACCTTCCTGGTGTTGTCGCCCACGCTGGCCAGGCTGCGCCATGCCGACGCCGCCACGATGCGCGCCGTGCTGGGCACCGGGGTGCTGCTGCTGGCCATCTTCCTGTGCGAGACGTTTGGCGTGCTGCTCACGCGCGCATCCAACGCCGCCTTCCTGATCAGCTTGTGCGTGGTGCTGACGCCGCTGGTCGAATGGCTGCTGCTCAAGCGCAGGCCGGGCGCCATCGAATGGGCGGCGGTGGCGCTCTCGCTGATGGGCGCGTGGCTGCTGGCCGGCGACGGCGAGTTCATCCTCAATCCCGGCGATGGACTGATCCTGGCCGCCGCGGTGTTGCGGGCGCTGATGGTGTGCGCGACCAAGCGAGTGATGCGCGCGGCGCCGATGCCGGCGCTGACGATGACGGCGGTGCAAGCGGGCGTGGTGGCTGCAGGCAGCGCGGCCCTGGCGCTGGTCCTGATGCCCGCCCAGTGGCAACCCATCCCGTCGCTCTCCGGCCACGGGGCATTCTGGGCCACGGTGCTGTACCTGGTGATCGCCTGCACGCTGTTCGCATTCTTCGCGCAGAACTACGCCATCAAGCGCAGCAGCCCCACGCGCGTGGCCCTGCTGATGGGCAGCGAACCCGCGTTTGGCGCCCTGTTCGCAAGCTTGTGGCTGGGGGAAAGGATCTCGGCCACCGCATGGACCGGCGGTGGCCTGATCGTCGCGGCATCGCTGCTGGCCACGGTGCGCTGGCGCAAGCCGGCCGAGGCAGATGTACCGCAGGCCACGCAGGCCTGACGCCCGCGCTCAGCCGCGCCAGTAATTGTTCGCGGCGGCGATGGTCGCAAACTCCGTTGCGACGATCTGCCCGACCTGCAGCAGCATGGTCGCGTCGTTGGCGTAGACGGCCCGCAGCGTTTCGCGGACTTGGTCGTCGGGCTGGGTCGCCTTGATGATCAGCCGTGCCATTTTCACGGCCAGCTGGCGGCCTTCTTCGGCGGTCGGGGTAATCAGGGTTCCGTTGGGGACAAGCGGGAATGACATGGTCACGCTCCTTGGTTTTTGTGGGAGTCCGTCAGGACAATCCAGCCTAGGAGGCGGAGCGCGCAGGGGCAATAGCCAATGTCGGGGATTTAGAGGTAGCCAGTGGCATTGCCCAATCGGCTGGCAGTCGGCAGTGCGATGCCGCGTTCGCAAGAATTACAATTCGCAAACGGAGATCCGGCAGACGAGAGGACTGACTATGACGATGACCGATGTGTACGCTGCGCGCGAACCGGCGCGGGCCGAGATCGACGAGATGAAAGGGGCGGCCGTGATCGAATTCGGCGCACCGTGGTGCGGCCACTGCGTGCGGGCCCAGCCCCACCTGGCCAGCGCGATGAACGCCCATCCGGCAGTCCGGCACATCAAGATCGAGGACGGCAGCGGCAAGCCGCTGGGCCGCTCGTTCAGGGTCAGGCTGTGGCCCACGCTGGTGTTTATGCGCGATGGCCTGGAGGTCGCGCGGCTGGTGCGGCCGGGTGATGCGGGGGCGATTGAAGAGGCGTTGGCACGGATCGACGGGTAGTCTTCATCCTGATGCGGCACCAAAACAAAAAAGCTCCCGAAGGAGCTTTTTTGTTCATGCGTCACGCCATGCCGCGCGCGACAACAACATGACAACGACGACGACTCTCAATCCCAGGACAACGCCCCACCCGTCTGATACTCGATCACACGCGTCTCGAAGAAGTTGCGTTCCTTCTTCAGGTCGATCATCTCGCTCATCCACGGGAACGGGTTTTCCTCGTTCGGGAACAACTGCTCCAGGCCGATCTGCTGGCAGCGGCGGTTGCAGATGAAGCGCAGGTAACCCTTGAACATCGGCGCGTTCAGGCCCAGCACGCCGCGCGGCATGGTGTCCTCGGCGTAGCGGTATTCGAGGTCCACGGCCTTCCTGAACAGCGCGGTGATCTCTTCCTTGAACTCGGCGGTCCACAGGTGCGGGTTCTCGAGCTTGATCTGGTTGATCAGGTCGATGCCGAAATTGCAGTGCAGCGATTCGTCGCGCAGGATGTACTGGTACTGCTCGGCGGCGCCGGTCATCTTGTTCTGGCGGCCCATCGCCAGGATCTGCGTGAAGCCCACGTAGAAGAACAGGCCTTCCATGATGCAGGCGAACACGATCAGCGACTTGAGCAGCTTCTGGTCGTTCTCCGGCGTGCCGGTCTTGAAGGCCGGGTCGGTCAGCGTGTCGATGAACGGGATCAGGAACTCGTCCTTGTCGCGGATCGACTGCACTTCGTGATACGCGTTGAAGATCTCGGCTTCGTTGAGGCCGAGCGATTCCACTATGTACTGGTAGGCGTGCGTGTGGATCGCTTCCTCGAAGGCCTGGCGCAGCAGGTACTGGCGGCATTCCGGCGCGGTGATCTGGCGGTAGGTGCCCAGCACGATGTTGTTGGCGGCCAGTGAGTCGGCGGTGACGAAGAAGCCGAGGTTGCGCTTGATGATGCGGCGCTCGTCTTCGGTCAGGCCGTTCGGGTCCTTCCACAGCGCGATGTCGCGCGACATGTTGATTTCCTGCGGCATCCAGTGGTTGGCGCAGCCGGCCAGGTATTTTTCCCAGGCCCACTTGTACTTGAACGGCACCAGCTGGTTGACGTCGGTCGAGCCGTTGATGACGCGCTTGTCGGCGGCATTCACGCGGCGGTCCGTCGGCGCGTCGGACGCCGGCAGGTTGCCGAGGATACCCGTGCCGGCCGGCTGCGTGGCGGCCGGCGGCAGCACGCCGTGCTGGTCGACAGAGCGTGCGGCGGCAGGCGTGGCGGTGGGATTCGGCGCGGGCTGCGGGGCAGCCTGCGGGGTGGCTTGAACGTCGTCGTCCCAGCTCAGCATGGTGTGGTTCTCCGTGGAATGCTTTGGTTTGCCGTGGCCCTCGCGGCGCAGCGGCGCGGCGAGGGGGCCGGCAGGTAATGACTTACTGGCAGGCTTCGCACTCGTCGAAGCCAGCGTCGCCCGGGCGCATCGTGCAGACCGCGCCTTCGGCTTCCGGCATGGCCGGTGCGGAGGCGGCGGCCTGGTCGATACCGGCGGCGCCGATGCCACCGTCGCTACCCGACGACACGGCATTCAGCGAGCCGCGCGACACGGTGGATTTCTCCACGTGGGTGGCTGCCATCGTGCGCAGGTAGTACGTGGTCTTCAGGCCGCGCAGCCAGGCCAGCTTATAGGTGTCGTCCAGCTTCTTGCCCGAGGCGCCGGCCATGTAGATGTTCAGCGACTGAGCCTGGTCGATCCACTTCTGGCGGCGGCTGGCGGCTTCCACCAGCCAGCTCGGCTCGACTTCGAAGGCCGTTGCGTAGATATCGCGCAGGTCTTGCGGGATGCGGTCGATGCGGGCCAGCTTGCCGTCGAAATACTTCAGGTCGGCGACCATCACTTCGTCCCACAAGCCTCGCGCCTTCAGGTCGCGCACCAGGTAGTCGTTGACCACCGTGAACTCGCCCGACAGGTTGGACTTGACGTACAGGTTCTGGAAGGTCGGTTCGATGCAGGCCGACACGCCGATGATGTTCGAGATCGTTGCCGTCGGCGCGATCGCGATGCAGTTCGAGTTGCGCATGCCGTGCTGCTTGATGCGCGCGCGCAGGCTGTCCCAGTCCATGGTCGAGGAGTGATCCACTTCCAGGTAGCCGCCGCGCTCTTCGGCCAGCAGCTTGAGCGAGTCCTGCGGCAGGATGCCGCGATCCCACAGCGAGCCTTCATAGGTGCTGTAGCGGCCGCGTTCCTCGGCCAGCTCGCTGGAGGCGCGGTAGGCGTAGTAGCACACCGCTTCCATCGAGGTGTCGGCGAACTGCACGGCGGCGTCGCTGGCGTACGGCAGGCGCAGCATGTGCAGGCAGTCCTGGAAGCCCATGATGCCCATGCCGACCGGACGGTGGCGCAGGTTGGAGTTGCGGGCCTTCTCGACGGCGTAGTAGTTGATGTCGATCACGTTGTCGAGCATGCGCATCGCGGTGCGGATGGTCTTCTCGAGCTTGGCGTGGTCGAGCACCTGGGTGCCGTCGGCCTGCTGCTTCAGGTGGGCAACCAGGTTCACCGAACCCAGGTTGCACACGGCGATTTCGCTGTCGTTGGTGTTGAGCGTGATTTCCGTGCACAGGTTGGAGCTGTGCACCACGCCCACGTGCTGCTGCGGGCTGCGGATGTTGCAAGGATCCTTGAAGGTGATCCAGGGATGGCCGGTCTCGAACAGCATGCCCAGCATCTTGCGCCACAGCTGCATGGCGGGGACCTTCTTGAACAGCTTCAGCTCGCCATTGGCGGCCTTGGCTTCATAGCCCAGGTAAGCGGTCTCGAAGGCCTTGCCGACCAGGTCGTGCAGGTCCGGGCAGGTGGCGGGCGAGAACAGGGTCCACTCGCCGCCTTCCATCACGCGCTTCATGAACAGGTCGGGAATCCAGTTCGCCGTGTTCATGTCGTGGGTGCGGCGGCGGTCATCGCCGGTGTTCTTGCGCAGCTCGAGGAATTCCTCGATGTCCAGGTGCCAGGTTTCCAGGTAGGCGCAGACCGCGCCCTTGCGCTTGCCGCCCTGGTTGACCGCCACGGCGGTGTCGTTCACCACCTTCAGGAACGGCACCACGCCTTGCGACTTGCCGTTGGTGCCCTTGATGTGCGAGCCGAGGGCGCGCACGTTGGTCCAGTCGTTGCCCAGGCCGCCGGCGAACTTCGACAGCAGCGCGTTTTCCTTCAGCGCTTCGTAGATGCCTTCCAGGTCGTCCGACACGGTGGTCAGGTAGCACGACGACAGCTGCGAGCGCCGGGTGCCCGAGTTGAACAGGGTCGGCGTGGACGACATGAAGTCGAACGACGACAGCAGCTGGTAGAACTCGATGGCGCGTGCTTCGCGGTCCTTCTCGCCCAGCGCCAGGCCCATCGCCACACGCATGAAGAATGCCTGCGGCATTTCGATGCGGGTTTCGTCGATGTGCAGGAAGTAGCGGTCGTACAGGGTCTGCAGGCCCAGGTAGTTGAACTGGAAGTCGCGCTGGGCGTCCAGTGCCGCGCCCAGGCGGGCCAGGTCATAGGTGGCCAGCTTCTCGTCCAGCAGCTCGGCTTCGATGCCGCGGGCGATGAACTTGGGGAAGTATTCGGCGTAGCGCGACACCATTTCGGTCTGGGTGACTTCGGCGCCCAGGATTTCCTTGCGGATGGTGTGCAGCAGGATACGCGCGGTGACCTGGCTGTATGCCGGGTCCTTCTCGATCAGGGTACGCGCGGCCAGGATGGCGGAGTCGTAGACCTGGGTCATCGGCACGCCGTCGTACAGGTTCTTCAGTGTTTCCTTCAGGATCGGCTCGGCGCTCACGGCGTCGCCAAGGCCCGAGCAGGCGTTGTCGATAAGGCCATGCAGCGCGTTCAGGTCCAGCACGCGGGCCACGCCGCCATCGGTCACGTTGAACGTGACGCCGCCTTCCTGCACGCGGGCGACTGCCTGGGCATTGGCCTGGGCGCGCTCCTGGGTGCGCTTTTCACGGTACAGCACATAGGATCGGGCCACTTCATGCTCGCCCGAGCGCATCAGCGCCAGTTCCACGTGATCCTGCACGTCCTCGATATGGAAGGTGCCGCCGTTGGGGCGGCTGCGCAGCAGGGCGCGGACCACGTTCTGGGTCACTTGCTCGACCACTTCGCGCACACGCGCCGAAGCGGCACCCTGCCCGCCGTTGACGGCGAGGAAGGCCTTCGTCACCGCAACCGAGATCTTGCTCGGCTCGAACGCCACAACGGCGCCGTTGCGGCGGATGATCTTGTAATCCTGGTAGCTGCCAGCGCCGGCAGTAGCGGGGCTCGACTGCGGATTCGCTGCTGCACCGGCGGCGGCGGCGCCGGTGGAAATGTCGTTCTGGGCTGTCTGCATGAGGAACTCCTGTTCTGACCCGTGTTTTATGAGTGACAAAGAGTCCCGGGCAAAATGCGCAAAAAGGCTCTGACACGCCGGCCGGTCTTACCCGGGAGGGCACGCTGCTATTGCTGGATTCTGCTGGGACTCTTGTGATGCGCCGGCCCTTCGGCGGACCGCAGCCATTGTTGCGGCGGAAACTGCACACCTAGGCCGGCTCCCCGAAAGCACCACTAGATCTAGTGGTCGATGCGAAAAACTGGACTAAGTATAGTGAAACGGAGCGGATTCACCAGTCTTGACAAGCGCTTTTTTGGCGCGAATTCTGGTGCGGGCGCAGCATGCGGCGCTGCGCCATACCCGCCAGCCCAAGCGACTCAAGGGATCCCGCCCGACGGTGCGTTACCGCACTGTGACGCGAAATTTTTTTGATTGGGCTGGCAGCTCCGATAGGCGCGGACTTTATCAGGGTTTTCCCCATATCCACGCTATCCCCTAGGCCCCGCAATTGAGGCTTGCTTCAAGGCTGGTCTTTGCGGTAGGGCAACTGCCCCGGAGCCACGCCAGCGGCGGCGGCAAAGCCGGCCCAGTCGAAATGCGGGCCGGGATCGGTCTTGCGTCCGGGTGCGATATCGCTGTGCCCCGCCACCGCGCGCACCGGATAAGCGCCGAGCAGGGCACGCACCAGTGCGGAGGTGGTGTGGTATTGGGCCAACGCGAAAGGCTGGTCGTCGCTGCCTTCGATTTCGATGCCGATGGAAAAGTCATTGCAACGCGGCCGGCCGAAGAACTCGGACTGGCCGGCATGCCAGGCACGGTCCAGGCAGGAAACGAACTGGACCAGTTCGCCCTCCCGCGTCACCAGGAAATGCGCCGAAACCCGCACCTGATGGATCGTCGCGAAGAAAGGATGGCGGGACGGGTCGAGGCGGTTCTGGAAGAAGGCCTCGATATCGCCGCTGCCGAACTGCCCCGGCGGCAGGCTGATATTGTGGATCACCACCAGGTCGACCGGCATGTGCGCGGGCCGGGCGTCGAAGTTGGGCGACGGTACGCGGCGCGCCGCGGGCACCCAGCCGGCCGGATCCGGGTGGAATCCAGGCCCGGACGCGATCTTGCCATTGTCGTGCTCAGGCATCGCGCTCTCCATCGGCGGCCAGCAGCCCACCCATCGGGCCGTCGCGCATCGCTTCGCTGGCGTCGGCACCGTCGGCCGCATCGTCGCGGCCCTCGCGGATGCCAAGTTGCTGGATGCGGTAGCGCAATTGCCGGAAACTCAGGCCCAGCAGCGGCGCGGCGGCAGTGCGGTTGAAACCGGTCTGCTGCAGCGCCTGCTGGATCAGGTCGCGCTCAAGCGCTTCCAGGCAGCCGGTCAGGTCGATCGGGAATGTCGCGCGGCAAGCCGCTCCCGCCCCATCGCCCAGGCTTGGCGCAGCGGGCTGCGAAAGCGCAGCCGCGTGCACGCCGGATCGGGATTCCGGCGACGCTTCAGGCTGGAGATCGGGCCGGAGACCGGACGGCGCTGCCGGCGCAGCTGGCAGCGGCGGTGGCGCGCCGGCCCCTGGGTAGGCAACAGGCGCCGCCCAGGGCGCCGCGTCCGCCGAAGACACAGAGGCAGGCGGGCGCGGCACGGCCGAATACCCCGTGCCCGCATCCAGCGGGCCAAGGTCGTCCACCTCGATGCTTTCGCCTTCCGCGAAGGCATAGGCCCGCTCCAGCAGGTTCTCTAGTTCGCGCACGTTACCGGGGAACGAATAGTTGGACAGGCGTTGCAGCGCGGCCGCCGAAAGCCGCTTGGGATGGGGATCGCCGTAGCGCACCGCCAGGTGCTCCAGGATGGCTCCCGCCAGCACCGGGATATCCTCGTGCCGTTCGCGCAGCGTCGGCACGCGCAGCGCCAGCACGTTGAGCCGGTAGAACAGATCCTGGCGGAACTGGCCGGACGCGACCATCGCGGAGAGATCCTTGTGGCTGGCGCACAGCACCCGTACGTCCACGCTCTCTTCGCGGCTCGCGCCGATCTTGCGCACGCGCCGCTCCTGCAGCACGCGCAGCAGCTTGACCTGCATCGCCAGCGGCAGATCGGCCACTTCGTCGAGCAGCAGCGTGCCGCCGTTGGCGGCCTGGAAGAAACCGCCGCGCTCGGCGTCGGCGCCCGTGAAGGCCCCCTTCACATGGCCGAAGAACTCCGATTCCATCAGGGTTTCGGGGATGGCGCCGCAATTGACCGCGATAAAGGGATGCGCGGCGCGCGCGCTCACCGCGTGGATGGCGCGCGCGGCGCGCTCCTTGCCGCTGCCGGACTCGCCGCTGATCACGATCGGCGCCATGCTGCGCGCCAGCCGGGACAGCGAGCGGCGCACCTCATGCATGGCCGGCGAATGGCCCGGCAGCAGGCTGGCCGCGCGGTCCGCGCTCTCCCGCACGGCCGCGCCGGCGCCCTCGGCGCCGTCACGCTGCTGGCGTCCCAGCGCATTGAGGATCAGGCTGCGCAGCTGGTCCAGCGAGACCGGCTTGGCGATATAGTCGAACGCGCCGGCCTTGAGCGCCTCCACGGCGTTGTCGGCGCTGCCGTAGGCGGTGATCACGGCGACCGGCACCCGTTCCGGCGCACTTGATAGCTGGCGCACGATATCGATGCCAAGCCCGTCGCCGAGCCGCATGTCGGTCAGCACCAGGCTATAACGGCGCGCGGCAAGCTGCTGGCGCGCCTCCGCCAGCGAGCCAGCCAGCACCACGTCGTGGCCCATGCGGCGGATCGAGATATCGAGCAGTTCTCGCAGGTCGGCCTCGTCGTCGATGACGAGAATCGGATCGGGGCCTGGCGTCTTGAGGGGCATGGGTCTGCGTCTGGCGGTCTGGCGAAGTGGAATCGGTGCATTGGCGCGCGGCGGCCTGGCTGACGGTCTGGCCAACCGTTCGCGGCGGCGGCAGCGCGGCTCAGCCGCCCGCGTTGTCCGGCGCGTCGATGCGCAGGGTCAGGACAAAGGCCTTGGCCGGCAGTGTATCGCGTGCCGCGGGCGCCAGCATGCCGGTCTGCGCCAGCAGCGCGTCAAGCGAAATCGTACCGTAGCGTACCTGGGCGTCGTTGGCGCCGCATAGCTCGCGCGCCATGAACAGGCCCAGGCCGGTGCCCTGGGCGTTGCTGGTAAAGAATGGCTCGAACAGCGTGCGCTGGTGCTCGCGCGACACCTCGACGCCATCGTTCCAGATGATCAGCTCGACGTGGTGCTGGTCCAGCGCGTGGGCCAGCAGCCGGATCGCGCCGGGCAGGCGGCTGCAATAGCGCCAGGCGTTGTCGAGCAGGTTGCCAAGCACCTGCTGCAGCTGCGACGGATCGAAGATGACCGGGCGCGCCACATCCACCGTGAGCCGCACGGCATTGGCGTTGATTTCCGCCGGCCGCGGCACGCGCCGCGCGCCCACCGGATCGTCGTTGGCGGAGCGCGAACGCATCTCCAGCCGCCAGCGGCCGACGATCTCGGGCAGGGCCTGGTTCAGGTCCACGGCGGAGCGCTCGGTGCGCGGGCGGCGCGACATCTGCAGCACGTCCGACACCACCTGGTCGAGCCGGCGCACATTGTCGTGGATGATGCGCAGCAGCCGGGCATCCACATCGCCTTCGGGCCGCCCCGCCTCGCCGGGACGCACGCCCCGGCGGCTGGTCTCGGCCAGCAGTTCGCTGGCCTGGCTGATGGCCGCCAGCGGATTGCGGATCTGGTGCGCCACGCTCGCCACCAGCCGCCCCATGGCGGCCAGTTTTTCCTGTTGCACCTGCTCGGCGATGCGTTCCCAGCTCTCGATGTGGACCAGCACCGTATCGCGCATCTCGCTGCGCAGCAGGGCCTCGTCCTCCGGGCGCCAGGCCATGGCCTCGCTCTGCGCGATGGCCAGGCGCAGCCGCGCCGCCGCCTCGGGCGACAGGTCGTTCCAGGTGCCGGTGTTCATGGCGTTCTGCGCCCCGAGTGAGACCGACAGCGAGGAAGCAAAGGTCGAGCGCAGGCTGGCCAGCCCCGGCAGCAGGAAGCGCAGCCGCAGCCGCGTATGCAGGATGGGGCCCTGGCCCGAGGAGGGCCGCGAAGGCAGCGGTAGCAATTGCAGGATGCGCGGCGCGTCATCCTTGCTGCGCACCCAGTCGCGCAGCATCTCCATCAGCGGCTGCAGGCGGGGAATCTGGCGCAGGTCGAACAGCGCGTCACGCCCGGTGGCCGGCGAGGACGTCTGCTTGCCCCGTTCGGCGGGCTGCACGCCCAACAGCACCACCGCGGCCGGGTTGGCCGCCACCACCACGCCGTTGGCGCGCAGCAGCATCACGCCATCCTGCATGTCGTTGACCATCAGCCGGTTGACCAGTTGCTGCAGGCGCAGCTCCTGCTCGCGCGCCAGCGCCAGCCGCTCCTGCGCAAGCTGGCGGTTGGCCAGCAGGTACATCAGCGAGGCCGCGATCATGAAGACCAGGCCATACAGACCCGAGCCCAGCAGGCCAGTGTCCGCCTGGCGCAGCAGCAGGGTCTGCGCGAAGGGGGCGCTCATCACCACCAGCGCCGAGACCGCCGCGGTGAATAGCGCGAACAACAGGCTGGTGAGCGCGCCGGCCTGCAACGCCGGCAGCAGGAAGATCATGGCCACCCCCTCGCCGCGGTGGCCCTGCGCGTAAAAGATCAGGCCCAGCAGGACAAGGTCGGCCAGCACCTGGAAGCGCACCCGCAGGTGAAAACCGTGGCGCCACCACAGCGTCGCGATCACCATCGCCAGCGCCACCCCGACATAAGGCACGGACAGGGGCAGCGCGGCCAAGCCATTGCCCAGCCCCTGCCCGGCCCGCTCGGTATCGGCGCGCTGCGCCGGCAGCCAGGTGTAGCCCAGCAGCAGCACGGCCACCGCCAGCCGCGTCCAGCTGAAATAGCGCAGCAGGCGCCAGTGGAAATCGGGAGGCTCCGGCTGGCGCCACATCGCGATGACGCCGCGCCAGGCATTCAGGCGGGACAAGAATGAGGCGCTTCCGTTCATGCGGCCGGGCCGTCCGGATCGCTGTCGGCCGGCAGGTGGGCGCGCCGGCAGTAGTGCAGGCCGCGATAGGCGATCGCTTCGCCCAGCGGCAGGTGCACGCCGCATTGCGCGCACTGCACCATGGGTTCCTGCGCGGGCTGGGTGCGGGCTTGCGACCCTTGCGCGGAACCATGCCGGGCGGCGCGATCCTCCCGCTGGCGCGCCTCGGCGCGCTGGCGAAGCCACCAGAAGAAGCCCAGCACCACGGCCAGGACCAGGAAGATGCGTGCCATGCCGGCCTCAGAGTCGGTGCAGGATGACTTCGATGACGAAGCGGCTGCCGACATAGGCCAGCAGCAAGATGCCGAAGGATGCGATCACCCAGCGCAGCGCGGTGCGCCCGCGCCAGCCATAAAAGGTACGTCCGGCCAGGATGCCGGCGAACATCGCCCACGACAGCAGCGCGAAGACGGTCTTGTGATCGAGCCGGAAGGCCCGCCCGAACAGTTGCTCGGAGAACAGCAGGCCCGACAGGATCGTCAGCGTCAGCAGCACGAAGCCGGCGCCGATCAGGCGGAACAGCAGTTTTTCGAGCGTCAGCAACGGCGGCAGCAGGTCCAGCCAGCGGCCTATCCATTGCGCCGGCTCGCTGGCCTGGCCGATCTGGGGCGAGCGGTTGAAACCGTGCAGGCGGCGTTCGGCCAGCAGCATCAGGAAAGCATGGAAGGCCGCCAGCGTGAACAGGCCGTAGGCCACGTTGGCGATGATGAAGTGCAGCTTGAACAACGGCCGCGCCGCATAGCCCAGGATCTGCGCACCGGGAAAGGCCAGCGGCATCAGGCTGGCCAGCATCGCCACCGGGATCACGATCAGGCCGAGGCCGGCCAGCGAGAAGAAGAAGCTCTCGATCCAGTAGATGCCCACGCCCAGCCACAACATGGCCGACAGCGCGAAGGCAAAGCCGAACACCATGCGGTCGGCCGGGAAAATGGTTTCGTGCAGCAGCAGGCCGTGGCTTGCCACCGCGGCCAGCATCAGCACATGCCACCAGGCCGGGCGGTCCTCGCCGCGCCCGCCGGCGCCCCCGCCGCCCTGCAGCAGCACGGTGGTCGCCGCGCCCCCGATGGCGCCGCCGGCGCCGGCAGCCGATAGCTGCGGGTTGCGCGTCGCCCAGCCGTGATAGGCCAGGCCGCAATAGAGAAGTGCCGTCAAGGCATACAGTACAATGGCCATTTGCACAGTTTACCTTAGCGCCCCGTCCCGGTGGCGCCCCGCTTGAGCCGGGTCCCGAGCCCGCACAAGCCTCGATCAAGCCCTATCCCCCGGACTTCTGCCATGCTGGACAATCTCACTCAACGCCTGGCGCGGGTCGTAAAGACCATGCGCGGCGAGGCTCGCCTGACCGAAGCCAATACCGCCGAAATGCTGCGCGAGGTACGCCTGGCCATGCTGGAGGCTGACGTCGCCCTGCCCGTCGTGCGCGAATTCATCGCCCGCGTGAAGGCAAAGGCACTCGGCGAAGACGTGGTGTCCAGCCTGACACCGGGCCAGGCCCTGGTGGGCGTGGTGCAGCGCGAGCTGACCGCCGTCATCGGTGGCGAGGAAAGCCTGGCCGCCGGCGACAAGAGCGGCGAGCTGAACCTGGCGGTGCAGCCGCCCGCCATCATCCTGATGGCCGGCCTGCAGGGCGCGGGCAAGACCACCACCGTGGGCAAGCTGGCCAAGTGGCTCAAGGAAAACAAGAAGAAGAAAGTGCTGACGGTGTCGTGCGACGTGTACCGTCCCGCCGCTATCGCCCAGCTCAAGACTGTGTCCGAGCAGGTCGGCGCCGACTTCTTCCCCTCCGAGCCGGACCAGAAGCCGGTGGACATCGCCCGCGCGGCGGTTGACTGGGCCCGCAAGCACTATCACGACGTGCTGATCGTCGATACGGCAGGCCGCCTGGGCATCGACGAAGCGATGATGCAGGAAATCGCCGCGCTCCACGCCGAGATCAAGCCGGTCGAAACCCTGTTCGTCGTCGACGCCATGCTGGGCCAGGACGCGGTCAACACCGCGCGTGCCTTCCATGACGCGCTGCCGCTGACCGGCGTGGTGCTGACCAAGCTGGACGGCGATGCGCGCGGCGGTGCCGCGCTGTCGGTGCGCCACATCACCGGCCGTCCGATCAAGTTCGTCGGCGTTGGCGAAAAGCTCGATGGCCTGGAGCCCTTCTACCCCGATCGCATGGCCCAGCGGATCCTGGGCATGGGCGACATCCTCGCCCTGGTCGAGGAAGCCCAGCGCGGCGTGGACATGGAAGCCGCCGAGAAGCTGGCCAAGAAGATCAAGAAGACAGGAGACTTCGACCTCGAGGACTTCAAGGCCCAGATCGGCCAGATGAAGAAGATGGGCGGCCTGGGCAGCCTGGTGGACAAGCTGCCGGCGCAGTTCGCCCAGCAAGCCCAGGGCGCCAACATGGACGTGGCCGAAAAGCAGGTGCGCCGCATGGAAGGCATCATCAACAGCATGACCGCCGCCGAGCGCGCCAAGCCGGAACTGATCAAGGCCAGCCGCAAGCGCCGCATCGCCACCGGCGCCGGCGTGCCGGTGCAGGAAGTCAACCGCCTGCTCAACCAGTTCGACCAGATGCAGAGCATGATGAAGAAGCTCAAGGGCGGCGGCATGATGAAGATGATGCGCTCGATGGGCGCGATGAAGGGCGGCATGAAGGGACTCTTCAACCGCTAAGCCATCCGGCGTGGCGGTGCCCTTTCCCGGCGCCGCCGTTTCACCCGCAAAAGATCAAGACAGAGACAGGATCCACATCATGATGACCGTCGAACAGGCCCGCGAACTGTGGGCCAACTCCGAGGAAATCGTCAGCGCGCAAGCCGTCCAGGAATCGCTGGACCGCATGGCCGGCGAAATCACGGAAAAGATGGGCGACACCTTCCCGCTGGTGCTGTCGGTAATGGGCGGCGCGGTGGTCTTCACCGGCATGCTGCTGCCCAAGCTGACCTTCCCGCTGGAATTCGACTACATCCACCTCTCGCGCTACAACAACAAGACGGTGGGCGGCGAGATGCAATGGCGCGTGGCGCCTCGCGAGTCGGTCAAGGGCCGTACGGTGCTGGTGCTGGACGACATCCTGGACGAAGGCGAGACCATGGCCGCCATCCGCCAGCGCATCATGGACATGGGCGCCACCGCCGTCTACGCGGCCGTGCTGTGCGAGAAGGTGCTGCAGAAACCCAAACCCATGCACCCGGATTTCTGCGGCTTCACCGTGCCGGAGCGTTATGTCTTCGGCTGCGGCATGGACGCCCACGGCTACTGGCGCAACCTGCCCACCATCAGGGCCTTGCGCTAAGGATCGGCCACAGCGAGGCCAGCAGCAACAGCGCCATCGCCACGTTGAACAGGCGCAGCACCTGCGGCTGCGCCAGCCAGCGCCGCAAGGCCGAGCCGAACACCGCCCACATCGCCACGCTGGGCAGGTTGATCACGGCGAACAACCCCGACAGCAGCAACACGTTCAGCCAGACATTGCCGTGCAGCACGTAGGTGCTGCACGCGCCCACCGCCATCACCCACGCCTTGGGATTGACCCACTGGAACGCGGCCGCAGCCAGGAACCCCATGGGCTTGCCCACCTCCTGGTCCTGCACGCTGCCCGACGTCGCCAGCTTCCATGCCAGCCAGGTGAGATAGAGCGCAGCCACGACGCGAAGTACCTGCCAGGTCCACGGCAAAGCCGCGAACAGCGATCCCAGACCGAGTCCGACCACCGCCACCATCAAGCCGAAACCGGCGCTGATGCCCAGCACATGGGGCACGGTGCGGGCGAAACCGAAGTTCACGCCCGAGGCCAGCACCATGGTGTTGTTGGGGCCCGGCGTGATCGAGGAAACAAGGGCGAACGCGCAGAACGCGGCAAACACGCCGGATCCGGCGACAAGCTGGGGCACGGCCATGACTGACTCCATCGCATACAAAAGGGAATGATGGCAGTCTAGTCACGGAAAACAGTACAGTACCGGTACAGTTACCCAGAAAACTGGCGATACGCCTTTGCGTGTCACCAATGGCACCCCGCATCCAGCTGCTTCACGGTTTCGCCGCATTGACTGCCACGGCCAGCGCGATGCCCCAGAGGATGACACCGGTGACCCGTTCGACACCGCGCACCGAGCGGGCGAAACGCGCCCGCACCAGCGGATGGCGCACGCCCCAGGCCACCACGATGTCCCAGCCGAAGACCATGGCGAACATCCAGGCACCGTAGCCAAGCTGGACCGGCAGCGGCGTGCGCGTGCCAGCCAGCACGGAAAACAGGCTGGCGTAGAACAAGGCATTCTTGGGGTTGAGCACCGCGGAGAGAAAGCCGGTGGCGAGTTGCGCTGCGTAGGCGGCGTGGCCGGCACCATGCGCCTGCGGGCCGTCAGCGCCCGGCATCCGCGTCTCGCCGCGGGCGCTCAGCAACCGCCAGCCGAGCCAGGCCAGGTACAGGCAGCCGGCCCACTGCAACACCGCGAACACGCCCTGGCTGGTACGGGTGGCGGCCAGGCCCGCAATGGCGAGGCCGATGAACACGCCATTGCCGAGTGCAATGCCCAGGCATACCGCGCTGGCACGTCCCACGCCATGCACCAGCGTGCTGCGCACCACCAGGAAGAAATCGGGTCCCGGACTGAGCAGCGCGAGAAAGTGCGCGCCCGCCACCATGGCAAATTGGCCGAAGCCTGAATCGATGGGAAAGTCCACGCCAGTCCTTTCGTGTCTTGTGATGGGCACGAAGTGTGAGCTGCGAAGTAGTGGCGCGTATTGGAGAAAATTGCGCGCGGCGGCTCAGCCGGCGCGGCGCTGGTAGCCGCGCGGCGTCAGCGCGACACGCTGCTTGAACGCGCGCTGGAAATGGCTCTGGTCGGAAAAGCCCAGCACCTGGGCGATCTCGGCGGGCGCCCCGCCCGCAGCAACTGGCGCGCATGGTTGATGCGTTGGTCCAGCTGATAGGCATGCGGCGTCATGCCAACCTCGGCGCGGAAGGCACGGATCAGCTGGTAGCGGCTCATGCCGGCGCCACGCGCCAGTTCGGCCAGCGGCAGCGTTTCCGCGTGGCGCGCCTGCAGGATCGCTACGAGGCGAGCCAGGCGAGCTTCGGGCGTGCCGGACGGGCGCGGCGCGCGCACCACCTGGCGCCGGTCGGCGCAGCCGAACACCGCTGCGACGAAGCCAGCCAGCATGGATTCCTTTTGCGCGATGGAAGCTGCGGAAAACAGCACATGGTTGAGGCGGCACAGGCCAGCGTAGGTGTCGGCCGCGCTGGTGACGCGCACCCGCGCCAGCGCCGCCGGCAACGCCTGCCCGGCGCCGCGCGCCTCCAGCACCGCGCCGGCCCAGGCCTGGTCCAGGTGCAGCATCTGGTAGCTCCAGCGCCCATCCGGTTCCGGGTTGCAGGCGTGCACCTGCCCTGCCGGGATCACGACCACATCGCCTGCTGCGAGCCGCACGGACTCGGTTTCCGTTGTGAATATGCTGTGGCCGCCATCGACGGCGCCGATCGACAGGGTGGGATGGGTATGCGGCAGGTAGGCGGCTCCGCTGTCGCTGGCGCGTCGGCTTTCGACATACGGCATGGCCGGATCGAACCAGTAGCAAGACTTCTGCGTGCCCGCGCCGCTGCCGGGGCCACCGGTGAGGCGCATCACTCGCTCCGGTACGGCCGCTCGCGCAGCCATTTGGTGGCGATCCATTTCTCGCCCGCCTCGACCGGCAGGCCGGCGTGCAGCGTGCGCTCATCCAGCGAGCCGTCGGACTTGCGATAGCTGAAATAGACGGCATTGCCCTTGACCGGCGCCACCTCGAGGCCAAGCTTGGGAAACGCGGTGGCACCGCCGGCTACCGGGCTGTTCAGGTAGATCACCAGGGTGGCCACGCGTTGCCCGCCCACCCTTAGCTGCCGCGCCTCTCCGGGCCGCTGGGGATTGAAATAGTCGTAATGCGGCTGGTACTCGCCGCCAGGCTTGTAGTTGAGGATCTGCAAGCCCTCGCCACGATCCTTCGCAATCCCGGTCACCGCGGCGATGCAGTCCTCGATGCGCTCGATCAGCGGATGCTCGCCAACCTGGAACATCGCGCCCAGGCTGGTGCGCGCGTCGATCAGGTTCTCGTCGCCGGTATCGGGGTTGATCACCGGCGAACGCGCCAGGCGCCCGCGCGCCAGCTCCACCAGGCCATCGCACTCGGCATCGGTCAGCAAATGCTGGAACAGGGTGACGCGCGGCGCCGCGAGAGTGAACAGGATGGGAATCTCGCGCCCGGCATGATGGGCCGCGTTGCGCCCGGGCTGCGCGCCGGCGTGGCCCTTGCCGCCAGCACAATCGCCAGCATTGCCGGCGGGCTTGTCGATGCCAAGCTCGGCCGCCATCTCCGCGGCGGTGTCGGCTGCGGTCCCGCGCGCCTCTGCCCTCGCCGCGGCAGCCAGCGCAGCAGCCACGGTGGCCTGTGCGAAGGCCTGGTCGTAGCCCGACTGACACATCGACTGCACCAGCGCCTCGGCGCCGAAGCCTTGCCCGATATGGCGCCGCAGCCAGCGCTCCAGGTCCGCGGAGGAACTGGTGTAGCCCGCCTTGCCGGTGGTACCGGGCGTGCCGGGAGTATGACTCATGAGGGGTTGGCCAGGCGCTGCGGCGAGAATGGGTTGCGCGACGGCGCTTCTGGCGGCAGCACGCGGCTGCGGGTGGCCGTGCCGGTTTCGGGATCGCCGGCCACGGTGACGGTGGCTTCGGAGTATTGCCAGCGCTTCCAGGCCGCCAGCACTGCGTTGGGGTAGTCGGGGCGGCCCCGGCTGCCGTTGTAGCGGCCCAGCGCCAGGAACAGGTCGCCCTGCTCGCGGTCGAGATAGTGCCGCAGGATGGTGCAACCGTAGCGCAGGTTGCTCTGCAGGTGGAACAGCTTGCGAGAGTCGCCATCGCCGATGCTGCGCACCCAGAACGGCATCACCTGCATCAGCCCGCGGGCGCCGGCCGAGCTGATCGCGTACTTGCGAAAATTGCTCTCGACCTGCACCAGACCGAGCACCAGCGCCGGTTCCAGCCCGGCGCGCTTGGCTTCGTAGTAGGCGGTCTCGATCAGTTCGATGCGCACCTGCGGCTCCGGGATACGCCCCGCGAGCCGGTGCGACATCTCCTCCAGCCACTTGATATACGCCAGCTGTTCGCCACCGGTGGCGAACGCCGGGCGCAGGGGGCGGCTATCGGCGATGGCCGCGGCAAGCGCGCCGCGCACCGAATCCGCCAGGTCCTCCTCCTTTTGCGCCCCCGCGTGCGCGGCGGCGCTCAACGCAAGCAGCAAGCCGGCGCCGGCCCGCGCCAGGCGCAAGCGGCGCTCCGGGGTCAGGTCCTGCAGGCGCGGGAGGCGCATGGCGTTCAGGCGGACAGCAGTCCGCGCACGTGGGCAACCACGTCCGCGACCGGCAGTTGGGTCGCTTCGGCGTCGCGGCGGCCCTGATACTCGACCCGGCCTTCCTTCAGGCCGCGGTCGCCCACCACCACGCGATGCGGCACGCCAATCAGCTCCCAGTCGGCAAACATGGCGCCGGGGCGCTCGCCGCGATCGTCCAGGATCACGTCGACGCCGGCCGCCAGCAGTTCTGCATGGATACGGTCGGCTTCGGCCTTGACGCCCTCGGAGCGGTCGTAGCCAACCGGGCAGATCACCACCGCGAACGGGGCGATCGCTGCCGGCCAGATAATGCCGCGCTCGTCGAAGTTCTGCTCGATGGCGGCGCCCAGGATACGGGTCACGCCAATGCCGTAGCAGCCCATCTGCATGGGCTGGGTCTTGCCGTTCTCATCCAGGAACGTGGCGCTCATCGACTCCGAGTAGCGCGTGCCGAGCATGAACACGTGACCGACCTCGATGCCACGGCAGATTTCCAGCGTGCCCTTGCCGTCCGGCGAGGCATCGCCCGCCACCACGTTGCGCAGGTCGGCCACCACCGGCTCGGGCAGGTCGCGGCCCCAGTTGACGCCTGTCAGGTGGTAATCCTTTTCGTTGGCGCCGCAGACGAAGTCGCTCATATTGGCCACGGTGCGGTCGGCCACTACCTTGACGGGCTTCCTGGTGTTGATCGGGCCGAGGTAGCCGGGGGGCGTGCCGAAGGCCTCGACGATCTCCGACTCGGTGGCGAAGCGGAACTCGGCCAGGCCGGCCACCTTGGTGGCCTTGATCTCGTTGAGCTCGTGATCGCCGCGCAGCAGCAGCAGCCAGATCTGCGAACCGGCCTCGCTGTCGGTGGCCAGCACGATCGACTTGACCGTGCGTGCCAGCGGAATGCCAAGCAGTTCGGCGACTTGCTCGCACTTGGCCTTGCCCGGGGTGGGCGTATTGACCATGTCTTCGGCCGGCGCGGCGCGCTGCGCCAGCAGCGGCAGGGCTTCGGCCGCTTCCATGTTGGCGGCGTAGTCCGAGGTGGGGCAATAGACGATGGCGTCTTCGCCGGTATCGGCGATCACATGGAACTCGTGCGAGCCGGAGCCGCCGATGGCGCCGTTATCCGCCGCCACGGCACGGAATTCCAGGCCAAACCGCTGGAAGATGCGCACGTAGGCGTTGAACATCTTGTCATAGGAGACCTTCAGCCCGGCCGCGTCGCGGTCGAAGGAGTAGGCGTCCTTCATGGTGAATTCGCGCCCGCGCATGATGCCGAAGCGCGGCCGACGCTCGTCGCGGAACTTGGTCTGGATCTGGTAGAAGTTGACCGGCAGCTGCTTGTAGCTGCGAATTTCGCTGCGGGCGATATCCGTCACCACCTCTTCGGAGGTGGGCTGCACGGCGAAATCGCGCTCGTTGCGATCCTTCAGGCGCAGCAGTTCCGGGCCCATCTTGTCCCAGCGGCCGGTTTCCTGCCACAGTTCGGCCGGCTGGATCACCGGCATCGACAGCTCGACCGCTCCGGCGCGGTTCATTTCCTCGCGCACGATGGCCTCCACCTTGCGGATCACCCGCAGGCCCACCGGCATGTAGTTATAGATGCCCGCGCCGAGCTTCTTGATCATGCCGGCGCGCATCATCAGTTTGTGCGACACGATTTCCGCGTCGGAGGGGGCTTCCTTGAGGGTGGAAATGAAGAATTGCGAGGCTTTCATCCGTTGCTTTCTCGTGAGGCCATGCCCGCCCCGGCGGGTTCCGGGTGCGGGATGGCGCGAATCCATTGCGCGTGCGCCTGATGCGGCGCTTTCTGCTCGGGGAAAACCAGCACCCCGTTGCACAAAGCCCCATTACGCGCTTCCTTTATAATCGACGTAATTCTAAAGGATTCGAGGTGCAGTCATGCTCGATCGTGAAGGCTTTCGCCCGAACGTCGGCATCATCCTCATCAACGCACGGAACGAGGTGTTCTGGGGCAAGCGTATCGGCGAACATTCGTGGCAGTTTCCGCAAGGCGGCATCAAATACGGCGAAACGCCGGAACAGGCGATGTACCGCGAGCTACATGAAGAAGTCGGTCTGCTGCCCGAGCATGTCAGGATTGTTGGTCGCACGCGCGACTGGCTGCGTTATGAGGTGCCGGACAAGTTCATCCGCCGCGAAATCCGCGGCCATTACAGGGGACAGAAGCAGATTTGGTTCCTGTTGCGCATGGCGGGCCGCGATTGCGACATCCGCCTGCGTGCCACCGACCACCCGGAGTTCGATGCCTGGCGCTGGAGCCATTACTGGGTCCCGCTCGATGCTGTCATCGAGTTCAAGCGCGACGTCTATCAACTGGCGCTGACCGAGCTGTCCCGCTTCCTGCAGCGCAATACCCGCGCGCCGCTGAGCCCTTACGGCACGCATGGCCGGCACGGATCCGCGCGCTCCGGTTATGCCCGCGGGGCGCTGGACGAACATCCCGACAGCGTGCCGGCCCTGGCGCATCAGGACTTGGCCTGCGATCCGGGCCCAACTTCGCCGGCCGAACCGGCGTCCACAGAACGGAGTACCGATGATTGAATTCGCCGGCCGCGGCTTGCGCCCGAGCCTGCCTGCCGCCTGTCTGCTGGCGGCGACCCTCTGCCTCGGACTGGTTGGCTGCGCCAGCAAGCCCAAGCCGCAGCCGCAGCCAGCGGATGAGGCCGAGGACTACACGCCGCCGAAGAAGGAATGGAGCATACTCGACCCCTTCGCCCCGAAGGACTTCAAGGAAGTCGAGGTCCCGCTGCCGGCGTTGCCGCGCGATGCGGACCTGATCACGTTCGAGGTCAGCCCCGCGGGCAACTTCAATTTCGCGGTGGACGCAAAGTCGGTGTCCGTGGGCGCGGATGGCGCGGTGCGCTATACCGCGGTCGTTACAGGTGCAGGCGGCATGCGCAACGTCAGCTTTGAAGCCGTGCGCTGCGACACGTTGCAGCGCAAGATGTACGCCACCTTGCCCAAGGGGGCGACCGACTGGGTGCGCAACCGCAGCGACGACCGCGAAGGCTGGACCCAACTGGCCGGTATCTCGCGCAACAACTACGCTGGCACGCTGGCCAAGGATTTCATGTGCGAGGGCCGCGGGGCGGCCGGCACGGCACAGGAGATCGTCAGGGACTTGCGTGGCGAGGCGCCGCGCAAGAGCGCGATCCAGCGCTGAGAATGCGTACGGCGCGGTAATACCGCGCCGTACCAAACACAAAGGGCTGCCTGGGCAGCCCTGTTTGTTGTGCGCGCTTCGCGCCATTCAGACCAGCACGAGATTGTCCCGGTGGATCAGTTCGTGCTCGTTCTGGTGGCCCAGCACCCGTTCGATCTCGGACGACGGCTTGCGCGCGATCAGCTTTGCCTCTGAACTGGAATAGTTGGTGATGCCGCGAGCCACCTCATGCCCGGCGGCATTGATGCAGGCGATGACTTCGCCGCGCGCGAACTCGCCCTGCACTTCCACCACGCCGATCGGCAACAGGGACTTGCCGCCGCTGGTGAGTTTGTCGACCGCGCCAGCGTCGATCACCACCCGCCCTCGCAGTTGAAGGTGATCCGCCATCCACTGCTTGCGCGCGGTAAGACGTCCGGTCGGCGCCAGCAATTGCGTGCCGATGCCTTCACCGCCAGCCAGCCGTTCGAGCACATTGGCTTCGCGTCCCGACGCGATAACGGTGTGCGCGCCCGACTTGGCGGCGCGCTTGGCGGCCAGGATCTTGGTCAGCATGCCACCGCGGCCGATCGACGTGCCGGCGCCGCCGGCCATGGCTTCCAGCTCCAGCGCGCCGGCCAGCGCCTCATCCACGAACTCGGCCTGGGGATTGCTACGCGGATCGGCGGTATAGAGGCCACGCTGGTCGGTCAGGATCACCAGCGCATCGCCTTCGATCAGGTTGGTGACCAGGGCGCCCAGAGTGTCATTGTCGCCGAACTTGATTTCGTCGGTGACCACGGTGTCGTTCTCGTTGATGATGGGCACGACGCCTAGCGACAGCAGGGTCAGCAGGGTCGAGCGCGCATTGAGGTAGCGCTCGCGGTCAGCCAGGTCGGCGTGGGTCAGCAGGACCTGGGCGGTGCGGATGCCGTAGCGGCCGAACTGGCTCTCGTAGACCTGGGCCAGGCCCATCTGGCCCACCGCGGCGGCGGCCTGCAATTCGTGGATTTCCTTGGGGCGCCGTACCCAGCCCAGCCGCTGCATGCCCTCGGCAATGGCGCCGGAGCTGACCAGCACGACTTCCTTGCCGGCCATGCGCAGCTTGGCGATCTGCGCCGCCCATCGGGCGATGGCCTCGTGATCGAGACCCTTGCCGTCGTTGGTCACCAGGCTGGACCCAACCTTGACGACGATACGTTTTGCCTGGGCGATGACCGATTGCATGAAGAGAATCCTGTCTGCTGGGTACTGTCGTTTTTTGGCGGGCGAGCGCATCGTCTCGCCCTGCTGCCGGGCGGCCTGTCTGGCCCCCGGCTTAGTTTTGCTCGCCGCCGGACTGGTCGACGTTGTGCAGCCGCTCATCCAGGCGGATGTCCGGCTCCGCCAGCGCGGCGACTTCCTCGGCCTTGATCGCGGCCAGGTGATCCTTGATCGCGTAGATCAGTTCGCGGCAGCCTTCGCCGGTCAGGGCGGAGATGCGGAACACCGGGCCCTTCCACTTGTAGCGCTTGACGAAGTCCTTGACGCGCGCCTCGCGCTCTTCGTCAGGCACCACGTCCAGCTTGTTGAGCACCAGCCAGCGCGGTTTTTCGTAAAGGCTTTCGTCGTACTTCTTCAGCTCGTTGACGATGGCGCGGGCTTCGGCCACCGGATCCACGCTTTCGTCGAACGGCGCCAGGTCGACGATATGCAGCAGCAGCCCCGTGCGCTGCAAGTGACGCAGGAACTGGTGGCCCAGCCCGGCGCCTTCCGCCGCGCCCTCGATCAGGCCGGGGATGTCAGCCACCACGAAGGACTGCTCGTGATCAACCCGCACCACGCCCAGGTTGGGATGCAGCGTGGTGAAGGGGTAGTCCGCCACCTTCGGGCGCGCATTGGAGATGTGCGAGATAAAGGTCGACTTGCCGGCATTGGGCATGCCCAGCAGGCCCACGTCGGCCAGCACCTTCAGCTCCAGCTTGATCATGCGGCGCTCGCCGGGCTTGCCGTCCACCTGCTGGCGCGGCGCGCGGTTGGTACTGGACTTGAAGTGCAGGTTGCCCCAGCCGCCCAGGCCACCCTGGGCCAGGCAGACGGTCTGCCCATGCTCGGTCAGGTCGGCGATCAGGTCGCCGGAATCCATGTCCAGGATCTGCGTGCCGACCGGCATGCGCAGCTTCACGTCCTCGCCGCCCGCGCCGTAGCAGTCGGCGCCGCGGCCGTTCTCGCCGTTGCGCGCCACATGCTTCTTGGCATAGCGGAAGTCGATCAGGGTATTGATGTTGCGGTCTGCCACCGCATAGACGCTGCCGCCGTCGCCGCCGTCGCCACCGTCCGGGCCACCGAAGGGCACAAATTTCTCGCGCCGCATCGATGCGCTGCCATTGCCGCCGTTGCCGGCGATGACTTCAATTCTGGCTTCGTCGATGAACTTCATGATGACCTTCCGAGGTGGAGCGGCCGCAGCGCGTGCCCGGCCAGGATGGCGGGACCGCGCGCTCGGCGGATGGCGACACTGATATTGTCGCCAGAAACGAAAAAGCCCCGCAAGTACTGCGGGGCCTTCATGCTGCAAAGGCTGTGATCAGACTGCCGGAACGACGCTGACCTGCTGCTTCTTGGCAGCGCCCTTGACGGCGAACTGCACGTGACCGTCGACCAGGGCAAAGAGGGTGTGATCCTTGCCAATGCCAACGTTCTCGCCCGGGTGCACGCGGGTACCGCGCTGACGCACGATGATGCTGCCGGCGTTAATGGCCTGGCCACCAAACACCTTGACGCCCAGACGCTTCGATTCGGAATCGCGGCCGTTCCGTGTGGAACCGCCGCCCTTTTTCTGTGCCATGACTAACTCCTGTCGCTTTACTTTACCTAGGTACGCTTGAATTCGATTTCGATGAGGACTGAGCGAGGGCTCAGGCAACGATCGCTTCGATGCGCAGCTCGGTGTAATTTTGACGATGGCCTTGACGCTTTTGATAGTGCTTGCGACGGCGCATCTTGAAGATCTTCACCTTATCGTGACGACCTTGGGAGATAACGGTAGCCTTGACGGAAGCCCCGCTAACCAGCGGCGTACCAAACTTGATTTGGTCGCCTGCGCCCACTGCGAGCACCTGGTCGAGCGTGATTTCTGCGCCAATGTCTGCCGGTATCTGTTCTACTTTAAGTTTTTCGCCAGCAGCAACCTTATATTGCTTGCCGCCGGTTTTTACGACCGCGTACATTGTCGAACCTCTCGATGTGAAATAAAACGCCGAAAACCAACGCCGGCGCGCCCTTGCGTCCGTTTCATCCCGCCGCCACCGATCCTGGGATCAGCCGCAAGCAAGGAAAACAGACAAGCCGGACGGCCCAATTGGCCCGGTTATCTCCCGCCAGCGCACCCGCAGACAACACAAAGCGGCCGGAGGAAACCCACGATTCTATACCAAAGCCGGGAAAAGTACAAAGAAAACAGGCACATAGCCTGCCCGGCGGCGTCCGGCGCCGCCTGAGGCACTTCTCGGCCCGCTTGGGTCAGATCAGGTCCGACAGCAGAAAACCGGCCAGGGCGGCGAAAGCTGCCCACAGCGCAGTGCGGCGCAAGCGGCGGCTTGAGGAGGCATGTTGCTGGGTCATGCCGGCATTATAGGTTGCCGCAGCGGCCACGGCCGCGCTCTTCCTGGCACCGCTGCACCCTCCGTCCGGGGGACATACATACACCCGCATCGCTTATAATCGGCGGGTTTTGCGTAACGGTGAACATCTTGTCCCAGTCTTCCGCCACTGCCTTGCTTGCCCCGGTCGCTGCCGACATGCGCGCCGTTGATTCGGTTATCCGCCAGCGCCTCGCATCGGAGGTGCCACTGATCGAGCAGATCGGCGAGTACATCATCAGCGCGGGCGGCAAGCGCCTGCGCCCGGTGATCCTGCTGCTGTCCGCGCGGGCCTTCGGCTACGACGGCAACCGGCACCACGACCTGGCCGCGGTGGTCGAGTTCATCCACACCGCCACCCTGCTGCACGACGACGTGGTCGACGAGTCGGAGCTGCGGCGCGGCCGCCAGACCGCCAATGCGGTATTCGGCAACGCCGCCAGCGTGCTGGTAGGCGACTTCCTCTACTCGCGCGCCTTCCAGATGATGGTCGACGCGGGCAGCATGCGCATCATGGAGATCCTCTCCAATGCCACCAATGTGATCGCCGAAGGCGAGGTCCTGCAACTGCTGAACATGCACGACCCCGACGTCACGGTGGAGCGCTACCTGCAGGTGATCCGCTACAAGACCGCCAAGCTGTTCGAGGCATCGGCCCAGTTGGGCGCCGTGCTGGCCGGCGCCGACGCCGCCACCGAGGAAGCCGCGGCGGAATACGGCCGCCGCATCGGCACTGCCTTCCAGCTGATCGACGACATGCTGGACTACACCGCCAGCGCGGAACAGATGGGCAAGAACGCCGGCGACGACCTGCGCGAAGGCAAGCCCACCCTGCCGTTGCTGCATCTGCTCGAGCACGGCACCGCCGAACAACGCGCGCTGGCCCGCGAGGCCATCGTGCAAGGCGGCACCGAGCATTTCGATGCCGTGTTCGCGGCAATCCACGCCTGCGGCGCACTGGAGGTCACCTTCCAGGCAGCGCAGCGCGAAGCCGATGCGGCGGAAAAAGCGGCCCGGCAGTTCCCCGACTCCCCCTTGAAGCAAACGCTGATCGAGCTGTGCGCGTTTTCGCTGCAACGGCTGTCCTGATACCGTAGCGCGAACAGCGCGCGTCAGCCCGCAAGGGAGCGGCGGCCCGGCCGCTCGCTCCGTTCCGCAAGAATGGCCGCCGCGCTGAGGATGCACCTGACGGCAGTACTCGCCTACCCTAAATGCCAATGGCCCACCGTTGCGCGCCGTTAACAAACCAAGCGGGCCCAACATCTGGCACTTGCACCTGATTCTCACACCGCCCTGCAGCGTAGCTAGCGCCGGAAAAGAATCCGGCAGGGGAGGTGCGAAAGCAGAATCAGGGATATTGCTTTCGCATCGCCTATCCGGCCCTGTTTGCCCCTATTTGCCAGCCACCCGCATCAGAGTCTTGCGCGTAGGCATCAACAACAGGAGCCCCTTGATCGCGTAGATCACGATCAAAGTTCCACTCAGATCTCCTGCGAACATGACCAGAAAGCCTTGCACAAGATTGCTGCTATCGCCATGCAGGGCGAACCAGATATGGTGCAACAGCGGGCTAGCGACGGCATACGCAACAACGCAGAGCAATAGCCGCTTCGGCGTCAGATTGGTGAGCGACGCGCGCAGGCCGAAAATTTGCTGCGCAAGCCGGTAGACCAGGTAGGGAGCGACTGTTGCCACGATGCCGCCCATGAACGCCCTGCTGAAGTCGTTCGGGAAGAAGTAGAAGAAGCTAACCAGCCACGATACGAGCAGCAACCCGATTGCACCAGCTTCTCCGAACAGCAGTGTGCACAAGAGCCGCATGCCAGCGGGCAGATAAACCCAGTTGATGCCGGGCACGAATTCCAGGTTGCGGCTCAACCATTCGTTGAGCACCAACATCAGGATGAACATCACGATTGTCGTGATGACCATGCCGAGTTGCAGGCGCAGGTTTGACATTGGCGTAGAATTCCGCGGCGGCGAGTGGATGATAGCTGATCCGCGAACATCACAAGTGCAGCCCCTCGCTCCTGGGGACGAATTCATGACCCGACCCGCTGATATCTACCTGCGATTCTTGCAGCTTGCCGAAGCGTTGCGAGGCCTGCCTGCGTTACCGGCCCTGGACCCGCTCGAGGAACGCAATCTCGAAGTGGTAGCGCGGGCAAGCCAGACGCAAGAAAGCTTATCCGTCAGGGACATGATGGCCAATAGAAGCGATCTGGGGTCGCCCGCGACCCTGCACGCCCGCCTGAAGTCCATGCGCAAGAAGGGCTGGATCACGCTGTCGGATACGGAAGATGCGCGGCGCAAGCAGGTGGAACTGACGCAGGCCGCACTTCGCCATTTCGACAAGCTTTCCGAGTGCCTGGTAAAGGCAACGTCTGGCAAATAAGCGCGTTTTTTCAGCGTCTATCCCGATGCCATAGCGCCCAACTGCAAGAGTCGGTACGTACAAGCGCTCACCCTCTTCCATTCTGAAAAAAAGGCTGCTACACTTGTGTGCTTTCGCGCTGTAGCAACTTCTGGCGCTGAAAATAACAAACGGGGTGTAGCTTAGCCTGGTAGAGCGCTACGTTCGGGACGTAGAGGCCGGAGGTTCGAATCCTCTCACCCCGACCAGTTTCACGGTCCCCGAGACCGTACAAAAAAGGCCGCACAGCAATGTGCGGCCTTTTTTCATTTGCGCGCGCGCCACCGCTCCGGCCGATTCCCACCTCTCGCTCATCCCCCCGCGCAAGTAGGGTTGCGCCCGTGTCGCACAAACGCCAATACCCCTCCCGGCTCGGCTTTACAAAAAGTGACCCCGGCGGCAAACTGCCCCGATTCGGGGTCTTTCGGCCGCTTGCCGGCCAACTAGCGTTTTGCCATGACACTTGGTCTAGCTCTTGCACAGAGCCGGCGTATCGCGCCGGCCCTGCTCGCCCAGCTTGAACAGTCGGCACGAGAAAAAAAGTCGCAGCTGATCGACGAGATCATCGCCAGCGGCACCATGACTGCGCATGATGTGGCGATCTTCGCAGCTGATAAATATCAGCTGCCCCTGGTCGATCTGAGTCAGTACAACCTGAACAAGGTGCCGCCGGCATTGGCGGGCAACCGTGAATTCCACGCGCACCGGCTGCTGCCGCTGGGCCGGCGCGAAAACCGGCTGGTGCTGGCGCTGTCGGACCCCGGCAACCAGGCCGGGCTGGACGCCATCAAGCAGAAATACAACCTGCCGGTGGACGCCGTCGTGGTCGAGCACGACAAGCTGATGACCTACGTGCGCTCCGCCACCGACGACAGCAGCGGCACGTTCAAGTCGATCGCCCCGGCGCAGGCCGAGCGCAAGATGATCGAGTACGACCCGGTCGCCTCCGCCGGCGCGCTGCGCAACAAGACCGCGGCCGATATCGACGATGCGCCGGTGGTGCGTTTCCTGCACAAGCTGCTGACCGAAGCCTTCCACCGCGGCGCCTCCGACCTGCACTTCGAGCCTTTCGAAACCTTCTACCGCATCCGCTTCCGCGTGGACGGCGTGCTGCAGGAGGTCGCGCGTCCGCCGGTGGATATCCGCGACAAGATATCCACCCGCATCAAGGTGCTGTCGCGCCTGGACATCTCCGAGAAGCGCGTGCCGCAGGACGGCCGCATGAAACTGCTGATCGCGCTGCCCAAGGAGAAAGGCGGCGAGAAGGACGCCAAGGACAGCAAGGAACCCAAGGAAACCATCGAGAAGGCGATCGACTTCCGCGTCTCTACGCTGCCGACCTTGTTCGGCGAGAAGATCGTGATCCGGATCCTGGAATCGTCCTCCGACAAGCTGGACATCGACCAGCTCGGCTACGAACCGGCGCAGAAGGCCATGCTGCTGGACGTTATCAAGCGCCCCTACGGCATGGTGCTGGTGACCGGCCCCACCGGCAGTGGCAAGACGGTCTCGCTGTACACCTTCCTGAACCGGCTGAACCAGGGCGACATCAATATCTCAACGGCCGAGGACCCGGCCGAAATCCAGTTGCCCGGCATCAATCAGGTCAACGTCAACGAGAAGGCAGGCCTGACCTTCGCCGCGGCGCTGCGCTCCTTCCTGCGGCAGGATCCCGACATCATCATGGTCGGCGAAATCCGCGACCTGGAAACCGCCGACATCTCGATCAAGGCCGCGCAGACCGGCCACCTGGTGTTCTCCACGCTGCACACCAACGATGCGCCGACCACGCTCACGCGCCTGATGAACATGGGCGTGGCGCCCTTCAATATCGCATCGAGCGTGCTGATGATCACCGCGCAGCGCCTGGCGCGCCGGCTGTGCTCCTGCAAGCGGCCCGGCGAACTGACGCGCGAGGTGCTGGTCGACGCCGGCTTCCAGGAACCGGATCTGGACGGAAGCTGGCAGCCGTATCATCCGGTCGGCTGCGAGCGCTGCAACGGCAGCGGCTACAAGGGCCGCTGCGGCATCTATCAGGTGATGCCGATCAACGAGGCCATGCAACAGATCATCCTGACGCACGGCACGGCCTTGCAGATTGCCGAGCAGGCGCGCAAAGACGGCGTGCTATCGTTGCGCGAAGCCGGGCTGGCCAAGGTGAAACAGGGTGTCACCTCGCTCGAAGAAGTGCTGGCAACAACAAATACGTAGAAACGTAAAAGCGTAAGAAACGCAAAACAACAAGATGTCATTGGGGGTCAATCATGGCGACACGCGCACCAGCCGCCGCCGCGCGCAAGGCGGCTGCGCCCAAGGTGAAATCCGGGCGTAAGGCGCCCACGCAGTACATCTTCGAGTGGGAGGGCAAGGACCGCAAAGGCAAGGCCTTTTCGGGCGAACTGCGCGCCGAAAGCCAGGCCGAGGTCAATGCCACCCTGCGCAAGCAGGGGCTGACCGTCGTCAAGCTGAAGAAGCGGCGGGCGGCGCGCGGGCGCAAGATCACCGAGAAGGACATCGCGTATTTCACGCGCCAGCTCTCCACCATGCTCAAGGCGGGCATCCCGCTGCTGCAGTCGATCGACATCATCGCGCGCGGGCATTCCAACCCCAACTTCACGCAGCTGCTGGGCGAGATCCGCTTCGATATCGAATCAGGCAGCAGCATGGCGCAGGCCTTCCGCCGCCATCCGCGATACTTCGACACGCTCTACTGCAACCTGATCGATGCCGGCGAGCAAGGCGGTATCCTGGATGCCCTGCTGGAGCGCTTGTCGCTCTACATGGAAAAGACCATCGCGCTGAAGAGCCAGATCAAGTCGGCCATGATCTACCCGATCGCCGTGCTGTCGGTGGCCTTTGCCGTGACGTTGATCCTGATGATCTTCGTGATCCCTGCCTTCAAGGGCGTGTTCTCGAGCTTTGGCGCCAATCTGCCCGCGCCCACGCTCGCCGTGATCGCGATGTCGGATTTCTTCGTCGACAACTGGTACCTGGTCATCGGCGCGCCGATCCTGTCCATCACGCTGTATATACGGAGCCTGAAACGATCGGAAAAAGTCCAGCGCGCCAGCGACCGCATGCTGCTCAAGCTGCCGATCTTCGGCTCGCTGTTCCGCAAGGCGGTGATCGCCCGCTGGACGCGGACGCTGGCCACCATGTTCGCCGCCGGCACCCCGCTGGTGGAGTCGATGGAATCCGTGGCCGGCGCCGCCGGCAACTGGGTCTACTATGACGCCACCAAGGAGATCGAACAATCGGTGCGCATCGGTACCAGCCTGACCAACGCCATGCAGGCCACCCATGTGTTCGACAATATGGTGCTGCAGATGACGCAGATCGGCGAGGAGTCGGGCGCGCTGGACAATATGCTGCTGAAGGTGGCTGAGTTCTACGAGCGCGAGGTCGACGACGCCGTGGCCGCCATCTCCAGCCTGATCGAGCCGCTGATCATCGTGGTGCTGGGCGTGCTGATTGGCGGCATGGTGGTGGCAATGTATCTTCCGATCTTCAAACTGGGACAGGTGGTGTAAGGCATGTGGCTGTTTTCCGCGGACGGCGCCAGCGGCGCGATTTCCTCACTGGCTGCCCCCGCGCAGACCATCGCCGGGCTTGCGGCGCTGCCGCCCTGGTTCCTGGTGGCCGCCGCCGCGCTGGTTGGCTTGCTGGTCGGCAGCTTCCTGAACGTGGTGGTGCACCGCCTGCCGCGCATGATCGACCGAGAGGAAGCCAACTACATCGCCGAGCTACGCGATGACCCGCTTCCCCATCCCGAGCCCTACAACCTGATGGTGCCGCGCTCGGCGTGTCCGCACTGCGGACATGCCATCGGCGTGCTGGAGAACATTCCGGTGCTGAGCTACCTGGTGCTGCGCGGACGCTGTTCGGCCTGCCACGCACCCATCGGCGCACGCTATCCCATGGTTGAGGCTGCCACCGCGCTGCTGACCGCGCTGGTCGCCGCCCATTTCGGGCCGACCTGGCAGGCGCTGGCGGCCATCGCCATGATCTGGGCCCTGATCGCCCTCACCCTGATCGACGCCGACACGCAACTGCTGCCCGACCAGATCACCCTGCCGCTGCTGTGGCTGGGCCTGCTGCTCAATCTCGGCGGACTCTTCGCCCCGCTGGCCGACGCGGTGACCGGCGCCGCCGCCGGTTATCTGCTGCTGTGGACGGTGTACTGGGTGTTCAAGCTGGTGCGCGGCAAGGAGGGCATGGGCTACGGCGACTTCAAGCTGATGGGCGCGATGGGTGCCTGGTTCGGCTGGCAGGCGCTGCCGGCGCTGGTACTGCTGTCGTCGGTGGTGGCCCTGGTATTCGCGCTTGCCAATATCGCGCTGCGCCGTCAGGATCGCGATACGCACTTCGCCTTCGGCCCCTATATCGCCGGCGCTGGCCTGCTCGTACTGTTCTTCGGCAGCAACGCGCTGCCGCTGGGCATCGCGGGCTGAATGGCGCCGGCCGCATGCCGGCCCGTAGAACCACGACAAGCACCACCGCAAGCTTTGAGATCGATATGCTGCAAATCGGACTGACCGGAGGCATCGGCTCCGGCAAGACTCGCGTGGCGGACCTGTTCGCCGCGCGCGGCGCCGCCCTGATCGACACCGACCTGCTCGCGCACGAGATCACCGCGCCGGGCGGCCTGGCCATCCCGGCCCTGCTCGAAGCGTTTGGCCCCACGTGCCTGCGCGACGACGGCGCCATGGACCGCAACGCCATGCGCGAGCTGGTGTTCTCCGACCCGGCGGCCAAGGCCCGGCTGGAAGGCATTACCCATCCCCTGATCCGCCAGCTGACCGAAGCGCGCGCCGCCGCGATCCACGCCTCCGGGCTGCACCCGTACCTGATCTACGTGGTGCCGCTACTGGTCGAATCGGGCTCATGGCGCGCGCGGGTGGACCGGGTGCTGGTGGTTGATTGCAGCGAGGCCACCCAGGTCGCCCGCGTCATGGCGCGCAACGGCTTCAGCCAGGGCCAGGTCCAGGCCATCATGGCAAGGCAGGCGCGGCGCGGCGACCGCCTGGCCGCTGCCGACGATGTGATCGACAACGACGGGCCGCCGGAGGCGCTGCCAGCGCAGGTGGACCGTCTCGACCAGCTTTACCGCAGCCTGGCCGCTGGCTAGGCACCATGTTTGTGCGGCGACGAATGCCGCCCCCTGAATGCTGCACCCTAAGTCGGCTGTTTCATTTGTTCTGATTTGCGGACTCGCATAGAATGCGCTGGAACCACGCGGGAAATGGCCGCATACTGCCGATATCGCGGGCCCACGCCGAGTCACATCGAGCGGACCCAGGCGCACCGGATGCAATCTCCGCTCCGATACGCCGCCCAGGGTCAGACTGCCCACCCGCCAACCCGCCCTGTTGCACGGACATACCCATTGATTCTGTACGAATATCCTTTTAACGAACGCATCAGGACTCTCCTGCGCCTGGAAGACCTGTTCGATCGGCTGGATTATTTCCTCGCCCAGGATCACGCCCTGCAGCATCATGTGGCGTTGACGACTCTGTTCGAGATCATTGACGTCGCCGGCCGCGCGGACCTGAAGACCGACCTGCTCAAGGAACTGGAACGCCAGCGCCAGGCGCTGGCCGCGCTGCGCGCCAATCCGCAGATCGACCAGGGCGCACTGGATGGCGTAGTCGGCGAGATCGAGCAGGCCATGGCCCAGCTCAACCAGACCGTCGGCAAGGCCGGCCAGTTGCTCACCGACAACGAGTGGCTGACCAGTATCCGCAGCCGCGCCATCATCCCGGGCGGCACCTGCGAGTTCGACCTGCCGGCCTACTACGCCTGGCAGCATCGCCCCGCCGAAGACCGCCGCTCGGACATCCTCAAGTGGGCACGCCCGCTGGTGCCGCTTCGCATTGGCACCGACACCGTGTTGCGCCTGTTGCGCGAGTCCGGCCAGAGCGGCAAGGTCATCGCCACCGGCGGCAGCTACCAGCAGATGCTGTCCGGGCGCAGCTACCAGTTGATGCAGGTGCTGCTGGATGATTCCCTGCTGGCTTTCATCCCCGAGATGAGCGCCAACAAGTACATGCTGTGGGTCCGTTTCACACAGCAGGATGGCGACCTTCGTCCGCGCTCGGTCGACGCCGACATCCCTTTCCTGCTCAAGCTCTGCAATTTCTGATTTTTGATTTCTGAAGCAATGACAACCGTAGTCAAATGCCCCACCTGCGGTACGGACGTGGCCTGGGTACCGGAGAATAAATTCCGTCCCTTCTGCTCCAACCGCTGCAAACAGATCGACCTGGGCGCCTGGGCTTCCGAGAAGTACGTGATCGGCGGCAAACCCGGCGAGAACCCCTCGCAGGACCAGGAAGACGAGGAATGAGCACCGCGGGGCCGTTGCGGCCCCGCCAGTTCAGGTGGCGCCCCTCTCGGCAGCCAGCCAGTCCACCACGGGGATGGTGGCGGGCAGCAAGGGCCCCACGTCCACCGGCGCCGATTGCCATGAGAAGGCCTGGCCCTCGCGGCCGACCAGTTCGCCCGCCCACGCCGTGACCTTGCAGAAGTGCAGGCGCACATAGGCATGCGGGTAGTCATGCTCCAGCACGTGCCAGCGCACGCACGCGCCCACCTCGATGCCGAGTTCCTCGTGCAGTTCGCGCGCCAGCGCATCTTCCACCGATTCCCCCGGCTCCAGCTTGCCGCCGGGAAACTCCCAGTAGCCTTCGTAGGGCTTGCCGGCCGGCCGCTGGGCCAGCAGGAAACGGCCGTCGGCCTGCACCATCACGCCCACGGCAACCTCGGTCACCTTGCGTGCCGGCGTGGCTTCGCCGGCTGCTCGCGCTGCCTCGCTCATGCCTGGCCGTCCTGCGCGGAAGCGATGAAGGGCTTGCCATGCTTGCCGCCCCAGTCGCGGGCGAACTGCCAGGCCACCCGGCCCGAGCGCGAGCCGCGCTCCAGGGCCCACACCAGCGCGTCGCCGCGCGCCGCGGCGACGTCTTCGGCGCTGCAGCCGAAATGTCCCAGCCAGTGACCGACGATGGCCAGGTACTCGTCCTGCTTGGGCGGATAGAACGACAGCCACAGCCCGAAGCGCTCGGACAGCGAGATTTTTTCCTCCACCACCTCGCCGGGATGGATCTCGCCATCGTCGGTGTGCCGGTAGGTCTCGTTGTCCTTCATGTACTCAGGCAGCAGGTGGCGGCGATTGGAGGTGGCATAGATCAGCACATTGTCCGACTGCGCCGCCACCGAGCCGTCCAGCGCCGATTTCAGCGACTTGTAACCCGACTCGCCTTCCTCGAAGGACAGGTCGTCGCAGAAGATGGCGAAGCGCTCCGGACGCCCCGACAGTTGCTCGACGATGTCGCCCAGGTCGCCCAGGTCGTCCTTGTCGACCTCCACCAGCCGCAGGCCATCCTTGACGAAGGCATTGAGGCAGGCCTTGATCAGCGAGGACTTGCCCGTGCCGCGCGCGCCCGTCAGCAGCACATTGTTGGCCGGCAGCCGCTGCACGAACTGGCGCGTGTTGGCGACGATGGCGTCCTTCTGGCGCTCGATGTTCTTCAGGTCGTCGAAATGGATCGGCGGCAGCTGGCGGATCGCCTGCAGGTAGCCGATGTTGCCGAACAGGCTCTGCCGCTTGCGCCAGCGGAAGGCGACCGCTTCCTTCCAGTCAGACTCGGTCAGCTGGGGCGGCAGCCATTGTTCAAGGCGGGCGAGGAAACTGTCGAGGCGGGCGGCAAGGTCGGACATGGCGGCTTGGAGGAAGGGCTGGCGGATCGTTGGCGGGAGGGCTGGCGGCTAGCGCGCCGCCCCGCGCTGGCGGGAGTGGCGCGCACGCGATGGTGCTTACGAACGGTAGTCCGCGTTGATCGAAACGTAATCGTGCGACAGGTCGCAGGTCCAGACCGTGGCGGTGGCATCGCCGCGCCCGAGCGCGATGCGCGCGGTGATCTCGGCCTGCTTCATCACGCGCTGGCCGTCTTCCTCGCGATAGTCGGGATTGCGGCCGCCGTCGCGCGCGACCAGGACATCGTCCAGCCACAAATTGACATGCTCGACCTCGAGATCGTCGACGCCGGCATAGCCCACGGCCGCCAGGATGCGGCCCAGGTTGGGGTCCGAGGCGTAGAAGGCGGTCTTGACCAGCGGCGAATGCGCCACCGCGTAGGCGATCAGGCGGCATTCGGCCACGTCCTTGCCGCCCTCGACCTGGATGGTCATCAGCTTGGTGGCGCCTTCGCCATCGCGCACGATCATCTGCGCCAGTTCCTGCGACAGGTCGGTCAGCGCGGCGCGCAGTGCCTCGAAATCCGCCCCCTCGGCACGCTCGATGGCCGGCGCGCCTGCTTTGCCGCTGGCGATCAGCACGAAGGAGTCGTTGGTCGAGGTGTCGCCGTCGATGGTGATGCTGTTGAAGGAGCGGTCCGCCGCGTACGACACCAGTGCCTGTACCACGTCCTGCGACACGGTGGCGTCGGTGGCGATAAAGCCCAGCATGGTCGCCATATTGGGACGGATCATGCCCGCGCCCTTGCTGATGCCGGACAGCGTCACGGTCTTGCCGCCTATCTGCACGGTGCGCGAGGCGGCCTTGGGCTGCGTGTCGGTGGTCATGATCGATTCCGCCGCGGCCAGCCAGTTGTCGGCCTTGGCGTTGGCAATCGCGGCAGGCAGCGCGGCGATGATGCGGTCCACCGGCAGCGGCTCGAGGATCACGCCGGTCGAGAACGGCAGCACCTGCTCGGCAGCAATGCCGAGTTGCGCGGCCAGCGCGTCGCACGTGGCGCGGGCGTTGGCCAGGCCCGGTTCGCCGGTGCCTGCGTTGGCGTTTCCGGTGTTGACCACGATCGCACGGATGCCCTTGGCCGCGGCCAGGTGCTCGCGGCAGACCTGCACCGGCGCGGCGCAGAAGCGGTTGCGGGTGAACACGCCGGCCACGGTGCTGCCTTCGGCAACACGCACCACCAGCACGTCTTTACGGTTGGCCTTGCGGACACCCGCTTCAGCCCAGCCGAGCTCGACGCCGGCGACAGGTTTCAGGTTCTCTGCCAGCGGCAGGGGCAGGTTGACGGCCATGTGCGTTCCTCTATGCGTTCGACGTTGCTGGTTATGCAGGTTCTACTACTGCCAAGTGGCGGCGGATGGTACATGGAGCGCCCCCCCTGACGAACATGCCCGCTTGCGCGGGCATGTTTTCTGACTTCACTGTGCGCGGCTTAGCTGAGCTTGCCGTGGCACTGCTTGAACTTCTTGCCGGAGCCGCACGGGCAGGGATCGTTGCGCCCCACCTTGGCCATGCCGGCAGCCTCAGCCGCGGCGGCGTAGGCGATGCCGGCACGCTCGGGCGCGCTGCTGCCGGCGCCCTCGGCCACCTGGGTAGCCTCGTCGAACTCGTCATGCTTGTACTGCACGTTGGCGAGATGCGACAGGCCTTCCTCGATCTGCTCCGAGGCCTGCTCGAGCTCTTCCGGCGACTGGATCTGCACGTTGAAGATCACGCGCGTGACTTCGACCTTGATCACGTCGAGCAGGCGGGCGAACAGCTCGAACGATTCGCGCTTGTATTCCTGCTTGGGATCCTTCTGCGCATAGCCGCGCAGGTGGATGCCCTGGCGCAGGTGGTCCAGCGCCGCCAGGTGTTCGCGCCAGTGGGTGTCGATGCTTTGCAGCATCACCGAGCGCTCGAACCCGGCAAAGGATTCGCGGCCGACCTGGCTGACCTTGGCTTCGTAACGCTCGTCGGCGGCACGCATGATCAGGTTCAGCAGTTCTTCGTCCTCGATGCTCTGCGCGGCCTCGATGGTCTTGGCAAGCGGCACTTCCAGCGACCATTCGTCGCGCAGCTTGGCTTCCAGGCCGGCGATGTCCCACTGCTCTTCCATGGTGTCGGCCGGGACGTGGTCGCGGAACATCTCGACCAGCACGCTCTCGCGCAGGTTCTTCACCATCTCGCCGACATCTTGCGACTCGAGCACTTCGTTGCGCAGCTTGTAGATTTCCTTGCGCTGGTCGTTGGCAACGTCGTCGTACTGCAGCAATTGCTTGCGGATATCGAAGTTGCGGCCTTCGACCTTGCGCTGGGCGGATTCGATCGAGCGCGTGACGATGCCCGCCTCGATCGGCTCGCCTTCCGGCATCTTCAGGCGTTCCATGATGGCGCGCACGCGGTCGCCGGCGAAGATGCGCAGCAACTGATCGTCCAGCGACAGGTAGAAGCGGGACGAGCCCGGGTCGCCCTGGCGGCCGGCACGGCCACGCAGCTGGTTGTCGATACGGCGGGACTCATGGCGCTCGGTGCCCACGATATGCAGGCCGCCGGCGGCCTTGACCTGCTCGTGCAGCGACTGCCATTCGCCTTCCAGATGGGCGATGCGCGCGGCCTTGTCGGCGGTGGAGAGGCTTTCGTCGGCCTCGATAAAGCCGGCCTGCTTCTCCACGTTGCCGCCCAGCACGATGTCGGTACCACGGCCCGCCATATTGGTGGCGATGGTGATCATCTTGGGGCGGCCCGCCTGCGCCACGATCTCGGCTTCGCGAGCGTGCTGCTTGGCGTTGAGCACCTGGTGCGGCAGCTTGGCGTTGTTGAGCAGGCCGGACAGGTATTCCGAGGTCTCGATCGAGGTGGTGCCCACCAGCACGGGCTGGCCGCGCTCGTGGCAGTCGCGGATATCGCGCACCACGGCGTCGTAGCGCTCGGTCGAGGTCTTGTAGATCTGGTCCTGGAAATCCTTGCGCTGGGCGCCACGGTTGGTGGGGATCACCACCACTTCCAGGCCGTAGATTTCCTGGAACTCGTAGGCTTCCGTATCGGCCGTGCCGGTCATGCCGGACAGCTTATCGTACATGCGGAAGTAGTTCTGGAAGGTGATCGTGGCCAGCGTCTGGTTTTCCTGCTGGACGGTCACGCCTTCCTTGGCTTCCACCGCCTGGTGCAGGCCGTCGGACCAGCGCCGTCCGGTCATCAGGCGGCCGGTGAACTCGTCGACGATCACGACTTCGTCATTCTGCACCACATAGTGCTGGTCGCGATGGAACAGGCTGTGCGCCCGCAGCGCCGCGTACAGGTGATGCATCAGCGTGATGTTCTGCGGGGCATAGAGCGATTCACCCTCGCCGATCAGGCCTTGCTGCACCAGGATCTCTTCCGCCTTCTCGTGGCCGGCCTCGGTCAGGTAGACCTGGTGGCCCTTCTCGTCGACGAAGTAGTCGCCCGGCTTCTCGACGCCGGTGCCATCGGCCTTTTCCTCGCCGATCTGGCGCTCGAGCAGCTTGGGCACGCCGTTCATGCGCTGGTACAGGTCGGTATGGTTCTCCGCCTGGCCCGAGATGATCAGCGGCGTGCGCGCCTCGTCGATCAGGATCGAGTCCACCTCGTCGACGATGGCGTAGTTCAGCGGCCGTTGCACGCGCTGGCCAGGGTCGTAGACCATGTTGTCGCGCAGGTAATCGAAGCCGAACTCGTTGTTGGTGCCGTAGGTGATGTCGGCCGCATAGGCCGCCGCTTTCTGGTCATGCGGCATCTGCGACAGGTTCACGCCGACCGAAAGGCCGAGGAAGTTGTACAGGCGCCCCATCCACTCGGCGTCGCGCTGGGCCAGGTAGTCGTTGACCGTGACAACGTGCACGCCCTTGCCGGTGATGGCGTTGAGGTACACCGCCAGCGTCGCGGTGAGGGTCTTGCCCTCGCCGGTGCGCATTTCGGCGATCTTGTTGTCGTTCAGCACCATGCCGCCGATCAGCTGGACGTCGAAGTGGCGCATCTTCATGATCCGCTTGCTGGCCTCGCGGCACACCGCGAAGGCCTCAGGCAGCAAGGCCTCGAGCGACTCCCCGGCGGCATGGCGCTGCCGGAAGACCTCGGTCATGCCACGCAGGTCGTCATCCGAAAGTGCCTCGAACTTCGGCTCCAGCGCATTGATCTGCGCGACGGTCCTGCCATATTGTTTGATCAGCCGTTCATTACGGCTGCCGAAGACTTTCTTGAGAAGGCCCGTGATCATCGATTGCTTTCACCTACGCGAGTGGTACGCCGCCGTGGTACGCACTAGGCGGCCTGGCCGCCGGCTTGGCCGGCTGCCCAGGGCGGACCGCGCGAGGAAATAGGAAGATTGGCGCAAAACGCCGAGTTTATCACGCGCGCGGGTCACGACCGGAACCAAGCGGCGGGCGAAACGCTACCTGTCCGGATGCGGCCCGCGCATCCAATCCCCCCGACATCGGGGCGGGTCGCGGATTCTTCAACGGATTGCCGTACGATCGGTCGGAATTGTTGCCTGGGCAATCTGCGCAGATGATGATTTCGCCACAGCGAGGAAGCGATTCGGATTCTGCGGCACGCCGTCCACATGCACCTCGAAATGCAGGTGGGCGCCGGTGGAGCGCCCGGTGGAGCCCACCAGCGCGATCTGCTGGCCCGGCTTGACGAGGTCGCCGGGCTTCACCAGCAGCCTGGAAGCATGCGCATAGCGGGTCTTGAGGCCATTGCCGTGATCGAGATCAATCAGGTTGCCGTATTCGGAGTGCCACTCCGCCGCCGCCACCACGCCCCCGGCGGCCGCGACGATCGGCGTGCCCGCGGGCGCGGAAAAATCGACGCCGTCATGCGGGGAGCGGCGCCCGGTAAATGGGTCGAAGCGCCAGCCGAAGCCGGATGCATCGTAGCCGGTCGCCACCGGCAGCACGCGTGGAACCCGGCGATCCTCGATCCGGCGATCCAGCAAGGTACTGGCCACCACATCGAAATAGTCCGCATGCCTGTCAGCCTGCTTGGACAGACTCGCCAGCGCGAGTTGCAACTCCGGCAGGCTCGAGGTGCGCGACTGCGCCGACGGCGCGAGGCCGCCACGGCCGGGCGGCTGCTGGAAGTCGAACTCCTTGGGCGCGATGCCGGCAAGCCCGGAAACCCGCTCGCCAAGCGCATCCAGCCGCACCATGCGGGCCTGGATCTCGCCCACGCGGGCGGCCAGCACATTGAGATTGGCGCGCAGGTAGGCATCGTCGCCCGGTGCACGGACAGGTGCGCCAATGCCCGCCCGCGCCACGATCCAGGTCAGCAGCGACGAGACCAGCGCGACAACCAGGCACAGCAGCACGATGCCGGCGAAGATCTTCCCCCGCGACAAGGTGAAATGACGCACGCGCGGCAGGCGCGGATGAAGCACGATGATCTGCATGATGCAATCCTTCCCATGCAAGGCCCGGCGCCGGCTTCGTGGCTGCGGCGCATAAGCCGCCGCGCTGGCGCGAACGGCACGCTAGAATGCGCGCATGCGCATGTTTACCCACCACGCCCTCCAGACGCCCGCCGCCAAGCCGCTTAACGACTGGCTGGACAAAGCCGGCCCGGTCTCGGCCCTGATGCAGACGGCACGGGAGCTGGCGGTACTGGAAGCTGAGGTGCTGTCGCTCCTGCCACGCGGCCTGCAGGACGGCATCGCTGTCGCGGGCGTCAAACAGGACGCCCGCGGTGTCGGCCAGGGCCAGTCGGAGCGAACTTTGCTGCTGCTGGCCGCCCATGGGGCAGCCGCTGCACGCGTCCGGCAAGTGGTTCCTACGCTACTTTCCAGGTTGCAACAGCGGGGATCGCAGATTACCGCAATCCGGGTGAGGGTACAACCCGAGGTCGGCCGGCAGAGTGACTGGGACACCGGGCCGGTAGTGCGGCCCAAGGTGGCCCGGATGTCGGCGACCGGATTGTCCAGCCTGACGCAGCTGGCGCAGGAGTTGCCCGAGTCGCCGTTGCGGGATGCCCTGAATACCCTGTTGTCGCATCACCGGCAAAAGACGACGACCGGCGCTGGTTCCTGAATCCCGTGCCCTGGACGTAAAAAAGCCGGCTTGCGCCGGCCTTCCGGTGATACCAGAACCCTGCCCCCTGCCAGGCGTTATGCAAACGCCGGCTGCAACTGCGGCAAAAACGCCGGCGGCGCATCCTCGGCCCGCTCGAACGTCACCATCTCATATGCTTCCTGATCCGCCAACAAAGCCCGCAACAGCTGGTTGTTCAGCCCGTGGCCGGATTTGTTGGCGACATAGGCACCAATCAAGGGATGGCCGACCACATACAGATCGCCGATCGCATCAAGGATCTTGTGGCGCACGAACTCGTCGCCGTAGCGCAGTTCCTCGTTGTTCAGCATCCGATGCTCGTCGAGCACGATGGCGTTATCCAGACTGCCGCCGCGCGCCAGCCCCATCTCCCGCAACGCCTCGACTTCGTGGGCGAAACCGAAAGTGCGGGCGCGGGCAATCTCGCGCACGTAACTGGTATCGGCGAAATCGATGGAGAAGGTCTGGCCGGTCTTGTCCACCGCGGGGTGACGGAAGTCGATGGTGAACGCCAGCTTGAAGCCGAAGTAAGGCTCCAGGCGCGCCAGCTTGTCGCCCTCGCGGACTTCCACGGCCTTCTTCACGCGGATAAAACGCTTGGGCGCGGACTGCTGCTCGATTTCGGCCGACTGCAGCAGGAAGACGAAGGATGCAGCGCTGCCGTCCATGATCGGGATTTCCTCGGCGTCGACATCCACGTACAGATTGTCGATGCCAAGGCCCGCGCAGGCGGACATCAAATGTTCCACGGTCGACACGCGCGCGCCATCCTTCTGCAGGACCGATGCAAGACGCGTATCGCCAATGGCTGACGCGCTCGCCGTAATCTCGACGGCTTCAGGCAGGTCGACGCGGGTGAATACGATACCGGCATCCACCGGAGCCGGGCGCAGCGTCAGCGTCACTTTGCGGCCCGAGTGCAAGCCTATGCCAACGGTCTTGACCAGAGATTTGATGGTGCGCTGTTTGAGCATGACGTTCTCAGCTATTATTAAAATCTATCAAGTACACTTTCTAATATAGCGATTTTACCATTGCTTCGTTTGCTGCGCTGCGCCACTTTGTTTCGGTCTGTTAGCACCGAAGAAATAACCCGCCATAAGTGTCCTTTAAAGCACCAGCTGGTTACCGAATGACACATTCACGTATTACGCGCGCAACGCCGCAAGCACCGCTTCAGCGCTGCTGACCTTGAATTCGCCAGGCGCTTCAAGCCACAGGTGGGTCACCACGCCATCGTCGATGACCATGGCGTAACGCTTGGAGCGTACACCCATGCCGCGTGCGGTAAGGTCCTGGTCCAGGCCCAGGCGGCGCGTCCACTCGGCGCTGCCATCGGCCATCATGCGCACCTTGCCTTCGGTGTTCTGCTCGCGGCCCCAGGCGCCCATGACAAAGGCATCGTTGACCGAGACGCACCAGACTTCGTCCACGCCGGCCGCGCGCAGCGCTTCGGCCTGCGCCACATAGCCCGGAACATGCTTGGCGGAGCAGGTGGGGGTAAAGGCGCCGGGCAGGCCAAACACCACGATCTTGCGGCCGCGAGCGAGTTCAGCGGCGGAGAAGGAGTTGGGCCCGAGGGCGCAGCCTCCGGTCTCGACCTCAAAGAACTCGTTCAGCGTGGCGTCGGGCACACGCGCTCCAATTTCGATCATGCTGTGTCTTCCTGTCTCGGTAAAAACCCTGTTTAGCATCATAGTGCGCCCGCCGCAGGTGCCCAAGTCTGACACTGCCCGGTATGCCGTAGGAATTGTCCGACATATCCAAGACTTTGGCTTGCGGAGGGAGCCTATGGCGCCGCGCGCAGATCTGCGCGGCACGCCAGACTCGTTTCCTGGGTGGCATTGATGGCGCCAGGCTCAAGGCCTCGAGGGCTTCAAGCCGCACTGCTTTTCAAATGGGTCCGCGTGCCGATCTTGCGATCGACGCGCGGACGACGGCACATCCCGGCCGGGATGGCGGGAGACCAGTCCGGGGAGGCGGCCGGAGGCACGCCTGTCCCGGCGACGGGATGCGACCTGAGGACGTCAGCGCGGGTGCGGCATGGCTGGCTGCTGGTCAGTCCACCGCCACCGGGCGCAACACGAGCGGATAGGGAGCGCTAGCGTGTTTCGCTGATCCGGGGCGGGGCCTGGCTGGCAGCCGGCCTTGCCGACACCTTGCCGAGCCAACTCAGTCCGCCTGCTTGCGCAGGAACGCCGGGATGTCGTACGTATCCACACCCTTTTCCTGCAACGCGGCCACGTGGGCGGACGCAGACTCGCGCGAGCTGCGCCATACCGCCGGCGTGTCCAGGTTGCTGTAATCGGGAGCGCTGCCGTGGCCGGCGTTCACGTTGCTGGTCATATTGCCCATCATCTGCACCGGCATATTGTCGGTACCGGTCTTGAGCAGGGTCATCGGCTGTTGCTTCTTGGCCGAACGGCCCAGGCCCGTCGCCACCACCGTCACGCGCAGCGCGTCGCCCATGGAATCGTCGTACACCGTACCGAAGATCACAGTGGCATCTTCCGCGGCATAACTGCGGATGGTGTTCATGACTTCCTTGGTTTCCGACAGTTTCAGCGAGCGGCTGGCCGTGATGTTGACCAGCACGCCGCGCGCGCCCGACAGGTCCACGCCTTCCAGCAGCGGGCTGGCGACAGCCTGCTCGGCAGCCAGGCGGGCGCGGTCCACGCCCGACACGGTAGCCGTGCCCATCATGGCCTTGCCCTGCTCGCCCATGACCGTCTTCACGTCTTCGAAGTCGACGTTCACCAGGCCATCGACGTTGATGATCTCGGCGATGCCCGCGACTGCGTTATGCAGCACGTCGTCGGCGCACTGGAAGCACTTGTCCATCTCGGCGTCGTCGCCCATGACCTCGAACAGCTTCTCGTTGAGCACAACGATCAGCGAATCGACGCAGGACTCCAGTTCGCCGGAACCGGCTTCCGCCACCTTGGCGCGGCGCGCGCCTTCGAACTCGAAGGGCTTGCTGACCACGCCCACGGTCAGGATGCCCATTTCCTTGGCAACCTGGGCCACGACCGGTGCAGCGCCGGTACCGGTGCCGCCGCCCATGCCGGCAGTGATGAAGACCATATGGGCACCACGCAGCGAGTCGGCGATCTGCTCGCGCGCCTGATCCGCGCAGTTGCGGCCGACCTCCGGCTTGGCGCCTGCCCCAAGGCCGGTGTTGCCGAGCTGCAGCACGCGCGAAGCGCTGGAGCGCTTGAGCGCCTGCGCATCGGTGTTCATGCAGATAAATTCGACGCCTTGCACGCCACGGCTGATCATGTGCTGCACAGCGTTGCCGCCCGCGCCGCCCACGCCGATCACCTTGATGATGGTGCCGTCCTGCAATTCCGTTTCGATCATGTCAAAGTCCATCACTGCCTCCAAGAAGAATCAGCCGCCAAACGCTGCAGCCTCCCCGCCGCAACCCTTGGTTACTGAACAACAAGAAACCATCAAAAGAAAACTGCCTGTTCAACGGCCCGCCCGCAATTCCGTGGACAGGCCCGCTATTCACTCAGTGCAATCCAATCGCCGGCAACGCTTAGAAATTGCCGACGAACCATTCCTTCATGCGGGTCCACACCTGCTTGACGGAACCGCTCTGCACCGCAACCTTGCGGCCGCGCATGCGTTGCACGCGGCCTTCGAGCAGTAGTCCCATTACGGTCGAATAGCGCGGACTCTTAACTACTTCGTGCAAATTTCCCCGATATTCCGGCACGCCGACCCGAACCGGTTTGAGGAAGATGTCCTCGCCCAGTTCCACCATGCCCGGCATCATCGCGGTGCCGCCAGTGATCACGACGCCCGACGACAGCAATTCCTCGTAGCCCGACTCGCGCACCACCTGGTGCACCAGCGAGTACAACTCCTCGATGCGCGGCTCGATCACCGCCGCCAGTGCCTGGCGCGACAGCGAGCGCGTGCCGCGGTCGCCTACGCCGGGGACCTCGATCATGTCTTCCGGATCGGCGATAGCCTGCTTGGCGATGCCATACTGAATCTTGACGTCTTCGGCATCGGGCGTAGGCGTACGCAGCGCCATGGCGATGTCGTTGGTGATCTGGTCACCGGCGATGGGGATCACGGCCGTATGCCGGATCGCGCCTTCGCTGAAGATGGCGATATCGGTCGTGCCGCCGCCGATGTCGACCAGCACCACGCCCAGTTCCTTCTCGTCCTCGGTCAGCACCGCCAGGCTCGACGCCAGCGGCTGCAGGATCAGGTCGTGCACCTCCAGGCCGCAGCGGCGCACGCACTTGACGATGTTCTGCGCCGCGCTGACCGCGCCGGTGACGATATGCACCTTCACTTCCAGCCGGATGCCGCTCATGCCAATCGGCTCGCGCACGTCTTCCTGGCCGTCGATGATGAATTCCTGCGTGAGAATGTGCAGGATCTGCTGGTCGGTCGGGATATTGACCGCCTTGGCGGTCTCGATCACCCGGGCCACATCGGTCTGGGTGACCTCCTTGTCCTTGATCGCCACCATGCCGCTGGAATTGAAGCTGCGGATATGGCTGCCGGCAATGCCGGTGAACACTTCGGAAATCTTGCAGTCGGCCATCAGCTCAGCCTCTTCCAGCGCCCGCTGGATGGACTGCACGGTGGCCTCGATATTGACCACGACCCCTTTCTTCAGCCCCTTGGACTCTGACTGGCCCATCCCGATCACTTCGTAGCTGCCGTCGGGGCGCAACTCCGCCACTACCGCGGCCACCTTGGAAGTGCCGATATCGAGACCGACCAGTAGGTCCTTGTATTCCTTGCTCATCGGTTTTTCTCCGCGTTCTTACTCTTGAGTCGCGTCGGATTGTTATTCGGATTGGTGTTGGTACTTGTACTCGTACTTGTATTCGTGCTGGCGCCGGCGGGTTTCGCCTTGGCAGCCGCCGCTGCCTGGGCGTCAGTCAGGAACCGCACGTTGGCCGCGCGGATGGCGAACCCGTTGGGGTAGCGCAGGTCCGCGTACTCGATCTGCTTGCCCCACTGCTCGGTGACCTGGGGCCAGGCCACGACGAATCGCTTGACGCGCTGCGCCATGGCGTCGCGCTCCTCGTCGTTCTGTTCGCGCCCGAGCTCCAGCACCATGCCGTTGGACAATTTGGTGCGCCAGGCATAGCGAGACGACAGCGTGACCGCCAGCGGCTCGACCTTGAGCGGCTTGAACCATTCGCGCATGGTCTCCAGCCTGTCGACCACGTCGCCCTCGCTGTCCGGCGGGCCGTCGAGCGCGAGCAACTGGGCATCTTCCTCGGCTTCCGCCGGGTTGGCGACGAACACTTCGCCATAGGTGTTGATAAGGCGGCTACTGTCGGCGTTGCCCCACGTACCGAGCGCTTCGTGCTCCTCGACCTCGACCGCCAGCCCGTTGGGCCATTCGCGGCGGACGCTGGCGCGGCGCACCCAGGGCACCGACTCGAAAATCTGCCGCGCCTCGTTGAGATCGAGCGTGAAGAAGCTGCCCGACAGCTTGCCCAGCGCGTTGGCGCGCACGCTCGGCGCATTGACATGCCGCAGTGAGCCGCCTTCCATCGGCGCCAGCTCGACGTGCGTGATGGCAAATACCGGCCGATGCGCCAGCCACAGCAGGCCGGCCGCGAACGCCATCACCGCCACCAGCGCGTAGAGCGTGGAAGCGATCAGGTTGAGCAGGCGAGTGTTGTGCCACATGGCTTAGCGTTGTTCCGGTTCCGGTCGGTCGGGTTGCAGTGTTTGTCCAGTGCTCAATCGGGTTTCCAGGCCTCGCTGGGATGCAGGTCCAGCGTGGCGGCCGCGGTCACCTGCATGACGAAATCCTCGTAGCTGATGCCCACCGCGCGCGCCGCCATCGGCACCAGCGAATGGCCGGTCATGCCGGGCGAAGTATTCATCTCGAGCAGGAAAGGCTTGCCGTCGGCGCCCAGCATCACGTCGGCGCGCGCCCAGCCGCGGCAACCCAGCACGCGGAAGGACTGCACAGCCAGGCGCCGGACCTCGGCTTCCACGTCGTCCGGCAGGCCCGACGGGCACAGATATTGGGTATCGTCAGTAAAGTACTTATTTTGATAGTCGTAGTTCGCGCCGGGCGCGACGATGCGGATCACCGGCAGGGCTTCGGCGCTGGCGCCCTCCCCGACTATCGGACAGGTCAGCTCGGCGCCGTCGATGAAAGTCTCGGCAATGACGTCGTTGTCCAGCGCCGCGGCTTTCTCGAAGGCGGCACGCATCTGGCCGGACTCGGTCACCTTGGTCAGGCCGATCGACGAACCCTCGCGCGCCGGCTTGACGATGAGCGGCAGGCCCAGGTCGGCGGCAACGGCGTCGAAATCCGTATCGGCATGCAGCATGGCAAAGCGCGGCGTGGGCAGGCCATGGGTCATCCACAGGCGCTTCGTTGCCTGCTTGTCCATGGCCAGCGCCGAGGCCAGCACGCCGCTGCCGGTGTAGAGCACGCCCAGTTGCTCCAGCAGGCCCTGGATGGTGCCATCCTCGCCGTAGCGGCCGTGCAGGGCGATAAAGACGCGATCGAAACCGGCCGTGGCCAACTCGGCCACCGACTGCAAGCCGGGATCGAAGGCATGGGCATCGACGCCGCGCGAGCGCAGCGCGGCCAGCACGCCGTTGCCAGACAGCAGTGAAATCTCGCGTTCGGCCGAGCGGCCGCCGAGCAGCACGCCGACCTTGCCCAGCGATTTGGGATCGATATTGGGATGGGCGACGAAACTCATGCCTGCCCCCCCGCCTGTTGCGAAACCAGTTGTCCGGGCACGGTGCCGATCGTGCCGGCGCCCATTGTCACCACCACGTCGCCGGGCCGGGCGGCATTCAGGATAGCCTGCGGCATTTCGTCGATCTGCTCCACAAAAACGGGTTCAACCTTGCCGGCCACGCGCAGCGCGCGCGTCAGCGCGCGGCCGTCGGCGGCCACAATCGGGGCTTCGCCGGCGGCATAGACCTCGGCCAGCAACAGCGCATCCACGGTGCCCAGCACCTTGATGAAATCTTCAAAGCAATCGCGCGTGCGGGTAAATCGGTGCGGCTGGAATGCCAGCACCAGCCTGCGTCCGGGGAACGCACCCCGCGCCGCCGCCAGCGTCGCGGCCATCTCGACCGGGTGGTGGCCGTAGTCGTCGACCAGCGTGAAGGTGCCTTCGCTCCTGGTTTCGCCCTGCGCATCCGTGCTGACGCAAGCGACTTCGCCATAGCGCTGGAAGCGGCGTCCCACGCCGTGGAACTCGCGCAGCGACTTGACGATGGCGGCATCGGGCACTTCCAGTTCGGTCGCGATGGCGATGGCCGCCAGCGCGTTCTGGATATTGTGCATGCCGGGCAGGTTCAGCACCACATCCAGCGGCGCCTCGGCATGGCTGTTGAGCTGGCGCAACACGGTGAAGTGCATCTGGCCGTCGACCGCGCGCGCATTGACCGCGCGGATCTGCGCGTCCTCGGCAAAGCCGTAGCGCACGATCGGCTTGGAGACGAACGGCATGATCTCGCGCACGTTGGGATCGTCCACGCACAGCACGGCGATGCCGTAGAACGGCAGGCGCTGGGTGAATTCCACGAACGCCTGCTTGAGCCGGGCGAAGTCGTGCCCGTAGGTGTCCATGTGATCGGCGTCGATATTGGTAATGACCTCGATCACCGGGAACAGGTTCAGGAACGAGGCATCCGACTCGTCGGCCTCGGCCACGATGAAGTCGCCCGTACCCAGGCGCGCGTTGGCGCCCGCCGAATTCAAGCGGCCGCCAATCACAAAGGTGGGATCGAGCCCGCCTTCGGCCAGCACCGACGCCACCAGGCTGGTGGTGGTGGTCTTGCCGTGGGTGCCGGCGATGGCCACGCCCTGCTTCAGGCGCATCAGCTCGGCCAGCATCACCGCGCGCGGCACCACCGGGATGCGCTTGGCGCGCGCAGCCAGCACCTCGGGGTTGTCGTTGGTGACGGCGGTGGACACAACCACGGCATTGGCGCCGTTGATGTTGGCGGCGTCGTGGCCGTGCATCACGGTCGCGCCCAGCGATGCGAGGCGCCGCGTGGCGGCATTGCTGCCCACGTCGGACCCTGAGACCTTGTATCCCTGGTTCAACAGGACCTCCGCGATGCCGCTCATGCCGGCGCCGCCGATGCCTACGAAGTGGATGTTCTTGACGATGTGCTTCATGAATCCGTTGTATCAATCCCTGGCCATCTGGCTGCAGATCTCCGCCACGCGCCGGGTTGCTTCCGGCTTGGCAAGACCACGCGCCTGATGCGCCATCTCTTTGAGTCGGGGCCGCGACAGCGAGGCCAGCGTCTGCGCCAGCCCGCTCGCGGTCAGTTCGTTCTGCTGGACCAGCAAGGCGGCATCCTGGCTCGACAGGAATTTCGCATTGGTGGTCTGGTGGTCATCGACCGCATGCGGGAAAGGCACGAACAGTGCCGCCACGCCTGCCGCCGCCACCTCCGACACGGTCATCGCGCCCGCGCGGCAGATCACCAGATCCGCCTCGGCGTAGGCCGCTGCCATGTCGTCGATAAAGGGCAATGCTTCCGCCGCCACGCCGGCGGCCTGGTAATTGGCGCGCAGCGTGTCGATCTGCTTGGCGCCGGCCTGGTGCCTGACCAGCGGGCGCTCGCCTTCCGGCAGCAGCGCCAGCGCCTTCGGCACGACTTCGTTGAGCGCCGCAGCGCCCAGGCTGCCGCCCACCACCAGCAGCCGCAACGGGCCGCTGCGGCTGTCGTAGCGCTGCTCGGGCGCCGGCATCCGCGCGACTTCGTCACGCACCGGGTTGCCGGTCCACTCGCTGTCCGGCAGCGCGTTCGGGAAGGCGCACAGCACCCGGTCCGCGACCTTCGCCAACACCTTGTTGGCCAGACCGGCGATCGAATTCTGCTCATGCAGCACCAGCGGCCGGCCCAGCAGCGAGGCCATCATGCCGGCCGGGAAGGTGATATAGCCGCCCATGCCCAGCACCACATTGGGCCGCACCCGGCGCAGCGCCTGCACGCTTTGCCAGAAGGCGCGCAACAGGTTCAGCGGCAGCATCAGCTTGGTCAGCGGACCCTTGCCGCGCAAGCCGCCGAACTGGATGAACTCCATCGGGATGTCGTACTTGGGCACCAGCGTGGCTTCCATGCCCGTCCGGTTGCCCAGCCACACGACGCGCCAGCCCTGCTCGCGCAACGCGCGCGCGACCGCCAGCCCGGGGAAGACATGCCCCCCGGTGCCGCCGGCCATCACGAGCAGGGTGCGCGGTGCGGTCATACTTTCCCTCCGCGCATCATGACGCGATTCTCATAGTCGATGCGCAGCAGGATCGCCAGCGCCACGCAGTTCATCAAAATGCCCGAGCCGCCGTAGCTCACCAGCGGCAGGGTCAGCCCCTTGGTGGGCAGCAGGCCCAGGTTCACGCCCATATTGATAAAGGTCTGCCAGCCGATCCAAATGCCGACGCCCTTGGCCACCAGGCCCGCAAAGGTGCGGTCGAGCTGCAGGGCGGTACGGCCGATCTCGAAGGCGCGGCGCACCATCCAGTAGAACAGCACGATCACCACCAGCACACCCACAAAGCCGAATTCCTCGCCAATCACGGCGAGGATGAAGTCGGTATGCGCCTCGGGCAGGTAGTGCAGTTTCTCAATACTGCCGCCCAGCCCCACCCCGGTCCACTCGCCGCGGCCGAAGGCGATCAGCGAGTGGGTGAGCTGGTAGGCCTTGCCGAGCGCGTTGGCCTCTTCCCACGGGTTTAGATAGGCGAAGATCCGCTCGCGCCGCCATGGCGACGCCGTGATCAGCAGCGCAAAGGCGCCCACCGCCACGCCGACCAGACCGGCGAACAGCTTGCCGTTGATGCCGCCCAGGAACAGGATGCCCATGGCGACCGTGGCCACCACCAGGAAGGCGCCCATGTCGGGCTCCAGCAGCAGCAGCATGCCCACCACCACCACGGCCACGCCCATCGGCAGAAAGCCCTTGCCGACGTTCTGCATCCACTCCTGCTTGCGCACGGTGTAGTTGGCGGTGTACAGCACCACCGCCAGCTTCATGAACTCGGACGGCTGGAAGTTCATGATGCCGAGCGGAATCCAGCGCCGCGCGCCATTCACGCCCTTGCCCACGAAGGGCACCAGCACGAGGATCAGCATCACCAGCGCGATCACGAACAGCTTGGGCGCGTACTTGTCCCAGAACTTGACCGGGATCTGGAAGGCCAGCAAGCCCATGGACAGCCCGATGAACAGCGCGAACGCATGTCGTGCGAGAAAATGGCTTTCACGGTAGTTGGCGTACCGAGGCGAGTCCGGCAGCGCGATCGAGGCCGAGAAGACCATCACCAGGCCAAGCGCGAGCAGCACGATCGCCACCCACAGCAGCGGCTGGTCGTACTCCATCATGCGCGAGCGCGTCGGCTTGACGCCGGACACCGCATCGCGCAATCCGCCCCAGGCGTTGCCGATGGTGGCTCCGATAAAGCCGCTGCGCTTGACCGGTGCGTCGCTCATGGCACGATCCCCCTGGACATCGCCAGTTCTTCCACCGCGACACGAAAGACTTCGGCGCGATGCACATAGTTACGGAACATGTCGAGGCTGGCGCACGCCGGCGACAGCAGCACCGCATCGCCGCCCTGCGCCGCAGTGGCAGCCAGGCTGACAGCCTGTTCGAGCGTGACGGCGTCGGCCAGCGTGACGCCGGTATCCTGCAGCGCGCGGCGCAGCTCGCCCGCATCCTTGCCGATCAGCACCACGGCGCGGGCGTACTGCGCCACCGGCGCGGCCAGCGGCGAGAAATCCTGCCCCTTGCCTTCGCCGCCGGCAATCAGCACCACGCGCTTGTCCAGCCCGGACAGCGCGGCCACGGTGGCGCCCACATTGGTGCCCTTGCTGTCATCGAAAAACTCGACGTCGTCGATCGTGGCGACCCACTCCACCCGGTGCGGCTCGCCGCGGTATTCCCGCAGGCCGTGCAGCAAGGCGTTCAGCGGCAGGTCGATGGCGCGGCACAGCGCCAGCGCGGCCATCGCGTTGGTGGCGTTGTGCATGCCGCGGATATGCAGCGCGTCCGCCGGCATCAGGCGCTTGTGGCGCACCGGAACGGCTTCCGCTTCTTCGGCGGCGGCGGCCTTGCGGCGGCGCGGCTTGTTCTCGCCGTCGGATTCGCTATCGGGTTCCGCCACCACCAGCCAGGGCATGCCGCCCTCCCGCAGCACGCCGAAGCTGCCCGGTACCTCGGGCAGGTCGGTGCCGAAAGTCACCGGCGCCGTGCCGGGGCGCGCCATGTCCAGGCTCAGGCGGTCGTTGCGGTTCAGGATCTGCACGCAGCCAGCTTCACCCGGCGCCGGGGCCGGGCCGAAGATGCGGGCCTTGGCGGCGGCATAGGCTTCCATGCTGCCGTGCCAGTCAAGATGGTCCTGGGTGATATTGAGCACCGTGGCGGCATGCGGCGCCAGCGTGTGCGTGGTTTCCAGCTGGAAGCTCGACAGCTCCAGCACCCAGACCTCGGGCAGCGTGGCCGAGGCGATGCAGGCAGCCAGCTTGTCCAGCGCCGACGGGCTGATGTTGCCCGCCACCGCCACGCTCTTGCCGGCGCGCTCGACCAGGCGGCCGGTCAGCGCGGTGGTCGTCGTCTTGCCATTGGTACCGGTGATTGCCAGCAGCTTCGGCGCATAGCCCGACTCCGCCTGAAGGTGCGCCAGCGCGCGCGCGAACAGCTCGATCTCGCCCCACACGGGAATCCCGCGCTCGCGCGCCGCGGCCAGCAGCGCGGCAGTGGCGCTTTCCAGCGGCGACAGGCCGGGGCTGATCGTCACCAGTTCGATGCCGTCCAGCAGTGCGTCCGTGAAGGCACCACCATGAAATTCGGCCGAAGGCAGCTCGGCTTGCAGGAAGACCAGGTTGGCAGGCGCCTCGCGCGTGTCGGCAACGCGCACGGGCGCGCCATACTGGCCGCACCAGCGCGCCATCGCCAGGCCCGATTCGCCGAGGCCCAGCACCAGCACATGAGGTTTTTGCAACTCGCCAAACACTTCGATTCCCGCCTTTTTCGTTTCTGCGTTGATAGATGTGCGCCAGTTCAGCGCAACTTGAGCGACGACAGCCCGATCAGCACCAGCAACATGGTGATGATCCAGAAGCGCACCGTCACCTGCGTTTCCTTCCAGCCCGACAATTCAAAGTGGTGATGCAGCGGCGCCATCTTGAACAACCGCCTGCCCTCGCCGTAACGCCGCTTGGTGATCTTGAACCAGGTCACCTGCAGCATCACCGACAAGGTTTCCACCACGAAGATGCCGCCCATCACGAACAGCACGATCTCCTGGCGCACGATCACCGCCACCGTGCCCAGCGCGCCGCCCAGCGCCAGCGCGCCGACGTCGCCCATGAAGACCTGGGCCGGATGGGCGTTGAACCAGAGGAAGGCCAGGCCCGCCCCCGCCATCGCCGAACAAAAGATCAGCAACTCGCCAGCCCCCGGGATATGCGGGAACAGCAGGTATTTGCTGTAGACCGAACTCCCCATCACGTAGGCAAATACACCCAGCCCGCTGCCGACCAGCACTACGGGCATGATCACCAGCCCGTCCAGGCCGTCGGTCAGGTTCACCGCATTGCTCGAACCCACGATCACCAGGTAGGTCAGCACGATAAAGCCGGCCACGCCCAGCGGATAGCTCACTTCCTTGAAGAAGGGCACGATCAGGTTGGACTTGTAGGGCATGTCGAGCGACAGTCCGCCTTCGACCCAGCCCAGGAACAGGTCCCACACCCGCACATTGCTGCTTTCCGACACCGAAAATGCCAGGTAGACCGCGGCCACCAGGCCGATCAGGGTCTGCCAGAAAAACTTCTCGCGGCTCGACATGCCGCGCGGATCGCGATAGACCACCTTGCGGTAATCGTCCACCCAGCCGATCGCACCGTAGCCGAAGGTCACCAGCATCACGACCCAGATGAAACGATTGCCCCAGTCGCACCACAGCAACGTGGAGATGGCGATCGACACCAGCACCAGCACACCGCCCATGGTGGGCGTGCCGGCCTTGACCAGATGCGACTGCGGGCCGATGGTGCGCACCGCCTGGCCAATCTTGAGTTCGGTCAGCTTGCGGATCACCCAGGGTCCAAGGCCGAGCCCGATCAAAAGCGCGGTGAGGTTGGCCATCACCGCGCGGAAGGTCAGGTAATTGAAGACCCGCAGGAAGCTGTAGTCGTTTTGCAGCCACTGGGCCAGAGCCAATAACATCTTGTTTCCGTATTCCTTTCGACAACCGCCCGGCGTGGCCGGGCTATCTGATTGCTTGATTAAGTGTTGATGACGATTAATGCGCGGGAGTGTCTGCGACCAGCGCATCCACCATCCGTTCCATCCGCATGAACCGAGATCCCTTCACAAGTACCGCGCTTGCTGTCGCCACGGTACCGTCCTTGTCTTCCGCCAACGCCTGCGCGAGGTCTTCAGCGCGTTCGTAATGCCGGGCCTGCGCGCCAAAGGCCTGCACCGCGTGCACCACTGCCGCGCCCGTCGCCCATAGCGTCTCGATGCCGCGGGCGCTAGCATAGGCGCCGATCTCCGCATGGAAAGCCGGCCCCTGGTCGCCCACTTCGCCCATATCCCCCAGCACCAGCAGGCGCGGCGCGGCAAACCCGGCGAGCACGTCGATGGCCGCGCGCACCGAATCGGGATTGGCGTTGTAGCTATCGTCGATCACCAGCGTGCCGCCGGCAGCGTGCTTGAGCTGCAGCCGTCCCTTGACCGCGGCAAACCCGGCCAGGCCGGAGCGAATCGCCTCAACGCCCACGCCGGCGCCCAGCGCGCAGGCGACCGCCGCCAGCGCGTTACGCACGTTGTGGGTGCCAAGCACCGACAGGCGGACCTCGAACGCGGCGCCCGGCGCGCGTACCTGCATCACTTGCACCCCATCTTCCAGATGCACGCCGGCGCTGACATCGGCGCCCGCATCCAGGCCAAACGACAGCACGCGCCGCTGGCCGGCCGCCTGCCGCCAGATGCCGGCGTGTGCCCCGCCGCCCTCGGCGTCGAGCGGAAACACCGCCACGCCGTCGGCGGGCAATGCCGCGATGGCCGCCGCATGCTCGTGCGCCACGGCCTCGACGCTCACCATGAACTCCTGGTGCTCGCGCTGGGCATTGGTCACCACGGCCACGGTGGGCTGGGCGATGCCGGCCAGGTAAACCGTCTCGCCCGGGTGGTTCATGCCCAGTTCGAGCACGGCGAGCCGGTGCGCGTCAGTCAGGCGCAGCACGGTCAGCGGCAAACCGATATCGTTGTTCAGGTTGCCGCCGGTGGCGAGCCTGGCGCCCTCCCCTACCGCCGCGGCGAAGATCGCCGCGATCATTTCCTTGACCGTGGTCTTGCCGTTGCTGCCCGTCACCGCAACCGCGGGCAGGTTGAAGCGGCGGCGCCAGCCAGCTGCCAGCTGGCCCAGCGCAAGGCGGGTATCGGGCACCACGATGGCGGGAATGCCAAGACCAGCATCGGGTTCGCGCTCCACCAAGACCGCGGCAGCTCCACGCGCCACCACATCGGCCAGGAAGTCATGCGCATCGAAGCGCTCGCCCCTGAGCGCGACTAAGAGGTCGCCGGGCTGGACCGTGCGGCTGTCGGTAAGCACGCGCGAGAAGGCGCGGCTGGCGGCGCCATCCGGCCCGGAAATACGCGCGCCGGCGATCCAGCCGGCGGCTTGCTGCAGATCAGTCATGGTGAGTTGCGTCATGCCGACACCCCACGCGTACCCAGCGTCAGCCGGACGTGCTCGCGGTCGGAGAATGGCCGCTTGCGGCCATGCACCTCCTGGGTGGCTTCGTGCCCCTTGCCGGCCACCAGCACCACGTCGGCCGCGGTAGCGTGCTTGATGGCGTACAGGATGGCGGCGGCCCGGTCTTCGATCAGGTGGGTGTGGCTGTGGTCGTCGATGCCATCGGCGATCGCGTTCAGGATGTCCAGCGGGTCTTCGCTGCGCGGGTTGTCGCTGGTCAGCACGACTTCGTCGGCAAGGCGCGCGGCCACCGCGCCCATCAGCGGGCGCTTGATCGGATCGCGGTCTCCGCCGCAGCCGAACACGCACCACAGCCGGCCCTTGCGCGCCTGCGCCACGGGGCGCAGGGCGGCCAGGGTTTTTTCCAGCGCGTCCGGCGTGTGGGCGTAATCGACCACCGCCAGCGGGCCATCCTGGCCGCCGTGGCTGCCACCGAACAACTCCATGCGGCCGTCGACCGGCCTGAGCGTGCGCAGCGCGTCGATGGCTGCAGCCCACTCGATGCCGCTGGCGAGCGCAGCGCCGAGCACGGCGAGCAGGTTGCTGACATTGAACTCGCCGATCATCGGCGTGGCGACATCGGCGCTGCCGAAGCTGCCGTCGACATGGAAGGCGGTGCCGGCAGCCGTGGCGCGCACGCCGGTGGCGCGCAGCCACTGGCCGCCCTTGCGGGTTGCGCCGGCGGCGCCGTCGATGCCGTATTCGATCACCTGCCCGGTGGCCAGCGTGCCCGCCAGCAGGCGCCGGCCCATGGCGTCGTCACGGTTGATCACGGCCGCGCGCAGGCCGGGCCATTGGAACAGCAAAGCCTTGGCCGCCTCGTACTCGGCCATGGTGCCATGGTAATCGAGATGGTCCTGCGTCAGGTTGGTCAGCACCGCCACGGCGAAGTGCGTGCCGGCCACCCGGCCCTGCTCGAGCCCGTGCGAGGACACTTCCATCGCCACGGCTCGCGCGCCGGCGGCGTTCAGTTCCGCCAGGCTGTCCTGCAACTGCACCGCGTCGGGCGTGGTGAAACCGGTAGCCGCGAGCGCATCAGGAAAACCGGTGCCAAGGGTGCCGATGGTGGCGCAGCGCATGCCGGCCACCTGCAGCGCGCGCGCCAGCCACTGGCTGCACGAAGTCTTGCCATTGGTACCCGTGATGCCGGTCACCGCGAGATCCCGCGCGCCGTTGCCGTACCAGCCCGCGGCGATCGGGCCGGCGAGCTGCTGCAGGCCGGACACACCAAGGTGCGGCACGGTCTCCGCATGCGGCCAGGCAAAGCCGTCGGCCTCGTAGACGATCGCGCTGGCACCGCGGGCGATGGCCTGGGCGATGTGCGGGCGCCCATCGGTCGACAGGCGCTCGTTGCCGAGCACGTAGGCGAAGAAGACGTCGCCCTGGGTCAGCCGGCGCGTGTCGCCGGTCAGCCTGGCGCCGGCCGGCGCGTGCTGGCGCAACCAGTCCAGCGCATCGCCGGCCTGTGCGGCCACTTCGAGGGGGAGCAGCGGCTGGCTCATTGCGTCGCGCTCCACGGTTCGCTTTCCTGCACCTTGTCGCTAACCACGAGTTGTCGGATCGGCGAATCCGGCTGCACATTGAGTGCACGCAGCGCGCCGCCGGTAATCGCCGCGAAAGCCGGGCCCGCCACGGCGCCGCCGTAGTGGCTGCCGGAGGTGGGCTCGTCCACGCTGACGGCCACAATCACGCGCGGATTCGACATCGGCGCTAGGCCGATGAAGGAGGCGCGATACTTGCTGCGGTCGTAGCCGCGGCCAACATGCTTGTAGGCGGTGCCGGTCTTGCCGCCCACCCGGTAGCCCATCACCTGGGCCTCGGGCGCGGTGCCGCCGGGCGCTGTCACGGTCTCGAGCATGGCCCGCACCTGGCGCGCCACTTCGGGCGACAGCACGCGCTCGCCGGAAACCGGGCCATTGGTACGGAACATCGTGACCGGGATCAGTTCGCCGTCATGGGCGAAGATGGTGTAGGCATGGGCGATCTGGAAGAGCGACACGGACAGGCCGTAGCCATAGGACATGGTCGCCTGCTCGATGGGCCGCCAGCTCTTGAACGGGCGCACCCGGCCCGCCACCGCGCCCGGGAAGCCGATCTTGGGCGCCTGCCCCAGGCCCAGGCTGGTATACATATCCCACATTTCCTGCGGCTTGAGCAGCATCGCGATCTTGGTCGTGCCGATGTTGCTCGACTTCTGGATAATGCCGGCGACCGTCAACGACCCGTAGTTATGGGTGTCGCTGATGGTGGCGCCTTCGTAATTGAACTTGCCGGTAGTGACGAAGACCGTCGACGGGGTGACGCGCTTAAGCTGCAGTGCGAGGCCGACCGTGATCGGCTTCATCATCGAGCCCGGCTCGAAGGTATCGGTCAGTACCCGGTTGCGCAGCTGTTCGCCCGACAGCCGGGTGCGGTCGTTGGGGTTGTAGGTCGGCCAGTTGGCCAGCGCCAGCACCTCGCCGGTCTGCGCGTCGAGCACCACGGCGCTGGCCGCCTTGGCCTTGCTGCGCTCGACGATGGCCTTGACCTCGTTGTGGGCCAGGTACTGGATCTTGGCGTCAATCGAGAGCTGCTGGTCCTCGCCGTCGCGCGGCGTCTTGAGGATGCCCACATCCTCCACCACGCGGCCGAGGCGGTCCTTGATCACCTGGCGCGCACCGGACTTCCCGGCCAGCACAGCCTCGCGCGCCAGTTCCACGCCTTCCTGGCCCCGGTCTTCCACATTGGTAAAGCCGACGATGTGCGCCATCGCCTCGCCCTCCGGGTAGAAGCGCTTGTATTCGCGGGTCTGGTGAATGCCGTCGATCTTGAGCGCGGCGATCTTGTCCGCGGCGTCCGGCAGCACCTGGCGCTTCAGGTAAACGAAGCTCTTGTCCTCCGTAAACTTGCGGCGCAGTTCCTTGTCACTCATGTCGAGCAGCTTGCTCAACTGGCGAATCTTGTCCGCGTCGATTTCGTCCGGAACGTCCTCTGGGACCGCCCAGATCGCCTTCACGGGAAGGCTGGTAGCCAGCACCAGGCCATTGCGGTCGAGGATCTTGCCGCGCGTTGCCGGCAGTTCAAGGGTGCGCTGGAATCGCTTCTTGCCCTCGGCCTCATAGAACTGGTTGCCCGGACCCTGGATCCACAGCGCGCGTCCGGCCAAGGCGACGAAGGCGGCAAACATCATGAATACCACCAGCTTGGAGCGCCACATCGGCAGGCGCAGGCCAAGCACGGGGCTGGCCGCGAACTGGCCGGTGCGTGGGCGCGAAGGGTTTCCGCGCTGGGCGTTTTGCGAGGGCCGGGCGATGGTCATGGCTTACTCCCCTCCGGCGCGGCGGCCGCAGGCGCGCTCGCAGGTGGCGCATCAAGCGCCACGCCGGCCAGATATTGGGTCCTGCCGGGAAGTACCGGCGTCATCTTCAGCTGCGTGCGCGCCGCTTCGGCAATGCGTGCGCTCTTGCCAAGCGCGCTCTGCTGGTACTGCAAGCGGGACCAGTCGATGTCGAGCTGCTTTTCTTCCGCCTGCGCGCGCTCGTAGGCGACGAACAGGGTCCGGGCCTGGTGCTGAGCGCTCACGAGCGAGAGCGCGCACAGCATCAGTGCTGCCAGCAGGAAGAAGGTCAGGCGGTTCATGCTCGGCCCGCCTGCTCGGTGGATACGGATACGGCGGGCAGCTTCTCGGCCACGCGCATCACGGCCGAGCGCGCGCGCGGGTTGGCTGCGATCTCTTCGGCGCCCGGCTTGACCCGGCCGAGCAGCCTCAGCGTGGGTTGCGGCAACTGGTCCGCGCGCAGGGGCGCGCGGCGCATGGCGGGGTCGGCGTTCTGCTGCGGACGGGCGTGCGCCTGCATGAACCGCTTGACGATGCGGTCCTCAAGCGAGTGAAAGCTGATGACCACCAGCCGCCCTCCTGCCTGCAACAAGTCGTAAGCCGCGCTCAGGCCTCTTTCGAGGTCCGCAAGCTCTTGATTGACGTGAATCCGTAGAGCCTGAAAGGTGCGGGTCGCAGGGTCCTGACCCTTCTCGCGTGTTTTGACGGCTTTCGCCACGAGCGAGGCAAGCTCGGCAGTAGTGGTGAGAGGTCCGCCATGGCCGGGTTCGCTCCTGCGAGCAACAACCGCCTTTGCAATCTGTACAGCAAACCGTTCTTCCCCATAGTCCCGTATCACCCTCGCGATGTCTTGCTCATCCGCTTGCGCCAGCCATTGCGCGGCGGTAATGCCGCGCGTGGTGTCCATGCGCATGTCCAGCGGTCCCTCGAAGCGAAAGGAAAAGCCCCGCTCCGCATCGTCGATCTGGGGCGAGCTGATCCCCAGGTCAAGCAGTATCCCGGTCACCTTGCCGCGTCCTGCCAGCCGGTCCGACATCTCGGCGAAGCTGGTGTGCTCAATGGAGAAGCGGGCATCCTTGATGGTGCCCGCCTCTGCGATTGCTGCCGGATCCTTGTCGAATGCCACCAGGGCCCCGGCCGGGTCCAGCCGGGCCAATATTGCCCGGCTGTGCCCCCCTCTGCCGAAGGTGCCGTCCACGTAGACGCCATCCGGCCGCCAGACCAGGGCTTCGACAGCCTCGTCCAGCAACACGGTGCGATGGCGCAGGGCGGTGGTCCCTGGCGTTTGGGTTGAGCTCATGACCTCGTCAGAAAGAGAAGTTCTTCAATGCATCCGGCATGCCCTGTGCCATCGCCTGCTGTTCCTTGGCGGCGTAGGTTGCGGCGTCCCAGACTTCGAAATGGCTGCCCATTCCAAGCAGCATGACTTCCTTGTCGAGCATGGCGGCATTGCGCAGTTCGGGGGCAATCAGCACCCGGCCCGCGCCGTCCATGTCGACGTCAGCGGCATTGCCCAGGAAGATGCGCTTCCACCAATGCGCGTCCATCGGCAAGGCCGCAATGCGACTACGGAAGTTTTCCCATTCAGGGCGGGGAAACAGCAACAGGCAGCCGTCCGGGTGCTTGGTCAGCGTCACCCGGCCTTCGGCCTGCTGTTGCAGCGCTTCACGGTGCCGCGCCGGAATCGACATCCGGCCCTTGGCATCCAGTGACAGCGCCGATGCTCCCTGAAACAAGCTAGCCCCCCGATCCGCGCCGGCATCTTTACCGCCGGTTGGCGCGTGAATCCTTCGGAATCCGACGTTGGGCGATGATCCCACAGCCGGACTACCTTTTCACACAAAAATACACTTCCTCACACTATTTCCCACTTTAGAGGAAGCGATTTGTCGGGTCAAGGCTCGCCGCAAGGCAACAAACCGGGTTTTTTGAATTAGAACAATGACTTAGCGCGCACACTTCACGCACCGAAAAAGTGAATCCCTAATGAAATGAAGATCTTATGGAGGAAAGCAGAGAAACCACCTGAGAACAGCGGGGGGAGGAACTGCCTGCAGCACGAAATTCAGCCACGCGGGACCGATGGAAGGATACAACGTTTTGGCGTCTACCCTGCGTACGGAGGGTGTCCGTTGACGCGCTGCGTACGCAGGGTGCCCGTTGCTGCGCTGCGCGAGGCAACTGCGCGTGGTGAGCGGCGAATGCCGCGGGGATTCATCCTGCGCCGTACCGTAGCGCCGTCAGATCCGGTACGCGGCGGTGGTCATGACCCGGGAGGCTGCTCGCATCATCGCCCGCACCGGTGCGGGCAGCGGCATGCCACCCGCCTCGCGGGCGGCGGCGCCGTGGCGGACCTCATCGTCGCGCATCTGTTCCAGGATCGCGCGCGAGCGGGCGTCGGCAACGGGAATCTGTTCGAGATGGCCGTTAAGGTGCTGCTCGACCTGATACTCGGTCTCGGACACGAAACCCAGGCTGACCCCGTCGCCTGCCCGCCCTGCAGCCCAGCCGATGGCAAACGCGCCGGCATACCAGAGCGGGTTGAGCAGGCTCGGACGCGAGCCAAGCTCACGCAGACGCTCGGCGCACCAGCCGAGGTGGTCTTCTTCCTCGCGCGCGGCCTCGTCCATCTGCGCGCGCACCTGCGCGGTCCGCGCGGTCAGCTTCTGCGCCTGGTAGAGAGCCTGCGCGCAGACCTCGCCCACGTGGTTGACCCGCATGAGCCCGGCCACATGGCGGCGTTGCGACTGGTCGAGGCTGTCCGTATCCGGCGCGAGGGTTTCCGCCGGATTGGCGCGGCTGGCACGGGTGACGCCTGCGATCGCGCGCAAGGCCACATCGAATTCGCGAATCAAGTTATCCATGAATGCATCGCTGGTGGTTGCTCGGGCCAGGCGTGCCGCCCGCTCCCGCCGCGGCGGGCACAACGCTTGTGAAATCGCCCCGGGATTTCCCGCATTGTACCGCGAGCGCATCGCGCCCCGCCCTGCAGCCAGCCCCCGCCAAGCCAGCGCCTGCCGCATCCGATACTCCAAAACCCTGAGTTGTGAAAAGTTGACAAGGGCAGTCGCCCCGATTGTGAAAAGAAGGCGGTTTGTTACAGTACTTGGCAGCTTCTGACGAAGTTGGGTAAGCGGTGCATGGAGACTCAGGAGGTTTCTCCGCTGACCACCAATAATTCTTACATGGAGATCATCGAGCATGAAAAAATCGCTTCTCGCGCTGGCTGCGCTGGGTGCATTTGCGAGTGCCGCACAGGCACAGTCCAGCGTGACGCTGTACGGCGTGGCGGATATGAACCTCGAATACGTCAGTCACATGGGCTCGCAAACTCCGACGATTGCCAACGGCTTTAATGCCGGCCAGGGCAATAACCTGTACCGCATGTCGTCCGGCGGCCTGTCCGGTTCGCGTTGGGGTCTGCGTGGCGTTGAAGACCTGGGCGGCGGCCTGAAGGCCCTGTTCGTGCTCGAAAGTGGTTTCGGCCTTGACAACGGCACGCTTCAGCAGGGCAGCCGCATGTTCGGTCGTCAAGCGTACGTCGGCCTGGAAAGCGCCCAGGCTGGCCGCTTCACCTTCGGTCGCCAGTACACCACACTGTTCGACCTGCTCGCCAACTTCTCGCCCAGCGGCTATGCCACCCAGTATGAACCGGTGGTGGCCCAGCTCGGCCTGAACTTCCGCTCGGACAATACCGCCAAGTACACCGGCGTATTCGGCCCGGTAACAGCCATCGCCCACTGGTCGTTCGGCAACGGCGTTGCCGGCAACGGCGAAGTCCCGGGACAATTCCGCCGCGATACGGGCTACGGCGCCGGTGCAGCATACGCTGCCGGTCCGTTCGGCGTGACCGTCGCCTACGACCAGTACAACCCGACCCTAAGCGCGGCCGGCGACACCGGCACCTTCAAAAAGGCCGCAGTAGCAGGCAGCTATGCCTTCGGCGCGGCCAAGATCATGGGCGGCTATCGTTGGGGTCAGTCCAAGGCGCAGAACGGCACGGCCCTGCTGCGTGACAACTACTACTGGATTGGCGCTAACTATCAGGTCCTGCCGGCGTTGGGCCTGACGCTGCAGTACACCTACGACGACGTTATCAAGCTGAACAATGTGAACGTCACGAACCCTTGGCAGATCGGGTTCATCGCCGACTACAACCTGTCCAAGCGCACCGACGTCTACCTGACCACCGCATTCTCGAAGAATGCAGGCCTGAACTTCGACACCTCGGCGATCAGCTTCGCCAATGGCTACTTCCTCGGCACCGGCAAGAACACCATGATCGGCGCGGCCGTGGGTATCCGCCACAAGTTCTGATCGCATCCGCGTTCTTTTGCAAAGGCACCTTCGGGTGCTTTTTTGCTTTCCGGCCGCGCCTCGCGCTCCTTCCTAGGGCATCACCCCATCGGCACTTTGTTATGCCGACACTACAATGCAGCAGCCTCTTCGGCCGCGTTCAAATCGTGCCGTGCGGCCGCAGCCAAAACCAACAAGGAGACAGCCCATGCACCGCACCCGCCGCCGCGCGGCCCAGATGCTGCTGGCCACTATCGCCGGCGCATGCCTTGGCGCCTTCGCCTGGCAAGCCCCCGCGCTGGCCGCCGACCCTTACCCCAACAAGCCGATCCGACTGGTGGTTCCGTTCCCCGCCGGCGGCACCACCGACATCCTCGCCCGCGCGGTGGCCGCCGAACTGTCGAAGCTGCAGGGATGGAATGTGGTGGTCGACAACCGGCCGGGCGCGGGGGGCAACATCGGCGCCGACATGGTCGCCAAGGCAGCGCCGGATGGCTACACGCTGCTGATGGGTACGGTCGGCACGCATGGCATCAACCAGTCGCTCTATGGCAAGTTGCCATTCGACCCGATCAAGGACTTCGCACCCATCACCGAGGTGGCCTCCGTGCCGAATGTGCTGGTGGTCAATCCGGCCTTCGCCCAGCAGAACCGCATCAACAGCGTCAACGACCTGATTACCTACGCGCGCGCCAATCCCGGCAAGCTCAATATGGCATCGAGCGGCAACGGCACCTCGATCCATCTCGCCGGCGAGTTGTTCAAGACCCAGACCCGTACCTTCATGGTGCACTTCCCCTACAAAGGCAGCGGCCCGGCACTGACCGACCTGGCCGGGGGCACCATGCAGCTGATGTTCGACAACCTGCCTTCGTCGATGGCGCTGATCAAGTCCGGCAAGCTCAAGGCGCTGGCAGTCACCAGCGCCAAACCCTCTCCGGCGCTGCCCGGCGTGCCGACGGTGGCCGAAGCGGGTCACCTGCCCGGCTTCGAGGCCAGTTCCTGGTTCGGCCTGCTGGCACCCGCAGGCACACCGCACGACATCGTCGCGCGCATCCAGCAGGAAGTCGCCCGCTCGCTAGCCACGCCAGCGGTGCGGGAGAAGATGCAGGCCCAGGGCGCGGAGCCGGTCGGCAATACGCCGGAGCAGTTCGCGGCCTTTATTCGCGCCGAACACGCCAAGTGGGCCAAGGTCGTCAAGGATTCGGGCGCCAAGGTGGATTGAGGCCCCTTGCGGCCCGTGGCGGCACGCGAGCGCATATACTTGAGGCATCAAACAACCTGCGTGCCGCGATGCCCATCACACCTGCCGCCGAAGCTGCCGGGAGCTCCGGGACCTCCGCAATCCCTGAGAAGGCCGGCGCCGAAGAGGCGCCGGTCGATCTCGAAACCCGCGCCGAAGACACCACCCATGATGCCCTGCGCCTGTGGCTGCGGCTGCTGACCTGCACCAACCTGGTCGAGTCCGACATCCGCTCGCGCCTGCGCCAGGATTTCGCCTGTACCTTGCCGCGCTTCGACCTGATGTCCCAGCTCGACCGCCATCCCGAAGGCCTGAAGATGGGCGAGCTGTCGCGCCGCATGATGGTCACCGGCGGCAACGTCACCGGCATCACCGACCAGCTCCAGCAGGAAGGCCTGGTTTCGCGCGAGGCGCTGCCAAGCGATCGCCGCGCCTACCTGATCCGGCTCACCCCGGCCGGGCGCACGGCGTTCTCCAGGATGGCGCGCGCGCATGAGGCATGGATCGAGCAGTTGTTCAGCGGCCTGCCGCAAGCCGACCGGCGCGCGCTGTTCCGCCTGCTGGGCAAGCTCAAGGCTGGCCTGGTGAGCGCATGAACACACGCCGGCCGGGACTGCCCGCGCTTGCCGCCTTGCTGCTGCCACTGCTATTGGCAGCCGCCTGCCAGAGCGCGCCGCCGGGGCCGCAGATCACGCCGCTCAATGCCACGATCAAGCTTGGGCGCATCAGCGCGAAGACGCTGGCAGGCCGGGTCGATGTACCGGATGCAGGCGCGGTGAACTCCGCGGTAGGCGTTGGTGGCGCGGCCTGGGGCGGCGGCGGCTGGAGCGGCGGCAGCGTTGGTTTTTCCATCGACCTGAACCAGTTGCTGAACCCGCCGCTGCGGCCACAGATGGACCTGTACCAATACGTGGTGGTGGCCCTCGATGGCAGCAGCATCACCGTCAATGGTCCGGCGGCGCCTGGCCTGGAGCCGGGGGCCTGCGTACGGATGGTCTATCCCGATGGCGCTCTCGAGCCGCGGCTTGCGCCTTCGCGCGAATGCTGACGAATCCCCGCGCCAAATGAAAAACGGCCTCCGCGCGGGAGGCCATTTTACCGTCGCTGGTGCCCTGGCTCAGGCAGCCTTGCGCGCATCGCGCAGTTCGCGGCGCAGGATCTTGCCGACGTTGGTCTTGGGCAACTCGCCGCGGAACTCCACGTACTTGGGCCGCTTGTAACCGGTCAGGCGCTCCTTGCAGAAAGCGATCAGCTCGGCCTCGGTCAGCCCGGGGTCCTTCTTGACCACGAACAGCTTGACCACCTCGCCCGAATGCTCATCGGGTACCCCCACCGCCGCCACCTCCAGCACGCCGGGGCATTCCGCAACCACGCCTTCGATTTCGTTCGGATACACGTTGAACCCGGACACCAGGATCATGTCTTTCTTGCGATCGACGATCTTGGTATAACCGCGCTCGTCCATCACCCCGATATCGCCGGTCTTGAAGAAGCCGTCGGGCGTCATGACCTTGGCGGTCTCGTCCGGGCGGTTCCAGTAACCGGCCATCACCTGCGGGCCGCGAATGCAGATCTCGCCGGGCTGGCCAAGCGGCACGTCGCGGCCATCGTCGTCACGGATGGCGATATCGGTCGAGGGTATCGGCAGGCCGATGGTGCCGGAAAAAGCGTCGGTATCCGTGGGGTTGCAAGTGGCCGACGGCGAGGTTTCCGACAGGCCATAGCCCTCGATGATCGGACAGCCGGTTCTGGCCAGCCATTTCTTCGCTACCGCTTCCTGTACCGCCATGCCCCCGCCGTTGGCCACCCGCAGGCCGGAGAAGTCGACCTTGTCGATCTCCGGGTTGTTGATGAGCGCGTTGTACAGGGTGTTGACCGCCGGGAACATATTGAACTTGTACTTCTGCAGCTCCTTGATAAAGCCGGGGATGTCGCGCGGATTGGGGATCAGCACGCTCAGGCCACCGCTGCGCATGCCCAGCAGGCAGCAGACCGTCAGCGCGAAGATGTGATACAGCGGCAGCGCGGTGATGGTGATCACCTGGTCGATCGGCGCGCCCTTGGCCAGCGCAGGCTGCATCCAGGCTTCGGACTGCAGCACGTTGGAGACGATGTTCCGGTGCAGCAGTACCGCGCCCTTCGACACGCCGGTGGTGCCGCCCGTGTACTGCAGGAAGGCAATGTCGTCTGGCCCCGTATTGGCAGGCTGCAGCTGCATGCCGCGGCCCTCCTCCAGCACGGTATTGAAGCGCACGCAATTCGGAAGCTCCCACTCCGGCACCATCTTCTTGACGTTGCGCACCACGAAATTGACGATCGCCCCCTTGAGGCCGCCCAGCAGGTCGCCCATGCTGGCCACCACCACATGCTTGACCGGCGTGGCGGACAGCACTTGCTGCAGCGTGGTGGCGAAGTTCTCCAGGATGACGATGGCCTCGGCGCCGCTGTCCTTGAGCTGGTGCTCCAGCTCGCGCGGCGTGTAGAGCGGATTGACGTTGACCACGACGAAGCCTGCGCGCAGCACGGCGGCCAGCACCACCGGATACTGCAACACATTGGGCATCATGATGGCCACGCGCGCGCCGGGCTTGAGCCCGCGCGACTGCAGCCATGCGGCGAACTGCCGGGAGAGGCGGTCGAGCTCGCCGTAGGTGATCGACTTGTCCATACAGACAAAGGCGCGGCGATCGGCGTAGGTGCGGAAGGATGCCTCAAGCAACTCGGCCAGCGAGCGAAACTGGCTGCTATCGATCTCGGCGGGTACGCCGGCCGGGTAATGCTTCAGCCACAGTCTTTCCATGCGCCGTCTCCTGATTTCTGAATGATCGTTCGATTTTCGACAGATGCTAAACGTGCGTCCCGCTTAAGACAACACGTTAGATGAAGTCCTCTGGATGCCGCACACCTTCTGACGTGCAGTTTCGCGCACAGTTCAATGTGGATTCGGGAATTCCCCTAGCTCCGTGGCGGCAACCGTCAGGCGTGCACCGGCAGCACCATCTTCATCATATTGGTAGCCAGTTCCCGCGCCAGCGCTTCCGCTTCCATGCGTCCGGGCTCGTGCCAGGTGTACATAAAGCCAACGACGCTGCCGATCGCATGCGCGGCGACGCGTGCGTCGCCATAGCTGAATACGCCGGTACGCTTGCCTTCCTCCAGCAAGGCATAGAGGTCGCGGTAAAAGGCGCGCGCCATATTGCCCAGCCAGGCCACCGTTTCCGGCCGCAAGTACTGGTTATCGCGAAAGCTCAGCGTGGCCGGCACATAGCAGGCGATGCAGCGGCGCGCCATTTCCAGCAGGCAGGCCTGCAGCCGCTCGCGCACCGGCAGCGCGGGATCCGCGGTCTCGCGGATGACCGGCAGGCAGGTCTGGGCCGACTCCCGGCACAGGATGTCGAAGATCTCGTATTTGTCCGTGAAGTAGTAATAGACCGCGGGCTTGGTCACACCCAGTGCGCGGCACAGGTCGTTCATCGTCATGCCGGGATAGCCCTTGGTATAGAAGAGCTGTGCGGCGGTATCGAGGATCTGGCGGCGGCGGGCTTCCTGCCGCTCGGTGATATGCGAGCGGGCGGGAGCGGTATCCAGTGCGATCTCCGGTGTCATTTCCGGCTCGGCCTCGCTGGACTTGATGGCGGGAGCGGTTTTCTGTGCAGTCGGCATGACGCGATTCTCGCATGGCGCCGGGCCCGGGAAGGCCTGGCGGTCCCCGTGGACATGTTCCGCCCGCCACCTCGCCACGGCCTGGGATCCCGACTTGACGCGTGGCGGCGATGCCAATAGGATCATACCCAAGGGTACATAAATATACCAAAGAGTAAATTTCGCCAGCCTATCGGCTTGGCGGCCCACCAGCAAGGAGACACCGCCAATGGACGAGACCGCCTACCTGGCAGACCTGCACGCACGCTGGCAGCGCGCGTGGCCCGAGGGCACCCCGCGCTCGCCGCAATATCCGCTGGGACGCCAGCCGCTCACGGAGATGCTGCGGCACTGGGGCCGCGCCCGCCCCGACTGCCCGGCGGTGATCTTCTACGGCCACGAAACCAGCTACGCCCAGCTCGATGCGCAAAGCGACCGCTGTGCCGCGCTGCTGGCGGCGCACGGCATCGGCGCCGGCGACCGGGTGGCGGTGCTGATGCCCAATTGCCCGCAGTTCCACATCGTCTTCTTCGGCATCCTCAAGCTGGGCGCGGTCTACGTGCCGGTCAGCCCGCTATCGCAGCGCGCCGAGTTGCAGCACGCGTTGAACGACAGCACGCCGCGTGCCCTGATCGCACTCGACCAGTTGGTGCCGCTGGTGCGCGAAACGCGCGCCGCGCTCGGCGCACAGGATCCGCTCTCGCTGCTGTTCGTGACCAGTTTCGCCGACATGGTCCCCGCCGTGCCCACGCTGGCGCTGCCGCCCATGGTGCAGGCGCCACGCTACCAATGCGAAGCGGACGACCACGCCATCGACCTGCTGCCGGCCATGGCCGCGTGCACGCACGCGGCGCCCACGGCGGCGCCATCGCTCGACGCGGTGGCCGCGCTTAACTACACTGGCGGCACCACCGGGCTGCCCAAGGGCTGCATCCACACGCAAGGCGACATGGTCGACATGGCAGCCGCGTTCGGCGCCGTCTCCCTGGACATCGCCGACGACAGCGTCATGCTGGGCTTCTTCCCCGAGTTCTGGATCGCCGGCGAAAACCTCTGCCTGATCTTCCCCGCCTTCTTCGGCATCCCGCTGGTGCTGCTGGCGCGCTGGGATCCCGAGACCTTCATGGCGGCAGTCCAGCGCTACCGCGTCACCAATGCCTCGATGCTGGTGGACAACGCGGTCGAGGTGATGGAGCATCCGCGCGCGGCGCAATACCAGTTGCGCTCGCTGCGCCATGTCGGCGTATCGTCCTTCGTCAAGAAGCTCAACCTGCCCTACCGCCGCGCCTGGCAGGCGCTGACCGGCTCGGTCATCGCCGAGACCGCCTGGGGCATGACCGAGACGCAGACCTGCAATACCTTTACCTGCGGCATGCAGGACGACGACCTGGACCTGCGCGCCCAGCCCATCTTTGTCGGGCTGCCCGTCCCCGGCACCGAGTTCAAGATCTGCGATTTCGAGAGCGGCGAACTGCTGCCGCCGGGCGCCGAAGGCGAACTGTGCGTGCGCACGCCGACCCTGCTCAAGGGCTATTGGAACAAACCCGACGCCACGCGCGAATCGCTGCGTAATGGCTGGTACCACACCGGCGACATCGGCTCGATCGACGAGCATGGTTATCTCCATTACCTGGGCCGGCGCAAGGAGATGCTCAAGGTCAATGGCATGAGCGTCTTTCCTGCCGAGATCGAGGCGCTGCTGGGCCAGCATCCGGCCATTCTCGGTTCGGCGGTGGTGGGGCGCGCCGATGAAGACCGTGGCCAGTTGCCCGTGGCCTTTGTCATGCTCAAGCCCGAAGCCGTCGGCACCGTCGACAACACGGCGCTGGTGCAGTGGTGCCGCGCCAACATGGCGGTGTACAAGGTGCCGCTGGTGCATATCGTCGACGCCCTGCCGCTCACCGCGACGGGCAAGGTGCGCAAGCAGGACCTGGCGCCGCTGGCCGGGCAGGTTGGATGAGCCGTCCATGGTCGTTCCTTATTCAGCGCTGTCCAACTCCTTCGCATCATGACGTTTCGCAAGCTACTGATCGCCAATCGCGGTGAAATCGCCATCCGCATCGCACGCGCCGCCGCGGGAGCGGGGCTGGAGAGCGTCGCCCTGTACAGCGAGGACGACCGCGACGCCCTCCACGTGCGCAAGGCCGACGGCGCCGTTGCGCTGCCCGGCACCGGTCCGCGCGCCTATCTCGATATCGCGCAAGTGGTGGCCGCGGCCACCCGCAGCGGCTGCGACCTGGTCCACCCCGGCTACGGCTTGCTGTCCGAGAACGCGGAATTCGCCCAGGCCTGCCTGGATGCCGGCCTCACCTTCGTGGGCCCCGCCCCCGATGTGCTGCGCCTGTTCGGCGACAAGGCACGGGCGCGCGCGTTGGCGCGCGAGTGCAATGTGACCGTGGTGCCGGGTTCCACCGGCCCAACCACGCTGGCAGCCGCGCACGCGTTCTTCGCGTCGCTGCAAGCACCAGGCGCCGATGGCGGCATGATGATCAAGGCGCTGGCCGGCGGCGGTGGCCGCGGCATGCGCGCGGTGCACGCCGCGGCGGACATCGACGAGGCTTATGCCCGCTGCGTGTCCGAAGCCACGGCCGCGTTCGGCAACGGCGCCGTCTATGTCGAGCGCATCGTGCACGCGCCCCGCCATATCGAGATCCAGGTGGTGGCGGATGCCGCCGGCGGCGTGATCGCACTGGGCGAGCGCGAATGCAGCCTGCAGCGGCGCCACCAGAAGCTGGTGGAGATGGCGCCCAGCCCGTCGCTGGACGATGCCATGCGCGCGCGGCTGGCGCAGGCCGCGGTGACGCTGGCGCGCGCCAGCGCTTATCGTGGCATCGGCACGTTTGAATTCCTGGTGGGCGCGGACGGCGGGTTCTGGTTCATGGAGGCCAACCCGCGCCTGCAGGTGGAGCACACCGTCACCGAGGTGGTGACGGGCGTGGACCTGGTCCAAACGCAGCTGGCCATCGCCGCCGGGAAGACGCTGGCCCAGCTTGGACTGGCGCAGCCGCCCGCGCCACGCGGCATCGCGGTGCAGTTGCGCATCAACGCCGAGCACCTCGACGCACAGGGCCAGTTGCGCCCCGCCAGCGGCCGCATCGACGCCTACGAGCCGCCCAGCGGCCCCGGCGTGCGCGTGGATGGGGCCGGCCATGCGGGCATGACGGTCAACCCGCGCTTCGACTCGCTGCTGGCCAAGCTGATCGTGCATGAGCCCGGCGGCGACTACCAGCGCGCGCTGTCCCATGCCTATCGCGCCCTGTGCGAATTCCGCATCGAAGGCATCGACACCAACCGCAGGCTGCTGCAGGACCTGCTGCTGCGCGAGGATGTGCGGCGCAATGACGTCCACACCCAATACCTTGATGCCGCGCTACCGGCGATGGCCGCACAGTTGCGGGACGGCGACCAGCCCCATCCGGCGCTGCACGCGACAGGCGCAACCGCGAACGTCCAGGCGTCGGGCTCCGCGCAACTGGACGACCTGCCGGACGATGCCGAACTCGTCACCGCGCCCATGGACGGCGCGCTGGCCGCGGTGCAGGTGCGCCCCGGCGACATCGTGCGGCGCGGGCAATCGCTCGCCATCATCGAAGCCATGAAGATGGAACATCCACTGGAAGCGCCGGTGGCGGGAGAAGTCCTGCGCGTGCTGGCCGCGGCCGGCGATGTGCTGCGCGCCGGCGCGCCCGTGATCGTGCTGTCTGCGCACGACGGCAGCCATCATGCGATGGATACGGGCGCCACCGTGGATCCCGCCCATATCCGCGCCGACCTGCGCGACGCCCTGGCGCGCCAGGCACTCACGCAGGACGCGGCGCGCGCGCAGGCCGTGGACAAGCGCCATCGCCAGGGCGGACGCACCGCGCGGGAAAACATCGCGCAACTGTGCGACGCCAACTCCTTCATCGAATACGGCGCGCTCGCCATCGCCGCCCAGCGCCAGCGCCGCAGCGTCGAAGACCTGGAACGCGCAACGCCGGCCGACGGCATCGTCACCGGCATCGGCACCGTCAATGCCGGAAGCTTCCCCGCAGCCGACGCGCGCTGCATGGTGCTGGCCTACGACTACACGGTGCTGGCCGGCACGCAGGGCTTCTATGGCCACAAGAAGCTGGACCGCATGCTGGCGCTGGCGCGCCAGTGGCGCCTGCCGGTGGTGCTGTTCGCCGAGGGCGGCGGCGGCCGGCCCGGCGATACCGACATGCCCGTGGTGGCCGGACTGGACTGCACGTCCTTCATCCAGTTCGCGCGGCTATCCGGACAAGTGCCGCTGGTGGGCATCGTCTCCGGCCGCTGCTTTGCAGGGAATGCCGCGCTGCTGGGCTGCGCCGACGTCATCATTGCCACCCGCAGCGCCACCATCGGCATGGGCGGCCCAGCCATGATCGAAGGCGGCGGCCTGGGCGTATTCGCGCCCGAGGAAGTTGGCCCGGTGAGCGTGCAAGCGCCCAACGGCGTGATCGACGTCCTGGTCGACGACGAAGCCGCCGCCGTGGACGCGGCACGCCGCTACCTCTCCTACTTCCAGGGCGACCTGCCCGAATGGCAGGCGGGCGACGCGCGTTCGCTGCGCCACCTGATCCCGGAGAACCGGCTGCGCAGCTACGATATGCGCAGCGTGCTCGCCGCGCTCGCCGATCACGATTCCGTGCTGGAGTTGCGCGCCGCCTTCGGCGCCGGCATCATCACCGCGCTGATCCGCATCGAGGGGCGCGCCTTCGGCTGCATTGCCAACAACCCCCGCCACCTGGGGGGTGCCATCGATGCCGCGGCCGCCGACAAGGCCGCGCGCTTCATGCAGTTGTGCGATGCGCATGGATTGCCCATCGTCTCGCTGTGCGACACGCCCGGCTTCATGGTCGGCCCGGAGGCCGAGAAAACCGCCACGGTGCGCCACGTCTCGCGGCTCTTCGTCACCGCCGGTGCGCTGCGCGTGCCCTTCTTCACCGTGGTGCTGCGCAAGGGCTATGGCCTGGGGGCGCAGGCCATGGCCGGCGGCAGTTTCTCCGCCCCCTTCTTCACCGCGGCGTGGCCCAGCGGCGAATTCGGCGCGATGGGCATCGAGGGATCGATCCGGCTGGGCTTTCGCAAGGAACTGGAAGCCGTGGCCGACCCGGCAGAACGCGAAGCGCTGTTTGCGCGTATGGTGGAAGCGGCCTACCAGCGCGGGCGCGCCCTTAATATGGCGAGTCACCTGGAGATCGATGCGGTCATCGACCCCGCCGACACCCGCCACTGGCTGCTGCGCGGGCTGGCCTCGGTACCGCCGCTGGACGAAGCGCGCCGCGCCGAATCGCGCCGTTTCATCGACACGTGGTAATGCCAACAGGAGAGAGACAAGCCATGCCCCAGGACTTGAAGCACGCAGCGGGCACCGCCGCCCGGATCGCTACGCGCGCGGCAGGTGTGCTCATGCGCTGCGCGGCCGCCGCCGCGTTCGCGCTGGCCACGGGCGTGCCGCTGCAGGCGCAGGCGCAAACCCCGGCCCAGGCCGCCGGCGCGCCGTCCATCAAGGTCGCCTTCATCGACCAGCTATCCGGGCCTCTGGCCAATGTCGGGCAGATCTTCCAGGCAAACCTGAAATTCGCGCTCGACGACGCCAATGCCCAGGGCGGCGTGCTGGGGCGCAACTACGAGCTGCTCAGCTACGACAACAAGCTCTCCCCGCAGGAAAGCCTGACGGCACTGCAAAGCGCGATCGATGCCGGCGCCCGCGTGGTTTTCACCGGCGCCTCCGGTTCGCCGGTGGTGACCGCGCTGGTGGAGGCCGCCAACCGGAATAACGAGCGCAACCCCACGCAGCGCATCCTGATCATCAACTACGCCTCGCTCGATCCCGACCTGACTGGCGCGCGCTGCAGCTTCTGGCATTTCGCCACCGAGGCCAACACGGCGATGAAGATGCGCGCGCTGGCCAATTTCGTGCGCGAGCAAAAAAGCATGCACAAGGTGTACCTGCTCAACCAGGATTACACCCAGGGCCGTATCTGGGCCGCGCTGGGCCGGCAGATGATCGCCGGTGCGCGGCCCGATGTGCAGTTCGTCGGCGAGGCGCTGCACCCGCTGGCCAGGGTCAAGGACTTCGCACCCTATGTCAGCAGGATCAAGGAAAGCGGCGCAGATACCGTGGTCACGGGAAACTGGGGCCAGGACCTGAGCCTGCTGATCAAGGCCGCGGGCGACGCCGGCTATGAGCTGAACTACCTGAACCACAGCGGGGGCGGCGCGCCCGGCACGGTGCTGGCCGTGTCGCAGGCGAAGAACGCGCACCTGACGTGGGTGGCCGAGTACCTGCCCAACAGCGACGATCCGGTGCTGGCGGCGCTGGCAGCCCGGGTGAAGCAGACCCCGGCCGGCGAATACTTCGCCCCGCGCGTGCTGATCTCCGTGCAAATGTTGAGCGAGGCGATCCGCCGCGCGAAATCCGACGATCCCACCAGTGTTGCCTTTGCGCTCGAAGGCATGCAATACCAGTCGCCCGTGGGAGATGTGCTGATGCGCGAGGGAGATCACCAGTTGCTGTTGCCGCAGGTGGTGTCGACGATTGCACCGGTGGACGGCAAGTCTGTCAAGGTGGGCGTGGAAGGCACGCAATACGGCTTCCGCCTCGACGGCGTGACAGCGGGGCGGGACCTGAACCTGCCGTCGGCCTGCCGGATGAAGCGCCCGGCGGGCGCCTAGTGCGCCGGTTCCGGCCTTCGTGACATCGGCGACGTCACGGCATCAGGGCTTGGTGCCGGTCACGGCGCCGGCTGCCGCGGGCGCGGGCGCGGGCGGCGTATCGAGTGCGCCACTGGCACGTACCGCCCCCATCGCAGCGCCAACCGTGGCACCGCTCTCGCCGGCGGTCTGCACATCGCCACCGCTGGCCGGCGGCGCCAACTGGCGCAAGGCGGCGTCCCGCTCGTCGCGCGGCAGATCTCCAATGCGCCGGGCCGCGGCATAGAAAGCGGTCCAGTCGCCGCCGCTCTGCGCCAGCAGCACCGTGAACGCCGGCACCCATTGCTGGTAGGTCGCCACGGCAGCCAGTTGCGCATTGGTCAGCGGCCGTTCGAACCAGCGGTCGTAGCCGCTGTAGCCGCCCCACGCCTCCTTGAGCTGCGCATAACGCGCGCGCAGGCCGGCGAAGATTTCCGCCTTGCCGGCGCGCTTGACCTCGTCGGGCACGGGCGAGCGATAGAGCGCGTCCAGCCGGTCCCGCGTGTCCAGCAGCATGACGCGGAATTGCTGGCGGCGCATGTCGTACTGGCGGTAGCTGGCGCGGGCATCGGGAGACGCCGCCAACGCCAGCCAGCGCTCCACGCCGGCCGTTTCCACTGCGGTGGCAAAGGACTCGTTGAAGGTGGTGTCGTTGCGCACATAGACCACCTGGTGCGCCAGTTCGTGGAAGATCAGCCTGGCCAGCTCGCCTTCCGGCTGGTAGACGAAGGTGTTGAGCAACGGGTCGTCAAAGTAACCCAGCGTCGAATAGGCCGGAATGCCGGCGACGTAGGGCTCGAGCCCCTTCTTGCGCAGCCCTTCCGCGTAGCTGTCCGCATCGGACTGGGCGTAGTAGCCGCGATAGCTGATGCAGCCCACCACCAGGAAGCACCACTTGTGCAGTTCCATCGACAGCTCGGGGGTAGCGAACACGCTCCACACCGCATACGGCCGGTGCAGGTTGGCGTAGCGCCGGTAGCTGCCGTTATCGGGCAGCTTCAGCTCGTGCGAGGCGAAATCGCGGATGCTGCCAGCCAGCGCCAGGCGCTGTGCCAGCCTCGTATCCTTGGCTTCCTGCGCCGCGGCGATGGCATCCGGCAATGGCCGGGCTTCCGCCATCACGCCGAAGTGGCCGCCTATGGACTGCGCGTAGTAGCCAATCGTGTCGCAGCCGGCCAGCAACGCGGCAAGCCCCAGCGTAGCCAGGGCCTGTAGCGCGCGTGCTGGCCGCCGGATCATGATGCCAGTGCGGACGCCGCCGTTTCCGCTTGCGCCACCCTGGCGGGCGCGGCTGCTTCCACCTGCACCAGGCAATCGTAGAACACCGGAGCACGGCCCAGGTCGGTCAGCCGCTGGCTGGTCAGCTCGTTGGCGTTCTTGCCGTCCGGCGCCAGCTTCTTCCACCAGATCGACAGCCCCACCACCAGCCCGCGCCGCGCGCGGTCGGTCACGCGGGCCCGCGCCATCATGCTGCCGCGGTCGTTGAAGGCGCGCACCATGCCGCCGTTGACGATGCCTCGCGGCGCGGCATCCTCGGGATGGATGTCCAGGTGCGGCTCGCCCTCGGTTGCGCGCAGGCTGTCGACGTTGACGAAAGAACTGTTGAGGAAGTTACGCGCGGGCGGCGAGATCATCGCCAGCGGATAACGCGCCGCCAGTTCCGGCGCGGTGGCAGGCGTCTCGTAGGGCGGCACATAGCCGGGCAAGGGATCGAGGCCGTCGCGGCGCATGGCCTCCGAATAGAACTCGCACTTGCCCGATGCCGTGAAGAAGCCGCCTTCGGCCAGCGGCGCCGCCGGCAGGTTGAGCTTCTGCCAGCCCTGCGCCTTGAGGGATTCCCAGCTGATGCCGGCGGCGCGCGGGTCGTTCGCCACGATGGCCTGGGCGGCAATGTCTTCGTCGCTGTCGGCAAAGCACGGCTCGTCAAAGCCCATGCGCTGCGCCAGCCGGCGGAATATCTCGGTATTAGGGAGCGCCTCGCCCAGCGGGGCGATGGCCTGGTTGTTGGCGAGGAAGTATGTATGCCCGTAGGCTTTGTGCACATCCACATGCTCGAGCTGGGTGGTGGCCGGCAGCAGGATATCGGCATAGTCCGCGGTATCGGTGCGGAACTGCTCCAGCACCACGGTGAACAGGTCTTCCCGCGCGAAGCCTTCCGCCACCTTGGTCGACTGCGGCGCCACCGCCACCGGGTTGCTGTTGTAGACCACCAGCGCCTCGATCTTGGGTCCGCTCTCGCCGCCGGCGTCCAGCAGCGCATCGCCGATGGTGCTCATATTGACCGTGCGCGGCAACGCCGGCAGGTCCGGCAGCAGGTCCGGCCGTTGCAGCGCCGCGTTGTCCACCGGGAAGAAGCCCGAAGTGGACAGTTGCAGGCCGCCGGCCGCATGGCGCCACGCCCCCACCAGCGACGGCATGCAGGCGACAGCGCGCACCGCCTGGCCGCCGCCGTGGGAGCGCTGCATGCCATAGTTCAGCCGGATCGCCACCGGCTGGCGCTCGCGCACCGCCAGTTGCCCGTAGAGGCCGGCCAGCCACTCGATGTCCTCGGGGTCGATGCCGCACAGCTTGGCCGCATGCGCCGGCGTATAGGCCTGCGCACGCTCGCGCAGTGCCTCGAATCCCACCGTGTGGCTGTCGATGTACTCGTGATCGAGCAGATCGTCGCGCATCAGCACATGCATGATCGCCAGCGCCAGCGCGCCGTCCGTGCCGGGCATGAGGGCGATATGGCGATGGCATTTTTCGGCGGTCAGCGAGCGGTACGGGTCAATCGCCACCAGCGTGGCGCCGCGCCGCTTGGCTTCCTGCACGCGTGTCCAGAAGTGCAGGTTGGAGGCAATCGGGTTGCCGCCCCAGATGATGATGAGCTTGGCGTCGGGAACATGCGCGATGTCCATGCCGATACTCGCGCCGTAGGTATAGCGCAGCGCGGTTGCACCGGCACTGGCACAGATAGTGCGGTCGAGCAGCGAGGCGCCCAGCTTGTGGAAGTAACGCGCCGCCATGCTCTCGCCCTGCACCAGGCCCATGGTACCGGCATAGCTATACGGCACGATCGCCTGCGGATCCCGCGCGGCGATGGCCGACAGGCGGGTGGCCACGGTGTCCAGCGCCTCGTCCCAGGAAATCGGCACGAACTTGCCTTCGCCCTTGGGGCCGACCCGCTTCATCGGTGTCAGCAGGCGGTCGGGATGGTAGGTGCGGTCCGTATAGCGCGACACCTTGGTGCAAAGCACGCCCTGGGTGCCAGGGTGGTCCGGATCACCCGCCACCTTGGTGGCGCGGCCGTCCTCGACGGTGACCAGCAAGGCACAGGTATCGGGACAATCGTGCGGACAGGCGGCACGGACGATGCGGGAGGCCATGGAATCTCCTGGCAAACGATTGGGGACGGGCGGCATGGCCGGGATCGGGGGCGGCTGGACGGCCAGGCACGCGAGGCAGGCATGCCGGACATCCCTGGCGGCCTCGCGTGTTGTTGTACGCTGGCGTCGTCCCGACGGGCGCCGCTGGGGAAATTGTTAGGCTCCGATTGTATTCGATTATGATAGCCCGACGCTGCGCCGGGAGATGGCGACAGGGCAGCGCCGGCACAGACCGGCAAGGCATTCACGGGTAAAGAAAACACCGTTTTTCACGGGGAAACCATGCAAGTGCATTCTGGGGTCAGGGGCTGGCGCATTGCCGGCCTGCTGGTGGCGTGCGCCATCGGCTCGTCATTCATTGCCAGTGCCAACGCCGAAAGTGGCGTCAGCGCCGACACCGTCCTGCTGGGCCAGTCGGCCGCGCTCACCGGGCCCACCGCCATGCTCGGCAAGCAGCTGAATTCCGGCGCGCGGCTTTACTTCGACCATATCAACCAGCAGGGCGGGATCTACGGCCGCAAGATCGAGCTCAAGGTCCTCGACGACTTCAACGAGCCGGAATCCGCCGCCAAGAACACGCGCGCGCTGATCGACGACGACCATGTCTTTGCGCTGTTCGGCTACGTGGGCACCGAGACCGGCGAGGCCTCGCTGCCACTGGCAACCCAGGCCAGGGTGCCGTTCTTCGCCCCCTACAGCGGCGCCCAGTCGCTGCGCGAACCGCTCAACCGCTACGCCTTCCACGTGCGTGCGGGCTTCAACGAAGAGGCCGCCGCCATCCTGCGCCAGATCCGCGTCACCGGCCTCAAGCGGGTGGCGGTGGTGTACAACGAGGATGCCTACGGCAAGGCAGGCCTGGAAGCACTCGAACGCGCGCTCAGGGCGGCGCCCGACAGCGGCGTGCAGATCGTCGCGCGCGAGGGCGTGGTGCGCAATACCGTGGAAATCGGCGACGCCATGCAAGGCTCGATGAAATCCAAGCCCGACGCCGTGGTGATGATCAATGCATACCGGACCACGGGCGCCTTCGTCAAGGAAGCCCTGCGCCGCGGCTTCAATGGCCAGTTCTATAACGTCTCGTTTGTCGGCACCCAGGCGCTGGCCAGGGAAGTCGGCCCCAAGGGCAGTGGCGTGATCATTTCCCAGGTCATGCCCCATCCCGGCAATGCCACGCTGCCGGTGGTGCGCGAATACCTGCGGCTGCTGCAGGCGGCCGGCAAGCCCAACGATTTCGACTACGCCAGCATCGAAGGCTTTATTGCCGCCAAGGCCTTCGCCGAAGGCCTGCGCCGGGCCGGCAAAGACCTGACCCGCGAAAAGCTGATCACCGCGCTGGAAGGCATGAAGAGCCTCGACCTGGGCGGTTACATCATCAACTTCAGCCCCGACAGCCATATCGGCTCGAAATTCGTCGAGATGACCATCATCAACTCAAGGGGGCAGGTGATTCGCTGACGCGGAGCGGAGCCGCGCGGCGCGTTCGCGCCGTGAAGGCGTCCCAGGCCAAAGGTGGGCGCTCTTTTGCCCACCTTTTTGCCAGGACAAAAACCAAGACGGAAAAGCAGGCCACCTCCCGGGAGGGGAGGTGAAACTGACGTTGACGTCAGGCAGTCAAGCCCTATCCTCCCTACGCCATATCATTCAAATGGCAAGCCGAAAAGCGCATCGGCGCAATCTCCTTAAGCAACGGCTGCTCCTCCCGGCAACGCGGCATCGCATGCGGACAACGCGGATGGAAATGACACCCAGGCGGCGGATGCAACGGTGACGGAATCTCCCCCTTGATCGCCACAAACGTCTTCTTGCCAACCTCCAGCTTGGGAGCCTCCGCCAGCAGCGCCTGCGTATAAGGATGATTCGGACTGGCAAACACATCTTCCGCCGGCGCCGACTCCACCACCCGCCCCAGGTACATGATCACCACGCGATCGCTAATGTGCTTCACCACGCCAAGATCGTGGCTGATGAAGAGATAGGTCAGGTTCAGCTCCTGCCGCAAGCGCATGAACAGATTCAGCACCTGGGCCTGGATCGACACATCGAGTGCAGCCACCGACTCATCGCACACCAGGAATTCCGGCTTGACCGCCAGCGCCCGCGCAATGCCGATCCGCGCACGCTGCCCGCCCGAGAACTGGTGCGGAAAGCGGCGCAGCACGGTGGGGTCCATGCCCACCCGCACCAGCATGTCCTCCACATAACGTTTTTGCTCGCCGCGCGGCACCATGCCGTGCACCACCGGCGCCTCGCCGACGATGTCCATCACGCGCAGGCGCGGATTCAGCGAAGCATAGGGATCCTGGAAGATCATCTGGATCGCCAGTTGCTTCTCTCGTTTCTTCTCCGGCGGCAGGCGGTCCAGATCGACCCCCTTCCAGTACCGCGAACCTTCCGTCAGCGAATGCAGGCCCACGGCCATGCGGCCCAGCGTGGACTTGCCGCAACCCGACTCGCCGACTAGGCCGACCACCTCGCCGGCGCGAATGGCCAGGTCGACGCGGTCCACGGCATGCACCACTTCCTCCTGCGCGCCGGCGCCGAACACATTGGCGATCTTGGCTGCGGTGTCGAGCGATTTGACGAATCGCTTGGATACGCCTTTCAGCTCGAGAATCGGTGCGCTGGGCGTGGGTTCTGCAACGGGTTCGGACGTCATGGCAGCGAGTGCGGGATCAACAACGGTGGCGCTCATGCGGCCTCCTGCTCTGCAAGGACCGGATGAAAGCAGCGCAGGCGACGTCCGTCCGCGGCAGTATCCAGCGGTGGTGTCGTCTTGCACACATCGGTAGCATAGGCACAACGTTCGCGAAAAGCACAGCCGGCCGGCAGGTTCAGCAGCGACGGCGTCATGCCAGGAATCTGGCGCAGCGGCGCGCCGCGCGGATTGCGCGACGGCGCGGAGCTGATCAGGCCGTGGGTATAGGGATGCTGGGGCCGCTCGAGCACCTGGCGCACGTCGCCGGCTTCGACAATCTTGCCGGCGTACATCACGCAAACGGAGTCGGCCAGGCCGGCCACCACGGACAGGTCGTGGGTGATCCAGATCAGCGCGGTGCCGGATTCGCGGCACAGCTTCTGCATCTCGTAGAGGATCTGGCCCTGGATGGTTACGTCCAGCGCCGTGGTGGGCTCGTCGGCGATGATCAGGTCGGGCTTGTTCAACAGGGCGATGGCAATCGCCACGCGCTGGCGCATGCCGCCGGAGAACTGGTGGGGATAGGCGCGCAAGCGCTCGTCCGGCGAGGGAATGCCGACGCGGGCCAACGCGTTGCGGGCACGCTCTCGCGCCACCGCCTTGTCGACCTTCTCATGCGCCAGCACTGCTTCGATCATCTGCGTATCGATGCGCAGGACCGGGTTCAGCGTCATCATCGGATCCTGGAAGATCATCGCGATGCGGTTGCCGCGCACGTCGCGCATCTGCGCCGGCGTGAGGTTGCGCAGGTCGCGCGTGACGCCATCCCGGCTGGTCAGCTCGATACGGCCGTCGACGACTTTGCCGGGCGGATCGATCAGGCCCATGATCGAGTAACCGGTCATCGACTTGCCCGAGCCGGACTCGCCCACCAGGCCCATGATCTCGCCGCGGCCGACCGAGAACGAAACGTCGTCGACGGCGCGCGCGACGCCGCCACGCGTAAAGAACTGGGTCTTGAGACCTTCTACCACTAGGGTCGGTTTGCTCATGTTCGCTCCTGTCGTGCTGCGTTACTGCGTTTGCAGGCGCGGATTGAGTACGTCACGCAGCTGGTCGGCGACCAGGTTCATGGCCACGATGGTGACCACCAGCGCGATACCCGGGAAGAAGCTGATCCAGTACTTGCCGGACAACATGTATTGCTGGCCGTTGGCGATCAGCGAGCCCAGCGACGGCTCGGTAATGGGCACGCCCAAGCCGAGGAAGGACAACGTGGCTTCCAGCGTGATCGCCGATGCCACCTGCAGCGCAGCGATCACGATCAGCGGCGGCAGGCAATTGGGCAGCAGGTGGCGAAACATGATCCGCGCTGGCGACAGCCCGAGGCAGGTGGCGGCTTCGATATATTCCTTGCGCCGCTCGACCAGCGCCGCGCTGCGCGTGGTGCGCGCGTAATAGGCCCACTGCACCGCCACCAGCGCGATCACGATATTGCCGATGCCCGGACGCAGGAAAGCCAGCAGGATCAGCGCCAGCAGGATGGGCGGGAACGACAGCTGCAGGTCGGCCACGCGCATGATGATGGCCTCGACCCGGCCGCCGAGGAAGCCGGCGATCAGGCCCAGCGTGGCGCCCAGCAGCAGCGCGATCACCGTACTGACAACGCCTACGCCGATGCTGATGCGCAGGCCGTACATCACGGCGGAGAGAATATCCCGGCCCTGCTCGTCCGAGCCAAGCAGGAAGGTCATGCCGTCGTCGGACTTCTCGCCAGGGGCCATGCGCGAGTCGAGCACGTTCAGGGTGGCGAGGTCATAAGGGTTCTGCGGCGACAGCCATGGCGCGAGCAGCGCGATCAGCACGATGGCGATCAGCAGGGCCAGGCCGGTCACCGCGATCTTGCTGGAGAAGAACTGGCTGGCGAAGCGCCGCAGCGGGGTCTGTTCGGCTAGCGGCAGCGGTGCCGCCGCGGATTCGGTTTCGATTGCGGTTGTCATGAGCTCAGCCCTTGTTGTCGGCGATACGCACGCGCGGATCGAGCACGCTGTAGATGATGTCCACCAGCAGGTTGATCAGGATGAACAGCGTCACGATCACCATCAGGTAGGCCACGATGACCGGCCGGTCGAGCAACTGGATGGAATCGATGATCAGCTTGCCCATGCCGGGCCACGCGAAGATCGATTCGGTCACGATGGCAAAGGCGATGATCGAGCCGAACTGCAGGGCAATCACCGTGACGATGGGGATCATGATGTTCTTGAGCACATGCACGCCCACGATGCGCGAGTTGGACAGGCCCTTGGCCCGCGCGAACTTGACGTAGTCCTGCATCATCGCCTCCTGCGTGCCGGCGCGCGTGAGCCGGATCACCATGGCGATATTGAGCAGCGACAGCGTCACCGCCGGCAGCAGCAGGTGGCGCAAACCGTCCATCGTGAGGAAGCTGACGGGGATGCCAAGCAGCGATGCGGTCTCGCCGCGCCCATTGGACGGCAGCCAGCCCAGTTGCACCGCGAACACCATGATAAGCATCAGCCCGACCCAGAAGGTCGGCAGCGAAAAGCCGAGGATGGAGACACCCATGATGGTCTTGCCGGCTACGCCGCCAGGGCGCAGGCCCGCCCACAAGCCGAGCGGAATGCCGAGCAGCACGGCCAGCAGGATGGCGCACACGGCCAGCTCCATGGTGGCCGGCATGCGCTCGAAGATCAGCTTGAGCGCCGGTGTGCCGTGCGCGAATGAAGTGCCCAGATCGCCGTGCAACGCATTGCGCAGGAAGATCCAGTACTGTTCCCAGAGTGGCTTGTCCAGGCCAAGCGCGGCAATGGTGCGCTTGATGTCCTCCTGGTCGGCCTGAGGATTGATCAGGATATCGACCGGGTTGCCGATGGCAAAGACGCCCAGGAAGACCAGCAAGGACATGACGAAGAGCACAACTACGCTCTGCATCAAGCGTCGAATGATAAAAACCAGCATGTTCGGAAGCTTTCCTTCGCCGATGACAGGCCACGGCGCCTGTGGGCGCCGCCTGGCTGCACCGGCAGTCGGCTCGTGGCTAGGCCCGGCTACCGTCCGGGGATGAATCGTAGGGAAGCGGCCACCGAGACCGCGGACGCTTCCCGCTTATACCTGCGGATGCATTCTTGTCCGGGAGCACGATGTCGTGGCCGCGCCCCCGGCGTGTCACATTTCACTTGTCACTTCACTGCGGCTTGAAATTGTGCGCGTACGTCCGTTCGTCGGTACGCGGCACATAGGTGATGCCCTTCTGGGTGGCCCAGGTGGTCACCTGCTGATGGATCGGGATGATACCGCCATCGTTGATGGCAATCGCGGTAGCTTCCTGCAACAGCTTGGAACGCTCGCCGTCATCCACGGTGGCCAGCGCCTTTTCCAGTACCACGTCCATCTTCGGATTGCAGTACTCGCCCCAGTTGGTCGTGCCAAAGCCCTTCTTCGGATCCTCGCAAGCCAGCAGCGCGCGCAGCGGCGAACTGACTTCGCCGGTTTGCGCGCCCCAGCCCAGCAAGCCGAACGAGAACTCGTGCTTGATGCCCTTGGACGAGTAGGTTGCCATCGGCATGCCCTCCACCTTCGTCGTAATGCCGATGCGGGTCAGGTTCTGCGCAATGGTCTGGGCAATCTTCTCGTCGTTGACGTAGCGATTGTTAGGCGTGTGCAGGGTAATACCGAAGCCGTTCGGATAGCCCGCCTCGGCCAGCAGCTTCTTGGCGCCTTCCGGGTCGTACTTGACCGTCTTCAGGTTGGGGTTGTAGCCGAACAGCGTGGGCGGCACCAGGTTGTTGGTCGGTTCGGACAGGCCTTCCATCAAGCGGTCCTTGATGCCCTGCCGGTTGATGGCCATGCTGATGGCATTGCGCACGCGCGCATCCTTCAGCGGGTTCTTGTCCATCGGCGCGCCTTCCTTGGTGGTAACAAAGGGCGACTTGTCTTTCTTGTCATCGGTGTACAGGTAGATCACGCGGTGCGAGATCTTGGAGAAGAACGTCAGCTTGGGATCCTTGCGCACCTGCGGCAGGTCCGGCGTCGGCACGTTCTCGATAGCCTGCACGTCGCCGGACAGCAGCGCCGCCATGCGCGTGGCCGGATTCGGGATGAAGCGCAGCGTCACCTTGTCCCAGGCGGGCTTGGGGCCCCAGTAGTCGGGGTTCTTCACCAGGTCCACCCGGTCGTCGCGCGCATAGTTGACGAACTTGAAGGGGCCGGTGCCGATCATGCCCTTGCCCTGCGCGAAGTCGTCCGAGGTCAGGCCCTGCGTCGCCTTCTTCTGCACGATGAAGATCGACGTCAGGTCGTTCAGCATCAGCGGGTACGGCGTGTTGGTGGTGAGCTGGATGGTGTACTTGTCGATCACCTTCTTGTTGATGATCGCCTTGGTGTAGACGTCAAACTTGCCGGGGCTGTTCAGGATGGTGGCCGGGCGCTCGATCGACCAGATGATGTCCTCGGTGGTGAGCTCGGAGCCATCATGGAACTTCACGCCCTTGCGGATCTTGAATTCCCAGGTCAGGTTGTTGACCAGCTTCCAGGACTCGGCCAGGCCGGGAATGATCTTGCTGTCCGCGTCCATCTTCACGAGACACTCGAACATGTGCTCGGAGACGTTGATGTTCGAGAACAGGTTATAGAAATGCGGATCCATCGAGGTCGGGGGCGAACTCATGGCCAGCTTGAAATCGACCGCGTGGGCCTGGCTGGCAAAACCGAAGCTCATGGCCGCGGTTACCACCATGGCACCGAATGCCTTCTTGCATGTGCGAAGGGACATCGCGCAACTCTCCCAGGGGAAAAATGGTAGCAAACAACTACTAAGGGCAGCGTTGGCACATCGCGCCGGGCGCCGCATTTTGGTGCGGCTGGATGGGCGATCAGCGGCAACGTTGCCGGGCAGGCACATCAAGCATGAACTGTTCCAGCAGTGGACCCTGCGGGGCAATGCGGGGAAACCCCCGCGCTGTCTTGCCCGCAGTGCATCACGCGCACGCGCGTAATCGCGCACTTGTGGCCTGCCGAGCGCCTGTTTTGGCGCTTTCACGCAAGGCGTCGTATGATCCGGATATCCCTCGCCCAAACTGGCATCATGACACTCATCCCCGAAATTCTTCAGGCGCAAGCCGAGATCCGCACCATCCGACGCGACATCCACGCCCACCCGGAGCTTTGCTTCAAGGAGGAACGGACTTCCGACGTGGTGGCGCAGAGCCTCGCCGCATGGGGCATCGAAGTTCATCGCGGCCTTGGCACCACCGGCCTGGTTGGTGTGATCCGCAATGGCAATAGCGGCCGCAGCATCGGCCTGCGCGCTGATATGGATGCGCTGCCGCTACAGGAAGCCAACACCTTCGGCCACCGCTCGCAGCACGATGGTCGCATGCACGCCTGCGGCCATGACGGCCATACGGCGATGCTGCTGGGGGCGGCGCGCTATCTGGCCGAGCACCGGAACTTCGACGGCACCATCAACCTGATTTTCCAGCCGGCCGAGGAAGGCGGCGGCGGCGCCCGCGAAATGATCAAGGACGGCCTGTTCGAGCGCTTTCCCTGCGATGCCGTGTTCGGCATGCACAACTGGCCCGGCATGCCTGCCGGCAGCTTCGGCACCACGGCCGGGCCACTGATGGCGTCGAGCAACGAATTCCGCATCGTCGTGCGCGGCAAGGGCGCGCATGCTGCGCTGCCGCACAATGGCAACGATCCCGTTTTCACCGGAACGCAAATTGTCTCGGCGCTGCAAGGCATCATCACGCGCAACAAGCGTCCGATCGATGCCGCGGTGATTTCGGTCACGCAGTTCCATGCCGGCGACGCAACCAATATCGTGCCGGATGAAGCCTGGATCGGCGGCACGGTGCGCACCTTCACCCTGCCTGTGCTGGACCTGATCGAGCGCCGCATGGAAGAAGTCGCGCGGGCTGTGGCAAGCGCGTTCGATTGCACCGTGGATTTCGAGTTTCATCGCAACTACCCACCCACCGTCAACAGCGAGGCGGAAACGGTGTTTGCCGCGGAAGTGGCAAGGGAGCTGGTGGGCGCGGACAACGTCGACGACAAGATCGAGCCGACCATGGGCGCCGAGGATTTCTCCTTCATGCTTCTGGAAAAACCGGGGTGCTACCTGTTCATCGGCAATGGTGAAGGCGTGCACCGCGAAGCCGGCCATGGCCTTGGCCCATGCATGCTGCACAACCCGAGCTATGACTTCAACGACGAGATCCTGCCGGTTGGCTCGACCTTCTTCGTAAAGCTGGTGGAAAAGTGGCTGGCTCCTGCCTGAGTACGCAGATCAGCGCCGCGCCGGCCTGCAGCGCCGGCGCGTGGTCATGACGGAGAAGCGGTATCAGTCCAGCGCGATGTCGCCGTACCAGCTTTCAGCGCGGCTCTTGGTATTGTCGGTATCGGTCATGAGGCCGATCGCAACAACCTTCCCCGGATCGGTCCCGAAGGCCTTGCGGTAGTCGGCGCGCAAGTCGCGCCGATGGCAACGCCATTCGTTGGTATGGCGGGTACCGGAATCCACCACGATCATGCGCACGCGCTCGGTGTGCGGGTTCGACAGCACGGAGCCTTCCGGCTTGCGCCCTCCCCAAATGTACATGAGCGTGGCGTAGGGCATCTCACGCCCTGTCGTCAGCCGCGCCATCTCGTACATCAGTTGATCCTTGAGCGAGAGACTGCCCTTGTCTCCATCGAATGCGACGAAGATGCGCAGCGGCGAGTCCTCGCGCGGAGCCTGGCTATTGTCGGCACTGCGGATCACGTCACGCGTCTTCCACGTCCAGTTCAGCATGCCCGGCTCGCGCCCCACCAACGGCACATACAGACCCGAGGCCGAACTGTCGGCTTCTGCATGCAACACCATGCGTCGGTCGACTTCGGTCAAGGTATAGCGGGTGGGAAGCTTGTTTCGGTTGACGGTCCAGGGCTGCCAGCCTGCTGGCTTGCTAAGCCCATAGGGAGCCGCCGAAAACAACGGCAGCCCCTTTAGCGTAGGGTGTTCTTCCGCCTCGCTGCCATGGTCGGCTTCGGCATGTTCCTCGCTCGTCGAAGCGAGGTCCCGAGCCGGTGGCCCGGGTGGAACCAGCGTGTCCGTCGGCGCTGCATGCCTGAGCTGTTCGATATGCCCGGCAAAGCTGCCGCAATCAATCGCCGAGGCAGCAGCCATGGCCCCAGGGCCTGATTGCGCGACCGGCGCACGCTCGGTGGACGCCGTTTCCAGTGTGCCGCAACCCGCCAAAGTAAGCGCACCTACCACGCCGGTCAGTGCCAACAGGCAAAATCTGGCCGCCATTGATCCCCCGCCTGGATGCCACTGCCGGCCACGCCCTCTCGCGCTCGCCGGCATTGGATCTTTGAAATCTTTCGAACTGCGTCAATGCATCGAACTGCATCACGGGGGACTGTGCCCTCGCTTGGGGCTACGGTAACAGAACGAAATGGGGGAAGGAAGACTCCAGTACCCTGACTGGGGGACTTCTGCGACAGCGCAAACGAAGCCCTAAAAGCAAAACCCCCCAGTACTTTCGTACTGGGGGGTTTCAAGGGAGAGCCTGGCGATTACCTACTTTCACACGGGTATCCGCACTATCATCGGCGTGGAGTCGTTTCACGGTCCTGTTCGGGATGGGAAGGGGTGGTTCCAACTCGCTATGGTCACCAGGCATAAACGGTGGCCGCGTTGAGGTTGAGTCAACGCAGCGAATAGGGATGTAGTAGAGGTTGTGCGTATCGGCCAAGCTGCTTGTTACTGCTGCAGCGGCACGCGATACTCAACCAGCAGAAACACACTGGTTATAGGATCAAGCCTTACGGGCAATTAGTACTGGTTAGCTTAACGCATTACTGCGCTTCCACACCCAGCCTATCAACGTCCTGGTCTCGAACGACCCTTCAAGGAGCTCAAGGCTCCAGGGAATCCTCATCTTCAGGCGAGTTTCCCGCTTAGATGCTTTCAGCGGTTATCTCTTCCGTACATAGCTACCCTGCGATGCCTCTGGCGAGACAACAGGTACACCAGCGGTACGTCCACTCCGGTCCTCTCGTACTAGGAGCAGCCCCCGTCAAGATTCCAACGCCCACGGCAGATAGGGACCAAACTGTCTCACGACGTTTTAAACCCAGCTCACGTACCTCTTTAAATGGCGAACAGCCATACCCTTGGGACCGGCTACAGCCCCAGGATGAGATGAGCCGACATCGAGGTGCCAAACACCGCCGTCGATATGAACTCTTGGGCGGTATCAGCCTGTTATCCCCAGAGTACCTTTTATCCGTTGAGCGATGGCCCTTCCATTCAGAACCACCGGATCACTATGTCCTGCTTTCGCACCTGCTCGACTTGTCGGTCTCGCAGTTAAGCACGCTTTTGCCATTGCACTTTAGGTACGATGTCCGACCGTACCAAGCGTACCTTCGAACTCCTCCGTTACACTTTGGGAGGAGACCGCCCCAGTCAAACTGCCTACCATGCACTGTCCCCGACCCGGATTCACGGGCCAAGGTTAGAACCTCAAACAAACCAGGGTGGTATTTCAAGGTCGGCTCCACGCAGACTAGCGTCCACGCTTCAAAGCCTCCCACCTATCCTACACAGATCGGTTCAAAGTCCAATGCAAAGCTACAGTAAAGGTTCATGGGGTCTTTCCGTCTAGCCGCGGGGAGATTGCATCATCACAAACACTTCAACTTCGCTGAGTCTCGGGAGGAGACAGTGTGGCCATCGTTACGCCATTCGTGCAGGTCGGAACTTACCCGACAAGGAATTTCGCTACCTTAGGACCGTTATAGTTACGGCCGCCGTTTACCGGGACTTCAATCAAGAGCTTGCACCCCATCATTTAATCTTCCGGCACCGGGCAGGCGTCACACCCTATACGTCCACTTTCGTGTTTGCAGAGTGCTGTGTTTTTATTAAACAGTCGCAGCCACCATTTTATTGCAACCCCTTCACCCTCCTGGCGCAGGCCAGTCAAGCTACAAGGGCGTACCTTATCCCGAAGTTACGGTACCAATTTGCCGAGTTCCTTCTCCCGAGTTCTCTCAAGCGCCTTAGAATACTCATCTCGCCCACCTGTGTCGGTTTGCGGTACGGTCTCGTATGACTGAAGCTTAGAGGCTTTTCTTGGAACCACTTCCAATTGCTTCGCAGCACTAGGCCGCTCGCCCCATATCCTTGAATTCCGCGCCCGGATTTGCCTAAGCGCCTTCTCCAATACAGGGACCGGGACTTCCAACACCCGGACAACCTTCCGCGATCCGTCCCCCCATCGCATCATACGACGGTGCAGGAATATTAACCTGCTTCCCATCAGCTACGCATCTCTGCCTCGCCTTAGGGGCCGACTCACCCTACGCCGATGAACGTTGCGTAGGAAACCTTGGGCTTACGGCGAGGGGGCTTTTCACCCCCTTTATCGCTACTCATGTCAGCATTCGCACTTCTGATACCTCCAGCATCCTTTACAAGACACCTTCACAGGCTTACAGAACGCTCTCCTACCATGCACTTACGTGCATCCGCAGCTTCGGTGACTGGCTTAGCCCCGTTACATCTTCCGCGCAGGACGACTCGATCAGTGAGCTATTACGCTTTCTTTAAAGGGTGGCTGCTTCTAAGCCAACCTCCTGACTGTTTTAGCCTTCCCACTTCGTTTCCCACTTAGCCAATCTTAGGGACCTTAGCTGGCGGTCTGGGTTGTTTCCCTCTTGACACCGGACGTTAGCACCCGATGTCTGTCTCCCGTGATTGCACTCTTCGGTATTCGGAGTTTGCTATGGCGGGGTAATCAGCAATAGACCCCCCAACCATGACAGTGCTCTACCCCCGAAGGTGAGACACGAGGCACTACCTAAATAGTTTTCGGAGAGAACCAGCTATTTCCAGACTTGTTTAGCCTTTCACCCCTATCCACAGCTCATCCCCTAACTTTTCAACGTTAGTGGGTTCGGTCCTCCAGTACGTGTTACCGCACCTTCAACCTGGCCATGGATAGATCGTCTGGTTTCGGGTCTACACCCAGCGACTGAACGCCCTATTCGGACTCGCTTTCGCTACGCCTTCCCTAATCGGTTAAGCTTGCCACTGAATGTAAGTCGCTGACCCATTATACAAAAGGTACGCCGTCACCCGTTTCCAGGCTCCGACTGTTTGTATGCATGCGGTTTCAGGATCTATTTCACTCCCCTCCCGGGGTTCTTTTCGCCTTTCCCTCACGGTACTGGTTCACTATCGGTCGATCACGAGTATTTAGCCTTGGAGGATGGTCCCCCCATCTTCAGACAGGATTTCACGTGTCCCGCCCTACTTGTCGTACACCTAGTTCCACAACGCTGTTTTCGCATACAGGGCTATCACCTGCTATGGCCGGGCTTTCCATCCCGTTCTGCTAACAACACTGCTAAAGAGTACAAGGCTCTTCCCATTTCGTTCGCCACTACTTTGGGAATCTCGGTTGATTTCTGTTCCTGCAGCTACTTAGATGTTTCAGTTCGCCGCGTTCGCTTCCCTGACCTATGTATTCAGTCAGGGATGACCCATCAGGGCCGGGTTTCCCCATTCGGACATCTCCGGATCAAAGCTTGTTTGCCAGCTCCCCGAAGCTTTTCGCAGGCTACCGCGTCCTTCATCGCCTGTGATCGCCAAGGCATCCACCACATGCACTTGTTCGCTTGACCCTATAACGAGTGTGTCTCAAACTTGCGTTCAAGCCGTGCTCGCTACAGGATGAGTTCTCGCATTTGTGCCGTATTCCAAGTCATCTTTCGATCACTTAAATACATTTTGGTTGATACAATCACAACCCGGTATCGTGTGTTACTTCAGCGTCTCATCAACGCTCACGACACCTTTACTACATCCCATATTGTTAAAGAACAGCCGTGCGAAACTTGGTCTCGCAACGTCTTGGCCAAGGCCAAAGGCAAACGCTCAATCCTAAGCGCTTGCCTTTGACGACCAATCCAAGGTGCACACCGAAGTGCGCGGTAAATGGTGGAGGATGACGGGATCGAACCGACGACCCCCTGCTTGCAAAGCAGGTGCTCTCCCAGCTGAGCTAATCCCCCATGTACTTCTGTCCGGAGGTTCAGCGTCGAACCACCATCCGTAACTTGGTGGGTCTGGTAGGACTTGAACCTACGACCCCCGCCTTATCAAGACGGTGCTCTAACCACCTGAGCTACAGACCCTTGGCTGTAACAGCAAACAAACCGATAAGTGTGAACGCTCGACTTTAGATGCACGCTCTGAAAGGAGGTGATCCAGCCGCACCTTCCGATACGGCTACCTTGTTACGACTTCACCCCAGTCATGAACCCTGCCGTGGTAATCGCCCTCCTTGCGGTTAGGCTAACTACTTCTGGCAAAACCCACTCCCATGGTGTGACGGGCGGTGTGTACAAGACCCGGGAACGTATTCACCGCGGCATGCTGATCCGCGATTACTAGCGATTCCAGCTTCACGTAGTCGAGTTGCAGACTACGATCCGGACTACGATGCGTTTTCTGGGATTGGCTCCCCCTCGCGGGTTGGCAACCCTCTGTACGCACCATTGTATGACGTGTGAAGCCCTACCCATAAGGGCCATGAGGACTTGACGTCATCCCCACCTTCCTCCGGTTTGTCACCGGCAGTCTCTCTAGAGTGCTCTTGCGTAGCAACTAAAGACAAGGGTTGCGCTCGTTGCGGGACTTAACCCAACATCTCACGACACGAGCTGACGACAGCCATGCAGCACCTGTGTCCACTTTCCCTTTCGGGCACCTGATGCATCTCTGCTTCGTTAGTGGCATGTCAAGGGTAGGTAAGGTTTTTCGCGTTGCATCGAATTAATCCACATCATCCACCGCTTGTGCGGGTCCCCGTCAATTCCTTTGAGTTTTAATCTTGCGACCGTACTCCCCAGGCGGTCAACTTCACGCGTTAGCTACGTTACTGAAGAAATGAATCCCCAACAACTAGTTGACATCGTTTAGGGCGTGGACTACCAGGGTATCTAATCCTGTTTGCTCCCCACGCTTTCGTGCATGAGCGTCAGTGACGTCCCAGGGGGCTGCCTTCGCCATCGGTATTCCTCCACATCTCTACGCATTTCACTGCTACACGTGGAATTCTACCCCCCTCTGACATACTCTAGCCTTGCAGTCACAAGCGCCATTCCCAAGTTGAGCTCGGGGATTTCACGCCTGTCTTACAAAACCGCCTGCGCACGCTTTACGCCCAGTAATTCCGATTAACGCTCGCACCCTACGTATTACCGCGGCTGCTGGCACGTAGTTAGCCGGTGCTTATTCTTCCGGTACCGTCATCCCCCCGCTGTATTAGAGCAAGGGATTTCTTTCCGGACAAAAGTGCTTTACAACCCGAAGGCCTTCTTCACACACGCGGCATTGCTGGATCAGGGTTGCCCCCATTGTCCAAAATTCCCCACTGCTGCCTCCCGTAGGAGTCTGGGCCGTGTCTCAGTCCCAGTGTGGCTGATCGTCCTCTCAGACCAGCTACTGATCGTCGCCTTGGTGGGCCTTTACCCCACCAACTAGCTAATCAGACATCGGCCGCTCCTATCGCGCGAGGCCTTACGGTCCCCCGCTTTCACCCTCAGGTCGTATGCGGTATTAGCTAATCTTTCGACTAGTTATCCCCCACGACAGGGCACGTTCCGATGTATTACTCACCCGTTCGCCACTCGCCACCAGGATTGCTCCCGTGCTGCCGTTCGACTTGCATGTGTAAGGCATGCCGCCAGCGTTCAATCTGAGCCAGGATCAAACTCTTCAGTTTAATACCTGTGTGGTTCCGCGCAGTTGCCTGCTGAAACCTCGCTCTTTCGAGCGGTCGCTCACTCTCAGAAAACTGACTGGTTACATCCGCGATTTGCACCCCGGACATAACCAACATGTTTTACTGTGCGAGCACTTTATAACTTGTAAGCTAAAAGACCGAAGTCTTCCGCATCCGCTATCAAGCGCCCACACTTATCGGTTGTTTGTTTGTTAAAGAACTAACCGCGGTTCGCTTTGCTTACCGCGTCGCTGCGTTTGCTGCAGCAGAGAAACGAGATTATGAAGAGCAATCAGCGTTTCGTCAACAGGTTTTTTTACTTCCGTTCGCTGCGCCTTTCGCGCCGCCAACCACCCCTGCCAACCCCGCAACCCTTGTCCCGCCTGCTTTGCAGCGCGGTAGTTGTGTTGCGAGGGGGCGAATCTTAAGCGGACCAACCCACCTTGGCAATAGCTTTGTCACACAAGTATGAGAGACCCTTTTGGCGATCGAAATCAACTCATTGATCTATAAAGAAAATATGTCCTTTCCAGCCGCATCGGGGAGGTGAGTACCCGATGAAGTTACTCGGGTATTCACCTATCAAGTTTTCAGCGATGCTGGAAATTGGCCGCGCGCTTCTCCACAAATGCGGCCATCCCCTCCTTCTGGTCCTCAGTCGCGAAGGTCGAGTGGAACAGGCGGCGCTCAAGGTGAACGCCTTCGGAAAGGCTCGTCTCGTAAGCGGCGTTGATCGACTCCTTGATCATCATGACCACGGGCAGCGAGAAGCCGGCGATGGTCTCGGCGGCGGCCAGGGCGTCGTCGAGCAGTTTGTCGGCCGCGACCACGCGCGACACCAGGCCTGCACGCTCGGCTTCCGCCGCATCCATCATGCGCGCGGTCAGGCACAGGTCCATGGCCTTTGCCTTGGACACGGCGCGCGGCAGGCGCTGGGTGCCGCCGGCCCCGGGCATCGTGCCCAGCTTGACTTCCGGCTGGCCGAAGCGGGCGCTATCGGCCGCGATGATGATGTCGCACATCATGGCCAGTTCGCAGCCACCGCCCAGCGCGTATCCGGCTACCGCCGCGATCACCGGCTTGCGGACGCGGCGGATAGCCTCCCAGTTCCGCGTGATGTAATCACCCTTGTACACATCCATATAGGAGTACTTGGCCATCATGCCGATATCCGCGCCCGCGGCAAAGGCACGCTCGCTGCCGGTAATCACGATGCTGCCGATGGCCTCATCGGCATCAAAGGCAAGCAGGGCCGCGCCCAGTTCATCCATCAGCGCGTCGTTAAGCGCGTTCAGGGCCTTCGGGCGATTCAACGTCACCAGGCCTACGCGGCCGCGCGTCTCCACCAGAATGTTCTCGTACGACATGTGTTCTCCTCTTGAAAGTGGATCGATTCGTTACCCAGCGAGACAATACTCGCGCGTGGAAATTAGTGCTACCATTCGCCGACCGACTGGTCGGTTTATTTAAGCGGCGCTCCGCTTCCGTCTATATATAAGGGGAGCGCCGGCGTACCACCAGACATAGCGGCCACAAACATGGCAGGAGACAAAGATGCCAGAAATGCCCCCACAGGTCAGCCTGACTTCCGGCCCGATACTGCTCGCATGGCACGGCCAGGTAGCGGTCATCACGCTCAATCGCCCCGACAAGCTCAATAGCTTCACCCGCGAGATGCACGCCGTGCTGCAGCAGGCGCTCGACCAAGTCGAGGCCGGCGGCGCCCGGGCCTTGCTGCTGACCGGCGCGGGGCGTGGCTTCTGCGCGGGACAGGACCTGGCCGACCTGGATTTCACACCCGGTGCGATGACGGATCTGGGCGAACTGATCGATGCGTGGTTCAACCGCCTGATCCGGCGCCTGCAAAAATTGCCGCTGCCTGTGATCGCCGCTGTCAACGGCACGGCGGCCGGCGCGGGCGCCAACCTCGCCCTGGCCTGCGACATGGTTCTGGCGGCGCGCTCCGCCAGCTTCATCCAGGCTTTCGTCAAAATCGGGCTGGTCCCGGATTCCGGCGGCACCTGGCTGCTCCCCAAACGCATCGGCATGGCGCGCGCGATGGGCTTGGCCATGACGGGCGACAAGCTCGGCGCGGAAGAGGCCGAGAAATGGGGGCTGATCTGGGAGGCGATGGACGACCCCCTGCTACCCGAACAAGCGCTGGCCCTGGCCACCCATCTGGCAGCCCAGCCGACGCGCGCGCTGGCAGCCATCAAGCAGGCGATGTACGCCGGCGCAAGCCAGGGACTCGACGTCCAGCTCGACCTGGAACGCGACCTGCAGCGGGAACTGGGCGCCTCGCATGACTATGCCGAGGGAGTGAACGCCTTCCTGGAAAAGCGCGCGCCGCGCTTCACCGGCCGCTAAGGCCGGCCCCACCGGTAATGCCCACCCTCCCCGCCCCCGACAGGAGACCAGCTTGACCCACAATCCCCAGGCCCTCGCCGAAGCGGCCGCCGCCAGCATGTACGAAGCCGATGCCTGCAGCCGCTGGCTGGGCATTACCCTTGAGGCCGTACGGCCCGGCTACGCGCGCCTGTCCATGCCGGTACGGCAGGAGTTCCTCAACGGTCACGGCATCTGCCACGGCGGCCTGATGTTCACGCTAGCCGATTCGACCTTTGCCTTCGCCTGCAACAGTCACAATATCAACACGGTGGCCGCGGGCTGCAGCATCGAATTCCTCAAACCCGTACACGGTGGCGACGTGCTGACCGCCGAAGCCACGGAACAGGTCCTGTCGGGCAGGCATGGCATCTACGATATCCGCGTGATCAACCGTGCGGGCGAAGTGGTGGCGATGTTCCGCGGCAAGTCCGCCCAGATCAAGGGGCATGTGGTTGCCCCGCCGGAACCGGCGTGAATCCATCGACATAGACGCACCAATACATAAGCCCCCACGCGCAGGAGACACTATGACGCGCCTGACAGATCTGCCGCTCGATCCGATCGAGACCGCCAGCCGCGACGAATTGCAGGCCTTGCAGCTGGAACGCCTGAAATGGTCGCTCAACCACGCCTACCAGAACTCGCCGGTCTACCGTGCCAAGTTCGACGCCGCCGGCGTGCATCCGGACCAGGTACGGACCCTGGCCGACCTCGCCCGCTTTCCCTTCACCACCAAGCAGGATCTGCGCGACAACTATCCGTTCGGCATGTTTGCCGTGCCGCAGGACCGCGTGGCGCGCATCCATGCCTCGTCGGGCACGACTGGCAAGCCCACGGTGGTGGGCTATACGCTGAAGGACATCGACACCTGGGCCACGGTGATGGCGCGTTCGATCCGCGCGGCGGGGGCGCGGCGCGGCGACAAGGTGCATATCAGTTATGGCTACGGGCTGTTCACCGGCGGCCTGGGCGCGCACTACGGAGTGGAAAAGGCGGGGCTCACCGCGATCCCCTTCGGCGGAGGCCAGACCGAGCGGCAGGTTCAGCTGATACAGGATTTCAAGCCCGAAGTGATCATGGTCACGCCCAGCTATATGCTGGCCATCGCGGACGAATTCGAGCGCCAGGGCATCGATCCCGCGTCCACCTCGCTTCGGGTCGGCATCTTCGGCGCCGAGCCCTGGACGCCCGAGATGCGTCTGGCCATCGAGAAGCGCATGGGCATCTCGGCGGTGGATATCTATGGGTTGTCGGAAGTGATGGGGCCGGGTGTGGCCAACGAGTGCGCCGAGACCAAGGACGGCCCGACCATCTGGGAAGATCATTTCTATCCGGAAGTGATCGATCCGGTCACTGGCGAAGTCCTGCCCGATGGCGAGTTTGGCGAACTGGTCTTCACCTCGCTATCCAAGGAGGCGCTGCCGATCATCCGCTACCGGACCCGTGACCTCACCCGCCTGCTGCCCGGCAGCGCCCGCCCGGCCTTCCGCCGCATGGAAAAGATCACCGGCCGCTCCGACGACATGATGATCGTTCGCGGCGTCAATGTGTTCCCCTCGCAAATCGAGGAACTGATCCTCAAGCATGCGGAACTGGCGCCGCACTACCAGTGCGTGCTGAGCAAGGACGGCCATCTCGATGTGCTGACCGTGCGCGTGGAATGCGCGCATGGCGTCGATCCGGCGGCCACGCAGCAGGCCAACAAGCAGCTGACGTACGACATCAAGGCCTATATCGGCGTCACCGTCAGCATCGAGATCCTGCCCTCCGGTGGCGTGGAGCGCTCGGTGGGCAAGGCGCGACGCATCATTGACCAGCGCCCGCGCTGAAGGCCCGTGGCCGGCCAGGGCCGGCCGGCCCGCGGCCTAGCTGCGCGGCATCAGCACCCACATGCGCCCGCCCTGCTTCATGCGGCCGGCGGTTTCGCCTGCGGCATCCCCGGCGCCCCAGAAGAAGTCAGCGCGCACGCCACCCTTGATGGCGGTCCCCGTATCCTGCGCGAACATCAGGCGTTGGATCGGCTCGGTGGAGAGCGGCCGCGTGGTGGAGAGGAAGACCGGCACGCCCAGCGGAATGGTGGCGGGATCTACCGCGATGGAGCGCTCCGCAGTCAGCGGCACGCCCAGTGCGCCGACCGGACCGTCATTGTTGGCCGGCAGCTCACGGAAAAACACGAAGCGCGGATTGACGTTGAGCATTTCCTCGACGCGGCCCGGATTGGCGCGCGCCCAGGCCTTGATGCCCTGCATGGTGGCCTGCGCCGGCGTGATCTCGCCACGATCGAGCAGCCACTTGCCGAACGAGCGGAACGGCTGGTCATTGGTACCGCCGAAGCCCACCCGCATGACGCTGCCGTCCTGCAGGCGGATCCGGCCTGAGCCCTGGATCTGCAGGAAGGCGGCTTCCACGGGATCGTCCACCCAGACCAGCTCCTGGCCGCGCAGCGCCGGGTTCTGCAGCAGTTCGGCGCGCGCCGGCAGCGGCCGGTTGCCCCATTGGGGGGGCTTGCGGTACAGCGGGATCTGGTACTGGCCCTGGCGCGTGCGCGCGCCGTGCAGGATCGGCTCGTAGTAGCCGGTGATCAGCCCGCTGTCGGTGCCGTCGCCGTTGACCACGCGGAAGGGCTGGAAGTTGGATTCGAAGTAGGCGCGCATGGCGCCCAGGTCGCCGGCATCGACCAGCATGCCAAGCGCACAGACGCGGTTCCATTCGGTGCGCTTCTTCAAGGCCTGGCAGCTGGCCTGCAGCGCCGGCCAGGCGGCGCGCATGTCGTCCTGGCCCCAGCCCCCGATCTCGCTCCAGCTGGCGGCCTGCAGGACGCCCTTCTGCGCGGAACCGGTCGGCGGCGTCACGGGCCGCGTGCCGGGCCCCTCGACGCGGGGCGGCGGGCCGCTCATGCAGCCAGCCAGCAGCGTGGCTGCAGCGGCCAGCCCCAGCCAGCCGAGCCGGCGCCCGCCGGCCTCCTTGCGTGCCTGTGCGGCCGAGGCCCGGGGGGTAGAAAACGGAAAGCGGAAAAAGGAATGCAGGTATGCCATCTTGATTGGATGAAAACTCAGCTTGTCGCGGATGCGGCGGATGCGGCGGATGTCGCCGATGCCACGGCCAGCCGTGACGGGCTATGGCCTACAATGCCCACCGTCGCCTCCACGTAGCCCTGTCGCCCTGTCATGAGCAAGTTTTTCGAAGCCCATCCCATGCTGCTGTTCGCCCTTGAGGCCGGACTGGCGCTCTTCCTGCTGATCTTTATCGTGGTCTGGACCATGGGCACGGCCAAGAAAAACCCGCGCCCAAGCCGCGCTCCGGACAATCATCCTTCGCGTGCCGGCCAGGACGCGGCCCATACCCGACAGGATCAGGACCGCACGCCGGGCCAATAGGTTCCGCGCCACGCCGGCGGGCAACCTTGCCCGCATTGCAGCCCGGCCCCGCCCGGCGCGCGCGCCTCAATGCAGCATGCGCGGCAGGACCAGCGCAAACTCCGGAATCGGCACCTCGAAGCGATGGCCATCCTCGGCCACGCAGAAATACTCTCCCTTCATCGAGCCCACCGGCGTCGAGATGGTAGCCCAGCTGGTGTACTCGAAATGCTCACCCGGCTTGAGCAGCGGCTGGTGCCCCACCACGCCAAGGCCGGCCACTTCCTGGGTACCATTGTCGCTATCGGTAATGACCCAATGGCGCGAGATCAGCTGCGCCGCCACCTCGCCGGTATTGTGGATCGTGATGGTGTAGGCGAAGGCATGGCGCCCGCGCTCGGGGTCTGACTGGTCGGTCAGGTACTGGGTCCGTACAGCCACGGAAAACGCGTATTCGCTCATTGTCGGCACATCGCAGGCGGGATCAGGGTAGCCGCATTGTGCGGCAAGGCTCCGGGGGCGGCAAGCAAAGCCGCCGCGAGTTGCCCCAACCTGCGGGCAGCGCCGCGCTGCGCGGGGAGGGTAAAATACCGGCTTCCCCTTGAAGCACCCTCCTCCGAGCCCCGCCATGAGCACGCCCACCTACCGCATCGCCCCGTCCATCCTGTCCGCCGACTTTGCCCGCCTGGGCGAGGAAGTGCGGCGCGTGACCGCGGACGGCGCCGACTGGATCCATTTCGACGTGATGGACAACCATTACGTGCCGAACCTGACCGTGGGCCCGCTGGTGTGCGAGGCGATCCGTCCGCATGTGACCGCCCCGATCGACGTGCACCTGATGGTGCGCCCGGTGGACCGCATCGTCCCGGACTTCGCCAAGGCCGGCGCCAATATCATCTCCTTCCACCCGGAAGCCAGCGACCATATCGACCGCACGCTGTCGCTGATCCGCGATCATGGCTGCCAGGCGGGCCTGGTGTTCAACCCGGCCACGCCGCTGCACCATCTGGACCACGTGATGGACCGCATCGACCTGATCCTGCTGATGTCGGTCAACCCCGGCTTCGGCGGCCAGTCCTTCATTCCCGAAACGCTCAACAAGCTGCGCGAGGCCCGCAAGCGTATCGACGCCTACGCCGAGCGCACCGGCCGGCGCATCCTGCTGCAAGTGGACGGCGGCGTGAAAGTGGATAACATCGCCGAGATTGCCGCGGCCGGCGCCGACACCTTTGTCGCCGGCTCCGCCGTGTTCAGCAAGCCGGACGCCGATGGCGGCTACAAGGGCGTGCTGTCCGCCATGCGCGCCGAGCTGGCCAAGGTTGGCCAATGAGCGTGGTCCAGCCTAAACGCACCGACTGGCGCGGTATCCGGGGCGTCATTGTCGACCTGGACGGCACCATGGTGGACACCGCGGGCGACTTCCATGCCGCGGTCAATGCCATGCTCAGGGCGCTGGTCCACCTGCATCCGCAACTCGGCAGCGCCGAGCCGATGGGTAAGGCGGAAATCGTCAGCTTCGTCGGCAAGGGCTCGGAGAACCTGATCCGGTGCGTGCTCGACGCGCGCTTCTCGCCAGCCCACGCCAATGGGATGTTCGCGGATGCGCTGGCCCTGTACGACCGCGAATACCTGCGCATCAACGGCCAGTTCTCGCGGGTCTACGCCGGCGTCGCCGAGGGGCTGGCGGCGCTGAAGGCAGCGGGCCTGCGGCTGGCCTGCGTCACCAATAAGCCACATAACTTCACCGAGCCGCTACTCGCGAAGACAGGCCTGGGGCGCTTCTTCGAGCTGGTCTACGGTGGCGACGCCTTCGCCCTGCGCAAGCCGGATCCCCTGCCGCTGCTCAAGGTGGCCGATGCGTTCCGGCTGGAGCCGGCCCAGATGGCGGCGATCGGCGACTCGGAAAACGATGCGCAGGCAGCGCGCGCGGCGGGCATGGGAGTGCTCCTGGTGCCCTATGGCTACAACCATGGCAATCCTGTACAAGGCGTCGACGCCGATGGTATAGTCGATTCCATTGTCCTGGCTGCGGAGCTTTTTGCGGCACATCGGGCATGACCCTGGCGGCCACGGCCGCCAGACACAAGCATCGCCAAACACCCAAACCATAAATCGCTGAACACGATTTCATGTTTCTGAACCGCAAACGCATCTCTTCTGGCAGTGATCGGCAGGCCTGGCCCTGGCGTCGCTGGCGCGCCTCCCAACAGGCGTAAAGTGCGTTCGCGAGTCTCCTGACCGCCCCCTTCCCGCATCCCCGCGATGCATCCGTACCAGGATGGGGCCGGCCAGACCGGCAGGTTGCCGGACCCTCACTGATTTTCCAGCCGCCCGACATCCCAGCCCTTGCGCCGGTGTCACCCGAACGCGCTGCACGCCCACCCCGGCCGTGCGTGGACACTCGTCCGCGCCATGGTCTCTCCGGGGCGGGTCTGACGACCTTCCAGCCCCAAGTTGCCGACATCGCGGCGTGCGCCATACTGATACGCAGGCGCCGCAGCACAAGAGGATCGACATGACCGAACTGGAATTCAAATCGCTGGCCGAGCAGGGCTACAACCGCATCCCGCTGATCGCCGAAGCCTTCGCCGACCTGGAAACGCCGCTGTCGCTGTACCTGAAGCTGGCGCAGTCGCAAACGCGCGGGGTCAACACCTTCCTGCTGGAATCCGTGGTGGGCGGCGAGCGCTTCGGCCGCTACTCCTTTATCGGCCTGCACGCCCGCACCCTGCTGCGCGCCCACGGCATGCGCACCGAGGTGGTCACAGACGGCCGCGTGGTGGAAACCCATGAAGGCAACCCGCTCGACTTCATCGCCGATTTCGAGAAGCGATTCAAGGTGGCGCTGCGCCCCGGCCTGCCGCGCTTCTGCGGCGGCCTGGCTGGCTACTTCGGCTACGATGCCGTGCGTTATATCGAAAAGAAGCTGGCCAACACGCAAAAGCCAGACGATCTGAATTTGCCCGACATCCAGCTGCTGCTGTGTGAAGAGCTGGCGGTGATCGACAACCTGTCAGGCAAGCTCTACCTGATCGTCTACGCCGACCCGACCACGCCCGAGGCTTACGCCCGTGCCCGCCAGCGCCTGCGCGAGCTGCGCATGAAGCTGCGCCAGCCGGTGGATGTGCCGATCACCAGCCCCTCGGTGCAGACCGACGTCTACCGCGAGTTCGACAAGGCCGATTACCTCACCGCCGTGCACAAGGCCAAGGAGTACATCATGGCCGGCGACATGATGCAGGTGCAGATCGGCCAGCGCCTGGTCAAGCCGTACCGCGACTCGCCGCTGACGCTGTACCGCGCGCTGCGCTCGCTGAATCCGTCGCCCTATATGTACTTCTACAACTTCGGCGACTTCCAGATCGTGGGCGCCTCGCCCGAGATCCTGGTGCGGCAGGAAACCCGCCGGGTTGGCAGCAATGGCGACCAGCGCGAGGATCACATCGTCACCATCCGTCCGCTGGCCGGCACCCGCCCGCGCGGCAACACCCCGGAAAAGGACGCGCAGCTCGCCACCGAACTGCTCAACGACCCGAAGGAAATCGCCGAGCATGTGATGCTGATCGACCTGGCGCGCAACGATATCGGCCGCATCGCCGAGACCGGTTCGGTCAAGGTCACCGACCAGATGGTGATCGAGAAGTACTCCCACGTGCAGCACATCGTCAGTTCCGTGGAAGGCACGCTCAAGCCCGGCATGAGCAACCTGGACGTGTTGCGCGCCACCTTCCCGGCCGGCACGCTGTCGGGCGCGCCCAAGGTGCACGCGATGGAGATCATTGACGAACTGGAGCCGCGCAAGCGTGGCATCTACGGCGGCGCGGTGGGCTACCTGTCCTTCGGCGGCGAGATGGACCTGGCAATCGCCATCCGCACCGGCATCGTCAAGGACGGCAATCTCTATGTGCAGGCCGCCGCCGGCATCGTTGCCGACTCGGACCCCGAAGCCGAATGGAGGGAAACCGAAGCCAAGGCGCGCGCCGTGATCCGCGCCGCCGAGCAGGTCCAGGACGGCCTGGATTCGGATATCTAAGGTAAAGGGAACAGGGGAACCGCCATGCTGCTGATGATCGACAACTACGATTCGTTTACCTACAACCTCGTCCAGTACTTCGGCGAACTCGGCGCCGACGTGCGCACCTATCGCAACGACGAAATCACGCTGGAAGAGATCGAGGCACTCAAGCCCGACCATATCTGCGTCTCGCCCGGCCCGTGCAGCCCGAAGGAAGCCGGTATCTCCGTGGCGACGCTGCAGCACTTTGCCGGCCGCATCCCGATGCTGGGCGTGTGCCTGGGCCACCAGGCCATCGGCGAGGCCTTCGGCGGCAAGGTGATCCGCGCCAAGCAGGTCATGCACGGCAAGGTCAGCCGCATCGAGACCACACAGGAAGGCGTCTTCGCCGGCCTGCCCAAGCATTTCGACGTGACGCGCTATCATTCCCTGGCGATCGAGCGCGAGACGTTGCCGGATTGCCTGGAAGTGACCGCCTGGACACCCGATGGCGAAATCATGGGTGTGCGCCACAAGACGCTCGCCATCGAGGGGGTGCAGTTCCATCCCGAGTCCATCCTGTCCGAGCATGGCCATGCGCTGCTGGCCAACTTCATCAAGGCGCCGCGATGAGACTGCTCGATACGCCGAACGCGCCCGCCCCATCAAATATCAAGACGGAAACCGCCATGTCCATCACGCCCCAGGAAGCCCTAACCCGCTGCATCGAACACCGCGAGATCTTCCATGACGAGATGCTGCACCTGATGCGGCAGATCATGCAGGGCCAGATGTCGCCGGTGATGGCGGCGGCCATCCTGACCGGGCTGCGCGTCAAAAAGGAAACCATCGGCGAGATCTCGGCGGCGGCGCAGGTGATGCGCGAGTTCGCCAACAGGGTGCCCGTCAAGGACCGCGAGAACTTCGTCGACATCGTCGGCACCGGTGGCGATGGCTCGCACACCTTCAATATCTCCACGGCGTCGATGTTCGTCGCCTCCGCCGCCGGCGCTCGCATCGCCAAGCACGGCAACCGCGGCGTCAGTTCCAAGTCGGGCAGCGCCGACGTGCTGGAGGCGCTGGGCGTCAATATCATGCTGACGCCGGAACAGGTCGGCGAGTGCATCGAGCAGACCGGTATCGGCTTCATGTTCGCGCCCACCCATCACCCGGCCATGAAGAACGTGGCGCCGATCCGCAAGGAAATGGGCGTGCGCACCATCTTCAATATCCTGGGCCCGCTGACCAATCCGGCAGACGCGCCCAATATCCTGATGGGCGTGTTCCACCCCGACCTGGTCGGCATCCAGGTGCGCGTGATGCAGCGCCTGGGCGCCAGGCACGCACTGGTGGTCTACGGCAAGGACGGCATGGACGAAGTCTCGCTGGGCGCCGCCACGCTGGTGGGCGAACTGAAGGACGGCGAGGTGCGCGAGTACGAGATCCACCCCGAGGACTTCGGCCTGCAGATGATCTCCAATCGCGGCCTGAAGGTGGCAGATGCCACCGAATCCAAGGAGATGCTGCTCGAAGCGCTGACCGACGTGCCCGGCACCCCGCGCGAGATCGTCACGCTCAATGCCGGCACCGCGCTGTACGCGGCCAATGTGGCCACCTCGATCGAGGACGGCATCCAGCGCGCGCGCGAAGCCATCGCCAGCGGCGCGGCGCGCGAGAAGCTCAACCAGTTCGTGCGCGCCACGCAGCAGTTCAAATAAGCCGGCCCCGTAGCCCATCCGTCGAGCGAGAGAATTACCGCATGTCCGATATCCTGCAGAAGATCCTGGCCGTGAAGGCCGACGAAGTCAACGCGGCGCGCAAGAAGCGCGACCTGCCCAGCCTGCGTGCCGAGGCCGAGAGCCTGCGCGGCGAGCCGGGCCTGGCCCCGCGCGGCTTTGAGCGCGCGCTGCGCGAAAAGATCGCCGCCGGTAACGCCGGGGTGATCGCCGAAGTGAAGAAAGCCTCCCCCTCCAAAGGCGTGCTGCGCGAGAATTTCGTGCCGGAGGCGATTGCCGAGAGCTATGCCAGCCATGGCGCGGCCTGCCTGTCTGTGCTGACCGACGTGAATTTCTTCCAGGGCCACGCCGACTTCCTCAAGCGCGCCCGCGGCGCCTGCCCGCTGCCGGCTCTGCGCAAGGACTTCATGATCGACCTCTACCAGGTCTATGAAGCCCGCACCTGGGGCGCCGACGCCATCCTGCTGATCGTGTCCGCGCTCGACCACGGCCTGATGGCGGAACTCGAAGCCTGCGCCCATGAACTTGGCATGGACGTGCTGGTGGAAGTGCATGGCGGCGAAGAGCTGGATGCCGCGCTGCGCCTGAAGACGCCGCTGCTGGGCGTGAACAACCGCAACCTGCGCACGTTCGAAGTCACGCTCGACAACACGCTGGACCTGCTGCCGCGCATCCCGGAAGACCGCCTGGTGGTGACCGAATCCGGCATCCTCGGACCGGACGACGTGCAGCGCATGCGCGACGCCAATGTGCATGCATTCCTGGTGGGCGAGGCCTTCATGCGAGCGCCCGACCCCGGTGTCGAACTGGCACGACTGTTTGCCTGAGCGGGGAGCACGCAACGAAATGGCCCAGGAAATCGAACTCAAACTGGCGGTGCCGGACGGCGCCATGCCGGCGCTCGCAGCCTGGCTGGATGCGCAAGGCCAGGCGCGCGGCGAGCACACGCTGCTCAATGTCTACCTCGACACCCCCGCGCGCGACCTGGCCGGCGCCCGTGCCGCCCTGCGGCTGCGCCGCCACGGCGAGCAATGGCTGCAGACCTTGAAGACCGCCGGCAAGAGCGAGGCCGGCATGGCCACCCGCCACGAGTGGGAAACCAAGGTGGCCGCCGAAGCCATTGAACTCGACGCCTTCCCGGCTGAAGCCCGCGCCTTGCTGGCGCCGCTCGCCGCAACACTGGCGCCGGTATTCCGCACCGATTTCGCGCGGCGCACCTGGCTGGTCGAACAGGATGGCGTTCGTATCGAGGCCGCACTCGACGTCGGAACGATTTCGGCGCCGGCGAGCGCTGAGCAAGAGACGATCCGGGAACTGGAGCTCGAGTGGCTTTCCGGCGATGCCGGACAGGCGCCCACGCAGCAACAAGCCGAGGCCGCGCTGCGTGCACTGGCGTTGCGCCTCCAGCATGTCGCGCCCCTTAAGCCGTCCGACCAGAGCAAAGCCGCACGCGGCTACCGGCTCGCGGCCGGAGCCGGCCGCACCTGACGTCGCGCCCGCGCCCTCCTCGCCCCTCCCAACAAAGAACCAGGTATTCCTCCAGCATGAGCAAGCACAACCGCGCACAGGCCGACCTGTTCGCAGCCCCGGCCGTTGCCGATGCCGCCCCCGCTCCGGCCGCCGCCAGCCTGTCCGCGCAAGCCGCGGCGCTGCCGGGCGCCTGGCGCGAATTGCTGGCCCCCTGCATGAACACGGCCGGCTGGCAGGAACTGGCCAGCTTCGTCGACGGCGAACGTGCCAACGGCAAGCCCGTCTTTCCGCATGAGGTGTTCCACGCCTTGCACCTGACGCCGCCCGAGACCGTCAAGGTGGTCATCCTCGGCCAGGATCCCTACCACGGCACCGGCGTGGTCAACGGCAACGAGATTCCGCAGGCGCACGGGCTGGCCTTCTCGGTACCTGACGGCGTGCGCGTGCCGCCCAGCCTGCGCAATATTTTCAAGGAGATCGCCGCGGAATACGGCGACGGCGCCACGGCGGCGCCCACCTCCGGCAACCTCGAGGGCTGGGCGCGCCAGGGCGTGCTGCTGCTCAACACCGTGCTCACGGTGGAGCAAGGCCAGGCCGCCAGCCACGCCAAGCGCGGCTGGGAAGCGATAACGGACTGCCTGATCCAGGGCTTGTCCGCCGCCCGCCCCAACCTGGTCTTCCTGCTGTGGGGCAGCCACGCCCAGGCCAAGAAACCCTTGCTGGCCGGCTCGCACTGCGTGCTGGAAGCGCCGCACCCGTCGCCGCTTTCGGCGCATCGGGGTTTCCTGGGCTGCGGACATTTCCGGCTGGCCAACGACTGGCTGCAGCGGCACGGCGCCGCGCCGGTGGATTGGCGCGCCACCTGACCCCGGACGCTAGGGCCTGTTGACAATCAGCAACGAGTGGGCTGTTAACTTGTGAAGAAATCTGTTTACATCCTGTCTTTTGCGGAAAGACAGGATGCCAAGGTTGATGCTCAGCGATGAACAATACGAACGGATCGCCCCCTTGCTGCCCGGCAAGGCAACGGACCCGGGTCGAACGGCGGCAGACAATCGACTGTTTGTCGAGGCCGTGCTGTGGATGGCGCGTACCGGCAGCCCATGGCGCGATCTACCTCCCGATTTCGGACCTTGGAACAGTGTGTACCAGCGCTTTGCCAGATGGTCTCGGGCGCAGGTGTGGCACATGGTGTTTGCTGAGCTTGGGGGCGACGCCGACTTCGAGGAAGTCTTCATCGACAGCACCATTGTGCGTGCCCACCAGCATGCCGCCGGCGCGCCCCAAAAAAAGGCGATCAGGCGATCGGCCGCTCGCGTGGCGGATTGACCACCAAGATTCATGCGCTGGTCGATGGATTGGGTATGCTCGCGCGCTTTCGCCTGACCGGCGGCCAGGCCGGAGACAGCCCCGAAGCGCTGCCTTTGCTTGACGAACTGAAGCCCGCCAGTCTGGCCGCCGACAAAGCCTACGATTCGAACGCGATCCTGCAACACCTGCAGTCCGCGGGTATTCAAGCCGTCATCCCCAGTCGCGCCAATCGTCTTGAACAACGCCCCCTGGACGAGCATCTGTATGCCTCACGAAATTTGGTCGAACGCTTCTTCTGCCGCATCAAGCAATTCCGCCGCGTTGCCACGCGCTACGACAAGCTCTCCGAACGTTTCTCATCGTTCGTTGCGCTCGCCGCCGCATTCATCTGGGTCTGCTGATTGTCAACAGGCCCTAGGCTGTCGGCAGGCAGTCGAAATCGTCGAACTCGCCCGTGCCGGGCAGCGCCACCAGCGCGCTGACCTGCGCGGCTGGCGGCCCGCGCCGCATCCAGACGCAAAGTGCCTCCAGCCGGTCAGGCGGCCCATAGGCCATCACCTCCACCGAGCCATCCTGCCGGTTGCGCACCCAGCCGCCCAGCCCGAGCGCCCCGGCCTGCCCTGCGCAGGCCGCGCGGTAGCCCACGCCCTGCACCCGCCCCTTGACCACGATGTGCCATGTTTCCATCTGGGTACCCCTTGCCCGACGCGGCGGCTGAAACAGCCGCGGCATGCATCACAAGTAAACTAGACTGCGATCCCAAGCGTTACCAGTAAGGACACCCCGACGCGGGTAACGCCGAAAGCACAGCGATGCGCGCGGCGATCCGGCCAGCGTTGCGGCATCACTGGAAATCCCGCTCTCCGCCAACGCCGGCGCGGCGCCACGCGCGCGCCGCCGATCCATCCAGGACCCGGGGCCAGCCGGCCCCGCCCCGGCAACCGCTCAACGATCCACTGTCAAGATAATGCAGCAAGCCGAACACGACCAGGCCAGCTCGGTCACACTCCGAGGCTATGCCAGCCAGTTGCTGACCGCGCCGCCGAACCGATTCGACCTGGCGCTGCTGCCCATCATCCTGGCGGTGATCGTGCTGGTGGCCTTTGCCGCCCGGCAAATGAACGTGCCCTACCAGCCCGGCGAGCCGCTGGCGGTGCATCTGGACATCACCTACCTGCCGTATTACCTGATGCGCACCAGCATTCGCATGCTGGTGGCGCTGATGGCGTCGCTCCTGTTCACCTTTGCCTTTGCCGCGCTGGCCTCCAAGAACCGCACCGCCGAGAAAGTGATGGTCCCGGCGCTGGACATTCTGCAATCCATCCCGGTACTGGGCTTCCTGTCGATCACCGTGACCGGTTTCATCGCGCTGTTCCCCGGCAGCCTGGTCGGGGTCGAGTGCGCCGCCATCTTCGCCATCTTCACCTCGCAGGCCTGGAATATGGCGTTCAGCCTGTACCAGTCGATCCGCACCATTCCGACCGACCTGGTGGAAGCGGCGGCCATGTTCCGGCTCTCGGCGTGGCAGAAATTCTGGCGCCTCGAAGTGCCCTTCGCCATGCCGGGCCTGCTGTGGAACATGATGATGTCGATGTCCGGCGGCTGGTTTTTCGTGGTGGCGTCCGAGGCCATCTCGGTGTCGGGCAACGACATCCGGTTGCCGGGCATCGGCTCCTACATCGCGCTGGCGATCCAGCAGCAAAACCTGGCGGCGATCGGCTGGGCCATCCTGGCCATGCTGATCGGCATCGTGCTCTACGACCAGTTGCTGTTCCGTCCGCTGATCGCCTGGGCCGACCGCTTCCGCTTCGAGACCATGGCTCAGGAAAGCGAGCCCCAATCGTGGCTGCTCGACCTGCTGCGCCGCTCGGAATGGGTACGCATGCTGCTGGGCCGCACGGCAGCGCTGGCGGAACGCACGCTGGCCTGGCGCTCGGGCCGCAAGGCGGTGGTCCCCAAGGCCAGCGATGACCGGCGCGCGCTGTGGTTCGAGCGCCTGAGCAATCTCGTCATCATCCTGATCGCGGTGGCGGCCTTGTATCGCGTGATGCATTTCGTGCGTACGGAGGTGGGCTGGGCGGAGGTTGGCCATGTACTGTGGCTGGGCTCGCTGACGATGGTGCGGGTGATCGTGCTGATCGCGCTGGCGGCGGTGATCTGGGTGCCGATCGGCATCCGCATCGGCCTGAACCCGAAGGTGGCGCGCATCGCGCAGCCGGTGGCGCAGTTCCTGGCCGCCTTCCCGGCCAACCTGATGTTCCCGCTGGTGGTGATGCTGATCGTGCGCCTCGGCCTGAACCCGGAAATCTGGCTGAGTCCGCTGATGATTTTCGGCACGCAGTGGTACATCCTGTTCAACGTGATTGCCGGCGCCTCCGGCATCCCCACCGAACTCAAGCTGGCGGCGCGCAACTTTGGCCTGCGCGGCTGGCTGTTGTGGAAGCGCTTCCTGATCCCGGCCGTGTTCCCCAGCCTGCTGACCGGCTTGGTGACCGCGGCCGGCGGCTCATGGAATGCGAGTATCGTCTCCGAATACGTCACCTGGGGCGACCGCACGCTGGTCGCCACCGGCCTGGGCAGCTATATCGCGGAGATGACCGCCAAGGGCGACTTTCCCCGCATCGCGCTGGGCATCGGCGTGATGGCGGTGTTCGTGGTGGGCTTCAACCGCCTGCTGTGGAACCGCCTGTACCTGCTCGCGCAGGAACGCACGCGCCTCTGACCCGCACAAGCCGCGCAAGTCGTACAAGCCGTACAAGCGGCAAAGCCCCGAACTCGAACGGAACATCATCATGGCAAGCCCCATCGCAAACGCAGTCGAATCCGTCATCGAACTGCGTGGCGTCTCGAAAATCTTCCGCACCGCGGACCGTACCGACCGCGCGGTGCTCGAAGGCGTGGACCTGACCCTCAAGCGCGGCGAGATCGTCGCCATGCTGGGCAAGTCCGGCTCGGGCAAATCCACGCTGCTGCGCATCATGGCCGGGCTGGTGGGCGCGGATCGCGGCCAGGTGCATTTTCGCGGGCAGCCGTTGCGCGGCACGGCCGAAGGCATCGCCATGGTGTTCCAGTCGTTCGCGCTGTTCCCCTGGCTGACCGTGCAGCAGAACGTGGAACTGGGGCTGGAAGCCCAGGGCGTGCACAAGGAGGAGCGCGGACGCCGGGCCGAGGCGGCGATCGACATGATTGGCTTGTCGGGCTTCAACAGCGCGCTGCCCCGCGAACTCTCCGGCGGCATGCGCCAGCGCGTCGGCATTGCCCGCGCGCTGGTGACCGAACCCGACCTGCTGCTGATGGACGAAGCCTTTTCCGCGCTCGACGTGCTGACCGGCGAGACCCTGCGCGACGAAATGCTCGACCTGTGGGAGGACGGCCGCACCAATATCAAGTGCATCCTGATCGTCTCCCACAATATTGAAGAGGCTGTGATGATGGCCGACCGCATCGTAGTCCTGTCGAGCGATCCGGGCCGCATCCGCGCCGAGGTGAAGATCCCGTTCCCGCGCCCGCGCAACCGCGATTCGGCGCAGGTACGCGCGCTGATCGACGAGGTCTACACGCTGATGACGTCGCCCGCGGCGCTTGAGCCCCGCGTGCCTGCGCTGGCGGCGGCCCAGGACATCGGCTACCGCCTGCCGGACGCCGACATCAGCCAGATGGAGGCCATTCTCGACCTGCTCTGCGAAGCGCCTTTCTTCGGCCGGGCCGACCTGCCGCACCTGGCCGAGGAAGCCAGCCTCACCGACGATGACCTGCTGCCCGCCTGCGAGGCCCTGCACCTGCTGAAACTGGCGACCATCGAACGCGGCGACATCAACGCCACCGACCTCGGCCGTGCCTACTACGAGACGGAGCCGCCGGAGCGCAAGGTGCTGTTCGGCAGGCAACTGCTGCAACACGTGGCACTGGCCGCGCACATCCGCCGCGAGCTCGAACAGTCCGAGGACGGCGAGATCCGCGAAGAACACGTGCTGCGGGAACTCGAGGCTTTCCTCAAACCGGAAGAAGCCAAGCGCGTGCTGACCATCGGCATCGAATGGGGGCGCTACGGGGAAGTCTATGAATACAGCTACAACAGCGGCATGCTGACACTGCCGCGGGAAGAGCAGCCGGCGCCGGGCGCGGGCACGGACACCCAGCCTTGATTGCGTTTGGCCTGGTGGCCCGGTAGCCTAGCGCTCACGCATGGCGCGGCCAATCGCGCCGGTGCGCAGGGCGATCTTTGCGGTGTCCTCGCGCAACGCGCGCAGGCGGCGCTCCAGGATGGCATTGGCGGTGCGGCCGGTTGAGCTGGCCGTGCTGGCGGTGCCGCCGGCTTCGCTGGCGGCGCGTGTCAGCTCGCCCGACGCCGCGGCATGCACCAGCACATCGGCGCGGCGCCGGTCGGCCGAATCGGCCAGGCGGGCACGGCGCTCGCTGGCGTCTTCGGACGGCGGCGGCGGCGCATCGGCGGTGGCCGCGGCAAGCGCCAAGTCGGCGGTCCGGGCAGCCTGGGCATCGGAGATGCCGGCGGCTACGCCCGCAACGGCGACCCCTGCCATCGCGGTGCCGGTGTTCTCGTTGGCCACGTCCGCCGCCTTCGGTTCTTTCACCGCCGCCTTGCCCTTCGCCGGACGAATGAATCCCGCGCCACGCCCGCCGAAGCGATCGCCCTCGGCCAGCCTTTCGCTGGCCAGTTGCAGACTGTGAACAGCGGCATCGGTGGCCTGGCGGATAGCGCTTTCGGCGGCCGGCAAATCCAGCTCGCCATAATGCTCGCGCACCTGGATGCGCGCCGCGGCCACGTGCGCCGCCACCAGGTAGTTCTGCACGATAAAGCGGTTCAGGTTATCCACCGCGCGATGCCGGCTCTTGGGTTCGTCGAGCATGCGCTGGAACGACCCGATCAGCGCGGACAGGCTGTCCATGAACTGCTTGCGCTGCACCCGGTAGGCAAAATCGTCCTTGGCCACGCGCAGCAGCAGGTCGCGCGTGGCGGCGATGTAGCGGCGGTTGACCTCAAGCACGGTCTCCACCAGCGCGGGCAGCGCGCGGTATTCCCAGCTGGGCAGTACGAAGCTGAACACCGTGGCGATCAGCCCGCCGATCACGGTATCGATCAGCCGCTCGCCAGCCACGGTGGGGCTGCCCGGCATCAGCAGGTTGATCTGGATCAGCACCTGCACGCAGGCCGCCACCGCGGTGTAGCGGTACTTGATGGTGGAAAACGCCGTGCTCGCCACCAGCGCCAGGAACAGCACGCCGAGCAGGATCAGCGGCTGGTGCACGACCCTGAGCACGGCTACCGCGATCACGCAGCCGATCAGCGTGCCGATCAGGCGATCGTTGTAGCGCTGCTTGGTCATGCTGAAGTTGGGCTTCAGGATCACGATGATGGTCAGCAGGATCCAGTAGCTGTGCGACACATACGGCAGGTGATCGGCGATCCACAGCCCCGCCCCCACCGCCATGGTGATGCGCACCGCAAAGCGGAAGGCGGGCGATTTCCAGTGCAGGTTGTCGCGCAGCACCTTGAGCTCGTAGCGCTGGCGCGTGAGGAAGGGCGTCATGTCCGGCCCGGGCAGCACCTTGCTGGGCTCCACCGGCGTGCGCGACGCCTCGTGCAGTTGTTCCACCAGCACGATGGCGCCCTTGATCATGTCGAGCGTCTCCGCCACCGCCGTCATCGCCGCGGCGTTGATGTGGTGATGGCGCAGCTGCGCGATCTCGTGCTCGACCGCGCGCAGCTCCTGGCGGTAGTCCACGGTGGCGTAGGAAGGCCGGCCGCGCGTGATGTCGTAGGCGATCCCTTCCACATCCTTGCACATCAGCTGCACCAGCCGGCTCAGGTGATCGAGCACCGGCGTGCCGGCAAAGGTCTGGCGCAGCAGCGGGTAATCCGTATTGGTGGAAAGGATGTACTCGTACAGGTCCAGCATGCGCATATGGACCTGCACCAGCAGCCCGTCGTGGGTGGTGGTGTTGCCGCGCAGCACCAGGTCGCGCGCCGCCTGCTGCCGCTCCGCCACCACGATCTGCTGGCGCACCAGCTGGTTGAACTGCGCCTCGTAGTCATTGCCGGCATCGTAGAAGCCCGCCTTGATCTCGAGGTAGCCCGCCATCTCGTACAGCGCCTCGGCCAGCACCTGCTGCTTGGTGCGCCGCTGCGTCGCCCAGCTCACCACCATCGCGTAGGCCATGTAGGCCACCGCGCCAATGCCGAACAACAAGGCATGCTCGAACGCGCGCCTGACCACGAAGTCCTCGTTGATGGTCAGCGTCATGACGAACAAGGCCGAGAACTGCAATGGCAAGGTCTTGTTGCCGTACACCGTCATCATGCCGGCCATGAAGGTCACCAGCACCAGCACCAGCGGCATCACGCGCGGGAACGGCGTGGCCATGGCCACCAGCAAGGTCACCGCCGTGCACAGCAGCACGCTGGCCAGCATCTCGTTGAACTTGTGGCTGAACGGGCTGGGCAGGTCCATCAGGCTGGTGCACAGCGCGCCCATCGACACCACCATGGCCGTGGGCAGGTCCGTGAACTGCATGGCGATCAGCGTGGCGCCGATCACCCCGGTCGCGGAGCGCAGCCCGCGATAGACGTAATGCGAATAGACGAAGGTGCGGGCGTCGTGCGCGTATTGCATGTGGCGGCGTGTGGTCCTTACCGGCCTAGAGGCCCAGCCAGCGCGCGCGCATGGCCTGGCGGCCACCTTCGGCCGTCACGGTGTACTGCGCCGCCGGCTCGCGCGCGAAGGTCAGCGGCAGCACGTGCAGCTCGTCGCGGCGGAACACGTGGCATTCGGCGCTGTCGCCGGTGCGGTAGCGCGCCAGCAGCTTGTCGAGCTGCCCGGGCGCCACGCGCAGGCCATCCACCGCAGCCAGCAGGTCACCCGCCGAAAGCCCGGCCGCCTGCGCCGCGCCGCCATCGAGTACCTGTGTCACGCGCACCCAGCCGTCTTCGTTCTTGGTCTTGATGCCGAGCGCGGCGTTGCGCTCCGGCTTGGCCGGCACCGCCTTGATGCCGAAAGGCTTGAACAGCGCCGCCAGCTGCAGCTCGCCGGTGCCCTCGGTCAGCGAGCGCAGCAGCGCGCCCAGGCGCAGGCCGCTGGCCTCGTCGAACAAGGCATGCAGCTCCGCCTCGGTGACGCCGCGCTGCTGCGCGCCCGGCGCATAGAAGCCGCTGCCATAGCGCTGCCACAGCGCGCGCATGATGTCGTCGAGCGAGCGGCGGTTGCGGGTCCTGGCGCGGATGGTGAGATCCAGCGCCAGCGCCACCAGCGAACCCTTGGTGTAATAGCTGACGATAGCGTTGGGCGCGTTTTCGTCCTGGCGGTAGTACTTGGTCCAGGCATCGAAAGAGCTTTCGGCCACGCTTTGCTTGGTGCGGCCATTGCCGCGCAGCACGCCGTTCCAGGTCTTGGCCAGCAGTTCCACGTACTGCGTCTCGGTGATGCGGCCGCTGCGCACCAGCATCAGGTCGTCGTAGTAGCTGGTGAAACCCTCGAACAGCCACAGCAACGGCGTATAGGTTTCCTCGCGCAGCCGGTACGGCACGAAGGCCGCGGGCTTGACGCGCTTGACGTTCCAGGTGTGGAAATACTCGTGGCTGCACAGCCCGAGGAAGGTGCGGTAGCCCTCGGTGGCCTCCTCCTTGCCAAGCGCCGGCAGGTCCGCGCGCCCGCAGATCAGCGCCGTGCTGGCGCGATGCTCCAGCCCGCCGTAGCCGTCGGTCGTGACCATGGTCATGAACACGTAGCGGCGATTGCTGTCGAGGAACGGTGCCTTTTCCGTCTTGGGCTCGAACAGCCGGATCTGCGCTTCGCAGACCTGCTTCAGGTCGCGGCACACGCGGTCGAGGTCGAGTTGCGGCACGCGGCCCGTGAACACCACGTCGTGCTGGGCGCCGCAGGCCCGGAAGCTGCCCATGGTGAAGTTGCCCATCTCGACCGGGTGGTCGACCAGCTCGTCGTAGTCGGCAACCTGGTAGCGGCCGAAGCCGTAGCGCTTGGCGCCGCCGCGGCCAGGCGCTTCGCGCATGGCGGTGGCGACGCGCCAGCCGGCATAGGCCTCGCCGGCAGGCGCATGGATGTCCACCGTGCAGGGACGATCTTCCTGCCCTTCGGCGCACAGGAACACGGAACTGCCGTTGAAGAATCCGTGGGTGGCGTCGAGGTGCGCGGCGCGCACCGACAGATCCCAGGCGTAGACCTCGTAGCTGAGCGTGAGCGGCCCGTCCACCGGCGCCGCCTGCCAGCTCTGCTTGTCGAGCTTGGCGAGTGCCACCGGCTTGCCGCCGGCATCCGCGCGGATGCGCACGATATTGCGTGCGAAGTCGCGGATCATGTAGCTGCCGGGAATCCACGCCGGCAGGTAGAACTGCTGGCCGGCGGGATCGGGGGCGTCGACCGTGACAGTGACGGCGAACAAGTGCGCTTCGGGTTGAAGCGGGGCGATGGCGTAATGGATCGGCTTCATGAGCGTGATTGTAGCGCCATGCCCGGCCCCGGCTGCCCCGGACCCCGCGCCGGCTCAGGCGTTGACGTTCACCACCACGCGGCCGCGCATGCCGCCATCGACGATCTTGCGGCCAGCCTCGATCGCCTCGGACAAGCCGATCTCGCGGGTAATGGCGCGCAGGCGATCCGGCTCCAGGTCTTGCGCCAGGCGTTGCCAGGCTTCCTCGCGCCGCGCCATCGGCGCCATCACGCTATCGATGCCGTAAAGCGTGATGCCGCGCAGGATAAAGGGCGCCACCGAGCCCGGGAAGTCCAGTCCTTGCGCCAGCCCGCAAGCCGTCACCGCGCCGCCGTAGCGCACCTGCGCGCAGGCGTTGACCAGCGTGTGCGAACCCACCGAGTCCACCACCGCGGCCCAGCGCTCCTTTTGCATCGGCTTGTTCGGCTTGCCGAGTTCGGTGCGGTCGACGACATCCGCCGCGCCCAGCGCTTTGAGGAAATCAGCCTCGGCAGTCTTTCCGGTGGACGCCACCACGCGATAGCCCAGCCGGGACAGGATCGCGATGGCGACCGAGCCCACGCCGCCCGAGGCGCCGGTCACCAGCACCTCGCCATCACCCGGCTTGACACCGGCGCGCTCCAGCGCCAGTACCGACAGCATGGCGGTATAGCCCGCCGTGCCGATGGCCATGGCCTGCCGCGTGGTGAATGCATCCGGCAAGGCCACCAGCCAGTCGCCCTTGAGGCGCGCGCGCTGCGCCAGGCAGCCCCAGTGCGTCTCGCCCACGCCGTAGCCGTTGAGCACGATCTTGTCGCCGGCCTTCCAGCGCGGATGCGTGGATTCCAGCACCGTGCCGGCCCCGTCGATGCCCGCGACCATCGGCCACTTGCGCACCACCGGCGAGCGGCCCGTGATGGCCAGCCCGTCCTTGAAATTGATGGTGGAGTAATCGACGGCGACCAGCACGTCGCCGTCGGCGGGGAGGCTGGATTCGTCGAGCGCGGTAACGGCGGCCTGGGTGGCGCCGTCGGCCTGGGTCAGCAGCAAAGCCTGGAACGTCATGGTGTCTCCTTCGGATTCTTGATGAAAGACAACCGGACGCCCCCGGCACGGCAGCGCCGGGAGGCCGCCGGCGCCAAGTGCTTACTTCTTGAGGCTGGCGAGCTTGCGCTCGAGCGTGGCAGCGTCCGCGGCGCCGGGGATGCGGGTGCCGTCCATGAAGAACACCGCCGGGGTACCGGTGATATTCAGGCTCTGGCCGAGCGCCAGGTTGTCATCCACCGGTGTCTTGCAGCTGCCGTTGCCGGTCAGCGCCACATGGCTCAGCATCCAGTCGCGCCAGGCCTTGGTGCGGTCGGTTGCGCACCAGACCTGCTTGGCCTTCACGGAGGAATCCGGCGACAGTACCGGATAGAGGAAGGTGTAGACAGTGATGTTGTCCATCTGCTGGAAGGTCTGCTCGATGCGCTTGCAGTAACCGCAGTTGGGGTCGGAGAACACCGCCACCTGGCGGCTGCCGTCGCCCTTGCTCCACTTGATGGCGCGCGCCAGCGGCAGGTCCGACCACTTGATGCGGTTGATTTCGGCCAGCCGCTCCTCGGTCAGGTTGGTGCCGGTCTTGCTGTCGACCATCTCGCCGTTGATGATGTAGCGGCCGGTCGCATCCGTATAGACCACCTGGCCGCCGACATTGACTTCGAACAAGCCTGGCACCGGGGTCTTGGCCACACTCTTCACTTCGGCGCGCCCGCCGAGCATCTTCTGCATCGATTCCTTGATGCGGTCGGTGCCGGGATCGCCGGCAGCCATGGCGTGGAGCGCGAAGCCGGCAGCCGCCAATCCGCCAACGATGGTGGCTGACAGGGCGGGACGGCGGCGCAGGAATTGCAACATGTTGACTCCAGTGAATCGATGGTTCGGTACGCGAGAGACGGGCTCGGGGCTCAGCCCAGCGCGCGCCCGATAAGAAAACGTTTAATCAGCGGCTGCGCTCCCACCGCCCGCATGCCGGTATTGCGCACTGCGCGCGCGATGCCGCCGGGCAACGAAAACAGCCGGTGCAGGCCATCGGTGGCAGCCGTCAGGGAGAGCAGGTCAGTGGCGCGCGCCCGCTCGTAGCGGCGCAGCAGGCGCAGATCGCCTTCGCCACGGAAAGACTCTTTGTCGGCCATTACGCGGCCAAGTTCCACCACATCGCGCAAACCCAGGTTCATGCCCTGGCCGGCCAGCGGGTGCACCACGTGCGCCGCGTCGCCAACCAGTGCCACGTGCGGCTGGACGAACTGCTCGGCGCGCTGCAGCACCAGGGGGAAGCCCTGTGCCGGCGTCACGCAGCGCAGCGCGCCGAACTGGCGCCCCACTGCGCCGCTGGCGGCCTGCATCACGGTATCGGCCAGTGCCTCCGGAGACAGCGCCAGCAGCTCGCTCGCGTGGCCCTCCTCGGCCGACCACACCATGGAGACGCGGCGTCCGGGCAAGGGCAACAGCGCCAGGATCTCGCCGTTGGCGGGCTCCTCGTCGGCCATCAGCTTGGGGGGCGTGCCCAGGAACCACTGCCAGGCCGTGTCCTGATGCGCAAGCGTGCACTCGAAATTGGCCACCACGCCGAGCTGGCGGTAGCGGCGCTTGGCAACCGCGATATGGCACTGGTCACGCAGCCAGGAGCGCGCGCCATCCGCGCCCACCACGCAGGCGGCGCGCACCTTGTCGCCACCGGCGAGCGTCAGCGTGGCGCCCTCATGGTCGCGCGCGAAGGCCGCCGCGGTATCGTCGTGCCAGTGCACCTGGTGCTGGAAACGCAAGGCGGTATCGAGCACGCGCTCGACATGGCCGGATTCGATGATCCAGGCCAGTTGCGGCACTGTCGCGGCATATGCCGAAAAATGCAGGTCTCCGGCGGCCGGGGTATCGGCCTGCGCTGAGCTCGCATCGCCGAACACACGCATATCGGACACCATTTGCATCCGTGCAGGGTCCAGCGCCTCCCACACACGCAACTGCTCCAGCAAAGCCTGCGAACTCGCCGAGAAGGCGTAGATGCGGCTGTCCCACTGGTCCGGCTCCGGCACGGCCCCGCGGGGGCGCGGCGCGATCAGCGCCACCTGCATGCCCTGCTGGGCCAGCAGCAAAGCACAAGCCTTGCCGACGATGCCGCCGCCGACCACGGCAACCTGGAAACGGGAGGGAGATGGACGAGTCATGCGTGAATTATAGCCACCCCGGCACATTGCCCTTGCCGTACCCACGCGCGTCGGAACTGGCCGCGTAACGCGCAGGGCAAACGGGGGCACCCGAGGGGAGTGAGGAAATACGAGGACCAGAGGGAGCGGCCAGCGGGTTCAGCGCAACGTCTGGCGAGGTTACAATAGCCATCTTTCCGATGGCAATTCCGGCACAAAAGCGGTGAGTGAAGTCCCGCTTTGGCTGTCTTGCCTCGTGCTGCACTTTTCCCCTCTGCGTCCCAATCGCCGCGCCAACCGCGCCAGACGCACCCAGGGCGAACCGCAACCCATTGATTTTTAAAGGTTTACCATGAGCCTCAAATGCGGCATCGTCGGCCTGCCCAACGTCGGCAAGTCCACGCTGTTCAATGCCCTGACCAAGGCCGGCATCGCCGCCGAGAACTACCCGTTCTGCACCATCGAGCCCAATGTGGGCGTGGTGGAAGTGCCGGATCCGAGGCTTGTCAACCTGGCCGGGATCGTCAAGCCCGAGCGCGTCCTGCCGGCCGTGGTCGAATTCGTCGACATCGCCGGCCTGGTGGCGGGCGCCTCCAAGGGTGAAGGCCTGGGCAACCAGTTCCTGGCCAATATCCGCGAAACCGACGCCATCACCCACGTGGTGCGCTGCTTCGAGGATGAGAACGTCATCCACGTCGCCGGCAAGGTCGATCCGCTGTCCGACATCGAGGTGATCAACACCGAACTGGCGCTGGCCGACCTCGCCACCGTGGAAAAGGCCCACGCCCGCTACATCAAGCCCGCGCGCGCCGGCGACAAGGAAGCGCTGCGCCTGGTGGCCGTGCTGGAAAAAGCCCAGGCCGTGCTCAATGAAGCCAAGGCCGTGCGCACGCTCGACCTGTCGGACGAAGAGTGGGCCGCCATCAAGCCGCTGTGCCTGATCACCGCCAAGCCCACCATGTACGTGGCCAACGTGCGTGAAGACGGCTTCGAGAACAACCCGCACCTGGACGCCGTGCGCGCCCACGCCGCCAAGACCAAGTCGCCGGTCGTGGCCGTCTGCGCCGCCATCGAAGCCGAAATCGCCGACCTTGACGACGAAGACAAGGCCGTGTTCCTGGCCGACCTCGGCATGGAAGAACCCGGCCTGGACCGCGTGATCCGTGCGGGCTTTACGCTGCTGGGCCTGCAAACCTATTTCACCGCCGGCGTGAAGGAAGTGCGCGCGTGGACGATCCATGTGGGCGACACCGCTCCGCAGGCTGCGGGTGTGATTCACACCGACTTTGAACGCGGCTTTATTCGTGCCCAGACTATCGCTTACGAGGACTTCATCACCTACAAGGGTGAGCAAGGTGCCAAGGAAGCCGGCAAGATGCGGGCGGAAGGGAAGGAGTATGTGGTGAAGGATGGGGATGTGATGAACTTCTTGTTCAACGTCTAAGTGTCCTGAACTGCTGCCCGCGGGTTGGATTTAGCGGGCGATGAAAAGCCCCGCAAGGCATGTGCCTGCGGGGCTCTTGTTTGGCAGCTGGTTTGCTTACGGGCGATGTTATTTGCTTGTTAACCCAGGCTATACTTGAGGGGTCATCTTCTCCCGAAATCATTTTTCGCAAAAACAAATCCCCAGCAAACCGTCGAGTCTGCTAGCGAGTCTAGTCATCAATCCAGCCCCGTTTACCAACAACTATGCGGAATGGGTAGTTGAGGGGGCGGGATTTTTTTTAGCCTGGCGTCGGTTAGTTATGCGTGAGCATCCGGCACTGTCGTGAGCTTCACGCCAAGCGCGTGCAGGAGCTTCATGATGGTGTCGAAGCGAGGCTTTGCGCCCGGAGCGAGCGCTTTGTAAAGGCTCTCTCGGCCAAGTCCAGAGTCGGCAGCCACTCTGGTCATACCACGCGCCTTGGCAATGTCCGCGATAGCGGCAAGCAGCACTGCAGTGTCGTCCTCTTCCAAGGCGGCATTGAGGTACTCAGAGATCATTTCTTCGCTGTCGAGATAGTCCGAGGCATCGAAGCGTGCAACTTCGATCTTGTTCATGATGACTCCTTCTTGATCGTTTTCCACATTTCCTTAGCTCGCTTGATGTCGGCTTTCTGAGTCGACTTATCGCCGCCTGAAATAAGCAAGTAGGCCACAGCACCTTCGCGGCCGTAATAGATGCGGTAGCCAGGGCCGAAATCGATCCTCATCTCCGACAGGCCATCCCCAATCGGCTCCGAATCGCCAAAGTTGCCTTGTTCGGCTCGCTTGAGGCGCACCAGGATCTTGGCCCTTGCCTTCAGATCCCTGAGGGTCGAGATCCAGGCGCTGAATTCAGCGGTACGGTTGAGTGTGGTCATGACCATTATCGTATCCGACTGGATACATCTGTCAAGGGCAACGTAAAGGGAGTCGGGAAGTCCGCGTCCCCGATGGGCAATATGGCAGCTTTCTGGGCACGGACATCGAGGACACAACGCGCTTCGTCGATGGCACAACAGAGGGCCAGATCTACACAGTTGCCTGCCTGTACCATTACTGATCGAGTCGCTGCGTGTAATCAGCGAAGCAGGCGCCTGTATCCATCCAACCAGCATGAGCGAATACCAATACTACGAATTCGCGGCCATCGACCGGCCGCTCACCCGCGCCGAGATGGCGCAGCTGCGCGCCGTCTCCACACGCGCCCAGATCAGCTCCTCGGGCTTCGTCAACCACTACGAGTGGGGTGACCTGAAGGCAGATCCGGCCGACTGGATGCGGCGATATTTCGACGTCTTCGTCTACACCGCCAACTGGTGCTGTAGCAGGCTGGCGCTGCGCGTGCCGCTATCCACGTTTGGCAAAGCGGAACTGAAGCCTTTCGCTATCCGGCATGCTTCGACCATCGAGGCACACGGAGAGCACTGGATCATTGACTGGTCGCTCAACGAAGGCGAAGACTATGACCGCTTCGACATGCAAGACGGCAGCGGCTGGATGCGGCGCCTGGTCCCCCTGCGCGCCGAGCTGATGCGTGGCGACCTGCGCCCGCTTTACCTGGGCTGGCTGGCAGGATCCGCTGACCTTGCGGACGACGCACTGGAACCGGAGGTGCCCCCCGGCCTGGCGACACTGTCGCCGCCGCAGGAGGCGCTGGTCGAATTCCTGGAGATAGATCCCGACCTGCTGGCCGCCGCTGCGGCGGCGAGCCCCGACGTTTCGCCGGGCGATGCCGCGCAGGACGATCGCATCGATGCGTGGCTGAACGAATGGCCGCGCGAGGAAATGGCAGCGGTGCTGAAGCTGCTCGCCCAAGGGCTCGTACACCAGGCGGAACGCCAGGTCCGGCTGCGACATGCCGCCTGGCTGAAAGCGCAGCACGTTTCGACGCCGTCTTCCACGGCGCGGCGCATCCTCGGCCATCTGCGGGAACTCGCCGAAGCGGCCTCCGTTGCGCGCCTGCAACGCGAAGCAAAGGCACACGCCAAGCAGGAGGCCGCACGCCGCCGAAAGCGCGAAGCGCAACTGAGGCTGATGATGAACGATGCTGACAAGCGCTGGGCAGCCATCGATACGCAGGTACAGAGGGGCACGGCGTCGGCTTATGACGAGGCAACGAAGGCGCTGGCGGAGCTGGCGGACGGTTATGCGCTCACATCGAGCTGCGAAGCATTCGAGCGTGCGCTGCGGCAATTCCTGGCTTCCCACGCCAAGCGCGGCGCCCTGTTGCGCCGCTTGCGCGATGCGGACTTGTGCCCGGCATGAGCACCCGCCAAGAACAAGCTGAATGGCGATTTGGCAGAGTGCCGGGCTAATCGGTTCGATCGAGGCTTGGTTTCGCCCGGTGCCGCATAGGCCAAATGGCTCTGCGGCAGGGTGAGAATCCGCTCGCATGCAAACCAACAGAAGCCCCGCGAGACCAAACGCCTGCGGGACTTCTTATTTCACGAGACTGCTGACGCAGCCCGCTCGTACAGACCCATCACAAGATCATCCATCACGCATCCCCTCCAAGTCCCGCAGGACCGCGAGCTCACTCAACACCAACGTCTCGTTCGCAAGTACCGCCGCCAGCGAGAGCAGATGGCCCTGAGTCTCCTCAGTCAGATTGGCTAACGTGCCGCCGGCAGCGTTCTCGATGGCGACCGACAGCAGCGCGTTGAGTTGGGCAGCCTTTTCAGCGGCGAGGCTAAGCGGGCTTTCGGGTGCAGCGTGCGTGGTCACGAAGATATCGCGGCCTGCCTGCTCGGCGCTGATGTTGTAGTGGGGGTGCTTACACATTGGGCGCCCTCCGCTGGGATGCGCGCTGGCGCGGGCAGATGAGAGGATTTTCGGGGAATACAGATTGCCCGGTACAGGCGAGCGAAGACTGGAGCATGCAGATGCCTCCTACGTTTGCGGTTTCAAACCCGCTTCCCGACGCCAATCGGGGTGGGCGGGCACAAGGCAGGGTTGGCGTACCAGCACGTAGGAACCGGTGAGCCCGAAGGCTCCCCCACCCAGGCCCGCCCATAGGGACGTGCGAAGGCGCGACGGAAAAAAACCGCCTGGCGGCGGTTGTCCGCCTACGTGATCGGGACGCCAATCCCGGTCGCTGTGGTTGCAGCGACCCAACCAGTATAGCGTCGCCAGTGAACGATATAAACGCCGCGGCAACAACAGTTAACACTCTCGCCAGTGAGCAGCCCCCTCGTACTCAGCGGAATTCGTCGTCTCGATGCCGTGATTGTGCAACGACACATCAGACCACCCCTGGCACGTCACCCATGAAGGTCCGGATCGAAAACCAAGCGCCTTGGGGTAAATGACTCTTGTACTCTGCCACTCACAACGGCTTCAAGTCCTGCCCCCGCAATCCCACCAGCAGCGCCTGCCCATCCGGCCCCACACGAAACTCCCCATAGCGCGCTTTCTCGAACCGCGCCCCCTGCCCTTCCTGGAAGAAGTACGCATCGGTGGACACCTGGGCCTGCACGCCGCCCCAGCGCGACGGCACGGTCTGGAAGCGCAGCAGTTGCTCACCGCTGGCCAGGGCCTCGCCCGTGTGCAGGCGCACGAGGGTGGCTTCGCCGCGTGCGTCGCGGCGGATCACGGCCACTTGCTCGCGTGCGGGATCGATGCCTTGCTGGAGACGCGCCTCGCGGATGGCGTCGGCGATGGCGAAATTCAGGGCCATGTAGTCGCCTTGCATGAGCGAGCGCGGATCGACTGGCGCCAGGCGCAGGTAGACGATGTCGCCGTGCGCCAGCAGCCGTTCCTTGCCGGTGATGGCGAAGGCGGCCAGTCCCAGCGTGAGAACCCATGCCAACAATATCCAGCGCTTCATGCTTGTCTCCTTGCGCTATCGCGATGCAGCGCCATGCGCAGCAGGAGCACGGCAATGCCGGCGCCAGCGAGCGTGGCGGACTTGATCAGCAGCGTCCAGTGCAGCGCGCTGTAGTACCAGACAAAGCCGATGCCGAGCGCGGCGACGGCCAGCCCCAGCCAGGGCAGCGAGCCGCGGCGCAGCGCCAGTCCCAGCGCCAGCGCCGCGGCAACCACCGCGGGCGCCCCGGCCAGCAACGCGCTGAACGACACCACGCCGAGCAGCGCCGCGACGCGCACCGGCGGGCGCAGCCGCAGGCGCCCCGCCTCGGCAAGCACAAACGCAGCGAACACCGCGCCGCACAAGGCCCCCGCCAGCCAGTGGTTGCCGGTGTGGCGTCCGGTGTCGGCATCGAACAGCAACGCGTGTGGCAGGCCCAGGCCGGTCACCATCAGGGCCGCGCCCAGCGCAAACAGCAGCGTGGCGTCCGCGGCCGGCTCGAGCCAGCCGTGCAGGCCCGCGGCACAGAGCCGCCCTTCCGCGAGCACGAAGCCGGTCAGCAGCGTCAGCGCGAATGGCGCCAGCCAGCCCAGGGAGAAGCTCATCGTCTGCCAAACATGGCGCAGGCCCGGCGTCATGGCCAGGTGCAGCGCCAGGGCCACGCCAGTCCACACGCCCAGCGCAGCCAGGAAACGATGCAGCCGGTTGCCGACCAGCACATAAAGCACGGCTTCGAACAATGCCAGCGCGCCCCAGAAGCCTGCGGACTCAAGCAGGCGGCTGACGCCATAGGCCTCGCTCGCGCCGTACACCAGCAGGCCCTGGCCGCTCAGGCTGACGGCCAGCGCGAATTGCTCGAGCGCCGTAGCGCCCGCGCGCCGCCGGTACAGCACCGCGGCAAGCGCTATCATCGCCGCACCGCATAGCACCATCGCCATCTGGTTATTGCGCGCGGCCACAAAGACCGAGCCGAGCAGGAAGGCGAGGAAGAACACCGCGCCCAGCCAGCCGGCCAGGCCCATCAGCAGCCGCACCGCCCATGGCGTGCGGGCTTGCGCTTGCGCGGGCTGCCCTTGCACCAGTCCGCGCGTGGCAAGGTCCTGCCACATTGCCTGCACTGCGTGTCGATCGCTGATCATGCCGGTTCTCCCTTGGCCGCGCCGCTTGCATCAGCCAGTCCATGCTGCCGGTAGGCGCGCAGCAACCACGCCGCCGCCGCGGCGGACAAGCCGATGGTCAGCAGCCCCAGGATCAGGAAGGCGCCGAATCCCGCGCGATTGACATCCAGCAGCAGGCGCGCAACCGCGGTCACCAGCAGCACGATGGTGGCAAAACTGGCCAGGCTGAGCGCCACCAGGTCGAAAGCCCTCAGCCGGAACCAGGCGAGCAGCACGCCCAGCGTCAGCAAAGCCACGCCGAACATAGCGGCGTCGAAGCGGCTGTGGAGGATGCTGGCGAAGCCCAGCCAGCCGGCATAGCCGCACGCCAGCGCGACAAGGATGCGCGCGCCGGCCAGGCCGCGAAAGCCAAGGGCAGGCGCCATCGCGCACAGCGCGAACCACAACGCAAGCTGCAGCAGCGTAGCCGCCAGCAGCGATAGCGTGGTCGCCCGCTCGCCAGCCGCCCCAAACAGCAGGTCAAGCATGGCACCCACACCGAGGCGGACACTGAAGTACCGCAGCAGCGCCACATTGGCCAGCACGATCACCACCCACCAGTGCGGCGCCGCGCGCGCGGCCAGTGCCCAGGGGATCGCCAGCAATGCCCACAAGGCAAACAATTGCCAGGCATCGGCACCTGTCTGGTACACCTGCCCGATCACGGCCAGCAGCACGCCGGCACCCACATGCGCGCCGCACAGCGCGGCGCGGCCTGCCAGGTCGGCAGGCGGCCGCAACCAGGCGAATCCCGCCAGCAGGGTCAGCGCGGCGGCCAGCGAGCCGAATTTGGCGAATTTGTGCAGGTCTTGCCAGTTGAAGGCAAAAAACACGATCACGCCGGCGCACAGCAAGGCTGCGCCCAGCACCAGCAAGGCACGGTCAAGCCAGGTGCGCCAGCCAGCTGCGTCCGGCTCGGTGCCTGGCCAGGCGGCGGCCACGCCGTCAGCACCAAGCACGCCTTGCTCGCGCCAGTCGGCCAGCGCTTGCCGCACGGCCCGCCGGTCCTGGAAGGATTGCATTGAAGATGGCTGCATGGATGCCCTATGTGATGGATGCGCCAATGCACTGTAGCAAAGGAGCGTGCTGCCGCGGCACTTTCCTTGCGCGCGTGACCACAGGTGGCAGCCGTCCCCGCGCCGGCGCTTTGCGGCCGCGGGCCGGCCCGGTATGCTGTGCGTTTTTCCAATCCAGCCACGCCTCGCGCGCCCCGCCATGACCCTCGGTATCCTCGCCGCCATTCACGATGAAGTCGACGGCCTGATCGCCGCCATGCGCCACGACGATGCCCGCGCCACCGTGCAGCGCATCGGCATGCGCGACTATCACGTCGGGCACCTGCACGGCCAGCGCTGCGTGCTGGTGCTTGCGCGCATGGGCAAGGTGGCCGCCGCGGCCACGACAGTGACCCTGGTGCGCGAGTTTGGCGTGGACGAAATCGTCTTCACCGGGCTGGCCGGCGGCATCGGGGCTGATACGCGCGTCGGGGATGTCGTGGTGGCGGACCGCACGCTGCAGCACGACCTGGACGCGCGTCCGTTCTTCGGACGGCATGAAGTGCCCCTGCTCGAACGCGCCGAATTTCCCACCGACCCCGTGCTGACCGCCGCGCTGCGCGAAGCCGTGTCCGGCTATCTGCGCGAAGACCTGCCCGGCGCGGTGCCGGCGGACGTGCTGGGCCGCTTCGGCGTGAGCGCGCCTGCGCTGCACGTGGGCATGATTACCAGCGGGGATCAGTTCATCGGCTCGCCCGCCGCGGCGGCCGAGTTGCGCGAGCGTTTGCCCGGCGTGCTGGCGGTGGAAATGGAAGGTGCCGCGGTGGGGCAGGTCTGCCATGAATATGGCGTGAAATATGCCGTAATGCGGACCCTATCGGATCGGGCCGATGATAGTGCGCATGTGGATTTTGCGGCATTCCTGACCGAGGTGGCCAGCCATTATTCGAGCGGGGTCTTGAGGCGGTTTTTGGAGCTGCGCGGGTAAGGGGAGGTTTTCAATCGGAGATTCATACTTTGAACAGGCCTCCGGCCACCGATTACCGCCCTCTGGCGACACCCCAAACCCCCACCAGCAGGCCTGCTCCCAGGATCGCCGCAAACCAGCCCGCCATCTGCCCGGCCACAAACCAGTGCAAGCCCTGCCCGCCGTAAAACGCGGCCAGCGCCCCCAGCCCCCCGAACAGCATCGCCGCCAGCAGGCTGACCCGGCCCGCCGGGTGCAGCAACCGCGCCGCCAACCCGACCAGCACCCCTACCATCAGCGTACCCAACATCACTTTTTCCTGAATTCCTGAAAGAGCGCCCTGCTTCACCGGTATCCCCGGACGCCGCGCGTGGCCATAACAATACGGTAATGCCGGGCTTCACCCATCCGTACCACGGCAAGATCCGCGCCGGGCGCTATAATGTAGCCCGGTTCGGCGGCGCTTTGCGCCGGAATCCGCGCTTGAATTCATGCCCGGATTGCACCTGACTCCCGCGCTGAGGCCTGCAAAGCCGCTGCCCGGAGCCCGGCCAGAGAGACATGCACCCCACCATGCAACTGCTCGCGATCGGTATCAATCACACCACGGCGCCCGTCTCGCTGCGCGAGCGGGTGGCGTTTCCGCTCGAGCAGATCAAACCCGCGCTGGGCGCCTTGCGCACCCACCTGGCGGGCAGGAACGGCACCGAAGCCGCCATCCTCTCCACTTGCAACCGCACCGAGATCTACTGCGCGACCGATGTGCTGGTGTCGGGTTCGGAAGGCTTCGAGCACACGCTGCGCTGGCTGGCGCAGCATCATAACGTGCCGGCCGGAGAACTCGCGCCCCACCTCTATTCCCTGCCGCAGTCCGAAGCCGTGCGCCATGCGTTCCGGGTGGCCAGCGGGCTGGATTCGATGGTGCTGGGCGAAACCCAGATCCTGGGCCAGCTGAAGGATGCGGTGCGCACCGCCGGCGAAGCCGGCGCGCTCGGCACCTACCTGAACCAGTTGTTCCAGCGCACCTTCGCGGTGGCCAAGGAAGTCCGCGGCCAGACCGAGATCGGAGCGCATTCGGTGTCCATGGCGGCCGCCGCGGTACGCCTGGCCCAGCGGATTTTTGAGAGCGTCTCGACCCAGCGCGTGCTGTTTATCGGCGCGGGAGAGATGATCGAGCTGTGCGCAACGCACTTTGCAGCGCAAACGCCGCGCCAGATCGTGGTAGCCAACCGCACCATCGAGCGCGGCGAGAAGCTGGCCGAGCAGCTTGCCGGCCAGGGCCTGACCACCGAGGCGATCCGCCTGTCGGACCTGGGCGCGCGCCTGCACGAGTTCGACATCGTGGTGTCGTGCACCGCCAGTTCCCTGCCCATCATCGGGCTGGGCGCGGTGGAACGCGCGGTCAAGCTGCGCCGCCACCGCCCCATCATGATGGTGGACCTGGCCGTGCCGCGCGACGTCGAGCCCGAAGTCGCACGCCTGGATGACGTTTTCCTGTACACCGTGGACGACCTCGGTGCCATCGTGCGCGAGGGCAACGCCATGCGCCAGGCGGCCGTGGCCCAGGCGGAAGCCATCATCGAGAGCCGCGTGCAGAACTTCATGCACTGGCTGGAAACCCGCAGCGTGGTGCCGGTCATCCGTGACCTGCAGGCGCAGGGCGAGGCCATGCGCCAGGCCGAACTGGAGCGCGCGCGCCGGATGCTGGCGCGCGGCGACGACCCCGAGGCTGTGCTCGAAGCACTGTCCGGCGCGCTGACCCGCAAATTCCTGCATGGCCCCACCCACGCGCTGAACCACACCCAGGGCGACGACCGCGAAACCCTGCTGCGCCTGGTGCCCGGCCTGTTCCGCCACAGCAGCCACTCCGAGCGCTAGCCGCGCTCACCTCGGCCGTGCGTGTCCTGCGCGTGGCCAGCCTTGCGTTGCCCCGGCCCGTTCCGCCGCCCCGCACGCAGCCTCAGCCCAGCAACATTTCGCACCCACCGTTTCATCGCGTCCCCGGATATCCATGAAAGCCAGCATGCTCACCAAGCTCGACCAACTGGCCGAGCGGCTCGACGAAGTCAACGCCCTGCTAGCGCGCGAGGACGCCACCGCCAAGATCGACCAGTACCGCAAGCTCACCCGCGAGCATGCCGAACTGTCTCCGGTGGCCGAGCAATATGCGCAGTATCGCCAGGCGCAGGACGACCTCGCCACCGCGCAGGCGCTGCTGGACGATCCCGAGATGAAGGAGTTCGCCGCCGACGAAATCACCGCGGCCCGCGAACGGCTGGAAACGCTGGCAGGCAGCCTGCAGAAACTACTGCTGCCCAAGGACCCCAACGACGACCGCAACCTGCTGCTGGAAATCCGCGCCGGCGCGGGCGGCGAGGAAAGCGCGCTGTTCGCGGCCAACCTGCTGCGCATGTACACGCGCTACGCCGAGCGCCAGCGCTGGCAGGTGGAGGTCATGAGCGAATCCCCGTCGGACCTTGGCGGCTACAAGGAAGTGATTATCCGGATCGCCGGCGATGCGGCATTCTCCAGGCTCAAGTTCGAATCCGGCGGTCATCGCGTGCAGCGCGTCCCGGCCACTGAGGCGCAGGGGCGCATCCATACGTCCGCCTGCACGGTGGCGGTAATGCCCGAGGCCGATGAGGTGGGCGAGATCGAGATCAATCCCTCCGACCTGCGGGTCGATACCTTCCGCGCCTCGGGCGCCGGCGGCCAGCACGTCAACAAGACCGATTCGGCGGTGCGCCTCACCCACCTGCCCACCGGCATCGTGGTGGAATGCCAGGACGACCGCAGCCAGCACCGCAACAAGGACAAGGCCATGAAAGTCCTGGGCGCCCGGTTGATGGACCAGAAGCTGCGCGCGGCCCAGGCGCAAGAAGCCAGCACCCGGCGCAACCTGATCGGCACCGGCGACAGAAGCGACCGTATCCGCACCTACAACTTCCCGCAGGGGCGGGTGACCGATCACCGGATCAACCTGACGCTCTACAAGATCGACATGATCATGGATGGCGACCTGGACGAACTGTTGTCCGCGTTGGCTGCGGAACACCAGGCCGATCAATTGGCGGCGCTTGGCGAAGGACATTAACAGCGAATCAATGCGCGGCATTACCACGTTATTGCGAAGAAATAGCTATCGCCGGGGTAATCATTCGAATCGCGAGGCATAAATCGAGATATCTGAACGAAAACCTTTGTATCTGTTGTAAATGCTTGCAACAGCACTAGCGTGCCATTTTTCGCTGTCTATAATCGCTTTCGACCGAGCCGCCATCCAGAGGTCGGCGTGTCGCCACTCTCTCTAAAACGGACAAAAGGACGAAATCATGAAGAAACTGCTCGCGCTGCTGATGATCACCGCCGCCATGGCCGCCTGCGGCAAGAAGGACGAAGCCCCGGCCACGTCGAGCGCCGAAAGCGCCATGCAGAACGCCGCCGAATCCGCCAAGGCCGCCGCCAGCGATGCCGCAGCCGCCGCCGGCCAGGCCGCCGATGCCGCCAAGGCTGCCGCCAATAGTGCCGCTTCCGATGTCTCGGCCGCTGCCGACAAGGCCAAGGAAGACGCCGACAACGCCATGGCAAAGGCCAAGGAAGCCACCAAGGACGCCGTCAACGCCAGCGCCGACAAGGCCAAGGACACCGTCAACAAGTAATTCCCGCACCTTACGCGCTGCCCGCTGCGATCGCGCGGGCGGCCCGAAAGCGCCCGCCGCTCCGGCAGGCGCGTTACACTGCAAACCCCGTCCGGGCGCCTCCCGACGGGGTTTTGCTTTTCCCTTGTTCGTTTTCGCGTCCGGTTTCCCGTCTTGCGCACCCGTAGCGCGCCTCGCCCTGCCCCGCCGCCCCATGTCCAGCACCCAGTCCAACGCCTCCTCCGCAGCCGCCGGCCCGCATGCCGCCACGCCAGTCGCCTTGCCTGATGTGGCCTCTGTGCGTGAAGTCCTGGCATTAGCTGCCGCGGCGGGATTGCCGGCGCTCGAAGCACGGCTGCTGGTGAGTCACGTCACCGGGCTGTCCCGCACGCAGTTGATCACCCGCGATGACGAAATGCTGAGCCCCGTCCAGCGCGAGAGCATCGCGGCCCTGCTGGGGCGCCGCCTGGCCGGCGAGCCGGTGGCCTACCTGCTGGGTGAACGTGAATTCTTCGGGCGCGGCTTCCGCGTCACGCCCGATGTGCTGATTCCGCGGCCGGACACGGAAATCGCCGTGGAAGCCGCCTTGAAGCTGCTGGCCCCGCTACCAGCCCCGCGCGTGCTCGACATGGGCACCGGCTCGGGCGCGCTGGCTGTCACCCTTGCATGCGAGCGCCCCGACGCCGAGGTCTGGGCCACCGACATATCGCCCGGCGCCCTGCACGTTGCCGAAGGCAACGCACGCGCGCTCGGCGCCGCCAATGTGCGCTTTCTCGCCTCCGACTGGTATGCCGGGCTGCCCGGCGGCCTGCGCTTCGACCTGATTGTCAGCAATCCGCCCTATATCGCCGCCGGCGACCCGCACCTGGCCCAGGGCGACCTGCGCTTCGAGCCGATCGACGCGCTGACCGATCACGGCGATGGTTTGTCCGACCTGGCCGCCATCGTGGCCGGGGCGCGCGCGCACCTGCATGCGGGTGGCTGGCTGCTGATGGAACATGGCTATGACCAGGGCCAGGCTGCGCGCGACCTGCTGGCCGCCGCCGGCATGACGGAAATCTTCACCGCGCGCGACCTGGCGGACCACGAGCGCTGCACCGGCGCGCGGCTGCAACCCGTGTCCGGGGCGGGCGCCTGAAGCAAGCGGCCGATTCCGGTAAAATCAGTCGCTTGCAGGCGCGTACATCACGCGCTCTCCGATTTCCCGATAGCGGCGCCCGAACCGGCACCGCATTCAACTGTAAAGAGACATCATGAGTGACGTGCAGCAAAAGATCGACCAGATCGTCAAGGGCAGCCCCGTGGTCCTGTTCATGAAGGGCACCGCCCAGTTCCCGATGTGCGGCTTCTCCGGCCGCGCCATCCAGATCCTGAAGGCCTGCGGCGTTGACGCGCCGACCACGGTCAATGTGCTGGAAGACGAAGGCATCCGCCAGGGCATCAAGGAATACGCCAGCTGGCCGACCATTCCGCAACTCTACGTGAACGGCGAATTCGTCGGCGGCTCGGACATCATGATGGAGATGTACCAGAACGGCGAACTGCAATCGCTGCTCAAGGCCTGAGCGCGCGATGACCGCAGCAGGTGACGCCAAGCCGCGGCGCATCGTCGTCGCGATCACCGGCGCCACCGGCGCGGTCTACGGGGTCCGCCTGGTACAGATACTCAGTGCTGCGCCCGGCATCGAAACCCACCTGCTGATTTCGCCGGCGGGCGTGATGAACCTGCAGCACGAACTCGACATGGGCAAGGCCGAGGTGGAAGCGTTTGCCCACGTCGTCCACAACGTGCGCGATATCGGCGCAACCATCGCCAGCGGCTCCTTTGCAGCCCACGCGATGGTGGTGGCGCCCTGCTCCATGCGCACGCTGGCGGCGGTAGCCCACGGCATGTCCGACAACCTCATCACCCGCGCAGCCGACGTCACGCTCAAGGAGCGCCGCAAGCTGGTGCTGATGGTGCGCGAAACGCCGTTGAATCTCGCGCACCTGCGCAATATGACCGCCGTCACCGAGATGGGCGGCATCATCTTCCCCCCGGTCCCCGGCTTCTACCAGAAGCCGCAGAGCGTGGCCGAACTGGTCGACCACACCGTTGGCCGCGTGCTGGACCTGATCGACGTACCGCAGACACTGGCGCCGAGCTGGGCCGGACTCAACGGCCAGGCCTGAAACCTGCCGCCGCAAACGCAGCGCGGCAGGCGCCTGCGGTGCCCGCCGTCAACGCCAGTAGCGATAACGGCGGCCGTATCCGCCGTAGTAGCCGTATCCACCGTAATAGCCCGGGCTCACCACCACCGCCGGAGCGGCATATACCGGTGCGGGCGCAACGGCAACCTCGCCGCCATAGCCCGGATAAGCCGGGTACACCGCGCAACCGCCCAGCATGGCGGCACCCGCTACCGCGATTCCCATCATCCACGTCTTCATTTCATCGTCCTTGCGGCTTTGTGTAGCCTCAAGAACGTTATACGGGCCAGCTTGGTAATACAGGGTCAACGCCCTGTAACCCTTGTTACGAATCGCAACGTTTAGGCGAAGGTAAAAACCCGCGCGCCCACCCTATATCTCAAACCTGACCCCCTGCGCCAACGGTAACGCGTCGCCATAGTTAACCGTATTGGTAGCCCTGCGCATATACCCCTTCCAGGCATCCGACCCGGATTCCCGCCCCCCACCGGTGGCCTTCTCCCCACCAAACGCTCCACCAATCTCCGCCCCGCTGGTCCCGATATTCACATTGGCAATCCCGCAATCGCTCCCCGCGGCCGACATGAAGCGTTCGGCCTCGCGCAGCGACTCGGTGAAGATGCAGGACGACAAGCCATGTTCCGACGCATTGTTCAGCGCGATGGCCTCCTCCAGCGTGGTGTAGGGCATCACATAGAGAATCGGCGCGAAGGTTTCCGTCAGCATCGTCTCGTGCTGGCGATCGGTCAGCACCAGCGCCGGCCGCACATACTCGGCATTGGGGAAACGCTCTGCCAGCACGCGCTCGCCGCCGTGCACAGTGTTGCCGTGCTCGCGGCACCGGAGCAGCGCGCGAGCCATGGCGGCACCGGCAGCGCCATCGATCAGCGGGCCGACCAGGGTCGACTCGGCGAGCGGATCGCCCACCTGCAGGCGGCCGAACACCTGGACCAGCCGCGACGTCACGGCTTCCAGCACATCGACATGCACAAAGGCGCGGCGCAACGAAGTGCAGCGCTGCCCCGCGGTGCCGGCGGCGGAGAACGTCATGGCGCGGATGGCCAGTTCAAGATCGGCCGACGGCGCGATGATCGCGGCGTTGTTGCCGCCAAGCTCCAGGATGGAGCGCTTGAAGCGTTCGGCGCAGGCAATGCCCACTTCGCGGCCCATGCGGGTGGAGCCGGTCGCGCTGATCAGCCGCACATCGGCATGCTCGACCAGATGCTGGCCCAGCGCCTGACCGCCCGGGAGCACCGTGGCAATGCCAACGTGCTGCGGCGCCGCGATCTCCAGCACGCCGTCCAGCAAGCCTTGCATGGCCAGCGCGCTCAGCGGGGTTTTCTCCGACGGTTTCCAGATCACCCCGTTGCCGCACACCAGCGCCAGCGCCGCGTTCCAGGCCCACACCGCCACCGGGAAGTTGAAGGCCGAGATGACGCCGCACAGGCCATAGGGATGCCAGGTCTCGCGCATCGCATGCTGAGGCCGCTCGGAAGCGATGGTCAGGCCGTGCAACTGGCGCGACAGGCCGACCGCGAAGTCGCAGATGTCGATCATCTCCTGCACCTCGCCCAGCCCTTCCTGCAGGATCTTGCCGGCTTCGAGCGAGACCAGTTGCCCGAGATGCTTCTTGTGTTCGCGCAGCATTTCGCCAAAGCGCCGCACGACTTCGCCCCGCACCGGCGCGGGCACCAGGGCCCAGCTTGCCTGCACCGCGCGGGCGCGCCCGATGCGCGCATCGGCTTCAGCCAAAGGGCATGCGGGCAGGTGCCCGAAGGCCTCGCCGTCGATGGGCGAGCGCACCGGCAATGCGCCGGCCGGACCTTCGCCGTCGCGCCAGGGCGCGGTCAGCCCCATGGCCTGCCAGCAGGCCGCGAATTCCTTTGCTTTCATACCGTTGCCTCTTGAAGCGGATGACGGGTGTAGTGTCGGCCGAAACGGTTGGCCAGGAAAGTGTCCAGCGGCATCGCCTCCTGCGGCACGAAGCCGGCCTGCGGCAGTTCGCCGCCGGCAACCAGGTCCAGCGCGGTGCAAATGCCGGCCGCCGTGGTGAGCTGGATCGCATTGACGTGGCCCGCGGCCGTATCGGCACCGCCGATGCGCACAGAGAACGACGCCTGCGTCAGCGGGCCACGCCCGCCCTTGGCGCCTGCTGCATAGCCGGTTGCGTTGGCGAACACGATCACCACATCCTGCCGCGTGGCGGGTATCGCGCTCTCGAAGATCTCCCGCATCCAGTCGCGGCGCTCGCGCAGGCGCAGGTCGTTGAGCAGCAGCTTCATCACCGCGCAGTGCCCCGGATACCGAATCGACTTGTAGTCCACGTCGCGCGCCCGGCCAGCCAGTGTCTCGGGCAAGGTGCCGAGCCCGCCAGACGTATTAAAGGCTTCGTACTCGATGCCGTCCAGCGCGAAACTCTCCAGCCCTTCCAGCGCGGGCACTTCCACGCGGCGGCCATCGACGATGGCTTCGCAGGGATTGCAGTATTCGTTGATCAGCCCTTCCGTGCTCCAGGTCAGGTTGTACTTGAGCGCATTGCTCGGGTAGCGCGGCAGCGCGCCAACGCGCATTTTCAGGTCGAGCAGTTCGCCGCCGCCATGCAGGAAGCGCTGGGCGAGGTCGTTGCCGACCACGCCGATAAAGCCCGGTGCGAGCCCGCACTGCGGCATCAGCACGGAGCGCGCGCCTTCAGCGAGCCGGCGCACGGCATGGGTGGCGGCAACATCTTCGGTCAGGTCGAAATAGTGCGCGCCGAGGCTGACCGCGACCGTGGCCACGGCGACGGCGGCATGGAACGGCAGCGCGTTGAGCACGGCATCCGCGCCGCCCAGCAGGCTGGCGCAATCCTGGGCCTGGCCCGGGTCGCCGACGCGCACGGCGACGCCTTCGGGCAGACCTTCTAGATGGGCGGGTTCGCGGTCGACCAGGGTGACGCGGTAGTCGCCGCTGTCATGCAGCATGACGGCGATGGTGCGGCCGATCTTGCCTGCACCGAGCACGACCACGCGCATTGGCGTCTGGCTGGCATTGCGGGCGGGAGTGACGGGGGTAACGGGAGCGGCCGGGTTGGCGGGCTGCGCGGCGGGCGCCGCGGCTTGGGTGGTTTGTCCAGTCTGGTCCAGATGGCCGGTTGGCGTGATGTAGGTCATGATGTCCCTCGTGGAGAGTGTGGATCGGCCTTCGTCCGTGTTTGAAGTATGGTTGCGGGGAAGGTCAGAATGAAGGGACAAGATTGACGAAAAGGCCTCACAATCGAACGAATCGACGAGACTATCGGTCGAATCGTCGACACCGCCTTGTTTTCTGCCTTCGCGAACCGCGCCAAGCCCATGACCGAACTTGATCAGACCGACCGCCACCTGCTCTCACTGCTGCAGGCCAACGCGCGCGAGAACGCCGCCAATCTCGCGCGCAAGCTCGGCATTGCCCGCACCACCGTGGTGGCCCGGATCGCGCGGCTCGAACGCGACGGCGTGATCGCCGGCTATGGCGTGCGGCTTGGCAAGGAGATGGAAGACAATGCCATCCTGGCGTTCTGCGGCTTGTCGGTGATGCCAAAGACCGCGCCGGCCGTGGTGCGAGCGCTGCAGCGCTTTCCCGAGATCGAGGAACTCAATTCGGTCAGTGGCCCCGTGGACTACATGGCGGTGATCCGCTGCGACACGCATGCCCGCCTGGACAAGCTGCTCGACGAAATCGGCGCGCTGGACGGCGTCAACCACACCACCACGTCGATCGTGCTGGCGCGCAAGATCGACCGGCGCAGGGCTGCCGGCTGATACTGCGGCGAAAGCGCAAAAGGCTTATGCTGCACAACTTGGCAGGCAGCCGGGGCATCCCGGAAAACCATCCAGATCAGGAGAGCAGGACGATGAGCAATCGCATTCGAGTCGCCGTGGGCGGCGTGACCGGCTGGGCCGGCGGCGAACTGGCGCGCGGGGTGGCGCACGCGGACGACATGACGCTGGTGGCCGGGTTGTCGCGCGGCGCCGCCGGGCAGACCCTTGCCGAACTGACCGCGCACAAGGGCACGCCCGGCGTGGCGGTGGCCAGCATCGACGAACTGGCGGACGGCGCCTGCGACGTCTATGTGGAATACACCAAGCCGGATGTCGCCAAGCGCAACATCCTGCAAGCGCTGGCAAAGGGCGCGCACGTGGTGGTGGGCACGTCGGGGCTATCGGACGATGACTACCCCGAGATCGACGCCGCCGCGCGCCGGGCCGGACGCGGCGTGCTGGCCTGCGGCAACTTCGCCATTACCGTGGTGCTGCTGCAGAAGTTCGCCGAGATGGCCGCGCGCCACCTGGAGCACTGGGAGATCATCGACTACGCCAAGGCCGGCAAGATCGATGTGCCCTCCGGCACGGTGCGCGAACTGGCGTATCGCCTGGGGCAGGTCCGCGAAGCCGCGCAAGTGGTGCCCATCGACCAGGTCAAGGGACCGAAGGAAACCCGCGGCGCGACCCTGTCCGGCAGCCAGGTGCACGCGGTGCGGCTGCCTGGGTACCAGCTGGGCGTGGAGGTGATCTTTGGCGCCGACGGGCAACGCCTGCACCTCAAGCATGAGGCCGGCGATGGCTCCAAGCCTTATGTGTCCGGTGCGCTGCTGGCGATCCGCAAGGTGCACACAGTGACCGGGCTGGTGCGCGGGCTGGACAAGGTGATGGAAGGGCTCTGAGCTTTGCTCGCCTCTCGCCCCAAGGGGAGAGGCGAGCAAGCACAATCCGGCACTTCAGGCGGCGCTCGCGCGCCCTCTCACCACTTCCCGTCCTTCCCCTTCTTCGCCTCCGCCTTGCTCGCCGGCGCCGCCTGCGCTGCCGAAGCGGCATTGGGATTGAGCTGTTGCGCCATGGCCTTGTCCTGGTCGGCCATCAGCACGCGGGCCTGGGGCAGCAGCATTTCGATGGTGCCGTTGTTTGGATCGTCCGGAATGGCGTAGAGCTCCACGGTCAGCGGCTTCCTCATCCAGCCGGCATGCGTGCTCTTGACGGGCTGGCCGGCCTTGTCCTTCATCTCCACCTGTTCCGAGCGGAAGGGCTTGCCGTAACGCGCGGTCAGGCTGTCCACCGCCGTCTTCTCCGAGCGCACGCCGTCGGTCGGCACGATCAGCCCGACCAGGGCGTTGCGGTCCACAAAGGCGACCACGTGCGGCCCGTCCATGAAGGCGGGCCGCTTGTCGCGCGGTACGCCGACCTGGCGCATCACGCCGTCGCCGCGCACTTCGACGCACAGGGCGGTCACGTCGCGGCCATCGGGGGTGCGCTTGTCGGCGCAATCTGGCAGCGTGGGCAGCGGGCTGCCAATCTCCAGGCTCTCGAGCATCGGCGCCAGTTTGTCGGCGGCGCCATCCTTGGGCGCTGCGCCCGCCCAGGGCGAAACCAGCAGCAGGCTGGCAACGGCCAGCCCGGCGAGGGGGTATTTCATCCAGACTCCTGAGAAAAGCTCCGGATTGGAGCGCCCCCTGCGCGCGTGGTTCCTGCCGGCACCCACTAGGTGGCAAGGCAGGCACTCCGCTGGGGGTTAATGCGACATATTCAGCACGGCGTTAGCCAGCACTGCCAGCAAGACTAACAGCAACCCCCACAACAGCAGCCGCGGCACCCGGCTGGGCGGCAGTTGCCGCCGCGGCAAGCGCGCCAATGGCGGCAGCGGCGAACGCAGCCGGGTATGGCCGTGCAAGCCGAGCGTATGCCACACCGTTTCCGGGCCGAGATCCCGCACGACGGTGCTTTCCTTGCCAGGCGGATTCTGCGGCGGCACGCCCGGCGCACCTTGCTGGCGGCGCGGCGCGCTCGGCGGACGTTGGGCGCCGGTGCTGCCCGGCGGTCGTTGCGTGGCCATCTGTGCTCCCCGGTTCATCGTGCCGGCGCGGGTCCAGGTGTGCCGCCGGTACACAGCGCCGGGCACCTGGCCCGCGCGCCGCTCATATTAAGGCAAAGCGGCGCCGCAAACCGTGGCTTCGCCCGGCTTATGTTGCCGGCGCCACTTTTCGCGTGACGCTCAGCGCTTCGCGGCGGAAGGTATGCGCGACATGGTGGTAGAACGGATGCGGGCAGAACTGGCGCGCGAGGAAGGAAGCCAGCAGCGAAGCGGCCAGCAGGAAGAGGGTGAGATCCTGCGAGCGCGTCATCTCCATCACGATCACGCTGGCCGTGATGGGTGCCTGGGTGGCGGCAGCCAGGAAGGCCGCCATCGACACCAGCGCCAGCACGCGGGGCTCGGTCATGCCGCCGAAGATGTGGCCGACCCACTGCGCCACATTGGCGCCGATGCCGGAGCCGATCGCCAGCGAGGGCGTAAAGATCCCGCCGGGAATGCCCGCGAAATACGACACCACGGTGGCCACCAGCTTGGCGATGCCGAACCACAGCGTGCTGTGCGGCTCGCCGTTGATCAGCCCGGCGGCCTGCTCGTAGCCGGTACCGAAGGTCGCGCCGCCGGTGGACCAGCCAATCACCGCCGCCACCAGGCCGCACAGGAATGCCACCAGCACCGGATGCTCCACCGGCCAGCCACGCAGCCGCGCCGGCAACAGCGCCGGCACGCCGCCGATCAGCAGTTTGGCGAACAGGCCGCCAAGCACGCCATTGACCAGCGCGCACAGCAGTACCGGCCCCCAGGCGTCGTGCAGCGCAAGGATCGGCGTCTTGACGGCGAAATACGGGTTGTTGCCCAGGACCGCCAGCGACAGGAAGCCTGCGGTCAGCACGCCCGAGAGCACCAGCCGGTCCCAGCGCACGGCGGTGCCGCGGCCGAGTTCCTCGATGGCGAATACCACGCCGGCCAGCGGCGTATTGAAGGCCGCGGCCAGGCCTCCGGCGGCGCCGGCGGCGATCAGTGCATTGGGATGGAAGCCGATGCGGAACTGCAGGCGCTCATGGCACCAGTGGCCCCAGGCCAGCATGGCGGCAGCGCCCACCTGCACGGAGGGGCCCTCCCGCCCGATCGACGCGCCCGCCAGCAGGCCGCCCGTCGTTAGCAGCACTTTCCACATCGACTGGCGGAACGACACCAATACGGTCTGCGCCGGCCCCGAGGGCGGCAACGTAACGGCCGCGATCACCTGCGGAATACCGCTGCCGCGCGCCTGCGGCGCCAGCCGGATGGTGAGCCAGCGCAGCGCGGCCAGCCCGAATGGCAGCAGCACGAAGGCCAGCCACGGCGTAGCGGAGGTCAGCTGGTAATTCCAGCGCAGCGCCACTTCGGCAATCCACGCGAATATCAGCGAGAACAGCGCCACGCAGCCAGCGCCGCACATGAAGACGGCGTAGCGCAGGGTGGTTCGGGAGATGCGCCACATCTGGCGCGATTTGCGGCCGGCGGCAAGGCGGGCGCGGCGGCGCAGGGCATGCAGGCGATCGGTTTCGGCGCTGGGATCGCGCAGGGGACCGGCAAGGGGCTCTTGGTGCGGATCAGGCTCTGAGTCGTTCATGGCGCGGCGGACGTGGGCAAGAGAACGCCGTGACTGGCCCGAAGGCCGAATGCATCACGGCGTGACAGAACTATACGCCGATCGCCGCCAGCCGGCCGGCACTCGCCACGGCTGCCGCCGCTCGCCTGGCGCGCTTGCGCTCAGTCCAGGCTGATGTTGTTGGCGCGGATGACTTTGCCCCAATGCTCGCGGTCCGCTTCGATATAGCGATCGATCTCGGCCTGGGTGCGCGGTTGCTGGATCACCAGCCCCAGTGCGCTGAAGGTGGCGCGGAACTGCGGGTCCTTGAGCACATGTGCGGCCGCGGCCTGCAGCTTTGCCACGGCCTCAGGCGGGGTCTGCGCCGGCACGGCGAGGCCGAACCAGGTGGCGGCCTGGAAGTTGGGATAGCCGCTCTCCGCCACGGTCGGTACATTGGGCAGCACTTCCAGCCGGGTGCGGCCGGTCACCGCCAGCGCGCGCAGCTTGCCGCCCTTGATGTGCGGCAGCGAGGTGCTGACCACGTCCACCATCAGCTGCACATCATTGGCGAGCAGCGCCGACAACGCCGGCGCGCTGCCGTTGTACGGCACGTGGGTGACCGAGATGCCGAGTTCGGTCTTGAGCATTTCGGTGGCCAGCTGCAGCGCGTTGCCGAGCCCGACCGAGGCGTAGTTGAGCTTGCCGCCGCTGGCCTTGGCATACGCCGCGAACTCGCGGATGTTGGTGGCCGGCACCTGGTTGTTGGTCACCACCACCAGTGGCGCCTCGGCGCCGATGGTGAATATCTTGAAATCGCGCGGCGGATCGTAGGCGATCTTCTTGTAGAGCATCGGGTTGAGCACCATGCTGCCATTGGTGGCCAGCACCATGGTGTAGCCATCTGCCGGCGCGCGCGCCACGCTCTGCGTGCCGATAATGGTGGCGGCGCCGGGACGGTTCTCCACCACCACCGTCTGCTTCAGCTCGCGGCTCATGCCGTCAGCCAGCCCGCGCCCGAACTGGTCGGTAGAGCCGCCCGGCGTATAGGGCACCACCAGCTTGATGGGACGGTCGGGATAGGCGGCCACGGCCAGTTGCGCACAGGCCAGGATGGCGACGCCGGCGCAGGCGCGCCATCCGGTCTTCCAGCTTTGCATGGCTAGTCTCCTTGGTTCTTCTGATGTTCTCGGTCTTGCCGGTATGTCTTGGCTGCGCTGCGCTCAAACCCGCCGCGCGCGCCCTTCCCAGTATTTGTCGCGCAGGCGGCGCTTGGCCAGCTTGCCGGTATCGTCGCGCGGCAGTTGCGCTTCCACCACGATGGTGCGCGGCACCTTGAACCCTGAGAGGCGCTGGCGCAGCCATTCGATGATCGCGCTCTCTTCCAGCGTGGCGCCCTGCACCGGCTGCACCATGGCCAGCAGGCGTTCGCCATACTCGTCGTCGGGCACGCCGAACACCACGCAATCGGCCACGCCGGGATAGCGCACCAGTTCGTGCTCGATCTCTGCCGGGTAGATGTTCACGCCGCCGGAGATCACCATGTCGGAGGCGCGGTCGCAGATGAACAGGTAGCCATCGGCGTCGAGATAGCCCATGTCGCCCAGGCTCACCAGGCCGCCGCGGTCGATGGCGCGGCGGGCTTCGTCATTGTTGCGGTAGGTGAAGTCGGGGTAAGCCGGCTGCCGCACATAGACCAGCCCGATCTCGCCGGGCGCGCAGGCCTTGCCCTGCTCGTCGAGGATGCGCACTTCGCCGTCGTCGACCGGGCGGCCGGCGGTGCCGGGCTTGGCCATGGCGTCGGCCGGCGTGGCCACGGTGATCATGCCGGCCTCGCTCGATGCGTAGGTTTCATGGATGACCGGGCCGAACCAGTCGATCATGGCGCGCTTGACCTCGGGCGCGCACGGCGCGCCGGTCGATGCGACGAAGCGCAGCGAGGAGAGGTCGTAGCGCGCACGCACCTCCGGCGGCACCTTGAGCATGCGTACATACATGATGGGCACCAGGTAGAGCACGTCGATGCGGTGCTTCTCCACCAGCGCCAGCACCCGCTCCGGATCGAAGCGCGCGCACAGCACCAGGCGCTCGCCGAGCTGCAGCGCGTTCTGGATGAACACGCCCGGCGCGCTGTGGTACAGCGGCGCGGCCATCAGCGCGCGGGTGCCCTCCACGATGCCCATGGTCTGCGCCACCACGGAGCGCATGCGCGCGAGCTGGGTTTCCAGCGTGGCCAGCGGCACCGCGGCGCGCAGCACGCCCTTGGGGCGGCCGGTGGTGCCGGAGGTGTAGGCCATATGGCCGCGCGGCGCCACACGCGGGCCGTCGTACGGCGACTGCGCATCGAGCCAGCTTTCATAGTCGGTGGCGCCTGCCGCGCTGTCCTTGCCCGGCACCGCGACCGCCAGCACCTGCACGCCCTCGGGCACCGCCGCGCGCACGCCGTCCAGCAGATCGGCATGGACGATCAGCGCCTTGGCGCCGCTGTCTGCCATCAGGAAGCGGATTTCCTCGCCGGTGAAGTGCCAGTTGATGGGGCAGTAATAGACGCCGGCCGTGCGGCAGGCGTGGACGATATCGGCAAAGATCGGATCGTTGCGCAGCAGCACCGCGACCACGTCGCCTTCGTTGAGCCCGAGCGCGCGCAAGCCGCCAGCCAGGCGCGCGCCCCGCTCAAGCAGCTCGGCGCCGGTCAGGCGGGTATCTTCGAACCAGAGGTCGGCGGCCATTATTCGTTGTCTCCAGATTGGTCGGGTGTCGGGGAAGGCGTGGGTGCATTCACCGTGCGCGTGGCGCGGTCGGCGGCGTTCCCGGCGGCAATGCGTTCGCGCGCGGCCTGCCATTCGGCATCGCCCCAGCCCAGGTATTGCTTGAAGTAAGCGCCGTTGGCGAGCCAGTCGCCACCATCCAGCGCAATGGTCTGTCCGTTGATCCACGAGTTGTCGCGGGCCAGCAGGAAGGCGGCGAGGTTGCCGATGTCCTGCGGCTGGCCGATGCGACCGGTGGGGTTCTGGCCGCTCAACTGGTCTTGCTGCGAATCCTGCGGGCGCAGGCGCGAGCCCGCGCCTTCGGTGGGGATCACGCCCGGTGCGATGGCGTTGCAGCGGATGCCGTGGCGGCCCCACTCCACGGCCAGCGACTTGGTCATGGCGTCCACGCCGGCCTTGGACATGGCCGACGGCACCACGAAGGGCGAGCCGGTCCAGACCCAGGTCACCACGATGGAGAGCACCGAACCGGGATGGCCGTCGCGGATCCAGCGCTTGCCCACAGCTTGCGTCATGTAGAAGGTGCCGCGGAAGACTATGTCGGAGATGGCGTGAAAGCCATTGGGCGAGAGGTCCTCGGTGCGGCTGATGAAGTTGCCGGCGGCGTTGTTGACCAGGCAGTCGAGCGGGCCGTGTTGGGTCCAGATGTTCTCGATCATGGCGTCGACGGCGGCGGCATCGCGGATGTCCACCGCGTGGGTCACGACCTTGACGCCGTGCTGCTGCCGCAACGACCCGGCGGCCTCGTCCAGCACCGGCAGCCGGCGCCCGCACAGGTGAAGCTCCGCGCCCAGCCCGGCCAGGCGCTCGGCCATGATCAGACCCAGCCCGGTACCGCCGCCGGTGATCAGCACACGCTGGCCAGCGAAAAGATCGTTCTTGAACATGGTGTCTCCTGCTTGTTGTTCGCGTCGTTGGCGTCGTTGCGCCCGCCTGGCCCCCGCTCCCGGCAATCCGGCGGGGAACGGACACTGTAGCCCTGGAGCCCTGCATCGACAATTCCCCTGCGGCGACTCACAATGTTGCGCCAGACTCGACAATACCCAAGGGAATCCCGGATGGACCTCAACCTGATCCAGGCCTTCGTCGACATCGTCGAGGCCGGCAACTTGTCCGAGGCGGGACGGCGGCGCGGCGTCACGCGCTCGCAGGTCAGCCGCCAGCTGCGCGAGCTGGAGCACCAGGCCGGCGCGCAGTTGCTGCGCCGTACCACGCGCCGGCTGGAGTTGACCGAGCCTGGGCGCTCGCTGTACCAGCACGGCCTGCGCATCCTGCAGGAAGTGGCCTCGGCCCAGGCGGAGATCGACAGCCTGGGTACCACCCTGCGCGGCCACGTGCGCCTGAGCGTGCCGACCGGTCTGGGCGACACGTTCCTGGCCCCGCTGCTGCTGGAGTTCACCGGCCAGCATCCAGGCATCTCCCTGCGCGTGTTCTTTGCCAACCGCGTGGTGGACCTGATCGCCGCCGAGATCGACGTGGCGCTCAAGGTCACCTCGCAGCCGCCGCTGGACCATGTGGCGCGCGACATCTGCGCGATCGACTGGCAGCTCTGCGCGTCGCCCGCCTACCTGGCGCGCCACGGGCCGCTACACGCCCCGGCCGACCTGGCGCGGTGCCAGTTCCTGTGCCCGCCCTACCCCGCGCGGCGCTTCGTCCTCACGCTCGACCGCGGCGAGCAGCGCGAGCAGGTGGAACTGATCCCGCACCTGCAGTCCGAGCATTTCCCCTTTCTGATGCGCGCGGTGCGCGAGGGGCATGGCGTGGGCCTGCTGCCGGTCTATGCCGGCTGGGACGACGTGCGCGAGGGCCGGCTGGTGCCTGTGCTGACGGACTGGAATCCGGAAGGCCTGGGCAGCCGCCTCTACATCATCACCACGCCCAACCTGCATCCATCGATGGCCACGCGCGCGCTGATCGATTTCCTGCGCGCGCGGATTCCGGCCCTGGATGTATTCAGCAATGCGATGCGCCAGACACTTTGCTGATCCCCCGGTCTTTTCGTGTGGCCCCGGCACCCCGCGATGCGAAGCAAGCCCCCCAAGCGATGCGAAGCGAGCCGTGAAGGTGTACCAGGCCGTATGGGGCGCCTAGGGATCCGGTGAAAAGAGCGGAAAAGAGGGACCCATGTCTGAGTATCGCCTTAAGGCGATGCGAGTTTGGGTCCCGGCCGCTCTTTTCGCCGGATCCCGAGGGGGTGTCGCCCCATCCGGCGCGCCTTTTTTGCCTACTTTTTTGGCAAGACAATAAAGTAGGTCGCCCCCCGCAGGGGGGTGAAACCGCCTTTGACTTTAAGCCTTTGAATTTGCAGTTAAGCAGTTGTAGCCATCCACCAGTCCCTAAAGACAAACCGCTCCGAACATCGCACAGAGTTATCCCCCACACCCAAGCAAACTTTCAAATTGCAAGTTAAGATGCGCGGAACGTTCTGGCTTGCAAATCGAAAGTAAATCGCCAGGACCAACCGCCAGTCAGATGGAGAGGTCCATGGGCCACACCGACTTTGCCAGCATGCCATGCCCGATCGCCCGCTCGATGTCGGTGCTCGGCGAGCGCTGGGCCATCCTCCTGCTGCGCGAGGCGTTCTACGGCAGCACCCGCTTCGACGAATTCCAGCGCCACCTGGGCATTGCACCCAACATCCTCAGCGCGCGCCTGAAGAGCCTGGTGGAGCACGGCATGCTGGAACGCCTGCCTGCCCCCGACAGCGCGCGGCACGTCTACCACCTCACCGAGAAGAGCCGCGACTTCTTTCCCGCCTTTGTCGCCCTGAAAGCCTGGGCCGACCGCTGGATGAACGATGCGTGCGGCCCGCACACCGTGCTGCAGGACAAGCGCACCGGCGCCGCCATTGCCGCGCCGGCACTGGCACGCGCGGACGGCAGCCCGCTGACGCTGGACGACCTGCGCGTAGTGCCCGGCCCGGCCGCCAGCGGCGCTCTGCGGCGGCGCCTTGCCCGCGAAGACGATCCAGCCGGACCGGCCACGCGCGAAACGACGGATGAAACGGAGTCCAGCCATGAATGAACCCCAAGCCAATCCGCTGGCGGCAGCCACGCTGGCGTCCGTGGCTACCGCCGCCCCCACGCAACCGTTGATGCGCGAACTCTTGCGCCGCATTCTGGTACTGGCCGCGCCCACCAGCCTGATCGCTTTCCTGCAGGCGGGCGCCCAGCTGATCGAAACCTGGCTGGCGGCGCGCCAGGGCACGGCGGCACTGGCGGGCTGGGCAGTCGTGCTGCCCTTCGCCCTGCTGCTGCAACAGATGTCCACCGGCGCCATGGGCGGCGGCGTGGTATCCGCCATCGCCCGCGCGCTCGGCGCGGGCAAGCGCGAGGAGGCTTCCTCCCTGGTGCTGCATGCGCTCATCATCGCCATCACGGCGGGGCTGGTGTTCGCCGTGGCGATGGCGGGCTTCCCGCGCGGCATCCTGGGCGCGGTGGCCGGGCAAACGGCTGCCGACGCGGCTGCTACCTATGCGATCTGGCTATTCGGCGCCGGCGCGGTGCCTGCGTGGCTGGCCAACACGCTGGCTTCCGTGCTGCGCGGCGGTGGCCGCCATGCACTGGCGGCGCGCGTGCTGGCGCTGATGTGGATCGCTTTCCCGATCCTGGCCTGGGCGCTGGCCGAGCCGGCCGGCATGGGCCTGGCCGGCATTGGCGCCGCACTCGCGGCGGTGTCGTGGGCGGCGGCGCTGGCCATGGCCTGGGTAGTGATGCGCGGCGGCGCCGGCTTTGTGCCGACGCTGCGGATACGTCCATCGCGCGCGCTGTTCGTGCGCATCCTGTCGGTGGGGCTGGTGGGATGCGCCCTGGCATCCGTGGCTAACCTGACCACCATCCTGGTGACTGCGGAATTGCGTCATTACGGTACGGCTGCCGTGGCTGCCTACGGCATCTCCGCGCGGCTCGAATTCCTGATGATTCCGCTGGCCTTCGGCGTGGGCTCGGCGCTGACGGCGCTGGTGGGCGGCGCCGTGGGCGCCGGCGACTGGGTTACCGCGCGCCGTACCGCCTGGGCCGGCGCGCTGCCGGCGCTGGCGGTGGCCGGGGCGGTGGGTGCGGCGGTAGGCCTGGCACCGGAGACCTTTGCCGGGCTCTTCACCAAGGACGCCGAAGTCGCCGGCATCGCCGCGCGCGCGCTGTCCTGGGTCGCCCCGGCCTTCGGTGGCTTCGGCCTGGGCATGGCGCTGTACTTTGCATCGATGGGTGCGGGCCGCATGGGCTGGCCGATGGGGGCCGGCGTGGCGCGCATCGCCCTGGCCGCCGGTGGCGGCTGGGTGCTGGCGAACATGGCCGGCATGGGCCTGGACGGGCACTTCCTGGGCGTGGCGCTGGGCATCAGCGCCTACGGCGTGGTGACCGCGCTGGGCGTGCGCAATGCCAGCTGGTCCGCACGCTAAGACGAACAGGGCAATCTGGGCTATCTGGGCAAACTGGCCGAATTGCGCGAATTACGCGCATTGCCTCAGCGCTGCACCACGCGCGCGTCGCCGCCCATCCCGGCGTCCCTGACCTCGGCCGGCACCGCCGGCCATCCGCCGCCAAGCGACTTGTACAAGGCCGCCGCGCCATTGAGCACGTCGACCTGGCCCTGGATCGCCGCGAGCTGGGTGTCGAACAGCTTCTCCTGCGCGTTGGTGACTTCGAGATAGCTGGAGTAGCCCCCCTCGTAGCGCGCGCCGGCCTGGTCGGCGTACACCGTCAGGCTGCGCTCCTGATTCTGCAGGCTGCCCAGCCGGTTGCGCGTTTCCAGCCCGTTGGCCAGCGCGGTGTTCACATCGGCCAGCGCCGCCAGCACGCTGCTCTGGTAGGCCAGCATGGCCTGCTCGCGCTGTGCGCCGGCAGTCTGCACCTGGCCGCGGATGGCGCCGCCCTGGAAGATGGGCTGCGTCAGCCCGGCGGACATGCCCCACACCTGCGAGGCGCTGTGCCACAGCGCGCCCGGCGAGGCCGCGATTGCGCCAAACAGGCCCGACAAGTTCACGGCCGGCAGGTAGAGCGCTTCGGCAGCACCCAGCAGCGCGTTGGCGGCCACGGCATTCTGCTCGGCCTGCAGCACGTCCGGGCGGCGCGCCAGCAGGGCCGCCGGCAGGTCGGCGCCAACCGGCGGCGCCTGCAATTGCGCGATGGACTTGCCACGCTCTATCGGCCCGGCCTCGCGCCCGAGCAGCACCGACAGCGCGTTCTCCGTCTGTGCGATGGACGCGCGCAGCGGCGGGATCGATGCCTCGGTAGCGTAGTAGTCGTTCTCGGCCTGCGCCAGCTCAAGCTGCGAGACCACGCCGCCCGCGTAGCGCATGCGGAAGATATCCAGCGCGCGGCTGCGGGCCTCCAGGGTCTGGCGGGCAACATCCAGTTGCGCGTCAAGCCCGCGCAGGCTGGCATAGCCCTGCACCACCGAGGCGGCCAGCGCCAGCACAACGCCGCGCCGCGCGTATTCCGCGTTCCACAGGTCGGCTTCGGCGGCTTCCGCCTGGCGGCGGATGCGGCCCCACAGGTCGATTTCCCAGCTTGCGTTGGCCAGCAGCTGGTAGCTGTTGCCTGGCCGCTCCAGCGATGCGAACGGCGTGCCGTTGAAGGTGCCGGCGCGCTGGCGCGTGGCCGATGCCGACAGCCCGACTTGCGGGAACAGGCCGGAGCGCGCCACCAGCAGTTGCCCACGGAACGCGTCGATGCGCGCGGCGGCGATACGTACGTCGTAGTTGTTGCGCAGCGCGGCGTCGACCAGCGCGTTCAACACCGGATCGCCGAAGCTGTCCCACCAGGCGCTGTCCGCGGCCACGGTCAGCGCGCCGGTATCGAGGCGGTACTGCGGCGGCTGCGCGACGTCCGGACGGCGATAGTCCGGCCCGAGCGCGCAGGCGCCCAGCGCCATCGCGCATGCGGCCAGGAGCAGGCGGCGAGCGTTCACGATGCCTCTCCCGCCGCGGCTTCGGACTGCACAGCCGGGGCCGGCGCACCTCTGCGGCTGGCCCATTTGTCGGCGGCCGTGCCGATCAGGTAGGAGAACAGCGGCACGAACACCAGCGCCAGCGTGGTCGCGGCAATCATGCCGCCGATGATGCCGGTGCCGATCGAGTGCCGGGCGTTGGAGCCCGCACCGCTGGCGATAAACAGCGGCACCGCGCCCAGGATAAAGGCCAGCGACGTCATCACGATCGGCCGCAGCCGCAGCTTGGCCGCCTGCACCGCGGCGTCGGCGTGCGACATGCCCTCCTTCTGCTTCATCACCGCGAACTCCACGATGAGGATGGCGTTCTTCGCCGCCAGCCCGATCAGCGTGACCATGCCGATCTGGAAATACACGTCATTGGACAAGCCACGCATCAGGATGGCGAGCAGCGCGCCGAAGAGGCCAAATGGCACCGCGCTCAGGATTGAGAGCGGCAACGACCACGACTCGTACTGCGCGGCCAGGATCAGGAACACCATCACGATGCCGAACACGAACACGATGGTGGTCGTGTTGCCCGACTTCTTTGCCTCGAACGCCTCGCCGCTCCAGCCGTAGGCGTAGCCCACCGGCAACGCTTCCTTCGCCACCGCCTCCATCGCCGCCAGCGCCTGGCCCGAGCTGTAGCCAGGCGCGGCATCGCCGGTGATCTTGGCCGCCGGGAAGTTATTGAAGCGCGACAGCAGGTCGGGGCCGCTGCTGTAGGTGGTCTTGAGCAGGCCGGACACCGGCGCCATCGCCCCGCTTTGCTGGCGCACGTAGAGGAACTGCAGGTCGTTCGGATTGGCGCGGTACTGCGGCTCGGCCTGCAGGATCACCTGCCAGACCCGGCTGTATTGCGAGAACTGGCTGATGTAGAGCGAGCCGAATTGCGTCTGCAGCGTGCCATAGACATCGGCAATGGGCACGCCCATGGTCTCCGCCTTCTCCTTGTCCACTTCCACCCGCATCTGGCGCGAGGCGGCCTGGATGGTGCTGTTGAGGTGGCCCAGCTCCGGATGGCTGGCGGCAGCCTTGATAAAGGCGCGCGTAGTCGCCTCCAGCTCCGCGGTGGTGCCGGTGCCGCGGCTTTGCAGCCAGAACTCGAAGCCGCCCTGCGAGCCCAGTCCGGGGATCGACGGCGGATTGACCGGGATGATGATGGCTTCGGGAATGGCGCGCAGCTTCGGCGTGATCGACTGCAACATGCCCGGCACCAGCAGGTCGGGCTTGTCGCGCTCGCCGAACGGCTTCATGGCGACGAAGACCGTGCCGGCATTGGTCTTGTACTGGCTGTCGATAAAGCTGTAGCCGGACAGCGCGGAGGCGTCCTGCACCGCGGGGTGCTGGCGGAACATGGCCGCCACCTGCGAGGTGATTTTCTCAGTTCGGTCCAGGCTGGCGGAATCCGGCATCATCACCGCCACCAGCACATAGCCCTGGTCCTCGGATGGCACGAAGGCGGTGGGAATCCGGCTGAACAACTGCCACACCGCCAGCAGCATCAGGCCGAAGCAAAGCAGCGCCACCACCGAGCGCCGCATGAACACGCGCACCCAGCCGCCATAGTGGTGCACCAGCCGGTCGAAGCGCTTGTTGAACCAGACAAAGCCGCGCCACGGCTCGTGATGGCCCGGCTTGAGGATCAGCGCGGCCAGCGCCGGCGACAAGGTCAGCGCGACGAAGCCCGAGATCACCACCGACACCACGATGGTCAGCGCGAACTGCCGGTACAACTGCCCGGTGGTGCCCGAGACGAAGGCCACCGGGATAAACACCGCCGAGAGCACCAGCACGATGGCGATCACCGGGCCGGTCACTTCCTTCATCGCGCGCAGCGTGGCGTCCTTCGGCGACAGGTGGAACTCCGCCATATTGCGCTCGACGTTTTCCACCACCACGATGGCGTCGTCGACCACGATGCCGATCGCCAGCACCAGCGCGAACAAGGTCAGCAGGTTGATCGAGAAACCCAGCGCCAGCAGCCCGGCAAAGGTGCCGAGGATCGAGACGAACACCGCCAGCACCGGGATGATGGTGGCGCGCACGTTCTGCAGGAAGATAAACACCACCAGCACCACCAGGATCACTGCCTCGATCAGGGTGTGCACCACCTCGTCGATGGATGCGCGCACGAATTCGGTGGTGTCGAGCGCCACCTTGTAGCTCACACCTTTCGGGAAGGTCTTGGACATCTCGTCCAGCGCCTTCTGCACGTCCTTGGCCACCTGCAGCGCGTTGGAGCCGGGCTGCTGGTACACGGCGATGATGGTGGCCGGCTTGCCGTTGAGCGCGGAGCGCAGCGTGTACTGCTGCTGGCCGATCTCGGCGCGGCCCACGTCGCGCAGGCGCACCACGGCGGCGCCGGTGTTGTCGGCGCGCAGGATGATGTTCTCGAACTGCTCCGGCGTGGTCAGGCGGCCCGGCGTGACCAGCGGGAAGGTCAGTTCCACCGGTTTGCTGTTGGGCGCCTGGCCCACGCTGCCGGCGCCAAACTGTTCATTCTGGCTCTGCACCGCGCGTTGCACGTCCTGCGCGGTGATGCCCAGCGTCGCCATGCGGTCAGGCTTGAGCCAGATTCGCATGGCAAGGTCGGCCGAACCCATGATCTGCGCCTGGTTGGCGCCGTTGACGCGCTTGATGGCGTCGAGCACATAGAGGTTGGCGTAGTTGTTGATGTACTGCTGGTCGAAGCTGTCATCGGGCGAATACACGCCGATCAGCAACAGGAAACTGGAGGAGCGCTTCTGCACATTGATGCCGGTCTTCTGCACGGTGTCGGGCAGTTGCGGCAGCGCCAGGTTGACGCGGTTCTGCACCTGCACCTGCGCGGTGTCGGGATCGGTGCCGATGTCGAAATACACGTTGAGCGTCATCGACCCGGTGGGTGACGACGTCGACTGCATGTAGATCATGTTGTCGGCGCCGTTGACCTGGGTCTCGATGGGCGCCGCGACAGTCTGCGCCACGGTGTCGGAATCCGCGCCGGCATAGGTGGCGCTGACCGTGACCTGCGGCGGGGTGATGTCGGGGTACTGGGCGATCGGCAGGGCGAACATCGAGACCAGGCCGCCGATCACGATGATCAGCGACAGTACCGCCGCAAAAATGGGCCGCTGGACGCAGAAGGCGGAGAGCATGGCGGTCTCCGTATCAGGAGGACTTGGCCACGGGGCTGGCCTCACCCCCGGCTGGCGCGGACTGGGCCGACGGGGCGGAAGCCGGCACGCTGCCCACCCCCACGGCGGCCGGCGGCGCTTCGCCGGTGATCTTGACGGGCGCGCCCGGCGCAAGCTTGCTCGCGCCGTCCACCACCACCGTCTCGCCGGGCCCCAGGCCCTGGGCGATGCGCCACATCGAACCGGAGAGGTCACCCACGGTCACCGGCCGGGGCGCGGCCTTGCCGTCCTTGTCCACCACGAAGACCAGGTCGCCCTTGGGCCCGTGGACCACGGCGCGCTGAGGCACCACGATGGCACCGGGCCGCGTGGCGCCGCTCACCAGCACCCGCACGAACTGGCCGGGGCGCAGCGTGCCCTCGGGGTTGGGCATCTCCGCGCGCACCAGGTACGTACCGGTCTGCTGGTTGTAAGTGGCATCGGCAAAGGTGATGCGGCCCTTGCGGGGAAACTCGCTGCCGTCGGCAAGCACCACGGTGACCGCGTAGTGCTGGTCGGGAGGCGGCACCATCTGCTTGCTGGCCTGCTGGGCGCGGAATTCGAGAGTCTGGGGTTCGGAGACACTGAAATTGATGCGCATCGGCGTCAGCGTGGACACCGTGGTCAGCAGGCTGTTGGTCGTGCTCACGTAGGCGCCCTCCGGCAGCACGGCGGAGCTGGACACACCATCCACCGGCGAGCGCACATAGGTGTAGGACAGGTTGAGCTGCTGCTCCTCGACCTGCGCGCGGGCCTGTTCCACCCCGGCCGCGGCGGCGTGATAGTTGCCGGTGGCATCGTCGAGGTCTTTCGCCGACAGCGCATTGCGCTCGGCCAGCGGCTTGACCCGTGCCAGGTTGGCGCGCGCCACCTCCAGCCGGGCGCGCTCTTGCGCCAGTTGCGCCTTGGCTGCGTCGAGCTGGGCCTGGAAGGGCTTGTGGTCGATCTCGAACAGCAGCTGGCCGGCCTTGACCATGGCGCCTTCCACGTAGGCCCGCTTCACCAGGAAGCCGGACACCCGGCCGCGGATGTCGACCGCCTGGTCGCTCTGGGTCTGGCCCACGAACTCGAAGGTGACCGGCAGATCCTGCGCCACGGTCTTGACGACCTGCACCGGCACCGCCTGCTGCGCCGCAGGCGGCGCTTCCTGCTTGCCGCAGGCGGCCAGCGCCCACGCTGTTGCCACTGGCAGCAATGCCGTCCACCGCCGACCCGTCCACTTCATTCCCAACCCTCCCGCATTCGCCTGCCCGGCCGGCGGCTGCCGAACGGACGCAACTAGACTGGCAAGTTAATCGCAGGAGCGAAAAGCGCACAATTCAATCTTTTTTGCGGCGCGTTAAGTACTTTCGAGCGCACCATGAAATCGCAGGCCTCCCGCGGAGAGCGGTCTTCAGTACTTGCAAGGGTACGCATCCTGCCTTGGCCGGAAGGCAATGTGCCCAACACCGTGCCTGGCTCTTGAATGTGCCGGCCGGCAGCCTCAACTAGCTACGTCATGCATCGCGTGACGAAAGCGCTGCCGGCCAGACATGCGGGTACCGCTGCGGGCACGCAGGCTGCGGAAATCCGGCAGTTCGCCTGCGGTTACACCTGCGCCATTGCGCCGGAATGATGTAAAACAAAACAGGACGCCACAATGTTCCATGCGTCCGCTCTCCTGGAGGCGGCATGCCCCCTCGCACCACCGTTTTCGTCGCTGCCATCGTGGTTGGCCTTTTGCACGGCTACATCGGCCTGCGCCTGTTACCCGACCTGCCGGTGGCGTTCGCCGTCAAGGCGCTGGCCGTGGCGTGGCTGGCGCTGTCCTGGCCGCTGATCCCCGCCGGCCTGCTCGCGCGGCGCCTGGACCAGCCATGGTGCGATGCGCTCACCTGGGTAGGCATGCTGGCAATGGGCTTCTTTTCCTCGCTGCTGATGCTGACGCTGGCGCGCGACGTTGTGCTGCTGGCGGGCGCCGTCACTGGCTGGCACCCGGCCTGGCTACTATCGCGCACCGCAGCCGCGGTACCGGTGCTGGCACTGCTGGTCACCGCGCTGGGGCTGTTCAATGCGCGGCGGTTGGCGCAGGTGGTGGAGGTGGAAGTGCCTATCGCCGGCCTGCCCGACTCGCTGCACGATTTCACCATCGTGCAGATCAGCGATATCCATGTTGGCCCCACCATCAAGCGCGCCTATCTGGAACGCATCGTCGCGCGCGTCAACGGACTGCAGCCGGACGCCATCGCCATCACCGGCGACCTGGTCGACGGCACCGTGTGCGAACTGTCCCGTCACACCGCGCCGCTGGGCGACCTGAAAGCACGCCACGGCACTTTCTTCGTCACCGGCAATCACGAGTACTACGTCGGCGCCGATCCGTGGATCGTCGAACTGCGCCGGCTGGGGCTGCGCGTGCTGATGAACGAGCACGTGGTGATCGGCGAGGAAGAGGAAGCGCTGGTACTGGCCGGCGTGACCGACTACACGGCCCACCGCTTCGACGAAAACCATCGCAGCGACCCGGAGCGCGCGCTGCACGGCGCGCCGGCTGTGGTTGCCGCGCGAGTGCTGCTGGCGCACCAGCCGCGCACCGCGCCGGCCGCGTCCGACGCCGGATTCGACCTGCAGTTGTCCGGGCATACGCATGGCGGCCAGTTCTGGCCGTGGAATCTGTTCGTGCCGATGCAACAGCCTTATACAGCCGGGTTGAACCGGCATGAGGCGATGTGGGTATATGTGAGCCGGGGGACCGGTTACTGGGGGCCGCCCAAACGGCTTGGGGCGCCGTCGGAGATCACAAAGCTGAAGCTGGTGCGCAAGCCGGCGCCGCCGCTCAATGCGGATGTGGCGTAAAAGGCGGGCACGCAAAACGCAAAGGGCCCCGCGCGAGCGGGGCCCTTGTCCGCTGGCGGCCCGTAACCGGACGCCGCCAGGCTGATCGTGCCGATCGTACTTATCGCGCGATAGGCTTGTAGCGGATACGCTTGGGCTTGGCGCCCTCCTCGCCGAGGCGGCGCTTCTTGTCGGCCTCGTACTCCTGGTAGTTGCCCGGGAAGAACTCCACGTGCGACTCGCCCTCGAAGGCCAGGATGTGGGTGGCGATCCGGTCCAGGAACCAGCGATCGTGCGAGATCACCATCACGCAGCCGGCGAACTCCAGCAGCGCATCTTCCAGCGCGCGCAGCGTTTCCACGTCCAGGTCGTTGGACGGTTCATCGAGCAGCAGCACGTTGCCGCCGGAGATCAGCGTCTTGGCCAGGTGCAGACGCCCGCGCTCGCCGCCCGAGAGCGTGCCCACGTGCTTCTGCTGGTCCGAGCCCTTGAAGTTGAAGCGGCCGATATAGGCGCGCGACGGCGTTTCGTAGCGGCCCACGGTCAGCACGTCGGCGCCGCCGGAGATCTCTTCGAACACGGTCTTGCTGCCGTCGAGCGCATCGCGGCTCTGGTCCACGTAGGCCATCTTCACGGTCGGGCCCACCTTGATCTCGCCGCTGTCCGGCGTTTCCTTGCCGGTGAGCATGCGGAAGAAGGTCGACTTGCCGGCGCCGTTCGGGCCGATAATGCCGACGATGGCGCCAGGCGGCACCTTGAAGCTGAGGTCGTCGATCAGCAGGCGGTCGCCGTAGGCCTTGCTCACACCGTTGAATTCGATCACCTCGTTACCCAGGCGCTCACCCGCGGGGATGAAGATTTCCTGGGTTTCGTTGCGCTTCTGGTATTCCTGGCTGTTCAGTTCGTCGAAGCGCGCCAGACGCGCCTTGGACTTGGCCTGGCGCCCCTTCGGGTTCTGCCGCACCCATTCCAGTTCCTTGTGCAGCGCCTTCTGCCGGGCCGACTCGCTCGACTCTTCCTGCTTCAGGCGGGCTTCCTTCTGGTCCAGCCAGGAGCTGTAGTTGCCCTTCCATGGAATGCCGTGGCCGCGGTCCAGTTCCAGGATCCATTCGGCCGCGTTGTCCAGGAAGTAGCGATCGTGGGTCACCGCCACCACGGTGCCGGGGAAGCGCGTGAGGAACTGCTCCAGCCACTCCACCGATTCCGCATCCAGGTGGTTGGTGGGTTCATCGAGCAGCAGCATGTCGGGGCGCGACAGCAGCAGGCGGCACAGCGCCACGCGGCGCTTCTCGCCGCCGGACAGGTTGCCCACCTTGGCGTCCCAGGGCGGCAGGCGCAGCGCGTCGGCTGCGATTTCCAGCTGCAACTCGGCGTTGTTGCCGTCGCTGGCCGCGAGGATCGCTTCGTACTTGGCCTGGTCCGCCGCCAGCGCGTCGAAGTCGGCGTCCGGCTCCGCATAGGCTGCGTAGATCTCATCGAGCTTCTGGCGTGCCTCGAACACGCCGCCCAGCGCCGCTTCCACCGATTCGCGCACCGTCTGTTCGGGATCGAGCTGCGGTTCCTGCGGCAGGTAGCCGATGTTCAGGTTGGGCATGGGCGTGGCTTCGCCCTCGATTTCCTTGTCGATGCCCGCCATGATCTTCAGCACGGTCGACTTGCCCGAGCCGTTCAGGCCCAGCACGCCGATCTTGGCGCCCGGGAAGAAGGACAGCGAGATGTCCTTGAGAATGTGACGCTTGGGCGGAACGATCTTGCCCACGCGGTTCATGGTGAAAACGTACTGTGCCATGCGAATCCGAGTGAATTGGGGGAGGTGAAATGCGGGAATCGGCCAAGTGTAGCAAAGCCGGTCCGGCCGCGGCCCGTCAGGACGCTTTCCCGGCGCGCGGCGCGGCGCGCAAGGTGCCGGCCGGGCGCCTGCGCGCGCGGGTCAGGCTGGACGTCAGGCGGCGGTAGGCGATATCCATGTGCCGCTGTATCAGCGCGCGCGCCAGCTCGGGATCCTTGCCGCGCAGCGCCGCCAGCACGGCGCGGTGCTCCGTGATCGCCCGGGCCCATACCTCGGGCGTTTCGAAGTGGCTGTCCAACTGATCGAACAGCGGGCCCAGGCGCAGGTCGAAGAGCCTCCGCACCACGCCCACCAGCACGCTGTTGCCGGTGGCCTCGGCCACGCGCACGTGGAACAGGCGGTCGGCATCGAGCGGCGTGAGGCCCGCGGCGGCGGCGGCGGCCATCTGCGCGATCGCCTCCTCGATCGCGTCGAACTGGGCCTTGCGCCCGCTCCTTGCCGCCAGCGCGGCAACCTCGCCTTCCACCAGCGCGCGGGCGCGGATCAGTTCGAGCGGCCCTTCCTCGCCGGACAGGTCGAAGCCCGCATCGGCGTGCGAAGGCGGCTCGCACACATAGATGCCCGAGCCCATCCGCACTTCGATATAGCCCTCGACCTCGAGCGCGATCAATGCCTCGCGCAGCGACGGCCGGCTCACGCCGAGCTGCACCGACAGATCCCGCTCCGCCGGCAGGCGCGAGCCCACCGGGAACTCGCCGGCCAGGATCAACCCGCGCAACTGGTTGCTGATCTGGCGGTAAAGGCGCTGCGGCTCGATCGATTGGATAGGCATGGACAAGCAGCCCAGAGTGGCCAGCACAGATCTCCAGTGCGCGAATCGTGCGCTGGCGGTTGCGGTGTTTCGCAAGCCCGCGCCGCCGGCTCTCGGCGCGAAATTGGTTTGACCAGTTGTCCAGTCCGCTGAAGTCTAGGCAGCGCGCCGTTCAATGTCCAGGCGCAACGCGAATGCACTGCAGCATCGGCACCGGCATCGCCGGCGGCAGTAGAGACCCCTAATTGGTAATACCAGTTTACCTGTCGATAGTCCTGAACTAGACTCCGCTCACTCGGCATGCGCGCGGCAAGGCAGTGGCGGTCGCAGGCATCCGGATCTGCATCGCACAATAAAGCGGGCATCAGCACACGTGGCGCGAAAGCGCTGGACGTCGCTACGCGGCCCCCGCAGAACGCAGGAGACCCGAGTGAACGACGAGAAACCGCCGAAGCCCCCGGCGCCCCCCGTGCGCCGCAGCCAGGCCTGGTTCGGCCGGCTTGACCGCGATGGCTTCATCTACCGCTCGTGGCTGAAAAACCGCGGCATTCCCCACGATCAGTTCGACGGCCGCCCGGTCATCGGCATCTGCAACACGTATTCCGAACTCACCCCCTGCAACTCGCATTTCCGCACGCTGGCCGAACAGGTCAAGATCGGCGTGTGGGAAGCGGGCGGCTTTCCGCTCGAATTCCCGGTGATGTCGCTGGGCGAGACCATGCTGCGCCCGACCGCGATGCTGTTCCGCAACCTGGCCAGCATGGACGTGGAGGAATCGATTCGCGGCAATCCGATCGATGGCGTGGTGCTGCTGATGGGCTGCGACAAGACCACGCCGGCGCTGATGATGGGCGCGGCGTCCTGCGACCTGCCCACCATCGGCGTCTCCGGCGGCCCAATGCTGAGCGGCAAGTTCCGCGGCGGCGAACTGGGTTCCGGCACCGATGTCTGGAAGATGTCGGAAGAAGTGCGGGCCGGACAGATGTCGCAGGAGGATTTCTTCGAAGCCGAAAGCTGCATGCACCGCTCGCATGGCCACTGCATGACCATGGGCACCGCGTCGACCATGGCCAGCATGGTGGAAGCACTCGGCATCAGCCTGCCCGGCAACGCCGCGATTCCGGCGGTGGACGGCCGCCGCAATGTGCTGGCGCGCGCCTCGGGGCGCCGCATCGTGGAGATGGTCAAGGACAACCTCGTGATGTCGCAGATCCTCACCCGGCCTGCCTTCGAGAACGCCATCCGCGTCAACGCGGCGATCGGCGGCTCGACCAATGCGGTGATCCACCTGCTTGCCATCGCCGGCCGCATCGGCGTCAAGCTGAGCCTGGAAGACTGGGACGCGCTGGGTCACGAGCTGCCCTGCCTGCTCGACCTGCAGCCATCCGGGCGCCACCTGATGGAAGACTTCTATTACGCCGGCGGACTGCCGGCGGTAATCCGCGAACTGGGCGCGGTGCTGGCGCGCGACGCGCTGACCGTCAACGGCAAGACGCTGTGGGACAACTGCAAGGACGCGCCCAACTGGAACCGCGAAGTCATCCACGCCTTCGACGCGCCCTTCAAGGCGAATGCGGGCATTGCCGTGCTGCGCGGCAACCTGTGCCCCGACGGCGCGGTGATCAAGCCCTCCGCCGCCACCCCGGCGCTGCTCAGGCACACCGGCCGCGCGGTGGTGTTCGAGAACAGCGAGCATATGCACCAGCGCCTCGACGACGAATCGCTCGATGTGGACGAAACCTGCGTGCTGGTGCTCAAGAACTGCGGCCCGCGCGGCTACCCCGGCATGGCCGAGGCCGGCAACATGCCGCTGCCGCCCAAGGTACTGCGCAAGGGCATCACCGACATGGTCCGCGTCTCGGATGCGCGCATGAGCGGCACTGCCTACGGCACGGTGGTGCTGCACGTGGCGCCCGAGGCCGCGGCAGGGGGCCCGCTCGCGCTGGTGCGCGACGGCGACATGGTGGAGCTGGATGTACCTGCACGCAAGCTGCACCTGCATGTCGGTGACGAGGAATTGCAGCGCCGCCGCGCAGCGTGGCAAGCGCCTGCACTGCCGATGGAACGCGGCTGGACCCGGCTCTATGTCGAGCACGTGCAACAAGCCAACCTGGGCGCCGACATGGATTTCCTGGTGGGCAAGAGCGGCGCCGCCGTACCCAAGGACAACCATTGAGGCGCGTCGTTGCAGCGCGGCTTTCCGCTGCTTTGCATTCGCGACGAACGGCCGCTCCCGGCATGAACGGCTAACGGAGACACCACGCATGGCAACGGTACAGATTCGCGGCATCCAGAAATACTTCGGCAGCACGCAGGTCATCCGCGGCGTGGACATCGAAATCGCCGACGGCGAGTTCACCGTGCTGGTGGGACCATCCGGCTGCGGCAAATCCACGCTGTTGCGCATGATTGCCGGGCTGGAGGAAATCACCACCGGCGAGATCGCCATCGGCGGCCGGGTCGTCAATCGCCTGCCGCCCAAGGAGCGCGACATCGCCATGGTGTTCCAGAACTATGCGCTCTATCCGCATATGACGGTCTACGACAACATGGCTTTCTCGCTCAAGCTCGCCAAGGGGGATAAGGACGAGATCAGGCAGAAGGTGGACAAGGCTTCCGCCATTCTCGGCCTGGGCAGTTTGCTGGATCGCTACCCGCGCCAGCTTTCTGGCGGCCAGCGGCAGCGGGTGGCGATGGGACGCGCCATCGTGCGCGATCCGCAAGTGTTCCTCTTCGACGAACCGCTCTCCAACCTCGACGCCAAGCTGCGCGTGCAGATGCGCGCGGAGATCAAGGAGCTGCACCAGCGCCTGCGCACCACCTCGGTCTACGTCACGCATGACCAGATCGAAGCCATGACCATGGGCGACCAGATCGTGGTCATGCGCGACGGCCGCGTGGAGCAACGCGGCAAGCCACTGGACCTCTACGACCATCCCGACAATCTCTTCGTGGCCGGCTTCATCGGCTCGCCCGCGATGAACTTCGTGCCCGGCGTGCTGCGCCGCCAGGGCGGCGAGACCGTTGTCGAGTTTCCCGATGGCACGCGCCTGCCGCCCCCCGCGCGCTTCGACGCCAGCGCCGGGACCGACGGCCAGCGCGTGATCTATGGCGTGCGGCCCGAGCACCTGAGCCTGGATGCGTCCGGCCAGGGCCTGCGCAACCGCGTGTCGGTGGTCGAGCCTACTGGCGCCAACACCGAGATCTATTCGCGCTTCTGCGACACGGACTTCATCTCGATATTCCGCGAGCGCCATGACTTCGCCGCGGGCGACATCCTGAACCTCGTGCCCGACCACCAGCACACCCACCTGTTCGATGCCGATACAGGCCAGTCGCTGCTGCGGCGCGGCACGCCGGATGCGCAGGGTGATCCGGGAAACAGGCATGACCAGCACGGGGCGGAACCCCTGACCACGGAGGAGACAAAACGATGAGCGCACCGACCAACTTCACGAGACGCGATTTCCTGGCATCCACGGCTGCCGTCGCCGCCACCACGGCGCTGGGCGGCCATGCCTTTGCCGCGCCCGCCCCGCTGCTGCACAAGCCGGAAGCGGGCGCCAAGCTGCGGGTGCTGCGCTGGAAGCGCTTCGTGCAGGGCGACGAAGACCTGTGGAACGCCAACACCAAGAAGTTCTCCGAACTCACCGGGATCGAGGTGCGCGTCGACAACGAAGGCTGGGAAGACGTGCGCCCCAAGGCCGCCGTGGCGGCCAGCGTCGGTAGTGGGCCGGACATCATCGTCGGCTGGTTCGACGACCCGCAGCAGTATCCAGACAAGCTCGTCGACCTGTCCGACCTGGCCACCTACCTCGGCGGCAAATACGGCGGCTGGTACGACGTGTGCCGCAAATATGGCACGCACAACGGCAAGTGGGTCGGCCTGCCGCTGGGCGTGGTGGGCAACGCGCTGGTCTATCGCGAGAGCCATGTCAAGGCAGCAGGCTTTGATACCATCCCCAAGGACCTCGCCGGCTTCCTCAAGCTGTGCCAGGCCCTCAAGGCCAAGAACACGCCCTGCGGCTTCGCGCTGGGCAAGGCGGTGGGCGACGGCAACAACTGGGCGCACTGGCTGCTCTGGTCGCATGGCGGCATGCTGGTGGATACCAAGGGCAAGGTCGTGGTCAACTCGCCCGAGACCTGGGCCGCGCTGGAGTATGCCAAGCAGCTCTACGCCACCTTCGTGCCCGGCACGCTGTCATGGCAGGACCCGTCGAACAACAAAGCCTTCCTGGACGGCCAGATCAGCCTGACCGCCAACGGCATCTCGGTCTACTACGCGGCCAAGAATTCGAAGGATCCCAAGCTGCAGGAGATGGCGCGGGACATCCAGCACGCGCACTTCCCGATCGGCACGTCCGGCAAGCCCACGGAGCTGATGCAGATCACGCAAATGATGCTGTTCAGATATTCCAAGTTCCCGAACGCGGCCAAGGCCTACCTGCAATTCATGATGGAACCGGAACAGTACAACCCGTGGATGGAAGCCGCCATCGGCTACGTCAGCCAGCCGCTCAGGGCTTACGAGGCCAACCCGATCTGGACAGCCGATCCCAAGCACACCGTCTATCGCGACTCCGCCGCGCTGATGCTCGACAACGGCCATGCCGGCCCGCTGGGCACCGCTTCGGCCGCGTCCATGGCTGACTACATCGTGCTCGACATGGTGGCCGAGGCAGCCAGCGGTTCCAAGACGCCGAAGGAGGCGGCGGCGCGCGCGGCGCAGCGCGCCGAGCGCTACTACAAGACGTGATGTAGCCAGCGCCCGAAGCAGAGAAGGCGCGGCGGCACACCGCCGCGCCGCCGTTCCGAAGATCCGGTCCGGCGCTCCCAGCGCCGGACCGGCAGCCGCCGAGGTGATCCATGCTATCCCGCCTGTTGAACAACCGCCATACGCTTGGGCTGCTGTTCATGCTGCCCACGGCGCTGTTGCTGCTGGTCTTCCTGACGTATCCGCTCGGCCTCGGCGTCTGGCTCGGCTTCACCAATACCAAGATCGGCGGCACCGGCGAATGGATCGGGCTGGCCAACTACAGCTATCTGGCCGGCGACTCGCTGACGCAACTGGCGCTGTTCAACACGCTGTTCTACACGCTGGTGGCCAGCGTGCTGAAGTTCGCGCTGGGGCTGTGGCTGGCGCTGCTGCTCAACAAGAACCTGCCGTTCAAATCGTTCTTCCGCGCCATCGTGCTGCTGCCGTGGATCGTGCCGACGGCGCTGTCGGCGCTGGCCTTCTGGTGGATCTACGATGCGCAGTTTTCCATCATCAGCTGGACCCTCGTCAAACTCGGGCTGATCGACCGTTATATCGATTTCCTCGGCGACCCGTGGCTGGCCCGCTTCTCCACCATCGCCGCCAATGTCTGGCGCGGCATTCCCTTCGTCGCGATCTCGCTGCTGGCCGGGCTGCAGACCATCTCGCCCACGCTGTACGAAGCGGCATCGATCGACGGCGTCACGCCGTGGCAGCAGTTCCGCTATGTCACGCTGCCGCTGCTGACGCCGATCATCGCGGTGGTGATGACCTTCTCCGTGCTGTTCACCTTCACCGATTTCCAGCTGATCTACGTGCTCACGCGCGGCGGCCCGCTCAACGCCACTCACCTGATGGCCACGCTGTCCTTCCAGCGCGCGATTCCCGGTGGTTCGCTGGGGGAAGGCGCGGCGATCGCCACCATGATGGTGCCCTTCCTGCTGGCTGCCATCCTGTTCTCTTACTTCGGCCTGCAGCGGCGCGGCTGGCAACAGGGAGGCGACAAATGAAAGCGAAAGTGATGACCGCGCCCGAGCAGCAGGGCATGGACTACCTGCAATCGATACCACGGCGCTGGGTGACCATCTACATCCCGCTGGGCATCTTCGTCTTCGTGCTGCTGTTTCCGTTCTACTGGATGGCGATCACCGCCTTCAAGCCGGATGGCGAACTGCTGATGCGCAGCGCCAACCCGTTCCTGGTGATGGCGCCCACCTTCGCGCATTTCAAGAAGCTGCTGTTCAACACGCCCTACCCGGCCTGGCTGCTCAATACCGTGATCGTCTCGACGGTGTCGACCTTCGCCTCGCTGGCCGCCAGCGTGCTGGCCGCCTACGCGATCGAGCGGCTGCGCTTCCAGGGCGCGAAGCAGGTCGGACTGGCCATCTTCCTGGCCTACCTGATCCCGCCCTCGATCCTGTTTATCCCGCTGGCATCGATCGTGTTCCAGCTCGGCCTGTTCGATACGCGCTGGGCGCTGATCCTGACCTATCCCACCTTCCTGATCCCGTTCTGCACCTGGCTGCTGATGGGCTACTTCCGCTCCATTCCCTACGAACTAGAGGAGTGCGCGCTGATCGACGGCGCCACCCGCTGGGAGATCCTGGTCAAGATCATCCTGCCGCTGGCCGTGCCGGGACTGATCTCGGCCGGCATCTTCGCCTTCACGCTGTCGTGGAACGAGTTCATCTACGCGCTGACCTTTATTTCCTCGTCCGAAGTGAAAACGGTGCCGGTGGGCATCGTCACCGAGCTGATCGAGGGCGACGTCTACCACTGGGGCGCGCTGATGGCAGGCGCCTTGCTGGGCTCGCTGCCGGTAGCGCTGGTGTACTCGTTCTTTGTCGAGTACTACGTGTCGGGCATGACGGGGGCGGTGAAGGAATAGGCGGAGAAGCGCCGGACAAGCGCAACGGCACCGGGCATGAGCGCCCGGCAAGGGCAGGTTAAAATGCCCGTTGTCCTGCCGCCAACCGCCGGCACCGCCGAATCACCCCGTATTCAAGCCCGATCCGATGAGCAAACCCGCCCGCACCCTCACCTTCAAGTGCAAGAAGTGCACCAAGCCCGTCACGCTGTTTCTGCAGAAGGTATCCGCCTGCTCGCACATCACGCCGTACCAGGGCTGGTGCAAATGTGGTGAACTGGTTCGTCACGCCACTGGCGACCAGGATGCGGTCGAGTCCTTCGTCACCTCCGTCGACGGCAACTGGGCGCATCATCACCATCACCACCATTGAGCAACCGTAGCCATCCCGCTCCCGCCAGCGAAACCTGGCGCCCCGGCGCCAAGGATCCGCTGCGCTTCCTGAGCGCGTATCCCGACGGCGTCCTCGACCAGGTGCGCCAGCTGGTTGCCGCCAATCGCCTTGGCGAGCACCTGGCGAAAAAATACCCGGCCCGGCACACCGTGCAGACAGACCGCGCGCTGTACGACTACACCGCCGAGCTGAAGCAGGAATTCCTGCGCACCGCGCCGCCGCTCCACAAGGTCGCGTTCGACGCGAAGATCGACCTGGTGCATCGCGCGCTCGGGCTTCACACCGCCATCTCGCGCGTGCAGGGTGGCAAGCTCAAGGCCAAGAAGGAAATCCGCGTGGCCTCGCTGTTCAAGGAAGCGCCGCCCGAATTCCTGCGCATGATCGTGGTGCACGAACTCGCGCACCTGAAGGAAAGCGATCACAACAAGGCGTTCTACCGCCTGTGCGAATACATGGAGCCGGCGTATCACCAGCTCGAGTTCGACACGCGCCTGTTCCTGGCGTGGCGTGAACTGGAGCAGGCACAGCGCTAGCCCCCTCGCCTCTCAAGCCTCAAGCCGCGCCCGGGCTCACCACCACTGTCTTCCGATACGTCCCCTGTGCCGCCAGGCGATGCAGCACGCACACCTGCACGTTGCCGGCGAAAGCGGCCTGCGCCGGCTCCGGACGCGCATTGGTCATCACGAGGTGCGTCACGACGAAGCCGGCTTCGGGGTCGTCGCCGCTCAGCGCCGCTTCCGCCACCAGCAAGCGGCTCTTGAGATCCGCCAGTTGCGCGTAGCCACGACCTGCGAGTTCGCGGTGCACGCCGGCGAACACATGCGCGAAGTCGATCCTGTCCTTGTGCCGCCAACTCTTATCGTTTGGCGCGGCACACTAATTAACAAACTGTATTTGAAATTGATAGTTAAGAATGGATATTTATCAATTCCAGTTTGAACCATAAAGTCCGTACTCATACAACCGCCGCAAGGCAAGGAAACCGAACATGAGTACGAACCAACCCACCAGACCGACGGCGCGCGCGCCGCGGATTCCGCGCCGCCACTTCCTGGGCAGCGCAGCCGTACTCACCGCTGCGCTCCCGCTGGCCGCGGCTACAGCCGGCACCGCCGCCGCGCACCCCGGCCAGGCGCGCCCGCAAGCTCGCGCCGGCGGCACCCGGTTCTGGCCGGATGGCGCGCAACTCGTCATCTCCATCTCAATGCAGTTCGAGGCCGGCGCCCAGCCCGAGCGCGGCGCCAGCGGCCCCTTCCCTCCGCTCGACCCCAAATACCCGGACTACCCGCTGCAGTCCTGGTACACCTACGGCGTGCGTGAAGGCATTCCGCGTCTGCTGGACCTGTGGGACCGCACCGGTATCAAGGTGACCTCGCATATGGTGGGTCAGGCAGTCGAGCGCCATCCCGAACTGGCGCGCGAAATCGTCGCGCGCGGGCACGAAGCCTCGGGCCATGGCCAGACCTGGGAGCCGCAATACAGCATGAGTGCCGAAGCGGAACGCGCCAGCTACGTGCAGAGCATCGACACCATCCGGCGCGCCACCGGCACGCGGCCCCTCGGCTTCAATGCCTTCTGGATGCGCGGCTCGCCCAATACGTTGCCGATCCTGCAGTCGCTCGGCTTCCTCTATCACATCGACGACCTCAGCCGCGACGAGCCATCCGTGCTGCAGGTAGGCGGCAAGCCGTTCGCCGTGGTGCCCTACACCGTACGCAACAACGACATCGTGCGTTTCGACTCGCCATCGACCACGGCCGAAGACATGCTCGGCGAATTGAAGGCGGAGTTCGACGTGCTCTACGCGGAAGGCGCCCGCCGCCGCCGCATGATGTCCATCAGCACGCACGACCGCATCTCAGGCTCCCCGGCGCGCGTGCGGGCGCTTGAAGCGTTTATCCGCTACGCCCAGGGCCATGCCGGCGTGACCTTCATGCGCAAGGACGACATCGCCCGCTTCGCGCTCGGCACGAGCGACGTGCCGGCGGCATAAGCCAGGGCAAGACCACGAACATACAGACGAGTACAAGCCGACATGAAAACCACAAACCTCACGCCAGTACGCGCATTCGTTGCCGCCCTCGGCATCGCCCTGTTGCCGCTATCGCAAAGCGCCACCGCTGCCGGCGATGAACTGGTCCATCCGCAACACCTGGCCCAGGGCGCCGACCAGCAATCCGCGGCAGCCGCGCTTCTCGCCGCCCGCCGCTACGCCACCTTCTGGCACACCGGAGACGAACGCTACGCCACGCTCGCACTCGCTCCGGACTTCACCGACCGCACGCTGCCGCCCGGCCGCGAGCAAGGCCTGCGCGGCCCGTTGCAGGCCTCCAGGGAATTCCGCGCCGCGGTACCGGATCTCAGCGCGGAAATGGAAGACGTGGTCATCGCCGGCGACCGGGCCGCGGTGCACCTGCGCTTTCGCGGCCACTTCACCGGGCAGTTCGGCGACAGCAAGGGCCAGGGCCAGAAGATCGACTTCCAGGCCTTTGACCTGTACCGGGTGGCAAACGGCAAGATCGTGGAGAACTGGCATCTGGAGGACGACCTGGGCCTGCTCAGGCAGATGGGCGTGAGCAAGTAGGTGTTGGGCCACAACATGCGCAGTGCGTGGCGGTACTACTTCGCCACGGCCACCCGCCAAATCACATTGCCGACATCGTCGGCAACCAGCAGCGCCCCGCGCTTGTCGATGGCTACGCCTACCGGCCGCCCTTGCGCGTCGCCGTCCTTGTCTAGAAAGCCCGTCAGCACATCCACAGGCGCACCTGCCGGCCTGCCATTGGCAAACGGCACGAAGATCACCTTGTAGCCGCTGTGCGGCTTGCGGTTCCACGAGCCATGCTGGCTGACGAACATGCCGTCCTTGAACGCAGCCGTGAGCGAGTTGCCTTGCGACGAGGCGAGGCCAAGCGAGGCGGTGTGCGGGCCGACCGCGTAATCGGGCGGGATGGCCTTGGCCACCATTTCGGGCCGCTGCGGCTTCACGCGTTCGTCCACATGCTGGCCGTAGTAGCTAAAGGGCCAGCCGTAAAAGGCCCCGTCGCTCACCGAGGTAATGTAATCAGGCACCAGATCGCTGCCGATTTCGTCGCGCTCGTTGACCGAGGTCCACAGCGCTCCGCTGGCGGGCTCCCACGCCATGCCGTTGGGATTGCGCAAGCCGCTGGCGAGGATGCGATGCGCTCCGGTCTTTGGATCGACTTCCCAGATGGCCGCGCGGCCCTCCTCCTTGTCGATGCCGTTCTCGCCGACGTTGCTGTTCGAGCCGACGGTGACATACAGCTTGCCGCCGTCCTGGCTGGCGATGATGTTCTTGGTCCAGTGATGGTTGATCGGGCCAGCCGGCAAGTCCACCACTTTCACGCCGGGTGCGGTGATCCGGGTCTGTCCGGGTTGGTAGGGGAAGCGCAGCACGGCATCGGTGTTGGCCACGTAGAAATCATTGCCGACCAGCACCATGCCGAAAGGTGAATGCAGGTCTGCGTATTCCGGTGATCATGACCGGCATTTCCGGCATCGTGACCGCTGATTCCGTTTTATCGTGACCGCTGTTTCCGGTTGTTCGTGACCGGCGATACCGGCGATCGTGACCGGTGGTCGACGGGAGGTGTTGCGTGGGACGGATTTTACCCTGGAAGACTATGCGAGGTCGTTGGCCATGCCTGCCGCGCCTATTTTTTGAGCAGTCTTTCTTAACGAGTCGCCGGCCAGTGTGATCCGGTGAATGCGGTGCATCAGCCGATCGAGAATGGCATCGGCGATGGTGGGATCGCCGATCCAGGCATGCCAGTGCTCGACGGGTAATTGACTGGTGATGAGGATGCCGCGGTTGCTGCCGCGATCGTCGATGAGCTCAAGCAAATCGTTACGTGTGGCGGCATCCAGTGGCGCAACGGCCCAGTCGTCCAGCACCACCAGATCGGTCTTGGCCATCTGCAGCAGCCATTTGCCGAAGCCGCCGCTGCCGTGGAGGATACGCAGTTCCTCGGCGAGCCTGGGCACGCGCAGGTAGGCGACGGAATGACCACGGCGGCAGGCGTATTGCGCCAGTGCGCAGGCGAGCCAGGTCTTGCCGACACCGGTCGGACCGCCGACGAGCACGGTGTGGCCGGTAGCGATCCAGTCGGACAGCACAAGGCTGGTGATCTGTTTATGATCAATGCCCCGGCCCGGCCGGGTATCGAGATCTTCGATGGCGGCCTGCGGATACTTGAGCCGGGCACGCTGCAATAGACGGGCAAGCTTGCGGTTGTTGCGCCAGAGCAGTTCACGGTCGATCAGCAAAGCCAGGCGTTCTTCAAAGGCGAGCGCGCCGGCGGCCGGCTGGGCAAGCTGCTCTTCAAGGGCGGCGGCGAAGCCGTCGAGCTTGAGCGAGCGTAGTTGCGCGAGAGTGGTATGGGTCATCATGAGGTGAGGTCCTGGTCATTGGCGCCGGGCGAGAAGGCAGAGTCAAGAGCGGGCGCAGCCCGGCATAGCGCACCCTTGAGGCCGACCAGACGGTCAGGCGCTAGGCCAGGCAGTCCGCGGCAGCCTGCCGCGGACTGCCGTGGTGACAGGCGGCGTCACTGGTAGTAGCTGGGGCCGCGTAGATGCGCGTGGTCGGGACTGACCCACTCGGATGGGGCCGCGGCAGCGAGCCGGTCGCGGTCGGTTTCGAGCACGCTCTTGACGTGGCGATACTGATACGCGCCCAGTTCCAGAGCGACTGCGCAGGCGGCTTCGAGGCGATCGTTGCCATAACGCTTGGCTAAACTCAGCAGACCTAAACAAGAGCGGTAGCCGTGCTCGGGATGCTTGTACCGTTCGAGCAGGCGCCGCACGACGGCACCGGTGGCGCCGCCGATCTGCTGGCCCCAATGGACGAGCCGCTGCGGCGACCACTCGAGGTGAGCGCGGTGAGCGGCGGGCATATGCTCGGCCACGGTAGTGAAGCCGCCCGCAGTCGCGCGCAGATGGGCCGCAACGCGCTGGCCGCGATGCAGCAGTTCGACGGCGTGTGAGGTGATGCGGGCGTCCAGCGTCTGACCGACCAGCGCGTGCGGCACGCTGTAGCGATGCTTGTTGATCTCGACGTGGTGGTCGATATGAACCTTGACGGTGCGGAACTGGGCGATCTCGTAGGGAATCGCCGGCAACGGGCGCAGCGCCGGGGCGTCCAATGCAGCGAAGGCGCTGGCGCGGCTGCCCGGCAGCTTCTGGAAGGGGCGGTCATTCAGCGTGGGCAACAGCGCGGCGATCGCGCAGTCGACCGCGTACACGGTCTCGAAACGCTGATGGCGCAGCCGCGCCATGATCCAACGTTCAACTATCTGGACCGCGACTTCGACCTTAGCTTTGTCCTGCGGCCGCCGCGCCCGGGCCGGGAGCACCGACGTGCCGTAATGGCGCGCGAAGTCGAGCACGGTGTCATTGGCGCGCGGCTCATAGCGGTCCGCATTGGCAATCAAGGCACGCGGGTTATCGGGCACGATCAAGTCGGGGCTGCCACCTATAAAGCTCAGGGCGCGCACCATCGAGCCGATCCAATCGACCATCGTCTCGCGCGGCGTGGCGCAGGCGAATGTGTAGCTCGATGCGTCATGTACATAAGACCATAGCGCGTCTAATGCGAACAGCGTTTTTATGCGACGTTGACCGATGCGGTCCAGCGGTTGTGCAGACCAAGCGTGGTTGTCGGCCAAGTCAGACGGAACTGGACTCCACATAAAAAAGGAGGTCTCCTGCACGTGGGCATACCACTTCAGGAGCCGTCATGGGTACGCTTCCTTCGCTTCACGCTGTACCAGCCTCGTGGCTGCGCGACAGCGTTCTCGCTCCGTACATCGGTGCCTATTGGCAGCATCTCGTCAGGCGAGGCTACGCCGATCACACCGCAAGGATGTACTTGTACTGCATCGCTCACTTCGCCCGCTGGATACGACGCAGTCGGATTGCCGCGTGCGACCTCACAGACGATGCGGTTCGGCGATTTATCGCTGAACACCTCCCGCGCTGTACCTGTCCGCCGCCAGTGCGAAGGCACGCGCGCACGATCCGAGCGGCACTGCGGCATCTGCTCATCGCACTGGATGAGACCGGGGTGCTGCGTAAAGACAAGATTGTTTCCGCGATTGACGATGAACTTCGCCGCTTCGATGAATACATGAACCGTGCTCGCGGACTGGCGCGAAGCACGCGAATGCAACGTCTCAACATCCTGCGAGCCTTCCTGCACCAGAGCCACGGTGCAGGCTCACGCGTGCCGATCTGTCCTACCCAGGACGAACTGCGCCGGTTCATCGACAGACAGCTTCGGCGACTGTGTCCGGCCAGCGCAAAGGTTGTTGCGGGAACGCTTCGCGCGTATCTCCGCTATCGAGCAACACTGGGGGACTCGGTGGTGCACTTGCTGCCGGTCATCACATCACCGGCGAACCGGCGCTTGGCGGCATTGCCGCAGACGCTGTCGCAGCAGGAGGTTTTGCAGCTGCTTGACGCCTTCCCACACGGGTTGCCATCCAGGCATCGCGCTTACGCCATGGTCCGCTGTCTCGTCGATCTGGGCCTGCGAGCCGGCGAAGTTGTCACCATCGATCTGGACGACATCGACTGGGAAGCGGGAACGCTTCGCATCGCCAAGAATAAGTCGCGTCGAGTAGACGTGCTGCCGTTGCCGCAGACCACGGGCCAGGCCATCGCAACCTATCTTCGCGCGGAGCGACCTCCGACGGCAAGCAGGCGAGTCTTTGTTCGCCATGTCGCGCCGGTCGATGCCCCGATCGGTCCCGAGGTGCTACGCAAGATTGTGCGCGAGGCCTATCGGCGCAGCGGACTACCCCATACGAGGGTACACATATTGCGCCACACGCTGGCCAGTCGGATGCTCGCCAGCGGAAGCACCCTCAAGGAAGTCGCCGATGTGCTGCGTCATCGTGAGCTCGACACGTCAATGATCTACACGAAGGTCGACATGGTTCGCCTATCGGCCGTGGCGATGCCCTGGCCAGGAGGTGTGACATGAGCACCGGCAACAACGCGATCCAGGCAGCTGTCGAATGCTATCTGAAGCAGCGCCGACAGCTCGGCTTCGAATTGGGCATCACCGGCCAGCAACTGATGCGCTTTGCCAGGTACGCAGATGCCCGCGGGCATCAAGGGCCTCTGACACTCGACCTGCAACTCGGCTGGGCGCGCGAGCATGTCAAGCGCACCGGACCGGTGACCTGGGCTCGCAGGCTGGAAGTCGTTCGACCTTTCGCGGCATACTACCGCCAGTTCCAGCCGGACACCGAGATCCCTGACTTACACACCTTCGGGCCATGCCATCGGCGCTTAGCGCCGCACATTTACACCGGGCAGGAAGTGTGCGATTTGCTCGAGCAGGCGGGTCGCCTGCCCCCGTTGGACGGAGTACGACCCGCGACCTACCGGGCGCTGTTCGGCCTTATCGCCTCCGTCGGGCTTCGGCTCTCAGAAGCCTTGAACCTTCGTGATGGGGACGTCGATTTGCGACGTGCTTGTCTGACCGTGCGTCACACCAAGTTTAAAAAAGCGCGTTGCCTGCCGTTGCACAGCAGTGTCGTACAAGCGCTCAACGAATACCGGCAACTTCGTGATCGGCGTGTCGAAACCCGTGCAGACATGCCGTTCTTCGTGTCGCAATCGGGCTGCGCCCTGCCGAAGAGGACGGTTCAAGACGTCTTCGTCCAACTGCGTCGGCAATTGGCTTGGCAGGCACGCGGGGACTACCCGCATCCGCGCATTCAGGACCTGCGCCACAGTTTCGCCGTGGCTCGATTGCTGCGATGGTATGAGACAGGAGCGACCGTCGATCATGCCGTGCTCTGGTTATGCACTTACCTTGGTCATGCCAGCATCTCGGACACTTACTGGTACCTCAGCGGGACGCCTGAACTGATGTCAGTGGTGGGCGCGAGGTTCGAGAATTTTGCATTGGAGGAGATTCGTCATGCGTAGCTCAGTCTCGCCCACCTTCGGCGGCTTGGTGCAGGAGTTCTTCACTGACTACATGGTGCAGCAACGAGCGCTCAGCCCCAGTACCGTCGCGTCCTATCGCGATGCCTTCTTGCTTATGTTGCATTTCGCCGAGCAACACCTCGGCAAGTCGCCATCGGCCTTGCTGTTGGCCGACATTGACGCGAAGTTCCTGGCAAGTTTCCTCGAGCACCTGGAACGAGACCGCCACAACACGGTACGCAGTCGCAATATCCGCCTGGCGGCGATACGGTCGTTCCTGCGATTCGCCGCTCGTCGCGATCTCTCGAACCTGCGTGTCATTGAGCAGGCGCTGGCGGTTCCAATGAAACGCTTCGACAGACCAATGATAGGATTCCTGTCAAGGGAGCAAATGCTGGCAGTCATGGACATTTCGACGGCGAGCTGGCTCGGTCATCGAGATCGACTGATGGTGACCTTGCTTTATAACACCGGCGCTCGGGTATCGGAGATCGTTGGTGTTCGGGTCGGCGATGTCATCCTTGGCCCGATATCCTTCATTCATCTGCATGGCAAGGGACGCAAGCAGCGGTCGCTGCCGCTTTGGAAGAGCACAGCCCGAGATGTTCGCGACTGGCTTGGCCGTAATCCGCAGCTGACCGAGCGATCGCCGCTGCTGCCCACACGTCAGGGCAATGCAATGAACCGAGCCACGGTCTGTCAGCGGCTGAAGCTGGCGACCAAGGCAGCGTCAGATCGGCATCCCGAACTCGCTAACGTCAAGGTATCCCCGCACCGCATCAGGCATTCGACCGCAATGGCGATGCTGCAGTCCGGTGTATGGCCCACTGAGATTGCGTTGTGGCTCGGTCACGAGAGCCCGACGACGACGCACATGTACGTCGAGGCGGACCTCGAGATGAAGGAACGCGCGCTCGCTCGATTGAATCCGCCAGATGTGAAGCGAGCTCGGTACCAGCCACCCGAGACGCTTCTGCGATTCCTGAAGTCGCTGTGATTATGTGAACCAAATGGAGGACACGCCGCGCTTCCAACCGAGCGCGGCCCCTCGCTCGTCTCAGCCGGATTTACATAAAAACGCTGTTCGCATTAGATGCGCCCAATGCTGCGACGAACACATGGGCACGCGTGCCATCGGCCACCGCGATGGTCGGGCCAGCATAGTCGACAAACAGCTTCTCGCCGGCCTTGTGGACCTGGCGCATCGAGCGCTTCAGGCTCTTGGCCCACGTGTGGTAGTGCTCGCAGAATTGCGTGTGGCGGTAGGTCTTGCCGCCGGGGTGGGCGTCGACATATTCCTGCCACAGCAGCGTCAGCGTGACGCCCTTGCGACGCAACTCCTGGTGTATCCGCGCATAGTCCGGCGGCACGTAGGCGCTGCCACGTGAACCGGGCAGCAGACGCGCTGCGATCGCCGCCTCGTCGAGGTCACGTAGCTGGTCCCATGCCAGCCCGGCATCCGCGGCGAGCGACACGTACTTGGATACCACTCCTTTGGAAATTTGCAGCGTCGCCGCGATGCGAGAGTGTGAAAGCTGAGACTCATGCTTGAGTCGTAACACGTCTTTGATCATGCGTATCGTCATTGGGGGTGTGGGCATCGCTTCTCCGTGTAAAAACGGGGAAGGTTATCCACAACCGGGGTTGAACAATACGCAACATCTCCACGCCGATCATCCCGAGGCAGACACCGCGAAATCGGCGGCGGATGACGCCTCAGCGGGCTGGTCACGATCGCCGGAAAGACCGGTCACGATCAGCCGGAAATGCTGGTCACGATGCCGGAATCACCGGTCACGATAATCCGGAATCACTGGTCACGCTCAGCCGGAATACGCACAGGTCCTTGAGGAAAACCGAGCGCGCATCGGCCACGCCATCGCCATCGGTGTCGCGCAACAGCGTAATGCGATCGGCACTCGGCACCCCCGCGCCGGCGCGCTTCATCACCTGTTTCATTACCCAGCCCCTGATGCCCTTGCCATCGTCGGGCTTTGGCGGTGCGTTGGTCTCGGCAACCAGCACATCGCCATTGGGCAACACGTAGAGCCAGCGGGGATGATCCAGTTTGTCGGCAAACGCCACGGCGGACAGGCCGTCCGCTGCCACCGGCTTGGCGCCATCGGCCCAGCCCTTCGCAGGGGCGATGTGCACGGTCGGCAGCATGGTCTTGTTCGGCGCCGGCAACTGCGGCGTGAAGCCGGTGCCGGCTGACACTGGCAGGGTTGCGGTTTCGCCGCACGCCGCCAGGCCGGTCACCATCAGCACGCTCAGCGACAGGATGGATAGACGCGGCACGACCATGTTCGGCTCTCCGGAAAGACGCGCCTCGCCCCGGGCGCATGCGCCCCCGGAGTGCGAATGCGCGATGAACGCAAGCGGCCGGCCCAGCCTGGCACCGGTAGCCGGAGGACGCCCTCGCCTTCACTATAGGATGCAAGCGGCGCAACTTCTGTCGGGATGCCTGAAGCCGCGCGTAGGACAAAGGCGATGCGTGCGATGCCATCGCCTGTCCCGCGCCTGGCGCGGGGAACCCCGCGTCGGAAAAGCTGGCGTTGGAGGCTTACAGTTGCCGGCTTGCGAATCGCTCAATCGCAAGAGTAGCGGAACGCGTCATTCAGGTTCAGCGGCAGCACCAGCGTGCGAAGTTGCACCGCCTTTGCCAAAGCACACAGCGTTGCGCGCGTCGCCGCATCCTTGTACTTCGAGGCGTACTCCACGTTGAACACCGCCTTGCCCTGGGCCGTGAACGGCGTGTAGGTAGCGCACTCCTTATACTGGAAGCACTGCTCGTTCACCGCGAAATCGAAATCCGTCGCCAGTTGCCCAATCTGGTCCACATCGTTCTTCAGGCCCACGGCCAGCCCGCGCGCATGCGCCTCGGCTGCGAGAAAAAGGTTGTAGTCCAGTTGCGTGGCCGCTGTCAGCGGGAAACCCGGCTTGTTGGTATAGCCGTCGACGTTGTCCGGGTCCACGCCATCGCAACCCTTCGACTTCGCCAGATCCATGCGCGCCTGCATGATCTTGCGGACGTTGGCCGAGCGCGTATCCAGCCAGCGTTCTCCTGCCCAACCCGACAGGGCCTTGCCCACGTCGGCCGCCGCAAACTGCTTGAAATCCGGGCGCCAGTTTTCTGAGCTGCCAGCGGAGAAATAGCAGACTACGCGCTTGCCCTGCGCCTTCAGCGCATCAACGGTCACTTGCGGCGTATCAAAGAGATCGATGTCGTAGACCTGTGCCGGATAGCTGGTGTTGACCGTACCGGTGAGTTGCAATTGCCAGGTGTCCGCTGACGTCGGCATCCAGCGCGAGACTGCCAGCGTTTGCGCCAAGGGTGACAAGGGCAACAAGCTAGAGGCTGTCGCATTTACCGCCGACACGGATTTGACCGAGGCGTCTGGTTCCGCAGACGAGCCATCTCCACCGCAAGCCGTCAGCGATGCGATCGAGACCATCCATACCATGCGTGCAAGTTTACGGCTCACTCTAGGATTGCTTTGGTTGGCCGACGAGATGGGGTGGGCAATGCGCATCGAATGCGGCACAGAACGCCTGTGCGGCGGCGCCCACTGCCAGCATGACTGGCCGCCATTGACCGCGGGTCGTCTGCCGAAAGAGCCTGGCGTTCGAATACCAGGGGCTGTCCTCCCGGTTCAGTTGCCAGCGCCAGTCAGGCGTGAACGGCAGCAAGATCCAGACCGGCTTTCCCAGCGCCCCGGCGAGGTGGGCAACCGCGGTGTCGACGCCGATCACCAGGTCGAGTTCGGCGATAAGCGCCGCCGTATCGGAAAACGAGCCGAGTTGCGCTGCCGGGTCGCGCAGTGCGCCGAAGTCTCGCATGGCATCGCAATCACTGTCCCGGATCTCCTTTTGCAGCGAGATGAAGCTGGCATCGCAATCGAACACCGGTGCCCAGTCTTGCAGCCTGGTCGAGCGATTGTGGTCATTGAGATGCCAGGTACTGCCGCTCCATACCACCCCGATCCGCGGTCGCCTGGTGGGCCCAACGGATTCAGGCGGCTTCGCCAGCCAGGCACGCCAATGCGTCCGCAGTGCGGGGTCGGCCTGCAGGTAGGGGGTTTCCGCGGGGATACTGGCTGTCATCGCTCGCAGCGCATGTGGCAGGCTCAGCAAGGGACAGTGATAGTCAAAGGCAGGGACGGTTTCGCCCTCCCCGATCACTTCGCTTGCGCCCGGGGTTTCGGCCAGCAGTGTGCGCAGGGCATCCTGGACACGTAGCACGACCGTGGCGCCAGTGCCTTCCAGCAAACGGATGTAGCGCACGAATTGCAGCGTGTCGCCGAAGCCCTGTTCGTTGTGGATGAGCAGGGTTTTGCCCGCAAGCGGCGTCTCCCCCAGCCAGATCCGTTCGCCGAAGGCATGGTGCTGGCCGCCGTCTCGCCAGCGCCATTCATACTCCCGCCAGCCGTGTTCGAACTGGCCAAGCAGCAGATTGGTCTGGGCGCGGTTCGTTCTCGCCCCGACATTGTTGGGATCTAGCTGCACCGCCTTCTTATACATGCGCATGGCTTCATCGAAGCGATGCAGGTCGCGCAGTGCAACCCCCAGGTTGACATAGGCGTCCACGCAATCCGGCTTCATCTCGATGACACGCCGATATTCCGCTATTTCGGCGTCATAGCGGCCGAGCAGGCCCAGGGCGCGGCCCATGTTGTAGCGGATCTCCCAGGCTCCTGGATTGAGGACTGCGGCTTGCTGCAGCCTGTCGAGCGCCCGCTCGTGTTCGCCGAGCGCCGACAGCGAGATCGCCGCCGCGTGCAGCAATGCCAGTTGGCGCGGTGCGAGCGCTATGCCCTGCTCCAGCAATTCGACGGCGCGGTGGTGATTGCCGGCCGCCTGGCTGACAAGCCCGGCAATGTGGCAGCGTTCCGCGGTTGCCGGGAGGATAGCGAGGGCTCGGTCAAAGTATTCGGCGGCGAGGGCGGGGTTCCGCTGCCTGGCGGCGATGTAGGCCAGCCCCTCAAGGGCATCGCCCTGCGCGGGATCCGCGGCGACGACTTCAAGCAGGATTTGGGCGGCGACGTCTAGCCGGCCTTCAGCGAAATGACGCTGTGCCGCGTCGAGTTGCGTGGCGATAGGCTGAGGCATCGCTCAGTGACTCCCTTTGTTGCCAATTGATGAAGATCCGCATCCCGACCGGACGGGCACGACGCCGACTTGCGTTGATAGACGCTACGCCCATCGGGAAGCGCGTAGTGTATCCAATGCCGGCGGGGTCAGCTCCATGCCTTGGTGCTCTTGGTGTTGTAGTTCCGGTTCGACGGAGGAGCACGCCGAAATCCGCTTGCAAGGCGGTTATACGGAAGCCAGAAAGCACAAAGGGTTACAACGAAAACGCTGTAACCCTTTGATTAAATTGGTGCCGGCTGCAGGACTCGAACCCGCCACCTGATGATTACAAATCACCGCCAGTCGACATTCCCTTACGGTGATCGACAGCCATGTAACCGGCAAAACCCTTATAGGAAAAGGAAAAAACGGCGATACCCGGTGATTAAATAGTTGACCGGAGTGGATCGAATACCTCACACTTGGGTTACATGGCGGTTACATGGAACCGTGTAACCCGGTTTGTGGGATTACAGGATGGCAAAGATCAACTTCACCGCTGCACGCGTAGAGGCTTACGGCTGCCCCGAAGGCAAGGCACAAGCCTTCCTGTGGGACGCGGTATCGCCTGGCCTCGGCCTTCGGGCGACTGCCAGCGGGGCAAAGTCATACATCTTCCAGGGCAAGATTCACGGGCAGACCGTACGCCTGACCATTGGAGACCCGCGCAGTTGGACGATCAGCAAGGCCCAGGAGGAAGCGAGGCGCCTGCAAACGCTGATCGATGCCGGCCAGGATCCGCGCGAGGTCAAGGCGGAGCAACGGGCCAGCTATGAAGCGAGGCGGGCTACGGCACTAAGGGAGAGCGCGACCGTGGCCGACGCATGGGCTGACTATCTCGACCACTTGCATACCAAGATCTCCCCGAAAACCAAGAAGCCAAGGTCCGCGACCTATATAAACGACCACATCAAGCTTGCCGCGGCAGGTGGGATGCCGGCCAAGCGTGGCAGCAAGCAAACCGAACGCGGACCGCTTTACCCACTAATGGCGCTGAAGCTTTCCGGCCTGACAGCCAAAACGCTTGGTACATGGCTGGAATCCGAGGTGCCCGTTCGGCCAACCAGTGCCGCATATGCCTTCCGGATGCTTAAAGCATTCGTCCGGTGGTGCGAAGGACAAGATAAGTACGCAGGCATTATCGCGACCGACAGCTGCACCTCACCCAAGGTGACAGGCGTCCTGCCAAGCAGCAATACCAAAGACGGCGATAGCCTTCAGCGGGAACAATTGGCCGCCTGGTTCTCTGCCGTGCGCGCCCTGCACAACCCCGTGCAGTCCGCCTATCTGCAAGGCCTGCTCATCACCGGCGCACGCCGGGAAGAACTGGCGGCTTTGCGTTGGGAAGACGTGGATTTTCAATGGCGAAGTTTACGCATTGCCGACAAGATAGAAGCCGGGCGCGTGATTCCCCTCACGTCCTATCTGACATCCCTATTGCTGGACCTGAAACGCCGCAACGACACCCCGCCAAATGCGCGCCGCCTGCGCAGCCTTGCAGCGCGCGGCGAGAAATGGGAGCCTTCTCCCTGGGTATTCCACAGCCTCAACGCAGCGAAAGGCCGGATTGCCGAACCCAGGTATGCACACAACCAGGCCATCAAAGCAGCCGGCCTGCCCCATGTGACGTTGCACGGCCTGCGCCGCTCGTTCGGTACTCTGTCCGAATGGTGTGAGGTTCCTGTGGGCATTGTGGCACAGATTCAAGGCCACAAGCCTAGTGCATTGGCGGAGAAGCACTATCGGCGCCGGCCGCTCGACATGCTGCGGATGTGGCACGACAAGATCGAGGCGTGGATGCTGGAGCAAGCGCGGATCGACTTTCAGCCGGAGCCCCCTACCACACCAAGTCTTCGCGCCAAAACATCAATGCCATAGAAAGGGCGGAGAAACTGAAAATCGTGCTCCGGACGGCTCAATTCGGGCGGTCGTCGAAGGTCGAGCCACGAGGTACCAATCTGGAAGTGCCTAAACGACATGAACAAGCATCCAACCTTGCCGCAGCGCCTCGTTGAGGGCGCAAAGCGCCACATGACGCTAAGTGAATATCTTGGTCTTCAGACATGGACACCCATGATGGGAGCCTTGCTAGTCTGCGGGATTCATCCTCCGCATCAAGGCAACGAGATCCCCTCCGGCGGGATAAGCCTCGATGGCAAGCAGCTTCACGCTGGGGATACAGGTTTTCATAAGGCTCGTCGCATTCTGGCGGACTGGTGGGATTGGTGCGAGGACCGAGGCAATTTCGTGTACGAAGTCCACCCTATCGCATTCTTGAACTGGTGCGAGGAAGAAGACATCCAAACCGACTGGATTTGCTTGTTTAATGACGTCGCAGGATGTCCGCCAAATGCTGGCTCAGTCGATCGTACCCCCCCAACGGTTGCGACGCAGATTATCTCCAATGCGCTTTCTGGCGCCATGCATCAAGAAAAGATGCTGTTTGATACACCGAAGTCCCTCGTGGACCTCAGGCGCGCCTCAGCCCTTGCTGACCAGCAGAATAGCGGTCAACCAGCACAAACTCCCTACCCGGCGACAGAATTCGAACTGGGCACATCGTCTGCAACGAATTCTAGCAAGCCAGATGACGGAATGACGACCCCTATGGTTGCGGCCGCCTTTGAAGGACTCCATCCGCTGGGTGAGCCGGAGTGGAGCACGGAGAAATGGAAAAGGACCCTGCAGGACGCGAAATGGATTCGTGGAGCGAGGATTCACCAAGGGAAGCGCGGACATGGCGGAAATGCTCCGTCGACGTGGGATCCTGTCTTGGTAGCTGCATGCGCCATCTCGGAAAAACGCCTTCCCTTGGTTGGCTTTCAGAAACGGTTCCATACCCAATCAGCTCTCCGCCCCTGGCTCACCAAGTGGCAGGAATACGAGCATTTGTTAATCACTGAACCATCAAAGTCCGGACGGAAAACCCCGAAAAACGGGTCTCTCTGACCGCAAAGCCTTGCCCAACAAGGCTTTCAATACCCTGCCATCGGCCACCCACGGCTACGGGTTTATAGGATCACCCCAAGCGATTTGCGGTGAAGCATGGCGTATGAGATTGCCCCAACGACATGCCGGCTTCCCACAGCGCGAAACCACGTTTCGTACAGCCTGGAGTCAACTATGGAACCCAAACTCGGCGCCTTCCTACCCACATCCAGTGGGCGCCTTCTGACAACAGAAGAATTTGCAACGGCCATTTCCCTGAAGGCCCAGTCAATTCGCAAGCGTTACTCCCTCACGGGCACCTATCACGGTGTTCGCCCCGTCAAGCTCCCAAATCGCCGCTTGCTCTGGCCTGCCGATTCGATCGAGCAACTCATAAACCGCGTCGGAGGCTAGGGACATCCATCCCATTAATGTCGATTGGCTCACGGCATATTAGTGTACCAATCTGCAACGATCTGCAGCGCAGTGCATTACTTGGCGGCAAACAATCCGCAAGATCAGACAAGATAATGACCGAGCTTAAGAGGAGGCAGGTTAAAAAGTTCACGGGGAGGGCACTGGCCGGTGCCTTAGTTGCATGAGCCACACCAGGATCAATGCAAGGCCACGATCTTATGGAAGGAAAATCGATACAAACTGCGTCCAACATATACAAGCTACGTCGAAACCACACAAATCGCGACCAAAGACGGCTGCTATCGCCCGGTGACCGGATGGTTAGCTCCCTTATCGGATGCTGAACGGATCAAGATGATTCGGCCGTCGGCAGGTGGCGTTTCGACTATGCGAAGCGGTCATAAGTATGTATGTGTGGTGGAGAGTAAGTTCCATGTTTCGCGTGTCGCTCATTTGGTGAGATTGCGGAATTTGCAGCGAGGAAGTACGGAATGAATTATGGGTCTTATGTAATAACAAGTTCATTCATATCCTATCAATGCGATTATTGACGACACGCCCACCGATAATCAACAAAAACAACCAAGTAGCGACTCTCACCTCTAATGCACCCCACCTAATGATTTTAAGGATGGTTAATTATGTCGTACGAAGAAGATGATTTCAGTAAGATTTACGAGTACATCGAGTGGGTGAGAAACACTGAGCGCGGAGAGGTCGACGGTGAAGAGAAACCCAGACTGCTGCAGAGCTTCGGCCTCCACCAATCCTCGCTTGCTGACATGGAGGCGCTGGTAAGAGATATCGAGTTCTCCAAGGGCGGGGTGGGCTTCAAGACCAAGCGTGATACAGCCGGTAGAGCGGTGGCTGTGCCCATGCCGCTCGGCAAGCGCTACTACGCTTCGTTGGTAGCGTTCTTCCGGCACGACGCCTTCTCGGATCGCTATGTGTACAGTCCACACGTGTCGGCTGTCTGCGAGGCGTTCAACGCGTTGGGTCTGGATCGCCATGCGGTTATTTTCCGCGACCCGGGCTCGCGCGATCCCTACACGGGCAAGACGTGTGGCGAAGTGTTTAACGACGTGGTCGCCAAAATCGCTGAGATCGTTGGCTCGCGCTCGTTCAAGGAGCGCTTGCGAACGCGCAAGCGCAACGCGGAGCGCAACGAGGCGAAGGGCCTTGCTCTCGAACAAAAGGTGTTCGAGAGCAAGTCGCGCCAGCTTGTCCTGATGGTGCACTTTGGCTATGAGAAGCAGTACCGCTCGAAGATCACTCTCGAGGAGATCCAGATGCATCGCACGAAGTTCTTTAACAACTGCCGCACAAACAGGTTGCTGCTTGGCATCGTCGACTACATCTGGAAGCTGGAACAAGGCGACGAATCCGGCCTGCATCTGCACATGCTCATCTTCTACACGGCCAACTCTTGCCGCGATGTCTACATCGCTAAGAAGATTGGCGAATACTGGCAGAAGGTGACCGAGGGTATGGGGCAGTACTGGAACAGCAACGCCGCTAAGATGTTTCACGAGAAGCACGGCCACGGCGTCGGTACGGGCGAGATCAACTGGAACGACGAAGCCAAACGCGAGGCGCTGCGTGAAAACATCCGCTACATGACCAAGGCCGACCAGTTCCTGCGCATGAAGTACGGCCCGCATTGCCGGCTGTTCGGGACCAGCCAGGTTCAGGAAAAGAAGAAGCCGGGGCGCCCCCGCAGGCAGCCGGCGCTCAATGCGACCGCAGCAAACGGCACGCAGGCTAATTCGCTCCGTGCCGATTCGCTCGATGAGGAAGATGCCACCATCGAGGATGCGGATCAGAACCGCTAAATCGGACCAAAACGGTTTGGCGTGTCGGGCCCCTGGGGTGGTGGGCATGGTTTGCGGTGCCCATTGCGGCGCTGCAATGGGCTTCGATGAGGCATGTTATTGCGGATTGTGTGAGATCGGCAATCGACAGCCGCTCGCGAGTTTCATTCGTCCGAAGCCCCGGGGGCGACGGGAGCGGCGTGAGAGCGTGCACTTTCAGTGCAGTGCCTGTCTACGTATCGTGCACGGGCGTGGCGCGTCCGCTGCAGAAAGCAGCCAAAAGGAATGCAGATCAGATGGAGAAGGAGTGCATAGTAGATGCTGCGAGCGGGCATGAGATCGCGTCGTTCTCGGATGGTGAACTCATGCGCCGCCTTAAGCTTCGTGCAGCAGAATGCACGCAGAAGTCCATGACGGCTCGGCTCACCGCCGTTTTCGAACTTACGGAGGCGTTGCTTGCCCGCGGCTATGATCGTTCTCAGGCGCGGGACATCCTGATCGAAGCGGGCTGGCACTTCACGCCAGACAGCTTCGACTCGGCCTTGAGTCGCGTGCGCAAACGCCGTTTGCGAACTGATTCCGAACCTGGCCGAATGGATAAGCATGTCAATGACGGCGCTACCGAAGATCAACGTGCGAAAGCGCAGAATGGTCCGAGGGTGTCATCGGCGGATAGGCAGAAGGCGAGGGCTGAGGGCGACGTTGCCCCGCGGTCAGTTGACGGTGCGCATCGTTCGCTTGCGGATATTTTCGCGGAGCGTCGGCGTTTCGTGTCGCCGCATCGTTACCGCTAGCTCCTCGTTCTTGCTGACTGGAGGCCCCTCCTGACTTGCCACCAACGCCAGATTAGTGAAGAGCGGCCCTAAGGGCCGGTGACCGCACGACACCGTATCGCTTGCCGTTCAGGTAGCCGATGCCTTGAAGCTTCAGGCTCAGCGAGCATATTGGGCAACGCAGTTACCACACATCCACTCGCCATCATCATAGATGCCACCGGTCATATCGCCTCGGCTATGGCACCAGCCGCATTGAGCCATGATCCCTTGGTCGCGCTCGATGAAGCTCCCAGAGTCCTGGCGTTCTCGCTGAAATCCGGGCCGAATGGATGGGAGCAGACTCGGATCGGGCTGGCTGGCGAAGCAACCGCAGTTCGTACACCACTGGCCACCGTAGTGCTCGATGGTGCTAGCCCTGTGGCATCGCTCGCAAACCACAGAAGTGCTCGATACTGCACTCACGGGCTCGCATACAAGGTCTTCAATCTGCTCCAATCGCTGGCACTTCAACCCACTCTTGTTGAGGTGTGCAAGCAAGGGATCAAAGCCCTTGTCCTTGGAGAGAACAAAACACTCGGTCTCGGGTGCCGTCTCAATTGTTCGCCCGAGTTGGAAGGCAATGTGGAAATCCAAAGCATTCTTACCGCTGCCCTCAATCTTTTGGAAATCGACTCGCTGGAACCTGTGAGCCGTCGCCGGCTTCCTTGCCGCCTTTGGTGGGTTCTGCTTCGCCCCAACAAAGATGATGGCGCTGAAGCTCTCATCCAGTTGCGAGATGTCAATCTTGTGAATGTTCTCGTAGTCTACCAGCAAGAGCTTCTTGGTCATGTGAAGGGCTTGGTTAAACGAAACGGGCATATTACGCTACGACACCTCTCGCCTGCGCTGGTTGGTTCCACCAAGAGGATGTCGGACAATCTCGCGACCTGACGATGCCTAACGTGAGTTGGTGCGTGGCACAATCACTGAAAGACAAAGGTTGAGCATACGGCCAGCGGCTTGAAGCGCCACCAGTTAAGATCAACAAACGCATTTTGCCGCCGAATGCAACGGTGTGCTGGGGAGCAAGGATGCATATTCAGCACGTAGAGGTTGGCAACTTTAGAAAGCTCAAGGCTGCTCGCATTGATTTTTCGGAGACGAACACAGTTTTCGTCGGTGCCAACAACAGCGGCAAGACTTCAGCAATGGTGGCGCTACGGCGGTTCCTCGTTGATCGGTCTGATTTCTCGATCAACGACTTCACCCTACCGCACTGGGCCAAGATCGACAATGCGGCGGCTGATTGGGAAAAAGGCCTGAGCGGTGAACCTCTTGTGCCGATTGCCTGGGACGAGGTCCTTCCCTTCCTGGACGTGTGGCTGAACGTCCCAGCACATGAATTGCACTACGTACAGAAACTCCTGCCGACACTCGACTGGAACGGCTCCAGTATTGGCGTTCGGTTGCGGCTTGAGCCTAAGGACGAGCAAGCTCTTCAGCAGGAGTATCTGATCGCCAAGCTGGCTGCTGCTGCCGTGATGGCGAAGGCCGACGAGGCATCGTCGGCGTCTGTGGGAATCAAGGCTGCGACCGATGTCGGAGAAGTTGAGGTCGTTGTGCCTATAACGCCCAAATCGACATTTTCCCTTTGGCCGCGCTCGATGATGGATTTTTTGGCACGGCGGTTGCGCTCGACCTTCGAGGTCCGCGCCTATTTGCTGGACCCAGCCGGACTGAAGCCGCCAGAGAATGGACTTGCCCGTCCTCAGCCGTTGCCCGATCACAGCGATCCGATTGACGGCGACCCGTTTCACGGACTTATTCGTATCGACGAGATCAACGCTCAACGCGGATTCGGGCATGCAGGCTCGACCGGCGCGCCGCATGGTGACGATTCCGGTGAAGCCTTCATGGAGCAGCGAACGGGAAAGAAGCTTTCAAATCAGCTTCGCTCCTACTACACACAACACCTCGACCCCTTCGACAACCCGGAGCCGAAGGACCTGCAGGCGCTGCAGGCGCTTCACGAAGCCCAGACTGCGTTCGGGCAGCGCCTCGAGAGTTGCTTTGCCGATGCCCTGAAGGAACTTGAGGATATCGGCTATCCAGGTGTAACCGATCCAAAACTGACCATCACCACCAGCATCAGGCCGATCGACGGACTCAACCACAGCTCAGCTGTGCAGTATGAAGTTCCGACACAGCTAGCCGAGAACGCCAAGGGACACCGGCTCCCCGAGGGCTCGAATGGCCTCGGATACCAGAACCTGGTTTCAATTGTCTTTGCTCTAATGAGCTTCCGCGACAAGTGGATGAAGGTCGGGAAGGCGGGCAAGCAGACGACCGCCGAAGATCTCCTCATCCCGCCACTTCATCTGGTACTCATTGAAGAACCGGAGGCACATCTTCACGCTCAAGTCCAGCAAGTCTTTATCAAACAGGCCTATGCGGTGCTCCGAAAGCACGACAAGCTGAAAGACTCGCAAGTCCTACGGACGCAACTCGTTGTCAGCACGCACTCCAGTCATCTTGCCCACGAAGCGGATTTCGCTTCTCTGCGATATTTCAGACGTCTCCCTGCGCCTGCAGAAGCTGGATCGGTGCCGCTCACCTCAGTCGTCAATCTATCCGAGATCTTTGACGGTCCGGACAAAACCGAACGCTTCGTGAAGCGTTACCTGAAGGCAACGCATTGCGACCTCTTCTTCGCGGACGGCGCGGTCCTTGTCGAAGGACCGGCTGAGCGCATTCTCGTTCCCCATCTCGTCCGCGAGCGCGAGACCTATGCGTACTTGAGGCGCTGCTACATCACATGGCTTGAGATTGGCGGCAGTCACGCGCATCGTCTGCGCTCGTTGATAGAGCATCTCGGGCTGAGCACCCTGATCATCACAGACATCGACGCGAAGCATGGCACTACGAACGCCTCCGTTGTCCCTACACGGGGAGCCGGGCAGAGGGCACGTAACGAGACGCTGAAGACCTGGATACCGACGGAAGAATCCCTTGACCTGCTCCTCGACAAGACGAGCGAGGACAAGGTCTTGATAGAGTCAAGCGGCTACGCGCTTCGCGTCGCATATCAGCAGCCTATATCTATGGTGTTCAAGGATCAGCCCCCCGCCGAGGCCCTGGCCAACACGTTTGAAGACGCATTGGTATACGAGAACCCGGACTTGTTTGCAAAGCTCGATGGACATGGTCTGATTGCCAAATTTCGCGACGCGCTTGCGAATGCTGAGGATCTCGCGGATTTGGCTAAGCGGGCCTCAGAGGCGCTGCAAAATGGAAACAAGGCGGAGTTCGCTCTCGACCTTCTGTACAGCGAGGAGATCAACGATCTGAAAGTGCCCGCATACATCCATGAAGGGCTTTCCTGGCTCGCAGATCAATTGAAGCGCAAAGAAGAAGATGTCATTGGCAAGACGGGGGTGAAGCCATGACATCCCCCGAGTCTATGGCGGCTGAAGACGACGTTGATGCACCCGTCGATGTCGAAATCGCCAGGTGTCTAAATCTCGATGGTCCGCAGAGTTTTTTTCTTTTTGCCGGCGCAGGGTCCGGAAAGACCAGGTCTCTCGTCACCGCACTTCAGAAGGTACAAGCTGACTTTGGCGCGAGGCTGAGACTGAAGGGACAACGCGTTGGTGTTATCACTTACACGAACGCAGCCAGTGAAGAAATCGAAAGACGCTTGGCATACGATCCGACCATCCAGGTGTCGACCATCCACAGCTTCGCCTGGTCACTGATCGATGGGCTGAACCGCGATATTCGCGAATGGCTCCGTCTTGATCTCGCAGCCGACATAGACAAGCTCGGGAAAGAAGAAGCGAAGGGCCGCGCGGGCACCAAGGCCTCCGCGACGCGCATCAGCAAAATTGCATCAAAGACCAAGCGCCTTGCAAACCTCGATTCAGTGAAGCGATTCGTGTACAGCCCTACCGGCGAAAATCGTGGCAGAGATTCACTTAATCACTCGGAAGTGATTCAACTTACGTCGCACTTCCTGACGAACAAGCCTGCCATGCAGAGTATCCTGGTTGGCCGCTATCCGTTCCTGCTGATCGACGAAAGCCAGGACACAAACAAGAACTTGATCGACGCGCTATTCACAGTGCAGGCCGCGCACAAGGAGCGATTTGCCCTCGGTCTGCTCGGTGACATGATGCAGCGCATCTACAGTGATGGCAAGGATGGCCTAGGCCAGAATTTGCCGGGAGACTGGGCGACGCCGACCAAGCAGATGAACCATCGCTGCCCGAGGCGGGTTGTCAGTTTGATCAACAAGGTGCGCAACGCAACTGACAAGCAGCAGCAGAAATGGCGATCCGATAGCGTCGAGGGTTGCGTCCGACTCTACATTCTCCCGAGCGAGACCCCTGACAAGCAGGCCGCCGAGAAGGCAATCAGGGCTCACATGGCCAAGGCATCGGCAGATGACGACTGGAATGATCTGCGGACCTGTAAAACCCTCACCCTCGAACATCGCATGGCCGCGAGGCGCATGGGGTTCCTTGAGATGTTCATCCCACTCTACGAGGTTGAGAGCTGGCGAACAAACTTTCTTGATGGATCGCTTCCAGCCGTCCGCTTTTTCTCCGAAGAGGTCTTGCCGCTCGTCCAAGCAAAACAGCGCGAGGACCGCTTTGCAATAGCGCGCATCGCGCGAGAGCTTTCGCCGCTGCTGAGCGCCGGTGCGTTACGCGCCGCAGACGACAAACAGGCACAGCTTCAACTCGTGTCATCGTCAATCGATCAGCTGATGTCGCTTTGGAAAGATGGTGCTGATCCAACGCTCTCAGAGGTACTCTGTAGCGTCGCTGCGACGAATCTCCTTGTGATACCTGAATCGCTTCAAGCAAATGCTGATCGCGACAAGGTGCTCGATGGTGCCGAACCTGCCGCGGAGGCAGATGACGCCGACCGGCAGAGCGAACGTGCTGCAGCTATCGATGCGTTCCTGAAAGCACCGTTCTCGCAGATCGAGCCGTTTTCCAACTATGTTTCAGGCAAGGCTCATTTCGACACGCATCAGGGGGTAAAGGGTCTACAGTTTGACCGCGTGATGGTGATCATGGACGACGAAGAAGCCCGGGGCTTTACGTTCAAGTACGAAAATCTCTTCGGTGGAAAGGGTGTCGGCGACCCCTCGGTCGAAAGCACTCGGCGGCTTTTCTATGTCACCTGCAGCCGCGCCAGGCAGAGCCTCGCCCTTGTAGCCTACACGTCCTCGCCGGAACGCGTAAGCAAGTTTGCAATCGGTGAAGGCTGGTTTGCCGCTGACGAGATCGTCACGGATCTAGCGTCGTGAATGATCAGGTCAGCGCTAATGCTGCATTGATCAATTTGCGATAGGCAGTATCGATCTGTTGTGGCGCGCAGCGAATGTACTCTTCTGCCGCTATTCGCTCCGCCCCCTTCAGGTCCCGCAGATGAGCAATGATCTCTTCGCCGCTCGGCATCATTCCTTTGCGTGCTTTGTCCTTGAATCCGTACCTGAGATTCGTCCACACCGCTCCCGCAAGATCACGCTGGTCTGCCCAAGCGGCAATCGATTCCGCCTCCTCTCCATGCGCCAAGCCAGTTGACCGATCCCAGAAACCGATATTCGTTTCGATCCATCTTTGCGTCGCGCTTATATATTCGCGCGTGCCGAGTTGCTGCCTCGCGATCATCACGTCAGGTGTGTCCATCAATGTCCATAGGGTTGGCACCGGGGTCACGTCCTTACAGATGACCAGCGTGATCTTGCCACCTGCTGATTCCCTCGCAAATTCAACCGGGAGCATAGGGCCGTCTCGATACCAGCCTCCGATGTGCGGCAACGTCCTGGGGTCCCAGATCAGCGAACCCCAGCCAATGCATGCGATTTTTTTCCATTGAGGGTTCATAGTGTCCTTGTTATCGAGTTGCTCCAGAACCTGCCAGCTTGAGTGGCCGCCTTCAGAACTTGCGGAAAGGCATGGCTCGAGCCGTGTGACGAGGAAGCTGAGCACTAGGCTAGGGGCGACGATCGTTCGGACGCTATTTTACGTGAGTGACCGTGTCCGGCGTTTCAGGGCGCCGCTGCAGCCGTGCGCTGTACCAGGAAGCAAACGTCCGCAATGACCGAACGTCCGCCTGCCTGTGCGAGTAGACGAACGTCCGTTGTGCAACTTGGAACCGGCCGTTCATCTCGCAGCCTGTCGAAGGGCCGAAGTGGATTGCGGATTCGACCGTTGAGTGCAACTCAGAGACAAAAAAAATGACCCGGCAGATGCCCCCATAACGGGGGCGTCGGGTCACACAGAATCTCTAGCTGGAACGCTTCCCCGCCTTGCACCACGACTCCCATTCAGCGACCTGGTCCATCGCAATCATTGCATCCTCGCCCTTCTCCTTCCGATACGCCGCCGTCCAGCCATCGAGACAGACATCGATGCTTGCCGCGGATGCCGATCCCGATTCGGTCTTCCCGCTACCGGACGCTGCAACCTCAACGCCGTTGCTATAGGTCTTTTCGCTGACGAGGTTTCCGTTGGCATCCCACTGCTTGACGACCCCGTTGAGTTTGCCATTCGCATACTCAGCTCGGCCGGTCGGCTTTCCCGTCTGCGGATCGAAAGCTTCCTCTACGCCCTCCATCTGACCTTGCGCGAAGGTGACAGAGTAGAGAGATTGCTTGCCATCTGGCGCGTATCGCACAAATTTGCCATCGTACTTGCCATTTGCCAGCGTCGCTTGCAGGATTCGATTGCCAGTGGCTTCGTCAAAGCCTTCTTCCTTGCCTTGAAGCACTCCGTCTGACCAGGGGGCAATATGAAGAAGCTTGCCCGTGTTGGGGCTGTAGATCTCTTGCTTTCCGTCGGGTTGACCATCCTTGAATGTCACCTCGGAAACAAGATGCTTGCTATCGCGAGGATCGAAGAACTTCAGCGACCCGTCCAGCCGTCCGACACGAAACCCCATCTCAATATGTACGCTCTCGGATTGCGGTGATTTGCATGTTGCCTTGCCGTCGAGCATACCGTCCTTCACATGAACGTCACAGACCGTCCCAAATAGGACGGATAACAACAAACCGTGAGCCAACATGCCAGGTGCGGCCTGCATATTTCCAAGGGACGCGAGGACACTAATGCCAATGGTGCTGGCGATCTTTTCAATTCCCTGTTGAGCGGAGAGAACCTGCATGTTTGGCACGTTTGTCACAGTGCCTGAGAACGGCATGTTCGCATTCCCTGCGAAGACCTTGCCGTTGACGACCTGAGCATTGCGGAAGTCGAGGATCTCTTGCTTGCCGCACGCTGCCAGCCCCAGCGCGGCGCAAGTCATCGAGAGAAGTAGCGGTCGTAGATAGGATTTCATGATTGAGATGGCGATAGATCTGGAAAATGAAAAGAGAGGCGATTCCGTGTTGCCCGCATCAGCGGTGCGAGCACCAAGATCTTGGCGATCGCCTTCATAATTCCCTGAATTCATTGATTTTTCCTGTTTTTGCAAGGATGAGGTTTGCCGATGGACGCCGGTTTGGCGGCTCATCGACATGGTTAACGACCCAAAAGGTTGAATATCAACTTTTAAAGCACTTCATGTCAATAAGGCGATGCCCAACCATTCAGGTGGATAGGAGAGGGCATGAGCAAGGCGGACATGGACCAGTTGGCCGGCGTGGTGGGGCGGGCAATTGCAAGACAGCGGATCGCCGCTAACCTGACGCAGGAACAGGTCGCGGAACGGCTGGGAATTGGCAACGAGGCGGTTTCCCGCATGGAACGAGGCGTGGTGATGCCAACCATCGGGAGGCTTGCCGAACTGGCCGATATCTTTCAGTGCGAAACGTCCGACCTGCTGACGGAGGCCAGTAATCGGTCCAGCGATCAAGCCAACCACCTCGCCCAACTGCTCTCGAAAGTCGGCAGCCATGACCGGGCCATGATCGTGGAAATAGTGGAGAAACTGGCGGCGCGGCTGGCTTGCCGTTGATCCGCGCACCAGTTACCCGTCGCTTCAGTATTCAGCAGGCAGCAACAGGGTCGTCACCGAACGGTCCGCCATTGTGATTACCCAAACTTTCTCGCCTGTCACCAACGTGTAGCTGGACAACAGGCGCATCCCGGTGACAAGGGCGATTTCTCGTCCAATTCGCCCCAGTCGCCGCGCATGTGTCGGACGATCAGGGCAATGGGGTGCGATTTCGCCACCTTCAATGCAGCCAAGGCGCCAGGTGTCGCTAGCAAGCGGCCGAGACGGAATCGGGGCCGGTCCGCACCGCGGTTATAGGACTCAGTCATAAAGCGCTTCTCCAATAGTCGGCACGCCCGACTCGCCGGAGTCACGGGCGAGACGAGAAGTGTTCTGAGACGTGCGAGGTGGGGCGGCAGAAGGCCATAGCTGGCAACTCAGTCAGCACCAAGTCAACCAACCACGGCTTTTCTGAGTGACAACAGTCACGCCATCAGCAGCCGGCGCAGTGCCGATGCCTTGGCCTGAGAGCAGCCAAGATGGCGGCGGATTTCAGCCACGGTGGGACGAAGCTGGCCAGCGGCAACGGCACGATGCAGCCGCCGAGTCAGTTCGACGTCTGGTTCGGCGCGGCCGTGGGATGCGGTCGGCATAGCCGGCGGCGTTACTGCCCCGTGATCGCGCGCGACCGGATTGCCCGGGGATGGCCTATCCGCTGTGGGCTCCGCGTGACTGTCCGTGACTGGCCCAGTAATGGGAGGTGTGCGGGCGGCAAGCGCCAGGAACCAGCCATAGCAGGCGACGCCTTCGAGCGCCGCGGCCAGCAGCAGCGCCCCCGTGAACTCGACGCCGGCGGGTGTGACGCCAAGCGACGCCGCCAGCGCTGTCATGACTGGGTCGTGGCGCGACGCGTCGCGGCGAACCGTCTCGTGACGTGCCGCTTCGTCTTGCCGGTCCTCAGCGGCTTGCCAGCGCCGGACTTCGTCCGCTTCCACCTCAAGCGCTTCCAGGGTTGCCGCCAGGCCAGCCCGCCTGGTATTCAGGGCTGCACAGTCGCCAGTGCAACGCCTGGCATTGGCGGTCGCCATCGCCGTGACGACCTTCGCACGCTCCGCGACGATCACCGACAGGGAACGGCTTGGTGCAGTGACCAGCTGCCGCACCACGGTAGTGGCGGCGCCGGGCGGCGCGACAGACGCCATCGCCGCTGCCCGCCTTTCCCCGGCGTGCTGCTGCGACCAGAGGAAAAACGTCGCGTGACCGTAGCCGGCCGCCACCATGCATGCCGCCCAGAGCAGCGCGCCCAGCCGGCGCACGGCCGGCGGGGCTACCTGACCCAAGGCGGGCAACAGGTGGGCGCTCAGCACCAGCACCGCGCTGATGGCCACCCACGCCATGCGCTCCACGAGCCAGCCGCCGCGCTGCCAGCCGGCCAGCGTGGACAGGCACAAGGCCGTGCCGGTCGCGGCCAGCGCTAGGACAAGCGCGCCTTGGCACGGATAGTGCGATGGCCCGGCAACATCGGCAGCGGTCATGTCGACACCCCCGCCAGTACCTCGGCCTTCCGCTCAAGCTTGTCACGCAGGGTGGGTACGGTGGTCGATGCCTCGCCGCTTGGACGTTCGCGGCCACGCCCAGCTGTCTCGGGAAAGAACTCTTCGGCCACAGCGTCGCATTCCTCGTCGCTGTCCTCGAACGCCCCATTGCCGAACCCGAGCCGGGCTGCCCCGTCCAGCGCCGTCTGGTCAAAGCCCGCCACCTTGCGCCGGGCATCCAGTTCCCTCGCCTCCCCGATTGTCGCTTCCAGCGAACTCCCCGCGCGTACCCCAAGATCCACGTAGTAGATTGCCGAGCGGAAACTCTGCGCGGTGGACTTGCCGCGCAGCTTCAGCTCCAGTGGCAGGCAGGCGAGCAGCCCGCCCGAAACCGCGCCGAAGTAATGCAGGCGCGCGGCGAGGGTGCGAATCGAGTTGTACGAGGTGGTCCGGAAGATGAACGACCCCAGCTCGTCGTCATCGCCGATTACGACATTCAGCCGTCCATAGGGCTTGCATCCGGCCGCCTTGCCGAATCCACAGCCGTCGGGCGACTGGCACGGCAATACGGCCACGCCGTCCTGGCCCGCGCGCTTGCATGTCTCACCGTTGCCGATACAGATCGGCCTCCCCGTCTCGCGGTCGAACAAGGTGTATTCGGCGCGAAGGTTCAGATTCGGGTCGTTGAAGAGCATGCGCACCGGAATCGCACGCAGCTTGCTGGGGCCAGCCTTGCGCAGCGCCTCGTCCACCGGGTGCAAGACCCAGCCCTCCCGGTTCTGCACCTGACTAGTCAACGTGAACTGGTCGTCCTTCTCTGGCAGGCGCTTGCCGTTCTTCTCGACCACGCGGCCGATGGAAATCCGCCCGATGACTGGCGGAGTGATGGTCAAGCCTTTGAGCATGGAATGTCTCCCTCGGGGTGAATCAGAAACCGGCGTGAGCCGGGCTTGGTGATGGTGTATGGCGCCTGGAGTTCCGGGTGATTGGCTAGCAACCGTTTAAGATCGACTCCGGAACGGTCCTTGCTGCGTTTGAAAGTGACTTCGCCAGTTTCGAAGAGCGCCCGCGAAGCGTCGCCCATCGCCTGCTGGATGGTCTGCTTGAGGCGAGCCTCCTGCTGCTCACGCATGGCGATATCGACGCGCACCGCCACCAGGTCGGCAAAGACGGCACTCAGCTGGCGTTCCTGGGTGAAGTCCACCGTCTGCCCGCTGTCCTGCGGATACAGGCAGCGCAAGGCGGCATCGGCCGATTCCGAGCCGTCCGCCGGCGGTGGCGTCTCGGTCGTGACGTAGTGCCAAAACCTGGCTTCCAACAAGATCAACTGGTCGATCAAGGGGTCGTCCCGTTGGATCCGGTGTACGACCAGCTGCTGGCCGCACAGCAGCACGGCAACGTCCGCCGCCTGCTTGCCCGTGACCGCCAACTGATGCTGGACCTGCAGTTGGACATATTCGGGCACACCATCGCGCCACAGCCGCGCACCGAACTCGCCCGCCGTCTTGCATTCGAGGATCTGCACGTCCGGCGCACCGACGATCTCGCGATCCAGGTTGGCGAGCATGTAGGGCACAGTCGGATGCCGCAGCACCGCGTTGATCTTGCGCACCCGGCGTCCGGTCTGCTGGGTATAAGCTGCCGCCACGATGGGCTCGAGCAACGTTCCCCAATAGACCGGTTCCGCGGTGTCCTGCGGGTCCGGCTTGACCAGCCCGGCGTCCCGCCCGGTCTTCTCCAGCCACAGTTCAAGTTGGCTCTGGTAGGGATTGAGGCCGACCGCGGCAGCTGCATCCGAGCCGCCGATGCCGGTCTTGCGCACGGCCAGCCAGTCGTCGCGGCTGAGGCCCTTCGTGTCCACCAAGCGCAATGCTGGTCGGGCCTTGGTGGACCTTGCTTCCTGTATGGAATACATCTGGTTCTCCTTGGTGGCATGCCGCCAGTGATGGATTGCGATGGAATCAATGCACCAGGCGCAGCGCCTCGTCCCAGGCTGTCCGCTTAAGGGCAGCACCCTGGCCGAACCAGGCCGCGTCGCGACGGTGATCGTCGCTGCGCGCACGGCGGTGGTGGTCGACAAACTCCGTGATGCTGTTGAGCAGGCCCCAGGCCGTACCGGCTGACGAGGACAGCAACGCTCCCTTGCCGCGCCCAGCGTATAGTTCCTGCACGGTCTTGATCGCGCTGTCATTCACGGCAGTGGTAGGCCGGTCGGTTACGCTGACGGTCGGATAGGTCAGCACGCGCCGGAAGAAGGCTTCGGCCGCTTCGGCATTGACCCGGCACTCGGAGAGCGCCTTCATGCGGGCCATAAAGCCGTCCCAGGACGAGATCGCGATGCCCAACTGACGTTTGACAGCCTGCGCGTCGAACTGGCTACGGTGCGGCACTTTGACCGCGTCCGCGCCATCGCCCAGGGCAATCGACAGAGTGTTGTTGCACACGACCCGCACCGACGTGAACTGCGCCGTTGTCGCCAACGTCCCGTCGCAGGCAGTCGCCAGCAACAGGTAGCCGTTGACCCTGTCACGGCCCTTGAGCGAAGCGCTCTGGCCAGTACGGGCGAGCGCCCAGAGCTTGCGGCCTTCCTTAAGCACGCCGGCGGTTTCGAGTTCAAAACCTCCGACTTCGGTGAGATCCCGGTAAAACTCCAGGATCTCGGACGGCTGCACCACCTGGTAACGGCCGGAGACCACCGACAGCGGCGCCTTGGTGTCCGAACGGTAGAGCACCTTCTGTTCGGGAAAGGCGTGGATGGCACCCAGTCCAGCGTTGCCGGAGACGAAGCGCACTTCGGATTCCTCGATGCGCCAGTTCATGCCGGCGCGTTCGGCCCAGACTTCGAGCGGTTGATGGGGGGCAAGCTGATTGCCCAGGCCGTGCCACGGGGCTTCGTTAACGTAGGCCATCGATTGGACGAGATGCATGGATAGCTCCTTGAAGAAACAAGTGCATAAAGCCCGGCCGAGGCCGGGCTAGAAAGGGAAACGGAAAACGGGGAAAGGCGCGCTAACCGTCAGTACCAGTACGGTGAGCGCTCGGGGCCTGCGGCTTAAGCCGAGTTCCTGCCGAAGGTAAGGCCGCAGGCCAGGCAGCGGTAGTTGTCGAGAACGCTCCCGTCGATGAGTTCACCAACAGCAGATCCGGTGGCACAACCTGCAGCGCCGCCGATCAGGCCCCCGAGAATAGCCCCGGCGATCACGCCCATAGTAGCTCCGGCCGGACCGGCGACCACTCCGACTCTGCCGCCGACCCGTGCTCCGGCTATGGCGGCGGAGACGCTGCTAGCCGCACCAGCAACACCTCCGACGGCGCCGCCGGCCTTGCGCCCATAGTTGCGGGTTGCCACCCGTGATGAATGGCAATGCGGACACGCTGGCGTCATGGCGTCTGTCCTTTCTGGCTGTTGGCCCCATTGCCGCAGCGGACGTGGCTCCAGTACGCGCCAATCAGAAAGACAATGGCGAAGGTGATCAGGTGTTCCAGGGGGGAGTTGTGCGATGTCACTATAGCTCCATGGTTGGTTAGAGGACGGACCGGTGCGGTCCGTAGACGACGGTTGTCCACCGCTCTCCATGGAGTGATATAGGGCTGAGAATTTCTACAATCGATTGCTCATGCGACACGTAAGGGGGAAGGTCCGAGGACTCCGCAAAGCCATGGCAAGTCTCCTGCATATGGACATTTGCCGATAGTGATGCTCAACCTCGTGGCTGTATCTGCAGGTATCGAAGCGGACCACTTTCCTTCTTCCTGCCTTCTGGCCAGTTGGGTTACGCTTCCCACCAATCCGGGGCATCCTCGTCTCGGATGGTCCATCCATCGCCTACCTTGGTGCCGTAACGGTAGGTAGTGATCGGTACCAATGCTTCCGCTGGCGCGCAGCCTCCGTGGTATCCGTTCCGTTTGGTAGCGTATCGCAGCTTGCTGCTCCAGGCCAAGACAACTTCATCCAATCCGCTCGCTGCCTTGATTCGAGAGCCTCTGAGTGTGATTTCGCCCGTGTAGGATTCCAGATTCGGTTCTCGCCAGCGAGCGTTGGGGCTCGTGCCTTGCATCACGGAATCTTGATCAAGCACGTGACCATGGTCGCTGGCGAATATGACGGCTCGGTCCGATGAGCGCGCCTCGGCCAACAAGGCATCAAGGCCCTTAAACTGGGCGATGTCCCAGCGTAACCGCAGCTGGTCTGACTTCATCAAGTGGTCGTCCACTGCATTGATCACAACTGCGACAACCCTTTGCCGGGTGTCGCTGAGGGAGGTTCTCAGGTCATCCGAGAGGGTGACGCCGGAGTTGTCCAGCAAGTCTTTTTTGTGAAATAGCACTGGGGGTTTGCCGGCAACGGATGGGGCGACCAGGGCCGGATACGCATTAAATGCCGACCGTTCAGTCGATGCCGAGCCAGCGCATGCGGTTCCGCACAGCAAGGAAGTTCTAGAAGCTTCGGTTGTGGATGGCAACATTGCCAGCAGCGTCGAGCATGCGCCTGCATTGCGTTCAAACTGCACCCAACCTTGCTCCCTTAGGCTGTGATGTAGTTCCAGGAAAACGGGAATGCTCATGCCGTCGACCACGATCAGCAGAGTGCGGCCCGCCATTGCGACGGGGGCGACACACTTATCGAGCGCGTCTTCGATCGGAATCAACGATGTGCCGTTGGCTTGCTCGGTAGTCAGTGATTCGGCAAATCTCCGATCAAACGCATCCCGCCGGATGCGCGTGCTCTCCCGAAGTTGAACGTAAGCATTGGCAAGATCCGCTGAGTCGTCGCCTTCCATCAACACGGTCTGTGCCCAGTCGACCCAGGCAATTTCGCTGCGGTATTGCTCGGAGAGGGCATTCAGTGACGACGGAAAGGTGCTGGCCGTTCGTGTGAGCCAACTCAGCAGCCGTACTGCCATCTTGCATCGAAGTTCAGAACGGTTGCTCAAGACTGGGCCGCGGTGAGCCATTAGGCGCTCAAAGCACGAAATGGCCTCTGCTAGGTTCTGATTGTTGAGTGCGGCGGCAAACGTCTTAGTCTTCTCTCGCAGGGCTGCATCCCCATACCGAGCGTGTACCGCCAGCGACTCTGCCTTCAACTGCGTCACCAATGACTCATAGCGCGCAACCTGCTGCTGCCTGGCGGCCTCCGTCGCCCGACCGAACCACCCATCGGCGACCGTGGCCAGTTGGTGGGTCGTATTGGATGAAATCGTCAGCCCATCAAACAACACTTCCAAACGCGCGGCGACTTTGGCTCTGTTGGTCTCTGTAGAGACGGCCTTGTCCTCCAGCGATTCGCAGAGCATCGCGATAGCGATCAGCTCATCGGCTGTGCCTGTATCGATTGCAGCGAATACGAAATTCACCAAGTTGCCGAGAGATTCGTGCAGTCGCTGAACCGTTTCCTCACGGGCGGAGTTTTCAAGTGCCTTGAATTGCTCACGCCGCTGTGCGTCCCCCGCCCATTTCAGCAGGTCAAGTTCAGTGGGCGGGTAAGACTCGAACCCCAAAACGACCCGGAAGAACTCCTTCCACGCCCTATCCTGATCCAGTACCAGCGAGCGAACCGGCGTGTAGCCCTCGGCGGGCATGAAGCGAACCAGCATTTCAGCCAGCCAGCGATGACGCGCCAATCGGGGATCAACGTGTGCAGCCCGAAACAAGGCCAAGACGGTTTGCCATAGATCGTGCGAGATGGCACGTCTCTTGGCACAGCGCGCCAAGACATCCGAGCCCAGATCAGCTTCACTGCCCGCGTAGAGCAAAATGACGGGGGTATCGGCGGCGGCATGCCGATGCATCGCATCACGCACGGCCAGGGGGGAACTGCACGCGACAACAGCCCAGCTTGCGGCATTGACATCGACTGTCGATCCATCAAAAGCATCGAGAGGCAGACGCAGCAGAATGAACTTCGCTGGAGGGTCCGCCTCGTGCGCCTGCTTGGCCTGAAGGCTGATTTGATGTGCCGGAACCTTCATTCCTGTTCCCGAATCACGATCTGGATATCCACACTGACCTTGCCCAGTCCTTCCAGCAGCGTTTGCGCATCGGCGAGTGCCTGCAATGCAGCGGCCTTGACCAAACGCGTGCGTTCAATCCGTTGAGGGACCTTGGTGCCTGGCTCCGGCGCGGGCTCAGGTTCAGGGTGCTGGGGCGCGGCACGGTTGGCGACGTCGGCCATCAGCGTTCCGGCATCGCGTTCGAACTGCGCGACTGCCGTCTGCAGCCCATCCACGTATTCGTAGCGCAGTACGGCGTGGGCGAGTTTTTCCAGAATCTGGTTGGCCCGAGGGGCAAATTCGCCAGTGCCCCCGGCAATCGACCGAAGGCTGTTAACCAGATAGTGCTTGGCCTCAACACGAGCCAACGTCTGGATCCCGCCCAGTACCGCCTTCGTTTCCGCAATTTCCTCGGCGGTGAAGTCAAGACGGGCCACAAGATTCACGAGGTCAATCTCGGAACTGCTGGATTCCATCGCAGCAAACCAGTCGCGCAGTCGCGTCGCCCCGGTCTTCCGCAGGGCGGGCTCGCCTGTTGCCACCACGTCAGTCTGCACCAGCGCCATCAGTTGGTCGACCACCCGTAGGTAGTTCAGCAGATGTGCAGCCGTGTCTGCTACCGCCTTCTTTGCCGCCCGCGAAAACTCCACCAACCCCGGCGCTGAGCGATATAGCGACGCCATCGTCGATTCGAGCATCTCGCCAGCGAGCCGGGTTGCCTTGTCCCAGTCTGTCGTTGTCGGCAAGGGCTGTTCACGTACTTCGCATTCATTGGGGACATTGCCAATCTCGCCTCGGAAGGGCTGGCCGAAGCGGTACAAGGATCGGTTGCTCTTAGCCAACCAGGTCAGAATGAGCAGATCCTGCAAGTCATCACGCAGCCCGCGTCGATCAGGCAAGTCCAGCCAACGGCGAAGGTCGGCCACGGTCGGTTCACGGCCAGACTGCTGGGCCATCTGGCGTGCAAAGTGCTGCGACCAGTCATCCCGCAGCTGCAGGGCCGCTTCGCCGACTTCAGCGAGCTCAAGCTTCGGCAAGACGCGTTTGGCATCATCGCGCAGCGATGCCTCAAGTTCCACGCGATGAGCCGGCTTCTGAGCCGCTAGCACCATCAATTCAGCCAATCGCTTTACTGCTATCGGACGGGGTTCGGCATCGAAGTGTGGGTGTGCAGGGAATTCGTAGTCTAGCGCTTGCTCGGCGAGCTTCTCGAACGCGTCCTTGAAGTTGGCGGCAACCGGTGGGCGCAAGACGAGGGACGGGTCGAGGCTATAGAAGTGCTCGTCGACGGTTTGTGCAGGGTCCAGCGCCTCTAGGGCAACGCTGTTGAGGCCGTAGGCGGTGTACAGGCAATTGCGAATAAACTGGCGCAGTTGGTCGCGCTGGTTGGTCAGCAGCACGCGCGCCTGTTCCCGGTCAGCCTGCGACAGTTGACTAGCGTACTGATCTAGGTTGTTGCCGCGCAGTACGAAGTTGATGACCACCAAACGGCCCAACTGATCCTGAGTATTCGGCGAAAGGAAGGACGGCAGCCAAGCAACCGAGCGGCCGACACGTCCGTCATTCAGGAAGCCGTTGAGTTTGGCCACGTCATCCTGCGGACCATGCTCTGGCTGGTGGTCGAACGGGAAGTCGATCAGGATGCGCCACGTTCCTTCACGCCCCTTGAGGGTGTCGAAGGACTGCTCACGGATGTTGCCGAACAGAATCTCGGCGCTGCGGCGCGAGCCACGCCAACCAACTTCCATTTCCGGGGGTAGCAGGCTGGAGCCCGCATCCGACAGGCCCAACCCGTCGGTGATCAACTGCCGGACCTCTGCTTGCCGGTTCCCATGCGTGTCGAATGACATCGCATTCGCCAGGATGGCATCTGTGTCGACCTTGGCGACTTCGACTGAGACCACCGGGTTGGCTGAATCGTCGGCGATCTTGATCTCCCCGGCCTGGCCCGCCCAGCGCTTGAGCTTGGTCAGCACGGTGATGCCCTCGCTGCCCGGTACGGGGGTGCGAATCGTGCCATGGTTCAGTGCAGCCAGCTTGGTCGGCGTAAGGTTCTTCAGCGCCTCGACTTGGGGGACCAGCGCCGCCAACACCAGGGTTTTGAGCAGACGCGCGTCGTTTTGCAAAGCCGCCGCCTTCCTCGGGTCGGCTTTGCCCGACTCGAGGTCTTCCCAAGTCACACCGTGTTGTGTCTCTAGGATTGGCAGCAGGCGCCGGCGCCAGAGTTGCTTGGCGTGCTCGAAGAATAGCTTGATGCCGTGGGTGAACGGTTCATCGCCATCGGCAATCACATCGAATAAGTCACCCACCGGGATCACATCACCGATCTCCAGGGTATCGGCCTTGTCCACCAGCATCTGCTGCATCAGCTTGAGCGCCGTGCGCTCGCGCTGCAGCATTGAAGACACGGCAATCAGGGTCTGCACCAGCGCCGGAGTGAAAGGGTACAGGTCCTGCAGCATCTGCTGATCGCCATCGCGGGTCAGTAAGGTTTGAAGCACCTCGGGCTGGCTGCTCATGAGCTTGTTGATAGCGCCCTTAAGCTTCCCATCCTCTGCCGGCCCGCGCGTGCGCAAGAGACGCTTCTTGGCGATTTCCGGGAGATTGCGGTCTTCCAGGTTCACCTTGTCGAAGCGCGCTTCCCACCATTGCAGGGTATCGGCAAACGACAACTGCTCGGCGCCCGGCATGTGCTCACCGACCAGTTCACGCAGATCGCGCTGGCGTGCCATGAAGCTGATAATCGGGATAGGCCGGTCAGCGTTGCCCGACTCGACCAACTTGGCCACCTTTTGGCCCTCGCGAGCAATCCACGCTGCATCGGCAGCACGACTGGCTAGCCACAGGATGAACTCATCCAGGAACAGGATAATGCCGTCATAGCCCAGGTCCTTCGCATGGTGCGACATCGCCGACAAGCCGTCGTCCAACGACGTGTACAGCTCCCGCCGCGACGCGGATAGATGGCTCACGCTGCTGTAGAATGCACGCGTCAAAGCCCCGACCAGTTGGAAGCGTTCAGGGCTGCCCGGCGGCAATCGCAGCGTCGACTCAAAGCGGGCAGCAGCCCAGGTTTGCGACACGCGCCCCCAGCCCCCACCGCCCGCAGCTGTCCCGGTTGTGCCGTTCAAAGTGCGGAAGAACACTTCATCGCCCATCTGCGCGCGCAGCTTCTGGGCATCGTTGAGCATCCCTTCACTCTGGTAGAAGCCGGGGCTCGGTGCATCCGGATGCAAGCGGGTGGTTAGCTCCGCGTACCCCGAGAACAATGCCGATTCGAGGGTCTCGGCACTGGTCATGTGGTACGGCACGACCAAAAACCTTTTTCCCTGAGTCCAACCGTTGTGCTTGGAAACCACCGCGGCCAGCTCGGGCTTGCCACGGGCCGTGGCGTCACCGCGTAGCAACAGCGACAAGATGGCCATGAAGTGACTCTTACCCGAGCCGAAACTGCCGTGCAGGTACGCACCCTTGCTCATCCGGCTGTCGATGGCACCCTTGACAACGCCGAGGGCCTGATCGAAGCATTTCACCAACTGCGGAGTGGCGACGTAGTCGCGCACGGTCTCAGCGGGCGCGTTCAGGCCATCGGTCAGGCGAAGAACAAAGTCGCCCTGATGAACCTGTTCTGGCAGATCAAAGATCTCACGTAGTTTTGGCATCTTGTTGTATCCCACGAATCCGGTGAATCTGGTCAGGCCTGTGCGGTGGTGTTGGAGCGACGGCCACGGAGGCGACGAACGGGCGCAGGCGGTTGCCAGGCGCGCACAGCAGCCAGCGTCAGGCCGTGCTGGGCCAACTGCGCATCGAGCAGACCTTGCAAGTAATCGCCGGTGCTCATACCCAAGTCGTCATCCACTTCCGGATGCCACTGATGCACCCAGGGCAGCAGTTCGTCGAGACCTGCCAGTGCCGGCGTCAGACGGGCGGCATCCGCACCGTCACGTTGCAGCATTTCGTACAAATACCCGGTCAGCGCCAGGGCACGCGCCTTGGCGTCGTACCCAGCCCACAGCAGCATTGGGCTTGCTGCGTCGCTGCTGCGTTCGAGGCCGGGGAAGCTGACGAAGCGTTCCTTGGGCACATCCAGGGCCCCACGCAACTTCCAATACACGCCGTCACGATAGTCATCCTGCTTGTACTTCGGTGGAACGGGAATGGAGCCCACCTCCTCAGTCTTGCGTCGCGATTGCTCTTCCTTGATGGCTTCGACAGGCTCATTGGCTAGGCGCCTCGCCACGTCGACATCGATCGCATCCTCGCACCGCTGCATCAGCCAAGTGTTTTGCCACACGGCGCGCTTGCGCAAGCCACTGTCGCTGTAGCGCAGCGCATCCAGATAGGGCACGCTGGCCAGTCGTACCAGAGCCACTACGGTCGCGTGTGCATCGCTGCCGCTGCCGGCGTACAGGTCCAAGGCGCGCCGGAAGTCCTGGTCACCAGACAAAGCATCGACCATTTCGCGCACCGAGCGCAGCTTGGGGGCGGGATGGACGTCGCGTGGCCAAAGGTCAACGGCTTCCAGGCGGTTCAACAACCATCGTTCGACGGCTGCTTTTTCCAGCGTTTCCCATTCATCGGCAGCCCAACGACGCTTGTACTCTGGGCGTTCGATCAGGGCCAAATCGCGCGAGCGTCGGATTGCGGTGATGCGTCTTTCAACCAGCGCGCGGTAGTCAGCCGGCCAATGCGCGGGCGCCGATGTGATAGGTTGCGAACGGTGCCGCTCGAACCAAGTCGTGGTGGCTGTTCCTGCGGCGCAGTCCTGTGCCAGAGCAATTTCAAACGCTCGCTCCCCAAGATGAACTTGAGGAAGATCGCCGACATATCGGAGATCATCATCGAGAAGTCCATACAGCCTGTAAGTTTCCCAGTCGAGCTCTTCCTGCAAAGCGATCATCTTCCCGCGAGTCATCTCCAACGCATCTCTTAAAGCGTCTAAGTCTTGACGATTGGGAATTGGTGTCTTCATCGCCCCATCGGGGAGCCCATTTGTGTACTTGCAGGCCAAATCATCCAATAGCTTTGCGGTCGCAATAGGGAATTCGTCTGTCAATGGAAACTTTCCAAGCCCGGTCGACGTGAACTCATAAAAATCTTCAAAGGCGTCGGTTCTTTGTCGGGCGCCGTGCTGATCAACTGTGCTACCTTTGTTGTGAAAAATCTGCTTGGCCCAAAAGCACGCCAACGACGAATTCAAGATCCCAAGTATTCCAAGGTAGTGATCTTCAGTTGCGTTTGACTGAAGTTTTATTACAGGAGCAGACCGGTTAAATACTTTTCCGCCGCGATCCAAGACAAAATGGTTATGGGTTGCAACGAATGCATACGTAATAGTTAGAGGAGTTCTTATTTTTGCCGAGTAGAGCTCCTGCCACTCATACCAGGACAGGCCGCGCTCGAGCATCGGTGTCCCAAAGCGCTTTCGTTTAGACAGGTTAGTTCTAAACGACCAAAGAAAGCGATGTGTATTGGGGTGGTCGTCGATTGATTGCAGGTTGAATTCGTCGTCGTAGAGCCAAACCGTTGTGAGACCAGACGCAGTCCAGTCTCGAACAAGGTCTCCGGTGACAAGTTGTCGCGCCGCTTCAATTCCGTGCCGCTCCGCTACACCTTGCTCTTCGAGCAAGTAGACGTCATCTTCGCCCGTAACGCCGACGATTCCCATCTCGTCAGTGATAGCACTAAGCTTTCCAGTAGCGACCTCTTCGACTTGATTCTTCAGTTCCGATGCTCCCCCGCCCCCAATGCTCCAGGGATGCCGAGCAAACAAAGAACGCTCAGTATCAGTGACGCTAACCCACTCGGATTCGGAATCCCGCTGATCAATCTGGCTAAGAATTGCCTGCCAAACTCTTCCTTGTGCAGGGTCGGCTGGGGTCGATGGCTCCCCTTTGATCCCCATTACTGCACGGATGACGCTACTTGCAGGAGGGCGTGTTCGTCCAAACATAATCGCAGTTGGGGTGCCATGCCCTGGGATGTACGCGCCAGCAGTGTCAATCACGTGGGTGAGATCCACCGTTGGAAAGAAAGCTTCCACCAGTTTCTTTCCAAATTCACGTTTCATGAAGGCATTGCCAACAATCAAGCCTACATACCCAGCACGTTGCGCGGCGTCGAGCGGCTTCGCCAGTGCCCAGAATCGCTCGCAAAACGGTGCGACGAGCGCGTACTTGCCGTGACAACTGGGGAAGCGCTCCCGATAAAGGGCAGAGACAGCACGGTCCTTGACAGCGATATACGGTGGATTGCCCACGACTGCCGCATACTTGCGAGCCAGAATTTGATTCGTGGCCGTCAAGTCTTCTGCGGCAAACGCGTGGCGATACAAATGGTCAGCGGCCGTCGCAAGATTCTCTTGCGGGGTGTTTAGTGCGAGCGAAACTTGCGCACTCGCGTAATCACGCTGATCGAAGCCGTGCAGCAGGCTGTCGCCCGTCTCAATATGCAGATGGAAGTCCGGAGCGAGCCGCAGTTTGTGGACTTGCGCCATCTTCAGCGCAGCCACCAGCAACCGGAAACGGGCAATCACTACCGCGTAGGGGTTGAGGTCAATGCCTGCAATCCGGTCCAGCGCTTCCTGTAGGGCCAGGTTGACATTGTCCGGGCGCTTGCGTAGCCAACGCGGGGCCAGTCGCTCGAACGCCCCGAGCAAGAAGTGCCCCGACCCACAGGTCGGGTCGATCATGTCCACTTCTTCCAATGCGTAGATGTCGAGCGCAGGGGTCAGGGTCCGGTCGAGGATGAAGGACTCGACGAACTCAGGTGTCTGCAGCAACGCGTAGCGTTGCCGGGCCGCTTCGGACAGGTCCTGGTACAAGTCACCTAGGAAGCGCGTGTTCCAGTCGGGGTCGGCAAAATCGTGCACCAAGGCACCGCTGTCCGCGTTAGTCGCACGGAAGAAGCGCACCAGTTGCTTGCCCATATCGGCAGACACAGGCGCAGCCAACAAGCTGCGCTGAACTTTCAAGACATCGGACAGGCCGGGCAGACGCCCGGCCACTGCGAATACGTCGCGCAGGTAGTCGTTGTCGGACGCGGTCGGGTTTTGCAGGTAGAAGGCCTCTTGCCGTGCCACGGCGGATTGCGCCCGGCTGTCGGTGCCTGCAATCAGCGGGGCATCAAGCAGATCGTTGTCTTCACTGAATCGGACGAACACGCAGGCCAGCACCCACGCCACTGCGGACTGGGTGAACTGCGCTTCGACCCAGGTTTCCAGCGCCTCCGCCGTGCGGCTAGCATCACGCGCCGCCTGCCAGTCGGCAGTCAGTCGTTCCTTGAATTCGAGGATGCAGCCAAAGCGCTCACGCAGGTCGCTCTCCAAGTCACGAACCTGGACCTTGAGGTCAGCCAGTAGTTTTGTACGGTTGATCATTCTCTTCTTGCCTTGGCGCGGGTCTTCGTCGCAGGGGTGCCCGTCGTGAGATGAGAGCCTTCCAGCCAAGCGCGCGGGATGCGACCGTAGTCTGTGGTGTTGATGGTGACCGGAACAGCTTCGCCATCCAACACGGGGCGGTTGTCGGGCGTCAGCGGACTGGCGATCAGAGCCACCAGCGGCGGACGCTGGCCAAACATACAGGCGTCGGCCAGCTTGGCAAATAGCGGCATCCGCTGCCAACGTGCTGCTAGCCCCAGGTTGACCAACAGCCCTGGCTTGTCGTCCTGGAGTAGCTGGGCTTCGACCTTGGGCCAAACCTCTCCCAGCACGGTGGTGAAGTTCTGCGCGTCAACTGAGCCCGCAGGGGCAGCATCGGCGTCGAGCAGGACGTTCCAGTCCACGTCCCATTCGCGCGACTGCGCCTCGAGCCGAGTCAACACGACTTCGTCGAAGTCGATCACCTTCAAACTAAAGCGCTGTGCCAGTTCACGCTGAGCGATCGAGAGTCCCTTGGGATCAACAGACAGGGTGAGCAGCTTGCCGCTGGTCAGGGCGTGCTTGATGCGCTCGTCGATCTGCAGGGCGGCCTGGATATCCGGAGCTGTGGCAGTACGAGGGCGGTTGTTCGTCGAGAACCGGGTGATTTGCGTGGTGCCCGAAATGACGCCGGCTGAGAACTGCATGACGAAGGTTCGCTTGCCCCCCTCCCACCTCACGTCCAGACCCGCGTCCTTGAGCATCGTCTCCAGCTCGGCGGGACCCGGCAATGGAGCGGCTTCGGGGTAGCGGGCAGAGATTCGTCTGCGGATGGTTTCAAGGTCGAACTGTCGCAAGCCGAGCAGTGACGTGGTGGCCAGTTTGACGGCGCGCGCAGCGGACAACTGCACGGGGTAGAACTCGAGGCGTGACGAAAGGGCCGCATGACGAGCGCAAGCCGCGGCCAGGCGAATCAACCGTTCCGAACTTAAGACAGTGTCGCCCGCTGGCGAAGGAATGCTCGCCAGGGTGTCGGCTACCTGTTGAGCGGAGGGCAAGGGGTCGAGCTTAGCCAGTCGGTCTGCAGCTTCACCCAGCACCACGGCATAGCTCGCGCGCACCTCAGGCGATGATGGGAACAGTCCGGAGGCGCCGCTGCTGGCCAGGGTAGCGACTACCAAGTCGTCGACTTGCGGGGGCTGCACGAGGGGGCGGACTTTGGGGTCTCGCTGCACCAGTTGCCAGCGAGCCCCCTGCTTGGTGCGCTCGACGGTGATGACCGCGCGCGTCAGCGCCACAGCTTCGGAGTGCCGTGCTTCCCCGGTTTGCACGCTGCCTCGGCGCGCCAGCAATGCAGATGCAATCTCGCCAACTGTGGCGATGCCGCCGAGCCCGGCCAGCACCAGCGCGACGTCATCTCGCAGATGGGTAATCTCTGGTTGACGCGACATACGCTCGGCCATGGACTGCAAAAGCTCCTCTGACAAATGCGAGCCGCTCGCTCCGGCTGCCAGCCCTAACCATCCCTCCAAAGCCTGAAGCTGCGCTTCATCGCCCTTCTTCGGTACGAGCAGGGCTGCGGCCGCGTCCACCGAGAGCTTGGCCACCGTGGTGTCGCCGGGTTGCTCATCTTTGACAGCCCCGCCACTGAATTGCTGTCGCAAACGATCGGCAATCTGGTGGAGCTCCCGGGCAACGGCCAGCGCGATACCTCGATGGCGGTACAGGCGATTGCGCGGAAGCTCAGCCAGATCGCCCGCCGTGGCCACCTCATCGTGGCCAATCCGGTCGATCAATTCGAGGTGGCGAGAATCCAGCTGCAACGACTCCAAAGGCGTGTCTGGAGAGGTGCCACTTGCCGTTGTTGTCGGCTCGTCGCCGAACGACAATTGGCCTTGTGGTGGGTGTGTCGTGTGGGCAGTAACAGGCCGCGCGACGTTCTCGAACACCTTGCGCCAAGCACGCAACATCTGTTCAGAGTTGTCGAAGCGTTTGCGGTGGTCACGTGCCAGCGCCCGGCTGAAGAAATCGAACGCTTGCCGACGAATGGACGCATCGAAGCGCTCGGAGTCCAGAATGATCTCTGACTTCAGGGTTGCAGGATCGGCACTGCCGTCGCCCCACTCGGGCAAAGTGCCGGCGGCCATTTCGTGCAAGGTCAAGGCACACGAGTAGCGCTCAGCGTAGCCATCCCACATGCCGCGCTTGCGAAGGAAGGGGTCCATATAGACCCGGGTACCCGCATTGAGATCGCTCGCAGGCACGCCCGCCAGCGAAAAGTCGAACAGGGTGAGCGTAAGTCGCTTTCCTGAGCCTGGGCGAATGCCAATATTGTCAGGCTTGATGTCACGATGGGGAATCCCCTCGCGCTCTAGGTACTCCACAACGGAAATCAGCTCCTCACCGAAGCGCTGCAGCAGGTCCAGGCTCAAGCGCCCCTCCTGCCGCAGACGTTCGCCCAGCGTTTCCTCACCGGCCGAAGACAGGAACAGGGTCGCAAGTCCAGCGATTTCAAAACGCTCAAAGCACTGAACGATGTTCTGGTGGGGCTGCAGGCGGACCAGGGTTTCCGACTCGCGCTTGAGACGTTCGTTGTATTCCGCCTCCAGCGCGATCTTGAATACGCCCTGCCGAGGTTGGCCCGCGCCCTCGCGACGAACTTCCAGGGCCAGACTGGTTCCGCCCTTGCCAAGTCGGCGAATGACTTCAAAGCCATGCAGCTTACTGCCCGCATTAGCCTCCAGCGGTGAGGCCAGCGATGACGCAGGGGCGGTCAACGCGTCTTCAAGAGCTTCTTCTGCTTTGTCGAGTGCAGCCAGGAATTCACCGGTGGAGCTGAACCGGTCTTCTGTCGAGGGCCAAGTGGCGAACTGGATCAGGTCTTCGATCTCGGCCAGACACCCGTTGACCAGCGCCGATAGCGTGAGGCCAGGACCCTGTTCACACTTAGTGACAAGCTCATCGCCACTGACCGCGGGCGGCTCTCCGGCCAGTACAAAGTACGAAATAGCACCAAGCGAGAACAGGTCCAGCTTAATGGCGTCAGGCCGGGAAGCAATGCGAGCTTCGGGGGCTAGGTAAATCTCTTGCGCCGCCCGATCCGAGAGCATTTCAACGTGGAGTGTACCCGTTGTTTCCCCCCCGGCCTCTTGAAGTTGCCGCGTGGCGATTTGCCAATCGAACAGCGTAACGTCGAAGGAGTTTGTGGCAACGGTCCTGACCAGGATAGTTTGGGGTGACAGACCTCGGTGGTAGAGACGGTAACGATGCGCGGCATCCAGGGCTTCGGCGATGGCACGGACGAGTTTCAGCCGTTGCCAGAGGTCAAGGTGCTCGCCCTGCGCTCGGATGAAATGGTCCAGCCGCTGGAGTCCTTCGTCGTACTCGAAGATCAGCGCGGGGCCGTGTTCGCTGTCAATGAAGTCCGATGCACGCAAGATTCCCGGATGGCGGATACCCTCGAGCAGCTGGAATTCACGACGCGCGGCGTCAACTAGCAGCGTGCGTTGTGCGGCATTGAGCGTGCGCTTGGCTGTGTACAGACGCACCCGCCTACGAAGGTTGGTTAACGAGACATGCTTGGACAGCCAGTCCTGGTGGAAGTCGGTTTCCGCGAGGACCTGTTCAAGCTGATAGTCACCAACCCGTCGACTTTGCTGCGGAGGACGAATGCCAACGGCTTCCAATGCCCGGTTGATGGATGTGGCGAGATCCCGATCAATGGGCTGCGCACTGGCAACCGGCGCTGTCTCATCGAAGAGCTTGCCAGCGATATTGGCACGCAAATGGACATTCTCGCGTGCGGGGCCCGTTAGTTTGCACCGTTGCGCGGGGTCCGACAGGAAAACCAGCGACTGAATATACGGCGTGCGACGCTTTTGTACAGTCAGCTGCTTGCGCAGCAGCGACGCGAGCTTTTTGGCCTTGCGGTTGGTGAGCAGCAAGGGGTTGTCGTCAAAGTATTCCCTAGCCCCGTCGCGCCAGATCCAGGTGTGTGAATCTCCACCGACCTCACCCGGGCGGCTCTTGATCTCGACCAGAAAGATGCTGTATCGGGAAATGACCAGCAGATCGACCTCGTTGATGCTGCCGTCGTCGGCGATAAATTCAAAGTTGCTGTATGCACGAAACGGTTCGCGATTCGGCATCGCGCGTTGGATATAGTCGAGCGCGTCCTGCTCCCACGGGAAATGAGAGGGCGAAATCGTCTTCCAGCGACCATTCATCGACGGCCTCCGACGATGGAGAGCATCGGGATGTAGCGAGACTGATGTGTGCCGGCAGGCCTGCTCTTTGAGGAGTGCGGATGCGTCATGTCAGTCGCAATCTTTTTCCGGTTGTATGGGTTGTGGACTCTTGCAGCCAGGGGCCAGCACAGCCCTCCTGACGCCGCCCAACAAAAAGAGCTATTTGGGGCACATTAAATACTTAGAGCCACGCAAGTGATGGTCGGGCGGGCAGTCCACGCCCCATACAGGGACTACTCAACATCGCAGGTGATTCGCAGGGCAGTAGCAGTGTCAAATCACCGTCCAAGCCATCCCCAAATCCCGACGAGAGCGTAGAAAGGACGCGTTGTGGCGTGTGCTCAGCATTTTGCGTCCGGGCCTAAATTTGGGCAAGCGACCGGCGATGGCCAAACGGTTGAATCCACGTCATTCAAGGCTCAAACGTATCCGTGTTCGGATTCCGGTTACATAGAAGTTACACAGCCCCATCAAAGCACAAGGGGTTACAACGCATATCGCTGTAACCCCTTGATTTAATTGGTGCCGGCTGCAGGACTCGAACCCGCCACCTGATGATTACAAATCAACTGCTCTACCTGATGAGCTAAGCCGGCATGTTTGGTGCAGACCGCGATTCTACTGCATGCGGCGCAAATTGACGATGGGTTCCTGCGCTTACTTCACCACCTTCAACGAGGGCTTCTTAGCACCGATGCGGGATACGGGCGGCGGCGTGGGTTCGTCGTCACCATCGTGGTCGTCGCCGGCGTCCACTGTGACCGGAGCCTCGCTTTCCACCGACGACAGCTTGGGCGGCGGGTTGTTCTCGCGCTCCGTGCCGGCCTGGGTTTCGGGGACGCTGCGTTCCACGGGGAAGGCCATGCCCTGCCCGTTCTCGCGGGCATAGATGGCGAGGACGTTTTCGACGGGCACCTCGATCTTGCGCGAGATGCCGCCGAAGCGGGCGCTGAAGCCGATCCACTCGTTGCCCATGTCCAGGCCGCTGGTGGCGTCGAAGCTGACGTTGAGCACGATTTCGTTGTTCTTGACGAACTCGCGCGGCACGCTGGTGTTGGCGTCGACGAAGACGGCGATGTACGGCGTGAAGCCGTTGTCCGTGCACCACTCGTAAATGGCGCGGATCAGGTAGGGCTTGGTGGAGGTTTCAGGCATTGTGCTTCCAGTGGCGCAGTCCGGTGGCCCGAAGCGCTTGGCTTCGGGCCGGGCCGGTTTAGCGGCGCATCACCTTTTCAGACGGGGTGAGCGCTTCGATGTAGGCCGGGCGGCTGAAAATGCGCTCGGCGTACTTGAGCAGCGGTGCGGCGTTCTTCGACAGTTCGATGCCGTAATGATCCAGGCGCCACAGCAGCGGAGCGATGGCGACGTCGAGCATCGAGAACTCTTCGCCGAGCATGTACTTGTTCTTGACGAAGATCGGCGCGAGCTGGGTCAGGCGGTCGCGGATGGCGGCGCGGGCGCGCTCGTGGTTCTTCTCGGCGGCCTTGCCCTTTTCGTTTTCGAGCGCGTAGACGTGCGTGAAGAGTTCCTTTTCGAAGTTGAACAGGAACAGGCGCGCACGGGCACGCTGCACCGGATCAGCCGGCATCAGCTGCGGGTGCGGGAAACGCTCGTCGATGTACTCGTTGATGATGTTCGACTCGTACAGAATCAGGTCGCGCTCGACCAGGATGGGCACCTGGCCGTAGGGATTCATCACCGAGATGTCTTCCGGCTTGTTGAACAGATCGACGTCACGGATCTCGAAATCCATGCCCTTTTCGAACAGGACGAGGCGGCAACGTTGGGAGAACGGGCAGGTGGTGCCCGAATACAACACCATCATGGTTGGATTCCTTTGATGCGGGGTCGATTGGCTGGATCGGTATTCTGGCAGAACCGATATGTAGAAAGCAAATTAGAGATGCTTGAGGCACATACAAACATGGGTCCGACAGGTTTAAGCGTTCTTAGCAGCACATTACGCCCATCAAACCCGGCTCAGCATCCAAAGCAAAAGGGCTGGCGCGGTGTTGCTTGGCGCAACATCCGCTCCAGCCCTTTTCCCTTCGAACCGTCAGGCTTTCCGGGCTTTACCGCGAATTACTTGATGTCCTTCCAGTACGAGGCATTCAGGCGCCAGGCGAAGACGGTGAACACACCCAGGAACATCAGCACCCAGACGCCCAGGCGCTTGCGCTGGTTCTGGGCCGGCTCGGCCATCCAGTCCAGGAACCCGACCAGGTCGGTCACGGCCTGGTCGTACTCGAGCGTGCTCATCTTGCCCGGCGTGACCTGCTCGAAACCGGCGAACTTGTGGACCTTCTCGCCATGCTCTTCGGCTTCGACGAACTTGGCGGTGCGCTGGCCTTGCAGTTCCCACAGCACGTGCGGCATGCCGACGCTCGGGAACACCAGGTTGTTCCAGCCCGTGGCGCGGTTGTCGTCACGGTAGAAGGTACGCAGGTAGGTGTACAGCCAGTCGTCGCCGCGGGCGCGGGCGATCACCGACAGGTCCGGCGGCTGGGCGCCGAAGAAGGCCTTGGCTTCCTTCGGCTGCATGGCGATGGTCATCATGTCGCCGACCTTGTCACCAGAGAACAGCAGGTTCTGGCGAATCTGGTCGTCGGTCAGGCCGATGTCCTTGAGGCGGTTGTACCGCATCATCGACGCGCCATGACAGTTCAGGCAGTAGTTGACGAACAGCTTGGCGCCGCGCTGCAGCGAGGAGAGATCGCTGGTCTGCACGGGCGCCGGCTCGAGGGGGTAGCCCCCTTCGCTGGCCATGGCGGGCGCGGCGGCAAAGCAGGCGCCAGCCAGCGCGAGAATCGAAAGCAGCTTTTTCATCTTGTGTCCTTGTGCTCTTGTCGGGTTTCGTCCGGGCTCAGTGCGGGTGGAACGTCACGCGTTCCGGCACTTGCTTGAACTGGCCGACGCGGCTCCACAGCGGCATGGTCAGGAAGAAGGCGAAATACAGCAGGGTACCCAGCTGCGACACCTTTTCACCCACCGGCGACGGGGGCTGTACGCCCAGGTAGCCGAGCACGACGAACACCACCACGAAGACGACGAGGATGCTCTTGTGGAAGGACGGGCGATAGCGGATCGACTTCACCGGCGAGTGGTCGAGCCACGGCAGGAAGAACAGGATCACCACCGAGCCGCCCATCACCAGCACGCCCCAGAACTTGGCGTCGATGAAGTAGAAGCCCACGGCCAGGATCACGGCGATGGCGAGCGCGCCAACCTTGATGCGGGCATCCTTGCTGCGCAGGAACACCATGCCGAGCAGCACCGCGAAGAACACCCACAGGATCGGCAGGAAGTTCGAGGTGGTGGCACGCAGCATCGAGTAGAACGGCGTGAAGTACCAGACCGGCGCGATGTGCGGCGGGGTCTTGAGCGGATCGGCCGGGAAGAAATTGTTCGACTCCAGGAAATAGCCGCCCACCTCCGGGAAGAAGAAAATCACCGCGGAGAAGATCATCAGGAAGCCGCCCACACCCATCAGGTCATGCACAGAGTAGTACGGGTGGAAGGGGATGCCGTCCAGCGGGATTCCGTTCTCGTCCTTCTTGGCCTTGATCTCGACGCCGTCCGGGTTGTTCGAGCCCACTTCGTGCAGCGCGATGATGTGCGCGACCACCAGGCCAAGCAGCACCAGCGGCACGGCGATGACGTGGAAGGAGAAGAAGCGGTTCAGCGTGGCGTCGCTCACGACGTAGTCGCCGCGGATGAACAGGGACAGGTCCTGGCCGATCACGGGGATGGCGGAGAACAGGTTCACGATCACCTGGGCGCCCCAGTACGACATCTGGCCCCAGGGCAGCAGGTAGCCCATGAAGGCTTCTGCCATCAGGCACAGGAAAATCAGGCAGCCGAAAACCCAGACCAGCTCACGCGGCTTGCGGTACGAACCGTACAGCAGGCCACGGAACATATGCAGGTACACCACCACGAAGAAGGCCGAGGCGCCGGTGGAGTGCATGTAGCGCACCAGCCAGCCCCAGGGCACTTCGCGCATGATGTATTCCACGCTGGCGTATGCCACGGGAATGCCGGCGGCGTTGAGCGTGCCGTCCGGCTTGTAGTTCATCACCAGAAAGATGCCGGTCACGATCTGGATCACCAGCACCAGCAGGGCCAGCGAGCCGAAGAAGTACCAGAAGTTGAAGTTCTTCGGTGCGTAGTACTTGGAAAGGTGATCTTCCCAGAGTTGGGTTGCGGGGAAGCGCGCGTCGATCCAGCCAAGCAAGCCGGTCGTCTTTACTTGTTTTTCGGCCGCCATGGTCAAGCGTCTCCTTTTTCATCCTTGCCGATCACGATCTTGGTGTCGGACAGGAACTGGTATGGGGGTACGTCGAGGTTTTGCGGGGCCGGCTTGTTCTTGAACACGCGGCCAGCCAGGTCGAAGGTCGAACCGTGGCAGGGGCAGAGGAATCCGGGGTCGGAGCCGAGTTGCGGGTTGGAACCGGCGCCGAAGGGACCTGAGGGGGAGCAACCAAGGTGGGAGCAGATGCCTACCACGACCAGCAGGTCCTTGTGGTCAGCGCGCGAACGGGTTTCGTTCTTGCAGTATTCCGGCGTCGACATGGTGAAGGGGACATCCGAGTTGGGGTCGGCCACCTCGGAATCTGTCTTCTTCAGCGACGAGAGCATTTCCTCGGTGCGCTTCAGGATCCAGACCGGTTTGCCGCGCCATTCAACGGTCATCATCTCGCCCGGCTTGAGCGCGCTGATGTCGGCTTCTACCGGTGCTCCGGCGGCCTTTGCCTTCTCTGACGGCGCAAACGTACTGACGAACGGAACAGCTACCGCCACGCCTCCGATGCCGCCAGCGACAGACGTCGCAATCAACCAATTGCGGCGACCCTTATCCACGTTCTTCACGTTTTGCTGGTCACTCATTCCAAACCCCAGGGGATGTCAAATTAGATTTTGCGTCAACCGTAAATTGTACCTTAGGCACATGTGGCATTGAAAGGCGGACAGTGCCTCACCCGCGTACGATAATCGGCCAAACATCGGCGATGTGGCTTGTACGCTTGCGTTACGGGCGGTGATACGGCAGGCTTTTATCCTGACGACCGTTCAACGAAAGCAACACTGGGAGAAAAGCATGGGGATGATGTCGGAATTCAAGACCTTCGCAATGCGTGGCAACGTGATCGACCTGGCCGTCGGTGTGATTATCGGCGCGTCTTTCGGCAAAATTGTCGAGTCGGTTGTGAATGACCTGATCATGCCGGTCGTTGGCCGGATTATCGGAAAACTGGATTTCTCCAATCTTTTCGTAGCGCTATCCGAGCCGCCAGCGGGCGTCCCGCATACACTCGACGCGCTGAAAAAAGCGGGCGTGCCGGTTTTTGCCTATGGCAACTTCCTGACCATCCTGGTCAATTTCGTGATCCTGGCCTTTATCATCTTCATGATGGTGCGGGCGATCAACAAGGTGCGTGCTGAAGAGCCCAAGCCCGAAGCGCCCGCCGCCACGCCGGAAGACGTGGTGCTGCTACGCGAGATCCGCGACAGCCTGAAGGCGCGCCAGGCTTAAGCCAACGCGCCGCGGCCCGCCCGGCCCATGGCCGGGGCCGCGTTTCAGACCGGGTTGGGAATATCGATGAAGGTGTGGCGCAGTCCAAATTGCTGCGCCAGGTGCTCGCCCAGGGACTGGATGCCATAACGCTCCGTAGCGTGGTGCCCGGCCGCCAGGTAGGCAACCCCGCTCTCGCGTGCGAGGTGCGTGGTCTGCTCCGAAATCTCGCCGCTCAGGTAAGCGTCCACGCCCGCCGCCACGGCCGCGTCGAAATAGCCCTGCGCACCGCCTGTGCACCATCCCACCGTGCGAATCAGCTGCTCGGGATCGCCAATGGCCAGCGGCTCGCGCGCGAGCACGCCGCCTATGTGCGCGGCCAGCGCGGCGAGCGGCATGGGTTGTGGCAAGGTCCCGGTCCACCCGAGCTGGTCGTCGCCGAAGCGGCCGGTGGGCGTAAACCCGAGTTGCAGGCCGAGCTGGGCGTTATTGCCGAACTCGGGGTGGTTATCCAGCGGCAGGTGATAGGCGAGCAGGTTCACATCGGCGCCCAGCAGGCGTTTCAGGCGTGCGTGTTTTTGTCCGATAACACGGGCGTCTTCGTTTTTCCAGAAATAGCCGTGGTGGACCAGAATGGCATCGGCGCCAGCCTCGATGGCGGCTTCGACCAGGGCCAGGCTCGCGGTCACGCCTGTCACGATATGCTCGATTTCCGCCCGGCCTTGCACTTGCCATCCGTTCGGGCAATAGTCCTTGTATCGGGGGACTTGAAGCAGGTCGTTCAAGTACAATTCAAGATCTTTTATTTTCATTTTCTGCCCAAACTCCAATATGTTGCGCCGCTTTTGGCTGTTCTTTGCCCAGGCTGTCACCGTCGTGCTGGCAGTGTGGTTCGTCGTGGCCACACTCAAACCCGAATGGCTGCAGCGCGGCCGGGTCGCCGTGCAATCCGGTTCGCCCATTGTCGCGCTGAAGGAGGTCGTCCCCAGTGTGGCCGGCTCTTCGGTGCCGGGCTCGTACAGCGAGGCGGCCCAGCAGGCGATGCCGGCAGTGGTGAATATCTTTACCAGCAAGAACGGCAGCAAGCACACGCCTAATCCGCAGGCTGAAGACCCCTGGTTCCGTTTCTTCTTTGGCGACCGCCTGCCGGAACGCCAGGAGCCGGTGTCCAGCCTGGGCTCGGGCGTCATCGTCAGCGCGGAAGGTTATATTCTAACCAACCACCACGTGGTGGACGGCGCCGATGAGATCGAGGTGGCGCTGACCGACGGCCGCAAGGCCAACGCCAAGGTGGTCGGCTCGGACCCGGAAACCGACCTGGCCGTGCTGAAGATCACGCTCAAGGACCTGCCAGCGATCACGCTGGGGCGCATTGAAAACGTCAAGGTAGGCGATGTGGTGCTGGCCATCGGCAATCCCTTTGGCGTCGGCCAGACCGTCACCATGGGCATCGTGTCGGCGCTGGGCCGCAGCCACCTGGGCATCAATACCTTCGAAAACTTCATCCAGACCGACGCGGCGATCAACCCCGGCAATTCGGGCGGCGCACTGGTCGATGCCCAGGGCAACCTGCTGGGCGTCAACACGGCCATCTATTCCCGCTCGGGCGGCTCGCTGGGCATTGGCTTCGCCATTCCCGTTTCCACCGCCAAGCAGGTGATGGAATCGATCATCTCGACCGGTTCGGTGACGCGCGGCTGGATTGGCGTGGAGCCGCAGGACATGACACCCGAGATCGCCGAGTCGTTCGGCCTCGACGCCAAGGAAGGCGCGCTGATCGCGGCCGTGGTCCAGGGCGGCCCGGCCGACAAGGCGGGCGTGAAGCCGGGCGATGTGCTGGTCTCGGTGGATGGGCAAGGCATTAGCGACACCACCGCCCTGCTCAACGCCATCGCCCAGCTCAAACCTGGCGCGGAGGTGAAGATGAGGGTTGTGCGTCGTGGCAAGCCGACCGAACTGACGGTGATGATCGGCAAGCGGCCGCCACCGCCGCGCCGCGCGCTACCGTTGGATGAGGAAGAGTAAGCCAGCCAGAATCCCCGGACAGCACACTGTTTCACCAGACCCCGCCCTTTGTGGCGGGGTTTTTGTTGCTGGGGCGGACGCGTCAAACATGTGATAGTTTGGACCCTGGCAAGCGTACCCAGTACTGCGTCAGGCGACCCAGCAAGACGGCCTTGACCGTGCGACTGATGACAAGAGGCAATCGACGGATGACTCCGATGACTACATCGGGCGATGTTCGGCGGCGCGCGAGGACTGCGCAAGGCCGCGCCGCCGATCGCCAGCCGGCAATCCGCAAGCAGCAATGCAATGCGACGAGACCAACGATGGACGCGGCAAAACACCACCGAGACGATACCGGACCACGACTTGGCAGCACGATGTCGCGGGCTGCCCCCATTGCCACTGCGCCCTGACCAGCGACCACACAAAATAACAAAACGCCGGCATCCTTGCGGATGCCAGCGTTTTGTTTTCAAGTCAATCTAGTGCGAGCTTACGCCCGCGCTAAATTAGAACTTGTGGCGAACACCAACCACGCCGCCGAACTGGTTGCCACCAGTTTGGACGAACGAACCGGTTGCGGATTGCTGGTCGTTGAAACCATTCACGCCCAGTGCCGAATTGGTGCCCTTGTTCAGGATGTACGTAGCCGAGGCGTACACGTCGGTACGCTTCGACAGCGCGTAGTCGGCGGTCGTCACGAACTGCCACGGGTTAGCCGAAGCGTTACGCAGGTTCTGGTAGTAAGCGGCGCCCGACAGCGACAGAGCCGGGGTCAGCTGATAGCCCACACCAGCCCAGCCCAAGTTCGACGCGGTGTTCTGCGCACCGGAAGCACCCGGCAGCGACGCGTTGTTGTAAGCGTGAGCGTAGCGGTAGCCAGCGTAGATCTTGGCCGGGCCGAACGCGTAGGTACCAGCGATGGTGGCGCGACGGATCAGCTGCGAGCTGGCCGTGCCGACGCCGGTGTTGTTCGACTGGTCATAGGCTGCACCAACCGAGAACGGACCAGCAGCGTAGCTTGCCAGGAAGCCGTATTCGCGGCCATTGGTGAAGTTACCGGCGGTTTCGTTGCCGTTGTTGGTGAAGCTGTAGAAGGCCGAAGTGGTCAGGCCACCGAAAGTACCGGTGTACTTGACAGCATTGTCAGCACGCGTAGCGTATTCCGGAGCCTGTGCGGTGATGCCGTAACGGGTCGAAATGGCCATCGGATCGTAGACCAGGCCGAAATCATAGAACGTGGTCTGCTGGCGGCCCAGGGTCAGCTGGCCGTACTGGCTCTGCAGGCCGACGTAGGCGGCACGACCGAACAGGCGGCTGCCTTGAGCCGACTTACCGTCATCAATGCTGAAGCCGCTTTCCAGGACGAAGATGCCCTTCAGGCCGCCGCCCAGATCTTCCACGCCACGCAGGCCCCAACGCGAACCGGATTGGTTGCCCGATTGCATGGCCCACAGGTTGTTGCTGTTGTTGTGAGCTGCGTTCGTAGCGTTCTTGTTGGTGTATTCAATACCAGCATCAACCACGCCGTACAGGGTCACGCTCGATTGGGCATACGCACCACCAGCGGCCAGGGCAGCTACAGCGGCTGCAAACAGTTTCATCTTCATATCGACACTTTCCTTGTCAACTGATTGGGAAATCTTGGCTTGCCCAAGTGCTTGGGCGACGCATTTACCTTCACGTCTGTTGCGTATTATGGGTCAGCCCCCCCGGCCGCCAGAAGGCTTTTTCGTCGTAAACCATGGATACGGACGGATTTTGTTGTGATGTCGCAACAGCACGAGGGGTTACTTTCCCCATTTTGGTGCAAAAGTCACGTCGCCGAGCTTTCCCTTAAGCTAGTGGTCGCTACAGTTAGTCCGGCTGCGCTTCGCTGGCCGGAGCGTCCGCCGCAACCGGCCGCGCGGTGAATCGGGCCATGATCAGCCCCAGTTCATATAGCGCGACCAGCGGTACCGCCAGCAGCAGTTGGGACAACACATCCGGCGGCGTCACCACGGCGGCAATCACGAAAGCGCCCACGATCACGTAGGGGCGGATCTGCTTGAGCTTTTCCAGTTCGACCACACCAAAGCGCACCAGCACGATCACCACCACCGGCACCTCGAAGGTGATGCCGAAGGCCAGGAACATGGTCATGGCGAAGCTGAGGTATTTATCGATGTCGGTCGACATCTCCGCCCCCAGCGGCGCGTTGTAGTGCGCCATAAAATGGAACACAGTGGGGAACACCAGGAAATAGGCAAACGCCACGCCGCAGATAAACAGAATATAGCTGCTGCTTACCAGCGGAACGATCAATCGCTTCTCATGCTGGTACAAGCCGGGCGCAACGAACTGCCAGACCTGGTAGAGCACCCAGGGCAGCGCGATCAGGAAAGCCACCAGCAACGTGACCTTCATGGGCACGAAGAACGAGCCGGTGACATCGGTGACGATCATCCGGCCGCCCTTGGGCAGCGATTCCATCAAGGGCCGGGCAAACAGGTTGAAGATGTTCGGTGCCCAGTAGATCAGGCCGAGGAACACCAGGATCACGCCTGACGCCGCCTTGACGATACGCGAGCGCAACTCCACCAGGTGAGAGATGAAGGTTTCCTGCTGCGCTTCGTCTTGCGGGTCTTGGGGATCTTGGGAACGGGAGTCGCTCATGGCGTGGACCGCTCAGCCGGGCTGGCTGGCATCGAGAAATCATTGGCGATACAACGGCACGGCGCGCAAGTCGGAACGCACGACAGCGACGGCCGGCCGGGTAGCGGCGTGTGGACAGGCTCCATCATGCTCACTCGAAGAATGAGCGGGCGGGACCTGTGGCGGGACGGTGGCGCTTGACACGCGCGGCGCCGGATTGCGCCCACACGCGTACATTGTGCTGGCGCTTGTACCACACGGGCCGCGCGCCTTGCTTGACGCGCCAGCTCTTGCGGCCGTTATGGACCTTGTGCGCCGTGTCCCAGGATGGCACGTAGCCGCTGCCCTGGCTGGCCCCGTCGTGCACGCCGGAATCCGTACCGGTCAGCGCATCGTTCAGGGACTGGGTGTGCTCGTGCACTTCCTTGTGGATGGTGCGCTCGACATCGCGCGCGGCGTCCTCGAATTCCGTGCGCATCTTGCGCAGTTCGTCGAGTTCGACCTCGCGGCTGACTTCCGCCTTCACATCATTGATATAGCGCTGCGCGCGGCCGACCAGTGCGCCGACCGTGCGCGCCACCTTCGGCAGCCGTTCGGGACCGATCACCACCAGCGCCACCGCGCCGATCAGTGCAAGCTTTGAAATGCCGAGATCGATCATGCGAGGTTCGGAAGGAAGAAGCCGCAGCCACGGCGAACGGCCGGGCCGCCGCAACGGCCGCCCGGGCCCGCGCATAAGCCATCACGCGGACGGGCGCGGCGCGGCGGGCATGGCCGGCTTGGCATTGCTGCCAGGAAGAAAGGCATCAGGCGTGTTGACAAGAGTTGACGCGCGCTCACTGCTGGCGCGACTTTTCCTTGGCTTCGACGTCGATGGTGGTGGCGTCGCGCAGTTCCTTGGAGGGCGCGGCCGGTGCGTCAACCGGATTACCGTTGGCGTCCTTCATGCCATCCTTGAAGCCTTTCACGGCACCGCCCAGGTCCTGGCCGATGTTGCGCAGCTTCTTGGTGCCAAAAACCAGCATGACGATCACCAGCACGATGAGCCAGTGCCAAATGCTAAACGAACCCATTTTCTGCTCCTGATGAAGCCGGGGGCGGCGCCATGCCACCCCGGCTCGTTGTTCCGTCACTGAAGGCCGTGCCGGGCGACGGTTGCCGGCACGGCATCTGACCGGAGGCCACGCGGCCTCCGGTCCTGCATGGGTTGGCTGCCAGGTCTTTACGGCAGCTGCACCTTCCACTGGTCACGCGGACCGCCAAGCACGTGCAGATGGAGGTGATACACCTCCTGCCCGCCATCCGGACCGGTATTGATGACCGTCCGGAAACCGTTGCCACAGCCTGCCGCGCGCGCCAACTCCGGCACCTTCAACATCATTTTAGCAAGCACCGCGCTTTCACCGGGTCCGCAATCGGCCAGCGAATCGACATGCGACTTGGGAATGAGCAGGAAGTGTACCGGGGCTTTCGGGTGGATATCGTGGAAAGCCAGCATTTCGTCATCTTCGTAAACTTTGCGCGACGGAAGCTGACCGGCCACGATCCGGCAGAAGAGGCAATTTTGCTGTGGATTCATGAAAATTTCATTGCGCGCAGCAACTCAGGCGCATTTTTGCCGCTATGTCAGTGCTGGCGGGTGGCCTTGCCGGCCATCCGCCTGCCTTTCAGGCATGTCCGGACCGCCTTGGCCGGACCGCCACCGGTCCGCTGGCTATCAAAAACGCTGATCCGGGTACATCGGCTTACTGTCGTTCAGGTAGAGCCAGCCCTTGACGATACGATACAACATCCATAAGGACAATACGCCCCACACGGCAAAAGCCAGCGGTATCAGGAACACTGTGACAAACAGCATGCCGCCGAGGATCGCCCATGCCACCGACCACCAGAAGGACCGGATCTGCCAGGCAAAGTGCGAGGCGTAGAGCGTGCCCTGGGTGTCGTCGCGCTTGACGTAGCCAATCACGATGGCAATCAGCGCGGTAATGCCGCCGGTCAGCCAGAAAATGGCGTACAACGCATAAAGAATGTGCGTCAGCTTGCGAAGGCTGGCGAGCCGGTCGTAGTCCGTGGTGATCACCTCTCCCATCTCGTGCTTGCTCCTGGTGGCTGCTGGTTGCCGTCCGATACCTGCCCGTCCAGTCCAGATGCGCCTCGCCGGCCAGGCCGGCTAGTGCGGGATTCAGCTGCCGTCGGCCTTGCGCTGGGCTTTTTCTTCCAGGCCGGACAAACCTTCGCGGCGGGCCAGTTCGTTGACCACGTCGGCCGGCTGCATGCCGAAGCGGGACAGAAGCACCATGCTATGGAACCAGAGATCGGCCACCTCGTACACCACCTTGGAGACCGACTCCTGGCTCAGCCCCGCCGCGCGGGCATCCTTAGCGGCCATCACAGTTTCGGTGGCTTCCTCGCCGATCTTCTTCAGAATGGCGTCGTCGCCCTTGTGGAACAGGCGTGCCACATAGGATTTATCCGGATCGCCGCCGTTCTCGGGCTTGCGCGATTCCAGCACGCTGGCCAGGCGCGCCAGCATATCCGCGCTGCTCAACTGTGCGTCGCTCATGGCTTGGCTGCGTAAATGGTGGACGGATCCTTGAGCACGGGCTCAACGGTCTGCCAGTCCCCGTTGTCGGCGTCGCCATCGAACTTCTGGAAGAAGCAGGAGTGGCGCCCGGTATGGCAGGCGATGCCGTCGTTCTGCGTGACCTTGAGCAAGACCACGTCTTCGTCGCAATCGAGGCGGATTTCATGCACCTTTTGCACGTGGCCGGATTCCTCGCCCTTGTGCCACAAGCGCTTGCGCGAGCGAGACCAGAACACGGCCTCGCCGATCTCCACGGTGCGCTGCAGCGCCTCGCGGTTCATGAACGCGAACATCAGCACGTCGTTCGAGCCGACTTCCTGGACAATCACCGGCACCAGGCCGTTGTCGTCCCACTTAACCTTGTTGAGCCACTTCTTTGCCATATCGGTTCGCCGTGTTCAGATCCGCACCGGAATGCCCTCGCGGGCCATGAATGCTTTTGCTTCGCCAACGGTGTGCTGGCCGTAGTGGAAGATGCTGGCGGCCAGCACCGCATCGGCGTGCCCCAGCTTGATGCCGTCGGCCAGGTCCTGCAATCCGCCCACGCCGCCCGAGGCGATCACCGGGATGGACACCGCATCGCTGACGGCGCGGGTGAGTTCGAGATCGAAGCCGCTCTTGGTGCCGTCGCGGTCCATGCTGGTGAGCAGCAGTTCGCCCGCGCCGCGGGTGGCCATCTCGCACGCCCATGCCACGGCGTCCAGCCCGGTGGCCTTGCGCCCGCCATGGGTGAAGACCTCCCAGCGTGCCGGCTCGCCTGGCGCGGAACTGCGTTTGGCGTCGATCGCGACGACGATGCACTGCGAGCCGTAGCGCGCCGTGGCGTCCGACACCAGTTGCGGGTTGGCGATGGCCGAGGAATTGACGCTGATCTTGTCCGCGCCGGCATTGAGCAGGCGCCGCACGTCTTCCACGGCGCGCACGCCGCCGCCCACCGTCAGCGGGATAAAGACCTGGGAGGCGACCGCCTCGATGATGTGCAGGATCAGGTCGCGCCCGTCGCTGGTCGCGGTGATGTCGAGAAAAGTGATTTCATCGGCGCCCTGCTCGTCATAGCGGCGGGCGATCTCGACCGGGTCGCCAGCGTCACGCAATTCGACGAAGTTGACACCCTTGACCACCCGCCCGTTGGTCACGTCGAGGCAGGGGATGATACGTTTGGCTAGCATGAGATTCCTTGCCCGCCACGGCGCCTGCCCTTGCGGGGGCGCCGGTGGCTGCAATTGTCGCGCGCAAGGCGCGTTGTCTTACTGCTCGGCGCCGAGCTTGTCGGCAAGCGCCTGGGCTTCGGCGAAATTGAGATCGCCCGAATAGATCGCGCGGCCGCAGATGACGCCTTCGACGCCGTCCTTTTGCACGCTGCACAGGCGTTCGATATCGGTGAGGTTGTGCAGCCCGCCGCTGGCGATCACCGGGATCGTTGCCGACTGCGCCAGTTTGACGGTGGCATCGATGTTGATGCCCTGCAGCATGCCGTCGCGGCCGATGTCGGTGTAGATGATGGCTTCCACGCCGTAGTCCTCGTACTTGCGCGCGAGGTCGGCAACCTCGTGGCCGGTCAGCTTGCTCCAGCCATCCGTGGCGACCTTGCCTTCACGGGCATCGAGGCCGACGATGATGTGGCCGCCGAACGCCGTGCAGGCGTCCTTGAGGAACCCGGGGTTCTTGACCGCCGCCGTGCCGATGATGACGTACGACAGGCCGCCGTCGAGCCAGCGCTCGATGGTGTTCAGGTCGCGGATGCCGCCGCCGAGCTGGATCGGGATCTCATCGCCCACCTCGGCGATGATGGCCTTGATGGCAGCTTCATTGCGGGGCTTGCCCACGAACGCACCATTGAGGTCGACCAGGTGCAGGCGCCGTGCGCCCTGCTCCACCCAGTGACGTGCCATGGCGGCGGGATCTTCGGAAAAGACGGTGGCCTGGTCCATGTCGCCTTGTTTAAGGCGTACACATTGACCGTCCTTCAGGTCGATGGCCGGAATGAGCAACATAAGTGTGACGAGCGTGTTTGAGTGAAAGAGAAAGTTGAACTAGCCAGCGTAGCCGGTCAGCCCTGTCCCCAAAAAGCCACTATCGACATTCAGGGATTCCAGTGCACGAAGTTCCGGTACAGCTGCAAGCCCATGGCGGCGCTCTTTTCCGGGTGGAACTGCGTGGCAAAAATATTATCGCGCGCTACCGCGCTCGTAAATAAGGCACCATATTCCGTTTCGCCGGCAATATGCGCCGGATCCTGCGCATGCACGTAGTAGCTGTGCACGAAATAGAACCAGCTTTCATCGGGGATGCCAGCCCACAGCGGATGGGGGCGCGTTTGCTTCACGCGGTTCCAGCCCATCTGCGGCACCTTGTAGCGCGAACCGTCCGGCTGGGTCATGCCTTCCAGTTCGAAGCGGATCACCTCGCCGGGCAAGAGGCCCAGGCAGGGCGTGCGGCCACCGTCCGTTCTACTTTCCTTGCTGAAGTCGAACAGCATCTGTTCGCCAACGCACACTCCCAGCATCGGCTTGCTGGCGGCGGCCTCGATCACGGCCTGTTGCAGGCCCGAGGCGCCCAGTGCGCTCATGCAGTCGGGCATCGCACCCTGGCCGGGCAGCACCACGCGGTCCGCCGCGCGGATCGCCTCCGGCTGGTCCACCACCTGCACGTCCGCTTCCGGCGCCGCGGCACGCAAGGCCTGCGCTACCGAGCGCAGGTTGCCCATGCCGTAATCCACAATTGCTATGGTAGTCATGATTTCAAAACAGGCAACAATGTCTTCAGCCCGTCCACAATGAATTCTACGGCCAGCGCCGACAGGATCAGCCCCATCAGGCGCGTGCCGATATTGATGCCGGTGCGCCCGATCACACGCGCGATCGGGTCCGCGGCGCGGAACACTATATATACCACTGCGCCAAGCGCGATCCCGATCCCGACCAGAATCAGCAACTGGTACCAGTGCTGGGTCTTGCCGGCATAGACGATCACCGTGCTGATCGAACCGGGCCCGGTCAGCAAGGGCAGCGCCAGCGGCACTACCGCGATACTGGCCTTGGCTTCCGCCTCGTCCTCTTCCTCGGGCGTCGCCTTGGTGCGGCCGGTCTGGGCGTTCAGCATGTTCATCGCCATCATGATCATGATGAGGCCCCCGCCCACCTGCAGCGAGGCCACCGAGATATTGAAGAACTCGATGATCTGCTGGCCCAGCAAGGCGGAGATGCCTACCACCGTCGCCACCGAGATCGACGCGATCTTGATGGTATGCCGCTTTTCTTCTTCAGTCTGCTGGGTGGTCAGGCTGATGAAGAACGGAATCGCCCCGATCGGGTTGATCAGCGCCAGCAGCGAAATGAACGACTTAAGCGTATCCATCGGGTTGGGCGAATGTCGCGCTAATGTCGCGTAAGTACCGCGTTGATCGAAAGTTTTCGCCGGCGCAGCAGAACGTACGCACCGGCACGCGAGAGGTAGCGCGTCGGCGAGGTTCAGCCGACGAGGGTGCCCTTGGTCGACGGAATCGTGTTGCCCGCGCGGGGGTCCATTTCCACCGCCATGCGCAACGCCCGGCCGAAGGCCTTGAACACGGTTTCGCACTGGTGGTGGGCATTGATGCCGCGCAGGTTGTCGATATGCAGCGTCACCGCGGCATGATTGACGAAGCCGCGGAAGAACTCGATGGTGAGGTCGACGTCGAAGCTGCCCACCCGAGCGCGGGTGAACGGTACGTGGAATTCCAGGCCGGGACGGCCGGAGAAGTCGATCACCACGCGCGACAGGCATTCGTCCAGCGGCACATAGCTATGGCCGTAGCGGGTGATGCCTTTCTTGTCGCCGATGGCCTTGGCGACCGCCTGGCCGAGCGCGATGCCGACGTCTTCCACCGTGTGGTGGTCATCGATATGGGTATCGCCGCTGGCTTCGACTTCGAGGTCGAACATGCCATGGCGGGCAATCTGATCCAGCATGTGGTCGAGGAACGGCACGCCGGACGCCAGTTTCTGGCGGCCGGTGCCATCGAGATTCAACGAAACGCGGATCTGCGTTTCCGATGTATTGCGGGTGACCTCTGCAACACGCATGGTGTTAATCCTGCAACGCCGCCTGGAAGGCAGCGAGAAATTGCGCGTTCTCTTCGGGAGTGCTGACCGTGACGCGCAGACAGTTGGCCAGCAATGGGTGCATTTTACCCACGTTCTTGATCAATACCTTGCGCGCAAGCACGCCCTCGAACACACGAGCGGAATCCGCCACGCGCACCAGCAGGAAATTGGCCGCGCTGGGAAACACCGTCACGCCCGGCAACGCTGCCAGGGCATCGGCCACGGTGGCGCGCTCGGCACGCAGTTGCGCGGCCTGCTGGTCGAGCACATCGACATGCTCGAGCACGAACAGCGCCGTGGCCTCGGTCAGCACATTGACGTTGTACGGCGGGCGCACCTTGTCGATCTGCGACAGCCACTCCGGCGCGCCGGCCAGGTAGCCCAGCCGGATGCCGGCCAGGCCCAGCTTGGAAACGGTGCGCATCACCAACAGGTTGCCGAACTCGGCCAGGCGCGGCATCCAGGTGTCCTGGGCAAACGGCTGGTAGGCTTCGTCAACCACCACCAGGCTCTGGCAGACCTCGCCCTGAGCGGCGCGCACGATGGCTTCCATATCGGCCGCGTCGAACAGGTTGCCGGTGGGATTGTTCGGGTAGGCCAGGTAGACGATGGCGGGCTGGTGCTCGGCCATTGCCGCCAACATGGCGGCGCGGTCCAGCGTGAAGTCCGCGTTGAGCGGCACGCCGACGAATTCGATCCCGGCGAACTGGGCCGACATGGCGTACATGACAAAGCCTGGCACCGGTGCCAGCACCTTGGCGCCCGGCTTGGCCACCGCCAGCGCCAGCATGCTGATGATCTCGTCCGAGCCGTTGCCTAGCAGCACATCCATGCTCGCCGGCACGTCCATCACCGTCTTCAGGCGCGCGCGCAGCGCTTCGCTGCTGGGCACCGGATAGCGGTTGAGCGCTACCTCGGCCAGCCGCGCGGCCAGTTTGTCGCGCAGTGCGTCGGGCAGGCGGTAGGGGTTCTCCATCGCGTCCAGCTTTACCAGACCGTGCGAATCCGGCACATGGTAGGCGCCCATGGCGCGTACGTCGTCACGGATGATGCGTTCGATCAGGGAAGGCTGCACTACGGACATGGAATTTACCTCTTGGGTCGACTTGGGTCGGTGGTTTCTGGCCGGCTCCCGGACAAACCCGGGCGCCGGCCGCTTTTGCCTCAGTTGCGCCTGAGGCGGTATTCGGCGCTGCGGGCGTGTGCCTGCAAGCCTTCGCCGTAGGCCAGCTCGGCGGCGATCTGGCCTAGCATCTGCGCGCCCTGCTCGCTCACCTCGATCAGGCTCGAGCGCTTTTGGAAGTCGTACACGCCCAGCGGCGACGAGAAGCGCGCGGTGCGCGAGGTGGGCAGCACGTGATTCGGCCCGGCGCAGTAGTCGCCCAGCGACTCGCTCGTATAGCGGCCCAGGAAAATGGCGCCGGCGTGGCGGATCTTCTCGGCCCAGTGGCGCGGGTTCTCGGCGGAAATCTCCAGGTGCTCCGGCGCGATCGCGTTGGCAATCTCGCAAGCCTCGTCCATATCGCGTACCCGGATCAGCGCCCCGCGCCCGGACAGCGAGGCACGGATCACGTCGCGGCGCGGCATGGACTCGAGCTGCCGGTGGATGCTTTCCTCCACCTGGGCCAGGTAGTTGGAGTCCGGGCACAGCAGGATGGATTGCGCGAGTTCGTCATGCTCGGCCTGCGAGAACAGGTCCATCGCCACCCAGTCGGGGTCGGTGGTGCCGTCGCAGATCACCAGGATCTCGGATGGGCCGGCGATCATGTCGATGCCGACGGTGCCGAACACGCGGCGCTTGGCCGCCGCCACATAGGCGTTGCCCGGGCCGACGATCTTGTCGACCTGGGGCAGCGTGGCGGTGCCGTAGGCCAGCGCCCCGATCGCCTGGGCGCCACCGATGGTGAACACGCGGTCCACGCCGGCGATCTGCGCCGCGGCCAGCACCAGTTCGTTACGCACGCCGCCCGGCGTGGGCACGACCATGATGACTTCCTTGACGCCGGCCACGCGTGCGGGAATCGCGTTCATCAGCACGGACGACGGATACGCCGCCTTGCCGCCCGGCACGTAGATGCCGACGCGGTCCAGCGGAGTCACCTTTTGCCCCAGCACGGTGCCGTCGGACTCGGTGTACTCCCAGCTATGGCTGCCGCACTCGATCTTCTGCTTCTCGTGGTAAGCGCGCACGCGCGCCGCCGCGGTTTCCAGCGCAGCGCGGCGTTTGGGCTCGAGTTCGTCGAGCGCGGCCTCGAGCTTGGCCGGCGACACTTCCAGCGCGCCCATGGCGCCGGCATCGACGCGATCGAAACGCAGCGTGTACTCCAGCACCGCGGCATCGCCGCGGGTCTTTACATCGGCGAGGATCTGCGCGACGGCTCGATCGATCGCTTCGTCTTCACCGGCTTCGAAGGCCAGCACCTCGCGCAGCTCGGCCGCGAAGCGCGGCTCGGTCGAATCCAGCCGGCGGATTTCCAGGTTTTCCATAGAATTTTCGTTCATGACTCCATTCCCCAGGCCCTGCTCGCGCGGCATCACACCAGCGCGGCGGAGGCCCGTTCAAACGCGTCGAGAATCGGGGCTAGCCGCTCACGCTTGAGTTTGAGGGCAGCCTGGTTGACTACCAGGCGCGACGATATCTGCACGATCTCTTCCACTTCGACCAGGTTGTTGGCGCGCAAGGTCCCGCCGGTGCTGACCAGATCGACGATGGCGTCGGCCAGTCCCACCAGGGGCCCGAGTTCCATCGAGCCATACAGCTTGATCAGGTCCACGTGCACGCCCTTCTTGGCGAAGTGCTCGCGCGCGGTCTGCACATATTTGGTGGCCACGGCCAGCCGCGCACCCTGGCGCACGGCGCTGGCGTAGTCGAAACCGGCCGAGGTCGCCACCGACATGCGGCACTTGGCGATATTCAGGTCGATCGGCGCATACAGCCCGGCCATGCCGTGTTCCATCAGCACGTCCTTGCCGGCCACGCCGAAATCGGCCGCGCCATATTGCACGTAGGTCGGCACATCCGAGGCGCGCACGATGATGACGCGCACGTCCGGATCGGAGGTGGGCAGGATCAGCTTGCGCGAGGTTTCCGGATCCTCGGTGACGTGGATGCCGGCCGCTTCCAGCAGCGGCATGGTTTCGGTGAAGATCCGGCCCTTGGAGAGGGCCAGCGTCAACTGGGTCGGGGAGGGGCTCATCTGCGTCCTTGTGTCTTTTCTTGCGCGCTCAGGCGATGCGGCGGATCTTGGCGCCCACGGCCGACAGCTTGTCTTCCATGCGGTCGTAGCCGCGGTCCAGGTGGTAGATGCGATCGATCACGGTTTCGCCCTCGGCGACCAGCCCGGCGATCACCAGGCTGGCGGAGGCACGCAGATCGGTCGCCATCACCTTGGCGCCGGACAGCCGGGGCACGCCGGTGACAACCGCGGTATTGCCTTCGACCGCGATATCGGCGCCCAGCCGGTTGAGCTCCTGCACGTGCATGAAGCGGTTTTCGAAAATGGTTTCAGTAATGCGGGCCACGCCGTTGGCGACACTGTTCAGCGCCATGAACTGCGCCTGCATGTCGGTCGGGAAGGCCGGGTACTCGGAAGTGCGGAAACTCACCGCCTGCGGGCGCCGGGCCATCTGCAAACGGATCCAGTCGTCACCGGTTTCGATGGTGGCGCCGGCTTCGCGCAGCTTGTCGAGCACGGTGTCCAGGATGCCGGGCTGCACGCCGCGCAGCACCACATCGCCAAGCGTGGCGGCGGCAGCGCACAGGAAGGTGCCGGCCTCGATGCGGTCGGCGATCACGGCGTGGCTCGCACCGTGCAGGCGTTCCACGCCCTGCACCACCAGGCGGTCGGTGCCGATGCCTTCGATGCGGGCGCCCATCTTGACCAGCAGGTTGGCAAGATCGGTCACTTCCGGCTCGCGCGCGGCGTTTTCCAGCACGGTTTCGCCGTCGGCCAGGGTAGCGGCCATCAGCAGGTTCTCGGTGCCGGTCACGGTGATCATGTCGGTGACCACGCGCGCGCCCTTCAGGCGGCTGGCGCGGGCATGGATAAAGCCGTGCTCGATGCTGATCTCGGCGCCCATGGCCTGCAAGCCCTTGATGTGCTGGTCGACCGGGCGCGCGCCAATGGCGCAGCCGCCGGGCAGCGATACGCGCGCCTCGCCGAAGCGCGCCACCAGCGGACCCAGCACCAGGATCGAGGCGCGCATGGTCTTGACCAGCTCGTAGGGAGCCTCGGGCGAATTCACGTCGGCGCCATTCAGCGTGACGCGCGCGCCGTCCTGCTCCGCCTTCACGCCCATCTGGCGCAGCAGCTTGAGCGTGGTGCGCACGTCCTGCAGGTTGGGCACATTGTCCAGCGTAACGGTATCGGCCGTAAGCAACCCTGCGCACAGGATCGGCAGCGCAGCGTTCTTGGCGCCGGAGACGCGGATCTCGCCTCGCAACGGGCCATTGCCCTGGATCTCGAGTTTGTCCATGTTCAGTCGTTTCAGGCCGGCTGCCCAAAGGCGTCCGGCGTCATTCATTTCGCTTCCGCCTGTGCCTCAAAACGCACAATCGCGGCATCTGGTACCCGAGGCCGCCGCGTTGCGGGACGACCTGCTTGTCACGTCCGGCCTGTCGGGCGGCCAGCTTGTTGGTCCGTCTTACTTGGCCTGGCCCGCCTGCGCCTGCCACTCGGCCGGCGTCAGCGTCTTCATCGACAGCGCGTGGATCTCGGCGCGCATGCGATCGCCCAGCGCGGCATAGACCTGCTGGTGCCGCTGGATCAGGCGCTTGCCGTCGAATTCGGCGCTGACGATGGTGGCAAAGAAGTGCTGGCCGTCGCCTTCCACTTCCAGGTGTTCGCAGGAGAGGCCTTGGGCGATGTAGTCCCTGACTTGTTGGGGTGTAGGCAGCATGATTGTCTTTTCGCTTTGTTTCTCTGTGTGTCGCGTCGGTTCGCTTGTGGGTTCGGCGGGGCAGACGCCCCCTCAGTGGCGCAGCTTGTAGCCGCTCTTGAGCAGCTGCAGCGCTATCGCCGCGAGCACCACGAAAGCTGTACCCACTACTGCGAGACTGAAGGCCGGCGCCACGTCGGAGACGCCGAAAAAGCCGTAGCGGAAGCCGTCGATCATGTAGAAGAACGGGTTCGCGTGCGACACCGCCTGCCAGAAGGGAGGCAGCGAGTGGATCGAGTAGAACACGCCGGAGAGGAAGGTCGCCGGCATGATCAGGAAGTTCTGGAAGGCCGCGAGCTGGTCGAACTTCTCGGCCCAGATTCCCGCGATCAGCCCCAGCGTGCCAAGGATCGCCGCGCCCAGCAAGGCAAACAGCAGGATCCAGCCGATATTGGCGAAATGCAGGTTGGCGAACCAGGCCGTCACCAGCAGCACGCCCAGGCCCACGGCCAGGCCGCGCACGGTGGAAGCCACCACGTAGGCACCAAACATTTCCCAGTGCGACAGCGGCGGGAGCATGATGAACACCAGGTTGCCGGTGATCTTGGACTGGATCAGCGACGACGAGCTGTTGGCGAAGGCATTCTGCAGCACGCTCATCATCACCAGGCCCGGCACCAGGAAGGCGGTATAGCTGATCTGGTCGTACACCTTCACGCGGTTTTCCAGCACGTGGCCGAAAATCAGCAGATACAGGATCGCGGTCAGCACCGGCGCCGCCACGGTCTGGAAGCTGACCTTCCAGAAGCGCAGCACTTCCTTGTAAAGAAGGGTGCGGAAGCCCACCAGGCCACCCACCGCCATCGGTGCGAGGTGCGTGTTGATGGCGTCTTGGGTGCCGTCGAATTCGGTTGGCATCTTCATGCTGCGGCCTCCACCGCGGTATCCGGCAGTGCGCCCGGCATGTGGCCTTCGCGCCGCATAATCTGCACGAACACGTCCTCCAGGTCGGCCTTGTTGATTTCCATGTCTTCGATCTCGCAACCGGCCTCGCGGCAGGCGGCCAGGATCGGCTCCACCGCCGGATAACCCGACAGCCGCAGCCGTACCGCGCGCTCGCCGGGGTTGGCGGGCATGCGCAGCGGTTCAAGCGCGGCGGGCAGCGCGCCCCTGGAGAACGTCAGCACCAGCTGCAGCCCTGCGAATTGGCTCAGCAGGTTGCTGGTGCGGTCCAGCGCCACCACCTCGCCGAACTTGAGCATGGCGATGCGATCGCACAACGCCTCGGCTTCTTCCAGGTAGTGCGTGGTGAGAATGATGGTGTGGCCCTCGCGATTCAGGCGCGAGATGAACTTCCACAGGGTCTGGCGCAGTTCCACGTCGACCCCGGCGGTCGGCTCGTCGAGCACGATGACCGGCGGCCGGTGCACCAGGGCCTGGGCCACCAGCACGCGCCGCTTCATGCCGCCGGAAAGCTGGCGCATATTGGCGTCGGCCTTGTTGGTGAGATCCAGGTTGGCCATGATCTCGTCGATCCAGTCGTCGTTGCGGGTCAGGCCGAAATAGCCGGACTGCAGGCGCAGCGTCTCGCGCACGGTGAAGAAGGGATCGAAGACCAGCTCCTGCGGCACCACGCCCAGCATGCGCCGCGCCAGGCGGTAATCGGACACCACGTCGTGGCCGAGCACGCTGACGCTGCCGGAATCGGCGCGGTTCAGGCCCGCCAGGATGGAGATCAGCGTGGTCTTGCCTGCACCGTTGGGGCCGAGCAGGCCGAAGAATTCGCCGCGCTCGACGGTGAAGCTGACGCCCTTCAGTGCCTGCAGGTTGCGGTAGCGCTTGCGAACGTCTTTGAGTTCGATGGCTTTCATGGCCGGATACTGTTTGGCAGGCGCGTCGGGCTTTTCAGCCTCGCACGCCGGCCTCCTTGAAATGGCGGGGACCGCCTGGGTGCTTCGACCGTGTCTTGTCCGTGCCTTATATGCCGGAACGGTCGAACAACCCGGAATTATAGGGGATACGGGAGTAGTCCCGCTTTGAGCGCGAGGCGTGGCGCGAGCCATCGCCCGGGCATCGCTGTAGCAAGCGCAGGTCAGCAGCTTGCCACGGATGCCGGTTCAATGTCGGTGGGAAAGGGTGCCTAGCGTGCCCTGGGCACCCGCCTGGGGTACCAGTTGCAGCAGGGATTCGACGCCATACAGGGCGGCCAGCTCGGTGAGTTGCGCCGGTACGCCAATAATCTCGAGCGACTTGCCGCGGCTGGCGGCGTCACGCTGCCAGGCCAGCAGCACGGCAACCGCCGCGGAATCGACCTGGACCAGGCCGCTGCAGTCGACCCGGGCTTCACCCTGGGCCAGGCGTGCCAAGCCGTCACGCAGCACGGCGGCGGCGTTGCGGTTGGTCAGCGAGGTGTCGAGCGAGAGCATCTGGCAGCGGTCCGGGGATGCGGGTCTGGAAAAAAGCACTCCCGCGGGTGCGGGAGCGCCCATTGTAGAACAGTTCGGCCAGTCACGCTGCGCCGGAGGCGGCGCCTTGCGCGGGCTTGCCGGTCAGTTCTTGGCGTTGGCGAGCTGGCGGTTGCGGTCTTGCAGTGTCTTGATCACGCCGTCCACGCCCTGCTGGCCCACGATCGTGTTGAAGCTGCCCTTGTAGGCCTCGGTCAGCCAGGCACCCAGCACATTGATGTCATAGACCTTCCAGCCTTGCGGTGTCTTTTCCAGGCGGTAGTCCAGCTGGATCGGCTCACCCTTGTTGATGACCTGGGTGCGGATGGTGGCGTCGGTATCCTCCGGGCTGCCGCGGTACGGGCGGAACTGGACGGTCTGGTCGCGAATCTGCGCGATGGCGCCGGAGTAGGTACGGATCAGCAGCGTCTTGAACTCGTCGGCAATCTGCTTTTGCTGCTCGGGCGTGGCCTTGGACCAGTTACGGCCCATGGCGATCTGCGTGGTCTTCTGGAAGTTCGCGTTGGGGAGGATCTTCTGCTCCACCAGCGCGGAGATCTTGGTGATATTCCCGGCCTGCATGTCCTTGTCCGCCTTGACGGAGGCCATCACGTCGCCGACCACGGCCTTGACCAGGCCGTCGGGTGTGCTGGCATCCTGCGTTTGGGCATGGGCGGCACCGGTAAAGGCAACCACGGTAAGAAAAGGCAGCAACAGTCGCTTCAGCATCATTTTGTCCTTATCAATCGAACGCACGGGTCACCGGGCTACGGCAACCTTGCGTGTCCCGGCATCAAGGCCGGTAATGGTCACGCGCCGAGTTGGAGTTCGGGCGAGCCGGGGGAGTTCGCAGCGCCAGGACCTCCGACGCCACATTTACATAATTTGTTGCAACGCTCACAGCCATGACACGCGCGCGGGCCGGCACACTCAACGGCCAAAGCGGATGCCGCCCGGCATCTGCACCGGTGGCGTGGGCAGCGTCTGGTTTTCCTGCCTGGTGTCGGACGGCTCGCTTGCCGGCGCGGTGTCGTCGCTCTCCGGCGGGTTGCCATCATAGATCTGGTACTCGCGGCGCTGCAGGTAGGCGTCGCGCAGGAACGCATACTTGTCGAGCGCCGCCATCTCGATCAGGCTGGAGGCGCCGAGCAGCGAGGCCCGGGTGTTGACGACACGCACCCCGAACAGCGAGTTGCGAAGCCAGACGGGATCGAGGTACGCCGACGGATCGATCTGGCGGTCCACCAGCATGCCTGCGGTATCGCGCACCGAGCTCGGCCCGAAAAGCGGCAGCACCAGGTAAGGTCCGGCCGGCACGCCCCATACGCCCAGCGTCTGCCCGAAATCTTCCTTGTATTTGGGCAGCCCGGCAGGGGTGGCGATGTCAATCAGGCCGCCGATACCCAGCACGCTGTTCATGGCCACGCGCATGGTGTCTTCCACGGCGCGGGCGGGCTTGCCCTGCAGCAGGTTGTTGACAGCCGAGTAGACATCGCTGACGTTGGAGAAAGCGTTGTCTATCCCGGTACGGATCGGCGACGGGACGAAGTCAGTGTACAACTCGGCGACCGGGCGCAACACGCCCTTGTCGAAGTCGTCGTTGATCTTGAAGACTTCCCGGTTGAAGGGTTCGAGGGGATCTTTCGGGTTGGCGGTCGGGCCGCTCGCGCAACCTGCCATCAAACCCGCTGCCAACACTGCCAGCAACCAATTTCGCCCCGCGCACCAGCGCGCGGCGACACGGTTGCCATTCATTTCAGCCCCCCTGCCGCGCCGCTGGCGGCGCCGGCGGCACCCCCGCCAGCGTTGTTGCCGCCGGCGCCGGCGTCGGCGGCCTTGTTATACAAGAACTGCCCGATCAGGTTTTCCAGCACCACGGCCGATTGCGTCATTGTGATGCGCGAACCCTCGGCCAGCATGGCGGAATCGCCACCCGCCTCAAGACCCAGGTATTGCTCGCCCAGCAAGCCGGAGGTCAGGATCTTGGCCGAAGTGTCCTTGGGGAACTGGTAGCGCTTTTCCAGGTTGACCGTCACGGTCGCCTGGTAGGTCTTGTCGTCGAAGCGGATGTCGGCCACCCGCCCTACCACCACGCCGGCGCTCTTCACCGGCGCGCGCGGCTTCAGGCCGCCGATATTATCGAAGCGCGCCTGTACCGAGTAGGTCTCCTGGAACGACAGCGAGCTCATGTTGCCGGCCTTCAGCGCCAGGAACAGCAGCGCCACGAAACCCGCCACAACAAACAGCCCAACCCAGAAATCGAGTGTATTTCTTTTCATCTGCGTCTCTTCTTCAAGTACTCCGGCTCCGGCGACCGCACCGGCAGGTCAGCTGAACATCAGCGCAGTCAGCAGGAAATCCAGCGCCAGCACGGCTAGCGAGGCAATCACGACGGTACGCGTGGTGGCGCGCGACACGCCTTCCGGCGTGGGCTTGGCCTGATAGCCCTGGTACAGCGCTATAAACGTCACCGCGACGCCAAAAATGAAGCTTTTTATGACGCCGTTCAGCACGTCATTTCGAACGTCGACCCCGTTCTGCATCTGCGACCAGAACGCGCCCGCATCGACGCCGATCATCTGCACGCCGACCACATAGCCGCCGAGGATGCCGACGGCACTGAAAATCGCCGCCAGCACCGGCATGGCCACCACGCCAGCCCAGAAGCGCGGCGCGATCACGCGCTGCAGCGGATTGACCGCCATCATTTCCATGGCCGTGAGCTGCTCGCCGGCCTTCATCAGGCCGATTTCGGCCGTGAGCGACGTACCGGCGCGGCCGGCGAACAACAGCGCCGTCACCACCGGACCCAGTTCGCGTACCAGCGACAGGGCCACGAGCAGGCCGAGCGCCTGCTCGGAGCCATAGCGATTTAGCGTGTAATAGCCCTGCAATCCCAGCACGAAGCCGACAAATAGGCCAGATACCGCGATGATCACCAGCGACAGGTTGCCGACGAAGAAAATCTGGTCGCTTACCAGCCGGAAGCGGCGCAGCAGCGCCGGCGACATCGCTAGCACTGTGAAGAACATGCGGGTGGCATGACCGAGGCCGATGACCGACTGCCGCACGGCAGAGCCGATGCTTGTGAAGAACCCTATCATCGCCCCGCCCCGCTCGCGAAGTCCTCGGCCAGCGACGGGCCCGGATAGTGGAAGGGCACTGGCCCGTCGGGCTCGGCGTGGACGAACTGGTGCACGAAGGGATCCGTCGAAGCGCGCAGGGCCTCGGGCTCGCCTTCGGCGGCAATGCGGCCGTTGGCGATGAAATAGACGTAGTCGGCGATCAGGAAGGTCTCGTTGACGTCGTGCGACACGATGATGGTGGTGGCGCCCAGCGCGTCATTCAGGCTGCGGATCAGGCGCGCGGTCAGGCCCAGCGAGATCGGGTCGAGTCCCGCGAAGGGCTCGTCATACATCAACAGGGCGGGATCGAGCGCGATCGCGCGCGCCAGCGCAACCCGGCGCGCCATGCCGCCGGAGATCTCCGAGGGCATCAGCTCGCGCGCGCCGCGCAGGCCGACGGCGTTGAGCTTCATCAGCACCAGGTCGCGGATCATCGACTCGGGCAAGTCGGTATGTTCGCGCAACGGGAAGGCAACGTTGTCGAACACGGAGAGATCGGTGAACAAGGCGCCAAACTGGAACAGCATGCCCATCTGGCGCCGCACGGCATAGAGGTCATTGCGGTCCAGGGCGGGGATATTGGCGCCATTGAAGAGCACTTGGCCCTTCTGCGGCCGGACCTGACCGCCGATCAGGCGCATCACGGTGGTTTTGCCGCAGCCCGAGCCACCCATGACGGCCACCACCTTGCCGCGCGGGAAGCGCATGCTAAGGCCCGACAGGATAGGCTTGCCATTCGCCGTGTAGGCGAAATCGACGGACTGGAGCTCGACGAGGTTTGAGGCGGAATCGGTCACGTTGGCACCGTGTTAGGCAGTCCGCCATTATAAGGGCTACTACCTAGCGGCGCCCGCGCCAGTGTGCCGCAATCCACATCCATGGATCGCAAATAATTGTTTCATCACATTTGACGTGTGCCGGCGCCAGACCAGGCGCCACCTAGGGTTCGGTTGGCCCGCCCGTCTGCCGCAAGATCACCTGCCACTGGATCGACTCCGAGCGAATCGCTGTGGCAAACGCCTCGGGCGAGTCCCGCAACGGTGTCAGGCCGGCCGCCAGCAAGCGATCCCGGACCTCGCGCTCGCCCATCACCGCGTCCAGTTCGCTGGCGATCCGCGCCACGATGGCATGCGGCGTCTTGGCCGGGGCAATGACGCCATACCAGGCCCCCGCCCCGTAGCCGTCCAGCCCGGATTCCTGCAGGGTCGGCACGGCGGGCGCGAGTTGCGAACGCGCCACGCCAGTCACGCCCAGCAGACGCAAATTGCCATTCTTGACGTGGGCCTGTACCGCGGCAAACGAGCAGAAACAGGCGCTGATGCGCCCGGCAAGCATCTCTTGCACCACGGCGCCCTCGCCCTTGGCTATTACCAGCGGCACCCCGTTGGGGACGCCGTGCACAGCGTATTGGGCATAGAGGTGCGAAGGGCTACCGGCCTGGCCGGAGCCATAACTGTAGGCGGCAGGGCTGGCATTGACCGCCGTCAGCCATTGCTGCGGTGTGCGCATCGGCAGACGCGCATCGATCACAAGGAACAGCGGCATGGTGGCCACGCGCGCCACCGGCGTAAAGTCACGCACCACATCATAGGGCACGGGCTCCAGGCCGGGCTGGATCAGCATGGTGGCCTGGTGGAACAACAAGGTATGCCCGTCGGAGCTCGCCTTGGCCACCACGTCGCCCGCGGTGGTGCCACCCGCGCCGGGCCGGTTATCGACATCGACCGGCACGCCGAGCCGTATCGCCAGCCGCTCGGCCAGCAGGCGCGCCACGGCGTCCGGCACGCCGCCGGCGGGAAAGGGCACGATCAGGCGGATCGGCCGGACAGGAAATGATATGGGGCGGGTGAACGCGGTCTGGGTCGGGGTTGCCTGCGGGGTTGCCGGCCGCGCCTGGACGGGGCCGCCGGTGCCGGCCACCAGGCCGGCGAGGCAAAGCAGCGCGAAGACCCGGAGTTGGGACGCGACGCGCGATGCCATCCCCTGCCAAGGGAAGCGAAAAACAGGCGAAACAAACAGCGGATGCCTGGCACGCAAGTGGGGCTGCTGACCAGCCGGCTTTGCAGCGGGGTGAAGCAACATCGCCTTACCTCGCCAAAGCCGCGAAAAAATGCGCACTTCGGACATCAATTCCTCCGGGCCACAGGCATTGCCGGTGGCATCTCTATCGGCTGAAAAGGGGGGTTAGCGAGGCAGTCTTTGATTTAATTGTCAGGTCATTCTACGAAGATTGCCCAGAGCCGCACAGACCACGTTAACCATAGCCGGGACAACCCTGTGAGGAGGGCATGCAGCAACTTCCCGGCCTGCGCCGCCACGCTGGCGCATGGCCGGCTTCGAGAGTGACCGGGCCGTCCGGCAGCGCCCTGCTCCCGCGGTTTGCGACGCGTCGAGCGCGGCATCGCCATGCCTTCCGCACGCAACGCCCTCTATAATCGCCCGCCATGAGCGAATGCATTCTCCGGCCCATGCGGCCCACCGACCTGCCTGCCGTGCTGGAAATCCAGGCCCAGTGCTATCGCGGCATGCTGCTCGAATCCGGCGCCGCTCTGGCCAGCCGGCTGACGCTGTCGCCGGCCACCTGCTGGGTGGCGGCGCGCACCGGGCAGGACGAGACGCTGGCAGCCTATCTGTTTACCCATATGTGGCCGCAGGACAGCCTGCCACCGCTCGACGGCGTACTGGAACCTCACTGGGAGCCGAGTGATGAGTCCGGGCGGACTCCAGCCGAGCCGGCTGCGGCACTCACCTGGTTCGTGCACGATATGGCGGTGGCGCCTGCCGGCCAGGGCAAGGGTCTGGCTCAGGGGCTTTACGTAGCCGCCCGCGCGGCGGCGCTGGACGCCGGGCTGCGCTCGTCGCGGCTGATCGCCGTGCAATCGGCCGCACCGTGGTGGCGCAGACTCGGGTACGAAAAAATTGCCTCGGCCAACGACGCATTCGACGCCAAGCTGTCGGCCTATGGCGCCGACGCCGTGCTGATGGGCCGCGCTCTGCAGCCGGCCTGACCGGACGCCAATAAAAAAACCCGCCCGGCTTGCGCGGGGCGGGTCTTGCAACGAGAGCAGCGCCTTAGCGCGGCAGCTCGGAGTGTCCCATCAGGAAGGAGTCGACAGAACGCGCGGCCTGGCGGCCTTCGCGGATCGCCCACACCACCAGCGACTGGCCGCGGCGCACGTCGCCAGCGGCGAACACCTTGGGCACGTTGGTGTGGTACGCGCGCTCGCCTTCCGTCGCGGCACGGGCGTTCTTGCGAGCATCGGTGTCCACCCCGAAGGCGCTCAGCAGCGAGCCCACCGGGTTGGTGAAGCCCATCGCCAGCAGTACGAGGTCAGCCTTGAGGATGAACTCGCTGTCCGGCACTTCCTGCATCTTGCCGTCCTTCCACTCGACGCGGCAGGCCTTGAGCGCGGTGATCTTGCCGTTCTCGCCGATGAATTCCTTGGTGGCAACCGACCAGTCGCGATCGCAGCCCTCATCGTGCGACGATGAAGTGCGCAGCTTGATCGGCCAGTACGGCCACACCAGCGGCTTGTTTTCCTCTTCCGGCGGCTGCGGCAGCAGTTCGAACTGGACGATCGATTCGGCGCCGTGGCGGTTCGAGGTGCCCACGCAGTCGGAGCCGGTATCGCCGCCGCCGATCACGATGACGTGCTTGCCTTCGGCACGGATCTCGTTAGGCGCGTCGCCAGCCACTTCCTTGTTCTGCGGGATCAGGAATTCCAGCGCGTAGTGAATACCGGACAGGTCGCGGCCGGGAACCGGCAGATCGCGCGGCACTTCGGAGCCACCCGCCAGCACGACGGCGTCGAACTGGTCTTGCAGCGCCTGGGCCGAAATAGTCTCACGCGCATAGTTCTTGATGCCGGCAGGCAGTTCGCCGTCGGTCACCATCACACCGGCGCGGAAGGTCACGCCTTCGGCCTGCATCTGCTCCATGCGGCGGTCGATCAGCCACTTTTCCAGCTTGAAGTCGGGGATGCCATAGCGCAGCAGGCCACCGATGCGATCGTTCTTCTCGAACACCGTCACATCGTGGCCGGCGCGCGCCAGCTGTTGGGCAACGGCCATGCCGGCGGGACCGGAACCGACCACCGCAACGGTCTTGCCGGTCTTGTGCTTGGGCGGCTGCGGGGCAACCCAGCCTTCTTCCCAGGCCTTGTCGATGATGGCGTGCTCGATCGACTTGATGCCGACCGGTGCTTCATTGATGCCCAGCGTGCAGGCGGCCTCGCACGGTGCCGGGCAGATGCGGCCCGTGAACTCGGGGAAGTTGTTGGTCTGGTGCAGCACCTCGATTGCCGACTTCCAGTCCTGGCGATACACCAGGTCGTTGAAGTCGGGAATGATGTTGTTGACTGGGCAGCCGTTGTTGCAGAACGGAATGCCGCAGTCCATGCAGCGCGCGCCCTGGATCTTCGCTTCGCTGTCGGACAGCGCGAAAACGAATTCCTTGTAGTGCTTCACGCGCTTGGCTACGGGCTCGTAACCTTCATTCTGGCGCGGAAATTCGAGAAAGCCAGTCGCCTTACCCATGTTGCGTCCTTGGTCTTGCTGGGCGGGACCGGCGCTTGCGCCGGCCCCGCTGTGAGGTCAGTATCTTGTGAGGTCGGCGGCGCCGATGCGCCGCCGCTCATGCTTGGTCGGGCTCGCAGCCCGGGCCGGCTCAGGCTGCGATACGGTCGCTGTCCTTCGCTTCCTGCTCCTTGGCGTACATTTCGCCCAGCGCGCGCTTGTACTCGGTCGGGAAGACCTTGACGAACTTGCGGCGCGAGGTAGCCCAGTCGGCCAGCAACGCCTTGGCGCGCTCGGAACCCGTGAAGCGGAAGTGCTGCTCGATCAGGCCCTTGAGGATGACTTCGTCGAGCTGGCGCTGGCCGTCCACCTTGTGCCAGGAGGCCGGGGACTGGCCCTTCTCCTGGTCCGCCGCGGCGAGCACCGTTTCCAGTGCCACCATCGAGGTGTTGCAGCGCTTGTCGAACAGGCCATCCTCGTCATAGACGTAGGCCATGCCGCCCGACATGCCGGCCGCGAAGTTGCGTCCGGTGCCGCCCAGCACCACCACGGTGCCGCCGGTCATGTACTCGCAGCCATGGTCGCCGGTGCCTTCCACCACGGCAGACGCGCCCGAGTTGCGCACCGCGAAGCGTTCGCCGGCCACGCCGTTGAAGAAGGCTTCGCCGGCAATCGCGCCGTAAAGCACGGTGTTGCCCACGATGATGTTGCGAGTCGGATCGCCGCGGAACTCGTGCGGAGCGCGCACGATCACGCGGCCGCCCGACAGGCCCTTGCCCACGTAGTCGTTGCCGTCGCCCACCAGGTCCAGCGTGATGCCATGCGCCAGGAAGGCGCCGAAGGACTGGCCGGCGGTGCCTTGCAACTGGATGTGGATGGTGTCGTCAGGCAGGCCTTCGTGGCCGTACTGCTTCGCCACCACGCCCGAGAGCATCGCGCCGACGGTGCGGTTGACGTTCTTCACCGGCTGGATGAACGACACGCGCTCACCCTTGTCGATGGCCAGGCGGGCCTTGGCGATCAGCACATGGTCGAGCGCCTTGCCGGCTTCGACCGACAGGCCGTGGTCCTGCCCATCGGTGTGGAAACGCGGCAGCTCGGCCGGGAACGGCACCTGGTAGAAGATGCGCGAAAAGTCGAGGCCGCGCGCCTTCCAGTGTTCGATGGCCGGCTTGGTGTCGAGCAGGTCGGCACGGCCGATCAGCTCGTCGAAGGTGCGGATACCCAGTTGCGCCATGATCTCGCGGGCTTCCTCGGCAACGAAGAAAAAGAAGTTCACCACGTGCTCGGGCTTGCCCTGGAATTTCTTGCGCAGCACCGGATCCTGCGTGGCCACGCCCACCGGGCAGGTGTTCAGGTGGCACTTGCGCATCATGATGCAGCCTTCGGCCACCAGCGGCGCGGTGGCGAAACCGAACTCGTCAGCACCCAGCAGCGCGCCGATGACGACGTCGCGGCCGGTCTTCATCTGGCCGTCGGCCTGCACGCGGATGCGGTTGCGCAGACCGTTGAGCATCAGCGTCTGCTGCGTCTCGGACAGGCCGAGCTCCCAAGGCGTGCCGGCGTGCTTGATGGACGACCACGGCGAAGCGCCGGTGCCGCCATCATGGCCGGCGATCACGACGTGATCCGCCTTGGCCTTGGCCACGCCCGCGGCCACGGTGCCCACGCCCACTTCCGATACCAGCTTGACGGAGATATCGGACGCCGGGTTGACGTTCTTCAGGTCGTGGATCAGCTGTGCCAGATCCTCGATCGAGTAGATGTCATGGTGCGGCGGCGGCGAGATCAGGCCAACGCCCGGCACCGAGTAACGCAGCTTGCCGATGTAATCCGAAACCTTGTGGCCGGGCAGCTGGCCGCCTTCGCCGGGCTTGGCGCCCTGCGCCATCTTGATCTGGATCTGGTCTGCCGAAGCCAGGTACTCGGCGGTCACGCCGAAACGGCCGGAGGCCACCTGCTTGATCTTCGAGCGCAGCGAGTCGCCGGCCTGCAGTTCCAGGTCGCGCACCACGGCTTCGGAGCCCAGCAGGCCTTGCAGGGTGTCGCCCTTCTTGATGGGGATGCCGCGCAGCTCGTTGCGATAGCGCTTCTCGTCCTCGCCGCCTTCGCCGGTGTTGGACTTGCCGCCGATGCGGTTCATCGCCACGGCCAGCGTGGTATGCGCCTCGGTGGAGATCGAGCCCAGCGACATGGCGCCGGTCGCGAAGCGCTTGACGATGTCCTTGGCCGATTCCACTTCTTCCAGCGGAATGGCGCGCGCCGGATCGACCTTGAACTCGAACAGGCCGCGCAGCGTCATGTGACGGCGGCTCTGGTCGTTGATGATGTTGGCGTATTCCTTGTACGTCTGGTACGCGCCCTTGCCATCGTCGGCACGCACGGCGTGCTGCAGCTTGGCCACCGAATCCGGGGTCCACATGTGCTCTTCGCCACGTACACGGTAGGCGTACTCGCCGCCGGTGTCGAGCATGGTGTCCAGCACCGGGTTGTTGCCAAAGGCGTCCTGGTGCAGGCGCAGCGCTTCCTCGGCCACCTCGAAGATGCCGATGCCTTCGACATTCGATGCGGTACCGTGGAAATACTTCTGCACCAGTTCGCGTGACAGGCCGATGGCTTCGAAGATCTGCGCGCCGGTGTACGACATATAGGTCGAGATGCCCATCTTGGACATCACCTTCTGCAGGCCCTTGCCGACCGCCTTGACGAAGTTCTTGACCGCCTTCTCGGGCGACAGGTCACCGGACAAGCCTTGCGCCATGTCGGCCAGCGTTTCCATCGCCAGGTACGGGTGCACGGCTTCCGCGCCGTAGCCGGCCAGCAATGCGAAGTGGTGCACTTCGCGCGCCGTGCCGGTTTCCACCACCAGGCCAGCCGAGGTGCGCAGGCCCTTGTCCACCAGGTGGTGGTGAATGGCCGACGTGGCCAGCAGCGCGGGAATCGCCACGTGACCCGCGTCAACGCGGCGGTCCGACACGATCAGGATGTTGTAGCCCGAACGCACAGCGTCCACGGCTTCGGCGCACAGCGAGGCCAGGCGGGCTTCGATGCCTTCCTTGCCCCACGCCTTCGGATAGCAGATGTTCAGTTCGTACGAACGGAACTTGCCGCCGGTGTAGTGCTCGATGTTGCGGATCTTGGCGATGTCCTTGAAGTCCAGCACGGGCTGGGACACTTCGAGACGCATCGGCGGGTTGATGTTGTTCAGCTCGAGCAGGTTGGGCTTGGGTCCGATGAAGGACACCAGCGACATCACCATGTTCTCGCGGATCGGGTCGATCGGCGGGTTGGTGACCTGGGCGAACAGCTGCTTGAAGTAGTGGTACAGCGTCTTGTTCTTGGACGACAGCACGGCCAGCGGGCTGTCATTGCCCATCGAGCCGGTGGCTTCCTCGCCGGCCAGCGCCATCGGCGCCATCAGGAACTTGACGTCTTCCTGGGTGTAGCCGAAGGCTTGCTGGCGATCCAGCAGGCGCGCGTCGGGCTTCTTCTCGGCGGCCACGTCCTCGGGCTTGGCGTCGAGCTCGTCGAGCTTGATGCGCACGGCGTCGATCCAGCTCTTGTACGGCTTGGCGTTGGCCAGGTTGTCCTTGAGTTCCTTGTCGTCGATGATGCGGCCTTGCTCCATGTCGATCAGGAACATCTTGCCCGGCTGCAGGCGCCACTTTTGCACGATGCGCGACTCGGGGAACGGCAGCACGCCGGCTTCCGACGCCAGCACCACGATGTCGTCCTCGGTCACATAGAAACGCGCCGGGCGCAGGCCGTTACGGTCCAGCGTGGCGCCGATCTGGCGGCCATCGGTGAAGCAGATCGCGGCGGGGCCGTCCCACGGCTCCATCATGGCGGCGTGGTATTCGTAGAAGGCGCGGCGGTTGTCGTCCATCAGCGTGTGCTGTTCCCAGGCTTCCGGGATCATCATCATCATCGCGTGGACGAGCGGGTAGCCCGCCATCGTCAGCAGTTCGAGGCAGTTGTCGAACGATGCGGTATCCGACTGGCCGGGGTAGATCAGCGGCCACAGCTTGGGCAGGTCGTCGCCCAGCACCGGCGACGAGATCGCGCCGGTACGTGCGTTAACCCAGTTCACATTGCCCTTGACCGTGTTGATTTCGCCGTTGTGGGCGACCATGCGGTACGGGTGGGCCAGTTCCCAGGCCGGGAAGGTGTTGGTGGAGAAGCGCTGGTGCACCAGGGCCAGCGCCGACACGGCACGCGGGTCCTGCAGGTCGAGATAGTATTCGCCGACCTGGTTGGCCAGCAGCAGACCCTTGTACACCACCGTGCGCGCCGACATCGACGGCACGAAGTATTCCTTGCCGTGCTTGAGCTTGAGCGCCTGGATGGCGTGGCTGGCGGTCTTGCGGATCACGTAGAGCTTACGTTCCAGCGCGTCCGTGGTCATGATGTCGCGGCCGCGACCGATGAAGATCTGGCGGATCACCGGCTCGGTGGTACGCACCGTCGGCGACATCGGCATGGCGGCATCCACCGGCACATCGCGCCAGCCCAGCACGACCTGGCCTTCCAGGCGCACGGTGCGCTCGAGCTCTTGCTCGCAGGCAAGGCGGGATGCGTGTTCCTTCGGCAGGAAGATCATGCCCACGCCGTACTCGCCGGACGGCGGCAGGGTCACGCCCTGCTTGGCCATTTCCTCGCGGTAGAACTGGTCCGGGATCTGGATCAGGATACCGGCACCGTCGCCCATCAGCGCATCGGCGCCAACTGCGCCCCGGTGGTCCAGGTTTTCCAGGATCTTCAGGCCTTGCTGGACGATCTCGTGGCTCTTCTTGCCCTTGATGTGGGCGACCATGCCGACGCCGCAGGCATCTTTTTCATTGGCGGGGTCGTACATGCCCTGGGCTTGGGGACGCGAGGCAGGCGCGTACGCGTCGGCAGACCCTGCGGCCTGCGCTTGGGCCATCGTTGGCTTCGATTGGGATTGCGATTGGTCCACGGGCTTGATTCCGGTGAGGGCTGCGCAGCCAGCAAGGCAGACCGGAACGGGAACCGCACTCTTCCACCGGGGCCGGTCGTAAACCGGGATCGGGGCAACGAGAGAGACAGCGGGGCCGCAGCGGCGTACACAGGCGTGACGCGCCGCACAATGAATGTGGGTGGAGGAACTATAAAAGAATCGTACCCGTCCCGCAAAATTTTTAAATGGGGTCAGAACATAATTAATCCCGCACCACTTCTGGGATGGTCTTTATTTGGGGACAGATCAATTCTGGTGCATTGCAATGGCGTTTTGTGACGCTCGGGTGCTGTAGGTGATGACCCCGCCGCGCGTGGCGGGGCCGACCTTAGATCGAGTCCGGGTCCGCCTCCCTGGCAGCCGCCGAGCGGCCCACCGGCCTCCCCTTGGGCAACTGATGCACGCGCCGCCCACCCTGGCGCTCCAGTTGGGCGAGGAAGACCGCGTCGCCCAGGGGCCAGCCGCTATGCGCATGGCTGCGCAGCGTGGCCAGCGTCATCGAGGACAAGCCCTCCGCAGTCACGGAGCGGTAATTCGACTGGCGCTCGAATGGCGTATTGCCCAGAGCCCAGTATGCAGAGTGATCGCTCACAAATGGACTGGCTTCGATGCCGGCGTGGTGGCGATAGCTGCTCCAGCGGTCACCTTCGGGCGAACTCACTTCGCCCGCGCGCACGGCGTTGCCCTCCACATACAGCATCGCGGGCAACATCCAGGCCGCGGGATCGAACACCGCCGAACGGAAGCGGCCATCCCACAGCGTGCCCGTGCGGCCGGCAACCCGGTTGAAATGACGCGCGTAGCGGCGCCCGACCGCCTGCATGGTCAGGCTGAGCGAGTCGGCATGGCGAGGGGTTGCCACGAGGTGAACATGATTCGGCCGCAAGGCGTAGGCATGAATCGCCAAGTCATGCTCGCGCGCGGCCATCCGCAGGCAGTCGAGGTAATGCAGTTGATCGTCAACGCCAAGGAAGATCGGCTGGCGATTGTTGCCGCGTTGCAGCACAAGCGCCGGCAGCGACGCCGGGGAAAAACGAGGAAGTCGGGCCATGGTGAGCGAGGAGAATCGGTGACCAGCGATCACCGGGTGAATGGCTCAGGCAGATGCCATGCCCGATGATAGCCTAGTCGCCGCCTGATCCGTCCCCAATTTTCCCGCCGTCTGTGGCCGCCTAGTTCCCTTCGTCAACCGCAAAAATGCGGCGGTGCTCGCGAATCGCATAACGGTCGGTCATGCCGGCGATGTAGTGCGAGATCAGGCGAGACTGGTCGCGCCCTTGCCCGGCCTGGTACTGCGGCGGCAACAGGCGCGGATCCGCCATGAAGGCGTCGAACAGGTCGGTGATGATGCGTTGCGCCTTGGCGGACATGCGCATCACCAGGTAGTGGCGGTACAGATGACGGAACAGGAAACGCTTGAGCGCCCCCGCTTCCTCCCGCACGGCCGGACTGAAGGCCACCAGCGGGCCGGCGGCCCTTACCGCGTCTATGTTGCGCGGGTTGGCGGCGGCAATATTCTGGCTGGTGGTTTCGATCAGGTCGACGATCAGGGTGTTGATCATGCGCCGGACGGTTTCGTTGATGACGCGCCGCCCGTTGATGCCGGGAAACGCCGCCATCGCCTCGGCCCGGTGGCGCCCCCACATCGGCACTTCGTCCATCTGCTCGAGCGTGAGCAGGCCGGAGCGCAAGCCGTCGTCGATATCGTGGTTGTTGTAGGCAATCTCATCGGCCAGGTTGGCCAATTGCGCCTCCAGCGAAGGCTGGGTGCCCTCCAGGAAACGCCGGCCCAGCTCTCCCAGCGCCGAGGCATTGACGCGCGAGCAGTGCTTGAGCACACCCTCGCGCGTCTCGAAGGTCAGGTTGAGCCCGTTGAACCCGCCATAGCGCTCTTCCAGCTCGTCCACCACCAGCAGGCTCTGCAAGTTGTGCTCGAAGCCGCCATGGTTCTTCATGCAGTTGTTCAGCGCGTCCTGGCCGGCATGGCCGAAGGGCGTGTGGCCCAGGTCGTGGGCCAGCGAGATGGCCTCGACCAGGTCCTCGTTCAGGCGCAGGTTGCGCGCAATCGAGCGGGCGATCTGCGCGACTTCCAGGCTATGGGTCAACCGGGTGCGGAACAGATCACCCTCGTGATTGACGAAGACCTGCGTCTTGTACTCGAGCCGCCGGAAGGCTGTGCTGTGGATAACGCGGTCGCGGTCGCGCTGGAACTCCGTGCGCGAAGACGAGGCCGCTTCGAGATGCACCCGCCCAAGTGTCTGCGCGGAGCGGGCGGCATAGGGAGCGAGGTGGCTTTCGAGGTCGGTCATGCGGCAATCCGGTCAGGCATCCGGCCGCGCGGCTATGCACCGCCCGGCCGTGGTTGCAAGGCACAACCGATCGCGTCAGGCGACCGGCGCCTCGGTAGGCGGCCTGAGCACCGCGTGCTGCAACGTAGCGCGCAGGTCAGGATCCGGCACGGTGGTAATGAAGGCTTCGCCCAGCTTCCTTAGCAGGATGAACTTGATGCTGCCGGCTTCCGCCTTCTTGTCCACTTTCATCAGTTCGATGTAGCGGTCGGTGCCGAGTTCCGGCGCCACCACCGGCAGCATGGCGGCGCGCGTGAGCTGCACCACGCGGGCTCGCGTTTCGGTGTCGATAAAGCCGAGCCGGTGCGACAGGTCCGCCGCCATCACCATGCCGCACCCCACCGCCTCGCCGTGCAGCCACTCGCCGTAGCCCAGGCCTGCCTCAATGGCATGGCCGAAGGTGTGGCCGAAATTGAGCATGGCGCGCAGGCCGCCCTCGCGTTCGTCCTGGGCCACCACCGCGGCCTTGATCTCGCAGGAACGCTTCACCGCCAGCGCCATGATGTCCGGGTCGCAGGCATTGAGCGCGCGGATATTGCGCTCGATCCAGCCGAAGTACTCGGCATCGGCCATCGCGCCGTGCTTGATCACCTCGGCCAGGCCAGCCGCCAATTCGCGCGCCGGCAGCGTACGCAGCGTGTCGATATCGGCGATCACCGCGTTGGGCTGGTGGAAGGCGCCGATCATGTTCTTGCCCAGCGGGTGGTTGATGCCGGTCTTGCCGCCCACCGAGGAGTCCACCTGGGCCAGCAACGTGGTGGGCACCTGCACGAAAGGCACGCCACGCATGTAGCAGGCCGCGGCAAACCCGGTCATATCGCCCACCACGCCGCCGCCAAGGGCGATCAGCGTGGTCTTGCGGTCGGCGCCCGCCGTCAGCAGCGCGTCGAAGATCAGGTTGAGCGTTTCCCACTGCTTGAAGGCTTCGCCGTCGGGCAGGGTGACGGTGCGCACGGTCTTGCCAAGCGCCGCCAGGGTGGCCTGGACCCGGGTGGCATAAAGCGGCCCCACCGTCTCATTGGTGACGATAACAGCGTGCTGGCCACGCACATGGGGACGGAACAATTCGACCTGATCGAGCAGGCCGGTACCGATATGGATGGGGTAGCTGCGCTCCCCAAGGCTGACTTCAAGGGTGATCATCGTGTTTCTGGTCCTGCGCCGGAAGATTGTCCGCGCACGCACCGTCGCCCTCTTCGGGTTCCTCGGCGGCAACGGCAAAACCGGCCATCTCAAGTTGCATCAACACCATATTAGCAAGCTGCGCCACCGAAGGCTTGCCGGTTTCGATGATGAAATCCGCCACCTCGCGGTAAAGCGGGTCGCGCTCGCCATAGAGCGCTTCAAGCCGCCCCTTGGGGTCTTCGGTCTGCAGCAGCGGGCGATTGCGGTCGTGCCTGGTGCGCAGCCACAGGTCGTGCGGGCTGGCGCGCAGGTAGACCACGGTGCCGCGGGCCTTCAGGTGGGCCCGGTTCTCGGGCCGCAGCACCGCGCCGCCGCCCGTCGCCAGCACAATGCCGCGCCGCTGGGTCAGCTCGTCGATCATCAACGCCTCGCGGTCCCGGAAGCCGGACTCGCCCTCATGTTCGAAGATGATCGGAATACGCACGCCGCAACGCGCCTCGAGTTCGTGGTCCGAATCGAAGAACGGGTAGTTCAGGCGCCGGGCCACGGTGCGGCCAACGGTGGTCTTGCCGGCACCCATCAGGCCAACAAAGAAAAGGTTCGGGCGGGTGAATGTCACTGGCGTGTCGGGCGGGAGCCGGGTCTCTGGCCGGTCCTCGCGGTAGGAAACTGCATCATCTTCTTATGTTGGGGCGCTGCGGGCAAGTGGCGCGGCGCAATCGGCACAAGGCAACCCGCCTCGCGACCCGCCTTGCGCGCCTGCCATGCACCCTCGCGCCTGCTCGCCCGCCTGGGCAATAAAAAAGCCGCATCGGATCGATGCGGCCTGTCAGTCTACTGCATCCGGCGCGGCCGGGGCTATTTCAGCGACATGCTGTCGTTCAGCACGCGCGGCGTCAGGAACACCAGCAACTCGGTCCGGTTATTGACCTTGGCATTGTCCTTGAAGAAGTTGCCGAGTATCGGGATGTCGCCCAGCAGGGGCACCTTGTTCACATTGTTGGACTCGGTCTGGCTGTAAATGCCGCCGATCACCACGGTGCCGCCGTTCTCGACCAGCACCTGCGTCTGCACGTGCTTGGTGTCGATGGCGAACCCCGACGTGGTCTGGATACCCACGCTGTCCTTGTTGACGTCGACGTCCAGCAGGACGTTGCCCTCCGGCGTGATCTGCGGCGTCACTTCCAGCTTCAGGTTGGCCTTGCGGAACTGCACCGAGGTGGCGCCGCTGGACGTGGCAGCCTGGTAGGGCAGTTCCGTGCCTTGCTCGATCAGCGCCTTGATATTGTTGGCAGTGACCACGCGCGGGCTGGAAATGATCTTGCCCCGCCCGTCGGCCTCAAGCGCCGACAACTCCAGCGCCAGGAAACGGCCGGCCGTGTTGCTGAACAAGCTGACCGCGACCGAGCCCGGATTGACGCCGTTGATCGCAGCGGCCGGCAGGCTCAGTGCCGGGCTGCTATCCCAGGTGCCGCCCGTGAGCGGGTTCGTGATCGGGCTGACCACATTGGTGTAGTTGTTGCCGTAGCCGGCGCCAGCCGTCTTGGAGGCAAAGCCCAGCCTGACGCCCAGATTGCGGCTGAAGGTGTCGTTAGCCTCGACGATGCGCGCCTCGATGATCACCTGGCGCACCGGGATGTCGATCTTGCCGAGGAAGCTCTGCACCTCTTCCAGCTTGGTCGCGATATCGGAGACGAACAGCTGGTTGGTACGGGGGTCGGCTGTCAGCGAGCCGCGCTTGGACAGCATGCGCGTGTTGCTGGCCGCCGCGCCGCCCACTCCACCCACTCCACCCACCCCACCGACCCCACCGACCGCACCCACGCCGCCCAGCGCCCCGCCACCGACGCCGCCTGCGGCCAGCCCGAGCAGCATGCGCCGCACGTCCTCGGCGCGCTGGTAGTTGAGCTGGAACACCTGGCTGCGGATCGGCTCGAGGTCGTTGATCTGCTGCTGCGATTCGAGCTCGAGTTTTTCCTTGGTGGCCAGCTCCGCCTTGGGCGCAACCAGCAGCACATTGCCATTGCGGCGCGAGGCAAGGCCCTTGGCGTCGAGCACAATCTGCAGCGCCTGGTCCCATGGCACATCCTTCAGCCGCAGCGTCAGATTGCCCTGCACGCTTTCGCTGGTGATGATGTTGAGGTTGGTGAAATCGGCAAACACCTGGAGCAGAGAGCGGATGTCGATGTTCTGGAAGTTCAGCGAGAGCCGGTCGCCGCGGAAGCCCGTGCCGCTGATCAGCTTGGCCGGATCTTCCTTGACCGGGCGCACCTCCACCACGAACTGCGTATCGGTCTGGTAGGAACTATATTCCCAGTTTCCGCGCGGCTCGATGGTGAGGCGGGTGTTGCCGCTGTTTTCACTCGCCCGCATGCCCTGCACGGGGGTGCCGAAATCGGTCACGTCATAGCGCCGCCGCAGGCTATCGGGCAATGTCGTATTGAGGAAATCGACCACGACGTTCTGGCCCTGCTGCGCGATATTGATGCCGGAATCCCGCGACGACAGGTCCACCACGATCCTGCCCGCGCCATCCTGGCCGCGGCGGAAGTCGATATTGCGCACGGTCGACCGGTTCGACGGCGCCAGCGGCGCTTGCGCCGAACTTGGGGCGAACGTCGGCACCGCCGCCCGTGCCGTCTGGGCGACGTTGTCGAGCATCACCACGAACAGGTTGCCGCGCACTTCGGTACGATAGGTCGCCACGCGGGTCAGGTCGAGGACGACGCGGGTGCGGTCGCCGATCTGCACCACGTTGGCGCGTTTGAGCAACTTGCCGCCGAGGTCGTACTGGGCCCGTCCGGCCGCAAAGCCGGTATCGATGAAATCGATGGCGAGCTTGGGCGGGTTCTGCGTAGTGAAGTCGGCCGGCTTCTGCGATGGCGGCCCCTGCAGCTCGACTGTGAAGACAGTCTGCTCGCCCACCGTCGTGGCATCCACGCGCTTGACCGCATTGCCCGTTGTCGATTGCGCCTGCGCAGCCGGCGCGCCCAATACCAGCACCATCACCGCGGCGCCAGCAAGCGCGCGGTACCAATGACCGATGATCATGCCGACCCCTCCAGCTTCAGGCTGGTGATTTTCTCTTTCCACTCGGCTACCCCTTCCCGGACCAATTCGCGCAACACGATCTCCTGATCGCTGATGCGGACCACCCGGCCGTAGTTCTGGCCGAGATACTGACCCACCTTGACGTGGTGGATCTTGTTATCTACCTGCACGACGCCGTAGGTCTCGCCGCTCTTCTTCATGGCGCCCAGCATCTTGAAGTTCTCCAGCGGGTAATCCTCCAGCGGCTCTCGCCGCCGCCCGGACTCCGGCGATTCGGACAGGACACGGTTAAGGTCGCCGATCTTGTTCTGGGCAAAGGGCTCAGGCGCGCTGCGTGCCGCGTACTCGCGCGCCGCATAGGGCTTGGGCTCGGGCAACGGGGCCGGCGGCGGCACCTTGGCCGCCTGGGCTTGCGCCATCCACTGGCGCAGGCTGTCTTCCTCGCTGCCGCCGCAGGCCGCCAGCAACGCGGCGCCAATCAGCGCGCAAGCGCAGGCACGCAGGCTCGGGGCCTGGATCACAGGCATCATTTCTTCACTCCCGCAGCCGTCTTGGCCGCCGCGGCTTCCGCCTTGCGCTGTGCCGCCTGTTCATCGGGATCAAGCGTGCGATAGGCCATCGCCACGGCTTCCATCGCCAGGCCACCATCCTTGCCGGTAGTGAACTGCAACCCCTGCATCGACACGATGCGGGAAAGCGCAGCCACGTCGGCATTGAACTGCGCCACGTCGTGGTAGCGCCCGGTGACTTTCAGATTGACCGGGATCTCGGCAAAGTAGGGCTTCATCACGGCGGCCTGCGGCTTGAACAGCTCGAACTGCAGGCCCCGCGCCACGCCGGCGTGATTGACATCGGCCAGCAGCGCATCCATCTCGGTCTTGTTGGGCAACTGGCGCTCGACCAGCGCCACGCGCTGCTCCACTTCCGCCTTCTGCTTGCGCAGCGCGTCCAGGTTGGCCACCTGCGCCACCTTGCTCAGATAGGACTGCTTCAGGCTGTCCTGCTCGATATGTTTGCGATCGAGGTCGTCGAGCTTGCCGCTCCAGTAGAACTGCCAGCCCAGCACCAGCACCAGCACCGCCGCCAGCACAGCGAACAGCAGGCGCGGGGCGGTTGGCCAGGTTTCCGGCTCATTGAGGTTGAGGCCACGGAACTGCGCGCCGAGGTCGTTCAGTGTGGCCATCGAGATTTCGATATCACGTGCCATGGTCAGCCCTTTCCGCCAACGACGGCGCTTGCGGCCGCCGGCCCGGATTTGCCCTTCTTGCCGTCGTCCGGCACTTCGGCCGCACGGTAGGCGAAACGCATCGAGAAATCGAACAGGCGGCGCTGCTCACGCAGATTATTGGTCATCATCACGGCCTTGGATTCGACCAGTTCGGCCTTGTCCAGCCACTGCACCTGGCTGAGGTTGCGCAGCAACTCCGAGACGCGCTCGTTCGACTGCGCGACGCCGCTCACGGTGAACGACTCGCCGGTCTGCTTGAGCGTGGTCAGGTAGACGCCTTCAGGCACCTGCCGCACCAGTTCCTCCAGCAGTTGCACTGGACGGTTGCGCTCGTTCTGCAGGCCTTCGATGGCCTTCTGCCGCTGCAGCAGGCCTTCGATGTCCTTGCGCAACGTATTGACCTCTCGGATCTGCCCGTCCATGCGGCTGTTCTCGGCGGCGAGCACCTGGTTCAGGCTGGCGACGGCATCGATGCGGTGATCGATATACATGCCGCCCAGCAGCACCACCAGCGCGCCGGCGCCTGCAGCCCCGCCCAACAGGGCGTAGACCTTCTTGCGCCGCGATGCCTTGCGGGCTTCGTGGTAAGGCAGCAGATTAACTGTCGGGATCGTATTGGTAGACATGCGGCTTCCCTCGCTGGCTTACTGCAGGCCGCGCAGCGCAAGCCCGGCGCTCACGATATAGGCCGGCAGGTCGCGCTGCAGATAGCGCTCATTGACCTTTCCGGCTGTCATCATGTTGGCGAACGGGTTGGCCAGCGTGGTGGTGATCTCGGTCTGTTGCTCGATGGCCGCCTGCACGCCGACCAGCGAGGCGTGGCCGCCCGAGAGCAGGATCTCGTCGACCCGGCCAACGCTCGAAGCAGACAGGAAGTTGCGCACGGCCCCATGCACCTCCGCCGCCAGCGCCTCCAGGGAGGGGCCGAGCAACTGGGTACGCCAGGATTCCGGCAACGTGTTCTTGCGCTTCTTGATCTCGGCCTTGAGCGCGTCCAGCGTGAACATGCGCGCGGCGCTCTGCGTGAGCTGGTCGCCGTAGCTGTTGAGCGATTGCTCGTAGAGTTCTTTCCAGCCTTGGTAGAAGATCGCCTTGGAGCGGCTGCCGCCAAGGTGGATCACCGCCACCACGGGCAACTCCTTGGCGTCGGTCGCACTGATGTCGGCCGATACGCCCAGCATCTGCACCACGGAGCGCTGTACCGCGTATTCCTCGACGTCCATCACGTGCGGCTTCAGCCCGGCCATTTCGGCCGCGGTGACGCGTTCCTGCACGCGGTCGCTGTTGGCGGCGGTAACGCGCACGCCGATGCCCCCCTCGGTTTCGCTGGGGCCGATCACGGCAAAATCGAAATTGACGGCCTGCGACGGCGGATAGAGGCGATGCGCCTCGGATTCCACCTGGACGTAAAGCTCGTCCTCGGACAGGTTGTCCGGCAGGCTGACGGTCTGCGATTCGGTCAGCATCGACGGCACTCCCAGCACGACCTCTTTCGTGCGAATCCCGGCCTTGCCGAGCGCACGCTTGAGGGCGATGCCCACCGCTTCGATATTGACCACGTTGCCATCGGCAACGGCATTGCGATCCAGCAGTTCGCTGGCGCATTTTTCCAGCCGATAGTCGTTCTTGCCGCTGCCCACTGACAGCTCGACTACCTTCACGCTGGACGACCCGATGTCCACGCCGACCGTCGTACGGCGCAACAACCCCGACAAGATTCCTCGCCGCAAGGTGACCCCCTGACCGTTGAACTCGCCTTGGCTTGGTTGCTCTAATTTGGCGAGTCTTTATTGTTTCTTGGATGAAACGTTTTGCTCTTTTGGTTGATGGATTCTCACCAAAAATCGGGGCGCTGGCAATGTGCCGGTTTGACCACGATTGCTTTTAATGAGCGCCCCTTGCAAAGCGTTGCCAAAATCCCACGGTAGCGCTGCTCCTCCCCCGGTCCGCTCATCTTTTCGTTTCATGCAGATCTCAATCCCATTACATCTTGTAACAGCGCGATAGCGGCGCGCACGCCACAACGCGCCGGGCCCCGCGGATCCCGGGAGATATAATCCCGGCACCTCTAACTAGGTATTTCCCATATGGCCACAGCACAACAAAAGCCTGCCCTACCCGCCCGGCGTCCGATCTGGATGCGGCTGACCTTTTGGGCCCTGGGCCTGCTGGTGGCCGGGATCGTGGCGGTGGCGCTGCTGGTGGGATATGCGCTGCTGGTGGCCGCGCCCAACCTGCCATCGCTGGATACCATCACTGACTACCGGCCGAAGATTCCGTTGCGGATCTATACCGCGGATAACGTGCTGATTGGCGAATTCGGTGAGGAACGGCGCAATTTTGTGCCGATCACCGAAATACCCGACGTGATGAAGAAGGCGGTGCTCGCCATCGAGGACGACCGGTTCTACGAACACGGCGGAGTCGACTTCGTCGGCGTGCTACGCGCGGGGCTCGCCAACCTGCGCGGCGGGCTGTCGCAGGGTGCGTCCACGATCACCATGCAGGTGGCGCGCAACTTCTTCCTCTCCAGCGAGAAGACCTACACCCGCAAGCTGTATGAAATGCTGCTCGCCTACAAGATCGAGGCCAACCTCTCGAAGGACCAGATCCTCGAGCTCTACATGAACCAGATCTACCTGGGGCAGCGCGCCTATGGCTTCGCCAGCGCGGCACGTGTGTATTTCGGCAAGTCGATCAAGGACGTGACGCCGGCCGAGGCCGCCATGCTGGCCGGCCTGCCCAAGGCGCCCTCGGCCTACAACCCGGTGGTCAACCCGAAGCGCGCCAAGGTACGCCAGGAATATATCCTGCAGCGCATGCGCGACCTGCGCTACCTGACGCCCGAGCAGTACGACCAGGCTATCCACGAAGAACTGAAGGTGCGCGGCGAAGGCAATGAGTTCTCCACGCATGCCGAGTACGTCGCCGAAATCGTGCGCCAGCTTATGTATGCGCAATACCGCGAGGAAACCTACACCCGCGGCCTGACCGTCTACACCACGCTCAACAAGACCGATCAGGACGCCGCCTATGAGGCCGTGCGCTCGGGCATCATGAATTACGAGCGCCGCCACGGCTACCGCGGGCCCGAGGCGTTTATCGACCTGCCCGCCAGCGTGGACGAGCGCGAGCAGGCCATCGACGACGCACTGCTGGAGCACCCGGGCAGCGACGACCTGCGCTCGGCCGTGGTCACCAGCGTGACCGCCAAGCAGGTGCAGGCCACGCTGCTGTCGGGCGAAGTCGCCACCATCGAAGGCCAGGCGCTGCGATTCATCGCACCGTCGCTCGCGGCCAACGCGCAACCCAAGGCCAGGATCCGGCCGGGCGCGATCATCCGCGTGACGCAGGACGAGAAAGGCGCGTGGACGGTCACGCAGTTGCCAGAAGTATCCGCGGCCTTTATCTCGCTCAATCCGGAAGACGGCGAGATCCGCTCGATGGTCGGCGGCTTCGATTTCAACCGCAACAAGTTCAACCATGTGACGCAAGCCTGGCGCCAGCCGGGATCGAGCTTCAAGCCGTTCATCTACTCGGCGGCACTGGAAAAAGGATTCTCGCCCGCCACCGTGATCAACGACGCGCCGCTCTCGATCAGCGACAACGGCGGCCAGGTGTGGGAGCCGAAGAATTACGACGGCAAGTTCGAAGGCCCGATGACCATGCGCCGCGCGCTGGCCAAGTCCAAGAACCTGGTGTCGGTGCGCATCCTGCGCGCCATCGGCACCCAGTACGCCCAGGATTACATCACGCGCTTTGGCTTTGACGCCGACAAGCACCCGGCTTACCTGCCGATGGCGCTGGGCGCCGGCAGCGTCACCCCGCTGCAGATGGCTGGCGCCTACTCGGTCTTTGCCAACGGCGGCTACCGCGTCAATCCCTACCTGATCCAGAAGGTGGTCGATGCGCGCGGTAATGTGATCTCCGAAACCAAGCCCCAGCGCGCCGGCGCGGATGCGGTACGCGTGCTGGATGCCCGCACCGCCTTTATCGCCGACACCATGCTGCGTGAGGTCGTGCGCAGCGGCACGGCCAACAGCGCCAAGCAGCGCCTTGGCCGCAACGACCTGGCCGGCAAGACCGGCACCACCAACGATGCCGTCGACGCCTGGTTCGCCGGCTACACAGCCAAGCTGGTGGCGATCGCCTGGATGGGCTACGACCAGCCCAAGAGCCTGGGTGTGCGCGAGACCGGCGGTGGCCTCGCGCTGCCGATCTGGGTGGGCTACATGGGCAAGATGCTCAAGGGCGTGCCCGAAATGCCCGAGCGCCAGCCCCCGGAAGGCGTGATCACGGTCGGCGGCGACTGGACCTTCGAGGAAAACGCGGGCGGCGCCGGCGTGGCTTCGGTTGGCCTGGGCGATCCGTGGCCGGGCAAGCCGGACGAGAGCACGCAATCGCCGGCCGATACCGAGGCCGAGAAGAAGCGCATCCTGGAAATGTTTGGCGGCGGCTGATCCCCGTCGTGGGATGCTTCCCGCCAACGAAAAAGCCGGCCTTCGAGCCGGCTTTTTCGTGCCTGGGCGCCGCGCTCAGGCCAGCGCCAGGGTGATCCCGGCCTGCTGGCTCACGTAGCCGGACAGTGCCGCGTACAGTTCGCCGCCGCCGCGCGTATCGATCCAGCGCTGGCCATCATGGCGGAAATGGAATCCGCCCGCGCGCGCGGCCACCCACAGTTCCTGCATCGGCGCCTGGCTGTTGACGATGATCTTGGAACCGTCCTCGAACTCAAGCTCGATGAGGTTGCCGGCACGGTTGATCTCGATATCTGCGTCGGCCGCGTCGGCGGCGGTTTCCACCGCGCTCTCCAGCCGGTCCAGCTCTTGCTGGGCCAGCGCCAGGAACTCACTTTCACTCATGGGGGGCATGCTAAACTCCAAGGCCGCCGGCCAGCGCCATTTGCAGCATTCCGCGGCATTCGGCCGGTAGCGTATTGAAAAAGTACTTCGTATTTCCGTGGGTCCCGCCGCCCCCCGCTTGAGGGACTGCCCGGGACCGTCCGGGACGACTCTGGACGTCTCGTTGGACTCTTAGCCTCTTAGACTCTTTAAGTAAGGACGACCCGATGTTGCGTCGTGTTGCGATTGTATCGGCGATTGCCGCCAGCCTTGCGATGCCCCTGTTGTCCGGATGTGGCATCCGCGGCCCGCTGACAATGCCCAAGCAGCCTCCCGCACCGGCCCAGCCCGGCGTACCGGATCCCGGCCTGGGCAATCCGGCCGTCCCGAATCCGGCGGCCATCCAGGGCACCGCACCGGCAGCGGCGTCCGCCACGGCACCGGTTGCAGTGCCGGCCGCCACCCCCACCGCCAAATAACCATGAACGCCTTCTTCCATCGCCACGACGGCGCGCTAGCCGTCGAGCACGTGCCGCTCGCGCGCATTGCCGCCGAATACGGCACCCCCACCTATGTCTACTCGCGCGCCGCGCTGACTGCCGCCTACCAGGCCTACGCCGCAGCGTGCCAGGGGCGCCGCGCGCGCGTGCAGTACGCCATGAAGGCCAACTCGAACCTGGCCGTGCTGCAGGTTTTCGCCAGGCTCGGCGCGGGCTTCGACATCGTCTCCGGTGGCGAGCTGCAGCGCGTACTGGCAGTGGGCGGAGATCCGCGCAAGGTGGTGTTCTCGGGTGTGGGCAAGACCGCTGCCGAGATGGAACTGGCGCTGACGCACGATGTGCTGTCGTTCAATGTCGAGTCGATCCCCGAGCTGGACCGCCTCAATGCCGTGGCCGGCCGGCTGGGCAAGCGCGCGCGCGTATCGCTGCGCATCAATCCGGATGTGGATGCCAAGACGCATCCATATATCTCCACCGGGCTGAAGGGCAACAAGTTTGGCGTGGCGTTCGAGGACGTCCTGCCCACCTACCGCGCCGCCGCGGCGCTGCCCCACCTGGAAGTGGCGGGTATCGACTGCCATATCGGCTCGCAGATCACCGAGGTGGCGCCCTACCTGGAAGCGCTGGACAAGGTGCTGGACGTGGTGGAAGCGCTCGAACGCGAAGGCATCAAGCTCGAGCACATCGACGTGGGCGGTGGCCTTGGCATCACCTATGACGATGAAACGCCGCCGGACATTACCGGCTTTGCCCGCACGTTGCTGGACCGCGTGGCCGAGCGCGGCCACGGCCATCGCGAGGTGCTGTTCGAGCCGGGCCGCTCGCTGGTGGGCAACGCCGGCGTGCTGCTGACCCAGGTCGAGTTCCTCAAGCCGGGCGCCGCCAAGAACTTCTGCATCGTCGATGCGGCCATGAACGACCTGGCCCGCCCCGCCATGTACGAGGCCTATCACCGCATCGAACCCGTGCAACTGCGCGAGACGGCGCAAGCCGCGGCGCTGACCTACGACGTGGTGGGCCCCGTGTGCGAATCCGGCGACTGGCTTGGCCGCGATCGCGCGCTGGCGGTGCAGCCGGGCGACCTGCTCGCGGTGATGTCGGCCGGCGCCTATGGCTTTGTCATGAGCTCCAACTACAACACCCGCCCGCGCGCGGCCGAAGTGATGGTCGACGGCGACGACGTGCACCTGGTGCGCGGCCGCGAGCGCGTGGAAGACCTGTTCCGCGACGAGCGCCTGCTGCAAGGCTAAGCCTCTCCCCCGCCCCCATCGCGCCCATGCCCGGCAGCGTCCTGATCCTGGGCGGGCGCGCGCCTGTCGCGCTCGATCAGATCACGCTCCATCTCTGACGCGCCCTCAGCGCCGTAGCGGCTGCATCCCGGGCTTGCGCCACCACCACCAGGCACGCACCGCCAGCAGTCCGAACACCACCGCGGCGTAGATCGAGACCGTGCCGAAATCATGCTTGCCGGCCTTGTGCCACCAATAGTGCACGATGGCCAGCACGGCGACGGCATACACGGAACGGTGCAGCCATTGCCACCGCTTCCCGCCCAGGCGCTTGACCATGGCATTGGCGGAGGTTGCCGCCAGAGGAATCATCAGCATGAAGGCGGCAAAACCCACCGTGATGAACGGCCGCTTGGCGATGTCCTTGACCATGTACGCGACATCGAAGCCACGGTCCACGCCAAGCCACAGCAGGAAATGCTGCAGCGCGTAGAAGAAGGCGAACAGCCCGAACATGCGCCGCAAGCGAATCAGCCAGTTCCACCCTGTGAGACGGCGCAGCGGCGTGACCGCCAGCGCGACGCAGAGCATCACCAGGGTCCAGGTACCGGTCGAGCGCGTGACGAACTCCAGCGGATTGGCGCCGAACTGGTCGGTAAAGCCGAGGTACAGCAAGCGCAGGAAAGGCAGCATGGCAAGCAGCCACACGGCCAGCTTGACCGTGCGCACGCGCCCTGGCGTGAGCGTCGCGAGACCAGGCTGCACGCTCGCCCGCGCCGGGCGTGCGCCGGCGGCCGGTCCGCCCGGGCGCGGCGGCGAGAGATCCTGGGGGGCCATCAGAAGAACTTCCTCAGGTCCATGCCCTGATACAGCGACGCCACTTGCTGGCCATAGCCATTGAAAGGCAGCGTCTTGCGCTTGGGCGCGAACAGCGCGCCAAAGCCGCCGCCCTTGTCTTCGCCGATGCGGCGCTCCGTGGCCTGGCTCCAGCGGGGATGGTCCACGTCCGGATTGACATTGGAATAGAAGCCGTACTCCTGAGCCGCAGCCAGGTTCCAGCTGGTGCTGGGCTGCTTGTCGACAAAGCGGATCCTGACGATGGACTTGGCGCTTTTGAAACCATACTTCCAGGGGACCACCACGCGCACCGGCGCACCGTTCTGGTTGGGCAGCACCTCGCCGTAGAGGCCAAAGGCCAGCAAGGTCAGCGGATGCGTCGCCTCGTCCATGCGCAGGCCCTCGGTGTAAGGCCATTCCAGCACGCGGGCGCTGACGCCAGGCATCTGTTTCTTGTCGTTGAGCGTGACGAATTCCACGTACTTCGCGCCGGCTTGCGGCTCAACGCGGCGAATCAGTTCGGCCAGGGAATAGCCGCTCCAGGGAATCACCATCGACCAGCCTTCGACGCAGCGCAGCCGGTAGACCCGCTCTTCCATCGGCATCAGGCGCACCAGTTCGTCGATATCGTAGACCTTGGGCTTCTTCACCAGGCCTTCGACGGCAACCTGCCATGGACGCGTGCGCAGCGTACCGGCGTTGCGCGCGGGGTCCGACTTGTCGGTGCCGAACTCGTAGTAGTTGTTGTACGTGGTGACGTCCTCGTACGGCGTGCGCTTTTCCGTCACTACGTAGGCATTGTTGGGCGCGGCCGGCAGCTTCTGGCCGTGCGGGGCCTGGGCCAGCGCATCGCGCGCGAACCACGGGGCCAGCGTGCTCCCGGCAGCACCCGCGGCCGCCATGGCCAATAGGCTGCGACGCGACTCGAACACACCGCGCGGGGTGATCTCGCTGGCAGCAATATCGTCGCCGCGCAGCCACTTGGGAGAGGGAATCAGCATCGTTGTTCCTCGTTGCATGCCATGGGTAAGAATCGATCCGCCGTTCGTGCCCGGCCCTTGACGGCCCCGCTTGCACGATTGGACTCCGGCTTGAGTCGGATGGCGCATGCGAATCCTGACATCTTTTTTTGCCTGGGCGCCACGCCTGCACCGGGGTGCCTTTATCAGGCAGGGGGCCCGGCCGGGCCGGACAGCATGGCTGGCGGCCTCAGCCGCCTTGGTATTGCCGGTAGACGGACTGCGCCAGCGCCAGCAGCGGCGCCCTCTCAAGCGGTCCGGCCAGCGCGAAGCCGATATCCCGGTCCACCCAATAGAAAGCCATGGTGCCGGCGGCGGCGGCCGGACGATCTCCCGGACCCGTGCTCATCCGCTCCAGCCGGAAGCCTGTGTCCGGCGTATCCCGTGCCATGTGCCGTAACTGCAGCGACAATCGGGTTCCATCGTCGGTCTCATACATCAGGATGGCCGACGGCCCGCCCTCGGCGACGCCCAGGCGCCCGCCAATCAGGTGGAATCCCTGGGCACGCAGATCGGGGACCCGCAAGGGCGCGCCGAGCCGCTTTGATAGCCAGGCCACCAGATGGGCTTCATCGGTAGCGGCCACCTCGACCGGATGGCGCACTTCAGGTGCGTAGACCACGTGGCTGGCCAGCGCTTCGCGCGCGAACCGCTCCACCGAGGGGACGCGCGCCGCCAGGGTGTCCGTGCGCCCATGGGCGAACCAGCCGATCGCGCCGCCCAGAGCCAGCGAAGCCATGCTGGCCGCCAGTGCCATGCCCCACCCCGCCGGGCCGCGCACCCGATCAGCGGCGCCGCCGCGCAGCCGTGGCGGAAGCGCATTCAGCGGCACAGGTTCATTGAGCACGCCGTCGAACGCAGCATGCAGTTCACTTGCCTGCCGCCGCCAGCTACCGACCTGCTCTCCGGCATCGGGATGGGCGGCCAGGTACGCCTCCACCTCGGCACGGCGGGCGGGATCCAGCTGGCCATCGGCGTAGGCGTGGAGATCGGCTTCGTTGACTGGGGACATCATTTGACTCGCTGCAGTCCGGCCGCCCGGCCGGAGGCCTGCGGGTTCGCCTCGGACGCTCCGTCCATCAGCAGGCGCATCTGCTCGCGGGCGCGTGCCAGGCGGGACATCACCGTGCCCACCGGCACCTCCAGCACCTGCGCCGCCTCGGCATAAGTGAGTTGCTCCAGGCCGACCAGCAGCATGACCGCGCGCTGGGCTTCGGGCAAGCGAGCCAGCGCCCGTACCAGGTCCAGGCGCAAGCCGGGCTCCGGCGCAGCACTGGGTACGTCGGGAAGCGTGTCGGTGAAGGTCACAAGATCGGCACGCCGGTACGCATTGATGCGCAGCCGGTGCATTATGGTCAGCAGCCAGGACAGCAGACCATCCGCGCCGTCGCCCCACCAGGCGCCGGCGCGCAGCCGGAAGCGCCAGCGGTAACGCAGCGCGCGTTCCAGCGTGTCCTGCACCAGGTCGTCGGCCGATGCCGCATCCCCGGTCAGGCCACGGGCGTGGCGCCGCAGGCGCGGCGCCAGCGCCACCAGCTGGCGGTCGAAGCCGTCCATGCCGTCAGGCTGCCCGCACCCGGATCAGGGAGCGGCCACGTGCCAGACGTTGTTGAAGTTATCGCCCATGCGGTCACCCGGTTTGGCATCCTTGGCGAAACGATAGAGCGGCTTGCCGCGATAGGCCCACTGCTTGGCGCCGTCGTCACGAGTGATGACGCTGTAGTCCCCCGTGGGGCTGGTGCCGGGCGCTGCCATCAGGGGCGGCCAGTTGGTGGCGCAGGGACCGTTGCAAGCGCTCTTGCCACCCGCGTCACGGTCGAAGGTGTAGAGCGTCAGGCCCTGGGGATCGGTCAGCGCGCCGCCGGCGACTTTCACCGTGGGCGGCATATTGCCCGCACTGCTGCCACCCATGCCGCCCATGCCAGAACAGGCAGACAGCAGCACTGCGGCAGACGCCAGCGCGAGAACAGCGGGACGGGACAGCGATGCGAGGGAAGCGGCTGCGAAGGGACGGGAAAGGGCCATGATGTCGATCTCCATGCGATGCGGCGCCGCCAGCCGGCACCGTCCCTTCAGTAAACACCGAATGTGACGGCTTTATTCCATCTGGACAAAAAAAAACCTGCCGCGTCGGACCGACGGGGCAGGTTTTTCTTTTTGCGGCGCAACATCCGGATCAGAGTTCGCCGTAGCTATGCAGGCCCGAGAGGAACATGTTGACGCCCAGGAAGGCGAAGGTCGTGACCAGCAAACCCACCAACGCCCACCAGGCCGCCATGGTGCCGCGCAAACCCTTCATCAGGCGCATGTGCAGCCAGGCCGCATAGTTGAGCCAGACAATCAGCGCCCAGGTTTCCTTCGGGTCCCAGCTCCAGTAGCCGCCCCACGCTTCCGCCGCCCAAAGCGCGCCCAGGATGGTGGCGATGGTGAAGAAGGCAAAGCCCACCGCAATCGCCTTGTACATTACATCGTCGAGCACTTCGAGCGAGGGCAGGCGCTCGGCCAGGATGCCACGCTCCTTGAGCAGGTAAGCCACCGAGACCATCGCGGCCAGGGCGAAGGTGCCGTAGCCGATAAAATTGGCCGGCACATGGATCTTCATCCACCAGCTCTGCAAGGCTGGGACCAGCGGCTGGATCTCGCTCGCATCGCGGCTGACCGTGTACCACAGCAGGAAACCGACCGCCGCCGACACCACCAGCATCACGAACGGCCCAAGCGCGCGGGTCTGGTAGCGGCCTTCGTAGTAGAGGTAGAACAAAGAAGTGATCAGCGTGAACAGTACAAATACTTCGTACAGGTTCGAGATAGGAATGTGGCCGATGTCGGCGCCGATCAGGTAGGACTCGTACCAGCGCACCAGCATGCCGGTGAAGCCCAGCACCACTGCGGCCCACGCCATCTTGCTGCCGATCTGCAGCCCGGTCTCCGAGCGCGCCAGCAGGCCGCCCCAATAGAACAGGGTGGACAGGAACACCAGCGCGCTCATCCACAGGATGGCCGACTGGCTCGACAGGAAGTATTTGAGGAAGAATGCCTGCTCGGCGCGCGGCAGCTGGCCCTGGTAGAGCTGGATCGCGAACAGCGACAGCACCGCCAGCAGCACCATCAGCAACCGCACCGGCTTCCAGTGCCATCCCAGCAACGCAAAGGTGGGCACCGCTGCGATCAGCACGCCTTTGTCGTAGACGTTCATCCACTCGCCGTAGCGTGCCAGCGCGAAGCCCGCGCCCGCTGCCAGCAGCAAGGCAAAGACCCAGTCGACCCAGCCCAGCCGGCGAAGGAACGGCGGCTCCAGGTAGGCCTGCTCCGCACCACCGGCACCTCCGGCGGGAGCCGGGCTCGCCTGCATGGGCGGCCTGGCCTGATTCACATTCGAGGACATATTGATTCCTGCATAATTGCCGGCCGCGTTCAATGCGTGGCCGGGTCCGGCGCGCCCTTGCCGGCCGCGTCGAGATTGCCGGCGGCTCGGCCTACATCGTCGCGCAGAGCGACAAATTCCTTCTCGAAATCCAGTGTACGCCGCTGCGTGGACATGGCCATCAACACATGGCTGGCAGCACCGCCGCCCTCGCTTCCGGCCGATCCGCCGGCAGGGTCCCGGACCCACAGCCAGACGCGGCGCTCGCGGATGTAGAACATCGAGAACACGCCCAGCACCAGCAGCAGACAGCCAAGATACACGATGTTCTTCCCTGGCGCACGGGTCATCTGGAACACGCTGGCCTTCACCTCGGTGAAGTCGTCGAGCTGCAGGAAGACCGGCGCGGTGTAGAAGAAACTGTCTGATAGCGCATTGATGGCCTGCTGCAAGAAAGCGCCGCTCTGGGCACTATTCGGCACCACCGGCAACTTATCCTGCGCGCGCGCCAGCTGCCAGAGTTCCCACATCGAGCCGTTGAGGATCTTCAGCAGCACGTCGGCGGCCTTCTGCTGCTCGGCCTGCGGCACGGACTTTTCCAGGAAGGCGGCGATTGCAGTGAAGCCGCCAGGCGGCGCTTGCGGATTGCTTCGTGCGGCGCCAGCGAAGAGATCAAGCGCGCGCAGGGCGCTCTCGGCAAGCTGGCCGCGCAACACCTCGCGATCCTCGCCCGGCATCGAGGCCAGGGCAAAGCGGCGTGCGGCTTCGGCCCGCAGCGCGCGGTCCTGCAGCGCGGCGCGCAGGCGCATCCAGTCGGCTACGCTGTTCTGCTCGTCGGCGGGGATGCGCAGGTAACGGAACGGCTCGCTGGGAGAATCGCGCATGCCGGCAAGGAAGACCGACTGCCCATCGAGCTGCACGGGCACCATGTAGTTGTTGAACTCGCGCGCCTGGCCATTGCGGTCGCGCAGCTTGTACTGCACCGACGGACCCACGTTGCGCAGTTCCTTCGCGCGATCAGGATTGACCGCCGAGCCCAGGTGGGATTCCAGCTTCTCGTTGAGCGATTTGCGCGCCACGCCGCGGGCATCGGGCTTGCCCGACGCGTCGGTGACGTTCTCGATATTCATCAGGCGGAAATCGCTGAACTCGACCGTCAGTCCCTCGGCGTCAGCGGCGCTGCCCGTGCCGGTCAGCGGCGAGTTGGCGCCCACCGTACCGGCGAAGGTGAAGGTCTTGTCATTGCCGCCCTGCATCGGGTAGCCGACGAACTTCAGCTTGGAGCCGCCATCCTCGAAACTCGACTGATAGATGGCGATGCCGTCCACCACCAGCGGTTCATTGACCTTGACCGTGGCTTCTGTCTTGCGGCCAGTGGTGCGGTCGGTGATGACCACATCGGAGGCGAACAGCTTGGGCATGCCGGTCGAGTAATGCTCGACGGTAAATTTCTTCAGCTTGATATTGAACGGCAGGTCCTGCACCAGCGCACCGTCCGAGATATTCAGGATGGCAGTGGAGACGGTCGCGCCTTCGGGCACGAAGGCATTGCCGCGAAAACCGGGGTTGTTGACCGACAAGCGATGCTGCGGCGGAATGTCGCTGATCACGGCATTCCCGGTAATCGGACTCTTGCCGCCAAACCACATCTGGGCTCGGATCAGCATGTCGCCGTCGAGCAGGCCCCCGATGCAGATCACCACGATGGCGGTGTGCGCCAGGATGTAGCCCAGCTTGTTGACCGCGCCCGCCTTGGCCGCCAGCAAGGTGGCGCCTTCATGGGGCACGGTCTTGATGCGATAACCGCGATTGGCCAGCAGCGCAGTGAGCCGCGTCACCGCATCGGCGCGCGGGCGCCCTGCATCGAACTCGGTGCGGTGATGGAAGGCGCGCAGGCTGCGCTCGCGTACGTGGTCCTTCCACGAACGCATGTCCTTGATCATCTTGGGCGCGTTGCGCGTCAGGCACAGCGAAGTGGAGACCACCAGGAAAGCCAGGATCAGCAGGAACCACCAGGAGCTGTAAACCTTCTGCAGCGACAGCGTGTGGAACAGGTCGGCCCAGAAGGGGCCGAACTGGTTGACGTAGTTGGGATAAGGCTCGTTCTGCTTGAGTACCGTGCCGATCACGCTGGCGATCGCGATGACCGTCAGCAACGCGATGGCGAAACGCATCGAGGACAGCAGTTCCACCGCGTCGCGCAGCAAGCGGTGAGAAGTCTTCAGGTGCAGTCCTGACGTGGAAGCGGTCGACATGTGCAGTGGGGCCCTCGGCCTTGAAATGAAAAAGGGTGGACATGCTTGCGCAGGCCACCCTCTTCGATTGTTGCCGCGCTGCCTGGTTGCACCCCTGCGGTCCACCTCGCAACGGCGAGGCCCGCGTGGGCGCTCCGGCTACCCGGCGCTGAACGACTTAGCGAATCCCTGCGACGTAGTCGGCCACTGCCTTGATCTCGGCATCCGACATCTTGGCGGCAATGGTGGTCATCACGGGATTGTTCTTGCGGGTGCCCTGGCGGAACGCGACCAGTTGCGCCTCGGTGTATTCGGACCATTGTCCGCCGATGCGCGGATACTGGGCCGGGATGCCGGCGGCGGTGGGGCCGTGGCAGGCCGCGCAAGCGGGCACGCCCTTGGCGGCGATGCCACCACGGTAGATCTTCTGGCCGGCTTCGATGGTGTCCTTGCTCTTGGCGGTGGCAGGCTTCAGGCTCTGCTTGGCCAGGTAGGCGCCGACGTCCTTCATTTCCTGCTCGGACAAGGCTGCCGCGTAGGGCGACATGATGGCGTTGCTGCGGGCCTTGGCCTTGAAGTCGTCGAGCTGCTTGTGCACGTACTCGGGATGCTGGGCGGCCAGCTTCGGATTGGCGGCGCCGCCGCTGTTGCCGTTGGCGCCGTGGCAGCTCAGGCAAGCCGGAACATTGCGATCGGGAGCACCTTGCGTGTAGAGGGTTTCGCCTTTGGCCGGATCAGCCTTTGCGGCGGCCTGCTCTGCGGCAGATGCCAGACCGGTCATGGCAGTGGCCGGCAGAGCCAGCGCCACGACAGCCAGAAGTTTCGCAATGCGGTTCATTCGCACACCTTGTCTGAATTGTTTTGAAATCCATGGGGCACGCCGTTCAGCACCTTGCCCGCGGTGAGGACGCGCATGGGCTGGTACTTTGACATCGGAAATTCACCACGACGGACCGCCAGCCCCGCTGAAGCAAAAAAACGCCTAGGCGAGAGCCGAATGGCGGCACCGCCCCCATGCGAACGAGAGCGGCAGACCGTGCGAATATCCCGGTAGCAGGCCCAGACCCCCGGCTGGCCCTATTGCCGCTGCGCCAGGCAGGCGCTGCAACAGGCCAGACCGACAGGCTTGCTACCACGATGGAACGGACACGCAGAGCTTCCTGCTCAGATAAACGCAAGGCCAAGGATGCCGCGCGTCACCTAATCGGGAGGCCGTTAACCGCGTTATTGTACAATAAATCGTGTGCCGGATAGAGGATGTGCGCGCCGCGACGCGGCCAGACGCCAGCCCCGGCCATCCAGGCGGCAGCATGTGCCGCCCACCTCACTCACATCGGCGTGGTGACGCCGGCGGACCCGCCAAATGCAAGGCGGCGCCCCGCCCCCACCCGCCCCATCGCCCACGCGCATGTCCCTCCTACACCAGGCCCGCTTCTTCGTTACCGTCAACCACCTGCGCGACCTGCCTGCCACGGCGGTGCCGGAAGTGGCCTTCGCCGGGCGCTCCAACGCCGGCAAATCCACCGCCATCAACATCCTGTGCAACCAGAAGCGGCTAGCCTTCTCGTCGCGCACGCCGGGCCGCACCCAGCACATCAATTTCTTCGGGGTCGCACCGGTCAAGGCGCCGGATCCGCTGGCCTTCCTGGTCGACCTGCCCGGCTATGGCTATGCGCAGGTGTCGGGATCGGCCAAGTACCATTGGCAGACGCTGCTGAGCGATTATGTACAGACCCGTTCGCAGCTGGCTGGCCTAGTGCTGATGATGGACGCGCGCCGGCCCTTCACCGACCTGGATTGCCAGATGGTTGAATGGTTCCTGCCCACGGGCCGGCCCATTCACGTGTTGCTGACCAAGGCCGACAAACTGACCAACAGCGAAAACGCCCTGGCCCTGCGCGAAACCCGCAAGATCCTGGCCGGTTACGCCGAACAGCTCGACACGCCCGTGGCCCTGACCGCGCAATTGTTCTCCAGCCTGAAGCGCCGCGGCATCGAGGAAGCCCAGCGCGTGGTGGCAGGCTGGCTGGCGCTGCCGGAAGCACAGCCGCCCGTGGTGCCGGGCAGCGAGTCCGCCGCCGCGCCGCAGGAAAAGGCAAAGCCCGACCAGCCAGCGATTGTGCAAGACACACCGCCCGACGCGGCCGCGAACTGACCTTCCAGCCCCGCTGGCCGTACCCGCCCCTGCGGGTGCGGCGCGATAGCGAACCCGCGCATCCCCACGAATCGAACAGGCAAAAAAAACCCCGTTGCAAGCAACGGGGGCGAACTTTCCCACCGGTTGAGGGTGGGTACCCGCTCAGGGAGGAGTAGCGGGGGACGCTGCATCACGCAAGCGCAATGCAGAGTGTCCGCGAGTATGATAGCGGGCGCGATCAAAAGTTTAGTTTTTCTTTCGGAGCGGTCTGCTGGATTACTCGCCAGCCACATCGCGCGCCAGCAACCCGGCAAACTTCCGCACTCCCTCAGATTCTCTCCCTCAAGCCATGTCCTCTTTCCCCGAATACCGTCCGCGCCGCATGCGCCGCGATGATTTCTCGCGCAGGCTGATGCGCGAACACCGCCTGTCGCCGGACAACCTGATCTACCCGGTATTTATCGTCGACGGCCACAACCAGCGTGAAAGCGTGGCGTCCATGCCCGGCGTGGAGCGGCTCTCGGTCGACCTGCTGCTGCCGGTAGCGGAGGATTGCGTCAAGCTGGGCATCCCGGTCATCGCGCTGTTCCCGGTGATCGATCCGGCGCTGAAGACGCCCGACGGTATCGAGGCCACCAATGCCGACGGCCTGATCCCGCGTGCCGTGCGCGCGCTGAAAGACCGCTTCCCCGAGCTCGGCGTGCTGACCGATGTGGCGCTGGACCCCTACACCAGCCACGGCCAGGACGGCGTGCTGGACGCCGACGGCTATGTGATCAACGACGTTACCGTGGAGATCCTGGTCAAGCAGGCGCTGACGCAGGCCGCGGCCGGGGTGGATATCGTGGCGCCGTCGGACATGATGGACGGGCGCATCGGCGCGGTGCGCGCCGCGCTGGAGGACGGCGGCCATATCCATACGCGCATCATGGCCTACTCGGCCAAGTACGCGTCGGCCTTCTATGGCCCGTTCCGGGATGCGGTAGGATCGGCGGCCAACCTGGGCAAGGGCAACAAGATGACCTACCAGATGGACCCGGCCAATACTGACGAGGCCTTGCGCGAAGTGGCGCAAGACATCATGGAAGGCGCCGACATGGTGATGGTCAAGCCCGGCATGCCTTACCTGGATATCGTGCGGCGAGTGAAGGATGAGTTCCGTTTCCCCACCTACGCCTATCAGGTCAGCGGCGAATACGCGATGCTCAAGGCGGCGGCCCAGAATGGCTGGCTGGATCACGACAAGGTCATGATGGAGTCGCTGCTGGCCTTCCGCCGCGCCGGCGCTGACGGCATCCTGACCTACTTCGCGCGCGACGCTGCTCGCCTGCTCACGCGCTGAACCGGCCCGGATGCAGCTGTTAGGTTTTTCCGCCAGCCAGGTCCATCCGCTCGCCTCGCTCGACGAGGCGCGCGAGTTTCTCGCGGGCAATGCGGCGGCCCGCTTCGTCTGGGTCGATACGCCGATCGAGGAAGTCAGCGCCGCGCCGACGGCCTGGCGCGACAGCGTCCAGGCCCTGACCGGCGCCCCGGTGCTGGATCTGCACCTGATCGATGCCACCAACCCGTCGCATCCTTCGTATTTCGATACGACGCATGCCTACGACATGGTGATCTTCCGCAAGCTCACCTTCGAAACGAGCCGGCTGATTGCAGAGGCCGGCGGCGAAACGGCGGCGGCGTCCGGAGCGACAGCAACTGTGGCAACCGCGGCAGCCACCGCACCGGATATGCCAACGATCCCGGGTGCCTCCACGGCTTCCGCTACGGTTTCTGCTATGGCTTCGGCTACCGCGACAACCAGCCAGCGGCCCGCTTCAAAAACACAGGCTCTGGCCAAACCGCGCCGCTACCCACCAGGCTTTCTGCCTGCACTGGCCAAAATCGATACCCAGCCGGTCACTTTCTTTGTCTTCGACAATGTGCTGCTGACGGTCCGGCCTGCGCAGTCTCGCACACTCGACCAAGTACGCCAGCGCCTGCTTGAGCTATGCCAGGCGCCACGGCCGCAGTCGGCCTCAAAGACCCGGCCCAACGGGCACGCCGCCGCGCTGGTACATGGCATCCGCCCGCCGACGCGCCCGGAAGACCTGATGCTGCGCCTGCTCAACGCGATGGTCGACCGCTACCTTGACCTGCGCGCGCCCCTGACGCGCCAGCTGGACCGTTGGCAACGCGCGCTGCTAAACGCCCGGCGCAGCTTCTCCAGCTGGGAAGGCTTGCTCGATGCCCGCATCGAACTGCGGCGCCTGGAGCACCTGTGCGAGGAACAGCACGATGCGCTGCAGGAATTCCGCGACAGCCTGCTCGACAACAGCTACAGCGTGCAGAGCGAAGGGACCGCAAACGCGGCAGGCCGCGACGATGCCTTGCTGGTGCGCATCAACGACGTGATGGAACACATCTCGCGCGTGCTCGCGCACGCGCGCCGGCTGGAGGACTCGATCGAGTCCGCGGTGCAGATTCATTTTTCATCGGTGGCGCATCGCACCAACCGCACCATGCGTACCCTGACGCTGATCACCGCGCTGTTCATGCCACTCACGCTGATCACCGGCATCTTCGGCATGAACTTCGAGCGCATGCCGTGGCTGCGCGAGCCGCAGGGCTTCTGGTGGTCGCTCGGGCTGATGGGGGCGGTGGTGGTAGTGCTGGCCGCGGTGTGGGGGCTGGGACGCCAGCTGGAGAGAAGCTAGCCGACGCCTGCGTAAGCTGGGGGGGTCAGGTGCTAGCTTTGGCGTCCAGGGCGCGCGCGAGCGTGTCAAGGAAACGGGCGGCGGGTTGGTAGCCGATTGCGCGAACCGGCCGCTCGCGCCCGTCAGGACCGAACAGGATGATGCCCGGCGGGCCGAACAGGCCGAAGCGCTTGAGCAGTGCCCGATCGTCGGCGTTGTTCCGGGTGACGTCCGCCTGCAGCATCACCACCCCGGCAAGCCGGGCCCGCACTCGTTCGTCGTTGAACGTAAAGCGCTCCATCTCCTTGCAGCTCACGCACCAGTCCGCATAGAAGTCGAGCAGCACGGGCTTGCCCGCGGCGGCGGCCTGCGCCACGCGAGCATCGAGTTCGGCTATCGAGCGGACCCGCTCAAAGCGCACTGTGGTCGAGTCGCTGGCCGCCGCGTCTGGCGCGGTGCGACCTGCACCAAGATGCGCCAGCGGTTGCAAGGGATCCCGGCCACCGGACGCGAGCCCCACCAGCAAGATGGCTCCCGCCAGCGCGGCAAGCAGGCCCAGGCCCTTGCCCACCCTGGCCAGGCCATGCGCCTCGGGGCCAAGTGACTCGAAGGCGCTCAGGAAAACCGCGCCCACCAGCAGCAGCGCGGCCCAGCCTGCCATCAGCGCCCATGCCGGCAGCACCGGGCTGACCATCCACAGCGCCACGCCCAGCAGCAGGAAGCCGAAGAAGCGCTTGGTCATTTCCATCCACCGTCCGGCACGCGGCAGCAGGTTGCCCGCGCCCACGCCCACCAGCACCAGCGGCACGCCCATGCCGAGCGCCATCGCGAACAGCGCGCCGCCACCGGTTACGGCATCGCCAGTGCGTGCGATATAGGCCAGCGCGCCGGCCAGCGGCGCCGTCACGCACGGCCCGACGATCAGCGCCGAGATCGCGCCCATGGCCGCGGCGCCGGCCAGTTGCCCGCCCTGGCGGCGGTTGGACGAAGCGGTCAGCCGCGTTTGCCAGTGTTGCGGCAGCTGCAGCTCATAAAGGCCGAACATTGAGAGGGACAAGGCCACCATCAGCAGCGCGAAAGCCGTCAGCACCCATGGCGACTGCAGCGCGGCGGACAAGCCCTCGCCAAGCAGGCCGGCCGCCACGCCAACGGCGGTGTAAACCACCGCCATGCCTAGCACATACGACAGCGACACCAGCAAAGCGCGGCCGCGCGTGACGTGCTCACCCACCACGATCGATGACAGGATTGGCACCATGGGCAGCACGCACGGCGTAAAGGTCAGGAGCAAACCGAGGCCAAAGAACAGCGCCGCGATCACGCCGAGGTTGCGACTGGCCAGCGCGCCGGCAATGCGGTCGTTCTCGTCGGCAGGCCCAGCCAGTTGGGCAGGGGAGGGGCCGGCAGATGCCGCCGCCCCGGCCGCGTCGCGGCTTTCGGCGGCCGGGCCACTGCCGATGGTGCTGGAATCCGCCGGCGCCCGCTTGCCGAACAGCCCGTCGAGCACACCGCCGCCGGCCTTGAAAACGCTCTCCATCGGGGGATAGCACAGGCCCTTGTCGGCACAGCCCTGGGAAGTCACCACCAGCGACCATTTGCCGTCCGCCGGCGCGGACGCCACCGGTACGCGGATAGTCACGCCACCATGGTAGGTTTCCATCTCCTTGCCGAAAGTCTCGTCGAACTTGACCTTGCCCGGCGGGAATACCGGAGCGCCAAGCTTGACGGAGGCCGGCTGCGCGGCGAAGGCAAAGCGCTCGCGGTAGAGGTAGTAGCCGTCGGCTACATCGAAGCGCACTTCGATGGTCTGCGCGTCGACCTGGCGCGCCGCGAAACGGAAGGCCTGGTCCGGCGGCAGGAAATCGTCGTCGGCCGCGTGCGCGGCGCCGCCGAGGCACAGCCACAATGCTGCGAGCAGCAAGATCAGGAGCCGCGCTGCGGCACTATGCCGCACTGCCCCCGCTGCCGACCCGCAGCCCAAAGCGCCCGACATCACTCCGAAACCCATGCCCCATCCTTGAATTGTCATTCGTCGTATCCGTACCTCGAACGCCTCGCGGCGCAGGTTTCCGCCGCAGCACCCGTTAGCCGCCGAAGGACGGTCATCCTTGCGTGTGCTTACGCGCTGTCATCGTCAGCGTCTGGCGTCCGCGTCTCTTGCGCCACCCAGGCCAGGTAAGGCGCAAAGCCGGCCACAACCGGCAATGCCACGATCTCCGGCACCTCATAGGGATGCGCCAGGCGAATCGCAGCTTCAAGCGCCGTATAGCGATCCTGCGTAGTCTTGATCAGCAGCGGCCATTCCTGGGTGGTTTCGATCTCGCCACGCCACCAGTACTCGGACTCACATGGCGCCAGCCGGTTCACGCAAGCTGCCAGCCTGGATTCCAGCACTGCGCGGGTCATACGTGCGGCGGATTCGGCATCGGGCAGCACCGTCATTACCAATAGCGTCTCGCTCATCGCGCTTTCCTCATAAACCTGGCCCGGAAAACAAAAGAGCCAGGCATGCAGCCTGGCTCGATTGTAAGCGGTGTCCGTGTGGGTCGCCGCGACCAGTAGTCGCAGGCGGCCGGGACGATATCGACGTTATTCGCCTGCTTCTTCAGCCGGCGCTTCGGTGATTTCCGGACGATCCACCAGTTCGACCAGCGCCATCGGTGCGTTGTCGCCCTGACGGAAACCGAACTTCAGGATACGGGTGTAACCACCCGGGCGTGCGTTGTAACGCGGGCCCAGTTCGTTGAACAGCTTGGTAACCATGTCGCGGTCGCGCAGACGGGCGAAAGCCAGGCGGCGGTTGGCAACGGTGTCCTTCTTGGCCAGTGTGATGAGGGGCTCGACGACCTTGCGCAGTTCCTTGGCCTTGGGCAGGGTGGTCTTGATCAGCTCGTGCTGGAACAGCGAGTTGGACATGTTGCGCAGCATCGCGAGACGGTGCGACGAGGTGCGGTTCAGTTTCCGCAAACCATGACGGTGACGCATGATGATTCCTTTATTGCAATGTTTGACCAGCTCTTCTATCGCTCGGCCGGGATGCTCCCCGGTTCGGCGCGGGCCGGTAGTCTATTGGAGCGGCCGGCACATGCCGGTCGCCGGGATTACCGGCGCGGCAACGGGACCAGCCCGCCGCCGCGCCAGGCAAATTACTTCTCCAGCCCTGCGGGCGGCCAGTTCTCGAGCTTCATGCCGAGGGTCAGGCCACGCGAAGCCAGCACTTCCTTGATTTCATTGAGCGACTTGCGACCCAGGTTCGGGGTCTTCAGCAGCTCGTTCTCGGTACGCTGGATCAGGTCGCCGATGTAGTAGATGTTTTCGGCCTTCAGGCAGTTGGCCGAACGCACCGTCAGCTCCAGGTCGTCCACCGGGCGCAGCAGGATCGGATCGATCTGCGGCGTACGGCTCGAAGCGGCTTCCGCCGACGACTCGGTACCTTCCAGCGCTGCGAACACCGACAACTGGTCAACCAGGATGCGCGCCGATTGACGAATCGCTTCCTCGGGCGAGATCACGCCGTCGGTTTCGATGTTCATCACCAGTTTGTCGAGATCGGTGCGCTGTTCCACACGAGCCGATTCGACTGCGTACGAAACGCGGCGCACCGGCGAGAACGAAGCGTCCAGCACGATGCGGCCGATGACCTTGCCCGCTTCGTCGCCAAACTTGCGCACGTTGCCCGGGACATAACCACGGCCTTGTTCGACCTTGATCTGCATGTCCAGCTTGCCGCCGGCCGACAGGTGAGCGATCACGTGGCCGGGGTTGATGATCTCGACGTCGTGCGGCAGCTCGATATCGGCCGCGGTCACAACGCCTTCGCCTTCCTTGCGCAGCGACACCGTGACTTCGTCGCGGTTGTGCAGCTTGAAGACCACACCCTTCAGATTGAGCAGCAGGTTGACTACGTCTTCCTGAACGCCATCGATGGTGGAGTACTCGTGGACCACCCCAGCGATCGTGACTTCGGTCGGGGCATAACCGACCATCGACGACAGCAGCACGCGACGCAGGGCGTTACCGAGCGTATGGCCATAGCCACGCTCGAACGGCTCCATCACGACCTTGGCGTGATGGTCGCCGAGCGGCTCCACGGCAATAATTTTAGGCTTGAGTAGTGCTGTTTGCATTAGGTTGTCCTTTTCAATACCCTCGGCTCGTTACACCGATAAGGCTGACGTATGGAACCTGAAAATCCCATCGCACGATGGGCAATAAGCCCGACGCGCGGCAGCGCGTCGGGCTGAAAGTGAAGCTTGGCGGGAAACGCAAGCCCCTGGCCGTTCGATGGTGTCGGTCAGAATTCGTGTGATTAACGCGAATACAATTCGACGATCAGGCTTTCGTTGATGTCACCCGAGATATCGGCGCGATCCGGCACTTGCTTGAATGTGCCTTCGAACTTCTTCGCGTCCACGGCAACCCATGCCGGGAAACCCGATTGCTCAGCCAGCGACAGCGCTTCGGCGATACGGACTTGTTTCTTCGACTGCTCGCGGATGCTGATGACGTCACCAGCCTTGACTTGCGCCGACGGCACGTTCAGGGCTTGACCGTTCAGCAGGATCGCCTTGTGCGACACCAGCTGGCGCGCTTCAGCGCGGGTCGAGCCGAAGCCCATGCGGTACACGACGTTGTCCAGGCGCGACTCCAGCAGTTGCAGCAGCTTTTCGCCGGTGTTGCCCTTGCGGCGGTCGGCTTCAGCGAAGTAGCGGCGGAACTGGCGCTCGAGTACGCCATAGATACGCTTGACCTTCTGCTTTTCACGCAGCTGGTTGCCATAGTCGGAGGTGCGTGCACCCGAGGTGCGGCCGTGCTGACCCGGCTTGCTGTCCAGCTTGCACTTGTCTGCAAGCGAGCGGCGTGCGCTCTTCAGGAACAGGTCAGTACCTTCACGGCGGGATAGTTTGGCCTTCGGGCCGATATAACGTGCCACTTTATCTTCCTTCCTGATCGATCGCGGCGCCTTGTTCGACGCGCCGCGAGTCCGCCTTCTCCGCCCCGGATGATTGAGCGCATGAGTGGCAGACGGTGGGCTTATCCAGCGCGCTCCCAATCGGGCACGCGCAAAAGCATGACTAACTAGTGCGCCAGGCGACCGACAATAACGTCAATCCCACAAACGCAACACGAAAACCTGCTGCAAACAGATGCAGCAGGTCAACGTGCGATGGTACCACACCAGACTGCGCACAGGGAAGACCCCGCTTGCAGACTGGGTATCACATCGGCACTTAGATCCGACGGCGCTTCGGCGGACGGCAGCCGTTGTGCGGCACCGGCGTCACGTCTTCAATGATCGAGATCTTGATGCCGAGCGCGTTCAGGGCGCGCACAGCCGATTCACGGCCAGGGCCGGGGCCCTTGATGCGCACGTCCAGGTTCTTGATACCCTGGTCTTGCGCCACGCGGCCGGCATTCTCGGCGGCGACCTGAGCTGCGAAGGGAGTCGACTTACGCGAACCCTTGAAGCCCTGGCCACCCGAGGTTGCCCACGCCAGAGCATTGCCCTGACGGTCGGTGATCGTGATGATGGTGTTGTTGAACGAAGCGTGGACGTGCGCAATGCCGTCGGCAACGTTCTTCTTGACCTTCTTACGCGCGCGCTGGGCGGCGTTATTCGGACCTTTTGCCATTAGTTTCTTCCTCTGCCTTCGGCTTTACTTCTTCAGAGCCACGCCGGCCTTACGCGGACCCTTGCGGGTACGGGCGTTGGTGCGGGTGCGCTGACCGCGCATCGGGAGACCCCTGCGGTGACGGACGCCACGATAGCAACCAAGGTCCATGAGACGCTTGATGTTCATCGTGGTTTCACGACGCAGGTCACCCTCAACCGTGGCCTTGGCTACTTCGTCACGAAGCTTTTCCAGGTCGCCGTCGGTCAGGTCCTTGACCTTCTTGTCAAAGGGAACGCCGGTGGCCACGCAAATCTTGCGGGCGCGCGAGCGGCCGATACCGTAAATAGCCGTCAGGCCGATCTCGGTATGCTTGTGGTTCGGGATGTTAACCCCTGCGATACGTGCCATTCGTCAATCCTCTTTACGATTAGCCTTGGCGTTGCTTGTGGCGGGGATCCGACGAGCAGATCACGCGCACGACACCGTTGCGCTTGATAACTTTGCAGTTGCGGCAAATGCGCTTAACAGAAGCCAGCACTTTCATGATTTTCCTCTTCCTTCAATTCCTGTTCGCTTCACTTCGTCCGAAAGACGATGCGCGCGCGTGACAGATCATATGGAGTCAGTTCAACCGTCACCCGATCACCCGGAAGAATCCGGATGTAGTTCATTCGCATCTTGCCGGAGATATGGCCCAGCACTACATGGCCATTTTCCAGTTTGACGCGGAACGTCGCGTTAGGGAGGTTTTCCAGGACCTCCCCCTGCATCTGGATGACGTCGTCTTTTGCCATACCTAGCCTGTACCGACCCGGCTTCAGCGCAAGGTCAGATTACCCTTGAAATTCGCTTTCTTCAGCAGGGACTCATATTGCTGCGACATGACATAGGACTGGACCTGGGCCATGAAGTCCATCGTGACGACCACGATGATCAGCAATGAGGTTCCGCCAAAATAGAACGGAACGTTCCAGCGCAGTACCAGGAATTCCGGCAACAGGCAGACCAGTGTGATGTAGATCGCACCAGCCAGCGTCAGACGGACAAGAATCTTGTCGATGTAGCGCGTCGTCTGCTCGCCCGGACGAATGCCCGGAATGAAGGCACCGCTTTTCTTCAGGTTGTCCGCCACTTCCCGGCTGTTGTACACCAGTGCCGTATAGAAGAAGCAGAAAAATATAATTGCAGCAGCGTACAGCAGGATGTAGACCGGCTGTCCCGGCGAAAGCGTCGCAGCCAGGTCCTTGATGAACCGGCCGGCAGCGCTCGTCGAGTCAGACGTGAACCAGCCCGCGATGGTCGCCGGGAACAGGATGATCGACGATGCGAAGATCGGCGGAATCACCCCTGCCATGTTCAGCTTCAGCGGCAGGTGCGACGACTGGCCGCCATACACCTTGTTGCCGACCTGACGCTTGGCATAGTTCACCAGGATCTTGCGCTGGCCACGCTCGACAAACACCACGGCGAAGGTAACACCGGCGATGATTGCAACGATCAGGATCGATGCAATGATGCTCATGGAACCGGTGCGAACCAGTTCGAAGAGCCCGCCGATCGCGTTGGGCAAGCCCGCTGCGATACCGCCGAAGATGATGATCGAGATACCGTTGCCCAGACCCCGCTCGGTGATCTGCTCACCCAGCCACATCAGGAACATCGTACCGGTCACCAGCGTGATCACCGCCGTAGCCCGGAACATCAGGCCCGGATCGATCACCAGCCCCGGCTGAGATTCCAGCGCGACTGCGATCGACAGCGCCTGGAAGGTGGCCAGGACCACCGTGCCGTAGCGCGTGTACTGCGTGATCTTGCGTTGACCCGCCTGCCCTTCCTTCTTCAACGACTCCAGCTGCGGCAGCACGATCGTCAGCAATTGCATGATGATCGACGCCGAGATGTACGGCATGATGCCGAGCGCGAAGACGGTAAAGCGCGACAGCGCACCGCCCGAGAACAGGTTGAACATCCCGAGGATGCCACCTGACTGACTCTGGAAAAGCTTCGCAAGCTGTTCAGGATCGATTCCCGGCACCGGAATATGCGCTCCGATGCGGTAGACGATCAAGGCCAGCACCAGGAACATCAGCCGGCGCTTTAGGTCGCCGTACTTCGCCGTGTTCTTGGCTTGCGTGCTTGCATTGGGTTTCGCCGTGGCCAAACGATGCTCCGACTGTGACTCGCCTATGCTGCGAAATCTGCTGCTAAATTACGCCGCGATCTGACCGCCGGCGGCTTCGATCGCAGCCTTGGCACCAGCGGTGGCGCCCAGACCCTTGATCGTAACCTTGCGGGTCAGCTCACCAGCCTTGATGACCTTGGCGCTCTTGACCAGCTCAGCCACCAGGCCAGCTTGCTTCAGAACCAGCAGGTCCACCTCGGTAGCTTCCAGGCGCTCGATATCACGCAGGGTCACTTCGGCGTTGAAGACCTTCGTCAGCGACGTGAAGCCACGCTTCGGCAGACGACGATACAGCGGCATTTGACCGCCTTCGAAGCCGACCTTGTGGAAGCCGCCCGAACGCGACTTCTGACCCTTGTGACCACGGCCGGCAGTCTTGCCCAGGCCGGAGCCGATACCGCGGCCGACGCGACGCTTGGCGTGCTTCGAACCGTCAGCCGGTTTCAGGTTGTTGAGTTGCATCTTGCTCTCCGTGTCCCGGGACTCAGGCCAGAACCTTGACCAGGTACGAGACCTTGTTGATCATGCCGCGCACGGCGGGCGTGTCCTGCAGCTCCGACACCGAATTGATGCGGCGCAGGCCCAGGCCACGGACGGTGGCGCGATGATCCTCACGCGTGCCGATCAGGCTACGCACGAGTTGCACTTTTACGGTTTGTTGCGACATTTCGTCCGACTCCTTAACCGAGGATGTCTTCAACAGACTTGCCACGCTTTGCGGCGATCTCGCCCGGCGTGCTCATCTTTTGAAGACCGTCCAGCGTGGCGCGAACCATGTTGTACGGATTGGTCGAGCCGTGCGACTTGGTAACGACGTTGGTCACGCCCATCACCTCGAAAATCGCGCGCATCGGGCCACCAGCGATCACGCCGGTACCTTCCTTGGCGGGCATCATCAGCACCTTGGCGGCGCCGTGCTTGCCAACGACTTCGTGTTGCAGCGTGCCGTTCTTCAGCGAGACCTTGACCATCTTGCGACGGGCTTCGTCCATTGCCTTCTGAACTGCAACCGGCACTTCCTTAGCCTTGCCCTTGCCCATGCCGATGCGGCCATCGCCGTCACCAACCACGGTCAGCGCAGCGAAACCGAGAATCCGGCCACCCTTCACCACCTTGGTGACACGGTTGACCGAGATCATCTTCTCGCGGAGGCCGTCGTCGCGTTCGTCCTGCTGGACTTTTGCTTGCATTTTTGCCATGACGTATCTCTCTATGTGCGCTTAGAACTTAAGGCCGGCTTCGCGTGCTGCGTCAGCCAGTGCCTTCACGCGACCATGGAAGCGGAAGCCGCCGCGATCGAACGCAACGGTTTCCACGCCAGCCGCCTTCGCCTTTTCGGCGATGCGCTTGCCAATCAGGGTCGCGGCGGCTGCGGTAGCACCGCTGCCGGTCAGTTCCTTGCGCACTTCTGCCTCGGCGGTCGAAGCCGATGCCAGCACTTGCGTGCCGCACGGCGAGTAGACCTGGGCGTAAATATGCGAATTCGTACGGAACACGGTCAGACGGTTGATCTTCAACTCCGCGATTTTGGCGCGGGTCTGACGTGCACGGCGCAAACGAGCGTCTTTCTTGTTCATGATTGCACCCCTTACTTCTTCTTGGTTTCCTTCAGGATGACGCGCTCGTCCGAGTAGCGAACGCCCTTGCCCTTATAGGGCTCAGGCGGACGGTACGCGCGGACTTCCGCAGCCACCTGACCGACTTTCTGCTTGTCCGCACCCTTGATGATGATCTCGGTCTGCGTGGGCGTTGTCGCCGTCACGCCTTCCGGCATCGCATGGATCACGTCGTGCGAGAAACCAAGCTGGAGCTTCAGCGCAGTACCTTGCAGCTGGGCACGATAGCCCACGCCGACCAGGTTAAGCTTGCGCTCGAAACCGGCGGTTACACCCTTGACCATATTGGCCACCAGGGCGCGCATGGTGCCCTGCAGTGCGTTTGCTTCGCGCGATTCATCGACCGGAGCGAAGGTCAGCGTGTCGTTTTCGACATTGACCTTGACCAGGCTGTGAATCGGCTGCGTCAGCGTGCCGAGCGGGCCCTTAACGGAGAGCACGCCAGCCGCCACATTGACTTCTGCGCCTTTGGGCAGCGCGATGGGAGCCTTACCTACACGGGACATGGTCTACTCCTTACGCGACGTAGCAAAGAACTTCGCCGCCCACGCCGGTGGCACGTGCCTTGCGATCGGTCATCAGACCCTGGGGGGTCGAGATGATTGCGACGCCGAGGCCGTTCATCACTTGGGGGATGTCGCTGCGGCCCTTGTACACGCGCAGACCAGGCTTCGAGACGCGTTCAATGCGTTCGATGACCGGACGGCCAGCGTAGTACTTCAGACCGATGCTCAGTTGTGCCTTGCCGCCTTCTTCTTTCACGGCGTAGTCGTCGATGTAGCCTTCGTCCTTAAGGACCTTGGCGATTGCCACTTTCAGCTTCGACGACGGCATGACAACCGACACTTTCTGCACGCCTTGGGCGTTGCGGATGCGCGTCAGCATATCGGCGATAGGATCGCTCATGCTCATACTGTTTCTCCTGTAGCCTGTGCGTAATTACCAGCTGGCTTTCGTCAGACCCGGGATTTCGCCACGGAAGGCGATTTCACGGATCTTATTACGCGCCAGGCCAAACTTGCGGAAGGTACCGCGGGGACGACCGGTGATCGCGCAGCGGTTACGCTGGCGGGTCGGGTTCGCGTTGCGCGGGAGCTGCTGCAGCTCGAGACGCGCGCTATAACGCTCTTCTTCCGACTTCTCTTGGTCGTCGATAATGGCCTTGAGGGTCGCGCGCTTGTCGGCATACTTTGCCACGAGCCTAGCGCGCTTCTTCTCACGTTCAATCAGAGCCAATTTAGCCACGGTTACCCCTTAATTACGGAACGGGAACTTGAATGCTGCGAGGAGTGCCTTGGCTTCCTCGTCATTCTTCGCCGTCGTCGTGATGCTGATGTTCAGACCACGCAGTGCGTCGATCTTGTCGTACTCAATTTCGGGGAAAATGATCTGCTCTTTCACACCGATGTTGTAGTTGCCACGACCATCGAACGAGCGGCCCGAAACACCACGGAAGTCACGCACGCGCGGCAGGGCCACGGTCACGAGACGATCCAGGAATTCGAACATGCGTTCGCCGCGCAGCGTCACCATCGCGCCGATGGGATAGCCCTGGCGGATCTTGAAGCCGGCGATTGCCTTCTTGGCCTTGGTCACCACCGGCTTTTGACCGGCGATCTTGGTCAGGTCGCCCACGGCCAGCTCAATGACCTTCTTGTCATTGATGGCTTCGCCAAGGCCCATGTTCAGGGTGATCTTGGTGATGCGCGGCACTTCCATGACCGACTTGAAGCCGAACTGCTCGATCAGCTTCGGAACAACCTGTTCTTTGTAAAACTCTTGCAGACGTGCTGTCATGCTCAACTCCTCTTCGTGCCCAGAATCAAGCTGCCACGACGGCACCGGTGGTCTTCAGCACGCGCACGCGCTTGCCGTCTTCCACCTTGATACCGACGCGCGACGGCTTGCCATTGGCATCCACGAGCGCAACGTTAGAAATATGCAACGGCATGACTTTGTCGATGACGCCACCAGTGGTGCCCAGCATCGGGTTCGGACGTGCGTGCTTCTTGGCAACGTTGACGCCTTCCACCACGACCTTGTCGCCGAGCATGGCTTGCACGGTGCCGCGCTTGCCCTTGTCTTTGCCGGTCAGGACGATGACTTCGTCGCCTTTACGAATCTTGTTCATGGCGGCTCCTTACAGCACTTCCGGCGCGAGCGACACGATTTTCATGAAGCGCTCGGTACGGAGTTCACGAGTCACCGGCCCGAAAATACGGGTGCCGATCGGCTCGAGCTTGGTGTTCAGCAAGACAGCGGCATTGCTGTCGAACTTGACGAGCGAACCATCAGCGCGACGCACGCCCTTGGCGGTACGCACGACGACGGCATTGTAAATATCGCCCTTCTTCACGCGACCGCGCGGCGCTGCGTCCTTGACGGTCACCTTGATGATGTCGCCCACGCTCGCATAGCGGCGCTTGGACCCACCCAGCACTTTGATGCACAGCACTTCGCGCGCACCAGTGTTATCGGCTACTTCGAGCCGGCTTTCTGTCTGAATCATGGTGTTATCTTCCCAACTTAATCCACCGGGCAACGCCCGCCGGTCAGTCTTGGTCCCGTCAGCCCCTGGCTTTGCGCCAGCAACCGTTTGGGTTGATCAACTTTGAAGTCGGTAGTTACCAGGCGGCCTGAACATGGTTAATCAGGAGCCGCTCGGCCAGGTTCGCTTCATCGACTCGCCGGGGTGGTACAACTAAGGCGAATGCAACAAAGCGGAAGTCCAGGATTATAGCACATAACCCTGGACTCGCAAGCCAACCTAAAACCGTGTGGTTTTTTAGATGACGCGCGCAGCTTCGACCAGACGGGAAACCACCCAGGACTTGGTCCGCGACAGCGGACGCGTTTCCTGGATCTCGACCTTGTCGCCTTCCTTGTACTGGTTGGCTTCGTCGTGTGCGTGGTACTTCTTGGAACGCAGCACGTACTTGCCGTACAGAGGATGCTTGACGCGGTTTTCGATCAGGACCGTGACGGTCTTGTCCATCTTGTCGCTAACTACCCGGCCGACCAAAGTGCGGCGAAGCGACGATTCCGTTTGTGCAGTTTCAGTCATTTCGTGGTCGCCTTTTCGTTCAGCACGGTTTGCACCCGCGCGATGTCCTTGCGCACCTTCTTCAGCTGGCTGGTGTTCTGCAGCTGTTGGGTGGCCTTTTGCATGCGCAGGCTAAATTGGGCCTTCAGCAGCTCGGAGAGCTCCTGGTTCAGCCCGGCGGCATCTTTGCCGCGAAGTTCGGATGCTTTCATCCCTGCTCTCCTTACGTCCCGACCTGGCGCACCACGAAATTGGTGGCGATCGGCAGCTTGGCGGCCGCGAGGCGGAACGCCTCACGAGCCAGCTCTTCCGTCACGCCATCCATTTCGTACAGCATCTTGCCCGGCTGGATTTCTGCCACGTAGTATTCCGGATTACCCTTACCGTTACCCATACGGACTTCGGCGGGCTTCTTCGAGATCGGCTTGTCCGGGAAAATCCGGATCCAGATGCGGCCGCCACGCTTGATGTGACGGGTCATCGCACGACGTGCCGACTCGATCTGACGAGCCGTCAGACGACCACGGCCCATTGCCTTCAGGCCGAATTCGCCGAAAGACACGGCGTTGCCACGGGTAGCCTTACCCGTGTTGCGGCCTTTCTGCTCCTTGCGGTATTTTCTGCGCTTAGGTTGCAGCATCGTTATTCTCCACTCTTCGCATCTGCGCCAGGAGCGCGGCGACCTGCACCGGCACCCGCGCCACCGCGGCGGTTGCCACCCGGACGGCCGCCTTCGCCTTCACGGCGACGACCATCAGGACGACCGCCCGGGCGACGACGACGCTCGTCTTGCGGCTCTTCCACCACCGGCGCATCGTTGCGGCCGAGGTGATCACCCTTGTAGACCCACACCTTGACACCGATGATGCCGTAGGTGGTTTCTGCTTCGGAGAAGCCGTAGTCGATGTCAGCGCGCAGGGTGTGCAGGGGCACACGGCCTTCGCGATACCACTCGGTACGAGCGATTTCGATGCCGTTCAGACGACCGGCGCTCATGATCTTGATGCCCTGGGCACCGAGGCGCATCGCGTTCTGCATCGCGCGCTTCATGGCGCGGCGGAACATGATACGGCGCTCGAGCTGCTGGGTAATCGAGTCGGCGATCAGCTGCGCATCGGTTTCCGGCTTGCGGATTTCCTCGATGTTCACGTGCACGGGCACACCCATGCGGCGTTGCAGCTCGGCCTTGAGCAGTTCGATGTCCTCACCCTTCTTGCCGATCACCACGCCCGGACGCGAGCTATAAATGGTGAGACGTGCATTGCGGGCGGGGCGCTCGATCACGACGCGGCCTACCGAAGCGTTCTTGAGCTTCTTCTTCAGAAACTCGCGAACTTCGATGTCTTCCTTCAGCATGCCGGCGAACTTCGTGTTGTTGGCGTACCAACGCGAAGCCCAGTTACGGCTGACGGCCAGACGGAAGCCAGTCGGATGAATCTTCTGTCCCATCGTGACTCCTTAGTTGCCGAGCGTCACAGTGATGTGACAAGTTTGTTTCTCGATGCGGTTGCCGCGGCCCTTTGCTCGTGCCGTGAAACGCTTGAGCGAGGTTGCCTTGTCGACGAAGATGGTCTTGACCTTCAGTTCGTCGATGTCGGCGCCTTCGTTGTGCTCGGCGTTGGCGATGGCCGATTCGACCACCTTCTTCACGATGACGGCAGCCTTTTTCGGGCTGAACGTCAGAACGTTGAGCGCGCGCTCGATCGGCAGACCGCGGATCTGGTCAGCGACCAGGCGCGTTTTCTGGGCGGAGATGCGGGCACCGCGATGAATCGCTTTCACTTCCATGATGGCACCTTACCTCTTCGCTTTCTTGTCAGCCGCGTGGCCCTTGAACGTACGCGTGAGCGCAAATTCACCGAGCTTGTGGCCAACCATGTTTTCCGAAACATACACCGGCACGTGTTGACGGCCGTTGTGTACGGCGATCGTCAGGCCGATGAAGTCCGGCAGAATGGTCGAGCGACGCGACCAAGTCTTGATGGGCTTCTTGTCCTTGCCGCCTGCAGCTGCTTCCACCTTTTTCAGCAGGTGGGCGTCACAGAACGGACCCTTTTTTGCGGAACGTGTCATGTCTAGGCTCCTACCTACCGATTAACGCTTGTGGCGGCGCTGCACGATCATGCTGGCAGTGCGCTTGTTGCTGCGGGTACGGTAACCCTTGGCCGGGGTACCCCACGGCGAAACGGGGTCACGACCAGCAGCGGTCTTGCCTTCACCACCACCGTGCGGGTGGTCCACCGGGTTCATCACAACGCCGCGAACCGTCGGGCGGATACCGCGCCAACGATTTGCACCGGCCTTGCCGATGACGCGCAGGCTGTGCTCTTCGTTACCGACTTCACCGATGGTGGCGCGGCATTCGATGTGAACACGACGCACTTCACCGGAGCGCAGGCGAACCTGGGCGTAGATGCCTTCACGAGCCAGCAGCACGGCAGAACCGCCTGCGGCGCGAGCGATCTGGGCGCCCTTGCCCGGCAGCATTTCCACGCAGTGGATGGTGGTACCAACCGGAATGTTGCGGATCGGCAGGTTGTTACCCGACTTGATCGCAGCTTCCGAGCCGTTCATCAGCGACTGGCCAACTACCATGCCCTTGGTGGCGATGATGTAGCGGCGCTCGCCGTCGGCGAACAGCACCAGCGCGATATTGGCGCTGCGGTTCGGATCGTATTCCAGGCGCTCGACCTTGGCGGGAATGCCGTCCTTGTCGTTGCGCTTGAAGTCGACCACGCGATAGTGGTGCTTATGACCACCGCCCTTGTGGCGGGTGGTGATATGACCGTTGTTGTTACGGCCCGACTTCTGGAATTGCTTTTCCAGCAGCGGAGCGTGGGGCGCGCCCTTGTGCAGGTTGGCGTTAACCACCTTCACCATGGAGCGACGGCCCGGGGACGTCGGCTTGGTCTTGACGAGTGCCATGATTACTTGGCCTCCGCTTCAAAATTGATTTCCTGACCCGGCTTGAGCGAAACGTAAGCCTTCTTCACGTGGTTGCGACGCCCCATGAAACGGCCAAAACGCTTTTGCTTGCCCTTTTGGTTCAGGATCTGAACGGACTGCACCTCGACCTTGAACAGCAGTTCGACTGCCGCCTTCACGTCTGCCTTGTTGGCATCGCGAGCGACTTCGAACACGACTTGTTCGTTCTTGTCGGCGACCAGGGTTGCCTTTTCGGAAACCACCGGCGCGAGCAGCACCTGCATCAAACGATGATCGTTCTTGGCTACTTGCGTCATTTCAGCAACTCCTCGATCTGCGCGACGGCTGCCTTGGTCACCAGCACCTTCTTGTAGTGCACGAGCGACAGCGGGTCAGCCTGGCGCGGCTCGACAACTGCCACGTGCGGCAGGTTGCGCGAAGCCAGGTAGAGGTTCTCGTCGAGGCTGTCGGTGATGATCAGCACCGAGTCCAGGCCCATGGCCTTGAACTTGTCGGCCAAGAGCTTGGTCTTGGGCGCATCGACGGTGAAACCGTCCACCACGTTGATACGACCTTCACGTGCGAGCTGCGAGTAAATCGAGCGCATACCGGCACGGAACATCTTCTTGTTGACCTTCTGCGTGAAGTTCTCTTCCGGCGAATTCGGGAAGATACGGCCGCCCCCGCGCCACAGCGGCGAGGAAGACATACCGGCACGGGCGCGACCCGTACCCTTCTGGCGCCAAGGCTTCTTGGTCGTGTGCTTGACCTCTTCACGATCCTTCTGCTTACGGTTACCGCTGCGAGCGTTAGCCTGGTAAGCGACGACGATCTGGTGAACGAGGGCTTCGTTGTAGTCACGGCCGAAGACTTCGGGCGAAGCGTCAACGCCTGCGCCGATCTGGCCATTGTCCTGGAGGAGCTTGAGTTCCATTGATTCGCTCCTTAAGCTTTGGCTTTGGCCTTGACGGCCGGGGTAACGATAACCTTGCCGCCCTTGGAGCCGGGAATGGCGCCCTTGACCAGCAGCAGCTTGCGCTCTGCGTCGATCTTGGCGATTTCCAGGTTCTGGACGGTGCGGGTGACGTCACCCAGATGGCCGGTCATGCGCTTGCCGGGGAACACACGGCCCGGATCCTGCGCCATACCGATGGAACCCGGCACGTTGTGCGAACGCGAGTTACCGTGGGTGGCACGACCCGATGCGAAATGGTGACGCTTGATGGTACCGGCGTAGCCCTTACCGATGGTCACGCCCTGGACGTCGATCTTTTGACCGACTTCGAACAGGTCAACCGACAGCGTGCCGCCGGGTTGCAGTTCGCCAGCCTTAGCGGCATCGATGCGGAATTCGCGGATGATTTCACCAGCCTCAACACCAGCTTTGGCAAGGTGACCTGCCAAAGGCTTGGTGACGCGGCTAGCGCGGCGTGCGCCGAAAGTGACTTGAACCGAGGTATAACCGTCGGTCTCGTCCGTCTTGATTTGTGTCACGCGGTTGTCGCCGACCTCGACCACGGTAACGGGAATTGAATCGCCGTCGTCCGTGAAAATACGGGTCATGCCAACCTTGCGACCTACAAGGCCAAGGCTCATGGTTTGCTCCATTCCCAGCTGCGATTGGCCGGGGCTGATTAATACACGAAAACAGTGTTTGCAGTGCGGGGCTTGCGCTGAAGAAGACTGCGCGCGGCCAAGCTGGCCAGCCCACTACCCATAGACAAACGGGTAGCCTTACACTATATCGCAGCGGTTTGGAAAGAGCAAGAGCGCTTTCGGAAGTTAGGCCATGCGCGGTGGCGCGGGTGTTGTTTTGTGGCGTTGACTAAGTTGCGGGGCGCTGGCACTGCGCATCTTGATGGCAAAAGTGGCAATTTCGGCACCGGATCGGAAGCCTTACCTTCCTACCTTCACGAACTCCCCACCGAAAAACACCAGCGGTTCGCCCTCCCCCACTTCAAACCCCCGCACTTCGCCAACGATCAGTAGATGATCTCCTACCGCGTCCGCGCGCTCCACCCTGCACGCCAGCGTGGCCAACGCTTCATCGAGATAAGGTACGCCGCGCTCACAGCGCCGATGGGAAACGCCGGCAAACTTGTCCTCGGCAGGCGTGGCAAAACGGCGCGCCAGTTCGCCGTGCCCCGCCTGCAGGATGCTGACGCCGAAGTGCTTCCCCACTGCAAAATGCGCGGCGCTTGGCGAGTGCAGTGCCAGACTCCACAAGATCAGCGGGGGCGCCAGGGATAGCGAGGCGAAGGAGTTGATGGTCAAGCCAATCGGACGGCCCTCGGCACCGCAGGCGCCGATGACCGCCACGCCGGTAGCGTAGCGGCCACAGGCCCGGCGCAGCGCCCTGGTATCCAGCACAGCGCAAGCGGCTTCCATATCAGGCCGCCTGAGGCAGATGCTGGTCGATCAACTGCTGGCAGGCAGCGGAATCTGACCACCAGGGGAAGAAGTCCGGCGGATTATCGAAGCCATTGGCAATGCGGGCGGCCAGCTCTGGCGCTTGGCCTGCCGCGCCCAGCAGCGACAGGATATGCGCTGGCGGTGGCGTGAGCAGGGAGTTGGTCCAGTTCACTACGTCGCCGGCGTACTGCCAGTATCGCGCGAACGTCTGCGCCATCCAGTCCGCGTCGAAACCGCGGTCGCCATGCGCAACGATGGCATCCAGATATACCTTGCAGCACTTGGCCGCGTTGTTGGAGCCCTGTCCGGTAATGGGATCGTTGACGACGACAGCGTCGGCCATGCCGAACACGAGCCGGCCCGAGGGCAAGGTCATCACCGGCCGGCGCACGGTCGGGGCGAAGCGGCCGGCGAGAATGCCTTGCTCGTCGGTCAGGGTCACCGCATCGCAGCGCTCCGCCTCCCACGGCAGCCAGGTGCGCAGGATGCGCAGACTCTCGGCGAGGTGCTGCTCCGGCGTACGCGCATCGGCCCAGCGGTCCATCGGGCCACCCGGTATGCCCTCGAACACCATGATCTCGCAGGGGCCGGATAGCGTCAGGGCCGGGAAGACGAAGTATTCGCCAATGCCGGGAATCAAGTTGAAGCAAACCCGCGAGAACGGGGTGCGCGGCGTCATGGCGTTCACATAGGTCAGGGCGAGCGAACGCTGCGGCGCGCTGAAAGGACTGCGCGTGGCGTCCCGCTCGAAACGGCTGACGATCTCGCCCTTGCCAGCCGCAAGCAGCACAAGATCATGCTCGCGAGTCAGCGCTTCCAGTTCATCGACGCCGGCATCCGCGATGCGCAGGTCGCCACCGCGTTGCGCGAAGGCTTCCATCCAGGCCGGCATCTTGAGTCGCTGGTCCACCGCTTGGGCCGGATGGTCGAGCCGGGCAGCCCAGTCGATCAACCTGGCGCCAGGCTGCTCCGGATGCGGAATCGCCAGGCCGATCCCTTCCACCGGCGGGCACGCATCGTCCCACCAGTTCAAGCCCAGCTCTCGCTCCGTCTGCAGCGCGCGATCGAACATGCACTGGCTGGACATGACCTTGCCCGCGCGGACCTGGTCCGGCGTGCGATTGGTCAGCAGCGTGACCCGGTAGCCCTTGGCTTGCAGGCCCAGGGCCATCTGCAGGCCGGACTGGCCCGCGCCGACGATGGCAATGCGTTGGCTCATGGCAATCTCCTACTTGAAGGTTCAGCGTGGAAGTCGAAATCCCGCATCGCGGTTTCAGCCGGCCAGGCGCGGGATGGCGGGCACGTTTTGCTCCGGGCCCATCGCCGAGTAGCCGCCGTCCACCGCGTAGTCGGCGCCGGTGACAAAGCTGGCATGGTCCGAGCAGAGAAACAGCACCACCTGAGCCACTTCATCGGGCTCGCCCACGCGGCCCAGCAGGTGGAAGTCCGCCGCCACGCGATCGGTACGCTCGCGGTTGCCACCGCTGACCTCGTCCATCAGCCGGCACCAGGTCCAGCCCGGCGAGACAGCGTTGACGCGGATATGATCGGGCGCGAGGTCCATCGCCATGCTGCGGGTGAGCTGCCGGATCGCGGCCTTGGAGGCCGGATAGAGCCAGCGCCCCGTCTGCGCCACATTGGCCGAGATGCTGGTGAAGTTGACGATTGCGCCACCGCCGCGCGCGCGCATTCCCTCGTGGACGGCCTGGGCCAGCATCACGCTGGAGACCACATTGACGTCGAGTGCGGTGAGCCAGTCACGGCGGTTCGATTTGAGACCGTCATCGAGATAGGTGCAGGCCAGGTTGACGAGGTAATCGATGCCGCCGAAGTGCCGCGTGACCTGCGACACGGCCGCGGCCACCTCGGCGTCGTCGGTGATGTCAGCACGAATGAAGAGTGCTCGTTCACCCAGTTCGCCAGCGACACGCTCGCCGCCGCCGGCATCGATATCGAGAATCGCCACTCGCGTGCCGGCCTCGACGAAGGCCTTCGCCACGCCCGCGCCGATAAGGGTGGCGCCGCCGCTGACGATGGCGACTTTGTCCTGCAGTCCTTTCATGACGTTGTCTCCTTGTATCGGTGCGTTGCCCATGCGCCGCAGGGACCAAGCGGTACCCGCGGCGCGTGCCGGGCACGCCCCTTTTGCTTTGATTTCGTCGATTGCCGGGGCAGATCCGCCCCGCCTACTTGCCTACGCTCTCCTGCCAGCGCGCCATCAGCCCGTTGGAGGGCAGCGTTTCATCGAGCAGCTTGCGGGCAGTCTCGATGCCGGCCACGGGCAGCCCGGCCGGATCGAGCTTGCCGATCTGCACCAGCACGCTGGCCTGGTCCCAGTAGATATGCTCGTGGTAGAGCTTGTCGCCACGGAACTTGACGATGGCGATCAGCGGAATCTCCACTCGCTTGCCCGTGGGTGGCACGCCCGGCAGCATCCAGTCAATCTCGCAGGTATGCGTGAAGCAGAACAGCAACTCGTCAACGATCTGGCTCGCGCCCACCGTGCGCGACAGCGGAATCAGCGTGGTGTCCGGCGGATTGCTGTGGACAAAGTGGTTCTGGTAGAAGCGCTTGAGCTGCCGGTAGCCGACGCCACCGGTCATGGTCGGGATATGGTTGACGTAGGGCTCCGCCACCATGGTCGCCATCGTGGCATCGACATCGCGGGTGGCGAATTCGTATTCGCAGTGCTTGTCCCAGAGGGCCGAGAAGTCGTAGTGCGGACCCATCTCTGCACGCAGCGCGCCAATCGACCGCTGGTGCGCCATCAGCGCGGACGGTCGGTCATAGTGCTCGCCGCCGGCGCGGGCAAATGCATGATCGACGCCGGGATAGATATATAGCTCGATGCCATCCTTGCCGCCCAGGGCTGCGCGGATCTGCGCTTGCGCCTCCGGCGGGCAGAAGCCGTCGCGCTCGGCCACATGCAGCACCAGCCGGCCCTTGATGTTGGCTGCCTCGGCCAGTGCATGCTCAATGCCGACGCCGTAGTACGCCACCGCGCAGGCCACCCCGTCCAGGCGGCAGGCGGACAGGTAGGCGAGCTTGCCACCCAGGCAAAAGCCGAGCACCCCGGTCTGACCCACGCACTCGGGACGCGCGCGCAGCGCTTCCAGCGCCGAATCCACATCCTTGACGCCGAGGGCCTCATCAAAGCGCTGATACAGCCCAAGGGCGCGCTGGAAGTCGTCGCCGCGGTCGCCCAGTTCAATGCCGGGGGCGATCCGCCAGAACAGGTCCGGCACCAGCACCGTGTAGCCTTCCTCGGCGTAGTAGTCCGCCACGGCGCGCATGGTGGCGTTGACGCCGAAGATTTCCTGGCACAACACGATGCCGGGCCCCTTGCCCGATGCGGGCGTGGCCAGGTAGGCGTTGAACGTGCCGCTGCCGTCGGCGGCGTGGATCTGGATAGTCTGGCTCATGGGCTGCGCTCCTTTGTTTTTGGGGGGGTGGGCTGCCGGGCTGGATTCCATCATGGGCGATCCGCACCGCAGCAAACTAGCCGCCGGCTGCAGCGGCTATCCGATTAGTGCAGGAAAATGGCGGGGCGGGCAAGTGGCGCGAGGAAGCGATCCACTATAGTGATGTGAAGGATTCCGTCCGCATGCCAGCGCGGTGCCAAAGCGGCAGCGCAGCGGCACGGTCCGCAGGCAGGCGGATCCCCCACCAGGAACGGCGCGCCAATGATGCCGAGGAGCGAGACAATGCCGCAGCCCCCCGCGGCCACGGCCACCGAGCCGCTGGCTGGCGCCCTGCTAGACGACCCTACCCGGCTGGTCTTCGCCTCGACCGACCAGGCCGAGACGCGGGCCGCCGTCGGCATGGTGTTCAAGCCGCACAAGCTCACCATCGGCGGCACCACGCTGGCGGCGCGCATGCATCATGCTCCCCTTGGCGCGGTCTCATTCAACCGGCTGGCCTATGGGGCCGAGGTGCAGATCGAGCCCGGGCCGCTCGACGACTTCCTGCTGGTGCAGATGCCCGTAGCGGGTCATGCGGAAATCCGCTGCGGCCAGCAGGAGATCCTTTCCGACCGGGAAACCGCTTCGGTGCTGACGCCCTGCGATCCGGTGCGAATGCGCTGGAGTCACGACAGCGACCAGTTGATCGTGCGCGTCGAGCGCGGCGCGCTGGAGCGGGTGTGCGCGGCGTACTTGGGCCATCGTCCCCAACAACCGCTGCGTTTCGAGCTAGGCATGCCATGGCGGCGCCTGGCGGCGTGGTACCAGATGGTGCATTACCTGGCGGATGTGATGGCGCTGGCACCGGATGCGGCCCGGCATCCGCTCACTGCCTGCCAGCTGGAGCAGCTGGTGATCGGCACGCTATTGACGGTGCAGCCCCACAGTCTCACCGAAGCACTGCGGGCGCGCGGCAAACCCCTGGCACCGCGTCATGTGAAACTGGTCGAAGAGTACATCCACGCCCATGCCAACGCGCCGTTGACGCCAGCCTTGCTGGCCGAAGTGGCCGGCGTCAGCCTGCGCGGACTGTATGCGGGATTTCGCGAGCACCGCGGCATCAGCCCGATGGCTTACCTGCGCGCAGTCCGGCTGGAACGGGTGCATCAGGACTTGTTGAACGACCGGGCCCTCGTTTCGGTTACCGCCGCAGCCTTGCGCTGGGGCTTCAGCCACCTGGGGCGCTTCAGCGTGGAATATCGCAAGAGTTTCGGCGAGCCCCCGGGGCAGACGCTCCGCCGACGCGGGCCCGCCTAGCCGGCCGCGCAACGGGGAGAAGGCGGCACAAAAACAAAAGCGGCGAACCGAAGTTCGCCGCTTTTGTTTGCGCAAAACCACCAGGGGCGGTCTTGTGCGGAATACCTTACACCTTGATTTCGACGTCGACGCCGGCCGGCAGGTCGAGCTTCATCAGTGCGTCAACGGTCTTGTCGGTAGGATCGACGATGTCCATCAGGCGCTGGTGAGTACGGATCTCGAACTGATCACGGCTCGTCTTGTTGACGTGCGGCGAACGCAGGATGTCGAAGCGCTGGATACGGGTCGGCAGGGGCACCGGGCCCTTGACGATCGCGCCGGTACGCTTGGCGGTATCCACGATTTCGGCTGCCGACTGGTCGATCAGGCGATAGTCGAAAGCCTTCAGGCGGATACGGATCTTCTGGTTCTGCATGATATTTCCTTAAAAGAGCGATGGGCGGCGAGCGCCCTGGAACAAGGGAACAGGCCGCCGGTATTGTACCGCCAGCCCGCTCCAGGAAGTTTGCTTAGTCGAGGATCTTTGCCACGACGCCGGCGCCGACGGTACGACCGCCTTCACGGATGGCGAAACGCAGGCCTTCTTCCATGGCGATCGGGGCAATCAGCTTGACCGTGATCGACACGTTGTCACCCGGCATGACCATTTCCTTGTCCTTCGGCAGCTCGATCGAGCCAGTCACGTCGGTCGTACGGAAGTAGAACTGCGGGCGGTAGTTGTTGAAGAACGGGGTGTGACGGCCGCCTTCGTCCTTCGACAAGATGTAGACCTCGCCGGTGAAGTGCGTGTGCGGCTTGATCGAACCCGGCTTGCACAGCACTTGGCCGCGCTCGACGTCTTCGCGCTTCGTGCCGCGCAGCAGCAGACCCACGTTGTCGCCGGCTTGACCTTGGTCCAGCAGCTTACGGAACATTTCCACGCCGGTGCAGATGGTCTTGACCGTCGGCTTGATACCAACGATTTCGATTTCTTCACCGACCTTGATGATGCCGCGCTCGATACGACCGGTCACAACCGTGCCACGGCCCGAGATCGAGAACACGTCTTCCACCGGCATCAGGAAGGTACCGTCGATGGCACGTTCCGGCGTCGGGATGTAGGTGTCCAGCGCGTCGGCCAGGGCCAGGATCGCCACTTCGCCCAGTTCGCCCTTGTCGCCTTCCAGGGCCAGCTTGGCCGAACCCTTGATGATCGGGGTGTCGTCGCCGGGGAATTCGTACTTGGACAAGAGCTCGCGCACTTCCATTTCGACCAGCTCGAGCAGCTCGGCGTCGTCGACCATGTCGCACTTGTTCAGGAACACGATGATGTAAGGCACGCCAACCTGGCGGGCCAGCAGGATGTGTTCGCGGGTCTGGGGCATGGGGCCGTCAGCGGCCGAGCACACCAGGATCGCGCCGTCCATCTGCGCTGCGCCCGTGATCATGTTCTTCACATAGTCAGCGTGGCCCGGGCAGTCAACGTGTGCGTAGTGACGGTTAGCCGTTTCGTACTCGACGTGGGCGGTATTGATGGTAATACCGCGTGCCTTTTCTTCCGGTGCTGCGTCGATTTCGTCGTACTTCTTGGCCGAGCCGCCAAACTTGGCTGCCAGCACCGTAGCAATCGCGGCCGTCAGCGTGGTCTTGCCATGGTCAACGTGACCAATCGTGCCAACGTTCACGTGCGGCTTAGTCCGCTCGAACTTTTCCTTTGCCATTTTTCAGCTCCTAATCGAAACCAGTATGTCGTGTTCATAGTGCCGCCGCGCACAGCGCGCGGCGGCGGATCTTTTACTTACTTGCCGCGAGCCGTGATCACGGCGTCGGCTACGTTCTTCGGAGCTTCAGCGTAGTGCTTGAACTCCATCGTGTACGTAGCGCGGCCTTGCGTGGCCGAACGCAGCGAGGTCGAGTAGCCGAACATCTCTGCCAGCGGAACTTCCGCGCGCAGGATCTTGCCGCCGCCGACCATGTCGTCCATGCCCTGGATAATGCCGCGACGCGACGACAGGTCGCCCATCACGTTACCCATGAAGTCTTCCGGCGTTTCCACTTCCACGGCCATCATCGGCTCGAGCAGCACCGGGCTGGCGCGGCGCATGCCTTCCTTGAAGCCCATGGAGCCGGCCATCTTGAACGCGTTTTCGTTCGAGTCCACATCGTGGTACGAACCGAAGAACAGCGTGACCTTGACGTCGACCACCGGGAAACCTGCCAGCACGCCGGCGTTCAGGGTTTCGGTAATGCCCTTGTCCACCGCAGGGATGTACTCGCGCGGCACCACGCCGCCCTTGATGGCGTCGACGAACTCGTAGCCCTTGCCCGGTTCCTGCGGCTCGAGCTTGAGCACCACGTGACCGTACTGGCCACGGCCGCCCGACTGCTTGACGAACTTGCCTTCGACTTCTTCGCAGACCTTGCGGATGGTTTCGCGGTAGGCAACCTGGGGCTTGCCCACGGTGGCTTCCACGCCGAATTCGCGCTTCATGCGGTCGACAAGAATTTCCAGGTGGAGCTCGCCCATGCCCGAAATGATGGTCTGGCCGGATTCTTCGTCGGTCTTGACGCGGAACGACGGATCTTCCTGTGCCAGGCGGTTCAGGGCGATGCCCATCTTTTCCTGGTCAGCCTTGGTCTTCGGCTCGACGGCCTGCGAAATCACCGGCTCCGGGAACACCATGCGCTCCAGGATGATGATGTGGTCCGGATCGCACAGCGTGTCGCCGGTGGTGGCTTCTTTCAGGCCAACCGCAGCGGCGATGTCGCCAGCCAGCACTTCCTTGATTTCTTCGCGCTGGTTGGCGTGCATCTGCAGAATCCGGCCCAGGCGTTCCTTCTTGCTCTTGACCGGGTTGTAGATGGTGTCGCCCGAATTGACCTTGCCCGAGTACACGCGGAAGAAGATCAGCTGGCCGACGAACGGGTCGGTCATGATCTTGAACGCCAGCGCGGAGAACTTTTCGTCGTCCGCGGCACGGCGCGACGTTTCCTTGTCGTCGTCGTCCACGCCGGTGACCGGCGGGATGTCGACCGGCGACGGCAGGAAATCGATCACGGCGTCCAGCATGCGCTGCACGCCCTTGTTCTTGAACGCGGTGCCGCACAGCATCGGCTGGATTTCGCAAGCGATGGTACGGTCACGCAGGCCCTTGATGATCTCGGCTTCGGACAGTTCGCCCTCTTCGAGATACTTGTTCATCAGGTCTTCGTTGGACTCGGCAGCTGCCTCGACCATCTTCTCGCGCCATTCGTTGCACGAGTCGGCCAGTTCGGCCGGGATGTCCACGTAGTCGAACTTGGTGCCCTGGCTGGCTTCGTCCCAGATGATCGCTTTCATCTTGATCAGGTCGACCACACCCTTGAAGGTGTCTTCGGCGCCGATAGGCACAACGACGGGAACCGGGCTTGCCTTCAGGCGGGTCTTCAGCTGGTCGTAGACCTTGAAGAAGTTCGCGCCGGTACGGTCCATCTTGTTAACGAAGGCCAGGCGCGGAACGCCGTACTTATTGGCCTGACGCCACACGGTTTCCGACTGGGGCTGCACGCCACCCACTGCGCAGTAGACCATGCAAGCGCCGTCCAGCACGCGCATGGAACGCTCCACCTCAATGGTGAAGTCCACGTGGCCCGGAGTGTCGATGATGTTGATGCGGTGTTCCGGGTAATTGCCGGCCATGCCCTTCCAGAAGGCGGTGGTGGCAGCGGAGGTGATCGTGATGCCACGCTCCTGTTCCTGCTCCATCCAGTCCATCGTGGCGGCGCCATCATGCACTTCACCGATCTTGTGGTTCACACCGGTGTAGAACAGGATCCGCTCGGTCGTGGTGGTTTTACCCGCGTCAATGTGAGCCGAGATACCGATATTACGGTAGCGCTCAATGGGAGTCTTACGAGCCACTTTAATCCTCTATTCGTCCGTGAGACGCCGGCATCTCATTGCCAACGCCCGTAACACAAACGGGCGAGCGTGTCATTACACAGCCCGCCCGGCAACCAACCGCGTAACTCGCGCGCTTTAGAAGCGGAAGTGCGAGAACGCCTTGTTGGCTTCGGCCATGCGGTGCACTTCGTCGCGCTTCTTCATCGCGCCGCCGCGGCCTTCCGCTGCTTCCAGCAGCTCACCTGCCAGGCGCAGCGCCATCGACTTCTCGCTGCGTTTTTTCGCGGCCTCGCGCAACCAACGCATCGCCAATGCCAAACGACGCGACGGACGGACTTCGACCGGAACCTGATAGTTGGCGCCGCCCACGCGACGGCTCTTCACTTCGACCACCGGCTTCACGTTGTTGATGGCAACGGAAAACACTTCTACGGGGGCCTTGCCTGCCTTCTTTTCGATCTGGTCGAACGCGCCATAAACGATACGTTCGGCAACCGACTTCTTGCCGTCCAGCATCAGGACGTTCATAAACTTGGCAACTTCAACGTTACCGAACTTCGGATCGGGCAGGATATCCCGCTTGGGGACTTCACGACGACGTGGCATCTTCTTTCCTTTAGATTCAGTTGAGAGCGCGGCTATTTCCCGCTCTCCGGCCACCAACTAGCTTGCCTCTCATTCAGGCAAATTCGCCGGGTGACCACTTACTCGACGGCACGGCGCATAAACGCTCCGTTTTACCGCCGCCTGGTGACAGCACCATGACGCAACCGCCACAGGCCATCGTTTGTTGCTTCGGGCTTTATGCCCGGCTTGCCTGGCGTTAGCCTTAAGCAGCTTTCGGACGCTTCGCGCCGTACTTCGAACGTGCCTGGCGACGATCCTTCACGCCTTGCAAGTCCAGCGAGCCACGGACGATGTGGTAACGCACACCCGGCAAGTCCTTCACACGGCCGCCGCGGATCAGCACGACCGAGTGTTCTTGCAGGTTGTGGCCTTCACCGCCGATGTACGAGATGACCTCGAAACCGTTGGTCAGGCGCACCTTGGCGACCTTGCGCAGTGCCGAGTTCGGCTTCTTCGGCGTCGTGGTGTACACACGGGTGCACACGCCGCGACGCTGGGGGCAGTTCTCAAGCGCCGGGCTCTTGCTCTTGACGACTTCAGAGACGCGCGGCTTGCGAACCAGTTGGTTGATAGTTGGCATTGTTCAATCCAGCTTGGTTTTACGGAAAAACACCCCTGGGGCCACAAGCAATGGGCCAAAGAGGCAACGACGGGTTTTGGGCGGGAAAGGTGAGCGAGCGCTCTTGAGACGGACCTGTGGAGGAACAGACTGGCCAAAGAACGCGAGCTCGCCTGGGATCCCGCTGCGACCACACCACCAGAGCATCACACGATCCCCTGGCGGGCTTGCCGATTGCGAACCGAAGGCCACAAATCTGACAGGCGAGCGAAATCCAAAGCCAAAAACTCGAATCTGCCATGCTAACAGCGCAGACGTAAACGGTCAAGCAGCTTCTGCCGCTTGCCGCGCAACCGGACATCAGAAGTCGGATACGGCACCCAGCGTTTCGAGGATGGCGTCGCCATAGCGCTCAAGCTTGGCGGCACCGATGCCAGGCACTTCGGCCATTGCTGTCAGCGACTCCGGTGCGCTGCGCGCCAGTTCGGCCAGTGTGGCGTCGTGGAAGATCACATAGGCCGGCACGCCGTGCTCCCGCGCCGTCTCGGTCCGCCACTTGCGCAGCGCCTCCCAGTTGGCCAGCGCCTCGGCGTCCATGCTGGCGGTATGGTCTGTCCGGGTGCCGGTGCCGCGCACCGCCCGCTCGCCGCTCTTGGCTGGCTTGCTGGCCTGGCGGCGCAGCGTAATCTGCATCTCGCCCTTGAGCACCGCGCGTGCGGACTCGCCCAGCAATAGCGCGCCGTGGCCGCCGTGGTCGATCATCAGCAGTCCGTGCGCGATCAGTTGACGGAAGATGGCGTGCCATTCGGATACCGTCCGGTCCGCACCGATGCCAAAGGTCGACACCTTGTCGTGCCCCCACTGCCGGATTTTTTCCGATGCATTGCCACGCAGCACGTCGATCATGTGGGTGGCGCCGAAATGGATGCGGCTGGCCTGCGCGGTGCGGTAGACGCACGACAGCGCCATCTGCGCCTCGCGCGTCCCGTCCCACGTCGCGGGCGGCTCCAGGCAAGTGTCGCAATTGCCGCAAGGGGCGCTGGCCTCGTCGAAATACCCCAGGATGCGGACGCGCCGGCATCCGGCCGTCTCGCACAGTCCGAGCAGGGCGTCGAGCTTGGCGGACGAGACGCGCTTGTGCGCTTCATCCGCCTCGGACTCGTCGATCATGCGTTTTTGCTGGACCACGTCGCCGAGGCCATAGGCCATCCATGCGTTGGCCGGCAACCCGTCACGACCGGCACGGCCGGTCTCCTGGTAGTAGCCTTCCATGCTCTTGGGCAGGTCCAGGTGGGCCACGAATCGCACGTCGGGCTTGTCGATCCCCATGCCGAAAGCGATGGTTGCCACCATGATCACGCCCTCTTCTTCGCGAAAACGGGCCTGGTGGTGCTGGCGCACGCCCGCATCCATGCCGGCATGGTACGGCAGCGCATTGAGTCCCTGGCCGCTGAGATAGCTGGCCATGTCCTCCACCTTCTTGCGCGACAGGCAATAGACGATGCCGCTGTCGTGGGTGCCGTCGGCGGCCAGGTGCTCGGCCTTGATAAAGGCCAGCAGCTGCTGGCGCGCATTGTCCTTCTCGACGATGCGATAGCGGATATTGGGGCGGTCGAAGCTGGAGATGAAAACGCGCGCATCGTGCAGCGCCAGCCGCTCGACGATTTCCTCGCGCGTGACCGAATCCGCGGTAGCCGTCAGCGCAATGCGCGGCACCTGCGGGAAGCGTTCGTGCAGCACCGAGAGCTGGATGTACTCGGGGCGGAAATCATGCCCCCACTGCGACACACAGTGCGCCTCATCGATGGCGAACACGCCGATACGGGTACGCTCGAGCAGGTCCTGGAAGCGCGGCGTCATCAGCCGCTCGGGCGCCACGTAGAGGATTTCGAGCCTGCCGGCGAGCAGGTCGCGCTCCACCGCTGAAGCCTCGGCGCCGCTGAGCGTCGAGTTCAGCACGGCCGCGCGCACGCCAGCCTCCGACAGGGCAGCGACCTGGTCCTGCATCAGCGCGATCAGCGGGGACACCACGATGCCGACTCCCTGGCCTGCCCGCTGCCGCATCAGCGCGGGAATCTGGTAGCACAGCGACTTGCCACCGCCGGTGGGCATCAGCACCAGGCAATCGCCACCGTCCGCCACGTGGTCGATGATCTCCGCCTGCCGGCCGCGGAAGGCGTGGTAGCCGAAAACATCCTTGAGGATCGCCAGGGCGCGCGACATATCTACAGCTTAAAAAAGAGGGTGGGACCGCGAAAGGCGTAACCATACCACCAAGGGGGCGGCCAACTGCTTCGTAGCGTGACGAATGTTCCCTGAAACCTTTCGGCCGGCGCGGCGCCAGTGCATTTGCCGGGAAGAATGCATGTGACGAATAACAATGTCGAAACCGTGCTTATCCGGTTAGCTCCCAAACCTACTAGATGTAGTGGGTAGCGATTTTTTTCCATAGAGCTCGGCATAGGTCGGCGCGGTGACGTCACCAGCGATGCCGAGCAGGGAGCGAAACGCGTTGAAGGGATAGAAACGGCGGTTGAAGCGGAAGGTGAATTCGTTGAGATAGGCTTGTAGGTGCTGCGGGCTGACACCGTGATGAATACCGCGCAGCCAGGTCTTGAGATTGGAGAACACAAGGTGAATGATCGGCAGGAAGGTTTCGGCCACTTGCATGTCACCGCGCTGCGCGATGGCGATATGGCCATAGCCGCGCTCGCCCAGCTTGGCATAACCGCCCCAGTCGTCGGTGATGATGGTTGCCCCGGGTGCAACGGTACGCTCGATGAATCCGCCCAGCGACCGGGCACTTCGGTCAGGAACCAGAGCGAGCCGAACTCGTCCGGCATACCGTCCGCTCTTGCGTTTGTTGCGGCTGCCGGAAAGCTTGCGTTGCCGAACCTCGACAGCGCCGGCCACAAGAACCATGTCGTGCACGCCCCTGCCTTTGCCGCGAGTACGCCCACCGACGTAGGCCTCATCGGCCTCGACGTGTTCCTCAGGCTTGCCACCAATCCGATCCTGGTCGGGGCGCACCATGCCGGCGCGCAACTTGTGGAGTATCTGGAAGGCGGTCTCGTAACGCGACAGGCCGAGTTGGCGCTGGAACTGAACTGCCGACATGCCAGGCGTCTGACTGGCGACCAGATACGCCGCCCAGAACCAAACCGACAGCGGTGTGTGCGTGCGCTCCATGACGGTGCCAGCAGTGAGGCTCGTGTCGCGTGTGCAATGGCGACAACGGAAAACGCCGGGGCGATTGGCAAAGCGGTACGGCTCACCAAGCAAGCCACAGTGGTCACAAATGAACCCATCGCTCCATCGAGCGCGCTCAAGGTAGGCCATGCATGCCGCTTCGTCTGGAAACATCCGCTGAAACTCCGGCAGCGAGCCCGGAAACGGCAGATCGCCTCGGTCAAGCACATCAATAACCATGGCTGCCCCGGGTTGGCACAGATGCCCAACATACTATCGGTAGAGGGCTTGGGAGACAACCGGATAAGCACGGTCGAAACAATGCACAGCAAAACAAAATCCGAAATATAGAAGCAGGCAAAAAAATGCCCGGCCGCCAGGGCCGGGCATCTTCATGCAGCTTGCTGCAGGTTCAGGCTGGCAGTCTTAGACCGCGTCGCCCTCGCCTTCGGTCGTCGCCGGCACCACCGGCGGCTCGATGAAGAGCGACTGCTCTTCGTCGGAGATCGCCTGGGCGCGTTCGCGCTCGGCCGCCTCGCGCGCCTTGCGGGCGCGGTGGTAGGCCAGACCAGTACCAGCGGGGATCAGTCGGCCAACGATCACGTTTTCCTTCAGACCACGCAGGTCGTCGGTCTTGCCCATGATCGCGGCTTCGGTCAGCACGCGGGTAGTTTCCTGGAACGATGCCGCCGAGATGAAGCTGTCGGTGGACAGCGACGCCTTGGTGATACCGAGCAGCAGGTTTTCGTACGTGGCCGGACGCTTGCCCTCGGCGATCACGCGATCGTTCTCGTCGAGCAGTTCCGAACGCTCCACCTGTTCACCCGGGATGAACTTGGTGTCGCCCACATCCGAGATCTGCACGCGGCGCAGCATCTGGCGCACGATCACTTCGATGTGCTTGTCGTTGATCTTCACGCCCTGCAGACGGTAGACGTCCTGCACTTCGTCGACGATGTAGTGCGCCAGTTCCTCGATGCCCTTCAGGCGCAGGATGTCGTGCGGGTCCGCCGGACCTTCCACGATCATTTCGCCCTTGTTCACCACCTGGCCATCGTGCACCAGGACTTGCTTTTCCTTGGTGATCAGGAACTCGTGGGCGTTGCCGTCCAGGTCCGTAATCACCAGGCGTTGCTTGCCCTTGGTGTCCTTGCCGAACGACGTGGTGCCGGTGACTTCCGCCAGCACGGCGGCGTCCTTCGGCGAACGCGCTTCGAACAGCTCGGCCACACGCGGCAGACCCCCGGTAATGTCGCGGGTCTTTTGCGATTCGGTCGGGATACGTGCGAGCACTTCACCCACGTGCACCTGCTGGCCGTCCTTCACGGTGATCAGGGCGCCGACCTGGAAGCCGATGGTCACGGAATGGTCCGTGCCAGGGATCTTCACTTCCTGGCCGTTGGCGTCGAGCAGCTTCACCTGCGGGCGCAGGCCCTTGGTGGCAGCCGTACGGCGCTTGGCATCGATCACCACGAGGGTCGACAGGCCGGTGACTTCGTCCATCTGCTTGGCGACGGTCACGCCTTCTTCGACGTTCTCGAACTTGGTCGTGCCGGTGTACTCCGACACGATCGGGCGTGTCAGCGCGTCCCACGTGGCCAGCTGCGTACCAGCCTTGATGGCCTGGCCATCCTGCACCAGCAGCGTGGCGCCGTACGGGATCTTGTGGCGCTCGCGCTCGCGGCCGTGGTCGTCGGTGATCAGGGCTTCGCCGGAACGCGAGATGACGATCAGTTCGCCCTTCGCATTGGTGACGTAGCGCATGGTCGCCGTGAAACGCACGGTACCGGTTGCCTTCGCTTCCACGCTGGATGCCACTGCCGAACGCGATGCCGCGCCACCGATGTGGAACGTACGCATGGTCAGCTGCGTGCCCGGCTCGCCGATCGACTGGGCGGCAATCACGCCAACCGCTTCGCCGGAGTTCACCAGCACGCCGCGGCCCAGGTCGCGGCCATAGCACATGCCGCACAGGCCGTAGCGCGTGTCGCACGACAGCGGGGTACGCACCTTCACTTCGTCCACGCCGATGGCGTCGATCATGTCGACCAGGTCTTCGTCCAGCAGGGTGCCGGCCTCGATCGCGGTTTCCTGGGTTTCCGGATTCACCACGTCGGTCACCGTCACACGGCCGAGAATACGGTCGCGCAGGGCTTCGATCACTTCACCACCCTCGACCAGGGCCTTCATGGCCACGCCGTTGGTCGTGCCGCAATCGTCTTCCACCACCACCAGATCCTGCGTCACGTCGACCAGACGACGGGTCAGGTAACCCGAGTTCGCGGTCTTCAGTGCCGTATCCGCCAGGCCCTTACGCGCGCCGTGGGTGGAGATGAAGTACTGCAGAACGTTCAGGCCTTCACGGAAGTTCGCTGTAATCGGCGTTTCAATGATCGAGCCATCCGGCTTGGCCATCAGGCCCCGCATGCCGGCCAGCTGACGGATCTGCGCAGCGGAACCGCGCGCGCCCGAGTCGGCCATCATGTAAATCGAGTTGAACGAGTCTTGCTTGACGGTGTTGCCGTCACGGTCGACCACGTCCTCGTGCTGGAGCTGCTCCATCATCGCCTTGCCCACCTGGTCGCCAGCGGCGCCCCAGATGTCCACGACGTTGTTGTAGCGTTCCTGGTCGGTCACCAGACCCGACATGTATTGCTTGTCGTATTCCTTGACCTTGGCAGCCGCGTCGGAAATGATCTTTTCCTTTTGCGGCGGCACCAGCATGTCGTCGATGGCGATCGAGATACCGGCGCGCGTTGCCAGGCGGAAACCCGACTGCAGCAGCTTGTCGGCGAAGATCACGGTTTCACGCAGGCCGCACTTGCGGAACGCGGTGTTGATCAGGCGCGAGATTTCCTTCTTCTTCAGCGGCTTGTTCAGCACCGAGAAAGGCAGGCCCTTTGGCAGGATCTCGGACATGATCGCGCGGCCGACCGTGGTGGCCTGCAGCGTGATCTTGGGCGCGAAGCGGGCATCGCCCACGGCGTCCTTGTCGACCAGTTCATATTCGGTGATACGCACGTTCACGCGGGAAGCCAGTTCGACTTCCTTGTTCTCGTAGGCGCGGATCACTTCGCTGATGTCGGCAAACGTCAGGCCTTCGCCCTTGCCGTTGATCTTGTCGCGGGTCGTGTAGTACAGACCCAGCACCACGTCTTGCGACGGCACGATCGACGGATCGCCGTTAGCCGGGAACAGCACGTTGTTGGAGGCCAGCATCAGGGTGCGGGCTTCCATCTGCGCTTCCAGCGACAGCGGGACGTGCACAGCCATCTGGTCACCGTCGAAGTCGGCGTTGAACGCCGCGCAGACGAGGGGGTGCAGCTGGATGGCCTTGCCTTCGATCAGCACCGGCTCGAACGCCTGGATACCCAGGCGGTGCAGCGTCGGCGCGCGGTTCAGCATGACCGGATGCTCGCGGATCACCTCTTCGAGGATGTCCCACACCACCGCGGTCTGGCTTTCCACTTCCTTCTTCGCCGCCTTGATGGTGGTGGCGATGCCCATCGTTTCCAGCTTGTGGAAGATGAACGGCTTGAACAGCTCGAGCGCCATCAGCTTGGGCAGGCCACACTGGTGCAGCTTGAGGGTCGGACCCACCACGATGACCGAACGGCCGGAGTAGTCGACGCGCTTGCCCAGCAAGTTCTGACGGAAACGGCCGCCCTTGCCCTTGATCATTTCGGCCAGCGACTTCAGCGGACGCTTGTTGGCACCCGTCATCGCCTTGCCGCGGCGACCGTTGTCCAGCAGCGAGTCAACCGCTTCCTGCAGCATGCGCTTTTCGTTGCGCACGATGATTTCAGGCGCCTTCAGTTCCAGCAGGCGCTTCAGGCGGTTGTTACGGTTGATGACGCGGCGATACAGGTCGTTCAGGTCCGAGGTGGCGAAACGGCCGCCATCCAGCGGTACCAGCGGACGCAGTTCGGGCGGCAGCACCGGCAGCACTTCCAGGATCATCCATTCCGGCTTGATGCCCGAACGCTGGAACGCTTCAAGTACCTTCAGGCGCTTGGCGAACTTCTTGATCTTGGCTTCGGAACCGGTGGTCTGCAGCTCGGCGCGGATCGTTTCGATCTGCTTTTCGATGTCGATGCCGCGCAGCAGTTCACGGATGCCTTCGGCACCCATCATGGCCACGAATTCGCCTTCGCCGTACTCCTCGCACTTGGCGATGTAGTCGTCCTCGGACATGATCTGGCTCTTCTTGAGCGGGGTCATGCCGGGTTCGAGCACCACGAATGCTTCGAAATACAGGACGCGTTCGATATCGCGCAGCGTCATGTCGAGCACCATGCCCAGACGCGACGGCAGCGACTTCAGGAACCAGATGTGCGCGGTCGGCGCGGCCAGTTCGATGTGGCCCATGCGCTCGCGGCGCACCTTGGCCAGCGTCACTTCAACGCCGCACTTCTCGCAGATCACGCCACGGTGCTTCAGGCGCTTGTACTTGCCGCACAGGCATTCGTAGTCCTTGATCGGGCCAAAGATCTTGGCGCAGAACAGGCCATCGCGCTCGGGCTTGAAGGTCCGGTAGTTGATGGTTTCCGGCTTCTTCACTTCACCGTACGACCACGAACGAATCTTCTCCGGCGATGCCAGGCCGATCTTGATCGCGTCGAACTGCTCTTCCTGCTGAACCTGCTTAAAGAGATCGAGCAATGCTTTCATTGCAACTCCTTGTTTCGCCGCCAGCCCGACATCATGTCGGGCCCGCGGCATTCATCCTGTGGGAAAACCGTAGCGGGCATTCGGCGGGAGGCGGGCCATTGGCTATTGCCGACCCCCCGCGCAATCTCAATCAGTAGCGATCGAGGTCGATGTCGATACCCAGCGAACGGATTTCCTTCACCAGCACGTTGAACGATTCCGGCATGCCGGCGTCGATCGAGTGCTCGCCCTTGACGATGTTCTCGTAGACCTTGGTCCGGCCGTTCACGTCATCGGACTTGACCGTCAGCATTTCCTGCAACACGTAGGAGGCGCCGTAAGCTTCCAGCGCCCACACTTCCATTTCACCGAAACGCTGGCCACCGAACTGCGCCTTACCACCCAGCGGCTGCTGGGTCACCAGCGAGTACGGGCCGGTCGAACGGGCGTGCATCTTGTCGTCGACCAAGTGGTGCAGCTTCAGCATGTGCATCACGCCCAGCGTCACCGGACGCTCGAACGCTTCGCCGGTACGGCCATCGTGCAGCGTGACCTGTTGCTTGGAAGCGGTCAGGCCCATTTCCTTGGCGATCGCGTCGGGGTAGGCCAGGTCCAGCATGCGGCGGATTTCGTCCTCATGCGCACCATCGAACACCGGCGTAGCGAACGGCACACCCTTCTTCAGGTTGGTGGCCAGTTCCAGCACTTCGGCGTCGGACAGGCTGTCGAGGTCTTCCGGCTTGCCGCTCTCGTTGTAGATCTGAGCCAGCAACGGACGCAGTTCCTGCGCCTTCGCCTGCGCCTTGAGCATGGAACCGATGCGCTGGCCCAGACCGCGCGCGGCCCAGCCCAGGTGGGTTTCCAGAATCTGGCCCACGTTCATCCGCGACGGCACGCCGAGCGGGTTCAGCACGATGTCGGCAGGCGTGCCGTCGGCCATGTAGGGCATGTCTTCGATCGGAACGATCTTCGACACAACACCCTTGTTACCGTGACGGCCTGCCATCTTGTCGCCGGGCTGCAGGCGGCGCTTGACGGCCAGGTACACCTTGACCATCTTGATCACGCCCGGCGGCAGTTCGTCGCCTTGCGTGAGCTTCTTGCGCTTTTCTTCGAAGGCCAGGTCGAACTCGTGACGCTTCTGCTCGATGGCTTCCTTGACGGCTTCCAGCTGGGCGGCAACTTCCTCGTCGGCCGGACGGATGTCGAACCAGTGGTACTTGTCCAGGTCGGCCAGGTACTCACGGGTCAGCTTGGCGCCCTTGGACAGCTTCTTCGGACCGCCGTTGACGGTCTTGTCGAGCAGCAGGCGCTCCAGACGCTGGAAGGCATCGCCTTCGACGATACGCAGCTGGTCGTTCAGGTCCAGGCGGTAGCGCTTCAGTTCATCGTCGATGATCGACTGGGCACGCTTGTCGCGGGTCACGCCTTCGCGGGTGAAGACCTGGACGTCGATCACGATACCGCTCATGCCCGAGGGCACGCGCAGCGACGTATCCTTCACGTCCGAAGCCTTCTCGCCGAAGATCGCGCGCAGCAGCTTTTCTTCCGGGGTCAGCTGGGTCTCGCCCTTGGGCGTGACCTTGCCGACCAGCACGTCGCCCGCTTCCACTTCGGCACCGATGTAGGTGATGCCGGACTCGTCCAGACGCGCCAGTTGCGCTTCGGCGAGGTTGGAGATGTCGCGGGTGATTTCTTCCGGTCCCAGCTTGGTGTCACGGGCGACGACCGACAGTTCCTCGATGTGGATCGAGGTGTAGCGGTCTTCGGCAACCACGCGTTCGGAGATCAGGATCGAATCTTCGAAGTTGTAGCCGTTCCACGGCATGAACGCCACCAGCATGTTCTGGCCGAGCGCGAGCTCGCCCAGGTCGGTCGAGGCGCCGTCGGCAATCACGTCACCACGGGCGACGAAGTCGCCAACCTTGACCATCGGACGCTGGTTGATGTTGGTGTTCTGGTTCGAGCGCGTATACTTGATCAGGTTGTAGATGTCCACGCCGACTTCGCCTGCAACGGCTTCATCGTCGTTCACACGGATCACGATACGCATCGCATCGACGTAGTCCACCACGCCGCCACGGGTTGCCTGCACGGCGGTACCCGAGTCGACCGCGACGGTACGCTCGATGCCGGTACCCACCAGCGGCTTGTCCGGACGCAGGCAAGGCACGGCCTGACGCTGCATGTTGGCGCCCATCAGTGCACGGTTTGCATCGTCGTGCTCGAGGAACGGCACCAGCGATGCCGCCGCGGACACGATCTGCGAAGGCGCCACGTCGATGTACTGAACGCGGTCCGGCGTGACCATACGGGTTTCACGCTCGCTACCCTCACGCGACGACACCAGTTCGTCGATCAGGGTACCGTCGGTGTCGACCGTCGCGTTGGCCTGCGCCACCACGTACTTGCCTTCTTCGATAGCGGACAGGTAGTCGACCTGATCGGTCAGCTTGCTGTCGACCACCTTGCGGTACGGCGTTTCCAGGAAGCCGTATTCGTTCAGGCGTGCGTACAGTGCCAGCGAGTTGATCAGGCCAATGTTCGGACCTTCCGGCGTTTCGATCGGGCACACGCGGCCGTAGTGGGTCGGGTGCACGTCGCGGACTTCAAAGCCTGCGCGTTCGCGGGTAAGACCGCCCGGGCCCAGTGCGGAGACACGGCGCTTGTGCGTGATCTCGGACAGTGGGTTGGTCTGGTCCATAAACTGCGACAGCTGCGACGAACCGAAGAACTCGCGGATCGCCGACGAAATCGGCTTCGAGTTGATCAGGTCGTGCGGCATCAGGTTTTCGGTCTCGGCCTGGCCCAGACGTTCCTTGACGGCGCGCTCAACGCGCGACAGTCCGGCGCGGAACTGGTTTTCGGCCAGTTCGCCGACGCAACGCACGCGACGATTGCCCAGGTGATCGATGTCATCGACCTCGCCCTTGCCGTTGCGCAGGTTGACCAGGATCTTGATGGTCTCGAGGATGTCCTCGTCCTGCAGCACCATGCTGCCTTCGCCGCTCGGGCGGCCCAGGCGGCTGTTGACCTTCATGCGGCCAACGCGCGACAGGTCGTACGACTCTTCGCTGTAGAACAGGCGCTGGAACAGGGCTTCCACCGCGTCTTCGGTCGGCGGCTCGCCGGGACGCATCATGCGGTAGATGGCGATACGCGCAGCGGTCTGGTCGGCGGTGTCGTCCACGCGCAGGGTCTGCGACATGTACGGACCCTGGTCCAGATCGTTGGTGTACAGGGTCTGGATCTGCTTGACGCCGGCTTCGCGCAGGTTTTCCAGCACGGTTTCGGTCAGTTCGTCATTGGCGTTGGCAATCACCTCGCCGGTATCCGGGTCGATGATGTTCTTCGCCAGCACGCGACCGAGCAGGTAGTCTTCCGGCACGCTGATCAGCTTGGTACCGGCGGAATCCAGGTCACGGATGTGCTTGGCGTTGATCCGCTTGTCCTTCTCGACCACGACACGGCCGTCCTTGTCGGCGATGTCGAAGCGCGCGACTTCACCACGCAGGCGCTCGGGCACGAACTCCATCTGCGCGCCTTCCGACTGCAGCGTGAAGTTGTCGAACACGAAGAAGTGCGCGAGGATCTGCTCGGGCGTCAGGCCGATCGACTTCAGCAGGATCGTCACCGGCATCTTGCGGCGGCGGTCGACGCGGAAGTACAGGATGTCCTTCGGGTCGAACTCGAAATCGAGCCACGAACCGCGGTAAGGAATGATACGTGCCGAGAACAGCAGCTTGCCCGAGCTGTGGGTCTTGCCCTTGTCGTGCTCGAAGAACACGCCGGGCGAGCGGTGGAGCTGCGAGACGATCACACGCTCGGTGCCGTTGATCACGAACGAACCGGTCGACGTCATGAGCGGAATTTCGCCCATGTAGACTTCCTGTTCCTTCACTTCCTTGACCTTGCCCGGATTCTCCCGATCGTTGATGATCAGGCGCACCTTGGCACGCAGCGCCGAGTGGAAGGTCAGGCCGCGCTGTTGACATTCCTTGACGTCGAACGGCGGGTTGGAGAGATGATAGGAGACGAACTCCATACGGGCGAGCCCGTTGTGAGACACAATCGGGAAGATTGCGCTGAAAGCCGCTTGTAGGCCCTCTGTTTTGCGACGCGAGGGTGGCGTACCCTCTTGCAGAAACTGAGCGTAGGATTCAATCTGGGTGGCAAGCAGGAAAGGAACCTGATGAACCGTCGCGCGCTTCGCAAAACTTTTGCGAATGCGCTTCTTTTCGGTGAAGCTGTACGCCATGGGATCTCCGAATCATCGCAGGGCTGGCTGGACCGGCGCAGCACCTGAGGTGTTCAGCGACTGGGAGGGGATTTGGCGGTTGGCCGCTACCAACCTCTGGCTGACGGTGTCCGCACGCTGCGAGCCGGCAGAAACGACGCAATGCGTCATACCGGCCCGGGGGACACCCGACCAAACTTGTCTTCTGCAGTCGGTTCAGAAGACAAACATCAGCAACCACCTAGTGTGCCACTGATGTTTGGCCTCTGCTGAAGCTTAGGCATGCGCCCAGCTATCAAGCATCGTTTGCGCCACTTATTCGAGTTTCCGAGTGCACAGTAAAACACACTTCGTAGAAGCGCAAAAAGGCTGGCGCCGGGAATCTCCCTTTGCCAGCCCCATTCGCGTGCCAATGGGGCACGCGAGCACAGCTTACTTGACTTCGACCTTTGCGCCGGCGTCTTCCAGCTTCTTCTTGGCGTCGGCTGCAGCAGCCTTGTCCACGCCTTCCTTGACAGCCTTCGGTGCGCCGTCGACCAGATCCTTGGCTTCCTTCAGGCCCAGGCCGGTGATTTCGCGAACAGCCTTAATCACGCCAACCTTGTTTGCGCCGATTTCCGACAGGATGACGTTGAATTCGGTTTGCTCTTCAGCAGCGGCAGCACCGCCAGCGCCCGGGGCAGCAGCCACGGCCATCGAAGCGGCGGAAACGCCAAACTTCTCTTCAAACGCCTTGACCAGGTCGTTCAGTTCCATCACGGACATCGCGCCTACGGCTTCGAGGATGTCGTCTTTGCTGATTGCCATTTGAAATACTCCTGCTAAATGTGATTCGGTATCGGTAATGCGATCTTGATGAGCCAGGCTGCGGGGGCTTGCGCCTTAAGCAGCAGCGCCTTCGCTCTCGGCGGCGGCAGCAGCGCCTTCGCCTTCGGCAGGGGCGCCTTCGCTCTTCTTGGCGGACAGGGCGGCCAGCAGACGGGCGAAGCCCGACACCGGTGCCTGCATCACGCCAAGCAGCTGAGCAATCAGTTCGTCACGGCTCGGGATCGAGGCCAGTGCCTTGACGGCAGCAGCATCGAGCACGTTGCCGTCGTACGACGCTGCGCGCAGAACCAACTTGTCGTTGGTCTTGGCAAAGTCGTTCAGAACCTTGGCCGACGACACTGCATCTTCGGAAATACCGTAGATCAGCGGACCGGTCATTTGCTCTGCGAGGCCGGCAAACGGCGTGCCTTCCACGGCGCGGCGGGCCAGCGTGTTCTTCAGAACGCGCAGGTACACGCCTTGCTCGCGGGCCTTGGCGCGCAGCTTGGTCAGATCGCCAACCGCAATGCCGCGATATTCGGCAACGACGATGGTCTGGGCTTTAGCGACTTGCGCCGAAACCTCAGCAACGACGGCCTTCTTATCTTCAATATTGAGTGGCACGGTTAAGCTCCAAAACGATGCTTGTCTCCCGGATCATCCGGGACACGCACATCAGTCCAAACGAACGGCGTCCGATTTTGGCCCGAATCACCCGGGTCATTGCCCGGATTCTTCAATCCCTCGGGTTCGCCATCTGCGCTGGTGGGGCGGGTGGGCGTCGTGGCGAGCCACGTACGTTCCGTCCGATTAAGGCGAGGCAGCCAGACTGCAGCCGCGCCCGCCACCAGCGGTCTTTGATAACCAGCGGTGCCTGCCTCGCGCTTGCGCGCCGGCGAGTACCGCTGCCCAAAGCCTTGCTCCTTATCTCACCGCGCTACCCTCGGGCCACGCTGGAATCTGGAGACGATCCCGGCCTGGGCCAGGATCTGCAATTCTTTACACCGGGCGACGTTATCGGGTCCGCCCGGCGGGTGCCGTCAGCCTTAGGCCGACAGCGAAGCCTGTTCCACACGCACGCCAACGCCCATGGTGGACGACACGGCGATCTTGCGCAGGTACACGCCCTTGCTGGTAGCCGGCTTGGACTTCACCAGTGCTTCGATCAGCGCGTTCAGGTTGCGCTTCAGATCCGCATCCTGGAACGAACGGCGACCGATGGTGGCGTGGATGATACCGGCCTTGTCGACGCGGTACTGAACCTGACCGGCCTTGGCGTTCTTCACAGCCTGGGCCACGTCGGGGGTAACCGTACCAACCTTCGGGTTCGGCATCAGGCCGCGCGGGCCCAGGATCTGACCCAGCGTACCAACGATACGCATCGTGTCCGGCGAGGCGATCACCACGTCGAAGTTCAGGTTGCCGGCCTTGACTTGCTCGGCCAGGTCTTCCATGCCGACGATTTCGGCGCCAGCTGCCTTGGCAGCTTCAGCCTTTTCGCCTTGGGCGAACACAGCCACGCGGACCGACTTGCCGGTACCGGCAGGCAGCACCACGGAACCACGAACCACCTGGTCCGACTTCTTCGCATCAATGCCGAGTTGCACGGAAACGTCGATGGATTCGTCGAACTTGGCCGATGCGCAATCCTTCACCAGGCCCAGGGCCGCGTCGATCGGGTAGAACTTGGTGCGCTCGATCTTCGCCTTGTTGGCGGCGACGCGCTTGGAAACCTTAGCCATTTACAGACCCTCCACGGTGATGCCCATCGAACGAGCCGAACCGGCGATGGTACGCACGGCGGCGTCCAGATCAGCAGCGGTCAGGTCAGCGTTCTTTGCCTTGGCGATTTCTTCAGCCTGGGCGCGGGTGATCTTGCCAACCTTGTCGGTGTGCGGCTTGGCCGAACCCTTGGTCAGGCCAGCAGCCTTCTTGATCAGCACAGTCGCCGGGGGCGACTTCATCACGAAGGTGAAGCTCTTGTCGGCGAAGGCGGTAATCACCACCGGCACCGGCAGGCCGGGTTCCATACCTTGGGTCTGCGCGTTGAACGCCTTGCAGAACTCCATGATGTTCAGACCGCGTTGACCCAGTGCGGGGCCCACGGGCGGGGAGGGATTTGCCTTACCAGCCGGAATTTGCAGCTTGATAAAGCCAATGATCTTCTTGGCCATATTTACTCCAATCCGGACCGCTTCCTGGAGGAATGCGATCCTGTTGAGTCGTAGCGCGCTAACGCTGCAAGGGCGGTTCATCCACCCCAGCCAGCCTCACGCTCCTCTTGTGGCCGGCCCCTTGCGGGACTGGCCGTGCATTTTTCGCCGGCCTTGCGGCCAGCATAAAATGCGAAAACTTAAACCTTCTCGACCTGGCCGAATTCGAGTTCGACCGGAGTAGCACGTCCGAAGATGGTGACCGAGACGCGCAGACGCGATTTCTCGTAGTTCACTTCCTCGACATTGCCGTTGAAGTCGGTGAAAGGACCATCCTTGACGCGAACCATCTCGCCCACTTCGAACAGCGTCTTGGGACGCGGCTTCTCGACCCCTTCCTGCATCTGGGTCATGATCTTGTCGACTTCCTTCTGGGAAATCGGACTCGGGCGATTACGCGCACCACCCACAAAACCGGTGACCTTGCTGGTGTTCTTCACCAGGTGCCAGGTTTCGTCGGTCATTTCCATCTCGACCAGCACGTAACCCGGGAAGAAACGGCGCTCGGTGACAGACTTCTGGCCACCCTTGATTTCAACCACTTCTTCGGACGGGACCAGGATGCGGCCGAACTTGTCCTGCATTTCGGCGCGCCCGATGCGCTCCTGCAGCGCGCGCTGCACACTCTTTTCCATGCCGGAATAAGCGTGCACCACATACCAGCGCTTCTTCGACGAAGGCGATTCAGCTGCGGGGACTTCCTGTTGTGCGTTATCCGTCATGTTCTATCCTTCATTTCCAGCCCAGCACGAGCGAAAAAATGACCCACTCGATGAGCTTGTCCGCTGACCACAGGAACACGGCCATGATCACGACAAAGACGAACACCAGGCCCGTCATTTGCCCGGCTTCCTTGCGGGTGGGCCAAACGACTTTGCGGACTTCGCGATACGATTCCTTGGAGAAACCGATGAAGTCCTTGCCAGGTGCCGAGACCAGCGCGACCACCACGCCCAGTGCAATGCCGCCGAACAGGGCGGCGCCGCGCACATAGGATGGCTGCTGTGCCAGGGCATAGAAACCGATGACGCCGGCAACCACCAGTAGCACCGCGACGCCAAGCAACCACTTACCACTGGCGGCGTTGACGGTTTCGACGTTGGGATTGGCCATGTTTCGCAAACGAGACTAAGCCGCGTCACGATACTCTCTATCGCGACGCGGCTGATTGAATTGGCAGGGGCAGAGGGAATCGAACCCCCAACCTTCGGTTTTGGAGACCGACGCTCTGCCAGTTGAGCTATACCCCTAAAACAACTGTGGGGTCGGCAATGAAGCCAACCCCTCTGGCAACGAATACGGCCGGTTGGTGCCGTATTCGCTGATCGACTTTATCAGTCGAGGATCTTTGCCACGACGCCGGCGCCGACGGTACGACCGCCTTCACGGATGGCGAAACGCAGGCCTTCTTCCATGGCGATCGGGGCAATCAGCTTGACCGTGATCGACACGTTGTCACCCGGCATGACCATTTCCTTGTCCTTCGGCAGCTCGATCGAGCCAGTCACGTCGGTCGTACGGAAGTAGAACTGCGGGCGGTAGTTGTTGAAGAACGGGGTGTGACGGCCGCCTTCGTCCTTCGACAAGATGTAGACCTCGCCGGTGAAGTGCGTGTGCGGCTTGATCGAACCCGGCTTGCACAGCACTTGGCCGCGCTCGACGTCTTCGCGCTTCGTGCCGCGCAGCAGCAGACCCACGTTGTCGCCGGCTTGACCTTGGTCCAGCAGCTTACGGAACATTTCCACGCCGGTGCAGATGGTCTTGACCGTCGGCTTGATACCAACGATTTCGATTTCTTCACCGACCTTGATGATGCCGCGCTCGATACGACCGGTCACAACCGTGCCACGGCCCGAGATCGAGAACACGTCTTCCACCGGCATCAGGAAGGTACCGTCGATGGCACGTTCCGGCGTCGGGATGTAGGTGTCCAGCGCGTCGGCCAGGGCCAGGATCGCCACTTCGCCCAGTTCGCCCTTGTCGCCTTCCAGGGCCAGCTTGGCCGAACCCTTGATGATCGGGGTGTCGTCGCCGGGGAATTCGTACTTGGACAAGAGCTCGCGCACTTCCATTTCGACCAGCTCGAGCAGCTCGGCGTCGTCGACCATGTCGCACTTGTTCAGGAACACGATGATGTAAGGCACGCCAACCTGGCGGGCCAGCAGGATGTGTTCGCGGGTCTGGGGCATGGGGCCGTCAGCGGCCGAGCACACCAGGATCGCGCCGTCCATCTGCGCTGCGCCCGTGATCATGTTCTTCACATAGTCAGCGTGGCCCGGGCAGTCAACGTGTGCGTAGTGACGGTTAGCCGTTTCGTACTCGACGTGGGCGGTATTGATGGTAATACCGCGTGCCTTTTCTTCCGGTGCTGCGTCGATTTCGTCGTACTTCTTGGCCGAGCCGCCAAACTTGGCTGCCAGCACCGTAGCAATCGCGGCCGTCAGCGTGGTCTTGCCATGGTCAACGTGACCAATCGTGCCAACGTTCACGTGCGGCTTAGTCCGCTCGAACTTTTCCTTTGCCATTTCGCGACTCCTGTGTCGGTAGCGATATTGCCAGTGCGGTATTTGGTGCCCATGGGCAGGATCGAACTGCCGACCTCTCCCTTACCAAGGGAGTGCTCTACCACTGAGCCACATGGGCGAAACTTGACTGCTGCTTTTAGAACTGCAACCCGGGTAATCTGGAGCGGGTGAAGGGAATCGAACCCTCGTCGTAAGCTTGGAAGGCTTCTGCTCTACCATTGAGCTACACCCGCCGGGTTACCACGCTTTCTGCTTCACCCACACCTGCCGGGTACTGCTGCTTTGCAATTCTTGGTGGAGAGGGTTGGATTCGAACCAACGTAGGCGTAAGCCAACAGATTTACAGTCTGCCCCCTTTAGCCACTCGGGCACCTCTCCGCAGAGAACTTAAGATTATGGTGTAACTCTCCTTGGCTGTCAAGCACTTTCCGTACTATGCAAAGTCCGGAAGGACAGTCCTTTTGGAGATGACGTCGATGCCTGCACTGGCCATCTTCGGTCACACCATCAATCTCCGGTGTTCGATAAAGAATGAACACCTTCACCCTATAGGGGCTCGCCGGAGCCGCCAGGAAGGCGCCAGGCGGCCTTCCTGGACCGCCTGGCGAACCTCTACAGGTGCCGAGCTAAACGGCACGACAGCGGCGTTTTGATCCGCGTAAATCGCCGCCGCAAAAGCAAAACCCCCCAGTACTTTCGTACTGGGGGGTTTCAAGGGAGAGCCTGGCGATTACCTACTTTCACACGGGTATCCGCACTATCATCGGCGTAGAGTCGTTTCACGGTCCTGTTCGGGATGGGAAGGGGTGGTTCCAACTCGCTATGGTCACCAGGCATAAACGGTGGCCGCGTTGAGGTTGAGTCAACGCAGCGAATAGGGATGTAGTAGAGGTTGTGCGTATCGGCCAAGCTGCTTGTTACTGCTGCAGCGGCACGCGATACTCAACCAGCAGAAACACACTGGTTATAGGATCAAGCCTTACGGGCAATTAGTACTGGTTAGCTTAACGCATTACTGCGCTTCCACACCCAGCCTATCAACGTCCTGGTCTCGAACGACCCTTCAAGGAGCTCAAGGCTCCAGGGAATCCTCATCTTCAGGCGAGTTTCCCGCTTAGATGCTTTCAGCGGTTATCTCTTCCGTACATAGCTACCCTGCGATGCCTCTGGCGAGACAACAGGTACACCAGCGGTACGTCCACTCCGGTCCTCTCGTACTAGGAGCAGCCCCCGTCAAGATTCCAACGCCCACGGCAGATAGGGACCAAACTGTCTCACGACGTTTTAAACCCAGCTCACGTACCTCTTTAAATGGCGAACAGCCATACCCTTGGGACCGGCTACAGCCCCAGGATGAGATGAGCCGACATCGAGGTGCCAAACACCGCCGTCGATATGAACTCTTGGGCGGTATCAGCCTGTTATCCCCAGAGTACCTTTTATCCGTTGAGCGATGGCCCTTCCATTCAGAACCACCGGATCACTATGTCCTGCTTTCGCACCTGCTCGACTTGTCGGTCTCGCAGTTAAGCACGCTTTTGCCATTGCACTTTAGGTACGATGTCCGACCGTACCAAGCGTACCTTCGAACTCCTCCGTTACACTTTGGGAGGAGACCGCCCCAGTCAAACTGCCTACCATGCACTGTCCCCGACCCGGATTCACGGGCCAAGGTTAGAACCTCAAACAAACCAGGGTGGTATTTCAAGGTCGGCTCCACGCAGACTAGCGTCCACGCTTCAAAGCCTCCCACCTATCCTACACAGATCGGTTCAAAGTCCAATGCAAAGCTACAGTAAAGGTTCATGGGGTCTTTCCGTCTAGCCGCGGGGAGATTGCATCATCACAAACACTTCAACTTCGCTGAGTCTCGGGAGGAGACAGTGTGGCCATCGTTACGCCATTCGTGCAGGTCGGAACTTACCCGACAAGGAATTTCGCTACCTTAGGACCGTTATAGTTACGGCCGCCGTTTACCGGGACTTCAATCAAGAGCTTGCACCCCATCATTTAATCTTCCGGCACCGGGCAGGCGTCACACCCTATACGTCCACTTTCGTGTTTGCAGAGTGCTGTGTTTTTATTAAACAGTCGCAGCCACCATTTTATTGCAACCCCTTCACCCTCCTGGCGCAGGCCAGTCAAGCTACAAGGGCGTACCTTATCCCGAAGTTACGGTACCAATTTGCCGAGTTCCTTCTCCCGAGTTCTCTCAAGCGCCTTAGAATACTCATCTCGCCCACCTGTGTCGGTTTGCGGTACGGTCTCGTATGACTGAAGCTTAGAGGCTTTTCTTGGAACCACTTCCAATTGCTTCGCAGCACTAGGCCGCTCGCCCCATATCCTTGAATTCCGCGCCCGGATTTGCCTAAGCGCCTTCTCCAATACAGGGACCGGGACTTCCAACACCCGGACAACCTTCCGCGATCCGTCCCCCCATCGCATCATACGACGGTGCAGGAATATTAACCTGCTTCCCATCAGCTACGCATCTCTGCCTCGCCTTAGGGGCCGACTCACCCTACGCCGATGAACGTTGCGTAGGAAACCTTGGGCTTACGGCGAGGGGGCTTTTCACCCCCTTTATCGCTACTCATGTCAGCATTCGCACTTCTGATACCTCCAGCATCCTTTACAAGACACCTTCACAGGCTTACAGAACGCTCTCCTACCATGCACTTACGTGCATCCGCAGCTTCGGTGACTGGCTTAGCCCCGTTACATCTTCCGCGCAGGACGACTCGATCAGTGAGCTATTACGCTTTCTTTAAAGGGTGGCTGCTTCTAAGCCAACCTCCTGACTGTTTTAGCCTTCCCACTTCGTTTCCCACTTAGCCAATCTTAGGGACCTTAGCTGGCGGTCTGGGTTGTTTCCCTCTTGACACCGGACGTTAGCACCCGATGTCTGTCTCCCGTGATTGCACTCTTCGGTATTCGGAGTTTGCTATGGCGGGGTAATCAGCAATAGACCCCCCAACCATGACAGTGCTCTACCCCCGAAGGTGAGACACGAGGCACTACCTAAATAGTTTTCGGAGAGAACCAGCTATTTCCAGACTTGTTTAGCCTTTCACCCCTATCCACAGCTCATCCCCTAACTTTTCAACGTTAGTGGGTTCGGTCCTCCAGTACGTGTTACCGCACCTTCAACCTGGCCATGGATAGATCGTCTGGTTTCGGGTCTACACCCAGCGACTGAACGCCCTATTCGGACTCGCTTTCGCTACGCCTTCCCTAATCGGTTAAGCTTGCCACTGAATGTAAGTCGCTGACCCATTATACAAAAGGTACGCCGTCACCCGTTTCCAGGCTCCGACTGTTTGTATGCATGCGGTTTCAGGATCTATTTCACTCCCCTCCCGGGGTTCTTTTCGCCTTTCCCTCACGGTACTGGTTCACTATCGGTCGATCACGAGTATTTAGCCTTGGAGGATGGTCCCCCCATCTTCAGACAGGATTTCACGTGTCCCGCCCTACTTGTCGTACACCTAGTTCCACAACGCTGTTTTCGCATACAGGGCTATCACCTGCTATGGCCGGGCTTTCCATCCCGTTCTGCTAACAACACTGCTAAAGAGTACAAGGCTCTTCCCATTTCGTTCGCCACTACTTTGGGAATCTCGGTTGATTTCTGTTCCTGCAGCTACTTAGATGTTTCAGTTCGCCGCGTTCGCTTCCCTGACCTATGTATTCAGTCAGGGATGACCCATCAGGGCCGGGTTTCCCCATTCGGACATCTCCGGATCAAAGCTTGTTTGCCAGCTCCCCGAAGCTTTTCGCAGGCTACCGCGTCCTTCATCGCCTGTGATCGCCAAGGCATCCACCACATGCACTTGTTCGCTTGACCCTATAACGAGTGTGTCTCAAACTTGCGTTCAAGCCGTGCTCGCTACAGGATGAGTTCTCGCATTTGTGCCGTATTCCAAGTCATCTTTCGATCACTTAAATACATTTTGGTTGATACAATCACAACCCGGTATCGTGTGTTACTTCAGCGTCTCATCAACGCTCACGACACCTTTACTACATCCCATATTGTTAAAGAACAGCCGTGCGAAACTTGGTCTCGCAACGTCTTGGCCAAGGCCAAAGGCAAACGCTCAATCCTAAGCGCTTGCCTTTGACGACCAATCCAAGGTGCACACCGAAGTGCGCGGTAAATGGTGGAGGATGACGGGATCGAACCGACGACCCCCTGCTTGCAAAGCAGGTGCTCTCCCAGCTGAGCTAATCCCCCATGTACTTCTGTCCGGAGGTTCAGCGTCGAACCACCATCCGTAACTTGGTGGGTCTGGTAGGACTTGAACCTACGACCCCCGCCTTATCAAGACGGTGCTCTAACCACCTGAGCTACAGACCCTTGGCTGTAACAGCAAACAAACCGATAAGTGTGAACGCTCGACTTTAGATGCACGCTCTGAAAGGAGGTGATCCAGCCGCACCTTCCGATACGGCTACCTTGTTACGACTTCACCCCAGTCATGAACCCTGCCGTGGTAATCGCCCTCCTTGCGGTTAGGCTAACTACTTCTGGCAAAACCCACTCCCATGGTGTGACGGGCGGTGTGTACAAGACCCGGGAACGTATTCACCGCGGCATGCTGATCCGCGATTACTAGCGATTCCAGCTTCACGTAGTCGAGTTGCAGACTACGATCCGGACTACGATGCGTTTTCTGGGATTGGCTCCCCCTCGCGGGTTGGCAACCCTCTGTACGCACCATTGTATGACGTGTGAAGCCCTACCCATAAGGGCCATGAGGACTTGACGTCATCCCCACCTTCCTCCGGTTTGTCACCGGCAGTCTCTCTAGAGTGCTCTTGCGTAGCAACTAAAGACAAGGGTTGCGCTCGTTGCGGGACTTAACCCAACATCTCACGACACGAGCTGACGACAGCCATGCAGCACCTGTGTCCACTTTCCCTTTCGGGCACCTGATGCATCTCTGCTTCGTTAGTGGCATGTCAAGGGTAGGTAAGGTTTTTCGCGTTGCATCGAATTAATCCACATCATCCACCGCTTGTGCGGGTCCCCGTCAATTCCTTTGAGTTTTAATCTTGCGACCGTACTCCCCAGGCGGTCAACTTCACGCGTTAGCTACGTTACTGAAGAAATGAATCCCCAACAACTAGTTGACATCGTTTAGGGCGTGGACTACCAGGGTATCTAATCCTGTTTGCTCCCCACGCTTTCGTGCATGAGCGTCAGTGACGTCCCAGGGGGCTGCCTTCGCCATCGGTATTCCTCCACATCTCTACGCATTTCACTGCTACACGTGGAATTCTACCCCCCTCTGACATACTCTAGCCTTGCAGTCACAAGCGCCATTCCCAAGTTGAGCTCGGGGATTTCACGCCTGTCTTACAAAACCGCCTGCGCACGCTTTACGCCCAGTAATTCCGATTAACGCTCGCACCCTACGTATTACCGCGGCTGCTGGCACGTAGTTAGCCGGTGCTTATTCTTCCGGTACCGTCATCCCCCCGCTGTATTAGAGCAAGGGATTTCTTTCCGGACAAAAGTGCTTTACAACCCGAAGGCCTTCTTCACACACGCGGCATTGCTGGATCAGGGTTGCCCCCATTGTCCAAAATTCCCCACTGCTGCCTCCCGTAGGAGTCTGGGCCGTGTCTCAGTCCCAGTGTGGCTGATCGTCCTCTCAGACCAGCTACTGATCGTCGCCTTGGTGGGCCTTTACCCCACCAACTAGCTAATCAGACATCGGCCGCTCCTATCGCGCGAGGCCTTACGGTCCCCCGCTTTCACCCTCAGGTCGTATGCGGTATTAGCTAATCTTTCGACTAGTTATCCCCCACGACAGGGCACGTTCCGATGTATTACTCACCCGTTCGCCACTCGCCACCAGGATTGCTCCCGTGCTGCCGTTCGACTTGCATGTGTAAGGCATGCCGCCAGCGTTCAATCTGAGCCAGGATCAAACTCTTCAGTTTAATACCTGTGTGGTTCCGCGCAGTTGCCTGCTGAAACCTCGCTCTTTCGAGCGGTCGCTCACTCTCAGAAAACTGACTGGCTACATCCGCGATTTGCACCCCGGACATAACCAACATGTTTTACTGTGCGAGCACTTTATAACTTGTAAGCTAAAAGACCGAAGTCTTCCGCATCCGCTATCAAGCGCCCACACTTATCGGTTGTTTGTTTGTTAAAGAACTAACCGCGGTTCGCTTTGCTTACCGCGTCGCTGCGTTTGCTGCAGCAGAGAAACGAGATTATGAAGAGCAATCAGCGTTTCGTCAACAGGTTTTTTTACTTCCGTTCGCTGCGCCTTTCGCGCCGCCAACCACCCCTGCCAACCCCGCAACCCTTGTCCCGCCTGCTTTGCAGCGCGGTAGTTGTGTTGCGAGGGGGCGAATCTTAAGGGAGCCCCTCGGCCATGGCAAGCGTTTTCTGAAATGTTTTTCGCGCAATCCACAAAGAGCCTCATAGGCAACAAATGGACGCGAGAAGCGAGCTGGTAACGGGACTGGTCAAGGGCCATACGGCCGAGGCAATATACAACCGCCATTGGAAGGCATCGAGGAGGCGAGCCGACGCACCATCCGCTACCGCCTCTCTATATAGTAGAAGGAGATCTGCATGACCATCCGCATCGTGAGGCTGGGCTCACCCAGGTTGCCCGACGAAGGGATCCGCATCGGGACCGTGCGCCGGCCGCCGCGGGGCGTACCAAAGGCCGAATTCGCCACGCGGGACTTCTACGATGTGTGGTTCCCGAACCTGTCGCCGTCAGCCGAACTGGTCTCGGAAGCCCTTGCCATACAAGGCGAGGGGAGCGAGAAAGCCTGGCGGGCATTCGAGCGTCAGTTCCGGGCGGAGATGGCCCGTCCCGATGCAAGCCGGACCCTGGACCTGTTGGCTGCCATGTCGCAGCAAACCAACTTTTCGCTTGGCTGCTATTGCGAGCACGAGGAACGCTGCCACCGCTCTATCTTGCGCGCCCTGCTGGCGACGCGGGGAGCCGCCCTAGCTTAGGCCAGCCCAAGACAGCAGTGAAGCGGTCACACCACCCTATGGTCGTTCGCGCACTGGCGGCGAAATAGCGCGCGCAGGCTGGGCCAGCGGATAGGAAGGAGTGGCGTGCAGTGGCGCACAGCATCACGCTGCGCATAGTGCGCCATCAGTTGTTCGCCAATCGACTGCCGGAAATAGGAGGGCGCCGGGTAGCTCATGCTCAATCCCTATTGTGGTTCGTCAGGATCGATAGTATACCAAATTTTGGTGCAGTGCGTCATGTCGGGGCACGCGACCGCCCTACAATGGGGCGGTCGCGCCAGCACGTATCCCGGTTTTGTCCTTTGGAATCAACAGCAGACAAGCACCGCACCCCGGTAGAACGGACACGGCATCAAAAAGGTGTTTTGTATACCAAATACCGTAGGACCGTAGGCCATCCTCCGGAATTGGCGGCCATCCCTTGTGCTCTTAGCCTGCACCCGCGATGCTACCATCACGTTTGGCGGTACCGTCACGGCCGCTGGTCTCGCTGACGGCCATCTCTTCGGCTGCCTTGGCAGCGCTATATACATGGCGGGTCGCCAGCAGCGCCGCCAGGTCGGCATCGCCGGCGATGACTGCCTGCAGAATCTGGGCATGTTCCTCCCAGTTCTGCCTGGCGCGCGCCACATTCGCCGGCGCGAACAGCAGTCCCGTGCGCTCCCGCAGCGTACGCACCATATCCTGCAGCACGCTGTTGGCGGCGATATTGCCCAGCACTTCGTGGAAGTGGGAATTCAGTTCCACGAAGCGCTCCGAGCGGCCGCTGGCGGCAGCTTCGGTGCCCTGGCGCAGGACCTCGTTGAGCTCCGCAATCAGGGCTGGATCACGGCGCTGGGCAGCCAGCTTGGCGTTAAGTCCCTCCAGCGTGGCGCGCACTTCGACCATTTCCTTGGCGATATTCGGCGACAACGTCGCTACCGAGGCACCACGTCGCGGCTCGATGCGCACCAGGCCTTCCGCCGCCAGCGCGCGAAGCGCTTCCCGCACAGGAATACGCGAAACGCCCAGTTCGGTGGAAAGCTTGTTCTCGACCAGGCGTTCGCCCTGGCTATATTGCCCACCGAGGATGCGCTCGCGCAATGTATCGGTAACCAAGGCAAACAAAGGGGAATGCTGGGCGCCAAGGCTGGCGCCGGCGGAATCCGAACCGGGAAGAGCGTGTTCGGTACCAGGGGCGTCGGACATAGATTCTGGCTTGGGTCAGCAAGACACCGTCCTCGGCTAAAGCGCGCAGGCGGTCCGTCGCGGACGGTTGTCAAAGGGGTCAAGGACCGCGGCACCATCCCGGAACGTTCACGGAGAGGGCAGCCGCAGTGGCAATGTCCGCATTGTATACCGGCAGATCAGGGTTTTTGCGCAACGAAAAGCACCTGCGCCGTCATCGTCTCGCACGGCTTCGCCGCCGGGCCGTACTTCCGGCCCGGCAGGCTATGATGCGGTGGCCTCACCCCTCCCAAACCCCGCGTGTATTTCGCCGATGGCTCTGAACCTGGTCTGGCTCTCCTTCTTCCTGCTTGCTTTCGTCGTTGCCTGCATCCGTCTGGCGGCAGGCGATACCGCTGTGTTCCCGGCGATGCTGGCGAGCCTGTTCGACAATGCGCGTACGGCCTTTGAGATTTCCCTTGGCCTTGCGGGCGTCATGAGCCTGTGGCTGGGCATTATGCGCATTGGGGAGCGTGCCGGCGTAGTCGACGTTTTCGCGCGGGCCGTCAACCCGTTGCTGCGCCATTTCTTCCCCGGCATCCCACAGGGCCACCCGGCCCAGGGCGCGATGATGATGAATGTGTCGGCCAATATGCTCGGACTGGACAATGCGGCGACACCGCTCGGCCTCAACGCCATGCGCGAGTTGCAATCGCTCAACCCGCGCCCGGACACGGCCAGTAACGCGCAGATCATGTTTATCGTGCTCAACACGGCCGGGTTGACGTTGATCCCTACCTCGGTAATCGCCATGCGGCAGGCGATCGCCGTCAAGCAGGGTCTTACCGGATTCAATGCGGCCGACATCTTCCTGCCCACTTTGCTGGCCACTTGCGTCTCTTGTGTGGCAGGGCTGCTGGCGGTGGCCTGGGCGCAACGGCTCAATCTGCTCAAGCCAGTCGTGCTGGCCGCCTTCGGGCTGTTGGCAGCGGGTGTCTGCGGACTATTCCTCTGGCTGCGGCACGCGCCCCCGGAGCAGGTCAGCACCGCCACAGCGCTGGCCGGTAGCGGCTTCATCCTGACGCTAATCATAGTGTTCCTGGTTTGCGGGGCGATAAGGGGCATCAACGTCTACGACGCGTTCATCGACGGCGCCAAGGAGGGCTTTGGCGTGGCTGTGCAGATCATTCCTTACCTGATCGCTATCCTGGTGGCGATCGGGCTGTTCCGGGTGACTGGGTGCATGGACGTCCTGATGAAAGGCCTGACCGCCTCGTTTGCCTGGCTTGGCCTGGACACCGCTTTCGTGCCGGCCTTACCGGTTGGGCTGATGAAGATCCTGTCGGGTGCGGGCGCCCGCGGCCTGATGATCGATGTCATGACCACTTATGGCGTCGATTCATTCCAAGGCAAGCTTGCCGCCATCATCCAGGGCTCGACGGAAACCACCTTCTATGTGCTAGCGGTGTACTTTGGCAGCGTCAATATCCGCAACACCCGCCACGCACTGGCCTGCGCCTTGTTCGCGGACCTCATCGGACTATGTGCTGCCGTAGGCATTGCGTATCTGTTTTTCCGCTGAAACGGGAACAGTGCACAGCCATAAGGCCCATAACATATCGTCAAATACTCAAGGAAAAGAGAGCAAAAAAACAAGAAAACGGGCTCGGCAATGTATTAAGCCACTACTTTGTTGCTCACAAGCAACATGTTTGTGAAGCCAGACACGCTTGCCACCCGCACCGCTTGGTGCGTCGCAACAAATCGTATATAGTGGAATCTGTCTCCTCCACCACCTCGGTGGATTCCAGCCCGCGCACGAAACTGCGCGGGTTTTTTTTGCCCTCGATCTGCCGATGATCTTGGTTATAGCCCCTTGCTATAACGCGTCATCGCTTGGCCGGCGAGCCTTTTCGAAGGGCGCACCAAAGCAGTTCCGCACGCGCACCATGATGGGACCGGATTGCACCGGCACAGCGTAAAACACGGATTCCGCGGCGCGATGTTGCGGCGCAGCATTTCATGCAGTAGAGTCGATCTGTCACTCACGCTTGGCGCGACGGATCCCCGCTTTCCAGCGCCCTCCCTTCTTACCAACATGCTTTCCGCGTTGCGCCCGCCCCGCCCCGATGCCTGGATGCTGCAAAGAGGCCTGGTCTACGCCTTCTCATTTCTCGCGCTCGCCGGATTGGGATGGCTTACCGGGCAGGCGGGGTATCTGTGGGCGGCAACAGCTTCGATCTGGACCTGCCTTGCCGACCGCCGCGGTACTGCGGGCGAGCGTCTGATCACGCTTGGCTCCGTCGGGATCGGTGGCGCCGTTGCATGCGCCCTGGGGATGGCCGCGGCCGTGACGCCATGGACAGCGCTAGCCTTGGTACTGATGGCAGGGCTAGCTGCAGGCCTGGCCGAAACCAAGGGTGCCGTTCCCGCGCTGTCGGCCAAGCTGCTCTATGTGGTGTTGATCGCCTCCTGTCTGCAGCCAGCCGGAGACGCAGAGCTGGCCGCGCGGGTCATTGCCGGCAGCCAGGAGTTCCTGCTCGGCGGCATTTTCGCCTGCCTGGCCTGCCTGTTCCTGATTCCCTCAGAACGCGACAACCGACCGCGCGATGAGATCCTGGCGGTGTTCGACGCCTTGCTGCGCTTTGCCAGCGCGCTGGCGGGCGACAACCCCGTGGGCGACACGGCCGCCAGCAAGCGCGAGATCCGCGAGCGTATCGAGGCGGCACGCCTGGCAGTCAATGCGAGACGCAGCCTGCGGGATCCCCTTGGCTTGATGCACTATGCCTATGTGGTGAGCCTGGCCGATGCCATGTTTGCGCTGCTGATCGTTGCCGCCGAATTGCACAGCCGCAGGGACGATGCAAGCGGCCCCGGCGATGGCGGCGTCGAGCGCCTGCCGCTCCTGCACCTGATGCGTTGCGTCGCCGATGTCCGGGAGCAAGTCTGCGAGGCACTGGCACATCAGGCGCCAGACCTGCCATCGCTATGCGCGGCACTGGCGCGCGAATTGCGGCGCCTGCACGCGCCGCTGGCCAATGCCGGCGCTCCGCCACCGTACCAGGCCGCCCTGGGTGCATTGGCACGGTATCCGGCGTTTGCCGATTGGCGCAGCGAGTACCGCTGGCCGCGACGCGCCTACCGGCGAACGTGGCAACGCTGGCGGGCCGCCTTTGCCGAGCATACTGCCCGCGACGCCCGCGTGGCCCGCCATGCGGTGCGGCTGGCGATGGCCGGCAGCCTGAGCCTGATGCCGGCGCAGTTCTGGAAGGTGGATCACGGTTACTGGGTTGCGGTCACTGTCATCATGGTGCTCAGCCCTCAACTGCAGACCACGCGAAGGATCTCGTTCCAGCGTTTTGCTGGTTCCCTGGCCGGCGCACTGCTGGCCTGCGCCATCGGGCTGGCCCACCCGCCGGCGCCGCTTGCGCTGGCGATCAGCGCAGCATTCCTGGCTGCTGCCTATACCAGTCGGCTGGCCGGCAGTCCGGGCGCCTTCGCCCTGGGCCTGACGCCGGCGGTGATCCTGTTCTCATGGGTGGGAGCGCCTGCGGCGGACAGCAGCCACTTTGCCGCCCTGCGCGGTATCGACACGGCGCTCGGCTGCCTCATCGCGCTGGCCAGCTACTATGTTCTGGCGCCGCGCGCCGAATTGTCGCGGGTGTATCGCCATAGCATCGATGCCCTCGTGGCAAACACTGCCTACCTGCGTGCGGCACTTGCCGGCGCCAGCGCGTTTACAAGCTCGCCCACCCGCTCGCCGGCTCCCACGCAAACCCGTCTGGAAACGTTGCGTGTGATGGCCGGACGCACCTCCAGCCGGGCCGATCACACCTTGCAGCAAGCCGCAGCGGAACTCACGCCGGAACTGACCTGGGAATATGCCAAGTTGCATATGGCCTTGAGGCGCATGGCGGCACTGGCAGGACTGGTGCGAGCCGGGCTCGAAGCTGAAGCCGGCGCCAGCCTGCCGGAGCCGGCCACGCTGGCAATGCTGCATGGCCTCGCGGCGCAGCTTTCAGAGCTGGCTGCACACCCCGGCTCCGGCGCGACGTCCGTCACGGCCGGAGCCATGCCCGACGCCACCGCCCCCCTCGACCGGTTCCTGATCGAACAGGCCGTGCTCGCCTCATCCCAGGCCAGCGCGGCGCACATAGCCATGGCCGCAATACACCAGCTGGCCGGCGGTCTGAGCAAGCGCACCGATCAGCACTTGCCGCAACCGGGTTGATTGCGGTCAAGCTGCCGGCGCGGGCCTGCATCACGGATCGGCACGATCACCTAGAATGGTGTCATCCCTCAGTGACCGATGTGAGGCACGCCATGCCCGAAATTTCCTTTCCCCGCAGCGTTCCCACTTACTGTGCGGCCAGTCTGACGCTCTCCTGCCCCGCGACGGTGAACGGCAAGCCAACGCTCTATTCCATTACGGCCGAGGCACTCGAAACACACTTTGGCGCGCGCTCCCCGCGCGAGGAAGATCTGGTGCGGGCGTTCACCAGCCACCGGCAGCGTATCGAGCGCATTGCCGAAGGGCTGTTCGAGCTAACCCAGGCACGTGAGATCCTGTTGCGCAGCGGACATATCCGTTTCGCCGGCTGAGAATCCGAGGACTGGCAAGCAAAGCGCCCCGTTCCGGCTGCATGCCAGCCGGTGCCCGACCGGCCGCATCCATCTATCGCGCCCGGTCGTGCTCAGCCTTCCGCCGCTTGGCCACGCACCAGCAGCACCGGCACGTTGGCCTGGCGCATGACCGACTCGGCCACGCTACCCAGGACCAGCCGGCGCACGCCGCGCCTGCCGTGGGTCCCAATCACGATCAGGTCAGCACCCCAGTTGCTGGCAGCCTCATTCACGGATCCGGCGATATCGCCGCCCACCGCCTGTTCGGTGACCAGGCGCGTCTCGTAACGCACGCCTTGCGCTGCGAGCCGCTGGGCCGCAGCCGCCAACGCGCGCTCGCCGCTCTCGGCCAAGGCATGCATTACTGGCGTCGGATCGTAGTAGGCGACATCGAACATTAGCTGGCCGTTGTCCACGATATACAGGGCAAGCACCTCCGCGTCGCCGGCACCTGCGAGCCGGATTGCCTCGTTCAGGGCCAGGTCGGAAGTTGCGCTACCGTCCACAGCCACCACGATCTTCTTATATGCTGCATTCGTCATTGCCATTTGCTCCAGGAACATCACGGATAGTGGCGAAAGCGCCATCGCGCTCCGCCGGAATTGATACTACTCCCCTAATGCGTCAGGTCGCCGGTACGGCACATTGTTGCCCGTACCCGGATCAGCGTCACTGGGAGGAAACCGGACTCGCACCGGAGTCGACTATCACGAGATAGCGGCCCGGCCGCGCCACCGGCGTGCGGTCCGGCGCAAGGACCCAAAGTGAGTCACCGCGCTCGACCGCTGCCACGTAATCAGCATCGATCAGCCCGAAGCGATCGATCAGGCGATTGAGTCCGGCAGGAATCCGCACGCATCCCTTGGACGCCGGACGACCGAGGCGGGACTCCAGCCGGTCTGGGTCGGTCGCGTGCATTTGCAGCCGCATCTGGCTCTCGCCGCCCTTGCCCCAGCCGCGTTCGGCATCGACCCAGCCAAAGTCATAGACGCGCATGCCGCGCACGCCGTAGCCGCGGATCCCGTTCTCGTTGTAAGTACCCTCGGCCCGAAAATCCATGTTTTCCAGGCTGTGGTCGAACACACCGACGGGCGTAATGAAGTGATCGAATTCACCCGGCTTGCCTGTCGATGTGGATGTCGCGCCAACCCATCGCCAGGAGGCGCCATCGCCGGCTCGCGCGAACACCATGGCGGCCTGGACGCGGGGATTGCGGTCGACCAGCACGACCCAGTCGCCGGCCCCGGCGTCCAGCCCGTCGGCCTGGAGCGCGGATGCCAGCAGGCCGGCATACCGTGTAACGGTGGCGGCCGGCAAGTTGAGATGGCGCGGCACCTGCTGTGTGAACGCTTGCCGCACCGTGCTGAATTCGCTGCTGGCAGTAGCCAGCGGCGCCTGGATTGAAAACAGCCCCAACAGCGCCAGCAGTGCGCACCGCTGGCGGAAAGTGAGGACGCCGGCCCTCCGGGGGCGAGTACGTTGCATAGTTGCCTCCTTGCGCAAGGTCGCAGCCAGATACCGGGCCGGCGCTACCTGGAAATGCGCTGATCGAAGCGATATGCTTGATGATTCACGTTTGTTCAGCCCGCTGCCTTGCTCAAGATCAAGATACTGGGTGAGCGCCGGGTGAGCGCCGTTAACGCCGCCGACGCTACCAGGCACCGCGTGCATAGTGCCTCTTACTGTTATATAGACCGATGGGGCGGCTACGATTTCCCGACGCGACGCTCGATGCCTCTCGCGAGGACATGTTCGATGCGCTGCACGCGGGACGCGCCGTGAACCGCATCTGCAAGGAAGAATCCTTCCACCAGCGCCAGGGCGCGCGGCGCTGGCCCGCGCCGCCGTCAGCGCAGGCGACGGAAGCGCAGCCAAGCGCATGCGGGAGGGATAAGGCGCCCAGAACGATCCGGCAAGGCCCTTGCGTTTCATGCCAGAGTCTGGGCGCATCCATATACAATCACGGCCATGCAATACATCCATGTCGTCAACGGCGACGTAGCGGGCAACACGCTACGGCAAGCCCTCGCCCAGGCCGCCCGGCCCGACCCGGTCGTCGTGCTTCGCGACGACCTCGCCGTCGGTCCACTTGCCGACGTCGACAGCAGCGGACTCATCCGCTCCGGTTTCTGGCAGCGCGTGGCGCCCTATAGCGACATCGACTTCGCCGCAGAAATGCACCAGGCGCTCGACCAGTTGCACAAGTTGCGCAAGGATGAGCTGGAAGTCGCCATCTGGCACGGCCAGAGCGCATCCGACCAGCTGATGCTGCGCCGTGTGGTGTTCCATCTCTACCAGTCGCCGCAGCGCATCAATGAAGTGGCCATGGACCTGCGCGAACTGGAAGTACCAGCGAGCGGCAATCTGGCCGCTATCGGCATGTACCCCGCGGCCCGCCTGGCGCGGCGCTTCTCCACCATTGCGCCGGTCTCGGTACTGCGCCTGGGTCGCCTGGGCTACGAGTGGCAGCAGAACGTCAAGGAAAACGCCGACGTGCGCCTGTGGAAAGGCAATACGCTGGTGCCCGCGGCTTATCACACGGTCGATGAAGTGATCCTGGAGCGCGCCCCGCTGGAATGGGCGCCGGCCGCCCTGGTGGTGGGCGGCGTGATGGGCGCCATCGAAGGCCTTCTGGCCAGCGACTGGTTTGTGTTCTGGCGCTGCCGCGAACTGATCGGTGCCGGCCAGCTCGTGCTGCGCGGCAACGCCGAGTCGCTGCAGACCTGCGAGCTCCGCCGCAATCTGTCCGCCGGCGGCGATTAAGAAGAAGAAAAGCAAACGTCTCCATGGCCCGTACCAAGGCACCCGATTTCGAGGCGCAGCGCGAACAGATCCTGGAACTGGCCGCCGCCGCCTTTGCCGCCAGCAGCTACCCCAGCACCTCGATGGCCGATCTGGCCGCCGCCTGTGGTACTTCCAAGGCGCGGCTCTATCACTATTACGAGAGCAAGGAAGCGATCCTGTTCGACCTGCTTGACCGCTACACGCGCCGGCTTATGCTGATCGTGACCGAGGTCGACGCCGAGGCCGAGCGCCAGGGGCGCAGCGAGCGGGAAAGCTTCGCCAACCTGATCCGGGCCTTCCTGGCCGAGTACGAAACCTCGCAAACCCGGCACGTCGCCCTGATCAACGACGTCAAGTTCCTCGCCGAAGAGCAGCGCGACCAGATCCTCAGGCGCGAGCGCGACGTGGTAGCCGCCTTCTCGCGGCAGTTGCGCCGGGCCTACCCGGAACGCGTCAACCGCGACAACCAGGCGGCGCTGACGATGACGGTGTTCGGCATGATCAACTGGACCTTCACCTGGCTCAAGCCTGGCGGCAAGCTGTCGTACGCGGAATTCGCCGAGATGGTGATCGACCTGCTCGCAGGCGGGCTGCCGGGCACCCACGCCACCGGAACGTCGACCAGGCAGATCGGAAGTGCCGCGTAAGGCATACTGATACAACGAGCGCCAGCGGGGCGCCCGTTGTATCAGGACCAGTCTTCCTCTTCCTTGCGGCGGCGCTGGTCGCGATCCTGCCGGAACATTTCCTCCAGTTCGTCGCGCGCCTGGCGCGCCAGCGATACGAGCTTTTTCTGGTCGGTGTAATGCGGGTAGAAACGATCGATCGCCGCGATATTGTGGCGCCGGAACCTGAGCGCGAGCGAGCGCGCATGCGTGGGATCGTAGCCCAGTCCCTCCAGCACGCGGCGTCCCAGCATCAGCGACCCCTCGAACAGTTCGCGCTCGAATAAATTCACCCCGCGGTCCTTTAGCTGGTAGACGTGCGACACATGACGCGCCCGCGCATAGATTTCCAGGTGCGGGAATCGCGCCCGCACACTGTCGATCAGCGCCAGGCTGTCCTCCATCCCGTCGATAGCCACCACCAGGATGCGCGCCCGCTCGGCGCCGGCGGATTCGAGCAGGTCCATGCGGGTGGCATCGCCGTAAAAGACCTTGAAGTCGTACTGGCGCAGGAACTCGATCTGGTCGGGATCGTGGTCCAGCACGGTCACGCCGATCCCCTGGGCATAAAGCAGCCGGCCGATGATCTGGCCAAAGCGGCCGAAGCCGGCGATCAGCACGGGGTTGTCCTGCGGCGAGATCACATCGTCCGGACGGCGCGCCAGGCGGGCCAGCCGGGGCGCCACAAGCCTGTCGTAGGCAAGCAGGAGCAGCGGCGTAGCCACCATCGACAGCGCCACGACCAGCACCAGCAGTGCCTCGGTGCGCGCCGGCAGCAGCCCCGCGCCTCCCGCCACGCCAAACACCACGAAGGCAAACTCACCGCCTTGCGAAATCAACAGTGCAAACAGCAGCCACTCGCCCCGCGCGATGCCGAAGCGCGGCGCCAGCAGGGCCAGCACCACCGTCTTGAGCAGCACGAAGCCAACCACCAGGGCAGCCACCTGGCCCGGCGCCTGCGTCAGCACGCCGAAGTCGATCGACATGCCGACCGCCATGAAGAACAGGCCCAGCAGCAAGCCCTTGAACGGCTCCAGGTCGGCCTCCAGCGCATGGCGATATTCCGAGTCCGCCAGCAGTACGCCGGCCAGGAAGGTGCCCAGCGCCATCGACAATCCCACCGCGTCCATCATCAGGGCGATGCCGACCACCAGCAGCAGTGCGAAGGCGGTGAACATCTCACGCATATCGGTTCGCGCAATAAAACGCAGCGCCGGCCGCACCAGGTAGCGCCCGCCCACCACCACGGTGCCGATCACCCCGACCGCCTTCGCCGCCCCGAGCCATCCTGCCGCCCCGGACGTCCCGGCCACGCCGGCTTCGGCGCCCCCGGCCGCCAGCAGCGGCAACAGTGCGATCATCGGGATCGCGGCGATGTCCTGGAACAGCAGGATGCCGAAGCTGGCCGCACCCGCGGGCGTACCGAACAGGTTGCGCTCCGACAGCGTGGCGAACGCGATCGCGGTGGACGACAACGCCAGCCCCAGGCCCGCCACCAGCGCCACCTGCCACGGCGCCCCGACAAGCGCCGCGACGCCGCCGACCAGGAGGGCGCAGGCGGCCATCTGGGCGCCGCCGTAGCCGAAGATGACGCGGCGCAACGCCCACAGCTTCTTGGGCTCCAGTTCCAGGCCGATCACGAACATCATCAGCACCACGCCGAACTCGGAGAAATGCAGGATGGATTCGACATTGGTGACTAGCCGCAGGGCCCACGGGCCGATCGCCACGCCCGCCAGCAGGTAGCCGAGCACCGCGCCCAGGCCGAACCGCCGCGCCACCGGCACGGCCAACACGGCGGCGATCAGGAAGACCACCAGCGCCACCAGGAAATCGTGTTGTTCCATGGCGCGCTCCTCAGCCTGCGGCAACGCGCGCGGCGCCGCCCAATACGCCGGACACCCGGCCGATGTGATCGGCCAGCGTCCGGGCATCGGCCTGGTTGGCGTCATGCAGGACCAGCGGCGCCAGCCAGTTCATGCCGCACAGCACGGCGGTCTGCTCCAGCGGCAGCATGTATTCCTCGATACTGTGGCCGTGTGCGCCATCGGTGCCGTACGAGTCGGCATGGCCACCGGTACTGGCCACCACCAGCAACGACTTGCCCCGCAACGCCGTCCCGCCGGGACCGTAGGCCCAGCCGCTCTCCAGGACTTCGTCCAGCCACAGCTTGAGCAAGGCCGGAACGCTGTACCACTGCACCGGGAACTGCAGCACCAGCGTGCCGGCGCGCGCGAGCGCGCGCTGCTCCGCGACCACATCGATGTCGTAGTCGGTGTAGCTGGAATAGAGATCGTGCACGGTGACGTCGGGCAGGCTTTTCAGCGCTGTCGCCAGGGGACGATTGACGCGAGACAGATGCGGCCGGGGATGGGCATAGATGACGAGAATCGGGGGCTCTGCCTTGGGATCCACGAAAAATCCTGAAAAACGTACTGCAAAACGAAGGGCACACGGCAAGAAATGCCGCATGAATCACAAAACAATGCGGACAACCCGGCGCTGGCACGCCGGTTCAAGGTACAAACGGCGGCTGGTGGTAGAACAGAAAGGAATGCGGCGTTGCAGCAAACCCACAACGCGATGCCGGAATCACCCTCTCGATATCACCATAACCCATTGATTTACATAGATTTATACGAAATTTACAAAATCGCACAAGCTTCTCACGGGCCTAACTTTACGTCGAACTGACAATTCCACTACAATACTTTTTGCGTTGCAGCAAGATAGTGTTTGCCCTCACCTCTCGCGCCAATTGTCGAAAGTGCATGGATAAACACCCGCTGAGTGCTATTTTTATACCTGAATACGTCGCAAGGAAAACAAAGTGAATCCGCTCGAACTGAGCAAGGCCGTCGGGGCCGTATCCGACGAAGATCTCCGCCGTGCAGCCGCAGCCGCGCAGGCCTCGCAGCGCCCCACCACCCTGGTGCGCGAGCTGGCAGCGCATCACCGCTCGCGCCTGCTCAAGCATTTCCTCGCCCTGGGTGAGGAGGATCGCCTGCTCCGTTTTGGCCAGTCGGTTGGCGATCATGTGATCGAAGCCTATGTCGACAGCATCGATTTCGACCACGACACTGTCTTCGGCGTCTACGACGAACACCTGGAGCTGATCGGCGTGGGCCACTTCGCCAACCTGCGCGACAACGCCCAGGGCCGCGTGGCCGAGTTCGGCGTCTCCGTGTCGCAAAGTGCCCGTGGCCGCGGCATCGGCAGCTCACTGTTCGAGCGTGCCGCCATGCACGGCCGCAACAGCAATGTGCGCACCTTGTACATGCACTGCCTGTCGCGCAATGCCGCCATGATGCACATCGCCAAAAAGGCCGGCATGAAAGTGCAATACGCCTATGGCGAGGCCGACGCCTACCTCGAACTGCCGCCCGCCGATACGGTCAGCCGCCTGACCGAAGCGCTTGACGAGCAGGTAGCCGACCTCGACTACATGCTGCGCCGCAATCTTCGCGATGCACGCCGTTTCGGCCTGCGCTTCTGGCGCTCGATGGTGCCGCAAAAGCGTACCGCCTGAGTCAGCGCCAACCGGCCACGTTCAAATGGCGCGCCACCCGGCGCGCCATTTTCATTGGTGCTGGCGCCTGCGGCATGGATCAGCCGCCCGGTACCGGCAACGCCGTGGTGTCCTTGATGCATTCGAGCGCGAAGCTCGAGCGCACGTCGATCACCGCCGGATGGGCCAGCAAATCGTCCTTCATGAAGCGCGCGAAGTGCTCCATATCTTCTACATAGACCTTGAGCAGCAGATCCATCTCTCCCGTCATTGCATGACAGGCGGCCACCTCCGGCCAGATGGCGATGGAGGCGCGGAACAAATCCAGCGGTGCCTTGCCCTTGGGCGCCCCGCCATGCTTCTCCAGCCGTACATTGATATAGGCCAGCAGCCCCAACCCGATCCTGCCAGGCTCCAGCAACGCGGCATACTGGCGAATCACCCCGATCTCCTCCAGCCGGCGAATGCGCCGCAGGCAGGGGCTGGGCGACAGGTTCACGCGCTCGGCCACTTCCAGGTTGGTCAACCTCCCGTTGGTCTGCAGCACCTCCAGGATCTTCCTGTCGATCTTGTCCAGCTCCACCTTGCTCACGATATTGTTGCTCCGCAATATGTTTGTCGGCAATTTTTTTGCGCAAATTTAGCAAATCGTGCACAAGTACGCAATTTTTTGTGGATGGGTAGGCCGTCCCCCCGGCTTCATCGCCCCACGCGATCGCCTTCCGGGTGCAAGACGCTGCCTCCGCCTGCCACCGTGCACTGGAACTGGGCGCCTGGGACCAGGCGGCATTGAACATTCAGGCCGCCAGGAGCAGCTGCGATCCGCTGATCCACCTGGCCGAACGTTGGGAAGGCAAGGATGGTGCCAACACGGGCTTGGCCAACCGCGCCCTGGCGCGCGTCATCAGCAAGCGCGAAAAGAAAAGGCGCGGCCAGTCCGGCCGCGCCTTTTCTTTTTCACACGGCGCGTCGCGCCGTGCGTCCTGCCTTAGCCGCCGCGGCTCGACGGTGCCGTCGGATTGGGCTGACTATTGCGGGGCATCTGCTGCATCCGCTGGTCGTGCATCTTCTTCATGCCGGCGCGGATCTCGTCCAGCGTCACCTTGCCGTCATGGTTGGTGTCCAACTGATCGAAGTTCTTGGCCAGGCGAGGCATGCCGGCTTGCATTTCAGCCTTGGTCAGCGCGCCGTCACCATTTTTGTCGGCCGCCTTGAAGCGGGCCTCGAACTCAGCCTGCATCTCGGCCCGGCGCTGCTCCCAGTTCGCCTTGTGATAAGCCGCCAGTTCGTTCTTGTCGAGCTTGCCGTCGTGATTGGTGTCGATCTTGTTGAACAGCGCGTCGGCTTCGGCCTTGGAAATCGCCCCGTCGCCATCGGTATCGATCGATTTGAGCCACATGCCGCCACCATGGCCCATATGGTGATGCATGCCGCCGTCCATTCCGGGTGCTGGCGCAGGTGCGGGTGCGGGCGCTGCCGGGGCCGCGGCGGTCTGGGCGAAAGCCGTGCCGCCGATCGCCAGGAACACCGCCGAAGCGGCCATGAAATTCCGGATCGAACGCGTCTTGAGATTGCCTTGCATGTCTTTGCTCCTTTTTCGTCTCAGTGGACTGGTAAGGATTAGAACGCAGGGCAGGCCGGAAAGTTGGTCCATCTAATACGTTGTTACGCAGGTCACAGTTGGACGCCGCCCGCGTAAGCCATTGAAAGTTGCGGTAAGTAAGTCAGCACGCCGCCGTTACAAGTCAGTCTTTAACGCTAGTTGATTCATTGCCGCCACCCGGCTGGGATTGCGGCGGCGCAGCAACGGGCGTGGCCGGCATCGGCGTCGAAAGCGGCGCGGCGGCGCCGGAGGGCAGCCCCGGCTGCGCCGGGGCTGCCGGGCCATGCCTGACGATGGCCGGGACCGGCAGCGGGATCTCCTGGCGCACGCCGTTGCGCTCGATCACGACCGCGCGGTCGCGTACTTCCGTCAGCCGGATCTGCGGCGACAGCGCCGTGCCCGCGCGCACCGCCTTGGGAGGACCGCCATCGAGCGAGACGATGGCCGCGCCAGCACCGCTGCCGATATCGGCGACCACGCCGATCACCTGCACGTCGCGCACGCCGGACTGCGCGCTGCCGCCAAACAGCGTGCCAGCCGCACCGGTCTCCACCGCCTCGGTCTGCGCCACGCGCGCCGCGCGCGGCACGGGAATGGTCTTCATCGCGCCGAAGGTGAGCGCCCAGCGGGTCGCAAGGGCGCACAGCGCGATGAACAGCACGAGCCCGGCCAGTCGCGGCAGCCAGAGGCCGGAGGGGTTGAAGCGAAGGGCGGGCCGCAGGGATAGTTGCACGGAGGTAGGTAAGCTGGGCGTGAAAGCACCAAGCCTACCAGAGCCGTATGACAGCTGTCTGCCCCACGCACGCCCGCGCCACACCGGCCCCGGGCGGCGGCCTGGCGCCAGCGGCTGCCGCCGCGGCCGTTTCGAGGTCGGTGAACATGCAAGCACTCGCTCACAATGTCGTCATGTTCTGGCGGTTATACTGTTTGACTAACCGGATCGCCGCCACGCGCAAGAAGAAAAGCAGGCGCTCCGCCAGAAATTCCATAAGGCTAACCATGATGCGTAGGATCGTTGCCAACTTCTCCGACTCTTCCCCCCGCCTCGGCCGTCGTCGCGCCCGCGGCTTCACCCTGATCGAAATCATGGTCGTGATCGTGATCCTTGGCGTGCTGGCCGCGCTGGTGGTCCCGAAGATCATGAGCCGCCCCGATGAAGCCCGTATCGTCGCAGCGCGCCAGGACATCTCCTCGATCATGCAGGCACTCAAGCTGTACCGCCTCGACAACAGCCGCTATCCCACCACCGAGCAAGGCCTTGCCGCACTGGTGGCCAAGCCCACCACCGAGCCGGTTCCCAACAACTGGAAAGGCGGCGGCTACCTGGAAAAGCTGCCCAAGGATCCCTGGGGCCATCCCTACCAGTACCTGAACCCCGGCGTGCGCGGCGAGATCGACGTGTTCAGCTTCGGCGCCGACGGCCAGGCTGGCGGCAGCGCCAACGACGCCGATATCGGCAACTGGGAATAAGGTAACAACGCCATGATCCGGGCCGGGCGCGCAGCCATGAGCACCTGGCCACAGGGACGGCGATCACACGGCGACCGCGGCTTCACCTTGCTGGAACTGCTGGTGGTGATGGTGATCGCCGGCATCGTGATCTCGCTGGTCGCCGTCAATGCCTCGCCCAATGAGCGCGGCCGTGTGCTGGACGACGGACAGCGCATTGCGCGGCTATTCGAACTGGCACAGGAAGAAGCCCAGCTGCGTGCCCGGCCGATCGCCTGGGAGGCCGATACCGGCGGCTGGCGTTTCCTGCAAGCCACACCCGCCGGATGGATCCCTCTGACCGATGTATTCGCGCCCGCCAAGTGGCGCCTGGCGCTCGACGGCGTGGCAGTGACCGAAGGCGGCAGCGGCAACACCGGCGCCCGCCTGGTGTTCGGGCGGGAGCTGATCGACGGCCCCCAGCACGTAGTGCTGGTGCGCGGCGACATCCGCGTCGACGTGGCCGCCGACGGAACCGGGCGCTACTTCGCCAGCACGCCATGATGCTCCGATCCCCGTCCTTCCGGTCCCCCCCCAAACACCGGTGTTTGCCCGCGCACGGCTTCACCCTGATCGAGGTACTGGTCGCCCTGACCATCCTGGCCGTGGCGCTGACCGCCGCCATGCGTGCGATGGGGTCGATGATCGAGGCCGGCTCCTCCTTGCAGACCCGCATGCTGGCCGAGTGGAGCGCCGAGAACCACCTCGCCAGCCTGCGCTTGTCCAAGACCTGGCCCGAACCCGGCACGCGCGGCTACGCTTGCCCGCAGGGCGGCGTCGAACTGTATTGCGAAGAAACTATCTCCGGCACGCCCAACCCGTCTTTCCGCCGCGTTGAGATTGCGGTCTACCCGTCCGGCGCCGACAAATCCGTGCGCCTTGCCTGGCTCGTCACCATCGTCCCCAATGAAACGCGCAACCTGCTTTAGGCGGCCATTCGGGCGGCCAGCCGCGCGCGGCTTCACGCTGCTGGAAATGCTGGTGGCCATCACCTTGCTCGCGGTGATCGCGGTGATCGCCTGGCGCGGGCTGGATGCGATGACGCGCGGCCGCGAACGGCTGACCGACCACGACAACCGCCTCAATACCCTCAAGCTGCTGTACGGCCAGTTCCAGTCAGACTGCGAGCATCTGGCCAGCCCGGCCCTGCTGCAGACCAGCCCGGTCGAATTTGGCAATGGCCAGGTGCTGATGGTGCGCGACCGCCGCGACGAGGGCCGCCCCACGCAATGGCAGGTGGTGGTCTACCGGCTCAACGGCAATACCGTGGTGCGGGTGGCCAGCCCGCCAGCGGACAGCCGCAACGCGGTGCGGACCGCGATGATTACCCTGCGCCAGGCCAACGACGGCGGCAACCTCGCGCGGGCGCTGGTCAGCGATGCGGACAGCCTGTCGGCACGCGCCTGGATCGAGCCGGGCGGCTGGCAGACCGAGAACGGCCGCATTGCCGCGGCCCTGCTTGGCGGCAACGCCAGCGCCAGCGCGGTGGCTGCCTCGGGCGCAAGCGCCAGCCCGGGCGTGGCCACCACGGTGGTGCGCGCGATCGAACTCAACCTGACGGCGCGCATGGGCGACGGCGACACGCCGCGGCGCTTCCAGAAGATCTGCATGACCGGCCTATGAGCAAGCGCACACGCCATCTCGTGGCCGCGCGGGCGGCAACCGCCCGCCGCCCCGCTCCCCTTGTGCTGACAAGGCGCCGCCAGCGCGGGGCCGCCGTGGTGACGGCGCTGCTGGTGGTCACGCTGGCGGTAGTGGTGGTATCCGGCATGTTATGGCGGCAGCAGGTACAGATCCGCTCGATCGAGAACCAGCGCCTGCTGGCCCAGGCGACCTGGATCGAACGCGCGGCCGTCGACTGGGCCCGCCTGATCTTGCGCGACGACCAGCGCCGCACCAACGTGGATCAGTTGGGCGAGCCCTGGGCGGTACCGATCGCCGAAACCCGCCTGTCGGACTTCCTGGGCGCCGCGCTGCGTACCGACCAGGAGGGCGAGACCTCGTTCCTGTCTGGCCGCATCCTTGACGCCCAGGCCCGCTTCAACCTCAGCAACCTGGTGCTATGGACAGCCAGCGAAGCGCAGGGCCGGGTCGCCACCATCGACGCCCCCAGCCTGGCGATCTATCGCCGCCTGCTGCAGACGCTGGGCCTGAGCGTGGCGCTGGCCGAGCCAACCGCGCGCTACTTGTTGAGTGCCGCCGGCGGCAACAATGGCAACAGCAGCGACAGCCAGCGGGGACTGCGCTCACCCGATGACGTCAACGACCTGCTCGCCATCCCGGGCTACACGCCGGCTATCGTGGCCACGCTGACGCCCTTCGTCGATGTGCTGCCCGAGCGCACGCTGGTCAATGCCAACACCGCCGAGGCCGAAGTACTGACTGCGGTAATCGACAAGCTGCCGCTGGACCGCGCCCGCGAACTGGTGCGCCAGCGCGACCGCGCCTTCTTCAACAATATCGGCGACCTGCAGACGCAATTGCGCACGCTGGCGCCGCAGGCCGACCCGAACGCCGCCACCAGCACGCTGGACGTGCGCACCCACTATTTCCTCGTCTACGGGCTGATTCGTCATGAGCGCGCCAGCCGCATGCAGGTCTCGCTGGTCTACCGCGGCGAAGTGCTGGGCAACGCCAACACCACCCGGGTGGTCTGGGTGCGCGATATCGACCGCATGCCCGAGCAGCGTTGAGGCGCCCCCCGCCGCGGCCACGGGTGTGGTTCCAGGCACGAGGCAACGCCGCTGTCCGTGCCGTGACGAAGCGTCCAGGCGTCCCCGGCGACGCCTGCCGGCGCGCTTTTCGAGCGTTTGCCAACTGAAGTCTGACAGATACGTATTGACGCCAATTCGTCACACAGGCAAGGTATGCTCCGGCCCGGCGGAACCGTGGTCCCATGGACCTGGCGCTCCGCCTGTACGGTGCCGCCGGCAGCCAGGCTGGGCGTCTGTCATGCATGCGGCGCGGTCCGCTGCAGGGTCACCAGCCCCCGCTATCGTTCAATGACGCCGTGATTGGCGCAGTAGCAAGGAAATCTTGAGCACCACCCTGTACGTCCGCCTGCCGCATCGGCCGCACGACCAGCCGCAACCCTGGCACTTCGGTGCCCTGCCGTTTGCCCTGGTGCGCACGGCCGTCGCCGAGCGCGACCGCCGGCATGGCCCGCAAACGGCCGGGCAGCTGTTGCGCGAAGGCCACGCTGCCATCGCCGAACTGCCTGCCGCCGACCACCTGGTCCTGATCATGGCAGCCAGCGACGTTCTGCTGACCGGCGCCATGGTGCCGCCACTGGCGCCGGCGCGCCTCAAGCTGGCGCTGCCGAACCTGGTCGAGGAAGTGCTGGCCACCGACGCCCACCCTTGCCATATCGCCGTTGGCCCCGTCCTCGATGCGGTGACGGGCAAGGCCGCCAGCGGCTCGCGCCGTCGCTTGCTGATGGTGACCGACCGCGCTTGGCTGCGCGCCGTGCTGGACGCCTTTGCCGAGCATCGCTACCGCCGCCGCCATGTGCTGCCGGCACAGTTGTGCCTGCCGCTGGCGGTAGTGGCCGCTCCCGCTGAAGCAGCGGCTGGCGCCGATGCCGATGCCCCGGCCCCCGCGGTCATGGCGGCACTGGCGCTTGAAGCCGCCACCCTGACCAGCGCGTCCCCCCTGTTCGAAACGGAGGGTTTCGCACCGGCCGATATCTCGCGCTACTGGCAACTGACTGTGCGCAGCGGTGAGTACGCAGGCTACGGCCTGCTGCTTGGTTCCGATGCGCTGGGTGCCTGGCAGGGACTCGCCCCGGCCGGTGAGTGGTACGCATCGCCGGAAGCCATGGCGCAGGTGGCGCCCCAGGGCGCGCACCCGCTGGACTGGCAGGCATGGATCGAAGGGGCGCAGGCCAGCCTGCGCGAGCCCTCTCTCGACCTGGCCCAGTTCGAATTCGCCCAGGGCCGCGCCGATCGCTGGAACCTCAAGGCCTGGCGCCTGCCGCTGGCGCTGGCTGCGGGCCTGATGGTAGTCCAGCTGATCGGCATGAACGCCCACTGGCTGCTGCTGCGCCAGGAAGAGCAACGGCTGGTGGCCGGGCAGGAACAGGCATTGCGCAGCGCCTTCCCGCAAATTCCGGTGGTGATTGACCCGCCGCTGCAGATGCGCCGCCAGGTCGAACAGCTCCGCCTGGCCAGCGGCCGCAGCACGCCTGACGATTTCCTGCCGCTGGCCGACCGCTTCAGCCAGGCCGCAAGCCAGCTCGCGCCGGACGCGCTGCTGGCGCTCGAATACCGCGGGCATGCCCTGTTCGCCACGCTCAAGCCCGGCACCGACACCGACGCCCTGCGCAGCGCGGCACGCCAGTCCGGCCTGGCCATGGAAGCCGACAACAGCCCACCCGACCCCTCGCGCGGCAACGCACCGGCCGGTACGCGCTGGTCGATCAAGCCCAGCCTGTGAGCGCGGACCGCCAAGTGAACATGATGAAAGACACCGCATCGAAACCCGGCCCTGGCGCCGCCAAGCGCGGCCCAGGCGCCCGGGCGCGCACCGCGGAGCGCCTGGCGCGCCTGCGCCCGCGCGTGCCGCAGCGCTGGCAGGAGCGTTTCGACGCATTCTGGTCGGCGCGCAATCCGCGTGAACAGGCCATCCTGGCTGGCGGCAGCGCCGTGCTGGCGCTGGTCATCGGCTATACCGTCCTGTGGGAGCCCGCCGCCGAAGGGCGCGCCAAGCTGCAGCGCAGCCTGCCGCAGTTGCGCAGCGACCTCGCCGAGATGGAAACGCTGGCGCAGGAAGCGCGCGGCCTGGCGGCCAGCCCGGCGCCGTCGTTGCGCGGCGAGGCGCTGAACCAGGCGCTGCAGGAGAGCCTCACCCAGCATGGCCTCAAGGCCACCCGCCTGGCCGGCACCGGCGACAACAGCGTGCAGGTCCAGCTCGACAAGGTGCCCTTCGGCTCGGTCGCGAGCTGGCTGCAGGACGTGCGCCAGCAGCAGCGCCTCAAGGTGATCGATACCCGTATCGTTTACGTTGGCGCCACTGCCGTGGTCAATGTCACCGCGACCCTGCAAGGCCCCACCGGCAACCCGGGCGGGCGCGGCTGATGGCGCGCCTGGAAGCCCTCAGGCTGTCCCGCCACCGCGTCCGCAGCCCTCGCGGCTGGCGGCGCGTGGGCTGGCTGGCGCTCGGCTGCGTGACCGTGGCACTGACCGTGCTAGCGGCATTTCCCGCGGCATGGATCGCCGACAGCATCGCCAGCCGCAGCCAGCGCCGCGTGCTGCTGGTCGATGCCGATGGCTCGATCTGGAAAGGCAGCGCCACCCTGGCGCTGTCGGCGGGCGCCGGTAGCGAGACCGCCACCGTGCTGCCTGGCCGCCTGCAATGGTCGGTGGCGTTCTTGCCGTTGCTGACCGGCACCCTGCGCGTGGTGGTGACCCACTCGGAGGCCATGAGCGGCCCGGTGGGCGTGGCGGTCACGCCATTCGGCTGGACCGCGCAAACCGGCGCCATCCGCCTGCCAGCATCGCTGCTCGAAGGCGTCGGCGCGCCATTCAACACGCTGCGCCCGGACGGACTGATGCGCATCAACTGGTCCACGCTGCAAGGCCGCTTCTTTGGCCAGCCCGGCAAGCCGGGCGGCGCTGCCGGCTTAACAGGCCACGTGACCCTGCGGCTCGACCAAGTATCATCGGCTGTCAGCCGCCTGCGCCCCCTCGGCAGCTACCGCGCCGAGATCGACTGGGCCGGCGCCGACGGCAAGCTGCAACTGACTACCCTCGCCGGGCCGCTGCACCTGCAAGGCAACGGCACCCTGGGCCGCCACGCGCGTTTCGAGGGCACGGCCCGTGCCGACCCCGACGCCGCGAAGCAATTGGTAGGCCTGTTGAGCCTGCTGGGACGACGTGAGGACAATGTGACACGGCTGCGCTTCTGACCCCGGCGGCGGCGCGAAACCTTCGCGCCGCCGCCCGCAGCCCGGAACCGAATATGAAAACCCAAGCCCTTCGACCTTCGCTCAAGACCCGCTGCGCCCGCGCCACCGCGCTGCTATGCGGCCTCTCCCTGCTGGCACCCGCGCCGCTGTGGGCCCAGCAACCGAGCCAGCCTGCCGCCCAGCCCGGCCAGCCGCCGGACCTGACCCCGGGCAACCGCGACCAGGTCGTGCTCAACTTCGTCAACGCCGACCTGGAGTCGGTAGTGAAGGCGGTGGGACAGGCCACCGGCAAGAACTTCGTCATCGACCCGCGCGTCAAGGGCTCCGTGAACCTGGTGACCGAGCAACCCGTGTCGCGCTCGCAGGCGCTCGAAACGCTGGGCTCGGTGCTGCGCATGCAGGGCTACGCGATGGTCGAGAGCAACGGTTTCACCAAGGTGGTGCCGGAAGCCGACGCCAAGCTGCAGGGCTCGCCGATCGTGGTCGGCGGCGGCAGGTCGCGCGGCGACCAGGTCGTGACCCAGGTGTTCCGCCTCAACTATGAGTCGGCCAACAACCTGGTGCCGGTGCTGCGGCCGATGATCGCGCCCAACAACACCATCACTGCCTACCCGGCCAACAACACGCTGGTCATTACCGACTACGCGGAAAACCTGCAGCGCCTGGCCCGCATCATTGCCGCCATCGACGCGCCGGCCTCTGGCGAGGTCGAGCTGGTGCCGCTCAGGAATGCCATTGCCAGCGATACCGCACTGGTGCTGCAAAAGCTGCTTGACCCGGGCGCCGCCGGTGCCGCTGGCGGCGCCGCGGCCGCCGCAGATGCCAGCCTGCGCACTTCGGTGGTGGCGGAGCCGCGCAGCAATTCGCTCATGATCCGCGCCTCGAGCCGGGCACGCTTGCAGCAAGCGCGCCAGCTCATAGAAAAGCTCGACCAGCCCTACGCGCGTCCGGGCAATATCTGGGTGGTGCCGCTGAAAAACGCCGAAGCCACCAAGCTGGCGCTGACGCTGCGGGCCATCGTGGCAGCCGACGGTTCCTTCAACACCAGTCAGTCCGGCACGCCTGGCGCGACCGGCGCGGGTGCCACCGGCGGCACCGGGCTGCTCAATACCTCGACGCCGGCCAGCGGCCAGTACACCGGCGGCACCACAGGCACGTCGCGCAGCGGCTCCGGATCTGGCTTCGGCTCGGGCAGTTCGGCATTCGCGAACTCATTCGCCACCAACACGTTGCCGACCACCGGGGGCATCATCCAGGCCGACCCGGCCACCAACTCGCTCATCATCACGGCCAGCGAACCGGTCTACCGCAACCTGCGCACAGTGATCGAAGACCTGGACGCCCGGCGCGCGCAGGTCTATATCGAGTCGATGATCGTGGAGGTGTCGTCCACCCAGACCGGCCAGCTCGGCATCCAGTGGCAAGGCCTGATCAACCCGCGCGGCAGCAATACCAACGTCTTTGCCGGCACCAACTTCGGCACCGGCGGCCAGAACATCATCAACCTGACCGGCGCCGCCGCTGCCATCAACGCAGGCGGCGTGGCAGCCATTCCTGCGGTCTCGGGCCTGGTACCGGACCTGGCCGGCCTGAACCTCGGCCTCGTCAACAAGGCGATGGGCCTGGGCGCCCTGCTGCACGCGCTTGGCGCCGACGGCAGTGTCAACCTGCTGTCCACCCCGAACCTGATCACGCTGGAGAACGAGGAAGCCAAGATCCTGATCGGCCAGAACATCCCGATCACCACCGGCTCCTATGCGCAGACCGGCGGCGCCGCGTCGGTCACGCCGTTCCAGACCTTCGACCGCAAGGACGTCGGCATCACGCTGCGGGTCAAGCCGCAGATCACCGACGGCGGGCTGGTAAAGATGCAGATCTACCAGGAGTCGTCGTCCGTGGTGCAAGGCACCGCCACCCTCACCCAGGGCCCGACCACCAATGTGCGCTCGATCGAAACCAACGTGCTGGTCGACGACGGCCAGATCATCGTGCTGGGCGGCCTGATCGAAGACACTTACGGCGACGGCGTGCAGAAGGTCCCGGGCCTGGGCGACCTGCCGCTGATCGGCGGGCTGTTCCGCTACGAGAACAAGAACCGCGGCAAGACCAACCTGCTGGTGTTCCTGCGGCCGTACGTGATGCGCACCGCCGGCGCCACCGACCGCCTGACGCAGGACCGCTACGAATACATGCGCACCCTGCAGCAAGGCTTTGTGTCGCCCAACATCATGGTGCGTGACGGCAATACGCCGGTGCTGCCGCCGGCGGATGCGCCGATGTCGCCCTTCGTCGACCCGCGCTCGCGCGGGCCGGTGCCGGGTCCGCTGCCGCTGGAACAGACGCTGCCGCAATCGCAGCAGCAACCGCAACAGCAGCCCCGCACGCAGAACCCGTCGGGCAATGACACGCCGCTGCCGAGCGTCAACCTTGGCAACGCGGCGGTGGATTCCACTCGCGCGGTGAACTGAGACAAGCCATGGCAACAAGCATCGCCCCCGCCGCAGCGTCCGACGACGTGCTAGAGCCACCGTCGACCATCGCCGCGCGGCTGGTCTCGTACGGCTTCGCGCGCGAGGCGCGCCTGCTGATCGCGCACCAGCGCGCCGATGGCCTGGAGGTGTGGGTGAGCCGCGCCACTTCGCCCGCGGCGCTGGCCGAAGTGGCGCGCGTGCACGGGCCGTTGCGCCTGCGCGTGCTGGAACCCGAGGCGCTCGAACATGCCATGTCCGAGGCGTACAACCGCCAGGACAGCGACAGCGCCGCCCAGGTGGTTGGCGAGGTGGAAGGCGAGGTCGACCTGTCGCGGCTGATGCAGGACATTCCCGCGGTGGAAGACCTGCTCGAATCCGAGGACGACGCGCCCATCATCCGCATGATCAACGCGCTGCTCACCCAGGCCGCGCGCGAAGGCGCCTCCGATATCCATATCGAGCCCTTCGAGTCTTCCTCGGTGGTGCGCTTTCGCGTGGACGGCACGCTGCGCGACGTGGTGCGCCCGAAAAAGGCACTGCATGGCGCGCTGATCTCGCGCATCAAGATCATGGCGCAGCTCGACATCGCGGAAAAACGCCTGCCGCAGGACGGCCGCATCACGCTGCGCGTGGGCGGACGTCCCGTGGACGTGCGCGTCTCCACCCTGCCCACCGGCCACGGCGAACGCGCGGTGTTGCGTCTGCTGGACAAGGAAGCCGGCCGCCTCGACCTGGCCAAGCTCGGCATGGCGCCGGGCACGCTGGCCGGTTTCGATCACCTGATCCGCCAGCCGCACGGCATCATGCTGGTGACGGGGCCGACCGGCTCGGGCAAGACCACCACGCTGTACGCCGCGCTGTCGCGGCTCGATTCGCGCACCACCAACATCATGACGGTGGAGGACCCGATCGAGTACGACCTGGACGGCATCGGCCAGACCCAGGTCAACCCGCGCATCGACATGACCTTCGGCAAGGCGCTGCGGGCTATCCTGCGCCAGGACCCGGACGTGGTGATGATCGGTGAAATCCGCGACCTGGAAACCGCGCAGATCGCGGTGCAGGCATCGCTGACCGGCCACCTGGTGCTGGCCACGCTGCACACCAACGATTCCGCCTCGGCGGTGACGCGCCTGGTCGACATGGGCATCGAGCCGTTCCTGCTGTCGTCGTCGCTGCTCGGCGTGCTGGCGCAGCGGCTGGTACGCCGGCTCTGCCAGCACTGCAAGCGCGAGGAAGTGGTCGAGGTCACGCCCGAGGCAGCCGAAGTGCTGCTTGCGCAAGGCAAGCCGCTGCAACGCATCTGGCATGCGGTGGGCTGCGACAAATGCGGCAACTCCGGCTATCAGGGCCGCATGGGCGTGTACGAGCTGCTGAGCGTCGACGACGAGATCCGCACCATGATTCACGGCCAGGCGGCCGAATCGGAAATCAAGAAAGTGGCTTTGGAGCGTGGCATGCACACCATGCGCCACGATGCGCAGCGCTGGATCGATTCCGGCGCCACCGCGCTGGAAGAAGTGCTGCGCGTGACGCGCGACTAAGGGACGGGCCGCATCCATGCCAGCCTATCGTTACGAGGCAGTCGACGCCGCCGGCAAGACCGACCGCGGGGTGATCGAAGCCGACAGCCCCAAGCAGGCCCGCGTCCACTTGCGCGCACGCGGCCTGACGCCGCTCAACGTCGATCCGCTGGCGGGCGTCGGCGGCGTGCAGAAGAGCAGCACCGCCGCCTTCGTGCGGCGGCTCTCCACGCAGGAACAGGCGCTGTTCACGCGCCAGCTCGCCAGCCTGATCGTGGCCGGGCTGCCGCTGGACGAAGCGCTGGCGGCGCTGGCCGACCAGGCCGAGCGCAGCTACGTGCACGAACTGCTGGCCGGCATCCGCGCCGACGTGGTCGGCGGCAGTTCGCTCTCGGCGGCATTGCTGCATCATCCGCGCGATTTTCCGGATATCTACCGCGCGCTGGTCTCCGCCGGCGAGCACTCGGGCCACCTCGGGCTGGTGCTGGAAAAGCTGGCCGACTATATCGAGACGCGCAACACGCTGACCTCCAAGATCCGGCTGGCCTTCACCTATCCTGCCATCGTTACCGTGGTGGCCTTCGCCATCGTGATCTTCCTGCTGTCCTACGTGGTGCCGCAGGTGGTGAGCGTATTCGCCAACACCAAGCAGAAGTTGCCGACACTGACCATCATCATGCTGGCGCTGTCGGATTTCGTGCGCAACTGGTGGTGGGCCGCGCTGGCGTTCATTGTGGCTGTAAGCCTGGGGATACGCAGTCTGCTGCGGCAGCCCGGTGTGCGCCTGGAGTGGCACCGCTGGCTGCTGACCGCGCCGCTGGTCGGCAAGCTGATCCGCGGCTACAACACCGCGCGCTTCGCCAGCACGCTGGCGATTCTCGTGTCGGCCGGCGTGCCGATCCTGCGCAGCTTGCAGGCAGCCGGCGAAACACTGACCAATGAGGCACTCAAGGCCAACGTGGACGATGCCACCATGCGCGTGCGCGAAGGCGCCTCGCTGGCGCGCGCGCTGGCGGCGCAGAACCAGTTTCCCTCGGTGCTGGTGCATCTGATCCGCTCCGGCGAAGCCACCGGCAACCTGCCGATCATGCTGGAGCGCGCGGCGCAGGGCGAAGGCGCGGAGCTGGAGCGCCGCACGCTGTTCCTCACCAGCCTGCTGGAGCCGCTGCTGATCCTCAGCATGGGCGTGGTGGTGCTGCTGATCGTGCTGGCGGTGCTGATGCCGATTATCGAGATCAATCAGTTGGTGCGGTAGGACCAGGCTTTGCCGCGCAAGCGGCTGAAATGCAAAACGGCGCCCTCGGGCGCCGTTTTGCATTTCTTGTTTCTACTGAGGCTTGCGAGCCGAAGTCACCCGCAAAGGCGTACTTCGGCTTCACCGCCCATAGCCTATTCGGCAGCCTTGGCGGCCTTCTTCGGCGCGCGCTTGGCAGGTGCCGCGGCGGCTGCCTTCTTGGCTGCCGGCGCCTTCTTGGCTGCCGGTGCTTTCTTCGCGGGCGCCGCTGCCTTCTTGGCGGGAGCCGCAGCCTTCTTGGCTGCTACCCTTTTGGCAGGCGCGGCAGCCTTCTTGGCCCGGGCCGGCGCCTTGGCTTTTGCCTTGGTCTCTGGCTCGCTCGCTTCGACGGCTTCAGCCGTTTCCACCTCGTCCACCTCGCCCACCAATTCCACCGATTCGACGGCTTCGCCCGGCTCGACGGCTTCGATTACCTCGGCAGCTTCGATCGGCTCGAATGCCTCTGGCACTTCGACAAACTCGACCACCTCGGCGACTTCGATTGTCTCGACGACCGGTGCTACCACCGTCGCGGACGGCGCCACGAAGATCGAACGGTCGATCGGCCACGGGATCTCGCTCAGCGTGACCTCGGGCTTGGGCGGCCGGCGGCGCGCACCGTTCGTATCGCCGGACTCGATTTCCGTCTGTTCATCTGCCTGCTGCTCATCGCCATCGAGGGCCAGCGCTTCACGCTCCAGGGCATCCATCGGATCGACCACGAAGGTGGCGACAGGCTGGCTCACGGGCGCGGGGGCAGCGAGTTCGGGCAGCGGTGCGGGCTGGACAGGCAGCGCCGGCTGCTGCGCAGGCGCCGGGCGCGATCCGAACTGTTGCTGGGAAGCCTGGCGATCATCGCCTTGACGACCTTCGCCACGACGGTTGTCGTTACGGCGACCGCGCTTTTCACGCCGCTCGCGGTTCTCGCCCTGGCGGTTCTCGTCCTGGCGGTTCTCGCCCTGGCGGTTCTCGCCCTGACGGTTCTCGCCCTGACGGTTCTCGCCCTGACGGTTCTCGCCCTGACGGTTCTCGCCCTGACGGTTCTCGCCCTGACGGTTCTCGGCCTGGCGGTTCTCGGCCTGGCGGTTCTCAGCCTGGCGGTTCTCAGCCTGACGGTTCTCGCCTTGGCGGCTCTCGCCCTGGCGGCTCTCGCCCTGGCGGCTCTCGCCCTGACGACCCTCACCCTGACGGTCTTCACCTTGACGAGCCTCGCCCTCACCCGGCTTCGAACGGCGCTTCAGCCGCACCCACAGCGTCTTGTTGTTGCCGCCGTTGCGAGTCTCGACTTCGAACAGGCCGGTGGCGGCCACCAGCTCGGAGAGCTTGCCATAGCCATAGTTGCGCGAATCGAACTCGGGTGCCTGCTTGGCGATATGGTTGCCCATGCCGCCGAGCGTGGCCCAGCCCTCTTCGTCCGAAACCGCTTGCGATGCGCTTTGCAGCAGGCGGACCAGGCGCGAATCCTGGCGCAGCTCACCGCTGTTGCGCTTGCGCGCGGGCGCGGCGGCACCGTCGGATTCCGTATCGGTGTCGGCGTCGCTGTCGCTGCGCAGCACGTCGGCAAAAATAAACTTGTCGCAGGCCGTGACGAATGGCTTGGGCGTCTTGCGTTCGCCGAAGCCGTACACGGTCAGCCCCTGCTCGCGGATACGCGAGGCCAGGCGGGTGAAATCGCTGTCGCTGGAAACGATGCAGAAGCCGTCGAAGCGGCCTGTGTACAGCAGGTCCATCGCGTCGATGATCATTGCGCTGTCGGTGGCGTTCTTGCCTACCGTGTAGCGGAACTGCTGGATCGGCTGGATGGAGTGCGAGAGCAGGCGCTCCTTCCAGCCGGCCAGGTTGGGCTTGGTCCAGTCGCCGTAGATCCGCTTGACGGCGGCCACGCCGTACTTGGCGACTTCGGCCAGCAGGCCTTCGACGATGGCGGGCGCCGCATTGTCGGCGTCGATCAGCACAGCCAGGGTCGCAGTGCCCTGGCGGGAGGAAATAGTCATGTTGGGTCCTGGAGGCCGGTCGGCCTCGGATGGGGCGGGTTGCACCACGGCGTGATCCCTTGGGATATGACGCTCGGCTCGCATCTGCCCGTTTGTTGCGTAAACCTGTTTGCAACGCAGTGTACACGCGAAGCGTGTCCATACGGGAAACCACGCCCCGGGCAGCCGCACTTTTTGCTGCATCGCAAGGTGCCGCGCCCTCCGGCGCGGTGCTACCATGCGCCAAAGAGACACGGCCGTTTTCCGCCTTCACAAGAGGCGGCGCACGGTCGCCCACAACTGAAGTGAGTCGGCGATCCCGACTGCATGCCCCATAGAGGAGCACCTATGAATGCCCCACTGACCCCTCCGGTCAGCGACGCCATCCGCCGCGCGCTCGAAAATGTTTCCCTCGAAGATAAATACACGCTAGATCGCGGCCGCGTCTATATCAGCGGCACGCAGGCCCTGGTACGCCTGCCGATGTTGCAACGCGAGCGCGACCGCGCCGCCGGCCTGAACACCGCGGGCTTTATCTCCGGCTATCGCGGCTCGCCGCTGGGCGCGCTGGACCAGTCGCTGTGGAAGGCCAAGCAGCACCTGGCCGCGCACGACATCGTGTTCCAGGCGGGATTGAACGAGGATCTGGCCGCCACTTCCGTATGGGGCTCGCAGCAGGTCAATATGTACCCGGATGCCAGGTTCGAAGGCGTATTCGGCATGTGGTACGGCAAAGGTCCGGGCGTGGACCGCACCAGCGACGTCTTCAAGCACGCCAACTCCGCCGGCTCCTCGAAGCACGGCGGCGTGCTGGTGCTGGCGGGCGACGACCACGCGGCCAAATCGTCCACGCTGGCGCACCAGTCCGAGCACATCTTCAAGGCTTGCGGCCTGCCGGTGCTCTACCCCTCGAACGTGCAGGAATACCTCGACTACGGCCTGCACGCCTGGGCCATGAGCCGCTACTCCGGGCTGTGGGTGTCGATGAAATGCGTGACTGACGTGGTGGAATCGTCGGCCTCGGTGGAACTGGATCCGCACCGCGTGGAAATCGTGCTGCCGGAGGATTTCATCCTGCCGCCGGGCGGCCTCAATATCCGCTGGCCCGATCCGCCGCTGGAGCAGGAAGCGCGCCTGCTGGATTACAAGTGGTACGCCGGCCTGGCCTATGTGCGCGCCAACAAGATCGACCGCATCGAGATCGATTCGCCGCATGCCCGCTTCGGCATCATGACAGGCGGCAAGGCCTATCTCGACACGCGCCAGGCGCTGGCCAACCTGGGCCTGGACGACGAGACCTGCGCGCGCATCGGCATCCGCCTGTACAAGGTGGGCTGCGTGTGGCCGCTGGAAGCGCACGGCGCACGCGCCTTTGCCGAAGGCCTGCAGGAAATCCTGGTGGTCGAGGAAAAGCGCCAGATCATGGAGTACGCGCTCAAGGAAGAGCTGTACAACTGGCGCGACGATGTGCGCCCCAAGGTCTACGGCAAGTTTGACGAAAAGGACAACGCGGGCGGCGAATGGTCGATCCCGCAGAGCAACTGGCTGCTGCCGGCGCACTATGAACTGTCGCCCGCCATCATCGCCCGCGCCATCGCCACCCGGCTCGAAAAGTTCGAACTGCCGTCGGACGTGCGCGCACGCATTGCCGCGCGCATCGCGGTGATCGAGGCCAAGGAAAAAGCCATGGCCGTGCCGCGCGTGGCGGCCGAGCGCAAGCCCTGGTTCTGCTCGGGCTGCCCGCACAATACGTCGACCAACGTGCCCGAAGGCTCGCGCGCCCTGGCCGGCATCGGCTGCCATTACATGACGGTGTGGATGGACCGCAGCACCAGCACGTTCAGCCAGATGGGCGGCGAAGGCGTGGCATGGATCGGGCAGGCGCCGTTCGCCGGCGACAAGCACGTGTTCGCCAACCTGGGCGACGGCACCTACTTCCACTCCGGGCTGCTGGCGATCCGCGCGTCGATCGCTGCCAACGTCAACATCACCTACAAGATCCTCTACAACGATGCGGTGGCCATGACCGGCGGCCAGCCCGTCGACGGCAAGCTGTCGGTGCAGGACGTGGCCTTCCAGGTTGCGGCCGAAGGCGCGAAGAAAATCGTCGTCGTCACCGACGAGCCGGAGAAATACAGCGCCGCCATCAAGCTGCCGCAAGGCGTGGAAGTGCATCACCGCGACCAGCTCGACAGGATCCAGCGCGAACTGCGCGAGGTGCCCGGCGCCACCATCCTGATCTACGACCAGACCTGCGCCACCGAGAAGCGGCGCCGCCGCAAGCGCGGCACTTACCCCGATCCGGCAAAGCGCGCCTTCATCAACGACGCGGTCTGCGAAGGCTGTGGCGATTGCTCGGTAAAGTCCAACTGCCTGTCGGTGGAACCGCTGGAAACGGAGCTTGGCACCAAGCGCCAGATCAACCAGTCATCGTGCAACAAGGACTTCTCGTGCGTCAACGGCTTCTGCCCGAGCTTTGTCACGGCGGAAGGCGCGCAGGTGAAGAAGCCCGAGCGCCACGGCGTGTCGATGGACAACCTGCCCGCATTGCCGGAACCCGCGCTGCCTGGGCTTGACCATCCCTTCGGCGTGCTGGTCACGGGCGTAGGCGGCACCGGCGTCGTCACCATCGGCGGCCTGCTGGGCATGGCGGCACACCTGGAGAACAAGGGCGTGACCGTGCTCGACATGGCGGGCCTGGCGCAGAAAGGCGGTGCGGTGCTGTCGCACGTGCAGATCGCCGCGCATCCCGACCAGCTCCACGCCACCCGCATCGCCATGGGCGAGGCGGACCTGGTGATCGGCTGCGACGCCATCGTCAGCGCCATCGACGATGTCATCTCCAAGACCCAGGTCGGGCGCACGCGTGCCGTCATCAACACCGCGCAGACGCCCACCGCCGAGTTCATCAAGAACCCCAAGTGGCAGTTCCCCGGCCTGTCGGCAGAACAGGATGTGCGCAACGCGGTCGGCGAAGCTTGCGACTTCATCAACGCCAGCGGCCTGGCCGTGGCGCTGATCGGCGATGCCATCTTTACCAATCCGCTGGTGCTGGGCTACGCCTGGCAAAAGGGATGGCTGCCGCTATCGCTGGACGCCCTGGTGCGCGCCATCGAACTCAACGGCACGGCGGTGGAAAAGAACAAGGCAGCATTCGACTGGGGCCGCCACATGGCGCACGACCCTGAGCATGTGCTGTCGCTCACCGGCAAACTGCGCAGCACCGCCGAAGGCGCCGAGGTAGTCAAGCTGCCCACCTCCTCCGGCGCCATGCTGGAAAAGCTGATCGCGCACCGCGCCGAACACCTGACTGCCTATCAGGATGCGGCTTACGCGCAGACCTTCCGCGACGCGGTGAACCGTGTGCGCGCAGCGGAAAGCGCGCTGGTCGGCAGCGGCAAGCCGTTGCCGCTGACCGAAGCGGCGACACGCAATCTCGCCAAGCTGATGGCCTACAAGGACGAGTACGAAGTCGCGCGGCTCTATACCGACCCGGTCTTCCTCGACAAGCTGCGCAACCAGTTCGAAGGCGAGCCCGGCCGCGACTACCAGCTCAATTTCTGGCTGGCGCCACCGCTGATGGCCAAGCGCGATGAGAAGGGGCATCTGGTAAAACGCCGCTTCGGCCCGTCCACGATGAAGCTCTTCGACGTGCTCGCCAGGTTGAAGGGCCTGCGCGGCGGCGTGTTCGATGTGTTCGGCAAGACCGCCGAGCGCCGCACCGAGCGCGCGCTGATCGGCGAGTATCGTGCCTTGCTGGACGAACTGACAAGCGGCCTGAGCGCAGCCAACCACGCAACCGCGATCACGCTGGCGAGCCTGCCGGACGACATTCGCGGCTTCGGGCATGTCAAGGACGACAACCTGGCGAAAGTGCGTACGCGCTGGACGGCGCTGCTGGAGCAGTTCCGGCATCCGGAGTCGGCGCAGCAGGTGGCTTGAGTTTCAGGTTGAACGGAGCGCTGCCGCGAAGGGGCGCTCCGGTTGCTGTCGGACCCCACATTTTCGGAGATGTGGGGTCTTTTTATTTCCGGCGTGGCTGCTGTCGGAGCCAATTCTTGCTTCGCACGGCAAGATGGCACTGCGCATCTCGTTATGCGGAACTCAGTGTCCTTCGTCCCGCAGCACCTGAATCGCATTGATCGACTTTTTCGTCCGCTGACGGCCAAACCTGGCCCTTACTGGTGAGCGATGCCGGTATCTTCTGGCATCGGCAACCCGGTGAACTTCACCCTATGAGTAGGCATGTCGCAACAGGCATGTGGGCATGCAGGAAGAAAATCGACCCCTACCGCGCGACCTGACTCCCCCATTGCGGGATCATCCAGGAACGTTGCCCGTGCGCTGGTATGAATTCTTGGGGGATTGAATCCCCGGCTGACAAGAAAGTGACGAACTGTCTCGGCACGCGCGCTGACAAGTCGCCTCCCACCTGTATCGCCACCGACCAGATATGCCGCAATGAAGAAATAGTCGTAGTTCGGGTAGTGAACCCGCAGGTCCGCGAGCCAAGTCCCAAGCTTGAGCGCCGCACTGGCATTCAGCGTGTGTACATTCTTCGGGAACTGAAGGTCTACTCCCTTCACGCGTGGACTGCAAGCGAAGGCCACGCTATTCGACAGGCACATCGACAGCATGGCGCATCCGACCCACCGCCGATACGAACTCGCCGCAGGGCAGATAGCACTACTGGAGGCGCATGAAACCAGAATTCAGCCTGTTGCAGATGAGAGATGTTTGGATTGATGCCTACAAATATGGCGACATCGATCAGTTGGATTTCGTGCAGAGCGCCCACTTCTTTGTGAAGCGAGGCGAGATGATCCTGACCAAGCAGCAACAACTTGGACACATACGTACACGCGTGGCTGCAAACGCATGGCGCGCTGACGAATTGAACGCTCACGATGAAACAAAAGACGTGATGGAGCACGCCGAGTGGGCAACGACCTCCGGCACTGGTTCAATGAGACAGAACGGGAGGGTGCTCTCCCGATTCAGGTTTCTGGAACTCTGGCTGGTCAGTGACGGGCGATGGCAGGTCGCCGCGTTGTGTTGTGAGGATGCCGGCAACCGTGAGACATCGAGCTAGCCTTGTTTCCCCAAGCGGAACGCATGCCGCTATACGACTCGACGCGGGAAGCGGCTGCGTCAGCGTCTGGTAGCCGCCAGGCACGCCATGCGCGATGGAAGGGGTAGAGACATTGCTGACGCAGCAATATCAGCAGTCCCGCTGCTTCAACGCGAACAGCGTCATCCCCCAGAACGGCACCCACCAGACCAGATCGCTGCACAGCACGAACAGGCCGCTGCGCCATTCGAAGACGCCAGTCAGCGCGCCATGCAGGAAGCCCAGCGGCCCCAGCGTCTTGCCCACCAGGCCCACCACCACCAGCGGCCAGTAGCGCAGCATGTCCTGCGCCGCGATCCAGTATCCCAGCGCGTAGACGCCCACCATCATGCCGATGCAGCGGATCATGGCGTCCGGCGTGACGGGCATGCCCAGCCAGTCGAAGATCTGCGACGGCCACAGGCTCAGCGCAATCGCATAGAGCAGGTTATAGAGCGCGGCCAGCCGCAATACCGCGGGCATCCACGCTGGTATGCGGGGCAGGCTGACGGACGCATTGCGCCCGATGGTCGGGTCGGACTTCATTCCACATTCTCCAGGTGAGTGTCAGGTTCAGGTTCAGGCTCGCGGATGGCGAGCACGCCGTCGTAGCGCAGCAGGTAGCCCAGGCGTGGCGCCCATATGCGCACGTCGCAGCGATAGCGGTCCGCATCCAGTGCGCGTTCGCTGGCCAGCACGTGCAGCCACGGCACGGTCAGGCCGAACAGGCTGACACCGCGGCTGGCCTGCCGCAGGCGCCCGGCACCATCGACACGCGTTGCCAGCACGATGGCCAGCGGCCCCATGCGTTCCGTCACTTGCCCGGCCCGCGCGTGCCGCATGCGGCTTGCCACGGTGTGCCCGCCGATGCTGCGGTGCCAGCGCTCGCCGGCGGGCTCCGGCGAGATGGTCACAAGGCACGCCGCCGCCACCGCGGGCCGGGGCAGCCCCGACAGCCGCATCAGCGCGCGCAGCCAGCCCCGCGCACTCCAGCGCACGCTCAGCGTGCCGTGCAAGTGCACGCCCTCGGCACGATGCACGCGCCGCAGCACCGGCGGCAGGCTGGCAAGGGCGGTCCCCAGCATGGTCCCGTACAGGCCTTGCGGGCCAGCGTCCGGGCCTTGCGCGGCGAGCGTGTTCATCCACGTGCCCGCCCGTTGCCGAGCAGGTCCTCCAGCGCCAGTTGCAGGGTCGGGAAGCGGAAGGCATAGCCTTCCCGCTGCAGGCGCGCCGGCGCCGCGCGCAGCCCGTCGAGCAGCAGCGTGGCCTGCTCGCCCAGCGCAAGACGCATGGGCCAGGCCGGCGTCGGCATCCAGGCCGGGCGGTGCAGCACAGCGGCGGCGATGCGGACCAGGCCGGCCTGCGTGGGAGTCTCAGGCGCCACCAGGTTGTAGGTGGCGATGGCGCCTTCGCTTGCCGGCGCCGCTCCACGGCACAGCCACGCGATCGCGCCAAGCACGTCGTCGATGTGGATCCAGCTCTGCGCCTGGCGGCCGCCGCCCATCGGGCCGCCAAAGCCCAGCCGCACCGGCATCAGCATGGCCGGCAGTGCGCCCTGGTGGCCGTAGACCACACCCAGGCGCAGGATGGCCAGCGGAATGCCGAGCCCGGCCACGGCGTGCGCCGCCTGCTCCCATTCCCGGCACAGTTGCGAGGCGAAGAGATCCTGCGGCGCGCTGGCTTCGGTACGCTCGCGCAAATCGTCGTCGGCCTGGATGCCGTAGTAGCCCACCGCCGAACCGTTGATCAGCAGACGCGGCCGGTGCGTGGCCGACGCGAGCCAGGCAGTCAGCGCGCGGGTGGTGCCCACGCGGCTCTCCACCAGGCTGCGCTTGCGCGCGGCGCTCCAGCGCGAGCCCAGGATAGGTGCGCCGGCGAGGTTCACCACGACATCGAAGCGCGTGGCAGGATCGAGTTCCGCGAGGGCGCCGACGCACGCCGCGCGGCCATCGAACAGCTGCGATGCCACGCGCGGGTTGCGCGCCCAGATCGTGACGCGGTGCCCGTCCGCCAGCAGCGCCCGCACCAGCGCCTGGCCAATGAAACCGGTGCCGCCGGTCAGCAGGAAGGATTGCGCGCGCCGCGCCGTATCGGCCCCGGCAAAATCGAACGCAGGCACCGTGCCGGCACGGCTGGCAAGCGCGCGGCTCGCCAGCGCATCGCGCACCCCGGACGCCGCCACGCCCAGCGCGAACACGCTCAGCACCCAGCTTTGCCAGCCTTGCGGATTGACATGCAGGCCGGCCGGCAATTGCCACCATGCTTGCGAATGCCACGCCAGCAGGCCGAAGATCACCCCGCCGTTGATGGCCAGCACGGTGTGCGTCACCCGCTCGCTCGGCGGCAGGCTGCGGGTCTGGTCCTCCACCACGAAGTCGCGCAGCGTCAGCAGGATCTCGATGGCAATGATGGCCCACAGGGGAACCAGCCATGCGCCACCCCACGCAAACCACGCCAGGCCGGCGAACAGCACGCCGTACAGCACCGCCCGGATCGCGTGCAGGCGCAACTCCGGCGCGGCGTTGTGCTGCTGCGGCAGTGCGCAGCGCATCTCATGGTGCCAGACGGTATCGAAGGCGCCCATCAATCCCTGCACGATCAGCAGGTTGAGGATGACGGTATGGAGCGTGTCGCTGGTCGGGTCCATCTCAAGCATCCTTAATTACAATAATTTCTGTTGAAAGAGAAATATCAAGTCAAAAAAACGGCCACCATGGCGGCCGGTTCTTCATGCCTGTGCTATTTGCCAGCTTCGCGGGCGCGCTGGTCGCCACGCACCAGCTTCTGGATGCGCGCGCCCAGTTTCATCACCTTGACCAGGGTGTCGGGCGAGAGCAGCAGCATCTCGTCGCCCCAGCTGCCCAGCGTTTCCATCAGCTGCAGCGTGGCGATGATGCGCTTCTGCACTTCCTTGCTCTCCTTGGCGAAGGCGGGATTGTTCACGCATTCGTGCAAGGCATCGATGGTGGGATCGAACTCGCGCTGCTTGCGCTCGCGCACCACGGTGCGGAACAGGTCCCACACGTCGGTGACGGTCTCGAAGTGATCGCGCCGGTCGCCCATCATGTGCACGGTGCGGATCAGCTTCCAGTTCTGCAGCTCTTTCAGGCTGTTGCTGACGTTGGAGCGCGCGACGTTCAGCGTGTCGGCGATTTCCTCGGCCGGCAGCGGGTGCTCGGCAAGGAATAGCAGGGCGTGAATCTGCGCGACAGTGCGATTGACGCCCCACTTCGAGCCCATTTCGCCCCAGTGCAGGACGAATCGTTGTGCGACCGGTTGAAGTTCCATGCCTGACAGTTTATCCGTTCGGAAATTTCCGTCAAGACAGAAATCCAATTTCAGGCAAGCAGGCTCAGGCTGGCTGCGCCAGCGTGCTTTCGTTTTCCTTCACGTATATCGAGTTGCGCGGACGCGCGAACACCCGCCGCACCATCGGCTCGAAGAAGGACAGCGGCAGCGTGTCGTAGTCCTGCGTGAAAGCCGCGCCGTCATACTTGGCGCAGAACTCGGCGGTGCGTTCAAACAGCTCGGGCTGGTCGCGGAATTGCTCGCGCAGGTTGCGGTCGAGCCCAAGGTGGTGAAAAAAGTAGTAGCCCTGGAACACGCCGTGCTTCTCGACCATCCAGAGGTTTTCCGGGCTGACGAAAGGCTTGAGGATGGCGGCGGCGATATCGGGATGGTTGAACGTGCCAAGCGTATCGCCGATATCGTGCAACAGCGCGCACACCACGTACTCTTCGTCGCGCCCGTCGCGGTGGGCCAGCGTGGCGGTCTGCAGGCAGTGGGTCAGGCGGTCGATGGGGAAGCCGCCGTAGTCGCCGTCGAGCAGCTTGAGGTGATCGAGCACGCGGTCGGCCAGCGCGTGCGCGAACGGCATGAATTCCGCGGATATCGCGGCCCAGTCCTCGCGCGTGCCTTGTTCCATGTGGCTGAAGGTGGCACGGGCGTGCGTAGTCGTCTCGCTCATCGTGGGGTCTCCGTGCAGGGTGATCCTGCTTGTTTTGATGGTGATGAGCAACGATTCTGGCACAGGTTTCGCGGCTACACTGTCAAGGACTTAACAATGCAGCCGTGTGCCGCGGCGCATCAATCCGCATGCAGATCCGCCCTTACCTGGCTGCCGACGAAGCCGCCATCATCGACCTGTGGCACACCTGCGGCCTGACCCGGCCGTGGAACGACCCGAAGAAAGACATCGCCCGCAAGCTGACTGAACAGCCGGAGCTGTTCCTGGTCGGGGAAGTGGACGGCCAGCCGGTGGCATCGGCCATGGTTGGCTTCGACGGCCATCGCGGCTGGGTCTACTACCTTGCCGTGCATCCCGACCACCAGCGCCGCGATCATGGCCGCCGCCTGATGGCGCATGCCGAGCAATTGCTGATCGAGCGCGGCTGCCCCAAGATCAACCTGCTGGTACGCACCGGCAACAGCAGGGTCATCGACTTCTACCGCAGCCTCGGGTACGCGCAGGACGAAGCGCTCAGCCTGGGCAAGCGGCTGATTCCGGATATCTGAGCGAGGTCAAGCGCCATGTTCCACATCCTCGGCATCGATCACCTGGTCCTGCGCACCGGCAACGTGACGGCGCTGATGCGCTTCTACGTGGACGTGCTTGGCTGCAGCCTGGAACGCGTGCAGCCGGACTTCGGCCTGATCCAGTTGCGCGCCGGCGGCGCCCTGATCGACCTGATCGACCTGGTCGCGCTGGACGGCCCGCTCGGCCGCGCGGGCGGCGCCGGCCCCGGCAAGGAAGGCCGGAACCTCGACCACTTCTGCCTGCGCCTCGATCCCTTCGACGCGGATGCGCTTGGCGCCCACCTGCGCGCGCGCGGGGTGGAGCCGGGGCCGGTGGAGATGCGTTTCGGCGCCGAGGGCAAAGGCCCGTCGATCTACGTGCAGGATCCCGAGGGCAATGTCGTGGAGCTGAAAGGACCGCCCGCAAACATGTGACGCAACGTGGGCATTTCGCCCGGATGCCCGCTACAATTCCCGCTTGGCCCTCGCCGCCACTCGCGCCATCCGCCCCCCTCCACGGCGGTCCCCGGCACAGCGGCAACGACCGCGTCCAGGCGCGCAATGACAAGACACGAAGCTTCTCCCGGCAGGTCCCCCATCTCGCCACGTCAGCTGGTCTGGACCCTCGGCATCACCGAGACCATTTCCTGGGGCACGATGTTTTTTGCCTTCACCGTCTTTATCGCCCCGATGAGCGCGACGCTGGGCTACTCCAAACCCTTCCTCGCCGGCGGCTATTCGCTGGGCCTGCTGGTCTGGGCCATGTGCTCGTTTGCCGTGGGCCGGCTGCTTGACCGCGTGCAGGCGCGCATCGTGATGTGCGCGGGATCGGTGCTGGCGGGCTGCGGTTTGCTGCTGTGGGCGTGGAGCCCGAACCGGGCGGCCTTCCTGCTGATGTGGATACCGCTCGGGCTGGCCATGGCGACCACCCTGTACGAGCCCGCCTTCGTGGTGCTGCGCCAGGCCTTTGGCGACGGCTACCAGAAGTCCATCGTCACCGTCACGCTGATGGCCGGCTTTGCCAGCACCATCTTCGTGCCGCTGGCGCAATGGCTGGTGCTGCATCTGGGCTGGCGCGAAACGCTGCTGTGCTTCGCCGGGCTCAACCTGCTGGTCTGCGCGCCCTTGCATGCGCGCCTGCGCTACGTGGCGCATGCCTCCTATGCCGCCGCCCCGGCGCCGGCCCCGCTGGAGAACGCGGCGCAGCCCGGTATTGCGCATATGGCCTTGCGACAGCCGGTGTTCTGGGCCGTGGTGCTGGCCTTCACCGCGCTGTCGGTGATCGCCTCGCTGCTTGGCGCCCACCTGATCCCGCTGCTGACCGAAAAAGGCCTGCCGCTGGGCGAACAACTGGTGGTGGCCGCACTGATCGGACCGGCCCAGGTGTTCGGCCGCCTGGTGATGATGCGCTTCCCCGTGCGCCACCCGCTGCGGCTGTCGCTGCCGGTGTACGTGGTGATGAGCGTGGGGCTGCTGTGCTTTGCCCTCGGCTACGGCAAGTGGCTGATGCTGGCCGCAGTGCTCTACGGCTGCGCCAACGGCATCAACACCATGCTGCGCGCCATGGCCATGCCGGAGCTGATCTCGCGCCACCATTACGCCACGCTCAACGGGCTGATGATGACGCCGGTGCTGCTGATGCAGGCCGCCGCCCCCTGGCTGGGCGCCTTGCTGTGGCGGGCCGCGGGCGGTTACTGGCTGATGCTGTGGGTGATGGTGGCCCTGGCGCTGACGGCGCTGGCTGCCTTCGGGTTCGCGCTGCACCGGCGCGGCCTGCTGCGTACATCCAGCCACGCCGCGGCGGCCTAGGAACGCAGCGGCGGGCAACGGGCCTGGGCGGTACGGTCATGCGCCCGACGCACCGATATGCGACGATGCGGGGCTCGACTACCCTGCAGCGCCCGCCAGGACACCTCGGCGCCACCGCGCGTGGCCGGAGATGCCCGCCGCATCCATGCCCGATTCCACTTCCAGCAATCTGACCCGGCCGCCTTCGCCCTCCTCCGCCGCTCCGGCCATTGCCCCGGTCGGCGCGCGCCGCGTGGAGCACGCCGCGCGCGCCACCATGGCGCTGTTTTTCGTCAACGGCGCCACCTTCGCCACCTGGGGCGTGCATATCCCCACCATCAAGGCCCGCTTCGGACTGTCGGATGCCGTGCTGTCCCTGGCCATGCTGGCGGTGGCCGGGGGCGCCATCGCCGCGATGGGGCCGGTGGGGCGCTGGGTGGCGCGCGTGGGCAGCGCCAGCGCCTGCCGGCGCAGCGGCCTGGTCTATGCAATCGCCACCGCCGCCCTTCTCGCCATGCCGCAGTTTGCCTTGCTGATCCCGGCGCTGATCGCCTTCGGCATGGCCAACGCGGCCTTCGACGTGGGCATGAACGCGCAGGCCGCCACGGTGGAGGCCAGCCGCGCGCGGCCCGTCATGTCGGCGCTGCACGGCATGTTCAGCCTGGGCGGCATGGCAGGCGCGGCCGTTGCCGGCGTACTGCTGGGCCTGGGCGTGCCGCCGCTGGCGCACGCCATCGGCATGGCGGCGCTGACGGCGGCGGTTACCGCCGGCGTGGCACCGTGGCTGCTGGATGACCATCCGGTGCCGTCGCCTTCCGCGCACCACCGCGCGCATGCGGTTCGCGCGCTCTGGCTGCTGGGCCTGATGGCCTTCCTGGGGCTGGTTGGCGAAGGGGCGATGTACGACTGGTCCAGCGTCTATATGCGGGAGGTGACGCTGGCGCCCGACGCCTGGATCAGCGCCGGCTATGCCGCCTTTTCCGGCGGCATGGCTTGCGGCCGCTTTGGCGGCGACCGCCTGCGCGCGCGCTGGTCGGACGCGCGCACGCTCGGAGGCAGTGCCTGGGTGGCGTTCGTGGGCATCATGCTGGCGCTGCTGTGGCCCGCGCCGGTGGCGACCCTGACCGGCTTTGCGCTGATGGGCCTGGGCGCGGCCAACATGGTGCCGATCTTCTTCGTGGCGGCGTCGCGGCTGCCGGGCGTGGCGCCGGCCGAGGCGATCGCGCGCGTGGCGCGCTTTGCGTATGTCGGCTTGCTGCTGGGGCCGGTGATGATCGGTGGCGTGGCCCACGCGAGCAGCCTGCAATATGGGCTGGGCGTGGTCGCCCTCACAATGGGCTGGATCGCCCTGGCGGGCGCCCGGCTGGCGCGCCCTTACCTGTCCGCCCGCAAAGGGTAGCAGCGTCCCGCGGGCTCAGGCCGCCGCGCCGGTCAAAGCGATCTGTTCCGAGCCCACGCCCTCGAACACGAAGGTATCCATCGCCAGCACGCCGTAGGTCACATCGTCGGCCACCCGTGCTACACCCGCCGGCAGCTTCTTCTGCGCCGGCGCTCCTTCATGCGGCCCCAGCGCCGCGCCCAGCGCCACGAAGAACGGCAGCAAGTGCTCGTCGGTGGGATGCGCGCGGCGGGCATACGGCGCCTGCGCGCGATAGTCCGCAATGCGCGTGGTGTCGCCGCTGGCGAGCGCCTCGTCCAGTGCCTCGATCATCCAGCCGCGGAAAGACTCCACATAGGGCTCGACAGGCGAGCCGTGCTGCTCGCGCCGGCCCCCGGTGCCGAAGACTTCCTGCAGGTTGTGGGTAAAGCTGCCCGAGCCAAGCACCAGCACACCTTCGTCGCGCAGGGGCGCAAGCGCACGCCCGATCCCGATCTGGGCCGCCGGCGGGAGATACGGATTCAATGCCAGTTGCACCACGGGGACGTCGGCATCCGGGAAGAAGTGCCGCATCGGCATCCACGCGCCATGGTCCAGCGGGCGCTCGTCGTCCTGCAGCACCACCGCCGCGCCGGGAACGTGCGCAGCCTCCACCAGCGCCTTGACGCGGTCGGCCAGCGCCGGGGAGCCGGGTGCGTCGTAGCGCAGTTCGTAGAGCGCGCGCGGGAAGCCGCCGAAATCGTGCCAGGCCTCCTGCCGCTGCCGGGTGCCGACCACCAGCGTGCTGTAGATCCAGTGCGCCGAGACGATCAGCACCGCGCGCGGCTTGCGCTGGCGCAGCACTTCGCCGAGGGCGTCGAACGCGGCGCCGCTCCGGCCCGGCTCGAGCGCGAGCATGGGGGAGCCGTGTGAGATGTAGATGGCGGGGAGCATGATGTCGGCTCTCAATTCCTTTGGATAACGGTATTGAGTGTGACAAAACTTGCCGCCCCCGGCGGTAGGCGTTTGCGGATACCTCCATCAAAAAACTTGAAGCGAATTCGCTGCACCGCACTCGCCCGCCGCATTGCGCCGCAACCCTGCCGCCGTCGGGTGTGGGGTGGCCCACACAACGCTTTAAAGATTCAGACACGCTGTGGGCAATCGGCTTATGATTCCAACACGAGGTGCTGTCCCGTTGCGTGATGCGAGTCGTTATCCGCGCGAGCCGGGGCCAAACCCCGCAACAAATGGATACGATGCGCCACGAAGCGCGTCAGGCTGGAGAACACCGTGGTCAAGCGCACAGCCCACAGGCCCTTGCTGCCCCATGCAAACTGGTGGCAGCCAGGCGTGTATGCAAGTGGACCGGCTGTGCTCCTCTGGATCGCAGCCCGCCTGCCCGCCACCTGGCTGGCCGACCTGTTCAATGCACCAGGCGCGGCCGTGCTGCTCAACCATTGCGGCGATACGGTTTTCGTGGCTGGCTGGATAGCCAGTGCGCTGTGGCTCTGGCTCACGCGAAACCGTCCCGAACCAGACGCCGCGCAACAGCAACCCAATGTGGACAGGCCAGCCAAAGCCGGTAGGCCACCGCGGCGGCACGTCAGCTAGCGCCCCTTCCCGCCGCCACGCGACGCTGGCCTTTGACGCGGTCCGCGCCTCAGTACCTTAGTTCTCCACGACCCGTTCCACCACCGCCGCATCCGGTGCCCATGCCGCCGGCACGTCGCCCGCGCGCAGTCCGGGCGCCCAGGCAATCGTCTCGTAGTCGGCCCGGCCTTCCCGATGGAAGGGGTCTTCGGCCAGCCAGCCCGCCACCTCCTCGCGGCTTGTCCCGCGTGCCAGGATGGCGCCGCCCACGCGCGGCTCCTGCCGGCCCGAAAGCAGGAAGCAGCATAGTGGCGGTGAAGGAAGTCGCGGTGTGCCGCCAGGTAGCGATCGAGTTCTTCCAGGGGCGCGCGGTAGCGCAACAAGATCAGGTACAGCATGGAACGCTCCAAAGGTTGTCCAATCCCGGCCAGGCTTGGCGATGGCAATGCGGCGCCGGTCATGGCAGCAGCAACAGGGAGCCGGAAGTCTCGCCGGCTTCGAGCCGGCGATGCGCCTCGGCGGCCTCGACCAGTGGCAGGCGAGCGCCGATCTCCACTTTCAGGCCGGCCTCCAGCCGCGTGAGCGTGGCCTGGGCGCCTTCGCGGTAGCGCGCCAGATCGGCCATAAAGCGGAACACGCCCGGCCGGGACAGCGCAATCGACCTGGCCGGCCCCAGCGCGGCCAGGTCCAGCGGCCCGCTGTCGCCGCCAACCTGACCGATGCTGGCCACCATGCCATAAGGCCTTACCGCTGCCAGGGTGCGCGCCAGCGTGTCGGCGCCGATGCCATCGATGGCGAAGTCAACCCCGTCGCCGCCACCGAATTCGCGCGCGGCGGCAACGAAATCCGCTTCACGATAACGTACCGCGCGCTCCAGGCCGTGCGCCAGCGCCAGCGCCGCCTTGGCCTCGCTGCCGACGGTGCCGATCACGCGCGCGCCCAGCGCACGCGCCCACTGCACCAGCACCAGGCCCAGGCCACCCGCCGCCGCGTGCACCAGCACGCTGTCGCCAGCGCGCAGCGGGCGCACCCGGCTATAGAGCATGTGCGCCGTCATACCGCGCAGCAGGGCGCCCGCGGCGGCCTCGTCCGGCACGCTCTCGGGCAGCGCCACGGCGCGCTCGGCCGGCAAGTTGCGCACGCGGGCATAGGCACCCGCCGGAGGGCCGGCATAGGCTACTCGCTGGCCTTCCGACAGGCCGCTGACGCCAGGCCCCACCGATTCCACGATGCCCGCGCCCTCCACGCCCAGCGTGGCAGGGAGTGCCGGCAAGGGGTAGAGGCCGGTGCGATGGTAGACATCGACGAAGTTCACCCCGATGGCGGTGTGGATCAGCCGGATTTCGCCCGGGCCGGGCGCAGGGACGGGTACGGTTTCGAGGCGCAATGCTTCGCGCCCACCGGGGGCATGCAGGCGCACTTGAAGTGAAGGGATGGCAGTCATGGCGGACTCCGCGAGATGGCGTATCGAATCGTTGAACGTGCAGGTAGCGTCGAAAAGTCGACTCGCATCACGATAGCCCGGTGCAAAATAGATCGGAACTCCCGAACCATTCGCGCTTATTGTGCAAAATTCGACAGAACAAGGTGGCCTTCCCCTGGACTGGGACGACGTGCGGTACTTCCTCGCGCTGGCCCGCCAGCGCAGCCTGTCCGGCGCGGCCAGAGTGCTTCACGTGGAACACTCCACGGTAGCCCGACGCGTGCAAGGCCTTGAAACCAGGCTGGGCGTGCGGTTGTTCGACCGGCTGCCGCGCAGCTGGCCGCTGACGGCCGAAGGCGAAGACTTGCTCGCCCACGCGGGACGGATGGAGGAGGAGGCGCTTGCCTTTGGCCGGGCCGCACTGGGCGCCAGCACTCTGGAGGGCACCGTCAGGCTATCGGTACCCCCTGTTTTCGGGAGCCATTTCCTGGTACCCCGCCTAGCCGCGCTGCGCCCGCAGTGGCAAGGGATCGTGCTAGACCTGACGGGCGAAGCGCGCGCCGCCGATCTCCATCGCGGCGAGGCCGACCTGGCTGTGCGGCTGTCGCGGCCGCAGCAGCCGGGGCTGGCGGCGCGCAAGCTGGGGGAAATGGGCTACGGCCTTTATGGCGGCCACGGCTGGCTCGGGCTGCCCCAGGATGCCTGGGTTTTCCTCGGCTACGGCGAATCCTTGCGCGAGGTACCGCAGCAGCGCTGGCTGGAACGCCTGGCCGGCGAGCGGCCCTTTGTGATGCACGCCAACGATCTCGCCACCCTGCACCAAGGCTGCCGCGCCGGGCTGGGCCTGGCAGTACTGCCGCATTTCCTAGCGCGCGACGACCCTATCCTGTTCGGCATGATGCCGCCGGATGCGGCCCTGCGGCGTGATATCTGGCTGGCGGTACACCCTGACGTGCGGCGCTCGCCGCGCGTGCGGGCCGTGGCCGAGGCGCTGGCCAAAGCGGTACAGGAAGCGTCCGGCAGCCTGATCTGACCGCTTCCCGGAACAAGGCGGTGCATCCGCCGCCACACGCGCGGGCGCGGCACAGGCCGGACACAAAGAACACCGGCGCCAGTCGCCGTTCCCGCTGTTAATTAAAGAATCGCTTACTATTCTGCCTTTCAGGGCACACGTGCCGTCCCGGGCCAAGCCCTCCGCCGATTTCTCATTGCATCAAACGGATCATGCAAGCCACCGCTGCAACACCTCAATTTCACGAAATATCCAGATCCCAGCGACGGAAGGCGATTCTTGCCGCCACCATCGGCAACGGCCTCGAATGGTTCGACTTCACCGTCTACAGCTTCTTCGCGCTGATCATTGCCAAGTTGTTCTTTCCCACCGGCAATGACCTCACTTCCTTCCTGCTGACCGTCGCCACCTTCGGCGTAGGCTTCTTCATGCGCCCGGTCGGCGCCATTGTGCTAGGCGTCTATGCCGACCGCGTGGGCCGCAAGGCGGCACTGACCCTGACCATCCTGATGATGGCGCTCGGTACGGCCATCATCGGCCTGGCGCCCACCTATTCGTCGATCGGCCTGTGGGCGCCGGCGCTGATCGTGCTGGCCCGCCTGATCCAGGGCTTCTCGGCCGGCGGCGAGGTTGGCGGCGCCACCGCCTTCCTGATCGAGCACGCGCCCGACGAGGAGCGCGGCGTCTACGCCAGCTGGCAGCAGGCCAGCCAGGGCATTTCCTTCATGCTGGGCGCGGCCATGGGCGCGCTGGTGATCAACGGCCTGGAGCCGGAGCAGATCGATGCCTGGGGCTGGCGCATCCCGTTCCTGTTCGGCCTGCTGATCGGCCCGGTCGGCATGTATATCCGCTCGCACCTGGAAGAGCCGCCCGCCTTCGAGGCGCGCCGCGCGGAGCGCAAGGCCAGCAACGTCAAGTTCTCCCCGCTGACGCAAGTGCTGCGCGACCATCCGCGTGAAGTGCTGGCCGGCCTGGGCGTGACCATCCTGTGGACGGTGTGCACCTATGTGCTGGTGTTCTACATGCCGTCCTACGCCAAGCAGCAACTCGGCCTTCCGCTGGGCGCGACCTTCCAGTCGACCGCCCTGTGCGGCGCCATCATCCTGGTGCTGTGCCCGCTGATGGGCATGCTTTCCGACCGCCTGGGCCGCAAGCGCATGCTGGGTACCGTGGCGCTGATCATCGGCGTGCTGGCCTACCCGCTGTTTCACTGGCTCAACGTCTCGCCGACCACCCAGACCCTGCTGATGGTCCAGGTGATCCTCGGCATCCTGCTGGCGGCCTTCACCGGCCCGGCGCCGGCGGTGCTGGCAGAGCAGTTCCCGACCGAGGTCCGCTCGACCGGCCTGTCGCTCGCCTACAACTTCGCCGTGACCATCTTCGGCGGCTTTGCCCCGCTGATCGTGACCTGGCTGATCGCGTCGACCGGCAGCAAGCTGGCGCCCGCGTACTACGTGATCGCCGCTGCCGTGGTGAGCTTTGTCGCGCTGCTGTTCATGCACGACCGTACTGGCAAGCCCTTGCAGTAACCCGGCCCCGCCGGCGGATTTGCTCCGGCCGGCGACGACGAAAAACGAAGAAGGCCAACCACCCGGTTGGCCTTTTTCATTGTCTGGCACGGGCGCTCAGGACGCCGGCGGGTCCCGCTCCTGCGGCGGCGCGGCTGGCGCGCCCAGCGTCCGCAACAAGCGCCAGGCCATTGCGCCCAGTACGCCCACCGCCAGCAGCAGCGCGCCCCACAAGACAAGGCGCCGCTTGCGCTGGGCGTCGGCGGGCGCCGCGGCGGACCGCGGCGACGCGTTCATGCCGGCAATCCGCGCCTTGGCGATGACCGGTGCCGGACCGGCCAGCAACTCGGCACGCGCGACCGGCCCGGGCTCCCGCGGCTGCGCCGCGGGTTCGCCCACCGCCAGCGAGAACGGCGCCGCGCCACGCGCGACAAATGTCACCACGGCGGGACGCCAGCCCAGCGCTAGCAGTGGCATGCCGCTGCCAAGGCCGCCGGCGCGCGCATCCACGCTCAGGCGCCACAGGCGGTCGGCATTGCGCCCGATCGCCAGCGGTTCGCTCTCCTGCTCCGCACCGCCCGCACCGGCAAGCCAGTAGAGCTGCCCGCTGCTCACCATGCGCCAGGCCGACTCCGCGTCGGGCCGCGACCACAGCGTCGCCTGCACCACCGTATTGGGCTGCGGCAGGCGAATGCGCACCCGCTCGGCGGGGAAGCGCCCGCCGGTGTCGAACACGTAGTCGCCGCCAGCCTGGGCCTGCGTGGCGGCGATGTTCTCGCGCCATTGCAGCGCCAGCGGCGGCGGCGTGCCCGCCGCCACGGTCTCCACCTGCACGCGCGCCGGCGCCGGCGGCACGCCCTGCCACTGCAAGCGCAGGTAACGCGCCCGCAAGCGCCCCAGCGCGACCCGGTCCTGGCTGAGCACGCTGCCCGCGCGGCTGACCCGCAGCAATTGCGCGCTGCCCACGGCCTGCCAATGCTGCAGGTCGTCGCTGCTGGCGACGTCCACCGCGCCCTGGTATTCGCCGTCCGGCAGCCCGATCACCACCGCGGCGGCGTCCTCGCGCAGCTTGCTCAGGTCCAGCAGCCATGCCCCGGCGCTGGCGGCGGCCGGTTGCGGACTGGCCGCCCGCAGCGCGCCGTCGGTGCCGATCACCACGCCCATGGGCGCGGCCTGGCGCTGCGCCAGCGCCGGCAGCGCGAACCAGGGCACGTCGCTCAGCGTACGCACCTCGGCCGCCGGCTCGGGCGGCAAGTCCAGCGCATAGGGCAGCAATTCGCCGGCGCCGTTGCGCACCCGCAGGTCGGCCAGCCCCGGCCGCGCGCTATGGGCGTAGACATCGGCGTCGAGGGTCACAGCGTAGTAGGCCGCCACGCCCTCGGTGGCCAGCGTGAAGCGCTCGGCCCGGGCCAGTGGCGACAGCAGCAGCGCCGCCAGCAGGACCGGGAGCGCTGCCAGGTCGCGCGCGCCAGCCTTGGAGAAAACCGGCATCAAGTGGCCTCCTTGGCCTTCGGCGGCAAGGGCGAGAAGTAACCGATCAGCAACAGCAGCACGCCCACGCCGATAAACGAGATGATCCGCTCGATACCCTTGACGAAGGACAGGTCGAACAGGAACAGCTTGACCACAGTCAGGCCCAGCAGCGCGCCGCCGATAAACCACAGCGCGCGCGTGCCGCGCCGGGTGGCCACCACCATGGCAATCAGCGCCAGCACGGTCCAGAACACCGACAGCGAAGCCTGCACCAGCGTCGAGCCGCCCAGGTCCTGCAGCGTGTACGGCACGCCGGTCCAGTGATGGAGCGTGCGCAGCAGCATCGCGTTGCACCACAGGAACACGGTGGCGGAGGCGGCATACTCGAGCACGCGCGGCCGCGTTGCCAGGCCCAGCGCGGCAAGCCGGTGCTGCCACAGCGCCACCGCCAGCATGGCCAGCAGTTGGGCGACGTCGAGCGGGTTGAGCAGCGGCAGGTAGAACAACGGCGCGGCGTCGCCATCGCTGGCCACGCTGGCGAGGCTCCACAGCCACAGCAGCGCCGCCAGCGGCAGCGCGCCCCACAGCAGGTAGGCCCGCGCGAAGCGCGCCACCGGCCAGCGCAGGCGCCAGCCCCAGGCCGAGAGCAGCGCCAGCGGCCCGCCATAGCCATAGGCCCAGGCGCTCCAGCTCCACGCGCCCTCCGGCACGTAGGCGCGCAGCCGCCAGTAGGCTTCGGTGGAAAGCAGCGCGCACAGCGTCCAGAACAGCAGCGCATGCATGGGCGCCAGCACGGCATCGCGTTCATCGCCCTGCTGCCGCCACAGCAACAGCAAGGCCGCGCCAAAGATCAGCAGCCAGGCCAGCGCGCCAATGCCGTGCAGCGGCGACGCCGACCAGATCGCGCAACTGAGCACGCCCAGGATAGCCAGCACCGGCGTCATGGCCAGCGCAGGCTTGCCGGCCAGCGGCCATGCCAGCACGCGCCGCGCCAGGTGCGCCAGCCACGCGCTCAACACCGCGAACAGCGCCAGCGTGGCGAGCAGCGCGCGCACGGCCCAGTCGAGCACGTCGTACCAGTGATGGATCTCGACCACGCCACCGCCCAGCCACCACAACAGGCCCCATGCTGCGGCGGCAAGGCCCAGCGGCGCGGATGGCGCGAACCAGGCGCGCGCCTCTGGCCGCCCATGCAGGCGCCAGCCGCTGAAAACACCGGACACCGCCAGCAGCAGCGTGCCCACGTAGCGGCCGTTCAGCACTGGCCACGCCAGTGGCGTGGCCTCGAACAGGCTGCCCGCCGCGAAAGCCACGCCGGCCGCCAGTTGCAGCAGCAGCCCGGACGCCAGCGCCAGGCGGCGCTGCTGGCGCACGCCCACCCACACCACGGCGGCGCCCTCCACCGCCCACACCGCGCTGGTGGTGCGCCCGTCGAAGGCCAGCGGCACGGCCAGCGTGGCAAAGATCGCGCCCAGTGCCAGCATGGCTTCGAACAACATGCCCAGGCGATCGCGGCGCGCCGACAGCCACGCGGCCAGGCCGAGATAGAACGCTGCGAGCGCCACCGCGCTCCATGCCATGGCAAAAGGAATATGACGCACCAGCGCGGCTTGCAGGCCCATCGCCAGCAGCGGCGTGCCGAACACCAGCGTGCCGTCGACGTAGTCCTTGAGGCTGACCTGCCGGCGCAACGCGTAGAGCAGCGCGATGCCCGTGTACATCAGGAAAAACAGGATCAGGAACGGCTCGGTGGTAGCCAGCAGTTCAGGCCGGTAGTTGAGCGCGCCCCACGCCGTGCCGATGCCGAAGGTAAACGCAAAGCCCAGCAGGTTGAGCTGGCGCCAGGCCCGGAACCAGGCAATGGCAAAGATGCCGGCATTGAGCAGCGCGTAGTAGCTGAACAGCATCACATGGCTGCCACCGCCAGTGGAAATCAGTACCGGGGCGAGGAAGCCACCCGCGCTGCCGGTCAATGCCAGCACCGGAGCGTTCTGCAGCACCGCCAGGCCGCCGGCGAGCGCGCAGATGGCCACCATCAGCGGGAAGGCCGCCGCGGCCGGCAGCAGGCCGTAGAGCTTGGTGGCGGCGAACACGGTCAGATACAGCACGCCCACGCCGCCGCCCTGCAACACCAGCGCATAGGCAGCGCGCCGCTCGCGCAGCCGCCAGCCCGCCGCCAGCAGCGCGACCGCGCCGGCAGCCACGCCCGCCAGCCGGAATTCGACCGGCAGCATGGCATTGTCGGAGGCGTATTTGAGCAGGAAGGCCACACCGAAGAAGAGGATCAGGATGCCGACCCGTACCACGCTGTTGCCGCCTAGCAGCCAGCCGCGCGCGGCGGACACCGCGCGTTCGATGAAATCGGGCTCCTGCGGGGCGAATGCGGACGAGAGCGGGGGTTCCACGTGCGGCGCGGGCTGGTCCGCGGCGGCGACGGAGATCGGTGCGGATGCCGTGGGGGCAGGAACCGGGGCCTGCACAAAAGGGGATGGTGCCGGCAAGCTGGCCGCCGGGGCGAACGCCGGCTCGGGCATCGCCGTTGCGGCCGCCACCGGGCCTTCCGCTGATCCCGGTTCGAATGCCGGGAATCCGTGCGCCGCTGGCGTACCTTCCACTGCATCAGCCTGCTGCGGCATCGCCGAGGTCTCGCCGCGCAACTGCGCCATCTCGCGCTTGAGCGTGGCCAGCTCCTGCTCGAGGCGCGCCACGCGAGCCGCGAGCGAAGGCGCCTCCGGCGCGCCCTGTGTCTCGCCATCGGGACGTGGCCGCGCGGGCCGGTCGCTGATCATCCAGCCAAAGCCGAAGCCCAGTATCGCGCCCGTCAGGGCACCGCCAAATCCGGCTGCCGCGGCCCCGAGCAGCAAGCCAATCACCGCGAATATCCAACGCATCAGATGACATTTCGCCTAGAAAGGTTGGAGAAGACGGCGGCCGGTGGCGCCGATACTGCGTTTGCCGGCACGGGGAACCGCCTAAATCATGCGCGCCCAGTGTAGCGCGAGGTCGACATCGTCAGGCGATCTCAGCTATGCCGGCCGGCGGTCATTCTTCGTCGCTATGGATGTTGATCACGTGCCGCGGCTCGAACCACAGCGGCATGCCGGGTTCCATCTCCTCGGTGCAGTAGGGCTGGTTGTCGAGTTCCCCGCTGTAGAGATCCCCCTCGCGCCCGGTGACAACCACCCACATGCGCTCCACGTGCTGCTCGTCGCGGTCCTGCTCGTCCGTGGTGACGATGCGAAAGATCAGCTTCACCATCTGGCCGGGCTGCAGCGCCTGCCGGGCTTCCAGCGGCGGCACCCAGAAGGTCTCCGGGTGCGCCTCGCCGATGACTTCGCCGTCGTCGAGCTGCCAGCCGTCTTCTTCGATGGTCGCCAGTCGTTTGTCCATGTCAGTCCTCAAGAAAATCGTTCTTCACGGCCGGCATCGTAGCAAACGCATCGTGCGTCCGTGCGGGCGGGACATGCCGCGCAAGTCGCTTTAAGATGGCGGATCGAAGGAGAACGCATCCATGGCAGCAGACAACAGCGTGGCAAAAAAGGCAGCGAAAAAGGTGGCCGGGAAAGCCGTACAGGCGGAGCGCGCGCGCTGCGGCTGGTGCGGCACCCTTGAGGATTATTGCCACTACCACGACAGCGAGTGGGGCTTTCCGGTCGACGACGACCGCCGCCTGTTCGAGAAGCTATGCCTGGAAGGCTTCCAGGCGGGGCTGAGCTGGCTGACCATCCTGCGCAAGCGCGAGGCATTCCGCCGCGCCTTCGCTAACTTTGAGATCGACAAGGTGGCGCGTTTCGGCGAGCGCGATATCCAGCGCCTGCTCGGCGACGCCGGCATCGTGCGGCACCGGGGCAAGATCGAGGCGGCCATCAACAACGCGCAACGCGCCCGCGAACTGCTGGAGACGGAGCCGTCGCTGGCCGCCTACTTCTGGCGCTTCGAGCCAGATCCCGCCAGCCGGCCAGCGCTGCTGACGCCCGAAGTGCTGCGCACCATGGCCGTCTCGCCCGAATCGACGGCGCTGTCCAAGGACCTGAAGAAGCGCGGGTGGCGCTTTGTCGGTCCCACCACGATGTATGCGCTGATGCAGGCCATGGGCCTGGTTAACGATCATATGGAAGGCTGCTCGACTCGCGAGGAAGCTCTGCTGGCGAGAAAGTCATTCAAGGTGCCGCGCTGAGGGGACGGGTTAACGTCGGCGGTGCGATACGCCGAAGGTATACGCGTGACGCAGCGAACCAAAAGCGAACCGCGTATACGTAATCCGCAACGGTTGCCTTCTGTCTTTCTATATTGTTTACGTATACCAATATAGTAGTAGTAGGTAAACGGCCCGGTTTTCCGTGGATAAGCCTGTTTTCCCCTTTCTATTCAAGGGCTTGAGAACAAGATAAGTCCTCGGGATTACCCTGAATTCACGGGATATCCCGGCTACGTATACGTGGCGCGCAAAAACCGCCTCGAAGTTGTACGTATACGCCCCACAACCCGCCCCCAACCGGGGCACAGCTTTCCTGCCTGCTTATCCCCAGGGTTTTGCGCAGTTATCCACAGGCCGAGGGATTCGCCCACGCCTAGCGCAACGCATGTTGCGCTAGGCCCCACATTGGCAGGCACGCCTGTCTGCATTCACCCAACACCCTGAGCGAGAAAGTGGCGGCGTATACGCTATTTCCGCCATTCAGGGGATGGCATGGTCCATGCGGTTAACAGCTTCGAGCGCGGCGCCGAAGCTCGCCTTCCCACCCGGAGCATCCGCTCCTTCGGAGAACCGTCATGAAGATCCATTGCTATGAACCACGAGAGAGCCGCACCAACTCGCCAGTGCGGGGCGCCGTGCGCAAGCTGCGGAGAGGCGTCCTGCTGATTCGCGTGCTCGCGCTATGTGTCAACTGCGTGGCATACGCGCAGCCCGCCGCGCCGGCCAAGTCAGTGGTCACGCCCGAGCAAACGTTTATGCCAGGCTACCTCGAAGCCGTCTCCACCGGCTATGACAACGGCCAGGCGCTGCACGAATCCGAAGGCATCGCGACCATGCGTGTGCCAAGTACCATTGGCAGCCAGCTCCAGGCCTCTCCGGCGCCATCCGCGCCGGCACCTGTAGTCGCGGGACCATCGGTGATCCCGGTCTCGCAGAAGTCCAGAAGGCCGCAGGGGCAGTGAGGGAGTGTGGGCGCCCCTCGGGGCTACCGGCAGCATCCTGGCTCCGAACCTGGCGCACTCGGCGCGGCCGCATTGCGCCGGGCCGCAGAAATCCGTTCGAGGATTTCAGGTTGCCGGCGCTTCAGAAGCGCCGGCTAGAACGGCACGCGATGCGCACGATATCTTCCAACCGCTGGGGCGTCTGCCTTGCCTGGTTTGTTGTCGGCAGAGCGCGCAGGGTAGTGTCAGACTCTGACTCTTTTTTGCCTCCGGGCGATGAGTGTCTGGTCATGGTTTTGGTCCGTTCGATGTCACCGCCGGCGTGCCCCTTCGGAAAGATCGCGCGGTAGGCCGCGAAGCCGTTGGATAGGTGCGCAACCCACGAGCGGCCGTCTGCCTCCGCCACGATTACGCCGGCCGATCCAGGAAACAAAAAAAGCCGGGAAGCCCTATCTACATAGGGCTTCCCGGCTTTTTCCGGACTACTTTGGAAATGTTCCTGGTGGACCGAAGGAGGATCGAACTCCCGACCTCTGCATTGCGAACGCAGCGCTCTCCCAGCTGAGCTATCGGCCCGTGACGGCTGATTGTAGCCCAGTTTTCGCCAGCATATCAATCACGCCGCCATGCCTGCGTTGCCGGTCATTCCGCGCACGGTCGGCACGTTCAGCGGGCGTGCCGTGACCTCGCCGGAGGTGCGCAGCCACTGCGCCATCAGGTCCCAGATCGGGGGGCTGCCGCTCTGGCGGGCGTCTTCCGACACGGGCGCCCAACCGGCCACCTTGTAGGTCTTGCCGGCGTCGATGGGCTGGCCCTTGAGCCGCATGTCGGTGATGCGCCGGCCCATCGCGGCGGTGGGGTCAATCGCGTATTGCAGCCCGCCCACGCGCACCATGTCGCCACCCTGCTGGTAGTAGGGATCCGGGTTGAACAGGTTGTCCGCCACGTCTTCGAGGATGGTCTTGATGGTCTCCCCGCTCATCGCCGTGACGGTGGTGTGCGGGTACGTGATGGCGGTCTGGTCCATCAGGTGTTCCATGGTGATGGCCTGGCCCGGCAACAGCGTGGTTCCCCAGCGGAAGCCGGGCGAGAACGCGATCTCGGCGCCCTGCACGTCCATCAGGCCGTCGAGGATCAGCTGGTCGAAGGTGCCGTTGAAATTGCCGCGGCGGTACAGCAGGCCGGTGTTGCGGGCGAGCACTTCGCCGAGCTGCTTTTCGTACGGCGCGCGTACCTTGGCGATCAGCGCGTCCATGGCAGGATCGGCGGCGAGGTAGTTGGCGAAGACGGGCAGCAGGCGGTAGCGGAAGCTGCCGATCTTGCCGCCCTTGACGTCGAAGTCGAGCACGCCCAGGAACTTGCCGTTGGAGCCAGCGTTGGTGACGAGCGTGGTGCCACCGGCGTTCCTGACCGCCACCGGCGCGGGCATGCCGTCGTGGGTGTGGCCGCCGAGGATGGCGTCGAGGCCGCGCACGCGCGAGGCGAGTTTGAGGTCCACGTCCATGCCGTTGTGCGACAGCAGCACGACGACCTGCGCGCCCTTGCCGCGCGCCTGGTCGATGACTTGCTGCAGGTTTTCTTCCTGGATGCCGAAGGTCCAGTCGGGCGTGAAGTAGCGCGGGTTGGCAATCGGCGTGTAGGGAAAGGCCTGGCCGATGATGGCGACCGGCACGCCGTTCATCTCGCGGATCACGTAGGGGTCGAAGACGGGATCGCCGAAGTCGTTGGTCTTGATGTTCTGCGCGAGGAAGGCGACCTTGCCTTTGAAGTCGCGCTCTACGATCTCGGTCACGCGCTCGGCGCCGAGCGTCATTTCCCAGTGCGGGGTCATCACGTCCACGCCGAGGGCGAGCGCGGCGTCGACCATGTCCTGCCCGCGCGTCCACAGCGCGGTGGCCGAGCCCTGCCAGGTATCGCCGCCGTCGAGCAGCAGCGCGCCGGGCCGGCCGGCCTTGAGTTGCTTGATGAGCGTGGCGAGGTGGGCGAAGCCGCCGACCTTGCCGTAGCGGCGCGCGGTTTCCGTGAAATCGAGATAGGTGAAGGCATGCGCCTGCGCGCTGCCTGGCGCGATGCCGTAGTGGCGCAGGAAGGCCTGGCCGACGACGTGCGGCGGCTTGCCCGCGTAGTCGCCCACGCCGAGGTTGACATTGGGCTCGCGGAAATACAGCGGCCGCAGCTGCGCATGGCAATCGGTGAAATGCAGCAGGTGCACATTGCCGAAGCGCGGCACGTCATAGAGCTTGCCTGCGGCCTGCGCGGCCTGTGCATCGGTGGCGGGAAAGGTCATGCCGCCGGCGCCGGCAATGGCCAGCACCTGCAGGAACTCGCGTCGGTTCATCGTTTCTTCCAGTGGATTGCATGCGCCGGTATCGGGCAGCGGTGACCCGGCGTCTCGTGGCCGAATGCGGCTACTTCGGCGTTGGTCTGGCGTACTTCGCCAGTGCCGCGACTTCTTCTTCCAGCATCTCGCCGACCTCCTTCTGCACGACCTTGCCGTCGGCGTCGATCACGTACAGCTCGGGCAGGCCCTTGCGCTTGCCGAGCACGGCGCGCAGCGCGGGCGTGTCCATGGCGGCGGGGAAGGCGTAGCCGCGCTTCGCCATGTAGGCGGCGGCTTCCTTCGGATCGCGGTCGATGCTTACCGCCAGCACCCCCAGTCCGCCGCGCGCGCCGCCGGTGCTGTCATAGAGCTTCTGCAGGCGCGGGTTCTGCAGCGCGCAGAAGGGGCACCACGATGCCCAGATCTCCAGCACCAGTGGTTTGCCGGCCAGTTGGGCGGCAGGCATGGTGCGGCCGTCGAGCAGTTGCACCGCAGGCAGGCGCACGGTGTCGCCCACCTCCAGTGCCGCGGCCGCGCCGCTCCAGGCGAGCGCCGCGAGCAGCAGCGTCCGCCGGAAGTTGATGGCCATGCCGCCGGTCGCCATCGCGGTGCCTTACTGGTTGACCGGCGAGGCCGGGTCCAGCAGCAACGCCATCACGTCGCGGATCTGCTGCTCGGTGAGGATGCCCTTGTGGCCGAAGCGCGGCATGTTGGAGCAGGCCGCAAAGGCGCTGGAATCCCAGATCTTGCCCCAGGTGTACTTGAGCACCGCTTCCGAATCGCCGCGCAGCTTGCCGTACTGGTACAGCGAGGGACCGATATTGCCGAAGGAGATCTCGGCCTTGGTCATCTGGTGGCAGGCGTAGCAGTTCGCGCCGTTGACGCCGCCGACGGCGTCGGAGAACTGCATGCCGCGGCCGTTCTGGGCGGTCTTCTCGCCTTCCTTCCAGTCGCCCAGCCATTGCTTGTCGGCGGGGTACTTGATCTGCTTGAACTCGGCGGCTTCGATTTTCCTGGCCACCGCCGCCGGCACCTTGGAGCGGTCCGGGTAGTCGCTGCACGCCTTCTGCATGGCGTCACGATCGAGCACGCCTTCGACCGTGGCGGGACCCTTGGACGTGAAGGAGCTTTCGATCAGCTTCTTCATGTCGGCGTCGCTGACGGCGGCGCCCTTGGCAGGCTTCGCGGCCCTGGCCGGCTTGTCCTCCGCGTGAGCCATGCCCACGCAGGCCAGCAGGGCAAACGTGACCGCGGCGAGCGTGCTTTGTGTGTATCTACGCGCTTGTTTCATCTGTGCTCTCCCTTGCTCAGCGCTTCATGGCCGGACCGTCATACGTGCCGCCGTTGGCATTCCTGGCGAGGAACAGGCTCAGCGCCGTGATCACGTCGGAACCATAGGCGGGCTCGGGAAAGCGCTGCTGGCGCAGGCAATCGTAGAGGCGGTGCTGCATCGAACGCACCTCGCCCTGCGAGACGCGGTAGGCCGGCCACGTGGTGTAGGCAGCCTGGGCGCCTTGCTGGGTCAGCAGATTGGGCAGCTCTTGCAGGCGGATGCGCTGGCCATCAACGGCGTGGCAGGTGGCGCAGGCGAAGTCGTAGGCGCCGCCGCGGTAGAAGAACATCTTCTGGCCCAGGGCATATACGCGCTTCTCTTCGGGATGGGCCAGTTGCACGTTCATCTTCACGCCGCGCGACTCGCCGGTCAGGAAGGCCACCAGGCGCTCGATGTCGGACGGCTTGCCGGTGGAGGCGAAGGGGTTCTTCAGCGCTTCTTCCTGGGTCAGGCCCTGCAGCGTCACGCGGCAATAGGCCAGGCGTTGCTCCAGGTCCATCACGCGGCCGGTGTCCTTGAAGTAGCGCGGCAGTTCGGCGTAGGCGCCCTTGGTCACGCCGGAGCCCTTGCCCAGGTCGCATTGTTCGAGCGAGGCGTTCTTGGGGCCGGCGGGTTTTTTCCAGAGTTCTTCGCCGGCGGCCTCCCACAGCTCGGCGGGATTGCCCTCGGCGAGCATCTGCCGGTACTTGGCGATTTCCTCGGCGGTGCTGCCCTGGGCGTGCACGGCGGCGGCGGCCAGCGCCACGGTGCCGGCCAGCGCCAGCGCGGCGCCCGTGTGGCGGCGTCTGATCGATTTCATGGGGCTTCTCCTCGGGGCCTCGGAAGCCTGCCGCCATGTGGCGCCAGGCCGTGCGGGCCGGTCTTATTGCTTGTCTTCCCGTTGCGCGGCACCCGGTTTGCGCAGGCTCCCGCGCGGATGCTACTTACGGCTTGATATAGGCATAGCCTTCATCAAACTGCAGCCTGGCCACTTCGACCACGCCCGCCTGTACGACCTTGGCTTCCATCAGCAGGCTGGACTCGGGGATCTTGCGCGCCGTCAGCGTGTTGCGGCAGACGCGGAACTCGACGCCGGAACTGGCCAGCGCGCCGACCGCCGCCTCGAACGTATTGCCGCGTGCGTCACGCGCGCCTTCCACGATGAAATCCACGCCATAGCCGAAGGCCACCACCACGATCCTGGTGTCCGGCGCGGCGTTCAGGTGGTTGCGCAGGTTGGCCATGGCGCGCACCGCCTGGTCCGTGCCTTCGGACAACTGGTAGACCACTTTGACGCGCCCGCCCTTGCCGGCGGCCGCCGGTGCCGCTTGCGCCGCAGCCTTGGCCGACAAGCCGATCGCGGCCAGGGCCGCCGTTGCTCGAATGAATGCTCGCCGCATGATTCCTATCCTTCCGGTCGCACCCCTGCGCGCAACATGCGCCAGCCCGGGTCCGACATTCGACCTGAACCATAGCAGAGGATGCGGCCGCCCGCTCGGCCAGGCCCGTACCTGCTCCGGTCAGGAAATGGTGGCTTCGTCGGTCCGCTTGTCGCCGCGGTTGTCGATCCAGGTCACCGTGACCTTGTCGCCCTTGGCGCCGCCCTTGAACTTGAAGTTCAGGAAGGGATCCTTGGACACGGCCGGGCCGAACTGGGCCTGGAATACGTCCTTGCCCTTGCACTGCGCCGTCACGCTCTGGATATGCCAGGCCGGAATGGTCTTGCCGGCCGCGTCCTTGCGCTGGCCAGTTTCCATGTCGTGTTTCATCAGGATCTTGACGTCGACCACGCCGCCATTCTCGGCGGCACGTACGCGCATCGGGTCTGCCATGTTCTTTCCTCTTTCAGGTAATGGTGGGGCGGGAAATCCGCGTGGGGGGATGGGAGCGTGGCCTCAGCCGCCGCAACCGCCCAGCGTCACCTTGATTTCCTTGGACGCCACATACCATTTGCCGCCGGCCTTGACGGCGGCGTACACCATCGAGGTCTGGCCCATCTTCACTCGCGTGGAGACGAAGGGCTCGGTGCCGGCGGGGATGGTGAAATCCGCTGCCAGCGTATTGGGATTCTTTTCCACCAGGACGGCGATCTGCTCAGTGCCAGGAATATTGCTGGTCACCGCGACCGGCACCACGGCGCCGTTCTCGGCGATGTCGGGGGCGGTAAAGACAATGGCGGTGCTCTTCTCGGTGCCGCTGCCGCCGAGCGCCTTGATGACGTCCGCCACGCTCTTGCCGTCGAAGGCGGTCTTGTTCCACTCCGCTGCCTGCGCTTTGCTGATCAGGCCGGTGGCGGCCATCAGCGCGAGCACGGAAGTGACCCGCAATACGTCTCGTCGTTTTGAATGCATTGTTTCCTCTTCTCCTGCGTTTTGCGTACCGGCCTGGTTTATTGGCCTGCCGCGCCTTCCGGCACGGCAGTGGGCGGTGCATTGCCGCCCTTCAGCGAGAGGCGCCACCGGCGCCCCCTGGGTCCCGAAGCCGTAACCCGGTCCGGGCAGGGCGTGCCCTGGGTGCCTTACTTTGCCGGGGCGCCTGCCAGCACCCACTCCACGACCGTCTTCAGGTCGGCATCGCTCAAGCCAGCATTGGCGGGCATCGGCACCGGGCCCCAGACGCCTGCGCCGCCGCTCTTGACCTTCTTGGTCAGCGTTGCCAGGGCGTTCTTGTCGCCCTTGTACTTGGCCGCCACATCCTTGTAGGCGGGGCCGACCAGCTTCTTGTCGACCTGGTGGCAGCCCATGCAGGCGTTCTTGTTGGCGATTTCCTGGGCCTTGGCGGCATCGACTGCAGCGTTGGCCGAGGCGGCGCAAGCCAGCATCAGCGTTGCGATGACAAACTGCTTCATGGATATTGCTCCGAACTTTGAAGTGCCGTGGGGACGGCGATAGGCCGCTCGCTGCCCGCCATGCCGGATGGCTGGCCGGCGCGGCGGCGCGCTGGCCGCGCCACGGGGCATGGTGGCGGCCAGTCCGCTATTTTGCCTCAAGAATCCACCCCACCACGGTGCGCAGGTCGGAATCGGGAATCTGCGCCTGGGGCGGCATCGGCATGCTGCCCCAGGCGCCCTGCCCGCCCGCCCTGATCTTGTGAGCCAGCGTGTCCCGCACTTCCTGCCCCTTGTACTTGCGCGCGATCTCGGCAAAGCTTGGGCCAACCAGCTTGCGGTCCGTGGCGTGGCAGGCCATGCACTGGTACTGGCCGGCCAGCTTCGCGCCGGCCTTCTCGTCCGGCGCGGCCGCCGCGGGCGCGCTCGCGGCGGTTCCGATGGCCACGCCGCGCGTGGGTCCCACCGTGCGCTGCTGCGCGGCCAGGTCGCCGTGGGCATCGCGCGCGTAGGCCGGCATCGCCGACGCCACCTTCACCGTTCTCGCGCAATCCTTCATGCACGCCGTATTACGCGTATCCGGCTGGCGGAGCCCAGGCCACAGGCCGTGTTGCAGGGTCATGCCGTTGCGGTTCGGCATGGCCTGCTGCACTACGGCGATGTTGCGATCCGACAGCGTGAAATCCGCCGGCACGATATCGCCCAGGTTGAGCAGGAAGGCGGTGACCGCGTAGACCTCGTCGGCGGACAGGCTGCGCGGTGCGTTCCACGGCATCGCGCGGTGGATGTAGTCCCACAGCGTGCTGACGGTGCTGACTTTCATCAGCGTGGTGCGATACGGCTGGTTGCCGGTCAGCGAAGCCACCCGTCCGCGCTTGATGTCCTTGGCGGTGGTGCCGCCGACGATGGGCGAGAAGACCTCGTTGGATTCACCGAAATCGCCATGGCACGAGGCGCATTTGCCATCCCAGATTTTCTGTCCCTGCGACACCGTGCCGCTGCCCTTGGGCAGGCCCTGGAAATCGGGACGCACATCGATGTCCCATGCCCCGACCTCGGCCGGCGTCGCGGTGCGGCCCAGCGCGGCGCGCGCGGCTTCGGCCGGCGTCGCCGCCATCGACGCCGGCCCGCCCAGCGCCACGGCGGCGGCAAACAGCGCGGCGCGGGCGGCCTTAATCAACGTGGACATTGGAGACCTCGCCGCTGCCGGCCACCTGCCAGCTCTGGATGGCGTTGTTGTGATAGATCGAGCGAGTGCCGCGCACCGCGCGCAGCTGCGCCATGCGGGGCTGCACATAGCCGGTCTCGTCGATGGCGCGGCTTTGCAGGATGGCGGGGGCGCCGTCCCACACCCAGTCCAGGTTGAAGCGCGTCAGGCATTTGGACAGCACCGGCGTCTCCAGCCGCGCGGTGCGCCAGTTGCGGCCGCCGTCGACGGAAACATCCACTCGCTTCACCCGCCCGCGGCCGGACCACGCCAGGCCGCTGATGCTGTAGAAGCCACGGCCCACCATCTGCTGCCCGCCCGAAGGCGTGGTGATGACGGATTTGCATTCCTGGATCGAGGTGTACTGGCGCAGCATGCCGTCGGGCATCATGTCGACGTAGTGCACGGTCTCGTCCTTGGTGTTCCACGGCTGGTCGCCCAGCTCCAGCCGGCGCAGCCACTTGACCCACGACACGCCCTGCACGCCGGGCACCACCAGCCGCAGCGGATAGCCGTTCTCGGGACGCAGCATCTCGCCGTTCATGCCCCATGCGACGATGATCTCGTCGGCCAGCGCCATCGGGATGGTGCGCGTCATGCCCGAGCCGTCGCCGCCTTCGGCAAGCAGGTAGTGCCCGCGCTTGAAGTCGGCGCCGGCATCGTCGAGCAGGACCTTGAGCGGCACGCCGGTGAATTCGCAGCAGGACAGCATGCCGTGGGTGTATTGCACCGTGGGCACCGCCACGTTGCCCCACTCCATGCCGGTGTTGGCGCCGCACTCGATGAAGTGCATGCGCGACACCGCCGGCAGGCGCATCAGATCGTCCATGGTGTAGACGCGTGGCGCTTTCACCAGGCCATTGATCATCAGGCGGTGGCGGGCCGGATCGATGTCCTGCCAGCCCTGGTGATGACGCTCGAAGTGCAGCCCGTTGGGCGTGATGATGCCAAAGAAGCCTTGCAGCGGCGCGAAGGAAACAGAAGCGGCGGACACGCGGGTCAGCCCCGGCGACTCGCGCCGCACCAGGTTTTTCTCGTAGGCGGAGCGCTGGCCGTAGGGGTGTGCGGCAACCGCCTGGCCCAGCGTGGTGGCCCAGGGTTGCGGCGTGAGGATGGCGTCGTCGCCGGCGCTTTCCGCTGCGCGCGTCCTGCCGCCGGCACCGGCGGCCAGCGCGGCCGCGGCGCCCAGGAAGCTCTTGCGCAGGAAGTCGCGGCGCGGGCTGTCCGGCGTGCCCAGGCCATGCTGCGCGATGTCCTGCTGCAATGATGCGCTAACGAAATGCTCCGGCGCTCGCACGATGCGCCCGGGGCGGATCTGTTCCGGCACTGCGGTCTCCTCCGGTCCGCTCGTCCGGCACGCAAGCGCCGTCGGCCAACCTGTTATCGGCCAGCGCCCGCGGATGCGGGCTGCCGCCGTACAACCTGCGTGCGAACGTGAATGCGGTTGCCCTGCGCCCTGGTACGCGCCTTGCCTTAGCGGCTACGGCGGCGCGGCGCCGGTGCGGCCTGCGGCATGAAGCGGTCGACCATGCCTGCGGGCAAGGCGCTGTCTTCCAGCCGGCTGGCCACCTGCACGCAAACCGTGCGGCACAGCTCAATCACGCTCTCGTCCTCGATGGCGTAGAACACGAGGTTCGCTTCCTTGCGGCGCGACAGCACGCCCGCGCGGTACATCGCGGTGAGATGCCGCGAGACATTGGTCTGCGAAGAGCCCACCGTTTCCACCACGGTGCCAACCGGCTTCTCGCCATCGCACAGGGCGTGCAGGATCTTCAGCCTGGTGGGTTCCGCCAGCAGACTGAAATACCCCGACACTTTCTCGAACACGCGATCCATCTCGTCCATGCCGTCCAATATATTCGTATATGCGTGATTGCGCATATAGTGTTTACCCCTTTGTGCAGCGCTTCCGGATGCGGAGCTGGCTGCGATTTCGGGGACATATGCAACGCGCGCCGTCACCGCTGCGCGCCGTGGTTGTCCTGCCGGGCGTTCAGCCGAGCATGTCGGTCCAGATGGCATCCGCCCATGCCTGGGCATAGGTGCCTTCCAGCGCGTTCGGCGCAGCCGACAAGCCGCCCGCGCCCGGCACCGTGACCATGGTCTTCTGCGCCGCATCATAGCGATGCACGCTGGCGATGTGGATCGCTTCGCGCGCGGACGTGAAGCTGTAGCAAGTGTTGTTGTAAAGCGGCTCGGGATTCGGCGCCTGGCCGGCGAGCAGCGACACGATGGCCGCCGCCGCCACCTTGCCGTGCTGGTTGGCCATATGGCCCGACTTGGGCATCAGCGGCGCGATCTGGATGGCGTCGCCGAGCACGTGAATGTTGGGCACGGCGATCGATTCGAAGGTAAGGAAGTCGACCTCGCACCAGCGGCCGTTGGCGGTAGCCAGCCCGCTTACCACGGCAATGGCGCCGGCGCGCTGCGGCGGCAGCACATTGAGCACATCGGCGCGCTCGTCGTCCTGCACCTCGAACTTGAGCGTGCGGGTGGCGGGGTCCACGTCGATGGTGTTGTACTGCGGCCGGTACTCGATCATGCCTTTGTAGCGCGTGGCCCAGACCTGCTTGAACAGCGCGCCCTTGGAGGTGACGTCGGGATTGGCGTCGAGGATCAGCACCTTGCTGCGCGGCTTGGCCCGGCTGAAATAGTCCGCGACCAGGCAGGCGCGCTCGTAGGGCCCGGGCGGGCAGCGGTAGGGCGCGAGCGGAATGGTGATGGCGAAGGTGCCGCCATCGGGCATCGCTTCCAGCTGGCGGCGCAAACCCACCGTTTGCGGGCCGGCCTTCCAGGCGTGGAGGATCTGGTCGCCGCCTGGCTGGGCAAGGCCCGGAATCTCGCCAGAGAGCACATCCACGCCGGGCGACAGCACCAGCCGGTCGTAGGGCAGCGTGCCGCCGGCCAGGCGCACCACCCTGCGCGCCGGGTCGATCGCGCTGACATGGTCGCGCACCACGTTCACGCCGTGGCGCTTCGCCAGCGCTTCGTAGGACAAGGTGATGTCACCGATGCGCTTGCTGCCGGCGAGCACGAGGTTGGATAGCGGGCAGGAGACCAGGCTGGCGTTGGGTTCGACCAGCGTGACCTCAATACCTTGGCCGCTCCATTCGCGCAGGTAACGCGCTGCGGTGGCGCCGCCATAGCCGCCGCCTACCACCACCACCTTTGCCTTGCCGGTAGCGCTGGCCGCGTGCGCGCGGAATGCGCCGCAGGTGCCGAGCGCGGCGGTGCCGGCGAGCGCGCCGAGGAATTCACGTCTTTGCATCTGAGAGTCTCCTTGCCGGGTTGCAAGCCGGCGCGCTTAGCGCACGGCGGCGAACCAGCCCGCGATGGCTTCGATCTGCTGGTCGCTGTAGCCCTTGGCGATCTGCTGCATCACCGTGGCTTCGCGCTTGCCTTGCCTGAAGTCCTGCATCTGCCGGACCAGCTCGGACTTGTCGCGGCCGGCGAGGCCAGGCACCGGGCTCCCCGCGGGCGCGCGGCCCGCGGGGCCGTGGCAGCCTGCACACGCCGCGGCCCAGTTGCGCGCTTGCAGCGCGGTGGCGTCGGGCGCCTGCGCTTGCGCCCCGCCGGGCAAGGCCAGCAACGCCAGCGCCGCCAAGGCGGCAAGTAAGGGGGTCTGGATCATCATGTTCGCTCCGGGATCGCGCCGCGAGGGCGTGCCAACCCTAACACACCGGGCGCGTGCATGTGATGCGAAAACCTCAGATCGAAGTGCGCCCGGTGATGCCCGGAGAGGACGGCGAGCGGCGGGGAAGTGGCGCGTGAACCGGCCGCCGGAAACTGCGGCCGCAGCGCGAGGCGCTGTAACGGGTACGCCGCGCGGCAATGCACGCGGCGCACGGTCAGGCTGGCGCGGGAACCGGGGCTGGCCTGCCGCGCCGGCCGTTCAGGGCAGGTTGCGGCCGGGCGGCAACGCCACCGGCGACGTGACCGGGCTGGCCGTGGCGCCAGGGGTCGCCTCTGGCGCGGGCGGCGCGGATTGCACCGGGGCGGGCGTGCCGGACGGGTTATCCGGCGGCGCGGTCCGCCCGGTGGCGGCAGCGTCGAGCCTGCCGCTCTCGGTTTCGGTCACATAGTCGAAGGCCTTTACCACCTTGATGACGCCGCTGGCATTGCGGGCCACATCGGTGGCGCGTTCGCCTTCAGGCGGCGTGACGATGCCAAGCATGTAGACCACACCCTTCTCTGTGACGATCTTGATCGAGTTCGAGGGCACGCCTTCGGCGGTGATCAGCATGGTCTTGACCTTGCTGGTGATGTAGGTGTCCTCGCTCTGCGTGGCGAACGACGGCGACGGTACGATCTCGAGCTCGTTGATCACCTCGCGCGCATTGGGCAGGCCTCGCACGTATTTGTCGATCTGCTGCTTGACCGAGGTGTCCTTGGCCTCGCCAGTCAGCAGCACCTTGCGGTTAAAGACCGACACGCTCACGCGGGCCTGGCCGTTGTAGCGCGAACTCAGCGTGCTATCGGCCTCGAGTTGCAGGCCGCGGTCGATGGTCTGGGTGGTGGTAGGCCGGCGGTCGGTGGCCACGGTCACGCCGCTAGCCACGCCGGCGGCGATGACCGGAAAGCAGCCGGTGAGCTGCGTGGCCGCAACGGTCAGTGCCGCCACCATCGTCGCGGTGCGGGCCAGGCGTGGCAGGATCCCGGTCGGCCGGGAGGTGCGGGATTCACGCGAGTTGGGCAGAGTCGTCATGCGGTCCTTGCTTGTAGCGGTGAGGCAAAAATGGGTTGTGGTTGCTTCGGGAGCGAAATTCAGGGGCGAGAAGCCGAGGCGCTATCGGCGGCGGGCTCAGCCCTCGCCCAGCAGCGCCTCGTCGATGCCGTCGCACAGGCAATGCAGGGTCAGCAGGTGCACTTCCTGGATGCGCGGGGCGCGCTCGCTGGGCACACACAAGTTGACGTCGAATTCGTCCAGCAGGCCGGCGAGCTCGCCGCCCCCCATGCCGGTCAGGGCCACCACGCTCATGTCGCGCTGCTTGGCAGCGTGCACCGCGGCGAGCACGTTGGCGGCGTTGCCGGAGGTGGAAATCGCGAGCAGCACGTCGCCGGGCTGGCCGAGGGCTTCCACCTGCTTGGAGAACACCAGGCTGAAATCGTAGTCGTTGCCGATGGCGGTGAGGATCGAGCTGTCGGTCGTCAGGGCGATCGCGGCCAGCCCGGGGCGCTCGCGCTCGAAGCGGCCGATCAGGTCGGCGGCGAAATGCTGGGCATCGGAGGCCGAGCCGCCGTTGCCGCAAACCAGGATCTTGTTGCCGCTGGTGAGCGCGCCCACCAGGCGTTCGATCGCCGCGGCGATGTGCGGCGCCATCAGCGGCGCGGCCTGGCGCTTGGTCTCTGCGCTGTCGAAGAAATGCTGCTGGATGCTATCGATATGCATGGCTCGATCGGCCTTCTTGTTTTCAAACGCTTTTCAAATGCGGCACGCGCCGCAAGATATCGCGCATTATGACGCAGGCGCCCGGGCTCCCCGGCGCTTCATTGCGCCGCGCCGGCTTCGAAGGCATCGCGAATCCATTCGAGCCGCCCCGGCTCCAGCGCCACCACGTCGAGCCGGCAGCGCGGCGCGGCGCCCGTTTCCGCCTGCGCGGCGAGGTAATGCTCCGCGGCCAGCAGGATGCGCCGCTGCTTGGCCGGCGTGACGCTGGCAGCCGCGCCGCCAAAGGCGCGGCTGGCGCGCTGGCGCACCTCCACAAAAACCAGCGTACCGTCGGCCTCGCGCATGATCAGGTCGATCTCGCCGCCTTTGCAGCGATAATTGCGAACCACGAGCGCCAGGCCCAGCCTCTCCAGGTAAGCCCGCGCGCGTCCCTCGGCCCGGGCGCCCCGCGCCTGCGCCGGGGACATCGTGGATTTGAATGATGGATTCAACGGAAGTTCTCAAGCATGACTGACTGGATCTCCCTGGCGGCCGGCCAGTCCTACCCGTCCGGCACCCTGTACGTGGTGGCTACCCCGATTGGCAACCTGGCCGATCTCTCCCTGCGGGCACTGCACGTGCTCGGCCTGGCCGACGCCATCGCCTGCGAGGACACCCGCAATACCGGCCAGCTGCTCACGCGCGTGGGCCTGCACCGCCCGCTGCTGGCGGTGCACGAACACAACGAACGCGAAGCGGCGGAGCGCATCAACGCGCGGCTGGCCGCGGGCGAGCGCATTGCCTACGTGTCCGACGCCGGCACGCCCGGGATCTCCGATCCCGGCGCGCGGCTGGTGGAAGCGGCGCGCGCGGCCGGCCACGCGGTGGTGCCGCTGCCGGGCCCGAGCGCGGCCGTGGCGGCCTTGTCGGTGGCGGGCGAGATGCTCGACTGCGGCGACGGACGCTTCACCTTTGCCGGTTTCCTGCCGCCCAAGGCGCGCGCGCGCAGCGAAGCCATCGCCGGACTGGCTGCGCTCGACCACGCCTGGGTGGTCTATGAGGCGCCGCACCGCATTGCCGACACGCTGGCAGCGCTGGCCGCCGCGTTGCCGCCGGACAGGCGGCTGCTGATTGGCCGCGAACTGACCAAGCTGTTCGAGGATATCAAGGTGCTGCCGGTGAGCGAGGCGCCCGCCTGGCTGGCCGCGGATGCATCGCGCGCCAAGGGAGAGTTCGTGCTGGTGGTGGAAGGCGCGGCGGCCACGCCAGCGGATGCAGGCCAGCCCGACGCCCGCGCGCAGCAGGTGCTGGGGCTGCTGCTGGCCGAGTTGCCGGCCAAGCGGGCCGCCAAGCTCGCCGCCGCCATTACCGGCGCGCCCACCGATGCGCTGTACCGGCTGGCGCTGGCCCGGCGCGCGAGGCACGGCGAGGACGACGGGGATGGCGAGGCGGCCACCGAGTGAATCGTCCGGGTGCCTGAAGACCGCATCGGCGCATAAGCCGACGGCGTCGCGGACCTGGCATGCCTGCATGGTCCGCATCCCGGCTCAGCGGCTCTTGCGCCGGGCCGCCGGCTTGCGCGTCTTGCGGGCCGCGCGCACGGGACTGGCCGGGTTGTCGGCCAGTTCGGAGTCGGTCGTGGCATCGTCGCCGCTCTCGCCCGCATCGTCGCCGCTCGGCGCGATCTGCGGCCCCAGCGCCGCTACCTCGGAGCGCGACAGGCGCCGGATCTCCACCTGGGTGGAGCCGTGATCGATAAAGCCGAGGCGCTTGGCCGCGCCAAAAGAGACATCGAGCACGCGGTTGCTGTGATACGGCCCGCGATCGTTGATGCGGACCACCGCCACCTTGCCATTGCGCAGGTTGCGCACCAGCACCCAGCTATCGAGAGGCAGCGAGGGATGCGCGGCAGTCATCGCCCGCATATCGAAGCGCTCGCCATTGGCCGTCTTGCGGCCATGGAAACCCTTGCCATACCAGGACGCCATGCCGCGCTGCTCATAGGAGCCCAGGTCGGGCCGCAGGCCCTCGAACGATCCCACGCCATCCCCCTGCGCATCGCCGCCCCAGCGATACAGGCCCCAGCCATTGCTGCTGTCCTTCTGGGCTTTGTCCGAGGCGCCGTTTTTCTCGCCCTTGGCAACTTTGGCAGGCTTGGCCGGCTTGGCAGTCCCCGGCGTGGCGGCGGTGGGTAAACCCTCCTGCGTCTGATCGCCCGGTGGGATCGCACAAGCGGCAAGCGCCAGCGCGCACGTGGCATGCACGCACAGGCGGACGATCCGCGCGGGGCGGGAAAGGGGGAGTTGTAACCAACGCATCGCGGGAGTCTAGCATCACGCAGTTACACCTATGGCCTTGATTTTGTTACGAATTGTCTGTAACGCGCGGCACAAACCGTACCCGATTCGGCGCTTGCCAGGCGCCAGGCCAGTCCTGACAAGGCTTTCGCGGTGTGCTTCGCGCATTGCTTCATGCCTTTCCGACGCTGTCGGGCGCGGCACGTTTTTACAGGCCCAACGCTACAATGCGACCACTGTTCCGATCGCGAGCCATTCTTCGCCCTCGATTTTTGTGGTGCATGCGGCGCTCGTATCCGGCCCTGGTTCCCTGTCCCCCTCCAACTTTCGCTCCATGCAAGTCCTACTGATTCCCGTGACGCCCTTCCAGCAGAACTGCACGCTGCTGATCGACGAGACCACTGGCCGCGCCGCGGTGACCGATCCCGGCGGCGACCTTGACCGCATCCATGCCGCAGTCAAGGAACACGGCGTGACGCTGGAGAAGATCTTTCTCACGCACGGGCACGTGGACCACTGCGCCGGGGCGGCATCCCTGGCGCGCGAGCTTGGGATCCCGATCGAAGGGCCGCACGAGGACGAGCGCTTCTGGATCGAGCAATTGCCGGAACAGACGCGCCGCTTTGGCTTTGGCCACGCCGAGATCTTCGAGCCGCAGCGCTGGCTGGACACGGGCGACACCGTGCAGTTCGGCAGCGAGACGTTGGAGGTCTACCATTGCCCCGGCCACACGCCCGGCCACGTGGTGTTTTTCTCGCGCGCGCACCGGCTCGCCATCGTGGGCGACGTACTGTTCGCGGGCTCGATCGGCCGTACCGACTTCCCGCGCGGCAACCATGCCGACCTGATCCGCTCGATCCGCACTCATTTGTGGCCGCTGGGCGGCGACGTTACCTTCGTGCCCGGCCACGGGCCTGTCTCCACGTTTGGCGAGGAACGCAAGAACAATCCCTATGTGGCGGACCACCTGATCGACGTCGGCTGAGCCCCCGCACGCCGCGCTTTCCGAATCCCTATTCCAAGGCACGCCATGGCCAAGCGACAGGCACCCGACACCCGCCCCGAAATCTATGTGAGCACCGACGTGGAAGCCGACGGCCCGATCCCCGGCCCGCACTCCATGTTGTCCTTCGCCTCCGCCGCGATGCTGGCGGACAAGACCGTGGTGAGCACCTTCTCGGCCAACCTGGAGACGCTGCCGGGCGCCGCCGGGCATCCGGCGCAGATGCAGTGGTGGCAAACCCAGCCGGAAGCCTGGGCAGCCTGCCGGCAGAACCCGGAGCCGCCCGAGCGGGCCATGGTGCGCTACGTGGAATGGGTGGAGAGCCTGCCCGGCAAGCCAGTCTTCGTAGCTTTCCCGGCCGGCTTCGATTTCACCTGGATGTTCTGGTACATGATGCGTTTCGCCGGCCGCTCGCCGTTTGGCTGGGCGGCGCTTGACATCAAGACGATGGCTTTCGCCATGACCGGGCTGCCCTACCGCAAGACCGTCAAGCCGGCGCTGCCGGCCGAATGGAAAGATCCGCTGCCGCACACCCATGTGGCGCTGGACGATGCGCTGGAGCAGGGTGCGCTGTTTTGCAATATGCTCGCCGAATTGAAGGCCCGGGAAGCCAGGCTCGCCGCTGCGCAGGCCGTGCCCGCAAGCGACGGCCCGCCCGCTCCCCCCGCGGCCTGAACCGGCTCACGCGTGGATTCCCGGCGCCGGCATGCGCCGGCCTCGCATCCTGTGGCGCGCCAGCTATAGTTAAGACGTATATGGCATCCACACTGGCATTCGAACCCACCCGATCTCAGGGCGGCCGCGTCGCCAAGCCATATACGGCCTCGCGTGCCACGCCCAGGAGGTGTCGCCCATGCGTTTCCACCCCGACCTGCACCTCAGGCAGTTGGCCGGCCGGTTGCACTGGCCGCACGGGACGCCATCGACGCGCGAATCCACGCGCCCGCACTCTCTCGAAGACGACGCCGAAGTCGCCAAGGCCATTGTTTACGTCAGCGCGCTGACCCTGGTGGTCCTGCTGGTGGTCCTCGCGGCAATCGCTTTCGGTCAGGAGGCCATGCACTGGCTGGGTGTTCCTTAGACGACCCGCCTGAAGCAGTACAGCCTTCCTGACCGGGCCGGCCCCCACCTTGCGTGGGGGCCGGTTTTATTCAGGGGCCGCGGTTTGCTGGGCCCGCAGCCGGAACGAGCCAGGCTCAGGCCAGCAAGGGCGCCACGTTCTCGGGCGGACGGCCGATCGCGGCGCGGCGGTCGCGCACCACCACCGGGCGCTGCAGCAGGATGGGATGGTCGGCCACCGCGCCCAGCACCTCGGCATCGGTCAGGCCCGGATCGGCCAGCCCCAGTTCTTTGTAGGGCGCCTCGTTGTCGCGCACCATCTCCCTCACCGGCACGCCCAGCATGGTGTGAAGCTGCTTGAGGGTGGACAGCGTGGGTGGCGTCTTCAGGTATTCCACGATCTCCACTGGCTCACCCAGCCGGGTTGCGGCGGCCTCGACCAGCGCCAGGGTTTCACGCGATTTCGAGCAACGGGGGTTGTGATAGATGGTGATCATGACGGTACTCCTGTTCGGTGTCGGGGCGGCCCGGCGCGCGCTGGCATTGCGATGACCGGCCGAGCGAGCCCACGCCCCTGGGGCTGAAACCCGCACTATACAAGCGGCGCCGCGCGCCCGCATGCCCCGCTGCGGCGGGGCATGTCCGTTCAGTCCGCGCCCTGCTTTTCCGGCGCCAGCCGCAGCAAGGCCGCCACCGTGGCGCGCAGTCCGGCACGCAGCGGCTTGTCGTGGCGCAGCACCAGCGTCAGCGTGCGCGCCAGCGGCGGCGCAAGCGGGCGCACGGCGATGCGGGCGCGCGGCTGGCCAGGCGGCAAGGCCATGCCGGGCAGCACCGAGTAACCCAGCCCGGCGCCGACCAGCTCCTTGATCGCTTCGACGCTGTCCAGTTCCATCACGGGGCGTGCGCTGATGCCGGCGCGCAGGAACCACTCATCCACCAGCCGGCGCGTATTGCCACCCGGCGAGAACAGCACCAGCGGCCGACCGGCAAGATCGGCGGGCGCCACGGTGGCTGGCAACGGATCGCCGTCGGCCGGCCCGATGGCGACGAACGGATCTTCCAGCACGGGCGTGATGTCGAACATCCGGCCCGAGGCCGGCAGCGTGACGAAAGCCAGGTCGAGCGCGTTGTCTTCCACCGCCTTGAGCGCCTCGCCGGTGTTTGCCGTGCTGACCACGATTTCCAGCGCCGGCATGGCGCGGCGCAGGTCGCGCAAGACCGCCGGCAGCAGGTAGATGCAGGCGGTGGCGCCGGTGCCCAGCCGCACCCGCCCTACCGCTCCGCCGGCATGGCGCGCCATGCTGTCGTCGGCGGCGGCCAGCGCGCCCGCCACGCCACGCGCGTGCGCCAGCAGGTCCTCGCCGGCGGCGGTGGGCAGCACATGGCGTCCCACCCTTTCCAGCAGGCGCAGGCCGTAACGCTGTTCGAGCTGGCGGACCTGCAGGCTGACCGCCGGCTGGCTCAGGCCGAGGCGCTCGGCGGCTGCCGAAAAGCTGCCCAGTTCGCAAACCAAGGCAAAGGCCTGCAGAAAGTCTGGATTGGGATGCCGCATGGCAAAGAAATTCTTATGCGCTGCATAAGTCAGCGAAGCTTCCTTTATAGCATCGGCGCACGGTAAGGTAGCGGCGTCGGGCCTCTCTGGTTGGCTCCGATAACGCGGCTTCCCTCCACGTTCCGCCATCAACCCGGATTCGATCTGCCTTCCGGCTCACCTGCCCAGACCGCGCGCCGCGCCAGCACCATGAAAGCCCCTCTCGCCACACTCAGCGCTGCTTCCGCCACGCCGTTGGCCGTGGCCAACGCCACCGCCGCCGTCCAGGCCTGCGCCAGCCCCTCGATCCGCGACGCCACCGCCGCGGACATCCCCGCCATCCAGGCCATATATGCGCACCATGTGCGCCACGGGCGCGCTTCGTTCGAGGAAGTCGAACCGGGCGTGGACGATATGCGGCTGCGCCACGCGGAGGTGAAGCGCCAGGGGCTGCCCTACCTGGTGGCCGAGCGCGGCGGCGATGTGCTGGGCTATGCCTATGCTTCCGCCTACCGGACACGCAGCGCCTACCGTTTCGCCATCGAGGATTCGGTCTACATTGACGAGCGCTACCGTGGCCAGGGCTTAGGGCTGGCGCTGCTTGCCGCGCTGGTATCGCGCTGCGAAAGCGGCCCGTGGCGGCAGATGGTGGCAGTGGTGGCCTGCACCGCCAGCGGCGAGGGCGCGGGCTCGCTGGCATTGCACGAGCGGGTGGGTTTCCGCACCATCGGCCGGCTGCAATCGGTTGGCTTCAAGCACGGCCAGTGGATCGATACGGTGCTGATGCAGCGCTCGCTGGGCGATGGCGACGAGACGTTGCCGGTGGAGCGCGCGGCCAGGCGGTAGGCACGGCGCCGGCTGTGCGCCGGAGGATACCCGGGCCGCAGACGCGGCTCAGCCGGTTCGGGGCACTCGCCGATCGCTGTCGTCCGGACGGGCCGCTCCGCCACCGGCGCCATTTACCTGCTGCGCGAGGTGCCCGGCCCACGCATCGACGCACGCCATGCCGCGTGCGACGTGTTCGCCGCCGCGTCGCATCTGGTCCAGCCGCAGCGCCTCGAAACGGGTCAGGCCGATGCAGGCCAGCACGTACTGCAGGTAAGGCGTGAGGAAATCGCGCTGGGCCGCGGGGCCTTCATCGAGCGGCCCGCCACAGGTGACGAGCAGCCATACCGGCCGGTCGGCGAGCAGCCCGGCCTTGCCAGCCGGCGTGCCGCGAAACGTCCGGTTGATCCGCACCACATGATCGATCCACGCCTTGAGTGCGGATGGCACGGTGAAGTTGTGCATCGGCGTGGAGATCAGCACGAACTCGGCGGCCTCCAGCTCCGCGATCAGCGTCTCCGAGTGCGCGAGCGCCGCAAGCTCGGCGGCGCCGCGGTCCGCCGCCGGCATCAGGCTGGCCTCGACGAGCGCCGCCGGCGGATGCGGCGGTGGCTCGCTGCCAAGGTCGCGCTCGCTTACCGCCAGGGCGGGATGGCGCTGCCTGATTTGCGCCAGCAGCCGCCGGGCGGCCTGTCGGCTCAGCGAGGACTCGCCGCGTGCGCTGGCGCTGATATGCAGGAGCTTGGTCATGGTTCTCCGGTCACCGGGATTGGCCGTGTCAGGCAAGCGCGATATTAAAGCGCAGCGCGGAGGCCAGCAGGCCATTGCGGTAATAGAAGCGATGACCGAGCACATTGGTCAGCGGTGTATCCAGCACCAGCTTGGCGCAGCCCAGCGCGCGCGCCTCATCCTTGAGCCGGTTCATCAGCAGATGGCCGTACCCGCCGCTGCGCGCGGACTCGTCGGTGACGAGGTCGTCCACGTAGAAATGCACGCCGTGCACGAGGTTGTCCTGCAAGCGGAAGCCGGCCAGCGCCACCGGCCGCCCGCCCTGCCACAGCGCCAGCAGGCGATAGCCTGCCGCCACCTGGCGGCGCCAGCGTGCCACGAATTCTTCGGGCGACGCAAGGTGCGGGCGGAGCTGATGCATCAGCGGGAAACACGCCAGCACCCCGGCTTCATCGTCCACGTAGCGGAGCGGCTCGCGATCGCCTGCCTGTGTGGCGTCTTGCGCGGGGGCGTTCATGCGGCGCTCCGGGGCTGCGCCGGTGCCGGCGGCGAGAAGCGCAAGCCCACCGCGATCCGGTTCCAGGCGTTGATGTTGGCGATGGCCGCGCTCAGGTGAGCGAGTTCGCCCGCAGGGAATTGCCCGGCCACCTGGGCGTAGACAGCGTCGGAAGCACTTTCCGCGCTCAGTTTCGTCAGCGTTTCCGTCCAGGCCAGCGCGGCCTGCTCACGGGCGCTGAAGATCTCGGCATCGCGCCATGCCGCCACCAGGTCCAGCTTGCGCTGGTCCACGGCCAGCCCCCGCGCCGCATTGAGGTGGAATTGCACGCAGAACGCACAGCCGTTGATCTGCGAGGCGCGCAGCTTGATGAGTTCGGTCAGGGACTTGTCCAGGCCGGCGTCGTCCACGGCCTTGGACAAGGCGCGCAGGGCGGCGGCTACGGCGGGGGCGGTGTTGGTGAAATCGGTGTACTCCATGCGGGCGTGGGTCGGCATGCGCATCTCTCCTTGGGACGTTGCGAGGATTCAAAATATATCAGAGCACGAACATAATATAAGAGCACTGATATTAGGCGCAAGTGGTCGGCACGGCAGGTGATGCGGAAGTTTCGCTGGGGAATGTGGAGGCGTTACCGGCTCAAGCGGATGGCAGGAGCGGAGGGAGAAGAAAATCGCGGCCGATCTTCTGATTTTAAAATGCCGCCAAGGAATTTAAATAGGATCACACAGAGCAAAATTATTCATTGCGAGAATAATTTGTCTGCAAAGGTCGCGGGGATGCGGCATGGCAAGCGCCTGCCCCCATCCCCGCCCCTCCCACGGGCGGGAGGGGGCCAGCCATCAGCCAATCAGGTCCGACAGCGCCAGCGCCACCACCTTGGTGGCACGGTTCAGGTCGTTCAGCCGCAGGTTTTCATCCGAGTTGTGGCCGCGCGCTTCCATCAGCGTGCGCGGGCCGGCGCCGTACAGCACGGTGGGGATGCCGTACTTGGTGTAGTGGCGGGCATCGGTGTAAAGCGGCACGCCCTGCACCGGGATTTCCACGCCGAACACTTCCTCGGCACGGCCCTTGAGGGCGCCGATCAGCTTTTCCACGCCGGGCAGTTCGGACAGCGGCTCGGCCAGGATGATGCGCTCGACCTTGACCTCGATGCCCGGACGGTCCTTGGCGGCCTTCTCGACCACGGCGCGGAGCTCGCCTTCGGCGTCGAAGCCGATTTCCTCGGGGATCATGCGGCGGTCGACGCGGAAGGTCACCAGGTCGGGCACCACGTTGGTGTTGATGCCGCCCTTGATCAGGCCGACGTTCAGCGTGGCGGTGTCGATGCCCAGCGTCTTCGACTTGCGCGTGGCGAGTTCGGCGCGCAGGCCATAGATGGCTTGCAGGATGTGGGTGGCCGCCTCGATGGCGTCCACGCCGGTGTGCGGCATGGCAGCGTGGCCCTGCTTGCCCTTCACCGTGACTTCCACATGCAGGCAGCCGTTATGGGCCGAGGTGATGCCGTAGGAGAAGCCCGCCGAGATGGCGTAGTCGGGCTTGCTCAGGCCCTGGTCGAGCAGGAACTTGGGACCGATGTCGCCGCCGGTTTCCTCGTCGTAGGTGAACTGCAGTTCCAGCGTGCCGTTGAGCTTGGCGCCTTGCTTCTCGGCTTCCATCAGCGCCAGCACGGCGTAGGTGTAGGTGGCGAAGTCCGACTTGGACACGGCCACGCCACGGCCGTACATGACCGGGCCGTGCTCGCTGTCGGCGATCTCGCCGCCGTACGGGTCCTTGGTCCAGCCCAGGCCGGGGGGCACCACGTCGCCGTGCGCGTTCATGGCGATGGTGGGACCGCCCTTGCCGAAGGTCTTGCGCACCAGCAGGTTGGTGGCGCTGATCATGCCGGCGGCCCTGACCAGTTCGTCGGGCACCTTGTGCGCTTCCACCTTGAAGCCCAGGCCTTCGAGCAGCACCTTGGCGCGGTTGCCGTGCGCATCGCAGTCGCCCGGCGGGTTGTCGGACGGCACCTTGACCAGTTCGGCCAGGAAGGCTTCCTGCGCGGGGCGCTGGGCGTCGATGAAGTTAGTGAGCGTGGTCTGCAGCGGGTTCACGTTGTCTCGTGCGGTCATGTTTTATCTCTGAATCTAAAGGTTTCTCAGGATCGGGGACGCTGGCGCCTGGCCGCGCCGCTTATTGCTGCCGTGCGGAAGACTTGTCGAAATGCTCGACAAAATCGCTGAACACGGCGGCAGCACTGGCGGCGTCTTCAGCAGTCATGATCTCGGTGGGGTGGTGGCTGATGCCGCCGTTGCCGCAGCGCACAAACAGCATCGCCACATCGGCGATGGCGGCGATGGCCATGGCGTCATGCCCGGCGCCCGAGGGCAGGTGCCGCACCGGCAGTCCCTGGCGGGCAATGGCATCCGCCCATTGCGTCTGCAGCCAGGGCGCGCACGGCACGCTCACGGCTTCATGGGTCTTGCGGACCGTCACACGCACATTGCGGCGGGCGCACACGCGTTCGATCTCCGCCAGCACATCGTTGACGGCAGCCAGGCGCACGGCGTCTTCGCCGGCGCGGATGTCGATGGAGATCACCGCGCGGCCTGGCACCACATTGGCCGCGCCGTTGGGCACGTTGAACTGGCCGATGGTGCCCACCAGGCCCGGCAGGCCGCCGCAGCGGCGCTCGATATACAGGCCGATCTCCGCGCCGGCCATGGCCGCATCGCGGCGCATGTCCATCGGCACGGTGCCGGCGTGGCCGGCCAGCCCTTCGAATTCGACGATGAAACGGGTGGCGCCGGAGATCGCGGTCACCACGCCCAGTGGCAACCCTTCATTAAGCAGCACCGGGCCTTGCTCGATATGGACTTCCACGAAGGCCAGCACCTGCTCGCGCCGATGCGCGGCGGCAGGCAGGCCGGCGGGGTCGAAACCGGCCGCGCGCATCACTTCGCGCATGGTCTTGCCGGAGTCGTCCGCATTGTCGAGCACGTTGGTGTCGAAGGTGCCGGCGATGGCGCGGCTGCCCAGCAGCGTCGCCTTGAAGCGCACGCCCTCTTCCTCGGCAAAGCCAACCACTTCGATGGCGAACGGGAAACGCTTGCCCTGGCGGTTCCACCCGGCCACGCAAGCGACCGGGAGGATCACGCCGAGGTTGCCGTCGTAGCGGCCGCCGTCGCGCACGGTGTCGAAGTGCGAACCGGTAAGCAGCGCCGGCGCGCCGGGCGTCGTGCCTTCATAGCGGCCAATCACGTTGCCGGCGGCATCGCGGCGCACCGTCATGCCGGCTTCGCGCATCCACTCGGCCAGTTGCGCGGCGGCGCCGTGGTGGGCGTCGGTGAGATAGGTGCGGGTGAGCATGCCGGGCTGCTCGGTATGGACGGCCAGGGTATCTGCCCAGGCCATGATGCGCGCCCCGGTTTCGGTAGCGGGCGTGAGGGTTGCTGCCATGCGTGTCTCCTGCTGGAAGTGCGCGAATGCGATGGCGCCGGATCATGCAAGCGCCGCGCCAGCGGTGCCTTGGTTGCCGGGCCGGCGTCGCCGGACCGTCCCGGTGCGCCTTGACTCTCGTCCGAGAGCTCTATTCTGTGCGATTCATGGTAGCACAGTGAATTCAAAAATTGCATACAAAAATGATATGCACTATATTGGCTTCCACGTTCCGACAATTCGCTGCGGACAATCCGATCCGGACAGCGAGTTGCGTGGATTCCGCTCCAACAGGAGGGCCAATCCACGAAGCGCCGCAGCCCTCACCCGGCCACGCGCCCGGCACGTCAGGCCGGCCGTCCCGCCACGCGGGCAACCGGTAATTCCTGCAGCAATGACAGGACGCGCCAGCCAAAGTCTAGGACGCGTCCGCATGGAGACAACGATGCACCCAGCAGTCCAGCCGCGGTCCGCTTCCGCGCGCCCGCAGTCCGCTATCACCCGTTTCACCCGCTCCCTGTTTGGCCAGGTGCTGATCGCCCTGGTGCTTGGCACCGCACTCGGCCTGTTCTTCCCGGAGTTCGCCGCCAAGCTCAAGCCGCTCGGCGATGCCTTTATCAAGCTGATCAAGATGCTGATCGGGCCAATCGTCTTCTGCGTGGTGGTGGCCGGCATCTGCGGCGCCGGCGAACTGAAGAAGGTGGGCCGGGTCGGCATCAAGGCGGTGCTGTACTTCGAGGTGGTCACCACCATCGCGCTGGCGCTGGGCATCGCGCTGGCCTATATCTTCCATCCCGGCACCGGCATGAACGTGAACCCGGCCTCGCTCGACGCATCGGCGATGTCGGCCTACGTGGACACCGCTGAAAAGGTCAAGAGCGCAGGTATGGTGGACTTCCTGCTCAAGCTGATTCCCAGCACGGTGATGGGCGCGTTCGCCAGCGGCGACGTGCTGCAGGTGCTGCTGGTGTCGATCCTGTTCGGCTGCGCGCTGTCGCTGGTGGGCGAACGCGGCCGGCCGCTGGTGTTGATGATCGACACCTTCTCGCACACCTTGTTCAAGATGATGGGCTTCATCATCAAGCTGGCGCCGCTGGGCGTGCTGGGCGCGGTGGCCTTCACCGTGGGCAAGTATGGCATCGGCTCGCTCAAGCAACTCGGCTACCTGGTGATGGTGTTCTACGGGGCGGTGATGTTGTTCGTGCTGGTGGTGTTGGGCACGGTGATGCGCCTGTGCGGCTTCTCGGTGATCAAGCTGATCCGCTACCTGCGCGCCGAACTGCTGGTGGTGCTGGGCACCGCGTCGTCGGACAGCGTGCTGCCGCAGATCATGAAGAAGCTCGAATTCATGGGCATCAAGAAATCGGTGGTGGGCCTGGTGATCCCCACGGGATACTCCTTCAACCTCGACGCCTTCTCCATCTACCTGACGCTGGCCGCTGTCTTCATCGCCCAGGCCACCAATACGCCGCTGGCGCTGGGCGACCTGCTGGGCATCCTGGCGGTGGCGCTGGTCACGTCCAAGGGCGCGCACGGCATTCCCGGCTCGGCCATCGTGATCCTGGCGGCCACGCTGTCGGCGCACCCGGCGATTCCCGCCATTGGCCTGGTGCTGGTGCTGTCGGTGGACTGGTTCATCGGCATCGCCCGCGCCGTGGGCAACCTGATCGGCAACTGCGTGGCGACCGTAGTGGTAGCCGCATGGGAGAAGGACATCGACCGGGCGCGCGCCCACGACGTGCTCAACGGCAAGATCGACGCCACCGACCTCGACGCGGGCCTTGCGCCGGCGCCGCATGAAGCCGCCCTGGCCACCCCCGGGGCATCCCCGCTGCCCGGCGCGGCCGCGGGGCGCTAGAATCTCGGCATTCCTCAATGAGACGCAGCGCAAGTGCGCAACCATGCCCGAGCATATCGATCCTGCCATGACCGCCGAAGCGATCGCCGAAGACATTGTCGCGGCCATCGTTTCGCACCGCCTGCCGCCTGGCACCAAGCTGCGCGAGGAGGCCCTGGCCAGCGTCTACCGCGTCAGCCGCACCAAGGTGCGCGCCGCGCTGCTGATGCTGTCCAAGGACAAGCTCATCCAGATCGTGCCGGACAAAGGCGCCTTTGTCGCCAAGCCCAGCGCCGAGGAAGCGCGCGAAGTGTTCGCGGTGCGCCGCATCCTGGAGGCCGCGCTGGCGCGTGAATTCGTGGCGCGCGCCAGCGCAGCCGACTATAAGCGCATCGACCGGCACCTCGCCGCCGAGAAAAAGGCGCTGGGCGGCGTCGATGCCCAGTTGCGCACCCGCCTGCTGAGCGATTTCCACATCATGCTGGCGGAAGTGGTTGGCAATGGCGTGCTGACCGGCATGCTGCAGGAACTGTCGATGCGCAGTGCCGTGATCACCATGCTCTACCAGTCCCGCCGCGATGCCGCCTGCTCTTCCGATGAGCATCGCGAGTTTATCGAGGCGGCTCGCGCCGGCGACACCGAACGCGCCGTGACGCTGATGGTGGAACACCTGGGCCACGTCGAGGCGGCACTGCATTTCGACCAGGTGCCGGCCGCCCACGGCAAGGACCTGGTGACGGCGCTGCTGGCCTGAGGCCATCCTGAGGCCATCGTTTGCCGCGCCCGTGGCAAGCGCTTGACCTGGGTCAAGGCGGGCGCCGCGCCTTTGCACCATCATGGACCCCGTCATGAAGATGCGGGGGCGCGCTTCATGACATATGGCCCGTCCCTTGCGACGGCAGCCCGCACGCCGGCCTGGGTGCGGGCTTTTTCTTTTGCGCGGCGCTTTTTTCCGCGCGCCTGCCCGCCTGCCGCCCCCGCCTTGCTCCCGCCCACCTTATTGCGTGCCCCGCGCACCTTCATTGCCGCATCCGTACGTGATCGAATCGCGGCATCGGAGTAGGATGTCGGAGGCCCAAGTCAGAGGCCGCTTAAAAGACAAGAAGACAGGAGACAGACATGACCCGTTCCATGCCGCTTTCCGCAGTCCCGGCCCGGCCGCTCCACGCCGCCGGGCGCACCTCGCCCTCGTCCGGCCAGCACGGCCGCGACTGACCTTTCAGCCCGACTCGCGTGCCGGGCCATCCGCTTTCACCATCCAACCCAGCCCAGGGAGGGAAACCCATGTCCAACGCGTTCCGAGACGACGTCCTGGCCGGCAAGGTCGTGTTTATCGCCGGCGCCTCGTCCGGCATCAACCTGGGCATCGCCCAGCACTTCGCGAAAGCCGGTGCGCGGCTGGCGCTGGTCAGCCGCGACCCCGAGCGCATCGCGGCGGCGGCTGCCATCATCAACCATGCCGGCGGCAGCGCGCTCGGCATGGCGGCCGATGTGCGCGACTACGCCGCGGTGGAAGCGGCGCTGGCACGCACACGCGATGAACTCGGGCCGATCGATATCGTGATTTCGGGCGCGGCCGGCAACTTTGTCGCGCCGGCGCTGGGCATGTCCGCCAACGGCTTCAAGACCGTGGTGGATATCGACCTGATCGGCACCTTCAATGTCTTCCGCGCCAGCTTTGCCTTCCTCAACGCCCCCGGCGCCTCGCTGATCGCCATCACCGCGCCGCAGGCGGTCAACGCGATGATGTTCCAGGCCCATGTGTGCGCCGCCAAGGCCGGCATCAACATGCTGGTGAAATGCCTGGCGATGGAATGGGGCCCGGCGGGCGTGCGCGTCAACGGCATCTCGCCCGGTCCCATCGCCGGCACCGAAGGCATGGCGCGGCTCGCGCCCACGCCGGAGATGGAGGCGCGCTTCAAGGCACGCCTGGCGCTGCGCGACTACGGCGACAAGAGCGATATCGCCAATACCGCGCTGTTCCTGTCCACCGACAACGCGCGCTATATCACCGGCACCATCGTCGACTGCGACGGCGGCAGCAAGCTGGGAGACGCTTCGGCCGATGCGCTGCATCCGCCCAAGGCGCCCGGCAAGGCCGCCTGAACCCGCGCGCCGGTCCGTAGCGGCACCGGCGCATTCGCGCGTTAGCGCATCGAGACACCTGCATCAACACACACCAATCAAGGAGACAAGCAATGACATCGCCCGTGCTCTATCACGCCGCCGAAGGCGTGGCCACCATCACCCTGAACCGCCCCGACGTGCTCAACGCACTCAATGCGGAGCTGATGGCCGAACTGCGCGCCGCGGTCGAGCGTGCCGCGCAGGATGAAGCCGTACGCGCGGTCGTGCTCACCGCCAATGGCCGTGGCTTTTGCGCAGGCGCGGATCTCGCCGGGCGCCAGGCCGAACTCAAGGACTCCGGCACGCTGCTGCGCGAGCGCTATCACCCGATCATCCTGGCGCTGCGCAATATGCCCAAGCCTGTCATCACCTCGGTCAACGGCGTGGCGGCCGGCGCCGGCATGAGCCTGGCGCTGGCCGGCGACGTGGTGCTGGCCGGCCGCTCCGCGTCGTTCCTGCAGGCGTTCTCGAAGATCGGCCTGGTGCCCGATGCGGGAAGCACCTACTTCCTGCCGCGCTACGCGGGCGAGATGCGCGCGCGCGCGCTGGCCATCCTGGCCGAGAAGATCGACGCCGAGGAAGCCCATCGCATTGGCCTGGTGTGGAAGGTGCATGAAGACGAAGCCCTGCCCGCCGAGACCGCCAAGCTGGCGGCCCACCTCGCGCAGATGCCTACCTTTGCCTATGGCCTGATCAAGGAAGCACTCAACGCCAGCCTGGAGAGCGACCTGCCCACGCAGCTCGAACGCGAAGCCACGATGCAATCGCGCGCGTCGAAGAGCGAGGACTTCAAGGAAGGCGTGGCGGCGTTCCTGGAGAAGCGCAAGCCGGCATTCAAGGGGCGCTGAAACGCTCGCACGCCGGACGGTGATGCCACCGCCGTTATGTTGACTACGCATCGCACCACAATGCCGAAACCAGGAGACGCGCATCATGCTAGGCCTCATGCAAGACCGTCCGTTGCTGATTTCTTCCCTGATCGAATACGCCGCGCTGTACCACCCCCTGCAGGAGATCGTGTCGCGCACGATCGAGGGCGGCACGGTGCGCACCGACTATGCCGAGGTACACAACCGCGCCAGGCGCATCGCCAGCTCACTGGCCGGACTCGGCGTCGCGCAGGGCGATCGCGTCGGCACGCTGGCGTGGAATACGCACCGCCACCTGGAGCTGTACTTCGGGGTGTCCGGCGCGGGCGTGGTGCTGCATACCGTCAACCCGCGCCTGTTCCCTGAGCAGATCGATTACATCATCAACCACGCTGAAGACCGCGTGCTTTTCTTTGATCCATGCTTCGCTCCGCTGGTGATGCAGCTCGCGCCGCGCCTGACGTCGGTCACGCACTACGTGGCGATGACCGACCGCGCCGGCACCGACGCGCTCGGCCTTGCCGGCAAACTGCCGAACCTGCTGTGCTATGAAGACCTGATCGACGCCGGCAACGAGAACTACGCATGGCCGCAATTCGACGAGCGCACCGCGTCGTCCCTTTGCTATACCTCGGGCACCACCGGCAACCCCAAGGGCGTGCTGTATTCGCATCGCTCCACCGTGCTGCACAGCCTCAAGGCCTGTGCTTCCGACACATTCGGCGTAGGCGCGGACAGCGCCATCCTGCTGGTTGTGCCGCTGTTCCATGCCAACGCCTGGGGCATGCCCTACGCCTGCGCCATGACCGGCGCCAAGATGGTGCTGCCGGCCCAGCATCTGGACGGCGAAAGCGTCTACCGCATGCTGCGCGACGAGCGCGTGACCTTCTCCACCGCGGTGCCCACCGTGTGGCTGATGCTGTTCCAGTATCTCGACGCGCACCCGGAGATCGACCCGCGCTCGCTCGGGCTGAAGCTCGCCGGCGTGGGCGGCTCGGCCGCGCCGGCGGCCATGATCGAGCGCTTCGAGCAGCAGTTCGGCGCGCGCTTCATCCAGGGCTGGGGCATGACGGAAACCAGCCCGATCGGCGTGATCAGCACCCTGCTGCCCAAGCACCGGGAACTCGGCGCGCAGGAGCAGCTGAAGGTCAAGCTCAAGCAGGGCCGCGCGCTGTGGGGCGTGGACCTGCGCATCGAGGACGACCAGGGCAACGCACTGCCGCACGACGGCCACGCTTTCGGCCGGCTGAAGGTGCGCGGGCCGTGGATCGCCGCGGCTTACTTCAAGGCGGAGCATGACGCGCTCGATGCCGATGGCTGGTTCGACACCGGCGACGTTGCCAATATCGATGCCGACGGCTATGTGCAACTGGTGGACCGCGCCAAGGACGTGATCAAGTCCGGCGGCGAATGGATTTCTTCCATCGACCTGGAGAACGCCACCATGGGCCATCCCGCCGTGGCCGAGGCGGCGGTGGTTGGCGTGCCGCATCCCAAGTGGCAGGAGCGGCCGCTGCTGGTGGTGGTGCGCCGCCCCGGCATGGAAGTCAGCGCCGCCGAACTGCTCGATTTCCTCGCCGCCAGGGTGGCGAAGTGGTGGGTGCCCGACGACGTTGCCTTCGTCGACTCACTGCCCCACACGGCCACCGGCAAGCTGCTCAAGGTGAAGCTGCGGGAGCAATTCAAAGACTATGTCCTGCCCACGGTGCAGGAACCCATTCAAGCAAGGAGTAACGCAACATGAGCACCAGCAGCGAACGCATCGTCCTGACCATCGAAGACGGCGTGGCCGAGGTCAGGCTCAACCGCCCCGACAAGATGAACGCGCTCGATCCCGCCATGTTCGACGCGCTGATCGAAACCGGCCAGCAGCTCGCGCGCGAGCCCGGCCTGCGCGCGGTGGTGCTGTCCGGCGAAGGCCGTGCCTTTTGCGCGGGCCTCGATATGCAAAGCATGGCCGGACTGGGTGGCGGCAGCGAAGGCATCGCCGCCGGCCGTCTTGCGGCGCGCGCCCATGGCATCTCCAACCGGCCGCAGTACGCCTGCATGGTGTGGCGCGAATTGCCGGTACCCGTGATTGCCGCGGTGCACGGCGTCGCGTTCGGCGGCGGCCTGCAGGTGGCGCTCGGTGCTGACTTGCGTTACGTCAGCGCGGACACGCGCATGTCGGTGATGGAAATCAAGTGGGGCCTGGTGCCCGACATGGCCGGCATGCTGCTGATGCGCGGACTGGTGCGCCCGGACCGCCTGCGCGAGCTGATCTACAGCGGGCGCATCGTCAACGCAGAAGAAGCCTGCGCGCTGGGCCTTGCCACGGCCGTGGTGGACGATCCGCGCGCAACGGCGCTGGCCACGGCGCGCGACATCGCCAACCGCAACCCGGACGCGATCCGCGCCGCCAAGCGCCTGATGCAGGTGAGCGAAGACGGCGATGGCGCTACCATCCTGCTGGCCGAATCGGTGGAACAGGACCGCCTCATCGGCGGCGCCAACCAGCGGGAGGCGGTGATCGCCAATATGGAGAAGCGGGCGCCGGTGTTCCAGGCCGCGCCGTAGTTGCCGCGTGGCGCCGGCGCGTCGTTCTTCGCCGGTGCCACGTCGGGCGGGCTCACGTGCGAGCGTTGGTGCGCCGGCGCCGCACGCGGCGGTAGAGCGCGAAATAGACAGCCATGTTCAGCGCAAGCATCAGGGCGCCGAGCACCAACTGGATTTCGCGCGTGAGGCCGTCGGGATAGATCAGTTGGAGGACGTAGTGCTGGATGAAGTCGCCGCCGTAGGCTTGCAGGCCGGCGCGCTGGCGCAGCGCGTTTTCCAGCGGCGTGAGCGGGCAGATCCACCCGCTCCACTCCACCACCACGCCCCATGCCGCCGCCGGCAAGTGCAGCCATGCCAGGCGCGGCCAGCGCAGCACCAGCAAGCCGCCCAGCATCGCGAAGACGATAAAGGCAAGGTGCAGCAGGACGACCGCGTCCGCCAGCCACGCCGCCATCATCGCCCCTGCCGCCCCGTCCAGTAGCCCGGCACCGCGAACGCCGCCTTCAGGTGCTCGATAAAGAAACGGATCTTGGCCGGCACCGGACGCTGCTGCGGGTACACCGCCAGGATGTCGTAGTCGGGCAGCGCGTACTCGTCCAGCACGGTGATCAGTTCGCCGCTCTCCAGCTGCGACAGGATTTCCCACGTGGAACGCCAGCCCAGTCCCAGTCCCTCCCCGGTCCAGCGGTGCAGCAGTTCGCCGTCGTTGCAATCGAGGTTCCCATTCACGCGCACGGTCACGGTCTTGCCGTCCTGCTGGAAATACCAGCCGCGCTGCTGGCCGCCCTGCAGATTGAACGCCAGGCAGTTGTGCTGGGCCAGGTCGTCCAGCGTCTGCGGCACGCCGTAGCGCGCGAAGTAGGCGGGCGTGCCGCACACCACGCGCTTGTTGGTGGCCAGCTTGATGGCGACGAAATTCGGATCGATGGCGCCGCCGATGCGGATGCCCACGTCGTAACCCTCGCGCACCAGGTCCACCACGCGATCGGTCAGGTTGAAGGAAATCTGCACCTCCGGATTCGCTGCCAGGAACGCCGGCGCGTGCGGCGCCACGTGCTTGCGTCCGAACGCCGCCGGGGCCGACACGATCAGGTGCCCGGTTGCCTTGTGCTTGCCTTCCGCGATCAGCATCTCGGCACGGTCGAGATCGGCCAGCGCCTTCTTGCACTGCTCCATGAAGGCAGCGCCCTGCTCCGTCACCACGATGCGCCGCGTCGAGCGGTGCAGCAGCTTCACGCCGATGCGCGCCTCCAGCGCATTGATGCGGCGCCCGATCATCACCGGCGTCACGCCCTGCGTCAGGGCGGCGGCGGCCATGCTGCCGTGCTCGACGACTGCGATAAAGGCTTCGATTTGCTTTAGCTTGTCCATGCTGTGTGTCTCCTGAGCGTCATTGTGGCGCATGGGAGGCCGCCATGCATGCGCGCGGTGCTATGGGCACAATTCGGCGGTGTGCATGGGACCTGCGACAGCCGCGCTCAGGGGCGCCCGCGCACCGCCGGCCGCCCCCGAGGCATCCCTTGCGCCCGATGCCGTACCTCCTTGCTGAACTCCGCGCACGCATGTGTCATCAGGTCTTCGGAGCGGTACACCAGGAACACCCGGAACTCCGGCAGTTCGTCGCTGATCGGCAGGCGCACCAGCGACTCCGGATCCAGCCGCAGCGGCCCGGTACCGTCGAACACGAAGTCCGACCACATGCTGATCAGGTCGGTGCGCGTGGCGAGTTGCAGGCCGAGCAGGTTGGAAGCGCTCTGCACGATGCGCGTGGGCATGTCCAGCCGATGCAGGCGCATCAGGCTGGCCAGCGGGCTGCCGGGGTCGTCGAGCGGGTCGAGGACGAGCCAGTCGGCGTCGAGCAGCGGCCGCAGCCGGCGTACCCGCCGCAGCGGATGGCCGGCGCGCACCGCTAGCGACATGCCGGTGGAGAACAGCGGCTCCCACTGGAAGGCGCCGGTGCCGGGGCCGCTGTTGGTGGAGATCAGGCCAAGGTCGAGCCGGCCTTCGCGCAGGCCTTCGAGGATCTGCTGCGGGCGCAGCTCGAAGCCGCGCAGCGCGACGTTGGGAAAGCGTTTGCGGAAGGCGGCCATGGCATCGGGCAGCGGCCCGCTGGAGGCCACGGCGGTCAGGCCGATATTGAGCTGCGCGTCGGCGTGGCCGCGGATCGCTTCGATGTCTTCCAGCGCGTGGCGCAGCTCCTGCTCGACCAGGCTGGCGCGCTTGACCAGCGCCACGCCGTAGGCGGTCAGGCTGACGCCGCGCACGGAACGCGACATCAGCGTGACGCCGAGTTCGCGTTCCAGTTCGGCGATGGCCTTGGACAGTGCCGGCTGCGACACATGCAGGCTGCGCGAGGCTTCGTGGATGCTGCCGTGCTGGGCTACCGCCAGCAGGATGCGCAGTTGCTGCAGCTTCATCTTTCCTTTCCCCTGTTTTCCTGTTTTTCTCGGTGCCCCGCGCCGGTGCGCCGCGCCCCGCGGCCGTGCGCGTGGGGCGCTCCAGGCACGCCCGCGCGTACCCGGCGCTGCGCCGCGATGCCACGTGGCACAAGGCTTCTCCGTACTTCTACCGATAGCGGCGCAACCCTGGTTATGACGGCGATGCCATTTGGTTATCAGGATGAAAATATATGATTTTTGGCTTGCCGTGTTTGCCTGAATACTTCATCGCCAGGGATTCCACATTCCCTACGCTGGACGCAGGCAACCGCCGGCCTCCACGGCCCGATCCCCCAACCAAGTTCGTGGAGAAACCGACATGAACGATGCCACCCTGCCTGGCGCGCCTTCGCTGGCGCCTGCCCAGGCGATATCCGCCACTCCAGCCCGCCAGAGCCAGTTCCGCCTGATCGCCGCCTGCTCGATCGGCAATGCGCTGGAAATGTACGACTTCACCGTCTACAGCTTCTTCGCCCTGTTGATCGGCAAACTGTTCTTTCCGTCCGGTAGCGCCTACGGCTCGCTGCTGCTGGCGGTGGCGACGTTCGGCATCGGCTTCGTGATGCGGCCGCTGGGCGGCTTCGTGATCGGCAACTACGCGGACCGCCACGGACGCAAGGCCGCCATGACGCTGACCATCGGCCTGATGGTGCTCGGCACGCTGTGCCTTGCCTTCGCCCCGACCTACGCTTTCGCCGGGCTGTTCGGCCCGCTGATGATCGTGGCTGGCCGCCTGCTGCAGGGCTTTTCGCTGGGCGGCGAGATCGGCGCTTCCACCGCCATGCTGATGGAGTCCGGCGGCGTCAAGGGCCGCGGCTTTCGCGTCAGCTGGCAACTTGGCAGCCAGGGCATCGCGGCGACGCTGGGCGCGCTCACGGCCGCCATTCTTTATGGCGCGCTGCCGCAGGCGTCGCTGGAGAGCTGGGGCTGGCGCGTGCCCTTCGTGCTGGGCCTGCTGATCGCGCCGGTGGGGCTGTATATCCGCGCGCACCTGGACGAGACGCACACGGCCCAGCCGCACGCCCCAAGCCCGCTCGGCACGCTGTTCCGCGAGCATGGCGGCACCGTGGTCAAGGGCATCCTGACCATTATCGGCGGCACGGTCGCCACCTATCTGGTGGTGTATTTCATGCCCACCTACATGATCCGGGAACTGCATCTGCCGCCGTCGCTGTCGCTGCTGTCAGGCTGCGTGACGGGTGTGGTGTGCCTGGTGATGTCGCTGCTGGCCGGCACCCTGGCCGACCGCCTGCCGCGCCGCAAGCCGCTGGTGCTGGGCTCGATGGTCTTTACGCTGGTGTGCCTCTATCCGGCGTTCTGGCTGATGACCCATTACCCGAGCGTGCCGCTGGTGCTGTCGCTGTCCGCGCTGCTGACCGCCAGCGTCTACCTGGGCTCCACGCCGATGCTGCTGATGATGATGGAACTCCTGCCGGCCAACGTGCGCGCCAGCGGACTGTCCGTGATCTATGCGGTGGGCGTGACGGTGTTTGGCGGTTCCTGCCAGTTCATCGTCACCTGGATGCTGGCCAGGACTGGCAACCCGATGGCGCCGGCCTTCTACATGATGGCCTGCGGCACGGTGACCATCCTCGCGGTGCTGACGATCCGCGAAACCTGAGAAGACTGAGCCTTTCCTCCCCTGCCGTTTCGTAGCCAAGGAATACAGAATGACCCGCGAACCCAGCCTGACTCCCTTCCAGTTGCTGCCGCACCTGCTGCCGCAGATCCAGATCGACGCCGACACCTTTATCGGCATCCGCCGCCAGATCCACGCCCAGCCCGAACTCGGCTTCGAGGTGGGCGCCACCAGCAAGCTCGTTGCCACCTTGCTGGAGAGCTGGGGCTACGAGGTGCACACCGGCATCGGCAAGAGCGGCGTGGTCGGGCAGCTCAGGGTGGGCAACGGCAAGCGCCGCCTGGGCATCCGCGCCGACATGGACGCGCTGCCGATCGTCGAGGCCACGGGCCTGCCGTATGCCAGCAAGAACCAGGGCAAGATGCACGCCTGCGGCCACGACGGCCACACCGCCATCCTGCTGGCCGCCGCCAAGGCGCTGGCCGACAGCCGCGACTTCGACGGCACGCTCAACCTGATCTTCCAGCCCGACGAGGAAAACCTGTGCGGCGCGCGCGCCATGATCGAGGACGGCCTGTTCGAGCGCTTCCCGTGCGACGCGGTCTTCGCCCTGCACAATATGCCCGGCGTGCCGGCCGGCAGCTTCCGGGTGCTGCCGGGCCCGGTGAGCCTGTCGTCCGACGTGGCGGACGTGACCATCAAGGGCGTGGGCGGGCACGGCGCCATGCCGCACCGCGCGCGCGATCCGATCGCCGCGTCGGCGGCCATTGTCACCGCGCTGCAGACCGTGGTGGCGCGCAACGTGGCGCCGGACGATACCGCGGTGCTGTCGGTGGGCTTTATCCGCGGCGGCGCGACCCACAACGTGATTCCGGAATCGGTCACGCTGGGCCTGAACGTGCGCGCAGCGCGCCCGGAAACGCGCGCGCTGGTGGAGCAGCGCATCCGCGAGATCGTCATCCTCACCGCGCAGGCGCATGGCGTGGAAGCGCACATCGACTACCGCCAGCTGACGCCGCCGATGGTCAACACGGAAAGCGAAACAAAGCTGGCGCAGCAGGTTTGCAGGGACCTTGTCGGCGCCGACAAGGTCGTGACGCAAGCGCCCAAGGGCCTGAATGGCAGCGAGGACTTCGCGTGGATGCTGAACGAGGTGCCGGGCTGCTACCTGATCCTGGGCAATGGCGAAGGCGAGTTCGGCGGCTGCATGGTGCATAACCCCGGCTACGACTTCAACGACCGGGTGCTGCCGTTGGGCGCGGCCTGCTGGGTCCGCCTGGCGCAGACTTACCTGACCGCGTGAGATAGCGTGGGCGGACCCGCTGCTGCGCTCTCCGCCTCCACCGCCTCCACCGCCTCCCTCGGTTGCGCGGACGAAACCGAGCCTGGATCCCCTGGCGTCCGCGCGTCGCGGACCTCCGGTGGAACAGGCGCCGGCGACGGTACCGCGGGGCCTGGCGCTGTAACGGGTACGGCTGCCGCCATGGCAGCCACTGCCGGCGCGCCGGCGCTTTGCACGGGCGCCCGCCCCAGTTGCGAACTGATCTCGGCCGCTTCGGCCAGCACATAGGCAAGCCGCCGCAGCGGCCGGCTGACCTGCAGTTGCAGGAAAAGCGTCAGCGCCGCGCCGGGCACGAAGGCTACGCCGTACAGCGACAGCAGCGGCAACAGGCTGCCGCCCTTGTGCGGCAGTTCGACCAGCCCGGTGACCAGCGCCAGCGCGAACGGGCTCGCCGCCAGCAGCAGCCCGATCGTCTTCGTCATCCCTTCCCACATCCGCAGTTGCACGTGCACGCGCCGGGCCCGCGCGCGCAGCCCCTGGGCCGGTATCCGCGCCAGCGCGCGCAGCAGCGCGCTCTCCGCCTCATCGTGCCGGTCGGCCTGGTCGGCCAGCTGGCCCAGCGGATCGCGCAGCCTGCGCGCGAGCGCGGGCAGGTGCGTCAGCAGCAGCGCAGCCAGTCCCGCCACGCTGCCCCCCAGCAGGCAATAGACCATCCGCGCCTGCCACGGCGCCGGCGTCTGCCTGATCTGGTACTTGGTGTACAGCACCGCGCCGGTCGCCAGCAGCGCGGCCAGCGAACAAGCCCAGAACAGCCCCAGCAGGCCGCGCTGCAGCCGCTCCAGGTTCATGGCGGCCGCGGGCGAACCGGCGGTATCGGATACGGCGGGCGGCTTCCGCTTGAGCGCGTCGAGCAGCTCTCGGGTGGGAGGGAGCCTGGTCAGCATGGCGATTCGGTTGGCAATGGAGGGTTCCACGCGGTGCGCGAGCACTGGCGCGATACCCGCACATTGTCGACATTTGGCGCGCCAAGCGGGGGGGCGCCGGGGGCGTGGGCAGGCCTTTTACCGCGAATTCCCACGTATCGTTGCCGTCACACAACGTATGGCAATAGCGCGGGCCCGGCACCGTCCGGCGACGGTGGTTTCAGTGCCGCGCGGCCGTATTCCATATCACAGGTATCGAATCAACTGATCTCCCTTCCCTTTATCCCAACCCGCTTGCGGGAATAGCATGGGCTCCAACAGTGATTCGCAGGAATTCACAGCTTTTCACAAAACATCGCATCAACGATTGGAGACAGACATGCCGAAGATGAGAGCAGTCGACGCGGCCATCGCCGTGCTGGAAAAAGAAGGTATCACTACCGCGTTCGGCGTGCCCGGCGCCGCCATCAACCCGTTCTACTCGGCCATGCGCCGTGCCGGCACCATCGACCATTTCCTGGCCCGCCACGTGGAAGGCGCCTCGCATATGGCCGAGGGCTACACCCGCGCGGAGGCCGGCAATATCGGCGTGTGCATCGGCACCTCGGGTCCCGCCGGCACCGACATGATCACCGGCCTGTACTCGGCCTGGGCTGACTCCATTCCCATTCTCTGCATCACCGGCCAGGCGCCGCGCGCCCGCTTGTACAAGGAAGACTTCCAGGCCGTCGATATCGAATCGATCGCCAAGCCGGTGACCAAGTGGGCCGTGACCGTGCGCGAGCCGGCGCTGGTGCCGCAAGTGTTCCAGCAAGCCTTCCACCTGATGCGCTCGGGCCGTCCGGGTCCGGTGCTGATCGACTTGCCCTTCGACGTGCAGGTCGCCGAAATCGAGTTCGATCCGGAAACCTACCAGCCGCTCGCCCCGTACAAGCCGGTTGCCTCGCGCCCGCAGATCGAGAAGGCCATCGCCATGCTCAACGCGGCCGAGCGCCCGCTGATCGTGTGCGGCGGCGGCGTGATCAACGCCGATGCGGCCGAGCTGCTGGTGGAATTCGCCGAACTGGTCAACGTGCCGGTGGTCCCCACGCTGATGGGCTGGGGCGTGCTGGCCGACGACCACCCGCTGCAAGCCGGCATGGTCGGGCTGCAGACTTCGCACCGCTACGGCAACGCCACGATGCTGGCCTCGGACTTCGTGCTCGGCATCGGCAACCGCTGGGCCAACCGCCACACGGGCAGCGTCGAGGTCTACACCAAGGGCCGCAAGTTCGTGCACGTGGATATCGAGCCTACCCAGATCGGCCGCGTGTTCGGTCCGGACCTGGGCATCGTCTCCGACGCCAAGGCCGCGCTGGAACAGTTCGTGGAAGTGGCGCGTGAAATGAAAATGGCCGGCCGCCTGCCGTGCCGCAAGAGCTGGGTGGCGGACGTGCAGAAGCGCCGCCGCACCATGCAGCGCAAGAGCGACTTCGACAACGTGCCGGTCAAGCCGCAGCGCGTGTACCGCGAGATGAACCAGTACTTCCCGCGCGATGTGCGTTATGTGTCCACCATCGGCCTGTCGCAGATCGCCGCCGCGCAGTTCCTGTCCGTCAACGAGCCGCGCCACTGGATCAACTGCGGCCAGGCCGGCCCGCTGGGCTGGACCATTCCCGCCGCGATCGGCGTGAAGGTGGCCTCGCCGGAATCGGATGTGGTGGCCATCTCGGGCGACTACGACTTCCAGTTCATGATCGAAGAACTGGCTGTGGCCGCGCAGTTCAAGGTGCCGTACATCCACCTGGTGGTGAACAACTCCTACCTCGGGCTGATCCGCCAGGCGCAGCGCAATTTCGAGATGGACTACTGCGTGCAACTCGCCTTCGACAACATCAACTCGCCCGAACTCAACGGCTACGGCGTGGACCACGTGAAGGTGGTGGAAGGCCTGGGTTGCAAGGCGATCCGGGTGTTCAAGCCGGAGGACATCGCACCGGCCTTTGCCGAAGCCCGCGACCTGATGGCCGAGTTCTCGGTGCCGGTGGTGGTGGAAGTGATCCTGGAACGCGTGACCAATATCGCGATGGGCACCGAGATCGACAACATCAACGAGTTCGAGCCGATCGAAGACATCGAGGAAGCCATCCTCCGCGAAGAAGTGGAAACGGCGTAAGCATCGCAGGCTGACAAGCGCGGGCCATGAGCCCGCGCGCTTTCTGCAAATCAGTACCGCTGCATCAGCGCGCCCCCAATCACCGCATCCGCGCGAGCGGAACCACAAGACAAGTCATCCGGAGACATCTATGCCAAAACTTGCCGCCAACCTGACCATGCTGTTCAACGAAGTGGCCTTCCTCGACCGCTTCGAAGCCGCCGCGCGCGCGGGCTTCCGCGGCGTGGAGTTCCTTTTTCCGTACGCCTTCCACGCTGACCAGATCGCGGACCGGCTCAACCGCTTCCAGCTCGACCTGGTGCTGCACAACCTGCCGGCCGGAAAGTGGGAAGCGGGCGAACGCGGCATCGCCTGCCACCCGGACCGCGTGGGCGAGTTCCAGGACGGCGTGGGCGAAGCGATCAAGTACGCCAAGGTGCTGGGTGTGCGCCAGCTGAACTGCCTGGTCGGCATCCAGCCGCAGAACGTCAAGCACGAGCAGGCGCAGGAAACGCTGGTGGAAAACCTGCGCTTCGCGTCGCAGGCGCTCGCCGCCGAGCAGATCGATCTGCTGGTCGAGCCGATCAACACCTTCGATATTCCCGGCTTCTTCCTGTCGCGCACGCAGCAGGCGCTGGACCTGATCGAACAGGTCAACGCGCCCAACCTCTACGTGCAGTACGACATCTATCACATGCAGCGCATGGAAGGCGAAATCGCCGCCACGCTGAAAGCGCATCTTCCGAAGATCAAGCACGTGCAGCTGGCCGACAACCCGGGCCGCAACGAGCCGGGCACCGGCGAGCTGAACTATCACTTCCTGTTCAAGTGGCTCGACGAGATCGGTTATGGCGGCTGGGTCGGCTGCGAGTACAAGCCGCGCACGACCACCACCGAAGGCCTGGGCTGGCGCGCGGAACACGGCGTGCAGTAAGCGGAACCAGTAAACCCACAAACATTCAACGATCGCATCAAGGAGACATCACATGGCAAACCAACGCAACGTCGGATTCATCGGCCTGGGCATCATGGGCGCACCGATGGCGGGCCACCTGCGCGCAGCCGGCCACACGCTGTTCGTGCACGACGTCAACCCGGCGCCGCAGGCACTGGTCGATGCCGGCGTCACCGTCTGCACCAGCGCCGAGGAAGTCGCCAAGCGCGCGGACATCATCGTGATCATGGTGCCGGACACCCCGCATGTGGAAGCCGTGCTGTTCGCCGAGAAGGGCGTCGCTGCAGCGCTCAAGGCTGCCGGCAAGGAAGCCGCGCACGGGAAGATCGTGGTCGACATGAGCTCGATCTCGCCGATCGCCACCAAGGACTTCGCCGCGCGCATCAACAAGCTGGGCGCAGCCTACCTGGACGCACCGGTTTCCGGCGGCGAAGTGGGCGCCAAGGCCGCATCGCTGACCATCATGGTGGGCGGTCCGCAAGAGTCGTTCGACGAGGTCAAGCCGCTGTTCGACCTGTTGGGCAAGAACGTGACGCTGGTCGGCGGCAACGGCGACGGCCAGACCACCAAGGTGGCCAACCAGATCATCGTGGCGCTGAACATCCAGGCCGTATCCGAAGCGCTGCTGTTCGCCTCCAAGGCGGGCGCCGATCCGGCGCGCGTGCGCCAGGCGCTGATGGGCGGCTTCGCGGCTTCGCGCATCCTGGAAGTGCACGGCGAGCGCATGGTCAAGCGTACCTTCGATCCGGGCTTCCGCATCGAGCTGCACCAGAAGGACCTGAACCTTGCCCTGCAAGGCGCCAAGGCGCTGGGCGTGGCGCTGCCGAATACCGCCACCGCGCAAGAGCTGTTCAACACCTGCGCCGCCAACGGTTGGGCCAAGCAGGATCACTCGGCACTGTGCCGCGCCATCGAGATCATGTCCAACCATGAGATCGCCAAGGGCGGCGCCAAGTAAGCCAGCAGCACCATCATGGCCTGCCCTGGCAGGCCAGCATCATTCCCCGGCCGTGCGCGGCCGGGGGAGCCGCACTTCCGGATTCCGTCATGCTCGCCACCGATTCCCACTCCGCCCTGCGGGTGCCCCAGCGCCCGGCCGGTCTTTCCGATCCACGCGCGTTGCTGCGTGACTTGTTCGATACCGCGGTCGCCGCCGTCAGCGCCAGCCATTGCCTGCCGCCGCAACTGCCGCCGCCGCCTAAGGGCCGCACGGTGGTAATCGGTGCGGGCAAGGCGGCTGCCGCGATGGCGCAGGCGGTGGAGACGCACTGGCAAGGGGAACTGTCGGGGCTGGTGGTGACGCGCTATGGACACGGCGCGGCGTGCCGCCGCATCGAGGTCGTGGAAGCCGCGCACCCGGTGCCCGATGAAGCCGGCCAGCGCGCCGCGCAGCGCATGGTGGAACTGGTCAGGGGCCTCACCGCCGACGACCTGGTGCTGTGCCTGATCTCCGGCGGCGGCTCCGCGCTGCTGGCCGCGCCCGCGCCCGGCATCACGCTCGCCGACAAGCAGGCCGTGAACCGCGCGCTGCTCAAGAGCGGCGCCAACATCGGCGAGATGAATTGCGTGCGCAAGCACCTCTCGGCGCTCAAGGGCGGGCGCCTGGCGTTGCACTGTGCGCCGGCACGCGTCGAGACCCTTTTGATTTCCGATATTCCCGGTGACGATCCCACGCTGATCGCCAGCGGCCCAACCCTGCCCGACGCCACCACCTGCGCCGACGCGCTGGCGGTGATCGCCAAGTACGGCATCGAAGTACCGGCCAATGTGCGCGCGCACCTGGAGAGCGGCGCGGGCGAAACGCCCAAGCCTGGCGACGCGCGTTTCGACGGCCATCGCAGCGCCACGCTTGCCACCGCGCAGCAATCGCTGGAAGCGGCGGCGGCGCGTGCGCGCGAACTTGGCTTCGAGGCGCACATCCTGTCCGACAGCATAGAAGGCGAATCGCGCGACGTGGCGCTGGTGCATGCCGCCATCGCGCGCCAGGTCGCGCGGCACGGCCAGCCGTTCCGGAAGCCCTGCGTGATCCTGTCCGGCGGCGAAACAACGGTGACCGTGCGCGGCAGCGGCCGCGGCGGGCGCAATGCCGAATTCCTGCTGGCGCTCGCCGTCGCGCTGGACGGCCTGCCGGGCGTGCATGCCATTGCCTGCGACACCGACGGCATCGATGGTTCCGAAGACAACGCCGGTGCGTTGCTCGCGCCCGATACGCTGAACCGTGCCTCGGCGCGCGGACTGTCTGCGCGCGCGCACCTGGGCAACAACGATGGCTACGGTTTCTTCGCCGGCCTGGACGACCTCATCGTCACCGGCCCGACCCGTACCAACGTGAATGATTTCCGCGCCATCCTGATCGTGTAAGCCACGTGTTTGAACAAGGGCGCGCCCTGGGCGCGCCGCCCGAGATTGGAAGAGGAGACAAAATGAGACGCCAGCGCAAAGCCAAGATCGTTGCCACGCTCGGACCGGCCAGCACCGACATCGAAGTGATCCGTCAGTTGTTCGAAGCCGGGGCGGATGTATTCCGCCTGAACTTCAGCCACGGCTCGCACGACGACCACAAGCGCCGCTACGATGCCGTGCGCCAAGTCGAAGCCGAGACCGGCCGGCCCATCGCCGTGCTGGCCGACCTGCAAGGGCCCAAGCTGCGCATCGGTACCTTTGCCGCGGGCAAGGTCGCGGTCAAGGCCGGCGACGTGTTCGTGCTCGACAGCGATCCCGGCCCGGGCGATGCTACCCGCGTGCACCTGCCGCATCCGGAGCTGTTCCGCGTTGCCGCGCCGGGACAGTCGCTGCTGATCGACGACGGCAAGGTGCAGCTGAAGATCGAGTCGGTGGCCAGCGGCAGCATCGTCACGCGCGTGGTGAACCACGGGACGCTTTCCGATCGCAAGGGCGTCAACGTGCCCGACGCGGTGATCCCGATCCCCGCGCTGACCGAGAAGGATCGCAAGGACCTCGACTTCGCGCTGGAACTCGGCGCCGACTGGATCGCGCTGTCCTTCGTGCAGCGTCCGGCCGACATCGTGGAAGCGCGCGAGATCATCGGCACCCGCGCCGGCGTGCTGTCCAAGATCGAGAAGCCCGCCGCGCTGCAGCAGCTGGAAGAAATCGTGCGCGTCTCCGATGCGGTGATGGTGGCGCGCGGCGACCTCGGCGTGGAGCTGCCGCCAGAGCGTGTGCCGGGCGTGCAGAAACGCATCCTGCGCATCTGCCGTCAGCACGGCAAACCCATCGTCATCGCCACGCAGATGCTGGAATCGATGATCGATTCGCCGGTGCCCACGCGCGCCGAAGCCTCCGACGTGGCCAGCGCCATTTATGATGGCGCCGATGCGGTGATGCTGTCGGCGGAATCGGCCAACGGCCGCCACCCGGTACCGGCGGTGGCGATCATGGACCGCATCATCGCCGAGGTGGAGCGCGATCCGCTCTATCGCAACCTGCTGGACGCGCAGCACGAGGCACCGCTGTCCACCCGGCAGGACGCGATCTGCGCCGCGCTGCGTGAAGTCACGCAGATCATCGGCGCGGTGGCCACCGTGACCTACACCTCGTCGGGCTCCACCGCGCTGCGCGCGGCGCGCGAGCGGCCGCACGCCCCCATCGTCAGCATCACGCCGAACCTGGAGATCGCGCGGCGGCTGGCGCTTGCCTGGGGCGTGCATTCCACCGTCAGCCCCGATGTGCAAAGTGTCGACGAGATGGTGAACGCGGCCACCCGCGCCGCGCTGGCCGAAGGCTATGCCGCGCCGGGCGACCAGATCACCATCGCGGCCGGCATGCCGTTCGGCCAGGGCGGCACCACCAACCTGCTGCGGGTGGCCGAGATCGGTGGCACGGAGCCGGGAAAGGCGCTTGCGCTTGGCGCCGGCAGCACGGTGCCGGCGGTTACGGCCTGATACACCACACGCATGCGCCGGCGCCAACGCCGTTGCTATACTGATCGACACACTGCGGCCACTGTCCGGCCACAGCGATCAACCAGCAATGCGGAGCCACCATGCGTCTCGATGACGAAGCCGAAAGCCAGAATGTAGAAGACCGCCGGGGAGAAGGTTCCGGCGGTTTCGGTGGCTTCGGCGCGGGGCCCAAGACGCTCGGCATCGGCACCATCCTGGTGGCGCTGGCGGCGTCGTATTTCTTCGGCATCGATCCTTCCGTGATCATGCAGGGCGCCTCGGTGCTGCAGGGTTCGCAGCAACAGGCGCCGCAGCAGCAGCATGTGCCCAGCCATCCGCCCGCCAACGACCAGATGACGGTGTTCGTGCGCAAGGTGCTGGGCAACACCGAGCGCACCTGGTCGCATATTTTCGAGACTGACCTCAACCGCCGCTACGCGCCGCCCACGCTGGTGCTGTTCTCAGGCGCCACGCCCACCGCCTGCGGCACCGGCGAGTCGGCCATGGGGCCCTTCTACTGCCCGGGCGACCAGAAGGTCTATATCGACCTGGCCTTCTACGATGAACTGCGCCGCCGCTTCGGCGCCGGCGGCGACTTTGCCCAGGCTTATGTGATCGCCCACGAAATCGGCCACCACGTGCAGAACCTGCTCGGCGTGTCCGGCAAGGTCGACGCCGCGCGCCGCCGCATGGGCGAGGCGCAGGCCAACCAGTTGTCGGTGCGCGTAGAGTTGCAGGCCGATTGCCTGGCCGGCGTGTGGGCCGCCACCGCGGAGCGCATGAACCAGCAACTGCTGGAACCTGGCGATATCGAAGAAGGCCTCAAGGCCGCCGCCGCCATCGGCGACGACCGGCTGCAGAAGCAGGCCCAGGGCTACGTCGTCCCCGAAGCATTCACCCACGGCACCAGCGAGCAGCGCACGCGCTGGCTGCGCCAGGGACTGACTACCGGCGATATCCGCAAGTGCGATACCTTCGCAGCCCGGCAACTCTGAGCCCCGCGCGTCCGCTTTGACCGGCCGATGGCAACCGGCCGGAAGCCCGTCCCCCCACCAGGGCGGGGAAAGTAAAAGTGCCTGATCCGTGGTGTAAACATTGTTCACAAAGTGACTGAGTGTTTATAATCGCGGCCATGCCCTCCGCCCGCCCGCCGCAATACAGCCTGCAAGCCCAGCCCGCCGCCGTGCCGTCCGGCAGCGCGCCAGCCGTGCCGCTTGCCGCGCGCGCCGGCGTGCCTGTGCGGCCGCCCGCTGCACGTGCGGGCGGCGCCGCGCAGCGCCGCGAGAGCGTGCGCGAGGCCTTCTTCAACGCCGCCCGCGCGCTGTTCGCGGAGGCTGGCTTCGCCGGGGTCACGCTGCGCCGCATCGGCGAGCGCTGCGGTTATAGCGCCGCTGCCATCTACCGGCATTTCGAAGACAAGACCGCACTGCTGTTCGAGGTGTGCGCGCAGGACTGGGTACGGCTGGCGGCCGCGCTGGCCGAGGCCCGGGCCGCCGCCGGCGCGCCCTCCGGGGTCCTGCCGGCGGTGCTGGACGCTTACGTGGCGTGGGCCCTGGCCAATCGCCACAGCTATCACCTGATGATGATGATGGGCCTGCCGGCCGATGCCGAACGCGCCATCGACCAGCGCTGGCGCGAGCGTTTCCCCGAGGACCCGGTGGCCGCCGTGCTGCTGGCTTGCGTGTGCGACCAGCAGGCCGCCGCGCTGATCGATGCCGGGCATCACCCCGGCGACGTCACCGACGCGCTGTGGACCGCCGTTCACGGACTGGCCGCGCTCGACATCACTTTCGAGCACCTGCCGCGCGAGGACCGGCAGCCGCTGGCGCATCGCCAGCGGGTGTTGCTGGCGGCACTGTTGCGTGGTTTCGCACCGCCTGCCCGTTAGGGGCGCCGGACCCCACGGCAACCCTCTCCCCTCCTGCTGTTCCGCCTCACGGCGCTATCCGGACAGTTAGCGCGCCGTCCCACGTTCCATCGCACCGGATCCGCGGCCCGTTGTCGCGCCGGTGCCAGACAACCGAATCTGTCATGGCGTCCTTTTTCCTTCGCCGGCCCGCCTTCGCGTGGGTAATTGCCATCCTCACCATGGTGGCGGGCCTGATCGCCCTCACCCGCATTCCCATCGCCCAGTATCCGGCGGTGGCGCCTCCCACAGTGATCGTCTATGCCGACTATGCCGGCGCTTCGGCACGCACCGTGGAGGACGCCGTGACCGCCGTGCTGGAGCAGCAGATGCACGGCATCCCCGGCCTGCTCTACCTCGATGCCAGCAGCGAGGGCGGTGCCGCCACCATCACGCTGGGTTTCCGCCAGGGCACCGACGCGCAGCTGGCGCAGGTCAACGTGCGCAACCGCGTCATGCAGGCGGAACCGCTCTTGCCGGAAGCGGTGCGCCGCGGCGGCATCTTTGTGGACCAGGCCAGCAGCAGCCCCTTCATGTATGTCTCGCTGGTCTCCGATGGCGGCCAGCTCGACGAAACCGCGCTGGGCGATTTCGCCGCCGGCTCGCTGCTGCCGATGCTGCGCCGCCTGCCCGGCATCGGCAAGGCCGAGCCTTATGGATCCGAGTACGCCTTGCGCATCTGGTTCGATCCGGACAAGCTCAACGCCTACGGCCTCACCGCCGCGGACGTGGAGCAGGCCATCAGGGCGCGCAACGGCGATGTCACGCCCGGCCAGCTTGGCAGCGCGCCGGCGGTGCCGGGCCAGCCCTTCCAGGCGCTGGTGCGCCCGCCCCGGCCGCTGAGCGATCCGGAAGCGTTCGAGCGCATCGTGGTGCGCGGCGGCAGCGACGCCTCGCTGGTGCGGCTGCGCGACGTGGCACGGGTGGAACTGGGTGCCAGCGACTACCGCTACGGCTCGCGCCACGATGGCCACGTCGCGGCATCGATCGGCCTCAAGCTGGCGGATGGCGCCAATGTGCTGGCCACATCGCGCACCGTGCGCGCGGCGCTCGATGAAGCCGCACGCAGTTTTCCGGCGGGCGTGCGCTATGAGATCTCGTCCGACAGCGCGCAGTTTGTCGAGCGTTCCATCTGGCGCGTGCTGACCACGCTGGGCGAAGCCACGGTGCTGGTCTTCCTGATCCTCTACCTGTTCCTGGGCAACCTGCGCGCTACGCTGATTCCGGTGATCGTGGTGCCGGTGTCGCTGCTTGGCACCGTCGCCTGCCTGTACGCGTTCGGCCTCTCGCTGAACGTGATCACGCTGTTCGGCGTGGTGCTGGCGATCGGCATCCTGGTGGACGACGCCATCGTGGTGGTGGAAAACGTCGAGCGGATCATGCGCGAGGAAGGCGTGGATGCGATGGAAGCGGCGGCCCGCTCGATGCGCGAAGTGTCCGGCGCGCTGCTGGCGGTCACGCTGGTGCTGTGCGCAGTCTTCGTGCCGATGGCGTTCATGGGCAGCGCGGTCGGCGTGATCTACCGGCATTTCGCCATCACGCTGGCGATCTCCATTGCCTTCTCGCTGTTCTTCGCGCTCTCGCTGGCGCCGGCCATGTGCGCCAGCCTGCTGCGCCATGCGCCGCATCCGGTGCGCGGGCCGCTGGCGTGGTTCGAGCGCGGTTTCGCGGCATTTACCGCGCGCTATGCTGGAGGGGTGCAGGCGCTGCAGCGCCGCCGCCTGCGCTGGCTGGGCATCTACCTGGCTCTGGCGGTCGCTGGCGGCGTGCTGATATGGCAGATCCCCGCCGGCTTCCTGCCGGACGAGGACACGGGCGAACTTGTGATCGATGTGGAACTGCCGGCAGGCTCCACCCAGGAGGAGACGCGCACCACCGTGGCGGCGCTGGAGAAGTGGCTGCAGGCCGGCAAGTATCCGGTGCGCTCTACCTTTGCCGTGCTGGGCTGGAGCAATTCCGGCAGCGGCGAACAGCGCGCCAGCCTGTACCTGGCACTGGAAGACTGGGAGCGGCGCGGTGCCAGCGAGCGCGCTGACGTGATACTGGCGAGGATGACGGCCGCGCTGGAGGACTGGCCAGGGCGGGGACGCGCGCAGCTCTACGCTTATGGCGGCGCTACCTTGCCCGAACTGGGCAGCACCGGCGGCCTCGACATGCGGCTGGTTGCACAGCCCGGCACCGGACGCGAGGCGCTCTTCGCCGCCCGCGACAAGCTGCTTGCCGCGGCCAGGGACGAACCCGCGCTCGGCGAGGTCCGTGCCACCACGGCGCAGCCCGCGCCGGCACTGGACCTGCGCATCGACTACGAGCGCGCGCGCAGCTTCGGCGTAGAGCCCGAGGCCATCCACCATGCGCTGTCCGCCACGCTGGGCTCGCGCTACGTCGACGAAGTGGCGCGCGAAGGCCGTATCCGCCGGGTGATCCTGCAGGCCGACGCGCCTTACCGGATGAACCCTGCCCACCTGTCGCGCGTGCACGTGCGCAACGAGCGCGGCGGCATGGTCTCGCTCGGCGCCTTCGCCGAACTGGTGTGGGGCAAGGGTGAAGCCACACTGGAGCGGTTCAGCGGACTCCCCTCGGTACGCATCAACGCCGACGTGGCGCCGGGCCACAGCACCGGCACGGCGATGGAGCGGCTCACGGCCATGGTCCGCGAACTGGGCGGCACCTATGACGTGCGCTGGACCGGGCGCGCCTTCGAGCAGCAGCAAAGCGGCGCGCAGGCGCCCTGGCTGTTCGCCTTGTCGTTGCTGTTCATCTTCCTGTGCCTGGTGGCGCTCTATGAAAACTGGACCCTGCCGCTGGCGGTGCTGTTGATCGTGCCCGCGGGCCTGCTTGGCGCGCTGGCGGCGATCTGGCTGCGGGGGATGCCGAACGACGTCTACTTCAAGGTGGGCGGGATCGTGATCATGGGGCTGGCGGCCAAGAACGCCATCCTGGTGGTGGAGTACGCCGAGCAGTTGCGCCGCGGCGGCATGGGGCTGGTCGAAGCCGCCAGCCAGGCCGCCCGGCAGCGGTTGCGTCCGGTGGTGATGACATCGCTGGCCTTTATCCTCGGCGTGGTGCCGCTGGCGATCAGCACCGGCGCGGGCGCGGCGGCGCAGCGCGCGGTCGGCACCGGGGTGCTGGGCGGCATGCTTGGCGCGACCGTGATCGGCGCGCTGGCGGTTCCCTTGCTCTATGTCCTGATCGGGCGCCGGCGTCCCCGGCGCGAGCGGGAATGACGGGCGCGTGCCAGCCTTTGAGGCGCTATGGAATAAAGCGGGATGAACTGCGGAACGGCCGGAGGGGTTGAATGTACAGCGGGAGGTACAGCAGGAGCGGCGGGGAAAAATCACCCGCCCGGCGGGAGAGAGAAGGAGGAGGAGGTCAGCCGGGCAGGTGGGAGATAAAGCGGGAAAACAGGTGCATAACCGAGGCGGCCACCTAAGTGGCCGCCTGGTAACACGAGGTCTGGATCAGACCTTGTAGCCGTACAGCGATCCGTCGCCGGAGCGCGAATTGTCCAGCGAGCTGGCTGAGATTTCACCACTGAAGGCGCGCGCGCCGTCGGTGAACGTATCGAATTTGCCGGCCTTGGCGCCGTCGGTGAACGTATCGAACTTGCCGGCCTTGGCGCCGTCGGTGAACGTATCGAACTTGCCGGCCTTGGCGCCGTCAACGAACGTATCGAACTTGCCGGTGCGCAACGCATCGGCATAAACGTCGAACTTGCCGACCTTGCTGGTGGCAGGGGCTGCCAGTGCCGCGGCCGATCCGGCCACCAGAAGCACTGCTAACGCGCTGCCCAGGATGCGTTTGGCATTCATTTGGGACTCCTTCAACTGATTGTTTCGTCGCTTTTTGTTTTAAGCCGCAGTTACTTGCTGCTCTTTGGCAATCTATGTTGCTATGCGAGCACGGACTGAAGATTAGTGGCTGGGCGCGCAAGGAGAAATACCACTGCGACGAATGGTGCGTTGCGAGTCGTGAAACGCTGGAAGTGCGGACGAACGGCGCGGATTAGCCGCCGGATGGCGCTGCCGGGACGTGGAAACGGAGTGGCGCAAGCGCCTGGCGCGCGGCGCGATAGCCTGCCAGCCCAGGCTGGAGGCCGTCTGGCGCCGGTGAACGGTGCGCGCGCCCCCGTGGGACGGTGTGCGCAGCGCTGCCTGCAGCGCGCGAGGACGCCGCGACCGGCGTCCTGAAAGCGCACGCGAGATACCCTGAATGTGGCTACTGCGGCCTTAAACGGTGTACTGGCCGTTGGCCTCGGGCTGGAACGACAATTCGACCACCGTGACGCTTTGCTCGCGTCCGTCCGGCAGGCGGTAGCTCACGGTCTGGCCGGCGCGCGCGCCCAGCAGGACGCGGCCGATCGGCGACAGCACCGACAGCCGGCCTTCGTCGAAATCCGCGGTGTCCGGATACGCCAGGGTCCAGCGGCGCGGGGTGGCCTCGCCTTCCAGCACGCACAGCAGGCTGGAGTTCATGGTTACGACATCCTTCGGAATGGCATCGGCCGGCACGATGGCGGCGCGCTCCAGGATGCTGTCGAGCATCTCGGCCAGCGGGGCGGCGCCGGCACGCCCGGCAATGCGTTCGAGGCGGGTTACGTCGAGCTCGGTAAGGTAAAGGGTCGGTTGTTGCTTGGACGAAGCCGTCATGATGAATCCTCGCTAGGTGGCGATGCGGCGACCCAGGGCGGCTGGGGCGATCCGTCATGGATCGGCTCCGGGCACTGCCAGGTCATGGAATAAGGGGCCGTCAGGAACGGCGGGAAAACCGCGAACAGGGAGTGACTCGGCCCGGTTCGGCGCTTGCCTGCGTTGGGGGGACGTCAGGCTGGGAACCGGGCAGGATCAAGCGGTGCGCTGATCCGGCGGCAGGCAATAGCCTGTTTGGCTTGCGCGCGCGGCGCCTGCGCCACGCGCGCGGACGCGCCGGCCTGCCCGATACGGGCAAGCTCGACAGCGGTCAGCGACAGGCAGCTAAGCGTCATTTACGTGCGGCAACTATTGGATGGAAATTCGGAAAAGCGCGCCACGCGGCGGGATCGATGAGAGCAATGGCTCACTCAAACGTCTCGTCGCGGGACCGTACCGCCGCGCTTTTCACCAGCTTGGTGCGCGGCAAGTTGAGGAATCGTAGCATAGCCGGCACCATTCAGTACCGGGGCGCAACCCTAGCCTTGATCCACGGCATGCGGATGGCATTCGCAGGCGGCGCCGGCCGCGGCCTGCTGCAGATTCTGCAGGATGCCGCACTCGCTGGCCGGATGGGGCTGGTCGCAGGTGTGGCGCAGCGCTCGCAGTTGGCCTTCCAGGGCCTCGAGCGCAACGCGCTGCGCATGGATCTGCTCGATCTGGCGATCCAGCAGGGCGTTGATATCGTCGCAGGCAAGTGTCGGATCCCGCTCGAAGTCGCGCAGCCGCCGGACGTCGGACAGGCTCATGCCCAGCGAGCGGCAGTGGCGCACGAAATTGAGCTGTAGCAGATGGCTGTCGCCATAGCGGCGATAGCCGTTATGCTCGCGCTGGGGTGCGTCGAGCAGCCCCTCGCGCTCGTAGTAGCGGATGGTTTCCACGTCGCAACTGCTGTGTTTTGCCAGTTCACCGATACGCATGCCGACTCCAGGTCACTTCTGCATCCATGTAAATTCCCTGTAGTAATTACAGGGTTTTATGCAGTGTAGACCATGGGGGCGGGTCTTGCCAGCTATCCCGAAGCCGGACGAAACGGCTCAGGCCGGGGCCGGTCCTCGTGCCTGGTCGCGCAAGGTGAGCGTACGTGGCGCGAAGGCCGCGCGCACCACTTCCACCGCCAGTTCGGGCCGGGCGGCGCCGCACATGAAGACATCCACGGCGGCAAAGCCATATTCCGGCCAGGTATGGATGCTGATATGCGACTCTTTGAGCAGCAGCACCCCGGTCACGCCAAGGCCCGGCCCGAAGTGCCGGAAGCGCGCATCGACCACGGTGGCGCCGGCGGCCTGCGCCGCCTGGTAGAGCACGCGCTCGACCAAGGCGGCATCGGCCAGCAGTTCGCTGGCCACGCCTTGCAGGTCGGCCAGCAGGTGGTGGCCGAGCACGGCCGGACAGGGTAACGCCGGCGCATTCATGCCTGCGCGCTCACTTGTGTCCGCCGCCGGAGGACCAGCCGCCGGAGCCGGAAGAGCCGCCACTCCAGCCGCGCGCACTGCTATAGCCCGAGGAAGAGCCCGAGCGGCCGGTATCGCCGATGTTGAAGAAGGTCGTGCCGAACAGCACGATGATGCCGTAGACGAGGTAAAGCAGGCGCACGCTGTCTTAGTCCTTTCCGGCCCAGCGCTGGACCAGCCAGATCGGCGCCCACAGCAGCAGGAAGCCGACGACGATGGTGAACCATCCCCGGTCGGTGACGAGGGCCACCGGCACGTTGAGGATGGCGAGGAGGATGGCGTAGACCTTGGCGCTCTTGCGGCAAAAGGCGAGGTCATCCGTGCTGCCCGCGCGCGTGCCGGGCGAGGCCCGGGCCGCCTCGGCCAGCCCGGGGCTGGACTTGAACCACAGCGCGACCTGGGAGCGCGGCACGGTGGTGGACAAGGTCCAGACGATCTCGGTATCGGAAGTCTCGCGCGTGAGCCGGCGCGCGGGCTTGCCGAACTCGGTCAGGCGCGTGGTGTCGCCCACCGTGACGCGCCAGTTGAAGGTGCCGGCCGCGTACAGCACCTCGCTCTCGTAGTCGTAGCCCTGCTGGAAGGTCTGGCCCTGGTAGCTCGCGGTGGTACCGGACACCATGCGCGGCCAGGTGTCGAGCACCTCGACCCGGTCCCAGCCGCTGTCCTGTTCGACCAGCCACATCAGGCCGCGCTGCTCGTTGAACAGCAGGTACTCGACCCAGGTGGAGGCTTCTTCCTCGTCGTTGTCGGTGCATTGCATCAGCCCCAGCACCGTGTAGGGCTTGCCATCGATGCTGCCGGTATCGCCCGGCGCCAGGCTGGTCTGCAGCGCATCCAGCTCGCGCTGCTTCTCCAGTACCAGCGCGGTCGAGGTAGTGCAATCGATCTCGCTGTGGCAACTCGGGCAGACCACGAAGCTGGCCACGCCCGCGCGGTAGGCGATGGCGCCGCCACAGCCCGGGCAGGCCAGCGGCACGGCCTTGCCGCGATAGCGGTCGGCGGTGCCGGCGATCTGGTCGGTCTCGCGCAGCAGCTGGCACTTGAGCTGGTCGAGCGTGACCGCCTGGCCGGTATAGATGGCCGGCGGATCGCCGTCGGCGTAGTCGAGCGTAAGGAAACGGCCCTCGTCGCGGAAGTCCGCCACCTGCGCGGTCCAGCCCGCGCCGACCGTGAACGGCAGTTCGCCCTGGCCGCCGGTGCAGCGCGCGCTGCGCACATCGCTGGCCAGGTAGCGATGCTTGTCGAAGTACAGGGGCGTGCCGGGCGTGAGCTGGTCATGGCGCGGCAGCGCCACGCCGTTGAGCTGGGCGGCGGATTGCTCGGCCGTGACGCGCCGGGTCAGCATGTACTGGCCGGAGGCATCGGCCAGCCAGCCGTCGCTGCCGTCGTCGAACAGCACATACCACTCGTTCCACAGCCCGGCGTCGTAGCGCAGCTGGATGCGGCCGACCAGCGTGAAGCCCTGGCCGTCCCACTGGCCCGAGGTATGGAGCTGCAGCGGCGTGTAGTCCTCCAGCACGGCGGACATCTTGCCGATGTCCTTCACCGTGTCGGCGTCCTTGAGCAGCGTGCTGTGGCAGTACTCGCACACCACCATCACGGCGGCCGACGAGCGAAAGGCCGCCGGCGCGCCGCAACTTGGGCAATTGATTTCTTGCATGCGTCCGCTACGCTCAGCCGACCAGCTTCTTCAGGATCTCGGCCTTGGCGGTATCGAAGTCGGCCTGGGAGATCAGGCTCTTGTCGAGCAGGTCCTTGAGCTTCTGCAGTCGCGCGGCGGGATCGTCCGCGGGTGCCGCAACCGGAACCGCAGCCGCGGCGGGCGCGGCGGGCTGTACGCCGGCGGCGGCGCCAAGCCCGCCCGCCATCGCCTGGCCCATCACCGCGCCGGCCGCCAGGCTGGCGCCCAGCCCGGCCACGCCGCCTTCGTTCTGCGCGGCCAGCGGGATCGAGGTGGCGACCTGGTACTGCGTGTACTTCGCCATATCGCCCATCATGCCCATCGAAATGCGGGTGTCGATGGCCTTTTGCAGTTCTTCCGGCAGCGACACATTGGTCACCGCGAAATTATCCAGCGCCACGCCATAGCGCTCGAACTCCGGCGCCAGCTTGTCGCGGATGGTCTGCGACATCAGCGCCTGGTTGGCGGCCATGTCGAGGAACGGCACCGAGGCGCCGCCCAGCGTGGACGTCATGGTGGCGATCAGCAGGTTGCGCAGCTGCTCTTCCACCTCGTCGCGGGTGTACTCCGCGCGCGTGCCGCTGATCTCCGTGTAGAACCTGGCTGCGTCGGCGATCTTGTACGAGTACAGGCCGAAGGCACGCAGCCGCACCATGCCGAAATCGGCGTCGCGGATGGTGATGGGCTGGGCGGTGCCCCACTTGCGGCCGATCTGCAGGCGGGTGCTGAAGAAGTAGACGTCCGACTTGAAGGGCGACTCGAACAGCTTGTCCCAGTTCTTCAGGTAGGTCAGCACCGGCAGCGTCTGCGTGGTGAGCTTGTGCATGCCGGGCCCGAACACGTCGGCGATCTTGCCTTCGTTGACGAACACCGCCATCTGCGACTCGCGCACGGTCAGGCTGCCGCCGTACTGGATTTCCATATCCTCCATCGGGTAGCGCCAGGCGAGTACGCCGTCGCTGTCCTCGGTCCATTGGAGGATGTCGATAAACTGCTTCTTGATGAACGATCCGATGCTCATGGCGATCCCCAAAGTTCTCAGCAAATTTCCAGCAAATCCGGCCAGTCAGGACAGGCACGCGGCGTTGATCGCCCCGACCGTCACCGAGATGGCGCCCATCAGCCCGCCCATGCCGATATTGTTCGACTCGATCGCGGCGTCCATGTCGGGCAGCGCGCGCGTCAGCCCGGCGTAGGCCAGCGCCTGGACCAGCATCGCGCCCACCGCCCACGCCAGGAACATCAGGAAGGTGTCGTTGTGCTGGATGCTGGACGACAGCGTAAAGCAAAAACCGATCATCGCTCCCGACAGCGACAGCGCCGCCGCGAGGTTGCCCTGGCGGATCAGCGCGAATTCGCGAAAGGGCGTGATCCTGGTGTAGACTCCGACGAACACCGCCAGCAGGGCAAGGCCAGCCAGCAAGTGCAGCACGTAGGCGTAGATGGCTTGCATCGTTGTTATTCTCCGGCGGGTTCCACGACTGTGTTCCGGTTTCAACTTTTGGCAGTATCTTGCCGGCTGCGCTACCGCGCCGGCGCTCAAGTATATCGTTGTCCATTTCCAGCAATGACAACAATTTACAGCGTGCCAGGCCGATCCTGTATCGCGGCTCGCCTGCTCCTCTCCCTCCCCTGCCCATCCGATCCCGACCGCCGACCCGACTGATTACCTGATGCGCGACCGTACCCTTGTTCTTTCGGTGTTGATCGTGGCGTCCTGCGGGCTCGGCTACGAGCTGATCGCCGGCGCCCTGTCCAGCTACCTGCTGGGCGATTCCATCCTCCAGTTCTCTTCCATCATCGGCTGCTACCTGTTCGCCATGGGCGTGGGCTCCTGGCTGTCGCGCTATGTGAAGGACGAAGACGTGCTGGCGCGCTTCATCGATATCGAGATCCTGATCGGGCTGCTCGGCGGCATCTCCGCCGCGCTGCTGTTCGTGGTGTTCGCGTGGCTGTCGGCGCCCTTTCGCACCGCGCTCTACGCCATGGTGTTCGTGCTCGGCGTGCTGGTGGGCATGGAGATCCCGCTGGTCATGCGCGTGCTCAACACACGCCGCACCGCCTTCAGCGAACTGGTCAGCCGCGTGCTTACCTTCGACTACCTCGGGGCGCTGGCGGTCTCGCTGGTGTTCCCACTGGTGCTGGCGCCGCGCCTGGGCCTGTCGCGTACCGGCTTCCTGTTCGGCATGCTCAATGCCGGCGTGGCGCTGGTCACCATCCACATCTTCCGCGACGAACTCAAGCCGGTCATGTCGCGCATGCTGCGTGCCTCGCTGGTGCTGGTGCTGCTGGCCGGCGGCTTCCTGGCTTCCGGGCGGCTCACGCACTGGGCGGAGCGCGGCATGTTCGGCGACGAGATCATCCATAGCGAAAGCACGCCGTACCAGCGCCTGGTGATCACGCGCTGGAAGGATGACATGCGCCTCTATATCAACGGCAACCTGCAATTCTCCTCGCGCGACGAGCATCGCTACCACGAGGCGCTGGTGCATCCGGTGCTGCAAGCGCTGCCCTGGGCGCGCCGCGTGCTGGTGATCGGCGGCGGCGACGGGCTGGCGGTGCGCGAGATCCTCAAGCACAAGAATATCGAGCACGTCACGCTGGTCGACCTCGACCCGGCCATGACCACGCTGTTCTCGCGCAGTGAACCGCTGGTGGCGCTGAACCAGGGCTCGCTCAAGGACGCGCGCGTGCAGGTGGTCAATGCCGATGCCGCGCAATGGATGGAGCAGCACAACGAGATGTTCGACGCCATCATCGTCGACCTGCCCGACCCGTCCAACTTCGGGCTCGGCAAGCTGTACTCGGTGCCGATGTACAAGCTGATGTCGCACCATCTCGCCGAGAAGGGCTATGCGGTGGTGCAGTCCACGTCGCCCTACTTCGCGCCGCGCTCGTTCTGGGATATCGACGCCACGCTGCGCGAAGCGGGCCTGCATACCTGGCCTTACCACGCCTACGTGCCGTCCTTCGGCGAGTGGGGCTTCATCTTGGCGGCCAAGCGCGCCGACTACACGCCGCCGACGCGCTACAGCGTGCCGCTCAGGTTCCTCGACGCCGACAGCACCGCGCTGATGTTCCGCTTCCCCGCCGACATGGCGCCGCGCGAGGCGCGCGCGAACCGGCTCAACGAGCAGACGCTGGTGCACGATTTCGAGCAGGACTGGCGCAATGTCATTCGCTGATCGCCGTTGTCAGCACGGGGAGCCCGAATGGACCGCCGCCGCTTCCTGATCGCCGGCGCCGGCACGGCCAGCCTGGGCTTGCTCTCCGGCTGCGACCGGCTGGGCGACGATGCCAGCCGCTTCCTGGCTGGCGTCGGCCTGCGCGAGCCCGCGCCCGTCGTGTTGCGCCCCGGCATGGCCGAAGGCCATGCGCTGCGCGATGCCGCCGGCTGGCCGTCGGCCGTACCCGCGCAGGACGAGATCGTGACCGACGTTGCCATCCTCGGCGGCGGCGTGGCCGGGCTCAGCGCGGCGTGGCAGCTGGCGCGCGGCGGACTGAAGGATTTCGTGCTGGTGGACGGGCCGGAGTTCTGCGGCAATGCGGCGGGCGGCAATTTCGGCGGCGACCTGGCTTTCCCGCGCGGCGCGCACTACCTGCCGCTGCCCTCGCCCGAATCGACGCATATCCGCGAGATGCTGGCGGATACCGGCGTGATCCGGCGCGACCCCTTTGCCGCACGGCCGGAGTTCGACGAGCACGCGCTGGTGCATGCGCCCGACGAGCGCCTGCTCTTCGACGGCAAATGGCACGATGGCCTGCTGCCCAGCGACGCCGTGCCGGACGAGGAAGGCGCGCAGCACGCACGCTTCCTGGCCCGCGTCGAGCAACTCAAGGCCGCACGCGGCAGCGATGGACGCAAGGCCTTCGCCATTCCGCTGGCGCTGGCCTCGCAGGATCCGGCCTGGACCGCGCTGGACCGGCAAAGCATGCGGCAATGGATGCTGGCCGAAGGCTATACCTCGCCCACCCTGCATACGTATGTGGACTACTGCTGCCGCGACGACTACGGCGCGGGCCACGAACTGATCTCCGCCTGGGCCGGCTTGTATTACTTCGCCAGCCGCGCGGGCCATGCGAGCGATGCCGCTGACGGCGCCGTGCTGACCTGGCCCGACGGGCTGCATGCGCTGGTGACGCGGCTCTCGGCGCGGATCGACGCGCACCGCGGCGCGGGGCAACAGGCCGGCGCGCAGCCCTGGCGCCGCCCCGGCATGGCCTTGCAGGTACGGGAGCAAGGCCGGGAAGTCTCGGTGCTGTGCGCCTGGTGGCCGGACGGCGTGGGCGCCCGGCCGCCGCGCCTCTACCGCATCCGCGCGCGCCGCGTGATCTGTGCCATGCCGCTGCATGTGGCCGCCCGTGTGGCGCCGCTGCGAGAGTTCGGCTTCGACCCGGCGCGCCACCTGCCGCCCAGCGCGTCGTGGATGGTGTCGAGCTTCCGCCTGCGCGGCTTCCCGCCGGAGGCAACCGGCGTACCGCTGGCCTGGGACAACGTGGTGCACGGCGGGCGCGGGCTGGGCTATGTGGTGAGCACCCATCAGCTGATCCGGCAAGCGATGCCGGCGGCCACCGTGTTCACCGCCTACTGCCCGCTCGACGCTGCCGCCGACCCGGGCGCGGCGCCGCGCTCGCTCGCCGACACCCGCCGCTGGCTGGCCGAGGCCAGCCCCGCCGAACTGATGGACTATGCCACCACCGACCTGCGCGCGGCTTACGGGCGCGCCTTCTGGCGCCACGCCGACGCGGTGGAGATCACCGTGCGCGGGCACGCCATGGCCTCGCCGCGCACCGGCTTTCTCGGCAATGCCGGCGCGGCGGCGCTGCGCGCGGCCGATGGGCGCGTCCTGTTCGCCCACGCAGACCTGTCCGGCGTTTCGGTGTTCGAGGAAGCGGCCTGGTGGGGAACCCGCGCCGCGCAAAAAATCCTCGGCTAAGTGTTGCGATGTGATGCTTGCGGTACTACATGTGGCAATGCCGCATCCTGTAGAATTCTCGCCACGGATTCATGTCGAATCCCCGTATCGAGCGATCCCAAACCAAACTATTTGTGCGCGCCATCCGCTTCCTGCTGCTGCTTCTGATGCTTGCCGTCATGCCCTTCCAGAGCTGGGCAGGCGCAGGCGTGTGCGCAGTCGGCAATGCAGCGTCGCATGGCTGGGCGCAACCGGATTCGTGCGGCACGGCGGCGCAGGCGGCACAAAATTCCGCATACGCCGCTGTGGATGACCGGGATCGCGCCGACGCGGCCGCTGCCAGCATCGCGGCGGATCCCGACGAAGCCCCGGGCTCCGCTGACCTTGGCGATCCTTCGCAGCCCGGCGCCGACCTGGCCGAATCCCTGTTGCCGGCCTCGCCCTTGCGCTTTGTCGCCGGGCTCGCCGGTAGCGGCGCGCCCGCGCACCGCGCCGGCGCATTGCCCGACCCCGACCTTCCCCTCCAGCAGCGCCCACCCAGCGCCTGATGCTCTCCCCGCGCGCAAGCTGGTCTTGCGCGCACTCGTTGTTCGCCCTTGCGATTTTTCCGTTCGCCGTGAGCACCCGGCGTGCCCGCAATGACCGCAATGGGCGCGCCTGGTTTCCCCACTGTACCGATCACTTCTTCACATCAAAAAATGAAACGCGTCCTCCTATTCCTGGCGACCAACCTCGCCGTCATGCTTGTCCTCAGCTTTACCGCCAGCCTGCTGGGCGTGAACCGCTTCCTGACCAGCAACGGGCTCAACCTCGGCATGCTGCTGGTCTTTGCCGCGCTGATGGGCTTCGGTGGCTCCTTTATTTCGCTGCTGATGTCCAAGACCATCGCCAAGTGGTCCACCGGCGCGCAGGTCATCACCCACCCCGGCAACAGCACCGAACTATGGCTGGTGCAGACCGTGCAGAAACTGGCCGACCGCGCCGGCCTGCCGATGCCGGAAGTCGCCATCTATGAAGGCGAGGCCAACGCCTTCGCCACCGGCGCCACCAAGAAGAACTCGCTGGTGGCGGTCTCCACCGGCCTGCTGCAGACCATGTCGCATGACGAAGTGGAAGCCGTGCTGGCGCATGAGGTGGCCCACATCGCCAACGGCGACATGGTCACGCTCACGCTGATCCAGGGCGTGGTCAACACCTTCGTGATCTTCCTGGCGCGCGTGGTGGGCTACTTCGTGGATTCGATGCTGCGCAAGAACGATGAGGAATCGAGCGGCCCCGGCATCGGCTACATGATCACGGTGGTGGTGTGCGAGATCGTGTTCGGCATCCTGGCCAGCATCATCGTGGCTACCTTCTCGCGCCACCGCGAATACCGTGCCGATGCCGGCGCGGCGAGGCTGATGGGCAGCCCGACGCCGATGGTGGCGGCGCTGCGCCGCCTGGGCGGACTGGAGCCGGATGGCCTGCCGCAGAACATGCAGGCCATGGGGATCGCCGGCGGCAAGTCATGGCTGTCGCTGTTCTCCAGCCACCCGCCGATCGAGGAGCGGATTGCTGCGTTGCAGGCCAAGGGCTGAGCGCCTTTCGTCCGCCCCCTCTGCCACTTGGTGGGAGAGGGGGGAAGCCACCACTACGCAACCTCCCCCCGCTCCGCCGGCCTGGTCCTGAACGCCGCCCGGTACCGCTCCGGCGTGGTCTGCACATGCCGCTGGAACGCCTGCCGCATGACGTCGGCATTGGCAAAGCCGGTCGCATGGGCGATGCCTTCCAGCCGCCGCCCGTCCTCTTCCAGCATGCGCCGCACCGCCTCCACCGGCAGCCGCTCGACGTAACGCGCCGGCGTCTCGCCGACCTGCCGCGCGAACACGCGCGCGAAGTTGCGCGGGCTCATCGCCACGCGCTCCGCCAGCACGGGCACCGACAGGTCGCGCGCCAGGTGCTCCGCCATCCAGCCCTGCAATTCACGTAATTCCGGACTCTGCGCGCTCTGCGCCTGCAGCAAGGTGGAGAACTGCGCCTGGCTGCCAGGCCGGCGCAGGAACAGCACCAGCTCGCGCGCGACAGCCAGCGATGCGGCGTGGCCGAGATCGTCCTCCACCAGCGCCAGCGCCAGGTCCATGCCCGCGGTGACACCGGCCGATGTGTACAACTGGCCGGCGCGAATCCAGATCGGGTCCGGGTCCACCTGCACCAGCGGATGGCGCTGCGCCAGGCGCGCGGCGTGGCGCCAGTGGGTGGTGGCGCGATGGCTGTCGAGCAGGCCGGTGCGCGCCAGCACGAAAGCGCCGGTGCAGACCGCGCCCAGGCGGCGCACGCGCGGCGCCTGCTCGCGGATCCAGCCGATCAGCCGCTCGTCCTCGGCCGCAGCAGCATGGCCCGAGCCGCCGGCGATGAGCAAGGTATCGATCGGGCCTGACAGCATCTCGCCGATGCGGTGATACGGCGCATCCGCCAGCAGCCGGATGCCGCTCTCGGTGCACACCAGGCCGTCGTCGCGCACGCTGGCGATGCGGATCTCGTAGGCAGGCGAGCGCTGTCCGGCACGCCCGTTGGCATTGCCGAACACGGCGCTGGGGCCGGTGACGTCAAGCTCCTGCGCGGGGTCCGGCGCGACCAGCACCACGATGCGCGGCGGGTCGGATGGCAAGGGAGAGCTGGATGGCATGGACGATGGCCTGGACGAGAGTGTGAATGCGTGCCAGCCGCCGATCATACTGGCGCCGGCCGTCAACCCGCCAGTGCCGCCGCCCGCGGCGCTTGCCGTTGCCAGCCCAGCGTGACCAGCAGCGCCAGCCCCAGCGCGGGCAGCACCGCCAGGTTGACCGCCTGCCAGCCATGGCGGTAGAGCACCTGGCCGGCGGCGAGCGTCGCCAGCGCGGTCAGCGCGGCGGCCGAGAATTCGGCCAGCGCCTGGGTGCGCGCGCGCTCCGCGGGCCGGTAGCTCTCCGCCAGCAAGGTGGTGCCGCCGACAAACATGAAATTCCAGCCAACGCCCAGGCACAGCAATGCGACGTAGAAGGCCGGCAGTGCGGTCGACGCCAGGGCCACCAGCGAACCCATCGCAGCGAGCGCGATGCCGCACATCAGCATCGGCCCGCGGCCAAAGCGCTGCAGCAGCCAGCCGGAGAAGAAGGATGGCGCGTACATCCCGACCAGGTGCCACTCGATGATCTGCGCGCCCTGCTTGATGGTGTGGCTGCACGCCACCGCGGCGATCGGCGTGGCGGTCATCACGAACATCATCACCGCATTGCCGATGCCGTTGTTGGCGAAGGCCGCGAGGAAGACCGGCTGGCGCGCGATCTCGGCCAGCGGGCGCGCGGGCAGTGCCGTGTCGCCGTGCCCGGCCGCTGCCGCGGCGGCGGCCTGGGCCGGCGGCTCCCGGTAGCCGAAAACCAGCAGCAGAACCGTGGCGAGACCGAACACCGACACCACCGCGTAGGAGCCCGCGAAGGGCTGCGCCACCATCAGGTCGCTGCTCCACGCCGCGATGGCGGGGCCGCACACGGCCGCCACCACGCCGCCGGTCAGCACCGTGGAGATCGCGCGCGGCTTGTCGGCAGGCGCGGCGGCATCGGCGGCGGCCAGCCGGTAGAAGCGCGCGAAGGCCTGGAACACGCCGACCAGCGCGGTACCCACGCAGAAGGCGGCGAAGTCATGGTGCGCGATCGCCCACACGGACACCAGCACGCCAGCCCGCCGAGGCTGAATGCCGCGCGGCGGCCCAGCCGCTCGATCAGGAAGGCCGCGGCGATGGCGGTGAGGGCCGACGCGACGGTAATCAGCGCAAACGGCAACGTGGCAAGCGCCTTGTCAGGCGCGAGCGTATAGCCGACCAGCCCGGTCAGCGTCAGATCGACGGACAGGGCCGAGGTGAACAGGGCCTGGCAGATTGCCAGGACCCGGGCCTGGGACATCGCGGGACGTGCCATCGGGCGCTCCGGTGTGAGGGAGGTGGGGATGACACCGAGCGTAAGGAATATGGCGCCGTGGCGGCTGACAATGATCCGCAGATTTCTGCCAACCAGCGCGATGGCGAGACGACACCTGGCCGGCTAGTTGAACACGTCCTGCCGGTACTGCCCCTGCGCCACCATCGCCGCAAGCCGGTCGGACGCCGCGGCCTCGCTCATGCCGCCCTGCTGCGCGGCGATCTCGATCAGCGTGCGGCGCACCGCCGGCGCCATCAGCCGGCCATCGCCGCACACGTAGATCGTGGCGCCGTCCTGCAGCATCGCCCACACGGTTTCGCGATCGCGCCATAGCAGATGCTGCACATAGCGCTGGTCCGGCGCGCCGGCGGTGGAGTAGGCGGCATGCGCCTGCACCACGCCCCCGGCCTGCCAGCGCGCCACATCGTCGCGATAGAGCCAGTCGTGCTCCGGATGGCGACAGCCGTAGTAGAGACGGCTGGCTGCCACCGCCTGGCCAGCGGCCATTTGTGCCGCGCGCTCTTCCAGGAAACCGCGGAACGGCGCGATGCCGGTGCCTGGCCCGACCAGGATCATCGGCCGCGCCGGATCGGGATCGGGCGCGAAGGCCGGATTGGGCGTACGGATCGCCGCCGCCACCACGGCGCCCGGCACGAGTCCCTGCAGCCAGGTGGATGCCACGCCGCGGAACAGGCCACGGCCCGACAATGCCGCCGACAACACCGTGCCGACGGTGATCGTCGCCACGTCAGGCGATACCGCCGGCGACGAAGCGATGGAGTAGAAGCGCGGGCGCATCGGCACCGTGCAGGCCAGCAAGCCCGGCAGCGTCAGCGCGATCGCGGGATGGCCCACCAGCACGTCCACCAGCCCCAGCCGCTGCGCGGCGACGCGCGCGGCGTAGCCGTCTTCCGCATGGTCCGACCCGAGCCGTTCCAGCGCCCCGCGCGTGAACGGGCAGCGCGTGTATTGCACCAGCGTGCGCAGCGTCTGGCGCGACACCACGTCCTGCAGTTCGATGAAATGCGTCAGCAGCGCGCGCAAGGGCAGCGCCTCCTCCAGCGGCAGGCCGCGCGCGGCGGATGCATGCGCGGCGGACAGCGTCACCATGGCCTCGGGATCGAGATCGAGCCGCTCGCACAGGTCGCGCACGGTGGCCGGATGGTTCTGCGGATAGACCGCGAGATGATCGCCGGTGGCATAGCTCGCACCTTCGGGCAGGCGCAGCCGGATGTCGCGCGTGGAAGTGCGCGGCGCTTCCTGCGCAAAGTCCCACAGGCCGGCAGGATCGTTCACCAGTTCGGTGTTGGCCAGCACCGTGAAGGCCTGCGTCGACGGCGGCAGCGTGCCGGCGCGGATCGTGGCGATATCGCGCAGCCGCACTTCGATGTGGCTCGCGCCCGCCGCATCGGGCGTCGCGCCCTGCTCCACGCGCAGCGCCTGCAGCGATTGCCACAGCCCGGCGAGCCACGACTCCGCAGCCTGGTCGAAATCGCAGTTGCCGTCGGCTTCACCGCGCGCGAGCAATGGCGTGGCGCCGGCCGCGCTGAAGAAATCGTGCAGGCGTTTGGGGAATGCCTGATAGGTGGCCCACTGCGAATTGCCGCAGCCGAGCACGGCAAAGCGCAGGTCTGCGGCGCGATAGTTATCCACAGCCGCGCCGTCGAGCATGGCCTCGAAGCGCCGCGCCGAATCGGGCGCGCGGCCGTTGTAGGTGGCCGCCACGATCACCGCCAGGCCTTCGGCGGGCAGCGCGCCAACCACGTCATCCAGGTCGCGCAGCGTGGCATGGAAGCCGGCCGCCAGCGCACCGGCATGGATCTGCTCGGCCAGTTCGCGCGCGGTGCCCAGGCTCGACCCGCACAGCACGGCAAGGGCCTGGCCATTGCCCCGCACCGCCGGGCGTTGCGACTGGACGCTGGCCGCGCCGGCCGCCGCGGCGGCAGCGATGCGCTCATGCGGGCGGCGCCTGCGCGCGCGCAACGTGAACGCATCCGGCTTCAGGGTCAGCGTTTCCTTGATGCGGAACTGGTAGCCGTGCGGATCGCTGAACTGGAAGTTGCGCAGCATCAGCGCCAGCGCCAGCTTGGCCTCGGTAAGCGCGAACTGGCGACCGATGCAGGCGCGTTCGCCATTGCCGAACGGCTTGTAGGCGTGCGGATGGAGCCTGGCTTCGTTCTCCGGCAGGAAGCGGTCGATGTCGAAGCGTTCGGGATCCGCCCACACCTTGGGGTCGCGGTGCAGCGCGGTGAGCACCACCGAAACCCGGCGGTTCTTGTGGATCCGGTAACGCCCCCCGATCACGGTGTCCTCGAACGGCGCCACCGCAAAGGCGGGCGCGGTGGGCCACAGGCGCAGTGTTTCCTTGAGCACGCGGTCGATCACCTGGAGCCTGGCAAGGTCGGCATAGGCCGGCGGTGCATCGCCCGGCAGCACGGCGTCCACTTCGGCATAGGCCTGCGCCAGCACGCCGGGATTACGCAGCAGTTCGTACAGCGCAAAGGTCAGCAAGCCGCTGGTGGTCTCGTGCCCTGCGATCAGGAAGGTGATGACCTGGTTGCGGATATTCACATCGTCCAGGCGCTGGTCGGTGTCGGGGTCGCGCGCGTCCAGCATCAGGTTGAGCAGGTCGTGCGCCGGCGGCTGGCCGACATCCTTCCCGGCCGCGGCGCGGCGTTGCCTCACCACCTCGTCCACCAGCTCGCGCATGTAGCGGATGTCCTCGGCGAACTTGCGGTGCGCCGCGTGCATGAACTTGTCCTGCAGCGCGAAGCGGGTCAGCTTGCCCATGGCCTCTTCCAGCGCGCCGACCATCGCATCGATAAAGGGGTGGAGCTGCTCGCGCGAGAACGAATCGAAGTCATAGCCGAAACCCGACAGCGCGATGGTGTCCAGCGTGAGCCGGGTCATGTCGTCGGCGATCGCGATGTCGGTATCGGCGCCCTGGTGGTCCCATTTGTCGACCAGCCGGTTGGCCACGCGCAGCATCACGTCGAAGTAGCCTTTCATCGCGCGCTGGCTGAAAGCCGGCATCAGGATGCGGTGGGCGCGCCCCCAGTTCTCTTCCTCCCCGTGCGCGGTGAACAGGCCGTCGCCTGCCAGGTCGCGCAGGTAGGACAGCGGCGGCCCGACGATCTTGCGAAAGCGTTGCCCGTCCGACAGCTCGCCCGCCAGCGCGGCATCGCTGACGAACGCCACGCGGCGCCCGGCGAAATCAAGTTCGAAGATGCCATCGAAATGGCGGCTGCGCGCCAGCAGATGCTGCGCGACCTTGCCGGGCGTGACTTGCAGCAGGTTGCCGACCAGCGGCCAGCCGGGGTCGCACGGAATCGGCGCGAGGGCGTGCGCGGCCGGCGCGGCGGACAGGGTTGCGGCGGGAACGGCGGGAGCGGAGTCGCGCTGCATGGTCGGTTCACCAGTTGGTAGTCGGCGAGCGGATCGCCAGGATTGGGCCAAGGGGCGCGCAGCCGCCTTGTGTCTCTTGTTCGTTATTTTCTTGCGGGGTGCATCGCTGCCCTCGCAAGTCGGCGTAGACAACCGTCTACTTTTGCAGCAAAGTAGACGAATGTAGACCGAGTGTCAATTCCAAACCGAAGCATGACCACGCCGGGGTATCCCGGCCTTAACTTTTTTGCCCGAGACCATGGAAGATGTTGCTGGCGGCAAACGCAAACTGATCGACGCGGCGCTGCGCCTGGCCGCGGCCAGGCGCAGCTTCGCCGGCCTGGGCCTGCGCGAACTGGCGCGCGAGGCGGGGCTCAACCCCAACACGTTCTATCGCCACTTCCGCGATATGGAAGACCTAGCGCTGACCGCGGTGGCCGAGGTCAGCAACGAGTTGCGGCCCATGCTGCGCGCGGTGCGCTGGGCCGTGGCGCGCGACAATCCCGGCGAAGTCGCCACGCGCGCCTGCGACGCATTCTTCGCCTACGCCGACGCCCACCCCGACGCCTTCTTTGTCGGCGTGTGCGGCAGCACCGGCCCCCAACCCACGCTGCGCGACGCGGTGCGCCAGTTGCTGGCGGACATCGCCGCCGAAATGGCGGAAGACATCGAGCGGCTGGAGTTGTGTCCCGGACTGTCCCGCCCGGTCATCGACGACCTGTGCGGCTACGTGGTGTCCTACCTGTTCCACTTGTCGACGGATTATCTCGAAGACAACGCCAAGGGCCGGCGCCAGCGCATCCAGCAATCCAGGCAGTTGATCGGCTGGCTGCTGCGCGGCGCCGCCGAACAGCAGCGGGCGCAGGAGCGCGAGCAAAGCCAGGCACAACCGGCACCTGCCCCGGCGCGCAAGCGCAAGCCGCCGGAGCGCCGGCCGCACTGAACGCCGCAAGCATCCACACCGAGTCCTGACCACCGAACGAGGAGCCCGATGAGCCTGCAGAACCTGTTGCTGTCCTACGGATTGAGAAAGCGCCTGAAGCGCGGCGCGCCGCCGGCGCAGATCGACGTGGCCGGCACCCGCCGCGCGATGGCGCAGTTCGGGCAGAACGCGCGCGTGCCGGCGGGCTGGCGCATCGAACGCTCCGAGGCGGCCGCTTTGCCGGGCGAATGGACGCGCCGCGATGGCGCTGCCGCGCACGCCGATGTCCCTACGCTGCTCTACCTGCACGGCGGAGGCTACTACTTCTGCACACCGCAGACGCACCGTCCGCTGACGCTGGCACTGGCGCGCGGGACCGGCATGCCGGTGTTCTCGCTGGACTACCGGCTGGCGCCCGAGCATCCCTTCCCCGCCGCGCTGGACGATGCCGTCGATGCCTACTCGGCGCTGCTCGCACTCGGTATTTCGCCACGCAACATCGTGATTGCCGGTGATTCCGCCGGCGGCGGGCTGGCGCTGGCGACGTTGCTCGCGCTACAGGCGCGCGGCATGACGCTGCCTGCGGGGGCGTTGCTGTTCTCGCCGTGGACGGACCTGGCGGCTACCGGCGAAACCTTGCGCAGCAACGACCGCCACGACGTCATGTTCCACGGCGAGTCGATCGCCCGCGCCGCGCGCCTGTACCTGGGCGACACCGCCGCCACCGAACCGCTGGTCTCGCCCCTCTACGCCGACCCTGCCGCGCTGGCGGCGCTGCCGCCGCTCTATGTGCAGGCCAGCGACAAGGAAGTGCTGCTCGACGATTCGCGCCGGCTGGTGGAACGCGCCAGGGCGGCCGGCGGCGCGGCCGAGCTGCACGTCTGGCGCGGCGTGCCGCATGTCTGGCAGCTCTACCATCCCTTCCTGCCGGAAGCGCGGCGCGCACTGGCGGATGCGGCTGCGTTCGCGAACCGCGTCACGGAGCGCTGCCAATAAGGGGATGCGGGATATGCGCGTCGCAGGGACGGGTACGCGCGGCGGATGCGCGATGTGACGTGGCGTTGGCGCTCAGTCCACGACCTTGCCGCGCTGCGCCTTGACCTGGCTGCGCTGGCTCTTGCCTTCCAGGCGACGCATCTTGGACCCGTACGTTGGCCGCGTGGGACGGCGCGTGCGCGGCGGCGTGGCCACGCTGCGCACCAGGTCGTGCAAACGCTGCACGGCTTCCTCGCGGTTCATCTCCAGGCTGCGGTGTTGTTGCGCCTTGATCACCACCACGCCGTCGCGCGTGATGCGGTGATCGTGAAGCTGCAGCAGCCGCGCCTTGTGTCCCTCTTCCAGCGACGACGCGCGAACATCGAAACGCAGGTGAACCGCGTTGGAGACCTTGTTGATGTTCTGCCCGCCGGCGCCTTGCGCGCGGATCGCGGTGATCTCGTATTCGGTGTGGGGGATGTGGATATCGGGCGGCATGCGACGGATGATATCAAGGACCCGGCACCGTGCGTTAGCTCGCCGGATGTACCAGCGGCAGGCTTGTCATTGCCTCGAGCACGCAGCCGATGCCGGCCGCTTGTGCCAGGCGCCGATTGAGCAGGAATAACAGACCATCGCACGCTACCGCTCCCAGGAGCATGGCAATGCCGGGCGGGGAACGGTCGCCTAGAACAATAGGCCGAACATCATCTTGAGCAGCGCTTCCAACGGCATCATGGTCAACGCCAGCGGCAGCACCGGCAAAAGGGTGGCCACGGCGACCTGCATGATGGATTCTCGCGTAATCGGGGCAATGCGCATCGTCCGCAAAACGTCGAAACTATTGCCCAGATCCGCGAGGGACTGGATATCGCCGCTACCCACAAGCGATTCATCGGGAGGGGCTCCTCCGCGTAGCCACTTGGCATCGAACTCGCGTACGTAGCGCTCCGCCAGCGTGCCGTATTCACGCAGGCCCGTGCGCTTCGCCTCCGCCAGCTGAGGCGAAAACACCAGCAACGGGCCAAGCACCAGGCACAGCAGGAAAATGACCATGACCGCGATCTGTATCTTGTACTCAGGCAGCTTGGCCCCGAGATAGAAGATGCGGTTGGCGAGTTGTCCAGCCAGCAGCATGCCGTGCGCCATGGCAAGCAGCGAGAAGGCATGAACCGCCTGGGCGAGAAATCCCAGGCCGCCGACGCGGTCCGGATGCAGGGGAATCAGGATCAACTTGATACGTGACACCTGCCAGAGAAAACGGATCCAGATAAGGAGCCTGAAATACCAGCGACACAGCAGGAACTGGAAGACAGGCAGGCTCACGTAGCCATACCACATGCCGGCAAGCGAGAGTCTCGAGCCTTCGGCGGACGATGTCACGTACCATGTGGCGGCGTCGAGTGCCGTGTAGTGCCGCCAGACGACCAGGATGCCGACGCCATACACGAGGCCGATCAGCAACAACTCGGTGAGCACGGAATTCCGCAGCCGGAACGCCGACGCGATGGCCGCCTCGAATCGCATCGAGGCGTTTTCGGGAATCAGCTTGCGCTCTATGAACAGCCTCGCCACCGGCCGCATGCGAAGGTGCACCACCAGCTCCGAAGCGATCAACAGCGGCATCACCAGCAGGAAGCGCGCATGCGCTTCGATGTCCAGCAGAAAAGGCAAGGTCACTCGCCCGCCCAACAGCTGCCCCTCAGCCGCTGACAGCACCAGGAGCGGCAGCCAGGCAAACAAGGACATGACGATGATGCGCTGGTGCACCAGTTGCAACGCATCATCGGTCAGGTGTGCCTTACGCAGGAGCTGGAAGAGTGGCCCGCCCAGGACAAGCGAGAAGTCTTGTGTAGTCAGAGGCGAATCCCGAGCGTCGCCGGGCTCCGAGACGCGAGCGTTCATTGTTGGCCTCTCCACGCCGAGAGCATCTTCCCGGAAAACCCCGGCAGCGTTCCTGCCTAGTCCTCGACCATCACCGGGATCCGGCCCTCTCTGATTGCACTGAGGAACGCCCGATAGTCGCTTCGGTTCTGGGCGGCATACTCGGTCGCAAACTCGCCGACCGCGTCGTCGAAGGATTGCCCGGAGCCCATGTATCCGGCGATCGTCGCCGCATCGCCGGAGCGGGCATGCGCGCGCGCCAGGGCATGCGCGCACATCCGCGCGTATTGCCGCAACATCCCTGTATCCCAGTCCTCGATGACCGCGGACAACTTCATGTCGCGAAGCTGGCGGAGATAGTATTCGCGGCCGTTCACGCCTCGGGTCCAACCAAGGAACACATCGCTGGCCGACTGCATGAGGCGCTGTCCCACGATGACGCGCTGGCCATGATTGGCGTGCAGGCTCTTGCCCGCATAGGGCTCGAGCACGGAGGCCTTCGCCTCCTTCACTTGGAGGAACATCGGGTCGTTGTCCGCCGCCATGAACAGTCCCACGGCGCACATCGTGCCAACGCTTCCCACGCCGACGACCTTGAGGGCCAGGTCGACGTAGTGGAAGCGGTCGAACAGTGTCCGGACATGCTCGGGCAAGCTCTCCCGATACGAGGCAATGGCTTCCTTGTACCCTGACTCGAGACCGGGAGCCTGTTCTTCCGTGGGATGGAAAATCAGGGGGGGTTCATCCTTGATCCTGGGCTTGACCCCTTGCTCCGAGACGAGCTTCGGATACAGATGGTCAGGCACCGTCTTGCGCCGCTCTGATTCGAGCCGCTCCTCCAACCGCTTGCGAGCCGCTGCCACCACAGCCGGATTGCCCGTCCGGTCTTCATACTTTTGCAGGTCGATCCTGTTGTACCAGACATCGAGCGCCCGCATCCCGGCGAAATTGTCCATCCGCTCGCGGTATTCGCGCACGAGATCCGTTGCCACGCGTCCCGCGTCGCTGCGGGGAAGCTCCAGATGTTGCGCCGCCACGACCACACTGGCCGCAAGCCGCTTGAGGTCCCACTCAAAAGGGGCCGGCAGCGTCTCGTCGAGATCGTTGACGTCGAAGATCACGTTGCGCTCGGGCGTCGCGAAGCCGCCAAAGTTCATCAGGTGCGCATCGCCGCACGCCTGCACCCGGATCCCGCTCGTCGGGGTGCCGGCAAGGTCGGCTGCCATCAGTACGGCCGCGCCACGATAGAACGCGAATGGCGAAGCCGCCATGCGCCCGAAGCGTATCGGGGTCAGGCTCAGGATGCGGCCCTCATTGGATTCGATCAGGAGTTCAACCGGGTCGCGGCGATCCTTGGGCGGCGTCCATCCAGCGTGCGATGCGCGCGGCACCGTGTCGCGCAGTGCCCGCCCTTTAGCGGCGCGTTCATCAGCCGACAAGTAAGGCGTCCCGGTTTGAGGCGCGGCACTTTCGCTCCTTCCCTTCGTATTCTTGGACATGTGGCATTCCCCATCGTCAGGTTTGCGCCATCTGCCTCGCGCGCGACAAGCCAAGGCCGGAGGGTGAGGCAAGTCTCCGCGCCAGATCTTGCAGCGAAGCGCCGGACGCGTCTTACTGCTGCTTGCCTCCCTTGATATTGCCCGCGACACCGCCAGCAACAGCGCCTACCGCGGCACCGGTCCAGGCGCTCCCGCCCGCGATGGCAGCAATGCCTGCGCCGGCCAACGCGCCCACGCCCGCGCCAGACATCGTCCCTTGTTGTTGCGGCGTCATGTTCGTGCACCCGACAATGCCGACGAGGGCAAGCGTTGCACCGATCAGTCCGAGTGATTTCATGCGTTTCACCTACTTGTTGCGCTGAAGTCCGGGAACGACCATTTCGAACCAGATCGTTTCGATAACCGGCCGCTGAAGCCGATCTGAGTGCGTGGCGTACCACCGATCCAGTCCTTCCCGCACCGTTTCGAGTGTCTGGCCCTGCAGCCCCTTCGCCAGGCGAGGAATGACGCTTTGCGTGTCGGGTGGTGAATTGCCCACCTGGGCCCGATACGCGATATCAACCTGGATGACATTGGCGATGCCAATGAGGTAAGCCTTCTTCGCCTGCTCCGATGACTCGATCCAATGCTGGCCGGTGATCAGCGGGATTTCGTCGCCACGGACAGGGCCCGATGCGATCGCCAGCGTCGTGCACACCGCTGCCATCACAGTGCGCAAATTCAGATGCATGATCATCCTGTTCTCCTCAGGAATCCGCAAATCAAAGTTACCGTGGTGGGTGGCATTCAATTCCCGCTAACGCTCGCAAGCCATCGCATCGCACGCCCCTGGCTGTACGCCCGAGAAGGTCAATGGCACTCCGTAATCCCGCGAAGGCATTTCAGACTGCCCTGATCGGGAATCCACCGGATTTCGATAACTATGTGAAAGATTAGGAGACAGACGAGGGGCCGGGTTGATCCAGGTCAACGGGATGGCAGCGCTGGCCGCCCAGGGATGGGCCCGCCGGACTTTCCGGCGTATTGCGTATCCCCGAGTGGCGCAATGCGCTAACGCGTTGATCTCCCCGCGGCATGACGTGTCCGATCGCGCTGGACACTCATAAATTATTGAATCTATTGGGATTGTGGCATGGCTGTACTGGCGTTGGCGTCAGGCTTGGCCGTGCACCAGTGTCCGGCCGCTCCGGGCATCTGGCATGGAGTCCGGATGCGTGAGAGGAGGGATCGGCAAGGGTCAGACGGCATGCGGCGCCGTAGGACACCTGCCGGGTCAGTTTTGTTATCTGGCACATGATCTCTGGCTTGCACATCGTCGGTGCGAGCGCCTATCGTTACTTACGTGCAGACCACCGCATTTCGAGTAGCCGGAACCGACTTACGGACCAATTCCCGCCGCTGAAGAGTCGCATCAAGCACGTGGTCAGTGCCGAGTCAGCCAGGTCGAAATGCGGGGCGAACGGCCAGCGCCTGCCTTGCACAAGATAGCTCTGCAACCGCCAGGGGCCGGCCATGGGAAAACATCTCCATATCACCACCTACATCGTCATCGCGATGGTACTTGGCGGCGTGGTCGGCTACGCCTGCAATATTGCCTTCCCGGATCCCAAGGCCGCGAAGGACGTTGCCGGCTATTTCTCGATCATCACCGATGTCTTCCTGCGACTAATCAAGATGATCATCGCCCCGCTGGTCTTCTCGACGCTGGTGATGGGCATCGCCCATATGGGGGATGCCAGCACTGTGGGGCGCGTCGGCGTCAAGGCGATGGGTTGGTTCATCACCGCATCGCTCGTCTCGCTGACCCTCGGCCTGATCATGGCAACGATGCTGCAACCGGGGCACAACCTCGGACTCCCTTTGCCCGAGGTTGGCACCGCCACCAGCCTCAAAACCAATGCCTTCACACTGAAGGACTTCGTCACCCACCTGGTTCCTCGCTCGGCGGCGGAGGCCATGGCAAACAACGAAATCCTGCAGATCCTGGTCTTCTCGATCTTCTTCGGGACCGCGCTGTCGACGCTTGGCGAAAAGGGCAAGCGCATGGCCGGCGTCATCGAGGATCTGGTCCAGGTGATGCTGAAGATCACGAGTGCGGTGATGTGGCTGGCGCCGGCGGCCGTGTTTGCCGCCATCGCGTCGACTATCACCACGCAAGGCCTGGCGATCCTCGTGACGTTTGCCAAGTTCATGGGCGGCTTCTACTTGTCCTTGCTGGTGCTGTGGTCACTCCTCGTCCTGGCGGGGATCGCGTTCCTGGGCAAGCGGGCCCTGGTGCTGATCCGCCTGATTCGCGAGCCGTTCCTGCTGGCATTCTCGACCGCAAGCTCGGAAGCGGCCTATCCCAAGCTGCTGGAAGCCCTCGACAAATTCGGTGTCGACCGCAAGATCTCGAGTTTCGTACTGCCAATGGGCTACTCCTTCAACCTGGACGGATCGATGATGTACTGCACGTTCGCCGTACTGTTCATCTCGCAGGCCTACGACGTCCACCTGCCCTTGGGCACCCAGATCACCATGCTTTTGCTGCTGATGCTGACCTCGAAAGGCATGGCCGGCGTGCCGCGCGCATCGCTGGTGGTCATCGCGGCCACGCTGAACCAGTTCAGCCTGCCAGAGGCCGGCCTGCTGTTGATCATGGGGGTGGACCAATTCCTGGACATGGGCCGCTCGGCCACCAATGCGGTGGGGAATTCGATTGCGGCAGCCGTGGTGGCCAAATGGGAAGGTCAGTTGTCGAGCGGATCCACGTTAGACGAGGGAGACGAAAGCGATACCGCCGACGGGTCGGTGCCCTTGCACAAGCCAGATGCCGCGCAAGCGTAAGTGGCACGGCGCGCGACACCCAGGACCGATGCATGCACTCCCAACAAGCACGCCGGCGAGCCCGGCCCGGCCATATGGTGCTGCGGATCTCGATGGCCCTGTGCCTGGCGGCAGCCGCCGCCTCCGTCGGGGCGCAGGAGCCTTACGCGCTTTCCGGAACTTTGAAGAAGGCAAGGGAAACGGGTGCTCTCATCATCGGCTACCGGGAATCCTCATTGCCGTTTTCCTACCTGAACCAGATCGGCAGGCCGATCGGGTATTCGATCGACATCTGCGCGTCGATCGTCGAGGCTGCGGGGGAAGAGGTCGGTCGCGACCTGACGATCAAGTGGGTGCCGGTGACATCCGAGAGCCGCTTCGATGCGATTGTTTCCGGCAAGATCGATCTCGAGTGCGGCTCCACGACACGCAACGCCGAGCGGCAGCAGCGCGTCGCGTTCTCGCCCGTGATCTTCCTGGCGGGGACCAAACTGATGGTGCCGCACGGTTCGCCGATCAAGTCATTCCGCGACCTGAAGGGCAAGACGGTGGTTGCTACGGCTGGCACGACCAACGTGGAGGCCATCGAGCAATTGTCCACGCGCTTCAATCTCGGCCTGAAGATCATCCGCGCTCGCGACCATGTCGACGCTTTCGAGGTCCTGCGGCATCGCGGCGCCGACGCCTATGCGGGCGACGATATCCTGCTGTATGGCTTCCTGGCCAAATACGGCACGCGCAGCCAGTACGACGTTACCCGCGAGTTTCTCTCCTACGACCCCTACGGCATCATGCTGCGCAAGGGCGACCCGGAATTCGCCGCCGTCGTCGACAAGGCCGTGCGCAAGCTGGGCACGTCGGGCGAGCTCGATCGCCTGTACAAGCAGTGGTTCCTGAACCGGTTGCCGACCGGTGAGCGGCTGGGCATTCCAATGAGCGAACAACTGGAGGAGATCATCAAGGCGACGCCAGAGCCGACGGAATAGCAATGCAGTGAGGGCCCAGATTTCCCGGCCGGATCGATCGATTGCGCTCGTGCCAAAGCGAGACGCGCGGAAACAGCCGATCGCACCCGGGCTAATGTGGACGCCTACCGCCAAGCTCATCGAGATCTTGTGAAACGGGGACAGTCGCCTACTCGCCGGAGAGTTCTGGTCGAACTGTCGAACATGGGGATTCGTCTGGGCTGGCGCGAGGCCCCCGGGGCGTACTGGCTCGCGCCGGACGAAGACACCTCTTCGGGAGCCAATCAGTGGAGAGTTAGCGCGTTTCCGATGGCCTCATAGGTCACCGGGCGTAAGCATAAGCCGTCATTTCGGCCATTTGATGCTTAACGCCACCGCATTTGTGGCGTTACCCATAACTTGGCGTTTGCGGGCACCCATAACTTGGCGCCAGGAAGTCGGATTGTGAGCGTTGAGGCACACCCAAATCGTCCTCCGGTCACCCATAACGTGGCGCAAAAATAGCCAATCTACCCATAAAGTGGCGTATCGACTAAAGCGGGGCCAAGTGCCTGATTTTACTACTCTTTTTGCCAGACGACCGCTGGCGGCCAAGGGCAGTCCGATGACGGCCTGAACAAGAAGTAACTTTTGAGCACTGGTCCAGTTCAGGCGGACTCTGTGGCGTATAAGTCGCGGCGCTATATTTGGGATGCACTGCCCAAATACCTCGACGCCCACGGCCTAGCCTTGCCATGCCCCGGCCATCCTCCGTCGCTTCCGCAGCGCACCCTGGACCTTGCCGCCCGTTGTCCACTTGGGCCCAAATTTCCGGCCGCGTTGGCGCTGCAACGACAAAACCGAATTGTGACTAAAAAGCATCTTATAGAGTAATCCGCTTTCTGGGAGTCGAGAACGAAGACCTTGCTCGCTGGACATTCGGTCACGTACACTATACTTGGTGTACGCAAAGTGAATTTGCACTACCTATTGTGGCCGCGTACAGCGAGCTGTGAGAGCGCGACGGCCGAGAACGCTGAGTTGACGAGGCATTGTGCACTTACCTGACTCTCCATTTGCAACCGGCACGCTACAATTTCGCCCGATTGAGCCGGTCGGCAGCGCGTCGCACGTCGTACTAGTCGGCCGTGTTCAGGTGCCGGTCCGCACACAATGCCTCAATGCCCACGTTAAGCTGCTGAACGCGAAGGAATTCGCGGCGGAGTCTGTGTGCGCATGGCTTGCCAGGGCCCTTGCACTGCCAGCGCCCGAGCCACTATGGGTCCGAGTCTCACGAAGTATTGTTCCCGTTGCATGGCCGTTCGGCGACAATAATGTTCACCTTTGCTTCGGCACGCAATCGGTCCGCTTCGCGCAGTCTCTCAACCTGGCCGGACTCCAGCCGGAAGCACTGCTACAGCAGTACGCTGCGCAAATTCCCCTTCTCGCCCGCATTGGAGTCTTCGACGAACTCGTTGGAAACGACGACCGCCACGAAGGAAACGTATTGGTCGCGCCCGGGAGTAACCTGCTACTCATCGACCATGAGCGAGCTCTAGGTGGAGCGGGAATTGGACTATTTTCCACGCCGCCTCTGGCTGGTCCAAATCACCTGCTTAACGTCATCAGACAGCTTCCCACCAAGCAACGATTTGAGCTCAAAGCACCACTTATTCAGTTCTGCGCAGCTTGCGCGACCGAGGTGAATCGGATACCGTTCGACCTGCTCATCCCTCATGATGAGGCGCTCCGGGAAGCCATCTCCAGCTTTCTGTGCAAGCGTGCGACAGGGCTATGTGACGTTGTCACCAGGATTCTCGGCATACCAGACCTCCCAGGCATGAACGGCGCCTATGTCAGGCCCCCAGCGTTATGAGCCAGCTTATGCAACTTGAGCTATCTAGTCCCGCGGCGGATGTTATCAGCGGGCAGGCTCGCCTCGCCAGACTTGTGCTCGATGCGTCGGGCGAGTCACTAGCAATCGCCGTCGTTGGAGAATATCAAGACGGCGCTGTATTCGCGCGTGCTGTTACATCGAAGGTCCTCCGGTGCTTACCACAAGACCTCGGATACGCTTGTCATACGTTCGGTGCGCTCTTGGTTGCCGATTATCTCGCTTGGTCTGCAAGCGGAAAGATACCTTCGGGTTGGCAACCACCTTTGGGCGGCGTTGCTCTGGGACCAGCGTTCACCATTGACGCGGAAGATGCGGAAGGCGTCGTCAATGCCGCCCTCGACCGGTGCGCGCTTTTTGCGGGTAAAGGAGGCCCCTCTCCCCTTCAAACCGACGATGCAGCGCTCCGCCCAGTCCATGAAGCTCGCTTCGCCAAATCGGTGAGAGAGGAGGTCCTTTCCGTTGCACCGTCTTTGGCACATGGCTTCAACCGAAACTTCAGCTTGACTGGTTCACCAAGCGGGTTCTCCATTGACTACATCGGTCACGCGTATGCGACGTGTTACGCTGCAATCAATCCCAAGAGCAAATCTACAGTTCGACTTAAGACAGCCTCAGCAGCATTGTGGCGACTGGCTCGCGCTAGAGATGCCTTTGGATTTGCGACGCCAGAATGCATCGAGTTGACAGCCTGGATTCCCGCTCCTGGTTTGCCCATTTACTCGGACAGCGAGTATCTTATCGTTCGGGACACTCTCGATGAGTTAAAGGAGCAAGCTAAACGCGAAGACCTCCAAGTCTTCCCAGCATACGACGCGCATAGGGCGTGTGGGCGACTCCTCAACGAAGAGGTGACGGCCCTAAACTAAGGCTCCACTTGCTGGGCCTCGATTTCTCATCGCAGAAGCCGGCCAGTTTTGGTGTACCTGTCAAAAGAATAGACGTGCTCGGTCGGGTGTTCCTCGCACCGCCCGACCAGCCTCCCAGGGAACTCCTGGCGACCGTCGGCTAAGTGCACTGTCTCTCCGCATATCCGGCATCTTGCCGAGTAGCGAACCAGGCGAATCATCTTGAATGGCTCTCCATTCGTCGGTTTTTCTCGGGCTAACTCCAGTTGAACGTTTAGCTCGCGGAATGAGACCAATGCGTCCGGTGCCATGATAATGCGACGGTCAAGTAGCTCTGAGAATGGCCGCAGTATCGCCACACCACGCCAGGTAACCACCGCTGCGAACATAAGGAGCAGCATAATACCTCCGACCTGAATAGACGACCAAGCGCCGCTTAGTGCATACCATGTCCAAAGCAACGCTAACCCAACAATAGCAATTACCGCGACACCGAATCCGATGAAGGTGGTACGTCGCCACCCGGTCAAGATAAATCCGGTACCTAATAACGGCTTTGCCCAAAAAGCGGGCTTTAGGGTCAGTTCCTGTACATACGAAATCTCGCTCAAAGGCGTCGAGGCCGGTTTCTCGTCGGTTGCAGGAAGTTGCAGGAACTCAATTGAGTAAGTTGAGCTATTGCCTGCGCCCCCTGCCCCCGTGGACTTCTTCGGCCAAGCGTAGATGGAGATGCCAGCCTGACGAGCGGTATCTTGGAATCCCGTGCGGCGCTCTTCGAGCTTCTGCTCCAAGTCTTTCCAGATTTTGGATAACCAGGCAGTCGCCCTGTCGGCCGATACCTTTTGCCCCACCAGGTCTGCGATATTTGTCGAATTGAAAACGGTCGGTGGCTTTCCCACCATGAGCCTATCCAGTGTTTCTTCAGCCAGCCTGCGCGCGACCACAAGGGCTTTGGTCCCTTGGCCGTACTGCTGGCAAAACCCAAGAAAAGCCTCAAGCGCGGATGCTTGCTGCGTATTCCGGTGATCATGACCGGCATTTCCGGCATCGTGACCGCTGATTCCGTTTTATCGTGACCGCTGTTTCCGGTTGTTCGTGACCGGCGATACCGGCGATCGTGACCGGTGGTCGACGGGAGGTGTTGCGTGGGACGGATTTTACCCTGGAAGACTATGCGAGGTCGTTGGCCATGCCTGCCGCGCCTATTTTTTGAGCAGTCTTTCTTAACGAGTCGCCGGCCAGTGTGATCCGGTGAATGCGGTGCATCAGCCGATCGAGAATGGCATCGGCGATGGTGGGATCGCCGATCCAGGCATGCCAGTGCTCGACGGGTAATTGACTGGTGATGAGGATGCCGCGGTTGCTGCCGCGATCGTCGATGAGCTCAAGCAAATCGTTACGTGTGGCGGCATCCAGTGGCGCAACGGCCCAGTCGTCCAGCACCACCAGATCGGTCTTGGCCATCTGCAGCAGCCATTTGCCGAAGCCGCCGCTGCCGTGGAGGATACGCAGTTCCTCGGCGAGCCTGGGCACGCGCAGGTAGGCGACGGAATGACCACGGCGGCAGGCGTATTGCGCCAGTGCGCAGGCGAGCCAGGTCTTGCCGACACCGGTCGGACCGCCGACGAGCACGGTGTGGCCGGTAGCGATCCAGTCGGACAGCACAAGGCTGGTGATCTGTTTATGATCAATGCCCCGGCCCGGCCGGGTATCGAGATCTTCGATGGCGGCCTGCGGATACTTGAGCCGGGCACGCTGCAATAGACGGGCAAGCTTGCGGTTGTTGCGCCAGAGCAGTTCACGGTCGATCAGCAAAGCCAGGCGTTCTTCAAAGGCGAGCGCGCCGGCGGCCGGCTGGGCAAGCTGCTCTTCAAGGGCGGCGGCGAAGCCGTCGAGCTTGAGCGAGCGTAGTTGCGCGAGAGTGGTATGGGTCATCATGAGGTGAGGTCCTGGTCATTGGCGCCGGGCGAGAAGGCAGAGTCAAGAGCGGGCGCAGCCCGGCATAGCGCACCCTTGAGGCCGACCAGACGGTCAGGCGCTAGGCCAGGCAGTCCGCGGCAGCCTGCCGCGGACTGCCGTGGTGACAGGCGGCGTCACTGGTAGTAGCTGGGGCCGCGTAGATGCGCGTGGTCGGGACTGACCCACTCGGATGGGGCCGCGGCAGCGAGCCGGTCGCGGTCGGTTTCGAGCACGCTCTTGACGTGGCGATACTGATACGCGCCCAGTTCCAGAGCGACTGCGCAGGCGGCTTCGAGGCGATCGTTGCCATAACGCTTGGCTAAACTCAGCAGACCTAAACAAGAGCGGTAGCCGTGCTCGGGATGCTTGTACCGTTCGAGCAGGCGCCGCACGACGGCACCGGTGGCGCCGCCGATCTGCTGGCCCCAATGGACGAGCCGCTGCGGCGACCACTCGAGGTGAGCGCGGTGAGCGGCGGGCATATGCTCGGCCACGGTAGTGAAGCCGCCCGCAGTCGCGCGCAGATGGGCCGCAACGCGCTGGCCGCGATGCAGCAGTTCGACGGCGTGTGAGGTGATGCGGGCGTCCAGCGTCTGACCGACCAGCGCGTGCGGCACGCTGTAGCGATGCTTGTTGATCTCGACGTGGTGGTCGATATGAACCTTGACGGTGCGGAACTGGGCGATCTCGTAGGGAATCGCCGGCAACGGGCGCAGCGCCGGGGCGTCCAATGCAGCGAAGGCGCTGGCGCGGCTGCCCGGCAGCTTCTGGAAGGGGCGGTCATTCAGCGTGGGCAACAGCGCGGCGATCGCGCAGTCGACCGCGTACACGGTCTCGAAACGCTGATGGCGCAGCCGCGCCATGATCCAACGTTCAACTATCTGGACCGCGACTTCGACCTTAGCTTTGTCCTGCGGCCGCCGCGCCCGGGCCGGGAGCACCGACGTGCCGTAATGGCGCGCGAAGTCGAGCACGGTGTCATTGGCGCGCGGCTCATAGCGGTCCGCATTGGCAATCAAGGCACGCGGGTTATCGGGCACGATCAAGTCGGGGCTGCCACCTATAAAGCTCAGGGCGCGCACCATCGAGCCGATCCAATCGACCATCGTCTCGCGCGGCGTGGCGCAGGCGAATGTGTAGCTCGATGCGCCCAATGCTGCGACGAACACATGGGCACGCGTGCCATCGGCCACCGCGATGGTCGGGCCAGCATAGTCGACAAACAGCTTCTCGCCGGCCTTGTGGACCTGGCGCATCGAGCGCTTCAGGCTCTTGGCCCACGTGTGGTAGTGCTCGCAGAATTGCGTGTGGCGGTAGGTCTTGCCGCCGGGGTGGGCGTCGACATATTCCTGCCACAGCAGCGTCAGCGTGACGCCCTTGCGACGCAACTCCTGGTGTATCCGCGCATAGTCCGGCGGCACGTAGGCGCTGCCACGTGAACCGGGCAGCAGACGCGCTGCGATCGCCGCCTCGTCGAGGTCACGTAGCTGGTCCCATGCCAGCCCGGCATCCGCGGCGAGCGACACGTACTTGGATACCACTCCTTTGGAAATTTGCAGCGTCGCCGCGATGCGAGAGTGTGAAAGCTGAGACTCATGCTTGAGTCGTAACACGTCTTTGATCATGCGTATCGTCATTGGGGGTGTGGGCATCGCTTCTCCGTGTAAAAACGGGGAAGGTTATCCACAACCGGGGTTGAACAATACGCAACATCTCCACGCCGATCATCCCGAGGCAGACACCGCGAAATCGGCGGCGGATGACGCCTCAGCGGGCTGGTCACGATCGCCGGAAAGACCGGTCACGATCAGCCGGAAATGCTGGTCACGATGCCGGAATCACCGGTCACGATAATCCGGAATCACTGGTCACGCTCAGCCGGAATACGCACTTGCTCAGTCGCCTCATTTTCCCGCCCATCCGCCTCGATTGCGTCTAACCCTTTGATTTTTTGGACAGAATTTCGCTCTCCCACTGTTCCCCTCACTGTTAGAAACTGTTCTTCCCGTCTGCTGCGCCCTACGCTGAGCCCGTCTTCATCACGGAGTTTTATGTGTCTCAGCGAACAGGAGTGTGGACTTTCTTCATTCTGGGAGTACCCGTATTTGTGCGGGAACTGCCACTCAACAACATATCCGTGTTTCACCCAGCAAACCAAGCTGTCCGCGAAATTGTTGAGCCAATCTGTCGCGGGCGAGGCTTCTGGAGTGCCGATTACAAGAACTGGGTCGTCTTCGAACGCTTTCGGCCGATAGTTCTGGACGAGTTGGAGCAGTTAGTGCGGGCATGATGGAGCGACTGTGCGCAGTGCCCCTTACAGGCTCGGCGCGCCAGCGGACACGAAGGCGCGCTCGGTTAATATTCTGGTGCATCCGCCCCCGAATAACGATTTTTTCTGTCGCCGTTGGCCGCACATTTTTGGCAAGGTACTGGCTGAACCGGTCCAAGCCCTCCAGCCGCTATGTAGAGACAAACAAACGCAATCACCAAACATGGCCGACATCCTCACCCCAGACCAACGCAGTGTTCGCATGAGGCGGGTGCGGCAGACTGGGACAGACATAGAACTTAGGTTACGGAAGGCACTCTGGAGAGCCGGTCTTCGTTATCGCCTTCGTGTGGGACGAGCGGTACCGGGTCGCCCAGATATCATTTTCGTTACAGCCAAGGTTGCAATCTTCGTTGATGGATGCTTTTGGCATGGATGCCCCATACATGGCACGAAACCAAAAGCAAACGCGCAGTTTTGGGAAGAGAAAATAAGGCGAAACCGCGAGCGGGACCACCACGTCGATTGCAAGCTTACGGAAGCTGGTTGGCATGTAATACGACTTTGGGAACATGAGGTGGAGAAGGAAATCGAAATCTGCGTAAAACGCGTCTCCCAAGCGCTTCAGGTACGGTAAAGATAATGACGCTGCCCAATATAGGCCTCGAAGTCATTAAGTGCTGAACCGAGTAAGTTCTTAACGCACTCGTAATCCCTAATCAGTTGCGCTGCGGTCAGGTCCTTGCCATAATCCCCAAAAGATTCTGCTCCGTGCGCTAGTCGGTTTCGAGCAACCATAATGTCGTGCAGACGGTCTTCCGCATAGGCATTGGTTTTCTTCACTCCATAGTCCGTCAAGGTATCGCGAATCTTCCTTGAATCCACGTTGCCGTTGAAAACCTTGGTCTTGTCAAAACTGCAACTAATGATATCAGTAGTAATCGCGACGAGCTTGGGAGTCAGCTTTTCAGCGTTGATGTTTTTTACGTTCCCAAGCACCGCAGCTTTTAGCACGGGGCTTAGAGAATCAAACGGCACTTTTCGCTGCTGCAACTCATCGAACACAGCCTCAACAGCGTTCGTCATTGTCGATTCAACTACGTTATATAACAGGAGCATAGCAGCGGCCTTCATCGTGGATGGCAGTCCGCTCGGAATGTCGTGAGTACCAGACTCGACTTTCGCAAGCCAGTCAAGATAGGTCTTAATTTCACCGCATCTTTTATCAAAGTCGGCGCGCACAGTGAGCATTTTATGCGCCCAAAAGCCTATCTCGGACAAACTCGATACGAGCCTTGACCTTCGGACGTGAATTACTTGCGTCCGACACTGTATGATTCATGAATTCCCTCGACGTCAACCAGTCAGTAATATTCTGACTTGAAGCGGTAAGGTCAGGTTTGGCTTGCAGGGCCAAAGTCACGCCAACCGAGATTGCCTCGAACCGGACCCGGGGCACCGATGAATTACCAGGAGATTTGCGAAACCCAAATGGAAAATTATCTCGGACGAAGGTCAGCATTGAATTAAATCGGTCGAATAGCGCAGCTCTGTCAAAATGACTCTGGTGCTCCTTCAAGTAGCCATCGAGGAAATTCCGCACGCTATGACTGAACTGTTCATATCGGTCAGCGTATGCGAAATAGCGAAGTACCATTTCCTCCGCCTCCTCTCTCCGTTGCTTGCGATACGAAATCGGACAAACCTCGTTAAACAAAGGAAGAGCAGCACATTCTGCAATGAAGTCATAGAAGGGGCCAGTGTAGATGCCTTTCCGCTTCTCCATTGCCCTCAATTCGTCACTGCCCGTATTAATGCGTTCGAATATGTCACGCCTGACGGATTCCGTGGCCTTCTCAGACAACTCAATGACCCGTATAGGCCGTCGCTTGAACTTCCTTTGGCGAGACAGCTCAATATCTGAGAAGCGAAAGCCATTAAGGCGGGATAGCTTTTCCAATCCATCGAGAATCAGTTCGTCACATACGAACGCCGCCAGCGTACGAACGCGTTGTGAGCCATCGACAATTTCAACGCGCCCCTCGTCTGCATCGATGTCCTTTTCCAAGGAGGCTGTAAATACGTAAGGTATTGGAAGACCGAGCATTACTGACTCGACGAACTTGCTTTGCCGCTCCGTACTCCACACGAAATCACGCTGATAGGTGGGCACGAAGAGCTCGTTTGCATCTTCGTCTTTCCCATCCAGGTATTTCTGCACTATAAGCTCGACCGTGTACTCCTTTGTCTCATAATCGACATCGGTTTGAAGCTCGCGAACCTGCTCTTCGGCCGCGATTTTGTCTTCATCAGTAACGAATCGTAGTTGATTCCGTGCCGTGGTGGCCATTATGAAAACTTCCGTTATGCAGTGTCTACGCGCGACAATCTCCGCGCGGCTTTATTTTATAAATCTTGTGCTATCGCACTAGAGTCTACCACTCGGCGTTCCAATGGCCCCCGACAGCGTATTTCGTAACAACGATTCGGTGCCCCAGGGCCGACAGACTAATAGACACGTTATGCCACCTTCAAAGCCATCCCTTTCGCAGCGGGCGGAGGAACCACGCCACCCAAGAGCTCGACGTGCCGTTCGACCGCCGCTATAAACGCCGAATCGAATCTTAGCTTCGCTCTCCGCGTTCGACTTAAAAATCCATGCGCGGCCCTCAAGGAGAGCGGGTCGCCATCATCAAGCAAGAAATCGGACAGCGGCGGCGGCCGACGCCCTACGGGGTCCACGCCGATAGATACTTTATGTCTGCGCTTGCCATCAAAACGTGCAGCCCGGGGAATTCTTCCGGCTGACGGAAAGTCGCTATCAAGGTCTTTGCGGTAAGTCCCGGGGTCCATAAGTCGCTCTCCCAGCCATTGAGCGACCGGAACACTAACGGCACTCCCGATTAAGCTCCAGCGAAACGACCGGCGGACAACTTTCTCAGCGGGCTCCGTCCACCCTTGTTCAAATCCCTGCAACCTCTCTGCGTCGCGTATACTCGGCTTCACGATTCTTCCATCCGGAAGCAGTACGGCAGGTGGCGACGGGATGCCAATCGTCGAGCCATTCTTCAATGTCGGGATGCTGTCGACCGCCCACCCTAGACCGGTCAGTCCTTCGGTCCAATAAAATCCGTGCGCTACGTCGCCGATTGCCGTCTTGGGCCGCTCCAACTCGTTTTCGTCGGCAAAGAGAACACTTGCTGGGTCGAGCGCTCGTGAAGCCACAAAGAAAACCCGCTCACGGCGCTGTGGTAAGCCAAAAGCAAACGTGTCCACCACACGATATGCCCAACGGTATCCGCGTGCCTCAAACTCATCGGCGATTGCTCGCATCGCCGAGCCGCCGCTCAACTGGAGCATGAATGGCACGTTCTCAATGACAATTGTTGGGATACGTCGCCGCGACAACAGCCGAAAAACCTCCGAGATGAGGCCCGACTTCTCGCCGTCAAGCCCGGCCCCCCGACCAGCCTGGCTCAAGTCTTGACACGGGAAGCCTGCGCAAATGGCGTCGACACTTGAGGGGAGCGACTTCAGGGTCTTGATGTTGGAGTGATATGCGACTCCGTCAAAATGGCGTTTCAAAACCGCCTCGGATGCGGGGTTCACGTCACACAGCAGTTCAGTGCTGTGTCCAGCACGTCCCAGCCCGAGTTCAAAGCCGCCGATTCCGGCGAAAAGCCCTGCAAATTTCATTGTAAAAATGGGGTTCCATAGGTCTGGCTGCGGAAAGGCAACGCGCCATCGCGGCGAGGACAAAGGCGCTTTTCGCACGCTAAATTGACTTGTCTGCCTCCGCCGCAAGCTCAGCCGGAAGGATACTCGAGTTTCCCGGCAATTTGCTTTTTTACTGCGCTGACGCTTGACGGCCCGTGGCTGCAGCAATACTTCCGGGCCCAAACTCGCCTACCCGCGAACTCGCCGCCCCCGCCTTCCTCAGTTGCTATACGACGCTCGGTCTCACGAATCAATCAGATGAGGCCTTGCCTTTTTGCATGTTCCACGGCGGAGTTCAGTACCCTCTGCGGACGTCGAGCCGCTTGAAATGTGTCTATGAAGAGCGTCAGACCGTCAAATCCATTCCCGACGACGGACGTTGCTGCACTCCTAGCCCAGAAGGGATGGACTATCACGAACCGTCGACCGCTCTTCCGCAACTGTATCGAAGGCAACCCTAGCGAGCCTGCGGAAACCAACTCGTACCTGTCCGGACTCAAGCTGGCTATGTCTGTTGCACATTCCCAGGCCATTCTTAACCAATCAGCTGTCTCTGGTGCCCTTGTCCAATCGCCATCGAGACCGGCTGTCCATGAACTGTCGAGAAAAATTCGCAGCATTGAAATCCCAAGGCGCCAGTCCAACAGACCGTGATATGACCGGTTTCCGTAGCGTTGCAGACACTCGTAACAGGCTTGTGAGCACGTACTGCTGTGTCGCTCTGAGAAATAAGAGCCAACGAGCGGGTCGTCATGAGGCGAGTCAACCATCGACCGCGCCAGCTGAATAACCAACGGTATTTCGCCAACTGCTAGACGGTTTGAGAAACCTGCGCCGTTCACCAGAAAGTCAGCGATTTGCAGTAGTGGTTTTCCATTCCTGAGTCTAGGCTCCAAGGCTTCAAACTCTTCGGGAGCAATATCCAATTCCAGCGCCGCACGCTGCACGAGCAAGTGCGTGGCACTTACAAGCGAAGCTCGAATAGACGTGTGATAGAAGTCGCGACCGACTCGACCGATGTCGAGCGCATCCAAAACGTTGGTCGGAGTTAGGTAGACAGCGTCGGTTCTTTTGCGTGCCATCAGCCTTACGGATTCGTCAACGAAGTCGAGCTCCCGAGAAGCTAAATCCCTCGCCTTCAATGCGGCGAAGTTGTCAGCAGTCAAGTACTGTCCAGGCAGTGTCCATTTTCCGTTTCCGGGAATGGGCACTCTGTGCTTGGCCGTCGGGACCATCTGGAACGGCTGTGCTACTCCGCTGTCATCAACTTCGCCATCGTTCAATCGCAAGACGCGGGCTTCGCTCGCACTGCCGACTGACATATTTGTATCTCCAACTGCCCTCATAGAAACAGCCAAAGCCTCGGTAGTTGTCACCCGCCTAAAGACCGGGCTCAAGTCACCCTCCTCGACTGACTTAGGCCGGAAGTCGGTCGTAAATGCCACGGGACTCACGTAGCATAAGAAGCCTTCGGGGGCGATTGCTGTACCGCAATCAACGCAGAGAACTTCCGTCAATGGCTCATCGGGACGGCTAGAAACTGCTCCACAACAGGCGCAATGCGCAATGTATCGCCGCTCAGACCGCCACGACCCAAACCGAACTGCCCTTGTTGTCCCACTCACAGGTTCACGCAAGGTCGGGGAAAATCCAATGGACTCGTGCCTCTGTTTATCTCGGATAAGCGACCGCCCAGGTGCAAACTCGTACACCGCAATATCCAAGTCGCGGTCGACGGTCGCAAACTTTGCGTCTTTCGCATCGTCCTCCTCTGCACCGACATATAAGACTCTCACTCTTGTCGGCATACCATACATTGGTAGCAGGCCTTGCTCCGCCAAGAATTGACCCAATGGCTGGGAACTCGCTGCCCCCTCCTCCGCAAGCGCCCACATTTGCTCTATCAACGTAGCAGGGGTCATGTCCACCGCAATCCGTTCGGCGTGGCCCAACTGCCCGTCATACAGAGCATTTGCTACCGAATCGCGCGTTTGAGTCGTAGCTGATAGCGCTCCTGCTATGCGCTCATGCCAAGGCGAACCTGGCGAGAAAATTTCGTCCGCTCGAGGAAATTCACCGTGTGTATCGACAATATCATCGCCGGGATATGCAATGCCGTCTTCGTCACGTAGCACGGAGAAGGCCGCTGCGAGCCAAGCTTTTCTCACGATACGATATCCGATTGCGAGGTGGCCAGTCGTCAGAAACGGCGGAGGTGGCACATCGCCCGTAATCTTCTGCGGGTTGCGGAAATAGTGGAGGTCATGACTTCTGCTGCGGCAAAGCGTCAAAACCATCGAGAAAGCTTGCCCGCGCCGTCCCGCACGCCCAACACGCTGCTGGTAATTGAAGCGCTGCGGCGGCATGTTTGCTTGGTAGACAGCCTGCAAGGCACCAATATCAATTCCAACCTCCATCGTCGTGGTTACCGACAGTAGGTCGATTTCTTCCACACGCTTACGCAACTCGAACGCTTCGGATGCAGTCTTCTCAACAAAAATGCCTTTGAAGGCACGCAGCCGTCTTGCAGGTGACCCCGTTTGGCCAGTTAGCTCTTCGCAATGAAGACGAAAGGCTGACTCACGTCCATCGCCCAAACGCATTGTGCGGCGCGCAAGAAAGTTCGAGGTCCACAAGTCATCAACAGTCCCCTCTTTTTCCGTTGGGAGTGATTCAAAGCAGCGTGTGCAGTAGCCGGTCCCCCGGTGTAGATGTACACGGCCACAGTTCGCACAACGATAGAAGGGGTCGCCGGACTTGCTCATGCGGACATAAAGTCCGCTCAGTTCAATCAAGCCATGCGCATGATTTAGACTCCCGAACCGCTCCAATAGTCGGTCAAGCTCTGCAATCGGAGCAGCTGACGCGCTGGCCTTCGCAAATCGATAGATGCGGCTCCGTTTACTGAATTGGTGTGCATTATCAACGTTCGAAGCCTCTTCTGACCATCGGTTGCCTGCAACCCGATAAGCGTCGGCAAACACTCGCAGGTAAGCATCAAGGCGGTCGGAGTCCGCCTCCTGAGTGGCCGTCATCGACGGATATCCGATGCCGGTCTCCTCAAGAGAAAAGTATGTCTTCGAAAAAAGTACTTCGTATGTCAACGGTCGTTGTTCCGCTCGAATGTGCGCGCGAGCCTCTCCGGCATCCCCACTTTCGCTGTGCGCTGGCCACTCCGGCTTACCATTCAGTCCCACCGGAACAACCCATTCGTGCCATGGACGCTTGAATATTGGAGCAATGCCTGCAGGGTCGGTCGGGTGCATCCCCAGCTCGACGTGCCGTTGCAGATAGGTTTTAAGCTCCCTAGTTTCCGTCGAAATAACTGGTTCGATTACCTCAGAAAGCGGCACTCGGGAGGGGTCGTGTGGTTCTTGAGCCTTGCTAATCTCCTGAGACAATCTTGCCACTTCAGGAAAATTCCTTGCCGCAAAGGCCTGCTGAAGCTGACTCTCCCAGTCTTGCACTTGCGATTTTGATGGTCGCGCGTCCGCAACAGACTTCAGGGCCTCAACTAACAGCTGCCGGCGCGTGTCCTGATGGTGACGGCGCTCGATGTCTAAAGCCGCGCGCGCGGCGTCCTGCCTGCTATCTGAAAAGACTACCGACTTCGCGGTGCGCCCGCTTACTCGAAGCACCGAAAACAGCTCGGTCGCCAACAATTGCGAGCTCTTTGCAAAACCTGTTCGAAAGCTGCGAAGCGGGGAGAGAGCCCCCATACCCGGCTTTCGCCTGCTGTAATCAGTACCGCAAGCGGGGCAGCACCGTGGTGATGCGGACCCCTGCTCGGTAGTTGATTTCGCGCCTTGACCCAAAAAGAATAGCCGTCCTGATACGCTGGTGGCCACTTCCCTCTCGCGAGTCGAAACGACAGCGTTACGTGTATCGAGCGAAGCAAGGCTCCACTCTTCCGCCGTCGTTTCACCGTCCTTCGGCTCGCTGGTCCTCGGCCAAAATATTGCGTATTGTATATAGCTTAGGTTCTCATAGTTGGTGTTCGCGGCCGCCTCGGGGAGTTGCTCAAGGTTCGGAGCTGTCGTGAGCAGTTCAGTTGTTCCCAAGTCATCTTCAGCATTGCGGCGACCGCCAACGAAGAGCTCACCACAAGCTTCACAGTAAACTAACTCAAAAAGCCTTCGTGTTTCCCCATCCTCGCAGAGGGTATGAGTGCGCCCCCGCTCCACAGTCAGGCCGTCGAATCTCAGCTTTGCTTCACTATCAAAGTATGGAGCTGCAAACATGCCTTCGATACTACGAAAGAACGCGTGAAGTCGAATACTTGGTAGCGCCTCAGGCAATTTGACAGCGTATGTAGAAGAATCCTGCGTGTAGTCGGCTAAGCCTCGAAGCACGCAAAGTCCACGCAGTGCTTCCTTAGCATCTTCCCCCCGTAGGCCAAATAAAGTTTCAGAGATGTCGTCCACGGAGGTTGCCCGCAGAGCTCCACCTGCATTTGAATGGCACGCAGATACTAGGGCCGCAGAGGCGGCCGCTATCGCGCGGACCAGCGTCTGCGATATGTCTTGGGCATCTGGGTTGGCACCTAACGCCGCGGCCGCCCTTAAGATGGCAGCATCTAATACCGCCGAACGTTCTGCAAGCGACGGCGCGAAACCGGATGTACCGACGGTTAGTGCTCCAGCGAGCTCTGCGAATGGGCTTGTGTCGAGGGGTAGCATCCCATCAAACGTCTGACTAACCTGCCGCCCTCGCACTATAGCCTCATGCCACTCCGATGCGGTGCGGTAGCCATTGTCGCCCTTGAAACGCGCTGTGCCAAAGGTACCGAAGAAATCAAAGAGATACTGCAAGCTAACTGAAGCGTCCGGCCCCTCGTCTGGCAGGGACGCGCTTGAGGCAAGAACCCGAATCTTGTGACGATTCTCTGGGCGGTCGAGGCCAAGCCTTGAGAACAAGCTTCTAAGCAAGCCAACCACTTCCATGCCGGCAGAGCCGCGAATCAAGTGCAGTTCGTCCAGGACAATAAAGAAGTATGCGTCGTCTTCGCGCTCCAGCCACTCTCGTGTGGCGTCGAAAATGGGCGCATCGACCTCTCGAACAAGCATCGTCGCCAGCATTGACGTGTTAGTGATGAGGATGTCTGGCGGCGTTGCTTGCATGTCCCAACGACTCACGAGCTCGCTGCCGTCTGTCGAAGGGAAAAGGAAGCGGGTAAGCTCCGGCTCGGCATCGCCCGCCTCTTTGGCTGCAGCGCGTTCGCGTGCGTCGTGCGCACGCGCTACGGATTGCATCTCCGAGAACTCCGTTAGTTTTGCTCGCAATTCCTCCATGCGGCGTTTGCGCTTGCGTTTTTCCTCTGGGGTATTGGCCCTACGCGGATGATTTAGATGACCCGTTACAGGGGTTTCCCCGGTGTAACGTCCGAAGAAAATCCGGTTTCCATGAAATCGTTCGTTCATAATGCCGGCAGCTTCGTCAGAATCAAGCGTGCGTCGCAGCCGCGTCATCTGGTCTTCAACAAGCGCGTTCATTGGATACATAATCAGCGCCCGCACTGCTTTGGGGCGGTTGCCACTTTCGCCCTTCCGTTGCGGAACGAATTCCGATTTCCCGTCAAGATACCAAGGGCTGCCCGTCGTCTCGCTAGGCGGTGCGGGCCATCGAACGGCCTCGGCCGCTATCGTGGCTAAAATGGGCAACATGAAAGCTTCTGTCTTCCCCGAGCCAGTTCCGGAAGTAACAATGCCAGGATGCCCCGCGAGAACGCCGCGTCTTAGCATCTCCCACTGGTGTAGATATGGCCGTGCGTTACTTTCCCTAAGAATGTCGCCATCGGTTGATGGTCGCCCCGGAAAGAGTCCGGAAAGAACTAATTCAACAAAGGCACGCCTTGCATTTCTATCGAAATGCTCAAGCGGGTTACTGTCTTTTAGGTCAACAAGCTGTTGGATTGTGTACGAAGCTTGCTCGTACCTCGGCACCGGCTCAAGAAACTCATCGGTGGTCAACGTACCCGGCAGACTAAGAAGCTTGCGCCTGGCCGACTGGACGTCCTTGTCGCGAATACGGAATGCCGTTTCCAGGTACGACAGGAAGAATTCGCGAATCCGGTGTGTGGCTCCGATAGGGTCTAGCATATTTATTAATTCGATTGAATTTATCTGACGAGGCTGTCAAGGGAGGCATACCCTTCCCGAAGACATGGCGACAAACTCTCTGAGTTTGCCGAAGAGCTATTGAACTCGGCCCAATTAAAGATGCACGCCTGTAGGTTCTTGTCGCTTGTATGGCGGGTCGCGTCTGCCAGTCGTGCTAGGCGTGTCACAAGATGCGGGTCCGCGCCCTTCAGTACAGCGATGCGTTTCAGCCATTCGGTCGATATCGTTTCTTCTGAGGGCGCATTTGACGGAAGACACAGTCGACTAGCATGAGAAATTTTGGGAGAGACAGATGAAAGCACCGAAATAGGCCCGTCCTTGTGCACTCCGGCAAGAACAGGGACTAGCCATCTCCGGTAGGTGTCACCGCCTGCGGGTGTAGAAGACTGAGCACCATCGGTCGAAGTCGCTGTTGCGAAAAACAATAGGTTTCGCGGCCTTGAAGGGGACATTAATACGGTGCTAAATGACGCCAACCAGAGATGAAACGGCGCGGCATCAAGATTCCGTAAGCACAGGATATGCGGGCGGTCAGGCTCGGCAGCGGCGGAGTTCCAAGCGTGGGCTATCGCGGTCGGCTGTTGGGTCCCAGGTACGCGCCATAGGTCTTCGAGTCCAATTACACTCGGGTCTACAGCCAGCGACCGAATAACACCCCCAGACACGCATCGCGCATACGCCGTCAGCGCCAACTCCGCTTGAGGGCCAAGCATTAACAATAGCTCACCAGCTCGCGCGAACGCATCAACCATTAGCAGGTCTTCTTCATTCACAGCATGCGCAGTTGCTTCCTCCTGTGTGCGTCTCGCAAGCTCGGAGAGGTGAATCAGGTGCACGTCAAGTACGTCTTCCGGCCTTGCCCACGGCGCGAGGCTAGAGGGTATGAGGCTGGGACCTGGGTAATCGCTCCTGCTTAGTGCCCTCTCGAGACGCTCGGCGACGATTCTAGCGAGCGGTAGTTCCAGTGGCGACATGCTCTCGAAGGCCGCACGCAAGCCATTCGCTATCTCTTGTAGATTGTTCGCTAGTGCCTGTTTCTCTTTGCGTCCCTCTGCACAGAGTTGTTCAATCTCGTTGAGCTCTTGAGACAACAACATCCGCTGATGGGTAATCGACTCGACATCTGCAGCAACTTCGGCACGTCGTGCAAGGGCGTCTGCAAGACTTATTTCGATTTCGCGCCTGACGCTTTGCTCGACCACGGGTCGGATAGTCTGAACGGCCTGCTCCTCGGCTTTTGCTATGGCTTTGGTTATCGCGTCCTTCGCTGCTTTTGACCCCAGTACTAACTCACAGAGTTGCTCTGACGCCTCGAATCTGGCCTCAAGAACGGGCCAGTCCGCCCGAAGACGTTCGAGATTAAGTTCAACGTCGTCGACGTCGCCGGGCATGAGCTCAGCGCCCTCAAGTGCGCGAGCAATGCGCTGTACATTTTCCTTGGAGAGGGGAGCATATTTTGTATCACCGAGCTGCTGCGAAAATTTTCTGAATCGCTCAAGCACTCTTTCTACAAAATCTTCGTCACTGCACCAGTTCACAAACTTCACTGGGTGCGTCTCCGGCACGGTCGCGGCAGGCATGTAGCTCAGACCGTCAATGCTTCCTACGTGCTTCCATTGTACCGGGGCTGCCATCAAACAGACGGGTGCGGAGACGGGGTCGGCGTTCCAAAGCCCGTCAGCTGACAGCGTAAAGTCGAGGTCGCAGAACCGTTGGTCAGCTAAGAGAACGATTGCGTAAGCTCGCTTGTGGGGTGAGTAAAGCCTTACACCCTGATTGAATATGCGCTGGCGGGCCTGCTCAATCGACAGCGCTGATAAATCTACGACCTGCACGGCCTCCCACGCATCATCGACGAGATAATGGTCTTTGCCGTTATCTGCTCGCTCATTCGCCCGACGATGAAAGGTCCATATGCTCTCTTTTTCGGCACCATGGAGAGGACGCGGCGAAAATGCCTTACCGTCTGGCGGAAAGAAGGCTGCCTTGTCTTCTATAGCGACCCACCGCCCATTCGATTCAAATGCCAGAGGCTCAACTCTAGCGTAGGTCTTTTCGGCGTAAATTATCTTTCCCAGGTACAGCCCTTCTTCCATTCACAACTCCAATTCATTCAGATTCATTCAGCTTCGCTCAGTACGCGCGAGAAATGCGCCACGACTATCGGCACGAAATATCTTCCGGTGTCGCAGATGCCCGAATGAACTCGCCGCAAGTTCCGCGTCATCCTCCGCGGCTCCTGCAGACTGCGCCGTAACAAAGGATGAACCAAGCAATCTGCGCACCTTTTGTACGATGAACGAATCTGCTGGGTATGCGTAGGTCCAGCGACCATCGATTAACGCAGGGCCGGAATTTCGCGCCCCTCGCGTGATTGCTTCTGAAGCGAGCGCATGGACCAAATAGCCGTCCTTGGGTATGCGCACCAAAAGATTTTGTCGGTGTTCAAAGAAATGAGTGCTCTTGCGTCGGTACGCCTCGGTGATGGCGACCACGCGGGAAGCGGTGACGAATCTCGTGGCGTTGCCAGTCTCCGAGACGACGAACAGGTCCTCTCTGTCGCCACGCTCGCGCCGGAAGCGCTCAATAGCAACAATATCCAGTCTAGACGTGAACCGATTTTCGAAAGAGCCTCGCTCCCAGGTCCATTTGCCGAATCGGCTGTGGCGAGATTCATCGGCCGTGTCTACCGGCCAGCATTGAGGAGCTGGCGGAAACGTCACTGCAACCGCGTCTGTCACTGTCCACCCCAATTCGGCGACAACAGCAGACAACCCGGTACCCGTTGCCCACAAAGACAGCGCCGAGTAATCCCCGACTCCTCGTCTTGTCTCCACCGCGCACCCGGCAGCGATTGCTGTTTCTGCAAATCTTCGCCGCACAGTCGTGGGCGCGCTGCCGCGCAACAAGAGCGCTTCGCTATCATCGGCAAGCCTGCTTCTCACAAGGATTGGCGGACACAGCCACCAGCATCGCGCGCGCCACTGTACGTTAGAGGTTTCCACGAGCCAGCCGCTCTCCGTAAGGCCGCGGAGTATGTCCCAAGGAGACGGTGCGTCCGGGCGCAATATCTCACGCATTGCGGATACTAGGTCTTGCTCTGTCCATCCAGAGCGGCCACCCGTGTACACGGCCTCCAAAAAATCATCAAACCGAGTGACAGCGTCCGCGCAGGATTCGACCGTATCATCCCCTGTGGGAGAGGGGTCTACGGTAGGAGGTAGTGTGACTTGATGATTGCAGGTTTCCGACACCACCTTCCAGCGCGTATCGTCGACGTAAGGAAGGCTAATGTGCTCAAGGGCATCAGGAAAGAACGATAATGTCTTCTCTACTGCAAGTGGCTCGGCATCCGGTAATATGTCCTCTTCAAGCAAGACCCTATATGGGCCTTCGAGAGGGCATGTGGATTCTATGTGCCAGAACGGGAACTCGTCTTTAGTGAGCGAAGCCTTGTTGCTGTCGCCCGCCCCACCTCGTAGCGAAGGCACACCCGGCCCGTTGACGATGAGTTTCGGCAATAGCGAGACTCTTCCGACAAGGCCAGTGGCAGTCTTAAAACCACCGCTGACAAGTAATGCCTGTGGAAGTGCCGTCGTGAACCCGCTAGTTCTGTACCCGAGGTACTGATAGACCGACAGGGTCTCACGAGCAGGAAGTGGACCGGCCAACATCCAGTCTTCGCCAATTGGCGTAGCTTGAGCCCTCCATTGCTGAGCAAACTCACTCTTCCCCTTGGCCACTAGGAGCATACAGCGCACGGGCAGGTCCGGCGGAGACAACCGGGACACCCATAGGCCAAAGCGCTCTTCTAGAAACGGTATCAGTCCTCCGCTAACTGCCGCACAAAGCGAGGTACCGGCACCAGACAGCGCGTGCTTCACAAGCCATTTAGGCAGTAGTCGAAGGACCTCATCTGCGCAACCTTCGAGTCTCTTCTCCGCGTGCGGGAATCCCTTGGCATCGACCACGTTCAACTGCAACTCTGCGTCTTCAACCTCCGACCCGAAGCGGAGTTCCAACCGTGGGAGCAAACTGTTGGCATTGAGCGCAGTCCGGCCAAGTTGGAGTGCTGGGCGCAACGCCAGCCAGAATCGATGAAGTTCAAGTAGGGACGCTTTCGCGAAGTAAAGTTGCTCGTACTCGTCACTGGCCAGTCGCATGGATGGCGAGAACCTGATGTCATTTTTCACTTGCGGACACAGCAGTTTCGCAGCTGCAAGTGGGTCGCTAATCGAGGCATATTGATTGCCCCGCTCCAGCAGTGACCTTAGACGGCTCACGTCACGCCATCCTGGAAAGGCTATGGCATTGGTCAGTCCAAGGTGCTTTCCGGTGCCTGGCTCCGGTAGGACCACTTTGCGCAGTGCGACTCCTGCCTCGCGCTGGCGACTAGACCAGCTTTGCAGGCGGGCCCACAAGCCCGGCAAGGCTGCCCGGTTTGCGAAGATATTTGGTGAGTCAAATGCCACCGCGAGGTTTTCGCCAAACTCTTGGGTCTTGTCGTTACTGTCCGCAGTCGCAACGATGGCGCATGTCATCACCAAAAATCTGAAAAATCCTGGAGTGTCGGCGGCTTTGGTCTGGGAAACCACGCCGTGTGCAAGCATCCGCGACATAGCCTGCGCTCCCCCGCAGGCGCGGCCAAGCTCTTTCACCGGGTTGCAGCTCTCGTCAAGGCACAATGCCGCTGCCAACTGGCTGGGCGACGCGTCGATGTACCGGAGTGCGCCCGCACCGAAAGGCCCGTCGGACCGTAAGTAGTAAGCTGCCAAAGCGGATTCCACACGTTGCTGTTCAGTTGCAAGACATGCTTCGTAGCCAACGGTCGCCACTTCGCGCTCCCTTTCCTTTTCGTATTCTTCGCGCGCTAACTGCGCGCCAAATGTTCAACGGCGTTATCTGGACCAAGGAGGAGAAAATTACGTCCTCGGCCTATTGAACCCAGTAAATGTAACAGATTGTTAGCACGCTGCCACTGGGCGATAGAAACTAGTGGAGCGAGACCGAGGGGGCTATCGGTGCTGCAAATAAGCCCAGATGGAAAGTCTGATAATCGCATCTACATTCTGGCGACAATCCTCCTACCCTTTGTTTGCATACGTATCATCTAACCAACTGCAGACCTGGTCGTTTGGTGCTCGAGGCCCCTCCTCGCTCGCGAGCCTAGTGGCACTAGCTTCGGCGTGCTCGCGCAAGATGTGCGGCTAGGTCGGTACGAGTGCTTCCAGCCTCTTGCAATCAGCGTTAGACGGCCTAAACTTCCTGCAAGCGCTCTCCTGCGCCTCAACTGTTGCCGCCAAAAGTAGAACTACACCCTGGCAACAATCTCCCAACAGCCCTTGCGTGCAAGCGTGCCTCGTACCTCAGGTGCGCCATCGTCCGTGTCTGCAGTTTCGGCTCACGATTGTGCGAGAACACCTGGGCCAAGTTGCGGACCTAACGTTGTCCCCGGCAGGCTGACACTCGCTGGCAGGATACCTGTTGTCAAATGAGCTAGCCACTCGCACTGACGTGTCACGAAAGTGTCCGGCGGCGGCGCCTACTATGAAATCCCCATCGATGGAGAGTTTTCCCGTGCCTTTTGTGCTTGCCGCCCCGGTAGAGGTCCAACCGAGAGTCTCCCTGATTAGGTGGCGTGTATTTCGTACGGAGGGCGGTGACAGACACCTTGCCGGCTACTGTGTAGAAAACTGCCGCGAGCGTGTTAGCTCGCACATCGTGTCGTTCGATTTCACAACGAAGACGGGTATTACGATGAGTGGTCGCAAGTACGCGTTGTCAGGCGTCCCCGGAAGTGATGGGATTGCAGAGCTTGCCTGGATGTTTTGGGCGCTCCATCACGGAATCATGGAGGCCACGGACGTGAGCGAAGAATATTGCTGACTCGATATGAGACACCGGTCTTGCCGACGCCCGTTCAATCCACGGTCCGCCCACAGTGCAGGAAGGTATTCGCAGCTTAGTCAGGAGAACGACATGCCCGTCAAGATTACCGAGCTCCCAGTCGAGTTGACCGCACGGCTCGGGGTGAGCACAGAACTCGCTCGGAGCATCGCTTGCGCAATAGGCGCGCTCTGCTCGCAAGGTCCTGTCGCCGTGGATGCCGTCGTGAACTGCCCCGACGAGGTACTGGGCCGCATCATCAAAGCCGGCGTTGTCATGACTGCAGAGTGCGCTGCGCTTGACGTTTTGAACAGAGAGCTCTCGGAGCGGAGGCTCTCAAGGGATATCTATGAAACGCAGGTTGTCAGAACATCATTCGGCGGCATCGTGGCAACCATGGTGAAAGCGGGAGAGTGGGAGCATTAGCAGCCGGTGCTATGCGCGTTCGTGGATAGCTGAGCCTATAGCCAGCGTCTCGCGCGGTGGCCTTGCACCTGCTCACAAACATACTACACTTCAACCGTGCGCTCCGCTGGCGCACGGCAAACGTTGCCGCCATAAGCAGAACTACACCCCACCCGGCAACAATCTCCCCAACCCTGCAGGCAATCCACGCATAGTCTCGCGAAGCTCTGCCCCTCATTATGCCCAACGGCGAGTCGGTCGTGGGCCCGATGCTGCATGGCCTAGCCCGGTACGCATTCAGCCTTTGATATCTGATGGCTGTGGATAGGCTTGTCTGCAAGTATTTCCCGCCGACTTCTGGTGACTCTGCGCTTACGCACTGAGGCTGAGGAAACGCGGAAAGGAGAGGCACGTGGCTCGATGGATATCAACTCCAGAGGACCTGAATGGTGATGCTCATCTAAGGGAATGGCACGTGATGCTCACCCACGCCGGTACGAGGCACTTTGTTGGCAAGTGTGCGCGTACCGGGTATTACCGGGTCAGCCCTCCCCTCGTGTCGTTCGATGCGAAGAGCAAGATTGGACGGACAGAAGACGGGCATTGCTTTGCCTTGGACGGCTACCCCGGAAAAGATAGGGGTATGTGGGTGTTGTTCTGGCTAGTCTCAACGTGGACAAACAAGGTATCTGGCGCGAAAGACATCACGAACGAGTACTTCATGCTTTAGTGGAGCAGGTATGCGCTGGCGTGTACTGTTCAATAGGCTGGCCGAGGAAACGCCGGCAGTGACTATGACCGAATGACCAAAACATGTTCCTAACTCGCCATGTTAGCAAACCTGCAAAAAGCCGCGGCTAGCTCGGAGCGCAAGCTAATTGAGAGCTGGCGCGTACTCGAAACATACCGGGGCGAGCGCCACTTTGTCGGCAGGTTCTCCGTAAGCGCGAAATTAAGCGCACCTAGCTTTTGCGGCTGAGAGTGGGCAGGCTTGCGTCCGCAACCACTATTTGCGGACGCAAGCATGATCGAAGCCGAATGTGAAGTTCCGCCGCTGAGGGTGATCCGGGTTCGCTCCAACGGAAAGCGAGACTTTGACCCGGGGGATAAGCGCCAACTGGTCGAGACGTGTCTGCGGCCAGGGGTATCGGTAGCGGGGATGGCGCTCAAGGTCGGCATCAATACGAACCAGTTGCGCAAGTGGATTCGGCTGCACCAATTGGCAACAGAAGCCGCGGCGGCCGGTAGTGCGGAACCTGTACTGCCAGCGTTCGTACCGGTCGTTGAGGTTAGCGGCGTAACGCGCGTTTCGGAATCGCCGGTGGCGCTGGAATGTTTGCCGGCCGAGGCGCCTGCTTCGCCCCAACCATCGCTGCGTCCATCTCTGCCACTCGCGGTACTCACGGCGCGGATGCCCAACGGCGTGACGGTGGAACTCCAATGCGGCGAGCAGGACGTCACGCTCGTGAAGGCGATGATCGAAGCGCTGGGGGCGCGTTGATGTTCCGGCTCGACGCTGACCTGCAGGTCTATCTGCACCGCAATGCGGTGGACTTCCGCCTCGGGATCAATGGGTTGGTTGCCCTGGTCGAGCAGTCGATGCAGCTTGATCCGTTTGCCCGCGCCGTCTACGCCTTTCATAACCGTCGGCGCAACCGCATCAAGCTGTTACTGTGGGACCGAAACGGCTTCTGGATGCTTTTGAAGCGATTGGAGGAAGACCGTTTTGTGTGGCCGCGGCGTGAGCACGCGGTGATCGAGCTCACGACCGAGCAGTTGCACTGGCTACTGGACGGTATCGACGTGGACGCCGTGAAGCGGCACCCGTCGCGCAAATATCAGCACACGGCTTGATGGTCGTTCGGTGTGACGTATACCAGATTGGGCGGAGGCTGCACTATCGTGTTCAGCATGAACGAACACGACCTCTCCCAATTGCCGCCGGCCGCCCAGGCCTATATCCGCGAACTTGAAGCGCGGGCTGCTGCCAACGTTCAGCACATCGCCGAGCTGAACGAGCGCATCAAGCTCCTTGAGGAACAGTTCCGCCTCGCGCAGTCCAAACGCTTCGCACCAAGCAGCGAGAAGCTCAAGGACCGTGTGTTCGATGAAGCCGAACAAATGGCCGCTGCGGAGCCGGCCGACGACGATGAGGATGACGCGCTCGCGCCGCCGGACACGGGGCTGCCAGAGCCTGATAAGCCCGCAGGCCGCAAACGTGGCCGCAAGCCGCTGCCGGCGGAGTTGCCGCGCCAACGTATCGAGTACGACCTGACCGAAGACGAGAAGATCTGCCCGTGCTGCCAGGGCGCAATGCACCGCTTGGGCGAGGAAGTCAGCGAGCAGTTGCACATCGAAGCAAAGGTCTCCGTACTGCAGCACGTCCGCTTCAAATACGCGTGCCGGCACTGCGAGCGCAATGCCGAACGCACGCCGGTGGTGACCGCGCCGATGCCAGCGCAACCACTGCCGGGCAGCAACGCAAGCCCAGCGATGCTGGCGACGGTGACCACCGCCAAGTACGTGGATGGAACGCCGCTGTACCGCATGGAAGACGCGCTGGGTCGCGCCGGCATTGCAGTTGGCCGTGGCACGCTGGCCAACTGGATCATCCGGCCCGCGCAACTGCACTACAGCCGACTGTACCAGGCGCTGCGCCGCACGCTGCTGACGCAGCCACTAATCCATGGCGACGAGACGACGGTACAGGTGCTCAAGGAGGAAGGCAAAGCCGCGCAGAGCAAATCGTACATGTGGGTCTACCGCAGCGCGGAGGACTGCGAGCATCCCGTGGTGCTGTTTGACTACCAGCCGGGGCGCGGGCAGGAGTATCCGCAGGCGTTTCTCGCAGGCTACGAGGGCATGCTTATGACCGACGGCTACAGTGCCTGGCGTACCCTCGAAGGCGTCACGCACTTCGGTTGTCTTGCGCATTCCAGACGGATGTTCGTTGATGCGCAAAAGGGGCAGAAGAAGCCCAGCGCGCGAGTGCTAAAAGCGCTCGAGTACTTCAAAGCCCTGTATCAGGTCGAGACGCTCGCCAAGGAAGAGCTGCCCGAAGGCGAAACGCGCGTCAACTACACGTACCGGCTGCGTCAACAGCACAGTGTGCCGCTGCTGGAAGCCCTCAAGGCATGGCTGGACCAGCAGGCACCGCTGGTACTGCCGGAGAGCCTGCTGGGCAAGGCCATCGCCTACGCGCGCAACCAGTGGGAATACCTGAGCCGATACGTTATCGATGGGCGTGCGCCCATCGATAACAACCCGGTCGAGCGTGACATCCGCCCATTCTGCACAGGGCGAAAGGCATGGCTCTTTGCAGACACCGTCGCTGGAGCGAAGGCGAGCGCCATGATCTACAGCCTGATGCTTACGTGCCGCGCCTGTGACGTCGAGCCGTATGCTTATCTGCTCCACGTGCTCACAGAGCTGCCACAGCGCGCGCCGAACGCTGACATCAGCGACCTGTTGCCGTTCAACTTTGCACGGCAGCAAACCGCGCCGCCGCACCCTACCTGAGCAGCGGGTCGATCGTTGCCCCCAAGTCGGGAACTCCATCACACTGAGAGAAGCCTCTCGTTACCCGGTAACAGCGAGGCGCTAGCGGGGGACGTTGAAATAGCGATCCCACCGCTCCGAATCCGGATTGAGCCTGCGCACGATCGCGTCGTCCGCTCGCGCGATCAGCCGCTCCAGCATCTGACGCTTCGTTACCGCGTAACGGTGCGCCAGCCGTGCAAGAGCAAGGTCGGCTTCCGTACTGACCCACATGTCCAGCCGCCGCTCTCCGTTGCCGTCCTTGCCCGCCGTCGCGCGCCTTGCCCGATAGGCGGCCTGCCGCTGTGCTGTCGTCTGCGCCATCCTGCTCTCCTCATGATCGTTACCCGGTAACACCCCGTGCGGCAACGTTACCCGGTAACAACTGGAATCCTCAAGGTGTGCTGGATTTAGCGCTTACGGTTCTCCAAGGCTGGTAGGTACTGGGCAACTGCTCGCATCGTTGAGTTTGACCCTGCCACTCTCACTGGGACGACCGATGGCGGAGGAGTCTATGTTCTTGTCGGGGAACCGGGGACCGCAGAGGCAGCGGAACGCTTCGCTGGGCTCTGCGCTGTATTTGACGAAAGACTCACGGGAACAAGAGACGTAACAATGGAAGTTCTAGCTCACACAGATTGGATTTCGTTGGGTCGTATATGGCCGTCTGTCGTCAATAGGGCGTCGGACCCACGAGTTTGAGTTCAGCTCCTGACATGAGGCCAGCAAACGCGCATGGTTTTCGTCGCCAGCGCAAGTGTGGCCGCGCAGGCGCTGCGGTACTAGCCACGTCTCTAGTGTGCTACTTCCACTGGCAGATTTCGCACTCGTTCTCCCCTTATAGCCGATGCTCGCCAGTGTCGCTCATCGCCACTAGGGTGAGCGCACAATCGTCTGCGGCACATTCGTCAACTCGACACGGAACCTGCCGACACGAGCTTGCTTTTCTCGTATTCTGGCCTAAGCTAATGGCGAGGGTTATCCCTCGCGACGGACCACTTGGAGCATAGAACCGCACGGTGCCTAGTGGCCTAGGCTTCATGGTTCATCTAGCCGCTGAGGTTGACCCCCACAGTCCACGGTCACGTCTGTTCGATAGCGTTCATGCAACGTTGTCATTCTATTGGGGGCGCTGTCGGGGGAGCTTGACTCGGGCGGGCCGTCAGGAGAGTGCTCCGTATGTCCGAGAGGTCCACTATTCGGTCGAGCCCTTCGATGGGGGCGACCAAGCAGAACTGGAGTAGGAGCGTGAAAGGGTAAGACCCGCTTGCAACCTGTTGCTCTACCGAGGAATGGCGGAATTGAATACCGAGCGCCCGTAAGCGCCTCTCTAATGTGCTAGCCGTCAGGGAGTGCGCATGCAGTTCATGCAGAAATATTCGGGTTGAGGCGTCGTCCCAGTTATCGCAGCTTGCTAATAGAGCTTTCCAATGAGCTGGGTGGTCAGATTCCAGAGCGCGTAGGAGTTGTAAAAAGAAACTGCACCGAAATGCCCCTCTAAGGAGCTTTCCCTCGAGTCCTTTCACGGATTCCTGAACGCCCATACGCTCGAGCCGCCGGAGCAATTCCTCGTGACTTACGCCTTTACGCACGAGGAAGCCTCGCGCGGTGCGTGACGCCAGGCGGGTCCATGCAGTGTCCGTATGGGTCAATTCAAATTCCTTTGGGCGAAACGACGTATACCGTCCCGGTGGAGAGAATCGGGCGGCACAAATCCGACTGGCAACAGTAGAACTACACGCCGCAGAGCGGCAAGGTCGGCATACCACAAACACGGCAGCGCACTCATTCTATTACCACTTTCTTCAGATGTGGGGGGAGCGGGTCGCGCGCTGTGCCATGCGGAGTTGCCGATATGTCTGCGACGACTTTATATCTTGGTTTCGAGGGAGTTCTTCATCCTGCCCAAGTTACGTTCTGCAAAGGATTCCCTCCTGTGCTGCGCCGGCACGGGCATACCTTTTTCGAAAACAATGCAACGCTCGAACGAATCGTTTGGGCGCATCCATCCATCCGCATTGTTCTTCATACTTGGTGGGTTCACTACGAGGGCTACACCTCGGCCTTGCGCTGCCTCCCAATTTCCGTACAGGAGCGAGTCGTTGGGGCGACCTGCCCTGGAAACCGTCTCTTAGGATTTCGTTGCAAAGCGATACCGACGAGGCGCGATTGGCTGCTCAACGATTTGAGACGACGGGAACCCAAGCGCCCGGTAGTTATGGATTCCGACTGGAATCAATTGCTACCAGGTTTGGAGAGCTCGACGCTCATCTTGAACGGTTCATACGGTCTCGCGAGTGAACGCACGTTGCAAGCGCTGTTGCGCCTCCTCGGGGCGGACTACGACGCCGACGACTCGCGGACCTGCGGGGCAGACAAGTACACCAATAGCGCTGTCGCGCGGGACTAGGGAGTTCGCAATGGACAATACAAATATTCATCTTTTTCTCAACTTCGAAGGCGTAATCGTAAGGCCGATGGCCGGCGTGGTCGGGCTTCATGAAGTGAAGGGCGAAGACGAGCAATTCTGGTGTTGGGCGTCACCACTCACCGAACTCGTCGAACAGCACGACGCGGTTCTGGTACTACGTAGTTCTTGGCTACTGCAAATGTCCGTTCAAGACATTGTCAGCAGGATGCCCCGCGCACTTGGTAGTCGCGTTGTGGGAGCGACCGACCCCCTTGTAGAGCTCCGGTTCTCCGGAGCGAACCGCATAGCCTACTCCTACGAGGTCGTAGCGCGCTATGTGCAGCGAAATCAGCTTGCTGCCTGGTGCGCGGTCGACGACCGCGAGGAACGTTGGCCAGCGGAAGAGCGCTGGAGATTAACTCGTCCAAATCCATTGACCGGATTAAGTGATTCGGAGACTTGCCGGGAACTGGGAGCGACGCTAGCGCGCGTCGCCAAGACGCCAAAATAAAAGTCAAGCGAAATTTATGGGCTTTTGTGAGTCTACTCACAGTTTAGTATATTTAGCTGATTTTAGCGTCGCGCGTGCGCAACATCGACACATTTCTTAGTGAAAAATCGAGACGCATTTCTCTACGCGATGAGCGGACTTATTTTTATAAGAATTCTTCTACTTTTAAAGTGTAGACGCCGCATTTTTTACAAGCGAAAGAAGTTAATTACATATTAATATCTGGAAAATCGACATGCAAGGTGTGGAAATTTATTTAAACTTCGATGGGGTACTTACCCCAACCGCACGAAGTCCGTCTGCGCTAACGATAGAAGACTCGTTACAGCTTCGTCAATCCATGCGCAATGGCTCAACGATTCTGTCGGAATGCATAAAATCACTGCCAAGTTGCTCACTTGTACTAACGAGTCGAAAGGTACTTGACTTTGGATTTATCGTTGCAAAACAATTACTTACACCGGAACTGTCGGTGCTGGTGGTTGATTCTATCTTTTCTAGCTCGGAGATTACGGAGTCGATTTTATCCAAGGCGGATAGAAGTCAACTCATCGAGCTTGCTTTAAAGAGAAGGCGCCCAAAGGCATGGTTCATACTTGACCATACCGATACGCAATTTCCGGATTGGTGCCTAGAGCATGCCGTACTGCTGTCGCCGAACGAAGGTATTGTCTGTCGAAATGCGCTGAATTACGTAAGGAGAGCGGCCACCTTCTTTGGCTCTTCCTGATTGCGATTAAAAAAGCTGCTGCAATTAATTTAAACAATGGATGCTGACGTGCCGCTCCAACCCCTCGTTTGTAACCAGCGAGGGTATTGCCGTTAACGCCTGGATGGCGCTAGGATGCTGCCCGACAAATGCAGTTTGTCGGCGAATGCGAACCGCCGACGGGCTTAATTGTTAGAAACCAGTGCACTGGGACTCGCCCTGCCGCATATTTGCGGCACCGTAAACGGAAAAAGGGGCAGGACCAGTGCGACCTAGTCTTGCCCCCGAGGCATCTCTTGTGAGAGAAACCTGCGTGTTCGAGTACGCGCGCGTAATATCTCACAAAAGTATCTCGGTGTCAAGTGGACCTCGCTCGCCCTTACGGGACGGGCGCCAACGCAAGAACGACCGCCGTGAACCCATCTCCTCTCCCCCCCTCCGACAACTCGTTAGCTTCTCGCCAGCAGGCCTGCCGCTTTCGAAAATCAACTCAGCCGCATCGCTATAAGGCCGAGAGGCGCTGCCTATTTATCCGGCGTCACGCTCGGTAATTGGCAAGAGCTGCGGCAATCCTGAGACCCTTGTCACTGGATTGCTTGCCCATCAGAACATTGTTATTCGAGTGGTTTGTCCGTCCCGTGGAGCAATTGCTCACGGGAAAGACAGCGCTTTCCTTGGACCTTGCCGAAAGGTTCGCCACTCGGCTACAGCCATGGCCGCCCTGCGATGCAACAACGCGCCCGTATAGCCGTCGATTTGCGGCTCCAACTTGCCGTGAACGCAAATGCCCGTCTCACCGGCATCCCTTTCCGCTTGGCAGCACTTCAGTACTGCCTACTATCCACAGGGTCGCGCGATGCTGAACTCGACTGACCTAGCCGACCTGTTTGACAAACTCCACATACCGGATGCGGGCAGGGCGTACGTGCGGGAGGCGAGAAAGAGTGCTCCCGCGCGGCAAATGACGTCCTTCAATGGCAATGTCATTACGCGCTATCAAAGCGTGAAGATGCAGCGCTGGGTACCCACTGAGAGCCGCAGACCGGAATACGGAGCGGTCGTTCAATACGACTACGATGAGGAGACCCTCGAGTTTTATTGTCAGCCCCCGACTCGGACCATTCATTTGACGGTACGTCGAACCACGGTCGCGAACAACGCTGCTACCGCTTCTACGTATTCGACGCCGACACCGTGCACGCCTGACATTCTCAGAATCACCTCTTCTGGCATCCTCCTCGAGGAATGGAAAACCCCCAGCGAAATGGTCAGGTTGGGGGGGACGCACCCCCATCGCTACGTTCGCAGCGAGGATGGTTGGCGCTGCCCCGAGCGCGAGGAGTACTTTGCGCAGTTGGGACTTCACTATCGGATTCGAACGTCAGATGAACACAATCCTAGGCTCATTGAGAATGTCGAATTTCTAGCGGATTATCGCTCTAGCAATCCGCCGCCGATAAGCGACAGTGCAATAGCGGCACTCAAGAGCGTGTTCGCCTCAAGCGCTGTTCTGTCGCTCGCCGAACTTGCTAGCTTTGCAACATCAATAGGGGCAACGCTCAATGACACAGAGGCCCTATTCCTTAAGACGCCGGTAGCCGGCTTCAGCATGGACGACATATACAAAGCGGTCGCGGACCGTCTCGTGTTTGTTGACCTGACATATGACGATATCTCTGACCAGCATCAAACCGTCATCTGCGCGTCTCGTGAGCACCTGGATATGGTTAAGGCGATGCGGCCAGCGTCTCACCTTACTGAGGAGTCTCTTGACCGCAACATCACCATTGGAACCGAGCTGCGGTATGGCGACACAAAGCATACCGTCAAGATGCTCGGCAATGACCAGATAGTCATCGCTGACGATAACGGCAACGTCGTAGAGCTGCCAACATCACTGCTCAGCCGCATGGTTGAGCAGGAGCGCATTACGGTCATTAGTCCTGTTGTTCTCGGCGAACCCGTTTGGCATCGATGCGCTGCGCTATCCAAGCAGGATATTTTGGACGGAAAGGCGCGACTGGCCGCCGCTAGAGCCTCAGCACGGGGTCCTGTGTCCTCGCAATGGGCGCCACGCACACTCAGCCGCTTCCGTAAGGCAATGCGGGAAGCCGGGCCGTCAGATTGGGAACAAATATTAGCCCTCGCACCGAAAACCAAACGACGGGGCAGACGAGGCTGCCGTCTGTCAAAAGAGGTCCTCGAGGTCATTGCCAAGCTATCCGATGCTGACAACACTGCAACCAACCCGCTAACGTCAAATGCGTTCAATCGATTCGTTGAGATATGTCGACTGAGGGTGATTAAACCTTGCTCCCGTCGCTCTTTCTACAAAGCGTATGGCAGTAGGAAATCGACATTACGTCGTCTTGGCAGTCGTTACGCGTATAACGAAGACCCAGCTGTATGGTATTTGTATGCCGAAGAAAAGCTTCATGGTGGACGACCGTTTCAGTATGTCCATATGGACCATACGCAACTTGATGTCTATGTAACGCTACGAAGCAAGGGTGGCAAGCTTTATCGCAAGCGACCATGGCTGTCCATCGCAATAGACGCTGAATCTCGGTTGGTCATAGGCTTCTATTTAAGCATTCATGCACCAAGCGCCGTGAGTTGCATGATGCTATGCCGTGACATCGTACGACGATTCAAGCGTATGCCCTCGATGCTTATTTTGGACAATGGCAAGGAGTTTCACTCCAACGCGTTGGACTTATTGCTCGATGCAACCAACACTTCGAAGCGCCATCGCCCCCCCCATCAGTCTCGCTTCGGAGGGGTGTGCGAGAGATTATTCGGGACAACCAACACCGACCTCATTCACAACCTGGTAGGGAACACCAAAGCGTTGCAGAACGTTCGCAAACTCACACGGAGCGTCAATCCGATTAATGCAGATGCACCGACGTTCCCGCAACTACATGCCCTCCTCGACTACTACTTCATGGAGATATATGGTAAACGAATTCATCCTGCACATAACGATACTCCGCTTGCCTATATGGAACGTCGATTCCACGAGACAGGCTGGAGACTCAATCGACTGGTTGCCTATGACCAGCGGTTCCGCATCATCACATGCGTTCCTCCCGTCAAGGGAGAAAAACGCCGCGTCGATTCACAGCGTGGCGTAAAAATCGGCCACTTGTACTACTGGTGCAACGACTTTGCGGACAGACGACATCACAAGGAAGATTTCGAGGTCCGACTTGACCCGTGGAATGCCGCTATTGCGTTCGTCCGAATCGGCTCCGAGTGGGTTCAATGCATCTGCCGATTGTTTCAATATGCGAAGCGAATGACGCAAGTCGAGCTGCGCTATCTCATGGAGGAGTTGCGAGCAACTCTCAAGCTCGTTAATAGGCAAGTCACCGAAGAGGATATTCGTCGAGTTGTTGCGTTCAACAACCTGCCTCGTAACGCAAGCGCAGCCGCTCCTGACGAATTCGGAATTAATCGTGTGTACGACGATTTAGAAATGGGGGCCGTCGAAATTGGCGCACCGGACTGGCCCGTTGCAGGACCGGCCCAGGAGAGCGATGCAACAGTTCCACCGCCCCCCAAGGTGGTTCGTGATTTCGGGAACTGGACGCCCGGCGATATATATGAGGTTTTTTAGAAATGCAGCGAAATTACATAAGCAAGGAACAGGCCATTCGAGGCAGTGGTGAACTCAAAAACAAGTACATGAAGCAACAACGATTCCTGCATCCGAAAATGGCTGCAGTAAATCAAGCGGTAATGCGACTCCTAACTCCAGGCACTGGCGTTTCCATCACGGTGGTAGTGGGACCTACTGGTGTTGGCAAAACGACGCTCGCGCAGGCCGTAATGGATGAAATGTATGAAAGGTACGCACTGGAAATTAATGAGGACCCGAGTTGCATTCCGGCTGCGTACGTTGAGGTTCCCGCAGCCGTGGGCGGCGAATTGGACTGGCCGCTCTTTCATCGCAGATGCGGTATCGCGCTGCATGAGCCTCTTCTGGACGAACGAAGCTTCGACGGTCCGTCTGTGCCCGACGCGAGCGGCGCTCCCATCTTCAACAAGAGCCCTGGACTGCGTTACTCGTTTGAGCGTTCCGCTAGATTTCGCAAACTTCGACATCTGCTATTGGATGAATGCGGCCATTTCGTAGATTCCAAGGCGGACCCTCTTGATTACGGCAATTTCCTGAAATCGCTTGCCAATGGCGGCGGCATGAACCTACTCATGCTCGGCGCCTATGGCTCAGAACGAATTATCAACACTGCAGCTCAACTGGCTCGACGGGTGAACGTGGTCCACTTTCCGCGCTTCACCGAGGCGGATACAAAGGACTTCGGGAGGTTTGTGCACTCACTGCAACAGGCTGTGCCGCTGCCAATAACGCCGAATCTTATGCGGTTCGTGGCCGACCTGTTTGACGGCTGCTGTGGGCTGGGGGGATTGACCTGCGACACTGTAATGGCTGCGGTCCTGGAGGCCGCCGAGAATGACGGAGAGTGGAACGACAACTATCTTTGGAACGCAATGCCGAGCGAAGCAAAACGCGAGACGATTCTTGCTGACATCCTGCGAGGAGAAGAGGATATCAAACGCTACCTCTCCACCAGCAGCAAGCCCAAGTACGCCAAGGAAAGTGATATCCGAGCAAAGCTTGCTGATGAATTCAATGGGCGGGGCTAAGCCAAATGAGAGAGTTCAGTACGCTGGCCACGGCCCAACTCGATGTTGTTTCACTTTGGCCGAAGAGCCTTCGGTCGCGCTCTGCGCTTTGTGGCCTTGCCTTCGAGGGCTTTGACGGCTCGACTATCGAAGACCTGGTTAGTTACTACATGCGAGTCTGCGAAGTTCACTCACTTCAACCTGCGACCGTCGCGGGAAAGCTCGTTGCACCAATTATTGCGCGCAGAACCGGAGTGAAGGTAGAAGATGTGGCGGAAGCGTGGTGCGCGTCAGCGGTGAGGGGCAAAGGTAAAGCTGCGCAGGAATGGAGTTCCGCGCTGATTGAGCTGACCCAGAAAACGAATCTCACTATGCTCACGCTGCTCTCGCTTCGGCATATTCTCCCGGATGCACAGCTACTTGCGCCCAAACAACGCTTTTGCCCTCTTTGCTACGGAGATGACATTAGGCAAGGTCGGCCAATGTACAACCGCCTGCTCTGGAGTATCCGCGCCGTGATTGCGTGCCCGTTTCATCGAACATGCTTGATGGAGGGATGTCCGGACTGTCGGGCCAACTCAAAGACTACGCCCGGACGTCGATTCGTCCCTGGCGTCTGCAGCGATTGCGAAGTGGAATTCGCCACGCTGGCCGCCGAAGCAGCCTCATCTGACGAGGTCGATATAGCCACACGGGTGGGCGAATTCCTTGACCATGCGCGGTGGTTGGGCCGGTCAAATCCCGCTGATGGGGGAGTGTCGAGCTTTTTGCGGCACATTTGCCAGAGTGTCACGCAGGGGAACGCCAAAGCACTCGCGGATGCAATTGGAACAACGAAGACCAACCTGCACGGCTGGATGCACGGCCACATCAAGCCATCATTTCCCGCGATTGTCCGAATGGCGCAGACGTTCGATTGCTTAATCTCCGATGTACTCCTCGGAAATGAAGTCGTGCCGCGACTTGCAGTGAGGCAGGCCCCTCTCAGATTGCAATCCAAGAGGCTGCCGACCAAAAAGGTCGACAGGCACGAAGTCGGAGAAGCTTTGGAGGCAATGCTGCGAAGTGAACACTGTCCGACTCTTAGGGAAGCCGCCAGGGCAATGAACGTCTCAGATAAGTTTTTGAAAAGAAGCCATCCTGAGCTAGCTGCAAGACTCGTGTCACGTTGGCAACGCAGACGACGAAAAGCAGCAACCGAGCGCCGGCTAACAAAATACAAACAGTACCGGCAAGCGCACGAGGAATTGGTTGCGAAAGGGGTTCATCCTTCGCGGCGAAAAGTACTGGCCGTGCTGGAGTCAACTGGTGTGAGTTTTCGGCACAGTGAAGCGGCGGAAGCCTACCGCTTAGCAAGGGGCGTATAGCCCACAGAGGGGGCGGGGGGAAGTGCGGCGCTAGGCTGCCACTTCAGGTCTGCCCGCTCCCTATACGTCGCCTCCACGCGCCCCACCATATATTGTGTCGCATAACGCACTGCGCGGAACTATAACTTGGCATTTCTGCCATGTTTTGGGGTAACGACACAGCATTGCCGTGGCAGCAACTGCCAGGTGGAATCTTGGTGCGCCCGGCTGGGATCGAACCAGCAACCCCTGCCTTCGGAGGGCAGTACTCTATCCATTGAGCTACGGGCGCACAGGGTATGACGGGGTACTTCGCTGGCAGCGCGCGAGTGCCGCTGCCGGAAAGTCGCATAGGATACCGTGTTTGTTCGCGGACGTCCATGTCCGGCTCAATCAGGGTGGCGTGGCGACGTCTCTTCCAAGCCGCTTTTGCCTCATGCCATAGGCCTTTGAGGCTATAATCGCGAGTTATTTGTGCAAAAACGGGGCTGCGCAACGTCCACATCAGTTCGGTGGACAGAGGTGGCGCACCCTGTTGGCTGGCCCCGTTGGGGACAGTTGACGCCGGATAACAGTCCGATGCACGCAATTGGCCAGGGGGAATTGGCCACCGAGCAAGCGGCCACATAAGCAGCCGATCGCGAGCGGCCACAGGTTTCCTGCAAATTGAGAGTTGAGTATGAGCGACGTCCACAACGCACACGACGAACACGAGTCTCCCATCAAGACCCCCAAGCAGCTGATCGCTGTGGTGATTGCCGCCTTCCTGGTGCCAATCATCGTGATCATCCTGCTGGTCAATTTTGTCGGACACGGCGCCAAGGAAGGCGCGGGCTCCACCGCTACCGTGGAAGCCGTCAATGACCGCATCAAGCCGGTCGCCTCGCTCGAACTGAAGGATCCGAATGCAGCGCGCGTCTATAAGACGGGCGAACAGGTCTACAAGGAAGTCTGCGCCGCGTGCCACGCCACCGGTGCTGCCGGTGCGCCCAAGTACGGCACCGCCGGCGACTGGGCTCCGCGTATCGGCCAGGGCTTCACCGGCCTGCTGAACTCCGTGCTGCACGGCAAGGGCGCCATGCAAGCCCGCGCCGGCACCACCGCCGACGATTACAGCGACTACGAACTGGGCCGTGCCGTGGTCTACATGGCCGACGCCGGCGGTGCCAAGTTCCCGGAACCCGCAGCGCCCGCTGCCGCCGCTCCGGCTACCGCCGCTGCCTCGGATGCCGCCGCAGCAGCCCCGGCAGTTCCCGCTGCTGCAGCCGCACCGGCTGCTGCGCCGGCTGCTGCAGCAGCGCCGGCTTCCGCCGAAGTGGGTAAGAAGGTCTACGACCAGGTCTGCGCCGCCTGCCACGCCGCCGGTGTTGCCGGCGCGCCGAAGCTGGGCGACAAGGCTGCCTGGGCGCCGCGCCTGAAGGAAGGCATGGACGCCGTTCACGCCTTCGCCCTGAAGGGCAAGGGCGTGATGCCGCCGAAGGGCGGCTACGCCGGCCCGGACGCCGACGTGATCGCAGCGGTCGACTACATGGCCAACGCGTCGAAGTAACCGGCCGGAAATCATCCCGGGGCCACCACGGCGCAAGCGGTGGAACGGACCCGGAGAACAAAAAGCCCGCGGCGTGCCGCGGGCTTTTTGTTTGCCTGTGCCAGGCGTCAGTGGCTCAGACTACGCGCGAGTAGCGCAGCGGCGCCGGTAGCGGCGTACCTGCATCAGCGCTCGGGGTTCCCGCTGGTGCCACTGCCGGCATCGCGTCCGCAGCCCGCCGCGCGTCTTCGCGCAGGAAGCCGTCGAAGACCATCGCCAGCCGGCGCACCAGCAAGCGGCCCAGCGGGGTCACTTCGATCCGGCCGGGCTCGCATAGCACAAGGCCGTCCCCGGCGAGCCGCGCCAGGTCCGCCATCTCGCCAGCGAAGTGCGCGGCAAAGTCGATGCGATGCCGGGCTTCCACCGCTGCAATATCGAGCACGCCGTTGCACATCAACGCACCGATGACCTCACGCCGCAAGTGATCTTCATCGCGCATGGCGAAGCCGCGCATCACCGGCAGCACGCCGCCGTCGAGCACGCGGTAATAATCGTCCAGCGTGCGCGCGTTCTGTACATAGCGGCCCGCCACCGCGCCGATCGACGAGACGCCAAATCCAAGCTGGTCATAGCCGGCGTGGGTGGAATAGCCCTGAAAGTTGCGCTGCAGCCGGCCCTCGCGCTGGGCCACGGCGAGCGCGTCGTCCGGCAGCGCGAAGTGATCCATGCCGATGTAGACATAGCCCGCGGCGGTGAGCTGTTCGATGGTGCCGACCAGGATGTCGAGTTTTTCGGCGGGCGCCGGCAGCGCGCGCTCGTCGATGCGCCGTTGGGGCTTGAACACGTGCGGCAAGTGCGCATAGCTATACACGGAGAGCCGGTCCGGGCGCATCGCCAGCACTTGCTCCACGGTGGCGGCGAAGCGCGCCGTGGTCTGGTGCGGCAGGCCGTAGATCAGGTCCATGCTGACCGAGCGGAAGCCGAGCCGACGCGCGGCGTCGACCACTGTCCGGGTTTCGGCCTGCGATTGCACGCGGTGGATCGCTTGCTGCACCTCGGCATCGAAATCCTGCACGCCCAGGCTGATGCGGTTGAAGCCGAGTTCGGCCAGCAGCGCCATCTGCGCGTCGCCGATCCGGCGCGGGTCGATCTCGATGGAGTGCTCGCCCTCGGGCAGCAGGTTGAAATGCTGGTGCAAGGCATCCATCACGCGGCGCATCTCCGCCGGATCGAGGAAGGTCGGCGTACCGCCGCCCCAGTGCGATTGCACCACCTCGCGCCGCGTGCCGAGTTGTTGCGCCACCAGCGCCATCTCGCGCGCCAGGTAATCCACATAGCGGGCGCTGCGGCGATGGTCTTTGGTAATGATCTTGTTGCAGCCGCAGTAGTAGCAAATGTTCTCGCAAAACGGCACATGCACATAGAGCGACAAGGGCGGCTGCCGGCCGGCATCCACGCCGGCGCTGGCCGCGCATTCGGCTAGTGCCCGCCGGTAGTCCTGCTCGCCAAAGCCGCCATGGAAGCGGTCCGCCGTGGGGTAGGAGGTGTAGCGCGGGCCGTTGATGTCCATGCGGCCGGCCAGCGCGCGGAAGTCCGACAAGGCATGCCGGTCCGGTGCCGAGGCGGCGCGGCCCGGCTGCTTGCTCTTGCAGGCGGCGCCGCAATTGCCGGAGCAGGTGTTCGGCGGACTGGCAATGGAAACGGGGACGGTTGCGGTGGCGCGGGCGAGCTCAGCCATGGGGCGGCCTTCGTGGTGGATTGGATGGCTCATCGTAGTGGGGGCCGCCCCTGCGCGCGTTGACCGGCGTCAAGTCATGGCCCATGACACCAGGGCCCTTGGCGGGCCACCAGCGGCCAGGCGGTCACAAGCGTGCGCCGCGTCATGCCAGCGTCACCTGGACCGGGTAGGCTGCCCCGCGCTTGCCGGCTTTCCATCCACCCGGCTCAATCCGTCCCTTCGGCCCCCATGCACGCTTCTCCCCTGATTGCGCAGGCGCATTACGCGCCACAACTGCCGCGCCGCCGCCTGCTGGCTGCCCTCGGCAGCGCTATGCTGGCGCCCGCCACGTTGCTGGCGCAATCGCCCCCGCGACGCCCGCTGGTGATTGGCCACCTGGTGGATCGCGGCGGCGCGCAGGCCGATCTCGCACGCGACTACCTGGCCGGCGCCAAGGTCATGTTCGACGCGGCCAACGCCGGCGCGCGCGAGCCGCGCGTAGTGCACGTGGTGCGGGAAGTCGAAACCGATCCGCGCGCGGCCACCGCGCAGGCGCTGTCGCTGGTCGACGGCGAGCGCGCCGAACTCCTGTTCGGTCCCAGCGACGCCTTGTTGCCCGTGCTGGCCGCTTCGCCCGAGCTGGCCCGGCGCGGCGTGCAGATCGTCGCGCCCTTATCGGGGTTGTCGCTCGCGGCCGATCATGTCTGGTACACGCGGGCCGACTACCGCGCCGAACTGGATGCGGCGATTCACCAGTTGCGCAGCTACGGGCTCAAGCAGCTGGCGTTGGCCGTGGCACCGGATTTCGCTGCCGGAAGCCTGGCCGCCGGCACGCCGTGGCGGCGCCAGCTGGAGCAGGAGCCTGGCCTGCAAGCGCTGACGCTGGAAGCCGGCAAGGGCAACGACGGCGGCGCGGCGGCGGCGCGCATCGCCGCGGCGCGTCCGGCGGCGGTGATCGTGGCCGGCGACACGCTGGCCTACGGCAATCTCGGCCGTGCGCTGGCCGCGCGGGGGTGGTACGGCTTCCTGGTGGGCTTGTCCGCTGTCAACCCGCTGGCGGCGCGCGAGATCCTCGGCGCCGGCTATAACGGCGGCATCGTGCTGACGCAGATTGCGCCGGGTCCGCAGGACCTGACCCTGCGCGTGGTCAAGGAGCACGTGGGCCGGATGAAGCAGTTCCTGGACGAGCCCGCTTCACCCGGCACGCTGGCTGGCTACATCGGCGCGGCCTGGCTGGTGCGGACTGCGTTGTCCGCGCCGCGCGCCGCCACGCCGGCCGACCTGCGGCGTGCCCTGCAGGCCCGCGTCGACGTGGGCGATTTCGTGTTGGATTTCACGCGCGGCTCGCGCGGCTCGCAATACGTGCAGCTCGCGGCGATGGGCAGCGGAACGGCCCGCTGAACGGTCGCGGCCGCGCGCTAGCCGGCGCTCAGGCCCGCGGCAGCACGATCCGCACGCGCAGCCCGCCCTCCGGCCGGTTGGCCAGGCTCAGTTCGCCACCGTGGCGCGAGACGATATCCGCGGCGATCGACAGGCCCATGCCGACCCCGCCCGTCGCGCGGTTGCGCGAGGATTCGAGCCGGTAGAACGGCTCCAGCACGCGCGCCATTTCTTCCGGCGGAATGCCGGGGCCGTCGTCGCAGACGTCGATGACCACGCGCTCGGCGCTGTCGGCCAGCGCGATGCGTGCGCTTCCGCCGTAGCGGTGTGCGTTTTCCACCAGGTTGACCACGGCCCGGCGCAGTTCGGCCGGATAGGCCAGCAAGGGCTCCGCGCCGCCGGACAGGCTGACGTCCTGGCCAATCTCCGTGGCGTCGTCCACCACCGCCTGCAACAGGGCATGCACATCCACCCGCTGGCGCGGCGCGGCGGCGCCGTCGCGCTCGCGCAGGTAATACAGCGTGGCATCGATCAGCCCGTTCATCTCGGCGAGGTCCTGGCGCAGGCGATAGCGCACCTGGTTGTCGTCGACCCCTTCGATACGCAGGCTCATGCGCGTCAGCGGCGTGCGCAGGTCGTGGGACACCGCGGCCAGGAAACGCGATTGCTGCGCCAGCTGGGTGCGGATGCGCTGCTGCATATGGTTGAAGGCTTTGGCGGCGTCGCGGGCCTCGGCCGGGCCGCTGTCCTCGTCCAGCGGCGGCGCGTGCACGTCCTGGGCCAGCCGGCTGGCGCTGCTGGCAAGGCGCTGGACGGGCCTGGCCAGCAGGCGCGCTCCCACCCACGACGCAGCCACGATGGCGGCAAGCTGGAACAGCAGCCCCAGCCGGGGTGGGCCAAAGCCACGGCTGCCGCGCGGCCGGCGTGGCGGCGGCGGACCGCCTTCGCTGCTGCCCGTGCCCGCTTCGGCGCCGGACGGGGGGACTCCCCCGCGGCCCGGTTCGCCCGGCGGTGGGGGCGGAGGCTCGCCGCCGGGGACGAAAGTGAATCCGCTGTGCCCAGGGTGAGGAAAAATGCTCTCGATGACCGTGACGCCGAGCAGGTGGACGGCCAGCATGATCGCCGCCATCACCAGGAACAGGCGGATGAACATGGAGTCATGGCGGGCCACCCAGGCCGGGCGCTCAGCCTTCGACGGTGCCGGTAAAGACATAGCCTTCGCCTCGGACGGTACGGATCAGCGCCGGGTCGCGCGGGTCGTCGCGCAGCTTCTGGCGCAGGCGCGAGACCAGCAGGTCGATGCTGCGGTCGAAGACATCGAGATCGCGGCCACGCGCCTGGTTGATCAGCAGTTCGCGGTCGAGCACGCGGTTCGGGTGTTCGATAAAGGCCAGCAGCAGGCGGAACTCGGCATTGGACAAGGGCACCACGGTGTCCTCGCCGTCCACCAGTTGCCGCAGCGTGGTATTGAGGCGCCAGTGGCCGAATCGCAGCTCATGGCCGCCCACCGCCGGGGGGCGCTTCACGCCGCCGCCCCGGCTGCGGCGCAGTACGGTGTGGATGCGCGCCACCAGTTCGCGCATCTCGAAGGGCTTGGTGACGTAGTCGTCGGCGCCCACTTCCAGCCCGACCACGCGGTCGGCCAGTTCGGTGCGCGCGGTGAGCATGATCACCGGCAAGTCGCCGCGCTCGCGGATTTCGCGGCAAAGCGCCAGGCCGTTTTCGCCGGGCAGGGAGAGGTCGAGCACCACCAGGTCGTAGTCGCGCACGGCCAGCGCGGCGCGCATGGCGGCACCACCCTCCGCGCCATCGGCTTCGATGCCGAAGGTGGCCAGGTATTCGGCCAGCATGGAGCGGATCTGTGGATCGTCGTCGACGATCAGCAAGTGCAAGGGCGTAGCGGGGGAAAGATCCATCGGGTTTCGCAGGAGGCTATTGCGGCGGTTTGCAGCGGAGTTCGCGGCAGGTTTGCGTCGAATCGGGGGTGAATCGGGCTCGGCCGGGCAGCGGCCGCCGCCAGGGATTCACTCTACCAGCCCGGCGTTGCGCCCTGATAGGCGCGTTGTGGCCGCTTTGTATCAGGCGCGATACAAAGCCCGCCGCCCGGCGGCCCGCTTTGTACGGCATTGCTTCGGCGCGCTGACCAAGCCCTCAAGCAAACGCGGGCCTGGCTTTTTAAGATGGCATGTCGCCAACCCGCTGCTTTGCACCCGGCAGGCCCGCACAGGCGGCCCGGCGCCCCGCTATGCTTTAGCCATCCGCATGGTGTCGGCGGCCCGGGCCTCTCCCCCGCAAGAGTTCCACGGAGATTCCCATGACCCAGCCACAAGCCTTGTTACCCCGCTTGTTACCCTCAATCCGCGCCCTGCTATCGCTTGCCGCGCTGTGCGCAGTGTGCGCGCTGGCCTTGCCCGCCCATGCGCTGCAGACCGGCGCGCCGGCCACGGCCGGGCCTGGCCGGCCAGGCTCACCCGACGCGCTGCGTGACGCGCTGGCACTCACGCCGGCGCAGACCGCCCTCTGGCAAGCCGCCCGCGCCGCCGCGCGCGAGGCGCATGCGCATGCACTGGAACTGCGGGCGCGCTTTATCCGCGAGGAGGGACCGTCCGATGCCGCCGGCACGGCCAACGCGCCGGAGCCGTCGCTGCGCGCCCGGGCGGAGCGCGAAGACCGCCTGCACGACGCGCTCGACAAGGACCGCCGCACCGTGCGCGACCGCTGGATCGCCTTTGACGAAAGCCTGGATGCCGGCCAGCGCAAACGCCTGCGCGCCATGCCGGAAGCGGGCCGCTGGCCGTGGCCGGGCGGGATGCCTGGCCTCTTCGCCGGCGGCGCGATGCCCCCGCATAGGCCCGCGCCCATGCCCTGCGCCTTCGGCGCGGATGGCCCGGGCAACGTACCCGGTGCTGCGGGACCTCACCGACAAGGAGCACACGATGCGCAGTAAGCATGACTCCCCCGGCAGCCGCCGCCGCTTTCTCGGCGGTGTGCTGGGCGGCTCGCTCGGCGCGGGCCTGATCGGGCTGGCGGGCGATGCCGCCGCGCAGTCCACGCCGGCACTGACCGAGGGCCCTTTCTATATTGACCAGGCGCTGATGCGCAGCGATATCCGCGATGGCCGGCCGGGCCAGTTGCTTCGACTGCGGCTGGTCGTGGTGGATACCGACCGCGGCTGCGCGCCGGTGGCCGGCGCGCTGGCCAGCATCTGGCACTGCGATGCCGGCGGCAGCTATAGCGGCTATGACCAGGCCGGCATGCCGCCGCCCCCCGGTGCGCGGGGAGACCGTATACCACCGCCCGCGGGTGGCGCCGGGCCAGGGCGGGAAGAAGGCGGCATGCACGCTGCGCCCACCAGCGCCGCTCGTTTCCTGCGGGGCGTGCAACCCACCGGAGCCGATGGCAGTGCGCAGTTCCTGACGATCTACCCCGGCTGGTACGCGCCGCGCGCGGTGCATATCCATCTGAAGATCCATGTGGGCAAGGAGGAGGTGCTGACCTCCCAGATGTTCTTTGACGAGGAGGTGAACCGCGAAGTGCTCCTCGGCCACCCCGCTTATCGCGCTCGCGGCGCCTCGCCGTACCGGAACAGCCAGGACCCGATTGCCGGCGCGCATCCCGGCCTGGTGCGGGTGCGCCGCTTGCAGGATGCGGCCGGCACGCTGGAGGGTGAGTTCACGATAGGTATCGCGCGAACCTGAGGCAGCCCCGGTCCTGCCCATCAAAAAAACGCCCCCGGACACTCAAGTACGGAGGCGCGTAACAGGGAAGAAGTCGGGCATCACGGCCCGGCCACCCCGCTCCGAAGGGACGAAGCAGTGCGGCGCCCGGACCAGAACGACAGCCCAGGCACGATCAATGGTAATGAGGCATCAGGCCGGGGTCTTGTCCCGCTTGTAGGGCAATGTATCGGCTGTGTAGGTTCGGGCTTTGTACGTCCGGCGCCGGCTACGCTGCGGTCTTGCCGGGCGTGCCCAGCAACGCCTTGAGTCCGGCCAGGCGGTCTTTCGGACTCATGGCCGGGGTCTCGTCCTTGATCTCGGGCGCTTCCTCTAGCTTCATCTCGCCGATAAACCGCGAGGGCTGGCATGAGTAGGTGTCGCGCGCGCGCTTGCGCTTCTTGCACCAGCTGATATGCAGGCTGCGCTGGGCGCGGGTGATGCCCACATACATCAGCCGGCGCTCCTCTTCGATCTTCTCGTCGGTCATGTCCTCGTCTTCGCGGCAGTGCGGCAGGATGCCCTCTTCCACGCCGACCAGGAACACGTGCGGATACTCCAGCCCCTTGGAGGCGTGCAGCGTGGACAGGCGCACGGCGTCGGGATCTTCCTCGCGGCCTTCAAGCATGCTCATCAGCGCCACCGTCTGCGTCAGCTCCAGCAGGTTCTTGCCTTCATCGCCAAAGCCGTCGGCGGTGTCGAAGCCGGTGGCTTCGCCCTCACCCGTGGCCTCGGGCTTGGTGCCTTTGCGCTTGAGCCAGTCGAGGAATTCCAGCGTGTTGGTCCAGCGCGATTGCGCCTGGCGTTCGTCGAACGTGTCGTAGAGGTAGGCTTCGTAGTGGATGCCTTCCATCAGGTCGTCCAGCACTTCGGTAGCGGGGTCGCTGGCCGCGCGCCCGGCCAGCCGCACCATCGCCTCGCAGAACACGCGCAGCGGCTCCAGCTGGCGCGGCTGCAGCTTGCCCTCGATGCCGCCCATCATGGCCGCCTCGAACAGCGAGACCTTGGCCTGGCCGGCGAAGGTGCCCAGTACTTCCAGCGTGGTGTTGCCCACGCCACGTTTGGGCGTGGTGATCGCGCGGATGAAGGCGGGATCGTCATCCGGGTTGGCGATCAGGCGCAGGTAGGCGCAGATATCCTTGATCTCGGCCTTGTCGAAAAAGCTCTGCCCGCCCGACAGCACATAGGGAATGCGCTCGCGGCGCAGGATCTGCTCGAACAGGCGTGCCTGGTGGTTGCCGCGGTACAGGATGGCGTAGTCGCGGAACTGCGCGCGCCGCTCGAACTTGTGCGCCGACAGGCGGAACACCACGGATTCCGCCTCGTGCTCCTCATCGTTCATCGGGTTGATGGCGATGGGGTCGCCCATGCCGTGCTCGCTCCACAGCTTCTTGTCGAACAGCTTGGGATTGTTGGAGATGACCGAGTTGGCCGCTTCCAGGATGCGCACGGTGGAGCGGTAATTCTGCTCCAGCTTGACCACCTTCAGGTCGGGGAAATCGGTCTGCAGCAGCTTCAGGTTGTCCAGCGTGGCGCCGCGCCAGCCATAGATGGCCTGGTCGTCGTCGCCCACCGCGGTGAAGGCCGGCGCGCGCAGGTGCGAGCCGCCGGCGAGCTGCTTGAGCAACTGGTACTGGCAGGCGTTGGTGTCCTGGTACTCGTCCACCAGGAAGTAGCGCAGCCGGTTCTGCCAGCGCATGCGCACCTCTTCGTTGCGCGCGAACAGCTCGGCCGGCAGGCGGATCAGGTCGTCGAAATCCACCGCCTGGTAGGCGTGCAGCGTGGCCACGTAGTTGCGGTAGATCAGCGCCGCCTGATGATCGTCGGGATTCTCGGCCTGGGCGATGGCGGTCTCGGGATCGACCATGCCGTTCTTCCACAGCGAGATGGTGCTCTGCACGTTGCGGATCAGCTTCTTGTCGGTGCTGGCGAGCTGCTCCTGCACCATGCCGAAGCAATCGTCCGAATCCATGATGGAGAAGCGCGGCTTCAGGCCTACGTGTTCGGCCTCGGCGCGCAGGATCTGCACGCCCAGCGAGTGGAAGGTGCTGACGGTGATCTGCTTGATCGGAATCCGCTTGCCCTCGCGCGTGGTCTTGCCTTCCATCAGCTTGGCAATACGCTCCTGCATCTCCTTGGCGGCCTTGTTGGTAAAGGTCACCGCGGCGATGTGCTTGGGCTGGAAGCCCTTGTCCTCGATCAGGTGGGCGATCTTCTGCGTGATCACCCGGGTCTTGCCCGAACCGGCGCCGGCCAGGACGAGGCAGGGGCCGTCGAGATAGCGGACGGCTTCGGATTGGGCAGGATTGAGTCCGTGGGTCATGCGAGGCGGGGGTGACGGATGCGCAACGCGGCATGCGCGATTGCTGGGCGGAGGCTGGATGTTAACACGCGGCATTGGCCCCGCCCCAAGTAGGAAGTGGCCATCACGGAGCCGGTAACACTTCGTAAGCCCGGGAGCCGCGAACCTCCTGGCCCGTCTAATTTTTATGTCCGGCACGAGTATGCCCCGTGCGGGATGCACTTCACGATACGTTGGAGGGAATCATGAACACCCTGCATTCCTTAAGCAAGGCGGTCCTGATCGGTATCGCGGTAGCCAGCATGGCGGGTTGCGCCGATATGACGCCAAAGCAGCGCAATACGGCGATCGGTGCTGGCGTCGGTGCAGTAGGCGGTGCCGTGCTGACTGGCGGTGACGCACTAGGCACCCTGGGCGGCGCCGCCGTAGGCGGTGTGATCGGTAACGTCACGACCGACAATCATCACAGGCGGTAGTGCGCCGCAGCAGGATGGCGGCCCCAGCCGGATGCGTTGACAAAGCCAGGACGCTCCCGTAAATTGCGCGCATCCGACCGGGAGAGCGCGCGAAGCTTGCGCCGCCGAAGGGGTATCACCCGAAAACTCTCAGGCACCATGGACTGGTCGGATCGGCTTGCAACATGCACACGATGCAAGCCGTACTCTGGAGAGCGGCACCCGCCATTTGCTTGATGAATGGTGAGCGTGCCCACCGAAGGGGCGCGCAAGGCCTGGGTCCTGGTTTAACGGGGCCGCCTTGTAATCTCTCAGGTATCGAGGACAGAGGGGTCATCCGCCGCAGCGGATCTGGCAGCGCTATTGCGCGCCGAATCCTGCGGCGGATGGCCCTTTTTTCGTTTTCGAACCGAGATTAGCCTTCCCCCGAGGATTCCATGACGCTCCAGGCCACGCCCCTCAACGCTATCCACCGCGCCCTCGGCGCCCGCATGGTCGACTTCGGCGGCTGGGACATGCCGGTCAACTACGGCTCCCAGATCGAGGAACACCACGCCGTGCGCACGGACGCCGGCATGTTCGACGTCTCCCACATGTGCGTGGTCGATCTCAATGGCGAGCATGTGCGTGCCTTCCTGCGCGGCCTGCTAGCCAACAATGTGGACAAGTTGCAAACGCCGGGCAAGGCGCTGTACTCCTGCATGCTCGACGAAAAGGGCGGCGTCATCGACGACCTGATTGTCTACTTCTTCGCCGAGGACCACTTCCGCCTGGTTGTGAACGCCGGCACCGCCAACAACGATATCGAATGGATCGCCGCACGCAACGCCGCCACCAATAGCGGCGTGAGCATCACGCCGCGCCGCCACGACAACGCGCCCGACGGCGTGGCCCCGCTGGCCATCGTCGCCGTGCAGGGCCCGAACGCCCGCGCCAAGGTGTGGAGCGCCTTTCCCTCGACGCAGCCCAGCGAATCCCTGAAGCCGTTCAACGCCGTGGTGGTGCAGGATCCGGCGCTCGGCGAAGTCATGGTGGCGCGCACCGGCTATACCGGCGAAGACGGTTTCGAACTGGTGGTGCCGGCCGAGAACGTGGCCGGCCTGTGGGAAAAGCTGATCGCCGCCGGCGTGCGCCCGGCCGGCCTGGGCGCGCGCGACACGCTTCGCCTGGAAGCGGGCATGAACCTGTACGGCCAGGACATGGATATCCACACCTCGCCGCTCAACGCGGGCCTGGCCTGGACCGTGGACCTGCAAAGCGAACGCGATTTCACCGGCAAGGCGGCGCTGGTCGCCGGCGGCCAGACCCAGCAGTTCGTCGGGCTGATCCTGCGCGAAAAAGGCGGCGTGCTGCGCGCCCACCAGAAGGTGATCACCCCCGCCGGCGACGGCGAGATCACCAGCGGCACCTTCAGCCCCTCGCTGTCCCAATCCATCGCTTTTGCCCGCCTGCCGCGCGACGTTGCCATCGGCGCCGAGGTTCAGGTCGAGATCCGCGACCGCAAACTCGCCGCGACTGTGGTTAAACTGCCGTTTGTGCGCAATGGCAAGGCACTCGTGAGTTGAACGCTCGCACCCGGTCACAGCGCGCCCGCCGGCGGTTACCCATCGATCATCGTGTATCGGAAGCTCCGCCCGGCTGGCGCTGAATAACAAATTGAATCTGGAGCAATCCCATGAATTTCCCCGCCGACCTGAAATACACCGAGTCCCATGAATGGGTGCGCGTCGAAGCCGACGGCACGCTGACCATCGGCATCACCGACCACGCGCAGGACGCGCTGGGCGACATCGTCTTCCTGGAACTGCCGGAAGTGGGCAAGTCGGTCGGTGCCGGCGACGCGCTGGCCGTGGTGGAATCGGTCAAGGCCGCGTCCGACATCTACGCCCCGGTGGCCGGCGAAGTGATCGCCGTCAACGATGCCGCCGCCGCCTCGCCCGAGAGCGTCAATGCCGACGCCTTCGACGCCTGGCTGTTCAAGCTCAAGCCGGCCAACAGCGATGACGTGAACGGCCTGATGTCGGCCGACGCCTACAAGGCCAACGTCGGCGCCTGATGCCAGATCGTCATTCCCGCGCCACGGGAATGACGGACAAAGACTGTCCGCGACGCGGCCGGGCCGACCACCCGCCGCACCGCTCCCACGAGATCCTTGCCATGAACGCCCCCCTGCCCATGACTGCCGCCCAAGTTGCCCGGCCCACGCTGGCCGAACTGGAGGCGCGCGACGCCTTCGCCTCCCGCCATATCGGCCCCGATGCCGCCGAGCAACAGCACATGCTCAAGGTGCTCGGCTATGACAGCCGCGCCGCGCTGATCGACGCCGTCATCCCCGCCGCCATCCGCCGCCGCGACGGCATGCCGCTGGGCGAGTTCACCGAGCCGCTGACCGAGGAAGCGGCGCTGGCCAGGCTGCGCGGGCTGGCGAACAAGAACAAGGTACTCAAGAGCTTTATCGGCCAGGGTTACTACAACACCCTGACGCCGGGCGTGATCCTGCGCAATATCTTCGAGAACCCGGCCTGGTACACCGCCTACACGCCCTACCAGCCCGAGATCTCGCAAGGCCGCCTGGAAGCCATGCTGAACTTCCAGCAGATGGTGACCGACCTGACCGGCCTGGATATCGCCAATGCGTCCATGCTGGACGAAGGCACCGCGGCCGCCGAGGCCATGACGCTGCTGCAGCGCGTCAACAAGCACGCTTCCAATACCTTCTACGTGGCCGACGACGTGCTGCCGCAAACGCTGGAAGTGGTACGCACCCGCGCCCTGCCGCTGGGCATCGAGGTCAAGGTAGGCCCCGCTTCGGAAGCCGCCGGCGCCCATGCCTTCGGCGTGCTGTTGCAGTATCCCGGCGTCAATGGCGATGTCGCCGACTACCGCGCCATCGCCGATGCCGTGCACGCCGCCGGCGGCCTGGTGGTGGCTGCCGCCGACCTGCTGGCGCTGACCCTGATCGCCGCGCCCGGCGAATGGGGCGCCGACGTGGCGGTGGGCAACTCGCAGCGCTTTGGCGTGCCGCTGGGTTTTGGCGGCCCGCACGCCGGCTATATGGCGGTCAAGGATGCCTTCAAGCGCTCCATGCCCGGCCGCCTGGTGGGCGTGACCATCGACGCGCAAGGCAACAAGGCCTATCGCCTGGCCCTGCAGACGCGCGAGCAGCATATCCGCCGCGAGAAGGCCACCTCGAACATCTGCACGGCGCAGGTCCTGCTGGCCGTGATGGCCTCGATGTACGCCGTGTACCACGGCCCGCAAGGCCTCAAGCGCATCGCGCAGCGCGTGCACCGCCTGACCGCCACGCTGGCCGGCGGCCTGGAGCAGCTCGGCTATGTGCGCACCAACGCCGCCTATTTCGACACGCTGACCCTGGAAACCGGCTTCAACACGGAAGCACTGCACGCATCGGCAACCGCCCGCGGCATCAACCTGCGCCACGCCGGCGCCACCCGCATCGGCATCTCGCTGGACGAAACCACCTCGCGTGAAGACGTCGTCACCCTGCTGGAAATCTTCGCCCACGGCAAGCCGGTGCCCGATTTCGACGCGCTGGAAGCCGCCGCGCAGGACGCCTATCCGGCCGGCCTGGCGCGCCAGAGCGCCTACCTGACCCATCCGGTGTTCAACACGCATCACGCCGAGCACGAGATGCTGCGCTACCTGCGCATGCTGGCCGACAAGGACTTGGCGCTGGACCGCACCATGATCCCGCTGGGCTCGTGCACCATGAAGCTCAACGCCACCAGCGAGATGATCCCGGTGACGTGGCCCGAGTTCAGCAAGGTGCACCCGTTCGCGCCGCTGGACCAGACGGTCGGCTACCGCGAGATGATCGACCAGCTCGAAGCCATGCTGTGCGCCGCGACCGGCTACGCCGCGGTGAGCCTGCAGCCCAATGCCGGCTCGCAAGGGGAATACGCCGGCCTGCTGATCATCCACGCCTATCACGCCAGCCGTGGCGAAAGCCATCGCGACATCTGCCTGATCCCCTCCTCCGCCCACGGCACCAACCCGGCCTCGGCGCAGATGGCCGGCATGAAGGTGGTGGTGGTGGCCTGTGACGAGAACGGCAACGTCGACCTGGAAGACCTGGCGAAGAAGGCCGAGCAGCACAGCAAGAACCTCGCCGCCATCATGATTACCTACCCGTCCACGCATGGCGTGTTCGAGCAGGGCGTGCAGCAGATCTGCGACATCGTGCACAAGCACGGCGGCCAGGTCTATGTGGACGGTGCCAATATGAACGCCATGGTCGGCACCGCCGCGCCGGGCCAGTTCGGCGGCGACGTATCCCACCTGAACCTGCACAAGACCTTCTGCATCCCCCACGGCGGCGGCGGCCCGGGCGTTGGCCCGGTGGCGGTCGGCGCGCACCTGGCGGACTTCCTGCCCAACCAGGACAGCGTGGGCTATCGCCGCGACGACCAGGGCATCGGCGGTGTTTCCGCCGCGCCGTTCGGCTCGGCCAGCATCCTGCCGATCTCGTGGATGTACATCGCCATGATGGGCTCGGCCGGCCTGACCGCCGCCACCGAGAACGCCATCCTGGCCGCCAACTACGTGGCCCGCCGCCTGTCCCCGCACTTCCCCGTGCTCTACACCGGCCAGCACGGCCTGGTGGCGCACGAGTGCATCCTGGACCTGCGCCCGCTGCAGAAGAGCACCGGCATCTCCAACGAGGACGTGGCCAAGCGCCTGATGGACTACGGCTTCCACGCCCCGACCATGAGCTTCCCCGTACCGGGCACGCTGATGATCGAGCCGACCGAAAGCGAGGCCCTGCACGAGCTGGACCGCTTTATCGACGCCATGATCGCCATCCGCGCCGAGATCGGCCGTGTGGAGGACGGCAGCTTCGACCGCGAGGACAACCCGCTGAAGAACGCGCCGCACACTGCCGCCGTGATCACCGCCGATGCCTGGGAGCACAAGTACACGCGCCAGGAAGCCGCCTACCCGGTGGCCGCGCTGCGCACGCAGAAGTACTGGCCGCCGGTCGGCCGTGCCGACAACGTGTACGGCGACCGCAACCTGTTCTGCGCGTGCGTGCCGATGAGCGAGTACGCTGAGGAGTAAGCTGGTGGATGCCGGGGTTGCGGCCGTCGCGGCAACCCCGGCACTTCGCCGGCGCGCTATGCTCGGTGTGGATGCGCGGCCACCCGGCCGTGCCCGGCAAACGGAGCACGCATGTGGAATCTCAGCGCCCCATGGTGGGAATTCGTCCTGCGCGGACTGATCGTCTACGGCAGCCTGCTGGTGTTGCTGCGGCTTTCCGGCAAGCGCCAGATCGGCCAGCTCACGCCGTTTGACCTGGTGCTGCTGCTGGTCCTGTCCAACGCGGTGCAGAACGCCATGAACGCGGGAGACAACTCGGTCACCGCCGGCCTGATCCTGGCCGTGACGCTGATCGCGGCCAATCTCGGGCTGGCCTGGCTGAGCTGGCGCAGCCGGCGCTTCGAGGATGTGGTCGAAGGGCGCCCCGAGATACTGATCCACGAAGGCAAAGTGTTTCCCGACGTGATGAAGCGCGCCTTCATCACGCGCGACGACCTGCACAAGGCGCTGCGCCATGCCGGCTGCGAGCGCGTGAGCGATGTGCATTTCGCCATCCTCGAAAACGACGGCACCATCAGCGTGATGGCGAAGAAGGACGCCCCACCCACCCCCCAGGACGCTGCCACCTCGCTGTGGCGCGCCCCCGACAACGACATCGGCAACTCGTCGGTCTGAGACCGGCGCGTAGCCAACCAGGAGCCTTGCCGTGGCTGTCAGCGTTTTCGACCTGTTCAAGGTGGGCATCGGCCCCTCCAGTTCCCACACCGTGGGCCCGATGCGCGCGGCCCTGTTGTTTGCCCAGGGCCTGGCGCGCGATGGCCTGCTGCCGCAAGTGGCCAGCGTACGCATCGAGCTGTACGGCTCGCTCGGTGCTACCGGGCGCGGCCACGGCACCGACAAGGGTGTGATCCTCGGCCTGCAGGGCGAGGCGCCGGACACCATCGATCCCGACACCATCGAGCTGCGCCTGGCCGCGCTGCGCGCCAGCCGCACGCTATCGCTGCTGGGCACGCACCCCGTGCCCTTTGTCGAGAAGGAACACATCGTCTTCTACCGCCGCGAGGCCATGGCCGAGCATCCCAACGGCATGAAATTCCATGCCTTCAATGCCGGCGGCGAGCCTATCCGCGAGGGGCGCTACCTGTCGGTGGGCGGCGGCTTCGTCATCACCGCCGGCGCCGCCAACACGCAGATCCTGGAAGCTGACCAGCAACTGCCGTACCCCTTCCGCAGCGGGCGCGCCATGCTGGAAATGGCGGCCGCCAGCAAGAAGAGCATCGCGCGGATGATGATGGAGAACGAGTGCGTGTGGCGCAGCGAGGCCGAGGTCAATGCCGGCCTGCTGCAGATCTGGGCCGTGATGCAGGCCTGTGTGGCACGCGGCTGCCGTACCGACGGCGAGCTGCCGGGACCGTTCAAGGTCAAGCGCCGCGCCCCCGAACTGTTCCGCAACCTCACCGAGCACGCCGAGCGCGCCCTGGCCGATCCGCTCTCGGTAATGGACTGGGTCAACCTGTACGCGATCGCCGTCAATGAGGAAAATGCAGCCGGCGGCCGTGTGGTCACCGCGCCAACCAACGGCGCGGCCGGCATCATCCCTGCCGTGCTGCATTACTACGACCGCTTCGTGCCTGGTGCCAACCCGCAGGGCGTGATCGACTTCCTGCTTACCGCCGGCGCCATCGGCATGCTCTACAAGCTCAATGCCTCGATCTCGGGTGCCGAAGTGGGCTGCCAGGGCGAAGTCGGCGTGGCCTGCTCGATGGCCGCCGGCGCGCTCGCCGCGGTGATGGGCGGCACGCCCGAGCAGGTCGAGAACGCGGCCGAGATCGGCATGGAACACAACCTCGGCCTGACCTGCGACCCGGTTGGCGGGCTGGTGCAGATTCCCTGCATCGAACGCAATGCCATGGCGTCAGTGAAAGCCGTCAACGCCGCGCGCATGGCGTTGCGCGGCGACGGCATGCATTATGTGTCGCTGGATTCGGTCATCAAGACCATGCGCGAGACCGGTGCCGACATGAAGACCAAATACAAGGAAACGGCGCGCGGCGGGCTGGCGGTGAATATCGTGGAGTGCTGAGGCCGCTTCCCGTTCGTTCTTCTACTGACACGCTTTCTGCTACGCTTGCCGGGCATCAACCCACTTCACCCACTTGGAGTCCGGCATGGTCAAAATCAGTTTTCTCTACCCGCACAGCAAGGGCGGCAAGTTCGACATGGACTACTACGTGCAGCGGCACATGCCGCGCGCCATCGAACTGTTCAGCGCGCAACCCGGCTACCGGGGCGTGGCAGTGGAGCGCGGGCTGGGCGGCGGCGCGCCGGGCTCGGATCCGGCCTACACGGTGATGTGCCATTTCCTGTTCGAGTCGGTGCAGGACTTCGTTGCCGCCGCCAAGGCCGCCGGCAACGAGCTGCAGCTCGATATCCCCAACTACACCGATGCGGTGCCGGTGGTGCAGATCAGCGAAGTGGTGTCCGTCGCTTGACCCGATTGCCGCCCCAGCCGCAGCAGCCCGCCCAACTTATCCACATCCGTTTCGTCCACCCCAGGCCCGGCCTGCCCGGCAGATGGCTGGCCCGGCTGGTGTCCTCGCCGCGCTTGCTGGCGGCACGCCGCGCGTTGCTGTCGCGCCTGCCTTTCATGGTGCTGCAAAGCGAGGTCGAGCAGGTGGTCTACCTGAACTAGCTGGTGGACGCCACGGCGGCCGCCCGGTACGCGCCGCCGGGCGTTGCCATGAATCCGTGCGGTAGCGCTATCATGTCCGTTCCCACTCAGGCGGTGCAGCCATGCAGACCTTCCATCAGCTCTTCGACGAAATCTCCTCCACCTTCACCTACCTGCTGATCGACGCCGCCACGCGGGAGGCGCTGCTGATCGATCCCGTGGATCACCAGCTAGACCGCGACCTGGTGCTGCTGCAGGCCAGCGGCGCCACGCTGGCGTGGGTGGTCGAGACCCATGCCCACGCCGACCACATCACCTCCGCGGGCCATGTTGCACTGCAAACCGGCGCACACACCGCCGCGCCCTCGGGCTGCGATATCCAGCCCGCGCAGAAGCAGCTGATCGACGGCGACACGCTGCAGTTCGGCACGCAGACGCTGCGCGCCATCCACACGCCCGGGCACACCGCCGGCAGCATGAGCTACCTGTGGGAAGAGCCCACGCCCGCCGGCGTGGTGCGCCGCATCTTCACCGGCGACGCGCTGCTGATCGACGGCTGCGGCCGCACCGATTTCCAGTCCGGCGACGCCGGCACGCTATACGACAGCCTCACGCAGAAACTCTTCGCGCTGCCCGACGACACCGTGGTCTATCCCGCCCACGACTACAAGGGCCGCACCGAATCCACCATCGGCCAGGAGCGCGCGCACAACAGCCGCGTGGCCGGCCGCACGCGTACCCAGTTCATCGAGATGATGGCGCAGCTGAACCTGCCGAAGCCCAAGCTGATCGACGTGGCCGTGCCGGCTAACCAGCGGCTTGGCTTGCGCGATGGGGAGCAGGTCCCGCACGGGGCATAGGCGGGCGCAGCCGAAAGCGCATTGGTCACGGCAAGATAATGCAGACAGGAGAGACAGGACATGGCCCAGTACACCGCCGAAATCCTATGGCTACGTGGAGAACAGGATTTCCTCGGCAACCGCTACAGCCGGAAACACACGCTGCGATTCGACGGCGGCATCGAGGTGCCGGGTTCCTCGTCGCCGCATGTCGTGCCGTTGCCCATGTCGGAGGCTGCGGCGATCGATCCGGAAGAGGCCTTCGTCTCCTCGCTGTCCAGCTGCCATATGCTGTGGTTCCTGTCCATCGCCGCCAAGCACAAATTCTGCGTGGACCGCTACTTCGATGCGGCGGTCGGCACCATGGCGAAGAACGCGGAAGGCAGGATGGCCATCACGGTGGTCACGCTCAGGCCGGAAGTCACCTTCTCCGGGGAGCGGCAGCCGAGCCGCGATGAAATCGCCCACCTGCATCACACGGCGCACGAGGCGTGCTTCATTGCGAACTCGGTCAAGTCGGAGGTGCGCTGCGAGCCGGTGTACGTGGGCGTACAGGCCTGATATCGCACCCCGGCGCAGGAACGGCGCGCGCCACGCAAGCAACGGGTTCCGCCTGCCACGCCAGGTGGCAGCGGTTGAGGATCGGCGTCGGCTTCCGGCCTCGCTGTGCGGACCGGGCTAGTCCCAGATACAGCGAACCGCCGCCGCGGCGATCACCGGCACGGAAAGGACCAGCGGAATCGCGAAGTAAGGTACCTCGAAATTCACGACGTGTTCATAGATGAGCCAGCCGATGCCGATGGCTAGCGTGACCAGTCCGACAATCGCAGCGAGAACGTTCACGGCCCGGTCCGAAGGACGTCCGTGCGTCCGTTCTGCTTTGGTGGAAAGCGCTTTCATCGTAGCTCCGAAGGGTGTCGTCACGGGCATCTGATGCGTTAATTCTAGTCCTGCTCCGCCGGTTTGCGCGGGTTGCCTGCAAGTGGTACCCGTACCGCGCTCAGGTCGCCCAGCTATCGCAAGTCTGCCGCACCGTTTCGCGCAGACTCCGCGTGCTGGCGTCGATCTGGCGCACGCGCTCGGCATCGCCGTTGCGGCTTTGCGCCAGCGCGCGGATATTGGCCAGCGCATCGAGCGATCCCAGCGCTTCGGCATGGGGGACCAGCGCATCGCAGATCGAGATGATGTGATCCGCGATCGGCATGCGCGTGAGCTCGTTGGGGTGCACATACTCGCCTTCCAGCCCGAAGCGGCAAGCCTGGAAGCGGTTGAAGGTATAGACGAGGTAGTCGTCTTCCTGCGGCATGAAGGGGCGCGAGAGGAGCAGGTAGCGCGCAAGCGCCTGGATGTAGGCGGCGATATCGCAGGCACGGCCCACCGTGAGCGGCGTGTCCATCACGCGGACCTCGATGGTGCCGAACTCGGGCTTGGGGCGGATATCCCAGTAGAAGTCCTTCATGCTCTCGATCACACCGGTCTTGCGCATCTTCTCGAAGTAGGCGGTGAACGCATCCCAGGTGAGCAGGTGCGGCGCGCGCCCGCTCATGGGGAAGGCGGCGACCGAGTTCAGCCGCGCCGAGGCGAACCCGGTGTCCACGCCCTGCACATAAGGCGACGAGGCGGCCAGCGCGATGAAGTGCGGCACGTAGCGGCCGATGGCATGGAGCAGGAACAGCGATTCGTCGGCGCTCGGGCAGCCGATATGCACGTGCTGGCCGAACACCGTGAACTGCTTGGCCAGGTAGCCATAGAGCTCGGAGATGTACTGGTAGCGCGGCGAATCGGAGATGGTGCGATCGGCCCACTGCTGGAAGGGATGGGTGCCGCCGCCGCAAATGCCTAGGTTGAGCGAACGCGAGGCATCCACCATCAGGTCGCGCATGGTGCCGAGTTCGTCCAGCGCCTGTACATAACTCGTGCAGATGCCGGTGCTGATCTCGATCATCGAGGGGCTGATCTCAGGCTTGATGTCGCCGGCATGCTGCGCGCCTTTCAGCGCACGCAGCAGGTCCGGCGCGAACGGCGCCAGGTCATAGTCGTGGCGATTGACGAGCTGCAACTCCAGTTCCACGCCGAATGTCAGCGCTTCGGAGTGCTTGAACGGTTCGAGTGACATCAGCGCCCTCCTCCATTGCTTCTGACCTCGCCCGCAAAGCGAAGTGCCCAGGCCGCCATCGTGGGCCCCATCAGTTGTTCGATCGCCAGCGTGCACAGGATGATGGCCGCCAGCGGCTCGCCGGTGTTCGGATACAGCAGCGCGACATCGCTCATCAACAGGTACGCCAGACCCGACATGGGCGCCAGCGCGAGACCGAGCGCCACGCACTGCTTCAGGCTCAGGCCCGAGAAGGAGCCCAGCGAGACCACGCCGACCAGCTTGGCGAAGTGGCGCAGCAGTACCAGCACACAGGCGGCGCCGCCGCCGATGGCCCAATCGTGCGCGGTCAGCGGCAGGCCGAGCGACACCACCATCACGATGATCAACAGGCTGCCCGCGCTGCCGAAATGCGCCGGCCACACGCGCGGCTGGCTGTCCTGGTGCTTGAAGACGACGCCGGCCAGCATCAGCGTGAGCGGCATGGAAAGCTTGAGTACGCGCGTGAGCGCCAGCGTGAGCAGCACCAGTCCCACCAGCACCAGGAAGCTGTAGTGATCGTCCGAGGCCATGCGTGCGTAGATGCCGTGCCCGAGCTTACCGACGACCCAGGCCAGCAGGCAGGATCCCACCAGCAGGTATAGCGGATGCAGCAGCGCGGCGCCAAGATTGCCGTATTCGGAATGCAGCCAGCCCGTGGCCAACTGGACGATGGTGGCGGCGTAGATGCTGTTCAGGGCCGCCATGGCAAGCAGCCGTTCAGTCACCTGCCCTTCCGCGCGCAGTTCATTCTTGAGTTGCAGCACGATGGTCGGCGAAGTGCTGACGGCGATACCGCCCGCCAGGATGGCCACGGCCGGGCTCACGCCGATCCATTGCAGCACGGTGGCCACCAGGCCCCAGGTCAGCAGGCTTTCGAAGGCACTGGTGAAGAGCAGCCAGCGGTTAGCCCGCAGCCAGGTGAGCGAGAGCCGGTGCCCCAGTTCGAACAGCGCCAGCGCCAGCGCCATATCGATCAGGACGCGGCTCTGCGCGATCATGTCTTCGTCCACGATGCCGCGGCCGAGCATGCCGGCCAGCAGGCCCGCGGCGGCATAGCCGACGATCCGGGGCAGCCGCAGGTACGTGCGGCATATCTCTCCCGCCAGTCCGGCGCCCACCAGCGCCAGCCCGACCCAGAAAAGCCCGCCCGGTACCAGGGGCAGGCTTGGAAACAATTGGCTTAGTCCATTCATGGGCTACATGGTAACGGAGGCGCACGAAAATCCCTGTCAGATTTTGTCCGACAGGGAATGGAATTTGCAGGCAACGTGATGCGTTCACGCATAAAAAAACGCCATCTTACCGGGATGGCGTTTTTTCATGGCATCAGGGTCGGAGCGCCACCGTACAGACGCTACACGCCCCAGAACTTCCATGCCGGCCGGGTCGCGCGCAAGCCGGCTTCCACGCGAGCGTACAGCGCACGCGATTTGCCCTGCGCGGCACCACCCGCGCGGGCCTTCTCGAAATAGCCCAGCGCGGTCTCGCGCTGCTCCAGCCCGAGCGCGGCCTCGACAGCGCCGAGATATGCATCGCCTTCCCAGCCGTCGCGCGCGGCAAAGGCCGCCTGGAAATCCGTCAGCGCCTCGGCGTACTGCTTTTCGCCGTTGCGGATCAGGGCACGCTGCAAACGCGGGAAGGCCTGGTCACGGGGGTCGTCCGCAGTCAGCCCGATGGCCTGCTCGAACAGCGGCAGTGCACGGTCGTGTGCGCCAAGGTCACGCCAGATCATGCCGAACTCGTTGCACAACCACGCGTCCTCGATCAGCAGCGCGCGGCGTTGCAAAGCCTCGATCTCGGCCCGCGCATCGGTGCGGTCATGCTGGTCCATGCCGCCCGTGGCGTTGCGCAGCAGCCCGGCGAAGTGGGCGCGGGCGTGCGCCAGCGCGTGCGCGGCCTGGCTGCGCTCTTCCACTGGCAGGGCATCGGCGCGGGCATCCATATGCGCCAGCGCATCGCGGGCGGCCGACGTCACTTCCGCACCGCCGATCGCCTTCCAGGTGCTCATCAGCCGGCTGAAGATCCAGCCCACATTGGCGGGATCGCGCTCCAGCGGGTAGCGATTGAGGACATCGCCCGCCACTTCCACGGCTTTCTGGTGCTGGCCGGCAGCCTCCAGGCATTCGAGCAGGTCAATCCAGTGCTCGATGAATTCGCTGACCGCGATGCCCTTCTCGTGCAGGGCGATGCGCTCGGCGCGGTTGGCGGCACCTTCCAGCCGGGTGGCCAGGTTGTGGCACAGCATCGAATAGATGTGCGGGTCGGCGTCGTCGTAGCCGCCCTCGCCGCTGGCGAAGTATGACTCGAAGCGCGCCACGCCCAGGCGATACGCCTTGATCAGGTGCGGCGTCAGCGCGGCCTCGGCGGCCGGCACGGCGTCCATGAACTCGGCCAGCGCCACGCCGGCGTTGTAGTAACCGGTCGCATCGGTGGCGTTCTCCACGAAAGCGAAACGCAGCCACGGCTCGGCTTCACCGGACTGGTGGCGCCATTCCAGTTCGCGCACCTGCGCCTTCGGGTCCGGCGCCTGGCGCTGGTAAGTGGCGAAATCATCCCATGCACCGTCCAGCTCGCCGGCCCGGTAGCGCAGCGGTGCGCGGATGCGGCGGGCCTGCGGATGGTCCGGCTGGCTGGCCAGCACGATCCCCGCCTGTTCGGCGGCCAGGGCATCGCCCGCGTCTTCGTCGAGTTCGAGCAGTTCGGGGTTGTCCAGGCCGATCCGCGCCAGGCACAGGCGCAGCATCGGCTCGGCCTGCTCGCCGGCGGCGTTCACGTGGGCCACTGCCTGGCCCAGGATGTCAGCGGCGCCCAGGTCGGGGGCGCGGTACAGCAAGTCGTACCAATAAGCGCCAGCCCGGGCGAAATCCCCCAGCCGGTAGTGCACCAGGCCAGCATGCAGGCGCGCGCTCCACTCCCCCGAGGACAAGCCGTTGCGCAGCGCCGCTTCTTCCAGCCAGGGCAGCGCCTCCTGAGGGCGGTCCATCCCCAGCAGCAGCATGCCGTAGCGATGTGCGATCACGCCGCGCGAGGACCAGCGGTGCGCCGGATGCAGCGGTAGCCCGGGCAACTTCGCCAGCGCGACGTCGAGCACGGCGAAAGCCTGCTGTGCGTCGCCGCGGTCATAGTGCAGGCGTGCCCGCAGGCAATCGAAATCCACCACTTGCGGCTGCGCCTGCGAAAGCTGGTCGAGGATGACCAGCGCTTCATCGTAGCGCTCGGCGTTGGCTAGCTCGATGGCGTGGTCGTAGCTGACTTCCTGCACGGACACGGACTGCTCCTTCTGGGTGGATGTGCGAGTGCGGGATTATGGGGCATTGGGAAATTTCGCGCCCCAAATTCAGAAAGTGCCGCTTGCGATGCCCCGGACGGTTCGCCTACCTTGGACGGGTAGGACAGCTTACGCCGCACCTTACACGCTAGCGGCGATTACCCATTAGCCGATCAGAGGAGGGATCCCATGCGTATATTCGGATATTCAAGAGTTGCGCTGCTCGCACTGCTGCCTGCATTGGTCATTGCCGGTACTGCCCAAGCGCAATGGAAACGGCCTCCCGCCGTTCCATCCAAGATCGGCTGGGACCCATCCGATGCAGCGGACGTCGTAGGGAGGAATTTGGAACTATGGGGCATCGGAAGCATTGGTCATGTTGGCATATGGAGTGGCAACTATGTCATTGAAGCGCTCAACACTCCAGGAAATGCCATCAATACCAACACCCTAGCCGACTTCAAATCGCGAACACGATATTGGGGTTCTGCGTTCGTTGCAGGCCTCGACAGGCTCCCGCAGCAACGCATGTGTAGCGATGCATCATGCTCGTAAGTGCCTCACAAGAAGTATCTCTATAATGTCGGGCCGAACAAGAACCGCGACATAGACGATGGCCGTATTGAAGCCGCTGGAACTGACGAAGGAAGAACGTACCGAGCTTGAGGTTCTGGCGAGAAGCCGCCGTGATTGGAGAACACGAGACAGGTCTCGGACGATTCTGATGTTTAGCAACGGCGTGCCAGCCAAGGAGATAGCCAGGCGGCAGGAGTTGACGTTGGAGGCGGTGTACGAGAGGCGCTATCGTTGGTTGGACAAAGGCATGGCGGGGCTGTCGGACGCGCCGCGTAGCGGTGCGCCGTCGAAGCTGTCGCCGGCGCAGGTTGAGCAGTTGAAGATGTGGGCGACGCAGGAGGCGCTGACGGCCGCGGAACTGCTGGCACGACTCGAAGAGAAGTTCGGGATTCGAGTTCATGTGCGACCTGAAAGTCGCTTGAGTTTCTGTTTCACTGGAGCAGGTATTACCTGATGAAACCGGTTGTTCCATCAACCGTTCCCTACCCGGGCATGCGGAGCCGGTAACAGCTCGGTGTGAAGCTCTGGGGACAACGTAGCCGCCGGATAACCGGTACGCCGAGCCGCGAGGTAAGGCGGAATCTGCCAGCACAGAGGCGGAGAGGAGCAAGGGATGAGTGGGTACGATCAACATATGTGAACTTCCGATAAACGTCGTCAGAATCAACAAGCCAAACGTGCTGACAGGCTTGGACCAAAACGGTACGCGGTGTGGAGTGGCCTTCGTGAACTGGGCCACCATGGACGACAAGCCGCCGGCGAAGAGGAAGGGTCCGCCCCGCTCGGAAATTCATGCGGAACAGGGTAAGCCCATCGCGGCGCCGGCAACGGCAGGCGAACCGCGAGGAACGCTGTTGGCGCGGTGGGTAAAGGAATGCGGAGAAAGCGAACGCCCGGCTGTAATGGACGGGATACGGGCTGAGACATCGCCCGACGCGAAAGCGGGCAGACTTCCGCGTGGTCATTCATGGCGAGATAACCTTGAACAATCGTTATACGGGGGAAAGCAGATGACGGCAACGGACGCGAAAGCTCCTGACGCTGGTGCACTCTCGAGCGCTGCGCAGATGTGGGACCATGCAAACTGGTCGCACATCGAAGCAGAGGTGAAGCGACTTCAGATGCGTATCGCCAAGGCCGCTCAGGAAGGCCGATGGGGCAAGGTGAAAGCATTGCAACGTCTGCTAACCCGCTCGCATGGCGGCAAGATGCTCGCCGTCAAGCGTGTGACGGAGAATCGCGGTAAGAGAACGCCGGGGGTGGACGGCAAGATATGGTCATCCCCGGCGGCCAGATGGAACGGAATGCTGTCGCTACGACATCGCGGCTATCGTGCGATGCCGTTGCGGCGTGTCTACATTCCCAAGAGTAATGGGAAGAAGCGTCCGTTAGGAATCCCGTGTATGCGGTGCAGGGCGATGCAGGCCTTATGGAAGCTCGCTCTGGAACCCGTCGCGGAGACCCTTGCAGACGCCAATTCCTACGGCTTTCGGCCCGAGCGCTCGACCGCCGATGCCATCGAACAGTGCTTCAACGTTCTGGCCAAGCGTGCCTCGTCAGAATGGATTCTGGAGGGTGACATTCGGGGCTGTTTCGACAACTTCAGTCATTCCTGGTTTCTGGAGAACGTACCGATGGATAAGGAGGTTCTGCGCAAGTGGCTTCGAGCCGGATATATCGATGAAGGAACCGTGCTTATCCGGTTAGCTCCCAAACCTACTAGATGTAGTGGGTAGCGATTTTTTTCCATAGAGCTCGGCATAGGTCGGCGCGGTGACGTCACCAGCGATGCCGAGCAGGGAGCGAAACGCGTTGAAGGGATAGAAACGGCGGTTGAAGCGGAAGGTGAATTCGTTGAGATAGGCTTGTAGGTGCTGCGGGCTGACACCGTGATGAATACCGCGCAGCCAGGTCTTGAGATTGGAGAACACAAGGTGAATGATCGGCAGGAAGGTTTCGGCCACTTGCATGTCACCGCGCTGCGCGATGGCGATATGGCCATAGCCGCGCTCGCCCAGCTTGGCATAACCGCCCCAGTCGTCGGTGATGATGGTTGCCCCGGGTGCAACGGTACGCTCGATGAATCCGCCCAGCGACCGGGCACTTCGGTCAGGAACCAGAGCGAGCCGAACTCGTCCGGCATACCGTCCGCTCTTGCGTTTGTTGCGGCTGCCGGAAAGCTTGCGTTGCCGAACCTCGACAGCGCCGGCCACAAGAACCATGTGGTGCACGCCCCTGCCTTTGCCGCGAGTACGCCCACCGACGTAGGCCTCATCGGCCTCGACGTGTTCCTCAGGCTTGCCACCAATCCGATCCTGGTCGGGGCGCACCATGCCGGCGCGCAACTTGTGGAGTATCTGGAAGGCGGTCTCGTAACGCGACAGGCCGAGTTGGCGCTGGAACTGAACTGCCGACATGCCAGGCGTCTGACTGGCGACCAGATACGCCGCCCAGAACCAAACCGACAGCGGTGTGTGCGTGCGCTCCATGACGGTGCCAGCAGTGAGGCTCGTGTCGCGTGTGCAATGGCGACAACGGAAAACGCCGGGGCGATTGGCAAAGCGGTACGGCTCACCAAGCAAGCCACAGTGGTCACAAATGAACCCATCGCTCCATCGAGCGCGCTCAAGGTAGGCCATGCATGCCGCTTCGTCTGGAAACATCCGCTGAAACTCCGGCAGCGAGCCCGGAAACGGCAGATCGCCTCGGTCAAGCACATCAATAACCATGGCTGCCCCGGGTTGGCACAGATGCCCAACATACTATCGGTAGAGGGCTTGGGAGACAACCGGATAAGCACGGAAGGAACCTTGTTCGAGTCACAAGCGGGCACACCCCAAGGGGGTGTGATCTCGCCTGTGATCGCGAATATGGCGTTGGACGGACTTGAAGCAGCAGTTCATGCAAGTGTGGGCACATCCACACTTGAGTGCAGAAAGGCGCAGCTCAACGTCGTCCGCTATGCCGATGACTTTGTGGTGACTGGCGTATCGAAAGATGTGCTGGAATCCCGGGTACTTCCGGCAGTCAGGCAGTTCATGGCGGCTCGGGGTCTGGAGCTCTCGGAAGAGAAAACCCGGATCACGAACATAGCGGCGGGTTTCGATTTCCTTGGCCAGAACGTGCGCAAGTACGACGGCAAGTTGCTGATCAAGCCAGCGAACAAGAGCATCAAGTCGCTGCTTGACAAGGTCAGGGGAATCATCAAGGAAAACGCGAGCGCCACGCAGGAGGCGTTGATACGACAGCTCAACCCTGTGATCCGGGGATGGGCCCAGTATCACCGTCACGTCGTGTCGAAAGCGATCTTCTCCTCAATCGACTCCCACATCTGGCAACGGCTCTGGAGATGGGCGAAGCGTCGTCACCCCATGAAAGGAGCCCGATGGGTCCGGCAACGGTACTTCCGGCGCGACGGATACCGGTCCTGGGATTTTGCAACAGAGGGTTCAACCGAGGGTGACACCTGCGGCCTGCAACTCTTCCGCGCAACGACCGTCGCGATCCAGCGACACGTCAAAATCCGGGGACTGGCCAATCCGTTTGACCCGGCATGGGCCGCCTACTTTGCCCGCCGTCGAACCGCGAAACGTTCCGCTGGTCTGCCCGGTGCCACACAATGGTGCTGAACGAATGGCTTGAGCCGGATGCGGGGCGACTCGCACGTCCGGTTCTTAGGGGGCGGCGACGTAGTAATGCGTCGCTGCTACCCGACCGCAATACGCTGACAGGGATTCTCAAACGGGCGGGGCTGGTATGGAAGCGAACCCGGCATAGCTTAAAAAAAAGCGGGACGAACAGCGGTTCCGACAAGCCCAATCCGAAATTGGGGAGTTGGTCCAGCAAGCCCAGCGTGGCGAAATCGAACTCGCCTACGTAGACGAAGTTGGCTTCGCGCAAGCGCAGCCGAATCGAAGTGCGTGGACACCTGTCGGGGAGCAACACATGATTGAAGCCCGGCGTGGTAAGCGTCTGAACGTGGTCGGAGCACTGCTGTCCTCGGGAGAACTGTTTGCAGCGAAGTTGTGGGAGACGATGACCTCGATGCTGTTCGCTGGATTTCTCGGCCTGCTGGTCGAACACGTCGGCAAGCCGCTGACCGTGATTCTCGACAATGCTTCGGTCCACACGGCCCGCGCACTGCGGCCTTATCTCCGGCTGCTACAAACGAAAGGCTTGACGTTGTATTTCCTGCCACCGTACAGCCCGGAGCTCAATCGCATCGAGAAGCTCTGGCACAAGATGAAATACGAGTGGCTGGCCTTCAAAGCCCGCGACACCAAAACCCTTGAAGCTGATGTCGATGTAATCCTTCAGGGATTTGGGGCAGACTACAGATTCACTTTTTGTTGAAAGCTTATCTGATCACTTTAGGCATGAAACACGCTATCGAATGCCAGGGTCATTGGACAAGTGGGCGCCGATTACACAGTCACCGACGGCTACATTTCCGCTCGGCCAGCATGCCGTCCGCCAATGTGCGCAAGCTACCGTCCGCAAATCCGCGGACAATATCGTTGCGATAAGTTTGTCATCGACGCCTACACACCGCTTACTTAGTAACGGAAATTCGACAATGTGGACCGCACTGTTCAGGTCCACGACACCGGAAAGCCTTTTCAGCCGGCTAAATGAGAGAGGCATCGAAGTAGGGAAAAAGTAACACCACGCCAAAACGCTCATGAAGATGCGACTCGCTGTCGGTACTTTGGCCGCCATTTCGTGCCTACTGGGGATAGACTCCTTAACTTCTGAAAGCTCGTCCGAAAAGGAGAATCCCCCTACATCGGCATCCCGCCGGCGGGTTATTACTGCGCCGGCTTCCTCCCCCCAGCAAGGTAGGATCGAGACGACGGCTCCGAATCATGCTTCCATGCTTCGCTATTTGAAGGCACCGGTCTTGAAGGCCTTCGGCACCACACGGACAAGATAACTTCGGATCCCGCCCTCACACCAGAGCAAAAATTCGATTTCCTTTGGGCAGACTTCCAGGATGCGGGGCGCCGCCCGATTGTCGCCAAATTTTTGCTTGACACGATGAGGCTGCTGCCACTTCGGGCCACGGCCGAAAGAGTGTCAAAAATAGAAGGCGCCTTATATGGGAGCATTCACGAGCAGCAGGTCAAACGCGCCCTGGTCAACCTGTTGGCGTCGCGATATGAAACTAATGAAGCGTTGACCCTCACGGAGCAATCTCGCCTCGGTGTCAACCCTTTGGTTGCAGCCACTCTCGCAAAAGCCGCTCGCTCGCCGGACACTGAAATTTCGCATCAGGCCGTCATACAATATACGCGAATCGGTTTTTTCCCCGACACGCTTCCGATCCTGAATGCGGCTTTGTCAAATGGCGCAATAAGTCGCGCCGAATACACCAGGGAACTGCGTTTCCTCCTGCCCTTGATCCAGGAACCCGAGGCACAGCGACTCGCGCTACAAGCTATTACGCATTCAGGCGTCCCGGGTGGGCTCACTGCAGAGGATCTGGCAACCGTGGTGCTTTTGCCTCATGCGCTGTCATCGCTGCACTCGGACACACTGAGCCAAATCCAGAAACATCTCGCGGAGAACCAGCCAGTTTTCCCGGACGCCCTTGCCACAATTGATTTCCTCGACTTGGTCCGCTACAGCGATTGGTTGTCTGCCATCGCAGCGATCGAAGCAAGCCTTTCAGGCCGCAGCACGATAGATCGCATCGCTACCGTTGTCATGCAAGAGGGGGCCGATCCGCGTGGACTTCTCGCCGTTGTCGCGTCTCCCGCAGCGGAAGCGGTAACGCGGACATTGGCGCAGCGCGGGCAAACAGCAGCCGCGCAACAAAAGCTCGCCCTGCTTTCATTGGAAGTCCCCAACGATGTCGCCATGGCGCGCATGATCAGAGAGGCGCAAGACATCATCGGGCGCCGGCCGCCGTAAAGCGGGGCGATCGCATGCCCTGCGACGCGGAGCCATCAGCATGCTGGACGTCGTCGGGCACAACGTAAGAAAACGCCGTCCCAAAGGGACGGCGTCAGATAATAGCCGTTGATCACTCCTATTCTGGAGTCATAGCTTACTTGCCGCCAACCGTCTCCAGCACGGTCCACTTGCCGCCAACCACCTTGTAGACGGTGATGCCGCCGTCCTTCAGGTCGCCACGCGCGTCGTAGGCCAGCGTCTTGGTGGTCACGCCTTGCATGTTGGTGGCCGCCAGCACCGGCAGGTAGCGCGCCGGATCGGCCGAGCCGGCCTTGATCATGGCGGTCATCATGGCCGTGGCGCCGTCAAAGGCGTACGGCGAGTAGGTCTGCACCTTGCCGCCGAAGCGCTTCTCGTACTTTTTCTCGTAGGTAGCGCCACCGGGCATCTGCTCCAGCGGCAGGCCGGCCAGCGATACTACCGTGCCCTCGGCGGCAGGGCCGGCCAGCTTCAGGAAGTTGTCGGTCTTCGACATTTCGCCCGATACCACCGGCGACTTCATGCCGAGCTCCTTGACCTGCTTGGCCATCGGCGCGGATTGCGTTTCCGCGCCGCCGAAGAAGATCACGTCCGGGTTGCTGCGCTTGATATTGGTCAGCACGGCCTTGAAGTCCACCGCCTTGTCGTTGGTGAACTCGCGGCGCACGATCTTGCCGCCTGCTGCCTTGGCCGCCTTCTCGAACTCGTCGGCAAGGCCCTGGCCGTAGGCGGTGCGGTCGTCGACGATGGCGATGTTCTTGGCGCCCAGCTTCTTCACCACGAAAGCACCGATCACCGAACCCTGCTGGGTGTCGGAGGTCATCATGCGGAAGGTGGTCTTGAAGCCCTGGCGGGTGTACTCAGGCGCGGTGGCCATGGCGATCTGGGGAATGCCGGCGCGGTTGTAGACCATCGAGGCCGGGATGCTGGTGCCCGAGTTGAAGTGTCCCAGCATGCCCTGGACACCGTTGTCCACCAGCTTTTGCGCCACGACCGAGCCGGTCTTGGGGTCGGCCGCGTCGTCTTCGGAGAGCAGTACGAACTTGACGTCCTTGCCCCCGATCTTGGGCTTGGTGGCGTTCATTTCCTCAATGGCAAGGACGATGCCGTTTTGCATGTCCTTGCCATATTGCGCCTGGCCGCCGGTCATCGGCGCGGCAAAACCCAGCTTGATTTCCTGCGCCTGGGCGAAGGCGGCCGAGGTGGCGCACAGGCCTGCAACGGTCAGGGCAACGGTCAGGGCCGTCTTGTGGAAAGTCGAGTTCATCAGTTCTCCTTGGTGGCTTTTGAATAGCCTTGCTGCGCTTTTGGACGCGTCCGGGTGTGGCGCGAAACGCTCCCCCGATTTTTCAAATACGCGAGGTCTGCGGGATCGCCGCTGCCTCGCGTCGCTTCGATCAACGGTCGGCCGGTCAGCCGATCGTCATCAAACTGGCATTGCCGCCCGCCGCCGCCGTGTTGACGGACAGCGAACGCTCGATCAACAAACGCTCGATGGCCACATTCGGTTCACCGTGAGCCAGGCCTTGCACCGAAATGATCGGCCCCTGACGCGTGGCCAGTTGCTCGCACACGGTGCGCAACTGGTCGGAATCGCCGTGGTGCAACACCGCGTCGAAATTCGTGTCGCCGGCAGCCCAGTCGGGCACCAGGCGGACGCGCGATTGTACTGCCTTGGGCAGCCGTGCAAACAGAGCCCGGGCCATGGGGCTTTCGGGCCATACTGCCTGGCTGCCGGCGGCCAGCACGGCTGCCAGCTGGGTGGCCAGGTCGGCCTCCTGCTGGGCCAGGCACAGCACGGCCGCGCGCGGCAGCAGCGTGTAGGTGTTGCGTTCGCCGGTCGGGCCGGGCAACGTGACCGACAGGCCGGCTGGCGAGGCGGCCGCAAATCGTTCGCACACCGCCGCCAGTTCGGGTAGTGCCGCGCCCTCGCGCTGGGCCCATTCCTTGAGCGTACCCAGTGCATCGGCCAGCGTGCGGCGCACCGGGCTGGTTGCATCGGCGCCGCCGAGCGTATCGGAGGCGCGCACCACGCGGGCCACGGCGTCCTGCGGGCAGACCGACAACAGGCGGTGCAGGTAGAGCGGGCCGCCGGCCTTGGGACCGGTGCCGGACAGGCCTTCGCCGCCAAAGGGCTGCACGCCGACCACCGCGCCGACGATATTGCGGTTGACGTAGAGATTGCCCACCTCCGCCCGGTCCACGATGTGTTCGATGGTCTCGTCGATGCGGGTATGGATGCCCATGGTCAGGCCGTAGCCGGTGCCGTTGATCTGATCAAGCAAGGTGTCGAGCCCGGTGCGCGGATAGCGCACCACGTGCAGCACGGGGCCGAAGACTTCGCGCTGCAACTCCTCGATGCTGTCGAGTTCGATCAGCGTCGGCGACACAAAGGTGCCGTTGCGGCAGGCGGCGCTGGCCGCGCCGTTCGGATCGGCCTGGTGGACGCGGCGGCCCTTGGCGCGCATGGCGTCGATATGGCGCACGATATTGTTGCGCGCTTCCTCGTCGATGACCGGGCCGACGTCGGTCGACAGACGGTCCGGATTGCCCATGGTGAGTTCGTCCATGGCGCCCTTGAGCATCTCCAGCACGCGGTCGGCCACTTCTTCCTGCAGGCACAGCACGCGCAGCGCGGAGCAGCGCTGGCCGGCGGAGTCGAAAGCGGAATTCACCACGTCGCCCACCACCTGTTCCGCCAGCGCGGAAGAATCGACGATCATCGCGTTCTGGCCACCGGTCTCGGCGATCAGCGGCACCGGGCGGCCGGCGGCGTCCAGCCGGCCGGCCACGCTGCGTTGCAGCAGGCGCGCCACTTCGGTGGAGCCGGTGAACATCACGCCCTTGACGCGGGCGTCGCCCACCAGCGCGGCGCCCACGGTCTCGCCACGGCCCGGCAGCAACTGCACCGCGCCGGCCGGCACGCCGGCTTCGCGCAGCAGGCGCACGGCCTGGGCAGCGATCAGCGGCGTCTGCTCGGCGGGCTTGGCCAGCACCGTATTGCCGGCGGCCAGCGCGGCCGCGACCTGGCCGGTAAAGATGGCGAGCGGGAAATTCCACGGGCTGATACAGACCACCGGCCCCAGCGGGCGGTGGGTATCGCTGGAGAAGGTCTCGCGTACCTGCGCGGCGTAGTAGCGTAGGAAGTCCACGGCCTCGCGCACTTCGGCGATGGCATTGGAGAAGGTCTTGCCGGCCTCGCGCATGATGATGCCCATCAGGGACTGCATCTGCGCTTCCATCAGTTCCGCCGCGCGTTCGAGCGCGGCCGCACGGACGTCCGCCGGGGTCGCCTGCCAGATCGGCGCGGCATTGACGGCGGCCTGCAGCGCGGTTTCCACCTCAGCCATGCTGGCTTCGGTGACATGGCCGACCACGTCACGCAGGTCGGACGGATTGCGCACAGGCGCAGGCTGGCCGGTGTCCGCGCCGGCAGCGGCTTCCACGCCCAGCAGCGGCACGGCACTGACGGCCTCGCTGGTACCGGCCAGCAGCGCCGAGGACAGCGAGGCAAGGCGATGTTCGTTGGAAAGGTCGATACCGGCGGAGTTGGGCCGCGATTCGCCATAAAGGTTGCGCGGCTGCGGGATACGCGGATGCGGCAGGCCAAGCGCGCCTTCCTCGGCGTGCATGCGCTCGACCACGGTGACCGGATCGGCCACCAGCTCGTCCAGCGAGATGGTGTCGTCGGCGATGCGGTTCACGAAGGACGTGTTGGCACCGTTTTCCAGCAGGCGGCGCACCAGGTAGGCGAGCAGCGTCTCGTGCGTGCCTACCGGCGCGTAGATGCGGCATGGACGGTTGAACTTGCCGTCGGCCAGTGGGCCGACCACTTGGTCGTAAAGCGGCTCGCCCATGCCGTGCAGGCACTGGAACTCGTACTGGCCGGGATAGTAATTGTGGCCGGCGATCTGGTAGATGGCCGCCAGCGTGTGGGCGTTATGGGTGGCGAACTGCGGGTAGATGGCGTCCGGCACCGACAGCAGCTTGCGCGCGCAGGCCACGTAGGACACGTCGGTATAGACCTTGCGGGTGTAGACCGGATAACCCTCCAGCCCGTCCACCTGGGCGCGCTTGATCTCGCTGTCCCAGTACGCGCCCTTGACCAGGCGGATCATCAGGCGATGGCGGCTGCGGCGTGCCAGGTCGATCAGGTAGTCGATCACGAAGGGGCAGCGCTTCTGGTAGCCCTGCACCACGAAGCCGATGCCGTTCCAGCCTGCCAGCTCGGGCTCGAAGCACAGGCGCTCCAGCAGGTCGAGCGAGATTTCCAGGCGGTCGGCTTCCTCGGCGTCGATATTGATGCCGATGTCATACTGCCGGGCCAGCAGGGTCAGGGACTTGAGGCGGCCATACAGTTCGCTGACCACGCGCTCGTGCTGCGCGCGGCTGTAGCGCGGATGCAGGGCCGAAAGCTTGATCGAGATGCCGGGGCCTTCATAGATGCCGCGCCCGCGCGAGGCCTGGCCGATGGCGTTGATGGCCTGCTCGTAGGAGGCCAGGTAGCGCTGCGCGTCGGCCTCGGTCATGGCCGCCTCGCCCAGCATGTCATAGGAGTAGCGGAAGCCCTCGGCTTCATACTTGCGTGCGTTGGCGAGCGCCTCGGAAATGGTCTCGCCGGTGACGAACTGCTCGCCCATCAGGCGCATCGCCATGTCCACGCCCTTGCGGATCAGCGGCTCGCCGCCCTTGCCGATGATGCGGGTGAGCGCCTTGGACAGGCCGGCCTCGGTATGGGTGGCCACCAGCTTGCCGGTGAACAGCAGGCCCCAGGTCGCGGCGTTGACGAATACGGACGGGCTCTGGCCCAGGTGCGACTGCCAGTTGGCACCGCTGATCTTGTCGCGGATCAGCGCGTCGCGGGTGGCTTTGTCGGGAATGCGCAGCAGCGCTTCGGCCAGGCACATCAGCGCCACGCCTTCCTGCGAGGACAGCGAGAACTCCTGGATCAGGCCCTGTACCAGCCCTTCCCGGCCCGTGCCGACCTTGCGTTCGCGCAGCCGCGTGGCCAGGGTCCGGGCCATGGCCAGGGCGGCTTCGGCCTGTAGGTGCGGCAGGCGGGCCTGTTCCAGCAGCACCGGCACGCACTCGGGTTCCGGGCGGCGGTAAGCGGCGGTGATGGCGGCACGCAGCACCGACTGCGGCTGCACGCTCTGGGCAAACTCCAGGAAGGCTTGCACCGCGCCTTCGCCGGTCCCCGCGTCGAAGCCGTCGGCGCCATCCGCCGCACCCTCGCCTCCCATACCCATACCCGCAGCACTGGTCTCATGCGGGACATTGCCTCGCTCGACCTGCTCCAGATACGTAAAGATTGCCTGCTTGATCAGCCAGTGCGGCGTGCGGTCGATTGACTGGGCAACGCGCTTGAGGCGCTCGCGGGAGGCGTCGTCGAGTTTGACGCCAAGGGTGGTGGTGGCCATGCGCTTGATTCTCCGTAAGACGCGAACGCTGGTTCCCGATACCGCGAGGAAACCTGCAGATGGCGCGATCATACTCTGGGGCAAACCAAAGGTGCAACTAGGTACAACCACCCATGCCAATCCGAAAATGTAGGTTGCACCGTACCTGGCGCTGCGCTGGCCTCAGCGCGTTCCGGAACGGACTCAAATTCGCAGCGGATCGATCTCCAGCTGCCAGCGCACGCCCTTGGCATCGGCCATTGCATCACCGAAAGTTTGTACCCACTCGCTGATAAACCGCTGCAGCGCAAGGCGTGATGTACTCTCTACCAGCATCTGCGCACGCTCCCGGTTGAATACGCGCACCATCGACATCGGCACCGGGTCATGGAGTTGCACCTCCGGCGCCATGGGGCACGCATCTGCGCGGTTGCGCGCGCTTTGCAGGAAAGCCAGCGCGCGTTCCAACTGGGCATGCTCGGCCGTGACCAGCACCTGGTAAGCAAACGGGGGCAACCCGGCCTGCCGGCGCTCGCGCAACTGCGTAGCAGCGAATCCATCATAGTCATGGCGTACCAATGCCTGCAATGCCGATGCGTCGGGATAGCGTGTCTGGATCAGTACTTCGCCGGCCAGCCCTGCCCTTCCCGCGCGGCCGGCCACCTGCATCAGCGAGGCGAACAAGTGCTCGGCGGCGCGGAAATCATGGCTGAACATGGCGGCGTCGGGATGGACGATGCCGACCAGCGTCACACGCTGGAAATCGTGCCCCTTGGCCACCATCTGGGTGCCGACCAGGATGTCGACCTCGCCCGCGTGCACTTCGTCGAACATGGCCTGGGCGCTGCCCTTGCGGCGCGTGGAATCGGCGTCGATGCGGGCAATGCGCGCTTGCGGGAAACGCGCGGCCAGAGCCTCCTCGATGCGCTGGGTGCCCCGCCCGAGCGGCGCGACGTCCACGTTGCCGCAGTCCGGGCAGTGATGCGGCACCGGTGACTCCAGCCCGCAGTGATGGCAGCGCAGGCGGCGCTCCGGCCGGTGCAGCACCAGGTAGGCAGAGCAGCGCGGGCAGCCGGAGAGCCAGCCACAGCTGTCGCAGGCCAGTACCGGCGCATAGCCGCGCCGGTTGAGAAAGAGCAGGCTCTGCTCGCCACGCTTCAGGCGAGCCTCGATGGCATTGAGCAAAGGCACCGACAGGCCTTCGTAGAGCGCGCGCTGGCGCTGGCGCTCCTGGTTGATATCGATCAGGCGCACCGTGGGCAGCGTGGCGTCGGTCTGGGCGCGCTCGCGCAGCACCAACTTGCGGTAGGTGCCCTGCTCGGCGCGCCACCAGGACTCCATCGACGGCGTGGCAGAGCCCAGTACCACCGCGGCGCCGAGCTGCTTGGCGCGCCATACCGCGAGGTCGCGGGCCGAGTAGCGCAGGCCTTCCTGCTGCTTGTAGGAGGTGTCGTGCTCCTCGTCGACCACGATCAGCGCCAGGTGCGGCAACGAAGCCATGACCGCCAGGCGCGTGCCCAGCACGATGCGGGCCTCGCCGCGGTGCGCGGCCAGCCATTGCAGGGTGCGCTCCTGGTCGGCCAGGCCGCTGTGCAGCACCGCCAGCGGCAGATGCGGGAAGCGCGCTGCAATGCGACCTTGCAACTGCGGGGTGAGGTTGATTTCGGGCACCAGCATCAACACCTGCGCCCGCGCATCCCGCGCCAGCACCTCGGCCATGGCGTGCAGGTAGACCTCGGTCTTGCCGCTGCCGGTCACGCCGTGGAGCAGGAAAGGTGAGAATCCCGTGGCCTGCACGATCGCCTCCACGGCCACGCGCTGCTCTTCGTGCAGCGGCGGCGCGGCCGACGGCTCGCTTGCCGGTGGCGTGCCCAGCAAAGGCTGGTCGGCACGCTCGGAGGTCACCCAGCCGGCCTCGGCCCACTCAGCCAAGCGCGACGGGGCGGCGCTACACAGCGCGCGCGCCTCGGCGGCGGATACCGCCTGTCCGTCTTCCGCGGCGGCTACCAGCGCCTGTGCCAGCGCCAGCACGGTACGCGCACGCGCCGGCACCGCCGCCAGCAGGGCCGCGCCTTGCCCCGGGACTGCGCGGTAATGCTCGCTGCGGGCACGCAGGGCCAGCCGCGCCCAGCCGTCGGCTTCGCGCAGCGCGGGAGGCAGCGCGGGCAACATGACTTCGCCCAGGCAGCGGTGATAGTAGCGGGCGGCAAACGCCGACAGTGCGATCCAGTGCGCGCCGAGCGGCGGCAGCCAGTCCAGGTGCTGGGCGACGGGACGCAGGCGCTCGGCAGGCACGTCCGAGTGCGCCGAACGCGATACCGCCACGCCCACCAGCATGCGGCGGCCGAACGGCACGGCCACCAGATCGCCAGGCTGCACGTCGTGGCCGGCAAGGTAGTCGAAGACGTCGTCGGCTGGCGTATCGAGCGCCACTTGCACCAAGGCGAGCGGGGCGTCATCCCTGCCAGCAACGCTTGCCGGTGCCGCTGCCGCTGCCGGCCCGGCTTCCCCGGGGATCGCCGGTGACGTCACACTGCGCCTCCCGATCCGGACACGGGGCGCAGCAGCAGGTACGTTCCACAATGGGGCAAAGAGGCCCGAAGCGTGTGCAGACCGGCGCCAGGCCGCTTTTCAGCTAAATTAAGTGTGCGGCGCAACATCAACTTAAAGTAACGCTTCAAATGTGCCCCTAAGTCGATGATAGATGGCTGGTTTTCCCGGCCTCGGGCACCGCCTGTGGATAACTTTGTTGAAAACTCGCCCGGAGTTCCCGCAAACGCCCGTAAAACAAGGCTCCCATGGGCATTCCAACCCGACCCTGCCCGGATGCAATCCCTTGTAAATCAAGGACTTGCAGACCTCCCTCAGATGAGTTAAGGACTAACCCGCTCTTGCACTGCGGAAAACCCATTGATGTGCATAAGTCAAGCCTTGACAAGCGCGAACCAGCACCGAAAGGGCGAAATATTGCAAAATAGTTTACTTGACAGCGCTTCTTGCAAGCCTCACCCGGCACGCGGGCATCCCTGCGCGGCGCGCTAGGCCTGCTCGCTGCGCCGCACAGATGGCAGCCCTGGGCGGGTGGGAAGACGTGCACCCCCTGTCACCTCGCGGCGACACGCAGCTGCCGGCTGTAGCGATGTACCTCGTCCACCAGCACCGTCACATTCTCAGGCGGCGTGAACTGGGAAATCCCGTGACCCAGGTTGAAAACGTGACCGTCGCTGCCGCCGCCGGCGGCATAGCTGTCGAGCACGCTGCGCACCTGCTCGCGAATCGCGGCCTCCGGCGCAAACAGCACATTGGGGTCGATGTTGCCCTGCAGGGCCACCTTGCCACCAGTCCGGCGGCGCGCCTGGGTCAGGTTGACCGTCCAGTCCAGCCCCAGCGCATCGGCGCCGATGCCGGTGAGTTCTTCCAGCCACAGGCCGCCGCCCTTGGTGAACACGATGGCCGGCACCTGCTGGCCGTCGTGCTCGCGCTTCAGCCCAGCCAGCACCTGGCGCATATAGGCCAGCGAGAAGGCCTGGTACATGCCATCGGCCAGCGTACCGCCCCAGGTATCGAACAGCATCACCGCCTGCGCGCCAGCCTCGATCTGCGCATTCAGGTAGGCCGCGACTGCCGTGGCGTTGATCTCCAGGATGCGGTGCATCAGGTCCGGGCGGCTGTACATCATGGCCTTGACCGTGCGGAAATCCGAGGAGCCGGCGCCTTCCACCATGTAGCAGGCCAGTGTCCAGGGGCTACCCGAGAAACCGATCAGCGGCACGCGCTGGCGGCCGTCCTGCACCAGGGCACGGCGGATCTCGCTGACCGCGTCGAACACATAGGAGAGCGAGGCCATGTCCGGCACCGCCAGCTTCTTGACGTCGCCCTCGGTACGCAGGGGATGCGCGAAGCGCGGCCCTTCGCCTTGCGCGAACGACAGGCCCAGGCCCATGGCGTCGGGCACGGTAAGGATGTCGGAGAAGAGGATGGCCGCGTCGAGCGGATAGCGCTCGAGCGGCTGCAGGGTGACTTCGGTCGCGTAGGCCGGGTTCTTGGCCAGGCCGAGGAAGCTGCCGGCGCGGGCGCGCGTGGCGTTGTATTCGGGCAGGTAGCGCCCCGCCTGACGCATCAGCCACAGCGGGGTGTACTCGGTGGGTTGCCGGCGCAGCGCGCGCAGGAAGGTATCGTTCTGCAATGCGGTCATGGTCATCCTCGTAAGACCGCCATTTTACGGGATGGCCAGTCGCTGCCGGCAGTCTTGTGGCTGGCTCGGGACGGCAGGCGTTGCGCGTGGGCTCCGGCAGCCACCCCGCCGGGGCCGTCTGCTCAGATATCCGCCGCCAGTTCCTTGAAGGCCTGCGCGGCGCGGCGCATCCATTCGCGCGCGCGCGGGACATCGGGCTGCAGGCGGGCAAAGCCGTGCGTCATGCCGCTCGCTTCCAGCGTGATCACCGGTGCGCCGTAGCGCACCAGGTAATCGGCATAGGCCAGGCCGTCGTCGCGCAGCACGTCGTGAGCGGCGACCATCACTACGCTGGCCGGCGGCAGATGCTTCGGCGCGGCGCCCATCAGGTGGATGCGCGTGTCTTCGATGGCAGCGCCTTCGGCGAGGCGCCCGGCACCGATGAATTCGGTCCAGAACCAGGCCATTTCGTCGCGTGTGAGGCCAGGACCATCCGCGAAGGCGCGATAGCTCTCGGTCGCCAGCACAGGTGCCGTCACGGGATAGACCAGCAACTGGGCGTTGATCAGGCCCGGACGCGCATGCGCATTGGCCCAGCGCGCCGCCTGCGCCGCCAGGTGGCCGCCCGCGCTGTCGCCGGCCACGGCCAGGAAGCCCGCGTCCAGGCGCAAGCGCACGCGCTGCTCGGCGAACCACAGGACGGCTTCCAGCGCGTCGTCGCAAGGCGCCGGAAATGGAAATTCCGGCGCCAGCCGGTAATCCACGCTCGCGACCGCGCAGCCCGTGTCGGCAGCCAGCAGCGCTGCCACGCTGTGATGCGTGTCATGCGAGCCGACCACCCAGCCGCCGCCATGGAAGTAGACGATCAGGCGCGGCTCGGCCACGGCCTCGGGCCGGAACAGGCGCGCGGCCAGGGTGCGTCCCGGCAGCGGGATCTCCAGATTGGAGGCAACGATGCCTTCCGGATCCGGCATGATCGAGGTGGCTGCGATCTCGGCGAAGCGTGCGCGGCGGCCCGCCGCATCGGCCGGCGTGGGCTGGCCGGCGTAGCGCTCGGCGAGACGGCGATAGTAGTCGAGGAGCTGGGGATCGATGGCCATGGCTGCTTGCGAGTGGAATTTGTCTGGTTTGTGCTTGACCGGCTAGAAGTGTAGCGGGATCAGGACGCGAGGCGCATCAGCTCGATCTTGCTGCAGCGGTCCTGTACCGCCAGCAGGCCCGCGGCGCTGGCCCGGCCAAAGGCGACGTCATTGACGATGCCGAGCTGAAGCCAGACGCCGCGGGCGCCGATCGCGATGGCGTCCTCGACCACCGGAGGCACGTCGGCGGCGCGACGGAAGATATCGACCCATTCGATACGCTGCCCCGACTCAGCCAGCACCGCGGCGGCGTCGGACAGGCTCGCGTGGCAGGTTTCCCCCAGGATGCGCTCGCCGGCATGGCGCGGGTTGACCGGCACGATGCGGTAGCCGTGGCGCTGCAGGAAGGTAGCCACTTCGTGACTGGCGCGGTCGGGGTGGTCGGAGAGGCCAACCACAGCCACGGTCTTCATCGCCAGCATGCTGTGTATGGCCTGATGCATCTCGCTCACGTCTGTTCCTTCTCGTTGGGTTCCGGGGATTTGTCGCGGCCGGCGGCAGGTGGGCGGGCACAACTGCCCAGCCGCGCGAAAGGCACCGCCACTTGGTATGCACCCTGTGCAAACGACCCTACCGCGTAAGGTGCATAGTGCATTACCAGGCCACCGCGGTACAGGGTAAATGGAGTGCGCGTATCACGCAGGGCTTGCACATCGAGCGCGCCGCGTTCGGGCTCGGCCGCGCCCTGCCGCTTCAGCGCGGCCTGCAGTTCGTCGTTGAGTTTTTGCAGGCAAGCCTCGCCCGGCTGCAGGAGGTCTGCGAGCCGGACAGGCGTATAGACAGTCCGGGCAGGCGCCGCGGATGCCGCAGATGCCGCAGATGTGGATTCGGCAATATCGCGCCGCCAGGTACCGCCGACAAAGTCGAGACTGCCGTGGGCACCGCCGCTATAGCGCCAGGTGGTACGCAGCGGGCTGACGGCGCCGCCGTCGAGGCGCATCAGTTCGATCCCGCTGCGGCATTCGTGCTCGCCCTCACCGCATCCGCTGTCACGCAACGAAGCAATCAGCGCATCGAGTCCAGGGCGGCCAGTCTCCGGAAAGCGTTCGGTAAGTTGCGCGCCTGCCACTTTCACGGTGCGTTCGCGGTAGATCGCCTTGCGGGTCAGCGACAGTGTCTGCCGGCGGGTGCCGTCGATACTCATCCATTGCCCGGTTGCACTCAGCCCATCGGCGGAGACAGTGCCTTCGAAACGTGCACCATCGCGGGGCTCGGGATACTCAGCCGCCGCCTGGACGTCGTCGCGCTCGCGCAGGCTCAGGCGACCCTGCGCTGTCAATTGGCCATCGAGTTGACGAGGTGCAGCGGCAAGCATCGAATCGTAACGGGCCGTTCCTTCGACCCGGTCAGTCCCGGCGCGCGAGAAAATCGTCAGCGCTACCCGCGCGCCGCCTTCAAGCTCGCCTTGCCACAGCACGCCATTTGGCGCTTGCAACTCGGCTGCGCAAGCAAGGCCACTAGCAAACAGGGAAGCGGTTGACAGCGCCGCAATGCCAAGCTGGACAAGGCCTCTCGCGGTATGTGCGGGAGCAGGAGCGACGGGGGAAAAAGCTGAGTGAGGCGGCATGGCAATCGATGGCCGAACCGCAAAGCGGATGGCGAGTTCAGCGAAATCTATCGGACCCGCGCCACGTGGTGATGTTCCCGCCGCCTGGCGGCGGCGCAGATGCAATGCGCGCTAAAACGCCTATTTAGACGCTTTTTAAGTTACCGCGCTTTCAACTTCTTGCAAACCGATACATTTTGTTACTGCCATCCCCAAAAGTTTCCCCCACAATGCTTTAACACAATCAGTTTTTGTGAAAGGCGTTCCCTCCCCCAAACAGAAAGGGAGGGCGCATTGAAGAAAGCCTAAGGAAGCATTCCCATCTAGATTAACCGGATCGCAGACGATGCTGCGGTCGGTGTACCAGGTTGAGATGATGTTGGCGCGTGCCGGTTCTGGCTGGTTGGATCGTCTGAATGCGATCAATACTGCCCGACCGGATGTTGGACCACCAAGAAAGTGGTTTGCGCCTGTTGGTTGACCTGGACCTTACCCGTTCCTTCGAATTGACCCCTCGAAGGGATTTTCCCGTCCGCGCGGAGCCTCCCCGGCCCGCGCGCTTTTTTTTGTCCTGAGCCGACAGAATAGTCGTTGGGATTCAAAAAAGGCAGCCTCGCGGCTGCCTTTTTTTCGCCGCAGCCAAAAAAACAACAGCTGCGGTGGTGCTACTTTTTCTTACCGTTTCCGACGCAGGCGCGCGATGGCAGCCAGTTGCGCAGTAGCAACAGCCAGCTCGCCTTGCGCACGTGCCAGGTCGAGATCGCTGCTCTGGTTCTGCATCAGCTCCTCGGCGGCGCGCTTGGCTGCCTGCGCCTTGGCTTCGTCGAGGTCGCCGCCGCGGATCGCGGTGTCCGCCAGCACGGTGACGTGCTTGGGCTGGACTTCGAGAATCCCGCCGGCCACGAACACGAACTCTTCGCTGCCGTCTTCCTTCTCGATGCGCACCGCGCCCGGCTGTATACGCGTAATCAGCGGCGTATGGCCCGGCAGGATACCCAGCTCGCCCGACTCGCCCGGCAGCGCCACGAACTTCGCCTGACCGGAGAAGATCGACGATTCGGCGCTGACGACGTCTACAAGAATGGTTGCCATGTGAATTCCTTTAGTCCCTGAAAGCTTCGGCTTCCCGTTGCCAGGAAGCTAGTATTCCGCCCTCAGCCTGAGCGCGGCCGCCGCCGACATTGCTGTCCACGGCAACCGCCACTACAACGCTGAAAGCGAAAGACGCCGCTTACTGGAGCTTCTTGGCCTTCTCGAAGGCTTCGTCGATCGAACCGACCATGTAGAACGCTTGCTCCGGCAGGTGATCGCACTCGCCGTCCACCAGCATCTTGAAACCACGGATGGTTTCCTTCAGCGGCACGTACTTGCCCGGCGAACCCGTGAACACTTCCGCAACGTGGAAGGGCTGCGACAGGAAACGCTGGATCTTACGAGCGCGCGACACAGCCTGCTTGTCTTCCGGCGACAGTTCGTCCATGCCCAGAATCGCGATAATGTCGCGCAATTCCTTGTAGCGCTGCAGCGTTTGCTGAACGCGGCGGGCCACGTCATAGTGCTCCTGACCCACGACTTGCGGGTCGAGCTGACGCGAGGTCGAGTCGAGCGGATCGACGGCGGGGTAGATACCCAGCGCGGCGATGTCACGCGACAGCACGACGGTCGAGTCCAGGTGCAGGAAGGTGGTAGCAGGCGACGGGTCGGTCAAGTCATCCGCAGGCACGTACACGGCCTGGATCGACGTGATCGAGCCGGTCTTGGTCGAGGTGATGCGCTCTTGCAGCTTACCCATTTCCTCGGCCAGCGTCGGCTGGTAACCCACTGCGGAAGGCATACGGCCCAGCAGTGCGGACACTTCGGTACCGGCCAGCGTGTAGCGGTAGATGTTGTCGACGAAGAACAGGATGTCACGGCCTTCGTCGCGGAACTTCTCGGCCATGGTCAGGCCGGACAGTGCCACGCGCAGACGGTTGCCCGGCGGCTCGTTCATCTGGCCGAACACCATGGCCACCTTGTCGAGAACGTTCGAGTCCTTCATTTCGTGGTAGAAGTCGTTCCCTTCACGGGTACGCTCGCCCACGCCGGCGAACACCGACAAACCGCTGTGCTGCTTGGCGATGTTGTTGATGAGCTCCATCATGTTCACGGTCTTGCCGACGCCGGCGCCACCGAACAGGCCAACCTTACCGCCCTTTGCGAACGGGCAGACCAGGTCGATCACCTTGATGCCGGTTTCCAGCAGGTCGACTGAAGGCGACAGTTCGTCGAACTTCGGGGCCTTCTGGTGGATCGCGCGCCGCTCGTCCGATGCGATCGGGCCGGCGTCGTCGATGGGACGACCCAGCACGTCCATGATGCGGCCCAGGGTGCCTTGACCAACCGGCACCGAGATCGCGGCGCCGGTGCTCTTCACCGCCATGCCGCGGCGCAGGCCGTCCGACGAACCCAGGGCAATGGTACGCACCACGCCGTCACCCAGCTGTTGCTGCACTTCGAAGGTCAGGCCCTTCTCGGCGAACGAGGCTTCGTTGCTCTCTTCCAGCACGAGCGCGTCGTACACCTTCGGCAGCGCGTCGCGGGGGAACTCGATGTCCACCACGGCGCCAATACACTGCACAATATTTCCGATACTCATTTCGTATCTCCGATAGCTTGAATACTTGACGCCTTAGACGGCTGCGGCACCGCTGACGATTTCCGACAGTTCCTTGGTGATCGCTGCCTGACGGGTCTTGTTGTAGACCAGTTGCAGTTCGCCGATCACGTTCTTGGCGTTGTCGGATGCAGCCTTCATGGCCACCATGCGCGCCGACTGCTCGGACGCCATGTTTTCGGCCACGGCCTGGTACACCAGCGCTTCGACGTAGCGGACCAACAGTTCTTCCACCACGGTCTGGGCGTCGGGCTCGTAGATGTAATCCCACGAGTAGGCGCGCTTTTCATCTTCGGTCTGGGCAAACTTGTCGGCGGGGAGCGGCAGCAGCTGCTCCACCATCGGCTCCTGCTTCATCGTATTGATGAACTTGGTGTAAGCCAGGTACACAGCATCCACCTCACCATTGGTGTAGGCGTCGAGCTGGACCTTGATCGCACCGATCAGTTTTTCCAGATGCGGGGTGTCACCGAGCTGCACCACGTGCGAAACCACCTTGGCGCCGATGCGGCCCAGGAACTGCATGCCCTTGGAACCAATGGCGGTGCTTTGCACCTGCACGCCGCGGCCTTGCAGGTCACGCAGCTCATTGGTCACCGCGCGCAGCACGTTCGTGTTCATGCCGCCGCACAGCCCCTTGTCGGTCGTCACCACGATCATGCCGACGCGCTTGATGTCGCGCGCCACCATGAAGGGATGCTTGAACTCGGGGTTGGCTGAAGCCAGGTGCGCCGCGATATTGCGCACTTTCTCGGCGTAAGGACGGGCGTTACGCATCCGTTCCTGCGCCTTGCGCATCTTGGACGCGGCGACCATCTCCATCGCCTTGGTGATCTTGCGCGTGTTTTGCACGCTCTTGATCTTGGTTCGAATTTCTTTCGTTCCGGCCATATCTTCCTCTCCATTCGTGCTGCGGCGGCACCGTCATGGCAACGGTGCCGGCGCAGTTTCGTGGAATTGCGCGGTTAGAACGCGGCGGACTTCTTGAAATCCTCGATCGCGGCACGCAGCGCGGCTTCATCTTCCTTCGACAGATCCTTGGTATCTTCGATGCGGTTGATGAGGTCGGCGTACTTGGTCTTCAGATGGTCGTGCAGGCCCTTCTCGAACGCGAGAATGTCCTTCACTTCCACGTTGTCGAGGAAGCCGTTGTTGGCTGCGTACAGCGACGCGGCCAGCTGCCACACCTGCAGCGGCAGGTATTGAGCCTGCTTGAGCAGTTCGGTCACGCGGCGGCCGCGCTCGAGCTGCTTGCGGGTGGCATCGTCCAGGTCGGAAGCGAACTGCGCGAACGCAGCCAGTTCACGATACTGGGCCAGGTCGGTACGGATACCGCCGGACAGCTTCTTGATGACCTTGGTCTGGGCGGCACCACCAACGCGCGACACCGAGATACCGGCGTTGATTGCGGGGCGGATACCTGCGTTGAACAGGTCGGTTTCCAGGAAGATCTGGCCGTCGGTGATCGAGATCACGTTGGTCGGCACGAAGGCGGACACGTCGCCAGCCTGCGTTTCGATCACGGGCAGCGCGGTCAGCGAGCCGGTCTTGCCGGTCACGGCACCCTTGGTGAACTTTTCGACGTAGTCGGCGTTCACGCGGGCTGCGCGCTCGAGCAGACGCGAGTGCAGGTAGAACACGTCGCCGGGGTAGGCTTCGCGGCCCGGCGGGCGGCGCAGCAGCAGCGACACCTGGCGGTAGGCCCAGGCTTGCTTGGTCAGGTCGTCATAGACGATCAGCGCGTCTTCGCCGCGGTCGCGGAAGTACTCGCCCATCGTGCAGCCGGCGTAGGCAGCCAGGTACTGCATGGCGGCGGAGTCCGAAGCCGTTGCTGCGATCACGATGGTGTACTCCATCGCGCCCAGTTCTTCGAGCTTGCGCACCACGTTGTTCACGGTCGAAGCCTTCTGACCGATTGCCACGTAGACGCAGAAAACGCCCTTGCCCTTCTGGTTGATGATGGCGTCGACAGCAACGGCGGTCTTGCCGGTCTGGCGGTCGCCGATGATCAGCTCGCGCTGGCCACGGCCGATCGGCACCATCGCGTCGATCGACTTCAGGCCGGTCTGCACCGGCTGGCTAACCGACTGGCGTGCGATCACGCCAGGGGCAACCTTCTCGATCACGTCAAATTCCTTGGCGTTGATCGGGCCCTTGCCGTCGATCGGCTGGCCCAGCGTGTTGACCACACGGCCCAGCAGTTCCTTGCCAACCGGCACTTCCAGAATGCGGCCGGTGCACTTGACCGGGTCGCCTTCGGAAATGTGTTCGTAGTCACCCAGCACCACGGCGCCGACAGAGTCGCGCTCGAGGTTCAGCGCGAGGCCGAAGGTGTTGCCGGGGAATTCCAGCATCTCGCCCTGCATCACGCCGGACAGGCCGTGCACGCGGCAGATACCATCGGTCACGGAAATCACCGTGCCGGTGTTGCGCACTTCAGCGTCAGCGCCAAGACCCGAGATGCGGGACTTGATCAGCTCGCTGATTTCTGAGGGGTTCAGTTGCATCACAATGCTCCTAATTCTTCAATCCGTCGGCCGGTATGCGCGCTTACGCGCATCATGCGGTCAGCGCCACTTGCATTGCTGCCAGGCGCGCACGCACGGAGGTGTCGAGCACTTCGTCGCCGACCTTGACGCGCACGCCGCCGATCAGCGACGGGTCCACCGCAACCGAGGGCTGCAGCTTGCGGCCGAACTTGCGTTCGAGCACGGCGACGAGGTCGGTCAGGGTTGCGCCCTCGATAGGGAAGGCACTCGTGATCTCGACATCTGCCGACCCTTCACGGTCGTTCTTGAGCGCATGGAACTGCTCGGCGATTTCCGGCAATACCGACAGGCGGTGGTTCGCCGCCAGCAGGTTGACGAAGCGCTTGGCCTCGTCGTTGACCGGAGACTTCAGGGCCGACAGGAACAGTGCGATCAGCTTGTCGCCTTGCACGTTCGGATCGCCAGCCACCGCCTTCATGTCGGGATTGGCGGCAACTTGCCCCATTTCCGACACCAGCTCGGACCATGCATCCAGATTGCCGCTCGACTCGGTCGCGACGCGGAACAGCGCCTCTGCGTAGGGACGGGCAATGGTTGCGGTTTCAGCCATGATTAGAGCTCAGCCTTGAGTTGATTGAGCAGATCCGCGTGGACCTGCGCGTTCACTTCGCGCTTGAGGATCTGCTCGGCACCCTTGACGGCCAGCACGGCGACCTGGTCGCGCAATTGCTCGCGCGCGCGGGTAACTTGCTGATCGGCTTCGGCCTTGGCCTGGGCAATGATGCGTGCGGCTTCTGCCTGGGCGTTCTGCTTGATCTCGTCAGCCGTCAGCTGGGCGCGCTTCTCGGCGTCGGCGACGCGTTGGGCACCTTCGGTGCGGGCTTCGGCCAGGGCCTGGTCCACACGCTTGTTGGCGAGTTCGAGCTCAGCCTTGCCTTTTTCGGCGGCGGCGAGGCCATCGGCGATCTTCTTTGCGCGTTCGTCGAGCGCCTTCACCAGCGGCGGCCAAATGAATTTGGCAACTACCCACCACAGGATGAAGAACACGACCATCTGCGCAAGAAACGTTGCGTTCAGATTCATGGTGTGTTCCTTTCGGTAATCAAACTACAGATAAATGCGCAAGGGCGGCCAGGCTAAGTGGCCCGCGCCGCCCGTCAGCATCATGCAGACCGAAAAGAATTACTTGATGACAGCCAGCAGCGGGTTGGCGAATGCGAACAGCATTGCAACACCAACACCGATCAGGAATGCTGCGTCGATCAGGCCAGCCAGCAGGAACATCTTGGTTTGCAGCGGGTTCATCAGCTCGGGCTGACGTGCGCACGCTTCGATGTACTTGCCGCCCATCAGGGCGATACCCAGGCAGGCGCCGATTGCGCCCAGACCGATGATGATGCCGATACCGATGGCGGTCAGACCCTGGATGTTGGCGAGATATGCTTGCATGACGACTCCTTTAATTGAGAAGAGACTTAGAACCAAAAAACCGAAAAACCGAAAACCTGAAAATCAGTGGTGATCGTGAGCCTGGCCGATGTACACCAGCGTCAGCATCATGAAAATAAAGGCCTGGAGCAAAACGATCAGAATGTGGAAGATCGCCCAGACAGCACCGGCCAGTACGTGACCGACGAAGCCCAGCGCGGACAGGTCTGCGCTGAACGTCCAGATGGAACCCAGCAGCGCGATCAGCAGGAACACCAGTTCGCCGGCGTACATGTTGCCGAACAACCGCATGCCCAGCGAAACCGCCTTGGCCAGGAATTCGATCAGGTTCAGGACCAGGTTGAACGGGGCCAGGTACCACTTGGCGCCGAACGGGGCCGACAGCAGCTCATGTGCGAAACCGCCCGCGCCCTTGATCTTGAAGCTGTAGTAAATCATCAGCACCAGCACGGCGCATGACATGCCCAGCGTGCCGTTCAGGTCGGCCGTGGCAACGGCGCGATGGTGCGGCAGGTGGATGTGGAAGATGCCCAGCAGGCCGTTCAGGCCGGTGACCCAGTCGACCGGGATCAAGTCGACGGCGTTCATTACGGTGATCCAGCAGAACACCATCAGCGCCAGCGGAGCGATGAAGGAACGGTCGCCGTGGATAATGCCCTTGGCCTGGTCGTCGACCATCTCGACGATCATTTCGACGAATGCCTGGAAACGGCCCGGCACGCCAGCGGTGGCGCGGCGCGCTGCGGCATACAGGAACAGGCAGGCGATGGCGCCGCACAGTACCGACCAGAACACGGTGTCGTAGTTGATGATGCTGAAGTCAACTACGGAGGCTTGCTTGCCGCCGATCGAGTTGAAATTCTGCAAGTGTTCGGCGATATAGCCGGAGGGGGTGAGGGCCTGTTCGGCGCCTTGAGCAGCTGACATGTCGAAACGAACCGTAATATTGCGAAACCAGTTGCCGGCATTTTGCCGGTACGCTTCTTGCACCGCCTTCAGCATGATTTGCTGGTCACCGCGGGCAAGCTCGTTTGAACCTTATCTGCGCCGCGCTTCACTGTTGTGACGCGCCACGCCAAAAAACTCTTGATATTCTGTTTTCGTGCCCCACTTCGACGAGAAGCACACTTATTCGATCTACTGCGCCTGGCCACCTTGCCCTGAGGCACACCCTCAGCGGATCGCCAGCGCCACCCAGTAGGTCTTGAGCGCAAGCAGGAACGTGACCAGCATCGGAACCCAGCGCAACTCGCCGTACAGCACCACCACCAGCACAAACAGTGCTGCGGTGGCAAACACTTTGATCGCCTCGCCGACCACAAGCCCGCTGATCGAGGGACGCTCGCGCGACATCCAGAGGCGCAAGGCGAAGAAGCCGCTGGGCACGAAACATACCGTGCCACCAAATAGTGCGGACCAACCCGCCGCCCCGGCGTTGCCGCCGGCAAACAGTCGCCAGGCAATGGCCGACAAAACAGTAACCGCCACCTGCGCCAGCACGACCCTGCCGGGCGTCATGCGCGAAGGGCGCAGCGCGCGCTCGCCGAACAGCGTTTCCGCCTCGACGCGCGACAGCGGATCGACCGCCTCTTCCTCGCGCTCCGCCTCGTCGTCTTCCCAGGTTTCCCAGGCTGCATTACGTGCGACTTTAGGTGCGTTACGCGGCTGCCGGTCTTTATCCTGACCAGCATCATGACGATCTGAAACCACCTGCGTATTGCCTCTGCTTGTTGTTTAATCCGACCCGGAACTTTTCTGGACCGGCCGGAATTCAAACCGCACGATTTTACGAGGAATGCACCATGCGAGTCAATCTGCTTACAGACTCCTTGCAACAGTCCGCATTCCGCTTGCAATCTCCACGCGCCCATAGTGCGCGCACGACCGACTGCCTCCAATAACGCGCCAGGTAATTGAAGCGCCTTGGGACAGCAGCGCACCATGGTCGTTTAACGCCCTTGCGTGGCGCTTACGAAGGGATCATCGCGGCCGGCCCGTGGCACTAAAACCACGCAGCCCGGCCGTTAATCGCGCACTATTTTTGGGAAGCCCACTCAGGCGGGAGACTGGCTCTCGCCTGGCTCGCGCAGGCGTGTCAGCACACCGTCGAGCGCATCGTTGCTGGTGAAGTGAATGGTGAGCTGGCCCTTGCCGCGCGTGCCCAGCTTGATCTGCACGGCCAAGCCAAGCACGTCGGATAGTTCTTCCTCAAGGCGCGTCACGTCGCGCGCCGGCGCGCCGTTATTTGGTTTCTGCAACCTCAGGTCCAGGGGCTTGAGGGTGGAGGCTACCAGCTTTTCGGTCTCGCGCACCGACAATCGTTTATTAATGATCTGATTGGCGAGGGTGATCTGGTTGGCGCCGTCGACGGACAGCAACGCGCGCGCGTGCCCCATGTCGAGATCGCCCGCCATCAGCATGGTCTGTACCGGCTGGGCGAGGTTCAGCAGACGCAGCAGGTTGGATACCGCGCTGCGCGAGCGCCCTACCGATTCCGCCGCCTGCTCATGCGTGAAATTGAACTCGCGCACCAGGCGCATGATGCCTTGCGCTTCTTCCAGCGGATTGAGGTCTTCGCGCTGGATATTCTCGATGAGCGCCATCGCGGCGGCGGCTTCGTCTGCCACGTCCTTGACCAGCACCGGCACCTCGTCGAGCCCAGCGATCTTGGAGGCGCGGAAGCGCCGCTCCCCGGCAATGATCTCGTAGCGATCCGGCTCGGCCACGCGACGCACCAGGATGGGCTGCATCAGACCCTGGGAGCGGATGCTCGCGGCCAACTCCTGCAACGCGCCCTCATCCATGCGTGTGCGCGGCTGGTACTTGCCGGGCTGGAGCTGATCCAGACGCAGCACCGAAGGCGCGCCCTCCTGCTTGACGGCATCGACAATTTCGGCCGGCCCACCCAGCAGGGCTTCCAGTCCGCGGCCCAGGCCCTTCTTCTTCACGGTGCTCATCTCGGTATCCTGTATACGTGAATCTCAGGCCCGGCGCTTAGCCGAGTTGCTTGACGCGCGCGATCATTTCCGCGCCGAAGTCGAGGTAAGCCTTGGCGCCCTTGGAGGACGGATCGAAGGCCACGCCGGGTACGCCGTAGGACGGTGCTTCCGCCAGCCGCACATTGCGCGGGATGAGGGTCTTGAACACCTTGTCGCCGAAATGCGACTCAAGCTGGGCTGACACCTGCTGCTGCAATGTCACGCGTGGATCAAACATCACACGAAGCAAGCCAATCACCTTCAGGTCGCGATTGAGGTTGGCGTGCACCTGCTTGATGGTGTTGACGAGATCGGACAGCCCTTCCAGCGCGAAGTACTCGCATTGCATCGGCACGATCACGCCGTTGGCCGCGCAGAGGCCGTTGAGGGTCAGCAGGGAGAGCGAGGGCGGGCAATCGATCAGCACGAAATCGTACGCGTCATCGACTTCGGCAAGGGCGTTCTTGAGCCGGCGCTCGCGCTGATCCAGCTCGACCAGCTCCACTTCCGCACCGGCCAGTTCACGGTTGGCAGGCAACACATCGTACTTGCCGGACTCGGAGTGCTGACGCGCCTGTTTCACCGTGGACAGCCCGACCAGCACCTGGTAGACGCTGTGTTCGAGCGACTGCTTGTCGATGCCGGATCCCATCGAGGCGTTGCCCTGGGGATCGAGGTCGACTAGCAGCACGCGCTGGTCCTGTGCCGCCAGGCCGGCGGCAAGGTTCACCGTGGTGGTGGTCTTGCCGACGCCGCCCTTCTGGTTTGCGATCACGAATACCTTGGCCATAAGCTCCTGCTGCTCCTGCTTGATTTCAACCTGCCGGGGGTGGGCGCCGGCGACAACCACCGGCCGGGTCAGCGGCGCGACAGCACCACCAGGTGACGCTCTGCGTCCAGCTCCGGCACGGTCAGGCGCGGTATTGCCTCGACCTGCCACTGTGCCATCAGCCCGGCCGCTTCCATGCGATCGATCTCGGGCTGGGGATAAACGCCCTTCATTGCTATCAGCTTGCCGCCCGGCGCCAGCAGGTGGCCGGCGAGCGAGACGAAATCGCTCAGCTCGGCAAATGCGCGCGAGGTGATCACCGCATAGCCCTTGTTGTCCTCCAGCTTCTCGACCGGCCCCCAATGGGCAGCGGCATTGGACAATCCGAGCTGTGCCCGGCACTGCGTGAGGAAGGCTGTCTTCTTTTGCACGATGTCGACCATCAGCACCGATACATCGGGACAGGCGATGGCAAGCGGCAGGCCGGGCATGCCGCCGCCCGAACCCACATCGAGCACCCGGCGGCGCGCGCCCTCCTCCACCACGGCGGCGCGCGCCGCCTCCGCCAGCGCCGGCACGGCGGCCAGCGAATCCAGCATGTGGTGGGTGAGCATCTCGTCGGGATGACGGATGGCGGTCAGGTTATAGACGCCGTTCCATTTGCGCAGCAGCGCGAGGTAGGCAAACAACTGGTCGATCTGTGGCGCGGAGAGAACCAGCCCGATGGCGGACAGGCCGGCTTCCAGCCGACGGCGCTGGTCGGCATCGTCCACGGCGGCGTAACGTTGTTTCCTCACTCAGGCGGCCTCTTGGCTGGAGCCGGACTTGGTACGCCCCATGCCCTTTTTCTTCAGATGGACCAGCAGCAGTGAAATCGCCGCCGGCGTCACGCCGGAAATGCGCGATGCCTGGCCGAGTGTCTCCGGCCGGTGCTGGTTCAGTTTCTGGCCGACCTCAATGCCCAGGCCGCGCACTTCGGTGTAATCGAAGTCTTCTGGCAAGCGGGTGGATTCGTTGGCTTCCAGCTTATCCACCTCCGCGGCCTGGCGTGCGATGTAGCCGTGATACTTGATGCCGATCTCGATCTGCTCGCAAATCTGCTCGACCAGCAGGGGATCGGCATCCAGCGGCTGGGCCGGCGCGAACTTGCCATCTTGCAGTGCCATCAGTGCGTCGTACGTAACGGCCGGACGGCGCAGCAGGTCGGCGAGGTTGTACTCGCGCTCGATCGCCTTGCCGAGCAGCGGCACCGCATCCGCCTCGGGCAGCACGCTCGGATTGACCCAGGTCCCCTTCAGTCGCTCTGTTTCACGTGAAACAGCATCGCGCTTCCGGTTAAATGCATCCCAGCGCACATCATCGACAACACCAAGCGCCCGACCAGCCTCGGTCAGCCGCATATCGGCATTATCTTCGCGCAGGCTCAAACGGAACTCCGCGCGGCTGGTGAACATTCGATACGGTTCCGAGACCCCGCGGGTGATCAGATCGTCGACCAGAACCCCAAGATAGGCCTGGTCCCGCCGGGGAGTCCAGGCATCGCGCTCCTTCACGAAGCACCCGGCATTGATACCGGCCAACAGGCCCTGGGCCGCCGCCTCCTCGTAACCGGTGGTGCCGTTGATCTGGCCCGCGAAGAACAGCCCGCGGATCGCCTTGGACTCCAGCGAGGCCTTCAGGGCACGCGGATCGAAGTAGTCGTACTCGATGGCGTACCCTGGGCGCAGGATATGCGCGTTCTCCATGCCACGGATCGAGTGCACCAAGGCGAGTTGCACGTCGAACGGCAGGCTGGTCGAGATCCCGTTGGGATAGAACTCGTTGGTCGTCAGCCCTTCCGGCTCCAGGAAAATCTGGTGGCTGTCCTTGCTGGCGAAGCGGTGAATCTTGTCTTCGATACTGGGGCAGTAGCGCGGCCCTACCCCCTCGATCACGCCGGTGTACATTGGCGAACGATCGAGGCCGCCACGGATGATGTCGTGGGTACGGCTATTGGTATGCGTGATCCAGCACGGCAATTGCCGCGGGTGCTGTTCGGCACGGCCAAGGAAGGAGAACACGGGCACCGGGTCGAGATCCCCGGGCTGCGCCTCCATCACCGAGAAGTCGATGGTGCGGCCGTCAATGCGCGGCGGCGTGCCGGTCTTCAGGCGGCCCTGAGGCAGCTTGAGCTCCTTCAGCCGCGCGGACAGCGATACCGACGCAGGATCGCCAGCGCGGCCGCCGGTGTAGTTATCCAGTCCCACGTGAATCTTGCCGTCGAGGAAGGTACCGGCGGTCAGCACAACCGCGCGCGCGCGGAAGGTGATGCCAACCTGAGTGACGGCACCGACCACGCGGTCGCCCTCCACCACGAGGTCGTCCACGGCCTGCTGGAATAGCATCAGGTTAGGCTGGTTTTCCAGCCGGGTGCGAATCGCGTTGCGATACAGCACGCGGTCGGCCTGGGCACGGGTGGCGCGGACGGCCGGGCCCTTGCTGGAATTCAGGATGCGGAACTGAATGCCCGACTCATCCGTGGCAGCCGCCATGGCGCCGCCCATTGCGTCCACTTCCTTGACGAGATGACCCTTGCCAATGCCGCCGATCGATGGATTGCAGCTCATCTGGCCAAGGGTCTCGATGTTATGGCTCAGCAGCAGCGTCTGGCAGCCCATACGAGCCGCGGCGAGCGCAGCTTCCGTGCCGGCGTGGCCGCCGCCGACAACAATGACATCGAATTCTTTTGGGTAAAGCATGGAGGCACCTCCTCCGGGAGGCTGGCGGGAAATGAATCGGGATGCCGAATTATAGCGGCATTCGCTGTGGCGTCCCTGCGCCGCAGCATGTTTCACGTGAAACATGCCGCATGAATAACTCGGGTGTGTTCCACGTGAAACAAAAAAGCCGGGCTCGATGGCCCGGCTTGGATACTGACTGGATTAACGTCTACGCGTCATGCCCCATCCTGCTCTCGCAAGTAGCTGGCAATGCGTTCGACCAGTCGGCCCAGATCCGCCTGAAGCTGGCCGAACCCAGCGCTGCGTTCGCGCGTCGCCTCATCCATATATAGCGGTCGGCGAATCTCGATCTGCAAGCTGTTACGCCGCTCGGCGGGACGCCCAATTTGCGCTATCAGTTGCACGCCCTTGTACGGATCGTTACGCGCCACCGTATAGCCGAGCGCCCGCAATTCGGATTCCACTAGCGCGACGAAAGCCGGCTCGCAGGTCGTGCCGTCGCGATCGCCCAGCACGAAGTCCGCCAGTGGATGCGGACTCCGGATCTTGAGCCGCTCATAGGCGTTGTTCGGCATCGAGTGCAGGTTCAGATGCCACACCGCACCGAAGCGCTGGTAGGACTCCTCCACCGCCGCAGATAGTGCCTGATGGTAAGGGCGGTAGTATCGATCGATCCGGCCGCGTACCTCTTGCAGCGAGAGCTTGCGGTCGTAGATCCGTGTGGCCGCATCCACATTGCGCCAGATCAGTCCATAGCCCAGGCGCGTCTTTTCACCTGGCGCCAGCGGCTCGGGCCAGGTGTCATCCAGCAGTTCGGGATCCAGATCGTCAAGCGTACGATTGGGATCGATATAGACGCGGGGGAAATTCGCGGCGATCAGCGTGCCACCGATCCGCGGCACGGCTTCCCACAGCGATTCCACGTGGGTGTCCTCGCCGCTCCGAAGACGCTGCAGCGGGATGGCCGCACCGAAGTCCTGCGGGTAGCACGTGCCGCTGTGCGGCGAATCGCAAACCAGCGGCAAGGCCTGAGCCTGCGGCGCGGACTGGACAAAGGGTTCGAAGCTATCGTTCATGCCATCAATCCAGTTTGATATTGGCGGCCTTGGCCACGCGCGCATAGCGTGTCATGGCCTGCTGGATCTGGACCTTGAAGCCATCCGGCGTGGTCGGTACCAGGGTGCCACCGGACTCTTCCACCTTGCGCTTGAACTCAGGATTCTGCATGGCCTTGTGGATGGCGCGGTTGAGCTTCTCGACGATAGCCGGCGGCGTCCCCGCGGGCGCCACGATGCCGAACCAGCCGCCATCCCCCATCTCCTTGTAGCCCAGTTCCGCGTAGGTCGGGACGTTGGGCAGTAGCGGCGAACGAGCGGAGCCCAGCACGGCGAGCGGGCGCAGCCGCCCGGATTTCACGTGGGGCAGCGCGGACGACAGGTTGTCGGTGATGGCACTGACCTGCCCCGCCACCGCGTCGTTGAGTCCCAGACCGGCGCCCTTGTACGGTACGTGCAACAGGTCGATCTTGGCCAGCATCTTGAAGTTCTCGATATTCACATGACCCAGGGAGCCCGCACCTGGCGAAGCAACGCTGTATTTGCCGGGGTTGGCGCGGGCCAGGGCAACGAACTCCTGCATGGTCTTGGCCGGTACGCTGGGATGCACCGCGAACACGCTGGGGACCGCCATCACATTGGTGACCGGCGCGAAATCCTTGATCGGGTCGTAATTCAGCTTGGGGTACACGGCCGGGTTGGAACCGTGCGTGCTGACGGTAGCCATGCCGATGGTGTATCCATCCGGTGCCGAGCGCGCGACCTGCTCCATGCCGAGCGAACCACCGGCACCGCCCTTGTTCTCCACCACGATCGGCTGCCCCAACTCGCGGCCGCCGAACTCCGCCACCAGGCGCGCCGACAGGTCCGTCGAACCACCCGCGGCAAAAGGTACGACCAGGCGGATCGGGTGGTTCGGATAGTTGGCCTGCGCGAACGCGCCGCCGGCGGCGGAGACGCTGGCGCACGCCGCCAGGCAGGACAGGACGAAATGCCGGCGCGGCAAACTGGCTCGGATCATGGGAGTTTTCTCCTTGGCGTTATGTGGGTAGGTGGCCAAGTGTCGGCAGTTTACCGGGTCCGCACAAACGACTATATTGCACGCTTGCATTACCAAAGCTCATTCTCGGCTCCCCCCTCCCCCTCCTCCCATGCGGCTACGCTCGCCCTCGATGTCCGAACTGCACGCCTTTGCCGCCGCGGCGCGACTGGGCAGCTTTACGCGTGCGGCGGAGGATCTTTGTGTCACCCAGGGGGCGATCAGCCGTGCCATCGCCCGTCTCGAATCGCACTTTGGCCAACCCCTTCTCCAACGCAATGCGCATCGCCTGACCCTGACCGATGCCGGCCGCCAGCTACTCGACTCAGTAGCCGGCCCGCTGGCAGTCATCGAGAACGCCAGCGCCGCCCTGCTCTCTCGCGACCGTCAGCGTCACCTCACGCTGTCCGCCGTGCCCACGCTGGCCAGCGTATGGCTGATACCGAGGCTGCCGGATTTCCACCGCCGCCACCCCGAGATCCGCCTGGACTTCGTGCCCTACCGGCGCAACGAGGACTTCTCAGGCCCGGCGCCGGATGCCGCTATCCTCGCCGGCGCCCCGGACCGCTGGCCGGGCCTGCAATGCGACTACGTGATCGGCAGCGAGATGGTACCCATCTGCCATCCCGACCGGGCCCGCGCCCGCCATGAGTCTGGGCGATGGTCCCAACCGGCAGAACTGCTCGAGGAACCCTTGCTCTACCACACCACCGCCCCGGCCAACTGGCAGCACTGGCTGTGTGCGGCAGGCGTACCCAGTGCTGCGCCGGCGCTTGCCACGGGCTTCGACCAGGTCTCGATTCTGGTCCAGGCGGTCAAGGCGGACATGGGAGTGGCCGTGTTGCAGCGCTGTCTGGTACGGGACGAGATCGCCGCAGGGCGCGTAGTGGCGCCGTTTGATTTGCCGATCAGGCTGACGCGGGGGTACTTCCTGTGTGCGCCGAGGGAGAGGCGGGACCATCCCGCATTTGCCAAGTTTCGTGCGTGGCTACTTGGCATGGCAGCGCAAGATCCCGACGTGCTGCAGGCCAATCAGGAAAATTCGCCGAATAAATAACAGAAGGCATGATTCTGGAAATTATTTTTGTTCAGCGAATATCCACCTGTCTCTTGGCGCACTGATATCTACGCAACGAATTTAGAGTCAATTTGCATTAGTACTGAAATTCTTTCTATGAATATATAGCGTACCTATTCCTGCGCTAACCCTGGATCAAGAACGCTTCCGCAAAGGTCCGGCTTCTAGCAATCCAGCCTACAAATAATAATGACGGGCAATGCCCGTCATTATTCGTCGTATAAATTCTGGCGATAGATAAGGCCTAGGCCGCCTTTTTCGCCAGCCCCAGATACGTCTCAATCACCTTCGGATTCGCCGCCAGTTCCACCGCCGGCCCCTCCATCGCCATATCCCCCGTCTCGATCACATACCCATAGTCCGCCACCTGCAGCGCAGCGCGTGCGTTCTGCTCGATCAGCAGCGTCGCCACGCCCGTCTTGCGCAGGTCGTTGATGATGTGGAAGATCTCCTTCACGATCAGCGGCGCCAGCCCGAGGCTCGGCTCGTCCAGCATCAGCAGTTGCGGCTTGGCCATCAGCGCGCGGCCCACCGCCAGCATCTGGCGCTCGCCGCCGGACAGCGTGCCGGCATCCTGCTTCGCCCGCTCCTTCAGGCGCGGGAACAAGCCGTAGACCACCTCCATCTGGTCGAGGAAGTTCTTTTCCCCGGCGCGCTTGCGGCGATACGCACCCAGCACCAGGTTGTCCGCCACGCTCATCGAGCCGAACAGTTCGCGCTTCTCCGGCACCAGGCACATGCCACGCGCCACGCGGCCCTCCACCGGTATCCCGGCGAGGTCGTGGCCGAGATAGCTCACCGCGCCGGCCGAGGAGCCGTTCACCGGCAGCGCCCCCATGATCGCGTTGAGCATGGTGGACTTGCCCGCGCCGTTGGGGCCGATCACCGTGACGATCTTGCCCGCCTCCACTTTCAGGTTGGCGCCGTGCACCGCTTCGACCTTGCCGTAGCGCACGTGGAGGTCTTTCACTTCGAGGATCAGGCTCATTGTCTTTTCCTTACTCCACGCCGCCGAGATAGGCTTCGAGCACCGCCGGGTTCTTCTGCACGTCCTCGGGCACGCCTTCCGCGATGCGCGTACCAAATTCCATCACCACCAGGCGGTCGGTCAGATTCATCACGAAGTCCATGTCGTGCTCGACCAGCAGCACGCTCATGCCCTCGCCCTTGAGCTTCTTCAGCAGTTCCGCAAGCGCCTGCTTTTCCTTGTAGCGCAGCCCCGCCGCGGGTTCATCCAGCAGCAGCAGCGCGGGGTCGCAGCACAGCGCCCGGGCGATTTCCAGGATGCGTTGCTGACCCAGCGCGAGGCTGCCGGCCTCCATGTACATGCAGTCGGCCAGCCCCACGCGTTCGAGCTGGCGCGCGGCCTCGTGCAATAGCTTCGCTTCTTCGTTCTGGTTCATGCGCAGGATCGCCGCGGTCACGCCGCCCTGCGCCGCGAAGTCGCCACGCAGGTGCGCGCCGATCGCCACGTTCTCCAGCACCGTCATGGTCGGCAGCAGATGCACATGCTGGAAGGTGCGTCCGATGCCGCGCTTGACGATCTCGCGCGACGGCAGCCCGGAGATCTGCTCGCCACGATAGCGCACCTCGCCGCGCGTGGCGGGCAGCACGCCGGTGACAAGGTTGAAGGTGGTGGACTTGCCCGCGCCGTTGGGACCGATCAGGCCGATGATCTCGCCGGCGCGCACCTGGAAGCTGACGTCATTGACCGCCACCAGCCCGCCGAACTCCTTGCGCGCGGCCTTCACATCAAGGATCAGCTCGCCGGCCTGCGGCTTCGCCCGCAACGGCAACCGCTCGGCCTGCTCCGGCGCCGCCACCGGCGGCCCGCTCGGGAACAGCTTCTTGATAAAGGGCCAGATGCCATCGCGCGCGTACTGCAGCAGCAGCACCATCAGCACGCCGAACACGATGGTTTCGAAGTTGCCGTTGGCGCCGAGCAGCTTGGGCAGCACGCCTTGCAGCACGTCCTTCAGGATGGTGAGGATGCCCGCGCCGAGCACCGCGCCCCACACATGGCCGACGCCGCCCACCACCGCCATGAACAGGTACTCGATACCGTAGTTCAGGCCAAAGGGCGTCGGGTTCACCGCGCGCTGCAGATGCGCATAGAGGAAGCCAGAGATGCAGGCGAGTATCGCCGCCACCACAAAGATCACCACCTTCATCCACGCGGTGTTGACCCCCATCGCCTCGGCCATGGTGCCGCCGCCCTTGAGCGCGCGAATGGCGCGGCCCGGGCGCGAGTTCAGCAGGTTCTGCATGGCGATCACCGCCAGCAGCACCACCGCCCAGATCAGGTAGAACATCGAACGGCCGGAGGCCAGGTCAATGCCGAGCAAGTTCAGCACCGGAATGCCGTTGAGGCCGTCGTACTTGCCGAGGAACTCCAGGTTGCCGAACAGGAAGAACAGCGACAGCCCCCAGGCGATGGTGGCCAGCGGCAGGTAGTGGCCGGACATGCGCATGGTGATCAGGCCGATCACATAAGCCGAGGCCATCGTGATCATCAGTCCCACCAGCAGGCCGAACCACGGCGACATCCCGAACTGCGTGGTGAGGTACGCCGTGCTGTAGGCGCCCAGGCCAACGAAGGCGGCCTGCCCGAAGGAGGTCATGCCGCCCACGCCGGTGAGCAGCACCAGGCCGATGGCGACGATGCTGTACAGGCCGATGTAGTTGCCCAGGGTGATCCAGAACTCGGGGGTGGGGAGCACCGGCAACAGCGCCAGCACCACCGTGAAGGCCAGCAGGAAAATTCGGTTCTTGAGGTTCGTGTTCATGGCGTGTCCCTTATTCCTCTTCTTCCACATGCTTGCTGGTGAGCGAGCGCCACAGCAGCACGGGCAGGATCAGGGTGAACACGATGACCTCCTTGAAGGCGCTGGCCCAGAAGGAGGAATAGGATTCGAGCAGCCCCACCAGGATGGCGCCCGCGGCCGCCGCCGGATAGCTCACCAGGCCACCCACGATGGCACCGACGAATCCCTTGAGGCCGATCAGGAAGCCCGATTCGTAATAGACGGTGGTCAGCGGCGCGATCAGGATGCCGCACAGCGCGCCCATCGCCGCCGCGAGCGTGAACGACAGCCGCCCGGCCTGGGTCGTGCCGATGCCCACCAGGCGCGCGCCAAGGCGATTGACCGCGGTGGCGCGCAGCGCTTTACCAGCGATGGTGCGCTCAAAGTAGAAGTACAGCGCCGCGATCAGCAACGCCGACACGCCCACCACCCACAGGCTCTGGCCGGATATCGACAGGCTGCCCACTTCGAAGCGAGCCTCGGAGAACGGCGTGGTGCGCGAGCCCTCGGCGCCGAACATCACCAGGCCCAGCCCCACCAGCGCGAAGTGCACGCCGACCGAAACGATCAGCAGTACCAGCGTGCTGGCCTCGGCCAGCGGCTGGTAGGCCAGGCGGTACAGCATGGGACCGAGCGGAATCACGATCAGCAGGGTCAGCGCGATCTGCGCCAGCATCGGCATCGACTGTCCGTTGAAATTCTGCGCCAGCAGATGCACGGCCAGCGGGAAGACCAGGTACTTGCCCGCCAGCACGGCCAGCCGCCTTGCTGCCGTACGGCGCAGCTCGGCGCTGCGCAGGATGGTGATCGTCTCGTAGAGAAAGGTCAGCACGCCCATGACCAGCAGCAGCCAGCTGCTTTGCGGCGCATGACCTGACTGGATCGCCGCCAGGGTCAACGCGCCATAGGCGACGAACTCCCCTTGCGGAATGAAGATGACGCGGGTCACCGAGAACACCAGCACCAGGGCCAGTGCAAGCAGCGCGTAGATGGCGCCCGAGGTGATCCCGTCCTGCGCCAGGATGGCGGCGATCGAGAGGTCCATTGTCTCCCCGTATTGTTGAATGGCCCTGCCGGCGAGGGAGGCCGGCTGGCTTGTGAAAAAACGAATTACGAAATAGTAAAGAACTTACGCATAGCGTAAATCCTGACGAACCCTTAGGTTTCGCAGTGCCGCATCGGTCATCCGCCAGCGTGAGCGCCAACCTTTCGATATGGCTGAGGCAGTCATACCCGCGGCGCAACATGGCCGCCATCCCGTTTCGCCCGCCCCTGGGTGGACCGGTCGGCCCGCCAATATAATTAACACGTTAAAGATCGTGCATGACGGATGCGGTGTCAAGCTCGGGATTGCCTGTAGCGGGTGGCGCAGCCGCCGCGCAATAAAAAGGGCGCATGGTCTGTCCATGCGCCCTCCTTGCACCTCCGTGCACCTATGCCGGCAGTCTTACTTGGTCTGCAGCTTCCACTTGCCGTCGACGATTTCCACCATCACGCGCGCGCGCTGGTCCAGACCGAGGTGGTCGGTCGGCGTCATGTTCATGATGCCGTGGGAGATCGGCAGTTCCTTGGTCTGCTCCATCGCATCGCGCAGCGCCCTGCGGAATTCCTTGGTACCCGGCTGGCCCTTCTTCAGCGCCTCGGGAATGGCTCGCTGCAGCAGCAGGCCAGCATCCCAGGCGTGGCCGCCGAAGGTCGAGACCTGCCCGCCGTACGTCTTTTCGTACGCGGTCTTGTAGGTGATGGCGGGCTTCTTGACCGGGTTGCTGTCAGGCAGTTGCTCGGCCACCAGCAGCGGGCCGGCCGGCAGGAAGATGCCTTCGCAATCCTTGCCACACACACGCAGGAAGTCGGGGTTGGCCACGCCGTGCGTCTGGTAGATCTTGCCCTTCCAGCCGCGCTCCTTGAGCGCCCTGGCCGGAAGCGCGGCGGGCGTACCCGAACCAGCGATCAGCACTGCATCGGGATTGCTCCCCATCATCTTCAGCACCTGGCCGGTCACGGAGGTATCGGTGCGAGCGAAGCGTTCGTTGGCCACGACCTTGATCTTGCGCATCTCGCCAACCTTGGCGAATTCCTGCGCCCAGCTATCGCCGTAGGCATCCGCGAAGCCGATAAAGGCCACCGTCTTCACGTTGTGGTTGGTCATGTGCTCGGCAATGGCGGTTGCCATTTGCGAGTCGTTCTGCGGCGTCTTGAAGACCCAGTAGCGCTTGGCGTCCATCGGCTCGATGATGCGGGCCGAGGCGGCCAGCGTGATCATCGGCGTCTCGTTCTCGGCGACGACGTCGACCATGGCCAGCGAGTTGGGCGTGACGGTTGAACCCACCACCACGTCGACCTTGTCCTCGCTGATCAGCTTGCGCGTGTTCTTGACCGCCGTGGTGGTGTCCGATGCATCGTCGAGCACGATGTACTCGACCTTCTTGCCGGCGATCTCCTTCGGCAGCAGCGCGATGGTGTTCTTCTCGGGGATGCCCAGTGAAGCCGCGGGTCCCGTGGCCGATAGCGTTACCCCGACCTTGACCTGTGCGCTGGCGGTGCCGGCGCACAGGCCGGCGGCAGCGAGAGCCAGCAGGCTGGCGCGCTTGAATGTCATCGTGTCTCCTTCCATTGCGGCAAACGGAAAAAGCATCCGTCCCGGCCTCCGGCCGGTCGGATGCCCCAATCTGGTGTTCTTGTCTTTCTATTCTTTTTATTGTGCCGGTCCCTCGCGGGACCGTCTCCAGGCGCAACGCCGGCGCCTGCCTGCTACCCTGGGGCACATGGCGAATGCAAATTCGCCGCACTCCGTCTCCCGCCCAGCGCTTGATCCCCGGCGGCGCTCGGCACGAGCTAGCCATGCTAAGCCATGGCGCGCCCCGGACCGGCCGCGCATTCGCCGACCGCCCGGTCGGGAATGCGTAGCGAGTCTAGCAACAGCCATATCGGCCGGGTAGCCGGATTAACCCGCATCGCAACATGCAAGCGACACGGCGTCGCGCGGACATCGCGCCAAGCGGTGTTCGCTCAGTTGCCGAACGCATCCCACGCGGTCTTCACGATCAGCGCGGCCACCACCACGATGAACACCCGCCGCACGAAAGCGCTGCCATGCTTGAGCGCGAGGCGGCTGCCCACCTGGCTGCCCGCCACATTCGCCACCGCCATGACCAGCCCGAGCTGCCACCAGACGTGCCCCTTCACCGCCAGCAGCAGCAGCGCTGCCAGGTTGGTGGCGAGGTTAACCACCTTGGTCGACGCCGATGCGTGCAGGAAATCGTAGCCGAACACCCGCACGAACACGATCATCAGGAAGCTGCCGGTTCCTGGCCCGAAAACGCCATCGTAGAAGCCAATGGCCGCCCCCGCCACTAATGCCGCCGCGCGCTCCTTGCCGCCCGACAGCGACGGCGCATGCTCGGTGCCCAGGTTCTTCTTGGCCACTGTGTACACCAGCAGGATGACCAGGATAAAGGGCAGCGACTTGCGCAGCGGCTCCGCGGGAATCAGCGTGAGCGCGTAGGCCCCCGCCATCGAAAAGGCGAAAGCCGACAGCATCGTCGGCAGGGTCGCACCCCAATAGATATGAACGCTGCGTCCATAGCGAAGCGCGGCATTCGTGGTCCCGGCCAGCGAGGCCACCTTGCTGGTACCCAGCAGCGTGGCCGGCGACATATTGGGATAAGCGGAGAACAGGGCCGGGATCTGCACCAGGCCGCCGCCGCCGGCGACGGCATCGATCAGGCCGGCAAGAAATGCGGCAACAGCGAGAAACGCGAATTCCATGGAATGCGAGAAAAATAAAGAGGGGAAACGAAGCAGCAGAGACGGCCGCGCCAGTCAGGCGCGACGCCTGTCAGCCCAGGGTCTTGGGCGCCGGAGAGAGATTGCGATGCCACAAGCCCCCGGCGTGCGCGACAAAGCCCGCCGAAGCGGCCTGTGGCGCGCTCAGCAGCGCCGGCGCCAGGAGCAGGTGCCGCACGCCGTGCGCTCGGCACCAGTCGGCCAGCAGGTCGCAACAGGCCTGCAGCATGGCGGCATCCTCTTGCGCGGCTTCAGCGCCGGCCCACCACTCCGCGGCTAACGCCGCCAGGCCGGACAGTTGGAGATGTGGCACCAGCGTCACGGGGAGGCATCCCATCAGCCGCGGCGCGGCAGCGTCCCCGGCCGCCGCCAACACGCAGGTCCCGCGCTCGGGCCGGGCCAGCAGGTTCTCCACCAGCGCATCCCGGGCGCGCGCCGCCGCTACGGGCAACGCCTGCCGTGACTGCAGCCAGGCGCACAGGGGCCCGGCATCGGCCGGGGTGGCAAGACGTACCAATGCCTGCGGACCGGCGGGAAGGGCCGGGGCACTAGCGGGATCGGGCTGGGAAGGAAATGGGGAAGGGAAATCTGAAGGCATGGCGGGCCCGATGGCAAGGCAGCATTGTCTCATGCGCTCCTGGCTGCCCTTATGCCGATTCCGCATGGCGGGGGCATTACGCACCACAAACGGGCGTTCACGGGTATCGAGCGGGCATTAAAAAAGGCGTTGCCAGGGATCACCCGGCAACGCCCTCATCTTATATTGGCACTCCAGCCTAGTGACTGCGCGCCTGTCGTCTCCTCGCTTCCGCCTCCATTTAACCTGCGAAAACCGTATATGCAATGTAACGAAGCGGTGCGTTTCCAGCAAGCTAGAAGAAACCCTAGCCCCAAAATCGGGCATGTAGCCCGGCGATCACTCCCGGGACTTCCCGAAGAAGCGCGCCATCACTTCACCCATGATGCCGCGGCGGAACGTCAGCACGCAGATCACGAAGATCACGCCGGTGACCATTGTGACGGACTCGCCCAGCGTGCCGAACCACTCGATGCCCGTCGCCGACGCCAGGAAGTTGCCGATATCGCCGAGCTTGTTCTCAAGAGCCACCACCACAAATGCGCCGACCAGCGGACCGGACAGTGTACCCAGCCCGCCCACCAGCGTCATCAGGATCACCGAGCCCGACATCGACCAGTGCACGTCCGTCAGGGTGGCAAAGCCCAGCACCAGCGCCTTGATCGAGCCGGCCAGCCCGGACAGCGCGGCAGACAGCACGAACGCCATCAACTTGAAGCGGTCGGTATCGTAGCCCAGCGAGATGGTACGCGGCTCGTTCTCCTTGATCGCCTTGAGGATCTGCCCGAACGGGGAATGCACGACGCGTACGATCAGCGCGAAGGCCGCCACGATGATGGCCAGCGCCACATAGTAGAGCGTCAGGTCGTTGGCCAGCGGCAGCAGGCCGAACAGCTTGCCTCGCGGAATGCCCTGCAGCCCGTCCTCGCCGCCGGTGTATGGCACCTGCAGGCAAAAGAAGAACAGCATCTGCGCCAGCGCCAGCGTGATCATCGAAAAGTAAATGCCCTGGCGCCGGATCGCGATATATCCCACCACATACCCGATCAGGGCACCAGCCAGCGTGCCCAGCACCAGCCCGACCTCGGGCGTGACGCCCCACGCCTTCATGGCATGGCCGGCCGTGTAGGCCGCGCCGCCGAAGAAGGCGGCATGGCCGAACGACAACAGGCCCGTGTAGCCGATCAGCAGGTTGAAGGCGCAGGCGAACAGCGCGAAGCACAGCACCTTCAACACGAACACGGGATACGCCCCGGCCATCGGCGCCAGAATCAGCGCCAGCAGCAACAATCCGTACAACAGTTTCTTCTGCACGCCCCGCCCCTGTCTTGTCTGCCCTGCGGCCACCGCCGCGCCGGTTGGTTGGTTCATCACTTCTCCCTCCCGAACAGTCCGGCCGGGCGCAGCATCAGCACGATCACCATGATGAAGAACACGACCGTGGATGAGGCCTCGGGATAGAACACCTTGGTCAGGCCTTCGATCACGCCCAGGCCAAGGCCGGTCAGGATCGAACCCATGATCGAGCCCATGCCGCCGATCACCACCACGGCGAACACGATGATGATCAGGTTCTGCCCCATCAGCGGCGAAATCTGGATCACCGGCGCCGCCAGCACGCCGGCGAACGCCGCCAGCGCCACGCCGAAGCCGTAGGTCAGCGTCACCATCAGCGGCACGTTGACGCCGAAGGCCTCGACCAGCTTGGGATTCTCGGTGCCCGCGCGCAGGTAGGCACCCAGCTTGGTCTTCTCGATCAGGTACCAGGTGGAGAAGCACACCACCAGCGAAGCAGCCACTACCCAGGCCCGGTAGTTGGGCAGGATCATGAAGCCGAGGTCGGTGGCGCCGCTGAGCGCCTCGGGCGCCGAGTACGGCAACCCGGACACACCGTAGATCGACCGGAAGATGCCCTCGATCACCAGTGTGATGCCCAGTGTCAGCAGCAGACCGTAGATATGGTCGAGCTTGTAGATCCAGCGCAGCATCGTGCGCTCGATCACGATCCCGATCAGCGCCACCGCCAGCGGCGACAGCACGAGCATCACCCAGTAGTTGAGCTCGAAGTAATTCATGCCCATCCAGGCCAGCACCGCGCCGAGCATGAACAACGCCCCGTGGGCGAAATTGATGACGTTGAGCAGCCCGAAGATGACCGCAAGGCCGAGGCTCAACATCGCATAGAAAGCACCGTTGACCAGTCCCAGCAGTAACTGGGACAGCATGGCGGGCAGAGGAATACCGAAGATGTCCATCGCAGGCGTTACCGTTTGCGCACCAGCCGGGGTCCGTCGTTCCCCGCCAGCAAGGCGCAGTCAAAATGAAGCGTAGCGGATCTGCCCTGACACAATGCCTGAGGCAGTATCACCACGCCGGAATCATCTTGCTCGTGCCTCCAGGCGGGAACCCAGCGCCGTTGCTGGCCCGGTGCAAAGAAAGACACTGGACCCCCGCTCCGGTCCCCGTTGAGGGCACCGGAGCGGGGGCGACATACGTCATGCATTCACATCACGTTATTACTTCTTCAGCAGCGCGCACTTCGATTCCGCCACCGTAGTGAAGGCCTGGTCGCCCGGAATGGTGGCCACCACCTTCATGTAATCCCAAGGCTTCTTGGATTCCGCCGGCGCCTTCACTTGCATCAGGTACATATCGTGGATGCCGCGGCCGTCCTGGCGAATGTAGCCCTTGGTGTAGAAGTCGTTAATCTTGGCCTTCTTCAGTTCTGCCATGACCTTGTCCGGGTCATCGGTCTTCGCTGCCTCGACCGCCTTCAGGTAGGTATGCGCCGCGGAGTAGTCGGCCGCCTGCAGGCTGCTCGGCATCTTCTTCATCTTGGCGAAGAAGCGCGTGGCGAACTTGCGGGTATCGTCGTTCATGTCCCAGTACCAGCTGTCGGTCATCAGCAGGCCTTCGGTGTTCTTCAACCCCAGGCTGTGGATATCGTTGATGAACATCAGCAGGCCGGCGATCTTCATATTCTTGGTGATGCCGAATTCCTTGGCCGCCTTGATCGAATTGATGGTGTCGCCACCGGCATTGGCCAGGCCCAGGATCTGTGCCTTCGACGACTGCGCCTGCAGCAGGAAGGACGAGAAGTCGGAGGCGTTCAGCGGGTGGCGCACCGAACCCGCCACGGTGCCGCCATTGGCTTTCACCACGGCGGCGGTATCGGTCTCGAGCGAGTGGCCGAACGCATAGTCGGCGGTCAGGAAGAACCACGACTTGCCGCCCTGCTTGACCACCGCGCTGCCCGTGCCCTTGGCCAGTGCCACCGTGTCATACGCATAGTGCACGGTGTACGGCGAGCATTCCTCGTTGGTCAGGCGCGCAGTGCCGGCGCCGATATTGATGTAGACCCTCTTCTTCTCCGACGCCACCTTGTTCATGGCCAGCGCGGTGCCGGAATTGGTGCCGCCGATCAGCACGTCGAGGCCCTGCTGGTCCATCCACTCGCGCGCCTTCGAGGCGGCGATGTCGGCCTTGTTCTGGTGATCCGCCGAGACCAGTTCGATCGGCTTGCCCAGCACCTTGCCGCCGTTGTCTTCAATCGCCATCTTGATGGCCTCGAGGCCGCCCGGGCCGTCGATGTCGGCGTACAGGCCCGACAAGTCGGTGATGTAGCCGATCTTGACGGTATCGCCCGAGACCTGTGCCGATGCCGTACCCGTTGCCACGCTCGCTACGATAGCCGCCAGAGCGACCGCCACCCGAGTCATCTTCATTTACCTGTCTCCTTAGTTTCGGCGGCACGTGACGCCACCCGTTCCCGTTCTAAAACAATGCCTGCGATGCAGGCCGGCGATGCGCGCCGGCGTGAATCAGACCCCAAGCAGTTCGTTCAGCACCGGCATCTTGGCCTGCAGCTCCGCAGCCGCGAAGCGCTCGACGATGGTGCCGTGTTCCATCACATAAAAGCGATCGGCCAGCGGCGCGGCGAAGCGGAAGTTCTGCTCCACCATCACCACCGTGTAGCCCTTCTTCTTGAGCATCAGGATCATGCGCGCCAGCGCCTGCACGATCACCGGCGCCAGGCCCTCGGAGATCTCGTCGAGCAGCAGCAGGTTGGCCCCGGTGCGCAGGATGCGGCCAACGGCCAGCATCTGCTGCTCGCCGCCCGACAGGCGCGTGCCCTGGCTTTGGCGACGCTCCTTCAGGTTCGGGAACATGTCGTAGATCTCGGCCTCGCTCATGCCGGTGACCGCGCTGCCGCCCTGCCCTTTCAGCAGCGGCGGCAGCAGCAGGTTTTCCTCGCACGACAGGCTGGCGAAGATGCCCCGCTCTTCCGGGCAGTAACCGATGCCGCAATGCGCGATCTTGTGCGTCGGCATGCCGATGGTCTCGGTGCCGTTGACGCGGATCGAACCCTTGCGCTGGCCGGTCAGGCCCATGATCGCGCGCAGCGTGGTGGTGCGCCCGGCCCCGTTGCGGCCCAGCAGCGTCACCACCTCGCCGGGATTCACGGTCAGGTCCACGCCATGCAGGATGTGCGATTCGCCATACCAGGCGTGCAGGTCCTTGATTTCTAGTGCGGGCGTTGTGCTCATCCTGGCTCCTCAGTGCGCGCCCTGCAGTTCAGCGTCGACGGTGCCCATGTAGGCCTCCATCACGCGCGGGTCTTTCGATACTTCGGCGTATGGCCCTTCGGCCAGGATCGCGCCGCGCTGCAATACCGTGATCTTGTCGGCGATCGACGAGACCACGTTCATATTGTGTTCGACCATCAGGATGGTGCGCCCCACCGCCACCTTGCGGATCAGTTCGGTGACGCGCGCCACGTCTTCATGGCCCATGCCCTGGGTGGGCTCGTCGAGCAGCATCAGCTCCGGCTCCATCGCCAGCGTGGTGGCGATCTCCAGCGCGCGCTTGCGGCCGTACGGCAGGTTGACCGTCACGGTCTGCGCAACGTCGGTCAGGCCGACCTGCTCGAGCAGTTCCATGCCGCGCCCGTTGAGCGTGTCGAGCGTGTTCTCGCTGCGCCAGAAATGATAGGACGTGCCGAGCTGCCGCTGCAGGCCGATGCGCACGTTCTCCAGCACCGTCAGGTGCGGGAACACGGCCGAGATCTGGAACGAACGGATCACGCCGCGCCGGGCGATCTGCGCCGGTTTCTCGCGCGTGATGTCGATGCCGTTGAACAGGATCGTGCCGGTCGTCGGCTCAAGGAACTTGGTGAGCAGGTTGAAGCACGTGGTCTTGCCGGCGCCGTTGGGGCCGATCAAGGCATGGATGGACCCGCGGTTCACCCGCAGGTTGACGTCGCTCACCGCGGTAAACCCCTTGAACTCCTTGGTGAGGTTCCGCGTTTCCAGGATCGTGTCTTGCTGGTTCATGGTCTCCTGCCCGCCCTCTTGCTGCGGCGCCGGCTTCTGGTCGGCACCGCCAAATGGTCAGAACTGTGGTGCCTGTCGCACCACCACGGCACGGGTCGCGCCAATCCAGTTGCGCTCCCCGTGGCTGCTGCGGCGTTGGCGCCGCTTGTCTTTTTCTACCCGCCGTGCCCCGCCCTCCCGGAACGCGCAACGCGCCCTCGGGAGGGCGCGCCAATGTGAGCGGTACTGCACGGCATCGCGGCGTCTATTGTGTGCGCCTGCTGCGTCGCAAAACATCCGGGTTTGCACTAATTATGAAACATGAACCAGATGTCAGGTTGGTGTCAGGTTCGCGTCAACTTTGCGATGCCGGCGCATTCAGGCCTGGGTTGCGGCTCCCGCCTTGACGGCGAGCGAAGCTTCCGCCGGGGAATCAGCATCCTCCGCCGCCTTGCCGGCCACGCCGCTCACGCGCAGGCGCCGGTCTTCGCGGATCATGTCGCTGGCGCGCTCCGCGATCATGATGGTGGGCGAGTTGGTATTGCCCGAGGTGATCAGCGGCATCACCGATGCATCCACCACGCGCAGGCCATCGATGCCGATCACGCGCAGGCGCTGGTCCACCACCGCCTGCGCATCGTCGGGACGCCCCATGCGGCAGGTGCCCACCGGATGGAAGATGGTGGTGCCGATCTCGCTCGCTGCCTGGGCCAATTGCTCATCGGTCTGCAGGGCCGCGCCGGGAAGCCATTCCAGCGGCTTGTAGGGTGCCAGCGCCGGCGATGCCACGATGCGCCGCGTCAAGCGCAGCGAATCCGTCGCGACCTTGCGGTCGGCATCGGTGGACAGGTAATTGGGCGCGATCACCGGCGCATGGCGGAAGTCCGGATCCGCGATATGCACGCTGCCGCGCGAGGTCGGGCGCAGGTTGCACACGCTGGCGGTGAAAGCATTGAAGCGATGCAGCGGATCACCGAACTTGTCGAGCGATAGCGGCTGGACGTGGTACTCGAGATTGGGCCGCGCGTACGAAGCGTCCGAGCGCGCGAACGCGCCCAGTTGCGACGGTGCCATGCTCATCGGGCCGCTCTGGTTGACCGCGTACTGCAGGCCGATGCCGAGCTTGCCCCACCAGTTGCCCGCGCGGGTATTGAGCGTGCGCACGCCTTCCACCTTCACCACGCTGCGCAGTTGCAGGTGATCCTGCAGGTTCTCGCCCACGCCGGGCAGCGCGTGGCGCACGGAGATGCCCAGCGCCTGCAGCCGCTCGGGCTGGCCGATGCCGGACAGCTCCAGCAGCTGCGGCGTATTGACCGCGCCCGCTGCCAGGATCACCTCCTCGCGCGCCGCCACCGTGAACGGCGTGCCGCCGCCGAGATAGGCCACGCCGCTGCAACGCCGTCCATCGAACGTCAGGGCGCTGACCTGCGCGCCGGTGACGATGGTCAGGTTCGGCCGTTCGGCCGCGCGGCGCAGGAAGGCCTTGGCGGTATTCCAGCGAATGCCGCGGCGCTGGTTGACCTCGAAGTAGCCCACGCCGAAGTTATCGCCGCGATTGAAATCGCCGGTGCGCGGGATGCCGGCCTGCTCGGCGGCCTCGATGAAGCGCTCAAGGATATCCCAGCGCAGACGCTGCCCTTCCACCCGCCATTCGCCGCCGGCGCCGTGGAATTCGTCGCCGCCGCGGTGATGGTCCTCGCTGCGCTTGAACAGCGGCAGCACATTGTCCCAGCGCCAGCCGTCGTCGCCTGTCAGGCGTGCCCAGTCGTCATAGTCCTCGCGCTGCCCGCGCATATAGATCATGCCGTTGATCGACGACGAGCCGCCCAGCACGCGCCCGCGCGGATAGCCCAGCGTGCGGCCGTTCAGGCCAGCCTCCGCGGCGGTGCGGTACATCCAGTCGGTGCGCGGGTTGCCGATGCAATACAGGTAGCCCACCGGGATATGGATCCAGTGATAGTCGTCGCGCCCGCCGGCTTCGAGCAGCAACACGCTCACCTCGGGGTCCAGGGTCAGGCGGTTGGCCAGCACGCAGCCGGCCGAACCGGCGCCGACGATGATGTAGTCGTAAGTCTCCATGCTTTTTTCTTGTCAGGCCTTGCGCCGCGTTTGAAAGGGTTGAAGATAGGCCCGCACGGGAATGCACCGCCGGGCTTGCGAAACCATGCGGCCCTGCGCGGGCTGCGGAACTTGGGCCATGGCCGCGTGCAATGGTTCAGGAAGCCGCAGCCGGCAACGCATCATGCGCTCACGCAGCCTGCGGCTGCAAATGCTTGCGCAGCCAATCGGCGAGCGTGGCAAAAACCTCGCCGCGCAACGGCTGTGCCTCGTTGAAAATCTCGTGGTAAGCGCCATCGAACCTGCGCGCTTCGCACAGGTCGCGCGGCGCACTATCGCAGAAGCGGCGGCTACCGGCCGGGTCGACGATGTGATCGTCGCCCGCGACGAGCATCAGCGTGGGCGCTTCCAGCAAGATCGCATCTGCCTGCGCCTGCGCCATGCCGCGCAGGAACGTCTCGAGCACGCTAGCGCTGATGGTGCCCTGCACCAGCGGATCGGCACGATACCGCGCCACCACCGCCGCATCGTGCGAGAGGTAGCGCGCGTCGATCGGGTTCGGCACGCGCAGGCGCGGCGCCAGCGCCAGCAACATGTGGTGCAGCGTCAGCATCGGTGCGGAGAGTTTCAATGCCAGCGCCGGCGACGACAGCACCAGCGCGCGCACGGGCCGCACCCGTGCCGTGGCGAAACGCGCCGCCACCAGGCCGCCCATGCTATGGCCCAGCAGGAATGGCAGCTCCTTCCACTGGCTCACGGCCGCATCGTGGATTTCGGTGAGGTCTTCGACAAACACGTCCGGGTGCCCGGCCACCATGCGCGGACCGCCGCTGGCGCCATGGCCGCGCTGGTCGTAGGCGCGCACGCGCAGGCCCAGGCCGCACAACAGCTCGGCCACGTGCTGGTAGCGGCCGCAATGCTCGGCCAGGCCATGAACCAGCAAGAGCGAGCCAGTGGCCTCGGGAAAGGAGTCGGGATCGGGCTGCCAGGTACGCAGCAGCAGTTCCGTGCCGTCACGCATGCGCTGGCGGCTTTCAGAGGGAACGAGAGGCCGCGCCGGAGCCGCGGCACCGGAACCAGCGCCACCGGCCTCGCCGGCACCACCGCCGGCAATGCTCGCGGGAGCCCCGGCGGGAGCAGCGGTACTCGGTCGATCCATGCGATTGGTCTCCATATCTGTTCCGCTACGGTGGTGCTGGCCTGGCGTTACGATTCCACTGGCCGGCGCCGCACGGCTAGGTGGCCGCCGTGCCGTCCCCTTCATGGGCATGGCGATGGCAATCAGGCATTGCCACACCGCCAGCCTCGTCCAGGCCGGCCCGCGCCATATCCGCCAGGATCGGGCAATCGGGCCGCGCGTCGCCGCTGCAAGCCTCGGCCAGCTGGCGCAGCGTATCGCGCATGGCGGCCAGCTCGGCGATGCGCTGCTCGAGGTCCGCCACGTGACGCAAGGTAAGCGCCTTGACATCGGCGCTGGCCCGCGCGCGGTCATGCCACAACGACAGCAGGCCGCGTATCTCGTCCAGCGAGAACCCGAGATTACGGGCACGCCGCACGAAGCGCAAGGTGTGCACCGCGCGCTCGTCGTAGCGCCGGTAGCCGCCCTCGCTGCGCGGCGGCGGCGCCAGCAAGCCGATGGCTTCGTAGTGCCGGATCATCTTGGCGGAGACGCCGGAAGCTTGTGCCGCTTCACCGATATTCATGTTCTGTCTCCCGCCGGCTTCCAGCGCCGCAACAGCAGTGCATTGCCGACCACGCTCACGCTGGAGAATGCCATGGCCGCGCCGGCCACCACCGGGTTCAGCAAGCCCGCTGCCGCCAAGGGGATACCGATCACATTGTAGAAGAAGGCCCAAAACAGGTTTTCGCGAATCTTGCGCACAGTGCGGTGCGAGATCGCCAGCGCATCGGCCACCAGCGCCGGATCCCCGCGCATCAGCGTGATGCCGGCGGCATGCATGGCCACGTCGGTGCCGGTGGACATGGCAATCCCGACATCGGCAGCGGCCAGCGCCGGCGCATCGTTGATGCCGTCGCCCACCATCGCCACCACGGTGCCACCCGCCTTGAGTCCGATGACGCGCTCCGCCTTGTCGGCCGGCAGCACTTCCGCCTGCACCTCGTCCAGCCCGAGCGTCTCGGCCACGCGTGCCGCGGCCCCCCTGTTGTCGCCGGACAGCATCACGGTACGCACGCCGGCGGCACGCAGCCGGTCGATCGCGCGGCGCGCGCCGGGCTTGATGGTGTCGCCAAAAGCGACCAGGCCCAGCACGCGCGGCAGTCCTTGCGCAGGCGACGCATCCTGCGCGCCCGTCTCGATCAGCCAGGACACCGTGCGCCCCTGGTCCTGCAGTGCTTGCGCCTGTGCGCCGAGCGTACCCGGCGCTGCGCCCAGCGAAGCACGCAGGCGCTCGCTGCCGAGCTGCAGCGCCACGCCGTCCACCTTCCCGGCCAGGCCCATGCCCGGCAGCGCGCGCACATCGGTAGCCGTCGACGCCTCGATGCCGCGCGCACGGGCCGCCGCCAGCACGGCATGCGCGAGCGGATGCTCGCTGCCGGCCTGCAGCGCGGCCAGGCGTGCCAGCAAGCGTTGCTCTTCGTCCGCGCCGGCGCCTTCGGGCACCGCCAGCGCCACCACTTCCGGCTTGCCCACCGTGAGCGTGCCGGTCTTGTCGAAAGCCACCACCTTGACCCTGTGCGCCACTTCCAGCGCCTCGGCGTCCTTGATCAGGATGCCGGCGCGCGCTCCCGCGCCGGTGCCCGCCATGATCGCGGTCGGCGTCGCCAGGCCGAGCGCGCACGGGCAGGCGATCACCAGCACAGCCACCGCGTTGAGCAAGGCCGCTTCCCAGTTGCCGCCGAGCACGCCCCAGCCCAGCAGCGTGACCATGGCGATACCCAGCACTACCGGCACGAACACCGAGCTGACGCGGTCGACCATGCGCTGGATCGGCGCCTTGGCCGCCTGCGCGTGCTCGACCATGCGGATAATGCGGGCCAGCACCGTTTCAGCGCCCACCGCCACGGTGCGCGCAACCAGACGGCCTTCGTAATTGATGGCACCGCCGGTCAGCAGCGTGCCAGGCTCCTTGGCCACCGGCAGGCTCTCGCCGGTCAGCATCGATTCGTCGGCATGACTGCTGCCCTCGATCACTTGGGCGTCGACGGGCACGCGTGCGCCCGGCAGCACGACGATCTCGTCGCCTACCCGCACCAAGCCCAGTGGCACCGTGACTTCGCCGCCATCGCGGCGCACGATTGCGATATCGGGGCGCAGCGCGGCCAGCGCGCGGATGGCGTCAGCGGTCTGGCGCTTGGCGCGCGTCTCCAGCCACTTGCCGAGCCGCACCAGCGTGATGACCACCGCCGCGCTTTCGAAGTAGAGGTGCGGCATGCCGTCCACGCCGCGCCACATCGACCACAGGGACAAGGCATAGGCCGCCGAAGTGCCGAGCGCGACCAGCAGGTCCATATTGCCGGCGCCCGCGCGCACCGCCTTCCAGCCCGCCTTATAGAAACGCCAGCCGAATACGAACTGCACCGGCGTGGCCAGCAACCATTGCACCCAGGCCGGCAGCATCCAGTGCACGCCGAACCATTGCGCCACCATCGGCGCCATCAGCGGCAGCGACAGCGCCGCCGAGATCGCCACCGGCCACGGCCCGGACCAGAAGCCCTCGCCCGCCGCGCCCGCGGGCAGTTCGCCGCCCACCGGCACGGCGCCATAGCCGGCGCGCGCGACCGCCGCGGCCAGCGCATCGGCATCCACGGCACCGCGCATCACCGTGACCTCGGCCCGCTCCGTGGCCAGGTTGACCTGTGCATCCACCACGCCCGGCACGGCTTTCAAGGCACGCTCGACGCGGGCCACGCAGGACGCGCACGTCATGTCGCTGATGGACAAGGCAATGGCCTGGTGCGGCACCTCGTAGCCGGCAGCCTTCACCGCCTCGGCCGCGGCCGGCAACACCGCCGCGCTATCGGCTTGCAGCGTGGCCTCTTCGGTGGCGAGGTTAACAGCGACCTGCCGCACGCCCGGCACTTTGCCCAGCGCGGTTTCGACACGCCGCACGCACGAGGCGCACGTCATGCCGCCGATCGGCAGGCGCCATTCGGAAGCCGGCGCGTTCGCCGCTGCGCCGGGTATGGGAAGAACTTGGGAATTGGCGGGCATGGCCTGAAGGAAAGAGATCCTCAATGATGACCAACACATGATGGACCTTACCATGCTGGGAAGGTCAAGGGCGAAGACAAGCCACCCTTCAATCACCCGCACGAGCGGAGCTTGCTTCGAAAAGGCCTTGCGCTTCCCACCGTGGGAAGGTGCAAACTTTAGGGGTAGATGCAGTCCGGCCCGGTCAGCGCAGCGGTGGGTACGCTTTTTCTGGGGCCGCCGGACGCTTTCATTGAGTCCTTTCCTACAGGAGATTCCAGATGATCCAGTTCCAGGTTGAAGGCATGTCGTGCGGCCACTGCGTGGGCGCCATCACCCGCGCCGTGCAGGCGCTCGATCCGGCCGCGAAGGTGTCGGCCGACATTCCCGCGCAGGCGGTTACGGTCGAAGCCACGGCAAGCAGCCAGGCGCTGCGCGAGGCGATCGAAGCGGCCGGCTATCCCGTCAAAGCCAGCGCATAAGCTGGCACCGCGGGCATGGCCCGCGGCTGCCCCAAAAACAAAACGGGCGCCTCGCGAGAGGCGCCCGTTTGCTTTCTGGCGATACGGCAGCTTAGAAGCGGTAGCCGACGTTCAGAAAGGTCACTACCGGATCGATCTTGATCTTGGTGTGCGACACCACGGTGGCATTACCCGCCGGGCCGGCGTTCTGCGTAGTCAGCGTGGCGGTGCTGGACAGCGGCAGGTAGGAAACCGACAGGCCGACAAACCAGTTCTCGGTCACTGCATAGTTGGCACCGATATTGAAGACCGGGTTCCACGAGCTCTTGGCGCTGGCCGACATCGTGGCTTTCGGGCCGAACTCGGACTTCACGAACGTCTGGTTACTGATGGTCTCGTCGGTGAACCACGTGTAGTTCACGCCGATGCCCACATAAGGGCGGAACTTGGACTTCGCTTCCAGGAAGTGGTACTTCACCAGCAGCGCCGGACTCCATTGCTTCACATTGCCCAGCGTGCCGTACTTGGAAAACGAGCCCGAGCCCTGCACATCGTGCTTCGGCGGGATGCCAGCCACGAATTCACCCGAGATATTGTCCGTAAAGTAGTGTGTAAACGCGATGCCAAGCGTATCCGCGGACTTGATCTTGGCGCTGGTACCGGTCTCGGTCAGGCCAACGGGAGCACCGTTGATGCTATCGACCACCAGCGGGTCGGCGGAACTGGTCGGCATCACGCGGAACCAGCCCAGGCTGACGATGTTGCTGCCGGCGCTTTGCGCTTGCGCGGCACCGGCGATTAGCATGGCTACGCTGGCCAGCAGGATCTTCTTATGGGACATGCCTCTTACTCCTAGTTAATTCTCTACCCGAGGCACGCATTATCCTGCTTGGTATGACCAGTCTGTTTCAAGCGCTTAACACATTTGTAGAAGGCCCACCCTAAATTCCGGGTTAACCATTAAAAAAGCGGCATTTCCCGTCGAAATCGCGTTCGAAACTGTACCGAATATGAGACGCCCGCCGGCTGAAAATTCTACTGAGCGGTATAGGCCTACTTCGAATAAGGGAATTCCCGCAGTCCACCGGCCGGCGAGGCTCAAGAAGCACGGCACGACGGTGTCAGGCCGCCGGGTTGCCCGCCCCGGGTCCGGCGCTGGCCAGCACACAGGCGGCCAGGTCCCACAAGGCATAGCCGACGCTCTTGAATACCAGCGGGCTGCCCCTGCGCGCACGCAATTCATCGGCGGCGAGGATGGCTTGCTCGAAGGGCTGCACGGTGGCCCAGTCGATGCCCGCCTGCAGCAGATCGCCCGCCTCCTCCTCGATGCCGAACAATGTGTCGGCCAGCAGCCGGCGATGTGCCGAGGCCGCCTGGCACAACGCCGGCGGCAGCTCGCACATCTCCGGGCGGAAAGCGCCCACCGCGGCAATGAAATGCTCGTCGCGCCACAAGCCGCTATCCAGGTCCGGCAGCACCGGGGTCAGGCTGGACGTCACGGTCACCACCATCGACACGCGCGGCAGCACGGCGCGTACGTCCGCCACCGTCTGCGCCTCGACACCGAGCGTGCGCGCGTGCGCGGCGAGGGCTTCGGCCCTGGCGGCCGTGCGCGAATGCAACCACACGCGGCGCGGCGCCAGCCCGGCAACAAAGGCTTCCAGATGTGTCTGGGCCTGCACGCCGGCACCAATGATCAACAGCTCGCCGCCGGGCTCCGGGGCGAAGGTCTGCGCCGCCAGCAGCGACACGGCGGCGGTACGCCGGCCGGTCACGGTGGGACCGTCCAGCAGCGCCAGCCGGCGCCCGGTATGGGCGTCGGCCACCACCACTTCACCGAGAATATTGGGCAGGCCGCGCCGCGGATTGCCGGGGTGCACGGTGATGTTCTTGGTCATCACCAGTTCACGGTTACGCGCCGGCATCACCAGCAGCGTGCCTTCGCCACCGGCCGCATCGCCCACCGGCAAGGCAATGCGCGGCGGCGCCATGGCCGTGCCGTCCCGCAGTTCAGCCAGCATGCCGGCAATGGCGCGGGCCAGCGCGGGGTACGGCAGGCGGGCCGCGGTCTGGGCGGCGTCGAGCAGGGCAAGGGACACGGCGGATAACTCCGGAGGCGGTTCGCGATGCTGGATTATCGGCGATCTCGCCACTTGGGTAACGCGTACCCACTACTGCGATACGGGCCACGCATATCACCCGTATCGATAGCATTGATTAGTTTTGACGATATGAGATTAATCGCGTGCATGTAATTTCCATCGTCATGGGCGCCAGAGAGCTTGCTCATGCTCATGCAGCCAGGGCCGAGGGGAAATCCGTCCCGGAGGCGGCCAGGTAGCACGTCATGAAATCGTGCCGAGGTGCGTGTTCGTCGAATTCCTCATGGCGCGCGCACTGCTCGCGCCGGTGCCGGCGTATTCAGCGGCGCCTTCGCCACCGCGCCGCGCACCTCGATGCCGATCCGGTCCACCACCTTGCCGGCGGCATCCAGCAGTTCCACCTGGTGCCGGCCCGGCCAGGGCAGCCAGGCCAGTTGCCCGCCGCGCCCCAGCAGCTTGCCGTCCATGCGCCAGCTGACGCGCTGCGCGGTCTGCCCGCTGACGCCTTCGGCGTGGAACCACACACGCTGCGCCGTCGGCGGGATATCCGGATCGAGCGCGAACACGGTGCCGTCGGCGGGACTTGCAATGGCGGCTGCGCGATCCTGGCCGCCGCCCTGCTTTTCCGTACGCGCCGCGCCGCGCACGCTATCCGCGCTGGCCAGGTTGACCATGCGCAATGCCGTACCGGCCAGGAAGACTTCCTCGCGAGCGGGTTCGAGATCATCGGCAAAGCGCAGCGGTACGCGCTCCACGCCCGCGGGCATGACCGGCGCCACGCTAGGCACCGAGCGGTGCAGGGCTTCCATGATTTCGTGCCACACCGGCGCCGCGCCGGACACGCCCGACACCTCGTGCATGCTCGCGCCGCTGGCGTTGCCCACCCACACCCCCACGGTGTAGCGCTGCGACCAGCCCACGCACCAGTTATCGCGCATGTCCTTCGACGTCCCTGTCTTGACCGCGGTCCAGAAGCGCGTGGTGAGCGGGCTGTCGAGACCGAACGTGCGCGCACGCGCGTGGCGGTCCGACAGCACGTCCGCCACCAGGTAGCTGGCAGCCGGCGACATCACGGCGCGCGCCGCCCCGGGCGCCGCATCGGTGCGCCATCGTGCGGGTGCGTAGCGCCCGCCGTTGGCGAATGCGCGATACGCATTGGTGAGCGCGGCCAGCGGTACGTCGGCGCTGCCCAGCGCCAGGCTGTAGCCATAGTAGTCGCCAGCCTGCGCAAGCGGCAGCCCGAGCGCCGTCAGGCGTTGGTGGAACCGATGCGGCGTCACCATCACCAGCGTGCGCACCGCAGGGACGTTGAGCGATGAAGCCAGCGCCGCGCGCATGCTGACCCAACCCGCATACTGCCGGTCATAGTTCTGCGGCACATAGAGCCCGCCGCCCCCGCCGGTAGGCAGGTTGACCGGCCGGTCGTCGAGCAGGGATGCCGTGGTCAGCCGCCGCGCCTCGAGCGCCTGCTCGTACAGAAAAGGCTTGAGTGTGGAGCCGGCCTGGCGCGGCGCCGCCGCGTGGTCGACCTGCGCGGCCGCCGACAGGGCGCCTGACGAACCGACGTAGGCGAGCACATCGCCGCTGGCATTGTCGATCACCACCACCGCGCCATCTTCCACGTTGCGTCCGGCGAGTTCGCGCAGATGACGGTCCAGGCTGCGCGAAGCGGCGCGCTGCAAGCCAGCGTCGAGGGTGGATGTGATGGTGGGCGGTACGGTGCCCGCGGCACGCGCCTGCGCGACCAGCAGGCGCGCCAGATGCGGTGCGAGATCCCGCGCCAGGGCCGACGTCTGTGCGGAGGATGCAGATGCGTTGCCCGCACCGCCGCCACTGCGCAGCAACGCCAGTTGCGCAAAGCCGTCCAGCCCGTCGCACGCCTTGGGCAACTGCTGTTCGCGCAGGATGCCGCAGGCGCGCTGCGCCACCTGTGGCGCGCGTGCATTGGGCGCGCGCACCAGCGCCACCGCGAGCGCCGCCTCGCGTGCATCGAGCCCGCTGGGATACTTGCCGAACAGCGCCTGCGACAGTGCGGACAATCCCACCAGCTCGCCGCGGAACGGCACCAGGTTGAGATAGGCCTCGAGTATCTGGTCCTTGCTCCAGCTGCGCTCCAGCGCCGCGGCGCGCACGGCCTGCGCCATCTTCTGGCTCACGCTGCGCCCGCCCTCGGCACGCCGCAGGCCTTCGTCGAGCAAGCCCGCGAGCTGCATGGTCAGGGTGGACGCGCCGCGCGTGCGCGTGTTCCACAGATTGGCCCAGGCGGCGGCGGCCACACCCTGCCAGTCAACACCGCTATGCGCATAGAAGCGCCGGTCCTCGGACAGCACGATGGCGGTGCGCACCGCTGGCGAAATCTCCGCCAGCGTGACCCAGTCGCCGCGCCGCGCGCGGAAGTCGTCGCGCACGCGCGACAAAGGCTCGCCGTGGCGGTCCAGCACCACCACGTCGGCGCTGCGCCAGCTTGCGCGCACGCCATCGAAGGTGGGTAGTGCATGGGCCTGCGCGCTCGCCACACAAGCAGCGAGGAGGACGGCGCGCACGGCGTACCGGCTTGCGTTCATTCGTTTCGCCCGGCTACCACGCCGGCCACCAGCAACACCTGCGCGACCGCGTAAGTCCACCAGATGCCAAGCGCGAAGGTATCGAACGGCACCAGGAAACGCGCACTGCCGAGCAAACCGTCGGACACGGCGAAGAACACCGCGCCGATAGCCGCCAGCGCCGTCGGCAGCTTCGCCACCAGCGCGGCGCAAACCATCGACGCCAGCGCCACCACATAGACCGAGACCGGCACCACCAGCGTGCCCAGGTTGGGCCAGAAGCGCCCGAGCATGACGCCGGCCGCGCCCAGCACCATGCCGCAGGCGAGCAGGCGATGCGCCCGCAAGTCGCCCGCCATCGGCAGGAACAAGCCAAGGTAAGCGAAGTGCGCGATCAGGAAGGCCCCCAACCCGCCGATAAAGGAAAACGACAGCCACGGCATTGCCAGCAGGAAGTCGCCGGTCGCCGAGAACAGCAGCGCCGCCATCAGCCAGCGCCGTTCGCGGCGCGGCGGGTGGAATCGCGCCGCGCGCACCAGCAGCAGCGCCATCGCCGTCTTCCATACCGGCTGGAAGGCGATCTGCCCATTCAACGGCGCGCCGGGTGGTGAATCCATCGCCACTGTGACCAGCAGGCCACCGTAGACCAGCCCGGCCATCGTGCCCGCCAGCCACCATTCGCGCACCCGCGCGGGCATCATCATCGCAAGCCAGCTCAAGGGCGTGCTCCTACGGTCAGTCTGGCATTGGGTTGCGCGCCGAACACATCCGGCGCGTACATCGCCTCCACCCGCGTGGGCGGCAAGGCGAACTCGCCGGCGTTGTTCAGCCGCACGGTGTATTCCACCGTGGCGCTGCCGCGCGGCATGTAGGCGTAATACTCGCGGAAGGCCTGCGGCGTGCGCTCGGTGAATGCGGGCCATGCCCCCTTGCGCCGCTCGCCGCGCGAGGCGATCTCCGAATCGCGCCCGAGGCCGCTGCCGAGGATGGTGGCGCCGGCAGGCACCGGATCGCTCACCACCACCCAGGTCATATCAGCCTGCGCGTCGATCTGGAGCTTCACCCGATAGCTGTCGCCGCGCGACCATTTGCCCGCCACCGCCTGGTCCACCGGCGTCACGCTGCGCGTAATGCGGTAGCCCGCCGACAGCGGCGAGGCCAGCGGTACCGCCGCCAGCGCGCGCACGGTGGCCCAGGGCTTGCCCGCGCCTTCCTGGTCGGCGCGCAGGTTGGCGGCAACCCCCGCGCGCGGCCACGGCAGGCTGACGCTGCCTCCGGCCACGCCATCGACCTTCGCGGCGCGCGCCCAGTCGAAGCTGCGCGCGGCCTCGGGCACGCCCTCCAGCGTCACGCGCGTCGCGCCCGCCACCGGCGTCTTCTCGAAGGCTTGCGCAAAGCGCGTGATCGCCAGCGCGCCCCACGCGTTGGCTGTGGTGGTCCCCCAGGCGCCGCGCATCTGGCGGCCGAGCAGGCCGGTTGCGAGTTGCGCGCTTTCCGACTTCCAGCCCGGCAGGTCGAGCGACAGCGACAGCAGGCGCGCCGCATTGAAATCGCCGCCGCTCATCAGCCACCACCAGTTGTCGTCGCGCTCGGTGGAGAACGCCAGCCGCGTGCCTTGCACTGTCAGCCGCGAACGCAGGATCTGCTGCGCTTGCGCCAGCCGCTCGTCGCGCTGCGGGATATCCTGCACGCGCGACAGCACGGCGATCCAGTCGAGCAGCGCCGAGGTTGGCCACTGCGCGGGCAGGATCTGGATCGACCCGAGCATGCGTGCCTGCGCGTGCCCGTTGCGGGACAGCGCTTCGAGCGCGGCCAGCTTGCGCACTTCCAGGTCCTGCGTGGGCGCCCAGCGTTCGCGCTTGATGCGGCCCTCGACGAAGGCGGCCAGCCCGCGTTCCATGCGCTCGCGCGTCTCGTCGGGAAGGCGCAGTGGCAGGCCCGCGCGCACGGCTTCGTCGGACACCGCCAGCAGGTATGCGGTCAGCACTTCGCTGCCGGCATTCCCCTCGTTTTGCAGCGGGAAATACGCGGCCAGCCCGTCGTCGTCGAGATAGCCGGGCAACTGCGCCGCCAGCGCGTTCCACTGCGCCGCATCGCCCAGCCCGACCGCGCGCGAGGCGCGCTGCTCCAGGCACGAGAACGGATAGTTGCGGAACCAGTCGCGCACGCCCGGCATGCCGCCCGCCAACGAAGCTTGCAGGTTCACCTGCAGGCCACCGCGAGGCTGGCCCGTGGCGTCCGCGAGCGCGCCCTGCGGCGCACGCACCGGCACCGACAGATCCGGCGCCAGTTGCGCCAGCGTGGCTTGCTGCACGGTAAGCGGAACCGCAGGCACCAGCTGCTGCGAGAGCTTCACGCGGTCGCTGGCGCCGGCGGCCTTGCCGGTCTCGGTGGCTTCCACCTCCCACTGCACCGTGCCCTCCTGCACCAGCAATCCCGCGGGCAACAGCGGCGCGCCGACGTCCCAGCCGGTCTCACGCGATTCGCCGGCGGGAATCTCCACGGTCTGCGCCGGCAGCGCCTGAGACTGTCCGGTCTGCCCCGGCGCACTGACACGCGCCACGGCCTGCACCGTCATCGCGCGCTGCGTCGTGTTGCGCAAGGTGAACATCGCGCGGTAATGATCCTCCTCGCGCACCAGCGGCGGCAGCCCCGAGATCAGTTGCAGATCCTGGGTGGCGGCGATGTTGGCACTGCCGCTGCCAAAGCGGCTCACGCCCAGGTCCGCCACGGCGACGATGCGGAAGCGCGTGAGCGAATCGTTAAGCGGCACCGTCAGCGTGGCCCGCCCGTCGCCGTCGAGCTGCACGCGCGGGTTCCACAGCAGCAAGGTATCGAACAGTTCGCGCGTGGGGCTCTTGCCGCCGCCGCCGCCGGCCGGCACCGCCTTGCGTCCGTAGTGGCGCCGGCCGATGATTTCCATCTGCGCGGTAGCGGTCTCCACACCGTAACTGCGCCGCCGCAGCATGGCGTCAAGCAGGTTCCAGCTTGTGTTCGGCATCAGCTCCAGCAGCGCTTCATCGACCGCGGCCAGCGCGATTTCGCCATTGGCCGCGGGCTTGCCGTCGGGCAGCTTCACCTGCACGGCCACCTGCGCCTTGCCGCGCACCGGATAACTGGTCTTGTCCGGCGTCACTTTCACATCGAGCTTGTAGCCCTCATTGCCCACGCGAATCTCCGTCAGCCCGAGGCGGAACGCCGGCTTGGACAGATCGACTAGCGCGGTGGGCGCGGCATACTCGCGGCCCTCGCTGCGGAACGCCTGCCACCACTCGCCCGGCTGGCGCCAGCCCCAGGTGAAGAAGGAATACCAGGGTACCTCGCGCAAGCGTCCGCGCAGCGCCAGTACCGACACATACACATTGGGCCCCCACTCCGGCCTGATCTTGACCCGCACGGTGGGATCGCGCCCGTTGAGCTCCACCACGCTGGTTTCCAGCACGCCCTCGCGCTCCACCGCCACCAGCGCGGTAGCGTGGCGGAACGGCATGCGCACCTGGAACACGGCGGTCTCGCCCGGCGCATACGCCTTCTTCTCGGGAAGCACGTCGATGCGGTCGTTGTTCTCGCCGCCGAACCACAGTTCGCCCTGCCGCGTGACCCACACCGAGGTGGCAGCCTGCGAAACGCGTCCCGCGTTATCCCTGGCCTGCGCGATCAGCTCCACCTGGCCGGCCTCGGGCAACGAAACTTCGCATTGCATGCGGCCTTGCGCGTCGGTCCTGCCCTCGCACACGCTGCCGAGATCCTTGCTCTCGTTGCGATTGTCGTAGCGATAGAAGCCGCCCACCACGCGCTTGCGCACAGACGTGGTGATGCGCAATTGCGCGCGCAGGGCGATCGGCACATTGGCCTGCGGCCGCCCTTGCGGATCGAGCGCCACAGCATGTACGAGGAGTTTCTGCCTGATCGAAACCCAGCTCTCCGTGCGAATCCCCGCCACCACGCCAGCCGGCCACAGCGGCACGGTCTGCCGCAGCGTCTGAATCTCGCCGTTGGGGTCGGCAAAGCCCGATTCCACCACCAGGTCCTTGGGCGCATCCAGCCTGGGCATGTTCTTGAGGTTCAGCGTGCCGCTGCCATTCTTGTCCAGCTTGAGCGGCAGCTTGTCGGCAACCAGCTTCTGCGCCTCTTCGCGCTGCGCGGCGCCGTCCTCGCTCTCGTCCTCGTCGCCGCCGCTGTCCTTGCGCGGTTTGCGCGGCGCATCGAAGGCGTAACCGTCGTAGTCGGCAAAGCGCACGTACTTGTCGCGCAGCAGTGCCGACACCTGTACCGGCAGGCCCGCCGCGCCGCCGCCCGATACGTAGTGCACTTCCAGGTTGAGCGGCACCTCGGGCGGCGCCACCAGCGCCCCGCCGCTGCCAGCCTTGAGCGTCCCCGCCAGCACCGGCAGGCGGAACGCCTCGACGCGGAAGCTGCCGCTGTCGAGCACGCGATCCTTCGCATCGCTGAACGATACCGAGTAGATACCCAGCTTGGCCGCCTGCGGAATCGCGAAAGTGTTCTCGGCGCTGCGCCCGCCGGTGGCGGTGGTGCGCCACTGCACCGGCTGCTCGTAGGTCTGGCCGCTGCCTTCATGGCGGATGACCATCTTCTCCGGCAAGGGATCGCCTGCCGGCGGCAGCGCAAAGCCATTCGCGGTCTCGGTGCGGATCAGGTGCTTCATCGACACTGTTTCGCCCGCACGCAGCAAGGTGCGATCGAAGATCGTATGGACGCGCACGTCCGGCACCACGCTGGTGTCGGTCGGCACGTTGAAGCGCCAGCTCTCGATGCCCTGGTTCCAGCCGGACATCACGAAGGCCATGTCGGCCTGGCCGCGCGCCTGCGGATGGTCGGCGGCAATGCGGGCGGAGACGAAATAGCCTGACAGCCCGGTGTCGTCGCAACTGCGTTCGCGCACGTCGTCCACGCCGTTGAAGCTGGCGAGCCCGGCGGCATCGGTGCGGCCCGATGCCAGCAGCTTGCCGCTGCAATCGCGCAGCGCCACGGCGGCATTGGCCACCGGCTTGCCGTCGTCGAGCGTGGTAACCCAGGCCAGCGCGGTCATCTTGCCGGGGCCGCGCGCGAGCTTGAAATGCACGCCAAGGTTAGTCACCAGCGCGGCGGTGCGCACGTACATGGGCGCCGGCTTGCCGAGCAGTGCCTCGCCCAGCATCGGCGAAGCGATTTCCACCACATGAAAACCGGCTTCGGGCAAGGGAATGCCCACCACCTCGAACGGACGTGGCGCCTTGCCGCCCGGCTCCGACAATTGCGGGATGGCAAGCTTGCGCGCGCCGGCCGCGCCATCGAGCAGCGAGATCGAACGGGTCTCGATGGAAGGCGCATTGCGCGGGTTGTTGACGGCGGACGGCGACCGGCCCGCGAGAATGGCATCGAGTTCGCCCCGCGTCCAGCTGCTCTCGTGCAGCCGGCGCACCAGCCCGTACCAGCGCAGCACGGCGCCGTCGTCGTCCACCTTGAGGCGGCGCACGGTACCGGCTTGCGCGCGCACCCCCAGCGCGGGCAAGTCGGCTTCGACATTGCGCAGCGTCACCGGCAGCAGGGCCGGGAAGTCGGCCGGCGACTTGCCCTTGGGCAGCTCGCCAAAACGCTCAAGCACGCCGAACGGCGCGGCCGAGAATTTAGCCAGCGGCGGCATCGCGGCCGTGCTTACCTTGAGGGGGAACAGGTCGGCATTGGACAGCGCGCGGCCGCTGTCGTCCTTCAGGCCGGCAGGTACCGACAGCGTGAACTCGGTCTTCTCGGCAAAGGGCGGCGTGAAGGTGACGCTGCTGACGGGCGCGTCGCGCGCCGCGCCCGGCTCGAATTGCGGAGCCCGCGGTCCTTTCGGCGTATTGAGCAGGATATGCTCGGCATCCTTGCGCGAGATCGGAGCCGAGAACGACAGCGAGATCGGGCGCAACGGCGTGCAAGGCGACTGCGCGCGTTCGCGCTCGCAAGTAAAGCTGGCGGCGAAAGGCTCGCGCACGGTGTAGTCGAAGCGCCGTTCGTCGCGCGTGGCCAGGCCCGACGGCGTGGCAATGCCGCCGCCCAGCACCAGTTGCATGCGCGCCCCGGACGGCAGGCGTTGCTGGCAGGCCAGCAGGTGCACGGTGTCGGCTTCGTCGGCTTTCAGCTTCCAGTGCAGCGCGGCCAGCACGGCCTCGCGCTCCTTGCCGCCCAGCAGCCGCACCGGAATGCGCTCGCCCAGGCCCTGAGCCTGGCACCACGCGGCGCGGCGCACCGAGCCGGCGGTGGCCGGCCCGTTGAAGCGCAACGCGAATACCTGATCTTCCTCGATCTCGCCGCCACTTGGCCGCGCCGTCACCACGGTCGGGCCGCCGGTCTCGAAGCGGTACTCCGGCTTGCCGGCGTAAGCCTTGCCTGCCTCGCTCTTCAGGCCCGCGACAATGCGCACCGCGCATTTGACGCCGGGCGGCAGGTCGCGCGCAAAATCGAACACCCAGTTCTTCGCGTCGATCCAGCGCGCCTGTCCGGCAATTGCGCTGCCGCTGCAGGACACCACCGCAGGCGGGCTTGCCTGTGCGTCGCCCAGCGGCACCATCGCTTCGTCAAACCGGATCGCCACCTGCCGCACGCGCGAGACCTCGCCCTCCGGCGAGAAGCGCGCGATCTGCGCGGCCTGGCCCGAACCTGGCATCGTCGCCAACACAACCTGCAGGCAGGCCGCTGCGGCCCACCCAGCCCACCAGTACTCACCACGTTTCGCACGCTTGTCCATCCGAGCGACGATCTGCGTCATCCTGACCCTCCCGTTTACGGCACCCGGCGAGGGTGACATGCGCCGATGGCAAGTGCAAGTCCGCGCAGGAAGCGCAGGCCCGATGGCTATCGCAAATGCGACAGCGGCAGCGGCCCGTCGCGCTTGAGCGCGGTCAGCACGATGTTGGACCGCACACTCTCCACGCCTGGCACGCGCATCAGCTTCTTCATGGTGAATTCGGCCAGGGTCGGCAGGTCCGGCACCATGATGCGCAGCAGGTAGTCGGCCTCGCCAGCCACGGAGTAGCACTCCTGCACCTCCTCCAGCAGCAGAATGTCCTCGCGAAAGCGCTCTACGATGGTATCGCCATGGTGGGCCAGCTTGACGCTGGTAAAGACCAGCACGCCGAGGCCGAGCGCTGGCGGCGACAGCACCACGCGGTAGCCGGTAATGACACCGTCGGCTTCCAGCCGCGCCAGGCGCCGCCCGATCTGGCTGGGTGAAAGATGGATGCGCTCGGCGAGCTGCTGGTGGGTGGAACGGCCGTCGGTCTGCAACGCCGCCAGCAGCGCTAGGTCGAATGGGTCGAGGTTGATCATGGTTGGGTCGCTTCGATCGCGTTAGTCGAGTCAGAATCGCTTCTTGTTGTGCACTACGCCGAAAGGAATGCTAACCCTCCCGGCCCGGCTGCGGCGCGCCGATTGTCGGCAGCAACGCACCCTCGCAGATTTCACGCATAAAATACCAAATTCTTGCGCGATCAATGCATCACTATACGAAAGTAAGCCGTTTTTGCGGGCCATCTGCGTCATCTCCTCGCTAAACTGTGCGGTAAATCTGCAGGAGATAAGACATCATGGACGCCATGGCTACCGCCACCCAGGCAAGCAACGCCCAAACCAGCTTTGCCGGCACCCTGACCGATAAGCTGAAAGAACAGTTCGACGCCGGCCTGCTGTCCGGCCAGGCGCTGCGCGACGATTTCACCATCGCACAGCCGCTGGAGCGCTATACCGAGACCGACCACGCGGTATGGCGCAAGCTGTATGACCGCCAGGCCACCATGCTGCGCGGCCGCGTCTGCGACGAATTCCTGCAGGGCCTGTCCACGCTGGGCATGGAGCGCGACCGCGTACCCAGCTTCGACCAGCTCAATGAGACCCTGATGCGCGCCACCGGCTGGCAGGTGGTGGCGGTGCCCGGCCTGGTGCCGGATGCCGTGTTCTTCGAGCACCTGGCCAACCGGCGCTTTCCCGCCAGCTGGTGGATGCGCAAGCCAGAGCAGCTCGACTACCTGCAGGAGCCCGACTGCTTCCACGACGTGTTCGGCCACGTGCCGCTGCTGATCAACCCGGTCTTCGCCAACTACATGGAAGCCTATGGCAAGGGCGGGCTCAAGGCCGCCTCGCTGGGTGCGCTCGACATGCTGGCGCGGCTGTACTGGTACACCGTGGAGTTCGGCCTGATCCGCACGCCGGAAGGCCTGCGCATCTACGGCGCGGGGATCCTGTCGAGCCAGGGCGAGTCGATCTACAGCCTGGATTCGGCCAGCCCCAACCGCATCGGCTTCGATGTGCGCCGCATCATGCGCACGCGCTACCGCATCGACACCTTCCAGAAGACGTACTTCGTGATCGACAGCTTCGACCAGCTGTTCGACGCTACCCGCCCGGATTTCGCGCCGCTCTATGAGGAACTGCGCGCGCTGCCCACGCTGGGCGCCGGCGACGTGGCCGCCACCGACCTCGTGCTCAACCGCGGCACGCGTGAAGGCTGGGCCGACAGCGACGACGTCTGATCCCGGCTCCGGCTGCCTTTGCACAACGGCTGCAGGCTGCCCACGCACGCGCTTTGTGAAACAATGACGGCATGCCCGCCCGGCCCCCAGCCCCGACCCAGGTCGCACAGGCTGGAAGGCTGCGCGGGCGGGCCGGTTTCATCCTTTGCTTATCCCTTTCCGACCATCGAGCCCATCATGTCCCCTGCGCCCCTCGTGCCCCTTTCGCTGGAAGAACGTGCACCGCTGCTGGCTGCCCTGCCCGGCTGGAGCCTCGTCGAAGACCGCGACGCGATCCACAAGCGCTTTACCTTTGCCGACTTCAACGCCGCCTTCGCCTTCATGACGCGCGTGGCGCTGGCGGCGGAAAAGGCCGACCACCATCCCGAATGGTTCAACGTCTACAACCGGGTCGATATCACCCTGTCCACCCATGACGCCAATGGCCTGACCCGGCGCGATACCGAGCTGGCGGGCTTTATCGAACGCGCTGCCGCGTCGCTGGCCAAAGCCTGAGCGCACCGCCTGCGGCAACGCAGGGGACTGTAGGCAAACCGAAAGGTCGGAGGCGGCCCCGCCCTGTACAATCGGTGGCTAACCGGTTAATCAACGCACCGGTTTATTGCTTTCCCGTTCCTTTCCAGCTTCCTCCTGCCCCCATGCGTATCCTTCTGATCGAGGACGACCGCCAGATTGCCAGTGGCGTCGAAGCCGGCCTGTCCCAGGCCGGCCATCAGGTGCGCGTGGTGCACGACGGCGTCTACGCCACCGAGCACCTGCTGCGCGAACAGCATGACCTGGTCATCCTCGACCTGGGCCTGCCCGGCATCGACGGCATGACCCTGCTGGCGCGCTACCGCGCCCGCAACCGCACCACGCCCGTCATCATCCTGACTGCGCGCGACGAGCTCGAAGACAAGCTATCCGGCCTGAATGCCGGCGCCGACGACTACCTCGTCAAACCTTTTGCCCTGCCGGAGCTGGAAGCGCGCGTGCGCGTGCTGCTGCGGCGCAGCCAGCATGGCGAGGCCGCGCCCGAGCGCGACGTGCGGCTGGGCCGGCTGCGCCTGTCGGGCAACGACCGCCGCATGTTTATCGACGGCAAGCCGCTGGAACTCTCCCCGCGAGAGTTCGCCGTGCTGGAACTGCTGTTGCAGCGCCAGGGCCGCGTGGTCAGCAAGGCGCAGCTGCAGGACCACCTCGCCACCTTCGCCCATCCCGCGGGCGAAGGCGGCGACACAGTCGGCGACACCGCCATCGAAGTCTATGTGCACCGCGTGCGCAAGAAGCTGGAAGAAAGCGACGTGGAGATCGTCACGGTGCGCGGCTTCGGCTACCTGCTGCAGATTCGCGCCGGCACCTGACGCCGCGCACAGAGCAAGCCCGCCATGTGGCTGCGCCCACGTCCTCCCCAGCCGCCCGAGGGCCTGACCGGCACCGCTGGCGGCGTATCCGGAAAGCCTGCCGCGGCGGCGGATCAACCCTCGGCGGCGGCACCCGCGCGCACCGCCTCCACGCAAAGCCTGCGCGTACACCTGCTGCGCGCGCTGGCCACGCCGCTGTTTGCGCTGGTACTGACCAGCGGCTCGCTCTCCTATTGGCTGGCCGCGCACTACACCACGCAGGTATTCGACCGCGCCCTGTACGGCGTGGCCAACAATATCGCCCAACAGATCCGCATTGCCGGTCCGCGCCTGGAGCAGGACATCCCGATGATCGCGCAGACGCTGGTCGAGGCCGAAGGCACCGACCGCATCTACTGGCGCATCCACGGCCCGGATGGGCTGATCGGCGGCATGGATACCTGGCTGGGCTACGGCACCGGACAGACTTCGCTGCACGATGCGCGGCTGTTCTACGCCTGGTTCAGCGGGCGCCAGGTGCGCGCCGTGCGGCTGCCGGTCAACCTGCCCAGCCCGGCTTCGGACGAACTGGCCACCAGCGAGGCTGGCCGCGCCCCGCGCGGGCCCATCGTGGTGGAAGTGGCAGAGTTGCTGGACCGGCGCGAAACCGCCGCCAACGAGATCCTGCTGTCGGTGTCGGTGCCGCTGATCCTGCTGCTGGTGGTGGGCAGCCTGATCCTCTCGCATGTGCTCAAGGAAGAGCTGGTGCCTTTGCAGATCCTGACCGACAAGCTCAACCGCCAGACCGCGCGCTCGCTGGCACCGCTCGACGAAACCCAGGTGCCAGCCGAAGTGGAGCCGCTGATCCGTGCGCTCAATGCACTGCTGGCCAGGCTGCGCGACGCGCTTGATGCGCAGCGCAAGTTCATCGCCGACGCCGCGCACCAGTTGCGCACCCCGCTGACCGCGGTCAAGCTGCATGCCGACCGCGCGGTGCAGTCGGACGATCCCGCAGTGACGGACCACGCCCTGCGCGAGCTGCAAGCGGCGGCCGACCGCGCGGTGCGCCTGTCCAACCAGTTGCTGTCGCTGGCGCGTGCCGAGCCGGGACTATCGCTGGAGCGGCTGGGCCCGATCGAGCATTTCGACCTGGCCACACTGGCTTTCGAGACCGGTGCCGAGTGGGTGCCGCAGGCACTGGCGCGCCAGATCGACCTGGGCTTCGAGACCTTGCCCGGCCCCACCTTTACCGGCGCGGCACCGTCCACCGTGCGCGGTAACCGGCTGCTGATGCGCGAAGCGCTCAGCAACCTGATCGACAATGCCGTGAAATATGTGCCGCCCGGCGGACGCATCACCGTGCGCGCCGGCGGCGAGGCACTTGGCCATCGCGGCATGGCGGTCGTGATGGTGGAAGACAACGGGCCTGGCATCGCCCTGGCGCGCCGCGAGGAAGTCTTCAAGCGCTTCTTCCGGGGCGACCATACGCCGGGCCCCAATGCGCCGGCGCAACCGCCCGGCGGCGCCGGCCTGGGGCTGGCAATCGTGCATGAAATCATCGGGCTGCATCACGGCACCATCCGTATCGAGGATGTGCCCACCACCGGCGAGCAGGCTGAGGCGCGCGGCATGCGTTTTGTGATCCGCATTCCATGCGAGGCGGCGGGCGCCGCCTGAACCGCATCAAGCCGCGGCGCAGATCAGGCATCTGCGCCGTGGCTTGCGTTGTTACCGGCTTTTCTTTGCCTTCGGCGCCAGCATGGTTCCGCGGCACTTCGGGCTGCCGCAGCGGCACTCGAATTCCTTCTTGAGTTTCTTGGTGTAGCGCGCGTCGATCACCAGCCCGTAGTCGTAGAACAATTCCTCGCCACCGGCGATATCGCGCAGCGCGTGGATGAATACGCGCCCCTTTTTCTCGCGTGCCTCGCAATTGGGCTCGCAGGCATGGTTGATCCAGCGCGCGCGGTTGCCGCCGAACTTGGCGTCGATCACATCGCCGTCTTCCAGGCTGAAATAGAAGGTGTGGTTAGGATCCGCCGGATCGTGCGGATGGCGCTTGAGCGCCTCCTTCCACGAAATATGCTCGCCCTTGTATTCGATGATGCGTTCGCCCTCGCCGATCGGCGCGATCGCATAGACGCCCTTGCCGTGCACGCCCGAGCGACGCACTTCGACGCGGTCGGCAGCGGTCTTGCGCTTGCCTTCCTTGGGACTCTTGACGCCCTTGCCGCTCCCGGCGTCTTTCACGTCAGTCCCTTCCTGCTTCGATTCCTCTTGCTTTGCCTGTTCCGCCATGTGCCATCCCGTATTGATCCGCCTGCCTGCCACTGCGCGTGGCTGTGCGCCGCCCGGCGCGATGGCGATGATACCTGCCCATATTGGCCGCGGCATCCCCCTTGCCGGCAAATTAACGTATACGGGCGAACAGACCGGCCCGTATACGCCGAAACAGGTATACGCATTGCCCGCAAGCCGTGCGTCCCGTCGATTTGCCGCCCGGTAAACGGCCTTAAGAAGCCCTCGCCCACCCACGTTTACGGCACGTATACCGCCATCGGCCAGCCCAAGCGATGTGGATAACCTGGCAAAAATCTGTGGATAAAGACATGCGATTCATGTGGGCTGCCTGGGGTCGGCATGGGGACGCATCAGGCATAAGTCGGAGGGCTGCACCTGAACCCCTCATCCAAAAGGCGAAGTCATCCACGGCAGCCAACATCCGGTCCGACCACTTCTGCTTCCCACAACCCATTGATTTTAAAAGTATTTACCGGGTTATCCACAGAAAAGGCGGCCGTTTACCTACTACTACTATTTGTATACATTAAAGAAAGAAGTAAACCGAAAGGACAGCGTCCTGCTATCGGCAAAGAAAGAAGGCAGCCGAAAAATAAACTGCCGGGAACCCGCTTCAGGCGGGGCTTCTTTTTTGAACAATGCGAAATGACCGGTCGAACTGCGGTTTACAGCCATGTCTCGAACGGTTTTTTCGCGGGAATTCGGCGTATACGCGTGGCGGCGATGTTCGGGCGAGGTATACGCGCGCCCCTCGAAGGCTGCGTATACGTTCGACTCCGGTTTGCCGACGAGCGCCTGCGTGGAACGAGGTTACTGTGCCGGCAGGGATCTGCGGGCCAAGACGTAAACGCACGCCGTTAGCGCCGCACGCAAGGCATGCACGGTGCGAATACCCGCGAAAAACCATTCCTCAATGGCGGCTGCCGGACATGCACAATAGTTCATGAGGTAGCGCTGGGAGCGCCTGTGCCCTCGTAGCTACGCTGCACTGGGTACGCGCTGCTGGGGTTAGGCCTCCGGCTGAAGAGTCGCTCACAGCCCCGCTAAGGCCCTTTGGCGGGCAGAGAGCGCTTGCCAGCACGGCCACCTGCCGTTGGTGCCGCCCGCGGTCCAGGTATACGCCGGGAATTCGCCCGGACCCTCTGGGCCACACCACCATCGTGCCAATGCCCCGGAGAGGGGCCAGGAGGCCGCTGTAGCCGTTTTCCAGGCCCGGATGGCCTGTCGGACACCTATGTGCGTTCTTTCGCCTGAGGGCCATCCTGACGCCCTCAAAGTCTCGGGCTGTTCCTCCAAATCCCCCCAAAGCCCCAGCCAGCGCGGGCTGGCGGCGCCTGCGCTGTAACAATCTGTTCCCAGTCCGCCTGGCCCGACACGGTATGATGTGGCCCGCGGCGCCTTTGCCGACGCCGGTGCCCAGCGCGCCGGCCCAGCCAGGCGTCCTTGTTTTATCAACTCGACACGGAGTGAAGCATGACGAAAACCGAACTGATCGACGCCATCGCGGCCGGCGTGGACGGCCTGACCAAGGCCAAGGCAGAACAAGCGCTGAACGTGACGCTTGGCGCCATCATGGAAGCCGTGGCCAAGGGCGACACCCTGAGCCTGATCGGCTTTGGCACCTTCAGCCAGGGCGAGCGCGGCGAGCGCATGGCGCGTAACCCGCGCACCGGCGAAGAAATCAAGGTGGAAGCCGCCAAGACCGTCAAGTTCAAGGCTGGCCAGAAGTTCAAGGACGCAGTGAACCAGTGAGTCCCGCGGGCGGTCTCGTGCCAGCCCCGTTGGATCTACCCCGCCGTGCCGCCACCCGTAGCCTGATGGCGCAGGTGAGCGCCAGGCGGGGGGCGTTATCCACAATATTTGCCCACTGGTTATCCTGCGCCTTCGCGGTATACGCCGCACCCCTCGCAAGACCGTTAAGATCGTGCCCTATCGGCGCCTTCCCTCAGTAAATACAAGGGTCTCGGGCGTCCTGCTCAGTAGGCCTCTCATGTCCCGTCGATCGCCGCCAGGCAGATTTCCACAGTTTTATTCACAGCGTTTCCCACAAAATTTTCCACAGGCGCGCCGGCTCGGCCTGAGCTTGCTGACGGCTCTCGCGCTACTGTCGGGTTGCACCACGCCTTCCCAGCCGGTGCGGCCCCAGGCTATCCCGTTGCCTGACACCGAACGCCCCGTGACGACACCTGGCGCCACGCAACGCCAGCGCATTGTCGAGATCGCCTGGCAGGAGTGGCAGCGCTGGGGGGGGCAGACCGTGCGCCTGGGCCGCGATGACACCGCTTGCGTGGCCGATAGCCCACTGCCAGCGCCGGTGCTGCCTGGCCTGCCGGCGGCGACGGATACCGAGGGCAATCCGGACGCCAGCGATGCGACGGGCCGGACGGCCGACCGCGAGGATGAGGAAAGCAGCGAGTCAAGCTGCCTGCACTTTCCCGATGGCACCGGCATGGAAGCCACCGCCCAGGGGTGCCGGCTGGCGCAGCGCTATTGGGCCATCGTCGGCAAGGCGGTCACGTGCCACCAGATCACCCAGGGCAGCTGGGCCTGGTCCGCGGTCTTTATTTCCTGGGTGATGCGCAAGGCGGGCCTGGACGACCGCCAGTTCCTCACCGGCGATTCGCACTCGATGTACGTAGTGGACGCGCGCGACGGCATCCTGCCCGCGCCGGCCTTCCGCATTGAACCGCTGCCGGCCATGCCGCGGCCGGGCGATGTGATTTGCGCCGGGCGCGGCAGCGACAAATACCTGGCGAGCGTGGCCGCAATCGGCTTTGGCACTACGCCCATGCATTGCGACATCGTCGTCGAGGTGGACCCGGCGGCACGGCTGGTCAAGGCGATTGGCGGCAATGTCCAGCAATCGGTCTCGATGGAACTGATCGAACTGGGAGACTCCGGCATGATCGATGGCGTAACCAACTCGCACATGCCCTGGCTGCTGATCATGCGCGACACCCTGCCTTGATCGTCGGTACGGGCCTGCGGGTACCTCCTGCTTGACCTGCCCCACAAAATCATTAACATGGTAATTAATCGAGGCATCGGTATCGCCGTGCGCGTGCCGTAGCCCGACCCCACCCGAACAGCACCCCATGGCGCGCGCACCGACGCGCGAAAACGCAGAGGAGACCTGCATGGCTGTCGCTAACTGTCACCCGGCGGAATGGGAGGCGCGCGTCAAGCTCGCCGCCTGCTACCGCATTTTCGACCGGCTGGGCTGGACCGAGCTGATCTACAACCACATCACGCTGCGCCTGCCGCCCGAGGCCGGCGGCGATGCCGGCAAGCCACTGTTCCTGATCAACCCGTTCGGCTTGCGCTATGCGGAGGTGACCGCCTCCAACCTGGTGAAGATCGACCTGGCCGGCCAGGTTGTCGGTGAGAGTCCTTGGCCGGTCAATCCTGCCGGCTTCGTGGTGCATGCGGCGATTCACGCCGGTATTCCGGGCGCGCATTGCGTGATGCATACGCACACCACGGCCGGCATGGCGGTGGCCTGCTCGGCGCAGGGCCTGTCTATTAGCAACTTCTATGCGGCGCAATTGTTCGACAAGGTGGCCTACCATCCTTTCGAAGGCATCACGGTGCACGACGACGAAGGGCCCAGGCTGGTGCGCAATATCGGCGACAAGCCGGCCGTGATCCTGCGTAACCATGGCTTGCTGGCCTGGGGCGACAGCGTCGCGCGCACCTTCTCCACCCTCTGGCTGCTAAACCGCGCCTGCGAGATCCAGCTTGCCACGCTGGCCATGGGTGCCGCGCTGCCCGTGCCGGAAGAGATCCAGCGCAAGTGCACGCGGGACTCGCTGCAGTTCAATCCGAAGTTTGGCGCGGGTGAAGACGTGTTCGCGGCGCTGATTCGAGAGATTGATGCTATCGATGGTTCGTATTGCAATTAGATATATCTGATTCGTTCGGTGAATAAACCCAGAAACCTACGAGAGTGAAGGCCATGACATCTCTTTGCATCGTCGGCGCGGGCGCCGTCGGCGGTTTTATTGGCGCGCGGCTTGCCCGTTCCGGCCAGGGGCTCAATGTGCTGGCGCGCGGACAGACCCTGTCCACGCTGCGCGCGCAGGGTCTGACCCTGGTCGAAGGCGAACGTAGCGAGACCTTCCAGGTTCACGCGGAAGGCGATCCCGCAGCGCTAGGTACTCAGGACGTGGTGATCCTGGCGGTGAAGGCCCCGGCATTGCCACAGCTGGCGCGGGCCATAGGGCCGTTGATCGGCCCCGATACGGTGGTGGTCACGGCGATGAATGGCGTGCCGTGGTGGTTTTTCGAGCGCCCAGGTCCGCACGCGGGGCTGTCGCTGCACGCGGTGGATCCGGAAGGCGCCATCGCGCGTGCCATTCCGGCCACGCAGGTGATCGGCTGCGTGGTGCACCTGACGGCCTCCACGCCAGCACCGGCCACTGTGCGCCATGGCTTTGGCGAGCGCCTGATCCTCGGTGCCGCCGGTGGCGATTCGGGCATGGCGGCCGGCAAGGTCGAAACGGTGGCCAGCCTGCTTGCCAAAGGTGGCCTGGAGATCGAGCGCAGCGCGGCTATCCAGCAGGACATCTGGTTCAAGCTGTGGGGCAATATGACGATGAACCCGGTCTCAGTGCTGACCGGCGCGACTTGCGACCGCATCCTCGACGACCCGCTGGTCAACCGCTTCTGCCTGGCGGTGATGGAGGAAGCTGGGCGGATCGGCGCGGCTATTGGCTGCCCGATCGCGCAGAGCGGCGAGGAGCGTAGCCAGGTTACGCGCAAGCTGGGAGCCTTCAAGACCTCAATGTTGCAGGATGCCGAGGCGGGGCGGCCACTGGAGATCGACGCGCTGGTGGCCTCGGTGAGGGAAATTGGCGAGCACGTCGGGATTGCTACGCCCAATATCGATGCGCTGCTCGGCCTGGTGCGTCTGCATGCGCAGGTGCGCGGGCTTTACTGAGGGGGATTGGACCGCAGGCAGGGTTTTGAACGATTTGATAGCAGATGGGAATGAGTATTCTCTGTATCAATGAATGCTCGCGAACTGTGGGTTTTCGCGATAGATGCAGTGAATATTTGTGTCAGGATCTGATGGCCCCGCCTACCCGTTTTCTCAGTGAAAATGTCGGAAATCTTCGATATTCATCAGCGGAATGGATGGTGACTCGATTTTTATTCCGATATTCATTTCTGGCAAGAATAAGATGAGGCTCCAGCGGAAGGAGCCCCCCTTCCCTCAGCCTTCCGCCACGGCGCCGCTGCGCCGGCGCCCCGCCCAGATGCCTTCGATGGCATAGACAGCCAGCGATATCCAGATCATTGCGTACCCGGCCTGCTTGCTTGCCGGGAACGGCTCGTTCCACAGCCACACGCCGAGCAGCAGCTGTAGCGTCGGCCCCGTGTATTGCAGCAGACCTAGCAAGGACAGCGGGATGCGGCGCGCGCCCGCCGCAAACAACAGCAGGGGGACAGCGGTGACGGGACCGGCCAGCAATGCCAGCAACTGCACGCCGCCGCTGGCCTGGCCGAAGTCGGCCTGCCCGGTAGCGAACAGGTAGGCCAGGGAGCTTGCCGCCAGCGGGAACAACAGCAGGGTCTCCAGCGACAGGCCTTCCAGCGCGCCAAGCGTGGCGGTCTTGCGCAGCAATCCGTACCCGCCAAACGTGGCGGCCAGCGCCAGCGCGATCCACGGCAGCTGGCCGGCTGCCACGGTCAGCCAGGCCACTCCCGCGGCCGCCAGTGCGATCGATGCCCACTGGCCGGGGCGCAGCCGCTCGTGCAGGAACAGCACGCCCAGCAGCACGTTGAACAGCGGATTGATGAAGTACCCCAGGCTGGCGTCCACCACCCGCCCGTTCGATACCGACCAGATGTAGAGAAACCAGTTGCCGCTCAGCAGCAGCGCGCTGGCGGCGAAGCCGGCCAGCAGGCGCGGATTGGACCATACCCCGCGCAACCAGCCCCAGTGGCGCCGCCAGGTGAGCACCAGGCCCAGGAACACCAGCGACCACACCATCCGGTGCAGCAGGATCTCCATCGGCGCGATGCCGTGCAGGGATTTGATATAGAGCGGCAGCAGGCCCCAGATGGTGTAGGCGAGCAGCGCGTAGATGATGCCGGTTTGCATGAGAAGTCCCAAAGAATCGGGCGATTCTACCGGCGTAAAAAAGCCCGTGCTTGGCACGGGCTTATGGCTTGCGGCACAGCGGGTAGCGGCCCGCTTGTGTCAGGGTATTTACAGCTTGTGCGTGAAGCTGAATTGCGAGAACGCCTGCTCGGCCACATTGAACCAGGCGGCTTCATTGTTGCGGAATACACGCCAGTCGTCGTAGATCTTCTTGAACGAAGGATTCTTGGCGTTTTCCTCGGCGTAGGCTTCCTGGGTGGCCTTGAAGCAGGCCTCCATGATCTCCTTGGAGAACGGACGCAGCTTCACGCCGTTTTCCAGCAGGCGCGCCAGGGCTTGCGGATTGACCGTATCGTACTTGGCCATCATGTTGGTGTGGACCTCGATGGTGGCCGTTTCCAGCGCGCGCTTGTACAGCGCGGGAAGCTTCTCGTACTCCGTGGCCGAGGAATAGAAGGACAGCTGTGCGCTGCCTTCCCACCAGCCCGGGTAGTAGTAGTACGGCGCAACCTTGTAGAAGCCCAGTTTCTCGTCATCGTAGGGGCCAACCCATTCGGCCGCGTCGATGGTGCCTTTTTCCAGTGCCGGATAGATGTCGCCGCCGGCGATCTGCTGCGGCACCACGCCCAGGCGCGCCAGCACCACGCCGGCAAATCCGGCGATGCGGTACTTCAGGCCCTGCAGGTCGGCTACCGTCTTGATTTCCTTGCGGAACCAGCCGCCCATCTGCGCGTTGGTATTGCCGCCCAGGAAGTTGACGACGTTGTATTCCTTGAAGAATTCGCGCATCAGCTTCATGCCGTTGCCCTGCAGCATCCAGGCGTTCTGCTGGCGTGCGGTCAGGCCGAAGGGGATGGTGGTGTCAAAGCACAGCGTCGGGTTCTTGCCGAAGTAGTAGTAGCCGGCGGTGTGGCCGATCTGCACCGTGTTGTTCTGCACCGCGTCCAGCACCTGCAAGCCCGGCACGATTTCGCCGGCGGCGAACACCTTGATGTTGAACTTGCCGTCGGTCAGTTCCTTGACCCGGGCCGACAGCAGCTCGGCGCCACCGAAGATGGTGTCGAGCGACTTGGGAAAGCTGGAAGCCAGGCGCCATTCCACAGCCGGGTTGCTGCCGATCACGGCCGGTGCGCTGGCACCGGCGGCAGCCGGCGCCGCGGCCTTTTCTTCCTTGCCGCAGGCGGCCAGCGCCCCGGTGGCGGCCACGGCCGATGCCTTCAACAGAAAGGAACGACGTTCCATAACTTCTCCTCTTTATAAATTTTTGGTGCGGCAGCAGCGTCAGGCACGCTCACGTCATGCGTGGGCATCCGGCCCTGTACCGTGGCGCGCATGAAGCCGGGGTACGGCGGCTGCGCAATTAATGAGCCTGTTACAAAGGCATGCCATGATCCGCGGATGATCTTGGCATGCCTTTGTAACAGGCTCGGGGGGCGCCGGTCCGTACCCGTCGGACAAGCCCGATGATTATAGCGGTGGCCCTTTCGCCACGGGGAACCGGCAAAGTCCGGGTTTTCGCTAGGAAAGCGCTGCTTTAGGGGTGACGCTGCCGCCATGTTCCATATGGTGAAAAGGCTGCCTTTGCCGCGGATTTTGTAACCCCGCTTGCTGTCCAATCGGGCGACTGTTAAAAAATCACGCCTTACTGGTGTTGCCTATGTTGTCTGTTGTCCTGGCCGAATCGGGCCGCCCGCCGCATCGTCACTCCCGCTGCCTCGCTCTTGCCGTGCTGGCCGCCTGGGGCGTGAACGCGTGCGCGCAGGCCGGTACCGGCCTGGTGGCATCGGATGCGCTGGTGGCGCCAGCGGCCGTGGCAGTACCGGCACGGCCCTCGCCGCAGGTAGATCCCGAGACCGACCCGCTGGCAGCCCTGGTTGCGCGCGAATCAGCCGGTGGCGCCCCGGATAGCGCAACGGTGGTACGTGTGCCTGACGCTGCGCCCGCGGTCACGGAAGCCCCTTCCGCACCGGTTGTCGCCGCTGCCGCTCCTGTTCCCGCCGAGTCCGGCGCACCGGACGCTGCCCTGCCAGCCCCGCCGCTTCCGGCCACCTGGGCCAACGCAGGCCTGGCCGACGACGGCATGCAACTCGCCGGACCGCCCGAGCCTGCCTTGCCCCCAGAGCCCGTGATGGCGCCGCCGCCTCCTGTCGTGTTCTTTCCCAAGCGCCTGGGCCAGTTCGTCGCGGAAGCATCGCCGAAGGTGGCCGAGCCGGTCGACGGCGATGCCCCCGAGGCGCCAGCCAGCGAGGGCTTCGCCCTGGTCTCGCAGTTACCGGCCGACGATCCGGCCGGCGACCAGGTCTGGCGGCTCGGCTACAGCGGGCGCGCAGCCTATGACGACCGCAATACGGCCACGCGTGCCTGCGCCGGTGGCGGCACGCCGTCCACCGGCGTCGGCGGCGGGCTGGCCTGCCGCAGCACCGGCGAGGTCAAGCTCAAGGAATCGCTGTTCGCTCTGGATAGCGGCGGCCAGGTGCAACTCGTGGCGCAGGCCAAGGGGACGGATGCCACCTCGGTCAATGGCCGCCCGGCAGCGGTCGATCCGTATGCCCTGCTGCCCCAGATCTATACCTCGGTCAGTGGCCTGTCGGTACTCGACGGCGCCACCATGTGGGCTGGCCGGCGCGAGACCTCGGCCTTCCTGATGTCCTCGGGACTGCTGCCGCCCACTTCCCCGGCAATGCGCTTCGGCGTGGACAATGCGCGCTTTGGCGATATCGCGCTCAATTACCAGTACACCGCGCGCAACGATCTCAATGGCGCCAACCTGCCTAGTTACCATTCGCTGCGCACCGCCCCCATCACGACCAACGAGAAAGGCTCGGTGCAACTCGGCTATACGCGGGTGGAAGCGCAGCCGCTGATCCAGCAGACCGGCAGCGCATGGTGGGTGTCGGCCATGCACGAGCAACAGGGCGTGCTCGCCGGGACCAATCGTTTCGGCATGCAGTTAGGCGAAGGCAGCCGTAATGCGCTGACCGGCTACACGGGCATGGGTCCTGCGTTGTCCCGGGTACGCCTGGCCGAATCGATGGAATGGAAGCAACGCTCCGGCCTGGGCCTGGCAGGCTCGGTCGAATCCAGCATGCAGTTCGACCGCTCGCCGGTGGGAACTCTGCAATGGATAGCCACGCGCGTGCGCCCTGCCTACATCGCCAGCGAGCAGTTCAAGCTCACCTTCGAGGTGGCGCGTGACCAGATTTCCTCGGGTTTTGGCACGAGCGGGCAACGCACCGCCCTGACCGTGGCGCCGACTTTCACGCTTGGCAAGGCGGCCGGCAATGCCAACCTGCGCGCCTTTTACACGTACAGCAAGGCCAGCGACGTGGATGGCATAGCGTTCGCCTCGCCGGCGGATACGTGGGCCTCGCAAACGTCCGGCTCCATCTTCGGCGTCCAGCTCAATCGGCGCTGGTAGCGGCCGGAGTTGCCGCCGGGCCAGGCGTCGGCCATGCCGCCGTTTGCTTCGCATGCGAACGGCCCGGCAGCGCTGCCGGCGCGCGCAGCAACCAGTGGAAGATCAGCGTGGCGCTCAACCCTCCCGCCAGTTGCGCCAGCATGAAGCCGGGCACATCGATGGCACGGATACCGGTGAAGGTTGCCGTCAACGCACAGGCAATGGTGAGTGCCGGGTTGGCAAAAGAGGTTGATGCCGTGAACCAGTAGCCAGCCGTGATATAGGCCGCCACGGCGAACGGAACCAGGCCGGGCCGGCTGCGTCCGGTACCGATGGCCACGCTGATCAGGCCGAAGGTGGCCACGAACTCGCTCCACCACATCGATGTCCCGGTGCGGCTTTGTGCCGACCAGGCCAGCATCGGCTCGCCAAACATCGCATGCGCGCAGATGACGCCCGCGATGGCGCCGGCAGCCTGTACCAGCGCATAGCGCCACGCATCGCGTGCCGGCAGCGTGCCCTGTATCAACGCACAAAGGCTCACCACGGGGTTGAAATGACCGCCCGATACCGGTCCCAGCGCCAGCAGTAACGCAATGAGCCCACCCCCCGTGGCCAGCGAATTCGCCAGCAATGCCAGTGCGACATTGCCACCGGCCAGCTGCTGCGCGCGAATGCCGGAACCCACCACCACTGCAACCAGCAACGCCGTGCCCAAGGCTTCGGCCACCAGGCGCCTGGCCAGCGTGGTCGCAGGCGCGGGTACGGCGCGCCCATGCGGTTCAGCGGTCATTACATCGTCGGGGTGCTTGCGCATTGGGTTTGCTTTGGCATGGCCTGGAAACCGCCTCGGACATGGAATCAGTCCTCGCCGCGGGAGCGCGCAGTGTTCGTTTTTCGTCTTCCGGCGTCAATGCACGCGCGGCTAGTTTTGAATGAACTGGTGGTATCGAATGCGCGGCGTGTTTTGCCAGATTGCTATCCGCACGGCACGGATAGGAAGCGTGCAATGGTGAAATTCGGAGGTCAGGCCGAAATGCGGAAGCCGGAATTTAGGGGTATTTGGCGCAATGCCGATAATCGCGGTTGCGATGGCATTGGTCGAGGAATTTGTGCCTAAACAATAGGCGGTGACAGTGGACAAAGCAAGGATGTAGCTGGCGTCTGGCGATAGCCATGCGAGGACTGGAAAGGACGTCTATGCCCCTGGTTTCGCGTGGGCATACAGGACAAGCCGGCGGAGCAAGGAGACAACGCGCCTATGGCCTCGTCCGCCACCGCGCGGCGGCACATGGGAATAAATGCCGATACGGCGAAGCGCATCTTATGCGTCGGCAAAGGCAAATCAACGCAGGCAAATGAAAAAAGCCCAAGACCTTTTCAGATCTTGGGCTTTTTCGTAATGCTGGTGGCCTGGGACGGAATCGAACCGCCGACACAAGGATTTTCAATCCTCTGCTCTACCGACTGAGCTACCGGGCCAAAGAAGCGAAATCATAGCAGCGCATTTTGAATCAGTCAAGCGCTGCGCGCATCACCGCATCATTGTTCTGCTGGTTCCGGTTTGTTGCGGCCGAGTTCCACGCCGAGTTGCTTGAGCTTGCGGTACAGGTGAGTGCGTTCGAGGCCGGTTTTCTCGGCGACGCGGGTCATGCTGCCATGTTCGCGCAGCAAGTGGTATTCGAAGTAAGCGCGCTCGAACAGGTCGCGCGCCTCGCGCAGCGGCATATCGAAGGAAAAGTGCATCTCCGCTTCGGGCAGCCGTTGCGGGGCGCCATTGGCGCTCTCCGCGGCGCTTTCCGCCGCTACCGCCGCGATGCCTTCGCCACTGCCGTTCGCGGGCAATGCCGTGCCGGCGGCCACGCCTGCGCGTGGACGCTCGACGCCGCGTGCCAGGCCCTGCTCGACCGCCGACAGCAGCTTTTGCAAGGCAATAGGCTTCTCGAGGAAATTGAGCGCGCCAATCTTGGTCGCCTCCACCGCGGTATCGATGGTGGCGTGCCCCGACATCATGATGACGGGCATGGAGAGCAGGCCCTGGGCCGACCACTCCTTGAGCAGCGTGACGCCGTCGGTATCGGGCATCCAGATGTCAAGCAGCACCAGATCCGGCGTATTGCCGGCACGGTACTCGCGCGCCTTCTGCGCGTTTTCTGCCACTTCGACCACATGGCCTTCGTCGCTGAGGATTTCCGAGAGCAACTCCCGGATACCCATTTCGTCGTCGACTACGAGGATGGTTGCCATACTTCCCCTCTTGACCCCACCGCGGCTTGCCGGGTTCGGGGCCGCACATTGACTATGCCAGTTTAACGAACAGGATGGAGATCTGCGCCCCGATGATCTCGGTGCCCTCCATGCGATTGCGCAACTCGATGCGTGCGCCGTGTTCGTCAATGATCTTCTTCACCATCGCGAGCCCGAGGCCGGTTCCCTTGGCCTTGGTGGTCACATAGGGTTCGAACGCGCGACTAAGGATGCGCGGGGCGAAACCAGGACCGTTATCCGCAATGGTGAGCTTGACGGCCTGCCGGTCTTCGCCGGCAGAATCTTTGTATTCTACAGTCTCGGTGTGCAGAGCGATATGGGGCGCCATTCTGGCCGCCGAAACGTTGTCCGACACTGCATCCTGCGCGTTTTGCAGCAGGTTGTGAATCACCTGGCGCAACTGGGTCGGATCGCCCTTGATTTCAGGCAGGCTGGCAGCCAGCGACGGATGGATCACGGCATGCTCGTGGGGGCCGGTGTCGTCGATGCCATAGAGGTGCAGCACTTCCGCCACCAGGCCGTTGATCTGCAGTGACTGCAGCAGCGCTGGCGGCGTGCGCGCGTAGTCGCGGAAGTCGTCGACCATGCGCTTCATGGCCTGCACCTGGTTGACGATCGTGGTGGCGCCGCGCTTGAGCACGTCCACGTCGTGGCCTTCCAGCTTTGGCGAGAGCTTCATCTGCAGGCGCTCGGCCGAGAGCTGGATCGGGGTCAGCGGGTTCTTGATCTCGTGCGCGAGGCGCCGTGCCACTTCGCCCCAGGCCACCGAGCGTTGAGCGGAAATCACATCCGAGATATCGTCGAACACCACCACGTAGCCGGGCTCGCCTTGCTCGTCACCCCGTCCGCCGGGCAGGCGCGCGCCGCGCACCAGCAGCGTGAGCGGTTGTTCCTCGTCGCCCTGCGGCAGCTCGATCTGCTTTTGCCAGTGCTGCGCGCCACCCAGCATTTCACTGGTGGTCTGCTCGGAAAAGGCCTGCCGCACGATGTCGCCGAATGCGCCGAGCACCGGGATGCTGTCGATGGGCTGTCCCAGCGCGCCGGCGAAGGGCTGGCGGAAAATGCGCTCGGCCCCGGGATTGGCGGTGATCAGGACGAAGCGGCGGTCGAACACAAACACGCCGGCGGTGAGGTTCTGCAGCACGCTTTCGAGATACGCCGTCGATTTTTCGAGCGCGCTGCGGTTCTGTTCCACCGCGATGCGCGCTTCCGAGAGCTGGCGCGTCATCATGTTGAACTGCTGTGTCAGCATGCCGAGCTCGTCACGGCTCTTGAGTTCGCGCTTGGGCGAGAGATCGCCCTCTGCCACTTCCTTGGTCCCTTGCAACAGCATCAGCAGCGGCCGCGCCAGCTGGCCGCCGAGCAGCAGCGCCAGCATCACGGCAATGAACACCGCCAGGAACAGCGTGAGCGTGAGCGTGCCGATATACATCTTGCGCAGGCCGGTGCGGCCAAGCGCCTTCTCCTGGTACTCCTGGTAGGCCCGCTGGACTTCGTCGGCATTGCGCGCCAACGCCGCCGGCACCGGATGCACGACTTGCAGATAGCGCTCCTCGCGCACCGTGTCGCCCACCAGCCCGAAGCCGGAAGACGCGGCATCTTCCGGGCGGCGTTCCACAGCCAGCCCCGAGCCCGCCCAGCGGCTGGCTGCATTCAGGGGCTGCTTTGCCGCCGGGCCGCTGGCGCTTTCCGCGAGGGTTTGCGCATTGGTCTGCGCGGTGGGCGCGGGGCCAAGCGGCACAATGACGCGCAGCCGGTACAAGTGGCCGCCATCGATTCGTTCGGGCTTGTGGCGGCCGTCCACCACCGGATCGGAGCCACCCTCCACTGCGGCATAGCCGCCAGCCAGCCGCGCCTGCTCAGCCAAAACGCCGGAAGGCAGATCGGGCACCAGCGAGGCATAGTTGCTCGAGGCGGTGGCGATCACACGGCCGCTGCCGGTAAAGATGGCGGCTTCCTGCACGCCGTATTGCTCGCGCAACCGGTTGAGCTGCAGCGAGGTGGCGACATTCGACGAGCTGGCGATCTGGTCGGCCATCAGCCGCGCCTTGCCTTGCAGGTCAGACAGCGAACTGTCGATGGTCGAGCGTCCAAGATTCAGGCCGGCCTCGAGCGCGGTTTCCACGCGCACATCGAACCAGGACTCGATGCTGCGCGAGACGAACTGCAGCGACACCAGATAGATCAGCACGCCGGGCAGCACGCCCACCACGCCGAAGAACACCGCGAGCTTGGTCATCAGCCGCGTGCCGAACTTGCCGCGGCGGTAGCGCAGCCACAAGGTCAGCGCCAGCGCCCCGATGATCAGCACCAGCAGGATGCCGATCACCAGGTTGATCTTGAACAGCAGCGTGAAATACCGGTCGAAGAATTCCGTATTGGCCGAGGCGCCTGCCAGCAGCGCTACCAGCACCAGTGCCAGGAACACGATGATCCCGGCCACGACGCGGTAAAGCACGCGCCGGAAACGGCTGTCCCAAAGGCTGGGGGCGGTGCTCATGGCTGGCCCGCGGCCGGCTGCACCAGGGTATTGGGGGAGAGCACGGTCGATACGGTCTGCGCGAAAGGTACCGCGCGCGTTTCGCCGGCCACCGCGGCGGACGCGGCGGATGCCGGTCCTGGCACGGGGGGCGGCGCCGGTACTGGCAACACCGGAGGCGGCGGCGTGGGCGCGGGCGGCTGCGGGAACTCGGTGGGTACAGTGAAATTAAAGCGGCGCCATTCCGATGCCAGGTTCCATTCGCGCGTATTGACGGCGTTGATCTGGAACGGCTTGGGCAGTTGCGTCAGGTCCAGGCGCATGCGCGTTTCGGCCTGGTAGGTCTCGCCCGGCTTGACCATATTGCGCTCGAACACGCGCCAGCCACGGACGCGCTGGATGAATTGCAGCGCGCCCTTTAGCCGCATGAACGGCAGTTGCAGGCCGCCGGTGGAAACGCGGTACTGGCGCGTGAGCGGATGGTAGGACAGCCGCACGCTGCGGCTGGCATTGACCGGCTTTTCATCGAACCAGTACCAGCGTGGACGGGTGAGCTGGAAATCGACCACGAAATACAGCGAGATACCTTTGTTCAGCGCGTCTTCGAGCGGTGGCGGCAATTCGAAATCGAAGCTCGCGGCAAGATCGAAGCCGCCGTCCTGGTACTCGATGCGCGCTTCGTTGACTTCGATGCCATCGGCGCGCGCCGCTCCCGACAACACCATCAGTGCCATCAGCACGCACAGCATGATCGCCGACGCAAGCCGCCAGGCTGCCAGCCACGTACACGCTCTGCGCACAGCGCCGGCTATTGCACTACCTGCCGCCACGGGCACGTACGCACTGTCGTCAGGGACGCGAAGGACGAACAAGCGAAGCGGGCTCGGCATTGGGATCGATAGGGATCGGTCAGGGTCGTTTCTGGAAGCGGGCGTAGAAGAAGCCATCGTGGTCGGTGGGCAGGCCTTCCTGGCTGGCATTGCCGCCGCCGGACACCTGGTCCTTGTTGCCAGGCAGCATCTGGCCTGGCGCCTGCAATCGTATCGCATCTGGTAGCTGTGCACCAAACCAGCGCGCCTGCTCTTCGCCCTCCGTTGGGAAAATAGAACAGGTGACATAAACCAGGATGCCGCCCGGCTTGAGCAGGCTCCAGAGTTGCGACACGATGCGCCGCTGCTCGGTCACCAGGCGGGGAATGTCCACCTCGCGGCGCAGCCAGCGGATATCCGGATGGCGGCGCACGATGCCCGAAGCGGAACAAGGCACATCGGCGAGGATGCGATCGTATTGGCGGTTATCCCACCAGTCCTGCGGGCGGCTCGCGTCGCCCACCACCACGGTGGCTTGCTGACCCAGGCGCGCGAGGTTCTCGTCGATGCGCGTGGCACGCTGGCCATCGCTCTCGAGCGCCGTCACCTCGACCTTGGCCAATTCCAGGATGTGGCCGGTCTTGCCGCCGGGCGCGGCGCAGGCATCGAGCACGCGCTGACCATCGGCCAGGTCCAGCAGCGGCGCGGCCAGTTGCGCGCCGGCGTCCTGCACCGAAACGTCTCCCTCGGCAAACCCGGGGATCTGCGACACGGGAAACGCGCGCACCAGCCTGACCGCCTGCGGACCGATGGCCACGCCGGCCATGCCGGCGTTGGCCACGCGCTTGAGATACTCGGCGACCGTGACCCGCGCGGTATTGACGCGCAGGGTCATGGGCGGACGCACGTTGGCGCTTTCGGCCAGCGCGGTCCACTGGTCCGGGTAAGCCTTGCGCAGCGCATCCAGCCACCATGCGGGCAGGTTCCAGCGCGCCTCGTCGTCCTGGCGCACTTCGGCCAGCAGCGCCTTGCGCTCGCGCAGGAAACGGCGCAGCACGGCGTTCACCAGCCCGCGCGCATGAGCCGTCTTGGGCTCGGAGGCGGCGGCGCTGACGGCCTGGTCCACCACGGTGAACTCCGTATAGCCGCCCTCGCCCTGCTCATCCTCGACCAGCAGCGCCAGTGCCACCGCCAGCAGCGAATCCACCAGCGCGCCGGGCGGCCGGGTCACCAGTTTGGTGACCAGCGCGCGCGCCGTGCCGAACTGGCGCATGGTACGGTAAGCCAGGTCCTGCAAGGCGCCGCGCGTGGCCGCGTCGCGCACGCGGTCCAGGCGGTATTGCGCGGCGGCGTTGTCGATGGCCAGCGGCAGCGCGCTGCCTTCGTTGACGCCGCGTACGGCGGCCGCGGCGGCGAGCATCTGGAAGGCGAGTGATTCGTGTGGCAGGCGCATGACAGTGAGGCAGTGAGACGGTAACGCGGGGTGGCAAAGGCAAGCCGCAAGCGGCGTGGACTGGCGGCAGGGCCGGGCGGGGCCGGAAAAAACACTGCCCGCCGCTTCGAAGGGAAGCACGGCGGGCAGTTTACCCTGTATGTGCCCAGGGTCGGCTTTTTTGCGCCCTGCTGGCCGGCGCCTGGAGCAACGGGAGGGCTTGAACCGACCCTAAACCGGGTAGACCCCGGTCTGGGCCATCTGCATCAGCCGCGCCACGCGCTCCTCGGTGGCCGGGTGGGTCGAGAACAGGTTGGCGATGCCGCTGCCCGACAGCGGGTTCATGATCATCATCTGCGCGGTCGCGGGGTGCGCTTCCGCCGTCTGGAAGGGAATGCCCTGGGCATAGCGGTGGATCTTGTCGAGCGCCATCGCCAGCGCCTGAGGGTCGCCGCTGATCGTGGCGCCGCCACGGTCGGCCTCGAACTCGCGGGCGCGCGAGATCGCCATCTGGATCAGCGAGGCCGCCAGCGGTGCCAGGATTGCCACGGCGATGCTGGCGATGGGATTGGAGCGGTTGCCGTTCTCGTCGCGCCCGCCGAAGAACATGGCGAAGTTGGCCAGTGCGGCAATCGCGCCGGCCATGGTGGCGGCAATGGTCGAGATCAGAATGTCGCGGTGCTGCACGTGGGCCAGCTCGTGCGCCATCACGCCGCGCAGCTCGCGCTCCGACAGCACGCGCAGGATGCCGGTGGTGGCGGCGACGGCCGCATGCTCCGGATTACGGCCGGTGGCAAAGGCATTGGGCGCGTCCTCGTTGATCAGGTACACGCGCGGCATCGGCAACTGGGCGCGCTGCGCCAGCTCCTGCACCATGCCATAGAACTGCGGCGCCGTGCTCGCGTCGACTTCCTGCGCGTTGTACATGCGCAGGACCATCTTGTCCGAGAACCAGTAAGAGAAGAAGTTCATGCCCAGCGCCATGATCAGCGCGAACATCATGCCGCTGCGGCCGCCGATCATGCCGCCGATGACGATGAACAGCGCCGTGATGGCCGCCATCAGCATGAAGGTCTTGACCCAGTTGAACATTGTCGTGATCTCCGAAAAAATCATCCTCGAGCGCGCACCCGGTAGCCGGGCTGGCCAGACCTGCGAAGCGCGACGCGGTGATGATTAGATGGTACCCCTGGGCGGAAATTCAACCGTGGGCTGCCTAAAAATAGAGCAGTGCCACGGTTAGCGACGCCTTGGGCCGTTTGTCGGCCAGGGGTGGCTTAGCGCTGAGCTAGCGCCAGGCGGGCACCCAGCCCGATGAACGCGGCGCCGACAATGCGATCCAGCCAGCACTTCAGCCGGGGCGCCTCGCTTGCGCGGCGGGTCAGGGTGCCCGCCATCCATGCGACCAGGCCGTTCCACAGTGTCGACATCAGCACCATGACGCCGCCCAGTGCCAGGAATGCCAGGGCCTGATGCCCGGCATGACGGTCGACGAACTGCGGAAAGAAGGAAATGAAGAACAGGATCACCTTCGGATTCAGCACATTGGTCAGGAAGCCCTGCATGAACAAGGCGCGCAGGCCGCGCGTACCCGGCTGCGCGGCGGGGGCCGCGCTTGCCTCCCGGGGCGTCGATTGCTGCCGGATCAGGCGCAGCCCCAACCACACCAGATAGGCCGCGCCGGCAAACTTGATCACGGTAAAGGCGGTGGCCGACGCCGCCAGCAAGGCGGTCAGGCCAAAGGCGATGGCCAGCGAGTGCACGCAGCAGCCGGCGCTGACGCCGAGCGCCGAGACCACGCCCGCCGCCCTGCCCTGCGCCACGCTGCGCCCGACGATATAGGCGGTGTCCGGTCCGGGTGTCACATTGAGCAGGAACACGGCGCCGACGAACAGGGGGAAGTCAGTAATACCGAGCATGGGATTCCTGGCTGCTGGATTGGCAATGGCGGGCAGGTGCCGATTATGCCGTGCCTTCCGGCACGACGCAGCGGGTGCCAGCCGGCAGCGGCATGCCCTGCAGGAACTGCTGGGCCGGCAGCCTGCGGCCGCCCGGCTTCTGCAGTTCGGCCACGCGCAGCGCGCCCTCGCCGCAGGCAATCACCACGCCGTCGGCATCCGCGCCCAGCACAGTGCCCGGCGCCTGCCGCAGACCGGGCACGGCTTCCATCGCCTGGGCCTGCCAGCACTTGATGACGGTCTGGCCGACCTGCACGGTGGCGCCGGGGAAGGGATTGAAGGCGCGCACCTGGCTGGCCAGTGCCGTGGCCGGGCGGCGCAGGTCCAGCGGCGCTTCTTCCTTGGCGATCTTTTCGGCATAGGTGACGCCCTCGGCAGGCTGCGGCGTGCCGGGCAGCGGCTGGCCAGCGGCGAGCCGGCGCAGCGCGTCCACCACCATGCGGCCGCCCAGCGCGGCCAGCGTGTCGTGCAGCGTGCCGGTGGTGTCGTCGGGCCCGATCGGCACCGTTTCGCCCTGGATCATCGCGCCGGTATCCAGGCCTTCGTCCATCTGCATCAGCGTGATGCCGGTTTGCGCGTCGCCGGCCTCGATGGCGCGGTGGATGGGCGCCGCGCCGCGCCAGCGCGGCAGCAGCGAGGCATGGATATTGAGGCAGCCGTGGCGCGGCAACGCCAGCACCTCGGCCGGCAGGATCAGGCCGTAGGCGGCCACTACCATGACGTCCGGCGCAATCTGCGCCAGCGTATCCACCGCGGCGCCGGCTTCCTCCGCGTACTTACCGTTGCGGCGCAGGGAGCGCGGCTGCAGCACCGGGCCCAGACCATGCTCCAGCGCGTACTGCTTGACGGGGCTGGCCTGCAGTTGCATGCCGCGGCCCGCCGGGCGGTCGGGCTGGCTGAGCACGGCCACGATGGGGAAGCCGGCCTCATGGATGGCCTGGAGCGCCACGCGGGCGAATTCGGGCGTGCCGGCAAAGGCTACGCGCAGCGCTTGGGTTGGGCTTGCGGCTTGGGACATGGCGCGCTCCGGCATAAAGCGGCACCGGCCGCATCAGCGGCCGGCAACTTGATTCATCGGGAAGGCAATACGATAGCAGACCGGTGCCGGTGCGTCCGGCCGCGGCTACCTTACATGCGGGTGCGTTCGCGCTTGTGCAGCTTGACCAGCTTGGACTTGATACGCTGGAGCTTGAGCGGTGAAAGGTACTCGACGAAGACCTTGCCCTTGAGGTGATCTATCTCGTGCTGGATACACACGGCCAGCAGATCGTCGGCTTCGATCTCGAAGCTCTCGCCCTTTTCGTTGAGGGCGCGCACGCGCACATGGTCCGGGCGCTCCACGCGGTCGTAGACCTCGGGCACCGACAGGCAGCCCTCTTCCGATACCTTGCGGGTTTCGCTGGACCAGACGATTTCCGGGTTGATGAAGACTTGCAGCGCGTCGCGGGTTTCGGAGATGTCGATCACCACCACCTGCTCGTGCACGTCCACCTGGGTTGCGGCCAGGCCGATGCCCGGTGCTTCGTACATGGTCTCGGCCATGTCCTGCACCAGCTTGCGGATGCGGTCGTCCACCACGGCAACCGGTTTTGCCACGATATGCAGGCGGGGATCGGGGTAGGTCAGGATATCGAGTTTAGCCATGATGCTGGGGCGCAACGCCTGCCGCTCACACATGTGAGCCGCGCGTTGCGGCTACGGGTGTTTACATGCAGAATCGGGGCGCAAGTACAAAAATTCAAGGCGCGCCGCAACAGGCACGCTCTCCAGGGTCAATCCGGCTGTTCTGCCAGCCGGTTCGAGAAAATGCGCGATCTTACCAAAGAACACCAGGCGGCGCCGGGCCGCAGGCTGCACGCGTTTGCCCGATTGATGTTGTGTGCGGCTGGCATCACTGCCGCCGCCGGGGCGCCAATCCATGCCGCTGAGCTTACCGTCACCCCTGCCCAGCTGGCCCAGGCCACTGTCACCGGGCAGCAAGGCATACCCGCCACCGACCTGGCACCGGACGCGCCACAGCAGTACGTGGTGCGCGGTGGCGACACGCTCTGGGGGATATCGGGCCGCTTCCTGCGCCAGCCCTGGCGCTGGCCCGAACTGTGGGGCATGAACCGGCAGCAGATCCACAATCCTCACCTGATCTATCCCGGCCAGGTCCTGTACCTGATTCAGCGCGACGGACGCGCCTGGCTCTCGACCAGCCCGGACGCCGGCGGCACGGTGCGCCTCACGCCGGGCGTGCGCGGCGAAGGTGGCCCGGACGGCGCCATCGCCAGCATTCCCGCCAAGGACATCGAGTCCTTCCTGATCCGCCCGCTGGTGGTGGACCAGGGCACACTGGAGACCTCGGCGCGCATCTTCGCCCTGCCCGAGTCGCGGGTCTATCTGGCCATGGGCGACATCGCCTATGCGCGCGGCATCGCCCCGCCCGAGGCGGTGATCGGCAGCGACTGGCAGGCCTTCAAGCCGGTCAAGCCGATCAAGGACCCCGTCACCGGTGTTGTGCTGGGCTACGAGGCCGAATACCAGGGCAATGTTCGCGTGTCGCGCCAGCCGGAAGGCTTCGACGCGGTGACCACCATCAAGGTGACACAGGCGCAGCAGGAGATGGGCACCGGCACCTTGCTGATGCCCCAGCCCGCGCGCGAGCCGGTGCGCTATGTGCCCCGCGCCCCGGAAGTCGCCCTCGATGGCCGCATCGCGGCGGTCTATGGCGGTGTGCAGTTTGGCGGCGCCAAGCAGGTGGTGGTGCTCAACCTCGGCACCACCGCGGGCCTTGAGCCAGGCCACGTGGTTGCGCTTTCCCGCGCCGGCCAGTTGGTGCCCGATCGTACCGACGGCAATCGCCCCATCCTGCTGCCCGACGAGCGCTACGGCCTGGCCTTCGTGTTCCGGGTGTTCCCCGGTGTGGCCTATGCCCTGGTCACCGATGCCACGAACGCGATCGAGGTTGGCGACCGCGTGACCTCGCCACGTTGACCGGGCCAGCAGCAGCCTGCGCCGGTCCGGTGCAGGCGCCGGCCACCACGCGCGACGCCGCGGACATCGAGGCGTGGCTGCGGCTGACAGGCGCGCGCGGCCTCGGTACGGCCGCCCTGCGCCAGTTGCTGGCCGTCTTCGGGCTGCCGCGGCAACTGCTGGCGCAGAGCGTCAGCGCGCTGGCGGCGGTCATCCCCGAGAAGCACGCGAGCGCCTTGCTAGCGCCGCCCGACGCTACCACCATGGCGCTGGTAGAGCGTACCCTGGCCTGGGCCGCCGAGCCCGGCAACCATGTGGTGACGCTGGCTGACGCGGCCTATCCCCGCCCCTTGCTGGACCTTTCCGACCCCCCGCTGGTGCTGTACATCAAAGGCCGGCTGGACGCGCTTGGCGATCCGGCCGTGGCCATGGTCGGTGCGCGCAGCGCCACGGTGCAGGGCGTGGAAGACGCGCGGCGCTTCCCCCGCGTGCTGTCCGATGCCGGGCTGGCCGTGGTGTCGGGACTGGCGCTAGGGATCGATGGCGCTGCCCATGACGGCGCGCTGGAGGGCATCGGCGGCACCGTGGCGGTGATCGGCACGGGGGCCGACCTGGTCTATCCCGCCCGCCACCGCGAGCTGGCCCACCGCATTGCCGCCCATGGCGCCATCGTCAGCGAGTTTCCGCTCGGCGCGCCGGGGCGCAGTCATCATTTCCCCCAGCGCAACCGCATCATCGCGGCGCTGGCGCGCGGCGTGCTGGTGGTGGAGGCGGCGGCGCGCTCGGGGTCGCTGATCACGGCGCGGCTGGCGGCAGAAATGGGGCGCGAGGTCTACGCCATTCCCGGCTCGATCCATGCGCCGCTGTCCAAGGGCTGCCACCTGCTGATACGGCAGGGCGCCAAGCTGGTGGAAACCGCGCACGATGTGCTGGAGGAACTCGGTTGGGGCGGCGCCGGTGTCCGGACGGTGTTGCCTGCGCCGATGCCGGGGCTGGCCGATGTCCTCGGCCTGACGCTCACCCACGATCCCGTCACGCTCGATGCGCTGTGCACCCGCACCGCCCTGCCACCCGAGCAGGTGGCAGCTATCTTGCAGAACCTGGAACTGGCGGGCGCCGTGGAGCGGCTGCCGGGCAATTTCTATGGCCGGGTAAGCTAGTGGGTGCCGCAAGGCCGGTCGAAGCACGGTTTTCCCCGCGACCGCTACAATCAAACGATTTCCCGTGCCTGAAAAGGCTCATGTTTATCCCGCCATGACCGTTTACTTTCCGGAGCAGGACCCGGGCGCGATCGCCCAGGCGCTGGCAGCGCGTCCGCAAGGCCGCCTGGTCGCGTGCCTGTGCGCGGCCTGGTGTGGCACCTGCGGAACCTACCAGGAGGCGTTCAGATCCCTGGCGGCGCGCTTTTCCGGCGATTGCTTCGTGTGGATCGATATCGAAACCCATGCCGACCGGCTGGGCGACCTCGACATCGACAACTTTCCCACGGTGCTGGTGCAGCCGGCCGCAGGGGGCCGGCCGCAGTTCTACGGTACGCTGTTGCCGCATATCGAGGTGCTTGAGCGTATGCTGGCGCGCGGCGCCGCCATGCCGATGGCGGCCGGGGCCGAGGTGCCGGAAGTGCTGGACTGGCTGGCGCAGGGTGCCGGCGACGGCCTGGATTCGCATTGAAAAAAGAACCGACAGCAACCGCACCGGGCCTGGCCCGCATGCCGGCAACGGCTGTTTGACGAAGGCACCGGCGGCGTGCTTGCTTGCACCGCCGTCGGAACCGCGCTTATTATTGGCGCCTCAAAGCCCCGAGCTCGCTGTTTACATATAGTGCAGAGCCCTTAGTGGCAATAATTCGCAGGCCGCCAGAGTGCGGCCAGCAAGGACCCGATCCATGTCAAAAGCCCTCATCATCGCGGAAAAGCCATCGGTTGCTGCCGATATAGCCCGTGCCCTCGGGGGCTTTACCAAGCATGACGAATACTTCGAAAGTGACGATTACGTACTTTCGTCGGCCGTCGGCCACCTGGTTGAGATTGCCGCCCCGGACGAATACGAGGTCAAGCGAGGCAAGTGGAGCTTCGCCAACCTGCCGGTGATTCCCCCGCACTTCGATCTGCGCCCGATCGCCAAGACCGAATCGCGCCTGAAGGTGCTCAACCGCCTGATCAAGCGCAAGGACGTCACCGCCTTGGTCAACGCCTGCGACGCGGGGCGCGAAGGGGAACTGATCTTCCGCCTGATCCAGCAGCATGCCAAGGCCAAGCAGCCGGTGCAGCGCCTGTGGCTGCAGTCGATGACGCCGCAGGCAATCCGCGACGGCTTTGCGCGCCTGCGCGACGACGCCGACATGATGCCGCTGGCCGATGCCGCGCGCTGCCGCTCCGAGGCCGACTGGCTGGTGGGCATCAACGGCACGCGCGCCATGACCGCCTTCAACAGCAAGGGCGGCGGCTTCTTCCTGACCACCGTGGGCCGGGTGCAGACCCCTACCCTGTCGATCGTGGTGGAGCGCGAGGAGAAGATCAAGAAGTTCGTCCCGCGCGATTACTGGGAAGTGCGCGCCGAGTTCATCGCCGCCGCCGGCCTGTACGAAGGCCGCTGGTTCGATCCCAAGTTCAAGAAGAACGAGTTCGATCCCGAGGCGCGCGAGTCGCGCCTGTGGAGCGAGGCCGAAGCCAAGAGCATCGTGGCGGCCTGCCGTGACAAGACCGGCACCGTCACCGAAGAGTCCAAGCCTTCCACGCAGCAGTCGCCGGCGCTGTTCGACCTGACCACGCTGCAGCGAGAGGCCAACTCGCGCTTCGGCTTCTCGGCCAAGAACACGCTTGGCCTGGCGCAGGCGCTGTACGAAAAGCACAAGGTGCTGACCTACCCGCGTACCGACGCCCGCGCGCTGCCAGAGGATTACATGGACACGGTCAAGCAGACCATGGACATGCTTGCCGAGAGCTCGCCCAACTATCTGCCGCATGCCAAGAAGGTGCTGGCGAGCGGCTGGGTCAAGCCGAACAAGAAGATCTTCGACAACAGCAAGATCAGCGATCACTTCGCTATCATCCCGACGCTGCAGGCCCCGAAGAACCTCTCGGAGCCGGAACAGAAGCTGTATGACCTGGTGGTGCGCCGCTTCCTGGCGGTGTTCTTCCCGGCGGCCGAGTTCCAGGTCACCACGCGGATTACCGAAGTGGCCGGCCATCACTTCAAGACCGAGGGCAAGGTCCTGGTCAATCCGGGCTGGCTGGTGGTCTATGGCCGCGAAGCCCAGGGCGACGACGCCAACCTGGTGGCGGTGGCCAAGGACGAGCGCGTCAAGGTCGACAAGGTCGACAGCTTTGGCCTGACCACCAAGCCGCCGGCGCGATACAACGAAGCCACGCTGCTCTCCGCCATGGAAGGCGCAGGCAAGCTGGTGGACGACGACGCGCTGCGCGAGGCCATGGCCGGCAAGGGCCTGGGCACGCCAGCCACGCGCGCGGCCATCATCGAAGGCCTGCTCGCCGAGAAATACCTGGTGCGCGAGGGCCGCGAGCTGATCCCCACCGCCAAGGCCTTCCAGCTGATGACGCTGCTGCGCGGCCTGGGCGTGCTGGAACTGACCCAGGCTGAACTGACCGGTGAATGGGAGCACAAGCTGTCGCAGATCGAGCGCGGCGGCCTCAAGCGCGACGAGTTCATGCGCGAGATCGCGCAGATGACGCAGCAGATCGTCAAGCGCGCCAAGGAGTACGACAGCGACACCATCCCGGGCGACTACGCCACGCTGGCCACGCCGTGCCCGCAGTGCGGCAGCCAGGTCAAGGAGAACTACCGCCGCTTTGCCTGCACCGCTTGCGAGTTCTCGATCAGCAAGATCCCGGGTGGCCGACAGTTCGAGATCGACGAGGTCGAAGAGCTGCTGCTGAAGAAGGAAATTGGTCCGCTGCAAGGCTTCCGCAGCAAGATGGGCCGGCCCTTCGCCGCCATCCTGAAGCTGGGCAAGGACGACGATGGCCATTACAAGATGGAATTCGACTTCGGCCAGAACGACGACGACAACGACGGCGAGCCGGTCGATTTCAGCGGCCAGGAACCGGTTGGCACCTGTCCCAAGTGCAGTGGCTCGGTGTTCGAGCATGGCATGAAGTACGTGTGCGAGAACTCGGTTACCAGTCCCAAGTCTTGCGATTTCACAACGGGCAAGATCATCCTGCAGCAGGAGATCTCGCGCGAGCAGATCGGCAAGCTGCTGGGCGCGGGGCGCACGGATTTGCTGACGGGATTCAAGTCATCGCGCACCGGGCGCAATTTCAAGGCCTTCCTGGTCAAGCAGCCTGATGGCAAGATCGGCTTCGAGTTCGAAGCCCGCGAGCCCAAGGCGGGCGCTAAGACGGCTGCCAAGACCGCTTCCGCCAAGGCGGGCGCCGAGGACGATCAGGACGCTGAAACGGTGAGCAAGGCCAAGGCACCAGCCAAGAAGGCGGCTGCCGTGAAGAAGGCGCCCGCAGCCAAGAAGGCCGCGGCCAAGGCGCCGGCGGCCAAGCGTGCTACCGGCAAGTCGCGCGCCGGCGGCGAGGCCACGGCCGACGCCGAGGAGTGAGCCGCCGCGGAACCGGCTTCGCGCCGGTTCCGCGAATCCTGTCCTTGCGCCAGTCTCGATCCCTTACTGAACGTTGCCGCGGATCTTGCCTTCTTCCAGCAGGAAGTCGATAAAGGCGCGGACCTTGGTCGGCAGGAACTTGCGGCTGGGATAGACCACGCTGACATCGCGCCGCGGCAGTCGGTATTGCTGGAGGATGTGCGTCAACCGCCCCGATTCGATGTTCGGCCGCGCCAGATAGGCAGACAGCATCGCCACCCCCATATCGGCCAGCGCCGCCTGGTGCGCCAGCTCGGCATTGCTGCACAGCAGGCCCGGCCGGATCGGCACCGTCACCTCGCCCTCCGGCCCCGACAGCGTCCATTCATGCTCCGCGGTGGGAATCCGCATCGCGATACAGCGGTGGTTGGCCAGTTCGTGCGCGTGGCGCAGCGGCGGGTGCTGGCGCAGGTAGCCTGGCGAGGCGCACAGGATGATCTCTGCCGAGATCAGCGGGCGCGCCACCAGGTGCGAGCCCAGCCCCAGGTCGGACAACACCACGCCTACGTCGCGGCCCTCTTCCACGATATCGACGATACGGTCCGATAACAGCACATCGAACACCACTTCGGGGTACAGGGCCTGAAAACGCGCCAGCGTGGCCGGCAGCAGGTGCAGGCCGAACATCACCGGCGCGACCAGCCGCAGTGTGCCCGAGAGCGACTGGCTGCGCGCCGTCACTACCGATTCGGCCTCCTCCACGTCTTCCAGGATCTGCTGGCAACGCTGCAGGTAGGTTTCGCCGGCGTCGGTCAGCGACAGGCTGCGGGTAGTGCGATTGAGCAGCCGCGTGCCCAGGTGGCTCTCCAGGTCGGCCACATAACGCGTCACCACCGCATTGGACATTTCCAGTTGTTGCGCTGCACGAGCAAAGCTGCCCAGCTCGACCACTTTGGAAAAGACGCGCATCGATTGCAGCCGGTCCATGACATAGTCTCCAGTCTTGCCCGCGAACTTTTACGAGAAGTGGGTTATTTATTGTTAAAACTACAACTAATCATTGTTGGGGGCAATCTTTATTCATATCAGGGAAATACCTAATATGGAGCCATCGGATGCCGCATTGCAGCGAAGGCTGCTGAGAAGACAAGGCGTCCTGCCTGTGGAAAGGATTCAATCATGAAAAACCAACGTTACGCCCTGATCGCCGCTGCCGCCACGCTCGCCACTGCCCTGACCGCCGCGCCCGCTTTCGCCAAGACCGGCAAGTTCGACCCCTATACCGATGGCGCCCGCGCCACCCAGACCTCGGTTTACAGCAACGGCGGCAGGGCTGGCAAGTTTGACAGCTTCACCGACGGTGCCCGCACCGGCAAGTTCGACGCGTTCACCGACGGCGCCCGCGCCGGCAAGTTCGACCCGTACACCGACGGCGCCAAGGCCGGCAAGTTCGACGTGTTCAGCGACGGCGCAGCCACCCTGTAAGGCTGCTGGCCAGCCGGCGGGCATCGTCTCTGCCGGCGGTTTCACCCCTTTCGGCTGATCTCCACAGGCCGACGGGGAGGGAGCGGAAGCTCTCTCTCCGTACTAACCGGAGGACATGCCCGTACCACGCCGGTACGGGCATGTTTGTTTTGTGCGCCCAGCATGGGCGCACTCCTGCGGGTGTAAGTCCCGCCATAAGCTGGTCACGGCGAATGAAGTGAAGCGCAACCGCATGAGGGCGACCGAGTGTGGGGAGGAAGCGTGGAGCGTAAATCGCGAGCCGATGGACAAGAACTGCATAGAAGGCGCTGCCGAGCAGGGCGAGCGGGCAAGAAACCGCGAAGCTCTTGTGACCAAGGCGAAGTGGCGTAAATGCAGCGGCTGTGCGGTGAAGGAGTGCGTTCTTACCTGGGGAGGCCTCGCCTCATGCCTGAAAGGGCAACGACGTCGAGTCGGAGCGAGGAGTCAGCAGAGGCCAAAGTAGTTGGGCGGCGTGGCTGGGAAAGCTAAAGCTGCCGGCGAAGGGCCGAAGGAATGGGAGGGGGAGCCCTCTGGTTATCGGAAGTGAAGCGCCTCAGATGTTCGCGAGAGCGAAGCTCGTCGGTAGGGTGGATAGGGTGAAGCCCGACAGGCCCCGGCAGCGAGGAATCAGTTCCGCCGAACCGGACAAAGGCAAGCCTGGGCGTCGGGTCGGGAGCAACACAAGCCTGACGACCTCAACCATTCCAACCGCCTGGTGCGGACCCGCATGCCAGGTGGTGTGGGAGGGGACCGGTCAGATTACCTGACCGCCCCTATCCCGATTGGGCACCTCATTGTCCGGCATTGCCCCTGCCCTGCTATCCCGTCCGCGTGGTGTCCAGCTACGGACGCAGTCTTCAGGTGATGCATCATACGCCTGGGCGCTCATCCCGTGCCTTGTCCTCTTTCCTGAAATCCCTGGTGGCGGGCTTCGTGGGCATAAAAAAACGGGCCGTGAATGGCCCGTTTTTTGCCGGCATTGCGCGCCGGCCGCCTGCGCGCGGGGCAACCGCCCCGCCACGCCAGGCCAATCAGTCGTCGTGATCGTGATGGTTGTGGCCACGGCCATGCTTGTGCTTGTAGCCGCTGCGGTAATAGCGGTCGTCGCGATAACCGCGGCCGCGCTCGTCGGCATAGGAGTTGCTGCGCGACACGTTGCCGCCCAGCGCGGCGCCAGCGCCGCCACCCACTGCGGCGCCCACCAGGCCGCCGGTGCGCCCGCCCATGGCGTTGCCCGCTGCCGTACCCGCGCCGCCGCCCAGCGCGCCACCGATGATGGCACCGGTGCGTTCGCGACGGTTGGAGGTGACCGCGCCGCCAGCGCCGCCGCCTACCGCGCCGCCGATCACGGCACCGGTCGAGCCGCCAAGCGCACCGCCCACCGCCGCCCCGGCGACACCGCCGAGCGCGCCGCCGAGGGCATTGTTCATATCGCCCGCGAACACCGGCAGCGCGGATGCCGCCAGGGCGATGGCCAGGGTGAAACTGCGAACGGTGTGGCGAGACATGTTCTTTTTCCTTGGGTTAGCAACGATGGCGCAAGTGTAGAGAAGTCGCTGCGGACTTGCTGTAACCACGTGTAAGGCCCTGTAACCCCTGGGGAAACGTAAAACGGGCCGCCTTTTTGGGCGGCCCGTCCACGATGTTACGTGGATATCACGCGGTTCAGCAGCACTTGCCCTGCCCGCCGCCGTAACGCGCTTCCTGACGCTCGCGGAAGAATTCCTCGTAGGTCATGGGCTCGCGGTCGGGGTGGGTTGACTCCATATGGGCCACATAGGTCTGGTAGTCCGGCAAACCCACCATCAGGCGCAGGGACTGGCCCAGGTAGCGCCCCATGGTTCCAAGTTGCTCAAGCATGATGGGTCTCCTGTTTCCAAATGTCGGGTTTGCGCTTGCCAGTGGCTGCCGCGCGAACTCAGGACTGCGCCGAGGCCGAGGCCGGCATCGGTTCGAACGGCGTTTCGCGGTCGGTCGGGCGGTTCACCGCGCGGGCCTTCATGGCGGTCTTGAAGCCGTAGAACACGATCGACAGCACCACGAACATGAACAGCGCGCACAGGCCGGCGTCCAGGAAATCGTTGAAGACGATGCGGTGCATCTGTTCCATCGACTTGGCCGGCGCCAGTACCTTGCCCTGGGCGATGGCGTCGCTGAACTTGGCCGCGTGGGTCAGGAAGCTGACCTTGGGGTCGGCGTCGAACAGCTTTTGCCAGCCGGCGGTCAGCGTGCAGATCAGTAGCCAGATGGTGGGCACCAGGGTGACCCAGGCGTATTGCCCGCGCTTCATCTTCACCAGCACGCAGGTACCGAGCACCAGCGCCACCGCGGCCAGCATCTGGTTGGAGATGCCGAACAGCGGCCACAACGTGTTGATCCCGCCCAGCGGGTCAACCACGCCCTGGTACAGGAAGTAGCCCCAGAACGACACGGTCAGCGCCGTGGCGATCAGGTTGGCCGGCAGCGAGTCGGTGCGGCGGAACGAGGGCACGAAGCTGCCCAGCAGATCCTGCAGCATGAAACGGCCGGCGCGGGTGCCCGCATCCACCGCGGTCAGGATGAATAGCGCCTCGAACAGGATGGCGAAGTGGTACCAGAACGCCATCATGGCCTGGCCGCCCACCACCTGGTGAAGGATGTGGGCGATGCCCACCGCCAGCGTCGGCGCGCCGCCGGCACGCGAGATGATGGTGTTTTCGCCGACATCCTTGGCGGTCTGGATCAGCACGTCCGGGGTGATGACGAAGCCCCAGCCAGATACCACCTGTGCCACGGATTCCGGCGAGGTGCCGATCACGGCCGCCGGGCTGTTCATGGCGAAGTACACGCCAGGCTCGATCACCGAGGCGGCCACCAGCGCCATGATGGCGACGAAGGACTCGGCCAGCATCGCGCCGTAGCCGATAAAGCGCATATGCGCTTCGCTTTCCAGCAGCTTGGGCGTGGTGCCCGACGAGATCAGCGCGTGGAAGCCCGATACCGCGCCGCAGGCGATGGTGATGAAGAGGAACGGGAACAGGTTGCCCGACCACACCGGCCCGCCGCCCTTGGCGAATTGCGTGAACGCCGGCATCTTCAGCTCCGGCGCCACGATCAGGATGCCGATGGCCAGCGCGATGATCGTGCCGATTTTCAGGAAGGTGGACAGGTAGTCGCGCGGGGCCAGCAGCAGCCACACCGGCAGCACGGCGGCGATAAAACCGTAGATGATCAGCATCCACGTGAGCGCCTTGCCGTCGTAGGTGAACAGCGGCGCCAGCACGGCGCTTTCATGCACATACTGGCCGCCGATGATGGCGAGCATCAGCAGCACGAAACCGATTACCGACACTTCGCCGATGCGGCCCGGGCGGATGTAGCGCGTGTAGATCCCCATGAAGATGGCGATGGGGATCGTCACCGCCACCGTGAAGGTGCCCCAGGGCGAGTCCGCCAGCGCCTTCACTACGATCAGCGCCAGCACCGCCAGGATGATGATCATGATCATGAAGCAGCCGAACAGCGCGATCATGCCGGGTATCGTGCCCATTTCGGACTTGATCAGGTCGCCCAGCGAGCGGCCGTCGCGGCGCGTGGAGATGAACAGCACCATGAAGTCCTGCACCGCGCCGGCAAACACCACGCCGGCCAGGATCCACAGCATGCCCGGCATGTAGCCCATCTGCGCCGCAAGCACCGGGCCCACCAGCGGGCCGGCGCCGGCGATGGCGGCAAAGTGGTGGCCGAACAGCACGGCCTTGTTGGTCGGCACGTAGTCCAGCCCGTCGTTGTGGCGCCAGGCCGGCGTCATGCGTTTGGGATCCAGCTGCATCACCTTTTCGGCGATGAACTTGCTGTAGTAGCGGTAGGCGATCAGATAGATACAGACCGCGGCGACCACGATCCACAAGGCACTGACGGCTTCGCCGCGAGACAGTGCAACGGTGGCAAAGGCGAAGGCGCCAAGGATGGCGACGGCCAGCCACACCAGGTGTTGCCCGATGCGATTCATGATGAGGGTCTCCTCAGACCATTTATTGGGAGCCAGCGGCGGCAGGGCAGGCAAGCAAGCGGGACACGCGGTTGGTGTCCCTGGCGGCGGCGGGCGAAGGGGGGCGGGCGGCACAAGCTGTTCCCTGCCAGATCTTTCGTCGGCGCCCGGTATGTCTCGCAAGTTCCGGTTCCGTCGTCGCAGGCGGGCGATGCAAACAGCTTTGTCGCTGGGCGCACCCACTGCGCAGGACGCATGCAAACCACTGCCGGGCAGGGATCGCGCATCCGGCGTGTAGTATTGACACCCGTCCCTGGCGGCACAAGCGCGGAACTACGCAGCGGCGCTGCGTGTTACTACGCAGATCGACGATCACATGCCGCTTGCGCGTCATCCGTGTTTACCCCGGTACCGATGAAACTCCGTCAAAAAATCCTGTTGCTGGCCGTCGCGCCGCTCGCCGTCGCCATGCTCGGCATCGCCCTGGCCGTGCGCTACCAGGCCAGCGAACTGGCCCGCCATGAGCGCGTGCTGGTCGAGGCCGCCTACCTGCAAAGCAAGGAAGTCGAGCTGCGCCACTACGTGGAACTGGCGCAAAGCGCGATTGCGCCGATGGTGAATTCCAGCCGCACCGATGCCGCCACGCGCGATGCCGCCATGCAGGCGCTGGCGCGCCTCGACTATGGCCCCGACGGCTATTTTTTCCTCTACGACATGCAGGGCCGCAACCTGATGCACCCACGCCAGCCCGAGCTGGTGGGGCAGGATTTGTGGAGCATGCGTGACCCGCAGGGCGCTCTTACCATCCAGAAGCTGATCGCGGCGGCCCGGGCGGGCGGCGGGTCGGTGCGTTACCAGTGGAAGAAGCCCTCCTCGCAGCAACTGGCCCCAAAGCTTGGCTATGTGGTCGCCGTGCCGGAATGGAACTGGATGTTGGGCACGGGCATTTACCTCGACGACGTCGAGCGCACGCTGCGCCAGCTGGATGCGCGGGCGGAGACCGATATCCGGGAAACCATGGCGTGGATCGGCGTGATCGCCGCCATCAGCATCCTGCTGGTCGCCGCCAGCGGGCTCGCCCTCAACGTCAGCGAGCACCGCGAAGCCGACGCCAAGCTGCGGCAACTGGCGCAGCGCGTCGTGCAGTCGCAGGAAGAGGAACGCGCGCGCCTGTCTCGCGAGCTGCATGACGGCATCAGCCAACTGCTGGTGTCGGTCAAGTTGCTGCTGGAGACCGCCGCCAACCGCCTGCGCATGGCGCCGGCAGAGGGCACCTCGGTTGCGCCCGTGCTTGGCACGGCGCTGGTCCGGCTGGACACCGTGTTCAATGAAGTGCGCAGGGTGGCGCGCAACCTGCGCCCCGCCCTGCTGGACGACCTCGGCCTGTTCGCCGCGCTCGAGCATCTCGCTCGCGAGATGCAGGAGGGCAGCGGGCTGCAGATCGCGGTATCGCGTACCGGCAAGCCGCGCGAACTGGCCGATGAGCAGGCCACCGCGCTGTTCCGCATCGCCCAGGAGGCGCTCACCAATGTGGAGCGACATGCACATGCACGCCATGTCACCCTGGTGCTGGCGTTCGACGCCAACGCTACCCGGCTGACGGTGCAGGATGACGGCGCCGGCTTCGACGTGGCGCGCATGCAGCACGATCCCAAGCGCGGCATTGGCCTGCGCAACCTGCGCGAACGCATTGCCGCGCTGGGCGGCGAGTTCGATATCGTCTCCGGGCCGGGCACGACCCGGCTGCACGCCGCGGTGCCAGTCGTGCCCGCCCCATCGCGGCAGGCTCCCCAAGACTTAACTGGAACTACACACTCATGAGCCATGCACCCGCCCGTGTCCTGCTGATCGACGACCATGCGCTGGTGCGCGACGGCATGCGCATGCGCCTGGGCCTGCAGCCCGAACTCGCGGTAGTGGGCGAAGCCGACGACGGCGAAGCCGCGCTGGCCTGGCTGGCGCACGCCGGCGCCGAGCGCATGCCGGACCTGGTCATCACCGATATCGGCATGCGGGGCATGGGCGGCATCGCGCTGGCTGCCGCCCTGCACGAGGACTATCCCGAGCTGGCCGTGCTGATCGTGTCGATGCATGACAACCTCGAATACGTGCGCCAGGCGATCCGTGCCGGCGCGCGCGGCTATGTGCTCAAGGATGCACCGGCCGACGAGCTGATGGCCGCCATTGCCGCGGTGCTGGCAGGACGCGTGTTCTACAGCGCGCGCATCGCCCGCAGCATGGCCGAGCAGACGCCTGCCGCCGGACCGCTCGACGCGCTCACCCCGCGCGAGCGGGATATCTTCAACTGCATCGGCCAGGGGCAGGCTAACAAGGACATCGCCGCGGCGCTCGGTGTGTCGGTGCGCACCATCGAGACGCACCGGCTCAACCTGCGGCGCAAGCTCGGCATCGAAGGCCGCGCGGAACTGGTGAAATATGCCGTGGAGCATGGCGATGCGCAGGGCGGCGGCCCGGGCTGACGCTGCCGGCGGCGCCACAATGGAAAAAGCCCACCCCGTTGCCGGGGTGGGCTTACTTTTGCCGGTGCCCGGGACGGACCGGGGTTGCCAGCCAGGTTGCCTGCTATTTACGCAGACAGGCGCTTGGCCAGCGCGGCCTTGGCATCCACCAGGGCCTGCGGCAGGTTGTGCTTGAGCTGCGTGAACAGCTCCTCGTGCAGCGTCAGTTCCTGTTGCCAGGCGGCGTGATCGATGGAGGTGACCTGGTCGAACTGCTGCTTGGTGAAATCCAGGCCTTGCCAGTTCAGGTCCTCGTAGCGCGGCGAGGTACCGAACACGTGGTCGCTGCCCTGGCCACGGCCTTCGACACGGTCGATCATCCACGACAGCACGCGCATGTTCTCGCCGAAGCCAGGCCACACGAAGTTGCCGTCCGCGTCCTTGCGGAACCAGTTGACGCAGTAGATGCCCGGCAGCTTGGCGCCGCTGGCTTCCAGCTTCTTGCCCAGCGCCAGCCAGTGGCCGAAGTAGTCGCTCATGTTGTAGCCGCAGAACGGTAGCATGGCGAACGGGTCGCGGCGCACCACGCCTTGCTGGCCGGCAGCGGCGGCGGTGGTTTCCGAGCCCATGGTGGCGGCCATGTAGACGCCTTCGGTCCAGTTGCGGGCCTCGGTCACCAGCGGCACCGTGGTGGAGCGGCGGCCGCCGAAGATGAACGCGTCGATGGCGACGCCAGCCGGGTTGTCCCAGTTCTCGTCGATCGACGGGCACTGCACGGCCGGCGCGGTGAAACGGGCGTTCGGGTGCGCGGCCTTGGCGCCGGTTTCCTTGGCGATGGCCGGCGTCCAGTCCTTGCCCTGCCAGTCGATCAGGTGGGCCGGGGCTTCCTTGCTCATGCCTTCCCACCACACGTCGCCGTCATCGGTCAGCGCGACATTGGTAAAGATGACGTTTTCCTTCAGGGTGGCCATCGCGTTGAAGTTGGTCTTCTCGCTGGTGCCCGGCGCCACGCCGAAATAGCCGGCTTCCGGGTTGATGGCGTACAGGCGGCCGTCCTGGCCCGGCTTGATCCAGGCGATATCGTCGCCGATGGTGGTGACCTTCCAGCCCTCGAAGCCCTTGGGCGGGATCAGCATGGCGAAGTTGGTCTTGCCGCAGGCCGACGGGAACGCCGCGGCCACATGGTATTTCTTGCCCTCGGGCGAGGTCACGCCGAGGATCAGCATATGCTCGGCCAGCCAGCCTTCGTCGCGGCCCATGGTCGATGCGATGCGCAGTGCGAAGCATTTCTTGCCCAGCAGCGCGTTGCCGCCGTAACCCGAACCGTAGGACCAGATCTCGCGCGTTTCCGGGAAATGCACGATGTACTTGGTGGCGTTGCACGGCCATGCCACGTCTTTCTCGCCGGCAGCCAGCGGCTTGCCCACGGTATGCACGCACGGCACGAACTCGCCGTCGGTGCCCAGCACGTCGAACACGGCGCGGCCCATGCGCGTCATGATGCGCATATTGACGGCAACATACGGCGAATCCGACAGTTCCACGCCGATGTGGGCGATCGGCGAGCCCAGCGGGCCCATCGAGAACGGCACCACATACAGGGTCCGGCCGCGCATGCAGCCATCGAACAGGCCGGCCAGCGTCTGGCGCATTTCCGCCGGGGCGGTCCAGTTGTTGGTGGCGCCGGCATCTTCCTTCTTCTGCGAGCAGATGAAGGTGCGGTCTTCCACACGTGCCACGTCGGACGGATCGGACAGCGCCAGGAACGAGTTCTTGCGCTTGGCCGGGTTGAGGCGCTTCATGGTGCCGGCGGCGACCATCTGCTCGCACAGGCGGTCGTACTCTTCCTGTGAGCCGTCGCACCAGTAGATATTGTCGGGTTTGGCGAGGGCCGCGAACTCGGCAACCCAGGCGATCAGCTTCTGGTGCTTGACCCAGGCTGGAACGTTGAGTGCGGGCGTGCCCTGCATTGTGGGGTGGTTCATACTGCAACTCCAAAGCGTAGAAAGAATTCTTGCAAAGCCTGGCCCGCACTGCCGCCGCCGGAAACGGCTGGCGGCGGGCTTCCTTGCCAGAGCAGACCGCGGCGGCCCGCCGCTGGTTCCGCGCCGGGCCGGTGGATCGTCACATCCCGTTACAACTCCACAGCGACCGGAACTGCGCAAAAGGTCGCGGCTGGCCCTGCGGCTGCGCTACAGTGGCGCTTCGCCCATGACAGGGGCCGGCAAGCTTTGTCCGACGCGGTCAGGGTGGCGGGAGCGAGGCTCGACCGACAATCCGGGGCCGAATCGGAACCGGCAAGGATACCACTGCCGCACGCCGCTGTTTTTTGCTCCGCAGCAATGTTCGTGCGCGATTCCGGCCTTGTCGTTTTGTCCCGTTTCCCTGTCTGGCGGCGCACTTCCCGTGTTGCGCCGAATTGTTCTCGCTGCGCCCCGCATCCACCGCGGTGTCGCGCGACAGGTTGTAAAACTATAACGTTGATGGGTGCCCTGTTCTGTGGGTGGGCGCACCTTGCGATTGCCAAACCAGAGTTTCCGATGAAGATTGCCGTACTCGACGATTATCAGGATTCCGTGCGCAAGCTGTCATGCTTCAGCCTGCTCGACGGCCATGACGTCAAGGTGTTCAACAACACCGTCAAGGGCGTCGGCCAGCTGGCCGCGCGCCTCTCGGACGTGGAGGCCGTGGTGCTGATTCGCGAACGTTCGCGCATCACCCGCCAACTGCTGGAAAAACTCCCCAAACTCAAGATCATCAGCCAGACCGGCCGCGTTGGCAGCCATGTGGATGTCGAAGCCTGTACCGAGCGCGGCGTGGCCGTGCTCGAAGGCGCGGGCTCGCCGGTGGCCCCGGCCGAACTCACCTGGTCGCTGATCATGGCAGCCCAGCGCCGCATTCCGCAGTACGTGGCCAGCCTCAAGCATGGCGCCTGGCAGCAGTCCGGGCTCAAGTCCACCACCATGCCGCCCAACTTCGGCCTGGGGCAGGTGCTGCGCGGGCAGACGCTCGGGATCTGGGGCTACGGCAAGATTGGCAAGCTGCTGGCGGGCTATGGCCGCGCCTTCGGCATGAACGTACTGGTCTGGGGCCGCGAGAACTCGCAGAAAAGCGCCCGCGAGGATGGCCTGGCCGTGGCGGAGTCGCAAGAGCAATTGTTTACCGAAAGCGATGTGTTGTCGCTGCATCTGCGCCTTAATGACGAGACGCGCGGACTGGTCAAGCTGGCTGACTTCTCCCGCATGAAGCCGACCGCGTTGTTCGTCAACACCAGCCGCGCCGAACTGGTGGAGGAAAACGCCCTGCTGACCGGTCTCAACCGCGGCCGCCCCGGCATGGCGGCGGTCGATGTGTTCGAGTCCGAACCCATCCTGCAGGGCCATGCCCTGCTGCGCATGGAAAACTGCATCTGCACGCCGCACCTGGGCTATGTCGAGCGCGAAAGCTACGAGATGTACTTCCGCATCGCGTTCCAGAACATCCTTGATGTGCTGTCCGGCAAGCACGACAGCATCGCCAACCCCAAGGCGCTGACGCCGGCGTTGTCGCGCTAGGCGCCAGGTGCGGCTGAACCGCCTGCCGGATGGCCCACCTTTACGGGGCACAACTGGTAAGGCCGCGCGTCCGCGCCGATGAAGGCATCATAGGTGCGGCAGCCTTCGGCCTGGAGCACCAGACCATAGCGCAGCAGGCCGGGGCTCTGCAGCGCCACTTCCGCCCGATCTTCGGCGGCAAGGTCGCTCAGGTCTTGCGGCAGCGGGGCCAGGGTGCAGGTGGCGCCCTCGCCGCCCGGCTGTGGCGCGGCCAGTTGTGCATGGACGCGTAGCCGGCCAAGTGCCGAACCCAGCATCTTGCAGGTGCTGCCATTGGCCGACACCCCGATTCCCGCCAGCGAATCGTTCATCCGTGTCACGCGCTGCGCACGCCAGTTCACATTTGCGGGCAGCAGCGCGTAGGCCTGGCCCGCCCGCTGGGCCAGCATGGCTTGCACGCGCCCGATATAGGCCGGGCCTTCCGGAAAGTTGGAGTTGAGCGCGGCAAATGTCACTGCAGCCGGAAATTGCGTTGCCAGCCATCCTTGGGGCACGGCCCCGCCAGTCAGGAAGACGGTGGCATTTGTGTCCAGCGGCACATTCGGGAGCGTGATTCTGAAGGCCTGCCGTGCCCAGGATTCGTGGCCCCAGGTTTTCATGCCAGCCAGTGCGGCAAGCGCCACTATGGCGAGTGCAATGGCACCCGTGCGCCCGGCCGCACGGGCTGGCAGCAGGCGTTGCACTACCAGCCAGACGGCGAGGGGCGCCAGCAGTTCCATGGCGACGCAATAGCGGTAGATGCTGAACAAAGCCAGCCAGGTCAGGAATGCCGCTGCCACGAACACCAGCACCAGGCGCGCTTGCGGCGCGAGCGGCGGCAGGTCAGCGCTGGCCGCGCCTGACGGCTTGCCGCGCCATGCCCGCCAGCCGGCGCGCACAGTCCAGCAGCAGACCAGCGCATACAACAGCGGCCACACGAACGGCCGCGTCGGCACCTCGCCCACGCGCTTGGCATCGGCGACGATGACGAAGGGAAACATCACGGCTTCCATCGCGCTGCGCGGCAGCCACCGCGTGTCCGCCACCGAGATCGGCGCCGCCAGCGCGTTGTGGAAAAACGCATTGAACTGCGGAAAGAGCGGGTTGGCGAAGTTCGACCACATCAGGGCGAACCAGTATCCCGAGGTCAGGGCGATCCCCGCCAGCACGCCCAGCCCGAATACCCAGGCCAGCCCGAGCCGGCGCGGCCAGCGCAGCGGCAGGCTCAGCATGGCAGCGCAAAGCGCCACCGCGTAGATGGCGTTGGTCAGCTTCAGCCCGGTGGCGGCGCCCACCAGCACACCGGCTGCCGCGGCCAGGGCCCAAGCGGCATGGGCGCGCCCCAGCCGCTCCCAGCCGTGCAGCAACACGGACAGGCCGGCCAATACGAGCAGTGCCGTGGCATTGTCGCCCATGGTGTTGCCTAGTTCCGACAGGTAGCCCGGTCCCAGGCAGCCCACCAGCGCAAGCAACAAGGCCACTGCGCTGCCGCGCCGCGTCTGTTCCTGGCCTGCCCCGGCCGGCACCAGTACCCGCCGGGCAATGCCAAACACCAGCACGAAGGCTAGCCCGTGTAGCACCCCCATCGCAAACCCTGCCAGGGGCGCGGGCCAGTACTGCGTCATCAGCCAGTACGGGATATCCAGCAGCGGGTTGAAGTAGCTCTGCATTTGCGCTGGCGCCAGGTCGGTGCCGATGCGGCCCTTCAGCAATGCGTACGGGTTGTACAGGTGATAGTTGAGCAAGTCCCAGTTGCGGTCCTGGCCCAGCGCGAGAGAGAACAGGCCGAAGGCGAGCGGCACCAGGATGCACGCCAGCAACGGGGCGCGAGGCCGCTGCAGCCGCATGAAGGTCCGGGACACGAGCGCGGCGAGGCGGGGGAAGACGGGCATGGTTGACGGGGTGGGCTGCCGCGCGAACGGCGGCAGGGATTCAGGACTTCTTGCGGAATACCCAGTATTTGGCGGACAAGAAGTTGAAGACCAGGCCGCAACCCGTGCCGAAGGCAACCGCCAGCAACGGCGCCCAGGCGGCGGCGGGCAGGCGCGCGATCACGACACTGTAGGCGGCCAGGTTGATGACGCCGCCAGCGGACATCGCCACCAGATAGCGCCACCACTCGTGCCAGGCCGATTCTCCTGGCCGCGTTGGGAACGTAAGGCGGCGATTGATGCGCCAGGTGACGAAGACCGCGACCAGGAAGGATAGCAGGCGCCCCAGGTAGTGGCCGGCGCCCAGCGCCAGGGCGCCATATAGCACGCCGCTATCGACGACGAACCCGGTTGCCCCCGCCAGGGCGAATGTGAGCAGTTGCTTGCGGATCACGGTGCGGCAACTGGCTCGGCGGGCGGCGTGACCGATGCCTGCGCGGTGGCCCCCGGGGGGGCGAGCGGCGCGGGTAGGCTCAAGTAGGCGAGCCGTTTCATCTCCAGGCGGCCACGCGTGACCGTGTCGAGCACGATGCCGCAAGTGAGCAGGATGATGCCCAGCAGGACCAGGGCCACGCACACCAGCGCCGTTGGCAGGCGTGGCACCAGGCCCGTGCGTAGGTAGGTTTCGAACAGCGGCACCGCCAGGATCACCGACAGCAGCGAGCAACCCATGAAGCCGGTGGAGAAGAAAGCCAGCGGCTTCTCCGACTTGAACAGACGCAGGATGGTCATCAGGATGCGCCAGCCGTCCCGGTATGTATTGAGCTTGCTCTCCGAACCGGTCGGGCGCGAATAGTAGATGGTTTCCTGTTCCGCCACGGGCATGCGCTGCTCCAGCGCGTGCACCGCCAGTTCAGTTTCGATCTCGAAGCCGGACGAATGCGCCGGGAACGACTTCGCATAGCGGCGCGAGAAGATGCGGTAGCCCGACAGCATGTCCGTGAAGGTGCGGCCAAACAGGGTAGCGGCAAAGCTGGTCAGCAGCACGTTGCCAAAGCGGTGGCCGAAGCGATAGGCCGCCTGCTCTTCGCTGACGCGCGCGCCTACCACCATGTCCAGGCCCTCGGCGCACAGGCGGTGGACCAGTTCCGGGGCGACGCTGGCGTCGTAGGTGCCATCGCCGTCCACCATGACATAGACGTCGGCATCGACATCGGCAAACATCCGGCGTACGACGTTGCCCTTGCCTTGCAGGGGTACCGAGCGTACCACTGCACCAGCGGCACGCGCCTGGGCGATCGTGTCGTCGCTGGAATTGTTGTCAAAGACGTACAACCCGGCATCCGGTAGGTATTGGCGGAACGATTGCACAACGCCGGCAATGGTCGCCGCTTCGTTGTAGCAGGGGATGATGACCGCCACGCGAGACGGATTGAGTTCGGGCATACAGGGTGGGGAATTACAGCAGAAAGTGCCGGAGCGGCCGACGGCCAGGCGCTCGGGAAAGCCGATACGCTACCGACTGGCGCGGGATTAATCAAGTCGGATACCCGGCACCCGGTCGTTCGCCCTGCCGGGCCTGAGTGCGCCACGCTCAACGCGAACGAAACAAAACCGCTACACTCGGGAGATTCCGCGCGGCCTCTGGCCGCGCTTTTCGTCCTCCCACCGTCTCCTACCTGCCCCGGTCGCCATGGATCCCAGGCTCTTGATGCTGTGCCTTGGCAATTTTGTCATCGGTACGGGCGCGATGATCGTCACCGGCATGCTGAATCACATCGCCGGCGACTTCCAGCTAGGCGCCGGCACCGCCGGGCAGCTGATCTCCGTGTTCGCTCTGGCTACCTGCGTGGGCGCACCGCTGTTCGCCACGCTCGGCTCGCGCATCGACCGCCGCTTGCTGCTGGCGGGCTCGCTGCTGGTGTATGCCGTGATGCATGTGGCGGCGGCCTTTGCGCCAAGCTTCGCCAGCCTGATGGCGATCCGTTTCCTGACCGCGATCGGGGCCGCCATCTACACGCCGCAAACCGCCGCCACCCTGCCGCTATTGGTCAACGCGCAGACGCGCGGGCGTGCCATCAGCTTTGTATTCCTGGGGTGGAGCGTGGCCAGCGTGGTCGGCGTGCCGCTGGGTACCTGGATCGCCAGCACGCTGGGATGGCGCTTCAGCATGGGGCTGGTGGGCCTGCTGGCGCTGGGCGCGGCGGTGGGCGTATGGCGTGCGCTGCCGCCCCGGCTCTATGTCGAACCGGTGGGGCGGGCAGCCTGGGGTGCGGTGCTGCGCCACACGCCGATGGTGCTGGTGGTGGCCACCACCATGATCCAGTCGGCCGGCATGTTCACGCTGTTTACCTATATCGCGCCGCTGCTGCGCGACGTGCATGGCATCAGCGGCGGCGCGCTCAGCCTGATGTTCCTGGCCTACGGTGCCTGCGGTGTCAGCGGCAATGTGCTGGCGGCTTCGCGCATGGACCGGGTAACGCCCGCCCGCATCGTCCTGTTTGCCATGCTGACTTCGCTGGCGGCCATGCTGCTGTGGCCGCTGGCGACGCTGGGGCCGGTGGCGCTGGTGCTGATCTTCATGCTGTGGGGCGTGGGAGGCTTTGCCACCAACAGCGCGCAACAGGCGCGGCTGGTGGCTTTGGCGCCGGAGCGCGCTTCGGTATCGATCTCGCTCAACTCCTCCTCCATCTATCTCGGGCAGGCCCTGGGAGCCATGGGCGGCGCGGCGATCTACGCCACCGCCGGCGCCGATGCCCTGCACTGGGGCGCGGCGGCGCTGATGCTGCTGGCGGTGGTGGTTTCGCAACGGGCGAGTGCCTTGGGCTGCCTGTGGCGCAGCCGAAAAGCGGTGCAGCAGCAGGCCTGACGCAACCCGGCGCCTCCCCTGCCGCCTAGCCGTGCGGCGCCGCACACGGGGCATCCGCCTGGCGCCGCTCTCCCCAGACCCGCCGCGTTAAGATGGGAGAAAAACGATCAGGGGAGACGTCATGAGCACATCCAACGGCATGCGCCTGCTCGCCATCAATGTCGGCAGGGCATTGCCGCTCTTCGTGGCGGCGGCGGGCACCGAGGCGGTCGTGATGTCGGGCATCTGCAAGCACCCGTTCAGCACCCTGCTCCATCCGCTCGCGGTCGCGGTGCGCCCGCTCGGGCTGGCGGGTGACGAACAGGCCGACCTGAGCGTGCACGGCGGGCTGGAAAAAGCGGTCTATGTCTACCCCGCCGAACACTACGCCTGGTGGAACGAGCGCCGCCGGGAAGCCCGCCTCCCCGACGCTGCCAGGCCGCTCGCCTACGGTGCCATGGGCGAGAACCTGACCCTGGAAGGCGTGCTGGAGTCCGATTTGTGGGTGGGGGACCGCCTGCGGATCGGTGATGTGCTGCTCGAAGTGGAGTCGCCGCGCCGGCCCTGCTACAAGTTCAATGCCGTGATGGGCTACCGGCATGCTGTCCAGCACATGGTGCAAAGCGGCTATTCGGGCATCTACCTCAGCGTGGTGACGCCGGGCCAGCTCCAGGCGGGCGACGCGGTATGCATCGAGCCGGGACCGCGCGAAGTGTCGATTGCCAGCATCAATGCCCGGCAACGCAATGGCCGCCAGAACCCGCTTTTCTGATAATGTTTGGCTTTCGATACAAGCAGGCATCCGTCCGCTGTAATAGTTTGTAATGGCATGGATGGCAGGGGCACTAGCGGTCGAAGCCCCTGATCCTGTACTACTAGCAGTTTTGTCGCGGCGCGGCACCGGACCCGAGAAGCCGGGCCGCCGGGGAGCGGGCGCATTCGTGCGCGCACTGTAAGAGAGTCCACACATGAAAACGAACGGGATCGACCAGGCCAAGGGCTTTGTCGACGGCAAGTGGAGTCCGGCCATGGGTACCGGGAAAGGACGTGTTTCACCATGGATGACCGGTGCGGTCCTGATCGCGCTGGCCGTGGGTGGATGGTTCGGCTGGCGCGCCTGGATGGCGCCCAAGCCGGCGGCCAAGGCGCCCCCCGTGGTGGTGGTCAGCACCGCCCTGGTGCAGCAGGGCGACGTGCCGCTGCGGGTCACGGCCAACGGCACGGTGAGCGCGCTCGCCACGGTGGAAATCCGCCCGCAGGTGTCGAGCACGGTGCGCACTGTCCATATCAAGGAAGGCCAGACCGTCAAGCCTGGCGACCTGCTCTTCACGCTGGATACCCGCATGGACGAGGCCAACCTCGCCAAGGCGCAGGCCCAGCTGATGCGTGACCAGGCCGACCTGTCTGATGCGCGCCGCACGCTGGCGCGCAGCAAGGAATTGCTGGAGCGCAACTTCATCTCCAAGAGCGCGGTGGATACCGCACAAGCCAAGGTCGACGGCTTCGAGGCCACCATCCGCGCCGACCAGGCCGCCATCGAGGCCAGTCGCGTGGCGGTCAGCTACGGCGCCATCCGCGCCACCATCGGCGGGCGCACCGGCGTGATCAATATGTTCCCCGGCTCGCTGGTGATGCCCAACAGCGCTCTGCCGATGGTCACCATCGCCCAGGTACAGCCTATCGCCGTCACCTTTACTTTGCCCGAGCGCCAGCTCGCCGCGCTGCGCGAGGCGCTGCACGCCGGTCCCGTCGCCGTCACCGCCCTGCCCAACGACGGCAGCAAGATCCCGGTGACTGGCAAGATCAGCTTCGTCGACAACACGGTGGACCCGCAATACGGCAGCATCCGCATCAAGGCGCAGTTCGACAATGAATTGCAGCGCTTGTGGCCGGGCACCTACGCCAACGTGGAGGCGGTGGTGCAGACGCTGAAGGATGCGCTCTCTGTGCCGCCGCAAGCGGTGGTGACCGGACCCGAGGGGCGCTTCGTCTACGCCGTGCAGCCAGACAGCCGCGTCAAGCCGATGCCGGTCAAGGTGCAGGTCTCGACCGCCAGCGCCGCCGTGATCGAGGGCGTGCCGCCGGGCACGCGCGTCGTGGTCGAAGGCGCGCAGAACCTGCGTGCCGGCAGCCAGGTGCGGGAAGCCACGCCCGCCGCCAAGGCAGGTGCCGCCAGCGCGGCGGCCGCCGACGCCAAGCATTGAGCCCAGGGCGCTGACACCATGACCCTGTCCGAGCTTTGTATCCGCCGTCCGGTGATGACGATCCTGCTATGCCTGGCAGTGATCGTCACCGGTATCGCGCTCTATCCCACCATCCCGATCGCGGCGCTGCCGTCATTCAATTCGCCGGTGATCCAGGTCACCGCCACGCTGCCAGGGGCCAGCCCCGAGACCATGGCGGCCTCGGTGGCGACCCAGCTGGAAAAGCAGTTCGCCACCATCCCCGGCGTGTCGGTGATCAGTTCGTCCAACACGCTCGGCAACTCCAGCATCACCATCGAGTTCAACAACGACCGCGACATCGATGCCGCGGCCGTGGACGTGCAGGCGGCGCTGTTCCGCGCGCAGCGCGCGCTGCCGATCGAGATGACGGTGCCGCCGTCGTACCGCAAGGTCAACCCGGCCGACGCACCGGTGCTGTTGCTGGCGATCAACTCGCCGGCCATGAGCCTGGCCGAGCTGAATGCCTTCGGCGACAACCTGATCTCGCCCAGCCTGGCTACCCTGCCGGGCGTGGCGCAGGTGCAGGTGTTCGGCCAGAAGCGCTTCGCGGTGCGCGTGCGCGCCCACCCGGACGCGCTCGCCGCGCGCGGCCTCACGCTGGACGAACTTGCCACCGCGCTCAACCGCGCCAACGCCAACACGCCGGTCGGCACGCTGGACGGCGCGCGCCAGACGATGACCATCCAGGCCAACCGCCAGCTCGCCAGCGCCGATGCCTTCCGCAACATCATCGTGGCCAGCCAGCCCAGCGGCGCGCTGGTGCGGCTGTCCGACGTGGCGGACGTGGAAGACAGCGTCGAAACCATCAAGACCGGCAGCTGGCTCAACAACGAACGCTCGATCGTGCTGGCCGTGCTGCGCCAGCGCGACGCCAACACGGTGGCGGTGGTGGACGCCATCAAGAACGCGCTGCCGCGCCTGATCCAGCAGATGCCGGACTCGGTCAACGTGAGCGTGGTCAACGACCGCTCGCAATCGATCCGCGAGTCCATCCACGATGTGCAGTTCACGCTGGCCCTGACCGTGGGGCTGGTGGTGATGGTGATCTTCCTGTTCCTGCGGCGCGCCGCCGCCACGCTGATTCCCACCGTGTCGCTGCCGATCTCGCTGATCGGCACGGTGGCGCTGATGAAGGCCTTCGGCTACAGCCTGGACAACGTCTCGCTGCTGGCCATCACGCTCGCCGTGGGTCTGGTGGTGGACGATGCCATCGTGATGCTGGAAAACATCGTGCGGCACATCGAGGAAGGCGTGCCGCCGCTCAAGGCCGCGCTGGTAGGCTCGCGCGAGATGGGCTTCACCATCCTGTCGATCTCGATCTCGCTGGTGGCGGTGTTCATCCCCATCTTCTTCATGCCGGGCGTGATCGGCTTGTTGTTCCATGAATTCGCCGCCGTGGTGTCGCTGTCGATCCTGGTCTCGGCGCTGGTGTCGCTGACGCTGATCCCGATGCTGTGCGCGCGCTTCCTGTCGGCCGAGAACGTGCCGATCGACGAGTCGCAGCACGCCTACGGCGACCACGCCGGTGCGGCCCATGCGCCGGCCATCAAGCAGAAGCAGACCATCGGCCTGCGCTCCACCCAGTGGTTCGAAAACCTGTTCGAATTCACGCTGCACCGCTACGCGCGCGGGCTCGACTGGTGCCTGGCGCACCGCAAGTCGGTGCTGGCGGTGGCCGGCCTGACCTTCGTGCTGACGGCCGTGTTGTTCGCGACCATTCCGAAGGGCTTTTTCCCGGAAGAAGACATCGGCCAGATCCAGGTCAACGCCGAAGGCCCGCAGGACATCTCCTTCGACGCCATGGCCGACCGCCTGCGCGATGCCGCGGAGCGCATGCGCAAGAACCCGGCGGTGCGCAGCATCGTGGTGTCGATCGGCGGCGGGCCCTCCCCCGCCATCAACACCGGTCGCATGTTCGTCGAGCTCAAGCCGCTCGGCGAGCGGCCCAAGATGGCCAAGGTGGTGGAGTCGCTGCGCAAGGATGTCTCCGGGATCGCCGGGCTGGCGGTCTACTTCTCGCCGGTGCAGAACCTGCGCCTGGGCGGGCGCCAGAGCAAGAGCCGCTACCAGTACACGCTGCAAAGCGTGAAGGCCGGCCAGCTGCAGGAGTACTCCGACAAGCTGATGGGCAAGATGCGCGCCGACCCGCTGTTCCGCGACGTCACCAGCGATTCGCAGCAGTCGGGCCTGGAAGCGCAGCTCTCCATCGACCGCGACAAGGCCAACGCGCTGGGCGTGCAGATCCAGGACGTGCGCCAGGCGCTGTATTCCGCCTTTGGCGAGCGGCAGGTCTCCACCATCTACACGCCGATCGACAACTACTACGTGATCCTGCAGGCGGCCGATATCGACCGGGCCGACGAGACCGCCTTCTCCAAGATCTACGTGCGCAGCAAGACCGGGCAGATGGTGCCGATCTCGGCCTTCGCCACCACCGAGCGCCGGGTCGGGCCGATCGCCGTGAACCACCAGGGCCAGCTGCCCTCGGTGACAGTGTCGTTCAACCTTGCGCCGGGCGCGGCGCTGGGCAATGCCTCGTCCAGGATCGATGCCTACAGGCAGGAGATCGCCATGCCCACCGCGATCTTCACGAGCTGGGGCGGCGACGCGGCGGTGTTCCAGTCCTCGCAGGCGACCCAGGTGCTGCTGCTGGTGGCGGCCATCGCGGTGATCTACACGCTGCTGGGCGTGCTGTATGAAAGCTACATCCATCCGCTGACCATCCTGGCCGGTCTGCCGTCGGCGGCGGTGGGCGCGCTGCTGACGCTGTTCATCTTCAACGTGGAGTTGTCGCTGATCGCCACCATCGGCGTGCTGATGCTGATCGGCATCGTCAAGAAGAATGCCATCATGATGATCGACTTCGCGCTGGCGGCGCAGCGCGAACAGGGCATGGCCCCGGCGCGCGCGATCCGGCAGGCCTGCCTGCTGCGCTTCCGCCCGATCATGATGACCACCCTGGCGGCAATCATGGGCGCCCTGCCGCTGGCTCTCGGCCTGGGCGCCGGCGCCGAACTGCGCCAGCCGCTGGGTTTGGCGGTGGTGGGCGGCCTGCTGTTCTCGCAGGTGATCACGCTGTTCATCACGCCGGTGATCTATCTTGCGCTGGATCGCTTCTCGGGCACTGGCCCGCTGCAGATTGATGCCGAGGGCAATCGGTTGCCGGCCACGGCGACCAGCGAAGTGGTGCCGCTGCGCTGAGCCCTCCTTCCTCCTTGGCCTCGCCGTGGCGGGGCCAAGGGATTTCCCGCGCATCCGGCGTTCAGCGGCGGTGCGGTATGCAAGCTCGACCACGAACCCGAGAGAGAGTAAAGCTCGGCGTCCGACGCGAAGCTTTGCTTCACCAGGACAGTGACCTTCGTCTGTGTTAAGGGCCACTATTCAATGGCGACGGCGATCGATTCCAGCCGCGTGAGATCAATAACTCGCTCGGCCATGGCAATCGTTTCTGGCCGATGTGCAATGGTGGTGCGCGTTACTGGCAAGTTACAAGAACTCATGCCTGTGATGATCGGCGATGTAACCCAGGCAAGCCAACCCGCACTCTGCCGCAGCCGTTTGCAGAAATAGATTCACTCGATTGACACATTCTTGACGGTTGGCAATATGCTGTCCACCACCCATGCCTGAACAGCCGCCGTATCGTTGAGACCGCCGTCGAAGGTGAACTTCGGCACATAAGGCTCATTGTCTGCGCGTTTACGGTTCTTCCAAACCTTGAGTGGAACCCACATCTTCGCCGCGCTTGGAAGTGACACTTGCGCTATGTCCGCATACCGTGTATCCGCGCTGGTCACGCTCCCAACGTGAACCGCCGCTCCAGGAATGCTTAACACCATGTCCACAAAGTCCAGTCAAGCGCTCGCACAGTTCTGGCCCGTGACCAGCACAAGCTTGCCAGCAAAGCGACTGCCAGGCTCAACCAGTTCATCGAGCGGCACATCCATTTGCTCGATAAACGTCTGGCCGAGTGATGCGGCTTCATTCATGCGGGACAGGAGGGTGTCCAGGAGTCTGTAAGTCAGGCTTGCCGAGCCTTCCGTCTGACTGAGCGCCGTCTTGTATGCCTCAAGCGCCTCGCGGGCGGTCGCAGAAACGCGCCAGTACGCTTTAGACTCTACTTGTTCAGATGAGGGTTTCCGCGCTACCGCTTCCTTGAATAGCGCCGATAGGATTCGGTAGCCCACCAAGGTCTTTCCGCCGTTATTGCCTCGTATGTCAAGCACCACGGCATCGGCTTCTCCCAGGCCCCGGACCTTGTTCAACAATCTTTCGAACGATGCGATGTCTTTGCTGCTAAACAAGGTGAAATCCGTAGCATGAATCCAGAGGATGCCCTGCCGTAGTTGCTTGATACCTTGGCGTGGCATCGCTGGCCTGGTCATCGCTTGAAACGCCTCAGTGAAGGGCTGCCACTTCAGCAAGAACTGGCGAACTTTCCCTGAGGAGGATCGAACCTCGCAGTGTTTCAACCGCAAAGGTTCCCACAGCGTTTCGTAGTGCGGCTCACTGGTCAGATGCAGCGCAAGACGAGACAGCGAGCCCTCCAGATCCACGCGTCTATCCACGAACGGAGCGACTTTTTCCACCAGCAAATCGTCAATGCGCTGGCCGTCGCAGGAAAGCAGTTCATCGCCAATTTGGGGCACGTCGACGGGCCAGTCCGAGGCCCGCGCCGGAACGCGGTACTTCCCATTGCGGCGCTGCACGATCCATCCCGCCCAGCGAGGGGACTCACTGACTTGGCCTTCCTTCCATACGACCAGATGTCCATCCCTATAGCCCGCGATGTAGAAGCGTAGCGCTGCCAACGCCTTGCCCTCTGAATCCGCACGGAGGGCGAGCGCCGTCGCTTCGTCGTACCCTTGCTTAAACCACTGTTGAAATCCGTGATCCGCCGGGTCCAGAACGCCAGGATGTGCCTCCCGGATGATTTCGTGCGCGCGCGTGATGTCCTGAATAGCGCTCTTGCTCCAGTTGATGTCCGTCGAAGAGCGTTCCTTTTTTTGGGCGCCAAGATTTGTTGCCGTGTCCGCGTGACACGGCAAGACCCAAAAAAAGGACAACAGCAGAATCACAAGCGTGCGGACCACTAACAAACTCCTTTCACTGTGACGGATTCCCGCTCCGTCGGATCAATGCTCGTGTTGAGCACCGTCGCGCGCAACAAACGCTAGAGTCAACGGAGGCGCCCATCCGCTATTGCGGGCATCTAGACGACAAGATCGCTGGGTAGTGTCCTTATTTGTAGAAAAGCAAATAGTCACCAGCCAGCAGAAATTTCCCAAAGTTACTGGCGATTTTTCTGGCTCGCGCCGATGAACCCGCCTCGCGCCGTAACGGCAAAATGACGACGAGCTTTGTGTCGCTCCGGCAATTGCACCCGGCTGTAGCGAAGGTGGCGGGCGGCTGGGGTGGCTGAGAAGCGTTGGCGGACAGTGGCTTCCAGCGAGCTACTACCGTTCGTCGGCGCCATGCGCCCCCTCCCAGGGAGGGGGCTTTACTTCTTGATCAAAATTGAGAATAATTCGCATTCTCAACTTTGATCAGACCCGCTTTGCGCCTGCATCAACACTACGCGAGCCAGCCGTTCTAACCCGGTGTCCGCCAGCCAGCGTTTCGTTTTCTTTTGGGGAAAATCCATGAAACGCCGCTGTCTGGCACGCTTGCGCGCCTCCGTACGAGTCACGCCCATCGCCATCTGCGCCACCCTCGGCGGTCCGGTGCTGGCCGCCGAACCGGCCGTCGATCCGGCCGTCGATCCGGCCCGCCCGCTGGGCGAGGTGGTGGTCACCGCCACTCGCACCGAGGAACGCGCCGATGCCGTCGCTTCCACCATCACCGTCATCGAGGCCGGCCGCATCGAGCGCGCCCAGCCGGTCGACGAGACTGGCTTGTTTGCCGACGAACCCGATATCGACGTGCCGCGCGACCGGCGCCGCTTTGGGGCCGGCAGCATCAATATCCGCGGCATCGAGGCTAACCGCGTGCTGCTGATGGTCGACGGCGTGCGCCTGCCGGACTACTACAACGGCGGAGGCCCCTCCAACCTGTCCAGCGCCACCCGGGACGCGCCCGAGTTTTCCTTCCTCAAGCGGGTCGAGGTGCTGCGCGGGCCGGCCTCCAGCCTGTACGGCTCGGACGCCATCGGCGGCGTGGTCTCGTACGTCACCAAGGACCCCGAGGACCTGATGCGTGGCCGCGCGGTAGGTGGCGAGGCGGGCCTGTCGTGCAACGGCATCGACCGCGGTTTCGGCCAGACCGCCGGCGTGGCGGGCGGCAACGAGACCATCAAGGGCTTGTTCATGTATGCGCACCGCAAGGGGCACGAGGTGGAAAACATGGGCGGCAACGATTCCACCTCGACCGGCCGCACCCAGCCCAACCCGCAGAACAGCGAGACCAACGCCTGGCTCGGCAAGATCGTGCTCGATCCCGCCGCCGGCCACCGCTTCAGGCTGACCTACGAGCATCGCGACAGCGACACCTTCACGGATATCCTGCGCCTGTCCACCGCGCTGCCGCGCGTGACCGCCGCCAGCGGCACCGAGGACCTGTCGCGCAACCGCGTCAGCCTGGACTACGAGTGGAAGCCGGCCAGCCACCTGGTCGACCGCCTCGGCGCCACCGTGTTCTATCAGGAGAGCGAGTCCAACACCGTGACCAACCAAGTGCGCAGCAGGACCAGCTCCGGATGCTCGGGCTCCACGGCGGGCAGCAGCCTGTGCGACGTGAACCTGCTGTTCGGCTTCCGCCAGCAGCAGACCGGCTTCAACCTGCAGGCCGACAAGTCGTTCAACACGGGCTTCGCAGGCCACCGGCTGATTACCGGCGTGGATTTCCTGCGCACGCAGACCAGCGAGATGCGCGATGGCACTGCCTACAACCGTACCACCGGCGTGGTGTCGAAATCGCTGGCCGGCGACAACTTCCCGATCCACGATTTCCCCAAGGGCGAGACCCGCCAGACCGGCATCTTCGTGCAGGATGAACTGCAGTTCGCCGGCGGCCGCTTCACGCTCACGCCCGGCCTGCGCTTCGACCACTACTCGCTCGGGCCGGACGACGACAAGCTCTACAACAGTGTCGCCGCCAAGCCCGCCATCAGCAAGAGCGATTGGGCGGTCTCGCCCAAGCTGTCCGCGCTGTGGCAAGCCACCGACCGCATCAACGTGTGGGCCCAGTACGTTTTCGGCTACCGCGCGCCGAACTACCAGGAAATCAACGGCAGCTTCCGCAACACCATCCAGGGCTACGGCGCCGCGCCCAACGGCGAGCTGAATCCGGAGAAGAGCCGCTCCTTCGAGATCGGTGCGCGATACACCGACGAGCGCGTGCAGTCCAGCGTCGCGGTATTCGACAACCGCTACAAGGACTTTATCGAACAGGTGGCGCTTAACTGCCCGTCCGACCCCGCCTGTCTCGCCGGCCTGCGAGCCACGTACCAGTATCGCAACCAGAGCAGCGTGCGCATCTACGGCGCCGAGTGGCGCGGCAGCTACCGCTTCCTGCCGCAGTGGCGCGTCGACAGCGCCGTGGCCTATGCGCACGGCAACAACGAACAGACCGGCCAGCCGCTCAACAGCGTCTCGCCGCTGCGCGCCAGCGCCGCACTGACCTGGGAGCGCGGCAGCGACAGCCAGGGCCAGGGCGCTAGCCTGCGCTGGCGCGGCGCGCGCCCGGTGACGCGCACCGACGACACATCCTTCACCTACTTCAAGCCGGGCGGCTACGGTGTGGTCGATCTCCAGGGCTGGTGGCGCTTCAACCGCTACGCCAGCCTGGTGCTTTCGGTGAACAACGTGTTCGACAAGAAATACTGGCTGTGGGGCGATGTGCGCCAGAGCAGCGTTGCCGCCAGCGAGCCGGGCCTGGATTTCTATACGCAGCCCGGACGTACCTTTGCCGCCAGCGTGAAGCTGTCGTTCTGACCTGAGGCGATTCGACCCGACATGTCCCCACAAAACAATACCAGGATGCAGCTGATCCGCGCGCTGTGCCTGCTGTGGCTTGTCCTTCTGGCGCTCGGCATGCAGCAGGCGCGGGCCGCGCCGAAGATTGCCGTGCTGACTACCTCGCCGGTGCCGGCGGGCAAGTTCGAGCCGCTGCAGGCGATGGCGCGCGCGCACGGCATGACGCTCGATGCGCGCTATCTCGAACGCATGAGCGCGCAGGATGTGGCGCCATTCATCGACGGCGCGGGATTGCTGATCCTCGATGCGCCGCGCGATCACATCGTCGCCGAGATGCTGGCGAAGCTGGGGCCGCAATGGACCGGTGCGCGCGTGCCGCGCCTGCTGATGGCCACCGACCGCTTCGAGGCGCACGGCCTCGACAATGCGCTGGGCGCGAAGCTGCATGCGTACTACGTCAATGGCGGCCACGCCAACTTCGATGCCATGATGCGCACGCTGGCCGCGCAGCAGTTCAGGCTGCGCGCGGACAGCGCGATTCCCGCGCCGGTTGTGTTTCCAAAAGCCGCTTACTACCATCCGCGCCTGGCCAGCGCGGTGACCGAATCGCCGGACGAGGCGCTCAGCGCATCCGGCCACGCCGGCACGCCGGTGATCGGCGTCGCCATCCACCAGGCCTATGTCTCCGGCCTGGACAGCGCCTTTATCGACGACCTGATCGCACGCATCGAAGCGCGCGGCGCGCGCGCGCTCGTCTTCTACAGCCCGGTGATGGATGCGGACGGCGTGCTGCGCATGGCCGCGCCCGGCGGCAAGCGCATTGTCGATGTGCTGGTCAACGGCCAGATCATGCTCAACGCGGCGGGTCGGAAGGCGGAGTTCGAAACGCTAGGCATCCCGGTGCTGCAGGTCATGCCCTACCGCAAGGGCGATGCGCAGGACTGGGAGCGCGATCCGCATGGCGTCAGCCTCACCGATACGCCCTTCTACCTGGTGCAGCCCGAACTGGCCGGCGCCAGCGATCCCATGCTGGCCGCCGCCACTTCGCACAAGGACGGCAGCATCGTCAGCCTGCCGGCGCAGCTCGATGCCGTGGCCGACAAGGCGCTGGCGCTCACACGTCTGCAGCGCACGCCCAATGCCGGGAAGCGCGTGGCGATCCTGTTCTACAACTATCCCGCTGGCGAAAAGAACCTGTCGGCATCCTTCCTCAACCTGCCGCGCAGCCTGTCTTCCACGCTGGCCGCGCTGCATGCCGCGGGCTACCGCACCGAGGCCGCCGACGAACTCACGCTGCAGCGCGATCTTGGCGCGTTGCTCGCGCCCTTCTACCGCGAAGGCCAGCTCGGCGCGCTGCTCGATGCGGACCGCGCCGCGTGGATGCCGATGGCGCAATACCGCCGCTGGTACGACGCGCAGCCCGCCGCGTTCCGCGCCGAGGTCAGCGCGCGCTGGGGCGAGCCCGAAGCCTCGTCGATGGCGATCAGGCGCAACGGCGTGGCCGGCTTCGCCATCCCGCGCCTGCAGCTCGGCAACGTGGCGCTGATGCCGGTGCCGCCACGCGGCGAGCGCGACGAAGCCGCCGAGAATGCCCTCTATCACTCCACCAAGACGCCGCTCAACCATTTCTACATGGCCGCCTACCTGTGGGCGCGCGAAGGGCGCGAGGCGCTGGTGCACTACGGCACCCACGGGACGCAGGAATGGACGCCGGGCAAGGAGCGCGGCCTGTCCGTGACCGACCAGCCCTACATGGTGCTCGGCAGCGTGCCGGTGATCTATCCCTACATCGTCGACGACGTCGGCGAGGCGTTGCAGGCCAAGCGCCGGGGCCGTGCCACCATCGTCAGCCACCAGACGCCGCCGTTCAAGCCGGCCGGCCTGCACACCGACTTGTCGGCGCTGCATGATCAGTTGCACAACTACCTGCAGCAGGACGACGGCGCGGTGAAGGACACGCTGCGCGAGGACATCCTCAAGCGCAGCGCACGCATGCATCTGCTCGACGACATGAGCTGGCCGCAGGCGCGTGCGAGCGCACAGTTCACGGCGTACCTGGATGCGTTGCACACGCACCTGCACGAACTCGCGGGCGCCTTGCAGCCTTACGGCCTGCACACGTTCGGCCAGTCTCAGGATCCCGGGCTGCGGCTGTACACGGTGATGGCCATGCTCGGCCAGTCCTGGCTCAAGCGCGTATTTCCCGAGGAGCCCGAGGAACTGTTCGCGCTCGATTACAAGCAGCTCGCGCAGTCGGAACCGTACGCCATGCTGCGCCGCTACGTGATCGACGGCGCGCCGCTGACGGGCCTTTCCGACGCCAGGCAGCGTGAAGACATGCAGCGCGCACGCACGCTCTACGCCAGCCTCGATGCCGCGCCGGAGAGCCAAGCCATTCTCACCGCGCTGGCGGGCCGCTACGTGCTGGCCGGCACGGGCGGCGATCCGGTGCGCAATCCCGATGCGCTGCCGACCGGACGCAACCTGTATGGCTTCGATCCTTCCAAGGTGCCCAGCCGGGAAGCATGGCAGGCCGGACAAGCAGCGGCGGAAGCCATGATTGCCGACTGGCGCAAGCGTCACGGCAAGTGGCCCGCCAAGCTGGCCTTCTCGTTGTGGAGCGTGGAAACCATGCGCCATCAGGGCATGCTCGAAGCGCAGGCGCTGGCGGCCATGGGCATCCGCCCGAAGTGGGACGGCGGTGGCCGCGTGGTCGGCGTGGAAGCGATTCCCGCCGCGGAGCTCAAGCGTCCGCGCGTGGACGTGGTGCTGTCCGCCACCGGCCTGTACCGCGATCACTTTCCCAACCTGATCAAGTGGCTGGCCGAGGCGGTCAAGCTGGCCGCCGCGCAACCCGAGCCCGACAACGCGGTGGCCGCGAGCACGCGCGCGGTGCGCGAGCGCCTGGCGCAACTCAAGGCCCCGGAGATGAATCCCGAGCGCATCGAGTCGCTGGCGCTGACGCGCATCTTTGCCAGCGAGTCGGGCAACTATGGCACCGGTCTCAACGACGCTACGCTCGCCAGCGACAGCTTCGGCAGCGGCAAGCAGGCGGACGCCAGGCTTGCCAATCTCTATCTCGCGCGCATGCAGTACGGCTACGGGCCCGACGAAAAAACCTGGGGCGAGAAGCTGCCGCAGCTCAACCTCTACGCGGAGAACCTCAAGGGCGTGGAAGGCGCGCTGCTGGCGCGCAGCTCCAACCTGTATGGCATGCTGACCACCGACGATCCCTTCCAGTATCTCGGCGGCATTGGCCTGGCCGTGCGCCACCTGACGGGCAAGGCGCCGGAGCTGCTGATCTCCAATTTGCGCGATGCGAACAGTGCGCGCACGGAAACTGCGGCTTCCTTCCTTGCCACCGAACTGCGCACGCGTTATTTCCATCCGGGCTGGATCGAAGGCATGAAGGCCGAAGGCTATGGCGGCGCGCTCAACATGCTCGACACCGTCAACAACTTCTGGGGCTGGACCGCGGTCGCGCCGGAGATCGTGCGCGACGACCAGTGGACCGAGTTCGCCGAGGTCTACGTCAAGGACAAGCACAAGCTCGGCCTTGATGAATGGTTCGAGAAGCATGCGCCGCAGGCCCAGGCCCAGGTGATCGAGCGCATGCTGGAAGCCGCGCGCAAGGGCTACTGGAAAGCCGATCCCGAGATGCTCAAGACGCTGGCCGAACGATGGCAGACGCTCTCGCAGCGGCACGATATCCGCAGCGGCAACCGCAGCTTCAACCGCTACGTGCAACAGCAGACCACGGCCCCCGGCGCGGCGGGCTATGGCACGCGAGCACCCGCAGCGCCGCCGGCGGGCGCACCGAAGGCCGCGGCTGCGCAGGCTGCCCCGCAGCCGTCGCGGGCCGAAGCGAAAACGCAGCCGCAGCCCAAGCCAAAGCCCGCACCGCCATCGCAATCCGTACCCGTGCAAGGCATGCAACTGGTGGAGCGCAAGCCGCCCGCCGCGGCGCTCGTGCCGGTGCTGTCGTGGCTGGCCGCCGGCATCGCGCTGGCCGGGGCCGTGTTCGGCGGCGCCCTCAGCGCCCGGCGCCACGCGAGTGCTGCACCACGCTTCCAGAACCCAACAAACACCCACTGAGGCATCATGACCCCTACCCTGCTCGAAACCCTGATGTATGACGTCGGCCAGTTGTTCCTGTACCCGACGCTTGCCCTGATCGGGCTGCTCTTCCTCTACGCCTTCTGGGCGCTCGGCGAGTTCGCCATGCAAGGCTGGCAGCGCCGCCGCAACGCGATCGAAACCGGCCGCGGCTACGTGCTGGTGGCATATGCGCTGCGCCATCGCGTGAAGGACCCGGACACGCTCGACGTGACCGCGCACCGGTTGCTGGAGTGGCCGCGCATCGCCACGCGCGTGGCGCCCATGCTGGGGCTTGTCGCCACCATGATCCCGATGGGGCCGGCGTTGAAAGGCTTGTCGGGCGGCAACCTCGCCAACGTGGGCGAGAACCTCACCATCGCCTTCTCTGCCGTGATCCTCGCGCTGATCGCCGCCAGCATCACGTTCTGGGTGGTCAATGTGCGGCGCCGCTGGCTGGCCGAGGAACTGGTGTGGCTGGGCAAGCACCGGCCGCAGTGGGAGGTCGACGCATGAAGTTCCTCGAGGAAAGCGAAGCCGACGATCCCATCCTGTCGGTGGTCAACCTGATCGACGTGTTCCTGGTGGTGATCGCCGCATTGCTGGTGGCGATCGCGCAGAACCCGACGAACCCGTTCACGCATGCGGACGTCACCGTCATCACCAATCCCGGCAAGCCGAATATGGAGATCGTCTCAAAACAGGGCGAGAAGGTCGTGCGCTACCAGGCGAGCGGACAAGTCGGCAGCGGGGATGGCACCAAGGCCGGCGTTGCTTATCGGCTGAACGACGGCTCGATGGTCTATGTGCCGGAAGCGGCAACTGGGCAATAATAGGCAGGTCCGCGACATGCCCGCGGACCACAGGCAAAGAACCGCAGAAACCAGGATTACCGCCGCCATGCAGACTCGCTCACGCCTTGCCATTGCCCGCGCCGCCGGCGTGGCGCTCGCCGCCGCTTTACTTGCCGCGCTCGCCGGTTGCGCGGGCACGCCACCGGCCGCCGTGGCTGGCGACGTCGCGCACCAGTTCACCGGTAAAACCTACGTGCTGCTGGGCGAGGTCCACGACAACGCCGATGGTCAGAAGCGGCGCCTGCTTGCCTTGTCCAGCGCGCTCGAAGCGGGCTGGCGCCCGGCCATCGCAATGGAGCAGTTCGACCGCGAGCGCCAGGCCGATATCGACCGCGCCCGCCGCGAGCGCCCTGGTGACGCGGCGTATGTCGTGGCGCAGGCGGGCGGCAAGAACTGGCAGTGGGAGCTTTATACGCCGGTGGTGGCGCTGGCCTTGCGCTATGACCTGCCGCTGGTGGCGGCCAACCTGTCGCGGGCGGATGCGGCGCGCATCGTGCGCGATGGGCTCGATGGCGTATTCGATGCGGCCGAGCGCAAGCGCCTCGGCCTTGCCGCGCCCTTGCCCCAAGACATCGTGACGGAACAGACCGCGGTGCTCGACCGCGGCCATTGCGGCAATTTCCCCAAGGCCATGCTGCCAGGCATGCTCGATGCCCAGGCCGCGCGCGATGCGGTGATGGCGGCCGCGATGCGCGAATACGCCGAACGCGGCGCGGTGCTGATCGCCGGCAACGGCCATGTGCGGCGCGACGTGGGCGCGCCGCGCTGGCTCGCCGCCGAGCCGGGCAGCATCTACAGCGTGGGCTACCTGGAGCAGGCCAGCGGCCACGAGATCGGCGCCTACGACCGCGTGGTGCTGGTGCCCGCGCACAAGCGGGCCGACCCGTGCGATGGCGCCAGGCCGGCGCAGGGCGCCGCGCCGGCCTGAGTCCGGGGGGGCGCTTAGCCGAACAGTTCCTCGGCCACGGTCGGATGCAACTGCACCGTGGTCTGCAGGTGCGACAGCCTCACCCCCAGCCGCAGCGCCACGGCGAACGCCTGCATGACTTCCGGCGCGGCGTTGTCCATCATGTGCGCGCCCAGCACGCGGCCGCTGCGCGTATTCACCACCAGCTTGACCATGGACGCCTGCTCGCTGCCGGCGAAGCGGTTCTCCAGCGAGACGAAGCGGCGCACCACGGTGTGGATGCGCTCCGGCTTGCCTGCTTCCTCGATGGCGGCCTGCTCGGTCAGGCCCACGCTGCCGATGGCCGGCTCGCAGAACACCGCGGTAGGCACCAGGTCGAAATCCGATCGGTCGCCGCGGCGGCCGAACAGGCGGTCCGCCAACCAGCGGCCCTGCGCGCTGGCCACCGGTGTCAGGTGCAGGCCGTCGATGGCATCGCCGATGGCGTGGATCGCGCGGACCTTGGTGCGGAACGACCGGTCCACCTGGATGCCACCCCCGCTCGGCTTTCTGCACGCCCAGCGCCTCCAGGCCGAGCCCGTCCCAATGCGGGTCGCGCCCGATGGCAGCCAGCGCCGCCTGCGCGCGCACGGTCTGGATGCGGTCCTTGCCGCCGTTGCCAGTGTCGCCATTGCCACTATTGCCGCCATCGCCATGCTGCCGGTAGCACACATCGATGGCACCGTTGGCCTGGTTCAGCAGCGTTACCTCGGTATTGAAATGCAGCCGCACGCCCTTGGCGGCGAGCGCCTCGGCCAGTGCCTCGGCAACTTCATGGTCAAAGCGCGGCAGCAGGCGTTCCCCGCGCACCAGCATCTCCACCTTGACGCCGTAGCGCGACAGGATCGAGGCCTGTTCCACCGCCACGTAGCCGCCCCCGATCACCACCAGGGAAGCCGGCAGGCTTTGCCAGGTGAAGATGTCGTCGGAGGTGCAGGCGAGATCAAAGCCCGGCACCGGCAAGGCACGCGGCCGCGCGCCGGTGGCGATCAGGATGCGTTTCGCGCTGATGACCTCCGCGCCCACCTGCACCTGGTCCGGCGCGATCACCGTGGCATCGCCGCGCAGCAGTTCCACGCCGGCTTCCTGCAGGCGGTGCGTATAGGCCACGTGCAGCCGCGCCATCTCCGCATTGACACGCACGATGGCATCGCTCCAGTCCTCCTTGCCGCCGGTGTGCGACAGGCAGCCTGACAGGACGGCGGCCAGGCTGGCGCCATACGAGAGCATTTTCTTGGGGACGCAGCCGCGGTTGATGCAGGTGCCGCCGATGGCATCGCGCTCCACCAGCACCACGCGCGCGCCGTGCGAGGCCGCGCGCCGCGCTGCCGCCACCCCGCCCGAGCCTGCGCCGATTACCACGAAGTCCGCTTCGCGCTGCGCGCCGGCGCGGCGCTTGCCGCGGCGGGGGACGTGCTCCACCGCTTGCTCGGATGTCGCCCTGCGCGCGCTGCGGCGCTCGGTCGTGGGTCTTGCCTGGCGTTTCGTCATCAATGCCTCCTGTTGCGGCGCGAAGGCCGCATTGCACATCGTGATGACGGAGCCGCTAGGGCGGCCGGCGCGCTGGTTGAACGCTACGCGGCGGTGCCAAGCTCCGTCTTCAGGACAGACGGCCATTCGCGCAGAAAGGTTTCCCCGTCGCGCCGGCCGAGATCGTAGGCACCGGTCATCGCGCCGGGCTGGGTGTAGTCCCAGCTCGAGATCGGTACCCGTTGCGAAGGTTGCAGGTAAAGCCGGCGCTGCGCGCCGTGTTGCAGAACAAAGCGCCGTGGGCGCGGATAGAGCCGCGTCACCAGCACCAGTACGTCGCCGGGCGTTGCGTCGAGCGCGTCGACCGGCACGTTGTCGACCATGCCGCCATCCAGCACGGGCCGGCCGTCGCGCCGGAGCACCGGCGTGAAGGGCGGCGTCGAGGAAGACTGCAGCAACAGGTCGGCCAGTTGCTCGGGCGAGCCGCAGTCCTGCGCGCGCACGAACTCCGGAAGGAAGCCCAGCTTGCGGCCCAGCCGCGGATGCAGCGTCTTGAGCCAGTGCTTCTCGATGTTGTAGGCCACCAGGCCGGCCATCACCGCCAGCCGCGGCCCGCTCCAGCGCGGGATATGGGCCACGCCAATGCGGATCTCCGGCGCCGCCTGCAAGCGCGCCAGGCGGCCCTCCCCGAAGATGCTCAGCAGGGCGGTGCGGTAGATGCCGTAGTGCGGGAACACGCGCTGCTTGTTCAGCAGGTTGCCCCAGTAGGCATTGCGCCGGTTGCCGGCAAGCACCTCGCGGTAGTACGCCATCACCTCGCGGGAATCGTGCGTGTAGACCATGCAGGCCGCGGCGGCGCCGGCGGAAATTCCCGTGATCACGCGCGGGCGCAGGCCCAGCTCGGGCGCCACCGTATCCCACCAGCCCGCCTGCCACCAGCAGCGGTTGCCGCCGCCGGCGAACACCACCTGGTCGAACGGAGAGGCTGCCGCGGCGGGCTGGACGGAAGCAGGAACTACGCTGCGGGGCTCATACATGGATTGCATGCAATTCAGTGATGGCGCCGCTTACAGCAGCGCATAAGTGGTGGTGGCCTGCACGGCCAGCTTGCCGTCGGTGCCGGTCAGCTCGATTTCGCCGAACACCACGGTCTTGCCCAGGCGCAGCACATTGGCGCGCACCAGCACGTCGCCGTCGATCACCGGGCGCATGAAGTTGGTCGTCAGCGTGACGGTGGTCATGGGGCGGAAGCCGCCCGCCGCACTGGCGACCGCCACGATCATGGCGGTATCGGCGGCGGCCATCAGCACCTGGCCGCACACCACGCCACCCGCATGGCGAAACGATTCGTCGAAAGGCAGGCGCAGTGTTACGCCCTGCGCATCAACGGCCTCGGCGCGCAGGCCGAGCTGGCGCACCCACGGCGCCAGTACGCGTTGCAAGGTGCCGTCGATATCGGCAAGCGTCAGGCCGGATTCCGGCTTGGGTCTTGGCATTGACTCTGGCATGGCACTCCCGTTTGTCTGGGGTGGGGCCGGCCAGGTTGCTATTCCGTCTCCTCCGGCGCGGCGCGATGTTTGAGCCAATGATACAGGGGGCCGGTGCACAGCACCACGAACGCCATCCGGATCACGTGGAAGGCCGTCACCAGCGGCACGCCCAGTTCCAGTACCTTGGCGGTGATGCACATCTCCGCGATGCCGCCGGGCGTGGTGCCGAGGATGGCGGTGGCCGGATGCACGCCAGACAGCGCCGACAGGGCCCAGCCGAACAGCGCGGAGAGCACCAGCGCGACCAGCGTGTACAGCGCCACGCCGGTGAGAAAGCGTGGCGCCGTGTGGAGGAAGTCGCGCGAGAAGCGCGCGCCCAGCGAGACCCCGATCAGCAACTGGCCGGCGCGGCTCATCCAGGTGGGGATGGCCGACAGTTCCACGCCCGAGGCGGTCAGCACCGCTGCCGCCAGCAGCGTGCCGATCACGAAGGGATTGGGCAGGTTGAAGCGCTTGAGCACCAGCGCCACGCTGACGGTGATCGCGATCAGCCCCAGCAGCCCCAGGTAGTCCACCGTGCGCGGACCGGGGATATAGGGATCGAGCCCGTGGATGCCGCCGTACTGGAACAGCGCGGGCACCGCCACCACCACCATCAGCACGCGCAGCGAATGCGCGGCGGCCACCTGGTCGATGCGCGCGCCGTTGCGCTCGGCCAGGTTTGCCATCTCCGAGGCGCCGCCGATGGCGGTGGAGAAGTACGCCGTCTTGAACGCCACGCCCGTGCTCCTGCGCAGCAGGAACGCGCCGCCGCAGCCGAGCACCAGCGCGAACAGCGAACCCGCCACGATATACGGCAGGTACTCCAGCAGACGCCCCACCACATCGGAGGTGAAGTACAGCCCGAGCGAAGTCCCGATGGCCCACTGCCCGGCATTGCGCGCCTGCGTGGGCGCGCGCAGGTCGGCGCCGCGCATGCGCGCGGTGGCCACCGCCAGCAACGGGCCGATCATCCATGGCAGGGGCGTGTGAAGCAGCGTGCAGAGCAGCGCGGCGGCCAGGCCGAGCAGCAGCGTCAGCAGGACCGGACGCCAGCGGTGAAGAAGAGAAGGCATGTCGCAGCGGCCTGGCGCGCGGGCGCCGGCGCGGTGTTCTTGTGATGGAGCGCAATGTAGAGACAAAGGCGCCGATGCCATGGCGCCAGAAATGAAAAGGCCCGGCACCCTGGAGTGCCGGGCCTTGCCCGTATTTTGCGCTAATCAACCTGTGGCGTCAGCCACCTTGCCGCGTGCCGAGCGCCGGGCCAGCCAGCCCAGGATGCGCGGGATCAGCACCACCGCCACCGTCATGGCCAGGATGGTGGCCGAGATTGGCTGGGTCACGAAGATCGACCAGTCGCCCTGGCTGATCGACAGCGCATTGCGCAACTGCTTCTCCGCGATGGGGCCGAGGATCATGCCCACGATCACCGGTGCGGTGGGGAAGTCGAAGCGGCGCATGGCCATGCCCAGCACGCCGATGATGAACAGCAGCAGCAGGTCGAACCACGACTGGCGGATGCCGTAGGCGCCCAGGCCCGCGAAGATCAGGATGCCGCCATACAGCAGCGGCGTGGGGATGCGCAGCATGCGCACCCACAAGCCGATCGCCGGCAGGTTCAGCACCAGCAGCATCACGTTGCCGATGTACAGCGAAGCCAGCAGGCCCCACACCAGGTCGCCCGAGGTCTGGAACAGCATCGGGCCCGGCTGCAGGTTGTAGTTCTGGAACGCCGCCAGCAGGATCGCGGTGGTGTTCGAGGTGGGGATGCCCAGCGTCAGCAGCGGAGCCAGCGTGGCCGTCACGGCTGCGTTGTTGGCGGCCTCGGGGCCAGCCACGCCTTCGATCGCGCCGACCGTGCCGAACTCATCCTTGTGCTTGGACAGCTTCTTTTCGGTGGCGTACGACAGGAAGGTCGGGATCTCCGCGCCGCCGGCCGGGATCAGGCCGAAGGGGAAGCCGATGATGGTGCCGCGGATCCAGGCCGGCACCGAGCGCTTCCAGTCGGACTTGGTCATCATGACCGAGCTGAGCTTGTTGAAGCCGCCCGCGGGCTGCGGGAAGAAGGCATTGAACAGCGCCTCGCCCACCGCGAACAGGCCGACCGCGACCACCACGATGTCGATGCCGTCGTACAGCTCCTGCACATTCATCGAGTAACGCGTCTGGCCCGACAGCGAGTCCATGCCGATCAGGCCGATGCCCAGGCCCAGGAACAGGCTGGTCATGCCGCGCAGCAAGGACGAGCCCAGCACCGCCGACACCGTGGTGAAGGCCAGCAGCATGATCATGAAATATTCGCCGGGCCCGAACTGCAGCGCCACGTCGGCCGCGACCGGCGCGAACATCGACAGCAGCACGGTGGCGATGGTGCCAGCGGCGAACGAGCCGATGGCCGCGGTGGCCAGCGCCGGGCCGGCGCGGCCGCTCTTGGCCATCAGGTTGCCTTCCATCGCCGTGACCATGGTCGACGATTCGCCCGGCGTGTTCATCAGGATGGAGGTGGTGGAGCCGCCGTACATGGCGCCGTAGTAGATGCCGGCGAACATGATCAGCGCGGCGGTGGGTTCCACCTTGGCAGTCAGCGGCAGCAGCATCGCCACGGTCAGTGCCGGGCCGATGCCCGGCAGCACGCCGATGGCGGTGCCCAGGAAGCAGCCCACCAGGGCCCACATCAGGTTGATTGGCGTGATGGCGATGGCAAAGCCATGCATCAGCAGGTTGAGAGTATCCATGGATCATCAGCTCCGTTCAGAACCCGGCGACGGGCAGCAGCGGCAAATTGATGCCGAGCAGGAATTCAAACAGTGCCCACATCGGCAACGTAATGCACAGGCCAATCAGGCCATCGCGCAGGAAGCGCTTGCTGCCGTAGCCGCGTGCCACGCAGACCATCAGCAGGGTCGACGCCAGCACGAAGCCCAGCGTGCCGATCAGCGCCATGTTGGCCACCAGGCCGGCGGCCACCCACAGGAAGCCGCGGAAGTTATGCGGGGCGTCGGGCAGTTCGGCGTCTTCTTCCGGCATATTGCGAAAGCCGCCGCGAAGGCCCTGCCAGGTCAGCGCCGCGCCGCACACGGCCAGGCCGATGGCGACCAGCGTCGGCATGAAGCGCGGCGACAGGCCGGCATAGCCTTCGTCGCCGGAGATGCCCGACAGGCCGACGAAGTAGAAAACGGAGAGCAGCAATACGGCAATGCCGATCGCCAAGTGCGAGGGTTTCATGATGTGAAGTGGCTCCTTCATGCGGCGCCTGCGGTCGTGTTGGCCGACCCTTGGCTTGCCGCGGTTTGTCGTCCCCGCTTAAGGCGGGGGCCCGGCGATTTGTAGTTTGGTTTTTGGGTATCGCAGGTGGACACCGGACCCCCGCCTGCTGCATGCGCACCGGGCGTTACGGTGCGCCGCAGGCAGGGCCGACAGGTAAAACGCTGGAACAGTGAAGCAATGAAGCAATGAAGCGGTGAAGCGGCAATACCGGGCTGCTTACTTCGCCACGCCCAGTTCACGCAGCGTGCCACCCAGGCGGGCCGACTCGCTGTCCACGAACTTGCCGAACTCGTCGCCGGTCAGCAGGAACGGGGTCCAGTCGTTCTTGGCCAGGGTTTCCTTCCACAGCGGCGTCTCGGTTGCCTTCACCACCGCATCCACCAGCGCCTTGCGTTGCTCGGCGGTGATGCCGGGCGCGCCGTACACGCCGCGCCAGTTGTAGATCTCCACGTTGACGCCCTGCTCTTTCAGGGTCGGGATATCGGCGGTGCGTTCCTTGGAGGTCACGGCCAGCGCGCGCATCTTGCCGCTCTTGATAAAGGGCAGGAACTCGGACACGCCGGCGATGCCGACCGTCACGTGGCCGCCCAGGATCGAGGCCGAGGCTTCGCCGCCGCCCTGGAACGGCACATAGTTGATCTTCTTCGGATCCACGCCGCTTTCCTTGGCGACCAGGCCCGCGAGGATGTGGTCGATCGAACCCTTGGAGCCGCCGCCCCAGCTGACGCTGCCCGGGTTGGCCTTGAGCTGCGTGGTCAGGTCCTTGATGGACTTCAGCGGCGAGCTGGCCGGCACCGTGATCACCATGGTGTCGGCGAACAGGCGTGCGATCGGGGTCGCGTTCTTCAGCGTGACCGGCGGCTTGTTGGTTTCGATCGCGCCCACCATCACCGCGCCGGTGACGATCATCGCGTTCGGATTGCCCTTGTCGGTATTGACGAACTGCGTCAGGCCGATGGTGCCGCCCGCGCCGCCCTTGTTGTCGTAGGAGGCCGTCTTGGCCACGCCGGCGGCAACCAGCGCCGCGCCCAGCGAGCGGCCGGTCTGGTCGAAGCCGCCGCCCGGGTTGGCGCCGATCATGAACTTCACGCTGTCGAGCGCGAACGCGGGCGCGGCAGCCACGGTGGCGGTGATCGCGGCCGAAGCCATGACGACGTGGGCAAAGCGATGAATCGAACGACGCATTACGGTCTCCTGTTCTTTTTCAGAGGATTGCCGGTGAACGGTTGCCGGCGATGCTGGCGAGGACCGACCCGGAGGTGTCCGGCTGGCGGTGAAGCTGGCTGTCGGGGGCGGGAGAGTCGTGCGGTGCGCCGGCGCTGCGTGCGTTGAGCGGCCGGCTTGGCGTTGTCTCCCGTCCCTGGCAGCGCTTGCATGCCGGACTTGTTCTTTGGTTTTCTGACTTGGTCTGGCCGGTACGGCGACCATGGCGCGATTCTAGGGGGTAGAAACTGTCAAAAGGCTGTCAATTTGTCAGGGAATGGGGTGGGGTTTACGTGGGGGTGGATGTATGGACATTTGGTTTTTTGGTCTTTCTGGCGCCCTCTCATTCCCCGATCGGCAGCGCCAGCACCGCCCGAACCCCTTTGCCCTGCACCGCAACCCCCAGCTCCACCGTCCCCCCGAACCGCGCAGCCATCTCGCGGGAAATCGCCAGTCCCAGGCCGGAGCCCGGCTCGACATTCCCGACCCGCCGGTAGAACCGCGCAAATACCTTTTCGCGCTCCTCGGCAGGAATGCCCGGCCCATCGTCCTCCACCACCAGGCAGGCGCTATCCGTGAAACGCGCGGCGGAAAGCGTGATCCGGCTGCCGCGCGGCGAATACTGGATCGCGTTGTGGACAAGATTGGCAAAAGCCTCGCGCAGCAGCGCGGCATCGGCCCGTACCGGCAGCGCCAGCCCCGGCGGACGCTCCCAGCCAAAGTCCTGCTGCTTGCCGCGCGCCAGCGGCAAGTAGTCCAGCGCCACCTGCTCGGCCACGGCCACGGCATCGATCAGGTCCAGCGGTTCGGCGTCGCCAGGCGTGTCGCTGCCCGGGTGTTGCCGTACCCGCGCCAGCGCCAGCAGCTGGTTGGTCAGGCGCGCGGCCTGCTCCAGTTGCGTGACGATGCCGCCTACCGCCTCCCCGGCGGCATCCCGCGCGTGAGCGGGATCGGCGCTGGCGCAAAGCTGGCGCTGGGCAAACTCGGCTTGCGTCTTGAGGATGGCCAGCGGCGTGCGCAACTGGTGGGCGGCGTCGGCAATGAACTGCGCCTGGGCCTGCGTCATCGCGTCGGAGCGCGAGACATGCAGGTTGACGGCGTCCACCAGCGGGCGGACTTCCATCGGCACGTGGTCGAAGGCCAGCGGCGTCAGGTCGCCGGCGGAACGTGCCTGCACATCGTCGCGCACGCGTGCCAGCGGGCGCAGCACATAGGTGATGCCGGCCACGAGGATGCCGGCGCTGACCAGGATCAGCAGCACGCCGCGCGCCAGCGCGCCGCGCCACACGGTGGCGATGAGTTCGAAACGCGGCTCGGCGGTTTCCGCCACCTGCACGATGACGCGCATATGCGCGTTGGGCCGGTACACCGGATGCGCAAGCACGGCAATGCGCACCGGGTCGCCGCGATAGTCGGCATCGTAGAAATGCGGCTGGTTGCTGGCGATCCCACCCTTGGGCAGCGGCAGGTCATCGTAGCCGGTGACGGTTTCGATCCGGCCATTGCGTTCCAGCGATACGCGGTAGAAGACGTGGGTCTGCGCCGCGGTCTCGAACATCTCCATGGCGGCGTCCGGCAGCGCGATCTGCACGCTTTCGCCGGCCATGCCGATGGCGTTGTCGATGGCGCGCACCGAGCCGTACAGCGAGCGGTCGTAGGCGGCGTTGGCGGCGTCGCGCAGCGTGCCGTAGGTCAGCCAGGTGTCGAGCGCCATCATTGCCGCCAGCGCGGGCACCAGCAGCAACAGCAACTGGCGGCGCAGGCTGCCCCGCAGCCAGCGCCGCAGCCAGTGCCGTGGCAGGCGGCGCAGCATCAGGGCTGACCTTCCGGTTCCAGCAGGTAGCCGAAGCCGCGCAGCGTGACGATGGTCACGCCGTGGCCGGAGAGCTTCTTGCGCAGCCGGTAGACCAGCACTTCGATGGCGTCCGGGCTGACGTCGGCGTCGAGCGAGAACACCTTGTCGAGCAGTTGCGCCTTGGTGAGCGGCTGGCCGCTCTTGGCCAGCAGCGCGCCCAGCAGGGTCGACTCGCGCGGCGTCAGCGCCAGCGGCGCGCCGGCCAGCGTGAAGCTGCGGGTCTCGCCGTCGAATACCAGCGTGCCGCATTGCAGGCGCGGGTGGGCACGCCCCCGGCTGCGCCGGATCAGCGCCAGGATGCGGGCTTCGAGTTCGGCAATGGCGAAGGGCTTGGGCAGGTAGTCGTCGGCGCCGAGGTTGAGGCCACGCACGCGCTCGTCGAGCGTGTCCTGCGCGGTCAGGATCAGCACCGGCGTGCGGTCGTCGCGCCCGCGCATGGACTTGAGCACGGCCAGGCCGTCCTTGCCGGGCAGGCGGAGGTCCAGCACCACCACATCGTATTCCTCGGCCATCAGGCGCGCCTCGGCCTGCAGGCCGTCGGCCACGTGCTCGATCACGAAGCCGCCTTGCTCCAGTGCGCGCGCCACCCAGCGCGCCAGTTCAATCTCGTCTTCCACCAGCAACAAGCGCACGGCGGTCCTCCCCTGCTCGATAAGCGTCCGTTTCAAGAAAAGCGTTTCGCGGCGCTGCCAAGCCTGGCAACGCTGAGCCCGCCGCGGGGACACGCCGCGGGGGCCTATAATACCTCCGCCCCGGGCCGCGCGCGGCGAGCGTGCCATGGCCCTTTCCAGCCACCGATGTCAGCACCGATGGTTCCTGCCTTGCGCAAGCTGCCCCTTTTCCTGGCCCCTCACCCGTCCCAGCCACCCGTACTGCCGCCGGCTTCGCCTTCGCTCCCGGCGCCGTCCGCTGTCGCCGGCATGCCGGCAAGCTGGAAGCGGCGCCGCGTGCTGGCCAGCGCCGCCGCGCTGGGTGCCGGGCTAAGCGGCGGCGCGCGCGCCCAGGCCGGCCCGCCGGTGCCGGCCGGCTACCCGGCGGGCTATGCCGAGATCATTGCGCGGGCGCTGCAGGAGGGCATGGTCAATGTGCATGCCTCCGCCGACGTGGAGATCGCGCGGCCGCTGGTGGCAGCGTTCGAGGCGCGTTACCCCGGCCTCAAGGTGCGCTACCAGGATCTGAATACGCTGGAGCTGAACGATCGTTTCCTGACGGAGAGCGCGCGCCTGGGCGCGGGGCAGGCGGCCGGGCCGGACTATGCCGACGTGCTGTGGAGCACGGCGATGGACCTGCAGATCAAGCTGGTCAACGATGGCCATGCCTTGCGCTACGCCTCGCCGGAGCGCGCCGGCCTGCCGGCCTGGGCGGCATGGCGCGACGAAGCCTGGGGCACCACCTTCGAGCCCGCCGTGATCGTCTACAACCGCCGCCATTTCGCCGGCATGCAAGTGCCGAAAAGCCGCACCGGCCTGGCGCGCCTGCTGCAGGAGAACACGCCGCGCTGGCGCCAGCGGGTAGTGACCTACGATGTGGAAAAGTCAGGAGTGGGTTATCTGCTGGCGCAGCAGGACGCACGCATGGGCGACGAGTTCTGGTATCTGGCCCAGGCCCTGGGCCGCTGCGGCGTGCAGTTGTCGGCATCGACCGCGAGCATGATCGAGCGCATCGCCTCCGGTGAATTCGTGATGGGCTACAACCTGCTGGGTTCCTACGCGCTCTCGCTGATGGAGCGCGGCGCGGAAATCGATGTGATTGCCCCGCGCGACTACACGCTGGTCATGTCGCGCGTGGCGTTTATCGCGCGCCGCGCGCCGCATCCCAACGCGGCGCGGCTATGGCTGGATTTCCTGCTCTCGCGCGCTGGCCAGACCCTGCTCGGGCAGACTGCGTCGCAGCTCTACACGATCCGTACCGATACCGACAGCGAGCACACCGCCGCGGCGCTGGCCGAGCGGCTGGGCTACGCGCTCAAGCCGATCAGCGTGGGCCCCGGCCTGCTGGCGGCGCAGGATACGCTGCGCAAACGGACCTTCCTGGCGCGCTGGCGCGACGCCGTGCGCGCCTGAGCGCCAGGAAGGTCCGTTTGCGATGGCCGCTTACGATTTCCTGGCCAGCTTCTGCGCGGTCAGAGCGGTTTGCGCTTTCTGTGCCTCCTGGCACATCGAATCCACTTCCGCCTTGAGTTCCGGGACGGGGCGCGGCACATAGCCTTTGCGCAGGGCCGGCGACAGCCTGAGGGTGTCGATGAAGGCGTCGGACACCCGCTCGGCATTGGCCTCGAGATCGAAATCGTCGGGCGCGAACAGCCAGTGCGACAGCATGCCGCCGATGGAGGCGTGGAACACATTGACGGCCAGGTCCAGGTCCAGGTCGGCCGGCAACTGCCCGCGTTCCACGGCCATGCGCAGATGCTCCCGCATCTTCACCGTGCCTTCCTGGTGCGACTGGCGCTGCCGCTCGAAGATGGCGCCGTTGTCCTCCACCATTTCGCACTTGTGGAACACGATCTCGAACACGCGCCGCCATTGCGGGTTTTCCACGGTCTGGCGTAGCACAAAGGCGCAGATGTCGCGGATGCTGCCCAGCGGGTCTTCCTGGCTCGCGATGCGTTCCGGCTCGCACAGTGCCTCGAGCGGCAGGTGGACGCGGTCGGACATGGCGGCGAAGACGTCGCTCTTGTTCTTGAAATGCCAGTAGATGGCGCCGCGCGTCACGCCGGCTGCTTCGGCGATATCGGCTAGCGAGGGACGGGCAACGCCGCGGGCGTGAAAGACGGCCTCGGCCGCGTCGAGAATGCGATGGCGCGTTTCAAGCGCCTCTTCCTTGGTGCGTCTGACCATGTTGTTCTCTGATGCCGGCCACGAAGGACCGGTCTGGTTCTGTCTCCCTGAATACAGGGGTGGGGTCCGCCTGTGCACTGTGCGCGCCGTACCGGTACGTGAGGACCGGTGTGTGGGGTGATTATCGCCGCATTGCAACACGTGCTTACATACATGCTTGAATGTATATATAATACGCGTTCGCCTGACTTTCGGCCAGTCCATCGGCCGAGCGGCACCGCAGCGCCCTCCTTCATTTCGCGGTGCCATGTCGGCATGTCGTTACTAATTTGCAACCGTTCGTCGCAAGCGTCACGCCAGCGTTGCCAATTGTGGCTAGTATTAAACTTTTTGCCCGCTTTCCGGCGCTTTGCAGGACGGCGGGCCGCGCCGTATCCGGACACGACACCGGGAACTCATGCGGCCGATCTCAAATTGCCATCATGGGGTTATCGATGAGGAAGTCCCAACGTATCACTTGCGTTGCCGCCGCCGTTTTGTCGGCGCTCGCGCTCTCCGCCTGTGGCGACAAGAAGCCGCAGGGCGGCGCCATGCCGCCGCCGGAAGTGGGTGTCGTCACCGTCACGCCCACCACCGTTTCCGTCATCAACGAACTGCCTGGCCGCCTGGAAGGCGTGCGTACCGCCGAAGTGCGGGCACGGGTCGCAGGTATCGTGCTGTCCCGCAACTATAGCGAGGGCGGCGAGGTGAAGGCCGGCCAGCTGCTGTTCAAGATCGACCCTGCGCCCTACCAGGCCCAACTCGAGTCGGCCAAGGCCAGCCTTGCCCGTGCCGAGGCCAATGCCGTGGCGGCGCGCCAGAAGGCCGAGCGCTACAAACCACTGGTCGCCGTCAATGCGGTGAGCAAGCAGGAATATGACGAAGCCGTGGCCGCCGCCGGCCAGGCCACCGCCGACATCGCCTCGGCCAAGGCCGCCGTCTCCACCGCCCAGATCAATCTCGGCTACACGGCCGTGACCGCGCCCATCAGTGGCCGCGTGGGCCGTGCGCTGGTGACGGAAGGCGCGCTGGTTGGCAGCGGCGAAGCCACCAAGCTGACCACGGTCGAGCAAGTGGACCCGATCTGGGTCACCTTCACCCAGCCCGCCAGCGAAGTGATGAAGCTGCGCCGCTCCATCGAGAGCGGCCAGGTCAAGGGCGTCGACGGCGGCGCGCGCGTCCATCTGTTTATCGAGGATGGCCGCGAGTACGCGCAAACCGGCAAGCTGCTGTTCTCGGACATGACGGTCGACCCGACCACCGGCGCCATCACGCTGCGCGCGCAATTCGCCAATCCCAAGCGGGAACTGCTGTCGGGCACCTTCGTGCGCGTCAAGATCGAGCAAGGCGTGGACGAGAACGCGCTGACCGTGCCGCAGCGCGCGCTGATCCGCACCGGCCAGGGCGCATCGGTGCTGGTGGTCGGCGGCGACGGCAACGTGGCTTCGGTGCCGGTCAAGGCACCCCAGGCGATCGGCGAGAACTGGATCGTCACCGAAGGCCTCAAGGGTGGAGAGAAGGTGATCGTCGAGGGCTTGCAGAAGGTCAAGGTCGGCGCGCCCGCCAGGGCGGTGCCGTTTGTCTCGAAGACCGCCGCCGCTTCGGCGCCTGCCGCGCAGCCTGCCGCCGGCGGCGCTTCGGCTCCTGCCGCGGTGACCGCTGACAAGAGCGACGCCAAGCAGGGCTAATCACAGCGCAAAACGAAGGGAGCCAGTTTTATGGCCAAGTTTTTTATTGACCGGCCGGTGTTCGCGTGGGTGCTTGCGCTGATCATCGTGCTGGGGGGCCTGCTGTCGGTCGTGCAACTGCCGATCGCCCAGTACCCCAACATCGCGCCGCCGACGATCTCGGTGACGGCGACCTATCCGGGCGCTTCCGCCAAGACACTTGAAGACTCGGTCACTTCGGTGATCGAGCAAGAGCTCAACGGCATTCCCGGGTTGCTTTACTACAACTCCACCAGCGAAGCCACCGGCCTGTCGACGATCACGATCGCCTTCCAGCCGGGCTCCAACATCGACCTGAACTCGGTCGAGGTGCAGAACCGCCTCAAGCGCGTGGAAGCGCGCCTGCCGGCGGAGGTGCGCCAGCAGGGCGTGCGCGTGGACAAGGCCGGGAACAACTACATGATGTTCCTGACGGTCTCGTCCAAGTCCGGGCAGGCCGATGCCATCCAGCTGGGTAACTACGTCTCGGCCAGCCTGATCGATTCGATCCGCCGCGTGCCGGGCGTCGGCCAGGCCGACCTGTTCGGTACCGAGTACGCCATGCGCATCTGGGTGGACCCGGCCAAGCTGACCGGCTACAACCTGACGCCGCAAGACGTGACCGCTGCCATCTCGGAGCAGAACGTGCAGGTCGCCGTGGGTGAGCTGGGCGGCACGCCGTCGCCCCAGGGCACGGAGCTCAACGCCACCGTCACCACCGAAAGCCGCCTCAGCACGCCGGAGCAGTTCGCCAACATCCTGTTGCGGACGAACCCGGACGGCTCCTCGGTGCGCATCAAGGACGTCGGCCGCGTCGAGCTCGGCGGTGCCGACTACTCCACGCTGGCCCGTACCAACGGCAAGCCGTCGGCGGCCATCGCCATCAAGCTGGCCCCGAGCGGCAATGCGCTGGCCACCGCCACCGCGGTGCGCGCCAAGATGGAAGAACTGTCCAAGTTCTTCCCTGCCGACTACCAGTACTCGGTGCCTTACGACACCTCGGCCTTCGTCAAGATCTCGATCGAGGAAGTGATCAAGACCCTGGCCGAAGCCGTGGTGCTGGTGTTCCTGGTGATGTACCTGTTCCTGCAGAACATGCGCGCCACCATCATCCCCACGGTGGTGGTGCCGGTGGCCCTGCTGGGCACCACGGGCATGCTGCTGGCATTCGGCTTCTCCATCAACGTGCTGACGATGTTCGGCATGGTGCTGGCGATCGGTATCCTGGTGGACGATGCGATCGTGGTGGTGGAAAACGTCGAGCGGATCATGAGCGAGGAAGGACTCTCGCCACGTGACGCCACGCGCAAGGCCATGGGCCAGATCACCGGCGCCATCGTCGGCATCACGCTGGTGCTGACCGCGGTGTTCATCCCGATGGCGTTCTTCTCGGGTTCGGTGGGTAACATCTATCGCCAGTTCTCGCTGTCGCTGATCTCGTCGATCGCGTTCTCGGCGCTGCTGGCGCTGACGCTCACCCCGGCGCTGTGCGCGACGCTGCTCAAGCCGGTCGAGGCCGGGCATCATCACGAGAAGAAGGGTTTCTTCGGCTGGTTCAACCGCACCTTCGCGCGCGCCGCCACTGGCTACCAGGGCACGGTGGCACGCATCCTGAAGCGTGGCGGCCGCTACCTGATCATCTACGCCCTCATCATCGTCGGCATGGTGGTGCTGTTCAAGCGCCTGCCTTCGTCCTTCCTCCCCGAGGAAGACCAGGGCTACATGATTACGGTGGTGCAGCTGCCCAACGGCGCCACGCAGGAGCGCACCATCGGCGTGCTCAAGCAGATCGAGGACTACTACCTGCAGAAGGAATCCAAGGTGGTGGACCAGATGATCACCGTGGCGGGCTTCTCCTTCTTCGGCCGTGGCCAGAACGGCGGTATCGCGTTCGTGCGCCTGAAGGACTGGAAGGAGCGCACGGGTGCCAACGAGACCGCGCAGGCATTGGTTGGCCGGGCGTTCGGTGCGCTGTCCTTCATCAAGGACGCCATCATCTTCCCGCTGAACCCGCCGGCAATTTCCGAGCTCGGTAACTCCTCGGGCTTCGACTTCCGCCTGCAGGACCGCACCGGCCAGGGTCACACCAAGCTGATGGAAGCACGCAACATGATGCTCGGCATGGCCGCGAAGAATCCTGCGCTGGTGGGTGTACGCCCTGAAGGCCAGGAAGACGCGCCGCAGCTGCAGATCGACATCGACCGCGAGAAGGCGCGCACGCTGGGCGTTTCGGTTGCCAACATCAACTCGACGCTGGCCATCGCGTTTGGCTCCGCCTACGTGAACGACTTCATCTACGAAGGCCGTGTGCGCAAGGTGATTGCCCAGGCCGAAGGCAGCGACCGCAAGCTGCCCGACGACCTGACCAAGCTGCGCGTGAAGAACAAGAATGGCGACATGGTTGCCTTCGCCGCCTTTGCCACTTCCAAGTGGATCATGGGCTCGCCGCGCCTGGAGCGTTACAACGGCCTGCCGGCAGTGAAGATCGCTGGCCAGGCCGCACCGGGGCGCAGTACCGGCGAAGCCATGAAAATCATGGAAGAGAACTTCGCCAAGCTGCCGCCGGGCTTCGGCTTCGAGTGGTCCGGCCAGTCCTATGAGGAACGCCTGGCCGGTTCGCAGGAGCCGATGCTGTACACGCTGTCGCTGATCATTGTGTTCCTGTGCCTGGCCGCGCTCTATGAGAGCTGGTCGATCCCGGTCGCGGTGCTGCTGGTGGTGCCGCTGGGCGTGCTCGGCGCGCTGCTGGGCGTGACCCTGCGCGGCATGCCCAACGACGTGTACTTCAAGGTGGGCCTGATCGCGACCATCGGCTTGTCGGCGAAGAACGCCATCCTGATCGTGGAATTCGCCAAGGATCTGCAGGCGCAGGGCCGCAGCGTCATCGACGCTACGCTCGAAGCCGTGCACTTGCGGTTCCGCCCGATCCTGATGACTTCGATGGCCTTTATCCTGGGCGTGCTGCCGCTGGCGATCGCCACCGGCGCGGGCTCGGGTGGCCAGCGCGCCATCGGTACCAGCGTGATCGGCGGCATGATCACCGCCACGGTGCTGGCGATTTTCCTGGTGCCGGTGTTCTTCGTGGTGATCCGCAGCCGCTTCAAGGGCAGCAAGCGCGAGCATATGCTGGACCAGCAGCGGCTCGAACCCAAAGAGGGAATCTGACAATGACAAAGACACTGACCACGCTGTTGCTGGTGGCGGGCGTCCTCTCGGGTTGCACACTGGCACCCGTTTATGAGCGCCCGGCCCCGCCGGTGGCCACGCACTATCCGGACGCGCCGGAAGGGTACGCGGCTGCCGAGGTGAAGACCGGCGAAAGCCGCCATGCGGGCGAGATCGGCTGGCGCGAGTTCTTCCGCGATCCGCGCCTGCAAACGCTGATCGCCACCTCGCTGGAAAACAACCGCGACCTGCGTACCGCCGCGCTGCGCATCGAGGAAGCGCGTGCGCTTTACCAGGTGCAGCGCTCCGACTTGCTGCCGACGCTCAACGCTACGGCCGGCTGGACGCGCCAGGGGTTCGCGCGCGCGCAGTCAGCCACGGGCAATTCCTATATCGTCGACTACTACCAGGCGGGCGGGTCGATCGCTTCGTACGAGCTCGATTTCTTCGGCCGCGTGCGCAGCCTTACCAACGCCGCACTGTCGCAGTACTTCGCGACCGAAGAAGCGCACCGTTCCGCGCAGATCTCGCTGGTCTCGGAAGTTGCCAAGGCCTACCTGTCCGAGCGTTCCTTCGCCGAGCAGTATGAACTGGCGCAGAACACGCTGAAGACACGCGAGTACACGCTGAACCTGGCCAAGCAGCGCTTCGAAGCGGGCGCCACCTCGGCGCTGGACCTGCGCGACAACGAATCGCTGGTGGCGCAGGCCCGGGTCTCCGCGGCGCAGCTGGCACGCCAGCGCGCGCAGGCGCAGAACGCGCTTGAAGTGCTGGTGGGCAAGCCGCTGGGCACCATCGAGAACCTGCCCGAAGCGATGCGCCTGTCGGACGAACGCATCATCAGCGACATCCCGGCAGGGCTGCCGTCGGACCTGCTCGAGCAGCGTCCCGATATCCGCCAGGCCGAGCAGCAGTTGCTCTCCGCCAACGCCAATATCGGCGCGGCGCGCGCGGCCTTCTTCCCGCGCATCACGTTGACTGCCAATGCTGGCGCGATCAGCCCGGTCTTCTCGAACCTGTTCGATGCCGGCACCGGCGCGTGGTCGTTCGCGCCGCAGCTGGTACTGCCGATCTTCGATTACGGCCGCAACCTGTCCAACCTGGACCTGACCAAGGCCCGCAAGAACATCCAGATCGCCAACTACGAGAAGACCATCCAGACGGCCTTCGCGGAAGTGGCGGATGCACTGGTGGCGCGCGGCACGCTGGAAGATCAGGTCACAAGCCAGGCGCAGGTGCGCGACGCCGAGGCGGCACGCTTCGAGTTGTCGACGCGCCGTTTCCGCAGCGGCATTTCCAGCCAGCTCGACCAGCTCGACGCGCAGCGCCAGTTGTTCACCGCCGAGCAGAATCTGATCCAGGCGCGGCAACTGCGCCTGAACAACGCCATCGACCTGTACCGGTCGCTTGGCGGCGGCCTGAGCGAGACCGGTCCGGTGGCTTCGGCCGACGGCATCAAGCCAGCAGTGACGACGCAGTAAGACAGACAGCTTTTCGTCCTGCCATCCGGCGCGTGCTTGCCGGATGGCCTCAAAGCGGAGCGCCTTTGGTGCTTCGCTTTTTTTCTTCGTGGGTTGCCCGAATCCACTCTGGCGCGTCGCCAGTGCAAATCCGGATCCATGGCGAACCATGATGCATGCCAATCGCGGCGAGCGTTCACGTTGCCGACGCGGAGAATTTTCGAATCGCGGAGCGTGCGTTAGGATAGCGCTGGCGCGGACTGGACAATATCTTGCCGCGCGCACTTCTCTCCAACCCGCTACCCGAAGGAAGCCGTCCATGGAAGTCCGCTCGCTTGGTGTCGACGATGTCGAACTGGTCTGCCGCCATCGCGAGGAAATGTTCCGCGAGGCCGGCCGCGACAATGACATTCTCCGGACCATGACCCGGCAGTTCCGGCCGTGGCTGGAGCCGCGCCTGCGCGATGGCAGCTATTTTGGATTCGTGCTGGAGGATCAGGGCCAGCCCGTGGCCGGCATCGGCCTGATGGCGATCGACTGGCCGCCGCATCCGTCTCATCCTACCCAGGGCAAGCGCGGGTACGTACTCAACGTGTATGTGGACAAGACATACCGCAAGCAGGGGCTGGGGCGCAGGCTGATGCAACTGGCCGAGGATGAATTCGCCAGGCGCGAGATCCAGTTCGCTATCCTGCATGCAACGGAGATGGGCCGCTCCTTGTATGTGGCGCTGGGCTGGCATGCGACCAGCGAGATGGCCAAGGCCGTTCGCGCGTAGCGCGCTAGCCGTCCCAGCGCAACGCCAGGGTATCGTCCGCTGCGCGGATCACATGCGTGCCCTGCTTGCCGCCTTCCCGATCGAGCGTGGCGTGCAGCCATGACACGCCCTCCTCCGGCGCGCGGTGCAGGCGGAAATGACGGATCTGCATCGGCACGGCGGACAGCGCGCGCAGTGCGCCGGTCGCGGCGTCCACTAGCGGGAAGTACATCAATACCAGGTCAGGCCGGTATGTCTGGTGGCCGCCGATGCCTTCGTAGTCGTTGAGGAAGTCTCCGCAGCCATAGAGAACCAGGCGCTCGCGGTACACCTCGATGCCTTTCACATGATGTGACGAATGCCCGTACACGATGTCGGCGCCGCCAGCATCGATCAGCCGGTGCACGAAGGCCCGCTCCTGATGCGAAATATCGAAACCCCAATTGCCACCCCAATGCAGCGACACCACCAGGATGTCGCCCGCGCACCGTACCGCCGCTGTCTGGCAGGCAACCCGATCGGCGGCGCGCGCCGAAATGTCCGGCAGGAAATTTACGCCGGCGCGGCCTGCAGCCGCGGCCCAGTCGGCCGGCACGCCGCTGGTCGCGGTGGCATAGGCAAACACGAGAACCCTTCCTCCTCGCGCGAGCCGGATCACGGCGGGCGCGGCGGCCTGCGTCTCGTCGCGTCCGGCGCCCGCGGTAAGCAAGCCGGCGCCGTGCAAGACGGCCAGGGTTTCGTCGAGCCCGGCGCATCCCCAGTCCAGCACGTGGTTGTTCGCGAGCACGCAGCAATCCAGCCGCGCGCTGGTGAGGCACGGCACATTGGCGGGGTGCATGCGGTAGTGGATGCCCTTGCCCGGCTGCGCATCCTCGCAGGTGGTGACCGCGGTTTCCAGGTTGACGATGCGCGCATCCGGCTGGAAGTGATCGAGCAGCGCGAACGCGTCGCCCCAGGGATAGGCATGGTCAACGGGCCGCTGCATCGGGCCTGTCGCGCGCTCCGCCAGCTCGACATAGCCGATTGCCGAACGTACCCAGTGCTCGTACAGGTGCGGCCTGCCCGGATGCGGCAGGATCTGGTCGATGCCGCGGCCGGTCATCACGTCGCCGCACAGGAACAAGCGCACGCCGTCATCGCTGCTGGCCGGAGCCGCGTTGCCGGAGGTTGTCCCGCTGACGTCATTCATCGTGCACTTCCGTCTTCCAGGCTGGCGCGGATACGCAAGCACCCGCTTGCGGGATCGCCGCCATTCCCATTTTGCGCTGGTGCGCGGGAAAATGCGCCGGCAGCAGATGTGCAGCCAGGCAGGCAAAAGGGGGCGTGCCAGCGGTGTTTCAATGCCTAGAATGAAGCAGGCCGGGCCCCCGTGCCCCGACGATCTCCAGGAGACAACGATGACTGTCACCAATGCCCAGTCGGGTACCAATGTCCATGAAATCGCAGACGGGATCTATCGGATCAATACCCCGGTTACCATCGACGGCGGTCCCGGCGGCTTCTCTTTCAACCAGTATCTGATCCTTGATGACGAGCCGCTGTTGTTCCATACAGGGCCGCGCAAGATGTTCCCGCTGGTGCGCGAAGCGCTGGCCAGCGTGATGGCGCCAGACCGGCTGCGCCATATTTCCTTTTCGCACGTGGAGGCCGACGAATGCGGCTCGCTCAACGACTGGCTGGCCGCGGCGCCCCAAGCATCGCCGCTGTGCGGCAGCATTGCGGCGATGGTGTCCATCAACGACCTGGCCGATCGGCCCGCGCAGGGCCTGGCGGACGGGCAAGCCGTAGCGCTTGGCCGCCATACCGTGCGCTGGCTCGATACGCCGCATCTGCCGCATGCCTGGGAGTGCGGGTTCCTGATGGAAGAGCGCACCGGCACGCTGCTCTGCGGTGACTTGTTCACCCAGGGCGGTTCCAGCCTTCCGCCGCTCACCGACGCCGACATCCTTGGGCCCAGCGAAGCGTTCCGGCGCGGCATGGACTATTTCTCACACACGCCGAACGCAGGCGCCATGCTCGAGCGCATGGCGCTGCTCGAACCCACGACCCTGGCCTGCATGCATGGCAGCGCGTGGCGCGGCGACGGCGCCGGCTTGTTGCGCGCGCTTGCGCAGGCGTTGGCGCACTGACGAGCGGCCGGCGCGGAAGGGATCACGTCTGCGGCGTGTCCTTGAACGCGGCCAGCCGTTCCGCGGCGGCGCTGAACGACGCGAGCGCCGGGTACGCGCGCGCATCGACGGATTCCGGCAGCATCATCCGCGTGAAACTCCACGCCACGGCGGCGGTCACGTCGGCTTGCGTGAGCAAGCGCTCGTCCGCTGGAAGCGCCGCTCCCGCCAGTTCCGCTTCCAGTGCCGAGTACGCCGCGAGCAACTGGCCTTGCACGCGCCCGATCCACGGTTCATGCTGCTTTTCCGCCGGCCGCAGGTTCCGCTCGTAGACGATCTGCACCGTCTTCTCGCAGGCGGCCAGCGCCAGCCCGGTCAAGCGCAGCGCGTGCTGGCGCCGGCCGGGATCCGCTGGCATCAGGCTGCGCCTGGCCAGCGTTTCGATGTAGTCGAGGATCAGGCCGGATTCCATCAGCACCACGCCGTTGTCGCAAACCAGCGTGGGCGCCTTCACCACGGGATTGATCGCGTGGAATTCCGCGAACGTGCTGAACACCGAGACCGGCTTGTGTTCGAACGGCAAATCCAGCAGGCGCAGCGAGATGGCGACGCGGCGCACATAGGGGGAATCGAGCATGCCTACGAGTTGCATATTGTCTCCGCAAGAGAATGGGGCTCTGCATCGAGCCGTGGGTGTTCCAGCATAATCGAGGCATGCCATTGCGATACATGGGAAGGCATTGGAAAACAGTGCGGCGCACCGATGAGTCATCGGCGCCGCGCGTCGGGCGTCAAGGGAGCGCTGGATGGAGCTGGACAAGAAAGACCGACTAATCCTCGAAGCCTTGCAGGCCGACGCGCGCCAGAGCCTGGCGGCGCTCGGCAAGCGCATCGGGCTGTCGCAGCCGGCAATGAGCGAGCGGGTGCGCAAGCTGGAGGACGCGGGGGTGATCGAGGGATATGGGGCGAGGGTGAACTTGCGGGCGGTGGGGCTTGGCCTGCAGGCAATCATCCATATCGAGACCACGCATGCTTATATCCAGAAGTATGTGAGGCTCTTTGAGAGTATGCCGGAGGTGTTGAGTGCCGATCGTGTGACCGGAGAGCATTGCTTTATTGTGCGTTGCGCGATTGGCGATCCCAGCGGGCTGGAGCGTGTGGTGGATGCGCTGGCGGTGCATGGGGCGGTGACTACGTCGTTGGTGTTGTCGAGTCCGGTGCGGAAGATGGTGACGATTGGGGGCAAGTGAGGTGAATTTGGCTGCTTAACTTCAAAGGCTTTAAACCTTAAAGTCAAAGGCAGTTTCACCACCCCTGCGGGGCGGCGACCTACTTTTTTGTCTTGCCAAAAAAGTAGGCAAAAAAGGCGCGCCGGATGGGGCGAGCCCCTCCTCGTCGGCAGACAAAAAGAGCGGCCGGGGGCCAAACTCACATCGCCTTAAGGCGATGCTCAGACATGGCCCCCTCTTTTCCGCTCTTTTCGCCTGCCGACGAGGACGCCCCATACGGCCTGGTAGACCTTGACGGCTCGCTTCGCATCGCGCTGGGGTGTGGCCCGCCCTTGGGGGCGCTCCACACGGCTACGCCGAATCGTGGTTCTGGCGATATCGCTTTTTTCTGCAGTTCTCCGCTTACTCGATCCTTCGATCTTCGGACTTTGACGGGGCCGCAGCGGTATGCCGCGCTAGGTCCTGGAGCGCATGCGCATCCAGTCGTCGAGCGGATTGCTCGGGAAAACGGCAAGGTGCTCGCGTGCGCCGGGCACCGTCAGACATGCGATGGCGGCGCGCGCGGCGCCTTCGCTGCGTGTCGTGCGGCGTGGCTTGCGCGGGGCGATGGGCAAGGTGTCGGCGCGTTGCGCCTGTCTTGCCTGTTCTGCCTCCTGGGCATTCGACGCGATTTGCCCGGCGCGTTCTTCGGCGTGCTGGGTCTCGTCGATCAGGAACACGTCTTGCAGCGCCGATAGTTGCTGGCCGGCCGGCACGGGGGCCTTCAGGGCGGCCACCACCAGCGCGCTCAATTGGGCGAGCACATACGCGTCGCTCTGGTCCTGGCCCTGCGCGAATGCCGGCAGCAGGTCGCCGGGCGCATCGCCGGCCAGCACGCCTGCCAGTGCCTTGAGCGCGAAGTTCAGGCGCCAGCCGAGTTCACGCTGCGGGATCTGGGGCAGCGCGCGGGCGAAGGCGTCGGAGAAGCGGCCGAGTACCGGCGCATAGTGGCCGAGCAGGTAGGACTGGATAAAGGGAGAGGTATCCGAATACACGCGCCCCAGCAGCCGCAGGAACGAAGGGCCGCCCACCTCGGGCTCGCGCGCCATCTGCAGCGCGGGCACGAACAGCGCGCCCATCACGTGTTCGCAGCGCAGCTGCTCGCCCGGCCACCGTGCCTCGCAGGCGTCGAGCAGCGCCAGGCGGCGTGCATTGAGCGGATCGAGCCGGCGGCCCAGCACCGCCTGCATCATGATGTCTTTACTGCGGAAGTGGTAGTTGACCGCGGCCAGGTTGACGATTGCGCGCGATGTCACTTGCCGTAGCGAGGTGGCCTCGTAGCCCACCTCGATAAACAGGCGCTCGGTGGCGTCAAGAATGCGCGCCTTGGTCTCTCCTGCCGTGCCTTTTCCGGTCTTCATATTGGGCGTGTCTCGTATTGTCATGCGGTGGATCCCCGGCGAAACTCCACGCACCGCGACAGCTCGCTGCTCTGACGGCAAACGGATGCTTGAAACGGCTGTACGGAGCCTAGCGAGCGCGGCGAGTGTTTCACAAGTGCAATATTGGAGTGTTGCCTCTAATCTTCCCGAGATCCGCTTGAGGATCCGCTTGCCGCGCGTGCGTGATCCGGGCCCCGTGCGCGGGGGTGCCAGGCGCGGACAGCTACAATATTCGCAGCGCCGCGCATGCGATGGCGCCTCTCTCCCTACCACTTCTGCACGCGCGTTGGCGCGAGTCCTTATGCATATCCGCTGGCTTGAGGATTTTGTGTGCCTGGCCCAGGCCGGCAGCCTCGCGCGCGCGGCGGAGCTGCGCAACGTCACCCCGCCCGCGTTCGGGCGCCGCATGCAGGCGCTGGAAGTCTGGGCGGGCGCGCCGCTGATCGACCGCAGCGTGTTCCCCGTGCGCCTCACCGACGAGGGGCGGCAATTCCTGGAAGCCGCCCAGAGCGCGCTGCGCACGCTGGATGAGACGCGGCTGTCGCTGCGCGCGGCACATCGCGCCGATGCCAGCACGGTGGTGATCGCCACCGGCAAGACGCTGGCGCGCTCGATGCTGCCGGCGTGGCTGGCCGGCCTGCGCCATGCGCTGCGCAACGACAAGGTGGCGGCGAATTTCCGCACCCGGCTTTCCACCTTTCCCACGCACGACGCGCTGGTGATGTTCACCGAAGGCGATGCCGATTTCCTGCTCTGCTACAACTCGCCCGAGCAGCCGGTGACGCTGGACAACGCGCGCTACCAGTACCACCTGGTGGGCGAGGAACGCCTGGTCTGCGTGAGCGCCGCGGCGGACGGCGGCGGGCCGCAGTACAAGCTGCTCGCACGCGGCCAGCGCGCGCCGGTGCCGATGATCGCCTACGCCGAGACGCTGACGCTGGGGCGCATGGTCAACGGCGAGATCGCGCGGCGCGGGCTGGCCAGCCGGCTCGATGTGATCGCCGTCAGCGATTTCGCCGAGTCGGTGCATGAAATGGTGCGCCAGCGCATGGGCCTGGCGTGGCTGCCGGCGCGGCTGGTCGCCGACGATCTCCACGCCGGGCGCCTGGTGCGCGCCGGACTGGAAGTGGGCGGCGAGACCGACCTGGCGATGCAGATCCTGCTCTATCGCCCGCGCTCGCCCATGCGGCCGCTGGCGGAGGCGTTCTGGCGCGCGGCGCTGGTGGCTTAGGCGTCCGGCTTCCTCCGGTTGGCCCGTATCAATCCGTCAATGCATCAGCGCGGCCAGCGTCATGGCTACGAGGATCGCCGCCATCGAGACATTGATCAGGCGCGAAGTCACCGGATCATGGAGAAAGCGGGACAGCGAAACGCCGGCCAGCAGCCAGCACAAGTGGATGACGGCGATCATCGCGCTCAGCACCGCGATCTTGACGATGGCGTCCAGGCCCTGGTGCCCGGCAATGACGGTGGTGCCCGCCAGCACGGCGCCAATTGCCAGGTAGGCCTTGGGGTTGGCGATGGCCAGCAGGAAGCCGCCGGCGAACGCGGGAGCCGTCAGCGCCCTCCTCTGGTTTCCGAGCGGTGGCGCGGTGGCAATCCTGAACGCCAGGTAGAGGATGTAGGCGGCAGACAGGACGCCGAGCACGCGCGCGCCGTGCGGCACCGACACGACTAGCGCCACCACGCCCATCGAAGCCATCAGCAGCACCGCGATGGTGCCGGCGATCAGCCCGCAGGCATAGCCGAGCGAGCGCCGCACGCCATGGGCGGCACCGACGGCCGTGACACTGATCGTCGAGGGCCCCGGGCTCCCCATGACGACCACCGACGCCAGGACCAGCGCCGCGAGCGGACGCCAGATCCCCGGCATGGAAGCAAGCAGGTTTTCCATCGCGTCTCCGCCAGGCTGGTTCGTTGAACACAACTTTATGGCGGGGCAACGGATGCCGTCTTGAACGATTGTGCATGGGATGGCGCCGCGATTTTCTCCGCCTGGCATGTCGCATCGGCCACTTGCCAAAACGGCAAGCGCCATTGCCAAAGCCGCATGTTGCTGCAGGCGCGCGCTCTCTAATATCGCCGGATATCTGCATACCTGCATATTCAAAAAGGGGAGAGACCTGCCATGAACAAACTGCTGCGTGCGGCTGCTGCCGCGTCCTTCTGTGTGCTTGCCGGCGGCGCCGGCGCCTCGGGCTGGCCCGCCAAGCCGATCTCGCTGGTGGTGGGCTACACCGCCGGCGGCAGCGTCGACCTGGTGGCGCGCACGATCGCGCCGGAGCTGGGCAAGCGCCTGGGCCAGAGCGTGGTCATCGAGAACCTGGGCGGCGCCGGCGGCACCATCGGCGCCTCCAAGGTGGTCAAGGCCGATGCCGACGGCTACACGCTGCTGATGGGTTCGGGCAGCGAGGTGTCGATCGCGCGACTGACCAATCCCGCCGTGCGCTACGACGGCGAACGCGACCTGGCGCCGGTCACCTTCGTCGGCACCCAGCCGATGGTGCTGGTGGGCAAGTCCGCGCTGCCGGCCAAGAACGCCGACGAGCTGATCGCGCTGGCCAAGGCGCAGCCGGGCAAGCTGGCCTATGCGTCGTCCGGCGTGGGCACGCCGCTGAACCTGGCCGGCGAACTGATCAAGCAGCAGGGCAAGGTCAATATCACCCATGTGCCCTACAAGGGCGCTTCCGCCATGTCGACCGACCTGCTCGGCGGCCAGATAGACCTCGCCGTGATGGTGCTGTCGTCGGCCCTGCCTCATATCCAGGCCGGCCGGGTCAGGGCCTACGGCGTGACCGAAGGGCACCGCGCCCAGGTGGCGCCCAATGTCCCCGCGCTGTCCGAAAGCAGCGCGCTCAAGGGCGTGGACATGGGCGTGTGGTTCGGCCTGATGGCGCCGGCCAATACCCCGCGCGCCGTGGTCGACCGCCTGAACACCGAGATGCAGTCCGTGCTGGCCATGCCCGAAGTGAAGAAGAAGCTGGCCGAAGCCGGCGTGGAAGTCGCGCCGGGCGGCCCGGCCCAGTTCGGCACCTTTATCAAGCGCGAAACGGTGAAGTACAAGAGCATCGTCCAGACCGCCGGCATCCACGAATAAGCGGCGGCAGGCGTACCATTTGCTTCTCGCAAGCGGCGGCGCCGCCACGGCGCCGCTTGTTTTTATTTGCTGCTCCCGGCCGATCCCACTGGCAACCCAGGCAACCTAGCCAACCCACAGACATGACGACCACTGCCCCCAGCTTCGACGCTTACCCGGTTGAAGTCGAATTCCCCGATATCCGCCCCTATGCCGCCGGCAACTGCGGCGTGCCCTACGTCCACACCTTCGATAGTGGCGTGCCCGGCCTGCACGTGATGGTCAATGCGCTGACCCACGGCAACGAAGTGTGCGGCGCCATCACCGTCAAGGCACTGCTGGATCTCGGCGTGCGTCCGCGCCGTGGCCGCCTGACGCTGGCCTTCGCCAACGTCGACGCGTACCACACCTTCGATTCGGCCCGCCCGGATGCTTCGCGCTACGTGGACCAGGACTTCAACCGCGTGTGGACAGCGGCCGTGCTGGACGACACCACCCGCGATTCATCCGAGCTGCGCCGCGCGCGTGCCATGCGTCAGGTCATCGATACCGTGGACCTGCTGCTGGATCTGCACTCCATGCACGAGAAGAGCCTGCCGCTGATCGTCTCCGGCCCGCTCGACAAGGGCATCGCCCTCGCGCGCGCCGTGGGTGCGCCGGCCAACGTGATCGTGGACGAAGGCCACCCCGAAGGCCGCCGCATGCGTGACTACGAAGGCTTTGGCGACCCGGCCAGCGCCAGGAACGCGCTGCTGATCGAGTGCGGCCAGCATTGGGAAGCCACCGCCGTAGGCGTGGCCAAGGACAGCACCGCGCGCTTCCTGCTCAACGCCGGCGTGATCGACGCCGACGACGTGCCCGCCGGCTGGCTGTGGCCCCTGCACCCGCAGCGGGTGGTACGCGTAACGGAGCCGGTGGTGGCCAGCAGCATGGATTTCCGTTTCGCCGGCCCGTACACCGGGCTGGAGACCTTCGCCGAGGCCGGCACCGTGATCGGCTGGCGCGATGGCGAGCCGGTGGTCACGCCGTACCCGGATTGCGTACTGGTCATGCCTTCGCTGCGGCAACTGCGCCCCGGCGTCACCGTGGTGCGGCTGGGCCAGGTGATCGGCTGACCGGCCGCCGGGCCGCGCACGGCCGGGCGTTCAGGCTGGCGTAGCCGGTGAAAGCGGCGCGGCGGGCATGCCTGCAGTGCCGGTGGCGGGTGGCTTGGGCCGCATGCCGGGCAGTAACTGATCGACCAGCTCCTCGATCTTCGCCTCGGGCGCCACCAGGTTGCTCAGGTTCAAGCCGCCGGCGCTGCGCAGCGCGTCGTAGTTCGCCTTGCCGGCGCGCTCGCCGCCGATGTAGACGACGATCTCGGCCGAACTGAGGAAATCGCGCCAGTACGACTGCCTTTGCGTGACAAAGGTCGCGGTATAGGGGCACGAGGCAATCGATGCGTCGGGTGACAAGACCTTGAACTCGAAACCACGCGCCTGGATGGAATCGCGCAGCGCTCCCATGTAGGCATTGCCGACCGGGTTGCTGATCACGCAGAACAGCGTACCGTCGGCCGGCTGCACTGCGGCGACGTGGTCGCCGCGGTCGACCGGGGAGACGGACTGGTAGGTGGCGCAACCGCTGGCCAGCAAGCCCAGGCTGGCGGTGGCGGCTAGCAATGCTTTCTTCATGATGCTCCTGGTTCGCTGCTGCAAGGGTGCCCGGCGCACCCCGGCGCCGGCGGACCTGCCCGGCGGCTGCCGTGGCGGCGCGCCTGGCGGGATGAACCGTGTTGTCGGCAGGCGCGAGCGCCAACTTTAGGCCATCGTGGCGGCAGCAATCGGTGGAACAGAGCGGGGAAAAGGGGCCGGCGGTGGCGTCCGGCAGCGCGCGTGAGGTGCCGGACGCAAAAAACGGCCAGCCGGAGCGGCTGGCCAGGAAGGGTATTTCCCTTGGAGACTAGCGGCTCGACCCGGTGCCAGGTTGTCCTGGCACCGTCAGACGGCCTCAGGCAACAACAAATGCCTGGCGGCAGCGCAGCGCCATCACCTGCGCCTCGAAGGCACGGGCGGCGCGCCGCGCGAACTGGTCGCGGCGGCGCCGGCGGGCATGACCGGTGGCAACCGGCTCCTGCCCCGCGACCTGCCACTCGCGGCGTGTCACGGCGAGGATGTTGGCGAGTGCCTGGGCTTGCGGCGCGGTGCTACTGCCCGGGAGGAGACTTTCCATGATGATACTCGGCGCCGCCGGCACTGAAGTGAGCTTCAGGCTTTGGCGTTGGCGTTTGTTCATATCGTGATGGAAAGATATACAGCGCCGGGGCTCCGCATTATCAACGGAGCGCCGATCCTGCTGTGGGATACGTCCTACAAGACGCCGGAGGGGCGTTGGCTGAGCTTCAGGTCTTTGCCGGACCGCCGCTCGCCATCGTCCCCACCACCATCAGGCAGATGGCCGCAAGGAAGACACCCACCAGCAGGATCTGCATTCGTCCCACCGGACGGCCCTTGAGGAAGGCGTTGCTGATAAAGGGCGGGGACACCAGGCCCACCACGGTGACGATCAGGATGGTCAGGGCGAGTACGGAAAGCAGGGTTTGCATGCGAAGTATCGATCCGGAGGCTTGCGGCAAAAAAGGACAAGTCAGTGCTCGCGCTCAGTTTGCGCCGCCGCGCACAAGGCAGCCTTCGAGCACGGGCGAGCCATCCACCTGGCCGGCGCCGGTGCACTCCACGGCCACTTTCTGTCCGCGCCGCACCATGGTGCCACGCGCTTCCACTTCGCAGGTGCGCCCGGCGGGACCGCAGATCTGTATCGGCAAGAGCTTGGCGCGCACCACAAGGGCGGGGCTGTTGGAGCGGATATCGAGGAATACCGAGTCGTTCGCCTCGCGCCGCACGCCGCTGGCCACGCCTTCCACGATGAAATACTTGCCGCGGTAGCGGTCGTCGGCCGCGCCCGCGTTTTCCTGGTAGTCATCGACCAGCGTGTCCGCCTGGTATTGCGGCAGGATGTCGGTGGTGCGCTTCGGGTCGATGCTGATCGGGTCCAGCGTACCGTTCTTGGGCACGCCGCGCGCGCCGCTGTTTGGTTCGGACGCGGGGGAGGCCTGGGCCACCGGCTCCGCGGCCGGCTCCACCTGTTGTTCTTCATGGTTGCCGGTGAGCCACAACATGGCGAGCACGGCCAACGCAACAATGGCGATAAGGATTTGCTGGGTACGGTTCAAAACGGGGTTTCCTGCGATAAAAATAGGCCGTCGCGCTGCCAGGCGCATGTTTGTGCATCGACATTCCGGCGCTGCGCGGCCACTTGGCCGGGGTACCCGCCAGCCCGCCTGTGGCAACGTTTTGTGCCGTCAATCCAGGCACCGCGGCGGGGGCGCCGGAAAAGTTGCCCACAGCTTTGCCCACAGGGTTGTTCGGTCTTCTCCACAGACTTGTCCACAGCCTGAAGGGGGTGCCGCGCCGGGTTGCGGGAGGGCATGCGCTTCCAACCGGCGATGTGACTCAATACTGGCTTCAGCTGGACTCGCGGGTTTGGCGTAAGGGATCAGTGCAAGTGGCGCAGCCCGGCTTCGCCGTCGTCCTCGTCTTCCCAGTCCTCATGCTCGACCGGGATGTCGGGTGCCATGTCGAACACCATCGAATGGTGCTGCACGGTAAACCACTCGCGGAACTGCTGCAGCGTCAGCGTTTCGGGCCACAGGCTTTCGTCGAACCACTCGCCCAGCATGAATTCGAAGAAGGCGCGCCAGCGCTGCTCCACCCACAACAGCGCTTCCGGTGAAGTAGCGACATCATCCGGGACCAGGAACACACTCTGGTCCTCGCGCACATGCTCAAGGGTGAGGGTGGCCACCGGATCGGTATCCACGGCCATGATCCACTCGAAGAAGGGCTGCTGCGGCACCAGGATGACGAGCGAGCGATTGAGGGTAAAGCGCGGATGATCGGACATGGCAGGGGCTCGTTCGCTGAAACGGCCCATTGTAGCGGTTGGCCGCGCCGGCATGCGATTCATTGGAGGGGCAAGCGTCCCAGCCTGCTCCGGCCCCGGGCGCGCGCATCCGGCTGGCGCCGCCGGCCTGCCGGTTGCGTGCTAACGTGAAGACATGACAGGCACGCAGTGGCCGGTTCGAGTGCCTGCGCCGTTGCCTGATCCACAAAGCCACGAAGAGGCCAACATGGGATTCAAGGTCGGGTTCACGCTCGCCGTGGAGGCGCTGTTCTTTGCGGTCTTGCTGTTTGGCGCGGCGGGAACGCTGGCCTGGCCCGCCGGCTGGGTGTATCTCATCCTGTTCTTTGGCGGCGGCGCCTGGGCGACGCAGCGTCTGGCGCGGCACGATCCGGCGCTGCTCGCCGAGCGCATGAAAATGCCCTTTCAACCCGGCCAGCCGCTATGGGACAAGCTGCTGCTGCCGGTGATAGGCGTTGCCTGGTGCGCCTGGCTGGTGCTCATGGGCCTGGACGCGGTGCGCTACCGGTGGTCCGCGATGCCGCTCTGGCTGCAGTGCGCGGGCGCCCTGCTGCTGGTGCTGTCGTTTCCCGCGATCGACCGCGTGTTTCACGCAAACACCTTCCTCGCCGCCGTCGTCCGGATCCAGTCCGAGCGCGGGCATCGCGTGGTTTCAACCGGCCCCTACGCCGTGGTTCGCCATCCGCTCTACGCCGTCATGCTGGTTTTCCTGCCGGCCAACGCCCTGCTGCTGGGCTCCTGGTATGGCGTGGCGGGATCGCTGGTGCTCGCCTGCGGCATCGTCTTTCGCACGGCAATGGAAGACCGCGAACTACTGCGCGGCCTTGCCGGCTACGCAGCGTACGCGGCCAGGGTGCGGTACCGGCTGATCCCGTTCGTCTGGTAAGCGGCCGGCGCCTTCCACCGTTCAGCGAGATCCGGGGATCGGTGAATCAGTGAATCTGCATCCCCCGCATGGCATGGATGCGGTCGTGATGCCACTGGATACCCTCGTACTGGCGCTGCACCACCGCACGGATCTCGGGCGGCATGTCCTTCATCAGCGCCGACTGGTATTCCCGCTTGGCAGCTTCCTCGTCGCGCTCGCATAGCTGCAGCACCGCATCGTCATTGTGCGGCGCGATGACATGCAGCACCTCCATCCAGCCGCGATGCAACGTGCCCCCCATGCTGCCGCGATCGCGCGGCGCGGCGCCCAGCGCGGTCACCAGCGCCTGCAACTCCATCACCGAGGCGCGGCAGGATTCCGCCGTGCCGGTCAGGATGGCGCGTATCTCGGGGTTATGCACTTCGCGGGCTCCGGTCGTGCAGCTGAGCTCGCCGTTCTTGCCGACCTCGATCAGGTGGTTCAGGGTGGAGACGAGAGGTACTTGCGCGTTGTTCATGACATTCTCCTTGCCTGGGTCCGGGCCGACCATGAAGCCGTGCGCACATCTGCACCTGCGCGGGGCGCGTTGCCCCCCGGCGCCTGTCCAGAAGCCAGGCCCACGATTCCTGCCTTTGCCGCGCGGCATGCCTGCCATGGCTTGCGGGCCGGCTGCCGTGCTGGCCGGCCCGCAGCCGTGGGTAGCGCGGGCAGCGCCACCGACACGTTTAGTATAGAAGTTGGGGAGGCCAGAACAACGGCGCTTCGCGCACCGCACGGGACGTGCCGAAATATGCCCGGCTATGCCTTTGCTCAAGCATAAGGGCACCAGACCGGTTTGCTTCGCATATTTGGGTGTGCGATCTTGTGCGCTAGCAAACAGAGGCGTGACGCACGCTAGTCCGGCAAGGAGCGGGCTCTCCTATACTTGTTTGTCCAGCGCCGGAACATGTGACTAACGATTGCTATTTCGTGTATGGTGAGGACGCGATGAATGCATTTGATAGCAGTATCATTCACTTCCTGCATCAGTTCGCTTTCCGTTCGGTTTTCATCGACCGCGCAGCGTTGGCAATGACCCAGTTCTACATGCTCCGCGGCTTGCCAATGATTGCGCTGCTGTGGTGGGTCTGGTTCCGCGATGGCCCGGAGAAGCAGCGCGACCGGGAAATCGTCATCACGACGATTGTCGCTGCCCTTTGCGTGCTGGCCCTGGGCCGGTTCCTGGCGCACTGGGTGCCTTTCCGCCTCCGCCCCTTTGCGAACCCTGAACTAGGGTTGCACTTTCTCGTGTCCTCGGAAGACCGGATCCGGACCTGGAGCGCCTTCCCAAGCGACCATGCGATGTTGTGGAGCGCCGTGGCGACCGGCGTGCTGGTGGCGTCCTGGCGAATCGGCATCTTTGCGCTGGCGTATACCATCCTGTTTATCTGCATGTCACGTGTCTTCGTCGGGTTGCATCATCCGACGGACGTGCTGGGCGGGGCAGTGCTGGGAGTGGCAATGTGCCTGTTGCTGAATCTCACGCGATGTCGCCACCTTATCGCGGCCCCGGTCCTGCAGTTTTCGCGCCGCCACCAAAGCTTGTTCCATGTGGGCATGTTCCTGCTGAGCTTTGGACTGGTGACCCATTTTGACGAGTTGCTCATGCTGAGTTCCTCGTTGCTGAAATCCATCTGACTGAAATACATCTGGCCCAGTGACGCGTGCGGCGCGAGGAAAGCTAAAAGCTGTGTTGCGCGCGGCCTTCAGCTTCCTTCCCGCAGCGGGCCGTGACGTCAGAATGTGTTCAACACCTGTTTCACCGCGGCTGCAACTTTGCCTGCGAGGTAGACATGGCCAGCGGCCGAGGGATGGGCGCCATCGTCGGAGACGTACAGGTCGCCATTTCCGTCGCCCTTCGGATCGGCAACATTGCCTGTCCCGGTTTGCCACTGTTTCGCCACGTTATCGATGAAATAGAAGTTGGCGCGTGTGCCGACCGCCGCCCTGATGGCATCCCGCTGATCAGTGCGGGGAAAGCCCGGCGACCAAGGGCCGATGACAAAGACGATGGTGTTCGGCAGGTTCTTTGCTACAGCGTCGAACACGGCGGTGGCTTCCGCTTGCAGCTCTGCCTTGGAAGAACCCGTGTCATTGATGCCGCCGGCGACGACGAGAACGTGCGGATTGAAAGGAAAGACGTCGGTTGCCAACCGGTCGCGGAACTTGAGCTTGGGGGAAGGCGCGGCCAGATAGCCTGTGGCCCCGACGCCGGATTGATACATGTCCTTCCACCCCGCCAGGTATCCGCGCCGGGCCGCGTAGTTGTCAAAGCTATGCCCGACCGCGGCCATGCCCTCCGTAAATGAGTCGCCCAGCACCATGGCCCGCACCCGAGGTTCCGCAGGCTGCGCTGAAATGGAGTCGCCTGGTGCAAGCCGCACGCCCCCGAAGCGCATGTTCGGCGTCTCGATGCGGATCCGCCTTGACTTCCTGCTGCCCTGGAAATCGACCCGGGTCAGGTACAGGTTTCCATCGTCTGGATAGGCGACTGGCGTGGTCGAGGCGTACTCCCCGTCTACCAGGAACCGATGGGCGGAGGCATCGACATTACCCTTCACCAGAATCTCGAACGTCGGCGCATCGGTGACGAATTCGATGTAATAGACGTTGGAATCCAGTCCCAGCCCCCCCTAGTTCACCGCGGTATTCTTGACCAGATCCGCGTCCGGATAGAGGAGGCCGGCTTGCACGACAGCGCCGATGTAGCGTAGCGCGGCAGTGTTACCGGGGAGTACGAGCGTGCTGCCGGCAATGTTCGACGGCATATTCGCCGTTCCCGGCGTAATGATCGGCGGCGAAGCCATTGTCTTCGGCGCCGCACCGGCCATGGCGGCCGACTTGAGCAGCGCCTTGGTGTTTTGTAGTTCCGTCTGTGGCGTCGACGGTGTAGTCACCGGCGTGGTTACGGGTGTCGACGGGGTTGTACTGCTTTCCCCTGTGCCTGAGTTATTGGTTGCTACTTCGGTGCCACTGTTACCGCCACCGCATCCGGAGACCAGTCCAACCATCAGAAACATTGAAAACGCAGCCAGCTTTGAGATCATCCCTTGCTCCCTGATTCATCGCATGTCTCCGTGTTTTTTGGGGATAGTTGCATGAGCAGGAGGGGCTGGTCTTTCCCCCAGAGAGCTTAGTGCCGGGCCATCTTCATCCGACAAGCGGTTGAGACTTTATAGCGTGTGGCTGCGTGTAGACGGATGTTGGCGGACGTCCGGGGCGGACTGTTTGCCTGCGGCACACCGTCACTTCGCAATACAAAACCGCGTAAAAATCGTCCCCAGCAAGTCATCGCTGAATGAGTTCGCCGGTGATGCTGTTCAGATGGTCCTGCGCCAGCCGCAGCTCTTTCGCGAACAGGTCCAGCGCCTGCGCCTCTTGCGCCGCGCGCTCCTCGGCCAGGTCTAAATGCGATTGCGCATTGCGCAACGCGGTCAGGTGCCGCTCGCGCGAGAGTAAGGCCGCTTCGTTGCCTGATTGCCACCCCCCAGCCGCAGCAACTGGTTGCGCAGCAGGTCGATGCCAGCGCCTGTACGCGCCGAGATCCATACCTCGGCCGGGTTCGGGCCGATGGCCGCCACTACCTTCGGTGCCAGGTCGATACAGACGATTCCGAGCAAAAAAGCAGAAAATTCCCAATGTTAATGGGTGTGATTCGCACTTCTAATTGTGGGTGTTGGGCCATTCGACGATTAGCGCTCGCGCCAACAGGTCCGCCTCAATTATCCAACGCTATGGAGTCCAGCCTGCCTGACCGAGAAGAGTTTTCCCGCTTCCAAATTGCCGTCGTCGGTTTCCTGTCCCGATATTTCAGGTGTTTCTCTGGAACGTGGCAAGCCACTTTGCGCCTTAATTTACAATTATCGGAGGTTCCAAAATGATCCGCCATTCTTTTGACTGGGCTCTGCTTCGTCGACTGCCAATCCAATGCTTTAGTTTCCCCTAAGTGGAAATCAGTGCTTGCTGTCACCTCTGTTGGATTCCTGGCTGGATTATCTCCCACATGGAATGAGATGATCGGCAGAGAAAATACCCCTATCCCCGTAATTATTATCGCAAGCATAGTTGCATCGTGGGTCGCTCTCTTATTCTTGTCTACGCGATCCTCAATTGGTGGGTACGACGTGGTGCTCGCTGGGACGGCAAGGGGAGCCTCTTGAATCTTCTGGCAGCCACTACTCTATTTTCCGGCATTGTTTTAGTCGTGCTATTTTTGTTTATTGATTCGCCTGTCCTAATGCTCGTGGTCTGGTTGTATTCAATTTTAATTGTCGTGGAAGCCATAAGTGAGACCATGAGAAATGTGACTCGCATTTATTCACTATGCGGAGTTTTGATGGCACAGATTATTTCCATGGTTCTATGCGCACTTCTTCTCGCGGCCCTCTTCCCCATATTTCTCAGATCTATTCAGAACTGATCGATGTGAGGCCGATCAGCTATGCCAGCTTTAATTCAATAAAGTGGCTTCCAGTCTCGCGATGATCTACCTTTGATAGGAGTGGAAAAATGCGGAAAACTAAGGCGAGTGTCTTGAGCACGCTTGTCTTCGCAAGCGTAGTGAGCCCCGAGTAGCTGTTCCGTGGTTATCCACAGCGTTCCATTGGGACATGGCAGTAAACCTATGTCCAAATTTATCTCCAGGCGTCTAAGGCACCCGCAAAGTTTGCTTTAGACGCGTATGGGTAGATGGATTCTTCTCGCGTCTATATTGGAACTCAAGTCACTTCCCAATACAAAACCGCGTAAAAATCGTCCCCAGCAAGTCATCGCTGCTGAATTCGCCGGTGATGCTGTTCAGATGGTCCTGTGCCAGCCGCAGCTCTTCAGCGAACAGGTCCAACGCCTGCGCCTCTTGCGCCGCGCGCTCCTCGGCCAGGTCTAAATGCGATTGCGCATTGCGCAGCGCGGTCAGGTGCCGCTCGCGCGCGAGGAAGGCCCCTTCGTTGCCCGATTGCCACCCCACCAGCCGCAGCAACTGGTTGCGCAGCAGGTCGATGCCGGCGCCGGTACGCGCCGAGATCCATACCTCGGCCGGGTTCGGGCCGATGGCCGCCACTACGTGCGGGCGGTCGGCGCCGAAGTGGCGCTCGCCCACCATTGGCGCCAGATCGATCTTGTTGACCACGCGCAGGATCGGCGAGCCCGGCGGCAGGTGGCCGGAGAGGCGGTCGTCGATGGCATCGTCGATTTCGGACAAGCCGTGCTCCACGTAGTCGGCCGCATCCACCAGGTGCAGCACCAGATCGGCGCGGCCTACCGCTTCCCAGGTGCGCTTGATGCCGATGCGCTCGACCTCGTCGCTGGCGTCTTCACGCAGGCCGGCGGTGTCGATGATATGCAGCGGGATGCCTTCGATCTGGATGGTCTCGCGCACGCGGTCGCGCGTGGTCCCAGGAATCGGCGTGACGATGGCCAGCTCCGCGCCGGCCAGCGCGTTGAGCAGCGACGACTTGCCCACATTGGGTTGCCCCGCCAGTACTACCGACAAGCCCTCGCGCAGCAGCGATCCCTGCCTGGCCTGCGCCAGCACGCCGCTCAGCGCTTCGCGGATATTAGCCAGCTGGCCGCGCGCGTTGGAGGCTTCGAGGAAATCGATCTCTTCCTCGGGGAAATCCAGCGTGGCCTCCACCAGCATGCGCAAGTGGATCACCTGCTCCACCAGCGCGTGGATGGCCTGCGAGAACACGCCCTCCATGGAGCGCGCGGCCGAGCGCGCGGCGGCTTCGGTGCTGGCTTCGATCAGGTCGGCCACGGCTTCCGCCTGGGCCAGGTCGAGCTTGTCGTTGAGAAAGGCGCGGCGCGTGAACTCGCCGGGCTCCGCCAGGCGCAGGCCAATCCCGCGGCCCGCATCCAGGCAGCGCGCAAGCAGCATCTGCATCACCACCGGGCCGCCGTGGCCCTGCAGCTCCAGCACCTCTTCGCCGGTGTAGGAGTGCGGTGCCGGGAAGTACAGCGCCAGGCCGTGGTCGATCGCCTTGCCGTGGGCATCGAGGAACGGCAGGTAGGTGGCATGGCGCGGCTTGAGCGCCTGGCCGCACACGGCCAGCGCGATCGCGCTCACATCGGGGCCGGACACGCGCACCACGCCGATGCCGCCGCGTCCGGGCGCGGTAGCGATGGCGGCAATGGGCGTGGCGTTGGCGGCGGAAGCGGAACGAGGCTGGGAGGAGGTGATGGCGGTCATGGCGATATTGTCGCAGATCGATCCTGCGCGGGTGCCGCACCCGGCGCACTTGCCGCGCGCGCGGTCTCGGCCGCGCCGGGCGCCTCCGCGGCAGGCGCGTGCAGGCACTCCATCATCAGCCGGCGTGCCACGGCGCCGTCGACCAGGCGGCCCAGCCTGCCCTGCCGCTTCACCAGCTTGCCGTGCAGGCGCCTGGCATAGCGTTTGGCCAGTACCGGCTTCAGGGCTTCGATGACATAGCGCAGCCGCTTGCTGGCAATCCGGAAGCGGTGCACGCGTGCCAGTTCCTCCGAGCGGGCGGCGCGCATCAGCGCCCTCACCCGCTTGCGCCCTCGGCGTACCCGCCGGCGCGCGAAGTCCGCCAGGTGGTCCCGCGCGGCGGCGCCCGCGCCGCGCGGGCCAGCGTGGTTCAGGTGCGTGAGATCGCGGTGCAGCACGGGTAGCGGCCAGTGCTGGTATTCGGCGAGCTGCGCCACCATCGTCGCGCGTGCGTAGTGGCGGCGCGTGAGGGCGGTGTCGTGCAGCGCCGCCAGCACCGGATCCTCCGGCTGCCTGTCCAGCGCGGGCCGCAAGGTCTCGGCGATGAACACGTCCCAGTCGCGCACATCGTTCGCAGCCTGCGCCAGCTGGCGCAGGCAATCGTTCCAGCGCGCGCGGACCGGCCTGGGCAGGGCGGGCCCGAATGCCCAGCAGATGGCGCGAAGCTGCCGCGTCGCCACCCGCAGTGCATGGACGTCGTCGGGATGGTCGCGCCGGTGCAGCGCATCGAGTTGATCGGCAACGGCAGCCAGTCCCGCATCGGCCAGCGTCATGAAAGCATCGATGACGCGCATGCGCGGGTGCAACTGGATGGGAAGGTTGGCGGCACGCATGGCGTATCTACCAGATCTGGCGGAGGCCAGGTTCAGAACATCTCTATCCAGTGTAGGCGATTGTGCCGGTTGCGCCGCACTCCATTGACAGCCTGCCGGCTTCGGGTTGGAATGGGTGTTGGCAAGGCCAGCCGGCCACCCTGACCTAGCCGTACCCGACCACCGCCCAGTGCGAGGAGAAGCGCATGTCCACCGAACAAGAGCGTCTTTTGCTGCGGGACACCATCGAGGCCGGCTTTCGCCAGGCTGCCTTTGTCACCGACATCGGCATACGCCTGGTGGATTGCGGGCCGGGCTGGTGCGAGAGCGAGTTGCTGGTCACGCCGCGCCACCTGCAGCACGGCGGCGTCGTGCATGCCGGCGTGCAGGCGACGATGGCTGACCATAGCGCCGGCGCGGCCGCCACTACCATGCTCGATACCGGGCGTCATGTGGTCACGGCCGAGTTCAAGATCAACCTGCTCCGGGCCGCCCGCAGTGAGCGCCTGACCTGCCGCGCGGACGTGCTGAAATCCGGGCGCACCATCATCGTGGTCGAGGCCGACGTCTTCGCCAGCGTGCACGGCGAGACGGTGCTGGTCAGCCGCTTCAACGCCACCATGAGCGTGCTCGACCTGGCGTGAGCCAGGAAGCCAAACCAAGAGCCAAAGAGAAGCGACGAGATGATCGATCACACAGGCGTAGTAGTTAGCGATTTCGCCAGGAGCCGGGCCTTCTACACCGCAGCGCTGGGTTCGCTCGGCTTTATCAAGAATATGGAGTTCCCCGCCAGCGTGACCGGCCATGCGGATGTTGCCGGCTTCGGCACGCCCGACAAGCCCGAGTTCTGGATCAGCAACGGCACGCCCAACCAGCCGCCGCTGCACATCGCCTTTCGCGTGAACACGCGTGCGGAGGTGGATGCCTATTACAAGGCGGCGCTGGCGGCCGGCGGACGCGACAATGGCGCACCGGGCTTGCGGCCGCACTATCACCCGAACTACTACGGGGCGTTCGTGCTGGATCCGGACGGTCACAATATCGAGGCGGTTTGCCACGCGCCTGAGTGAGCACTGCATGTGCCTGCGTGAGGGGCCGTCGTACTGCTGACGGAGCTGTTTCCCCGCCGGATTCGCGCTACCGGCCTGTCGGTGGTCTACTGCATCGGCGTGCTGGTGTTCGGCGGGTTTGCGCAGTTCCTGGCAACGTGGATGATCGACCTGACCGGCAGCCGCAACGCGCCTGCGTTTTATGTGATCGGCTGCGGGATTGTCTCGCTGGCGGGTCTGGCGATGGTGCGGGAGACGGCGGGCAAGCGGCTGGATTGACGAGACGATCCGACGGTCGCGACGGTCACTTACACCTTGCGCCTGGCTGCCTGCGAAAGCGTTAACGGGGAACCTCGTCGCTGTCACGCAGCCAGGCGGGGATGTCTCGCATGCCATGCAGGACGCGCCAGACATCGATATGGTCGTCGCGCTCAACGTAGAACACGATGTGTGCGGGTAGCGCACCAGAGGCCAGGTGTGCAGGCCCGGAAGATCAAGCTCGTGTGCGTAGCGGGGCGAGCCGGCGGCCGGATGCTTGCCAATGTGCACGTAGGCTTGTTCCAGCGCGTCAATGAAGCCAGGTGCTGCCTGCTCAGCGTCTTCATTCAGAACGTAGCTGACCGCTTCCTCGACAACACGCCTGGCAAGCGCTCTCGGCATGACAGGCTTGGCCCTCATCCCCGCGCGTTGCGCACCTGCGCTCGCAGGGCGTCGAAGTAGTCGCTATCGACCGGCGCTGTTGGCGCCGAAGCGGCAGCCGCCAATAACAGCCCGCGAAGGTGCTGGCGATCCTGATCCTTGCGGATCAGCACGTACTCGCCTGGTGCCGTAACCGCGTTGGTTGACTTGCTCATCGACAAAGGCCTTGAGCGTGTCAGGCAGGGAGATACTCATGGTGCGCATGGTTTCAGGCTAGATCCTATGTAGCAGGAGAGGCAATCAACGGATAGATAGAATCAGCGTGTCGAGGCTTGACCTAATGGAGGGCATCATGCGCACAGATCTGGCAGATACGACGTACACCGGGCACATGGTGCTGGCGGTGTCACTTGAGCTGGCGGCGGCCAAGTGGATGGTTGCACTGCACGACGGCCGTCGTGATAGTCCTACAGTACACACTGTCGCGCAACCGCAGGCTACGCTGCGGCTGCAGGCAGCGCTGGCCCTGACTGAACGGTACAAGGAGGAGTGGTCGCTGCCGGCGGATGTACGGGTTGTCGTGAGCTATGAAGCCGGCCAGGACGCATTCTGGATCTGTCGCGCGCTGCAGGCTCGCGGGATCGAATGTCATGTCGTCGATCCCGCGAGCATTCCCGTTGAGCGCCAGAAACGGCGCGCGAAGACGGATCGCCTCGATGCGATCAAGCTGGTGATCAACCTACGTGCCTGGCTGCGCGGTGAACGCGACCGGATGCGCGCAATCCGGGTGCCCTCTTTGCAGGACGAAGCGTCCCGCCATCTCATGCGCGATCGCGGACAACTGCAAAAAGAAATCCTGCAACACCGCGACCGCATGCGCAAACTGCTGGCCACATTCGGTTGCTGGGATGAGGTCGACAGCAGGAAGTTCGCCGGCCGACTCGCCCGCGGCGAGGTACGGTGTCACGATGGCACACCACTGCCAGCAGAGCTAAACGATCGACTGGTACGCGAGTGCGAACGGCTAGCAGTAGCCGAGCAGCAACTGACCGCACTGGAGCAGACGCTTCCGACGAAGCTGCCTGCGCCAGCACGCGCCCGGGTCGATCACCTCACTCGCCTGAAAGGCATCGGACCGGTTGGCGGCTCGCGACTGGCGCTCGAGCTGTTCTGGCGGGAATTCAGCGACCGCCGCCAGGTCGGTGCGTGCGTTGGCCTTGTACCGCAACCCTACGACAGCGGCGAGAGCCAGGTGGACCAGGGCATTAGCAAACAGGGAAACCGACGGGTGCGGGCACTCCTGATCGAGATGGCGTGGTCCTGGATCCGCTACCAGCCAGAGAGCGCACTGACGCAGTGGTTCAACCAGCGCACCCAGAGCACAGGCCCGAACCGAAGGGCCCGACGGATTGCGATCGTCGCGGTGGCACGACGTCTCGCGATTGCGATGTGGCGCTATCTGAAGGATGGCGTGATCCCCGAAGGGGCACAACTGAAGCCGGCTTAATCCATTGAGGTTTGGAGGAAGATGCAGGGGATGGTGATACGCAATCCATACAGCCTGAAGTGAACATGCCCGTAACAGACCCGGGTTGCACAGGCAACCGATTTTCTAGATGGGGCATGCTCCCGGTGACAATTCCGGCGTAATGCGCATGCAGGATGAGGCTGGCTTCACGCCAGCGGATAGAAGGTGGTGAGACGTCATTTCTCACGAGCGCAAGACCCGGCTTCGGGCCATCGTGTTTCACCGCAACGGAGCCAACCCGCTCTGTCGCGATAAGGGAGGATTCGTATATCGATCAATCAGTCAGTTTGCAAAACGGCTTGACAAGGGACTGCTCATAGAAGGGCCTGTTGACAATCAGCAGACCCAGATGAATGCGGCGGCGAGCGCAACGAACGATGAGAAACGTTCGGAGAGCTTGTCGTAGCGCGTGGCAACGCGGCGGAATTGCTTGATGCGGCAGAAGAAGCGTTCGACCAAATTTCGTGAGGCATACAGATGCTCGTCCAGGGGGCGTTGTTCAAGACGATTGGCGCGACTGGGGATGACGGCTTGAATACCCGCGGACTGCAGGTGTTGCAGGATCGCGTTCGAATCGTAGGCTTTGTCGGCGGCCAGACTGGCGGGCTTCAGTTCGTCAAGCAAAGGCAGCGCTTCGGGGCTGTCTCCGGCCTGGCCGCCGGTCAGGCGAAAGCGCGCGAGCATACCCAATCCATCGACCAGCGCATGAATCTTGGTGGTCAATCCGCCACGCGAGCGGCCGATCGCCTGATCGCCTTTTTTTGGGGCGCGCCGGCGGCATGCTGGTGGGCACGCACAATGGTGCTGTCGATGAAGACTTCCTCGAAGTCGGCGTCGCCCCCAAGCTCAGCAAACACCATGTGCCACACCTGCGCCCGAGACCATCTGGCAAAGCGCTGGTACACACTGTTCCAAGGTCCGAAATCGGGAGGTAGATCGCGCCATGGGCTGCCGGTACGCGCCATCCACAGCACGGCCTCGACAAACAGTCGATTGTCTGCCGCCGTTCGACCCGGGTCCGTTGCCTTGCCGGGCAGCAAGGGGGCGATCCGTTCGTATTGTTCATCGCTGAGCATCAACCTTGGCATCCTGTCTTTCCGCAAAAGACAGGATGTAAACAGATTTCTTCACAAGTTAACAGCCCACTCGTTGCTGATTGTCAACAGGCCCTAGCGAGTTTGGCAAAATTTGGCAAACTTTCTGCATGGAGCCTTGCTGCCAGGGCAACACCACCCGACGAAGCACCCCGCGGAAAAGCAAAATCCCCCGCAAGCCGATGCCTGCGGGGGATTCCAGTCAGGCCGCCATTGATGCTTCGAGCGGCCCCTTTGGTGCACGTGCCGGGCCGGCGGGTTTTCCACCCGCCGGCCCGGGTTCAACTTCAGCTCTTAACCGCCACGGCAGCCTTCGCCTTGCTCTTGCCGAGCATCCGGTTGATCTGCCATTGCTGGGCGATCGACAGGACGTTGTTCACAACCCAGTACAGCACCAGGCCGGCCGGGAAGAAGAAGAACATGAACGAGAACACCAGCGGCATGATCATCATGACCTTGGCCTGCACCGGGTCCGGCGGGGTCGGGTTCAGCTTGGTCTGCACGAACATTGATACCGCCATCACCACCGGCAGGATGTAGAACGGATCCGGCACCGACAGGTCATGGATCCAGCCCAGCCACGGCGCGCCGCGCATTTCCACCGATGACAGCAGCACCCAGTACAGCGCGATGAACACCGGGATCTGGATCACGATGGGCAGGCAGCCGCCGAGCGGGTTGACCTTCTCGGTGCGGTACAGCGCCATCATCTCCTGGTTCATCTTCTGCGGATCGCCCTTCAGGCGTTCACGCATCGCGGTCATGCGGGGCTGCAGGTCCTTCATCTTGCCCATGGACTTGTAGCTGGCCGCCGACAGCGGGAAGAACACCAGCTTGATCAGCACCGTCAGCGCGATGATCGACCAGCCCCAGTTGTTCAGGAAGCCGTGCAGCTTCTCCAGCAGCCAGAACAGCGGCTTGGCCAGGATGGTCAGCCAGCCATAGTCCTTCACCAGTTCCAGGCCCGGGGTGATCTTCTCGAGCATGCGCTCTTCCTGCGGGCCGGCGAACAGGCGCGCATCGGTGGTCACGGTGGCACCCGGGGCGATCGCGCCCAGCGGCTGCTGCACGCCCACGCGGAACAGGTTGTTGTCGATCTTCTCGACGTAGAAGCTGTGCTCCTTGCCGGCTTGCGGAATCCAGGCCGAGGCAAAGTAATGCTGCACCATCGCCACCCAGCCGCTCGAACCCGCTGCGGGGACCGAAGCCTTGCCCTTGGCGATGTCGTCGAAGTTGATCTTGTGATACTTGTCCGTATCGGTGTAGATCGCCGGGCCGGTGAAGGTGCTGTAGAACTGCGACTGCTCGACCTTGCTGCCGTCGCGCGTCAGTTCCATGTACAGCGTCGGCGAGACCGGCTTGCCGCTGTCGTTGGTCACGGCGAATTGCGTGTCGACAACGTAGCTGCCCTTATGGAAGGTATAGGTCTTGGCCAGCTTGACCCCGTCCTTCTCCGCCGTCAGCGTCACCGCCACCTTGTCCGAGCCGGCCAGGTCGCGCGGACCGGCCGTAGCGGTGAAGATGGTGGTGTGGTTGGGCAGGTCGCCACCGATCAGGCCGGAACGGGCCATGTAGGTACGGGTCTGGTCGCGCTCGAACAGCACGACGGGCTGGCCGTCCTTTTCATGGTGGTTCAGCAGTTCCAGGCGCGTGAGGATGCCGCCGGCGGTGTCGATCTGGGCACGCATCACGTCGGTGCTCACCACGATCTTCTCGCCGCTCGGCTGGGCCGCGGCTGCCGGTGCGGTCACCGGGGCGCCTGGGGCGGTGCCGGCCGTCGCATTGGCCTTGGGCACGTCGCCTTGCGGAGCGGAAGCGCCGCCGGCGGTTGCCGGAGCCTGCTGCGTCGCGCTCGGGAAGAACATCGACTGGTGACCGTTGGCGCGCTGCCAGTTGTCGTAGAGCAGCACGAGGGCCATCGAGAAGATGACCCAGAGTATGGTGCGTTTGATATCCATGTCTCGCTGTGGTCGGAGGAAATCAGGGGCGGGGTAGCCGGATCGTGACTGGCGGATGGCCAGCCGCGGCGGAAGCCCGGTCTTGCTTGGTTGCCGATGCGGGTGGCACCGGATCATACCCGCCTTCCGTGAACGGATGACAGCGGCACAGCCGGCAAGCGGCCATCCAGCTGCCGCGTCCGGCGCCGTGGCACAGGATCGCTTCGCGGGCGTAATCGGAACAGGTGGGCAGGAAGCGGCACTGCGAGCCAAAAAACGGGCTCAGGGCGATCTTGTAGATACGCAGCAGGGCAAGCAGGATTCGCTTCATGGCAGCGGGCTGGTCAGGCTGGAGCGCCCGAGGGCGGGACTTCAGTGGGCGCAGCCTCGGCGGACTTCGGCGGCGACACCCCGGAAGGGGCAGCAGGGCGCGGGGCAAGCGGACGGACCGCTACCTCGAACAAGCCGGTCAGCTCCGCCAGGCACGCCCGGCGTATTGCGCTGCGGCTGGCAAATTCCGCACGCGGAAACTTTGCCTGCAGGCGCAGCAACACATCGCGGCCCGCGAGTTGGGCCTGCCGAAGGCGGAACAGTTCCCGCACCATGCGCTTCACCAGGTTGCGCTCGGCGGCACGCGCCGCGAACTTCTTGCCGACGACGACGCCCAGGCGGGCTTGCGGCAGGTTGTTCTCGCCCACATACAGCACGAAATGCTGGCTGCGGCGGCGCGGGCGCAAAGCAAAAACGGATGAAAACTCATCCGTCTTTGTGAGCCTCGCGGCTTTAGGGTAGGCAAAAGTAGACACGCTGGGCGAAGCTAGCGAAAAAGCTGTGCTTGGCGGCAGGCTACCGGCCGTCCAAAAGGCGAGGCGGTTGGCCAGGGCGGCGCAAACTGCAGCGCCACCGTGGCCGGTCGCCAGGCCCTTAGACTGCCAGGCGCTTGCGGCCCTTGGCGCGACGCGCGTTGATGACGGAACGGCCGCCGCGGGTCTTCATGCGCACGCGGAAACCATGGGTACGCTTGCGGCGGGTAACGGAAGGTTGGTATGTACGTTTCATGTTGCACTCTCTGGTTGATCTGGGCTCGCCCGGCTTCCGGCGTTAAGCCGGGCGCCGCCGCGTATGGTTCGCATGGGGCTGCCGCGGTTTGCGGTGTTGCCGACTGCTGTGGTGATCTTGCTGCCGGCCGTGTGTCTCGCGCATCGAAGGCACCGACGAATCGGACATCGACACTCGCGAAGCAGGTGTGGGAGGGAATCTCGCCGGACCGGATTTCATCAACCCATCCGCTCCGACCCCGTCAGCCTGCTCGGCCCGCTGCCTGTTCCGGCCAATCCAGCCATTTCCGGCACGCTTCAGCTTAGTAAAAAGCTGAGGTAACGCGCCAGTCTCGCACGGAACAGGTCAGACCCGGCGATGCGCATACGTGATCCCCTGCGGCATCGCAGAACCCGCCATTTAACTGAGTTTCGCGCGGTGTGTCAAGACTACGGATGGTTTAGAGACGTGTGCGGCACCCCTGCCTGAAAAACACGCAACAGCCTGTTGTATTTCATTGTCCACAATCGCCAGTGGGTAAGTTTTTTTATTGCGGGGGTTGCACCCGGGGTCGGCGAGGGTGAGTGAAGTCCCTGTTTTGTCAGGCTTTTCCGGCGTTTTACCTACCCGGAAACCCGCGCCAGAACTGGGGTTGTGCACAACAATTCACTGCTTTTTCACAACTTATCCACAGACTTATCCTTTGTGGATAACTTGGGGCGAGGGGTACAATCCGGGTCCAAACACCACACGGGCTGCGTGGCGCAAGCGCAACCCGGGCACAACCCCTGGCATGCCGGACAACGGACGCGCAACGGGCGGCGGCGGTTACGCCACCTGTCTCGTCAGCGGATCCCGCTTGTCGCGTCGATCACCAGGGAGCCCGGGCTGCGGGGTCATTTGCGGACCGCTTTTGCGGTCGCTTTTCGGGGCTAACGGACTACCGGCAGGGATGCCTCATCGATCCTTGCCTGTTGTCCATTTGACCGGACTGACCATGTACCCGTGGCGAAAACCGAACAACAAAACAATGCAAGATTTCTGGCAGGCAGCAGCCGCGCAGCTCGAGCGCGAACTGACGCCGCAACAGTTCAAGACGTGGATCAAACCGTTGGCGCCTGTCGGCTTCGACGAGGAAGCGCACGCGCTGCGGATCGCCGCGCCCAACCGCTTCAAGCTCGACTGGGTAAAAAGCCAGTTCTCCGGCCGCATCACCGCGCTCGCCTGCGAATATTGGGAAGCCAACGTCAGCGTTCACTTCGTCCTGGATCCCGCCGCGTCGGGCCGGGCGGCCGCCGGCTATCCCCAGCAAGGGCAGCCCGGCATGGCGCCGGCGCACGCCGGCCCAGGCTATCCGTCCGGCCAGCCGCTGTCGCAGAATTTCGGCCAGCCCGGCATGCAGCCGGGCCAGGGGGCGCCTGGCTATGGCCCCATGAACCAGGCCGCCGCGCAGCCGCAGGGCGGCCCGCGCGGCGGGCAAGCGCCCTACCCCGGCAACTATCCGGGCAACGCTGGCCAGGCCAACATGGGCGGCATGGGTGGCGAGATCGTCGATATCGACGTGCCGCAGCTGGACCCGGCCGAAGCCAGCGCCCGCTCCTACCGTGTGCAGCCTTCGCAGCAGCCCATGCAGGGCGGCAACCCCGGGCAGCAAGGCGGCCATCAGGGAAATCAGGGCCACCCGGGTAATCAGGGACACCCGGGCCACCCGGGCCACCAGCAAGGCGGCCAGCAGCAGAACGACTCGGTGCACGAGCGCTCGCGTCTGAACCACATCCTTACCTTCGACAACTTCGTCACCGGCAAGGCCAACCAGCTCGCGCGCGCCGCCGCCATCCAGGTGGCCAACAACCCCGGCAAGTCCTACAACCCGCTCTATCTGTATGGCGGCGTAGGCCTGGGCAAGACCCACTTGATTCACGCCATCGGCAACTTCATGTTGCTGGAGAACCCGCGCGCCCGCATCCGCTACATCCACGCCGAGCAATACGTCTCCGATGTGGTGAAGGCGTACCAGCGAAAAGCCTTCGACGAGTTCAAGCGCTACTACCACTCGCTCGACCTGCTGCTGATCGACGATATTCAGTTCTTCTCCGGCAAGAACCGCACGCAGGAAGAGTTCTTCTACGCCTTCGAGGCCCTGATCGCCAACCGGGCGCAGGTGATCATCACCAGCGATACCTACCCCAAGGAAATCAGCGGCATCGACGATCGCCTGATCTCGCGCTTCGACTCCGGCCTCACGGTAGCCATCGAGCCGCCCGAGCTGGAAATGCGCGTAGCGATCCTGATGAAGAAGGCCGCCGCCGAGAACGTCAGCGTGCCCGAGGAAGTCGCCTTCTTCGTCGCCAAGCATTTGCGATCGAACGTGCGTGAGCTGGAAGGCGCGCTGCGCAAGATCCTCGCCTTCTCCAACTTCCACGGCAAGGACATCACCATCGATGTCACCCGTGAAGCGCTGAAGGACCTGCTGACGGTGCAGAACCGCCAGATCTCTGTCGAGAACATCCAGAAGACCTGCGCGGATTTCTACAACATCAAGGTCGCGGACATGTACAGCAAGAAGCGGCCCGCCAATATCGCGCGGCCCCGCCAGATTGCGATGTACCTGGCCAAGGAACTCACGCAGAAAAGCCTGCCGGAAATCGGCGAGCTGTTCGGCGGACGCGATCACACCACCGTGCTGCACGCGGTGCGCAAGATCGCCGACGAGCGCAGCAAGGACGCGCAGCTCAACCACGAACTGCACGTGCTGGAACAGACGCTCAAGGGGTAACCCGAGGCGTGAAACAGCGTTTACCAGATCCGTCACGCGGGGCTGGCATACTGTAGGGTACGCGCCGGGCATAGCCCGGCGCATGAATCAATCGGAAGCATCGCCGGGGCATTGCCGGAACATTGCCATGAAAACGGCCTGGGCTAAGGCTTTGCGGTGAGTCGGGACAAGCGGCGGAGGGGGTGGCCGGCGACAAAGTCGCCAGTTACCGAAGCAGGTTTCAATTGTGATGCGTGATGCACAATTATCCCTCCGGTCGCGCTTCTCCCGCTTCACCGCAGCGGCTTATCCTTGGTACAATGGCGAATTAACTTGTTGATTCCAAAGTAATTTTGGTAATGCATACGAGTTAGTGCAAAGCAACTTGCACCCCAAAACGCACCCGCGGTCGCTTACTACAAACGACGAAGGATAAATTCAATGCAATTGGTCAAAACCTCGCGAGACAATCTGCTGCGTCCGCTGCAAATCGTGAGCGGCATCGTGGAGCGCCGCCACACACTCCCGATCCTGGCCAACCTGCTGATTCGCAAGTCCGGGTCCAACGTATCCTTCCTCTCGACCGACATCGAGATCCAGATCACCACGCACGCCGAATGCGGAGTGGGCAGCGACAACGTAGCCACCACCGTGGCCGCCCGCAAGCTGCTCGACATCCTGCGCGCCATGCCCGACGGCGAAGTCGCCCTGTCGCTCAGCGACAAGCGCATGACCGTGCAGTCCGGCAAGAGCCGCTTCGCGCTGCAGACCCTGGCCGCCGAGGAATTCCCCACGGTGGCGGAAGCCAGCGAATTCGGCGCCTCGGTCAGCCTGCCGCAAAAGACCTTCAAGCACCTGCTCGCCATGGTCCACTTCGCCATGGCCCAGCAAGACATCCGCTACTACCTCAACGGCATGCTGCTGGTGGTGGACGGCAAGAAGGTCATGGCGGTCGCCACCGACGGCCACCGCCTGGCCTATTGCGGCGTGGAACTGGACACTGAAGCCACCAGTAGCGAAGGCGCACCGTCGCGCCAGGAAGTGATCATCCCGCGCAAGACCATTCTTGAGCTGCAACGCCTGCTCGAAGACAACGACGATCCCGTGCAAGTGCAACTGGCCGCCAACCAGGTCAAGTTCACCTTCGCCAACATCGAGCTGATCTCCAAGCTGGTCGAAGGCAAGTTCCCGGACTTCCAGCGCGTGATCCCCAAGGGCTACAAGAACGCCTTCGCGATCGACCGCGTCAAGCTGCAGCAGGCGCTGCAACGCACCGCCATCCTGACCACCGACAAGTTCAAGGGCGTGCGCTGCATCCTGGATACGCACGTACTCAAGATCAGCTCCACCAACGCCGACCAGGAAGAGGCGCAGGAAGAGCTCGAACTTGATTATTCGGGGGACGCCCTCGATATCGGTTTTAACGTGACCTACCTGCTGGACGTGCTCGCCAACCTCAAGAGTGAGCAAGTCCAGGTCAGCCTCGGCGACTCCAATTCGAGCGCGCTGATCACCGTGCCGGAAGACGACAACTTCAAGTACGTCGTCATGCCGATGCGCATTTGATGAGCCGGTAACAGGACTACAAAGATACGCAAAACCGGAGCATCTAACGGCACACCACGGCTTGCGCACCCGCCCCAAGGGGCCCGCGCAAGACCCGCCGCACCAGGGGCCGGATCGTCGAGATCCGCCCCTTTTGCCGTTTTTATGTAACCCGCTATGCGGCCCGATCCGGGCACGCCCATCCGGGCGTGACGAGAGATCGCCGCATTCGCCGTGAGTAAGAGAACATGACCGAAGAGCTACAACCGCAATCGCAACCGCAACAGCAAGACAGCTACGGCGCAGGCTCGATCCAGATCCTGGAAGGCCTGGAGGCGGTGCGCAAGCGTCCGGGCATGTACATCGGCGACACGTCCGACGGCACCGGCCTGCACCACCTTGTATTTGAAGTACTGGACAACTCCATCGACGAAGCCCTGGCCGGCTGGTGCTCGGAAATCACCGTCACCATCCACAGCGACAACTCGATCTCCATCACCGACAACGGCCGCGGCATCCCCCCGCTCGTCAAGTTCGACGACAAGCACGAACCCAAGCGCAGCGCGGCCGAAATCGCCATGACCGAGCTGCACGCCGGCGGCAAGTTCAACCAGAACAGCTACAAGGTCTCCGGCGGCCTGCACGGCGTGGGCGTGTCCTGCGTGAACGCCCTCTCCAAGTGGCTGCGCCTCACCGTGCGCCGCGACGGCCAGGCCCACCTGCTCGAGTTCGCCCAGGGCGCCGTGCAAAACCGCGTAGTGGAAACCGTGCCCGGCCCCGACGGCGTGCCCGTGGAAGTCTCCCCGATGAAGGTCATCGGCCCCACCGACAAGCGCGGCACCGAAGTCCACTTCCTCGCGGATGAAGAAATCTTCACCAACGTCGAGTTCCACTACGAGATCCTCTCCAAGCGCATTCGCGAGCTCTCGTTCCTGAACAACGGCGTGCACATCCGCCTGACCGACCAGCGCACCGGCAAGGAAGAAGACTTCGCCTTCTCCGGCGGCGTCAAAGGCTTCGTTGAATACATCAACCGCGGCAAGACCGTCCTGCACCCCAACATCTTCTACGCCAACACCGAAAAAGACGGTATCGCCGTGGAAGTGTCCATGCAGTGGAACGACGGCTACAACGAACAAGTACTCTGCTTCACCAACAACATCCCGCAGCGTGACGGCGGCACCCACCTGACCGGGTTGCGCGCCGCCATGACGCGCGTGATGAACAAGTACATCGAAGAAAACGAGATCGCCAAGAAGGCCAAGGTGGAAACCACCGGCGACGACATGCGCGAAGGCCTCGCCTGCGTACTGTCCGTAAAGGTGCCCGAGCCCAAGTTCAGCTCGCAAACCAAGGACAAGCTCGTCTCGTCCGAAGTCCGCCTGCCCGTGGAAGAACTCGTCGCCAAGGCCCTCGGCGACTTCCTGCTGGAAACCCCGGTAGACGCCAAGATCATCTGCGGCAAGATCGTGGACGCCGCCCGCGCCCGCGAAGCCGCCCGCAAGGCCCGGGAAATGACCCGCCGCAAGGGCGTGCTGGACGGCATGGGCCTGCCCGGCAAGCTCGCTGACTGCCAGGAGAAGGATCCCGCCCAGTCCGAACTCTTCCTGGTGGAGGGTGACTCCGCAGGCGGCTCTGCCAAGCAAGGCCGCGACCGTAAATTCCAGGCCATCCTGCCCCTCAAGGGCAAGATCCTGAACGTGGAGCGCGCCCGCTTCGACAAGATGCTGTCCAGCCAGGAAGTCCTCACGCTGATCACGGCGCTGGGCACCGGCATCGGCAAGGACGACTACAACCTTGAGAAGCTGCGTTACCACCGCATCATCATCATGACCGATGCGGACGTGGACGGATCGCACATTCGTACGCTGCTGCTGACGTTCTTCTATCGTCAGATGCCTGACATCATCGAGCGTGGCTATGTGTATATCGCACAGCCGCCGCTGTACAAGATCAAGCACGGCAAGGAAGAGCGGTATATCAAGGATGACAACGAGCTGAACGCCTACCTGCTGCGCCTGGCGATGGAGAAGGCAGCGCTGATCAACCCGGACGATTCCGAGGTTTCGGGTGATGCGCTGACTGAGCTGGCTCGGCAGTATCAGCTGGCTGAGGCTGTTATCGGCCGGCTCTCGCGGATTGTGGATAGCGATGCGCTGCGGGCTATTGCTGATGGCGTTGAGCTGGATCTGGATAGCGCTGCCGCGGCTGAGGCTTCAGCTACTGCGCTGAAGGCCAAGCTGTCGGAGATGCATTCCAAGACTTTGCTTGGGGCTGCTGTCAATGACGATGGCACGGCGGATGTGTATGCGCAGTTTGATGAGAAGACGGATAAGCATCGTCTGATGATTGCTCGCCGGCATCATGGCAATGTTCGGTTGTCTCACTTGGACGCTGACTTTGTCCATGGCGCTGATTACGCTGCGCTGTCGCTGGCTGCCAAGACCTTCCAGGGGTTGATTGCGGAAGGGACCAAGGTGCGCCGTGGCGAGGGTGAGAAGATGCGGGAGCAGACTGTTACGGACTTCCATGCTGCTATGCAGTGGTTGTTGTCTGAGGCGGAGCGTGGGGTTTCTCGGCAGCGGTATAAGGGGCTGGGGGAGATGAATCCTGAGCAGTTGTTTGAGACTACGCTTGACGTTACTCAGCGGCGGTTGCTTAAGGTGCAGATTGAGGATGCTATTGCGGCTGATCAGATTTTTACTACGCTGATGGGGGATGAGGTTGAGCCGCGGCGGAACTTCATTGAGTCTAATGCGTTGGTGGCGAGGAATATTGATGTTTGATTGCTTGCCAACTGTAGTGCCCGATCCCGGAGACCGTTAGGGACGGCGACAGCAGTAGCTATTACAGCGACGACCCCCAGCACTACACAAGTGAACTCGTGGCGGATGTGCCTATCTGGGTTGGGCGCCAGTGCTACATCGTGCGAATGATCAACTGGTTCGGCCGCTACTACCCCAAAGACGGGCTAGCCCTACTTTCGCAAAGCAAGGGGCCGGATCGACGGTTCTTGCCCGTCAATCGTGGCTGAACGGGCGCCCAGGTCATACATGAAATAACGTTGGTCCCCACCGCTGCAGTTCGAAAACCTTCACGGCGCGGCGCTGCTCGGCCGTGAGCTTCGGCGCCAGCATTGCCGTTGGCCGTCGTCCCGCTGCCCCGGTCTTCGTCCTCACCAACGTCACCTTGATCTCGGCCAGTCCTTCCATCATGCGACGGGCCGAAGCGTCGGTCCGCAGGGCAATCTTCGCCAAGCTCACGAGCATCAGGCCGAGCACGGTCGCGAAGGTGTGCAGACGCAACGATCCATCGGCCCACTGGTGTGACGGTCCCCAGGGAACCACGCCGCCTTTCTTGGCCCTGCGGAACAGCTCCTCGACGTTCCACTGTCCTCGGAAGGCGGAAACGATTCGCCCGGTGCTCCAGTTGTGCCGATCCGTACACAGCACCCGCCTGCCCAGCCGCGTTCTCTCCAGTTCGCGGCGCAACGTGGCATCGACGTGCCAATGCAAGGTCGGTACCGCTTCGCTGCCGGCGATGGTGGTCACGACGAAGCTCGACAGGTGTTCCCGAGCGAGCGCCTTCTTGACCCGCAGCTCCAACCGGCTGCGCGTGATGCGGCCCTTTTGGACCAACTCCTCCAGCGTGCACAGTTCCACCTTCGCCTTGCGCAGTGCCGTCGCGATCCCGCGTTTCTGGCCCGCCAGCAACTCCTGGCTCTCCACCACGACGAGCGTGCGATCCAACTCGCCGACGGTGGTCCGAACCCGCGCCGCCCGCACGTCGCTGAGCTTGCCCGGCAGCGGCTTCATGGCACCGCGCTGCGCCGCCATCCGCAGCGCCTCCTCCGCGGCCTTGTGTCCCAGCGGCAACGAGATGAGGCTGTAGTAGCCGGCGGCATCGAGATCGAGTTCCAGTTGCGGGCTCCAAAACCCGCCGTCCCGTACCACCGTGCGCTGCGCCGGCCGCGCGCGGCCCTCACCGCTGTCGAGTGCCTCGTGCAACTGCGCCAACCCACCCAGGCACGCCGCGAGCACGGCCTGGTCCGAGCCGTTGCCGGGATACGTCCGATACAACAGCGGCACATGCCCGGTCTCGCTGACCAGGACGCCAAGCCCTACGACACGCAGGTCGCTTCTCTTGCTCTTGGCGTGGCCTCGCCGGGCCAGTTCGCCGGGCGTCTGCGTGTCGATGTGGGTATCGAAGTTCGTCGTATCGAACGCGAGCACGTCGGCGGACAGCTCGAAGCGGGCCACCGCGGCCTTCGCGATGGCCACCTGAGCCTGCTCCAACTGCTCATCGGTCACCTGCTGCGCGACGCGATGAAAGGCCTGACCGGTGAACGCGGACCCCGGCAAACACGACAGCCGCGGCAAACTCGCGTCCAGAAAATCACCCAGCTCGCACTTGGGTCCCGGCGCACACGCACGCTGAATCGCCACAGCCACCGCCAACTCACCCACCGACGGGCCATCCTTGGCGCCAACCCCTGCGCACGCGCGATCAATCTGCCCGACCAAGTCCAGCTGCTCGGCCACCCAGATCAAGGCTCCGACATCGCCGACCCCGCGCGTGCCCACCGTCTGGGTCGCGCTCAGATCCGCCACTCGCGGCGGCTCGGCCGGTCCCAGCACGACCTGGCGTGCGACGGAACGGCCCCGCTCGGCGTCCCACACCGACTGCGCGGCAATACGGTAGCGATGGCCGTTGACTTCTCGTTCGAAGATGTGCATGTTCTTTCATGTAGCATCTCAGAGCCAAAGAATCAAGCGAAATCCAGTATCTACGCGGCATTCCGACTCGGTGCCACCGCGGAACAACACCGAGCTTGCGAAGGTAGGGCTAGAGGCGCGACTCTTGGTGCGCAAGCCCGGTGACGATACTCAGGGCCGGATAGTTTCCATTCGAGGTGTCCGATCAGTTGTCTCGGGAGGAATCAGTACGTCAATGGCGAAGTTCGGGAGCGTCAAAGGGATGTAGCGGCCGTGTGGGCATGTCTGTCGCAAGGTTGGGCGAGATGGCGCGTTTAACTGCAGCAGGAGCAACGCAACCAACTGGATCTGGAGTCCATGTTCTTCATCTGTCCTCCTTCCTGCATCTGTCGATGTGAAACTGCCTCAATTTCGCCGGCGATATTTGCGGCATGTCGTACGCAATGTTTGTAGCCTCGGTGGTCGTGGAAAGAAAGATCGTGTCGCCCCCGCCAACCTGACTCAGCTTCTTCAGTAAATCTTGCCTGGGCACCCCTATATCGCGTTGTTGAGCGGCCATGAAAAGGAGGTCGGCTACGCACAGGCAGACCGACATCCTTTGCGCCTTGCTTACCTCGCCTTGCCTCGCTTGCATTTGCGCATAGGCTCCGGCGGCGACAAACAGGGCAACGGCTGCAATCATTGCGGCTCGTAAAGCTTGGTGGCTCATATTGTTTTGCCCCCTCTTCTAATGAGGTGGTCAGGTCCTGCCGCGCTGGATTCGCGCTTTTGACCATTATTCCCTTGTGCGGGAGGCGATCTGTCTGGAACCGAACTTTCGGTGCAGTTTTCTAGGACGACTCGTCAGAAGCTGATCGCCGCTGAGATCGCGACGACCTGCTCATGCGACGTCGGGTTGAACCAGTACACCGCGGCAGAGACGCGCTTGCCCTTTACTTGCGCAAAGACGCCGCGTTGCAGGTCGCGGCCGTTTTCATACGCGCGCGTGCGCTGTCCGGCAAGGCCGACGCGGAGCCAGTCCACGGGACGGAACGCTAGCTCGGTCCAGGCGTAGGTGTAGGCGGACGGCTTGGCGTTCGGCACGTATTCGAACTCGACATAGGCATCCGCATACCGGCCGGTCACCGTGGCCTCGAATCCGGGCACCACGCTGTTCGTGCTGCCCGTGACCGCCCCCAGGATCGGCGTGACCTCGAGGCGCACGGCTTCGCCGGCGGCAAGGTTGTACCCGGCGAAGAATGAGTACGCGTCCTTGCCTTCATAGTTGCTCCGTGCTTCCAGGTGCAAGGCGCCGCGATTGGCGATGGCGATACCGGTGACATAGGCTTCGCTGCCGCTCGGCAGGTTGAGGTAAGCCGAAACCGCGCCACTCCACGTGGGTGCTTCCGCCGCGGGTGGCTGGCTTTCGCTTTCCCCGGCTGCGCGCGCATGCAGGGGCGCGGTTGCCGCGGCCAGCAGGAGGCAGTGCGCGGCCAGCCGGGCGGCCCACATGCTCAGCCTCCCAGCAGGATGATGGCCACGGTCAGCGCGACGCCCAGCACCGTCATGGCCAGGCCTGCGATCCAGCCGTCGAAGCCGGCATGGCGCCCAAGGGCGAGGCCGGCGCCGAACAGCATCACGATGGTCAGGACCCGCGATACCAGGAGCGCCGTCGATACCTCAGGGACGATTATGAAGGGAAGCGCAACCGGAAAAGTGGCGAGTACGACAATCAGGAAGATCGCTGCTGCCGCGAGAAAGTCCTGGGCGCCCAAGGTGGGCATCTCGGGCCAGTCGGTTGTCCTGGCGATACGGCCGCGTATCGCCTCCAGTTCCGCGTCTTCCACCAGTGGCCGCAACGTCGGTGAAAGCGCATTGCGCAGGCGCGCAATGGCGTCAGACGGGTCGTTTGCGCTTCGGACCGCCCTGATCAGCGTCAGTTTGCGCCCCCGTTCGGTCAGGGTGCGGACCAGGTACATCACGGCATCGACAAGCCCCCAGGCCAGGTTGCAGCCGAGGGCCGTAAGGAACATGGTGCGGGCGGCATCCGCCGGGGCTGCCACTGCCGATACCGCCCCCACGAAGGTCAGCGCCATGAACAGGCCGAAGCACATCTCGGAAACCCGGTCGACAGTATCGAGCAGGCGGGGCCGGGCCTCGGCGGCATGCGGATCGATTGAAGTAGTCAACACTGGCGCGCACCTCGACATGTCTGCCCCGCTGAGGTCTTTGTCGATGTCATGGCTGGCTTGATGGCATCGATCCTGCGGATCTCAGGCGGGCAGACGCCTGGACGCGACCGGACGGCGATGGCGGCGCCACCCGGACTGTCCGGCTGCCGCCGTTTGCAGTGTAGGCAAGAATTCACATCGTGGCTGGAATCGGCCGCAAACGTCACATGGCCGCTGTGCCGCACGGTCGAAGACGAAGGGAGCGGCGAATCCGGGTGACGATTGCGGATCACCGGCGCGGCACCGGGCGAGACGCGCACGCTCAGCACAAGGGGCGCAGAGCGGCCGATGCGTGCTCCGCCGCTGGCGGGCACGGCATTAGACCGGTACTCGCCATCAGTACTTGATGTCCCGCTTGTCCTGGCGGCCCTCCTGCTTCGTGTCGCGTTTGTCCTGCCGGCACTGGGAGTTGCTCTTCTGGTTTGCGGCCCGGCAGTCGACCTTGCCAGAGCGCGCCTCCTGTTTGGCAGCCTGGTTTACGTCCCTGCCTTGTTGGCGCTGCTGCGACTGTTCGGTGGCCAGGGCAGCGCCCGATAGCGCCAGGAGTCCGGCCGCGGCCAGTATTCTGCCCGTCCGGCACCAAAGGCCGTTTCTCGATTCGACCATTTTCACGCTCCTCTTTGTCTGGTTGAGACGGCAGTCAACTGTCGCGCCAGGCCGCCTTCGTATGCTCGTAGAGAGGCAGGCTCAGGAAGCCTCCTCCGATAATGGCGAGCATCCACTATCTGATGTCCATGATAGCGCTTCGTCAGCGTAGGGATCGTCAGCAAAGAGGTCCACCAGCAAGGACGAATCACCCGAAGTTTTCAAGGCTACCCGGCGCCCGGCGCCTGGCGATTGGGATAGGAAGGTTGGCCCGATCCTGCCTTCTTCTAAAATGGCAACCTTGGCAAACCGTTGGGGTCGCGCCCCGTGGCATCAGCACGTTATGAAGATCCTTGAATACATCGGCCTCGACGTCTCCCGGGTCAAGAGCACCTACCGCAAGGTCACGGAAGCCATTGGCCGCGATGATTTCCGCGCGGCACAGGTCAAGAAACTGACCGGTCCTGCGCATGGCAAGTTCTACCGCGCCCGGCTGGACGATGCCAATCGCCTCTTGTTCTCGCTGGTGCGCCACGACGGGCAGGCCTGTGCGTTGATGCTCGAGGTGATCGAGCACCACGATTATCGGAACAGCCGCTTTCTGCGGGGCGCGGAGATCGACGATAGCAAGATCCCTGACATCGACGCGGCCGAGGCGGCGCGCGACGCCGAGCCTGTGCGCTACCTGCATCCAGAGCGTACCGACATCCACTTGCTGGACAAGCCGATCTCCTTCGACGATGCCCAGGAGTCTGTCTACCGCCAGCCCGCGCCGCTCGTCCTGGTTGGCTCCGCCGGCAGCGGCAAGACCGCGCTGACCCTGGAAAAGCTGAAGCATGCGGAGGGGTCGACGCTGTATGTCACGCATTCCGCCTATCTGGCCCGCAATGCCCGCGATCTATACTACGCCAACGGCTTCGAGCATCCCGCCCAGGAGGCGGAGTTCCTTTCGTACCGGGAGTTCGTCGAGTCGATCCGCATGCCGGCTGGCCGCGAGGCGGGCTGGCGCGACTTTGCGGCGTGGTTTGAGCGCCAGCGCCAGCATTTCCGCGATATTGACGGACACCAGGCCTTCGAGGAGATCCGCGGTGTGATCACCGCCGGGGCGCACGGTGTGCTGGATCGCGATGCTTACCTGGCGCTGGGCGTGCGGCAGTCAATTTTTGCTGAAGACACGCGAGGGCGCATCTACGACCTGTTCGAGCGGTATCGCGCATGGCTGGCCCAGAGCGGCCTCTACGACCTCAATCTGGTGGCCCGCGAGTGGCAGCCGCTGGCGGATGCCAAGTACGATTTCATCGTGATCGATGAGGTCCAGGACCTCACCATGGTGCAACTGGCGCTGGTGCTCAAGACCCTCAGGAAGCCCGGCCAGTTCCTCTTGTGCGGCGACTCCAACCAGATCGTGCACCCGAACTTCTTCAGCTGGAGCCAGGTCAAGAGCCTGTTCTGGCATGACCCGCAGCTTGCCGAGCAGCAGGCGCTGCGCGTGCTCGCCGCGAATTTCCGCAACGGCAGCGAGGCAACGCGTGTTGCCAACACGCTGCTCAAGGTCAAGCATCGCCGCTTCGGTTCCATCGACCGGGAGAGCAACTTCCTGGTTGACGCGGTGGGCGGTGACGCTGGCCAGGTGGTGCTGCTTCCGGACAAGGACAACGTCAAGCGCGAACTTGACCAGAGCATCCGCCAGTCCACGCAGTGCGCCGTGCTGGTGTTGCGCGATGAGGACAAGGCCGAAGCGAGAAAGCATTTTTCCACGCCCCTGCTGTTTTCCATCCATGAGGCGAAGGGGCTGGAATATGAGAATATCGTGCTCTATCGCTTTGTCTCCGACCAGCGTGGCGAGTTTGCCGAGATTGCTGATGGGGTCGACAAGCAAGACCTGGTCGCTGACACACTGGCCTACCGGCGTGCCAAGGACAAGAGCGACAAGTCGCTGGAGGTCTACAAGTTCTTCGTCAACGCGCTTTACGTGGCGCTTACCCGTGCGATCAAGAACCTCTACCTGATCGAGTCCGATACCGCGCATCCGCTGTTCGGCTTGCTCGAACTGGCACAGGGCGGCCAGGCGAAGGTGGAGGCGCGGCAAGCCACACTCGAAGACTGGCAGAAGGAGGCAAGAAAGCTCGAGCTGCAGGGCAAGCAGGAACAAGCCGACGCCATCCGCAGCGGCATCCTCAAGCAAGCGCCACCGCCATGGCCAGTGTTCGACCAGGCCAAGGTGGAGGAACTGCTGCTCAAGGTGTTTCGGGAGCAGGCGCCGGGCGCCAAGCCCAAGCAGCAGCTCTTTGAGATTGCGGCCAGCCATGATGAGCCGGTGCTCGCGGCATGGCTCGTGCAGGAGGCCGGCTTTGCCGCCGCACAGCATTTTGCCGGGCAACGCAGCGGCCTTGCGCGGAAGAGCTTTGCGTCTTATTTCGCTGGCAATTTCAAGGAGATCCTGCGGCAATGCGAACGCCATGGCATCGAGCACCGCTTGCCGATGAACCAGACGCCGCTCATGGCCGCGGCTGCCGCCGGCAATGTGGCGTTGGTCGAGGCTTTGCTGGAACGCGGCGCGGATCGCGAGAACGTTGACCATTATGGCCGCAACGCATTGCACTGGGCCATGCTGGAAGCGTTCCGCTCGCCCCAGTTCGCTGCAGGCCCTTTCGCGGCGCTCTACGAATTGCTGGCGCCGCCGAGCATCGATGTCAATAACGGTGATCGGCTGGTGCGCATCGACCGGCATTTGTCCGAGTATTTCCTGTTTCAGACGATGTGCGCATTGTTCAAGTCGCGATTCACACACATCCACCGTAAGCCTAACGGTGCTTTTGAAACGCAGGCGCTGCTGGAGGCCTGGCAGCACTTGCCCGCTCATGTGGTGCGGCCGGAGCGTAACAAGCGCCAGCACCTGTCCGGTGTCCTGGCGAGAAACGAAGTGGACCGTGACTATGCGTATAACCGCATGCTGTTCAAGCGCTTCGAGCAAGGCTGGTACCAGTTCAGCCCGGCGTTGTCGGTGCGGCGTCGGCATGAAGGGCAAGAGACCTGGGTGCCGATCTATGAAGCGCTCAACCTGCCGTGGATCAACGAGTCCTCCTGGGAAGCCGTCTGGAGGCACATCGATCTTTACCTGGGGCTGGCCCGGCTGCCTGACCGCACTGTGCCCATCGCCGCCGAACGTGTCGTGGCCCGGGTGAACGGGCTGGCATCGAGCGGGAAAAAATAGAGGGCAACAGCTTCAGGCGCGGCGCGCCACCCCTGCTTCCTGGCAAGGACAATCACGGAGCCTTCCAGGGCTGCGTGCGCCGCCATCTCCCATGGTGCCTTACCCCTCAAACACCAGCTCCGGCACCACAATCTCCCACTCCTTGCATCGGATATGCTGCCTAAAGCCGTCCTCCTCATCGTCCAATCGTCGTACGACAATGGCATGCACGTGCCCCCTGACGCGCACAACCCGCGATGGTGATCGATAGCGGCGAGACAGGCGCCCCACCACGATGCCAGAGGGACTCAACAACTCCCACCTGTCATCGTCGCAACGCACTTGGAGAGCATCGCCGGGGCGCAGCGCTGCGATTGCGAGGTGTATTGGATCGGTTGGCTCGCGACGCCCGGAAAACCCCAGATCCACGTCACCAAGCGTAAGGCGTTGATATCGAGTCGACAGTGCTGCGACAGGGCTCGGCAACTGCGTTGGCGCTCGCCGCATCGTGCTGCCTGAACCCGCGAGCGCATCAACGAACTTGTTGCCGCCGGCCAGACGGCACAGAAACAGCAGGCTTTTTGCCCGCGTCATGGCAACGTAGTACAGCCGTCGAGGCGCATCGGCGTCTTCGTTTTTCCCAACCCTGTCCCAGCCGCCATCAAGCACTACGACATGCTCAAACTCAAGACCCTTTGCGCGATGTGCGGTCAGCAGAAGCAGGCCGGTCTGGCGTCGCTTTACTTCGCGCCCCCATTCGGCAAGCCACTCAGTGAAGTGGCCCTTTGGCAGGTCCGCGCCCGAAATCTCCAGCTCGTAGCTGTTCACTGCCTCTCGTAGCAGCACCCACCAGGGGCCATCTTCTTGCTCGCCAAGCCAACTCAGCATGGCAGCGACATCGACCAGGTTGCCGGGGGTGCTGCGCAGCCAGGTCAGCATCACCTGTGTTTCACGCAAGCGCCAGAAATTTGTGGATTCCTCATCGGCCATCTGCACCGGGATGTCCAGGAACTCGCAGTAGGCGCGAAGCGGTTCAAGATGGCTCCATTCCCGGGCGATGACTGCGCAGTTGGTCCAACTCCACGCCCTGTCGAGGGAGGCAATGCGCCTGAGTTCCGCAGTCGCCGCGAGCGCTTGCGAGGCCAACGAATCGCCGGCGGGCAATATCTGAACACGGCCCTGTCCAACGGGGTCACGAGCCTGCCACTCACCGCCTGGCGGCACCCTCCGCCTGGCGCGGTCGATGGTAATGGGTTGCGCCATCTTCATGCGCTCGGATGCCGGCTCAATGACCGTATTGGCAGCGTCGATGATGTGGGCTGTCGACCTATAGTTCTCGATCAAGAACTCCGGCTTGGCTTGATAGTCATCGGCGAAGCGGCGGATGAACTCGACCGAGGCGCCATCGAACGCATAGATGTTCTGGTCGTCGTCGCCCACGGCGAAGATGCTGAGCTTGCTCTCTTCATCCTGGAGCGTGCGGCCCGCGAGGGCGGAGATCAGTGCATATTGCTCGGTGCCGATGTCCTGGTACTCGTCGACAAGGATCCACCGGAAGCCGGCCAATAGCCGCTGCCGTTGCTCATCGGCCTCGTCCGGTGGAAGGTCACTGCCATCGAGCAGCTTGATGGCTTGCTGAAGCACTTCCCGGAAGCGGTCGCTGTCGGCCTTCTCGGCTTGTCCCGCGAAGCTGGCGCCGACAAGCCGCATGGCTAATGCGTGGCAGGTCAATACCGTTACGCTTCTCGCATCGTCTCCGATCAGGGCGGACAGACGCTTTCGAATCTCCACCGCCGCGTGCCGGTTGTACGCGAGCGCGAGGATGCCGTGTGGATTCTCGCGTCTGGCCCGCACCAGATAGGCAATGCGATGTACCAGCACGCGCGTCTTGCCGGAGCCTGGGCCGGCGAGTACCAGGACATTGGTTTGCTCACGTTCATCTGTGACGATGCGTTGCTGGGTCGGGTTGTTGAGTGCCTCGACGACGCGGCGCCAGGAGTCCGGCGTGGTTTGCCGGGACAGTTCTTTATCGCGCCCCGGAAGCCAGCGCAGCAGAAATTCGTTCCGTGCCAGGCTGAAGTATTCCATTGCGAGCTTCGACGCATCGGCGATGGCCTGCAGCCCGCGCTGGGCGTACTCGGACATCACATGAATCTGCGTGACCTGTTCGTCGTAGTGGATCTGCAGCGGCGCGAAGTCTGCCTTCACGAAGGCGCGCTTTTCCTTGTCGAGCAGAATCGTCATGGCGGGCCGGAACACCGCCAAGCCTTTGTTGAGGCGGATGATTTCCTGCTCGTGCAGCCACAGTAATGCGCGGTCGAGCAATTTGGTCGGCTCCTTGACCTGTGCTCGGAACACCAGGTCGGATTGCATCGCCGATAGCATCTTGCCGAGCGTCGTCTCGGCAAGTACGTCCGTGCCGCGTGCTGCGCCTGGAGTACAGGACAGAAGATGTTTTAGCAGGCGTTCGGCTGCGGTACGCCGCAGCTCAGCCGTCTTGTCCAGGCTGTCCCAGGAGCGCTGAAGCTGGATCCCGATGCTCTCCGCATCCAGGCGCCGTACGAGCATGCTACCCATGCCTCCTTCGTCCGTGCGACCATCATTGGCGATGCTCCGGATAAGGCGCCAGACCTTCTCAGGCAAGGCAGTGGGGTGACCGTCGTCCTTCAGACGCTGGGCCGTACGTCGTAGCTGTAGCACGGACCATTCGCCCTTGCCGAGATCCGGGGCCGCTTCGCGCAGCAGCAGGATCAGCGCCCGTTCGATGGACTGGGCTTCTTCCAGCCGCTTCATGGAGGAGCGTTCCACCGCGACGTGAACGAATGCCGTCAATGCGGTGTCATTGCTGGCGATACCAAGGTGTTCCAGGTCGAAGAGCGCTGCGCGCACCTTTTCGGCACTGAGGCCCGATATCCCCATCAGCTCGTCCGTCGAGATTCCTTCGTCCGCGTTCGCCCCTAGCAACGCTTCGACCAGAGCCATCAGCTTCTGGCGATAGGTGTCGGTCAAGTGCGCCGCGGCGAGTTTCTCTTTGGCTTCCTCGCTAGAGCCCACACGTAGCGAGGAGGGGAAGATCTCTACCTGGTTTTCCTCGCGCGTTAGCAGCATGGCCTCTTCGAGCCAGGAAATCGCGGTACGCACGCGCGTGTCGTCGGTGGCCGAATCTCGATCGAAATTCCCGTCCTGGTCTTCCGCGAGTATCTCGCCTGCCGTAGCGATGACCTCGCCGCCCAGGCGCTTTTTGCGATCCAGGCTCCGAAGTGATCGGAGAACCGTTTGTATCTCCGCGCGAGTTAGCCGGGAACGGGCAGACATACTGAACTGCCGCTCCACGTCGTCCGTCGCGTAAAGCAAAACACACCGCGCCGCATTGCGGTCGCGCCCTGCGCGACCGGCCTCCTGCAGGTAGTTCTCCAACGAACCCGGGATATCGGCATGGACTACCAGCCGGACGTCGGGCTTATCTATGCCCATGCCAAAGGCATTGGTCGCCGTGATGACGCGCAGATCGCCACGGATAAATCGCTCCTGAACGCTCTTCTTCGTTTCCGGCGCGAGTCCCGCATGGAAGTACTCGGCATGGATATCCTTCTCGCACAGGAAGCCTGCCACCTCCTCGGTTCTTTTTCGGGTTGCGCAGTAGACGATCGCGCCGTCCTTGCTCTCCGAGGAAAGCTCTGACGCGAGTACCTGGGAAATATGATCGAGCTTGGCCTCGGACGTCGTTGGTATGACCGAGAACTCAAGATTGTCGCGATTGGCGCCGCCATTGAAAAGCCGGAGATCGACGCCCACTTTTTCGCGAAAGTGATCGAGAATGTCAACCATGACATCCGGCTTTGCTGTCGCGGTCAGGCAGAGTACCGCCGGTACGGGGCCTTGGCCGGCCCGCTCCTTGATGAAGCGGCCCACATAGCGATAGTCCGGGCGGAAATCATGACCCCATTTGGATAGGCAGTGTGCTTCGTCCAGAACCCAGGCGCCAATTTCACGCTGTGCAAGCGCTTTGCGAAGGGCGCGATTGCGCAGTTGTTCGGGCGAGACAATCAGGATGCCGATATCGCCTAGTCGGACCCGGTCCAGAACGTCCGCCCTTTCCGGCATGGAAAGCAAGCCGTTTAGCGCTGCGCAGCAGGTGATGCCTTTCGCTTCCAGGCCGGAAACCTGGTCTGCCATCAACGCAACCAGTGGGGAAATGACAACCGTCAGCGCGCCTGTTTTGTCAAAGCGCGAGAGCGCCGGGGTTTGGTAGCAGATCGACTTGCCGGTGCCAGTAGGCAAGATTCCGAGGACGTGCTCGCCGCGCATCGCGGCCTCGACGATGCTCTGCTGCAAGGGCCTGCCATTCGCGTCCATTGGCTCTGGGCGAAAGCTGGTAAGTGTCGGAAACCAGCGGACCAGTTCTTTTACAGCGTTGTGGCGCTCCTGGCACCACGCGCAGGCGGGATCTTCGCACGGCGTGTCCCTGAGCAGCTTGACCAGCCGCCCCGCATCTGGAAACTGGTGGCGTACCCAGGGCGGCATCACGGAGTTTCCGCCTGCCACGGAGAGCCAGGCAATTGCATAGGCGAGGGCCCAGCCTTCCCGCTTCGCGTCCGCCAGGATATGGCGGCGATGGGTAGCGCAAGTATCACGACCCAGCAGGCGCTCGATTGCCGCCGCCGCTTCCTCGTTTGTTGGTCTGAGCTTGCGGCGCACCGTGATGAAGAAGGCGTTCAGTCCGGAATCTGGTCCGTCGATTGTCGTCAGCCAGTGCCAGGCGGCGAGATAATCAGAATTGGTGCCATTGAGCGCCTGCAGGGACCGGTGCTGATCACGAAACACCTCCAGCGTCAGACGCGCATCCAACTCGGGATCATTGAGCCTGCCCCGCTTCAATTGTCCATCCTGGTAGTGCTTGACCAGATGGTGATAGGGGTTGCGAGGGAAAGCCAGAGGATTGATTCGCAGCGTGTCAACCGCAGGTAATTGGAGTAGGTGCAAATTGGCTCGCGCAGCCGCCAAGTGGGGGAGATCAAAGGCGATCAGGTTATGGCCAAGAACAAAGGCACCGTCACGGGAGAACGAATCGAGTTTCTCCAGTGCCGCAAATAGCTCGCCACGCCGATGGACGAGCGATTCCCCTGTGTCGCCGCGCACAGCTGCAAACTGGTGAATGCGCTGATCGTGGACTCCGACTTCGAGATCGATCGAGATGCAGCGTGGTGAGAAACTGGTTTCGCCCTCGACTTTTGCTTCCTGGCCCTGCATCGACTTCAACCCCTCGTCAATTTGTTGTTATGAGTTCCATGGCTCGCACCGTTATCTCGGCACGCTGGACCGTAGTCCGGCGATAACCGAGAAAGCGGGCGGTATAATGTGTGCAATATTGCACCAAAATAGGCCCACGTGGGACGGCCTGACGAAGGGGTAATGCTGGTCTCGGCTATTGGCCCGCGTACCCGACCGCTTCGCGTGCTCGAGCCTGTTCAACCCGTACTGGCAGGCCGCCTTGCGCAAACGGGGGCTGGCGCGTATGGTGACCGCCCGGTGGTCCGCCGAGCGGTCCGCGAAAGTCCGCGGCGTTATGGGTGACGAGCGTGTAGTCGTGATCGACTGCTTACCGGATTAACTCATGGTCCTTCATCCCACTGAGCCCGCGATCCCGAACACAGGTTGTGTCCCGGTGGCTTCTCTGAGCCGCCTGCTGAACGAGATTTGGCCATAGGCACTCATCGATCAGGAACCGGTATTTTGCCGTCAGGAGTTGTGCCCGCGCGTCGATTCGCTGAACGCCTCGGTTGCAAGTCGCAAGTCGGGATGTGCCTCGGACAAACGCCGCGGCCGCCCAGGGTGCGGATGCGATTTGAGATAGATCTCCGCATCCTCGATCAGTCGATCCGTCAGGAACGGATAGGCGTCCTTCAGTTCTGCGAATGTCATACCATCATCGCGTGCGGCAAGGACGTTTGCGACCGGGACGCGAGTCCCGGCGAAGCATCGAAGTCCGCCCATGACATCCGGGTCTTCGACGACGTGGCTCGTTGCCTCGCTGGAGCGGACTGACCGCTTATATGCCGCGTCGACGAAGGGCGATAGCACTACCGACCAGGATTGCTCTGAAACTTTCCAGTCAAAATTGACGTTTCTCAGTCGTTCGCTGAGGGTCAGGAACTGATCAAAGTCTGATCGTTTGGCCAGGCGCTCGATGAGCTTCGAGATCACTCGAATGCGAGCCGATTTGGTGAGATCCTCGCTCGTCTTGAAATAGAACGTGGCAAACGGTGCGCTTAGCGGTGCCAGCCGTCGGCCAGCCCCCCGGATGATCAACGCCCTCGGCAGAATGTCCTCGTCAACCAGACGGTTTATGTCCCTGTCTGTCACGTCGGCCATGTAGGCTGTTTCGGCCACAGAGATTGAGTTTTCAATGGTCAGCATATGCACCTTCCCCCAATCGATCCTGCACGTCAGAATATTTCCGGGCGATCGGAAACAATTGTAGGAGGTGCCCGGAAAAGTGGCAAGGAGCGATCCGCCGCAGTGGCCCGAGAACGGGTTGCGGCATTAGTTGGGCTGCGATGTCGGCAAAATGGAAAGTAGGCGCATGCGTTGCGCCCTGCGAGGCAGCGATCGGCGGGGCTATGGACGCACCGTTGGCGCGCAACGCTGTGCGAAGCTGACGATCCGTTGACGTACTGCTGGTGGCGAGAAGGCGAGGACTAGTGGGCCGCCCTACCGCGCCAAATACCCCGAAGCCCCACAAATCCACCCCAGATGCAGCTCCGTCTTCGGCAGCCTCTTCGCACTGTAAAAGCAATTAGGCCTCGCATCCAACCCAAACAACGCAGCGAACGCCCGATAGTCTTCAAACCAGGCATTGGTCGGGCTGAACGAGTGAACGAGCATCACTGCGTGATCCGCGTTAAAGCGTTCCGCTCCCAGGATCGCGGAGGCGGCTCTGCGCAGCAACTGATACCGGATCGATAAGGGGATCTCCAGCAGGCCGAGCGTTTCGGCGAGGAAGTTGAGGCGGGTGCGCCTTCCCGGCGTTCCCGATTCCAGCCACTCCGCCAGCGTGCGGTCGAAGGGTTCGCCAACTTTGCCTTCCACAGCGAAGGAAATCAGTTGGCCGTCGCATTTGCCCAGTACCCGGATGTCGCTCTGCGATTTGGTGCGGCGCGCAAGCGCGGCCTGGTGCTCCGGGAAAGCGGGCAGCATGGCTGTGCCTCGCAGCACCGGATAGGCTTCGATGGCATTGGCGACTTCCGCGGGAAAGCCTTCGGCGTCCTGCCAGCAATGCGCCAATGTGCGCGAGGTGTAGCGGGTTTTCCAATGCTTCACCAGATCTGCAAGGAAGGGAGCCCAGTTATCGGCCGCGGCGGTTGGGATGTAGATCCTGCTCATCTTTTTTCCCCTGCTGGAGAATGGCCTGTGGCGTCGACTCAGCCCGCTAGCATGAGACGACGCTAGCACTGGCGGCTGGCGCTTTATGTTCGGTTGCCAATATAGGGTGTGTGCTGAGAAGCGCTGTGCGCGCCTCATTGAGGTAGATGCACGCTGAACTGCCGTACGCATGGCAGATCACGAACCGAGTGCCGACTTGAATTGGATCCGAGGGATCACTCGAGCGCGGTGAGGGAATGCACAAAAGTGAGTCATGATGCCTAAGCGCTTTGATATGTGCCGGTGCACCTGCTGCAATAACTCTCGCTAAACTGCCAAGAGGACCAAGACGCCTGTCAGCGTCGCCCACCGTAGACCGCTGGTACCGCGCAAGAAGGAGAACTGAGCATGAACGCCGATCAACTCAACACCGATGCGATCGATGATGCTGTCCTGGGGCTGCTCTACCTGACCCTGCATGACGATGACCGCGCATGGAAGGGCTTTGACTGGGAGGCTTTGAGCCGGCTCCACGAACGGGGCTTTATTGCGAACCCCGTGAACAAGTCGAAGTCGGTGGTGTTCACGGAGCAGGGGTTGCGCGAAGCCGAGCGGCTCTTCAGGAAGCAATTCATTCTTCCTGACGCCGGCACTAAGGAGTAATGAGGGCGCGCATCGGAAATGCTTCGTCACCGCGGCGCCGGCTGGCAGCGCATGGCAGCATGCGTTAAGGTGCGGGCTGGTCGAAAAACACTGCGCTATTGAAATGGCTACCCAGAAAACCACGACTACCTGGATCGATGTCAGGACAAAACTGGCCGACCTCGACCGTGCCGGCCTGCTGAGCCTGATGCAAGACATGTACGCCGCCAGCAAAGACAACCAGGCTTTCCTGCATGCCCGCTTCGGGCTCGGGGCCGATGTGCTCAAGCCCTACAAGACTGTCATTGACCGTTGGATTTACCCTGATTTGTTTAAGAACCAGCCCACATCAGTTGCAAAGGCGAAGAAAGCGATCTCGGACTATAAGAAGGCGATAGGGAAGCCGGAGGGGCTGGCCGAACTGATGGTGTTTTATTGTGAACAGGGAGGTGCGTTCAGCAGCGACGTTGCTTTGGACGATGCTGGCTACCTGGATGCGCTGGTGCGGATGTTTGGGCAGGCCTTGGCCGCCATTGAAAGCCTGCCTGAGGCACAACGGCAGCCGCTGCGAAAGCGCCTTGAAGCTGTAAGCGACCTCTGCCGGGACATTGGCTACGGCGTGGGCGACGGGATGGGCGAACTCCTTGCCGAGTTCGGCGTAGATGAATGAGTGCGATCCCGTAGCCGCGCTTCAGGCCGAAAACGCTCGCCTGATTGCGCTGCTGCAAAAACACGGCATCGAATGGCGCTTGCCCGTCGTGCCAGTGCCGCCAGTCCCCGAAGCAGAAACCTCGCGCCTATCCACCGGCGACAAGGTCGAATTGTTTCGCCGCCTGTTCCGCGGACGAACCGATGCCTATCCGGTTCGTTGGGAAAGCAAAACCACTGGCCGCTCTGGCTACGCTCCGGCATGCGCCAACGAGTGGCGCACGGGCGTTTGCGACAAGCCGCGCATCAAATGCTCGGACTGCGGCAACCGTCTGCTGATCCCGCTGTCGGAATCGGTTATCTACGACCACCTGGCCGGTGAGCACACCGTAGGCGTCTATCCCCTGCTGGAGGACGACACCTGCTACTTCCTCGCCGTGGATTTCGACAAGGCCGAATGGCGGGACGATGCCCGCGCCTTCATTCAATCCTGCGGCGAACTGGGCGTACCCGCCGCTCTTGAGATCTCCCGTTCCGGTCAAGGGGCGCACGCCTGGGTTTTCTTCACCCATAAGGTTTCGGCACGCGATGCCCGCCGTCTTGGCACGGCGATCATCAGTCATACATGCGCGCGCACGCGGCAACTGAAGCTCGAATCGTATGACCGATTGTTCCCGAACCAGGACACGATGCCGAAGGGCGGATTTGGAAACCTGATCGCCCTGCCGCTTCAGAAGAAGCCCCGGGAGAGTGGCTGCAGCGTGTTTGTCGACGCCGACTTGCAGCCCTATCCGGATCAGTGGGCATTCCTGTCGTCTGTCCGGACGATGGCGCCGCACGACATTGAGCCCGCTATCCTGCTTGCCACCGGTGGAGCGCATCCTCTGGACGTGACGTTCATTGACGAAGAGGATTTGGGGGCGCCGTGGAAGTCCACATCATCCACGACAAGCAAGCTGTCCCTGCCGATGCCGGAGTCCCTTGCCGTGACGTTGGCGAATTTCGTCTACTTCGAGAAGTCGCGTCTGCCGCAGGCGTTGGCGAACCGCCTGATCCGCCTTGCCGCATTCCAGAACCCGGAGTTCTACAAGGCACAGGCCATGCGGATGTCAGTGTGGGACAAGCCGCGCGTGATCGGTTGTGCGGAGAACTATCCTCAGCATATCGCGCTGCCGCGCGGTTGCTTCGATGCCGCGCAGGAGTTGCTTCGAGACAATGGCATTCGTCCTGATATTTGTGATGAGCGACATAGCGGTGCCCCTCTTGAGGTGAAGTTCGCCGGCGTGCTGCGGCTGGACCAGGAGGCAGCCGTGGCTGCCATGCTGCACCACGAGGCCGGCGTACTGTGCGCGCCGACCGCCTTTGGCAAAACGGTGACGGCAGCAGCCATGATTGCGCGGCGGGGCGTCAATACCCTGGTGCTTGTGCATCGCACCGAATTGCTCAAGCAGTGGCAGGAGCGCCTGAAAGTCTTTCTCGGCGTCGGCAAGGATGTGTTGGGCACCATTGGTGGAGGCAAGGCGAGGCCAACCGGCAAGATTGATATCGCCGTGATGCAATCGCTATCCCGGCAGCATGAGGTCAATCCGCTGGTCGAGACCTACGGCCACGTTATCGTTGACGAGTGCCACCACGTTGGCGCGGCGTCTATCGACGCTATCCTGCGGAAGGTCAAGGCGAAGTACGTGCTTGGCCTGACCGCAACGCCGGTCCGCCGCGATGGCCAGCAGCCGATCATCTTCATGCAATGCGGGCCGATCCGGTACACGGCAGCGAGGCCTGCCAGCGCACCGCACGATCTGGAGGTGGTGCCGCACTCGCTAACTACGCGCATCGACCTGCCGCTGGCGGCCGGCATTCAGGATGTGTTCAGGCACCTCGCCCAGGACGGGGCCAGAACGGCTGCGATTGTGGCCGAAGCCGAAGACGCGTTCACACAGGGCCGCAAGGTATTGGTGCTGACGGAACGCACGGAGCATCTCGACGCCATACGCACCCAGTTGGAGACGAAGGCGCCGACGCTGTTCGTGTTGCACGGGCGGATGTCGAAGAAGCAGCGCGCCGTCGTGATCGGCGAGCTGGATGCATTGCCCCCGGAGGCTCCCCGCATTCTGTTGGCGACAGGCAAGCTGGTAGGCGAAGGCTTCGACCATCCACCGCTTGATACGTTGGTACTGGCGATGCCGGTTTCGTGGAAGGGAACGCTGCAGCAATACGCTGGACGGTTGCACCGTGAGCACACCACCAAGACCGATGTGCGCATTATCGACTTCGTTGATAGCGGGCATCCGGCGCTGTTACGGATGTGGGAGAAGCGGCAGCGGGGCTATCGGGCGATGGGATACCGGATGGCGCCGGGCTGAGGTTGGCCGGGATGCCCTATTTCGATACGCTTGCCCTGTAAGTGCTCGGTTGTACGTGCCTGCGCATGCATTGATCGACTACCTGCCGCCACTAGCCCTACCTTCGCAAGCTCGGTGTTGTTCCGCGGCGGCACCGAGTCGGAATGCCGCGTAGATACTGGATTTCGCTTGATTCTTTGGCTCTGAGATGCTACATGAAAGAACATGCACATCTTCGAACGAGAAGTCAACGGCCATCGCTACCGTATTGCCGCGCAGTCGGTGTGGGACGCCGAGCGGGGCCGTTCCGTCGCACGCCAGGTCGTGCTGGGACCGGCCGAGCCGCCGCGAGTGGCGGATCTGAGCGCGACCCAGACGGTGGGCACGCGCGGGGTCGGCGATGTCGGAGCCTTGATCTGGGTGGCCGAGCAGCTGGACTTGGTCGGGCAGATTGATCGCGCGTGCGCAGGGGTTGGCGCCAAGGATGGCCCGTCGGTGGGTGAGTTGGCGGTGGCTGTGGCGATTCAGCGTGCGTGTGCGCCGGGACCCAAGTGCGAGCTGGGTGATTTTCTGGACGCGAGTTTGCCGCGGCTGTCGTGTTTGCCGGGGTCCGCGTTCACCGGTCAGGCCTTTCATCGCGTCGCGCAGCAGGTGACCGATGAGCAGTTGGAGCAGGCTCAGGTGGCCATCGCGAAGGCCGCGGTGGCCCGCTTCGAGCTGTCCGCCGACGTGCTCGCGTTCGATACGACGAACTTCGATACCCACATCGACACGCAGACGCCCGGCGAACTGGCCCGGCGAGGCCACGCCAAGAGCAAGAGAAGCGACCTGCGTGTCGTAGGGCTTGGCGTCCTGGTCAGCGAGACCGGGCATGTGCCGCTGTTGTATCGGACGTATCCCGGCAACGGCTCGGACCAGGCCGTGCTCGCGGCGTGCCTGGGTGGGTTGGCGCAGTTGCACGAGGCACTCGACAGCGGTGAGGGCCGCGCGCGGCCGGCGCAGCGCACGGTGGTACGGGACGGCGGGTTTTGGAGCCCGCAACTGGAACTCGATCTCGATGCCGCCGGCTACTACAGCCTCATCTCGTTGCCGCTGGGACACAAGGCCGCGGAGGAGGCGCTGCGGATGGCGGCGCAGCGCGGTGCCATGAAGCCGCTGCCGGGCAAGCTCAGCGACGTGCGGGCGGCGCGGGTTCGGACCACCGTCGGCGAGTTGGATCGCACGCTCGTCGTGGTGGAGAGCCAGGAGTTGCTGGCGGGCCAGAAACGCGGGATCGCGACGGCACTGCGCAAGGCGAAGGTGGAACTGTGCACGCTGGAGGAGTTGGTCCAAAAGGGCCGCATCACGCGCAGCCGGTTGGAGCTGCGGGTCAAGAAGGCGCTCGCTCGGGAACACCTGTCGAGCTTCGTCGTGACCACCATCGCCGGCAGCGAAGCGGTACCGACCTTGCATTGGCACGTCGATGCCACGTTGCGCCGCGAACTGGAGAGAACGCGGCTGGGCAGGCGGGTGCTGTGTACGGATCGGCACAACTGGAGCACCGGGCGAATCGTTTCCGCCTTCCGAGGACAGTGGAACGTCGAGGAGCTGTTCCGCAGGGCCAAGAAAGGCGGCGTGGTTCCCTGGGGACCGTCACACCAGTGGGCCGATGGATCGTTGCGTCTGCACACCTTCGCGACCGTGCTCGGCCTGATGCTCGTGAGCTTGGCGAAGATTGCCCTGCGGACCGACGCTTCGGCCCGTCGCATGATGGAAGGACTGGCCGAGATCAAGGTGACGTTGGTGAGGACGAAGACCGGGGCAGCGGGACGACGGCCAACGGCAATGCTGGCGCCGGAGCTCACGGCCGAGCAGCGCCGCGCCGTGAAGGTTTTCGAACTGCAGCGGTGGGGACCAACGTTGTTTCATGTATGACCCGGGCGCCCGTTCAGCCACGATTGACGGGCAAGAACCGTCGATCCGGCCCCTTGCTTTGCGAAAGTAGCGCTAGGCGAGTTGGCCCATCAGGCTCGGAGACCTCCAGGAACTGATTGCGTAAGGTGCCACCCTTGACACCCCCCAACCCCCCATGTTCCAATCCGCTCACATTCTGATTTGGGTCGACGCCCATGCCAACCTGCCTACCCGGGCAAGGTGGATCGCGAGAGCGGATGTGGTTCCTTAGTCGTTGAGGAACAACCAAGCGGGCACTGCGTCGACCCTCCTTGCACGGAGGGTTTTTTGTTTTCTGCCTCAGTCATTGATCGCGAACTCATCCAGGCTTACCTGGAGACGCACTATCACGTCCACGGCGATGCGCCCGCCACGTTAAGGGTCGGCGAGCCCAATGCGCCGCTGGCAGCGTTGCACGATGCATCCGGCGTTACGTGCAGCGCATTTATTACCGCCTGGAATCCGTTCAGCCAGCAGGCTTGCGATGACGCAGCCAATGCACGCCGCCAGGCGGCGCTGGCGTGCGAGCTGACGCGGCGCGGACTCACGTTTATCGACGGCATCGGCGAGCATCCGTCGAACAAATGGCCGGGCGAGGCCAGCTTCCTGGTGCTTGGTATCCCGCTGGAGGATGCGAAGGCGCTCGGCACCGAATTTGAGCAGAACGCGATCATCTGGTCCGGCGCCGATGCTGTGCCCCAGTTGATTCTCTTGCGATAGGCGAAGGTGACATGAAGCAAGACATGCCTGTAATCCAACCCGCTTCCAACCCCGTTTCGAACCCCGCCTCCTACCCGACTTCGCGCAGCCGCTTCCATGGCTGCCTGCTCGGCGGCGCTGTTGGCGATGCGCTGGGCGCGCCTGTGGAGTTCATGACGCTCGCGGAGATCCTGGAGCGCTTCGGCGCTGGCGGCATCACGGAGTACGCGCCGGCCTATGGCGGCATCGGCACCATCACCGATGATACGCAGATGACGTTGTTCACGGCGGAAGGTTTGTTGCGTGCGTGGGTGCGGGGCGTCAGTAGCTATCCGGACGCGGTCGCGCGCGCCTATCTGCGCTGGCTGCATACGCAGGGGATCCGGCCCGCATGGCATGCCGATCTCATCCTGGCCGAGCCAGGATGGCTCTGCCAGCAGGCTTCGCTGCACAGCCGCCGCGCGCCCGGCAACACTTGCTTGTCCGCGCTGGAAGCGATGATGAAGGTGGGTGAGCCGGCGCGTAACCATAGCAAGGGCTGCGGCGGCGTCATGCGCGTGGCGCCGGCAGGGCTGTTCGCGTGGCGGCATCCGGATCAGCGCTCGCCCCGGCATGCCTTTGACCTTGGGGCCGCGCTTGCCGCCCTCACCCATGGACATCCCAGCGGATCGCTGACGGGCGGCGTGCTGGCCGCGCTGGTCCACGAACTGGCTGACGGGGCGATGCTGCCCGATGCCTTGCGGACGGCCAAGGCATGCCTGGCCGCGCAGCCGGACCACGAGGAAACGCTGCTGGCGATCATGCACGCGGAGCAGCTTGCCGGTTCCGGCGTGGCGCATGAGGATGCCATCGCCCGCCTCGGCGAAGGCTGGGTCGCCGAGGAGGCGCTGGCGATTTCCATTTACTGTGCGCTCGTTGCCCGCGATTTCCGTCACGGCGTCATACTCGCGGTGAATCATGACGGCGACTCCGATTCGACCGGGGCCATCACGGGCAACCTGCTGGGCGCGCTGTGGGGCGAGGAGGCGATTCCGCACGAATGGCTGGCGCCGTTGGAACTTCGGGAGGTGATCGCGGACCTTGCGGACGACCTGAGTGACTTTCCCACGTGGGATGTCGGGATGGATCCAGGCCTGCTGCAACCCGACATGAACTGGCAACGCCGACATGGATAAGCACAAGGAAAAGGAACTGAAGCGGAACAAGGGCCGGGCCCTGGCGCTGCTGCTGGTTGCGACGGCAGTGTTCGGGGTGACGGCGTTCCTGCCGCCAGGCCTGGGGGTGAACTGGATCAAGGCCATCGCCGAGGCGGCGATGGTGGGGGCGCTGGCCGACTGGTTTGCCGTGGTGGCGCTTTTCAGGAAGGTTCCGATTCCCTTTGTGTCGCGGCATACCGCCATCATCCCGAGCCACAAGGACGAGATCGCGGACAACCTGGCGGTGTTCGTCAGGGAGAAGTTCCTGGACCCAGACTCGATCGTGGCGCTGATCCGGAAGCACGATCCGGCGCAGCAGGTGGCGGAATGGCTGACCAGCCCCGCCAATACGGACCGGCTTGGCGCCTATGCCGTCAAGATGCTGAGCGGCCTCCTGGAGGTGATGGAGGATGCGCGCATCCAGGGGTTCATCAGGGATGCGATCCACGCCGCCATCGACAAGGTGGACCTGTCGAAATCCTCGGGCGCGATCCTGAACAGCCTGACCAGGAACGGCAGGCACCAGGAACTGCTCGACGAAGGCATCCTCCAGTTGCTCAAGCTGCTGCAGGAGCCCGGGACGCACAGCTTCATCTCCACCAGGATCATCGAATGGCTCAAGAGCGAACATCCGGTGAAGGAGAAGGTGCTGCCTTCGGAGTGGATTGGAAACAACGGCTCGGAAATGATCTCCAACGCGATCCGGAGTATGCTCGACCAGATCGGGAAGGATCCCGGCCACGCACTCAGGCGGAACTTCGACGAAGCCGTGGCGAGCCTGATCGGGCGTCTCAAGAGCGACCCGGCCTTCCTGCAAAAGGGTGAGGAGATCAAGCAGTTCGTGAAGAACGACGAAATGCTCAATGCTTACACCAGTGAGCTGTGGGGCGAGTTGCGCAACTGGCTCAGGCGAGACCTGGACAGCAGCGATTCCCTGCTGCGCGGCAAGGTGGCCGCTTCCGGCCAGTGGATGGGAAGAACGCTGGCGCAGGACCCTGCGTTGCGCAATTCGTTGAACGGGCATATGCAGGAGGCGGCGCGGAACATGGCGCCCGACTTCGCCCAGTTCCTCACCCGGCATATCAGCGATACCGTCAGGAACTGGGACGCGCGCGAGATGGCGCATGTCATCGAACTGAATATCGGCAAGGATCTGCAGCTGATCCGGATCAACGGAACGATCGTGGGCGGGCTGATCGGATGTGGGCTCTATCTGGTGTCGCACCTGGGTGAGATCGTGCGCGTGATTGCGCATTAGGCGCCGGGCAGCGCCGCCGTTTTCTGCAGATCGGATGCTTCCGGCGGTGCCGTTGCCAGCCACGCATCGCTGCGCATTCGTGGTTCAATACACGCAGTACATATTACCCGCGCAGTGAACCATCATGACCCTGATCGACATCAAGAACCTCCAGCAAGCCGCCGCCGCATTCGGCGAGGCGCGCGGCTGGGGCAAGTACCATAGTCCCAAGAACCTCGCCATGGCGCTCAGCGTGGAAGTGGCCGAACTGGTCGAGATCTTCCAGTGGAAGACCGAAGGCGAAGCGCGGGAGATCATGTCCACCGATGAGCGCGCGCATGTGGAGCAGGAACTGGCGGACATCACCATCTACCTGGCGCAGTTGCTGAACGCCCTCGACGTGGATCTGGATGCGGCGGTGAAAGCCAAGATGGAGATGAATGCGCTTAAGTATCCGGCGAAGGCCGGCAGCGCGGATTGAAGTGAGGCGACGCTCTTCTGCCCGCCCAGGCTAGTTCCAGCACTGCTGTAGCTCCCCTCTCCCATTTCATGGGAGAGGGGAGCAAACCAGCGCTTTGCTGCCGGCCACTCGTACCCGCATACAGTACCCACACGAAAGTCCGAAGCACCTTGATTTTTCGGTGGTTGGAAAAGCGTGGCGGAGACACAAATGCCCAGCGCTCGACGCCTGCGTGTGGCCCCGAGGGCCACACCCCAGCGCGATGCGAAGCGAGCCGTCAAGGTGTACCAGGCCGTATGGGGCGCCTCGGTATCCGGTGAAAAGAGCGGAAAAGAGGGACCCATGTTTGAGTATCGCCTTAAGGCGATGCGAGTTTGGGTCCCGGCCGCTCTTTTCGCCGGATCCCGAGGGGGTGTCGCCCCATCCGGCGAGCCTTCTTTGCCTACATTCTTGGCAAGACAAGAAAGTAGGTCGCCCCCCGCAGGGGGGTGAAACCGCCTTTGACTTTGCAGTTCAGTAGTTCAGCAGTTGGGGTTGTAGTTGCAGTTGCAGCCCTTCCCCAATACCCCCACCCCTATCCCCCCCGCCCCCCCTTCCCCCGCCGCGGCATCTCCGAATCCAACACCAACCGCCCATTAATCCTGCCATTCATCCGCGTAACATAGCGTGTGCATTCCTCCATATGCGACAGCATCAGCGTGCGCACCTTCTCCACATCGCGGTCCCGCGCCGCCGCCAGGATCTTCTTGTGGAACTTGACGTTCGCCGCGCCGAAGCGCTCGTGTTCGCACGTTGGCGTGTCGTTGCCGAACACCACCAGGTGCCGGATCATTTCATTGATCAGCTCGCAGCAAAAGCGCAGCATCGGGTTCGGGTTGGCGGCTGCCAGGATGTCGTGGAAGCTCAGGTCTTCCTGCCGCTGGTTCAGCGGATCGATCGCGGCGGCGGAGGCCGGGTCGCACTGGTCGATGGTGCGTTCCAGCGCGGCGAAATCCTCTTCCGTCAGGTGTGGCACCGCGCCCGCGGCCAGTTCGGGTTCCAGCAGCTTGCGCGCGGTGTAGATATCGGCGATGCCAATGTCCTTGAAGAACAGATAGTTCTGCATCAGCTGGAAGGTGCGGTCCAGCTGCACTTCGACGATGGTGCCGCCGCCCGACGGGCCGGTGCTCACGCTGACCAGGCCCTGTACTTCGAGCGACTTGAGTGCCTCGCGGATCGTGCTCTTGCTCACGGAGAACATTTGCTGCAGGGCAATCTCGCGCGGCAGCTTGTCGCCGGGGCGCAGGTTCTTCTGCGTGATCAGGCGTTTCAGTTCTTCGGCAACCAGGTCGGCGCGTTTCTGCTTGCGAATCTCGATCGTCCTGGCGCCTTCGCCACGTAGCGGTGCCATGTTGTTTCCATCCCTTTGATTGCCGCGTGCCGCCGGTCCAGTCTGCTGCTGCCGGCCAGGCCACGCCGGGTCCAATTCTACAGGCTGCGATTGCCGCCGGCAGCGCCGCTGCCGCGCGCCGCCGCCGTACTCCTTGCTGCGTTTCCTCCTATTGACTTTGAAAGAAGCGCCTCCTACTATCGTCCCACCTATTTATCATGATAAATAGCATAAAAGGCTGGAGGATGTCCGCGCACTGACGCGGCGGCTACCGGCCATCCTGGGTGGCTATCCCCATCGAGAGGAGTGAGACATGAATCGTCGTAACCTGTTGAAGCTGGCGGCGTTGTCCGCTGTCCCCGCCGCACTCGTGCACGCCCGCTCCGCGCTGGCGGCCGCGGGTGACGTGATCGAGCTTGGCTGCCCGGTGCCAATGTCGGGCCCCTTCGCCGCCAACGGCAAGTTTGCCGACCTGGGCATGAAGCTGGTGCTGGAGCAATACGACAAGGTGCTTGGCAAGAGCCTGCGCTACAGCGTGCTGGATACCGAAGGCAAGCCGGCCACCGCCGTGCGCAAGATGCAGGAGCTGGCGCAGAAGAACGCGGCGCGCTACTTTGCCGGCGGCATCCTGTCGTCGGAGTCGCTGGCCATGGGCAAGGAGGCGGAGAAGTTTGGCGGCGTATTCGTCACCACCGCCGGTGCCGACGAGATCACCGGCAAGGACTGCAATCGCGCCACCTTCCGCTGGTCCGTGCCCACCTTCGGGGCGATCGAGCGCACCGTGCGGCCCCTGATCGAGGCCATGCCCAAGGCCAGGCGCTGGTACACCATCACTCCCCAGTATGTGTTCGGCGAGGGCCTGCTGTCGGCGGCAAAGAACGTCTTCAAGGAAAAGGGCATCGAGCACGTGGGCAACAGCTATCACGGGCTCAACGAGAAGGAATTCAGCGGCTACCTGACCAACGCGCTGGCGGCCAAGCCGGATGTGCTGCTGATCCTGAACTTCGGCCAGCAGTCGTCCGACACGCTGCGCCAGGCGGCGAGCTTCGGCATGAAAAAGGACACCACGATCCTGGTGGCCTGGGCGTCCGGGCTGGAACAGTTTGAATCGCTGGGGCCGGAGTTGTGCGAAGGCGTGTACTTCGGCGCGCAGTACTGGCATGGCGCGGATTCGCCGCTGAACCGCGACCTGGTCAAACGGAGCAACGCGCGCTTCAAGAGCAATCCGAACTACAGCCTGGCCGGTTCCTATATCTGCACCAAGATCATGCTGGACGGCATGATCAAGGCGGGCACCGCCGATCCCAAGGCCGTGGTGGCCGCCATCGAGGGCATGAAGTACGACGGCCTGACCGGATCCGAAGAGGTGCGCGCGGCCGATCACCAGGTCATCAAGGACTACTACCTGCTCAAGGGCAAGGCGAAGAGCCGCATGAAGGACAAGGACGACTACGCCGAGGTGATCAGCGCCGGCAAGTCCTTCCTGCCCGTCGACAAGACCCTGTGCAAGATGGCCTGACGGGCCGCCTGCAAGCTACAGGCCGTGCGCCGCGGCAATCGGGGCGCACCAGGGCCATCCTTCTCGTCCAAGCTTCCCGCTCAAGCCCATGAACGTCTACCTGTTGCAGGTGGTCAACGGCGTTGGCATCGGCATGCTCTACTTCCTGCTGGCAGTGGGTTTGTCGATCATCTTCGGCCTGTTGCGCTTCGTCAATTTTGCCCACGGTGCCTTCTATGCGCTGGGTGCTTACCTCTGCTTCCAGGCCTTGCAGCTTGGCCTGAACTTCTGGGTCGCGCTGGCCGCCGCGCCGCTGCTGGTCGGCGCGTTTGCCTGGCTGACCGAGAAGGTCATGCTGCGGCACGTGTACGCGCTTCCGCATGAGTTCCATATCCTGGTAACGGTCGGCCTCGCGATGGTCGCGCAGGAGCTGATCATCACCAGCTGGGGCCCTCTCGGCGTCAACGTGGCGCCACCCGACTCGCTGCAAGGCGTGGTGATGTGGGGCAGCTTCGTTTATCCGAAGTACCGGCTGTTCGTGATCGGCTTCACCGCGCTGCTGGCGGTCGGCTTGTGGTGGCTGCTGGAAGGCACCCGCCTGGGCAGCGCGGTGCGCGCGGGCAGTGAATCCACGGAGATGGTGTCGCTGCTCGGCATCAACATCTTCCGTCTGTTCAGCCTGATGTTCGCGCTGGGCGCGGCCACGGCGGCCATCGCCGGCGTGCTGGCCGCGCCGATCCGGGGGGGCGAGCCGTTCATGGGCGTGGAGGCGCTGGGCGTGGCGTTCGTGGTGGTCGTAGTGGGCGGGCTGGGCAGTTTCACCGGCGCGCTGGTGGGCGGCGTGCTGGTCGGTGTGGTGCAAAGCCTGATGAGCACGCTGTGGCCGGAAGGCGCGTGGCTGATGATCTATGTGGCCATGGCCGCGGTGCTGCTGCTGCGCCCGCATGGCTTGCTCGGGAGAGGATGATGGAGATGCTCAAACGCTATCGCTTCTGGCTGCTGGCGCTGGGCGTGACCCTGGTGCTGCCGCTCACGATGCGCTCCGGTACGCTGGCCACCGAAGTGTTGGTCTATGCCATGGCGGTGATGGCCTGCAACCTGTTGCTTGGCTACACGGGGTTGCTTTCCTTCGGGCAGGGCATCTTCTTCGGCCTCGGCAGCTATGGCCTGGGCATTGCGCTGACGCGCCTGGCGCTGCCTTTGCCGCTCGCGCTGGTGCTTGCCATCGTCCTGGGCGCGGCGGCGGCGGCGCTGGTCGGGTGGTTCGCCATTCGCCAGCGCGGCACGTACTTCGTGATGCTCACGCTGGCATTCGCGCAGATGTTCTACTTCCTCGCCTACACCACGCCCGACCTGACCGGTGGCGACAACGGCCTGCTCGATATCCCGCGCCCGCCGGTCTCGCTGTTCGGCACGGAGCTGGGCTCGCTGGCCGGGCCATGGCAGTTCTACGGTTTTGTCGCGGTGCTGTTCCTGCTGGTGTTTTTCCTGGTGCTGCGCGTGACGGAGTCCGCGTTTGGCCGCACTTTGCTCGCGATCCGCAACAACGAGGAACGCGCGCAGGCGGTCGGCTACAACGTCAGGTACTTCAAGCTGATGGCCTTCGTGCTGTCGGGGGCGATCACCGGGCTGGCCGGCGCGCTGCACGCCATGCTGATGGGCATCGCGCCGCTGACCAATATCGACTATCACACTAGCGAGATGATCCTGATCATGACGGTCATCGGCGGCACCGGCAACGCGTTTGCCTCGGTGCTGGGCGCGGTCTTCTATGTGCTGCTGTCCGACTGGCTGTCGACCTTGTGGCCGCGCTGGCTGATGCTGCTCGGCTTCCTGCTGATCGCGGTCAGCTTGTTTATTCCGCGCGGGCTGTGGGGCCTGGGCGAGATGCTGTGGCGCAAGATGGGCCGCGAACCGGCGAAGCCGATCGGGCAGGAGGAACAGGCATGACAACGGCGATTCTGGAAGCGCGCGGGATTACCAAGTCCTATGGCAAGTTCAACGCGCTGGGCGGCGTGGACCTGCGGGTGATGCCGGGCACCGTGCATTCGGTGATCGGTCCCAACGGCGCCGGCAAGACCACGCTGTTCCATATGCTCACGGGCACCGGCACGGTGACTGCGGGAACCATCGTCTTCGACGGCAAGGACGTGACCCGCGAGCCGGATTACCAGCGCGTGCAGCGCGGCATCGCGCGTTCGTTCCAGGTGACCAGCCTGTTCACGCATCTCCCTGTGCGGGAGAACCTGCGGCTGGCGGCGCTCGGAACGAGCCCGCGCCGCGCGATGGATTGCTGGCGGCGGCCGCTGGGGCAACTGGCTTGCGCGGATACCGTGGACAGCGTGCTGCAACGGCTGGAGCTGACCCGCGTCGCCAATGCGGAAGCCGGCACGCTGTCGCACGGCCAGCAGCGGCGGCTGGAAGTGGGCATGGCGCTGGCCGCAAGGCCGCGCGCCATCTTTCTGGACGAGCCTACGTCCGGCATGGGGATCGACGACCTGGCCGCGATGAAGCACCTGATTCGCGGCTTGAGCGCGGATCACACCGTGGTGCTGATCGAACACAATATGGATATCGTCATGGATATCTCCGACACCGTGACCGTGATGCAGCAGGGCAAGGTGTTGATGGAAGGCACGCCCGGCGCGGTGCGCAATGACCCGCGCGTGCGGGCGGCGTACCTGGGCAACATGATCACCGGGGGCGGCAAATGAAAATGACGATTATGCTGGACGTCCAGGACGTGCACGGCTACTACGACAAGAGCCATGTGCTGCAAGGCGTATCGCTGGCGGTCGGCGCCGGCGAACTGGTCACCCTGCTGGGCCGCAACGGCGCCGGTAAATCCACCACCCTGAAGGCCATCGCAGGCGTGGTGCGTACGCGCGGCGGACGCGTGCTGTTCCAGGGCCGCGACATCGCCGGCATGGAGCCGCACCGGATCGCGGCGGACGGGCTTTGCCTGGTGCCCGAGCATCGCGGCATATTCCGTTTGCTGACCGTGGAAGAGAATCTCAAGCTCGGCGCGCGCAAGGCGTCGCCGTGGCAGCTGGACGATATCTACCGCATCTTCCCGCGCCTGCGCGAGCGGCGCCGCAACGGCGGCGCGCAGTTGTCCGGCGGCGAGCAGCAGATGCTCGCCATCGGACGCGCGCTGATGAACCACCCGCGCCTGCTGATGCTGGACGAACCGGTGGAGGGCCTGGCGCCGGTCATCGTCGAGGAGATCGTGGCGCAGCTCAAGATGATCAAGGCGGCCGGCGTATCGATCCTGCTGGTGGAGCAGAACCTGGAGGTTTGCATGCAGCTGGCGGACCGCCATTTCATCCTGGAGCAAGGGACGGTGGTCTACAGCGGCAGCAATGCCGCGTTCCGGGAGGATGAGGCCGTCAAGGACCGCTATCTCGGCGTGGGCCTTGCGGCCTGATCCGCCGGACATCTACAAGCACGAGCACAAGCAGCGAAAACGAGAGGAAGCACTATGTTGACGCAGCACCCACCTGCCCTGGCAAGCCTTCGCATCGACGGCGCGCGCCTGTGGGATTCACTGATGCGGCTCGCCGCGATCGGCGCGACGCCGAAAGGCGGCGTATGCCGGCTGGCACTGACCGAGCAGGATCGCCTCGGCCGGGATTTCTTCGTGGCGGAGGCCCGGGCCGCCGGCTGCGAAGTGCGGGTGGATGCAGTGGGCAACCTGTTCGCGCGCAGGGCGGGCAGGAACAACGGGCTGCCGCCGGTGATGACCGGCAGCCATATCGATACCCAGCCCACCGGCGGCAGGTTCGATGGCAACTACGGCGTGCTGGCGGGGCTGGAAGTGCTGCGCACGCTCAACGATGCCGGCGTGCAGACCGCGCACCCGCTGGAAGTCGCCGTGTGGACCAATGAGGAAGGCTCGCGCTTCGTGCCGGTCATGATGGGCTCCGGCTCCTTCGTTGGAGAGTTCGCGCTGGACGGCGTGCTGGGCCAGCGCGACCGCGATGGCGTTTCCGTGCGGCAGGCATTGGCCGCGATCGGCTATGCCGGCGGCGAGGCGGTTGGCGGGCGCCCGGTGGCCGCGTATTTCGAGGCGCATATCGAACAGGGTCCGGTGCTGGAGGCCAGCGATGTGCCGATCGGCGTCGTCACGGGCGCGCTGGGCCAGCGCTGGTACGACGTGGTCGTCAGCGGGATGGAGGCGCATGCCGGCCCCACGCCGATGGCCATGCGCCGCGACGCCATGCTGGTTAGCGCGGAGCTGGTCGGCATCGTCAACCGCATCGCCATGGAGCGGCAGCCTCACGGACGCGCCACGGTGGGCTGCATGGAAGTGCACCCGAACTCCCGCAACGTCATTCCCGGCCGCATCGCCATGACGGTGGACCTGCGTTCCGACACGGACGCCACGCTGTCGGAGATGGACCGTGCCTTCCGCGAGGCCGCCGCGCAACTGGCCGCGCGTACCGGGCTAAGCATCGGCATCGAACAGGTGGTGTACTTCCCGCCGCAGCCGTTCGACGCGCGCATGGTGGCATCCGTGCGCGCCGCCGCGCGGCGGCTGGAGCTGCCGGAGATGGACGTCATCAGCGGCGCCGGGCACGACGCGGTCTATCTCGCGCGCGTGGCGCCGGCCGCCATGATCTTCGTGCCATGCAAGGACGGCATCAGTCATAACGAGATCGAAGACGCCAGGCCCGAGCACCTGGAGGCGGGCTGCAATGTCCTGCTGCAAGTGATGCTCGAATCCGCCAACCTGTCCTGACGCCCGTCATGAAGATCCTGATCGCACGCCTGAACCACGAGACCAATACCTTTTCGCCGGTGCCGACGCCGCTGTCGTCCTTCGATCCTCGCTACGGGGAAGACGCTTACAGGGCCAGCAAGGGCACGCGCACGGCCATCGGCGCCTTTATCGACCTGGCCGAAGCGGCGGGCGCCGAGCTCGTGGTGCCGGTCGCGGCCGGCGCCAACCCCAGCGGGCGCGTCGCGGCCGACGCCTATACCGCGCTGTGCGACGCCATCGTGAGCGCGGCGCCCGGCTGCGATGCGGTGATGCTCGACCTGCACGGCGCCATGGTCGCGGAGAACAGCGACGACGGCGAGGGCGAGTTGCTCGCGCGTTTGCGCAAGGTGCTGCCCGATGCGCCGATCGCGATTGCGCTGGACCTGCACGGCAACGTCACGCAGGCGATGATGGCGCACGCGGATATCGCCGTCAGCTTCAAAACCTATCCGCACGTCGACATGTACGAAACCGGCGAGCACGCCGGCCGCCTGCTGATGCGCGTGCTGCAGCAACAGATGCGGCCCGCGCTCGCATGGCGGCGTTTGCCGATGGTGACGCACACGCTGCGCAGCAACACCGGCGAGGGCGCCATGCAGCGCGCGGTGGCGGCGGCCCGGCAGGCCGAGGCCGGTGGCATGCTGGCGGTATCGGTGCTGGCCGGTTTCGGGCTGGCGGATATCGCGGCGCCTTGCATCAGCGTGCTGGTGGTGGCCGATGGCGATGCCGCGGCGGCACAAGCCGCGGCGGACAAGCTCACGGCGCAGATCTGGAACGAGCGCGCCGGCTTCGTCTATGAAAGCGAGCCGCTGGCGGATTCCATTGCGCGCGCCGCGCAACTGGCGGCTGCCAACGGCAAGGGGCCGGTGCTGTTGCTGGACCACGGCGACAACTGCATGTCCGGTGGCACTTGCGACGATATGGCGGTGCTGCGGGAAGCGCTGCGCCAGGGCCTGTCCGGCATCGCGGTGGGGCCGGTGTGCGACCCGCAGGCGGTGGCCGCGCTGATCGAAGCCGGCGTGGGCGCCAGCGTAACGCTGCCGGTGGGCAACAAGGTGCCGCTTAGCCAGCTCGGCGTCTACCCCACGCCGCCCACCCTGAGCGGGCGCGTCGCCGCTATCAGCGACGGGGAATACGTGATCAGCGGTCCTACCTACCCCGGCCTGCGCATCCGCATGGGCCGCACCGCGCTGCTCGATACCGGCGCTGCGCAGGTGGTGGTGACGGAGACGCCGCAAGAACACTGGGACCTCGGCATCTTCACCCACATCGGCGTGGACCCGCTGGCGCAGCGCTTCCTGCTGCTGAAATCGCGCATGTACTGCCGCCCGGTATTCGTGCCGATCGCGAAGGCGGTGGTCGAGTGCGATGGCGGCGGCGTGACGAGTTCGCGCTACGCGCAGTTCCCGTTTCAGCGGCTGGCACGGCCGGTGTATCCGCTGGATGCGGATGTCGCCTGGAGCGCGTAGCTGCGGATTGCTGCCGGGGCGCCGCCTTTCCATGCCTCGGCGCGCGCCGGCGAACCACCTCTGCAGGCGCGAGCAGATTCAGGCGGGGCGCCTTGCGCCGGAGGCGCGTGAGCGCCGCGCGGTCGCTGGCGACGGCTTGTCCTGGCCGGATGCCGGCTCCTCGAACGCATCCGCCGCCAGCAGCACGCCCGCGGAGACGATGTATTCCGCCGCGCTTTCAATATCCCCTTGCAGTGCGGCCCGTGCCGACACGCCATCCTTGCGCTTGAGCGCAGCGACAAGCCGCGCGTGATGATTGACGGCCACCTGCTCGCCCACGCGGCGCGAGCCGGAGCGCAGGTCGTGATTCAGGATCGGGCCGATGCGCAGCCACAGCGCTTCGATCATCTGCAGCAGGATCGGCATGCCTGCGCCCTTGTAGACGGCGAAGTGCAATTCCTTGTTGACGGAGATCAGCCGCGAACTGTCCGGCCTGGACCGTGCCATCTCTTCCGCGAAGCGGTCGTGCAGGGCAGTGATCTGCACGATCGCGGCATCGCTCAGGTGCTCGGCGGCCTGCTCCGTCGCCAGCCCTTCCAGGTTGACCCGGATGCTGGTGATCTCCCGGAACTGGCTCACGCTCATGACCGGCACGCGCAGCGCGCGGTTCGGTGTCAGTTCCAGTGCCTGCTCCGCCACCAGCCGGTGGACCGCTTCGCGCACCGGCATCACGCTCACGCCCAGCGCGGCGGCGGTGCTGCGCAGCGAGATCTGTTCGCCGGGCATCATGTGGCCGCTGATCAACAGCTCTCTCAATTGCGCATAGACGTCTGCACTCAGCGTCTGGCGCTTCAAAGGGGTCACAAGTTCGGGTAGGGACATGCGGAAATCATAGCACATAGGGTATTCCCGATTTGCGATCTGTGATCACAGATATAACATGGCGCCCATGGAGCAATATCGCCTCATGGATGGAGCTGACGAATATGTGGAATGACAACTCTCTGGCGGGCAAGCGGGTCCTGGTGACCGCGGGCGCCGACGGCATCGGCCTGGAAATCACCCGCGCCTTCGCGCAGGCGGGCGCCAGCGTGCTCGTGTGCGATGTCCAGGGCGCCAGCCTTGAGCGGCTGGCGGCCGAGTTGCCGGCAGTGCATGGCTGCCGGGCCGACGTGTCGGGCGAGGCCGACGTGGCGGCGTTGTTCGAGACCGTCGACCGCACCCTCGGCGGCCTGGACGTACTCGTGAACAACGCCGGCGTGGCGGGCCCCACCGGCGGCGTGGAGACCCTGGAGCTGGCTGACTGGGAGCGCACGCTCGCGGTCAATATCACCGGCCAGTTCTTGTGCACCCGCCTGGCGGTGCCGCGCCTTCGCCGGGGAAATAACGCCGCCATCGTCAACCTGTCGTCGGCTGCCGGCCACCTCGGCATGCCCGGGCGCTCGGTCTACTCGGCGTCCAAGTGGGCGGTGATCGGCTTCACCAAATCGCTGGCGCTGGAACTCGGCGCGGACGGCATCCGCGTGAATGCCATCCTGCCCGGCGCGGTCGATGGCCCGCGCATTCGCGCGGTCATCGCGGCAAAGGCCGAAGCGCTGGGCAAGCCGCTGGAGGAGGTCACGCGCGCCTACACCTCGCAAGCCGCGCTGGGGCGCATGGTGACCGCGCGCGACATCGCCAACATGGTGCTGTTCGCGTCCAGCGACCTGGCCGCCAACGTCACCGGCCAGGAACTGGTGGTCGATGGCCTGACGCAAGCCCTTAGCTGAGCGCACCCCCACTAACCGATTTCATACGGAGGCCGCCATGGCAGCCCGATCCAAAGCCATCATCACCTGCGCCCCTACCGGCGCGATCCACACGCCCAGCATGTCGCCGTACCTGCCGGTGACCGCCGACGAAATCGCTGCTGCCGCCATCGACGCGGCCAGGGCCGGCGCGGCCATCCTGCACCTGCACGCGCGCGATCCGAAGGACGGGCGGCCGTCGCAGGATCCAGATCTGTTCCGGCCGTTCCTGTCGAAGATCAAGTCCGCCACCAATGCCGTGATCAACATCACCACCGGCGGCAGCCCCCACATGACCGTGGAGGAGCGCATGCTCCCCGCCACCACCTTCAAGCCGGAGCTGGCATCGCTGAACATGGGCTCGATGAATTTCGGCCTGTTCCCGATGCTGGATCGCTTCAAGGAGTTCGCGCACGAATGGGAGCGCGAGCATTTGGAGAACAGCCGCAACCTGATCTTCAAGAACACCTTCAGCGATATCGAGAACATCCTGAAGATCGGCAACGCCAACGGCACGCGCTTCGAGTTCGAGTGCTATGACATCAGCCACCTGAATAACCTGAAGCATTTCCTGGATCGCGGGCTGGTCAAGGCGCCCGTGTTCGTACAGTCGGTGTTCGGCATCCTGGGCGGCATCGGCGGCGATCCGGAAGACCTGATGCATATGCACCGGACCGCGAACCGGCTGTTCGGCGACCAGTACCGCTGGTCCATCCTCGGCGCCGGGCGCAATCAGATTCCGCTGGCCACCATCGGCGCGGCGATGGGCGCCAGCGTGCGGGTTGGCCTGGAGGATTCGCTGTGGATCGGCCCCGGCCGGCTGGCGGCTTCGAGCGCCGAGCAGGTGCTGCGCATCCGCAGCGTGCTGGAGGCGTTGAACATCGATGTCGCGACGCCCGACGAGGCACGCGAGATCCTCGGCCTGAAGGGCGCGGACAACGTGGCGTTCTGAGTGCCGGCGCCGCCTTGCCCGGCGCCGCGCCACGCGGCCGTTGCTGCCGCCTCCGGAAACAAAACCTATACCGCCGACAGGAGACACGATTCATGACTACCACCTATGTGCAACCCGCACGAGAAGCGCCGCTTGCCGATCAGCGCCCGCTGAACGCGCTGCTGTTCAGGAAGCTGATGCCGCTGCTGGTGCTGGCTTATGTGATCAGCTTTCTCGACCGCACCAATATCGCGCTGGCGAAGAGCCACATCGCGGTCGACCTGGGCATCTCCGCGGCGGCTTACGGCCTGGGCGCGGGCTTGTTCTTTCTCAGCTACGCGCTGCTGGAAGTGCCCAGCAACCTGGTCATGCACAAGGTGGGGGCGCGCTTCTGGATCACGCGCATCATGATCACCTGGGGATTGCTGTCCACAGGCATGGCCTTTGTCAGCGGCGAGACCTCCTTCTATGTGATGCGCCTGTTGCTCGGCGCGGCGGAAGCGGGCCTGTTCCCCGGCGTGATGCTTTACCTGACCTACTGGTTCGGCCGCAAGGAGCGGGCGCGCGCGACCGGGTACTTCCTGCTGGGCGTATGCATCGCCAACATCCTCAGCGGACCGCTCGGCGGCGCACTGCTGCAAATGGACGGCGTGCTGGGCTGGCGCGGCTGGCAGTGGATGTTCGTGCTGGAAGGCCTGCCGGCGGTGGCGTTCGCATTCGTCGTATGGAAGAAGCTGCCGGACGGCCCCGCCACCGCGACCTGGCTGTCGCCCGAAGAATCCCGCGAGGTGGAACGCCGCCTGGCGGCGGAGCAAGCCGAGGAAGCGGCCGCCGGGCATGTCGGCCATTCGTTCCGGGGTTGCCTGGCCGATCGCCAGATCTGGCTCGCGATCTTCGTGTACTTCTGCCACCAGATCAGCATCTACACCGTGATCTTCTTCCTGCCGGGCATCATCGGCACCTATGGCAAGCTGTCGCCGCTGCAAATCGGCCTGCTCAATTCCGTGCCGTGGATCGCGGCGGCCATCGGCGCGGCGGCGCTGCCGCGCTTCGCCAGCAACCCGCAGCGCTGCCGCCGCATGCTGATCGCAGGGCTAGCCGTCATGTCCGCCGGCCTGCTGCTCGCGGCCTATGCCGGCCCGGTGGTGGCCATGGTGGGCTTCAGCCTGACGGCATCGATGTTCTTCGTGGTGCAGTCAGTCATCTTCCTCTTTCCGTCGTCCCGTCTTGCCGGCGTGGCCCTGGCTGGCGGGCTGGCGCTGGTCAACACCTGCGGGCTGGTCGGCGGCTTTATCGGCCCGTCGGTGATGGGGGTGATCGAGCAGACCACGGGCAGTACGAAGAACGGCCTGCTGATCATCGCGGGGATGCTGGTGCTGGCTGCGATTGCCAGCACCCGGCTGCGCCAGGGCCAGGAAGGGAAGGCCGCCTGAAGCGTGTTGCATTGCGGGATGCGCGCGATGTGACCGATAGTGCATCCGTTCCGGGTGGGGAGTGCGATGGCACGCGCACTCCCCGCAGGATTTCCTACACTGCAAGACGTTCGCATACTCCGCCAGCGGTCCCCTCGCTAGCCTGCAACCATGCCACGTCTTGTCTTTGCCGCCGCCATCCAGCGCCATGTCCCCAGCCCGGAACGCGAAGTCTGCGCGGCTACCGTGTGTGCCGCGCTGGAACTGGCTTTCAGTGAGCAGCCGGAACTGCGCGGCTATATCCTGGACGACCAGGGGCAGTTGCGCCGGCACCTGGCCGTGTTTGTCGATGGTTCCGCCATTCGCGACCGCCGCCGCCTGAGCGACCGCGTGGGCGAGAGCAGCCAGATCTATGTGGTGCAGGCGCTGTCTGGCGGTTGACAGCGCAGCTGCCGTTGGCAACAGGCTGACAACAGGCCGCTGAAGACAGGAGTCCAGCATGGACGATCAGCTTCTGGTTGGCACGCGCAAGGGCTTGCTCATCTTGCGGCGCGACAGCGCCGGCGAATGGCAGCAGGACTCGGTGCATTTCCTGGGCGAGCCGGTCAGCATGGTGCTGGCCGATCCGCGTGACGGCAACTTGTACGCGGCACTCAACCTCGGGCACTTTGGCGTCAAGCTATGGCGGCGCAGGGCGCACGGCACGGAGTGGGGCGTGTGCTCGGTGCCGGTTTATCCGCCTCAGCCGGAGCCGGATCGTCGCCACGAATCCACACCCGACGGCGTACCCGCCGCTGCGCGAACGGGAGATAAGGAGCAGGCCAGCCCGCCCGCCCCGGTGCCATGGTCCTTGCAGCAGATCTGGTCGATGGAAGCTGGCGGCACCGATGAACCCGGCGTGCTGTGGGTCGGCACCCTGCCGGGCGGGTTGTTCCGCTCCGGCGACGGCGGTGCGACCTGGGCACTGAACCGTCCGCTCTGGGACCGCCCCGAACGCAGCGAGTGGTTCGGCGGTGGCTACGATGTGCCGGGGATCCATTCCATCTGCGTGGATCCGCGCGACAGCCACCATGTCACGGTTGCCGTATCGTGCGGCGGTGTCTGGCAGACCCGGGACGGCGGCAAGAGCTGGAGCTGCACCGCCAGCGGCATGGTGGCCGACTACATGCCGCCGGAGCGGCGCGAGGACGGCAATATCCAGGACCCGCACCGCCTGGTGCAATGCGCCGGTCATCCGAATGCCATGTGGGTGCAGCATCATGGCGGCATCTTCCGCTCCGGCGATGGCGGCACACACTGGCAACGTTTGCAGGCCCAGCCGTCGAGCTTCGGCTTTGCTGTGGCGGCGCATCCGCGCCGGCCCAATACCGCGTGGTTCGTGCCGGCGGTGAAAGACGAGTGTCGCGTGCCGGTGGACGGCCGGCTGGTGGTCACGCGCACGCGCGACGGCGGGGCCAGCTTCGATGTATTCTCCGACGGACTGCCCGACGCGCCGGCCTACGACCTGGTCTACCGGCACGGCCTGGCGGTGGACCATAGCGGCGACCGCCTCGCCATGGGCTCCACCACCGGCGGCTTGTGGATCTCGGAGAGCGGCGGGGAACGCTGGAAGCTGTTCTCGGCGCATCTGCCGCCGATTTACTGCGTGCGCTTCTCCCGAGTCTTACCCGCGCACTGATGCCGTAGGGTGATGGTTCGGCTGATGGACCGACTGCCAGACAAAGGATGCGAACGCATGGCCGAAGCAAGCGCGAAGACAACCGGAAGAGCCGCCAGGACGCCCCAAGCAGCCAGCGGCGCCATCGCCCGCATCGGCATCGGCGGCTGGAACTTCGCCCCATGGCGCGACAACTTCTATCCCGCCAGGCTGGCGCAAAGCCGGGAACTCGAATACGCCAGCCGCCAGCTCACCGCCATCGAAATCAACAGCACCTACCACGGCACCCAGAAGCGCGCCTCCTTCGCCAAATGGCGCGACGAGACGCCCGACGGCTTCGTGTTCGCGCTCAAGGCATCGCGCTTCGCCACCAACCGCCGGGTGCTGGCGGAATCCGCCGAGTCCATCGAGCGCTTTATCGATAGCGGCATTGCCGAGCTGGGCGGCAAGCTCGGTCCTGTGGTCTGGCAATTTGCCCCCACCAAACAGTTCGACCCCGAAGACTTCGAGGGCTTCCTTGCGCTGCTGCCCGCCTCGGTCGAGGGCCGCAAGCTGCGCCATGTGCTCGATGTGCGGCACGAGAGCTTCATGACGCCGGACTATCTCAAGCTTGCGCGCAAGTACAAGGCCGCCACCGTCTTCACCGATTCGGACAAGTTTCCATCCTTCGCCGATCTCACCGCGGATTTTGTCTATGCGCGGCTGATGCGAAGCAGCGAGAAGCTGAAGTCCGGCTATGCGCCCAAGGCGCTCGATGCGTGGGGCGAGCGGGTGCAGGCCTGGGCATCTGGCGGCATCCCGGAAGACCTGCCGCGGGTGGACGGCAAGGCGGCGGCGAAGCGCAAGCGTGAGGTGTTCGTTTTCTTTATCAACGGCGCCAAGGAGCGCGCGCCTGCGGCGGCGCAGGCGCTGCTGGGGCGGCTGGGGTGGCAGGTGCCACCATGGGAGGCCGATGCCAGGGGTGGATGATAGACGATGGAGGGGCGCCAGCCCGTTATAATCCGGCATGAACTCAAGTCCTACCCAATCCGCAGCGCCCGCCGCTGCCGGCGCCTCTTTCTCCACACTGCCTCTCTCGCCCGCCACGCTGGCGACGCTGGAGCAGCTCGGCTACCAGACCATGACCCCGATCCAGGCCGCCAGCCTGCCGGTCGCGCTGGCCGGCCAGGACCTGATCGCGCAGGCCAAGACCGGCAGCGGCAAGACCGCCGCCTTCGCGCTGGCGCTGCTGAACCGGCTGGACACGCGCCGTTTCGACGTGCAGGCGCTGGTGCTGTGCCCCACGCGGGAGCTGGCCGAGCAGGTCACGCAGGAAATCCGCCGCCTGGCGCGCGCGGAAGAGAACGTCAAGATCCTGACGCTGTGCGGCGGCTCGCCGATGCGCCCCCAGGCTGACAGCCTGGCGCATGGCGCACATATCGCCGTGGGCACGCCCGGACGCATCATGGATCACCTGGAGCGCGGTACGCTGCACCTGGATGCGCTCAACACCCTGGTGCTGGACGAAGCCGACCGCATGCTCGACATGGGCTTCTTCGACGATATCGCCTATGTGGCGAGCCGCTGCCCCAAGGAGCGCCAGACGCTGCTGTTCTCGGCAACCTACCCCGAAGGCATCGTCAGGCTCAGCCAGCAGTTCCTGCGCAAGCCGCGCGAGATCAAGCTGGAGGAGCAGCACGACGACAGCAAGATCCGCCAGCGCTTCTATGAGGTGGAAGACAGCGACCGCCTCAATGCAGTGAGCCTGTTGCTCAACCATTTCCGCCCGGTCAGCACGCTGGCCTTCTGCAACACCAAGGCGCGTTGCCGCGACCTGGTCGACCTGCTGCGCGCGCAAGGCTTCGAAGCCCTGGCCCTGCACGGTGAACTGGAACAGCGCGAGCGCGACCAGGTGCTGGTGCAGTTCGCCAACCGTAGCTGCTCCGTGCTGGTTGCCACCGACGTAGCCGCGCGCGGCCTCGACATCGCCCAGCTCGAAGCGGTGATTAACGTCGACGTCACGCCGGACCCCGAGGTCTACGTCCACCGCATCGGCCGCACCGGCCGCGCGGACGAGGACGGCTGGGCGCTCTCGCTGGCCAGCATGAACGAGATGGGCCGCGTCGGTAATATCGAACAGGCCATGGGCGCCGAGATGGAATGGCAGCCGCTGTCCGAACTGGCCCCGGCCAGCAACGAGCGCCTGCTGCCGCCCATGGTCACGCTGCAGATCCTCGGCGGGCGCAAGGAGAAGATGCGCCCCGGCGATATCCTCGGCGCGCTCACCGGCGACGCGGGCTACGCCAAGCACCAGATCGGCAAGATCAACGTGATGGACATGTCCACCTACGTGGCGGTCGAGCGTTCGATCGGCCGCGAGGCGATGCGCAAGCTCAATGACGGGACAGTAAAGGGCAAGCGCGTGAAAGTGCGCATGCTGACGGAATAACGGTGGCGGCGACGCTGCGGTACCCGATGCGCGGGTGTGGGGTGCGCACAGGCATGGCGCAAAGCCATTGCCGCGCATCCCGATGAAAACGCCTAAGCGGCTGCAGCCGCTGGTCGAGGACGGCCTGGTCGACGAAGTGGTGCGCCAGCTGATGAGCGGCAAGGAAGCCACGGTCTACGTCGTGCGCTGCGGCGGCGAGATCCGTTGCGCCAAGGTCTACAAGGATGCCGCGCAGCGCAGTTTCCGGCAGGCCGCGACTTACCAGGAAGGGCGCAAGGTCAAGGGCAGCCGGCAGGCGCGCGCCATGGAAAAGGGCACGCGCTACGGGCGCAAGGTGGCCGAGGAAGCCTGGCACAACGCCGAGGTGGATGCCTTGTACCGGCTCGCCGCCGCGGGCGTGCGGGTGCCCAGGCCGCATCTGTGCTTCGAGGGCGTGCTGCTGATGGAACTGGTGGTGGATGCCGATGGCAATGCCGCGCCGCGCCTGAACGATGTGGCGCTGAGCCCGGAACTGGCGCTGGAGTTCCACGCGGCGCTGATCGGGCAGGTGATCCTGATGCTGTGCGCCGGCGTGGTGCACGGCGACCTCTCCGAATTCAATATCCTGGTGGATGCCGAGGGCCCGGTCATCATCGACCTGCCGCAAGCGGTGGACGCCGCCGGCAACAACGATGCCAGCGTGATGCTGGAGCGCGATGTGGACAACCTCGCGTTCTACTTCGGCCAGTTCGCGCCGGAACTCAACGATACGCAGTACGGCAAGGAAATCTGGGCGCTTTACCAGGCCGGCCTGCTGCATCCGGGCGTGAAGCTGACGGGGCGGGTCGAGGTGGATGACCGGCCGGTGGATGTGGAAGCCGTGCTGCAGGAAGTGGAAGACGTGCGCCTGGAAGAAGAAGCGCGCCAGCGGTACCTGCAGAGCGCGGAGTGACCGGGGTTTGATCGTGGCGCGGCGGGCCTGATGCGCCCGCCGCGCCTCCCCGGCCCAGCGCATATCAGTGCACCGGCCTCAACCGATTCGCACTACATACCCCTCTTTCGGCTCGCTCCCACTGGCCACCAGGCTGGCGATCCTCTCCTGCGCCGCGCCAAAGCCCTGCTCTTCGATCAGCGACAACCAGCCGTTGCCCGGCGCCTTCACGTGATCGATAAACGCGCGTTGCGCCGCATTGAAGCGCTGGTTTACCCCTTCGGGCCCCCAGTCGGCATTGCGCTTGCGGATCTGCACCGGCGCGAAATAGAACTCGGGCTTGGGTCCGGGCAGGCCGGTGTCGCGCAGGAAGTCCGTGTTCTGCGCCGAGCCGGCGAAGCAGTCGTACACCAGCGCGCTGCCGAAGTGATGATGCACGCGCGCGCGCAGCGCTTCGTCGCCGGAGAAGTCCACATAGAGCGTGGGCTCGTCGCTGGCAAGCGTCTCCAGCGTGTCGTAGCTGACCACTTCCGCGTAGCAGCCCAGGCCCTCGACGAAGGGGCGGTTGCGCCCGGAGGTGATGGCCGCCAGCGAGATGCCGGGGAGGTCGCGCAGGCAGAAGGCGGTGCCGTAGGCCGTCTTGCTGGAGGCACTGGACACCACCAGCCGGGTCGCGCCGAAGAAGCGGCTGTCCTCCAGGAAGTCGGCCAGCATGAACGACGTGATGAACAGCGGCCGGTACAACATCTGGTAGTTTTCCCGCTCCGGCGCGTAGGCGGCATCGTTGACCACGCGGGTGTACTGGTTGTAGGCGGAGGTAAGCGGCCTGCGGTGCTCGCTGGCATCGTAGAAGCCGCGCCCGGTGACGCGGTCGGGCTGCATGCGGATATGGCTGGCGATGGGGAAATAGCCATAGAAGCGCTCGCCCGCCTCCACGCCGGGAACGCCGCTGGCAACCACGTCGGCGAAGCCCCACACCGGCATGTGTCCCCATTCCTCTTGCCCGGTGGGAAAGAACTGCCAGTAGTTCATGGCGTCGCCGAAGGCGGCGTAGGTGATGTTGTTGGTGGTGAGCGCGAAGCGGTCGATCTTCAGCAGGACTTCGCCGGGGGCGGCGTCGATGCGTTCCTGGCGCGCTTCCAGCCGGCTTTCGTTTAGGGCATGCTTGCGAGTCAGCAGGCGGATTACCCTGAGCGATTGTTCCGCATTGTCGCCTTGGCCCGTGTGTTCCATCTTGTCTCCTTAATTACCCAATTACCGTCGAGGTCGATGCCACCAATGTATCGCCGCAAGCCGGCCGCCGGGTTCGGAAACGCGGGTGCCGCGTCCGGTGCGGCGCCAGCGCCGGCCAGGCCGCTGAAACGCCCGTCGCAGCGACGCGCGCGTTTTACCGTGAACGCCATTCACGAGGCCTTTGTTCGGATATGGCGCGTGCGCGGGTGGGACGGCGTGACCACGCGCGCGGTGGCGCTGGAAGCCGGTTGCTCCGTGGGTACCCTGTACGAGTACTTCCCCAACAAGGAGGCGCTGCTCTCCGGCTATGTGCGGCACACCATCGAGTCGATGCTGGCGCGCATCGACGCCGAGGCGGTGAACGCGGCCGGGCTGGACTGGGCCACGCGCATCCGGCGCCTGGTGCGGCTGACCTGTGGCGCGGACGATGCCGCGCTGGAAGGTTTCGAGCACGAGATGCTGATGCTGGAAGCGCGCATCGCCGAGACCAAGCATCATCGCCGCGTGTTCGACGAGTTGTGCGCGGCCTGGCAGCGCACGCTGGCGGCATGCCCGGATCTGCCGCGCGCGCCGGATGCCGCCACCGTGCAGAGCCTGCTGCAAGCGGTCTGGGGCGCGCGCCGCTATCGCCTGCTGCTGCAGGCCGACGAGTCCTCGCGGGCGGTGTGGGTGACGCAGATGGAGCGGCTTTGCCTGCTGGCGCTGGGAGATGCGCCGTCGCTGACCGCCGTTGTTACTGATCGCTCCTGAACCCCACCTTCTTGTGCGTGCCGTCGCAGAACGGCTTGTTGCCCGAGTGACCGCAGCGGCATAGCCAGGCCTCGGTCATGCGGTTGACGGTTCTGCCGGTGCCGCTGATGACTTCGAGATTGCCCTTGATGCGCAGCGGTCCGTTGGGAATCGGGTGGATATCGAGCGGCCCATCGCGTTGCGCCAGCGGCGCCGATTCCACGGTGGCGGGCTCGCCGCTGGCGGTGAAGCCCGCGCCGGCGTGGCTGGTGTCGCAGAAGGGTTTGTTGCGCGACGCGCCGCAGCGGCACAGCGTGAGGCGAAAGCCGGCGGGCTGGCCGTCAATGGTGATGGCGGCGCGCAGCGCCAGCGGGCCGTTCTCAAGCACGCGCGCCACATTGACCAGGGGCGCGGCCTCGCCGGGGGAATCGTCGCGCATCTGGTAGCCGATGGCGCCCGACGGACAGTTGTGCGCGATCTCGGCGATTTCCTCGGCGGTGGCGTTGTCCGGGTGGATCCACTGGCCCTCCACGCCGGGCACGAAGACGTCCGGGCGGTCCAGCGTACAGTGGCGCGAATGGATGCAACGGCTGTCGTCGAAGAGGACGATGACGCGCTTTCCGGCAACGGACTCGGTGGCCATGGCTGGCCCTCCTGCGCAGTGCGCGCGCCATGTGGCGCGCTCCCTCTCCTTTATAGCGCCTGCCGGCGGGTTTGCGCAGCGCTTTTCGGCAGCTTTGTCTTTTTACAAAGATTCGTGTGCGTCACCCTGTAAGGCGCGCTCGGAGGATGCTAATCTGAAAGCTACAGGCAGCGGCGCACGCGCAGGTGCCCTGCCAGGCGCTCCCGCTATTCCGCGCGGGTCTGGTTTGCAATCCTTTGGGATCGAACAAGGAGTGGGTATGAAAACTGCAAGGCAGGTTCTTGAGTCCAAACCAACCCAGGCTATCTACAGTATTCCTCCTGGGGCCACGGTTTATGCCGCGCTGCAGTTGATGGCGGAAAAAGGCATCGGCGCGCTGCTGGTGATCGAGCGCGGCGAGAGCCAGATCGTCGGCATCCTGAGCGAGCGGGACTATGCGCGCAAGGTGATCCTGATGCAGCGCACGTCGCGGGAGACGTTTGTGCGCGACATCATGACGTCGGCGGTGATTTATGTGCGGGGGGATCAGAGTACCGATGAGTGCATGGCGTTGATGACGCAGCATCGGTTGAGGCACTTGCCGGTGATGGATGGGGACAAGCTGATCGGGATGTTGTCGATCGGGGATCTGGTGAAAGATATTATTTCGGAGCAGCGGTTCATTATTGAGCAGTTGGAGCATTACATTACGGGGACTGCGCATCCGCAGGTTTAGTAGGAGGCTGGCTGACGTCAATGTCAAAGGCTTGAAGTCAACGGCAGTTTCACGCCCCCTGCGGGGGGCGACTTACTTCTTGTCTTGCCAGGACAGTGAAGGAAATCCCTTGGCGCGGGCGCTTTCCGAGCCAGGCCGCTACGGCCGTTCACGGGAAAAAGCGGCCGAAGCCAGGTCGGTGGAAGGAAGCCAACCGGGTGCCTCACCGAAGCGTACAACAAAGGCGTATCCTTTGAGTACGGTGCCGGATGCAGCGCGCGGCCAGGCTGGCAAGATGGCCTTCAGGGCGTTTTCAGTCACGGCACAAAATGTACCGCGGTGGCGACATGAAGCGTGTTCACGCACTAATTGTGACTTGCGCCATGTTGGCTGCCTGTGTATCGACGGGCGTCGACGTGAAGCAGGAGCAATTGTCGGACTTCATGCTCGGTTTCTCCACCCTTGACGACGTGACGGCGCAGCTTGGGGCGCCTACATCCCAGGCGGCACTGAATAACGGATCAACGATACTGATCTATTCATTTGCGACCTCCCACACCCACCCTGAGAGCTTTATTCCGTTCATTGGTCCGCTGTTTGCCGGAGGAGAGATCAGATCCTCCACGGTCCTTTTCGAGTTTGACGAGAACGGTGTCCTCAGGAGTCAACGCAGGGCAACGTCAAGTGGTGTTTCAGGGTTGAGCGTGTTGCCTCCCGGTATGCTGCAATAGGCGGTTTCCGTCATGGAACGGTCCGCGCAGGCTTCGCTTCATCTGACAGCTGAAGCCCATCCTGCTGCTTAAAACTCCCGAATCAATGCCTCTGCCATCGGCCACGTGCCGTACCCGTCAGCCGGCGAGAGATGGCCAACTTCGCCGGCGTCGACGAAGCGGCTGCCCCAGGCCTGCGCGAGCTCGCGGATTCGCTCGAACTTACCGATCGGGTCGTTGCGGCTGCCGACGACGATGCTTGGAAACGGCAGGCGCTCGCGCGGCACCGGTGTCCAGCCATTCGTTGCCAGCGTCTGCGGATCGGAGTAACCGGCCGGCAGCGGCGTGTCGTAATCGGGGGGGGCGGCTAGCAGCGCACCCGCGATGTCGCGTTTCGTTTGCTGCGCCCAGTGAACGGTGATCAGAACCCCAACGCTATGGGCAACCAGGATGATCGGGCCATCGATGGCGCTCACGACGCGATCAAGGTTGGCTACTCGCGCGCTGCACAGCCTCTTGTCCTGGTCGATCTGGGGCACGATGTGTACCGCACCTCCAATTTCCTGAATACGCTCGGCCAGCAGCGTTTGCCAGTGATCCGGCATGTGATCGCGAAGGCCAGGGACAATCACAACCGTGGGCAGCGTTCTGGAGGTCATGGGTTTCAAGTTCCTCGTTAAGATTGGATGTCTTGCCGAAGCTGTCATCCAGCATCCGGCATCCGGCAGTGGCGAGCCGTCGAGCGTGGGGGTGCGCTGGCCGGCTTGCGCGACGTCTTCAGAAGGGACGATCGCCCTTGATGGTGGCGCGTTCCATCCTGCGCGGCGCCGGCCAGTAGTCGCTCACCGCGTAGTGCTGCGTCGCCACGTTGTCCCAGATAGCGACACTGTTCGGCTTCCAGCGGAAGCGCACCTGGTACTCCGGAATCGCCGCCTGGCTGAGCAGGTAGTTCAGCAACAGGCTCGCGCCCGGGGTCTTGTCCTGCCCGACGCGCACATTCTCCGGTGTATGGTAGTTGATGAAGTGTGTCGCGAACGGCCCCACGTACAGGATCTTTTCTCCCGTCTCAGGGTGCGTCCTGACCACCGGGTGGTCCACCAGCGGGTTCTTTCGCACCAGTTCCTCCCGCTCCTCCGTCGTCATGATCGCGCCAAACGAATGCTCGATCCCGTGCTTGGCACGCAGGCCCGCAATCTTCTGCTTGATCTCTTCCGGCAAGTTCTTGTACGCGTCCACCATGTTCACCCAAATGGTGTCGCCACCCACTTCCGGACACGAAATGCAGCGCAGCACCGCGCCCTTGGGCGGGCTCGCCCGCCACGACGCATCGGTGTGGTAGGTGTTCTCGAAGTGGTCCCGCTTGTCACTCTTGTAGATCTCGATCAGGCCAGGGTATCCCGGCACCGTATTGTTGACAGGGTGGTCTTCCAGGTCACCGAAGCGCCTGGCGAACGCAACATGGTCGGCGCGCGTAATGTCCTGGTCGCGGAAGAACAGCACCCGGTGTTTCAACAGTAGTGCCTTGATCTCGGCGAACAGCGAATCGTCCCGCGCCACATCGGCGAGACTCACACCCGACAGTTCGGCACCAATCGAGCAGGTGAGTGGATTGATATGCATAGCGAGTTTTCCTTTGGCGTATGAGTTTGACAGGCCCGCCAGCGGGCAGCGGATAGCTTGGATTTGATTGTCGGCACTAGCCGCCTCACGCGCTTGACCCATCGCGCCACAATTTGGCGAGTCGCGCCAATGCCCTTCCCGGGGCCAATTCGCACGGGTGGGGATTCGTGGCCTGGCGATCAGTTGCAACTGGCCGGTTTCAGCAGTTAATCGGCAATGAGCACGATCTTGCCCATGTGCTGGCCGCTCGCGATGTACGCGTAGGCGTCGGCGATCGAATCCATCGGGAAGGTTCGGTCGATCGGGAGGCGGAGCTTGCCTTTGCGGAAAAACGGCAACAGGTCGCGTGCGCACGCCTGGACGCAATCGAGACGTTCCTGCTCGGTGCGCGTGCGGAACGTCGCCCCGATCAGCTTCAGGCGATTCAGCCACAGCAGGTTGATATCGACCTGCGCAGTGCTTGCCCCACCCAGTCTCGCGAGATTGACAAGGCGCCCCTTTACCGCGAGGCTCTTGATGTGGTCCTCGAATACCGTGCCGCCGATAGTATCGATGATGACGTCCACGCCACGCTTGTCGGTGGCTGCCATGATGGCTTCCACTTGCGAATCACGGGATGCATTGATGCCGACATCCACCCCGAAGCCGGCGAGGCGGTCCAGCTTTGCCGCCGACCGCGACGAGGCGATCACGGGGCTGGCACCCAGTGCGGCCGCCATCATGATGGCGGCCATGCCGACACCGCCGGAGGCGCCATTGATGAACACTGATTGGCCTGCTTTCAGTTCGCCGTTGGTGATCAGCGCGTCATGGGCGGTGATGAATACATTGGGGAAGGCGGCTGCATCGGTCCACGAGACATCCTCCGGGACCGGCATCAGCGCCAGTGGAGCAGCGACAACATATTGTGCGTGGCAGCCGCGGCCATGGCCCATCACCCGGTCGCCTTCGCGCCAGCCGCTGACTTGCTCGCCGACGCGGACGACCTCGCCCGCAAATTCGACGCCAGGGGTCATCGGGTTGCCTGCCCGATGCTCCCGCATGTACTTGATCTCGCCATAGTTGATGCCCGACGCAAAGACTCGGACCAGTACTTCATTGGGACCTGGATTCGGAACGGGAATATCCTGCACCTCGAGCCGGCCACCGTCGGCGCCTGGTATTACGCGTACTGCTTTCATCCTATCTCCTGTTTAATGGCCCAGGAGATCGGACAAATGCACGGCCATCGCTCCCGAGCCCTGGCGCTCAGGGATTCTCGGCAGTTCCACCCTCTGCCGCTTGACGGGACGCGCCACAACTTGGCCAATCGCGTCAGGAATGCACTGGTGGGAATCGAGCGCACTGCGCGTTACGGTCAGGTGCCTGCAGACGAGGGATGCCGGCAATAGCCGTGCATGGGGCAGCCATCAGTCAGATGACGGGCATTGATGGGTGGTGCCTGGCCCGGGGTATCGATGCGGATCAGCCGCTCAGGGGGAGGGCTACAGTAGTGACAAGGCCAGCCCGATCACACGAGCAAGTCGCCTCGCCAGCGAGTCGGCGACTTGCCAAATTGCGCGCTGAACCAGCGGGAGAAGGTGCTTACCTCGGAGAATCCAACCAGGAGCGCGACCTGGGACACGGGATATCGCTGGTCCCCAAGGTAGCGGATAGCCAGGCCGCGCCGGACGTCGTTCACCAGGGAGGAGAACTCTTCGCCTTCCTGCTCAAGCCGGCGTTGCAGCGTGCGGGCGCTCAATCCGAGCCGCTCGCCAACCTTGTCAATGCCGCTTCGCCCCTGCGGCAAGAGCAGGTGAACCGCGCGGCGCACATTGGACGCCATGGAAACCTGTCGGCCGAGCAAATTCTGGTCGAGAAGCTCCTTGGCGTAGCGGGAGAGATTCACGTCGCCCAGCGGATTGCGCCGGTCAAGGTCCTGACGGTCCAGGATGATGCCGTCGAAGTCGCAGCCAAATTCGACTTTCGTGTCGAACAGCCGATGGTGGATATGAAGACTTGCGGGCGCGAGATGCGAGAAATGTACGCTGCGCGGCTTCCACCTTCCCCCAAGCATCGATTTCATCAGGCACAGCAGCGCGCCGACCGAAAGCTCGACAGGCTGCCGCCCAGGATTCGGCCTTTCCGTAATCAGCTGCTGATGGACGATGGCGATATCATCGATTTCCTCAACGTGGACGGTAACGGAATCGCTCAGCAGGTGACGATACGTCTCCAACTGCCCCAGTGCATGACGCAGCGTCGGCTGGTGCTGGAGCAGCAGGCTGACGGGACCGAAATCGGACAGCCGCCAGGCTTCAGCCATCAGCAGGCCGACGGACGTGCAGCTGGACGCCTGCTCGGTGGATTCAAGCACCTTTGCCAGCCATGATTCCGGAACATGCAGGTCCGGCGAAAGGATACAAGACCGGTCGGCCCCGACGTGGTGGATCATGCGCTCCGGGTCGACACCCAAGGTCCGGGCAATCTCGGAGTACTTGACCAGAAGGGCGCTGCGAATCAGAGTACTCATATGATCACTCAGGCGAATCCTTAGGCGGCTGAATCCTTCGCCGCCCAGGCGAGGAGCAACTTCGCATGGAATCCATCACCGGCCGGCGGCGCGGCGTTGTTGCCGCTGACGGTATCCAAGCGTTTGGGCTGTGTCAAGTCACCTATATAGTAGTTGGAATAAACACCTGCGCTTCACAGCGCATCACCTGCCGCCCGAGTTCCGTCCACTGCCTTCGTCTTGAGACCAGTGGACCCGCTCCCACTGTCCTGCCTCCTGCCGGCAAGTTGACAGCGCCCGTCGCCCGGATCCGGGCTCAGAACGTCTTGCGCAGGAAGCCCTGGTTGCCGCCGTTGCGATTGGGTGCGAAACCGTTCGCCTGCAGGGATTCCTCCACCGTGTCGTAGAAAACGCCGATCCTGGAGATCTCGCGCGCCTGCTTCGCGGTGGCGATCTCGCGGCCGAACTCGCGCGAGAAGCGCACCAGTTGCTCGATCTGCTTCACGGTGCTGATTTTCTCCGTGCGCGACTGGTTCCACAGGCAGTCCTCGGTGCCGCAGCGCACGTGCAAGCCCATGGCAATTCCCATCATGTTGACCGGCAGCACGTTGCGCACGTTGCTTTCCACCGTGACGACCGCGCCATCGGGCACCGCGCGCATGAAGTTGCCGAGGCTGTAGATATTGGGCGTATCCATGCCGCCGGCGATGGCCACCCAGTTCATGACCAGCGGGCCTTTGTAGAAGCCGCGGCGCATCAGCCGCTCCACCGACTCGAAGCTGTTGAGGTTGTAGCACTGGAATGCACTCTGGATGCCCTTGGCCGTCAGGCGGCGGACGTGCTCCTCCACCCATCCTGGCTGCGCAGGCACTGTCATTTCCTTGTAGGCGTTGAAGATGGCAGGGTTCGCGCGCGAGGTGCCCTGGAAATCCGCATCCTCTGCCTGGTCGGTGACGTTCATCTGCGAGGTGTTGACGGTCACCGTGACCTGGTCCGGCGTGGGTTCCAGGTCGGCCAGCATGTGGCGGGTATCGTCAGACAGCCACTTGGCGGCCTGGCCGTCGTTCTCGGGGGCGAAGGAGATGGAACCGCCGACCTGGATGATCATCTCGGGCACCGCCTTGCGCACGCCGGCGATCAGTTCGTTGAACTTGGACAGGCGCTTGCTGCCCCGCCCATCGAGTTCGCGCACGTGCAGGTGCAGCACCGTGGCACCGGCGTTGTAGCAGTCCACCGCCTTCTGGATCTGGTCTTCCATCGTGACCGGGATGTCCTCGGGAAAGTCGTCAGGCAACCAGCCGGGTGCATAGGGCGCGGCCGTGATGATCAGGGGCTGCTGGTTTTCGGGGAAGAGGTGGCCGTCGAGGAAATTCATGGTGGTTCTCCAGGGGGAAGGGCTGCTGTTGGATTGGTCCCCTGAGTATCTTGGGCACCAGCAATTCCCGCTTGCTAATCCGGGACATTCATTTGCTTACTTGGGACAAGGGCCAGCCGGCACATCGGTTGTCGCGATCCGCAAGATTCTGTCGTGCGATGCAAAGCGCCCGGAGGAGCGAGCCCACTAGAATTTGCTCGAAGGCCATATCAGAGCCGGGCCGCAGCATCGAAGCATGCCGGTTGGCCCAGGAGCCAAGAGACTCTACCAACACAACAGGAGCGAGACATGCGCATCCCCCTGATTGCACGCCAGACGCTGGCGCTCGCGATTGCAGTTGTTCCACTGCTGTCGACCGCGCCAGCGGCGAATGCCGCCGAGTGGCCGGCCAAGCCCGTGCGGATCATCGTTGCCGCACCTCCGGGCGGCACGGCCGATATCGTTGCGCGCCTCTTCGCGAATGCGCTGCAAAGCCCGCTTGGACAGGCTGTGATCGTCGACAACAAAGCCGGCGCGGCGGGAACCATCGGCGTCCACGGCCTGCTGTCGGCGCCACGGGACGGATACACATTCCTGCTGATTCAAAAGGGCATTGCCTCGGAAGTGCCCCACGCCATGCATGTGTCCTACGATCCGTTCAAGGACATTGTTCCGATTGCGCAGCTTACCCGGCAGGGTCTCGTGCTCGTCGGCCATCCCGGCCTGCCCGCGAAAAACCTCGGCGAACTGATCACGTATGTCAAAGCGAATCCGGGTAAGGTCGACTATGCGAATTTCGGTGTCGGCCTGCGTGGCCAGACCATCGGCGTGCAATTCAATCGTCTTGCCGGACTGACGACGGGCACCGTGAGCTACAAGGGGTCGCCGCCTGCGCTGCAAGACGTGATGGGGGGGCACGTTCCGCTCATGTTCGACGGTCCGGCCACTTCGCTTCCATTCATCAAGTCGGGAAAGCTCAGGGCATTTGCCATTGCCTACCCCAAGCGGATCCCCGCGCTGCCTGATCTTCCGACCTTCGCCGAACTGGGATTTCCCGACCTCAAGGAAGTCAGCTGGATGGCGCTCTGGTCAGCGCCGGGCGTACCGCCAGCCGTGGTGGCCAGGATGCGCGACGCCACGCTCAAGGCGATGCAATCGCGCGAGATCCGGCAGAAGATCGAAGACCTCGGCATGGAAGTCGGTTCACCGGCTACCAGCGAAGAGCTTTCCGCAGACGTGCGTGAATCCTACGAACGGCAGGGCAAGCTATTGCGCTCGATCAACTTCAAGCCTGAATGAGGATCCAGGCGCGCAAGCGCTGGCGGGGGCTCAAGCAGAGTGTCAAGAAATAGGGGGAGTAAGCGATGTTGCACGCAAGGCCGGATTTTCCACTGGCGCACGTAAATTCCGGTAACGGGTCGGACGGGATTGTGTCGCCGGAAACTTCCCTCTGGTACAACCTGGAAGTCACCACGCGGCGTTTTCCCGGCAAGACCGCAATCCACTGCTATGGCTATGCGGTGAGCTTTCGCGATCTGCATGCGCAAGCGATGGCCATTGCGGGATGGCTTCAGCACGAAGCCGGTGTCAGGAAAGGCGACCGGGTGTTGCTGTATATGCAGAACTGCCCGCAGTTCATCATTGCCTACTACGCAATCCTGCGTGCCGGGGCGGTTGTCGTGCCGGTCAACCCAATGAACAAGGCCGACGAATTCCGTCATTACGCTACGGACAGCGCGGCCCGGGTGGTCGTGTGCGCCGCGGACGCCTTCGATACAGGGATTAGCGAGGACCTGCTGTCGGCTGGCCATATTCAACGCGTGCTGATGACCCGCTATGCGGAGGAGTTGCCTGCTGCCGATGCAGCCCCCGAGCCTTCGATGCCGGCGTGGATGACGGCGGAGTACGAACTGCCTGCGTGGGCTGCTGGCAAGGTGTCGCTTTGGTCTGACGCGCTTGCAGCGGGCTATGTCCCCGCACGAGATGACGCCGAAGCCGACGACATGGCTGTCGTGCCCTATACCTCTGGCACCACGGGCGCGCCCAAAGGGTGCATCCATACGCATCGATCCGTCATGCATAACGCGATCGGCAATGGCATCTGGTCGGCATGCGGGGCCGGATCGGTTGTCCTTTCGGTATTGCCATTGTTTCACGTGAGCGGCATGCAACATGGCATGAACGCGCCGATCTATTGCGGGGCTACGATTGTGATGCTGCCACGCTGGGACCGCGAGGCCGCGGGCCGGCTTATCTCGCAGCATGGCGTTACCCACTGGATGGGCAATCCGACCATGGTGATCGATCTCCTTGCCAGCGCGAATCTTGAGCGATTCAATCTCGCAACCCTGCGCCACGTTGGCGGCGGAGGCGCGGCCATGCCGCAAGCGGTCGCTGAACGCCTGAAACAACAGTTTGGGCTCAGTTACCTGGAAGGATACGGGCTGTCGGAAACAATGGCCGCAACACACAACAATCCGAGCCATTGGCCAAAACAGCAATGTCTCGGTTTGCCGACCTTCAATACGGAAGCCCGCGTAATCGACCCGACGACGCTCAAGGAATTGCCGGTCGGCGAAGTCGGCGAAATCATCGTCAGCGGACCGCAGGTGTTCAAGGGCTATTGGGGCAAGCCCGACGCTACACGGGATGCCTTCATCGAGCTGGAAGGACGAACCTACTTCCGGACCGGCGATCTGGGCACCGTGGATGGGGACGGGTACTACTTCATCACGGATCGCCTGAAGCGGATGATCAACGTGTCCGGCTTCAAGGTATGGCCCTCTGAAGTCGAGAACCTGCTATACAAGCACCCCGCTATACAGGATGCCTGCATCATCGGCACCCATGACGCCTATCGCGGGGAGACAGTGAAAACCTTGGTTGTGCTTAAATCCACCGCGAAGGGCACGGCGCCGGAAGAGATCATCGACTGGGCCAGGAAAAACATGGCGGCCTACAAGTATCCACGCGTGGTGGAATTCGTCGATGCGCTGCCCAGGTCCAGCACGGGCAAAGTGATGTGGCGACAGCTGCAGGAGCTGGAAAAAAGCCGTAGCACGGCCAATGGAAAGTCATAACGCATCGTCGGGGTGCGCCGAGGCGTTAGCGGAACCCATGCAACACGTCGGTAAGTTGATCCGCAGTGCCAGCCTGAACGGCTACATCGAGCTGGTGGAGTCGCTCGGGCGCGATCCACACGCCTTCCTGCGAGGGGTGGGGCTGTCGGCGCGGCTGCTCGAAAATCCCGAGACGCCAATCCCCAGCCACGCTGTGCGCGAATTGCTCGAAGTCACCGCGCGCGCCACCGGCGTGGAAGACCTTGCCCTGCGTCTGGCGGCGCGGCGCACCTTCTCCAACCTGGGGCCCATCAGCCTGGTGCTGAAGGAAGAGCCGACCCCGCGGCAGGCGCTCGACACCTTGTGCCGCTACCTGAAACTGCTTAGCGCTACGCTGATCACTCGTATCGAGGATGCCGGGCAGTCCGTCATCATTCGCGAAGACCTTCTGCCCAGCCCCGGACTGGCCACGCGGCAGGCAATGGAGCTGGCGGTCGGCGTGAAATTCCGCATTCTGCGCGAGCTGATCGGTCCCCAGTGGCGGCCGCTAGAGGTTTGCTTCACACACCGCCCGCCGGTCGATGCGTCGGCGCACCGCGCCTTCTTCGGGCGCAGCCCGATGTTCAATCAGCCATTCAACGGCCTGGTCTGCGCGGCGGCCGATCTGCAGATGCCGCGCACGCCCGACAATCCGGGCGCTGCGCGCTTCGCGCGGGACTACCTGGAGGCGGCGCTGCGGCACCGCGATGAAGGCGTCCGCGAATCGTGCCGGGAGCTGATCCTTGCCTTGCTCCCGGGAGGACGCTGCACGACCCAGCAGGTGGCGCATCTTCTGCGCGTCGATCGCCGCACGCTGCACCGCTACCTCAGCGCGGAAGGGCTGACATTCTCAGTCCTGCTCAAGCAGGTGCGCTCGGAACTGGTGATGCGCCACCTGCAAGAGAGCGACCTGCCGATCGGCGAGGTCGCCGGGTTGCTGGGCTTTTCCGCGCAGAGCAGTTTCAGCCACTGGTTCCACGCCGCCTTTGGCTGCAGCGTCTCGGACTGGCGCAAGCGGGTGGCTGCCGGGTCGTGACCACCGCAGGCACCGCTTACGCTGGAACTGGTACGGCAAAAAAATACCAACTCCCTTCCGCATGCGGCTTCTCGCCAATTTCCTGCCCGATAGCGGAGTGAACGGGGAAAAAGCAGCCATGATGCGGCAAGACGCTCACGCCACGCCGCATCACAAACCAACTTAGCCCCGCACTCGATATTCAGTCTCCGCATATAATTATGCGTTCACTGAATTGGCCTTTCCCGAGCCCCCGTGTGGCCTTTGCTGCTACCGGCAGCACCGCCATCGCGCAGCACTGGGTACGCGTTCAATCAGCTGAATTCAATCTTGTGGCCATGTTCCACGCTGTAAGCGGACAAAGGGTATGACTTGTCTGCCGTTGGGCGCAACGCTGGCTACTCATGCTTACGTGCCGGCTGCCTTTCGATGTCTGTTTCCGCTTCGCCTTCTTCTTCCGTCGCCATCCCTGCCCCTGCCCCTACCCTGAGCCACCAGGCCATCATGCGCGTGATCGGCGGGATCGTCCTGTGCATCCTGCTGGCGGCACTGGACCAGACCGTGGTGATCCCGGCCGTGCCGGCGATTGCCAACGACCTGAACGGCTTTGGCCACTTGTCGTGGATCGTGACGGCCTACCTGATCACTTCCACGGTTTCCACGCCGCTATACGGCAAGTTGTCCGACACATACGGCCGGCGGCGGCTGCTGATGCTGGCGATCGCGCTGTTCATCCTGGCTTCGGTGGCGTGCGCGATGGCGGCCTCGCTGGAGCAGTTGATCCTGTTCCGCGCGCTGCAGGGCATTGGCGGGGGGGGCCTGATGTCGCTGGCGCAGGCGGCCATTGCCGATGTGGTGGCGCCGCGCCAGCGCGGGCGTTACCAGGGCTACCTGGCTACGGTGTGGGCGGTGGCTTCCATCGCCGGTCCGCTGGTCGGCGGCTGGACTTCGGATCATCTCTCGTGGCGCTGGCTGTTCTGGATCAATGTGCCGCTGGGACTGCTGGCAATGTTCATGTGCCATCGCGGCCTGAGCCAGTTGCAGGCGCGCGGCGGCGCGGCGCGGGTGGACTGGGGCGGCGCGTTGCTGCTGACCGTTTCCATCGTGGCCTTCCTGCTGGCGATGAGCTGGGGCGGCGATGTCTATGCCTGGCTGTCGCCGGAGATCGCCGGCCTGGCCCTGCTGGCCGTGGCGGCAACGGCCGCGCTGGTCTGGCAGGAGCGCCGCGCGGCGGATCCGATGTTGCCGCCGCGGCTGTTCCGCAACCGTGCTTATGTGCTGGGCGTGGCGGCGTCCGCGATGGCGGCGCTGAATATCTTCCTGTGCATCTTCGCCTTGCCGCTGCATTTCCAGCTGGTGCGCGGTGCCGATGCTTCGGAATCCGGCCTGCTGGTGGTGCCGTTCCTGCTGTCCACGGTGGCGGGCAACTTTATCGTGGCCGGGCTGGCGCCGCGCCTGGGGCGGATGCGCGGCATCCTCACCGGCGGTTTCATCGCGGCGGCGCTTGGCCTGCTGGCGCTGGTGGCGGTATCGCCCGGCACGCCGCTGGTGCTGGTGCTGCTGGCGATGACGGTGGCCGGCGTGGGGCTGGGCATGGGGATGGTGGGCACCCTGATGACGGTGCAGAACGTGCTGGAGCGCCGCGATACCGGCGCCGGCACCGGCGCGCTGCTGGTGCTGCGTTCGCTCGGCAGCGCCTTTGGCGGTGCGCTGGCCGGCACCTTGCTGACGCTGGAGTTCCGCAATGCGCTGCAGTCTTCCGGCGTGAGCCGGGCCCTGGACCTGGGCGCGCTGCGCCACGGCAGCGAGGCGCTGGCCCAGCTATCGCCCGCGGTGCGCGACGTGCTGACGGGCGGCGTGGAGTCGGGCTTCCGGCTGATCTTTGCCGTCGGCGCCGTCGCCGCCCTGCTGGCGCTGGCGATCGTGCGCCGCATGCCGGACGTGGAACTGCGCAGCAGCGTGACCGAGCACGCGGCCACGCTGGCGATGGAGTAAGCGGGCGGGAGGCGGCACGGGCCGCATCCGGCACAATGCCCGCATCCAATCGGCGGCCAACGGCGTAAACTACGGACAGACCACTTCTGGAGTTCCGTTCATGCGCCGTCTTCCCGTTCAACGCTTACGCGCCTTGCAACGTACCGCCTTGACTGGCGCGTTGATCCTGGCCGGCGCCGCCGCTGTCGTCGCCACGCCGCGTCTCGCGCGGGCCGCGGATGCCCCGGCCGCCGGCGCAGCCAAACCGGCCGGCGCCTGCCCGGCATCGCTGAACTTCAAGTTCCCCCGCTTGCAGGACGAGGCACCGCAGGACCTCTGCCAGTACGCCGGCAAGGTCGTGGTGGTGGTCAACACCGCCAGCTACTGCGGCTTCACCCCGCAGTACGAAGGGCTGGAGGCGCTGTACGCCAAGTACCGCGAGCGTGGGCTGGTGGTGCTGGGTTTCCCCTCGAACGATTTCTCGCAGGAGCCCGGGTCCTCCAAGGAGATCGCGGACTTTTGCTACAACACCTATGGCGTGAAATTCCCGATGCTCGGCAAGTCGCATGTGCGCGGCAGCGATGCCAACCCCATGTACGCGCTGCTGGCCAAGCAGTCCGGCACCACGCCGAAGTGGAATTTCTACAAGTACCTGATCGACCGCAACGGCCAGGTGGTGGGCAGCTATAACAGCATGACCAAGCCGGACGACCGGCAGTTCGTCGGCAAGATCGAGCAATTGCTGGACGGCGCGCGCTAGGCAAACGGCGGCGTCGTTCCAGAGCGGCACCCGCAGGCGCGGGTACGGGAACGGCGCGCCGTTCCGGTGTGGCCGGACCCGCTGCATTGGGGCCGATTCGACCGCTTATTGACCAGCGTCAAGCCGCGCAAGCGCCGCCATCGCTACTTTCGCCGCTTTGGGGAGAGACAAACGATGGCCATCACGCTATACGACGCCGGCGGGCATACGTGCCTGCTGTTTTCCGACCTGGTCGACGAAGAGCACGGCGAGGTGGTGCAGACCAACCAGTTCCTGATCGTCGATCACGGCCACGGCGCGCTGATCGATCCCGGCGGGCACATGACCTACGGCGAGTTGTACCTAGCCATCAGCTGTTACTTTCCGCCCAAGCAGCTCGACTATGTGCTGGCCTCGCACGCCGATCCGGATATCGTCGCGTCGGTCGGGCGCTGGCTTACCGCCTCCGGCAGCCGCATCCTGATCTCGCGCGTGTGGGCGCGCTTCCTGCCGCATTTCTGCCAGGCCGGCAAGACGGAAGGGCGCATCGTCACCATTCCCGACGCCGGCATGCCGGTGCCGCTGGGCAACTGCACGCTGCTGGCGGTGCCGGCGCATTTCCTGCACTCGGAAGGCAACTTCCAGTTCTACGATCCGGTCAGCAAGATCCTGTTCTCCGGCGACCTTGGCGCGGCCATGACCAGCGCGCGGGAGGCGGGTGCGGTGGTGGAGGATTTTGCCGCCCACACGCACGCCATGCTGCCATTCCACCAGCGCTATATGAGCGGCAACCGCGCCTGCCGGCTGTGGGCCAATATGGCGCGCGAACTGGATATCGAGTGGATCGTGCCGCAGCACGGTCCGTCATTTCGCGGCAAGGCCATGGTGGCGCAGTTCATCGACTGGGTGTCGACGCTCGAGTGCGGGCTGGACCTGCTGAGCCAGGACAATTACAGGCTGCCGCCCTTCACCGCCACGGCAGCCTGATCCGCGCCATCAGTCGCGCGCCAGCCCTTCGGCCACCAGCGCCTCTTGCACCTTGGGGCGCGCCGCCACGCGCGACAGGTAGGACTGCAGCGCGGGATAGGGGTTGAGCGGCATGTGCAGGATATTGGCCCAGTTGACGATGGCGAAGCAGTAGGCGTCGGCCACGGTGAACTGCCTCCCTGCCAGGAAATCGCGGGTGGCCAGGTGCTTGTCGAGTTCGGCCAAGCGCACGGCCACCTTGGCCTTGCATGCCTCGCGCGTGCTCTCGGCGGTTTCCTTGTGCCACAGCCACGGGCTGAAGACCTTGTGCAGCTCGGTGGAGACCAGCGTCAGCCAGCCCACCGCTTCCAGGCGCTCCCTGGTGCCGGCCGCCGGCAGCAGCGCCCTGGCCGGAGCGAGGTCCGCCACGTATTGCAGCAGCGATGCCGCCTCGGTATGGCGCGAGCCGTCGTCCAGCTGCAGCAGCGGCACATAGCCGCGCGGGCTCACCATATAGAAGTCATCGCTGCCGTGCTCCAGCTCGGCCAGCTTGTGCGTGGCCAGGTCGACCTTGGCGAGGGTGAACGGCAGGCCGGCTTCGCGCAGCGCGATATGGACGGCCAGCGAGCAGGCGCCAGGGGTGTAGTAGAGCTTCATCGGGTTGTCCTTGGAGGTGGGATGGTTCGGCGTTTCGGGTTTCGCCGCCACGGCTTGTGGTGGCTGTGCAGGCAGTCTAGGATTGCAGTGATGCAATCACAATGCGCGTGAGTGCAAGTCATGACTGCAAATTTGCAATGAACATGCCATATCAACTCTCCTCTCCCGACCTGGACATCGTGCTTGCGCTGGTGCGCGGCGCCACGCTGGCCGAAGCCGGGCGCCGGCTCGGGCTCGATGCCTCCACCGTGTTCCGCGCGCTGCAGCGCATCGAGAAAGGCCTGGGCCGGCGCCTGTTCGAGCGCAGCCGCTCGGGCTACCTGGCGACGGAACTGGCGCAGCAGTTCGCCCAGCATGCCGAGCGCATCGAGGCCGAGCTGGAAGCGGCGCGCGCGCATGCCTCGGTAACGGCGGGCACGGTATCGGGCCTGGTGCGCATCACCACCACCGATACCGTGCTGCACGGCATGGTGCTGCCGGCGCTGGCGCCGCTGGGCCGCCGCCATCCGGGGCTGAGCTTTGAGCTGATCGCCACCAACGAGCTGGTCAGCCTGACCAGGCGCGATGCCGACATCGCCGTGCGCGCAACGCGGCGGCCGCCCGATCACCTGATCGGCAAATGCCTCGGCCGCTTGCGCGTGGCGGTGTTCGTATCGCGCGAACTGGCCGAGTCGGCTGGCGTGCCGGTCCCGGAGCCGGGCGCGCCGTTCGACGCGGCCGCGCTATCCACCCTGCCCTGGATCGCGCCTGATGAGGCCATGCCCGATCACCCTTCGGTGCGCTGGCGGCGCAAGCACCTGCCGCGGGTGACGCCACAGTACCGCGTCAACAGCATCGCCGGCGTGGTGGAAGCGGTGGAGGCCGGGCTTGGCGCCGGCGTCGTCTCGCTGATGATGGGCCGGCGCAGCGGCAGTTTGGTGGCGCTCAGCGGCCCGCTGGACGAGTGCGAAACGGACCTGTGGCTGCTGACGCATCCCGAGTCGCGGCATCTGCGGCGCATCGCCACCGTGGTCGGCCATCTTGCGGAGCATGTCAGGCTCGACGATTGAGACGGGCCGCGCTGTCTGCGGCTTACGCCGATGCCAGTGCGGCGGGAATGGCGCTCGCGAGAAAATCGTAGACCGCGCGGATGCGCGCGCTGCCGCGGATCTCCCGGTGCACGGTGAGCCAGACCGGCAACGGCGGGATCGTCAGCTCAGGCAGCACGATCCGCACGCGCGGATCCCCGGCGGCGATATAGCGCGCGGCAAAACCCACGCCCAGTCCGGCGCGGATCGATTGCCACAGCACGATATCGTCGTCGCTGCGCACGCCGAACGCCTCGCGCGAGACCTCGACGCCCATGGCGCGGAAGCCGCGCAGGATGGCGTCCCCGCGGTCATAGCCCACCAGCTCGTGGCGCAGCAGGTCCTGCGGCATGCGCGGCACGCCCTTGCGGCGCAGGTAGTCTTCGTGGGCGCAGGCGCATAGCGGTACGCTTGCCACCTTGCGCGCGATCAGCGAGGCCTGGCTGGGCCGCACCATGCGGATGGCGATATCCGCCTCGCGCCGCAGCAGGTTGCTGACCTCGTTGGACGACACCACCTCGATGGCGAGCTGCGGCTCGCGCAGGCGCAGGTCCGCCAGCAGCGGCGGCAGCAGGAAACTCGCCACCGCGCGGCTGGCCGACACGCGCACGGTGCCCGCGATGCCTGCCTGGCCGCGCGCCAGCGTGCGCGCCACCGCATCGGCGCCCTGCTGCATGGCGCGCGCATGCCCGGCGATGGCGCGCGCGGCGTCGGTGGGCTGCAGGCCATGCCCGGTGCGCTCGAACAGCGGTACGCCGAGTTGCGCCTCCAGTTGCGCCACATGCCGCCCTAGCGTGGGCTGGCTGCTGGAAAGCCGCCGCGCCGCGCCCAGCAGGCTGCCGCTTTCCATCACCGCCAGGAAGGAGCGCATCAGCGCCCAGTCGAATTCTTCGGCCATGTCCTCTCTCTTTCCTTGCCTCTCACGGTATTCAAAAATGAATTCGTGAATTGCCAGTTCATGCAATTGTGAGGCAGCGGCGAATTGCCCACAATGGTCTTCATCGGGCCTGCCTGTCAGCCACGCCATCCCGGCGGGCTGCGCGGGACGGGTGGCAGAGCAAGGAGATCATCGTGAGCGAAACCGTATTGATCCTCGGTGCCAACGGCCGGCTCGGCCGCACCCTGGTGGATGCCTTTGCCGCCGCCGGCTGGAGCATGCTGGCGCAGGCACGCCGCCCGCTGGCCGGCGCCGAGCCGCAAGGCGTGCGCAGCCTCGCCATCGACGTGGCAGACACCGCGCAGTTGCGCGCCGCCGCGCGCGGCGCCAGCGTGGTGGTGAACGCGCTGAACCCCGTCTACACGGAATGGGAGCAGCACGCCGAAGCGCTCGCGCGCAGCGCAATGGATATGGCGCAGGCACTGGGCGCTCTGCTGCTCTTTCCTGGCAACGTCTACAACTACGGCGAATCCATGCCGCCGCTGCTGCGCCCCGGCACCGACGAGCGGCCCAGCGCACGCAAGGGCCAGATCCGTTGCCATATCGAGGCGACCATGCGCAAGCGCGCCCCGGCGCTGCGCAGCGTGGTCATCCGTGCCGGAGACTTCTTTGGCGGGCCGGGGCGCGGCTCATGGATGGACCTGGCGATCGCCAAATCGCTCGATCAAGGCAAGGTCGTCTACCCAGGCCCGCGCGACTGCGCGCATGCGTGGGCCTACCTGCCCGACCTGGCGCAGGCATTCGTTGCCGTGGCGCAGCGCCACGCGGACCTGCGCGGCCATGCCGTGCTGCATTTCGCGGGGCATACGCTGACGGGCGGGCAACTGGTGAGCGCGCTGGCGGAAGCCAGCGGCATGCGGCAAGCGCCGCGCGTGGGCGGCATGCCCTGGTGGCTGATCCGCGCCGGCGGCGCGGTAGTGCCGATGTGGCGCGAACTCGCCGAGATGGCCTACTTGTGGAAGGTGCCGCACGCGCTCGACGGCACCGCGCTGCAAGCGCTGGTGGGCGAGTTGCCGCGCACGCCGCTCAGGCAGGCGCTGCGCGATAGCCTTGGCGAACTGGGTTTGCGGGTGGCGGCCTGAGGGCGGTACGTGCTATTGCGCCATGGCCTCGGCGCGCGTAATGACGCTGCCGAAATGATGCCGCCACAGCTTTACGCCCAGCGCGCCGGAAGGATCGAGAGATGAACCTACGGTGAGGTCGGAAAGCAGCGTGGGCTGCAGCCCGGCATCGAACAGCGCAAATCCCGCCGCCAGCACGCATGTCTCCGTCTGTATGCCGGCGACAAGCACCCGCTCGGGCGCCAGTTCGCGTAGATACGCGATCGCATCGCCGGACGGGAGAGAGCCATGCTTCACGAACACGCGATCCGCCGGGATCAGGGACGCATCGCCGGTGCCCGGCGCCCAGCCAAGCTGGCGCATGAATGGCGTGCGCGCTTCGTCATGGTGCTCCACGGTTGCCACCGAGGGCATCCGGCCCACCAGTGGCAGCAGGCCATCGATCAGCCATTGCGGCGGCGAGAAGGTGGGCTGGACATCGACGATCAACAGGGCCTGTCGCAAGGTACTCTCTCCGGCGGTCGCATCGAAATGCTTGGCCGACGAATTATAAGAGATGACCGCGACAGCCCCGTCCAGCGTCACAGTTAATCCAGCATCGCCGCCAGCGTCGGCGGCAACCCGTGATTCGGCTTGCGCGGAGGCCGCGCGAAGCTGCCCTCGGCGGCACCGACAGGCGCCAGCGCGATCAGGCTCTCGCAATGGCGGATCGCGCTCGACACACCATCCACCACCGGCACCGGAATCTTGTCCTTGAGCGTACGCGCCAGTCCGGCCAGCGGCGCCCCCGCCACGATGATCACATCAGCGCCATCCTCCCGCACCGCCTTCAGGCTCAGCTCCTCCAGCCGCGCCGCATGATCCTCCTGCACGCTGCCGATATCGCGCAACGGCTGCTGCAACGAACGCACGCTGGCCAGCCGCGAGGTCAGCCCGTTGGCGGCCACGCACTCGCGATACCAAGCCTCGATCCGATGCGAGATCGCGATAATGGAAAAACGCTGCCCGAGCAGGCAAGCGCTAGCCAGCGCCGCCTCCGTCATGCCCACCACCGGCACATCGAACAATTCCTTCAGCCCCGCCAGCCCCGGATCGCCAAACGCAGCCACCACCAGGCCATCGAACTGCCCCTGATGCTCCGCCGCCGCGCAAGCCGTAGCGTAGCCCCCCACCAGCGCCTCGAAACGCGTCTCGATATAAGCCACGCCAAACTGCGCCGTCGCCATCTCTAGCGAAGTCCCAGGCGAAGCCGTACGCGCCGCCTCCGCACGAATCAGCTCGGTAACGCTCTCGGAAATATTAGGATTAACAACAAGAATACGCATGATCAAATCCGAAGAATTGCTAACCACCACCAGGCCCCCAGGGGCCACCACCCACGCGATGCGAAGCGAGCCGTAAAGGTGTACCAGGCCGTATGGGGCGCCTCGGGATCCGGCGAAAAGAGCGGAAAAGAGGGACCCATGTCTGAGTATCGCCTTAAGGCGATGCGAGTTTGGGTCCCGGCCGCTCTTTTCGCCGGATCCCGAGGGGGTGTCGCCCCATCCGGCGCGCCTTCTTTGCCTACTTTCTTGGCAAGACAAGAAAGTAGGTCGCCCCCCGCAGGGGGGTTGAAACTGCCTTTGACTTTAGGCTTTTGAAGTTGAAGTTGAAATCGAAGTCGAAGTCGAAGGAGAAGTCGAAATCAAAACCACCAACCCTCAAACCAACGAAGGCGCCCCCGACGGCAAGAACCGCCCCCGCCCCGGAACCGGCTCCAGATACTTCCCATCCTCCACCAGCAACTCCCCCCGCGAGAAGCAATGCACCGGCCACCCGGTCACCTCGATCCCCTCATAAGGCGTGTAATCCACCGCATGATGCAGATCGCTATTAGCAATCCGCACCTTCCGCGAAGGATCCCACAACGCAATATCGGCATCTGCGCCAACAGCGATCGTCCCCTTGCGCGGATACAACCCATACAGCCGCGCCGGCCGGTAGGAAGTCAGCTCGACAAACTGATGCAGCGAAAGCCTGCCCTTCGCAATCCCATCGAACAACAGCGGCAACCGCGTCTCGATCCCCGGCACGCCATTGGGAATGTGGTCAAACGGCTGTGCCGTGCCACCCAGCTTCTTCCCTTCCGGATCGTCATAGTTGAACGGCGCATGATCCGAAGAAAACACACTGAACACACCATTGGTGAGCGCACGCCACACCGCAGCCTGATTCTCCGGATCCCTCGGCGGCGGGCTGCAGACGCACTTCGCGCCTTCATACCCATCGTCGCCAGGCAATCCCATATCCTCGGCGGTGAGATACAAATACTGCGGACAAGTCTCCGCCAGAATCGGCAACCCCCTGCCCTGCGCCCACCGGATCTGCTCGATCGCTTCCTTGCCTGACACATGCACGATCAGGATCGGCACATCGACCAGCTCCGCAAAGGTAATCGCGCGATGCGTGGCTTCACGTTCCACCAGAGCCGGACGCGCCATGCCGTGGAAACGTGGCGAAATGCGTCCTTCCCCGACCAACTTCTCGGTCAGCCACGAGATGCAATCCGCATTCTCGGCGTGCACCATCACCAGCGCATCGTTGCGCTTGGCCACATCGAGCACGTCCAGCATCTCGCGATCCGACAGCTTCAGATCGTCGTAGGTCATATAGACCTTGAACGAGGTATAGCCCTTGCGGATCAACTCGGGCAATTCATGCTGCAACACTTCCGGCGTGGGATCGGCCACGATCAGGTGGAATCCGTAATCCGCAACCGCACGGCCCTCCGCGCGGCGATGGTAGTCCGCCACCGCAGCCTTGAGCGAGCCGCCCTTCTCCTGCGCCGCAAACGGAATCACCGTGGTCGTGCCACCGCAAACCGCGGCGCGCGTGCCGGTGAAGAAGTCGTCCGCCATGCGCATGCCGTCCGGCATCGGCTGGTCGAGGTGGACGTGGCCATCCACGCCGCCGGGCAGCGCCAGCAGGCCGGTGGCATCCATTTCGCGCGTGCCGCGCGGCAGGTCATTGCCCAACATGGCGATACGGCCATCGCGCACGCCGATGTCGCAGGTGAAGCGGTCGGAGGCGGTGACCACTTCGGCGTTGCGGATGACGAGATCGAGTTCGGTGTTCATGCGCCCTGCTCCTTCAGTCCACTTCGGCAAACAAGCGGCCCCAGCCGCGCAGCTCGCGCGTATCCACGCCAGCCAGCCGCAGCGATTTCCACACCACGGTGGAGATCGTGTCGTAGACGGGGATGCCTGTCTCGGCTTCCAGTTCCTCCACGAGGTGCGCCGCGCGCAGGTTGGTGCAGAAGGTCGTGATGGCTGCCGGCTTGTGCTGCGCCACTTCGCGCACCATGCGGCGGATGGTGTCTTCTTCCACTTCGGCGAAGCTGTAGTTCACATGCAGGTCGAGGTGGCGCTCCGCCGCGCAGCCAAAGCCGTTGCGCTTGTAGTTCTGCACGATGCGTTGCTGCACATCGTCGAGATAGGGCGTGACCAGGCCGAAGTCGCGCGCGCCGGTCTTTTCCAGGATTTCGTTCAGCGCCAGCACCGAGGTGGTGGCGGGGATGCCGGTGGCCTCGGTGATCTGGCGGCACAGCGCCTGGTCTTTCTCGAAGCCGAGCCAGCCGGACGAGGTGCCGTTCCACGCGATCACGTCCACGCGCGCGTCGGCCAGCAGTTTGGCCGCACCGATGATCTTGTCGAGATCGAACTGGCCCAGCGCCTGGTCGCGCAGCGAGATCTCGGTGACGGTGAAGCGCGAGAAATGCGCGCTGACGTTCGGCAGGCCGCTCAGCATGGCGCTGGTGATGGGTTCCAGCGCGGTATTGGACGACGGCGTGAGCATGCCGAGAAGGGTGCGTTTGGTCATGGGAGTAAAGCTCTCAGGAAATGGCATGGCCCGGTGCGATGCGGTGCCCGGGGCCATGCTCGTTATTGTTCGGGTTTGTCGTTGAAGGCGAGGGCGGTGCCGGGCTTGCCGTGGCTGGCGTGCGCCAGCGCAAGCTCTTGACGGAGAGCGGCTTGCCGCTCGGCGTCCGGCCTGACCTTGTTGCCGGCTTGCAGCGCAGGCAGCACGTAGTCGTTGACCATCTTGCGGTAGAGGTCCAGGTAGGCGGCATCACGCAGGCCGCCGGAGGTGGACATGATGCTGTTCATCACCACCACGGCGTTCTGCTGCGGCAGCACGGTGATGAACTGGCCCTTGAAGCCCATCGCGCTGAACTCGCGCTCGCTCTTGACGATGTTGTTGACCCAGCAGTAGTAGCCGTAGTCCGCGGCCGGCCCGGCGGGCGTGGTCATGCGCGCCACCCAGTCAGCGGGCACGATCTGCCGGCCCTGCCATTTGCCCTGGTTGAGCATCAGCAGGCCAAGCTTGGCCATGTCGATGGAGCGCAGGCGCAGCCCCCAGCCGCCCGAGACCGCGCCCTTGCCGTCGGCGCCGTCCCAGCGGTAATGCGACATGCCGAGTGGCTTGAACAGGCGCGCCTCGGCATAGCGTTGCTCCGGCTGGCCGCTGACTTGCGTGATGGTGGCGCCCACCAGCACGGGGTTGACGTCGATGTAGTCGAATTCGGTGCCGGGCTTGGTGCGCACGGCGGCGGACGCGGCCACCTTCAGCCGGTCCGGCACGCCGTAATAGAGCGTGTCGGTGCCTTCCACCAGCTTGTACGACAGGCCGCTGGACATCGACATCAGGTGGCGCAGTTCGATGTCCTGCTTGTCGGCCAGCGCCGGCGCCAGGTCCGGGCGCGCGGCGGCCAGCAGCGGGGCGGGCTTGTCTTGCGCGGTGAGCTTGCCGTCGCCCACCAGCGTGCCGACCAGCAACGCACTGATGAACTTGGTGACGGAGTAAAGCTCATGGTTGTAGTCGCGGGCGAGTTCGTCGCCGTAGCGCTCTAAGACCAGCTTGCCGTCCTTGATGACGATCAGGCTGCGCACGTCGAGCTGGTCGCGGCGGATCCATTGCGACAGTTCGACCAGCTTGCGCGAATCGACGCCGACGGCTTCAGGCTGCGCCGTGGGCAGGTCCGCGGCGGATTGCATCGCCTTGGCCGCTTGTTGCGCGGGGGCGGGAGCCTGCGCGTGCGCGGTCCCGAGCAGCAGCAGGGCGGCTGCCGTGGCGGCGCCGGCCAGTTTGCGTGGGCTTGCTTTCATGAAGTGTCTCCTCAACCGCCCGGCGCGCGTGGCGCGGCCGGGACGGGAGCGGTTCAGGCCGTGCCGCTGCCGGCTTGTGCCGGCGCGGCGCGTACGTGGGGCAAGACTTGGTGTCGAGATCTGGCTGCGCTCAGACCGGCAGCTTCTTCTCGTAGTCGATCGCGGTCGATGCGAGGAACAGGCCCACGCCGGCGGCGGCGAAGAACATCAGCGCCAGGAAGTAGGAGCCGGTGAACTGCACGATCATGCCGACGATGATGGGCACGGTGATGCCGCCGATATTGCCGCCCAGGTTCATGATGCCGCCCAGCACGCCCACCTTGTTGCGGGTGCCGAGGATGGACGGGATGCACCAGAACAGGCCGCACCAGCGCAGGAAGAACAGCGTGCACGAGAGCAGGATCACTACCACTACCGGATCCTTCACATAGGCCACCGAGAAGATCGACACGGTGGCGACCACGGCGGCGATACCGAACAGGGTACGCATCACCAGGTTGGGCCTGCCGCCCGCGGCCTTCCACTTGTCCGCGATCCAGCCGCCGACCAGCTCACCGACGAAGCCGGAGAAGAAGATGATGAAGCTGGCGCCGCCCATCTGCTTGATGTCGAAGCCGTGCACCTTGTTCAGGTAGTTGGGCATCCAGGTCAGCAGGCCGTAGAAGACGCTGTTGAAGCACATCCAGCCGATCGCCATGCACCACACCGAGCGGTACTTGAGGAAATCGAGCGAGCGTCCGGACAGGTTTGCCGGCTCGGCGCGATGTTCGGTGGCTTGCGCGGCTTCGATATAGCTGGCTTCAAGCTCATTGACGCCACGGTGCTCGCGCGGGGAGTTGCGCACGTAGTACCACGCCGCCAGGCCTGCCAGCACGGTGCCCACGCCGGCCACCACGAAGGCGAGGCGCCAGGAGCCCAGCGCGGTGATCAGCCAGGTGATGATGATGGCGCCGAGCGCCGCGCCCAGCGGCGCGCCGCCGTCGAGCAGGGTGGCGCCGCGGCCACGTTCGTTCTGCGTCATCCAGATCGCGTTGAGCTTGCCGCCGGCCGGGTAGATCGGCGCTTCGGCCGCGCCCAGGCCAAGCCGGGTCAGCAGCAGGGCGCCGGCGCTGGTGCATACCGCCGCCAGAGCCTGGAAGGCGCCCCAGAAGATGGTGGCGGTGGCGATCACGATACGCGGCTTGTACTTGTCCGCCAGCATGCCGCCGGGGATCTGCATGACCGCGTAGGTCCAGAAGAAGGAGCTGAGGATCAGGCCCTGCATGGTGGGGCTGAGGTCGAATTCCTTGGCGATCAGGGGCATCGCCACCGACAGCGACGCGCGGTCGATGTAGTTGATGGCGATGAGGAACAACATCATCAGGAAAATCTTCCAGCGTACGGAGCTCTTGGTCTCCGTTAGCGCCGCAGCCCGGCTTGTCGTTTGCATGACGCGTGTCTCCTTTGAGGAATGGTAGGGCGGTTTGTGTTTTGTGTCGCGCAACTGGAACGGAGTATAGGATACGTAATCTGTAATTACAACTCTCGTAAGTCATTGATTTTATTGTTAAGCAAACGCACAATTTCAGGGTGTGATAGCCTTCTTGTGGTGCATGTTCCCCATCTCGGTGATGTCTGTGACTCAAACGCTTCCTAAATCCACGCGCCTGCGCACGCTCGGCATGTCCGCCGAGATCGCCTCCCGTCTGCGCACCATGATCGAAGAGGGCGAACTGCCCCCCGGCGCGCGCATCGACGAACGCGCCTTCTGCGAAATGTTCGATGTGTCCAAGACGCCGTTGCGCGAGGCGCTCAAGGTGCTGGTGTCCGAAGGGCTGGTACTGCATCGGCAGTACATCGGATACCGCGTGGCGCCGCTCGATCTGGACGAATTGCGTTCCACTTTCGAAACCCTGCACGGGCTGGAAGCCACCGCCGGCGAACTGGCCGCGGCGCGGCTGTCCGAGGTGGCGATGGCGCGGCTGGAGCGCAAGCACCAGGCCATGCTGGATGCCCACGCCGCGGGGCGGCGCACCGAGTACTTCCGCACCAACCAGGAAATCCACCAGCTCATCATCGACGGCGCCGCCAACCCGGTGCTGGCCGGCATCTACGCCGCGCTGATGAGCAAGGTGCACCGTGCGCGCGGCGCCGCCAACGCGGATATGCTGCGCTGGCAGGAATCGCACGAGGAACACGAAGCCATCATGGCCGCGCTGCGCGAACCGGGCCGCCCGCGGCTGCCACAGGTGCTGCGCCAGCATTCCGAGAACACCGCCAAAGAAGTCCTGACCGTGGTCGCGCGGACCCTGTCCGAGCCCGCCGGCCGCACTGTCACCGAAGCCAAGGGGAAACGATGAAACTAGTACGTGTGGGTAAACCGGGCGCGGAACGCCCGGGACTGATCGATGCCGAAGGCCGCGTGCGCGACCTGTCCGGCGTGCTGGACGGACTGGGGCCGCAAGCGCTGTCCGACGAAGCGCTGGCACGGCTGGCCAAAGTGGACCCGGCCACGCTGCCGGTCGTGCAGGCCGACCGTTTCGGCGTGCCCTGGACCGGCATCGGCAAGATCGTGGCGATCGGCCTGAACTACGCCGACCACGCTGCCGAGGCTGGCATGCCGCTGCCGGCCGAGCCCATTGTCTTCCTCAAGGCCAACAGCTCGCTCAATGGCCCCGACGATGCGGTGATGCTGCCGCGCGGCTCGGAAAAGACGGATTGGGAAGTGGAACTCGGCGTGGTGATCGGCAAGGTGGCACGCGATGTCTCGCGCGACGAAGCGCTTTCCCACGTTGCCGGCTACTGCGTGGTCAACGATGTGTCCGAGCGCGAATTCCAGATCGAGCGCGGCGGCACCTGGGACAAGGGCAAGGGCTGCGATACATTCTGCCCGGTCGGCCCGTGGCTGGTCACGCGCGACGAAGTCGCCGACCCGCAGGCGCTGGCGCTCTGGCTGGACGTCAACGGCGAGCGCGTGCAGAAGGGCAGCACCGCCACCATGGTGTTCGACGTGGTCACGCTGGTGAGCTACGTCAGCCGCTTCATGACGCTGCACCCTGGCGACCTGATCTGCACCGGCACCCCGCCGGGCGTGGGCATGGGCTTCAAGCCGCCGCGTTTCCTCAAGGCGGGCGACACGATGCGCCTGGGCATCGACGGCCTGGGCGAGCAGGGCCAGACGGTGGTGGCTTACGCGTAGGGCTGGTTGGTCCGGTTGAACGCCAGGAAAAGGGCGGCCAGCGATGGCCGCCCTTTCTGCTTTGTGCGTGCTGCTTGTACCGCCAGCCGCACTCGCCGGCATCCGCGGCGCGTTGAAGAAGGCAGGGCCTGTGATCCCCGCGCACAAGTTCAATTTCCCGCAGCGCTCCCCGCGCCCGAAGGGATCGTCCCCCGTTCGCAACAGTTGTTCCCCTGATTTCGCTACAAAGGGTTAAACCGTTTGCCCTCTGCGCTCAGCGTGAAATACTGTTTTCTATACGCCTCAAAAAATCGAGCACACCGCCATGTCAGAACACGCACCCGAATTCATCGAGTCTCTTCTCTCCGACTCACCCGCGGCATTAACAGCGGCACGCCCGCTGCGCCTCTCCCACTTCTGCGAACTGGCCGACACCCTCGACAGCCGGGCCGAACTGGAAGCTATCCGCCACAGCATCCACCAGCACCCCGAACTCGCCTTCGATGAAGTGCGTACCGCCGAGCTCGTCGCCAGCCAGCTGGAAGGCTGGGGCTACGAAGTGACGCGCGGCGTTGGCGGTACCGGCGTGGTCGGCACGCTGCGCCAGGGCGGCTCACGCCGCAGCATCGGCGTGCGCGCCGACATGGACGCGCTGCCCATTCACGAACGCACCGGCCTGCCATACGTCAGCATCCATGCCGGCAAGATGCACGCCTGCGGCCACGACGGCCACACCGCCGTGCTGCTCGGCGCCGCGCGGCAACTGGCGCGCACGCGCCATTTCAACGGCACCGTCCACCTGATCTTCCAGCCCGCCGAAGAGATCGGCGCCGGCGGCGGCGCCGAACGCATGCTGGCCGACGGCTTGTTCGAACGCTTCCCGTGCGATGCAATTTTCGGGCTGCATAACCATCCTGGCGTGGAAGCCGGCATGTTCATGTTCCGCGCGGGCCCGTTCATGGCGGCTTGCGATACGGTGGCCATCACCATCCGCGGCAAGGGCGGCCACGCGGCCCGGCCGCACCAGTCGATCGACCCGATCCTGGTGGCGGGCAGCCTGGTGATGGCGCTGCAGAGCATCGTGTCGCGCAATATCGACCCGAACGAGACCGCGGTAGTGACGATCGGTACGTTGCATGCGGGGCATGCGCCAAATGTGATTCCCGAAAGCGCCAAGCTGGAGCTGAGCGTGCGGTCGTTTAGTCCCGATGTGCGGCGCACGCTGGAGAACCGTATCCGGCAGTTGGTGACTTCGCATGTGGAAGGCTATGGAGCTAGCGTGGAGATCGATTACATCCGCGGTTATCCGGTGCTGATCAATAGCGAGCGCGAGACGGAGTTTGCCCGGCAGGTGGCCGAGGAACTGGTGGGGCCGGAGAGGGTGGTGGCGAATTTTCCGCTGATCGCGGGGAGTGAGGATTTTGCTTACTTCCTGCAGCAGCGGCCTGGGTGCTTTGTCAGGATGGGGAATGGGGCGGGGCAGCCGTTGCTGCATAACGCTGGGTATGATTTTAATGATGAGAATTTGACGGTGGGGGCGGCTTATTGGGCTAGGTTGGTGGAGAGGTATTTGGAGGGGTAGGGGAGCTATAGGATGTTGGTGTGCGGGGGGGTGATGGGGTTAATTTGGGCGGCGTTGGTTGTCGCCTCACCGAAAAAACCCACTAGGCGGCACCCCAAACTGCCTCCTAAACATAGTAGAAAACGCACTAGGACTCTCATACCCAAGATCCAGCGCCACATCTACCACCTTAGCCCCGGCGGCCAGCCCCTCCAACCCCGCCAGCAACCTCGCCTGCTGCCTCCACTGCCCAAACGTCATCCCGGTCTCCCGCGCAAACCGCCGCTGGATCGTCTTGGGATCCACGCCCAGCCGCTCCCCCCATTCAGCCAGCGTCAGCGCCGTATCCGGCGCCCCGACAATCGCATCGCAGATCTGCCGCAACCCGGCGTCGGCGGGACGCGGCAAGTGCAGGGGCAGCGTTGGCACCAGCATCACTTCATCCAGCAGCAACCGCATCAACCGTCCGTCGCGGGATTCGGCCGCGTAAGGCGTCGGAATGTCGATCGCGGCGAGGATGAGTTCGCGCAGCAGCGGCGTGATGCCGAGCACGGTGCAGCGTATAGGCAGGTTGGCGGCGGCGTCCGGGCGGATATAGGCGGTGCGCATGCGCACGTGGCCAACCATGCGGATCCAGTGCACGGTGCCGCCGGGCATCCACATGCCGCGCGTGGGCGGGACGATCCATTGGCCTTCTGCGGTGGCCACCACCATCACGCCATGTACGGCGTGGATCAACTGGGCATTGGGATGCTGGTGCGGCTTGGTGACGTGGCCCGGCACGTAGTCGGCCGCCATGGCGGTGACCGGCATCAGGCTGCGGTCGTAGCGGAGATAGGCGGGCACCGCCGCGTAACTGTCGGCGCGGTCAATGCCGGGAGTATCGGCAGGATAGCGCGGGGGCGAGGGTGGGGCGCTGGCGCCGTGCGGCGCGAAAGGCGCAGCGTCCGCACCTGCGTTGCGGCGAGTAACGGGACGGGGCATGTCCTTTTCTCCAAGGTTGCGGCCCTATTCTCGCAGGACAGGCGGAATTGCGCCATTTAGGATGGGCGCCAGGATTCCCCCCTTGTTTTCTCTCAGCCCCCGTTTCCATCATGAGCAGCCGCATCGATACCGCGCCAGGCGGCGCGAACGCCTCGCCGCAGGGCCATGCCCCGAGTCTTCACACTACGCAGGCCGCCGCCGAGCGGACCGGTTTCCGCGTGCTGGGGGCGATCAGTTTTTCGCATTTCCTCAACGACATGATCCAGTCGCTGATCCTGGCCATCTACCCGATGCTCAAGGGCGGCTTCAATCTCAGCTTCACCCAGATCGGGCTGCTTACACTGACCTACCAGATCACGGCTTCGCTGCTGCAGCCGGTGGTCGGGCTGTACACCGACAAGCATCCCAAGCCGCAGTCGCTGTCGATCGGCATGGGCTTCACGCTGTGCGGCCTGCTGCTGCTGTCGGTGGCGCCGACCTATGGCGTGCTGCTGGTGGCGGCCGCGCTGGTGGGTACCGGTTCGTCGATCTTCCATCCGGAGTCGTCGCGCGTGGCGCGCATGGCTTCGGGCGGCCAGCACGGGTTGGCGCAGTCGATCTTCCAGGTCGGCGGCAACGCGGGTAGCGCCACGGGGCCACTGCTGGCGGCATGGATAGTGCACCAGCAGAGCAGCGTGGCCTGGTTCTCGCTCGCGGCCTTGCTGGCCATCGCCGTGCTGTGGCAGATCGGTATCTGGTACGGCCGCGAGCTGGCCCATACCACGCGCAAGCGCAAGGCGGTTTCCACGCACGCTCCGCTGCCGCGCAGCACCGTGGTGCGCGCCATGCTGGTGCTGATGGCGCTGGTGTTCTCCAAGTATTTCTACATGGCGAGCCTGAACACCTATTACACCTTCTACCTGATGGAGCGTTTCGGCCTGACGCGGCAGAGTTCGCAGCTCTACCTGTTCGTGTTCCTGTTCGCGGTGGCGGCCGGCACCATCCTGGGTGGTCCCATCGGCGACCGCATCGGCCGCAAGCGCGTGATCTGGGCGTCGATCCTTGGCGTGGCGCCGTTCACGCTGATGCTGCCGCACGCCAACCTTTTCTGGACCGGCGCGCTGTCATTCATCATCGGCTTTATCCTGGCGTCCGCCTTCTCGGCCATTCTGGTGTTCGCGCAGGAACTGATCCCTGGCAAGGTGGGCATGGTGTCGGGCCTGTTCTTCGGCTTTGCCTTCGGCATGGGCGGCATCGGTGCAGCGGTGCTGGGCAAGCTGGCGGACACGCATGGCATCCAGTCCGTCTACGAGTTTTGCGCGTTCCTGCCGCTGCTTGGGCTGCTGGCCATTTTCCTGCCCGACCTCGGCGGGCGCGAAAAGCTGGCCTGAGCCTGTGCGCAGTGGCCCGCGGCCATATCGGTGTTCGATTCCATGCACCGTCGTGGTGCTCATGCGCCACATCGCAGCAACCCCACGCGGTGCCCGGAGTACCTGTGGGGCTGCCCTATCAGCGCATCAAGCATGTCCTGCCGGATGCCCGCCGCCGGCCGGATGCTGGACGATCACGCCATACCAGCCCAGCCCCGGATAGGTCTCGTAACCCGGCGTGCGGGCAAATGCCACCAGCGCGCCGTCCGGCGCCTCGTACCAGCCGGTAGGGTGGTTGTCGTCCTTCAGCGGGAAGGTCTCGGCCAGCAAGCCCATGCCATCCGACGCGGCGATGACGCGGTGCTTCGCGTCCACCAGCAGGCAGCGCGTGTGCTGCCAGTCTTCCGGGGACAGGCGTACGCCCTTGACTACCGCCTGCGCCTGCGGCGCCCAGTTGAAGAAGATGGCGAGCACGCCGGCGGGGGCGCCAGTGGCGCGGCCGCCTTCGCGGATGGCGGTGGCATAGGTGGCCACGCTGGCGCTGTCGAGAAAGCGCGATATCGCGACATCGTGCGCGATATACTCGTCGCCCGTCGTGGTGGCCATCGCGCGCTTGAACCATTCCACGCCCGAGACATTGCGTCCTGCCACGCCGGGGTAGGCGTGCGGGCGGCCATTGGCGAGAACGCGCCCCTGCGCGTCGATCACCCACAGGTCGAGGTAGACGGTGTAGCTGTTGAGGATGACGCCGAGGCGCTCGCTCGCATGGCTGGCGCTGGCACGGTCGGGGTTGCTCACCGCATCGACGATGGCCGCATCGGTGGCCCACCAGCGCACGTCGCAGGAGCGCTCGTAGAGGTTGCGGTCGACCACGTCGATCATGTTCAGCGCCATGTCGGCCAGGCGCTGGCCCTGGTGGCCGCGCATCTGCCGGATCATGGCGTCGCCGAGCTGGGTGAGCTCGGCAATGGAGCCGCTCAGCTCCGTGGTGAGCTCACCGGTGATGCCGGAGATGCGCTCGGAGACCTGCTTGACCTGATTCGCCACGACGCTGAAACCACGGCCCGCATCGCCGGCGCGGGCCGCCTCGATCAGGGCGTTCAGGGCAAGAAACTTCGTTTCCCGGTTGATCTCGGCGATGCTGGAGATCTTGTCGTCCGCGATAAACCCAACGTGGTGAGACAGCTCGACGATGCGATCTGCACTTGCCATACGGTATCTCCCATTCAGAATCAGTGACCTGTCAGGAGCGCGGCGTGTGCTGTCGAAAACGGTCCGCACCATGTTTGTTCTGCGTCGCTCCTGTCGTCCTCCATAGGCGAGAAGCGTGCCAGCCCTGCATCAGGCTGGCGCAGATCAGCGGCCAGTCTTGTCCTGCGACACGTCCATGATCATGCGCGTGAGCAGGTACAGGCGCGGCGTGACCGAGTTGAGGTCGACATACTCGGCATCGTTGGAGTGCGCGCCAAAGCCGCGCAGGCCGAAGCGCTCGATCACCGGCGCCTTGGTGGCGGCCGCGGCAAAGGCCGCATCGGTGCCGCCGCCTTCGGCGGTGTCGTACACGGCCAGCTTCTCACCGATCTCGGCATATACGCCTTGCGCGTGCGCGGCGAGCTTGCGCGCGGCATCGGTGGCTTCCAGCGGCGGGCGGCGGCGTTCGAACTTCACTTCCACCCTGGTATCCGGGATCAGCCGCTTCTTCACGCGCTCCTGCAGCGTGCGCTCCAGGTTGTCGTAGTCGGCGGTGCGCAGCACGCGCACATCGGCCTGTGCCGTGGCGGTGGCCGGGATCACGTTGCGGTTGGTGCCGGCCGACGAGATCGTCCAGTTCACCTTGAGCCCGCTGTCCGGGTTGGACAGGTCGCGCATCTGCAGGATCTGGTGCGAGAGTTCATACAGCGCGTTGCGGCCCTGTTCGGGCGAGCTGCCCGCGTGCGAGGCCTTGCCATGCACGGTCAGCGAGATCGCGCCGATGCCGCTGGTGGCGAGCGACAGGCGGTCGCCGGTCACGCGCGTGGCTTCGCAGGAGAACACCGCGTCCTGCTGGCCGCCCAGCGTGGTCAGCATGGCGCGCGCGCCGGGCGAGCTGATCTCCTCGTCGCCGTTGATCAGCACGGTCAGCGTGCCGTAGTCCTTGAAGCCCATCTTCTGCAGGATGGCTACCGTATGCAGGATCACCGCCACGCCGTTCTTGTCGTCGGCGATGCCCAGGCCGTAGGCGCGGTCGCCGTCGATGCGGAACGGCTGCTGCGCCAGCATGCCGCGCAGGTAGACCGTGTCCATATGGGCGATCAGCATGATGTTGCGCTTGCCCGTGCCCTTGAACTGCGTCATCACTATCTTGCCCACCTGCCTGGGCGTGTCTTCCATGCGGTAGACCTCGGTGGGCTCGATCAGCTTCGCATCGCCGCCCATGGCGGCCAGCCGGTCGCGGATCAGCGCGGCGATGCGGTCCAGCCCTTCGATGTCCTTGCTGCCCGATTCAATCGACACCAGGTCCTTGAGGGTGGCGATGAGCGCGGGCTTTTCCTGCTGGGAGAGCTGGTAGGCGGGCTCCACCGGCGCCGCCTGCGCCGCGGCGGCGCAGAGCAAAGCGGCAAGCGTGGCGGCGGCTTTCAGTGACGGACGGCGGGAAAGGGCGCTGGCGTGCGGGCGAAGGTTCAAAAGCATGCGATAGTCTCCGGGATGCGGTGGGGGGCGTAAATGGCGCGGCCGAAGGGGCAATAGGCCGGGGGCCGGAAGCCCGGAAGCCGCGCTGGTGTAAGGGACAGAGTTATTCGTCAGCCGGCTCGAAACCCTGCAGCCAGCGCCGCAGCAGTCCTGCCAGCTGCTTGCGCTCAGCGGCCGTCAGCCGCTCCAGCAAGCGATGCTCGTTGGCCACGTGCACCTCCAGCGCGTGGTCGACGCGGTCGCGGCCCGGCTGCGTCAGCTCGATCAGCAGCCCGCGCCGGTCATCCGGATTGGGGCAGCGGCGCACCAGCCCGGCGCGTTCGAGATGGTCGAGCCGGTTGGTCATGGTGCCGGAGGTAATCATCAGCGAATCGATCAGCGCACCCGGCGACAGCGCATAGGGCGGCCCCGAGCGGCGCAGCGTGGCCAGCACATCGAACTCCCAGCTATTCAGGCCGGCCGGCGCCAGCGCCGCTTCCACCGCGCGATCGGTGTGACGCGCCAGGCGCCAGACGCGGCCGATGATGCCCATCGGCGCGGCATCCAGGTCCGGGCGCTCGCGCGCCCACTGGGCCAGGATGCGGTCGACGCGATCGCCTTGCACTTTGGCTGGCTGGGCTGGCTGGCCGGCTTGGGGAGACGCGCCGCCGCCGGTTTCCTCGTTGGGCGCCGTTGCGCCGTGTGCCTTGGGTTTGCCGCGGGTGGCCATGATGTGTGCTGCGATTTGACTGAGTGGCAAGAATCTTGACATCAAGCCTTTCACTTCGTAAAGTAGATTTTAAATCTTGATATCAAGATTCTTTTTGTGAAGAAAAATAAAGGCATGACGACATGAAGCCCGACGCCCAGCCTGCCCTCCCGCTGTCATCCCGGCAGGTTGCTCCGGTCCCGCAGGCGCAGGTACGCGCGGCGGATATCCTGCTGACCGCCTCCGCCCCGCTGATCTGGGGCAGCACCTACCTGATCACCAGCCAGTGGCTGCCGCCGGGCCAGCCGCTGCTGTCCGGCGTGATCCGCGCGCTGCCCGCCGGGCTGGCGATGCTGGCCTGGGGCCGGCAACTGCCGCGCGGCAGTTGGTGGTGGAAGGCGGCGTTGCTGGGCGTGCTGAATATCGGCTTGTTCCAGGCCATGCTGTTCATTGCCGCTTACCGCCTGCCGGGCGGGGTCGCGGCCACCGTGGGGGCCATCCAGCCGTTGCTGGTGGTCTTGCTGGCCTGGCTGCTGCTGGGCGCGCGGCCGCATCTTGCCGCCTGGCTGGCTGGCCTTGGCGGCATCGGCGGCGTGGCTCTGCTGGTGCTGGGGCCCGCCGCGCGGCTGGATGCCGTAGGCGTGGCCGCCGCCGCGGCCGGCGCGGTATCGATGGCCCTGGGCACGGTGCTGGCCAAGCGCTGGCGCCCGCCGGTCTCGCCGCTGGTGCTCACGGCCTGGCAGCTCACCGCCGGCGCCCTGTTCCTGCTGCCGTTCGCGCTGGCCTTCGAAACCCTGCCGGCGCGCCTGACGCTGCCCAATGTACTTGGCTACACGTGGCTGTGCGTGGCCGGCGCCGGCGTCAGCTACGCATTCTGGTTTCGCGGCATCGGCCGCCTGCCGACCGCGGCGGTGTCCGCGCTGGGCTTGCTGAGCCCGGTGAGCGCCACCGTGCTGGGTTTCCTGGTGCTCGGCCAGACCCTGAGCACAGCACAAATGGCGGGGGCTTTGCTGGTGCTGGCAAGCGTGTGGCTGGGCCAGCGCGCGCCGGTGGCTGCGGCGCGGCAGGGGCAGGGGCCGCAGGCAGCCGATGGCGCGCAATCGCCGTTGCCGCATCGACAGGGGTGAAATGCGCGCCGTTTTTACGGCATCATGGCGGTCATGACGTCTGCCGTGCCTCCCCCCAACGCGCCGCGGCCCGCCCGGCCTGCCTGTGACCACTGCCTCGCGCTCGCGGCGGATTCCCGCCGGCGTGAGCCGCATGCGCGCCTGGCGCTCAAGCACACCGCCCCGCTGGTGAGCCGGAGTGCAGCTGGCGTGCCGTTCAGCATGCTCACCTTCACTTGCCGCGAGTGCGGCACCGTATGGCGGCTGTACGACCGCGCCAATGAGCTGTTCGTATCGTGGGTACCGGAGTGTCCGCTGGCTCCCCGCGGCCCGGCGGCGCCGGGAGGCGTGGCCGATCGGATAAAATAGCGCCCGTTTCCTGCATTGAGGCCAGCGCCCGTCCCGGGCCGCCCAGCGGCGCCAGCGCGGCCGGTCCCGTCTCCAACCGTCGTCCTCGCCGTTCCCCCATTCATGTCCGCTTCCCGCCGAATTCCCTTGCTGGCTGCTGTTTCGGTGGCTGCGGCCGTCCTGGCCAGCCCGCTCGCCGCCACTGCCGCCGACGCGTATCCCGCGCGCCCGATCCGCCTGATCGTCGCCTATCCGACCGGCGGCATCAGCGATGCCGTGGCGCGCGCGCTCGGCGAGCGCCTGTCGGCCCAGACGGGCGCCTCGGTGGTGGTGGAAAACAAGGCGGGCGCGGGTGGCAGCATCGGCATGGACGCCGTGGCCAAGGCCGCGCCGGACGGCTACACGCTGGGCTTCTCCTCGACCAGCCCGCTCACGCTCAACCCGCACGTCGGACACGTCAACTACGATCCGCAGCGCGATATCGCGCCGGTCATGAGCGTGATGTACTCGCCGGTGCTGGTGATCGCCACGTCAAGCTTCGGCGGCAAATCGTTCCAGGACCTGCTCGCACAGGCCAAGGCCAGGCCCGGCTCGGTACGCTGGGCCACGTCGGGCCTGGGCACGGTCGGCCATGTCATGCTGGAGCAGGTCAAGGCGAAGTCCAGGGCCGACCTGACGCTGATTCCCTACAAGGGTGCCGGGCAACAGATGAACGATGCGCTTGGCGGCCAGTTCGAGGTGATGAGCACCAATGCCAGTCCCATGCTGACGCAGCACATGCAGGCCGGACGGCTGCGCGCCCTCGCCGTGGGGGCGCCCAGGCGCATCGAGTCGCTGCCCAATGTGCCGACCTTCGCCGAGCTGGGATACCCCAAGGCCAACCTGACTTCCACTTTCGGCATCTTCGCGCCGGCGCGCACGCCGGCGGCCATCGTCACGAAGCTGAATGCCGAACTGAACAAGGCCCTGGCCGAGCCCGAGGTGCGCGAGCGCCTGCTCAAGGGTGGCGAGGTGCCCACCGGCGGCACCGCCGCGCAGTTCGCCGCGGCGATCCGCGCGGAGTATGACGACAACGCCCGCATCGTGAGGGACGCGGGCATCAAGGCGGACTGAGCCGCCGGCTGGCTGGCCCCTGGCGGCAACTGCCGCCGTTGCCGGCGCCATGCGCGGGCCCTGATGGCCGGTCCGGCTGGTCGATCAGATCGAGCCGGCAACCGCTCGCGTACACCGAGGACAGCCGCACGCCGTTGCGCGGACCCAGCGCGAGCTTGGTGCGCACGCGCGAGAGATGGCTGTCCACCGTGCGCGATGCCGGCGACACGTCGCGCTGCCAGATTTCTTCCTCGATGGTCTGGCGCAGCAGCAACTGGCCGGCATGGCGGAACAGCAACACGGCCAGTTCGTACTCCTTGGGCGCCAGCCTGACCGGGTGGTCGTTGATATAGGCGCGCCGCTCGCCGAGGACAAGGCGGTAGGCCCCAAGCGTGAGTTCGCCGCAGGCCTGCGCCACCGGCGCCATGCGCCGCAGCAGCGCCTCCACCCGCGCAGCCAGTTCGGCGTGGCGGATCGGGGCAGCCAGGAAGGCATCCGCGCCATGCGCGAAGCACTGGGCGATGTGGTCGTCGTCGCTGGTCTGGCTCAGCAGCATGACCGGCAGTTCGTCGCCGAGGGTGCGGCGTATCCACTGCAATATGTCCGGTGCCGGGATGCCGGGAATCTCCCAGGCGTGAAGCAGCAGCTCGTAAGGCTCGTTGCGCAGGGCCTGCATCAGCGCGCCGCCTTCGCGAAAGCGCACCGAGTCGTGGCCGCTGAGGCTGAGTGCCTGCTCCAGCAGCATGGCACGGGCCGGGTTGTCCTCCAGTACAGCGATTCGCATGAAGTCTCTCCTCGCGCGCGGGCTTCGGCGCGCCTGCCTCCCGGGTCTGGTCGCCGCGCTGCGCATGGCGGCGCCGGGATGGCGCGGCACTGCCAGAGCATCTAGCTTTGTGCCGTGCGCGGCGGAAAGCAAAAAGCCATCGCTAGCGAAATTTGAGAAAATTCCCATCCGAAAGCGTCTTCGCGCGGTTTTTAATAGCGGATAGCCCCGCAGCGTCGGGCCCCACTGGCGCCAGCGGCGCCAATCACAGCGAGACCGACGGGCCACCAAGCCGTACCGGCCAACCAAGCATGGGAATGAAGATCGCTTCTCTCGAAGACGAACCGGCCGAGGCGGCCCTGATCCGGCAGATACTCGGCGAGGCCGGGCATGTCTGCATGACCTTCAGGCGCGGCCGCGAACTGCTGCTGCACCTGCGCGAAGAAAACTTCGACCTGCTGCTGCTCGACTGGCAGATGCCGGATCTTTCCGGCAAGGAGGTGCTGATGTGGGTGCGCGCCAACCTGGACCGGCGCGTGCCCGTGATGTTCCTGACCTGCCGCAATGCCGAGGAAGACGTCATCGAAGGCCTCGTCGCGGGCGCCGACGACTACATGCTCAAGCCGGTGCGGCGCGGCGAGCTGCTGGCGCGTACGCAGTCCCTGCTGCGGCGCGCCTACCCGGACCCTGCCGCAGGCGGCGAGCACGTCAAGCTGGCCGACTATGTCATCGACTGCGGCGCGCGCACGGTGGCCCACCGGGCCCGGCCGCTCAGGCTGACCCCCAAGGAATTCGACCTCGCCGTGCTGCTGTTCCGCAACGAAGGACGCATCGTGTCGCGGGACCATATCGTGGCGGCCGTGTGGGGGCGCGAGCTTTCGCAGCTGTCGCGCACCATCGATACGCATATATCGCGGGTGCGCAGCAAGCTGGCCCTGCATCCCGAGCATGGGCTGCGGCTGCAGCCCGTCTACACGCTCGGCTACCGGCTCGAACTGACCGGAGGCGAGCGATGAGGGCGTGGCTCGGTCACGGGCTTGCGCGGCTGGCGGCGTGCCTGTGCGCGGCGGAGCAATGTATCGGGCGTCTCGCTGTCGACATGGGGGCGGGGCAGGAGGAGCGGGAGGCCGACGCAGGCGCCGCCGTCATGCGCCTCCTGCCGGCCAGCCAGCGCCGGCGCCATCGATGTGGCGGCGTATGACAGCGAGGCGCTGGCGTCCTGGCAGACCGGCCTGCGCGCCCTGTCGCACGATTTGCGCGCGCAGCAAAGTGCCATCCTGGCACTGGCCGAGCTGCAACTGGTCGCACCCGAGGCGCTTGCGCACGATGCGTTCGCGGCGCAGGCGGCAGGCCATGCGCAGGCTTCGCTGCGTCTCGCCGACGGCATTGCGCGGCTGTTGCGCGAACTGGTCCACGGTTATCGCACGGAGGTGCTTGACCTGACCGCGCTGCTGCGCGAGGCCGCCGACGCGTTGTGGCAGGCGGCCGGGCCCGGAACCGAACTCCATCTGGCGGGGGCCAGGGTCTGGATACGGGGTGACACGGCGATGCTGTCCGAAGCCCTGCGCGTGCTGCTGGCCCTGGCACTGGACGCCGCCGGGGACACGCGGCCGCTGGTGCGCCAGCAAGTCGACGGACGCATCTGCCGCTTGTCCGTCGCCTTCGTGCCCGGAGCCGAGTCCGCGCAGGCGGCGGAGCCGGTTGCGATGCAGTTCTGCCGCCGCGTGCTGTTGCGCGATGGCGGCACACTCGACATCGGCGGCAGCGCGGATGCGGACGACCATGCCGGCCGGCCCGTCACCTGGCAGCTGCGCCTGCCCGTGCTGCCATGAAAAACAAGAAAGCACCCGAAGGTGCTTTCCTGTCGTTTGACGTCACCCCCGCGCGAGCGGGGGTCAGGCCTGAAAGGACAATCAGAAAATGTGGCGGATACCTGCGGCCACACCGGTCTGGTTGTTCTTGCCCGGCAGTTCGGTACGCGTACCGCCAGTCAGCTTGTTGTAGTCCACGGTGCCGTAGACCTGGGTGCGCTTGGACAGCGAGTACTCGGCCAGCAGCACGCCGGTGTAGCGGTTGCCCTGGTTGTTGGACACGCCGTTCGTGTTCTGGACGTGGTCGCCGTAGAACACGCCAGTCATGGCCAGCGCCGGGGTGACCTGGTAGGTCAGGCCCAGGTAGCCGGTGATGTCCTTGCGCGGGTTTGCCGTGAAGTTGCCGGTCGGGACCGGATTGGCGGTACCGGCTGCCAGTGCATCGCCGTTCAGGCTGGCGTCGACGCTGCCGGTGCGGTCCAGGCCACCGATGTAGCCCAGGAAGATCTTTGCCGGGCCGATGCTGTACTTACCTGCCGCGCCCCACATTTGCTGCTTGTTGCCCGCCGTGTCGCGGGTGAGCTGGTATACGCCACCGAAGCCGAACGGGCCAACGGTGTATGCAGCGCGGAAGCCATAGTATTGCGACGAGGTGAAGGAGCCGGCCTTTTCGCCGAAGCCATAGCTGCCGCCCACGTTCAGGCCGCCGAACTTGCCGTCGTAGCTGACTACGTTGTCATTGCGGAAGTTCGTCAGGAAGAACGGCCAGGCGTTGGCGGTGTAGTTACCGATGGTCAGCGGATCGAAGTCGCCGAAGAAAGTAAAGCCCTCGGTGTACTGGCGGCCCAGCTTCACGGTACCGAAGTCGCCGGACAGACCCACATATGCCTGACGGCCGAACAGACGGCCACCCTGGTTTGCCCTGCCGGTATCCGGATCGAAGCCGTTTTCCAACTGGAAGATTGCCTTCAGGTTGTTGCCCAGGGCTTCGCTGCCCTTGATGCCCCAGCGGCTGTTGGTGATCGCGCCGTTGGTCAACTGGTACAGGCTGTCGTTGTTGGCGTTCGAGTTGTTGGTGTAGCGCAGGCTCTGGTCGACGATGCCGTACAGGGTCACCGACGATTGAGCGTAGGCGCTGCCGGCCAGCAGCGTACCAATGGCAAGGGTGAGGGCTGATCTCTTCATGTGGCTCCTTTTCTGTTCTGTATTTGTCCGCGGCCGGATCACGGCGGCGAACGAGTTTACGTTCCGTGTAAACGCTCGCGGAAATTTAACAAAACAGAAAAGATTTAGACACTAATGCACACCGTTGACGGGCCCTTTGCCGGCAATTGGTGCAAAAGCGTTGCGACGCCGCGACAGAACTATTAAATGGTGCATAGCGAGATGGCGTCGGCGCCATCTCGTTTTCCCCACGGTCGTGGGGCGCACCGGCGGCGCGCAGGCGTGTGGCTGGCCACGGTATGGCCAGGTAGCTACGGCATGACGGCCCGCCACCGCCCGGACTTTGGGCGAGGGGGCGCGGATTAACCCTGCGGGATCTCGATCTTGACCTCGAGCACCTCGAGGTTGTCCTGGCGCTCCAGGCTCACGCGCAGATCCTGGTCGCTGATCTTCACGTACTTGGAAATCACCGCGACCAGTTCACGCTGCAGGGCGGGGAGATAGTCGGCCGGCGCGGAGTGGCCGGTGCGTTCATGGGCGAGGATGATCTGCAGCCGCTCCTTGGCAACCGAGGCGGACTTTTTCTTCTCGCCGAGCAGGAAGGACAGAATCGACATGATGGTGGACCCTCCTTACTTGTTGCCGAAGATGCGCGAAAGCAGCCCCGGCTTCTGGTAGTCGGTGAAACGCATCGGCTTGTCCTTGCCCAGGAAGCGGTCCACCACGTCGCCATAGGCATCGGCTACGTCGGAGCCTTCCAGGTGGATGGCGGGCGTGCCCTGGTTGGATGCGTGCAGCACCGCCTCGGATTCCGGCACCACGCCGATCAGCTTGATGCGCAGGATTTCCTGGATGTCGGTCAGCGACAGCATTTCGCCGCCATGCACGCGCTTGGGGTTGTAGCGGGTGATCAGCAGGTGTTCCTTGACCGGATCGCCACCGTCCACGGCCCGCTTGGTCTTGGACGAGAGGATGCCGAGGATGCGGTCCGAGTCGCGTACCGAGGACACCTCGGGGTTGGTCACGACCAGTGCCTCGTCGGCGAAATACATCGCCAGCAAGGCGCCGGATTCAATGCCTGCCGGCGAGTCGCAGACGATGAACTCGAAGCCCATCTCGACCAGGCCGTTGATGACCTTCTCCACGCCTTCCTTGGTCAGCGCGTCCTTGTCGCGGGTCTGCGAGGCCGGCAGGATGAACAGGTTCTCGCACTTCTTGTCCTTGATCAGGGCCTGGTTCAGGTTGGCCTCGCCTTGCACCACGTTGACCAGGTCATACACGACGCGGCGCTCGCAACCCATGATCAGGTCGAGGTTGCGCAGGCCGACGTCGAAGTCGATCACGGCAGTCTTGTGGCCACGCAAGGCCAGGCCGGCGGAAAAGCTGGCGCTGGTGGTGGTCTTGCCTACGCCTCCCTTGCCGGAGGTCACAACGATGATTTTTGCCATGGCTCTTGGATCCAGTAATGGTTGAAGCTTGCGCTGCTGTGGTTTGGGCTCTGCGGCGGGTGTTACTTCATCCGGAGCGGTTCTAGTATCAGTTTCTCGCCGGCCAGCCGCACCTGGGCCGATTTGCCCAGTACATCGGCGGGCAACGGCAGTTCGGCGGTGCGGTAGATGCCGGCGATCGACAGCAGTTCGGGCTCCAGGCAGGTGCAGAAGATGCGCGCCTGCGCGTTGCCCTTGACGCCCGCCAGCGCGCGGCCGCGCAGCGGGGCATAAATATGGATATTGCCTTCGGCGATCACCTCGGCGCCGTAGCTGACCAGGTCGAGTATCACGACGTCGCCGGCGGCGTAGATCTGCTGGCCGGAGCGCAGTGGCTTGTCGATCAGCATGGTGGGTACGCCGCGCGAAGCGGCTTCGGCCAGCGCGGCGGCGGCCACGGCCGCGGCTTCCACCTCGGCTGCCGCGGCTTTGGCTTCGGCATGCGCCTTCGCTTCGGCCTCTGACTCAGCCTGTGTCTCGGCCTGGGCTTCGGCTTCGATCCTGGCCGGTGCCGCTCCGGCCAGCGGCGCTTCGTCGCGTCCGCCGCGCCGGCTCTGGCTGTCCAGCAGGGGCAGGCCGAACGACTCGGCCCAGCCGCGCTGCGCCTCGCGCGCAACCACGCCGATGGCGCGGGCCTTGAGCAGGGCCAGGGTTTCGATCACGGTGTCCAGTGCGACCCTGTCGTCGCCTTCCAGGCGGCGCAGGTCCAGGGCGACCACATCATTGGAGAAGAAATCGGGGGTCGATTCGAAGCGGGACAGAAGATCGTCCCGCAGCGCTGCGATGTCAGCGGTCTTGAGAGCGAGTAGGAGGGCGTCGACATTGCCACTGCGCAGCTCGAAGCGTGGCGATTTCTTCTGGGACATAGTCGGTGACCGTGGAAATGGGACATTCTAACTTCGTCTGGGTGCAGAACTGTAACAAATGACCGATGCAGGCGGGCCAGTGCCGGATGCGGCGCGTTGATGGCACGTTTTCCCGGGCGGATGCATTGTCTCCGGCGCCGCGCGCAGGCAACGGCACACCGGCGCGCCGTGCTGCCGCCGCTCTTGTTACGATTGCGCCATCTGAACAACGGAGTGCTCATGGGCGCGATCGTCAATAGTGTGGCCTACCGGGGCGGCAAGCGGCTGGGCGACGTGGCCGTGGACGAAATCAGCGAAGCGATCACCGTGCCCGGCACCTTTGTGTGGCTGGGACTGCACGAACCGGACCTGCCGCTGCTGCGCAAGGTGCAGCAGGCGTTCGGCCTGCACGACCTGGCGGTCGAGGATGCCCTGGACGCGCACCAGCGGCCCAAGCTGGAAACCTACGGCGACTCGATCTTCATCGTGCTCAACACCGCCCAGTTGGTGGACGAGGAAGTGGTGGTGGGCGAGACCCACCTGTTCGTCGGCCCCAACTATGTGGTATCGGTCCGCCACGGCGTGAGCAGCAGCTACGCGCCGGTGCGCGAGCGCTGCGAGAGCGATCCGCGCGCGCTGGCCAACGGCCCGGGCTATGTGCTCTACGCATTGATGGATTTCGTGGTGGATCACTACATGCCCATCGTCACCCGGCTCGAGGACGCCTTCGAGCGGCTTGAGGAAGGCATTTTCCGCGACGAGTTCGACCGCGCCGCGATCGAGCACCTGTACCACATCAAGCGCCAGGTGCTGCGCCTGCGCAATGCGGTCTACCCGATCGAGGAGATCTGCGGGCAACTGATCCGCTTGCACGAGGAACTGGTGCCCAAGGAGCTGCGCGCGTACTTCCGCGATATCGAGGACCATGCCAGCCGCCTGGTGCGCACCCTCGACGTGGTGCGCGAGATGCTGACCACCGCGGTGCAGGTGAATCTGGCGCTGGTCACCGTGGGCCAGAACGAGGTGGTCAAGCGCCTTGCCGGCTGGGGCGCCATCCTGGCCATCCCCACGGTGGTGTTCAGCCTGTACGGCATGAACTTCAGCTTCATGCCTGAGCTGCAGTTCCACTATGCGTATCCGGTGGTGATCGGTGTGACGGTGCTGGCCTGCGGCGGGCTCTGGCGCAAGCTGCACAAGTCGGGCTGGATCTGAGGCGCGTGGCCGGGCCCGGCCTACCGAGCAAAGACATCGTCTATATCGCGCCGGTCCCGGCCGAGGTGGGCCAGACCTACATGGACGTGAGCAGGCTCTCCTCACGCGGCCGGCCCACAGCCGGCTTCGGCGTCCTGCCTTGCCCCGCAAGGCCAAAGCCCACGGGGGTTTTATTCTCGCCCCGGCACGCCGCGCCGCGCACTTGCGCGCTGTCTTTACGCGATTTTTATATCTTCTTTACATCCCCGCCTCCCCTCTCTACCCCGTTTTTACCGCGCCATCCCTAATCTGCCATCTGTGAATCACTCACGGTGTGTTGCCATGGACGGGATCTATTTCATTGGTTTGTTGCTGTTCGGTGCGCTGACTGGCGCACTGCTGGCCTTATGCGCCGCGCTGGGAAGCAAACCGCCTGGCGCGGCCGAGGGGCCGGGCGCGGAGGGTGCCGAAGTGCGCCGCAAGGACAGTGCCACCGACAGGAGGCTGTGATGGACTGGGCTGACCTGCTGGGCGGCATGCTCGCCGTCGCTGTCTTTATCTACCTCCTGATCGCCTTGTTCCGGCCGGAGAAATTCTGATGTCAACCGAATTCCTTGGACTTCTGGTCCTCTACCTGGCCATCCTGCTGGCGCTCGCGCCCCTCGTGGGGCGCTATATCCGCCGCGCGATGGAAGACGAGCGCTACCTCGCCACAGCCTGGGGCCGCCCGCTGGAGCGCGTGCTGTACCGCGTGGCCGGCGTGCGCGCCAATGCCGAGATGGGCTGGAAGCAGTACGCCGTCGCGGTCATCGCCTTCAACATGCTGGGTGTGGTGGCGGTCTACGCGCTGCAGCGCCTGCAGGGCGGGCTGCCGCTCAACCCGCAAGGCTTCGGCGCGGTGTCGCCGGACTCGGCCTTCAACACTGCCGTGAGCTTTGTGGCCAACACCAACTGGCAGGGTTATGCGGGCGAATCCACCATGAGCTACCTGACGCAGATGCTGGGGCTCACGGTGCAGAACTTCGTCTCGGCGGCCACCGGCATCGCCGTGGTGTTCGCGCTGATCCGAGGCTTCGCGCGGCAGAGCGCAGCCACCATCGGCAACTTCTGGGTGGACATGACGCGCTGCACGCTCTACGTGCTGGTACCAATCTCCACCGCCATCGCGCTGGCGCTGGTCAGCCAGGGCGTGATCCAGAATTTCGACAGTTATAAGGAAGTCACGCTGGTGACGCCGGTCGAGTACAGCCAGCCCAAGGTGGACGCAGCCGGCCAGCCCGTGCTCGACGCCAAGGGCGCGCCCGTGACGGAGGCCATGAAGACCGACAAGCAGACGCTGGCAATGGGCCCGGTGGCTTCGCAGGAAGCCATCAAGATGCTCGGCACCAATGGCGGCGGCTTCTTCAACGCCAACTCGGCCCATCCCTACGAGAACCCGACGGAGCTCGCCAACCTGATCGAGATGCTGGCCATCTTCCTGATTCCGGCGGCCTTGTGCTTCACCTTCGGCGAGATGGTCAAGGACCGCCGCCAGGGCGTTGCGATCCTGGCCTCGATGGCGGTGATCTTTATCGTCATGGCGTGCGTGGCCGCGCTCTCCGAGCAGATGGCCAACGGCGCGCTGGCGGGATTGCCGATCGACCACGCGGCCAGCGCGCTGCAGGCCGGCGGCAATATGGAAGGCAAGGAAACGCGCTTCGGCATTGCCGCCACCGCGCTGTTCGCCACCATCACCACGGCGGCATCGTGCGGCGCGGTCAACGCCATGCATGACTCCTTCACCGCCATCGGCGGCCTGGTGCCGATGCTGCTGATGCAGCTTGGCGAGGTGGTGTTCGGCGGCGTCGGCTCGGGCCTGTACGGCATGCTGGTGTACGCGGTGCTGGCAGTGTTCATCGCAGGGTTGATGATCGGCCGCACGCCGGAGTACCTGGGCAAGAAGATCGAGACCTACGAGATGAAGATGACTGCCGTGGCGATCCTCGTCACGCCCTTGCTGGTGCTCCTGGGCACCGCGGTGGCGGTGATGGTGGAGCCGGGCCGCGCCGGTGTGTTCAACCCTGGCACGCACGGCTTCTCGGAAATCCTCTATGCGTTCTCGTCGGCCGCCAACAACAACGGCAGCGCCTTCGCCGGCTTGTCGGCCAACACGCCCTTCTACAACGTGGCGCTGGCCGCGGCGATGTGGTTCGGCCGCTTCTGGATCATCGTGCCGATCCTGGCCATGGCGGGTTCGCTGGCGGCCAAGCGCCGGCTGCCGGTCACCGGCGGCACCATGCCCACGCACGGTCCCCTGTTTGTGGTGCTGCTGGTTGGCTCGGTGCTGATGGTGGGCGCGCTGACCTATATCCCGGCGCTCGCGCTGGGTCCGGTGGCGGAGCAATTGCAGCCCCCCGCGGTGACGGCGGCGGGCAAGTGACAGAGCGCCTGCCGCGCGGCATGGCGAGGCAGCAAACCAGCAAGCAATGAGGGCTGCCGTCCGCGCGGGCGGCGCCAGCCCTCAAGAATAGCGTATCAGCGTATTGCGGAGAAACGCATGCAACAAGAATCCATGGTGACGCGGGGCAAGACTGCCGGCGCGGCACCGGCAAACACGACTCCGGCGACCAGTGTGGCCACGCCGGCCCACGGATCCGGCAAGGGCGGCGGCCATCATCGTCCGGCGCGCGGCGGCATGTTCGCGCCCGAGCTGGTCAAGCCGGCCCTGCTCGACTCGGTGAAGAAGCTCTCGCCGCGCGACCAGTTGCGCAACCCGGTGATGTTCGTGGTCTACGCGGGCAGCATCCTGACCACCATCCTGTTTTTCCGCGCCTTGTTCGCGCCAGCCACGGCGGGCGGCGAGAGCGCCGGCTTCATCCTCACGGTATCGGTGTGGCTGTGGTTCACCGTGCTGTTCGCCAACTTTGCCGAAGCGCTGGCCGAAGGGCGCAGCAAGCAGCAGGCCGAGGCGCTGCGCGGGCTGAAGACCACGGTCACCGCCAAGCTGATCAGGGAAGGCCGGCGCGATTACCGCGCCGCCGGCGCCACCGAGCCGCGCGGCGCCGCCGCGCTGCGCCGTGGCGACGTGGTGCTGGTCGAAGCCGGCGACATGGTGCCTGGCGACGGCGAAGTGATCGAAGGCGTGGCCTCGGTGGACGAGAGCGCCATCACCGGCGAATCGGCGCCGGTGATCCGCGAGTCGGGTGGAGATTTCTCTTCAGTCACGGGCGGCACGCGCGTGCTGTCCGACTGGATCGTGGTGCGCATTACCACCAATCCGGGCGAGAGCTTTATCGACCGCATGATCACCATGGTCGAAGGCGCCAAGCGCCAGAAGACGCCGAACGAACTGGCGCTGACCATCCTGCTGGTCGGGCTGACCATCGTGCTGCTGCTGGCCACCGCCACGCTGCAGCCGTTCTCGGTGTTCAGCGTACTCGTGGCCAAGGCCGGCATGCCGGTCACCATCACCGTGCTGATCGCGCTGCTGGTGTGCCTGATCCCGACCACCATCGGCGGCCTGCTGTCGGCCATCGGCGTGGCGGGCATGAGCCGCATGATGGAAGCCAATGTGATCGCGACCTCGGGCCGCGCGGTGGAAGCCGCGGGCGACGTGGACGTGCTGCTGCTCGACAAGACCGGCACCATCACGCACGGCAACCGCCAGGCCTCGCGCTTTATCGCCGCGCCCGGCGTGTCGGCGCAGCAACTGGCCGAAGCCGCGTGGCTGTCGTCGCTGGCCGACGAAACGCCGGAAGGCCGCAGCATCGTGACGCTGGCGCGCCAGCAGGCCGGCGCGGCTACGCCCGACATCAGCGCGCTGCGCCCGATCTTCGTACCGTTCACCGCGCAGACCCGCATGAGCGGCGTGGATGCCGGCGGCCGCAGCGTGCGCAAAGGCGCCGCCGATGCCGTGCGCAAGTACGTGACCGAGCGCGCGGGCAAGTTCCCCGACGCGGTGATGCAGGCCGTGGACGACGTGGCGCGAGCCGGCAGCACGCCGCTGGTGGTGGCGGAATCCTGCGCCGATGGCGAGAACGTGCGCGTGCTCGGCGTGGTCGAGCTCAAGGACATCGTCAAGGCCGGCATCCGCGAGCGCTTCGGCGAGCTGCGCAAGATGGGCATCAAGACCGTGATGATCACCGGCGACAACCGCCTGACCGCGGCGTCGATCGCCGCCGAGGCTGGCGTCGATGACTTCCTCGCCGAGGCCACGCCCGAAGCCAAGCTCAAGCTGATCCGCGACTACCAGGCCGAAGGCCGCCTGGTGGCGATGACCGGCGACGGCACCAACGACGCCCCCGCGCTGGCGCAGGCCGATGTGGCCGTGGCGATGAACAGCGGCACGCAGGCTGCCAAGGAAGCCGGCAATATGGTCGACCTCGACAGCAATCCCACCAAGCTGATCGAGATCGTGGAGATCGGCAAGCAGATGCTGATGACGCGCGGCTCGCTGACCACCTTCAGCGTGGCCAACGACGTGGCGAAGTATTTCGCCATCATCCCGGCCGCCTTCGCCACCACGTATCCGCAGCTCAACCAGCTCAACGTGATGGGTTTGTCGACGCCGGCCTCGGCCATCTTGTCGGCGGTGATCTTCAACGCGCTGATCATCGTGGTACTGATTCCGCTGGCCTTGCGCGGCGTGGTGTACCGCCCGCTCGGCGCCGCCGTGCTGCTGCGGCGCAACCTGCTGGTGTATGGGCTGGGCGGCATCCTGGTTCCGTTCGTCGGCATCAAGGTGATCGACATGATCCTGGCGCTGTTCGGCTGGGTCTGAGCGCGTCGAACGCGTGGCATGTAAACGGAGCAATCAATGAATACGAAAGTCCAGACCGCGCAGCCTGTTGCGCCCATCCAGGGTGGCCTGCTGCGGCCCTTGCTGACGGTGTTTGTCGTGTTGTCGGCCGTCACCGGGCTGTTGTATCCCGGCGTGATCACCGGCATTTCGAGTGCCGTGTTTCCGCACGAGGCGGCAGGCTCGCTGATCGTCAAGGACGGCAAGGCCATTGGCTCGGAACTGATCGGCCAGCCGTTCTCTGACCCCAGGTACTTCTGGGGCCGCTTGTCGGCTACCGCGCCCATGCCGTATAACGCGGCGGCATCCGGCGGCTCCAACCTCGGCCCGAGCAATCCTGCGCTGACCGATGCGGCGCGTGGCCGCATCGAAGCGCTGCGCGAAGCCGATCCCGGCAACCAGGCGCCGGTACCGGTGGATCTGGTGACCGCTTCGGGCAGCGGGCTCGATCCGCACATCAGCCCGGCCGCGGCGCAGTATCAGGCGGCACGCGTGGCCCGGCTGCGTGGCCTGCCCCTGGAGCGCGTGCAGGCGCTGATTGCGGCGAATACGGACGGGCCGCTGCTGGCGGTGATGGGCGATCCGGTGGTGAATGTGCTGAAGTTGAATCTGGCGCTGGATGGCGAGAAGCGGTGAGGTCGGGGAGCCATTGGCGCGCAAGCAATGCCCGCTGGTTTGCTCCTCTCTCCAAGAGGGGAGAGGGAGTGACAGCCGTCGTCATGGCAAACGGTTCTTGCGCACCAGGCGTGGCACAATCGTTTGTATCCATCCCTCTCCCGGGCAATGACCCCCACCATGCCTGACACCGCCACGCGCGACGCCCCCGGTCGGCCCGATCCCGATGCCTTGCTGCAACGCATGCAGGCGGAGGGCGAGCGCGCAGCGCGCGGCAAGCTGCGTGTGTATTTCGGCGCTTCCGCCGGCGTCGGCAAGACCTTCGCCATGCTGGCCGCCGCGCGGGCGCTGCGCGAGCAAGGCAGCGATGTGGTGATCGGCGTGGTGGAAACCCATGGCCGCGCCGAGACCGAGGCGCTGATCGCGGGGCTGGAGCGGCTGCCGATGAAGGCCATGCCGCATCACAAGCTCGACGACCGCGTGCTGCAGGAGTTCGATCTCGACGGTGCGCTGGCCCGGCGCCCGGCGCTGATCCTGGTCGACGAGCTGGCGCATTCCAACGCGCCCGGCAGCCGTCACCCCAAGCGCTGGCAGGACATCGAGGAACTGTTGTCGGCCGGCATCGATGTGTGGACCACCGTCAATGTCCAGCATCTGGATAGCCTAAACGAGGCGGTGGGCGGCATCACCGGCATCCGCGTGTGGGAGACCGTGCCCGACACGGTGTTCGACGACGCCGACGAAGTCATCCTGGTGGACCTGCCCGCCGACGAACTGCTGCGGCGGCTGCGCGACGGCAAGGTCTACCTGCCGGAACAGGCCCGGACCGCGGCCAGCAACTTCTTCCGCAAGGGCAACCTGATCGCGCTGCGCGAACTGGCGCTGCGCCGCACCGCCGACCGCGTCGACGACGATGTGCGCGCCTACCGGCACGCCGAATCGATCCGCCCGGTGTGGCGCACGCGCGAAGCGGTGCTGGCGTGCATCGGCACCGGCGACGACGCGGCGCAGGTGGTCAAGAGCGCGCGCCGGCTGGCCGGGCAGCTCGATTGCGACTGGCATGTGGTGACGGTGGCCACGCCGCGGCTGGCGCGGTTCGCCGAGCAGGAGCGCGCGAACATCGAGGAGGCGATGCGGCTGGCCGAAGAGCTCGGCGCGCGCACCGAGACCCTGGCCGGCAGCGATATCGTGCAGGCGGTGGCGGGCTATGTGCGGCGCCACAATCTCACCAAGGTCGTGGTCGGGCGCGCGCCAGGGACCTGGCACCATAGTGGCGGCAGCCCGCTGGCGCGCGCGCGGGAGCTGCTGGCACTGGGCCTGTCGCCGTTCCTGGGTGCGCGCGCCTGGCTGTTCGGGCGCCATAGCTTTGCCGACTCGCTGGCGCTGGGCTGCCCGGAGATCGACGTGATCCGTGTCGCCGCCGATGCCATGGGCGCCGACACGCGCGGCCGCGCGCAACCGGTGGCCGGGCGCGCCGACGTGCGCGAGGATCCGGCCCGCAATGACGACAGCAGCGAGGTGGCGCACCGCATCGACTACCTGTGGGCGGTTGCGTGGTGCGGCGGCGCCAGCTTGTTGTCGGCGCTGACGCGGCCTTGGTTCGACCTGGTCAATATCGCGATGTTGTTCCTCGCGGCCGTGGTCGGCGTGGCGCTGCGCCACGGCCGCGGCCCCGCCGCTCTGGCCTCGGTGCTGTCGGTGGCGGCTTTCGATTTCTTCTTCGTGCCGCCGCGCATGTCCTTCGCGGTCAGCGACGTGCAGTACCTGGTGACGTTCGTGGTGATGCTGGCGGTGGGCCTGGTGATTGGCCAGCTCACCGCCGGGCTGCGCGAGCAGGCCCAGGTTTCGGTTGAGCGCGAAACCGATGCCCGCACCCTCTACGAGCTGGCGCGCGAGTTGTCCGCCGCGCTGATGCCCGAGCAGATCATCGAGATCAGCGGCCGCTTCCTGCACGCCGCGCTGGGAGCGCGTTCGGCGTTCTTCCTGGTGTCGCCCAAGGGGCGGCTGATGCCGCCAGTGATCGATCCGGCGCAGCGCGGCAGCGACGCCATCGACCCGGTGCTGGCGCAATGGGTATTCGATCATGGCCAGCCCGCAGGCACCGGCACCCACACGCTGCCGGGCAGCACCGTGCTCTACCTGCCGCTCAAGGCGCCGATGCAGACGCGCGGCGTGCTGGCGGTGGAGCCGCAGGAGTGGCGCGCCTTTGCGCGGCCCGAGCGGCGAAGGCAGATCGATGTGTTCGCCACGCTGATCGCGATCGCCATCGAGCGGCTGCATTATGTGGAGGTGGCGCAGCAGGCGCTGGTGTCGATGGAGTCGGAGCGGCTGCGCAGCTCGCTGCTGGCCGCCGTCTCGCACGATCTGCGCACGCCGCTGACCAGCCTGATCGGCATGGCCGAAACCATGCAGCGCACCGAACCGCCGCTGCCTCCGCCGCTGTCCGAAACCGTGGACGCGATGCGCGAGCAGGCCCTGCGCATGCGTACCATGGTGGTCAACTTGCTCGACATGGCGCGCCTGCAAAGCCGCGATGTACGCATGCAGAAGGAGTGGCAATCGCTCGAAGAGCTGGTGGGCGCGGCACTGGCCGGCATGCGCGACGCGCTCTCGCGGCACCGCGTGTCGGTGGCCGATCTGTCGGCGTTGCCGCTGGTGGAGTGCGACGCGGTGCTGATGGAGCGGGTGCTGTGCAACCTGCTGGAGAACGCCGCCAAGTACACGCCGCCGGGCACCAGCATCCGCATCGCCGGCGAGGTGGCTGACGCGGAGGTGCGGCTCGTGGTGGAGGACGACGGCCCCGGCGTGCCGCGCGGACAGGAGCTGTCGATCTTCCAGAAATTCACGCGCGGCGAGCGCGAGTCGGCCACCGCCGGCGTGGGCCTGGGGCTGGCCGTTTGCGAAGCCATCGTGCAGGCGCACGGCGGGCGCATCTGGGTGGAAGGCGCCGGCGTGGCGCGTGCCGGCGGCACGCAGGGCACCGGCGCGCGATTCGTGGTGGCGCTGCCGCGCGGCAATCCGCCGGCGATCGAGCCGGAGCCGCCCGAGCCGGGTGTGGTGGCGCACGAATCGCAGCAAGGCGGAATGTCCTGGAGCGGTGCCGGGCGTGTCGCGCACGAAGCAGCAAACAAGGAATCCAACCGAAATGACATTTGAATTTTCGCCGACGGTATTGCTGGTCGAAGACGAGCCGCATATCCGGCGTTTCGTGCGCGAGGCGTTGCAGGCGGAGGGCTGCACCGTGCATGAGGCCGAGACGCTCAAGCGCGGCCTGATCGATGCCGGCACGCGCCAGCCCGACGTGGTGATCCTCGACCTCGGCCTGCCCGACGGCGACGGCATGACGCTGATCCGCGAGATGCGCACCTGGACCGAAGTGCCGGTGCTGGTGCTATCGGCGCGCACCGGCGAAGCCGACAAGATCGCCGCGCTCGATGCCGGCGCCGACGACTACCTGACCAAGCCCTTCGGCGTGGGCGAACTGATCGCGCGCGTGCGCGTGCTGCTGCGCCGGCATGCCAAGATCAATCCGCAAGGCACGCCGCTGGTCGCCTTTGGCGAAGTGCGGATCGACCTGGCCAACCGGGTAATCACGCGCGCCGGCGAGGACGTGCATCTCACGCCGATCGAATACCGCCTGCTGGCCGTGCTGATCGCGCATCGCGGCAAGGTGATGACGCATCGCGAGCTACTGCGTGAAGTGTGGGGGCCCGCGCATTCCGAGAGCAGCCATTACTTGCGGGTGTATATGGGGCACCTGCGGCACAAGCTCGAAACCGATCCCGCGCAGCCTTCGCATCTGATGACGGAGGTGGGGGTGGGGTATCGGTTCGTGGGGTGACAGGGCGGCCGGGCTTGCCCGCCAGACGAAGAAAGGGCGCCTCGCGGTGCTGCATCTCTGCCGAATCGACCCTGCCCCCGCCGCGAGGGCCGCTCACCGTTCACCGCTCACCACACGCCAAAGAACACGCCCGCCTGCTTATACACATTGGTCTTCGCCGCCACTTCCGCATTGCTGACCGTGGTGCGTGGCTTCAGCGTGCAGAACCACTCCAGCAGATGCCCCTGCATGGCCGAGCGGATCGGCTCATGGCCGGCATCCCCACCCAGGTCGAAGAACTCATCGGGGTCGCGCTCCAGGTCGAACAGCTGCGGGCGGAAGCCCTGCCAGTAAACATACTTCCAGCGGGCGTTGCGGACCATCCAGGCACGGCATTCGCCCGGGTGCCGGCCCAGCGCCACGCGCGCGCCGCGATAGGCGTAGTCCAGCTCCGACACCACGAAATCGCGCCACGTACCAGCGCTGCGTGCGCGCGTGAGATCCAGCAGCGAGCGGCCTTCGACGCGATGGTCCGCCGGCGGCAGGCCCAGGGCGTCCAGCACGGTCGGCACCACGTCCACGGCGGAGACCATGCGCGCATCGGCGCTGCCGCGCGTGGCATCGGCGTCAGGCGACGGGTCGTAGACGATCAGCGGGATATTCTGCACGGTGTCGTAGAACTGCTCCTTCTCGCCGAGCCAGTGATCGCCGAGGAAGTCGCCGTGATCGGCGGTGAAGACGATCAGCGTATCCTCCCAGCGGCCCAGGCGTTCGAGCTGTTCCCACAGCTCGCCAAGCCGGTCGTCGATCTGCTGCACCAGCCCCTGATAGGCGGGGCGAACCGTGTCCGAGACTTCGCTGCGCATGAAGTTGGCGCATTCCTCCTGCGTGCGGTATGCGTCCAGCACCGGGTGCGGATCCTCCAGCTCCACGTCGTGGCGCTTGAGCGGCAGGCAGTCGTCCAGCGAGTAAGCCGCGTGGTAAGGCGCCGGCGCCATATAGGGCCAGTGCGGCTTGACCAGCGAGAGATGCAGCACCCACGGATCGTCGCCACGCGCGGCGATGTACTGCATGGCCTGGCCTACCGTATAAGCCGTCTCCGAATGCGGCTCCGCCACGCGCGCCGGCAGGCCTGCATTGCGCATCTGCCAGCCCGACACGATCTCGCCCTGCGCGTTCTCCGCGCTGATCACGTAATCGGTCCAGGGATCGGCGCTGTCGTAACCCTGCTGGCGCAGCCAGTCGGCATAGGCGCCGCGGGGCTCGGCGTGGTGGCCGTCGTGACGGTCGACTTCGACAAAATGCCCGCTGCGCAGCAGCGTTTCCAGCTCGCTGCCGCCGTCGAGGTGCAGGCGCTTCATGTTGGCGTTGTCGGGCATGACGTGGGTCTTGCCGGCGAGCGCCAGTGAGCGGTGACTGTCCTTCAGGTACTCGCCCAGCGTCACTTCGCCGACCGACAGCGGCACGCGGTTCCAGGTGGCGCCATGGCTGCTGGGGTAGCGGCCGGTGTAGAAGCTCATGCGGCTCGGGCCGCAGACGCCGGAGGTGACGAAGGCCTTGGTGAAGCGCACGCCGCGGGCGGCGAGGGCGTCGATGTTCCTGGTGCGCAGGGTGGGGTGGCCGTAGCAGGTCAGGTGGTCCTGACGCAACTGGTCGCACATGATGAAGAGGGTGTTTCTCGTGGACATGGCTTTTTTGACGATCTGCCTGGGGTCGGACGATTGCCGCCCGACCCAGATTCCATCAATTCAACAAATAACAGAATGGGAGTCGACGATGATTACATCAGTCATGGATATAACATTTATCTGATGAATAATCATTTCGATATTATATGGGGATATTTTCAGTCTCCCGTATAACCGGATGCCTTGACCACCGGCCCCCAGCGCCCGGCGTCCGCCGCCAGCACCTTCCCGAACTGCTCCGCGCTCCCGGTCAGCGGCTCCAGTCCCAGCTTCAGGAAGCGCTCCTTCAGGTCCCCCGACTGCACCGCGTGCACAATCGCCGCGTTCAGCCGCTCGATGGCCGCCTTCGGCAAGCCAGCCGGCGCCAGGAAGCCGTACCTGCCTACGCCCTCGATATCCTTATAGCCAAGCTCGGTAAACGTGGGCACATCCGGCAGCGCCACCGACCGCTGCATTCCCGAACTCGCCAGCACGCGAATCTTCCCGGCCCGGTGCATCTCGGTCAGGTCGGCCAGCGTATCGACCGACGCCGGCACCTGCCCGCCCACCAGCGCATTCATCAGCGGTGCCGAGCCATTGAACGGCACATGCAGCATCTCGATGCCTACCTGCCTGCCGATCAGCAAGCCAAAGAAGTGCGGGATGCTGCCAAGCGCCGGCGAGGCGTAGGAGTTGTTCTTCGCAGGGTTGGCCTTGAGCCAGTCGATGTACTCCTTCAGCGTCTTCGCCGTCGTGCCGGGGCCGGCGGCCAGCGCCAGCTGGAAGTTGGCGGCCTGCGCCACCGGGGTGAAGTCGCGCTGGATGTCGTAGTTGAGCTTGCGGTAGACCAGCGGGGCGATGGTCATTACCGCCGAGTTGGCGATCACCAGCGTGTTGCCGTCCGCGGGCAGGGTGCGGGCGTAGTCCATCACCAGGCGGCCGCCGGCGCCAGGCTTGTTCTCGATGACCACGGTCTGCCTGAGTTCGTCGCGCAGCTTGTCGCCGATCAGGCGCGCGGCCAGGTCGGCGGTGCCGCCGGCGGGGTAGCCCACAAGGATGCGCAGAGGACGGTCATTCTGGGCGCTGGCCGGTGCGCTGGGCAGGCAGGTGGCGGCCAGCACGGTCATGGTGGCGAGGGTGGGAACTAGCGCGCGCAGCAGTTTGGCGGGTTTCACGGATTCTCCTGTTGGTTCGGCATCGGCGGGAAGCCGGCCAATTTATCGATACGGTCGTGGTGAGCCAAAGAAGCGTTTCGCGGATCGATCTGCGCGTTTCGTTCCTTGTCGCCGGATGCCCGGCCGTACCCCGGCGGCTGCGTTGTCCATGCGGCTCGCCAGTTTTTGTGCAGCGGCACAGACGCTAACACCCACCCATATAATTGACAAAATCAACTAAATTTGCGGGTGCGGCATGGGCGATGACGAGACGGGCGGGCAGGGGAGCGGGAACTCCAGGGAGCTTGCGGACGAACGGGAATGGGATGCCGGCGAGACGCTGCAGCATCCCGCCCGGCTGGCTGACTTCCTTAACTACCGCCTCTATCACCTGAGCCGTGTCGCCCTGCAAGCCAGCGGGCATCACCTGCGCGCCGCGGTCGGCGTGAGCCGGCGCGAGTGGCGCATGCTGGCTTTCCTCGGCGAGCAGCCGGGCACGCGCCTGACGGAGCTGGCGCAAAGCGCCGGGCTGGACAAGGTGCTGGCCAGCCGCGCCGTGCATGCCCTGATGGCGCGTGGGCTGGTGCTGCGCGCCACGCGCGAGACGGACCGGCGGGCGGCGGCGTTCGTGCTGAGCGAGGAGGGCGAGGCAGTCTACCGGCAGGCCTTTGCGCAGGCGCAGGCCTTCAACGCCCGCCTGGCCGCCTGCCTGGATCCGGCGGAGGCGCGGGTGCTGGGGCGTTGCCTGTCCCGCCTGCAAGCAGAGGCCGAAACCTTGCTGGCGCAGGCGCAAGCGCTGCCCGACACCGTACCCGCGCCTGCGCAGTCCCCCCAGAACTGGTGGCGCCAGCCGTAAGGTCCGGCCGCCGGCTTCCGACTGCACCCTGCGACTTCCTGCTCCTACACTTGTAGACTTGGAGTCAGCGCGTGCACTGCCTGGAGCCTGCCATGCCGCTTGTTCGTCTCTTTTCGCCCTGGCTGCGCGCCGCCACCGCCGCAGCGCTGCTGCCCGCCTGCCTTCTTGCTGCCCCGCTTGCCCATGCCGCGCCCCAGCCTCCCGCACCGGCGCAAGCGCTGACGCGCCAGGCGGTGGCCGCCTACGACGCAGGCGCCTTCGATGCGGCCTTGCGCGACTTTGCCAAGGCGGCCGAGCAGGGCAACCGGCTGGCCCAGTTCAATTACGCGATGATGCTGCTGCGCGGCGAGGGCACGCCGGTGCGCCCGCAGGAGGCGCTGGTCTGGCTGCGCCGGGCCGCCGACAACGACATGACCCACGCCCAGTTCACTTTTGGTGAGTTGTACGAGCACGGCGAACTGGTGCCGCGCTCGCTGGAATCCGCCAACGAGTGGTACCGCCGCGCGGCGGAAGGCGGCCATGTGCAGGCCCAGGTTGAGCTGGCGACGAACTACTTTACCGGGCGCGGCGTGGCGCGGGACTACGGCAAGGCATTCCAGTGGTACAGCCGCGCCGCCAGCGCCGGCGACGGCGGCGCGCAATACATCGTCGGCAGCTATTACGAGCGTGGCGAGCCCGGCGTGGTGGAGAAAGACATCGAGCAGGCCAAGATCTGGTACGCCCGCTCCGCCTCGCACGGAGACCCCGGCGCGCTGGCCAAGCTGCGCTCGCTGCTGGAGCAGGGGCTGAAAGACAAGGCGAAAGCCAATCCCAAAGGAGCCGGTGCCATGTAATGCCCCGGTCGCATTGTCATGGTGCCATATCAGGTGGAGTACCCGCGGCCAGGCTGACGCCGGCCGGAGCAGAGCGTAATCAAGGAGGAAGCCGCGCCTCGTCGAGCCCGGGGCGGTACAACTCTTGCTTGTAAGCACAACACAAAACCTGCGCAATGGGAGGCCCGAGTGGCAACGCACGTCGCACTGAACCACGTCACCCACTACCGGTATGACCGGCCGGTGAAACTTTCGCCGCAAGTGGTACGGCTCCGGCCCGCCCCACACTGCCGCACCCCCATTCTTTCGTATTCGCTGCGCATCGAGCCCGAGCAGCATTTCATCAACTGGCAGCAGGACCCGTTCGCCAACTACCTGGCCCGGCTGGTGATCCCCGAGCCCACGACCGGGTTCAAGATCACCGTCGACCTGGTGGTCGAGATGGCGGTCTACAACCCGTTCGACTTCTTCCTGGAACCCTACGCCGAGCGTTTCCCCTTCAGTTACGAGGCCGGCCTGGCGCACGAACTGGCGCCCTATATGGTCAAGGGCGAGCCGACGCCGCGCTTTGCCGCCTTCGTGGAGAGCATCCCGCGCACGCCGCAGGTCACCATCGATTTCCTGGTGGGCCTGAACCAGCGCCTGCAGGAGGACATCCGCTACCTGATCCGCATGGAGCCCGGCGTGCAGACGCCTGAGCAGACGCTGGAATCCGGCGCGGGCTCCTGCCGCGATTCGGGCTGGCTGCTGGTGCAGACGCTGCGCCACCTGGGCCTGGCGGCGCGCTTCGTGTCCGGCTACCTGCTGCAACTGGCGCCCGACGTGAAATCCATCGACGGCCCCAGCGGCACCGAGGTGGACTTCACCGACCTGCACGCCTGGTGCGAGGTCTACCTGCCCGGCGCGGGCTGGATCGGCCTGGACCCCACCTCCGGCCTGCTGGCCGGCGAAGGCCATATCCCGGTGGCGTGCACGCCGGAGCCCAGCAGCGCGGCGCCGGTCAGCGGCGCGGTGGACGAGAGCGAGGTGAGCTTTCACCACGAGATGGCGATCACCCGCATCTATGAGTCGCCGCGGGTGACCAAGCCCTATACCGAGGAGCAGTGGCAGGCCGTGGCCGCCACCGGCGCCGAGGTCGATCGCTTGCTCAACGCGCAGGACGTGCGCCTGACCATGGGCGGCGAGCCCACCTTTGTCGCGGTCAGGGACCGCGACGGCGCGGAGTGGAACACCGACGCGCTTGGCCCCACCAAACGCGCCTATGCCACCGAACTGGTGCATAAACTGCGCGGGCGCTACGGCGAGGGCGGTTTCCTGCACTTTGGCCAGGGCAAGTGGTACCCCGGCGAGCAACTGCCGCGCTGGGCCTTGTCGATCTGCTGGCGCGCCGATGGCCAGCCTTGCTGGCAGGATCCGTCGCTGTTCGCCGACGAGCGTGAGCCGGGCGACTATACGGAGGCCGACGCGCAGCGTTTCCTCGACAGCCTGGCCGGCCGGCTCGGCCTCAATCCGGGCTTTGTGCAGCCCGGCTATGAAGACACCTGGTATTACCTCTGGCGCGAGCGCCGGCTGCCGGTCAACGTCGACCCCATGGACGCGCGGCTGGACGACGAGATGGAGCGCATGCGCCTGCGCCGCGTGTTCGATGGCGGCCTGTCGCGGCCGACCGGCTACGTGCTGCCGCTGCGCCGCACCGGCGAGGAGGATGGCCCTGCCTTGTCCGACCAGCGCTGGATCAGCGGACCGTGGTTCTTCCGCGACGACCGCATGTACTTGCTGCCCGGCGATTCGCCGATGGGCTATCGCCTGCCGCTCGATGCCCTGCCCTGGGTCAGCGAGGCGGACTACCCCTGGCAGTTCGACCAGGACCCGTTCGCGGTGCGCTCGCCGCTGCCCACCGGCGCACAGCTGCGCACGCAGTTGCCGGGCCTTGCCGGCACGGGTGCCGAGACTGGCCATGGTCCCGAGATTCGCGCCAGCACCGCGGCTTTCCCGGCACCCGGCTCCGCGATGGCAAGGAGCGCGGTTGCCGGCGCCGGCAGGGCCGCGGGCATTGCCGTCGGTGCCGGCACGCCCGGCGGCCAGGCGGCGGACCTGGCGCGCGTGCCCGGACGCGGCGAATCCGCGGGCTGGATCACCCGCACCGCGCTCTGCGTGGAGGTGCGCCACCCCAGCCGCGCCGCGGGCCCCAAGGCCGAGAGCAAGGCTGCTGGCGACAAGCGCGGCATGCTCTATGTCTTCATGCCGCCGCTGACCGTGCTGGAGGATTACCTGGAACTGCTGGCCGCGGTGGAAGCCACCGCGGCCGGGCTGGGCGTGAAGGTCGTGCTGGAAGGCTACCCGCCCCCGCGCGACGTGCGCCTGAAGGTGCTGCAGGTCACGCCCGATCCCGGCGTGATCGAGGTCAATATCCATCCCGCGGCCAATTGGGACGAACTGGTCGACCATGCCGAGTTTCTCTACCAGGCGGCCCACGAAACCTACCTCAGCACCGAGAAGTTCATGCTCGACGGCCGCCACACCGGCACCGGCGGCGGCAACCACTTCGTGCTGGGCGGCGCCACCCCGGCCGACAGCCCTTTCCTGCGCCGCCCCGATGTGCTGTCCAGCCTGATCGCGTACTGGCACAACCATCCCTCGCTGTCCTACCTGTTCTCGGGCATGTTCATCGGCCCCACCAGCCAGGCGCCGCGCGTGGACGAGGCACGCAACGACCAGCTTTACGAACTCGAGATCGCCTTTGCCGAACTGCAGTACCAGCTCGACCGCCTGAGCGGCACGCAAGGGGCGGCCGGCGCCAATGGCGCGCACATGCCGCCGTGGCTGGTCGACCGCGCGTTGCGCAATATCCTGATCGACGTCACCGGCAACACGCACCGCAGCGAGTTCTGCATCGACAAGCTCTACTCGCCCGACGGCCCCACCGGCCGGCTCGGCCTGCTGGAGCTGCGTGCGTTCGAGATGCCGCCGCACGCACGCATGAGCCTGGTGCAGCAACTGCTGCTGCGCGCGCTGGTGGCACGCTTCTGGCGCGAGCCGTATCGCGCGCGGCTCACGCGCTGGGGCACCGAGCTGCACGACCGCTTCCTGCTGGGCACCTTCGTGCAGATGGATTTCGACGACGTGCTCACCGAGATGCGCGAGGCGGGCTTCGCCTTCGACAGCGCCTGGTTCGCCCCGCATTTCGAATTCCGCTTCCCGCGCGTGGGCGAGCTGGCGGCGGGCGGGCTGGCGCTGACGCTGCGCTCCGCGCTTGAGCCCTGGCACGTGATGGGCGAGGAGGGCAGCGCCGGCGGCACCGTGCGCTATGTGGATTCCTCGCTGGAGCGCATCGAGGTGCGCGTGCTGGGCCTGAACGACAGCCGCCACGTGGTCACGGTCAACGGCCGCGCGGTGCCGCTGCAGCCCACCGGGCGCGTCGGCGAGTTCGTGGCGGGGGTGCGCTACCGGGCCTGGGCGCCGCCGTCCGCGCTCCATCCCACCATCCCGTCGCACGCGCCGCTGACTTTCGACGTGGTGGACACCTGGATGGGACGCAGCATCGGCGGATGCCAGTATCATGTTTCGCATCCGGGCGGGCGCAGCTACGAGACCTTCCCGGTCAATGCCTACGAGGCCGAAAGCCGGCGCCTGACACGCTTCTTCACACTCGGACACACACCGGGCGTGATGCGCGTGGAGGAACCCCGCCGCAGCCTCGAGTTTCCGTTCACGCTGGATTTGCGGCAACGCTGATCCGGCTCGCCCCCAAGCCGCGCCGCCGTGCCTCAACAGCCGTCACTGCCTTTCGATGAATCCACCCCCGCGGTAGACGCGGTGACGCACCGCGCGCGGCCGGTGCCGCCCGGCCACCTTGACGAACTGGGCGCTTGCGGCGACGGGCTGCGCGCGCCGTGGGCGAGCTTCTTCCAGGTGCTGGGCGAGGAAGGCATCGACGGCCTCGACCAGCAGGCCGCCGCCATGGCGCGCCAGATCCGCGACAACGGCGTGACCTACAACGTGTACGCGGACAACGCCGACAATGCCGGCGCACGCGCCTGGGCGCTGGACCTGCTGCCCTTCCTGGTGTCCGAGCAGGACTGGGAGCGGATCGAACGCGGCGTGATCCAGCGGGCCGCGCTGGCCAACGCCATGGTGGCCGACATCTACGGGCCGCAGACCCTGCTGTCCAAGGGTTTGCTGCCGGCCGGCCTGGTCTTCGGCCATCCCGGCTACCTGCGCCCGCTCAAGGGCTACCAGCCGCCGGGCGGCAATTTCCTGCATATCGTCGCAGTGGACCTGGCGCATACCGTGGAGGGCGGCTGGACCGTCATGGCCCACCGCACGGAAACGCCTTCGGGCATGGGCTATGCGCTGGAAAACCGGCTGATCATTTCCAGCCTGTTCGCCGATGCGTTCCGCGAGCTGCGCGTGCGGCGCCTGCCTGCCGCGTTCACGCAGCTGGTGGCCACGCTGGCGCAGCAGCCCGCGGCGCAGCCACCCGCGCCCGAATCCGCTGCCGGTGCGGCGGCGGCGGTCAGCAAGCACATCGTGCTGCTCACCCCGGGCCCCTACAACGAGACCTATTTCGAGCACACCTTCCTGGCCCGCTACCTCGGCATCACGCTGGTCGAGGGCAAGGACCTGACCGTGCGCAACGAAGTGGTCTACCTGAAGACGCTGGCCGGGCTGGAACGCGTCGACGTGGTGCTGCGCCGCCTGGACGATGCCTATTGCGATCCGGTCGAGCTGCGGCAGGACTCCACGCTTGGCGTGCCAGGCTTGCTGCAGGCGATGCGCGCGGGCAATGTGCTGGTCTCCAACGCGCCCGGGTCGGGCTTCCTGGAAACGCCGGCCATCCACGGTTTCCTGCCCGCCATCGCCCGCGAACTGCTGGGCGAGCCGTTGCTGCTGCCCGGCGTGCCGAGCTGGTGGTGCGGCGAGGCCACCGCGCGCGCGGAAGCGCTCGCGCAATTCAGCGAAGCCTTCCTGATGCCGACCTATCCGCGCGGCATGGCGCAGCCGTGGGAAGGGCCACGGCTGGGCATGGAGCGCGGCCTGCAGCGGCTGGCCGACTGGCGCGAGCGCATCGAGCAGGTGCCCGATCTGTTCACCATCCAGGCCGACCTGCCGCTGTCGCACGCGCCGCGCTGGGAATGCCCGCATATCGGCTCGCGCATGGCCATGCTGCGGGTGTACGCCATCGCCGACGGGCGCGGCGGCTGGCAGGTGATGCCGGGCGGCTTTACCCGGCTCGCGGGAGAAGGGCAGCCGGCGGTTTCGATGCAGCTCGGCGGGTCCAGCGTCGATACCTGGGTGCTGTCGAGCCAGCCGGCACAGCCGATGCCGATGCCGCCGCCGTTCCCGATGGCTAGCACGGGCCTGGGTCCGGCCCCCAAGCCGCTGGCGGTATCGAGCCGCGCCGCCGAGAACCTGTTCTGGGCCGGCCGCTACGCCGAGCGCGCGGAGAACAATGTGCGCCTGTGCCGGCTTGTGCTGGGCTCGATCGAGAGCAGCGACGACCGCGACGACAGCGCGCTCGACGTGATCGGCGAACTGGTGCAGGCCTGCGGCCTGCTGCCGACCGGCGCCCCGCAGCCGCGGGCCTCGCTGCGCGTGTTCGAGCGCAGCCTGGTGTCCGCGCTGGCGGAAGACGCCGGCTGGACCAGCGTGGGGCAGAACCTGGCCAGCCACGTGCATGCCGCCACCGAGATCCGCAACCGGCTGTCCAATGACCACTGGCGCACCATCCTGGCCGCGCGCAACGATTTCGGCGACGCGATGGCGGCCGCTTGTGGCGGCAGCCCGGGCGCGGCGGGCTGCGACGCCGGCTACTACGACCGGCCGCGCGTGCTGGCGGCGCTGGATCACCTGGGCATGCAGCTCGCCGCCATCAGCGGCGCCCAGGGCGACCGCATGACCCGCGATGAAGCCTGGCGCCTGCTGTTCATCGGCCGCCATATCGAGCGCGTGGCCACGCTGTCGACCTTCCTGCAGGTGTTCGCGCACAACGGCGCGCTGCTGCACCGGACCTGCTTCGACCTGGTGCTGCACCTGTTCGACAGCACGCTGACCTTCCGCGCGCTCTATCCCGGCCGCTCCGATGTGCCGGCGCTGGTCGACCAGATCGTGATCGAGCCCACCAATCCGCGCGGGCTCTATGGCGTGCTGGCGCGGCTGCGCGTCAAGCTCGGCCAGGTCACGCCCCCGGCCAGTCCGGCAGGCACCGCGCGTTTGCCGCTGCCGCAGTTCCTGCCCGCGGTGGAGACGCTGCCTGGCTGGGAGGCGCTATGCGAGCGCGATGCCGACGGGCAATACACCAAGCTGGTGCAATTGTGCGGGCAGCTGACGAGCACGATGGTGCAATTGTCCGACGAAATCAGTGCGCGCTACTTCAGCCATGCCGGCATGGCCGGGACGGGTGCCTGGGCCGGGGTGCAGCCATGACCGCGGCGATGAACGAGACGACCGCCGCCGTCGAGCCCGCGACACCCGCGCCGCGCGCCGCAACCGTGCTGACCGTCCACCACAAGACCATCTACGACTACACCGCGCCGGTGGAAAACGCCCAGCAGCGCGCCGTGGTGTTCCCGGTCACTTGCCCGTGGCAGGCGGTGCTCTCGCACAGCACGCTGATCGAGCCGGCGCCGTCGCACCAGCGTGCGGACACCGATGCCTTCGGCAACAACGTGCTGTATTTCACCATCGACGTGCCGCACGACTTCATGCAGCTCGCCTGCGAGAGCACGGTCAGCCTGACGCCGCGCTGGGAGGCGCTCGATCCCGCCGCCAGCATGCCGTGGGAAGCCGCGGTGGCGGCGCTGCGCTTTCGCGCCGGCCAGCCCTTCATGCCGCAGAGCGAGTTCTGCTTCGCCTCGCCCAACATAGCGCTGCATCCGGACCTCAAGGCCTACGCGCTGGCCAGCTTCGCGCCCGGCGCGACGGTGGTGGCGGGCGCCATCGACCTGATGCACCGCATCCATGCCGACTTCGAATACCACGCCACCGCCACCGAGGTCGATACGCCGGCGCTGCAGGCCTTCGGCCTGCGCAGCGGCGTGTGCCAGGATTTCGCCCAGGTGATGATCGGCTGCCTGCGCTCGCTTGGCCTCGCCGCGCGCTATGTCAGCGGCTACTTGTGCACCGAACCGCCGCCCGGGCAGCCCAGGCTGATCGGCGCCGACGCCTCGCACGCGTGGCTGTCGGTCTACTGCCCGCTGGCCGGCTGGGTCGACCTCGATCCCACCAACGATGTGCTGGCCGACACCGGCCACGTCACGCTGGCGTTCGGGCGCGACTACAGCGATGTCTCGCTGCTGCGTGGGGTCATCGTCGGCGGCGGCGCGCACGATGTCGAAGTGGAGGTCAGCGTGTTGCCGATCGTGTAGCGACGCCGCCGCGGTCAGTGGCTGGCAAGCCAATTGCTTGTCGGTAGCCTGGGTTTGCCGAGAAAAGGGGGAATCATCATGCTAAGCCGCACCGCCGACCACCTGTTCTGGATGGCCCGCTACACCGAGCGTGCGGAGAACACCGCACGCATGCTCGACGTCAACTACCAGGCCTCGATGTTGCCCCAGTCGCACGACTTGGCCCGGCAAGGCTGGCTGGCGATGCTCGATGTGACCGAACTCACGCCGGTATTTGCCGAGCATCACGGCGCGGTGGCGCACGGGGAGGTGATCGACTTCATGGTGCGGGACCTGAGCCACCCCGCGTCGATCATGTCGTGCCTGCGCGCCGCCCGCGAAAACGCCCGTGCGGTGCGCGGCGCGCTTACCACGCCGCTTTGGGAGACCATCAACACCACCTGGCTCGATGTGCAGCAGATGGTTGCCGACGGGATCCTGCGGCACGATCCTGCGCAGTTCTTCGAGTGGGTGAAGTTCCGCTCTCACCTTACGCGCGGCGTGGAAGCCGGGACCATGCTCAAGGACGAAGCCTATTGCTTCATGCGCCTGGGGACGTTCCTGGAACGGGCGGATAACACAGCCCGCATTCTCGATGTCAAGTTCCAGGCTACCGACCTGGGGCAGCAGCAGGACGACTTCTATCAGTGGGCTGCCGTATTGCGCTCGGTGTCGGGGCTGGAGATGTATCGCAAGGTTTATCGCTCGGTGGTCACGCCGGAACGCGTGGCGGAGCTGCTGATCGTGCATCCGGATATGCCGCGGTCGCTGGCGGCTAGCTTGCGGGAGGTGGTTTCGTTGCTGGCGCAGGTGCGTAATGGGCTGTCAGGGGAGACTGAGCGGCGTGCGGGGAAGCTGCATGCAGAGCTTAAGTTCACGCGGATTGAGGATGTTTTTTCTGTGGGGATTCATGGGTGGCTTAGTGATTTTTTGCGCAGGATTCATGAGTTGGGGGGTGGGGTTAGTCGGGATTTTTTGATGAAGGGGGTGTAGGGGATCGGGGAGGGGGAAACCGTTGGCTTTTTGGTGTTAATCGGATTTGATTTGGGCGGTGTTGGTTGTACAATCAACGCCGCCCAAGTCACCCTCCCCCCCCAAAAAAAACCTATCCCACCAACTCCTGATGCAACGCTAAATACTCCAACGCCAGCTTATGCCTCGGATCCAGATGAATCATCGGCATCGCATGCTGATGCGACTCCCGGATCTTCACGGACGACGACAACCGTGAATTCAACACCGGCAACCCTTCGCTGACCAGTTCCTCCACCAGTTGCAACGGCAAGGTGGCACGCGGCTGGAACTGGTTGATCACGATCCCTTCGACTTTCAGGTCAGCGTTGTGGTCGTGCTGGATTTCCTTCACGTTGTCGAGCAGCGTATAAAGCGCACGGCGCGAGAAGTCGTCGCAGTCGAACGGAATCAGGCAGCGCTCGACGGCGATCAACGCGGAGCGGGTGTAGAAATTCAAAGCCGGCGGCGTGTCGATGTAGATCGCGTCGTATACCGCTTCCAGCTCGATCAGCGCATCGCGTAGCTTGTAGATCTTGTAGCGGGATTCGAGCTTGCCGTGCAGCGCGTCGAGCTCGGGATGGGCGGGCATCACATCGAGGTTCTCGAACGGCGTGGCATGGATGAACGAGGTGACTTCCACCGGCTTGAAGCTGTACGTCAGCGCGGTGTTGAAGAAGTCTGCCACGGTCGGGGTGGCTTCCGCGGCCTGCGTGCCGAGCAGGTACTGGCTGGAGTTGCCTTGCGCATCCAGGTCAATGACCAGGGTGCGCAGGCCTTCGCTGGCACTGATGGCCGCCAGGTTGCAAACGATGGTCGACTTACCGACACCGCCCTTCTGATTGAATACGACGCGCCGCATTTGAGCCCTTGGATGTGAACGTGCCAAAAGGAAGAGGATACCCTAGCACGGTGTCATTTCAGCGGCCAAATCGCGCGACAGGCTACGTCTGTATCAGCCGCTTCTGACGCGAGATACTCATCAGTATCCCGATCCCCATGCCCAGCGTCACCAGCGCCGTCCCGCCATAGCTCATCAATGGCAACGGCACCCCCACCACGGGCAGGATGCCGCTCACCATCCCCATGTTGACGAACGCGTAGGTGAAGAAGATCAGCGTGATCGCCCCCGCTAGCAGCCGCGAGAACAGCGTCGGCGCGTTGGCCGCGATATACAGCCCGCGGAAGATCAGCAGCAGGTACAGCACCAGCAGCACCGCATTGCCCACCAGGCCGAACTCCTCCGAGAAGACCGCGAAGATAAAGTCGGTGTGCTTTTCCGGGATGAACTCCAGGTGCGTCTGCGTGCCCTTCAGCCAGCCCTTGCCGAAGACGCCGCCGGAGCCGATGGCGATGATCGACTGGATGGTGTGGAAACCTTTGCCGAGCGGGTCGGTGGTCGGATCCAGCAGCGTGCAGATGCGGTGCTGTTGGTAGTCGTGCAGGATCGGCCAGTTGACGCCGGGGGCGCACATATCGTGCTCGAAGGTGACCAGCGCGGTGATGGCCACCACCACGATGGCTAGCAGCGGCAGGATGATCTTCCACGACAGGCCGGCGAAATAGATCACATAGAGGCCGGCGGCCATCACCAGCAGGCCGGTGCCAAGGTCGGGCTGCTTGGCGATCAGGCCGACGGGCACCAGCAGCAGCAGCAGCGCCAGCACGAAATCGAACCACCTGACCGAGCCCTCCCGTTTCTGGAAGTACCACGCCATCATCAGCGGCATGGCGATCTTCATGATCTCGGAGGGCTGGATCACCATGCCGACGTAGAGCCAGCGGCGCGCGCCCTTGCGGATCAGGCCGAACATGGCCACCGCGACCAGCAGCGCCACGCCTACCGTGTAGAGCGGCACCGCCACCCGCATCAGCGTCTGGGTTGGCAGGTAAGCAATGACCCACATCACCACATAGGACAGCAGGATGTTGCGCAACTGGTCCTCGACCCGGCCGGGCATGTCGATGGCGGCGGAGTAAAGCGCCACGATGCCGGTGGCGAACAGCAGGAAGACGATCAGCGCCAGCGGCTTGTCGAAGCCGGTGACGGCCGTCTTGATGAACGATAGGACGCGGCGGCGATCCATGGCGCGTCTCCTTCAGCGTGTAGCGTTGCCGCCGGCCGCGGCGGGCGCGGTTGCCGGTTTGGCGCGGGGTTTGGAACTGGCCGGACCCACCACGGCCTGCGAGGCAGGAGCGGGGGCCGGAGCCGGGCGGCTGTGGCCAAGGGCCTGCGCCATGCGCTCGTCCAGCGTCTGCACCGCCGAGGCCGGCGGGATGGCGGCGGGGTCGATCACCGGCGCCTGCACGGCGGAAGCGGCCGTGGCGGCAGCACCGGCACGGGCCGCGACGCGCGCGGCCGGCGCGCTGGCGCCTTCGCTGGTGGCGGCGGCCTCGCTGGCGCCCATGACCGTGGCGCTGGCGATGCTGGCGGTGTGGCCGGTGGTGAACACGCTGGGCGTATCCACCGGCGGCTTGCCGCCTGCGCGCTCCGACGCGGGCGGGGCGATGTTCTCCAGTTCCTCCGGCCACTTGCCGAGCAGGTAGTAATCCATCACCTTGCGCGCGATCGGCGCGGCCACGGCGCCGCCGAAGCCGGCGTTTTCCACGATCATCGCCAGCGCGATCTTCGGGTTGTCGGCGGGGGCGAATGCGGTATAGAGCGCATGGTCGCGCTTGCGTTCGTCCAGCGCGTGGTGGTTGTACTTCTCGTTCTTGCCCATGGTGAAGGTCTGGGCGGTGCCGGTCTTGCCGGCCGACTCGTAGGCGGCGCCGGCAAAGGCGCGCGCAGCCGTGCCCGAGTGCGTCACGCCGACCATGGCGCGCTTGATCACGTCGATATCCGCCTGCTTGAACGGCAGCCGGTAGCTCTCCTTGGGCACCGTGAGCTCGCGGTCGCGGGTTACGGAATCCTCCACCGCCTTGACCAAGTGGGGCTTCATCGCGGTGCCGTTGTTGACCAGGATGGCGGTGGCGTTGGCCAGCTGCAGGATGGTGAAGCTGTTGTAGCCCTGTCCGATGCCAAGGGAGATGGTTTCGCCGTCATACCACTTCCGCTGCTCGGGCTTGCGGTAGGCGCGCTGCTTCCATTCGGTCGACGGCAGGATGCCGCGGCTCTCGCCTTCGATGTCGATGCCGGTGATCTGGCCGAAGCCCAGCGGCTTCATGAAGTCATGAATGGCGTTGACGCCCATGTCGCGCGCCAGCATGTAGTAATAGGTATCGCACGACTGCACGATGGAGGAGTTCATGTCCACCCAGCCGTGGCCGCCCGGCTTGTCGTCGCGGAAGGTATGGTTGCCCAGCGTGAATGAGCCCGGATCGTGCATGCCCCAGGCTGCGGTGCGCTTGCCGGTGGTGAGCGCCGCCAGCGCCATGAACGGCTTGTAGGTCGAGCCGGGCGGGTAAGTGCCGCGCAGCGGACGGTTCAGCAGCGGCTTGTCGGGCGAGCCGTTGAGTTCGTTCCAGGTATTGGTGTCGATCCCTTCGACGAACAGGTTGGGGTCGTAGGTCGGCTTGGAAACAAAGGCCAGGATGTCGCCGGTGGCCGGCTCGATCGCCACCAGCGCGCCGCGCTTGTCGCCAAAGAGCGCCTCGGCCAGCTGCTGCAGGCGGATGTCGAGCGACAGGATCAGGTTGTTGCCGGGCGTGGCGGGGGAGGTGGACAGCGTGCGGATGGGGCGTCCGCCCGCGCTCACTTCCACTTCCTCGAAGCCGGTCAGGCCGTGCAGCTCGGTCTCGTAGCTCTGCTCGATGCCGATCTTGCCGATGTAGTTGGAGCCCTTGTAGTTGTCGGCGTCCTTGCGCGGATCATATTTGGCGCCTTCAGCGCTGTTGGCCTCGTCCATGGCCTCGATGCGTTCCTGGTCGCGCTGCGAGATTCGGCCCAGGTAGCCGATCACGTGCGAGGCGGACTCGCCCATCGGGTACTGGCGGAACAGCCGCGCGCGCACGTCCACGCCGGGAAAGCGGAAGCGCTGCGCGGAGAAACGCGCCACTTCCTCATCGGTGAGCTGGCTGCGGATCGGCAGGCTCTCGAAGCTGCGGGATTCTTCCATCAGCCGCTTGAAGCGGCGGCGGTCGCGCGGCTGGATGTCGATCAGCTGGGCCAGTTCCTCGATGGTGTTGTCAAGCGTGTCGGACAGCTTGGACGGCGTGATTTCCAGCGTGTAGGCGGAATAGTTGCGCGCCAGCACCACGCCGTTGCGGTCCATGATGATGCCGCGGTTGGGCTCGATCGGTGCCACCGAGATGCGGTTGTCCTCGGCCTTGGCCGAGTACTGGTCATGCTTGTACCACTGCAGCCAGAGAAAGCGCGTGAACAGCAGGCCGAAGCAGATCACGGCAAACAGGCCCGCCGCCGCTACGCGGATGCGGAAGCGGCCGAGCTCCTGTTCGACATTGCGTATTTCGGTCATGGTACTGCGTCAGCCTTGCGGTTTGCCGCGCACCCCAGGGGGGCGCGGCGGGACATCGGTTGGGGTAAAGCGTCAGATCGGTCGGGTTTCGTCCACGTCCGCGCTGCGGCGCTGCGGCGCCAGCAGCATGCCGGTGGCCAGCGGCCACAGCAGCGCCTCGATGCCCGGCGCCAGCAGCAGCTGCCAGCCGGGCAGCGGCGCGCCCATGGCCAGGCGGATCACCACCGGCACCGCGTGGGCGACGAACAGCAGCGGCAGCACGTGCAGCGCCTGGGTATAGACGGTGAACCACAGCACGCGGCGATGGATGGTGATGGCGAAGTACGCCAGCAGCGAGTAGGCCATGGCGTGCTCGCCCAGCAGGCGCGCATCGTGCACGTCCATCAGCAGGCCAAGCGCGAACGCCACGCCCATGCCGACCTTGCGCGGCTGGTGGATGTTCCAGAACACCAGCACCAGCGCCACCACGTCGGGCACCCACAGCGTGGTGCCCCAGGGCATCAGGTTGAACAGGAAGGCCAGCACGAAACTCAGCGCGATAAACGCGGGGTTGACCGGGCGCAGCAGGTATTGGGGATTGGTCAACGCTTGACCTCCTTGGCGGCGGCGGGCTTGTCCGCGGGTTTTTCCGCCGCCTTGTCGGCAGGTTTGTCGGCCGGCTTTGCGGCGGGCTTCGCCGCCGGCTTGGCGTCGGCGCGTTCGGCGTCCTTCACGCCCGGCCGGTCGGCCCTGACGATCCTGGCTTCCTTGGCGTCGCGCGGGCCGTCAATGGATTCGCGCGGCGGCAGCTGGGCTTCATAGCGGATCACCAGCAGCTGGCGGTGCGAGCGCACGCCGGCCACCGGCTCGCAGTACACGCGCGAGAAGGCGGTATCCGCCTTGCGTTCGATCTGCACGATCCGGGCAACCGGCAGGCCGGGCGGGTAGGTGCCGTCCAGGCCCGAAGTGACCAGCAGGTCGCCCTGCTGCAGGTCGGCCGAGGCGGCCATGAAGCGCAGGTCCAGCAGGCCGGCGCGGGCGCCGCCGAAGGCTACGCTGCGCAGGCCGTTGCGCACTACCTGCACCGGGATGGCCTGTTCCTTGTCGGTCAGGAGCGTGACTTCGGACTGGAACGGCGACACGCGCGTCACCTGGCCGATCACGCCGCGTTCGTCGATCACCGGATAGCCCGCGCGCAGGCCGTGCTGGCTGCCGCGGTCGATCACGATGCGCTGGCTGTAGGGGTCGCGGGCGTCGTACAGGATCTCGGCCGACGTCACCGGCGTGTTCGACTGCTGCACCAGGCCGAGCAGCTTGCGCAACTGATTGTTCTCGGCTTCGAGCTGGGACTGGCGTACCGAGCCCTCGGCCTCGGCCACCATGCGGCGCCTGAGTTCGCGGTTCTCGCTGGCCAGGGCGGCCGCTGACTGTGCGTAGTCGAAGGTGGCGCGCAGCGCATCGCGCGGCACCAGCACGGTGCGCTCGACCGGCATCAGCACGGTGGCGGCAACCTGGCGCACCACGCGCAGGGCGTCAAAGCGCGCATCGACGATAAGCAGCGCCAGCGCGATCGTCACATAGAAGACGAGGCGCGCGACGGCGGAAGTGCCCTGCTTGAAGAGCGGCGGCGGAGTGTAATCCATTTACCCGTGCGCTGGCAGAAAGGTCTCCCGGTCCCGTAGGCACGACAGCGCCACGGCACGCCAGCCAGCGTGGCTGGGGCGTCGCGGCGCGGTGTGTTGCACGGGCTCGGGCCGGGTCGGGAGGGGGGCGCGGCGCGGCGCGCCCCCGACCAGGTAGTCCGGCAGGCCGCTTCGCGCCATGAGCGATTCCTCTGCTGATTCTTTATTCGTAAGAGAAGATGCTGCCCAGCTTGTCCATGCGTTCGAGCGCCATGCCGGAGCCGCGCACCACACAGGTCAGCGGGTCTTCGGCAACCAGCACCGGCAGGCCGGTTTCCTCGGCCAGCAGGCGATCCAGGTCGCGCAGCAGCGCGCCGCCGCCGGTCAGCATCATGCCGCGCTCGGCGATGTCGGCGCCAAGTTCCGGCGGGGTCTGTTCCAGCGCGATCTTGACGGCCGAGACGATCTGGTTGAGCGGATCGGTCAGGGCTTCCAGGATTTCGTTGGACGACACCGTGAAGGCGCGCGGGATGCCTTCGGACAGGTTGCGGCCCTTGACTTCCATTTCGCGGACTTCGGAGCCGGGGAAGGCCGAACCGATGGCCTTCTTGATGGCTTCGGCGGTCTGCTCGCCGATCAGCATGCCGTAGTTGCGGCGGATGTAGTTGACGATGGCCTCGTCGAACTTGTCGCCGCCCACGCGCACCGAACCCTTGTAGACCATGCCGCCCAGCGAGATGATGCCCACCTCGGTGGTGCCGCCGCCGATATCCACCACCATCGAGCCGGACGGCTCCGACACGGGCAGGCCGGCGCCGATCGCGGCCGACATCGGCTCCTCGATCAGGTACACCTGGCTGGCGCCGGCGCCCAGCGCCGATTCGCGGATGGCGCGGCGCTCGACCTGGGTCGAGCCGCACGGCACGCAGATGATGATGCGCGGCGAGGGACGCAGCAGCTTGGTGTCGTGCACCATCTTGATGAACTGCTTGAGCATCTGCTCGGTGACGGTGAAGTCGGCGATCACGCCGTCTTTCATCGGGCGGATGGCCTCGATGTTGCCCGGCACCTTGCCCAGCATCTGCTTGGCTTCCTTGCCGACCGCCTGGATGGTCTTCTTGGCGTTGGGCCCGCCTTCCTGGCGAATCGCGACGACGGACGGCTCGTCAAGGACGATGCCCTTGTCGCGCATATAGATCAGGGTGTTGGCGGTGCCGAGGTCGATCGCGAGATCGTTGGAGAAGTAGCTGCGGAGAAATCCGAACATCAGGAATCCTGTTTTCTGGTGGTTCGCGAGTATGCGAAGTGGCCGGCGCCGCTGCGGGGCCAGCCACGATATTCATAGCGACGGGTAGTATTAAGGCCCCCGGTCGTTCGATGGGGCCGGCGCCGTTGCCAGCCTGCCACAGGGGGCGTGCTGTCATGGCCGGGGCCGCCAACCAAGGCCGTCTCGCCGGGTGGCGGAAACGACCTTTACGGGTACCTTTGATTAGACCACGCGCGAAAGTTCGGTGGAACGGCACCGCAATTACAATTTAATTGCTGGCGGGGGCGGTCTAATCGGAGGAACCTGTCTGCATCCCTTGCCGCGGCCTTCGGCCTCGCACCTCCGGCTGGCGGCCTGGCGATGTGGCCAATGCTGCGATCCGTGGGCCCGGGGGAGCATCGGGTGACCCACAAAGCTCCGCGGCACGCGGTTTTGCACCAATGTGACGAAGGCGCTGCCAAAGGATGGCAACGCGCAATGATACCTTATAATTCCCCCTGTTTCGGGGGCTTCTACCCCGAAAAAACCTGTAACTTTGACGATTCCCGGGCGCTCCCGGCAGCACTCGCCGGCCCGCCCCGGCCGCGCCCGCATCGCCTTTCGCACCGACCCCAAGCCATGGCTCTCGACCTATCCGACGTCAAGCGCATCGCCCACCTTGCCCGCATCGAAATCAACGATGCCGAGGCCGGGCAGACGCTTGTGCAGCTCAATCAATTCTTCTCCCTGGTCGAACAGATGCAGGCGGTCGATACCACCGGCATCGTGCCGCTGGCCCACCCGCTGTCCGCGGTGCGCGAGATGTCGCAGCGGTTGCGCGACGACGTCGTGACCGAGCCCAACCGCCGCGAGGACTACCAGCGTCCCGCGCCGGCCACCGAAGGCGGCCTCTACCTGGTGCCCAAGGTCATCGAATAAAGGTCATCGAACACCGGCCCTCGAACCAGCGGCTGCGCCGCGCTGCCGCTAGGCGGCGCCGGCAGCCATCACCTGCCAAGCCAAACCGACCGACATGTCCTTTTCCGCATCTACCGTGACCTCCCTGCGCGAGCTCTCCGACGCGCTGGCGGCACGCACCGTCTCCGCCGAAGAACTGGCGCGCGATTACCTGGCCCGCATCGAGCAGGCCAGCGCGCTCAACGCCTTTGTCGACGTTAACCCCGAACTCACACTGGCGCAGGCCCGCGCCGCCGACGAGCGCCGCGCGCGCGGCGAAGCCGGCCTGCTGACCGGCGTGCCGATCGCCCACAAGGACGTGTTTGTCACGCGTGGCTGGCGCGCAACAGCGGGCTCGCGCATGCTCGCCGACTATGAAAGCCCGTTTGACGCCTCCGTGGTCGAGCGCCTGGCCGCCGCCGGCATGGTCACGCTGGGCAAGACCAATATGGACGAGTTCGCGATGGGCTCGTCAAACGAGAACTCGCACTTCGGCCCGGTGAAGAACCCCTGGGATGCCAGCCGCGTGCCGGGCGGCTCCTCGGGCGGCTCGGCCGCCGCCGTGGCAGCCGGGCTCGCGCCCGCCGCTACCGGCACCGACACCGGCGGCTCGATCCGCCAGCCGGCCTCGTTCTCGGGTATTACCGGCATCAAGCCCACCTACGGCCGCGTGTCGCGCTACGGCATGATCGCCTTCGCCTCCTCGCTCGACCAGGGCGGCCCGATGGCGCATACCGCCGAGGACTGCGCCATGCTGCTGGGCGCCATGGCCGGCTTCGACGAGCGCGACTCGACCAGCCTCGCGCCCGCCCAGGGCGGTGTCGACGAGGACTACACGCGCCTGCTGGGCAAGCCGCGCGCCGGCGCCAGCGTTGAGAAGCCGCTGTCCGGGCTGCGCATCGGCCTGCCCACCGAGTATCTCGGCAAGGGGCTGTCGGCGGACGTGGAACAGGCCGTGCGCGCCGCGCTCGCCGAGTACGAGAAGCTGGGCGCCACGCTGGTCGAGGTGTCGCTGCCCAAGACCGAGCTGTCGATCCCCGTGTACTACGTGATCGCGCCGGCCGAGGCTTCGTCCAACCTGTCGCGATTCGACGGCGTGCGCTATGGCCATCGCGCCGCCGAGTACCGCGACCTGATGGACATGTACAAGAAGACCCGCGCCGAAGGCTTCGGCCCCGAGGTCAAGCGCCGCATCATGGTGGGTGCCTATGTGCTGTCGCATGGCTACTACGACGCCTACTACCTGCAGGCGCAGAAGATCCGCCGCATCATCGCCGACGATTTCCAGCGCGCCTTTACCCAGTGCGACGTGATCATGGGCCCGGTGGCGCCCACGGTAGCCTGGAAGCTGGGCGAGAAGAGCGCCGACCCGGTGCAGATGTACCTGGCCGACATCTTCACGCTGTCGACCAGCCTGGCCGGCCTGCCCGGCATGAGCGTGCCCTGCGGGCTGGGCGAGGGCGGCATGCCGGTTGGCCTGCAACTGATCGGCAACTACTTCGGCGAAGCCGAACTGCTGCAGACGGCGCACGCTTTCCAGCAGGCAACGGACTGGCACCTGCGCCGGCCTGCCAAGGCATGATCGCGCGGCGCTGGCTGGTCCGGCTCGCACTCGGCATCGGGCTGGCCGCCGCACTGGCGGCCTGCATTCCGCTGCCGCGCTTCGGCGGCGGGCCCACGCCGATCGCCAGCCGCGACATCGACCTTGCCGGGGATTGCCGCCGCACCGAGGAAGACGGCTTCCGCGAGGATGCCCAGCTGCGCGTGGCGGACAACAGCGTGCAGCAGTTGTCGTGGAAGCTGTGGGTGGGCAAGCGCGGTTCGTGCAGCTTCAACCTGGCCGAATTCCGCCAGACGAAGAAGAAGCCGCATATCGAGTTGCGCGCCAACGACGGCAGCGCCTGCAAGCTGATGGTCTGGCAGGATCCGCGCCGGGTCACGCTGGCCCACGCCAATTGCGAGGCGCGCTGCTCGCCGGGCATCTACGAGGAAGCCTGGCCGGTGATGTTCGAACCCGGCACCGGCGGCTGCGCACAGACCCGATGAATCCGATGCACCCGCTCAGCGCCCTGTCCGGACTCGCCGCCCGCCTGCGGGATTTTTGCCTGGGCGCGTGCGCCCTGGTGCTGGCAAGCCACGGCGCGCTCGCGTATGCCTTCGTGCCGGAGGCCGGCATGCACGCCATGCCGCCGGCGCAGACGGTGCATTTTCCCGATGCCGACAAGGGCAATGCGCTCAGCGCCCACTGGTTCTTGCCGCAGCGCGGCGCGCTGGCGCCGGCGCAGTCGTTGCCGGTGGTCATTGCGTTGCATGGCTGCGCCGGGCTCTACCAGAACGGCGGCGCGGATGCCGCGGCGCTGCAGGTGCGCTACCGGGAATACGTGCAATGGCTCTCCGCGCGCGGCTACGCCGTGTTGCTGCCCGACAGTTTCGGTCCGCGCGGCAAGCCGCAGGGCATCTGCACCGAAGCGCTGGCCGGGCGCGACATCGACGACGAAACGCGGCGCGGCGATGTCCTGGCGGCGCTGCGCTGGCTCGCGCGGCAGCCCGGCATCGACACGGCGCGCATTGTGCTGCTGGGCTGGTCCAACGGCGCGCAGGCGGTGCTCAGCACCATCGACGCCAGCCGCGACTGGCCGGCGGGCGCGCCGGCAATCGAGCGCGCCGTGGCCTTTTATCCTGGCTGCAAGCGCGCCGTGCAACGGCATGAATACCGCCTGCGCACGCCCTTGCTGCTGATGACCGGCGGCGCCGACGACTGGACCCCAGCCACCCGCTGCGCCATGTTGCGCGAGGCGGTCACGGCGCGCCAGCCCGATGCGCGCTTCCGGCTGGAGATCTACCCTGGCGCGTATCACGGCTTTGACGGCACCAGCGAACTGCGGGTGCGGCGCGATGTGCCCAACGGCGCGCGTCCCGGCCGGGGCGTGACCGAGGGCGGCGACCCGGTCGCGCGCGGCGCGGCGCTGGCGCAACTGGATTCGTGGCTGGCCAGCCCGAATCCGTGAGATGAATACCGGTATGGCGCCGCGGTCGGATGCGAAATACGCGCGCGATGCCGATGAACACGTAGCAAACGTAGCAAACGTACCGAACACGTAGCAACACATACAGCACACGAACAGGAATACCGCCATGCAATGGGAAGTGGTGATCGGCCTCGAGACGCACACGCAGTTGTCGACGGCCTCCAAGATTTTTTCCGGTACCTCCACCGCCTTCGGCGCGGCGCCGAACACGCAGGCCTCGCCGGTCGACCTGGCGCTGCCCGGCGTGTTGCCGGTGCTCAACCGCGGCGCGGTCGAGCGCGCCATCGAGTTCGGCCTGGCGATCGGCGCCACCATCGCGCCGCGCAGCATCTTCGCGCGCAAGAACTACTTCTACCCCGACCTGCCCAAGGGCTACCAGATCAGCCAGTACGAGATCCCGGTGGTGCAGGGCGGCAGCATCAGCATCCAGGTCGAAGGCAAGAAGGGCGAAACCTACGAGAAGACCGTGCAGCTCACGCGCGCCCACCTCGAGGAAGACGCCGGCAAGTCGCTGCACGAGGATTTCGCCGGCATGACCGGCATCGACCTGAACCGCGCCGGCACGCCGCTGCTGGAGATCGTCACCGAGCCCGACATGCGCAGCTCGGCCGAGGCCGTGGCCTACGCCAAGGCCCTGCACGCGCTGGTGATGTGGCTGGGCATCTGCGACGGCAATATGCAGGAAGGCAGCTTCCGCTGCGACGCCAACGTGTCGGTGCGCCCCTACGGCAGCCCTACGCTGGGCACGCGCCGCGAGATCAAGAACCTGAACTCGTTCCGCTTCCTGCAGCAGGCCATCGACTACGAAGTCCAGTGGCAGATCGCCGAGATCGAAGACGGCCGCGCCATCCAGCAGGCCACCGTGCTGTTCGATCCGGACACCGGCGAGACGCGCGCCATGCGCACCAAGGAAGACGCGCACGATTACCGCTACTTTCCCGATCCCGACCTGCTGCCGCTGGAGATCGACGCGGCCTGGATCGAGCGGGTGAAGGCCGCGCTGCCGGAACTGCCGGTGGCCATGCAGGCGCGCCTGGTGTCGCAATATGGCTTGTCCGCCTATGACGCCAGCGTGCTGACCGCGTCCAAGGCGCTGGCTGGCTACTTCGAGGCCGTGGTCGCCGAAGCCGGTGCGGCCAATGCCAAGCCCGCCGCCAACTGGCTGATGGGCGATGTGTCGTCGCTGCTCAATCGCGAAGGCATTGCGCTGGAAGCGGCCTCGGTCAAGCCGGCGCAGTTGGCTAAGCTGCTGGTGCGTATTGCCGATGGCACGGTGTCGAACAACACTGCCAAGAAGGATGTCTTCCCGGCCATGTGGGCGGGGGAGGAGGGCGGTGACGCCGACGCCATCATCGCGGCCAAGGGGCTGAAGCAGATGTCCGACTCGGGTGAGTTGGAAAAGATCATCGATGATGTGCTGGCGGCCAATGCGAAGTCTGTCGAGGAGTTCCGTGCTGGCAAGGAGAAGGCGTTTAATGCGCTGGTGGGGCAGGCTATGAAGGCCACCAAGGGGAAGGGGAATCCGGCGCAGGTTAATGAGTTGTTGAAGAAGAAGTTGGGGGCGTAAGGGGGCTTTTTGGGGGGGGCGGGGGCTTGCTGGCTCCCTCCTTCGCTGTTTCTTTCTGCGGCGTTGGTTATTTAACCCAAAAGCGTACGACATCCCCCTGCGGGGGCTGCCGGTCACTCTTCTTTGCCTCGGCGCCTCGGCAAAGAAGACTAACGAGAAGAAAGCCGACCCTGCCGGGGGCAGAGCAATCGCGGGGGCGAGGGGCGCTGGTTTCGTCGTATGGCCAGCGGTTCTGCTGGTATCTGCCGTTACCGGCTTGCAGGGTATCGCAATGGCCTGACCCATGGGTTTCGTGGTGGGGCCCCTGATCGCTTTGCTCGGTGCCCCCTCCCACATCTGCCGTTCGCGGTGCGAAGGACCGCGATCCTGCCTGCATTGGTGGTTTCGTGGTTTTGTCTCTAGCGGTGGCCGCCCAGCCATTTGATGCCCTGCCTACCGGCGCGAACGGCACCTTGCTACCAACGGCCTTGGTTTCGTGGTGGGCACCCTGGCCCGGTCCGCGAGGGTCACGCTCGAATATCACCGCGCCTGCTCTCCGAGACAAAACCACGAAACCAGCCACACCCGAAACGGCGCAGCCACCCGCGCCGCGAACGGCAGATGTGGGAAGGGGCACGGCATACGAGGTCGGGGGCCCCACCACGAAACCCATGGGGCATGCCATTGCGATGTCCTGCAAGCCGGTTGGACACGCTAGCCAACACTCAGGGCCGTACGACGCAACCCCCGAGGCCCACAAGCCTGATTGCTCTGCCCCCGGCAGGGTCGGTTTTCTTCTCGTTAGTCCAAACTTTGGAGGCGTCCCCCGCAGGGGGATGTCGTACGCACTTGGGTCCAACCGCCAACGCCGCAAAAAGAAACCGCAAAGGAGCCAGCAAGCCCAAGCCCTCGCCCCAAAAAGGCCAACACCACCCCCTCCCCAAATCCTCCCCCGAACCATTTGCTACACTGCCCCCCAAACATCCCGGTTGAAGCCAATGAACCCCCAAGAAGTTGCCTCCTACCTGCAAACCAACCCCCAGTTCTTCGAAGATCACGCCGAGCTGCTGGCCACGGTGCAACTCACCAGCCCGCACAGCCACCGCGCGGTCTCGCTGCAAGAGCGCCAGATGGAAATCCTGCGTGAGAAGAACAAAGGCCTCGAACTGAAGCTCGCGGACCTCGTCCGCCACGGCCACGACAACGACCGCACCCAGCAGCGCATGCACACCTGGCAACTGCGCCTGCTGGCCGAAGTGGACTCGCACGCGCTGCCCTATGCGGTGCAGGACGGCCTGCAGCAGGTGTTCGACGTGCCTGGCGTGGCCCTCAAGCTCTGGAACGTGGCCGAGAGCTATGCGCATATGGAAGTGACCCAGGGCGCGAGCGATGACGTCCGCCTGTTCGCCGAAGGCCTGCGCGCGCCGTATTGCGGCGCCAACAGCGGCTTCGAGGCGGCGGCCTGGCTGGAGCGCGACGATATCGCCTCGCTGGCCATGGTGACGCTGCGCGTGCCCACGCGCGAAGCCGGCACGCTTGGCGCGGCCTTCGGGCTGCTGGTGCTGGGTTCGCCCGAGCCGCGGCGCTTCCACGAGGGCATGGGCACTGCCTACCTGGCGCAGATCGGCGAAGTGGCCGGCGCCGCACTGAACCGCTTGCGCGACTAAACCGGGCGATGCGCCGCAATCCCTTCGCCGTGGCCGGGCAATGACAGCATCCCGTCCGCCCAGGGCAGGTGGCGTGGCCGCGCGGCCGCGCAAGGCAGCGGCGCCGGCGGCCAGGAAGGCCGCCGCAGGCAAGACGCCATCGGATGCCGCCAGATCCAGGCCACGCCAGGACGCCCCCACGGAACCCCTCGGCAAGCCAGTGCCCGCCCCGGTGGTCCTGCGCTACCTGGAATGGCTGTCCAGCAGCCGCAAGCTGGCTGCCCACACCCTGACCAACTACGCCCGCGACCTGTCGGTCCTGCAGGCGCATGCCGAACGCCATGCACCGGGCTGCGCGCTGCTGTCGCTACAGACCCACCATATCCGCGGCTTTGCCGCGCGCCTGCATGGCGGCGGCCTGGCCGGCACCAGCATCGCCCGCACGCTGTCGGCCTGGCGCGGTTTCTACCTGTGGGCCGCGCGCCATGGCCTTGGGGTGGAGGCCAATCCGGTCGACGGCGTGCGCGCGCCCAAGTCCGGGCACCGGCTGCCCAAGGCCTTGTCTGTGGAGCATGCGGTGGCGCTGGTCTCGCACAGCGCGGGCGAGGACAACGAGGGCCGGCGCGACCAGGCCGTCTACGAGCTGTTCTACTCCAGCGGCCTGCGCGTGTCGGAACTGGTGCAACTGGACCATCGCTACACCGAAGACGGGGAATACCGCTCCGCCGGCTGGATCGACATGGACGGCGCCGAAGTCACGGTGATCGGCAAGGGCTCGCGCCGCCGCACCGTTCCCGTCGGCAGCAAGGCGATGGAAGCCCTGCGCGCGTGGCTGGCGGTGCGCGCGGAGATGTTGCGCACCGGCGCGGCGCCGGAGGACGCGCATGCGTTGTTCCTCAGCGTGCGGGGAAGGCGCCTGCCGGTGCGCACCGTGCAACTGCGCATCAAGCAGCAGGCGATCCGGGCCGGCGTGCCCGCGGACGTGCATCCGCACATGTTGCGGCATTCCTTTGCCACCCATGTGCTGCAATCCTCCGGCGACCTGCGCGCGGTGCAGGAAATGCTTGGCCATGCCAGCGTGGCCACCACCCAGATCTATACCGCGCTGGATTTCCAGCACCTGGCCAAGGTCTACGACAAGGCGCACCCGCGCGCAGGCAGGGCGCACTCAGCACCGGCGCCGGCTGCCGCCCCGAAGGCCCCCGGGCCAGCCGCAGGCGAGTCTAACCCCCCGGCTGCCCCGGCTGCCAAAGAAGACGACTAACCCTCCCACTGGGCCAGGATGCCGCGGAACGCTTCCATCTCCGGCAGCAGCCAGGCGCGGAAGGCTTTTACCTTGGGCGCCTCCAGCATGCTGGTCGAGCAGACGAAGTAAAGCAGCCATGGGCAGGTAATGCTGACGTCGAAGAGCCGGACCACGCGCCCCGACAGCAGGTCGTTGTAGGCCAGCGAAGAACGGATCAGCGCAATGCCCTGGCCGGCTGCCGCCGCCTGCAGCAGCAGCGAGGAGTCTTCCAGCAGCAGGCCCTTGCGCGGCTCCGGCCAGTCCAGTCCGGCGGCTTCGAACCACGGCTTCCAGGGGTCGCCCTCGCCGCGCAGCAGCGACATGCCCTTCATGTCCTGCGGACGCGTCGGCAGCTTGCCGCCGTTGAAGGCCGGGCTGCAGACCGGGAAGAACACATCGTCCAGCAGCTTCTCCACGTACAGGCCGGGATAGTCGCCGCTGCCCATGCGCAGCGCGATATCGACTTCCTCGCGCGCGAAATCCACCAAGGTGTTGGATGACAGCAACTCCACGTCAAGCTCGGGATGCTGTTCGATAAAGCTGCCAATGCGCGGCGTGAGCCAGCGTGCGGCGAAGGAAGGCATGGTGCTGATGGTGAGGCACTTGTCGCGGTTGCCGGCCTGCAGCGCGCGCGTGGCATCGGCGATTTCCAACAGGGCTTCGCGCACGCGTCCCGCGTAGGCCCGGCCGCCGGGCGTCAGGCTGACACGCTTGCCGTTGCGCTCGAACAGGGCCTGGCCCAGTTCCTCCTCCAGCGCGCGGATCTGGTGGCTGACCGCGCCGTGGGTGACGAACAACTCGGTGGCCGCGCGCGAAAAACTCTCGTGGCGGGCAGCCGCCTCGAAGGCGCGCAACGCGGTCAGCGGCGGCAGGCGCGGCAACTCGCGATGCCAGCCACGTGGCAAATCTCTCTCCCATGCTCCCTTCAGCGCCATCACTGACCTCGTCTTATGTGAGTTTCTCTAACAAGAACAAGGAAAATATATCGTTTTGGAAGGGCCGCGGCAATCACTAGAATGCAATGCATCGGCGCTCTACCCGCACCGGTGCCAGTCAAGTACAAAGCATAGCCTGACAAGGGCTGGCGCGACTGGTGGCTGCCCATTCCGGGCAAGCGGGCGAGGGGGGTCGACGATGTCAGTGAAGGATGCCCAACATGAAAACATTGCTCACAACGACCCTGTTCACCCTGAGCCCGGGCGAAGTTACCTCGCTTTCCATCCACGCCGACCAGCGCTTGCGCGTGGATGCAGCCACAGGGACCGATGTCTGGCTGACCCGCGAAGGCGATTCGGAGGATTACTGGCTGCGTTGCGGCGGTAGCCTGCTGCTTGCCAGCGGCGACGAAATCACGGTCAGCGTGGATCCGCGTGCCGCCGAGCCGGTACGCCTGGCCCTGATCGCCGAGGCCCGCCGGCCGGCCGTCAACCTGTCGCACCTGGTGGCACGCATGGCACGGCGTTTGGTTCGAGGTACCGAATGGACGCCTAACCAGGACCAGATCACGGCCTCCTGACGAAGACGGCCGCGTGCGCGGCCATCTGCGGCTGGTGCATTCGCGCGATGCCTCTGACTCCGGCAGTGCCATCGCGGAGTGAAAGAGCACGAGACGGAAAGAGCAAGCGAGGGGCGGCATCCTGTGCGATCCGCCCCTTTTCGTTAAACTGCCGGGATGCAATCGATCCAAGTCATTGAGCAGGGCCGGCAAGAGTACGAGCCCTGTTTCGACGCAATGCGTGCCTTTACCGCCGCACGCACCGCCGATTCCCCCGACCAGATCTGGCTGGTCGAGCATCCTCCGGTCTACACCCTCGGCCAGGCGGGAGATCCCGCGCACCTGCTGGCCCCCGACGAGGCGATCCCCGTGGTGCGGATCGATCGTGGAGGACAGGTCACTTACCACGGTCCGGGACAGGTCGTCGCCTATCTGCTGCTCGATTTGCGCCGGCGCCGCCTGATGGTCCGCGAGCTCGTCCATGCGATCGAGCAAGCCGTGCTGGACACGCTCGCGGCGTATAATCTCGCAGCCGAACGCAAGCCCGGCGCGCCTGGTATCTACCTTTGCGAAGGTCCGCACCAGGGCGCCAAGATCGCCGCGCTCGGCCTCAAGATCCGCAACGGCTGCAGCTATCACGGCGTCAGCCTCAACGTGCAGATGGACCTCGCGCCCTTCCTGCGCATCAACCCCTGCGGCTATGCCGGCCTGGAAACGGTCGACATGGCAACGGCGGGCGCCACCTTCCCGGTGGCCGATGCGGCTGGCGCGTCCCGCCTGCCCGTGACCGCGGCACAACAAGCCGATATCGCGCGGCGCCTTGCGGCGGCGTTGTGCGAAGTGCTGGCAGCGGCGCATGAGCGCGCCCTGGCAGCCGACCGGAACACCGCCGCGGCCCTGGCCACTTAGTCATCCAGCCGAATATGCACGCACCGCGCGTGCGGAGAACACTATGAGCGACGCCCTGATCGCCACTTCCAGCGAAGCCCCGCAACCCCAGGCGGAGCAGTACGACCCGACCCGCAAGCAGAAGTCGGCCGACAAGACCGCCCGCATTCCCATCAAGATCGTGCCGGCCGAGAAGCTCAAGAAGCCTGAGTGGATCCGCGTCAAGGCGGCCACCGGCAGCTCGCGCTTCTACGAGATCAAGGACATCCTGCGCGCCAACAACCTGGTGACGGTATGTGAGGAAGCGAGCTGCCCCAACATCGGCGAATGCTTCGGCAAGGGCACCGCGACCTTCATGATCATGGGCGACAAGTGCACGCGCCGCTGCCCGTTCTGCGACGTCGGCCACGGCCGTCCCGATCCGCTGGACGCCAGCGAGCCGGGCAACCTGGCCCGCACCATCGCCCAGCTCAAGCTCAATTACGTGGTGATCACCAGCGTCGACCGCGACGACCTGCGCGACGGCGGTGCCCAGCACTTTGTCGATTGCATCACGCTGACCCGCGAGCTGTCGCCGGCCACCCGCATCGAAGTGCTGGTGCCGGATTTCCGCGGCCGCCTGGACAAGGCGCTGGACATCCTGCAATCCGGCCCGCCGGACGTGATGAACCACAATATGGAAACCGTGCCCCGCCTGTACAAGCAGGCGCGCCCGGGCGCCGACTACGCGCACTCGCTCAAGCTGCTGCAGGAATTCAAGCGCCGCAACCCCACCGTGGCCACCAAGTCCGGCCTGATGGTGGGCCTGGGCGAGACCGACGAGGAAATCCTCGAAGTCATGCGCGACATGCGCACCCACGACATCGACATGCTGACTATCGGCCAGTACCTGGCGCCGTCGGGCCACCACCTGCCGGTGATGCGCTACGTGCATCCGGACACCTTCAAGATGTTCGAGGCCGAGGCATACAAGATGGGCTTCACCCATGCCGCCGTGGGCGCCATGGTGCGCAGCTCCTATCATGCGGACGAGCAGGCGCATAAGGCCGGCTTCGCCTGAGCCCGCCTGCGCGCCTCCGGGCGCCTTGGTCCGTTGCAAAAAAAACCGGCCGGTATCCACCCGGCCGGTTTTTTTTTCGCCTGCGCCAGCTGCCGCCGCACCTGGCGTTGCATGTACGCCACGGCCTGACCTCTTTCCCTGAAATTTCTTCCATCGCGCCCGTCGGCGCGGGCGGGGCCGCGCGCCGCGCGATCGCACCGGACCGGCGCATGGCGGGAGCCCTCGCGAGCGCTCCTGCACCGAAGGCATTGGCCGCATCGGCCGGCTGCACCAGGACAGGGCGCAGGGCCCGTCACGCACAACACTTTGCGTGGGAAATCCTAGGGTCTACACCTAGCCCCAGCATCTTATTGTTTGGTTATCATGAATTTATCGACAAATTGTCGATGAAAAAAGATTCTGCTCACGGACCGGGTTGCAGCCGGCGTCGCCCCTGACCAAGTCCGGTGCGCCCGCCTACACTGCAAGACAGGTCCCCCTGCCGGTGCTTCCCATGACCCGATGTTCCGTTCACCGCCTGGCCGAGCGCGCGCTGCTGTGCAGCGTGCCGCCGCCGGCCTCGCTTGACGTACAGCGACGTATCTGGGCCATGGCCCAGCGCGCGGCCGAGTGGCGCGGCGTGGTCGACGCGGTGCCCGGCATGAACAACCTCACCGTGGTGTTCGACCGCGATGCCGATCCCGAAGCGCTGGAACGCAACCTGAAGCTGGCCTGGGCGTCGGGCGAGGCGCGCGCGGCGACAGGCAGGCTGGTCGAGATCCCGGTGCGCTACGGCGGCGAATTCGGCCCCGACCTGGCCGATGTGGCCGCGCATACCGGCCTCACGGCGCAGGAAGTGGTGCGCCGCCACAGCGAGGGCGAGTACGTCGTTTACTTCCTCGGTTTCCAGCCCGGCTTTGCCTATATGGGCGGCATGGACCCGGCGCTGGCCACGCCTCGGCGGCGCGAGCCGCGGCTGTCGGTGCCGGCCGGCTCGGTCGGCATCGGTGGCGAGCAGACCGGCATCTATCCGGCCGCCGCTCCCGGCGGATGGCAACTGATCGGACACACCGCCAGCGAACTCTTCGTCGCCGACCGCGATCCGCCTTCCTTGTTCGCACCGGGCGATACGGTGCGCTTTGTCGTCGAGGCGCTGCTGCCATGAACCGTATGCCATCACCCGTTGCACCCGCTGCTGCGACCGTGCGGAGGGTCCGCGCATGATCGAGATCATTCGCCCTGGCGCGCTTGCCTCGATCCAGGACCTCGGCCGCCCCGGCTTTCGCCGCTTCGGCGTGGGCACCGCGGGCGCGCTCGATACGGTCGCGCTCACCATTGGCAACCGCTTGCTCGGCAATCCGGCGGGCGATGCCGCCATCGAATTCACGCTGGGCCGCGCTGCCGTGCGCTTCCACGCCGACATGCGCGTCGCGCTGACCGGCGCCGAATGCCGGGCCAACCTGGACGGCGTGCCGGTGTGGTCGTGGCATGCCTTCGACGTGCGCCGCGGCGAAACGCTGACGCTGTCGGCGGCGCAGGGTGGCACCCGTACCTATTTGTGCGTGGCGGGCGGCATCGCCGTGGAGCGGGTGATGGACTCGCGCAGCACCGATCTCAAGGCCGGCTTTGGCGGCCTGGGTGGCCGGGCGCTGCATGAAGGCGACCGCTTCGATGCCGGCCGGCCCGGCGTGGCCGAGGACAGCGACTGGCTGGGCGTGCAGGCTCCGGCCTGGGCGCTGCCGGTGACGAAGCTCGGCAACGCCATGCCGATCCGCATGCTGCCCGGCATCGAATACGAGGACTTCGACGCCGCCGCGCATGAGGCGCTGTGGCAGTCCGACTGGATCGTCACGCCCAACAGCAATCGCATGGGCTTGCGCCTGCAAGGCCCGGCGCTGGCCCGCCAGCCTGAGCGTGCCGCCGACCTGCTCTCGCACGGCGTGCTGCCGGGCGTGGTGCAGGTGCCGCCGGCCGGCCAGCCCATCGTGCTGATGGCCGACGCGCAGACCACCGGCGGCTATCCCAAGATCGGCGTGGTGATCGGCGCCGACCTGTGGCGGCTGGCGCAGGTGCCGCTGGGCGCGCCGGTGCGCTTCGTGCGCGTCACGCTGGATGAGGCCGCCGCGGCGCAGGCCGCGCTGGATCGCTACCTGCAGCAACTGGACCAGGCGCTGCAATGGCAGGGCGACGGCCTGGTGATCGCCTCGCGGCGGCGCACGCGCAGCCACGCGGCCGCAGCCGTGGCCTGAGCGCCGCCGAATGACAGCAACCCCCAAACCTCAGGACAAGCCGCAAGACCGGTGAGGAGTATCGCAATGCATATCGACCTGAACGCTGACCTCGGCGAAGGCTGCGGCAACGACCGCGAACTGCTGAGGCTGATCAGCTCGGCCAACATCGCCTGCGGCTGGCACGCCGGCGACGCCGCCACCATGCTGCAGACCGTGAAGTGGGCGCTGGAGCAGGGCGTTGCCATCGGCGCGCATCCGAGCTATCCGGACCGCGAGAACTTTGGCCGCACCGAGATGCAGCTCGATCCCGAAGTGGTGTACGCGAACACGCTCTACCAGATCGGCGCGCTGGCCGCGCTGGTGCGCTCGCAGGGCGGGCAACTGGCCCACGTCAAGGCGCACGGCGCGCTCTACAACCAGGCCGCCAGGGATCCCAGGCTGGCCGACGCCATCGTGCGCGCGGTGCGCGACTTCGATTCCGACCTGGTTTTCTTCGGCCTGGCCGGCAGCGTCATGGTGGAGGTGGCGCGCGAAGCGGGCCTCAAGGTGAAGGAAGAAGTCTTCGCCGACCGCGGCTACAACCCGGACGGCTCGCTGGTCAAGCGCGGCACGCCCGGCGCGCTGCACGAAGACGAAGACGTGGCGCTTGGCCAGACCCTGCAGATGGTGCGCGAGCAGCGCGTGCGCGCCATCGACGGCAGCTATGTACCGATTCGCGCCGAAACCGTCTGTCTGCACGGCGACGGCGCACACGCGCTTGCCTTTGCGCGCCGAATCCGCGAACGGCTCGGCGCCGAAGGCATCGCAATCCGCGCCGGAGGCTGAAGGGGCACACCACACGGTAAACGCAACGGACGCGCCCCCAGGCTTCCGGTATTCACTGTGACCCGCGCGACGTCGAGCAGCATGACGCGACGCGTGGCACTCGCCTCCATCACACTCTATTGGTGTCTCTCATGGAACAGGCAGTCAACCTCTGGCCCTTAGTTGGGGTCGGCATCATCATCCTCGGCTTCGTGCTGCGCTTCAATCCCATGATGGTGGTGGCGCTTGCCGCCATCGCCACCGGGCTGGCGGCGCCCATGCCGGTCATGCAGATCTTCACTGCGATCGGCACCGCCTTCGTCAAGACGCGCAACCTGCCGCTCATCATCCTGTTGCCGCTGGCGGTGATCGGCCTGCTCGAGCGGCACGGGCTGCGTGAGCATGCGCAGGCCTGGATCTCGCGCATCGCGTCGGCCACGGTCGGGCGCCTGCTGATCGTCTACCTCGGCGTGCGCGAGCTCACCGCGGCGGTGGGCCTGACCAGCCTCGGCGGCCACCCGCAGATGGTGCGCCCGCTGCTGGCCCCGATGGCCGAAGGCGCGGCCGAGACCCGTTTCGGCAAGCTGCCCGAGCCGGTCCGCCAGCGTGTGCTGGCCTTCTGCGCGGCTACCGACAACGTCGGCCTGTTCTTCGGCGAGGACATCTTCGTGGCCTTCGGCGCGATCGCGCTGATGCACACCTTCCTGCTGTCGTCGAACATCGATGTGGAACCGCTGCATATCGCCGTGTGGGGCATCCCGACCGCGATCTGCGCCTTCCTGATCCATGCCGTGCGCCTCAAGCGCCTGGATATGTGGCTGGAACGTGAAGTGGGCGGCAAGGCTACGGCCGACGCGGGTACGACGGCTACGGCCAAGAGCGGGGAGTAAGCCATGATCATTTCCATCGAGTACCTCTACTGGCTCGCCGGCCTGGTCCTGGCCATCACCTCGCTGATGATTTTCGCGGACCGCGACCATCCGCGCCGCCTCAGCACGGGTTTGTTCTGGGCGCTGTATGCGCTGGTGTTCCTGATCGGCGACAAGCTGCCGCCGGCCATCGTCGGCGTTGGCGCCGTGGTGATGGCGCTGATCGCAGGCTTTGGCGGGGTTGGCCACGGCAAGCACGGCACGCTGCCGGAAGGCGAGCGCCGCGCCTCGGCCAAGCGCCTTGGCAACAAGCTGTTCATCCCGGCGCTGCTGATTCCGCTGGTGACGGTGATCGGCACCGTGCTGTTCAAGGACGTGAAGATCGCCGGCCTGCCGCTGCTGGACCCCAAGAACGTGACCTTCGTCTCGCTCGGCGTCGGCTGCCTGGTCGCGCTGGCCGTGGCTTGCTGGCTCACCCGCGATACCGTGGTGCAGGGCGTGCGCGAGTCGCGCCGCCTGACCGAGTCGCTCGGCTGGGCGCTGGTACTGCCGCAGATGCTGGCCATGCTTGGCCTGGTGTTTGCCGATGCCGGCGTGGGCAAGGCGGTGGCGTACCTGACCACGGCCTACATCAACATGGACTACAAGCTGGTGGCCGTGGTGGTGTACTGCGTGGGCATGGCGCTGTTCACCGTGATCATGGGCAATGGCTTTGCCGCTTTCCCGGTGATGACCGGCGGCATCGGCGTGCCCATCCTGGTGAACATGTTCCACGGCAACCCGGCGGTGATGGCGGCTATCGGCATGTTCTCCGGTTACTGCGGCACGCTGATGACGCCGATGGCGGCCAACTTCAACATCGTGCCTGCCGCGCTGCTGGAGCTGGACGACAAGAACGCCGTGATCCGGGCGCAGGTGCCGACCGCGCTGATGATCCTGGTGGCCAATATCGCTCTGCTGTATTTCCTGATGTAAGAACGCGGTCGAGCCGCGAAAGTTTGGCCAGAGGCCCGGGCAACCGGGTTTCGGGCCGGGAGTCCCTGCCATGCGTACCGTGCTGCTGACCGGCTTCGAGCCGTTCGAAAGCGAACCCATCAATCCTTCCTGGGAGGCAGTTCGCGCGCTCGACGGCGAGCGCATCGGCGGCACGCCCGACGGCGCCGATGCGGCCGTGATCGTCGCGCGCCAGTTGCCTTGCGTGTTCGGCGCAGCCAACGACGTCATGGCGGATCTGCTCGATGAGCTGCAGCCCGTGCTGGTGATCGCGGTGGGGCAGGCGGGCGGGCGCCCGGAAATGTCGGTGGAGCGCGTGGCGATCAATGTCGACGATGCGCGCATCGCCGACAACGCCGGCGCGCAGCCCATCGATACCCGCATCGCCGAGGATGGCCCCGCGGCGTATTTTTCCAGCCTGCCGATCAAGGCCATGGTGCGCCGGATGCGCACGGCTGGCGTGCCGGCCTCGGTCTCGCAGACCGCCGGCACCTTCGTCTGCAATCACGTGTTTTACGGGCTGATGCACTTGCTGGCAACGCAAAGCGTGCCGGCGGGCGTGCGTGGCGGCTTCATCCATATTCCCTATCTGCCGGAGCAAGCCGTGCGGCATCCGGGCCAGCCCAGCCTGGCGCTGGCCACGATGATCGACGGCATCCGCTGCGCGGTGGCTACCGCGCTGTCGACGCAGGACGATATCGTCGAGCAGGGCGGCCAGACCCACTGAAGCGGTCAGGCTCCAGGCGGTAGCCTGCCTTTTCTCGCCGCCGCCTGCCGCTGTGCCTTGCGGCGTGCGCGCCGCAAGCTGCGGCGGTCCAGCTGGAATTGCTCGAAGCGCCAGATCAGGTAGAACAGCGCCAGGAACGGCCACATCCAGGCCAGCCACTGCGCCAGGCTGTTGAAGTGGATGAAGCGGCCCAGGCGCCAGCCCTGCTCCGAGATCCAGGAATAGGGATTGGCGGGCAGCAGGTTGGACAGCAGCACCAGCAACATCAGCGCGGCCAGCGCCAGCGCGCCGCGCAGCCAGCGCGGCAGCCGCAATAGCAACACCAGCACCAGCGAGCCCGTCAGCAGGGCGAAACGGCCGCCTTCGGACAGCCAGTTGAAGGCGTTGTCGTCCGGGAACTGCAGCTCCGCCACGGCCGCCTTGAGCAGCAGCGTGCAGGCCAGCAAGCCGGCCAGGATGCGCAGCATCGGGGCATTGCGCCGCATCGCCGCCGAGGCGAATAGCCCGGTGCCGATCCATCCGCACGCGGTCACCAGCGATTCCAGCAACTGCTGTCCCTGCACGTCGTCGGGCCGCAGCAGGCCTACGCCTTCGATCAGGTCGGGCACCGCCGGGAACACGCCTTGCAGCCACTGCACAGGCCAGGAGTCGGGGTCGGTCAGCCACTCGCGCACGATCGCGCCCATGCCGAACAGGTGCTCCTGCGGAAAGACCTGCGCGAACGGCCACAGCAGCAGCAGGATGATGGCGAAGCTGGCATGTGGCTCAAACCAGGCCATGCGCAACTGGCGCAGGGAGCCGCGGTCAATCAGCGCGGCCGAGAAGGGCGCCACCACGGCGCCGCCCAGCAAGGCGCCCAGCGCATTGGTGATCAGGTCGATATTGGACGAGATGCGGTTGGGCAGCCAGGTTTGCAGCGCTTCCATGCAGCCTGAGAGCAGCGCGCCCGCCACCAGCGCCAGCAGCGTGGCGCGCGCGCCGGACACGCGCGGGTGCAGGGACAGTACCAACAGCGCGCCGAAGGGGCAATAGCCGAGCACATTGGTGATGAGATCGAACTCGGTCAGGTAGCGCGGCTTGGGCGCGGTGAGGAAGGCCAGCGGCGAGATGCCGTTGTCGGTCCAGCCCGTGAACGGAAAGAGGCTGCCGTAGATCACCAGCAGGGTGAAGCACAGCAGCCCCACCCGCGCCAGCGGCGAATGGCGGGGCGCGGGCGGCAAGGGAGTGAGCGGTGCGGGTGCCGATGCCATGCGGGACCGGGTTATTGCAGCGGCAGCGTGGCCACCCAGTCGAGGATTGCCGCGATGGCGGCGTCGGTGCCCGTGGCGAGCGCCTTGACGCCGCCAGCGCCATCGGCCGTGGGCGCGGGCTGCGCCACCACGAAGGTCTTCTGCCCGCGCAGCCCGTTGCGGAACACGGTGGCACGCACCCGGATCACGCCGCGGCTGGCGCTGGCGCTGTCGAAGACCTGCTCGAACTCCAGCATGTCGATCTTCAGCGCCGGCGTGGCGGTATCGCCGAACCAGGTCAGCGCCCCGCGCGAGGCCACCGCTTCACGCAGGCGGTCGTCGAACAGGCGCACCGGCGACATCACCCAGCGCTGGGTGGCATAGGGCTGCAGGCGCTCGGCCTGTGCGTAGTGCAGGCGATAGAAGAGCGAGTTGCCGTCCATCCAGGTGGGACCGTCGGTTTGCGCCACGCGCATCCTGGGCAGGGGCGTGGCGCCGGGCGCCGCCCCGACCGGCGGGCCCAGGTCGTAGGTGACGGTGGGCGCGGAGGGCGTGAGGGCGCAGCCGCCCAGCAGCAGGCCGGCCAGCGCGATGCCGGCGGCAAGCCGGCGCAGCAGGCCGGAAACGCCGGAGGTGCCGGAACGATCTGGCCGCAGATGGGCGGTGCGCATCATGGATTGCCTCGGTTTGCCCGTGGGGCTCGGATTGCTCAAAGGGTTTGCCGTGCGCACCTGGCGGGCCAGGCGCGCGGCGATTGCTTGGGGGCGCGGGATCACGGTTCCTGTTCCGCTCACGGCGCCTGGAAGCCAGGCTCGCCGGGGCCCGGCATGGCGGCCGGGCCGCCGAACAGCACGCTGCGCGGGCTGTCGTTGAACTGGCTGGCGGCGCGGTCGATGCTGCGCATGGTCTGGCGTGTGTCGCGCGCGAGCCCGTTGATCTGCGGCAGCGTTTCCTGGCTGACGCCACCGGCGGCCGACTGGATCGAATCGGCGGCGCCCTGCAGGTCGTGCCCGACGCGGTCAATGGTGCGCAGCACGGTGCCGTCCGGGCGGGCCAGTTCCTGGGTCAGGCGCCGCGTCGAGGCTAGCGTGGCGTTCAGGTGTTCGGTCACCTGCGGCAGCTGGCGCACCGCCGGCGCGAGCGAGCTGGCCAGCTGCGAGTAGTCGTCGGCGGTCTTGCGCACCGAGCGGATCGCGCCCATCAGTTCGCGCCGGTTGTCGGCCTGGAACATGTCATTGAGCGAGCCCATGATTGTTTCGAGCTGGGTCAGCAAGCTGTCGCCGCGCTTTTCCAGCTCTTCGAAGAAGCCGGCCCGCATGGTGATGCGCGCCACCGACTTGGAGGAGGTGGCCAGGTGGGGCGATGGCGTGCCGCCCTCCTGCGCGGTGGTGTCGTCGAGCTGCACATAGCCGATCCCGGTCACGCCCTGGAAGCCGAGCGTGGCATAGGTGGTGCGGGTGATCGGGGTGTCCTGGTTGACGCTGATGCGCACGATGATCTGGCCCGGCACGGCGGGATCGAAGCGGATCGACACCACCTTGCCCACATCCAGCCCGCGGTACTTGACGTCGGCCTGCGGCCCCAGCCCGTTGACGGTGGAACGGGTGATCAGGTCGTAGGGCACGCGCACCGCGTGGTCGCTGCTGAACCAGAAGATCGAGAACAGCACCAGGATGGCGAGGCCGATCGTAAAAACGCCCGCAAGGAAGGCGTTTGACTTGTTTTCCATCATGCTTCTCCAGATTGCGGGCCCGCCGGTGCCACCGCCAGGGCCTGCATGGCGCGTTGCCCGCGCTCGCCCAGGAAATACTCGCGGATGAACGGGTGTTCGATATGCACCAGCTCCGGTATCGGCAGCGCTGCCAGCACCTTGCGGTCCGCCAGCACGGCGACGCGGTCCGACAGCGCCACCAGGGTGTCGAGGTCGTGGGTCACCATCACCACGGTTAGGCACAGCTCGCGGCGCAGTTCGCGGATCAGCGCCACGTAGTCGTCGGAGGCCATCGGATCCAGCCCGGCGGTGGGCTCGTCCAGGAACACCAGTTCGGGCTCCAGGGCCAGCGCGCGGGCCAGCGCCACGCGCTTGATCATGCCGCCGGACAGGTCGGACGGCATCTTGTCGGCGTCGCGGGCGGACAGCCCCACCAACTGCAGCTTGAGCAGCGAAGCCTGGCAGATGAGATCGTCGGGTAGGGTGCGAAGTTCACGCAGCGGCAGCGCGATGTTGTCGATCACCGACAGCGCGGAAAACAGCGCACCGCGCTGGAACTGCAGGCCCCAGCGGTTGCGCAGGGCTTGCAGGCGCGCGGCATCGAGCCGCATCAGGTCCTCGCCGAACACGCGGATGGTGCCTGAGGTGGGCCGGTCCAGCCCGACGATCTGGCGCAGCAGCACGGTCTTGCCGCTGCCCGAGCCGCCGACGATGGACAGCACTTCGCCACGATAGACATCGAGGTTCAGGTGGTCGTGCACGACCGCCTCGCCGAAGCGCTTGACGAGGTCGCGCACTTCGATGACGGTGGTGCGCGCGGTGTCTGGCGCAGTGCCGGGCACTGCGGCCGGGCGGGCCGCTTGCGCCGTCGTGGAAGCGGTGACGGTTGTCATAGTCCGATGTCCTTGAACAGGATGGCGAAGATCGCATCGGCAATGATCACCACGGTGATCGAGGTCACCACCGAGGCGGTGGTGCCTTCGCCCAGGCTGCGCGTATTGGGCTGGATGCGCAAGCCGAAATGGCAGGCGGTGATCGCGATCAGCATGCCGAACACCACGCCCTTGCCCAGCCCCATCCACAGGTTGGCCACCGGCACCGCATCGGGCAGCGCGCGCAGGAAGAAGGCCACGCTGATATCGAGCTGGAATTTGGCCGCCAGCATGCCGCCGGCCAGCGCCAGCACGTCGGTCCACGCCACCAGCAGCGGCATGGCGATGGCCAGCGCGATCACGCGCGGCATGATCAGCCGGAAGCCATGCGAGATGCCCATCACGCGCATGGCGTCGAGCTCCTCGGTGACGCGCATCACGCCGATCTGCGCGGTGATGGCCGAGCCCGAGCGGCCGGCGATCAGGATGGCCGCCAGCACCGGCCCCAACTCGCGGATCACCGCCATGCCCAGGATGTTGACGATGAAGATGCTGGCGCCGAAGGTGCGCAACTGGTTGGCGGACAGGTACGACAGCACGATGCCGATCAGGAAGCCCACCAGCGCGGTAATGCCGAGCGCCTTATAGCCGACGTTGTAGATATTGGCCGAGATCTCGCGCCAGGGGCCGCGATGCGGCGCGCGCGCCAGGCGCAGCAGGTCGAAGGCCAGCTGGCCCAGCATGGTCACGCCGTTGCCGAGCTGCGAGAACATCGACAGCATCGAGGCACCGAACAGTGTCACCGGGTTGAACCGGTCCACGATATGTTTCTTCCAGTTTTCGCGGCGCAGGCCGGCGATGCGTGCGAACACACGCCGCTGGGCCTCGCTGGCCTCGAGCCGCTCGGGCAGCATGCCGCCCCAGGCCTGCCACATCAGTTGCGCGCCGATGTGGTCGAGCCGGCCGAGGCCGGCCAGCGACCAGTGCGAATCCGTGGCAATCGCATGCAAGTCATGGCGCAGGCCACGTGCGTGGTGGCAGTCCGAGAGCGCCAGCGCGGTCCAGTCGCCGCGCAATCGCACTGTCGCCGCTCCGTCCGCGCGCGTCACTTCGATGGCTGGCGTGGTAAGGCTTTCCAAAGGATGGGTGGAAGTGATGGGCAAGTCCCGATTCTATGCCACCCGCAGGGTCAGCGGGCGCCCGGAGCACCTCGGCGGTGGATTCGCGCGGCTACAATGCGGGCTGGATTCCCCGCGCGGCCCCGGCTGCGCGGCCTGTGCCACCGATGCAAGCCGTACCTTTCAGGCTTCTTGCACGCGTTGCGCACGTTGTGCCCTTTGCGCCCTTCGTGCCCTTTGTGCTGTCCACTGCCGATTCGCATGTCCGCTGACCCATCCTTGCCGCCGTCCGCCCCGCCATCCCAGGCCTGGCGCATCGACTCCGACCGCCTGCGCGCCGCGCTCACGGGTGCCGCCAGCGGCTGGACCCTCGACGTCGTCGACGAGACCGGCTCGACCAATGCCGACCTGACGCAGGCCTGCCGCACCGCGCCGTGGACCGAGGCCGGCGCGCTGCGCCTGGCTTACCGCCAGACCGCAGGCCGCGGCCGCCAGGGCCGTCCCTGGCAGGGCCAGGCCGGGCTGACCTTCTCGGTGGCGATGCCATTGCCGCTGGCGCCGTCGCAACTCAGCGGGCTGAGCCTGGCGGTGGGGCTGGCGCTGGCCGAGGCGCTGGCCGACTGCGATGCGCGGCTCGGCGCCGCCTTGGGCCTGAAATGGCCCAACGACCTGCAGATCGACGGACGCAAGCTGGCCGGCATCCTGATCGAGTCGGTGCCGGCAGGGCCGCAGCGCGTCTGGGCGGTGATCGGCATCGGCCTGAACCTGGTACGCGATGCGCAGATGGAAGCCTCGCTCGGGCGCAGCCTGGCCGGCGTGACCGAATACCTGCCGGATTGCGATCCCACCGCCTTGCTGGCCGCTGTGCTGAACCGGCTGGCGACGATGCGCGACGATTTCCTGGCGCAGGGATTCGCGCCGATGGCGGCGCGCTGGTCGGCCCGCGACGCGTATCGCGACCAGCCGGTGCGCCTGCTGCACGACGGCCGCGTGCAGGCCGAAGGCCTGGCGCGCGGCGTGGACGGCGACGGCCACTTGTTGCTGGAAACGCCGATGGGCCTGGAGCGCATTGCCAGCGGCGAAGTCTCGCTACGCCCGGCGGACGAAGGCCCGGGGGCGGGCGCATGAGCGTTTCCTCCGCCGGCATGCCGCGAGTGCCGCAACTGCTGATCGATATCGGCAACACCCGCTTGAAATGGGCCTGGTGCGAAGACGCCTGGTCCGGCGCCGTGTTGCACGAGGCGCCGCTGCCCACGCCGTGGCAGCACGGCGGCGCCGTGGCACACGACGCACTGGCCACGCTGGTGGCGCAATGGGCGTCGCTGCGGACGGCCGGTCCCGCCGGTGCCCAGCCGCAGGTGTGGGTCAGCAACGTAGCCGGCCCGGCCATCGCCGCCAGCCTGCAAGCCACGCTGGACACCGTGTTCGGCTCCGGCGCTGGTGTGAACTGGGTACGCTCGGGCCCGCGCTTCGGCGGCCTAGTCAACGGCTACCGCGATCCCGCCCAGCTCGGCGTCGACCGCTGGATCGGCAGTATCGGCGCGCGGTACTACCGGCCGGAGGGTGCGCTTCTGATCGTCACCGCCGGCACCGCCACCACACTCGACGTGGTGAGCGCGCAGGACCGTTTCGAGGGCGGGCTGATCTTGCCCGGCCTGGACCTGATGCTGGGCGCGCTGGCGCAGAACACCGCGCAATTGCCGGCCCTGGGCGTCGGCGACACCGGGCTGGCCGCACCTTGGGCCGACAACACTCGGGACGCCATTGCCGCCGGTTGCCTGGCGGCGCAGGCTGGTGCGGTGGAGCGCACCTGGCGTGCCCTCGGCGAGCGCGGTCCGGTACGCTGCCTGCTGTCCGGCGGCGCCCGCCATGTGCTGGCGAACGCCCTCTCGATGCCTTTCGAGATGCACGATAATCTCGTGCTGCTCGGCCTGCATGTGATGGCCTCGCAGAGCCGGGCGGGTACCCCGGACTGATCTGCGCCGGCCATTGTTCTCCAAGCCTCTCGTTACCCCTGCATCGCCCCCATGCTCCAACGAAGCCTGTTAATCCTGCTGGTCCTGGTCAATGCGCTGCTGCTGGCAGCCGTGCTGGGCGCGTTCGGCCCACAGCCCCTGGCTGGCTGGATGGAAAGCGCGCGCGAACCCGGACGCGCCGCCCAGCAGACCCGCGCGGAACGATTCCGCCAGATGGCGCGGGAGGACCGGGCAATCCCGGCGTCCGCGCCGGCGCTTCAGCCTGCCGCGCATGCGGCGGAGGGGGGCAGCGCCGCGCGTGCCGCCGCGTCCACCATGGCCTGCGTGGAGATCGGTGGCTTCAACGGCGACCTGGTGCGGCGCGTGGCCGATGAACTGGCCGGCGCACCGGCCGGTGCCTGGCGGGTGGAGCAGTTCGAGCGGCAGGAGCAAGCGCGCTGGTGGGTTCACCTGCCGCCGCAGTCCACGCGCGAGAACCTGCAGCGCAAGCTCGGTGAGTTGCGCCGGCGCAACATCACCGATGTGTCGGTGGTCAGCGCGGGGACGCCCGAAACCTATACGGTGTCGCTGGGCCTGTTCCAGGAGCGCGAGCATGCCGAGCATTTCCTGGACAACCTGCGCGAGCATGGCGTGCGTACCGCGGTGCTGAGCGACACGCCGCATCCGCTCACGCGCCAGTGGCTGCGCGTGCGCAATGCCGACGCGGCGCTGCGTACGCGGCTTGACGAGATGCGCCGGCGCTACGGCGTGCAGGACATGCTCAGCTGCGCCTGATGCGCCGCTGGCGGCACTGGCGGATTACTGCCCCTGGCGAACCTTGGACAGCAGCTTGGTAGTGGAACGGTCGTGCAGGAAGGCGATGGCATGGGCTTGCCCGCCCCAGCTGCGCACCAGCCGCGTTTCTTCCAGCGTATCGATGTCGTAGTCGCCGCCCTTGACGTAGATGTCCGGGCGCACCAACCGGATCAACTCGACCGGCGTTTGCTCGCGGAACATCACCACCAGGTCCACGGATGCCAGCGCGGCGATCAGCGCCATGCGGTCCGACTCGTGATTGAGGGGGCGGTCGTCGCCTTTGCCGAGCATGCGGACGGAGGCGTCGCTGTTGACGCCGACTACCAGGCTGGCGCCGAGGGCTTTGGCTTGCGCGAGGTAGGTGGCGTGGCCGCGGTGGAGGATGTCGAAGACGCCGTTGGTGAAGACGAGCGGGCGTGGGAGGGCGGCTAGCTTTTCGATCAGGTCGTTGGGGGTGTCGGGGGTGACTAGCTTGGATTCGAAGGCGGGGGTGGACATAGTGGGGATGGGGGTGGCTGTTCTCGGGTAAGTCAAAAGCTTAACTTCAAAGTCAACGTCAAAGGCTTAAAGTCAAAGGCGGTTTCACCACCCCTGCTGGGCGGCGGCCTACTTTTTTGTCTTGCCAAAAAAGTAGGCAAAAAAGGCGCGCCGGATGGGGCGACCCCCTCCTCGTCGGCAGGCAAAAAGAGCGGCCGGGGGCCAAACTCACATCGCCTTAAGGCGATGCTCAAACATGGCCCCCTCTTTTCCGCTCTTTTCACCTGCCGACGAGGACGCCCCATACGGCCTGGTACACCTACACGGCTCGCTTCGCATCGCGGGGCTGTGTTTGCCGCCCCTCGGGCGGTAAACACGGCTACACCGAATCGTCGATCTGGCGATATCGCGCATCGTCGAAATCTCTCGGCTCTTCAGACGCCAAACTCCTGTCTCCCGTCCCCTGCTTTTATGCACTAGCTGCCACTTGCGATCCGCTGGTTTGCTCACCCCAGCGACAGGGGAAGACTGTCGCAGGAGCGAGCCGGCAAACCAACGATTGGTAGCCGTGTGGAGCGCCCTGGGGGCGGGCCACACCGGTACGCGATGCGAAGCGAGCCGTGAAGGTGTACCAGGCCGGATCCCGAGGGGGTGTCGCCCCATCCGGCGCGCCTTCTTTGCCTACTTTCTGGGTGGGCAAGACAAGAAAGTAGGTCGCCTCCCCGCAGGGGAGGTGAAACTGCTTTTGACTTTAGGCTTTTGAAGTTGAAGTTAAGCAGTTAAACCAATCGCCCAACGCCCAGCACCAGCACACCAACCTCTCAACCCCCAAAAAAACAAAACCCCATCAACCGATGGGGCCCGTTCCGCCGAAGGCAGCTCAAATAACCAAACCTGAATCAAGCCTGCGCCGGCTGCGCACCCCCAGCCGCCTGCAACTTCGCATTCAACTCCTTCCGATACCGGTTCAGATCCTGCACCGTCTCAAACGTGCGCTCGAACAACAGCGACATATTGTGCAGAATCCGCTCGATCACCTTCTTCTCCCAGCCTTCGTCAAAGCGGATCTGCTCGTCGAGCCAGTGCTCGAGCCAGTCCGGATCCGGCAGGCGCGATTGCACGGTGTCGTTGGGGAACAGCGCCTTGTTGACGTGCAGGTTGGTCGGGTGCAGCGGCTTTTCGGTGCGGCGGGCCGAGGCCATCAGCACGCCGATCTTGGCGAAGGCCGAGCGGGCGCTGTCGCCGAACTGGTTCAGGTATTTCTTCATGTAGCGCAGGTAGGCGCCACCGTGGCGGGCTTCGTCCTGCGACAGGGTACGGTAGATCTGCTTGATGACCGGCTCGGTGTGCCATTCGGCGGCACGGCGGTACCAGTGGTTCAGGCGGATCTCGCCGCAGAAATGCAGCATCAGGGTTTCCAGCGGCGGGGCCGGGTCGAACTCGAAGCGCACGGCGTGCAGTTCTTCCTCGGTCGGCACCAGGTCCGGGCGGAAGCGGCGCAGGTATTCCATCAACACCAGCGAATGCTTCTGCTCTTCAAAGAACCAGATGCTCATGAATGCCGAAAAGTCGGAATCGTGGCGGTTGTCGCGCAGGAACATCTCGGTGGCGGGCAGGGCCGACCATTCCGTGATGGCATTCATGCGGATCGTCTTGGCCTGGTCGTCCGTGAGCAGGCTCGGGTCGAAGGAATCCCAGGGGATGTCCTTGTCCATGTGCCAACGTACCGCTTCCAGCGATTTGAACAGTTCGGGGTAGAGCATGGTAAGCCTTTGAAATTACGGGCAGATTCTACCAGATGCGAATTATTCCCAATGCTCTTTTCATGCGGAAACGATGGGAGCGGATGCGGCTGGATCTGCGCGGTACTTAATTTATGGGCGAATATCGCTTGTTCCACCGATTTTCCTTGCGCGACAAGGAGTGGTATGCGGCACTTGCGGCTGGGCCGCGCCTATAGGTCAGGCCATCGCGCGGGCAGGTGGTTCATGACCCAGTGTAGCCGGGCGCGCGGACGTTGAGCCCATCTCGTTGCCATGATCGGGCGGGATGATGTCATAGAGGAAGGCGGCCAGTTCGTCTTGTTGCGCCAGGGCATCTTGCTCGCCTAGGGTGATCAGGGCCTGGGTGAACTCAGGTTCGAACAGTAGGTAGCTGGCAAAGGCCGCGCCACGCGCTTCGGTGCCGCCCAGCGGGGTCAGCAAGGCGCGTACGGTGCGCGGCAGCTGTTTTACATGTGTGGCAGCGATGGCTTCGATGGGTTCGCTGGGCGAAATCGTCATCACTTGCACCGGGCGCCAGCCCTCCCTGTCGTTGGCGATTTCCGGCATGCGCGAGAGCAGGTTGTTGATGTGCTGCAGCCGTTCCAGGTCCGCGGACAGGCCGTCGAGGAAGATGCTCGCCAGGGCTTGGCCGCCCACCTGCGCCAGCGACGGGTAGCCGCCGGCGGGTACGGTGTCGAACCAGCCCGGGCGCTGGCGCGAAGCGGCGCCGATGGCCAGGATGCGCGAGGCGCCCAGGTGGATGGCCGGCGACAGGGGCGACATCTGGCGCATGGTGCCATCGCCGAACCACTCATGATGCCCGTCCAGCTCCAGCGGCAGCGCGGGGAACAGGAAGGGAATGGACGAGGACGCCAGCAGGTGGTCCACGCCGATCTTCGCTTCCACGGCCAGTCGCTGGCTGCGGCGCCACGGATGGATGCGGCGGTGCGACTGGTAGAAGGTGACGTGGCGGCCGGTGCTGTAGGACAGCGCCGTCACGGCCAAGGCCTGGAGGTCGCCGGCGTCCAGGCTCGCCTGTACCCGCTCGGGGTCGAACAGCTCGGAGAGCAGGCCGCCGAGCGGTGCGTTGTCGAACAGCGCCCGCGGCGCGCGCCGGGTGACCCAGCCGAAAGCCAGCGCGGAGAGCCAGCGGGCACCCGATGCGCCTACGCCGACCACGCCGGTCCGGTAGACGTCCTCAGCATGGATGCCGCTCCATAGCGCGGCCAGGCTGTGGGCCGCCGCGCGGAAATTGGCGGCGTTGATCGCCATGCCTGCGCCGTTGACGGCGCCGGCCGACGTGCCGCAGATGATATCGAAGGGGATGCGGCCGCGATCCAGGCCGTGACGGGCGGCGATGCGGGCGAGGCCTTGCAGCACGCCGGCCTGGTAGGCGGCGCGGGCGCCGCCGCCCATCATGATCAGCGCGGTGGTCTTCACCAAGGGTGTCGGCTCGATCGGTGGATCACGGCCAGCTCCGGCACGGGTTCAGTGCTCGCCGGGCGCATCCGGCTTGTCCCCGGATGCGGGGGCGCCGGCCGTGCCATTCACCGGCGCGGACTTGGCCGCCGCGGGCTTCTTGCCGGCCGGACGCTTGGCCGCGGCCTTGCCTGCGGTTTTGACTGCTGGCTTGGCGGCGGATTTGGTGCCGGGTTTGCTGGCCGCCTTGGCAGGTTTTGCCGTCTTGCCCGCACTGGCCGGCGGCTTGCTCGCGGGCTTGGCGGCAGATCCGGGCTGCGCATCCGCCCCGGGCATGCCAAAGCCGCCGAGATTGCCGAACGGCGTCAGGCTGGCGGTCGCGGCGCTGCTGGCGATCTGGTTGAACTGTTGCTGCAGCACATCCCACCACAGACTGGCATCGGGTGGGGGCGCGCTGCCCTGGCCGGAGGCGGCGGCCGGCTGTTCCGCCTGGCCGGCTGCGGACGCTTCGGGGACGTCGGGGCCGTTGTCTTCCTCGTCCTCGTTTTCCTCGACCGTGGGCTCGGGCCAGACGCGCCTTGCCGCGACGGGTTCCGCCTTGTGCTGGAACGGCGTGGCGCTCGGCGAGTTGGCGGTGCGCGCGACGTTTTCCATGGCATTTTGCATGGCCTCGGGCGAAAGCGCGGTGCCGATGGTCTGCAGCGCCACCAGCGTGGCGCGCTGGACCTCCAGGCCCTGGATGGTGGTGCGCAGCAAATTGGTGTTGAGCTGCAGCCAGCCTTCCACGGCCTTGAGGTCGTGGATGCGCTTGTCGACTTCCTCCAGGTTCATCGGCGGGGTCATGGCCTGCAGGCCCGGCATCAGCCCGCCGGGCATGCCGGCGGCGCTGCCCCACATCTTGCGGAGGAACTCGAAGCCGTTGGTGAAATCTGGGATCTGGCCGAACATCGTTTCGTCTCCGGGGGTCGGCAGCCGGCGGTGCCGGCTGCGGGGTCGAACTACATTAGTCGAATTGCATCAATCGAACTTCGGCGGCCGCTTCTGCCGCAGGCTCGCCACGCCTTCCTGTACATCGGGGCCGGCAAAGCCCATGAATTCAAGCGCCAGTGAGCTGTCGAACGCCGGGCCCGCCATGCGCAGCCAGTTGTTGAGCGCGTACTTGGTCCAGCGGATCGCCGTTTGCGACCCGGCGGCCAGCCGGCGCGCCACGTCGAAGGCGCGCTCGACCAGTTCATCCTCGTCCACGGTCAGCGACACCAGCCCGATGCGCTCGGCTTCTTCGCCGCTCACCGACTCGCACAGCATCAGATAGTACTTTGCCTTGGCCATCCCGCACAGCAGGGGCCACACGATCGCGGCATGGTCGCCTGCCGCCACGCCCAGCCGCGTATGGCCGTCGACGATGCGCGCGGTCCTGGCCGCGATCGAGATATCGGCCAGCAGCCCGGCCACCAGCCCGGCGCCGACTGCCGGGCCGTGCATGGCCGAGACGATCGGCTTGTCGCAATTGATGACGTTGTAGACCAGGTCCCGTGCTTCGTGCCACACCCGCGTGCGGGTGGCGAAATCGTTGGCCATGTCTTCCACCAGGGACAAGTCGCCGCCGGCGGAGAAGCCCTTGCCCTCGCCGCGGATCAGCGCCACGCGCACCTCGGGGTCGGCCGAGACGTCGCGCCAGATTTCCGCCAGTTCGCGGTGCATGTTGGCGTCGGCGGTGGCCAGCTTGCGGTTGGCGGACTGGTCCGCGCCCATCACGATTTCCAGGATGGGGCCATGCCTGCGCAGGGTCAGCGCGCGGTAGCGGTCGTAGCGCGGCGACAACGGCGCGGCGTCGGGCTGGGACAGCGGTGAGGATTGCGGAGCATCTTGTGGAGGGATTGCGGTCATGGGGGGAGCGATGGCGGTGGCCATTCCATAGTGGATCATGGTGGGACCGGGCCGCGCATTGCAGCCCGGGGGCGCCACCGGAGCCTGCGCTGCGGCGGCGCATAGTCGACGGCAATTAGTCAACCGGTCGGTCGGTCAATTATAAGCACTCCCCATCCTGTCGCTGTTAATCGCCGGAAGTTTCTCTCGCGCGCGCTTCATTCACCGCAAAGTCCCGCTTTTCGAGCACGTGCTGGCGCAATAGCGCTTCGGTTTTCGCACCGTCCCGGGCCAGCAGTGCCGCAACAAAATCCTCGTGGTCCGAGGTGGCGGCGGACCACTCCTCGAGCGCGACATTCGATTTGTAGCGAAGGTTCTGCACCCGCATATTGAGCCTGCGGTAGGTCTCGGTCAGTGCGGGATTGTGCGCAGCCGCGTTGATCGCCACGTGCGTACCCATGCTCGCTTCGAAGTACCGCTTGATGTCTCGCGCGGCATACGCGTCGAGCATCGCGCGATGCAGCTGCGCGATCTGTTGCAGCTCCGCGTCCGTGGCCCGCTCGGCGGCCTGGCGTCCTGCCAGCCCTTCCATCACGGCCAGCACGTCGAACAGGTTGCCGACGTCCTCCGCCGACAGCGCGATGACCTGCGCGCCGCGTTTCGGCAGCAGCATCACGAGCCCGTCCGAGGCGAGCAGGCGATAGGCCTCGCGCAGCGGCGTGCGCGAAACGCGCAACCGTTCACACAGGTCGCGCTCGTTCAGCCAGACGCCGGGGACCAGGGTGCCATCCGTGATCAGTTGCCGCAGGCGTTCGGCCACTACGGCGCCAAGCGTCGGGTGGTCGATGGCCAGGGGATCGTCGGCGGCGCCAAAGGCTGGCGCCGTCGGGCCGGTCCGCCTGCCCCGCTCGCCGCCGCTTCGGGCGACGGGAAGACGTGGCGCCTCGGCTTTGGCGGGCTTCGTGGCCAGCGCCTCCGCCGCATCGTCGGACGAAAAATCGTCTTGTGGGTAAACCATGAGCAAATCTTCCTTCGTCCAATTTCTTGTTTGGAGTATGGTATACCAAATCGTTTCGGCGGCTGTGCCGGGAGGGCGGGAGGCGAGGCCGCTCACGGATAACGTTGCCGTGCGGACGATGATAAGGCCCCCGTCCCTTTGGAAAAAGGGCGGCATAAAACCAATACGGAGACATCATGAGGCACCTGCTTTCTGCAACGGCCCTTTCGTTGACCGCGCTGTTGGTGGCTGCGGCCCCGGTCCACGCCGACGAATGGCCCACGCGTCCGATCAAGCTTGTCGTGGGGTTTGTGCCGGGCGGGGGCACCGACGTCGTCGCGCGCCTCATCGCCGGCAAGATGTCCGAGAGCTTGAAACAGACAGTGGTTGTGGAGAATCGCGCCGGTGCCTCGGGAACCATCGGGGCGGACTATGTCGCCAAGTCGGCGCCCGATGGATACACGCTGCTGATGGGGCACTCGATCGCCAACGTGATCGCGCCGAATGTGCTTCCCAAGGTCAACTATGACCCGGCCCGGGACTTCACGGCCGTTCGCTACATCGGGTATGTGCCGAACGTGCTCGTGGTGAACCCGGTCCGCGTGCCGGTCAACACCGTCCCCGAACTGGTCGCCAGGGCAAAGACAGAACCGGGGAAGCTGACTTATGCCTCGTCCGGCATCGGCAGCACGCAGCATCTCGCCGGCGTCCTGTTTGAGCACATCACCGGCACCAGCATGGTTCACGTTCCCTACAAGGGCAGTGGCCAGGCGGTAGCCGACCTCCTTGCGGGCAATGTCGACATGAACTTCGACACCATGCCGAGCGTGCTGGAGCACATCCGCGCCGGCAAGCTGCGCGCGTTGGCGATTTCCACGCCGGAGCGCATATCCGGCCTGCCGAATGTGCCGACGTTTGCCGAGGTGGGCATCCGCGGTTTTGACGTGACCAACTGGTATGCGGTGATGGCGCCCAAGGGCATGGCGCCGGACGTGTTGAAAAAGCTCGACGAGGCCGTCGCCAGCGCCATGACCCAGCCCGATACCCGTGCCAGGCTTGCCGCCCAGGGCGTCCAGTTCGGCGGCCCCGATACCCCCGCGGCGTTTGGCAGGTTCGTCAACGTGGAGATCGGCAAATACGCGCGCATGACCAAGGAACTCAAGGTTCGCGCTGAATAAGGAGAAGGACCGATGACCCAGGATTCCAGTACGGACATCAAGGATCCCGACGCAGCGCCGCTGCTGGTCGGGCGCGATGGCGCGATTGCCACGGTGGTGCTGAACCGGCCCGCAAAGCTGAATGCCTTTACCTTGCAGATGTGGCAGCAGCTCGGCGACGCATTTCGCCGGCTTTCCGATGACACGTCGGTGCGCTGCGTGCTGATCCGGGGTGCCGGGGAGCGGGCGTTCTCGCCCGGCAACGATATCTCCGAGTTTGCCGTGGCACGGTCGAACAAGGCGCAGGCCATCGCATATGGGAAGGTCATGCACGACACCGCGCAGGCGATCCTGGACTGTCCGCATCCCGTCGTCGCGCAAATCCACGGCATCTGTGTCGGCGGCGGGCTGGAAGTCGCCGCCATGGCCGATATCCGCATCTGCGGGCGGGGCAGCCGCTTTGGGGCGCCGATCAAGAATCTCGGCCTGGTCATGGCCTATCAGGAGATGGCGCCGCTGATCCGGCTTGTTGGCGAGTCGCGCACCCTGGAGATACTGCTTGAGGGACGCATCTTCGGCGCGGACGAAGCGCACGGCATGGGACTGGTCAGCCGGGTGGTTCCCGATGACCAGGTCGCGGTGGAAGCCCGGGCCACGGCCGGGCGCATCGCCTCCGGGGCGCCACTGGTGGCGCGCTGGCACAAGAAGTTCGCACGCAAGCTGGTTGCCGGCGACACGCTCACCGCACGAGATCTCGACGAGGGTTTCGACTGCTTCGATACCGAGGATTTTCAAACCGGATTCAAGGCGTTCCTCGCCAAGGAAACGCCGCGCTTCTCGGGGCATTGATAGCTTTCATTCAAGGATCTGAGATGTCAGAAACCAATTCCCGTCCCGCACCTGGCGCGCTTGTCGGCATGCGCGTGCTTGAGCTTGCGCAGATCATGGCTGGCCCCACCTGCGGCATGATGCTCGCCGACCTCGGCGCCGATGTCGTGAAGATCGAGAAGGTCGACGGCGGCGACGATGCGCGCGGCTATCGGGATCCCCAGATCAACGGCGTGTCCGCGCCGTTCCTGATGCTGAACCGGAACAAGCGCGCCATCGCGCTGGACCTCAAGAAGCCGGAAGGCCGCGAAGTGTTCCTTCGCATGGTCCGCGAGGCGGACGTGGTGATCGAGAATTTCCGCAAGGGAACGCTGGAGAAGCTCGGGCTCGGCTACGACGTGCTCTCGGAGATCAATCCCGGTCTGGTCTATTGCGCCATCTCGGGTTACGGCCGCTCCGGCCCCGCGGCCGACAAGGGCGGATTCGATCTGATAGCTCAGGGATTCACCGGGCTGATGAGCATCACCGGCGAGGAGGGCGGGCCGCCGCTGCGTACAGGCAACTCGATCGCCGACATCAACGCAGGGATTCTCGCGGCATTCGGTATCCTCGCCGCCTATCAGCACAAGCAAAAGACGGGCAGGGGCCAGATTGTGGAGACCTCGCTGATCGAGGCGGGCCTCCAGCAACTCTATTGGCATGCCGCCATCCATTTCGCGACGGGAGAGTCCCCTGGCCCGAGCGGATCGGCGCACATCCTCATCGCTCCGTACCAGGCGTTCCCCACGCAGGACGGCCATATCATCATTGGCGGCGCCAACGAAAAGAACTGGGAGCGGATTGCGCAAGTGCTCGGCCGTCCGGAGTGGCTGGAGGATCCGCGCTATCGCCTCAATTCCGACCGCATGGGAAATCGCGACACCCTGTTGCCGGCGATCGCAGGGATCCTGAAGACGCAGTCGTCAGCGCATTGGCTGGCCGCGTTCGACAAGGCGGGGGTTCCGGCGGGGCCCGTCCACTCGGTGGGCGAAGCCCTGAGTCACCCGCAAACGCTCGCGCGCGGCATGGTGGTTGAGCAGCAGCACCCCGAGGCGGGCCCGGTCAAGACCATCGGGCTGCCCGTGAAGCTGTCCGAGACGCCGGCGCAATACCTGCGGCCGTCGCCCCGGCTGGGGGAGGATACGCGAGCGCTCCTTGCCGAATGTGGCTATGGGGAGCGGGACATCGATGCCATGCTCGCGCAGGGCATCGTCAAGGAGCCGGCAGAGGCTTAGCGCGGGGCCGACACCAGCTGGTCGATGGCGCCGAACACCGAACGGCCCTGCGCGTCGAACATCTCGATCTTGACCGCGTCGCCGTACTTCATGAAGCCGGTGACCGGCTGGCCGCCATCGATGATCTCCAGCATGCGCTTCTCGACGATGCAGCAGTAGCCCTTGCTGCGGTCGACGTTGGAGATGGTGCCGGAGCCTACGATGCTGCCCGCGCGCACATTGCGCGTCTTGCAGATATGGGCGATGAGCTGGCCGAAATCGAACACCATGTCGGTGCCGCAGTCGGGCGCGCCCACTTTCTTGCTGTTCCAGTGCACGGTCATCGGCAGGTGCACGCGGCGTTCGCGCCAGGCTTCGCCCAGCTCGTCGGGCGTGACCGCCACCGGCGAGAACGCCGTGGCCGGCTTGCTCTGGAAGAAGCCAAAGCCCTTGCCCAGCTCGGCCGGGATCAGGTTGCGCAACGACACGTCGTTGGCCAGCATGATGAGGCGGATGGCGTCGGCGGCCTGCTCGGGCTTGGCACCCATCTTCACGTCGCCGGTGATGACGGCGATCTCGGCTTCGAAGTCGATGCCGAAGGCTTCGCTGGCACACACGATATCGTCGTGCGGGCCGATCATGTCGTCGGAGCCGCCCTGGTACATCAGCGGGTCGGTCCAGAACTCGGGCGGCATCTCGGCGCCGCGCGCGCGGCGCACAAGCTCCACGTGGTTCACGTACGCCGAGCCGTCGGCCCACTGGTAGGCGCGCGGCAGCGGCGCCATGCAGGCCCTGGGGTCGAAGGCGAAGGGATGGCGCGCGCGTCCCGCGTTCAGGGCGTCGTAGACGTCCTGCAACTGCGGCGCGTAGAAGTTCCAGTCGTCCAGCGCGGTCTGCAGCTTGCCGGCGACATCGTTGACGTAGTGGGCGGTCTTCAGGTCGCGCGAGACGACCACGAGCTGGCCGTCGCGCGAGCCGTCCTTGAGGGTGGCGAGTTTCATGTATGCAATGCGTTAGGAAAAAAGCGGCCCGCTAGTCTACCGTGATGCCCTTGGCCTTGATCAGTTTGCCCCAGCGCTCGGCTTCGGCATGGGCGTACTGGGCGAATTCCTCGGGTGTGCTGGATACCGGCTCCACGCCGATGCCTTCGAAGCGCTTCTGCACGTCGGCGCTCTTGAGCGCCTTCACCAGTTCGGCGTTCAGGCGCGTCACTACCGGCTTGGGCGTGCCGGCCGGCACCACCACGCCTTGCCAGGCATAGGCCTCGAAGCCGGGTACGCCGGCCTCGGCCACCGTCGGCACCGTGGGCAGCGCAGTCAGGCGCTTGGGCGTGGCCACGCCAAGGGCGCGCACCTTGCCAGCTGCGACGTTCTGCTGGCCGGACGCCAGGTCGAGAAACATCAGTTCCACCTGGCCGGCGAGCAGATCCTGCACCGCCGGGGCAGCGCCCTTGTACGGCACGTGCGTCATCTTTGTCCTGGTCTGGTCCATGAACAGCTCCATGGCCAGGTGGTGCGGACTGCCGGCGCCGGGCGAGGCGAAATTGACCTTGCCGGGATTCTTCTGCACATACTCGATCGCTTCCTTCAATGTACGTGCCGGGAAGTTCGGCGTGGCGACCAGGATCAGCGGGAAGCGCGCCACCATGCTCACATGCACGAAATCCTTGTCGGCGTTGTAGGGCAGCTTCTTGTACAGCGAAGGATTGGCCGCCAGCGTGGCGGTATCGGCCGTCAGCAGCGTGTAGCCGTCGGGCTTGCTGTGTGCCACGGCGTCGGCGCCGACGATGGTGGCCGCGCCCGGCCGGTTGTCGATCACCACCTGCTGGCCGAGTGCCGGCGTGATGGCCTGGCCTAGCGTGCGCGCTACCACGTCGGTGCCGCCGCCGGCCGGGTAGGGCACCACCCAGCGGATCGGCTGGCTGGGCCAGTTGTCCGCTGCGCGGGCGGGCAACACGGTGGCTCCCAGCGCCAGCGTGGCAAGCAGCGGTGCCGCGCAGGCGCGCCAGGCTTGCCGCGCGGGCAGCAGGGAGAAGGGGAAAAGGCGGGTCATCGTTGTCTCCTGTAGAAGTCGGCTGCGCCGCGCCATGTGCGTTGCATGGCGGCTGCCGCGCCGGGATTGGCCGGTGCGGTTGTCATGGCATCAGCGCCCGGCCTGTATAGCGGTGTTCAAAGTGCGTTCAAAGTCTACCGATGGTTTAAAAATTGGTAAATCGATTTCGCTATAGTAAATTTAGGTCCCAACCTGCGTGATCGTCTCGCCCGTATTATTCCGGGATGTGATTCGTGCATGGCTTATTCACCATTTTTCCGCAAGTTGCCGCATGACCGAACTCGAAGAAGACGATTCCAAATTGCGTTCCGGCATCCAGTCGATCGAGGTTGGCTTCAAGTTGCTGCAGGCGCTGGCCGCGTCGCCGCGCGCCATGATGCTGCGCGACCTGGCCGCCGCCGCCGACATGAATCCGGCCAAGGCGCACCGCTACCTGGTCAGTTTCCAGCGGCTGGGCATGGTGGCGCAGGACCCGGTGGGCGGACGCTACGACCTGGGTCCGTTCGCGCTGCAGCTTGGCCTCGCGGGACTGAACCGGCTGGATCCGGTCAAGAAGGCCCGCCCGATCCTGTCGCAGTTGCGCGACGAGATGGATCAGACCATCGGCATCGCCGTGTGGGGCAACCACGGCCCGACCATCGTGCATTGGGAGGAGTCGAGCCACCCGGTTACGGTAAGCCTGCGCCTGGGCGATGTCATGCCCATGCTCAACTCCGCCACCGGCCGCCTGTATGGCGCTTATCTGCCGAAACAACAAACGCGGCCGCTGGTCGAACGGGAACTGGCCGAGCGCGGCCATGACGATATTCCGGGCCTGCCGCGCTCGCTGGCCGACTACGACGCGGTCTGCGAGGACGTGCGGGCGCATGGCGCGGCGCGCATCAAAGGTGGCGTGCTGCCGGGCATCAATGCATTCTCGATGCCGGTGTTCGACGCCAACGGCCATGTCGCGATGGCTTTGATCGTGCTCGGCGCGCAGAGCGTATTCGATGCAGAATGGGGTGGTACGGTCGATCGTCACGTACGCGACATCGCCCGGCAGATTTCTTCGGAGCTTGGTTATCTTGGTGGCAGCCCGACGAACGGGCCGAACGGCCTTTCCTGACAAGCCCGCCCGGCGCCGCGTGCGCTGGGCGGTCGCGCTTGCGCTCGTGCTGGCGGTGCACCTGTTGGTGGTGCTGGGCCTGATGCAGCTTCCCGGCCCACGGGGCGACCCGACCGCCATGCCGGCGATCGAAGCCATCCTGCTGCTGCCGCCGCCTGCGCCACCGGCCGTGAAAGCGCCGCCGCGTCCTGCGAAGCGCCCCGTCGCGCCGCGGCCGGAGGCAACGCCCGAACCCGCCCCGGCCGAATCGCTCCCGGAATCCACCCCTGAAACGCCTGCCACCGCGGAGGCGCCGCCGCTGCTGACTGCGCCAGGCTCCGGCCCCGCCATGGCGAGCGCCGGCGGCCAGGCCGGGCAGGGTGCCGCATCCGCGCCCGCGGCTGCGGACGCGGGCTTGCCGGCGGACGGCGTTCGCTATTCGCCGCCGCCGTCCAGGCTGCTGCACTACTCCAGCTTCGTCAACGGCGTACAGAATCCGGATGGCCTCATCCGCTGGCAGCAGGACGGCGGACGCTATCTGCTTGCGGTGGAAACACGGGTGCTGTGGTTCCGTTTCAACTTCCACAGCAGCGGCGCACTCAGTGAGCGCGGCCTGGCGCCGGAGCGCTATGAGGAGAACCGCCGCAACCGCAGCGAGGCGGCCCGCTTCGACCGCGCCGCCGGCGCCCTGGTCTTCGAGGGGCGCGACAAGCAGGTGCCCTTGCCTGCCGCGGGCCAGGACCGCTTCAGCGTATTCCTGCAACTGGTCGGGCTGGTCCGCGGCAATCCGCAGCGCTACGCCACGCCCGGCGTCACCGAAACCTTCGAGGTGGCGGATACGCGTGACCTGGAGCCGATGCAGGTGCAGTATGTGGGAGAGGAGGACGTCGACACCGGTCACGGCGCGGTACACGCCAAGCATTTCATGCGCCTGCCGCGGCATGCGGGCGATCGCCGGCGGGTGGAGGTGTGGCTGGCGCAGTCGCTGCAGTGGATGCCGGTGAAGCTGCGCCAGACGGAGCCCGACGGCACCCAGATCGAACTCGTCTACCGCGACAGCGAAGCGCTGCGCTGAGTCGTCAATGATTCGTCAAGCGGTGGCGCGTCGGTTGCCGCCGCGGTTCACCGCGTTTGCTCAACTTCCGGAGACCTGCCATGAGCGCCACCCAGCCACCGTCCGAGGCCCGCCGCGTCAGCGTGGGCGATATCAGCCTCCAGGTTCGCATCGACGGGGGCGATGGCCCGTGGGTGATCCTGGCGCACGCGCTGGGTGCCAACCATACCTTGTGGGACGCCACCGCACGCCACCTGGCGCCACGCTATCGCGTGCTGCGCTACGACCTGCGCGGGCATGGCCAGAGCGATGCGCCGATCGGCGCATATTCGATGATCCGCATGGCCGACGACGTGGCCGCCCTGATGGATGCGCTGGCGGTGCCGGAGGCGCATTTCGTCGGTGTCTCGGTAGGCGGCATGATCGGGCAGACGATGGCTGTGCGGTATCCGGAGCGGTTGCTGTCGCTTACGCTGGTCGATACCGTCAACCGTACCCCGCTGGATGCCCACCCGATGTGGCATGACCGCATCGGCCACGTGGAGGCGCACGGCATGGCGGGCGTGGCCGACAGCACGCTGGAGCGCTGGCTGAGCGCGCCGTACCGGTCCGCGCATCCGGAGGAGGTGCAGCGCGTGCGCGAAATGATCTTGTCCACGCCCGTGCACGGCTATGTGGGATCGGGGCAGGCCATCATGGCATTCGACTTGGCCGGGGCGATCGCACGCATTCATTGCCCCACATTGGTGGTGGTCGGCGAGGAGGATCAGGGCGCTCCTCCGGAGATGGCGCGCGAGATTGCTGCCACCATCCCCGGCGCCCGCCTGGAAGTGTTGCCCCGGGCGGCGCACCTTGCCCATCTCGAACAAGCCGAGCGTTTTCACGCAGTGCTCGACGCTTTTCTTGGCAATGCGGCTTGCGGGGCACAGTGCGAGGCGCCCTGATGCGATATCCGGTAATTTCCAGCAATATCTTTCGAACATAACTCAAGAACTTGCTGACAGCGCCGTTGCCCAATGTAGTGAGGGAACGCTTAATTCCTGCGGTTCGCCGAAGCAAGAATCTTGAAAACACGGCAAACACCCTCAGCTTGGAGATTGGAGGTGAAATCGCGGAGGGCAACCGGCCACTGTGCCGGTAGTCGGAAGAATCAATGGCCCGCCGCTTACCCATGACAGCCAGGAGGTATGCCATGCAAATGATCTACAACAGCGACAATTACTGCATTGTCGAGTTTGGTGCGGATGTCGAGCATGCGCCTCTTGCCTCTGGCGGCTATGAAATCGTCGACAAGAACCTGAAACGCGAGATATTCCTCGGCGGCCAGATGGCCGAGAGCTTTCGCGCGGACGTGCAACGTCTGATCGAGAGCGAGCCGTCGGTGGAAGAGGTGGATGATTTCCTTGGCAAGTTCGACACCGTGATGGTTCAGCCGCTGGTGATGCACTAGGCTTGCGGCTGCCTCTGCCGGTGCTTCGCGCTGGGGCGGCCGGCGAGTGGAACGGAAGCGAGAAGCCCGCGCATTGCGCGGGCTTCTCGTTTTCAAGGCGCCGGTCCCCGGCGTCTTCAGTATTTCTCAGTATTGTTCCCAGGGCAGGCCAGCGTGGCGCCAGCCGTTGAGCGTATTGCGATGGCGTTCGGCGTCCAGGTCGCCCTCGAAGCCGTGCAGGACGTTGCAGACCGTGGTGAACCCCGCGCCCTCCAGCGCTCTCGCGGCCGCTGTCGAGCGGTTGCCGCTGCGGCAGATCAGCAGCACCGGGCGGGCCGACGCCTGCCCCGCCAGTTTCTTCACCGACTGCACAAAATGCGGATTCACCTCCCAGTCCGGGCCATCGTTCCAGGGCACGTTATGCGCGCCTTTGGGGTGTCCCACGAAGAGGTATTCCATCTCGCTGCGGCAATCGATGAAAAGCGCATCGGGCGATTCCCTGAGCAGGGTTTGCGCGTCGCCGGGACTAAGGTGTTGCATGGGCAAGGCTTCTCGGTGATGGGAAGGTTCCCCAGTGTAGGCCCGGGCGGTGCCATGCGGCAACCTGCGAGCGCCTTCGCGCGCACTGGCCGGCCGCGTCCGTTATTCCGCAAACCATTGATGCAACTGATAAAATCGAACTCTTTTCCCTTGCTGTCGAGCCCCACATGAGCGCCGCCCCACGTTCCGCCTCGCTTCCTCCCGCTCACCCCTATACCCGGGCGGCCAACCTGCCGGCCCTGCTGCGCGAGCGCATCCTGATCCTGGACGGTGCCATGGGCACCATGATCCAGCGCTACAAGCTGACTGAGGCGGACTACCGCGGCGAACGCTTCGCCGGGCACCATGTCGACGTCAAGGGCAACAACGAACTGCTGTTGCTGAGCCGCCCGCAGGTCATCAGCGAGATCCACGAGCAGTACCTGGCCGCCGGCGCCGACCTGATCGAGACCAACACCTTCGGTGCCACGGCCGTCGCGCAGGAAGACTACAAGATGGCGGACCTGGCGTACGAGATGAACGTCGTCGCCGCCAGGCTGGCGCGCGAAGCCTGCGACAAGTTCAGCACGCCGGACAAGCCGCGCTTCGTGGCCGGCGCCTTCGGCCCCACGCCCAAGACCGCCAGCATCTCGCCGGACGTCAACGACCCGGGCGCGCGCAACGTGACCTTCGAGGAGCTGCGCCATTCGTACTATGAGCAGGGCAAGGGTTTGCTGGAAGGCGGCGCAGACGTGTTCCTGGTGGAAACCATCTTCGACACGCTCAACGCCAAGGCCGCGCTGTTCGCCATCGACCAGTTGTTCGAGGACACTGGCGAGCGCCTGCCCGTGATGATCTCCGGCACCGTGACCGATGCCTCCGGCCGCATTCTCTCGGGCCAGACCGTCGAAGCGTTCTGGAACAGCCTGCGCCACGCCCGCCCGATCACCTTCGGCCTGAACTGCGCGCTGGGCGCCACGCTGATGCGCCCGTACATTGCCGAACTGGCCAAGATCTGCGACGCAGCCGTGTCGTGCTACCCCAACGCCGGCCTGCCCAACCCGATGAGCGATACCGGCTTCGACGAAACCCCGGAGGTCACGTCGTCGCTGGTGGAAGAGTTCGCCGCGTCCGGCCTGGTCAACCTGGTGGGCGGCTGCTGCGGCACCACGCCGGAGCACATCGCCGCCATCGCGCGGAGCGTGGCCAGCAAGAAGCCGCGCGCCTGGCCCGGCCAGTACCGCGACGGCGACGACCGCGCCGCCGCCTGAACATGCATCGCGAGCCCACAGAACAAGATCAAGCCATGACCAACGATACCCTGCCGCCGCGCCCGATGCGCCTGTCCGGCCTCGAGCCTTTCACCATCGATGAAGACACGCTCTTCGTCAACGTCGGCGAGCGCACCAACGTCACCGGCTCCAAGGCCTTCGCCCGCATGATCCTCAACGGCCAGTTCGACGAGGCGCTGGTGGTGGCCCGCCAGCAGGTCGAGAACGGCGCGCAGATCATCGATATCAACATGGACGAGGCCATGCTGGACTCGAAGGCCGCCATGGTGAGGTTCCTCAACCTGATCGCCTCCGAGCCCGATATCGCGCGCGTGCCCATCATGCTGGACTCGTCAAAGTGGGAAGTGATCGAGGCCGGCCTGCAATGCGTGCAGGGCAAGCCCGTGGTGAACTCGATCTCGCTCAAGGAGGGGGAGGAGCAGTTCCGCCATCACGCCGAGCTGATCCGCCGCTATGGCGCCGCTTCCGTGGTGATGGCCTTCGACGAGCAGGGCCAGGCCGATACCTTTGCCCGCAAGACAGAGATCTGCAAGCGCAGCTACGACATCCTGGTCAACGAAGTCGGCTTCCCGCCGGAAGACATCATCTTCGACCCGAACATCTTCGCGGTGGCGACCGGCATCGAGGAGCACAACAATTACGCGGTGGACTTCATCGAGGCCACCGCCTGGATCAAGCAGAACCTGCCGTACGCCAAGGTCAGCGGCGGCGTGTCCAACGTGTCGTTCTCCTTCCGCGGCAACGATGCCGTGCGCGAGGCCATCCACACCGTGTTCCTGTACCACGCCATCAAGGCGGGCATGGACATGGGCATCGTCAACGCCGGCCAGCTCGGCGTGTACGACCAGCTCGACCCCGAACTGCGCGAGCGCGTGGAAGACGTGGTGCTCAATCGCCGCGAGGACAGCACCGACCGCCTGCTTGAAATCGCAGACCGTTTCAAGGGCGGTGGCGCCAAGAAGGAAGAGAACTTGCTGTGGCGCGGCACGCCGGAACACCCGGTCCCCGTCGGCGACCGCCTGTCGCATGCGCTGGTGCACGGCATCACCACCTTCATCGTGGAAGACACCGAGGAAGTGCGCCAGCAGGTGGAAGCGCGCGGCGGCCGCCCGATCGAGGTGATCGAAGGCCCGCTGATGGACGGCATGAACATCGTGGGCGACCTGTTCGGCGCCGGCAAGATGTTCCTGCCGCAGGTGGTCAAGAGCGCCCGCGTGATGAAGCAGGCCGTGGCCCACCTGCTGCCCTACATCGAAGAAGAAAAGCGCCTGCTGGCCGAGGCTGGCGGCGACGTCAAGGCGCGCGGCAAGATCGTGATCGCCACGGTCAAGGGCGACGTGCATGACATCGGCAAGAACATCGTCTCGGTGGTGCTCCAGTGCAATAACTTCGAAGTGGTCAACATGGGCGTGATGGTCCCGTGCAACGAGATCCTGGCGCGCGCCAAGGTCGAAGGCGCGGATATCGTCGGGCTATCCGGGCTGATCACGCCGTCGCTGGAGGAAATGGCCTATGTCGCCTCCGAGATGCAGCGCGACGACTACTTCCGCATCAAGAAGATCCCGCTGCTGATCGGCGGCGCCACCACCTCGCGCGTGCACACCGCGGTCAAGATCGCGCCGCACTACGAAGGCCCGGTGGTCTACGTGCCGGACGCCTCGCGCTCGGTCAGCGTGGCGTCGAGCCTGCTGTCGGACGAGGGCGCGACCAGGTACCTGGCCGAGCTGAAGTCCGACTATGAGCGCATCCGCCACCAGCACGCCAACAAAAAGGCCACGCCGATGGTGACGCTGTCGCAGGCGCGTGCCAACAAGACGCCGGTCGACTGGAGCACCTACGTGCCGCCCCGGCCGAAATTCATCGGCCGCCGCATCTTCCGCAACTACGACCTGGCCGAGCTGGCCAACTACATCGACTGGGCGCCGTTCTTCCAGACTTGGGATCTGGCCGGCAAATTCCCCGACATCCTCAATGACGAGATCGTCGGCGAATCCGCCCGCCGCGTGTTCTCGGACGGCAAGGCGATGCTGGCACGCCTGATCCAGGGCCGTTGGCTGACAGCCAACGGCGTGCTGGCCCTGCTGCCGGCCAACACCGTCAACGACGACGATATCGAGATCTACACCGACGAGACCCGCAGCCAGGTCGCGCTGACCTGGCACAACCTGCGCCAGCAGAGCGAGCGTCCGGTGATCGACGGCGTGATGCGGCCCAACCGCTGCCTCGCCGATTTCGTCGCGCCCAAGGACAGCGGCGTCGCCGATTACATTGGCGTGTTCGCCGTCACCGCTGGCATCGGCGTGGACAAGAAGGAAGCGCAGTTCGAGGCCGACCACGACGACTACAGCGCGATCATGCTTAAGTCGCTGGCTGACCGCCTGGCCGAGGCCTTTGCCGAATGCCTGCACGAACGCGTGCGCAAGGATCTGTGGGGCTACGACGCCGGCGAGGTGCTGACCAACGAGCAACTGATCGCCGAAAGCTATCGCGGCATCCGTCCGGCCCCTGGCTATCCGGCCTGCCCGGAGCACACCGTCAAGGGCCCGATGTTCGACTATCTCAATACGGCCGAGATCGGCATGGGCATCACCGACTCGCTGGCGATGACGCCTGCGGCCTCGGTGAGCGGCTTCTACCTGGCGCATCCGGAGTCCACGTACTTCTCCGTGGGCAAGATCGGAAAGGACCAGCTCGACGACATGGTGGCGCGCCGTGGCGAAGAACGCAGCGTGCTGGAGCGCGCGCTCGCGCCTAACCTGTAACCGCATGCGTGCGGCGGCGGCGGCGTTTTGTGCCGCTGCGCCGCCGCAAGCCATTGGGCAAGCAGGGAAAAGCTTCTCCGGGCCTGCCGATGTGACTTTGCAAGTTCTTCACCACTCCTTACAAGGCATTACATCTCCTAACAGACCGCACGGCTCCGCATCCCTAGACTGAGGGCTCACATCAAGTGAACACCGCAGCGAATGTTTCGCGGCGGTGCAAACTGCCAGGAGCCTCTCAATGAATAAACTGCTGATCTCCCTTTCCGCTCTCTCGATCGCTGCCGCTTCCTCGCTGGCCATGGCGCAAGGTACCGGCGTTGATGCGAAGGCTGGTGCCACCGGCGCCATCTCGGCGCCCGCGGTCAGCGCACCCGCAGACAAGGGTGCGGCCGCTGGCGCAGGTGTGAACGCCGGCCTGGACGCCAAGGCAGATGCCGCTACCGGCGCGCAGGCCAAGCCCACCGCCAAGACCAAGAAGCACACCAGCCACGCCAAGAGCAAGAAGGGCGAAGCCGCGGCCGACACCAGCGCGGCCGCCGATACCGGCGCGGCGACCAAGGTCCAGTAAGCCTGGGCCGGCAAGCCTGGAGCGCGCCGAGCGGTGCGCGGCCGGGCTGGAACGAAAGGGACGGGTTCAGCCCGTCCCTTTTCCGTTCGCGCGGCCTGCACGGGGCGTGTCAGCCTTACACCGACATTCGCGCAGCTTTGCAAGCACTACAATGCATTAGCCCCGCCGCTCCCGAGAGCAGGGGCATCCATGCCCCAGGGAGAAGCCCATGATTCGCGTTTTGATCGCCGACGATCACCAGATCGTGCGCGCTGGTCTGCGCCAGTTCATTGCCGACGAGCCCGATATCCGGGTGGAAGGGGAAGCTGCCAGCGGCGACGAAGTGATGACGCGCCTGCGCGAGCTCGAGTTCGATGTCGTGGTACTCGATATCTCGATGCCCGATCGCAATGGCATCGACGTGCTCAAACTGCTGCGCCAGCGGCATCCCGACCTTCCGGTGCTGATCCTTTCCACTTATCCGGAAGACCAGTACGCCATCAACCTGATTCGCGCCGGCGCGTCCGGCTACCTGACCAAGGAAAGCGCGCCCGACGACCTGGTCAAGGCGATCCGCACCGTGGCCCAGGGCCGGCGCTATGTCAGCGCGAACGTGGCGGACCTGCTCATTGGCGGGCTGGATAAGCCGACCGACCAGCCGCTGCACCAGACCTTGTCCAAGCGCGAGTTCCAGATTTTCTGCAAGCTTTCGCGCGGCCAGTCGGTTTCGGTGATCGCCGAGGAACTGTTCCTGAGCGTCAAGACGGTAAGCACGTACCGCTCGCGCATTCTCGAAAAGATGGGCATGAAGACCAACGCCGACCTGACCTACTACGCCATCAAGAACGGTCTGGTGGAGTAGGCGGCGCGGGCGCGATGCGCATTCCACTGCGTTTGCTATCCTGCGTGGCCCGCCTCCGGATGCCCCCGCGGTGGCCCTGCAAGCCGTGGATCCGGCGCTGCCGGAACGGAAATCCCCCGCCGGCGCGGTGCCGCTGTAGGACGGACGCCGATAGTTTCTCTCCATACTCTGTTGCTACCATTAAGTCATGTTGGATCAAGCCGCAGCCCCTTCGTATCGAGCGCTGCGGGTCCTGCTAATCGAGGACTCGGCGGTCTTGCGAGGTATGTTGCTTGAATACCTGAGCGCATTCCCGTTTGTCGAGACTGTCGATTGGGCGGATACCGAAAGCTCGGCGCTGCGCCTCTACGAGGCGGGCAAGTACGAGGTCGTCATCGTCGACCTGCAATTGCGGCAAGGCAATGGCATCAATGTACTTCGTGCCATGCAGAAGACCCAGGCATCTGGCATCCGCATCGTGTACACCAATCACGCCCAGGTGCCCACTTACCGGCGCCAGTGCACCGAGGCCGGGGCGGACTATTTTTTCGACAAGTCTCTCGAACTTGAGCAGGTGTTCCGCGTCATCGAGGAATACGCGCAGTCGGGCGATTGAATTGTGCGCGTTCTTGTCTCGGGACGGTGGCATTGGATGACGCATTCAGGTCGGTCCGGCAGTACCGGTAATCCCTATCGCGGCCATGCCGCGTCAACCTGGAGCAAGGAGAAGATCATGAGAAAGCTGATGGCGCTGTGTGCCCTGGCGGGTGTCGTCCTGGTGACCGGTTGCAACACGATGGCCGGCGCCGGCAAGGATATCGAAAAGGGCGGCGAGAAGGTGCAAGGCGCCGCCGAGAGCACCAGGCAGAAGATGTAAGGCGGGAATCGCTGCGCCCGGACGGGCACGGCAAAGCAAAAGGGGCTCCGCGGAGCCCCTTTTGCTTTGGCTGGCCGTATTACGGCCCGGTATCCTGGCCCTGCTGGCGCGGCGCCTCGCCGCCGGGCGTGGCCGTGGGTGCGCCGGTTGGCGTGCTTGCGGCCATGCTCGCCGGCGCGACCACTGGCGTATCCGGCGGCGCACTTTCAGGTTCATCCTGCAACTGATCGCCGAAGTCGTCATCGTCTTCGCGCGGCGGCGCTACGATGGCATCGGTCAGCGGCACCTCGACCCGGATGGTCACGCCGGCGCCGGCCTCCGAGCGGATGTCCAGCGTGCCGCCCAGCGCAATCACGCGCTGCTCCATGCCCAGCAGGCCGTGGTGGCCAACGCCGCGCCGCGATTCGAAGTCCGCCGGCAGCCCGCACCCGTTGTCGCCCACGGTCAGCAGAAGCACGCCGTCGGCGCAATCCAGCTTAATGGCCACGCGCCTGGCATCGGCATACTTGCTCGCGTTGGTCAGCGACTCCTGCACGATACGGTAAAGCGCGATGGCCGCGTCGTCGCGCAGCGGCGGCACCGCTTCGGCAAGCTTCACATCCGAGTCCCACTGATTGCGCGCGGCGACCTCCTCCACCAACTGGCCGATGGCTTCCTTCAGGCCCAGGTTGAGCAGCACCGTGGGACGCAGGTCTTCGATCAGGCGCCGCTTGATCTGGATGCCCTGGTCCACATGCAGCATCACGCGGGTGAGCTTTTCCGCCACGTCGGGATGGGTTTCCTGTATGCGGCGGCGCACCCAGTGCATATCGAGCTTGGTGGCGGTCAGGATGGCGCCGAGTTCGTCGTGCAGTTCGCGCGCCAGCCGCGTCTTCTCGTCCTCGGTGACACGTTGCAGGTGAGAGGCCAGTGCCGATAGCTGGCGGGTGCGCGCGCGCACCATGCTGTCCAGGCGCGCGCTTTCTTCTTCCAGCTCGCTGCGCGCGGCTTCCGATACCGCCATGCGCCGCGAATGCTGCAAGCCCACCACGATCAGCAGCACGATATTGATGGCGGTCAGCAGGCCAATGCCGTAACGCGACAGCGCGAGGTCGCGGTCGGCATACTCCAGACTTTGCGACACCGATCCGGCTTCGCGCTGGAGCAGTGCCTCCAGCCCGCGCCGCGCGTTGTCCATGGTCTGCTTGCCGAAGTCGGTGCGCACCAGGTCCAGCGCCACTTCCACGTCGCGCTTGCCGTAGATCAGCGTCAGGTCCATCTCGGTCAGCTTGCGGTTGACGGCGGTAGACGCCTGCGTGAACAGCTTGAGCGCTTCCGCGTCGTCCGCGTAGCGGTTGCGCAGTGCGCTCATCAGCGCATTGATGCGGGGCAATGCCTGGTAATAGGGTTGCAGATAGCTCTCCTTGCCTGTCAGCAGGAAGCCGCGCTGGCCTGCCTCGGCATTGACCAGCTCGCCAAGCAGGGCGGTGATCTGGCCCTGCACCTGCTGCGACTGGATCACCTGCGTATATCCCTGTCGCAAGCGGATGTTGCCCGCCTCGGAGGCGATCAGCACCACTACGGTAAGCACGATGCCGCCCGCCAGCAGCAAGGTGGAGCGCAACAGTGACTGCTTGAACATTGTCGTTTCCCGAAATCGGGTGCCTGGCCGGTGGGCGTTCCCGCGCCGCGTGGCGTGGGGAAAGGTCCGGGCCTGGCATGTACCCTGTCGGCGTCGATGGAAGCACATCGACGGCCCCCGGTCAACCTGCACTGCGCGGCCGCTGCGCGCGAGGCTGCGCCAATCCTGATCCTGTAGGAATCGGCTGACAAGGGAATCGGTGCGCCATCGGTGTCTGCGCGGCGAGGCGGTTTCTACCATGTAGCCATGACCTTGCGCAGTCTCGCGCAAGCCAGCCAGGGGAGAGGGAGAACGTCAATGCTGAAATGGGCGCTGATTTTTGCTGTGGTTTCCGTGGTCGCCGGCTTGCTTGGATTTACAGGTATCGCTGCAGGCGCGGCCGGCATTGCCAAAATCCTGTTCTTCATCTTCCTGGTGCTGTTCGTACTGTTCCTTGTCCTGGGCGTGACCGTGTTCAAAGCGGTGAAATAGCCAGGCGCCAGGTGCTGCCACTTGCCAGGCCCGCGCTGCCTGGCGCGGTAGCGCTATTCACTTAGGGAGCCATCACCATGTTGCACTACGCAGTCGTGTTCTTTGTCATCGCCCTGATTGCCGCCGTGTTCGGCTTTGGGGGCATCGCAGCAGGCGCGGTCGAAATCGCCAAGATCCTGTTCTTCATCTTCCTGGTGGTTGCCCTTGTGACCTTCGTGATCAGCTTGGTCAGACGCTAGGCGGAGGCGGCGCACGGCACGAAGGGAATCACAGAGCGTCCTCAGACGAAACGGAGATTAGGCGATGCTGACCAACAACCCGAAGGTCCGAAAGGAAGTGAACCACCTGGCCGATAGTGCCGAGAGCACGGTCCGCCAGATCAGGCATGCCGCGCGCGATACCTGCGATGCTGCGGGGCCGGTTGCCGGCGAGGTCAGGGCACTGATCGCGCAATTCGAGCAAACCATGGAAGTGCTGGGGCGCGAAGGCTCGTCCGAAGCCGTGGGGGCAGGACGCCGGCTGCACGACCGCACGCGTGCGCTGGGCGACCACCTGCGCCGCGCCACGCTGGAGGGCGCAAGCCGGGCACGAGAGCGCGTCGATTACGCTGTGGACGGCGTTCAGCAGAGCGTGGTTGCATCGCCGCTGAAGGCGATCGGCATAGCAGCGGCTGTGGGCGCTTTCGTCGGATTGCTGCTGGCTGCCAACGGACGCAACAGAGAGGACTGATGCGCCGCGTCCGACCGCACTGAAGCACGCACTGAAACAGGTCGAAGCACATCGCAATTGCGCAGGCCCTGCAGAGGCCATCCCCCAACCCCGCAGGAGCATGATCGCCATGGACACCCCGGTTACAGAGAAGCCCGTCGTCGGCAAAGGCAAGAGCCAGCAGTCCCGGAACGAGAAAGGCGCAAGCGGCGGCTTCCTGTCCGACGCCAAGGCATTGCGCGAGCGCGCCCGCAAGCAATCCAGCGCCGTTAGTGATTCATGCGCCTCATCGAATAAAGCGATTCTTCCCCCTTCCGGATCCACTCCCTGATCCGGCGCGCCCGGCCAGGAACATCGGCCGGGCTTTTTTTTTATATCAATCGGGGATTTTGGGCGGAAGAGGGGGCGGCGCGAGGGCGAAGCCGGAATGCGCCGCCGGCGGAAAGGGTGCCGGCGGCAAGGGCTCCGCCGCGGCGGGGGAGCCGCCAGCCGGCGCCTGCCTCCGCCACTACGGGCCGTTCAGGTCCGGCGCGGCGCCTACACGCCCCACATGACCTCGGTGTTCTCGCGCAGGGAAGCGCGCAGCATGTCGAGGAATGGGTAGGCCCGCTGGCCCAGGTGCAAGGGCTCCTCTTCCTGGTCCTCATCCTGCTTGCCCGGTGATACGGACGACTCGGCCGGGTGCACCTTCTTGGCGTCCGTCACCGCGGCTTCCAGTTTGTGGATGCAGCGAGGCAGTTCCTCGGTGGTGATCACCCCGCGCTCTCCCAGGTGCTTGCCGATAATCCCCAGGAGCGTGACGGCAAGATCCCTCATCATGATGAGATCTTGCGACGCGTGGGATTTGAAGGTGATCAGCATGATTTATCCTTTCCTTGGCGTACAGCGAAGTACATGACCGCGCGGCTTGTCCGGGAGTCGGTCCGGGGTGCGCAACGGCCGGTTTGAGGCCCGCTGCATGATGTCAGCATAGCACCTGATAAAATTCCGCGTTCTGCAATTCATTGCCTGCCATGCGGCGCGGCCTCCACATGCCGCCCGTGACGGTGCCGCCGCTTCCGGACCGCCGCGGCGGCACCAGACAACCGCCTCAGGGCCACGACATCCATGCTGCCAGTTCAGACCACCAATCTTGCCGCTGCGTTCAACGACGCGGTGCGCGCACTCGCTCCGGCCGACGCCGTCCTGCCCGCGGCCACCTTCGAACGCCCCAAGGTGGCCGCCCACGGCGACCTGGCCTGCAACCTCGCCATGCAGGTTGCCCGCTCGCTCAAGCGCAACCCGCGCGAGCTGGCCCAGCAGATTGTCGATGGGGTCAAGGCCGATGCGCGTACCGCCGGCCTGGTGGCCGGGCTTGAGATTGCCGGTCCCGGCTTTATCAACTTGCGCCTGACGCCGGCCGCCAAGGCCGACGTGCTGCGCGCGGTGCTCGAGCAGGGCGACCGCTATGGCGCCCAGGAGCAGGGCGCGCGCGGCAAGGTGCTGGTCGAGTTCGTCTCGGCTAACCCGACCGGTCCGCTGCACGTGGGGCACGGCCGCCAGGCGGCGCTGGGCGATGCGCTTGCCAACCTGCTGGACTGGCAGGGTTTCGCCGTGCACCGCGAGTTCTATTACAACGACGCCGGCGTGCAGATCCAGACCCTGGCGACATCCGTGCAGGCGCGTGCCCGCGGCCTCAAGCCCGGTGATGCCGGCTGGCCTGAAGCGGCCTACAACGGCGACTATATCGCCGACATCGCCGCCGACTTCCTGGCCGGCAAGACCGTGCGGGCATCCGACGGCGACGCCGTGACGGCGTCCGGCAACGTCGAGGACATCGAGTCGATCCGCAAGTTTGCCGTGGCCTATCTGCGCAACGAGCAGGACATCGACCTGCGGGCGTTCGGCGTCAAGTTCGACCGCTACTACCTGGAATCGTCCCTCTACAGCGACGGCAAGGTAGAGGCCGCGGTGAAATCGCTGGTGGACAAGGGCAAGACCTACGAGAACGAAGGCGCGCTGTGGCTGCGCACCACCGATGACGGCGACGACAAGGACCGCGTCATGCGCAAGGGCGACGGCACCTATACCTACTTCGTGCCGGACGTGGCCTACCACACCAGCAAGTGGGAGCGCGGCTTCACCAAGGTCATCAACGTGCAGGGCAGCGACCACCACGGCACCATTGCGCGCGTGCGCGCCGGCCTGCAAGGGCTGGATATCGGTATCCCCGTGGGCTACCCCGACTACATCCTGCACAAGATGGTCACCGTCATGAAGAACGGCGAGGAGGTCAAGATCTCCAAGCGCGCCGGTTCCTATGTGACCGTGCGCGACCTGATCGAGTGGAGCAACGGCGCGGAAGGCGGCGAGACCATCCGCGGCTGCCTGGAAGCCGGCGTGGCCGACTGGCCCGGGCACTTCACGCGCGGGCGCGATGCGGTGCGCTTCTTCCTGCTGTCGCGCAAGGCGGATACGGAATTCATTTTCGACGTTGACCTCGCGCTCAAGCAGAACGACGAGAACCCGGTGTATTACGTGCAGTACGCCCATGCCCGGATCTGCTCGATCTTCGAATCCTGGGGCGGCGCCGACTGGGAAGCCAGGCTTCCCGCGCTGGCCGGCGCCGACCTGGCGCCCGTGACCGGCCCCGATGCCACCCCGCAGGCGCTCGCGCTGGGCCAGCGCCTGGCCGATTTCCCGGACATGCTGGCGGCGGCGGCGGACGAACTGGCGCCGCACGCGGTCGCCTTCTACCTGCGGGACGTGGCGGGCGATTTCCATGCCTTCTATAACTCCGACCGCGTGCTGGTGGATGACGAGGCCGTCAAGCTGGCCCGTCTGGCGATGCTGGCCGCGACGCGGCAGGTGTTGCGCAACGGGCTGGCGGTGATCGGTGTCTCGGCGCCGCAACGGATGTAAGCGCTCTGTGCCGGGGGCGCGTCCCCCGGCACGAGCAAGCGTGTCGTCTTGACCACAGACAGTGATGCCGGGATTGGCGCAGGCTCTATAATCGCGCCATCACGCTAGAGGAATTCATGCAACAGCAACGCAAGCGCGCCCCGCGCAATGCCAGCCGCGCCCCGCAGCGCGGAGGTACGTTCCTGGGACTGGTGCTGGGCCTGATCGTCGGCCTGGCGATCGCGGTAGTGGTCGCCCTGTACATCACCAAGTCGCCGGCGCCATTCCAGCAGAAGGGCGCGCAGAAGCCGTCCGAGCCCGGCAATGTCGTCAGCAACCTGCCCGCCCCGGCGCAGGAAGCCCCGACGGATCCCAACAAGCCGCTGTGGAGCAAGACGCCGGCCAAGCCCGTCGGGCCCGCCGCCGAGCCCGAGCAGCCCGCCGGTCCGGCGCCCACGGTGAAGCCGCCTGAGCGCCAGCCCCCGGTGGCCGCCAACCGGCCCGCCGAAAAACCGGCTGAGAAGCCAACCGAGAAGCCGACCGAGAAGCCCGCGGAAAAGCCGGCCGAGAAGCCCGCGCAGAAACCGGCGGAAAAGCCTGCCGAGAAGCCCGTCGAGAAGCCGGCCGAGAAGCCCGTCGCCGATCCGATCGCCGAGATCGCCCAGGCCGATGCCAACAAGGTTGGCTACCTGCTGCAGGTGGGCGCCTTCCGTTCGCAGGACGACGCCGACCGCCAGAAGGCCAACCTGGCCATGCAGGGTTTCGAGGCCAAGGTGACCGAGCGCGATGTCAATGGCGTCAAGCTTTATCGCGTGCGCCTGGGGCCGTTCAGCAAGATCGAAGATATGAACCGCGCGCGCGACCGGCTGCAGTCGTCGGGCTTCGAAGCTTCGGTGATCCGTTTTACCAAGCAGTAACAACCCGGGGCGTTTGCTGAACCGGGACGCCCCGCCGCTGTCATACGCTCATTGCCCATTTTCGAAAGCCGCGCCATATGAAGAAACTCGCCACCTTGTTCGCCACGCTGGTCGCCGTGACCGGTTTCCTGATGACCGCGCCCGCCCAGGCAGCCGCGCCCACTTCGGGCAAGGAATATCAGGTCCTGAAAGCGCCGCAGCCCGTCGCGCCGGGCAAGATCGAAGTCACTGAGTTCTTCTGGTACGGCTGCCCGCACTGCTTCGATTTCGAGCCCGAGCTGGAAGCCTGGGTGAGCAAGCAGGGCAAGGACGTCGTGTTCAAGCGCGTGCCGGTGGCTTTCCGCGACGACCTGCTGCCGCACACCAAGATCTTCTATGCGCTGGAATCCCTCGGCAAGCTTGACGCCATGCACAGCAAGGTCTTCAGCGCCATGCACGTCGACCGCAAGCGCATGCTGGACCCGAACGAGATCGCCGACTTTATGGCCAAGAACGGCATTGACCGCAAGGCGTTCCTCGACGCCTACAACTCGTTCTCCGTGACCACCAACTCGCAACGCGCCAACAAGATCGCGGACGCCTACAAGATCGACGGCGTGCCGACCATCGTGGTGCAGGGCAAGTACGTGACCTCGCCGTCCATCGCCGGCACCAAGGGCGCGGCCATCCAGACCATGGATTACCTTGTCGGCCAGGTACGCGACAAGAAGATGTAAATTCCCTGCGGCGGCCAGCCCTGGCCGCCAGCGGTCGACCGGCACCGCCGGCGCCGGCGCGGCGCAGCGGCGTCCGGCCCGCGCCGGGATGGGGCTGTCGGCATGAACAGTGTTGCAGTTTCCCCTGGACCCACCCGATGCGAGCACTGAAAGTCTTTCTTACCGGCGCGTCGAGCGGACTCGGCCAGGCCCTGGCGCGCGAGTACGCGGCGCAGGGCGCCATCCTCGGACTGGTTGGCCGGCGCGAAGACGTGCTGCGCGAATTTGCCCGTAGCCTGCCCAATCCCAACGCGGTGCGCGTTTATGCCGCGGACGTGCGCGATGCCGCCGCCATGCAGCTCGCCGCCCAGGACTTCCTCGATCATTTTGGCTGCCCCGATGTGGTGATCGCCAACGCCGGCGTATCGGTCGGCACCGTGGCCAGCGAGCGCGAGGATCTTGAAGCCTTCCGCATGGTGATGGACACCAACTGGTTCGGTGTACTCACTACCTTCCAGCCGTTCATGCAGCCCATGCGCGAGCGCGCTCCCGGCGCCGGCGGCTGGCGCGGCACGCTGGTCGGCATTGCCAGCGTGGCCGGCGTGCGCGGGCTGCCCGGCGGCGGCGCCTACAGCGCCTCCAAGTCCGCCGTGATCAAGCTGCTCGAAAGCCTGCGCCTGGAACAGCGCCGCGAGCGCATCCGCGTGGTCACCATCGCGCCCGGCTATATCCGCACGCCGATGACCGAGCACAATCCCTATCGCATGCCTTTCCTGATGGATGCCGACGTATTCGCCCGCAAGGCGGTGCGTGCTATTGCCGCAGGCCGCCGCTTCGCCGTGGTGCCGTGGCAGATGGGCGTGGTGGCATCCATCCTGCACCTGATGCCGCGCTGGCTTTACGATGCGGTTTTCTCGCGCGCGCCGCGCAAGCCGCGCAGCCAGGACAAGCAGTCGTGAACTGGCAGGATGCCGCAGGCGTTTTGCATGGCCCCGCTGCCGGGGAGGTGCGTATCGCTTCGCTGGTGCCATCGGTGACGGAGCTGTTGTTTGCGCTGGGGCTGGGGCCGCAGGTGGTGGCGCGCACTGGCTTCTGCATCCATCCCGAGCCTGCCGTGCGTGCCGTTGCCAAGGTGGGCGGCACCAAGGACGTCAAGCTTGAGCGCCTGCGGGCGCTGGCGCCTACGCATGTGGTGGTCAATATCGATGAGAACCGCCGCGAGACGGTCGATGAGATCCGGGGTTTCGTTCCGCATGTGATCGTGACTCACCCGTGTGCGCCTGAGGATAATCTTGCGCTTTATCGCTTGCTCGGCGGCATCTTCGGCCGGGTTGCCGAAGCTGAGTCGCTATGCGAGGCGATGGAGTTCGAGCTGGCGCAGGTGCGTGGCCGGATTTGGCCCGAGCGCAAGGTGCTGTATGCGATCTGGCAGGATCCGTGGATGACGGTGTCCAGGGATACCTATATCAGTCGCATGCTGGCGTTGGTCAACTGGCAGACCTGGCCTTCGGCGCAAGCCATGCCGGAAGCCTGTGTCGACGGGGATTGCAGCCGGCCCAATACGGCGGACACCCGCTATCCGAGTTTTCGCTGGAGCGAGGGGCTGGTGCGGGAGATTGATCTGGTTTTGCTTTCCAGTGAGCCTTATCGGTTTACCGAGGCGCATGTGGATGCGCTGGAGCGGCAGATCGGGAAGGAGGTCTTGCTGATCAATGGGGAGATGGTTTCCTGGTATGGGAGTCGGGCGGTTGAGGGGGTTGGGTATTTGGCGCGGTTTGCGGGTGCCTGACTTTGAAGTCAAAGGCTTAAAGGCTTAAAGTCAAAGGCGGTTTCACCACCCCTGCGGGGCGGCGACCTACTTTCTTGTCTTGCCAAGAAAGTAGGCAAAGAAGGCGCGCCGGATGGGGCGACCCCCCCTCGTCGGCAGACAAAAAGAGCGGCCGGGACCCAAACTCGCATCGCCTTAAGGCGATACTCAAACATGGGTCCCTCTTTTCCGCTCTTTTTGCCTGCCGACGAGGCGCCCCATACGGCCTGGTACACCTTGACGGCTCGCTTCGCATCGCGCTGGGAGGGCGACCCGCCTTTCGGGCGCGCCACATGGCTATGCTGTTCTCGGTCCGTATGCCAAGCCCAGGACTTCGATGTCAGGAAAGCATCGTGAACCTGACTACGCCGTCGGCCCCGACTTCCCGGCTGACTTCCCCCGCATGCCACAACAGGTGCAGGTGGGCCAGCGCTTCGCCCATCGCGAACGTCATCTGGTGAATATCAAATTGCCGCTTGAACATGACGCCGACGATGTCATGCGCATTGCACGGCTTTTCCGCGCAGGCCGCGCGCGTCTCGGCCAGGCGATCTACATGGTGCTCGCGCAGTTGCCGGATCCGCGTATGCAGATTCCGGAAGGGCTTGCCATGCGACGGCAGGATCAGCACATCCTCGGGCAGCGGCTCGTACTTGCCGAGGGAATCCAGGTATAGCTTGAGCGGATTGGCTTCCGGCTCCATGTCGAACACGCTGACATTGGTGGAGATGCGCGGCAGCACCATGTCGCCGGAAATCAGCACATTGATGCCGGCGTTGTACAGCGCGACGTGTTCGGGCGCGTGGCCAAAGCCGGTGATCACGCGCCAGCCGGACCTGGCGGGGTCGGTGCCGATATTGACGATATCGCCGTCCATCATGCGCCGGTACTGGGTGGGCAGGTCGGGCACCAGCGATGGGTAGTAGCTCTTGCGCGCGCGCAGCTTTTCCAGGCTGTCGGGGTCGGTCAGGCCGTGGCGGGCGAAGTGGCTGGCGGCGAAGTCGCCGCCGGCGTTGGAGCCAACGCCGCCCCCGCCACCCATCACGCGGGCGTTCATATAGTCGCCCAGGCTCATCCATAGCCGTGCGTCCCAGCGCTTGCACAGCCAGTGCGCCAGGCCGATGTGGTCAGGGTGGCAGTGCGTAGCCAGCACACGCAGCACCGGCAGGCCTTCGAGTTCATTGGCGAATACGGTTTCCCAGTGCGCCTTGATGGTGTCGTTGGTGACGCCGCAGTCGATGATGGTCCAGCCGTCGTGGCCGTCAATGCGGTCGCGCAACAGCCACAGGTTGATGTGGTCCAGCGCGAAGGGCAGGGGCATGCGGAGCCAGTAGACGCCAGGCGCGACTTCCTGCCGCGCGCCGCCGGCCGGCATGGTGTCGCCAAACGGATATTGGAGTTGGTGTTCGAGTGCGTTCATGGGGGAGTCTCTCTCTCGTCCGAAGCCCTGTGCATGCGCTGCCGCATGCAGGCGGACTTTCTCGTTGTCACGGTCCGTCGCAAAATGGCGATGCACACCACGGTTGCCAGCTGCTTTGCTTGACGCTAACGTTAACGTCAACTGGAGCGGGCTTTTTCAATATTAAGCGAAAACTTCATTCTGTACCGAACGACCGTTCACTTTTTTACTGGGCCACCATGCCAGATTTGCCAGCCACGCCGACGTACACCATCACCGATCTCGCCCGCGAGTTCGATGTCACGCCCCGCGCTATCCGTTTTTATGAGGACCAGGGCTTGCTGGCGCCCGAGCGCGAAGGCCCGAGCGGGCGCAAGCGTGTCTATAACGGGCGCGAGCGCACCCGCCTGAAGCTCACGGTGCGGGGCAAGCGCCTGGGCCTGACGCTGAACGAAATCCGCGAGATCCTGGATCTCTACGAATCGCCGCGCGACACGGCGCCGCAACTCGAGCGCTTCCTGCACTCGCTGGCGCACCATCGCGGCACGCTGGCGCGCCAGCTCGAGGACCTGCAGGCACAGCTTGCGGAAATCGATCAGCATGAACGGCAGTGCCGGGCACTGCTGGCGGCCCAGACAGGTGCGGAAGGCCCTGCGGACGAGCAAAAAAGCGCCTAATGCGGCATTATAAACCGCTCTTTGGTGGATTTGATTGACGTTTACGTAAACGTAAATAGAATAGCTTCTCAGCCCATCGTCCGCGCCGGGCCTCTGCGTTGCCGGCCGGCGAACAAAAGGAAAGCCCATGCCTCTCGCCGTCGAATCCACCTCCTTGCCGGCCGCGCGCGCGGACGCGATCGCCACCAGCTTCGCCCGCCAGGGCCTGATGACCACCTTCGGCGCGGCACTGACGCGGGTGACGCGCGGCGAGGTTGAGATCGCCATGCCGTGGTCCGAGGGCGTGACCCAGCAGCACGGTTTCTTCCACGGTGGCGCCGTGGGGGCGCTGGCCGACAGTGCCTGCGGCTACGCGGCGCTGTCGATGGTGGGCGAGGGTGAGGCGGGGCTGACCGCGGAGTACAAGATCAACCTGCTGTCGCCGGCCAAGGGCGAGCGCCTGGTAGCGGTGGGCCGCGTGCTCAAGCCCGGCCGCACGCTGATCGTGGCGCAGGGCGATGTATTCACCGAGACCGCGGGCGTGCGCAAGGCGGTGGCCACCATGCTGATGACCTTGTGCGTGGTGCGCACGCTTGACCACGTTTGAGACCCGTCGCGGCGCAAGATCGCGAAACCCGTAAAACACGAGTAACTGAACCGGATCAGGAGACCGCCATGACCGACCTGCCAGGCCTCAAGTTCGACTTGGGCGAAGACATCGAGATGCTGCGCGAGAGCGTGCGCAACTGGGCACAGGCCGAACTCGCTCCGCGCGCCGCGGAGATCGACCGCACCGACCAGTTCCCGATGGACGCCTGGAAGAAGATGGGCGATCTCGGCGTGCTCGGCATCACCGTGGCGGAGGAATACGGTGGCGCCAATATGGGCTACCTGGCCCACATGATCGCGATGGAAGAGATCAGCCGTGCTTCCGCCTCGGTCGGCCTGTCCTACGGCGCGCACTCCAACCTGTGCGTGAACCAGATCCACCGCAACGGCACCCCCGCGCAAAAAGCCAGATACCTGCCGAAGCTGGTCTCCGGCGACTGGATCGGCGCACTGGCCATGAGCGAGCCCAATGCCGGCTCCGACGTGGTGAGCATGAAGCTGCGCGCCGACTTCAAGGGCGACCGCTACGTGCTCAACGGCACCAAGATGTGGATCACCAACGGCCCGGACTGCGATGTGCTGGTGGTCTACGCCAAGACCGAGCCGGACCTGGGCGCGCGCGGCATGACCGCCTTTATCGTCGAGAAGGGCATGAAGGGCTTCTCGGTGGCGCAGAAGCTGGACAAGCTGGGCATGCGCGGCTCGCACACCGGCGAACTGGTGTTCCAGGACGTGGAAGTGCCCGTCGAGAACATCCTCGGCGCGGAGAACGCCGGTGCCAAGGTGCTGATGAGCGGGCTGGACTACGAGCGCGCGGTGCTCTCCGGCGGCCCGGTCGGCATCATGCAGGCCTGCATGGACGTCATCACCCCCTACATCCACGACCGCAAGCAATTCGGCCAGAGCATTGGCGAGTTCCAGCTGATCCAGGGCAAGGTGGCCGACATGTACACCACGCTGCAGGCGGCACGCAGCTATCTGTACACGGTGGGCAAGAACCTGGATTCGCTGGGCACCGAACACGTGCGCCAGGTGCGCAAGGACTGCGCCGCGGTCATCCTGTACACCGCCGAGAAGGCCACCTGGATGGCCGGCGAGTCGGTTCAGATCCTGGGCGGCAACGGCTATATCAACGAATACCCGGTCGGCCGGCTGTGGCGCGACGCCAAGCTGTATGAGATCGGCGCCGGCACGTCGGAAATCCGCCGCATGTTGATCGGAAGGGAGTTGTTCTCGCAAACCATGTGATGCCGGCGCTGCATGGCGACGGCGCCCGGCCTGGCGCCGCGCCGGCCATGCCGGATTGACCGAAAGAGCACTCGCCCTGCCGCCGAACCAATTTACAATCTCCGGAACCCCCCAATCGTCATCGGCCTGCGTCATGTCCCACTTCCCAAAGCTGCTGTCCTCGCAGATTGCCTATGACGTGGCCCGCACCATGCTGGACGGGTTCGACAAGCATTACCGGCTGTTCCGCGAGGTCAGCCACCAGGCCAAGGTGAAGTTCGAGGCGGCCGACTGGCAAGGCCTGCAGCAACTGCAACGCGACCGCATCGCCTTCTACAACGAGCGGGTGCGCGAAACCAGCGTGATCCTGGAAGACGAATACGACGCCGAGAACATCGAGGACGAAATCTGGCAGCAGATCAAGCTGCACTACATCGGGCTGCTGACCAACCATCACCAGCCGGAACTGGCCGAGACGTTCTTCAACTCGGTGTGCACGCGCATCCTGCACCGTTCGTACTTCAACAACGATTTCATCTTCGTGCGCCCGGCCATCTCGACCGAGTACATCGAGAACGAGGAATCTCCCACCAGGCCGACCTTCCGCGCCTACTATCCGGGCAGCCGCACGGGCATGGCGGCGTGCTTCGAGCGCATCGTCCACAATTACCAGCTCGAGCGTCCGTTCGCCGACCTCACGCGCGATATCAGCTACGTGGTGCGCGCCGTCACCGAGTATTTCGGCGACTTCCGCATTGCGCCGAATTTCCAGATCCATGTGCTGTCGTCGCTGTTCTTCCGCAACAAGTCGGCCTTCATCATCGGCCGCATCCTGAACGCCGACCGCACTTTCCCGCTGGCGATTCCCATCGTGCACACGCCCGACGGCAAGCTGTCGCTCGACACGGTGCTGCTGAAGAAGGTGCAGCTGCTGATCCTGTTCTCCTTCACGCATTCCTACTTCATGGTGGACATGGAGATCCCGTCGGCGTACGTGACCTTCCTGCGCGACATCATGCCGCGCAAGCCGCGCGCGGAGATCTACACCTCGCTGGGTTTGCAGAAGCAGGGCAAGAACCTGTTCTACCGGGACTTCCTGCATCACCTGCAGCATTCGTCCGACAAGTTCATCAGCGCGCCGGGCATCAAGGGCCTGGTCATGCTGGTGTTCACGCTGCCTTCGTATCCCTACGTGTTCAAGGTGATCAAGGACTACTATCCGGCGCCCAAGGAGACCACGCGCGAACTGGTCAAGTCGAAGTACCAGCTGGTCAAGCAGCATGACCGCGTGGGCCGCATGGCCGATACGCTGGAGTATTCCGACGTGGCCTTTCCGCTGTCGCGCTTCGACGACGCGCTGGTGCGCGAGCTGGAGCTGCACGCGCCGTCGATGATCGAGTACCAGCGCGGCAAGGACGGCGGAGAGGAAATCGTCGTGCGGCACGTCTACATCGAGCGCCGCATGACGCCGCTCAATATCTGGCTGCAGGAGGGCTCCGATGCGCAGGTCGAGCACGGCGTCGTGGAGTACGGCAACGCCATCAAGGAACTGATCGCCGCCAATATCTTCCCCGGCGACATGCTATACAAGAATTTCGGCGTCACGCGCCACGGCCGCGTGGTGTTCTACGACTACGACGAGATCGAGTACATGACGGACACCAATGTCCGCCACGTACCGCAGCCGCGCAACGAAGAGGAGGAGATGTCGGGCGAGGTCTGGTACAGCGTGGGCCGGCACGATATCTTCCCCGAGACCTACCGCAGTTTCCTGCTGGGCGACCCGCGCGTGCGCGCCGCCTTCCTGCGCCACCACAAAGATTTCTTCGATCCTGCCATGTGGCAGGGGCACAAGGACCGGCTGCTGGCCGGACAAATTCACGATTTTTATGCCTATGACGTTTCAGAACGCTTTGTCAATCGCTATGCCGCCGCGGCCTCAACCCGGGCTAAATCCGGCGACCAGTCAGAACCGGCAAGGAGAGTCGCATGAGTGACGCCATCGCCCAGCTGTTCCGCAACAATCGGGAGTGGGTCGACCGCGTGAATGCGGAGGATCCGGGTTTCTTCATGAACTTGGCAAACCAGCAGGCGCCCGAGTATCTGTGGATCGGCTGCTCCGATTCACGCGTTCCGGCCAACCAGATCCTGGGGCTCGCGCCGGGCGAAGTGTTTGTCCATCGCAATATCGCCAATGTCATCGCGCACAGCGATCTCAACGCGCTCTCCGTGATCCAGTTTGCAGTGGAATTGCTCAAGGTGCGCCACATCACGGTGGTGGGCCACTATGGCTGCAGCGGCGTCAAGGTCGCGCTCAAGCGCCAGCGCGTCGGGCTGGCGGACAACTGGCTGCGCCACGTGCGCGACGTTGCCGACAAGCACGGCGCCTACCTCGGCACCATCACCCGCGAGGAAGACGCGCATACGCGGCTGTGCGAGCTCAATGTGATCGAGCAGGTCAACAACGTGTGCCAGACCACCGTGCTGCAGGATGCCTGGGACCGTGGCCAGCCAGTCACCGTGCACGGCTGGGTCTACGGCGTGTCCGACGGCCTGCTGCGCGACCTCGGCATGGCTGCCAGCAGCAATGACGAACTGCACGAGCAGCTCGAAGCGGCCTACCGCCAGTTCGGCGATCCGCCGCAGGCGTCGATCCGCTAGGCGCCGGCCTCGCACGCATCGGCAAGCAAAGAGAGATTCAGGAAGAGCCAACAATCGCCGCCACGTATCGCGCCCACCCGCGCCCCTAATCATTGGAGACACCCCATGCATGATCCCGTTGTCATCGTATCCGCCGCCCGCACCCCGATGGCGGCCTTCCAGGGCGAGTTCTCCGCCCTGACCGCCCCGCAACTGGGCGCCGCCGCCATCCGCGCCGCGGTGGAGCGCGCCGGCCTCAAGCCGGAGCAGATCGAGGAAGTGGTGTTCGGTTGCGTGCTGCCCGCCGGGCAGGGCCAGGCGCCTGCCCGGCAGGCCGCGCTGGGGGCAGGGCTGCCGCTGGGCGTGGGTTGCACCACCGTCAACAAGATGTGCGGCTCCGGCATGCGTGCCGCCATGACCGTGCACGACGCACTGATCGCGGGCTCGTTCGAGATCGCCATCGCCGGCGGCATGGAAAGCATGACGAATGCGCCGTACCTGGTGCCCAAGGGCCGCGGCGGCTACCGCATCGGCCACGGCATGATTTTCGACCACATGATGCTGGACGGCCTGGAAGACGCCTATATCAAGGACGAGAAAGGCGGCGGACGCTCCATGGGCACCTTTGGCGAGGATTGCGCGTCCAAGTACAACTTCACCCGCGAGGCGCAGGATGCGTTCGCCATGGAGAGCGTGCGGCGCGCACAGCAGGCGACCGAGCGCGGCGATTTCCGCTGGGAGATCGCGCCGGTGACGGTGCCTGGCCGCGGTGGCGACACCGTCATCGATACCGATGAAGGCCCGCGTCGCATCAAGGTCGACAAGATCCCCTCGCTCAAGCCGGCCTTTGCGAAGGACGGCACCATCACCGCCGCTTCGTCCTCGTCGATCAACGACGGTGCCGCCGCGCTGGTGATGATGCGCGAATCCACCGCCAAGCGCCTCGGCCTGCAACCGCTGGCCCGCCTGCTGGGTCACACCACGCATGCGCAGGCGCCCGGCTGGTTCACCACCGCACCGGTGGAGGCCATCAACAAGCTCTATCGCAAGCTCGACTGGACCACAGACAGCGTCGACCTGTTCGAGATCAACGAAGCGTTCGCCGTGGTGCCGATGGCCGCCATGCACGACCTCAAGATCCCGCGCGACAAGGTCAACATCCATGGTGGCGCCTGCGCGCTTGGCCACCCAATCGGCGCCTCGGGCGCGCGCATCATGGCCACGCTGATCGGCGCGCTGCGCAAGACCGGCGGCAAGCGCGGCGTGGCCAGCCTGTGCATCGGCGGCGGCGAAGCCACCGCGGTGGGGCTGGAGATCGTCTGACCCCGCGGTACCGCCCGCAACAGAGCGGCTGCCGCCACCGCGCGGCAGCCGGGCCGCAATCAACATAGAAAAAGGAGTACCGCCTTGCCAACCGCTCTCATCCTTGGTGCCTCGCGTGGCATCGGTCTCGAATTCGTGCGCCAGTACCGCGCCGATGGCTGGCGGGTACTGGCCGTCGCGCGCAGCGACGACGGCATCAAGGCCATCGAAGCGCTTGGCGCGGAGGCGTTGCGCGCCGACCTGACCGACGCGGGCCAGGTCGCCGGGCTGGGCTGGAAGCTGGACGGCGAGTCCATCGACGTAGCGATCTACAACGCCGGCGTGATCGGCCCGCGTACCGAAGGCGCGCAACCCGTGACCCGTGAGGACTTCGACAAGGTGATGCATGTCAACGTGCTGGGGCCGATGATGGCGCTGCCGTTGCTGCTGCCGCTGGTCGAGACCGGACGTTCGGGCAAGGGCGGCGTGCTGGCGGTGCTGGCCTCGCGCATGGGCAGCATCGGCACCATGGACAGCAACCGCAGCTGGCTCTACCGGGTCAGCAAGGCCGCCGCCAACGCCACGCTCAAGGCCGCCTCGCTCGACGCGCGCCATGCCACCTGCCTGGCCTTCCATCCTGGCTGGGTGCAGACCGAGATGGGCGGCAAGGAAGCCGACCTCACGCCGCAGCAGAGCGTCTCCGGCATGCGCGCGGTGATCGCCGGCGCGACCCGGCAGGACAATGGCGGCTTTCGCAACTACGATGGCAGCGTGATCCCGTGGTGAGTGTCATGGCCGATGAATCCTTCGTCACGCCCGCAGCGGCGACAACCTTGGTGAGCTGACATGCTGCTAACGCCAGAACAGGAAATGATCCGCGATGCCGTGCGCCAGTTCGCGCAGCAGGAGATCGCGCCGCACGCCGCCGCGTGGGATCGCGACAAGACCTTCCCGCATGCGGTGCATCGCGAGCTGGCCGCGCTCGGCGCGTACGGCGTGGCGGTGCCCGAGCAATACGGCGGGGCCGGACTCGACTATCTGTCGCTCGCGCTGATCCTGGAGGAAATCGCCGCCGGCGATGGCGGCACCTCCACCGTCATCAGCGTCAACAACTGCCCGGTATGCAGCATGTTGATGGCCTTCGCCAGCGAGGGGCAGAAGCAGCAGTGGCTGGTGCCGCTGGCGCGCGGCGAGATGCTAGGCGCTTTCTGCCTGACCGAGCCGCACGTGGGCTCGGACGCCGCGGCGCTGCGTACCAGCGCGGTGAAGGATGGCGACGACTACGTGCTCAATGGCGTCAAGCAATTCATCACCAGCGGCAAGAATGCCGATGTGGCGATCGTGCTCGCCGTGACCGACAAGGCCGCCGGCAAGCGCGGCATCAGCGCCTTCCTGGTGCCGACAACCACGCCCGGCTACATCGTGGCGCGGCTGGAGGAAAAACTCGGCCAGCATTCGTCCGATACCGCGCAGATCCTGTTCGAGGATTGCCGCGTGCCGGCCGCCAATATGCTGGGCGAGGAGGGCGCCGGCTACAAGATGGCGCTGTCCGGGCTGGAAGGCGGCCGCATCGGCATCGCCTCGCAAAGCATCGGCATGGCACGCGCCGCCTTCGAGGCGGCCCTGGCTTACGCAAAGGAACGCGAGAGCTTTGGCCAGCCGCTGTTCGCGCACCAGGCGGTGCAGTTCCGCCTGGCCGACATGGCGACCAGGATCGAAGTGGCGCGGCAGATGGTGTGGCACGCCGCGTCGCTCAAGGATGCGGGGCGGCCTTGCCTGAAGGAAGCCGCGATGGCCAAGCTGTACGCCAGCGAGATGGCGGAGGAAGTCTGCTCGGCCGCCATCCAGGTCTTCGGCGGCTATGGTTATGTCAACGACTTCCCGGTCGAGCGCATCTACCGCGATGTGCGCGTCTGCCAGATCTACGAAGGCACCAGCGATATCCAGAAGATACTGATCGCCCGGGCGCTGGCCTGACGCCTCGCCTGCGGATCGCGGAACCATTTCACCAACGCAGCACCGAAGTATCGAACCCAACGGCCAGACGCCAGGAGCCCCCAGACAATGACTGCTGCCATCGACTTCTACTTCGATTTTTCTTCGCCGTACGGCTATTTCGCCAGCACGCGCATCGACGAGCTGGCGCAGAAGTACGGACGCATCGTCGCATGGCATCCGATCCTGCTCGGCGTGGTCTTCAAGACCACCGGCTGCTCGCCGCTGCCGCACGTGCCGCTCAAGGGCGACTACGCGTGGCGCGATTTCGAGCGCACCGCGCGCTTCCACGATATCGAGTACAAGCGCCCGACGCACTTCCCGCTGCCCACCACGCAGGCCGCGCGCGCCATGCTGTGGCTGCAGAACCATCACGGCGACGATATCGCCACCGCGTTCGCCAAGGCGGTCTATCACGCCTTGTTCGTGGATGACATCAACATCGCCGAGCCGGCCGAACTGGTGAAGCTGGCCGAGCCGCTGGGCATCGACGCGCATGCCATGGATGCCGGCGCCAGCAGCTTCCAGATCAAGGACCAGCTCAAGGCCGAGATCGACGTGGCCATGGCCAAGGGCGTGTTCGGCTCCCCGTTCGTGATCATCGACGGCGAGCCGTTCTGGGGCTTCGACCGCTTCGACCAGATCGAGGCGCACCTCAAGAGCAAGCGCCCGACGGCGCTGCGCGCGGTGGGCAGCACGGACAGCCATACACTCGGCAACACAGACAGCAGCAAGGAAAAGAAGCCCGCATGAACCCCAGCATCAAGCCGATCCGCCATCCCCGTTTCGACTGCGTGATTTTCGACTGCGACGGCGTGCTCGTCGACAGCGAGCCCATTGTCAACCGCGTGCTCAACGAGATGCTCAACGAACTCGGCATCCGCATCTCGATCGAGGAATCCACCAAATGGTTCCTCGGCCGCGCGGTGCGCGAGGAGCTCGAGAACATCGAGCGCCGGCGCGGCGCGCCGTTGCCCGAGAACTGGCTGTCGCAATGGTTCGTGCGGCGCAATACCGTGCTGGAGGCGGAAGTGCAAGCCGTGCCTCACGTTCGCGAGGCGGTTGCCGCGATCGCCGCCGCCGGCCTGCCCATCTGCGTGGCCTCGGGCGCGGACCGCATCAAGGTCAAGCTGCAGCTGATCCGCACCGGCCTGGTCGAGCTGTTCCAGCAGGACGAGCGAGAGCATATCTTCTCGTCCACCGAGGTCGAGCGCAGCAAGCCCGCGCCTGACGTCTACCTGCTGGCGGCGCGCACCATGAACGTGGAGCCGGCGCGCTGCGTGGTGATCGAGGATAGCCCGACGGGCGTTACCGCCGGCGTAGCCGCGGGCATGACCGTGCTCGGCTATGCCGCGCGCAATGCCGCCGAATCGCTGCTGGCGGCCGGCGCTGGCAGCATCTTCACCGATATGCGCGAGCTGCGGGGGTTGATCGGATGAAGGCGCGGGCGTCCGGCGCCGGCACCGGCGGCTGTCCCTGTGGCGGCGGCGACTATGCCACCTGCTGCGGACGCTTTCATCGTGGCGAGGCGTTGCCGAGCAACGCCGAGCAGCTGATGCGTTCGCGCTATAGCGCCTATGTGCTGGGCGACGTGGACTGGCTGCGCCATACCTGGCATCCGTCGACCTGCCCGGCGGACCTCGCGCCCGATACCGATACGCGCTGGCTCGGGCTGGCTGTCAAGGCGCATGCGCAGCAGGACGAGACGCATGCCGAGGTGGAATTCGTGGCGCGCTACAAGGTGGGCGGGCGCGCCTGGCGGCTGCACGAGCGCAGCCGCTTCGTACGCGAGCCGCGCGACGCCAGCGAGGCGCCGCGCTGGCTTTATGTGGATGGTGAAATGCTGGGGGAGAAACCATGACGGAACCGAAGACTGCCGCTGGTGCGACACCGGAAGCCGACTACGTGCTGTACGGCTTCGCGCAATCCGGCAACACCTACAAGGTGGCGCTGCTGCTGGAAACGGTCGGCGTGCAGCGTGGCCGCAAGCTGTGGGCGCCGCGCTTCGTCGATTACTTCAACGGCGAGACGCACACCCCGGAGTACCGCGCCATCAACGAGATGGGCGAGGCGCCGGTGCTCGAGTTCGACGGCCGGCGGCTGTCGCAATCGGGCGCCATCCTCGACGTGCTGGCGCAGCGGCTCGGCATCCATGGCCCCGCCGATGACGCCGAGCGCACCGAAGTGCTGCGCTGGCTGCTGTTCGACAACCACAAGTTCAGTTCCTATACCGCGACCTATCGCTTCCTGCGCACCTTTGCCAAGGCGCCGGACCCGGCGGTGCTGCAGTTCCTGCGGCAGCGCTGCGAAGGCGCATGGAGCGTGCTCAACGCGCATTTGTCCGGGCGCGCCTATGTGCTCGGCGAGCGGCTCACGATTGCCGATTTTTCGCTGGCCGGCTACGTCTACTTCGACGACGAGATCGGCGTGCACTGGCGCAAGGAATATCCGCATATCCACGCCTGGACCGAGCGGCTGCGCGCGCTGCCGGGCTGGCAGCATCCCTATGCGCTCCTGCCCGGCCATCCGCTGCCGAAGCGGGCCGGCTGAGCGGCGGGCACGGGGCAAGAGAGGCACAGGCAATCGTGAGATCGATAGCGGGGCTGGCCGTGGCGCTGGCGCTCATGGTGGGCGGGCCTGCGCTCGCGCAGGACGCCGCGCCGGCGTCTTCGCCCGCGGCGGCCGGCAAGCTGGCAGAGCAGGTCGCGATGATCCCCAAGCCGGGTGTGCTGTTCTCGGTGGAGCTCGAAACCACCATCTTCAAGCCGCCCGGCGAAGGCCCTTTTCCATTGATCGTGCTCAATCACGGCAAGGCGTCGGGCAAGCCGGCATTCCAGCCGCGCGCACGCTACTCCGCCCAGAGCGCTGAATTCGTCAAGCGCGGCTATGTAGTGGCGCTGCCGATGCGCCAGGGCTTTTCCAGATCCGGCGGTGCCTATATCGGCGCCGGCTGCAATGTGGAAAGCAACGGCCTCGTGCAGGCCGAGGACGTGGTTGCCACGCTCGACTTCATGGTCAAGCAGCCCTATGTCGACAAGTCGCGCATCGTTGTGATGGGCCAGTCGCACGGCGGGCTGACCACCATGGCGTTCAGCACGCTCGCGTACCCCGGTGTGCTAGGCGTGGTCAATTTTGCCGGGGGGCTGCGTGATGAATCGTGCAGCCGATGGGAGTTCAACCTGATCGATGCGTTTGGCGACTACGGCAAGCAGGCGCGCTATCCTTCGCTGTGGATGTATGGCGATAACGACAGCTACTGGCCGCAGCCGCTGCCCGAGAAGATGTTCGGCGCCTACAAGGCGCAGGCGCATGGCGCTGCCGCGAACACGCGCATGGTGGACTTCGGCACCTTCGCGGGCGATTCGCACGCCATGTTCGGCAGCCGGGCCGGCTTGCCTATCTGGCTGCCGGAAGTCGGGCGGTTCTTCAAGGAAGTCGGGCTTCCTTTCGATCCCCTGCCATAAGCGGGAGCATCAACAGGCTCCTGCCGGTGGAAGGTTTACCCCGACAATCCATCCCGCCGGCGGCGCAGGGTGTGGAGATAAGCGCACGCTGGCATGGGGATGCGGGGAGGTTGTATCTTTCTCCCGGCTTTTTCGCTTAACGCGCTGCTAACGTGTAAATTTGGTCCTGTTTGCCAAGTGGCCGGGGAACTTCCTACCATGACTCTCCCCAACCCGCACGCAAGTGCCGCCACGCCAGGGCCCGCCCGGCCGGGCAGGCCAGCGCGCGGTCAACAAAGGAGGGTTTCCTTGGAAGACCAGTCCAATTCCGCATCCCCCGCGCCCGCCACGCTCGGCGAGCGCAGCCTGCGCGCCGTCTGGCATCCGTGCACGCCGCTGCGGCCCGATGCCGGCGAGCCGCCGCTGGGCATCGCCCGCGGCGAAGGCCCGTGGCTGCACGACACCGGCGGCCAGCGCTATTTCGACGCCACCAGTTCCTGGTGGGTCAACCTGTTCGGCCACGCCAATCCCGAGATCAACGCTGCGCTGCGCGAGCAGCTCGACACGCTGGAGCACGTGATGCTGGCCGGCTGCACGCATGCGCCGGCGGTGGAGCTTGCAGAGCGGCTGTCGGCCCTGACCGGCGGCGCGCTCGGCCATGCGTTCTATGCCAGCGACGGCGCCTCGGCCGTCGAGATCGCGCTGAAGATGAGCTTCCACTACTGGCGCAATACGGGCCTGGGCGGCAAGCGCGAATTCATCTGCCTGCGCCACGGCTACCACGGCGAGACCGTGGGGGCGCTGGCGGTGACCGACGTGGCGATCTTCCGCGATGCCTACGATCCGATGCTGATGAGCTCGCACGTGGTGATGTCGCCCGACGCGCGCCAGGCCGCGCCGGGCGAGAGCGCCGCGCAGGTGGCGCAGCGCGCGCTGGACGAGCTGGAGGCGCTGCTCCAAGCGCGCGGCGGACAGATCGCGGCCCTCATCATCGAGCCGCTGGTGCAATGCGCCGCCGGCATGGCGATGCACGATCCGCTGTACCTGGAAGGCGTGCGCGCGCTGTGCGACCGCTACCGCGTGCACCTGATCGCCGACGAGATCGCGGTCGGGTGCGGCCGCACCGGCACCTTCTTCGCCTGGGAGCAGGCGCGCGGCGCCGGCGATACGCCGGGCGCCCCGTTGCCGGCGCACCTCTGGCCCGATTTCCTGTGCCTGTCCAAGGGCATCAGCGGCGGCTACCTGCCGCTCTCGCTGGTGCTGTCGCGCAGCGCGATCCAGCAGGCCTTCGTTGCGGACGCCGGGGACCCGGACCGCGCCCGCAGTTTCCTGCACTCGCATTCCTACACGGGCAACCCGCTCGCCTGCCGCGCGGCGCTGGCCACGCTGGACCTGTTCGCGCGGCAGGATGTGATTGCGCAAAACCGCCAGCGCGCCGGGTGGCTCACGCAAGCCATGGCGGGACTGACAGCGGATGCGCGCCTGCAGCATGTGCGGCAGCGCGGGCTGATCTGGGCCGCCGACGTGCGCGAGGAATATGCCGCGAACGCCGGTGAATTCTCCGCGCGTTTCCATCATGCCGCGCGCGCGCACGGCGTGTTGATCCGTCCGATCGGCCGCACGCTCTACGTGATGCCGCCGTATGTGTTCGACGCCGACATGGCGCACTGGCTGGCCGGCCGCCTGCTAGCCACGCTCGACGCGGTGCTGGCCGGGGGCATCAACAAGAACGAAAGCGCCGGCAACGATGCTGGCGCCACCAGGGAGATTCGCCATGTTGCTTGAGCACCTGACCCTCGCCGCCGCCGAGCGTGACGCAAAGGCACTGACGCGCCGCCGCCGCACCGCGTATTCCGCCTGCGCCCCGCACCAGGCCGTGAGCGACGCCTGCGGCGACGAAATGCACTCCTTGCTCACCTTTTGCAGCAACGACTACCTGGGCCTGGCCAACCATCCCGCGCTGATCGCGGCGATGGCGGACGGCGCGCGCCAGTTCGGCGCGGGCAGCGGGGCATCCCATCTGGTGAGCGGCCACTCGCTGGCGCACCACCGGCTCGAGAGCGAACTGGCGGAGTGGTACGCGCCGCATATCCCGCACGCGCGCGCACTGTATTTCTGCACCGGCTACATGGCCAATATGGCGGTGCTGACCGCGCTGGGCAGCGCCGATGCCACGCTCTACTGCGAAGAACTCAACCACGCTTCGCTGATCGACGGCGCCCGGCTCGCGCGTGCCGAAGTCCGGCGCTATGCCCATCGCGACGTGGCCGAGCTGGAGGGCTTGCTGACCGCCAGCAGCACCCCGCTCAAGCTGATCGTGACCGACAGCGTGTTCAGCATGGACGGCGATCTCGCCCCGCTGACCGAACTGCTGGCCCTGGCCGAGCGCCACGACGCCTGGATCATCGTCGACGATGCGCATGGCTTCGGCGTGCTGGGCGAACAAGGGCGCGGCGTGCTTGAGCACCTGGGCCTGACTTCGCCGCGGTTCATCTATATCGGCACGCTGGGCAAGGCCGCCGGCGTGGCGGGCGCCTTCGTGGCCGCGCACGAGACCATCATCGACCACCTGGTCAATACCGCGCGGCAGTACATCTACACCACGGCCGCGCCGCCGGCGGTGGCGCACGCCTTGTCCGCCAGCCTGGCGCTGATCGCCGGGGATGAAGGGCGGCAACGCCGCGCGCAGCTCGGTACGCTGATCCGCACGCTGCGGGGCGGGCTGGCCGAGCTGACCCGCGCCGCGGGCTGGCGCCTGGGTGAGAGCGCCACGGCGATCCAGCCGGTGATCGTGGGCGATAACGTAGCCGCACTGGCGTTGTCCGCGGCGCTGGAGGCCGACGGTATCCGCGTGGGCGCGATCCGTCCGCCCACCGTGCCGGTGGGTACGGCCCGCTTGCGCATCACGCTGTCGGCCTCGCACACCCTGGCCGATGTGGATCGCTTGCTGGCCAGCCTGGGCAGCGTGGTGCCGCACATGGATGCGTCATGAGCGAGCGTGCCGCCATCGCCTGCTTTGTCACGGGCACCGACACGGGCGTCGGCAAGACGCACGCCAGCGCCACCTTGCTGCATGCGCTGCGCGCCGCCGGCCACCGCGCGGTTGGCATGAAGCCGGTGGCGAGCGGCAGCGAGTGGCGCGGCGACCATTGGCATAACGATGACGTGGCGCAACTGCGCGCCGCCAGCGCGCTGGCCGTGCCGCAGGCGCTGACCTGTCCCTTCCTGTTGCGCACGCCGGCATCGCCGCACCTTGCCGCCGCCATCGAAGGCGCCCGCATCACGCGCGAGCCGATCCGTGCCGCCTTTGCCGCGCTGCGGGCGCAGGCCGATGCGGTGGTGGTGGAAGGCGTCGGCGGCTTTCGCGTGCCGCTCGACGGGGCGCCGCCGGAAGAGGGCGGCTGGGATACCGCCGACCTCGCCGTGATGCTCGGCCTGCCGGTGCTGCTGGTGGTGGGCATCCGCCTTGGCTGCATCAGCCATGCGCTGCTTACCGCCGAAGCCGTGCGCGCGCGCGGCCTGCACCTGGCCGGCTGGATCGCCAACCGCATCGACCCGGCCATGGATCTCGCCGACGAGAACATCGACACACTGCGTGCCGCGCTGGATGCCCCGCACCTGGGCACGCTGCCGTGGCAGGCCGCGCCGGCCGATGCCGCCGGGCAGCTCGCGCTGGCGCCGTTGCTGGCCGCCTGCCATGCCCGGTCCGCGGTCGCCGCCGCCTGAACGCGCGCCTTGCAGAAACCGAATACACCGAAAGCATTACTGGAACAGATAACAATCATGACCACCACTTCCCTCGCAACCGACACCGTAGCCACCATTTCCGCCGACACCCTGCGCCAGACAGCCCGCCGCTTCACCGAGACCGCGCCCGCGGCCAAGCCCGGAGACTGGACCGTGGCCGAAGTTGCCGCGCTGTACGCGCTGCCGTTCAACGACCTGCTGTTCCGCGCCCAGCAGGTGCACCGCGAGCATTTCGACGCCAACGCCGTGCAACTCTCCACGCTGCTGTCGATCAAGACCGGCGGCTGCGAAGAGGATTGCGGCTACTGCCCGCAGAGCGCGCACCACGATGCCGGCGTCACGGCCGGCAAGCTGATGGCGCTGGATGAAGTGCTGGAAGCCGCGCGCGCGGCCAAGGCCAGCGGCGCAGGCCGCTTCTGCATGGGCGCCGCCTGGCGCAGCCCCAAGGACCGCCACCTGGAGCCGGTGATCGAGATGGTGAAGGAGGTCAAGGCCATGGGCCTGGAGACCTGCGTCACGCTCGGCATGCTGGAGGCCGAGCAGGCCCAGCGCCTGAAGGACGCCGGGCTGGACTACTACAACCACAACCTCGATACCTCGCCCGAGTTCTACGGCGAGATCATCGGCACCCGCACCTACCAGGACCGCCTGGACACCATCGGCCATGTGCGCGAGGCTGGCATCAACGTATGCTGCGGCGGCATCGTCGGCATGGGCGAATCGCGCGAGGCGCGCGCCGGGCTGATCGCGCAGCTCGCCAACCTCGACCCGTATCCCGAGTCGGTGCCCATCAACAACCTGGTGGCCGTCAAGGGCACGCCGCTGGCCGACACGGCGCCGATCGACCCGTTCGAATTTGTCCGCACCATCGCGGTGGCGCGCATCACCATGCCGCGCGCCATGGTGCGCCTGTCCGCCGGCCGCGAGACCATGGACGATGCGCTGCAGGCGCTGTGTTTCATGGCCGGCGCCAATTCCATCTTCTACGGCGACCGGCTGCTGACCACCGCCAATCCCCAGGCCGACCGCGACCGCGCCCTGCTGTCCCGGCTGGATATCCGCACCGAGGGCTACGCCGGGTAAGCCGGCCGGCCCCGCAACCGCTCTGCCTGCGCCGCCGGCGACATCCGTGTCGATCCCGGCAAGTGCCCTGCCCTGTGGGCAGGGCCATGCGGAAGGTGATACCTTTCATGTGTTCAGCGGCCAGCGTCATGTGGCACCTGTCTGGACCGGCCCGCTGGCACACGCCGGTGAAGGCGCGCGGTTGCTGTCCTTCCGGGCCGGAAACGGCCGGGCCGCCGCCTCCAGGGCGCGCCTGCCGCAAGAAAACCGCAGGCAACGCCCATCCTCTGCGAAAATAGAAACAAAACCAGAGTGGAGATGAGATGAAGTTGCAGTTGTATGTACCGGACGGCCGTTACCAGCCCTGGATCGACGGTTTTGCCGAAGCCCTGCCCGAGGCGCAATGCCTGACCTGGGAAGACAGCAAGAACGAGCAGGTGGACTACGCCGTGGTCTGGCGGCCGCCGCTGGAGATGCTGCGCGGGCGTACCGACCTGAAAGCGGTCTTCAATCTCGGTGCCGGCGTGGATGGCATCCTGAGCCTGCGCGACACCGACGCGAACGCACTGCCGGCCGGCGTGCCCATCGTGCGCCTGGACGATGCCGGCATGGCCGCCCAGATGATCGACTACGTGACGCACGCGGTACTGCGCTATTTCCGCCGCCTGGACGAATACGCGCTGGCCCAGCAGGCCGGTACCTGGCGTTTTCTCAAGCCGCACCGCCGTGCCGATTTCTCCATCGGCGTGATGGGCGTGGGCACGCTGGGCGCGCAGATCGCCAAGTCGCTGGCCGGATTCGGTTTCCCGGTGCGTGGCTGGAGCCGCACGGCGCGCGAAGTCGACGGCGTGCAGGGCTTTGCCGGCGAGGCTGGCCAGGCCGGCTTCCTGGACGGGCTGCGCGTGCTGGTCAATGTCTTGCCACTGACACCGGAAACCGAGAACATCCTGGATGCCGGACTGCTGGGCAAGCTCGCCAAGGGTGCCTACCTGGTCAACGTGGCGCGCGGGCCGCATCTGGTCGAGGAAGACCTGCTGGCCGCGGTGCAATCCGGCCAGGTTGCCGGCGCCATGCTCGACGTGTTCCGCACCGAGCCGCTGCCTGCCGACCATCCCTTCTGGTCCGAGCCGCGCATCACCATCACGCCGCATATCGCGGCGCTGACGTTGCGCGAAGACAGCATTGAACAGATCGCGGGCAAGATCCGCGCGCTGCGCGCGGGCCAGCCGATCGCCGGCGTGGTCGACCTGCAACGCGGCTATTGAACGAACCGGGCACCGGGGCGGAGCGCCCCGGCGCCATGCACCGGATACGCCGCGCCTGCGCGGCTACCCGAAACGAGGAGACATCGTGAACCTGCCCCACTATGTGAAAGTCGTCGAAGTCGGTCCGCGCGATGGCCTGCAGAACGAAAAAGCCATGGTGCCGACCGAGGTCAAGGTCGAGCTGATCAACCGCCTGAGCGATGCCGGCTTCGTCAATATCGAAGCCGCTTCCTTCGTCTCGCCAAAATGGGTGCCGCAGATGGCCGACGGCGCCGACGTGATGGCGCGCATCCAGCGCCGGCCCGGCACCTTGTACTCGGTGCTCACGCCCAATATGAAGGGCTTCGAAGGCGCGGTGGCCGCGTCCGCCGATGAGGTCGTGATCTTCGGCGCCGCCAGCGAGGCCTTCTCGCAAAAGAACATCAATTGCTCGATCGCCGAATCCATCGCGCGCTTCGAGCCGGTGGCCACCGCCGCCAAGGAGAAAGGCTTGCGCCTGCGCGCCAGCGTCTCCTGCGCGCTGGGCTGCCCCTACCAGGGCGAAGTGCCGGTGCATGCGGTGGTGGACGTGGTGCGCCGCATGCGCGATCTCGGCTGCGACGAGATCGACATCGCCGACACCATTGGCGTGGGCACGCCGGGCCGGGTGCAGGAGGTGATGCACGCGGTGGCCGCCGAATTCCCCATCGACCGCCTTTCCGGCCATTTCCACGATACCTATGGCCAGGCGCTGTCCAATATCCTGGCCAGCCTGCAGGTCGGCATCTCGATCTTCCACGCGTCGGTGGCCGGTCTCGGCGGCTGCCCTTATGCCAAGGGCGCCACCGGCAATGTCGCCACGGAAGACGTGCTGTACATGCTGCACGGCATGGGCATCCACACCGGCGTGGACCTGGAGCAGGTGGTGCGGGCGGGCGACTTCATCTCGCAGTCGATCGGCCGCGCCAACAGTTCGCGCGTCGGACGCGCGCTGCTGACGAAGTGGGGCGCCGCCGCCGGCGCCGCGCCCGCCTGCGTGTAAGGCATTGCCATTCGCACCCTACCGACATGAACATTCGCACTCCTGACAACGCCGGGGACACGGCCGCGTTGCCCGAAGCCGCGCAGCGCGTCGCCGGCCTGCTGGCCGGCCTCGGCCACGACAAGCCGGTGGTCATGCTGCCCGCCACCGGCAAGACCTCGGCCGAGGCCGCGGCCGGGCTCGGCTGCTCGGTGGCCGAGATCGCCAAATCCATCATCTTTCGCCGCGTGGCGGACGACGCGCCGGTGCTGGTGATCGCCAGCGGCAGCAACCGCGTCGATGAAGCCAAGGTGGCCGCCGTGGTGGGCCAGCTCGGCAAGGCCGACGCCAGGTTCGTGCGCGAGAAGACCGGCTACGCCATCGGCGGTGTCTGCCCGATCGGCCACGCGGTAGCGCCGGTGATGCTGCTCGACAGCGACCTGTTCCGCTACGACAGCCTGTGGGCCGCCGCCGGGCATCCGCACGCGGTGTTCAACCTCACGCCGCAAGAACTGCAGCGGATGACCGGGGCCGAAGTGGCCGATGTGGCGCAGCGCGATTCCGCATGAAGCCGCCACGCGCACCCGGCATCGCCCGCGCCACGACCGCCGCCACGCAGGCGCGCATGGCTGGCAGGGGCTGATCCGATGTCGCAAGCCACCCGCCTGGCCGCCGAACTCACGCGCGGCGCGCAAGCCGCGCAGCGCGCGCAGCCCGTACCGTCGCCTTGCCGCAACGTATGCCGCATGGATGCCGCCAGCGGCTACTGCGAAGGCTGCCTGCGCACCATCGACGAGATTGCCGCATGGTCCGGCAGCGACGAGGCCGAGCGGCGCAGGATCTGGCTGCTGTTGCCGCCGCGCGCCGCGCAACTCGCCGCACAGGCGGCGCCTTGACTGCGCCGGCGGCTGCCATGCGTGTCCACCCCAACACCATGGAGTGATCCGGCCATGACAAACGCCATCGACTGGTACTTCGATCCGATCTCGCCGTTCGCCTACCTCGCGTTCGAGCGGCTGCCCCGGGCCTTGCCGGCCAATGCCACGGTACGCTACGTGCCGCTGCTGTTTGCCGGGCTGCTGCGCCATTGGGGCAATGTCGGCCCGGCCGAGATCGCGCCCAAGCGCCGCTTCACCTTCGAACATGTGGCATGGATCGCGCACCGCGACGGCATCCGGCTCGCCATGCCTGCCGTGCATCCTTTCAATCCGTTGCCCTTGCTGCGCCTGGCGGTAGCGCTGGAACTCGAGGGCCGGCTCACGCATGCCACGCTGGCGCCGGTCTTCCGCTTTGTCTGGCAGCAAGGCCATGTGCCGCAGCAGCAGGCGGAATTCGACGCGCTATGCGCCCTGCTTGGCGTACCCGTCGCTGCGCTGGCGCAGGATGCGGTCAAGGCGCGCCTGCGCGAACACGGGGACGAAGCCGTGGCGCGCGGCGTGTTCGGCGTGCCCACCGCCGTGCTGCAGGGCGACGCCCAGGGCCAGTTGTTCTGGGGCCTCGATGCGCTCGACATGCTGGCTGCGCGGCTGAACCAGGATCCTTTCTTTGCCTCCGACGCGTTCCGTGCCGCCGCTGACTTGCCGGTGGGAGCGGGGCGCGCCGATGCGCCCACCCCGGCCGCCGATCGCTGAATAGCCCTGATTAACCGATAGCCCGATGCCAGCCACCTTCACGCCTCCCACCCTGCCGTCCACCATGCGCGTCTTCGAGCGCGGCTGGCTGTCGGCCAACAACGTCCTCTTTGTGGACGGCGACGACACCGCGCTGGTCGATTCGGGCTATGTCACGCATGCGCCGCAGACGCTGGCGCTGGTCGAGGCCGGCCTGCAGGGGCAGCCGCTGCGGCGCCTCGTGAACACGCATCTGCACTCCGACCATTGCGGCGGCAATGCCGCGCTGCAGGCCCGCTGGCAACCGCGCACGCTGATTCCCGCCGCGGAGGCCGGGGCGGTGCGCGCGTGGGATATGGACGCCCTCAGCTACGGTGCCACCGGCCAGCAGTGCGATCGCTTCGGCTTCGACGGCGTGGTGCAGGACGGCGATATGTTGCGCCTGGGAGGGATGGACTGGCAGGTGGTGGCGGCGCCCGGCCACGACCCCCATGCGGTGATGTTGTTCGCGCCGCAGGAAGGCATCCTGATTTCGGGCGATGCGCTGTGGGAGAACGGCTTCGGCGTGATCTTCCCGGAACTCGACGGCGAGAGCGGTTTCGCCGAGCAGGCGGCCGTGCTGGAGCGCATCGCCGGGCTGGATGCGCGCGTGGTGATTCCCGGCCACGGGCGGCCGTTCACGAACGTCGCCGCCGCGCTCGACGTTGCCGGCGGGCGCCTGGCCTACCTGAGCGGCGATGCCGGGCGCAACGCCGCGCACGCGGTCAAGGTGCTGGTGAAGTTCAAGCTGCTGGAGCAGCAGCGCATGCCGCGCGACGCGCTGCTGGCGTGGATGGCGCAGGCGCCGCTGATGCAGCGCATTCACGCGCGCTTCATGGCCGGGCAGGACCTGGCGCAGGTCCTGGACCGGGTGCTGGAATCCCTCGCCGCAGCGGGCGCGCTGGCGCTGGCACACGGCGAGGTGTACAACCGGGACTGAGCGGCGGCGCCCCGCCCTGGCGCTTGCGCCTGCCCCGATCCCTCGCGAGGAAGTCGTCCATGCCTGCCTTTCCCGTCGCATTGCTCCAGCCGCTGGTCGCGCATCTCTTGCCCTCGGCCATCCATGCGCACGGCGCCGACCTGCAGATCGAGCTGGCGCCCTTCGTGCTCGGGGGCGCGCCGGTGCGTACCGCGATCCGTCTCGATGGCGTGAGCCTGCCATCGCAAAGCCTGGAAGGACTGGCAGGCCGGCGCCTGCTGTTCCCGTTCAACCCGGAGCCCGGCTATATCGACGGCTCGATCTACGTCGACGGCCGCCATCACGCGGTCGACGTCAGCGAGCTGCGCTTCGGCGAGCTCGACCCGCACGGCCTGCCCGTGACGCTTGAAGGCTGGATTCATTTCGACGACGGCGCCCGCTTCGACGACACCCCGCTAAGCCTGGCCGCCTGCATTGCCCGCCCGCTGTCGGAGCCGGAGCTCGACGCATTGATCGACAACACCGCTGCCACAGCCGGCATCGCTACCGCGCACCAGTCCGGCAAGGTGATGGCCGCACTGAGCCGCAACCCCCGCCTGCGCCATGCCGACATGGCACTGCTGCATGCGCGCGTGCAGGCCCGGCTGCTGATCGCCGAAGCCAGGAAGGCGCGATGACTGGCGGATTGCTACACTGACTGGCAGGGAGAGCCCGACGCACCGCCGGGAGTCGGTGCCGGCAACTCCTCCGCCGACCCAGTCGCAAGGACGCATCATGCAACCCCTCCACGGCCAAGGCTTTCTCCTTCGCCCCTTTCGCTATACCGACGTGCCGCAGTTCGTGGCGGCCGTGCACGAATCGCTCGACACGGTGGGCAAGTGGCTGCCGTGGTGCCATGCGGGCTATACCGTGCGCGATGCCGAGAACTGGGTCGACATGTGCACTGAGAACATGGGCATCGGCGAGGCCTACGATGTCGGCGTGTTCGCGCCGGACGGCAGGGAGTTGTACGGGGGCGTCTCCATCAACCAGATCAACCGGGACTACAACTTCGCCAACCTGGGCTACTGGATCCGCCAGAGCCGGCAGCGGCAGGGACTGGGCGCGCGCGCGGCGGAACTGATGGCCTGCTATGGATTCCACCGGCTCGGGCTGACGCGGCTGGAGGTGGTCGCCGCGGAACACAACGTGGCCAGCCGCGCCGTAGCCGGGAGGATCGGCGCGCAGTTCGAATGCATCGCGCGCAACCGGCTGGTGCTGCACGGCGTGCCGTGCGCGGCGGCGATGTATTCGCTGGTGCCGCCGTGGTACCGCAATGCCGGCCCGGCCGCGGGCAAGGAGACCTGAAACGAAGGGAGGCTGTCTGTGCCAGGCCATCGAATACGAGATCGGCCAGCTCGACAGCTTGCACCCGTCAACCCTTGGTGATGGCAAACGCGTAGGTGCGCTCATCCTGCCGCGGCGTCACCTTGTATCCCTTCTTCGCCGCCCAGACATTGATCTGGAAATAGAGCGGAATCACGCCATAGTCCTTGATCCCGATTTCCGTGGCCTCCTGCAGCAGCTTCTCGCGGGCACGATCGTCGATGGTGGTCAGCGCGGTGGTCAGCTTGGCGTCCAGCGCCGGGTTGCTGTAGCGCCCGCGGTTGGATGCGCCCCAGCCCTTGGCCGGGTCATAGGTTGCCAGCAGCGACTTCAGCGACGATCCCGCTTCACCGGTATCCGCGCCCCATCCGGCCAGCAAGAAGGAGAACTCCAGCTTGTTGGCGCGCGTGAAGAAGGTGGCGGACGGCATGGCCTCCACCTTGGCCTGGATGCCGATGCGCGACAGCATGGAGGCGATGGCCTGCGCGACCTGTTCGTCGTTGACGTAGCGGTTGTTGGGCGCATGCAGCGTGAGCTGGAAGCCGTCCGGGTAGCCGGCGTCGGCCAGCAGCTTCTTGGCGCCGGCCGCATCGAAGGTATCGGGCCTGAGGCCCGGCACATAGCCGAAGAGCGTGGAGTTGACCAGCTGGCCGGTGGGTTCGGCGGCGCCTTCCATCACGCGGTCGACGATGGCCTGGCGGGAGATGGCGTGCGAGATCGCGGCGCGTACGCGCGGGTCTTTCAGCGGGTTCTTCGCCAGCGGCTTGCCGGCCTTGTCGGTGACGAAGGGCGTGACGTCGCGGTTGGTGTCGAGGTGCAGGTACATCATGCGGAAGGTGGACACCTTGAACACGCTCACGCCGGGATCGGCCGAGAGCTTGCGGATATCCGACGTGGGCACGTTCTCGATGACCTGCACGTCGCCGGCAAGCAATGCTGCGACGCGCGGCGCGTCGTTGGTGAGGATGCGCAGCGAGACCGTGTCCCATTCCGGCTTGTTACCCCAGTAGGCTTCGTTGCGGGTCAGTTCCACGCGGTCGCCCTTGCGGAAGCTGGCGAACTTGTAGGGGCCGGTGCCCACCATCGCGCGGCCGCTGTTGAAGTCTTCGCTGGTGGCGTTCTCGGCGACCTTCTTCGACACCATGTAGATGGTGGACAGGTCGTTGGGAACCAGCGGGTAGGGGCCGTGGGTGGTGATGCGCACGGTCAGCTTGTCGACCGCGACGATGTCTTTGAAGCCCTTGGTGTAGATGGTGTACGGCGAGGGGCTGTTCTTGACCGTGGCGGGGCGGTTAAGCGAGTAGACCACGTCGGCCGAGGTGAACTCGCTGCCGTCGTGGAACTTCACGCCGGGGCGCAGCTTGACCTCCCAGGTAGTGTCGTCGACCGGCTTCCACGATAGCGCCAGCGCCGGCTTGAAGCGCATCTTCTCGTCCTTGGCAATCAGGGCTTCGAACATATGCTCGGCCACGTTCGCGTTGGGCGTGACGTTGTGATAATGCGGATCCAGCGAGGTGATGTCCCCGGACAGGCCGATGGTGAGGCCCGCGGCAAAAGCGGTCGGGGAGAGGGCGGCGCAGGCAAGGCTCGTGGCAAGCGCTGCGGCGCCGAGGGCGCGGCGGATGATGGTCATCGATGAGTCCCTGGTCGGCGTGATGCGCAAGATGCGCAAGATGCTGTGCAGGGATTGTCGGGAGTCGCAGACATCCATGTCAAGGCGGGCAGACCCGCAGCGCCGGATGCACCGGCACGATGCGGCCATGCACAGCCGGCGTGCCGTTTTGCCGCGTGTTTTCCCTGCTGTGTGGCACGAACGGGCCGAGTGGCTCGCCGCGAAACAGCGCAACTGTTCCTGTGCGGCCTGACAGTCGCGCCGTATAGTGGACGCCGCATCCACTCCGCCAGCGGCGCCGCCCATCCATGCTGAAGATTCTCGGAAAAGCCTCCTCCATCAATGTCCGCAAAGTGCTCTGGTGCTGCGACGAACTCCGCTTGCCGTTCGTGCGCGAGGACTGGGGTTCAGGCTATCGCGCGACGGATAGCGCGGAATTCCTCGCGCTGAATCCGAACGCCATGGTGCCGGTGATCGACGACGATGGCTTCGTGCTGTGGGAGTCGAACTCCATCATCCGCTACCTGGCGTCGCGCTACGGCGATGGCACCCTTTACCCAGGCACCGCGCGGGAGCGCGCACGGGTGGATCAATGGATGGACTGGCAGGCGACGGAGCTGAACAATGCGTGGCGCTACGCTTTCATGGCGCTGGTTCGGCAATCGCCGTTGCACCGGGACGAGCGGGAGACCGCTCTCTCCGTTGCCAGCTGGGCAAGGCATATCGGCATCCTGGAGCGGCAGCTTGCAGACACCGGCGCCTTTGTCGCCGGCGAGCACTTCACGCTCGCGGACATCCCGATCGGCTTGTCGGTGAACCGCTGGTATGCCACGCCGCTGGCGCACCCCGCCTTCCCCGCGGTGGCGGCCTACTTCGAGCGGCTCGGCGCGCGCGAAGGATTCGCGCGGCACGGCCGCAACGGGATTGCCTGAGGCCCGGAGCGGGGGCCGCGCCCCCGTTCGCGCCCCAGGCCGTGCTCAGAACGTCGTGCGCACGCCCAGCTTGACGCTGCGACCTGGCAGCGGCGCAATGTCGCGCAGGATCGAAGTGGCCATGCGCGCATCCTGGTTGGTCAGGTTATCGCCGCGCAGGTAGACCAGGGTCTGGGAGCCCGCCACCTTGAACTTGTAGGTGATGGACACGCCGAGCAGGGTGTAGGCGTCGGTGGGCGTGTCATTGGCTGGCACACGGGTTTGCCGGGCCGCATAGGTGACGTCAGCGCGCGCGCCCCAGGGGCCGGCGCCATAGACCAGCGAGCCGCCCAGGCGCAGCGGCGCCAGCCGCGGCAGCGGCTGGCCGGTGCTGCGGTTCTCGCCGCGCACGTAGTCGGCGCGGGTTTCCAGGTCGAGGGTGTCGCTGCCGGTCAGCAGCTTCTGCGCCACGCGCGCCTTGCCTTCGGCCTCGAAGCCATACATCGTGGCCGGCACGCCCATGTACTGCATCACCGGCAGCGCGCCGGCGCTGCCGGGGGTCACGAAATCGCCTTCCGCGTCGCGTGCCGTGCCGGTGTTGGTGAGCGCCAGGTAGTTCGAGAAGCGGCTGTAGTAGCCGGAGATGCCGGCGCTGTGCGGACCGGACTTGAAGCGCACGCCCAGGTCCAGCGAGGTGGCGCGTTCCTTGGCGGCGTTGGGGTCGCCTTGCTCCCATGAGCCGGTGGCCAGGTGGGGGCCGTTGGCGTACAGCTCGTAGAAGGTGGGAGCGCGCTCCGTGTAGGCCAGATTGCTGGTCAGCGACCAGGCCGGCGCCAGCTTGTAGAGCAGGCCGGCCGAGGCGCTGCCGGCGTTGAAGCTGCGGCTGGCGTCGGCGAAACGGTCGTTGCCGTTGGCGTAGGACTTCAGGCTGGTGTGGTCCATGCGGCCGCCCAGGTTGAGCTTGAGGTCGCCGTCGGCGGTCAGCGGCATTTCCTCGAAGATGAACAGCGCGGCATTGTCGGTATCGGTGGTCGGCACGAAGGCCTCCTCGCCGAGCGCCGAGAAGCGAGTCGAAGCGAACTGGGTGCCGATCACGCCCGTCATGTTGCCGATACGCGCGTGCTTGGCCTCGAAGCGCGCATCCCAGCCGTTGTTCTTGAAGATGGTGCCGGTCTGGCCCCCCTCGATTTCCTTGTGCTCGTAGTCGGTATAGCTGAACTTGCCCTTGACCGATTCGATAAAGCCGCCGGTATTGGCTGTCAGGTTGCGAGCCTCGCCCTCCAGCGCGAAACGTTGCTGGTGCATCTGGAGGCGCACGTTGTCCTCGGCCGGCGTGCCGTATGCGTTGTGATATTCGCTGTAGTTGGCGCCGACGAAGCCGTCGGCCCAGGTGTAGGAGCCGCCCAGCGAGCCGCCTTGCTGCTGCGAACTGGTGTTGGGCAGGCGGCCGTAGGCCTCGCTTTCGCCGTCCGGGAGCGGCTGGCTGTTGCGCAGGGCGGCGCTGCGGGCGTAGCCGGGAATGTGCAGGTCGCTGGTCTTGCGCACGAATGCATCGGCGTGGATGGCGAACTGGCCGTTGCCGGCCTCGATCAGGCCACTGGAGTTGCGCGCGACGTCGCCGCCGGCGGTGGCGCTGGCTTCGACCGCGCCGCCGATGCCCTCGATCGGCTCCTTGGGAATGCGGTTGTCGATGACGTTGACCACGCCGCCGATGGCGTTGCCGCCGTACATCAGCGCGGCCGGGCCGCGCACCACTTCGATGCGTTCGGCCACCAGCGGGTCGAGCGCCACGGCGTGGTCGTTGGACAGCGTGGAAGCGTCGATGGTGCTGCCGCCGTTCTGCAGCACCTTGATGCGGTCGCCGTCCAGGCCACGAATGATCGGGCGGCTGGCATTGGGGCCGAAGTAGCTGGAGGACACGCCCGGCAGCTTGTCCAGGGTGTCGCCCAGCGTGCTGCCCTGGCGCACGGTGAGGGCATCGCCGCCGAGGGAGGAGACCGGCGCCACCAGGTCGGTGAGCTCGCTGCCCAGCGGGTTGGCGGTGACGACCACCTCGCGCAGGGTGGCCGAGGGCGCCGGCGTTGCTTCGCTGGCAGCGGCAGGTGCCGGAGCGGCGGGGGCGCCTTGCGCGAAGGCGCCGGTGGAAACGGAGGCGGAGGCGATCAGGGCCGCAATGGCGGCGAGCGGCGTGCGCCGCACGCGGTGTTCTTGTTGGAGGCGGAAAGACATGGCTCGCGGTGTTCTTGGATGCTATCGAACGCTGGGCGCTGGCATGCGAGCGCCGGCCATGCGCCGCCCGGCGCGAAATGCGCTGGGCGGCGGCGGGCAGGGCGGTTCGGAAGCGTGGCGCGTTGCGTCAGGCGGCGAGCAGCGGCAGGGTGGCCGCCGCCCGGGGTTCAGGCTTGAGCGTGAACGGCCGGGGGTGCGCGCGAGCGGAAAGGCTGGGGATGCTGCAGGTCAGGCCGGCGCCAGCCGACGCTGAACGGAACCGGCGATTGCAGGTGCGTGAGCGCCGGCATGACCGGCGTGCCGCAATGGCTGGCGGCCACTGTGGCGCCATCGAACAAGACGCAGAAGTGCCCTGCCAGCTTCAGCGAGAAGGGCTGGCCGGGGTCGGCGGCCTGGATCGCGTCGGTGCCGGAGGCCGTGACAGCGGCTCTGTCGTGGCCAGGGCCAGGCTCGCCATTACTGGTGTTCGCCTGCTGTGGCGGGCTGAGCAGCCCGCCGTGATGGATGCGGTGCGTCAGGCCGGCATGCTGGGCCAGCAGAAGGCACAGCGCCAGCCATAGGGCCGGCCACAGGCCGAGGCCGCGGGCGCGGCGGCGCTGCAGGCGTTGCCAGAGCGGCAGGGGGTTAGTGCCCATGCCCGCCGTGACCGTGCACGTGGTGATGACCGTGGTCATCGCAACCGCAGTCCTCACCATGCTCGTGATCGTCGCCCTCGCCCTCCAGGCCGTCATCCCAGCTCGGGAACGGGTCGGCGTACTGCGCCCAGGCGTCGGGGCCGTCCGCCATTTCGGCATCGGTCAGCAGGCAGGCATCGAGCAGGGCCTCGAGCGCGGGGCGGTCCAGATCCTGGCCGATCAGCACCAGTTCCTGCCGGCGATCGCCATAGAGGGCGGGTTTGCCGTCCACCGTCATGTCGGCTACCAGTCCGGCGCGGCCTGCTTCGTCGTCCGGCCATTCGGCCGGGTCCAGCGCGGCCCACCAGGCGCCGGCGCCGCCGTGGCGGCATACGCCGCCGGCCTGGCCCCAGGTGCCGGCCGCGTGCATGCGCGTGGCCAGCCAGAAGAAGCCCTTGGAGCGCAGCACAGTGCCATGCTCGCGCAGCCACTCGGTATGGATCAGGTCGGCAAAGCGCTGCGGATGGAAGGGGCGGCGGCGGCGGTAGACAAAGCTGCCGATGCCGTAGGCCTCGCTCTCCGGCACGTGCTCGCCGCGCAGTTCGGCCAGCCAGCCCGGCGCCGCGGCGGCGGCATCGAAGTCGAAGCGGCCGGTGTCGAGAATGCTGTCCAGCGGCACTTCGCCGAAGCTCGCCGGTACGATGCTGGCGCGCGGGTTGAGCGAATGCAGGATGCCGGCGAGGCGCTCGCGCTCGGTCTCGCCGACGAGGTCGAGCTTGTTGAGCACGATCACGTCGCAGAACTCAACCTGCTCGATCAGTAGGTCGACCACCGTGCGGTCGTCGTCCTCGTCGCGGGCCTGGCCACGGTCCTGGAGAAAATCGGCTTCGTTGAAATCCTGCAGGAAGTGGGCGGCATCGACCACCGTCACCATGGTGTCGAGGCGGGCGATGCTGTCCAGCGCCACGCCGTGCTCGTCCTCGAAGGTGAAGGTTTCGGCGATGGGCAGCGGCTCGGCCACGCCCGTCGACTCCACCAGCAGGTAATCGAAGCGGCCCTCGCGCGCCAGTTTGCCGATCTCGGTCAGCAAGTCCTCGCGCAGCGTGCAGCAGATGCAGCCGTTGGTCAGTTCGATCAGGCGCTCGCCCGCCTGCGCCAGCATGCCGTCGCCAAGCAGCCGGGCATCAATGTTGACATCGGCCAGGTCGTTGACGATCACAGCCACCCGCTTGCCTTCGCGGTTGGCTAGTACATGATTGAGCAGGGTAGTCTTGCCGGCACCGAGGAATCCGGATAGCACGGTGACGGGCAGGCGATCGGCCATGGCATCGAGGCGCGCCGGGGCAGGGCGGCGCGCGTTATTGCAACAAAGTTGCGACTGTATCAGAAAGCGGTCGGGAAAGCAGGCAATTCAGGGCGCGTTGGCCGCAAGAATCCCGCCGTTCCTAATGATAGGCCCGTGACTGTGACACCACAAAGGCGAAAGACGAAAGGGCGCCTTGCCCGGCCGGTGGCATGTGCCCAAGCAAAACGGCCCGGAGAACCGGGCCGTCGGGCTGCGCGGGCAGGCTGCGGATCAGTCGCCGAACAGCTTCTGGCGAAGTTCGCGGCGCTGCTGGGCTTCCAGCGAGAGCGTGGCGGTGGGGCGCGCCAGCAGGCGCGGCACGCCGATCGGCTCGCCGGTTTCCTCGCACCAGCCATAGTCGCCGGATTCGATGCGGGCCAGGGATTGCTCCACCTTCTTGAGCAATTTGCGCTCGCGGTCGCGCGTGCGCAGTTCCAGCGCGTGCTCTTCCTCGATGGTGGCGCGGTCGGCCGGATCCGGCACGATGACCGTTTCGCGCAGATGCTCGGTGGTCTGATCGGCGTTCTTCAGGATATCGTCGCGCAGCTGCTCAAGGCGATGTTTGAAGAAGGCGAGTTGCGCCTCGTTCATGTAATCCTTGTCGCCCATCTTCAGGATTTCAGCTTCAGTCAGAAGTTTATTGCTGCTCATGGTTGCTGCTGATTCTCTTGTTGGTGCGACCGGCGGCGTCTTGGTCCGCTCGGGTGCAGTGTCCGGCCGCTTGCGCGGTGCGGACGTTTCGCTCTGGCTGGCTGCAGTCTTGCTGCTTTGCGTGCCTCCCTTGGCCTCGCCCGCACCGGCGTGCGCCGTACTGCCGCGGGGAGCAGGCGCAGCCTCCATGGACTGCGCCTTCAGCGTCTCGGCCGCAGCGCTGCTGCTTTTGCTGCGGCTTTCTTTCGTTTTCGTTGCGGCTACCATGGGACACCTCTCTCTCGCGTCGATCGATGACGGCGCGTGACGGGTGCCCAAGCGGAGGGCGGTCTCCGCATCAAGCACTGCGACCGCACCTGCCGGCAGCCCGCCTCATGCTGACGACGACCGCCGCCCTGCATTGCGGGCGCCATGACCAAAGGACAAAAGGCTACGTTACCCGCACTAAATCCAGCCTATTGTACTTGAACAAAAAATTTGGAGATATGGGAGAAAAGCGGGGAGTTTTCCCTGATATCCCCGCCTCCCTCCGGTGGAGGGGGGCGTCAGGGCGGGCGGCGGGGTCCGGCGGGCTCAGGCCAGGCAGGTGGCCAGGCCCTTCAGGATGGCGTCCTTGGGCAGGTCCACGCCAATGAAGACCATTTTGGTGCCGGGGGTTTCATCGCCCCATTTGGCGCCGATATCGCTGCCCATCAACTGGTGCACGCCCTGGAAGACCACTTTCCGGTCCACCGCGTCCATATAGAGCACGCCCTTGTAGCGCAGCAGCTTTTCCCCGTAGACCGACAGGATGCCGGACAGGAATTCCTCCAGTTTGCCGTAGTTGAAGGGTTTTTCGCTACGGAAGACGAAGGAGCCGATGCGGTCGGCGTGATGGTGATGGTGGTGGTGGTTGTGCTTGTGGCCGTGACCGTGGTGGTCGTGGTTGTCATGGCCGCAATCGTCGCCGCAATGCTCGCCGTGGGCGTGCTCGTGCCCATGGTCGTGATCGTGCTCTTCGGCCTCGGCGCGCAGGAAATCCGGGTCGATTTCCAGTTTTTCGTTCAGGTTGAAGCCACGCAGGTCGAAAATGGTGTCGATCGGCGCTTCGCCGAAATGCGCCGTGCGCACTGGCGCGCGCGGGTTCATGTGCAGCAGGCGGTGGCGCAGGTCGCCGATGTCGTCTTCCGCCACCAGGTCCGCCTTGGTGATGAAGATTGCGTCGGCAAAGCCGACCTGGCGCTGCGCCTCTTCCTGTTTGTCGAGTTGCTGGTTGGCGTGCTTGGCGTCCACCAGGGTGATCACGGCGTCGAGCAGGTAGCGCTGGGCGATCTCATCGTCCATGAAGAACGTCTGGGCCACCGGGCCGGGGTTGGCCACGCCGGTGGTTTCGATCACCACCCGGTCGAAATCGATCTCGCCGGCATCGCGCCGGGTCATCAGTTGCGACAGCGCCGCCACCAGGTCGCCGCGGATGGTGCAGCAGATGCAACCGTTGCTCATCTGCACGATCTGCTCGCGGCCATCCTGCACCAGGATCTCATTGTCGATGTTTTCTTCGCCGAACTCGTTTTCGATCACGGCGATCTTCATGCCGTGCTGCTCGTTCAGGATGCGCTTGAGCAGGGTGGTCTTGCCGCTGCCGAGGAAGCCGGTCAGGATGGTGACCGGGGTCAGTTTGGACATTGTTTTCTCCGGGAAGGGATGCCGCTTGGCCTGTCGTGCGCGCGGGTAAGTGTGGTCTGAATAACTTTTATCCGTTCTTGTGCGGGGCGGGCAAGCAGCCCCCTCGCTCAGCCTTGCCGGCCATGGGTGCGTGCGCCGCATTCGGCGCAAACGCCGTTGACGGTGAGTTCCACGTGCTCCACGGCAAAGCCGCTGGGCACCTTGGGCGCGGCCTGCGCCGGCGCGCTGACGCCGTCCAGGCAGAATGTGCGGTCGCAGCGGTTGCAGTGGAAATGGCTGTGCTGCCGGTGCACTTGCGCGCGGGCTGCCTCGTGCTCGACCAGGCTGAAGCGGAATACGCGGTCGTGGCCGGCCCGCTTCTGGGCCAGTCCCTGCTCGACCAGCCAGTCGAGCACGCGGTAGACGGTAACGCGGTCGATCGCTTCGCCGTCGGCCGGCATGCGGTCGATCACGGCCTGGTGGGTCAGCGGCTCATGGCTTTCCATCAGGCAGGCCAGGATGCCAAGGCGCGGCTGGGTCACACGGGCGCCCAGCTCGCGCAGGCGCTCGTGGGCGGCGTCCAGGGTGCCCGGCGCGGGTGTCATGGCGGAGGAAGGCACGTCCTGGGTGGGGGAGGGGCTGCTGCTCATGGACCGATTTAACCATAGCGTCACAGGTGATGCAATTCAGTTGCGTCAACTCGGTGCCGCTTGATGCCTTTGCCGCCGCCCGCCCGCTTTGCGTCTATCATCGCCAGCAGGCGGCACGCGAGGCGCAAGGGCAAGCATAGGCGCCGCAGACCGGCCGTATTTCCGGAGATTCCGAGGAGACCCGAATGCAGAACGATGCCAGCGCCCTGCTGTTTCCCAATTTCGAGCCTTTCCGCATGCAGCTCGGCGAGGTCGCCATCGCCGGCGCTCGGGGCGGCTCGGGCCCACCCCTGCTGTTGCTGCACGGGCATCCGCAGAGCCACCTGATCTGGCACAAGGTGGCGCCGGCGCTGGCCGACCGTTTCACCGTCATTGCCACCGACCTGCGCGGCTATGGCAGCAGCAGTGCGCCGCCGGGCAACGCCGGCCACGAGAACTACAGCAAGCGCGCGATGGCACAGGACCAGGTGGAGGTGATGGCGCGCCTGGGCTTTAACGTCTTCGCGCTATGCGCCCACGACCGCGGCGCCCGCGTGGCGCACCGCTTGTGCGTGGACCACCCCGGCCGGGTTTCGCGCGCCATGCTGCTCGACATCGCCCCTACGCTGGCCATGTACGAACGCACCAGCATGGCGTTTGCCGCCGCCTACTGGCACTGGTTCTTCCTGATCCAGCCGGCGCCGTTCCCGGAGACGCTGATCAATGCCGAGCCGGAGTTCTACCTTAACAAGCTGATGGGCCTGCGCCACGCCGGCCTGAGTCCCTTCGTGCCCGACGCGATGGCCGCCTACACGGCCGCCATGCGCGATCCGGCCCATGTGCACGCCATGTGCGAGGACTACCGTGCGGCCGCCACCATCGACCTGGACCACGACCGCGCCGACCGCGCGGATGGCCGCGGGATCGATTGCCCGCTGCGCGTGCTGTGGGGCGAGCACGGCGTGGTGGCGCGCTGTTTCGAGCCGCTGTCGCTGTGGCAGGAGGTGGCGAGCGATGTCAGCGGCCGCGCGGTCCCGTGCGGGCACTACATCCCCGAGGAAGCGCCAGGGGTGCTGCAGGAGGAAATGCTCGCCTTCTTCTGTTGAGCCCCTGTTGAGCCCCTGTTGAGCCAGCTCAAGACCTGTCTGTAGCGCATTGAATACATTTGGTGTGTCGCGTCGAAGAAATGTCTTAGCGGGTATTTCCGGATATTTGCCATTTTTCGACATTGATAGCATTGCGCTCCGGTCGCGCGGCCCAAGCCGCGCCGGCCGTATGCGCTGCGCCCGCGTCATGGTCGGCGCCGCCGCCCCGATCGGGCCGGCGGCGCAGGGGCGGTCGTGCCCGACAGGGCGCGCCACTCCGGCCGGGGCAGTGCCGGGACGGGAACAGAAGGGTATCCAGGAGAAAGCATGAAACGAGTTGCACAGTTTGTGGCTGCCGCGCTGACGGTCGGCGTGATGGGGATGCATGCGGGCGCGCAGGCACAGGAGTTCCCGGGCGGCAAGCCGGTCTCGGTGGTGGTGCCGTTCGCCGCGGGCGGCCCGACCGACAAGGTGTCGCGCGAACTGGTCATGATCATGTCCAAGCACCTGGGTACCACGATGGTGATCGAGAACCTGGGCGGCGCGGGCGGCACCATCGGCGCCAAGAAGGTTGCGCAGGCCAAGGGCGATGGCTACACCATCCTGATCCACCATATCGGCATGTCCACCGCGCCGGCGCTGTACCGCAACCTCGGTTTCGATCCGCTCAAGGACTTCGAAACCGTGGGCGAGATCGCCGACGTGCCGATGGTGATGATCGGCAACAAGAACCTGCCGCCCGCCAGCTTCAAGGAACTGCTGCCCTATATCAAGGCCAATGCCAGCAAGCTGTCGATGGCCAACGCCGGCATCGGCTCGGCCTCGCACCTGTGCGGCCTGCTCTTCCTGAGCGCGATCCAGACCGACCTGACCACCGTGCCCTACAAGGGCACGGCGCCGGCGCTGACCGATATCCTGGGCGGCCAGGTCAACCTGATGTGCGACCAGACCACCAATATCGCCGGCCAGCTCAAGGCGGGTGCGCTCAAGCCGTACGCCGCCATGCAGAGCCGCCGCGTGGAAGCCTTCAAGGACATCCCGACGGCCGCCGAGCAGGGCCTGCCTGGTGTCGAAGTGAAGATCTGGCACGCCATGTACGCGCCCAAGGGCACGCCCAAGCCGGTGGTGGACAAGCTCTCCGCCGCACTGCAGAAGGCCGTGACGGACCCGACCTTCCGGGCCAAGATGGCCGAGCTGGGTGCGGAGGCAGTGCCCGCCCAGCGCGCCACGCCGGATTCGCTGAAGACCTTCCTGTCGGCGGAAATCGGCAAGTGGAGCCCGGTGATCAAGAAGGCCGGCGTCTACGCGGATTGATTACCGCCACCCGCGGGGCGCGAGCCCCCGGATGCAGAAAGGGCCACGCGCGATGCGTGGCCTTTTTGTTTTGTGCGCCCAGCATGGGCGCACTCCTGCGGGTGTAAGTCCCGCCATAAGCTGGTCACGGCGAATGAAGTGAAGCGCAACCGCATGAGGGCGACCGAGTGTGGGGAGGAAGCGTGGAGCGTAAATCGCGAGCCGATGGACAAGAACTGCATAGAAGGCGCTGCCGAGCAGGGCGAGCGGGCAAGAAACCGCGAAGCTCTTGTGACCAAGGCGAAGTGGCGTAAATGCAGCGGCTGTGCGGTGAAGGAGTGCGTTCTTACCTGGGGAGGCCTCGCCTCATGCCTGAAAGGGCAACGACGTCGAGTCGGAGCGAGGAGTCAGCAGAGGCCAAAGTAGTTGGGCGGCGTGGCTGGGAAAGCTAAAGCTGCCGGCGAAGGGCCGAAGAAATGGGAGGGGGAGCCCTCTGGTTATCGGAAGTGAAGCGCCTCAGATGTTCGCGAGAGCGAAGCTCGTCGGTAGGGTGGATAGGGTGAAGCCCGACAGGCCCCGGCAGCGAGGAATCAGTTCCGCCGAACCGGACAAAGGCAAGCCTGGGCGTCGGGTCGGGAGCAACACAAGCCTGACGACCTCAACCATTCCAACCGCCTGGTGCGGACCCGCATGCCAGGTGGTGTGGGAGGGGACCGGTCAGATTACCTGACCGCCCCTATCCCGATTCATCCCCCGGCTTGCCGCGCCCCCGCGCTTGCTGTGGCCTGCTCGTCTATATTGATCTGGTTGCTTTCGGTCCGGCAGGGGGCGCCAGGGATGGCCGGCGCGGTGGCCCTTGAATTCGGCCGCACCCGTCGCCACCTACGTCCAAGACATATTCTCGCGAAGCCACCATGGAACAGTATCACGGCACTACCATCGTCAGCGTCCGGCGCGGCAACCAGGTTGCAGTCGGCGGTGACGGCCAGGTCACTCTTGGCAATATTGTGATGAAGGGCACCGCACGCAAGGTGCGGCGCATCTACAACGGCAAGGTACTGGTCGGCTTTGCCGGCAGCACCGCGGATGCCTTCTCGCTGCTTGATCGCTTCGAGGCCAAGCTGGAGAAGTACCAGGGCAACCTGACCCGCGCCGCCGTCGACCTCGCCAAGGACTGGCGCTCGGACCGCGCGCTGCGCCGGCTCGAAGCCATGCTGATCACGGCCGACCGCGACACCACCCTGGTGATCACCGGCAACGGCGACGTGCTCGACCCCGAGGGCGGCGTGGCCGCGATCGGCTCGGGCGGCGCCTACGCGCAGTCGGCGGCCAAGGCGCTGGTGGAGAACACCGAGCTTTCACCCAAGGACATCGTGGAGAAGTCGCTGGGCATCGCCGGCGAACTCTGCATCTACACCAACACCAATTTCGTCATCGAGACGCTGGAATGAGCGTCGGACGGCCGCGTAGTCCCTCGACGCGCGGCCGCCTGGGACCGGGGGCCGCCGCGCTCCGGCCCGTCTTCCACTGAACGGATACCATGTCGCATACCATGACCCCGTCGGAAATTGTTTCCGAACTCGATAAGCACATCATCGGCCAGAACAAGGCCAAGAAGGCGGTAGCGGTCGCGCTGCGCAACCGCTGGCGCCGGCAGCAGGTGGAAGAGCCCCTGCGTCAGGAAATCACGCCCAAGAACATCCTGATGATCGGACCGACCGGCGTCGGCAAGACCGAGATCGCGCGCCGCCTGGCCAAGCTGGCCGATGCGCCGTTCATCAAGATCGAGGCCACCAAGTTTACCGAGGTGGGCTACGTAGGCCGCGACGTCGATACGATCGTGCGCGACCTCGCCGAGATGGCGGTCAAGCAAGCCCGCGAATCCGAAATGAAAAAGGTGCGCACCAAGGCCGAGGAAGCCGCCGAGGACCGCCTGCTCGACGTACTGCTGCCGCCGCCGCGCGATATCGGCTTCAACCAGCCCGAGGAAAAGGATTCCAACACCCGCCAGGTGTTCCGCAAGAAATTGCGCGAAGGCCAGCTCGACGACAAGGAGATCGAGCTCGAGGTTTCCGCCGGCTCGCCCAATATGGACATCATGGGCCCTCCGGGCATGGAAGACATGACCGAGCAGATCCGCACCATGTTCGCGGGCCTCGGCCAGGGCAAGAAGGCGCGCCGCAAGATGAAGGTGCACGAGGCCTTCAAGCTGCTGATCGACGAGGAAGCCGCCAAGCTGCTCAATGACGAAGAGGTCAAGCATAAGGCGGTCGCCAATGTGGAGCAGAACGGCATCGTGTTCCTGGACGAGATCGACAAGATCGCCAGCCGCAGCGAACTGGGCGGCGGCGAAGTGTCGCGCCAGGGCGTGCAGCGCGATTTGCTGCCGCTGGTCGAGGGCACGACGGTCAACACCAAGTACGGCATGATCAAGACCGACCACATCCTGTTCATTGCCTCGGGTGCTTTCCACCTGTCCAAGCCCAGCGACCTGATCCCCGAACTGCAGGGCCGCTTCCCGATCCGGGTCGAGCTGGAATCGCTGTCGGTATCCGACTTCGAAGCCATCCTGACCCAGACCGACGCCAGCCTGACCAAGCAATATCAGGCGCTGCTGAACACGGAGCAGGTCCAGTTGGTGTTCGCGCCGGACGGCATCCGCCGCCTCGCCGAGATTGCTTTCTCGGTCAACGAGAAGGTCGAGAACATCGGCGCGCGCCGCTTGTACACCGTCATGGAGCGGCTGCTGGAGGACCTGTCCTTCCACGCTACCAGATCCTCGGGCGAGACTGTCACCATCGATGCAGCCTATGTGGACGAACGCCTGGGCGATCTCGCCGGCAACGAAGACCTGTCGCGCTACGTGCTGTAGTCGATAGCAGTCAGCATCAAAAAGGGCGCATCACGGTGCGCCCTTTTTGTCGTTTGCTGTGCCCGTTCAATGCGCGTGCACATGCCCTGCCGGCATCGGCGCGGTCAGTTCCAGTTCCGCCGCAGGCGTTTTCAGCTCACGCAGGCTCTGGCCGTCGGCGGGGATTTGTGTCCACTCGGTGCGGCCGTCCTCGCACTCCTGCACCACCGGAAAATACAGCTTGCCTGCCTGCTCCGGCAGCTTCATCAACATCACGAACTCATCGAAATGCGCGTCGGCCAGCGAGCCGGCGAACCACCGCAGCGTGCGCACGTCCTCGCTCACGGTCTTGCCGTGCGAGGTATAGGGCTTGGCCAGCGGCGCGCGTTTCACTTCCAGTTGCCAGCCTGCCTTGGGTTGCGGATGGGCGCCTTGCACGCCTTCCGGGATAGTCACGGTAATGGCGCGCGTGGCGCTGCCGTTGCAGCCGTGGCCCACCATCAGCGCACCCTTGAAGTAGCTGCCCGCGGTGGCGGTCTTCTGCCCGAACACGATGTGCGCGAGCGCTGCGGGGGCCCAGCTTGCGCCGAGCGAGGCCAGTGCGATGGTTACTGCGGGCAGCAGGCGGGATGCGGTCATGTGGATTCTCCAGGGAAGCGCGCCAGTCTAGCGCCGATGGCGCTCCCCGGCGCTGCGGCGGAGCGCCGCAGGGCTGTGTGGCCCGGGAATCATGTCGGATTTGTCTTACGCGGCTTTCGGAGCGTGACACCTGATTGCGCGAAGGGCCTGTGCGTACTCTGAATCTACGGTGTGGGCAAACGCGGATCGCACCAGGCAGGTGCCTGACGACGAGGCCGCTCTCCACAATATTCCGCCACTGAAAAAGGAGCACGACATGATGAAGAAATGGCTGAGCGCAGCAGTGTGTTCGATGATGTTTGCCGGCCCTGCCGCCTTTACGCTGGCGCATGCCACACCAGCAGGTTCCAAAGCGGACTACGACGCGGCCGTGAAAACCGCTAACGCCAACTACAAGGCTGCGCGCGCCCAGTGCGACAGCCTCAAGGACAACGCCAAGGATGTTTGCGTGAAGGAAGCGAAGCGCGACGAAAGCGTGGCCAAGGCCAACGCCGAGGCCGCCCGCGATGGCACGGAAAAGGCGCGCGCCAAGGCGGACAAGGTCAAGGCGGATGGCGACTACAGCGTGGCCAAGGAAACGTGCGACGACAAGAAGGGCAATGACAAGGACGTGTGCGTGAAGGAAGCCAAGGCTGCCCACGAGCAAGCCCTCGGCGTGGCCAAGGTCGAGAAGGCTGCTGCTACCGGCACCAGCACGGACGTAGCCGAAGCGCGCGCCGATGCCAGGAAGGACACCGTGGACGCTGCCTACAAGGCTGACAAGGAAAAGTGCGATGCCATGTCCGGCGATGCCAAGGACAAGTGCCAGGCCAACGTGAAGACCAAGTACGCCAAGTAAGTCATAGCCACGCACCTAATACCCGATCAGCCCGTCTGCGGGCTGATCGCGGCAAACACGAACCAGGAGTCGACCATGAATTGGGACCAGATCGCAGGAAAGTGGGATCAGGCCAAGGGTAAGGTGAAGGAGAAGTGGGGCCAGCTCACCGACGACGACCTTACTCAGATCCAGGGCAAGCGGGATCAGCTTGCCGGCCGGATTCAGGAGCGCTACGGCTATACCAAGGAGCGCGTGGAAGATGAGCTGAAGGCGTGGGAGCGTGACACAAGCTGGTAAAGCTTGAAAAAGTAAAGATAAAAAGACAAAAGTAAAGCAGGTAAGCATTCGTAAGCGCACTGGTGCGCACAGCGATGCAATGCCAAAGTGGCGGCCGGCTCGGTCCAATGATCGCAGCCGGCCGGTTACCACCCGTCGCGATGCATGTCCGGCGGGTTTTCAGCGGCGCGGCGCCGGTTCTGCGAGTCACGGAATCCCGATCGCTCCCAAGCGGATTCGCGAATTCGCCGCCACCGCCGCTCACCGGCCCGCATTCACCTACTCACAAACCAACCAGGCAGGAGAACCGAAATGAAACGCGAGCTACTGTCTTCGTTCGGGGTGCTGTGCGGCCTCGCCGCTGCAACCGTGTTCCTGTGCGCGCGCCCGGAGGCGGCGCCCGCGTTGCGCCAGTCGGGCGCGTCCGTGGCGCTCAAGCCTGCCACCCGCGCCGTCCCGCAAGCCGCGGTGGAACTGGCGGTGCAGGCCGGCGACCTGGGCTCGCGTGCCGATCGCCATGCCAGCGACGCCCTGCGCGTGGCCGAGCAAGCCTCCGGTCGAGAGGACGATCTGGACTGGGACTACGTGCAGTTGCGCCTCTGAGCGCGGGCAGCGGCGAGCTGCTGCGCAAGACGCCGCCGTGCGATTGGCGGCAGCGGACGCTAGCGGACGTTAGCGCGACACCGGCCGCTTGCCCAGTTTGCGTTGCAGCGTGCGCCGGTGCATGTTGAGCGCGCGCGCGGTGGCGGAGATATTGCCGTCGTGCTCGGCCAGCACCCGCTGGATATGCTCCCACTCCAGCCGTGCCACCGATAGCGGCACCGGCTCCTCCATGGCGGCTTCGGCCGCGTCTTCCGATACCCCGGCCATCAGCGCCGTCAGGATCGAATCCACATTGGCCGGCTTGGCCAGGTACTCGTCAGCCCCATGCTTGACCGCCGCCACTGCGGTGGCGATGCTGGCATAGCCGGTCAGCACCAGGATGCGCGCATCGGGCAAGGCGGCCCGCAGCGGGGCGACCAGTTGCAGGCCGGACTCCGCCGGCGCGGTGCTGCCGGCTTCCGGCGGCGCGCTCAGGTGCAGGTCCAGGGTGATATAGGCAAACGGCGTTTGCGCGGCGAGTGCCAGCGCCTGCTGGCGGTTGTGCGCGATCTGCACTGCATAACCGCGGCGCGTCAGCGCGCGCGCCAGCGCGCCGGCGAAGACGGCATCGTCGTCGACGACCAGGAAGGGCGCGCCGTCGCTGGCGCCGTCGGCGGCGGGATTATTGAGGGCGTCGGTCATCGCGGATTCGTTGTCAGGGGTGAGGCAAACGGAGCGGCATCCGGGAAGGATGCCGGAGAGGGGGCGGGCAGGCGCAGTTCGGCCACGGTGCCGCCCTCGTGGTGGTCGTGCCAGGCCAGCCGTCCACCCATTTGCTGGGCGGCACTTTGCGCCAGGTACACGCCGATGCCCTGGCCGCCGTGCATGCTGGCCACAGGGGCTTCGCCGAGCCGGGCGCGTTGCGACGGCGGGATGCCGAGGCCGCGGTCGGTCACGCGGAACGTCAGCGTCGGCAGCGCGCCGTGGTTCTCCAGCGAGATCGCCAGGCGCAGCGGAATCTGCTCGTGCCCCGCGGCCAGCTGGCTGCGCGCGGCGTTGTCCAGGAGGATGGTCAGGATCTGCCCGACGCGCGCGGCCTCGACCGGCAGCGCGGCTGCCTCGCCGATGGCATTGGCTTCGAGGCGGGCATGCGGGTGGCGCAACTGCCAGCGCTCGACGTAGCCGTCCAGCCACGCATCGATGCGCTGCGGCGCCGCGGTCTCGTGGTCGTCGCGCAGGCGCGCCAGGATCGACTTGCACAGCTCCAGCTGCTGTTCCATGGTCTGCAGGTCAGGCAGGTAGGCGGACACCTGCGTGCCGCGCAGGCGCGGGTCCGCGGCATCGGCGCGCAACTCGCCGGCGATGACCGCCAGCGTGGCCAGCGGCGTGCCGATCTCGTGGGCGACCGCGGCGGCCTGGTCGTTCAGCGCTTCGACGCGCGCATCGCGCAGCAACTGCTCGCGCGCCAGGTTGAGCTCGGCATCGCGCTGGCGCAGCACGCCGGACAGCCGCGCCACGAACACCGCGATCATGGTCGCGCTGGCGACGAAGTTGAGCCACATGCCCGCCAGGTGGTAGTTGACGGCATTGTCCGGGTTGCGCAGGTTCAGCGGCACATACTCGATCAGCATCAGGCTGTAGCAGGCCATCGCGTAGACCGCGAGCGCGATCACGTTGCGCCACGGCAGGATGGCGGCCGCGATCGCCAGGCCCGGCAGGTAGAACGACACAAAGGGATTGGTCGCGCCGCCGGTGAAGAACAGGTTGGCCGACAGCGCCGTCAGGTCGACCATCAGCTGGCCCATCAGCTCGGCGTCGCTGGGCATGGTGCCACGGCCGGCGTGCATGCGCAGGCGCAGGCCGGTCAGCAGGTTGAACACCGCCTGCAGGGAGAGGATCGCCAGCAGCGGGCTATATGGCAGGATCACGCCGGCCACCGACTCGCAAGACACCAGCAGCACCGACTGCCCGCCCATCAGCGCCCAGCGCAGCCAGAACAGGCGGCGCAGGCTCATGAGGTTGTGGCGCACCGGGGCAAAGCCCGCGGTGTGGCTTGTAGCGGGACCGGGACCAGGGCCGGGGTGGGAGGTGGCCGTGTCTGGCGGCACGGCTGCGGTGGTATCCATGCCGCGAGTTTAACAACGACAAGGGCCGGGCCCGCCCTGTGCGACACCGTGCCGCATTGGTCGGCGGCGCACGCGCTGCCAGACTGGCCGGTTAGCTGCGGGGCGTGCCGCCTGGCTCGCACCGCCATGGACGACATGGTCTAATGATTCCTTTGTGATGTTCAGTGGAGATGATCCCGATGCAAGCCAGATTCCTCGCCGCGGTGCCCGCCGCCCTGCTCGCCGCGCTGTGCTCGAACGCCGCTTTCGCCCAGGTCGACGTCAGCAACGCCTGGGCGCGCGGCACCGTGCCGGCGCAGACCGCCACCGGCGTCTTCATGACCCTGCATGCCCACGAGCCCGCCAAGCTGGTCGGCGTGAGCACGCCGGCGGCCGCCACGGCCGAGGTCCATGAGATGAAGATGGATGGCAACGTGATGCGCATGCGCGCCATCGGCGCGCTCGACCTGCCGCGCATGCAGGATGTCGAACTCAAGCCGGGCGGCTATCACGTGATGCTGATGGGCCTCAAGGCGCCGCTGAAGAAGGGCGATACCGTGCCGCTTACGCTCAAGATCGAACAAGGCGGCAAGGTGATCGAGCAGAAGGTCGACGCCGAAGTGCGCGACCTTGCTGCCGCGGCGCCTGCCGCCGGCTCGCACGGCGACCACAAGCACTGAAGCGCTACGGGCAGCCCGGCAGCCCGGCTGCTGCCTAGCTGCGCAGGCTGATCGCGTCGTCGGGTTCGTCCCCTGCGGCCACCGCCATGACGCGCTCGCGCAACCAGCTATGGCCGGGATCGGCGTCGGTGCGGTCGTGCCAGATCAGGCTGAAGACAAAGCCCGGCAAAGGGAAGGGCGGATCGAACACCGCGAAGCGCGGGTCCTCCTCGAACGCGGCCAGGCTGCGGCGCGCCGTGGTCAGGACCAGGTTGGTGCCGGCAATCAACGCCGGTGCCACGCTCCAGTGGGGCAACACGCAGGCAATCTTGCGCCGCCCGCCGACCTTGGCCACGGCGGCATCGATGGCATCCACGCGCTCGCTGTGGGCTGCCACCAGCACATGCGAGCGGGCCAGGTAGGCGACCTGATCCAGCTTGCCCAGGCCGCGCACCGTGGCCGCGTCCACCATGCAGGCATAGGTTTCTTCGAACAGTTCGGTGCTGCGCACGCCTTCCGGCGTCTGCGTGAACACGCCCAGCGCCAGGTCGATCTCTGCGTCGGCCACCTTGGCCGTCATGGCCTCGCGGCTGGCCTGGCTGACCACCAGGTCGATCCCCGGCGCGATCTTGCGCACCGCGCGCAGCAGGCCGGGCAGCAGTGCCATGGCGCCGTAGTCGGACATGGCCAGGCGGAAGCTGCGGCGCGCCGTGGCGGGCTGGAAGCCGGACGGCCCCAGCAGGATGCGCACCTGCGCCAGCGCCTCGGCCAGCGGCCCCGCCAGTTCGTGGGCGCGCGCGCTGGGCACCAGGCCACCCTGGCCGCGCACCAGCAGCGGGTCGTCCAGCAACTGGCGCAGGCGGCCTAGCGCATGGCTGACGGCGGGCTGGCTCAGGTGCAGCCGCAGCGCCGCGCGCGAAATATGTCGTTCGGCCAGCAGTGCTTCCAGCACCACCAGCAGGTTCAGGTCGATACCGCGTAGATCATTCATGCGGCGCATATTAACGCTATGAAACGAGAATTGGAAATTCGCGGCGCAATATTTCACACTGAGGGCATCAAATTTGTCCGCATGGAGATGCCCAGATGCCAGGAATCAGTAACTTTTCGCCGGCACTGACCGGCCTCATTCCCGTACTGGTGGCTATTGCATCCGGGGCGGTGATCCCCTTCCAGGCGGGCGCCAATGCCATGCTCGGGCGTAGCCTGGGCCACCCGCTGTGGGCGGCCGTGGCCTCGCTGCTGGTCAGCCTGATGGTGGTGCTGCCGCTGCTGTTGCTGCTCAAGGCGCCCATGCCGGCGCTGGCGCTTGCGGCGCGCGGGCCAGCCTGGATGTGGGCAGGCGGCGTGGCGGGCGTGTTCTATATCTCGGCGGCGCTGGTGCTGGCCCAGCGCCTGGGCGCCGGCGGCTTTATCGCGGCGGTGGTGGCGGGCCAAATGGCGGGGGCCTTGCTGCTCGACCAGTTCGGTCTGGCCGGCTTCGCGGTTCGCGCGGTGACGCCGGGGCGCCTGGCCGGCGCCTTGCTGGTGGTGCTGGGCGTGGTGGTGATGCAGTTCGCCGGGACCGGCGCGGCCAGCCCGGCGCCAGCAGCCAGCTAATCAGGCCGGGCCGCCGGCATCCTCGCGGCGGCGGCCCAGGCACGCCGGGCACAGGCAGTGCTGGCCCGGCACGATGCGCCGGGCGGGCAAGAGCGGCTGGCTGGCGCACCAGCATTCCGGCAGGCCGGCGGCGTAGCCGCAGACGAAGCCGGCGCCGCAGGCGCTGCAATGCTCGACCGGGCGCAGTTGCCCCGTCAGCACCGTGGCCGGATCGCTCACGGTTTGTCCTTGGGCGGCTCGTCGTCCAGGCCGAGCCGGCTCATGGCGGCGCGCATCAGCCGCATCTGGGCCGAAAAATTGGTGCAGGCGTCGCAAATGGCCAAGTGGCCGCGCATGCGCACGCGTTCGATCCAACTGAGCGGGCGGTCCATGCCTTCCATGGTCAGGCGGTGGATCTCGCGGCAGTTCGGCAGCAGGGAGTCTCGTGGTGGCGTATCAGACATGGCTTCCTTTGGTCGGACAGGCGGTCATGCCTTTTGCCCGAACCAGTTCAGTTCCAGGCACTCGCGCAGGCGCATGCGGGCGCGGTACAGCATGACCCATGCATTGGTCGTCGTGATCTCCAGTTCCTGACAGATTTCTTCGGTTTCCAGTTCCAGCCATTCCCGCATCATGAAAATCCGGCCGATCTTGGCTGGCAGCTTGTCCACGCAAAGCTGCAGGATCTCGAAGAACTCGCGCCGCTCCAGCGTCCGGTCGGGGTTGCCCCAGTCGGAAGGCGGCGTATGGTAATGGCCGTTCTTGGCGAACAGGGCGTCGAACGCGTCGATATCCGACTGGGCTTCGCCGTCCTCGTCGCCGCCGAGCGCCAGGCGCACTTCGCGCCGGCCGCTGCGCAGCGTATCGATGATCTTGTGCTTGAGGATGCCGATCAGGTAGGTCTTCAGCGCGGACTGGCCGCTGAAGCGCTCCGGGTGCTCCAGCGCGGCTATCAGGGTGTCGGAGACGGTATCCTCGGCCAGCGCCTGGTCACGCAGTTGCAGCCGCGCGAAGCGCAGCAGATGGGGACGCAGGGCGTTAAGATCGTCGGGGTCCAGGCTCATTTTTCTTGCCGCTGTCCGGTGGTGGAAAACTGTCAGCCGACTGTTGCGTGGATAGGACGCCATGGTGCGCCGCAGTACGCATGCACCGGTTTTGAGCCACCGCCGCACCAGCGTCTGCACGCGTGCGGCGCGGTTTCTTGTAAAATCGGCGCCTGCCGCGGCCGGATGTGGCCAATGCGGGGCCTGGAATGCCTGGAACCCGTTGCCCACCGCCGGTCAGAATTGCCATGATACCTGTTGAATCTCACGGATGTCCCTTGCCATGAACGCCGACACCCCTGGGCCTGCCGCTACCGCGGTGGCCGCAATTGCCCCAGCCCTCAAGGCCGAAATCCTCGCCGAGGCGCTGCCCTATATCCGCAAGTTTCACGGCAAGACCATCGTCGTCAAGTACGGCGGCAACGCGATGACCGAGGAAAAGCTCAAGCACGGCTTCGCGCGCGACGTGATCCTGCTCAAGCTGGTCGGCATGAATCCGGTGGTGGTCCACGGTGGTGGCCCGCAGATCGATGAAGCCCTGAAGAAAGTCGGCAAGGTCGGCACCTTCATCCAGGGCATGCGCGTCACCGATGAAGAGACCATGGAAGTGGTTGAATGGGTGCTGGGCGGTGAAGTGCAGCAGGACATCGTCATGCTGATCAACCAGTACGGCGGCCAGGCCGTGGGCCTGACCGGCAAGGACGGCGGCCTGATCCGCGCCAAGCGCCTGAAGATGCCGGACCGCGAGAATCCAGGCGCCTTCATCGACATCGGCTACGTGGGCGACATCGAAGCGATCAACCCGGCCGTGGTCAAGGCGCTGCAGGACGATGCCTTCATCCCGGTGATCTCGCCGATCGGTTTCTCCGACGACGGCCAGGCCTACAACATCAACGCCGATGTGGTGGCCGGCAAGATGGCCGAGATCCTCAAGGCCGAGAAGCTGGTGATGATGACCAACATCCCGGGCGTGATGGACAAGGCCGGCAACCTGCTGACCGACCTCTCGGCGCGCGAGATCGAGGAACTGTTCGCCGACGGCACCATCTCCGGCGGCATGCTGCCGAAGATCTCGTCGGCGCTGGACGCGGCCAAGAGCGGCGTCAATTCGGTGCACATCATCGATGGCCGCATCGAACACTCGCTGTTGCTCGAAATCCTGACCGAACAAGCGTTCGGTACCATGATCCGTTCTCACTAGAACGCATCTCCCGGCAGCGCGCGCCGCGCGCTGCCGCCTCACCCCCTCTTTCCTTCCCGCGTGCCATCTACTTCCCCGCCCTTGCGCCGCAGCCTGCGCGGTGCGCGCCGACGCCGCCCCGCGGGCGACAATTCCGGCCGCACGGTCTGGCTGTTCGACCTCGACAACACGCTGCACGACGCGTCGCACGCGATCTTTCCCGCCATCAACCAGTTGATGACGGCGTATGTCGCGCGCGTGCTGGGCAGCGACGAGGCCACCGCCAGCGAGGTACGGGTGAAGTACTGGCAGCGCTATGGCGCGACCCTGCTCGGCATGATCCGCCACCACGGCGTGGATCCGGCCGACTTCCTGCGCGCCGCGCATGATTTCCCCGAACTGGCGGAAATGGTGCGCGTGCGGCGGGGCCTGGCCGGCCACCTGCGCCGCTTGCCGGGGCGCAAGATCCTGGTGACCAACGCACCGGCGCAATATGCGCGCGCCGTCATGCAGGTAGCCGGTATCCAGCATTGTTTCGAGCGCGTGGTCGCGATTGAGGATATGTGGGTGCATGGACACCTGCGGCCCAAGCCGGACCGCCGCATGTTGCGCCGGCTGCTGGCCCAGCAAGGCGTGGCGCCGCACCGGGCGGTCCTGGTCGAGGACACGCTGTCCCACCTCAAGCGTTATGCCGGCACGGGCATACGCACTGCCTGGGTGACGGGCTACCTGCGCACGCTGGCGCCATCGCGCCCGCACGATGTGCCGATGCCGGCCAGCGCGGCGGCGGGCGGCGTCAGCGGCGACGCCGTGCTGCGCAGCACGCTGGACGCCGAGGACCGGCAGCATGCCGGGCACGCCGCGCAAGAGCATTCGGTGACGCTGGTGGCGGCCGAGACGCAGGACCCGCCGTCGCGGCCGCAAGGCAAGACGGCGCCGCAAGCGCTGCCGGCATCGGCGCCGCGCGTGCGGGCGCGCATCGTAAATCGCCCCGGTTATGTGAACGTAAAAGTACAATCCATGCATCAACTCCAACGACGAATTCGGAGAATAGGGTCATGATGCACAGTAACGGGCGCCCATCGGGTGCGGCTCCGGCCGCGGCCGGGCAGGGCGCAGGCGCGGACGGGGCGCCGGCACGCAAACGCCCGCGTCCGGGCGAGCGGCGGGTGCAGATCCTGCAGACGCTGGCCGGAATGCTGGAAGTGCCTCGCGGGGAAAAAGTCACCACCGCGGCGCTGGCCGCCAAGCTCAGTGTTTCCGAGGCGGCGCTGTACCGCCATTTCGCCAGCAAGGCGCAGATGTTCGAGGGGCTGATCGGCTTCATCGAGCAGACCGTCTTCGGCCTGATCAACCAGATCACCACCCAGGAAGAACATGGGCTGCGCCAGGCGCATGCCGTGGTGCGCATGCTGCTGTCCTTCGCCGAGAAGAATCCCGGCATGACCCGGGTGCTGACCGGCGAAGCGCTGGTGGGCGAGCACGATCGCCTGCAGGAGCGCATCAACCAGTTGGTGGACCGCATCGAGGCCTCGCTGCGGCAGTGCCTCAAGGTTGCCATCACCCAGGGCGCGTTTCCGCCCGACGCCGACGTGCCGGTGCGCGCGGCGCTGATCATGGCGACCGTACAGGGCCACTGGCATCGCTACGCCAAGAGCGGCTTCCGCAAGCTCCCGAGCGAGAATGCGGACGCGCAACTGCGCGTGCTGCTGGGCTAAGCGCCGCGGGCGGCCCTGCCCCGGGGCCGCCTCTCCTTCAGGCAGCCGGAACGTGAATGCTGGCCTTGATGTGCTTCAGGTTGGCCACGATGGTGAACGTCATCACGATCAGCAGCGACCACGAACTCCATTTGCCCACATGCACCGCCGACCACGCGCCCAGCTGGTTGGGGTAGCGCCACACCGCGAAGAACGTGCTGATGTTTTCCGCGATCCAGACGAACAGGCCGATCAGTACGAACGCCAGCAGCAGCGGCATCTCGCGCTCCCGGTCCAGCGGGCGAAAGCGCACCGTGCTGCGCGCATACAGCCCGGCAATGCCGCAGGCCAGGTACCAGCGGTAGTCGCCGATATAGTGGTGCGTGAAGAAGTTCGCGTACACCAGCGCCGCCATCAGGCCGGCCATCCAGTGCGGCGGATGGTGCCGCACGCGCACGTCCAGGATGCGCCAGGCCTGGATGATGTAGCTGCCCACCGCCGCGTACATGAAGCCTGAAAACAGCGGCACGCCCAGCACCTTGGTGTAGGCGAAGTCAGGATAGCTCCACGACTGGATGCCGCCCGATGTCTTGAAAACCTCCAGCGCAAAACCCACCACGTGGAACAGGCTGATGGCCCTGAGTTCGTCTATCGTCTCCAGCCGTGCCCACACCATCGCCGCCTGGATCACGACTGCTGCCGCCAGCAGCAGGTCGTAGCGCGGGAGGCCCATCCAGCCGCCGCGCGGCACGGCGAAGACTGCCAGGAAGAACAGTCCCGCGAACAGGCACGAGCGCGCCTCCTTGACGCCGAAAGCGAGAAACTCGCAAAGTCCGCGGCGCGCGCCGGCCAGCGCCAGGCCGGGGCGGGGCGCGGTGAGCAGGCGGTCGAGCCGGTTGGATGCGGCGGTCCGGCCGCTGTGCAGCCGGAACGGATCGGGCATGCGTTTCGTAGCGGTGATCATGTTGGCCTCAATCCGCATAGGCGCGCGCGAGCGCACGATGCCGGGTCGGCTTGTCACGCTCGATCCACTGGCGCAGCGCAACACCGGACGCCGCCAGCGTCATCAGCGGCAAGCCGATCCACAGGCATTCCAGCCAGAAGCGCGTCGCGCCGAACAGCCCGGCGCCGGTCAGCGGCAGCGGCCGCCACGGCAGCGTCACGCGCTGGTCCGCCAACGGATAGAACAGCGCCGTGCCGATGCCGCGGTCGGTCAGCAGGTCCAGCAGGGGGTGCGACACGGTGCTCAAGGCCACGAACAGGAAGGCGATGCCGCGCCGCCAGCCGCAGCGCCTTGCCGCCAGCGCCGCCACGAGGCCGAGCGCCAGCGCGAAGCCGATCGAGTGCGTCAGGCCCCGATGGCCCAGCACGCTGTTGTAGCGCACCCCGGCATACCAGACGTTGAGCATGTCGACGTCGGGCAGCACGCTGGCCGCGACGCCGGCCAGGGCGAGCGGCGGGGCGCAATGGAGGTAGGTGGGCATGGCGTTCTCCTCCGCTCAGGCTTGCACGGCGGTTTCGGCGGCCCCGGCCGCGGCGGGCTTGTCGCGCTGCGGCTGCCAGGCGGCGCCCGCCGCGTACCAGTCGATGCGCCGGGTCATCACCATGATGGCGGCGAGGATCACGAACAGCAGCAGCGAGCCCAACATCAGCGCGTTGTCCTCCGACAGCAGCAGGCCATAGAGCGCGCCGTACAGCACGGTCAGCAGCGTGGCGAAGGCCAGCCCGCGCTGCCAGCTCTGCAGCACGAACGAGAGGTAGAAGCCCAGCAGCCCGATGCACGCGGCGCTGGCCGCCAGGTAGGCCAGCGCGAAGGCGATATGTTCGGACAGGCTCAGCAGCAGCAGGAAGAACACCGCCAGCGCCAGGCCCACCAGCAGGTACTGGATGGGATGGATGCGCAGGCGCTTGACCAGCTCGAACATAAAGAAGCCGGCGAAGGTCAGCAGCACGAACATGGCGCCGTACTTCACCGCGCGTTCGGCCTGCAGGTAGATGTTGACCGGATCGATCAGCGTCACGGAAACCGATTCGAGCGTGCCGTCGCCCGGACCGGCGAGCTGGTTGCGGACCTTGGTGTTGTAGGAGGTCACGCTCCAGTTGCTGTGGAAGCCTTGCGCATTCACGCTGCGGGTGCGCGGCAGGAAATCGCCATCGAAACTCGGATGCGGCCAGGCGGAGTCGATCGAGATGTCGTTCTGGTCGGCCACCGGCGTAAAGGCCAGCGACTGCGCGCCCAGCAGCGGCAAGGTCAGCGAGAACGGCACCACGCGCTGCGCCTGCGCGGATCTGCCGTCCAGGCCGGGTTTCGCGGATTTGGCCGACGGCAGGTTGATCTCCGCATGCAGGCCTTGCGTCAGGCTCTTCAGCCGCACGCCTTGCTCCAGTTTCAGCGCCTTGCCGTCGAGTTCGAACGTGGGCGCCGCCATCAGGCCGCGCGTGTCGCTGATGCCGATCGCGATGTAGGGCTGCCCCACCTCGAAGCCCACATGGCCGACCGAGCGCGGCAGCTCGCCCGGGTCGGGCAGCGCGATGGTGCCCTGCCAGCGGCTCTGCATCTCATACACCAGTACCTTGTGGATGCCGCGATAGCGCTCGCTCGGCGTCACCTCGCCCTTGACCCGCAGCGTGGTGGGGAACACCAGTACTTGCCCGACCTCGGCCTGCAGCATGGTGGCATTGGGCCGCTTGGGGTCGCTGTTGTCCGCCACGCGCAGGATTTCCTTGTACGGCAGCACCAGTACCGGGCCGGTCAGGGTCTGCGGGCCGGCGTAGCTTTGCCAGACACTGCGTACTGCCTCTTCGCGGTAATGCTTGCGGTCTTGTACCGCGTTGCCGACGAGATGCAGCGGGATCAGGATCAGCAGGATCAGCAGCGCGGTGATGGCGGATTTGAAAAACAGGATTCGGTTCATGGCGGCAGGCGCGCGGGAGTGACGATGCCGCGAGCTTAGGACTCCCGTGTGAGCCGCCAAGGAAGCCTGCGTGAAGCGATTGTGTGGTGAGTGTGAAGCCGCTACGCGGCGGGCAAGGTCAGCGTGGCGCAGGCCCCGCCTTCCGCGCGGTTGGCCAGCACGATCTCGCCGCGATGCAGCGTGGCGATCTCGCGCACGAAGCACAGGCCCAGCCCGGTGCTCTTGTCCTGGCCGCCAGGGCGCGGCAGCGAATAGAAGCGCTCGAACAGGCGCGGCAATGCATAGTCGGGAATGCCCGGGCCGTGATCGGTGACGCGCACGGCAATCGTATTGGGCGGGCCGTCGCGGCGCTCCACGGCGATTTCCACCACGCTCGCCGGCGGGGCGAAATCGAGCGCGTTTTCCAGCAGGTTGGCCAGCGCCTGGTGCAGCAGGAACCGGTCGCCTTTCACCGCCGGCGCGGGGTGGGCCGGCGGCAGCAGGCGCAGGGCCAGCCCGCGCTGGCGCGCGCGCGGCTCCAGTTCGTGCAGCAACTGCTCGATCAGCGCCAGCAGCGCAACCGGCTCGTGCGTCTCCAGGCTCTGCCGCTGCTCCAGCGCCGCCAGCGCCAGCAGCTTGCGGATCATTTCCTCCAGCCGCTGCGCCTGGCGCCGGATGTTGGCGACGAAGCGGCCGCGGTCGGCGGCGGGCATGTCCTCCTGCAGCAGTTCGGCCGCGCCGCTGATGGCCGCCAGCGGGCTTTTCATTTCATGCGTGAGCGTGTGAATGTAGTGCTCGACGTATTGCTTGTTCTCCAGCCGCAGGCGCATGCTTTCCACCGAGCGCCCCAGCTCGGCCAGCTCGCTGGCGCCGCGCAGCGGCATCTCGGCGCGCTCGCCGGCGGCCACCGCGCGCGCGTAGCGCTGCAGGCGGCGCAGGCCGTGCACCAGCCACAGCGTGCAGCCCAGGCCGATCACGAACGCGCCGCCCATCAGGAACAGGCCGTTGAGCAGGATCTTGCGCTGGCTGCGCTCGATGAAAGGCGCCATGGTCACGTTGGGCTTCGCCACGGTCAGCACGCCGATGGTCTTGTCGCCGTCGCGGATCGGCGCGGCCACGTGCATCACCGTGCTGGCGTCGTCGTCCGGATTGGCGCGCGTGCTGCGCGCGCCGTACTCGCCCCGCAGCGTGCGGTAGACATCGTTCCAGCGCGAGTAGTCGGCGCCCACGGCCGCCTCGCCGGAATCGAAGCGCACGATGCCGCGTTCGTCGGTGATGTAGATGCGGTAGCCCACCGCATCCTTGTGCATGCCCCACACACTGGCATCGACTTTGTCCTCGCGCAGCCGTGCCAGCCGGCGGGCGAAGGCGCCGTCGGCGATGCGGCCGTTCTTCATGTCGTCGGCGGCCAGCACCGCCAGGACATGCGCGGTATCGACCAGCGTGTCCTCCATGGCTTGCCGCACGCCCGGCTTGACCTCCTGCACGAACACCCGCAGCGTGAGGAAAGCCGCCAGCCCGACGATCAGGAAGAAGCCGAAGAAGATGCGAAGCCCGATATGCATGCGTGGCCGTAGGTGAGAGGGGGAGGGAAGGCGCCGTTCAGCGTGCGAGCGAATAGCCCATGCCGCGATGGGTCCGGATCGGGTCGCACTCCGCGTCGAGCGCGCGCAGCTTGGCGCGCACGGTCTTGATATGGGTGTCGACGGTGCGGTCGATGGTGTCGACCGCGTCATGCCAGACCAGGTCCATCAGCTGCGCGCGCGAATAGATGCGCCCGGGATGCTGCAGCAGCAAGGCGAGCAGCCGGTATTCGTAGCGTGTGAGGTCGAGCCACTGGCCGCGCCAGGCCAGGCGCGCGCCGTCGGCGTCGAGCGTGAAGCCATCGGGCGGAGCGGCTTCCTGCGAGGGGGTTGCCTGCGCGGCGCGCATGCCGGTGCGCCGCAGGATCACCCGCACCCGCGCCGCCAGTTCGCGCGGCGAGAACGGCTTCACGACGTAATCGTCGGCGCCGATCTCCAGCCCGACGATGCGGTCGATTTCCTCGTTGCGCGCGGTGAGGAAGATCACCGGCACATCGGAGAAGGTGCGCAAGGTGCGGCAGACTTCGAAGCCGTTGATGTCGGGCAGGCCCACGTCCAGGATCACCAGGTCCGGCGCCTGCGCGCGCAGGCGTTCCAGCGCCGCGCCGCCGAGCGCGCAATGCTCCACCGCCATGCCGTCTGTCGCGAGCGCATAGAGGATGGTGTCCGCGATCGCGGATTCGTCTTCGATGACCAGGATGCTGGGTGATTTCGTCAAGGCTGGGCTCGGTTCGGGCTCGGTTCTGGGTCGGTTGCGGTGGCGCGCCGCCGCCGCGTTGGTTTGCTCTATAATAAGCGGGTCGCGCCGATTTGATGACTGGCTTGCGGGCGCGCGGCGGCATGGTAACTCCTGAGGTCACTGATTCGGGGGAAACCGGCAGCCAATATAAATGCGGCTAAAGAGGTGGGTCGGTACCCTGCCACGCAAGGCACCGGCACGCGGGACGCAAGACCCGTGCAAAACCCGATTTGGCTGCGCCATCGTTGATGCCATGTTTGATGTCATGTGCATGCAACGTCCACGCAATGCCGGTCGGGTTTTTTTACGCCCGTTTGCCAACGGGCCTATTCCATGACAGACGTAGCTCCGCCTCTTGCCGCGCTGGCCCTGCCGTCCGACTCGGTCGGCATTGTCGAGCCGCAGTGCATGCATTTTCCCGAGCCGTTGAAGCTGCGCAACGGCACCTCGATCGCCGACTACGACCTGATGGTCGAGACCTACGGCACGCTCAACGCCGCGCGCTCCAACGCCGTGCTGGTGTGCCATGCGCTCAATGCCTCGCACCACGTGGCCGGCGTGTACGCGCACGACCTGCGCGACGTGGGCTGGTGGGACAACATGGTCGGACCCGGCAAGCCGCTCGACACCAACCGCTTCTTCGTCATCGGCGTCAACAACCTCGGCTCATGCTTCGGCTCGACCGGGCCGATGAGCCCCAATCCCGCCACCGGCCAGCCCTACGGCGCCACCTTTCCGGTGGTCACGGTGGAAGACTGGGTCAACGCCCAGGCGCGCGTGGCGGACAGGTTCGGCATCGGCCAGTTTGCCGCGGTGATGGGTGGCAGCCTCGGCGGCATGCAGGCGGTGGCCTGGAGCCTGATGTATCCGGAGCGGCTGCGCCATTGCATCGTGGTGGCTTCCACGCCGAAGCTGTCGGCGCAGAACATCGCCTTCAACGAGGTGGCGCGCAGCGCCATCCTGTCGGACCCCGACTTCCACGGCGGCAATTACTACGCGCACGGCGTCAAGCCAAAACGCGGCCTGCGCGTGGCACGCATGATCGGCCATATCACGTATTTGTCCGACGAGGACATGGCGGAGAAATTCGGGCGCGAGCTGAAGACCGACGATATCCGCTTCTCCTTCGATGTCGAGTTCCAGGTGGAGAGCTACCTGCGCTACCAGGGCGACAAGTTCGCCGAGTACTTCGATGCCAACACCTACCTGCTGATCACGCGCGCGCTCGATTACTTCGATCCGGCGCTGGCCTTCGGCGGCGATCTCACGCGCGCGGTGGCGCACACGCAGGCCAGCTTCCTGGTGGCCAGCTTCAGCACCGACTGGCGCTTCGCGCCGAATCGCAGCCGCGAGCTGGTCAAGGCCTTGCTCGACAACAAACGTCCGGTCAGCTACGCGGAGATCGACGCACCGCACGGCCACGACGCCTTCCTGCTCGACGACCCGCGCTATCACAACCTGATGCGCGCCTACTACGAACGCATCGCCGAGGAGATAGGCGCATGAATGCCGCGGCCAACCCCAATATCCTGGCGCTGCGCCCAGACTTCCGCGCCATCGCGCGCTGGATCGAACCCAACTCCACCGTGCTCGACCTGGGCTGCGGCGACGGCAGTCTGCTGCGCGTGCTGCAGGACGAGCTCGACGTGCAGGCCTACGGCATCGAGATCCAGGACGAAGGCGTGCTGGCGTGCGTGCAGAAGGGCGTGCACGTGATCCAGCAGAACCTGGAAGGCGGCCTGGCGCTGTTCGAGGACAAGAGCTTCGATACGGTGATCCTGTCGCAGACGCTGCAGACCATCCACAACACCGCGCAGGTCTTGCGCGAGACGCTGCGGGTCGGGCGCGAATGCATCGTGTCCTTCCCCAACTTCGGCTACTGGCCGCACCGGTTGTCGGTGTTCCGCGGGCGCATGCCGGTGTCGGAGGCGCTGCCTTACCAGTGGTACAACACGCCCAACGTGCGGGTCCTGACCATCAGCGACTTTGAGTCGCTGGCGTCCAAGGTGGGGCTGCGCATCCTCGATCGCGTGGTGATGCACGAGGGTGTGACCGTCAACTGGGGCCCGAACTGGCGCGGCAGCCTGGCGGTGTACCGCGTCTGTTCCACCTGAACGCGAGCGGGCAGGGCGCGGCGAAGCTTCGTCTAGGCGCTCGCCGCGCCCTGCTCCAGGGCGGCCTGCATCACAAGGTGATCGATGAAGGCGCGGACCTTGGGGGCGAGGTGGCGCGTCGGCGTATAGACCGCAAAGGCGGTGCCCACGTAAGGCTCCAGTATTTCCCAGTCGTCCAGCACCGGCACCAGGCTGCCTGACGCCAGCGCGGCCACGGGGGAGAAGTCGGGCACCAGCCCGATGCCGCCGCCGGCCTGTGCCATGGCGACAATGGCCGCGCTGTTGTTGAGCGTGACCCGCGGGGGGACGCGCAGCGTCACTGTCTGTCCGTCCTCCTTGTGCCGCAGGCTCCAGCGTTCGCCGAAGGCGCCATAGCCCAGGTAGAGGCAGCGATGTCCAGGCAGCGCCGCCGGCTCGGTGGGCGTGCCATGCCGGGCCAGCCAGTCCGGGGCCGCCACCAGCCGGTAGCGCACCGCGCGGATCGGCCGCGCCGCCAGCCCCGGTGCCAGCTCGCGCGCAATGCGGATGGCCACGTCGACACCTTCTTCCACCAGGTCCACCATGCGGTCGGCCAGCGTCAGTTGCAGGTCCAGCCCGGGATAGCGGTCCAGCAGGGCCGGCAGCCGCGGCGCCAGCCAGGCCTGCCCGAACACCACCGGTGCGCTGATCCGCAGCAGGCCGTGCGGCGTGCCGGCGTGGTCGCCGGCCAGCGTGTTCACCTCCTGCGCGGCCGCTACCATGCGCGCGCAGGCGGCGTGCACCGCCTGTCCCAGTTCGGTCAGGGCAAAGGCGCGCGTGGTCCGCTGCAACAGGCTGCCGCCGATGGCCGCCTCCAGCCGTGTCACATGGCGGCTGACGGCCGAAGGCGTCATGCCTAGCTCGCGGGCGGCGGCGGAGAAGCTGCCGCATTCCACCACCCTGGCGAATACCGCCATGGCGTTCAGCTGTGCGATGGGCATGGCCTGCCTCCTGGATTTGTGACTACAGGTCAAATGGTAATTGCTTATCGGGCGGATTGTTGACCTGCCTGCATGGTGGAACAATAGCGGCCATTAGCACGAAGTACGCGGGAGACTTCCATGAACATCGATCAATCCGGCGCCGCCGCCGCTTCGCCGGCCGGCGCATCGGCGCCTCCGGCCACGGAACCGGTCCGGCGCGGCGGCGCGTGGCGCATGGTGGCCGCCATGACCCTGTCGGGCACCATCGGCTGGTTCGTCGTGACCAGCGGACAGTCGCCGCTGGACGTTGTGTTTTTCCGCTGCATCTTCGGCGGCGCCGCCCTGCTGGGCACGCTGGCCCTGCGCCGCGGCTGGCAGCCCATGCGCAGCCGGGACTGGGGCTGGCTGGCGCTCGGCGGTGTCACGCTGATCCTCAACTGGCTGGCCCTGTTTTCCGCCTATTCGTATAGCGGCATATCGGTGTCCACGGTTGTCTATCACACCCAGCCATTCTTCCTGCTGCTGCTGGCGGCGGCGTTCCAGCGCGAGGCCATCGCCCCGGGGCGGCTTGCCTGGCTGGTGCTGGCCTTTGGCGGGGTGGTGCTGATCACCGGGCTGGAGCACGGCGGCGCCAGCGGCGGCATGCTGTACGGGGTGGCGCTGGCGATGCTGGCAGCCTTGCTGTACGCCGTCACCACCATGGCCACGCGCCGCCTCAAGGGCATTCCGGCAGGGCAGATCGCGGGTTTGCAAATGGTGATGGGGGTGGTCCTGCTGTTCCCGCTGGCGCACCCGGCGGTGGAGACGTTTGGCGGGCGCACCTGGGGGGCGTTGCTGGCGCTGGGCCTGGTACATACCGGCGTGATGTACACGTTGCTGTACGGCGCCTTCCAGCGCCTTAACGTGCTGTCGATCGCCACGCTGTCCTTCGTGTACCCGCTGGTGGCCATCGTGATCGACGTGCTGGTATTCGGGGTCGTGCTCACGCCGCTGCAAGTGGCCGGCATGGCGCTGATCCTGCTGGCAGTGATCGGCAACCAGCTGGGCTGGAATCCGTTCCGGCACGCACGGACGCAGGGCTGAAGCCGCGCCGGACTGGAGGAGAAGTTCGACGGCGGCGCCAGCGCCCGTCCATCGTTTGCAGTATTATCGAACGATCGTACTTTTTTGGTCCCCAACATGTCAGCCACGCCAGCCAGCCAGACCGTCCATTCCTTCGACCACGCGATCGCGCTGGAGCCGGCGGGCGGCAATCTGTTCCACGGACGCACCACGGCCGCCTACTGGAACATGATCGGTCCCTTCGGCGGCATCACGGCGGCCACCCTGTTGCAGGCCGTGCTGCAGCATCCCGCCCGGCTGGGCGACCCGTCCGCGCTGACCGTCAACTTCGCCGGGCCGATCGTCGAAGGGCCGTTCGTGATCGAGGCGCGCCCCGTGCGCACGAACCGCAACACCCAGCACTGGTCCATCGAACTGCGCCAGGGGGACGAGGTGGCAACCACGGCCACCGCCTTCTTCGCGGTGCGCCGCGAGACCTGGAACTGCGGCGAGGCGGCGTTCCCGCAAGTACCGCCGGCGGAAACCGTGGCGCCGATGTCGGGGTTCGCGAAGGTGCGCTGGCTGGATGCCTATGAATTGCGGCCGGTGCGCGGCGCCAAGCCAAGCACGGAACCGGGCACCGAGCATCCGGACAGCCTGACGCAGTTCTGGCTGCGCGATGCGCCGGCGCGTACGCCGGACTTTGCCGCGATGGCGGCATGGTGCGATACCTTCTACCCGCGCATCTTCCTCAAGCGCGCCGGCTTCGTACCGGCCGGCACGGTGTCGCTGACCACGTATTTCCATGCGGACGCGCCCACGCTGGCCGCGCTGGGCGACAGCCATGTGCTGGGCAGCGCCCAGGCCCAGGTGTTCCGCCAGGGCTTCTTCGACCAGAGCGCGCAGATCTGGAGCCCGCAGGGCGAGCTGCTCGCGACCTCACACCAGATCGTCTACTACAAGCAGTAAGAGTAAGCGCGCGCTACCTGGTCTCAGGCCGCGGCGCGGGCCTGCGCCTCGTAGCGGTGCACGGTGTGGCGCATCCCCCATAGCAGCGCCACGCCGGGCAGCGCCGCCACCACGGTGCTGAGGTAGAACGCCGGCCAGCCGAAGGCCTCCACCAGATAGCCCGAGCTGGGGCCCACATAGACGCGCCCGACCGAGGCCAGCGCCGACAGCAGCGCGTACTGGGTGGCCGAGAACGAGCGGTTGCACAGCGTCATCAGCAGCGCCACGAAGGCCGCCGTGCCCATGCCGCCGCAAAGGTTCTCCACCGCGATGGTGGCGCCCATGGTCCACAGGTGCTGCGGCGTCACCGCCAGGATCCAGTAGCCCAGGTTGGATACCGCCTGCAGGATGCCGAACAGCATCAGCGAGCGATACAACCCCAGGCGCACCATCAGCGTGCCGCCGAACAGCGCGCCCACGATGGTGGCGGCCAGCCCCAGCGTCTTGTTGACCAGGCCGACTTCGCCGGCCGAAAAACCCACGCCGCGGATCAGGAAGGTGGTGGAGAGGCTGCCGGCAAACGCATCGCCCAGCTTGTAGAGCACGATCAGCAGCAGCAGCCACCAGGCGCCGGGGCGCGAGAAGAAGTCGCGCAGCGGGCCCAGAATCGCTTCCTCCATGGAGCGCGGCGTGCGCGCCGGGGATTCCGCCTCGGGCGCCCACAACAGGCTGAAGATGCCGATGCCCATCAGGCCCGCCATCAGGATGTACATCTGCTGCCAGCCCATCACGCGGTCGGCCAGCCACAGCGCCAGCCCGCCCGACACCAGCATTGCCAGCCGATAGCCCAGCACCTTGACCGCCGCGCCCACGCCACGCTCGGGCGCGCGCAGCACGTCGGTGCTGTAGGCGTCGAACACGATGTCCTGGGACGCCGACAGGAAGGCTACCAGCGTGGCCAGCGCCGCCAGCGTCCACAGCGCCTCGTGCGGCGGACAGAAGGCCATGCCCGCGATGCCCAGCACCAGGCCGAGCTGGGTCACCAGCAGCCAGCCGCGGCGCCGGCCCAGCAGCGGCGGCGTGTAGCGGTCCATCAGCGGCGCCCACAGGAACTTGAAGATATAGGCCTGGCCCACCAGCGAGAAGAAGCCGATGGTCTTGAGGTCCAGGCCTTCCACCGTCATCCAGGCCTGCAAGGTGCCGGACGTGAGCGCCAGCGGCAGCCCGGAAGCGAAGCCCAGCGTGAGCATGGCGCCAATGCGGCGATTGCGGAAAATGTCGAGATAGTCTTGGAAGGTCATGAATCAGGATGGCAATCAGGCGGGGCAAGGCGCCGTGTATTATTGCATTACCGTCAGCACTGGCCTGGTGAGCGGGATGTGCCGGGTCCGTGCGGTGCCCTGGCCGCGCCAATCCTTCAGCGCCCTGCTTGCCGAAAACCGCATCCGAGGAATCGCCATGTCCGATCGCCAGCGTTGTCAGAACCGCCACCGGCGGGCCGGGATTGCGTTGCCGCGGCAACTGGCCGCGCTGGCGCTGGCTGCCAGTGCCACGCTTGGCATGGGAGTGGCACAGGCCCAGGGCCAGGCGCAGCCACAGGACGCGGACGAGGGCATCCGCGTGCAACGCGGTGGGGCGTCCATCCGCCAGATCGTACCGGTGGAGGTCATCGAGCAGCAGGCCTCGCAGGAGTACGAGCAGATCAAGGGGGAAGCGCAGGCCAAGAAGACGCTGCTCGGCGACAACAATCCGCAGTTGCAGCGCCTGCGCGCCATCGCCAGGCGCATCCTGCCGCAGACCATGCGCTGGAACGAGCGCGCGAAGCAATGGAAGTGGGAGGTCAACCTGATCAATGCCAAGCAGGTCAATGCCTTCTGCATGCCGGGCGGCAAGATCGCCTTCTACACCGGCCTGCTCGACCAGCTCAAGCTGACCGACGACGAAGTCGCCATGGTGATGGGCCACGAGATCGCCCACGCGCTGCAGGAGCATGCGCGCGAGCGAGCCGCCAAGTCCGAGATCACCAACCTGGGCGCCAACGTGATTTCTCAGCTGTTCGGCTTCGGCAACCTGGGCAATATGGCGCTGGGCACCGGGGCGCAGTTGCTCACGCTGCGGTTCTCGCGCTCGGACGAGACCGAGGCCGACCTGGTCGGCATGGACATCGCCGCACGCGCCGGCTACGACCCGCGCGCCGCCGTATCGCTGTGGCAGAAAATGGGCACGGTGTCCCAATCCACGGCGCAGTCAGGTTCGGAGTTTCTTTCCACCCATCCCTCGGGCCGCACCCGCATCGCCGAACTCGAGAAACACCTGCCCGAGGTGTTGCCGCTTTATGCCCGCGCGATCGACTCCAGCGTCGGCAAGCTGCCGCCTTACCGCGCCAATATGGCCAACCTGGGCGGCGCGCCGATGGACAGCGGCGACGACGACCGGCAAAAGCCGCTGAAGAAGTAAAGGCGCCGGCGGTACCGGGCCGCATCCTGAACGAGGACGCCGAGCGGGCTGGTCCGGGCGCTTCGGCCCCAGACAAAAAAAGAGCCACACATGGTGGCTCTTTTTGTTCCCGCGGGCGTTGGCTTGCTTCAGGCGCTCAGGCCGGTCGCTTCATCCGCGCCTACATGCACGTTCATGCATTGCACCGCGGCGCCGGCAGCGCCCTTGCCCAGGTTGTCCAGGCGCGCCATCAGCACGATGCGCTCGGCCGAGCCGAACACGAACAGGTCGACGCGGTTGGTGTCGTTGCTGCCCTGCACGTCAAAGAAGCCGCCGTCGAGGTTGGCTTCGTCGCCTACGGGCATCACGCGCACGAACTGTTCGCCTTCGTAGTGCTTGCGGTAGATATCCGCGATCTGCTCGGGCGTGACCTTGCGCGCCAGGCGATCCGGGAACACCGGTACCGTCACGGCCAGGCCCTTGAGGAAGTTGCCGACGATGGGGTTGAAGATCGGCGCTTGCGCCAGGCCGGCTTGCACGCGCATCTCGGGCAGGTGCTTGTGCGTGAGGCCAAGCGAATACGGACGCGGGCTGTTCAGCTTCGGGTTACCGCCGGCTTCGAATTCGGCAATCATCTGCTTGCCGCCGCCGCTGTAGCCGGTCAGCGAGAACGCCGAGACCGGGTAGTCGGCCTGCATCACGCCGGCTTCCACCAGCGGACGCACCGCCATCAGAAAGGCGCTGGCGTGGCAGCCTGGCACCGCGATGCGCTTGCTGGTGCGGATCTTCTCGCGCTGGCCGCGCGTGAGTTCGGGCAGACCGTAGGCCCAGCTGTCGGTGGTGCGGAACGCCGTGCTGGCGTCGATCACGCAGGTATTGGGGTTGGTAACCAGCGCCACGGCTTCGCGCGAGGCGACATCGGGCAGGCACAGGAAAGCGACGTCGGCGGCATTCAGAAAGCGTGCTCGTTCGGCCGGATCCTTGCGCTTGTCATCGGCGATACGCAGCAGCTCCACGTCGGAACGGCCGGAGAGATAGTCGAGCAACCGGAGACCGGTGGTGCCTTCCTGACCATCTACGAACACTTTGAAAACCATGGCGGACTCACTCGGAAATACGAAAGGTCCCATGCCGGAATCGGATGGGAACCAGCATTGTAACTAGGTTAGGGGGACGTCGCAGGGTGCGTGCCGCAGTGCAACGCAAATCCCCTTGTGCTGTATAACCAAGTAGGTTAAATTTACATGGAGAAGAGTACACCTCATTGCAAATTGCACCGGGTCCGGCAATTGATAGAGGCTGGCCGGGTGCGCATGACGGTCTCCGCCGTGGCCGGCGCCAGCGCGCTGGGGTTGGACCCGGCAGCCATGCTGGCTATCGTGGCGGGTCTGGTCCCGCACGATTTCTACAAAAGCATGACGACGCATGCCGATCACACCATCTGGCAGGACGTGTACCGGCCAGTTACGCCGTACGGCGGCGTCTATCTGAAGCTGATTGTTATTGACGACCTGTTGATCGTCTCATTCAAGGAGCGGTGAAAAATGAAATGCCCGAATTGCGGCGGCGCCGAGCTCGTTGACAGCGTGCGCGACCTGCCTTACGTCTACCGTGGCGAATCCAGCGAGATTCCGGCGGTGCGCGGACAGTTTTGCCCGGCATGTGGTGAGGCCGTGCTGGACCCCGACGAATCGGATCGCGTGTCCGCCTGCATGCTGGCTTTCAACAAGCAGGTCAATGCCGCGATCGTCGATCCGGCCTTCATCGTTGCCGTGCGCAAGAAGCTGAGCCTGGACCAGCGCGAGGCCGCCGAGATCTTCGGCGGCGGCGTCAATGCCTTCTCGCGCTACGAAACCGGCAAGACCAAGCCGCCGCTGGCGCTGGTCAAGCTGCTCAAGGTGCTGGAGCGGCACCCGGAGCTGCTTGATGAGGTGCGCTCGGCGTAGCCGGCGCGCCAGCTTACAGCGGGAAGTCGTAGTCGATCGACAGCGGCGCGTGATCGCTGAACTTCTCGTCCTTGTAGATCGAGGTGGCGTGCGCCGTTTCCGCGATCTTCGCCGTGGCCAGGTGGTAATCGATGCGCCAGCCGACGTTCTTCGCGTAGGCCTGGCCCCGGTTGCTCCACCATGTGTATTGCTCGGGGCGCGTATCCAGCTTGCGGAACACGTCCACATAGCCGTGCACATCGAACAGCTCGCCGATCCAGCTGCGCTCTTCCGGCAGGAAACCCGAGTTCTTCAGGTTGCCCTTCCAGTTCTTGATGTCGATTTCCTTGTGCGCGATGTTGACGTCGCCGCACAGCACGATCTCGCGGCCGCTGGCCTTGAGTTGCAGCAGGTGGGGCAGGAAGGCTTCCATGAAGCGGAATTTCGCCTGCTGGCGTTCTTCTCCGCTGGAGCCCGAGGGCACGTAGACCGAGATCACGGCGAGGTGCGGATACTGCACCTCGACATAACGGCCTTCGTCATCGAACTCGGGGACGCCGAAGCCGGTGATCACGCGCTCCGGCTTGTGCCGCGTGTAGAGGCCGACCCCGCTATAGCCTTTTTTCTCCGCATAATGGAAGTAGCCGTGGTAGCCATGTGGCGCCAGGAACGCTTCCGTCATGTCGGCAGCCTGCGCCTTGAGCTCCTGGACGCAGACCATGTCGACGTCCTGCTTGCCCATCCATTCGAAAAAGCCTTTCTTGGCCGCGGAGCGGATGCCGTTGAGGTTGGCGCTGATAATCCGTAACATCTCGGGAAATTTTTGAAATCAGAGAGAAAAGATGACGCAGCAGACGACGCCGCAGCCCGGCGCTGGCGACCTGAGCCAGACCTTCATCCGCTTCGCGCTGGACGCCGGCGTGCTGTCCTTCGGCGAATTCGTGACCAAAGCGGGCCGCAAGTCGCCGTATTTCTTCAACGCGGGCCTGTTCAACCAGGGCGCGATGCTGGGCCAGGTGGCGCAATTCTATGCGAAAACCCTGCTGGCCTCCGGTTTGGAGTTCGACGTGCTGTTCGGGCCAGCCTACAAGGGCATCACGCTGGCGTCCGCCACGGCGGTTGCGCTGTCCGGTCTCGGACGTGATGTCGGCTTCGCCTACAACCGCAAGGAAGCCAAGGACCACGGCGAGGGCGGCACCCTGGTGGGTGCCAAGCTGCAGGGCAAGGTCGTGATCATCGACGATGTGATCTCGGCCGGCACCTCGGTGCGCGAATCGATGGCGATGATCCGCGCCGCGGGTGCGGAGCCCGCCGCCGTGCTGATCGCACTGGACCGCATGGAAAAGAGCGGCACCGCGGACCAGGTGGGGACGCATTCCGCGGTGCAGGATGTGCAGCGCGAATATGGCGTGCCGGTGATCTCGATCGCCAGCCTGACCGACCTGCTGGCCTACCTGGATGCTTCGCAGGATCCCGCGCTGGGCGGCTCGCGCGAGGCAGTGGCTGCCTATCGGCAGCGTTACGGCGTATAGTCTGGAACCTGTTGCCTGTTGCGTGCAAAGGTTTGTCGCACTGCAGCAGATGACGGGAACCGCGCAGGAAAGACGCCGGTCTGACTGATCTAGCTAGCTGGCCAGCCCGGCCGCCAGCAATTCGCCTTGCCGCCCGGCAAGGCGACGCAGCGTCTCTCAGGAGGTTAGCTGGCGATGGACATCAAGACGATCCGCGAGCAGGCATTCGCCATGCCGCTCACCAGTCCGGCCTATCCGATGGGGCCATACCGCTTCATCCATCGGGAATTCTTCATCATCTCCTACCGCACCGATCCCGGGCTCCTGCGCGCCGTGGTGCCGGAACCCCTGGAGATCGCCGATGCGGTGGTCAATTACGAGTTCATCCGCATGCCGGACTCCACCGGCTTCGGCGACTACACCGAATCGGGCCAGGTGATTCCCGTCACCTACCAGGGCAAGCCCGGCAACTACACCCACGCCATGTACCTCGACGACCTTCCGCCACTGGCGGGCGGGCGCGAGCTATGGGGCTTCCCGAAGAAGCTCGCCTCCCCGCAGCTGGCCGTCCAAACGGATACCCTGGTCGGCACGCTTGATTATGGTCCGGTGCGCGTGGCCACCGGCACCATGGGCTACAAGCATCGCGAGCTCGATGCGGCCGCGTTGGGGGTGGCGCTTTCCACCACGCCCAACTATCTGCTCAAGGTCATTCCCCACGTGGATGGCACCCCGCGCATTTGCGAACTGGTCTGCTACTTCCTCAAGGACGTGGCAATGAAAGGCGCCTGGACCGGGCCTGCGGCACTGTCGCTGTTCCCTCATGCGCTGGCGCCGGTGGCCGGCCTGCCGGTGCTGGAAGTCCTTGGCGCAAAGCATTACGTTGCCGACCTCACCCTCGGGCTGGGCGAGGTGGTGTTCGACTATCTGGCCTGAACGGCCTGCATCCACATCGGTCTCCATCGGCACGACCCATGCGGTCAATCCGGTGAGCCCGATCCACCCGCATCATCCGCAAGGGAGGTACGTCATGAAGCTCCAGGGAAAATCCGCCATCGTTACCGGCGCCGCCAGCGGCATTGGCAAGGCTATCGCTGATTTGCTGGCCAAGGAAGGCGCAGCGGTGGCCATCGCCGACCTGAACCTCGAGGCGGCGCAGAAGGCCGCTGCCGATATCGAGGCGGCAGGCGGGCGCGCTATCGCCGTGGCCATGGACGTGACCAGCGAAGACGCCGTCAACAATGCAACCGACGCGGTCGCCAAAGCGTTTGGCGGCATCGACATCCTCGTTTCCAACGCCGGCATCCAGATCGTCAACCCGATCCAGAACTACGCCTTCTCCGACTGGAAGAAGATGCAGGCCATCCATCTCGACGGCGCCTTTCTCACCACCAAGGCCGCGCTCAAGCACATGTACCAGGACAAGCGCGGCGGCACCGTGATCTATATGGGGTCGGTGCATTCGCACGAGGCCTCGCCGCTGAAATCGGCCTACGTGGCCGCCAAGCACGCGCTGCTGGGCCTGGCGCGTGTGCTCGCGAAGGAGGGCGCGGAGTACAACGTGCGCTCGCACGTGATCTGCCCGGGTTTCGTGCGTACGCCGCTGGTGGACAAGCAGATTCCCGAACAGGCCAAGGAGCTCGGCATCAGCGAGGAAGACGTCATCCGCCGCGTCATGCTGGGTGGCACGGTGGACGGCGTCTTCACCACCGTGGACGACGTGGCGCAGACCGCGCTGTTCCTGTGTGCGTTTCCGTCGGCGGCCCTGACGGGGCAGTCGTTTATCGTGAGCCACGGCTGGTACATGCAGTAAGCGGCAAGGCAACGGCCGTGCGGTGGGATGGCCGGGCGCCGTTGCGCCACGGCACTGCCGCCCGGCCTGCATGGCTGAAGGCAACGTTGTTAAGCAAAGTAATCAAGGAGGGGTCGTGGCAGGCGGACGTCGGCAAAAGCAGGATCAGGCAGTACCAAGAGCGAGCGCGCCGAAAGCGGCCGTGAAGAGCGCAGCGGCGGCCGTTGTGGCGGACCCCGCAGCGCCGGCGATCAAGCGCGAGGCGCGCAAGAGCGAAGCGCTGGACCCGCCGGAGCCAAACCTCCTGCCGCCCGGCGGCTGCGCGCCGCCGGACCCTGAGCCGCAAGGCGCAGGCAGCAGGCGGCCGGTTCACCACGAATACGCCGTCAGGGCGCTGGTGCTGCAAGGCGGCGGCGCGCTCGGTTCCTATCAGGCGGGTGTGTATCAGGGCCTGGCGGAAGCCGGCATCCAGCCGAACTGGGTGGCAGGCATCTCGATCGGCGCGCTGAATGCCGCGGTGCTTGCGGGCAATGCGCCCGAGCGCAGGGTCGAGCAATTGCGCGCCTTCTGGGAGTACATCTGCCGGCAGCCCTGGCTGCCCAGCCTGCTACCGTATGAGGTCGCTGCCGAGAGCGCCGTGCACTGGCCCGATCCGCTGCGCATCTGGTTCGACGGCATCGAAGCCACGCGCGCGGTTTTCGAGGGACAGCGTGGCTTCTTCCAGCCACGCCTCTGGCCCAGGCTGCTCGAACGCCAGGCCGGGCCGGGCGCCTCCAGCTACTACGACACCTCGCCGCTCAAGAGCACGCTGGAGCGTTTCGCCGATTTCGACCGCATCAACGAGCAGCATCACGAGATGCGGGTGTCGGTAGGCGCGGTCAATGTGCATACGGGGAACTTTTCCTATTTCGACAACACCCGCCGCAAGCTGCGTGCCGAGCATTTCATGGCCTCGGGTGCCTTGCCGCCCGGCTTCCCGGCCGTTGAGATCGATGGGGAGTTCTACTGGGATGGCGGCCTGGTGTCCAACACGCCGCTGTCCGAGGTGCTGACCGCCCAGCCGCGGCGCGATGCGCTGATCTTCCAGGTGGACCTGTGGAGCGCGCGCGGCAAGTTGCCGCACAACCTGCTGGACGTGGCCGAGCGCCAGAAGGACATCCAGTATTCCAGCCGCACGCGCACCATCACCGACTACATGGCCGAGCAGCAGAACTACCGCCGCATGCTCAGCGAAGTGATGGCGCTGGTGCCGCAGGGCCAGCGCGACAACGACTGGTATCAGAAAGCGGCGGGGTACGCGTGCAACGCGAGGCGCAATGTGATCCAGCTCATTTATCGCGATAAGACATTCGAGGGGAATGCCAAGGATTACCAGTTTGGATTACTGACGATGAATGAGCACTGGACCAGCGGGCTGGATGATATTCGGGAGACGTTGAAGCATCCGGAATGGCTGGCTATGCCCACGCATGAGAAGCCGTTTATCACGCATGATATTCATCGGGGGAACGGGCATTCATGATTGAGCGGAGGGGACGGCTTAAGCTCGGCCGCGGTTGCGGTTGCAGTCAAAGAGCCCCCCGCCAACCCTACACCACCTTCAATTTCGCCAACTCGGGCTTGCCCGGCGGATACTCCGGCTTCAACCCGGCGAACACCTCCATCAGGATCTCCGCCACCATCAGGTTTCGGTGCGTCTTGGAGTCGGCAGGCACGATATACCACGGCGCTTCCGGCGTGCTTGTGGCGGCAATGGCGGCCTCATAGGCGGTCGCATAGCTCTTCCAGTACTGCCGCTCTTCCAGGTCCTTGGGGTCGAACTTCCAGTGCTTTTGCGGATCCGCCAGCCGCGCTTCCAGCCGGGATTTTTGCTCGTCCTTGGAAATATGCAGGAAGCACTTGACGATGGTGGTGCCGGTTTCCAGCAGCATCGTCTCGAATGCGCGTAGCTGCTTGTAGCGGCGCTCGCATTCGTCTTCGTCGATCCATTCGCGTACGCGCGTGATCAGCACGTCTTCGTAGTGGCTGCGGTTGAACACTACGATCTCGCCGGCGCGCGGCACCTGGGCGTGGATGCGCCACAGGTAGTCGTGCGCGAGTTCTTCGGCGGTAGGGGCCTTGAAGGCGACCACGCGAATGCCCAGCGGGTCGAAGCTGCGGAACACGCCACGCACGGTGCCGTCCTTGCCGCTGGTATCCATGCCTTGCAGCACCACCAGCAGCTTGCGCTTGTGTTCGGCGTAGAAGATGTCTTGCACCGCGTCGAGCTGGGTGCTCAGCTCGGTCAGGCGGGTCTGGTCGGTGGTTTTGTCGCCGCTGGAGAACGGCTTGGCGCTGCTGTTGAAGTCGGCAAGGCGAAAGTTCTTGCCCGAGGTGATGCGGAAATCGGCGAGCGACATTGGCACTCCATGGTGGGCGCGGCCGTGGCAGGCCGCAAGCCCCTATGGTCAGGCCGGCAGCCGGTCCAGGTCAATGCTGCCTTCGAATACCGTGGTGGCCGGGCCGGTCATTCGCACCGACTCGCCTTCGCCGTCCCAGGCGATGGTGAGGTCGCCGCCATGCGTATGCACCAGCACCGGCGAGTCCAGCAGGCCACGGCGGATGCCGGCGACGACCGCCGCGCACGCGCCGGTGCCGCAGGCCAGCGTCTCGCCGGCCCCGCGCTCGAACACGCGAAGGCGAATGGCATGGCGCTCCAGCACCTGCATGAAGCCCGCGTTGACGCGGTTGGGGAAGCTCGCGTGATGCTCGATGATGGGACCGTCCTGCAGCACGGGAAACGCCTCGGTGTCGTCCACCACTTGCACCGCATGCGGATTGCCCATCGAAACCGCGGAAACCCATTCCGTGCGGCCGTTCACTTCCAGCCCGTAGAGCGCATCGCGGCCTTCGGCCCTGATCGGCAGGCCGTCGGGGCGGAAGGGGACGCGGGCCGGCTCGAGTTCCGGCGCGCCCATGTCGACCGTGACCTGGCCGTCGTCTTGCAGGGTCAGGGTGATGACGCCATTCATCACTTGCACGCGTACCGAGCGCTTGTCGGTCAGGCCCTGGTCCGTGACGAAGCGCACGAAGCAGCGTGCGCCATTGCCGCAATGCTCCACCTCGCCGCCGTCGGCGTTGAAGATGCGGTAACGAAAGTCGACGTCGTCGCGGGTGGGCTTTTCGACCACCAAGATCTGGTCGGCGCCTACGCCGAAATGGCGGCTGGCCAACGCTCGCCATTGCCCGGGCGTCAGGTTCAGGGTCTGGTGGATGCCGTCGAGCACGACGAAGTCGTTGCCGGCACCGTGCATCTTGGTGAACTGGAGTTTCATAGTGCGATTGTAGTCGGGCTGTCCGGCGCTTGCCGATGGCTTATCGAAGGTGGCTCGGGCGGCATATCTGACAGGTGGTGCCCGCGCCGTGCCTGCCTGGTCAGTAGTTTTCGCGCTCGCCGTCCGGGCGGTGCTTGAAGCGCTTGTGCACCCAGTAATACTCGGTCACGCGCGGGCGGATGCAATCTTCGAAGAAGGCGTTCATGCGCCGGGTGTCCTCGGTCACGCTGTCGCCGGGATAGTTCTCCCACGCTGGCAGGATGCGCAGCACATAGCCCTTGTAGTCGGGCAGCATCTCGGTATAGATCGGCACGACCTTGGCGCCGGTCAGCCGCGCCAGGCGCGATACCGAAGTCAGCGTGAGGGCTTCCACGCCGAAGAACGGCACGTATTCCGAGTCGCGCTCGCCGAAGTCCATGTCGGCGATCAGTTGCAGGGCTTCGCCTTTGCGCAGGCAGCGGATGATGTCGCGCGCACTGTCGTTGCGGGCAATCATCTTGGCGCCGAAACGGCCGCGCGCATGCTTGAGGAAACCGTCGAACAGTTCGTTCTTCTGCCTGGTGTAGAGCGATGCGCCGGAGCGCCTAACGTGTTCGCGCAGATGGATGGTGAGCCGGATCGCGCCGGCCTCCACGCCTGAGAGATGCAGCGTGACGAGGATGTGGGGCGTACCGTCCAGCGCCACGAGATCGGCCTGGTCGTCGATCTGGACCCAGCGGCGCATCTGCTTCTCGCTGCCGGTCCAGAAGATGCCGCGCTCGGCAAAGCTGCGGAAGACATTGCGGAAGGTCTGGCGCGAGAGCGATTCGATCTCGGCGTCGCTCCGCTCGGGGAAGCACAGGCGCAGGTTGGATTGCACCACGCGACGGCGGCTGCTGGGGATCAGGTAGAGCAGGCTGCCCAGTCCTTCGCCGAAGCGTGCAACAAGTGGATAGGGAAGCTTGCCCAGCACGGTCAGCAGGCCGATGCCAAGCCAGGTGAAAATGCGGCTCATTTTTGGTCGTCAGAGAGGGATACGGATGCTGTGGGCGGCACTTCCAGCGGATTGCGCGAGGCGTCGCTCGGCGGCGCTCGGGGCGGTTCCGCTGGCGGCAACTCCGCGCCGCTCGGATGCTTGTAGCGGTTGTAGCCCCACAGGTACTGGGTCGGGCATGCCTTCACCAGCTTTTCGACGGTTTCGTTGATGACGGCGACAGCTTCGGCCGGGTCGGCGGGCAGCGGATGGTCGATGACCCGCATATGGCCGAGATAGCCGACGCCGCGCGGCAGGCGCTCGGCGAACACCACCGCGATCGGTGCGCCGGTGAGTTGCTGCAGGCGCTGCACCAGCGTCATGGTGTAGGCGGGCTTGCCGAAAAACGGTGCCCAGGCGCCTTCGCCGCCGGTCGGAACCTGATCCGGCAGGATGCCGATGGCCTCGCCGCGCTTGAGTGCCTTCACCAGCATACGCACCCCACGCGGCTGCGCGGGCGCCATGGCCAGGTTGGGCCGCGTGCGCATCTTGACGATCCAGTCGCGCAGCCAGGCCTGGTGTGGGGGCTTGTACAGCGCCGTGACCGGATGCCGTAGTGCAAATGCCTGTGGAAGCACTTCGAAGCAGCCCAGGTGAGGCACCAGGATGATCAGCCCGCACCCCTGCGCCATCAGCCGGTCGAGTTCCGGCCAGAGCCGGTCGGCAAAGCCGTACATGCGCGCCTCGGGATTGCGCCGGCTCCAGAAATAGGGCATTTCCAGGATCATGCGCCCGGTCGAGCGGGCCGCTTCGGCCAGCATCGCCTTGCTGGCGTCGGGGTAAGCTTGGCGCAGATTTTCGGCCAGCCGCCTGCCATAGCGTCCTGGCAGGCGTGCCGCCAATAGTCCGAGCACGCCGCCAATGGCGTGCAGCCACCAGAGCGGCAAGCGGGAAATCAGCCAGAACAGGAAGGTCATCGGGTTGCGATAGCGGCCCGGTGGGCCGGGTGGGTAATTAATGTTTTGCCGGGCGGTGCCGTTAGTGGGGCTATCAACAAGCATCCAATGCTGTAACGGGGCCCGCCTTGCGGCGTGCACGGCCTGTGGGCAGGTGCCAAGCCAGCGGTATGCTGCTAACTGGATGGCGCCATCCGGCGACAGCGCCTGGTATGCAAGCAAGTCCAAGATAACGACACGCTGCAGCACCGCTTGCAGGCGCGTATAATAGCGCGTATCGCCGAGTTAACTGACAACTTGCGGGGCGATACCGTTCTACCGGAACGGCTTGAAAATACCGCTAAAGCGTCGCCGCCCGGGCTGAAAGGTTGGCGCGCAATAGCCAAACCTGGAGAAAAAGTTCGTGGCAAACGACTTCCTGTTCACTTCGGAGTCTGTCTCCGAAGGCCATCCCGACAAGGTCGCTGACCAGATTTCCGACGCAGTCCTCGATGCCATCCTGGCCCAGGACAAGTACGCGCGCGTGGCAGCCGAAACGCTGTGCAACACCGGGCTGGTAGTCCTCGCCGGGGAAATCACCACGACCGCCAACGTCGATTACATCCAAGTCGCGCGCGACACCATCAAGCGCATCGGCTACGACAACACCGAATACGGCATCGACTACAAGGGCTGCGCCGTGCTGGTTGCTTATGACAAGCAATCGCCCGACATCGCCCAGGGCGTGGACCGCGCCTCCGACGACTACCTGAACCAGGGCGCCGGCGACCAGGGCCTGATGTTCGGCTACGCCTGCGACGAAACGCCGGAGCTGATGCCCTTCCCGATCTATTATTCGCACCGCCTGGTCGAGCGCCAGTCGCAATTGCGCCGCGACGGACGCCTGCCCTGGCTGCGTCCGGACGCCAAGTCGCAGGTGACCGTGCGCTATGTCGACGGCCGTCCGCACAGCGTGGATACCGTGGTGCTGTCGACCCAGCACGCGCCGGATATCAGCCAGGCGCAGATCCGCGAAGCCGTGATCGAGGAAATCATCAAGCCGGTGCTGCCGGCCGAGATGCTGAAGGACACCAAGTACCTGGTCAACCCGACCGGCCGCTTCGTCATCGGCGGCCCGCAAGGCGATTGCGGCCTGACCGGCCGCAAGATCATCGTCGACACCTACGGCGGCGCTTCGCCGCACGGCGGTGGCGCCTTCTCGGGCAAGGATCCGTCCAAGGTCGACCGCTCGGCTGCCTATGCCGCGCGCTATGTCGCCAAGAACGTGGTCGCCGCCGGCCTGGCGCGCCAGTGCCAGGTGCAGGTCAGCTACGCCATCGGTGTGGCCCGCCCGATCAACGTGACGGTGTACACCGAAGGCACCGGCAAGATCTCCGACGATGCGATCGCCGCGCTGGTGCAGGAGCATTTCGACCTGCGTCCGAAGGGGATCGTGCAGATGCTCGACCTGCTGCGCCCGATCTATGAAAAGACCGCTGCCTACGGCCACTTCGGCCGTGAAGAGCCGGAATTCTCGTGGGAAGCGACCGACAAGGTCGCTGTATTGCGCGCCGCCGCCGGCCTGTAAGCGCCGCACCCGCCGCACCGGAACGCCGCCCTCGGGCGGCGTTTTTTTCGTCTGGCAGGTGCCGCGCGCGGCTTGGGCCAGCCTTGTCCTGGATCAACCGGGCCGATGCGGGGCATGGCGGGGCACGGCCGCGAGGGTAGAATCGCAGGATGGCAAAGCGGTGCGGCGAGTGGCGCTTTGTTATCCTGGCGCTGCGCGCGCATGTGCAAACTGAAGCCCGCCGGAGCCCGCATACCGAGGATGCCCCATGTCACTTGATTCGACCCTTACGCCTTCCGCGCCCAGCCCGGCCACCGCGCCAGGGGCAGGCGTGCCTGCGTTCAACCTGATCCGGCCTCAGCCCTATACCGAGTGGGCACCGCAGGTCGATGCCGGCACCAAAGCCGAACTGCGCCGCGAACTGGAGCAGGGCGCGGTGCTGTTCTTCCCCCAGTTGCGCTTTCAGTTCGAGCCGGGCGAGGAACGCTTTCTCGATAGCCGCTGGTCGGACGGCAAATCCAAGAACATCAACCTGCGCGCCAGCGACCAGGCTGTGCGCGGCGCGACTGGTGGCGAGCAGGACCTGAAGGACCTGTACCGCCTGATTCGGCGCTATGCCGAATACAGCGAGAAGCTGGTGCTGAACCTGTTCCCGGAATATGGCCCGCACATGGTGCGCGCCGGCACCTCGTTGCGCCCGAGCGAAATCGCCGGGCGGCCGGTGAGCTGGCGCAAGGACGACACCCGGCTGCATGTGGACTCCTTCCCGTCCAATCCGCTGCTGGGTCAGCGGCTGCTGCGCGTGTTCCACAATATCGACCCGCAGGCGCCGCGCGTGTGGCGGGTGGGCGAACCCTTTGGCGACTTCGCGAAGCGCTTTGTGCCGAGGACCAAGGGGATGTGGCCGGGGCAGGCGAAGGTGATGGAGATGCTGCATATCACCAAGCGCCGGCGTTCGGAGTATGACCATCGCATGCTGCAGTTGCATGATCTTGCCAAGGCCGATCTGGAGTACCAGGCGAACGTGCCGCAGCAGGAATTCCATTTCCCGCCGGGGTCGACCTGGATTGTGTTCAGCGATCAGGTGCTGCACGCGGCTATACGGGGGCGGGCCATGATGGAGCAGACTTATTATTTGTCGCCGAGGGCGATCGGGGACCATACGCATTCGCCTGAGGCGGTGTTGTCGCGGATGTTGGGGCGGCCGATGGTGGTGGGTTGAGGCCCATCTTCAAAGTCAAAGTCAAAGGCGGTTTCACCCCCCTGCGGGGGGCGACCTACTTTCTTGTCTCGCCAAGAAAGTAGGCAAAGAAGGCGACCCGGATGGGGCGACCCCCTCCTCGTCGTCAGGCAAAAAGAGCGGCCGGGGGCCAAACTCGCATCGCCTTAAGGCGATACTCAGACATGGCCCCCTCTTTTCCGCTCTTTTTGCCTGACGACGAGGCGCCCCATACGGGCTAGGTAAACCTTGACGGCTCGCTTCGCATCGCGGGTTGGTGTGGCCCGCTCGCGGGCCACACATCCAGTGGTGTGTCTTCCCCTCAGCGCAGCAGCAGCCGGATCATCGTTTCAAACCGCTTGCCATAGGGCGGCTTGAGCAGGCCGGTGCCATTGAGCCGGGACTGGCGGAAGATCGGCTTGAGCTTGGAGAAGGTCTCGAAACCCGCTTCGCCGTGGTACGCGCCCATGCCGCTGGGCCCCACGCCGCCGAAGGGCAGGTCTTCCTGGGCGATATGCAGCAGCGTTTCGTTGATGCTGACGCCGCCCGCCACGGTCTGCGCCATTACCCGGTTGATCGCGCCGGGGTCTTTCTCGAAGAGGTAGAGCGCCAGCGGGCGCGGCCGTGCATTGATGTAATCAATGGCCTCGTCCAGCGTGCGGTAGGCCACCAGCGGCAATACCGGGCCGAAGATCTCTTCTTGCATCACGGTGGCGTCGGCGGGCACGTCAAGCAACAGTACCGGCGCCAGCCGGCGCCGTGCCGGGTCCGATGGTGCCTGGGACAGCGGCACCACGCGCGCGCCCGCGCGTTCGGCGTCGCTGACCAGCCCGTCCAGCCGGGCGAAGTGCCGCGGGCTGATGATGGTGGTGTAGTCGGGGTTGCCGGCCAGGTCCGGGTAGAGGCGGGCGGCGCAGGCGCGTGCCGCCGCGACGAACGGCTCGCGCATCGCTTCCGGCAGCAGCACATAGTCCGGCGCGATGCAGGTCTGGCCCGCGTTAAGCAGCTTGCCCACCAGGATGCGCTCGACCGCGCGCTCCAGGCTGGCTCCCGGGCCGACGATGGCCGGCGACTTGCCGCCCAGCTCGAGCGTCACCGGCGTGAGGTTGGCCGCCGCCGCGCGCATGACATGGTGGCCGACCTGGGTCGAGCCAGTGAACAGCAGGTGGTCGAAGGGCTGGGCGGAGAAGGCACTCGCCACCTCCGCGTCGCCATGGATCACCGCGACCTCATCGGCAGCGAAGTGTTGTTGCGCCAGGCGCGCGAACAGCGCGGCGAAGCGCGGGGTGTACTCGGAGAGCTTGACCATGGCGCGGTTGCCCGCGGCCAGCGCGCCCGCCAGCGGGCCCACCGTCAGGTAGAGCGGATAGTTCCACGGCACCACGATGCCGATCACGCCCAGCGGCTGCGGCATCAGCCGCGACGTGGCGGGTTTGAACCACAACCCGGTGCGCGCCCGCCGCACCCGCATCCAGCGTTTGCCATGACGCAGCGCATCGTCGATTCCGGCCACGCTGGGAAAGACTTCGAGCAGCGCGGTTTCCTGGTGCGCGCGATTGCCAAAGTCGGCGCTGATGGCCTGCGAGATCTCGTCCCGGTGTTCGGTCACCAGCTTGCGCAGCCGCCGCAGACGGTCGGCGCGCACGGCCCAGGCAGGCGACTGGTCCCGCCGCGAGGCGGCGCGCATGGCGTCGAATACGGATGACATCTCGGGCACTTCTCTCATCTCTCGTTCTCCCGGGGCCGTGCGCTGCCCGTGGCGCGCGCGGCGTTTCAATTCCCGCACCATATGTCATGCGGCTGCCACTGACAATGGAGGCCGGCCACTAGCCTCGTGCTTCAAACAGCCGTATTCATCGCCCTTCCTTTACCCTTTCCAGCGCCCCGGCAAAGCCCTACACTGATTTCGCGGCATGCTCTCGGCGTGCCCGCCAGACCGGGTTGCCCGGCATGCCCGGCCTGCCCCAGCGTCCGGCGCAACCCCGGCAGACAGACCTCCGACCAGGCGGGGAGACGGATGGAAACCACCTTTGACTATCTTGTCGTTGGCGGCGGTTCGGCGGGGTGTGCCCTGGCCGGGCGCCTGGCCGACAGCGGCAGCGACAGCGTGGCGCTGCTCGAGACCGGAGGCCACGATCACCATGTGCTGGTGTCGACGCCGGCAGGCTGCGCGGCTTTGCTGCCGCGTGCCTGCAGCCGCAACTATGGCTACCACACCGTGCCGCAGCCGGGGCTGGACGGGCGCCGCGGCTACCAGCCGCGCGGGCGTGGCCTTGGCGGCAGTTCCTCGCTCAACGCCATGATCTACACGCGGGGCACGCCGTCCGACTACGATGGCTGGGCCATGGCCGGGTGCGATGGCTGGGCCTGGGACGACGTGCTGCCCTATTTCCGCCGCGCGGAATGCAACGAGCGCGTGGCCGGGCGCGACGACGATCCCTTGCACGGCGGCAACGGTCCGCTCCATGTGTCGGACCTGCGCTCGCCCAATCCGTTTGGCCAGCGTTTCATCGAGGCGGCCCAGCAGGCCGGCTACCGCCGCAACGACGATTTCAACGGCGTGGACCAGGAAGGCGCGGGCTGGTACCAGGTGACACAGCACGGCGGCGAGCGCTGGAACGCGGCGCGGGCCTACCTGCATCGCGGCGATGCCGCCGACCGCGCCAGCAATGGCGGCCGCGCCAACCTGCATGTGCTGACGGGCGCGCAAGTGCTGCGCATCGAGTTTGAAGGCCGCCACGCGGTGGGCGTCGTAGTGCGGCTGGATGGCCGCGAGACCGTGCTGCGGGCGCGCCGCGAGGTGATCGTGTCGGCAGGGGCGTTCGGTTCGCCGCAACTGCTGATGGTGTCCGGCGTGGGCCCGGCGGCGCATTTGCGCGAGCTGGGCATACCCGTGGTGCATGACCTTCCAGGCGTGGGCACCAACCTGCAGGATCATCTCGACGTCATCGTGCACAAGCGCGTGGCGGCGTCGGAGTTGTTCGGCGTGTCGGTGGGCGGCGCCTTCCGCATGCTGGCGGAGATCCTGCGATACCGGCGCGAACGCACCGGCATGATGACTTCCAACTTCGCCGAGGCGGGCGCTTTTCTCAAGAGCGATCCCGGACTGGAAGAACCGGACCTGCAGCTACATTTCGTGGTCGGCATGGCGGACGACCATATGCGCCGCCTGCGCTTCGGCCACGGCTATTCCTGCCACGTCTGCGTGCTGCGCCCGAAAAGCCGGGGAGAGGTGCGGCTGGCCTCGCCCGATATCCGCGAGGCACCGCTGATTGATCCGCGTTTCCTGTCCGACCCGAGTGATCTCGACGGCCTGGTGACGGGCGTGCGCATCGTGCGCCGCATCCTTGCCCAGCCGCAACTGGCGGCGTTCGGCGGCAAGGAGCTGTATTCGGCGCACCTGCGTGCGGATGGCAGCGACGACAGCGCGATCCGCGAGATGATCCGCGCGCATGCCGACACCATCTACCATCCCGTCGGCACCTGCCGCATGGGTATGGATGAGAACGCGGTGGTCGACCCGCAACTGCGCGTGCGGGGCGTGGAAGGGCTGCGGGTGGTGGACGCGTCGATCATGCCGACGCTGATCGGCGGCAACACCAATGCGCCGGCCATCATGATCGGCGAGCGCGCGCATGACCTGATCCGGCACGGTCCCCGCGTGGTACTGCGCATGGCGGAAGTGTTGGCGGTGTGAGCCCCGGCCCGGCGCCGGGCCGGGCTCGCGCAGGCGCTCGGGCCGGCATTGGGAAGATACTGCGCGGTCAGGCCACGTTCGCCAGCCGGAAGGTCGACACCGTATCGCGCAGCCTGCCGGCCTGGTCGTCCAGCGATTGTGCCGCTGCGGCGGCTTCTTCCACCAGCGCGGCGTTTTGCTGCGTGACCTCATCCATCTGGCCGACCGCCTTGTTGACCTGTTCGATGCCGGCGCTCTGCTCGTCGGAGGCCGCGGCAATCTCGGCAATGATGTCGGACACGCGCTTTACTGCATTCTGGACTTCGCTCATGGTCTTGCCGGCGTCCTCGGCCTGTGCCGAGCCGGTGCGCACGGTGTCGACCGAGCTGTCGATCAGGTCCTTGATTTCCTTGGCGGCGCTGGACGAGCGCTGCGCCAGGCCGCGCACTTCGCCCGCCACCACCGCGAAGCCCCGGCCTTGTTCGCCGGCGCGCGCGGCTTCCACCGCGGCATTCAGCGCCAGGATATTGGTCTGGAAGGCGATGCCCTCGATCAGGCTGGTGATTTCCGCGATGCGGCTGGAACTGGTGCTGATCGCGCCCATGGTTTGCACCATCTGGTGAACCGCGGCGCTGCCGTGCTCGGCGACGCTGGCGGCATTGCCGGCCAGGCCGCTGGCCTGGCGCGCATTGTCGGCGTTCTGCCGCACGGTGGTGGTCAGCTCCTCCATGCTCGATGCGGTTTGCTCCAGCGAGGCCGCCTGCTGTTCGGTGCGCGCCGACAGGTCGGTATTGCCCGCGGCGATCTGGCGTGCCGCCACGCCCACGGATTCGGTCGAATGACGCACTTCGTGCAGCGCCACCGCCACGCGCTCGAGCAAGCGGTTGAAGGCGGCCGCGGTGCGGCCGATCTCATCCATGCGCCCGACCGGCGCGCGGCGCGCGAGGTCAAGGGAGTCGCTGACGTATTCCAGGGCCTGCTCGATCTCGGCCAGGCTGCCATGGATGCGCCGGTAAAGCGTCACCGCCAGGAAACCGGTGCCCAGCACGGCCACGGCGATCAGGACCGAGAACACCATGACTGCAGTGTGGTACTGCTCGCGATTGTTCAGGACGGCGTGCTCGCCCAGTTCCGCGTTGTAGGCGATGTGATCGTCGATCGCCTTGCGCAGCGCGGTCGACGCCTCATGCAGCTCGCCACTCACGAGCATGGCCTGCGCGGCCGCGTAATCATTGGCGTGCGATTTTTCCAGCAAGGCGGCGCGGCCGGCGCGGTAGCGCTTGAGGGCAGCCCGGTCCGCGCCGAGCATCTTGCGATCGGTGTCGTCGGAGATATCCTCGCGTTCGTATCTGGCGGCTGTCGTGTCGAAATGCTGGTCAGCACTGGCGAGCGCCTCTTCAGCATCGGTCTTGCCCTTGAGGTCGTCGGTCATGGTATGCCGGTAAAGCGCGATGCGCATGGCGTTGACGTCGTCATTGAGGCTGACAAGGATGCGCACGCTGCCCAGCGTGTTGTCGTTGAAGTACTCGAAGCGCTGTTCCGACTGGCTGAGTTGCCAGATTCCGCCAAGGCCCACCCCGAGCAAGGCGAATAGGGCAAGAGATAAGGAAAGTAGCAGGCGTTGGCTGATGTTCATGTCGGGTGTCGGCGCCCGCCGCGGCAAGGCGCTCCGCTTGATATTTGAAGGTGACTATTGGGCACTTATGTATTAAATGTATGCCCTTTGTATCAACGGTTTACGGCATCACTCGCCTTAGCTGTAGCGAGGCGGGGAATGAATCCGGGGGGCATGTTGCGAGGCCAGGTCCGCACGGACGAGTCGCGCCATGCGCCGGCATGACGGCACGCGGTCGTGTTAGCTGCCGGGGCGCCTCTGGCCGTTCAGGCGCAGCGATGCACCCGGCGGCTTCACGCCGGCCATGCGCGCGCCACCACGCCCGCCAGCGCGGCGTCGTCGCCCTCCAGCGTGCCGAACACGCGGCCATGCTGGCGTCCCAGCCGGCTGGCCACGAAGCGCTCGGCATCGTCGGTGTCGGCATGGGCGAGCATCAGCGCCGCTTGCGCTGTCAGCACCAGGCCCTGGGCAAAGCGCCGCGCGCCGGCTTCGAGGTGATCCGGCGCGTCGCGCAGCATCGCCTGCAGCGAGGCGAGTTCGGCCCGCACCGCCGGATGGCCGCCGGCGCGCCGGCCGAGGTCCTGCATTAGCCGCCCCGCGTCCTCGGGATTGCGCTGGAGCGCGCGCAGCACGTCCAGGCACATGATGTTGCCGGAGCCCTCCCAGATCGAGTTGACCGGCGCCTCGCGGTACAGCCGCGCCATCGGGCCTTCCTCCACGTAGCCGTTGCCGCCCCATACCTCCATGGCTTCGCCCGTCACTTCTATGGCGCGCTTGCAGATCCAGAACTTGGCCGCCGGCGTGACGATGCGCTTCCAGGCGGCGGCCAGCGGATCGGCATCGGCCCGCTCGAAAGCATGCGCCAGTTCCATCATGAGCAGGGTGGCGGCCTGGCTTTCCAGCGCCAGGTCGGCCAGCACATTGCGCATCAGCGGCTGCTCCGCCAGCAGGCGGCCAAACGCCATGCGGTGCCGCGCGTGGTGGATGGCCTGCACCAGCGCCGCGCGGATGATGGCGGCGCTGCCGATCACGCAATCCAGCCGGGTATAGGTGGCCATCTCGATAATGGTCGGGATGCCGCGGCCTTCCTCGCCGATCAGGATGCCGGTGGCCTCGCGGAATTCCACTTCGCTGCTGGCGTTGGAGCGGTTGCCCAGCTTGTCCTTGAGACGCTGGATCTGCACCGGGTTCTTGCTGCCGTCGTCGCGAAAGCGCGGCACGAAGAAGCACGACAGCGGCCCGTCCTCCGCGCCCATGCGCGCCACCACCAGGTGGGCATCGCACATTGGCGCGGAGAAAAACCACTTGTGCCCGGTGATCGCATACTCCGCGCCGCGGCCCTCGCCGCGCACGGCGCGCGCGACGGTGGTGTTGCTGCGCACATCGGAGCCGCCCTGCTTTTCCGTCATGCCCATGCCGATCATCACGGCATGCTTGTCGCGCCAGGGCAGGTCGCGCGGATCGTGCTCGGTGGCAAACAGTTTCGGCCCCAGTTCCGCGAACAGGGCCGCTTCCTTCTGCAGCACCGGGATGCTGGCGAAAGTCATGGTCGGCGGGCAGAGCGATCCGGACTCGGCCTGCGCCTGCAGGAAATAGGCCGCGGCGCGTGCCACCCAAGCGCCCTCCCGCGGCTGCGCGAACGGCAGCGCCTGCAACTGCTGGCTTCGCAGCAGGGCCAGCAACGCGTGCCATGCGGGCGGAAATTCCACTTCGTCGATGCGTTCGCCGGTGCGGCTATGCGTGCGCAGCTCGGGCGAGTGGCGGTTGGCCTCGGCGGCCCACTGCTGTACATCGGGTTTGCCCAGGCGGGCTCCGAACACGTCGAGCGCATCGGCATGCCAGCCGCCGCCCAGCCGCTCCAGCGCGGCGCGCAGGGAGGGGTCGCCGGTGAACAGGTTGTAGTCGGTCAGGTCCGGGACCTGGTTGAACACGCGATGGGTGGCGGCTTCCGGCATGAGGTCTCCTGTGCGGTCTTCTGCGCGCGTGCGCATGGGCATGTCTGATTACATGGTAGAGCAAGCGGCGGGCACCGTGCGGGGCTGGAACTCTGTGCCGATTCGGGCGCTCCACGGCCCACCGCAGCGCAATCGTGCACCGCAGCAAGGCGATAAGCTCCCTGAAACGCACGACACTCCAGATTGAAACAGGGGTGGTCAAGCTCCGAGCCTTGTGCTTAAATTCACCCCGTTGGATGAAACAGGGGTGCCGTACGGATGGGCCGTGCGGCTGAGAGAGTCCCTTCGAACCCGATCCGGCTAGTACCGGCGTGGGAAGTTTCATGGTTACCGAACAGCTCCTGCCTTCTCCAAGGCACATGATCCCGGCCCCGGCGCCGCGGCCATGCTCACAGGGCTCCTGGTTTCGTCCATCCCCGCAAGAGAGAGGACGACACCCATGGCCCGCACAAATACCGCCCCCGCCGCATCTTTCGAGTCGCTTGAAACCGATCTCGACAAAAAGTTCGCCTATCCGGCATCCAGCAAGACCTACCTGACCGGCAGCCGCCCGGATATCCGCGTGCCGCTGCGCACGATCCTGCAGACGTCCACGCGCACGGACAAGGGCGAGATGTCCAATCCGCCGATTCCCGTGTACGACACCTCGGGCCCGTACAGCGATCCGGACATCCATATCGACCTGAAGGCCGGCCTGCCATCGGTGCGCGGCAAGTGGATCGAAGAGCGCGGCGACACCGAAGTGCTGTCCGGCCTGTCGTCGGAATACGGCCTGGCACGCGCCGCCGATCCGGCCACCGCGCACCTGCGCTTTGCCCAGTTGACCAACCCGCGCCGCGCCAAGGCCGGCGCCAACGTGTCGCAGATGCACTATGCGCGCCGCGGCATCATCACGCCCGAGATGGAATACGTGGCGCTGCGCGAGTCGCTGAACCTGCAAGCGCTGTACGACAAGCCCGAATACAAGGCGCTGCTGCGCCAGCACCCCGGCAATGCGCTGGGCGCCGCGCTGCCGCTGCGCCCGGAGGACATGACGCCGGAATTCGTGCGCAAGGAAATCGCCGCCGGCCGCGCCATCATTCCCGCCAACATCAACCACACCGAACTGGAGCCGATGGCGATCGGGCGCAATTTCCGCGTCAAGATCAACGGCAACCTGGGCAACTCCGCCGTCACGTCGTCGCTGGCCGAGGAAGTGGAAAAGATGGTGTGGTCGATCCGCTGGGGCGCCGACACCATCATGGATCTGTCCACTGGCAAGCACATCCATGAAACCCGCGAGTGGATCCTGCGCAATTCGCCGGTGCCCATCGGCACGGTGCCCATCTACCAGGCGCTGGACAAGACCGGCGGCATCGCCGAGGACCTGACCTGGGAAATGTTCCGCGACACGCTGATCGAGCAGGCCGAGCAGGGCGTGGACTACTTCACCATCCACGCCGGCGTGCTGCTGCGCTATGTGCCGATGACCGCGGACCGCGTCACCGGCATCGTCTCGCGCGGTGGTTCGATCATGGCCAAGTGGTGCCTGGCGCATCACAAGGAAAACTTCCTGTACACGCACTTCGACGAGATCTGCGAAATCATGAAGGCGTACGACGTGTCGTTCAGCCTGGGTGATGGCCTGCGTCCCGGCTGTATCGCCGACTCCAACGACGACGCCCAGTTCGGCGAACTGCGCACGCTCGGCGAGCTGACCGACAAGGCCTGGAAGCACGACGTGCAGGTCATGATCGAAGGCCCGGGCCACGTGCCGCTGCAGCGCATCCAGGCCAACATGGATGAAGAACTGAAGCACTGCTACGAAGCGCCGTTCTACACGCTCGGACCGCTGGTGACGGACATCGCCCCCGGCTACGACCACATCACCAGCGGCATCGGCGCGGCCAATATCGGCTGGATGGGCACGGCCATGCTGTGCTACGTCACGCCGAAGGAACACCTGGGCCTGCCGGACAAGGAAGACGTGCGCGAAGGTATCATCACCTACAAGATCGCCGCCCACGCGGCCGACCTTGCCAAGGGCTGGCCGGGCGCGCAGCTGCGCGACAACGCACTGTCCAAGGCGCGCTTCGAGTTCCGCTGGGAAGACCAGTTCAACCTCGGCCTGGACCCGGAACGCGCGCGTTCGTACCACGACGCCACGCTGCCGGCCGAAGGCGCCAAGATCGCGCATTTCTGCTCGATGTGCGGTCCCAAGTTCTGCTCGATGAAGATCACGCAGGAAGTGCGCGACTACGCCGCTTCGCTCAAGCCGGAAGCCGAGAAGGGCATGCAGGAAAAGTCGATCGAGTTCGTCAAGAGCGGCAGCAAGATCTACTCGTAAGGCAATGCAATGGGTGCGGCGCTCGCGAACGTGGGCGCCGCACGCGAAGTTCTGTGCCCTTCCCGATGGACAGGGCACGCCATGACTTAAAGGAGGCCGGCGCGCCGCCGCGCAGTCGCGGCGAGCACCGGCACAACCATCCCCATGACAACGCAGTCGTTTGATGTGGCCGTGCTCGGCGCCGGTCTGGCCGGGCGCCTTTCCGCCTGGCAACTGGTACGTGCCGGCCTGCGCGTGGCGCTGGTCGAACGCGCTGGCCCCGATGGCGCCGGCTCGGCCGCGCATGTAGCGGCGGCGATGCTGGCGCCCCTGGCGGAATCCGCCATTGCCGAGCGCCGCATCGTCGAGCTGGGCACCGCCAGCGTCGACCTGTGGCGCGCCTGGGTGGCCGAATTGCCGGAGCCGGTGTTCTTCCAGGAGGACGGCACGCTGGTGGTCTGGCATACCCGCGACCGCAGCGAGATGTCGCTGTTCACCAGCCGCGTGCGCGCGGTGGCGCCGCCCGAGTTGGTAGCGGAGCGCATGCGCGCGCTCGACGGCAACGGCGTGGCCGCTCTCGAGCCTGCGCTGGCGGGCCGCTTTTCCCAGGGCCTGCTGCTGGCCGGTGAAGGCCAGCTCGACAATCGCGGCACGCTGCGCGCATTGCTGGCCTGCGCGGTTGCCGGTGGCCTGCATTGCGTATGGGAGGCCGGCGAAGTGGAGGCCGGCGACCTGCCGGAGCTTGGCATCCGCGCACGCGTGGTGCTGGATTGCCGCGGCCTTGGCGCGCGCGCGGCGTGGCCCGGGCAGCCGGCCGCGCACGGTAGCATGCCGGGTTTGCGCGGGCTGCGCGGCGAAGTGGTGCGCGTGCACGCGCCCGAAGTCAAGCTGCATCGCCCGGTGCGCCTGCTGCATCCGCGCTATCCGATCTATATCGCGCCCAAGCCCAACGATCTGTACGTGATCGGCGCCACCGAACTCGAAAGCGAGGACGATTCGCCGGTGAGCGTGCGCTCGGCGCTGGAACTGCTGTCGGCGGCGTATTCGCTGCATCCGGCGTTCGGCGAGGCGCGCGTGCTGGAACTCAATGTGCAGCGCCGCCCGACCCGCCCGGACCACCTGCCGGCCATCCGCGTCGACCAGCATGCCCGCATCGTGCGCCTCAACGGCCTGTACCGGCACGGTTTCCTGATCGCGCCGGCAGTCACCGAGGCGGCCTGCCAGGTAGTGCGGGCCCTGCTCGATGACGACCCCGCCGCCCATGCCGTGCCGGCCGCGCTGCGCTGGCCCGGCATGATCGTGGCCGCGCTTGATACCGTTGCCGGCTCGCCGGTGCTGCACTGAACGGAACAGAACGGAACAGAACGCCCATGGATATCCTGCTCAACGGCCGTCCGCTGGCTCTTGCCGACAACGCCACCCTGGCCGACGCGGTGGCTGGCGCCGGCATCGCGCCGCCCTTTGCCGCCGCGGTCAACGGCCAGTTCGTGCCGCGCGCCGCGCATGCGGCCACCGCGCTCGCCGCCGGCGACCGCATCGACCTTGTGCAACCCGTGACGGGAGGCTGACTCAACATGACCCTCAATACCGCTGAATCGCGCCGCGACCTGCTTGGCGATCCCTTCGTGCTCTATGGCGAGTCATTCGCCTCGCGCCTGTTGCTGGGCACCGCGCGCTATCCGTCTCCCGCCACCTTGCAGGCCGCGGTGGAAGTGGCGAAGCCTGCCATGCTGACGGTGGCGCTGCGCCGCCAGGGCGCGGTCGGAGAAGGCGAGGGCGGCCAGGCCTTCTGGCAGATGCTCAGGTCGCTGGACGTGCCGGTACTGCCCAATACCGCCGGCTGCATGGCGCCGCAGGAAGCCATTACCACCGCCATGATGGCGCGCGAGGTGTTCGAGACCGACTGGATCAAGCTCGAGCTGGTTGGCGACGACTACACGCTGCAGCCCGATACGCTCAACCTGCCTGCCGTGGCCGAGACGCTGATCAAGGAAGGCTTCAAGGTGCTGCCGTATTGCACGGAAGATCTGGTGCTGTGCCGCCGGCTGCTTGATGTCGGCTGCCAGGCGCTGATGCCCTGGGCCGCGCCGATCGGCACCGGCAAGGGCGCGGTCAACCCGCACGCCATGCGCCTGCTGCGCGAACGGCTGCCGGATACGCCGCTGATCGTCGATGCCGGCCTTGGCCTGCCTTCGCATGCAGCCCAGGTACTGGAGTGGGGCTACGACGGCGTGCTGCTGAACACCGCCGTGGCGCAAGCCGCCTACCCGGTGAACATGGCCCGCGCTTTCGCGCTGGCCGTCGACGCCGGCCGCACCGCCTACCTGGCCGGCCCCATGCCCGAGCGCGACATTGCGCAGGCGAGCACGCCGGTGGTGGGCATGCCGTTCTGGCACGCCGAAGGCGCGGAGGACCGCGCATGACGAGCCATGGTATCCAGGCCGGCGTCGACGCCGCGCTGCAGGACGCGCTGCTGGCGCGCTACGGCGCCACTTTCGGCAGCAACGAGAAAACGTGGCGCGTATGGACGCGGGCCGCCGTGCCCGCCTCGCTCGGCGATGCCGATGTGGTGCTGTTCGACGGCGAAGCCGACGCCGGCACGCTGGCGCGCATCGGCGCCGCCGGCGCCATCGCCATCGAAAGCGATCGAGAGGGCGGGCAATGGAGCGATACCGTGCGCTCGCCGATGGGCACCTGGGTGTTCAACGCCCATGCCGACGGCGACACCGCGCACTCGCCGGCCTTCGTGGCCGTGCTGCTGGCTTGCCTGGCACTGCATTTTCCCGCGCATGACGCACTCTGCCTGGCGCGCGCATGGCAGCCCGGCTCGCAGGAATGGCCGGTGGAATTCGCGCGATTCCCACGTGTGCGCCATGCCGCGCTGGTAGCGCCGGAGTTGCGCGTCGAGCCATTCGCGCCGTGCCCGCAGTTGGGCTTGTACGCGGTGGTGCCGAGTGCCGAGTGGATCGAGCGCCTGGTGCCGCTGGCGGTGCCTACGGTGCAGTTGCGCTTCAAGTCGGACGATGCGCAGGCCGTGCGCAGTGAAATCGGACGCGCCGCGAACGCCGCGCGTGGCAGCGCGTCGCGCCTGTTTATCAACGACCACTGGCGTGCGGCTATCGACTATCACGCCAGCCACGGCAACGACAGCGCGGCCAGCGGCATCTACGGCATCCACCTCGGCCAGGAAGATCTCGACGAAGCGGACCTCGATGCGCTGCGCGCCTCCGGGCTGCGGCTTGGCGTGTCCACGCACGGCTATGCTGAGATGCTGCGCGTGGCAATGATCGGCCCGAGCTACCTGGCGCTGGGCGCGATCTTCCCGACTACCACCAAGGTGATGCCGACAGCGCCGCAGGGGCTGGGGCGCTTCCATGCGTACGTCAGGCTGATGCAGCCCGTGGTGCCTTCGCTGGTGGGCATCGGAGGCGTTGACGCGGCACGGTTGCCGCAGGTGCTGGCCGCGGGCGTGGGCAGCGCGGCGGTGGTCCGCGCGATTACCGAGGCGGCGGATGTGCCGGCCGCGGTGAGCGATCTGCTGGGAATGTTTCCGGAGGCATGAATGCCTCCGGCCCCTAGGGTGGCCAGGCGGGAACCCGGGCCTGCCACCGCCGCCATAACACCCATGCCGCCTGCAGACGTCCGCCTTGCCACCCCGGCGGACATATCCGCTCTCCCCGCCATCGAACGTGCCGCCGCCGCGCTATTCCCCGCGGTTGACCTGCCACCGGCGCTGCGCGAGCAAGTCACCCCGATCGAAGACTTCCGGCGCGCGCAGCGCGAGCGTCGCCTGTGGGTCGCCATCGCCCCCGACGGCACCCTCGCCGGCTTCGCGCTGGCCAGCGTGCATGGACATCACGCCTACCTCGACGAGATGGACGTGCATCCCATCCATGCCCGCCGCGGCTTCGGCCGCGCATTGGTGAACGCCGTAGCCGCTTCTTTCCGTCAGCAGGGCGTGCAATCGCTTGGCCTTTCCACGTTCAGCCACCTCCCGTGGAACGCACCGTTCTACGCGCGCCTCGGCTTTCGCCGGCTCGACGACGCCAGCCTCTGCCCCCGGCTGGCCGCCGCGCTGACGCACGAGGCCAGGCTTGGCCTGCGGCAACGCAATGCCATGCGCCTGGTGCTGTAGGCGCCGCACTGCGTTACGATAGCGCCGTGTCATCCACCTCGGGCAACACCGTGATCTCGTCCCGGTTCATCAGCCGCGTCAGCCTGCGGCGCGATATTGTCGACAGCTTCGAGCGCTATCCATTCAGTCTGTCGGCGGTGCGCACGCTGGATGCGATGGAGATGCATCCCAAGATCACCTTCCTGGTTGGCGAGAACGGCTCGGGCAAATCCACGCTGGTGGAGGCCATCGCCGTGCTGTGCGTGCTGCTCGATGGTGAGCCGGGCGAAGCGAAAGAGCCGACCTGAATGCTGCGCTGTCCCACGTTGGTCGCTTCCTTGTTGATGCTGCTTGTCACATTCAGTGCAGGGGATGCGCGCTGGATGGACGACGTTGGCTTTCTTGACCGCGCGTTGCAGGGCGGTGCCCTTGTCTGGATATTCCTGTTTTGCTTGCTGGCCTACATTCCGCTGCTGGTGCTGGTTGCCAGCTACGCGCTGCGCGATCTGATGGCGCTCTATCTCTATAGAAACCGGCGCGCAGTCGTCAACCTGTGCTTGTTTGTCGTGATTCCATCCATTGCGCTTTACCGCTTCAATGCGTGGTTCGTCCGGGAGATCCTGTAGGGCACAAGAGCGTGCGGTGAACGGCCAGCTCCGCGCCATGCGCATCGCGTTGGCGTTACCATTGCGGCCGGCGATGCCGTGGCCGAAGGCCGGGCCGTGATGGAATTCGCAGAACTCGAACAAGGAAACCCTGCTGTGGAAAGTCCCGCTCAGATTGTCCCGGTGGCGCCGGGCACGCCCGAGAAGCCCTACTTTGGCATCGACGTGCCGCTGATGCGCCATCTCGGCCTGCAGCCCGTGCAGATGGAAGCGGGCCTGTGCCGCACGCGCCTGCCGGTCAGCCCGTTCCTGGTCAACAGCCGGGGCGACGTACATGGCGGCACCTTGATGGCGACGCTGGATTTCACGCTCAGCGGCGCGGCGCGCTCGCATGCGCCGCTGGATACCGGCGTGATCACCATCGATATGTCCACGCACTTCCTGGCCGCCGCGCGCGGTGAACTGCACCTGGAAGCGCGCTGCATGCGGCGCGGCGCGCGCATCGCTTTTTGCGAAGGCGAAGTGAAGAATGCCGCCGGCGAAGTGGTGTGCGTGGCGCGCGCGGCGTTCAAGCTGGTGCCGCTGAGCAGCGGCGGCGACTGACGCTTCAGGCGTTGCCGCTGGCCGGACGGTAGACCTGGGCGAAGCGCGCCTGCTGGACGATGCCGTAGTCGTTCGGGGCGTACTGCATCAGCCAGTCGCCGGCCGCGCCATGCAGTACGTCGCCGCCGGTGGAGCGGGCAATGCTGAAGGCTTCGTTCATGCGTTTGGCGAGCACGACGCCCGGGATGTTCCGGTAGGCGCCGTCCTGGCCGTGCGTGCCGGCTTGCAGCGCTTCATACTTCGGGTCGAAACGCTCGCGCGATACGACCCAGCGGTCGCCGGTCGAGCCGGTGATGATGGCGTCGCCGGGCTGGTAGCGGTTGGGGCCTTCGAGGCTGACGAGTTCGCCGGGTTCCTTGGCGAAGGCTACCTGGACGACTTCGTGTTTTTGGTAGAGGGCGGCGGCGGGGTCGGTGCGCAGGTCGATGTGGGTCAGGGTGGGCATGGTGCGATAAGGGCCTGAAAGCTCAAAGTCAAAGTCAAAGGCAGTTTCACCCCCCTGCGGGGGGCGACCTACTTTCCTGTCTTGCCAAGAAAGTAGGCAAAGAAGGCGCGCCGGATGGGGCGACATCCCCTCGTGGTCAGGCAAAAAAGAGCGGCCGGGGGCCAAACTCACATCGCCGTAGGGCGATGCTCAAACATGGCCCCCTCTTTTCCGCTCTTTTTCACCTGACCACGAGGCGCCCCATACGGCCTCTAACACCGTCACGGCTCGCTTCGCTTCGCATGGGGGGGCTGCTCGCGTTTCACCCCAGTACCCGCGGCGCAAAGCCGTGGTTCAGCGGCCCGTTGCCCGTCCCAAGCTCAAAGTCGGCGCCCGCCACGATCGCATCGGCCACAAAATCCAGCGCCACTTCCACCGCATCTTCCAGTGTATCGCCGCGCGCGAGTTGCGCCGCGATGGCCGCCGCCAGCGTGCAGCCGGTGCCATGCAGGTTGCGGGTGTCCACGCGTGGATGGGAGAACACGCGCACAGTGCCGTCGGCGCTCAGCAGCAGGTCGTCCAGGCCGGCATCTTCCGGATCCAGGTGCCCGCCCTTGAGCAGCACCGCCGGGCAGCCCAGCGCGGCCAGGTCGCGTGCCGCCTGCTCCATTTCGTCGCGCCGGGTGATCTTGCGGCCCAGCAGATAGGACGCTTCCGGCAGGTTGGGCGTGACCAGCGCGGCGCGCGGGAACAGCAGGCCGACCATGGCCCGGGTGGTGGCGTCGTCCGCCAGCGTGGCCCCGGAGGTGGAAATCATCACGGGGTCCACCACCAGCCGGTGGATGCCGTGGCGGTCCAGCGCGGCGGCTACGGCTTCGACGATGGCCGCCGTGCCCAACATGCCGGTCTTGGCCGCATCCACCCCGATATCGCTGGCCACCGCGTCGATCTGCGCTGCCACCATGTCGGCCGGGATCGCGTGCACGCCGGTCACGCCCAGGGTGTTCTGGGCGGTGATGGCGGTGATCGCGCTCATGCCGAAGCAGCCCAGCGCGGCAAAGGTCTTGAGATCGGCCTGGATGCCGGCGCCGCCGCCCGAGTCGGAGCCGGCGATGGTCAGGGTGCGCGGGGGGCGGTGTGTCGTCTGGGTCATGTATCGGACGGGCGGCAAATAAAAAACGTGTTGGCGGCAATGCGCGGCGCCTTTTGGCAGGCTACAATACCGCCACTCCGAGGAGCGTTGCAACGAATGGACCCCATTGTGCCATTCGCCAGGCTCGGACTGTCTTCAACGGCGCTCGCTGATCCGTGGCACATACACGGAGGCGAGTCGACCTATCCGCCCGTTATGCAAAGTGGCTTTTTCCGCCACGGCATGGCGCGGCCGTATCCCCCGCACTTGCCCTTCGTCGCCACTCTTCATCGGAGTGAAACATGAACGCAGTGACTGACCTCAAGAACGACTACCTGGTGGCCGACATCAACCTCGCAGGCTGGGGCCGCAAGGAAATCGCCATCGCCGAGACCGAGATGCCCGGCCTGATGGCCATCCGTGACGAGTTCGCCGCCGCCCAGCCCCTGAAGGGCGCGCGCATCGCCGGCTCGCTGCACATGACTATCCAGACCGCCGTGCTGATCGAGACGCTGGCCGCGCTCGGCGCCGATGTGCGCTGGGCTTCGTGCAACATCTTCTCGACCCAGGACCACGCTGCCGCGGCCATCGCCGCCTCGGGCACGCCGGTGTTCGCCTTCAAGGGCGAATCGCTGAAGGAATACTGGGACTTCACCCACCGCATCTTCGACTGGGCGGATGGCGGCACCCCCAACATGATCCTGGACGACGGCGGCGATGCCACGCTGCTGCTGCACCTGGGCGCCCGCGCCGAGAAGGACGCATCGCTGATCGCCAAGCCGGGCAGCGAGGAAGAAACCTTCCTGTTCGCCGCGATCAAGGAAAAGCTGGCCAAGGATCCGTCCTGGTACAGCCGCAACCTGGACGCCATCAAGGGCGTGACCGAGGAAACCACCACCGGCGTGCACCGCCTGTACCAGATGGCGCAAAAGGGCGAACTCAAGTTCCCCGCCATCAACGTCAACGACTCGGTGACCAAGAGCAAGTTCGACAACCTGTATGGCTGCCGTGAATCGCTGGTGGACGGCATCAAGCGCGCCACCGACGTGATGATCGCCGGCAAGGTCGCGCTGGTGGCAGGCTACGGCGACGTGGGCAAGGGCAGCGCGCAGGCACTGCGCGCCCTGTCGGCCCAGGTGTGGGTGACCGAAGTCGACCCGATCTGCGCACTGCAGGCCGCGATGGAAGGCTACCGCGTGGTGACCATGGAATACGCTGCCGACAAGGCCGACATCTTCGTCACCTGCACCGGCAACTACCACGTCATCACGCATGACCACATGGCCAAGATGAAGGACCAGGCCATCGTCTGCAACATCGGCCACTTCGACAACGAGATCGACATCGCCTCGCTGGAAAAGTACGAGTGGGACGAGATCAAGCCGCAGGTCGACCACGTGGTGTTCCCCGCGGTTGGCGATCAACCCAGCAAGAAGATCATCATCCTGGCCAAGGGCCGCCTGGTGAACCTGGGCTGCGGCACGGGCCACCCGTCGTACGTGATGAGCAGCTCGTTCGCCAACCAGACCATCGCCCAGATCGAACTGTGGCAGGAACGCGATAGCGGCAAGTACCCGGTCGGCGTCTACACGCTGCCCAAGCATCTGGACGAGAAGGTCGCGCGCCTGCAGCTGAAGAAGCTCAACGCGCAACTGTCCGAGCTGACCGAGCAGCAGGCAGCCTATATCGGCGTGAAGAAGGAAGGCCCGTACAAGGCCGATCACTACCGCTATTGATCCGCTGATCAGCAGATCAGCTTTTGATCTGCCTCTGACCGATCCCCGGATCGTCAACCCGCGGCGTGCCCACGCCGCGGGTGTCCTGCCCAGAATCCGTTTCACCCAAGCGAAGGAGTCGTCATGAGACTGTTGGCCGTCTGGATCATCAATTCCGCCGCGCTGTTCCTGGTGGGTAGCCTGATCGATGGGATTCATCTTGGCGGCTTCGGCTCGGCCATGATTGCCGCGCTGGTGCTCGGCCTGGTGAACACCTTGATCCGCCCGATCCTGGTGATCCTCACCTTGCCGGTGACGCTGCTGACGCTTGGCCTGTTTATCTTCGTGATCAACGCGCTGCTGTTCCTGTTCGTGGGCAAGCTGCTGGCCGGTTTCGTGGTCACCGGCTTTGGCGCGGCCTTGCTAGGCTCGATCCTCTACAGCGTGATCTCCTGGGCGCTGTCCAGCCTGCTGCTGGGCGAGCGCCGCAGTGCCTGACGCCTGCTGGCGTCCCATGCCAATTTTTCAGCGCGCCGCGCCATAGGCGGCGCGCCACCATCATGCAAGACCGCTACTACAGCTTCGAATTCTTCCCGCCCAAGACGGCGGAGGGCGCCGAGAAGCTGCGCAACACGCGTGCGCAACTCGCTCCGCTGCATCCCAAGTTCATCTCGGTGACGTTCGGCGCCGGCGGCACCACCCAGCAGGGCACGCTGGATGCCGTGCTGGAAATCCAGCGCGAGGGCATCGAGGCCGCGCCGCACCTGTCGTGCGTGGGTTCCTCGCGCGAGAGCATCCGCGATATCCTCAAGACCTATCGCGATGGCGGCATCCGCCATATCGTGGCGCTGCGCGGCGACATGCCATCGGGCATGGGCGAGATCGGCGAGTTCCGCTTTGCCAATGAGCTGGTGGAATTCATCCGCGCCGAGACCGGGGACTGGTTCAATATCGAAGTGGCGGCCTATCCCGAGTACCACCCGCAGGCCAAGTCGCCGCGCCACGATCTCGAGAATTTCGTGCGCAAGGTCAAGGCCGGCGCCGACTCCGCCATCACCCAGTACTTCTTCAACGCCGACGCATACTTCCGCTTCGTCGACGACGTGCGCGCCATGGGCGTGGAAGTGCCGATCGTGCCGGGCATCATGCCGATCACCAATTCCTCGCAGCTGATGCGCTTCTCCGAGATGTGCGGCGCCGAAGTGCCGCGCTGGGTGGCCAAGCGGCTGGAAGGCTTTGGCGACGACCGCGAATCGATCCGCGCCTTTGGCCTGGACGTGGTCACCGCGCTGTGCGAGCGTTTGCTGGCGGCCGGCGTACCGGGGCTGCATTTCTATACGCTCAACACGGCCAGCGCGACCAAGGCGATCTGGCAGCGCCTGAAGCTCTAAGGTATCTCTCAGCGCCAGACGCGATGCCACGCCGCCCCGATCCCTTCATCGACCATCTGCTCGAACTGATGGGGCCGCTGGCAGCGCGCATCGGGCCGATCACCTCGCGCCGCATGTTCGGCGGCCATGCCTTGTACTACGACGGCCTGGTGTTCGCGCTGGTCCTGGGCGGGCGTTGCTTCCTGAAAGTCGACGACAAGACGCGCGCGCGTTTCGAGGCCGATGGCGGCGAGCCGTTCCGCTACAACCGTGCCGGGCGCGAGATCGCCATGCTTCACTACCTGAGCGCGCCGCCGGCCTGCCTGGAGTCGGCCGAGGCCATGACGGCCTGGGCGCGGCTGTCGGTGGAATCCACCCTGCGGCTGGCCAACCAGGCCGGCTGAACGCCGGACCGGAACCTGTTCCGGCGCCCGGCCGCGCGGTGGCATACTTTGGCTCATGGCCACCGCCGTCACCGCTACGTTTCGTTTCTACGAGGAACTGAACGACTTCCTGCCGCGTGCGCAGCGCGGGCTGGACTGCGTTTGCGCCTGCGCGCGCGCCGCTACCGTCAAGCACATGATCGAGGCGCTGGGGGTACCGCACACCGAGGTCGAGCTGATCCTGGTGAACGGCGAATCATGTGGATTCGAGCGCCCGCTGCAGGATGGCGACCGCGTGTCCGTTTATCCCAAGTTCGAAGCCTTCGACGTCACACCGCTGCTGCGCGTGCGCGGCGAGCCGCTACGCACCACGCGCTTCGTTGCCGACGCCCATCTGGGCGGGCTGGCCCACCTGCTGCGGCTGACCGGCTTCGACACCCTCTACGACAACCATTTCGCCGATAGCGAGATCGAGGCCATCGCCATGCGCGAGGGACGCATCGTGCTCACGCGCGACCGCGAGCTGCTCAAGCGCCGCGGCGTCACCCACGGCTGCTATGTGCGGGCCATCAAGGCCACGCCGCAGTTGCGCGAGATCTTCGCGCGGCTGGACCTGGCCCGCAGCGCGCGGCCGTTCTCGCTGTGCCTGGATTGCAATGTGCCGCTGCGGTCGATCGGCAAGGCCGAGGTGGATGGCCGCGTGCCGGAGGGCGTGTTTGCGCGGCAGGAGCGGTTCGTGACTTGCGGGTGCTGTCAGAGGGTGTTTTGGGAGGGGTCGCATTGGCGGCATATGAGGGATTTGGTGGATGAGTTGGTGCCTGCGGGGCGGATTTAGTTGGTGGCTAGTTTGTTTGATCGGCGATGGCCTTTGGACCCAAGAGCCTTACAACATCCCTCTGCTGGGTTGGTCGCTGTTTCTTTGATCGGCGATCGGCGATGGCATCTTGCACCCAAGAACGTACGACATCCCCCTGCGGGGGCTGCCGGTCACTCTTCTTTGCGTCGGCGCCGATCAAAGAAACAGCGACCAACCCCACAGGGGGGATGTCGTATGGCCCGTTGGGCGCAAGAGCCACCGCCGCTCAAAGAAACCGCGACCACCCCCACAATAAGACACATCCCAAATCCCTCAAAACACCCCCCCCTCACTAACCACCCAATCCATCGGCAAATCATGCTCCTGCGGCTCCAACGCAATCCGGCAGGCCTCATGCCCGATGCCGATCGCAACCGGCGCGTTCCCGCCGGCAGCCAGCGCCGCCAACGTGCGGTCATAGAACCCGCCCCCATAGCCCAGGCGGAACTTATTCGCGCTGAAACCGACACATGGAATCAGCAGGGCGTCTGGCAGCAAGGGCGGTGTGCCGTCGGGCACGGGAATGCCGTAATGCCCGGCAATCATCGGCGTAGCCGGCTCCCACAGGTGGAAATCCAGCGGCGCGCCCGGCCGGCTTACCACCGGCAGGGCCGCTTGCCGCCCGGGGGCGCTGGCCAACCAGCGCGAGACCACGGCACGGGCGTCGAATTCTTGCTGGATTGGCCAGTAGAAGCCCAGGCGATGCACGGGCAGGCGCTCCAGCAGTGCGCTCAGCGTGGCTTCGATGCCGGCATCTGCGGCGCTGCGCTGTGGCAATGCGCCGCGCAGCGCCAGCAGCTGGCGGCGCAGCGCCGCTCGCTGCACGCCGGGATCAGGCTTTTCGGGCTCGCCGGAGGGGCCGCGAACGTCGTCGCTTGGCATGGCTGCGTGGGATAATGTCTGCGATTGACCAAACATTGCACGGCCGGATAGGCGCCCCCGAAGGGCTTGCCCGACCGTCACAACAAGGAAGAAGAATGCCGAAGGGAGTATATCCGCAGCGTGCGGCCAAGGCCGCCCTGGCGGCAATCGCGTGCGCACTGCTCGCCACGCCGGTATTTGCGCAGAAGAAGCCCCAGCCCCAGCCGCAACCGCAACCGCAGTCGCTCACTATCCCGAGCAACCCCGACGACGCTTTCGTCGCGCTTCGCGAAGCCGCCCGCAAGAACGACGTGGTCCGTGCCGACGCCATCTCGGCCACCCTGGTGGACTACCCGATCTCGTCCTACGTCGAGTACTTCCGCATCAAGCCGCAGATGTTCGACGCCAGCGGCCTGGCCAGTATCGACGCCCCCGACGACCAGGTGCGCGCTTTCCTGCAGCGCTACAAGGGCGAAGCCATTGCCGACCGCATGCGCAATGACTGGCTGCTGGTGCTGGGCAAGAAGCGCGACTGGGCCAATTTCGACGTCGAATACCCGCAGTTCGTGCTCAAGGACGATACGCAGGTCGAGTGCTATGCGCTGTTGTCGCGTGCGCTCAAGGGCCAGAACGTGGCGGCGGATGCACGCCCCGCGCTGAGCGATCCGAGGTACTACGGCGAAGGCTGTGTCGACCTGATCGGCTACCTGGCGCAAAGCCGCCAGATCGAGCCCAGCGACGTGGCCTTCCAGGCGCGCCAGGCGCTCGAGCAGAACTATGTGACGCTGGCCGCGCGCATCGCCGCCACCGCGCCCGAAACGCGCGGCGACAGCAACACGCTTGCCACCGTGGTCAAGATGGCGCGCAACGATCCCGCCCAGGCCGCGGCCTACCTGAGCGCCAACGCCGGCAGCCTGTCGCGCGACGAGCAGGGCGCCGGCTGGGGCGTGGTCGGCCAGTTCGCGGCCAAGAAGCTGGCGCCCGAAGCCGCCGGCTACTACCGCCGCCAGATCGACCAGGGCGGCAACCAGTGGCTGTCCGACGAAACCCAGGAGTGGCGCGTGCGCGCCGCGCTGCGCCAGGGCGACTGGAAGCAGGTGCGCCAGGCGGTAGAACTGATGCGCCCCGAACTGCGCGCCAAGGATCCGGCCTGGACCTACTGGTACGGCCGCGCGCTCAAGGCGGATAACCGCGGCGCCGAGGCCGAGAAGCAGTTCCAGTCGATTGCCGGCCAGTTCAACTTCTACGGCCAGCTGGCCAGCGAGGAACTGGGCAATCGCATCGTGCTGCCGGCCCGCACCCAGGTCAGCGATGCCGAGGTCAACGCCATGCGCACCCGCCCGGGCTTCCTGCGGGCGCAGAAGTTCTACGATCTCAACCTGCGCTTCGAGGGCAACCGCGAGTGGAACTGGGAGCTGCGCGGCATGACTGACCGCCAGCTGCTGGCCGCCGCCGACTACGCCCGCCGCATCGAGCTGCTGGACCGCGCCGTCAACACCGCAGACCGCACCCAGGCCGAGCACGACTTCTCGCTGCGCTTCCTGATGCCGTACCGCGACATCATGCAGCGTGCCACCGACGAAGTGGGCCTGGACATGGCATGGGCCTACGGCCTGGTGCGCCAGGAATCGCGCTTCATCATGAACGCGCGCTCCTCGGCGGGCGCCCACGGGCTGATGCAGGTGATGCCGGCCACCGCCAAGTGGGTCGCACGCAAGATCGGCATGTCGGACTTCTCGCCGTCGATGATGAGCGATCCCAATGTCAACATCATGCTTGGCACCAACTACATGAGCATGGTCTTTACCGACCTGGACAGCTCCTGGACGCTGGCATCGGCCGCCTACAACGCGGGTCCCGGCCGACCCAAGAGCTGGCGCTCCAGCCTGCAGCGCCAGGTCGAGGGCGCGATCTTCGCCGAGACCATTCCTTTTTCGGAGACCCGGACCTACGTCAAGAATGTGCTGTCCAACGCCACGTACTATGCTGCATTGATGAGCGGCCGGCCGCAGTCGCTCAAGGATCGCCTGGGCACGGTGGCACCGTCGCAGGTCACCACTACCAGCCTGCCCTGAGCCTTTGGGGGCGCGCGGTCTGCCGGCCAATGCGGTTGCCGGTGCGTTCACCAGCCCTGGGGAACGCGCCAGTCATGCCTTGCCACGGAGAAATCCATGCAGATCAGCAATGTTCTAGTGATCGGAGGGGCCGGCTTCGTCGGCAGTCATCTGGTAGCCCGGCTGGCAGGCGTTGCCACCGCGTCGGCCACGCCGCTGGAGCCCGGCACCGTCTTGGAGCCGCCCCTCGACCCCGAACGCATCGTGGCCGCCACCCGTGACGCCGAGCACGCGCAGCACCTGCTGCTGCTGCCACGGGTGGAGGTGACCGAACTGGACGTGAGAAACGATGTCGCGCTGGACGCGGCCATCGGCACGCTCGGCACCGAGGGCATCGTGGTCAACCTGATCGGGATTCTCCACGGCGAACGCGCCGAACCCTACGGCGAGGCTTTCGCCTTTGCGCATGTGGAGGTGCCGCGGCGCATCGTGGAATCCTGCAGGCGCACCGGTGTCCGCAGGCTGTTGCACATGAGCGCGCTGGGCGCCGACAGCTCGGGCCCGTCGATGTACCTGCGCAGCAAGGGCGACGGCGAGCGCGTCGTGCGCGACAGCGGCCTGGACTGGACCATTTTCCGGCCGTCCGTGATCTTCGGCCCCGACGATCATTTCCTCAATCTCTTCGCCCAGATGCAGCAACTGGCGCCGGTGGTGCCGCTGGCCTGCGCGCAGGCGAAATTCCAGCCGGTGTACGTGGAGGACGTGGCGCAGGCCTTCGTCAACGCCATGGCCGCGCCGGCCACTATCGGCCGCGCCTACGACCTGGCGGGGCCGCAGGTCTACACGCTGGAAGAACTGGTGCGCTATGCCGGCCGCGCCAGCGGCCACCCGCGCCCGGTCCTGCATCTGCCTGACGCGCTCGCGCGCGTGCAGGCGGCCATGCTGGAACATATGCCGGGGGAGCCGGTGATGTCGCGCGACAACCTCGACTCCATGCGGCTCGACAACGTCATGCACGGGCCGATCGCGCCCGAGCTTGGCCTGCGCCAGCCGGTGGGGCTCGAGGTGGTGATGACCGACGTGCTGGCGGGCCGTGGGCACGAAAGCTATATGCAGGTTCTGCGGCGTAGCGTGTATCGCTGAGCCATCAGCCGCCCGGCGCAGCCGGGCGCAGGTTGACCAGGCACCCGGCCAGGCCGCCCGCTTGTGACCTGGATTCACATCGCTGCGAGCCTAATTCGCTTTGAGGGGCTCGGCGCGGCTGGCTACAATGGTTCGTTCGCCGGCGCGTTGTCCCGCCCGCCCCATCGCGTGGCGGTTTGCCCCTGCCTCACTCTCCCCCATGTTTCCTGCAAGGATTTCGCGATGAAACTCGTCATCGGCAACAAGAACTACTCGTCCTGGTCGCTGCGCCCCTGGTTGCTGATGCAGCATGCCGGCATCGCCTTCGAGGAAATCAAGGTGCGCCTGTTCGCGCCGGGGTTTGAGGAAGCCATCGCGCAGCACTCGCCCACGGGCAAGGTGCCGGTGCTGGTCGATGGCGACATCACCGTGTGGGATACGCTGTCGATCGCCGAATACCTGGCCGAATCCTACCCCGAGAAGCAGCTGTGGCCGGCCGACCGCGCGCAGCGGGCATACGCGCGCTCGATCTGCGCCGAGATGCATTCGGGTTTCGGCGACCTGCGCAGCCAGTTGCCGATGAACGTCACCGCGGTGCTGCCGGGCCGCGGCTGGAACGTGGCGGTGCAGCGCGATGTCAGCCGCATCGCCACGATCTGGTCCGAGCTGCGCGCGCGCCATGCCGCCGACGGTCCGTTCCTGTTCGGCACCTTCACCATCGCCGATGCGTACTTCGCGCCGGTGGTCAGCCGCTTTGCCACCTATGGCATCCACCTGCCCGATGCCGCCAAGCAGTACGCGGACTTCATTCTCGCGCTGCCGGCCATGCAGGCCTGGATCGCCGATGCGCGCGAAGAGCGCGATTTCCTGGCCTCCGACGAACCCTACCGGCTGACCCCCGATCGCGCCGACGCGATCGTGATCAACCATTGAGCATGTCCATGCAGGTGTATGCCGTAGGCGGTGCCATCCGCGACGCCCTGCTGGGCCAGCCCAGCCAGGACCGCGACTACGTCGTGGTGGGCGCGACCCCGGCCGAGATGGAAGCCGCCGGCTACAAGCCGGTGGGCAAGGATTTCCCGGTCTTTCTCCATCCCCGGACCAGGGAGGAGTACGCGCTCGCCCGCACCGAGCGCAAGACCGCGGCGGGTTACAAGGGCTTTGCCTTCTACTGCTCGCCGGACGTGACGCTGGAAGACGACCTGGCGCGGCGCGACCTCACCATCAACGCCATGGCGCAGGCGGTGGACGACGACGGCGCGCTCGCCGGCCCCGTGATCGATCCCTACGGCGGACAGCGCGACCTTGCCGCGCGGCAGTTCCGTCATGTATCGGACGCCTTTGCCGAAGATCCGGTGCGGATCCTGCGCGTGGCGCGCTTTGCCGCGCGTTTCATCGATTTCACCGTGGCGCCCGAGACGCTGGTGCTGATGCGGCGGATGGTGGAGGCGGGCGAGGTCGACGCGCTGGTGGCCGAGCGCGTCTGGCAGGAACTCGCGCGCGGCCTGATGGAGGCGCGGCCCTCGCGCACGTTCGAGGTGCTGCGCGAATGCGGCGCGCTGGCGCGCCTGCTGCCCGAGCTGGACCGGCTGTGGGGCGTGCCGCAGCGCGCCGATTACCATCCCGAGGTGGATACCGGCGTGCACGTGATGATGGTGGTGGATACCGCCGCCGCGATGGGAGGCTCGCTGGCGGTGCGCTTTGCCGCGTTGATGCATGACCTGGGCAAAGGCACTACGCCGGATGATGTGTTGCCGCGCCATCTCGGGCATGAGCAGCGCAGCGTGGAATTGCTCGAAGCCGTCTGCAAGCGCCTGCGCGTGCCGACCGACTGCCGCGATCTGGCGGTGGTGGTGGCGCGTGAGCACGGCAATATCCATCGTTCGGAGGCGTTCGGCGCGGCGGCATTGACGCGCCTGCTGGAGCGTTGCGATGCGCTGCGCAAGCCGGGGCGTTTTGCGCAGGCGCTGCAGGCATGCGAGGCCGACGCGCGCGGGCGGCTCGGGTTCGAGGACCGGGAGTATCCGCAGACGGCGCGGTTATTGATGGCCCTGGAGGCGGCGGCTTCGGTGGATGCGGGGGCGGTGGCGCGCGAATGCGCTGACAACGTCAGCCTGATCAAGGATCGCGTGCACGCGGCGCGGGTGGCGGCGGTGGCGGCGCGGCTGGGAGAGTAGGGGGCCGCTACAGCAGCTTCCCTACCAGCAACGCCACCATCGACAACAAGATCGTCGAAGCAAACGGCAACACAAATTCCCGTCCGAACAGCCGGAACCGCAGATCTCCCGGCAGCCGGCCCAGCCCCAGCTTTTGCAGCCACGGCAGCGCCGCCGATAGCACGATAACGGCCAGGAAGATGGTGAAAGTCCAGCGCAGCATGTTGACGTGCCTGAGGTGAAGTGTCCGGACTATAGCGCGTGGCTGCGGTCGCCGCGCGCGAATCCCGCCAGCGGCAGCGCCGCATCGAAGTCGCGGGTCAGCGCGATGACCTTGAACAGTTCGCCCATTTCGGCCTCGGACAACAGCTTTTGCACCGCATTGGCCGCAGGCAGGAAATTGCGCGTGTCGTTGGGGTCCAGCGCCATCAGCAACTCGGTGATGCCGGCATTCATCAGGAAGCGCGCCTGCGAGGCGAAGCCGGCGACGGTCAGCCCGGCATCGGCGGCGGCGTGGGCGATACCGCTGAAGTTGACGTGGGCGGTGATGTCCTGCAGGCCGGGGTAGAGGAAGGGATCCGGGTGGGCGTGATGGCGGTAGTGGCACATCAGCGTGCCGCCGACCCGCTGCGGATGATAATACTCCGCGGCGGGAAAACCGTAGTCGATCAGGAATACCGCGCCACGCGTCAGCATCGTACCTACCGCCCGCATGAAGCCTTCCGCCTCGGCGTGGGTTTCGGTGACGATGTCGTGGTCGCCGGGCACGGCGTGCAGCGCTTCGGGCAGGGCGTCGGCCGCTACCGGGCGGTCGGAAAAGACAAAGGCGGCGTCCGTTTCATCGGCATCGTCGTCCCGGCGGGCTACGCCGCGCTCCAGCCAGCGGCCATGGCTGCGGGCAAACAGCCGCACCGGCATGGCATCGAGCACTTCATTGCCGACGACGATCCCTTCGAAATGTCCGGGCAGCGTATCCAGCCAGCTCACGCGCGGCGCCAGGTGCGGGGCGCGTTCGGCCAGCATGGCCTGCTGGCGCGCGCGCAGCTCGCCGGACAGTTCGACGATGGCATAGCGCTCAGGCAACTGGCCCTCCTGCTCCAGCGCGAGCAACAGGTCGGCGGCGAGCCGGCCGGTGCCCGCGCCGAATTCCAGCAACTGCGACAGGCCCTGCGCCAGCAGCGGCGCGAACTGGCGTGCGAGCGTGCGGGCGAAGAACGGGCTCAGTTCGGGGGCGGTGATGAAGTCGCTGCCGTCGCGCGCGTCGCGGCCGAACTTGGCGGCGCCGCCGCTGTAGTAGCCCAGGCCGGGCGCATATAGCGCAAGCGCCATATAACGGTCGAAACCGAGCCAGCCGCCTGCGTCGTCGATGGCCTGGCCGATGTGCGCGGTCAGCGCGGCGGACGCCGAGAGTGCGTCCGCGGGGGGAAGGGGTAAACTAACGCCTTTGTGCATACCGCGATTGTAGCAATGCCAGCCTCCGAATCTCCTGACTCCGCATCGCCTGCCGGCGCCACCGCCGCCGCAGCCTCCGCTACCCCCGCGCGCGGCGTTGCGCTCGTGACCGGCGCCGCGCGCCGGCTCGGGCGCGTGATCGCGCTGGAACTGGCCGCCCGCGGCTGGGACGTGGCGGTCCACTGCCACCGCTCGCTGGCCGAGGCCGAGGCGCTGGCCGGGCAGATCCGCGCCGGCGGCCGCCGGGCGGCGGTGCTGCAGGCTGACCTGGCCGACGAGGCGTCCACAGCCAGACTGATCGCTGCCTGCAGCGAAGCGCTTGGCGTGCCGACCTGCCTGGTCAACAATGCCTCGCTGTTCCAATATGACGTGGCGACCAGTTTTTCCTATGCCTCGCTCGACACGCATATGCGCACCAATGTGGCCGCGCCGCTGCTGCTGGCGCGCGAAATGCATCGGGCGCTGTCGGACAAGCGGCGCGGCGTGGTGATCAACCTGCTCGACCAGAAGCTGGACAACCTCAATCCGGACTTCCTGTCGTACACGCTGTCCAAGGCGGCGCTGCAGACCGCCACGGTACAACTGGCCCAGGCCCTGGCGCCGAAGTTGCGCGTGGTGGGCGTGGCGCCGGGTATCACCATGGTTTCGGGCGACCAGTCGAGCCCCGGCTTCAAGCGCGCCCACCGCATGACGCCGCTGGGCCAGTCGTCCACTCCCGAGGACATCGCGCAGGCCGTGGCCTACCTGGCCGAGGCGCGCGCCGTGACCGGCACCACGCTTTACGTCGACGGCGGCCAGCACCTGATGCCGCTCGCGCGCGACGTGATGTTCCTGACTGAATGACGTATCCGGCGCGCGTCCCAGACCGTGCGCCTTTTCCTACTTTTTCTCCTCTCTCCATCATGACCATGCTCGCCGCCCTCACACACCCCAGCCTGCAGGACTGCCGCCGCATGTTCCTGCGCAATTACGAAGTGCAGATCAATATCGGCGTGCACGAATTCGAGAAAAAAGGCGAGCAGCGCGTGCTGATCAATATCGACCTGTTCGTGCCGCTGGCCCAGAGCACGCCGCACGACGACAAGCTGCAGGAAGTGGTGGACTATGACTTCATGCGCAACACCGTGGCCGAGCGCATGGCGCAAGGCCACGTCCACTTGCAGGAAACGCTGTGCGACGACGTGGCGCGCGCCATGCTCAAGCACCCCAAGGTGCGCGCCGTGCGCGTATCGACCGAAAAGCCAGACGTCTACCCGGACTGCGATTCCGTCGGCGTCGAGGTTTTCCATATCAAGAGCGAGTAAGCCGGCCGGCGCGGGGAGGCCGGCCACGGTAAAATACCCGGTTGTCCGGCCCCGGCAGCCTGCATGTGATGCAGCTGCCGCACTGCGCGCCGCTTCGCCCCTTTGCTTTGTTGTCCCCGTCGCCCTATTGCCATGACCGCCACCACGCATTCCAAGAACTTCTTCCGCCTGGAGACCTATCTCCAGTCGCAGACGGGCCGTGCCATCGGCGATTTCAAGATGATCGAGGATGGCGACACGGTGTTGGTATGCCTGTCTGGCGGCAAGGACTCGTACACCATGCTGTCGGTGCTGATGGCGCTGCAGAAGCGCGCGCCGGTCAAGTTCAAGCTGATCGCGATGAACCTTGACCAGAAGCAGCCGGGCTTCCCCGCGCATATCCTGCCCGCCTACCTGAAATCGGTGGGGGTGGAATATGTGATCGTCGACGCGGATACCTATTCCATCGTCAAGGAGAAGGTGCCCGAGGGCAAGACCACCTGCTCGCTGTGCTCGCGGCTGCGCCGTGGCGTGATCTATCGCACCGCCAAGGAACTGGGCGCCAACAAGATCGCGCTGGGCCACCACCGCGACGACATCATCCAGACCTTTTTCCTGAACCTGTTCTTCGGCGGCAAGATGAAGGCGATGCCGCCCAAGCTGGCCACCGACGACGGCCAGCATATCGTGATCCGTCCGCTGGCCTATTGCCCGGAAAAGGACATCGCCGCCTACGCGCGCGCCATGGAGTACCCCATTATTCCGTGCAATCTGTGCGGTTCGCAGGAGAACCTGCAGCGCAAGAAGGTCAAGGAGATGCTGGTCGAGTGGGAGCGTCAGAATCCGGGCCGCACCGACAATATCTTTGCCGCGCTGCGTAGCGTGGTGCCTTCGCATCTGGCAGATACGGATTTGTTTGACTTCAATGGGCTGGCTACCGGGTTGGCGAAGGTGGATGAGGCTGCGCTGTTTGGCGAGACCACCTTTTCGCAGCAGCCGTTGGTTTTTGCTGGCGGGATGGAGGAGAACAAGTTGGAGTTTGTTAGGTTTGAGAGGGGGGTGGCGGGTGGGGCTGTTGTTGAGTGAGGGTTTGTTGTTGGTTGCAACTGCAACTGCAACTGCAACTGCTTAACGTCAACGTCAAAGGCTTAAAGTCAAAGGCGGTTTCACCACCCCTGCGGGGGGCGAAACCGCCTTTGACTTTAGGCCTTTGAAGTTGAAGTTGAAGTTAAGCAGTTAACGAGTTACACAAAACGGCACCCCCCAAAATCAATTCTCCGCCCGAGCCGGCCGAGGCGCAGCCACGGTATTGCCCCCATCACGCATCAACGCATTCGCATCATCAATCCATTTCTGAAACCGCTCCACCGCATGTGCCTTCTGCTCCGGCGTCGTCAGGTTGGCAATAGTGACAGTCAGCGCCAGGCCAGCCTCGTTATTGGCGTCATGACGCGCATTGCGCTCCCTGGTCGGCGGGTTCTGCCAGTGATCGCCATAGCGCTTGAGCATCTCGACCACCTGGGCCTTGGGCGGATGTTCGGCCTGCACCTGCCGCGCCAGCGCCAGCCATTCCTGCTGGCGCTTGAGGCGTTCGGCGTAGCGCGCGTCGGCGCCTTGCACCACGGGAGCCATGGCGCGCCGGATGGTGGCTTCCTGGTCACTTGAAAAGCGTCCGTAGACCAGCCGCGCGTAGTCCATTATCTTGTCGAAGCGGGCCTCTTCGCGCGCCGCCGGGTCCGGGCGCAGGTATTCCTTGCGGTACTTGGCGTTGGCATCGGCGAATTTTTTCTCCATGCGGGCAATCTGGTCCGGGGTCAGCGTCAGCAACAGGTCGGCCACGTCGGGGGTGGAGCGGTCAAACGCTACGCGCGCCAGCCGCTGGGCGTCGTCCTGGATCTTGCCCACTGCCGCGGCGGATACCGGTTGCTGCACTTCGCTTTTGGCCTGCCGCAGCAATCCGGCGATCTCGGGCAACTGGTCCTTGCGGTGCCAGGCAAAGAAGCGGGCGATGGCATCGCGCGTCAGCGGTTCCTGGCTGGCGGTGACGTCGACGTAGTTGTCGATCCACCAGTAGGCCAGCCGGTCGCCCTGCTGGTAGCCCAGTTTCATGGCGCTGCAGGCCGTCAGGGCGACCACTGCCGTGGCCAGCAAGAGACGCCGCACCCGCTCCCCGCGCAGGTGGGGAAACGTCGTCAAACGGCGTAAAACGCCCATGATAGAATCCTTTTCCGCGCGTTTGGGTGCCTGTTCGCGCCCGCCATTCCGGATCGCCGCAGGCGTTACCTCTCGCACCGGGGCTGGGGCCAGGACCCTGGCCGACGCTACTCCTCCCTGGCCATCGCGGGGGAGCGCTTCAAACGGGTTTTTGGACACACTCACTTAGGACCCTCCTTGTGAATATCGTCATTCTCGCTGCAGGCATGGGCAAACGGATGAACTCCGCGTTGCCCAAGGTACTGCATCCTCTCGCTGGCCGGCCATTGCTCGCGCATGTGATTGATACGGCACGTAAATTGTTGCCGACGCGGCTTGTAGTGGTGGTGGGACACGGCGCCGATCGCGTGCGCGAAGCCGTTGGCGCGGAAGACGTCGCCTTCGCCCTGCAGGCCGAGCAGCTGGGAACCGGTCACGCCGTGGCGCAGGCGCTGCCGCTGCTCGATGACAGCCAGCCCACGCTGGTGCTTTATGGCGACGTGCCGCTGACCGAGCCGTCCACGCTGCAGCGCCTGGTGGCCGAGGCCGGCAACGGGCGCTTCGGCATCCTGACCGTAGAGATGGATGATCCCGCCGGCTACGGCCGAATCGTGCGCGAAGACGGCCGCATCGTGCGCATCGTCGAGCAAAAGGATGCCAGCGAACAACAGCGCGCCATCCGTGAGATCAATACCGGCATCATCCTGGCGCCCACTGGCCACCTGCGCCGCTGGCTGTCCACGTTGCGCAACGACAACGCCCAGGGCGAGTATTACCTTACCGATATCGTCGAGCGCGCGGTCGCGGACGGCGTCGAGGTGGTCTCGGCACAGCCCGCCGCGCTGTGGGAAACGCTTGGCGTCAACAGCAAGGTGCAACTCGCCGAGCTCGAGCGTATACACCAGCGCAGCCTGGCGCAGCGCCTGCTGGAAGCCGGCGTGACGCTGCTGGATCCGGCGCGGATCGATATCCGCGGTGAACTCACCTGCGGGCGTGACGTCACGATCGATGTCAATTGCGTGTTCGAAGGGCGCGTGCACCTCGAAGACGGCGCGCATATCGGCGCCAACTGCGTGATTCGCAACAGCACCGTGGGTGCCGGCGCACGGGTGCAACCGTTCTGTCATTTCGAGGACGCCAGCGTCGGCGCGGAAGGCCGCATCGGCCCGTACGCGCGCCTGCGCCCCGGCACGGTGCTGGCCGAGGACGTGCATATCGGCAACTTCGTCGAGGTCAAGAACAGCCAGATCGCGGCGCACAGCAAGGCCAATCACCTTGCCTACGTGGGCGACGCCACAGTTGGCTCGCGCGTCAATATTGGCGCTGGCACCATCACCTGCAACTATGATGGGGCCAACAAGTACCGCACCGTGATCGAGGACGATGTCTTTATCGGCTCCGATACGCAGCTGGTCGCCCCGGTGACCGTGCGCCGCGGAGCCACCATTGGCGCCGGCACCACGCTGACCAAGGAAGCGGCGGCGGACAAGCTGACGCTGTCGCGCGCCAAGCAAATGACCATCGATGCCTGGCAGCGGCCGGTCAAGCAAGCAAAAAAATGAGTCCCGCCGCCGACCTGCCCGGATAAGGGCGGGCGGCACGGGCAATCCTCGGGCGACGGCACCGCCGTCCTCGCAGCAATCATCCGGTGCGGCCATGTCCGCACCCCGTGGGAGAAGAATATGTGCGGCATCGTCGGCGCGGTTTCCTCGCGCAATATCGTTCCGGTCCTGATCGAAGGCCTGCGTCGCCTCGAATACCGCGGCTATGACTCTTGCGGCGTGGCAGTCGTGCGCGATGGCGCGCTCGAACGCGCCCGCACGGTGTCGCGCGTGGCCGACCTGGACGAGCAGACCCGCGCGTCCGGCCTGTCCGGCCTGACCGGCGTGGCGCACACGCGCTGGGCCACGCACGGCAAGCCCGACACCACCAATGCTCACCCGCACTTCTCGGGCGAAACCATCGCACTGGTGCACAACGGCATCATTGAGAACTACGAGCCGCTGCGCGAAGAGCTGCGCGCCGCCGGCTACGGTTTCGAGTCGCAGACCGATACCGAGGTGGTCGCCCACCTGATCCACCAGGTCTACACATATCCTAGCAGCGCCACGCGCGGCGATCTGTTCGCCTCGGTGCGCGCGGTGACCAAGCGCTTGCACGGCGCTTACGCCATTGCCGTGTTCTCCAAGGATCACCCTGAGCGCGTGGTCGGCGCCCGCGCCGGTTCGCCGCTGGTGGTGGCGCTGGGCGACAACGAGTCGTTCCTGGCTTCCGACGCGCTGGCCGTGGCGGGCACCGCCAACCACATCATCTATCTGGAAGAAGGCGACGTGGTGGAGATCACCCGCGAGGGGGCCACGATCCACGACGTGCACGACCACCTGGTCGAGCGGGAGGTGCGCGTGGTCGAAACCCACGCCACTGCCGTGGAACTGGGCCCGTACCGCCACTTCATGCAAAAGGAGATCTTCGAGCAGCCGCGCGCGCTCGGCGACACGCTGGAAGGCATCGAAGCCATCACGCCGGAACTCTTCGGCGCGAATGCGCAAAGCGTGTTCAGCGAGATCGACAGCGTGCTGATCCTGGCCTGCGGTACCAGCTACTACTCGGGCTGCACCGCCAAGTACTGGCTCGAATCCGTCGCCAAGATCCCGACCCAGGTCGAGGTGGCGAGCGAGTACCGCTACCGCGAGACCGTGCCGAACCCGCGCGCGCTGGTCGTGGTGATCTCGCAGTCCGGCGAAACCGCCGACACCATGGCCGCGCTGCGCCATGCCAAGTCGCTGGGCCACACCCACACGCTGGCGGTGTGCAACGTCGCCACCAGCGCCATGGTGCGCGAGACCGAGCTGCGCTTCCTCACCCGCGCCGGCACCGAGATCGGCGTGGCCTCGACCAAGGCCTTCACCACCCAGCTCGCCGCGCTGTACATGCTGACGCTGGCGCTGGCCAAGGTGCGCGGCAAGCTCACGGCCGAGGCCGAGGCCGCCGCGCTGGCCAACCTGCGCCACCTGCCTGTGGCGCTGCACGGCGTGCTGGCGCTGGAGCCGCAGATCATCTCCTGGTCTGAAGACTTCGCGCGCCGCGAGAACGCGCTGTTCCTGGGCCGTGGCCTGCATTACCCGATTGCCCTCGAAGGCGCGCTCAAGCTCAAGGAAATCTCCTACATCCACGCCGAGGCTTATCCCGCCGGCGAACTCAAGCACGGCCCGCTGGCGCTGGTGACCGAGGCCATGCCCGTGGTCACGGTGGCGCCCAACGACGCCCTGCTGGAAAAGCTCAAGTCCAACATCCAGGAAGTGCGCGCCCGTGGCGGCCGGTTGTATGTGTTCGCCGACAGCGACACCCACATCCAGTCCACCGATGGCATCCAGGTGATCCGCCTGCCCGAGCATTACGGCGACCTCTCGCCGATCCTGCACGTGGTGCCGCTGCAACTGCTGGCCTACCACACGGCCTGCGCGCGCGGCACCGACGTGGACAAGCCGCGCAACCTGGCCAAGTCGGTCACGGTGGAGTAAGGGAGGTAAGTCGCGCCGCCCGGCGGCATGGTAGCAACTCTAATTTGTTGTTGCGACGCCGGCGGCAAGTAGTTGCGGCACTCTGTTGACGCCACCGTCCTGCACGTAGAACTGCCCTCGTCAAGGGGCAGGCATGCAGCCGTAGCCTCTGCGAGGGACCAGAGCGAGCCACAGTTTGGGGTGGACCGCCACGCGCGTGTGGTCACAGAAGCCCCCTCCGCGCCAATGAGCGCCGCCACTTGCAGGACTACAGAGCGGACCGATGGATTACGCGTGCTATCGAAACGGTCGGAAAGACAGGCCAGGACACCCTCGGCAGGCAGGCGTAGCCATGCTGCGCGCAGCTCGTCATCCAGCTGCCATCGTGTCACGGTGTAGTCCAAGAGTAAATCAGGCGACTGCTGGACTTGCTTCAAGGTCGGGGCTGGGTACAGGTCGGCCTGGTCGACATCTTCTTCAGGCTGGCTCGCTTCGCCGTCGTCGTCGTAGAAGTCGTCGTGCAGCAGGAAGTTCGCCCACCCATGCCTCTTTGCCAGGTTGAACTACTCGAGCGGACGAAGCGAGCGGCTCATCAGCCGGACGTGGCATTGTTGGCAGACCAGGTACGGCTCATCTGGGTCGTCCGCCCGCTCCTCTAGCGAGGAAGGGCGTCGCTCGCACGCCCGGCAGGGTACTGTCATGGTGGGGCAACTCAGCGGCAAGCCTGGTGTGTCCACGATTCCTTATAGGTAGCCACAATACCTCCGTGCGATTGATATTGAGGCCATCGTACCTTATTCCTCATGCTCATTTTCAGCTCCATCAATCAACGCACCTGGACGGATAGTGGAAGCCCTTCACCAGCAACAGGCGCTCGGAATCTACTCAGACTCACTTCGACTCGATGTCCGTCACAGTAGCCATTCCGTTGACTTTGTCAAAGGTTGCATGGACCTTGTCGCCTACCTTGAGCTTGGCAAGGCTCGCCTTATCCTTCACAGGAAAGGTCATTGTCATGGCCGACATCCCGAGGTTCTCTATGGGGCCGTGCTTGAGGGTAACTTTCCCATTCATCGTGTCCACCTTCCGGACTTCAGCGTCGACAGGCTTCGGTGTGACCATGGGCGCCGGTTGCTTCATGTTCATGCCAGCCATGTCATCGGCCGCATAGACCGGGAGAGTGAATGTTGCACATACGGCAGCGAGCGCAATCAGGGTGCGTTTCATGGGGAACTCCTACTTCAAGGTTGGGGAAATACCTGCTTCGTCCTCGGCCGACGGAGCAGAAAGAAAACGGCGGGAATAACGAACAGAGATAGCAACGGAGCGGTGACCATACCGCCGACCATGGGGGCGGCGATACGTTGCATAACTTCGGAGCCGGTTCCACCCGTCCACATGATGGGCAGCAGACCCGCCAGAATGACGGCTACTGTCATGGCCTTGGGCCGAACCCGCAGAACTGCGCCTTCCTGAATCGCTTCCAGCAGCGCGGACTGGTCGGTATGGCCGTCCTCTATCTTCTTGAGCCAGGACTGCCTGAGATAGAGCAGCATGATGACGCCGAATTCCGCCGCAACGCCGGCCAGCGCAATGAAGCCTACAACGCTTGCTACTGACAGGTTGTGGCCGAGCAGGTACAGCAGCCAGAATCCCCCAACCAGGGCGAACGGTAGTGTCGCCATGATGAGCAGGGCTTCATCGAACAGCCCGAAGGTGACATACAGCAGCAGGAAAATAATGAGTAGGGTGAACGGCACCACCACTTTCAGCTTTTGCGTAGCACGCTCCAGATATTCGAACTGTCCGGACCAGCTGATGGAGTAGCCGGCGGGCAGTTGCACAGTTTTGGCTACCACGGATTGCATCTCCCGGACCACCGAGCGCAGGTCACGGTCGCGGATGTCGACATAGACCCAACCGGCCAGCCTCGCGTTCTCGCTGCGCAGCATCGGCGGCCCTTGTGTCACCTGGATGCGTGCAACATCCGACAAAAGTATTTGCTGTCCCTGGTCGGTTACGATGGGCAGCATGCGCAGTTGCTCGACGGAGTCGCGGTAGTCTCGTGGGTATCGAACATTGATGGGGAAGCGTGCCAGGCCGTCCACCACCTCGCCGACGCTCTCACCGCCAATAGCGGATGACACAATGCTCTGCACATGCTCGATATTGAGCCCATAGCGGCCGGCTGCCGCGCGGTCGATGTCGACGTCGACATAACGCCCGCCGGTAAGCCGCTCGGCTAGCGCCGAGGTGACGCCTGGTACCGACTTGACGGCTTGCTCTATCTGACTGGCCAGTTTGTCGATTTCCTTTAATTCGGTGCCAGCTACCTTTATGCCCACCGGACTCTTGATGCCGGTGGCCAGCATGTCGATGCGGTTGCGAATCGGCGGCACCCAGATGTTGGACAGACCCGGCACGTTGACGGTCTTGTCGAGTTCCTCCACCAGCTTGTCTGGCGTCATGCCGGCGCGCCACTGGTCGCGTGGCTTGAACTGGATAGTGGTCTCGAACATCTCCATCGGTGCCGGGTCGGTGGCAGAGTCGGCCCGTCCGGCCTTGCCGAAGACGGTCGCTACCTCAGGAACCGTCTTGATGAGGCGGTCGGTTTGCTGGAGCAGTTGCGCAGCCTTGCCGGCCGACAGCCCAGGCAGCGCAGATGGCATGTACAGCAGGTCACCCTCGTCCAGGGGGGGCATGAACTCACCGCCCACTCTCATGATGGGCCATGCGGTCGCCACCAGCAATAAGGCACCAATTGCCACGGTGCTTTTCGGGAAGCGCAGGACCAGCGCTAGCACGGGTTGGTAAAGCCGGATGAGAAAGCGATTGAGCGGATTCGACTGCTCCGAAGGAATCCTGCCGCGAATGAGATAGCCCATCAGGACGGGAATCAGCGTCACTGCCAGGCCTGCCGCAGCCGCCATCGAGTAGGTCTTCGTAAAGGCCAAAGGCGAGAACAAACGCCCCTCTTGTGCTTCCAGTGTAAAAACAGGAATGAACGAGAGCGTGATGATGAGCAGAGAGAAGAAGAGCGCAGGCCCCACTTCGGCCGCTGATTCCCCAATCACGTGCCACTGCTCGTCGCCACGAAGATGTCGGTCAGGATTTTCCTGATGCCAGTGCTCTATGTGTTTATGCGCGTTCTCAATCATCACCACGGCTGCGTCGACCATCGCGCCGATGGCAATGGCGATGCCACCCAGCGACATGATGTTGGCGTTCACGCCTTGATAGCGCATCAGCAGGAAGGCAGCGAGCACGCCAAGAGGTAGGGAAACAATGGCGACCAGCGCGGACCGCAAGTGGAACAGGAACACCAGGCAGACCACGGCCACTACGATGAACTCTTCCAGCAATTTGTGCGAAAGATTCTCGACTGCTCGATTGATCAAGCTGGACCGGTCGTAGGTCGGCACAATCTCCACGCCCGGAGGCAGGCTCTTCTTCAGTGCTTCGAGCTTCGCTTTGACTGCTTCGATGGTTTCGAGGGCATTCTTGCCGGAGCGCATCACGATGACACCGCCGGCGACCTCACCCTGGCCGTCCAGTTCGGCGATGCCGCGCCGCATTTCCGGGCCGAGCTGAATGGTCGCCACCTCCCCAAGCCGCACGGGGATGCCGGCATTGTTCACATTGAGAGGTATGTGCCGGAAATCGTCCAGCGTCTTCAGGTATCCCGAGGCACGGACTATGTACTCGGCTTCGCCGAGCTCCAGCACGGAGCCGCCAGTTTCCTGGTTGGCACCCTTCAGCGCTTCCAGGACCTTGCCCTGTGAAATGTTGTAGGCGCGTAGCTTGTCTGGCATCAACACGACCTGGTACTGCTTCACCATGCCGCCGATGGACGCCACCTCGGCGACATTGGGCAGTGATTTCAGCTCGAAGCGCAGGAACCAATCCTGTAGCGCCCGAAGTTGCGCGAGGTCGTGCTGTCCGGTTTTGTCGACTAGCGAGTACTCATAGACCCAGCCCACTCCGGTAGCATCGGGTCCGAGCGCAGGCTTGGCGCCGGCAGGGAGGCGTGACTGGACCTGGTTCAGGTACTCCAGTACGCGGGACCGGGCCCAATACAAGTCGGTGCCATCCTCGAACAGCACGTAGACGAAGGAATCCCCAAAGAATGTGTAGCCCCGCACCGTCTTGGCCCCCGGCACTGACAACATGGTGGTCGTCAGCGGATAGGTGACCTGGTTCTCAACGATTTGCGGAGCCTGGCCAGGGTAGGTGGTGCGGATGATGACCTGGACATCGGAGAGGTCCGGCAAGGCGTCCAGCGGCGTGCTGCGTGCGGCCCAGATGCCCCAGGCCGTCAGGATGACGGTGGCCAGGAGCACCAGGAACCGATTCCGGATTGACCAGTGGATGAGGTTCGCAATCATGGCTTGGCTCCTGGAGCACCTGCTGTTGCGGGCTGCACCGAAGACAGCACCGGCTCGCCATCGCTGTTCATGTGGAACCGGAACCGGACACGGTCGCCTTGCTTGAACCCCTTCGGCAATCCGGTGGGCGGCGCGGCGAAGTCCATGGTCATGGCTCCCCAATTTATAGAGTCGATGGGCCCATGAGAGATGGTGAGGCTCTCTGCGCTCATGGCCTCGATTCGGCCCACGCCTTCATGTTCCGCTGCCGGGACGGCGGGGGTAGATGCGCCTTCCGGTTCGGCCATCCGATTGGTGGTGCCGCGCAGGCTGGCTTCTGAGTCGATGAGGAATTGTCCCGAGGTGACGACCTTCTGGCCGGCTTTGAGTCCGTCCAATACCTCCACCAAGCCTGAGGCTTCTCGACCAGTCTTGATATCCGCCGCGACAAAGCCATTCCTACCGGTATCGACCATGACAATGTTCCGCTGCCCGGTGCGGATGACAGCTTCGGACGGAATAAGCAGCGCTTCCTTCTCCTGGCCGGCATCGAATCGAACCGTCGTGAACATGCCGGGCAGCAACTGCCGCCCCTTATTGGGCAACACGATGCGGACCTTAATGGTTCGGGTGGCCGGATTCACGTCGGGTAAGACGGTGTCGATCTTGCCAACGAGCGCCTCGGGTGCACCAGTCGGCGACACGCTGACGGGCAAGCCGGGCGCGATGCTGTGGCTTTGCCCTTCCGGTACTTCCGCGATGACCCAGACCTGGCTCAGGTCTGCCAGGCGGAACAGAGTCATGCCGGGCGCCACGGTCATGCCATCACGGACCCCAACCTCGGTCACGATGCCGTCCACCGGGCTAACTATCGCCAGATTGGGCTGCAGCTTCCCCGAGGACTCGACGGCGCTCACTTGGCCGGGCGTCATCCCAGCCTGGAGCATGCGTGCCTTGGCTGCGCTACGCAGGTCGGCTTGGCCGCTTGAAGACATACGGGACACTGCAAGGTATTCCTCCTGCGCTGCTACCCAGTCGGGGGAGTACAACGTCACCAGCGGTTGCCCACGCTTGACCGTGTCGAGCGTTGCCCTGACTGAGACATGCTGCACAAAGGCGTTGGTCCGCGCCTGGGTAACTTGGACGCTGCGCTCATCGATAGCAACGTTGCCGGGCACTTCCAGCACGGCGCCCAGCCGGCCAGCCTTCACCTCGGTTGTTCGAATGCCTAGATTCTGTGCAACACGGCTGTCCACGGTCACGCCGTTGCTACTAGCTTCACTGTCCGCATAGACGGGCACGAGTTGCATGTCCATGAACGGCGACTTGCCCGGTTTGTCGAAGCGCTGGCCCGGAACCATGGGGTCGTGCCAGTAGAGAACACGTTTTCCGGTCTTCGGCTCCGTCTCGCCGGCCTTGTGGACTGCCTCTGCCGCGGCCGGCGCCGGGGATTGGGTGGACTTCGCGCCTTGCGTGACACCAAGGTAATAGGCGCTATAGAGTGCGCCCCCGGCGATGATGACACCCACCGCGACGGAAATGGCCTGTTTCTTCATTTGGGCTCCTTCACGGCAGGCTCGGTTTGTGCGGTCGGAAGCGGGATGAGGAAGGTCAATTCGGCCCACAGCTTTGCCGTTTTGGCTTCAAGTGTTAGCCGCTCGAGCGCCGTGTCGATGGCTCGGTGGTTCGCTTCGGCAACCGCGAGCAGGGGCCCAGTGTTGGCCCGGTATGCCGTTAGTGCTGCGTCCGCCCTGGCGTTCGCAAGCGGCACGATTCTCTCGTCGTAGCGTCTGAGCCGGTCGAGATTGCGCTGCAACTCGGCGAGCTTGGCCTCGACCATGGCCCTGGTATTGCGCGCGATGACTTCCGACTTGGCTCGTGCTTCCTGTGCTTGTGCGAGCCTGGCAGCGACTTCGCGGTCCTGTCGATTGCCCTGGTCCCAAGGCACGGGAAAGCTGATGTTCAGAGAGCCCATATTGGAAAAGGCGGAGCCGCGCTGGCTGTACATCAACTCGACGGTCAAATCCGGCTTCTTATTCTCAGTGGCGGCCCGAATGTCGGCTTCTGCCAAGGCGATTTGCCGTTGGGAAGCCGTCATCTCCGGCAGGGCATCCAGTTCAGTCTGCGCAAACTGCTGCAGGCGCGGGGGAACAACGAGATTCGGCCGGTCCGAAAGTGGGCGACTTGCGGCTTGGCCGACCCAACGCTCCAGATTCGCGCCGGTCGCGTCGACGGCGGCTTGGTTCTCGTCACGGCGGTCCTGCAGTCTCTGAATTTCCATCTCCGCCGCAAGCACATCCGCTCGCGTGCCACGCCCGCTTCGATAGGCGGCCGTGGCGGCCTGACGTTCGAGTTCCAGGGGGTGGCGGTGGTGGCCGAGCAGCACGTCCGTTTGCTGGGCATACCAGCGGTCGAGCCAGGCGGTGGCTACGCTGCGCTGAACATTGGCCAGACCGACGGCTCTCTGCGCCTCTGCGGCGGCGGCTTCCGCTTCATAGCGCTCCGTGCGCGCTCTGCGCTTGTCCGAGCGCGTGAACTCCTGAACAACGCTGACAGAGCGCTGCGTCATGGAGTCCCTGCTAAGAGAGAACTGGTCGGGGCCGGTTACTGGGACGTTGTTGAGCCCGAGCTTGAGGACTGGGTCCGGAAGCTGGCCGGCCGCGACCGCCATTTGCACGGCGGCTTCAACGGCGCCGTTAGAGGTCTCGGCGTTGCCGGCACGCGTGGTGGCCAGCGCAACGGCTTCTTCGATAGAAAGAGGGGGTGCCGACTGGCCGTGCACCGGCAGCGGCACGGCCATGCCAAGCACAGGCGCGCAAAGCAGCGCCTGCATCAAACGACGAGGGAAAAGCATAAAGCCTCCTGGAGCAACGACAGCTGTCCCGGTCTAGCGAGACAGCACCCGAATTGCGTTGCTCAGGAGGCTAAGTGCGATAACAACAGTGGAGAATGGAGAGCCGTGGCGGTGGCGCGCGCGGAATGGCGTCGCCGTACACCAGTGCAAAGTGGTCAACCGTGGGCGCCGGCGTTGGCGCTACCACGTTCAACAGCACGGGCAGAAACGCCGGAACTTGCGGTGATGCATGGTCGACAGATTTTGAGCCAAGCTGGCAATGCTCAAGGCAAAGTCCGTCATGCGCCCCCGTGTCCTGTTGGGCATTCTTCGCCATCTCCGGGCACGACTCCATCATGCCGGCCATATCGTCCGTCTGCTCAAGCGAATAACGGCTTCCCGTACAGGCGTAAGCCGCCGCTGCCAGTTGCACTGTCAGGAAGGCGGTGATGAGGAACCCGGCAAGCCATAGCCGGCGAAGAGACGTGCGCACGAGAACTGTTGCTTATTTTGACAAGAATAGTATCAGCGTTCAGCCATGATTGGGATGGACCTGCCGCGGCAGGTTGTCGCACAGTTACCGGGCCTCCCTCCGTCACGCCGAGGCGCCCCGGCGTGACGTCCTCGTCCCGCCGGAGCCTCTGACGCAGCCTATTTGGGCTGCATCGGCATGGGCGGCGCCATCATCTCCCGGCAGGCTTTCATCATGACTGCCTGGTCACCAGCCTTCTGCCGCATCTCCGCCTGTTTGGCTGCGCGTGCTCTCTCAATGACGTACCAGTCTGGCCCCGCGTGCGCGGTCTTCGTCGCGCTTGCTTGTCTCAGGTGCCCGGCAACCAAGCCAAGTGTGGCGCGCATTCGTTTCCTCCAGGGCTACCGGTGCTCGGCAGAGCGGAGAAAGCTCGACGAGATTTCCCGCGTCAGAAGATCGAACGATTCCATTTCACCGTCGGACAGTCCGCCCGCGCAAATCGTCGTGCCCCAGTCTCCGCAGATCATCGCGACACAGCGGTTCTTGATCATCACGGGCGCCACCAGGATGGACCTGGCATCGGGCATCTGCTCGCGATACCAGCGCGGGACGCGGTGTGCCAATTCCTTGTCGAAGGAGTCTTCAAAGAGCAGCGGCTTGTGCGCGATGGCCGCGAAGTGAAAGATATCGGGGACAAATCCCTCTTCAAACGATAGCGCCTCCATCTTCTCGCGCATGCCTTCGCCAAATCCGACGCGCGCCCCAAAGCGTTTCGCCATCGGATTGAGCAGCATGAGAAAACAGTGCGAGAAATTCAGCGCCCGCATGGCCGATTCGAGCACCAGCGGAGCCAGTTCGGATACCGGCAGTCCGCTGCCCTCGCGTTGTATCTCAAGGAGACTCTGCTGAAGCCGCTTGAGCGCATCCTTGGGCTTGCCTGCGTTCCGGGGAGGGTTCGCATCGCCCGCATGGTCTGTATCCGGGGACTCCGCATGTGCCATGGACACGTTCAATGCCAGGGCCTGCTTCACCGCGCCTTCGACCGCGGCGGTTTGCAGGCCCAGCGCCTGCGCATGAGTCAGGAGCAAGGCCTGGACGGCTGCCTCGGGCGCATCGCTGGCGAGCATTGCAGCGCCCCGGGCGGAAACGTCGGCGATGGCGCCCAGCCAGTCGGCATGGGATTCCAGTACGGAATCCGCATCGAAGCGCTTGCGCAGCATCGAGTTCGCGATCACGGCGGGCAGGCGCCATTTCATGGCAGCTGCCTGCGCGATATCCTCCAGGGTCACGTCAAGGACTCGCTGGCAGGCTTCGCTTTCCTGCATGGCATCTCCCTCGCACAAGGCCCGGATCTGTTCCCACTCTTCAGGAAAGTAGAAGATGAGGAGAAGGCGGCTCATGTGGTGCATCAGCGTGCAAACGACGGCCTCCTCGGCCTGTCCGATGCCTTGCGCGTTGCTAAGCGAGCGCGTGAGTTCGCCGGCGATCAGGGCCTGCTTGAGTTCGTGGGAGGCCTGGGGGCGGTTGATTGCCACGCCGGAGAAATAGTCCAGCAACTGGACCCCCAGCGTGAGATGGCTAATCGCGTCGACGCCCAGGACCAGGATGGCGCGCGACACCGTCGTGACCTCGCCCCCGAAAGAGCGGTACATGGCGGAGTTGGCCAGGCGAATGACCTTTTGCGACAGGCTGAAGTCGGAGAGCACGGCAGCGGCCATCTCGCCGACGCTGATGTCGCTGCTCAGCGTCTTGAATACGTTGTCGATGCAGAACTGTAGCGTGGGGAAATCCCCTTGCTGGGCCATCCGGTTCCATAGCGCATCGAAGAACTGCTTGTTTTGCATAGCGGCGTCTACTTCGAGAATACTTGCGAACTGCCAAGGCGCAGCTTTCCGCTTTGCGTTTGATTCACGAACTGGATCGGGTTCATTGCCTTTGCGTAGCGCCACCCCTGCACCAGTTCACACCCTTGTTCGGCCAGCAACAGGCTTTGCTCCTTTGATTCCACGCCTTCCGCGATGGCGACCAGCCCGAGTTCCCGCGCCAGGGACAACACGGCAAACACAATGGTCCTGGCGTGCGGCGAGTCCATCATGTCCGCGACGAAGCTCCTGTCGATCTTCAAAGCCGAGAGCGGGAAGCGGCGGAGGTAAGACAAGCTGGAATAGCCCGTCCCGAAGTCGTCCACCGCGAACCGGACTCCCAGGGCGCGCAGTTCCATCAGCAAGTCCTGCGCCGCTTCGGGGTCGGTCATCAGTGCGCCTTCCGTGATCTCCAGGACCAGCCGGTGCGAACTGATGCCGGCGTCCTTGATCGCCCTTCTGACGCTATCCGCGAATCCCGGGTGCCTGAACTGAACAGGCGAGACGTTGACGGATATATATCCCACATGCAGGCCCAGCGCATCCCAGCTTGCCAGCTGCGCGCAGGCGCAACGAAGGGCCCATGCCCCAAGGTGGTTGATGAGGCCGTTATGCTCCGCAACCGGGATAAACACGCTCGGGGGGACTGGCCCCGTCGGGTGCTCCCATCGCATCAGCGCCTCGACTGCGCAGACCTCGCCTGAACCGGGCCACACGATGGGCTGATAGTGGAGAAGGAACTCGCCGTTCTGGACGGCCTCGAACATGCCCTGCTCTATCCGGAATTGTTCATCCAGGCGATGCTCAAGCTCCGGCGTGTAGACGCAATAGCGGTTCTTTCCCTGCGCCTTTGCGTCATACATGGCGAGGTCAGCGCGCTTGAGCAGTTGCGACTCGGACTGATGGGCGTGCGTGCCGAAGGTCAGTCCGAGGCTAGTGGTGACACGGATCTGGCAGCCTGCGAGATGAAAGGGCTGCCTGCAGGCATGTATCACTCTTTCGACCAGGCCAATGGCCGCCGCTTCCGCTGCGATCCCGTCCAATAGCAGCACAAACTCGTCGCCGCCCAGCCGCGCGACCACATCCTTGGGACGAACGGCGTCCAGCAGCCGCACGCTGACTTGCTTTAGCAAGGCATCGCCAAATTCATGGCCCAGCGAGTCATTCACCTTCTTGAACCCATCGAGGTCCATCAAGGCGACCGCAAACGGCGTCTTTCCTGTTCCGTCTTCGGCAAAGTAAGCGGAAATGCGCTCGCGCAGGAATGCGCGGTTGCCCACGCCGGTCAATGGGTCGCGAAAGGATGCCTCGATAAGCCGCTGTTCATTGTCAACCCAGTGGGTAACGTCGTAGCCAAACAACAACAGACAAACGCTGCCGTCTTCATTTGCGTACCGGCAGACCCGGAGGTCCAGCCATCGGCTTTCGCCCACCCCGCCGGAGAACCGGATCCGGCCGCGCTGCAAGGAACCCTCTTGTTCGCAGGCCAGGAGCAGATCGGCAAGCTGTTCGCGTTGTTCGAACGAGACCACATCCAGTATCGAGGACTTGAGCAGGTATTCGCGGGGATAGGCCAGCAACTGAGCCGATGCTTCCGTTGCCAGCACGATGTTGCCCGTGACATCGATTTGCAGGGCAAGTCCGCCTGAGGCTTCGAGCAGCGCCCAGGCGTCGCGCGCCGATACATCGGCCGACGAGGGCGTGCTCCGGTCGGATGCCGGCCATCCAGGAGGCTCGTCCGCTAGCACAGCATCATACGTAAACGACGTCATGGAGCTCTTGTTGAAATCCAGGCTGGATTGAGAATCCCGATAATTAAACGCCGCCGGCGCAAGCTTGGTGCCGCTATGCCGGGCATTGGTCTTTGTCACGTGCGCGGCCGTCCCTGGCTTTAAAGTGATTTTAAGTGCATGTTGACCATACAACGCATGTCAGTTTAACGCTTAACCGCGACGGCGCATTGTCTCAAATGCGCTGGGGAAATGGAGATCGCGTCGCCGTGGCCGGCGCCGCGCCGGCCGCAACCCGCCGGGCCCGGGTTTTCCGGGCAAGACGGGCCACGTGAACCCCCGGGGGACTGGTGCCTTAGAATGCGGGATAAACAACATCGGAGACCGTGCATGCTGTGGAAATCGACCCCGTCCCTGAAAGACCTCCAGGCCCGTCACAAGGACACCGCCGTCGAGCAACTGGGTATCGAGTTCACTGAGATCGGCGAGGCGTCGCTCAGTGCGCGCATGCCGGTGGACCGCCGCACCGTGCAGCCGCACGGCATCCTGCATGGCGGGGCTTCGGTGCTGCTGGCCGAGACGCTGGGCAGTTGCGCCGCCAGCCTGTGCCTGGATAGCGCAACGCAATACTGCGTAGGGCTCGATATCAATGCGAACCATGTGCGCGCGGCGCGAACCGGCTATGTGACCGGCACCGCCACGCCGGTCCATATCGGCCGCACCACCCATGTGTGGGCCATCGACATTCGCAACGACGAAGGCAAGACGGTGTGCGTCTCGCGAATCACCATGTCGATTCTCTCGCGCTGAAAGCCGGCCGGGTGCCGTGCAGAGTTTTTTATTTCCGGCTACACTGCGCCCCGCACTGTAGCGGATGCCAATCGAGGCCTCCCGGCAGCGGCGGGGTGGCAGAGTGGTTATGCTACGGTCTGCAAAGCCGTACACGGCGGTTCGATTCCGTTCCCCCGCCTCCAGCAAGGCCCTGATTTTTCAGGGCTTTTGTTTTTTCTGGTGGTATCAGGTTCCACCGGAAGGCGATTGCCGACGGTCCGGTCGGACTCGCCGGATGCATTCCCAAAACCCGCGGAAGTCCCTTCAGGCATCCATGCCGCGCGCGCAGAAGCGCAACCTCCGCGCGCCGGCTCAGGATCCGCTCCCCCTGTCTCGCCCGGCATGACGCACACAAACGAGCGTCGCATCCGGCGAATCAGATACGAGTTATGCCGTTTTTCCCGGCTGGAACATGTCGCCCGAATCATGTAGTGTGAAGTCAACGCAGTCCACCCATGACAACCTCCGCCATCGTGCGTGGCGGGGAGATAAATGCAATGACAAGAGATCTGCGTCTCCGCGTCGCACAATCGGCCGATTGGCCGGCAATCGCGGAAGTCCTTGAAACCTGTGGCCTCGCCAGCGACGATCTCGATCCCTCGCTGGCGTTGTTCCATATTGCCCTGCTCGACGGCGTGATCGTCGGTTGCGCCGCCGCCGAAGGCTATGGGGAAACCATTGTCATGCGTTCGGTCGCCGTGCTGCCGCCCTATCGCGATCATGGCATCGCTTCCCATATGGTTTCCGCCGTGCTGATGCGCGCGCGCGCCAACGGCTGTACGCGCGCCGTGCTGCTGAGCGCCACTTGCCCCAGCTACTTTGCCCGCTACGGGTTCTCGCTGATCTCGGCGGATCGCCTGGCGCCGGAAGTGCGCGCCTCGCGCGAGTTCCGGCGCCAGGAGGGGACGTTGCCGCTGTGCATGTGCTGCGAACTGAAATGACCTGCATGACGTACCGATGAACCAGACGAGCCAGACAAACCAGACAAAGCAGACAAGCCCCGATCCTTTCGGATACCTGGTCTGTATCGGTCGTTTCGAGCCCTTCCACAATGGCCATTTCGCCATGCTGCGCCAGGCGCTGGCACAGGCCCGCACGGTGATCGTGGTGCTGGGTTCGGCGGGCGGGGCCCGTACCGTGAAAAGTCCGTTCACCGCCGGCGAGCGCCGCCAGATGATCGAGGGCGCGGTGGCCGGATGGGATGCCGCGCGTGTTGCCGATCTGCGCTTCGTGGCGGTGCGGGACTATTGCGAGAGCGTGCGCTGGACGGCTGCGGTGCGCGCGGCAGTGGACGCCGTGCCGGATGCCCGGCCGGCATTGGCGGCGGCTGCGCAAGATGCCCCGCGCGTCGGCCTGTTCTGGCATGTCAAGGACGCGTCTTCGGGTTATCTCAATGACTTTCCCGGCTGGGGCCTGGTGCCGCAGCCAAGCTTCGGACAGCTCAATGCGGCCGACGTGCGCCAGCAGTGGTTCGAGCAGCAGGGCGAACTGGGCGAGCTGGTGCATGTACTGCCGCCGCCGGTTGCCGCCTTCCTGCGCGAGTTTGCCGCGGGCGGGGCCTTCGCGACGTTGCTGGCGGAGTATCGCTTCCTGCAGGACCACAAGAAGCGGTGGGCGGCCGCGCCCTATCCGCCGGTGTTCGTGACCGTGGATGCCGTGGTGCGCTGCTGTGGCCAGGTGCTGCTGATCCGCCGTGGCGGACAGCCGGGCCGCGGCGCATGGGCGCTGCCCGGCGGCTTTCTCGATCAGCACGAACGCGTGGCCGATGCGGTCCTGCGCGAACTCGACGAGGAAACGCGCTTCGGCTTGCCGAAGGCGGCGTTGCAGCAATCGTGCCGCGCCCAGGCGCTGTTCGATCATCCCGAGCGCAGCCTGCGCGGACGCACGCTGACCCACGCCTTCTTCTTCGACCTGCCGCTCGATGCGCTGCCCGTGGTGGCCGCGGCCGACGACGCGGCCGCGGTGCGCTGGGTGCCGCAGCAGGAACTGCTGGGGCTGGAGGAGCAGATGTTCGAGGACCACTTGTTGATCCTCGATCGCTTCCTGCATCTGTTCGACGGCGAGGCGCAGCCAGCAGGCTGATTCGCCTTGTGCCGGGACGCCCGCCGGATGGCCTAGTGGCCGCCGAGGCAAGCCTGCGCCAGCGCGTCGGCGGGACCGCTCGCCATCACGCGTTAGCAGCCCGCAGCCAAAGCATGCCTAGTGGCTGATCATCCAGGGCCGCCCGGCCGGATTTCCTTTCGGCGCATTCGCCGCCGCGCCGGGCGCCCCGGCCAGCGTCACCTTGCTCCCGCAGCAACCACAACCCGGCCCATGCCCGCCGCGCGCCGATTCGCGCGGCGCGGCGGCGCTGCGCTCGTTGATGGCATGCGCCCGGCGCGATGCCGCCGGCATGCTGGCCAGCGATGGCGCGGCAACCAGGGCGCGGTCGGCGAAGCCGCCGCAGGCGGGGCAGGCGCATGGCTCGTCGCGTCGCGCGATGGGACGCATGGCAGCGAAATCGCCGCAGCCCGGGCAGCGGTAATCGTAGGTTGGCATCTGGCAGTCTCCGTGTCTCGAATGGGCCCGGGCGCGCCGTGGTGCGAGGGCGCGCCCGGCAGGGCCGTCAAACGTCCTGCGAAATCGGCAGATCCACATCGCCCGTGATGTGCTTCACGGGCCCCTGCGCGCTCGGCCGGATATCGAAATCGAAGATCTGCGTCGGCAGCCACAGCGTGGCGCAGGCATTGGGAACATCGACCACGCCGCTGATATGCCCCTGCACCGGCGCCGTGCCCAGGATCGAGTACGCCTGCGCCCGCGAGTAGCCGAACCTGGTCATGTACTCGATGGCGTTCAGGCAGGCCTGGCGGTAAGCCACATGCACATCCAGGTAATGCTGCTGGCCGGCCTCGTCCACCGAGATGCCTTCGAAGATCAGGTAGTCGTTGTAGTTCGGCGTGATCGGGCTGGGCTTGAAGATGGGATTCCTGATGCCGTACTTGGCCATGCCGCCCTTGATCAGGGACACGCGCATATGCACCCAGCCGGCCATTTCGATGGCGCCGCAGAAGGTGATTTCGCCATCGCCTTGCGAGAAGTGCAGGTCGCCCACCGACAGGCCCGCGCCGTCGACATAGACGGGGAAATACACCTTGGCGCCGCGCGAGAGATCCTTGATGTCGCAGTTGCCGCCATGTTCGCGCGGCGGCACGGTGCGTGCGCCGTGCGCCGCGGCCTGGTCGCGCGCATCGCCCTGCAGGCGGCCCATGTGCGCCGTGGCGGCGAAGGGCGGGTTGGCCAGCGCCGGCACGCGATCGGGGTCGGTGGCGATGAAGTCGATCTCGCGCTTGTTCCAGGTCTCCAGCAGCGATTTGTCCGGCATGCAGCCGATCAGCCCAGGGTGGATCAGGCCGGCGAAGTTGACGCCGGGTATATGGCGCGACGACGTGTAGAGACCGTGGAAATCCCAGATGGATTTCTGCGCGAGCGGGAAGTGGTCGGTCAGGAAGCCGCCGCCGTTTTGCTTGGAGAAGAAACCATTGAAGCCCCACTGGCTCTCCGCCTTGGCACCGATGTCGAGCAGGTCCACCACCAGCAGGTCGCCGGGCTCGGCGCCTTCCACGCCGACGGGGCCGCTCAGGAAGTGAACGATGGACAGGTCGATGTCGCGCACGTCGTCGGCGGAGTCGTTGTTCTTGATGAAGCCGCCGGTCCAGTCGTAGGTTTCCAGGATGAAGTCGTCGCCGGGCTTGACCCATGCGGCCATCGGGATGTCCGTGTGCCAGCGGTTGTGGACGTTGGGATTCTCGTACGGGGATTCGGCCAGATCGACCTTGATCAGGGTGTCCGTCATGACATGCCTCCTGGTGGGTGTTGGGCGTGAAGAAATCGTGGAAGGAATTGAAAAAAGCGCTGCCGGCTAGACCGAAAGCAGTTGCCGGATGCGCTCGACGTCGGTGCCGTTGCGCTGGGTCTCGTGCACGAAGCGGCCGCCTTCGATCACCAGCAGGCGGTCCGCTACATCGAGCGCGAAGCTGAGCACCTGCTCGGAGAAGACGATGGTGATATCGCGCGTGCGGCGGATCTCGTTGAGCGCGCGTGCGATGTCCTTGATGATCGATGGCTGGATGCCCTCGGTGGGTTCGTCCAGCAGCAGCACCTTGGGATTGGCCACCAGTGCGCGCGCTATCGCCAGTTGCTGCTGCTGCCCCCCGGAGAGGTTGCCGCCCTTGCGCCGGCGCATCTCGAACAGCACCGGGAACATGGCGAAGATTTCCTCGGGGATGCGGCGGCTCTTGCCTTGCTCCATGCCGGTCAGGATGTTCTCTTCCACCGTGAGGTGGGAGAAGATCATGCGGCCCTGCGGCACATAGGCCAGGCCCGCGCGCACGCGCCTGTAGCTTTCGTCCTGCGCGACGTCGCGCCCGTCCACGCAGACCTGTCCGGAGCGCACCGGCAACATGCCGATCATGGCCTTGAACAGCGTGGTCTTTCCCATGCCGTTGCGGCCCATGATGGCTACCGTCTCGCCTTGCGCGGCGGCGAACGACACGCCGTGCAGCGCTTCGCTTTGTCCGTAGTTCACGACCACGTTGTCGACTGTGAGCATGCTGGTCTCCCTGGGCTCAGTGGCCAAGATAAACGTCGATCACGCGCGGATCGCTCTGCACCTGCTCCATCGAGCCTTCGGCGAGGATCTTGCCCTGGTGCATCACCGTGACCTTGTCGGCGATGCGCTTGACGAAATCCATGTCGTGCTCGATCACGATCACCGCGCGGCCGCGGCTGATGCGCTTGAGCAGCTCCGCGGTCTGTTCGCGCTCGCGCACGCTCATGCCGGCGATGGGCTCGTCGAGCATCAGCAGTTGTGGCTCCTGCATCAGCAGCATGCCGATCTCCAGCCATTGCTTCTGCCCGTGCGAAAGTTGCGCGGCCTCGCGCTCCAGCGCATCGGCCAGGCCGATCTCGGCTGCCACGCCGGCCACGCGCTGGCGCACCTCGGGCGTGGTGCGGAACGTGAGCGCGCCCAGCACGCCACGGCCGCGCGGGAACGAAACGGCGAGGTTCTGGAACACGCTGAGGTTCTCGTAGATCGAAGGAGTCTGGAACTTGCGGCCCACCCCGGCGCGCACGATCTGGTATTCGGGCAGGCCGGTCATCTCGCGGTTGCGGAACTTGATGCTGCCGCCGGTGGCGCGGGTCTTGCCGCACACGAGATCGAGCAGCGTGGTCTTGCCGGCCCCGTTGGGGCCGATGATCACGCGCAGCTCGTCGCGATCGACATACAGCGTGAGCTTGTCGATGGCCCGGAAGCCGTCAAAGGAAACGGTCAGGTCTTCCACCGCCAGCATGAAATCGGTATTGCTCATGGCGTCTTCCTCGCTTTGGACGGATGGCTTCAGGCGGTACGGCCGGGAATCCCTTCGGCGGGCGGCGTCGGTACTGCGGGCGAAGTCGCCTCCGTAGCGGGGTCGGCGGGTTCGGACGGGCTTCCGATGGCCCGGCGGCGCGACATGTACTTGCTGTAGAGGCCGGCCAGCCCGTCGGGAAAGGCCACCACCACGCCGATGAACAGCGCCGCCATCAGGAACAGCCACAGGTCGGGAAAGCTCTCGGAGAAATACGTCTTGCCGAAATTGACCAGCAGCGTGCCCCACACCGCGCCCACCAGGCTCATGCGCCCGCCCACGGCGGCAAAGATCACCATTTCGATGGAGGGCACGATGCCGACGAAGGACGGCGACATAAAGCCCACCTGCAGCGTGAACAGCGCACCGCCCACCGCCGACAGCGCGGCGGCCAGGCAGAACACGAAGACCTTGAACATGGCCACGTCGTAGCCGGAGAAGCGCACGCGGTCTTCCTTGTCGCGCATCGCCAGCAACAGCACGCCGAGCTTGCTGCGCTGGATCCCGCGGCACATGGCGATGGCGCCGAACAGCAACGCCACGTTGGCGAAGTACAGGATCACCTTGGCGCTGTCGCTGCGGATGTCCCAGCCCAGCATGGTCTTGAGGTCGGTGATGCCGTTGACGCCGCCGGTATAGCCCTGCTGGCCGATGATCAGCACCGAGAGGATCAGCGCCACCGCCTGCGTGATGATCGCGAAGTACACCCCGCCCACGCGCCGGCGGAACATGGCGAAGCTGACGATAAAGGCCAGCGCCACCGGAATCGCGATCACGCCGGCCAGCGCAAAAGGCAGGTGGCGGAACGGCTCCCACCACCACGGCAGCGCGGTGAGCTGGTTCCAGTCCATGAAGTCGGGGATGCCGGGCGTGGACTGGATCGCGGTACTCTTCGCGTCGGACGCTTCGAGCTTGAGGAACATCGCCATGGCGTAGCCGCCCAGGCCGAAGAACACGCCCTGGCCAAGGCTCAGCACGCCGCCGTAGCCCCACAGCATGACCAGGCCTATGGCGACGAAGGCGTAGCTCAGGTACTTGCCGATCAGGTTGAGCCGGAACACGTCGAGCGCCAGCGGCATGACGACAAGGAGCGCCACGGCCAGCACCAGGTAGCCGGCGAATTCGCCGCGCAACAGGCGGGCGGTGGAAGAGGAGGGCGACATCACAAGCTCCTGTGCAGGTTTGGTGAGTGGCGGTGCGGCGGCGGCGTCTTCAGCGCCGCACTGCCGGCGCGAACAGGCCTTGCGGACGGATCATCAGGATCGTCACGATCAGCAGCAGCGTCAGCACGCGCGCCATCGACCCGGTGAGGAAGAACTCGCTGATCGATTGCGCCTGGGCAATGCCAAATGCCGATGCCACCGTGCCGAGCAGGCTTGCCGCGCCGCCGAAGGTGACCACCAGGAAGGAGTCGACGATGTAGAGCGAGCCGCTGGTGGGGCCGGTGGAGCCGATGGTGGTGAAGGCCGCCCCCGCCACGCCGGCGATGCCGCAACCGATCGCGAATGTGAGCCGGTCGGTTCGCCGCGTATTGATGCCGGCCGCGTTGGCCATGGCGCGGTTGAGGGTGGTGGCGCGCACCCGCAGCCCCCAGCGTGAGCGATACAGCGCCAGCCACACCATGCCTGTGACGAACAGTGTCAGCGCCATCACGAACATGCCGTTGATGGGGATATCCAGCCCCGGCGCCGGCGCCCACGAGCCCATCAGCCATTCGGGCAGCGTGGGGCTGACCTCCTTCGGGCCGAAGGTGGAGCGGAAGGTTTGCTGCATGCCCAGCGACAGGCCCCAGGTGGCGAGCAATGTGTCGAGCGGGCGGCGATAGAGATGGCGGATCAGTGCCCACTCGGCCAGCCAGCCGGCACAGAACGCCAGCGCGAAAGCGGCGCCGATGGCCAGCGGAAAGTAGAAGGGCATCCACGACGGCGCGAGGCGCTCGGTCAGCGTGGACGCCAGGAAGATGGTGTAGGCGCCGATGGTCATGAACTCGCCATGCGCCATGTTGATCACGCCCATCTGGCCGAAGATGATGGCCAGGCCCAGCGCCATCAGCAGCAGTACCGAGAACAGGCTCAGGCCGGCAAAGCCCTGCATCAGGCCGATATTCAGCATGTCGGATAGATTCATGTCGCGCTCCGCCATCGGGGAGAAGAAAGGGTGCCGGCAGCGCAAATCGAAGCTGGCGAGAAGCGCCAGTGCCGCTTGCGATGCCCGACGGTGTTTGCTCCCTCTCCCCTCAGGGGCAGAGGGTTGGGGAGAGGGGGGCCAAACCGGTGGTCAGTCAACCCGCTTACTGATAGCCCTTCGGGAACGGATTGGGCGGAATCAGCGAAGGCGATTCGGCTACCACCTTGAACTGCCCGTCGATCTGAGCCAGGCCCACGCGCGTCTTGCTCCACAGGTGGTGGTTGGGGTCGACCTTCACATAGCCCTCCGGCGCGGTCTTCAGCTCGATGCCGGGGGAGGAGGCCACCACCTTGTCGATATCGAAGCTGCCCGCTTTCTCCACCGCGGCCTTCCACAGCCAGGGGCCGAGATAGGCAGCCTGCGTGACGTCGCCGATCACCGACTTGCTGCCGTACTTGGTCTTGAAGGCATCCACGAAAGACTTGTTGTTGGGATTGTCGAGCGACTGGAAGTACTTCATGGCGGCGTAGAAACCGGCGATGTTCTCGCCGCCGATGCCGAGCACTTCATCCTCGGTCACCGAGATGGTCAGCAGGAATTGCTTGTCCGCCGTAATGCCAGCGGCCTTGAGCTGCTTGTAGAAGGCCACGTTGGAGCCGCCCACCACGATGGCGTAGATGCAGTCCGGCTTGGCGATCTTGATCTTGTTGATCAGCGAGTTGAAGTTGGTGTGGCCAAGCGGGTAGTACTCCTCGCCCACCACCTTGAGCTTCTGGAAGTTCTCGATATGCTTGCGCGCGATCTTGTTGGAGGTGCGTGGCCAGATGTAGTCCGAGCCGATCAGGAAGAAACTCTTGGCCCCTTTCTGCCTGGCCGCCCAGTCCAGGCCCCAGATGATCTGCTGCGTGGCTTCCTGGCCGGTGTAGATGACGTTCTTCGATTGCTCCAGCCCTTCATAGAAGGTCGGGTAGTAGAGCAGGCCATTCTCTTTCTCGAAGATCGGCAGAACCGCCTTGCGCGAGGCGGAGGTCCAGCAGCCGAACACGGCCGCCACGCGGTCGTTGACCAGCAGCTTCTTGGACTTCTCGGCGAAGGTGGGCCAGTCGGAGGCGCCGTCTTCCTTGATGACCTTGATCTTGCGCCCGAGGATGCCGCCCGCCGCGTTGATCTGGTCGATGGCCAGTTGTTCGGCCTGGATCGAGCCGGTCTCGGAGATCGCCATGGTGCCGGTGGCGGAGTGCAGCTGACCCACGGTGACTTCGGTGTCGGTGACGGCCAGCCTGGTGGTGTTCGCTACCGAGGTAGGCACCGCGGCGCGCGCCTGGCCGCTCAGGCCGGCCATGCCGGCAAGAGACAGGGCGGGCAGCGCGGCGAGGCCCTGCATCATGCGGCGCCGCTGCGGCGAGACGGCATCGGCATCTTGGGAGGGAACGGACCCGTTCGTTTCTTTGTCACGCATGATTGACGCTCCTTGGAGGCGTGGTGAGGTAGGACGGCGTTGGCCACGCACGTTGACCGAATACGTTGACCGCATACGATGGCCGGGCAGGCAATGAATCACACTGTGGCCGGATCATGGTGCAGTGCAACCGCGCCTTCCATACGTCATTCAACGTAGGCGCATGCGCACCCCGGCTGCGCTACGATTCGCGCGCTGCGTCGCGGGGGCTTGCGCCGGGCGCCGCGATGCATCGTGGTGCACGGCACGGCTCTTGCATCTGCGCGGCACGACCCACGCGAGCGTCTTCCGGAGTCCCGACCCCCATGCCAGCCGCCAGCCAGCCCGTACAGCGCATCAGCAAGATCCGGCGCGACTACAACCGCTGGGTGGCCGACGAGACGCTGGAGGACTACGCGCTGCGTTTTGCACCAAGGACGTTCCGCAAGTGGAGCGCCTTTCGCGTGGCCAATACCGCTTTTGGTGCGGTGGCCTTCCTGGCGCTGGAAGCCATCGGCGCGGCCATCACGCTGAGCTATGGCTTTACCAACGCCATGTGGGCTATCGGCGTGGTCAGCCTGGCGATCTTCCTGACGGGGCTGCCGATCTCCTACTACGCGGCCCGCCACGGCGTGGACATGGACCTGCTGGCGCGCGGCGCCGGCTTCGGCTACCTCGGGTCGACCATCACCTCGCTGATCTACGCCAGCTTCACGTTTATCTTTTTCGCGCTGGAAGCGGCCATCATGGCGCAGGCCTTCGAACTGTTGTTCGGGCTGCCGCGTTCATTGGGCTACCTGCTTTCTGCCATCGTGGTGATCCCGCTGGTCACGCACGGGGTGACGCTGATCTCGCGCATCCAGTTGTGGACGCAGCCGCTGTGGCTGTTGCTGCTGGCGCTGCCGTATGCGGTGATCTGGTGGCGCGAGCCCGGGCTCTACACCGATTTCCTTTCCTTCAACGGGCGGCTGGCGGAAGGCGACGGCTTCTCGTGGCACGCCTTCGGCGCCGCGGCCACGGTCACGTCCGCGCTGATCGCGCAGATCGGCGAGCAGGTGGATTTCCTGCGCTTCATGCCGGAACTCACGCCGCGCAACCGCTGGCGCTGGTGGAGCGCGCTGATCGCCGCCGGGCCCGGATGGATCGTGCTGGGCGCGGCCAAGATGGCGGGCGGTGCGCTTCTCGCCTTCGTCGCGCTGCAGGCCGAGGTGCCGATCGCACACGCGCTGGAGCCCACCCAGATGTACCTGGCAGGCTTCTCGCGCGCGCTCGGGGGCGCGTGGCCGGGCTGGGCGGCGGTGGTGCTGACCGGCCTCTTCGTGTTGCTCTCGCAAACCAAGATCAACATCACCAACGCCTACGCCGGCTCGCTGGCATGGTCGAACGTGTTCGCACGGCTCACGCACAGCCATCCGGGCCGGGTGGTGTGGCTGGCCTTTAATGTGCTGATCGCCGTGATGCTGATGGCCATGGGCGTGTTCGAGGCGCTGGAGCAGGTGCTGGCGCTCTACGCGCACCTGGCCGTGGCGTGGGTCGGCGCCATTGTCGGCGACCTGGTCATCAGCAAGCCGCTCGGGCTGTCGCCGCGCACCATCGAGTTCCGCCGCGCCTACCTGTTCGATATCAACCCTGCCGGCTTCGGCGCGATGATGCTGGCGTCGGCGGGATCGATGCTGGTGCACCTGGGCGCGTTCGGCGAGACGCTGCGGCCGGCTTCGATCGGGGTGGGGCTGGTGCTGGCCATCGTTATCCCGCCGGTGATCGCCTTCGCTACCCAGAGCCGTTATTTCATCGCGCGCTCGCCGGTGGACTTCGGCCCGCGGCACAAGGTGGTCCGCTGCACCATCTGCCGCAATCCCTTCGAAGTGGAGGACGTAGCAGCCTGCCCCGCGTATCGCGGCCCGATCTGCTCGCTGTGCTGCACGCTGGACGCGCGCTGCGGCGACCGCTGCAAGCCCGGCGCCAGCGCGCAGGAGCAGATCGTCACCGCGCTCACGCGCGTGCTGCCGGCCGGCACGCCGCCGGTGATGGCGCGCCGTATCGGCCAGTTCTGCCTGGTGCTGGCGGGCATGGTGTTCGTGTTCGGCACCTTCCTGTGGCTGCTGTACACGCAGGAGCAATTGTCGGGCGCGCTGGCGGCGGCCACGTTGCCGCGCGCCGGGCTGTTCCTCAAGATCTTTGCCGGGTTGCTGTTGTTCGCGGCGGTGGCGGCGTGGTGGCTGGTGCTGGCCAACGAGAGCCGGGGCGTGGCGCAGGAAGAATCGGAGCGGCAGAACATGCTGCTGCAAAAGGAAATCGACGCGCACCGCCATACCGATGCGTTGCTGCAGGGCGCGAAGGAAGTCGCGGAGAAGGCCAACGTGGCCAAGAGCCGCTTCATCACCGGCATGAGCCACGAGATGCGCGCGGGGCTGAATTCGATCCTCGGCTATTCGCAACTGCTGTTGCGCGCGGGGCCGCTGCCGCCGGCATTGCGCGAAGACGTACGCACCATCGGGCGTGCCGGCGAGCATCTCTCCAGTCTGGTCGATGGCCTGCTGGAACTGTCGCGCATCGAGGCCGGCAAGCTGCGCTTGGCGCAGGAAGCCGTGGCGCTGGAAGGCCTGTTCGATGAACTGGTGCGCATGTTCCGCCCGCTTGCCGCGGCGCGCAGGCTGGCCTTCCATTACCGCGTGGAAGGCGTGCTGCCCGCGTACGTGCACGGCGATCCCAAGCGGCTGCGCCAGATCGTCATCAACCTGGTCAGCAACGCCATCAAGTTCACGGAGCAGGGCGCGGTGACGCTCGCCGTGCGCCACCAGCGCGAGATGGCCACCATCGTGGTGAGCGATACCGGCCCGGGCATCGACGCGGCCGACCAGGAGCGCATCTTCGACCCTTTCGAGCGGGCCTGCGGCCACGACGACCGCGACGGCATCGGCCTGGGGCTGGCCATCGTGCGGCTGCTGGCTGACCTGATGGGCGGCGAGATTCGCGTGCGCAGCGCGTCCGGTGCCGGCAGCGAATTCACGGCACGGCTGTACCTGCCCGCCGTGACGGCGCCGGTGGCGCGCCGGGCGCCCGCGCAGCGCACCCGCCTGCCGGCCGATGCGCGGGTGCTGGTGGTGGACGACCGCGCCGCGCATCGCGCGGTGCTGCTCGGCTACCTGGCGCCGCTGGGGCTGGCGGTGGATGAGGTGGGGGAGGGCGCGGCGGTACTGCCGGCGGTGCAGCGCTTGCGGCCGCAACTGGTGCTGCTGGACCTCAACCTGCCCGATGCGTCCGGCTGGGACCTGTGCCGCCTGCTGCGCGAGCAGGAACGTCCGCCGCTGGTCGTGATCGTCTCCGCCAATGCTCACGAGAATACCGAGGAAGCGCGTGCCACGCACGGCTATTTTGCTTTCGTCAGTAAGCCGGTGCGCGAGGCGGAACTGATCGAGGTGGTCCGGCGCGCGCTGGCGAGCGCGGTGCAGCACGAGAGCAAGGCCGCCGCCGTACACGCGCTGCCTTCGGCCGAATTGCTGCGCGAGCTGCTGCTGCTCGGCGCCACCGGGCGGCAGCGCGCGCTGGAGGCGCAGCTTTCCGAGCTGGCCGAAGGCGCGGACGCTGCCGCCGCATGGGCGGCGCGCATGCTTGCACTGGCACGCAGCGATGGCGCTGCACTGACTCACTCTCTTGGCGAGGCGCTTCATGAATCCCGCTCCTGACCTGCAGACCCGCGTGCTGGTGGTGGACGACAATGCCAACGCGCGCGGCTTCCTCACGCGCGCCCTGGGCGGCGAGGCCATGGCGGTGCATGCCGCGCACAGCGGCGACGCCGCGCTCGATGCGCTGGCGCTCTTCGAGCCCGACGCGGTGCTGCTCGACGTGGACATGCCGGGCATGGACGGCTTTGCCACCTGCGCGGCGCTGATGGACCGCCATGCCGACCTGCCTGTGATCTTCATGACAGGGCTGGGCGAGACCGGGCATATCGTGCGCGGATTCGAGGTGGGCGCGTGCGACTACGTGACCAAGCCGGTGGCGATTGCCGAGGTGGTGGCGCGGGTGCGCTCGCATGCCGCCAAGGCGCGCCTGGCGCGCAGCGCGCGCGCGGCCGTGCTGGGCAGCGCGGTGGCGATGCTGGCGGCCGATACCGCTGGCCAGCTGATGTGGATGAACACCAGCGCCGCGGCCTTGATGCAGGCGCAGGGCTGGGTGGCTTGCCCGCCGGGCGCGCTGCTGCCGGCGCCGCTGGTGGCAGCGCTGCGGGCGCTGCAGCAGGACGTGGCCACGCCGGGCTTGCTGCCGGGCGGGTTGTCCCTGCGCCGGCTGACAGGCGTGACGGCGGGTGTGATGGTGGTGGAACTCGCCGCGCACCCGGCGCACGCGGCCACGAGCGCGACGCCGTCGGAACTGACGCCGCGCGAGGCCGAGGTGATGGTCTGGGTGGCGCGCGGCAAGACCAACCGCGACGTGGCCGAGATCCTCGGCATGAGCCCGCGCACGGTCAACAAGCATCTCGAACACATCTACGAGAAACTCGGGGTGGAAACCCGCACGGCGGCCGTGGCGGCCGCGCGGCGCGGGCTGGCGTAGTGCGTCAGTGGATCATGCGTGCCGGTGCGCCGCGGTGGCGCCGTCATGATCGCAGCGGTGGATCTCCACCGTCACGTGCACCAGTTCCTCGTGGACCGACAGCGCCTGCCTGACGCGCGCGGGTGTCAGCGCGGCGTCGTGCGTGACCAGGCTGGCGATGACGGCGAATTTCTGCTTGCCCACGCGCCATACGTGCAGGTCCGTCACGCGCGTGCCTTCGGGGCCCTGGTCGAAGCCGGCCAGCACCTCGCGCACTTCGTCCACCACCGGGTGGTCCATCTCGCGGTCGAGCAGCACCGTGCCGGTCTGCCTGAGCAGGCCCAGTGCCCAGTGGCCGACCAGCGCGGCGCCCACCAGCCCCATCACCGGGTCGAGCCAGCCCAGGCCGAGCCACCAGCCGCCGGCCAGCGCCAGCACCGCCAGCACCGAGGTGGCGGCGTCGGCCAGCACGTGGAGGTAGGCGGAGCGCAGGTTGAGGTCATGCTGGTGGCCGTGATCGTGCCCGCGATCATGGCCGTGGTCGTGATCATGATGGGCGCCACCGAGAATCAGCGCGCAGCCGAGGTTGACCAGCAATCCGACGATGGTCACCGCCATGGCTTCGCGGTAGTGGATGGCCTGCGGGCTGAACAGCCGCTCGACCGAGCCGAACACCATCAGCGCGGCCACGCCGAGCAGGAAGATCGCGCTGGCAAAGCCGGCCAGCACTTCGATCTTCCACGCGCCGAAGGCAAAGCGCTTGTCCGCGGCATAGCGGCGGGCCGCGGCGTAGGCGAAGGCGGTGAGGCCGATCGCCAGCGCGTGCGAGCTCATGTGCCAGCCGTCGGCCAGCAAGGCCATCGAGTTGAACCACAGGCCGGCGGCGATTTCGGCCACCATGGTGACGGCGGTGATCAGCATCACCAGGCGGGTGCCACGCTCGGCAGCGCGGTTGCCGGTGTCGAATACGTGGCTGTGGGTCCAGCGGGACAGGTCGTTGCTATGCATGGATTTCCTTGGGGGTGGCGCAAGGGTATCAGCCCCAGCGTTGCAAAGCCGCTTCATCCCTGACGGCGGTGTGGGTTGCTGACACAAGTCTCTGCTATCTTAGGCGCCCGACCTGCCGCTGGCGAACCATCCCAAGAACCGCACTCATGCAAGCAACGAGCACCGCGCCAGACGCCGTCGCCCCGGCCGCCATTACCTTGCGCCAGGCCTTCTGGTACTGGCTCAAGCTGGGCTTTATCAGCTTTGGCGGGCCCGCCGGGCAGATCGCCATCATGCATGAGGACCTGGTCGAGCGGCGCCGCTGGATCTCCGAGAGCCGCTTCCTGCACGCGCTCAATTACTGCATGGTGCTGCCCGGCCCGGAAGCGCAGCAACTGGCGACCTATATCGGCTGGCTGATGCATCGCACCTGGGGCGGGGTGATCGCGGGCGGGCTGTTCGTGCTGCCGTCGCTGCTGATCCTGATGCTGCTGTCGTGGATCTACATGCGCTTTGGCGAGGTGCCGGCGGTGGCGGGTGTGCTGTACGGCATCAAGCCGGCGGTGACGGCCATCGTGGTGTCTGCCGCCTGGCGGATCGGCTCGCGGGCGCTGAAGAACAGCTGGCTGTGGGCGATCGCGGCGGCCTCGTTCGTCGCGATCTTCGCGCTCGGGTTGCCGTTCCCCGCCATTGTGCTGGCCGCGGGCGTGATCGGCCATGTGGGCGGCCGGTTCGCGCCGGCGCGCTTCAACAGCGGCGGCGGGCATGGCGCGGGCAAGGCCGGCTTCGGGCCCGCGTTGCTGGACGACCACACACCCACGCCGGCGCATGCCGTTTTCACCTGGAAGCGCTTCGTGCGGGTGCTGGCGGTTTTCCTGGCGATCTGGGCCCTGGCGACCGGCGCGCTGGCATGGCGCTACGGCTGGCAGGGCACGCTGACGCAAATGGGCTGGTTTTTCACCAAGGCCGCGCTGATGACCTTCGGCGGCGCCTATGCGGTGCTGCCGTACGTCTACCAGGGCGCGGTCGAGCATTACCACTGGCTTACCGCGCCGCAGATGATCGACGGACTGGCGCTGGGGGAAACCACGCCCGGACCGCTCATCATGGTGGTGGCCTTCGTCGGCTTCGTCGGCGGCTGGACGCATACCGTGCTCGGCGCCGATGCGGCGGTGGCATCGGCCATGGCGGCGGCAACGGTGGTGACCTTCTTCACCTTCCTGCCGTCCTTCCTGTTCATCCTGCTGGGCGGCCCGTTCGTGGAAAGCACGCACGGCAACCTGAAGTTCACCGCGCCGCTGACCGCCATCACGGCGGCGGTGGTGGGCGTGATCGTCAACCTGGCGGTGTTCTTCGCCTATCACGTGCTGTGGCCCGCCGGGCTGCACGGGCGCTTCGACTGGCCTTCGGCCCTGATCGGGCTGGCCGTGGCGGTGGCGCTGTTCCGCTTCAAGGCCGGGGTGATCCCCGTCATCCTCGGTTGCGGGGCCGCCGGGCTGGCGCTGGCATTCCTGCGCGGCTAGCCTGGCGGCTACCACCCGCTATAAGGAGCGCCCTGCACGCGGTGCGCCGCGAAGTGCTCCGCCAGGAAATCGACGAAGGCGCGCACCTTGGCGGTGAGGTGGTCGCGTGTGAGGAATACCGCGAACACGTCGGCGGGCGGCGTTTCCCAGTCGGGCAGCACTTGCCGCAGCCGCCCGGACCGGAGCATCGGCGCCACCTCCCATTCGGAGCGCATCAGGATGCCATGGCCTTGCAAGGCCCAGCCGAGCGCCACTTCGCCGTCGTTGGTGCTTGCCGGCCCGCGCACCTTGACGGTCTCTTGCCGGCTCGCCGAGCGCAGTTGCCAGGTGCCGTAGGTGGCATCGCTTTCCCGGATCACGATGCAGCGGTGCTGTTGCAGTTCGCGCGGCGAGCCCGGCGCGCCGTGGCTGGCCAGGTAGCGCGGCGATGCGCACAGCAGGCGGCGATTGTGGGCAAGGGGCCTGGCGGCGAGGCGCGCATCGGGCAGGTCGCCCACGCGGATGCCGACATCGAAGCCGGCTTCGGCCAGGTTGAGCGGCCGGTCGGTCAGTTCAAGCTGCACCTCCACCTCCGGGCAGGCCAGCAGGAAGGCGCCCACCGCCGGCGCCACGTGACGCCGGCCGAAGCCGAGCGTGGCGTTGACCCGCAGCAGCCCGCGCGGCGCTACCCGGCTGCCGCCCAGTCCCTGTTCCAGTTCCACCAGTTCGGCCAGGATGCGCGCGCCCTGCGCGAGGTAAGCCTCGCCCTCCTGCGTCACGCTCAGGCGGCGCGTGGTGCGGTTGAGCAGGCGCACGCCAAGGCGCGTTTCCAGTGCCGTCAGCCGCTTGCTGGCCGCCGATGGCGTGATGCCGGACTGCTGGGCCGCGCCGGCCAGGCTGCCGCGCTTGACCAGGATGACGAAGAAGGCAAGGTCGGAGAAGTTGTCCACGATGCGGAACGATGCGCTAGGCCCGGGATTGGTGAATTTGGAGACTGAATGAAAGTCTGCAGATGAAATTATAGCGATGGGTTCAATGGTTAAACTGGCCTCTCGCTATTCTTCAACCCAATTCAACGCCATTCAACGCAGGCAGAGCCCCATGTCAGGCCTTACCTTCTATCGCAAGCTGGTGGATTCGCATACCGTGGCCGCGCTCGACGCCGATCACGTGCTGCTCTACGCGGATCTGCACCTGATGAACGAGTACACCAGCCCGCAGGCATTCGCCGGGCTGGCCGCGCGGGGCCGGGGCGTGCCGTCGCCTGGCCAGCAGGTGGCGGTGGTGGACCACATCATCCCCACCCATGCGGAAAGCCCGCGCCGCATACAGGATCCCGCCTCGGCGCTGCAGGCGCGCAATCTCAAGCGCAACTGCGTGCGGCACGGCATACCCCTGTTCGACACCGACGACGCACTGCAGGGCATCGAGCACGTGATCGCGCCCGAGCACGGCATGATCCGGCCCGGCATGGTGGTGCTGTGCGGCGACAGCCATACCACCACCTACGGCGCGCTGGGCGCGCTCGGTTTCGGCATCGGCACGTCGGAGGTGGAGCATGTGCTGGCCACGCAGACGCTGGTCTACCGCCTGGCGAAGGATATGCGCATCCGCGTGGACGGTTTGCTGCCGCGCGGCGTCACCGCGAAGGACCTGATCCTGCACATCATCAGCCGCATCGGCGCCCAGGGCGCGCGCGGTTATGTGGTGGAATTTGCCGGCAGTGCCATCGATGCGCTCACCATCGAGGCGCGCATGACGCTTTGCAATATGACGGTGGAAGCCGGCGCGCGCGGCGCGCTGATCGCACCGGATGCGCGCGCCATCGACTACGTGCTGGCACGCGCAGCGGACATCGACGCAACGATGCGCGAGCGCGCGCTGGCGTGCTGGCGCGACCTGCATTCGGATGCGGATGCGCGCTTCGATAGCGAGCTGGGCTTCGACGCCGGCAACGTCGCGCCCTACGTGAGCTGGGGCACCAGCCCCGACCAGTCCATCCCCATCGACGCGCGCGTCCCACTGGTGGAGGAAGCCGCCGACGAGACGGCGCGCAGCGCCGCCGCCAAGGCGCGGGGCTACATCGGCCTGCAGGCGGGCGCCTCGCTCGAGGGCTTGCCGGTGCAGCGCGTGTTTATCGGCTCGTGCACCAACGGCCGTATCGAAGACCTGCGCGCGGTGGCTGCCATCGTGCGCGGGCGCAAAGTGGCCGAAGGCGTGCGCGCGATGGTGGTGCCCGGCTCGGGCGCGGTGCGCCGGCAGGCCGAGGACGAAGGCATTGCGCGGGTACTGCTCGATGCCGGCTTCGAATGGCGCAAGCCCGGCTGCTCCATGTGCCTGGCCATGAATGACGACGTGCTCGCGCCGGGCGAGCGCTGCGCCTCCACCACCAACCGCAATTTCGAGGGACGCCAGGGGCGCGCCGGGCGCACCCACCTGATGAGTCCCGCGATGGCCGCCGCCGCGGCGCTGAGCGGCTGCATCACCGATGTACGCCGCCTGGAGAAAACCGATGCCTGATCCGATGCCTGACCATGATTCCGATCTGATCGCCGCCCTCGGCGCGCCCCTTCCCATCGGCAATCTCGACACCGACCAGATCATGCCCAAGCAGTTCTTGCGCATCATCGACAAGGCCGGGCTGGACCGTGGCCTGCTCTACGATCTGCGTTTCGACGCGCAGGGCGCGCCGCGCCGGGAGTTCGTGCTCAACCAGCCACGCTACCGGGGCGCTGGCGTGCTGGTGGCGGGACCCAACTTCGGCTGTGGTTCGAGCCGCGAGCACGCGGTGTGGGGCCTGCAGCAATTCGGCATCCGCGCGGTGATCGCGCCGAGCTTTGGCGAGATTTTTTACTCGAATGCGATCAACAACCGCCTGCTGCTGGTGATGTTGCCGCAGGCCGAAGTGGATGCGCTGATGGCCGAGGTGTCGCGCGAAGTGCCGGTCCGGATCGAGATCGACCTCGCGGCCATGACAGTGAGCGCGGGCGCCGTGCGCGCCGGCTTCACGCTGGCCGAGCGCCATCGCACCCTGTTCCGCCAGGGCCTGGACATGATCGGCGCGACGCTGGCACAGTCGTCGCTGATCGCCGGGTTCGCGCGGCGGCATCACCATGCGCAGCCCTGGCTGCGGGACGTCGCTGCCAAGACCATGGCGCGGCTGTCCGCCTGAAGGAGGACCGATTGTGTTCGAAGGTTTTACCCCGCGCCGCATCCGCTGCGGCGAAGTCGAGATCAACGCCGTCGTCGGCGGCCAGGGCTCGGCCTTGCTGCTGCTGCATGGCCATCCGCAAACGCATGTGATCTGGCACAAGGTGGCCGGCACGCTGGCCCGGCATTTCACCGTGGTCGCCACCGACCTGCGCGGTTACGGCGACAGCGGCAAGCCCGCCGGGCTGCCCGACCATGCCAACTACAGCAAGCGCAGCATGGCGCAGGACCAGGTGGCGGCGATGCGCGCGCTGGGCTTCGAGCGCTTCCTGGTGATGGCGCACGATCGTGGTGCGCGCGTGGCCCACCGCATGGCGCTGGACCATCCGGATGCCGTGCGGCGGCTGGTCACGCTCGATATCGCGCCCACGCTGGCGATGTACGAGCAGACCAACCTGCAGTTCGCGCTGGCGTACTACCACTGGTTCTTCCTGATCCGGCCCGCGCCGTTTCCCGAGACGCTGATCGAGGCCGATCCGGCGCTCTACCTGCGCAACACCATGGGCAGCCGCAGTGCCGGGCTGGCGCCGTTCACGCAGGCGGCCATGGCCGAGTACCTTCGCTGCATCAGCCTGCCCGGCGCGGCGCACGGCTTGTGCGAGGACTACCGCGCCAGCGCCTCGGTCGATCTTGATCACGACCGTGCCGACCTGGCCGCGGGGCGCAAGGTCGAGTGCGCGATGCTGGCGCTGTGGGGCGAGCAGGGCGCCGTGGGCCGCTGCTTCGCGCCGCTGGAAGAGTGGCGCAAGGTGGCGCGCAACGTGGATGGCAAGAGCCTGCCTTGCGGGCATTACATCGCCGAGGAAGCGCCGGCATTGCTGCTGGAGGAGACGTTGCCCTTCCTGTTGGGCGCAGGCTGAGCGCGCCGGACGCGCGGCAGGCAGTGGATGCATGACGCGCCGGGCTGGCTTACACTCGCTGTCTTCGCACCCGTGCCCAACCGATCGCGTCTCACCCATCCATGCCGCCCCGCAAGAACCCCGCCGCCGATAAGCTTGCCGAAAGCCGTGCCACCAGCGACCAGGCCATCCAGTTGCTGGACGCCGCCGTGCGCCATGTGCTGGAGCACGGCATCGGCGACCTGTCGCTGCGCAATATCGCCGAAGCGGTCGGTACCAGCCACCGCATGCTGATCTACTACTTCGGCTCCGGCGACCAGTTCTGGGAGGCGGTGCTGCGCCGCATCCGCCATGCCGAACTGGATGCGCGCGCCAGCCTGGCCGCCAGCGAGACCGATCCCGCGCGGGCGCTGGAAGTGGCCTGGGCGCGCTACTCGGCGGACAACTATCTGCCCATCATCCAGTTGCTGTTCGAGATATACGGGCGCGCCATTCGCGATCGAGAGCGCTTCCATGTCTTCCTCGATGACGTGATCGGCAGCTGGACCGGCGCGCTGACCGAGCGCTTTCACAAGCAACTCGGGTTGAGCACCAGCGAGGCGAAGCTGCGTGCCCGTGTCGAGGTGGCCACGATGCGCGGGCTGCTGCTGGATCTCGTCACCACGGGTGATCGCAAGGGCACCACCGCCGCGCTGAAGTATTTCGCGCGCATGCAGAACGCGCCCAGGGCGGCGGGCGCAAAGCCCGGCCACGAAGCCTGATCCCGACGCGGCGCCATCACGGCGCCGCGCTGCAGTTGTTGCCGCTGCCGCGGCAACGCGTCTCCGCTTCCATTTCAAGCTTTCTCACCGGCTCTTGCCGCGATGGCAGGCCCTGTGCCGGTCCTATTTTCTTTATCGTGTACCACATGGTACAGTAAACCGGACGCGTCCGTCATGAGGCGCGTCCAGGGGATTCGAGAGGAGAACGATGTGAAGAGACGAACGCTGATAGTGGGTGCCACGCTAGCCGTGGCGGGAATGTTATATGGCGCCGCCGGCCGGGCGGAGGCGTGGCCGCAGCGCCCCGTGCGGCTCGTGGTGCCGCAGGCCGGCGGCACCGGCAACGATGTGCTCGCGCGCGCATTGGCCGAAGCGCTTGGCAAGCGCTGGGGGCGCAGCGTGGTGGTGGAAAACAGGCCAGGCGCCAATGGCGTACTGGCGATCAACTACGTGCTGCAACAACCGGCCGATGGCTACACGCTGTTCTTCGCCGGCGTTTCCAACCTGGCTTTCAATCCCTTCCTGTATCCCTCGCTGCCCTATGCGCCGCAGCGCGACCTGGCCGGCGTGGCGATGCTGGCGAACTCGCCCTTCGTGCTGGTGGTGGCGCCGGCCATGCATGCCGCCAGCTTCGCGGAGTTCGTGCGGCTGGCCAAGGCGCGGCCGGGCGGCATCAGCTATGCCTCCGGTGGCATCGGCAACTCCACGCACCTGGCCATGGAACTGGTGGCCGAGCGTGCCGGCATTAGGCTGCAGCATGTGCCGTTCAACGGCGCCGGCGGATCGACCAGCCTGATGTCGGGCGAGACCCCGGCGATGATGAACGTGCTGGCGGGCGTGCAGCCCTATATCACCGGCAAGAAGCTGGTGCCGCTGGCGGTGACCGGCGAGCGGCGCCTGGCGGCGCTGCCCGATGTGCCCACATTCAAGGAGCTTGGCTACGACGTGGCGGTGCCGGGCTGGTACGCCATCGTCGCCAGGTCCGGCACGCCGGCGCCGCTGGTGCGCAAGATCAATGCCGACATCAATGCGGCCATGGACGAGCCCGCGTTCAAGGACAAGTTGGCCAACCAGTTCCTGGAGCCGATCAAGGGCCCGCCTGACGAAGTACGGCGCTATATGCAGCGCGACGCGCAGGCCTGGGGCCCGCTGATCCGCAAGCTCGGCATCGCCCTTTGATCCGCGCCACGCCTGGCCTTACTGCACCGACTTTCAAGGAGACAAGACATGCCCCAGATCACGACCGCCGTGCGCGACTACCGACTGTCCATGATGCACGCGCTGATGGACCGCCTCCGCGTTGACGCGCTGGTATTCGCCACACCGGACTTCTTCCAGTTCGCCACCAATTTCCAGCTTGATGTCTGGCCGTGGGAGCGTCCCGTATTTGTGTTCGTGCCGCGCAACGGCGAGCCCTTCGCGGTGATGAACGAGCTGTCCACCAACCATATGCGCTTGTGCGCGGAAAAGGAGAAGGTCTGGCTGCGCGATGTGACCTACTACGCCGAGCATCCGCGCGTCTCGCAGCGGCTGGCGCTGGCGCCGCAGTTGCCCGAGGTGGTGGCGTCGCTGCTGGCTGCGCACGGGCTGGGCGGTTCGCGCATTGCCGTCGATGTGGCGCACCCGATCCTCGCGGCTGCGCAGCGCTACCTGCCCGAGCTTACGCTGCTCCCGGCCCTGGCCGAGATGCGCGGCATGCGCTGGGTCAAGCATGCCGAGGAACTGCAGGTGATGCGTGAACTGGGCGCGCTGACCGACTGGGTGCAGGACCGCTATCGCGAGAATATCCGCGCAGGCCGGCTGGTGCAGGAACTGGACCACGCCATGTCGGCGCTGATGGTGGAGGAAGCGGCGCGCCGTTTCCCCGGAGAGGATTTCGACATTCTCAAGTGCTGGACACTGAAGGGGCCGGCCTCGGCGTCGCCGCATGGCGACGGCGCCGCGTGCGGTGCGCGCATCGCGGCCGGCGACACCATCGTCAACCTGATCCTGCCGCGCCTGAATGGCTACTATGTGGAGAACGAACGCACCTGGTTCTGCGGCAGGCCGGATGAGCGCCAGGCACATTGCTACCAGGTCGCCGCCGAAGCCACCGATGCCGCGGTAGCGGCCGCGGTGACCGGACGCCGCGTCTGCGATATGGACGCTGCGGCACAGGCCGTGATCGAGCGCGCGGGCCTGGGCGAGTACATCTTCCACCGCACCGGCCACGCGGTTGGCCTGATGCTGCACGAGTACCCGGAAGACATGGCCTTCAATACGCGGGCGCTGTTGCCGGGCGAGGTGTACTCGGCCGAGCCCGGCATCTATGTCTACGGATTGGGTGGCTTCCGGCTGGACGATACGGTGGTGGTGGGCGAACGCCCCGAGGTCATCGTGAAGACGCCAAAGACACTGGAATACGCAACGGTGGGGTGAGAGGCGGGTGCCGCCGGGCACCACAGGCCAGAAGGGTTGACGCGGCGCGGCAACAGGCCTTTGGTACCGCAAGCATTACGCGGCCCGGAGGCGCATAATCCCTGACCATTACGTCAGGCCCTAGCCGGATCCGTGTCAGTCCTCAACATACATTCATGGATGGATGTATAATTCCGGAATTATTCGCTTGTCCCCAGGCGTTTGTTGTGGAAATTGACATGACTTACCGATTTATTGCCGGATGCATGAGCGCCTGGCTCGCGATCTGCGTGACCGCGGGCTGGGTGGTGGAACGCCTCTGGTCCTGAGTGCGGGTGGTCGGCCTTGCCGCTGGGAGGTGGCAAGGTTTTCGCTAGGACTTGCCATTCTTCGCGGTATTCACCACCCACCATGTACATGACCAGAGATAAGAAGAACGCCGGCATTGCCCACCGGCTTGTAACGCATATCAAGGCGCTTGGCGCCGTGGCTGCCCTTGGTACCAGCGCGCTGGCGCATGCCGATCCCGGGGTGCACGTGGCCTTCGGCCGCGATCCTGGCCACAACATCAACAAGTACGAAATCGGCGTCAACTGGGATTCCGGCTTTGCCTGGGGCAACCCGCAGGGCTGGCTGGTCAAGCTGCAGTGGGAGGCCGAACTGGCTGAATGGAATGCCCGCAGCGGCACCAATGCCCAGAATGTGACCGAGTTCGGTTTTTCGCCGATCTTTCGCCTGGAAAAGCGCGGCGGCTCGCTGGTCCCCTTCCTAGAAGCTTCGGTTGGTGTGCGCATGATGAGCCACAAGGCCACCTCCGACGAGCACCGCTCCGGCAGCCTGTTCCAGTTCTCCGACATGATCGGCGTAGGCATGGCATTCGGCCCCAAGACTGCTTATGAAGCCGGCTTCCGCTACCAGCATGTCTCCAATGCCGGTATCAAGCAGCCTAATCCGGGTAGCGGTTTTTACACGGGTTACGTGCGTTATCGCTTCTGAACCGGCAACGGCGGCTGGCTCCGGGCCGTCGCTCAGGCCAGCTTGATCATGCCTGCACGCGGATTGCGCGCGGTGCGCGAGGCCGGCTCGGGAAGTTCGGCCTCCGCCCCCTGGCTATCCGCGCTGCGCAGCGTGTCGAAAAAGCGCCATAGCGCGGGCGCGTCGGTGGTCGCGACATTGAACCGTATCCAGGGCGAGTCGCCTTCTTCCGGCTCGAAATAGGAGCCTGGTGCCAGCCAGATGCCATGCTCCAGTGCCAGCGTCGCCAGCCGGTTGCCTGACAGGGCGGCCTGCTCGTTCACCCCTTGCGGGCGCATCCGTGCCCAGGCAAACATTCCGCCTTCCGGGCGCAGCAGCACTTCCAGCCCGTGCGCTTCCATCTTCTCCGTGATCCGGTCCTGCTGGGCGCGCAGCCGTTCGCCCAGCGCCGCCACGTGGCGGCCGTAGTGGCCGCTGGTCAGCACCGAATACACGAGCCGTTCCGTCACTTCCGATGACGTCAGCCCCACCGCCATCTTGGTGCGGGCCAGTGCCTTGGCCAGTTCGGGGCTGGCTGCCAGGTAGCCCACCCGCAGCGACGGCGTGATGGTCTTGGAAAAACCGTTGATGTAGATCACGTGCGAGAGGCCGTCCATGGCCGCCAGCATGGGCGAGCCGGCGGGCGCCAGCTCGCGGTAGATATCGTCCTCCACGACCAGCAGCCGGTATTGCTCGGCCAGTTGCAGCACGCGGTGCGCGTTCATGCTGGTAAGGGTGCCGCCGGTGGGATTCTGCAGCACGGTGTTGACGAACAGGGCACGCGGTGCATGGCTCCTGATGGCGTGGTCGAGCGCGTCGGTGTCCAGCCCGCTGGCGGTGCGGCGCACGCCGATCACCTGCAGCCCGGCCAGGCGCAGGATCTGCAGCAGGTTGCAGTAGCACGGGTCTTCCACCAGCACGGTGTCGCCTGGCCGCAGCAAGGTGCGCACCACCAGGTCAAGCGCCTGCGTGGCGCCCTGGGTCAGCACCACCTGCTGGGCCTGGACCGGCATGCCGTACTGGCTGAGGCCGGCGGCGATATGCTCGCGCAGCGCGCCAAAACCGTAAGGATGGCCATAGCCCGAAACCTGCGCCGCGGGCACCCGCGCCGCGGCGCGCATGGCCTGGTGCAGTCCCTCCTCGTTGAGCCAGTCGCCGGGCAGCCAGCCCGCGCCCGCCTTGATGGGCACCGAATGGTCGGCGAACACGTCTGACAACAGCCAGGCGGCATTCAGCCCCGGTGCCTCCCAGCGCGCCGCTGGCGCCTGGCCGGCCGGCGCGTGGCGGTGCGCCACCGTATAGCCGGAACCCACGCGCGCGCTGAGGTAGCCCAGCGCGGTCAGGCGGCCGTAGGCCTCGGCCACGGTGAAGGTGCTGACCCCGTGTTGCTGGGCGAAGCGCCGCACGGAGGGCAGCGCCACGCCGGCGCGCAGCACGCGCCGGTCGATCAGGCTGGCGATGCCGGCCACGATCTGTTCGGCCAGGGTGTCCCCGCTGCGCCGGCTGCGGACCAGTTCAAGGTTTAGCATGCGTCATATGTAAGGTTCAACCTGTACAGTTTAGTGGCCGTAGTGGCGCGATGGGAAGCGTCTTCATCCAGCGTGGCAATGCGGCACCGCAGCGCGAACATGACTTCCGGGGCGGGATTGCGCGCCGCGGGGCGTGCCGGGGCCGGACATGGCGGCAAGCCGGCATGTAGCGCGCCTTTTGAATTCTGTACGGTTGTCTTAGGGCC